>NZ_CM152819.1:190000-4552500 GCF_056629235.1 Xanthomonas sp. NCPPB 1132 | reverse complement strand
TAGTCGCGGGCAGTAGACCCGAAACCGGGTGATCTAGTCATGCCCAGGGTGAAGGTCAGGTAACACTGACTGGAGGCCCGAACCCACTCCCGTTGCAAAGGTAGGGGATGAGGTGTGATTAGGAGTGAAAAGCTAATCGAACCCGGAGATAGCTGGTTCTCCTCGAAAGCTATTTAGGTAGCGCCTCATATGTATCCTCTCGGGGGTAGAGCACTGTTATGGCTAGGGGGTCATCGCGACTTACCAAACCATTGCAAACTCCGAATACCGAGACGGACTGTATGGGAGACACACGGCGGGTGCTAACGTCCGTCGTGAAAAGGGAAACAACCCAGACCCACAGCTAAGGTCCCAAATTCACTGCTAAGTGGAAAACGATGTGGAAAGGCATAGACAGCCAGGAGGTTGGCTTAGAAGCAGCCACCCTTTAAAGAAAGCGTAATAGCTCACTGGTCGAGTCGGTCTGCGCGGAAGATTTAACGGGGCTAAGCAGTGAACCGAAGCTTGGGGTGCATCGCGATAAGCGATGCGCGGTAGAGGAGCGTTCCGTAAGCCTGCGAAGGTGGATTGAGAAGTCTGCTGGAGGTATCGGAAGTGCGAATGCTGACATGAGTAACGACAATGCGGGTGAAAAACCCGCACGCCGAAAGCCCAAGGTTTCCTTGCGCAACGTTAATCGGCGCAGGGTGAGTCGGCCCCTAAGGCGAGGGCGAAAGCCGTAGTCGATGGGAAGCAGGTTAATATTCCTGCACCTCGCGTAAGTGCGATGGAGGGACGGAGAAGGTTAGGTGTACCGGGCGTTGGTTGTCCCGGGGAAAGGCGGTAGGTTTGGATCTTTGGCAAATCCGGGATCCTTTAAGACCGAGCACCGAGACGAGTCTTTTAGACGAAGTCACTGATACCACGCTTCCAGGAAAAGCTCCTAAGCTTCAGCTTACGCAGACCGTACCGTAAACCGACACAGGTGGGTAGGATGAGAATTCTCAGGCGCTTGAGAGAACTCGGGTGAAGGAACTAGGCAACATGGCACCGTAACTTCGGGAGAAGGTGCACCCTTTTTGGTGGCTCGTGCGAGCTATAGCTGAAGAGGGTCGCAGAAACCAGGCCGCTGCGACTGTTTATCAAAAACACAGCACTCTGCAAACACGAAAGTGGACGTATAGGGTGTGACGCCTGCCCGGTGCTGGAAGGTTAATTGATGGGGTCAGCCGCAAGGCGAAGCTCTTGATCGAAGCCCCAGTAAACGGCGGCCGTAACTATAACGGTCCTAAGGTAGCGAAATTCCTTGTCGGGTAAGTTCCGACCTGCACGAATGGCGTAACGACAGCGGCGCTGTCTCCACCCGAGACTCAGTGAAATTGAAATCGCTGTGAAGATGCAGCGTTCCCGTGGCAAGACGGAAAGACCCCGTGAACCTTTACTATAGCTTTACACTGAACGTTGAGTTCGTCTGTGTAGGATAGGTGGGAGGCTATGAAACTGTGGCGCTAGCTGCAGTGGAGCCATCCTTGAAATACCACCCTGTCGTGCTTGACGTTCTAACCTAGGTCCGTAATCCGGATCGGGGACCGTGTATGGTGGGTAGTTTGACTGGGGCGGTCTCCTCCTAAAGAGTAACGGAGGAGCACGAAGGTACGCTCAGCGCGGTCGGACATCGCGCACTGTGTGCAAAGGCATAAGCGTGCTTGACTGCAAGATCGACGGATCAAGCAGGTACGAAAGTAGGTCTTAGTGATCCGGTGGTTCTGTATGGAAGGGCCATCGCTCAACGGATAAAAGGTACTCCGGGGATAACAGGCTGATACCGCCCAAGAGTTCATATCGACGGCGGTGTTTGGCACCTCGATGTCGGCTCATCACATCCTGGGGCTGTAGTCGGTCCCAAGGGTATGGCTGTTCGCCATTTAAAGTGGTACGCGAGCTGGGTTCAGAACGTCGTGAGACAGTTCGGTCCCTATCTGCCATGGGCGTTGGAGATTTGAGAGGGGCTGCTCCTAGTACGAGAGGACCGGAGTGGACGAACCTCTGGTGTTCCGGTTGTCACGCCAGTGGCATTGCCGGGTAGCTATGTTCGGAAGCGATAACCGCTGAAAGCATCTAAGCGGGAAGCGCGCCTCAAGATGAGATCTCCCGGGACACAAGTCCCCTAAAGGAACCATGTAGACTACGTGGTTGATAGGTCAGGTGTGTAAGTGCAGCAATGCATTGAGCTAACTGATACTAATGATCCGTGCGGCTTGACCATATAACCTCAAGATGCTTCCTCGAAGCATCCCTTAGCGCGACACACGTCGATCGCTCTCACTCGCTCGCTACATCACACCCTATGAGAGGCTGGCGCCCTGCCGTCCTCGGTCCAACAACCGAGTACACGCACGCGGCGACACTCCAACCGTCTCCCTGGTGAAATTAGCGCTGTGGAACCACCCGATCCCATCCCGAACTCGGAAGTGAAACGCAGCTGCGCCGATGGTAGTGTGGCTCAAGCCATGCGAGAGTAGGTCATCGCCAGGGGCTTTACCCCAAATCCCCGTCCGAAAGGACGGGGATTTTTTATTGCGCGTGCAAAAACCAACACGACGCGCGCAGACGAGCGGGGACGGGCGAAACCGCGCAATGACGGATCGGCGAGGCGCTGCGCGCGCCGCACCCTCACCCCAACCCCTCTCCCGGGGGGAGAGGGGCTCGGTTCCCTTGCCCCTCAGAAGACGTGCCGAGCGATGAGATGCGCAAGAGCGCGCATCGCGACGTGCCGCATCAGCATCCCTTCCGTAATGCCGTGGCTGAAGCGCCGGCATTTCGCCCGCACGCCATCGGTGAAGTGCGGCTACGTTCAGCCCAACGCGTGCGCCAGTTCACACTTGTTCGCTTCGACAGCGGATTCAGAGCAAGCGCATCGCACCGTTCCATGGGGCGATGCGTGCCTTTCATGCCACGCCGCTTAGACTTTTTCCCGATTTCGGCGACCGCGTGGGCATCTCTGCCTGATTCGCGCATCGCTTTTCGGCCCCTTTCACCCACCACGAGGCCTTCCCCATGAGCCAAGCCAATGGATACGCCGCTCAGGCATCCGATCAGCCGCTGACCCCCTTCACCTTCGAGCGCCGTGCGCTCGGTGCGCATGATGTCAGCATCGAGATCCTCTACTGTGGCGTCTGCCACTCGGATCTGCACACCGCCCGTAACGAGTGGCACAACACCCAGTACCCGTCCGTCCCCGGCCATGAAATCGTCGGCCGCATTACCGCGGTGGGCGATCAGGTCACTGCCTTCAAGGTCGGCGACCTGGCCGGTGTCGGCTGCATGGTCGACAGTTGCCGGCATTGCGCCTCCTGCGCCGATGGCGAAGAGCAGTACTGCGAGAACGGCTTCGTCGGTACCTACAACGGTCCGATGTTCGGCGGCGAGAACACTTATGGCGGCTACTCCGATCACATCGTGGTCAACGAGAAGTACACGCTGCACATCCGCCACGATGCCGACCAGCTGGCGGCGGTGGCGCCGCTGCTGTGCGCTGGCATCACCACCTATTCGCCGCTGAATCACTGGAAGGTCGGCCCGGGCAAGAAGGTCGGCATCGTCGGCCTGGGCGGCCTTGGCCATATGGGCGTGAAGATCGCCCACGCCATGGGCGCGCATGTCGTGCTGTTCACCACGTCGACCGGCAAGCGCGAGGATGCACTGCGCCTGGGCGCGAACGAGGTGGTCGTGTCGAAGAACGCCGACGAGATGGCGGCGCACACCAACAGCTTCGATTTCATCCTCAACACCGTGGCGGCACCGCACGACCTCGATGCGTTCCTGACCCTGCTCAAGCGCGACGGCACCATGACCCTGGTCGGCGCGCCGGCCGAGCCGCACCCGTCGCCGACGGTGTTCAACCTGATCATGAAGCGGCGCCAGCTGGCTGGTTCGCTGATCGGCGGTATCCTTGAGACCCAGGAAATGCTGGATTTCTGCGCCAAGCACGGCATCGTGTCCGACATCGAGACGATCGAGATGGCGCAGATCAACGAGGCCTACGAGCGCATGCTCAAGGGTGACGTGAAGTACCGCTTCGTCATCGACATGGCCAGCCTGGCGCAGACCAAGCAGGCGGCCTGAGCCGACGGCGACCGTGGCGGTCAGCCGCCGCGGTTACGTCATGCGTCATCGTCATTCCATGAAAGCCCGGGCAGCGCATGCCCGGGCTTTTCTGTAGCGGTGGCACTTGTCGCGACCGAAGTGCTCTGCACGTGGGCCTCTGATCGGCATTCGAGACGCTCGGAAAACGTCCGGCAACCGCGCACCACTGCGTGCGGAAAGCGATCTGCAAGAGGTGGTGGCAGCGAAGATGCCCGGTGCGCCGCGCGACCGATGGGGGCAGAGACGACAACGGCGCCGAAGCGCCGTTGCCATGAAGCTGGGGATAAGCCGTCGCCTACTTGCCGGCAGCAGGCTCGGCCGCCGGCAGCGACGTCGGCCGGCCCATCATCTTGTCGCGTGCGGCCTTGAACGGATTGTCCGGATACCAGTTCGGCCAGCTGTCGCCGGCGGCCAGTTCCTTGCCGACGCCGTACACCGCCTGCAGGTCGTCCATCACGCCGTCGAGCTTCCAGGTCGCCGGATCGTACTCGTCGGCCGGCGTGTGGTAGCGCTTGGCGTACTCTGCCGCGGCGCGGCGCCCGGCTTCGATGCCGCCGTCGACCAAGTCTTCGCCGCCGTCGATGTACAGCGCCGGCACGCCGGCCTTGGCGAAGTTGAAGTGATCGGAACGGAAGTAGAACCCGCTCTGCGGTGCGTCCTCGGAGTGCAGCACGCGGCCTTGCGCGGCGGCGATCGGCTTGAGCATATCTTCCAGTTGCGAGCTGCCGAACCCGTTGACCACCAGGTCCTTGGCGCGCCCGGCCACCGGCATCGCATCCAGGTTGATGACGCCGGCGATCTTGTTCAGCGGGAAGGTCGGATGCGCCACGTAGTACTTGGAACCGAGCAGCCCCGACTCCTCCAGCGTCACCGCCAGGAACACCACCGAGCGCTCGGGCTTGGGCTGCTGGTGCGCGAACGCCTCGGCGATTTCGAGGATGCCGGCCACGCCGGTGGCGTTGTCGACCGCACCGTTGTAGACGTTGTCGCCCGGCTCGCCCTCGTGCTTGCCCAGGTGATCCCAGTGCGCCATGTACAGCACCGCTTCGTCGGCACGGCTGCTGCCGGGCAGCACGCCGACCACGTTGCGCGAGGTCTTCTCGGCGATGGTGCTCTTCAGGTCCACCGAGAGCTTGGCCTTCAGCGGGACCGGCTTGAAGCCGCGCTTGCTGGCGTCCTTGTACGCTTGCGCCAGATCCAGGCCGGCATCGGCGAACAGCTGCTTGGCCGCCTCGGCGGTGAGCCAGCCCTGCACTGGGATACGCGGCTCCGGATCGTCCTTCGCCGGCAGGTCGTACTGCGCGCCGGACCAGGAGTTCTTGACCACGTCCCAGCCGTAGCTGGCGCCGGGCGTGTCGTGCACGATCAACGCGGCGGCGGCGCCCTTGCGCGCGGCTTCCTCGAACTTGTAGGTCCAGCGCCCGTAGTAGGTCATGCGCTTGCCTTCGAACAGGCTGCCGTCGCCGGTGTGGAAGCCGGGGTCGTTGACGAACATCACCACCGTCTTGCCCTTCCAGTCCTGGCCGGCATAGTCGTTCCACTTCTGCTCCGGCGCGTCCACGCCGTAGCCGACGAAGACCATGTCGCTGCCATCGAGCTTGACCTCGGGCTGGCCGGTACGCGTGCCCACCACCATGTCGCTGCCGAAGGCGAGCTGTCGCGCAGCGCCGTCGTGGTTGATGGTGAGCGTGGTGCCGGGCGCCGCGGTGGTCTCGGTCATCGCCACGTCCTGGAACCAGCTGTCGCCGTTGCCGGGCTGCAGGCCGATGCGCTGCATCTGGTCACGGATGTAGGCGACCGTCTTATCCTCGCCCGGCGTGCCGGGACCGCGGCCTTCGAAGGCGTCGGAGGACAGCGTCTTGACCAGTTCCGCGAAGTCCGCCGGTGCGATCCCGGTGGAGAACGCGTGCGAGGGCGCCGCAGCGGGCGCGGGCGCCGCGGCCGGTGGCGCGGTGTCGGCGGCCGGGGCGGGCGCTTCGCGTTTGCACGCGGTCAGCGCCGCGGCTGCGGCCAGGCACAGCACGAGCTTGCGGGACATGGGGGCTCCTGGTGGCGAGGGAACCCTGGATTCTATAGGCAAGCCGCGCGCGTCCGGGCACGCGCGGCACTACGGCACGGCTCAGTTGTTCGGCGCGGTGTCGCCATCGAAGGGCAGCGCGGTGGCGCCGGTGATCGGCCCGGTCTTGGCGCTGCGGTGCACGTACAGGGTTACTTCGCGCTCGAAGCGCAACGGGCCGTCGATGACCGCGCGGGGGCCGACGATGACCCGCGGCTTGCGCGTCGGCTTGAACGACATGCTGAAGCTGGGCTTGTTGATCGAAATGCCGCCGCCGACATGCGAATCGTGGCCGACGGTGATGTCGCCGTTGACCGTCTCGATGCCCTTGTCCAATTGCGTGGCGACCAGGCCTATGCTGCCGTTGACGCTTTCGATGCCGCCGCCGACGCGGCCGCCGCGGTCGACGAAGATGCCGCCGTTGACGGTTTCGATGGAACCGGCGACCTGCGCGCGCTCGCCGAGGGTGATGCCGCCGTTGACCGTGGACAAGCCCTTGGTCTGCGCGCCGTCGGCGACCTTGACGCTGCCGTTGACCGTTTCCACGCTGCCCACCTGGGCGCCGGACTGGACGTTGATGCTGCCGTTGACCGTTTCCAGGTCGCCGTACTGCTTGCCGGCGTCGGCAGTGATGCTGCCGTTGACCTTGCTGATGCCGTCGCCCGCGAACGCCGGACCGGCCGTCAGGGCCAGCGCCAGCACAACCGCCAGATGCATGCGTTTCATCCTTCACCTCCCGGGCGCCGACGATGCGGCGGCAATCAATCGTGAGGCGATCACAACACGCTTCGCTACAATCCACACCTGCCTGAAGTCACTGGACCCTCGCTTGCCCGCAGCCGCGCCTGTCCCACCGTATTCCGCCGCGCCCCGCGCGGCCGAGCGGCGTGCGCCCGTGCAATGGCGCGGGCCGTTGCGCAGCCTGCTGGCGGTGGCGTGGCTGCTGACCGCCGGGTTGGCCGCGGCGCAGAATCCGCGCGAGGCCGAGAAGCGCCTGGAGAAGGTGCGCAACGAACTGAAGAGCGTGGCCGAGGAGCGGCGGCAGCTGGAAGGCAAGCGTGGCGACGCCGCGCGCCAGTTGCGCGACGCCGACGAAAAGGTCGCCGCTACCGGCCGCAGCCTGGCGCAGACGCAGCAGGCGCTGCAGCGGCACCAGCAGACCCTGGCCGAGCTCGAGCGCAAGCGCGATGGCCTGCGCAGCGGTTTGACGCGGCAGCGCGCCGAACTGGCGCAACTGTTGCGGGCGGCCTATGCCATCGGCGGCAATGCGCCGCTGAAGCTGCTGTTGGCGCAGGACCGCGTGGCCGACGCCAACCGTCTGTTGGCGTACCACCGCTATCTGCAGCGCGAGCGCGCGCAGCGCATCGCCACGCTGACCCAGGAGCTGCAGGCGCTGGAACAGGTGCAGCGCGAGGTCGTCGAGCAGAAGCAGCAACTGAGCGAAGCCCAGCGCCGCCAGCAGGAACAGGCCCAGGCCCTGCAGCGCGACCGCAAGCAGCGCGCCAGCGTCGTCTCGGAACTGGACCAGCGCTACCAGGACCGCAGCGAACGCGAGAAGGCGCTGGGCCAGGATGCCAAGGCACTGGAAACCCTGCTCGCCAACCTGCGCGCCGCCGCCGCGCGCGCCGAGGCCGAGCGCCGTGCCGCGGCCAGGCGCGAAGCGGCCGAACAGGCGGCGCAGGCCAAGGCCGCGGCGAAGGCCGGGCGTGGCGGCGGCAAGGTGCTGCCCAAGGTGGTCGCCTCGGCGCCGCCGCTGAAGGTCGGTGGCCTGGGCTGGCCGCTGTCCGGCGACCTGATCGCGCGCTACGGCGGCCGGTTGCCCGACGGGCGCACCAGCAGCGGCGTGCTGATCGCCGCACCTGCCGGCAGCACCGTCACCGCGGTCGCCGACGGCACCGTGGTGTTCTCCGACTGGATGACCGGCTACGGCATGATCCTGATCGTGGATCACGGCAACGGCTACATGAGCCTGTACGCGCACAACGACACGCTGCTGCGCGACGCCGGTGCCAAGGTCAAGCGTGGCGACGCGGTGGCCAAGGTCGGCAATTCCGGCGGGCAGGGCCGCCCGGCGCTGTACTTCGAACTGCGTCGCAATGGCCAGCCGGTGGATCCGGCGTCGTGGCTGCAGCGCCGCTGAGCCACGCCGGCGCGGCGCGTTCAACGCGAATTTAGCTCGGCTTCGCGCATAATCCGGACAACCGCGCCGTGCACGGTGCGGGTCTTCCCCAATCGGAGTGCTTCATGCGCGTAGTCCTGTCCGCAGCCCTGTTGCTCGCTCTGGCACCGCTGCCGTCGATGGCGCAACGCGCCGAGGCGCAGACGCCCACGGCCCCGGCGGCCAGCGCCGACGATCCTGACGCCACCGAATCGGCCAGCGCCAAGGTGCCACTGGACGAGATCCGTCGCTACGTCGCGGTCTACAACGCGGTGAAGGAAGCCTATGTCGATCCGGTCGACGACAAGAAGCTGATGCAGTCCGCGATCCGCGGCCTGCTGCTGGACCTGGATCCGCACAGCACCTATTTCAGCAAGGAAGACGCCGAAGCCTTCGACGAGCAGACCAGCGGCGCCTACGACGGCATCGGCGTGGAGCTGCTGCAGTTGCCGGACAACACGCTCAAGGTGGTGTCGCCGATCGACGACACGCCCGCCGCGCGCGCCGGCCTGCGCTCGGGCGACATCATCATCGCCATCGACGGCAAGCCGATCAGCGCGGTCAAGGCGATGGAGCCGCTGCGCGGCGAGCCGGGCAGCAAGGTCGTGCTGACCATCGCCCGCGACAAGGTGGCCAAGCCGTTCGACGTGACCCTGACCCGGCAGACCATCCGCGTGGCCAGCGTGCGCAGCCGCATGCTCGAGCCGGGCTACGGCTACATCCGCATCAGCACCTTCCAGGCCGACACCGGTGCCGATTTCCACAAGCAGCTGCAGCAGTTGCAGGCGCAGGCCGGCGGCAAGCTGCGCGGGCTGGTGCTGGATCTGCGCAGCAACCCGGGCGGCCTGCTGACCGCGGCGGTGCAGGTGGCCGACGACGTGCTCGACAAGGGCACCATCGTCAGCACCCGCGGACGCATCTCGGTCAGCGATTCCAAGTTCGACGCCACCCCCGGCGACCTGCTCAACGGCGCGCCGACGGTGGTGCTGGTGGATGCCGGTTCGGCCAGCGCCTCGGAAGTGCTGGCTGGTGCGCTGCGCGACAACAAGCGCGCGCGCATCGTCGGCAGCCGCACCTTCGGCAAGGGCTCGGTGCAGACCGTGCTGCCGCTGGACAACGGCGACTCGGTCAAGCTGACCACCGCGCGCTACTACACGCCGAGCGGCAAGTCGATCCAGGCCAGCGGCATCGTGCCCGACGTGGTGCTGCACCCGGAGGCCAGCGCGGACGATGCCGACAAGCCGGCCGCGATCGCCGACTACAGCGAGGCGACCCTGCCGGGCCACCTGCATGGCGACGACGAGGGCGCCGAGGGCTACACCGCCGGCGACGTGCTGCCGGGCGATGGCCCGATCGCGCAGGCGCTGGCCGAACTGAAGCAGCCTGGCGCCGTGGCGCGGGCGGCTGCGGCGGCACCGGCCGGCAAGGGCAAGGCCAAGCCGGCACACAAGCCGGCGGGCGTCGCGCCGAAGGCGGCCCCGGCGAAGCCGCCGGCGGCGGAGCCGGCAAAGCCCGAGCCTGCCAAGTCGGAACCTGCAAAGACCGAGTCCGACAAGACCGAACCGGCTCCAGCGTCCGGGACCTGAGCCGGCGGGCGGCACCGTCGTCACCGCGCGCGGCGTGGCCGCTGCGCGGCGGCGGCCAGCGGCTCAGTCGGCGACGCTGAGCACCTCGGGATTGGCCAACCGCTGCGGCGTGCCGGCGGCGAAGGCCAGCACGTTGTCGAAGGCGGCGCCGAAATACAGCGCGTAGCTGCTTTGTTCGACGTAGCCCAGGTGCGGCGTCGCCAGCACCCGCGGATGCCGCAGCAGCGGATGCTGCGGGTCCAGAATCGGCTCCTGTTCGAACACGTCCAGCGCCGCCTGTCCCGGGCGGCCGGCATCCAGCGCGGCCAGCAGCGCGCCGGGCGCGATGAGTTCGGCACGGCTGGTGTTGACCAGCAGCGCATCCGGTTTCATCCGCAGCAGATCGTCCAATCCGATCTGGTGACGGGTGGCCGCGACCAGGCGGCGATGCAGGCTGAGCACATCGCTCTCGGCGAACAGCGCCTCGCGGCTGGCGGCGACCGCGAAGCCGTCGGCGCGCGCCTGCGCACAACTGTCCTCGCTGCCCCACACCTGCACGCGCATGCCGAAGGCACGCCCGTAGGCGGCGACGCGGCGGCCGATCTTTCCGTAGCTCCAGATGCCGAGGGTCAGGCCCTCCAGGCTGCGGCCCAGCTGCGCATCGCCGGTGGCCTGCCAGTGCCCGCCCAGCAGCGCATCGCGGTAGGCGGGCAGGCGCCGGCTGGCCTCCATCAGCAGCGCCCAGGTCAGTTCCGCCGGTGCCACCGGCGAGCCGACGCCTTCGGCCACGGCCACGCCGCGCGCGGTGCAGGCGGCCAGGTCGATGTGTTCGCCGATCCGCCCGGTCTGGCTGATCAGGCGCAACTTGGGCAGTCGCGCCAGCAGGGTGGCGTCGATGCGGGTGCGCTCGCGGATCAGCACCAGTGCCTCGGCCTCGGCGGCATGCCGGACCAGAGTGTCGCGGTCGGGCGCGAGCGCGGTCAGCACCTGCACGCTGTGCGCCTGCAGCCGCGCGAAGCAGGGCAGGTGGCGTACCGCATCCTGATAGTCGTCGGCGATCAGGATGCGCATCGGCTCAGCGCGGCTTGCCGGGCATCGGGAACGGCGTGACCACCTTCTCGCCGGTGGTCGCGTCGCGGATCGCCGACGGCCCCTTCTTCTCCACCTCTTCGATGCGCACGATGCTCTGCATCGGCAGGTGCAGCGTCTTGGTGGCGCCGAACTCATCGCGCAGGCGTTCCTCGGTGGGATCGATCACCAGCCCGTCGTGCACGTCGAACACCAGCGTGCCGATTTCGGTGAAGCCCCATAGATGGCTGCTGCCCACGTGCTGGCAGTACAGCTCGTAGACCTTGCCGTGGTTGAGGAAGGTCACTTTGTACAGGTGCTTGAACATGCGCGCAGTATACGGGCGCCGTTGCCGCAGGCGGCTCAGAACCCCTTGCGCTTGCGCAGCCGCCGCGCGATCGCCGCGCGCACGTACAGCCCGTAGACCATGCCGAAGGCGAAGCCGGCCAGGTGCGCCGACCACGCCACCATGCCGAACGCCGGGCCGATGTAGGCGAACACCACCTGCAGTGCCGCCCAGGTGCCGATCAGCAGCGAGGCCGGGGCGCGCACGAATTCCAGGAACAGCCCCAGCGGCAGCACCACGCCGAGCTTGGCCCGCGGAAACAGCGCCAGGTAGGTGCCGATCAGCGCCGACACCGCGCCGCTGGCACCGATGATGACCCGGTCCGGGGTGCCGATCGCGAACACCGCGGCCAGGTTGGAGATCGCCCCGCCGCCCAGAAACAGCAGCAGGAACCGCCACGGTCCCAGCACGCGCTCGGCGGGCAGGCCGAAGATCAGCAGGAACACCAGGTTGCCGAGCAGGTGCGACCAGTCGGCGTGCAGGAACAGCGCGGTGAACAGGCGCAGCACGCTGCCGTCCTGCACCGTCGCCAGCCAGTCGCGCGGGCTGCCGACACCGGCCGAGAGCGCGCCCCAGTCCAGCCACAGGGTCGCGCGCGCCTCGTCGGGGCGGCTGATCGACCACAGGAAGGCCAGCCACATCGCCGCGAACAGCAACGGGGTGGCCCAGCGCAGCGTGGTGCGTTCGCGGGAGGGGATGGAAACGAACATGCGAGGGAAGGGGGAACCGGAGACCGCCAGGGACGCCAAGATAAGGGCTTCATTCGGCTGAACGCACGCCGACTCCGCACGAACCTGAACGCATCATGTCGTTATTGTTTAGTTAACGGTGCGGGGTATACTCGCATACGGCGTCGTATGTCGGGAGGGGACTCCGGCGCGCATTCCTGGGCCTTTACGGTGCGGGGAGGCGCAGGCGCGAACACAGACACTTCGTCTTCCGGAGAAAAACTAGCCATGCAAAACGCAACCCAGTTCGTCCGTTTCACCGCTCTGGCCGTCGGCATCGTCGGCGCGCTGGCCATGGGCCAGGCGCACGGCGCCGCGTTCCAGCTCAAGGAGAACAGCGCCAAGGGCCTGGGCCGCGCGTTCGCCGGCTCCGGCAGCGCCCCCGGCGATGCCTCGATCATCGCCGTGAACCCGGCCGGCATGCGCCAGCTCGACGGCAAGGTGTTCCAGGCCGACGTCAGCGCCATCCAGTTCTCGGCCAAGTACCAGGGCGACGGCGGCACCTACGCCAACGGCCAGGCGATCTCCGGTGGCCGTGGCGGCGACGCCGGCATGATCGCCCCGGTCCCGGCCGTGTACTTCCACATGCCGTTCGGCGAAAACAACAACATGCACTTCGGCACCTCGCTGACCGTGCCGTTCGGCTTCAAGACCGAATACGACCGCGACTGGGTGGGCCGCTACAACGGCGTCAAGACCGAACTGCAGGCGATCGACCTGAACTTCGCCTTCTCCTACGACGTCAATCCGTACGTGTCGTTCGGCGCGTCGGTGTTCGCCGAGCGCCTGGACATCGATCTGACCAACGCCATCGACTTCGGCACCATCCTGGCCTCGCGTCGCGTGCCGGGCTTCGCGCCGGGCAGCGCCGATGGTTTCTCGCGCATCAAGGGCGACAACACCGAGGTCGGCTTCACCCTGGGCGGCCTGTTCAGCATCGACGAGAACACCCACATCGGCTTCAGCTACCGGTCGCAGGTCGAGCACAAGATCACCGACGGCGATGCCAACTTCACCGTGCCGGGCAATGCCGCCACCGTGCTGGCCTTCGCCGCGCCGGGCACCTTCGTCGACACCAAGGGCCGCGCCACGGTCAAGCTGCCGGCCAGCGCCACCGCCAGCTTCACCCACAACATCAACGAGCAGTGGACGGTGATGGCCGACGTCACCCGCACCGCCTGGAGCAAGTTCGACAAGGTCACCGTCGACTTCGCCTCCAACCAGCCCGACAGCGTGCTGGACTTCTCGTACCGCGACACCACCTTCGTGTCGCTGGGTGCCGACTACCGCATGAGCGATACGCTGACCCTGCGTGGCGGCCTGGCCTACGACCAGACCCCGACCACCGACCAGCACCGCGACGTGCGCGTGCCGGACGCGAGCCGCAAGTGGGTCTCGCTGGGTCTGACCTGGAAGCCGTCCGAGCAGGCCGAGTACAGCTTCGGCTACACCCACCTGTTCACCAACGATCCGAGCATCGCCACCACCAGCGCCACCGGCAACACCCTGGTCGGCGACTACGACGTGAGCGGCAACGTGCTGGCGGCCTCGGTCAACTACAAGTTCTGATCGAAGGCGCTTCGCGGTTCACGAAAAAGCCCCGCTTCGGCGGGGCTTTTTTGTGCCTGTCCGTAAGCATGCGCTGCGGCAGGCGGCGGCCGGCGCAGGTTCCGGGCGGAACGCTGCGCCGAGCGGGGCGGTCAGTCGCCCAGGGTCAGCAGCGAGGCGTTGCCGCCGGCGGCGGTGGTGTTGACCGTCACCACCTTCTCGGTGGCGAAGCGCAGCAGGTAGTGCGGGCCGCCGGCCTTGGGGCCGGTGCCGGACAGGCCCTGGCCGCCGAACGGCTGCACGCCGACCACCGCGCCGATCTGGTTGCGGTTGACGTAGACGTTGCCCACCGCCACGCGCGAGGCGATGCGCTCGATGGTCTCGTCGATGCGCGAATGCACGCCCAGGGTCAGGCCGTAGCCGGTGGCGTTGATCTGGTCGATCACCGCGTCGAGCTGGTCGGCCTTCCAGCGGATCACGTGCAGCACCGGGCCGAAGATCTCGCGCTGCAGCTGCGCCAGCGACTGCAGCTCGTAGGCGCGCGGGGCGAAGAAGCTGCCGTGCGCGGTGGCGTCGTCGGTGGCGGCAACCGCAATCGCGCGCGCTTCGCGGTCCATGCGCGCGGCGTGGTCGGTGAGGATCTGCAGCGCGTCGGCATCGATCACCGGGCCGACGTCGGTGGACAGCAGGCCGGGGTCGCCGACCTTCAGTTCGGCCATGGCGCCGGCGAGCATGGTCATCACCTTGTCGGCGATGTCGTCCTGCACGAACAGCACGCGCGCGGCCGAGCAGCGCTGGCCGGCGGAGATGAAGGCGCTGGAGATCGCGTCCTTGACCACCGCTTCCGGCAGCGACGAGGAATCGGCGATGAAGGCATTCTGGCCGCCGGTCTCGGCGATCAGCACGCCGATGGCGGCATCGCGCGCGGCCAGCGCGCGGTTGATCGCACGCGCGGTGTCGGTGGAACCGGTGAAGGCGACGCCGGCCACGCGCGGATCGCGGGTCAGCGCGGCGCCGACGGTGGCGCCGTCGCCGGGCAGGAACTGCACCACCGCCTCCGGCACGCCGGCTTCGTGCAGCAGCTTCACCGCGGCATGGCCGACCAGGTTGGTCTGCTCGGCCGGCTTGGCGATGACGCTGTTGCCGGCGGCCAGCGCCGCGGCGACCTGGCCGAGGAAGATGGCGAGCGGGAAATTCCACGGGCTGATGCACACGAACACGCCGCGGCCGTGCAGCTGCAGTTCGTTGGATTCGCCGGTCGGCCCGGGCAGGCGCTCGGGGGCGCCGAACTGCGCGCGCGCCTGGCCGGCGTAGTAGCGCAGGAAATCCACCGCCTCGCGCACTTCGGCGACGCCGTCGGGCAGGGTCTTGCCGGCTTCCTTGACGCACAGCGCCATGAACTCGGGCATGCGCGCTTCCAGCAGGTCGGCGGCGTGTTCGAGGATGGTGGCGCGGCTGGCGGCCGGGGTGCGGTTCCAGGCCGGATAGGCGGCTGCGGCATTGCTGAGCGCCTTCTCCACGGTGGCGGCATCGGCCGGCTTCCAGTGGCCGACGACCTGGCGGCGGTCGGCCGGGTTGGCGACCGGCAGCGCATCGCCGGCGATCACCGCGCCGGGCACCAGCGGCGCGGCCTGCCAGGGCTTGAGCGCGGTGTTGAGCTGGTCGGCCAGCGCGCGCAGATCGTTGTCGTTGGCGAGGTTGGCGCCCATGGAATTCTTCCTGTTGTGGTTCTGGCTGCGCAGCAGATCGACCGGCAGCGGAATCTTCGGATGCGGGATGGAGGCGAACGCGGACACGGCTTCGACCGGGTCGCGGATCAGGTCTTCGATGGCCACGTCTTCGTCGGTGATGCGGTTGACGAAGCTGGAGTTGGCGCCGTTCTCCAGCAGGCGCCGCACAAGGTACGGCAGCAGGTCCTCGTGCGAACCCACCGGCGCATACACGCGGCAGGGCACACCGAGGCGGTCGGCGGGGATCACTTCGGCATAGAGGTCGTCGCCCATGCCGTGCAGCTTCTGGTGCTCGTAGTCGCGGCCGCCGGCGATGGCGCGCACCGCGGCGATGGTCTGCGCGTTGTGGGTGGCGAACATCGGATACAGCGCGTCGCTGTGCGCGAACAGGCGCTTGGCGCAGGCCAGGTAGGACACGTCGGTGTTCTGCTTGCGGGTGAACACCGGGTAGCCCGGGTGGCCCTCGACCTGCGCGCGCTTGATCTCCGCGTCCCAGTAGGCACCCTTGACCAGGCGCACCGGGATGCGGCGGCCGACGCGGCGCGCCAGGTCGGCGAGGAAATCGATCGTGTACGGGGTGCGCTTCTGGTACGCCTGCACCGCCAGGCCGTAGCCTTCCCAGCCGTCCAGCGACGGATCGGAGAAGGTGGCCTCGATGATGTCCAGCGACAGTTCCAGGCGGTCGGCCTCTTCGGCATCGACCGTGTAGCCGATGCCGTAGGACTTGGCCAGTTGCGCCAGCTCCAGCACGCCCGGCACCAGCTCGGCCATCACCCGCGCGCGCTTGGCGTGCTCGTAGCGCGGGTACAGCGCAGAGAGCTTGATCGAGATGCTGGGCGCAGCGAACACCGCGTCCTTGCCGCCTTGCGGACGCTGCGCGGCGAAGTGCTTGCCGATGGCGTGGATCGCCTGGCGGTAGGCATCCAGATAGCGCTGCGCGTCCTTCATGGTCAGCGCGCCTTCGCCGAGCATGTCGAACGAATAGCGGTAGTGGGCGTTGTCGCCCTTCTTCGAGCGGGTCAGCGCCTCGCCGATGGTCCGGCCCATCACGAACTGGTGGCCCATGATCTTCATCGCCTGGCGCACCGCCAGTCGGATCACCGGCTCGCCGACGCGGCCGATCAGGCGCTTGAACGCGCCGGACACGTCGGCGCGGGTGAGGTCGTTGATCTGCACCAGCTTGCCGGTGAGCATCAGGCCCCAGGTCGAGGCATTGACGAGGATCGAGTCGCTCTCGCCCATGTGCTTCTTCCAGTCCGCATCGCCGAGCTTGTCGCGGATCAGCTTGTCGGCGGTGTCCTGGTCGGGGATGCGCAGCAGCGCTTCGGCCACGCACATCAGCAGCACGCCTTCCTCGCTGCCGAGGTCGTACTGGCGCATGAAGGCTTCGATCGCGCCCTGGTCCTGGGCGCGGGCGCGCACCCGGGTGACCAGGTCGGCGGCCAGCGCCTGCACCTTGGCCTGGTCGGCCGCGGGCAGGCGCGCCTGCTCGAGCAGTTCGCGCACGTGTTCGGCTTCGTCCTTGAGCCAGGCGGCGGTGATCGCCGCGCGCAGAGCCTGCGGTGCGGGCGGGAGTTCGGGGGACAGCAAGGGCGAAGGAGACGCGGACGGCATCGCCGGAATAGAGCCGGCGCCAGGCAGAGCGTTCATGCGGGAAAGGCCAGGGACAGAGCCCACCATTTTATGTCAGCGCCTGCACGCGCAGGGGGTTGCCGGTCTCTGCAAGGCGACGGCGGCAGCGCCGAGGCTGAACGCGAATCTGGTTGCGCTGCAGCATTTTTTATGGTGAACACGCGCTTGCCGCCGCGCAGGCCGGGGGCTACCATCCAGGCGTGCTCGCGGCTCGGGCGCGAGCGGTTCGGAAGCGCGGTTCGACATGATCGAAATGTTTCCGTTTTCTCCGGAGGGGTCGGGTACGCAGCTGCGGCTGCGACCGCCGCGGGCGTTGAATGCCCGGCAATTCGTTCTGTTGTTCCTCGCACTGGCCGGGGCGATGTGGGCCGTGGCTGGGCTGGGGTGGCTCGCCGGCAATGTGTTCGCGCCTGCGTTCGCCCTGTTGCACAGCACCGTGGTGGGGCTCGCGCTGCATTGGTGTTGGCGCGGCGGCGAGCGCGAAGAGGATATCCGGGTGGGTCCGGCCTGCGTGGAAGTGACCCGTCCGAATGCAGGAACGCCGGCGTTCCGCGCCCATCCGCATTGGGTGCGGTTGCGGATCGAAGGCGACGACAGGGTGGTGCTGGCATCCAGCGGCAAGCATGTTCGGGTCGGCGAATTCCTCGGCCCCGACGAACGCCGGCAACTGGCGCAGACCCTGGAAGGCTTGCTCGCGGCCGTGACCGGCCGCAACCGATGACGCTCCAAGGGGTCTAGGCAATGAAGCAACGCGGCGGGTGGGTGCAACAGGCGGTCAGGGGCGGGATGGCGTTGGCGGCGGCGATGGCCGCACCGCTGGCGTGGGCGCAGTCGGCCGATCCCAAGCCGTGGCAGCTCAACATGGGCAGGGGCGTCACCCAGAGCGCGCGCAACGCGTACGACGCGCACATGGTCGCGTTGTGGGTCTGCGTGGTCATCGGCGTGCTGGTGTTCGGCGCGATGGCCTACGCCATCTTCAAGTTCCGCAAGTCCAAGGGCGCGGTGCCGGCGCAGTTCAGCCACAACACCAAGGCCGAGATCGTGTGGACGGTGATCCCGGTGCTGATCCTGATCGTGATGGCCTGGCCGGCCACCGCCAAGCTGATCGCGATGTACGACACCCGCGATGCCGAGATGACGGTGAAGGTCACCGGTTACCAGTGGATGTGGCGCTACGAATACCTGGGCGAGAACGTGTCGTTCACCAGCCGCCTGGCGCGCAGTTCCGATCGCCTGCGGCAGAGCCATGCGGTGCCCACGCTCGAGCACGACCCGCACTACCTGCTGGACGTGGACAACCGGCTGGTGCTGCCGGTGAACACCAAGGTGCGCTTCGTCATCACCGCCGACGACGTCATCCACGCCTGGTGGGTGCCGGCGCTGGGCTGGAAGCAGGACGCCATCCCCGGGATCATCAACGAGGCTTGGACCAGCATCGACACGCCCGGCGTGTACCGCGGCCAGTGCGCCGAACTGTGCGGCAAGGACCACGGCTTCATGCCGATCGTGGTCGAGGCGGTGAGCAAGCAGGACTTCGAGAAGTGGCTGGCATCGCGCAAGCCGGCGCCCGCCGCCGCGCCTGCGCCGGCCACGCCGGCAGCGGCCCCGGCTGCTGCGCCGGCCACCGCCGAACCCGCTGCCGCGCCCGCCGACGCCCAGGCGCCGGCGTCGCCGCCGCAGGCGCGGCTGTCGCGTCCTCGTTCCGACTCGCACCTGATCGTGCAAGCCTCCTGATCTCCAGCATTCCTTTTCTGAGGTAGCCGCCATGGCCCATTCGGCAGTCGATCACCACGACGAGCACGGGCATCAGCAGAGCTTCGTCGAGCGTTGGTTCTTCTCGACCAACCACAAGGACATCGGCACGCTGTACCTGCTTTTCAGCTTCACCATGTTCGTCATCGGTGCGGCGATGAGCGTGGTGATCCGTGCCGAACTGGCGCAGCCGGGCCTGCAGTTCGTCAAGCCCGAGTTCTTCAACCAGATGACCACCGTGCACGCGCTGGTGATGATCTTCGGCGGGGTGATGCCGGCCTTCGTCGGCCTGGCCAACTGGATGATCCCGTTGCAGATCGGCGCGCCGGACATGGCGCTGCCGCGCATGAACAACTGGTCGTTCTGGCTGCTGCCGGTGGCCTTCACCCTGCTGCTGCTGACCCTGTTCCTGCCCGGCGGCGCGCCGGCCGGCGGCTGGACCATGTATCCGCCGCTGATGCTGCAGGGCGGCTACAACGTCGCCTTCTCGGTGTTCGCCATCCACGTCGCCGGCATCAGCTCGATCATGGGCGCGATCAACATCATCGCCACCGTGCTCAACATGCGCGCGCCGGGCATCGACCTGCTGAAGATGCCGATCTTCTGCTGGGCCTGGCTGATCACCGCGTTCCTGCTGATCGCGGTGATGCCGGTGCTGGCCGGCGCGGTGACCATGCTGCTGACCGACAAGTTCTTCGGCACCTCGTTCTTCAACGCCGCCGGCGGCGGCGACCCGGTGATGTACCAGCACATCTTCTGGTTCTTCGGGCACCCCGAGGTCTACATCATGATCCTGCCGGCGTTCGGCGTGATCAGCGAAATCATCCCGACCTTCAGCCGCAAGCCGCTGTTCGGCTACCAGGCGATGGTCTACGCGATCGCGGCGATCGCGTTCCTGAGCTTCATCGTCTGGGCGCACCACATGTTCACCGTGGGCATGCCGCTGGGCGGCGAGATCTACTTCATGTTCGCCACCATGCTGATCTCCATCCCCACCGGGGTGAAGGTGTTCAACTGGGTCAGCACCATGTGGCAGGGCTCGATGACCTTCGAGTCGCCGATGCTGTGGTCCATCGCCTTCGTCATCCTGTTCACCATCGGCGGCTTCTCCGGGCTGATGCTGGCGATCGTGCCGGCCGACTTCCAGTACCACGACACCTATTTCGTGGTCGCGCACTTCCACTACGTGCTGGTTACCGGAGCGGTGTTCGCGCTGATCGCGGCGGTGTACTACTGGTGGCCGAAGTGGACCGGGCGCATGTACAACGAGACCTGGGCCAAGTTCCACTTCTGGTGGACGATGCTGTTCGTCAACCTGCTGTTCTTCCCGCAGCACTTCCTCGGCCTGGCCGGCATGCCGCGGCGCATCCCCGACTACAACGTGGTGTTCGCCGACTGGAACCTGGTCAGCTCGATCGGTGCGTTCGGCATGTTCGTCACCCCGTTCCTGATGGCCGGCATCCTGCTGGCGTCGCTGCGCAACGGCGCGCGCGCAGAAGCGCGCTCGTGGGAAGGCGCGCGCGGCCTGGAGTGGACGGTGCCGTCGCCGGCGCCGGCGCACACCTTCACCCTGCCGCCGGTGATCAAGCCCGGCGACCTGGCCCACGACGACATCAGCCACTGATGACCGCGCAACCGCCGCTCGACGACCTGGTCCTGCGCCGCAAGCGTGCGGCGCGCACCGCGCTGGTGGTCGGCGCGGTGGCGCTGGCGATCTACGTCGGCTTCATCCTCTCGGGGGTGCTGGGCCGATGAACGCGCCAGCGCCGCGGGTGCACAGCAGCGCCGGGCTGTTCAAGCTGGTCGGCGTGGCGCTGGCGGTGTTTTTGCTGACGTTCTCGCTGGTGCCGCTGTACCGCATCGCCTGCGAGAAGGTGTTCGGCGTGCGCCTGGAACGCGGCCCCGGCGAAGGCCCGCAGGCCGGCAAACCGCTGGCGGGCAAGCGCACGGTCACGGTGCAGTTCGATGGTGGGGTGAATTCCAAGCTGCCGTGGTCGTTCCATCCGGAGCAACTGACCATGCAGGTGGTGCCGGGCGAGCTCAACGAGGCGCTGTACTACGCGCACAACGACGGCGCGCATGCCATCGTCGGCAGTGCGGTGCCGTCGGTGGCGCCGGCACGCGCCTCCGGCTACTTCACCAAGACCGAGTGCTTCTGCTTCACCGCGCAGACCCTGCAGGCCGGCGAGAAACGCGACATGCCGGTGCGCTTCATCGTCGATCCCAACCTGCCCAGCGACATCAGCACCATCACCCTGTCCTACACCTTCTACAAGAACGATGCGCTGAGCGCGGAACTGGGATCGCCGAAACTGGCCGGTTCCGCGCGCGCGGCTCCCTGACCCGACCGGAATGCCTGCCATGGCCCAGCCCAGCACCGACGCCACCGCCAATGCCTACTACGTGCCCAGCCAGAGCCGCTGGCCGTTCATCGGCTCGATCGCGATGTTCGTGACCATGATCGGCGTGGCCAGTTGGCTCAACGACGCGTCCTGGGGCAAGTGGACCTTCTTCACCGGCATCGCGATGCTGGTGGCGACGCTGTTCATGTGGTTCGGCGACGTGATCCGCGAATCGATCGCCGGGCACTACAACCGCCAGGTCGACGTGTCGTTCCGCATGGGCATGGTGTGGTTCATCTTCTCCGAGGTGATGTTCTTCGGCGCCTTCTTCGGCGCGCTGTTCTACACCCGCACCTTCATCCTGCCGTGGCTGGGCGGCGAGGGCGACGGGGTGATGACCAACGCGCTGCTGTGGGACGGCTACTCCGCCGCCTGGCCGACCAACGGCCCGGGCGGCATCGGCGGCCAGTTCCAGACCATCCCGGCCTGGGGCCTGCCGCTGATCAACACGCTGATCCTGCTCAGCTCCGGCGTGACCCTGACCATCGCCCACCACGCGCTCAAGGCCGGCCAGCGCACCCGGCTGATGGTGTTCCAGGCGCTGACCGTGGCGCTGGGCTGCACCTTCCTGTACTTCCAGGCCGAGGAGTACATGCATGCCTACAAGGAGCTCAACCTGACCCTGGGCTCGGGCATCTACGGCTCCACGTTCTTCATGCTCACCGGCTTCCACGGCGCGCACGTGCTGCTGGGCACGATCATGCTGCTGGTGATGCTGCTGCGGATCAGCCGCGGCCACTTCAGCCGCGACAACCACTTCGCCTTCGAAGCGGCGGCGTGGTACTGGCACTTCGTCGACGTGGTGTGGCTGGCGCTGTTCCTGTTCGTCTATGTGCTTTGACTGCTGGGAATAGGGAATCGGGAATGGGGAATCGCAACAGCGGCTTTCGCTTGCGCTCCCGCTTTGCCGATTCTCTTTTCCCGATTCTCCGTTCCCGGCTTCTCAGCGCCCGAGCCCATGAGGCTTGATCACTCCGGTATAGATGCCCAGGATCACCAGCAGGATCAGGCACACCGATAGGCCGATGCGCCAGGTCAACGCGTTCACCGTGCGCTTGCTCTGGCCGCGGTCCACCAACAGGTAGTACAGGCCGGCGCCCAGGTTCCACAGGATGAGCAGCAGGAACGCGACGATCAGCAAGGTCTTCAGCGAGTCGTTCATGGGCGTCTCGGCGCATGGTGTGTCCGCATTATGACCCTCGTCGCTGCCTCGCGCGTGGGCGCGCGCCGGCGCATGCCGTTGTGGCTGGGCTGGAGCGTCGCGCTGGTGGTGGCGCTGTGCTTTTGCATGCTCGGCCGCTGGCAACTGCAACGCATGCACGAGAAGCAGGCGCTGTTGGCGCAGGCGGCGCATGTGCGCGATCGTCCGCAGACGCTGGCCGATGCGCTGCGTGCGATGCCGCCGGGACAAATGCGCTGGGTGCATGGCGCTGGCCGCTTTCTGCCCGGGCAGATCCTGCTCGACAACCAGCTGCGACAGGGCCGCAGCGGGGTGAAGGTGTACCAGCCGTTCCTGGCCGACGGCGCGGCGGCGCCGCTGCTGGTGGAACTGGGCTGGTTGCCGCTGCCGGCCGACCGCGCGCTGCCGGAGCCGGCACCGTTGCAGGGCCGCTACACGCTGGTCGGCCTGCTCGGGCCGCCACCGTCGCATGGATTGACCCTGGGCCCGGCGCTGGTCGCGGCGCCGTCGCCGCAGCGCTGGCTGGCGATGCGCATCGAGCCGGGAGCGATCGGCGAGGCACTCGGCCGCCGCGACATTTTGTCGCAGGTACTGCGCCTGGATCCGGCCCTGCCGCTGGGCTATCCGCGCGACCTGGACCTGCTGCCGAACACGCTGCCGCCCGAGCGCCACTTGGGTTACGCGGTGCAATGGTTCGGCCTGGCGCTGGCGGTGCTGGTCACCGCGGCGCTGCTCAGCTGGCGCGCGCGCAGGGGACGGGGCGGGCGCTGAGCGCGCGCGCATGAGAAAATCCCCGGCATGAATGCTCCCACCCCGGCCCCGCGCCCGGCGGCCGCACGCGGCCGTTGGCCGCTGATCGTGTTGTTCGTCCTGTTCTTCGGCTCGATGCTGGTCGCCGGCGCGTTGCGCTTTTCCGGCTGGCAACCGGCTGCCAGCCGCAACCACGGCGAACTGCTGCAGCCGCCGGCCGACCTGCGTGCGCTGCAGCCGCGGCTGGCCGATGGCCGCGTCTACGCCTGGGAGCCGCAGCGGCGGCTGTGGCGCATCGCGCTGGCGCCGCCGGCCGACTGCGGCAGTGCCTGCGAAGCGCTGGCGCGCGACCTGGACAAGGTCTGGCAACTGTTCGGCCACGACGCCGACCACGTGCAGATCCTCTGGATCGGCACGCCGCCGGCCGCCGCGCGGGCCTTGCCGGAGGTGCAGGCGCTGCGCGCGGACCCGGCGCTGCTGGCGGCGTTGCCGCGGGTGCGCGATGCGGCCGGGGTGCCGGTCTACGTCATCGATCCGAACGGTTTCGTGGTGCTGCGCTATGCCCCCGGGTTCGACCCGGCCGGGCTGCGTGCGGACCTGGCGAAGCTGCTGAAACTCCTGTGAGCCGCTCCCTATGACCCTGTTCGCGCGCCCGGCGCTGTTCCGGCATTTCCACCGCATGGCCTGGCTGGCGGCGCTGTTCACCGCCAGCACCATCATGTTCGGTTCGTTCGTGCGCTTGTCCGATGCCGGCATGAGCTGCCCGGACTGGCCGACCTGCTACGGGCGCATCACCTGGCCGCAGACCAGCGCCGAAGCCGATACCCACGCCGCCAGCAAGATCCGGCCGCTGGAGACGCACAAGGCCTGGCGCGAGCAGATCCACCGCTTCCTGGCCGGTGCGCTGGGCGTGGAGGTGCTGGTGCTGTCGCTGCTGGCGGCGCGGCGGCGCCGGCTCGGCATCGCCCAGATCGTCACGGCGGCGGCGCTGGTGGCGCTGTCGATCCCGCTGTACATGTCCGGCTGGCCGGGGCTGGCGATGCTGGTGGCGGTCGGCGGCGAGGCGATCCTGCTGCTGGCGGCGCTGCGCTGGTCCAACGACGACCTGGCCCGCGCGGCGGTGCTGACCCTGTCGGTGGTGATCTTCCAGGCCCTGCTGGGCATGTGGACGGTGACCCTGCTGCTCAAGCCGATCGTGGTGATGGGGCATCTGCTGGGCGGCCTGCTGATGTTCTCGCTGCTGGTGTGGATGGCCTGGCGTGCCACCCACCTGCCGATCACCCTGGCCGATGCGCCGCGCCTGAAGTGGCTGCTGCGCCTGGGCGTGGCGGTGCTGGTGCTGCAGATCGCGCTGGGCGGCTGGGTCAGCGCCAACTACGCGGCGCTGGCCTGCGGCGGCGGCAGCTGGTCGGCCGACAACTTCCCGCGCTGCGTCAGCCAGTGGTGGCCGCCGCACGATTTCCGCGAGGGATTCACTCTCTGGCGCGGTATCGGCGTGGATTACGAAGGCGGTGTGCTCGACGGCGCGGCGCGCATCGCCATCCAGATGGCGCACCGGATGATGGCGATGGTGGTGGCGGCCTACCTGCTGTGGCTGAGCTGGCGGCTGAGCCGCACGCCGGGCATGCGCGGCTGGGCGGTGGCGCTGGCGCTGCTGCTGGTCGCGCAGGTGTGCCTGGGCATCCTCAACGTCAAGCTGGCGCTGCCGTTGCCGGTGGCGGTGCTGCACAACGCCGGCGCGGTGGCGCTGCTGTTCGTGCTGGTGTCGTTGCTGGCGCGCTTGCGGGCGCCGCAATGAGCGCGCACCGCGTCCACTGGCGCGACTACTGGGACCTGACCAAGCCCAAGGTGGTGGCGCTGATCGTGTTCACCGCCCTGGTCGGCATGTGCCTGGCGATCCCGGGGCTGCCGACCTGGGCGCAGGTGCGCACCGGGCTGCTGGGCTTCTTCGGCATCTGGCTGGCGGCCTCGGCGGCCGCGGCGATCAACCAGTTGCTGGACGCGCGCATCGACGCGCAGATGGCACGCACCTCCTGGCGCCCGCTGGTGGTGGGCAAGGTGCTGCCGTGGCAGGTCCTGCTGTTCGCGTCGCTGCTGACCGCGCTGTCGATGACCGTGCTGGTGGTGTGGGTCAACTGGATCACCGCGGTGCTGACCTTCGCCTCGCTGATCGGCTATGCGGTGATCTACACGGTGTTCCTCAAGCGCACCACGCCGCAGAACATCGTCATCGGCGGCCTGGCCGGCGCGGCGCCGCCGCTGCTGGGCTGGGCCGCGATCACCGGCATGCAGGGCCAGTGGGACTGGGCCTATGCCTCGCTGCTGGTGCTGATCATCTTCGTGTGGACGCCGCCGCATTTCTGGGCGCTGGCGATCTTCCGCCGCGCCGACTACGCCAAGGCCTCGATCCCGATGCTGCCGGTCACCCACGGCGTGGCGCATACCCGCCGGCAGATCCTGGTGTACACGGTGCTGCTGGTGGTGGTGACGCTGCTGCCGGTGGCGGTGGGGATGAGCGGGGTGTTCTACCTCGGCGGCACCCTGGTGCTGGACGCGGTGTTCCTCTGGTACGCCTGGCGCATGCTCGACCCACCGGACGAGATGTTCTCGATGCGCATGTTCGGCTACTCCATCGTGTACCTGATGGCGCTGTTCGCGTTCCTGCTGATCGACCACTGGATTGCCTGAACAGCGCGTTCATTTTCCCGCTCAAGTGTTGCCGGCCGCGGTCGTTACCGGACGAACGACCAAAATCGGCAAAGCCGCGGAGACATCCATGTGGGGCAAGAGCAAGCAAGACGCGGCGAAGCTGCAGGCACTGACCGAGCGCCTGCGCGAGGTAGAGGCCGAGCGTGACCGCACCCGTGCGCAGGCCGACAGCGCCCTCGCCAATCTGGACGAGATGCGCGTCCGTTTCGACCTGGTCACCAAGGCAACCACCGACGGCCTGTGGGAGATGAGCGTGATCGCCGGCGATCCGATCAACCCCGCCAACGAATTCTGGTGGTCCTCGCAGTTCCGCGCGATGCTGGGTTTCTCCTCCGAGCTCGACTTCCCCAACGTGCTCGACAGTTGGGCCTCGCGCCTGCACCCGGACGACAAGCAGGCCACGCTGGACGCGTTCGCCGCGCACCTGGGCGACCGCAGCGGCCAGACCCCTTACGACGTGGACTACCGCCTGCAGCTGAAGAACGGCCAGTACCGCTGGTTCCGCGCGATCGGCACCACCCAGCGCGATGCCCAGGGCACGCCCTTGCGCGTGGCCGGCGCGCTCACCGACATCACCGAGCGGCGTGAGCGCGAGGCCTTCCTGGATATCGTGCTGACCCGCTTCGAGCTGGGCCAGCAGATGCTCAACGACGGCCTGTGGGACATGAGCGTGATCGCCGGCGACCCGATCAATCCGTCCAACGAGTTCTGGTGGTCGCCGCAGTTCCGCTCGCTGCTGGGCTTCGCCTCCGAGGCCGAATTCCCCAACGTGCTCGACAGCTGGTCCTCGCGCCTGCACCCGGAGGACGCGCAGTTCGCGCTCAACGCATTCGCCGCGCACCTCAACGACCGTACCGGCCGCACCGGCTTCGACATCGAATACCGCCTGCAGCTGAAGAACGGCGAGTACCGCTGGTTCCGCGCGCGCGGCCTGACCAAGCGCGCCGCCGACGGCACCCCGCTGCGCGCGGTCGGCGCCCTGCTGGACATCCATGCCGCGCGCCAGCTCGGCGAGGCGGCGCACACCCTGCAGACCGCCGCCGCGGAAATGGTCGACGACAACAGCGACCTGGCCCGGCGTACCGAGCAGCAGGCGGCGGCGCTGGAAGAGGCGGCCAGCTCGATGGAAGAGATCACCGGCACCGTGCAGCGCAACGTCGAGCACGTCGGCCACGCCAACCGCCTGGTGGACGGCGCCAGCGACGTCGCCCAGCGCGGCGGCGAGGTGGTGCGCGACGTGGTGCAGACCATGGCCGGCATCGAGAGCGCCTCGCGCAAGATCGCCGACATCATCAGCGTGATCGACGGCATCGCCTTCCAGACCAACATCCTCGCCCTGAACGCGGCGGTGGAAGCGGCGCGTGCCGGCGAGCAGGGCCGCGGCTTCGCCGTGGTCGCCACCGAAGTGCGCAGCCTGGCCCAGCGCTGCGCCGACGCGGCCAAGGAAGTGCGCGGCCTGATCGCCAGCTCCAGCGAGCAGGTCGATCGCGGTTCGGCGCTGGTCGCACGCGCCGGCGCCACCATGGAAGAACTGCTGGGCTCGGTGCGCGAGGTGCAGCGCATCATGACCGACATCGCCGGTGCCAGCCGCGAGCAGAGCGCCGGCATCGGCCAGGTCAACCAGATCGTGGTGCAGATGGACACCGCTACGCAGCAGAACGCGTCGCTGGTCGAAAAGATGGCCGAGGCCGCGCGCGCGCTGGAAGGGCAGGCGCAGGGCCTGAACGCGCATACCGGCAGTGGCCGCCGTCCCGGCAGCCAGGGTGCCGGTCAGCCAGTGACGCCGGTTCGCGTGGCGGCCTGATCGGGAACGGTCGAGCGCACGGCGCGCCATGGTGCGCCGCTGCGCGAGGCCTGCCTACGGTTCATCGTGCGGCGTGGTGGCAATCGCGCCGCAGCGACGCGGCGCACCGGATCTGCAGAGAATGGCGACCGTGCAACGCGCCGGAGGCCGCCGCCAGCGCGTTGCACGGTCGCCGTGCGTGACGCGCCTCTCGCCTCACCCCAGCCAATGCTGGCAGTCGTCGCGCGCCTGGCCGCCGCAGCTTTGTTGCATCTTGTGCTGCAGCCGCGTCAGCACCGCGCGGCCGTCATGACCCTTGCTCCAGGCCTGCAGGGTCTTGGCCAGGGTGTCGAAGCGCTGCCGGGTACGCTGGTGATAGCCGTCCGGCTGGCCGGCCAATTCCCCGATCACTTGTCCGGCGGCCGCCTCGATCGCGGCCGCATTGTCCGGCTGCAGCCGGACCAGGCCGTCGACATAGAGCACGCCCCACTGCACGCGGGTGGCGGGGCCTTGCGCGCTCTCGTAGGCCTTCTTCAGCCAGAACAGCGCGGTCTGCTTGTCGCCGCGCGCCTCGGCCAGGCTGGCCAGTTCCGGCATGTAGTAATACGGGGTCTTGCTGCGCTGAAGCTCGGCCAGCAGCAGTTGTTCGGCGCCGGCGCTGTCGCCGGCGTCGTCGAGCAGGCCCGCCGCGGTGCTGATGGTGGACTGGCGCTCGTAGTCGGTCTTGGCGGTCTGCTCGGCCCATTGCACGCGCTGCTGCACCTTGGCGACCACCGCGGGCGGCAGCGGCGGATGCGGGCCGTCGCCGGCCTCGGCCGGCTGGCCTTGCGCCAGCCGCGCCAGGGCGATGTCCGCAGCGGCGGTGTCCAGGCGATCGCTGATCGGCAGGCTGCTGTCGGCGTAGACCTGGTCCAGCGCATGGGTCAGCGCGTTCGACAGCGCAGTGCGCTCGGCGGCGTCGCTGGCCGCGGCCTGCACCAGCTCGCGCGCCGCATAGGTCAGCGTGCTGCGATTGGCGCGCACCTCGGCCGGATCGGCCAGCACCGCCTGCAGCAGGGCGCGATCGGCGGCGCGGTGCCTGGCGTCCACGGCGGCAGCCTTGGCCGGGTCCTGCGCCGCCAGCGCCTGCAGCGCGAAACGGCGCTGCAATGCCGGCTGCGGCGCAGCGGCGGCCAGCCGCTTAAGCACGTCGGCCGCCTCACCCGGCTTGACCAACTGCGCCGCATCCACGGCCCAGCCGTATTCGCCGAGCAGGGTCCAGTCGTCGGCGCTCAGCGTGGCTGGCGCGGTCAGCGCCTGCTGCAGCAACTGCGCCGAGGTGGTGGTGCGGGTCGCGGCCACGCGCAGGGCCTCGGCCAGGCGCACGGTGTCGCTGTCGCCGGCCAGGCGGGTGATCTCGGTGCGGTCCGGGCGCAGCACGATGATGGTCGGATAGCCCTTGATGCCGAAGCGTTCGCCCCAGGCCTGCGCGCCTTCCGAATCGCCGTCCAGGTGTACCGCGACGAAGGCGCGGGTGCGGGCGATGAAGGCCGGGTCCTTGAACAGCGTGGCCTTGAGCCGGTTGCACGGCGGGCACCACGCGGCGCCCCAGTACAGCAGCACCGGCTTGTCGTGTTCGCGCGCTTCGGCGAAGGCATCGTCGACGTTGCCCTCGCGCCAGGCGATGCTGGCGCTGTCGGCGGCCGGCGCCGGCGTGGCGGCCTTGGGCGCGGCCGGTGCGGGCGGTTTCTGGCAGGCGCCTAGCGCCAGCAGCGTGACCAGGCTGGCGGAGATCGTCGCGGAACGGCGGAACATGCGGCTCATGGGGGCACCGGGTGGGGAGGGAGGCACGGCGCCGGCCGTGCCGGCCGTCTACTGTACGCAGCCCCTGCCGCGCTTGCACATGCCGCCTGCGCATCTGCATATGCCGTGGCGGCGTCGCGCGGGACGCCGCTCGTCCTGCGGTCGCGCCGGCATGGCCGCCGCATCGGCTGCCGCTGCGTGGGTGTTCGCTACTGCTGTGCGTCGACCTTTGCGGCACGCGCGTAGCGTTGCGCGACCACCGCGCAGACGATCAGCTGGATCTGATGGTAGATCATCACTGGCAGCACGATCGCACCGAGGCTGCCGCTGGCGAACAGCACCTTGGCCATCGGCACGCCGGTGGCCAGGCTCTTCTTGGAGCCACAGAACACGATCGGGATCTCGTCCTCGCGGGAGAAGCCCAGGCGCCGTGCGCCGAAGGTGATCAGCGTCATCGCCAGCGCCAGCAGCACCACGCCGACCGCGGCGACGCCGAGCAGCGCCGGCAGCGGCGTCTTGCGCCACAGGCCTTCGACCACGGCCGCACTGAAGGCGGTGTACACCACCAGCAGGATGGTGCTCTGGTCGGTGTAGCGCAGCACCGCGCGGCGGCGTTCGACCCAGCCGCCGATCCAGCGCTGCAGCAGGTGGCCGGCGACGAACGGCACCAGCAGTTGCAGCATGATCTTGCCCATCGCCTCCAGCGGATTGGACATGGCGCTCTGCGCGCCGCCCAGCAGGCCCATCAGCATCGGCGTCAGAAACACGCCGAGCAGGCTCGACAGCGAGGCGCTGCACACCGCCGCCGGCACGTTGCCGCCGGCCATCGAGGTGAAGGCGATCGACGACTGCACTGTGGACGGCAGCGTGCACAGGAACAGCACGCCGATGTACAGGTCCGGGGTCAGCAGCCAGTGCGACACTGGCTTGAACAGCAGGCCAAGCAGCGGGAACAGGATGAAGGTGGCGGCGAAGATGGTCAGGTGCAGGCGCCAGTGCAGCGCGCCGGCGACGATGGCCGCACGCGACAGCCGCGCGCCATGCAGGAAGAACAGTGCGGCGATCGCCAGGTCGGTGACCACGTCCATCACCGACGCCGCGCGCCCCTGCACCGGCAGCAGCGAGGCCAGCAGCACCGTGCACAGCAGCGCCAGGGTGAACGGTTCGATGCGCAGGCGCGCGAGCCAGGACTTGAGCATGGGGGAAAGTCGAGCGGGGGAGTCGTGCATTCTAGAAAGCATGGCGCCCGCACGCGAATCCGGACGCACGGCGTAGACAACTCGCAGACATGTTGCGCTGCCGGCCGTTTCGGTCAAATGCGCGTACCGGCCGCTTGCTAGATTGCGGCCACCCGGTCGATGGGGAGCGCGCCGGGCACGCAGGCGCGTCGTGCACGCGCATGCGCTTCCCGCTCCTCCAGGCATTGCCACGGACTAGGAGCTTGCACATGTCGTACGACCAGTACCAGACCGTTTTTGCGCTTTCGAGCCTGGCCAATTGGGTCAGCCGCCGGCATGGCGTCGCCTCGGCGATACAGGCCGACTATCAACGCGTGTTGCATGCAACGCTCGGTTCGGAGCCGGCAAAAACGGCGATCGGTACCTGGGACGTGGTATGGGGGCCGCAGATCTGGCAAGCGAAGGATTCGGTGCGCTCGGACAACGCGATGTTCGTCGCCAAGTCGAGCGACGTGAACGGCATTGCCGGCGATGTGTATGTAGTGGCGATCTGCGCGACCAATCCGTCTTCGCCCTACGATTGGTTGGTGGAGGATTTCGACGTCGCTTCCACGGTCGAATTCGCGAAGTACGACCCGTTGGCGTCGTCTCGACCCGTTGCGGCGGGCAAGCTGATTCCGCCGAAGACACCGGTCATTTCCATGGGGACCGCCCTGGGTGTCTGGCACCTGCTCAATATGGTGAGTCCCGCCTCGGCGGCCGCACCCGGCACCACGCTCGACGCGTTCCTGAAAACCGTGGAGCAAAGCGGCACGACAGTGGTCTTCACCGGGCATAGCCTAGGCGGCGCGTTGTCGCCGACCATGGCGACCTGGTTCAAGAGCAGAGGCCTGCTCGCTGGTTGCAAGGATGTGTACTGCTATGCCACCGCTGGCGCCACGCCGGGAAATGCGGCGTTCGCGGAAGTATGCGCACAGATGCTGCCGCCGCCGGCCATCGGCGAGAAGCCGTATCAGGCATGGAATCACGACATGTGGAATACGCTCGACGTGGTGCCGCATGCCTGGGTCCCGGAGATGCTGAGCGAGATCCCTCACATCTACGACAACGGAACGATCCCCGGCGTGGAGGCGTTCGTCTTCCTGGCCCGGATCAACGCGCTGGCGTCGGGCATCACCTACAGCCAGATCGCGAATCAATCCTTGCAAGGGACACGCAGCGGCTCCCCGCCGACGGATACATTCGCGTTTCTCAAGCAGATGGCAATCCAGCACGGAACCGCATACCAAACGCTGATCGCCGATTGGCTGACGCCGGTCGTGCCGTTGGGTTACGCGCTGCGCAGTGCGGAGATCGATACCGATGCGTTGTTGCAGGTGCAGGCGACCCGTCTGGACGAGGCTGCTGCGGGCATACGCGCGCTACAGGCAAAGGATCGTGCGGCGTTCACCGCGTCCACCGCTGCTGCGGGCGGCTGATTGTCTTGATCGACGGCTGACTGCAGGGACGATGTCTGGCATCGCGCCGGCCACGCACGTTGCGTGGCTGGCGCCGATGCCTGAAGCATTGGCGCATCGCAGCTAATGCAGCCCCGCGCGCGCCTTCAACAGCTCCCGCAGCTCGTACTTGTCGGTCTCGTCCAACCCTTGCGCGCGCTGCTTGGCCTGCAGTTCGTCCAGGCGCTGCTGCAGTGTCTGCTTTTCCAACTGCACGACCACGTCGTGCAGTTCCTGGCGCCAGCTGGCGGTCTCGCCGGCAATCTCCTGCACCGCCAGCTTCTGCAGCGCGGCCAGTTCCTCGCGTTCGTGAAAGTGTTCGAGCAGGGCGCCGGTGGTGATTTCCGGGCGCGCATGCACGATCTGCAGCAGTTCGATCATCAGTTCGATGCCGGGCAGGCGCAGGCCGGCGAACGGGTAGGGCGGCGGCAGGTCCAGCGCCAGCGAGGGCGCCTGCAGCAGGCGCACGATCGCCTCGCGCACCAGGCTGCGCTTGTGCGCCGGGCGCGGCGTGCGCGGCTGCGGCCTGTTCGCCGCTGCGTTGGCGGCCGCCGGTGCCGCGGCGCCGATGCCGGTGAGTTCGGCCAGGCGCTGGCGCATCAGGTCGCCGAAGGCGCCGTCGGGAATCTGCGCCAGCATCGGCCGCGCGCGTTCGGCCAGGCGCGCCTTGCCGTCGAGCGTGCCGAGGTTGATCTCGCGCGAGAGTTCGTCGAAGAAGAACTGCGACAGCGGCGTGGCCTGGACCAGCCGCGCGTCGAAGGCCGCGGCGCCCTCCTTGCGCACGATGGTGTCGGGGTCCTCGCCGTCGGGCAGGAACAGGAAGAACGCCTGGCGTCCGTCCTTCATCCGCGGCAGCACCGATTCCAGCGCCTTCCAGCCGGCGCGGCGGCCGGCGGCATCGCCGTCGAAGCAGAAGAACACGTCCGGCGCGTTGCGGAACAACAATTCGGCATGATCCGGCGTGGTCGCGGTGCCCAGCGTCGCCACCGCCTGGGTGACGCCGAACTGGAACAGCGAGACCACGTCCATGTAGCCCTCGACCACGATCAGCCGCTCGATCTTCTGGTTGGCCTGGCGCACCTGCCACAGGCCGTACAGTTCGCGGCCCTTGTGGAACAGCGCGGTTTCCGGCGAGTTCAGGTACTTGGGGCCGTCGTCCTTGTCGAGCACGCGGCCGCCGAAGGCGATGACCCGGCCACGGCGGTCGAAGATCGGGAACATCACCCGGTCGCGGAACTTGTCGTAGACGTGGCCGCGGTCGTTCTTGGAGAACAGCCCGGCGCGGTCGAGCAGCTTGAGCCGGCGTTCGTCGGTGCCCAGCGCGTCCTTCAGCGCGCTGTAGCCGTCCGGGGCGTAGCCGATCTGGAAGCGCGCGCGGTTTTCCGCATCCACGCCGCGGCCGTCCAGGTAGGCGCGCGCCTTGTCGCTGCCGTCGAACTGGCGCTGGAAGAACTTGGCCGCCGCTTCCAGCGCCGAGTACAGGTCGCGGTGGTCGTCGCCGGCGGCCTGGGCGGCGCCACGCTGCTGGGCGTCGCGCGGGATTTCCATGCCGGCGCGCTTGGCCAGCTCGTCGACCGCGTCGAGGAATTCGAGGCGGTCGTAGTTCATCAGGAAGCTGATCGCGGTGCCGTGCGCGCCGCAGCCGAAGCAGTGGTAGAACTGCTTGGTCGGCGACACCGTGAACGAGGCAGACCGTTCGTCGTGGAACGGGCAGCGCGCCGCGTACTCCTTGCCCTGGCGCTTCAGCGGCACGCGCGTGCCGATCACCTCGACGATGTCGGTGCGGGCGAGCAGGTCGTCGATGAATGCGTCGGGGATGCGGGCCATCCGCATAGGATGCCACGCGCGTGCGCCGTCACGCTGGGCGCGCTGCCTGCGTGGGGCAGCGCCGTGCGGTCAGGGCGACGGCGGCGCCTGCGCGGCGCTGCGCGGGTCGATCCCGGCGGCGACGAGCTTGCTGCGCGAGCGCAGGCGCTCGTCGATCACCGCGGTGATCAGCGCGCCGACGAAGAACACCACGGTGGCGTAGTAGATCCACACCAGCAGGATCACCAGCGCGCCCATCGAGCCGTAGGCGCTGCCCGGGGCGGCGGTAGCGATGTACAGGCCGATCGCGTAGCGTCCGGCCACGAACAGGCAGGCGGTGATCGCGCCGCCGATGATCGCCTGGCGCCATTCCACGCGGCGGTCGGGCAGGTAGTGGTAGAGCACCGCGAAGGCCAGCACGTAGATCGCCAGGGTCGAGACGTAGCCGACCGCCGGCAGCAGCGAGGGCATCCGCGCGAACACCACCTGCAGCACGGTGGTCAGGATCATCGAGATCAGCAGCAGGAAGCCCAGCCCCAGCACCACGCCGAAGGAGAACACGCGTTTCTTCAGCCAGGCCATGAGGCCGTCCAGGCGCTGCTTGTCGGTGCGGAAGATCAGGTTCAGCGCGTTCTGCAACTGCGCGAACACCGCGGTGGCGCCGACGAACAGCAGCAGGGTGCTCCACAGCCCGGCCAGCGAGCCGATGTTGGGCTGGTTCTTGGCGTTGTCGATCACCGTCTGCGCGACCTCGCGCGCGCCGTGCCCGGCCAGTTGCCCGATCTGCGCGATCAGCGCCTCCTGCGCCTGCGGATACAGCGAGGCGGTGAGCCACAGCAGCAGCACCAGCAGCGGCGCCAGCGACAGCAGCGCGTAGAACGACAGCGAGGCCGCCTGGGTCATCACGTCGATCTCGACGAAGCGCCGCACCAGCGCGGCCGGCAGGCTCTGCTGCAGGCGATCGAGATGTTTGTGCAGGCGATCGGACGACAGGGGCAGGGACATGGGCGCGGGACCTTCGGCGCGCGGCGTCGCAACGCCGGTCCCGCACTGCGCGCTGAAGGAGGCGCGGGCTTGCCGGGCGTTGTAGCAGCCCGGCGTCGAAAGGCGGGTGAAGCCCGCCGCCCGCCATGACCTCGATAGCGTCAGCCGGCCAGCTGCTGCTTGACCAGCACCGAGACCTGGCCCATGTCGGCCTTGCCGGCCAGCATCGGCTTGAGCACGGCCATCAGCTTGCCCATGTCGGCCGGGCTGGCGGCGCCGGTCTGCGCCTTGGCTGCCTGGATCGCGGCGACGATCTCGGCCTCGCCCATCTTGCTCGGCAGGTAGCGCTCGATCACCACGATCTCCTCGCGCTCCACCTGGGCCAGGTCGTCGCGGCCGGCGGCCTGGTACTGGCTCACCGAGTCCTTGCGCTGCTTGACCATCTTGTCCATCACCGCGATCACCGCGGCGTCGTCCATCTCCACGCGCTCGTCCACTTCCTTCTGCTTGATGGCGGCGTTGATCAGCCGGATCACGCCCAGGCTGTGCTTGTCGCCGGACTTCATCGCGGCCTTCATGTCGTCGGTGAGCTGCTGCTTGAGGGTCATGAGGGGCTCCACAGGGAAGAGAAAAGGGGAAGGGGCATTCTAGGCAAGCGCGCCGGCGCAGGCCGTGTGGCCGAGGCGGCGCGCGGGCGCCGAGGGACAGGGGCGGGGCCGATGCCTGGCGCGGGGCGAATCGCCTGGCCAAAGCGGCAGATGCACAAAAAGCCGGCGACGCTTGCGCGTGCCGGCTTCGTGGGCTTACCGTAGCGGATGCCGAAACCGGCACATCCCGCTACCGCAGGCCGCGATCCTCAGTACAGACGCTGGCGCTTGGTGACGTCGCGCGAGGTGCGACGCAGCTGGCGCTTCACCGCGGCAGCGGCCTTGCGCTTGCGTTCCTGGGTCGGCTTTTCGTAGAACTCGCGCTTGCGGGTTTCGGCCAGCACGCCGGCCTTTTCGCAGGTGCGCTTGAAGCGACGGAGCGCAAACTCGAAGGGCTCGTTCTCGCGGACTTTAACGCTGGGCATGGAATCTCCGGGACACAATGGTGACCGGGTCAGGCCCGGCGAGCCGCACATTATAGCGACAGATTTCGCGGCTGCAAGCACCCCGTTTGGCCTGCCGCCGATTCGGCCGCACAATGCACCCCATGAACGTTCTCGGCATCGAATCCAGTTGCGACGAAACCGGCGTCGCCGTCTACGACACCACCCGCTCCGGGGCGGCCGCGCTGCGTGCGCATGCGCTCTACAGCCAGATCGCCCTGCACGCCGAGTACGGCGGGGTGGTGCCGGAGTTGGCCAGCCGCGACCATGTGCGCAAGCTGCTGCCGCTGATCCGCCAGACCCTGGCCGAGGCCGGCCTGCGGGTGCGGGACCTGGACGGGGTGGCCTACACCGCCGGCCCGGGCCTGGTCGGCGCGCTGCTGGTCGGTGCCGGCGTGGCCCGCGCCCTGGCCTGGGCGCTGGAGGTGCCGGCGATCGGCGTGCACCACATGGAAGGCCACCTGCTGGCGCCGCTGATGGAGGATCCGGACCCGGTGCATGGCGCGCCGGCGCCGCCGTTCGTGGCGCTGCTGGTCTCCGGCGGCCACACCCAGCTGATCGCGGTGGAGGCCATCGGCCGTTACCGCCTGCTCGGCGAGACCCTGGACGACGCCGCCGGCGAGGCCTTCGACAAGACCGCCAAGCTGATGGGGCTGCCGTATCCAGGTGGCCCGCAACTGGCGGCGCTGGCCACGCAGGGCGCCTCGGGCCGGTTCCGCTTCGCCCGGCCGATGACCGACCGGCCCGGCCTGGACTTCAGTTTTTCCGGGCTCAAGACCCAGGTGCTGCTGGCCTGGCGCGACAGCGACCAGTCCGAGACGGTGCGCGCCGACATCGCCCGCGGTTTCGAGGATGCAGTGGTGGACACGCTGGCGATCAAGTGCGAACGCGCGCTGGAGGCGGCCGGCAGCGACACCATCGTGGTTGCCGGCGGCGTCGGCGCCAACCTGCGCCTGCGCGCCAAGCTGCAGGCGATGGCGCAGGCCCGCGGCGGCCGCGCCTGCTTCCCGCGCCCGGCCCTGTGCACCGACAACGGCGCGATGATCGCCTTCGCCGGCGCCCTGCGCCTGCAGGCCGGGTTGCACGACACCGCATCCGCGGTGCAGGTGACGCCGCGCTGGGACATGGCGGAGTTGCCGCCGCTGGCGGCAACTCGGGAATCGGGAATGGAGAATCGGGAATCGTGAGCGGCTCACGTCCGGTTTTTGCCTCTGCTCTTACCATTCCCTACTCCCTATTCCCCATTCCCTGCCCATGGATAAGGTTTTCATCGAAGGTCTGGAAATCGACGCGCTGATCGGCATCTACGATTGGGAGCGGCGGATCCGGCAGACGCTGCGCTTCGATCTGGAAATGGGCTTCGACAACCGCAAGCCCGCGGCCAGCGACGACATCGCCGATACGCTCAACTACAAGGCGGTGAGCAAGCGCCTGGTGGAGCTGGTCGAGCAGTCCGGCTACGGGCTGGTCGAAACGCTGGCCGAGCGCTGCGCTGCGATGGTGCTGGAGGAGTTCGACGTGCGCTGGTTGCGGCTGAAGCTGAGCAAGCCGGGTGCGGTGCGCGGGGCGCAGGCGGTGGGGGTCATCATCGAGCGTAGCCGCGCATGAGGTTGCAGGCGTTGTCGCCGTTCGCCAGCGCCTCGGCGCCGCTGCCCGGCAGGGTGTTCTTCGCCGACCTGCAGCACACCCTGGCGCCGTATCCCTGGGCCTACGACGCGATGGTGATCGTGGCGCTGCTGCTGGCGGCGTGGCTGGCCAACTGGGTGACCAAGCGGATCCTGTTGCGCGGGCTGCGGCGGGTGCTGCGCGCCACCGTGCTCAGCGACAAGGAAGTGAAGCTGAGCGTGATCCCGCGCCTGGCCAACGTGATCCCGGCACTGGTGCTGTCGCTGGGCATCGGCGCGGTGCCGCACCTGCCGGCGGCGATGGTCAGCGTGGTGCGCAACGTCTGCGCCGCCTTCATCGTGCTGACCGTGGCGCTGGCCCTGTCGCGCGTGCTGGACCTGCTCAACCACGTCTACGAACGGCGCCCGGACGCGCACAACAAGCCCATCAAGGGCTACATGCAGTTGCTCAAGATCGTGCTGGGCGTGGTCGCGGCGGTGCTGATGGTGTCGGTGCTGGTGGACAAGTCGCCGGTGATCCTGCTGTCGGGCGTGGGCGCGATGATGGCGGTGCTGATCCTGGTGTTCCAGGACACCCTGCTGTCGCTGGTGGCCAGCGTCACCATCAGTTCCAACGACATGGTCCGCGTCGGCGACTGGATCGAGATGCCGCAGCAGAACGCCGACGGCGACGTGATCGACATCGCGCTGCATACGGTCAAGGTCCAGAACTGGGACAAGACCATCACCACCATCCCGACCAAGAAGCTGATCAGCGATTCGTTCAAGAACTGGCGCGGGATGAGCGAGGCCGGCGGGCGCCGGATCAAGCGCGCGCTGTACCTGGACCAGCACAGCGTGCGCTTCCTCGACGATGCCGAGATCGAGCAGATGCGGCAGTTGACCGTGCTGCGCGAGTACATCGACCGCAAGCGCGACGAGATCGGCGCGTGGAACGGGGCGCTGGCCGAGCGTGGGGTGGCGCCGATCAACGGCCGCCGGATCACCAACCTCGGCACCTTCCGCGCCTACGTCGAACATTACCTGCGCGCCAGCCCGCACGTGCGCCAGGACATGACCCTGCTGGTGCGGCAACTGGAGCCGGGCGCCAACGGCCTGCCGCTGGAGCTGTACTGCTTCGCCAACGACACCCGCTGGGCGATGTACGAGCAGATCCAGGCGGACCTGTTCGACCACCTGCTGGCGATCCTGCCCAATTTCGACCTGCGCGTGTTCCAGGCGTCCAGCGACGCGATGTTCATGGACAGCGCGCGCATCCGCCGCGCCCCGGACGCGGTCCCGCCGCCGGCGGCTTGACGGCCGTCACGACTGCGGGCATGTTGCGGGACAACATGCCGGCGCCTTTCGCCGCCGGCCCACAGCAACAAGGGGCGCGATGGACTGGAGCAAGTACCGCACGGCCACCTTCGACGAGCTGATCCAGTCCGACGGGCAGCCACGTCCGGCCGCGCGCCGGGTCATCGAGTACCTGTCCAGCCTCAGCGGACGCGAATTGTCCGAACGCCAGCTCGCCGCCGATGTCGCCGCGCGGGTCATGGGCATCACCTTCACCGTCTACTCCGACGGCCGCAACGTCGACCGTACGCTGCCGTTCGACCTGATCCCACGGGTGATCCCGCTGCACGAATGGCAGCGTACCGAGGCGGGGCTGAAGCAGCGCATGCGCGCGCTCAACCTGTTCATCGGCGACATCTACGGCGCCCAGCGCATCGTCAAGGACAAGGTGTTCCCGGCGATGCTGCTGGAGCACTCGGTCAACTTCCGCCCGCAATGCGTGGGCATCACCCCGGCACTGGGGGTGTGGGCGCACGTGTGCGGCTCGGACCTGGTGCGCGATGCCGACGGCACCCTGTACGCGCTGGAGGACAACCTGCGCATCCCCAGCGGCGTGTCGTACATGCTCGAGAACCGCATGGTCGCCAAGCGGGTGTTCCCGGAGCTGTTCGAGACCAGCGCGATCCTGCCGGTGGACGATTACCCGGCGCAGCTCTACGACACGTTGGCGGCGCTGTCGCCGCGCCCGGGCGACCAGCCGGTGATCGCGTTGCTGACCCCGGGCATCTTCAACAGCGCCTACTTCGAGCACGCCTATCTGGCGCAGGCGATGGGCATCGAGCTGGTCGAGGGCGACGACCTGTTCGTGGCCGACGACGACTGCACCTACATGCGCACGGTGTACGGGCCGCGCCGGGTCGACGTGATCTACCGCCGGGTCGACGATCTGTTCCTGGATCCGGAGGCGTTCCGCGCCGATTCGGTGCTGGGCGTGGCCGGGCTGATCCGCAGCTGGCGCGCCGGCAAGGTGGCGCTGGCCAACGCGCCGGGCGCCGGCGTGGCCGACGACAAGGTGGTGTTCGCCTACGTGCCGAAGATGATCCGCTACTACCTGGACGAGGAGCCGATCCTGCCCAACGTGCCCAGCTACCTGTGCCACGACGACAAGGACCGCCAGTACGTGCTCGAGCACCTGGACGAGCTGGTGGTGAAGCCGGCCAACGAGTCCGGCGGCTACGGCATGCTGATCGGCCCGCGCTCGACCACGCGCCAGCGCGAGCAGTTCCGCAAGCTGATCCTGGCCGACCCGCGCAACTACATGGCGCAGCCGACCCTGGGCCTGTCCACCGCGCCGATCGTGACCGAGGCCGGGCCGGCGCCGCGGCACCTGGACCTGCGCCCGTTCATCCTCTCCCGCGAGGACGTCTACGTCACCACCGGCGGGCTGACCCGGGTGGCGATGGAGGAGGGCTCGCTGGTGGTCAATTCCTCGCAGGGCGGCGGTGCCAAGGACACCTGGGTGGTGGACCTGGACGAGGAGCTGGACTGATGCTCTCGCGCGTCGCCGACAACCTCTACTGGTTCAGCCGCTACGTGCGCCGCGCCGAGACCACCGCGCGGCTGGTGGGCGTGGGCAGCCTGCTGCAGCTGGACCTGCCGCGCTCGGTGCGCTTCGCCTGGCGGCCGATGATCGACACGGTCGGCGCCGGCGAGATCTTCGCGCTGTGGTTCCCCAATGCCGGCGACGACGTCGGCGATGCCGACGTGGTGCGCTTCCTGCTGCTGGACGAGCGCAATCCGTCCTCGCTGCGCAGCTCGGTGCGCTACGCGCGCGAGCTGCTGCGCAGCATCCGCGACACCCTGCCGCAGGAGATCTGGGAAGCGGTCAACGACCTGCACCTGCACATCGACGCCAACGGCGAGCGCAGCGTCGGCCGCCGCTACCGCATGGAGTTCCTGTCCCACGTCACCGATGCCTGCCTGAAGGTGTCCGGGCTGCTGACCGCCAACGTCAGCCGCGACATCGGCTTCCAGTTCCTGCGCCTGGGCACGGCGATCGAGCAGGCCGACATGACCACGCGCATCATCGATGCCGGCGCCTCGGGCCTGATCACTCCGCGCCAGGCCGACGACCGCGAGGCCTACCAGGCCATGCAGTGGATGAGCGTGCTGCGCGCGCAGGCCGCCTACCAGATGTACCGCCGCCACGTGCGGCAGCGCGTCACCGGCGAGCAGGCGCTGCGCTTCCTGCTGCAGAACAACGACTTCCCGCGCAGCGTGCAGTTCTGCCTGGTCCGCGCCCAGCACATCCTGCCGACCATGCCGCCGCGGCCGCCGGTGGAGCGCGCGCTGATGCGCATCAGCGGGCTGGTGCGCAATGCCGACCCGGCCTACCTGGCCGCGCACAACCCGGCCGGGTTCATGGACGAGATCCAGACCCACCTCGGCCACCTGCACAACGCCATCGCCGAGGCCTACTTCAGCTCCTGAGCCGCCGCGGGCGCCGCCGTGCCTGTGGCCGGCGGCCGCGATGCGGCCCTTGTGAGGCGGGGCATCTCGGCCGTGCCATCCCGTCGCTCTCCCTATGCGGCATCCGTCCGCAGGCGTATGGTGCGCGGCGGCCGGGCCGGACCCGGTCGGTAGACAGTTTTCTGAATAGGCGATTCCGGCGCCGGAACTTGCCCCATCGACTGGCCGCAGAGCTAGAATTGGCGGCTATGTAAACGTTTTCTCAAAGGACCCCATGGCTTCGGATCGTATCGAATCGCTCATCGCCCGCATGACCGTCGAGGAGAAGGTCGGCCAGCTCGGCGTCTTCGCCGACATGGTGCGCCCGTTCGCCCCCGACGTGAATCCGGAAGCCAACGTCCGCAATGCCGACGAGGTGCTGCAGCAGGTGCGCGCCGGCCGGGTCGGCTCGCTGTTCAACGGCGTCGGCGCGGAGCTGGGGCGGCGCATCCAGCAGGTGGCACTGGAGGAGAGCCGGCTGGGGATCCCGGTGATCCTGGCCGCGGACGTGATCCACGGCATGCGCACGGTGTTCCCGATCCCGCTGGGCGAGGCTGCCAGCTTCGAGCCGGAGTTGGCCGCGCGCACCGCACGCGCCACCGCGGTCGAGGCCACCGCCGCCGGCATCCACTGGACCTACGCGCCGGCGGTGGACATCGCCCGCGACCAGCGCTGGGGCCGCGGTGCCGAAGGCGCCGGCGAGGACGTGGTGCTGGGCTGCGCCTTCGCCGCTGCACGCGTGCGCGGCTTCCACGGGCCGGATCTGCGCGCCGACGACGCACTGCTGGCCACGCCCAAGCACTTCGCCGCCTATGGCGCGGTCGCCGCCGGCATGGAGTACGCCAGCGTCGACATCGCCCCGCAGACCCTGCGCGACGTGCACCTGCCGCCGTTCCAGGCCGCCTTCGGCGCCGGCGCGCTGAGCGTGATGACCTCCTTCAACGACATCAACGGCGTGCCGGCCAGCGCCAACCACGAACTGCTGACCGAGATCCTGCGCGGCGAGTGGAAATTCCCCGGCGTGGTGATCTCCGACTACACCGCCGACATGGAGCTGATCGCGCACGGCTATGCCGCCGACGAGCGCGACGCGACCAAGAAGGCGTTCCTGGCCGGCATGGACATGAGCATGCAGAGCGGCTTCTACGCCGCGCACCTGCCGTCGCTGGTGGAGGACGGCGAGGTGCCGATGGCGCTGCTGGATGCGTCGGTGCGCCGCGTGCTGGAACTGAAGGAAGCGATCGGCCTGCTCGACGATCCGTACCGTTCGCTGGACCCGGCGCGCGAGGCCGACCCGTCGCACATCGCCGCGCACGATGCGCTGGCGCGCGACGCGGCGCGGCGTTCGATCGTGCTGCTGAAGAACGATGGCCCGGTGCTGCCGCTGCGCAAGCAGGGCCAGAAGATCGCGCTGATCGGCCCGTTCGTGCAGGACCGCGACAACATCGAAGGCTGCTGGACCCTGTTCGGCGACAAGAGCCGCTACGTGACCCTGGAAGCCGGCGTACGCGCCGCGCTGGACGACGCGCAGGCGCTGACCGTGGTGCCCGGCTGCGCGCTGGAAGCGCCGCTGGACGGCGGCATCGAGGCGGCGGTGGCCGCCGCGCGCGCCGCCGACGTGGTGGTGCTGGCGCTGGGCGAGCCGCAGCGCTACAGCGGCGAGGCGCAGTCGCGCACGCAGATCGTGCTGCCGCCGGCGCAGCAGGCGCTGGCCGAGGCGGTCGCCGCCACCGGCACGCCGCTGGTGGTGCTGCTGCGCAACGGCCGCGCGCTGGCGCTGCAGGGCGCGGTGCGCGACGCCGCGGCGATCGCGGTGACCTGGTACCTGGGCACGCAGACCGGCCCGGCGGTGGCCGACGTGCTGTTCGGCGACTACAACCCGTCCGCGCGCCTGCCGGTGAGCTTCCCGCTCGATGCCGGGCAGCAGCCGTACTTCTACAATCACCCGCGCACCGGCCGGCCGGAACTGCCGACGATGAGCGAGTTCAAGTCGCGCTGGCGCGAGGTGCCGAACGCGCCGCTGTATCCGTTCGGCCATGGCCTCAGCTATACCCAGTTCGCCTACGGCACGCCGCAGCTCGACCGCACCCAGGTGGGCTGGGACGACACCCTGACCGTGACCACGCGCATCGACAATGTCGGCGAACGCGAGGGCGAGGAAGTGGTGCAGCTGTACATCCACGACCGCGTCGCCAGCCGGGTGCGCCCGGTGCGCGAACTGAAGGCGTTCCGCAAGGTGCGGCTGGCGGCGGGGGAGGGCATGGAGGTCCGCTTCACCCTCGACCGCCACGCGCTGGCCTTCACCGGCCGCGATGGGCAGTGCGTGGCCGAGCCGGGCCTGTTCGACCTGTGGGTGTGCGCGTCCTCGGCCAGTGGCGAGCCGGTTGCGTTCGAGTTGTTGCCGCAGGGTTGATGACGGGCGTGGCGGCGTGGTCGCCGCGCCGACGTTGTTGAATACGCGACGTGTCTACCGGACCCGCTGCGGTGACGTGACCGTGGCCACGCCCTGGCCGCGGCATGCTTGCCGTGTACGCGGGGTCTGCTAGGTTCGGGATTCGACCCCAACCGATAGGTGCACGTCATGCAACGGACTCCCCTGGGTTTGGCTTGCGCGCTGGCCATGGGCCTGGCGATCGCTGCGGCACAGGCCGCACCCGCCGACACGGCGGCCGAGCGGCGCGGCGACTGGCCGTTCTCGGCGACCCCGGTCGCCACCTTCAACGAACCGTGGGCGATGAGCTTCCTGCCCGATGGCACCGCGCTGGTCAGCGAGAAGGGTGGCACGTTGAAGCGCATCGATCCGGTCAGCGGCCACACCGGTGCGGTCACCGGCATCCCGACGGTGGCCTACGGTGGCCAGGGCGGTCTCGGCGACGTGCTGCCGCATCCGGGCTTCGCCAAGAACGGCTGGGTCTACCTGAGCTACGCCGAACCCGGCGGCGGCGACACCCGTGGCGCGGCGGTGATGCGCGCCAAACTGACGCTCGACAACAACGGCGGCGGCAGCCTGTCGCAGCAGCAGGTGATCTGGCGGCAGCAGCCCAAGGTGTCCGGCAACGGCCACTTCGGCCACCGCCTGGCATTCGGCCCGGACGGCAAGCTGTGGATCAGTTCCAGCGAGCGGCAGAAGTTCGATCCGGCGCAGGACATGAGCGGCAACCTGGGCAAGATCGTGCGTCTCAACGACGACGGCAGCGTGCCGGCCGACAACCCGTTCGCCAACCGAGGCGGGGTCGCCGCGCAGGTCTGGTCGCTGGGTCACCGCAACGTGCTCGGCCTGGCCTTCGACGCCAACGGCCGCCTGTGGGAACACGAAATGGGCCCGGCCGGCGGCGACGAACTGAACCTGATCCAGCGCGGCGCCAATTACGGCTACCCGATCGTGTCCAATGGCGACCATTACGATGGGCGCCCGATTCCCGATCACAGCACGCGCCCGGAATTCGCCGCGCCCAAGGTGAGTTGGACGCCGGTGATCTCGCCGGCCGGCTTCGTCATCTACAACGGCAGCCGCTTCCCGCAGTGGCGCGGCAACGGCTTCATCGGCGGCCTGTCCTCGCAGTCGCTGGTGCGGATCGAGTTCAACGGCGAGACCGCACGCGAGGCGGCGCGCTACGACATGGGCAAGCGCATTCGCGAGGTGGAGCAGGGTCCGGATGGTGCGCTGTGGCTGTTGGAGGATGGCGCCGGTGGGCGCTTGCTGAAGTTGCAGCCGCTGGAGAGCTGAAGAACGCGCTTGGCAGCGGTGATGGCGTCGCTGCCGGGCGCGCGGTGTGGGTCGCACGCTGGGCGATGCCGGGATTTCGTCGAAGTTGGCCTGCGTGGAAATGCCAGGAACTAAGGCCACGTTGCCCTCGTAGGAGCGGCTTCAGCCGCGACGGGTTTTACCGACAAAGCCCATCGCGGCTGAAGCCGCTCCTACACAACCCTGGAATGTGGCGCGTCGCCTCATTCGCCGTTGCCGGCACGCTCCCAGGCGCGGCGCACCGCGTGGCGGGCCTTGCTCCAGCTCAGCGTCTGCGAGCCCTTGTTGCTGTCCCAGTCGCGGTGCAGTTCCGCTTCCACCTGCTCGTAGGCGCGGTTGAAATCGCGGATGCGGGCCTCGTGGCCTGCGTGGTAGGCGGGTTCGTAGTCTTCGAAGCGCTCGCCTTCGCTGTAATAGGGTTCGTCGGCGAAACGGTCGCGCCAGTACTGCGAGACGCTATTGCGGTCCTCGTCGTTGGGCGCACGGCCGGGAATCTGATACGGAACGCTCATGATGGTTCTCCGTGGGCGATGAATGCGCTTCACGCTAGCCACGGCTGCGTTAAACCTGCCCCTGCGCGGCGTGATCGCGATATGAAACATTCATGCCTTCTGGCAGGCTGCGCCGGCGCTCAGGGTGGCTTACGATCCGCCGCTACGCCCCTCTCTTCCGGCAAACCCCATGGCCGCCAACGGCATCGCCTTGTTGACCCCGTACCTGGCCACGGCCGGTGTGGGCTGGCTGTATTACCGGCGCATCCGCCGTTATTTCGGCCGCCAGCCCTGGCAGCCACGGCGCACCGGCGTGCGGCTGGGGTTCCTGCTGCTGGTCGCGGTCCTGCTGACCTGGCTGGCCGTCCAGTTGCCGGCTGTGCGCCTGGGCATGGCGCTGGGCGCCGTGGGCGGCGCCGCGTTGGGCGCCTTCGCCCTGCACCACACGCGTATCGAACTGCAGGACGGCGCACGCTGGTACACCCCCAATCCCTGGATCGGCGCCGCGTTGAGCGTGCTGCTGCTCGGGCGCCTGGCCTGGCGCTGGGCCAGCGGGGCGTTCGCCGGCGGCAGTGCCGAGACCTTGCAGAACGCCAGTCCGCTGACCATGAGCATCGCCGCGGCGCTGATCGCCTACGGGTTGGTGTATGCCGCCGGCTTGCTGATCCGCATGCGGGCGCTGACGCCGGCCTGATCGCGGGGCCCTCGGTGGGCCTTGCAGTCTGTGCAGACCGTTGCGCGCAATCCCGCGCCCGGGCGAGATCGCAATGCAGGCTGTCGCGTTCGCCTGGCGCCGCGTCAGTGCGCGGCCGCCGCTGCCTCGTACGGCAAGGCCGTGGTGCCGGCCGCGCGCAGCGGTGCGTCGGCGGCGTCCAGTTGCTCCGGCTCGCCTTCGATCACCACCAGGATGCGCCCGGCCTCGATTTCCTCTTCGAAGTTGCGCCGCACCGGGTCCGGCACGGTGGAGCCGACCAGCGCCGAGGACCAACTGCCGACCAGGGCGCCAGCGATCGCCATGACCCCGGCGCCGGCCAGGGTGATGCCCAGCGGCGGCACCGCGATCGCCGCCAGCCCGGCCAGCAGGCCGGCCGCACCGCCGCCCAGGGCGCCACGCGCGGCGGCCGGCACGGTGTCGGTCTTGCCTTCCTTGCGGTCGTCGGGGATCGCTTCCAGCTCGATGTCGCCGCGCGCGACCAGGGACAGGTCGTCGTTGTCGAGACCGACGCTGCGTGCGGCCTGCAGCGCGCGGGTGGCGGTGGGCAGATCCGGAGCGCTGTAGACGCGGCGTCGTTTCATGGCGGGCGGCTCTCGCTGGTGGGCGTCCAGCGTCCGGGCGCCGCGGTTATCCGCGCGTGACCTGCGCGCAAGGCGGCGTGAAGGCGTTCACGCCGCGTCCTTGCGTGGGAACCGATAGAACAGCGCGCCCACCAGCAGCGCCACGCCCGCCGCCGCCAGGTTCTGCCAACTGGCGCTGAGCAGCAGCGCCAACGCCAGCAACAGCGCCGCCAGCGGAATCAGCGGCCCACCCGGCAGGCGCAGCGCGCCGGGCCGGTCGCGATAGCGCCGTGTCAGCACCAGCACCGCTGCGGCGGTGCCGATGTAGGCGAACAGGCGGGTGACCATCGACAGCAGCGCCAGTTGCACGAACGAGCCGGACAGCGCCAATACCAGCGACAGCACGCCTTGTAGCAGGATCGCCGCGGCCGGCGTGCGGAAGCGCGGATGCACCCGCGCCAGGAACGCCGGGCCGTAGCCGTCCTTGGCCAGCGCGAACAGGAAGCGCGGCCCCAGCATCACCGTGTTGCTGGTGGTGCCGAGGATGGAGATGGTGGCGCCGACGGTGAGGATCAGCGCCAGCGCCTCGCCGCCGAAGCCGCTGGCCGCGTCGGCCAACGGCGTCGCCGATTGCGCCACGTTGGGCAGCGTGCCCTGCGCCACCACCTGCACCGCGGCGTAGATCAGGGTGACGGTGACGATCATGGTGATCAGCGCGAACGGCACGTCGCGGCGCGGATTGCGGTACTCGCCGGCGGCGGCCGGGATGTTCTCGAAGCCGGCATAGGCGAACAGCAACAGCAACGCGGCCTCGCCGAGGTTGCCGACATCGCGCGGGTCCGGGGCCTTGCCCGAGAACGCCCACGACCAGTCCACGTAGAACACGCCGATCGCCACGAACAGCAACAACGGCACCAGCTTGCCGATCACCAGCGCCACGCCGGTGCGCGCGGCCGACTTCACCCCGATCACGTTGATCGCGGTGAGCAGGCCGAGCGAGCCGACCACGATGGCCAGGCGCGCGCCGCCCCCGGCCGCGGCCGGCCAGAAGCGCACCACCGCATCGGCCAGCCCGTTGCTCAGCGCCGCCGCCGAACTGATGCGGGTCAGCCAGATCATCCAGCCGATCTCGAAGCCGGCGAAGCGGCCGAACGCCTCGCGCGCGTACAGATAGCTGCCGCCCGGTTCGTCGAAGTAACTGGCGGCCTGCGCGTAGCACAGCACCAGCAGGGCCACGGCCACGCCGGCCAGCAACACCGCCCACAGGCTCAGCGGCCCGAGCAGGGCGGCGGTGGCGGCCGGCAGCAGGTAGATGCCGCTGCCGATCACATCGTTGATCGACAACCCGACGATCTGCCAGCGGCTGACCGCGCGCACCAGTCCGGGTGTGGGCGCCTGGCTCACGATGCCGGCTCCACGGCCGGCAGCGCCCAGTCGGCCTGCAGGCGCCGGTAGGCGTCGCGCGGCAGCAGCACGAACAGCGGCGCGGCGGACGGGCGCAGCCATGCCAGCAGCCGCTGCATGTCGGCCGGCTGCATCGCGGTGCAGCCGGCGGTGGGCGCGCCGGGCGCGCGCCACAGGTGGGCGAAGATGCAGCTGCCGGCGCCCGGCGTGGCCTGCGCGTTGTGCTGGATCACGAAGCCCTCGCGGTAGCGCTGGTCACCGGCGTGTTGCAGGTCGAGGCGCATGGGTTCGGTGGACCCGGCGACCGCCTCCTTGCCGACCTTGTCGGCATCGACGATCTGGTTGTACAGCGGCGATCCGGGCACATCGATGCAGTAGTTGCTCTGCTGCATCGCCTGGTAGGGCATGGCGCTGTCGATGCGCGGCGCGTAGCCGAAGGCTTCGCCGATGGTGAACACGCCGGCCGGGCTGCGGCCGTCGCCTTCGCGTTTCTGCGGTCCATCCGTCTGCGCCGGATGCAGGCCCAGGCCCCAGGCGCTGCCGTGACTGCCGAGACTCACGTCGAAGGCCTTGCCCTGCGCGCGCCAGCCTTGTGCATCACGCTCGAACGCCTGCAACGTGCCCTGCGGGCTGTCCCAGTCCGGCGCCAGCACCAGGATCAGCTGCTGCGCGCGCTGCACGGCCGGCACGGCGGTGTCGGCGGCGGCCATGCCGGGCGCGGTGATCAGGGCGCATAGCAGGGCCACGCCGATGCGCCAGGCGCGATTGCGGCTGGTGTGCAGTGGCGCGGCAGGGGATCGATGGAGCAGGGGCATGGGGATCTCCGGGGCGGCATGGGCGCGAGGGCGCCTTGGGTGCAAGGTAGCGCAGTTGCGAGGCGGATGGCGCGCGCTGGTGCGGCGATCTTGTCGACGACTTGGTCGATGCGGTGGATGGAGAGGAACTAGGTGTGGGCAACGCGTCGCCGGCGGCCTGATTTTTCGATTGCCTGTTTCCGCACCGAGCAAGATGCTCGTTGCCGTTGCCGTTGCCGTTGCCGTTGCCGTTGCCGTTGCCGTTGCCGTTGCCGTTGCCTGTGCTGTTGCTGTTGCTCCGGCTTTTGACTTGCCGGGTTCCCTTCCGAAGCGGCGGCCAGCCCGGGGAAAAACCCCGAAGGGGCGGCGCACATGGATGTGCGCCGTTCGCGGCAGGGGCAGGATGCCCCTGCCGCGAATCCCCGGGCTGGACGCGGACCCGGAGCGCGTTAGCGCGGAGGGCGCGAGGCAGGGTGTGCTTTCTTTTGGTTACTTTTCTTTGCACAAGCAAAGAAAAGTAACTCGCCGCAAGGCGAAAGCTTTGCTCCTGAAGATGCTGCCGCAATGGCTGAACTGTAGGAGCGGCTTCAGCCGCGACAGCGAGAGTCCATTGTGCCTGTCGCGGCCGAAGCCGCTCCTACAGATCTTCTCGCCTGACATGCAAGCTTGAAGCAACAGCAAAGGCTTTCGCCCTTGCGGGCGAGTTACTTTTCTTTGCTCGCGCAAAGAAAAGGTAACCAAAAGAAAGCGCGCCCTGCCTACGCGCCCTCCGCGCTGCGCGCTCCGGGTCCGCGAACCAGACGGGATCCGCGGAAGGGGCATCCTGCCCCTGCCGCGGACGGCGTACATCCATGTACGCCGCCCTTCGGGTTTTTCCCGCCTGGTTCGCCGCTTCGGAAGGGAACCCGGTAAGTCAAAAGCAGCAGCAACAGCCAAAGCCAAAGCCAAAGCAAGCGAAAGCCACGGCAAAGGCAACGGCAAATGTGCTCGACGAATGTGCATTGTTGCGCGCCTGAGACATAGGCGCCGTATCTGCGCCTGCCTCACGGTCCGCCTATGGCATGAGGTTAGCGAGCCAGCGAAGGCCGCAACACCGAATCGCGCGCAACCAATCGGTGCGGCACCACATGATCGACATACGCGCGCCCAGAACCAGCCGCCTGCCGGATCTCCCGCAACAACAGATCGATGGCCGCGTCGGTCATGTCCGCCACCGGCTGATGGATAGTGGTCAGCTCCGGCCACACCATCGTCGACGCCGACGTGTCGTCGAATCCCACCACCGACAGATCCTCCGGCACCTTCAGGCGCCGACGATGCGCCACCGACACCACCGCCGAGGCCATGTCGTCGTTGCTCGCGAAAATCGCAGTGGGGCGCGGCTGCAGCGCCAACAGCCGCTCGGCGGCCTCCAGCCCGGCACGATAGGTGAAGTCGCCCGGCTGCACGAGCGCGGCGTCGTAGCCGATGCCCGCATCCGCCAGCGCATCGCGGTAGCCCTGCCAGCGGTGCGCACTGGCGGTCTGGTTCGGGTCGCCGGCGATGTAGCCGATGCGGGTATGACCGTGCGCGATCAGGTGCGACACCATGTCGTGGCTCGCACGGCGATCGTCGATGTGCACGCAGGACATCCTGTCGCGGAACCGGCTCGACGCGATGGAGACCACGGGAATGCCGGCCTCGACAAACACGGCGACGATGGCCTTCGATTCGCACAAGGGCGCAGGAAGCAGCACACCCGCCACGCTGCTGCAGAGCGTATGTGCGGCTGCGCGACGCGCGCGCGGACCCAGTCCGTCCCAGGTGGCGATGACCAACTGTGCGGCCACGCGCGTGGACCCGCGCAGCGCGCCGACCAGCAGTTCGCGCAGATAGCTGGAGCTGGGATTGGTGTAGATCAACGCGATGCAGGTGTGCTGCGCGGCGGCAAGCGCGCTGGCGGCCGGGTTGGGCCGGTAGTCCAGCGCACGCACGCTGCGCATCACCCGTTCGCGCGTGCTCTCGCGCACGCCGGCGTGACCGTGGGTGACGCGCGAGACGGTCATCGGCGAGACGCCGGCATGCGCGGCGACGTCGTCGATGGTGACCGCGTTCCCTCGGCGACGCGCCGTTTTGGGGGTGTTGTTCAAGAAATGCCGTCCTTTGTTGCGACGCATGATGACAAGCGATATCGCCGGTGCGTAGTCTGCGCCGTGACGTGATGGTAGCGCTATCAGTTAGCGACAGCCGGGCCTAGGGGGGCCTTGCCACACGTGGTCTGGCAATCCTGAAACGGAGTTTGAGTCGCAGCGAACGCTCAGCGCGCTGCGATGTTCGGCGTGGAAAACGGGCATCGCCCGTGCGTGCCTCTTGGGGGAGGGGCGATACATCCATCGATCGCATGTCAGAGGGGAGAGTCATGAGCGCTTCTATGTTTCGTCGTACGCCAGACCTGAGGGCTCGTCCATGAGCCGCGCACTGGCGAAGTTCAAATCCAGGGCCATGTTCACGTTCGTCGGCGGCGTGCTGGTCATCAATCCCGCCTTCGCACAGGACGCCGCAACGCCGGCGCCGGCGCCGGCCGCGCAGCAGCAGGCGCAGAGCAGCCCGACGCAACTGGATACCGTCCAGGTCACCGGCCTGCGCAACAGCCTCAGCCAGGCGATGGACATCAAGCGCGACGCCGCGGGCGTGGTGGATGCCATCAGCGCCGAGGACATCGGCAAGTTCCCCGATACCAACCTGGCCGAATCCCTGCAGCGCATCACCGGCATCTCCATCGAGCGGCGCGATGGCGAAGGCGCGCAGGTCACCGCGCGCGGCTTCGGCCCGCAGTTCAACATGGTGACGCTCAACGGGCGGCAGATGCCGGGCGCCGATGCGTTCGGCGCCGCCGGGCAGGTCGCCATCGGCGGCGTCGACGGCGGTACCCGCGCCTTCAACTTCGCCCAGCTCGCCGCCGAAGCGATCAACGGCATCGAGGTCTACAAGACCAGCCAGGCCAACATGCCCAGCGGGGGCATCGGCGCCACCATCAACATCCTGACCGCGCGCCCGTTCGACCACCAGGGCATCGTCGCCAGCGCCGGCGCCAAGGCGGTCTCCGACCGCAGCCAGCCGTTCGACGATGACATCACCCCGGAACTGTCGGGCATCTTCAGCTACACCAATCCGGACAAGACCTTCGGCGTCGGCGTGAGCGCGAGCTACCAGAAGCGCAAGGGCGGCTCGGTGCAGGCCACCGAGAACTACTGGAACGTGCAGCCGTGGACCGGCTCGATGCCCGGCAACCCGACCGTGGTGAATGCGCCGCAGATCGGCGCGCTGTACGCGCGCCCGAACGACCTGCGCTATGCGTTCTCCGAGTTCGAACGCGAGCGCGTCAACGGCCAGGCGGTGCTGCAGTTCGCGCCCACCGACAGCCTGACCCTGACCCTGGACTACACCTACTCGACCAACGAGATCACCGAGAATCGTGGCGAGCAGGGCATGTGGCTGCAGAACAGCAACTACACCGACGTGACCTTCGACACCAGCGGTGCGGTGGCCGTGCCGACCTACATCCGCGAGATCGCCGGCACCAAGGATTTCGGCCTCGAGCAGCAGCGCAGCATGCAGAAGTACAAGCTGGGCTCGCTCGGCCTGAATGCGGTGTGGAACGTGACCGACCGGCTCAAGCTGAGCTTCGATGCGCACGACTCGAAGAACGAAAGCCGCCCCAACGATCCGTTGACCGGCGGCGGCTCGCTGTTCATGAGTATTGCCGGCACCAACAACTGCACCACCGGCCCCCACTGCGGCGGATCCTGGGTGCAGGAGCTGAACTTCAACAACGGCCTGCCGATCGGCACCCAGGTCTGGTATCCGAGCGACGCCGCTGCCGCGGCCAACGTCAACGGTGTGGTCAACCCGGGCTTCGTGCCGGGCGAGATCGGCACGCAGGTACTGCGGGTCAATTCGCAGAGCCAGATCAGCCAGATCAAGCAGGCGCGCGTGGACGGCGAGTGGAGTTTCGACCAGGGCCGCTTCCAGTTCGGCGTGGACACCAACAAGTCGACCACGCACCGCATCCAGGCGGCCGAGGCGTATTCCACCCTGGGCGACTGGGGCGTGGCCAACGTCGACCGGGATACCGCCGGCGGCCTGATGAACCTGATGCAGCCGGTCAACATCATCGGCCTGTTCCATGACTACAGCGGCACCAGCTGGCCGGCATGGCGCGGCGATGCCGGCCGCCTCGCGGAGTGGGCGGCCAGCCAGTACGGCGTCGGCCTGGGCGTGAGCCCGCAGCGCGCCGCCGACAACTTCGTGGAGGAGAAGACCCGCTCGGCGTATTTCCAGGTGGAACTGGATGGCGAGCTGGCCGGTCGGCGCACCAATACCCGGCTCGGCGTGCGCTACGAGACCACCGACGTGGTGTCGACCTCGATCATCGCCACGCCCGAGGCGATCGAGTGGCAGTCCAACAACGACTTCCGCGTGGTGCTGTCCAACGAGCAGCAACCGTTCAGCGAAAAGACCACGTACAGCTACATCCTGCCCAACCTGGATTTCAGCATCGACCTCACCGACACGCTGAAGGGCCGCGTCTCGTTCGGCAAGAGCATCGCGCGTGCGCCGATCGGCAATCTGTATGCCGGCCCCGGGGCGCAGCAGCCGTTCGGCTCGGTGCTGATCGATCCGTCCTCGCGCGCCAGCGGTACCGCGCAGAACCCGTCGCTGAAGCCGCTGGAATCCGACAACCTCGACCTGGCGCTGGAGTGGTACTTCGCCGACGCGAGCTATCTGTCGGTGACGTACTGGAACAAGTCGGTCAACAACTTCATCGGCAACACCGTGGTGCAGGAGAACCTGTATGGCCTGCGCGATCCGACCTCCGGTCCGGACGCGAGGACGGCGCTGGCGTTCCTCACCAGCGGCGCCTGTCTTGCACAGGTCGGCCCGGCTAATGCGGCGGCCTGCTCGGCCAACGATACCTCGCTGTTCACCGCGCTGGCCCTGCTGCGCAACAACCCGGCCGGCCTGGCCGCCTACAACGGCACCGGTGCGCAGGTGCTGGCGACCGAAGCGGCCTACGATATCTACGGCGAGGCCGACGACCCGCTGTACGAGTTCAACGTCAACCGCCCGATCAACCAGAACCAGGCCAAGCTGCACGGCTGGGAGCTCGGCGGGCAGTACTTCCTCGGCGATACCGGGTTCGGCATCCTCGCCAACTACACCATCGTCAAGGGCGACGTCGGCTACGACAACGGTGGCGACCCGGGCATCGACCAGTTCGCGCTCACCGGCCTGAGCGACACCGCCAACGCGGTGCTGATGTACGAGAAGTACGGCTGGTCGGTGCGCCTGGCCTGGAACTGGCGCGACCAGTACCTGATCCTGGCCAACCAGGGCACCAGCCGCAACCCGTACTATGTGGAACCCTACGAACAGTGGGATCTCAGCGTGAACTATACGTTGAACGACAACTGGTCGTTCGGCCTGGAAGCGATCAACCTGACCGGCGAGGACGTGCGCTGGCGCTCGCGTACCTCGCAGATGATCGTGAAGCTGGCCGACCAGAGTCCGCGTTACATGCTGGGCGTTCGCTACAGGTTCTGAGGAAGGCGGGGAGTTTCTCTTCGCGTGCCCACCGACGCCGCTGCGCTCGCGGCGGCGTCCGGTGCAAGGCGTCAACCCGGAGTGCGCAACACGATGCCGCGTTACGAAATGCTCAACAACATCGCCCACCGCGACCTGCGCGTGGCCACCGACTTCGGCCCCGAGTTCGGCGACGCGGTGGGCATGCTGCCGGCCTACCCGAGCGAGTTCGCCGAGTTGCAGCGGGAGTATCCGATCTTCCTGCGCAAGGACCCGGCGGACGGCGCCTGGCAGTCGGTGGCGCTGCTGGGGTTCGAGCAGCACGAGAACCTGTTCCTGCAGGATCGGCGCTGGACGGCCTCGTATCTCCCCGGGGCGGCGGCCAAGGGGCCGTTCCTGATCGGGTTCCAGGAGCAGCGCATCGATGGCGTGCTCACCCAGGAAGCGGTGCTGCACGTGGACATGGAGCATCCGCGGGTGACGGCGATGCAGGGCGAGCCGGTGTTCCTGCCGCAGGGCGGCAACACGGCCTATCTCGACCATATCGCCACGGTGCTGCGTGGCATCCACGAGGGCAACGCCTTCGGTGCGGACATGTTCGCCGCGCTGGATGCGCACGGGTTGATCCAGCCGGTGGCGCTCGACGTGCAACTCGATGCGCAGCATCGGGTCGGCGTCAACGGCCTGCACGCGATCGACCGCGAGCGCCTGGCCCAGTTGGACGGTGCCGTGTTGGCCGCACTCAACCGCGCCGGCTATCTGGAAGGCGCGTTCCTGATGCTGGCGTCGCTGCACAACATGCGGCGGCTGATCGCCGAAAAGCAGCGACGCCTGCGCCTGCACGATGCCGCTGGCGCGGCAGGCAGGAACTGAGCATGCCGGACGGCGGCGCCATGCGGACGCTGGAGGGCGTGCAGCCCACCGCGTTACCAGTGCAGGACCTGGTGGCGGCCGGGGAGCCGGTGGTGCTGCGCGGCATCGCGCGCGACTGGGGGCTGGTGCAGGCCGGGCTGCGCTCCATGCAGGACGCAATGGCCTACCTGCGCGGGTTCGATGCGGGCGTGCCGGTGCCGTATTCGTTCGGCGAACCCGGGATCGAAGGACGCCCGTTCTACAACGCCGAGTTCACCGCGTTGAATTTCGAGGTCCGCCGCGGACCGCTCACGCAGGTGCTGGAGGCGATCGCCGCGACCTTCGAGGATCCGCGGCCGCCCACCTACTACGTCGCGTCGCTGCCGATCGCGCGGGCGCTGCCCGGATTCGCGCAGGCCAACGATGCCGGCCTGGCCGGGCAGGGCATCGATGCACTGGCGAGCATCTGGATCGGCAACCGCGTGACCGCCTCCTGCCATTTCGACACGCCGGACAACCTGGCCTGCTGTGCGGTGGGCCGGCGCCGCGTCACCCTGTTTCCGCCGGAGCAGATCGACAACCTGTATCCGGGGCCGCTGGACCCCACGCCGGGCGGCCAGGTGGTCAGTGTGGTGGATTTCGATCGCCCCGACTTCGCGCGTTATCCGCGCTTCCGCGATGCCCTCGCCAGCGCGCGGCACGCCGAGCTGGAGCCGGGCGATGCGCTCTTCATCCCCAGCATGTGGTGGCATCACGTGCGCAGCCTGGCGCCGTTCAACGTGCTGGTGAACTACTGGTGGCGCAGTGCGCCGGCCTTCCTGCCCTCGCCGCTGACGGCGCTGCAGCATGCGATGTGGGCGCTGCGCGATCTGCCGGCGCGCGAGAAGCAGGCCTGGGCCAAGCTGTTCGAGTACTACGTGTTCGGCCCCGGCGAGCGCGCAGGGCAGCACCTGCCCGAAGCCGCCCGGGGCGAGCTGGCGCCGTTCGACGAGGCACGGGCGCGCCGGGTGCGCGCGCAGTTGCTGGCGCGGCTCAACCGCTGATGGGGATCTTGTCGTGAACCTGGCCAACACCACGGACGGACGCATCCGCAAGGTCGTCATCGCCGGCGGCGGCACCGCAGGCTGGCTGGCCGGCTGCGCGCTGGCCCACCAGTTCCGCGATCGCCTGGACATCACCCTGGTGGAGTCCGAGCAGATCGGCACCGTGGGCGTCGGCGAATCGACCGTGCCGCCGATCCGCACCTTCCACCGCTTTCTGCAGATCGACGAGCAGGAGTTCCTGCGCGCCGTGGCCGGCACGTTCAAGCTGTCGATCTCGTTCGAACATTGGCGTCGCCCCGGCGATCGCTTCATCCATCCGTTCGGCACGATCGGGCAGGGCACCTGGGCTACGCCGTTCCATCATTTCTGGCTGGACAGCCTGCGCCGCGGCATGCCGTCGGACCTGGGCGATTTCTGCCTGGAAAGCGTCGCCTCGCGTGCGGACCGGTTCTCGCTGGAGACCCAGCCGCAGGTCAACTACGCCTATCACTTCGACGCCGCGCTCTACGCGAAGTTCCTGCGCAAGAAGGCCGAAGGCTACGGCCTGCGCCGGGTGGAAGGGCAGATCCGCGAGGTGCGGCAGCATGCGCACGACGCCTCCGTCGCGGCGCTGCTGCTGGAAGACGGGCAGCTCATCGAAGGCGACCTGTTCATCGACTGCACCGGCTTCCGCGGCCTGCTGACCGAGCAGACCCTGCACACCGGCTACGAAGACTGGCGCGAGTGGTTGCCCAGCGATCGCGCCGTGGCGGTGCAGACCGAGGCGGTCGCGCCGCCGGTGCCGTATACCCGTGCCATCGCGCATGAGGCCGGGTGGCGCTGGCATATCGCGCTCCAGCACCGGGTCGGTTGCGGGTTGGTGTTCTCCAGTCGGCACATGTCCGACGACGAGGCGCACGCCAAGCTGCTGCGCGACGTCGACGGCCCGCCGCTGCGCGACCCGTGGCTGGTGCCGTTCCGCAGCGGGCGCAGGCTGCAGGCATGGAACAGGAACGTGGTGGCGCTGGGTCTGGCCAGCGGCTTCATCGAGCCGCTGGAATCGACCAGCATCCACCTGACCATCAGTGCGGTGGTGCGCCTGATCCAGCTGTTTCCACACGAGGGCATCAGCCCGGCGCTGGTGGAGCTGTACAACACGGTCAGCCGCCAGGAGATGGAGCACGTGCGCGATTTCATCATCCTGCACTACCACGCCACCCAGCGCGACGAGCCGATGTGGAAAGCCTGCCGCGAGATGGCGCTGCCGGAGTCGCTGGCGATCCGGCTGCGCGCCTGGCGCGAACGGGCGCACGCCTGGCAGGACCCGGGCGAGTTGTTCCGCGTGGATTCCTGGACCAGCGTGTTGCTGGGCCAGGGGATCCAGCCCGGGCCGCCGCATCCGCTGGCCGCGGCCATTGGCGATGCGGATCTGCGCACGCTGCTGACGCGGATCCGGCAGCCGCTGCAGCAGGCCAGCGCGGCGATGCCGTCGCAGGCGGAGTTCATCGAGCGCTACTGCAAGGCGACCCCGGACGTCTGGCAGCGGAGCGCGTCCCTGGCGTAACGGCACACACGCTGCCGTCCAAAAATGATAGCGCTAACGAGAAGGCGGTACGACGTGGAAGAACGGGAACTGGTAGCCGGAATCGATGCGGGAACGCAGAGCCTGAAGGTCGTGGTCTACGATCCGGTCGGGCGCAGCGTCGTGGCCAGCAGCAGTGCGCCGCTGGAGCTGCATTCCGCCGCCGATGGCAGCCGTGAACAACATCCGGCCGACTGGGTCGCGGCCCTGCAGGCCTGCTTCCACGCCATCGATCCTGCGCTGCGCTCGCGCCTCGGCGCGCTGGCGGTCTCGGGCCAGCAGCATGGGTTCGTGCCGGTCGATGCGGCAGGCGAGGTGCTGGCACCGGCCAAGCTGTGGTGCGACACCAGCACCTCGGCCGAGTGCGTGCAGATCATGGACGCGCTCGGCGGCGCGGCGCGCACCATCGCGCTGGCGGGCAACCCGATCCTGGCCGGCTACACCGCGTCCAAGCTGCCGTGGACCAAGACCCATCGGCCCGACGCCTACGCGCGGCTCGCCACGATCCTGCTGCCGCACGATTACCTCAACTTCGTGCTGACCGGCCAGCGCTTCTGCGAATACGGCGACGCCTCGGGCACGGGCTGGCTGGACGTGCGCACGCGCACCTGGTCGACCGAGTTGCTGCGTGCCACCGATCCGCAGCGCGATCTGGCGGAGTGCCTGCCGCGCCTGGCCGCACCCGATGCCCTGTTCGACATCGACCCGGCCGCGGCCAACTTGCTCGGCGTGCCGGCGACGCTGAAGGTCGCCGTCGGCGGCGGCGACAACATGATGGCGGCCATCGGCACCGGCTGCGTCGTCCCCGGCCGCCTGGCGATGAGCCTGGGCACCTCCGGCACCCTGTTCGCCTACTCCGACACGCCGGTGGTCGACCCGGACGGCGCGTGGGCCGCGTTCTGCTCCTCCACCGGCGGCTGGTTGCCGCTGATCTGCACGATGAACTGCACCGTGGCGACCGAGCAGGTCGCCGCCGCGTTCGGCTTCAGCAGCCGCGACGGCGATGCGCACCTGCACGCCACCGCGCCCGGCGCCGACGGGCTGGTGATGCTGCCCTTCCTCAACGGTGAGCGCACGCCCGACCTGCCGCTGGGCAAGGGCGTGCTGGCGGGCCTGGACACGCACAACATGACCCCGTCCCACGTCTATCGCGCGGCGATGGAAGGGGCGACCTACAGCCTGAAGTACGGCTTCGACGCCTTCGTGCGTGCCGGCATGCACTTCGAGCGCATCGTGCTGACCGGCGGCGGCAGCAACAGCGGCGCGTGGCGGCAACTGGTGGCCGATGTGTTCGGCCTGCCGGTGGATGTGCCCACGCAGCCGGAAGGCGCGGCGTTCGGCGCCGCCTTGCAGGCGCTGTGGGCCGTGGGCCTGGCACGCGGCGATGCCGCCTCCATCGCCGACATCGCGCAACAGCATGTGGCGGTCGATCCGCAGCTATCTGCCCGTCCGGATTCGGCGCGCACCCAGGCCTATGCCGCGGCCTATGCGCGCTTCCTGCGCCACCTCGATGCGTTCATGCCGCTGTTCCGCGGCTGATCTTCCGTTTCGCACTCCCTCCCACCACGACAGGAACCCGCACCATGCATACCCAGCCCTTCATCGGCGCCAAGGAATACTTCCCCGGCATCGGCCGCATCCCCTTCGAGGGCCGCGGCTCGGACAACCCGCTGGCCTTCAAGGTCTATGACCCCAACAAGGTCATCGGCGGCAAGACCATGCAGGACCATCTGCGCTTTGCGGTGTGCTACTGGCACACCTTCTGCAATGCCGGGCAGGATCCGTTCGGCCCGGGCACGCGCCAGTTCCCGTGGGAGGTCGGCGCGCCGATGGCGACCGCCGAGGCGAAAGTGGATGCGGCCTTCGAGTTCTTCACCAAGCTCGGCGTGCCGTACTGGTGTTTCCACGACATCGACCTGGCGCCGGACGCCGACGATGCCGGCCAGTACGAGAAGAACCTCAGGCACATGGTCGGCCTGGCCAAGGCGCGCCAGGACGCGACCGGCATGAAGCTGCTCTGGGGCACGGCGAATCTGTTCTCGCATCCGCGCTACATGAACGGTGCCGCGACCAATCCCGATTTCGCCGTGGTGGCGCGCGCCGCGGTGCAGGTCAAGGCGGCGCTGGAGGCGACGGTGGAACTGGGCGGCGAGCACTACGTGTTCTGGGGCGGCCGCGAAGGCTATGCCTCGCTGGTCAACACGCAGATGAAGCGCGAACTCGAGCACTTCGCGCGCTTCCTCAGCATGGCGCGCGACTACGGCCGCAGCATCGGCCTGAAAGGCAACTTCCTGATCGAGCCCAAGCCGATGGAGCCGATGAAGCACCAGTACGACTTCGACAGCGCGACGGTGGCGGGCTTCCTCAAGCAGCATGGCCTGGACAAGGACTTCAAGCTCAACATCGAGGCCAACCACGCCACGCTGTCCGGCCACACCTTCGAACACGACCTGCAGGTCGCTTCCGACCACGGCCTGCTGGGCAGCATCGACGCCAACCGCGGCAACGCGCAGAACGGCTGGGATACCGACCAGTTCCCCACCGACCTGTACGACACCGTCGGCGCCATGCTGGTGGTACTGCGCCAGGGCGGCCTGGAAGGCGGCCTGAACTTCGACGCCAAGGTGCGCCGCGAGTCCACCGAACTGGAGGATCTGTTCATTGCCCACATCGGCGGCATGGATGCCTTCGCCCGCGGGCTGGAAGTGGCCCACGCGCTGCTCACCGACTCGCCCTGGGAACAGTGGCGCCAGGAGCGCTATGCCAGCTTCGACAGCGGCGCCGGCCAGGACTTCGCGCGCGGCGCGCTCGGCCTCGCCGAGCTGGCCGCAGTGGGGGCGAAGGGCGGCGAGCCGCGGCAGATCAGCGGCCGCCAGGAGCGCTACGAGAACCTGATCAACCAGTACCTGCTGCGCTGAGCGCGGCGGCAAGGAGCAGCGCCGTGACCGACACCCATTCCACCCGCCACAGCGGCGCGTTGCTGGCCGCGCTGCTGCTGGCGCTTGCCGTGTGCAAGGGCGACGTCCAGGCCGCGGCGCCCGCCCGCGCGGAGGCCAGCCCCTGGCCCAGCGTGCGCTGGCCGCTGCCCGAGGATCCCGCGCTGGAACAGCGCCTCACCGACCTGATCGCCACCATGACGGTGGAGGAGAAGGTCGGCCAGCTGGTGCAGGGCGACATCGGCAGCCTCACCCCGGAGGACGTGCGCAGGTATCGGTTGGGGTCGATCCTGGCCGGCGGCAACTCCGATCCCGGCGGCCGCTACGATGCCGCGCCGGCCGAACGGCTGGCGCTGGCCGATGCCTTCTATGCCGCGTCGATGGATACCTCGCACGGCGGCAAGGCGATTCCGGTGCTGTTCGGCATCGATGCGGTGCACGGGCAGAGCAACATCGTCGGCGCCACGCTGTTCCCGCACAACATCGGCCTGGGCGCGACCCGCAACCCGGCGCTGCTGCACCGGATCGGCGAAATCACCGCGCTGGAAACGCGCGCCACCGGCATGGAGTGGACCTTTGCGCCGACCGTGGCGGTGCCGCAGGACGACCGCTGGGGCCGCACCTACGAGGGCTATTCCGAATCGCCCGAGGTGGTGGCCAGCTACGCCGGCGCGATGGTCGAAGGGCTGCAGGGCAAGGTGGGAACGCCGGACTTCCTCGATGGCCGCCATGTGAACGCCTCGGTCAAGCATTTCCTGGGCGATGGCGGCACCACCGACGGCCGGGACCAGGGCGACACCAAAATCGGCGAAGCCGAGCTGGTGCGCATCCATGCCGCCGGCTATCCGCCGGCCATCGCCGCCGGCGCGCAGACCGCGATGGCCTCGTTCAACAGCGTCAACGGCGAAAAGATGCACGGCCACAAGGCGTACCTGACCGATGCGCTGAAGGGACGCATGCACTTCGGCGGCTTCGTGGTCGGCGACTGGAACGGCCACGGACAGGTCAAGGGCTGCACGCCCACCGACTGCCCGGCCACCATCAACGCCGGCCTGGACATGGCCATGGCCACGGACAGTTGGAAGGGCTTCTACACCACCACGCTGGCGGCGGCGAAGAACGGCACCATCTCGCAACAGCGCCTGGACGATGCGGTGCGCCGGATCCTGCGGGTCAAGATGCGGCTGGGCCTGTTCGAGGCGGGCAAGCCGTCGGCGCGCGCGGTCGGTGGGCAGTTCGCGCTGATCGGCGCACCGGCGCATCGGGCGGTGGCACGGCAGGCGGTGCGCGAGTCGCTGGTGCTGCTGAAGAACCAGGGCGGCGTGCTGCCGCTGTCGCCGACGCAACGCATCCTGGTGGCCGGCGACGGCGCCAACGACGTCGGCAAGCAGGCCGGCGGCTGGACGCTGAACTGGCAGGGCACCGGCACCACCCGCAAGGACTTCCCGAACGCGGACACCATCTACGAAGGGTTCGCGCAGCAGGCCAAGGCCGCGGGCGGCGAGGCCGTGCTGGCGGTCGACGGCAAGTACACGACCAGGCCGGACGTGGCGGTGGTGGTGTTCGGCGAGAATCCCTACGCGGAGTTCCAGGGCGATCGGCCGACCCTGGCCTACAAGCCGGGAGACGACACCGACCTGGCGCTGATCAAGCGGCTCAAGGCCGATGGCATTCCCGTGGTCGCGGTGTTCCTCAGCGGGCGCCCGCTGTGGGTCAACCGCGAACTCAACGCGGCCGATGCCTTCGTGGCGGCGTGGCTGCCCGGATCTGAAGGCGCGGGTATCGCCGACGTGTTGCTGCGTACTGCGCAGGGCGGCGTGCAGCACGACTTCAAGGGCACGCTGAGCTTCAGTTGGCCGCGCACGGCCACGCAGTACGCCAACAACGTGGGGCAACAGGGCTACGACCCGCTGTTCGCCTTCGGCTACGGCCTGCGCTATGCCGACAACGGCAACCTGGCCAGGTTGCCGGAAGTCTCCGGCCTCACCGGCAACGAAGGTGCGGCCGGTGTGTTCTTCGCCCGCGGCGCGGCCGGCCCGGGCATGGCCCTGCGCCTGGAAGGAAGCAACGGGCAGGGCGTGACCGTCACCCGCGTGCCGGAATCGCTCGACGGCGCGCTGTTGAACGTCACCGGCGTGGATCACCTGGCGCAGGAAGACGGGCGCCGCCTCGCCTGGTCGGGCGGACGCGAAGCAGTGGTCGCGCTGCAGTCGCATACGCCGCTGGACCTGCAGCGCGAGAGCAACGGCGACCTGATGCTGGTGACCACGCTGCGGGTGGACGCCGCACCGCGGGGCGAGGCGTGGCTGGCGGTCGGCTGCGGCAGCGGCTGCACTGCGCGGGTGGCGATCGGGCCGACGCTGACCGCCCTGCCGGTGGGCCAGTGGACGCGCATGGGCGTGCCGCTCAAGTGCCTGGCGGCGGCCGGCGCGGATCTGGGCAAGCTGGATCGCCCCTGGGCATTGGCGACGGCGGGCACGATGACGCTGTCGGTGTCGCGGGTCGCGCTCGGCGCACTCAACGAAGCGGAGACCACCGTCGCATGCCCGAGCGCATGAGCCTGCGTCCTGCGCTAGCGCCCCTTGGGCGGACCGGCGACCGAACCGCGCAGCACCAGCCGGTGCGGCACCACGTGGTCGCTGGACACGCGCGCATCGTCGCGCTTGCGGCGGATGCTGCGCAGCAGGATGTCGATGGCGGCGTCGGCCATCGAGGCGATCGGTTGGTGGATGGTTGTGAGTTCCGGCCAGACGGTGGTGGCGGCCGAGGTGTCGTCGAAGCCCACCACCGACAGGTCGCGCGGCACCTCCAGGCCGCGCCGGTGCGCGACCGAGATCGCCGCCGCGCCCATGTCGTCGTTGCTGGCGAAGATCGCGGTCGGTGGCCGCCGCTGCGACAGCAGCTTCTCGGCGGCGGCCAGCCCCGAGCGGTAGGTGTAGTCCCCCTGCTGGACCAGGCCGGGCTCGATCTTCAGCCCGGCCTCCTGCAGGGCGGTGACGAAGCCCTCGTAGCGCCGCGCGCTGGCGCTGAGATCCTGGCGGCCGCGGATGAAGCCGATGCGCCGATGGCCCTGGCCGATCAGGTGCTCGGCCATCTCCTTGCCCGCGTGGAAGTCGTCGATGCGCACGCAGGAGATCGCGTCGCTGAGCCGCCCCGCGGCAATCGCGACCACCGGAATGCCGGCCTTGACCAGTTCGGTCACCGCCGCCTGCGACTCGCACAACGGCGGCGGCAGGATCACGCCGTCCACGCGCCCGCCCAGGGCACGCGCGGCCTTGCGCTCGGCGTCGGCGTCCAGGTCTTCCCAGTAGTGGATGACCAGCTGGATGGCGGCGTTGGACGCCACGCGCAGCAAACCGACCAGCAGTTCGCGCAGGTAGGCGCCGCTGGGATTGATGTAGATCAGGGCGATGCGCGTGTGCTGCGCGGCGGCCAGCGAACTGGCCGCCAGGTTGGGCGTATAGCCCAGCTCGCGCACCGCGCGCATCACGCGCTCGCGCGTGGCATCGCGCACCTTGCCCTGGTTGATCGCGCGCGAGACGGTCATCGGCGAGACGCCGGCCAGGGCCGCCACCTCGTCTATCGTCACCCCGCTGGTCTTGCGGCGGACCGCTTTCTTCGGCTTGTCCAAAACGCGTTCCCTTTCTTTTTGCTGACGCTGCCGCGCCGCGGGCACGCCCGCAGCTTACAAGGTTTGCTGGCGCTGCCTGGTGGGCATTCGCATGTCATTCGGTGTCACTGGATGGCGTGTGCTGCCATCGCGCTGATGGCCTGCGCGGGCGTCGCGCGCGCGGAGGACGGCGCTGCGCTGTGGATGCGTTATCTGCCGTCGCAAGGCGCCGCGCGCGCGGATGACAACACGCGTCTGGACGAGGTGGTGGCGCCGGAGCAGACCCCGACGCAGCGTGTGGCACGCGACGAGCTGGTGCGTGGCCTTACCGGCTTGCTTGGGCGCGCGCCGGCGATGCGGGCCGCGGCGACCGGCGACCACGCCGTGGTGCTGGGCACGCCGCAGTCGTCGCCAGCGCTTGCGCCGTTCCGCGAGGAGATCGCGGCGCTGGGCGAGGAGGGCTACCTGCTCAAGCGCACGCGCATCGACGGGCACGCGGTGCTGCTGGTGGCCGCACGCCGCGATATCGGCGTGCTGTACGGGGTGTTCCATCTGCTGCGCCTGCTGCAGACCGGCGCGTCGCTCGACGCGCTCGCGGTGTATGAGTCGCCACGGATCCGGCTGCGCGTGCTCGACCATTGGGACGATCTGGACGGCCATGTCGAGCGCGGCTATGCCGGCCGCTCGTTGTGGGACTGGCAGAGCCTGCCGGAGTGGCGCGACCCGCGCTACACCGACTACGCGCGCGCCAATGCCTCGGTCGGCATCAACGGCACCGTGCTGAACAACGTCAACGCCAATGCGCAGAGCCTGGCGCCGGCCTACCTCGCCAAGGCGGCGGCGCTGGCGGACGTGTTCCGGCCCTACGGCATCCGCGTGTACCTGAGCGCACGCTTCAGCGCGCCCATCGAACTGGGCGGGTTGAAGACCGCCGATCCGCGCGACCCGGCCGTGCAGCGCTGGTGGCGCGACAAGGCCGACGAGATCTATGCGCGCATTCCGGATTTCGGCGGCTTCCTGGTCAAGGCCAATTCCGAGGGACAGCCCGGCCCGCAGGACTACGGCCGCTCGCATGCCGACGGCGCTAACCTGCTGGCCGATGCGCTGGCGCCGCATGGCGGCGTGGTGATGTGGCGGGCCTTCGTCTATGCCCACGACGTGCCGGTGGATCGCGCCATGCAGGCGTACACCGAGTTCGTGGGCCTCGACGGCGCCTTCCGCCCGAACGTGATCGTGCAGGTCAAAAACGGGCCCATCGACTTCCAGCCGCGCGAGCCGTTCCATCCGCTGTTCGGCGCGATGCCGCGCACACCGCTGATGCTGGAGGTGCAGATCACCAAGGAGTATCTGGGCTTCGCCACGCACCTGGTGTACCTGGGGCCGCTGTACGAAGAGGTGCTGCAGTCCGACACCCACGCCCGTGGCGCGGGGTCCACGGTGGCGGATGTGGTGGACGGAACGCTGGAGGGCCATGCCCTGACCGGCATCGCCGGCGTCGCCAACATCGGCAACGACCGCACCTGGAGCGGCTCGCACTTCGAACAGGCCAACTGGTACGCCTTCGGTCGCCTGGCCTGGAATCCGCACCAATCCGCCCGCGCCATCGCCGAGGACTGGGCGGCGATGACGTTCTCGCCGGCGCCCGAGGTGGTGCAGCCGATCGTGGGGATGATGATGGGCTCGCGCGAGGCGGCGGTGAACTACATGACCCCGCTGGGCCTGCACCACCTGATGGCGCGCGGCCACCACTACGGTCCCGGCCCCTGGGTGGACGGCGGCCCGCGCGCGGACTGGACCGCGGTGTACTACCACCGCGCCGACCGCGATGGCATCGGCTTCGATCGCACTGCGCATGGCAGCAATGCGGTGAGCCAGTACGCGCCGGACGTGGCGGCCGTATATGGCGACGCGGCGCGGGTGCCCGAGTCGCTGCTGCTGTGGTTCCACCACGTGCCGTGGGACTACCGCATGGCCTCCGGACGGCCGTTGTGGGACGAACTGGTTGGGCGCTATACGCAAGGCGTGCGCCAGGTGCAGGCCATGCAGTCCACCTGGGACGGCTTGCGCGGCAAGGTGGACGCCGAGCGGCACGCGCAGGTGGCGGCGTTCCTGCGCATCCAGCTGCGCGAAGCGCAGTGGTGGCGCGATGCCAGCGTGGCGTATTTCCAGTCGGTGAGCGGACGGCCGTTGCCCGCGGGCGAAACCGCGCCGCCGCATCCGTTGGCCTGGTACCAGGCCCTGCAGTTTCCTTCCGCACCGGGAGATGGACGATGAAGCCGACAACGTGGACGGGCTGGTTGCTGGCGGCGGCCTTGGGGTGCGGCGCCACGCCCAGCGTGGCGCAGGACGCGGCGACGCCGCTGTTGCATGCGCTGTTCCAGGATCACGCCGTGCTGCAGCGCGACCGGCCGATGCCGGTGTGGGGGAACGCCGCGCCGGGTGCCACGGTGTCGGTGACCTTCGCCCGGCAGGCGGTCAGCGCACGTGCCGATGCCGGAGGCCACTGGCGTGCCACGCTCAAGCCGGTCGCCGCGGGCGGTCCTTACGACATGACCGTGCGCGCGGGACAGGCGCGCCAGGTCGTGCGCGATGTGCTGGTGGGCGATGTGTGGCTGTGTTCCGGGCAGTCGAACATGGAGCTGCCGGTGTGGCGTGCGCTGGATGCGAGCCGCGAACTGGCCGCCGCTGCCCAGCCCAACATCCGTCTGTTCACCGTGCCCAAGGCCGCGGCGGTCGCGCCGCGGGATGCGTTCGCGGCTGCGGTCGCGTGGCGACCCGCTGCGCCGGACACGGTGCGCGAGTTTTCGGCCGCGTGCTTCTACTTCGCGCGGGAGCTGCAGAAGACGGTCAAGGTGCCGATGGGGCTGATCCAGGCGGCCTGGGGCGGTGCGCGGATCGAGGCCTGGACCAGCGCCGACGCCCTGCGTACACAGGGTGGCATGGACGCCGCGCTGGACGTGCTGGCGCTGTCTGCCACCGACCCCATCGCGGCGAGCGCGCGCTGGGGCCGGCACTGGCAGCAGTGGTGGACCACACGCGCTAGTGCCAAGCAGGGCGATACGCCATGGCAACCGGGTGCTGACAGCACGGGGTGGCAGGACGCGCCGGAGGCGCTCGGCGCATGGGAGCGCTGGGGCGTGCCGGCGCTGGCCGACTACAACGGCATGGTCTGGTATCGCACGCAGGTCAGCCTGAGCGCCGCGCAAGCGGCGCAGGGCGCATGGCTGGTGCTGGGGCCGGTCGACGAAACCGACGTGACCTGGGTGAACGGCGTGGCCGTGGGCAGCCAGAACGCGCCGAGCGATCCACGCCGGTATGCGCTTGCGCCCGGCCTGTTGAAGGCGGGCCTCAACACGGTGGTCGTCAACGTGCTGGATACCTACGGCGAAGGCGGACTGGCAGGCCCCGCCACTGCCCATGCTGTGGAATTGGCCGATGGCACGCGCATCGTCCTGGATCGGCATTGGCAGTACCGCATTGCGCCCGATCCGCAGTCACCGCCGTTGGCGCCATGGCATGCGGCCTCTGGCATGTCGACGCTGTCCAACGGCATGATCGCGCCGCTGGGACGTTACGGGCTGCGCGGCATGCTGTGGTACCAGGGCGAATCCAACACCGGCGACGCCGCCGCCTACGCGACGCGGTTGCGTGGCCTGCGCGACGACTGGCGCCGGCAGTTCGGCGTAAAGATGCCGCTGCTGGTGGTGCAGCTCGCCGGCTACGGCCTGCCGCCGCAGGCCCCGGTGGACAGCGGTTGGGCGCAGGTGCGCGAGGCGCAGCGCCGCGTGGCCGCGGAAGACCCGCACAGCGGCCTCGCGGTGGCCATCGACATCGGCGATGCCTACGACATCCATCCGCCCAACAAGCAGGAACTGGGGCGACGCCTGGCACAGGTGGCGCGCCATGTGGTCTATGGCGAACGCGCACTGGCACCATCCGGTCCGACGCCACGCACGGCGTCGCGCACGCAGGGCGCGGTGCGGATCGCGTTCGACGATGTCGTCGGCCGCCTGGTCACGACCGGCGCCAACGGCCCCATCGGCTTCGAACTCTGCGACGCGCAGGCGCAGCGCTGTACCTATGCCGACGCCGCGCTGGACGGGTGCGACGTGGTGCTGCGCAGCCCGCAGGCTGCCTCCGCCAAGCGCGTGCGCTACTGCTGGGCCGACGGCCCGGTCTGCACGCTGCGCGACAGTACCGGCGCGCCGGCGGGACCGTTCGAACTGCCAGTTTCTGCAGAGGTTCCCTGATGCGTGCGCTGATCGCCACGGCCTTGCTGCTGCTGTCCGCGGCGTTGCCGCCGCTGTGGGCCGCGCCGGCACCGCCGGTCTATTTCGATTGGTTCGACTACGCCGGGCGCGACACGGCCTTCGATGCGCCGCTGCCGGCCGGGCATTACCGCAACCCGATCCTGGCCGGTTTCCACGCCGACCCGAGCATCGTCCGCGCGAACGGGCGGTTCTATCTGGTCAATTCCAGCTTCACCTACTTCCCTGGCATCCCGGTGTTCGAGAGCGTCGACCTGGTGCACTGGACGCAGATCGGCAACGTGATCGAGCGGCCGGAGCAACTGGATTTCGATGGCCTGAGCGTGTCGCGCGGCATCTTCGCGCCGGCCATTTCCTACCACGACGGCGTGTTCTACGTGGTCACCACCGCCGTGGACAGCGGCGGCAACTTCATCGCCACCGCGCGCGATCCCGCCGGCCCCTGGTCGGACCCGCACTGGCTGCCGGGCATCGGCGGCATCGATCCGTCGCTGTTCTTCGATGCCGACGGCCGTGTCTACCTGCTCAACAACGACGCGCCGCCTGGCCCGCCGCGCTACGAGGGCCACCGTGCGATCTGGATGCAGCAGCTCGACCTGGCGACCTTCACCCCGGTCGGGCCGCGCAAGGTACTGATCGACGGCGGCGTGGAGCCGGCAAAGAATCCGATCTGGATCGAAGGGCCGCACCTGTATCGACGCGACGGCTGGTACTACCTGTCCGACGCCGAGGGCGGCACCGGGCCGCAGCACTCGCAGGTGGTGCTGCGCAGCCGCGAGGTCTGGGGGCCTTACCAGCCGTACGCGGGCAATCCCATCCTCACCCAGCGCGACCTGCCCGACGCTCGGCCGCTGCCGATCGCCAATGCCGGGCATGCGGACCTGGTGGAAGGGCCCGACGGTTCCTGGTGGGCGGTGTTCCTGGCCAGCCGCACCTACGACGTGCGCCACTACAACACCGGCCGCGAGACCTACCTGCTGCCGGTGCAGTGGCGTGACGGCTGGCCGGTGATCCTGCCGGCCGGGCAGGCCATCCCGTATGCGGTCAAGGCCCCGTCGTGGATGCAGGGCGAGGTGTCGCAGGCGCCGTCCACCGGCAACTTCGCCGAGCACGACGACTTCGACGCACCGACACTTGGTCGCGGCTGGTTGCGCGTGCGCGTGCCCAGGCAGGACTGGGTGGACCTGCGCACGCGTCCGGGCAGCCTGGCCGTACATCCGCTGCCGGAGAGCCTGGACACCTTGCGCAACCCCGCGTTCCTGGGACGCCGCCAGCAGCATCTGCGGTTCGAGGCCAGCACCGCATTGACGCGCCCCGAAGCGGGCGTGGCGGCCGGGCTGGCGGCGTTCCAGAACGAGGACTGGTGGTATTTCCTCGGCGTGCGCAGTCTCGGCCGCGATCGCGTGGCCGTGTTCCTCGAAGCGCGCGCGGGCAAGGGCGCGACCAGGACCGTTGCCAGCCGCGAAGTGGACGCGTCCACGTCGCTGCGCCTGAAGATCGCCGGCGACACCGGCACGTTTGCGTTCGCGTTCGACGCCGGCGCGGGGCAGGGCTGGCAGACCCTCGCCGACGACGTCGACGGAACCGTGTTGAGCACGGATCGTGCAGGCGGCTTCGTGGGCGCCCTGCTCGGTCCCTTCGCGCGCGACGAGCGCGCCCCCAGGAGCAAACGATGATGACGCGCAGGTCTTCCTTTCGCAGCGGTGTTCGCAGCCGCCTGTTCCGCACGCTGGCCCTGTGCGCCGCCACCGCGCTGGCCGGCGTGGGCCATGCCGCCGACGCCGTCGACGCCAAGCCGTGGCAGGACACCTCGGCCAGCTTCGAAGCCCGCGCGGCGGCGCTGGTCGCGCAGATGACCCTGGAGGAGAGAGCGGCGCAGATGCAGAACGCCGCGCCGGCGATCGAACGCCTGGGCGTGCCGGCTTACGACTGGTGGAACGAGGCGCTGCATGGCGTGGCGCGGGCCGGGCAGGCCACCGTGTTTCCGCAGGCCATCGGGCTGGCCGCCACCTTCGACGTGCCCTTGATGGGGCAGGTGGCCACCACCATCAGCGACGAGGCGCGCGCCAAGCACCACCAGTTCCTGCGCGAGGGCGCGCATGGCCGCTACCAGGGGCTGACCTTCTGGTCGCCGAACATCAACATCTTCCGCGACCCGCGCTGGGGCCGCGGCCAGGAAACCTACGGCGAGGATCCCTACCTCACCGCGCGCATGGGCGTGGCCTTCGTGCACGGACTGCAGGGCGACGATCCGGTGTATCGCAAGCTCGACGCCACCGCCAAGCATTTCGCCGTGCACAGCGGCCCGGAGGCCGACCGCCACCACTTCGACGCGCGCCCCAGCAAGCGCGACCTCTACGACACCTACCTGCCGGCGTTCGAGGCGCTGGTGAAGGAGGGCAAGGTGGATGCGGTGATGGGCGCCTACAACCGGGTGTACGGCGAGTCCGCCAGCGCCAGCCAGTTCCTGCTGCGCGACGTGTTGCGCCGCGACTGGGGCTTCACCGGCTACGTGGTGTCGGACTGCTGGGCCATCGTCGATATCTGGAAGCATCACCATCTGGCGCCCAGTCGCGAGGCCGCCGCGGCGCTGGCGGTCAAGAACGGCACCGAACTGGAGTGCGGCCAGGAGTACGCCACGCTGCCGGCGGCGGTACGCCAGGGGCTGATCGGCGAAGCGGAGATCGACGATGCGGTGACGCGCCTGTTCACCGCGCGCATGCGGCTTGGCATGTTCGACCCACCCGAGCGCGTGCGCTGGGCGCGGATTCCGGCGTCGGTGAACCAGGCGCCCGCGCACGATGCGCTGGCGCTGCAGGCCGCGCAGGAATCGCTCGTGCTGCTGAAGAACGATGGCGTGCTGCCGCTCTCGCGCACGCTCAAGCGCATCGCCGTGGTCGGCCCGACCGCCGACGACACCATGGCCTTGCTCGGCAACTACTTCGGCACGCCGGCGGCGCCGGTGACGATCCTGCAGGGCATCCGTGACGCGGCCAAGGGCATCGAGGTGCGCTATGCGCGCGGCGTGGATCTGGTCGAAGGGCGCGACGATCCGAGCGCCACGCCGCTGATCGAAGCGACGTATCTGCGGCCCTCGGCGGACTCGCCGGAACGCGGCTTGCGCGGCGAATACTTCCGCACGCCCGATCTGTCGGGAACGCCGGCGCTGGTCCGCACCGACGCGCAGATCGGCTTCCGCTGGGACCGCGGTTCGCCGACCGACAACCTGCTGGCCCGCGGCGAAGCGGGGCCGGGGCAGGGCATTCCCAACGATCATTTCAGCATCCGCTGGAGCGGCCAGTTGCTGCCGCCGGTCTCGGGCCGCTACCGGATCGAGGCGGCGGCCGACGATGGCTTCCGCCTCTATCTGGACGGCAAGCTGGTGCTGGATCACTGGACCGACAGTGACCGCATGCGCGCCGACGGCGTGGACCTGGACCTGCAGGCGGGCCGCGCCTATGCGGTGAAACTGGAGTACTACGACGCGGAGCGCGACGCCGGCGTGCGCCTGGGCTGGCGCATGCCCGGCGCGAAGCCGCCGTTCGACGAGGCGCTGGATGCCGCGCGCAGCGCCGATGTGGTGGTGTTCGTCGGCGGCCTGACCGGCGACGTCGAGGGCGAAGAGATGAAGGTGGACTACCCGGGCTTCGCCGGCGGCGACCGCACCGACCTGCGCCTGCCCGCGCCGCAGCGCGCCCTGCTGGAAGCGCTGCACGCCACCGGCAAGCCGGTGGTGATGGTGCTGACCGGCGGCTCGGCGCTGGCGGTGGACTGGGCGCAGGCGCATCTGCCGGCGATCCTGATGAGCTGGTATCCGGGGCAGCGCGGCGGCACCGCGGTGGGCCAGGCGCTGTTCGGCGAGGTCAACCCCGCCGGTCGCCTGCCGGTGACGTTCTATCGGGCCGACAAGGCGCTCCCCGCGTTCGACGACTACGCGATGGAAGGCCGCACCTACCGCTACTTCCGCGGTAAGCCGCTGTATCCGTTCGGCCACGGCCTGTCGTATACGCGCTTCGACTACGGCAAGCTGCATCTGGATGCGCCGCGCATCGCCGACGACGGACGCCTCAAGCTGCAGGTGGAGGTGGCCAACACCGGCAAGCGCGCCGGCGACGAAGTCGCGCAGCTGTACGTGCGGCGGCTGGCGGCCGCGCCCGGCGATGCGCAGCAAACGCTGCGCGGTTTCCAACGCGTTCGCCTGGCCCCGGGCGAGCGGCGGACCCTGACGTTCGAGCTGGATGCGCAGCAGGCGCTGCGGCAGTACGACGAGGCGCGCAGCGCGTATGTCGTGCCGGCGGGACGCTACGAAGTGCGGATCGGCGGCTCCAGCGCCGATGCCCGCGTGCATGCCGGCTTCACCGTGGAGGCGCGCCGTGACTGAGGCCCGCAGTGCGGAGACCACCGCGCACACGCTGTCGATGCGCGAGAAGTTGGGCTACAGCCTGGGCGACCTGGCGGCGAACCTGATCTTCCAGACGCTGATCACCTACCTGGCCTTCTTCTACACCGATGTGTACCGGTTGCCGGCGGCCACGGCGGCGACGATCATCTTCGTGATCGGTCTGCTCGGCGCGTTCGTGTTCACCCCGCTGATCGGCATCGCCGCCGACCGCACGGCCACGCGCTGGGGCAAGTTCCGGCCGTGGATCCTGTGGACGGCGATCCCGTTCGGCGTGCTGTCGCTGCTCGCCTTCAGCACCCCGGACCTGGGCGCGCGCGGCAAGGTGCTGTACGCCCTGACCACCTACGGCCTGCTGATGCTGGTGTACGCGGCCAACAACCTGCCGTACTCGGCGCTCAGCGGCGTGCTCACCGGCAACATGACCCAGCGCAACAGCCTGTCGGCCTACCGCTTCGTGGCGGTGATGATTGCGCAGTTCATCATCCAGGTGCTGCTGCTGCCGCTGGTGCTGATCCTGGGCGACGGCGACAACGTGCGCGGCTTCGAGCGGCTGATGACGGTGTTCGCGGTGGTGGGCACGCTGTTCTTCCTGATCACCTTCGCCACCACCCGCGAGCGCATCGTGCCGGCCAAGGAACAGAGCGCCGGTGTGCTGCAGGACCTGACCGACCTGCTGCACAACCGGCCGTGGAAGGTGATGCTGGCGCTGACGGTGCTTGTCTTCGTCAACCTGGCGCTGAAGGGCGGCACCTACATCTACTACTTCCAGTATTACCTCAGCGGGGCCGCGCTGGCCGGCTTTCTCGATGCCTCCGGCTTCAACGGTTTCATCGGCGGGGTGAACGCGCTGCTCGGCGGATGGGGCCTGTCCGGCTTCACCTGGCCGCAGGATCCGGCGACCTCGGCGTTCAGCCTGTTCAACGCCTGCGGCATCCTGTGCATGATCCTGGGCATCGGGTTCTCGCGGCGCCTGGCCGACCGCTTCGGCAAGCGCGATGCCTTCGGCGGCGCGTTGCTGGTCTCCACCCTGTTCCTGCTGGTGTTCTACGTCCTGCCACCCACCGCGATCGGCGTAGCCTTCGCCGCCTTCATGCTGCACGGCTTCTGCTACGGCATCACCATCCCCTTGCTGTGGGCGATGATCGCCGACGTCGCCGACTACTCCGAATGGAAGAACCATCGCCGCGCTACCGCGATCATCTTCTCGGCGATGCTGTGCGGGCTGAAGATCGGGCTCAGCATCGGCGGCGCGCTGGTCGCCGGCATCCTGGCGCACCACGGCTACCAGGCGGGCGCGCCGCAGCAGCCGCAGGCCGTGGTGGACGGCATCCGCCTGACCGTGAGCGTCTACAGCGCCCTCCCGTTCCTGGTCGCGGTGGCGCTCTTGTTCTTCTACAGGATCGACAAACGCATGGAACGTCGCATCGAACACGAGCTGCAGGCACGTCGGCAGGACAGCGACGTGCGCGACCTCAGCGACCTCGGCCACCTCGCGGCGCATGCCATCGCGCAACCACTGGTGACCCACATCTACACGGCCGATCCATCGGCACACGTGTTCGAGGGGCGCCTGTACATCTATCCGTCCCACGACATCGACAGTGGCGCGCCGTTCGACGACGAGGGCGGCCACTTCGGCATGGAGGACTACCACGTGCTGCGCATGGACGCGCCCGACGGCGCGGCCACCGATTGCGGCGTGGCCCTGCACGTGCGCGACGTGCCCTGGGCCAGCCGGCAGATGTGGGCGCCGGACGCGGCCAGCCGCGACGGCCGCTATTACCTGTATTTCCCGGCCAAGGACGCGCAGGATCTGTTCCGCATCGGCGTGGCGGTGGCCGACCGCCCGGAAGGTCCGTTCGCCGCGGAGCCCGAGCCGATCGCCGGCACCTACTCGATCGACCCGGCCGTGTTCGAGGACGACGACGGCACGCACTACCTGTGCTTCGGCGGCATCTGGGGCGGGCAGTTGCAGAAGTACCGAGACGGCCGCTTCGATGCGGCGCACGCCGAGCCTGTCGGCGACGAACCGGCGCTGGGCCCGCGGATCGCCAGGCTGGACCTCGGCATGACGCAGCTGGCGGAGCGCACGCGCGAAATCGTCATCCTCGACGAATACGGCCAGCCGCTGCGCGCCGACGACCACGCGCGCCGCTTCTTCGAGGGGCCGTGGCTGCACAAGGACCAGGGCCGCTACTACCTGTCCTACTCCACCGGCAACACGCACCTGTTGTGCTACGCCATCGGCGACAACCCGTATGGACCGTTCACCTATCGCGGCGTGCTGCTCAAGCCTGTGGTGGGCTGGACCACGCACCACTCCATCTGCAGGTTTAAAGGCCGGTGGTACCTGTTCTATCACGATGCCCTGTTGTCCGGCGGCGTGACCCACCTGCGCTCGGTCAAGTGCACGCCGCTGCATGTCGAGCCGGATGGCAGCATTCGCACTGTCGATCCCTATGGTGGCTGAAAGGCCGCTATCAAGGACTGCACAGGGCTGGCCGTGGCAAGGCGGTCGCCCTGTCCCTTGTAGGAGCGGCTTCAGCCGCGACAGGCCTTCCCACTAAAGTCTGTCGCGGCTGAAGCCGCTTGTGTCAAATAAGGGTCTATCGTTGCAGGTGAGAGCGGAGTGCGGCAGGCCGTTTAGCCGCAGTGCCAGCAAGCACGAGTAGGAGTCAGCGCCGCCGCACTCCGGTTCTCCTGCCTGACAAGCCCGAACAGTTGCCCGAGTGACGAGCTCGAACTCCACAAGCATGGGCATCGGCAGGAGCGCTCTCGTCCCTGAGTCTACTGCGGAGAACGTCTATGCGGCGCTATGTCGGGATCGATGTATCCAAGGCCGAACTGGTCATTCATGTCCTGCCGGACGAGCAGGCCTGGACCCAACCCAATACGCCACAGGGGCAGCGTGCGCTGGCCCAGCGCCTTGCCGAGCTGGGCTGCGAGCGGATCGTGCTGGAAGCCAGTGGCGGCTACGAACATGCCGTGCTGCAGGTGCTCCGAGAGGCAAACCTGCCGGCAGTGCGGATGGCCGCCGATCGTCCGCGCAAGCTCGCCCAGGCCTTGGGCCTGCATGCCAAGACCGATGCCCTGGACGCGCGCCTGCTGGCCATCGCCGCCCAGCACATCCCGACCATGCCCACGCCCGTGGCGCCCGAGCATCAGCAGTCTCTTCGCGAACTGCTGGACCTGCGTGCCACCCTGGTGAGCCAGCGTGATGCCCATCGGCGGCGCCTGGAGCACATCACCAGCGCCAAGGTGCAACACCGCTGCCGAGAGGTGATCGCCCTGCTGAACCAGCAGATCCAGACATTGACGCAGGAGATCGAGCAGCAGGGCAAGACCTGCTCGAGCCTACCCAAGGTGCCTGGGCTCGGGACGATCCTGCGCGCGGTTCTGGCCGCGCGGCTGCCAGAGCTGGGCACGCTGCCGCCACGCAAGCTCGCTGCCATGGTCGGGCTGGCCCCGTTCAATCACGACAGCGGTTGCTGGAAAGGCCAGCGCCGCATCAAAGGCGGACGTGCCGACGTGCGGCGCGTGCTGTACATGGCCACCTGGGCCAGCATCCGCGCCAAATCCCCCTTGGCCAACACTTACGCGCGCCTGCGCGCAGGCGGCAAACCGGCCAAGGTCGCCATCGTCGCCTGCATGCACAAGTTCCTGCGCTGGCTCAATGCCATCGCGCGCGATCAGGCCCCGTACGCTCCTCCTGTCATCGCAGGTGCATGACAGTTGACTCCTACGAGTGCATTGTCGATCGTGATTGGAGACCTGCTCCAGTCACGGGCGGACGCTGGAGAATTGGCCTTCGTGTCCGCCAGTGCAGCCAGGCGCCGCTCTTCGCCGCATGGCGCAGCGCGCCCGGTGCGACGCAGGGCGCAGCGCCATCCCTACACCGACCGCGGCAACAGCTCCAACCCCTGGATCTCGCGAATCCCCAACCCCGGCGCATCGCCAATCCGGATCTGCGCCTCGTCGAACTGCACCCCGCCCACCACCGGGTCGAACGCCCCCAGCGACGGGCCGTCCAGGTCCACCTTGGTGATGACGTCCGCGCGCGCCACCGCCAGGTGCGCCGCCGCGGCCACGCCGATGCTCGATTCGAGCATGCAGCCGATCATGCACGGCACCCCGTACACCGCGGCGATATCGGCGATGCGCAGCGCGTTGGACAGGCCGCCGGCCTTGATCAGCTTGATGTTGACGATGTCCGCCGCGCGCCGCTGCAGCAGCGCGATCGCCTGCGCCGGCGAGAACACGCTCTCGTCGGCCATCACAGGGGTCTGCACGCGCTCGGTCACGTACTGCAGGCCGTCCACGTCGCCGGCCTTGACCGGCTGCTCCAGCAGTTCCAGCGTCACCCCGGCGCGCTCCAGCGCGTGCATGGCCTGCACCGCCTGCTTCGGCGTCCAGCCCTGGTTGGCGTCCAGCCGCAGCTGCGCGCGGCCGGCGACCGCGGCATGGATCGCCTTGACCCGTGCGATGTCCTCGGCCAGATCGGTGCCGATCTTGATCTTCAGCGCCACGAAGCCGCGTGCCAGCGCCGCCAGCGCGTCGGCCACCATCGTGTCCACGGCATTCACGCTGATGGTGAGGTCGGTGGTCAGGTGCGGCGTGCCACCGCCGAGCAGCCGGTACAGCGGCGCATCATGCAACTGCGCCCACAGGTCGTGCACGGCGACCTCCAGCGCCGCCTTGGCGCTGCTGTTGTGTTCCAGCGCTCCCTGGATCAGGCCGCGCAGGCGCTGCAGGTCGGCGATGTCCTCGCCGATCAGGCGCGGTGCCAGGCAGCGCTCGATCGCCGCGATGATCGATCCATGAGTGTCGCCGGTGATCGGCGGGGTGGCCGGTGCGCTGCCATGCCCGATCCGGCCATCGTCGGTGTGGACCATGACCACCACGTCCTCGATCGCCTGCACGGTGCGCAGCGCGGTCTTGAATGGGGTCTTCAATGGCACGCGCAGCATGCCCAGGCGGATCTCGGTGATCTTCATTCGGCGGTCGGCGCGCGCAGGCGCTGGATGCGGGTGATGCGGTCGATGAGGGGCGTCCCGTTGCCGAGCAGCAGCGGTTCCAGCGGCGTCACCGACACGCCGTTGAGGCGCACGCGCTGCAACCGGCCGGCGGCGTCGCGGTAGCTGGCGCCGGCCACGTCGTGGATCACCCAGGTCTGGCCGTCTTCGTGGCCGATCACCAGCATCACGTGGCCGGGGATGTAGACCAGGTCGCCGACGCGCAGTTGCGCCAATGCCTGCCGCCGCTGCGGCAGCGGATCGGTGGCGGTGTAGGGCACCGCCGTCAGTGCGGGGCTGCGCGCCTGGTCGCCGGTGTTGCGCGGCAACTCGATGCCGAGGCTGCGATGCAGATCGACGACGAAGCCGCTGCAGTCGCGCGCGTCGTAACTGTTGCCCCAGCCGTAGCGCTCGCCGAGGAACTTGAACGCCTGCTGCAGCAGCATCTGCGGCGTGGCCGGCAGCGGCGCCTCGGCGACGTCGGCGCTGCGCGGCACCAGGGCGGGCGCCAGTTGCAGCCGCCCGTCGCGGTCGCGCAGCGGCAGCTGCACCACGTAGGCGGCCAGCGGCGACTGGCCGTTGACACTGTTCTGTGGCGGCCAGTCGCGCAACAGCGGCAGCGCGCTGCCCATGTCCAGTGCCACCTGCGAGGCCGCCTGCAGTTCCGGGGTGAACACGGTGGCCGCGCGCGCGCCGGTGACCAGCAGTCGCGGCGTGCGTTGCGCGTAGGCGAGCACGCTGGCGCGGTCGCCCTCGGCGAGGCGGTCGCGGGCGATCCAGGCAGCGTAGTTGTTCGCCAGCACGAACAGCCACTGGCCATCGGCGCTGGCGTGCAGGATCGCCACCGCGCTGCCCGGATACAGCGCCGATTCCTGGAAGCGGTCGATGTCGCGGTCTTCGCGGTCGCTGAACACGCGCTCGGCGGTGGGGAAGCGCCGCAGGTCGGCGCGTTGCACCACCAGCGCGTAACGCGGCTGCACTTGCGCCGGCAGCGCCTCCAGCGCCAGCGCTCGCTGCAGCGCCTGGACGCGCGCGGCGTCGAGGACGGCGCCCTGGGTGTCGTAGAGCGTGCGCGTCGGCGGCGCCGACAGCGCCAGGATCTGCGCGCGCACCTGCGCGGCGGGCAGTTGCGTCGGCAGCGCGGCCAGGTCGTGCATCGACGCATCGTCGCGCAGCAGCCGGGCGTTGAACGCGGCGCGCTGCGTCGCCTGCAGCAGCGGCGGCGACGCCGCCGGCAGCCGTGCGATCCAGTGTTCGGCCTGCAACTGCGCCGGCTGTGCCTGCAGCGGCATGGCGTCGGTGGCGCGTGCTGGTGCGGTGCCGCCGCTCGCCGCCACGGCGAGCAACAGGCACAGGCCGCGCATCGTGATCATGGCATCCCGCTGTCTGGAAAGAAGGCCGGCGCAGGCGGCGCGCCGACGCCAGGATCTTCGATTCCCGGTTTTTTTCTGTCAAGGCGCTGCGTTGACAGGTTTTGCGAGCGCGTGTTACACCCGACTGCACAGGGGAAGCGTGGCGATGGCGCTGGGGAACGTGCAGGCAGCGCACGGCAGCGCCGCGTCCGCTCTGCAAGATGCAGGAACCCGCAACACGATGGCCGCGTGCCGCGCACGCGCCATCGCCGTGTGCGTGGACGCCAGGGACAGGCGCGCGGCGGTGGCCGCGCCCGCGGCGTTCGCGCCATCCACCCGCGCCATGCAGGAGAGCCGCGTGCCCATGCGAATCGTTCGTCGTCCTTTTCCCTTGCGGCCCGTGCGCGTGGCGCTGGCCGCGCTGACGACGCTGGCCGCGGCCTCGCCGGCAGCGGCCGCGGCGCAGGAACAGGCGGCGACCCCGCGCGATCTCGATGCGGTGCTGGTCACCGGTTCGCGCATCGCCCGCGCGCAGGTGGAAGGCCCGGCGCCGGTCACCGTCATCACCGCCGAGGACATCCGCAAGCAGGGCTTCGCCACGGTGTGGGAATCGCTGGGCACGCTGACCCAGTTCAGCGGCAGCACCTTCAACGAGAGCGACCAGACCGGCAGTTCGCCCAACGGCCAATACCTCAACCTGCGCGGGCTGGGGCCGGGCTACCAGCTGATCCTGCTCAACGGCAAGCGCATGGCCGACTACCCGCAGCCCTACGGCGCCAACGGGACCGCGGTCAGCCTGGGCAGCATTCCGGCGGCGGCGGTGGAGCGCATCGAAGTGATGAGCGGCGGCGCCTCGGCCATCTACGGCTCCGACGCGGTCGCCGGCGTGGTCAACATCATCACCAAGCGCGATTTCCAGGGCGATAGCCTGCGCGTGCGCGCCGGCATCACCACCCGCGGCGGCGGCGATACCGGGCAACTGCAGTGGAGCGGCGGGCGCCGCGGCGACGGCTGGAGTGTCACCTACGCCTTCGAGCGGCTGGACCGCGAACCCATCGTGGCGCGCCAGCGCAGCTTCATGGATTCCTACGACGACCATCCTGCCAACAAGGCCGACCCCAGCTCGCCCAACGTGTCGATCTCCGGCGTGTACCTGCGCCGCGGCAGCACCTATCTGTGGCCGCAGGCGGGCACGCTGTCGACCTCGCCGCAGGCGCTGGCGGCAGCCTGCACCGCGACCAATCCGGCGTTCCGGCCCTACCGCACCAGCGACAGCCTGGCCGCGCCCAACCGCTGCGGCGCGTTCGACTACTACGCCGGGCGCTCGGTGCAGAACGGCTACGGCAAGACCTCGGCCTACCTGGCCGGCGATGCCGAGCTCGGCCACGACGTGGTCGCCTATGCGCAACTGCTGGCCAACCGCTCGCAGGACAAGAGCTCCAGCCAGACCCACTACTACATCGGCGAAGGCGCGTTCACCGCCTACGATCCGGACCTGGGGCTGGTCACCGCGCAGCGCATCTTCCTGCCGGACGAGGTGGGCGGGATCAAGACCATCGACTACGACGAGCGCAGCTGGAACCTCAACGCCGGCGTGCGCGGCAAGGCGCTCGGCGGGCGCTTCGACTGGGACGCCAGCGTGTCGCTGTCGCGCTACGACATCACCACGCGGCGCCCACGCTTCCTCACCAATGCGGTGCGCGATTACTACTTCGGGCCGGTGCTGGGCTATCGGCCGGACGGCACCGAAATCCGCCGCGTGCGCCCGGACCGGTTGTTCGCGCCCGGCAGCCCGGCGCTGTACCAGCAGCTCACCACCGAAGTGGTGAGCCGCGGCGAATCGGCCACCGACCAGGCCCAGTTCGTGGTCAGCGGCGACCTGTTCGAGCTGCCGGCGGGCATGGTGCAGATCGCCACCGTGCTCGAAGCCGCCCGGCAGACCTACGACCTGCAGCCCGATCCGCGCACCACCGTCGACTACACCGGCAGCGAGCGCATCTACAACCTCACCCAGACCCCCGGCGGCGGCCCGCGCAAGCGCTACGCGGCCGGCCTGGAGCTGCGCGTGCCGATCGCCAGCCGGCTCAGCGCCACCCTGGCCGCGCGCTACGACGCCTACGACGACATCACCGCGGTCGATGGCGCAGCCACCTGGCAGGCCGGCCTGGAGTGGCGTCCGTTCGACACCCTGCTGCTGCGCGGCAGCCACGCCACCAGCTTCCGCGCGCCGGACCTGCTGTGGATCTATGCCGGCACCAGCGCCAACAACCCCACCGTGGTCGACGAATACCTGTGCCGCCGCGACGGCCTGGATCCGTTGTCGGCGGCCTGCGCGAGCGCGCACGAGTACCAGACCTTCTCCACTCAGGCCTCCAATCCGCTGCTGCGCGAGGAGACCGGCAAGTCGACCACGCTCGGCGCGGTGTGGGACGCGCTGCCGGCGCTGTCGCTGAGCGTCGATTACTACCGCATCGAACTCAAGGGCCGGGTCGAGGCCATCTCCAGCGAAACTCTGCTGGAGAACAACGCCAACTGCCTGCTCGGCCGCGACCGCGCCGGCGCCGCGGTGGACACCGCCTCGACGGCCTGCCGCTTCTATCTGGACGCGGTCACGCGCAGCCCCGGCACCGACCTGACCAGCGAAGGCCAGATCACCGCGTTCAAGACCTTCCCCATCAACCAGTCGCTGATGCGCACCGATGGCATCGACGCCAGCCTGCGCTACGACCTTGACCTCGGCGCCTGGGGCACGCTCGGCCTGCAGGGCGGGCTGACCCGGGTGCTGCGGATGGAGGTGGCGCAGTTCGCCGGCGCGCGCCCGGTGGACGTGATGAACGACGTCGACTACCTGGCGTTCCGCACGCGCAGCAACTGGCGTGCGAACTGGAGCCGCGGCGACTGGTCGGCCAGCGTGTACGGCTACCGCTACGGTTCGCGGCCCGACTACGCCGACCGTGGCCGCGTGGCGCCCTACCTGGTGTGGAACCTCGACCTCGCCAAGCAGATCACCGACAAGGCCACCGTCGGCCTGAGCGTGCTCAACGTGTTCGACGCGCTGCACCCGCGCGACGACACCTACACCACCTGGCCGTACTTCCCGCGGGTGTACAGCGCGATCGGGCGGCAGTGGGCCGTCAACTTCAACTACCGCTTCTGAGCGCGCGGCGGTGAGCGCCGACGTGCCCCTGCACACCGCCGCCGCACCGATTGCGTACGCTTGTGCGTCCCCGACCAGGATGTGCCCATGACCCGCGTTCCCGTGCCGTCCCCATCCGCCGTGCGCCGGCTGCTGCTGCTGGGCACGCTGGCGCTGCTCGGGGCCTGCGCGCACGCGCCGCAGCGCAATCCGCTGGCCACCTGGGTGCCGTCGCCGAACTACGACACGCGCCGGCCGATCCTGATCGTCATTCACTACACCGACCAGCACTCGGTACAGCAGAGCCTGGACACGCTGCGCTCGCACAACAGCAGGGGCAAGGTCAGCGCGCACTACCTGATCGGCCGCGACGGCACGCGCTACCAACTGGTCGCCGACCAGGATCGCGCCTGGCACGGCGGCGCCGGACGCTGGGGCACCATCACCGACATCAATTCCGCCTCGATCGGCATCGAACTGGACAACGACGGCAAGACCCCGTTCGCGCAGGAACAGATCGCCAGCCTGCTGATCCTGCTCGAGGACCTGTGCACGCGCCTGCGCATCCCGCGCAGCCAGGTGGTCGGGCACGAGGACTTCGCGCCCTCGCGCAAGGTCGACCCGGGTCCGCTGTTCCCGTGGAAGCGGCTGGCCGAGGCCGGCTTCGGCCGTTGGCCAGCCGCCGACACGCCGCCGGCGCCGCCCGGCTTCGATCCGTGGCAGGCGCTGGCGCTGATCGGCTATCCGGTCGACGACCGCGCCGCGACTCTGCGCGCCTTCCACCACCACTACCGTGGCAACGACGCCACCGACTTCGACGCCGAAGACCTGCGCATCCTGTACGCGCTGACCCAGCCGCTGCTGGCGCGGCCGCAGCCGGTCCCGGCGATGGAGCCGGACGCACCCTGAGCCGGCGCGCCGTGGCGCCAGCGTCGGTCCTGGCGGCGTGCACGCCTGTCACTTGGCGCCGCCGCGGTTCTTGGTAGCATCGCGCGCCAACGGACTCCAAAGGACGCAGTGCGATGAGGCGAGGAACCACGGCCCTGTGGGCGGCCACCTTCCTGCTGTTGGGCGGGTGCAAGGACAAGGCTGCCGATGCGCCGGCGGCGCAGACCCCGGCAACGGCGAGCGCCCCCGCAGCGCCTGCCGACACGAACGCGGCGGCACAGCCGGTCGTCGCCGAGGTGCCGGCGCCGGGCCAGGTGCTGGCCGACATCTACGGCGCCAAGGGCGATGGCTCGGCGTCCTATGCCATCGACAACGGCGCGGTGGCCAGCTTCTGGTACGGCTATCGCTTCGACCTCGGCGGCAAGCAGTACTACACCGGGTTCGCCAACGCCACCGGCGGCAAGTACGCCAAGCCCGGCGACCAGGGCGGCGACCAGGACATGCCCGATCCGGCCGCCACCGTCAGCATCAGCCAGGCCACCTACGTGCTCGACAGCGCCGGCGGCAAGCCGACCTGGACCCTGTTCCACGCGCAGCGCTGGGCCGGCGACTTCGGCTCCGACGGCAAGGCCGACACCCTGGACGAACAGCGCAAGCCGCAGAGCACCCCCACCCAGGACGGCCACCTGCTGCTGGCGCTGCCGACCACCCGCTTTGCCGACGGCATCACTAGCGCCGGCTTCGCGATCTTCACCTTCGACCCGAACAAGAACGACCTGGGCGACTACAAGGGCTGGGTGTACCTGGGCACGGTCGCCGCAGGCGAGGACAACAGCGCCGCCTGCGACGACCAGGGCACCATGAAGTGCGCCACCAGCACCGGCACGCTGAGCTTCGTGCCGCCGGCCAGCGGCACTGTGCCGTCGCTGCGGATCGCCCTGCAGGGCACGGCGGTGGAAGGGCCGGGCAAGGTCCGCACGCTGGGCCCGGCCGACGCCGTCACCTACACCTACGACCCCGCCAAGCAGCAATACACCCCGCCGCTGGACCGCTGAACGGACGGCGCGGGGACGTGACGCGGCGCGCGCGGCGGCGGTGGTTTCGGGCGAGGGACCTGGTTTAAGATGCGCCCCACGGGGCCTGATGATCAGGCGAGTCATTCGCGAGCGGCATGGGATGCTGCACTCGCCCGAAGATGCCGGTGTGGATTGCCGGCGTGCGGTTCGCCATGCGCGACCGCCATCACCGCCCCTGCTCGGGGCCGCAGTGCACGTCACCGTCGTTCCGTCCGAACTCGCGCCTGCCGGCAGCATCGTCCATGCCGGGGCGTCGCGTCCGTGCCATGCGCGTCTGCGCCATGGCGCACGCGGCAGCAGGGCGTGGCGGACGGTGCGGGTGGGCTCCCTCGGCTTCTTCACCGAATACAGGATGTTCTGGACATGTCGAACGACAACAAGCGCGCCGCCGCTCCCGAAGCGCCACCCGATGCGGGCAGCGTGCTGTACCTGATCTACGGCTGGGACGGCGATGGCGCCGTGTCCTACGAGATCGACAACGGCGCCGTGGTGAATTTCTGGGGCGGCCAGCATCTCGAGCTGGAAGGCAAGCAGTACTACACGGGTTTCAGCTACGCCACGCCGGGCCACTACGGCATCGACGATGCGGAAACCTTCCCGAACCCGGGCGAGGGCGTCTCGCTCGGTGCCGCCACCTTCCTGCTGACCACGCCCGGCGGCGAGCGGCCGTGGATGGTGCTGCACGCGCAGCGCTACATCGGCAGTTTCGGCGCCTACGCGCGCGCCGATGCGTTTGATACCAGCCGCGCGCCGCAGCAGCATGCGCTGGGCAATGGCCGGTTGCTGCTGGCCATGCCCACCACCCGCTTCGGCAACGGCATCACCGAGGCCGGCTTCGCGCTGTTCGTGTTCGATCCGAACCGGCACGACCTCGGCGATTACCGCAGCTGGGTCTATTGCGGCACGGTCGCGGCCGGCGAGGACAACGAGGCGGCCAGCGATCCGGATGGCGTGGTGCCGCACGTCTCCAGCACCGGCACCCTGGAATTCCAGGCGCTGCCCGGCCAGCCCATGCCGGCGCTGCGGGTGGCGCTGCACGGCACCGCCATCGCCGGTCCCGGCCGTGCACGCCTGCTCGATGGCAGCGACGTGCTGCAGTACGCCTACGACCCGGACAGCGGCCAGTACCGTCCCACGCCCGACGCATGACCCCGGCGGCGCGCGGCGGCGCGCCGCTGGACGCAGCACCCGATGTTCCGCAGTACGCAATCGTTCTGTTGACCGCGCACTAACAAGCTCATGGACGAGCTCGGTTGACCCAGGCGGCCGCGATGGCCGTACCTCAACCTCAAGGAGTTACACGAGATGGCACGCGATACCACCAAGGCAGAGAATCTCGACATCATCGAGCGGGAAGCCAGGCAGCGGCAGATTCCGGTCGACGACTTCATGCGCTTCGCCTACATCGAAACCGGCGGCCGCTTCGACGAGCAGGCCAGTCGCGGTCCCAACAGCGCCAAGGGCCTGTTCCAGTTCACGCCCGGCGCCGCCAGCGCCTACGGCATCCGTGGCCGCGAACTCGATGCGGTAGCCAACACCGATGCCGCCGCGCGCATGTACCAGGACAACCGCAACAGCCTGACCCGCCAGCATGAGCGCGACGGCCGCCCCTACCTGTCCGGCAACGCGCAGCCCGACGGCCTGGACATGTACATGGCGCACCAGCAGGGCGCCGGCGGCTACCGCTCGATCCAGGCCGCCATCGCCACCGGCCACTTCGAACTGAAGGGCACCCGCGCCAACATCCTCAACAACGTGCCCGGCGAAAAGGACGCGCAGGGCGCGCGCCAGTTCCAGGCCTACACCGGCACCTCGCTGGCCGACTTCAAGAAGCTGTCCGACCAGGACATGGCCAAGGCCTTCGTGAAGTACTGGGACGCCAAGTACGACCACATCGCGATCCCGGAAAAGGGCATCAAGCCGCTCGCCGAGGGCCAGGCCGCGCCGGCGCCCGCGCGCACGCCGGCAACGGCCGGCGGCAAGCAGGGCGGCCACGACGGCATCGCCCTGACCGCCGCCTATGACCTGGGCGTCAAGCACGACGACGTCAAGTACGCGATCAACGTCAAGAGCAGCAAGTACTACCACCCGGGCGTGGACGGCAAGCATCTGTCGCAGGGCTACATCGACTGTTCCGGCTGGGTGACCGAGCTGCAGAACGCGACGATGAACGAGATCAACCGCAAGGCCGGCCGCGACGTGTTCACCCAGAAGGACATGCTGGTGCAGGGCATGACCGGCTCCGGCGAGATCGTCAAGAAGGCCTACGACAGCTCCGGCGTGCTGCTGGAGGGCAAGGACGTGTTCAAGCCCGGCGCGTTGAAGGAAGGCATGGTCATCGGCGTGGACTCGGGCAAGACCGCGCACGAGCACTGGAAGGGCATCGACCACATCATGATGGTCGTGCGCGATCCCAAGAGCGGCGAACTGCTGGTCAGCCAGTCCACCGGCAGCAAGGGCGTCAACACCATGCCGCTGGACGACTACCTGGCCACGCACCACAACGCCAAGCTGTTCGCCTCCGATCCGCTGGCCAAGGGCCGCGACCTGTTGCAGGACCGCCAGCAGACCCAGGCGCAGACGCAGGGCGCGCAGGAACCGCGCACGGCGCTGAAACCGGGCGAGCAGGGCGCCGACGTCAAGGCGATGCAGCAGCGCCTGATCGAACTGGGCATCAAGGACGACCAGGGCAAGCTGCTCAGCGGCACCGGCTACTACGGCGATCGCACCAAGGAAGTGGTCGCCAACCTGCAGCGCGAGAAGGGCCTGGCGCCGACCGGCGTCGCCGACAAGGCCACCCTGGAGGCGATCGCCAGGCAGCCGGCGCAGGCCAAGTCCGACGCGGCGACGCTGGCCGACAACCCGCTGTACAGGCAGGCCCTGGAGCACCTGCAGAAGCAGGGCCCCAACGGCGGCTTCAAGAGCGCCGAAGAGATGCAGCGCGCCGCCGGCCAGGTCGCGTTCGAGGCCAAGGTCAGTGGCATGCAACGCATCGACGACCTGGTGCCCAGCGGCGACCGCCGTGGCCTGATCGCCGTGCAGCGCAATCCCGACAATCCGCACGACGTCAATCGCGCCTACGTGGACAGGCAGCAGGCCGCGGCGGTGCCGCTGGAGCGCAGCCAGCAGCAGTTGGCCGCCGAAACCCAGCGGCAGGCGCAGGAGCAGGCGCAGCAGCCCGACCCGCAACGCGAAAAGACCCAGTCGCCGCGCTGATCGGCCTCGCGGCAACGGCCGCCGTCGCGCTTCGTGCGGCGGCGGTCGTGCGCGGAGATGCCGATCGCTGCGCAAGACCGCCGTGCATGCGCCGGCGCGACATTGCCCAACGCCGGCCAAACACGATCACCTGCCATCGCGGCGTGCGATGGACAGGGTGCACGACGATCGATTAGAACCTCGCCTTCCCGCTCGCGCAAACGACAAGGACGCATTCCGACCATGGCCATCGCCAAGGCGTTCCAACGCTCTTCCCTGCTGCTGTTGTGCGTGGCCGCCGCCGCGTGCAGTGCGCCGTCTTCCACGCCCAGCCAGACGCAGGCGCCGGCCGCTCCGGCGGCGGACGCTGCGGCCGCCGCGTCCCCTGCCGCCGCGCACGCTGCCGGTACCCAGGCCGACGCGGGCGCGGCCACGCCGTCTGCACCGGCTGCGCCACCCAGCCCTTCCACCGCTTCAGGAGATTCCCCCGTGCTGCGACCGTCCTACGACACCTGCATCACCGCCGCCGGCGGCGCGACCCCGGCGATGCTGGACTGCATTTCCGACGAACACGCCTACCAGGACCAGCGCCTCAACACCGCCTACAAGGCGGCGATGGCCAAGCTGGGCGAGGCCGAGCAGCATGCGCTGCGCGAGCGGCAGCGCAAGTGGATCGCCGAGCGCGACGAGAAGTGCGTCGCCGATCCGGACGGCGGCCAGGCCGAGCGCGTGGATGCGGCCGAATGCCGCCTGGAAATGACCGCACGCCGCGCCGACGAACTCGAAGCGCACTGATTTCACCCTCTGCATTGAACCCCGACGCGCGGCGCCTTCCACGCCGCGCGTCCTGCCAAGGAGAACGCGATGAGCGACAAGGATTGGGAACTGGGCCAGACCTCCAAGCACTACGAGACCGGCGGCCGCGGCGCGTCGACCGTGTCCTCCGGCGTCGACGACCCGGGCGGCGTGTCCTACGGCTCGTACCAGATGACCTCGCAGACGACGACCCGTGAGGGCAAGGTCATCAACGGCGGCACCGTCGCTGCCTTCGTCAAGGAAAGCAAGTACGGCGACGACTTCGCCGGCCTCAAGCCGGGTTCGGACGCCTTCAGCGCCAAGTGGAAGGAACTGGCCAAGACCGACCCCGGCTTCGGCCAGGAACAGCACGACTACATCAAGCGCACCCACTTCGACAAACTGGTCGACCGGCTCAAGGACAAGGGCATGGACCTGTCCGACCGCGGTCCGGCGGTGCAGGATGCCATGTGGAGCACCGCGGTCCAGTACGGCCCCGGCAGCGACAAGAAGCCGGGCGGGTCCGGCGTGTTCCTGCGCGCCATGGAGGAAAAGTTCGGCAAGCAGGCGGATCTGTCAAAGATTTCCGACAAGGAGATCGTCAGCGCGGTGCAGGACTACAAGGCCGAGCACGTCAAGGAGCTGTTCCCGCGGGTGCACAAGCAGAAGACCCTGGACTCGCTGCAGAACCGCGCCGAGAACGAGAAGGCCGACCTGCTCAAGCTGGCCGACCTCGGCAAGACCGTCGCCAAGCCCGGCGAGCAGCGCGACGGGCACACCGCGCCGAAGCCGCACGACGGCCATCGCGAGCCGGCCGCGCACAACGGCGTGCTGGCGCGCAATGCGCAGGGCGAGGCGGTGAAGGGCCTGCAGGAGAAACTGGCCACGCTCGGCTACCTGGAGGCCAAGGATGCGATCGGCACCTACGGGCCGAAGACCGAAGCGGCGGTGGAGAAGTTCCAGCAGGACCAGCACCTGAAGGGCGTGGACGGCAAGGCCGGCCCGGAGACGCTGGCCGCGATCGAGCGTAGCGTGCAGCGGCAGCAGGGCGTGGAGCAGATGCGGCGCGACAGTCCGCTGTTCGATCAAGCGGTCGCGCAGCTGGAAAAGCAGGGGCGCAACGGTGGCTACGGCGACCGCGAGTCCATGCAGCGGGCGGCCGGGCAGCTGGCGTTCGAGGCCAAGGTCAGCGGCATGTCGCGCATCGACGACCTGGTCGCCAGCACCGATGGCCGCGGCATGATCGCCGTGCAGCGCAATCCGGAGAACGCGCACGACGTGCATCGCGCCTATGTCGACCGCCAGCAGGCGGCGGCCGTGCCGCTGGAGCAGAGCCAGCAGCAACTGGCGGCCGAAACCCAGCGCCAGGCGCAGGAGCGGCAGGTGCAGGACCAGCAGCGCACCCAGACCCAGGCGCAGACGCCCGGGCGCTGAGTCGCGCTGCGCAGGGCGGTCATCGGCACGCGCCGCTGGCCGCCATGCATTGCGCAGTTCGCATCGCGCGTAGTTGCAGGCGCGCGGCAGGACAGCGGCCGCGGCCATGGCCTATGCTGCGTACATGTCGCATGACCGCCGCTCCGACTACCACCGTTCCTCGCGCACCTGGGCCCGGCCTGGCGCACTGCGCGCAGTGGGCCTGGCGCTCGCGCTCGTCGTCGCGCCTGCCGCGCTCGCCGCCGAGCCCACCACTTCGCCGGCGACCACGCCGGAACAGGCGGGACTGGTCGACGTGCACACGCTGGCGCCGGACATCGCGATGGACATCCGCTACGCCGGCCACGACAACTTCACCGGTCGCCCGGTGCCCGGCTACGACGCACCCAAGTGCTATCTGCTGGCACCGGTGGCCAAGGCCCTGGCGCAGGTACAACGCGACCTGCATGCCAAGGGTTACCGCCTGCAGGTGTTCGATTGCTACCGGCCGCAGCGCTCGGTCCGCGCCTTCGTCGCCTGGGCGCGCGATCCGCAGGACCAGGTGGCCAAGGCGCGCTACTACCCCAAGCTCGACAAGGGCGTGCTGCTCGGCGACTACATCGCCGAACACTCCGGCCACAGCCGCGGCGCCACCGTCGACCTGGGCCTGCTGGACTGCCGCCAGGGCGCGTGCCGCGCGCTGGACATGGGCGCCGGCTTCGACTTCTTCGACCCCAGCGCGCACACCGACACGCCGGCCATCGACGCCACCCAGCGCGCGCATCGTCAGCAATTGCTGAAGGCGATGGCCGCGCGCGGCTTCGTCAACTACCCGATGGAATGGTGGCACTACACCTTCCAGCCCGAGCCCAGTCCCGGCGTCGCCTTCGACGTGCCGGTGCGCTAGCGTCTCCCTCCCATCGCCACGGACTCGCCCATGACCGGTACCCACCAGTTCGTCGACCTGCAATGCCCTTACTGTGGCGAATGGATCGACGTCGCCCTGGATCCGTCGGTGGACGTGCAGCAATACGTGGAGGACTGCCAGGTGTGCTGCAAGCCGATGCTGATGACGGTGCGCTGGGACGAGGACGGCGCGCCGGTGGTGAGCGCGATCGCCGAAAACGCCAGTTGATCCGCGCGCCGGCGCGGCGCGCCGCACGCCGATGCGCGACAGCCTCTAGACTTGCGTCCTTGCCGACCGAGGACACCCGATGAACCTGCCGCTGCACTTCGGCCTGCTGGGCTCCCTGGAAGCCGGGCTGATCGCCTTGGCGGTCGGTTTCCTGGTGTATGCGCTGTGGCAGTGGCTGGGCCGGCGGCTGGGCTGGTCCGAGGGCCAGCAACTCGGCGGCGCGTGCCTGATCGCGGTGGCGGTGTCGGCCGGCATCGACTGCTGGAACCTGTTCTACACCAGCATCGTGCGCCTGGAGTCGCCGCTGTACGCGCGCATCGCCCTGGCCAGCATCCACGATCCGGACGAACTGGGTTCGCGGGTGGTGCTGGAGGTGGCCGGCGCGCTGTCCGGCGTGGCCCTGGCGTGGATCGTGTTCAGGGCGCGTTCAAGCGAAAACGTCGGCGACGGTGGTCACGAAACACGCTGAAACAGACGTTTTCTTTCTGCAATCCAAACGTCTCGAATGGACGCCTTACTGCTTGCTGACGGAATCCTAACCAGTTCGGTAGCGCGCCGCAGGAGCGCCGTGGTTAACGATCCGTTTTGCGGCGATTTTCGACAGGGAATGGATTCAGTCTGAGGCCGGCACGGTAGCGCCGTGTTCCGGAATCGACCGGACATGCCACACCGAGAGCCAAACCGAACGCCAAGGAGAATCCACCCATGAACATCCGCACCCGCACCCCGCTGATCGGTACCGCCGCCATTCTCGCCGCCGCGCTGGCCCTGCCGGCCTTCGCCCAGGATGCGCAGGCCGACGCCGCCGCGCAGGCGCAGACGCAGTCGTCCACCAGCGCCACCGGCCAGAGCGGACAGGCCGGTGCGGCCTCGGGCGGCGCCCAGACCTGGGCCGACGTGGACGCCGACAAGGACGGCGCCATCAGCAAGCAGGAGGCGCAGGTCAACGCCGGCCTCAGCCAGATCTTCGCCCAGGCCGACACCGACCATAACGGCAAGCTGACCCCGGACGAATACAAGGCCTACGTCGCCAAGCAGCAGGGCGGTGCGGCCACCGGCGGCAGCACCGGCAGCGACAGCAACGGCGGCCAGTAACGGGAGCTGGACCGGCGCGGCGGTGGCGCGGCGATGAGGACGCGCACCGCCCGCCGGGACCGAATCGATCAAGACTGACGCGCAGTGGCGCGCAATGCGATCCACACGACGGCGGCCCTCGGGCCGCCGTCGTGCGTTTGTACGGGATGCAGCACCGCATGTCCTACGGCCGTCTGTGCGGCGCTGCTATGCTTGGCCGATGCCCACGCCCACCGCTCTGCGCTCCTCTCCCATCGCCCTGGTCGGTTTCGACGGCGACGACACCCTGTGGAAGAGCGAGGACTATTACCGCGACGCCGAGGCCGCGTTCGAAGCCATCCTCGGCCAGTACCTGGACCTGCATGACACCGCCACCCTGCAGCATCTGCTGGCGGTGGAGCGCCGCAATCTCAAGGTCTTCGGGTATGGAGTGAAGGGCATGACCCTGTCGATGATCGAGGCGGCGATCGAGCTGACCGAGGCGCGCATTTCCGCGCGCGACATCGGGCGCATCGTCGAGATCGGCCGCGCCACCCTGCAGCATCCGGTGGAGGTGATCGCCGGCGTGCGCGAAGCGGTGGCGGCGATCGCCGCCGAGTTCGAGATCGTGCTGATCACCAAGGGCGACCTGTTCCACCAGGAAGCCAAGATCGCGCAGTCCGGCCTGGGCGACCTGTTCCCGCGCATCGAGGTGGTATCGGAGAAGGACCCGCAGACCTATGCCAGGGTGCTGTCCGAATTCGGCATCGGCGCCGAGCGTTTCGTGATGATCGGCAACTCGCTGCGCTCGGACGTGGAGCCGGTGATCGCGCTCGGCGGCTGGGGCATCCATACGCCGTACACCACCACCTGGGCGCACGAGGCCGAGCACGGGCTGTCGGCCGACGAACCGCGCCTGCGCGAAGTGGCCGCGGCCGCGGACTGGCCGCAGGCGGTGGCGGATCTCAACCGGCATGCGGTGAGCCTGCAGCGGGGCTGAGTGGATCCCTCGCCCAGCGGCGTTGGCATCACCGGCCGCTGGCTGTGTCGCGTAGGAGCGGCTTCAGCCGCGACACCGCCGAGCCCGCGGTGCACATCCCTGCCAGCGTGCCGCGCTGACAGAGCCCACGGCCTCCGGCAGAATCGACGCATGCGTCTGCTTCCGTCTCCTGCCGGTCTGTTCCTGTGCGCTGCCCTGTTGGCTGCCGGCCCGGCCATGGCGCAGGGGGCGGCGGCGCCCGCGCGCGCCCCTGCCTCCGAGGGTGGGGATGCGGCACCGGTCGAGGTGCCCGGCACCGACGATGCCTGGATCGATCGCCAGTTGCTGGATATCGACCGCTACGCCGCGCGCTACCCCGACAGTTTCCTCGACGAGGTGGTGCGCTACGCACAGATGCCGCGCGGCTACGCCGAGGTGCTGCTGCGCGAGCGGCGCTGGCCGCCGCGCGATGTCTATGTCGCCGCGTTCCTCGCCAAGGCGGCGGGACGGCCCTACCGCGAGGTGGTGCGCGCGCGCACGGCCGCCGGCGTCCCGGCCGGCTGGGCGACCGTGGCGAGCGACATGGACGCGCCGCCCGGTTCGCTGGCCTACCGCGCGCTGCGCCATGCCATCGTCGCCAGCTACGACCACTGGGACCGGCCGATCGTGCTGGACGCGCTGTTGCGCCGGCAACTGGGCGACCGCGCCGCACGCGACCGCGCCGCGGCGCAGCCGCAGGACGGATCTGCGCGCACGAAATAGGCGCGGTGCAGCACGACGACACGGGGCGGCCGCCTGCACGTGCGCCCATGTCGTTGCGCGAACGTCCCGTTGCCCTGCACGGCATGCAGGCACAGGGATGCATCAACGTCAGCACACACAAGCCCCTCTCCCCCGGGAGAGGGGTTGAGGTGAGGGTCGGGGCGCGCAGCGCCTCAGGCAGTTTGGGTGCACGAGGCTGCGCCCGGACCCTCATCCGCCCCTGCGGGGCACCTTCTCCCGGCGCGAGAAGGAGACAGCGGTGCCGGCCACTTCCGTGCCGCACCGGTACGCGCCGCCCATTCATCCACACTGGCCGCGCCGCCGCCACAGCGCGAGAATAGGCGTTCTGCCGGTCCTGCCGCCGGCGCCACCGCCGTCCCGGACCGCCCGATGACCAACGCCTTCGTTTCGCCCGACGCTATCCGCAGCCTGTTCGCGCAGGCCATGTCCGACATGTACCGCACCGAGGTGCCGCTGTACGGCACGCTGATGGAGCTGGTGGCGCAGGTCAATGCGCAGACCCTGGCCGCGGACCCGGCGCTGGAGGCGCAACTGCAGCGCAACGACGAGCGCGCGCGGCTGGATCAGGAACGGCATGGCGCGATCCGTGTCGGCACCGCCGAGGAACTGGCCACGCTGCGCCGCCTGTTCGCGGTGATGGGCATGGCGCCGGTGGGCTATTACGACCTGTCGGTGGCGGGCGTGCCGGTGCACTCCACCGCGTTCCGTCCGCTGGACGCCGCGTCGCTGGCGCGCAACCCATTCCGCGTGTTCACCTCGCTGCTGCGCCTGGAGCTGATCGAGGACCCGGCACTGCGCGAACAGGCCGCGCAGATCCTCGCCAAGCGGCGCATCTTCACCGACGGCGCGCTCGCGTTGATCGCGCAGTGCGAACGCGACGGCGGCCTGGGCGAGGCCGATGCGCAGCGCTTCGTCGCCGAGGCGCTGGAAACCTTCCGCTGGCACAGCGATGCCACCGTGAGCCTGCCGACCTACCGCGCGCTGAGCGAGGCGCACAAGCTGATCGCCGACGTGGTCAGCTTCCACGGCCCGCACATCAACCACCTGACGCCGCGCACCCTGGACATCGATGCCGCGCAGGCGGAGATGCTGCGCCGGGGCATCGACGCCAAGGCAGTGATCGAAGGCCCGCCGCGCCGCGCCTGCCCGATCCTGCTGCGCCAGACCAGCTTCAAGGCCCTGGAGGAAACCGTACGCTTCCCGGCGGGCGCGGACGGCGCCGAGGCCGGCACCCACACCGCGCGGTTCGGCGAGATCGAGCAGCGCGGTCTGGCCCTGACGCCGAAGGGCCGCGCGCTGTACGACGCGTTGCTGGAACGTGCACGCGCCGCCGATGGCAGCGCCGGTGCCGACTACGCCACGCGCCTGCAGGCGGCCTTCGCCGATTTCCCCGACGACTACGCCACCCTGCGCCGCGAGGGCCTGGGTTATTTCCGCTACGCCCTGACCGATGCCGGTCGCGCCGCGGGCGCTGCGGCCCTGGCCGGCAAGCCGGCCGAAGCGCTGATCGCCGACGGCCTGGCCAGCGCCGACCCGATCGTCTACGAGGACTTCCTGCCGGTCAGCGCCGCCGGCATCTTCCAGTCCAACCTCGGCGGCGGCGAACAGCGCGCCTACGCCGCACACGCCAACCGCGCCGCGTTCGAGCAGGCACTGGGCGCGACGGTGCACGACGAGTTCGCGATCTACGCCGGCATCGAACGCGATTCGCTGCAGGCGTTGGCGGGTTGAGGCGGGGGAATGGGGAATGGGGAATGGGGAATGGGGAATCGCAACAGCGGCTTCCCATCTTCGTTTCCCCACACGCGCACGACCGATGTGGCGGTGCATTGTGGGAGGGACTTCAGTCCCGACGGCGTCCGAAGCCAACCACGCTGCTCACACCATTGCGCGTCGCGGCTGAAGCCGCTCCTACGAGGGCGCGGCCGGCGCGACGGAGACACTGTGGGAGGGACTTCAGTCCCGACGGCATCCGAAGGCGACCAAACCGCACACCGCCGCATCGCAGCCGAAGTGGCTCCTGCACCAGATGCATGCGCGGCAATGAACCGCGTGCTGTTGCCTAGCCACCGGCGCAGCAGCGCCAGCCTGCGCGACCTCGGCCGCACAGCCGCATCGAACGGGGCTTACCCCGCGTAACGCGCCTTGAGCATGGCGTACGCCGAACGCAGCGCCAGTGCTTCGCCACCCGCCGGGCGGCCGGGGCGGTCGCTGTCGTTCCAGGCGTACACGTCCAGGTGTGCCCACGCCTGCCGCGCCGGTACGAAGCGCTCCAGGTACAGCGCCGCGGTCACCGCGCCGGCCATGCGCGAGCCAGCGTTGGCCAGGTCGGCGACCGAGCTGGTGAGGTAGCGCAGGTAAGGGCGCCACAGCGGCATGCGCCAGACCGGATCGCGGGTGCGCTCGCCGGCGGCGATCCAGGCTTGCGCCAGCGTGTCGTCGTTGCAGAACAGCGCCGGCAGATCCGGACCCAGGGCGATGCGCGCGGCACCGGTCAGGGTGGCGAAATCCAGGATCGCGTCGGGGCGCTGCTCGCCGGCATAGGCCAGCGCATCGCACAGCACCAGGCGGCCTTCGGCGTCGGTGTTGTCGATCTCCACGCTGGTGCCCTGGCGGGTGGCGATGACCTCGCCCGGGCGGAACGCATTCGGGCCCACGGCGTTTTCCACCGCCGGCAGCAGCACGGTCAGCCGCAGCGGCAGGCGCTGCGCCATCACCAGTCCGGCCAGCGCCAGCGCGTGTGCGGCGCCGCCCATGTCCTTCTTCATGTTGCGCATGCCGTCGGCCGGCTTCAGGTCCAGGCCGCCGGTGTCGAAGCACACGCCCTTGCCGACCAGCGCCACGTGCGGATGCGCCTCCTCGCCCCAGCGCAGCACCAGCAGCCGCGGCGCGCGGTGCGAGGCGCGGCCGACTGCGTGGATCGCCGGGAAGTTCTGCTCCAGCAGCGCGTCGCCGACGATGCTCTCGAACTGCGCGCCGTGTTCGTGCGCGATCGCGTGTGCGGCCTCTTCCAGTTGCTCCGGCCCCATGTGCTCGGTCGGCGTGTTGACCCAGTCGCGCACGCGCAGGCTGGCGGCGATCAGGTCGCGCACTTCGGCCTGCGGCGTGGCCAGCAAGTGCGCCGGCAGCCGCGGCGGTTGCTTGTAGCGGGCGAAGCGGTAGCTGCCCAGGCCCCAGCCCAGGTGCAGCGCCGCCAGCGTGTCCGCGTCCAGCGCCGTTTCCACCCGCCAGGTACTGCCGGCCGGCAGCGCGAAGGGCGCATGCGCGTAGGCATACGCATCGCCGCGATCGCCGACGCCCAGCACCGCGGCGGCCACGCCGTCGGCGCCCGGCAGCAGCAGCACGCTGCCCGGCGCGGCCATGAATTGCTGGGTATCCATCCACGCCACCCAGGCCGGCGATTGCGCTGCGCGCCATTCGGCCAGGTGTTCGCGGTCGAGCACGTACAGCGGCAGGGCGTGGGGGGAGGCGTCGGTGAAGCCGGTCGGCAGGGACATCAGCGGATCCTTGAAAGGGGGAGAGGACCGGCGGGCGAGGGCGCGCGAATCAGGCGCGCGCCGCGGCGGCCGGCTGGGTCGCGTCCAGCCAGTCGGCCAGGCCGGTGAGGGTGTCGAAGTGCAGGTCGGGCGGGGTCGACGGATGCCAGGCCTGCGCGTCGCGGTTGATCCAGCAGCCGCGCAGGCCGGCCTGCATCGCGCCGACCACGTCGATCTCGATGTGGTCGCCCACGTGCAGCACCTGCGCGCAGGGCAGGCCCAGGCGCGCGCAGGCGGCGCGGAAGATGCCCGGGTCCGGCTTGGCTGCGCCGTGTTCGCGGGCGCTGAGCTGGAAGGCGAAATGGTGGTCCAGGCCGATCGTGGCCAGGTCGGCATTGCCGTTGCTCAGCGCCACCATCGGCACGCGCGCGGCGATGCGCTCCAGCGCGGCGATGCTGTCCGGATAGCACTCCACTTGGTTGCGCGCGGCATGGAACACCGCATACGCAGGCTCCAGCAACGCTTCATCGGCACCGCTGTCCTGTAGCGCACGGCGCAGGGTCAGCCGGCGCAGTTCGCTGAGGTCGTGATGCAGGTGCGGGTTCGCGGCGAACACCTCTTCGCGCAGTTGCCGCATCGCCGCGACCGGGAAGCGCGCGGCGGTGGCCGGGCTGTGCTGCAGCAGCCAGTCGTGCAGCACCTGCTCGATGCGCGCACCGATGGGCGCGAACGGCCACAGGGTGTCGTCCAGATCCAGCGTGATCGCGCGGACGGGGAAGGAGGGCATGGAAGTCACCGGCGCATTTTACGCCAAGCGCCGAGGCCTACGATGGCCGTGCCCGGTAGACATTACCCGCGCGCTTCCACCAATCCCCAATCCCGACTCCCGACTCCCGACTCCCTTCTCACTCCAGCAGCCGCGCCCAGCGCTGCATGCCGTCCACCCGCGCCAGCACCATCTTGATGCACACCAGCAGCGGCACCGCCAGCAGCAGGCCGATCATGCCCCAGAGCCAGCCGAACAGCATCAGCGCCAGGATCAGCATCAGCGGCGAGATCGCCATGCGCCGGCCGAGCACGATCGGCGTCACCACCTGGCCTTCCAGGGTGTGCAGGGCCAGGTACAGGATCGCCGGCAGCGCCGCGCTCAGCGGATCGCGGAAGGCGACGAAGCCCATCAGCAGCATCAGCACCGCGCCGATCAGTGGCCCCACGTACGGCGCGAAGTTCAGCAGCGCCACTACCGTGCCCCACAGCAGCGCTTCCTGCGGCGGGATCTTCAGCACGATCAGGATGCCGGCGAAGATCAGGCCGACCAGCGTGTTGATCACGGTGATGGTCAACACGTAGCGCGAAACCTCGCGTTCGATCGAACGCAGGATCTCGGTGGTGAACTTCTGCTGCTGGCGGCTGGGCAGCAACGCGATCGCATGGCGTTGCAGGTTCTCGCCGAACACCATGAAGAAGAACGTCAGCAGCACCACGGCCAGCGCCGAGGCGGCCAGCCGCGGGGTCCGCACCAGCGCCTTGTAGGGATCGTCCATCTGCGTGCGGATCACCTGCACGCGGCGGCCGCTCTCGCCGCCGGCGGCGCGCGCGAAGTTTTCCGCGGCCTGGTTGGCCTGCTGCATCGGCTTGGTCAGATCGCGCACCTGGGTGGCCAGGTGGCGCAGCTGCGCCGGCGCCTGCTGCGCCCACTCGGCGGCGGGGCCTGCCAGCTGCACGGTGAGCGTCGTCGCAACCGCCATGCCCGACAGCAGCACCAGCAGCGCGGCCAGGAAGCGCGGCAGGTACAGCCGTTGCAGCATCCGCAGGATCGGGTTGCCGACCAGGGCGAAGAAGGCCGCAAGCAGGATCGGCAGGATCACGTCCTGCGCGGCCCACAGGGTGTAGCAGACCGCCAGGGTGGCCAGCACCACCAGCGAGACCGGTCCGCGCGGACGCGGTGCGGGCGGCGGCGGCAGGGTGCCGTGCGGCGCGTCGTCGGCGACGGCCGCGGGATCGGGAACTGTGCTCATCGAACCTGCGATGCGGTGGCCGCGCCGCGCGCCGCAGTGCACGCGCCGAACGGCGTCGGAAAGGAAGCGAAGTGTAGGCCGATCGTGGCCGGCGCGGTATCAAGACCGCGTGGCCGTCGCGTGCGCGCGGCGTGGCGGCGCCGTCATCACAGCGGCTGCAGAGTCCGTCGTAGGAGCGGCTTCAGCCGCGACAGGCTTTACCGGGAACGCCCCGTCGCGGCTGAAGCCGCTCCTACACCGCGGGCTCGCCCTAGCGCTCGGACAGGTCGGTCGCCGCTTCCGCGGCGGCCGGGTGCCCGGGGCGCGAGGCCGTCGGCGGCCGCACCGGCTGCGGACGAGCAGGGGAGGGCGGAACCGGTGTGGCGGGCGGCGGCGTCTGGGTGGCGGCATCCACCGCCGCGTCCTGTGCCGTGTCCGCGGCCTCTTCCGCATCGTCGGAGGCGCGCTCGGCGTTATCGGACGCGCTCTTGGCGGTGGTGGCGTTGATCAGGCTCGACACCGCGCTGAGCATCTGCAGCCAGCGTGCACCGCCGAGCTTGCCGACCACCGCCGCCGGTTCGGCGCGCCCGACCAGGAAGCCGGTGCCGAGGCCGACGATCACGATCCGCCATGGCGTCCAACCTTCGCGCCAGACCTGCTGCAAGGTCGTCCAGTGCGTGCGCACCTGCTCCTGGCGTCCTTCCAGCACCGCTTCGGCGCGGGCGATACGGTGCTGCAATTGCCGCAGGCTCATGGCGTGGCCTCACCCTTGGCGACGTCTTTGTCGCCGTCCTCGTCGTCGCCGCCGATGCCCAGCTTGGCCAACTGGCGGCGGGTGGCGTCGAGCTTGCTCATGTCGAAATAGCGCAGCGCCTGCCAGGCACCGAGCGCAGTGACCACCAGGCTGAAGGCCGCGGTCGCCGAGATCGATGCCAGCCACGACCAGCCCATGCGCTGCAGCAAGGCGATCATCGCGCCCATCAGCAGCATCCAGGCCGAGGCGCCGAACGCCACCGCCACGGTCATCCACACGAAGGCCCGCGCCAGAGCGGCACGGGCCAGGGCGAAGTCCGCGGCCACCAGCTTGCGCAGGGCGCGGCCGGTGTCCAGGGTGGCGGTGAGTCCTTCGCGTCCGGCCGTGCCGAGCGCGCGGAAGGACTCCTCCAGCGACGGTGCGGCCGCGGCGTCTGCCGCGGCGCCGTCGGTGCGGGCCTGCTCCTCGCTCACGCGCGGCTTACTTGTCGCCGCCGCTGCGCGCCAGCTTGGCGATGATCCAGCCGGTGGCGAAGGCCACGCCGAACGAAGCCAGCGGGCGCTCGCGGATCAGTTCGGCAGCGCTGTCGATCAGGTCGCGGCCCTTGTCCAGCAGCACGTCCACCTGCTCCTTCGCTGCCGCGCCGCCGAACTCGGCCGCCGCCAACCCGGACAGGGCGCTGTCGGACAGCTCGGCCTTGACGTTGGCCTTGCCCAGCTTCAGTTCCTCGCCGGCGGCACCGGCAGCGCCCTTGATCGCTTCGCCGGCGTAGCTGGCCGCGGACTTCAGGTGCGCGCCGGCTTCGCTCAGGTTGTCCTTGAGGTTCTCGGTATTGGTCGGGCTGGCATTCATGGGCATGTCTCCTCTGGGGTTTGGGGGCCTGCCGTCCGCCGATGCGGACGCTGCGCAGAACGGGGCGACACCAATACCATCGGCGGGGTGTACGGGGTGTTAGCTCGTCGCCATAAGCGGTACGCCATAGTGTCGGCGCTCGCCGGCGAGCGGCCAAGTCCCGGAGGAACCGCAATGCATCGTTACGGCAACCGGAGCGGCCATGCCGGGGTGGTCGCCTACGACAGCGGCCCGGACTGGATCGTGCTGCGCTTCGCCGACGGCGCCAGCTATCGCTACGACCGCCAGCATCCCGGCCTGCTCCATGTCATGGAGATGCAACGCCTGGCCGCGGCCGGGCGCGGCCTCACCACCTACCTCAACCAGCACGTGCGCGACGACTACGCCGCGCGCCTGGACTGAGCGCGCCGGCTCACTGCATGACCAGGTCGGCCTGCGCGCCGCCGCGCACCACGCGCAGCACCAGTTGCGCCGGCTTGCGCGCGAAATTGGCGCGGTAGCTGGCCAGGTCGGCGAACTCGCCGACCGAGGCGGCCACCACGATGTCGCCGCTGGCCAGGCCGTTGCGCGCCGCACGGCTGCCGCGCGTCACGTTGCCGATCAGCACGCCGGAGATGCCGGACTGGCGCAGCGATTCGGGCAGGTCGGCGAAGGTGGCGCCGCTCAGCCGTGGATCCAGCGACTCGCCGCTGATCGCGCGCGGCTGTTCCTTGAGCGTGGCCTTGAGCTGCAGCGGCTTGCCGTCGCGGCGCACGTCCAGGGTCACGGTGCTGCCCACCGGCTGCAGGCCCTCGTAGTTGTGCAGCGCCTCGGCGCTGTCCAGGCGCTCGCCGTTGGCAGCGACCACCACGTCGCCCGGCTGCAGCCCGGCGGCCGCGGCCGACGAGCCGGCCAGCACCCGCGTCACCAGCGCCCCGCGCGGCGCCGACAGGCCCAGGCCCTGCGCCATCTGCGAGGTCAGGTTCTGCGTCTCGATGCCCAGAGTGCCGCGGATCATCACCCCGTTGTTCTTGATCAACTGGTCGACCACCGCGCGCGCCAGGTTCGACGGGATCGCCAGGCCCAGGCCGATGTTGCCGGCCATGCTGCCCTGCGGGTTGAAGCTGGCGGTGTTGATGCCGACCAGTTCGCCGCGCAGGTCCACCAGCGCGCCGCCGGAGTTGCCGGGGTTGATCGAGGCGTCGGTCTGGATGAAGTTCTGGTACCCCAGGCCGCGGATGCCGTTGCGGCCCATCGCCGAAACGATGCCGGAGGTGACGGTCTGGGTGAAGCCGAACGGGTTGCCGATGGCCGCGACGAAATCGCCCACGCGCAGCTTGTCGCTGTCGCCCAGGCGGATCTCGGTGAGGTTGTCGGCCGTGATCCGGATCAGCGCGATGTCGGTGTCCGCGTCCGAGCCCATGAACTCGGCCTTGAAGCTGCGCCCGTCGGCCAGGGTCACCTGCACGTCGTCGGCGTTCTCCACCACGTGGTGGTTGGTCAGCACGTAGCCGTTCTTCGCATCGATGATCACGCCCGAACCCAGCGACTCGTTGATGCGCTCCTGCGGGATGTCCGGGAACAGGCGGCGCAGGATCGGGTCGTTGAAGAACGGATTGCGCACCCGCACCACCTGCTTGGTGTTGATGCTCACCACCGCCGGCATCACCTTCTGCAGCATCGGCGCCAGCGACGGCAGCGGCTCGCCGGCCACCGAGGACGGCAGGCGCGCGGCCGCGGACAGGGGCGGCGGTGCCGCGGCGGGCGCGGCCTCGGCGCGGTTGTCCAGTTGCGCATTGATCGCGGTGGCGGCGAAACCGCCGAAGGCAGCGGCGGCGGTCAGGGTCAGCAGCGTAGGCAGCGGTCGCATGGGGTCGGTTTCCGGGGAACGCGGGAGACGTGGGGCAGATGGGCGCGCGTGCGCGTAAATCAAGATGAACGCGCCGCGTTTAACCGCCAGTGAAAGCGCTCCGGTGCCGCCTGCGCAAGGCCGAAATGGCGCCTTGCGTGCGCGGCGCAGCGACAGCGCCGGATCGCGTCGCGGCGACGTTGACAGTGGGCCTGCCCGGCGTTAGCGTTCACGCGTGTCGCAGCCACTACATGTAGCGGTATGGCTCCGGTGCGGCACTAGACATAGGGTTTTCTTCACCAGGACTTCACATCCAGGGGCGCGCTCGGCGGTGCATGACGGGACGGTGACAGGAAACGTCGCGGAATCAGGGAATTTTTGATCGGTCGAGGGCAGGCGCCGCGTGCGCTGCCGCGGCCGTCTCTGCCGTGCAGCGCAAGTGCGAGACACAAGACACATGGCGGGTGACCACCCATCCGCTTCATCGGGACAGGTTCGAGGAGAACACAGCAGAATGAGTACGGTGCGCCTGGAAGTCGTCCAGACCGGATCCAAGCACGACCCCATCCCGATGCAGCCGGCGTCGCAGGACATCTGGGACAAGAAGTATCGGCTCAAGACCAAGCAGGGCGAGCCGCTGGATGCCGACATCGACGGCACCTACCTGCGCGTGGCGCGGGCGCTGGCCGATGCCGAGTCCACCGACGAGTTGCGTGCCTACTGGTTCGAGCGCTTCACCTGGGCGCTGCGCCGCGGCGCGATCCCGGCCGGGCGCATCACCTCCAACGCCGGCGCGCAGGAACACAAGCCGGCCACCAGCACGATCAACTGCACCGTATCGGGCACCATCACCGACTCGATGGACGGCATCCTGGAGAAGGTTCACGAGGCCGGGCTGACCCTCAAGGCCGGCTGCGGCATCGGCTACGAGTTCAGCACGCTGCGCCCGCGCGGCGCGTTCGTGGCCGGCGCCGGCGCCTACACCTCCGGGCCGATGTCGTTCATGGATATCTTCGACAAGATGTGTTTCACCGTGTCCTCGGCCGGCGGCCGCCGCGGCGCGCAGATGGGCACCTTCGACGTGTCCCACCCGGACGTGAAGGATTTCATCCGCGCCAAGCGCGAGGACGGGCGCCTGCGCCAGTTCAACCTGTCGCTGCTGATCACCGACGGCTTCATGCAGGCGGTGGAGCAGGACGCCGACTGGCCGCTGGTGTTTCCGGTGAACCGCAAGGAAGAGGCCGACATCGATCTGGCCGACGCCAGCGCCGTGGTGTGGCGCGACTGGCCCACGCACCACGACTACATCGTGCGCGACGACGGCCTGGTCGCGTGCAAGGTGTACGGGCACATCCGCGCCCGCCACCTGTGGGACATGATCATGGTCTCCACCTACGACTACGCCGAGCCGGGTTTCATCCTGATCGACCGCGTCAACGAAATGAACAACAACTGGTGGTGCGAGAACATCCGCGCGACCAATCCGTGCGTGACCGCCGATACCTGGGTGCAGACTGCCGAGGGGCCGCGTCAGGTCGCCGATCTGCTGGGAACGCCGTTCCTGGCGCGGGTCGATGGTGGCGACCATGCCACCGGTGCGGAGGGTTTCTTCAAGACCGCGCACAAGCAGGTGGTCCGACTGCAGACGCAGGAAGGTTATGCGCTGCGCCTGACCGCGGACCACCGCGTGCGGCGCGTGGTGCGCCAGACCCGTTGGTCGCTGGACACCCAATGGTGCCAGGCGGACCAACTGGTCGCAGGCGACCGGGTGCTGCTCAACAATCACCGTGCCGGTGCGGAGTGGGGCGGCGCGCGCAGCTATGAGGAAGGTTTCCTCCTCGGCATGCTGGTGGGCGACGGCACGCTCAAGCAGGAAGCCGCCGTGTTGTCTGTCTGGCCTCAGGCCGCCGCCGTCAATGCGGCGCCGCTGGCACCGGTGGCGCTGATGGACGAAGCCCTGCGCTGCGCGCGCAGCCTGCCGCACCGTGCCGACTTCGCTGGCTGGAGCGAGGTGCGCGAGCGTGGCGAGTACCGCCTGAAGTCGGCCGCCTTACGCGATCTGGCGCTGGAGCTGGGCCTGCGTCCGGGCGACAAGGCGATCACCCCGGCCGTCGAGAAGACCTCCAGCGATTTCCATCGCGGCTTCCTGCGCGGCCTCTTCGACACCGACGGCTCGGTGCAGGGCAGCCAGGAGAAGGGCGTCAGCGTGCGCCTGGCACAGTCCGACCTGGTGCGGCTGGAGGCAGCGCAGCGCATGCTGTTGCGGCTGGGCATCGCCTCGCAGATCTACCGCGACCGGCGTCCCGCCGGCACCGCGTTGCTCCCCGACGGACACGGCGGCACGCGTGCCTACGCCACCAAGGCGCAGCACGAACTGGTCGTCAGCGGCGACAACCTCGATGCCTTCGCCCAGCGGGTGGGCTTTGCCGACACCGCCAAGGCCAACCGCCTCAAGGCGCTGCTGTCCGGCTACCGTCGCCAGTTGAACCGCGAGCGCTTCGTGGCGACCGTGCAGTCGGTGGCCGCCGATGGCGTCGAAGACGTCTACGACGTGCAGGTCCCCGGCATCAACACCTTCGACGGCAACGGCCTGCACGCCCACAATTGCGGCGAGCAGCCGCTGCCGCCCTACGGCGCCTGCCTGCTCGGCTCGATCAACCTCACCACCTTCGTGCGCGAGCCGTTCACCGAGCGTGCCCGCTTCGACTGGGAGGAATACAAGGAAGTGGTGCGGGTGTTCACCCGCATGCTCGACAACGTGGTCGAGGTCAACGGCCTGCCGCTGCAGCAGCAGCGCGACGAGATCATGCGCAAGCGCCGCCACGGCATGGGCTTCCTCGGCCTGGGCTCGACCATGACCATGCTGCGCATGAAGTACGGCAGCGCCGAGTCGTGCGAGTTCACCGAGTCCATCGCCCGCGAGATGGCCGTGGCCGGCTGGGAGACCGCGCTGTCGCTGGCCAAGGAGAAGGGCCCGGCGCCGATCATGCAGGAGACCTTCGAGGTCACCGCGGCGATGCTGCGGCAGCGCCCGGAGATGGCCCGCGACGGCTGGCGCGCCGGTGAGCGCATCGAAGGCCGGCTGCTGCACGCCAGGTACAGCCGCTACATGCAGCGCATCGCCGAAGTGGCGCCGGCGCTGGTCGAGGAGCTGGCCGAGGTGGGCGCGCGCTTCACCCACCACAGCTCCATCGCCCCCACCGGCACCATTTCGCTGAGCCTGGCCAACAATGCCTCCAACGGCATCGAACCGAGCTTCGCCCACCACTACAGCCGCAACGTGATCCGCGAGGGCAAGAAGAGCAAGGAGAAGGTGGACGTGTTCTCCTTCGAGCTGCTGGCCTACCGCCACCTGGTCAACGCCAAGGCGATGCCGTTCGCCGAGGACGCCGCCGCGCGCCTGCCGGAGTACTTCATCGCCGCCGACGACATCCACCCCAAGGAACACGTGGACGTGCAGGCCGCCGCGCAGAAGTGGGTGGACAGCTCCATCTCCAAGACCGCCAACGTCCCCACCGACTATCCCTACGAGCAGTTCAAGGACATCTACCGCTACGCCCACCAGCAGGGGCTGAAGGGCTGCACCACGTTCCGCTTCAACCCGGCCGCCTTCCAGGGCGTGCTGGTGAAGGAGGCGGACCTGGAGAACACCACCTACCGCTTCGAGCTGGAAGACGGCAGCGTGGTCGAGGTCAAGGGCAACGAACAGATCGAATACGACGGCGAGATGCACACCGCCGCCAACCTGTTCGATGCGCTGAAGGAAGGGTATTACGGCAAGTTCTGACGCTGTCCCTTCTCCTCTCCGCGCCGGCGGAGGGGAGGGCGGCGGTGGAAGCCCCGGAAGTGCGGTGCGCCGCGCTTCCCCAACGTTTCCCCACCGTCCGCCGAATGTCGCCGTTTCCGGCTCCCCGCTTCGCTGCAATCGGTATAGCATCGCCCGCGTGACATAAACACTGACACCCTGAGGAGGGTTTTATGAGCAATGGGAATGGCGTCACGGCGACGCTGACGCAGGTCGCCGAGAACGTGAAAGAAACCGCCACCAACGTCGGCGAGACCATCGCCGCCACCGCCAGCGAGGCCGTCGCCACGGTCAAGCAGACCGCCGAGACCGTGCAGAAGCGCGTGCAGGACCAGGTCGCCAAGACCCGCAAGGCGGTGAAGAAGGCCGAGAAGGCCGTCGCCAAGCGCGCCGAGAAGGCCGGCAAGGCCGTCAAGAAGACCGTCGCCAGCGCGCGCAAGAAGCTGGAAGCGGCCAAAGCCAGCGCCCAGGCCGAAGCGGCCGCACTGACCAAGGGCGGCAAGAAGACCGCCAAGAAGGCGGCTGCGAAGAAGGCACCGGCGAAGAAGGCCGCTGCCAAGAAGGCCGTCGCGAAGAAGGCTCCCGCCAAGAAAGTGACCGCCAAGAAGGCCGCGCCGAAGAAGGCGGTCAAGAAGGTCGCCGCCAAGAAGGCCGTTGCCAAGAAGGCAGTGAAGAAAGCGGCGAAGAAGGTTGCAGCGAAGAAGGCCGTCGCCAAGAAAGCGGTGAAGAAGGTCGCCAAGGCGGTCAAGAAGAGCACCGCCAAGGTCGCCAAGAAGAGCACCGCCGTGAAGAAGACCGCCGTGCGCAAGGCCGCCGGCAAGAAGGCCGCGGCCACCCGCGCCAAGAAGTAAGCCGTCCCGTCGCACCCTCTCTCCCGTGCGCGGGAGAGAGGCCGGGCCCACGCCCGTCCCGCTCCGCCTTCCAGGAACGCACGCCTCATGGCCATCAAGATCGACCAGAAAATCAAGGGCTACGCCGTCGTCACCCCCGAGGACAAGGCGCGCGACGCCGCCGCCGCGGTGCCCGCCTCGTCGATCGACCGTGCCACCGCCGAGGCCGAAGCGCCGGCCGACAACATCATCCACATGCACGAGCGCATCGAGCGCCCGGACGTGCTGATCGGCAGCACCTACAAGATCAAATCGCCGTTGGTGGAACACGCCATGTACGTGACCCTCAACGACATCGTGCTCAACGCCGGCACCGAGCACGAACTGCGCCGCCCGTTCGAGATCTTCGTCAACTCCAAGTCCATGGAGCATTTCCAGTGGATCGTGGCGCTGACCCGCATCATGTCCGCCGTGTTCCGCAAGGGCGGCGACGTCACCTTCCTGGTCGACGAGATGAAGGCCGTGTTCGACCCCAAGGGCGGCTACTTCAAGGCCGGCGGCGTGTACATGCCGTCGCTGGTCGCCGAACTGGGCAGCATTGTCGAAGAGCACATGAAGTCGATCGGCCTGCTGCACGACCCGGAAATGAGCGACCACCAGCGCGCGCTGATCGCCGAGAAGCGCAAGCAGTACGAAGAACGCTCAAAAAAAAACAGTGAAGTGAGCAAGGCGGTTCCTTCTCCTGCGGGAGAAGGTGCCCGCAGGGCGGATGAGGGTGCGGTGTCCGCCGACTCCACCGCCGACCACGAAGAGGACATCGCCGTCACCGGCGACGGCGCGAGTTTCCCGCCGTCGGCCACGATGTGCCACAAGTGCAATACCAAGGCGCTCGTTATTATGGACGGGTGTGCTACTTGTTTGAATTGTGGGTATTCGAAGTGCGGGTGATCGACTCGCATGGCCGCCAGGCTTGAGTGCCTGGCACGGCGATCTGCTGATGCTGCACGCTGCTGAACTATGTTCTGCGAATGTGGGGATGGTCGACATACGACCAAGTCGGCGAGTTGTACCAGTTGCCCACATCGATGTCTCTCGCCGCGCTTAGCCACTGGACGCCGTCATCCAGGGCATCTTGCGCCAGACTGTATTTTCCCATAGCCAGGTCCTGCTCGAATTTTCGAAGGAAGTCATTCATCGAGCGCGCTAGTAGAAGAGCTACTCCCCATTCTTGATCTATAAATATGACCTGGCCATAGGTCCCATCCTCTTCGGGAGACAGATCAACACAAAGGCGGCAATGGGAAAAGTCGCTTCCAATCACTAAGCGATCCTTTCCAAGTTTCAGCACGGGGCGGATTCCCTTGTCCGCAAATTGGGCAGAAGCTTCTGCATCGTTCTCGCAGGAGCTTCTTTCGACCTCGACAGTCACTGCTGCCACATTCATGAAAGAAAATCCTAGAGCGAAATTTGCCGTTGCATCCGGACTCAAGCCTGCGCTCTCGCGATAGACTGCCAAAAGATCCTCTGGCAATTGGCGTCCCAACGCTGATTGCAGTGCCTTGATCTCTAGTTCGTTGGCTGCCGGGAGTAGTGCCTTCTCCACTTCTGGTGCAATAACTCTCAATTGATCGCGGATTCGCTCAAGCATTTTATTGGCCAGGTTGAATTGATGATTCACATCTTAAATGTAGAAAGGTCTAATAGCGCAGTGCTTGGTCGGTACGCGAAAAATGGTGCGGTAATTCTGTAGCAGTCGACGTTTCACGTTCAACCTTACGAGATCGTTGTCATGGATGCCATCATGCCGCAGCTGACATTCGCGCTGTTGGAGCAGAAGATCGAGGCGATGCCAGAGGGGCCGGTATCTGCCTTGTCGGCGCCGCGCTGGATGCGGGTGCTCAATGTGGTGGGATGGTCGGGAATCGTCATCGGGTTGCTGCCGTCGCTGCTGTTGCTCTGGCTTGCGCCGCAAATATGGATGGTGACCATATCGCGCGTGGGGCTAGCGCTTACGGTCGCTTTTGCACCGTATTTTCTGCGCACGGTTTGGCTAGTCGTTTACGAATTCAGCAACGCCCGCCGGCAGTTGATCGTGCAACACGATCATGATGTCTGCGAACTGCGGAAGTTGTCGCAGTGGTTGCTGGGCTATCCACGCAATGTGTTGGAAGACCAGTTGCGTTATACGCGAATGGCGCAGGAACGCCTGGCTGCCAAACTCGGCCTGCTGGTCGGCAGCCTGGACAAGCTCGGATTGCTGCCGCTGTGTCTGTCATTGTTCGTCGTCCTACGCAACTGGCGCGATCTGCTGGCCTTGCCTGCATGGTTGGCGATGCTAGCGCTATTCGCTGCCATTCTGTGGATGATCAGTTGGCTGGGCGCCCGATTCCGCCTGCGTTTGCACCTGTACGAAAGCGTGCTTGCCGCTGCGATCGCCAATGTTGACACGGCCAAGGCGGACGCGCCGACCGGGATAGGATCGCCCACCTCTCCGCAGGACACACCCGCACTGAATCGACTCACCGGCCTCGATGCGCTCGAAGCCTTGTATGGCACCCCCGCCGAGCGCGCGGTGCGCAAGCAACTCGACCATTTGAACGCCGACTACCAAGCGTTCGTGCACGCATCGCCGTTCGTGGTGCTGGCCTCGGCTGGGGCCGAGGGTCTGGATTGCTCGCCGCGCGGCGATGTGCCGGGATTTGTGCAGGTGCTGGATGCGCGCACGCTGGCGCTGCCGGATCGGCCGGGCAACAACCGCGTCGATACCCTGCGCAACCTGCTGCAGGATCCGCGGCTTTCGCTGTTGTTCCTGATTCCCGGCATCGGCGAGACCTTGCGCGTGAACGGCCGTGCCGAGATCCGTGTCGATCCGGACCTGCTGGCGCGGTTCGCGGTCGGCGAGCGCTTGCCGCGCAGCGTGATCGTGGTGCATATCGAAGCGGCGTATTTCCACTGCGCCAAGGCGATCGTGCGCTCCCAACTGTGGGATTCGACGCGGCATTTGCCGCGCGATCGCCTGCCCAGCCCCGGCACCATGCACGCGCATCTGGCCGATGGCGCGTTCGACGCCGAGACCTACGACCGGGAGTTGCCGCAGCGCACCCGGGACGCGCTGTACTAGCTTGACTGGATTGGTGGTATGCGCGCCGTGCCGCGCGCATAACGCCGCGCCGGGTTGAACTGCACGCGCCGCATGACGCCGCCACCGATGTCCCCGGTCATGCCACCCTGCTACGGTACGCCCCTGGTGGGAAGCGGCGACGACGCCGTTCCAGCGCGTAGCGAACGACAGGGGAATGCGGATGCAGGGACGTGGGGAAACGTCAGGCAGTTGGGGTGAACTGTTGCTGGTCACGGCAGTCGCGTTCGGATTGCCGATCTACTGGAGTGCGCTGGCGGTGCTGGCGCCGATGGTGGAGCCGTCGTTTTCCGACGCGAACCTGTGGGGCATGGTGTTCTACGAGCTGCTGGTGTTGGCGTTGTTGCTGCCGACGCTGTGGTTCCGCGGCTGGACGCTGCAGGCACTGGGCCTGCAGTGGCAGGCGCGCGACATCGGCGTTGGCCTGGCGCTGTTGGCCGCCTGCGTGGTGGCGACCTATCCGTTGAATCTGTTGAACGACAGCGTGGCGGCGGAGGTGAATCCGTCGATGGACGCGATGGTGGCCGGGCCGCTGTCGGCCGGCGTGGTGGTGCTGGTCTCGCTGCTCAATCCGATCTTCGAGGAAGTGTTCGTCTGCGCCTACGTGATCCGCGCGCTGGAGCGGCGGCACAGCCCGGCGTTCGCGGTGAACGTGAGCGTGGCGATCCGCGCGTCGTATCACCTCTATCAGGGGCCTGTCGGCACCATCGCCATCGTGGTGATAGGGCTGATCCTGGGCTGGTGGGTGGCACGCACCGGGCGGCTGTGGCCGGCGATCGTGGCGCATGCCGCGCTGGATCTGATGGGGTTGATGGCCTACGCCTGACGGACGCGGCACACGCCGGCAGCCGGGCATGCGTCAGCGTGGCGTGGAGCGACTATCGCGCGGTGCCGCCTGCTCGAAGCCGAGGAAAGGCGGTCGACCACGCCTGCCAGCGGCAGTGCCATCCGGCCGGTCGCTGAATACGCGGCCGCGCCTTGCCGAAACGGTCGGTGGCGTAGACAGCTACATTCCTGAACAGACCTGTGCTTTCGCGGCTGTACGTCACGCTTTACAGTCGAACGACAAGGACGTGTCGCCCGCTGGACAACAGGGGAAGGTCCCGGTCCCGCTGCTCGATCACCTCGCCCACGGCGCCGCGCCGTGCGCGGCGCGCGCAGCGCGGGCCGCAACGCTTTCAGGGGAGAAGCGGGATGGCGTCGACCGAGGATCTACCAGCACCGCATCCGTTGTTCGAACTGCTGTCGGGCGAGATCAGCGACCGCGAACTGCGCCGCTGCCTGCGCGTGGTGCGTCGGCATCTGGGCATGGACGTGGCGTTCCTGTCGCGCTTCCGCAAGACCGACCGCGTGCTCGATCACGTGGACGGGCCGCCCGATGGGCCGATCCACGAGGGCCAGATCCTGCCGTTCGCCGATGGCTACTGCATGGGCGTGGCGCGGGGCGAGTTGCCGCAGCTCATCCCCGACACCTCGCTGCTGCCGGCGGCGCAATGCATTCCGGCGACGCAGGAGATTCCGATCGGTGCGCACATGAGCGTGCCGATCCAGGTGGGAGGGCGGATCTACGGCACGCTGTGCTGTTTCAGTTTCCTGCCCAGGCCCGATCTGGGCGAGCGCGACATCGGCATGTTGCGTGCGTTCGCCGAGATCTTCGCGCTGCGCCTGCACGAGGTGGAAGCGCACAAGCTGGAACGGCAGGCGATGATCGACGAGATCGACGGCGCGCTGGCCGCCGGCGCGCCGCGCATCGTGTTCCAGCCGGTGTTCGCGCTGCAGGGGCTGCGCCTGCATGGATTCGAGTGCCTGTCGCGTTTCGACGTAGCGCCGCAGCGTGGGCCGGCGCAATGGTTCCAGCAGGCCGAGCTGGCCGGGGTCGGCATCCGCCTGGAATTGCATGTGCTGGCCAAGGCGCTGGCGCATCTGCGGCGGTTCCCGCCGCAGTACCGGCTCAGCGTGAACCTGTCGCCGGAGCTGATGACGTCCGCGGCGCTGGCGGGCGTGCTGGGCGACGATGCCGAGGTGGCGCGGCTGACCCTGGAGATCACCGAGCACGCCATCGTGCGCAACTACCAGACGCTGGCGCAGGCGCTGGCACCGCTGCGCGAGCGGGGCGCGCAGGTGGCGGTGGACGATGCCGGCGCCGGCTACGCCAGCATGCGCCACATCCTGCAGTTGCAGCCGGACGTCATCAAGCTCGACATGAGCATCACCCAGTGCATCCATTCCGACCGCAGCCGCCGCGCGCTGGCCAAGGGGCTGACCAACTTCGCTCACGAGATCGGCACCCAGGTGGTGGCCGAAGGCGTGGAGACGGCGCAGGAACTGGAGGCCCTGCGCGAGCTGCAGGTGGATTTCGTCCAGGGCTATTTCCTGTCGCGGCCGCTGCACGAGGATGCGGCGCTGGCGCTCGCGTTGAAGGAGATCGGCTAGTGGGGCTTCGGCGTCGCGCGGGCCGCTGCAGCACGCGGCGCCTACCACGGCACCACGCGGCCCAGGTAATCCAGGTAATGCAAACCGCTGCGGCCGTGGGCGGTGTCGATGGTGTCGAGCAGAGGCGGGATGCTGTCGTCGATGGACAGATGCGCGTCCGGCCCGCCCATATCGGTGCGGACCCAGCCGGGGGCCATCAGCAGCAAGGTGTGCGCGCTGTCGCGGTGGCGGGCGGCGAAGCTGCGCATCAGCATGTTCAGCGCCGCCTTGCTGCTGCGGTAGATCTCGTACTGGCCATTCGTGTTGTTGGCGATGCTGCCTTGCCCGGACGACATCACGCCGATGGTGCCGGTGCCGCGGACCAGGTCGCGCAAGGTTTCGATGGCGCGCATCGGACTCAGTGCATTGGTGACCATGACCCGGACGAATTCGTCGGTGGCGACATCGGCGACGGTCTCGTGGTCGTCGTTTTTCACGCCGGCGTTGACGAACAGCAGGTCCAGGACTTCGCCTTCGAGGCGAGCGCGCAGCGCGGCCAACTGCGACGGTACGGTGATGTCGACGCACTCGATGCGCAGCGCCTGGGGATGCTCGGCGGTGAGATGGTGTAGCGCACTGGGCGCGCCGGCGCGCTCGGTGGCGATGACGCGCCAGCCGCGTCTCAGGTAGCCTGCGGCCATCGCCAGACCCAGGCCGCGCGAGGCGCCGATCAGCAAGACGGTTTTGGGTGCAGGGGTGTCGATCATGGTGGGTCTCCGCGTGGCCGGTGCGGCCTCGGCATGCGAGGCCCACCGGCGGTCTGCGCACTCTAGGCGCGCAGACCGCCCGGCGGAACGCGCGTCGCATGCATTGAGGCCTTGCAGGCGACGCCTGTGTCCATTCGCCATTGTCGGGAAGCGCGTATGCCGGAACCGGATCTGAATCTGTTGATCGCCCTCGACGCCTTGCTGGCCGAGTGCAGCGTCGCCGGCGCCGCGCGGCGGCTGGGGCTGAGCGCGTCGGCGATGAGCCGGACGCTGACCCGGCTGCGCGAGGCCACCGGCGATGCGCTGCTGGTCCGCGCCGGCGGCGCGATGGTGGCGACACCGCATGCGCTTGAACTGCGCACGCGTGCCCGCGACGCGGTGGAGGCCGCGCGCGCCGTGTTGCGCCCGGCGCCGGCCGAGCTGGATCCGGCGGGCCTGCAGCGCACCTTCACCGTGCGCGCCAACGATGCCTTCGTGGAGGCGTTCGCGGCGATGCTGGTGGCCGCAGTGGCGGCGTCGGCGCCGCAGGTGCGCCTGCAGTTCGTGGCCAAGGCGCAGAAGATCGCGGCGCCGCTGCGCGAGGGCCTGGCCGATCTGGAAATCGGGGTGCTGAGCGAGATGGGGCCGGAACTGCGCGTGCAGGGCCTGTTTCGCGATCGTTTCGTCGGCGCGGTGCGCAGCGGTCATCCGCTGGCGCGCGATGGGGAAGTGAGCGTGCAGCGCTATGTGGCGTTCGGCCACGTTGTGGCTTCGCGGCGCGGGCGGGCGCACGGGCCGGTGGACGCGGCGCTGCAGCAGCTGGGCCTGGTGCGTCATGTCGCGACCGTGGTGCCCAGTTTTTCCGCGGCGCTGGCGGTGGCGCGCGCGTCGGACCTGATCGCACTGGTGCCGGCCTCGTTCGTGGCGGCGCAGCCCGACACGCTGCGCGAGCCCGCGCATACGTTCGCGCTCCCCGTGGTCACCGAACCCATCACCGTATCGATGCTGTGGCATCCGCGTCTGGAGCACGACGCGGCGCATCGGTGGCTCCGCGGCCTGTTTCTGTCCGAGTTCCGCGCGCGCATGCCGTTGCGCTGAGTCGCGCAGGCCGTTGCTGTCGGGATGCGACATCGGCACTGGTCCGCCGCCGCGGCGATGGCGCACACTTGCCGGCTCTGATCGAAGGCAGGAACAGGCGATGGCACGGCGATACGGATGGAGCGCGATGCTGGTGGGGCTGGTGGCGTTCGCCGCGGCGGCGGCCGGCCCGACCCCCGGCGAATACAGCACCAAGGAAGGCTGGGGCAGCATGCGGGTCACCGACAAGGGTGGGGCGCGCCAGTTCGACCTGTTGTCTGTCGGCGCCAACGGCCACACCTGCTCGCTGTCGGGCACGCTGCAGGGCGACAAGGCGGAGGTGAACGACGCTGGCGACGTGCCGTGCAAGCTCGCCTTCAAGCCGGTGCCGGGCGGGTTCAACGTGGCCGCGCTGACCGAGGAAAGCTGCCGCGACTACTGCGGCATGCGTGCCAGCTTCGAGGGCGATTACCTGCAGCTGCCGGCCGGCTGTACTGCCGCGGCCAGCAGCCGGCGGCGCGAGGCGTATCTGCAGGACTATCGCGGCAAGCGCTATGACAAGGCGCTGGCCGGCATGCAGGCGTTCGCAGGCGAGTGCGGCGGCTTCCTCACCTGGCTCGATCGCGACCGCTTCGCCAACGACCGTGCCATCACCCTGCTGCGCCTGGGCCGGCCGCAGGAATGCCTGGCGACTCTGGACCGCACCATGGCCGGCCGCAGCCACGACGAGGCCTCGTTCCAGGCCGAACTGGAAAAGCAGAGCACCATGCTCCCTCCCAGCGACTGGGATGCCTACCTGCCCATCGCCAAGTCCACCTGGTTCAACCGCAAGCTGTGCGAGGCGGCCAGGCACTGACGCAGGCGCCGTGGGTGCGGCGCGCCGATGGCCGCTGTGCCCGTGCCGCCAGCCGCTGGCAGACGCGGTGCAGTGGCGCCGCCATGCGCTGCGCTGGTCGCCGTGACGCGCGTGGCGTCGGCGGTTGCCGTGGCCGCGGGCGACTGCGCATACTTCCTGCGACCGATGGCGGGTTGGACGCCCTGGAGCAAGGATGATCGATCGACTGCGACGCCTGTTGTCCCGCACCTCGCCACGCGGGGCCGATACCACCGGCGATGCCACCGGGTCGGAGCCGGCGCCCGACGCGCAACCGGGCCGCGCGCTGCAACAGCTGTTGCTGCAGGTGCTGCAGCGCGAGGGGCATGCGGCGAGCTTGCACGACGAGGTCGTCGTGCTCGGCAACGGCCTGCAACTGTTCACCGAACTGGTGGACCTGGCCGAACTGCGCAGCGGCGTGCGCACCGCCAGTTGCATCCGTGTGCATCACGCCAGCCTGTTCGCGGACGGGATCGTCGAGTTCCAGCATTCCATCGGCGAGGACACCGAAGCGAGTCTGGTCTCGGGCTTCACCACCTGGGCGCGCACCGATCTGGTGGCGCTGTCGGAGGCGGTGGCGGCGCCGGCCGAGGCCCGCTGCATGACCTTGCAGATGGAGTTCCCCGCCTCGGCCACGACCGAGGCCGCGGTGCGGCGCACGGTGGTGCTGGGGCCGGTGGCGCATATGAATGGCGACGCGGCCCGGGCCGCGGCGGGCGACGACACGGAACACGCGTTCTGCCCGTGCTGCCTGTTCACCAACAGCCTGGATGCCTTGATGCCGTTGCTGCAACGGGACCAGCGCATGCTCGGCATCCGCCTGTTCGCCTCGCGCGACGCCGACGGCGAGGTCGCGGCCGACTGCCGGGTCAACGGCGAGGACTTTCCCGACGGCGTGGCCTGTCTGCGCCGCTACGCCGAGACCTGGCCAGCGCTGGGCGCCATGGAATTCCGCAAGCAGTACGCGGTGGTGCGGCTGCCGGAGCCGTCGGCGCCGGATACCGCGCATTGACGCGCCGTCGGGCATCGCCCGCGCACGCCAGCAAGGCACGCCATCCTAGGGCGCGGCGGCATTCGTCGACGCAGCCGGCAGCGCCGAGGCCACGATGCCATGCAGTTGCGCGGCCAGCGCCTTGCGGTCGCTGCCCGGTGCCACCGCGATCGGCGCGTGGAAAGTCACCCTGACCACCGCACCGGACAGGCGCAGGAAGTGCGCGACGTGCGCACCGGCCTGCATCTCGCCGTAGAAGGCATAGGCATCGCGATCGCCACCCTGCGCCAGCGGCTGCCCATCGACGCTGCGCACCTCCAGCGTGAACGGCTGCAGCGTCCAGCGCCGCGCGTCGGGGTCGGCACTGAGGAACAGCGAGAACAGGCTGGACTTGAACGGTGCGACGCGCTCGCCGGAGGAGGTGGTGCCCTCGGCGAACAGCACCACGTCGTGATCCGGGCGCAGTTGTGCGGCCACGGCGGCCGCCACCGCCGCAGCATCCTGACGACGCCGGCTGATGAACACGGTCTGCGCCAGCGCGCCGATGTGGCGCATGCCCGGCCAGCGTTCCATGTCGTTCTTGGCGATGAAGCGCGCGCGCAGCAGGCTGCCCAGCACCACGATGTCGAAGTGGGAGATGTGGTTGCCGACGAACAGCGTGCCGCCCGCGTCGCGCGGCACACCCACCACCTCGACGCGAATCCCCAACGCGCGCCGCAGGCAGCCGAACCACAGCCGCGGCAGCACGAACGCGGCGCGGCCGCGGCTGAAGCGCATCAGCAGCCACTGTGGCGGGATCAGCAGCACGCTGGCCGCGACGCAGACGGCGAGCCGGGCGATGGCGCGCACGCGGCCAAGCGGGGCGTCTGCAACATGTCGGGGCGAAGCGGAAGGCATGAGGATCGCAGGTGAGGGCACGGTCGGCACGCGCGGTGGCGCGCCCGCGGCGATGGTAGCCGAGGCGTGTGTATTTCAGCATCCACGGGTGAGCTGCCGGCGGTCCGGCGCGCGCTGTCTGCTCCGCGCTTCGCGGCTGAAGCCGCTCCCACAGGGACCGGCGATGTGCTGGCTGGCGGTACTGTGGGAGGGACTTCAGTCCCGACTGCTTTCAGGAACGGATGGCTGGTGTGCTTCGTTCGTCGCGGCTGAAGCCTCTCCTACGAGTCAACCGCGCTCACCGAGCCATGGCAAGTGACTAGCGGTGCGCCGATGCCGCGCTTGCAGAGTCTGCTGGGGTCGCAGGCTCAGCGCGCTGTCGCCTGTGTGCAGTCCGCACGCTGTGAGATGGCGAACGATGTCAGCGTCCAGTCATGCATGGACGCTTCCTCAACGCCGTAGATCCACGATTGGCGCAGGCCGTCGATGCAGCTGGCGATGGCGATGCTGTCGCCGGGCGCGCCCTGGTTGGGCAGCGGCAGCGCTACCGGCGCCTGGGTCGGCACGCCGTGCAGCGCACGTGCGTAGGTCAGCATCAGCGGGCCGAGTCGCTCCAGGTTCTGAGCCTGTGCCGGGCCGGCGTCCGATGGCCGATGCTTCGCCAGCCAATCGCGCACCTGCCGCCATTCCGGCGTGCCTGCGGCGTAGGTCGTGGTGCTGGACACGCGCAGGCTGTCCGGCACGTCCGGCGCGGCGTGCGTCGCCAGGGGCAGCAGGGCGAGCAGCAGCGGGCCCATGACCCATCCGGTGCGCCGAGCGCGTCGTTGACTGGTCCCGACAGCACCACCGTTGCGCCTGTGCATCCGCCCGCTCCCTGCTGGTTGCCGAAGCCGCGACGATAGCACCATCGGCGGCCACGTCTTCCCGCGTGGCGCCGGCCGCGCTGACGCTCAGCGCTTGCCCGGACGATCGGCCAGCGAGGCCTGCAGCGCGGTGGCCAAGGCGGCGTGGCCGCTGACCAGCGCACTCCAGCGCAAGTCCAGGCCCTTGCGACGACCTTTTTCGGTGAGCTTCAGGCCTTCCGGGTCCACGGTCAGGGTGTAGTGCACGCCGTCGATCTCCAGTGCGCGGCGCAGGGGTTTGTCGAGCGGCGTCATGCGGCGGCTCCCGTTTTCACGATGCAACGAGGGTAGCGGGGCCAAGGTGACGGCAGGTTCTGCAGGCGCGCCGGATGAAGACGCTCAAGATCGCCACCTACAACGTCAACGGTATCCGCAGCCGCTTGCCGCAGCTGCTGCAGTGGTTGCAGCGCGAGGCGCCGGACATCGTCGGGCTGCAGGAGCTCAAGAGCGTGGACGCCGGCTTCCCGCTGGCCGAGTTGCATGCCGCCGGCTACGGTGCGGTGTGGATGGGGCAGTCGGGCTGGAACGGCGTGGCGCTGCTGGCCAGGGGCTGCGACCCGGTCGAGAGCCGGCGCGGCCTGCCCGGTGATCCGCGCGACACCCAGAGCCGCTACATCGAGGCGATGGCGCACGGCGTGCTGGTCGGCTGCCTGTACCTGCCCAACGGCAATCCACGCCCAGGGCCGAAGTTCGACTACAAACTGGACTGGTTCGCGCGGCTGCAGCGGCATGCGCAGCACCTGGTGGCGTTGCCGCATCCGGTGGCGCTGATCGGCGACTTCAACGTGGTGCCCACCGATGCGGACATCTACAACCCGGCCTCGTGGCGGCGCGACGCATTGCTGCAGCCGGAAAGCCGCCAGGCCTATGCCGAGCTGCTGGCGCAGGGGTGGACCGACAGTCTGCGCGAAGTGCACGGCGAGCGCCGCGTGTACACGTTCTGGGATTATTTCCGCCAGCACTGGCAGCGCGATGCCGGGCTGCGCATCGACCACCTGCTGTTGAATCCACCGCTGGCCGCGCGCCTGCGCGACGCCGGCGTGGACCGCTGGGTGCGCGACCTGCCGCATGCCAGCGACCATGCGCCGACCTGGGTCACGCTAGGCCCGGCGCCGGCCCGTGATGCAGCCAAATCGTCGGCCAAGCCGAGGCGCAGTGTCGAAGGCGCTGGAAGCAAGACCACGCGCGGCGCTGCGAAGAAGACCGCACGCGCATCCGCGTCTGGCGCCGTGCCTTTGGCGGCGAAGACGACAGCGCGGCCCAAGCGCAAGACGACGACCAAGGCCGCGGCGACATCGGCGCAGCCGGCGCCGGCAACAAAGAAGGCAAGCGCAAAGGCGACAAAGACGAAGACGACAAAAGCGAAGACACCGAAAGCGCGCAAGCCGCGCGCCGCGGCCGCTGTACCGCCGGCGCCCGCGCGCGGCGGCAAACGCCGCAAACCATCCCTTCTCCCATCGGGAGAAGGTGGCGCGTAGCGCCGGATGAGGGTGCGGCGAAGCGGGGAAGCTACCGGCCCCGCACTACCGCCGCGTCCCGGCGGCGTTTCTTACTTCAACATCTCGGTAAACGCGCGATCGGCCTCGATCACGTCCGGCAGCGCGGCGAACAGCGCGTCCAGATCTACGTCGTCGAGCAGCGGGCCGGTCACCGCCTGCCGCGCCTGGTCGTTGGCGCCGCCGTGGCGCTGCAGCGCGTCGGCGACCAGCGCGGCCTGGGCGACGACCTTCGGCATCGGCTCGCCTTCCGGCGCCTGCAGCGGCCGCGCCTGGAAGGCGATGGCGGTCTGGATCACCTGCGGCAGATGCCAGCGCCGCGCCAGCTCGGCGCCCACTTCCGGGTAGCCGAAGCCCAGTTGCACGGTCTCGTCGGCGGCGCGGCCGCTGGAGGAGGCGTCCGGGTGCAGTTGCGCGGCGTAGTCGGGCGCGCCGGTCTGGATCAGCAGTTCGCCGATGTTGTGCATCATGCCGCAGGTGAACGCGGTCTCCGCGTCCAGGCCCTTCTGCCGCGCCAGCAGCCGGCACACGCCGGCCACTTCGAAGCTGTGCAGCCAGAACGCGCGCAGGTCGAAATGCGCCGGCGCATGGAACGCGCCGGTCACCGAGGAGGCCAGCACCAGGGTGCGCAAGGTATTGAAGCCCAGGCGCAGCGCCGCGTCTTCCACCGTGGTGGAGTCGCGCGCGCCGCGGAAGCGCGCCGAATTGGCCAGCCGCAGCACCTTGGCCGCGATCACCGGGTCCCGCTCGATGTTGCGCGCCACCGCGTCCAGGCTGGTGCCCGGTGCATCGAACTGCAGGATCAGGTCCTGCGCCACCTGGGGAATGGTCGGCAGGGTGTGCAACTGGTCGAACAGCGCCTCTAGCTTCATGGGGACCCTCGGAACGGAACGGGAGGCGGGCAGGGCCGGCAGCCGGCCGCGCCGCCACGGTGGCGGAATGCGCGCATCCTACCGATTCGCGATGGCCGGCGTGTGGAAACCCGGTCCCGCGGCGACGGCCGCGCCCTGCTGCAGCGGAGGACGCGGCTCAGCCGGCGCCGCGCACGCGCAGGGTCAGGCCCTTGAGGAAGTTGCGCAGCAACTGGTCGCCGCACAGGCGGAAATTCTTGTGTTCCGGCTGCCGGAACAGCGCCGACAGTTCCGGCTTGGACACCGGGAAACCGGCGGCGTCGAAGATCTGGTGCATGTCCACGTCCTTGAGCTGGAACGCCACGCGCAGCTTCTTCAGCACCACGTTGTTGGTGATGCGCGCCTCCACCGGGCGCGGCGGCAGGCTCTCGTCGCGGCCGCGGTAGTGGAACACCAGCCCGTCCAGCACATGCGCCAGCACCGCGTCGCTGCATTCGACGAAGCCGTCTTCGTCCTCCTTCTTCAGCCAGGCCGGGATCTGCGCCTTGTCGATCGCGAACGCGGGGTCGGCGAGGTGCGCCAGATCGACGATCTTCTGGTCGCTCAGGTCGAGCATGTAGCGGATGGAGCGCAGGATGTCGTTGTTGAGCATGATCGGTGCAGGAGTGCCGGCAGGCCCGGCGAGGGGCGCTAGTCTAGGCGCTGGCCCGCATCGGCGCGTAGACCGCGCAGGCCCAGCCCATGGCTGCGGTTCACCGAGGGTATGCACGCGCTGCGGTTGCATCCATCGGCGCATGCGCCATCATCGGGGCATGGACCATCCGATTCCCAAGCCGAACGCAGTCTCTGCGCTCAATCCGCGCCAGGAGCAACTGGTGGCGCTGGTGCGCCAGCAGGGCTATGCCGAAGTGGAAGGGCTGGCGGCACGTTTCGAGGTAACGCCGCAGACCATCCGTCGCGACCTGACCCTGCTGTGCGAGGCCGGCGTGCTGCGCCGCTACCACGGCGGGGTGAGCCTGCCGTCGAGCGTGGAGAACCTGGCCTACGCAGCGCGCAAGTCGCTGCAGGCGCAGGAGAAGCGGCGCATCGCCACGCTGCTGGCGCAGCACATTCCCGACGACGCCTCGTTGTTCATCAACATCGGCACCACCAACGAGGACGTGGCGCGCGCGCTGATGGGCCACAGCGGCCTGCGCGTGATCACCAACAACCTCAACGTCGCGGTGATGATGAGCGCCAACCCCAGCTTCGAGGTGATGGTGGCCGGCGGGCGCGTGCGCGGCCGCGACCAAGGTGTCACCGGCGAGGCCACCATCGAGCTAATCCGCCAGTTCAAGGTGGATTTCGGCGTGATCGGCATCTCCGGCATCGATCCGGACGGCACCCTGCTGGATTTCGACTTCCACGAGGTGCGGGTGGCGCAGGCGATCATCGAGCACTCGCGGCAGGTGTTCCTGGCCGCCGACCACAGCAAGCTCGGCCGCAACGCCATGGTCCGGCTGGGGCCGATCGGGCGGGTGCACGCCTGGTTCACCGACCGCGCGCCGCCGGCCGAGCTGGCCGCGGTGCTGGAGGCGGCCGGCACCCGCGTGTTCGTCGCCGAGGGCGATGCGGCCGACCAGGGCGCGCCGCCGCTGGACGTGGCCGCAGACTGAGCGAGGCCCGTCCTGCCATCGGGGTGGCACAGGGCGCGTGTTCGGATTGTTTCGTTAATGTTGCGTGATGTGGCGCGATCATCGCGCCGCAGCGGCCCGGCGCGCCCGCTAGGCTGTCTCTGAGCTAAGCCACTGGCTGGTTACGGCCGGTTTACAGGATGCCGTCGACGCCACGCTGCAGTGCAGCGTGATATGTTCGGAAATGTTCGTTTACGATCTTTTCGTCCTCAGTCCTGACCCCGGCCGGTTGCCGGGCCCGGACACGACACTTCCGGAGTCGGCTATGCGTGAGACCTACGATGTGCTGGTGGTCGGTGGCGGCATCAACGGCGTGGGCATCGCCCGCGACGCGGTGGGCCGCGGATTGTCGGTGTGCCTGTGCGAGCGCGACGACCTGGCCGCGCATACCTCCAGCGCCAGCACCAAGCTGATCCACGGCGGCCTGCGCTACCTGGAGCAGTACGAGTTCGCCCTGGTCGGCAAGGCCCTGGCCGAGCGCGAGGTGCTGCTGCGGCTGGCCCCGCACATCATCTGGCCGCTGCGCTTCCTGCTGCCGCACCAGCCGCACCTGCGCCCGGCGTGGATGATCCGCACCGGCCTGTTCCTGTACGACCACCTCGGCCGCGGCCGCCGCACCCTGCCGGGGTCGCGGCGCCTGGCACTGCGCACGCACCCGGTGGGCGCGCCGTTGCGCGAGGAGTTCCGCACCGGTTTCGTCTATTCCGACGCCTGGGTGCAGGACGCGCGGCTGGTGGTGCTCAATGCGATGGACGCCGCGCAGCGCGGCGCGCGCATCCTCACCCGCACCCGCTGCGTCGGCGCGCGCCGGGTCGACGGCCTGTGGCAGGTGCAGCTGCAGCACGCCGACGGCCGCCGCGAGGAACTGCGCGCGCGGTCCTTGGTCAATGCCGCCGGACCGTGGGCGGTGCAGTTCCTGGACGAGGTGGCGCACGTCGGCCACGACCACGCGCTGCGCCTGGTCAAGGGCAGCCACATCGTGGTGCCGCGGCTGTTCGAGCACGACCACGCCTACATCTTCCAGCAGCCGGACCGGCGCATCGTCTTCGCCATTCCTTACGAGCAGGACTACACCCTGATCGGCACCACCGACGTCGACTACCGCGCCGACCCGGCCGCGCCGCGCATCGACGGCGAGGAGACGCGCTATCTGTGCGAGGCGGCCAACCGCTACTTCCGCAAGCAGATCGCCCCGGACGACGTGGTGTGGAGCTACAGCGGCGTGCGCCCGCTGCTCGACGACGAGGAGGACAACGCCGCCGAGGTCACCCGCGACTACCTGCTGGAACTGGACACGCGCGACGGTGCGGCCCTGCTCAACGTGTTCGGCGGCAAGCTCACCACCTACCGCAAGCTCGCCGAGGAGGCGGTGGACCGGCTGACCGCGCATGCCGGGCGCAAGGCGCCGGCCTGGACCGCGCACGGTGCGCCGCTGCCGGGCGGCGAGCGCAACGACATCGCCACGCTGGCGCGCGAGTTGCGCGCGGCACGGCCGTGGCTGCCCGAGGCCACCGCGCAGCGGCTGGCGCGCAACTACGGCACCCGCGCAGAAACGCTGCTGGGCGATGCCGCCTCGCTGCAGGACCTGGGCCAGCACTTCGGCGCCGACCTGTACCAGGCCGAGGTCGACTACCTGCGCCAGCACGAATGGGTGGTGGAGGCCGAGGATCTGCTGTGGCGCCGCAGCAAGCTCGGCCTGCGCGTGGACGCGGCCGGCCGCCAGCGCCTGGTCGCCTACCTGCAACAGGCGCCGGCCACGCTGGCCGCGGCACCGGCTTGATCGAAACGCTGCCGTCGGCCCGGTTCGGGCTACGGCGGCGCGTGCACAATCGCGCTGCGCCCGGCCCCCGCCGCGGCGCACGAACCTGGACGCAACCGTGGAGGGTGGCAGGCATGGGTGGATCGACAGCGGCAACGACGGCAGGCCGGGAGGCATGGGCATGAGCCGGCAACTGGTGGGCGAACTGATTTCCGAGGCGATCGCGATGCTGATCATCATCGCCTTCGGCTGCTCGGTGGCGTGCATGTACGTGCTCTACGACCCCAGCCCCTACCAGCACGCCTACTGGGGCGTGTGCATCGCCTGGGGCCTGGCGGTGACCATCGCCATCTACGTCACCGGCTCGGTGTCCGGCACCCACGCCAATCCGGCGGTGACCCTGGCGCTGGCGCTTTACCGCGGTTTTCCCTGGCCCAAGGTGCTGCCGTACTGGGTGGCGCAGGTGATCGGCGCGTTCCTCGGTGCATGGATCGTCTACCTGCTGTTCGCGCCGGTGATCGACCACTACAACCAGGCCCAGCATCTCACCCGCGCCGGCGGCGGTGCGGCCGGGGTGTTCTTCACTGCGCCCGGCCTGGCGATCACGCCGATGCACGCGCTGCGCGACCAGGTGATCCTGACCGCGTTCCTGATCTTCGGCATCTTCGCCATCACCGAGCGCTACAACGAGGCCGCGCCCACCGCCAATTCCGGTGCGCTGATCATCGGCCTGCTGGTGGCCACCATCGGCGCCTCGATGGGTTATCTGGAAGCCTGGGCGATCAATCCGGCCCGCGATTTCGGCCCGCGCCTGTTCGCCTACGTCGCCGGCTGGGGCTCCTCGGCGCTGCCGTCGGCCGACAATTACTGGTGGATCCCGATCGTCGGCCCGCTGATCGGCGGCGTGATCGGCGGTGCCGCCTACCAGTGGCTGATCTATCCGTTCCTGCCGGCGCGGGTGAAGGCGCTGGAGGAAGAACAGGCCGCCGCGCGCCGCGGCTAGCGCGCCGGCAGCGCGGTCGTTTCCGCGCGCGGCGTGCGCGCCTCCCTAATTCCCCGTTGGCGCCGCGCCTGTGCGCGCGGCGTGCATCCCGCAGGAGTCTCCGATGGAAAAGCAGTTCATCCTGGCCATCGACCAGGGCACCACCAGTTCGCGCGCGATCCTGTTCGACCGCCAGGGCCGCATCGTCGGCATGGCGCAGCGCGAGTTCTCGCAGATCTTCCCGCAGCCGGGCTGGGTCGAGCACAACCCGCGCGAGATCATGACCAGCGTCTACACCACGATCACCGAGCTGCTCAACAACCACCAGGTGGACGCCAGCGCGATCGCCGGCATTGGCATCACCAACCAGCGTGAGACCGCGGTGGTGTGGGACCGGGCCACCGGCCAGCCGATCTACAACGCCATCGTCTGGCAGTCGCGGCAGACCAAGGACATCTGCGACCAGCTCAAGGCCGACGGCCACGAGGACATGGTGCGGGCCAAGACCGGCCTGCTGATCGATGCTTACTTTTCCGGCACCAAGGTCAAATGGATCCTCGACCACGTGGAGGGCGCGCGCGAACGCGCGCAGCGCGGCGAACTGGCTTTCGGCACCATCGATAGCTGGCTGATCTGGAACCTCACCGGCGGCAAGGTCCACGTCACCGACTACACCAACGCCTCGCGCACGCTGCTGTACAACATCCACGAACTGCGCTGGGACGAGGAACTGCTGCAGCTGCTCGACATCCCCGCCTCGATGCTGCCGGAGGTACGCTCGTCCAGCGAGATCTACGGCAACACCCAGGGCCAGTATTTCTACGGGCATGCGGTGCCGATCGCGGGCATCGCCGGCGACCAGCAGGCGGCGCTGTTCGGCCAGGCCTGTTTCGAGCCGGGCATGGCCAAGAACACTTACGGCACCGGCTGTTTCATGCTGATGAACACCGGCGAGAAGGCGGTGGCGTCGAAGAACGGCCTGCTCACCACCATCGCCTGGGGCGTGGACGGCAAGGTCGAGTATGCGCTGGAAGGCGCGATCTTCGTCGCCGGTTCGGTGGTGCAGTGGTTGCGCGACGGCCTGCGCATGCTCGGCAAGGCCAGCGACTCGCAGGCCTATGCCGAGCGTGCCGGCGACAACGACGGCGTGTACTTCGTGCCGGCCTTCGTCGGCCTGGGCGCGCCGTACTGGCGCAGCGACATCCGCGGCGCGGTGTTCGGCCTGACCCGCGGCACCACCAAGGAACATTTCATCCGCGCGGCGATCGAATCGATGGCGTACCAGACGCGCGACGTGCTGACCGCGATGCAGGTCGATTCGGGCATCGAACTCAAGGAACTGCGCGCCGACGGTGGCGCCATTGCCAACGACTTCATGGCGCAGTTCCAGAGCGACATCCTGGACGTGCCGGTGCTGCGCCCGGAGGTGGCCGAGACCACCGCGCTCGGTGCGGCCTACCTGGCCGGCCTGGCCACCGGCTTCTGGAAGGACCGTGCGGAAATCGCGCAACAGTGGGCGGTGGACCGCCGCTTCGAGCCGGACATGCCGGCCGAGCGTCGTGAGGCGCTGTACGCCGGTTGGCAGCAGGCGGTGGAGGCGACGATGGGGTTCCGGATTCGTTGAGGCGAGCAAGACACGTAGGAGCGGTTTCGACCGCGACCGGGCGTTCCTGGGAAAGCCTGGTCGCGGCTGAAGCCGCTCCTACGACGGTGGATTCTCTCCGCTCGGCAATGGTTCAGACGTATTGCGTCGGCCCATGCGGACCCGGCACCGGGGCGTCGACGTCGCCGACCGGGTCCTGGATCGGCGGGATGGTCGGGTCGATCGGTTGGTCGGGAGTCGGATCGATCGGGCGATCCGGGGTCGGGTCGACACCCGGGTTCGGCACCTGGCCCGGCACCTCGTTCGGTGGCTGCTGCGGATCCTGGCCGGGGTTGGGGGATTGCATGTGCATGGGCGTCTCCGTGCGATGAGGGTCCAGCGTGCGCGCTGGCCGGTGGTTGCGGGTGAAGCGCACGGCAACAGTGGATGAAAGACGGGCCAATCCGCGCACCTCGCCGTCGCGATCGGCAGGCTTGTCGCTGGCGCCGACTCCAACGCTCCGGCATGCTGGCGCCGCATGCGCCACTACGACCTGGTCATCTTCGATTTCGACGGCACCCTGGCCGATTCGTTTCCCTGGTTCCTGGCGACCATCAACGGCGTCGCCGACGAATTCGGCTTCCGCCGCTTCGACGTGGCGCGGCTGGACGAGATCCGCAGCCTGAGTGCCCGCGAGCTGATGGCGCGCAGCGGCCTGCGCTGGTGGCGGGTGCCGGCGGTGGCGCAACGCATGCGCACGCTGATGAGTGCGCAGATCGAGCGCATCGCGCTGTTCGACGGCGTCGCCGAGTTGCTCGCGCAGCTGGCGCAGGCCGGCGTGCAGCTGGCCCTGGTCACGTCCAACAGCCACGCCAACGTCGCGCGCGTGCTCGGCCCGGCGCTGCTCGCGCAGTTCCGCGACGTGCGCTGCGGCGCGGCGGTGCTGGGCAAGCGCCGCAAGCTGCGCGCCAGCTTGCGTGCCTGCGGCGTTCCCGCCGCGCGGGCGCTGTGCGTGGGCGACGAAATCCGCGATGCCGAAGCCGCGCGCCAGGCTGGCATCGCGTTTGCTGGCGTGGCCTGGGGCTACACCTTGCCGTCGGCCTTGCAGCCGCACACGCCGCTGCCGTTGCTGCAGCGCCCGGACGCCCTGCGGGCGCTGATGCTGGGTGCCGGTGACTGCGCGGAGCCGCATCTGGCGCAGGCAGGCGAGCGCGGTACCTGCGCAGCCATGGGCAGCGGCGCATGACGTGGCTGCCCTATGTGGTCGCAGGCGTGATCGCGACCGTCTTCCTCGGCAGCGCCGTCCTGTCGATCGGCGCGCTGCATCGCATGGGGCGTAGCCAGGTGACGGACCTGCTGGAGGCTGCGTTCCGCGAGCAGGTGTTTCCGGGTGAGCACGGGCCGTTGCGTGGCAGCGACCTGACCGTGGTCAAGCGATCCAAGCAGACCATCGACGGCAGCTACGGCCATGTGTATTCGATCGCGCCGGGTGCCGCGCTGCAGACCGTCGATGCGTTCTGGTACTGCGTCGGGCCGGGGCCGAGCTGGTTCCTGGCCATTCCGGTGGTGACGTCCGGCTTCGGCGAGGCGCAGGTGCGCTGGATCGTGCGGCCGATGACCGGGGGGCGCATGCGCGTGGCGCTGCAGTTCGACCGCAAGGCGACCCGCCTGGCCTTCGACACGCGGCCGGCTGCGCGCTGAGTCCGCTGACCCGAGCGGAGCAGCCAGACGCGCACGGCGCGAAGGAACCTGTCGATCACGTCCTCGCGCCATCCCACTGTCCTCGGGGTGCCCGGTGGCATGCGCCACCACCGACGCTGGGGAATCCAGCGGCGCACCGAGTGCCATCGGGCGAACGTCGGCCACGCCATGCGCCGGCTGGCTCGGCTGGCGCCGAGCGGATTTGCTGCGCTGCAGGTTGATTGTTCACTTGTGATTGCTATATTCATATGCGAACAGTCGCCGTGCCATCGCCATCCCGGGCGTGCATGCTGCGGCCTTCCTTCATCGCGCCCGATCCCGGGCAGAGGCGTGCCATGCGTGACCCCAGCAACTTCCGTCCCTCGCGCGTCCGTGGGCGATCCGCTGTGGCCGTCGTTTCCGGCGTGCGCGCATGGCGCTGAGCGCTGTCGCCGCCGACGCCGCCCTGGCGCCGCGCGCGCTGGGCCGCAGTGGCGTGCAGTTGTCCACCCTGGGCTTTGGCGCTGCGCCGATCGGCAATCTGTACGCCGAGGTGGACGATGCGGTGGCGCTGGCCGCGGTGGCCGATGCCTATGCCGCCGGCATCCGCCATTTCGACACCGCGCCGTACTACGGCTACGGGCTGAGCGAGCAACGCCTGGGGCAGGGCCTGCGCGGGCTGCCGCGCGCCAGCTACACGCTTTCGACCAAGGTCGGGCGCTGCGTCTACGACGATGCCTCGGCCGCGCCGGGGCGTGATGGCTTCGCCGTGGCCGGGCGCCGCGCCGAGTTCGACTACAGCCGCGACGGCGTGCTGCGTGCCTTCGAGAGCAGCCTGCAGCGGCTCGGCACCGATCACATCGATGTGCTGCTGCTGCACGACATCGGCCGCCTCACCCACGGCGAGCGCCATGCGGCGATGCTGCGGCAGGCGCTGGACGAAGCGCTGCCGACGATGGCCGCGCTGAAGGCGCAGGGCGCGTGCCGGGCGATCGGCATCGGCGTCAACGAGGAAGACGTGGCGGTGGAACTGATGCCGCTGTTCCCGCTCGACTGCGTGATGCTGGCCGGCCGCTACACCCTGCTCGAACAGCACGCCGCGCAGCGGATCATGGCGCAGGCGCTGCAGCGGCAGGTCGGCATCCTGGTGGCCGGGCCGTACAGTTCCGGCCTGCTGAGCGACGCGCGCGGGCCGGGCGAGACCTACAACTACGCACCGGTGGATGCGGCCACGCTGCAGCACGCGCAGCGCCTGTTCGCCGCCTGTGCGGCGCACGGCGTGGACGTGGGCGCGGCGGCGCTGCAGTTCCCGCTTGCGCATCCGGCGGTGAGCGCGGTGGTCGCGGGCATGCGCACGCCGGCGGAAGTGGCCAGCGCCGCCACGCGCCTGCGCGCGGCGATTCCCGCGGCGCTGTGGCAACAACTGCGCGACGACGACCTGCTGCGCGCGCCGGTGCCGACGCCGTGAACATCGTCGACGCCCATGTGCATTTCTGGCGCCTGGCGCGTGGCGACTATGCCTGGCTGACCCCGGAGCTGGGCGTGCTGTACCGCGATTACCTGCCCGAGGACCTGGCCGCGACGCTCGACGCGCAGGGCGTGACCGCGCTGGTGGCGGTGCAGGCGGCGCAGAGCGAGGCGGAAACCCGGTATCTGCTGCAACTGGCGCGGACCGAACCGCGCATCGTCGGCGTGGTCGGCTGGGTGGATTTCGACGCCGCCGATGCCGCCGCGCGCATTGCCGCGCTGTGCGCCGACGGCGCCGGCCTGCTCAAGGGGCTGCGGCCGATGGTGCAGGATCTGGCCGATCCGCAGTGGCTGGCACGGCCGCAGCTGGATGCGGCGTTCGACGCGCTGCTGCAGCACGACCTGGCGTTCGATGCGCTGGTGCGTCCGCTGCACCTGCCGGCGCTGCTGGCACGGCTGCAGCGTCACCCGCAATTGCGCGTGGTGCTGGATCACGCCGCCAAGCCCGCCATCGGCGGTGCCGACTTCCGGGCCTGGGCCGATGGCGTGGCGCACCTGGCGCAGCACCCCAACGTGGTGTGCAAGCTGTCCGGCCTGCTCACCGAACTGCCGGCCGATGCCGCTATCGACGATCCCGCGCTTGCTCCCTATGTGGTGCACCTGTTCGCCTGCTTCGGCGCGCAGCGGCTGCTGTGGGGCAGCGACTGGCCGGTGCTGACCCAGCGCGCCGACTACGCCGCGTGGATGGCGCTGGCGCAGGCCTGGGTCGCGCAGCATGCCGCCGGCGCTGCCGAGGCGGTGTTCGCCGGCACTGCGCGGCGCGCCTATCGCCTGTCCGATCCGATTGCTTCCTCCCCCACCTGGAGTCCCGCCCCATGACCACGTTCGTGTCCGTTTACGGGAGCCGCGCATGAGCGGCCGTCTGCAAGGCAAGCGCTGCCTGATCACCGCCGCCGGCGCCGGCATCGGCCGCGAGAGCGCGCTGGCCTGCGCGCGCGAAGGCGCGCAGGTGCTGGCCACCGACATCGATGCCGCCGCGCTGCAGGCGCTTGCCGCCGAGTCCGACGGCATCGTCACGCAGACGCTGGACGTCACCGATCCCGCCGCGATCCAGGCGCTGGTGGCGGCGCAGCCGAACTTCGACGTGCTGTTCAACTGCGCCGGCTACGTGCACCAGGGCAGCATCCTCGACTGCGACGCGTCGGCGTGGAAGCGCTCGTTCGCGATCAACGTCGACGCGATGTACTACCTGTGCCAGGCGGTGCTGCCGGGCATGCTCGCGCAGGGTCGCGGCAGCATCGTCAACATGTCCTCGGTGGCGTCCAGCATCAAGGGCGTGCCCAATCGCTTCGCCTATGGCGTGACCAAGGCGGCGGTGATCGGCCTGAGCAAGGCTATCGCCGCCGACTACGTGGCCAAGGGCATCCGCTGCAACGCGATCTGCCCCGGCACGATCAAGACGCCGTCGCTGGGCGAGCGGGTCAAGGCGCTGGGCGGCGACGAGCAGGCGGTGTGGAAGAGCTTCACCGACCGCCAGCCGATGGGCCGCCTGGGCGACCCGCGCGAGATCGCGCAACTGGTGGTGTACCTGGCCTCGGACGACTCCTCGTTCACCACCGGCCAGACCCACATCATCGACGGCGGCTGGTCGAACTGACCGCGCCTTCCCCTTCCCGATAGAGGACTTCCCATGAAACTGCTGCGTTACGGCGAACCCGGCCACGAACGCCCGGCCCTGCTCGATGCCGACGGCCACCTGCGCGACCTCTCGGCGGTGATCGACGACGTCGCCGGCGAGCATCTCACCGCCGCCGGCCTGGCCCGGCTGCGCGCGCTCGACCCGGCCACGCTGCCACAGGTGGACGGCGAGGTGCGCTACGGCGCCGCCGTGGGCCGCGTCGGCAAGTTCATCTGCGTCGGGCTGAACTACGCCGACCACGCCGCCGAGTCGGGCATGGCGGTGCCGGAGATGCCGGTGCTTTTCATGAAGGCCACCAGCGCGATCAGCGGCCCCAACGACACCGTGACCATCCCGCGCGGTTCGCTCAAGACCGACTGGGAAGTGGAGCTGGGCGTGGTGATCGGCGATACCGCGCGCGACGTGTCGGTGGACGAGGCGCTGTCGCATGTCGCCGGCTATGCGGTGATCAACGACCTGTCCGAGCGCGCGTTCCAGCTCGAGCACGGCGGGCAGTGGGTGAAGGGCAAGAGTTGCGACGGCTTCGGCCCGATCGGCCCGTGGCTGGTCACCGCCGACGAGGTGCCGGACCCGCAGAACCTGTCGATGTGGCTGGAGGTCAACGGCCACCGCTACCAGAACGGCAGCACCCGCACGATGGTGTTCGGCGTGGCCGAGCTGGTCAGCCACATCAGCCGCTACATGACCCTGTTGCCGGGCGACGTGATCAGCACCGGCACGCCGCCGGGCGTGGGCCTGGGGCAGAAGCCGCAGGTGTACCTGAAGCCGGGCGACGTGATGCGGCTGGGCATCGAAGGCCTGGGCGAGCAACGCCAGGCCGTGGTCGCGCATCCGCGCGACGCGGCCTAAAGCCCCTCTCCCTCCGGGAGAGGGGTTGGGGTGAGGGTCCGGGGCGAAGCCACCTCGCCATGCATCCCGGTGTGGCTTGCGCTCGCGCGTTGAGCGATACCGCGACGTGCTCTGACTTCGTTCTTGTTTTGCAGGGTCGGTGACATCACTGCACTCCCGCACCCTCACCCCAACCCCTCTCCCGGGGGGAGAGGGGCTGCTCCATCGTTGTTTTTCGACCGTTTCTCTTTCCGCCTCACCCACCAGGATCCCCATGAGCAAAATCGTCGCGCTCGAGACCTTCGACGTCCGTTTCCCCACCTCGCGCGAACTGGACGGTTCCGATGCGATGAATCCGGATCCGGATTATTCGGCCGCCTATCTGCGCCTGCGCACCGACGCCGACGACGGCCTGGCCGGCTACGGCCTGGCGTTCACCATCGGCCGCGGCAACGACGTGCAGAGCGCGGCGGTGGCGGCGCTGGCGCATCACGTGGTCGGCCGCGACGTGGAGACGGTGATCGGCGACCTGGGCGGCTTCGCGCGCAGCCTCACCGACGACTCGCAGCTGCGCTGGCTGGGCCCGGAGAAGGGCGTGATGCACATGGCCATCGGCGCCGTGGTCAACGCCGCCTGGGACATGGCCGCGCGTCGCGCCGGCAAGCCGCTGTGGCGCTTCATCGCCGAGCTGTCGCCGGAGCAACTGGTGGCCGCGATCGACTTCCGCTACCTCAGCGACGCGCTGACCCCCGACGAGGCGCTGGCCATGTTGCGCGCTGCCGAACCGCTGCGCGCCGAACGCATCCAGACGCTGCTGGAACAGGGCTATCCGGCCTACACCACCTCGCCGGGCTGGCTCGGCTATTCCGACGAGAAGCTGGTGCGCCTGGCCAAGGAAGCGGTGGCCGATGGCTTCCGCACCATCAAGCTCAAGGTCGGCGCCAACGTGGAGGACGACATCCGCCGCTGCCGCCTGGCGCGCGCCGCGATCGGCCCGGACGTCGCCATGGCGGTGGACGCCAACCAGCGCTGGGACGTGGGCCCGGCGATCGCCTGGATGCGCCAGCTTGCCGAATTCGACATCGCCTGGATCGAGGAGCCGACCAGTCCCGACGATGTGCTCGGCCACGCCGCGATCCGCCGCGGTATTGCGCCGGTGCCGGTGTCCACCGGCGAGCACACCCAGAACCGGGTGGTGTTCAAGCAGTTGCTGCAGGCCGGCGCGGTGGACCTGATCCAGATCGATGCCGCGCGCGTGGGTGGCGTCAACGAGAACCTGGCGATCCTGCTGCTGGCGGCCAAGTTCGGCGTGCGCGTGTTCCCGCATGCGGGCGGCGTGGGCCTGTGCGAACTGGTGCAACACCTGGCGATGGCCGATTTCGTCGCCATCACCGGCAAGATGGAAGATCGCGCGATCGAGTTCGTCGATCACCTGCACCAGCACTTCGTCGATCCGGTGCGGATCGTGCACGGCCGCTATCTGGCGCCGATCACGCCGGGCTTCTCGGCCGAGATGCACACCGCCTCGGTCACCCAGTTCCTGTACCCGGACGGCCCGTTCTGGAGCGCGGATCTGGCGGCGCAGGGCGGCTGAGGTTTGCCGCGTAGGTGCGCTTCCGCTGACGGCGCACCTACGGCGTTGAAACGGTCGCGGCTGAAGCCGCTCCTACGACCAGCGCCAGTGGCCCCGGATCGCTTTTCGTAGGAGCGGCTTCAGCCGCGACAAACGAAGCGGCACTGCAACCGCCTGCACCAGCGGTCAAGACCGACATCCCGCTCGCAATCGCCTCAGCCCGCGCCCTTGCGCTCCTGTTCCGCCAGCGCCGCCTGCAACGAAAAGATCTGCAGCGCCTCGCGCCATTTCTCGCCGGGCGCCGAGCCGGGCAGCGGCTTCTGGAAGCGCCACATCAACTCCTCCCATGCCTGCACGCGCGGGTTGGCGGCGTCGGCGGCGGCTTTCGCCGCGGGCGAATAGTCCTCGTCCACCTCCATCAGCATCACCAGGCGGTCGCCGCAGCGGTGGATGTCCAGCTCGCGGATGCCGGCGGCGCGCAGCGAGGCGACGATCTCCGGCCAGACGGTGTCGGGACGGTGCCAGCGTTCGTATTCGGCGATCAGCGCCGGGTCGTCGTGCAGGTCCAGCAGGTAGCAATGACGTGGCATGGCTCAGGCTCCACGGGCAGAGGGCAGGGACGCCGCGTCGCGGCGCGCCGCGTGCAGCGCGAAGCCGAGGATCACCGCGAAGCCGACGGCGGGTACCGCCAGCGCCCAATGGATGCCGGCATGATCGGACACCGCGCCCATCACCGCGGTCAACGCGGCGCCGCCGATGATCGCCATGACGATCAGCGAGGCGCCGAGCTTGCGCGCGTCGTCGTCCAGTCCGTCCAGGCCGAGGGCGAAGATGGTCGGGAACATCACCGACATGAACAGGCTGCTGGCGACCAGCGCATACAGGCCGATCCAGCCCGGCAGCGCCACCGCCACCGCACACAGCAGCAGGTTGAGCAGGGCGAACACGCCCAGCAGCAGCGACGGCGTCAGGAACCGCAGCAGCGCGGTGCCGATGAAGCGGCCGGCCATGAACAGCACCAGCGACAGGGTGAGGAAATCGGCGGCGGTCTTCTCCGGGGTGCCGGGCACGCCATCCTGCAGGTAGCGGATCAGGTAGCTCCAGATGCCGACCTGCGCGCCGACGTAGAAGAACTGCGCGATCACCGCGAACACGAAGCGGCCATTGCGCCGCAGCTGGCCGAAGCCGCCGGCGCGCGCGCCCTCGCCATCGGCGCGAGTGGCCGGGAAGCGGGTCAGCCCGATCAGCAGTGCCCACAGCAGCACCACCGCGCCGATGATCAGATACGGCGTCTGCACCGCCAGTGACTCGGTGGCGAAGAAGGCCTCGCGCGCGGCCGGCGCCATCGCCGCCAGCTCCTGCGGCGTGTGCTCCACGCCGGAGAGGATGAAGTGCTGGCCGACCAGGATGCCGGTGATCGAACCCAGCGGATTGAACGCCTGCGCCAGGTTCAGCCGCCGTGCCGCGCCCTCGGCGGGGCCGAGCACGGTGACCAGCGGGTTGGCGGTGGTTTCCAGAAAGGCCAGGCCGCTGGCGATGACGAACAGCGCCAGCAGGAACAGCCAGTAGGTGTGCACCTGCGCGGCGGGGTAGAACAGGAACGCACCGACCGCGTACAGCAGCAGGCCCAGCACCACCGCGGCCTTGTAGCTGTAGCGGCGCATGAACATCGCCGCCGGAATCGCGAACACGAAGTAGCCCAGGTAGAACGCGCTCTGCACCAGCCCGGCTTGCAGGTCGGTCAGCTCGAAGGCCTTCTTGAACTGCTTGATCAGGATGTCGTTGAGGTTGTTCGCCATGCCCCAGAGGAAGAACAGGCTGACGATCAGGACCAATGGCGCAAGCGCGGTCCGGGTGAGACTGGCGGACGCCGGTGTGGCGGATTCGCTGCTGTAGTGCATTGCCGCCTACCCCTCCCAAGGTGTGCCGCGTCGCGTTCGGATTGTCGGCGGAGCGTACTGCGCCGGCGAGTGCCATGCAAATATAAAATTTGAGTTCATATGTGCATGAGGCGATCGGCGCCGATCCATGCAGCGCAGGCCGCCATGGTGCGGCCCGGCGCGGCGTCCCTGTACCCTAGTCCTCTTCACCTGCTGCCGGGCCCTCGACGGAATGACCACCCCCTTGCCCAAGTACCGTGCGCCCGCCCTGGACAAGGGGCTGGACATCCTGGAGCTGCTGGCGCGCGACGGGCGGCCGATGAGCATGGGCGAGATCTCGCAGGGCATTGGCCGCTCGCGCGGCGAGATCTTCCGCATGCTGCAGGTGCTGGAAGAGCGCGGCTACCTGACCCGCACTGCGGGCGAGGGTGGCTATACACTGACCAACCGCCTGTTCATGCTCGGCATGCAGCAACCGCGGGTGCAGAACGTCACCGAAGTGGCGCTGCCGGTGATGCGCGCGCTGGCCGATGCGATCCGCCAGCCCTGCCACCTGGTGGCGCCGTCGGACGACCAGATCGTGGTCATCGCGCAGATGGACGTGCCCAGCGACCTCGGCCTGGTGGTGCGCCCCGGCCACCGCCGGCCGTTCGCGCATTCCACCTCCGGCCTGGTGCTGTTCGCGTTCCAGCCGGCCGACGCGCAGGCACAGTTGCTGCAGCGCCTGGATGCCAGCGAGGTGGCGTACGACCGCGCCGCGTTCCTGGCCGCGGCGCGGGAAGTGCACACGCTGGGCTACAGCATCCATCCCAGCGAGGCGGTGGTCGGGGTGATCGACCTCACCGCGCCGATCCTGCAGCACGGCATCGCCCGCTACACCCTCACCGTGCCCTTCATCGAACGCCGCCCGCAACCGATCGACGCGCAGGCGGCGATGCGCGCGGTGTGCGATGCCGCGGCGCAGATCAGTGCGGCGCTGGCGTAGGCGCGGTGACCACCCTCTGCCGGTGTGCCGTGGCGCGTCTCTTCCCGCAGTGCATGCGTTCGCGCCCCGTGTCGCGTGCGGACGACGGTCCGCGCGCCCGGCGGATGCAGGTCTCGCTGCGCAGCGGTCGTGATGGTCGGCTGACCGAGGGCGAGTGATGGCGAACGCGCTCTTCTATTTGTTCGCTGCGACAGTGGCGCTGGTGATGGTCGGCCTTTACCGGTACAACAGGCGCCGCATGGACCTCCTGCTGACGGAGTCCTTCCGCCAGTTGTCCTTCAGCAGCGATGGCGTCGTCCTGCGCGGCGCGGACCTGCAGGTGGTGAAGAAGGCGCAGCAGTTCATCCGCACGAACGAGAATTTTTTGCTCTTGCCGGATAGTCCCGTCGTCAATCAAGGTGATGCGTTCTGGTACTGCTGCGGCCCCGGCGCAAGCTGGTTCCTGGCGATTCCCACAGTGATGTCGCGTGGTGGCGAACTGGAGGTGAGTTGGGTCGTGCGTCCGCTCACCGAGCAGCGCATGCGTGCCGCCCTGCAGTTCGATCGCAAGGCCTGCCGGCGTGCGTTCGGCGAGCCGGACGCATCCTGAGCGTCGTGGCAAGCCGCTGCGGGGCGAAGACCGATGCGATGCCGCGGTGCAGATCAGCGCGGCGGTGGCTTAGACATCGCGCGCTTGGCGATTCCGACGCTGGGGATGCCCTGATGGCGTGTACGAGAAACGAGCGGGATAGTCCGCGCGATCGCGATCCGTGGCATGCTCAACGCTCGGTGACGGTGGTGGGGGCACGGTCCATTCAGTGCCACCTCCTGGCATTGATGTAGCGGAGCACTGGGGCAGGCAATGACGTGGTTTTGCCTGACAATTCATTCAAGCCGAAGCCGCTTCGCGGCTCGGCGCAATTCTGGTGTCAGGCATCAGTGACAGTTCTTGCGCCAATGTGGTTTCCAGTCGCCTATGCCGCGATTGCTGGCTATGTGATGTGGGAGCGCCGCCGAGACTTCGCTCGTAGCCCGAAGAAGGCGCATCGCTACAGCCTACTGCCTTGGCCCTACAAGGCAGGCTGTTGGTTAGGGATCATTCCGCTCTGCGTCTCCGGAGTATGCGTGCATCCTGCGCTCTTTCTGCTTGTGTTTGTTGGCATGTTTCTCTTGGAGGTCGCGTGCGTGCGCTGGTATCGGCGAAATGGGCTTTGGTAGCGTGAAGCTCGATAATTCGTCCAGGTCAAAGCCGCTTCGTGGCTCTGCTCAATTCAAACGGTAGGGCGCATGTTCAAGTTCAACCCAATTCCGAAGTTCGGTTTGCTGGGTCTGGTCCTGCCGGTTGCCTATCTCCTCGCCATTTCCTGGCAAGATCGCGAAGGATTTTTACCTTACGGGCGAGGAACTGTACTGGCCCGAGAAGCTCTTCGTGCTGATGTGTGTTGCACCAGTGATCGCTACCTGGATTCTTGGCATTTATCGAGCATATCTTGCTGGTAGCTGGCGTTGATTCGTAGGCTGCTTCATCTGCTGGCCGCTCTCTTTTGTCTACACATTGTTGGTAAATCGCGGCGAATCCCCCTGATCAGGCAATCAAGTCGACGTGTCTCCGGCACGCGGCTCATGTCCGGCATTCGACCGCCTGGCCAATCTGCCGACATGCAGCGCTGGGGAGAAGTCCTGACCGGCGTACCGCCACCGGTGCGTCGACCACGCGAAGCATCCGCCTGCGCTGCATGCCCACATATGCGCCACACCGCTGGAATGCGCGCCCACGGTGCACGTGACTCGATCCCCAGCCTGATCACGCAGTCGCTGCGCATGCGCGCAAAGCGTTGACCATCGCCCCAAGGCTGCGCAGCCTGCGCAGAACACGGCAACACAGGTACACGGCATGGCACGGCGGTTTCCCTGGAGTTGGTTGGCGTTGCTGGCGGCGTGCGCGCTGGTGCTGGTGCTGGCCTGGCAGAACCGCGGTCTGCGCGAAGAACGGCGCTGGTTCGTCACCCGCACCACCGAGCCGTATCCGGGCATGTACGTGCCGCGCATCGATGTCGCTGCGGTCGATGGCACGCCATTGACGCTCGGTGTGCCGGCCGCCGAGCGCCAGGTGCTGTTCTTCTTCACCACCACCTGTCCGTACTGCAAGCGCTCGGCGCCGCAGATCGTGCAGGCGGCGCAGCGGCTGGCCGCGCAGCAGCCGCGCGTGCAGATGCTGGGCGTGTGCCAGTGCAGTCCCGCGCAGGCGCAGCGCTACGCCGCCGAGCACGGTTTTACGTTTCCGGTGACCACGTTGACCGACCGCCGCGCGGTGATGCTGTTCCGCGCGCGCAACGTGCCGACGCTGCTTGCGCTGGACCGCGAGGGACGCGTGCGCTATGCGCGCGTCGGCGTTTTCGACACCACGGAGCGGATGCAGGACCTGATGGCCGCAGTGCGCAGCACGGAGGCGCCACCGGCCTTGGCAACCATCGAGGAGTAAGCCATGAAACAGCGTTGGACAGCGTTACGCAACGGGATGCTTGCGGCCGTGTTCCTGGCCAGCATGGGCTTCGGCGCCGTACAGGCGAGCGCCGGCGACGGCATCGAGAAGGAGGCGGCCTGCAGCGCCTGGGCCTGCCAGCAGGAGTGCGCGCCGTTCGGCGGCGAGTTGGGGCCGGGCGGACCAGGAAAGCCGTTGGTCTGCTACTGCTGCGGCTGAGCAGCGCCGGAGCCGGCCGCGCCAGGCCGGCTCCGGGAACGGGGATACGATGGCGGCGATCATCGATCACTGATCACCGATCACCGATCGCTGGAGCGTGCGCGCACTGCGATTCCGGCATCAGCGCGGCCAATCTGCACGGCACGTCTGGTACGCGATCGCGCCCCACAGAACCGCCAGCCGCCGACGATTCACGCGGGTTTGCGCGGGTACTGGGCATGGTGGAGCGCAGACCAACCAGGAGCGCTTCATGACCTCATCTCTTCATCCCGTCCGTCTGTCCCTGCTTGCCGCGCTGATCGCCGTGGCATTGAGCGGCTGCGGCAAGCCCGGCGACCAGGCTTCGCGCACCGCGCCGGCCACCTCGCCTGAGCCCACCGCCGCACCGGTGGGTGGCGAAAGCGGGCGCGCACCGATCGGCGGTGACGCCTCGGCCAAGGCGATGCTGCAGGTGCTGGAGGGCAACGTGGTGGCGCTGTCGAAGCAGGCGCTGTCGCGCAACGTCAGCAAGACCGTGGCCGACTTCGCCCGCGAGACCATCGCCGTGCACCACGACGCCGACCCGGCCAAGGCCGGCAAGGGCGGCCCAGGCGATGCGGAGAAGATCGAAGCGCAGGTGGCCAAGGGCCGCGCGCAGCTGCAGGCGCTGGGCGAGGAGAAGGACGACTCCGCCTACATGAACGCCTACGCGGCGGCGGTGGTGCGGCAGTACTCCGATGCGCTGTCGGTGATCGATGCCGAACTGGTGCCGGCGGCCAAGGAAGACGCCACCCGCCAGGAACTGCAGCAGGCGCGCAAGCGCATCGCCGAGCAACTGGAGCGCGCGCAGGCGCTGGCCTCGGCGCGCTACTGAGCACCCAGCCCCTCTCCCGTCGGGGCGACAGGGTGCGGCATGCGCGCCACTGGCGCGCGCACCCTGGAGCGCCCGCGGCGCAAGCGCGGGCCGGGGCGCGGAACAGGGGTTGGGGTGAGGGTACGGCGCGAAGCGACTCGCAGAATCGTGTCTACGAGGCTGGGAACGCGGCAACCTCTCGCATCGGCGACACGCCCTAGACGTCGGCGGCGACCGCGCGCGACGCCGGCCGCTCCTCACGCCCATCCGGATGGCGCGCGAAGCGGGTCGGGTCGCTGCAGTGCACCGGCGCCTCGTCCCGCCATGGCCAGCCGCCGAACTGGGTGCGGCGATAGTCGGCCATGGCCTGGGCGATCTCGGCCTGAGTGTTCATCACGAACGGACCGTGTTGGGCCACCGGTTCGGCGATTGGTCGGCCTTGCAGCACCAGGAACTCGCTCGCCTCGCCGTCGCCATTGATCAACTCGACCGCCTGATCGGCGCGCAACTCGATCGCCGCGTGGCGGGTCACCGGGCGCCCGCCCACCGTCACCGCTGCGCCCTTGAAGAAGTACAGGCTGCGGCGCGTGCCGCGGCCTTGTGCGGCGGGCAGGGTCCAGCGTGCGCCGGGTGCCATGCGGATCGTCCAGATGGCCACATCGGCATCGTCCTGCGCGGCCCACGAATCCGGTGGCGGCGCGAGCGGGCCGCCGGCGCTGCCGGGCGCGGCGTCGACCGGGCCGATGCGGCCGGCCACGCAGGCCACCTCGGTGGTGCGGCCGGCGTCGTCGGTGGCCGTGAAGCGCGGCAGGTCTTCCGACCAGAACATGGTGAAGTGCGGCGCAGCCAGCTTGTTGCGCGCCGGCAGGTTGAGCCAGATCTGGAACAGCTCCAGCGGGTTGGGCGCCGCCGTGTCCAGCAACGGAAACATCTCCGAATGGACGATGCCCGCGCCGGCCGTCACCCACTGCACGTCGCCGGCGCCGAAGCGCGCCGCCGCACCGAGCGAGTCGGCATGGTCGATCAGGCCCTTGCGCACGATGGTCACGGTCTCGAAGCCGCGGTGCGGATGACCGGGAAAGCCGGGAATCTCCTCGCCGTGATACATGCTCCAGCCGTCCTTGCGGCTGAAGTCCTGGCCGATGGCGCGGCCATGCAGGGACGCCGCCGGGCCCATCGCGCCGTTGCCGGCGGGGTAGGCATCGTCGTGGTAGACGCAGAACAGGAACGGGTCGATCGTGTCCCAAGGGAAGCCAAGCGGCTTGATCTGGACGATGGGGTCGGTCATGGCGAGATCCTTCATGCGAACGCCGCCCAAGAATTGGACGCGGCAACCTTCACCATATGGGGCGACGCCGATGGAACGGAAGGCCGCTCCGAAGGACATCCTGTCCTGCACGGGAAACGCTGGGATGCGCGGCCGCCGCTCGCATGGCGCGGGCGCAGCCGCGGTGACCGGCCGCGTTGCATGCCCCGATCGCGCGAACCCGGCAGGCAGCGGTGAACTGAATGCTTGCCGGGGCGCAACCGCCCCGCTGCGCCCGCAGGACCCGTGCGTCATCGGACTGTCATCGCCGAGGACCAGCATCGCAGCCTTTCCGAATCGCCGGCCGCCGATGGCGCCGGCACTGCGAGTGGCTGGTGCGTTCCGAACCCCTGCCGGCGTTGTCGCGGCTGTTCCTGCAATGGCGGCCGTCGCTGAGCCGCTATTTCCGCAAGCGCCGCGCCGCGGCCTGGGATACCGACGACCTGCTGCAGGAAGTGTGGCTGCGGCTGCAGCGCAGCGAGGCGCACGCGCCGGAGATCGCCAACCCCGAAGCCTACCTGTTCACCATCGCCGCCAACCTGATGCGCGAGCACGCGCTGCTGCACCAGCGCAACAGCCAGCGCGACACCTGCCTGGACGATGTATTGGAGCGGCTGGCGGTGCCCTGCGAAGCCGATGCGCAGGTGCATCGCGCGCAACGCCGGCAGCGCCTGGCCGAACTGATGGCGCGGCTGCCGCCGAAGTGCCGCGCGGCGATGACGCTGCGCTACCGCGACGAACTCGGCTACCAGGAGATCGCCGAGCAACTGCAGATCTCCAGCCACATGGTCAAGAAATACATCATCAAGGGCCTGGCGGTGTGCCGGCAGGGCATGGCGCGCTATGCGTGAGGATGCGCAGCGCGTCGCCGAGGCGGCCGCGGACTGGTACCTGGCGCAGCGCGAGACCGTGCTGCCGCCGGCCCGGCAGGCCGAGTTCCTGGCCTGGCTGCGGCACTCGCCGGCGCACGTGGCCGCCTATTTCGACATCGCGCGGATGCACGGCGACCTGCCGTCCGCGGCGCTGGCGCAGCAGGCCAGCAGTGCGCAGCTGCGCGCGCATGCCTTGCGCAGCGGGGCAGTGGTGGTGCCGTTGCGGCCGGATGTGGATACGCCGATGTCGGTGCCCCACCCGCGGCGTGTCCTGCCACGGCGCAGGCGCTGGCCGCTGGCGGCCGCCGCCGTGCTCGCGCTGGCCGCCGCGGGCGTGGCGCTGCGCCTGAGCGCGCCGGAGGCGGTGCCGGCGACGGTGTATGCAGCGCCGGCGGACGCGCCGCGCAGTGTCGCGCTGGACGACGGCAGCGTGGTGCAACTGGAGCGCGGCGGTGCGATCGCGGTGCGCTACGGCACGCAGCGCCGCGACATCGCCCTGCTGCGCGGCAAGGCGGTGTTCGATCTCGGCCATGATCCGGCGCGGCCGCTGCGGGTCAGTGTCGGTGCGCTGGTGCTGCGCGACGTCGGCACGGTGTTCGGGGTCGACCCGCAGGCCGGCGGCGCCCGCGTCACCGTGCTGCAGGGGCGGGTGCAGGTGTCGCGCGATACCCCGGCGTGGTGGCACCGCGGCGACCTGCCGTCGGAGGGGACGACGCTGGCCGACCTGGGCGGCGGCCAGCAGGCGCGGGTGGATGCGCAGGGCCGCGTGCTGGCGCGGCGCGACCATGCCGACATCGCCGATGCCACTGCCTGGCTGCCGGCGCAGGTCGGCGTGCACGATCGCAGCCTGGGCGAGGTGGCGCGCCTGTTCAATGCCTACACCACGCAGCCGCTGCGCATCGCCGACCCGGCGCTGGCGGCGCGGCGGGTCAGCGGCGTGTTCCACCTGCGCGATCCGGAGGCCTTCGTCGCCTATCTCGGCAGCCTGCCGGACGTGCAGGTGCAGCGCGATGCGCACGCGGTGACCATCCGCCACGCACCGGCGCCGCTGTAAGAAAAAATTCACGCAATCGACGGTAGCCGCACGGCGCACCGGGGCACTCCTAGGAAACATGGCCGTCGCGCAGCACGCGCGGGGCCGCCCTTCCTCCCGTCCGGTGTGATCGTCATGCGCAAGCCTCTCGTCGTCTCCATCGCCCTGCTGTTGGGCAGTCTGTCCTCGCTGCCGGCCTGGTCGGCGCCCGCCGCCACGGCCCAAGCCATCGCGCCCATGCCGCTGGCGCAGGCGCTGGACCAGTTCGCGCGCAGCAGCGGGCTGCAACTGATGTACGACCCGGCGCTGGCCGAAGGCCTGCGCAGTAGCGGCGCGCCGGCCGGCCTGGCGCCGCCGCAGCAACTGCATGCCTTGCTCGCCGGCACCGGCCTGGACTACCGCATGCTGACGCCCGGCTCGGTCGCCATCGTGCGCAGCAGCGTCGCCGCCGCGCCGGCCGCCGCGCCGCGCGCGCCACGCAGCGCCGCCCCGGCGCGCGCCGAGGCCGATGGGGAACACGACGGTCCGCGCGAACTGGCGCCGATCAACGTCACCGCCAACAGCGTCGACACGCTGGCGCCCAGCGCCGCGCCGCTGGAGGCGAGCCAGCCGACCTCGGTGATCGACGAGCGCTTCATCCGCGACGGCCTGCGCCTCAATTCCAACTACGACGACATCATCAAGTACGCGCCCAGCGTGGTGACCACCTCGCCGGAAGGCCCGGGCCTGGGCAAGAACGAAGGCATCAGCATCCGCGGCTTCCAGGACGGCCAGTTCAACATCACCTTCGACGGCATCCCCTTCGGCGATGCCAGCGACCTGCACCACACCACCTCGGCCTACTTCAACAACCACGTGCTCGGCCAGGCCGAGATCGACCGCGGCCCCGGCGGTGGCGCCACCATCGGCAACGCCACCTTCGGCGGCACCCTGGCGCTGCGCACGCGCAATCCCAGCGAGGTCGACGGGGTCACCGTCTACGGCACCGGCGGCAGCTGGAACACCTGGGCCGGCGGCGTCAGCGCCGACGAACACATCGGCAACACGCGCCTGTTCGCGGACCTGTCCAAGGAAGCCAGCGATACCTACCTCAAGGGCACCGACGACCGCCGCGAGCACGCCTTCCTCAAGACCGTCACCGATCTGGGCGAGGCGACCACGCTGACCTTCGTCAGCAGCTACAACCAGGAGCACCAGAACACCGTGCAGGGCGCCACCCGCGCGCAGATCGCGCAGCATGGGTGGCGCTACGGCCTGGGCAACGATCCGACCCTGCAGAACTACACCGGCTACAACGCCGCCGCCTACTATTCCAGCTTCACCTACCTGGGCCTGAGCACGCGCCTGGGCGAGTGGGACCTGGACAACAAGGTCTACTACAACAGCTTCGACCACACCGCTTCCAAGACCAGCATCCCCACCAGCGAGAGCGCTGCCGACAACGGTGTGACCTTCTACGGTGCGACCGGCAAGAAGCTGTCCAAGGCCGCCAAGGACGTGCCGGGCAAGCTCTCGGACAACGACTTCCGCGCCTTCGGCGATGTACTGCGGCTGGCCCGCGACCTGGGACCGGGCCAGTTGCAGACCGGCGTGTGGGTGGAGCGCAACCTGGACGAGCGCCAGCAGTTGCCGGTGGACATGACGACCGGCGCGGCCAGCGGCACCAAGTACGGCCCGCTGTACAACTACAACCTGCACGACCGTACCGACACCCTGCAGCCGTATCTGCAGTACGACTGGAAGCTCAGCGACAGCCTGACCCTCAGCCCGGGCCTGCGCTACGCGCGGGTGCAGCGCCAGCTCGATGCCGAACTCAACAAGAGCACGCCGCCGGCGCCGGCGCACAGCGAGGCCAGCTACGACGCCACGCTGCCGTCGCTGAGTCTGCACCAGAGCTTCAACGAGCACTGGAGCGGCTACGTGCAGGCCGCGCGCGGCTTCCTGGCGCCGCCGATCGACGTGATCGAACTCAACGGCACCCGCGGCCTGCGCCCGGAGCTGACCAGCAACTACCAGCTCGGCACCAGCTATGCCGCGCGCGGCCTGACCTTCGGTGCCGACGTCTACTACATCGATTTCAGCAACTACATCAGCCAGACCCTGATCAATACCGACAGCGGCACCGAGAGCGCCTTCGTCAACGGCGGCGGTGCGGTGTACCGCGGCGCCGAGGCCGAGGCCACCTACGCGCTGACGCCGATCCTGAGCCTGTACGCCAACGCCAGCTACAACGACGCCACCTACAAGCACAGCAGCACCCAGGTCGCCGGCACGCCGCGGGTGACCGCCGCCCTAGGCCTGCTGTACAACAGCGGCACCGGCTATTTCGGTTCGCTGATGGAGAAGGTGGTGGGCGCGCAGTACGGCGTGGACAACACCACCGCGGCCAACGGCGCCACCGTGTTCGGCAACGACCAGCGCCTGGGCGGCTACGCCAGCCTGGATGCGGCGCTGGGCTACCGCAGCACGCACGGGCCGTACGGCCTGAAGGGCTATTCGATCAGCATGGACGTCAACAACCTGCTGAACCGGCATGCGCTGATCGGTTACGCCGGCACCCGCTCTTCCGACAACCAGCCGCTGTACTTCGGCCTGGCCGGGCGCGGCGTGTTCCTCGACCTGTCGCTGAAGTTCTGAGGCCGGCCATGTTCGCTTCCCGATTCGCACGACTGCGCAACGGATGGTGCCTGGCCGCGTTGCTGTGCGTCGCCAGCGCCGCCTGGCCGGTGGCGGCATCGCCCAAGGCGCCTACCGCACCGGATGCGGCGCAGGTGCGCCTGACGATCGTGGTGATGCGCCATGGCGTGCGCGCACCGACGCAATCGCCAGAAGACCTGGCCAGGTACGCCACGCAACCCTGGCCGCAATGGCCGGTGGCGCCCGGCCAGCTCACGGCGCACGGTGCCGCCGGCATGCAGGCGCTCGGCGCGCGCTACCGACAGCGCTGGCTGGCCACGGCGGCGCTGGCGCCGGATTGCGCCGGGTCCGGCGCGGTGGTGATCGGCGACAGCACGCCGCGCAACCACGACAGCGCGGCGGCCTTCACCGAGGGACTGTTGCCGGGATGCCAGGCGCATTACCTCGCATTGCCGACGTCGCAGAACAACCCGCTGTTCCATTTCGGCAAGGACGAGGACAAGGACGACGATACGCCCGCACCGCCGCCACACCTGGACGCGGCCACACGCGCGCGGCTGCGCGCGCTGCAGCGCGTGCTGTCCGGCTGTGCGGGGTCGGCCTGCGCTGCGCAGGACGCGCCGCGCCTGGACGATCCGCAGCGGCTGCAGGATCCGGGGCAGGCGGCCAAGGCCTTGAAGACCGCCGGCAGCCTGGCCGAGAACCTGATGCTGGAGTACGCGCAGGGCCTGCCGTTGCCGCAGGTGGCCTGGGGGCGCGCCGATGCCGCGGCGCTGCAGCGGCTGATCGGCCTGCACAACGCCTCCTTCGCCTACAGCAAGCGGGCGCTGCCGGCGGCGCGTGCCGGTGGCTCCAACCTGCTCGCGCACCTGCTGGCGACGTTGCAGGCGGCGGCCGGGCAGGCGCCGGCGGTGGCGCCGCTGGCGCCGGCGGACGCGCGCGCGCTGGTGCTGCTGGGCCACGACACCAACCTGGCGCATCTGGCCGGCCTGTTCGGCATCGATCCCATCGTGCGCGGCCAGCCGGACGCGTATCCGCCGGGTGGTGCGCTGCTGCTGGAACTGGTGCGGCAGGACGGCCACGACTTCCTGCAACTGCGCAGCGTGGTGCCGACCCTGCCGGCGCTGCGCGGCAACCGCTTCGACGGCCGCGGCCTGCGCGAACGGCGCTGGCCGTTGCCCGGCTGCGGTGGCCGCCTGCGCTGCCCGCTGGCGATCGCGCTGCCGGCGTTGCAGGCACGGCTGGATCCGCAGCGGGTCAAGGCTGCCGTGCCACCGATGACCGAGTGGCCGGCGCAGGCGGCGCCGGTGGGCGATTAGCTGGCGCCTGCGCTTGGCGGCACCGTAGGAGTCAACTGTCATGCACCTGCGATGACAGGAGGAGCATATGGCGCGTGATCGCGCACGATGGCGTTGAGCCAGCGCAGGAACTTGTGCATGCAGGCGACGATGGCGACCTTGGCCGGTTTGCCGGCTGCGCGCAGACGCGCGTAGGTGTTGGCCAAGGGGGATTTGGCGCGGATGCTGGCCCAGGTGGCCATGTACAGCACGCGCCGCACGTCGGCACGTCCACCTTTGATGCGGCGCTGGCCTTTCCAGCAACCGCTGTCGTGATTGAACGGGGCCAGCCCGACCAGGGCAGCGAGCTTGCGTGGCGGCAGCGTGCCCAGCTCTGGCAGCCGCGCGGCCAGAACCGCGCGCAGGATCGTCCCGAGCCCAGGCACCTTGGGTAGGCTCGAGCAGGTCTTGCCCTGCTGCTCGATCTCCTGCGTCAACGTCTGGATCTGCTGGTTCAGCAGGGCGATCACCTCTCGGCAGCGGTGTTGCGCCTTGGCGCTGGTAATGTGTTCCAAGCGCCGCCGATGGGCATCGCGCTGGTCCACCAGGGTGGCACGCAGGTCCAGCAGTTCGCGAAGAGACTGCTGGTGCTCAGGTACCACGGGCGTGGGCATGGTCGGGATGTGCTGGGCGGCGATGGCCAGCAGGCGCGCGTCCAGGGCATCGGTCTTGGCATGCAGGCCCAAGGCCTGGGCGAGCTTGCGCGGACGATCGGCGGCCATCCGCACTGCCGGCAGGTTCGCCTCTCGGAGCACCTGCAGCACGGCATGTTCGTAGCCGCCACTGGCTTCCAGCACGATCCGCTCGCAGCCCAACTCGGCCAGGCGTTGGGCCAGCGCACGCTGCCCCTGTGGCGTATTGGGTTGGGTCCAGGTCTGCTCGTCCGGCAGGACATGAATGACCAGTTCGGCCTTGGATACATCGATCCCGATATAGCGTCGCATAGACGTTCTCCGCAGTAGACTCAGGCACGAGAGCACTCCTGCCGACGCCCATGCTTGTGGAGTTCGAGCTCGCGACTCGGGCAACTGTTCGGGCTGATGAGGCAGGAGACACGGGGTGCGGCGGCGCTGACTCCTACTCGTGCTTGCTGGCACTACGGCTAAACGGCCTGCCGCACTCCGCTCTCACCTGCAACGATAGACCCTCATTTGACACAAGCGGCTTCAGCCGCGACCGGGCGTTCCCGGGAATGCCTGTCGCGGCTGAAGCCGCTCCTACGGGTGCCACGGGGCCGGGGTAAAGGCCGCCCGCCGTCACGGACCACTCAGCGCGAAGGGTCGATCATCGCGGTTCCCCCACGCGCCCGCGCCTGCGTGCGCCGCGCTCTTGCCAGGACCCCGCCATGTCCCCGACCCACGCCGCCGCGCTGCCCGACACCATGACCGCGATCGAGATCCGCCAGCCCGGTGCGCCCGAGGTGCTGGTCCCGGTGCGGGTGCCGCTGCCGCACCCCGGGCGCGGCGAACTGCTGGTGCGGGTGGCCGCGGCCGGCGTCAATCGTCCCGACGTGATGCAGCGCCAGGGCAGCTATCCGCCGCCGCCGGGCGCGTCGCCGCTGCCGGGGCTGGAGTTCGCCGGCGAGGTGGTCGGCCTGGGCGAGGGCGTGGAGCGCTACCGCCTGGGCGATCAGGTCTGCGCGCTCGTTGCCGGCGGCGGCTACGCCGAGTACGCGGTGGTGCACGAGCGCAACGCCCTGCCGGTGCCGGCGGCGCTGAGCCTGACCGAGGCCGCGGCGGTGCCGGAAACCTTCTTCACCGTGTGGACCAACGTGTTCCAGCGCGGCCGCCTGCAGTCCGGCGAGACCCTGCTGGTGCACGGCGGCACCTCCGGCATCGGCAGCGTCGCCACGCTGCTCGGGCGGGCCTTCGGCGCGCGGGTGATCAGCACCGTGGGCTCGGCCGACAAGCGCGCCGCCAGCCTGGCGCTGGGCGCGGAAGCGGCGATCCTGTATCGCGAGGAGGACTTCGTCGCCGAGACCATGCGCCTGACCGAGGGCCGCGGCGCGGACGTGATCGTGGACCTGATCGGCGGCGACTACCTGGCGCGCAACTACCAGGCCGCGGCGCTGGACGGGCGGATCGTGCAGATCGGCATCCAGCAGGGCAAGGTGCGCGAACTGGACCTGATGCCGCTGCTGGCCAAGCGGCTGACCCACACCGGCTCGACCCTGCGTCCGCGTTCGGTGATGGAAAAGGCAGCGATCGCGCGCGAACTGGAGGAGCGGGTGTGGCCGTTGCTGGCCGAGGGTCGCATCAAGCCGCAGGTGGACCGCTGCTTCCCGCTGCAGGAGGCGGCGCAGGCGCATGCGCTGATGGAGTCGAGCGCGCATATCGGCAAGATCGTGCTGGTGACGTACGCGCGGTGAACCCGGGCGTCGGTCGCGGCGACCCGCCTGCTGTCGTAGGAGCGGCTTCAGCCGCGACGGGCGGTCCCGGTCAAGGTTGCCGGTAAAGCCTCTCGCGGCTGAAGCCGCTCCTACGTGCGATCCCGGTTTTGATGGGAGGGCCACCCTTGTGGCCACCGCGCGCGCAGGTGTTCCGCGCCCCCTCGCAACATACCCGCGCCAACACGCTGGCCCGGTTCAAGCGCCGCGCCGTATAGTGCGCCGCACGCGCGGTGGTCCGCGCTTGCCCGTGCCGGTCCCTGCGTGCGCCTGCTGCCCCGTTCCGCATCCCCGTCTTCCCTGTTGCGTTACGTCCTGCTGCTGCTGTGGCTGTGCGCGGCGGTGGCCTCTGCGCAGCCGCAGGACGCCGCCGACGCGCCGCCGGACCCGCAGACCCTGCTCGACAACGCCGCCAAGTCGCTGAAGGACGCGCGCGGCAAGGAAGTGGATGCCGGCAACCAGGCCGCCTTCCAGGACCTGGTCACGCAGGTCTCCGACGCCTCCAACGATGCGCAGACGGCCGCCGATGCGCTCTCGCAGCAGTTGGCCCAGGTCAATGCGCGTCTGCAACAGCTCGGTCCGGCCGCCACCGGCGACTCCCCCGACATCGCTGCGCAGCGCAAGGCGCTGACCAAGCAGCGCGACGCCCTGGACTCGGGCGTCAAGCGCGGCAAGCTGATGGTGGTGGAGGCACGGCAGCTGGCCGACGACATCGAACGCGCGCGCGCCGAGCATTTCAGCCAGGAGCTGTCGCTGCGCTCGCCCTCGCCGTTGTCGCCGACGCTGTGGAAGCAGATCGCCGACGACTTTCCCGACGACCAGGCCAAGTTGCTGGCGCTGTATGCGCTCGGCCAGCAGTCGCTGCAGGGCGCGCTCGCCGAACACGGCAACGGTGCGCTCGGCATCGGCATCGCCATCGCGCTGATCCTGCTGTTCCCGCTGCGCTATCTGCTGCGCTGGCTGGGCAAGCGTTACGCGGTGTCGCGCGCGCCGGGCAGCCGCCTGCGCCGCTCCGGCCTGGCGATCTGGTTCCTGCTGCTGGGGACCTTGACCCCGGGCCTGGCCGCGCTGGCCCTGGCCGAGGCCCTGCGCAGCATCGATGCGGTGCCCGAGCGCCTGGATGCGGTGCTCAATGGGTTCGTGTGGGTCAGCTTCGCCGCCGCCTTCATGGGCTCGCTCGGCGCCAGCGTGCTGCTGCCGAACCAGCCGAGCTGGCGGCTGTTCCCGATCGACGACGCCACCGCGCGGCGCCTGCGCAAGTACACCTGGGCCACCGCGGCGCTGGCCTGGCTCAGCAGCATGCTGCTGGTGATCAACCAGGCCGCGCGCACCAGCGACTCGGCCACCGTCGCCGCCGACGGGGTGATCGCGCTGGTCTACGGCGTGCTGATCCTGGCGACGTTGACCAGCCTGACGCGGCTGCGCCGGCGCCAGTACGCCGAGGCGGCGGCGCAGGCGCTGGCCAACGACCAGCCGCCGCCGCCCGGCCAGCACGGCGGGGTGCTCGCGCTGATCGGCGTGCTGGTCAAGGTCGCGGTGGTGGTGGCGCTGCTGGCGGCGCTGCTGGGCTACCTGCATCTGGGCCTGTTCATCACCCGGCAGATCATCTGGATCACCATGATCGTCGGCGCGGTGCGGCTGCTGATGACCTTCGCCGACGACTTCGCGCTGTGGCTGTTCGCCAGCGAAGGCCGCATCGGCCGCGCCGCCAACGGCGCGCTAGGGGTACGCTCGAGCAGCCTGGAGCAGGCCGGGGTGCTGACCTCGGCGCTGCTGCGGGTGGTGCTGCTGCTGATCGGCATCGGCGCCCTGCTGATGCCGTTCGGCACCAATGTCTCGATCATCTCGGACTGGTTCTCGCTGCTGTCCGACGGCATCCGTGTCAGCGACAAGGTAGTGCTGTACCCGGGCGCGATCGCGCGCTCCGTGCTGGTGCTGCTTCTCGGCCTGGGCGTCATGCAGTACCTGCATCGCTGGCTGACCCAGACCTATCTGCCCAAGACTGAACTGGACGACGGCTCGCGCAACTCGATCAGCACCGTCGCGCGCTACGTCGGCATCATCCTGGCGGCGTTGTGGGCGCTGGCCGCGCTGGGCATCGGCCTGGAGCGGATCGCGCTGGTGGTCAGCGCGCTGTCGGTCGGTATCGGCTTCGGCCTGCAGTCGATCACCCAGAACTTCGTGTCCGGCCTGATCCTGCTCGCCGAGCGTCCGGTCAAGATCGGCGACTGGATCAAGATCGGCGACCAGGAAGGCGACGTGCGCCGGATCAGCGTGCGCGCCACCGAGATCCAGGTCGGCGACCGCTCCACCCTGATCGTGCCGAACTCCGAACTGATCACCAAGACCCTGCGCAACATGACCCTGGCCGGGCCGCTGGGGCGGGTGCAGATCCAGTTCGCGGTGTCGCTGGGCACCGACGTGGTCAAGCTGCGCGCCATCCTGCTGGAACTGTACGCGGCGCATCAGGGCGTGCTGGACGACCCGGCGCCGTCGGTATTCATCGACTCCATCGCCAATGGCCACGTGACCCTCAACAGCTTCGCCTACGTCGCCTCGCCGCGCCTGACCTACGGCACCCGCAGCGAACTGTTCTTCGCTCTGCTGCAGCGCCTGGCCGAGGAGGGCATCGCGCTGGAGTCGCCGCAGGAAGTGCGGCTGCTGCGCAAGGAGCCGTAGGCGCGGTCGGCGATGGAAGAATCGCGGCTGCGTTCGCTCAGGCGCTGAAATTGAATGCGACGGAGATGCGCGGCCGCGAACCGGTAAACGCGGTGACCGAGTGCAGCAGCCAGGAGGGGAACATGACCAGCGTGCCGCTCTCGGCAGCGATGGAGGTGGTCAACCCCGCGCTCAGGCAGCCTGCGACGCGAATCTTGAGTTCCGGGTTGTACAACGAGGGCATGACCCCTCTCGGGTCGAGAAACTGCAGGTCTCCGCCCGCTTCCTGGCCGTCGTCGCGACCATCGTCCACCCAGTAGACGCCCGACCAGAACGCGCCGGGATGCGCGTGTTGCGCGTTGGAATCGCCGGCGTTGTTGATGTTCGCCCACGCGTTGATCTTCCACTCGAACTCGGGCACCACCAGGCCGTACTCGGGGTGGTAGACGGCAGTCAACGCGTAGGCCAGTTCCGTGGCGTACGCGGTCAGTGCCATGGCGCCTTCGCCGTCCCAGGTGTTGAAGTCCGGACTGGACTGCCATCCCCCGGAATTGCTGTGGCGCACGCCGGTCGGGTCTTCGGCCCTGTGCCGCGCGATTTCCTCCTTCAGCACGTCATTGAGCCGGTTCGCCGCCGGATACGCGATCTGCGCCAGCGGCGTGGCGAACAACCGATGTATCGCGATCTGCTCGGGCACGATCCGCTGAGGAGCGACGCGGTTCGGAGGGAGTGACATGCGCGGCGTTTCTGCTCTCTACGGGACGGTTTCGATGCGTGGCCACTGCGGTCTCGCTGGCGCGCATGGCGCGGGAAATGGCGTTCGGCAGGTGGCCGGCATCACTCTAGCGGCGCGGTTGCCGGGGCGTATGTCACGCGGTGTCATACAGGGCGTCCCCGGTTACCCTGCGGGTGCGGCAACAAGAACGGGAGCGCATGGCATGCCCAGGCCCGTGCCACCGCGTTAGCGGCGTGCATGCGCAGGGGCGGCGCGCAGCGTGGCAGCACCCGATCGCGGTCTGTAGCGGCACGTCGTGCCGACCGGCATGTCCCAACCCGGCGCGCCGCTACCGGGCATCGCCGAGACGGCCTAGCGCCGTCCGCGCTCTTCGCGCGCGTGCGCGCGCCGGTCGAACAGCACCGCGCTGACCACGATGCCCAGCCCCAGCACCACGCCCAGCAGGAACAGCACCATCGCGATCGCCGGGTAGCCGAACAGCTTGCTGCCGGTGTCGATGCGCATCATCTGCGTGGAGGCCAGGATCAGCGCGGCGGTGACGATGCCGGCGGCGACGCGGTTGGCGATCTTCTGCAGGCTCTCCATCAGCCGCGATTCCTCCAGCCCGGCCACGCGCACCTGCAGGCGGTTCTCCGCGGCCAGGGTGAGGATGTCGGAGATGCGGCGCGGGCCCTCGCGCAGCAGCGCCTGCAGTTCCATCGCCTCGCTGGCCAGGTTGGCCGCCGACAGCGACTTCTTCAGCCGCGCGCGCATCACGTGCTGCAACTGGTCCTCGACCACCACGCGGGTGTCCAGGTGCGGCGACAGCGCGCGGCACACCGCTTCCAGGTTGAGCAGGGTCTTGCCGAGCAGGCTCAGCTCCGGCGGCGTGCGCAGCCCGTAGGCGGTGGCGATGCGCACCAGGTCCAGCACCACCCGGCCTTCGGACATGGCGTCGTGCGCGGCGTAGCGGGCGATCATCTGCCCGGTCTCGCGCTGGTAGCGCTCCTCGTCGAAATCCTCCAGGCGCGTGCTCAGCGCGATGGTTTCCTCGGCCACTTCCTCGCCGCGGCCGTCGACCGCGGCGAACAGCAGCTTGAGCAGGCGCTCGCGCAGCTTCGGCGGCACGTGCGCGACCATGCCCAGGTCGAAGATCGCCAGGCGCCCGTCGGCGAGCACGCGCAGGTTGCCCGGATGCGGATCAGCATGGATCTCGCCGTGCACGAACATCTGGTCCAGGTAGCCGCGCACCAGCGCCGCGGCCAGGTCGTCCATCGGCTGCTCGGTGCGGCGCAGCCCGGAGATCTTGTCCACGCGCACGCCTTCGGCCAGCTGCATGGTCAGCACGCGGCGGCTGCACAGGTCCCACACCGGCTGCGGCACCCACAGCTGCGGGAACGGCCGCAGGTGCTCGCCGAAGCGCGCCAGGTTCTCGGCCTCGGCCTCGTAGTTCAGTTCGGCCAGCAGTGCCTTGCCGAATTCGGCCAGCCAGTCGGCGAAGCGGATGCGCCGGCCCAGCCCGGTCAGCTTGTCGGCGGCGCTGGCGAAGCTGCGCAGCACCTCCAGGTCCGCGCGCACCTGTGCGGCGACCTCGGGCTTCTGCACCTTGATCGCCACCGGGGTGCCGTCGCGCAGCGCGGCGCGGTGTACCTGCGCCAGCGAGGCGCTGCCCAGTGGGGTGTCGTCGAAGGCGGAGAAGGCCTTGTTGATGCCGACGCCGAGCTCGGCCTCGACGATCTCACGGATGCGTTCGCTCGGAATCGGCGTGGTGTTCTCCTGCATCCGCTCCAGGGCGGTGGCGAACTCCGGCGGCACCACGTCCGGACGCGTGGACAGCATCTGCCCAAGCTTGACGAAGGTCGGGCCCAGCGCCTCCAGGTCGGTGACGAACTGTTCCGGCGTGCCTTCCGGCGGCAGCTCGTGCTCGCCCTGGGCGGTCTCCATGTCCATGCCGGAAAACACCCCGGAGCTGCGGTAGCGCAGCAGCAGGCGCAGGATCTGGGTACGGCGGCTGAGGCCGCCGATCACGTGCGGCGTGGCCGCAGCGTCGGGCGTCGCGCTCAAGGTGGGCTCCGGGCAGGCGAAAGGCTGCGACGAGTGTGGCCACGGCCGGGTCGTCGCGCAGTGAATCCCGCGCGGGGTCGGGCCCGGTGCCGGGGATTGCGGGCGCCAGGCTGCGTTGCCGTGGCGGCGCGCTGCCGGCAACAGGCTCGCCGGGACCGCGGTTTGGCCAACCGGCTTGTGCCGATGGTCGGGCGACGTGCCCGCCGCGTATGCTGCCGCGCAACGCGGGTCAGAGAGCAGCGCGCAGTGCGGCAGGACGAGTGGCGATGATGGTAAAGAGGGTGGGACGCAGCGGACGCTCCCGGTGCGGCGACGGAGCGCGGGTGGCACCCGCGCCGCGACGCGCTGCGCCGTGCGTTGCGCAATCGTACCTGGTCGGCCGGGTGCTCGGCCGTTGAGCGGACGTCGGCTCGCGCTGTTGGCGGCTGGGGTGATCGTGGTGCTGCTCGTGGTGGCCTGGCTGGGCGAGGACGGCGGCGGCATCGCCACCGAGGCGCGCACGGCGCTGCGGGCGCTGGCACGCGCGCTATTCTGACGCGCCGCCGTCCGCTCGCCTCTGGCCGGCCGCCACGGCCGGCCTTACCCTTGGCCTCCGCTGCCAGCCGCCAGGAACACCACCATGTCCTCCATCGTCTCGCATGCCGTTGGCCATGCCCGTGTGCTGTCGACGCGTGCACGCCTGGCTTTGCTGCTCGTGCTGCTGTCGTCGACCGCGACCGCGACCGCCGCGACGCAGACCCAGCAGTATGCCGGCGACGACTTCGATGCCAAGGCCTTCGCCGCCAGCACGCACCGCCGTTACGACCTGCAGGACTTCTCCGATCGCTACCGCGCCACGTTGGAGATCGAGGACAGCGGCGAGGTGTTCCGTCCCGGCATCGTGCGCGTGTTCGCCCGCGGCAACGCCACGCCGCTGCTCGAGGTGGCCTCCCCGGAGCTGGTGCTGGACACCGATGCGAAGAGCGGCAAGGTCAAGGCCAACGTGCACGAACTGCCGTACGGCGAGCAGAGCGTGCTGATCTACGACGATTTCAATTTCGACGGGATCAAGGACCTGGCGGTGATGGACGGCCAGAACAGCTGCTATCACGGCCCCTCCTACCAGGTGTACCTGGGTACCGCCGACGGCTTCGAGGCCGATGCGGACTTCACCGAGCTGGCGCAGAGCAACTGCGGCCTGTTCGAGGTGGATGCGCAGGCGCGCGAGCTCCACACCATGACCAAGGACGGCTGCTGCTGGCACCAGTTCGCGCCGTACTCGATCCGCGATGGTGAGCCGCTGCTGGAGCGCGAAGTGGTCGAGGATGCGCGCGGCGACGGGCCGGGACTGGCGCAGGAGACCGTGTATCGCGACCGTGGCGGCAAGCGCGTGCCCGACATGCACTACCTGTGGGACGAGGAAGGCGAGCCGGCGGTAGGCCAGCGCAAGATCCTGCTCGAGTTCCGTCTGGCGCCGGCCGGCAAGCGCATCGTGGTGTTCGCCAACGTCGGCGACGGCGCAAGCGGCACGCCGTACTACGCGGCGCTCGGTGCGCAGCAGAGGGTGGATCTGCTGTATCCGGACGCGCAGGGCGAGGCGATGGACTACGACGCCGACCGCCATCTGCTCAGCTTCGCGCGTGGCGACACCACCTATCGCATCGTCGGTAATGCGCAGGGCGTGCCGCAGCGCATGGAGGTGGTGGCGCGCGGCAAGACCCAGCCGCTGGCGCTGCAGCCCGGCTCGGTGCATGGCTCGCTGCAGGCGGTGGCGCAGGTGCTGGAGGCGGCGTCGGCGGAGTAGTGGGGTGACAAAGTGATCCGGCCTTGCAGCAGTCGGGACTGAAGTCCCTCCCACAGTGCGCTCGGACAGCCCATTGCAGCCGCGATGGCGCCCTCTGTAGGAGCGGCTTCAGCCGCGACCGGCGTTATCGGTGAATCCTGTCGCGGCTGAAGCCGCTCCTACAACGTGGGAGGGCACGGCTGCCGATCTCTGGTGGCATTGCATGCGGAGTTGCCTACGTGTGCGGCGACAACGTCATGCATGCCGCGTGCTTGCTTGTCGTAGGAGCGGCTTCAGCCGCGACCGGCGTTCCCGAACACGCCTGCCACCTCGATTGACCCATACCTGCCTCGCGCCGCATCGACCGACCCGACCGGCTGCTTCACCGCCACGCCGCGAATGCCCGCGCCACCGCTTCGGCACCGGGGTCGATCACGCCACGCAAGGCATCCGCCGGCACCGCGGCGGCGCGACCGGCGCCGGCGCGGATGAGCTGCGCGGTGGCATCGGCACCCGCGCGCGCGGCGTGCGCGGCGGCGTCCACGCCCGTGCCCTGCGCCAGGGCGTCCAGCGCCGGCAGCAGCGCATCGAGCAGGGTGCGGTCGCCGCGTTGCGCGCCGCCGTAGTGCTGCATCCGCGCCACGCCGGCCTGCAGCGCCTGCACCCAGTCGCGTCCCTCCGCCAGAGCACCGGCGGCGGTGGTGAACAGGATCGACAGCAGTACGCCGCTGGAGCCGCCCATGCTGTGTTCGATCGTCGCCGCCAGGCCGCGCGCCAGTGCGGCGGCGTCGCCGGTGGCCAGCGCATCGGTGTCCAGCGCCTGCCGCAGGGCGCGCGCGCCGGCGGCGAAGGTGCTGCCGGCGTCGCCATCGCCGCTGCGTGCGTCCAGCGCGTCCAGCTCGGCCTGCGCGGCGATCAGGGCTTGCGCCACCCGGCCCAGGGCCGCTGCGCACTGCGCATCGCGCGCGCCATCGCGGTGGCTGTCGTCGCGCTTCAGTGCCGGCGCAAAGGTCTGCACTGCATGCGGCACACGCACGCCGGGCCAGCCCAGGGTCTGCACCGGCGCCTGCAGCGCGGTGAGCACGTCGGCGTCGGCCGGGGCGAGGGTGATCGAGAAGCCGTGCATGTCCATCGAGGTCATCAGCGCTGCCGGCACCGGCATCAGCGCCACCCGCTCGACGCCGATGCGCTGCAACGCCAGCCGCGTCAGCACGCCCAGTTCCTGCGTCGAGCAGCCGCCGAGGTCGTTGAGCATCAGCACCAGCGGCGCGTCGGCGCCCAGGCGGGCATCGGCCTGCGCCAGCAGCGGGTCCAGCACCAGCGCCAACGCCTCTTCCACCGTGCCGGGCTGCACCGGCCGCGCGCCCGGCTCGTTGTGGATGCCCAGGCCCAGTTCCGGCGCGCGGCGGCCGGCCCGCTGGCCCGGCACGCTGCAACTGGACAAGGCCATGCCCAGCGACAGCAGGCGATCGGCGAAGGCCTGGCCGCGCTGCGCCAGGTCGGCCAGCGGCACGCCCTCGCGTGCCAGGTGGCCCACGTACTTGTGCACCAGCACCGTGCCGGCAATGCCGCGCGGCTGCGCGGCGTTGGGCAAGGCGATGTCGTCGGCGACCAGCACGCTGGCCACGGCGATGCCCTCGGCGCGGGCGCGCTCGGCGGCCAGGCCGAAATTGAGCCGGTCGCCGGTGTAGTTCTTGATCACCAGCAGTACGCCGGGCGCGTCGGCGCAGGCGCGGATCGCCGCCAGCACCGCCTCCACCCCGGGCGAGGCGAACAGGTCGCCGGCGATGGCGCCGCTGAGCATGCCCGGGCCGACGAAGCCGGCATGCGCCGGCTCGTGCCCGGCGCCGCCGCCGGACAGCACCGCGACCTGGCGCGGATCGCGCGCTGCCTGCAGCACGATGCGGGTGCCGCTGTCGGTCTCGGACAGCCGCAGCGGTTGCAGCATGGCCGCGGCCGCGAGCACGTCGTCGACGATGGCGCGGGGGGCGGTGAGGAACTGGTCCATTCGGGTCTCCTTCGCGGGCAATGCGGGCCTGCCGCGCACGGTAGCCGAGCCGGCGTTATGCGCGGCTGAGGCGGCACCGCTCACGCACGTGGCCGGCGGAATCGGCGAGAATCGCCGCTCATCCCGAATGGAATCCCCGCATGGCCGGCGCCAGCCTGTTCACCCTGCTCGACGACATCGCCACCCTGCTCGACGACGTGTCGCTGTTGACCAAGGTCGCGGCCAAGAAGACCGCCGGCGTGCTCGGCGACGACCTGGCGCTGAACGCGCAGCAGGTGACCGGGGTGAACGCCGACCGCGAACTGCCGGTGGTGTGGGCGGTGGCCAAGGGCTCGCTGCTGAACAAGGCGATCCTGGTGCCGGCGGCGCTGGCGATCAGCGCCTGGCTGCCGTGGGCGATCACCCCGCTGATGATGATCGGCGGCGCCTTCCTGTGCTTCGAGGGCGTGGAGAAGCTGGCGCACCGTTTCCTGCATTCGAAGGAAGAGGACGCGGCACGTCACGCGCAGCAGGTGCAGGCGCTGGCCGACCAGCAGGTGGACGTGGTGGCGCTGGAGAAGGACAAGGTCAAGGGCGCGATCCGCACCGACTTCATCCTTTCGGCCGAAATCATCGTGCTGTCGCTGGGCGTGGTCGCCGGCGTGCCGTTCGTGCAGCAGCTCGCGGTGCTGGTGGCGATCGCGCTGGCGATGACCGCCGGCGTCTACGGGCTGGTCGCCGGCATCGTCAAGCTCGACGACCTGGGCTTGTACCTGAGCCGCAAGGGCGCCGCCGCCGCGACGGTCGGCCGCGGCATCCTGTGGCTGGCGCCGTGGCTGATGCGCACGCTGTCGGTCGCCGGCACCGCGGCGATGTTCCTGGTCGGCGGCGGCATCCTGGTGCACAGCATCGGCCCGCTGCATCACGCCTTGCAGGGCATCGCCCCGAGCGGCGGTTTGGGCAGCCTGGTGCTTGCGCTGGGCAACGCCTTGGTGGGAATCGTGGCCGGCGCCTTGGTGCTGGCGGTGGTGTTAGGGATCAAGAAGGTGCGGGAATAGGGATTCGAGATTCGAGATTCGTAACAGCGGTGCGCATTCCCGCTTTTGCGCATCCCCAATCCCGACTCCCCAATCCCGCGCCGGCCACGCCGGCGCCAGCTAGTCTGCCGATACCACCCGATTCTTGCCGGCCTTCTTGGCCTCGTACAGCGCACGGTCGGCGCGGCGGATCAGCGCGTCCTGCGCTTCGCCGGGCTGGCGCAGCGCCACGCCGGCGCTGAAGCTGACGAACACCCGCTGGTCTTCGTGCACCACCGCGCGCTGGGCCAGCGCGCGCTGCACGCGGGTCACCGCCGCACTGGCCTCGAAGATCGTGCAGTCCGGCATCAGCAGCACGAATTCCTCGCCGCCGAAGCGGGCGATGGCATCGCTGGCGCGCAAGGTGGTGCGCGCCACTTCCACCAGGTGGCGCAGGGCGCTGTCGCCGCCGGGGTGGCCAAAGGTTTCGTTGAGCTTGCGGAAATCGTCCAGGTCCAGCATCGCCACGCACAGCGGCTGCGCGCTGCGTTCGGTACGCACCAGCTCGCGCGCGAACAGGTCCTCCAGCCCACGGCGGTTGAGCGCGCCGGTGAGCTGGTCGACCCGCACCAGGCCGCTGACGTCCTGCAGTTCCTGCTCCAGGCGCAGGATGCGCTGCTCCGCCGCCTCCACCTCCTGGCGTGCGGCGATCAGGTGATCGCGCGCGCGCAGCGCCTGCTCCTGCACGTGGCTGGTGTCCTGCAGCACTTCCTGCAGCAGGCGGTTGAGGTCGGCGATGCTGCGCGCGTCGCGGATGGTCTGCGAGTAGTCGGCGATGCGGTCGTGGAATTCGCCGGTGCTGGCGGCCATGCCGTCCAGGTCCGCGACGAAGGTCAGCATCAGGTCCTTCATCGCCTCCTTGGATTCGGCGATGCCCTGCTTGAGCAGGCCCTGCTTGTAGATCACCTCGCGCAGGCTGCCGCGCGCCTCCTCGATCGAGTAGCGGTCCAGCGGCCCGGCGATCAGGTCGCGCACCACCGCGATCTGGCCCTGCAGCCAGCTGGTGTCGTCGAGCAGTTCGCCGACGTTCTCCAGCAGCAGGTCGAACAGGCTCAGCAACAGCGCCTGCTGCTCCTGGCCGTCGTTGGCGCGCAACGCGATCTGGTGGCACAGCTCGCGCACCTGCTGCGCCACCGGCTCCAGCGGTTGCCCGGGGCGCCACTGGCGCAGCGCCTCGCCGCTGGCCTCGGCCTCGCCGGCCAGTTCGGGCAGGGTGTGCAGCAGTGCCGCCAGCGCGCCGGCCACGGTCTGCCGCAGCAGGTCGCGCAGGCGCTCGCTGTCGCTGGGCCCGGCCAGCGGGTCGTCGACGTCGATGGTGCGGATGTACTTGTCGATCAGCTGGCGCAGTGCGCGGCCATAGCTGGGCCAGTCGCCGCTGCTCGCCGCCGATTGCAGGCGCCGGCCCATGTCGCCCAGTTCGCCGTGCAGCGCGGCCATGCCGTCGGCGAAGGCGCCGAGCAGGCCCAGTGGCTCGTGCGCCTGCTGGAACAGGCGGATCAGCGCGGCCGTGGCGGCGGCCGGGTCGGTCGCCGCCTCTGCAGGCGGCGCCGCGTGGCCGTGCTTGTGCCCGTGGCCCTGCGCGCGGGCCGGCAGCGTCGCGGTCGCCGCCGGATCGCGCCGACGCGGCGACAGCAGCTTGCGCAGTCCGCTGATCGGCGGCTCGTCGCGTTGGTCCGACATGCCAGCCGGCTCCTCCCCAGGTCAATGCGCCGCCCATGCTGGCGCTCAGGATCTGGATATCGGCGCCGGCGGCGCGCGCTTGAGCGGGCGGGCGGTGGGTCTGTGAAGAGGATTCCATGGCGGCCGTACCCTCACCCCCGGCCCTCTCCCTGAGGGAGAGGGGAGTGGCGTGGCCGGCGGCGGAACTCGTGAGCACGGCGGCCCTTCCCTTCTCCCTTCGGGACCATGGCCCCCTTTTCGGGGGAAGGTGCCCCGAAGGGGCGAATGAGGGTTGGGGCGCTAGGGAGGTGTCTGGGGGACGAGGTTCCCTAGCCGTCGCACCCTCACCCCCAACCCCTCTCCCGGAGGGAGAGGGGAGCAACACCTGGCTTCCGAAAGATCGGGCGTGCCACGGCGCTGTGCAGAACGCGCACGACGCTGGCACTCTGTCGGCCGCGCCTGCCGCGGCGCGCCCACCACCTCCACGGAGACTGCGCATGGCCGATTCCCGCGAACCCCTGCTGCACCCGGTCCCGATCCTGTCCCTGCGGCCCACGCAGATGACCGTGGGCATGCGCGAGGTCAAGGAGAAGCGTAGGCGCTGGCGTGCGCATGCGTCCAAGCACAAGCAGGCCGAGCTGCTCGGCACGCACATGATCCCGGTGGTGCTGGGGCCGGACGGCAAGTACTACGTGGTTGATCACCACCACCTGGCGCGGGCGCTGCACGACGAAGGGGTGAAGGACATCCTGGTCACGGTGATCGCCGACCTCAGCGTGGTCGACAAGGGCGCGCTGTGGAGCGTGCTGGATCATCGCCGCTGCGCCTATCCCTACGACGCCAAGGGCGAGCGCCGCCCGTTCAAGGACATGCCGACGTCGATCGCCGACCTGAAGGACGATCCCTACCGCAGCCTGGCCGGGGAGGTGCGGCGCGCGGGCGGCTACGCCAAGGACACCACGCCGTTCAGCGAATTCCTGTGGGCCGACCTGTTCCGCCGCCGGCTGCGGCGCCGCGACATCAAGGAGGATTTCGCCCGCGCCGTGGAAACCGCGCTCGCGCTGGCCAAGAGCAGGGACGCGAGCTACTTGCCCGGCTGGTGCGGGCCCTTGTCCGACGACTGATCCGGCGGGGTGTCATGCGCCGGCCTGCCGCCCAGGAGCGCGTGCAAGGCGCGTTCGACGCGCCCGCCGAACAGCAGGATGACGAAGGCGATGACCAGCGACACCGCCACGATCTGCCACTGGCCGGCGCCGCACATGATGCCGACGCAGGCGGTGAGCCAGACGCAGGCAGCGCTGGTCAGGCCGTGGACCCGCACGTGCTTCTCGACGTGATAGATGACGCCGGCACCGAGGAAGCCGATGCCGGTCAGGATGCCCTGGATGACGCGGCTGCCGGCGTCGGTGAAGCCGCCCTTGCCGAGCGGGTCGGCCAACAGCACCACCATCGCAGTGGCCAGGCCGACCAGGCCCAGCGTGCGGATGCCGATCGGCTTGCCATGCAGGTCGCGGTTCAACCCGATAGCCGCGCCTGCAAGCGCAGCGATGCCCAGGCGCACGGCGATGTCGGACAGCTCGATCAAGGCAGGTCTCCTGGTGGATGCGGCGGGGTGGACGGCCGGCTCATCTTAGGCAACTCGGCCGCGCGCGCTGCGTGCACATTGTCGGCCGACGTCAGAGCGCGGCGCGGACCTCGTCCAGACGGGGCGGGTTGGCGCCGGCGCGGGTGCAGTTGATCGCCGCGGCGGCCACGCAGAACTGCAGCAGGCGTTCCAGCGCGGCGGGCTCGCTGCCCAGCGCCGCCAGCGCGGCCGGATTGGGCAACTGCTGCAGCAGCGCCGCCTGGAAGCTGTCGCCAGCGCCGACGGTGTCGGCCACCTGCACCACGCGGCCGGGCACGCGCGCCTCGCTGTCGCCGCGCCAGGCCACCGCGCCGTCGCTGCCCAGGGTCATCACCACCAGCGACGGGCCCTGCTGCAGCCAGCTGCGGGCGACGGCGAACGGATCCTGCTGCGGATACAGCAGCTCGATGTCCTCCTGGCTGACCTTGACCACGTGCGCCAGCGCGATCCAGCGCGCCAGCCGCGCGCGCCACACCGCCATGTCCGGCTCCACCGTCGGCCGCACGTTCGGGTCCAGCGAGATCAGCCGCTGCCCGCGCTCGCGTTCGGCCAGCGCCTGGAAGGTGCTGGCGGTGGTCTCGGCGACGAGGGTGTAGGAGCCGAAATGCAGGCCGCCGACGCGCGCGTCCAGCGCCGGCAGGTCGGCCTCGGTCAGCGCGCGATCGGCGCAGCCGGTGCCGTAGAAGGCATAGTTGGGCACGCCGCTCGCGTCCAGCGCGACCATCACCAGGGTGGTCGCCTCGCGCTTGTCGATGCAGTAGTCCAGGGCCACGCCTTCGCCTTCGAGGGTGGCGCGCAGCTGGCGGCCGAGCGGATCGGTGGACAGGCCGGTGAACAGCGCCGACGGCGCGCCCAGGCGGGCCAGGCCGATCGCCACGTTGAACGGCGAACCGCCCTGGCGCGCGGTCATCGCGACCGAGGTGCCGGCGTAGCCGTCGATGAAGATGTCGTACAAGGCCTCTCCGCACACCACGAACATCGAACCGCTCCTCGTCAGGTTGCAGCGCGCCGGCCGGCGCGATGGGGCGGCTATTGTGGCGTACCTGCTGCGGCGCGGCGACCGTGGGTGGCGGGTTGCTGGGCTGCCGTGTGGGATGGACGCCTGGCTGGGCTGCCGTCCCTTCTGCAGGGAGATGCCTGGCTGGCGCCCGTACCCTCATCCGCCCCTTCGGGGTACCTTCTCCCGGTGGGAGAAGGGAACAGCCAAAGCCCCTCTCCCTCCGGGAGAGGGGTTGGGGTGAGGGTACGGGCGCGCAGCGCCTCATGGATCCTGGAGGCGAGCGGCCGGCGCTGTGCTGGCGCGCTTGGCTGCATGCTGGCGTTTAGGACCGATGCCTGGCTGGCGCCCGTACCCTCATCCGCCCCTGCGGGGCACCTTCCCCCGAAAAGGGGGCCATGGTCCCGGTGGGAGAAGGGAGAAGCCAAAGCCCCTCTCCCTCCGGGAGAGGGGTTGGGGTGAGGGTACGAGCGCGCAGCGCCTCATGGCCCACGCCCACCGCAAACATCCCAGACAGCGCCTTGCCACCACCCCTGCAATAGTCGCCCCATCCCAGCCAACCCCAAGGCCGTTCCCATGAAGATCCTGCTCGCCGGCGCCACCGGCCTGGTCGGCGGCCACGCGCTGACCCAGTTGCTGGCCGAGCCGGCCTGCAGCGCGGTGATCGCGCCGACCCGGCGCGCGCTGGCCATGACCCATCCCAAGCTGCACAACCCGGTGCTCGACTTCGACGCGCTGCCGGCGCAGGCACCCTGGTGGCAGGTGGAGGCGGCGATCTGCGCGCTCGGCACCACGATGCGCCAGGCCGGCGCGCGCGCAGCATTCCGCCGGGTCGATCACGACTATCCGCTGGCGATCGCGCGCCTGCTGCGCCAGCACGGCACCGAGGCCTTCGCGCTCAACTCTGCGCTGGGCGCGGATCCGCAGTCATGGGCGTTCTACAACCGGGTCAAGGGCGACCTGGAACACGACCTGCGCGCACTCGGCTTTCCCTCGCTGGCCCTGGTGCGGCCGGGCCTGATCGGCGGCGAGCGAGCGCAACGCCGCCGCGGCGAGCATGCCGCCAGCGTGGTGCTGCGCGCGCTCGGGCCGCTGCTGCCGCGGCGCTACCGGATCAACCCGGCCGAACGTATCGCCGCGGCGCTGGTGGCTGCCGCGTTGCGGCCACGTCCGGGCGTGCAGGTGATCGAGGCGGCGCAGTTGGTTTAAGAGCGGGGATTGGGGAGTGGGGATTCGGGATGGGAGAGCGTGCGCGAGTGCGCAGCATCGCCCGTGCGACCAGCCTCAGGCGCCCAGCGACTGCCCGCCGTCCACCGCCAGCACCTGGCCGGTGATCCAGCGCGCCTGCGGCGAGGCCAGGAACAGCGCCGCGTTGGCGACGTCGTCGAGTGCGCCGAAGGCGCCGAACGGAATGCTGGCGCGGATCTGCCGGTACAGCTCGGGCTGCTGCTGGCGGCGCTGCTCCCACAGGCCGCCGGGGAACTCGATGGAACCGGGCGCGATCGCATTGACCCGGATCCGCTCGCGCGCCAGCTGCGTCGCCAGGGTGGTCGTGTAGTAGTTCAGTGCCGCCTTCGCCGCCGAGTACGCCGGCACCCGCGGCGTCGGCCGCAGGCCGTTGATCGAGCTGATGTTGAGGATGCAGCCGCGGCCGCTGCCGCGCAGGTGCGGCAACGCGGCGCGGTTGCAGCGCACCGCGGCCATCAGGTCGATGTCGAAGCCGGCCTGCCAGCTCGCATCGTCGTCGCCATGGCCGTAGCCGGAGGCGTTGTTGATCATCACGTCGATGCCGCCCAGCGCGTCGGCGGCCTGCGCCACCCAGGCCTCGATCTGCGCGGCGTCGGCCAGGTCGCAGCACTGCTGCGCCACCGGATGGCCATGGCGCTGCAACTGCGCGGCGGCCTCGGCCAGCGGCGCGGGACTGCGCGCGCAGATCGCCACCGCCGCGCCGTGGCCGGCGAAGGCGTCGGCGATGGCAAGGCCGATGCCGCGGCTGGCGCCGGCGACGAGCACGCGGTATCCCGCGAAGGCGGACGGATCGGTCATCGGTGGCTCCTGCGTGGCGGTGGGGCGTGCATCGATTATCCGCGCAATCCGCAGTGCGCGGCCGCTTCTGGCACCATGGCGGCCCATCCCACGCAGCGCCGTCCCGCGACGGCCGCCTGAGCGTGGCTCACAACACGTCGCGCGCAGTTCCGCACCCGCTTGGCGGCTGCACAGTCGTTTTGTTGGCTGCGCTTATTCCCTTTCCAGGATTTCCCACAATGAAGAAGACCTACCGGCTCCGCATCGAAGGCAAGCATCCCGACCGCCTGCTCGACGCCGCCAAGCACGACATCCGCAAGTACATCCGCCGCGAGCGCCGCAAGACCCTGCCGGCCGGCGCCGACTACTGGGATTTCGACACCCTGTTCGGCACCGAGGAAGCCACCGCCGCCGTGCTGCCGCCGGCCGAGCTGCTGCGTGCGGTCGACACGCTGGCTGCCGCCGGCGGCGAGCAGTTCTACGTGGAGATCCGCAGCCGGGCATGCACGCGGCCGCCGCGGGCCAAGGGTGGGCAGGGCGAAAGCGAGCACGATCCCTTCGAGGACTGAGCGCGATCCGGCGCACCCGCGCGTCGGGGCCCGTGCCGCGCGGCTCAGCCGCTCGCGGGTGGTTCGCCGCCCTGCGCACGCGCCGCGCGCAGCCTGTCCTTCTTGCTCGGCCGCTTGCCTTTGACGCCACCGGTGGAGGCGGTCGCCTCCGTCGCCGCAGCGGCCGGTGCCGGTGCAGGCGTCGGCTCGAAACCGGGGATGCGTTCGCGCGGCACGCGCACACCCTGGCGTTTCTCGATCAGGCGTAGGTGCGCCGCGCTGGCGGCATCGACGAAGCTCAGCGCCTGACCCTCGGCGCCCGCGCGTGCGCTGCGGCCGATGCGATGGGTGTAGTCCGCGGTGGAACGCGGCAGGTCGTAGTTCACCACCACCGGCAGCGCGGCGATGTCGATGCCGCGCGCGGCCAGGTCGGTGGTCACCAGCACGCGCAGTTGTTGCTGACGGAACGCGTCCAGGGTGCGCTGGCGCCGGCCCTGGGCGAGGTCGCCGTGCAGTGGTTGCGCGGCGATGCCGGCCTTGCTCAGTGCCGTGGCGACCTGCTCGGTGCTGTGCCGGCTGGCCACGAACACCAGCGCCCGCGGCCAGGCCTCGTGGTCCAACAGATGCTGGAGCAAGGCCAGACGCCGGTCGCTGTCGACCTCGATCCCGCGCTGACGCAGCGTCGCCGGAATCGGTGCGGCGTCGGCGGCGTCGCCGATCCGCCGCGGCGCGCGCAGCAGGTGCGCGGCCAGCGCCGCGATCGGCGCCGGGATGGTGGCCGAGAACAGCAGGGTCTGCCGCGTCGGCGGCAGTAGGCGCAGCAGCCGCTCCAGTTCGGCGCCGAAGCCCAGGTCGAGCAGGCGGTCGGCCTCGTCCAGTACCAGGTGCGCCACCGCGTCCAACTGCAGCGCGCGCTGCGCCAGCAGATCCAGCAGGCGTCCGGGCGTGGCCACCACCACGTCGGCACCGCCGCGCAGCGCCAGCATCTGCGGATTGATCGAGACGCCGCCGACCGCCACCACCACCCGCGGCCGCCGCGGCAGTTCCAGGCCCAGCGCGACGAAGGTGTCGGCGACCTGCACCGCCAGTTCGCGAGTCGGCACCAGCACCAGCACGCGCGTGGAGCGCGCCGGCCTGGCCGCTTGCGCGCACGCCTGCAGCAACGGCAACGCGAACGCCGCGGTCTTGCCGGAACCGGTCTGCGCCATGGCCAGCAGGTCGTGGCCGGCGATGATCAGCGGCACCGCCTGCTGCTGGATCGGCGTGGGCGTCTGCCAGCCGGCGCGCGCGAGCGCGGCGGCGAAGGCGGGATACAGCGCGGGCGACAGACCGAGGGAAGCGAACGGCATCGGGGGCGGGCAGGGCGCGGGAGAGACCGCACAGTATCGCCGACCCGGCGCAGGAGCGGCTTCCGTCGTGACGCTTTGGCGATCGCGCGTCGCGGCTGATCCCGAAAAAGGGACAAGAGCCGCTCCCACAAGGGCGTGCGGCGAGCTCGCCGAGTGCACTGTGGGAGGGACTTCAGTCCCGACGCATTGCGCCATCGGTACGCACGCCGCTTCGCCCGTCGCGGCTGATCCCGAAAAGGGGACAAGAGCCGCTCCTACAAGGCGATCGGCGCGAGCCGCTGTTGCCAATCCCCAATCCCAAGCCGCAACGCACGGCCATCCACGCGGATGGCCGTGCACGTCTTCGCAGGCCTTACTGCGGGCAGCTCACGCCAACGGCGGCGAAGGCATTGCGCACCGCGGTCACCGAACGGCTCAGGTCGCTGGCCGCGGTCTGCACGCCGCAGGCGCCGCTGTTGAAGCTGGTGCTGGGCGTCCAGTACAGCTGGTTGGCGCGGGCGAACACTTCGAAGGCGCTGCGCGTGTTCCAGCCGGAGGTGGTGGCCAGGGTGTAGAACGCCTTGTTGTAGACGCCCGAGGAGTAATGCACGTCCAGGCCGCTGCGGTAGTTGGCGGCGTTGTCGATCGAGCTGCCGTCCTGGGTCGGGGTGGCCATGTAGCGCAGCGCACCGTTGGCCTTGAAGATCTCGGTGCCGACCTTGAAGTCGTTCGTGCCCTTGAGGTAGTACTCGGTGGCCTCGCCGGCCATATCCGAGAACGCCTCGTTGATGCCGCCGGACTGGCCGGAGTAGGTGAGGTTGGAATGCTGCTCGGTGAAGCCGTGCGAGACTTCGTGGCCGGCGACGTCGGCGCTGACCAGCGGATAGAAGCGCGTGTTGCCGTCGCCGAAGTTCATCGTCGAGCCGTTCCAGAAGGCGTTCTCGTAGCGCGTGCCGTAATGCACGCGCATCACCAGCTGGAAGGTCAGCGGCGCCACGCCGACGTAGCTGCGGTACATCTTCTCGATCACGCCGCCGAAGTAGTGCGCGTCGTTGATCGGCGAGTAGGCGCCGTTGATGGTCTTGTAGGTATTGCGCGGGCAGGTGAACTGGTACGCGGTGGTGCCGGAGCTGCCGCCGTTGAGGTTCACCGACTTGACGTTGGTGTTCTGCATGCGGCAGTTGTCGTCCACCTCCAGGAAGCCGTGGATGCTGTCGCTGCCGTACTCGTACTGGCCGGTCTTGGCGTTGCCGCCGGGGCCGGTGGCGTCGCGCGTGGTCAGCGCGTCCCACTGCTTGAGGATGGCGCCGCTGCGCGCATCCACGATCACGAACGGCCGGCTCGGCGCGCCGCCGTTCGGCGCATCGGCGAAGAACGACACCACGTAGGCCAGGTGCGCACGGTCGCTGTCGTCGAGATAGATCATCTGCGGCGCCTGCGCGCGTTCGATGCGACGCTCGGCCTGCGCGGTGCCAAGCGCGACGCGCTGGGCCACACGCAGCGCGGCATCGGCGCTCAGCGACGCACTGGCCGCATTGGCGGCGGTGGCCGGCAGTTCGCTGGCCAGCCCGGCCACCGAACGGCCGAACAGACTGCGCACGCTGCCGTCGGCACGTTCGCTGACGATCACCTGCTCGCCCCACACCGGAATGCCACGGAAGGTCTGCTGATAGCGGCGGTGCACGGTGCCGTCGGCATCTTCGCTGCTGCCGAGCAGGGTGAGCGCGGACTCGGCATCCAGCCCGATCAGTTCGGCATGGCGCACCGCGGGCGCGGCCGGGATGCCGCCGACGCGGGCGGCGGCGCTGCGGTACTGGGTACCGAGCGTATCCGGGTTCTTGGCGTGCAGGTCGACGCGCTCCGCCGCGTGGGCGGACGTGGCGGCGAGCGCAAGCAGCAGGGACGGCAGCAGTGCCAACGGGCGATGACGAAGCGACTGGGTCATGTGCGGAATCCTCGAGCGCAAGAAGGAAGGACGCGCCGACGCGGCAGCGAAGCGGCCGTGGCGCGGTGCGTGGCATGACGTTTCATGGCAGTGCGGCCGATCGGCGCAGTGCCTCCCCTGTGCAGCGACCATAACGGCGTCGTCGCGTCGCGTGGTAGACAGGTTTTGTTCAGGATTTTTGCATCGAGCCGATGTGGTGTCGCCGTACCCCGATGTGTGCTGCGAAATCAAGCCAAGGCGATTCGCCATCACGGTGCCTGCAGGCGGCGAATGTGCACCGACTGCACGTGAAGGGATCGGTAGCGCCATCCCAGGCCGCCGGTAGCGCTTGATCAATGCACTTGTGGGAGGGGCTTCAGCCCCGACGCGCTGTGCAGGAATTGCTCTGGAGAGCATCCCTCTGTGTGTAGAAGGCCGTAGAAAACACGCGCTCCTCTATGTCGCCTCTGAGGCCTCCGCTGCAGAACGGCCTCAATCCCGATGCCTTTAGTTCGTCGCGTCGGGACTGAAGTCCCTCCCACAACGGGACGCATCTACTGCCTGGCGCGCAGATGCACCGTTTGGTTTCATGCAGATCGGCTGATGTGTACCGAATGCATGCGAAGCGATCGGCAGCACCAATCCGGGGCTGCCGGTAGCGCTTGGTCACTGCACTGTGGGAGGGGCTTCAGCCCCGACGCGCTGTGCAGGAATTGCTCGGGGAGAGCATCCCGTAGTGTGTAGAAGACTGCAGAGACCACGCGCGCCTCTGCTTGGCCTCCGAGGCATCCAATGCAGAACGGCCTCAATCGAGATGCTTTTAGTTCGTCGCGTCGGGACGGAAGTCCCTCCCACAATGGGGTTGCCTCAGCTGCGCCTGGCGCAGCAGATGCACAGCGTGATGTCAGGCTGGTCGGCCGATGTGCAACGAACGCATGCATAAGCGATTGGCAGTGCCGATTCCAGACCGCCGGCAGCGCTTGGTCAACACGCTGTGGGAGGGGCTTCAGCCCCGACGCGCTGTGCTGGAATTGCTCGGGAGAGCATCCCGCAGTGTCTAGACGACCGCAGAGAACACGCAGCTATACGTCGCCTGCGAGGCATCCGCTGAAGGGCACGAACCCCGGCGCCCTTTCGTTCGTCGCGTCGGGACTGAAGTCCCTCCCACAATTGGGGGGCATACCACCATGGCGATGCATCTGCTGCGTCAGGCGCAGCAGATGCACCGTCTGGTGTCAGGCAGGTTGGCTGATCTGCAAGGCGGCCGGCGCTCAGGCCGGCAGCGCCAGGTCGTCGATCATCGCGCGCAGGAAGCGCGCGGCCTCGCCGCCGGTGCAGGCGCGGTGGTCGAAGCTCAGCGACAGCGGCAGGATCTTGTGCGTTTCCACGCCGCCCATCACCGGCACCAGTTGGTGGCGGGCGCGGCCGGCGGCGACGATGGCCACGCACGGCGGCACCACGATCGGGGTGGCGTAGCGGCCGGCGAACATGCCGAAGTTGGACAGCGAGATGGTGTAGCCGCTCAGCTCCGAGGCCGGGATGCTGCGCGCCTCCACCTGCTGGCGCAGGCGGTTGATGCCTTCGCGCACGCCGCGCGCATCGAGCATGTCGGCATTGCGCAGGGCCGGCACGAACAGACCGTCGTCGGTGTCCACGGCGATGCCGATGTCCACGTGTGCGTGCAGGGTGCGGGTCAATGCCTCGCCGTCGAACCAGGCGTTGAGCGCCGGCACCGCCTGGCAGGCGACGACGATCGCGCGCACCAGGCGCCCGGTGGTGTCGTTGCCCGGCGTCCATGCGTGCAGGTCGGCGTCGTCGTTGAGCGTGGTCAGCACCACCTGGCGCTGCGCCTCGGCCATCACCCGCGCCATGTTGCGGCGTACGCCCTTCAGCGGCTCGGGCTGGCCCTGCACGGCCACGCCCGGCGGCTGCGTGCGCATCGGCTTGCCGGCGGCGGAGAGCGGCGTGCGCGCGGGCGCGGCTTGGGGTGTGCGGGCTGCCGTAGGAGCGGCTTCAGCCGCGACGGCAGGACGGCGTGGGGTCGCGGCTGCAGCCGCTGCTACGACGGCGCCGGCCTTCGCCGAGCCATCTGCCACGGCCTGCTTGACGTCGGCCAGGGTGACCGCGCCGTCGGCGCCGCTGGCGCGCACCCGGCCCAGGTCCACGCCCAGTTTCTTGGCCAGGGCGCGTACCGCCGGCATCGCGCGCACGCCGCCGACCGACACGGCCTGTTCGCTGTGCACGGTGTTGGAGCTCTGCATCGCCCCGACCACGGTGCCGGCATCGTCGCGCTCGCCGGCGGCCTGCGCGTTGTCGGCGTCGTGCAGTTCGCCGCCGCCGTCGGAGGCGACCACGCGGTCGTCGGCCGCGGCGGTGTCCGCACCGGCGCCCTTGCCGGACGCGGCCGGCGCCGCGCCGCCATGGTGATGGCCGGTGTCCTGGCCTTCGGCGCGCTGCGGCAGGGTCGGGTCGGGCGCGAACTGCGCCAGCATGCTGCCGGTGACGACGATGTCGCCCGGCGCGCCGGCCAGCTTCAGCACCTTGCCGGACACCGGCGAGGGCACTTCGACCACCGCCTTGGCGGTTTCCATCGACACCAGCGGCTCGTCCAGCCGGATGGTGTCGCCTTCCTTGACGAACCACTCGACGATGGTGGCGTCGGGCAGGCCTTCGCCCAGGTCGGGCAGATTGAAATTCTTGGTTTGGCTCATGTGGTCTCTTCCAGCAGTTCCAGGTCGCGTGCCGGCAGCCAGCCCTGCGTGCCGTCGGCGCGCTCGGCCCACCACCAGTCGCCGTATTCGTGATGCAGGACGACGGTGTCGCCCTGCGCGGCATCGAGTTCGCGCGCGTCGTAGTCGCGCAGCGCCACGGCATGGCCGTCGCCGGTCGGCTGCAGCCACGCCAGCGGCGCCCAGCCGGCACTGCCGGCGGCATTGGTGATCCAGACGAACGCGGGCCACTCTTCGTCGCGCACGCCCAGCGCGATCCGCTCGCCAGCGGCGATGCGGATCGGATGCGGATAGGCGGCGCGGTAATCGCTGATCAAACGTGCCTGCATGTCAACCCGCGGCCATCGCCCGCTTGGCTGCCGCGACGATCTTGTCGGTGCTCGGGAGGTACTTCATTTCCAGGCGGAACAGCGGGATGTGAGTGTCGTAGCCGGTCACGCGCTGCACCGGCGCGACCAGGTCGTACATCGACTGCTCGGCCAGGCGCGCGGCGATCTCGGCGCCGAAGCCGGCGCTGCGCGGGGCCTCCTGCACGATCACGCAGCGACCGGTGCGCGCCACCGATTCGGCGATGGTGTCGAAGTCCAGCGGGCGCAGGGTGGCCACGTCGATCACTTCGGCGCTGATGCCGTCGGCGGCGAGCCGGTCGGCCGCTTCCAGCGCTTCCTTGACCTGCGCGCCCCAGGCGACCAGGGTCACGTCGGTGCCGTCGCGCAGCACGAAGCACACGTCCAACGGCAGCGCCTCGCCGTCGTCGGCGACCACTTCCTTGTACTGCCGGTAGATGCGCTTGGGCTCCATGTAGATCACCGGATCCGGCTCGCGGATCGCCGCCAGCAGCAGGCCGTAGGCGCGCTGCGGCGAGGACGGCAGCACCACGCGCAGGCCCGGCACGTTGGTGAAGATGGCTTCGTTGGCTTCGCTGTGGTGTTCCGGCGCGCGGATGCCGCCGCCCCACGGCACGCGCAGCACCAGCGGGCAGTGCAGGCGGCCGCGGGTGCGGGTGCGCAGGCGCGCGGCGTGGCAGATCAGGTGATCGACCATCGGGTAGACGAAGCCGTCGAACTGCGCCTCGGCCACCGGCTTCATGCCCTGCGCGGCGAGGCCGACGCTGAGCCCGGCGATGGTGGTTTCGTCCAGCGGGGTATCGAGCACGCGCTGCGCGCCGAAGCGCTGCTGCAGGCCGGCGGTGGCGCGGAACACGCCGCCGTTGACGCCCACGTCCTCGCCCAGCACCAGCACCGACGGGTCGTGCTGCAGTTCCCAGGCCAGCGCCTGGGTCACCGCTTCGATCAAGGTAATGGGCGTGCTGGTCATCGGGGTGTCTCCGCGCGACGTCGCCGCGCTGTGGGCGGTGCCGGCCGCAGAGGCGGCCGCGTGGTCGGCGAGGCGGGGGCTCAACTCATCCATGGCGCTGCTCCAGGGCGATGGCCTCGGCGCGCTGCGCGAGCAGGTCCGGCGGCGGGTCGGCGTACAGGTAATCGAACATGGCTTCCACCGGCTGCACCGGGGTTTCCAGGTAGGCGTTGAGCTCGATGTCGGCCAGGCGCGCGCATTCCTGCTTCCACGCCGTTTCCTCGTCCTCGCTCCACAGGCCCTGCGCGCTCAGCCAGGCGCGCAGGCGCAGCAGCGGCTCGCGTTCCCAGGCCTGCTTGACCTCGGCATCGTCGCGGTAGCGGCGCGCGTCGTCGGCGGTGGTGTGGTCGGACAGGCGGTAGGTCATGAACTCGATCACCGTGCCGCCCTGGCCGGCCAGCGCGCGCTCGCGCGCCTGGCGCATCGCTTCCAGCACCGCAATCAGGTCGTTGCCGTCCACCTGCAGGCAGTGCAGGCCGCCGGCCAGGCCCTTCTGTGCCAGGGTCTGCGCGCCGGTCTGTGCATTGCGCGGCACCGAGATCGCCCAGCCGTTGTTGATCACGCACAGGATCAGCGGCAACTGGTAGGCGCCAGCGGAGTTGAGCGCGGCGTAGAAGTCGGTCTTGGACGAGCCGCCGTCGCCGCAGGTGGCCACCGCCACCTGCTGCTCGCCGCGCAGCTTGAACGCCAGCGCGGCGCCGGCGGCGTGCAGGCACTGGGTGGAGATCGGCACGCAGATCGGGAAGTCGCGGGCGGCGTCGGAATCGCGCTGGAAATCGTTGCCGCGCTCGTCGCCGCCCCAGTACAGCAGCACTTCGCGCGGACGCACGCCGCGCATGAACATGGCGCCGTACTCGCGGTAGCTGGGCGCCAGCACGTCGCCGCGGCGCATCGACGCGCCGATGCCGACGTGGGTGGCCTCGTGGCCCAGGCAGGAGGCGTAGGTGCCCAACTTGCCGGTGCGCTGCAGGGCCACCGCCTTGCTGTCGAAGGTGCGCACGTAGAGCATCTGCTTGAACAGCGCCAGCAGCGTCTGCGGGTTGGCCGAATCGGCCGGAAGCGCGTCGCGGACCGGCTGGCCGCCCGCGTCGAGGTACTGCAGGAACTCAATTTCGAACTGGGCGGCGATGGGCATGGCGATGGCGCTCTCGACAACAAGTTTCAAATGATATGAGTCGGCATGTTAAGGAAGCCGTGCACAAAAGCCGTCGTGCACCGCAGCACGCGGCGATGCCGTATCGCACAAGAAAAGCGTGGTCCTCTCGCGTTGCCGATTGATGGCGTTGGGTATCGGCGATGTTGCAGTGCGATGCATGCCGTTCATGTGCGCGTGGGTGTCCACCGGTGGCGGTGGCAATGCCGTCGTCGTGGCGCGCATGCAAGCGCGGGCGCCTCGGAACGGCTAGGAGGCAGGGCATGCATGCGCGCCCCGGAGCACCGCTCATCGCTGGCGCCGCGCATGGGGCTTGTCCCGTAGGAGCGGCTTCAGCCGCGACGGGCCTTCCCGGGAATGCCCGGTCGCGGCTGAAGCCGCTTGTGTCAAATAAGGGTCTATCGTTGCAGGTGAGAGCGGAGTGCGGCAGGCCGTTTAGCCGCAGTGCCAGCAAGCACGAGTAGGAGTCAGCGCCGCCGCACTCCGGTTCTCCTGCCTGATAAGCCCGAACAGTTGCCCGAGTGACGAGCTCGAACTCCACAAGCATGGGCATCGGCAGGAGCGCTCTCGTCCCTGAGTCTACTGCGGAGAACGTCTATGCGGCGCCATGTCGGGATCGATGTATCCAAGGCCGAACTGGTCATTCATGTCCTGCCGGACGAGCAGGCCTGGACCCAACCCAATACGCCACAGGGGCAGCGCGCGCTGGCCCAACGCCTGGCCGAGCTGGGCTGCGAGCGGATCGTGCTGGAAGCCAGTGGCGGCTACGAACATGCCGTGCTGCAGGTGCTCCGAGAGGCAAACCTGCCGGCAGTGCGGATGGCCGCCGATCGTCCGCGCAAGCTCGCCCAGGCCTTGGGCCTGCATGCCAAGACCGATGCCCTGGACGCGCGCCTGCTGGCCATCGCCGCCCAGCACATCCCGACCATGCCCACGCCCGTGGCGCCCGAGCACCAGCAGTCTCTTCGCGAACTGCTGGACCTGCGTGCCACCCTGGTGAGCCAGCGTGATGCCCATCGGCGGCGCCTGGAGCACATCACCAGCGCCAAGGTGCAACACCGCTGCCGAGAGGTGATCGCCCTGCTGAACCAGCAGATCCAGACGTTGACGCAGGAGATCGAGCAGCAGGGCAAGACCTGCTCGAGCCTACCCAAGGTGCCTGGGCTCGGCACGATCCTGCGCGCGGTTCTGGCCGCGCGGCTGCCAGAGCTGGGCACGCTGCCGCCACGCAAGCTCGCTGCCCTGGTCGGGCTGGCCCCGTTCAATCACGACAGCGGCTGCTGGAAAGGCCAGCGCCGCATCAAAGGCGGACGTGCCGACGTGCGGCGCGTGCTGTACATGGCCACCTGGGCCAGCATCCGCGCCAAATCCCCCTTGGCCAACACTTACGCGCGCCTGCGCGCAGGCGGCAAACCGGCCAAGGTCGCCATCGTCGCCTGCATGCACAAGTTCCTGCGCTGGCTCAATGCCATCGCGCGCGATCAGGCCCCGTACGCTCCTCCTGTCATCGCAGGTGCATGACAGTTGACTCCTACGCGATGGCGCCTGGGAGCCGCTCAATGTCGGCAGCACGTGATCAGCACCGGGGTGGCATTGCCCCAAGCAAAAAGGGCGTGGCCTCGCGGCCACGCCCTTGCACTTGCACCGCTTGCCGCGATCAGCGACCGAACAGGCGCAGCCCCTCTACGCGCGTGCTGAAGCGCGCGCTGTTGTCGCTGGGATCGGCGTCGGCCGAGGTCGAGCCGACGCTGGCGCCAATCACGATCTGGCGGTTGGCCGGCAGCGGCCGCGTCGCCAGGCTCAGGCGGAACGCGGCGCTGGCGCCCGGCGCCAGGTCGGCGCCGCTGCGGCACTGGAAGCGCGCGCTGCGCAGGCCGTGGTTCTGCCGCACGCACTGCCAGCCGCGCGGCGGCACCAGCGCGGTGAGCGCCGACAGGGTGCTGCCGTCGATCTCCAGGCTGGCGCCCTGCACCGGCGCATTGCCGTGGTTGCGCACGTCGATGCGGTAGTCGGCGAAGAACGCCAGGAACGGCAGGGTGGCCGGGCCGTCGATCGACACCGCCAAGTCGCCGGCCGGACGCGCCTCCACCACCACCGTGGCGCTGCCGCCGTTGTCGCCGGGGTTGGGGTCCTCGGTCTGCGAGGCCACCGACGCGGCCAGGCTCAGGCTGCGTCCGACCAGGGCGGCGCCGGCCGGCACCGCCACCTCGAAGCGCGGCGTGGTGCCGGCGGCGAACTGCGCGGTGCTGCAGGTGACCACGGTCTGCGCGGCCACCTCCGGCGCGGCGCAGTCCCAGCCCGGGGCGGCGGTCACGCTCGGGGTCACCGCCGCGTCCAGGGCGAAGGCGACCGCGGCGGCGCGCGCCGCGTCCGGACCGGCGTTGGCCAGATCCACGCTGTAGCGGATGGTGTCGCCGGCGTAGACCGAGGCGTTGGCGGCGCTCACGCGCAGGCTCAGGTCGGCGCGCTCCAGCGGCTTGAGCTTGATCAGCACCACCGCCGGGTCGTGGTCGGACAGCCGCGCCGGCGAGTTGGCGTCGTTGCGGGCCACGGCCGGGAAGTCGGCGTTGAGCCGCGCGTGGGCTTCGCTGAGGCCGGCGATCTGCGCCGAACGCATCAGCGCGCGGTTGGCCAGGATGTGATCCAGCGACTGCACGTTGCCGTCGTAGGCGTAGGAGTAGCTCTGGTCCGGCGTCGACAGCAGGGTCAGGTTGTACAGCGCCGGATCGACCAGGGTGGCGCCGTCGCCGGGCACCACGGTCTGCGCGTCCGCCGCCGGCAGCCCGGTGATGGTGCCCATCGCATCGACATAGCCGTCGTTGAACTCGAAGGCGTTGAAGTCGCCCATCACCAGCAACTGCTCGCTCGGATCGGCGGCCTGGCGCGCCTGCAGCAGGTTGGCCAGGAACACCGCCTGCGCCTGGCGCTTGGCGCGGATGCGCTGGCCGCTGGCGTCGTCGGTCTCGGCGCCGTTGAGCGACCGCTGGTGCACCTCGACCACGGTCAGCGGCAGCGCGCGGCCGTCGGCGAAATGCACCACCGCCTTCAGCAGCAGCGGCGGGCGGTCGTTGAGCAGGCTGACGGTGCCGCTGGGCTCGGTCCAGGTGGTGGCCTTGCCTTCCTGGCTCACCGAGACCACCTCGACGCGGGCGAGGCCGGCGCCGATCTGCGCGGTCTTGACCAGGAAGCCGACGTCGATGCCGCCCACGTCGTTGCCTTCCTGCAGGTAGGCCACGTACTGCGGATCGGGCTGGCCGGCGGCCACCGCATCGCGGTTGACGCGGTCGGCCAGGGTCTGCAGCACGCTCAGGTTCTCGATCTCCACCGTGCCGAGGATGTCGGGGGTGTTGAGGTAGTTGCGGATCGCCAGCGAGGCCTTGTTGAGGCGCGCCTGGTAGGCGGCCGCGGTCAGCACCGGTTCGCCGATCGCCGGATCGTTCTGGTCGTCGAAGAAGCGCTCCATGTTGTAGGTGGCGATGTTGACGTCGTCGGCCTGCGGCGCCGGGGCCGGCTTGGGCTGGTCGGCGCCGTCGCACTGCACGGTGGGCGCGGTTTCCGGGTAGATCGTGTAGCGGCGGAAGCTGTAGTCCAGCGGGCCGCTGACGCCGAGCACGGTGCAGCCGGCGGCCACGTCGATGCGCTCGCCGCCGAGGCCGGCGCTGCCGACCGCGATCACCTGCGGGCTGGTGTTCCAGCGCGGCACGTCGCTCGGCGAGCCGGCCGGCAGCGCGTCGGGCTGCTGCACGCCGGCGGTGCGCCAGGCGCGCGGCAGGCCGGTGACCACCGCATGGAACACGCCGTTGCTGGTGGCGCTGGCGTTGGTCTCGTTGACGTTGCCCAGGGTCGGCGTGTTGACGGTCAGGCTGGGCACGGTGACGCGCATGCCTTCCAGGCGCTCGAGCTGGTCGTAGGCGCCGTTCGGGTCGGGGAAGCGGGTGGTCAACTCGACCGCGGCCGGCAGCGGATTGCCGGTGGACTGCAGCAGCACCGTCGGCGAGCTCAGCTCGGTCAGCGGCGGCTGGCTGGGGTCGGTGCTGGGCACGTATTCGACCACCGTGGCCTGCACCCGCACCGCGTTGCCCACCGCGGCCTCGGCCGGCGGCGCGCTCCCGGTGTAGACGTAGATGCCCTCGGAGGTGAGCGGGTCGGCATCGGCCTGGGCGTCGGGCGTCTGCAGGAAGAAGCCGGCGCTGCGCCGCGCGGTGACGATGCCGCTGGTGGCGACCACCTGGCCGACCAGCGGCGAGCGCGCGCCGCTGCCCTGGATGCTGTGGATCGGCACCAGGTTGAAGTCGTCGTTGAGGATCACCCCGCTGGCGGTCAGCGTGGCCGGCAGCGCGCCGCTGACCCCGCTGATGTCGAGGTAGAAGGTCTCGTCCGGTTCGTTGCTGGTGTCGCCGTTGACCAGCACGCGCACCTCGGCGCTGCTCTCGCCGGCCGCGATGGTCACCTGGGTCGCGGCCAGCGCCTGGTAGTCGCTGCCGGCGGTGGCGGTGCCGTCGCGGGTGGCGGCGGTGAAGGTGACGCCGGCGCTGCCAGCCGGCTGGCTCAGCGTCACCGTAAACACGAACGCGGTGCTGCCGCTGTCGCCTTCGGCGCGGCTGACGTTGGCCACGCTGGCCACCGGCAGGTTGCCGCCGCCGCACAGGCTGACCGGCGCGGCGCTGTTGCGCGGGTTCGGCGCACCGGTGGCGAAGTCGGCGTTGTTGTTGTCACTGTCGCTGCAGCCGCCGTTGCCGCGCAGCACCGCCAGGGTGTTGCTGGGCGCGGCGGTCGGGGCGCTGCCTTCGGCGCAGCTGGCGCTGCTGCCGTAGCCGACGAAGTCGGCGTTGCCGGCCGGGCAGGCGCCGCTCAGCGCGGCGCTGGCCTTGCTCAGCGCGATCTTGCCGGCGGTGCCGCTCATGGCGATGGTGCCGGTGGCGTCGGGCGTGGGCAGCGCGGTGCTGCCGCCGCTGCCGTCGGCCTGCTTGACCAGGTAATAGCCGCCAGGCGCGATGCTGCCGCTCAGCGTGGTGACCTGCCAGCTGCTGCCGGCGGCCGAGGCGTACTGCACCGACCAGCCGGCAAGGCTCACCGCCTCGCTGCCGTTGTTGTGCAATTCGACGAAATCGCTCTTGTAGGTGGCGCCGCTGTTGCCGCCACCGCCATAGACCTGGCTGATGACCACCTGGGCCTGGGCGTACCCGGCACCCCCCAGCGCGCACGACAACACTGCAGCTCGAAGCAGCATGGTTCGCATGAACAAGATCTCCCCAATCCTTGAAGACGTGGACTAACGCAGATGAACCGACGGCGCCCCCCAGGCACCGCCGACGATTGTGCAGGAGTTTGACAAGGTGTGCTGACCAATGTGTGACATTCGTCGCTGCGGTACCCTTGCCGGCCCGGAACGCCCACGCCGCCCATGCCCGTCGAACAGAACCAGCGCCCGCTCGAAGCCGGCATCCACACCGACCTGGAAGGCCGCCTGACCTATGGCGGCTACCTGCGCCTGGACCGGCTGCTGTCGGCGCAGCAGCCGCTGTCGAACCCGCCGCACCACGACGAACTGTTGTTCATCGTCCAGCACCAGACCTCCGAGCTGTGGCTCAAGCTGCTGGCGCACGAGCTGGGCGCGGCGATCGCGCACCTGCAGCGCGACCAGGTGTGGCAGTGCCGCAAGGTGCTGGCGCGCAGCAAGCAGGTGTTGCGCCTGCTGACCGAGCAGTGGTCGGTGCTGGAGACCCTGACCCCGTCCGAGTACATGGGCTTCCGCGACGTGCTGGGCCCGTCCTCCGGGTTCCAGTCGCTGCAGTACCGCACCATCGAATTCATGCTCGGCAACAAGAACGCGCAGATGCTGCCGGTGTTCGATCACGACCCGCAGGGCCAGGCGGCGCTGCAGGCGGTGCTGGAAGCGCCCAGCCTGTACGAGGAATTCCTGCGCTACCTGGCCCGCTTCGGCCATGCGGTGCCGGCGCCGTACCACGCCCGCGACTGGCGCCAGCCGCACGTGAGCGACCCGCTGCTGCGCCCGGTGTTCGAGCGCATCTACGAGAACACCGACCGCTACTGGCGCGAGTACGCGCTGTGCGAGGACCTGGTGGACCTGGAAACCCAGTTCCAGCTGTGGCGCTTCCGCCACATGCGCACGGTGATGCGGGTGATCGGCTTCAAGCGCGGCACCGGTGGTTCCAGCGGCGTCGGCTTCCTGCAGCAGGCGCTGGCGCTGACCTTCTTCCCGGAACTCTTCGAGGTGCGGACCTCGGTGGGGCTGGAGGGTCGGGACGCGGGCATTGCGAACGCGGCGGCAGGGCAGGGACCGTCCTCGCAGTAGCCGACCGCGCCGCTGACGATCGGCTCCGCCACGGCATGTTCGCGTGCAGCAATCGACGCGGGCGCGGCGGTCGTCGTTTCGCCGCCAGGACGGCGGTTCTGCGGGGTCTGCGCCTGGACATTGCGGCATCCGGGCCGTCGAGGATTTGACGCCACGCCGTCGCTCGGTGATCCTCGCCCGTTGCCCGGCCTGGCCGGCCGCACCGCCCCAGCCCATCCTGAATACGCAAGGGAACACCGCATGAGCGTTGACGTCGTCGCGTCGAACAACCCCGCCTCACCGCAACCGCCGTCAGCGCAACCGCCCGAATTCAAGACCCTGCTGGGGCATCCGCGTCCGCTGTGGATGCTGTTCATGACCGAGTTCTGGGAACGCTTCGCGTTCTACGGCATTCGCTGGGCGCTGGTGCTGTACATCGTGGCGCAGTTCTATGACGGCCAGGGCGCCGGCCAGGCGCCGGCCAGCGCCACCTACGGTGCCTACCTGGCGCTGGTGTACGCGGCGGCGATCTTCGGCGGCTACATCGCCGACCGGGTGCTCGGCTACCAGCGCTCGATCCTGGTCGGTGCGGCGGTCATGTCCACCGGCCTGTTCCTGATCTCCGTGCCCAACCCGCAGGTCTTCGAACTGGGCCTGGCCACCGTGGTGGTCGGCAACGGCCTGTTCAAACCCAACATCTCGACCATGGTCGGCAAGCTGTACAGCGCCGCCGATCCGCGCCGCGACAGCGGGTTCACCATCTTCTACATGGGCATCAACCTCGGCGCGATGATCGCGCCGTGGCTGACCCAGCAGCTGGCCGAGAAGGTGTTCGGCACCGAAGCGATGCCGTCCTACAAGATGGTGTTCATCGCGTCGGGCATCGGCATGCTGATCAGCCTGGTGTGGTTCTGGTTCGGCCGCCGCCAGCTCAAGGGCATCGGTGCGCCGTTGCCGGGTGGTGCCGGCGGCATGCGCGTGGTCTACGTGCTGCTGGGCATGCTGGTGGCGATCCCGGCGGTGTACCTGGCGCTGGCCGCCGGCGCCGAAGTGCTGCAGTGGATTCTCAGCACCATGTTCGTGGCGTTGGCGGTCATGCTGCTGGTGGAAGGCATCCGCAACGGCAAGGTGGCGCGCGACAAGGTCATCGCGATGCTGATCATCTTCGCCTTCAACGTGCTGTTCTGGATGTTCTTCGAGCAGGCCGGCAGTTCGTTCACCTTCCTCGCCGACGAGATCGTCAATCGCCAGTTCGGCGACTGGACATTCCCGACCGCGTGGTTCCAGTCGGTCAACTCGCTGGCGATCATCACCCTGGCGCCGATCATCGCCTGGATCTGGGTCAAGGCCGGCCGCTTTAATCCGTCGATCTCGCGCAAGTTCGCGCTCGGCCTGGCGTTCAACGGCCTGGCCTTCCTGCTGCTGATGTTCGCGCTGTCGAGCCTGGTCAACGACGCCGGCAAGATCCCGTTCTGGACCCTGTTCATGGTCTACGTCATCCAGTCGGTGGGCGAGCTGTGCCTGTCGCCGATCGGGCTGTCGATGGTGACCAAGCTGGCACCGGTGCGGCTGGTCGGCTTCGGCATGGGCGGCTGGTTCCTGTCCACCGGCATCGGCAACAACCTGTCCGGCATCTTCGCCAGCCATGTCAGCGGCGAAGGCGGCATGACCGTGTCGTCCGCGCTGGGCGGGTATACCTTCGGCTTCTGGGCGTTGCTGGGCGCCGGCGTGGTGCTGTTCCTGATCGCGCCGCTGATCAGCAAGCTGATGCACGGTGTGAAGTAACGTGAGGACCAAGCAATGGCGATGAACAAGACGATCTGCGCTGCCCTGGCGGCGATCCTGGCCCTGGCGGGTTGCAGCCAGACGCCGCCGCCCGACGATCAGGCGCCGGCCAAGCCGCTGGACACCTCGGTGCAGAAGCCGCCGGTGGCCGATCCCAACCAGCCGGTGGCCTCGGGCAATACCCCGGCCGCCGCCGACATCGCCGCGGCCAAGGCGCTGGGTGCGCAGTTCGATCCGCAGCGCAACCCGGCCGACGACCTGGAGACCGCCATGGTCGAGGCCAAGCGCGGCGGCAAGCGCATCCTGCTCGACGTGGGCAACGAGGCCTGCGACTGGTGCCACACCCTGGACACCTTCATCGAGGGCGATGCGGAGCTGCGCAGTTTCCGCGACGCCAACTTCGTGTGGGTCAAGGTCAACGTCAGCGACGCCAACAAGAACGAGGCGTTCATGGCCCAGTACCCGAAGATCGTCGACTTCCCGCACCTGCTGGTGCTCGACGCCGACGGCAAGCTGCTGCACTCGCAGATACTCGCCGACCTGCAGAAGGGCAAGGACTACGACCGCAAGAAGTTCTCGGACTTCCTCAAGGAATGGGCGCCGCCCAAGGCCTGAGCGGTCGCGAAACGCAATTCTCGTAGGAGCGGCTCTTGTCCCCTTTTGTGGGATCAGCCGCGACCGGGCATTACACGGAATGCCCGGTCGCGGCTGAAGCCGCTCCTTGTATCTGGACATATCGCCCCTAAACAGGCGTCATGTCTTCCGACTGATCATCGGAGGAGGTGTGGGAGGTCCAGTCGCTCCTAAAGCTTCGAGCTTGCATCGTAGATCGGCTCCGCCCTCCACATGCTGGCCCTTGTGTGTCCGAACGGTATCCAGAGTCCGCCCCCGGGCGTGAACTCGCATCGACAAGGCAGGACCGGGCCCAGCGCCGATCATGACCCTGACACGATGGAGGAATCGCGTATGTCTCCCGTCATCGGCATCGACGTCGCCAAACGCAGTTTCGATGTGGCCATCGATCTGACCAATGGCAAGCACCGTACCAAGGCCAAGTTGTCCAACGATGCCAAGGGCTTCCAGGCCCTGCAGGCATGGCTGCAGACGCATGCGCAGCCCGATAGCTGGATCGCCATGGAGGCCACCGGCACCTACCACCAGGCGCTGGCCGAGTTCCTCCACGCACAAGGCTATCGGGTGTGCGTGCTCAATCCGGCGCAGACGGCCGCGTACGCACGCAGCCAACTCAGCCGGGTCAAGACCGATCGCAGCGATGCCAAGCTGATCGCCAGTTATGCCCTGCGTCATCGCGAGCAGTTGCGCCGTTGGTCCCCTGATCCGCCGGCGCTCAAGCAACTCAAAGCGCTGGTGCGCCGGCGCCAGGACCTGCAACAGATGCTGCAGATGGAGCGCAACCGGCTGGAGGTCGCTCCGGCCCAGGTGAAGGACTCGATCCAGGTCCATCTGGCCGATCTGCAACACCACATCGCCCAGATCGAGCAGGCCATCGATGACCATATCGACCAGGATCCGACCTTGCGTGGGCAGCGCGAGCTGCTGGTGAGCATCCAGGGCATTGCCGACACCAGCGCGGCCTTGATGCTGGCCGAGCTTGGCGATGTGAGGCGCTTCGCCAATGCCTCGGCGGTGACCGCCTTCGCGGGCCTGAATCCGTGCCTACAGGAGTCAGGCGAGCGCAAAGGCCACGTCTGCATCTCGCGCACCGGCTCGCCCCGCCTGCGCGCGGGCCTGTTCATGCCGGCCCTGGTGGCCATGACCCACAACCCGATCATCCGGACGCTGAAACAGCGGCTGAGCGAACGCGGCAAAGCCGGCAAGCAGATCGTGTGCGCTGCCATGCGCAAGCTGCTGCACCTGGCCTACGGGGTTCTCAAATCGGGCACGGCGTTCGATCCGAAAAGGGGCCTTGCCTGCTAGGGGGTAAGACGGTATCTACGACGTTCAAGGCTTGCCTCTCGCGGCACCGGCGCCTCAGCGCCCGGTCATGCTCGGCAGGCCCTCGGCCGCCAGGCGGTCGATCAGCCGGTTCAGCAGCCGCTGCTCGTCCTCGCTGAAGGGCGCCAGCAGGCGCCGCTCGCACTCCAGCACCATCGGCGCCACCACCTGGTACACCTCCACCCCGGCCGCGGTCAGGTGCAGCACCGAGCGGCGGCGGTCGTCGCCATGGGTCTCGCGCTGGATGAACCCGCGCTCCAGTTGCCGCGCCACCGCCCGGCTCACCGCCACCTTGTCCATCGCGGTGCGCTCGGAGACCTCGCCGGCCGACAGGCCCGGATACAGCGCCAGCACCGCCATCACCCGCCACTCGGTCACCGCCATGCCGTAGCGCTCGCCGTAGACGCGGGCGATGTCGCTGCTGATGCGGTTGGACAGCACGCTGATCCGGTACGGCAGGAACCGTTCCAGATCCAGGGAGGGCGCGTCGGGCGTCGGGGCGGGCGTGGCGATCGTCATGCTGCATTGCACCTTGCTGGTGGTTTCACTTGTAACTATAACGGAGGATACTACGGTCCATTCTCGCGAGTCTGGCGCCCGTCCGCATCCGAAATTTCGGCCCGGCCGCCGCGACTCCCCCCTCCAGGAGACGCGTCATGAATGCACAAGCGCAGCATCCGTCGCAGCCGGCCAACCTCGGCATGCAGGTCACCACCTTCGAGAACCCGATGGGCATCGACGGTTTCGAGTTCGTGGAATTCGCCGCGCCGGCCGGGCAGGGCGAGCAGTTGCACGCGTACTTCCGCAGCATGGGCTTCACCGCGGTGCTGCGTCATCGCCAGCGCGCGATCACCGTGTACCGCCAGGGCGGGGTCAATTTCCTGGTCAACGAGGAACCGGATTCCTTCGCCGCCGATTTCGCTGCCGCGCACGGCCCCTGCGCCTGCGGTTTCGCGATCCGCTTCCGGCACCCGGCCGACGAGGTCTTCGCCAAGGTGCTGGAGAACGGCGGTGAAGCCATCGCCGACAAGGCCGACACCCGCGCGGTGCCGGCGCCGGTGGTCAAGGGCATCGGCGACTGCATGCTGTACCTGGTCGACAAGTACGGCGAGAAGGGGTCGGTGTACGACGGATTCGAGCCGGTGCCCGGCGTCGAGCAGCATCCGGCCGGCTTCGGCCTGACCTTCATCGACCACCTGACCCACAACCTGTACTTCGGCAACATGCAGCGCTGGTCGGACTACTACGAGCGCCTGTTCAACTTCCGCGAGATCCGCTACTTCGACATCAAGGGCGCCAAGACCGGCCTGGTGTCCAAGGCGATGACCGCGCCGGACGGGGTGGTGCGCATCCCGCTCAACGAATCGTCGGACCCCAAGAGCCAGATCAACGAGTACCTGGACGCCTACCACGGCGAAGGCATCCAGCACATCGCCTGCTTCACCGACGACATCTACGAGACCGTCGAGCGCATGCGCGCGGCCGGTGTCGGGTTCCTGGACACGCCGGACACCTATTTCGATGTGATCGACCAGCGCATTCCCAACCACGGCGAGGACGTGGCGCGGCTGGCGCGCAACAAGATCCTGATCGACGCCGACCCGGAGACCAAGCAGCGCAAGCTGCTGCAGATCTTCACCCAGAACTGCATCGGCCCGATCTTCTTCGAGATCATCCAGCGCAAGGGCAACGAAGGCTTCGGCGAAGGCAACTTCCAGGCACTGTTCGAGAGCATCGAGCGCGACCAGATGAAGCGTGGTGTGCTCTGAGGGCAGATGCTGACAGCGCAGCGCGGAGAGTTCGGACAGCGGCATTAGCCCCTCTCCCATCGGGAGAGGGGTTGGGGTGAGGGTACGGTGGGGTCATGGAACTCAAGCCGCCATTGCCCACCGCCACATTGAGAAACGCCCGCGGTTTGCGCCGTGACATGACCGATGCGGAAAGAAAGCTTTGGCGCCACCTGCGAAACGGAGGCCTGCTTGGTATGAAATTCCGCAGGCAGCATCCAATGCCGCCTTACGTCGTCGATTTCTATTGCGGAGCGTTGAAGCTTGTCGTTGAGCTGGATGGCTCGCAACATTCGCAAGCGGCCGACGCCGAGCGAACGCGTTACCTGCAGTCGCAAGGGATGCAGGTACTGCGTTTCTGGAACAACGATGTGATGCTGCAAGTTGATGCGGTCCTGGAGTCGATTCTGTACTTCGTCGGTACCCGTACCCTCACCCCAACCCCTCTCCCGGTGGGAGAGGGGCTTCAAGCAGAAGAGCCCTCGCCATGAACATCCAACCCAACGGCTACATGTCCGGCTTCGGCAACGAATTCGCCACCGAGGCGGTGCCCGGCGCATTGCCGGTCGGGCAGAACTCGCCGCAGCGCGTGGCCCATGGCCTGTACGCCGAGCAGTTGTCGGGCACCGCGTTCACCGCGCCGCGCGGCGTGAACCGGCGCAGCTGGCTGTACCGCATCCGCCCGGCGGTGATGCACGGCGGCTTCGTCGCCTACGACCGCGCCGGCGCGTTCCATAACGACTTCCAGCGTGGCCCGGTGCCGCCGGATCAGTTGCGCTGGAGCCCGTTGCCGCTGCCTGAGACGCCGGTGGACTTCGTCGATGGCCTGTACACGATGGCCGGCAATGGCTCGGCCGAGGCGCAGCATGGCGTGGCGGTGCACCTGTATGCGGCCAACGCGTCGATGCAGGGCCGGTTCTTCTACAACGCCGATGCGGAACTGCTGTTGGTCCCGCAGCTCGGGCGACTGCGCCTGTGCACCGAACTGGGCACGCTGGAAGTGGCGCCGCAGGAAATCGCGGTGATCCCGCGCGGCGTGCGCTTCCGCGTGGAACTGCCCGACGGCCCCGCGCGTGGCTACGTGTGCGAAAACTTCGGCGGCCTGCTGCGGCTGCCCGACCTGGGGCCGATCGGCGCCAACGGCCTGGCCAACCCACGCGACTTCCTGACCCCGGTCGCCGCCTACGAGGAAGACGAGGGCGCGTTCGAACTGATCGCCAAGTTTCAGGGCCATCTGTGGCGCGCGCCGATCGGGCATTCGCCGCTGGACGTGGTTGCCTGGCACGGCAACTACGCTCCTTACAAGTACGATCTGCGCCGCTTCAACACCATCGGCTCGATCAGCTTCGACCATCCCGATCCGAGCATCTTCACCGTGCTGACCGCGCCCAGCGACACGCCGGGTACCGCCAACATGGATTTCGCGATCTTCCCGCCGCGCTGGCTGGTGGCGCAGCACACCTTCCGGCCGCCGTGGTTCCATCGCAACGTCGCCAGCGAGTTCATGGGCCTGGTGCACGGCGTCTACGATGCCAAGGCCGACGGCTTCGCCCCAGGCGGTGCGTCGCTGCACAACTGCATGAGCGGGCATGGCCCGGACGCGGCCACCTTCGACAAGGCCTCGCAGGCCGATCTGTCGCGGCCGGACGTCATCGCCAACACCATGGCCTTCATGTTCGAGACGCGCGCGGTGCTGCGTCCGACCGCGCAGGCGCTGGACGCCGCGCATCGCCAGCGCGACTATCAGCAGTGCTGGCAGGGCCTGCGCCGGCACTTCCGCGCGCCCTGAGCGCGCACCGGCGCGGCAGTGCCGCTCAGGCCGCCGTCGAGGCTGCGGCCCGAGCGGACGTGATCGCGGCGCTCAGGCGGCCTCCGCCGCGGTCGCCAGCGCGCCGTGCAGCGATGCCGGCAGGATCTCCAGCACGCGCTCGCGGATGCGCTGCGCGTAGCGCTCGGAGGTCATCTCCGGCATCGTGCGCAGCGCCAGCCCGATCGCGCGCAGGGTGTCGTGTTCCTCGCGCGCGGCGCGCAATTGCTGCTGCAACGCCGGCGAGGCCGGATGGCGCTGCAGTTGCAGCAGGTCCAGCAGATACATGCGCGCATTCAGCAGGGCGCGGCGCGGGTCGGCCGGTGGTGGAGGGGCGCTGGTCGCCACCGGCGGGGCGGCGCTGCTGCGGCCATCGTCCAGATAGCCCTGCTGCAGCAGCCCCTGCACGATCGCATCGGCCCCGCGGCCGCCCAGCGTCGCCAGCTCCTCGATGCTGCGCTGGCCGTCGGCCAGGATCAGCACACGTCGCTGGCGCATGTCCAGCGGCGCATCGTGCGATTGCAGTGCCGCAAGGGCGAGGGCGGTCTTGCGCGGATGCATGGCGGCGGGGTCGGTAGGCGCGCAGCTTGGCGCGCAGCGGTGAAATGCCGATGACAGGGGCGATGCGCTGGCGTGTCGGTGCCGGCGGCCGGCTTGTCGTCGGTGTGCTCGAACGCCGGTCCGGGACGCGGTTGCTCTGCCGCGCATGCCTGGCAGTGTGTCGCCGCTGCCGTGCAGGGCGAGGGCATGCACGCTAGCCTATGCGCTGGTCCAGCGAGGAAGTGCGATGAAGCCGATTCAACCAGGCGTGGCGGTGTTGCTGCTCGCGCTCGCCGCCTGCGACCGGCAACCGCCCGTGCCGCCGGCCGCGCCTCCTGCACCGTCCGCGCCGGCTCCGGCTCCGGCGCCCGCCGCAGCCGACGACGGCGCCTTGCCGCCGCCGGACATCGACCAGCCCGACGGCGACGTGCCGCCGGCGCAGGCGCCGGCCTCGGCGTTGCCGCCGGAGCTGGCCGCCGGCGACCGGCAACTGGCGCGCATCGACGGCTACGGCGACCTGCGCCTGGGCATGCGCGCGGCGCAGGCGCGCGCGGCCTGGGGCGGGGAACTCGACGGCCAGCCCAGCGCCGGCAGCAGCTGCTACGTGCTGCGTCCGCGCTGGGCCAAGGGCAACAACCAGTTCGGCCTGATGGTCGAAGGCGACACACTGGTGCGCTACGACGTGCGCACCGCCAAGGAGACCGCGCCCGGCGGCGGCAAGGTCGGCATGGACCTGGCTAACCTGCGCGCGCTGTACGCCGGCCGCCTGGAGGAGCAACCGCACAAGTACGTCGAAGGCGCCAAGGTGCTGCGCGTGCGCGAGCCCGGCCAACCCGGCGTGCTGGTGTTCGAGACCGACGCGGCCGGCAAGGTCATCGCCTGGCGCGTGGGTTTGCCGCCGCAGGTGGATTACGTGGAAGGGTGTGGCTGAGAAGCCGGGAATAGGGAATCGGGAGTGGGGAATGGGAAGAGCATGAGGGTCGAGTGACTGAGGCAACTGGTGCCGCTTTCGCCTCAGTGGCGCATGACCGCTCTTTGCTCCTCGCTTTTCCGATTCCCCATTCTCTATTCCCGATTCCCGGCCTTCAGGCCACCCGCAAGCTGCCGGCGTTCGCGTCGGCGCGCACGACGCGCGTACCAGCGTTCGCGCAGGCAGGAGAAGATCACGTACAGCGCCGGGGTGCTGAGCAGGGTCAGGCTCTGCGAGATCAGCAGGCCGCCGATCATCGCGATGCCGAGCGGGCGACGCAGTTCCGAGCCTTCGCCCAGGCCCACCGCCAGCGGCACCGCGGCCAGGATCGCCACCATCGTGGTCATCATGATCGGGCGGAAGCGCACGATGCAGGCCTCGCGCGCGGCTTCCAGCGGGGTCTTGCCGTGCTCGCGCTCGGCGACCAGGGCGAAGTCGATCATCATGATCGCGTTCTTCTTGACGATGCCGATCAGCAGCACCAGCGCGATCATCGAGATCACCGACAATTCAGTGCCGGTGACCCACAGCGCCAGCAGCGCGCCCATGCCGGCGGCGGGCAGGGTGGAGAGGATGGTCACCGGGTGCACCAGGCTCTCGTAGAGCATGCCCAGCACGATGTAGACCACCACGATCGCGGCCAGCACCAGCACCAGCATCGAGTTCGGCTGCAACTGCACGCCGAAGCCACCTCCGTCGGCGATGCGGATGTCGCCGGGCATGCGCAGCCCGGCCACCGTGGCGGCGATGATCGCATCGCCTTCGCCGGTGCTCACGCCCGGGGCCAGGTTGTAGCTCAGGTCCATGGTCGTGTACTGGTTCATGTGGCTGATCTGCGACGGCGCCAGGCCCGGGACCTGGCGCGCCACCGCGGTCAGCGGGATCATCGTGCCGCTGCGGGTGGGCACGTAGATGCGGTCCAGTGCCGCCGGCGTGGCGGTCTGGTCCGGCAGCGCGTTGACCACCACGCTGTACTGGTTGAGATCGGAGTAGATGGTGGAGATCTGGCGCTGGCCGAACGCGCCGTACAGTGCGCCGTCGATGGCGCCGACCGACACGCCCAGGCGCGCGGCCAGGGCGCGGTCGATGACGATGTTCTGGCGCAGGCCGGCGTTGTCCACGTCGGTGCCGACGTCGCGCAGCTTGGGGTTCTGCTTCAGCGCGGCCTGCAGCTTGGGCAGCCACTCCTGCAACTGCGCGTTGTCGTTGCCCTGCAGCGAGACGCGGTACTGCGCGCCCTGGCTGGTGCCGCCGCCGCCGTCGCTGGGCAGGTCCTGGATCGCGCGCAGGCGCAGTTGCAGGTCGGGGTAGCGGTCGGCCTTGGCGCTGAGCCGCGCCAGCACCTGCGCGGTGGTATCGGTGCGGCCTTCGTCGCGGCGCTTGAGCTCGATGTTGAAGCTGGCGCTGGAACCCTGGCGGCTGCTGCCCAGGCGCGCGCCGACGATCTTCACCGCCGGGTCGGACATCAGCATGTCGGTGATGCGGCGCTGGCGGGTGACCATGTCGGCGAAGGACACGGTGGCGCTGGAGGTGGCGCGGCCCCAGATCAGGCCGGTGTCCTGCGCCGGGAACGAGCCCTTCTGGACCGCACCGGCCAGGAACACCGTGGCCGCGATCAGCAGCAGCGGGGTCAGCGCCAGCAGCAGCGCATGGCGCAGCGAAAAGTCCAGGGCCACGGTGTACACGCGCAGCATGCGTGCGTGCATGCGCTCCAGCCACGCGCCGAAGCGGCCGGGTTGTTCCGGCTCGGCGTGCGCGGACAGGAAGCGGCTGCACAACGCCGGGGTGAGCGTCAGCGAGACCACCGCCGACACGCAGATCGCCGCCACCAGGGTGACGGTGAACTCGCGGAAGAACACCCCGATCATGCCGCTGGCGAACAGGATCGGAATGAACACCGCCACCAGCGAGGCGGTGATCGAGACGATGGTGAAGCCGATCTCGCGCGCGCCGGCCAGCGCCGCGTCCAGCCGCGACATGCCCTCGTCGAGGTGGCGCATGATGTTCTCGATGACCACGATCGCATCGTCGACGACGAAGCCGATCGCGATCACCAGCGCCAGCAGGCTCAGGTTGTTGAGGGTGAAGCCCATGACGTACATCGCCAGCGCCGCGCCGGCCAGCGACAGCGGCACGGTGGCCGCGGCGATCAGCGTGGGCGCCAGCCGGCGCAGGAACAGCGCCATGGTCAGCACCACCATCGCCAGGCTGATCATCAGCGTGGCCTGCACCTCGTTGAGCGAGGCGCGGATGGTCGGGGTACGGTCGAAGTACGCCGTCATCTTGGTGCCCGGCTGCAGGTAGGTGCGCAGCATCGGGATCTCGGCCTTGACCCGGTCCACCGTCTCCACGATGTTGGCACCGGCACGGGTGAATACGTACATCACCACCGCCGGCTTGCCGCCGAACCAGGCCGCCTGGTAGGCGTCCTGCTGGCCGTCGTAGACGTTGGCGATGTCGCGCAGGCGCACCGCGCGGCCCTGCTGCTGGCTGATCACCACCTGGCCGAAGTCGGCGGCCTTGGCCACCGCGTCGTTGGCGACGATGGCCGTGGTGGTGGCGCCGTCGCTGAGGAAGCCGGTGGGCGAGGTGACGTTGGCCGCGCGCACCGCATTGCGCAGGTCGTCCGGGGTCAGGCCCATGGCGTTGAGCGCGCGCAGGTTCACGTCCACCCGTACCGCCGGCGTGGAGGCGCCGCCGATGTCCACCGAGGCCACGCCGGTGATCTGGCGCAGGCGCTGCGCCAGCAGCGAATCGGCGACGTTGTACAGCTCGTCGGCCGACTGCGTGTCCGAGGTCAGGGCGATGGCGATGACCGGATCGTCGTTGGGATTGGCCTTCTGGTAGCGCGGCGTGGCCAGGCCGGAGGGCAGGTCGGCCTGCGCGGCGTTGATCGCGGTCTGCACGTCCTGCGCGGCCGAATCGATGTTGCGGCTGCTCTGGAACACCATGAACACCTGGCTGTTCCCCTCCGAGCTGGAGGAGCGCATGGTGTCGATGCCCGGCACCTGGCCCAGGTGCCGCTCCAGCGGCGCGGTGACCGTGGCGGCCATGGTCGAGGCGTCGGCGCCGGCCTGGCTGGCCTGCACGAAGATCACCGGAATCGAGATGTTCGGCAGCGCCGCCACGCCCAGGCGCAGGTAGCACATCATGCCGATCACGAACAGGCCGATGGCCAGCAGCGCGGTGCCGATGGGACGGCGGATGAAGGGCGCGGAGATGTTCATGGGGCAGGGATTGGGGAGTCGGGATTGGGGATTCGGGAAGCGGCATTCCCGCGCGCTGCCGGCTCAGTGACTCCATTTGGGAATTCCGGGGATCCGACGCCGCACGCGCGCCACGACTCCCGAATCCCCATTCCCCATTCCCGGCCCCTCACGCCCGCCCCTCCGCCGCCGTCGCGTGCCGCGCCGCACGCCGCTCACGCCAGGCGCGTGCGCGTTCGGAGGCGCGTTCCATGTACAGGTAGATCACCGGCGTGGTGTACAGGGTGACCAGCTGCGACAGCAGCAGGCCGCCGACGATGGAGATGCCGAGCGGGCGGCGCAGTTCCGAGCCGATGCCGTCGCCCAGGGCCAGCGGCAGTGCGCCCAGCATCGCCGCGGCGGTGGTCATCATGATCGGGCGGAAGCGCAGCAGGCAGGCGCGGCGGATCGCGTCGTGGGCGTTGGCGCCCTCGCGGCGCGCGTCGATCGCGAAGTCGATCATCATGATCGCGTTCTTCTTGACGATGCCGATCAGCAGCACGATGCCGACGATGCCGTCCACCGACAGGCTCAGCCCGCACAGCATCAGCGCCAGCAGCGCGCCGACGCCGGCCGGCGGCAGCGTGGAGATGATCGTCAGCGGGTGGATGTAGCTCTCGTACAGCACGCCCAGCACGATGTAGATCAGCACCACCGAGGCCAGCAGCAGCCACACCACGTCGGTCTGGCTGCCGGTGAACTCGGCGGCCTTGCCGATGAACTCGGCATGCAGCTGCGGCGGCAGTTGCAGCTGCGCGCGGGTTTCCTCGATCGCCGCCACCGCCTGCGACAGCGAGTAGCCCTGCGCCAGGTTGAACGACACGGTGACCGCCGGCAGCTGCTGTTGGTGACTGACCACCAGCGGGGTGGTCGACTGCTTGGCCTCGGCCACCGCCGCCAGCGGCACGGTGCCGCCGCTGCCGACGGTGATGCCGGTGTTCTGCGCGCCGATGCCGGTGGCGGTGGAGGAGTTGCTGGAGGTGGTCTGGCCGAAGCTGGTGGCGTTGCTGGCGGTCAGCGCGCCGCTGCCGTTGCTGGCCACCGCCAGCTGGTTCAGCAGCGCGGTGCTGGTACGGAACTCCGGCGCCACTTCCAGCACCACGCGGTACTGGTTGAGCTGGGTGAAGATGGTGGAGATCTGGCGCTGGCCGAAGGCGTCGTACAGCGTGTCGTCGATGGTCTGCATCGGCACGCCGAGGGTGCTGGCCTTCTCGCGGTCCACGTGCAGTTCCAGCGCGCGGCCCTGGTTGGCCAGGTTGTTGTCCACATCGGCCAGTTCCGGGCGCTTGCGCAGCGCCTCGGTCAGGCGCGTGGCCTGGGTCGCCAGTTCGGCGCTGTCCACGTCCGAGAGCGAGTACTGGTACTCGGTGGCGGCCACGCGGGTGTCCAGGGTCACGTCCTGCACCGGCTTCAGGTACAGCGCCACGCCCGGCAGCCCGGCCACCGCCTTCTGCAGCCGCGGCAGCAGGTCTTCCAGGCTGTCGCGGTCGCTGCGCGGCTTCAGCACGATGCTGAGCTGGCCCTGGTTGAGGGTGGGGTTCATCGAGCCGGCGCCGATGAAGGCGGCCACGCCGGTCACCGCCGGATCGCGCCGCAGCGCCTCGGCCACCGCCTGGGTGCGTTGCTCCATCTGCGGGAACGCCACGTTCTGGTCGGCCTGGACCACGCCGGTGATCAGCCCGGTGTCCTGCTCGGGCAGCAGACCCTTGGGGATCACCACGTACAGCAGCACGGTCAGCACCATCGTCGCCAGCGCCACCAGCAGGGTCAGCTTCTGGTGGCCCAGCACCCAGTCCAGGCTGCGCTCGTACACGCCCACGGTGCGCGACCACAGCGTGGTCTTGCCGGCCGCCGCGGTGCGCTCGTGCGCGTCCTCGCCCTCGGGCAGGGCGTCGGGCTTGAGCAGGTAGGCGCACATCATCGGCGTGAGCGTCAGCGACACCAGCATCGAGATCACCACCGCGATGCTCAGCACCCAGGCGAACTCGTGGAACAGGCGGCCGGTGACGCCGGGCATCAGGATCAGCGGCAGGAACACCGCCACCAGCGACACGGTCAGCGACAGCACGGTGAAGCCGATCTGGCGCGCGCCGATCTCCGCCGCCTCGCGGCCGCTCTTGCCCTGCTCGATGTAGCGCACGATGTTCTCGATCATCACGATCGCATCGTCGACCACGAAGCCGGTGGCCACCACCAGGGCCATCAGCGACAGGTTGTCCAGCGACATGCCGGCGAAGGCCATCACCGCGAAGGTGCCGGCCAGCGACAGCGGCACCGCCACCGACGGGATCACCGTGGCCCACAGCCGGCGCAGGAACACGAAGATCACCGCCACCACCAGGCCGATGGTCAGGATCAGGGTGAACTTGACCTCGTGCACCGAGGCGCGGATGGTCTCGGTGCGGTCGGAGAACACGTCCAGGTGCACGCCGGCCGGCAGCACGCCCTGCAACTGCGGCAGGATCGCGCGGATCTGCTCGACCGTCTGCACGATGTTGGCGCCGGGCTGGCGGCGCACTTCCAGCAGCACCGCCGGCTTGCCGTCGGCCCAGGCGGCGAGCTGGTCGTTCTCCACCCCGTCCACCACCTTGGCCACGTCCGACAGCCGCACCGGCGCACCGTTCTTGTAGCTGATGACGGTGTCGCGGTACTCGGCGGCGCTGGACAACTGGTCGTTGGTGCCGATGCTGTAGGACTGGGTCTTGCCGTTGAGCGAGCCCTTCGGTGCGTTGACGTTGGTCTGGGTCAGCGCGCTGCGCAGCGCCTCCAGGGTCAGGCCCATGTTCGACAGCTGCGCCGGATTGACCTGGATGCGCACCGCCGGGCGCACGTTGCCGGCGATCGACACCAGGCCCACGCCCGGCACCTGCGACAGGCGCTGGGCCAGGATCGAGTCGGCGTAGTTGTTGACCTCGCGCAGCGGCAGCGTGTCGGAGCTGAGCTTGAGGGTGAGGATCGCCGCATCGGCCGGGTTCACCCGGTTGTAGACCGGCTGGTAGGGCAGCGACGAGGGCAGGGTGGCCTGGCGGATCGCCGCCTGCACGTCCTGCGCGGCGATGTCGATGTCGCGGTCCATCGCGAACTGCAGCACGATCGTGGACAGGCCCGCCGACGAGTCGGAGGTCATCATCTGCAGCCCGGAGATTTGCCCGAGCTGCCGCTCCAGCGGCGTGGTCACCAGCGAGGCCATGGTGCTGGCGTTGGCGCCGGGGTACTGCGTGGTCACCACCAGGCTGGGCGCGTCGATTTCCGGCAGCGCCGACACCGGCAACTGCCGGTAGCCGAGGATGCCGAGCAGCAGCACGCCTGCCATCAGCAAGGTGGTGGCGATCGGGCGGCGGATGAAGATCGTCGAAAAGCCCACGGGGAGATCCTTGCTGGTGAGAGTCCGGCGCGGCCGCGTCGGCTCCGGGAGTTACGGCGAAATCAGCGGCGGCCGTGGCCCGGCGCCGCGATCGCGGCACTGGTCGGGAACGCCGCCTGCGGGCGACCCGGCGAGTGCCGGCCGCGCGGACGCGGCACGGCCGTCGCCGGCGTGCGCGTCACGCTCAGCGTGGCCCGCCGCCGCCGCCGCGGCGTCCGCCGCCGCGCTGCTGCTGCTTGCCCTCGGCGGCCTTCAGCTCGGCCTCGGTCGGCTCCGGCGGCGCCTCGCCCGGCTTCAGCGCGTTCACCTTGGTGCCGGGCTTGAGCCGGAACTGGCCTTCGGTGACCACCCGCTCGCCGGCCTTCAGGCCCTCGGTCAGCTGCACGTGGCTGTCGCCCACTTCCGCGCCCTGCTTCACCGTCTGCATCTTGACCGTGTTGTCGGCCTGCACCACGTACACATAGTCGCCGTTGGGTCCGCGCTGCACCGCCTGGGTCGGCACCACCACCCCGTCGGGTACGGTGCGCAGGGTCAGGCGCACGTTGACGAACTGGCCCGGCCACAGCGCACGGTCGTTGTTCGGGAAGACGGCGCGGACCTTGAACGTGCCGGTGTCGGCGCTGATCTGGTTGTCGATCACGTCGACCTGGCCGTCGCTGGCGATGGGGTGCGCATCGGTGCGGTCCAGCGCGGTCACCGGCAGCGGCGCCGCCGCCTGCGCCTGGCGCACGTCCTGCAGCTGGATCTCGGGCAGGTTGAAGGTCACGTAGATCGGGTGCACCTGGGTGATGGTGACGATGGTGCTGCTGGTGCTGACGATGTTGCCCACGTCCACCCCGCGGATGCCGGCGATGCCGTCGTTGGGGGCGAGGATGCGGGTGTACTGCAACTCCACCTGCGCCGCGCGCATCTGCGCGTCGTTGGCGGCGACGGCCGCTTCGTACTGCGCCACCTGGTTGCGCTGGGTGTCCAGGTCGGTCTTGGCCACGTACTGGCGGTAGGCCGGCGAGTCGGAGCGCTGGAAGGTGGAGCGTGCGGTGGCCAGCAGCGCCTGGTTCTGGCGCTTGCTCGCCGCGGCCTGGTCGTAGCTGGCCTGCAGCGAACGCGGGTCGATCTGCGCCAGCAGCTCGCCCTTCTTCACTTCCTGGCCTTCGCGGAAGTTCAGGCTCATCAGCTGTCCGCCGACCTGCGGGCTGACGGTGACGGTGCTCAGCGCGGTCACCGTGCCGGTGGCGGTGGCATAGATCGGCACCGTCTGGCTGCTTGCGGCGACCACCGTCACCGGCACCGGCGTGTTGTCGCCGTCCTCGCCCGTGCCGTCGCCGCCGCCGCCCTTGTGATGCCCGCCGCGCATGAAACGCATGCCCACCAGCACCACGGCCACCGCTGCGAGGATCAGCAGCGCAATCTTCCAGAAACGCGACATCCGGGGAAACTCCTGTGGCGAGGCGGGGTGGGGGACCCTCCCGCAGTGGCTGGTGCAAACGGTCGCGAAAGCATATCGCCGGCGCGTTGCGATTGGACCATGACTGAAGGGACAGACCCCGCGGGCGGGCAAGGCCGGTCGTCCGTTCTCGCAACGCACCGGCGGCGCATCGGTTGACACGGATTCGCAAGGGTTTTTTCCCCGCAGCGGGATCCGTGGCCGCCCCCTGCCGGTCGCCGATGCACTACAGTGACTGAACGCCCGTTGCGTCCCGATCTGGAGCCATGCCATGCCGCGCCTGTCCCGCCTGCTGTCCGCCCTGCTGTTCGCCGTCCCCGCCCTGGCCTGGGCGCAGAGCGCCGAGCGCCCGGAGGTGACGGCCGCCGCGGCCAGGCTGCAGGCCAAGGTGGTGGAGTGGCGGCGCGACTTCCACCAGCACCCGGAGCTGTCCAACCGCGAGGAGCGCACCGCCGCCAAGGTCGCCGAGCAGCTGCGCGCGCTGGGCCTGAAGCCGCAGACCGGCATCGCCCACCACGGCGTGGTGGCGATCGTCAAAGGTGCGCTGCCCGGGCCGAGGATCGCCCTGCGCGCGGACATGGACGCGCTGCCGGTGACCGAGCAGACCGGCCTGCCGTTCGCCTCCAAGGCCACCGGGCAGTACCGCGGCGAGACCGTGGGGGTGATGCACGCCTGCGGCCACGACGCGCACACCGCGATCCTGCTCGGCGTGGCCGAGGCGCTGGTGGCGATGCGTGCGCAACTGCCGGGCGAGGTCATGCTGGTGTTCCAGCCCTCGGAGGAGGGCGCGCCGGGCAACGAGGAGGGCGGCGCCTCGCTGATGCTCAAGGAAGGCCTGTTCCGCGACTTCAAGCCGCAGGCGATGTTCGGCCTGCACGTGTTCTCCAGCGTCCAGGCCGGCAAGATCGCGGTGCGCGGCGGGCCGCTGATGGCCGCCTCGGACCGCTTCAGCATCAAGGTGATCGGCCGCCAGACCCACGGCTCGGCGCCGTGGAACGGCATCGATCCGATCGTGGCCAGCGCCGACCTGATCGGCACCGCGCAGAGCGTGATCAGCCGCCGCGCCAACCTGTCCAAGCAGCCGGCGGTGCTCAGCTTCGGCGCGATCAAGGGCGGCATCCGCTACAACATCATTCCCGACGACGTGGAGATGGTCGGCACCATCCGCACCTTCGACGAGGGCATGCGCCAGCAGATCTTCGCCGACCTCAAGACCGTGGCCGAGCACACCGCCGCCGCGCACGGCGCCAAGGCCGAAGCGCACGTGCCCGACCAGGACGGCAACCCGGCCACGGTCAACGACCCGGCGCTGACCGCGCGCATGCTGCCCAGCCTGCAGGCGGTGGTCGGTGCCGGCAACGTCTACGAACCGCCGCTGCAGATGGGCGCGGAAGATTTCTCGTTCTACGCGCAGCAGGTGCCGTCGATGTTCTTCTTCGTCGGCGCCACCGGCCCCGGCATCGACCCGGCGACCGCGCCCAGCAACCACTCGCCGCAGTTCCTGCTCGACGAAACCGCCCTGGACGTCGGGCTGCGCGCGATGCTGGAGGTGTCCTTGGATTATCTGGGGATGAAGCGGGAGGCCTGAAGGGCTGGTGGGAACTCGTAGGAGCGGCTTCAGCCGCGACGGGCGTTACCGGGAAGGCGGTCGCGGCTGAAGCCGCTCCTACGCCATGCGACGCTCGATCGCCCCTGTGGGAGCGACTTCAGGGCACCTCTAAAAACCCCACCTTTGGCATCATTGGTCTGGAGAACACGCCGAGGACGCCACGATGATCAGCCTGTTTGCCGGCCACGAACGCGAAGCCAAGCGGCAGCAGATCGGCGATCCTCTGGCTCTGCTGTCACGGCATATCGACTTTGCCGGGATTGCTCACGCCGTAGACGCGAAGCTGTCCTTGGGTACCGGCAAGCGCGGCGGCCGTCCGGCTTGGCCGACGCAGATGATGATCAAGCTGCTGCTGTTGCAGCAGTTGTACAACCTCTCCGACGATGCGCTGGAGTATCAGGTGCTGGATCGGCGCAGCTTCCAGCAATTCCTTGGACTGGAACACAGCGGCAAGGTGCCCGACGCCAAGACGATCTGGGTGTGGCGCGAACGGCTCAAGACCAAGGATCTGATGGGCGACATCAGCACGGCGATCGGTGAGCAATTGCAACGTGCTGGGTTCATTGCCCGCGGCGGTCAGATCATCGACGCCAGCATCGTCAGCGCTCCGATCCAGCGCAACACGCGCGAGGAGAACGCGCAGATCAAGCAGGGCGATGACGTCGGCCAGGACTGGAGTGATGCCAAGCGTGCGCAGAAAGACGTGCAGGCACGCTGGACCAGGAAGCATGGGGTGACGTTCTACGGCTACAAGCTGCACGCCAGCACGGACCGCCGCTGGGGTTTCATCCGCCGCTACGACGTGAGCGCGGCCAACGTGCACGACAGCCGCCACTTCGAGCAGGTGCTGGACCCGGACAACACCGGCCGCACGGTATGGGCCGATAGCGGGTATGCCGATGCAGCGCGAGAAGCAGACCTGAAAAAGCGTGGTTACCGCCCCGCGATCCAACATCAAGGGCAGGCACGCAAGCCCTTGAGCGAGGCAGCAAAGCGCCGGAACCGTCGCATTGCCAAGGATCGGGTGTTCGGCGAGCACCCGTTTGCGCGCTTGGCCCAACAAGGCGGCAAGTTCGTACGCTGCATCGGCTTGGCGCGGGCAAAGGTGGTGATCGGGCTGAAGGTCGCCAGCCATAACGTGATGCGGCTGGCACGGCTACAGGAGCGGGCCATGGTGCCGGCGTGATCGGCTGAGGTGGCCGAGCGGCCACCTCAGCCTCCCAACCACCACGATCAGGCGCCGCTCTGGTGCCGTTGCGACAGATGCTGCCCCTGGCTCCAGGTCGTGGCAGGTTGTTCGAGGTGCCCTTCAGTCGCGACGCACGAAGCCCTGAATCGACGCAGGCGCATCGACGCAAGCAGCGCGATGCGCTTCTGCCAATCCCGAATCCCGAATCCCGAATCCCCGCCCCATACACCTGCCAGCCAGAACCCGCCCGCTACACTGCACCGCATGAACACCCCCCAGGATTCCAGCCTCGGCCGCGAGGTCGCCTATCCGTCGCAGTACGATCCGTCGCTGCTGTTTCCCATCCCCCGCGCCGCCGCGCGCACCGAGATCGGTCTCGATCCCGCGGCGCTGCCGTTCTTCGGCGTGGACCGCTGGCATGCCTATGAACTGAGCTGGCTCGATGCGCAAGGCAAGCCCTGCGTGGCCACCGCGACCCTGCAGGTGCCGTGTGCTTCGCCGAACCTGATCGAATCCAAATCGCTCAAGCTCTATCTCAACTCGCTCAACGCGATGCGCTTCAACAGCGCCGAAGCCCTGCGCAGCTGCATCGTCACCGACCTGTCGGCGCGCGCCGGCGCCGACGTGGCGATGGAATTCGGCCTGCCGCCGATGGACACGCTGGGCGAGGGCGAGTCGCTGGATGCGCTGGACATCGCCATCGACTGCTACGGTCCGCCGCGTCCGGACTTCCTGTCCGCCGCCGACGGCGAGGTGGTCGAAGAGACCCTGACCAGTGAATTGCTCAAGTCCAACTGCCCGGTCACCGGCCAGCCGGACTGGGCCTCGCTGCACCTGCGCTACCGCGGCGGCCGCATCGACCGCGAAGGCCTGCTGCGCTACCTGGTCAGTTTTCGCGAGCATGCCGGCTTCCACGAGCAGTGCGTGGAGCGCATCTTCCACGACCTGATGACGCGCTGCCGCCCACAGTCGCTGCAGGTGGAGGCACGCTACACCCGCCGCGGCGGCCTGGACATCAATCCCTGGCGCGCCACCGTGGATGTGGCCGAACCGCTGAGCTTCCTGCGCGATTTGCGCCAGTAGCGCACCTCCGAAACCGCGATTGCACCGAGCGTGCTGCAGTCGGGACTGAAGCCGCTCCCACAAGGAGCGCCCTGAGGGTAGCGCTGTCGTCAACTTCTCTGCGGCAGACCGGGGCTCGCGCAGTCGTCGCCTAGACGATGCGCGACATGGCGATGGTGGCGTGTGCTCGCGGTCCCGCTGCCATGCACGGTCGCGACCTTTCGAGCGACACGTCTCGCCGTGTTGGAAGGCTTGCGACGCGCCTGAACCGCAGCGGTGAAGTTCACGGCCGCGCGATCCTTTTTTAACAAATCCTGTGACACCGTGGCAGCGTCCCATCACGCAGGGAGCCACGCGATGAACAGCGACAAGCGCGCCGATTTTTCGGCAGTCACCGCCAAGGTGGACACCACCGCCGACGTCGTGCAGAAGGCGGATTTCTCCGCCGTGCAGAGCAAGGTCGACAGCACCGCCGAGCAGGTGCAGCAGGTGTATGTGGTCAAGCCCGGCGATTCGCTGTCCAAGATCGCCAAGCTGCATTACGGCGACGGCAATGCCTGGACGCGCATCTTTGAGGCCAACCGCGATGTGCTGGTCGACCCCGACAAGATCTATCCGGGCCAGACGCTCAAGTTGCCTGCTGGCGCCTGAGCCGCCGCTGGCGCATTTCTTCGTTATTCCGACAGGAGTCTTTTACCCATGAAGCACCGCACGATGTCCTCGTTTTCGCCCCTCATGCTCGCACTGGTCGGCGCGTTGGCGCTGGCCGGCTGCAAGAAGCAGGAGCAGCAGCAGACCGTGTCGCCCGATCCCACGTCGTCCGCGCCGACCGAGCAGATGCCGGGTCCCGCGGCTGCGCCGGCAGAACAGCCCGCGCCCGCCGCCGCCAATGCGGTGAACGTTGCCGCGGTCGCCGTCGGCAACACCGCCGCGGCCGACAAGTCGGTGGCGCCACTGACCACGCTCGCCAGCAAGGACAAGATCATCGTATCGGTGAAGACCGAGGGTTCGGCCACCAATGCCAATGTCGGTGCCAAGCTCGTGTTCCAGGACGGCCAGACCGCCGGCGAGCGCACCGAAACGCTCAATACCAGCGGTGCCGAGACCACCAACTTCGAATTCACCAACCCCAAGGGCTGGCCGGCCGGCCAGTACAAGGCCGAAGTCACCGTGAACGGCCAGGCGGCGGGCACGCCGCAAACGTTCGAGGTGAAGTGATCCAGGGCTGAGCCCGGGTCACGGGTCGCACGCGCCGCCTCTCTCCCGGCGCGTGCGGCACGCTGGCGCAGCCGCGAGGCTGCGCCTTTTTTATGCGCGAGCCGATGCTTCGACAGCACTGCCGACTCGCCGGATGAAGAAGGTGTGGGAGACTTCAGGACACTCCCAGAGCCCGGAAACCCGTCGTAGGAGCGGCTTCAGCCGCGACCGGCCTTACCGGGAACGCCCGTCGCGGCTGCAGCCGCTCCTGCCACGCAGGCGCAAGCTGCATCCGGCGGATCAGCGGCGCCCTTCTATCCCCCACGCACGTCCTGGGCAATGCCCTGCCGTCCACTCGGCAGGGTCTGCGCGCACCACCGTTGGCCAGCGCCGCGTTTGCACGCTGCCGCGCACGGCGATCAGTGCGGCGCGTGCAACTCCAGCAGGCGCCCGCCGACCACCACCTGCCGCAGGCGCAGGTCGCTGTCCAGCACCACCAGGTCGGCGCGGGCGTCGGGAGCGATGCGGCCGCGATCGCCCAGGCCCAGGTAGTCGGCCGGAAACGTGGACACGCGCTGCGTGGCATCGGCCAGTTCCAGGCCCGCCTGCACCAGGTTGCGCAAGGCCTGGTCCATGGTCAGTGCGCTGCCGGCCAGCGAGCCGCTGGCCAGGCGCACGCAGCCGCCGCACTTGTGCACGCGCTGCTCGCCCAGTGCGTATTCGCCATCGGGCATGCCGGTGGCGGCGGTGGCGTCGGTCACCGCGTACAGCCGCGGGATCGCGCGTGCGGCCAGGCGGATGACCCCGGGGTGCACATGCTGCAGATCGGGAATGAGCTCGGCGTACTGCGCATGCGCCAGCGCCGCGGCGGCAATGCCGGGGCGGTAGTGATCCACGCCGGTCATGCCGTTGAACAGGTGGGTGAAGCCGGCCGCGCCGGCCTGCAGCGCCGCCACGCCGTCCTCGTAACTGCCCGCGCTGTGGCCGAGCTGCACGCGGATGCCCAGTGCGGTCAGCGCCGGAATCAGCGCGGTGTGCGCGCCGATTTCCGGCGCCAGGGTCAGCACCCGGATCGGCGCCAGCGCGTGCCACTGCTGGACCTGGGCGAGGCTGGCCTCGATCGTGCGGTCGGGCTGCGCGCCCAGTCGCTGCGGGCTGATGAAGGGGCCTTCCAGGTGCACGCCGGCGATGCAGGCGGCGTCGGCATCGGGCGCGGCCATGGTCGCGGCGACGCCGCGCAGTGCGTGCGCGATCTCCTCGACGCCGGCGGTCATGGTGGTCGCCAGCAGGGTGGTGGTGCCGAAGCGCAGGTGGGCGCGGGCGATGCGCCGCGCCGCGTCGCCGCCCTGCATCAGGTCCACGCCGGCGGCGCCGTGCACATGCAGGTCGACGAAGCCCGGCAGGATCAGCGGCAGCTGCGGATCGTCGCCGCCACTGTGGTCGTCCACCTGCAGCCGGCGCACGTGGGTGTCGAAGTGGACGTGGCCGCGGCGCCAGCCCAGCGGGGTGAGCAGGCGGCCGTGCAGGGAATGGGTGTCGGTCATGGTGCGGACTCGGCGATGATCACCTCGATGCCCAGCCGTTGCAGCCCGTCGCGGGTGGCCTCGTCGATGCCGGCGTCGGTGATGATGGCGTGGATCTGGTCCAGGCGGGCGATGCGGTGCAGGCTGACCCGGCCGAACTTGGAGGCGTCGGTCAGCACCACGATGCGCCGCGCGCGCTCGACCATGCGGTGGTTGAGCCGCGCTTCGGCCTCGTCGTGGGTGGTCAGGCCGAATTGCAGGTCCAGGCCGTCCACGCCCAGGAACAGCGTGTCGAAGCCGTAGGCGTTGAGGCTGGCCTCGGCCTGGCTGCCCTGCAGCGACAGCGACTGTTGGCGCAACTGGCCGCCGGTGAGCAGCACGTTGATGCCCGGCGCGTTGGCCAGTTGCCAGGCGATGTTGAGGCCATTGGTCATCACCGTGACGTCGCGGTGCCCGCGCAGATGCCGGGCCAGGGTCATCGTGGTCGAGCCGGAGTCGATGATGATGTTGGCGCCGGGCTGCACCATGCGCGCGGCGCAGGCGCCGATGGATTCCTTCAGCGGCAGGTTCAGCGCGTCCTTTTCGTGGATGTCCTGCTCCTTCGGCGGCGTGCGCACCAGCGTGGCGCCGCCGTGGGTGCGGGTGGCCAGGCCCTGCGCCTCGAAATGGTTGAGATCGGCGCGAATGGTCACCGCCGATACGCCGAAGCGGTCGACCAGGTCGGCAACCTGCACCGTGCCGCGTTCGAGCAGCGACTGCAGGATCTGCTGGCGACGGGAGCGGGTGTTGCGCATGGCCATTCTCGGATTCGCGGGCGACCGACAAGATTAGCCGTTCGCCGCGACGCCGGCAGCCGCCCCGGCGTGCGGGGCGCGCGCGCCGGAGCGGTTGGCGCTGCAGGCGCGGGCGTATTCGCCCAGGCACAGGCCGATGCGGTGCTGGACCAGCGCCGCCGGGGTAGTGGCGAGCTGGCCTGCGCGCACCGCGCGGTACTGCTCGGGCAGGAACTGGCTGAGCAGTACCAGTGGCGGCGCATGTGCTTCCAGGTTGGCGAACAAGGTGTCCACCGCCGCGCGCACCGCCGGCTCGCCCCAGTAGTAGCGGCAGCGGTCGCTGAAGGAATAGCGGCGCAGCAGGCGCTGCTGGGTCGCGTCGCCCGGGTAGTAGGACTGCCAGGATCCGGGCTGCGCCAGCATCGCCGCGTCCAGCACCTGCGGCAGCCGCGAGCACTGCGCCGCGGGGAGCAGTTCGGCTTCGATCGCCGCCAGCGCGCACAGCGCTTCGCGATAGGCGAAGGTGGCGGCCGGGCCCACCTTGAGGATGGCGAAGTGGTCGCGCACCAGCGCGTGCAGCGCGTCCTCGCGCTGGTAGTCGGTGGAGTGCGCCTCGAACACGATGCGCGGCTGCTGCTCGAGGAAATCGGCCAGCGCGGCGGCCGCGGCCGGGTCGTAGTCGTGCACGCTGCTGTGGTCGAAATCCACGCCCGGCTGCACCACCAGCGCGATCACCCGCTGCCACGCCGCGCGCAGCGACGGCGTGTCGAAGGCCTGCCGGTGGATGGCCAGGGTCTGCGCGGCCGCGACCGGCGTGGTCACCTGCAGGCCGCCGGCCAGCGAGGCTTCACCGCCGGGAATCGGCACCTCGGTGCCGATCACGTACACCGGCGGTGGCAGCCCATGGGCGGCGGCGGTGCGCTCGGCGATCTCGGCCAGTTCGGCCGACCGCGCGGCGACGATGGCATCGGGCAGCGGCACCGGGTCGTCGGCGCAGGCCATGCTGCAGTCCAGGTGGATCTTGTGGAACCCCGCGGCGACGTAGTGCGCGATCAGCACGCGCGCATGCGCCATGGCCTCGGCGGCCGGCCCCTTCTGCCAGGCATTCGGCCCGAGATGATCGCCGCCCAGGATCAGCCGTGCGCGCGGAAACCCTTCCGTCTCGGCCAGTGCGCCGACGTAATCGCGGTACTGCGCCGGGGTCATGCCGGTATAGCCGCCGAACTGGTCGACCTGGTTGGAGGTGGCTTCCACCAGCAGCAGCGTGTCGTGGGCCAGCGCGACCTGCATCGCCGCGCGCAGCACCTGGTCGTTGCTGCAGCAGACGCTGTACAGGCCGACGTTGGCGCCGGCGCGATGGGAGGCGAGCAGGGTCTGCAAGGGCGACATGGACACTCCGGCGGATCAGGAATAGGCGGGATGGCAGGCCAGCAGCGCGGCGCCGCGGGCGCCGCCGGCATCGCCGAAGCGCGGCGGTACGATCGGCGGCACCTGCACGCCGGCGAACAGATGCGCGGCGATGGCATCGGGCAGTTGCCGGTACAGCGGCGGGTATTGCGACAGCCCGCCGCCGAGCACGATCACGTGCGGATCCAGCGCCAGCACCACGGCGGCCAGGCTGTGGCCGAGCAGGTCGCGGTGGATGTCCAGCGCCTGCTGCGCGCGCGCGTCGCCGGCATCGGCCAGGGCGATCACCGCGCTGGCGTCGGCGGCGTCGCTGCCGAGATGGCGCGCGATCGCTGCCACGCCGCTGCCGGACACGTAGCGCTCCACGCAGCCCTGCAGGCCGCAGCCGCAGGCGAGCAGCGGCAGGTGGTGGCGCTGCAGCAGGTGCCCGGGGACGCTCCAGTGGCCCCACTCGCCGGCGATGCCGTTGCAGCCGGCGAGCAGGCGGCCGTGCACGCAGAAACCGCCGCCGGCGCCGGTGCCGAGGATGGCGCCGAACATGCTGGGGTAGCCGTCGGCGGCACCGCCGTGCGCCTCGGACAGCGCGAAGCATTGCAGGTCGTTGCCGATAGACAGCGGACGCGGCAGTCGCGCCTGCAGGTCCTGCGCCACGCACTGGCCGGTCAGCGCCGGCACGTTCGCGCTCAGTTGGCGGCCGCTGCGGCGGTCGCGCACGCCGGGCAGGGCGATGCCGAGCGCGCTGTCGTGGCGGCCGAGCGCGGCATCGGCCTCGGCCACCAGCGCCACCACCGCCTGCAGGAAGCCGGCGTAATCGCCCTGCGGCGTGGCCACGCGGCGGCGCCACAGCACCTGCAGTGCGGCGTCGCAGGCCACCAGTTCGATCTTGGTGCCGCCGACGTCCAGGCCGTAGCAGGTGGGCGCGCCAGGCTCAGCCATGGTGGATGGTGACGCCCTGGACCACGCGGTTGACGGTGCCATCGGGGAACGGATTGTCCGGGGTCAGGCCGAGCGCGGCCGAACGCTGCAGCGCGAACAACTGCGCGAAGCCCAGCCACAGCGGCGCCAGCCACGGATCGTCCAGGCCGGCGACGGCGAGCGTGTAGTCGTCGCCCGCGCCGATGTCCGCATGCGGGCCGATCGCCAGCACCTGGCCGGCCACGCCATCGCGGCGCAGTTCGTCGAGCAGATCCTGTTCGTAGCGGCGCGCCAGCGGCTGCACGCTGCGCAGCATCACCACCAGGGTGCTGCGGTCCAGCGTGGACTTGGGGCCGTGGCGGAAGCCCAGCGGCGTGTTGGCCAGCGCCAGCACGCGGCCGGCGGTGAGTTCCAGCACTTTCAGCGCGGCCTCGCGCGCCAGCGCTTCCAGCGGGCCGCTGCCGAGATAGATGACCCGTGCGAACGGGCGCTGCGCCAGCGCCGCCACCGCGCCGTCCCACTGCGCCAGGCCGTGGTCGGCCAGCTCCGCCAGCCGCTGCAGGCGCGCGCTGCGCGCGTCCCACGGCGCGCGGTCGAACACGCTCAGCGCCGCCAGCAGCATGCAGGTGAGGCTGCTGGTCATGGCAAAGGCGCGGTCGCAGCTGGTCGGCGGCATCAGCAGGGTGCAGGTGTCGGCGCGGTCGGCGCCGCGGCGGGCCAGTTCGCCGTCGGCGTTGCAGGTGATGTCGAGGAAGCGCGCCTCGTCCACGTCACTGCGCACGCGCTCCACCGCGGCCACGCTTTCCGGGCTGGAGCCGCTGCGCCCGAACGACACCAGCAGGGTCGGCCGCGCGCGCTGCAGGTAAAGCGCCGGATGGGTCAGCAGGCTGGTGGTGTGCACCGCGCGCACCTCGGCCGGCCACTGCGCATTGATCGCGTCGGCCACCATCTCGGCGATGAAGCCGGAACTGCCGGCGCCGGTGAACAGCACGCGCTGGTTCGGATCGGCGAGGCGGTCGCCGAGGAAGGCCTGCAGGCGGTCGCCGGCCTGTGCCAGGTCCTGTGCCAGGGTCCGCCACAGCGCCGGCTGCTGGGCGATCTCGCGGGCGGTATCGGCCCCGCCCAGGCGCTGCCAGGCGGATGCATCGGAAAGCGGAAGGAGGTCCATGCGGTGGTTCCTGTTGGGCCAGCGCACCATCCGGCTTTTCTTTCGAAATGTCAAACATCGAAAGAAAAAAGAAAGTATTCGTTTGATGGGGCTTTTGCCCGGCTACAGCACATCAGAAACGAAAGATGTCGCGTGATGTTGCTGTCGTAGCTGAGTTTTGACTACTTCCGCTGTGCAAAAGAAAAGAACGGCATTGCCTAAACTTTCGATTCGCCAAAATAAATCTTGTTTTTTGCTTTCAATTTATTGACATCTTTCAAATCCTTGGCCTAGAGTCGGTGCAACGCTTTCGAAACGCCCGGGGAAACGGGTTTGGGGGTCGTGTGGAGAATCGCGTTCGTCGTTCGCCGCTGTTACCGGCGATCGCGCTGCCGGCCCTGCTGCTGGTAGCCGCCAGCGCCGTGGCCGAGCCGGTCGGCAACCTGCGCACGGTCGCCGCCAGCGCCAGCCGCGACGGCGTGCAGGGCTGGGACCTGCAGACCGACCGCGGCGTGCGCCTGCGCATCGAACTGCCGGCGGCCGACATCGTGCGCGTGCAGGCCGGGCGCCACGGCACGCTCACCGGTGCCGGCGACAAGGCCACGCCGATCGTGCTGCCGCAGCCCAAGGCCGCGGTGCAGGCGCAACTGGAAGACGATGCGCAGGAACTGCGCGTGCGTACCGGCGCGCTGGTGCTGCACGTGCAGCGGCAACCGCTGCGGCTGCGCCTGGAGCGGCTGGACCAGGGCCGCGCGATGGCGCTGTGGCAGGAACTGCAGCCGCTGGACCTGGATACCGCGCAGAGCGTGCAGGTGCTGTCCTCGCAGGCCGACGAGGCCTATTACGGCGGCGGCCAGCAGAATGGGCGCTACCAGTTCAAGGGCCGCGAGCTGGAGGTGTCGTATTCCGGCGGCTGGGAGGAGGGCGATCGCCCGAGCCCGGCGCCGATGCTGCTCAGCAGCTGCGGCTGGGGCATGCTGCGCAACACCTGGAGCGACGGCAGCTACGACCTGCGCCAGCCCGACCAGGCCACGCTGCTGCACCGCGAAGACCGCTTCGACGCCTACTACTTCGTCGGTGCCGATCTGCCGCGCCTGATCGAGCGCTATACCCAACTGACCGGCCGCCCGAGCATGCTGGTGCGCTGGTCGCTGTCCTACGGCGATGCCGATTGCTACAACGACGGCGACAACGCCAGGAAGCCCGGCACCGTGCCAGACGGCTGGCACGACGGCCCCACCGGCACCACCCCGGACGTGGTCGACAGCGTGGCGCGGCAATACCGCGAGCACGACATGCCCGGCGGCTGGATCCTGCCCAACGACGGCTACGGCTGCGGCTACACCAGGCTGCCGGAGACCGTGCAGGGCCTGGCCCGCTATGGCTTCCGTACCGGCCTGTGGACCGAGAACGGCGTGGACAAGATCGCCTGGGAAGTCGGCAAGGCCGGCAGCCGCGTGCAGAAGCTCGACGTGGCCTGGACCGGCAAGGGCTACCAGTTCGCGATGGACGCCAACCACCAGGCCTACGACGGCATCCTCGCCAACTCCGATGCGCGCCCGTTCCTGTGGACGGTGATGGGCTGGGCCGGCATCCAGCGCTACGCGGTGGCCTGGACCGGCGACCAGAGCAGCAGCTGGGACTACATCCGCTGGCACGTGCCGACCCTGATCGGCTCCGGCCTGTCGGGCATGGCCTACGCCGCCGGCGATGTCGACGCGATCTTCGGCGGCAGCGCCGAGACCTTCACCCGCGACCTGCAGTGGAAGGCCTTCACCCCGGTGCTGATGGGCATGAGCGGCTGGTCGTCGAACGCGCGCAAGCATCCGTGGTGGTACGACGAGCCGTACCGCAGCATCAACCGCGATTACCTCAAGCTGAAAATGCGCCTGACCCCGTACATGTACGGCCTGGTGCACGATGCCGCGCAGACCGGCGCGCCGCCGGTGCGCGGGCTGATGTGGGAGGACCCACGCGATCCGCACGCACAGGACGAGACCTACAAGAACCAGTTCCTGCTCGGCCGCGACCTGCTGGTGGCGCCGGTGTACCGCAGCCAGGCGGCCAGCCGCGGCTGGCGGCGCGACATCCATCTGCCGGCCGGCGGCTGGATCGACTACTGGGACGGCCGCCGCGTGCAGGCCGGCGCCGATGGTCGCCAGCTCGATCGCCAGGTCGACCTGGCCACGCTGCCGCTGTTCGTGCGTGCCGGCGCGATCCTGCCGATGTATCCGGCGATGCTGTACGACGGCGAGAAGCCGCTGGACGAGGTGACCTTCGACCTGTATCCGCAGGGAGCCTCGCAGTACACGCTGTACGAGGACGACGGCAACACCCGCCGCTACCAGCAGGGCGAGTCCAGCACGCAGGCCGTGCGCGTGCAGGCGCCGGCGCAGGGCAGCGGCCCGGTGCAGGTATGGATTGATCCGGTGCAGGGCCGCTACGCCGGACAGCTGCCGCAACGCCGCTACGCCCTGCGCGTGCTCGCGCGGCAGGCGCCGCGGTCGGTGCAGGTCGGCGAACGCGCGCTGCCCGCGCTCGCCGACGCCGCGGCCTTCGCCCAGGCCAGCGAAGGCTGGTACTTCGACGCCAGGGAGCGTCGCGGCACGGTGCACGTGCGCACCGCCGTGCAGGACATCCGCCAGCCGTTGCAGCTGCGGCTGGACTTCCCGGTGGCCGCCGCTGCGGCCGACGACGCCTATCCGGCTGCGCCGGAGCTGGGCCGCGCGCTGCCCGCCGACAGCCTGCTGGTGGTCAACCGCCCGGCCGAGGAGCCCGGGCACCCGCTGGAGAACGCCTTCGACGACGACCCGGGCACCTGGTTCCGCAGCGTGCGCAACCAGGCCGTGCGCACCGGCGCGCACGAATGGGTGATCGGTTTCGGCGAGCGCAAGATGATCGACGGCATCGAGCTGGCGCCGCGCAACGACAAGAACTGGAAGCACGGCCAGGTGCGCGACTACGAGGTCTATCTGGGCGACAGCAACGGCGAGTGGGGCGAGCCGGTGGCGCGCGGTCACCTGCGCCTGCAGGAGGGCGTGCAGCGCATCGACTTCCCGGCGCACGCCGGCCGCCTGCTGCGCTTCCGCGTGCTGAGCGTGCAGAACCCCGAGGGCGACGGCGCCGACAGCAACGACCCGATGGTCGTCGCCGCGCAGCGCCGGCCGCGCGCCTTCGATGCGCTGCAGCCGCGCGACGTCGGCCCGATCGCGCTGTCCACCTTCCACATCCTCGAGCACCCGGCGCCGGAACGGCCGGCGCAGCAGCGCTATCTGTCCGAGCTGGCGTTGCCGGCGGCGCTGGCCGGTCGCGTGCGCGCCGACCAGGCCTTGCGCGGCGATGCCGGCATGCGCATGAACGGCCTGCAGTTCCACCGCGGCCTGGGCGTGGGCGCCGACAGCCGCCTCGACCTGCGCCTGCACGGCGACTGGCGCCTGCTGCGCGCCGACCTGGGCATCGACGACGCCTGCCGCAGCGCCGGCGGCCTGCAGTTCCAGGTCTGGGGCGACGGCCGCCTGCTTTACGACAGCGGCCTGGTCAGCGCACCGGGCGTGGTCAAGCCGGAACTGGACATCCGCGGCCTGTCCACGCTGAGCCTGCGCACGCTCGGCGCGCAGGGTCCGCAGCCTGCCCAGGTCTGCGCCAACTGGGCCAACGCCGTGCTGATCGGCCAGGAGGGCGACACCGCCAGCTTCGTCGCCCCATGACCGCCCCGTAACACCGCTCCTCCCCCGCCTTTCCCGACTGCGGCCGCCTGGCCGTGGCCCGGGAGCGCTTTGCCCGCCGATTCCGCGTTCGCGCCGCACCCTGCCAGGAGAGAACCCCGATGTTGCCCGCCCGTCACCGCCATCCCCGCTGTCGCCCGCTCGCTCCGTTGACCCTGGCCATCGCCGGTGTCCTGCTCGCCGCCTTGCAGCCCGCCGCCGCGCAGGACAGTCAGGCCGCCACCGACCTGGCCCGGGTCGAGGTCACCGGCTCCAACATCCGCCGCACCGACGTGGAGACCGCCTCGCCGGTGCAGGTGATCAGCAAGCAGGACATCCAGGCGATGGGTGCGCGCACGTTGCTGCAGGTGCTGGACAACCTGCCGGCAGCGCGGCCGGCGCAACAGGACGCGCGCTCGCTGTTCACCGGTTCCGATGGCGCCTCGCAGGCCAATCTGCGCGGCCTCGGCGCGCAGGGCACGCTGGTGCTGTTGAACGGCCGCCGCCTGTCGTACTACGGCGCGCCGGCCGGCTTCCAGACCCAGTTCGTCAACATCGATGCGATCCCGGCCGCGGCGATCGAGCGCATGGAAGTGCTCACCGACGGCGCCTCGGCGGTGTACGGCACCGACGCGGTGGCCGGCGTCATCAACGTGATCACCAAGCGCAACTTCCAGGGCGCGGAGATCAATTTCAGCAACGACACCTCCACCCGCATCGACTCCTACGGCGAACACCAGGCCAGCATCACCGCCGGCTTCGGCGACCTCACCGAGAACCGCTTCAACGTCTATGGCGCAGTCAACGTGTACCGGCGCGATGCGATCCCGCTGCGCGACTTCTACGACAAGCGCCCGGCGCAGTACTACGTCAACAATCCCAACTACCTGACCAACCTGCGCCTGGGCGTGGGCAGCAAGCCGGGCCAGTTCAATCCGGGCAGCTACTTCGCCTTCGACCCGGTTACCGGCCGCCGCGTGCAGGAAGCCGCACCGGGCTGCCAGAACGTGCTGACCAGCGAGGCCGCCGGCCCGCGCTGCGTGTGGGAAACCTGGTTGAACAACGAGATCGACGCCGGCGCCAAGTCAGAACGCAACACCGCCTACCTCAACGGCACCTTCCTGGTCGGCGCCAGCACCGAACTGTTCGCCGAGGCCACCTACACCGACATCGACCTGCGCGCCAACGGCGGCACCCCGCGCGCGTTCAACACCACCACCGGCAACCCCACCAGCTGGTTCTCGCGTAACACCGGCAACACCGTCAACCAGTTCCTGTACCCGTTCCTCGGGCCCAACAACGAGTACAACCATGCCAGCCCGCAGTTGAAGGCGATGATGGGCGGCGTGGTCGGCCTGCAGTACCTGCTGCAGGACGCCGGCCCCGACTACTTCGGTCAGCGCAACACCGACCAGAGCTACCGCGTGCTCGGCGGCGCGCGTGGCAGCCTCGGCGACTGGAACTGGGAAACCGCCTTCGCCACCGCCGGCACCCACTCTGTCACCTACCAGACCGTCAACCTCAACGTAAAAGGCTTCGAGAAGCCGTTCGGCCCGTTCACCATCGACCCGGGCACCGGCCGGGTGATCATCTCCGACCACCCGGCGTACAGGTTCGGCGAGATCAGCGCCGCCAACGCTGCGCTGATCCGCGAGGCCTTCCCCACCTTCGACATCGAATCGTGGACGCGCCTGCACACCCTCGACGGCAAGATCGAAGGCCCGCTGTTCCAGCTGCCGGCCGGCGAGATGCGCGCCGCGTTCGGCTTCAACGCCAGCCGCGAGACCTTCTACACCCCGGGCAACCCGGACGCGGCCAACGGCCTGATCACCCAGCAGGGCGGCTCCTGGTTCGACGGCAAGCGCAACACCTATGCGTTGTTCGCCGAGACCGTCGCGCCGATCACCGACAAGCTGGAACTCGACGCCGCGTTGCGCGCCGACAAGTACCCGAACTTCAGCACCAACCTCGCGCCCAAGGTCGGCTTCAAGTACCAGGCCTTCGAGCAACTGCTGCTGCGCGGCACCTATTCCACCGGCTTCCGTGCGCCGAGCCTGGCCGAGTCCGGCAGCGGTGGCGTCTATGCGCAGCTGGGCGGCTATCGCGACGAGGTGCGCTGCGGCGAGACCAACGCCATCGCCAACCTGCTGCTGCAGTCGCGCCGCAGCGGCGACGTGGACCTGGGCAAGAGCCTGCTCAATGCCGACTGCAGCCGCACCGTGGCGCGCATGACCCAGCCGAACCCGGACCTGAAGCCGGAGAAGGCCAAGATCGCCACGCTCGGTTTCGTCTACGAGCCGGCCAACTGGCTGTCGGTGTCGGCCGACTACTGGTTCATCTACCGCGACAACGAGATCGTCGCCCCGGACTACCGCCGCGCCGGCGACATCACCGCCATGACCCGCTCGCCGATCACCGACAGCGACCGCGCCAATCTCGCGCAGTTGGCGGCGATGTGCGCCGATCCGGCCAGCGGCGTGGCCTGCCCGGGCACGCTGCCGGGCTACAGCGTGGGCAATGTCGCCAGTGTGGTCGGGCAGTACCGCAACCGCGGCAAGACCCTGGTCGACGGCTTCGACATCGACGCGCGCAGCCGCTTCTCGCTCGGCCAGTGGGGCGGGCTGAACATCGGCCTGGCCGCCACCATCGCCAACCGCAACCGCTTCTACATGGACCAGGACAGCGGCTGGTACTACGGCGACGTGGTCGGCTACTACAACAACCCGCGCCTGCGCGCCACGCTCAACGCCGACTGGACCTACCGGCAGGTCACCACCAGCATGTTCGTCAACTACGTCGGCGGCACCAAGTGGGCCACCGACCGGATCGATGCCGAGGACAACAACCCGCAGACCTGCACTGCCGGCTACCTCAAGCTGCAGCCGAGCAAGTGCGATGGCGCGCCGTCGTGGTGGACCGCCAACCTCAGCGTCACCTGGCGCCCGGACGACGCCTGGAACCTGAGCTTCACCGTCAAGAACCTGTTCGACCGCCTGCCGTTCTACGATCCGAACAGCTTCCTGGGCGATTCCAGCGACTACGCCACCATCTTGGCCGCGGCTACAGCGTGACCATCGGCTACCGCTTCAAGTGAGCGCACCTGCAGCAGCATGCGTGCCGGCCGACGCCGGCGCGCATCCAAGAGGAGACCACACCGCATGAAACGACGCGACTTCATCGCCGCCGGCGCTGCCATCGCCGCCAGCAGCCTGCTGCCGCAGACACCGGCCTGGGCGCGCAAGCGCACCCTGCGCCTGGCCATGATCGGCACCGGCATGCGCGGCCAGGTACTGCTGACCGAACTGCTGCGCCGCGACGACGTGGACCTGGTCGCCCTGTGCGACAGCGAGCCGATCATGCTGGGCCGCGCCATGGCCAAGGTCGCCAAGGCCGGCAAGCCCGCGCCCACCGCCTACGGCCAGGACCGCGACGCCAATGCATGGAAGCGCGTGCTGGCGCACAAGGGCCTGGACGGCGTGATCGTCGCCACGCCCTGGGAGTGGCATGCGCCGATGGCGATCGCGGCGATGCAGGCCGGCGTGGCGATCGGCTGCGAAGTGGTGGCCGGCATCACCCTGCAGGACCACTGGGACGTGCTCAACGCCCAGCTCGCCACCGGCACCCCGTACATGCTGCTGGAGAACGTCTGCTACCGCCGCGACGTGATGGCCGCGCTGCAGATGGTGCGGCAGGGCCTGTTCGGCGAACTGGTGCACCTGCAAGCCGGTTACCAGCACGACCTGCGCGGGGTGAAGTTCAACTCCGGCGACCCGGACCAGCCCTACGACAGCGGCGTGGAGTTCGGTGCCAAGGGCTGGAGCGAAGCGCGCTGGCGCACCGCGCATTCGGTGCAGCGCAACGGCGAGCTGTACCCCAGCCACGGCATCGGCCCGTGCGCGATGTACGCCGGCATCAATCGCGGCAACCGCTTCACCCACCTCAACGCATTCGCCAGCAAGGCCCGCGGCCTGCACGACTACACCGTGGCCAAGAGCGGCGGCAGCACCCATCCCAGCACCAAGGTGGCGTTCAAGCTGGGCGACGTCGTCACCACCACCCTGGCCTGTGCCAACGGCGAGACCATCCTGCTGCAGCACGACACCTCGCTGCCGCGTCCTTATTCGATGGGGTTCCGCGTGCAGGGCACCAAGGGCCTGTGGATGGACCTCAACCAATCGATCCACCTCGAAGGCCGCAGTCCGCCGCACCAATGGGAAGCCTTCAAGCCCTACCAGGACCAATACGAACACCCGCTGTGGACGCGCTACGCCGCCATCGCGGCTGGCGCCGGCCACGGCGGCATGGACTGGTTCGTCATCCATGCCTTTGTCGAAGCACTGAAGGCGAGGGCACCGATGCCGATCGACATCTACGACGCGGTGACCTGGAGTGCGATCACCCCACTCTCCGAACAGTCGATCGCCAGCGGCTTCCAGACCGTGGCCTTCCCGGATTTCACCGCGGGCGCGTGGCGCCAGCGCACGCCGATCTTTGCGTTCGACGGCGCGTATTGAGCGGGATGCCGTGGTGGCATGCGGTCGCGACGCCGGGCATTGCCCGGCGTTTTCCGTTCTGGCGCTGCGGGTATCGGCGCTCGGTGCCATTGCAGCGCGAGTGGACGACGAACCCCCGCGCTTTGCCCGCAGCCGGCAGACACGCGACAATGGACAGCCGATGTCCGGCGGTTGACGGCATCGCGAAACCTACAAGAAAACATACGCCGCCGTACTGTCGGTGCTGCCTATTTCCCCCTGCCAGAGGTCATCCGTCGCGTCATGTCGAATACGCCCAAGATCCTGTACACGCTCACCGATGAAGCCCCGTACCTGGCGACGCAGTCGCTGCTGCCGATCGTCGCCGCGTTCGCCGGCACCGCCGGCATCGCCGTGGAGACCCGCGACATTTCGCTGGCCGGCCGCCTGATTTCGCAATTCCCCGAATACCTGCGCGAGGACCAGCGCATCGCCGACGACCTGGCCGAGCTGGGCCAGCTGGCGACCACGCCGGAAGCCAACATCATCAAGCTGCCCAACATCAGCGCCTCGGTGCCGCAGCTCAAGGCCGCGATCAAGGAACTGCAGCAGCAGGGCTATGCGCTGCCGGACTACGTGGACGAGCCGAAGGACGAGAAAGAGAAAGAAGCAAAGGCGCGCTACGACAAGGTCAAGGGCAGCGCGGTCAATCCGGTGCTGCGCGAGGGCAATTCCGATCGCCGCGCGCCGGCCTCGGTGAAGAACTACGCACGCAAGCACCCGCACCGCATGGGCGCATGGAGCGCCGAGTCCAAGTCGCACGTGGCGCATATGGACGCCGGCGATTTCTACGGCAGCGAGCGTTCGGCGCTGATCGAGCAGCCCGGCAGCGTCAGGATCGAACTGGTCGGCAAGGACGGCACGGTGTCGGTGCTGAAGGAAAAGACCGCGGTGCAGGCCGGCGAGTTGATCGACGCGGCGGTGATGAGCAAGCGTGCGCTGGCCGCCTTCGTGCAGGCGCAGATCGCCGATGCCAAGCAGCAGGGCGTGCTGTTCTCGCTGCACCTGAAGGCGACGATGATGAAGGTCTCCGACCCGATCATGTTCGGCGTGGTGGTCGAGGCGTTCTACCGCGACGTGCTGGACAAGCACGCCGCCACGCTCAAGCAGGTGGGCTTCGACGCCAACAACGGCATCGGCGACCTGTACGCGCGCATCGCCAGCCTGCCCGAAGCGCAGCGCACCGCGATCGAGGCCGACCTGCAGGCGCTGTACGCGCAGCGTCCGGGCCTGGCGATGGTCAACTCCGACAAGGGCATCACCAATCTGCACGTGCCCAGCGACGTGATCGTCGATGCGTCGATGCCGGCGATGATCCGCGACTCCGGCAAGATGTGGAACGCCGAAGGCAAGCTGCAGGACACCAAGGCGGTGATTCCGGACCGCTGCTACGCCGGCGTGTACCAGGCGGTGATCGAGGACTGCAAGCAGCACGGCGCGTTCGACCCGGCGACCATGGGCAGCGTGCCCAACGTCGGCCTGATGGCGCAGAAGGCCGAGGAATACGGTTCGCACGACAAGACCTTCCAGATCCCGGTCGACGGCACGGTGCGTGTCACCGACGCCGGCGGTGCGGTGCTGCTGGAGCATGCGGTGGAAGCCGGCGACATCTGGCGCATGTGCCAGACCAAGGACGCGCCGATCCAGGACTGGGTCAAGCTGGCGGTCGAGCGCGCGCGTCTGAGCGCGACCCCGGCGGTGTTCTGGCTGGATCCGCAGCGCGCCCACGATGCGCTGATGATCCAGAAGGTGGAGCGCTACCTGCAGGACCACGACCTCAACGGCCTGGACATCCGCATCCTGCCGCCGGTGGAAGCCACCGCGTTCTCGCTGCAGCGCATCCGCAAGGGCGAGGACACCATCTCGGTCACCGGCAACGTGCTGCGCGACTACCTCACCGACCTGTTCCCGATCATGGAGCTGGGCACCAGCGCCAAGATGCTGTCGATCGTGCCGCTGATGGCCGGTGGCGGCCTGTTCGAGACCGGTGCCGGCGGTTCGGCGCCCAAGCACGTGCAGCAGTTCGTCGAAGAGAACTACCTGCGCTGGGATTCGCTGGGCGAGTTCCTGGCCCTGGCCGCGTCGCTGGAGCACCTGGGCCAGCGCCACCACGACGCCGCCATCGGCGTGCTGGCGCGCACCCTGGACCAGGCCAACGGCCAGTTCCTGGACAACGACAAGTCGCCCTCGCGCAAGGTCGGTGGGCTGGACAACCGCGGCAGCCACTTCTATCTCGCCATGTACTGGGCGCAGGCGCTGGCCGCGCAGGACGAGGACGCCACGCTGAAGGCGCGCTTCGCGCCGTTGGCCAAGCAGCTGACCGAGCAGGAAGCGGCCATCGTCGCCGAGCTCAACGGCGTGCAGGGCCAGCCGGTCGACATCCAGGGCTACTACCGCCCGAACCTGGACCTGGTCAGCAAGGCGATGCGGCCGAGCAAGACCCTCAACGACGCGCTGGCGACGTTGAACGCCTGATCGCCCGAACTGGATGTGACGCAAAGGGCCGCCCCTCGGGGCGGCCCTTTGCGTTTTCGGCGCAGGAAGCGTCCGGTAGGAGCGGCTTCAGCCGCGACAGGACGTTCCCGGTAAGGCCGGTCGCGGCCGAAGCCGCTCCTGCGGCCGACCTGGGTTCGGCTCGATCCTGGCGAAGCAGACCGCTGGATGTGCCCACGAGGCGGCGCGTGGCAGGGTGCCCGACGCCCGCGTGTCGCCGCCACCTGGGTACACTGCGGGCATGCCCTCCACGCCGCTGCCGCTGCCGTCCGAACGCCGTGCCCTGGTCATCGGCCGCATCGTCTTCGAGGCGTTCGAGGACTACCACGCGCGCTTCGCGCAGATCTCTTCGCGTGCGCGCCAGCGCTTCGAGGCGCGCGACTGGAGCGCGGCGCGCGAGGATGCGATCGAACGCATCGCCCTGTACGACCAGTGCATCGCCGAATGCATGCTGCGCCTGCGCGCGGTGTTGCTGGGCCAGGCGCACGACCGCGCGCTGTGGATCCGCGCACGCGACCACTACGCCGAGCTGATCGCCGCGCTGATCGACCAGGAGCTGTACAAGACCTTCTACAACACCCTGACCCGGCGCTTCTTCCGCACCCAGGGCGTGGACGCGCAGATCGAGTTCGTGGCGCTGGACATCGAACCCACCGACGCCATCACCCACCCGGTGGCGCGGCACAACTACGTGGTGTCCGAGGCGCGGCCGGTGGATGCGTTCGTGCGCGTGCTCGGCGATTACCGCTTCGACGTGCCGTACGCGCACCGCACGCGCTGCGCCGCAGCGATCGCGGTGCGGCTGCAGGACGACCTCGCCCACTGGGGCGAGAACCCGGTGCGCGGCATCGAACTGCTGGAGACGGTGTTCTACCGCGAGCGCCGCGCCTACCTGATCGGCCGCGTGTTCGGCGAACACCGTTTCTCGCCGTGCGTGATCGCCCTGGTCAACGACGAACAGGGCCTGCGCGCCGAGGCGGTGCTGACCAAGCGCAACGACGTGGCGCAACTGTTCGGCATCTCGCGCAGCTATTTCCAGGCCGACCTGTCCACCGTCGGCGATGCGGTGGTGTTCCTGCGCAGCTTGCTGCCGCACAAGCCGATCGACGAGCTGTACACCATGCTCGGCCGCGCCAAGCAGGGCAAGACCGAACGCTTCCGCACCTTCTTCCGCCACTTTCAGGCGCATCCCAACGAACATCTGGTGCATGCCGAGGGCACGCCGGGCATGGTCATGGCGGTGTTCACCCTGCCCAGCTATCCGCTGGTGTTCAAGCTGATCCGCGACCGCTTCGCCTATCCGAAGACGATGAGCCGCGAGGAAGTGGAGGAGAAGTACGCGCTGGTGTTCAACCTCGATCGCGTCGGCCGCCTGCTCGACGCCCAGCCGTACCGCTCGCTGCGCTTCCCGCGCGCACGCTTCGCGCCGGCGCTGCTGCAGGAGTTGATGGAGGGCTGCGCACGCAGCCTGCGCGAGGACGGCGACGATCTGATCGTCGAGCTGTGTTACGTGCAGCGGCGCCTGCGCCCACTGAACCTGTACCTGCGCGAGCAGGGCGCCGAGGCCGCGCGCGAGGCCGCGCTGGACTACGCGCAGGCGATCAAGGACATGGCCCGCAACAACATCTTCCCCGGCGACATGCTGCTGAAGAACTTCGGCGTGTCGCGGCAGGGCAGGGCGGTGTTCTACGACTACGACGAACTGTGCCTGGTCACCGACTGCAACTTCCGCGACTGGCCGCAGCCGCGCAACGAGGAAGAGGCGATGTCCGCCGAACCCTGGTTTCACGTCGCCCCGCGCGATGTGTTCCCGGAGCGCTTCGCGATGTTCATGGGCCTGCCCGCGGCTTCGCTGGAGGCAGTGCGCCACGCGCACGGCGAGCTGTTCGATCCGCAGTGGTGGCGCGACCTGCAGGCGCGGCTGCGCGAGGACGACTATCCGGACGCGCCGCCTTACCCGGACGCGCTGCGCCTGGCCTGAGTTGCCGGTGGGCCGCCAGTGCGGTGTAATCGGCGCCTCATCTCAGGCAAAGGAATGCGCGATGCACCGTCGATCCCTCCGTTCGTGGTGGCGCTGGAGCGCCGTGCTGTCGCTGCTGCTGGCATTGACTGCCGTCGCCGCAGACGGGGTCGGCCCCGGCGCGGTGCGCAAGCAGATCGAGAGCAGCATGCTGGTGAGCGGCACCATCGACATCGAACCCAGCGGCACGGTGTCGGCGCTGGCGCTGGACCAGCAGGAGCGCCTGCCCGAGGGCGTGGTGGGCTTCGTCCGCAACAGCGTGATGCAGTGGAAGTTCGAGCCGGGCATGCGCGATGGCAAGCCTGTGCCGGCGCGCGCGCCGATGACCCTGCGTTTGGTTGCCAAGCTGCTACAGGGCGATGACTACCAGGTCGAGATCCGCGGCGCCGATTTCAGTCACTACGATCCCAATGACCGCAGCGTGGTGACCTCGATCCAGATGAAGCCGCCGGCCTATCCGGAAGCCGCCTACAGCGTCGGTGCCGCGGGATCGGCATACCTGGTGCTCAAGGTCGGCCGCGATGGTCGCGTCGCCGACGCCGCGGTGGAGCAGGTCAACCTGCGCGTGGTGGCGTCCGAGCGGCAGATGCAGCAACTGCGCGACGTGCTGGGCAAGAGCGCGCTGGGTGCGGCGCGCAAGTGGACCTTCCGCCCGCCGAGCGAAGGCAAGGACGTGGATGCGCCTTACTGGACCGTGCGCGTGCCGGTCGACTACGCGCTGCGCGACGATATTCCCCAGGGCGCACCGTCGTCCTATGGCCGCTGGACCAGCTACGTGCCCGGCCCGCGCCAGCGCGCGCCCTGGATCACCGGCGAGGACGCGACCGGCTTCTCGCCGGACCTGTTGCCGGCCGGCGGCGTGTACATGGCCGACGGCGCCGGCCCGCGCCTGCTGACGCCGCTGCAGGGCGGCTGAGCGGCGACGGGTCGCCTGGTCTAGGCCGGACTGCCCCGCGCAGGCCACCCGCCGACGTTAGCGCGCCGCGCGGCGGTCGTCGTCGCGGCGTCGCGTCGAGACGACCAGCACTGCCAGCAACAGTCCGGCCAGCAGCAGCGACGCACCGACCGTGCCCAGGTCCAGGCCACCCTTGCCGGCCGGCTTGCTGAGCAGATCGCCGAGGGTGGCGCCGAACGGGCGGGTCAGCACGAACGCCGCCCAGAACAGCGCCGTGCGCGAGACCCGGGTGAACGCGTAGGCCAGGGCGATCGCCGCCAGCAGCGCCGCGATCAGCAGCGCGCCGCCGGCGAAGCCCAGCCCCGAGCTGTCGGCCAGGTAATCGCCCAGCGCGGTGCCCAGCGTGTTGGAGACCAGGATCGCCAGCCAGTAGAAGACCTCGGCGCGGCCGCTGCCGATTCGCTCGACCGACAGGCTGCGTTCGCACAGCCACCAGGTCGCCAGTACCGTGACCAGCAGACTCACCAGCAGTAGCGCGCCCTGCGCGTAGCCCAGGCCCAGGCTGCGGTCCATGTAGTCCGACAGCGTGGTGCCGGCGGTGCTGGTGGTCAGGATCACCCACCAGTAGCGCCACGGCTGGAATTGGCGCGCGCGCAGCTGCGCCCACAGCGAAACCAGGAAGACCGCCAGCAGCAGCACGCTGCTCAGCGCATAGCCGATGTCCAGGGTCATCGACAGCAGGTCGCCGCCGGTCTCGCCCAGAGTGGTGGCGCAGATCTTCATCACCCAGAAGCCGAGGGTGACCGGGGCGACCTTGCTGACGGCGGTGTTGGCGGTGACGGGCATGGCGGCGGACGTGGCGGGGCGAATGCCGCCCATCTCACCCGCGCCTACGTCGAAAGACCGTCGGACCCTGTATCGGCACGTCGCCGGGCATGACCGATGGCCACAAACGCGAACGCCCCGCCGAAGCGGGGCGTTGCGGTCGAACCGGCGCTGGACTCAGCGCTTCATCGAACCGAAGAACTCGTCGTTGGACTTGGTGTTCTTCATCTTGTCCAGCAGGAACTCCATCGCCGCGATCTCGTCCATCGGATGCAGCAGCTTGCGCAGGATCCAGATCTTCTGCAGCAGTTCCGGCTCGATCAGCAGGTCCTCGCGGCGGGTGCCGGAGCGGTTGATGTCGATGGCCGGGTACACGCGCTTCTCGGCGATACGGCGGTTCAGGTGCACTTCGCTGTTGCCGGTGCCCTTGAACTCTTCGTAGATCACCTCGTCCATCTTGCTGCCGGTCTCGACCAGCGCGGTGGCGATGATGGTCAGCGAGCCGCCTTCCTCGACGTTGCGCGCCGCGCCGAAGAAGCGCTTCGGGCGGTGCAGGGCGTTGGCGTCGACGCCGCCGCTGAGCACCTTGCCGGAGGACGGCACCACGTTGTTGTAGGCGCGGGCCAGGCGGGTAATCGAGTCGAGCAGGATCACCACGTCCTTCTTATGTTCGACCAGGCGCTTGGCGCGCTCGATCACCATTTCGGCGACCTGCACGTGACGCGCGGCCGGCTCGTCGAAGGTCGAGGAAATGACCTCGCCGCGCACGGTGCGCTGCATTTCCGTCACTTCTTCCGGGCGCTCGTCGATCAGCAGCACGATCAGGTGCACGTCCGGGTGGTTGGTGGTGATCGCCGTGGCCACCTGCTGCATCAGCATGGTCTTGCCGGCCTTGGGCGGGGACACGATCAGCGCGCGCTGACCCTTGCCCTGCGGCGCCATCAGATCGAGGATGCGGCCGGAGATGTCTTCCGAGGAACCGTTGCCGCGCTCCAGGGTGAAGCGCTTGCGCGGGAACAGCGCGGTCAGGTTCTCGAACAGGACCTTGTTCTTGCTCGCTTCCAGCGGCTCGCCGTTGATGGTGTCGACGATCGACAGCGCGAAGTAGCGCTCGCCGTCCTTCGGGAAGCGGATGCGGCCGGACAGGTGGTCGCCGGTGCGCAGGTTGAAGCGGCGGATCTGGCTGGGCGAGATGTAGGTATCGTCCGGGCCGGCCAGGTAGCTGGCCTCGGCCGCACGCAGGAAGCCGAAGCCGTCCGGCAGGATTTCCAGCACGCCGTCGGCGGCGACGCCTTCGCCGTGGCGGGTCAGCACCTTCAGCAGGGCGAAGATCACGTCCTGCTTGCGCGCGCGGGCCACGCCGTCCTGGATGTTGAGCTGCTCGGCGATGTCCAGCAGCTTCTGCGCCGGCATCTTCTTCAGATCGCTCAGCGAGTAGATCGGGAAGCCTTCCGGCACGCTGGCGTGCGGGCGCGGCACGAACGGCTCGTTGCCGCCGTTGTCGCTGGGCAGGCCGTTGTCCTGGAAGCGGTCGCCGCCGCGCTGGTTGCGGTCGCGGTCGCGGCGATTGCGGAAGCGATCGCGGCGGTTGCCCTGCTGGTTGTTCTGGTTGTTCTGGTTGTTCTGGTTGTTCTGGTTCTGATTGTTGAAGCGGTTGTTGTTGCCGCCGTCGCGCGGCTCACGGCCTTCGCGCGGCTCGCCGCCTTCGGACGCCTGGCCGCCGCCGCCCTGATGGGCCGGCGCGTCGCCGCCGCCGTGGCTCTGGCCGCCGCTGGCGGCCGGGGCTGGGGCCGACTCCGGGGCCGCGGCGCGCGGCGCCTCGGTCTGGACGGGCGCAGGCGCGGGCGCGGGATTCAGCGGCAGGGTCGGCTGTGCCGGCGCGCCGTGCTCGGCGGCGCCTTCCGCACCGCTCGCGGCCTTGCTGACGCGCGGCTTGCGCACGCGCTTCTCGGCGGGGGCGTCGGCGCTCCCGGGTTCGGACATGGTGTGATCGGACAAGTGGTGTTCCTCGCTAAGAGTGCGAGCGCCCAGCGTGGGGGCATACGGGGTTGGGAGGAGGTCTGGGAGAGAATCTTCCAGAGGGGGTGCGGTGTGCGAATGCCACCGGATGCATCGACACTATCACCGCCACGCAGGCACGGCAAGCAGGCGTTCGTGGGCGATTCAGCCGCCGGCGATGCAGCGCCGGCGGGACTGCCGCGGCGCCGCTCCGGTGGCGGAGCGGTGCCGGCAGCGGGCGTCAGGCGGCGCTGCTGCCCAGGGTCTTGTCGATCATCTGGGTCAGTTGGCCCTTGCCGACCGCGCCGATCTGGGTGGCCTGGATCTGGCCGTTCTTGAACAGCAGCAGCATCGGGATCGAGCGCACGTGGTACTTGATCGCGGTGGCGCGGTTCTCGTCCACGTTGACCTTGGCGACCTTGAGGCGGCCGTCGTAGGCGTCGGCGAGGTCGTCCAGCACCGGCGCGATCATCTTGCACGGGCCGCACCACTCGGCCCAGAAGTCCACCAGGACCGGCTCGTCGGACTGCAGCACCGTGGCATCGAAATCGGCGTCGCCGACGTAAAGGACCTTGTCGCTCACTTTGGGGGTTCTCCTGGGCCAATGCGACTGGCCGGACCGGGTGGCCGCCGCATTGCGGTAAACTGGGGCATTGCGCGGCGATCTCAAGGGATTCCCCCTGTCGCGCGACCCGGCATGGAAGACGCCAGTGTGCGACGCTGCCGGGACCGATGCAAGCCGCGACCTTACGCTTCGGGCGGGGTGGCCTCACGAAGATGGAATGATGAGCGACAAACCGCTGACCGATGTGACTTTTTCCGCGTTCGACCTGCATCCTGCGCTGCTTGCAGGCCTCGAAAGCGCCGGCTTCACCCGCTGCACCCCGATCCAGGCGCTGACCCTGCCGGTGGCCCTTCCGGGCCGCGACGTGGCCGGCCAGGCCCAGACCGGCACCGGCAAGACCCTGGCGTTCCTGGTGGCGGTGATGAACCGCCTGCTCAGCCGCCCGGCGCTGGCCGACCGCAAGCCGGAGGATCCGCGCGCGCTGATCCTGGCCCCGACCCGCGAACTGGCGATCCAGATCCACAAGGACGCGGTCAAGTTCGGCTCCGAACTGGGCCTGCGCTTCGCCCTGGTCTACGGCGGCGTGGACTACGACAAGCAACGCGAACTGCTGCAGCAGGGCGTGGACGTGATCATCGCCACCCCCGGCCGCCTGATCGACTACGTCAAGCAGCACAAGGTGGTGTCGCTGCACGCCTGCGAGATCTGCGTGCTCGACGAAGCCGACCGCATGTTCGACCTGGGCTTCATCAAGGACATCCGCTTCCTGCTGCGGCGCATGCCCGAGCGCGGCACCCGCCAGACCCTGCTGTTCTCGGCCACCCTCAGCCACCGCGTGCTGGAGCTGGCCTACGAGCACATGAACGAGCCGGAAAAGCTCGTGGTCGAGACCGAGAGCATCACCGCCGCGCGCGTGCGCCAGCGAATCTACTTCCCCTCCGACGAGGAGAAGCTGACCCTGCTGCTGGGCCTGCTCTCGCGCAGCGAGGGCGCGCGGACCATGGTGTTCGTCAACACCAAGGCCTTCGTCGAGCGGGTGGCGCGTTCGCTGGAGCGCAACGGCTACCGGGTCGGCGTGCTGTCCGGCGACGTGCCGCAGAAGAAGCGCGAGACCCTGCTCAACCGCTTCCAGAAGGGCCAGCTGGAGATCCTGGTGGCCACCGACGTGGCCGCGCGCGGCCTGCACATCGACGGGGTCAAGTACGTCTACAACTACGACCTGCCGTTCGACGCCGAGGACTACGTGCACCGCATCGGCCGCACCGCGCGGCTGGGCGAGGAAGGCGACGCGATCAGCTTCGCCTGCGAGCGCTACGCGATGAGCCTGCCGGACATCGAGGCCTACATCGAACAGAAGATCCCGGTCGAGCCGGTCACCGCCGAGCTGCTGGTGGCGTTGCCGCGCACCCCGCGCGCGCCGGTGGAGGGCGAGGCCGCCGAGACCGAGGGCGAGGAGAGCATCGGCGAGATCTTCCGCGAGGCCCGCGCCCAGCGCGAGGCCGACGAGCAGCGTCGCGGCGGCGGTCGCGGCAAGCCCGGCGGCGGTCGCAGCGGCCCGGGCGGCCGTGGCGAATCGTCGCGCAGCGCCGACGGCAAGCCGCGGCGTCCGCGCACGCCGCGTCCGGCCGATGCCACCGCCGCTGCGGCCGACGGCACTGCGCCGGCTGCCGCCGCGCCGGCGCCTGCCCCCAAGCCGCCGCGCGCTGCGCCGGCCGAGGGCGCAGCGCCCGCGGTCGAAGGCGAGCGTCCGCCGCGCAAGCGCCGTCGCCGTCGCGGTGGGCGCCCGCTGGAAGGTGCCGAGGGTGCACCGGCCGGCAACGGCAGCGCCGCGCCGGCGGCCGCGGCCCCGGCCAAGCCGGTGCAGGTCGTGGCCACCCCGGTCAAGGCCGCGCGCCAGGCCGATCGCGGTGCGGCGGCGACCAACGATTCGTTCCTGACCCGCCTGGGCCGCAAGCTGCGCTCGCTGGTCTCCAGCTCCTGAGCAGGACCGGCCGTCCGCCGCGTGCGACGCGCGCGGTGGACGAACACCCCAGCCGCTCCGGCATAATCGCCGGATGAGCGTTCTGCGGTTCGACAATGTCAGCAAACAGTACGCCGGCGGCCACGCGGCGCTGGTGGACGTCAGCTTCGAGGTCGAGGAGGGCGAGATGCTGTTCGTCACCGGCCATTCCGGTGCCGGCAAGAGCACCCTGCTCAAGCTGATCCATCTGAGCGAGCGGCCCTCGCGCGGCGCCGTGCTGTTCGGCGAGCGCAACCTGCTGAAGGTGCGCGGTCGCCGCGTGCCGCTGCACCGGCGCGAGGTCGGCGCGGTCTACCAGGACCACCGTCTGCTCACCGACCGCAGCATCGCCGAGAACGTCGCGCTGCCGCTGATCCTGCGCGGCACCCGTCGCGCCGAGATCGGCAAGCGCGTGCGCTCGGTCCTCGAGCGCATGGGCCTGGGCCACCGCGAGAAGGCGCTGCCCTCGCAGCTGTCGGCCGGCGAGCAGCAGCGCGTCGGCATTGCCCGGGCGATGGTCGGCGAACCGCGGCTGCTGGTCGCCGACGAACCCACCGGCAATCTCGACCCGACCCTGGCCGCCGAGATCATGCAGCTGTTCGCTGAACTGCCGGCGCGCGGCACCAGCGTGCTGGTGGTCAGCCACGACCTGGCCCTGCTCAAGCAGATGCGCAAGCGCGTGCTGATCCTGGACCACGGCCGCCTGATCGACGACATCTCGCCGCAGGACCTGGCCGAATGAGCGCGCGCAACGCCGGCGCCGCGGCGCCCTCGCGGCTGGGCGTGTGGTGGGACCACCACCTGCACAGCATCGTCTACAGCCTCGGTCGCGCCATGCGCAAGCCGTGGGCCACGCTGCTGACCATGGCGGTGATGGCGCTGGCGCTGACCCTGCCGCTGGGCCTGTCGATCGCCCTGGACAACCTCAAGCAGTTCGCCGGCAGCGTGCAGCAGTCGCGCGACATCAACGTGTTCCTGAAGACCGACGTCGACGCCGCCGCGGCGCAGGCGCTGGCGCAGACGCTGCGCGGCCGTGGCGACGTGGCCGCGGTAACGCTGCGCACGCCGGCCGAGGGCATGGCCGAGCTGCGCGACAGCGCCGGCCTCGGCGAGGCGCTGGACGCGCTGCAGGACAACCCGCTGCCGACGCTGCTGATCGTCACTCCGGCCGCGGCCGACGACACCCCGCTGGCGACGGCGCTGACCGCGCTGCCGCAGGCCGACCTGGTCCAGCACGACGCGCTGTGGCGCAAGCGTCTGGATGGCTGGCTGCATTTTGGCGAACGCCTGGTGCAGGTGCTGTCGCTGCTGCTCGGCGCCGGTGCGGTGCTGGTGGTCGGCAACACCGTGCGCCTGGACATCCAGTCGCGGCGCGAGGAGATCGGCGTGCTGCAGCTGCTCGGCGCCAGTGACGGTTTCATCCGCCGCCCGTTCCTGTACCTGGGCGCCTGGTACGGTTTCGGCGCCGGAGTGCTGGCGCTGGGCCTGCTCGCCGCCTCCGGCATGGCCCTTGGCCAGCCGCTGGCGGCACTGGCCGACAGCTATGGCAGCCACTTCGTGCTGCACGGGCTGGATGCGCTGCACGCCGGCTTCGTGCTGCTCGGCACCCTGCTGCTGGGCTGGCTCGGCGCCTGGCTGGTGACCGGCCACTTCCTGCGCCAGACGCGGCCCACCGACACCTGAGGCGCACATGGCCGGGCACGAGCTCAAGCATCTGATCAGCGCCGCCCCCCGGGTGATGGTGGTCGATGGCTCGAAGCTGGTGCGCAAGCTGATCGCCGACGTGCTGCATCGCGAACTGCCCGACGTGACCGTGGTCGGCTGCGCCAGCATCGCCGAGGCGCGCGCCGCGCTGGAGGCCGGCCCGGTCGACCTGGTCACCACCTCGCTGGGGCTGCCCGACGGCGACGGCCTGACCCTGGCCCGCAGCGTGCGCGAAGCCGCCGGCCAGGCGTACGTGCCGGTGATCGTGGTCTCCGGCGACGCCCAGCAGCACCTGGTCGAACGCCGTTTCACCGAGTACGTCACCGACTATTTCGACAAGGCGCTCGGCCACGAGGCGCTGGCCACCTTCATCCGCGGCTACGTGCAGCCGCAGCCGGTGGCCGGCGCCACCGTGCTCTATGTCGAGGACAGCCGGGTGGTGGCCGAGGCGACCAAGCGCATGCTCGAGCGCCAGCAACTGCACGTGGTGCACGTGCTCAGCGCCGAGGACGCATTCGCGCTGCTCACCGCCGAGTCGCTGGGTCGCACCACCCGCCGCATCGACCTGGTGCTGACCGACGTCACCCTCAAGGGCGAGCTCAACGGCCGCGACGTGGTCCAGCGCATCCGCGTCGACTTCGCCTACGGCAAGCGGCGCATGCCGGTGCTGGTGATGACCGGCGACAGCAACCCGCACACCCAGTCCGAGCTGCTGCGCGCCGGTGCCAACGACCTGGTGCAGAAGCCGATCGAAGAGCGCCTGCTGGTCACCAAGGTGCTGTTCCAGTTGCGCCTGGCCCGGCTCGACGAGATCGCCGTGAGCTTTTGACCCCGATGTCCCGAACCTGGAAACGATGAGCAACAACGAAGACGAAAGCCGGATCCAGCTGGAGCCGTCATGGAAGGCGCAGGTGGGCGACTGGCTGCTGCGCCCGGAGATGCGCGAGCTGGCCACGTTCCTGCGCCAGCGCAAGGCCGCCGGCGCGCGGGTGTTCCCGCCGGGGCGGCAGATCTTCGCCGCCTTCGACGCCACCCCGTTCGAAAAGGTGGAGGTGGTGATCCTCGGCCAGGACCCGTACCACGGCTACGGCCAGGCGCACGGGCTGTGCTTCTCGGTGCTGCCGGGGGTGCCGGTGCCGCCGTCGCTGCTGAACATCTATAAAGAGATCGAGGACGACCTGGGCATCCGCCGGCCGGACCACGGCTGCCTGCTGCCGTGGGCGCAGCGCGGCGTGCTGCTGCTCAACGCGGTGCTGACGGTGGAGGAGAGCCGGGCTGGCGCCCATCAGGGCAAGGGCTGGGAGGGCTTCACCGACCACGTCGTGGAGACCCTCAATCGCGAGCGCGAGGGCCTGGTGTTCCTGCTCTGGGGCAGCTATGCCCAGGCCAAGGGCAAGGTCATCGATACCCGCCGCCACCGCGTGCTGAAGGCGCCGCACCCCTCGCCACTGTCGGCACACCGCGGCTTCCTCGGCTGCAAGCATTTCTCCGCGGCCAACGAGTACTTGAAGCGCCGGGGCGCCGCCCCCATCGACTGGAGTCTGCCGCCGCGCGCGGAGCTGGAAGCGGCGCTGCGCGGCGCCTGAACCCCGGTTGGACAGGGCGCGGCGTCCACCGCATGTGGACGCCGTTTTCGCGAACTGGATGGTAGTTTGGTGGTCAGAAGATGGAAGCCGCGATGCTTCCAGATTGTTTCAGTGGCTTGTGCTGCAGTGTCATTCCTGATTCATATGTTGCATAAATAGAACACAGGAACTTTTTACTGTACCCAGCAGTCCAATTAGTAGACTGCTAAGATGAGCCCTATGAGCCAGACTCTTACCTCCAACGCTTTGGTTGCCAACAACCTCCCGATTCCCAGTCCGCTCGGTTCGCTGGATGCCTACATCGGCGCCGTGCACCAGATCCCGGTGCTGACGTCCGACGAGGAACGCGCACTGGCGGCGCGGTACCGCGACCAGGAAGACCTGGATGCGGCCCGCGAACTGGTCCATTCCCACCTGCGCTTCGTGGTGCACGTGGCCCGCGGCTACAACGGCTACGGCCTGCCGCTGGGCGACCTGATCCAGGAAGGCAACATCGGCCTGATGAAGGCGGTCAAGCGCTTCGACCCGGACATGGGCGTGCGCCTGGTCAGCTTCGCGGTGCACTGGATCCGTGCCGAGATGCACGAGTACATCCTGAAGAACTGGCGCATCGTCAAGGTCGCCACGACCAAGGCGCAGCGCAAGCTGTTCTTCAACCTGCGCAAGTCCAAGACCCGCCTGGGCTGGATGAACGCGGCCGAGGTCACCGCGGTGGCCAAGGACCTCAACGTGTCCGAGCGCGAGGTGATGGAGATGGAGTCGCGCCTGTCCGGTCGCGACATTGGCTTCGATGCGCCGTCCGACGAGGACGACGACCACGCGCCGCCGTCGCCGGCCGCGTACCTGATGGCCAACGAGGAAGATCCCTCGCAGGCCTACGAACGCGCCGACAGCGAGGACAACCAGCTGCAGCTGCTGCGCGAAGGTCTGGCGGAACTGGATGCGCGTTCGCGCGACATCATCAAGCGCCGCTGGCTGGATGCCGACAGCAAGATCACCCTGCAGGAACTGGCCGATGAGTATGGCGTGTCGGCCGAGCGCATCCGCCAGATCGAGGCGAACGCGCTGAAGAAGATGAAGGCGCTGTTCGTTGCCTGAGTCGCCTGCGGCAATCCCTTGCAACGCGCGAAAGGGCCCGGCATCGCCGGGCCTTTGCTGTTTGTGCCTGGGCTCACTCGCGGATCGGCGACTGCTGACGCGCCCTCGATTGGCTACGACTCCGGCGGTCGTGCCACCGGCAGATGCCAGCCGTAGCGGATCGCCATGAAGCGCAGGCCGAAGCACAGCACCGCACCGACCGCCAGGCCCCAGGGCTGCGGCAGATGCAGCACCTGCGCCGCGGCGACCACGCCGCCGCCGAGCAGGGCCGCCACCGCGTACAGTTCGGCCTGCAGTACCACCGGCGTGCGCGCCACCAGCAGGTCGCGGACGATGCCGCCGCCGATGCCGCTGAGCATGCCCAGCAGGGTTGCGCTCAGCGGGCCCAGGCCGAACGCCAGCGCCTTGCTGGTGCCGTACACCGCGAACAGCGCCAGGCCCATCGCATCGAAGATCTGCACCGGATTGCGCAGGCGCTCGACCGTGTGGTGGCGGTAGAACGCCAGCAGCCCGGCCAGGCAGGCGACACCGAGATAGCGCACGTCGGCCAGCGCTGCCGGCGGGGTGGCGCCGATCAGCACGTCGCGGGCGATGCCGCCGGAGACCGCGGCCGCGCACGACAGCACCAGCACGCCGAACAGGTCCAGGCGATGGCGCACGCCGACGGTGGCGCCGCTGATCGCGAACACGAAGGTGCCCAGCAGGTCGAGCAGGAACAGGAAGGTCGCCAAGACGGGCACTGCGCTGCAGCAAAAAGGCCGGCTAGGATCGCAGCCCGGCCCTGCAGTGTCACCTGTCCTTGGATGGCGCGGCCTGTGCCTGCGTTGCCTCGGCTGCGGGCGGGTCGCCGAGGATGATGCGCGCAGCACGCTGGTAGCTCCAGTACGCCCAGGCCCAGTTGAGCAGCACCACCACGCGGTTGCGGAAGCCGATCAGGAAGAACACGTGCGCGGCCAGCCAGAACCACCAGGCCAGCACGCCGGAGAGCTGCAGCCGGCCCAGGTGCACGATCGCGGCCATGCGCCCGATGGTGGCCAGGTTGCCGTAGTCGGCGTAGCGGAACGGCACGCTGGCGGTATCGCCGCGCAGCCGCCGGCGCAGGGTGTCGGCGACGTGCCGGCCCATCTGCTTGGCGGCCGGCGCCACGCCGGGAACCGGACGGCCGTCGGCCTGCTGCACCGCGGCCAGGTCGCCGGCGACGAACAGTTCCGGATGGGCCGGCACGCTCAGGTCCGGCTGGACCTGCACGCGGCCGCTGCGGTCCAGCGGCGTCTGCAGTGTCTTCGCCAGCGGCGAGGCGGCCACGCCGGCGGCCCAGACCACGGTGCGCGCCGGCACGAAGGTGCTGCCCAGGCGATATCCGCTGGCGTCGATGTCGGCGACCGGCACGCCGGTCAGCACTTCCACCCCGAGCTTTTCCAACTGCTTCTGCGCCTTGGCCGAGAGGTGCTCGGGGAAGGAGGACAGCACCCGCGGGCCGGCCTCGATCAGCCGCACCCGCGCCTCGGCCGGGTCGATGCGGCGGAACTCGTGCTTCAGCGTGTGCCGGGCGATCTCGGCCAGGGTGCCGGCCAGTTCGACGCCGGTGGGGCCGCCGCCGACGATGGCGAAGCTGAGCCAGGCCGCGCGCGCGGCGGGGTCGGTTTCCGCTTCGGCGCGCTCGAATGCCAGCAGCAGGTGCCGGCGCAGTTGCAGCGCGTCGTCCAGGGTCTTCAGGCCCGGCGCATGCGCCGCCCAGTCGTCGTGGCCGAAATAGGCGTGGGTGGCGCCGGTGGCGACCAGCAGGTAGTCGTAGGCCAGCGTCTGGCCGTCGGCCAGGCGCACCTGCCGCGTCTGCTTGTCGATGTCGACGACCTCGCCCAGGCGTACTTCGACGTTGTCCTGGTGGCGCAGGATCTGCCGCAGCGGCGCGGCGATGTCCGGCGCCGACAGGCCGGCGGTGGCGACCTGGTACAGCAGCGGCTGGAACAGATGATGGTTACGGCGGTCGATCAGGGTGATGCGCAACGGCGTCCTGGCCAGGGCGCGGGTGGCCCACAAGCCGGCGAAGCCGCCGCCGATCACGATCAGGTGCGGCACGCGTGTGTTGTCCATGCAGGACTCCAGGAGGGGGAGAGGAAAGGAGGCGTCCGGTGTCGGCGCGACGGTCGTGGGCGCGCGTGGCGCACCGATCCACGGAAACGCGCGCGGCCAGTGGGGCGCTGCGCGATCGTCGAGGGCCGGACCTGCATGCTCGTATAGTAGCGCGATGCCAAGCGCGGTCAGCGACAGGGAGGACGCACGGTCATGCCAGCGACAGTGAAGCCGCGCGCGTCGGCGCCGCCACAGGCGCCACTGCCGTCGCGCTGGCGCAGCCTGCTGTTCTGGGCCAAGACCCGCGCGCTGCAACTGCGCCGCGCACTGCACGATCTGCGCGGCGGTCCGCGCCGGCATCGCCGCGACGCCGGCCTGGCGATCGCCGACGGCAGCTGTGCCGAATCGGTCACCGCGCTGTGGCCCGACAGCGAGGAGACCGCACCGCAACTGGTGGCTGGCAAGATCCACAACCTGCGCCTGGCCGCGCGTGCGCTGCACGGCGTGGAGGTGCCGGCCGGGGCCACCTTCAGCTTCTGGCGCCAGCTCGGCCGTGCCACCCGCCGCCGCGGCTTCGTCGCCGGCCGCGAACTGCGCGAGGGCTGCCTGGTGCCGTCGATCGGCGGCGGCCTGTGCCAGATGTCCAATGCGATCTACGACGCGGCGCTGCGGCAGGGCCTGGAGATCGTCGAGCGGCACCGCCACACCCAGGTGATTGCCGGCTCCCTGGCCGAGCGCGACCGCGACGCGGTGGTGTTCTGGAACTACGTGGACCTGCGCCTGCGCGCCGCCGCGCCGTGGCGGCTGGAGGTGTGGCTGGATGGCGAGACGCTGCACGTGCGCATCCGCGGCGGTGCCGCGGCGCCGGCGGCATTGCCGTTGCCGCCGCTGCAGCGGCGCACCGCGGCCGCCGGCGTCGGCGCCGCCAACGACTGCACCCGCTGCGGCCGCAGCGCCTGCCATCGGCATGTGGCGGCGGTGCCGGAGGGCTTGCACCGCACCTGGCTGGTCGACGAGGACTGGCCTGAGTTCGCGGAAGACCGCCGGCGCCGGCAGCAGCCGGGCGACCGGGTGCTGGCATTGCCGCGGCGCAGCGTCGCGGCAGTGCGCGCGGCGTTGCTGCGGCGCTGGTGGCTGTGGCGTGGGATGCCGTTGCCGCAGGCGCGCCAGCGCGCGCAGCGCATCCGCCTGCGGGCGCTGCGGCACCGGCTGGGCGCGCGCGACGTCGACCTGGTGGTGCCGCAGGGCCTGTTGCCGGAATTGTGGCTGGCCGACGAGCTGCAGGGTCGGCGCTGGGACGTGTGCATGACCGCCTTGCCGATGCATCTGCTGCAGGCCCGCCTGGACGCGGCCGCGCAGCGGCATCCGCACAGTCCCACCTTGCGCGATTTCCGCGCCGATCCGGCGCTGATCGAGGCCGAGCGTGCGGCGCTGGCGCAGGCGCGGCAGTGGATCACTCCGCACCGCCAATTGCTGGCGCTGGCCGGCAGCCGTGGCCTCGCGCTGCAATGGCAACGACCCGCCCTGCCGGTGGGCGCGGCTGAGCTGGCGGGCGCCTCCGCAGACACCGCGCCGCGGGTGCTGTTGGCCGCCTCGGCGCTGGCGCGCAAAGGCGCCTACGAACTGCGCGAAGCGTTGCGTGGGTTGCCGCTGCTTTTGCTGCTGCCGCCCGGTGCGCAGGAGGCACCGGACTTCTGGAATGGCATCGCGGTACAGCGGGTCGCGTCGATGGCCGAAGGCGTGCACGCGGCCTCACTGGTGCTGCTGCCTGCGTGGATCGAACAGCAGCCGCGTGGGCTGCTGCTGGCCATGGCGCTGGGCAAGCCGGTGATCGCCACCGCCGCCTGCGGCCTGTCTCCGGATGCTGGCGCATGGCGCTGCGTGGAGGCAGGGGACAGCACGGCATTGCGCGCGCAAGTGGTCGACGCATTGGGGCTGGTGGACTGAGCGAAAAGCGAAACGCGTGGGCGTCAGGGCCGCCGTCTGCTTTGCCACGGTGATCGGATGCGCGTTCGTCTGGAGCAGCTTCAGAGCCGCCCTGCTTGGCGACGCGTGCCACTGCCGCGTAAGAGCGGCTTCAGCCGCGATGAGGCATTACCGGTAATGCCCGTCGCGGCTGAAGCCGCTCCTACGGAAGCGGATTGCGTGCGTTGCCGACGATTTGCGGCCTCATGCAAGGCCGGCGCATCGCGGGCTCGACGCGCGCTGGCGCTCCAGCGATTTACGCCAGTGGTGTACTGAAGGACTTGCGCCGCACACCGCGCGCCTGCCTCAGTACAGATCCTGCGGATCCACATCCAGCGACCAGCGCACCCGCCGGGCATGTGGCAGCGCGTGGATCGCCGGCACCGCTGCGTCCAGCACGGCATGCAGCGCGCGCCGCGTGTTCGCCGACAGCAGCAACTGGGTGCGCTGGAACCCGGCGCGGCGCGGCATCGGCGCCGGCATCGGACCGAAGCGCTGCACCTCGTCCTGCGCCGGCAGCAGCGCGCGCACCGCGGCGAGGAAGGCGTTGGCGTGTTCGACCTGCTTGGCCTCGGCGCGCAGCAGCGCCAGGTGCGCGAACGGGGGGAAGCCTGCGGCCTCGCGCTGCTCCAGTTCCGCCGCGGCGAAGGCGTGGTAGCCGCCGTGCACCAGGGTCTGCAGCAGCGCATGCCCGGGGTGGTGGGTCTGCAGCCAGACCTCGCCCGGCCGTGCCGCGCGGCCGGCGCGGCCGGCGACCTGGATCAACTGCTGCGCCAGCTTCTCGCTGGCACGGAAATCGGCCGAGAACAGGCCTTCGTCGATGCCGACCACCACCACCCGGCTCAATTGCGGCAGGTCGTGGCCCTTGGCCAGGATCTGCGTGCCGACCAGGATGCCGGGCGCAGTGCCGAGCGTGGCCAACTGCGTCTCCAGCGCATCGCGGCGTTGGGTGGTGCTGCGGTCGATGCGTAGCACCGGCACGTCCGGGAATGCCTGCACCAGGCGTTCCTCGAGGCGTTCGGTGCCGATGCCCTGCGGCTGCAGCGCCAGGCTGCCGCAATCCGGGCAGGCCAGTGGCGCCGGCTGCCGTGCGCCGCAGTGGTGGCATTGCAGGCGCCGGCCGCCGGCGTGCACGGTCATCGGCGTGGCGTGCAACGGGGTGCTGCAGCGCTGGCACGGCGCGGTCCAGCCGCAGTCGTGGCACAGCAGCACCGGCGCATAGCCGCGGCGGTTCTTGAACACCAGCACCTGGCCGCCATCGGCCAGTGCCGTGCCGATCCCGGCCAGCACCTCCGGCGACAGCCCGTCCTGTAGCGGGCGCTTGCGCACGTCGAGCACGCGCACCGTCGGCGGTTTGGCGTCGCCGGCGCGGCGGGTCAGGCGCAGGTGCGCGTAGCGGCCGCCGGTGGCGTTGTGCAGGCTCTCCAGCGACGGCGTGGCGCTGCCCAGCAGCACCGGCACGTCCAGCGCCTTGCCGCGCACCAGGGCGAAATCGCGGGCGTGGTAGCGGATGCCGTCCTGCTGCTTGTAGCTGCCGTCGTGCTCCTCGTCGACCACGATCAATCCGGCCTGCGGCAGCGGCACGAACACCGCTGAGCGGGTGCCGACCACCACCTGCGCCTCGCCGCGCCAGGCGGCTGCCCAGACCCGCGCGCGTTCGTTGTCGTTGAGCCCGGAATGCAGCGCATGCACCGGCACGCCGAGGCGGGCGCGGAAGCGCGCCAGGGTCTGCGGGGTCAGGCCGATCTCCGGCACCAGCACCAGCGCCTGGCGGCCGCGCGCCAGGCAGGCGGCGATCGCCTGCAGGTAGACCTCGGTCTTGCCGCTGCCGGTGACGCCATCGAGCAGGAACGGGGCGAAGCCGGCGGCGCCGACCACCGCGTCGATCGCCGCCTGCTGCTCGACGTTGGGCACCGGCCCGGGCTGCGGCTGCGGCGCCGCGGCGCTGGCCGGCACGGCGATGCGTTCGGCGTGGCCGCGCTTGGCCAGGGCGCGGGCGGCGCTGCGCCAGTCATCCATCGCCTGGTCCAGCCGGTCCTCGTCCACGGCGCCGTCCGCCAGCAGCGCGGCGAAGCGGTGCGGGCGGGTGCCGGCGCGGGCGCGGTGGCTGGCGCCGGCCTCGGTCAGGCGCCAGGCCCAGGCGTGGGTGTCGGGCAGCGGTTCGCCGCGGCGCAGCGGCACCGGCAGGGCGGTCGCCAGCACCTCGCCCAGCGGCGCGTGGCTGTAGCGCGCCAGCCAGCGCAGCGACTCGGCCAGTTCGCCGTGCAGCAGCGGCGCCGGGTCCAGCCAGGCCAGTGCCGCGCGTAGGCCATCGGCGTCCTCCACTTGGCCGATCGCCGCGACCACCCCGCTCAGTTCGCGATTGCCGAACGGCACCTGCACCCGGCGGCCGACGTCGCCGTCGGCGACCGCGCCGCCGGGCGGCGGCAGGTAGTCGAACAGTTGCGGCAAGGGGACGGGCAGGGCGACGCGGAGCGTGGCGGCAGGGGACGGCATCCACCTAGTCTAGGGCGTGTCACCGATCCCCGAGTACGCCGCGCCTGCCAGACCCAACCCGAAGGGCCGCGGTTGCGCACGCCCGTGGCCGCGTCATCGCTCGGGCGGGGACGGACGTCCACTTCCTCGCTCTTCCTTGCCACAGGCACGCGCAACCGCGGCGCGGCATGCTCGGGGATTGGCGACACGCCCTAGCGGCCGTGGCAAGTGGCTTCCGGGCGCCAGGAGTTGCGCGCGATTGCTGCCCGCAAAGTGATAAACCGGTCGTAAATAGCCGCCGCGCTTGGAGAATCGAATTTATCCACATCCGCTGTGGATAAAGCTGTGCATGAAGGGCATGCTCCACGCCGTGAAGACGGACTCACAAGCCTCTGCCACGAGTTGGACAAAAAAGCGCCAATCGCATTTATTCTTTTCAGAACAACAACTTGGCCGTGAAACACAGATGCAACATGGTTTCGCGGGGGCTTGACAAGACCTGTCGCAGGCCAATTCCAGGCGCTGTGCACAACCCGCCGTCGCGGTGGCCGCGGATGAGCCGATCGCGGCGCGTCTGTCAAGCGCGCGGTGCGGCGGCCGCCTCGCTATCATCGCGCCGATGATGGAGTTCCGATGACCGCCACGTCCCCTTCCGACGGCGTGGCCGCACCGCCCGCCCTGGCCGCGTTTCTGCGCGGGATCGAACGCCGCGCCGCGGTCCTGGCCGACCTGCAGAGCGGCCGTCCCGAACGCGGCCTGCCCGCCCTGGCGGCCGCGATGCGGGCCTTCCGCAGCCACGCCGCGGCGCTGCCGATGGCCGACTGGCCGCTGCGGTTCTGGAAGCTGCTCGGCGCGGTGCCGACACTGCGCCAGGCCGATGCCACCGAGGGCGCCTGGCCGGCGCCGCTGGCCCATCTGCGCAGCCTGCAGCCGGCCGACCGCCTGGCGCTGCTGCTGCGCATCGTCGCCGGGCTGGACGAGCCGCTCGCCGCACAGGTGCTGCAGCTGTCCACCGAGGATTACCAGCAGGCGCTGGCGCGGGTCTGCCCGCGCGATGCCGCAGGCCGCCCGGATGCGGCAGGCTGGCGCGCGTTGGCCGATGCGGCGCAGCAATGCCTGCGCGACCTGCCGCCGGCGCGATTGCAGGCCCTGGCGCAGCTGCGCGATGCGGCGATCGCCGGCAGCACGGCGCCCGCTGCCGCGGCGGCGCCCGCATCGGCACCTGCTGCGGCCGCCGCGCGCCCGCGCCGCCGTGGTGCGCGCCCGGCCCTGCGCACGCGCCTAGCCGGGGCGGTGATCGCCGTCGTGGTCCTGGCCCTGGTCGGTACCGTGTTCTGGGATCGCCTGCCCTGGCACCGTTCCCGTGCCGCGGCCGCGGCCGGCGGCAGCGACGCGAGCCTGGCACTGGGCGATACCGGCCCGGTGCAGGTGGAAGTGCTGCCGCCGGAGTCGGACACTGCCAGCGCGCCACCGCTGCCGGCCGAGCCGCCGGCGCCGCTGCCGGAGCCGGCGATCTACGACCTGGACTTCTATGCGTGGTACGCGGCGGGTGCGCCGCCGCCGCGGATCGAGCGCAGCGCCCCCAGCGCCGCCGACCTGGCCGAGGCGGCCGACGCCACGCCGGCCGCCGCCGTGGCCACGGCCGTCACGCCCGCGGCGGCGGCGGCCACGCCACCGGCGCTGACCCCAGCGCAGTTGCGCGCACGCCAGGCCGCCTGGGACGCGCTGCCGGCGGCGGCGCAGGCGCGGTTGCGCCAGGTCGCCACGGCCTTCGCCGGCCTGCCGATCGAGCAGCAGCACAGCCTGCATGCGCAGTTCGCCGAGATGGACGCGCTTGAGCGCCACGGCTGGTTGCTCGGCCCGGAACTGGGCGCCGAGTTCTGGGCGCTGCAGCCGCTGTTGGGGTACGTGCCCGAGGCGCAGCGGCAGGCGCTGCTGGGCCTGCTGCGCAGCCTGCCGCCGGACCAGCGCGAGCATCTGGCGCTGCTGTCGCAACGCACCCCGCCGCAGGACCGCGCCGCCTTGCGTCGCGACCTGCTGGCGCAGAGTACCGACAGCCGTGGCGCCTGGCTGAAGCAGCGCGCCGCGCGCTGAGCCGCGCGCGGCAACGCAGCGCCAACACCCGGCGGCAACGCAGTCATCCGCCGCAGCGGGTAGAATGCGCGGCCTCCGCCACCCGGTGCCGGCGCTGTCTGCGCGGCCGCAGTCGGCGGGATCGCCAGAGTCTTGCAATGTTTTCGTCTTCCACCCCGGCCTCGGTCCGGGGCCGCGAATTGCGCACCACCGCGCAGCTCGCCCTGCCGCTGGTCCTGGGGCATGTCTCCACCGGCCTGATCAGCTTCGTCGACAACGTGATCGCCGGCCACCACGGCACCCGCACGCTGGCCTCGGTGACGGTCGGCACCGCGTTGCTGTGGCTGCCGATGATGATCCCGATCGGCACCCTGATCGCCCTGACCGCCTCGGTGTCGCAGCTCGACGGCGGCAAGCGCCAGGCGCAGATCGGGCCGCTGTTCCGCCAGGCGCTGTGGCTGTCGGTGGGCCTGGGCCTGCTGATGTTCGCGTTTCTGAGCGTGATGCCGATGGCGCTGCCGCAACTGGGCATCGCCCCGGAGATCGTGCCCGGCGCGCGCGACTTCCTACATGCGATCCGCTGGGGCGTGCCGGCGCTGGTGCTGTATTTCTGCATGCGCTACCTCAGCGAAGGCATGCACTGGACGCTGCCGACCATGCTGCTCGGCTTCGGCGGCCTGCTGTTGCTGGCGCCGCTTGGCTATGCGCTGACCTTCGGCCTGTGGGGCCTGCGCGAACACGGCGCCGGCGGCCTGGGCATGGCCTCGGCGATCACGATGTGGGCGCAGGCGCTGTGTTTCGCGGTCTACCTGGCGCGGTCCAGGCGCTTCGCGCCGCTGCGCCTGTTCGCGCAGTTCGAGGCGCCGGATCTGCGCGCGATCGCCGGCTTGCTGAAGACCGGGCTGCCGATCGGCGTGACCATCCTGATGGAAGGCGGCCTGTTCATCGTCACCGCGCTGCTGATCGCGCGGCTCGGCGAGGTGCCGGCGGCGGCGCACCAGATCGCGATCAACGTGGCGCAGTTGTGCTTCATGGTGCCGATGGGCGTGGCCGAAGCGACCACGGTGCGGGTCGGCCGCGCCGCCGGCGCGGGCGATGCGGTGGGCGTGCGCGGCGCGGCCTGGGCCGGCTATGCGATCGTGCTCGGCACCCAGGCGCTGTCGGCGCTGGTACTGCTGGTCGGCCACGACGCCATCGTCGGCATCTACACCAGCGACCTGGCGGTGGCGGCGCTGGCCTCCACGCTGCTGTTGTACGCGGCCACCTTCCAGTTTCCCGACGGCGTGCAGGTGCTGTCGGCCGGTGCGCTGCGCGGCCTCAAGGACACCCGCGTGCCGATGCTGCTGGCCCTGTGTTCCTACTGGGGCCTGGGCATGCCGCTTGGCGCCGGCCTCGGCCTGTGGCTGGGCTGGGGACCGCAGGGCATGTGGATCGGCCTGATCCTGGGCCTGACCGCGGCGGCGGTGATGATGGGTGCGCGTTTCCGCTGGAGCAGCGCGCGGCTGTCGGGCGCCTCGGCGGCCCCCTGACTTCAGACGCATGTGCGGCGCCTGACGCAGCCGGTATGCTGCGCAGGCGCAAGACGCCTACCTTTCGGAGTTTTCCATGAACCAACCCGTGCGTCGCAGCCCCGTCGCCAACTTCTTCGTCGGCCTGTGGGATGTGATGAACTTCACCCGCCGGTTGATCTTCAACCTGGTGTTCTTCGGTTTCCTGTTGCTGATCCTGCTGGCGATGGTGTTCGCCATGGCGCGCGGCGACGGCGGCAAGGCGCTGCGCGACCGCACCACGCTGCTGATCGCGCCGGAAGGCAAGCTGGTCGAACAGTTCAGCGCCGACCCGGTCAGCCGCGCGCTGGCCAAGGCGATGAACGACAAGGGCGCGCAGGAGATCCAGTTGCGCGACCTGGTGCGCGCGATCGAGGCGGCCAAGACCGATCCGAAGATCGAGCGTGTGGCGCTGCGCCTGGACAAGCTGCAGCCCAGCGGCTTCGCCTCGATGCGCGAGGTGGAGAAGGCGCTGCAGGACCTGCGCAGCTCCGGCAAGCAGATCGTCGCCTACAGCGACAACCTGAACCAGTGGCAGTACCTGCTGGCCGCGCAGGCCAACGAGGTCTACCTGGACCCGATGGGCTCGATGACCCTGGAAGGCCTGGGCCGCTACCGTCAGTATTTCCGCGAGGGCCTGCAGGACAAGCTCGGCGTGGACGTGCACCTGTTCAAGGTCGGCGAATACAAGTCCGCCGCCGAGCCCTACGTGCTCGACGCGGCCTCGGCGGCGTCCAAGGAAGCCGACCTGTTCTGGATGAACGATGTGTGGCAGCGCTACGTGGCCGACATCGCCAAGGCGCGCAAGCTGGCGCCGGAGCAGATCAACGCCGGCATCGACACCATGCCCGAGGGCGTGGCCGCCGCAGGCGGCGACCTGGCCAAGTTCGCCCTGCAGCAGAAGCTGGTGGACGGCCTGAAGACCCGCGAGGACGTCGAACAGTTGCTGGCCAAGCGTGGCGTCGCCGACGACGATGCCGACACCGGCTATCGCAACGTCGACCTGGACGGCTACCTGCAGCAGTTGGACCTGCGCCGTTCGCCGGTGGATTCGCGGCCGCAGGTGGCGGTGGTGGTCGCCGCGGGCGAGATCAGCGGCGGCGAACAGCCGGCCGGCCGCATCGGCGGCGAGTCGACCGCGGCGCTGCTGCGCCAGGCGCGCGACGACGACGCGGTCAAGGCGGTGGTGCTGCGCGTGGATTCGCCCGGCGGCGAAGTGTTCGCCTCCGAGCAGATCCGCCGCGAGGTGGTGGCGCTGAAGGCCGCCGGCAAGCCGGTGGTGGTGTCGATGGGCGACCTGGCCGCGTCCGGCGGCTACTGGATCAGCATGAACGCCGATCGCATCTATGCCGACCCGTCGACGATCACTGGCTCGATCGGCATCTTCGGCATGATCCCCAACATCACCCGCACCCTGGACAAGATCGGCGTGCACACCGACGGCGTCGGCACCACCCGTTTCGCCGGCGCGTTCGACATGACCCGGCCGATGGATCCGGCGGTGGGCCAACTGATCCAGTCGGTGATCAACAAGGGCTATGCCGACTTCACCGGCAAGGTCGCGCAGGCGCGCGGCAAGTCGGTCGAGGCCATCGACCAGGTCGCACGCGGCCGCGTGTGGAGCGGTGCGCAGGCCAAGGAGCGCGGGCTGGTGGACGCGTTCGGCGGCTTCAAGGACGCGGTGGCCGATGCCGCCGCGCGCGCCAAGCTGGGCGGCCCGGACAAGTACCGGGTGCGCTACGTCGAAAAGCCGGCCACGCCGTTCGCGCAGTTCGTCAGCGGGTTCGCCGGCAGCCGCCTGGGCGTGTGGATGCTGAGCGACTCGGCGCTGGGCCACGCCCTGCTGGCGCGCAGCATGCCGGAACTGGACACCCAGCTGCGCTTCGTCAAGGACGCGGCCGACACCCGTCCGGGCGCACCGGTGAAGGCGCTGGCCTACTGCTTCTGCGGTCTGTAAGCCGGCCCCGCGCCGGCAGCGGCGCGCTCATGCGAGCGCGTCGCCTGCTTCCTGCAACGCCGGCCCCCGTGGCCGGCGTTGTTCATTGCGCGGTCGCGGCGTCCAGCGCGGCGTTTTGCGTGGCCGCGGCGCGGTCGAGCGTGGCCTGGGTCTGCCTGGCGCGGTCCAGCGGCTGGGCGATGGCGCTGCGCAACGCGCTGGCCTTCGGCGGTGGCGGCGCATCGGGCGGTTGCGGCGGTGCCGGCTTGCATGCGGCCAGCAGTGCGAGCAGCGGCAATGCCAACGTCATCCTGCGCAGTGGTGCGGACATGGCGGCGACCTCCTCGAGGGTGGAGGTATCATCCTACGCCTCCCATGTGAGCAGACAGGCACGCGCATGCAGCACCGTTGGCGGCTGGACGGACAGACCGCGCTGATCACCGGCGCCAGCGCCGGCATCGGCCTGGCGATCGCGCGCGAACTGCTCGGGTTCGGCGCCGACCTGCTGCTGGTGGCGCGCGATATCGACGCGCTGGAAGCGGTGCGCGACGAACTGCGCGAGGCCTTTCCCGAGCGCGAGATCCTGGCGCTGGCCGCCGACGTCGCCGACGACGAGGACCGCCGCGAGATCCTGGACTGGGTCGAGGACCATGCCGACGGCCTGGACCTGCTGATCAACAACGCCGGCGGCAACGTCAGCAAGCCTGCGGTGGACTACACCGAGGACGAGTGGCGCGGCATCTTCGAGACCAACCTGTTCTCCGCGTTCGAGCTGTCGCGCTATGCGCATCCGCTGCTGGCGCAGCATGCGGCTTCGGCGATCGTCAACGTCGGCAGCGTGTCCGGGCTGACCCACGTGCGCAGCGGCGCGCCCTACGGCATGACCAAGGCGGCGTTGCACCAGCTCACCCGCAACCTCGCCGCCGAATGGGCCGAGGACGGCATCCGGGTCAATGCGGTGGCGCCCTGGTACATCCGCACCCGCCGCACCTCCGGCCCGTTGTCGGACCCGGACTACTACGAGCAAGTGATCGAGCGCACGCCGATGCGCCGCATCGGCGAACCGGAGGAAGTGGCGGCCGCGGTCGGCTTCCTGTGCCTGCCGGCGGCCAGCTACATCACGGGCGAATGCATTGCGGTGGACGGCGGGTTCTTGCGCTACGGGTTCTAGCGGCTGCGCGGCGGCTGTGTGCGCGCCGGGCGCCGGCCGAAAAAGGCGCAGTGCAGCAGGCCCCGGGCGTATGTCGTCGGGACTGAAGCCCCTCCTATAAGGTGGGTGCGCGCTTACCGCGGTGGATCGGCTGCGGGGTAATCCGTAGGAGTCAACTGTCATGCACCTGCGATGACAGGAGGAGCGTACGGGGCCTGATCGCGCGCGATGGCATTGAGCCAGCGCAGGAACTTGTGCATGCAGGCGACGATGGCGACCTTGGCCGGCTTGCCCGCTGCGCGCAGACGTGCGTAGGTGTTGGCCAAGGGGGATTTGGCGCGGATGCTGGCCCAGGTGGCCATGTACAGCACGCGCCGCACGTCGGCACGTCCGCCTTTGATGCGGCGCTGGCCTTTCCAGCAACCGCTGTCGTGATTGAACGGGGCCAGCCCGACCAGGGCAGCGAGCTTGCGTGGCGGCAGCGTGCCTAGTTCTGGCAGCCGCGCGGCCAGAACCGCGCGCAGGATCGTGCCGAGCCCAGGCACCTTGGGTAGGCTTGAGCAGGTCTTGCCCTGCTGCTCGATCTCCTGCGTCAACGTCTGGATCTGCTGGTTCAGCAGGGCGATCACCTCTCGGCAGCGGTGTTGCACCTTGGCGCTGGTGATGTGCTCCAGGCGCCGCCGATGGACATCACGCTGGCTCACCAGGGTGGCACGCAGATCCAGCAGTTCGCGAAGAGATTGCTGGTGCTCGGGTGCCACGGGCGTGGGCATGGTCGGGATGTGCTGGGCGGCGATGGCCAGCAGGCGCGCGTCCAGGGCATCGGTCTTGGCATGCAGGCCCAAGGCCTGGGCGAGCTTGCGCGGACGATCGGCGGCCATCCGCACCACGGGCAGGTCGGCCTGCCGCAACACTTGCAGCACGGCATGTTCGTAGCCGCCACTGGCTTCCAGCACGATCCGCTCGCAGCCCAGCTCGGCCAGGCGCTGGGCCAGCGCACGCTGCCCCTGTGGCGTATTGGGTTGGGTCCAGGTCTGCTCGTCCGGCAGGACATGAATGACCAGTTCGGCCTTGGATACATCGATCCCGACATGGCGTCGCATAGACGTTCTCCGCAGTAGACTTATGGACGAGAGCGCTCCTGCCGATGCCCATGCTTGTGGAGTTCGAGCTCGTCACTCGGGCAACTGTTCGGGCTTGTCAGGCAGGAGAACCGGAGTGCGGCGGCGCTGACTCCTACTCGTGCTTGCTGGCACTGCGGCTAAACGGCCTGCCGCACTCCGCTCTCACCTGCAACGATAGACCCTTATTTGACACAAGCGGCTTAAGCCGCGACCAGGCTTTCCCGATAACGCCCGGTCGCGGCTGAGCCCCTCCTACGCAACCAGGCGCACACCCATGCGCGAGCGAGATGGATTACGGCGCGGGCGGCTCTACGCCGCAGTTGCTGGCCTCGAGCAGGTGCTGGCGGCGTTCGAACTCCGCGTGCAGCGCTTCGGCATGCTCGGGCACGGCGAAGCGCCAGTGCGTCTCGGCTTCGGTCACGTAATTCTTCCAGGCATCGCACAATTGCTCGGCGGGCAGCGGCTGGCACTGGTCGCGTAGCACTTCGCAGGCGCTGCCGCCGGCCTGGTTGGGGCCGCCGTCCAGGTCCGTCGTGTGCAGCGGCACGCAACGCGGCGGCGGTTCGGCGACCTCGCCGATGTAGGACGATTGCTCGCGGGTGGTGCAGGTGTACAGCGATGGCGGTGGCAGCTTTGGAGGCGGTGGCGGTGCAGCCGCCGCGGTATCGGCCGGGGCCGGCGCGTCCGCAGGCGTGGCATCGTTCGTGGCGCTCGCCGGGGGCGATGATGGCGCGGGCTTGGACGCGAGCGTGGTCGGCAGTGCGGCGCTGCTCACGCCCTGCATGATCTTCTTCTGCTGGCGCATGCCCTTGGGACAGGGCTGGTTCTGGATGGTCAGGTTGTCCTGCGCGTCGGTGCAGCGATAGAACACCACCGGTTCGGCGCTCGCAGCGCCGGCACACGTCAGCACCGAAATCAGGCAGAGCGCACGGCGCATCAGGTGCCGCCGCAATCGCGTGCCAGGCGTGCGTCGATGCCGCGCTGTTCGGTCTCCATCGCGCGGCGCTCGCTCTGCAGTGCGCTGTTGTAGCGACGGATCAGCTCCCAACGGCGGTCGCTCAGGCGCGCACAGACCTCCTGCTCGGGCAGCGCCGTGCAGGTGTCGCGGATCATCGTGCTGCCGGCCGGCACGATCACGCCGGCGCCGGCGGCCACCCCCGGCGGCGGTGGTCCGGGCGGGCGCGGTGCACCGGACGGAGGCGGTCCCGGCGGGGCGGGCGAACGGCCATCGGGGCCGCGCCCGGACGGCCGCGCGTACGGGCCCTCGGCGTAACCGTAGGCCCACAGCGGCACCCAGCGCGGATTGCCGGCGTTGTCGTCGCTGGTGTAGCGCTTGCCCTCCGGGGTGACGCATTCGTACATCGGCTGCGGCGGCTGCACGGTGACGATGCGCAGTTCCCGCTGCGGCAGCGGCGCAGGCGAGGCCTCGCCACGTGCCGGATCGGTGCTGATGGTGGTGGTCGGCCGCGGCGGCGGATCGCGTGGACGCTGCATGTCCAGCACCTGCTGCTGGCGCGCGTTCTCGCAGGGCGCGTTCTGCAGGCTGACCGCGCCGGAGGCGGCGATGCAGCGGTAGATGCGCACCGAGCCGGTGCTGCCGTCGCTGCTGACCGTCTGCGTCTGTTGCGCCCAGCCGACGCCGATCCAGGGCGAGAGGCTCAGCAGCAGCAACGGGCGAAGAAAGCAGCGCATGCGCGCATCTTGCGCGCCTTGGGCGGCCAGGGAAAGGGCGGGCGAGCGGGGATTCAGGGCGCGGTGGCGCGGGTGGATGCGCAGCGGGGTCTTGTCGTGCATCGGGCAGGCCGCGGGTCGGCCAGGGCGCTTCCTGCAGCATCTCGCAGCTGCTGTACGGGGCCGCCGGCCTCGGCCAGCGCGCACTCGTGCAGTACTGGCGCGTTGATCTGTCGCTGCGAGGCTTCGCCCGACCCTCATCCGGCCCTTCGGGCCACCTTCTCCCAATGGGAGAAGGGAACAGCTAGCCCCTCTCCCGTCGGGAGAGGGGTTGGGGTGAGGGTCCGGCGCGAAGCGACTCGTGTAGTTTGAGTGCACCAGGCTGCGCCCGCACCCTCATCCGGCCCTTCGGGCCACCTTCTCCCAATGGGAGAAGGGAAGAGCTAGCCCTCTCCCGTCGGGAGAGGGATTGGGGTGAGGGTCCGGCGCGAAGCGACTCGCGTAGTTTGAGTGCACGAGGCTGCGCCCGCAACGTCATCCGGCCCTTCGGGCCACCTTCTCCCAATGGGAGAAGGGAACAGCTAGCCCCTCTCCCGTCGGGAGAGGGGTTGGGGTGAGGGTCCGGCGCGAAGCGACTCGCGTAGTTTGAGTGCACCAGGCTGCGCCCGCACCCTCATCCGGCCCTTCGGGCCACCTTCTCCCAATGGGAGAAGGGAACGGCTAGCCCCTCTCCCGCCGGGAGAGGGGTTGGGGTGAGGGTCCGGCGCGAAGCGACTCGCGTAGTTTGAGTGCACGAGGCTGCGCCCGCACCCTCATCCGGCCCTTCGGGCCACCTTCTCCCAATGGGAGAAGGGAACAGGTAGCCCCTCTCCCGCCGGGAGAGGGGTTGGGGTGAGGGTACGGTGCGCGAAGTGCACATGTGGCTCCATCGCGCCGTTGCCGCCAGGCGTCAACGCACTGGAGGGCGATGTGGGTGCTGAAGGCCAGCGCCTCAGGCGCGCAGGATCTCGCCGCTGGCGGCGTCGCGGATCGGGGTCGGCTGGGCCAAGCCGCCGGTCTCGCCATCGATCAGACCATCGAGGTCGCGCAGTACCAGCGGATCCAGCTCGCTGCGCTGTCGCGCCGGCGGCTCGCCGCCGCGGTTGGCGCTGGTCGACACCAGGGCACCGCCCCAGGCGCGGCACAGCGCGGCCACCAGCGGATGCGCGCTGATGCGCACGGCGATGCCCTGGTGCGCGCCGGTGACCCACGGCGGCGCGTGCGCGGCGGCGGGCAGGATCCAGGTGTGCGGCCCCGGCCAACTGGCCAACACCGCGGCCAGCCGGTCCGCTGGCAACGCGGACAGGTCCAGCAGCGGACGCAGCGGATCCAGTTCGGCGGCGACCACGATCAGGCCCTTGTCCACCGGCCGCTGCTTGATCCGCAGCAGGCGGGTCACGGCGGTCTCGTCGTGCGGATCGCAGCCCAGGCCCCACACCGCTTCGGTGGGGTAGGCGATCACGCCGCCCTGGCGCAGGACGGCGACGGCATGGCTCAGCGACAGGTCGGTCATGCGCGCATCATGCGGCACGTCCTCGTCTAAGGACAATGAGGGTCGGATGGGCGGGACTCGGGATTTTCGCAAGTCTCCGGCCGTTCGCCTTTCTGTGGGAGAGGGGCAGCCCCGACACCTTGCCGATAACGCGTCGGGGCTGAAGCCCCTCCCACAGACAGCCGCGGTGTCGCGGTTCTTCATGCGCTGAGAGACGCCGTGGGCACCGCGAGAAGACGGCTCAGCGGCCGCGCTCGTACTATCCGAGGTGGCGCATCGGGCCACCCTCGGTCATCCCGCAGAGCGGCTCAGCCGCCCTTGGCCACCGTCTTCTTGGCGGCCTTCTTCACCGCTTTCTTGGCGGTCTTCTTCGCGGCCTTCTTGACCGCCTTCTTCGCCGCCGGCTTGGCCGGCGCGTCGGCGGCGGCCTTCTTCGCCGCGCTCTTCTTCGGCGCGGCTTCCTTCTTGGCGGCGGCCTTCTTGGCGCCGAAGCCCTTGCGCACCGGCTTGCCGGTGTCCTCCAGTAGCTTCTGCACTTCGTCCAGGCTCAGCGTGGCCGGCTCGCGATCCTTGGGGATCTTGCCGTTGAGCTTGCCGTCGCTGATGTACGGGCCGAAGCGGCCATTCAGCACCTGGATGTCGCTGCCGGGGAATTCCTTGATGATGCGGTTGCGCGCGATCTCTTCCTTCTCCTCGATCAGGAACACCGCCCGGGCCAGATCGATGGTGTAGGGGTCGTCTTCCTTCTTCAGTGAAGCGTAGACGCTGCCGCGCTTGGCGAACGGGCCGAAGCGGCCGATGCCGACGCTGACCTCCTCGCCCTTGTCCTGGCCGAGGCTGCGCGGCATCAGGAACAGCTCCAGCGCCTCCTCCAGGGTGATGGTGTGCATGCTCTGGCCGGGACGCAGCGAGGCGAACTTGGGCTTGTCCTCGGCGTCCTCGGCGGTGCTGCCGATCGCTGCATACGGCCCGAAGCGGCCCAGGCGCACGCTCACCGGCTTGCCGGTCTTGGGGTCGGTGCCGAGCTCGCGCGCACCGCTGGCTTCGGCGCGGTCGACCGATTCCTTCTTGTCCTCGACCAGTTCCTTGAACGGCTCCCAGAAGCGCGACATCAGCGGGACCCACTCCTCCTCGCCGCGCGAGACCGCGTCCAGCTCGTCTTCGAGCTTGGCGGTGAAGTCGTAGTCCACGTACTGGGTGAAGTGGCTGGACAGGAACTTGGACACCGCGCGGCCGACGTCGGACGGGCGGAAGCTGCGGCCTTCCATCTCCACATACTTGCGGAACAGCAGGGTCTGGATGATCGAGGCGTAGGTCGAGGGACGGCCGATGCCGTACTCTTCCAGCGCCTTCACTAGCGCCGCTTCGGTGTAGCGCGGCGGCGGCTGGGTGAAGTGCTGCTCGGCCAGGATGCGTTCCAGCGGCACCCGGTCGCCGGGCTTCATCGCCGGCAGCTTGCGGCCCTCGTCCTCGTCCTCGGCGCTCTTGTTGTCCTTGCCTTCCTCGTACACGGCCAGGAAGCCGGGTACCACCACGGTGGTGCCGCTGGCGCGGAACACGTGCTCGCTGCCGGCCGACAGGTCCACGCTCACGGTGTTGAGCGTGGCCGGGATCATCTGGCAGGCCACCGCGCGCTTCCAGATCAGTTCGTACAGCTTGCGCTCGTCGTCGGTGAGGAAGCGGGCGACCTGCGACGGGGTGCGCAGCGCCGAGGTCGGGCGCACTGCTTCGTGCGCTTCCTGGGCGTTCTTGGACTTGGTCTGGTAGGTGTTGGGCTGGTCCGGCAGCGAGGCGATGCCGTAGTCGCGGGCGATCACGTCGCGGATCTCGGCCAGCGCGTCCTGCGACAGGTTGACCGAGTCGGTACGCATGTACGAGATCAGGCCGACCGTGCCTTCGTCGCCGATCGCCACGCCTTCGTACAGCTTCTGCGCCACCTGCATGGTCTTGCGGGTGGTGAAGCCGAGCTTGCGCGAGGCTTCCTGCTGCAGGGTCGAGGTGGTGAACGGCGGCGCCGGGCGGCGCTTGCGCTCCTTGCTGGCCACGTCGGTGACGTGCAGCGCGCCCTGCGCGGCCTGCTGGATGCGCAGGCGCGCGGCCTCGGCGGTGTCGCCGTCGGTGATGGTGAACTGCTCGAACTTCTGCCCGTCGAGCTTGATCAGCTTGGCGTTGAAGTGCTGCGAGGGGTGCGCGCAATCGGCGGCGATGGACCAGTACTCGCGGGCGACGAAGGCTTCGATCTCCTCCTCGCGCTCGACGATCATGCGCAGCGCCGGCGACTGCACGCGGCCGGCGGACAGGCCGCGCTGCACCTTGCGCCACAGCACCGGCGACAGATTGAAGCCGACCAGGTAGTCCAGCGCGCGCCGCGCCTGCTGCGCATCGACCAGGTCGCCAGCGATCTGCCGCGGCTGCGCCATGGCCTCCTTGATCGCGCGCGGGGTGATCTCGGTGAACACCACCCGGTGCAGCGGCTTGCCCTTGAGCAGCCCGCGCTCCTGCAGGATCTCGGCGATGTGCCAGCTGATCGCCTCGCCCTCGCGGTCCGGGTCGGTCGCCAGGTAGATGTCTTCGGCCGCCTTGGCCGCCTTGGCGATGGCCTCCACGTGCTTCTCGTTCTTGTCGATCAGCGCGTAGCGCATCGCGAAGCCGTCGTCCGGATCGACCGCGCCTTCCTTCGGGATCAGGTCGCGCACGTGCCCATACGAGGCCAGGACGTGGAAATCCTTGCCGAGGTATTTGTTGATCGTCTTGGCCTTGGCGGGCGATTCGACGATGAGCAGGTGCTTGGACATGGCGGGTCGGGCTTCGATGGGCGTGGGCGGACGCCCTGGGGGCGGTAGGGTGGCGCAATTGCTCCGGTTAGTGAAGCGTTGCGGTCTCGCAGAGAAGCCGACGCCCGGGGCGGAACCCCCGGGCGTTCAGCAACGGCGCTTATTTATTAGTGGACATGTCCGGTGCCCGCTGTCAAGCCGGCGCCGGCCGGACGGGCCGCCGCGCGGCCCCCGGAGGCCGCCGGACTCAGTGCCAGCCGCCCTTGGCGGCCATGCCGATCGCCAGGATCACCACCAGCAGCGCGCCGGCCATCAGCAGGCCGAACAGCGACAGAATCACCACGGTGACGGTGCCCAGCTTGCGCTGCTGCCATTCCGGATGGTCGGTGTAGGCCCACTTGTCCACCACCAGGGTGTCGCAGAGCATGTCGTGCAGGGCCTGCTTGCGCTCGGTGAAGGCCGCCATCAGGTAGCCGATGCCCACGGTCAGGCCGCTCAGCATGAAGCCGAAATAGCGGCCGATGCCGCGGGCCACGGTGATGCGGCTGCCATCGGTGCGCACCACCTTGATGCCGACCGCCATCTTGCCCAGCGTGGCCTGCTTGGTGGAGGCGTGGAACAGGCCGTAGTACAGGGCCGAGATCGCCAGCGGCACCAGGTACATCATCAGCAGCATGATGATGCCGGCGGCGGAGGTGAAGTTAGGCTCGCTGCCGACGCGGTTGAACCCCATGAAACCGAGGATCACCACGAACTGGATCACGTTGGAGACGATGCCGACCAGGAACGCGTCGATCAGGTAGGCGGCCACGCGCTTCCAGAAGCCGGCCTGCACCACTTCGCCGCCGCCGACCACCCGCGTGCCGCTGTCCAGCATGGCGCTGGGCGCCGCGTAGGGCGACGCCGCCTCGGCGGGCGCGGTCCAGGCGTCGGGCACGGCCGGGGGCGGGGCGGGCGGCGGCACGTCTGTGCCGATCTCCGAGGGCGGCAGCGCAGGTGCCGGGGGCGGCGCCTGGGCCAGGCCGAGCTCGTCGACGAACTCGGCCAGGGTGCGCCATTCGCTCAGGCCCTCGCGCCAGACCAGGGTGGACAGCCCGATCTCGCTGCGCTGGAAGCGCTGTTGCAGGTCGGCGGCCGCCAGCGGGCCATGGCGCTGCTGCGCCGCATCGGCGTAGTACCACTCAGTCATTCTGTTCCCCGGGAGTTGCAGTCGAAAACGGTGCGCCGGTCAGCCGCCGCGGCAGTGGACCGGCAGGACGCGATCGTCCAGGTCGGAACTGCAGTTCCAGGCGGACGTGCGCTCATCGTAGTCCAGCCACAGCGCTTTGCCATCCAGGCGCTTGGTGCCGGGCAGGTGCAGCGTGGCTTCCAGGCCGCAGTGGCCGTTGTCGAAGCGGCCGATCCGCACCTGCGCGATGGCGTCGCCGGCATAGCTCTGCGGGGTGCCGAAGCCGGTGTCGCCGTTCACCGGACAACGGTGCTCCTGCGCCGTGAATGCGCCGATCTGGTCCTTCAGCGGCGCCAGGGTGCCAAGCGCCTGTGCGACCTTCGCGCGTGCCAGATAGTCCTGATAGGCAGGCAAGGCGATCGCCGCGCCGATGCCGAGGAAGGCCACCAGCAGCACGCCGGCGACGGTGCCGACGATGGCCATGATCGCGCAGCCGGACAGGCCGCTGCGTGGCGGGGTAGCAGCGGGGCCTGCGGAAGCGGCCGCCTGGAGCGTCGGCGGCAACGGCGGCGGGGTGGGGGCGTCTGGCAGGCCCAGTTCGGCGGCGAGCGCATGCAGCGGCCGCCACTCCGGCAGGCCTTCGCGCCAGACCAGGGTGTCGCGCTGCAGGTGGCCATCGTGCAGGCGCTCCAGCAGCGCCGACGTTGGCAACGGCCCATGCCGCTCGCGGGCGGCATCGACGTAATACCAGACCGCCAATGGGGAGGTGTCTTCGTGCATCCGTGCGCGACCGTCAGCGGCTCAGTGGACCGGCTCCGGCTCGTCGACGAACATCTGCGTTTCCATCCACGCGTACGCCGCCTCGGCACCGGGTTGATTGAACAGCACCATCAGCACCACCCACTTCAGGTCGTCCAGGTCCAGTTCGTCCTGGTCCAGGGCCATGGCCCGGTCCAGCACCAGCTCGCGCTGGTCGCTGTCGAGGATGCCGTGCTGCTCCAGGAACAGCAGGAAGCCGCGGCATTCCACGTCGAGCTTGTCCAGTTCCGGGCCGTGGTAGATGCGGATCGGACCGTCGATGCGCGGCTGCGCCACGGCCGGGCGCTGGTCGGCCAGGGCGTCGAGCCAGTCGAACGCCTTGCTGATCTCGGTGGGGCTGAAACCGGCCTGGATCAGGCCATTCTGGAGGGAGTCGCGATCGCGGACCGGATCCGCGTCTTCGCTGAAATAGTGTTCGAACAGGTACAGCAGGACATCCAGAATGCTCTCTTTCATTGCCCCTCGGCCTGCGTCGCGAGACGCTGTGGAGGTGAAGAAACTAGGGTTTGCGGGTGTAACGACCGCGTTCGACCGCCACGTAGCCATCCAGTTCCATGGCCAGCAGCATGGAGGACGCCGCTGCGGCCGTCAATCCGCTGCGTGCGATGACTGAATCCATACAGATGGGGTCGTGGCCCAGCGCCTGCCACAAGCGCTGGTAGTCGGGGTCGGAGAAGGCCGGCGTGGCGCCGCGCGTGGTGCTGGCTCCCTGTGTGGGGGCGTTCAGGCGCCCGCGCAAGGCGTCGGCCAGTTCGGCGGCCAGCGGGGCGACGCCGGCCACGACCTCCTCGGCGCGTTCCACCAGCCCGGCGCCGTCGCGGATCAGTCGATGGCAGCCGCGTGCCAGCGGATTGTGGATCGAGCCGGGCAAGGCGAACACCTCGCGCCCGGCCTCCGCCGCCAGCCGCGCGGTGATCAGCGCGCCGGAGCGGGTGGCCGCCTCGATCACCAGGGTCGCCAGGCTCAGCCCGGCGATGATGCGGTTGCGCGCCGGGAAATGGCCCGCCCGCGCCGGGGTGCCGGGCGGATGCTCGCTGACCACCGCGGCGCGTTCGGCGATCTGGTTGCGCAGGGCGGCATGCTGCCGCGGATAGGCCAGGTCGGGACCGGTGCCGACCACCGCCACGGTCAGTCCGTCGGCGCGCGACAGCGCCGCCCGGTGCGCGGCGGCATCCACGCCGCTGGCCATGCCGCTGGTCACCGCGAAGCCGGCCGCGGCCAGGGCCAGGGCGAAGCCGTAGGCGTTGTCGCGGCCGCCGGCGCTGGGTGCGCGGCTGCCGACCACGGCCACCGCCGGATGCCACAGCACCATGGGATCGCCGTCCACATACAGCGCCAGCGGCGGGTTGGGCGTGCGCCGCAGCAGGGCGGGGTAGTCGGGATCGTGGCAACCGAGCAGGTGCCGGCCCGGCTGCGCCAGCCAGCGTTCGGCGGTGTCCAGCGCTGCGCGATCGGGACACTGCAGCGCGGCGATCTGCGCCGCATCCAGGCCGGCGGCATGCCAGGCGGCGGGACCGGCGGCCAGCGCCGCCGCCGGGCTGCCATGCCGCTCCAGCAACTGCCGGCGCGGGGCGCTGGTGCCGCCGGCCAGCGACAGGATCAGCAGGGCCGGATCGGCGGGTGCGTCGAAGGAGGTGGTGGCCGAATGGGACATGCGCCCAGGCTAGGCCGCAGACGCAAACGGCGCCCTCGGGCGCCGTCTGCAATCGCTGTAGGGGGATGCCCCGATGGCGGGTCAGCGCGCGTCCGGATGCTTGACGTCGTAGCCGACCCGGGTCGGCTTGATGCCGTCCATCACCAGCGCGTAGCTGACCTTGTCGAAGGTGCGGAACACCATCGCGTGCGCGGCGTACTCGTCCGGCAGCGCCACCGTGGTGCCGCTGCCGCCGGTGAAGCCGTCGTCGGCGCGCGAGGTATTGGGATGGCGCACGCGGTCGTTGACCCGGTTGCCATGGCGCCACAGCGACACCACCGTGCCGTTGTCGATGCCTTCGCGGCGGCCGCCGGAGATGGCGATCACGTCGCGCGGACCGGCCGCGCTGAACGCGTCGGCCACCGCCAGTACCCGCAGGCCGGCGGCCAGCGCCTGCTCGGACGGCGGATGCGGCACGAACTGCAGATCGTAGGGCTGCGCCTCCACCGGGATCAGGCGGTCGCCAGCGCGCACTTCGCGGGCGTTGTCCTGCAGCAGCAGGGCGGTGGCCTGGCGGCCGTCGGGGGAGACCCGGGCGACGGTGCCGATGTTGACCTGGGCCAGTTCGTAGCCGAGGGTCTCGCGGCGCTTGTCCGGCGGCACGAAGGTCTGCCACAGGTTGCCGCTGCCGGGGGTGCTGCGGCCTTCGGCGTTGAGGTCGTCGCTGAGCTTGGGCAGCAGGTAGCGCACGGTCGGACGGACCACGGCGTAGCGCTGCCCGGCCTGGGCCTGGCCGAGGCCGACCGCGTAGACCAGTTGCCCGTCGGTGGCGCGCAGGCGGTTGTCTTCGGTGCCGACCACGTAGGGCAGGTCGTCGATGCGGTCGACCACGCGCAGGTTCTTCAGGAACGGCTCCACCTGCGCCAGCGGGATCGCGTCGATCGGCGCGTCCTGGCGCGGGCCCGGCTTGACCTCGGCGTGCGCCACACGGTCCAGGTAGGCCAGGCTCAGCACGTCGCCGGGGTAGATCAGGTGCGGGTTGTGCACCTGCGGATTGGCCTGCCAGATCTCCGGCCACAGCCAGGGCTTGCCGAGGAAACGCCCGGCGATGTCCCACAGCGTATCGCCCTTGCGCACCACGTAGGTGTCGGGGTGTTCGGCGGCCATGCTGGCGGAAGCAGCGTAGGTCGCCACGGTGAGCATCGCCACGGCGACGACCGTACGGAGTCGATTGAACATGAGCGCGGAGCCTGATTCCCCAACAGGTTGGCGCACTATAGTGCAGAACCCTGGTGCGGGCGCAAGCGCCGGGCGCAGAAACGGGTAGAATTCGCAGGCCTTGCCGAATCGTCCGGCGCCCCCATCTTGGGTACCGCTATGGCCCTGCTCCCCATTCTCGAATTCCCCGACCCGCGCCTGCGCACCAAGGCAGTGCCGGTCGACGCCGTTGAGGTCACCTCCGCGGCCTTCCAGCGCCTGCTCGACGACATGTTCGAGACCATGTACGACGCGCCCGGCATCGGCCTGGCCGCCAGCCAGGTGGACGTGCACAAGCGCTTCATGGTCATCGACGTCAGCGAGGAGAAGAACGCCCCGCAGGTGTTCATCAACCCGCAGATCGTGCAGCGCGACGGCGAACAGGTGTACCAGGAAGGCTGCCTGTCGGTCCCCGGCATCTACGCCGACGTGACCCGCGCCGACGCCATCACCGTGCGCTATCTGGACCGCCAGGGCCAGCCGCAGGAACTGAGCACCGACGGCCTGCTGGCGGTGTGCGTGCAGCACGAGATGGACCACCTCGACGGCAAGCTGTTCGTCGACTACCTGTCCCCGCTCAAGCGCGAAATGGTCCGCAAGAAGCTGGCCAAGGCGCGCAAGCACGTGGCGTGAGGCCGGGAACCGGGAATGGAGAAACGGGAATCGTAAGCGCGGTGCCCGTGCCATTTCCGGGTCCGCGCGCTTTTCCCATTCCCCATTCCCCATTCCCCGGTTCCCAGCCTCCATGAAACTCGTCTTCGCCGGTACGCCGGACTTCGCCGTGCCGTCGTTGCGCGCGGCTGCGCAGCGCCATGAAGTGGTCGCGGTCTACACCCAGCCGGACCGGCCCGCCGGGCGCGGCCGTGGGCTGACCCCGTCGCCGGTCAAGCTGGAGGCGGTGGCGCGCGGCATTCCGGTACTGCAGCCGCAGACGCTGCGTTCGCCGGAGACGCTGCAGGCGCTGCGCGCGCTGCAGCCGGACCTGATCGTAGTGGTGGCCTACGGGCTGATCCTGCCCAAGGCGGTGCTGGCGATCCCGACCCATGGCTGCTGGAACGTGCATGCCTCGCTGCTGCCGCGCTGGCGCGGCGCCGCGCCGATCCAGCGCGCGATCGAGGCCGGCGACAGCGAGACCGGGGTGTGCCTGATGCAGATGGAAGCGGGGCTGGATACCGGCCCGGTGCTGCTGTCGCAGCGCACCCCGATCGGCGCCGACGAGACCGGCGGCCAGTTGCACGATCGCCTGGCCGCACTGGGCGCGCAGGTGCTGGCCGATGGCCTGGGCCTGCTGCGTGCCGGTCTGCGCCCGGTGGCGCAGCCGCAGCCGGAGGCGGGCGTCACCTATGCGCACAAGCTGGACAAGGCGCAGGCGCGGCTGGATTGGCAGCAGCCGGCGGCGCAGTTGGCGCGGCAGGTGCGCGCCTTCGATCCGTGGCCGGTCGCCGAGGCGGTGCTGGCCGGCGAGCGGGTGCGGGTGCACGGCGCGATCGCGCTGGACCTGGCCCACGGGCAACCGCCGGGCACGGTGCTGACCGCGTCCAGGCAGGGCATCGATATCGCCTGCGGCCAGGGCGCGCTGCGCCTGCGCGTGCTGCAGCGCGACGGTGGCAAGGCGATCACCGCCGCCGACTACCTCAACGCGCGGCGCGACCTGCCGGTCCTGGCGTAAGGCGTCGGCATGCCTGCGTACGCTGTGTCGGGCCTGGCAGGCGCGTCTGTAGCCGCGTCCTCGCCGGGGCGTGGACGCGCGTCCACTGCTGCCCCGCGCCTGCGCACCGTCCGCGCGGGCGACCACTGTGCGGCATGCGCACGAAGCGGCGGCACGTCCCGGAGCGCATGCCGATGACCGCGACGCCCAACGCTGCGTGGCCGCCGGGCGTGGCCCCGCGGGTGCTTGCCGCCCGCGTGCTGACCGCGGTGATCGACCGCGGCCGCTCGCTCAAGGCCGAACTGGGCGTGGCGTTGCCGACGCTGCCGGATCCGCGCGACCGCGCGCTGGTGGAGGCGATCTGTTTCGCCGTGCTGCGCCGTCGCCCGGCCTACGAGGCGGCGCTGCGCATGTGGCTGCAGAAGCAGTTGCCGCAGCGCGACGCCGAATTGCGTGGCCTGCTGCTGGCCGGCTTCGCCCAGCTCGATGCGCTGGGCCTGGCGCCGCACGCGGCGCTGTCGGCGACGGTGGAGGCGGCGCGCGCGCTGGATCGGCCGCGCCAGGCCGGGCTGGTCAACGCGCTGCTGCGGCGCGCGCTGCGCGACGGGCTGCCGGCGGTCGCTGCCGACGCGGGCTGGCCGTTGTGGCTGCGCGATGCGCTGCGCGCCGACTGGCCGCAGCAGGACGAGGCGATCTTCGCCGCCAGCCAGCAGCCGGCGCCGCTGTGGCTGCGGGTCAACCGCCAGCGCGGCACCCGCGACGCCTACCTGCAGGAACTGGCCGCGGCCGGCATCGCCGCCCAGGCCTCGCCGCTGCTGGCCGATGCGATCCGGCTGGAGACACCGCTGGCGGTGGGGGCCTTGCCGGGCTTCGCCGAGGGGCGCGTGTCGGTGCAGGACGGTGCGGCGCAACAGGTCGCCGACGTGCTGGCGCCAGCGCCGGGCGCGCGCGTGCTCGACGCCTGCGCGGCCCCCGGCGGCAAGTCCGCGCACCTGCTCGAACGCGATCCCAGTCTGCGCCTGACCGCGCTGGACGTGGACGCGCGGCGCCTGGCGCGGGTCGGCGAGACCTTCGCGCGCACCGGCGCCGGCGCGCAGGCGCAGTTGCAGGTCGCCGACGCAGCGCAGCCGCAGGATTGGTGGGACGGCGTGCCGTTCGACGCGGTGCTGCTCGACGCGCCGTGTTCGGCCACCGGCATCGTGCGCCGCCAGCCGGACGTGCTGCTGCACCGCCGGCGCGAGGACGTGGTGGCGCTGCAGGCGCTGCAGGCGCGCCTGCTCGACGCCGCCTGGCAGGTGCTGCGGCCGGGCGGGGTGCTGGTCTACGCCACCTGTTCGCTGCTGCAGGACGAGAACGCGCGGCAGGTGCAGGCCTTGCTGGCGCGGCAGCCCGGTGCGGCGCTGGAGGACCCGGGCGAAGCCTGCGGGCATGCCTCCGGCGGCGGCCGCCAGCGCTTCCCCGGCGAACAGGACTGCGACGGTTTCTACTACGCGCGGTTCCGCAAGACGGCATGAACCGGCGCCGGTATCATCGCTTCCCATGCTGAAGACCCGCGCCTCCCGAGAGTTCTGGTTGTTGGCCATCCTGGCGGTGCTGGTGCTCGGCGCCGGCCTGGGCCTGCGCGATCCGCATCCGGCCGACGAACCGCGCTTCGCGCTGGTCGCCAAGCAGATGGTGGAGAGCGGCAACTGGCTGTTCCCGCACCGCGGCACCGAGCTGTACTCGGACAAGCCGCCGATGCTGATGTGGCTGCAGGCCAGCTTCTACACGCTGTTCGGCAACTGGCGGGTGGCGTTCCTGCTGCCGTCGCTGCTGGCCGGGCTGGGCACGCTGGCCTGCGTCTACGATCTCGGCCGGCGCCTGTGGACGCGCCGCGTCGGCATGTACGCGGCCTACGCGCTGCTGTTCGCCTTCCACTTCACCTACCAGGCGAAGAAGGCGCAGATCGATCCGCTGGTGGTGTTCTTCATTACCCTGGCCAACTACGCGCTGCTGCGCCACCTGTTGCGCGGGCCGGACTGGCGGTTGTGGGCGCTGGGCTGGTTCGCCGCCGGGCTGGGCACGATCACCAAGGGCGTGGGCGTGCTGGCGCTGCTGATGCTGCTGCCGGCTGCGGCGGCGTCGCTGGCGCACTGGCGCGGCGTGCGGGTCGGCCTGCGCGATCCGCGTTTCTGGCTGGGGCCGTTGGCGTTCCTGGCGGCGGTGTCGATCTGGCTGGTGCCGATGGTCGCCACCGCGCTGTCGAGCAACGCGCCCGAGTACCGCGCCTACCTCAACGACATCCTGTTCCGGCAGACCGCCGGGCGCTACGCCAAGTCCTGGGATCACGCGCACGGGCCGCTGTACTTCTTCGGGGTGATGCCGAGCATGTGGCTGCCGGTGCTGCTGGCGTTGCCGTGGGCGATCCCCGCCTGGGCGCGGCGCCTGCGCCGGCGCGACGCGCGCTACCTGCTGCCGCTGGCCTGGTGGGCGCTGCTGGTGCTGTTCTTCTCGATCCCGACCGGCAAGCGCGATGTCTACGTGCTGCCGGCGTTGCCGATGCTGTGCCTGGCGATGGGACCGCTCATTCCAGGGCTGTTGCGCAAGCCCGGGGTCAAGCGCCTGCTGCTGGCGTTCACCGCGCTGCTGACGCTGGCGCTGGGCGGCGTGGGCGCGGCGATCCTGCTGGGGCACGGCTTCCGCGCGAAGATGATGGAAGACCGCGGCATCGACCTGGCCACCGTGCAGGTGCTGGCCTGGATCCTGCTGGCGATCGGTCTGTGGGGCGTGGCCAGCCTGGCCGCGTTCGCGCGGCGCCGCCCGGAACTGGCGACGGTCTCGACCCTGACCATGGTCTGGGTGATGGCCGGCTTGCTGGTGTACCCGCTGATCAACATGTCCAGCTCGGCGCGCGGGGTGATGGAGTCGGTGGGCCGCCGTATCGGCCCGCAGGCCGAACTCGGCCTGGTCGCCTGGAAGGAGCAGAACCTGCTGATGGCCGACCGCCCGGCCACGACCTTCGGCTTCGTGGTGCCCTGGGACGAGCAACTGCGTCGCGGCATCGCCTGGCAGGCGCAGGCGCCGCAGCGGCGCTGGCTGCTGGTGCAGGAAGCGGCGATGCTGGGCTGCGTCGACCGCAATGCGAGCATCCTGGCCGGCGTGTCCAACCGGCGCGACTGGTGGCTGGTCCCGGCCAGCGCCGTGCACGGCCACTGTGTGGTCACCCAGGACGACCGCGACCGCCTGCGCGAGCAGGACAAGGACCGCTTCGAATGAGCCGCACCCGCGCACCCCGACGGTGTGCTGCGACTGCCGGTGACGGCCAGCGCGTCGCGCGGGCCGGGGAGCGCGCATGCCGTCTCCCCTGATTCGGGTGATCAGCCGCGACAACGGCGGCGGCCTCAGTCGCGACCTGCAGGTGGTCGCCGACCTGCTGCGCGAGACCGGCCGCTACCGCGTGGAGGTGCTGGGTTTCGGCACCGTGCGCATGGCCAATCGGCTGCGCGAACTGCGCCTGTTCCTGCGCAGCCTGCTGTTCGGGCGCGCCGACCTGCAGATCTTCCTGGAGCGGGTGTATCCGCGCTGCCTGGGCAGCGGTCTGCGCAATGCCTTGATCCCCAACCCGGAGTGGTTCCGGCACAAATGGCTGCGCTGCCTGCCGCGCTTCGCCCAGGTGCTGTGCAAGACCCGCCAGGCCGAGCAGCGGTTCTCCACGATGGCGCCGACCGCCTTCATCGGCTTTTGCAGCGACGATTGCTACCGTCCTGAGGTCCCGCGCGAGCGCGCCTGCCTGCATGTGGCCGGGCGCAGTTCGGCCAAGGGCACGGCGCTGCTGCTGCAGACCTGGGCGCGGCACCCCGAGTGGCCGCGGCTGACGGTGGTGCAGAGCGCGAAGAAGTCCCACCCGATCGAGGCCGAGAACATCGACTACCTGACCGGCTACCTGGACCAGCAGGAACTGCGGCGGCTGCAGAACGCGCACCGCTTCCACCTGTGCCCCTCCGAGGTGGAGGGCTTCGGCCACTACATCATGGAAGCGCTGAGCGTGGGCGCGGTGGTGATCACCACCAACGGGGCGCCGATGAACGAGCTGGTGAGCGCCGACCGTGGCGTGCTGATCGATCCGGTCGGCGAGGGGCCGGACAATTTCGGCGTGCGCTACCGGATCGAGGCCGCTGGCCTCGAACAGGCGATGGCGCAGGCGCTGGTGCTGTCGCCGATGCAGTGCGACGCCCTGGGCACCGCCGCGCGCGGCTTCTTCGAGACGCGCCGGCGCGAGTTCGGCGAGCGCCTGCGCGCGGCCGTGGCCGATCTGCTCGGGGAGGCGCCGCCGCCCGCCGCACCGGCCAGCCGCGGCGCCGATCGCGAACAGGTCAGGCCGGGTTAGGGAAGCGCCCCGGATCATCGCCGACCACCCCCACCCCGACGGCTTCCCTCCTTGATGTCCCAGCCCATCGCGCCACGCCATGCCGTTTCCGCGTTCTCGCGCCAGTCCCTGGCCGAGCGAGGCGCGGCGCTCGCGCTGCTGTGCCTGCCGGCGCTGGTGATCAGCATGCCCAGCGGCCTGCTGCCGTTCGGCCTGCTGCTGCTGGCGACCAGCCTGCTCGCATTGCCGCAGCTGCGCCAGTCGGTCGCGCCGATGCAGCCGTCGCTGCGCTGGCTTTGGATCCTGGCGCTGCTGGTGATCGGGCTGTCGCTGTGCTCGGTGCTGTACTTCGGCCAGCCGCTGAAGGACATCGACAACCGCACCCGTTTCCTGGTGCTGCCGTGGGCGGCGCTGTGGACCTATGCGCTGCGGCCGCCGCAGCGCCTGCTGTGGTGGGGCGCGCTGCTCGGCATCCTCGCCGCCCTGGTGCTGGCCAGCGTGCAGGTACTGCAGGGCCAGCCGCGTGCCGAGGGCTGGACCAACGCCATCGTGCTGGCCGACGTGGTGCTGATGCTGATGGTGCTGGCGGTGTTCTGCCGGCCGCGCGGCCAGTGGCCGTGGGCCGCCGCCGCGGTGGTGGCCGGCGGCATCGTCATCCTGCTCAGCGGCAGCCGCGGCGTGTGGCTGGGCGTCCTGCTGCTGCTGGTGGTCAGCGCGCTGTGCCTGCGCTGGCGCGACAGCGCGACCCGGCTGATGATCCTGGGCGCGTGCACCGCGCTGGCGGCGGTGCTGGTGCTGAGCGTGCCGGCGTTGACCAAGCAGACCCGCCTGGCCGAACTGCACCACGACGTGCAGCGCTACGAACGCGGTGACAGCGATTCCTCGGCCGGCGCGCGCATCGAACGCCTGCAGGTGGCGGCGGCGACCTTCGTCGAACACCCCGTGGTCGGGGTCGGCGTGGGCCGTTTCGACAACGCCATGCTGCGCCTGCCCGACTGCCGCAAGGGCTTCGTCGAGCGCTGCCACCTGGGCCACGCGCACAACGACCTGGCCGAGTGGAGCGCGACCCAGGGCCTGCCCGGTACCGTGCTGATCCTGATGGTGTACGGGGTGCCGCTGTGGCTGCTGCTGCGCCTGTACCGGCGCCGGCCGCAGCCGCATTTCCACGGCGCGGCGGCGGCCGGGATCATGGTGGTGGTGGCCTACGTCCTGTGCGGCATGACCCAGTCGATGTTCGCGCACCAGGTGAGCACCGGTTTCTATGTCGCCCTGGTCGGCGTGCTGATCGGGCTGGCCGCGCGCGAGGCGGAGCCGGCATCGGGCGCTGAAGGCGCCACGCGAAGCCGGTAGACTGCCGATCCCGCATCGCCGGGCGGCACGGCGCCGGGCGCCGACCGCCGGCACCGCGCCTGACTTCCGGATACCGCGCGCCATGGCCGACGCTGCCGCCGCCACCCTGCCGCTGAGCCTGGTGGTGATGACCTACAACGAGGCCGACAACATCGCGCGCTGCCTGGACAGCGTGCCGTTCGCCGCCGACAAGCTGGTGGTGGACTGCGGCAGCACCGACGACACCGTGGCGATCGCCCGCGCGCACGGCGCGCGCGTGGTCGAGCAGGCCTGGCTGGGCTTCGGCCCGCAGCGCAACTTCGCCTCCACCCAGGCCGCGCACGACTGGATCCTGGTACTGGATGCGGACGAGTTCCTCTCCGACGCGCTGCGCGCCGAATGCCTGGCGCGGCTGCCGCAACTGCTCGCCGAGGACCGCGTGGACGCGGTGTGGCTGCGCCGCAGCACCTGGTACATGGGCGCGCCGATGCGCTGGTACAAACCGATGGTCGGCGAGCGCCTGGCGCGGCTGTACCACCGCGGCCGCGCGCGCTGGAGCGATGCGCGGGTGCACGAGTCGCTGCGCTTCGACGGCGCCAGCGCCGCGTTCGCACCGCCGTTCAACCACCTGCACAACCCGACCCTGGTGCACAAGCAGCTCAAGGTGCTGCGCTACGCCGAACTCAAGGCGCTCGGCTGGCGCGACAAGCGCAAGCCGGTGAGAATGTGGCAGAGCCCGTTCGTGTTCGCCGGTGCCTTCCTCAAGGATTATCTGCTGCGGCTGGCGTTCCTCGACGGCTGGCGCGGCTTCGTGGTGGCGCAGACCGCGGCCAGCTACGCGCTGTACAAGCGCATGCGCTACTACGAGATGCAGATCAACCCGGCCTCGGTGGAGCAGGCGCGGGCGCAACTGCAACGGCACGATCTGGAGCACTGATGAGCAAGCACTATCTGCTGTACGGGTCCGAGCGCTATGCGCTGGCGATCCTGCGCCCGCTGCAGGCGGCGATCCGAGCACGCGGCGACCAGGCGGCATGGTTCTTCGACGGTCCCGGCGCCGAGGACCTGAGCGCCGACGAGCGCCACCTGGCGACGGTGGAGGAGGTGCTGGCGTGGGATCCGTATGCGGTGATCACCTCCAGCAACGCGGTGCCGCATTTCTTCCCCGGGGTGAAGGTCGAGACTTTCCACGGCTTCGACGCCGGCAAGCCGCGGCACATCTATGTGCGCGGCTTCTTCGACCTGTACTGCACCACCGGCCCGCGCGACACCGCCGCGTTCGGCGCGCTGGCGCGCAAGCTCGGCCACTTCGCGGTCAAGGAAACCGGCTTCCCCAAGATCGACCCGTTCATGCGCGAGATCGGCGCGGAACTGGCGCCGGTCCGGCAGCCGCCCGTGATCCTGTACCACTCCACGTTCTCGCCGTCGTGGAGCGCGGCCGGCATCCTCCACGACGAGGTCGCGCGGCTCTCGCGCAGCGGCGAATGGCGCTGGATCGTCACCTTCCATCCGAAGATGGACCCGGCGATGGTCGCGCGCTACCGCGCGCTGGAGAGCGAGTATCTGCGTTTTGCCGACAACGACAACATCCTGGAGCTGTTCCCGCAGGTGGACATGATGTGCTCGGACACCTCGTCCGCGCTCAACGAGTTCCTGCTCACCTACAAGCCGGTGGTGACCTTCAAGAACCGGCGTCCGGGGCCGCAGCTGATCGACATCGACGATCCGGCACAGTTCGAGCCGGCGATCCGTCGCGCGCTGCAGCGGCCGCCGGAACTGATGGCGGCGATCCGCGAATTCGCCGATGGCTTGCATCCCTACCGCGACGGCCAGTCCAGCGAGCGCGTGCTGCAAGCGATCGACGACTTCGTCGCCGAGGGTGCGCGCAACCCGCGGCGCAAGCCGCTGAACCTGTGGCGCAAGCTGAAGATCCGCCGCCGCATCGGCTACTGGGGCCGCGGCGCGCGTCGCTGACGCGCACCGCCGTCGCACCGGCTCACCAGCGCAGCCGTCGCTGCGCCCAGTTGCCGGTACAGCGCCCGCGCCTGCGCGTCCGGCAGCAGCCGCACGCGCAGCGGCGGTTCGCCGTGGCGGGCGCCGGCGGTGTCCAGCCACAGCGTCGCGGTGCCGCACCAGCGGTCCAGCGGCGAACGGCTCAGGTGCAGCGTCTGCAACTTGTCCAGTTCGGCCAGCCGCCACCAGCGCCGCCACCAGCCGCCGCGCACCGCCACGTAGCGCGCGTCCAGGGCGTAGCCCATGCGCTGCGCCTGGCGCCAGGACTTGAACGCCGACCACGGTAGCCACAGCAGGCCCAATGCGGCCCAGGCGCCGAGCGTGGGCCACAGCCCGGCGCACAGCAGCGGCACCAGCAACAGTGCCGGCAGCGACAGGCGCCACCAGTGGCGCGTGGCGATGCCGTGCCAGTGCGCTGGCGGCCAGGCGATCTGCGGCAGCAGCCGCTGCAGCAGCGCATCGCAGGCGGCCGGCGTGGCCAGCGGCGCCAGTTCCGTCAGTGCGTGGTCGTGGCCGTGCCCGTGGTGCGACTGGATCACCGCGGTGTCGATGTGCAGGCTGCGCCGCCGCAGCAACCGCTGCAGCACGCTCTCGTGCAGGGTCCAGGCCTGGATCCGGCGCCGCGCCACGCTGCTGCGCAAGCGCGTCAGCAGGCCGCGCTCCACGGTCAGCCGGCGTTCGCTCTCGCTCAGCCGGAAGCCGTGGTACTGCACGATGGCCAGCCCCATCGACAAGGCGCGCATCAGCAGCAACAGCGTCGCCAGCATCAGCGCGAAGGTCACCGCGCCGGCCATCCAGCCCAGTTGCAGGTGCGTGGCGTAGCCGAACAGTTGCCGCCCGTAGTGCTCGATCGCGTTGGAGATCATGCGCTCGGGGAACAGGTGGTAGGTGGCGCCGAACGCGGTGAGCAGCACCACCATGCCGCGGTTGGAGATCAGGCCCTGGCGCAGCACCTCGGCGGTGGGCAGGGCCAGCAGCAGCTCGCTGTCCGGCACGGCGGGCGCGGCGCCCGCGTCGTCGCCGGCCTGGGCACGCTCGCCGGCAGGCGCGCGGTGGCGGATCTGCTGTTCCAGCGCCAGCGCCTGATCCAGCCGCAGCACCCGCATCTGCGCCTCGGGCTTGGTGCCGCCGGCCGATTCCAGCCGCACCTCGGCCACGCCGAACAGCCGGTGCAGCAGCGACTGGTGCACCACCACGTTGTGGATGCGCGCGAACGGGATCTCGCGCAGGCTGCGTTCCAGCCAGCCGCTGCGGATGCTCAGGCTGTCGTGGCCGATGCGGTACTGGTAGGTGAGATAGCGCAGCAGCGACACCGCCACCAGCCCGCTGCACACCGCCAGCATCACCAGGTGATCGGCGTGATCGCGGTGGCCGTCGCGGCTGCCGAACACCAGCAGCGCCAGCAACGGCAGCAGGAAGTGCCTGAGGTGCTGCAGCAGCACGAACAGCCACGACCACGGATGCAGGCGCCGCACCGGCGTGGTGCGCTCGGTGTCGGCGAGGTCGCTCACAGCGCGTCGTCGTCGTGGTCGAGCTGGTGCGCCAGGCGTTCGCGCAGGCGCTGCGCGTCGGCCTGGTCCAGGCCGGGCACGGCGACCGCGGTATGCCGGGTGCCGGCGGTGTGCACGACCAGGGTGGACAGGCGCAGCGCGCGTTCCAGCGGACCGCGGCGCAGGTCCAGGTGCTGCACGCGCGAGATCGGCACGTGCGTTTCGCTCTGCCACAGGCGCCCGCGGAATACGTCCAGGCCCTGGGCATTCAGTCGCCAGCGGATGCGCCGGTGGCGGACGAAGCCGACCCAGGCGCCGCACAGGCTGCCCACCGCCGCCGCCACGGCGCCCAGGGCCAGCGCATGCAGGCTGTGCAGGCTGAGGCCGACGATGCCGGCGGCGACCACCAGGCTCAGCCCGAGCATGCAGCCGCCGCCGAGCGCGGCCAGCCAGGCACCGCGCAACGGCACCGGTTGCCAGTCGGCCGGCGGCCAGTCCGCGGGTGCTGGGGTGGCAGCGAAAGCGCTCGGCGCGGGCGCGGCGGGGGAGTCGTCCATGGGCGGCGGTGCGATCACGTCGGGGTCTCGGGGCGCGGGCGCGCGGCGTGGCCTGCGATCCTAACGCGGCGATGGCGGGTGTGCGCTGTCCGCGGCGCGGTTTCCGTCCCGATCCGCGCAAGCGGTGGGGGTGCCGATCTGCGCCGGTGGTTCAGCGCGCCGCGCGCAGCAGCGCGTCCACGTCCAGCGCGTGGCCGGCGCGGGCCGCCTTGGTGCGCAGGTAGCCTTCGTTCTCGGCAGTAATCGTGCCGGTGACCGGGATGCGCTCGGTCACCTCGATGCCGGCCGCGCGCAGGCGCTCGGCCTTGTTCGGGTTGTTGGTGAGCAGGCGCACGCGGCCGATGCCCAGCCCGCGCAGCATCGCCACGGCGCTGCCGTAGCGGCGCTCGTCGGCGCCGAAGCCCAGTTGCGCGTCGGCGTCGATGGTATCCAGGCCGTCGTGCTGGTAGCCGTAGGCGCGCATCTTGGTGGCGATGCCGGTGCCGCGGCCTTCCTGGTCCAGGTACAGCAGCACGCCGCCGCCCAGCGCCTTGAGCTTGGCCAGGCCGTGCCGCAGCTGGTCGCCGCAGTCGCACTTGAGCGAGCCGAACAGGTCGCCGGTGAGGCAGGAGGAATGCACGCGCACCGGGACCGGCGCGCTCAGGTCGGGCTGGCCGATCACGATCGCGACCTGGTCGCGCTGCGCCACGCCGCCGCGGAACACCACGAATTCGCCGGGTCCCAGGTCGCGCAGCGGCACCTGGGTGCGGGTGACCAGGGTGTAGCTGTCGGAGGCGGCGAGGGCGCAGCCGTGTTCCAGGTCATCCAGGCGCAGCGACTGGCAGCCCTGGAAGGCGCTGCTGTCCGCGCCCAGGTCGGCCGCGACCATCGCCGGCAGCAGCAGGCCCAGGCGCGCGATCTCGGCGGCGCCGGCATCCAGCGCGTCGCCGGGCTGCCACTGCGCCGGCACCGGTCCGTCGCGCAGGTAGGCCAGCGCCGCCAGCGCGTCGTAGGACTGCCCGGCCAGGGCGATGCGCGCGCCCTGCGGCGCATCCAGGCCCAGCACCTGCGCGCGCGGCGGCGTCACGAACAGGTAGTGCCGCTGCCCGGTGGCCTCGGCGAAGCCGAGGTAGGACGGTTCGGTGCTGCTGTCCAGCGCCATCACCGCACGGGTGCGGCCGTTGCCGTCGTCGAGCAGGACCGGGCGCCCGGCACGCAACTCCGATGCCGCGCGTTCGCTGCGGATCGCGGCAGGATCGCCGAAGGCGTGCGCGGAAGGGGCGGTGGGGCTGGTCATGCACGACTCCAGATGGGGGATCGGCGGCGCCGCTTCAAGGCTGCCGCATCCGGTCGCGGCGGCACCGGCGCGGCGCCGGCAGGCGCATGGCGCCCGGCGCCATTGTCGCGCGCTTTGCCTGTACCGCCAGCCCGCGGGCGATGGAACGCACTGTGCCCGCTCGTACTCCGCCGCCGATGCAACCGGATGCAGCGTTTCCGGCAATGCCGCCGGCGCTTGGCGGGTGTGCACGCGCCGCCGGTTGCTTGCTACTGTGCGGCATCGCGTCCCTCCGGCCCCACGCCCGCATGCAACTCGTCGATTGCACCGAACCGCGCCACGCGATGGCGATCCTGGAGATCTTCAACGACGCCATCGTCAACTCCACCGCCCTGTACGACTACCGGCCGCGCCCGCCGGAGAGCATGGCGGCCTGGTTCGCGACCAAGCGCGCCGGCAACTTCCCGGTGCTGGGCCTGGAGGACGCCGACGGCACGCTGGTCGGCTTCGCCAGCTACGGCACCTTCCGCGCCTGGCCGGCGTTCAAGTACAGCGTCGAGCACTCGGTCTACGTGCACCGCGACCATCGCGGCCGCGGCGCGGGGCGACGCTTGTTGCAGGCGCTGATCGAGACTGCGGAGGCGCGCGGCGTGCATGTGCTGGTCGGCGGCATCGACGCCAGCAATGCCGGCAGCATCGCCCTGCACGAGCAACTGGGCTTCGTGCACGCCGGCACCGTGCGCGAGGCCGGCTTCAAGTTCGGACGCTGGCTGGACCTGGCGTTCTACCAGCGCATCCTCGCCGGCCCGGCGCAGCCGCACGACGATTAGCGCCGGCTCGGCACGGGTCGAGTGCCCTAGTGCGGATGGCGCTCGGTGGCGTAGGGATTGGGCTCGGCCGGGTCCGGGCGCAGGGTGTAGCGCTTGTAGGTCCACTGGTACTGCGCAGGGTCGCGCCGCGCCACCCGCTCGACGCCCGCATTGAGCGCGGTGGCCGCGCGCAGCGGGTCGGCATCGGCGATGTCCGGCGGCGCCGGCTGCACGTGCAGGGCGAACTCCAGGTCGTTGCCGACGCGCTCGCACCAGGCGAACAGCACGGTCGCGCCGGTGCGCTCGGCCAGGCGGTTGACCAGGGTCATCGTCAGCGCCGGCACGCCGAAGAACGGCGCGAACACGCCATCGCCGGCCTTGGGCTGCTGGTCGGGCAGGATGCCGACCGCGCCGCCGTCCTTGAGCGTCTTGAACAACTGCCGCACCGCCGGGCCCTCGGCGCGCACCTGGCGCACCCGCTCGCCGCTGCGGACCAACTGCAGGAAGGCATCGCCGACCGCCGACTCCGGCGCCTTGTAGACGATGGCGATGTCGCCGCGCGAGGTCAGCCACTGGTTGAGCAGCTCCCAGTTGCCGAAATGCGGCGCAGCCACGATCACCCCGCGGCCGGCGGCCAGCGCCGCGTCGTACAGCTCCTGCCCGTGGCGCAGTCGCAGTCGCGCCAGGTTCTGTTCCGGCGGCCGGGTCCACAGCGCCAGGGTCTCGAACGCCTGCCGCGCGGTCGAGCGCAGCACGTCGCGCTGCAGGGCGACGCGCTCGCTGGGCAGCAGTTCCGGATAGGCCAGCTCCAGGTTGCGCCGGACCACCCGGCTCTCGCGCGCGTCCAGGCGCAGCCACAGCCCGGCCAGGCCGTCGGCCAGGCGGCGCAGCCACGGCCACGGCAGGCGCGCCACGGCGGCGGCGCAGCGATACAGCAGGGAAGCGAGCGTGGCGGGTTTCATCGGCCCAGTTTATCCGCTCGGCGCATCTGGCCTGCCCGACGGGTGTCGCGGATCGCCGCCTGCGTGCCTTGTCGCTTTCTCAATCTCCCCCATTCGGCGATGATGCCGCACGATCGCAACCGTTCGTCGCGGCGCGACCAATCCCCAATCCCCATTCCCGCCTTATGCTCTCGCTGATCCAACGTGTCACCCAGGCCTCGGTCAGCGTCGATGGCGAGGTCGTGGGCCAGATCGGGCCCGGCCTGCTGGCGCTGGTGGCGCTGGAGCCGGGCGACGACGAGGCCAGGATCCGGCGCATGGCCGAGCGCTTGCTCGGCTACCGGGTGTTCTCCGACGCCAGCGGGCGCATGAACCGGTCGCTGCGCGACACCGGCGGCGGCCTGCTGCTGGTCAGCCAGTTCACCCTGGCCGCCGATACCGGCTCGGGCATGCGGCCCAGCTTCACCACCGCGGCGCCGCCGGCCGAGGCTGAACGCGGCTTCAACCGGTTGCTGGAGGTATGCCGGGCGCAGCACCCGCCGGGGGTGGAAACCGGCCGCTTCGGTGCCCATATGGTCGTCAGCCTGGTCAACGACGGCCCGGTCACTTTCCTGCTCCGGCCGTAGACGCCGGCGCGTTCCTGGCGGAGCCGTTCAGACTCCTCGTCCGGCAAGCGGCGGTCCGGGCTGTTATAATGCTAGGTTCACTCATTCACCTACCTGCCGGTGGCGCGAGCACTCATGGCCAACGAACGTCCTGCCCAGCAATCCGACATCAAGCAACTGATCAGCAAGGGCCTGGAACAGGGCTATCTGACCTACGCGGAAGTCAACGACCATCTTCCCGACGATCTGGTCGACCCCGAACAGATCGAAGACATCATCGGCATGATCAACGGCATGGGCATCGATGTCCATGAAGTTGCGCCCGATGCCGAAACCCTGCTCCTCAACGACGGCAACACCGGCAACCGCGAAGTCGACGACACTGCGGCCGAAGAAGCCGCCGCGGCGCTGACCGCGCTCGACACCGAAGGCGGCCGTACCACCGACCCGGTGCGCATGTACATGCGCGAGATGGGCACAGTAGAACTGCTGACCCGTGAAGGCGAGATCGCCATCGCCAAGCGCATCGAGGAAGGCCTCGGCCAGGTGCAGGCCGCGCTGGGCGCGTTCCCGCTGGCGGTGGAGACCCTGCTCGAGGACTACGAACAGCACAAGGAAGGCAAGAAGCGCCTGGCCGAGATCGTGGTCGGCTTCAACGACCTGATCGAGGAAGAGCCGGCCCCGCCGGTCGCGGTGTCCGACGACGACAGCGCCACCGATGCCGATGCCGACGAGGATGACGACGAGGACGTCGACACCGCCGAAGAAGATGCCGGCCCGACCGGTCCGGACCCGGCCGAGGTCGCGCGGCGCATGGAAGTGCTGGCCACCGAGTACGCCAAGTTCAAGAAGGCCCACGCCAAGAACGGCGCCGAGCACAAGCTGGTCACCAAGCTGCGCAACGACATCGCCGAGGTGTTCGTCACCCTGAAGCTGCCGCTGCCGCTGACCGACGTGCTGGTGCGCAAGCTGCGCGACACCATGGCCCAGGTCAAGGACCACGAGCGCCGCGTGCTGCATCTGGCCACCCACGTGGCACGCATGCCGCGCAAGGACTTCATCCGTTCCTGGGAAGGCAACCAGACCAACGTGGCCTGGGTCGACGATGCGCTCAAGCGCAAGCAGAAGTGGTCGTCGGCGCTGCGCGACGTCAAGGACCAGATCATCGCCGAGCAGGAAGCCACTGTGGCGGTGGAGCAGGCCACCTACCTGAGCCTGGCCGAGCTGAAGGAAATCAGCCGCGCCATGGCCTATGGCGAAGCCAAGGCGCGCAAGGCCAAGAAGGAAATGGTCGAGGCCAACCTGCGCCTGGTGATCTCCATCGCCAAGAAGTACACCAACCGCGGCCTGCAGTTCCTCGACCTGATCCAGGAAGGCAACATCGGCCTGATGAAGGCGGTGGACAAGTTCGAGTACCGCCGCGGCTACAAGTTCTCGACCTACGCCACCTGGTGGATCCGCCAGGCGATCACCCGCTCGATCGCCGACCAGGCGCGCACCATCCGCATCCCGGTGCACATGATCGAGACGATCAACAAGTTGAACCGCATTTCCCGGCAGATGCTCCAGCAGTACGGCCGCGAGGCCACCCCGGAGGAGCTGGCCAAGGAAATGGACATGCCCGAGGACAAGATCCGCAAGGTGATGAAGATCGCCAAGGAGCCGATCTCGATGGAAACCCCGATCGGCGACGACGAGGATTCGCATCTGGGCGACTTCATCGAGGACACCAACGTGGAGTCCCCGATCGAGAACACCACCAACATCAACCTGTCCGAGACCGTGCGCGACGTGCTCGCCGGCCTGACCCCGCGGGAAGCCAAGGTGCTGCGCATGCGCTTCGGCATCGACATGAACACCGACCACACCCTCGAGGAAGTCGGCAAGCAGTTCGACGTGACCCGCGAGCGCATCCGCCAGATAGAGGCCAAGGCGCTGCGCAAGCTGCGTCACCCGAGCCGCTCCGAGCAGCTGCGCAGCTTCCTCGACATCGACTGATCGAGCGCGGTTCGCGGCAACGAAAAAGCCCCGCCAGGTGCGGGGCTTTTTTGTGGGTGCAGATGCAGGATCGAACGGTGCGCCGCATCCTTTGTAGGAGCGGCTTCAGCCGCGACCGCTTTACCGGGAACGCCTGGTCGCGGCTGAAGCCGCTCCTACGACCGACACATACGGCGCCGGATCGCCGGCGCCCCTGTGCAGGTCGCATCCGCTTACGCGAATGCCTTGCTGCCGCGCATCACCGCCAGCACGTCGTGGCAGGCGCCCATGGTGTGGTAGTCGGTCTTGCCGGCCGGGCTCTTCTCGTCGCTGTAGCTGCGGTTGTCGCGGCTGAGGATGCGGAACCAGGCGCCGTAGCGGTGGTCGACCAGGTGGTCCCAGGAGTACGCCCACAGCGTGTCGTAGGCGGCGCGATACGCGGCATCGCCAGTGGCGGCCAGCAGCCGCGAGGCCGCGGCGATGGCTTCGGCCTGCACCCAGAAGTACTTGTCGTCGTCGCAGAAGTAGGTCGGCGCCGCGGCCACGTCCGGCACGCCGACCACCGGCGCCTCTTCGGTGCCGGAGGCGAAGCCGTAGACGATGCCGCCATGCTGCGCGTCCCAGCCGTGCGCCAGGGCGGTGTCGAACAGGTGCCGCGCGGTGGGCAGCAGCCACGCCGGCGCGGTGCCGGTGGCGGCCTGCAGGTGCCCGTGCAGCAGCACCAGCAGCTTGGACCACTCGACCTGGTGGCCGGGCTGGAAGCCCCACGGCCGGAACAGGTGCTTGGGGTTGTCGCGGTTGTAGTCCCAGTCCACCTGCCAGTCGGCGTCGTAGTGCTCCCACACCAGGCCGCCGGCCAGTGCCGCCTGGCGGCGGGTGATGTGGTCGGCCAGCAGCAGCGCGCGCTGCAGGTAGCGCGGCTCGGCGCTGGCCTCGTAGGCGGCGATCAGCGCTTCGCACAGGTGCATGTTGGCGTTCTGGCCGCGGTAGCTGGAGAACGTCCACTCCGGCGTGGCCTCGTCGCGGTACAGGCCGGCGGCGGCATCCCAGTAGCGGGTTTCCAGCAACTGCCAGGTCTCGTCCATCCACGCGTCGGTGTCCAGGCCGGCCTTCTTCGCGGTGGCGTAGGCCAGCAGCACGAAGGCGGCGCCGTAGGCGTGCTGGGTGCGGTCTTCGGCCACGCCGTCGCGCAGGGTCCACACATAACCGCCGCTGGCGGTATCGCGGTGCACCTCGCGCAGGTAGCGCAGGCCGTGGCGCGCGGCGTCCAGGTACTCGGCGGCCAGCGGCGAGTCGGCGAATTCGATCGCCGCCATCGCGTAGTTGAAGACGAAGCGGGTGCTGCTGACCAGGTGGCGATGGCCGGCGTCGTACACGCTGCCGTCGTCGCGGAAGTAGTGGAAGAAGCCGCCCGCCGGGTCGATCGCGCGCGGGTGGTAGAAGGCCATGGTGTCGGCGATGTGCGCGCGCAGGACGGCGGCGTCGGCGAAGTCGGGCAGGGGCGTGGCGGGCAGGTTCATACGGTTGGCTGGCGAGCTGGGTGAGGGAAGGGAAGACAACGGCGCACGGCGGCAGCGTGTGCGCCGCCGTGCCGGAAACGGATCAGTGGATCAGTGCATCACGCGCGCGGTCGGCGCGGTGGTCGGCGCGGTCGCCGCCAGCTCGGCCGACAGGCGCGAACCGCGCAGGCCGTACCAGACGATGTAGGCGTAGCACAGCAGCGGGATCACGAAGGCATGCTGGATGCCGATGGCGTCGGCCAGCGCGCCCTGCGCCAGCGGCACCAGGGCGCCACCGACGATGCCCATGATCAGCAGGCTGGAGGCCTTGCTGGTGAGCACGCCCAGGCGTTCGATGGCGACGGTGAAGATGGTCGGGAACATGATCGAGTTGAACAGGCCGATCGCGATCACGCTCCACATCGCCACGTGGCCGGTGCTGAGCATGGTGGCGATCAGCAGCAGCGAGGCGATGCCGGCGAAGGTCGCCAGCAGCTTGCGGGCCGGGACGAACTGCAGCAGCGCCGCGCCGGCGAAGCGGCCGACCATCGCGCCGCCCCAGTAGAACGGCAGGTAGTGGCTGGCAGCGGCTTCGGTCAGGCCGCCGGTGGTGGGGCCGGAGATGTAGTTGATCAGGAAGCTGCCGATCGACACTTCCGCGCCCACGTACATGAAGATCGCCACCACGCCCCACAGCAGGTGCGGGTGGCGCAGCGCGTCGGCGAAGCTGTGATGCGATTCGGTGCTGGCATCGTTGTCCTCACGCAGCGACGGCACCCGCATCACCAGCACGAACACCGCCAGCAACAGCAGGCCGCCGGCCAGCATCAGGTAGGGGATTTCCACCGAGCGTGCCTGCTCGATGCGATAGGCGGACAACTGCTCGGGATTCATCGCCGCCAGCTGGTCGGCACCGAGCACCGCGCCGGCCAGGATCAGCGGGCCGATCAGCCACGGGAACACGGTGGTGCCCAGCGAGTTCAGCGCCTGGGCGAAGTTGAGTCGGCTCGGCGCCTTCTCCGGCGCGCCGATCAGGCTGATGTACGGATTGGCCGCCACCTGCAGCAGGGTGATGCCGCTGGCCAGCACGAACAGCGCGGTCAGGAACAGCGGATAGGACGGCAGGCGCGCGGCCGGGTAGAACATCGCCGCGCCGATCGCCGCCACCACCAGGCCGATGACGATGCTGGCCTTGTAGCCGGTCCGCGACACCACCGCGCCGGCCGGCACCGACATCAGGAAGTAGGCGCCGAAGAAGGTGAACTGGATGAGCATCGACTGCGCGTAGTTCATCTGGAACACGGCTTTCAGATGCGGGATCAACACGTCGTTGAGGCTGGTCAGGCCGCCCCAGGTGAAGAAGATCATGCTGACCACCGCGATGGCGGCGGTGTTGGACAGCGGGCGACGGCTCATGCAGCGACTCCGGGAACGGGCGAGAGGGCGACCCGGCTGCTGGCGCGCAGGCACAGCCGGGCGGGGGCGATGGTAAGCGCAGGCAGGGCCTGGCGGTGGCGCAGCGCGTCCAGCACCAGGCGCGCGGCCTGCATGCCGCGCTCGCGCGGGGCGACGGCGACGGTGGACAGCGGCGGGGTGGCGACGGCGGCTTCGGGGATGTCGTCGAAGCCGATCAGCGCGTAGTCGCGGCCGGCGATGCGGCCACGTTCGGCCAGGCCGCTGGCCAGGCCCAGCGCGACCACGTCGTTGTAGCAGACCAGCGCGGTCGGCAGCGGGTCGCGCGCGCACAGCGCGCCGGCCTGGCGCGCGGCTTCCAGCCGGGTCGGCGCGCATTCGATCAGCCACGCCGGGTCGACCGCGATGCCGGCGGCGGCCAGCGCCTCGCGGTAGCCGGCGCGGCGCTCGGCGCAGGAACTGGACTGGCGGTGGCCGCCGAAGAAGGCGATGGTACGGTGGCCCTGCGCCAGCAGGTGTTCGGTGGCCAGGCGCGCGCCACGCCGGTTGTCCAGCGCCAGCAGCGGCCAATCGCCGTCCAGCGCACGATTGAACAGCAGCACCGGCAGGCGCGGCCCCAGCAACTGGCGCAGGCGCGCCGCGTCGGTGTTCTCGGTGGGCGAAAGGATCATCGCCGCCGGATGGTGTTCGATCAGCGAGGCCAGCACGGTCTGCTGGCGCTCCGGCGATTCGCCGGTGCTGCCCATCAGCATCACGTAGCCGGCCTCGGCCAGCGCTGCGTCGACGCCACCGGCGAACTCGGCGAAGAATGGATTGGCCAGGTCGTTGACCACCAGCGCCACCGCATTGGACGCGCGGCCGCGCAGGCTGGCCGCGCCGCGGTGGTAGACGTAGCCCTGGCGGGCGATCTCCGCCGCCACCCGCGCGCGCGTGTCCGCATGCACCAGCGGGCTGTTGCGCAGCACCAGTGACACGGTCGCCCGCGACACGCCGCAGGCAGCGGCGATGTCGGACACGGTGACGCGTTTGTCGGAGGAAGAAGGCGCCACGGCGCATTAGACCGGTTCAAAAGGTCGCTCATCCTGCGCTGTCGTCACCGGATCCGCATTTTGCAGTGCAGCAAGGCATTGCAGTGGCTTTGTGCTATCCGTTTGGATCGATTCGATACGGGGAGCCTGCCATGCGCAGCTCGAGGACGCTGGGCGGCGCTGCCGCACTGCTGCTGGCCGCGCTGTGGCCGATCGCATCCGCCGTCGCAGCGGCGGGCGGTGACGCCGGCGAGCGTGCGGTGGCCGCGGTGGACCCTTTCATCGGCACTGGCGGCGAGGGCCACACCTATCCCGGCGCCACGGTGCCGTTCGGCATGGTCCAGTTGAGTCCGGACACGCGCATCCAGCCGCGCAAGGACGCCTACGGCTGGGCGGCCGGCTACCGCTACGACGACCGCAGCCTGGTCGGTTTCTCGCATACGCATTTCTCCGGCACCGGCCACTCCGACCTGGGCGACGTGCTGCTGATGCCGATCAGCGGCGCGGTGCGGCTGGAGCGTGGCGACCCGGACACACCCGGCAGCGGCTACAGCGCGCGCTTCCGCCACGACGACGAGCGCGCCGAGCCGGGCTACTACGCGGTGACCCTGGACGACTACAAGGTGCGCGCCGAACTCACCGCCAGCGCCCGCGTCGGCGTGCACCGCTACACCTACCCGGCCGGACAGCCGGCGCACGTGCTGCTGGACCTGCGCACCAGCCTGTACGACTACCCGGGCAAGATCAGCTGGTCGCGGCTGCGCCTGCGCGCCGACGGCACCGTCACCGGCTTCCGCGAGACCCGCGGCTGGGCGCCGGGGCGGCAGCTGTACTTCGCCCTGCGCTTCTCGCAGCCGTTGCGCGGCCATGCCTTCCACAACACCGAGCAGGACATTCCCTACAAGGGCTTTCCGCCTCCGGGCGACAACGACCCCACCCAGCGCGCGCAGATCGAAGGCCGGCAACTGGTGGGATCGTTCGACTTCGGCGACGCCCTGCGCGGGCCACTACTGGTGAAGGTGGCGATTTCGCCGGTCAGCGAGGACAGCGCCATCGCCAATCTCGACGCCGAAGTGCCGGGCTGGGATTTCGACGGCGTGCGCCGCGCCGCGCGTGCGCAATGGGCGCAGGCGCTGGGCGCGGTGGAGGTCGACGCGCCGCCCGCGCAGCGCACCCAGTTCTACACCGCGCTGTACCACAGCCTGCTCGGCCCGACCCTGTTCATGGACAGCGAGGGCCGCTATCGCGGGCCGGACAACGCCGTGCACCAGGCGCAGGGCTACACCCACTATTCGACGTTCTCGCTGTGGGACACCTACCGCGCGCTGCATCCGCTGCTGACCATCGTGCAGCCGCCGCAACGCACCAACGACATCGTCAACTCGCTGCTCGCGCACCAGCGCGAAAGCCCCTACGGTGTGCTGCCGGTGTGGGCGTTCCACGGCCTGGAGACCTGGTGCATGATCGGCTACCACGCGGTGCCGGTGATCGCCGACGCGTACATGAAGGGCATCCGCGGCTACGACACCGACGCCGCGCTCAAGGCCATGGTGGCCAGCGCCAACTACGGCCCCTACGACGGCATCGCCCAGTACCGCGAACTCGGCTACGTGCCGATCGACGAGGAAGGCGAGGCCGCCTCCAAGACCCTGGAATACGCCTTCGACGACTGGACCATCGCGCGCATGGCCAAGGAGATGGGCCGCAGCGAGCTCGCCGCCGCCTTTGCCAAGCGCGCCGGCAACTGGCGCAACGCCTTCGATCCGGACACCGGCTTCATGCGCGCGCGCCAGCGCGACGGCAGCTTCCGCACCCCGTTCGATCCGGACGCCAGCGGCTACGGCACCGACTACACCGAAGGCAACGCCTGGCAGTACTCCTGGTACGTGCCGCAGGACGTGGCCGGCCTGGCGCGTGCGCATGGCGGCGACGACAAGCTGCTGGCGCGGCTGGACCAGGTGTTCGACGCCAAGGTCGATCCCAAGGTGTTCGCGCACATGGAGGACATCACCGGGCTGATCGGCTGGTATGCGCACGGCAACGAGCCCAGCCATCACGTCGCCTATCTGTATGCCTACGCCGGGCAGCCCTGGCGCACCCAGGCGCGGCTGCAGCAGATCATGCGCAGCCAGTACGCCGCGCGCCCGGACGGCCTGGCCGGCAACGACGACATGGGGCAGATGTCGGCCTGGTACGTGTTCACCGTACTAGGCTTCTACCCGGTGGCGCCGGCCAGCAACCAGTACATCCTCGGCCGCCCGTTCCTGCCGCGCGCCACCCTCGCGCTGCCCAACGGCAAGCGCTTCACGGTGATCGCCGATGGTCTGGACGATGCGCATCCCTACGTCGGTGGCGTCACGCTCAACGGGCGTCCGTTGAACCGCGCGTTCCTGCGCCATGAGGAACTCATGGCCGGCGGCGAACTGCGCTTCACCCTGCAGGCCACGCCCAACACCGCGTGGGCGGCGGCCGGCGCCGAGCGTGCCTATTCGATGAGCGAGTGAAAAGGCATCTCCAGTATTTGGGGAGGTGTCCCGTAGGAGCGGCTTCAGCCGCGATGAGGCATTACCGGTAAAGCCTGTCGCGGCTGAAGCCGCTCCTACAGGGGCTTGCGGCGAGCCTGCCGGGTGCACTGTGGGAGGGACTTCAGTCCCGAAGCATTTGCGCCATCGGGAAGCACATCACTTCGCACGTCGCGGCGGCATGACAGTTAAGTCCCAAGGGCCGGCGGCGTCCGGCTGGAGTTTAGTGGCAGTAAGTTCGGAGAAGCGTTGAAGCCGCGCCAGGGTGAGTCTGAGCATGGATGACGGCCGAGGCCTCTGCGCCGCGCTGAGTCCTCGTGCGCGACGCAAGCGCGAGCGTCAGTATCGCGTGAATTCGGCGTGACATGCGTCGCGTTTGGCGTTGCGCAGCGTGCGCCGCTACGCCCCGTCACCCCGCGTCGCATCACATGCACGCGTATTTAATGTCATCCACACATTCCATTTGCGGCGTTCGTGGTCTTGTAGCGCGGCTGCATCGCATCGCGCGGACCGGGTGCGCCGGCACCGTCGCGATGACTGCAAGCGCGACCGCGTGCAGGCCTGTCCCATTCCGATGCCGTTGCCATGCGACGGCGCGATCGGCGCTGCCGGCAACGGCGCGCAGAGGCGACGTGTCCTTCTCATTCGTCGAACGGGATCTTCCGAATGCATGTCTGCCTGCTGTCCCTCTTTCCTCCTCACGATGCGGCCGCGCTGGACGCGGCCATGGCGGCGGCGCAGGCACAGGGCTGCGATCACATCGTCTTGCCCAATCCGTTCGCGCAGGATGCACAGGGCCGTCTTCACGACCCCACAGCCGACGACGCGGCGGGCCAGACACAGTTGCGCCACTGGCTGCAGCGCGCCGAGCAGCACGGGCTGCGCGTGCTGCTGGATCTGCGCATCGACGAGATCGGCGGCGGCAGCCGCCTGCTGCAGGAACACCCACACTGGTTCCGCGCGCGCAGCTCGGCGCTGCCGGATCCGCGCGCCGAACGTGCCGCGCCGGATATTGCGGTGGGCCGCTTCGCCTCTGCGGAAGAAGGGGCGGGACTGGCGCAGTGGTGGAGCGCGCGCCTGGTCGACTGGCTGCGCAGCGGCGTGGCCGGCTTCCGCGTGCTGCAGCCAGAGCGCATTCCGGCGCCGTTGTGGCGCACGCTGATCGACGGGGTCCACGCACAGGCGCCGCAGGCGCGGCTGCTGGCCTGGACGCCCGGCTTGGGGCTGGACGCCTTGCGCGGCCTGGCTGGCGCCGGCTTCGATGCCGCGTTCTCCTCCCTGGCCTGGTGGGACGGCCGCGGCGACTGGTTCTTCGATGAAGACAGCGCACTGCGTGCGCTGGCCCGCCGCGTGGTCGCTACCGTCGACGCCGAGACGGCTTCGGATACGCCACTGCCCTTGCCGCGCGCGCAGCGGCAGCGCCTGGCCGCCGCCTTCGGTGGGACCTGGGCGATCGCCGCGCAGGACACATCGACGGAACACGGGCAGACCGCGCCTGCGCAGCACGGATCCACCGAGAGCGATGCGTCCACGCCGGTCGCATCGCTGCGTCTGCGCCCGCTGCTGCGCGACGGCGCGCTCACCGCGGTGGCGGTGGAACCGCTGGACGCCGCGCCATGGCTGGTGCTGCTCAACAGCGACCGCGACCACTTGCTGCCGGTACCGGGGCCGGCGCTGCTGCGCCTGCTCGGCGACAGCGAGGGCCTGCTCAGCGACCATGGCGAGCCGATCCAGGGCGAGCAGGGCGGCACCCTGGAAGCGGGCGAGGTGCGCATCTACCGCAGCCTGCCGGCGCGCCCGGTGCTGACCGCCGCGCGCGCACGCACACCGGCCGAGGTCGCCGCCGGCGAGGCGCGGGTGTGCATCGAGGCGGTGACGCCGTCGGTCGACGACGGGCGCTTCCCGGTCAAGCGCACCGTCGGCGACCGCGTGTGCGTGGAAGCCGATGCCTTCTGCGACGGTCATGACCGCATCGCGGTGGCGTTGCTGTGGCGCGCCGCCGATGCGCGCACCTGGTCCAGCACGCCGATGCGCGCGCTCGGCAACGACCGCTGGCGCGGCGAGTTCCCGCTGCAGCGCCTGGGCCGCTACGAATTCCGCATCGAGGCCTGGCGCGATGTGTACGCCACCACCCATGCCGACCTGGAAAAGAAGCGCGCCGCCGGCACGCTGCTGCCGGTGGACGTGCAGGAGGCGCTGGTCCAGGTCGAGGCGGCGCGCGGGCGCAGCCGCGGCGCGCTGGCCACGCGGCTGAAGGCCATCGCTACCCGCATCGCCCGCACCGATGTCCTGGCCGAGAAGGCGCAGCTGCTGCTCGAGCCCGAGACCGCCGAGGCGATGGCGCGCGCCGACGCCAAGCCGTTCCGCACCGAATACCCGATGACCTTCCGGGTCGAGGCCGAACGCCGCGCCGCGCACTTCGCCAGTTGGTACGAACTGTTCCCGCGCTCTCAGAGCGGCGATCCGCAGCGCCACGGCACCTTCGACGACGTGATCGCGCGGCTGCCGCACATCCAGGCGATGGGCTTCGACGTGCTGTACATGCCGCCGATCCATCCCATCGGCGAGAAGAACCGCAAGGGCCGCAACAACGCGGTGACCGCCGAGCCGGGCGAACCCGGCAGCCCGTATGCGATCGGTTCGGCCGAGGGCGGGCATACCGAGGTGCATCCCGAGTTGGGCGGGCTCGAGGGCTTCCGCCGCCTGCGCGCGGCCGCGGCCGCGCACGGCCTGGAGCTGGCGCTGGACTTCGCCATCCAGTGCGCCCCAGACCATCCGTGGCTGCGCGATCACCCGGACTGGTTCACCTGGCGCGCCGACGGCTCCATCCCGTACGCGGAGAACCCGCCGAAGAAGTACCAGGACATCGTCAACGTCGACTTCTACGCCAGCGGCGCGGTGCCGGCGCTGTGGAACGCGCTGCGCGATGCGGTGCTGTTCTGGGTCAACGAAGGCGTCACTCTGTTCCGCGTCGACAACCCGCACACCAAGCCGTTCCCGTTCTGGGAATGGTTGATCGCCGAGGTGCGCGGGCGCCATCCGCAGGTGGTGTTCCTGTCCGAGGCCTTCACCCGGCCCAAGCCGATGTACCGGCTGGCAAAGGTCGGCTTCTCGCAGTCCTACACCTACTTCACCTGGCGCCAGCACAAGGCCGAACTGCAGGCCTACATCGAGGAACTCAACAGCGGCGCGCCCAGCGAGTGCTTCCGTCCGCACTTCTTCGTCAACACGCCCGACATCAATCCGCTGTTCCTGCAGCACAGCGGGCGCAGCGGGCACCTGATCCGCGCCGCGCTGGCGACCACGCTGTCCGGGCTGTGGGGCATGTACCAGGGCTTCGAGCTGTGCGAGGCCACGCCGCTGCCGGGCAAGGAGGAATACCTCGACTCGGAGAAATACCAGTTGCGCGTGTGGCCCGAGCGCGCGCCGGGCGACATCGTCGAGGAGATCACCCGCCTCAACCTGCTGCGCCGCCAGCATCCGGAGCTGCAGTCGCACCTGGGCACGCGCTTCTACGTCGCGCACAACGAGCAGGTGCTGTACTTCGGCAAGTTCCTCGATGAAGCGCATCTGGCGCGCGGGCGCAGCCTGGTGCTGGTGGCGGTGAGCCTGGATCCGCATGCGGCGCAGAACGCGCAGATCGAAGTGCCGCTGTGGGAGCTGGGCCTGCCCGACCACGCCAGCGTCGCCGTGCGAGACCTGTGGGACGGCCACGACTTCACCTGGTACGGCAAGACCCAACACATCCGCCTCGATCCGTCGCGGCCGTTCTCCCTGTGGCGCATCCGCGCCGGAGTTCCTGCATGAATGTCGCCGCGCCGTCGTCTCCCCAACTCGAGCCGCGCGCACCGGCCGGCGATGCGCGCTGGTACAAGGACGCGATCATCTACCAGGTGCACGTCAAGTCGTTCTTCGACTCCAACGACGACGGCATCGGCGACTTTCCCGGGCTGATCTCCAAGCTCGACTACATCGCCGACCTGGGCGTGGACACGATCTGGCTGCTGCCGTTCTACCCCAGCCCGCGCCGCGACGACGGCTACGACATCGCCGAGTACATGGCGGTGCATCCGGACTACGGCAGCATCGCCGACTTCCAGCGCTTCGTGGAGCAGGCGCACGCGCGCGGCATCCGCATCGTCACCGAACTGGTGATCAACCACACTTCCGACCAGCATCCCTGGTTCCAGCGTGCGCGCATGGCCCCGGCCGGCTCGCCGGAGCGCGCGTTCTACGTGTGGTCCGACAGCGACCAGGACTACGCCGGCACCCGCATCATCTTCTGCGACACCGAGAAGTCCAACTGGACCTGGGACCCGGAAGCCGGCCAATACTTCTGGCACCGCTTCTACTCGCACCAGCCGGACCTGAACTTCGATAACCCGGCCGTGTTGGAAGCCGTGCTGGAAGTGATGCGTTTCTGGCTGGACCTGGGCGTGGACGGGCTGCGCCTGGACGCGGTGCCGTACCTGATCGAGCGCGATGGCACCTCCAACGAGAACCTGCCCGAGACCCACGCCATCCTGCGCCGCATCCGCGCCACGCTCGATGCCGAATACCCCGACCGCATGCTGCTGGCCGAGGCCAACATGTGGCCGGAGGACACCCAACAGTACTTCGGCGAGAACGCCGACGAGTGCCACATGGCGTTCCACTTCCCGCTGATGCCGCGCATGTACATGGCGATCGCGCGCGAGGACCGCTTCCCGATCACCGACATCATGCGCCAGACCCCGGAGATTCCGGAGAGCTGCCAGTGGGCGATCTTCCTGCGCAACCACGACGAGTTGACTCTGGAGATGGTCACCGACTCCGAGCGCGACTACCTGTGGCAGACCTATGCCGCCGACCGCCGCGCGCGCATCAACCTCGGCATCCGCCGGCGCCTGGCGCCGCTGCTGGAGCGCGACCGCCGCCGCATCGAGCTGATGACCTCGCTGCTGCTGAGCATGCCCGGCACGCCGGTGCTGTACTACGGCGACGAGATCGGCATGGGCGACAACATCCACCTCGGTGACCGCGACGGCGTGCGCACGCCGATGCAATGGTCGATCGACCGCAATGGCGGTTTCTCGCGCGCCGATCCCGCGGCGCTGGTGCTGCCGCCGATCATGGATCCGCTGTACGGCTTCCAGGCGGTGAACGTGGAGGCGCAGCAACGCGACCAGTATTCGCTGCTGACCTGGACCCGGCGCATCCTGTCGGTGCGCAAGCGCTACCGCGCATTCGGCCGCGGCACGCTGCGCTTTTTGTATCCCGGCAATCGCCGCCTGCTCGCCTACCTGCGCTGCCACGAGGACGAGACGGTGCTGTGCGTGGCCAACCTCTCGCACACGCTGCAGGCGGTGGAACTGGACCTGTCCGAGTTCGAGGGCCGGGTGCCGGTGGACATCCTCGGCGGCGGCAGCTTCCCGCCGATCGGGCGCCTGACCTATCTGCTCACCGTGCCGGCGTTCGGGTTCTATGCCTTCCAGTTGGTCGGCAACGCGACCCTGCCGGACTGGCACGTGCCGGCGCCGGTGCCGCTGCCCGATTACCAGACCCTGGTACTGCGCAGCACCGTGGACAGCGCCGGCCTGCAGTCGCATCTGCCGACGCTGGAGCGCGACATCCTGCCGGCGTGGCTCACCACCCGGCGTTGGTTCGCGGCCAAGGACCGCGCGCTGCGCAGCGTGCGCATCGCACGGCGCACGCCGCTGTCCGGCGGCGACGGCCTGACCCTGCTGGAGATCGAAGCTGAGCTGGACGACGGCGCGCACGAGCGCTACATCCTGCCGTTGGGCATCGTCTGGGAGCGCGAGCAGCCGAGCGTGCTGGCCGAGCAACTGGCGCTGGCACGCGTGCGCCACGGCCGCGAGGTCGGCTACCTGACCGATGCCTTCGCGCTGAAGCCCTTCACCCTGAGCATGCTCGCCGCGCTGCGCGACAATGCGGAACTGCGCGTGGATGGCGAGGCAGGCAATGAAGCCGGCGCCGAGCGCATCCGCTTCTGCCCGACGCCCGCATTGCAGCGCGTGAACATCCCTGCCGACCCGGAGATCCGCTGGCTGTCTGCCGAGCAGAGCAACAGTTCGCTGATCGTCGGCGACGCGGCGGTGTTCAAGCTGCTGCGCCGCGTGTCGGCCGGCATCAACCCGGAGATCGAGATCGGCGAGCGCCTCACCGCGCTGGGCTACGCCAACGCGGCGCCGCTGCTGGGCCACGTCGCCCGCGTCGAGGCCGACGGCAGCGAGACCACGCTGGCCCTGCTGCAGGGCTTCGTGCGCAACCAGGGCGATGCGTGGCGCTGGACCCTGGATCACCTGTCGCGTAGCGCCGAGGAATACGACGCGGCACAGGACGATGCCGCGCGGCTGGAGATCGTGGCGAGCTACGACGCCTTTGCGGCGATCGTGGGACGGCGCCTGGCGGAACTGCATGCCTTGCTGGCGCAGCCCACCGATGCACCGGCCTTCGTGCCGCAGAGCGTGGATGCGACCGCCGCACAGCAGGTGGTGAATGGCGTGGTGCACGAAGTGCAGGCCATGTGGGACACGTTGCTGGCGCACCGCGATGCCAACGACGACCCGGCCGAACACGCCGCGGTCGACAGCCTGCTGGCCGAACGCGCGCACCTGGATGCCTGGTTGCAGCAGGCGCCTGCGCTGCTGTCCGGCGCACTGCTGACCCGCGTGCACGGCGATTTCCATCTCGGCCAGATCCTGGTCGCGTTCGACGACGTGGTGCTGATCGACTTCGAAGGCGAGCCGGCCAAGTCGCTGGACGAACGCCGCGCCAAGGCCAGCCCGCTGCACGACGTGGCCGGCTTCCTGCGCTCGCTCGACTACGCCAGCGAAGTCTCCGCACGCGGCGAGGAGGGCACCGCCGCGCGTGTGGGCGTCGGCCTGGATACTGCGCAGGAGGCGTTCCTGGCCGCGTTCCGCAGCCGCGCCAGCGCCGCCTTCCTGACCGCCTACCGCGCCGTGCTCGATGCCAGCCCGCATCCGTGGGTGGCGCCGGCCGCATTCGAGGCCACCACCTTGCTGTTCCAGATCGAGAAGGCCTGTTATGAAATTCGCTACGAGGCCGCCAACCGCCCGGCATGGATCATGGTGCCCATACAGGGACTGTTTCGCATACTCGACCGCTTTCCCGCGCCCCAGGAGTCGATTCGATGAGTGATGCCGTCCACGTCTGGGACGACGCGACGCAACGTGCCTTCGCCACCGCGCGCCATGGCGACCCGTTCGCCGTGCTGGGTGTGCATCGCCTCGGCAACGCGCGGGTGCTGCGCAGCTACCAGCCGGGCGCCGATGCGGTGGTGGCGGTGCTGGAGGACGGCAGCGAAGTGCCGCTGCAGCACGGGCCGGAGGGCTTCTTCCACGCCGAGCTGCCGCACGAAGGCCGCTACCGCCTGCGCATCCGCTGGCCCGGCGGCGAGCAGGACACCGCCGACGCCTACGCCTTCGGCCCGCAGCTCAGCGACTTCGACCTGCACCTGATCGCCGAAGGCCATCACCTGCACCTTGCCGATGCGCTGGGCGCCAACGTGGTCGAGGTCGACGGCGAACGCGGCACCCGCTTCGCGGTGTGGGCGCCGAACGCCTCGCGCGTGGCGGTGATCGGCGACTTCAACAGCTGGGACGCGCGCCGCCACCCGATGCGCCTGCGCCACCAGGCCGGCGTGTGGGAGCTGTTCGTGCCCGGCGTCGGCCCCGGCGCGCGCTACAAGTTCGCCCTGCGCGGCCCGCGCGGCGAAGAACTGCCGGCCAAGGCCGACCCGGTCGCGCGCCAGGCCGAACTGGCGCCCGGCACCGCCTCCATCGTCGCCGACCCCGCGCCGTTCCAGTGGCGCGACGACGCCTGGATGGCCACCCGCGCGCGCCGCCACGCCCCGCAGGCGCCGATCAGCGTGTACGAAGTGCACGCCGGCTCGTGGATGCACGCCACCGACGGCAGCATGCTCGACTGGGACGCACTGGCCGAGCGGCTGATTCCCTACGTGGCCGACATGGGCTTCACCCACATCGAACTGCTGCCGGTCACCGAGCATCCGTTCGGTGGCTCCTGGGGCTACCAGCCGCTGGGCCTGTTCGCGCCCACCGCGCGCTTCGGCAGCCCGGAGGGCTTCGCCCGCTTCGTCGATCGCTGCCACCGCGAGGACATCGGCGTCATCGTCGACTGGGTGCCGGCGCATTTCCCCACTGACGCGCACGGCCTGGCCCACTTCGACGGCACCGCCCTGTACGAACACGCCGACCCGCGCGAAGGTTTCCACCGCGACTGGAACACCCTCATCTACAACCACGGCCGCCGCGAAGTCTCCGGCTTCCTGATCGCCAGCGCGTTGGAGTTCCTGCAGCGTTACCACGTCGACGGCCTGCGCGTGGACGCGGTCGCCTCCATGCTCTACCGCGACTACAGCCGCAACGCCGGCGAGTGGGTGCCCAACATCCACGGCGGCCGCGAGAACTACGAAAGTATCGCCTTCCTGCGTCGGCTCAACCAGGTGGTGGCCGAGCAGGCACCCGGTGCCATGACCATCGCCGAAGAATCCACCGCCTGGCCCGGCGTCACCGCCGACCTCGCCCACGGTGGCCTGGGCTTCGACTACAAGTGGAACATGGGCTGGATGCACGACAGCCTGCACTACATCGAACTGGACCCGATCTACCGCCGCTACCACCACGGCGAGATGACCTTCAGCATGGTCTACGCGTATTCCGAGCGTTTCATGTTGCCCATCTCCCACGACGAAGTGGTGCACGGCAAGCGCTCCCTGCTTGGGCGCATGCCCGGCGACGACTGGCAGCGCTTCGCCAACCTGCGCGCCTACCTCGGCTACATGTACACCCACCCCGGGCGCAAACTGCTGTTCATGGGTTGCGAAATCGCCCAGCCCACCGAGTGGAACCACGACGCCGCGCTGCCCTGGCACCTGCTCGACCAACCCAACCACCGCGGCATCCAGCGCCTGGTCCGCGACCTCAACCGCCTCTACGCCGAGCACCCCGCACTGCATGCCCGCGACGACGAACCGGAAGGTTTCGCCTGGGTCATCGGCGACGACGCCGGCAACAGCCTGTTCGCCTACCTGCGCAAGGCCCGCAGCGGCGACACCCCGCTGCTGGTGGTGGCCAACCTCACCCCGCAGGTGCATCACGGTTACCGCATCGGCGTCCCCCGCGGCGGCCGCTGGCGCGAGCTGTTGAACTCCGACAGCGAAATCTACGGCGGCAGCAACATCGGCAACGGCGGCAGCGTGCGGGCCGAGAACGTCGGTGCGCATGGGCATCCGGCGTCGCTGGTGCTGACCATTCCGCCGCTGGCGGTGCTGGTGCTGGGAGTGGAGGAATAGGGCGAGAAAGCAGAAGGGGCCGCGGCGAGTGGGCGGAAACAGCCGGCTTTTCGGAGAGAAGCCGGCTGTTGTGGGAGGGACTTCAGTCCCGACGCTTTCCCGACCCACTGTCAGCACCTGAGCCGCAACCCCATGAGGATGCCAAGGATGCGCACCGATCAGGTGCAATCCTTGCCGCCTAACGCGCTGAGGCCACAGGCCGAGCGCAATTCTCGGCCCCGTCTACCGCCCCGGGCAGACAGCCCACCGCCCCGACCGGTAAACTCACGCCCGTCTCGGCGCCTTCCTCTGCATGCACGCCAGAGGCGCCAAGCCGGCGGCCGACGCATCGCCCGCCCGCTCCGGACGCTTCCGGGCCTATAGCTCAACGGTTAGAGCAGAGGACTCATAATCCTTTGGTTCCAGGTTCGAATCCTGGTGGGCCCACCAAAAACAAGTCCAAGGATGTCCAGATCGCCCCAGGGCCCGCAGGAAATTACCTGTAAATAGCTACTTACAGTCCGCTGAAGTCCAGCGGTGTCCAGTTGCATCCGGCAATAAAGTGAGTCAGGCTGTGAGTCGCAGAGCGGCAGTGGGTCGCTCCGACTCACAAACTTCTGACTCACATGCTCACGGACGCCAAGCTTCGCGCGCTGAAACCCCGGGAGACCGCCTTTCGAGTGGCCGACTCGAACGGCCTGTGCATAGAGGTGCGCCCCACCGGCTCAAAGGCGTGGCGCTACCGTTATCGCTATGCCGGCAAGCCAAGCATCGTGACCATCGACGAATACCCGGCCATGTCACTGATGCAGGCACGCGCGGAGCGCGACAAGCTGCGCGTGCTGCTGAAGGGTGGAGCCAACCCGGCCCATGTCGCGCGCGTCGAGCGAGCCGTCCAGGCCGAGCGCATGAACACCACGTTCGGCGCCATCGGACTGGAGCTGCTGACCAAGCGCGCAAAGGAAGGCCTGAGTCCCGGCTCGGTCAAGCGCGAGCGCCGGCTGATCGAGAAGGATCTGGCATCCATTACCGACATGCCCATCACCGAAGTGAGCGCCCCCATCCTGCTGGCTGCCCTGCGGAAGCTGGAGCAGCGCGGTGTCATTGAGACTGCTCATCGGGCCCGTGCCCATGCCGGCCGAGTGTTCCGCTACGCCATCGCCACGGGCCGCGCCGAAAGGAACCCGGCCGACAACCTGGCCGGCGCCCTGGAGCAACCCCAGACCAGGCACTTTGCCAGTCTCACGGACCCCGAGCAGATTGGCCATCTTTTGCGCGCACTGTGGGCCTACCAAGGCGCCGCGGTGACGCAGGCAGCCCTCAAACTTGCTCCCATGCTCTTCGTGCGTCCCGGCGAGCTGCGGCATGCCAAGTGGGCCGATATCGACCTGGGTGCCGCCGAGTGGCGCTACATCACCAGCAAGACCAAGACGCCACATATCGTTCCACTGTCAAGCCAGGTCGTGACCGTGCTGCAGGATTTGTGGCCGCTCACCAAGCGCAGCGACTACGTGTTCCCTGGCGTCCGCAGCTCTGACAGGCCGATGAGCGAGAACACAATCAATGCTGCCTTGCGCAACCTTGGCTTCGATGGCGAGACCATCGTCGGTCACGGCTTTCGCGCGATGGCGCGCACCGTCCTGGATGAGGTGCTGGGCTTCCGCCCCGACTACATCGAGCACCAGCTTGCGCATGCCGTACGCGATCCGCTGGGACGTGCCTACAATCGCACCGCACACCTTCCAGAGCGCAAGAAAATGATGCAGGCGTGGGCTGATTACCTGGATGGTTTACGGAACTCCGGGGAGAAGGTCGTGCCTATTCGCAAGAAGATGGCGTGAGTTGACGTTGGATTCGGGCCTCGTGCTGGCGTTCTTTTTCGCGGCACCGAGTGCTTTTCCAGATACTTCAATTGAAGCGAGAAAGGGAACTGATGTCGCGGTATAGTGAGATTCCGGTGATCGATTTGTTCGCCGGGCCAGGAGGCTTGTGCGAAGGATTTTCGTCCATCCTTGACGAAAATGGCGTGCGGCGTTTCTCCGTCAAGGTATCCGTGGAGAAGGACCCGATCGCCCATCGGACGCTGCTGCTGCGGGCAATCTTCCGCAAGTTCCCCAAGGGCAAGGTCCCCGACTGCTACTACGACTACGTTCGCGGCAAGATCACCCGCGAGGCGTTCCTTGACCACCCCGATATCAAGGATGCTGCCGAACACGCCGCCAGGGAGGCGCGCTGCGCGGAACTCGGCGTTACGCCGGCCAAGGAGGTGGACGGCTGGATCCGAGAGGTTCTGGGTACGCGGACCGACTGGGTACTTATTGGCGGCCCCCCGTGCCAGGCGTACTCGATGGCGGGGCGGTCGCGCCTGCGCCGTAAGGACCCGAAGAAGTTCGAGGCCGACGCCAAGCACTTCCTCTACACCGAATATCTGCGGATCATCCAGGAGTTCGCCCCCGCCGTCTTCGTAATGGAGAACGTCAAGGGAATGCTCAACTCCACGAACTCGGGCAAGCGCATTTTCGAAAAAATCCTCGCCGACCTCAAATCGCCGCGGGGGAACCTCAGCTACGAGGTCCGCTCGCTCGTGGTCCACAAGACCGAAGGGGAGGAGCTCGACCCCAACGACTATGTGATCGAGGCTGACGATTACGGCATCCCGCAGAGCCGCCACCGTGTCATCCTCTTCGGTATCCGCTCCGACGTGGCCGAGGCAACACCAGCGCTGGCCGAGAGCCCCGAGCGCTTCCTGCTCACGAAGGTGGAGAAGAAGGTGGGCGTGAGCGCCGCACTCGCTGGCTTACCGCCTCTGCGCAGTCGCCTGTCCAGGGAGCCGGATTCGCAAGAGGCTTGGGTAAGAGCCCTGCGGGAAGCGCCGTCATCGCTCAAAGGCTGGCGTATTCCAGTACGCAGCGATATCGAGGCGGCCATGGAAAAGTTCATCAAGGAAGCTGAGAAGCAGACAACCTTCGGCGCGAGCTTCATCCCCAAGGATGTGGCTCCAGGCGAGGCAATGCCCAGGCCGCTGCGGGAGTGGTTTCTGGATAACAAGCTTGGAGGCGTCCTGCAACACGAAACACGCAGCCATATGCGATCTGACCTGCACCGCTACCTGTTCGCAGCGTGTTTCGCAGCCACGCAGAACTACCCTCCTGACCTGCGCAACTTTCCGCCAAATCTCCTTCCCGACCATGTGAACGTGGACGAGGAGACGATCCCATTCAAGGATCGTTTTCGCGTGCAGATGGGCAAGTTTCCATCGTCCACGGTAGTGGCGCACATCAAGAAGGATGGGCATTACTACATCCATCCGGACCCTGCGCAATGTCGTAGCTTGACGGCGCGCGAGGCAGCCCGCCTGCAGACCTTTCCAGACAACTACTTCTTCGAGGGAAACCGCACCGAGCAATACGGGCAGATCGGCAACGCGGTCCCGCCACTGCTGGCCAAGCAGATCGCTGAGATCATCTACGCCTTCATGTCGTCGCCGCGCAAGTAGGCGGCGAGCGCAGCCTCAGCACTCGACTCGAAAGTCCCGCGACTTGGCCAGGTTCCACGCTTGGTTCCACACGCGCCGTGCAACTCATGCCGCCTTCGCTTGCTGGGCCCATCCCGTGGCGAAGGAAGACCGCGTAGATGACCATGTTGGCGTCGCAGAAGTCGTGCGAATGGCATACGTCTGGCGCCACCGTCTCAGCTTCGACCACTGGCCCGTTATAGCGCGCGGACGGACCCTTCACCGCCATCGCCCAAGCTCTCGTCGTCGTCAGTCCGATTCCACAAATCTTGAATGTGGAGCGTCGAGCCCGTCATGCTCAAAGCGGCCGGCAGCGGCTGGACATTGGGAACACGCGCGTGTTCTTCGATGAGGCGCTCGTGAACATCGCGCATGGACCAAGCGGAAGGGCCAATCTCCATACGCGCGCGAACAAACTGCGGCCACGTCGCCATCGCCAGACCGGGCGCTTCCGTCTTGACGCCGTAGCCTTGCGTGCGGACCGACGACCTTGAAATGGCGAAGAGCAGCGTGCTTCTGGCGGCCTCGCCTCGCTTTTGCTTCAACCGCAGCGACATGTCGAGCGCCGAGACGCCGTTTTCATTAAGCCATGACTTGACCTTGCCCGACCAGTCCACCAGCTCGGCAGAGAGATTGGCGGCTTTGCTGCGGAGCTGGCGCACGTCGTTGGTCGAATAGTCCTGCCACTTCAACTGGAAAAGGCCCACGTCGCCGGTTTGCTTGTCGTAGATGATCGCGTCGATGTCCGTGAGGACCGCGCCGCCGCGGCGGAGTTTGAGGTTCCCAGGGAAGCGGATGTATCGCTTGCCGCCGAACATCCCATAGAGATGCTCGCGCATCCACTCCTCGCGGTCGGCGGCGATGGCGTGCTCTGTCCGCGGGTCCAGCCAGTGATGCTGGGTCTTGGCGGCAGTGAAAGGGTTTCGGGTGAGGCACGACACCGGCCGCAAGATGAACCCATTGCCCAGATCAAAGAGCAAAGGGATCAAGGGCGTCGAATGGTCTGCAAGCTTCTTGGCTTGCTCCGCTGTCATCGCCAAAGCATTGAAAGCGGCATGGACCACTTGCTCAGGCCTGCCGCTCATGAAAGAGATTGACTCTTCGAGGGCATCCCTCGTACCCCAAATGGTCAGGCTTTGCGCGACGGACACTTGAGGGAAAAGCTTCTTGGCGACCGAAACGTAGCCGAAGTGCTTGGCGTGTAGGCTGATGAGCGCTGCGCCGACGCCGGCAATGTCGCCGCCGGTGATGGAGCCCAGCTTTGCGTCGGGATGGATGCCAGAGTCCTCGCGCCAAGGCGTCGCCAGAGCCAGAGCCTTGGCCATGTAGTGCTTGTCTACCTCGATGCGGGCGTCATAGGCCACCATCACCCCATAGCCTGTGTCCCATGGCCTCACGAGCGGCTTGATGAGCTCCTCGATGTCGGGCCGGAGCCAACGCCTCACCGGCGCGTTGACCAAGGCCACGTAGTTGCCTGGCATGTCGGGGAAGCGTATGGCATCTCGCATGGAGGCCATCGTCCAGCCGGCGCTTGACGATGGCAATCGGGCCTCGGAAGTCTTGAGGCGGTCAGACTCTACGAAGTCGGCGAATTGCGCGCGCGCGTCCTCGGTCATGCGCATGCGGAAGTCTTCGCTGTCCCGGGCAATCTCCATGATGCCGCGCTCGCCCATGTCGGCCAGGCGGCGCGCGAGCGACACCTTGCCGAACTCTTGCATGAGGCCGGCGGCGAAGCCGCGAGACTCGCGCGTGCTCTCCATCATCGGGAACGCGCCGGGTTGATCCAGCGGTTCGAAGAGCTCTGCGACGGCCCTGTTCCATCCCCAATACATCAGGTCCAGAGACTGCCCGGTTTTCGCGTCTTTTACGCTGTCTGGATAGGCGGTGATGCTCCAGTAGTCCATCGCGCGGACAACCTCGATGAACAAGATGAACCTGCCCAGGCGGTCGCTCGGCAGCCGCTGCAGGATCGCCGACAGGTGGGCATCTGCCAGAGCTCTGAGCGCTTCGACGGCTGACTCGGTCATGCTCAGCCTCGCGTCGGCGCGCCGATTTCGCCGAAGGGTTCGCCACCCTCGATCCACGAGCTCATGGCGGCTTGCAGGCCCGCGGCGGCTTCTGTGTCGCGCGTCGAGCATTCCCAGACGCACATCACCCGCCAGCCGAGTGCTCGCAGATTCTCGACCGCGCGGCGGTCGCGCGCTACATTCGCCTCAAGCTTGGCCTTCCAGAACTCCGGCCGCGTAGCCGGCATCCTGGCGAATCGGCATCCCTGATGCATGTGCCAGAAGCAGCCGTGGACGAACACGGCCACCTTGCGTCCCGACATCACGATGTCGGGAGCGCCAGGCAGGTCGCGCCGATGAAGCCGAAAGCGGTAGCCCGAGGCAAAGAGCATCCGGCGGATGATCAGCTCGGGCTTGGTGTTCTTGCCCTGGATGCCGGCCATCATCCGGCTGCGGTCAGCGGGAGATACGACATCAACCATGAGCTTGTCCTGAGAGGGGAGAGCGTCGCATGGCGATTGGCGGTCCGCAGGCCTACTTCACTTCAGGGATGTTGGTGGCCGGGGCCGAATAGCTCGCACTCATCACGGCCTCCTTGCACTCGGGTCGCTTGGCCCACTCGGAGACCATCTTGCCGCCGGAAGACGAGTGCAGCACATCGTTGACCTCCTTGGCCCAGATGGCGATTTGCGCGAGCAGCTCGGGAGACGCCGCCTGCTTGGCCCAGATGCGCTCGAGGTCGATGCGGTCGCCGAGCTTCTCGGCCACCAGCGACACCGTGTAGGCCGTCACGTTGGCCTGGAAGGCCTGGAACATCGGCCGCAAGAGCTTCTGCGCGTCGCGGTAAATCTTGGCCTTGGCGATCATGGTCTTGAAGTCGGCGACACTGGGCAGCGGCGCCTCTTGGCCGTCGGCTGGCGTCAGGCCCGCCATGAACCTGTCGAAATTCTTCTGCGAGCCGAGGCTGACGATGTCGGGCTTCTTGTCCCAGGCGGTGATGTATTTGGCCAGGTCGGTCTTGGTGATGCGGCGCGCCGGCGGGATGGCCTCCTTCAACGCTCGGAGCTTGGCTGGCGTGGTTCCTTCGCGGGCCAGCAGGGTGTTGTAACTGCCTGAGGCGCGTTCGTAGAACCACTGGCCCACGCCATCGGGGCAGTAGACCGAGCGCGAGAGCTTCTCGATCTCGACGTGGAAGGGTTTGTTGGCTGACAGGTCCGATTGCCGTACGGCGTTCTGACTGTTGGCAAAGCGCGAGATGTCGGAGACGAGCGCCTCTTCCTTGGCCGAGTCCTGGGCACGCATGACGATGATTTTGGCGGGCACCCGCACGCGGCTGAGATCCGTGTCTGGATACTTTTTCTTGGCGAAGTAGATCGACGCGGTGGTCTGGCCGCCGTTGACGATTTGCAGGCCCTTGAGCCAGGCGATGCCGGCCGAGCCGTCGCCGGGTTTGCCTAGTCGCATCTCGTCGGCCACGATGACGATGCCGTTGTTGTAAGCCATGAATCGCTCGGGCGCTGAGCGCAGCGTGTTCTGGATGCCTGCGTTGACGCCCTTGCCCTTGACGCTCAGGAACGACCGCACATTGGCCTCAAGCAGGCGCGCGCCGAACTTCTCGTAGAGCAAGCGCAGCGCCTCGGCCGGGACGGCTGTCAGGGCGTAGTCGTAGTCATCGTTTTCGCCAGGCACGAACACGCAGGGCAGGGGCGCGCCCGAGACTTCGGTGAAATCGACCAACAGCTCGTCGCGCGGCTTGCCCTCGGACCAGTGGCGATGCAATCGCTCGATATCCATCACTTCCAGGCGCACGGCTTTGCCGCCTATGTCGCGGGTCTTGAAGCTCTTGGACTTGGCGACGCGGTCGGTGATGACGTAGACGCGGATCTGCTCCAGGTCGTCGTAGATGGCCTGCAGCGTCTCGGCCAGCGAGCGCACGTCGCTGGACGGATCGAGCTTGGGCGCCATCTTGCCCTCGGCGCACAGTGTCAGAAAGCGTAGACACTGCTCGACGGCGGTCTTGGTTTCCGAGTCCGGCACGGGCGTTGGGACATCGACGTTGGCGTAGAGGCTCACGAACAAGTCGAGCTGGTCGCCTTCTTCGGACAGCGAATAGCCGCTCAGGCGCAGGTTTGCGTTGCCGACCTTGCCCTCGAAGTGGCACTCGACCGGCTCGAACGTCATGCCGATGTCCGACATGTGGTCCATCACGATCCCGGAGAATACCAGCTCCTCATACAGCGCGCCGTCTCGCATTTGCGATCGGACGGTGGCCTGCGTTTCGCGCAGGAATTCAGGCAAATTCATTCTTGGATCGCTCCCAGCTTCTTCAATGCGCCCTCGGTGCCGACGTTGTCACCCGGTGCCTTGTCGAGGTCGATTTCATACATGGCCTTCATGATGCCACCAGGCACCGAGCCCGCGGTCATGCGGGGGAAGTTGGCTCCGACCTCCACGACGCGGGTGCCGGCCTGCTCGAACTTCCTTGGATAGCGGTCGGCGTGTGAGTCGAAGTAGCCGGCCGCGAGCAGTCGCTCGGACAGCAGCCTCTCGGCCTCGCCGTCGCCCTTGATCGACTGCCGCATGGCCTCGACGATCCCCGGCAGGTTCTGTCCGCTCTCCGACTGGCGCAGGCGCGCGCCGGCCACAAAGAGGGGTTGGCGCGAGGAGTCGTCGAGTTGTTCGAGCGAGCCGATCCTGGCAGGGAAGCCCGTAGCCGAGAGCGTCGCTTTGACCTCCAAGGCTCCGGCGCCGATCTCGAAGTCCTGGATGCCGTCGAATGGCCCAACCCACGATTCCATGGCCGTGACCGGCGCGACGCCCGCCTCGATGATGGCCCGCAGCAGCACGAGCTCGCCGATGAGGCCAACCTCAGCCTCGGGGCTCAGCGCTTGGCTGCCCTTGCGCATGAACTCCTGCCAAGCTCCGACGCGGCCGATGAATACGCGCAGGAGTTTGTTTTCGTCGGAGCCGGCCGCGACCGAGTCGTCCATAGCGCCCACTACATCGCACGCCATGGACGCGAAGAGCTCCGCGCTGCCGGTCGACTTACGGGTCAGCGCGAGCCACAGCTTGCCACTGCTGTCGGGGTGCGCGCGCTCGACGGCAAAGCCCTGGCCCTCGGGCAGCTTGTCGGCGGCGGCGAGCTTCGCGCTGGGAAAGCACACCAGAACTGCCTCGGCGTTGTCCGGCGAGCGCCTGCCGGCCCGAAGCTGCAGCGGCCCTGCGGAGGGCAGGGCGATGGCTTGCCAGCCGGGCTCGGCATCGACGCTGGTGAGTGACGACCAAGCCACCAGGAATTCGTTACTCGGACGGGCCATATTGCTGATTCCAGTAGAGGAGATTCACTTCGTATTCCACCCGGATACCGCTCTCGGCCGCTGGGAAGGAGATGGCAAAGGCCATGATGGGCTTTTCCCAGCCAGGCACGATGAGGTTCTCGGGAGCCTTGGCCTTTCCCTTGTAAGGCGACAGTGTGTAGAGCAGCAGCAGACCGCGGTCGGCTTCGCCGCCGAGCCGGTCGCGCGCCTCGCGGATGCCTTTGCCGCTGGGGCTCGTGGGTGGGTTGATGCGGCCCCTCGCCGGATCGGGCTTCCACGCTGCGCGGGTGCGGGCAAGGGCGTCGCGCCAGACGTCGTCGCCGATGTCGATGCCCTCATCTTTCGGATCGGTCAGAACGCCGATGGCGAACATCGTCGGGTCCTTCGTGCCCGGTGGCTCGGGATCGTCCGTCTTGCGCGTTTGAAGTGACTTAGGCTCGAAGCCGCCGGGGAAGACATGGGGCTCGCCAACGCCGTCGCCGCCGGACAGCAGGGCGACACTCCACTTCTTCAGCTTGCCGATGTCGAGCATCTTTGTGATGAAATCGGAGAGCACCGCAGCCTTGGCGCTTGTGGCGTTTGGGTGTGTTGTGTACGCAGCCAGGAATGCCAGGACTTGGGACACATCCACGTCCTTCCAGAGACGTGCGCCGGGCCAGAAGTCAGGCTCGCCGTCGCGATCGTATCTCGGAGCATCCTCGAACTCGGTGCCAAGGCCCGCCACCAGCGCGTCGGCCGCGTTGAGGTTTGCTTGTTGGATCCCCGCGTTGCGGTGGAAGAGGATGGTCTGCGGCCGCGTGCCACTGTAGGTCAGCGACAGCGTCTCCGCGTTGCGCATCTTCAATGGCGAAGTGACCGTGAGAATCTCGTGCGACATGACCTTCAGGCCGTATTGCTCGGGCGTGAGCTTGGCCTTGGCCATGAAGTCAAACTCTTCGCGCAGCTCCTCTGAGGCCTCAGCGATATGTCCGAACCACTTGACAAGGTCCGGCGACGTGTAGAGCCGGCAGAGGTCCAGGTATCCCGGGCGGTAGCCGAACCAGCGACCCATCTGCATAAGCGTGTCGTACATCTTCGTTGTGCGAACAAAGTAGCTGGTGCAGAGGCCTTCGAGGGTCAGGCCCCGCGCAAGCTTGTCGCCCCCGACAGCGATGACCTTGAGCGCAGCACCCGGCGTGGCGTAGTCGAGCGCATCCTTGGCCGTGCCGTTGATTGAGCGGACGACGATGTCGTCGAGTACGTCAGGAAGCTTGGCGAGTACTTCATCCCAAGAAGGCATTGGAGGAGGTAACTCTTCGGGCGTCGAGAGTTCGGCGACCTTATCGCGGGTCGGAACGAAGTCTTTGTCCCAGAGCTCGCGCATCTGCGCGAGCAGTTCCTTGGTGTCGCTACCACGGGTGATCTTTTGTCGCATCCGGCGCACAACCTCCTCGACTTGCTCGCGCACATGGCCCTGCACCGAAACATAGCGGGTGACATGGATCAGCATGGAGCTGTGCTCGAGTCCTTGGCCGCGCAGTTCACGCGCTGCGCAGGCCAGGACGAAAGATTGGATGGCGTCGCGCAGGGACCTGGGGATGGTCTCCTGGCCGTTGTGGACCGGAACGTGGGTCTTCTTGTGCTTGGGCGGCATCCATCCGGCCTCGGCTTCCGGATCGTAGTGGTCGAGGATGCTGCGCGAGAGCGGCAGCGCGCCGACGCGGCCTTCCTTGGTGAGCTTGCCGAACATGCGGGCTGGGCCGACGTAGTTCGACGGCGCCGCTAGGTTGATGATGAAGGCCTTCGGAAAGAGATCGGGGCCTTCGGCGATGGTCGCGCCTTTGTGGTGGATGTAGATGTTGGCAAAGGGCGTGGCCGTGTAGCCCACATAGGCCTTGCGGCTGAACGAGTGCAGGACCCGGCGGATGAGGCTGTTGATGGTCTTGGGCGAGTGCTCCTCGTCCGGCGTGCCGTCTTCGTTGAAGAGCTGCTCGCCTGTGTCCACCGACGCGTTGTCCGCCTCGTCATCGATCACCAGCAGCGGCAGCTTGGTCACGAGTCTCCAGTCCTTGCCGTCCGGGATCGGATGCTGGAGCGGGAGCGAGTAGGAGAGTGGGTGATACGTGTCGGCCACCCGCTTCTGAATCCACTTGAGCAGCTCGGTCAGCACCGTCTTTTGCTTCTTGACCACGAACACCCAGGGGCGCTCCTCAGGCGAGATGCCGTTGAAGTGCTTGGCGATGGCCTTGCTGAAATCCCCGTTCTCCGCGCGCGTCGTCGCCGAGTTGGTCTTGAGGTCTTCGCCGAACGCGGCCACGCCGATGGAGGCTCCGGGATCGCCGCCTTGCGTCGTCTCGTAGCCCAGGAAGCCCTCTTCAAGACGAATCTGGGTTTGCGAGCGCAGGTTGTTGTGCAGTCCCGCGAGCACGATGATGATCTTGTAGCCGGCGTCGGCGGCCTTGTTGATGAGGCCAGTGTAGTTGCTGGTCTTGCCAGACTGCACATGCCCCACGACCAGCCCGCGCCGATCCCACGGGTCGGCCCGCAGCGGGTCTTCGAGGAGGCCCAGGATGTCGCTGGTGGATTCGTCGAGGCCATCGACCACCACGTCCGAAAGCTTCGACTCCTGATAGTCGCGGTAGCGGCGCCAGTAGTGCCAATCCTTCTTGCGGGCAGCGTTGAGCCACTCGATGTGGCCGGCGTCATCCTTGAGAGTGGTGGCCTTGCCCATGCGGTGACTGAACCGCTGGATCAGCGTGGAAACCACCTTGGCCTCGTTGAGCGGCACGGGCGGATCGCTGGCGAACATCGCGGCGGCGAGCTTCACCTTCTCGGCGATGTAGGCCGGCGTGATCCTGGAGGAGTCCTTCTCCGCCTTCACCAGCCGCTGCGCGGTGGCGATGACATCTTCCAGCAACTGTGCCCGTGCTGCTGCCTCTTCTGCTGCAGTCATTTCTTATCCCCTAGTTTTGCGATGAGCGCCGGATACTTCTGGAACGGCTCTGTGCGCAACATCGACCTCCGTGCCTCGTCGATACTCAGGCCCTTGCGTTCAATCAGGTCGTCAAAGAGCACGCTTGCGACCTCAATCACTGCCGCGCTGGGCTCTCCCTCAAAGCCGGTGCGCGGAGTCTCCTTGTCCTCGGCGGTGTCCAGCCAGATACGCTGCACTGGCACGGTTTCCTCGATCACCCGAAGCATCGACCTGATCAAGGGGGCGAGCGTCCCAGCGCTTTCCATGACGGCAGCAACCGATGGATGCGCCTCATCGATTCGGTAGCGCATGCCGGCCTTGACCCGGTCGACGCGCCAGGCCTGTTCAATAGGAACGTTGCCCTTCGCGGGCGCAGGTGTACCGCGGTAGGCGAACACACGCCTTGCTCGGTCGCGGGTGTTCTCAGCCAATGACGTCAGCCAAGGTCGTAGTGATACTGGCGGACGAGCCATTGATTTGCGGACGTCGATCTTCCAGTCGGCGTCCGCGGTGTTTGGTATGTCCAGGCGAATGCGCGCCAGGCGGTGAGCTTCCTCGCGATTCCACGCGCGCGAGTTGCCAAGGCCCAGCCAGCCCCCAGCGACCAGCAGGCGCTCGTTGCGATAGACGTAGAAGCCCTGCTGCGCGGTCCATCCGGAGGGGCCAGCGCTATCTTCAAATTCCTTGCCCGTCAGCTTGTCGCGGTGTGGAAGGACATGAGCCTGCACAGTGACCGTTCCATAGGCGGTGGAATGGTGGGCGATCGGAGACGACCAAGGCTTCGCCGGGTGCCCAGACATGAAGGGATCCCATGGCGCCACGGCGCGCCCGTTGATGAGTAATCTGAGCTTAGGCCTTGATCCTTGCAGCAAACGGTGGAAGACCATCGCCAGATGCGACTCGATCGCGTCGATGAGGTCGTGGAAATCTTCAGAGGTGTAGCCGGTGGTGACGATGCGGTCCAGCGTCTCCCACAGCACAAGGGTCCCGGCCCTTCTGCCCTTCAGGCTTGAGATAAAGGGCTTGGACCCTTTTGCCGGACCTTCGAACAGAAGCCAGCCGCCATCGGGATCTGCTGCGAGCTCGTCGAGGTCCCAGCGCAGGCAGCTCATGGCACCACCTTTGACGGTGGCGACGGTGAGCCGGCGGCACTGTGAGAAGGATGCGGTTTTCAGACCCATGCCGAAGCGCCCGAGGTCTTGCGCCGAGCGTGCGTCCAGGGGGTTCTTGTCGCCAAGGCGCATGGCGCTTTCAAGCTCGGCATCACTCATGCCACGCCCATCGTCAAGGATGGTGATCCTGCTTTGAGCGCCTTCCCAGGCGAAGTCGAGCCGAACCTCGGTGGCGCCGGCCGAAATGCTGTTGTCGATGATGTCAGCCAACGCCGCGCCGGCAGAATAGCCGAGCCCCCGCAGGGACTCGAGCATCGCCATCGCGCGCGGCGGCGCACTTCTTGTCTTGCTGCTCATCGCCAATAATCCTTCTTTGGCCATATGCGCTCAGGAGTGGCCGCTTTCATGGTCTAGCCGCCTTACTGTGGTCAGCTTCGGCCGAACCGCCTGGGATTAGTGCGCGCTCCTCAGGCTCGGACGCTAGGCTAAGACCGAGCTCGGTCAGGAACTGTTCGAGGCGCGCCGGGTGACGGAGCCGCCCAAGGGCCTTGGCCTCGATTTGCCGAATGCGTTCGCGTGTCACGCCGTAGCACGCTCCAACCTCTTCAAGCGTCATCGAGTCGAGGAGGCCGATGCCATAGCGCATGCGCACAACATTCGCTTCCTTGAGCTTCAGTGTGCTCAGGAATCGGTCTACAGAATCGCCGAATTGGATATCCTCGACAAATTCAGCAGCATCGCGCACGGCGAATTGTTCTTTGGCGTGGACAGCAATGAGGTTGTCGATATCAGGCAGATCATGGAGAGGAAATGGCTCCAGATCCATGCTGGCGAGTGCCTCGACTTTGTGAATCGGCATTTCGACGAGCGCAGAGATTTCTTCGAGAATTGGAGCGTGTCCATGGCGGAGCTCGAAATCCTTGGCAGTCTGCGCAATCCGCCTGATTTTCTCGTGCACGTGTACGGGAAGGCGGATGATATTGCCCTTGTCGGCCAAAAAGCGCCCGACATGCTGGCGAATCCACCAGGTCGCATAGGTCGAGAATTTGAAGCCTCTTCGCCAGTCGTATCGATCCACGGCCTTGATGAGCCCCATGTTTCCCTCCTGCAGCAGGTCGTCGAGCGGTTGACCGCTGGACAGATACTTCTTGGAGATGGAGTACACCAGCTTCAGGTTGGCGACCACCATCTGGTCGCGCGCGTGCCGGTAATTCGTCATCGCCTGGGTAAATGCAAGGGCAGCATCGGCCTCGCCAGCCAGGTCCGAGTTGGCGAGCTCCATGAGAAAACCTCGAGTCAGGCCAAGCGAAGCTAGAACCCGTCGGCAGGATTCCCACGTTGGTGTGTTCTGTCTCTCGTCGACGGCCAGCCCCGACAGGAGCTGCGCGTTGGCGCAAAAATCCGCAAGCTCGTTGGTGTCTTCCTTGGTGTCCAGCCCGGACTGCAAGTATCGCTCGTCTTCGGTGCCTGTAGCCTCGCCCTCGAGATCAGGCAATTCCAGCGCTGCTTCCAGGCTGACGGCTGCGTCGATATCGGCAATGGGCACGGCTCCAGCTTCCAGCAGATCGGCCTGCGAGGCAAAGTGCATGCTTCGAAGGGGCCTCGCGCCTTCAGCTACCTGGCGGGCTGCATCCAGTAGGGTTGCGACGCCCGAGGGCCATGCCGCCAGCGCGTCAAGCGCCTTCTCGACACCAAGTTCCATGGCTTGACCCAGCGCGACTTCTGCTTCAGCCGTGAGCAGAGATTGCCGCCTGAGATCCCGCTGGTAAAGACGTAAGGGCTCATTGCGGCGCGCGGCCAGGTTATCCAGGAACGCCAGGGCTTCGGCGACTGCCTCCTCTTCGTTGGGTTCCTCATCGGGCGCGATGAAGACCTCAAAGCTCTCGTGGGGAGCTGAACATTCAAAGCGCTCGTCGGCTTCTGCGCCGAGGTCGTTGATGACCATGGTCAGCAATTTGCCGGCTTCGACATTGGGGTTGCCATCGTTGTTGTTTATCAAGTCCTCAATGGAAAAACGCGGAACGCTCCCTTCGCGGACGGCGCGAAGCAAGACCAGGCGCAGTCGTTCACGGGCCTCGGCATCATCGGGCCTGGGTAGAGGGGTCGCGCAGTCGGGAAGAAACGCCTCGAAGTCGTCCCAGTCGGCGGACGTATCGATGGGCTGATGCTCAGTGATTGCCGCCTGGATTTCAACGGCGGCTATCGCGAGGGCCGGATCACCCTCGGGAGGGGCTTGTTCTTCTTCAGCTTCCCAACCGCTCAGATCGAAATCGGAGCCATCGTCAACAGCAACCAATGCAATTCCTGTCGCGGCAGCTTCCAGTGGCGTGGTTTCGACACGTGCAGTGTTCTTGTTGATTTCGGGTACGGCGAAGTCGAGGAGCGAAACATGGTCAGCCGTATGCTCAGGCTTGCCAGGGGCAACATCAACGCGCTCGAAAGCCGCCTCAATGGCCGAGGCGGCTTCAGTTGCTCCAGCCGCCTCGGCGATGCTGAGGGCGTTACGCCCCAGCGGATCAAGCAAGCCAGCGTCGGCGCCAGCGGCGAGCAACATCTTGCAAATCGCAGGCTTGTTGCGAGCCGCCGAAAGCATCAGAGGCGTTTGCCCCTTCTCGTCGCGCGCGTTGAGGTTATCTCCACGTTCGATGTGGATTCGGACTGCGCTTTCGACACCTGCCACGATTGCCATTCTGAGAAATCGGCTCATTGGGCGGGCATCTTGGACAGTCATGTCCGTCATGCGCATACCTCTACCCGGATTGTCCCAACGGAAATTTCCGAGCCTGGTTGAGGATGTCGTCCCTCCAGTTCGAAATTTTTGCCGTGTCCGAACGGCGTATTCATTCTTGAGGCCGCCATGGCTCTACTAGGTTGAACTTTTGCAAATTCTAACTGAATCTCCCAGCATGCCAGGTAGCAAGAACTGATGGCCGTGATGGGTGTTCGTAGCGTTTGATCTGCGACGGGCCCGTGCCGCCACCGGGTCCCATGCGATCCTCTGGCGCGCGTTGAGAGAGCCGGTTGAGCTTTTCAAGAGGTTGCCGGGAGGCCTCGGGAAAGCAAGATGTCTACTCATGCAGTGCGCACGACTTGTACAGTTGCCCTGACATGAGCCACGGATGGTCGAATGGCCGCTGGAAAGGACATTGCCAAGGGAGCTTTGCTGAGCGTTGGATACTACGCCGCGTTCTTGCTGGCTTGGCGATGCTCCGTGGATCAGTGGTACTTGCCGGCAGGCTTGCGCGTTGCCAGCCTGCTGTTCCTGCCTGTGCGGCGATGGCCATGGTTACTGGCGGGGGACGCGGCGGCTCTGCTGGTGCTGCGCGTGCCGAGGGTTGAGGACTGGGGTGCCAGCGCTATCTGGGCCTACCTGAGTCCGTTCCTCTTGATGCCCGCGGTCTCGCTGCTTCCCATCACAGCACGCTTCCATATTACCGATTTGACGCGCAAGGACTGCTGGCTGCTACCGCTCGCGCTGGTGACCGCATTGTGGAGCACGCTGTGCAACATGGCGCTCAATACCGCGCTGGGCGGCCCATCGGGGCCGGCGCCGATTGACACGCTGATCCGGTACTGGCTGGGCGACTACCTGGGCACATTGATGTTCGTTCTACCGGCGCTACTTTGGGTGCGCCGCGACGAAGCCTTGCGCCAGCGGCCGCATTTGCTGCATGAAGGCCTGGCGTCCGTCACGGTAGTGGTGCTTCTGTTCGTCGCTATCACCCTCATCAGCGACACCGTGCTGCGGCAGTTCCTCAGAGTGTTGCTGGTTGTGCCCGCCATCGCGCTCACCCTGCGCCACGGGTGGCGCGGAGCGGCACTGGGCGTGGTACTGGCGAACGTCGCGGTGGCCCTATCGCTGCCCAAGACCGTCGAAGCTGGCGTGCACGACCCACAGGCTTTCGCTGTGCAGATACTGCTCGCGGTCACCGCCACCGGCCTGTTTGCGTTCGGCTCGCGCATCTCTGCCGCCTACCGGCAAGTGCGCGATTTCGGGCGGGTGCGGGAGCAGGCAATGGAATTTGCACAGGCCGGCTATCTGTCTGCCGAGCGCACGTTACGCAAACGGGTGGTCGACTACACCGACCTCACCGTGCAGATCAATCGGATGCGCAGGGATGTCGTGGAGTACCTGCGTTCCCAGGGGCACCACGCGGCGGCAATGCAGATGACGCGCACCGGGGTGATCCAGGCGCAACTGCTCGATGAGTACGTCACGGCCCTCTATCCGCTGGGCATCGAAACGCATGGCTTGTACCACACGTTGCGCTCGGTCAGCTTCGCCAACCTGTGCAACACGGAGTTCCGCTGGCGGATGCGCGGCGATCCGCGACAGCTTTCGCTGGGACTGCAGCTGGTGGCCTATCGCTGCGTGCTCAACGCCGTGGAAACGTTGCCCGTTGCGCGAACCCACCTGATCCAGGCGCGGGTATGGCGGGTACGGGGCATGCAGGGGATCGTCGTGCGCATCACCGCCGATGCGTCCGTGCTCAACGCTGTCCGCCGCGAACACCCCGAGTCTGATCGGGAACTGTTGGTCCGGCTCAAGACGCATGGCGGCACCTGCCGGCGCCGCCATGCGTTGGCCTTGAGCTTTCTCGTCTCCGAGCGTGTGGGCGTTGGGATCAATCTCGCGAAGTGACCACCCAGGCATCGCCCTTCGCATCCGATCGCAACCAGACCACGAGATCCCCGGTCTGGTAGACCACGCGCCCCGGTGCGTCAGGCGTGGCCGACAGCGACACGCGGGCCAAGTCCTTGCCCATGGGAAGCACCCACAACGTCTCGTTGATTCGCCCGACCGCGGCCCGGACCACGCCGGTGGCGTCGTTGATCTGCAGATAGGTCACGCCGTCGCGTTGGAACTCGTAGATCCGCCACGCCGAATCGGTGGCGAGGTTGGCCGCGCGGGGCGCGCTTTCACCCAGCCCGGTGGCCGCCGGCACGCCGTGCCCACCCGAGGGGCAGCACGATTGCGCATGGGCCTGGAAGGACAGGGCCGCTCCTGCGACGACGACAACCAATGCCAGGGTCTTTGCTTTCATCTCCATCACACTGTTCCTTTTCCCCTGCTGGGGAATGTCCGCCTGCAGTTCAGGCACGACCACGGTACGTGGTCCGCGCTTCGGCGCGGTTGACAAGCGCAGTGGCTCAGTGTGAATTGGATTGACGCAGGGTGATGACCCGATATTGGCCTTGGTTGCCGTAGCGCTGCCCCTTCTTCTCGAAGTCGGCGCACAGTCTGTCTTCGCCGCAGGGCACTAGGTCGGCCCGTGCGACGCGATCCAGGTACGCTATTTCCGCCCGGCGTTGTTCGGCCTCGGCCAGTGTCGCCTTGGCGCTGTAGAGCACGTACCCCACGCTGCACAATCCCATGACGGCCGCCGCCAGCATGGCAATGGATCCCATCCACATGCGGCGCATTGCCGTGGCTTCCAGGGAGTGCTGCGCTTGCGCGTAGCGCTGGGTGGCTTGCTGCAGCGTCTGGCGCGCAGCGGTCAGCGTGCGATCGAATCGCTCGGCCGCCGGATCCAGTGCCACCGAGAGCGCCTGTTGCGTCAAGTGCGTCAGCCGTGGCAGCGCGTTCTCCACCACGCGATTGACGCTCCGGTCGGCGTTGCCGACCGCGCCATTGAGCACCTGCAGCTGCCGGGAGATCTGGTCTTGCAGGCTTTGTTCCCGTACTTGCATCGTTGCGATCAATGCCGCCATGGCCTTGATCGTTTCCTGCAGCGCCTCGTTGGAAGTTCCGCTTTCCGGTAGCGCGGGCGTGCTTGGCGTATCCATCGTGTCCCTCTTGAAAATTCCACTCACCGCAGGATCGGGCTGCGATTACCCGCCGCCTCCGCCGCCTCCTCCCCCACCACCGCCGCCACTGCCTCCACCACCACCGCCCCCTCCATCACCGCCGCCACCGCCCCCTCCCGGTGCGCCACCTTGCATCATCGGCCCGCTGGCGAACTGCGGCAGGGTCATCACCATCACAGGACCACGGCTGGTCTGCACCTCGGCCGACGTGTCCAATCCCAGCGACTGCATCGCCGTGACCTTTTCCGTCGCTTCCTGCATGGCCTTGGCCTCCAGATGCTCATGGCCCTGTTGCAGCAGGGCATGAGTGAGGGGACTGTTCGAGATCCGGTTCAAGGCCTGCTCGATGGCCGCGTCGTTCTTGGAATCGATGGCATGCAGTAGATCGTCCACATCACGATCGCCAGTGATCTCCTTGCGCTGGGGCAACTGGGGATCGTCCGCCTCGCCGGGCCTTTGCCCCGCGGCAGAAGCGGCATCGCGCCGCGCCGTGGCCGGCTGCGGCTCGAACGCTGCGTGCTCGGTTGGTGCAGGGGCGCGCGCATCCTGCTGACGGCGAGCATCAAGGTCTGCGAGGGGACGATCGTCTCCCCGCTCCCTACGCTCCTGCCTTTCCTGTTCCAGGCACTTTTCCTGCTGGAGGTCTTTTTCGAGCTGTATCCGGAGTGCGCGCATCGTTTGCAGCGTCTCCTCCCAGGTTTCGGCTCTTTCCTCCGGCACAGGAGCGGCGCGCGCATTCTGTCCATCCGCTGGTGCATCGCGGCGCTGCTCGCGGGCGGTTTCGTCGCCTTCGATGCCGCCGCTGGCGCGGTCGGCACCGCGCGTTCCCGAGGAAGACGCGAGTGCGAGTCCGTGGTCGACCACTGGCCTGTCCGATGGTGGCATCGTGAGCGTTGGCATGCGCGGGTCTTCGGTGCGCTCCGCAGCGAGCGGCAGGGCCATCGACGCATCCAACGCTGTCTCCGTGGCCTGGGCGTGTCGCTCCTGCACAGGCGCTTCCAAGGCCTCATCGCGCCGTTGCAGTGGAGCGTCCTCGTGCAGGGCCGACGCGTATGCGCTCGGCAAGCGCTGCTCGGGTGGCTCCTGCGCATCGGTGGGGTGCATGGCCGATGCGTGCGCGATCACCGGCGCTGCCGGATGCTGTGCATCTTGTGCGCGACCTTCCTGGGCTTGGTGTTCGTGCGTACCTTGCGAAAATGCCTCGGCCTCCTGGGGTTGCCGAGACGGCGCCGGTTGCTCGTCGGTGTCTTGGGCGAAGCGCTCCTGGGCACCAAGTGGCTCCTGGGTGCGCGACTTGGCATCCTGGACGTGTCGCTGTTCCTGCCCGGGCGGCAGCGCGTTATTGGCTTGGCGCCGCTCCGGTCCGTGCGGCAGCGGCATGGCGTCCTGCGACGGGCGCGGCGCCTGCCCGTGCGGAAAGGCTTCCTGGGCCTGTCGCTGCTCCTGCGCTGCCGGCGCGGCCTCGGCCTGGCGTCGTTCCTGCTCGCGCGGCAACGCATCCTGGGTGGGACGCTGTTCCTGCTCACGCTGTTGGTCGGTTTCGGCCTGGCGTTGCTCCCGTTCGCGCTGTTGCGTTTCCTGGGCCTCGCGTTGCTCATGCTCGCGCTGCTGGGCTTCCTGGGCCTGGCGCTGTTCCTGCGTGCGTTGCTGGATTTCCTGCGTCTGGCGTTCTTGTTGTTCGCGCTGCTGCAGGTCCCGGCTTTGACGGTCGAGCGCGGTATGCGCCTCAAGCGCCTGGGCCGCATGCGCTTGTTCCTCGTGGGACGCCTGCGCCAGTGCGTGCTCGCGCGCCTGCCCGGCCTGCTGCTCTTGGGCCTGGCGCTCCTGCTGTTCGCGCTCCTGGCGTTGCTGCGCGGCGCTTGCCGCCTGGGTCTGTGCCTGCATGTCGAGCGCATGCTGCGGGCTGGAAGACGGGTTGGAGGACGCGCCATCCGAGTCTGCCGACCCGTCGGAGGTGCGCGCCGTCGACGCCAGCCGCGACGCCGGAGTGTCGGAGGTCGGTAGGGCTGGCTGGTGCGCCCGCACCTCTTGCAGCGCCAGCCGGATGTCCTCGGTGCTGGTGACTGCCGCGATGCGATCCACCCCGTCGGCGCCGCGCTGGAGATGGGCGATCGGGCTGTCGGCACCGAATACCCCACCGGGGCCGCGCTGCAGCTGCAGCGCGCCATCGCCGGAGAGTCCTTGCGACTCGCGTGTGCGCTGGGTGGCGAGATCGATGGCCTCGCGCCAGTCCGGATGGAGTTCCGTTCCGACGATGCGGTACCGGTAGAGCGTGTGCTCGGCTTGCAAGGCCTGCGGCGAGGGTGGCGACTGCCGGATGGCTGCCAGGGCCTGAGCGTGTTCGGCCAGGGCCGGTTGCAGCATAGCCCGTGCGGTGTCCAGCTCCAGTGCCCGATTGCCATCGGCGGGGACGCCATCGGCGGACCAGTGGCCCTCTGCATCGCGGCGGTACTGCTGGCCGTTCGAGGTGGTCAAGGCATCCGGATCGGGCAATGCCCGTTGCACGGCCGGCGACATCGGATAGCCATCAGCGGCCCAGCCGCTGCGGTGGTAAGCCAGTTCATAGCGCGCGGCGATGGCGCCGGGACTGTTGGCGACGTTGCGCGCGACGACGGCCGCGGCCTGGGCGTCCAGCTCGGCCGCCCGCGGCGGCGACGCGGTTTCCGACTGGTAGATGCCGCGGTCGTTGGCACCAGAGACGCCGATCTTGGCCTGGCGATGCCACTGACCATCGGCTGCGCTGCGCGTCCAGTCTGCCGGGGCCAGGCTGGGGAGGTCGCTGTCGTTGGCCGGCAGGCGGCAGGGATCGTCCGGTTCCGGCGCATCCTTGAGCGCCAGCGCCGCCGCGGCGTTGGTGGCGAGGTAGTTCAGCTCGCGCGCCTTCTCGTAGCTGGCCATGATCGGCATGGCGGTCGGATTGTTCACCCCGTCAGGGGTGGTGTCGGCCATGCCCTCGCGCGACCAGGCGCGGCCGTCGAACGACCAGTGCGTCCCATCGCGGTCCGTCTGTTGGTAGATCTTGCGGTTGTCCAGCAGGTCGGCGGCTTTTTCCCCGGCCTTGCTCATGAAGTACGCGTCGGCCGCGATCAATACCATCGGCCCGGCGCCGGAGCTTCCGAGTGCATAGGCAGCTGCGGTGCCGCCGGCCCAGCCGCCTGCGTTGCGGCCTGCGAAGTGGGCCAGTTCCGATTGGGCCGCGAGCGGGTTGTCCTGGCCGTACAGTTCGCCGGCACGGCGCGCAGTGATAGCGGTGTCCGCGGCGCTGGCGAGCAGCCCGGCACCGCGCAGCAGTTGGCCGGCCGAGTGGTCGCCCGCCAGGAGTTCGACGGTGGCGAAGCCGCGTTGCGACAAGGGCTTGTACGTGTTCGGTGTGGCGCCCGCCAGGTGGTAGGCGCCTCGCGGAACGCCACCGATGCCTGGCAGATCGTCCCCCAGCACCTGCTTGACCAACACGGTATTCGGCGCGGACAAACTCACGTTCCCCGCTTGTTCGGCGTGCGTCACCGCCATGCGGAATTCCGCGCGGCCGGCGATCTCCCTGGCGGCAGGTTCGCCTGGCGCGGCGACCAGATTGGCCGAGCCGGTGCGCGCAGCCCCGATTACCTTCACGATCCGGTGCTCCGAGTGCGTGATCGCAGCCCATTCGGATTCGACGGCACCCATCGAACGAAGTGTCTTCAACTGATCCGCGTGTTCGGCACGGTATTGATCGAGGTCGGAAAGCGTCCTGCGATTCTGCGCGTTGGCCTCGTCCTTGGTCAGCCTGTCCGGCGTCGTCGTGTAGGCATCGCCGTTGATCAGGGCAATCTTGAGGGTGTCCTGCAGTTCATTGACCTGGGCGGCCACGCGCCTCAGCGCGGCGGGATCGCTGTTCAGCGCAGCACGGCCGTCGGGAGAATTTCGGATATCGTCCAGATTGCGGGTGATTCCATCCGTATAAGAACTACGCGTCCTCCCTCGGTGCGGCGAGGTTTCGAGATCGTCGGCTAGCTCGCCATCCACTGGCAGATACAGGCGGTTGACCGATGCGTCTTGGTCGATCAGTCCATGTTCGACCAACGTCTTGAGCAAGACATGTTGGCGGAAAAGGCTCTGCTCAAGGACGTGATGGCTCTGCAGCATGACACTAGTGGATGGCACGTCTTGCGACTCCCAAGCACTCGAGGGGCAACACGAGTCAGCAACCGGCGGCGTCTATGAGCCGAACGCCGCGCGTCCTTGGCGATTTGCCGAAACCACTGTCAAGCAAGGCATCACGCAAGACCTGGTCACAAAAAGCATCCGCTGTATAGGGCGTCCGGAAGACGTGCGCGGATCCAATCACTTCTTTCTTGAATGCAAAGTCGGCGCCGCCAGCAATGCTGTAATACTTCCCGTTCGGATATCCCGTCAGGACCTTGACCGTTGATGCTGCCTCGTCGATCGCATCCAGCATCCTGACCACCTCGCACAGGTAATGCGGCGGTGCATGCGAACCATCTTCCAGCAGGAACTCACACGGCACGAATGCAAACCCTTCGGGGTCCACCGCTTGGAACACATGTTTAAGCGGCTCAGACACCAGCCAATAGTCCTTGAATCCACTGTCCAGGTCGCGCGGCATGTCGCCCATCCGATGGTCGTAGCGCAAGCGCGGTGCTTCCTGCAGCATGGCCAGTCCGCCGCTTTCCGGGGGGCTGCTCAGATAGGCTGGAAACGGCACGGCCTTTTCGTTCACGAACTCCACTCCATGCCCCCGACCACCGCCTCGCATGTCTGGTTGAAGGATGTAGAACTCGCCCTTCTCTGGTTTGTTTTGGGTTGTCATTTGAGTTTCAGCCGGTTCCTTGCATGGGCCGAGCAATCGACCGTTTCTCTCCATCGTCGGCCATTCAACTATCGCTAGGAAGTTGGGTGAGCGTGCCTAGGATGCCAGTTCAAGTGGCGATGCGCATTAGGAAAAGTCTGACGGCCTCACTTGCACTGAGCCAGCGCCGTGATCCGGTACTTCTCCGCGAAGCTCTGTGGGTCGCCGTTGAGAAAGCCCCCGGGTTCAGGATGTCGAAGCCATTCGGGCGCCGCTGGGGCCAAGCTTGGGAAGTCGCTGTCGTTGCTCGTCCCATGGTCAACAAACCATGATGCTGGCGCAGATCTGGATCTGCTGGGCGATCCTTATAAGCCCGCGATTCGACGAAATTTCAAACCCATATCACCTCCTTGAAGCTGGTTGGTACCGGCTTCGCGTATGACGCTGCGCCGGTAGCGTCCTTGCAGGAGCAAATGAGCATGAGGAGCAAGGTCGAGCTGATCTATTGCGTGATGGTCGTGGCTACGGCTGTTCTTGCTGGTGTCATGAAATGCACGGCGGCTGCGGCCTGCAGCAGATGTGGTGACTTGTTCGATTCGTTCGACTGATCCCCAACCCACCCTGGTACCTCGCACAAGACCCGGCATCGTCCGGGCCTTGTGCGTTTGTGCCGTCAACAACGAGGAGACAGAAATGCACTTGATCGAAACGATGGCCTACGCCGGAGAGATACCCTGGCACGGCTTGGGTAACCGGCTGGCACCGCGGCAGCCCATCGATGTATGGAAGCGGCAGGCGGGCATGGACTGGAAGATAGAGGAGGCGGAGGTGCGCTACGTTGCTGGTAGCCACAACCTTGGCGTGATCCATGCCTTCCCGGAGCAGAAGGTGCTTTACCGCTCGGATACGCGTTTACCCCTGTCGGTGGTGTCCAAGCGCTTCCAGGTCGTGCAGCCGGGCCAGATCCTGGAGTTTTATCGGGATCTGACCTCCAGCAACGGCTTCGAACTGGAAACGGCCGGGGTGCTGCGCGAGGGCCGCAAGTTCTGGGCGCTGGCCCGGACTGGACAGAGTGCGACGCTGAAAGGACGGGACAAGGTAAATGGCTACCTGCTGCTGGCTACCGCCTGCGACGGCACGTTGGCGACCACGGCGCAGTTCACGTCGGTCCGGGTGGTCTGCAACAACACCCTGTCCATCGCACTGGGCAACGCCTCCGGAGCCATCAAGGTGCCGCACCGCAGCCAGTTCGATCCGGACGTGGTGAAGCGCCAGCTGGGCATCACTGTCTCGTCCTGGGATGGCTTCGTTGCCCGGATGAAGGCACTGGTGGAAAGACCGGTGGATCCGGACTCGGTGGAAGGACTGTTGCGCCGGGTGCTGACCTATACCGGGCCGGACGGCAAGGCCACTGTGGTCAACGAGCAGGCCATGGCCAATGTGCGCTCGCTGTACGAGGGCGGCGGACGTGGTGCACTGATGGCCTCCAGCCGCGGGACGGCCTGGGGCCTGCTCAACAGCGTGACCGAGTTCGTCGATCACCATCGCCGCGCGCGTAGCGATGATCACCGCCGGGACGCGGCTTGGTTCGGACCCGGTGCCCAGCTCAAGCAACGGGCCTGGGACGAAGTGATGAAGCTGGTGGCCTGATGCGCACCCGGTCAGGCTTGCGTACGGTCGCTGTTGCCCGGGCAGCTCCGTCCGAAGGGGCTGCCCGGATACGGGAGGACCAGGCCATCGCCCGCGCGTTGCGCATTCTGGAGCAGCGGGTCGGGGAGTCCGGACGCTTGCTGAGTGACCCGATGACCTGTAGTGCGTTCTTCCGGCTACGGCTGGGCAGTGAGGAGCGCGAGCACTTCGAGGCCGCCTTCCTCAATACCCGACATCGGCTGATCGCAGTGGAGCGCTTGTTCTCCGGCACGGTGGATGGGGCGGAAGTACACCCGCGCGTCGTGGTGCAGCGGGCGCTGGCGCTGAACGCATCAGCGGTGTTACTGGCCCACAACCATCCCAGTGGCAACACCGAGCCCTCTGCGGCCGACCGCGCGCTGACGGCGCGGCTGAAGGCCACCCTGGGGCTGGTCGACGTTCGCCTGCTGGATCATTTCGTGGTCACCGCCAGCGAGGCGATATCGATGGCAACCCGGGGATGGGTCTGACGGCCCATAGTCAGAGATGGCATAACGCCCGGCCCATGGGGGCCGGGCGCGGAGCTGTGTGAATTCGTCCCTCGCGCGTGTCAGTCCTTTTCAGCCAGCGCCTTGAATGCCTTGGGCTGCTCCCGCTTGGGTAGCTGTAGCACCTTCAGCAGCTTGGATAACAGGGCGGGATCCTGGACCAGCGCGGGGATCAACGTGGCCAGCGCATCCCTCCGTTCCTCATCGGCCTTGGACAGCGCCAGGATGGCATCAGCCATGGCCGCATTGTCAGCCAACAGGTAGGCCACCGGCACATCCAGCACCTGCGCCAGCGTGCCCAGGTTGTCGAAGCCGATGGCGGTGACCTGATGCTCGTAGCGGTTGATCCGCGACGAACCCTTGTCCTTACCCAGGCCCATGCGATCCCCGAGCGCGCGCTGGCTCAGGCCACGCAACTGCCGCGCCTGCAACAGGCGAGCAGCAAACAAGGCGCGTGGCGAGGAATCGGGCACCGGACAACGAAAAAGCGGGGATGGCCCGAATCATGACGAAGCCTCTATCGGTGTGGCAGACTCTATCTAGCAAATAGAGGGTGGGTGTCAAGCCAACAGGGAGGCCGCCCCAGTGCGGCAAGCAATACGGAACAGGGGGGGGCAGTCAGGTGGCGACGCCATCAATTCCGCGTTCTCGGCACTGACCGCGGATCAACGCTCAACTGAGATTGCAAACCACCGCCTTCGAGACGCGTGGGCGGGCGCTTCGTACTTGCGTGAGGCCAATCGGGCAGATCCATCAACTCAAACCATCTTGAACAAGGAGAGCTTGACCATGAAGAAGTACCCACTGGGCCTTGCCCTGATTGGCATGTCGGTCGTGTTGACGGGATGTGGCTCGCAGGCCGACTGCACCAGCAGCGAGGTGCAGGAAACCTACCTGGGCATGGTGGGCAATCTAAACGATCAGGATGCTGTGGAAATCCTCAAATCATCGGTGTTCAAGAGCGTCGTTACCCAGGACGTGGACAAGGACACTGGATATCGCGCCTGCGCCGCAAAAATCGTCATGGAAAGTGAAGCGGGCACCCGCGAGCGGAGTATCAGCTATCAGATCGAACAGGTCGAATCCGGGGATGCCAACTTCAAGGTCTACGCGGACAGGACCGATCTTGGGCAGGTCTCCTACATGGCGACAGTGCTTGCCAAGGAGAATCGTGCCAACAAGAAGACGAAAGAATTGACCGACGCGGCTGTAGCAAATCCATACATTCTGGCCACCGAGCAGGATGCTCGAGCGGCTGGAATTTCGGTTGGGCATCGGTTCTTCGGGAATCGCGTAGATGAGTCATCGGTGCGTGTCACCCCGCTGGACATCGATGGAGATGGCGTCGTGGAATTCCTGACGGCGATGAAGATCAACTACGCAAGTGGCGATTCGAAGTGGTACGCCTTCGCGTCACATCAATATCCCAAGGGGCCAGGGAAGAAGAACGCGGTTGAGTTTGCCGGTGAGGGTGCAGTAGAGGCGCTTGGCATGGAGCCGTCGAGCTACGAAATGCAGGGGAAGAGCTTGGTCGTCACGATGGCTGATGGCTCGAAGGAGTCGCTTGCTTACCACACGAGCACCGAGGCCTACCGACTTTACATCCAGATGAATGGAGGTAATCCTTCGGCTCCTGTCAGGCCTTCCGCCATGTCCGTGGCGGCGGCTCCGGGCACGGCCCCGACGGCCGCTACGGCCTCGGGCGCCGTGCCCAGTGTAGATGTCATCGACGCTGCGATCGCCGCGCAGGCCAGGCAGGACGGGGGCAGCGAGTACAAGGAAGCCCGAAAGTCCGTCGAAGCTGACTTGACCGGGGACGGCAAGCCAGAGGTGGTGCTGCTGTACACGTTGGAAGGCCAGGGAGGCAGCAATGGTGCCGTGAGCTACCTGGCGGCGTTCCAGCGTCAGGAAAGTGGTCAGCTGCACTTGGTCAGCACGACATCGGTCGCAGGCCTTGGTGTGGCGGCGCAGAGCCTGCGCGTAGAGGATGGCACGGCGCACGTGACGCTGCTTGCGCCGGGTCCTGACGATCCGGACTGCTGCCCGTCGATGAAGGAGGAGGCACTCTACGTCCTTCATGGAAGCAAGTGGTTACAGGTACAGCCATCGCTCTGATGTGCATAGATGCCCAAGTGAAGAGAGCGAATGCTCTCTTCACTTGGCGCTCGGAACTCCCTTCTTTTTTCTACAGACTTCCACATCCCAAGTACGTCGGACGCGCGACTAGGGACCGAACGCGGCGCAGCTGACCTTCGCCATGGACCTCGACCTGCTTCCTGCGCACCAACCAGTCCATGGCCCGCAGGAAGCGCAACGGCGCCAGATCAGCGACGCGTTCCACCTCGTCGAAGAACGACTCGTCGCTGGAGCGTAGCCGGCGTGCATTCCATACAGATTCCAGAACCCGCCTGGCATCCTCAGCACGGGTCGCTTTTCGAGGCGCACGCGCGCTGTCCACTGAGGCCGCCTTCTGCGCGGGAATAGAGCGAACTGCCTGTACAAACACCATGTAGTGCTGGGTGAGAGACCAGTCCACGATCGTCCAGGCACGCTCCACCATCTCCAGGCTGATCTGGCCAGCTTCCCCGCACACGACATGGAACACGGCCGCCAGGCGCAGCGTGTTCTCCCAAGCACGGGATACCGACGGCCCGATCGCCTTATAGTGGGCGGGGCAGAAATGCTTGATCTGCTCTTTCAGCATGCGCATTCGCACGGCTGCATCCTTGCTCAGTTCGACGGCCACCCGAGGGCTATCACCTGGGCACTGCTGCGCCAAGTTGATCAGTTCCTTAAGGGCGGCCTGTAGGCGGTCGTTGTGATCGGCGCCACTATCGCGCAGGGTCAACGGCGGCTGCGGGGTAGGGAAGCGCTCCTTGTCATGGCAGGCGAGCAGGAAGCGCGCCCACAGGCCCTGCTCGTATGTACGCCCACCGTCCTTGAGCAGATCCTGGTGGGGGGCCATAAGCACGAAAATACATTTAAATGTTGTCTGCTCTTGAAAAAGTGGTACTAGAAGTGCACTTGACCCCGCTCTTTGATTGAGATGCCGGTTTGGGTCGGGGTAAGCCCCGCACACCCTCGACATGCGTACATCGATCTGGTCGTGATGATCATCAGCGGTGAGGAAATTGGGTTCGTGCCAGGCAGAACTGTCCGACAGTGTCACGCGATGAGGCAGTGCCACATATCGCTGGCACTAGGCTGCCGCATCTCTAGGCCTTGGGGGACTGTCCCTTGGCTACAGATAGGCCATGGATAGCAGCAGGGCGGCCATGACCCGATGCGGCTCTCCGATAAGAAGACAGGTTCTAGGTTCACTTCTTGCGTAGAGACCTATCTCTGAGTGCGAGCTGGCGTACTCAGTAGGCGCTGAACGTGCGCTTCTGGCCGCACTTAGCCGAGTGCTTCCGACCTGAAGCGGACGTCGACCAAGGCAACTTCTAGAGCCTACGGTGAGGCGCAGGCACACCGAGACTTGAAACACATCCGTCGGCGTTGTCGAATAGGAGTGTTTAGGCGTTTTGTTTCCGGCCGGCTGAGCGGCTCCTGCCTCTCGGTAATGTGCGCTAGCCTAGACTTGGCCATCCTAGTGCTAGCAGTTCTAGCAGGCAGGTTGTCCACCGGTTCCGGCAATGCATGCTTAGACGCTTAGGCGAATCACGGGAAATTTGCGTCCTTTGCGGACTGTCCCACTTCAAGTGCAGAAAGTTCCGCTCGGAATTTCTCATGGTCGGCAAGACCGAGGGTGAGGTTCAGTCTTTTGCCAGAGCTTGCGTTGTAGCCAAGGTCGAGCGCAAAAATGTGCGAACGGGTCCAAGTAACTCAGGGCGACGTCCCCCCGCTTTCAGTAGCGGGGCTCTTTAGAGTCCGGGTTTCATCGTAGCGGCTTTGGCTGCTAGCTGTTGGGCATAGGCGGCCGGGGGCAGGCCGCCCAAGATCTTCTTCGGTCGCTCCTCGTTGTATTCCCGTCGCCAGGTCTCGATCTCGGTGCGGGCGTGCAGCAGCGTCGGGAACCAGTGCTCGTTGAGGCATTCGTCGCGCAGGCGGCCGTTGAAGCTCTCGATGTAGGCGTTCTGGTTCGGCTTGCCTGGCTGGATCAAGCGCAGCTGCACACCGCGCTCGTGGGCCCACGTCACCATCGTCTTGCCGCAGAACTCCTTGCCGTTGTCGGTGCGGATCACCTGCGGCAGACCCCGTGTCAGCGCCAGCCGATCCAGCACCCGGGCCACGCCGTGACCAGAGATGGCCCGCTCCACCTCGATCGCCACTGCCTCGTGCGTGGCATCGTCGACGATGGTCAGGGCCTTGAGCACCCGGCCCTCGGCGGTGCGGTCGAACACGAAGTCCATCGACCAGACCTGGTTGGCGGCTTCAGGCCGAAGCAACGGCTGGCGCTCGCCCAGCAGCACCTTCTTCCGCTTGCGCCGGCGCACCTGCAACCTGGCCTCCTGATACAGCCGTTCCACCCGCTTGTAGTTCACCGGCCACTGCTCCTGCCGCAGTTTCAGATAGATCATCCCGACGCCGTAGCGCTTGTGCCGCTGCGCCAGCGCCAGGATCCGCTCGCGCAGCTCGACGTTGCGATCCGGACGCGGGACGTAGCGCAGCGCGCTGGCGCTCATCCGCACCACGGCCAGAGCCCGTCGCTCCGTGAGCCCGCGCTCCATCAGCTGCCGCACCAGCATCCTGCGCGCCGGTGCGGTCACCACTTTTTTCGCAGGGCATCCTTGATGACGTCGTTCTCGAACAGCTGCTCGGCCAGCAGCTTCTTCAGCCGCGTGTTCTCCGCCTCCAGCTCCTTGAGCCGCTTGGCCTCCGGCACGCTCATGCCGCCGAACTTGCTGCGCCACAGGTAGTAGGACGCCTCGCTGAACCCGTGCCGCCGGCACAGGTCCTTCACCGCCACGCCGGCTTCGGCCTCACGCAGAAAGCCGATGATCTGCTCTTCGGAAAAGCGCTTCTTCACGTCCAATCTCCGTCTCGTTGGGGATTGGACTCCAAATCGCCGTGCTACTCAAAACTGGGGGGACGTCGAGGGAAGAAATAATGAAGATTCGGCATATCGAAATCGCTAATTTCCGCAAGCTCCAAGCGGTCCGCGTCGACCTCACGGACGACACCACCCTTCTCGTTGGAGCCAACAACAGCGGAAAGTCCTCTGCGATGCTTGCGTTGCGTCGATTCCTTGTCTCGCATAAGAGCACATTCAGGCTGCTCGATTTTACCCTCTGTCACTTCCCCACGATTGATGCGATGGGAAAGGCATGGGAAGCCGCCCCTGCGGGGAGTCAACCACCGGTGGTTGATCCGTGGATGGCTATGGTCCCGATGCTTGACCTATGGCTGTCTGCAAAAAACGGTGAACTCCACTTCGTCAAGGACCTCATTCCATCCTTCAGTTGGCGTAGCGGGCTTGTAGGTGTGCGGTTCCGGCTCGAGCCGAAGGACATCATCGCGCTGTACAACGATTTCCGGTCGGAACGCGAGCGGGTTCATGCGCTGGAGGCAGAGGCCGCCAAAGATGCTGGCAAGGCGGCGTTGACGCTCTGGCCGAAGGACCTTACCGATTTCCTCACCAGGCGGCTTGGCGCGCATTTCGAAATGCGCTGGTACCGCCTTGATCCGGCCAAGCTCGTCGAGCCGGACAAGGTGACACGAGAGGCGGTGCTCCAACCCCTCGGGCCGTCGACCGTGCCTATGGAGGCCAACCCGCTTGCCGGTCTGGTTCGGATTCACGAAATCAATGCCCAGCGCGGATTCGGTGAACTGGACGGAAGCGAAAGCGAGGATTCAACATCGGCGGGACGGTCTGGACGACGGTTGTCCGAGCAGCTGCGGGCTTATTACAAGCGGCACCTCGACCCGGAACAGTCACCCGGACCAACAGATATTGAGGCCCTCCGGGCGATGGACGCGGCCCGCGTCGCGTTCGATGTTAGGCTCGCTGCGAGCTTCAGGCCGGCGTTCCAGGAAGTCGAATCGCTAGGGTATCCGGGGGCCAACGACCCGACGATACATGTGGCGACACAGCTGAGTGCGGCCGACGGAATCAATCACGAATCGGCCGTGCTCTTCGAACTCGACTCTGTTGGTGGCGCGGCCGGCGCGCCACCGCTTCGGCTTCCTGAGACCTCCAACGGACTCGGATACCAGAACCTCATCTCGATGATCTTTCGCTTGATGAGTTTTAGGGACGCCTGGCTGCGCAAGAGTAAGGCAGCGCTCGCATCTGACGATGTGGTCGTCGAGCCAATCCACCTCGTGATGATTGAGGAGCCGGAGGCGCATCTTCACGCTCAGGTGCAGCAGGTGTTCGTACGCCACGCCTATCATGTGCTTACCAATGATCCGTTGTTGAAGAAATTTCCCGGCCTCTCGACGCAGTTGGTGGTGAGTTCGCATTCGAGCCACATAGCTCACGAACTCCCGTATGCGTCACTCCGGTACTTCAGGCGCCTTCCGGCAGGGATGCATGGAAAACAGGTGCCGGTGTCGACTGTTTCGAACCTCGAGGCCGTCTTTGGGGATGACACCAACACGAAACGGTTTGTCACCCGCTATCTGCGCTCACAGCATGCGGACGTGTTCTTCGCGGACGCGTTGATACTCGTCGAGGGCGCCGCCGAACGAATTCTGCTCCCGCACTTTATTCGCAACCGATTTTTGCAGCTTCACCAGGCATACGTCACCTTGCTGGAGGTAGGCGGCAGTCACGCCCACCGTTTGCGTCCGTTGCTCGACGCTCTGGGAATCCCGTGCCTTGTCATCACCGACATCGACGCGTTGAGCGGCAAGGCTTCCGTGCAGGTCAAGCGCAACGCAGGGCAGGTTACGGGAAACCCGACACTGCGAAACTGGTTGAAGTCAAAAAACAAGAAGAGTGGGATTGATGGCCTGCTTGACCTATCAGAGGCTGATAAAGTCATAGTTTCCGACGACCTCTACTCCATTCGCATGGCCTACCAGACGCCGGCCTATGTAGCAGTGCCAGCCGGGGCTGCGCCGCATGAGGTGTTGCCAGGAACATTCGAGGACGCGCTGATCTTCGCCAATCTTGCGCATTTTTCAGCCGCAAAGGGCAAAGGAATGATAGGTGCGGTGGTGCGGGAAGTTGCAAAGGCAGTAAGTGGCGACGCCCTCGCCGCTGGGTTGTTTAATGTCATCGGTGATGGCGACAAGGCCGGGTTCGCACTCGGCGTCCTTTATGACACCAAATTTGAGGCCCTCATTCCTCCGTCCTATATCGAAGAGGGCCTTTCTTGGCTTCAGGAGCGCATCGTCAAGAAAAAACACGAGATGCTTCTGGTGTCCGTTCCTGTAGAGGACGGCGCGCATGAGTGAGGTGCCCGACAGCTTGGTCGACAACGAGGTCGACGTGGTCATTGACCAGTGCTTGCATCTGGATGCCCCGCAGAGCTTCTTCATGTACGCCGGGGCCGGCTCCGGCAAGACGCGCTCCCTTGTTGATGCAATTGGAAAACTCCGGCTGCGCGAACGCGAGCGGCTGGTGTACAAGGGACAACGGATCGCGGTCATTACCTACACAAATGCCGCACGCGACGAGATTCTCCGGCGAATTGAATTTGACGCTCTGGTCGACGTCTCGACCATTCACAGTTTTGCCTGGCGCCTCATTAAGGGTTTCGACGATGAAATCAGGACATGGCTGAAGGTTTCTATTGCCAAATCGATGGCGAAACTTGCAGATGCAATGGGGCGTGCACGTGAAGAGAACAAGACATTTCTCAAGAACAAGGCCGATTTCGAGCGAAAGGAAAAGCGTCTCGAAGCGCTCGATTCGGCGCTGTCGTTCCACTACAGCGCATCAGGGACAGAGCGCCTGCGGGGGTCCCTGACGCACCAAGAAGTTATCGGCATGGCCGGAGACTTCCTGCAAAAACACCCGCTGCGCGAAGTCCTCGTCGACCTCTATCCAGTCGTTCTCATTGATGAGAGTCAGGACACGCACGAGGAAGTTATGGAGGCGCTTCTCTCGATCCAAGCACACGCAAGCGACCGGTTCGCCCTCGGGCTTCTCGGTGACACGATGCAGCGAATCTACACTCATGGCATGCCTCGTCTCGAGGAGGTGGTACCAAGAGAATGGGCGAGGCCTGCAAAGGTGATGAATCACCGGTCGGCCGAGCGCATTGTCCGTCTCGTTAACACTATCCGCTCGGAGGTAGATGGGCAGAGGCAACGCGCTCGCCATGACAAGCCCGGTGGATTTGTGAGGATCTTTATCACCGGCCTTGGTGCAACCAAGACACTTGAGCTCGAGGAGGAGGTGGCTTGCAGGATGGCTGAGATCACCGGCGCTGCCGAGTGGGGGCTCGGGCCTGAACACCGCAAGACTCTCGTTCTCGAACATCGTATGGCGTCCCGGCGGCTCGGATTCGATGACGTTTTCGGGCCTTTGTATGAGACCGAAACACTGAGGACATCGCTCCTGGACGGTGTGCTGGGACCTGTCAATTTTCTTTTAGACGACGTTCTACCTATTGTGGACGCGGGCCTCTCCGGTGACGAGTTCGCACTGGTCGACAGCATTCGGACACGCTCCCCCCTCTTTGATGGTAAAGCGCTTGCCGGACACGCCGACCAGTTGGATGCGGTCCGAGCCGCAGGCGATGGTGCACGTCGCTTGACCGAGCAACTGTGTGATTGCGACCCCCCACTGCGCGAGGTCATCAGCGGACTGCAGGAGAGCGGGCTGCTGGCCGTTCCAAATGAACTCCTCCAAGCCCTTAACACGCAGGAGCCTGACGACGGGGCCGCTCCCGAAGACGACCACCAGGCACAACAAATGCGCGCTTGGCGCAGAGTGCTGCTAGCACCATTCTCCCAGATTCGCGCCATGGCCCTTTATGCGAGGGGATTATCTGCATTCGATACGCACCAGGGGGTAAAGGGACTTGAGTTCCCGCGAGTGTTGGTCGTCATTAGTGACGATGAGGCGAACGGGTTTACCTTCAGTTATGACAAGGTCCTAGGCACCAGGGCCACCGATAGAGACGCAGAGAAGGAAGCCGGAGGAGGCGATTCCCAGCGCGCCCAAACACGCCGCCTTCTATATGTGACCTGCAGCCGGGCGGAGCATAGCCTGGCTCTGATGGTCTACGCCCAGAATCCTGGGGCCGTCCGTGATGAGGTCATCCGCAAAGGGTGGTTCGGTGCGGATGAGGTGGTCCTCATCTGACGGTGCGGCGAGCCGCGGTCCGATTCGGGGCAAGCACGGCCCCCCACCAGCCGAGGTCAACCGCAACAACGCGGTTTCGGGCACCGGCCAACACATCTCCCTCCTCTTCTGCGTCTTGCCACCGTTGGAGGCCGGCGTACCGGCGGTGTCAAGCAAGCTATCCCCTTTTTTTTCATTGCTCGGGAGTGATTCTCATGCTTTTACAGCGTCCGCCGGAGCAGGTCAGCTACATCAGCGCGGCGCGGGCGGGCTATCCCAAACCCGCTCGGGCGTGGTTTAGTGCCAGCAGACGTCGCAAAATCTCCTCGTCGGCCATCCCCGGGGTGTAGTCCGCCCAGCCGTAGGCTTCGGCGACAGCCTTGTCCAAGGCTTCATGCAGCAGCGTCAACCAGTTGGGCCGTCCGTTGTAAAGGTTGGTCAAGGTGCGCTTCCTCAGCTCAGGGGCCTTGTCTAACTTGTCCGGCTTGAGCACAGGCCGCATAGGAAAGCCAGCCTTCTCTTCGCCGGGAGTGCGTACCCAATCGACCCATTCTTGAGGGTTTAGCCAAGCGTCGCGTGATTCAACCAACGCCTTCACCGCCACAGCGATTCGTTGCGCGCTCAGTTCTTCCCCATATGCTTCCGCAGGAACATCCGGCGTCATGCCCTCCGGGAAGGGAAACGTTTCAAAGGAAGTCGTATGCGTGTAGCGTGGATCGTTCCCGACCCCCAGATTTGTTCCTTGTCTTAGCGCCCAGACTTCATGAATGCGGGACTGAAGAATTCCCATGGAGGTGTCGTCATCGCGTGCGACAACAACTAGTGCATCGCCAGGCACCACGCCAGCAGGTGCCCAGACGCACAAGTGGTGTTTAGAAACGCGAGGGATGGCGATGAAGCGTGGAAGCTCACTCAGAGCGGCGAACATCTGCGGGCGGGGCCAGAGCAGCAGCCACCATGGGTAGTCTGCGTTTCGCCTTGCGTACGCACGATGGAGGCGAACATTGGAGATTGCCGCAAACGGCTTCTCGAACATTGCGGCCGAGATCTCGTCCCTTGTGCCGAAGTTGACGATGAATCGGTCAAGCGGCCTCGATGTAATGTCGTCAGCAATCCAGTACGGTCTAACCACATCGGCCATCGGCTCGCCGCGAAGATTGGCCGGTTCATTCAGCAGGCTTCGCGCCTCGTCGCCCATTAGGTTGAAAGAAGCATCGGGTAGCCCCAGTTCTTCACGACGCTTGCGCTGCAAGGATGCCGACGGCGTTACACCCTGAAACGACATGCCGAGATTCTGCGTAATGCGATTGGCCTTGGTGATGTCAGCTATGTCTTTCCCGCCCGCGGTTAGGTCGGCATAGATTTCGCCTACGGGTTTTCCATTTAGCACGGCGCCCGCACGGTTGCCAAATCCTGTCATTGACACTCGTACGGCTGCGCCATTATCCCACCATTCTTCATCACTCCACGCGAGGAAGATGCGCGTGGTTTTCAAAATGCGTTGCAATACTTTACGATTTGCTCCACCACGAATCGAGTTGGTCGAAACCAATCCTGCGGCCTGCAGATCTCCGGCTTCGATCTGATCGCGCGCCTTCTCCAGCCAAAAGCATACCAAGTCCGCCCCGCCTGGCACGCGGCCGTCATAGACCTTGCGAACCAGCTTGGTGTACGCCACCCCCAACTCGCCCTGCATCTTCTTGTCACCGAGGAATGGAGGGTTGCCGACAACGACATCCGCCTTCGGCCACTTAGCCTCCGAGCCATCCGCGTTCAATAGCGCATCTCGGTTCTCGATACCGTCCAACGGCTTCAGGATGGGATTGATGCTGTGCTGCCAACCATTCTGGCGGCACCACTGAATGTCGCCGATCCAGACGGTCACCCTGGCCAGTTCGGCGGCGAACTCGTTGATTTCCAATCCGAGGATGTTGTGCGGACCCGTTTGCATGGCGACCTCACCATGCAGGCCCAATTCCTGGGCTTGCACATGCGCTTGCTTTTCTACGTCCCGCATCGCCTTCAGAGCGAGGTACAGGAAGTTGCCTGAGCCACAAGCCGGGTCGAGCACGTGGAACTGGTTGAGGCGCAGGAGGAAAGCGCGGTACAGGGCTTCGCCCTTCCGGAGGGCCTCGTTGGCACGGTATGAATTTCCGCGTCCCTTGACCATGCCGAACTTCGGCGCCAACTCGGCGATCTGCGTGCGTACCGAATCCCATTCGGTCAGCAGCGGCTCGCGCACCAGCGGGTCCACCAGCTTGGCGATGGTGCCGGTGTCAGTGTAGTGAGCGCCCAAGGGCGCGCGCTGCTCGCCTAAACCGCGCTCGAACAGGGTGCCGAAAATGGTCGGATCGATGGCCCGCCAGTCCATGTCGGAGGCCGCCCGCCGCAGGGTGTCAACGTCGGACGCTGTCAGATTAGGCGCGGCGATGTCACTGAACAGCCCTCCGTTGAACCATTGGATGTCGTGGTCGCCATACTCGCCCTTGGGCTTTCCCATGGCCTTGAAAAGCGTTTCGATCCGCTTCGCGGCCTTGATCACATCCGTGCCGGCGTTGGTCAGCAGGTTGGTGAAGATTCCTTTAGGCAGTAGCTCCTCGTCCTCGGCGAACATACAAAACAAGCATTGCACGAGGAAGTGGGCCACCTTGTCGCGGTCCTCGCCGCGATGGCGCATCGCTTCGGCCAAGTCCGCGAAACGCTTGGCGGCCTCTGCCGTGATGGCGGCAGAGGACTTCTCTGGGCGCAGCTTGCCCGGGTCGGTCCACACCCAGCGCAAGCGCTGGCGGACGGCCTCGTCGGCCAAGTCTTCGATGAGGATGGTCTCCGGCTCGTCGGGGTAGCCGGTGAATGCCTTGTGGATGACGATGCGCTCGCGGTCGCACACGATCAGTAGGGGAGGATTCTCAAGTTGCAGTGTGTAGTCCGTGAGCTGCTTCAGCGCATCTTTCAGGTTTCGGCCCGGCTTCTTGTTCTCCCACGCGAAATGGCCGCGCTTCCACACGTCAGCCCAACCATTACCTCCGCCGGACTTCTCTGCGCCACGCTCGAACTGGTATTCCCCCTTTTTGAGGGGCTCATCCACCCCAAGCAGCCGACACAGGTGCGAAAAGTGCAATTGCGCGCCTTCGCGTTCGTTGAAGTTGTGGCCCTTCCAGAGGCCGATAAACTCTTCCGGCGTCATTCCGACGGCTTCCCCATGTCCCATGAACGACTGATTATGCCTGAGACGAAGGCCCGACCCATGCAGCGCTCTGTGATGACTGTGGCTGAGCGCACTTGCAGCCTATGGGGACGACGTTCGAGCCGGTGCACAAGGCGTCCAAACGATACGTCCAACTCTGCATCAGGTCTCACGATATTTGGACTAGGTTAACTTATATACGCACCCGCGCGATTTCCTGCAGATGTCTACAATATTCCTGTTTTAAACGTTGACACCTGCTTTTGGGGCGAGCAACCATCTACCTGCTGCGGCAAATTCCGCAGCCGGGTTTGGTCTCCCGAAATCACTTGGCGACTCCCACTCAAATGGAGGACGTCATGTCCGGTAGCGCTTCCGCCCTTTCAAAGACCAAATCCCCTCGCCGCGCCGCCAAGGCTCCACCCTGCTGGCTCAAGCTCGAATCGCCCGACCCCCTGGACGCGATTGCCGCCGAGCCGCTGCCTGGCGCGTCGGCGCCGCCGTTGTGCCCCGAGACCGGCAAGGACCCAGTGCCCAGGCGCTCGATCCCGCGTCGGCCCACGCAGTGCACCATTGGCTATCGCCATTACGACGTGGAGCGCGATGGCATGCGAGTTGGGCGGCAGGTGCCCAGCCTGCGCTTGCATGGCCTGTGGCTGGAAGGCCTCGGCTTCGCGGTGGGTGGCAAGGCGCGAATCACGATGGCTAATGGCGCTCTGCTGATCACAGTAGTGCAGGTGGCGCCGCCGCCCGTGGCGAAGAAACGACGCTCGTGCAAGGTGGCGCCGTAGCCGCCAAGTTTTGAAGGTGGGTTGCCGGGGCGGAGCCATGAGCCGAAGCGTTTGACGGTGGAGATGACGCGTGCCGGTCGCGTCGTCGCTACACGTCGGTCCTTGAACGGAGGTTGCCTCCCATACGTGGGGAATCGGCCGCCCCGGTGGGCGATGCGGACGTCGTGCGGCGATTGGCCGCCATAATCACCGCAGAAAGGGCGGTGATTGTGCCAAGGAGGCCGAAGCGCCCAGGCATCGTTGCCGATGCAGTAGGCCGAGGACATCGCCTATAGGTTTCCAGCAAATTCCACCATTGCCAGGCGCGTCGGCCATCGCGCCCGGCGCGTTCGCCAGCTCAGCCCGCCTCGGCGCCCACTGCACCGCATCTCTGTCGTGATGCATGTGCCCGACCATTCGGCACCCGGCGTCTGCGCGGGAGGATCGCGCACGCATCGAACGATTTACCCGAATATCAGCTATTTGAAATTTATTCGTTTTGCAGGTATTTTGCTTTTAGCTGGATGACGGGTACCACCCCAATGTCGACACGCCACGTTCTGGTCACCGCGACGCAACTAGGCGCGACGCTGCAGGCCGCACGCAAGGCCCAGGGACTGACCCAGTCCGCACTGGCCGGCCGTCTCGGCCTGAGCCAGTCGCGCGTTTCCCATCTTGAACTGAACGCCCATGCGTTGAGCGTCGAGCAACTCTTGGCTTGGTGCGCGGCGCTGGGGTTGGAGTTGACCATCGGCACCCGCGACGACCCCGCCGCCGCCAACTCGCGGGCGGAGTGGTGAGATGGGGCGTCGATCGCACAGCCGCAGCCTCTCCATCTGGACCAATGGCGTGCGCCTGGCGCGCTGGACGCTGCCTGCGCGCGGGGACATGGAACTGCACTACGACGCGGACTGGGTTGGTGCCGACATCGGCCGGCCGCTGTCGCTGTCGCTTCCGTTCAACCTGCAGAACCAGCTGCTCAAGGGCGAGAAGGTCTTCAACTACTTCGACAACCTGCTGCCCGACAGCGATGCGATCCGCCGGCGCGTGGCGCAGCGCTTCCGTGCGCCATCCACCGATCCGTTCGATCTGCTGAGCGCGGTCGGACGCGATTGCGTAGGGGCCGTGCAGATCCTGGGCGAGGACGAGGTTCCGCAAGATGTCGAACGTATCGACGGCGTACCGCTGTCCGAAGAGGACATCGAACGGCACCTGATCGAAACCGTCTCGCCGCACGGCGTTGCCGGCCACCGCGATCCGGATGCGGACATGCGCATCTCCCTCGCCGGCGCGCAGGAGAAGACCGCGTTCCTGTGGTGGGACGGTAAGTGGTACGCGCCGCGCGGCGCCACGCCGACCAGCCACATCTTCAAGCTGCCGATGGGCCTGGTGGGCGGGCGGCGCGCGGATTTCAGCACTTCCGTCGACAACGAATGGCTGTGCCTGCGGCTGTTGAAGGCGTATGGCTTGAACGTGGCCGATGCGCGCATCGCCCGCTTCGGCCAGCAGCGCGTGCTGGTGGTGGAGCGCTTCGACCGGCGCCTGGCGCCCAATGGGCAGTGGCTCATGCGCCTGCCGCAGGAAGACTTCTGCCAGGTCGAAGGCTGCTCGCCGCTGCGCAAGTACGAGAACGAAGGCGGTCCAGGGCTCAAGGCCTTGTTCGGCACGCTACGCCAGTCGGTCGATGCCGAGGCCGACATGAAGACGCTGATGGCCGCGCAGGTGCTGTTCTGGTTGCTGCGCGCGCCCGATGGTCATGCCAAGAATTTCAGTATCCAGCTGCTGCCGCGTGGCCGCTTCCGGTTGACCAGGCTGTATGACGTGATGTCGGCCTATCCGGTCTTGGGCGACGGCCCCCATCAATGGTCGCCTTACGACATCAAATTGGCCATGGCGTTGCTTGGCAAGAACAAGCATTACGCGATGCACAGCATCCAGCGCAGGCACTTCAGCAGCACGGCGCAGCGGGTCGGCTATGGGCCGACGGCCGAGCCGCTCATCGAGGAGATCCTAGCGCACACGCCGGCCGCCATCGCCGAGGCGCGCGCGGACCTGCCGCAGGATTTCTCGCCGCGCGTTGCCGACGCCATTCTCGGCGGGCTCGCGCAGGCTGCCGCCGTGCTGGAAGGGATGGCCGCCTAGCTGGGCGAGCAACTGCCAGTGGGCAATTGCAATCCGGATGCGGTCCAAAACCTATGTAGTGCGAGATGTACTTTGGTGCCGGCTTCTCCGCCATCCAAGCCGTGTGGATGTTCGCTGGGTGTATGACAGGCGGGCTTTGCAGGGGAGTCTCCATTTTCAAGATGCGCGGGGCCGGGCCGAAAGCAATGGCGTGCGGCCGGAAACTATTCGAGTACGGAGGGCGGTGCCGCCGGCCGTTGGAACGCGGGCGCTCAGTCGCGCTCGAAGCGCTGCAGTTCGTCCAGTTGCGCCAGCGCCTTGCGCAGGCTGCCGCCGCTCAAGGAATCGTCCATCTTCCGGCCGAGCTCGGCGCGGTGCGGACGGCGCGCCCAGCGGTGGAACCACCAGGTGCCGAGCAGGCCGGCGATGCCGATGCCGTAGCCGCTCCACACCAGCGCGGGGGCCTTGGCCAGCAGATCGACATCGCCCAGGCCAGCCAAGGTCTGCAAGACCGCGATCCACAGGAACCACCACGGTAGACCGGCGGCCATGCCGCTGCGGATGTACAGCGTGCGTGCGCGCAGCAATTGCTTCTGGATGCCGAGCACCGGCTGCGCATAGTCGATGTTGCCGAGTCGCCCCAGCACCACGCCGGCCGCGACGATCGTCAGCACGCCATACGCCTGCACCAACACGCCGGCGACGATGGAGGAAGCATGTGCTGGCTGGCTCATCCACAGCAGCGACGCGAGCAGGACGAACGCCATGCCGAACAGGATCTGCATCGCCTGGCCCCAGTACAGTGGGCGCAGGCTGCCGCGCGTCCTGTCCAGTTTGCGCTCGCGCAATGCGTGCAGCTTCAACGTGTTGTCCAGTTGCAGCCGACGGTCCAGCGATTGCCAGGCCGATTTGAAGTCGTCGAGTTCCATCATGGTCTCCATGGCGTGGTTTAGCGAAATTCGTCGCGGATGCGCTGTTTCAGGCGTCCGATCTTGGTGGAGACATTGCTTTCGGTGATGCCGAGGATCTGGGCGATCTCGCGTTGCGGGCGGTCTTCGAGGTAGAGCAGCAACAGTGCGCGGTCCAGCGGTGGCTGGCGGGCGATGACGTCCTGCAGCAGGCGAAGCCGCTGTTCGTTCTCCGGGTCCGCGGCGTTGCCGTCGGCCACGTCGTGGAGGGTTTCGTCCAGCGGCATTGCGTCGTGGCGCTGCCGCAGTTCGCGGTTGCGCAGGTGGCTGATCGCCACGTTCAGCGCGATCCGGTACATCCAGGTGCTGACGCTACGCGCGGGGTCGTACGTGGGCCAGGCGTGCCAGAGCTGTGCCGCGATTTCCTGGGCCAGATCGGCCCTGTCCTCGGCACCGCGCGCATAGCTGCCGGCGACCTTGAACACGATGCCGGAATGGCGCTGCAGCAGCGCGCTGAAAGCATCTCGGGCGTCGTTCGCGGTCATGGCGGTTGCGATGGTATCCATTGGTTCACCGGCGCGGCCTTCGCGCCCTTCGCAACCATGATTCGCACCAGCGCACGGAATCTCACACCGCGCCAGCAAGAATCTTCAACTGGTCATTGCGCGGAAGGACGTTGGATCAAGCCGCGCCGCAGCGCGGCGTCGGCTTGAATGCAGCGTCAGGCTGCTTGTCGGCCAGTGGCAATGCCAAAGCTGCCGGTGCTGCAGCGCGTTGCGCTGCCCTTGTCGTCGCGACACGTCGTGTCGCCGAAAGAGTGCGTCGCGCCGCGAACCACGTTGCCCTAGTCGCTACGGGTCGTGATATTGCCGTAGGAGTCTGTGCTGCTGCGCGTCACGCTTCCGTCGTCGCCGCGGCAGGTTTTGTTGCCGTAGGAGTCCGTGGAGCAGCGAATCGTGTTGCCCCGGTCGTCACGGGTCGTGGTATTGCCGTAGGAGTCCGTGCTGCTGCGCGTCACGCTTCCGTCGTCACCACGGCAGGTTTTGTTGCCGTACGAGTCCGAGGAGCAGCGAATCACGTTGCCCTGGTCGTCACGGGTTGTGGTATTGCCGTAGGAGTCTTTGCTGGTGCGCGTCACGCTTCCGTCGTCGCCGCGGCACGTTGTGTTGCCGTACGAATCCGTCGAGCAGCGTGTTGTGTCGGCAAGTGCGCTCGACGTTGCCAGCAGTCCAGCCAAAAGTGCGAGTGTGGTCATCTTCATTTGAAACCCCCTGAGTGTGTTGAGCGATTCAGCGCTTGTCAGTGTAGCGGTTGCAGACGGTCAGGCAGATCGCTCTGTCGTCTCCGATCGCTCCTCGTCGCTGGGCGGTTCAGCGTCAATCTTCTTCGTATTCAACGTGGCGCAGTGGCGCCAGAGCGCGTGTCCATCCGCAGACGAACTGTTGCGCAGCAGCATGCAACCCCATAACAGGCGTGTTACATCTAGCCGTGTTGGATCGATCCAAAGCCGTTGATGCAGCGCATCCTTGGGGGAGACGGCGGGTAGGGATCGCGTGCGACGAGTTTGTTGACGCCTGCTCTCCAGTCCGCATGCATCTGCGGTCGTGAAGCTGTGCTGGATGCAGACTCAAGCGGCGATCCCTCTGGCGATCCGGTCCACGTTGCGCGCCTTCGCTGTGCGCCGTTGCCACCGGAAATGCGTGACGCCACGCGTCGCGGCACAACCGACCGAGAGAGTTTGGGGAGCCTGCCATGCCAATCCGTCTGCGCTTCGCGCACCTGTCTGAATCGTCTTGCAGGTGGGTGGCGTCGCTCGTTGCCTCGGCGTTGCTGTGCGCGGGAACTGGCGCGGCACGCGCGGCCGATGCCGATTTTGCGTCCTCGTTCGAGCGGGGCGAACCTGCGCCAGCTTCGGCGGCGCAGTCCGACAAAACAGGCGTGAGCGTCGCCATCGGCAACGGCCCTGAACAGCCCTACGCGGCCAAGGCCGGCATGGGTTACACCTGGCTGCATGCGCTGCACTATCGCGCCAAAGCGGCCGGGCGCGCACAACTGTTTGCGGTGGATCTGCCGGTGGAGCCGGACACGGTGCTGTCGTGGATGGTGCTGCCGGAGGTCGTCGATGGCGAGACGGTGGCGTCGACCGGCGTAACGGTGGATCTGCTGTTCGACGATGGGCGCCGCTTGTCCGAGTTGGGCGTGGAGGATCAGCACGGGGCGCTGGTCAGTGCGGCGGGGCAGGCGGCGTCGAAGACGCTGTATCCGCAGCAGTGGGCGCTCAAGCGGGTGCGGCTGGGTGAGGTGGCGGCCTTGCGTGGCAAGCGCATCCGTGCGATCGAGGTGCAGGTGCAGCCCGGCACGGGCAAGCTGGCATCGGGCTGGATCGACGATGTCGTCGTGCGCCGTGAACCGGCGCCGCAGGCGGCGCGGCGGCCCAGCGACGAGGTGGTGACCACGCGCGGCACGCAGTCCAACGGTACGTTCTCGCGCGGCAACAACATCCCGGCCACGGCGATGCCGCACGGCTTCAATTTCTGGGTGCCGGCGACCGATGCGGGGACGCTGAGCTGGCTGTACCGCTGGAACGAGCAGAACGGCGAGGACAACCGGCCGCGGCTGCAGGCGCTGTCGATCAGCCACGAGCCCAGTCCGTGGATGGGCGATCGCCAGACGTTCCAGGTGATGCCTTCGTCCACGCGCGGGGTGCCGGAGGCGGATCGCACCAAGCGCGCGTTGTCGTTCAGCCACGACCACGAGGAGGCGCGCCCGCATCTGTACCGGGTGGACTTCGACAACGGCATCCGCGCCGAGTTGGCGCCGAGCGAGCGGGCGGCGATCTTCCGCTTCCGCTTTCCCGAGGGGGGCGATGCCAATCTGCTGTTCGACAATGTCGACGCGCGCGGCGGGCTGACCCTGGATGCGGCGACGCAGACCCTGCGTGGCTACTCCGACACGCGTAGCGGCCTGTCCAACGGCGCCACGCGCCTGTTCGTGTATGCGCGCTTCGATCGCCCGTGGACCGCCAGCGGCAAGATCGCCACGGGCCGGCCGACCGGCTATGTGAAGTTCGCGCCCGGCACCGACCGCACGGTGGTGATGCGCATCGCCACCTCGCTGATCTCGGTGGAGCAGGCGCAGCGCAATCTGCAGCAGGAGATCGGCGACGCCGGGTTCGAGCTGGTGCAGGCGCGGGCGCAGGACGCGTGGGATGCGGTGCTGGGCCGGGTGCAGGTGCAAGGCGCCAGCCACGACCAGCGGGTCACGGTGTATTCCAATCTGTACCGGTTGTTCCTGTATCCGAACATCGCCCACGAGAACGTCGGCGACGCGGCGCATCCGGATTGGCGGCATGCCGACCAGAACAGTTGGTCCAAGGACAACACCGGCGGCGATGCCGAGCGCACGTCGGCGCCGATCCTGCCGGGTAAGGTCTACGTCAACAACGGCTTCTGGGACACCTTCCGCACCAGTTGGCCGGCGTATGCGCTGTTCGCGCCGGAGCAGGCCGGGACGATGATCGATGGCTTCCTGCAGCAGTACCGTGACGGCGGCTGGGTGGCGCGCTGGTCCTCGCCGGGCTATGCGGACCTGATGGTCGGCACCAGTTCCGATGTGGCGTTCGCCGATGCCTGGCTGAAGGGCGTGCGCGGGTTCGATCCGCAGGAGGCCTATGCGGCGGCGCTGCGCAATGCCACGGTGGTGCCGCCGGTGTCGAATGTCGGGCGCAAGGGCCTGGCCCGCTCGATGTACCGCGGCTATGCGGCCAACGACGTGCACGAAGGGCTGTCGTGGACGCTGGAGGGGGCGCTCAACGACTTCGGCCTGGCGCAGATGGCGCAGGCACTGGCGAATCAGGAACAGGATGAGCAGCTGGCTCAGCGCTATCGCGAAGAAGCCGAATACTTCCGGGCCCGCGCCACCGATTACGTGTTTCTGTTCGACCCGGCCACCCGCTTCTTCCGCGGGCGTACGCCGGCCGGCCAGTGGAGCACGCCTGCGTCGAAGTTCGATCCGCGCGTGTGGGGTGGCGATTACACCGAGGCCAATGCCTGGACCTTCGCCTTCACCACGCCGCACGACGCGGCCGGGCTGGCCACGCTGCTGGGCGGCGAGGATGCCATGGCCGCGCGCTTGGACGAACTCTTCGCCACGCCGGAGACCGCGGACAAGCGCTTTGCCGGCAGCTACCGCGGCGTCATCCACGAGATGACCGAGGCACGCGACGTGCGCATGGGCATGTACGCGCACAGCAACCAGCCCTCGCACCATCTGCCTTGGATGTATGTCGCGGCAGGGCAGCCGTGGAAGACCCAACGCCTCACCCGCGAGGTGCTGCGCCGGCTGTACCTGGGCAGCGAGATCGGCCAGGGCTATCCGGGCGACGAGGACAACGGCGAGATGTCGGCGTGGTACCTGTTCGCCATGCTCGGGCTGTATCCGCTGCGGATGGGCGCGCCGGAGTACGTGATCGGCTCGCCGGCGTTCCCGCGCGCCGAGGTCGAGCTCGGCAACGGCCGTAAGCTGGTGGTGATCGCGCGCAACAACAGTGCGCGCAACGTGTACGTGCAGTCGCTCACGCTCAACGGCAAGCCGTGGAACACCGCCTGGCTGCGCCACCAGGACATCGCCGACGGCGCCACGCTGGAGTTCGTGATGGGGGCGACGCCCTCGCGCTGGGGCAGCGGCGCGGACGCGCTGCCGCCGTCGCTGACGCCGCCGGGCAGTGCGCCGCGCGGGCTGGAGGATGTGGCGTCGCAGGCCGTGGCGGTGTCGTCGGAAGGGCAACCCAAGGCCACGGTCTTGATCGACGACGATGCGACGACGGCGCTGCCGCTGCCGGCCGGGCGCAGTGTCGACCTGCGCTTCGACACACCGATGCCCGCCACGTACTACACGCTGACCAGCGGCGATGCCGCGGTGTCCGGCCTGACGTGGACGCTGGAAGGGCGCAACGGCGATGGCGCGTGGACCACGCTGGACCAGCGGCGTGTGCAGGCATTCGCCTGGGCGCGACAGCTGCGGCCGTTCCGCATCGCCACGCCGGGCGCGTACAGCGCGTACCGGCTGCGCCTGGACGCGGGCGAAGGCGTGACGCTGGGCGAGATCGAGCTGCTGCGGCCGGTGACACGGCAGGCCATGCCATGAACACGCGACAGCCCCGCGCCTGCGCACTGCGCATCGCCCACTGCAGCACTCATCGAACGCATTAGCGCTGTTGCGCGGCAGCATGCGCTGCGCGAGGCGCTGTGATACTTAGTTTTCCAACGGATTAGAACGATCCAATTAAACGGGATCGTCGCGAGGGGAGGGACCGCACGACCGGCATGCCGCGATGGCGCCGGATGTCTTCATTACAACGATGCACGCATGTTCGCTCGGTCTGGATCGAGCGACACCCATGCGCGCCGCAAGCCGATCAATCTTTGGGAGAGGATGATTGACATGAATTGCAAGCCCTATGCACGCCACCGCAGCGCCTTGTCTGCGGGTATCGCCATCGCGCTGCTCGCCAGCGCCGCGCCCACCACCGCGTTCGCCCAGCAGGCCGACGGCACGCCGGTCCCCAAGGGGCAGGCCGAGGTCAAGGCCACCGACCTGGACGCGGTGACGGTCACCGGCTACCGCTACGCGATCGAGAAGAGCCTGGAGCAGAAGCGCAACGCCAACGCCGTGGTCGATGTGATCACCGCCGAGGACGTGGGCAAGTTCCCCGACAAGAACGTGGCCGATGCGCTGCAGCGTGTGCCCGGCGTGGTCATCACCCGCGACGGTGGTGAGGGCAAGAACGTCAGCGTGCGCGGCCTGTCCTCGGAGCTGGTGCTGACCGAATTGAACGGCAACTACATCGCCACCGCCGAATCCAACGGCGACCCGACGCGCTCGTTCAACTACACGCTGCTGCCGTCGAACCTGCTGGGCAGCGCCGAGCTGTACAAGACGCCGGAAGCGCGCATCGACGAAGGTGGCATCGGCGGGACCGTGATCCTGCAGACGCGGCGCCCGCTGGAGCTGGAGCCCAATTCCGGCTTCCTCTCTGCCGAGGGCGTGTGGTCGGACAGCAGCAAGAAGACCGACGGCCAGTTCTCCGGCTCGTACTCGTGGCACGACCAGGACAACCGCTTCGGCGTGTTCGTCGGCTACACGCAGCAGAAGCGCACCGCGCGCACGCTCAACGCCAGTACCGAGAGCTGGCAGTGGTACGGCCGCGACGAAGGCGGCCCGGCGGTCGACGTCAACGGCAATCCGTCGGACTTCAACGCCAACTGGTGGGGCGGCACCGGCTTCTGGGACCAGAACGGCAAGTACTACACCCGCTTCATGATGCCCACGGCGGTCAGCCTGGACGTCAAGCAGGAGGAGCGTGAGCGCAAGGGCGGCCAGCTGACCTTCCAGTTCAAGCCCACCGACGACCTGACCCTGACCGCGAACTACTTCCGTTTCGACCTGTCGCAGAACTCGCAGACCAATACGGTCAAGATCCCCGAGTGGAACATCGCGCGCTACTACGGCGACGGCAACTGGCGCGGCGGCCGCCTGCTCGACGGGCTGCAGTTCGATCCCAGCGGCACCATCGTCACCGGCGCCAACTACAGCCTGCATCCGGGCAAGGCCTACTACTGCAGCGAGGCGCAGGCCGCCGCCCCCGGCCTGCCGCCGGGCGGTTGGGGCTCGGACGACTGCACGGTGCCCACGCCGCAGATCACCGGCAGCTACAACATCGAAAAGTCGCTGTCGCAGACGGTGGACCTGGGCGGCGAGTGGCGCGGCGAGAAGGTGGACGTGTCGTTCAAGGCCGGCCGCACCTGGGCCAAGGGCGGACCGGAACTGCAGTTCTCGCTGCCGATCAAACCACGCCGCCAGAACGCCGACGGCAGTTGGACCAACGGCAACTTCGCCAGCGCCTGGGACCTGGCCGGCACGCCGACCATGACCTTCTCGCCGGAGCTGATGCAGAACCTGCGCGACGGCATCCTGCAGGTTGACCTGGGTTCGACCGGTTCGTCCTGGACCCGCAACACCAACCAGCAGCAGTACGCGCAGATCGATACCACCTGGCACATGGACGGCGAGTTCTTCGACTCGCTGCAGTTCGGCCTCAAGCGCCGCGACGGCGGCATCCACCGCAACACCGGCAACAACTACTGGGTGTGCCCGGGCACCGACCCGAGCGACTACAACAACCGCTACTGGAACGGGCGCTGCAACGCGCTGGCCACGCAGTTCTCGCCGGACCTGCTGTTCCCGCTGGACAACCTGGCCGGCGGGGTGAAGTCCAGCGCGTTCCCGGCGATCAACTTCCCCGGCTACATCGGCTACTTGAACCAGACCTACGGCGCGATGCAGACGCGTAACGAAGACAACTTCGTCTACAACGTCGACGAGAAGATCTATTCGACCTACCTGCAGCTCAACTTCCACACCGAGCGCCTGCGCGGCAACGTCGGCGTGCGCGTGGCACGCACCGGCCAGCATGCCGATTCCACCGACAAGGTGACCGCCTACAACGATTATTTCTTCGATGGTGCCGACGGCAACCCGCTGGCCTGCCAGCAGGGCGCGGCCATGCCTGCGGGCGCGCCGGCCGATACCTACTGCGGTACCGAAGGCTACTGGCGGCTGTCCGACACCGAACAGCGCACCGAGTCGTTCGTGGTCAGTGCGCTGGACCGCAAGTACACCGACGTGCTGCCGAGCTTCAACCTGGCCTACGACCTGACCGAGAACCTGCTGCTGCGCGCGGCAGCGTCGAAGGTGATCGCGCGGCCCAGCTACAACGCCATCGCCGCGCCCGGCAGCCTGGAGTACTACAGCCCGGAATACGTGGCCGACCGACGCCTGACCGGCGGCGCCAGCGAGCAGGGCTGGTACGGCTCGGGCAGCAACAAGAAGCTGGAGCCGTACAAGGCCAACCAGTTCGACCTCGGGCTGGAGTGGTACTTCCAGCCGGGCTCGGTGGCGGGCGTGGGGCTGTTCCGCAAGAACGTGGAGAACTTCTCGGTCGATGTGATCAGCGACGTCAACATGCTGATCAACGGCCAGACGGTCACGGTGCAGAACTACAGCACCAAGGCCGGCGGCCAGGACGCGGTCTCGCAGGGCGTGGAGCTGTACGCGCAGCACACGTTGCCCTCCGGCCTCGGCGTGCAGTTCAACTACACCTACAACGATGCCAGCAAGGCCGCGGTGCGGCTGGAGGATGGCACCGAGGTCGGCAAGACCTCGATGCCGGGCAGCGCCAAGAACCAGACCAACCTCACCGTGTTCTACGAAACCGACCGGCTGCTGCTGCGCGCCTCGTACAACCGTCGCGGCGAACTGGTGCAGGGCCTGGTCAACGGCTTGAACGTGTACGAGGAGCCGTACTACCAGATCGATCTGAACGCGGCGTACAACATCACCCCGGCGCTCAGCCTCACCGCGTCGGTGCTCAACCTGACCAAGCAGGAGTCGCGCCAGCACCTGGGCGACGACACCCGGGCGCGCTTCTACACCGGCGGTTACGCCGGGCGGCTGGCGTACCTGGGGCTGACCTACAAGTTCTAAGCTAGCGCGTGTCGTGCCCATGCCTGCCGCGCGGCGGACGGCATGGGCGCGACGGTCCGGCGACGGCCGGGCCACCGTTTTCGCCGTCCACGACCGCGCCGTCGCGCCGGTCGCGGTCGATCACCACAGGATCCATCGCATGACGTGTTCCCCGTTGCCTTCCCTGCTGCGCACGCTCGCCCTGTCCTTGTTGCTGGTGACGCCGGCACTGGCCGCCGCGCCGCGGCTCAGTGCCGAGGTCAACACCTTCATCGGCAGCAAGGACGACGGCAACACCTTCCCCGGTGCGTCCGCCCCGTTCGGGATGATCCAGGTCAGCCCGATCGGCGCGCACTACGCCGGCTGGCGCTACGACGATCCGCAGATCCGCGGCTTCGGCCATTCCTTCCTGTCCGGTGCTGGCTGCTGGGAGCAGGGCGGCCAGGTCTCGGTGCTGCCGGTGACCGGGCGTATCGGTCCCGGCGGCGATTTCGATACGGGCGACCCGAAGGCGTTCGACCACACCCGCTATGGCGCGCGCTACCAGCACGACGGCGAGCGCGGCCAGGCCGGCTACTACAAGGTGCGGCTGACCGATTACGGCGGCATCGACGCCGAAGCCACCGCGCTGACCCGCGCCGCGGCCGAGCGCTACACCTTCAGCACCTCGGGCGAGGGCCACGTGCTGGTCAACATCGGCCAGGCCAACGCCCGCCACACGGTCACCGGCAGCACCCTGACCGTGGTCGGCGACCGCGTCGTGGAAGGCAAGCTGGTGACGCAGAGCTTCTGCGGCGGCCACCAGTACACCACCTGGTTCCGCCTGGAGTTCGATCGCCCATTCAAGGCCTTCGGCACCTGGGGCGAGGCCGGCGGCGTGCCGGGCTCGCGCCATGGCATGGAGGGCGAGGGCAAGCCCAGCGGCGCGTGGCTCACCTTCGACCTGAGCAAGGGCCGCGCGGTCACCGCCATCTCGGCGATCTCGCACGTGGATGCCGAGGGCGCGCGCAACAACCTGCGCAGCGAAGGCATGGCCAACGGCCGCCTGCTCGGCTTCGATGCGATGCGCGCCCGCGCGCAGCAGGCCTGGGACAAGGAACTGACCAGCGTGCGCGTGCAGGGCGCCAGCGGCGACGACCGCGTGGTGTTCTACACCGCGCTGTACCACGCGCTGCTGCAGCCGCTGACCGGCAGCGACGCCGATGGCCGTTACCGCGGCTACGACGACGGCATCCACCACGCCGACGGCTGGACCTACCACGAGTTCTTCTCGCTGTGGGACACCTATCGTGCGCAGAACCAGTTGCTGGCGTTGCTGCGGCCGCAGCGCGCCGCCGACATCGGCCGCTCGATCCTGGCGATCAATGCACAAGGTGGATGGCTGCCGCGCTGGGGCTATGCCAACTTCGAGACCAATGTGATGACCGGCGATCCGGTCACGCCGTTCCTGGTCGATCTTTGGCGCTTCGGCGCGCTGCAGGGGCGCGAGGCCGAAGCCTACACTGCACTGCGCCGCAATGCGTTCGAGATGCCGCCGTTGAACTCGCGCCACGCCGGGCGTTCCGGCAATGCCAATTACTTGGCCCAGGGTTTCGTGGAGTACGACCGCGCGTTCCCGTCCAAGGGCATGGATGTCGACCCGCACCACGGCGGCTCGGCCACGCTGGAGTACGCATTGGCCGACTGCGCGCTGTCGACGATGGCCGGTGCGCTGGGGCATGCCGAGGACGCGGCGGTGCTGAACCGCCGCGGGCGCAACTGGCGTTCGATCTGGGATCCGTCGGTGCGCGATACGCAGACCGGCTTCACCGGCTTCCCGCGGCCGCGCACCGAGGATGGGGCGTGGTACACGCCGCCGGATGGGCATTACGATCCGCGTTCGCAACACGGCTTCCACGAGGGCACGGCCTGGCAGTACCAGTGGCTGGTGCAGCAGGACGTGCCGGGCCTGGTGGAGGCGATGCACGGGCCGGAGCAGACCGCGCGGCGCCTGGATACCTTCTTCGCCTACGACGCGCTGCTGGCCGACCCGGCCGGCGCCGCGCGCAAGGAATGGGTGATGGGGCCGTACAGCTACTACAGCCAGTTCCGCTACAACCCCAACAACGAGCCGGACCTGCATGCGCCGTGGATGTACACGCTGATCGGCCAGCCGTGGAAGACCAGCACCGTGCTGCATGCGGCGCAGACGTTGTTCACCAATGCGCCCAACGGCGTCACCGGCAACGACGACCTGGGCACGATGTCGGCGTGGTATCTGTTCAGCGTGATGGGCCTGTACCCGGCGGTGCCCGGCACCGGGCAGTTCCTGCTGCACGCGCCGCGCTTCTCGCGCATCGAACTGGACGTGGGGCCGGGCCGCACGCTGCGCATCGATGCGCCGCAGGCCGGCGACGGCAAGCTGCGCTACGTCGGTGGCGTGTCGCTGGATGGCCGCGCGCACGCGCCGGTGTGGCTGGACTGGGCGCAGTTGCGCCAGGGCGGCCGCCTGCGCTTCGACCTGCGCGGCGCGCCGCAGCCGCAGGGCTGGGGCACGCAGCCGCAGGACTTGCCGGTGTCGCCGTGCGCGGCGCCGGCCACCGCCACCGCCAGCCTGGGCTGGCGCTGAGCCCATGCCGTCGCGCGGCAGCGACGCGCAGCCGATGGTTTAGGCTGCGCGTCTCGTCCGAAAGGAATCGATCCGATGCGCCAGAAGCGTCCATCCCGTGCCGGATCCGCAGGCTCCACGCCGGCCAAGGCGGCCAAGGTCGCGCCGCGCCGGGCGGCGCCGGCTGCGGCGGAGCGTGCGGACAAGGCGAACAAGGCCACGAAGACCGCACCGGCCGCCGCCGCACGCGACCGCCAGCGGGTGGTGACCGTCACCGATATCGCCGATGCGGTCGGTGTCTCGCGCGCGACCGTGTCGCTGGTGCTGCGCGGCAGTCCGCTGGTGCATGCCGACACCCGTGCGCGGGTGGAAGCGGAGCTGAAGCGGCAGCGCTATGTCTACAACCGCGGCGCCGCCAATCTGCGCCGGCGCACTTCGACCTGCGTGGCCCTGGTCATCAACGACCTGGCCAATCCGTTCTTCGCCGAGTTCGCCGCCGGCGTGGACGAGGCGCTGGGCGAGCAGGGCTACGTGACCCTGCTCGGCAGCACCGGCGAATCGCCCGCACGGCAGCAGGCCGTACTGGCCTCGCTGATGGAACACACCCCGGCCGGCGTGATCCTGTCGCCGGCCGAGGGCAGCGACGCCGCCGAACTGCACACGGTGCTGGATGCACGCGCGAACGTGCTGCTGTTCAATCGCGAACTTGCCGGCGCCGACGACTGGGGCTTCCTCGGCCTGGACAACCAGCGCGGCGCGCAACTGGCCACCGAGCACCTGATCGCGCTCGGCCACCGCCGCATCGCCTTCTACGGCGGCCATGCCGATTCCAGTTCCTGCCGGCAGCGTCGCGCCGGCCACGCGCAGGCGATGCGGCAGGCCAGGCTGCCGGTCGCCCCGGCCTGGCTGATCGAGTCCGCGCCCAATCGCCTGGAAGCGGCCGCGCGCCACGGCGAACTGTTCGCCCACGACGCACCGCCCACGGCAGCGGTCTGCTACAACGACACGGTTGCGCTGGGCCTGATGCTGGGCCTGCTCGCGCGCGGCATCCGTCCGGGCAAGGACTTCGCGATCACCGGCTTCGACGACATCCCGGAGGCTGCGGTGAGCACGCCCGCGCTGACCACGCTCGCCGCGCATCCACGTGCCCGTGGCCGCCAGGCGGCGCAGCTGGTGCTGGAGCGGCTGGACGCGGCCGTACCGCCGCGCAGGACGATCGTGCCGGTACACCTGTCGGTGCGCGAGAGCAGCGGCGCGCCGATCGCGCGCACGCGCACCTAGCGCGGCGAACGCGGCTGCGCCCGCCGCGACGATGCGCGATGGCACTCGGCGCGCGCAGTGCCATCGCGACGCCCTCTAGACAGGGCCGGGCAGATAGTGGGTCGCACCCTCACAGCGGCGCGTCCCGCGGGTTCGTGCTGAGCGAGCGCTTCGCCCCCTTCTTCCTTTCGTCGAGAGCCGTCTCATGCATCTGCAGACTGCACCGCGCCGTTCCGTGGTGGCCAACGCCTTCTACGGCCTGCTCAATCCGATTCCGTTCGGCTGCTTCGTCGCCGCGCTGATCTTCGACATCGTCTATGCCCGCAGCGGCGTGATCCTGTGGACCAAGGCGGCGGCCTGGCTGATCGCGATCGGGCTGGTCATCGCCATCGTGCCGCGCCTGATCAACCTGGTGCAGGTCTGGATCACCGCGCGGCGCTCGGTGCTGCCGGTGGAACGGCTCGACTTCTGGCTGAACCTGTTCGCCATCGTCGCGGCCATCTTCAATTCCTTCGTGCACAGCCGCGACGCGTATGCGGTGGTCCCGGCCGGGCTCTGGCTTTCGATCGTCACGGTCGCGCTGTTGGCGATCGGGCATGTGCTCATCGCCATCCGCACCACGCCGCGCGAGGGTTACGTCCATGGCTAAGCGCCTGAGCCTGTCCGTTTTCGCGCTGAGTTGCGCCATGGCCCTGGCTGCCTGCGGCGGCAAGGCCGCGCTCGAGCCCACCCAGCAGGCGGGCAACGCGCCGCCGCTGCCGCAGCCGCGCAACTTCCTGCTGCCGCCGATGCAGGTTCCCGAGGGTGTGGGCTGGAAGGAGGGGCAGGCGCCCACCGTGGCAGCGGGCCTGAAGATCGAGAAGATCGCTGGCGGCCTGCAACATCCGCGCCAGCTGTACGTGCTGCCCAACGACGACGTGCTGGTGGTGGAGGCCAATTCGCCGGGGATGGAGCCGGTCACCACGCCCAAGCAACTGATCGCGGGGCTGGTGCAGAGCCGCTCCGGCAAGAGTGCCAAGGGCGGCGACCGCATCACCCTGCTGCGCAGAACCGCGGACGGTAGGTGGGAGCAGCATGCGTTCCTGAAGGGGCTGCACTCGCCGTTCGGGGTGCAGTTGATCGGCGATACGCTGTACGTCGCCAACACCGACAACATCATGAAGTTCCCCTACGTCGCCGGCCAGACCGAGATCACCGCACCCGGCACGCTGTTCGCCGATCTCCCCGGCACGATCGAGCACCATTGGACCAAGGCATTGCTGGCCAGCCCCGACGGACGCAAGCTGTACGTCGGCGTGGGCTCCAACAGCAACATCGGCGAGAACGGGCTGGATGTGGAGTACCGCCGCGCGGCCGTCCTGGAAGTGGACGTGGCCTCGGCCAGCAGCCGCATCTTCGCTTCGGGCATCCGCAATCCGACCGGACTGCAGTGGGAGCCGCGCACCGGCAAGCTGTGGGCGATCGCCAACGAGCGCGACGAGATCGGCGCCGACCTGGTGCCCGACTACCTGACCTCGGTGCAGGACGGCGGCTTCTACGGCTGGCCGTACAGCTACTACGGACAGAACGTGGATGTGCGGGTCAAGGACCAGCGCCCGGACCTGGTGGCCAAGGCGATCAAGCCGGACTACGCGCTGGGCTCGCATGTGGCCGCGCTCGGCCTGTGGTTCTCCCGCGGCGATACGCTGCCGGCAAAGTACCGCGAAGGTGCGTTCGTGGCCGAGCACGGCAGCTGGAACCGCTCGCCGCTCAGCGGCTACCAGGTGGTGTACGTGCCGTTCCAGCAGGGCCGGCCGGTCGGCCCACCGCAGACCGTGGTCAGCGGCTTCCACTCGCAGGACGAGTCGCAGCTGTTCGGCGCCCCGGTCGGCCTGGCGCAGGACAAGGACGGCGCACTGCTGATCGCCGACGACGTCGGCAACAGCGTGTGGCGCGTGCGTTTCTGACCGATCGCACGACGCCGCCCATCGGTATATGGGTGGCGTCGTCTGTACGCGATGCCGCCTCGGTGTAGGCGCCGGCCTTGTCGGCGCGGTGCGGTATGTGGGTGGTCTAGCCGCGCAGCCGGATTGAGGAAAGGAAGAGCAGATATCTACAGCCGCACGTCCACTAGACCAAGTGCGTCGTAACACGCCTTGGCAGCGAGGCGCTCAGCGCAAGCGAATCCAGTCAAGCACCAGCAGCATGTCGATCGCCGCTGCCGCCGCCTGTTGCGCGTGTTCCGATGGCTCGATCGCCTGCGTGTCACGCAGATGGGCAAGCAGCTGCTCGGCGTCGCACGACTGCCCGGGATGCGCCAACTGGAGGCGGCGTGCGGCCTGGAACACCGTCATGAGGTCCTCGGCGTGGTCGGTGTTCCTGATCCGCGCGAACAGCTCCACTGACTTGGCGATCTCGGCATCGTAGGGCGCGTACGCCGCTGCGAACCGGGCGTGCTCCCGGAGGTACTGGGGTGAGGCGTGCAGCGCCATCGTCCGCCCCTGCGGCTGCTCCTGCAGCCAGTTGCGGTTGGCCAGGTCGGTCAGGATGGACCGGACATCGCCCTGGCGCGGCCCACGGCCGGCATTGCCGAATGCCAGCCCGGTCGGCACGCCGAGTTCGGTCATGGCCCAGCAGAGCGTCTGGAACAGCGTACGCCCGATCGGCCGCGCCTCCGATCGGGCCTGCAGCCGCCGCAGCACTTCCATGATCGCGATCCAGCCGGGCTGGGGCGCGACCCGCGCGCCGGTGCCCTCGGCCGACCCATGCGCAGGCTGCGACAGGAAGGCGGGCTCGAGCTGCGCCAGCGGCGTGCCGTACGGCGCATAGACCTCGATCTCGACCGGCAGGTGCGCGAGTCTGCGGTAGATCAGCGGACCCACCTCGCTCCAGGCCAGGCCGCCATTGCCGCAGCCCAGCGGCGGCAGGGCGAGGCTGCGCACGTCCCATTCGCGCAGATGCGCGGCGAGGTAGTCGAGGCCCGCCGCGATGTCCTGCAGCCGCGACGGCGAGCGCCAATGGCGCTTGGTGGGGAAGTTGAGAATGCGCAGGCCGCTGGCATCCTGGTAGAGATAGGGTTCGCCGATGCGCATGCGGCCTTCCCGGCAGCGCGCTGCGTAGTCTTCGAACATGGCCGGGTAGCGCCGCTTGAATTCCTGCGCGATGCCTTTGCCCATGATGCCGGCGCAATTGACCGCATTCGCGTAGACCTGGGCGTGGCTGGCGAACAGGTCGCCGATACGTGCCTTGAACATGCTGCGATCCATCGATGAAGGAATTCCCGCGGCAGTGCTGATCGGTCGCCCGCCATGGGCAGGTCGCGCTGCGTGTGCGGTGCGGCGACATGCATGGCCTGGCCCAGGACAGGCCGACGCGGCCGCGGTGATGACGCGTCAGCGCGTGTGCGCAAACCGCGTCCTGCCGCGAAGAGGTGGCCATGGCAGCAGCGGGAAGCGCGCGAGCATGCGGCGGCGGCGTCTCATGTCCTGAGATTGGCGAACCTGGGCGAACGGTGCGGGTTGCATGCGATCGCCGACGCAAGACCCTCCCATCGGTGGCAACGATCCTCGGCCGTAGGAACGGCTTCAGCCGCGACGGGTGACCGGTGATGCCTCGTCGCGGCTGAAGCCGCTCCTGAGGAGGCGGCTGCTCTGATGATGTCCTGCGCGGAACAACAAATGGGTGGCTTGCTGTGCGTATATGAATCATATACGATTCATATACATTCGCGACGTCGTGAGCCACCATGGGCATCGTCAACATCGATGACGACCTGCACGACCAGCTGCGCCGCGCCTGCACGGTGACCAGCCGGTCGATCAATGCGCAGGCCAATTTCTGGATCAAGGTCGGCATGCTGTGCGAGATGAACCCGGAGCTGTCGTTCCAGGACATCGTGGCGCGCGAACTGCGTGCGGCGGGGGTGCGGCCGCAGGCGGTGACACCGGGGCGGACGTGATCAAGCAGCCGGACGAGCTGGCGCGGCTGGCCGAGTCCGGGCGCCTGTTGGCGCAGGTGTTCGCGCGGCTGGACGGGATGTCGCTGCTGGGCCGCAGCACGCTGGAACTCAACGACCTCGTAGAGCGGATGATCGTGGACGAGCTGGGTGCGCGGCCGGCGAGCAAGGGCCACTACGGGTTCCCGTTCGTGCTCAATGCGTCCATCGACGATGTGGTCTGCCACGGTGTGCCGTCGGCCGACGCTGTGCTGCGCAACGGGCAGATCGTCAATCTGGACATCACCCTGGAGAAGCACGGCTATATCGCCGACTCCAGTACCACTTACCTGGTGGGCGAGGTGGCCTATCCGGCGCGGCGCCTGGTGCAGGCCGCGTACCAGGCGATGTGGAAAGGCATCGCCGCGGTGCGTCCCGGCGCGCGGCTGGGCGACATCGGCCACGCCATTGCGCGGCATGCGCGTGCGCACGGCTACACCGTGGTCAAGGAGTATTGCGGCCACGGCATCGGCCGCGCCATGCACGAGGAACCGCAGATCCTGCATTACGGCCATGCCGGCACCGGCCTGGAGTTGCGCGAGGGCATGGTGTTCACCATCGAGCCGATGCTCAACCAGGGGCGCGCAGCGATCCGCTCGCAGCCGGAGCAATGGCCGGTGTACACGCGCGACGGCAAGCTCTCGGCGCAGTTCGAGCACACCGTCGCGGTGACCGCCAGCGGCGTGCGGGTGCTGACCTTGCGGCCTGGGGAAGTGCCGTTGTGCCGGGTGGGGTGAGGACGGCGATCGGTAGGGTGGTGCGGGTGCGCGCGATGCTGCGCAACGCTGGGGGACGATCTCCGTGTCGTGCTTGGTCGCGTCGCGGCTGAAGCCGCTCCTACGGAGAGGGGCGGCAGCGCCGGCGCGTTGGCTCGACGCATGGGCATGCCGGTCTAGTTCTCGGCCGACGCACCGCCGCCACGCCGTGCACGCCAGCGCGCCACGCGCTCTTGCAGCCCCACCACGCAGACGAAGAACGCCGGCACGAAGAAGATCGCCAGCACGGTGCCGCTGACCATGCCGCCGAACACGCCGGTGCCGATGGCGTGCTGGGTCTCGGCGCTGGCGCCGCTGGCCAGCATCAGCGGCACCACGCCCAGGGCAAAGGCCAGCGAGGTCATCAGGATCGGGCGCAGGCGCAGGCGCGCGGCGTTGGTCGCGGCCTCCACCAGGCCCTGGCCGTCTCGGTGCAGTTGCCGCGCGAATTCGACGATGAGGATGGCGTTCTTCGCCGACAGGCCGATGATGGTGATCAGCCCGACCTTGAAGAACACGTCGTTGGGCAGGCCGCGTAGCATCACCGCGGCCACCGCGCCGAGCAGGCCCAACGGCACCACCAGCATCACCGACAGCGGGATCGACCAGCTTTCGTACAGCGCCGCCAGCACCAGGAACACCACCAGCGCCGACAGCAGCATCAGCAGCGGTGCCTGCGCCGCCGACTGCCGCTCCTGCAGCGATTGCCCGGTCCAGGCCACGGCGAAACCCGGCGGCAGTTGCGCAGCCAGCCGTTCCATCTCGGCCATGGCCGCGCCGCTGGACACACCGGGCGCGGCGCCGCCGGCGATACGCACGGCCGGGAAGCCCTGGAAGCGCATCAACTGTTGCGGGGCGTCGGTCCAACTGGCGCGCACCACTTCGCGCAGCGGCACCATGCCGCCGCCGTCGCTGCGCACGCGCAGGTCCAGCACGTCGTCCAGTTGCATGCGCGACGCGGCGTCGGCCTGCAGGATCACCTGCTGCATGCGCCCGGCGTTGGGGAAGTCGTTGACGTAGAGCGAGCCCATCGCCGCCGACAGCGTGTTGCTGACCGCGGCGAACGACAGGCCCATGGCCTCGGCCTGTTGGCGGTCGATCTCCAGGTGGATGCTCTTGCCCGGCGGCAGGCCGTCCGCATAGACATCGCTGACCACGTCGCTGCGCGCGGCCAGCTCCAGCAATTGCGCCTGTGCGGCCATCAGCGCCGCCTCGCCGCGGTTGCCGCGGTCCTGCAGGTACACGGTGAAGCCGGAGGAGGTGCCGAGCTCGTCGATGGCCGGCGGAAGCAGGCTCATCACCGTGCCTTCGGGCAGGGTCGCCATCGCCTGCTGCGCGCGCTCGGCTTCGTCGCGCGCGCTGGCGCCGTCGCGCTCGTTCCAGTCCTTGAGCATGGTGAAGGCCATCGCCGCGTTCGTGCCGGAGCCGGAGAAGCTGAAACCCAGGATCACCAGGTTGGAGGCCAGCGCCGGGCGGGTGGCGACGTGCCGCTCGAACGCCTTGACCACGTCGAGGGTGCGCTCGCTGGTGGCGCCGGTGGGCAACTGGATCGAGGTCATGAAGTAGCCCTGGTCCTCTTCCGGCAGGAACGCCGAGGGCAGCACGCGCATCGCCAGAACCAGTGCCACGCACAGTGCCGCGAACACCGCCATCACCCGCCCGCCGCGGCGCAGCAGCCAGGTCACGCGCGCGGCGTAGCCACCTGCCAGGCGTTCGAAGCCACGGTTGAACGCGCCAAAGACACCGCGCTTGGCGTGGTGGCCGGGCGCGACCGGGCGCAGCAGGGTGGCGCACAGCGCAGGCGTCAGAGTCAGTGCCAAGAATGCCGAGAACAGGATCGACACCGCCATCGCCAGGGTGAACTGCTGGTAGATCACGCCCACCGAGCCGCTGGCGAAGGCCATGGGGATGAACACCGCGGTCAGTACCAGGGTGATGCCGACCACCGCACCGGTGATCTCGCGCATCGCCTTGGTCGTCGCCTGCCGCGGCGGCAGGCCTTCGCTGGCCATGATCCGCTCGACGTTCTCCACCACCACGATGGCGTCGTCGACGATGATGCCGATCGCCAGCACCATGCCGAACATGGTCAGCACGTTGATCGAGAAACCAGCCAGCAGCATCACCGCGAAGGTGCCGAGCAGCGCGATCGGCGCGACGATCGCCGGGATCAGCGTGTAGCGCACGTTCTGCAGGAACACGTACATCACCAGGAACACCAGCACCATCGCCTCGAGCAGGGTCTTGAGCACCTGCTGGATGGACAGCTTGACGAATGGGGCGGTGTCGAACGGGATCGAGTAGGCCATGCCGGCCGGCATGCTCGCGGCCAGTTCCGCCAGTCGCGCCTTCACCGCCTGCGCGGTGCGCAGCGCGTTGGCGCCGGGCGAGAGCTGGATCGCCGCGCTGGTGGCGGCCGCGCCGTTCTCGCGGTTGGAAAAGCCGTAGGACTGCGCGCCCAGTTCCACCCGCGCCACGTCGCCCAGGGTCACCCGTGCGCCGCCGCTGTCGGCGCGCAGCACGATGGCGGCGAACTGCGCGGGCGTGGTCAGTTGCCCGGCCACGGTCAGCGGCACGGTCAGGCGTTGCCCGCGCACGGCCGGCTCGTCGCCGAGGCGGCCGGGGGCGATCTGCGCGTTCTGCTGCTCGATCGCCTGCGCCAGCTCGGTCATGGTCAGGCCGTAGGCGATCAGCTTGTCCGGATCCACCCACACGCGCATCGCCTGCTCGGCGCCGAACAGCTGCACGCGGCCGACGCCGTCGATGCGCCGCAGCTCCTGCACGATGTTGCGGGCCAGGTAGTCGTTCAGCGCCACTTCGTCGTAGCGGCCGTCGGGCGAGGTCAGGCCGACCAGCATCAGGAAGCCGGAGGCAGCCGACTCCACCTGCAGGCCGTTCTGCCGCACCGCCTGCGGCAGCCGCGGCTCCACCGCCTTGAGCCGGTTCTGCACGTCCACCTGCGCCAGCTCCGGGTCGGTGCCGGGCTTGAAGGTGGCGGTGATCTGCGCGCTGCCGGCGCTGTCCACCGAGGACTCGAAGTAAAGCAGGTTCTTGACCCCGGACAGTTCGCGCTCGATCAGGCTCACCACCGAGTCGTTGAGCGTCTGTGGCGTGGCGCCGGGGTAGACGGCCATCAGCGATACCGACGGCGGCGCCACCGACGGATAGCGCGCCACCGGCAACTGGCCGATGGCCAGGGTGCCGAACAGCACGATGAACAGCGCGATCACCCAGGCGAAGACCGGGCGTTCGATGAAGAACTGCGGCATGGCGGCGTCCCCGGCTCAGTCCGTGCCCGCGGTCGCGACCGCCGGCGGCTGCCACGCGCGTGCATGCACTCGTGCACCGGCGCTGAGCCGGTCGATGCCCTCGACCACCACCCGCTGCCCGGCCTGCAGGCCGGCGACGACGCGGTAGTGTCCCTGCACCAGCTCGCCCAGTTGCACCGTTGCGCTGCGCACGCGCGCGTCGGCGTCCAGCACCCACACCTGCGCGCGCCTGCCGACATGGGTGACCGCCTGCTGCGGCACGCGCAGCGCCTGCGCGTAGTGGGCGCGCGGCACTCTTGCGCGCACGTACATGCCCGGCAGCAGCCGCCGCTGCGGGTTGTCGACGAGGATGCGCAGCAGCACGTCGCCGGTGGCGGCATCGACGTTGATGCCGGAAAACAGCACGCGCCCGCTCAGCCCCGAGGGAGTGCCGTTGCGGTCGAGGATCTGCGCCGGCAGGCCGTCGCCGGCGGCGGCCTGCGCGCGCGCGGCCGGGTCCAGCGGGTCCTGGTCGGCGGCGGACTGGCGCACGTCGACGTAGACCTGGTCGATCTGCTGGATCACCGCCATTGGCGCGCTGTCGCTGGGCGAGACCAGCGCGCCCTCGGTGAGCAGTGCCTGGTCGATGCGGCCGGCGATCGGCGCATCGACCGTGGCAAAGGCCAGATCCAGGCGCCGCCGCGCCAGCGTCGCCTGCGCTTCGGCCACCGCCGCGGCGGCCTGCGCGCGCTGCGAGGCGGCATCGTCGTACATCTGCCGGCTGACCATGCTGGATTCCAGCAGTCGCTGCAGGCGGGCGTGCTGCACATCGGCCAGCACCTGCGCGGCCTGGGCGCGGTGCAGCGCGGCCGCCGCCGTGTCCATCTCGGCCTTGAACGGCGCCGGATTGATCTGGAACAGCGCATCGCCACGGCGCACGTCGGCGCCCTGCTCGAAGAAGCGGCGCTGCACGATGCCGCCGACCTGCGGGCGGATCTGCGCGCTGCGCACCGCGGCCACGCGTCCGGGCAGATCCACGCTCACCGTCATCGACCCCGGCTGCAGGGTCACCGCGGTGACCTGCACCGGCGCGGCCGCCGGAGGCGGTTGCGTGCCGCCACCGCAGCCGGCAAGGACCAACGCCAGCGCCCCACCGATGCCCAGAGTCCGTCCGTGTTGCTGCATGCCCATACTTCGTGCCTCGTCGCTGCCGCCGCGGATGCGGCGGACGCCAAAGCCGCGCATGGTCGCGGCCGCGGGTTGCGCGGCGTTCGATGCGATGTGGAGATATGATGGAGATCCGCCCGTTCGGGCCGACGCGCCTTCGCTGCCACCATGTCCGTTTCCTCTCCGGGCGCCGCCGTGCCCGCGTCCGCGCCGCTGGTCCTGATCGCCGAAGACGAGAGCGAGATCGCCGAGATCCTCAGCGCCTACCTGGCGCGCAGCGGGTTGCGCAGCGCCCACGCCGCCGATGGCCGCGCCGCGCTGGACCTGCACCTGGCGCTGGACCCGGACCTGATCCTGCTGGACGTGCAACTGCCGGCGGCAGACGGCTGGAAGGTGCTGGCCGAACTGCGCCACCGCGGCGAGACGCCGGTGATCATGCTCACCGCGCTGGACCAGGACATCGACAAGCTGATGGGCCTGCGCCTGGGCGCCGACGACTACGTGGTCAAGCCGTTCAATCCGGCCGAGGTGGTGGCGCGGGTGCAGGCGGTGCTGCGGCGCATCCGTGGCAACGGCACCGAGGAGGCGCGCAGCCTGCGCGTGGGCGTCTTCCATGTCGATCTCGACCAGCACGCAGCCAGCGTGCGCGTGGGCGAGCAGCGGCACGCGCTGGACCTCACGCTCACCGAGTTCAAGCTGCTGGTGCGGCTGATGCGCGCGCCGAAGCGGGTGTTCAGCCGCGCCGAATTGCTCGACGCCTGCCTGCCGGAAGGCGACACCCAGGAGCGCACCATCGACAGCCACATCAGCAAGCTGCGCAAGAAGCTGGAGGCGCTGGGCGTGCAGGGCACGCCGGCCAGCGTGCGCGGCGTCGGCTACCGGTTCGGAACCGGCGCGTGAATCGTGCCCCCGGCCTGCGCCGCCAGGTGATCCTGTCGCTGGGTGCGCTGGCGCTGTGGATCATCCTGCTGTCGGTGGTCGGCTCCTACGTGTTCTATGCCCTGGCAGCGGCGTACAAGCCGGACAGCATCTCCGACACCTGGGTACCGTCGCGCGTGGAGATGCTGTGGATCGGCGCCACCGCGGCATTGGCGGTGGCGATCGCGGTGGCGGTGGCGGTGCGGCTGTCGCGGCGCATCCTCACGCCGTTGAATTCGGTGGCGCACAGCCTGCGCGAAGTGGCCCAGGGCAATTTGAGTGCGCGCGCGAGCATGGACGCGCATGCGCTGGGCGAGACCGCGCAGCTGGTGCGCGACTTCAACGCCATGGCCGATCGCCTGCAGGCGATGACCCGCGAACGCGCGTTCTGGAATGCCGCCGTCGCCCACGAGCTGCGCACGCCGGTGACGATCCTGCGCGGGCGCCTGCAGGGCCTGGCCGAAGGCGTGTTCGCGCCGGACGTGGCGGCGTTCGAGAGCCTGCTGCGGCAGGTGGAAGGCCTGAACCGGCTGATCGAGGACCTGCGCGTGCTGAGCCTGACCGACAGCGGCCACCTGGAGTTGCAGCCGGCGCCGACCGATCTGGTCCAGGAAGTGGCGGCGGTACTGCATGCGTTCGACGCCAGCCTGGCCGCGCGCGGGCTGCTGCTGGAACCCGCGCTGACGCTGCGCACGCCGGTGCTGTGCGACGCGGTGCGCATCCGCCAGGCATTGATGGCGTTGCTGGAGAACGCGCAGCACTACGCCGAGCCGGGCCCGCTGCGGGTGGGCGTGCAGGCCGACGCGGGCCAGTGCGTGCTGTTCGTGGAAGACAGCGGCCCCGGCATCGCGCCGGAGATCGCTGCGCGCGTGTTCGATGCGTTCCGCCGCGGCGATCCCTCGCGCTCGCGCAAGAGCGGCGGCAGCGGCCTGGGCCTGGCGGTGGTCAAGGCCATCGCCGTGGCGCATGGCGGCGACGCGCTGTGCCTGCCGGCCGGCAGCGGGACGCGGTTCGAGGTGCGCTGGCCGCTGGCGTCGGCGGAGGCTGCGCCGCGCTAGGCGCGTGGCCTCAGGCTGAGGGTGCGTCGCCGGATACGCGCGCCGCGCGCCCCGGCAACATGCGGGTCAGGACACCGTCGCGCCGTACCGAGTGATGGAACAGTGCGGCGGCCACGTGCAGCAGCACCACCACCCACGCGATCCATTTGCCGATGAAGTGGTGGACCACGTCGATCGGCGCTTCGAACGCCTCCCAGCTGAGGTGCCAGGTGCGGCTGATCCAGGCGAACAGCGCGGTCTCGTTGAAGCCGGGAATGCGGAACAGGCCGACATCGGTCGGCGCGCCGGTGCCGATGTAGCCGGTCAACGGCATCACGATCAGCAGCGCATACAGGCCCCAGTGCGCCAGGTGCGCGAGGCGGTGCTCCAGCGCCGAGCCCGGCGGATCGTCCGGTTGCACGTCCAGCCAGCGCCACAGCAGCCGCGGCAGCACCAGCAATCCCACCAGCAGGCCCAGCACCCAGTGGATGTTGAGCACCGGCAGCGAGGCGTCGGAGCTGTCGTCCATGAACCAGATGACGTAGTACACCAGCGCATACGCGCCGATGAAGGCAGTCGCGGTGGTCCAGTGGAACAGCTTGGCGAGGGTGCCGAAGCGCTGTGCGGTGTTGCGCCAGTGCATGTGCGTGGTCCGGTACGGGGCGAGGTAGGGCGTTGCGCGCTCAGCGGGCGCGCAGGCTGTCGAGCAACCGGTCCAGCGCGTGGAGCGCATCGGCCAGCCGTGCATGCAGGTCGGCGTCCGGCTCGGCGATCCAGAACGCCGCCTCGGTGATCGCGCCGTAGAGCATGCGGGCCATCACCCCGGCATGCAGTGGCGCCACCGTGCCGGCGGCGATCAACGCGTCCAGCGCGTCCTGCAGCGCGGCGATACCTACCGACTGTGCCGCAGGCGGCACGTCGCCGAACACCGCGCGCGCGTCCTGCAGGATGATCCGGCGGATCTCCGGTTCCAGCGCCAGTTCCAGGTAGGTGCGGCAGCGGCGGCGGAAGCCGTCCCACGGCGTGGGCGCCGCGTCGGACACCGCCTGCAGGCGCAGGCCGACTTCGGCCTCGATCTGCTCGATGACCGCGATGAGCAGGCCGTCCTTGCTGCCGAAGTGGTGATACAGCGCGCCGCGGGTGAAGCCGGCCTCGGCGGTCAACACGTCCATCGAGGTATGCGCGAAGCCGTGTGTGGCGAACGCCTGCCGGGCCGCGGCCAGCAGGCTGGCGCGGGTGGTCTCGATCATCTCGCGGCGGCTGCGGCGCTGGTGCATGGGGGAATCTCATTCACATACGAGTTGTACGTTATTTGCGTACACAACGTATGTCAATGCGCTTGGTTGGGTTTGTGCTGGATGGCCGGGCGCTCTGGAAGTTCGCCGCCGGCACCCCGTTGCACCTTCAAGGCGTGTGGTGCGGGTGGCTTTGCCTATTCGCCGCAAACGCCGCCGAGAGGCGTGCAGCCACGACAGCGCAGACGCCGAGGCGTGTGAGTGCGATGGGGTGCAATTGGGTGCTGCCGGCGGTGTCGCGAAGGCTGCAGCAAGGGGCACCAATCGGACCGGTCAGGATCGACCGGCACATCCGGTTGTCGTGCGCACGCGACGCGCGTGGTGTGGACGTCGCGTACGCACTACCCAAGTCCTTCACTGCGTCTGTGGTCTGGTGACCGCTGTGCAACCGAATTGGAGTGTCGAATGGACACCACGCTGATGCCATGGGTCGCCGGACTGTTCGTCCTGCTCATCGCCGCGATGCTGTACCTGGTGACCCGCGCCAAGAAGAACCGCAACCGCCCGGCGCAGGATCACGCCGCCACCAAGAGCGACGTGGACAGCGCATCCAAGCGGTAGCGCGTGGCGGCAGGCGTGGCTGCGGCCATTGCCTGCATCCCGGTCAGGCGTCCGTGTCGATCGGTGCGAAGCGCGGGCGGTGCACGCCGTCCACCTCCACCTGCTCGACGAACATCGGATACGGCCGCACCCACAACTCGCCTTCGCCGTACAGCGGCCGGTACAGCACCAGCGGTTCCAGCGTCTCGCTGCTGCGGACCACGCCTAGCACCTCGTATTCGCCGCCCTTGAAGTGGCGGTAGCGGCCGAGGGCGATGGAAGGCAGCGGGCTGAGGTCGTGCATGACGGAGTTCTGTTGGGCGGGGGAGCGCGAGTGTAGCTGGCTACATCTGCGCGCTCTCGGCGTCGCGAGGGCGAATTGCGCGGACCGCGACGGTTCGCCGCTTCGTCTGGCCCACGGAAAGCATCTCTCGTAGGAGCGGCTTCAGCCGCGACGGGCGTTCCCGATCATGCCCGTCGCGGCTGAAGCCACTCCTACAGGGTGGCTCCCAGACAATCAGACAACCGGCGCTCGGGAGACCCCGTCCATCGTAGCCAGCACGCTGTACATCGGCGCGTGCGCAGCGCTCATGTTGCGCATGACCCGCAAGCAGATGACCGGCGCGTCGTTGGGCGCCCGGCCCGCGATGTCATTGCCGAGCATGTCGGGTGGACGATGTCTGCCGCTGTACGCCGTGCGCAGGTTGATCGAGCGCGCGCAAAGGTTATGGCGCCAAATCGGCGAAGTCGAACGCCTGCCCCGGCTCGGCGGCAACGAAGTCGGAGGCGGCGATGCCGGCTAGATGCAGTGCGGAGGCCAGCGCTTCGCGCGGCTCATCACGGCCTTCGTCGGTGAGCTGGAAGGTGCCCCAGTGGATGCCGAGCGCACGCCGCGCGCCGGTGTCGCGGAAGATCCGCACCGCTTCGGTCGGGTCGATGTGCTGCGGCGCCATGAACCAGCGCGGCGCGTAGGCGCCGATCGGAATCAACGCCACGTCGGGTGCACCGTGTAGGTCGCGGATCTCGCGGAAGATGGCGCCATCGCCGTAGCCGGTATCTCCCGCGAACCACACCGATCCCCGCGCGGTCTCGATGAAGAAGCCGGACCACAGCGCCATCCTGCGGTCGGCGATGCCGCGGCTGGACCAATGGTTGGCGCGGGTCAGCGTCGCCGTCGCGCCCCCGCCGATCGGCAGCCGGTCGTGCCAGTCGCCGGTGGCGATGCGCGCATCGGGCACGCGCTTGCGCAGCAGGACGTCGTTGCCCAGCGGCATCACGAACAAGGGGTTGTGCGCATCGTGCAGCATGCGCAGGGTCGCCAGGTCGAAGTGGTCGTAGTGGTTGTGGCTCAGCAGCACCGCATCGATGGGCGGCAGGTCCGCGAAACGGATACCCGGTGCCGTCACCCGCTTGGGGCCGGCGATCTGCGAAGGGCTGGCCCGCCGCGACCACACCGGGTCGGTGAGCAGGTTGAGGCCGGCGGCCTGGATCAGCAGCGTGGCGTGCCCGACCATGGTGATGCGCAGGCCGTCGTGCCGCGGCACAGGCACGGCCGGCGTCACGGCGACCTGCGTGGGCCAGCGCACCGCGCCCCTGGCCGCTTTCCAGCGCAGGACCTTGCTCAGCGCGTTGTCGATGGTGGGCTGGCCGGGGTTGAAGAAGCGTACGCCGTCGAAATGGTCGCTGACGGGGCCGCGGTAGTAGGGGTTGGCCATTGAGGCGCGATCCGGATGACGCAAGGGGAGGGAAGGTTAACCGCCAGCGGCGCAAGCGTGCGTGCGCGCCTGCCTCGGCTGCCGCGATATCGGTCCCCGGCCGGTGCCAGTGCGGCCTCACTTCGGCGTGCCCAGCCCTCCCATGTTGAGCATCACCCGCAAGCCGATCACCAGCGCGTTGTCCGGCGCACGGCGCGCCGCAGGGTTGCCCAGGATGTCGGGATGGACGATGTACTGCACGTTCGGCACCAGGAACAGTGGCGTCTGCGCGATGCGGTAGCTGTAGTTGAGTTCGAACATGAGTTCGTTGCGCGCGATGTCCGCGGCGGCGCCGCGCTTGCGCAGCACGTCGTTCATGTAGCCCTGCTGGTCCGCACTGAAGCGGTAGTAGTGCGCGATCGCGCCCATGCCGTCGCCGGGCCGCGCCGCGAGCGGGCCGCTGTAGTACAGGCCGGCGGTGACCTGCAGGTCGTAGACCTGGTGCTTGTCGAACGGTGCGGCGATGTTGCCGAAGGCGACCAGCATGCGCTTGCTTGCCATGCCCTGCGGCCGGTACAGCGCGTGTTCGCCGAGCGCGTAGGCGCCCCAGCGCCCGCCGTCGTACAGGCGCGCGGGGCCGCCGACCAGCCCGCGCAAGCCGCCGGCCTGGTTGTAGCGCAGGTCGCTGTAGTCGGCCGAGTTGTACCAGAGGCCGGCGAGGTAGCGCGGCGCACCCTTGCCCAGTGCGGGATCGGGTTCGTAGCCGACCTCGAGCGTGCCCAGCACGCCGGTGCTGTCGGCGGTGCTCCAGTCCAGGCCGTGGTTGTTCTTGCGCTGCGGGTTCAGTTCGAACGCGCCCACCGAGACATAGGTGGCCTCTGGCTTGTAGCGCAGCTTCGCGCCCCAGTTCACGTAGGGAAAGCCGACGAAGCCGCCATCGGCCTGGCTCAGCTGGAACGGGCAATCCGAGGCGCTGACGAAGCGGCAGCCGTAGCGGCTGCGCGCGAATTGCCAGGTGGTGTTCATGCGCCCGGCGACCAGTTGCCAGCGCCCGTCGGCGAAGCTCTGTTCCCAGGTCAGTTGCGCCAGTTGTGCCTGCTGCTGCGGGTACCAGTAGCCTTGTACCTTGACGCCGTTGCCGATCTGCCGCTGCGACAGGCTGTCGCCGTAGTACCAGGCGCCGGTGGCGTGCAGCGTGGCGCCGGGGATGCCGAACAGGCGTTGCAGATCCAGGTCGGCGCCGGCGACCACGCCGCCGGCATTACGGTCGCCGCGCGACAGGCCGCCGTCGACGTTGCGCGCGTAGTCGTTGGACCAGACCAGGCGTGGGGCGATGCCGAGGTCGTCGAGCCATTGCGCGGTGTCGGCGGCAATGGCGGAGGCCGGCAGGGCGGCGGCCGCAAGCAACGAGACGCAGGAAAGAGAACGGGACATGGGACGCTCCACGGACGAGACGAAGCACTCGCCGGACGTGCGCGGTGGGTGCGCGGCGACGCGGCAGTGCGCGAAGGGAAGACACCTTCCGGTCGTGGAGCCGCAGCACGGCGTCGCGTCCGTCGGCGACGGGCACGCCTGTGTGCAGACCTGTGGGGGGGCCGGCAAAGAAACGCGAGGGCAGACCGGGACGCGTTGCGCGGCGCCGAGGCGCACGCCATCGCCGCAGCGGATGGGCCGCGCAACTGCGCGGCCCATCGAGCTGGAGGCAACCCGTGCGGGTCAGCCCACCTTGCCGAGGCCGGCGGCGGCCATCGCCGCGGCGATCTCCTTGTCGGCACCCTCGGCCAGCGGCAGCAACGGCGAACGCACCGTGGCGTGGTCGAGCAGGCCGCGCGCGACCAGCGCCCACTTCAGCGCCACCGAGCCTTCCATGTGCGAGCCGCGGTGATAGACGCTCCTGGTCACCGGCAGCAAACGGTCGTGCAGTGCGCGCGCCTTGGCGTAGTCCTTGGCCTTGCCGGCGGCGATCATCTCCAGCAGCGGCTCCGGGGCGATGCAGCCGTAGCCCACCAATGCGCCATCCACGTCGAACATGGTGTGCAGCAGATACTCGTCGTGGCAGGTCAGCACCGGCACGTTGGGACGCTCCTTGCGGAACACCGGGATCTCGGTGTCCCAGCGCTTCATGTTGCGCACGCCGTTCTTCATCGCGACCACGCCGGGCAGCGCGGCGATCTCCAGTAACGTCTCCAGGTCGTAGGTGGCCTTGGTCGCGTCCGGGTACTGGAACAGGATCATCGGCAGTCCGCTGGCCTCGTGGATGGCCTTGTAGCGGTCCTGCGGCGCGCCCTTCTGGTAGCCGAAGCGCAACCAGCCGTGCGACGGATAGATCAGGCCGGCGGAGGCGCCGGCGGCAACCGCGCGCTTGGCTTCGTCGGCGGCGACGCGGGTGCCTTCCAGGGTGATGCCGGCGATGATCGGGATGCGGCCGTCGACGGCGTCGCGGAACGCGGTGATCACCTTGGCCTGTTCGTCGCGTTCCAGGAAGGTGCCTTCGCCGGCGTGGCCGAGCACGGTCAGGCCCTTGACCCCGTCGATGCCGCCGAGCCAGGCGCCGATGCGCTTGATCGCGGGATAGTCGACGGCGCCGTCGCGGGTGAACGGGGTGACCGGGGCGGGGACCAGGCCTTTCAGGTCGATGGTGCTCATGCGGATTTCCTCTTCTTCGGATCAACGGGGGATGGAATCGAACGCGGGGTCCGACGGGGGTGGTGCGGAGGTTTGTGCGATGCGCCGGCGGCAGTGCCGGCGCTGCGCTCAGGGAGACAGCTGCTCCAGCGATTTGCCCTTGGTTTCCAGGGCGAAGCGCCAGGTCACGACGGCGCCGGTCAGCAGCACGGCGGCGAAGGCGGCGAACACGTAGCGGATGCCGAGCCCGGCGATGACCGCGCCGACCAGCAGCGGCCCGCAGGCCGAACCCAGGCGCAGCCAGGCGCTGCCCAGTCCTGTGCCGATGGCGCGGATGCGGGTGGGGTAGAGCTCGGCCGAGTACAGGTACAGCGAGAAGGTGATGGTCTGCACCGCGGCATAGCCCAGCGCCGCGAACACCAGCACCTGCGGCGCGGAGGTGCCGCCGAGCGCCGCCAGCGCCAGCAGTGGCACGCCGCCGGCCACGAACGCCAGCCCATACCAGCGCTTGCGCCCGACCTTGTCGATCGACAGCGCGCACACCACCGCGGCGGCGACGCCGGCCAGCGAGGTGAAGAAGCCATAGGCGATGCTCTGCTGCAGCGACAGCCCGAAGTGCGTGCGGTACAGCGTCGGCAGCCAGGTGATGATGCCGTTGGCCACCAGGTAGGAGCAGAACCACAGGCTCCAGATCACCAGCGTGCGCTTGCGATAGACGCTGCCGAACAGCTCGCGCCAGTCCGAGCGCTGCGCCTTGGGCAGCGCAGTGCGGTCGAACGCTGGCGCCGGCAACGGGCCATGCTGGCGCTCGGCGCTGCGCTCGAGTTCGGCCACGATCGCGTCGGCCTTGGTGTAGCGGCCCTTGGACGCCAGCCAGCGCGGCGATTCGAACATGAAGAAGCGCAGCGGGATCATGATCGCCGCCGGGATCAGCCCGACCATGAACATCGCCTTCCAGCCATAGGCCGGCACCAGGAAGTAGCCGATGCCGCCGGCGGCGACCAGGCCGAGCAGGAACATCACCTCGTACAGCAGGAAGAAGCGCCCGCGCTTCTTCGAGCCGATCAGTTCGTTGATGTAGGCGCTGGCCACCGGCACCTCGCCGCCGGTGCCGATGCCCTGGACGAAGCGGAACGCGATCATCGCCGCGGCGCTGCCGGCGAACAGGCAGGCCACGTCCATCGACACGAACAGCAGGATGGTGAACAGCAATACGTGCAGGCGGCCGATGCGCTCGGCCAGCCAGCCGAAGAACACCGAGCCAAGCAGTTGGCCCAGGTAGCCGGCCGACAGGATCGTGCCGATCTGCGCCGGCGACAGCTGCCATTCCTTGGTCAGCACCGGCATCGCATAGGCGATGGCGATCACCGTGTAGCCGTCGAAGAACGTCGCGGCGCCGACGATGTTGCGCGCCCACCACACCTTGCGGGTGATCGGCAGGCGTTCGAGGCGTGCGCCGATCTCCGCCTGCGCCCCGGCGATGGACGGCGCGTGGGCGGTGGTCGTGGCGGTGGCGGCAGGGGCAGGGGTGGACATGAGCATCGTGGCTGCCTTTCGCAGGACAAGGGGCGCCTGGCGCGGGCGCCGAAGCGTCCACGCAGCGAGACGGACAGGGAGAGCCGGGCGGCGCCCGGGCGGATCAGGTGCTGGGCGCGGTCACGGCAACGCTCCCGCTGGCCTGGATCGCGAAGGCGATGTCCTTGGCGGCCAGCAACGTGGGCTGCAGGGCGGTGTCGAGCAGTTCGGCGTGGCTGGTGCGCACCGACGGCGCGGCGACGCTGATCGCGCCGAGCGGGTAGTCGTCCGCATCCAGCACCGGGACCGCCAGCACGCGCAGGCCTTCGGTCAGCATCGACTCCAGGATCACGTAGCGGTCGCGGCGAATGCAGTCGAAGGTACGCCGCATCGTGGCGATCTCCTGGGTCTGCGGACCATCCACGTCGACCCCGGTCACCCGCGTCACCTCCGCCGGCGCCAGGTGCGCCAGCATCGCCAGGCCGATCGCGGTGCGGGTGCTGGGCACCGTGGTGCCGATGCGGATGTCCACGCCGAGGCGAGTGATGCCGGCGCGCACGCGTTCGATGTAGAGCACGTCGGGGCCTTGCAGCACCGCGAAGCTGGCCGCCTCGTTGACGTCGCTGACCAGCGTGCGCAGCAGCGGCCGCACCACGCTGCGCAGGTCGCGGCGGGCGATGGCGTGGAAGCCGAGGTCGAGCACCTTCAGGGTCAGGCGGAAGCGGCGGCTCTCCGGCACGCGATGCACGTAGCCCAGCTCGACCAGGGTGTTGAGCATGCGGAAGGTGGTGCCGGGATCGAGCCGGGCCAGGGCGGCGATCTGGCTCAGCGACAGTTCCTCGTGCTCGGACGAGAACGCCTCGAGCACGCGAAAGCCCTTGGCCAGCGACTGCACCGTGCTGCGCAGCTTCTTGTCCCCGGCCTCGTCGCCGTCGTCGGGCACGGCACTGGCCGCGCGCTGGGAAATCGTCTTGATCATCTGCAGTTCCTGGGGAACCCGGGGAATCGCCAGCTTGCTCGACCCGCCCGGGGATGTCGCTTGACAAGTGAATTTCGGATTGCGAAAATTATTTCGCAATTTCAAGCCAAGACTCTGCCTGGGCGCTCGATGCGTCAAGTTGCGGCGCAGCATGTGTGGGCGGTTCACCTTGCGCGTCGACGGTCCGTGGTTTCGAAGCCTCCGAAAGACGAGTCATCGTCCGCTGGAGTTGCGTAGGCGCGAGGCCATGCGGCCGCCGCGCTGAGGTGTCGCCCGTCGCGGGGCACGTGGCGCCGCGTCTGTATCGCCAGGTAGACGAACGCGGCCGTGCGCGGCGATGTCAGCCCTGCTGGCAGACATCGGCGCGACCGCGCCGATACCGTGATGCATGGCCCGAACGACCCGACAGACGCCGCCCCCGCCGGCGCAGACATGGTGGCAAGGACTCTCGTTCAAGCGCACCGCCGCCGAGGTCTCGGCAGTGCTGGTGGTGATCGGCGCGACCTACGGCTTCGTGCAATACGTGGAGGTCAAGCCGCTGCAGCGGCAATTGGCCGAGGCGCAGGCCGCGGCCTGCAAGGCGGAGGCGGCCGCGTCGTCGGCGATCATGACGCTGCTGCCGGGCGAGAGCCGCACGCTCTTCGACGGTGCGCTGACCGTCGCCAACCTCACGCCAGCACAGGACGACGCCAAGGTGCGGCTGCGCATCGCGCCGTTGGGTGCGGCCACGGTCGACAAGCTTCAGCCGGCCCCGGGAGACCGCTTCCTGGTGCAGGCGCCGGGGCGTGGCCGCTATGCGGTCTACCTGCGTTCCAGCAGCGCGCAGTTCGTGGAACTGTCGATCCTGCGGCAACCGTGAGCGTGGCGCTGGCGCTGCCGCGCCATTCAAGAAATCCCGCGGATGGCCGCCATTGCGGATAGAGAAGCCGTTTCGCCGGAACGGCCGCCGCTCGGGGGAACGCGCATGCTGTCATTGCCACGCCTGCTGGGTCGCCACCTGGCCAAGTTCCTGTCCAAGCCGCGTCGCCACGGCTCGCAGCTCCCGACCAGCCCGCCGCAGCTGTTGCGCGCCACGCTGCGCAAGGGCGACGTGCTGCTGGTCGAGGGCAACAGCCGTTTCTCCACCGCCATCAAGTACCTGAGCCAGTCCACCTGGTCGCACGCCGCGCTGTACATCGGCGACCACGTGGCCGCGGTTCCCGGCGAGGAAGCGCCGCTGTTCTGCGATGTCGACATCAATGTCGGCGTGCGCCTGGTAGGACTGAGCGAGTTCGCCGGCCTGCATACGCGCATCTGCCGCCCGGTCGGGTTGAGCGCGCAGGAGATCGAGACCGTGGTGGAGTACATGGTCTCGCGGGTCGGCAACAGCTACGACCTGAAGAACATCTTCGACCTGGCGCGCTACCTGATCCGCACGCCGCCGCTGCCATCGTCGGTGAAGCGCCGCTTCCTGGAGCTGGGCAGCGGCGAGCCGACCCGGGCGATCTGCTCGACGCTGCTGGCGCAGGCCTTCGGCGCGATCCGCTATCCGATCCTGCCGGAGATCGACCAGGCGCCGCCGGCGGATGCCGATGCGGCGGAGGACGCGGAAGTCCTGCATCCGCGCCATCACAGCCTTACCCTGCCGCGCGATTTCGACGTCTCGCCGTACTTCAACGTGGTCAAGCCGCGCTTGCAGCACGGTTTCGATTTCCATCGCCTGGTGTGGGAGCCGCACGTCGCCGTGCCGCGCGCAGAGCCAACGCCGCTCGATGCGGCGATGGCCTGACTGAAAGCGTCTCCAGCGCAGAACTGTGGTGCGTGTTCATCTTGCGCCACCTGCTGCGGTTCAAGTTCGGATGCAGACGGGCCGATACCAGAGTCCGTTTTTAGGGTTTTTCCTGACACCATGAATCCCATCCAGTTCCTTCGTCGCCATATCGCCAACCTGCCCATGGCACGCAAGTTCGTCGTGCTGTGCACGCTGATCGCGCTCGGTGTGGTGCTGCTGGCGGTTGCGGCGGCGCGCCTGCAATATCTCGATTTGATCGACGCGCGCAAGCAGACCGTGAAGACCCAGGTCGACATGGGCCTGAGCGTGATGCAGCACTACGCCGACCTGGCCAAGCGCGGCGAGATGACGCAGGCGCAGGCGCAGGCGGCGGCCAAGGGCGCGCTCGCCGACATGAAGACCAACCACGGCGTGGACTACTTCTTCATCGTCGACCCGCAGATGCGCATCGTCATGCATCCCAAGCGCGCGGTCGGCACCGACATGAGCGGCTACAAGAGCGACGCCGGCGAGTACGTCTATCGCGATATCCAGACCGCGGTGCGCAGCGGCGACGGTTTCAGCTACTACACCGCGCCCAAGCCCGGCAAGAAAGAGCAACTGCCGAAGATCAGCTACGCCGCGCTGTACCCGCAATGGAACTGGGTGCTGGTGATGGGCGTGTACGCCGAAGACATCCAGGCCGAGGCGATGGGCTTCACCAGGATCCTCACCGTGATCGGCGCGGCGCTGGTGGCGCTGGTGGTGGGCCTGTGCTGGCTGATCGCCGGCGCCATCGTCGCGCCCTTGCGCGGCGCCACGCGGACCGCCGAGGCGATCGCCTCCGGCCGCTTCGACAATCCGATCAAGGTGGAGTCGCGCGACGAGACCGGGCAGTTGATGACCAGCATGCAGCAGATGCAGACCCAGCTGCAGCGCTTCAACGGCGAGATGCAGACCCTGGTGCGGCTGCAGCAGGGCGAGGACATCAGCCATCGCATGCCGGAAGACTTCCCGGGCGACTACGGCACGCTGGCGCACGGCATGAACACGGCGCTGTTCGAACACCTGGACGCCATCGTCGAGGCGATGGCGATCATGGACGAGTACGGTCGCGGCGACCTGCGCCGCGACATGCGCCGGCTGCCTGGGCAGCGCGCGGCGCTGCACGAGGCGCTGGACGTGGTCAAGGCGAACCTGTCGGCGGTCAACGGCGACATCGCGCGCCTGGCCGATGCGGCCGCGCGCGGCGACTTCAGCGCCCGCGGCGACGAGGCGCGCTACGCGTTCGCGTTCAAGGAAATGGTGGAGGCGCTGAACCGGCTGATGCGTCAGGCTGACAGCGGCCTGGCCGACGTCGGCCGGATCATGGGCGCGATCGCCGATGGCGACCTGTCGCAGCGCGTGGACGTGCGCTACGAAGGTGCGTTCGGCACCCTCGCCGATGCCGCCAACCGCACCGCCGAGCAACTGACCGGCATCGTGCAGGGCATCCAGCGCGCGGTCGGCTCGATCAACACCGCCGCCAGCGAGATCGCCAGTGGCAACAGCGACCTGTCGGTGCGCACCGAGCAGCAGGCGGCCAGCCTGGAAGAGACCGCCGCCTCGATGGAGGAACTGACCTCCACCGTGAAGCAGAACGCCGACAGCGCGCGCCAGGCCAACCAACTGGTGCTGAGCACCGGCGAGGTGGCCGAGAACGGCGGCCGCGCGGTCGAGGAAGTGGTGGCGACCATGGCCTCGATCAGCGCTGCGTCGGCGCGTATCGCCGACATCATCGGCGTGATCGACGGCATCGCGTTCCAGACCAATATCCTGGCGCTCAACGCCGCGGTGGAAGCCGCGCGCGCCGGCGAACAGGGCCGCGGCTTCGCGGTCGTGGCCTCGGAAGTGCGCTCCCTGGCGCAGCGTTCGGCAGCCGCCGCCAAAGAGATCAAGACCCTGATCTCCGACTCGGTGCAGGAAGTGGAACAGGGTTCGACCCTGGTCAACCGCGCCGGCACCACCATGACCGAGGTGGTCGCCTCGGTGAAGCGGGTCACCGACATCATGGCCGAGATTTCCGCGGCCAGCGCCGAGCAGAGCGCGGGCATCGACCAGGTCAGCAAGACGGTGATGCAGCTGGACGAGGGCACCCAGCAGAACGCGGCACTGGTGGAAGAAGCCAGCGCGGCGGCCAAGAGCATGGAAGACCAGGCGGCGGAACTGGCGCGCGCGGTGGCGGTGTTCCGCCTCGCCGGCAGTGCCGCGGTCAGTACGGCGCCGGTTCCCGCGGCAAGGCCGCAGCCGGCCAGGCCGGCGGTGCGTGCGGTGCCTGCCGTCGCCGCCAAGCCCAAGCCCGCGGCACCCGTGCGGCAACCGGCGACCAAGCCACGCCCGATCCAGGGCGTGCCGGCGGACAGCGCGGAGTGGGAAGAGTTCTGAGCCAGTGCGGCGTGGTGGCATCCGCCGCCACGCCGTGTTCGTCTGGTCGTTGCGGGAGCGGCTGCGGTCGCGACGGGCTTTCCAGGGAAGGCTTCGTCGCGACCGACGTCGCTCCCACATTGCATTCCGGGGTGCTGGCGAACGCGCGATGACATTGTCGTAGGAGCGGCTCCAGCCGCGACCGGGGCGTGCCCAGGAATCCTGGTCGCGGCTGAAGCCGCCCCTACAAGTGACGGCACCGCCTGGCAGTAGAGGCGCGTCCGCTAGCTTCTTCATCCACTCTTTGCCCGTCGCTACCTATGGTCGCAGCGACGGCGCGCCGGCATCGCGGCGCGTGGAGGAGAGCCGATTGCATGTTCTGGAAACGCAATAGCCTGTCGATCGTATTGCTGGCGCTGAGCCTGCTGTTCATGGCCGGCCAGGCGCTCAGCGGCCACCAGGCCTACAACGAGGAATTGCGCCAGCAGGGGCTGGCGGCCTTGCCGATGTGGGAGTACCTGCACAGCGGGCATTTCATCGGCGCGCTGTTCGAGAACTGGGAGAGCGAGTTCCTGCAGATGGGCATGTACGTGGTGCTGACGGTGAAGCTGCGCCAATGGGGCTCGGCCGAGTCGCGGCCGCTGTCGCCCGCCGAGGAAGACGACGCCGTCGCGCCCGGCCCGCCGCCGTGGCCGGTGCGCGCTGGCGGCATCTGGCTGGCGCTGTACGAGCGCTCGCTGGCGCTGGCCTTCGGCGCTCTGTTCCTGCTCAGCTTCGTCCTGCATGCGCTGGGCAGTTGGCGCCACGAGGTGGCCGAACAGGCGATGCAGCATCGGCCGCCGCCGTCCTTCTGGGAACACGTCAGCGGCGCGCAGTTCTGGTTCGAGTCGATGCAGAACTGGCAGAGCGAGTTCCTGGCCGTGTTCGCGCTGGTGGTGCTGACCATCTGGCTGCGGCAGAAGGACTCCCCGCAATCCAAGCCGGTGCATGCGCCGCATCGGCAGACCGGCGACTAAAACGGGGGGCTGCCGCGAAAGGGGCGATCACAGCCCATGCCCGGACACACGAACGCTGCGATGCTTGCGCATCGCGGCGTTCGTGTGAGGGGACCTGCAATGGCGCGTTAGCGCGCCACGCTGCCCTTGGTCGAGCCGGCGCCGGGGCCGGCGCCCAGGTCGGCGCCGGTGGTCGGGTCGCTGTCCGGTTGCGACAGCGTACGCGCCGCCAGCGCCTGCAGCGCGCTCTGTTCCAGTTCGCTCAGGCCCACGCTGGGCATGCCGCTGCCGCCATCCACGGCTACCTGGCGATTGCGGTCGGCAATGGATTCCCACTGGCTGCCGCTGTTCCAGGGACCGTGCATGTCGCCGTCGCCCTGCGACATGTCGTAATAGCGATCTGTGAAGGCCGGATCGCCCGGCAGCTTGCCCGGCGGGAAGTTCGGCTCGATGGAATACAGCGCCTTTTCGAAGGACTTCTGGTGCGCCACTTCGCGGGTCATCAGGAAGGTCAGCGCATCGACGATGCCGGGATCGTCGGTCACGTTGATCAGCCGCTCGTACACGATTTTGGCGCGGGCTTCGGCGGCGATATTGGAACGCAGGTCGGCGGTGGGTTCGCCGATGCTGTCCACATAGGCCGCGCTCCACGGCACCCCGCTGGAATTGACCAGGGCCGGACCGCCGCCATAGAGGATCTGCTGGGTCTGGCTGGTGTTGTTGTTGCGGGTGAGGTTGCGCATGTCCTCGGCTTCGGCCATGCCTTCGGACAGCACCGCCTTCGGTCCCTGGTTGAGCATGGCGATGATCGAGCCGATGATTTCCAGGTGGCTCAGTTCCTCGGTGGCGATGTCGTACAGCAGATCCTTGCGGCCGGGGTCGACCTCGCCGATGGCCTGGGTGAAATAGCGCATGGCCGCAGCCAGTTCGCCCTGCGGGCCGCCGAATTGCTCGAGCATCAGCGAGGCCAGCGCCGGGTCGGGCTGTGCCACGCGCACCGTGTACATCAGCCGCTTGTTGTGCATGAACATGAAAAATCTCCTGGAGTGCCGCCCGAACGTCGCGACGACGCGATGGCGCGTGGCCGGCGGCGCGCGTGGGGGGATGGCGTCTGGAACGCCGCGGTCCGTCTTTGCCTCAGCGGACCGCGGCTGGGGCGGTCAGGCCGCCTTGCGCTTGCGCGCTGCTTCTTCGTTGCCGCCTTGCTCGGCGAGCAGGGTCAGCTTCTCGTCTGTGGACTTCTCTTCCTTGAGCGTTTCCAGCAGCAGGGTCAGCGCATCGTCCAAGCCCAGTTGCTTGGCCATGGCGGCGAGCGTGCCGTAGGACGCGATCTCGTAATGCTCGACCTTCTGCGCGCCACCGATCAGCGCGGCATCGCGCACCGGGCCAGCCTCGATCGAGTCGATCACTTCCTTGCCTTCTTCCACCAGGCCTTCCATGGCGGCGCACTTGATCCGCTTCAGGCGCAGGTTGCCTTTCTCGACGATCTGGTCGATGCGTTCGATCTGCCCCTGGGTTTCCTCCAGGTGCGCCTCGAACGCCGCGCGTAGCGCCGGGTTGGTGGCGGCGCGCGCCAGGCGCGGCAAGGCCTTGGTCAGCTGCTTCTCGGCGCTGTAGATGTCCGACAGCTCGTGGATGAACAATTCGTCGATGGTCTTGACGGCCATTGTGGAGTCTCCGGTCGGTGATGGATGGTGGTGCTGCTGTGGGGGAATGCGCGCGCGTCTGTCGTGTACGACGGCGCTCAATGCTTGGCGGTTTCGCCTTCGGTGCGCTCGCGCTTCAGGAACGCCAGGATCGTGGCTTCCTGGTGTTCGATCAGCCATTCGGCCATGGCGATTTCCTGGTCGAGGATGGCGGCGCAGATGTCGGCGATTTCGGTCTGCCCGGCTTCCTTGGCGGCGATGACAAGTGCGCGATAGCTCGCGATCTCCATGTGCTCGAAGGCATAGCTCACGCCCAGGCTCTTGGCGACCTCGTCGCTCATCATCGAATTGCCGGCGGCATGCACCGACGCCATCACGCTCGCCACGGTGCCCTTGATCGTGGGGATCGAGCCGTCGAGGATCTCGATGCAGCGCTTGACCTGTTCGGACTGGTCGCGGGTTTCGTTGATATGCTGCTCGATGCGCGCCTTCAGCTGCGGGTAGTGCTCCAGGCGGCCGGCGGTGGCGGTGAGCATGGTGTTGGCCTCCTGCTCCATCGCATAGGCGTCCTGCAGCCACTTCAACAAGCGTTCGGTGTTGCTTCGGGTCATGGATATCGCTCCAGATGGTGTGCGCGACGTACATGCATCGCATCGCGCGTCCGTGTGTTTTTCCCCTGTGCGATCAACCTAGACCCGCCGCCGTTAGAGCAGTTGCAGTGCAGAGTGAATGCCATGCGAGATGCGGCGTGAGGAGATGTACACGGTGGCGATACGCGTGATGCGCGGGTGCTGCATGTCTTTTGCGCTCGCGCGCTCGTAGGAGCGGCTTCAGCCGCGACAGGCATTCCCAGGAAAGCCTGTCGCGGCTGAAGCCGCTCCTACAGAGGGGAGTACGCTGGAACTGTGGCCTGCTACCGAAACAGCAGCAGGCGCGATGCGTGTGCTTGCGTGAGCATCACAGCGACAACGTCGGGGGAAAGCCTCTCGCGGCCAGAGCCGCCCCTACAGCACCGCCAGCCCGCAGCGCTTTTCCCATTCCCGATTCCCGATTCCCGATTCCCGGCCTTACAGCGTCACCGCTCCGCCCGAAATCGTCAGCAGCGTGCCCGAGGTATAACTCGAGGTATCCGCGGCCAACAGCACATACGCCGAGGCCAGTTCCGCCGGCTGACCAGGACGGCCGAACGGGGTCTGTTCGCCGAACGTGCGTACCGATTCCTCGTCCATGCCAGTGGGGATGAACGGGGTCCAGATCGGGCCCGGCAGCACCGCGTTGACACGGATCTTCTTCTCGGCGAGCAGCCCGGCCAGGCCGATGGTCAGGTTGGCCAGCGCGCCCTTGGTGGCCGAGTACGGCAGGATGTTGGGTGTGGGCTTCTTCGAATTGACCGAGGCGGTGTTGATGATCGACCCGCCCTCGGGCATGTGCGGCATTGCCAGCCGCACCAGGTGGAACGGCGCGTGCACGTTGGTGGCGAAGGTCTTCTCCCACTCGTCGAGGGTGATCTCGTCGAAACTGTGGAAGTAGCGCTGGTAGGCGGCGTTGTTGACCAGCACGTCGAGACCGCCGAAGGCCTCGGCCACGGTCTTGATCAAGTTTTCGGCCTGTGCGCGGTCGCTGATGTCGCACGGATGCAGCAGTACGCGCACACCGGCGTCTTCGACCAGCTTGGCGATACGCTCGGCATCGTCCTGCTCGGCGGGCAGATAGGCGATGGCGACGTCGGCACCTTCGCGCGCATAGGCGATCGCCACCGCCGCGCCGATGCCGCTGTCGCCGCCTGTGATCAGGGTGCGCTTGCCCTGCAGCAGGCCATGGCCAACGTAGCTGTCTTCGCCGTGATCCGGTTTCGGATCCATGGCCTGGGTCTTGCCGGGGAAGGATTGCTGCTGAGCCTTGAAGGGCGGCGACGGGTAATTGGGAACGGCCATGTGCGTACCTCGTTGGGGGAGTGTCCAACGAGGGTGGGCAGGCGTCGGTAAAGCCGGGGCCAAGGCCATGTGCGCGGCATGTCACGACGCCGGCCCATGCACGCGCCGGACAGCGCGCTGCGGCAGCGGGCGCCGCCGCACTGCGAACTCAGCTGGCGGCGAGCGTGCGCGCGCCGACGATGATCATGCGCAGCATCGCGGTGATCTGCCGGATCAGTTCCGGATCCTTCTCCGGCGGCAGGTCCATCGCGGTGGCGCCCATCGCGAACACCAGCCGGGTGATTGCCTTGGACACCAGCGCCGGCTCGTGCAGCGGCGCGCCTTCCAGCGCGGCCAGGCGGATCAGGTCCACGCGCAGTTCGTCCTCGAAATAGTTCAGCTCGCGATCGACCGCGTGCTTGAACGCGTCCGAACCGACCGTGCCCTCGCGTAACAGGACGTGCAGCAGCTTGTCGTCGGCGCGCAACTGTTCCATGAAAGTCTCCACGGAACTGAGGATGATGCTGCGGCGGTTGCCGGCGGCGCGCTGCCGCGCCTGGCCGATGATGGTGCGCAGCGAGCTGCCGGCCAGGTCGATCAGCGCCACCGCCAGTTCGTCCATGTCGCGGAACTGGCGGTAGAAGCTGTTGGGGGCGATGCCGGCCTCGCGGGTCACCTCGCGCAGGCTCAGCGTGGACACGCTGCGGTGCGGCCCGATCAGTTTGAGCGCGGCGGCCAGCAGGTCCTCGCGCGAGATGGCGCCCTTGCGGGCGTTCGGCGTGTCCGCGGACGGTGGAGGGGAGAGCATCGTCATGGGCAGACCGGGCCAGGCAATGAGGGATGATAGCGTCTTCAATGAATGCACAAGTGTATAGACATCTGTCTCTGCGCCTGTATAGTGGATACCCATGAACGCTGCCCGCCGTCCCGCCAAACTCCGCCCTGCCGCCCGCGCCCTGCGCGCCTGGGTCAAGCCGGACGTGTTCGATTTCTGGTCCACCCGCCTGCATCCGCTGTGGACCTGGCAGCGCCCGCGCGCCCGGCTGGTGCAGCGCGAGGCCGCCAGCAGCGATGCGGTAACCCTGGTGATGCAGCCCAACCGCCATTGGCGCGGCCTGCGTGCCGGCCAGCACGTGGAGCTGGGGGTGGAAATCGACGGCCGCCGGTTGCTGCGCAGCTACAGCCCCACGCCGTTGCCGGGCGGGCGCCTGGCGATCACGGTCAAGACCGTCGACGGCGGCCGGGTCAGCCAGTACCTGGCTGGCGCCGCGCGCATCGGCGAGGTGTTCGAACTCGGCCAGGCCTATGGCGAGATGGTGCTGCCGATCGCGCCGCACGGCCGCTGGCTGCTGTTGGCCGCCGGCAGCGGCATCACCCCGATGCGCGCGCTGCTGCGGCAACTGGCCGACGCCGGCATGCCGGCCGACGTCGACCTGCTGTACTGGGCGCGGCGCCACGACCAGGTCTGCTTCCGCGAGGAACTGCAGGCGCTGGCTGCCGCACATCCGCGTTTCCGCCTGCAGTTGGCCATCACCGGCGAGGGCGAAACGCCTGCGCCGCGCGTGGACACGCTGCCGCTGGAGGCCCTGGGCGACCTGGGGCAGGCGCAGGTGCTGGCCTGTGGCCCGGGCGGCTTCGTGCAGGCCGCGCGTGCGCGCCTGCAGCACCAAGTGGCGCGCTTCCAGGCCGAGGCGTTCAGCCCGCCGCCGGCGCCCGCCGATGTCGAGCAGGGCACCGTGGCGGTGACCCTGGCGCGCAGTGGCCGCGTGCTGCAGCTGCCGCGCGGCCAGTCGCTGCTCACCGCGCTGGAGGCCGAAGGCCTGCGGCCCAAGCACGGCTGCCGCATGGGCATCTGCAACAACTGCGCCTGCGGCAAGCAGGCCGGCATCACCCGTGATCTGCTCAGCGGCGCCCACGCCGCCGAACCCGGTTCGCTGAAGCTGTGCGTCAACAGCGCCAGCAGCGACCTGACCCTGGACCTCTGAAGGACTTCCCCATGGCGGCTCCCCGCAACCGCGCACTCACCCCGGCCGAACTGCAGGCCTTCGGCGACGAACTGGACGCGCTGCGCACGCGCACCCTGGCCGATCTGGGCGCGCGCGATGCGCGCTACATCCGCCGCATCGTCGCCGCGGTGCGCTACACCGGCGTGGCCGGCCGCGCGCTGCTGTTCCTCGGCGCCTTCGTGCACAGCGTGCTGGTGCCGGCGTGGATCGCCGGCGTGTTGCTGCTGACCCTGTCCAAGATCCTGGAGAACATGGAACTGGGCCACAACGTGATGCACGGCCAGTACGACTGGATGGGCGATGCGCACCTGAACGGCAACACCTACGAATGGGACATCGTCGCCACGGGCGACAACTGGCGCAAGACGCACAACTTCAAGCACCACACCTACACCAACGTGCGCGGCATGGACGACGACATCGGCTATGGCCTGCTGCGCATCTTCCCCGAGCAGCGCTGGCGCCCGTTCTACCTGGCGCAGCCGTTCATCGCGGTGGTGTTCGCGCTGCTGTTCGAATGGGGCGTGGCGATCCAGGACCTGCGCCTGGGCCGCTGGCTGGCCGGCAAGATGAAGCGCGGCGAGCTGCGCCGCAGCTTCCTGCCGGTGGGGCGCAAGATGGGGCGGCAGATCTTCAAGGACTACATCCTGTTCCCGGCCCTGGCCGGCCCGTTCTTCCTGACGGTGCTGCTGGGCAACCTGGCCGCCAACGTGCTGCGCAGCATCTGGACCTTCGTGATCATCTTCTGCGGCCACTTCACCGCCGACGCCGAGACCTTCCCCAAGGAGTCGATCAAGAACGAGTCGCGCGGCCACTGGTACCTGCGCCAGCTGCGTGGTTCCTCCAACCTGGCCGGCGGCAAGCTGCTGAACGTGCTGTCGGGCAACCTCAGCCACCAGATCGAGCATCACTTCTTCCCGGACGTGCCGGCCAATCGCTACGCGGGGCTGGCGGTGCAGGTGCGCGAGATCTGCGCGCGCTACGGCCAGCACTACAACACCGGCTCGCTGCCCAGGCAGTTCGGCCAGGTGGTGTGGCGGATCCTGCGCCACGCCTTCCCGAGCCGGCCACGCCCGGTGTGCGCGCTGCAGGCGGCGACGCAACAGGCCGGCTGAGCGCCGCGCCAGGGATGGCAAAAGGCGGGGGCAACCCCGCCTTTTTCGTTGGCTCGGCACTGGCGCGGTGTGCACGTCTCGCTCACGGCGCGCTTCAGATCATCCTGGGCGCCTGCACATGCCGGGCACGGCGTTGCAGGCATCTCCCGTTGCGCGAGGGCCTGCGATGAAACCTGCCAAGCTGTTCAATGTCGTCGCCAAGAAGGCGTCCTATGCGGCCGGCACGCCATGGACGTTCTGTATCGCCGTGGCGATCGTGCTGATCTGGGGCATCAGCGGGCCGGTGTTCGGCTTCAACGACACCTGGCAACTGGTCATCAACACCGGCACCACCATCATCACCTTCCTGATGGTGTTCCTGATCCAGCACACCCAGAACGCCGACACCGCGGCGATGCAGATCAAGCTCGACGAACTGATCCGGGTCAGTGCCAAGGCCAACAACGAGCTGCTGGATCTGGAAGAACTGGACGAGAAGCGGCTGGAAGAGATCCGCAAGCAATACGAGGAGCTGGCGCGCAAGGCCAGCGAGGAATTGCGTGCGCGCAAGTCGCACCACGGCGATGGCCGCGAGACCCACGATCGCCCCAAAGGTTGAGCTGACGTCCACGTCCCTGCGACGGCGGAAGCAGCGTGTCGGCGGTGAGCGCGCGACACGCCGCTGTGCGTTGCGGGGATCAGGCCGGCACGGCGCCGTCCGGATCGTCCGTGGCCGCAGTCGCCGAGGCACGCTCGGCGCCCTGCAGGGTGTCGCCATGCGGCGGCGTGGCCCGGCCGTCATCCAGTTCGGCTGGGGGCATGGGCGAGGCCGTGTCGGCCACGGTGGTGTGGGCGTTGCGGCGATAGGCGCGGATGGCGGCATAGGCCGTGCCGGCCAGCGCAAGTTTCCAGAGTAGACCGGACATCGCAGGACTCCAGTGCGGAAGGAACGGCCAGCGTCGGTCAGCGCGGGTGGCGCAGGCGTGCAGGTCGCGTGCGTGCGGCGTGGGCGTGCAGATCGGCGTCCCGGTCGCTGCTCGCGCGGCCTTCATCGCAGCTTGCATGTCGGCTAACGCATGCCGGCCTAGCGTAAGCCGCTCACACGCTTCTGCAGGAGATCGTCATGGCCCAGCGCAATGCACCTCCCACCGGCACGCACGATGTCCGCCAGGCTGCCTACCGCGGCACGCAAGGCGATGTGTCGTCCAACAGCGGCGTGCCGCGCGTCGCGACCGCGACGTGCCGTCGCAGCCCATGCCATCGCTGCACGCACGGACACCGCAGGACCACGGCGAGGACCGCAGCGGGCGCAGCCAGCCCAACCTCGGCCAGGCCGGCACCTACGGCGCCACCGGCGAGCATGCCGGCGGCGCACACGGCAAGGCGGCCACGCCCGGCGGCTATCACGAGGACGATGGCGATGCGGCACACGACGCTGCCGCTGCACGCGGCGAAGACTAGCCGCACCGTGCGCTGAACGTACATTCTGCAGGCGCGGGCGTGTGCCGGCTGCGCCACGCGTCGGTAACGCGCGCGGTGCGACCATGCCGCTCCCCACCCGGAGATAAGCGCGTATGTCCAAGCAGACCATGGCCCGCCTGCTCGCCGAAACCCTGCACAGTGTGGGCGTGGAGCGGATCTGGGGCGTCACCGGCGACAGCCTCAACGGCCTGACCGACGCGCTGCGGCAGATGGACAGCATCGAGTGGATGCACGTGCGCCATGAGGAAGTGGCCGCCTTCGCCGCCGGCGCCGAAGCCGCAGTCAGCGGCAAGCTGGCGGTGTGTGCCGGCAGCTGCGGGCCCGGCAACCTGCACCTGATCAACGGCCTGTTCGACTGCCACCGCAGCCATCAGCCGGTGCTGGCCATCGCCGCGCACATCCCGTCCTCGGAAATCGGCCTGAGCTATTTCCAGGAAACCCACCCGCAGGAATTGTTCCGCGAGTGCAGCCACTACGTCGAACTGGTGACCAACCCGGCGCAGATGCCGGAAGTGCTGCAGCGGGCGATGCGTACGGCGATCCTGCGCCGCGGCGTGGCGGTAGTGGTGATTCCTGGCGACGTGGCGCTGCAGGAGATGCCCAAGGGCACGCCGACGACGTGGCCTGCGCTGGCCACCCCGCGCATCCTGCCGGCCGACGCCGACGTGGCGAAGCTGGCCGATCTGCTGCAGGCGAGCAAGGCCACCACCTTGCTGTGCGGCAGCGGCTGTGCCGGCGCGCACGACGAGGTGGTGGCGCTGGCCGACGCGCTGGGCGCACCGATCGTGCACGCGCTGCGCGGCAAGGAACACGTGGAGTGGGACAACCCGTTCGACGTCGGCATGACTGGCCTGATCGGCTTCAGTTCCGGCTATCAGGCCATGCTCAACTGCGACACCTTGCTGATGCTCGGCACCGATTTCCCGTACCGGCAGTTCTATCCCAAGGACGCCACCATCGTGCAGGTCGACAACGACCCGGCCGCGCTGGGGCGTCGCACGCCGTTGCAGCTGGGCATCGCCGCCGACGTGCGCGAGACCATCGCGGCGCTGCTGCCGCGGCTGCAGCGGCGCGAGGACCGCGGGTTCCTGGAGAAGTCGCTGGCCCACTACCGCAAGGCGCGCGAAGGGCTCGACGATCTGGCGGTGGCCTCGGCGCCCGGCGAGCCGCTGCATCCGCAGTTCGTCACCCGCATGGTGGATGCGCTGGCCGACGCCGATGCCATCTTCACCTGCGACGTCGGCACGCCGACGGTGTGGGCGGCGCGTTACCTGACCATGAACGGCCAGCGCCGTCTGCTCGGGTCGTTCAACCATGGCTCGATGGCCAATGCGATGCCGCAGGCATTGGGCGCACAGGCGCAGTTCCCGCGCCGGCAGGTGATCTCGCTGTCCGGCGATGGCGGTTTCACCATGCTGATGGGCGATTTCATCACCTTGGCCCAGCTCGGCCTGCCGGTGAAAGTTGTGGTCTACAACAACGGCTCGCTGGGCTTCGTGGCGATGGAGATGAAGTCGGCCGGCTATCTGGACACCGGCACCGACCTGAGCAATCCCGACTTCGCCGCGATGAGCAACGCCATGGGCATCCTGGGCCTGCGCGTGGACGAATCGGTACAACTGGAACCCGCGCTGCGCGAAGCGTTCGCGCATCCCGGCCCGGCGCTGGTGGACGTGCGCGTGGCCAGCCAGGAGCTGGCGATCCCGCCAGCGATCAAGCTGGAACAGGCCAAGGGCATGGGCCTGTACCTGCTGCGCGCGGTGATGAGTGGACGCGGCGACGAGGTGCTGGAACTGGTCAAGACCAACCTGCGCTGAGCGCGGCCCACACCGCGGCCCGCGGCGGTCGTTCGCCACGTCGGGTCGCGGGACCGCGATGACCCGGCTACGATCGCCGCGGTTCGCCCCGCCTCTTCCGTTGCGCCCAAGGTAGGCCATGCCCCGTTCGCTGCTGCGGCAACTGCTGTTGATCTGGATCGTCATCGTCGCCGCCTGCGTCGGCATGGCGGTGGTGCTGGTCGGGCTGTACCGGCACAGCGAGGGCGTGCGCGCCGAGCGTGCGCAGGCCGGGTTGCGCGAGGCGTGCACGCGCATGGTGCAGCGCTACAACGGCGCCAGCGCCGCCGCCCACGGCAGCGACGGCGCCGGCTTGGCGGCGGTGGTGTCGCAGTTGGTGCTGGCCGATGCGGCCGGCGTGGAAGGCGGCTTCTGGGACCGCCAGCGCGGCTTCCTGGCTTACGCCTACCCGACCTACGATGGGACCGAGCACAAGACCGACGTGCCCTCGGCCGAGCGCAACGTCATCGTCGCCACCGTGCAGCGCGGGGTGGAGGCGCAACACACGGTCGACTACCGCCGCGACGGGCAGCGCGAGAGCCTGCTGATCGCGGCCTGCCCGCTGGACCGTAACGCCGCGGCCTGGGCCATGACCCGCGTGGCTTCCAGCGACGCCTCGGCCAGCCTGCCGCTGGCGCTGGGGATGGCGCTGATCCTGGCGCTGGTGGTGGTGTCGGCGCTGGCGCTGGGTTGGGTGGTACGGCGCTGGAGCCAGCGCCTGCAGGGCATCCAGCAGGCCCTGGCGACGCCGGCCGAGGTGCCGCAGATCCCCAAGACCGGCGCGCCGGAACTGGACCGGCTCGGTGCCGCGGTCACCGACTACGCGCAGCGCAACGCGCAGGCGCTGGCCGAGACCCGCCGGCTCGGCGAGGAGCTGTCGCGGCACGAACGCCTGGCCGCGCTGGGGCGCATGACCGCGACCGTGGCGCACGAAATCCGCAATCCCATCGCGACCCTGCGCCTGGCGCTGGAGAACCAGATCGCCGCGCACGCGCACGGTGCCGACGACGCCCAGGCGCAGTTGATGCTGGCGCAGATCCAGCGCCTGGACGGCGTGGTGGAAAGCCTGCTCGGCATGGTCCAGCCGATCCGCCTGCACCGGCAGACGGTGGCGCTGCAACCGTGGCTGCAGGCGCTGCTGGACCCGGCCGACTGGGACGGCCAGACGCCGCCGATCGCGCAGCGCCTGCAGGCGGCACCGGAGCAGTGGATGCTCGATCCGCAGCAGGCCGCGCGCGCCCTGCACAACCTGCTGCGCAACGCCCTGCAGCACGCCGCGCCCGGCACCGAGGTGATCCTGGCGGCGCAGGCCGAGAACGACCTGCTGCAGTTGCGCGTGCGCAACCAGGGCGAGCCGGTGCCGGCGCCGGTGGCCGCGCATCTGTTCGAACCGTTCGCCAGCGGCCGCAGCGACGGCAACGGCCTGGGCCTGGCGCTGGTGCGCGAGATCGCCCGCGCCCATGGCGGCGAGGCGCACTACACGCATCGCGACGGCATCACCGAGTTCAGCCTGGAGCTGCCATGGCGCGCATCCTGATCATCGACGACGACCTGGCGTTCCTCAGCACCCTGCAGGCGACGCTGCGCTCGTTCGGCCACGACGTCGTAGCCGTGGCCGATCCGCGCGAGGGCCTGGTGCGCCTGGGCGAGGGCGGCCTCGACCTGGCCTTCGTCGATTTCCGCATGCCTGGCATGGACGGCATCGCGCTGATGCGCGCGCGCCAGGACGACGCGCAGGCCATGCGCGTGCCGCTGGTGATGCTTACCGCGCATGCTTCCAGCGGCAATACCATCGAGGCGATGAAGCTCGGCGCCTTCGATCACCTGGTCAAGCCGGTGGGCCGTGCCGACATCGCCGAGGTGGTCGAGCGCGCCCTGCGCAGCCGCGGCGACGACATGCCGGATGCCGCACCGGCGACGCCGGCGGAGGAGGACGACGCGCTGCTCGGCCACAGCGCGGCGATGCGCACCGTGCACAAGCGCATCGGCCTGGCCGCCGCCTCCGACCTGCCGGTACTGATCACCGGCGAGACCGGCACCGGCAAGGAACTGGCGGCGCGCGCGCTGCACCGTGCCAGCGCCCGCGCCGCGCAGCCGTTCGTGGCGATCAATTGCGCGGCCATCCCCGCCGAGCTGATGGAGAGCGAACTGTTCGGTTACCGCAAGGGCGCGTTCTCCGGCGCGGTGAGCGACCGCAACGGCCTGATCCGCGACGCCGATGGCGGCACCCTGTTCCTCGACGAGATCGGCGACATGCCATTGCCGATGCAGGCCAAGCTGCTGCGTTTCCTGCAGGAAGGCGAGGTGTCGCCGCTGGGCGGGCGCGGCGCGCAGAAGGTGGACGTGCGGGTGATCGCCGCCACCCACCGCGACCTGCTGCAGGCGGTGGACGCCGGGCGCTTCCGCAGCGACCTGCGCTACCGGCTCAACGTGGTGCCGATCGAACTGCCGCCGCTGCGCGAGCGCGGCGATGACATCCTGCTGCTCGCCCAGCACTTCCTCGCCGCCGGCGCCAGCGCCCCGCAGACCCTGTCGCCTGCGGCACAGGTGCGCCTGCGCGCCTATCCCTGGCCGGGCAACGTGCGCGAACTGCGCAACGCCATGCAGCGCTGCCAGGTGCTGGTGCGTGCGCCGGTGGTCGAGGCGCACGACCTGGACGAGCTGCTGGCCCAGCCCGCCGAGACGCCCACGACGCTGGACACCGAGGCGCTGACCCTGCCGCAGGCGATCGCGCAACTGGAACGGCAGATGATCCAGGCGGCGCTGACCCAGGCCCACGGCAACCGCGCCGAGGCCGCGCGCCGGCTCGGCATCCATCGCCAGCTCCTGTATCGCAAGCTCGACGAGTACGGGCTGTAGCGGCGCGCTTTGCGCGCCGCCGGGATTGGGGATCTGGGGTTGGGGATTCGTGAAAGCGCCTGACATCAGGCCGCGGCACCCGCTTTTACGAATCCCCAATCCCTAAATCCCCTTCCATCCACACCTGTCCGCAAAGCGGACAGGTGTGGATGGAACGGAGACACCACCGACGCCGTGTCGGCGACAGATCAATTTTAAAATCAATGACTTAACAGTTGGCACGGCCTCTGCATTATCTCTCCTGCGAGCGGCGCCCCTGCCGCTCAGGAGGAACTCCCATGATCCGTCGTAGCGCACTCGCTCTGTCCCTGGTGCTGGCCACCGCCGCTGCCGCTGCCACCGCGCAGGTGCCGGCGCCCCCCGCACCTCCCGCTCCGCCGGCGCCCGGCAGCGTTCCGGCGCCGCCGCCGCCGCCCGCGGCGTCCGTCGCCGCCACGCCGGTGCGCGTGGACGGCACCGTCGAGCGGTTCATCCTCAACCCCAATGGCGACGTCGATGGCCTGTGGCTGATGGACGGTACCCAGGTCAGCTTCCCGCCGCACCTGTCGGCCGACCTGCAGGCCGCGGTGCGCCGTGGCGATGCGGTGTCGGTGCAGGGCTACCGCCTGGGCAGCCTGCCGCTGCTGCAGGCCAATAGCATCACCGCACGTCGTAGCGGCAAGCAGGTGGTCGACCGTCCGCCGAACCCGATGACGCCGCCGCCGGCCCCTCCGGTGCCGCCGTCCCTGACCCCGCTGCAGGCCGATGGCCGCATCGAGCGTCTGGTCTACGGCCCGCGCGGCGACACCGCCGGCGTGCTGCTGAGCGACGGCACCGTGGTGCGCATGCCGCCGCCGGCCGCCCAGCAGTACAGCGAACTGCTGCGGCCCGGCGCGCGCCTGAGCGTCAACGGCTTCGGCGTGCTGACCCAGGTCGGCCGCTCGGTGGAGGCCACCCAGGTCGGCCGCGATCGCAATTCGCTGCAGGCGGTGTTCGCGCCGCCGGCCCCGCCTGCGCCGTCTGCCGCACCGCCGCCGCCGGCCCAGCCGGGCGCACCGGGTGCGCCGGCTACCCCGCCGCCGCCGGCTCCGCGTTGATCCGGGCGCTGCTGCATCGCGTCTGACCCCTGCGCCCGCCGTTCGCGGCGGGCGCTGCCGGCCCCCGCCGGCATCCCCTTGTTCGTCTGGAGAATGCAATGCATTGGGTCGATCCCGATTCCCTGCCGGAAACCTGTGGCACGCTCGCGCGCTTCCTGCTCAACCCCAAGGCCGACGTCGACGGCCTGCTGTTCGACGACGGCACCGAAGTGCACACCCCGCCGCACCTGTCGGCGCAATTGCTGAAGGCGCTGCGTCCGGGCGCCGGCCTCGGCGTGCGCGGACTCAAGCCGCGCGGCGCCGATGTGCTGGTGGCGCTGGCGGTGGATCCGGACGGTGCCGAGCGCATCGTCGACGAGGGCCCGCATGCCGCGCCGCATAAGCCCAAGCCGCCGGCCAAGCCCACGTCCGCGCAGGACGCGGTGCACCGCGCCGGCACCATCGCGCGGCTGCTGCACGGCCCGCACGGGCAGGTGCATGGCGCGCTGCTGGAGGACGGGCTGATCGTGCGCTTCCCGCCGCACGCGGTGCCGGAATCGGCGCGCTGGCTGGCCGCCGGCAAGCCCTTGGCGGCGCAGGGCGAACTGCTTGAGTCCGCGCATGGCCAGGTGCTGCATGCGCAGGCGCTGGGCGCCAGCGCCGCGGCGCTGCAGCCGTTGCCGCCGAAACCGAAGCCGCCCAAGCCTCATCACAAGCCGTTGCACGCGCATGCGGATGATGCTGCGCCGAAGCATGGGCCCAAGGCGAAACCGAAGCCCAAGCCCAAGCCGAAGTCCCACTAAGTGCCGCGTCGTCGCGGCGGTGCGCCCCTGGCCACCGCCGCGGCTGTGTTCCCACCGCTCCTCCAGGACACCGTCATGCCGCCCGTCGCGCCTGCGCAGCACCACGTTCTCCTGTCCCTGTCGCCGCGCTCGTCGGCGGTGCGCGCATGAGCGGCGCCGAGAAGCGCCAGCGCCCGCGCGGCACGCGCGCGCTGGAAGCGCTCAACTTCACCATGGCCGACGTGCAGGACGGGCTCGGCCCGTTCCTGAGCGTGTTCCTGCAATCCAAGGGCTGGTCGCTGGGCGCGATCGGCTCGGTGATGACCGCCGGCGGCATCGTCGGCATGCTCGCCACCACGCCGGGCGGTGCGCTGGTCGATGCGACCAAGCGCAAGCGCAGCATCGTGGTGGTCGGCTGCAGCATGATCCTGCTGGCCTCGGCGCTGTTGTGGTGGTCGCCGACCCTGCCGGGCGTCATCGCCGCACAGGTGATGACCGCGCTCGCCGCCGCCGCGCTGGGGCCGGCGCTGTCCGGCATCACCCTGGGCCTGGTACGCCAGGCCGGCTTCGATCACCAGATCGCGCGCAACCAGGTCGGCAGCCATGCCGGCAACGTGGTGGCCGCGGCGCTGGCCGGTTTGCTCGGCTGGAAATTCGGTTTCGGCGCGGTGTTCGTGCTGACCGGCTGCTTCGGCGTGCTGGCCATCGTCTCGGTGTTGATGATCCCGCGCGATGCGATCGATCACCGCGCCGCGCGCGGCATGGCCGACGCAGAAGACGACAACGGCGCCCACGTCAGCGGCTGGTCGGTGCTGCTGACCTGCAAGCCCTTGCTGGTGCTGGCCGCAGCGCTGGCGCTGTTCCACCTCGGCAATGCGGCGATGCTGCCGCTGTACGGCATGGCCGTGGTGGCCGCGCACCAGGGCGACCCGAACGCGCTGACCGCCACCACGATCATCGTCGCCCAGGCCACCATGGTGCTGGCCTCGCTGCTGGCGATGCGGCTGATCCGCGTGCGCGGGCACTGGTGGGTGCTGCTGCTGACCTTCCTGGCGCTGCCGCTGCGCGGGCTGATCGCCGCCAGCTTCATCCACACCTGGGGCGTGTTCCCGGTGCAGATCCTCGACGGCGTCGGCGCCGGCCTGCAGAGCGTGGCGGTCCCGGCGCTGGTGGCGCACCTGCTGCAGGGCACCGGCCGGGTCAACGTGGGGCAGGGTGCGGTGATGACGATGCAGGGCGTCGGCGCGGCGCTGAGCCCGGCACTGGGCGGCTGGATCGCACAGGGGTTCGGCTATCGCGCCGCGTTCCTGCTGCTGGGCGGCATCTCGCTGCTGTCGCTGGCGTTGTGGGTGGGGATGCGCAAGCACCTGGTGACGGCGAAGCGGGACGGCGCAGCCGACGAGCCGGTGCCGCCGCTGCCGGCTTAGGTCTCAGCCAAGCGCGACGCCAGGCACCACCTCGCAGGCGATCCCGGCGGCGGCCAACTGCGCTGCCAGGGCCGCGTGCGGCGGCTGCCGGAACGCATCGCCCGGCAGCAGACTGACCACCCGCTGCCCGGCGTGCGCCTGTTCGATCAGCAGCGCCAGGTGCGTTGCCGGATCCTCCGGCAGCGGCTGGCGGCTGGCATCGCGGCGCGCCAGGCTCAGCACCGCCGCACCGACCTCTGCACCGACCAGCAGCAGGTCGGCCTGGTTGAGCGCGCGCAGCGCCTTCAGCGTCAGCGCACCGGGGTCGCCGTTGCCGGTGCCGACCAGCCACACGCTGCCTTGCCGCGGTATGTCACCACTGCGCTGCAGGCTGTCGGCGAAGGCATGCTCGGCGGCCTCGCGCTGGCCGCTCTGCAGCAGGGTCTGCACCGGCCCCTCCAGCACCTGCTCGAACCAGCGGCGGCGCTGCGGCAGGTCCGGCAGGCGCGCGCGGATCGCGGCGCGGTGGCGCGCGAACAACTGCGCCAGTTCGGCGTAGGAATGGTCCAGTTCGGTTTCCCAGCGCTCGCGCAGGCGCCGCGCCAGCATCGGCGCCGCGCCGCTGGAGGAGATCGCGATCAGCAGCGGATCGCGGTCGATGATCGCCGGCACCTGGAACGTCGACAGCGCGGCATCGTCGACCACGTTGACCCACTTGCGCCGCGTCCCGGCCTGTTCGGCCAGTTGGCGGTTGAACGCGTCGTCGTCGGTGGCCGCCACCACCAGCCAGGCGTCGTCCAGCCACTGCGGGTCGAAGGCGCCATCGGCGCGCTGCAAGCGGCCCTGCGCCAGCCACTGCGCCACGGTGGGGTTGAGCGCATGCGCGTAGACCAGCACGTCGGCGCCGGCGTGCAGCAGCGCCTCGATCTTGCGCATCGCCACCTCGCCGCCGCCCACCACCAGCACACGGCGCCCTGCCAGGTCGGCGAACAGGGGATACAGCGGCATGCGGACTCCTTTGGGAACGAGATGGGCCAGGTCGCGAAGCAGCGCGTACGGCAGGCCACATTCGACTGCAACAACGTCCTGTCGACCAACGATACCGAAGGACCGTCCGTTGTAGCTATTCGGCAAACGAGTGCCGTCGCGCTTCTGCCACCCTGCCAACGCTCATGCCGCCACCAAGCGCCTAGCCGCGCTTCGCCGCGCAGCCAAGGTGCAGACGCTGGCGTATGATCCGCGCTCGTCGCCCTCCCGAACCGGCATCATGGATCGAGCCCGTCCGTCCCTTTCGTGGCCACGCGTGTCGGCGTGGTGTGTCCTTTTCGCGCTGCTGTGGCCGGTGGCGCCCACGCTGGCGCAGACCGCGCGCAAGCCCTCGGCCTACGAGCAGCGCCCAGGCCGCGACGCCGCGGCGCAGCCGGCGACCGGACCCGATTCCATGCCGCGCCTGGACAGCCGCGCGCAGTTCCTGCAGCTCGCGCGGGTCTACAACGCCGGCACCGCGCTGGAATTGCCGCACCTGCTGTTCGTGATCGACCGGCAGCAGGGCGGGCGCGTCTATTACCTCAACACGCCGCGCTTCGCGCTGCACGAGCAGTTCGTGCGCCAGCGCCTGGCGCCGCGCATGGGCAAGGCGGCGCTGAAGGCGCAGTACCGCGATCCGCAGCGGCGCTTCCTGTTCGGCACCCTGAGCTGGCAGCAGGATCTGCCGGGCTACACCTACGAGTTCTGGGAGGGCGACCTTCTCACCGCGCCCTTGTTGCAGCAGACCGACGCCGCCTTGCGCGCCTCGTTCTACGACACGTTGCGGTTCAAGACCAACTCCACGCTGCACGAACAGGTGGCCAAGTCCGCCGGGCTGGCCTTCGTGACCCAGGAGGCGCTGCTGCGCGAGCAGCGCTTCCTGCCGTTGAACACCGGCCATGCCGAGGGACGGCTGCGCATCGTGCGTTCGGAGGCGCAGTTCCGTGCGCTGACCCCGCGCGACATCCCGGTGCTGGACGAGGTGCCGATCGCGTTGGCGCCGGTCGCCGGCCTGGTCACGCAGCGCCCGTCCACGCTGCTGTCGCACGTCAACCTGCTGGCCAAGGGATGGGGCATTCCCAATGTGTACGTGCGCGACGCGCAGGCGGCGTTGCGCCAGTACGACGGCCGCTGGGTGCAACTGGACGTCACCCGCAACGACTACCGGGTGACGCCGCTTGCAGGCCCGCCGGCAGCCATGTCGTCCGCGGCCCCGCGCGCGGCGTCACGCGCGCTGCCGCGTCCGGACCTGAGCGTGGTCGCGCTCCAGCCGCTGGCGGCGCTGCGCGCCCGCGACAGCCGCGCCTGCGGGACCAAGGCGGCCAATCTCGGCACGTTGAAGGCGGTGTTGCCGCCGGCCGCACGCGTACCGGACGGCTTCTGCATCCCGTTCGCGTTCTACCAGGCGACGCTGCAGCGCCTGCAGGTCGATCAGCGCCTGCGCGACCTGCAGCGCCGTCCTGGCTTCGCCACCGACGCCGACGTGCGCCGCGCCGCGCTGGCGACCCTGCGTGCCGAGATCGCCGACGCCACGCCCGATCCGGCCTTCGTGCGTGCGCTGGAGGCGCAGTGGCGCGAACAACTGCATGGTGCCGGTGTGTTCGTGCGCAGCTCGTCCAACTCCGAGGATCTGCCCGGCTTCAGCGGTGCCGGCCTGTACACCACCGTGCCCAACGTCACCCGCGCCGACGCATTGGCCAAGGCGGTGCAGACGGTGTGGGCGTCGGTGTACAACTTCGAGGCCTACGAAGCGCGCGCCGCCGCCGGCCTGCCGCAGGACGCGGTGGCCATGGCGGTGCTGGTGCAGTTGGCCGCCCCGTCCGACAGCTCCGGGGTGATGATCACCCGCGATCCCTTCGATGCAGCGCGCCGTCATGTCACCTATGTTTCGGCCAAGCGCGGCCTCGGTATCCGCGTGGTCGAGGGCAAGCGCCAGGCCGAACAGGTGATGTATTCGAGCTGGTCCAAGGCGGTGCAGGTGCTGAGCCGCTCGGCCGAGGACACCCAGCTCGTGGCCAACGCCGCCGGCGGCGTCCGCGAGGTCCCGATCGTCGGCACCCGCCAGGTACTGACCGATACCCTCATCGCGCGATTGGCCAGGGTCGGCGCGATGACCAAGCAGGCGCTGGGCGGCGGCGATCAGGACATCGAGTGGGCCGTGGTCGGCGACGAGGTGGTGATCCTGCAGTCGCGTCCGTATGTGGATGGGAGTGCGCGCTAGGCGCCGTTTTTCAGGGCCGGTTGTCTTGGAGCTTCGGTTGCTCCCAGGCGACGATGCTGGATGAGGCGGGGTAGGCGGATTGGTGGCATTGCGTGTTCTCGACCCGAATTGGACCGATCCTCGAACCAACGAATGCCCAGAGGCTGCAATGGACACCGTCGCTCCAGCACCGGGAAATTCCCCGCAGCAGAATGCTGCGCCCATTCCCGCAGCCTCTCGCGTTGCCACCATCGACGTGTTGCGGGGCGTGGCGCTCTTCGGCGTGCTCTCGGTCAACCTGATCACCGAGTTCCGGGTTTCGCTATTTCAGCAGTTTCTTCCGCCGACCATGGAGGGATCCGGCCTGGATCGGATGGTGGATGCGATTGTCAGCGCCGGCATGGAATCGAAGGCCTTTGCTCTGTTTTCCCTGTTGTTCGGCATTGGGCTTGCCATTCAATTCCAGCGGCTCGCCACCAACAGCCAGTGTCTATCGCTGCTGGTCAGGCGGCTGCTTGTTCTGCTGGGGTTCGGCGTCCTGCATCTGTGCTTCATCTGGAATGGCGACATCCTCACCGAATATGCGCTGGTCGGCTTGCTTGCCCTGCCGTTTCTTTATGTATCGAACAGGACGCTCGTCGCCGCATGCGCAGCGGCGTTGCTGGTGTATGCAGCAATGCCGCTCTGGCTTCCAGAGAGTTTCCTGGGGCCCGATGAAGCGGGACTTCGGCAGTACGTCCATGTCGCTTCGTCGGTCTATGCGAGCGGAACCTGGAGCGAAATCGTCCGCTTCAATATCGCCGAGATACCGCGCATTGTTCCCTTGCACGTGCTGGTCGTCCCGCGGACGTTCGCGTTGTTCCTGCTTGGCGTGTTTGTGTGGCGGACCGGCCTGCTTCGCAGTCCCGAAAGGCATCGTCGCGCACTCCTCGCTATCGCTGCGCTTGGCCTCGTCCTTGGCTTTGGCATGAATTTTCTGGAGTTGCCCGACTCAGGGTCTTCCTGGCGCTCCTTGGCGCTCATCGTCTCGGCTCTGAGAACGCTGGGTCCGGTCGTGCTTGCCATCGGCTATGGCGCTACCTGCGTGGCCCTTTGTACGTTCGCCGGGGTCGGCCGTGTGCTGGCGGTGCTTGGCCCTCTCGGTCGAATGGCCTTCAGCAACTACCTGGCCCAGTCGTTGGTCTTCGGCTGGATCTTCTTTGGATACGGGCTGGGTCTGTTCGGACGCCTGAGCGCATCGCACGCAATGCTGCTGGGGATCGCTGTTTATCTTGTCCAGGTGATTGCCAGCCATTGGTGGCTGAAGCGGTTTCGGTTCGGCCCCATGGAGTGGTTGTGGCGAACGCTCATGTATGGCGTTCGCCAACCCTGGCGGGTCGCGAGGGCATAGCCGCGCGCGAAGTTGCCATGCGGGTTGCCGGCCGTTACGGCGACGTCCTTGCGCAACGCTGTAGGAGCGGCTTCAGCCGCGACAAGCGAAGCCTAGAAGTCTCGGCATCGCATGCGCTTCGGAACCGGCGCGTCCTGAAGCAACGCTGCATCGCGAATACGGATGGCCGCTGGCTGCGGGGACGGTCGCGGCTGAAGCCGCTCCTACAGTGCAGGCATGCGGCTTCTCGTGGCCTGCGGGTATCGGCTATGCCTGCAGCCGCGGCCGAAGCCGCGACTGCAGGAGCCGGCACTGGCTTTATCGAAGGGGGAGCTAACCCCGGATCATCGATTGCCGTGCCAACGCGTCGCCGGCCGCTTAGCTCGCGGCCGCCGGCGGCGGCGCCGCGTTGCGATGCTGCGTCGCGGAGGACTTGCTGTCGCGCTCGGCCGCCAGCAGGGTCAGCGAGCGGCCGAGGCCGTGCCATTGCGAACCGCCGGGCAGGCCGTGTTCGCCGTTGCGCTCGGCGGTGTCGATCAGCACGCGCCAGTGTTCGCCTTCGACCAGCGGCAGGGTGAACGGCACGTCCTCGACCGCGCCGTTGACGATCATCAGCAGGGTCACGTTGGACGCGGCCTGGCGCAGGCCGCTGGACGGGGCGCGGCCGTCCAGGCGCATCATCAGCGCGCGGGCGTGCGGATCGTGCCAGGAGGCCTCGGTCATTTCCTCGCCGTCCGGCGCCAGCCAGGTCACGTCCTTGATGCCCAGTTCTTCGTCGTAGGCGCCGTCGAAGAAGCGTGCGCGGTGCAGCAGCGGGTAGTGCGCGCGCAGGTGGGTCAGGCGCGAGACGAAGGCGCTGAGCTGGTGCGCGCGCGGGCCGGTTTCCCAGTTCAGCCAGGTCAGTTCGTTGTCCTGGCAGTAGGTGTTGTTGTTGCCGCCCTTGCTGCGGCCGAACTCGTCGCCGGCCAGCAACATCGGCGTGCCCTGCGACAGCAGCAGGGTGGCCAGCATGTTGCGCATCTGCCGCAGGCGCAGGGCGTTGATCTGCTCGTCGTCGGTCTCGCCTTCCACGCCGTAGTTGGCGGAAATGTTGTTGTCCGAGCCGTCGCGGTTGTGCTCGCCGTTGGCTTCGTTGTGCTTGTGGGAATAGCTGACCAGGTCGTGCAGGGTGAAGCCGTCGTGCGCGGTGACGAAGTTGACCGAGGCGGTCGGGCGGCGACCGCGATGATTGAACAGGTCGGCCGAGCCGGTCAGGCGCGTGGCCAGTTCGGCCAGCTGGCCTTCGTCGCCGCGCCAGAACGCGCGCACGTTGTCGCGGAACTTGTCGTTCCACTCCGACCAGCCCGGCGGGAAGCCGCCGACCTGGTAGCCGCCGGGGCCGACGTCCCACGGCTCGGCGATCAGCTTGACCTGGCTCAGCAGCGGGTCCTGGCGGCAGGCGTCGAGGAAGCCACCCTTGGGATCGAAGCCGTGGTGCTCGCGGCCGAGGATGGTGGCCAGGTCGAAGCGGAACCCGTCCACGTGCATCTCCGAAACCCAGTAGCGCAGCGAGTCGTTGACCATGCGCAGCGCGCCGGCGTTGGTCAGGTCGAAGGTGTTCCCGGTGCCGGTGTCGTTGATGTAGAAGCGGCGGTCCTCGGCCAGGCGGTAGTAGCTGGCGTTGTCGATGCCCTTGAACGAGAGCGTCGGCCCCAGTTCGTTGCCTTCGGCGGTGTGGTTGTAGACCACGTCCAGGATCACTTCCAGCCCGGCGCTGTGCAGCCGCGCCACCATCTGCTTGAACTCGGACACGGTGCGCGTGGCCATGTAGCGCGGGTGCGGGGCGAAGAAGCCGATGGTGTTGTAGCCCCAGTAATTGCGCAGACCCTGCTTGAGCAGATATTCGTCGTCGACGAAGGCGTGCACCGGCAGCAGCTCCACCGCGGTCATGCCCAGGCGCTTGATGTGCTCGACCACCTCGTCCACCTTCAGCCCGGAGAAGGTGCCGCGCCAGGCCTCGGGCACGGACGGGTGGCGCATGGTGGTGCCGCGCAGGTGGGTCTCGTAGATCACCGTGCTGTCCCACGGCGTCTGCGGGCGTTGGTCCTTGCCCCAGGTGAAGGCCGGATCGATCACCGCGCACTTGGGCATGTAGGCGGCGCTGTCGCGGCGGTCGAAGCTGAGGTCGGCATCCTTGTGGCCGATGGTGTAGCCGAACAGGGCCGGCGCCCATTTCAATTCGCCGACCAGTTGCTTGGCGTAGGGATCGAGCAGCAGCTTGTTGGGATTGAAGCGATGTCCGGCGTCGGGCGCGTACGGGCCGTACACGCGGTAGCCGTAGAGCTGGCCCGGGCGCGCGTCGGGCAGGTAGCCGTGCCAGATCTCGTCGGTGTACTCGGGCAGGGCGATGCGTTCGATCTCGCGGCCGCGATCGTCGAACAGGCACAGCTCCACCTTGGTGGCGTGCGCCGAATACAGCGCGAAGTTCACCCCCAGGCCGTCCCAGGTGGCGCCCAGCGGATACGGCAGGCCCTCGCGGATACGCGAACGGCGGGTGAGCTTGCGCACGGGCATGAAGGATCCTTAGGAAGAAGTGCTGCCGTTGCCGGCGCTGCGCCGCGGTGCCGGCGGCGGCAGCGCTTCGTCGTCGGCCTCGGCGGCCGCTTCCGCGGCCACCAGGCGCTCGGCCATGGCCCAGTGGCGGGCGGCGTGGCCGTCGGGTCGCCCTTCGGCTTCCCAGATTTCGTGTGCGAGTTGGCGGATGCGGCGTTGGCGTGTTTCTGCGTCCATGGCTTCTTGCGGGATCAGGGGGAGGCGACCAGCACGGCGATCGGGAATGCGGCGAACAGGGCCGACACCGGAACGGCCGACGTGGCGTCGACGGTAGCACCGGCCAGCACCGGACGATACTGTGCCTGCGGCAGTGTCAGAACCGTGTCACGCCAGTCCAGTTGCGGCCGCAGCGGCGCGTCCGGGCGCAGCGCCTGCGCGGCCGCACTCAGCCGCGGCACCACCACTACCAGCGAGGTGCCTTCGTGCTCGCGCACGAAGCCGAGCACGTGCGGCGCCTGTGCGCCCTGCGCCTGCAGCGGCGTGTAGCTGCCGTGCGCGAACAGCGCCGGATGCGCGCGCCGCAGTTGCAGCAATTGCCCGGTCAGCCAGGCCTTGACGTGGCCGCTGTGCCAGTCCTGCAGCAGCGCGTCCGCTGCGGTGGCGTCACCCAGCCAGGCCTGGCGCAGCGCGTAGTCCACCGGGCGGCGGTTGTCCGGGTCCACCAGCGACAGGTCCCAGCCTTCGCTGCCCTGGTACAGGTCGGGCACGCCGGGCAGGGTCAGGCGCAGGGCGGTCTGCACCAGGCTATTGAGCGCGCCGGCCGGGGCCAGCGCCGCGGCCGCCTGCGCCAACGCCTCGCGCAGCGCGGCACCGGCCGGCTGCAGTAGCGCCGCGTCGAGCAGGGCGCGCGCATTGCGTTCGTAGTCTTCGTCCGGCCAGGTCCAGTGGGTGCGCAGCTTGGCTTCGCGCGCGGCCTTGAGCTGCCAGGCGCCGATGCGTTCGGCGTAGTCGCGCAGGCCGTCGGCGTCGTCCACTGCCAGCTCCAGCGGCCACGCCGCCACCAGCATCTGCCACAGCATCAGCAGGTCACCCGGCAGCGGCGCGGCGCTGCCGGCCGGCAGCAGGTCGGCCGACAGCGCCTGGAACCGCGCCACCTGCGCCTCCCACCACGGCGCCTGTGCGCTGAGCACGGCCAGGCGCATGCGGACGTCTTCGCCGCGCTTGTGGTCGTGGGTGGCGGTGGCCAGCAGCGCGCGCGGATAGCGCTGCGCGCGCACGGCGTTGGCCGCGTGGAACGCCTCCGGCGTCATCGCGAACACGTCCGGCTCGCTGCCGACCTCGTTGCGCGAGAGCAGCACGCCGTGGCGGTAGAAAGAGGTGTCTTCCACCGACTTGGCGTTGAGCGGCGCCGACAGTTGCTCCAGGCGCCGGCGCACGATCCGCCGCAGCGCCACCTGCGCCTTGCCGGTGCCGCGGCCATCGCGGCTCCAGCGCTCGATCGCATCGATCGCCGCGCACACCCGCGGCTCGGCGCCGGCACGCGCACGCTGCGCGGCCTGGGCCAGGCGCGCTGCGTCGTTGTCGTCCAGGCCATCGGCCCCGGCATAGGTGCGGTACACCTCGAACTGCCGCAGCAAGGCCATCAACCCGTGCGCCAGCATCTGCGGGCTGAACTCGCGGGTCAGCGGATCCAGGTGCGCGGCGGCGGCCAGCGCCTGCACGGTGCGCACGAACTCGGCCTGCAGCGAACCCTGCAGGATCTCGTCGCGCGCGGCGCGCTGCTCCTGGCCGAAGTCGCCACTGCGCCCGCTCCAGCGCCGCCACAGTGCGGTCAGCGGTTCGGCGCCGGCCGGGTCGTGCAGCACCGCGGCGACCTGGTCCATGAAGTCGTAGCCGGTGGTGCCGTCGCAGGGCCAGTCGGGGCGCAACTGCTCGTGCGGCGCCAGGATCTTTTCCAGGTACAGGGCGATGCCACCCGGGGCAATGCCACGGCGGCGGCCGGCGCGGTCCAGTTGCGTGCGCAGCCGCTGCACGTAGCCGGTGGGGTCGGCCAGGCCATCGACGTGGTCGACCCGCACGCCATCGAGATGGCCCTCGGCGACCAGCCGCAACGGCAGCTCGTGGACTGCGGCGAACACGTCGTTCTGCTCCACCCGCAACGCCGCCAGCGAGGTGATGTCGAAGAAGCGGCGGTAGTTGAGCATGTCGTTGCCGACCCGCCACCAGGCCAGGCGATAGCACTGGCGTTCGATCAGCCGGTGCAGGGCATCGTCGCCCAGCCGCGCGGCGTCGTTGAGCCGGGCCGCCCAGGCCGGGCGCGCGCTGGCCGGTTCCTGGGCGATGGCGCCGTCCAGGCGGATCGGGAAGCGCTGGTCGTGGTGCAGCAGGACGACGCTGCCGTCCTCGGCCACCTGCAGTTGCAGCGCGCCTTCGCCGAGCGCCTGCGCATAGGGGCGGTCCAGCACCGGCAACCACAGCTTGCCGTCGCGCCCGGGCGCGCGCCAGTCGATGTCGAACCAGCCGGCATGACGGCTGCGCCGACCGTGCGTGAGCACGTCCCACCACCACGGATTGCTCGGGTGGGTGGCCATGTGGTTGGGCACGATGTCCAGGATCAGGCCCATGCCGTGGCTGCGTGCGCGCTCGGACAGGTGCAGCAGCGCCGGCTCGCCGCCGAGCTCGGGATTGACCTGGCGCGGGTCGGTGACGTCGTAGCCGTGGGTGGAACCGGGCACCGCGGTGCCGATCGGCGACAGGTACAGGTGGCTGATGCCCAGCCCGGCGTAGTACGGCACCTGCGCGGCGGCGTCGAGCAGGGTGAAACCGGCATGCAACTGCAGGCGGGCGGTGGCCCGCAGGGGAATCATGCGCATGCGTCGGCTCCTTGCGCGGCGATGGCGGTGGATTGGCGGGTCTGGGCGAAGGCGTCCAGGCGCGTGGCGAGGGTGGCGGCGGATGCGGCGGCATCGGGTGCGGGCAGGCGCCGGCGCCAGTTCGGGTGGCCGTCGACGGTGCCGGGCAGGTTGGGTTGCTGGTCCAGGCCCAGCGCGTCCTCGGCCGGCAGCAGCGCCAGCGGCGAGGGCGTGGCAGCGACGAAGCGCAGCGCGCCCAGTTCCGGGTCGGCGGCCTCCGCGGGCGGCAGCGCCGCGGCGACCGCCTGGTCCATGCGCGCGACATCGTCGGTGCGCGCCTGGTGGTCGGCATGTTGCTGCGTGGCGTCGCTCAACTGCAGGCGCCGGCGCCAGTCGATGTCCTCGCCGCGACGCCAGCCGCGCAGGGTCGGCAGGTCGTGGGTGGTGGTGGTGGCGAGCGCGTCGGGGCGCCACTGCGCCGGTGGCAGGAACGCGCCATCGCGGTCGCGGGTGAACAGCAGCACGTCGATGCCCATCACCCCGCGCTGCGACAGCTCGGCGCGGATGCCGTCCGGCACCACGCCCAGGTCTTCGCCGATCACGATCGCGCGATTCCGCCAGGATTCCAGCGCGAGCAGGCGCAGCAGGTCGTGCAGCGGATAGCGCAGATAGACGCCGGTGGACGAAGGTGCGCCGCGCGGAATCACCCACAGCCGCAGCAGGCCGAGGATGTGATCGATGCGCACGCCGCCGCGATCGCGCATCACCGCGCGCAGCAGTTCGATGAACGGCGCGAAGCCATTGGCGCGCAGCGCGGTCGGCGCATAGCCGCAGATGCCCCATGCCTGGCCGTCGCCGTTGAAGGCGTCCGGCGGCGCGCCCAGTTCCAGCCCCTGCAGCACCGCCTGCGGCCACGCCGCGGCCTCGGCGCCCTGCGCGTCGAAGCCCACCGCCAAGTCGGCGATCAGGCCGATGCCCATGCCGTCGGCGCGCGCCTGGCGCTGCACGTCGGCCCAACTGCGCGCGGCCAGCCACTGCGCAAAGCGGTGCAGGCCCGGATCGGCATCGCCGAAATCCTGCGCGGCGAACGCGGCATGCGCATGCAGGGCGTTGCCGCCGTCGCGCTCGAACGCGGCCAGGTCGGCGCGCAGCGCCGCGTCGGCTTGGCCGAAGTCGGCGTGCAGCTGGCGCAGCCACTGCCACTTCAACGCCGCCGAGGCCGGCCAGTCGATCAGCGGCCGCGCCTGCGCCTCGGCGAAGCCCTGCGCCAGCCCGGTCGCGTCCAGCGCGCGCTGCGCTGCCGCGACGCCGAGCACGCGCGCCGGCGCCGCCTGCAGCGGATCGAGAAAGCGGCGGTCGCTGGGCGAATACGGGCTGTAGTGCGCGCCGACCGGACGCGCCGCATGCACCGGGCTCAGCGCGATGGCATCGCCGCCGGCTGCGGCGATGCGCGTGGCCCAGGCGGCGGTGCCAGCGGCGTCGCCGATGCCGGCGTCATAGGCACCCGGTGCCGAATACACCTGCAGCGACAGGCCCCAGCGCCGCGGCTGTGTTGCGCCCATCGCGTCGGCGACGCCGTAGCAGCGCGATGGCGCCACCGCCAGGGTGGTGCGGCGATCGCCGTGCTGCAGGGTCCAGTAGCCGGCGGCGTCGGGTGCGACGAGGCGGCCATGCGCGTCGCAGTGGCCGTGCAGTGTCTGCCCGTCCTCGCTCTGGAGCTGGTACGCGGCACCGGCCGCGGCGCCGACCTCGACCGGCGCGCCGGCGTCGGCGGTCAGCAGCGGCGGCAGCGCGGCATCGGCCTGCAGCCGGCGCAGGCTGTCGCGGCAGGCGGCGGCGTCGCGCGCGTCCAGGCCCAGCGCGCCGAGCACGTGGCGCAGGGTGGCGTCGGCGACCGTACGCGGCGTGTCGCTGGCGTCGATCCAGTCGACCAGCAGGCCGGCGGCGTCGGCCAGGGTGTGCAGGGAGGTGTCGGTCATGGGCAGGGCGAACCGGGCAGCAGGGCGGAGGAAGCGGTATCCGCCGCGGTCCCGCCCGCGCGCGCCGACGGCGCGTGCGCGGCGGTGGGCAGCGAACGAGGTGGCCAGCGTGCCGGGGACGCTGTCGCGATGGCGTCGCGACAGCGGGCGCTCATGCGGCGTTGCCGGGCCGGTAGCGCGCGACGAAGGCGTTGGGCGGCAACTGCGCGGCGTCGTCGCCGGCGTTCTCCGCATGCACGGTGCTGCCGGGCAGGTCCAGCGCCACCGGCGCGTCGCCGAAGTTGGCCGCCACGTGCCATTCGCCGTCACCCAGGCGCCAGCCCGCCGCGATCGCCTTCGAGCCGATCACCCGTGCCCCCAGCGCGCTGGACTGGGCGAGGGCGGGCACCAGGTGCTGGCGGCGCAACGCCATCAACGCCGCGAACCAGTCGCGCCAGCGCGCACCGTCGCCGTGGGTGGCGTCGCTGATGTCGGCGATGGACGCCTGGAAGGTGCCCGGTGCGTTGGGATCGGGAATGGTGGCACGCTGTTCCGGATCGGCGAAGGCGGCGAAATGCGCGAACTCGCGGCGGCGGCCCTCGCGCACCGCCTCGTCCAGCGGCGGCGCGAAATCGGTGAAGAACTGGAACGGGGTGCGGCTGCCCCACGGCTCGCCCATGAAGAACAGCGGGATCATCGGGGTCAGCGCGGTCAGCGCCAGCGCCGCGCGCAGCGCCGGTTCGCTTACCTGGGTGATCAGCCGGTCGCCACGGGCGCGGTTGCCGATCTGGTCGTGGTTCTGCGCAAAGATCACGAACTTGTGCGGCGGCAGGTGGCCGCTGGGCTCGCCGCGCGCGTGGCCGCGGTGGTCGGCCTGGCCCTGGAAGGCGAAGCCTTCGCCGAGCACCCGCGCCAGGTGCTGCGCCGGCGCGTCGGCGAAGCCGGCGTAGTAGCCCTCGTGTTCGCCGGTCAGCAGCACGTGCAGGCTGTTGTGGAAGTCGTCGTCCCACTGCGCGCTGTAGCCGCGCTGCAGCACGCCGGCCTGGTTGGCCTCGTTCTCCAGCACCAGGTGCACGTGGCGCCCGTCGGCGACGCTGGCCATGATCGCCTCGCGCAGGGTGTCCAGGAAGGCGTTGGGCACGATCGCATGCACCGCATCCAGGCGCAGGCCGTCGAAGCGGTACTCGTGCAGCCACATCAGCGCGTTGTCGATGAAGTAGCGCTGCACCGGCGGCAGGCGGAAGTCGATGGCCGCGCCCCATGGCGTGGGTGCGTCCTCGCGGAAGAAGGTCGAGGCGTATTGGCCCAGGTAATTGCCGTCCGGGCCGAAGTGGTTGTAGACCACGTCCAGGAACACGCTCAGGCCCAGCCCGTGGGCCTCGTCGATCAGCGCCTTGAGTTCGTCCGGATGGCCGTAGGCCGAGGCCGGCGCGTACGGCAGCACGCCGTCGTAGCCCCAGTTGTGGCGGCCGGGGAATTCGGCCAGCGGCATCAGTTCGATCGCGGTCACGCCGAGCGCGGCCAGCGTCGGCAACTGCGCGCGCAGCCCGGCGTAGCCGCCGCAGGTGCCCACGTGCAGTTCGTAGAACACGGTCTCGGCCCAGGGCCGGCCGCGCCAGTCGCCGTGGCGCCAGGCATGGCCATCGGTGGCCAGCACCGCGCTGGGACCGTGCACACCGTCGGGCTGCCAGCGCGAGGCCGGATCCGGCACCGGCGTGCCGCCGTCGATGGCGTAGCGGTAGCGGGTACCGGGCGCGCAGGCCAGGGTGGCGGCGAAGTAGCCGTCGCCGATCGCCTCTAGCGGCTGCCGCCGATCGTCGCCGAACACCAGCTCCACGCGCTCGGCATCCGGCGCCCACAGCGCGAAGGCGACCTCGCCGTTGGCGCCTGGCCAGGCGCCGGGGCGCAGGACTGCGCGTGGTACAGCGGAGGAATCGGTCGAGACAGCGGTCGTGGCCATGGTCAAAGGTCCGGTTGCAGCCAAAGGGTGGACAGCGGCGGCAGCGTCAGCGCCAACGCCTGCGCATGCCCGTGCATCGGCTGCGGCAGGGTCGACAGCACGCCGCCGTTGCCCTGGTTGGAGCCGCCGTAGTAGCCGCTGTCGCTGTTGAGAAGCTCGCGCCAGCGTCCGCTGCGCGGCACCCCCACGCGGTAATCGTGGTGGACGTTCGGCGTGAAGTTGCTGACCGCCAGCAACGGTGGCGCGTCGCCGTCACGGTCGTGGCGGACGAAGGCGAAGACGCTGTTGCGGTGGTCGTCGGCGATGCTCCATTCGAAGCCGTCGCTGCTGCGGTCGCTGCGGTACAGCGCCGGTAATGCGCGCAATTGCCGGTTGAGGTCGGCGACCAGCCGGGCAATGCCAAGATGCTCGGGCTGTTGCGCCTGCGCCCAGTCCAGCGGCTGGTCGTGGTCCCAGTCCTGCCATTGACCGAACTCGCAGCCCATGAACAGCAACTTGCGCCCGGGATGCGCCCACATGAAGGCCAGGTAGGCGCGCAGGTTGGCGAAGCGCTGCCAGGCGTCGCCGGGCATGCGCGCCAGCAACGAGCCCTTGCCGCGCGCCACCTCGTCGTGCGACAGCGGCAGCACGAAATGCTCGGAGAACGCATACACCAGGCCGAAGCTCATCTCGCTGTGGTGGTGTTGCCGGTACAGCGGATCGCGCTGCAGGTAGCGCAGCGTGTCGTGCGCCCAGCCCATGTTCCACTTGTGGCTGAAGCCCAGCCCGCCCTGCTGGGTGGGCGCGGTGGCGCCCGGCCAGGCGGTGGATTCCTCGGCGATGGTGCGCACGCCGGGGAAACGCTGCGCAATCTCGTCGTTCAGCCGGCGCAGGAAGGCGATCGCCTCCAGGTTCTCGCGGCCGCCGTGGGCGTTGGGGATCCATTCGCCGGCGTTGCGGCCGTAGTCGCGGTACAGCATCGCCGCCACCGCATCCACGCGCAGGCCGTCGACGTGGAAGCGCTCGATCCACTCCAGCGCGCTGCCGATCAGGTAGGCCACCACTTCCGGGCGGCCGTAGTTGTAGACCAGCGTATTCCACTCGCGATGCACGCCTTCGCGCGGGTCGGCATGTTCGTACAGGGCGCTGCCGTCGAAGCGCTGCAGGCCGTGCGCATCGTCGGGGAAGTGCGCGCCGACCCAGTCCAGCAGCACGCCGATGCCGGCCTGGTGGCAGGCATCGACGAAGCGCGCGAAGCCCGCGGCGTCGCCATGGCGCGCGGTGGGCGCGTACAGGCCCAGCGGCTGGTAGCCCCAGGAGCCGCCGAACGGATACTCGGCGATCGGCAGCAGTTCGATATGGGTGAAGCCGAGTCCGCGCACGTAGGGAATCAGTTCGGCGGCCAGTGCATCCCAGTGCAGCGGCTGGCCGTTGCCGTCGTGGCGCCAGGAGCCGGCATGCAGTTCGTAGATGCTCAGCGGTTGCGCGCTGCCGGCCTGGGCCTCGCGCTGCGCCAGCCAGGCCGCGTCATTCCAGGTGTGGCTGTCGGCGTATGGCACCACCGACGCAGTGGACGGCGCCGGCGCGCTGCTGCGCGCTACCGGATCGGCCTTGCGCGGCAGCACGCTGCCGTCGGCGGCCTGCAGCTCGTATTGATAATGCTCGCCGCCGTGCAGCCCGGGCACGAACAGTTCCCAGACCCCTGCCTCGGGATGCAGGCGCAACGGATGCCGGCGCGCGTCCCAGCCGTTGAAGTCGCCCACCAGCGCGACCCGCCTGGCCTGCGGCGCCCACACCGCGAAGCGCACGCCTTCCACCTCGCCGATGCGGGTGTGGTGCGCGCCCAGCGCGGTGCGCAGGGCGGCGCCGTCGCCGGCGGCCAGATCCTGCAGCCAGGCCGGATCGAGCGTCGGCCCGAAGGCATAGGCGTCGTCGCATTCCTGCACGGCGTCCGGCCACACGATGCGCAGCCGGTAGGGCATGGGCTGTTTCAGCTCGCCTTCGAACAGGCCGTCGGCCTGCGGGTGGGCGCGCATCCGCGCGATCAGCTTGCCCTGCGTATCGAGCAGGCCCAGCGCCTCGGCGCCGGGCGCCAGCACGCGGACCCGGACCGAGCCGTCTGCCTGTGGATGCGGACCGAGCCAGGCGAAGGCGTCGATCGCCTCGCCACGTGCCAGCGCCTGCAGCGCAGGGCCGTCGCCGTCGTCTTCCGCGTCCGCCACCGGGTCCCGGCCGGCAGCCGGGTCCACGGCGTGTTCCCGATCGCTCATGCGGCGGCCATGGCGCTCGCGGTGGCCGGCACCGCGGCGTTGGCCACGGCCGGAACGTGGCTGGCCGTGGCCAACGCCGCGGCGGTGCGCTCGTACAGCGCCATGTACTTGCGGCCGGCCAGTTCCCAGCCGCTGGGCCGCAGCATCGCCGCGCGGCGCATCGCCTGCAGCAGGCCCGGCAGGCGGAAGGTGCGGAACACCCGCTGCAGGCAACGGCGCAGGCCGTCGGCCGAGGCTTCCTCGAACAGGAAGCCGGTGACGCCGTCGTCCACGGTGTCGATCAGGCCGCCGGTGGCGTGGGCGATCGGCAGGCTGCCGAAACGCTGCGCGTACATCTGGCTCAGCCCGCACGGCTCGAAGCGCGAGGGCATCAGCAGGAAGTCGGAGCCGGCGAACATGCGCCGCGCCAGCCGCTCCTCGAAACCGATGTGCGCGCCGACGTGGCCCGGGTAGCGCCGTGCCAGCGCCGCCACCGCCTGCTCGATCTGCGGCTCGCCGCCGCCGATGATCACGATCTGGCCGCCAGCGGCGACGATCTGCGGCGCCACCTCGCAGATCAGGTCCAGGCCCTTCTGGTGCACCAGCCGCGAGACCACCGCGAACAGCGGGCCATCGCTGTCGAGCAGGCCGAACGCCTGGCGCACCTGCGCCGCGTTCTCGCGCTTGCCCTGGATCTGGCCGACACCGAAGTGCGCCGGCAGGTGCGCGTCGGTGCGCGGGTCCCAGCTGGCGTCGATGCCGTTGACGATGCCGCTCAGGCGGCCGCTGGCGGCGCGCCGCGCCAGCAGCCCGTCCAGGCCGCAGCCCTGCGCCGGGCCGGTGATCTGCGCGGCGTAGCTGACGCTGACCGTGTTGACGTGGTCGGCGTGGACGATGCCCGCGCGCAGGAACGACATCTGCCCGTAGAACTCCAGGTCCTGCAGGCCCTCGGCAGGGATGCCCAGGGCGCCGGCCATGGCGTACGGGAACAGGCCCTGGTAGGCCAGGTTGTGGATGGTCAGCAGGCACGGCGTGCGGCCGCCGGACCAGCGCACGTAGGCGGCGGCCAGCGCGCACGGCCAGTCGTTCAGGTGCAGCAGCTCCGGCGTCCAGTCCAGCCCGGCCTGGCCGCCGGCGATCTGCGCGGCGGCGTGGGACAGGGTGGCGAAGCGCAGCGCGTTGTCTTCCCAGTCGCGGCCTTCGCTGGACACGTAGGGCGAACCCTGGCGCTCGAACAATTGCGGGCACAGCAGCACGTAGACGCACAGGCCGTCCGGGCGCTCGGCCCGGCCCAGCGCGCAATCCGGCAGTCCCGCGTGCGCGGCGATGCGGCCGACGATCTCCAGCGGGCCGGTGGTGCGCAGGACCGCCGGATACCCGGGAATCAGCACGCGGATGTCGCAACTGCCGCGCAGCGCGCGCGGCAGGGCCGCAGCGACGTCGCCCAGGCCACCGGCCTTCACGAAATCGGCCATTTCCGAGGTCACGAACAGGCTGGTGCGGCGCGGCGCCAGGTTCAGCTTGACGGTCACCTCGGCATTGCGGACGAAGCGGCCGCGCGCATCGCGGTAGCGGCGGCGCGGCGCGTGCAGCACCGGATGGGTATCGCGTTGTCTCTCGGTCAGGTCGGCGGGGGTGGGGGGCGACATGGCGGTTCCGTCTGGGAAGGGGGAGGACGGGGCACACGGAAAGCGACGGCCGCCGCGCGTCCTGGCAGGCGCGCGACGTGAAGCAAGGAAAGAGGTACAGCAGCGTCGAAACGGGACAACGATGTTGCAGTGCGATAATGCAGGAGCAAAGTACGAATGGCGCGATAAAAGAGGCGTGAAGTGCGCGCTTGTCTACGGCGACGCGACGAACGGCGCGCATAGTCGATGTCGCCGAACGCCAGATGCCGCAAGCGCTGGATCGCGGCATCGGCGCCTATGAATCGTTTAGCTTCCAGTGCCGCCCTTGTGTCGTGCTTCGGTGCGACCGGGGGTCACCTCCGTTGTGCGAGCTTCATGCGATCTATGGTGCAGTGTGCTCATGACAGTCCTGAAACCGCAGATGCGCCGCGAGCTGGACGGCTTCGTCCTCGACGCCTTGCTGCGTCCGTGCGCCGACGGCGTGCTCGAACCGCAGATCCGGATCACCGGTGACGATGGGGTGGTGCGCGGCCGGCACGCGTTCGACGGGGTGTACTTCCGCGATGCGCACGCCGGCGCCTATTTCGTCGCCGAGCGCCTGGCGGCGATCCGTTCGGCGCGGTACGGAAAGCTGGTGTTCGCCTGATCCGCACGCCGGGCTTGTGCTGCGTGCGTCGCGGCCAAGTACACTGGCACGCGTTCCGCTCAGTGTTCGGTTTGCAGCCGATCCAACGCCGCCAGCAAATCGGTGCGGCGATACGGCTTGGGCAGGAAGCCGGTCCGCGCCGGCAGCATCCCGGGCCCGGGCGTATGCATGCCGGAGGTCAGCAGGGCGGGGATGGCGATGCCGCGGCGGCGCAACTGGCGCACCATGCTCAGGCCGTCGCAGCGGGGCATCTGCACATCGCTGAAGATCAGCGCCACGTCGGGGTGCCGTGCCAGCACCTCCAGCGCCTCCTGCGCGGTCGCCGCCGACAGGACCCGGTAGCCGTCGGCAGCGAGCATGGCGGCGGCCAATTCCCGGATCGTCTGGTCGTCCTCCACCAGAAGAATGGCGGTGGAGACGGATGTCGCGCGCATAATGCCGTTATCGCCCCGTGATTGAACCCTGTCAGATTCACGATTCGTCAGTGAAGCGCTGGTGACGTCCTGTGAATCCCGATATTCTCGACCTTACTTACTGCGAGACGCAGCTTGACCACGCACGCCCACTATCGGCAGATCGTCGAGCTCTCCCACGACTGCATCAAGGAAGTCGGTCGCGACGGGATCGTGCGCTCGATCAATCCCCACGGTCTTGTGCTGCTCGGGGTGTCCGACCCCGCCGACATCGTCGGCCACCCTTGGGCAGAGCTCTGGCCCGAGGACATGCGTTCGCTCACCCAGGCCGCCTTCGCCGCGGCGCTGGATAACGAGCAGCGCGAATTCTGGGCCGAACGCCCGTCGCTGGATGGACGGCGGCGCTGGTGGCACGTGATGGTCAGTCCGCAGGCCAACGCCTCGGCGCGGGTCGAGAGCGTGCTGGTGATCAGCCGCGACGTGACCCAGCAGTACCAGATCGAACAGGCCTTGCGCGCGCTGGGCGATCTGGCGCCGGTCGATGCCGAGGAGGTGCCGCTGGGAGCGGCCGATGCCGCCGCACTGGGGCGCCACTGGCAGGCCGAGCAGTCGCAGTTGCGCGGGCAACTGGATATCGCCCTGGCCGCGCAGCGCGTGGCCGAGCGCGCCATGACCCAGGCGCAGAAGGGCGAGGCGGTCGGGCAGATGCTGGCCGGCGTGGTGCACGACTTCAACAACATGCTGCATACCGCGATGACCTCGGTGAGCATGGTGGCCGACCACCCGCAGCGCCTGCAGCCGGACCAGCGCCGCCTGCTCGGCATCGCCAGCGAGGCGCTGCAGCATGGCGCGGGCATGACCCGGCGCCTGCTCGGGTTCGCCCGCGCGCACCCGGTCAAGCCGGCCTGGCTGGACCTGAACGCGTTGGTGACGCACATGCAGCCGCTGCTGGCGCAGGCGCTGGGCGGCGAGATGCGCCTGCAACTGCTTGCATGCACCGAGGTGGCGACGACCTATGCCGACCGCAGCGCGGTCGAGCAGGCGGTGATGAACCTGGCCCTGAACGCGCGCGACGCCAGTCGCCCCGGCGACGTGGTGACGATCCGCTGCGGTGCGCTGGAGGTGCCGCCGTCGCGCGCGGCGGCGATGCGCCAGCCCGGCCGCTACGTGACCCTGGCGGTCGGCGATCAGGGCGAAGGCATGTCCGAGAAGGTCAAGTCGCGCCTGTTCGAGGCGTACTTCACCACCAAGCCCGAGGGCAAGGGCACCGGCCTGGGGTTGGCGCAGGTCTACGGCCTGGTGCGCCAGGCGGGCGGCTTCGTCGACGTGGAATCGGAACTTGGCCGCGGCACCACCATCACCCTGGCGTTTCCGTTCGTGGCGCAGCCGCCTGGCGACGAGGGCGATGACGAGGGCGCGTCAGGGGCGCCGCCGACGACGGCTGGCTAACCCCATTACCCTGCCGCACGCGCCGGCAGCCGCTCGCTGACGTGCACCGCAAACGCCTCGCGCAGCAGCCGCAGCGCCCGTTGCTGGCGCCCGCCGTCCAGCGCCGCGCAACACGAGGGCGGCACCTGCACCTGGAAATCGCGCATGCGCGCATCGATCGCGGTGGCCAGCACGCAGGCATCGGTGGCGATGCCGGTGACCAGCAGGTGGGTGGTCTGCAGCCGCGCCAGCAGCAGCGCCAGGGCCGAGCCGAGGAAGGCGGAGTGCTTGGGCTTGAGCACGTAGTAGTCCTGCGGGCGCGGCGCCAGGCAGGCGGCGATGCGCGCGCCGCGCTGCTTCGGGTCGGCGCACAACGTCCACAGGCCCTCGAAATCGGTGCGCCAGTCGGCGAAGTTGTCGTTGGCGAACAGCACCGGCCAGCCGCGGCGATGGAAGCGTGCACGCACCTGGGCGATGCGCTCGGCCACCGGCAGCGCCGCAGCGGCCAGGCGCGCGCCGCCGGGGAAATCGAAGCGGCTGATCATGTCCACGATCAGCAACGCCGGTTGCCCGGGCTGCGTCGGTGCCGGCGCGGCCGTCGATGGCCGTTGCGGGTCGTCAGGGGTGTCAGTGCGTCGCCGGGCCGGGTGCCGCATGCGCCGATCCTCCATTGCCGGACAGGGCTTCATGGTCGGCGCGCGCGGTGAAACCAGGGTGAGCGCGAGTGAAGGCGTGGCTGAACGGACGGGCGGGCAGCGCCGCCACGGCGCCAATGGCCGCCTTCGCGAAAGCTTACTATTTAAGGTTTACATTGACGGGCGTCTTTGCCCGTCGACAGGAGAGCACGTGGTAGCAACCGGCGTACACAACCAGGCACGCGTGGCCGCGGCGGCATCCGCCGCGCCGGCCGCCCGCGGCACTTCCCGATGGCGCTGCGGCGCCGGACGCGATCGGCGGATCGCATGAGCGCGGTCGCCCCCACAACGGCCGTGCACGTCGATACTCCCCTGGATGCCGGCCAGGCGGTGCTGCCGCCCGAAGCGCCGCTGGCCATGCCGCTGCAGTCGCTGCAGGAAGGCAAGCTGCGCAACAAGCGCCTGCCCAGCACCCCGATGGGAATCGGCTGGCGACGTTTCTATGTGTTTGGCACCACCGCAGCGATGACCGCCTACGCCAGCTGGCTGATCTGCAAGGTACTGCTGATCGGCGGCGTGAGCGTGCTCGAAGCCTGCCTGATGGTGCTGTTCATCCCGTTGTTCGCCTGGATCGCGCTGTCCTTCGTCAGCGCCCTGGCTGGCTTCTTCACCCTGGTGTTCGGCAAGGGCCGCAAGCTCGGCATCGACCCCGACGCGCCGCTGCCGGTCGTGCGCAACCGCACCGCGCTGCTGATGCCCACCTACAACGAGGACCCGCACCGGCTGATGGCCGGCCTGCAGGCGATCTACGAATCGGTGGAGGCCACCGGCCAGATCGAGCGCTTCGATTTCTTCATTCTCAGCGACACCACGCGCCCGGCGATCGGCGCGGAGGAAGAAAAGGTGTACGCCGAACTGGTGGAGCGCGTCGGCGGCCACGGCCGGCTGTTCTACCGGCGCCGCGCCAGCAACGCCGGGCGCAAGGCCGGCAACATCGCCGACTGGGTGCGCCGCTTCGGCGGCGCCTATCCGCAGATGCTGATCCTGGACGCCGACAGCCTGATGACCGGCGACAGCATCGTGCGCCTGGCCGCCGGCATGGAGGCCAACCCCGATGTCGGCCTGATCCAGACCCTGCCGGAAGTGGTCAACGGCAATACGCTGTTCGCGCGCATGCAGCAGTTCGGCGGCCGCGTCTACGGCCCGGTGATCGCCTTCGGCGTGGCCTGGTGGCACGGTTCGGAAAGCAACTACTGGGGCCACAACGCGATGATCCGCACCGAGGCCTTCGCCGCGCAGGCCGGCCTGCCGTCGCTGCCCGGGCGCAAGCCGTTCTGCGGCCACGTGCTCAGCCACGATTTCGTCGAGGCGGCGCTGATGCGCCGCGGCGGCTGGGCCATGCACATGGTGCCGTACCTGCAGGGCAGCTACGAGGAAGGCCCGCCGACGCTGACCGACCTGCTGGTGCGCGACCGCCGCTGGTGCCAGGGAAACCTGCAGCACTCCAAGGTGGTGCGCGCGCGCGGCCTGCACTGGGTCAGCCGCATGCACATGCTGATCGGCATCGGCCATTATTTCACCGCGCCGATGTGGGGCATGCTGATGCTGATCGGCATCGCCATTCCGCTGCAGAACGGCGGGTTCGACCTGGTCGCCTCGGTGATCTCGCCGTTCTCGCCGGCGCGCTACTGGCATCAGCAGGATTCCACGCGGGTGGCCTGGGTGTTCGCGGTGACCATGTTCGTGCTGCTGGCGCCCAAGGTGATGGGCTATTTCGCGATGCTGCTCAAGCCCGGCGAACGCCGTGGCTGCGGCGGCGGGGTGCGCGCCTTCGTGAGCATGCTGCTGGAAACGCTGCTGGCCGCGCTGATGGCGCCGGTGGTGATGTACGTGCAGTCGCGTGGCGTGGCCGAGGTGCTGGCCGGCAAGGACTCGGGCTGGGACGCGCAGCAGCGCGACGACGGGCGCATTTCGTGGTCGGCGCTGTTGCGCAGCTACGGCGGACTCAGCGCGTTCGGCCTGCTGATGGGCGGTATGGCCTATGCCGTGTCGCCGTCGCTGGCGGCATGGATGGCGCCGGTGGTGATCGGCATGGCGCTGGCGGTGCCGGTGGTGGCGATCAGCTCCTCGCGCGCCGCCGGCCTGTGGCTGCGCAAGTTGCGCATCCTCGCCATTCCCGAAGAGTCGCAGCCGCCGGCGGTGCTGCTGCGCGCCGCCGAACTGCGCCGCGAGGCCGCCGCACGCCGGGCCGAGGCCGAGGCGCAGGCCCAGGGCTGAGGCCGGCATACTATCCCGCCTCATTCATCGGGAACCGACATGCTGGAGACAGTGGAACACGAGACCGGCGCCGCGCCGACCTGGACCGTCCTGTGGCTGCACGGCCTGGGCGCCGACGGCAACGACTTCGCCCCGCTGGTGCCGGAGCTGGTGCGGCCGCACTGGCCGGCGCTGCGTTTCGTGTTCCCGCACGCCCCGGTGCGGCCGGTGACGGTCAACAATGGCGTGCGCATGCGCGCCTGGTACGACATCGTCAGCATGGACTTCTCCAACCGCGCCGACAGCGCCGGCGTCGCCGAATCGGTGGCCCAGGTCGAGGCGCTGATCGCACGCGAGGACGCGCGCGGCGTGCCGGCCGAGCGCCTGCTGCTGGCCGGCTTTTCCCAGGGCGGGGCCATCACCCTGGCCGCCGGCCTGCGCCGCGAGCGGCCGCTGGCCGGTCTGATCGGCCTGTCCACCTATCTGCCGGAACTGGAGAGCGTCGCCCGCTGGCACGCCCCGGCGGCCCTGCGGCAACCGCTGTTCATGGCCCACGGCCAGGGCGATCCGGTGATCCCGCAGCCCTACGCCGAGCGCACCGCGCAGACCCTGCAGGCGCTGGGCATGCCGGTGCAGTGGCGACGCTACCCGATGGCGCATCAGGTCTGCGCCGAGGAAATCGCCGACCTGGGCGACTGGATGGACGCCTGCCTCACCGGCAACTGAGGATGCCGGCCGCGTGGCGGCGTGGTGCGATACCCGTGGCGGGCGCCCTGAACCGGGGCTAGTATCGGCCGCAGCGCACGCCAGTCGAGTGAGGGAGACCTGGGTGAAGGTGCTGATCGCCGACGACGAACCCCTGGCGCGCGAACGCCTGCGCACGCTGCTGGCCGCGCATGCCGGCGTGGAAGTGGTGGCCGAAGCCGACAACGGCATGGACGCGCTGCACGCCTGCGCCGCGGCGCGACCGGACCTGGTGCTGCTGGACATCGCCATGCCCGGGCTCGACGGCCTGGAGGCCGCACGCCACCTGGCCACCTTCGAGCCACGCCCGGCGGTGGTGTTCTGCACCGCCTACGATGCGCATGCGCTGTCTGCGTTCGAGGCGGCGGCGATCGACTATCTGATGAAGCCGGTGCGCGCCGAGCGCCTGGCCGCGGCCCTGCAGCGCGCCCGCACCTTCATGGCCGGCCGCGTCAACGGCGATGCGGCCGCGCCAGCGCCGCAGCGGCGCAGTCACCTGTGTGCGCGCCTGCGCGGCAGCCTGCGGCTGATCCCGGTCGACGACATCCGCTATCTGCAGGCCGAGGAAAAGTACGTGGTGGTGCACCACGCCCGCGGCGAGGACCTGATCGAGGAATCGCTGCGCGCGCTGGAGGAGGAATTCGCCGAACGCTTCGTGCGCATCCACCGCAACTGCCTGGTCGCGCGCCACGAACTGGTGGAACTGCGCCGGCTCGGCGAGGGCCAGGTGCAGGCGGTGCTGCGCCATGGCAAGCAGCCGCTGGAGGTCAGCCGGCGCTGCGTGGCGCAGCTGCGCAAGGAGATCCACCAGCGCTGATGCCGCATGGACCGCGCGCGTGCAGCGGCGGACCGCGGCTTTCCGCGATAATGTGCGCATGAAGATCCTGCGCATCGCTACCCGCAAGAGCCCGCTCGCCCTGTGGCAGAGCGAGCATGTCGCCGCCTGCCTGCGCCGCGCGCACCCGCACCTGGACGTGGTGCTGGTGCCGATGAGCACCCGCGGCGACGAAGTCCTGGACCGCTCGCTGGCGGCGATCGGCGGCAAGGGCCTGTTCCTGAAGGAACTGGAGCTGGCGATGCTGCGTGGCGAGGCCGATTGCGCGGTGCATTCGCTCAAGGACGTGCCGATGGAACTGGACCGGCCGTTCGTGCTGCCGGCGATCCTGCCGCGCGCCGATCCGGCCGATGCGCTGATCTCCAACCTCTACGCCTCGCTGGACGCGCTGCCGCTGGGTGCGCGCGTCGGCACCTCCTCGCTGCGGCGGCAGGCGCAACTGCGCGCGCGGCGCCCGGACCTGGAACTGCTGGACCTGCGCGGCAACGTCAACACGCGCCTGGCCAAGCTCGACAACGGCGGCTACGACGGCATCGTGCTGGCCTGCGCCGGCCTGCAGCGGCTGGGCCTGGAGGGGCGCATCACCCAGCGCCTGCAGGCGCCGGACTGGTTGCCGGCGCCGGCGCAGGGCGCGATCGCGGTGGAATGCCGCGAGGACGCCAGCGCCGCGCTGGCGCTGTTCGCCGCGCTGGACGACGCGCCGACCCGCCGCTGCGTGGAGGCGGAGCGGGCGATGAACCGCGCCCTGCACGGCAGCTGTCACGTCCCGGTGGCCGCCTTCGCGCAATGGCGCGGCGAGGACCTGCTGCTGCAGGGCCTGGTCGGCGGCGTTGCCGACGGGCGCCTGGTGCGCGCGGAACTGCAGCGCAGCGCCCAGGATCCGGAGGCGCTGGGCCAGGCCGTGGCCGAGGCTCTGCTCGGCGCCGGCGCGCGCGAACTGCTGGATGTCGATCTGCCGGCCTGAGGGTGCCCACCGCTCCGTGCGATTCCCCGTAGGAGCGGCTTCAGCCGCGATGGGCGTTCCCGGGAAGGCCGGTCGCGGCTGAAGCCGCTCCTACGCGCGCTGCAAGCCAGCGAGCACGGTCGGCAGGTTGTTGAGGCCCCAATGCTCGACATAGCGGCCGTTCTCGACCCGGACGATGTCGATCACCTCGATGCTGACCGTCTTTCCAGTCGGTTCCACCCCGAACAGCGTCCCGGTGTGCCTGCCCGACACGGTCTTGCGGGTCGTCACCTTGTCGCCCTCGGCGACCTGGTCGTGGATCGTCACCGTCAATCCGGCCAGTGCGGGCCGGAGAATGTCATGGAAGGTGCTCCACATGCTCTCGCTTCCTGCAGGAGCGCCGGGCGGAGCGGAGCGATTGACGAACCCCGGCGCCATCAGCGCCTCGAATGCGGCGCGATCACCGCCTTCGATCACCTCTTTGTTGAAGCGGCGAACCACCGTCTTTGGATCGGATACGGTCATCACAGCCTCCGTTTCGAACACGGCCATACAGTGGTACTGGACATCCTAACGGTCGCGGGGGCGGTGCTGCTTCCCGATGGCGCATCCTTCAAAAGGACGCGCCCGGTGAACTCCACCATTGGGCAAGGGTGTTCACACGTCCTGCAGGGCTGGCAGATCGAGTAACGGGCCGTCACGCCTTTCGGAATGGGCGAAACCGCGCGGCGACCGGCACCGCCCTGTCGCCGAACCCGGCATCCCTGCCTTTACCAATTCCCTCTCACGACTTCCCACTCCCCGCTCACTTGAACTTGTAGACCAGGTTCATTGTGGCCAGGGTATCGGTCTTCTTCTTGTCGTCGCTGACGTCGCTGTTGTAGCGCGCCTGCCAGCCGGCCTTCAGCGCCAGGCGCTCGTTCATGCTGACCGAAATGCCCAGATCGTTCTGCGCGAAGGTGTTGTACGCGCCGGATTCGACCAGCAGGGTGTTGCCCAGTTCGGTATTGCTGGTCAGGCCATACTTGAAGTCGACCAGGCCGCGGCCGATCAGGCCGGTCTCGGTGCGGTTCTCGACCACGTCGTGGGCGCGGCGCACGCCGGGACCGATCTGCACGTCGATGCTGCGGCGGTCGCCGTCCATGATCCGGGTGCCGTAGCCGATGCCGATCGTCGCCAGGCGGTCGTAGGTGGCGAAGTCGTCGCGCTCGTAGCGCAGCGAGGCGGTCAGCTGGCGGTGCTCGCCGAGTTGCAGCGCGCTGCCGGCGCTGCCGGTGTAGCGGTTGGAGGTGGTCTGGCGCTTGCGCGTGGTGGTGCCGTCGGGATTGGTGTCGACGTACTCGGCGCTGGCGTGCAGGGCGAGCAGGTCCAGGCTGTGGATCCAGTCGCCGTCCACGTACTGTCCCTTCAGGCGGCCGTTGAGGCTTTCGTTGCTGCTGTTGCCGTGCGAGGACGCGAAGCCCAGTTCGCCCGATCCGCTCCACGGCGAACTGGCCGGGTCCGTGGCTGTCGGTGAGGTGGCGACGTCGGCGGCCCAGGCCGGGGACGTGCTCAGCAGCAACATGGCGATGGCGGATACGAGGGTGGTGCGGCGGGACATGGCTTCTCCGGGGATGAGGACGCAGCCTTCGGCTAACGAAATGGAAACGATTTCATCATACCGGATCCACATGACACCCCGGCCGGCCGGGGACGCCGGCTTCATCGGCGGTTCGGGCGCTGCATCGGCCGCCATGCCGGCAGGCGTTTTCCGCCCGCGACTCAGACATAATCGGGACCATGGACCGCTACGAACGCATCAACGCACTGCACCGCCTGCTCAAGTCCGCGCGCTACCCGGTGACGGTGGCGCGGCTGCAGGACGAACTGGGCTGCTCCCGCGCCACCGTCTACCGCGATCTGGCCTTCCTGCGCGATGCGCTGATGGCGCCGGTGGAGGGCGACGGCGAGGCCGGCTTCCGCTACGAATCCGGCGAGAGCGACCGTTTCGAGCTGCCGGGCCTGTGGCTGAGTTCGGAGGAGCTGCACGCGCTGCTGGCCTCGCAGCAACTGCTGGCGCGCACCGGGGGCGGGGTGCTGTCCTCGGTGCTGGCGCCGCTGCAGCAGCGCATCGAGAGCCTGCTCGCCGCCCAGGCCGGGGCGACCCACTGGCCGGTGGAGCGGGTGCGGGTGATCCCGCATCGCGGCCGCAAGCTCGACGAAGCCAGTTTCCGCACCGTCGCCTCGGCAGTGCTGGAGCGCAAGCGCCTGTCCTTCGACTACCGCGCCCGCTCCACCGACGAATCGACCAAGCGCACGGTGTCGCCGCAGCGCATCACCCACTACCGCGACAACTGGTACCTGGACGCCTGGGACCATGGCCGCGACGCGGTGCGCAGCTTCGCGGTGGACCGCATCAACCATGCGCGCCTGCTCGACCAGCCGGCGCAGGACGTGGCCGATGCCGAGCTGGATTCGCAGCTGGCGGCCAGCTACGGCATCTTTTCCGGCGCGCCCAAGGGCTGGGCCACCATCGTGTTCAGCCCCAAGGCCGCGCGCTGGGTCGCCGACGAGCATTGGCATTCCAAGCAGCAGGGCCGGTTCCTGGCCGATGGCCGCTACGAACTGAAGGTGCCCTACAGCGTCTCGCGCGAACTGCTGATGGACGTGCTGCACTACGGCTCCGATGCGGAGATCGTGGAGCCGCGCTCGCTGCGCGAGCAGGCCAAGGCGCTGCTGTCGCTGGCGCTGAGCAACTACAGCGACGACTGAGGCGCCGCTGTGCGCGGCGCGATGGCCCGTGCAGGAATGGCTTCATCTGCGACCGGCGTGGCCGACATGGCACGTCGCGGCGGAAGCCGCTCCTACGGGGAAATTGGCGTCGCCGCCGAGGCGTGCACTGGTGCGGGAGGCAGTCGCTTGTCGCGCAACGCAGCGGCCGCCGTCGTAGGAGCGGCTTCAGCCGCGACCGTGGCAGTGCCGCACCATGCCCGTTGCATCCTGGAGGTCTCCCCGCTACGCCGCATCCAGCGGCGCGCCGCCGCCCAGGATCACGCCGATGTTGCGCTCGATCCAGTCCACCAGCGCGTGCACGTGGGCCGCGGCTTCCGCGCCGAGCGGGGTCAGGTCGTACTCCACGTGCGGCGGCACCACCGGATAGGCGGTGCGCTGCACCAGGCCGTCCGCCTCCAGCGCCTGCAGGGTCTGCGACAGCATCTTCTCGCTGACGCCTTCCAGGCTGCGGCGCAGGTCGCCGAAGCGATGGGTGCCCTTGCGCAACGCCACCAGCACCAGCACGCCCCAGCGGCTGGTGACGTGGCTCAACACGGCGCGGGAAGGGCAGTTCTGCGCGAACACCTGGCCGCGCAGCAGGCTTGCGTCCGCGCAACTGCGCGGCGCTTCGTCGAGAGGTTCGGAGAGGACGCTGGCCACGCGATGCACCTGTCTGTGGGGGAGGGCGCTGCCGATCATACGGGCCGCGGCGGGCGCTTCGCTGAGCGAAGGATGATCGTGGTGACGGTGCAGGCCACGCCGGTGCGATGGCGTGGCGGCGTGGGGGGGATCGCGATGGCGTTGTTCGAGCGGCTGGACCGGGCTCGGGCGTGCCGGAGTGCGTCGGTGCGGCGCGGTCGCGTGCGCGCGGCGCGTTGCCCGACTCTGGTGGCTGCCTCAGGGCTTGTTCGGCACTTCGAAGCCGAGCTTGCCGACCTGGTCGCGGCGCTGCGCCACGCGCTTGAGCTTGTCGATGTTGACCCCGTACTGGTGGTCCAGCTTGTCGACCAGTTCGCGGTACTGCTTGTGGCTCATGTCCGGCGAGCGTGCGAACACCCAGGCCAGGTCGCGGCCGGGGTAGTCGATCAGCGCCCAGGAATAGTCCGGCGCCACTTCCAGGATGCGGTACTTGGTGGGCACCATCCTGAAGAACCAGGTGGTCCAGCGGCGGTTGCCGGTGCCCTCCTTGACCGTGGCGCGCGAGTTGAGCTCCTTGACCGGCTCGTCGAAGCCGTTGCGGTACTCGTAGCGCACCGCGATCTTGCCGTCTTCCTTGAGGGTGTACTCGTCGCTGCTGGCGACGTGGCCGCGCTCGGCAAAGTAGGGGATGTGGGCGATCACGTACCAGCGGCCCATGAAGCGCTGCAGGTCGATCGGCGGCTGCGCCGGCTCCTGTTCCGGATCCGGCGCCTTGGCGCGGGCCGTCGGCAATGGGACGGCCATGCCCAGCAGCAGCACGGAAGCGAACAGGGAAAGCAGGCGCATAGGAGATTCCGGGGCGAAGGGCGAACGCCGGTGAAGTATGCGCGTGCGCCATGTCAATGATGCGTCGCAGCCCCTGAGATGTCCCGGCGGCACCCTGCACGCCTCGACTTCCAGGAGCTGCCGTCATGCCGATCGTTCCGTCCTCCCCGCGCCGCCACGTCCCGCACCCCGGCCTGCGTCGCCTGCTGCGCCAGGCGATCCTGGCCGGGCTGGCCCTGGTCCTGGTATGGCCGGCCGCGCGCGGCCACAGCGAATGGCTGGGCTGGCGGCCGCTGTGGTTGCTGGGCATGCCGCTGAGCGCCTGGTGGGCCCTGCACCGCTTCCCGTTGCCGCCGCTGCGCCGCCTGTGGGGGCAGTGGCGGGCCCGGCCGCGGGCGCAGGCACGGCGGCGCGGACCGGCGGCGCGCGCGGCGCGTCCTGCCTGACCTTCGGCAGGGGAGGGCGGCGAGGACCCCATGCTACGGTGCGGCGCTGTCCTTCCCGGATCCGAACCAATGTCCCCACTCGCACATGCCTGCCTGCTCGCCGGCCTGCTCACCGCCGGCACCGCCGCGGCCAAGGAAACCGCGATGCCCCAAGATCCCTATGCCTGGCTCGAAGACGTCACCGGCACCAAGGCGCTGGACTGGGTCAAGGCGCAGAACGCCAAGACCGAGGCGCGGCTGACCGAGACCCCGGCGTTCAAGGCCCGCGAGACCGGCATCCGCGAGGTGCTGGATTCGGACGCCAAGATCCCGGCCGTGCAGAAGATCGGCCCGTACTACTACAACCTGTGGAAGGACCGCGCCCACGAGCGCGGCCTGTGGCGTCGCACCACGCTCGAGGAATACCGCAAGCCCGAGCCGAAGTGGGAGACGGTGCTGGACCTGGACGCACTGAACAAGGCCGAGGGCGAGAACTGGGTGTGGCATGGCGCCAACTGCCTGCGCCCGGACTACACGCGTTGCCTGATCGCGTTGTCGCGCGGCGGCGCCGACGCCGACGTGACCCGCGAGTTCGACCTGGGCAGCAAGCAGTGGATCAAGGACGGCTTCTTCCGTCCCGAGGCCAAGGGCGGGCTGAGCTGGATCGATGCCGACACCGTCTATCTGTACACCGACTTCGGCCCCGGCTCGCTGACCAGCTCCGGCTACCCGCGCATCGTCAAGCAGTGGAAGCGCGGTACCCCGATGAGCAGCGCCACGCTGGTCTACGAGGGCAAGCCGGACGACATGTACATCGCCGCGATGCACGACGACACGCCCGGCTACGAGCGCGATTTCGTCAGCCGCACGCTGGCCTTCTACAACGACGAGATGTACCTGCGCGGCGCCGACGGCCGCCTGACCAAGATCGACGTGCCCAACTCGGCCAACAAGGGCGTGCACCGCCAGTGGCTGACCCTGGAACTGCGCGATCCGTGGACGGTGGGTGGCACGACCTACCCGGCCGGTGCGCTGCTGGCGACCAGGTTCGACGACTTCATGGCCGGCAAGCGCGACTTCCAGGTGCTGTTCACGCCGACCGAGACCGCCTCGCTGGCGTCCTTCGCCTGGACCAAGTCGCGGCTGGTGCTGAACGTGCTCGACGACGTCAAGAGCCGGCTGTGGGTGCTGACCCCGGGCGAGGGCGAGTGGGCGCGCACGGCGTTCCCGGTCGGCGACCTGGCCTTCGGCAGCACCAGCGTCGATGCGGTCGATGCCGACGAGAACGACCAGGTGTGGCTGACCTCCACCGACTTCCTGACCCCGACCACGCTGATGCTGGCCGACGTGCAGCGCGGGCCGAAGAGCATCGAGACGCTGAAGGCGATGCCGAGCTTCTTCGACGCGTCCAAGGACGAGATCGAGCAGCACTTCGCGGTGTCGAAGGACGGCACCAAGGTGCCGTACTTCCTGGTCCGGCCCAAGCAGCTCAAGGCCGACGGCAGCGCGCCGACCCTGCTGTACGCCTACGGCGGCTTCGAGATCTCGATGACCCCGTTCTACTCCGGCAGCCTCGGCCGCGCCTGGCTCGACCAGGGCGGCGTGTACGCGCTGGCCAACATCCGCGGCGGCGGCGAGTACGGCCCGCGCTGGCACCAGGCGGCGCTGAAGCAGAACCGGCACAAGGCCTACGAGGACATGGCGGCGGTGGCGCAGGACCTGGTCGCGCGCAAGATCACCTCGGCCAAGCACCTGGGCGTGCAGGGCGGCAGCAACGGCGGGCTGATGGCCGGCAACATGTTGATGCAGTACCCGCAGCTGTTCGGCGCGGTGGTGGTGCAGGTGCCGCTGCTGGACATGAAGCGCTACAGCCACCTGCTGGCCGGCGCCTCGTGGATGGCCGAGTACGGCAACCCGGACACCGACGACTGGAAGTTCATCCAGACCTTCTCGCCGTACCACCTGTTCGACCCGAAGAAGGCCTATCCGCCGGTGATCTTCCTGACCTCCACCCGCGACGACCGCGTGCATCCGGGCCATGCGCGGAAGATGGCGGCGAAGATGATCGACGCCGGCAAGGACGTGACCTACTACGAGAACATCGAAGGCGGTCATGGCGGTGCAGCCAACAATGCGCAAGCTGCGCACATGCAGGCGCTGGCGTACAGCTTCCTGTGGGAGCGGTTGTCCAAGTGAGTGGTGCGGTCCGCGTCCCGGTCGGGGCGCGGATCACCGCACGGGTTCCTGCGTGTCGCATGCGGAGGCGTGGTCATGATGGTCAGTCTGGTGCTCGCGCTGGCGGCCAGCCAGTGCACGGTCGAACACGCGCATTACGCGTTGCGCCACGATCCCACGCTCACGGCGCGTTTCGTGGCGGTGGACAGCGGACCGGACTGGCCTGCACACCTGGCGCTGCGCCTGCACTCCACGCGCAGCGGCCACGATCATTGGTTCCTGCCTGCCGACGGCGGCAGCGATGGACGCCAGACCCTGGTGTCCATCGCCGATCCGACCCAGCCCGGCTGGCAGCCGCCTTCTCCCGACGGCGGTGACCGCCCGCTCGGCGAGGCCGAGTATCTCGGCGCCGATGCTGCGTACGATCTGCTCGATGGCGTGCCGCGCCGCGGCACGCCGGCGCCTGCGCATTTCCTGGTGCCGGACTTGCGGCAACTGCTGTGGTACCGGGCACCTGCACAGCAGCGCGAGCCGAGTGCGCGGCAGTTCTTCGACCTGGTGGGATGCGACGCCTGACGCGATGCGTCAACGCACCCAGCGCCCCAACCCGCGCGCGATCCGCGCCACCGCTTCCTGCAGCCGCGGCAGGTTCTGGGTATAGGCGATGCGCACGTGCTGGCCGGCACGGTGTCGGCCGAAATCCACGCCTGGGGTGAACGCGACGTGCTCGGTCTCCAGGAAGTGCGCGCAGAAGGTCTGCGCGTCGTCGGTGAACCCGGAGACGTCGGCGTACAGGTAAAACGCGCCTTCCGGTTCGACGTCGATGCGGAAGCCGAGCGCACGCAGCGCCGGCAGCAGATAGTCGCGGCGCTGGGCGAACTCGGCGCGGCGTGCTTCCAGGATCTGCAGCGTTTCCGGCAGGAAGCAGGCCAGCGCCGCGTGCTGGGCGATGCTGGGCGCGCTGATGTACAGGTTCTGCGCCAGCTTCTCCAGCGACGGCACTGCCGCGCGCGGCGCCACCAGCCAGCCGAGGCGCCAGCCGGTCATGCCGAAGTACTTGGAGAAGCTGTTGAGCACGTAGGCGTCGTCGTCGACCTCCAGCACGCTGGGTGCCTCGATGCCGTAGCTCAGGCCATGGTAGATTTCGTCCACCACCAGGTGCCCGCCGCGGGCACGCAGCGTCTGCGACAGTGCGGCCAGTTCGGCGCGCGACAGCACGGTGCCGGTGGGGTTGGCCGGCGAGGCCACCAGGGCGCCGACGCTGTCGGCGTTCCAGTGCCGCTGCAGCAGCTCCGGGGTCAACTGGTAGCGGCTGTCCGGGCCCACCGGCACCAGCTGCGCGGCGCCTTCGACCAGGCGCAGGAAATGGCGATTGCATGGGTAGCCGGGGTCGGCCATCAGCCAGTGGCGGCCGGGGTCGACCAGCAGCGCGCTGGCCAGCAGCAGCGCGCAGGAGCCGCCGGGGGTGATCAGGATGCGCGCCGGGTCCAGGTCGACGTCGTGGCGCTGCCGGTAGAAGTCCGCCAGCGCCTGGCGCAGGGCCGGCAGGCCGCGCGCAGCAGTGTAGCGGGTATGGCCGGCAGCCAGCGCGGCCTGGCCGGCAGCAATGATCGGCGCGGCGGTGGTGAAGTCCGGCTCGCCGATTTCCAGGTGGATCACGTCGTGGCCGGCGTGTTCCAGTTCGTTGGCGCGGGCCAGCAAGGCCATCACGTGGAAGGGTTCGATCTCGCGGCTGCGCTGGCTGTAGCCGGACGCGGCGGGCGAGGCGCTGAGGGTGTCGCCGGGAAGGGAAGCCATGCCGCCGATGATAGAGGAGCGTGCTTTCGCGCGTGTTAGCGATGTCCGGCGGGTTTGCGAAGCGGCGGTGCCGTGCCGCATCGCACCCATGCCGCTCTGCACGCTTGCCACGGCGCAGCGTTGCAGGGAGACTCGGCCGGCACTGCGCGGCGCCCGCCCGCTGCCGCCGTCCCGGGTCGGGCGGCGCGTCCCGTTGCGTTACCGCCGCCGGAGCCCCATTAGATGCCTCACCGCCCCTTGCTAGCGAGCCTCGTCCTGCTCATGACCGCCTCCTTCGCTTCCTCCGCCTCCGCCGCCGCGGCCACCCCGCCGCATCCGGCCAAGCAGCCGCACACGGTCAAGGCGCCGTTCGGCGCCGTCCGCCAGGACGCCTATTACTGGCTGCGCGACGACGCGCGCAAGAATCCGCAGATGCTGGCGTATCTCAATGCCGAGAACGCTTACGCGGACCAGGTGCTGAAGCCGCTCAAGCCGCTGGAAGACCGGCTGTACGAGGAGATCGTCGGCCGCATCAAGCAGGACGACAGCAGCGTGCCGTACCGCGAGCGCGGCTACTGGTATTACACCCGCTACGAGAGCGGCAAGGATTACCCGATCCAGGCGCGCCGCAAGGGCAGCATGGAGGCGCCGGAAGAGATCCTGCTCGACGTCAACAGCATGGCCGCCGGCAAGGGCTATTTCAGCGTCGGCGACGCCGCGGTCAGCCAGGACAACCGCATTCTGGCCTGGACCGAGGACGACGTCGGCCGCCGCCAGTACGTGGTGCGCTTCAAGAACCTGGACACCGGCGAGGTCTACGCCGACCGCATCCCCGGCGTGTCGCCGGACGTGGTCTGGGCCGACGACAACAAGACCCTGTTCTACGTCGAGAACGACCCGGAGACGCTGCTGACGGTGCGGGTCAAGAAGCACGTGCTGGGCACCCCGGCCGCGCAGGACGTCCTGGTCTACGAGGAAAAGGACGACAGCTTCTACATGGGCGTGGGCCGCACCCGCGACGACAAGTACATCGTCATCGGCGTCGAAAGCACCGTGTCCTCCGAGCAGCGCTACGCGCCGGCCGCCGATCCGCAGCGCTTCACCGTGCTGGCGCCGCGCGAGCGCGACGTCGAGTACCACGCCGACCACTTCGACGGCCGCTGGGTGATCCGCACCAACTGGAAGGCCAAGAACTACGCGCTGATGACCGCGCCCGACGGCGCCACGTCGCGCAGCCAGTGGCAGAGCTGGCTGCCCTACGACGAGAAGGTGTTCATCGACGGCTTCGAGCTGTTCGACGGCTTCACCGCCATCGCCGAGCGCTCCGACGGCCTGGAGCGGATCCGCCTGCACTTCGCCGACGGCAAGGAGGAGTACGTCAAGGCCGACGAGCCGGCGTATTCGATGGGTCTGTCGATCAACGCCGAGCCCGACACGCCGTGGCTGCGCTACAGCTACACCTCGCTGACCACTCCGGCCACCACCTACGAACTCAACACCCGCACCGGCGAGCGCAAGCTGCTCAAGCAGCAGCCGGTGATCGGCTACGACGCCAGCAAGTACCAGACCGAACGCGTCTGGGTGACCGCGCGCGACGGGGTCAAGGTGCCGGTGTCGCTGGTCTACAAGAAGGGTTTCAAGAAGGACGGCAGCGCCGCGCTGTACCAGTACGCCTACGGCAGCTACGGCATGTCCACCGACCCGGCGTTCAACCTGCCGGTGGTGAGCCTGCTCGACCGCGGCGTGGTCTACGCCATTGCGCACATCCGCGGCGGCCAGGAGATGGGCCGCGACTGGTACGACCAGGGCAAGCTGCTGCACAAGAAGAACACCTTCACCGACTTCATCGACGTCACCCGCGGGCTGGTGCAGCAGGGCTACGCCGCGCCTGACCGCGTGGCCGCGGCCGGCGGCAGCGCCGGCGGCCTGCTGATGGGCGCGGTGGCGAACATGGCGCCCAAGGACTACCGCGTCCTGGTGGCGCAGGTGCCGTTCGTGGACGTGGTCACCACCATGCTCGACCCGAGCATCCCGCTGACCACCAACGAGTACGACGAGTGGGGCAATCCCGAGCAGAAGACGTACTACGACTACATGCTCAGCTACTCGCCCTACGACAACGTCACCCGCCAGGCCTACCCGGCGATGTACGTCGGCACCGGCCTGTGGGATTCGCAGGTGCAGTACTGGGAGCCGGCCAAGTGGGTGGCCAAGCTGCGCGAGAACGACACCGGCAGCCAGCCGATCGTGTTTCGCGTCAACATGGAAGCCGGTCACGGCGGCAAGTCCGGCCGTTTCCGTCGCTACCGCGAAATGGCCGAGTCCTATGCCTTCATGCTGGACCAGATGGGCGTGGAGCAGCCGGCCAAGTGAGGGCCGAACGCCTCGGCTGGCCTGTGGGCTGGCCGAGGCGCAGGTGGGGTGGCTGGCGTGAGGCCGGCCCATCCCGATGTTTGGTTGGATGGCGGATGGCCTGTGGCTTCACGCGTCACGGCTGAAGCCGCTCCCACCGTGAGCATGGCGGCCGAGTCGGACCAGAAGGGTCGATGGCGGATGCGCCATGCCATGCAGCAGCGCTGACGGCTTGGCACTGCCTTGTGGGAGGGACTTCGGTCCCGACTGCGCGGAGGTCGGACAAGCCGAAGGCTTCGCGCGTCGCGGCTGAAGCCGCTCCTACGGTGGACGGTGGACGGAACGCCTGATCGCCGCGAGAGAGCCGGCAGTGGTGCTGGCGGCTTGGTCACTCTTTGTGGGAGGGACTTCAGTCCCGACTGCAAAAAGTCGGACGCACCGGTGGCTTCTTCCATCGCGGCCGAAGCTGCTCCCACAGCCGCTGCCGCACGGCTACCTCGGTCGCGTCGACAGACGGTTGGCGCCTGCCCGCGCCAGCGCAGGCTTATCATGCCGCCATGCGCACGCACTCCCGTTTCCGCTGGGCCTGGTGGCTGCTGGCCTATGCCAGCCTGGCGACCGGCATCGTCGGCATCTTCGTGCCGGGCTTGCCGACCACGGTGTTCGTGCTGATCGCCGCCTATGCTGCCGCGCGCGGTTCGCCGCGGCTGCGCCGGCGCCTGCTGCGCGATCCGCGCTTCGGCCGCAGCATCCGCGACTGGGAACGGCATGGCGCGGTCAGCCGCCGCGGCAAGTGGATGGCGACGCTGACCATGGCCGCGTGCGCGCTGGTGCTGCTGCTGTTCGTGCACCGGCTGTGGGTGCAGGTGCTGGCGATCGGCTGCATGAGCGCGGTGGCGCTGTGGCTGTGGTGGCGGCCGGAACCGCCGCGCGCGTGAGCGCGCCGCGGCCTGCGACCGCGGCACAGCCGGTTCATGGCGGTATGGCTATACTCGGGGCATGAGCACATCGTCCTCTTCTCCGATCCGTCTCGTCCTCTCCGCCGCTGCGCTGCTGGCCCTGGCCGGCTGCGGCAACAAGGGCCCGCTGGTGATGCCGCAGAAGCCGGTGCCGGTGGAAGCCGCACCCGCTACGCCCGCACCGGACGCGACGCCGCCGGCGACCACCGATCCCGCCGGGCAGGCGCAGCCGGTGGACGGGCAGCGCCCGCCGGCCAACGACACCACCACGCCCACCAATGGGAATGAGTGAGGCCCGCCACGCCGCGCGCCTGCGTTTCAGCAAGATGCAGGGCGCGGGCAACGATTTCGTGGTGCTCGACCTGCGCGACGGCACCCCGCCGCCGGATGCCGCACTGGCGAAGCGTCTGGCCGACCGCCACTTCGGCGTCGGTTGCGACCAGATCCTGACCATCGAGGCGCCGCGCGATGTCGCGGCCGTGGCCAGCTACCGCATCTGGAACACCGACGGCAGCGCCGCCGGACAATGCGGCAACGGCGCGCGCTGCGTCGCGGCCTGGCTGGTACGCGACGGCAGTGCGCCCGCTACGGACGATTTCGTCATCGAAAGCCCCGCCGGCAGTCACCACATCACCCGCAGCGCCACCGGCGAATTCGCCGTGGCGATGGGCGTGCCGCGCTTCGCGCCCGAAGACGTGCCGCTGGTCGGCTTCCCGCGCGCACGCGAGGAGTACGTGCTGCCGCTGCAGGGCGGCAGCGTGCGCTTTGGCGCGGTGTCGATGGGCAACCCGCACGCGGTGCTGGAAGTGGGCCTGGTCGATGCGGCGCCGGTGGAGCGCCTGGGGCCGTTGCTGCAGCAGCACGCCTCGTTCCCGGATTCAGTCAACGTCGGTTTCGTGCAGGTGATCGACCGCGGCCACCTGCGCCTGCGCGTGTACGAGCGCGGTGTCGGCGAGACCCTGGCCTGCGGCAGTGGCGCCTGCGCGGCCGCCGCGGTGATGATGCAGCGCGGCCGGGTCGAGCGCGACGTGCGCGTCAGCCTGCCCGGCGGCGAGCTGCGCGTGCAGTGGCCGGACGACAACGCACCGGTGGTGATGTCCGGGCCGGCGACGTTCGTCTTCGATGGAGAATGGATCCGATGAGCCACAGCCACGACAAGCTCGGTGCGCACGAGGTGGCGGCGTGGCTGCGGCGCCATCCCGGCTTCCTCAAGCAGTTTCCCGACCTGGCGCTGACCCTGGTGGTACCGCGCGACGACGGCCCGACCGCGTCGCTGGCCAGCTACCAGCTGGAAGTGCTGCGCGACAAGAACCGCGAACTGTCGCGGCGGCTGGCCGATCTGGCCGCCAATGCGCAGGTCAACGAACGGCTGGCGGTGCGCACCCATCAGTTGACCCTGGCGTTGATGCGTCAGCACAGCGCTGCCGACAGCGTGCGCGCGATGGCCGCATCGCTGCAGGAGGATTTCCAGGGCGACCTGGTCAGCATCGTGCTGCTGCAGCCCTTGCCCGGCCTGGAGCAGGCGCCGTGGCTGCAGGTGCTGGCGGCCGACGATGCGCGGCTGGCGCCGTTCCGCGATTGCCTGAAGGACGGCGAGCCGATCTGCGGCCGCCTGCAACCGGAAAAGCAGGCGCTGCTGTACGGCGAGCGCGTGGACGAGGTGCAATCCACCGCGCTGCTGCCGCTGCCGGGCCTGGGCCTGATCGCGGTCGGCAGCCGCGACCCGAACCGGTTCTATCCCGGCATGGGCACCTTGTTCCTGCGCATGATGGGCGAAGCGCTGGCGGTGGCGTTGCAGCGATGAGCCGGGCCGGGACGCGGAGCCCCGGGCCCGCAACCCGGGATGACCTTGCCGCCGCTGCGGTGCGCCTGCGCTGCGCCGCCGCCGTGGTCCGTCCCGCGCGGCGTCCCGCCGCTGCTGTCGCGACATGGCAGCGGGCACGCCAGCAAAACTCCCTCGCAAGGCGATCGCCTTGCGCTGCGAGGACGGCGACCCGACATCCGGCGCACCTCGGTCGCGGCGCATGATCCCGGCCTTCCTCGCCTACCTGCAGGTCGAGCGGCGCATGTCCGCGCATACCCTGGACGCGTACCGGCGCGACCTGGCGGCACTGGAGGCGTGGGCGGCGGCCAACCTGCTCGGCGAACCGGCCGCGCTCGATGCCGCGCAACTGCGCAACTTCATCGCCGCCGAACACCGTCGCGGGCTGTCGCCCAAGAGCCTGCAGCGGCGCCTGTCGGCGTGCCGCAGTTTCTATGCGTGGCTGCTCAAGCACGGTCACATCGCCACCAGCCCGGCCGCGGCACTGCGCGCGCCGAAGGCACCGCGCAAGCTGCCGCAGGTGCTCGACGCCGACGAGGCGGTGCGCCTGGTCGAAGTGCCGACCGATGCGCCGCTGGGCCTGCGCGATCGCGCACTGCTGGAGTTGTTCTATTCCTCCGGCCTGCGCCTGAGCGAACTGTGCGCGCTGCGCTGGCGCGATCTGGATTTCGTCGCCGGCATGGTCAGTGTGCTGGGCAAGGGCAACAAGCAGCGGCTGGTGCCGGTCGGCTCGCACGCGCGCAGCGCGCTGCTGGCGTGGCGCGAGGAGAGCCGGGGCGAGGCTGCTGCGCCGGTGTTCCCGGGCCGTGGCGGGGCACCGATCGGTGCGCGTGCGGTACAGATCCGCATCAAGCAACTGGCCGGGCGCCAGGGCCTGTTCAAGCATGTGCATCCGCACATGCTGCGGCACAGTTTCGCCAGCCACATCCTGGAATCCTCCGGCGACCTGCGTGGCGTGCAGGAACTGCTCGGCCATGCCGACATCGCCACCACGCAGATCTACACCCACCTGGATTTCCAGCACCTGGCCAAGGTCTACGACGCGGCCCACCCGCGCGCCAAGCGCAAGTCCTGAGCGCTGCATCGCGGCCAGCACCGCACTGCGCTTGTTCTCGATCAAGGCACACCGGCCCACTCAGTACGACACTGCGCTCCCACGTCGCGAGGGCGCACCGATGGCCAAACCCTTCCCGTTGGCGCCGCGCCACCCCGAACCGCTGTGCTGGGGCTGCGACCGCGATTGCGCGGCAAACGATCTGGCCTGCGGCAATGGGGCCGGACGCACCCCGCATCCGATCGAGACCGAGGGCGAAGATTGGCATCTTGCCTGGGGCATCGCCGTCGATCCGGCGCGGCCGGCGCATGCCTGGCTCGGCGATGACCCATCGGCTCGCGGCGACGCTTGAACCGCGCGCCGCCAGCCCCCACACCTGAGTCATCGCTCCGGAGGCCGCATGGATCCCAGTCAGAACCCCAATGTTTTCCACGCCACCACGATCCTGTCGGTACGCCGCGATGGCCGCGTCGCCGTGGCCGGCGACGGCCAGGTGACCCTGGGCCATACCGTGATGAAGGGCAATGCGCGCAAGGTGCGCCGGCTCGGCCGCGAGGGCCAGGTGCTGGCCGGCTTCGCCGGCGCCGCTGCCGATGCGTTCACCCTGTTCGAGCTGTTCGAGGCCAAGCTGGAGAAGCACGGCCAACTGACCCGCGCCGCAGTCGAACTGGCCAAGGATTGGCGCACCGAGCGCCGCCTTGGCAAGCTCGAGGCGCTGCTGGCGGTGGCCGACAAGGAGACCTCGCTGATCATCAGCGGCACCGGCGACGTGATCGAACCGGAGGACGGCATCATCGCCATCGGCTCCGGCGGCTCCTACGCCCTGTCGGCCGCACGCGCGCTGCTCGGCCACACCACGCTGGACGCGCGCACCATCGCCGTCGAAGCACTGAACATCGCCGGCGACATCTGCATCTACACCAATCGCAATGTGGTGGTGGAAGAGCTGTGAATCGGGAATGGGGACTGGGGAATCGCAACAGCGGTTCTCGTCTCCGTTAACGATGACGCCTGCTTTCCCATTCCCGATTCTCCATTCCCGATTCCCTCTTCGATTTCCCGACCATGACCGATACCCATAGCACCATGACCCCGCGCGAGATCGTGCAGGAACTTGACCGCCACATCGTCGGCCAGCACGAGGCCAAGCGCGCGGTAGCGATCGCGCTGCGCAACCGCTGGCGGCGCATGCAGTTGCCCGATGCGCTGCGCAACGAAGTGATGCCGAAGAACATCCTGATGATCGGTCCCACCGGTGTCGGCAAGACCGAGATCGCGCGGCGCCTGGCGACGCTGGCCAATGCGCCGTTCGTCAAGGTCGAGGCCACGCGCTTCACCGAGGTCGGCTACGTCGGCAAGGACGTGGAGCAGATCGTGCGCGACCTGGCCGATACCGCGGTCAAGCTGTACCGCGAGCAGGCCAAGACCCGCGTGCGCACGCAGGCCGAGGAGCGCGCCGAAGACCGCATCCTCGATGCGCTGCTGCCGCGGCGCAGCGCCGGCATCGGCTTCGATCCGGAAGCCGCGCGCAACGAACCGTCGGCGCAGGACAGCGACACCCGCAGCAAGTTCCGGCGCATGCTGCGTGCCGGCGAACTGGACGAGCGCGAGATCGAACTGGATGTCGCGGTCAACGTCAGCATGGACATCATGACCCCGCCGGGCATGGAGGAAATGGGCCAGCAGCTGCGGCAGATGTTCTCCAACCTGGGCGGCGGCAAGTCGCAGTCGCGCAAGCTGACCATCAAGGCCGCGCGGCCGCTGCTGATCGAGGAAGAGGCCGGCAAGCTGGTCAACGAGGACGACGTGCGCGCCGCGGCGATCGAGGCCTGCGAACAGCACGGCATCGTGTTCATCGACGAGATCGACAAGGTGGCCAAGCGCAGCGAGGCCGGTGCCACCGGCGGCGACGTCTCCCGCGAAGGCGTGCAGCGCGATCTGCTGCCGCTGGTGGAAGGGTCCAACGTCAGCACCAAGTACGGCACGGTCAAGACCGACCACATCCTGTTCATCGCCTCCGGCGCGTTCCATCTGGCCAAGCCCAGCGATCTGATTCCGGAGCTGCAGGGTCGCTTCCCGATCCGGGTGGAGCTGTCGGCGCTGTCGAAGGACGACTTCATCCGCATCCTCACCGAGCCGAAGGCGGCGCTGACCAAGCAATACGAAGCGCTGCTGCTGACCGAGGGCGTGAGCCTGCGCTTCACCGACGACGCCATCGCGCGCCTGGCGGAGATCGCGTTCCTGGTCAACGAGCGCCAGGAGAACATCGGTGCGCGGCGCCTGCACACCGTGCTCGAGCGCCTGCTCGACACGCTGAGCTACGAAGCCCCCGACCGCGATGGACAGAGCGTCACGGTGGACGCGGCCTATGTCGACGCGCACCTGGGCGAACTGGTACAGGATCCGGACCTGAGCCGGTACATCCTGTAGGCCCAGGCGCGATCCACAACGGCAGGCGCCTTGCTGGCTTCTGCCGTTGTGCCACCCAATCCAAGGCGACATGGCGTTGCTGCGTTCGTCTTCCACCGCGACGAGGCGTCACTGGTGAACCGGTCGCGCCTGCGGTGGTTCCCCGTTGGCGACCGCATGTCGCCGCTGCACATGTTCCTGGCCGGCTGGTCCCATCCCGACGCGGTGATGCGCGCGGGTGCATCGGGAGAGTCTTTTCCTCACAGACGCGCATGGAGCGCGGCGGACGCCAGCACGTCCGTGTTTCCGGCATGCCGACCCGTCGACCCGCGCCGCCCGGCAGGGGGCGAGCCTCCACCCGGCGTGCGGACGCTGTAGGATCGGCGCGGACGACGGACTCAGGCACGGGGAATCGCATGGCAGTGCAGGTGCTGGTGGTGAAGGAATCGGCGCAGGGCGAACGCCGCGTGGCGGCCACGCCGGAGACGGTCAAGAAACTGGTCGCGCTGGGCGCGCAGGTGCGGGTCGAGCCGCAGGCCGGCGTATCGGCCGGGTTCGTCGATGACGCGTATCTCGCCGCCGGCGCCAGCCTGGCCGATGCCGACAGCCCGGCGCAGGCGGATCTGGTGCTGTGCGTGCAGCCGCTGCCGGCGCTGGCGCTGGAGCAGTTGAAGGAGGGCGCCGGCGTGGTCGGCATCCTGCAGCCGCAGGCCGATCCGGCGCGCGCGGCGGCGCTGCAGGCACGGCAACTGGTCGCCTTTCCGCTGGAGCGGCTGCCGCGCACCACCCGTGCGCAGGCCATGGACGTGCTCAGTTCGCAGGCCGGCATGGCCGGCTACAAGGCCACCCTGATCGCCGCGCAGCTGGCGCCGCGCTTCTTCCCGATGCTGACTACCGCGGCCGGCACCATTCGCCCGTCCAAGGTGCTGATCGTCGGTGCCGGCGTGGCCGGCCTTCAGGCCATCGCCACCGCCAAGCGCCTGGGGGCGCAGGTGGAAGGCTTCGACGTGCGCCCGGAAACCCGCGAGCAGATCGAGTCGCTGGGCGGCAAGTTCCTCGACCTGGGGGTGAGCGCCGCCGGCGAGGGCGGCTACGCGCGGCAACTCACCGACGACGAACGCGCGGAGCAGCAGCGTCGCCTGGCCGAGCACCTGAAGGGCATCGACGTGGTGGTGTGTACCGCCGCGGTGCCGGGGCGGCCGGCACCGAAGATCCTTAGCGCGGCGATGGTCGCCGGCATGAAACCGGGGAGCGTGGTGGTCGACCTGGCCGCCGAGACCGGCGGCAACTGCGAACTGACCCTGCCGGGCGAGACCATCGAGCACGCCGGGGTGACCATCGCCGGTCCGCTGGACCTGGCCAGCATGGGCGCGGTGCATGCCAGCGAGATGTACGCGCGCAACGTCTACAACTTCGTCGCGCTGTTCCTGAAGGACGGCGCGATCGCCTACGACTGGAACGACGAACTGCTGGCGAAGACGCGCTGGACGGCATGAGCGCGGCCGCGATGGTCGGGCGCCGGCTCGGTCGGCGCTGATCTGCGGGCACGGTCGCCCGTGTAGGGGCGACGGGCGCCACCGAAAACGCCGCATCGCGACTGGAGGGCGACTTCCGTAGGAGCGGCTTCAGCCGCGACGCCCTTCCCGGTAAACCCGGTCGCGGCTGAAGCCGCTCCTACGCGAGGTGCTTTCTGCGGCGCTGGAGTCCATGCGCCGTACCCGGCGATGCGAGGACGCGCGCGCATGCGCATCAGGCTTGGACCGGCGCCGCGGTTCGCTTACCTGGAAGCATCCGGCGGCGGCCGCTCGTCCGGGCCGGCATTGGCACGGATCCAGGCAGCGCGTTGCGCCGGCGTCATCGCTTCCCAACGGTCGCGCAGCGCCTTGCGCTGCTCCGGCGGCAGCGCACGCATGCGGTCGAACAGCACCCGCGCCTCCTCGCGCTGTCGCGGGTTCATGTCCTCGTAGCGGCGGGCACCCTTGCGCGCTTGCTCGCGTTGTTCCGGGGTCATCGACTGCCAGCGCTGCGCATGCTCGAACATGCGCCGGCGTTGCTGCGGGGTGTCGTTCCAGCGCTGGCGCAGCGGCGCGATCAGTAACTCGCGCTGCTGCGGGCTCAGGTGTTCCCAGTCGGGCAGCGGCGGGCCGGTATCGTCGTCGCGATCTGCGGCGAAAGGCGGTGGCGGGGGCGGCGCGGCGAAGGCCGGGGCGGCGCTTCCGGCCAGCAGCGCCAGCACCAGGGAATATCGGATCAGGCGAGTCATCGGGTTCATTCCATTGCGAGCGAGGTATCGGACCCCAGCCACAGGTACAGGTCGGGATTTTCGTCCAGCATCGCGGTCGCACTCGCGGCCTGGTCGCTGTCCGTGCTTGCGCTGGCGCCCGTCGGCGTGGGTGCCACTGCGGTCGTGCCGGCGACGACGCTGGCGGTGGTGATCGGCAACGACGGCGCCGGGCGCAGCAGCAGGTGCACGCCCAGCGCCGCACCGAGCAGCGCCGGCACCGCCGCCAGCAGCCAGCCCCGGTGCAGGAATGGCGCCGTGCGCGTCTGGCTGGCCTGCTGGCGCGCGGCGCGCAGCCGCGCCAGGGTCGGCGCGGGCAGGGCCTGCAAACTGGCCTGGTGGACGGTACGCAGGCGCGCGTCGAAGTCCGCGGAGCGGATGGGATCGGATGTCATCGGACGTCCTCCAGTTGTTTCTGCAGCGCCTCGCGGGCGCGCGACAGATGGGTTTTTACCGAGCCTTCCGAGCAGCCCATCGCGCGTGCGGTGGTGGCCACGTCCAGCTCCTCCAGCACGCGCAGGGTGAAGGCCTCGCGCTGCCGGGCCGGCAGTGCGCGCAGCGCCGTCACCAGGCGCGCATGGGTCTGCCGACGCTCGTGCTGCTCGGACGGATTGGGGCCGTCGTCGGCCCAGTCCGGCGGGCTGTCCGCGTCGCGTTCGCTGGTCGGCGCCCAGAAGCGCAGGCGGAAATTGCGGCGGCGCTGCAGGTCGATGATGCGCCGGCGCAGGATGCTCCAGAACAGCGGCGTCCATTCCTGCGCCGGGCGCTCGCGGTAGGCCAGCAGCTTGATCATCGCGTCCTGCACCGCATCCAGCGCGTCCTCGCGCTGGCGCAGGCCGGCTTCGGCGAAGCGGAACGCGCGCGGCCCGATCTCGGCCAGGAACGCATCCAGCGACGCCGGCAGCGGGCGCTGCGCGGTGTCGGCATCGGTCGACGGCGGTGCGAGGGCGGGCGTGCTCACCAGCACAGCTTAGCTTCCTGGCGGGGGGATGCCGTGGTTAACGCGCCGCGGCGGCCGCGGTTGACCGGCCGGACGCCGCGGGCCTGGTGGCACGGCACGGCGGCATCGCACAGCGGTTCAGCAGACGGTTATGATGCGGCGGACGGGCGCGGCGCCCGGGAGAACAGTGCGATGAGCGACGGGTTCGTGGCCTTGTACATCTTCATGCTGGCGGCCATCGCCGGGCATGTGATCATCTCGCGGGTGCCGGTGATCCTGCACACCCCGCTGATGTCCGGTTCCAACTTCATCCACGGCATTGTGCTGATCGGCGCGATGGTGGTGCTGGGCCATGCCGACACCACCCTCGAAAAGGTCATCGGCTTCGTCGCGGTGCTGCTCGGCGCCGGCAATGCCGCCGGCGGCTACGTGGTGACCGAGCGCATGCTCGACATGTTCAAGTCCAGCAAGCCGGACGCCGCCAAGACCAAAGCCAAGGATTGAATGCGCGGCAGTGGCGCCTCGCCGCGGCGCTGGCCGTGGCCGCCTTGCTCGCGTTGCTCGGCATCGCGCTGGTCTTTCTTTCCTACTTGCTGCCGCTCGGGCAGATGTCCTTTTTCGGAGCACGCCTGCTGATGGAACTGTTGCCGATCCTGATCAAGAGCAGCTACCTGGTCGCCGCCACCCTGTTCCTGCTCGGCCTGCAGCGCATGGCCTCGCCCAGGACCGCGCGCAGCGGCATCCGCTGGGCCGGCTTCGGCATGCTGCTGGCGACCGCCGCCACCTTCCTGCTGCCGGGCCTGCACAACCTGCCGCTGATCGTGCTGGCGATCGCGCTCGGCACCGCCGCGGCATGGATCTCGGCCAAGAAGGTCGCGATCACCGACATGCCGCAGATGGTCGCGCTGTACAACGGCATGGGCGGCGGCTCCGCGGCGGCGATCGGTGCGGTGGAACTGCTGCGCTTCTCGTTCCTGATGCGCCGTGACACCACCCACTGGAGCGAGGCTGCGATCGCCGCGCTGGCCGCACGCCAGCCCGACGCCACCACGCTGGCGCTGGCGGTGATCGGCTCGGCGATCGGCGCGGTGTCGCTGTCCGGCTCGATCATCGCCTGGGCCAAGCTCGACGGGCGCCTGGACAAGCGCGTCACCTTCCCCGGGCAGCAGGCGTTCAACCTGCTGGTGTGCGTGGCGATGCTGGCCGTTGGCGCGTGGGCCGCGATCAGCCTGAGTCCGCTGGCGATCGTGCTGTTCTTCGTGCTGGCACTGGCCCTGGGCGTGCTGATGACCCTGCCGATCGGCGGCGCCGACATGCCGGTGGTGATCTCGCTGTACAACGCCTTCACCGGCCTGGCGGTGGCGTTCGAGGGCTACGTGCTCGGCAACGAGGCGCTGATCATCGCCGGCATGATGGTCGGCGCGGCCGGCATCCTGCTGACCCGGCTGATGGCCAAGGCGATGAACCGGCCGATCCGCGGCGTGCTGTTCTCCAACTTCGGCGGTGGTGGCCAGGCGCAGGCGATCGCCGGCAGCCAGAAGCCGATCGAGGCCGGCGACGTGGCGGCGATGATGGCCTATGCCGAGCGCGTGGTGATCGTGCCCGGCTACGGCATGGCGGTGGCGCAGGCGCAGCACAAGATCTGGGAACTGGCGCAGCGGCTGATCGAGCGCGGGGTCAAGGTCAAGTTCGCGATCCATCCGGTGGCCGGGCGCATGCCCGGGCACATGAACGTGCTGCTGGCCGAGGCCGGCGTGCCGTACGACCTGATCGCCGACATGGACGACATCAACCCCGAGTTCGCCAGCACCGACGTGTCGCTGGTGATCGGCGCCAACGACGTGGTCAACCCGGTGGCCAAGACCGACCCGGCCAGCCCGATCTACGGCATGCCGATCCTGGACGTGGTCAATTCCAGGAACGTCATCGTCATCAAGCGCGGCAAGGGCACCGGCTTCGCCGGCATCGAGAACGCGCTGTTCTATGCCGACAACACCCGCATGCTCTACGGCGACGGCGCCGAGGCGGCCGGCGCGCTGGTCAGTGAACTGAAGGCGCTGGACGGCGGCGGCCACTGAGCCGTTGCAGGCGGGTAAGCCGGAGTCGTAGGAGTCAACTGTCATGCACCTGCGATGACAGGAGGAGCATATGGCGCGTGATCGCGCACGATGGCGTTGAGCCAGCGCAGGAACTTGTGCATACAGGCGACGATGGCGACCTTGGCCGGTTTGCCGCCTGCGCGCAGGCGCGCGTAAGTGTTGGCCAAGGGGGATTTGGCACGGATGCTGGCCCAGGTGGCCATGTACAGCACGCGCCGCACGTCGGCACGTCCGCCTTTGATGCGGCGTTGGCCTTTCCAGCAGCCGCTGTCGTGATTGAACGGGGCCAGCCCGACCAGGGCAGCGAGCTTGCGTGGCGGCAGCGTGCCTAGTTCTGGCAGCCGCGCGGCCAGAACCGCGCGCAGGATCGTGCCGAGCCCAGGCACCTTGGGTAGGCTCGAGCAGGTCTTGCCCTGCTGCTCGATCTCCTGCGTCAACGTCTGGATCTGCTGGTTCAGCAGGGCGATCACCTCTCGGCAGCGGTGTTGCACCTTGGCGCTGGTGATGTGCTCCAGGCGCCGCCGATGGGCATCGCGCTGGCCCACCAGGGTGGCACGCAGGTCCAGTAGTTCGCGAAGAGACTGCTGGTGCTCAGGTACCACGGGCGCGGGCATGGTCGGGATGTGCTGGGCGGCGATGGCCAGCAGGCGCGCGTCCAGGGCATCGGTCTTGGCATGCAGGCCCAAGGCCTGGGCGAGCTTGCGCGGACGATCGGCGGCCATCCGCACTGCCGGCAGGTTCGCCTCTCGGAGCACCTGCAGCACGGCATGTTCGTAGCCGCCACTGGCTTCCAGCACGATCCGCTCGCAGCCCAGCTCGGCCAGGCGTTGGGCCAGCGCTCGCTGCCCCTGTGGCGTATTGGGTTGGGTCCAGGTCTGCTCGTCCGGCAGGACATGAATGACCAGTTCGGCCTTGGATATATCGATTCCGACATAGCGCCGCATAGACGTTCTCCGCAGTAGACTCAGGCACGAGAGCACTCCTGCCGACGCCCATGCTTGTGGAGTTCGAGCTCGCGACTCGGGCAACTGTTCGGGCTGATGAAGCAGGAGACACGGGGTGCGGCGGCGCTGACTCCTACTCGTGCTTGCTGGCACTACGGCTAAACGGCCTGCCGCACTCCGCTCTCACCTGCAACGATAGACCCTTATTTGACACAAGCGGCTTCAGCCGCGACCGGACCTTACCGGTAACGCCCATCGCGGCTGAAGCCGCTCCTACAAAGAGCGATGCGCTTCAGCGCGAGGGCGGATGATCGGGATGCCCTCAGGCCGCGCCACGCCAGCGGCGTCCGCCGCGCTCCCGGCCTTGGCTCAGCGCGCGCTGAAATACGCCGCGGCCACGCCGATGCCCAGCCACAGCAGATCGCCGGGGCTGTTGGCCAGCAGGGTCAGGGTCCAGGCGTAGTGGGCGCCCATCTTCAGCGACGAATCCCACACGTTCAGGCCCAGCCCGGCGCCCATCTGCGCGGCGGCAATGCCCCAGTTGGCGGCGATGATCACCAGGACCGTGGCGACCATCGCCACCGCGATGCGCAGCGGCCCGCGCGGCAGGCCGCCCAGGCGCAGCATCCAGGCGATCTCCAGCGCCACCACCACGGCCATCCAGCCGGCCTGGCGACCCAGCGACAGCGCCACCAGCAACCAGGCGATCAGTGCGGTGAAACAGCCCATGACGAGCAGCAGGGGCCACAGCCAGTGCGAGGACCTGGCCGGCGTGGAGGAAGGCGGCATTCGATGTTCCCGGAGAAGACGTACAGGATACTTCCGGCGCGCGCCCTGCGCACTCGGATAAACTGCACGACTTGCACCGGCGGGGCCTGGCCCCATATCGCCCCCATGTACTCACGCAGCAGCGAACCTGTCCAATTCGAACGCGATTGCGCCGCGGTGATGGTGCCGCAGGGCGACGCGGTGACCTTGCCGGCCGGCAGCTATGGCTATATCACCCAGGCCCTGGGCGGCAGCTACACGGTGTTCGTGGAGGGCAACCTGTTCCGCATCGCCGGCAAGGACGGCGACGCCATCGGCAAGGAGCCGCCGCCGGGGCTGGAACTGCCCGAGGGCGCCGGCGACGAGCAGGTGGAAGCCCTGATCTGGCAGCAGCTGCGCACCTGCTTCGACCCCGAGATCCCGTTCAACATCGTCGATCTGGGGCTGATCTACGACGTGACCATGCACGCGCGCGACGATGGCCAGCGCACCGTCGAGGTCAAGATGACCCTGACCGCGCCCGGCTGCGGCATGGGCGAGATCCTGGTCGATGACGTGCGCAGCAAGCTGGAAATGATCCCGACCATCGCCGAGGCCGACGTCGAGCTGGTGTTCGATCCGCCGTGGGGCCGACATATGATGTCCGAGGCCGCGCGCCTGGAAACCGGCATGCTCTGACCCGCGCGCGACGCCTCGCGCGTCGCGACGGAGCCCGATCGGGCGCCGCCGCTGCCGTCCCCGCGACGCTGCGGCCCTGGCCATCCCTCGACTACCACAGGAATTCCCGGTGTCCGCTACCGAGCCGTCCACGCAGTTCCGCCTGACCCCGTCCACCGCCGCGCGCAGCGCCGAGGCGCGCGCGCAGATCCTCGCCGCGCCGGGCTTCGGCAACTATTTCACCGACCACATGGTCGCCATCGAATGGAGCCGCGAGCAGGGCTGGCACGACGCCGAAGTGCGTGCCTACGGCCCGCTGGCGCTGGACCCGGCCGCGTCGGTGCTGCATTACGGCCAGGAGATCTTCGAAGGCATCAAGGCCTACCGCCATGCCGACGGCTCGATCTGGACCTTCCGCCCGGAGGCCAACGGCAAGCGCCTGCAGCGCTCGGCGCAGCGCCTGGCGCTGCCGGAGCTGCCGGTGGACCTGTTCGTGGAATCGCTGCGGCAGCTGATCGCGGTCGACGCGGCCTGGGTGCCGTCGGCGCCGGAGACCAGCCTGTATTTCCGTCCGTTCATGATCGCCAACGAGGCCTTCCTGGGCGTGCGCGCCGCGCAGAAGGCCGGCTACTACGTCATCGCCAGCCCGGCCGGCGCCTATTTCGCCAAGGGCGTGGCGCCGGTGGCGATCTGGCTGTCCACCGACTACGCGCGCGCCGCCAAGGGCGGCACCGGCGCGGCCAAGTGCGGCGGCAACTACGCTGCCTCGCTGCTGCCGCAGCAGCAGGCGCAGGCGCAGGGCTGCTCGCAGGTGCTGTTCCTCGACCCGGTCGAGGGCAAGTACATCGAGGAACTGGGCGGGATGAACGTGTTCCTGGTGATGCGCGACGGCAGCCTGGTCACCCCGGCGCTGTCGGGCAGCATCCTGGAAGGCATCACCCGCGACAGCATCCTGCAACTGGCCCGCGACCGCGGCATGCAGGTGGTGGAGCGGCAGGTGAGCATCGACGAGTGGCGCGACGGCGTGGCCTCGGGCGAGATCGCCGAGGTGTTCGCCTGCGGCACCGCTGCGGTGGTGACCCCGATCGGGCAGCTCAAGGGCAAGGACTTCGCGGTGGGCGACCTGACCGCCCCGACCGGCCCGGTGACGCTGTCGCTGCGCCAGGAACTGACCGACATCCAGTACGGCCGCGTCGCCGACCGCCACGGCTGGCTGGTGCGGCTGGGCTGAGCCGAACGCCCAACGCTGGGGCGGCTGTCGGCCGCCCTGGCGAATGGACCTCATGCCCCTTGGCGCATGATCCGACAGCATTGGCCATCACCGGCGAGGTCCGCGCTGGTGCGCCGGGGCGTGCGATGTGTCGCCGCCCCCGCTTCCGCGCCTTCCCGGGAGTCCGCTCCCCGGACATTTGGTGTCCGTCCCGATGATGGGCTGCCATGCAGGCGACCTCTGTCGTCTGTATCCACTGTCTCCTTTTTTTGTCCCGTGTGTCGCGCGGGAGCCAAAAAGCTGCCCCTGATTTGCAAAGTTTGGCGTCTTTCTATGTTGCGCCGCAGCAAAAATGAGGTGCAGTTCTCTTTGTGACTTCGACGATTGTTGCATTTCCTCGTTTTGTACAACGGATTTCCGTCACGTCCTGCTCCATACGCGCTTGTACTGAGCTAGCGTCGATGAATGGTCGGCAACACGCCATCCGACCGGGCTCGCAACGCACGCCAGGTTCAGGTTTCGACCGGACCGGTGCGGCGCGGAACACCGCCATCAGGCGGCTACTCAACCGAAAGGAAGTCCGAATGTCCGAAATGTCGCATCGTGGGTCGCGCCAGCGTCCGTGGCTGGTCGTGCTGGGCGCCTCCGCTCTCACCTCGCTGCTGTTGGCCACCCCCGCCTTCGCCGGTGACGTGAACCTCTCCGGCCTGTCTTCCGAACCGACCGTACAGCGCTTCATCGTCAAGACCCGCGATGCCGCGCCGGTCAGCATTTCCAGCGCGTCCGCCGCCGCTGCGGCGCCCTCGGCGGCGCTGCGCGCGACGCTGCAGTCGGCCGCCGCCGCGCTGCCGGCCAAGAACGGCCGTGCGCTCGGCCTGACCCCCCTGCGCCGCCTGGCGGTCGGGCCGGAAGTGGTCAAGGCCAGCCGTCCGCTGGACCGCGCCGAGGCCGAGACGCTGATGCGGCAGATCGCCGCCGACCCGAACGTCGAGTACGTCGAGGTCGACCAGCGCATGACCATCGCGCTGACCCCGAACGATCCGCGCCTGGGCGACCAGTGGGCCTTCGGCACCACCAACGCCGGCATCAACGTGCGCCCGGCCTGGGACAAGGCCACCGGCGACGGCGTGGTCGTGGCGGTGATCGACACCGGCATCACCAGCCACCCCGATCTCAACGCCAACGTCCTGCAAGGCTACGACTTCATCAGCGATGCGGATGCCGCACGCGACGGCGACGGCCGCGACAGCAACCCGGCCGACGAAGGCGACTGGGCTGCCGCCGGCGAGTGCTACTCCGGTTCGCCCGCCTCCAATTCCAGCTGGCACGGCACCCACGTGGCCGGCACCATCGCCGCGGTCACCAACAACGGCACCGGCGTGGCCGGCACCGCGTTCAAGGCCAAGATCCTGCCGGTGCGCGTGCTCGGCAAGTGCGGCGGCTACACCTCCGACATCGCCGATGCGATCACCTGGGCCTCCGGCGGCACCGTCAGCGGCGTGCCGGCCAACCAGAACCCGGCCGAAGTGATCAACATGTCGCTGGGCGGCAGCGGCACCTGCTCGACCACCTACCAGAACGCCATCAACGGCGCGGTCGGTCGCGGCACCACGGTGGTGGTGGCGGCGGGCAACAGCTCGACCAACGTGTCCAGCTCGGTGCCGGCCAACTGCAACAACGTGATCGCGGTGGCCGCCACCACCTCGTCGCGGGCCAAGGCCAGCTACTCGAACTACGGCGCGGGCATCGACATCTCCGCACCGGGCTCGAGCATCCTGTCCACGCTCAACGACGGCACCACCACTCCGGGCAACCCGAGCTACGCCTCCTACAACGGCACCTCGATGGCGACCCCGCACGTGGCCGGTGTGGTCGCGCTGATGCAGTCGGTGGCGCCGACCGCGCTGACCCCGGCGCAGGTGGAGAGCACCATCAAGAGCACCGCGGCCAGCTTCTCCTGCACGCAGGGTTGCGGCGCGGGCCTGCTCGACGCCAACGCGGCGGTGACCGCAGCGGCGAATGGCGGCAGCGGCGGTGGCGGCAGCGATACCGTGTTGCAGAACGGCGTGGCGGTCACCGGGCTCAGCGCCAGTTCCGGCTCCTCGCTGAACTACACCGTGAACGTGCCGTCCGGCAGCAGCACGCTGACCGTGACCATCTCCGGCGGCAGCGGCGATGCCGATCTGTACGTGCGCCTCGGCAGCGCGCCGACCGACTCGACCTACGCCTGCCGTCCGTACCTCACCGGCAACAACGAGACCTGCACCATCAGCGCCCCGTCGACCGGCACCTACTACGTCCGGGTCAAGGCCTACAGCACGTTCTCCGGCGTCAGCCTGAAGGCCGCGTACTGAGGCACTCCGTCGCGGCGGCCGCGTCACGGCCGCCGCGTACCTCCCGGTGCCGGATCGCAGCGGTTGGCGAGGATGCCGATGCTGCCACTCTCGGTCGCCCCGCGCTTCGGCGCGGGGCTTTTTTATGCGTCACCCGGCGGCAATGCCGATGATCCGCTGCGCAGGCAGTCCGAGGATGCCGCTGCATCGTCGGTGTTCTTTCGCAGTGGCGGGCAAGCCACGTTGTCGCCTCCGCCGTTGTTTGCATTCCCGCCAAAGATCCGGCGGGTGATCGATCCCATCAGCCTTCGCGCCAGCGCCAGCGATTGCCATCCTGCTCCACCCGGCCTGCGCCGCTACCGGCGAAATGCGCGCTGAAGAGGAGGGTTCTCCCCTGTGACGCATTCGTCAGCAGCGCTTCGCGGGTGCGTATTGCCTGCGCCCGATCCGCGCAGAACACCGAGCTCCATTGCGGTGCCGCGACTTGCACCGGGCTGTGCATCACATCGCCGGAAAACAGCGCACGCTCTCCGCCGGACTCCAACTCGATGGCCATGTGTCCCACGCTATGTCCCGGTGTAGGCCAGAAACGGAACCCGCCCAGCACGGTCCCCCCTGTGCGCCCCACCGTCTGGACCTGCCCAGCCGAAAGCACCGGCTGCACACTGTCCTCAAACACCATGCGGCGCGCTTCAGCGGCAGGGGTGTCGAAGAAGGCCAGCTCTTCGGCTGGCATCACATGCAGGGCGCGTGGAAACGTTGGCCGCCACCGACCTCCTTGCGCCAAGGAAGTATCCGGTTCCCATACCGTGTTCCAACCCACGTGGTCCACATGCAGGTGGGTGTGCAACACGGCGTCAACTTCGTCAGGTGCCACACCCACTGCGGCCAGCCGCTCCAGAAACGGATTGTCCAGGCGATCAAAAAGCGCACTGAACGGGCGGCTCTTGCCGTTGCCAATGCCGGTGTCGATGAGTACGGTGCGCCCCTGCCAGCGTACCAGCCAGCTACGGATCACCAGCTCGGCCAGCATGGGGCGCTGAGCCTGCTGCGCGGCCAGCAGGCCCGCATCGCCATCCGGAAACAACATCGACAGATCCAGGCCGCCCAACACGGTTTCGTCGATGGACTGCACCCGCGCCTCGCCAATCTTGAATTCCTGGGACAGCGCTATGCTGGCGCGAGCGTCCGGTACTTGACGGCTGGAGTTCGATGGATTTTTCATGGGCCTACGATAGGCACTGCAGCCAGCCCAATAAAGATCCATTCCGGCCGATACTGTGCCGCCACGGACACAATCCATGCATCTCGATCCGAACAGCGCCGGCGATTGGTTGATTTTCGTGAAGGTGGTCGAGCGCGGAAGCATCACCGCCGGTGCCGATACCTTGGCACTCCCCAAGACATCCGTCAGCCGACGGCTTCGTGCCCTGGAAGAGCGGTTGGGGGTACAGCTCCTGCAGCGCACCACGCGGCGGATGGAGTTGACCGAAGCGGGACGTGCCTTCTACACCCACTGTCAGCCCTTGGTGACCCGGCTTCAAGAGGCCGAGGCTGCTGCCCGCGAGCTGCAATCCATCCCGCGTGGGACGCTACGCATCACGGCCAGCCTGGGGGTGATGCCGGAGTTGATCGGACCGCTATTGCCGGCTTTCCAGCAGCAACATCCGGAGGTGATCCTTGACGTGGCGCTGAGCCACCACGTCGAGAACATGCCTTCGCCGGACTTTGATCTGGCACTTCGGCTTGGGCCTCTGCCCGATTCCGGCCTGGTGACACGGCGCGTCACCAGCCTGTCCAACCATATCTATGCGAGTCCTGCCTACGTGGCGCAATGGGGCGCCCCACAGGTGCCGGAGGATCTTGCCACTCACCGAGCGCTTGTCAGCCGTTTCGCGCAAAACGCGCTTGCCGATGCTGCCGCGCCTTGGGTCTGGTCGCTGCAAAGCGAGGGGTCTCCACTTCATCTCTACCCCGTCCGGCCCGTCATGGTGGCCGACGATCTGGAGCCACTCAAGCCGGCACTGCTGGCTGGTCAGGGGCTGATGCTAGTCACCGATGCGCGGGTGCACGCCCTGGTGAAGCAGGGCCGCTTGGTCCGGGTGATGCAGGACTGGCGCGGTCGCTGCCCAGAACTGCATGCCGTGTTTCCCCATGGACTGATCCAGCCGGCCAAGGTCAGGGCCTTCGTGGCCTTTCTGGTGGAGCGGCTGGCGGAGCCTATCGGCGAAAGCGGTGTAGAAGCCGCTTTCGCGGACACTTGTTGAAAGGACCGATCCTGGCCCTGGCGCGCGTTCACGACACACGCCCATCCGGTGTCAGGTTGTTTAACTTTCGCCGATTTTTTTCTGTTGGGTTGCGGGTAAACGTAAAGTACTTATCGCGCAAACAGCATGCAGTAGTGCCAATATCCAGAGAATCTGCAGGTAAGCGTCACCCCCCTGCGGCTCGGCGGCCAGCCGCCATGCCAGCAACTGGGCGCAGACTGTCGCCATGACCGGGCCACCCAGCCGCTGAACCACGTTGAGGGCCGTGGTTGCCATCGGCAACTGCGACCGTTCAACGGCTGTGTAGGCGGCAGTGGTGGAGGGGATGCCGACTGCACCTTGACCCGCGCCAATCAGGGACAGCCCCAGCAGGAGGAAAGCCAGATGCGCAGAACCTGCCGCAGCCAGGATGAACAGCCCTGCACCAACCGCTGCAAGCAGAGCGCCGCCGGTGGCGACCGCCCGGTATCCGAGGCGGCCGGTCAGCCAGCCCATGCAGGCGAACGCGCCCATCATGCCCACGCCCAGCGGCGCCAGCATCCAGCCCACATCGGCCGGCGGGCGCCCCGTGGCATGTACGAAGTACAGCGGAATCAGCACCTGGGTGGCGATGATGGCGCCATTGAGCAGGAATTGCGTCCATGCCGATGCGCGGAATACCGGCTGGGCGAACAGCGTGAGATCAAGCAGGCTGCTTTCGGCGCGGCGGCTGTGCCAGAAAAAGCCAACCAACAGGGCGAGCGCGAACGCCACCATGGTGGCTCCGGCCGGGGTGTCGAGCCGTTCCAGGCCGGACAAGGCCAAGGCGATGCCCGGTGCAATCAAGGCCAGGCCCAGCCAGTCCAGGGGTGGCGCCTGCGGGCCACGCGTTGCTTCGGCCGGCAGAAAGCGCCAGGCCATCAGGATGGCGATCAGGGTAATCGGCACGTTCATCCAGAACAGCCAGTGCCAGGATGCGTGGGTCAGCACCGCGCTGGCGACCAGCGGCCCCAGCAGTGGTGCCAGCACGATGGTGGCTGCCGCATAGCCGGAAACACGCGCCAATTGCTCGCCGGCGCTACGTGCCATGGTCAATTGCGCCAGGGGGGCCAACATCCCCGCGCTCAGGCCTTGGAGCACACGCAGTACCACCAGCGACGAAGCCGACCAGGCCAGTCCGCACAGCAGGGACGTCAGCATGAAGGCGGCAAAGCAGGCGAGGTACAGACGCCGGATACCCAGCCGCTGGACCAGCCAGCCCGTCAGCGGCAACACCATTGCGATGGCCAGCAGGTAGGCGCTGGTCGCCCACTGGATCTGCCCTAGTGTGCTATCGAACTCCGCCGCCAGGCTGGAGAGGGAAACGTTGACGACCGTGGAATTGAGCAGTGCCAGGAAGGCGCCCAGGATTGCGACGGCAACGATCTTCCATAGCCCAGTGGGGACGGTGGCAGGCCTGACAGCGTTCTTTTCCGCGCGAAGCATCAAAATCAATCCAGCCCCGTCTTGCCCAATGCCCAATACGCCTTGGCATGCCAGCGTGATGGACGGACACCGTGCTGTTTGAGCGCACGTTGCACGTGCTGGATGGCCGAGGCGCGTCCCGTCAGCACGAAGACGGCCTCGGTGTGGGCCTGCGCCGTCGCATGCGCCTGGATCGCCGACAGGTGTGCCTCATCGGCCTGGCGCTGGACGAGCAACGCGTCTGCCAGGCCAAGACGCTCGATGATCGGTTTGCATTCTTGTGGATTGCCCGCCTCCAGCAGCACCGTCAGTTGACGCTCCGGATGGGCGTGCCGCAACGCCGCAGCCAGGCCGAAGGCGGTTTCGTCGCCGACCAGGACGATGGGCGCATGGCCGCTGCCGAGATCGACCGAACGGCGCGGCCCGATGATCTGGCAAGGCGCCCCTGGTGCAGCGGTCCTGGCCCAGTCGCTGCCGGGCGCAGCGCCGTGCAGGAAGACCAGAAAGCGCGTGCTGCCGCGCACGCTGTCCCAGGCGATCGGTGTGTAGGTGCGTGCCACGCGCATGCCGCCCAGCGCGACCTGAATCTTCTGGCCGGCCGTCCAGGCGACCTCGCGCAGGGCATCCCCTTGCAGCTCGATCAGGCGAAAACGATCGGACCAGACGTCGACGGCGCTGATTTCGGCATCCTTGCCCAGCCAGCGCAGCAGCAGCTTCTCGACCCGGCCAGGCGACGGCGCACCGGGCGCGTTATCGGGTGGGACGATCGCCTCCATGAGGCCCCTCCTGTGAATCACATTTGATCCGTCTCTGGCGTGTCATGGTGGCGTTCAGTAGGCGAAATGAATCTGCGCGCGTTGGCGCGTCGGTGCCTCGATCTCGTCCAGTACGGCACGGGCGAAATCGATGCCGCTGATCGCCGACTTGCCATTGTCGTCTTGCAGCACCACATCGTCGCCGACCCGGTAGCGGCCCAGGTCCTCTCCTGGCGTGAGGGCGCTGAACTCCAGGCCCGGGCATGCAAAAAGCCAGTCCACGCCACTGGTATCGGCCAGCAGCAGGTTCAGCACATCCAGGTTTTCCCGCGCCTCGGGCAGTACTTCGGGCGGGAAGCCTTCGGGGTTTTCGATGATGCGCGGCAGGCCGGGCGCGGGCCTCAGGCAGGAAAAGCCGCCCACCACGACGAAACGCGCACCGGCCCTGGCGGCCTGTTGTGCCAATTGACCGTAGAGGCTGGGCAGCTTCCCGAACGTGTCGCCGCGCGGCGACAGCGCGGCCACGACCACGTCGGCGCCTGCGACCGCCGCCAACGCTTCGGGCCCGGTTGCCGCTGAGGCCAGGTAGCGAACCCCGTCGATTTTCGCGGCAGGGGCATTGCGGCTGATCACCGTGACCGCATGGCCACGTCGAGCCGCTTCGCGCGCGATGGCCGAGCCTGCGTATCCGGTTCCGCCGATGACGGTGATGTTTCGACTTTTCATTGGAGATTTCTCACGTCTTGATAGGAGCTTGGTTTGTCGCCGTGGTGGCCTGCCGCCTACATCGACAGGTCCATGTCCACCGGATGCCCGGCGTTCTCGCCGCCGTCGGCGACGAACTCGGCACCGGTGGAGAACGACGCTTCATCGCTGGCGACGAAGGCGATCAGACGAGCGATCTCGACCGGATCAGCCGCGCGGTGCATCGGGATCGGCAGGGTCGGCAGCGAGGGCAGCGGCGCCAGGATCGGCGTTGCGGTCAGGCCGGGATGAACCGAATTGACCCGGATCTTGTACGGCGCCAGATCGAGCGCCACGGACTTGGTCAGGCCGGTCACGCCGAACTTGCTGCTGACGTAGGCCGCCAGGTTCGGAAAGCCGCGCAGGCCGGCAATGGAGGCCAGGTTGACGATGGCGCCGCCACCAGCCTGCTTCATCGGTGCGATCACCGCCTTGATGCCATTGAACGTACCGGTCAGGTTGATGCCGATCAGCCGGTTCCAGTCCTCGTGACTGAAATCCTCGATGGGCGCGCCCTGAGCGATGCCGGCGTTGTTGAGCAACACGTCCAGCTTGCCGAATCCGGCCAGTGCCAGCGCCACCGCCGCATCCCATTGCGCCGGCTGCGTGACGTCCAGATGCACGAAACGCACGGCATCGCCCAACTCGCGGGCCAGCGCCTGCCCCTCGGCGTCCAGCAGATCGCCGATGACCACGCGCGCGCCTTCCTGCACGAATACGCGCGCGGTGGTCGCACCGATACCACGCGCGCCACCGCTGATGAGGGCGACCTTGCCTTCAAGCCGTTTCATCTTGGAATCCTTCATGGGGTGTATCAATGAAAACCGTCTTCAGCCTTCAACGGCGCGACCATGGATAGTGGCCGGCTGTGTCGTCGACGTAATCCGGATCGATATAGATGCCGATGCGGCTCACCAGCCGGCCCCGGAAGTCGTAGATCACGCTGAAGCGGCCCGCCGCCCAGGCCTTGCCGTTATGCAGCTTGCCTTCGCTCAAGCCCTCGATGCACACGCGCGCCTGGCCATCGCGCTCGCCGACCAGGAACTGGAAGGTCTCGGGCCGATGACGGATCGCGGCGACGTAGCTGCCCAGTGCCTGAAAGAACGGGCCCAGATTGGCCTTGCCCTGCGCCGTACCCCACTTGGGAAAGGTCAATTCCACGTCGTCGGTCATGAGCGAAAAGAAATCGCCCTGGGCATCCATGGTGGTCAGAAAGGTACGGGCCAGTTCGATGGCTTCTTCGCGGTTGGGGTGTTCGCTCACTGCAGTTCTCCTCGGATATGCGAAAGGAATCGCTCAAGCCGTGGCCGCGATGCGTTCGACCTGTGCGCTGGCCTGGGCTATCGCGCCATTGACGGCATCGGGGCCATAGGCGACGCCCTCGATGCGGATCTGCTCGACATCGGTCATCCCGACGAAACCCAGTAGCTGCTTCAGATAACCGGACTGGAAGTCCATCGCCGCCATCGGCCCTTCGGCGTAGTGACCGCCTGCGGCCGTGACCAGATAGACCTTCTTGCCGGTGATCAGCCCCTGTGCGCCGGCTTCGCTGAACTTGACGGTGACGCCGGGCCACAACACGTAGTCGAACCAGGCCTTGAGCTGGGTGGGGGGCGCGAAGTTGATCATCGCCGAGCCGATCACCACGACGTCGGCGGCCTGCAGTTCATCGATGAGTTCCTGCGCCAGGCCTACGGCGCCAGCCTGCTCGGGCGTGCGCGCCTCGGCCGGTGCGACACGGCCCTGGACGTAGGCAGGGCCGATGTGCGGCAGCGGTGCGGTGGACAGATTCCGTACGGTGACAGTGCCTTTGCCCTCTCGGCTCAGTGCCTGCGCCAGTTCATTGGCAAAACGGGTGGACAGCGACTGGTCCCCACTGGGGCTGGAGGTGATCAGGAGAATGCGGCGCATGAAAGATCCTTCGTTCCTTTTAATGACTTGGTAACAAATGGGGTGTCAGTTACCATTGGGAACCTGGATGGTATGACTGGCGCTCAGTCCCTACAAGAAGGCACACCCATGACACCAAGGTACATCTATTTACCTGATCCCAGCGAAGGCGGCTGCCGCGCGACGCGCGAGATTCTGGAACGCATTGGCGACAAATGGACGCTCTACGTCGTCGGTGCGTTGCGCGGCGGTCCGCGGCGCTTCAACGAACTCAAGCGCGAGGTGGACGGCGTCTCGCAGCGCATGCTGACGCTGACCCTGCGCGGACTGGAGCGCGACGGCCTGGTGACCCGCACCGTCTTCCCCAGCATTCCACCACGGGTGGATTACGAGCTGACGGAGCTGGGGCGCACGCTGTTGGAGCCGGTTGCGGTGCTGATCCATTGGGTCAACAGCAGCCGACCGGCGATCGAGGCGGCACGGGAACACTTTGATGCCGGCAGCCAGCACACGCCACTGTCGTGAGTTCGGTCCCAGGCTCTTCTCAGCACCCGCTCCGGCGGCAGGCCCAGCGCCTGCGCGGCCTGCAGGCCCTTGGCGCCGGCTTCGGCTTCGTCGTCGTAGGGATGCAGCCGGTAGACGATGCCGGCCGCATCCAGCGCCTTGGTCGCGCGCGTGGCCCTGGACATCGCGGTCGCTCAGGCGGCCTCGAAGCGGTTCGCCGCCACGTTCTTGCGCACCTTCTGCGGATCCCAGATGCGCCCGTTCATGGCGATGTAGACGCCGGCCGGCAGCGACTGCACCGCGCCGACCGCGCAGCCGATGTTGAACTCGGCGTCGGAGCCGCGGAAGCGCGCCGGGTTCAGCGCGCCGGTCATCACGATGGTCTTGCCCTCGATCGCCTGCAGCACCTTGCCGGTCTGCACCATCGAGTCGGTGCCGTGGGTGATCAGCACATGCCGCGCCGACTGCGCGGCGATGGTGGCGCGGATCAGTTCGCGGTCGTCGTCGGTGATGTGCAGCGAATCCTTGCGGATGATCGGGATGACGGTGAAGCGGAAGGTCACGCCCAGTTCCTTGAGGATCTGGCCGATCTGCGGGTCGCCGATCTGGTAGTCGGACTTGTCGTCGAAGTAGATCTTGTCGATCGTGCCGCCGGTGGTGACGATCAGGAGTTCTTCCATTGCCGTTCCTAGAAGCGTGTCGGGACGCGGCGGTGGCCGCGCAGGCCGTCCATGATACCGGGCGCGGCGGGGCGGCCGCTCAGTCGCGCCCGGCCGCGCCGCGGCGGTGGGCGAAGCGTGCGCGGATGCCTGGTGCGCTGGACAGGCCCACCACCAGCAGTGCCAGCAGCAGTTCGGCCCAGCCGTAGCCGCGCTGCGGCGGGTGGCTCCAGGCGGTCATCACCCCGTGGCTGAACCACAGCAGCGCGCCGACGCCGCTCCAGAAGCGCGCCAGCGCCGAGCCGCGCAGCACGCCCACGGCCAGCAGCAGCGGCGGTAGCGCGAACACCAGCAGGGCGGCCAGGCGGTGGCGATCGTCGTGGAACCAGGCCGCGAACAGCACCGCCAGCGCCAGCAGCGTCGCCCCCAACGCCACCCGCAGGCGCCCGCCGCTCATGGCGCCGCCAGTCGCTGCGCGATCCCGGCCAGGCGCCGGCCGAGCGCACGCGCCAGTTGCGCTTCTTCCTCGCTGGGCTGCGGATCGTCGTCGGCGCCGGCGACGTGGCTGGCGCCATACGGCGTGCCGCCGCTGCGGGTGCTGCTGAGCAGCGGTTCGGTGTAGGGAATGCCGACGATCAGGCAGCCGTGGTGCAGCAGCGGCAGGTGCATCGACAGCAGGGTGGCTTCCTGGCCGCCGTGCAGCGACGCGGTCGAGGTGAATACCGCCGCCGGCTTGCCGGCCAGCGTGCCGCTGGCCCAGTCGGCACCCAGCCCGTCGATGAAGTGCTTGACCGGCGCGGCCATGTTGCCGAAGCGGGTCGGGCTGCCCAGCGCCAGGCCCACGCACTCGCGCAGGTCGCTGGCATCCACGTACGGCGCGCCGCTGTCGGGCACCGGCGGTGCACTGGTCTGGGTGACCGCGGCCACCGGCGGTACCGTGCGCAGGCGCGCGGCCATGCCCGGCACCTCGCCGACGCCGCGCGCGATCTGCCGCGCCAGGCGCGCCACCGAGCCGCCGCGGCTGTAGTACAGGACCAGAATCTCGGCCATGCGGCCCTCTCGTGGATCGGAACGGCCGCCAGTATCGACGATGCCGGTGTCCATGCGCATCGGGTACCCTTGCCCGATGCAGCCGCTGGACACCGTCAACCTCTGGGCCGATCGCCTGCGCGACCGCGCGCGCATGCGCAGTTTCGCCGGCTTCCTGTGGCGGCGCTTCATCGACGACCGGCTGTTCCAGGCCGCGGCCTCGCTGGCCTACACCACCATCTTCGCGCTGGTGCCGCTGGCGGTGGTGGTGTTCGGGGTACTGTCGGCGTTCCCGGTGTTCGACAAGTGGAGCGACCAGCTCAGCGACTACATCTTCTCCAACTTCGTGCCGGCCGCGGCGCGTTCGGTGGAGTCCTACCTGCGGCAGTTCTCGGCCAGCGCCGGGCAACTGACCACTGCCGGCGTGATCGCGCTGGTGGTCTCGCTGCTGATCACCCTCAACAGCGTGGAACAGACGTTCAACCAGATCTGGCGGGTGGTGTCGGCGCGGCCGCAGCTGACCCGCTTCCTGGTGTACTGGACCGTGCTGACCCTCGGTGCGCTGCTGGCCGCGGCGTCGCTGGCGGTGTCGGCGCGCTTCTTCGCGCTGCCGCTGTTCAAGACCAGCGAGGGCCGGCTGCTGGCGCAGGTGGTGCTGAGCGTGGCGCCTGTGCTGATCGAGTTCGTGTGCATCACCCTGGTGTACCGGGTGGTGCCGCACCACACGGTCAAGCTGCGCCACGCGGTGCCCGGCGCGCTGCTGGCGGTGCTGCTGCTGGAACTGGTGAAGTGGGGTCTGAGCCTGTACCTGGGCAGCTTCCAGTCGTACCAGCGCATCTACGGCACGGTCGCGTTCGTGCCGATTTTCCTGCTGTGGATCTACCTGAGCTGGATCGCGATCCTGCTCGGCGCCTCGGTGTCCTCCTCGATCGCCGCCTTCCGCTACCAGCCGGCCTCGATGCGCCTGCCGGCCGGCTACGAGATCTATGGCCTGCTGCGCCTGCTCGGGCGTTTCGCGCAGGCGCGCAAGCAGGGCAGCGGCCTGCAGGAGGACCAGGTCCTGCAGTTGGAGCCGATGCTGACCGACTCGCTGATGCAGCAACTGCTGTGCGAACTGGAGCGCATCCGCCTGCTCCGCCGCACCGAGCAGGGCGACTGGCTGCTGGCCCGCGACCTGAGCGACCTGCCGGTGGCCGAGCTGTACGAGAATTGCCAGTTGCGCATCCCTGTCGTCGAGACCTACCTGCCGTGCCGCGACGACGCCCTGGGCCAGGCGGCGTGCCGCGCGCTGGACGAACTGCGCCTGCCGTTGCGCGACGTGCTCAAGCGTCGCGTCGGCGACCTCTACACCGAGATCGGAGACCTTGCATGACCGCCATGCGCCTGTTGTTCCCGCTGTTCGCCGCCGCCGCCCTGCTGGCCGGGTGCGACCGCCAGCCCACGCCGAAGCCGGCCGATGGCGCCGCGACCACTGCACCGTCCTCCGCGCCGAAGGCGCCGTCTGCCCCGGCCGCGCCGGAAGCGCCCGCCGCACCGGCGGCCGGACCGTCGGTGGTGCAGGAGACCCGCCCCGAGCCGACCCTGAAGATGAAGGCGGTGGACGGCCGCGAGTACGACCTGGCCGCGCACCGCGGGCAGTGGGTGGTGGTGAACTTCTGGGCGACGTGGTGCGCGCCGTGCCTGAAGGAGATGCCGGAGCTGTCGGCCCTGCACGTGATGCGCGACAACATCGAGGTGGTGGGCCTGGCCTACGAGGACATCGAGCCGGCGGAGATGCAGGCATTCCTGAAGCAGCACCCGGTCGCCTACCCGATCGTCATCGTCGACACCTATGCACCGCCGGCCGACTTCGCCACCCCGCGCGGCCTGCCGATGACCTACCTGATCGCGCCCGACGGCAAGCTCGCCAAGCAGTTCCTGGGGCCGGTCACCGCCCACGACATCGAAACCGCGATCGCCGCCGCCGGTGGCCCGGCGCCTGGGCAGGGCAAGGGGAAGGCGGCGGGGTGAGGGTGTGGGTGGCCTGGGTGGCGCGGCCGCCGCCCGGGATTGGGGATTCGGGATTGGGGATGCGCACTTCCGTGCGTGCGCATGGTGTCGCTGTCCGACCGCCGCTGGCCGCGGGGCCGCCGTAGGAGCGGCTTCAGCCGCGACTCGGAAAGCCGACCCGTGCTGGCGCTGCGGGTGCGCCCGCACCGCCCTCCGATGCGTCAGAAGCGCGAGAGCTTTCCTTGTGGGAGGGACTTCAGTCCCGACGCCTTGTGCGATGAGAGGCTTGGACGGCTTCACCCGTCGCGGCTGAAGCCGCTCCTACCGGAGGCAGGACCTGCTTTGCATTCGGTGAGCCGCGATCCAGCGTAGGGCGGCTTCAGCCGCGACCCGTTCCCACCGAATCGGCTAACTGCGCCGCCCAACAACGTGCGATCACACGATGACTGCACGCCGCACGCTTCACCCAATCCCGATTCCCTAATCCCCATTCCCGACGTCATACGACGGAATCGGCTGCAGCAGCCCGAACTTTTCCTTGTGCAGCTTGTGCTTCAGCGGCGGCAGGTCCAGGTCCGGTTCGTGCAGGCGGGTTTCCGGCAACTGGTCGAGCAGGTGCCGGATCAGGGTCAGGCGGCCGCGCTTCTGGTCGTTGAAGTCGACCAGGGTCCACGGCGCGTAGTCGCGGTGGGTGGCTTCCAGCATCGCCTCGCGCGCGCGGGTGTAGTCGGCGTACTGGCTGCGCGATTTCAGGTCCACCGGCGACAGCTTCCAGCCCTTCAGCGGGTCGTGCAGGCGCTCGGCGAAGCGCTTTTCCTGCTGCGCCTGGTCCACGCACAGCCAGTACTTGAACAGGCGGATGCCGTCGTCCACCAGCATCCGCTCGAACATCGGAGTCTGGCGCAGGAAGGCGTGGTACTCGGCGTCGCTGCAGTAGCCCATGACCCGTTCCACGCCGGCGCGGTTGTACCAGCTGCGGTCCATCAGCACGATCTCGCCGGCGGCCGGCAGGTGCGCGATGTGGCGCTGGAAATACCACTGCGTGGCTTCGCGGTCGGTCGGCTTGGGCAGGGCGACCACGCGGCACTGGCGCGGGTTCAGGTGTTCGGCGATGGCCTGGATCGCGCCGCCCTTGCCGGCGGTGTCGCGGCCTTCGAACAGCACCAGTACGCGCTCGCCGCTGTGCTGCACCGCCTGCGCCATCGCGGTCAGTTCCAGCTGCAGCGGTTGCATCAGGGCCTTGTACTGCTTGCGCTTGAGGTGACTCATTTGCTGCTCCGCTTGCGGGTACCGGTACCGGCCATGCTGCGCGCCACTTCCAGCAGCGCGCCCTGCTGGCGGGTGTCGAGGGCGCGGTAGGCCTGCAGCAGATCGTGTTCGCCGCGGGTGCGCGCCGGGTCCAGCTGGCTGGCCAGTTCGCCGAGCAGCGCACCGGCGGGAACGCCGAAGGTGCGTGCCAGGGCGGTGAGCTGGGCGCGTCCGGGCAGCTTCTCGCCGGCCATCCAGGCCTTGACCGTGGCCGCGCCGGCGCGCGGGATGGCCGCGGCGATGTCCGCGGCGCTCATGCCGCTGGCCTTGGCCAGCAGGCGCAACGTGGTGTCCAGGGGCATGCGGGAGTCCAGGTCATTCCTTCAGCCGCGGGCGCAGCGTGGCCAGATTGCAGGGACGGGTGCGGGCATCCAGTTGCGCGGCGATGATCCGCTCCCAGGCGGTGCGGCAGGCCGAGGTGGAGCCGGGCAGGCAGAACAGGAAGGTGGCGTTGGCCAGGCCGGCGAAGGCGCGCGACTGCAGCGAGGAGGTGCCGATCTCCTCGACGCTGATCGCACGGAACAGCTCGCCGAATCCGGGCATCTCCTTGTCCAGCAGCGGCAGCAGCGCCTCGGGCGTGGAATCGCGGCCGGTGAAGCCGGTGCCGCCGGTGACCAGGATGCCGTCCACCTGCGGGTCGGCGATCCAGGCCGAGACCGTGGCGCGCATCCGGTAGCGATCGTCCGGCAGCAGTGCCCGCGCATGCAGGCGATGACCGACGCCCTGGAGGGCGGCGACCAGGTAGTCGCCGGAGCTGTCCTGGTCGAGGGTGCGCGTGTCCGAGACGGTCAGCACGCACAGGTTCAAGGCGATGAAGTCGGCGTTGGCGCTCATGCCGGCAGCCTAGCCGCTCGCCCGGCCGGCGTACAGCCTGCCTGCGCCGGCGCTTCAGCTACCGTGGCACGGGGACCACCGCGCGCTGGGGGTAAGCCGGCGCGCGCCATCCAGATGCAGGCCCATACGGGTGGGCGCTGGTTGAGGCCGAAGCCGACGCCTAATCGCGATCGAGTCGCTTCATGCTGAGGATCGGGGTATTGACCAGGCGATTGCCAGCGGTGAATTGCAGGACGGTTGCGCCCTCCACGTGGATCCAGGCGTCTTTGCTGCGGATATGCAGAAATGTGGTGTCCTTTTCGGCGAACCCATCGGGATCCGCGCGCAGGAACACGGTGCCGTTGCCGTTCGCTGCGCCGGTCATCCGGACGGCGGTGTTGTTGGTGATTGTGGCGGTGTCGGCGTTGCGCGCGACGCCGATCAGCACTTCGAAGGCCATGGTCGAATCTCCTCATTGGATCAAGCAAGGGGGGCGGGCCCAGCAGGGCACGTCGATTGCCGCGCGATGCAGCGCGACCGGGCCACTATGGTGGGCGTGGGAGAAGGTGGCGCTCGGGGGCAATGCTGATTGCCGAAGGGCAGACGCCTGATCGCAAAAGGATTTGAATCTTTGGCGTTCATCCGGGGTAGGTGAGCCGCTTCGATGCGGATCGCGTGCCTTGCTCGCCAATTGTCACGCCAGGAGCAATGTGCGAGGTCGGAAGCGGCTGACGCTCGCGGCACAGTCTGCCGCCAGCGGCAGGCGTTCGGGTTCGCGCTGCAGTGCGCGACGCTGCGCATCCGCGCTGTGCCACTCGGTGCACTCAAGCAGGGTGCGGCCGTCGTCGGACAGGTACAGATGCGCGGCGATCAACCCGCGCAGCGCGTGCGGGCCATCCTGCAGGGCGGCGAAGGCGGCGTCGGCACGGCCCTGTGCCTGCGCCGCATCGCGTGTCGGCACGCGTGCGACCACCACACAGGATGTTTCTCGGTGCGGATCGGACACGCCGCAGCGGATGCGCCGGTAGCGACGCAGCGTCCGCCGCAGTGCAGGCAGGCGCGCGTGCAGCAGCCCATGCAGTTCGGGTGCCGCGTCGCAGCAGCAACGCGCGTACAGCAGGTCGGGGGTGTCGCCCAGGGATTCCATCCAGGTCAGGGCCTGCAGGCGGTGGTCGCACAGGCCGCGCACGCGTTCAAACAGCGCGGTCCGGTCGGGTATGGGCGCCTCGGCGAGCAGCATGCTGTGCGATGGCGTGGGAGGAAGGGGCAGTGAAGTGGGGAACGACAGCGACATCGCGGGATCTGCATGGGGAGCGTGCGCGCAGTGTCGGACCTCAAGTTGACTTGAGGTCAAGCAGCGAGGCTGATCCGAGTGGAAGTGGACATGCATACCTTGCGTCTCGCACTCGCTGCCGGCGCGATCTGCCGCGGCGCAGCCTCCTCATCATGGTGCGTATCGTGGCATTGCACGCGTCGAGTGATTCAAGGATGCGATATCGAGGGGGGCATCGGCTAGTCCGATGGCGCTAGGCAACGGGCTTCAGTGCCTTGCCCGATGCCTGCGGTGGCGGTGCAGCGCATCCGCAAGCGATCGATCAGGCCGAGGCTCCGCCTTGCCAACCGTGGCGGGCCGCGGTGTCGCGCAGCAGCGCGGCGAAGTCGTCGGCAAATCCCTGCATGTCGAACAGGCCGCTGTCCGCACGCCGTGCGTGCAGTCGCTCGCGCAATGCCTGCAGCGCCGCGGGATCGCGCCCCAGGCGCACTGCGGTGGCGACGAACGCCGCATCGTCGGCGGCGTTCATCTCGTCCAGGCCGAGATGATGGTTGAGGCTGCCGGCCACGCGCGCGGCGAAGGTGCTGCCGGGGCAGGTCAACACCGGGCAGCCGGCCCACAAGGCATCGGAGGCGGTGGTGTGGGCGTTGTACGGATGCGTGTCGAGGAACAGGTCGGCGTGCCGGTAGCGCGCCAGATACTCCGGGTGCGCGAGCTTGGGCATGAAGCGCAGGCGCGTCGGGTCCACGCCGGCCGCCGTAGCGGCCGCACGCAGCCGGTCATCGGCCTGGCCAGGGCCGGACAGCAGCCACAGCACGCTGTCGGGCACCTGCCGCAGCACCTCCAGCATCCGCGCCATGCTGCGTGGGCCGAGCTTGTAGCTGTTGTTGAAGCAGCAGAACACGGTGCCGCGCTCGGGAAGGCCGCAGTCGCGGCGTGAGGGCGGGGTGCCGACGGTGCGGGTGTCGTCGGAGGGCTGGAAGGCGCGCGGCAGCCGCAGCACCCGCTCGCTGCAGTGCGCGGCCAGCGCCGGCGGTAGCGCATAGGCATCGCCGATCACGTAGTCGATCCATGGCGCGCCGGAGGTGCCCGGGTAGGCCAGCCAGTTCAATTGCACCGGTGCAGGACGCAACGCCAGCACCTCCGGCGTGCCGCCGCCCCCCCAGCCGCGCAGATCGAACAGCAGATCGATGCCGGCGTCGCGGATCTGTTGCGCGGTCTGCCGATGCGGCTGCCCGGCCACGTTGTGCCAAGCGTGTGCAGCCGCCTGCAGGCGCGCACGCAGCGCGCTGCGGTCGTCGCCGTTGAGCGCGAACAGGTGCACCTGCAGATCGGCGTGCGCGCGCAGGCGCTCGAACAGGGCGACGGTCAGCAGGCCGGTGGGATGCGCGCCGAAGCCGTTGGACAGGAAGCCGATACGCAACGCGCCATCGCGGCGCACCTGTGCAGCCGGCAGCGGCGCGACGGTACGTGCCAGCGCCTGGGCACGGTTGCGCGCGCAGCGCAGTTGTTCGTCCGCGCCCGCGTCCTCGTTGAGGAAGGCGAACGGTTCGATCGCCGGGTGCCCTTGCCGCACCGCGCTGCGCACCTGTTGCGACAGTGCGTCCAGCCCGCGCCAGTCGCACAGCTTGCGGCGCCAGTTCAGCAGGTAGGCGGCGATCGAAGGCTCCTGCGGCAGCAGGGCATGCGCATGCGCGTACGCCTGCGCCGCGGCTTCGGCCTCGCCGTTGTCCTCCAGCGCGTGGCCCAGCCACACCGCGATGCCCGGGTGCTGCGGCGCTTGCTGCAGCGCCTCGCGCAACGCGTGCGCGGCTTCGGCATGGCGGCCCTGGGTCCAGCGCACCCGGCCCAGGCGCGCCAGCGCCTCCGGATGACCGGGGCGCAACTGCAGCGCGCGCAGCGCGGCCTGCTCGCCGGCCGCCACCGCGCCTGCGCCGAGTTCGGCGTCGGCGAGCATTACCCAGGCCAGGAAGTCCTGCGGATCGCGCCGCACTGCGGCCTGCAGTTGCAGGCGTTCGTCGGCGCCGCCGTTCATGCCACCGTGGCGGCCGCGACCGACCGCGGGCGATGCGCGCTCATGGCGCCAGCGCCTTGGCGTAGTGCTGCGCGCTCAGCTCCTGCTGCCAGCCGCAGGCGCGGTACAGGGCCTGCGCGGCGAGATTGTCCTGCGCCGTCTCCAGCACGATGCGCGCTGCGCCGTCGTTCGCGGCGTGGCGGTCGGCGGCGTGCAGCAGCGCCTGCGCCACGCCGTGGCGGCGGTGCGCGGGCGTCACGTACAGATCGTTGAGGATCCACAGCCGTGCCGCCCGCACCGAAGAGAAGGACGGATACAACTGCACGAAGCCCGCGGCCTGCGCGTCGCGTTCGGCCAGCAGCACGACCGACTCGGCGCGGGCCATGCGCGCGGCGAGAAACGCGTGCGCAGTCACCGCATCCGGCGCCTGCCCGTAGAACTGCCGGTAGGCATCGAACAGCGCCGCCAGGACCGGCAGGTCGTGCGTATCCGCCTGGCGCACGCGCACGCTCATGGGCTGTCGCTCAGGCGCGCCAGTTCGTCGACCTGGTGCTCGTGGCTCAGGCGCCCGATCAGTGCATCGAGGTCGCCCTCGATGACGTTCGGCAGGTCGTACAGGGTCAGGCCCTCGACACGGTGGTCGGTGATGCGGCCCTGCGGGAAGTTGTAGGTACGGATGCGCTGGCTGCGGTCGCCGCTGCCGACCTGCAGCTTGCGGTCCTGCGCCTCGGCCGCGGCCTGCTTGCTGCGCTCGGCCTCCAGCAGCTGCGCCTTGAGCCGCTTCAGCGCCTTGTCGCGGTTGGCGTGCTGGCTGCGCTCGGTCTGGCATTCCACCACCACGCCGCTGGGCACATGGGTGATGCGGATCGCCGACTCGGTCTTGTTGACGTGCTGGCCGCCAGCGCCGGAGGAACGGAAGGTGTCGATCTTCAGGTCGGCCGGGTTGATCGCGATCTCCTCCACGTCGTCGGTCTCGGGAATGATCGCCACCGTCGCCGCCGAGGTGTGGATGCGGCCCTGCGACTCGGTCGCCGGCACGCGCTGCACGCGGTGCGTGCCGGATTCGAACTTCAGCTTGGAGTAGGCGCCGCGGCCGACGATGCGCGCCACGACTTCCTTGTAGCCGCCGTGCTCGCCGGGGCTGTCCGATTCCACTTCCACCTTCCAGCCCTGGCGTTCGGCGTAGCGGGCGTACATGCGGAACAGGTCGCCGGCGAAGATCGCCGCCTCGTCGCCGCCGGTGCCGGCGCGCACTTCCAGGAACAGGTTGCCGTCGTCGCGCGGATCGCGTGGCACCAGCAGCAGCGCCAGTTCCGCGTCCAGCTCGGCCAGGCGCGCCTGCGCGGCGGCGATTTCCTCCTCGGCCAGCTCGCGCAGTTCCGGATCGGCGCGCATCGCCTCGGCCGAGGCCAGGTCGGCCTTGGCCGCGGCCTCGGCGGCCAGCGCGGCGGCGACCGGCTCCAGTTGCGCGAACTCGCGCGAGTAATCGCGGAAGCGCGTGTTGTCGCTCACCACCTCGGGGTCGGACAGCAGGCGTTCGAGTTCTTCGCGACGCTCGGCCAGCGCCTCCAGCTTACGGCGCAGGGTCGGTGTCATCGGTCTTCAGGATCGGGTGGAAATAGCCCGGCTTCTCCGGGAACAGGCGCTCGGCGGCGCGCGCCAGCTCGGCGTCGCCGCGCAGCGCCGCCTCGCGCAGCGCGGCGGTGGGCGGGTGCAACAGGCGGTTGGTCAGGGTGTTGGCGAGGAACTCCAGCACCTCGTCGGCCGGCTTGCCGTGCGCCAGTTGCTGCCGCGCCTTGGCCAGCACGTCGTCGCGGGTGCTGTCGCCGTGCGCGCGCAGGCGTTTGAGCGGCGCCTGGCGGGTGCTGGCCTGCAGCGCGTCCATGTAGCGCACCACCTGCAGGTCGATGATCGCTTCGGCCGCCTCGGCGGCCTCGCGGCGGCCGCGACGGTTGTCCTCGACCGCGCGCTCCAGGTCGTCGACGGTGTACAGGTAGGCGTCGGCCAGGTCGGCCACGGCGGCCTCGATGTCGCGCGGCACCGCCAGGTCGAACAGCAGCATCGGCTTGTGCTTGCGCGCGCGCAGCGCCTGTTCGACCTGCGCCCGCGTCACTACCGGCTCGCGTGCGGCGGTGGCCGAGAACACCACGTCGGCTTCGTGCAGGTGGCGCTCCAGCTCGCTCAGCGGCAGCGCCACGCCGCCGTGGCGGCTGGCCAGCTCCTGCGCGTGGGCGAGGGTGCGGTTGGCGATCAGCAGGCGCCGCACGCGGCCCTCGCTGAGATGCTTGGCGGCCAGCTCGATGGTCTCGCCGGCGCCGACCAGCAGCACGGTCGATTCGCTGAGCCGGGCGAAGGAGCTTTGCGCCAGGCGCACCGCGGTGGAGGCGACCGAGACCGGATTGGCGCCCACGCGTGTGTCGGTTCGCGCGCGTTTGGCGACCGAGAAGGTCTGCTGGAACAGCCGGTCCAGGCGGCTGCCCATCGCCCCGTGCTCGCGCGCCAGCGACCAGGCGTCCTTCACCTGGCCGAGGATCTGCGGCTCGCCCAGTACCATCGAGTCCAGTCCGGTGGCGACCCGGAACAGGTGCCGCACCGCGTCCGCATCCTGGTGCTGATAGAGATAGCCGTGCAGGCCGGCGGCATGCGCATCCAGCCAGTCGGCCAGGTGCTGCGCATCGCCGGCGATGGCGTACAGCTCGGTGCGGTTGCAGGTGGACAGCAGCGCCGCCTCGGCGACGTCGGGCAGCGCGCGCAGCGATTGCAGCGCGCGCGGCAATGCGTCGCCGGCGAATGCCACCCGTTCGCGCAGGTCGACCGGCGCGGTCTGGTGGTTCAATCCGAGCACCCACAACGTCATCTGTTCAGTTGCTTGCGATAAGCTGCTGGCCATTCAGGGCCCCATTTTACGGCCCGGCCGCTTCCGATGCCCGCATTGATTCGCATCCGTACCATTCTGCTGCTGTCCGCAATCGCCGCCGTGGCCGCACCGGCCGCGGCCAAGGCGCAGAGTCCCGCCCAGGACGTGATGACCCCGGTGCTGGCCGGCGAGTTCGCCCTGCAGGCCGGGCAACTGGCCGACGCCTCGCGCTGGTACCTGCAGGCCGCCAACGACAGCCCCGGCGACGCCGGCCTGGCCGAACGCGCCACCCGCATCGCGATGCTCGCCAACGACAGTGCCGCCGCCACCCAGGCCCTGGCGCTGTGGCGACAGCGCGCGCCCGAGTCGCTGGCCATGCGCAGTGCCGAGGCCTCGCTGGCCCTGCGCAGCGGCAACCTGCGCCAGGCGCGCAGCCTGCTGGTGGCCCTGCTGCGCGACAAGGACCCGCGCGGCTGGCGTTTCGCGCTGATCGCCCTGGTCAGCGGCAACCGCGATCCGGAGGTGGCGGCCAAGGCCCTGGATCAGTTGCTCGACGCCAATGCCATCCCCGACCAGCTCGAGGCCTGGCAGGAGTTCGGGCGCCTGGCGCTGCGCCTGGACCAGCCCAAGCTGGCCGAGCGCATCGTCGACCAACTGGTCAAGCGCTTCCCGCAGGAGCCGCGGGTGGCGCTGCTGCATGCCACGCAGTTGCAGCAGGCAGGCAAGACCGAGCAGGCGCGTGCGCTGCTGCAGGGCGTGGAGCCCAAGGTGGAGGGCGACCCGGAACTGCGCACCGCACTGGCCTATGCCTACGATGCCATCGGTGACACCGCTGCCGCAGCGCGGGTGCTGGCGCTGGGGCCGCAGACCACCCAGAACTACGGCCTGCGCGCCTCGATGCTGGCCAAGCTGCAGGACAATGCGGCGTTGACCGCGCTGTACGACGAACTGCGCAAGGGCGCCGACCGGCCCGATCCGGAGCGGCGCCTGCTGCTCGGCAAGATCGCCGAGTTCCTCAAGCGCAACCAGGAGGCGGTGGACTGGTACCGCGGCGTGCCGGGTGGCCCGCTGCGCAGCGAGGCGCGGCTGCGCGCAGCCGGCGCGTTGTACGCGCTCGGCCAGAAAGACGCGGCCTTTGCCGAGGCGCGCGCGCTGCAGGACGACGCCGAGGCCGACGATGCCGCGCGCCGCGACGCCTACGTGCTGGAGGCGGAACTGCGGCAGCGCAGCGGCGACGACGCCGGCGAGCTGCAGGTGTTCGAGCGTGGCCTGGCCGCGTACCCGGACGACAACGCGCTGCTGTACGCGCGCGGGCTGTCGTGGGAACGCCGTGATCGCATCGATCGCGCCGAGGCCGACCTGCGCAAGATCCTGGTCACCGAGCCGGAGAACGTGGCCGCGCTGAACGCGCTCGGCTACACCCTGGCCGACCGCACCAAGCGCTATCGCGAGGCGCTGCAACTGATCGACCGCGCGCGCACCGCCGATCCCGACAATGCCGCGATCATCGACAGCTATGGCTGGGTGCTGTACCGGCTCGGCAAGACCCAGGAGGCGCTGGTGCAACTGCGCCGCGCCTGGAGCCTGGTGAAGGATCCGGAGATCGCCGCGCACATCGGCCAGGTGCTGTGGGAGCAGGGCAAGCACGACGAGGCCAACAAGTACTTCGACGAGGCGCGCAAGCTCGATCCGGACAATCGCGCGCTGCGCCGGGCCCTGGAACAGGTGACACCGTGAGGGCTGGTCTGCGCACCGCCTGGGCGCTGGCCGCCGGGCTGCTGCTGGCCGGTTGCAGCGCGGTGCCGACCCGTACGCCGGCGCCGGTCGCCGTCGCTGCGCCCGATGCCGCCGCGCAACAGGCCGAGGCGGCGCGCGCGCAGTGGTTGCAGGCGCATCCGGACTGGTCGTTCCAGGGCCGGGTGGCGATCACCAAGGGGCGCAACGGCGGCAGCGGCCGCATCGACTGGACCCAGCGTCAGCGGCAGTACGAAGTGCAGCTCAGTGCGCCGGTGACCCGGCAGAGTTGGCGCCTGATCGGCGACAGCCACTCCGAGGCCGGGCGCCTGGAAGGGCTGGAAGGCGGGCCGCGCGACGGCGAGAACGCCGAGCAGTTGCTGCTGGAGGCGACCGGCTGGGAGATCCCGGTCAACCTGCTGCCGGACTGGGTGCGTGGGCTGGTGGCGGCCGACGCGCAGGCGCCGGAGCGGGTCGACTACGACGCGCAGGGCCGGCCGCACACCCTGCAGCAGATGGGCTGGGAGATCGAATTCCAGGACTGGTACCCGCCCAGCGATGGCCGTCCGGCGCTGCCGCGGCGCATCGAGGCGCGCAACGGCGATGCCAAGGTGCGCCTGCTGGTCGACGCCTGGAGCGTGCCTGCGCCATGAGCGGAGCCGAGGATGGGGGCTGGTCGTCCTGGCCGGCCCCGGCGAAGCTGAACCTGTTCCTGCAGATCACCGGCCGCCGGCCGGACGGCTACCACCAGTTGCAGACCGTGTTCCGCCTGCTGGATTGGGGTGACACGGTGCACCTGCGGCCGCGCGCGGACGGGGTGGTGGCGCGCATTGGCCCTTCCGTGGCCGGCGTCGCCGAGGCCGACGACTTGCTGGTGCGGGCTGCTCGGCTGCTGCAAAAAACAGCGAATGTTGCGCAAGGTGTCGATATCCGCGTCGAAAAGCGCATTCCGGCAGGCGGTGGCTTCGGCGGCGGCTCGTCCGATGCGGCGACCGCGCTGGTGGCGCTGAACGCGCTGTGGCGCGCCGGGCTGGACGAGGGTGCCCTGGCCGAGCTCGGCCTGTCGCTGGGCGCGGACGTGCCGGTGTTCGTGCGCGGACGCGACGCCTGGGCCGAGGGCGTGGGCGAGCAACTGACCCCGATCGCCCTGCCGCCAGCCTGGTACGTGCTGGCCGATCCGGGCGTGCACGTGCCCACCGCGGCGCTGTTCCAGTCCCCGGATTTGACGCGGGATGCTGCGCCCGCGAAAATAGCGGACTTCGTTTCAGGTTTCCTGCTCGGTAACGCGTTCGAGCCGGTCCTGCTTCGCCGCGAACCGGCCGTCCAGGCCACGTTCCAGGCGCTTGCGCGGATCGGCACGCCACGCCTGACCGGGTCGGGAAGCGGTTGTTTCGTCGAGTTCGCCGATCGCGCTGCCGCCGTGCGCGCGCTGGCGGACTTGCCGGACGGGATGCGCGCCTGGGTGGCAGGCGGCGTCCCGCGTTCGCCGCTGCTCGACGCGCTGGAGGCTTGACACAGGTTTACGCAGGGGCGTCGCCAAGAGGCCCAAGGCACCAGGTTTTGATCCTGGCATTCGTAGGTTCGAATCCTACCGCCCCTGCCATTTAGGTATGCAGATCCCTCTGCAAAAGCCCGCACCTCCATGTGCGGGGATTCAACAGGTAGAAGCATCGCTCCTCCTGGCTTCCTGATCCACGTCGTTATCGTCGCCACACGCTCTTTGCAGCCACCCGAGAGACCCCTCATGCAAGACCAACGCAACCTGCTGGTGTTCTCCGGCAACGCCAACAAGCCCCTGGCCAAAAGCATCTGCCGCGAGTTGGGCGTGCGCCCCGGCAAGGCGATGGTCTCCAGCTTCTCCGACGGCGAAGTGCAGGTGGAGATCGAGGAGAACGTGCGCCGGCAGGAAGTGTTCGTGATCCAGCCGACCTGCGCGCCCAGCGCAGAGAACCTGATGGAGCTGCTGGTGATCATCGACGCGCTCAAGCGCGCCAGCGCCGCCAGCGTCACCGCGGTGGTGCCGTACTTCGGCTATTCGCGGCAGGATCGGCGCATGCGCTCCTCGCGCGTGCCGATCACCGCCAAGGTCGCGGCGAAGATGTTCAGCGCGGTCAACGCCGACCGCGTGCTGACCGTGGACCTGCACGCCGACCAGATCCAGGGCTTCTTCGACATCCCGGTCGACAACGTCTACGCCTCGCCGCTGCTGCTCGCCGACATCTGGCGCGCCTACGGCACCGACAACCTGATCGTGGTGTCGCCGGACGTGGGCGGCGTGGTGCGCGCCCGCGCGGTGGCCAAGCGCCTGGACGATGCGGACCTGGCGATCATCGACAAGCGCCGCCCGCGCGCCAACGTGTCCACGGTGATGAACATCATCGGCGACGTCGAGGGCAAGACCTGCGTGCTGGTCGACGACATCGTCGACACCGCCGGCACCCTGTGCGCCGCCGCGGCCGCGCTGAAGGAGCGCGGCGCCCTGAAGGTCGCCGCGTACTGCACGCACGCCGTGCTGTCCGGCCCGGCGGTGAGCAACATCACCAATTCGCAGCTGGACGAACTGGTGGTCACCGACACCATCCCGCTGTCGGAGGCCGCCCGCGCCTGCGGCAAGATCCGCCAGCTCAGCGTCGCCGAACTGCTGGCCGAAACCATCCGCCGCATCGCCTTCGGCGAGTCGGTGAGTTCGTTGTACGTGGATTAAAGGCTGGGAATGGGGAATCGGGAATAGGGAATGGGCGAAGCGCGGCATTGCGCTGTTGCGATTCCCCATTCCCGGTTCCCCACTCCCGGCTTCACAGACTCTTCTGGTCGCGGAAGAGTCCTTCAAACCGCCGCGAGGCGGTTCATTCAACCAAGGTAGTAAACGCAAATGGCAACCACGCATGAAATCAAGGTGCAGCGCCGCGAAGTCGAGGGCAAGGGTGCGAGCCGCCGCCTCCGTCGCGACGGCCTGATCCCGGCGATCGTCTACGGTGGCGATCTGAAGCCGGTCAACATCCAGCTCGACCACAACGAAGTCTGGCTGGCCAGCCAGAACGACTGGTTCTATTCGTCCATCCTCAGCCTGAGCCTGAACGGCGACATGCAGAAGGTGCTGCTGCGCGATATGCAGCGTCACCCGTTCAAGCAGCTGATCATGCACATCGACTTCCAGCGCGTGAACGACAACGAAGCCCTGCATGCCTCGGTGCCGCTGCACTTCATCAACGAGGACGTGTCCCCGGCCGGCAAGTCGGCCGAAGTGGTCGTCACCCACGAGCTGAACGAAATCCAGGTCGTGTGCCTGCCGAAGGACCTGCCGGAGTTCGTCGAAGTCGACCTGGCCGCGCTGTCGGTCGGCGACGTGATCCACCTGTCCGACCTGAAGCTGCCGGCCGGCGTCGAGCTGCCGGAACTGAAGCTGGGCAAGGAGCACGACGTGGCGGTGGTCATCGCCAAGCACGGCCGTGTCGAGGAAGAGCCGGAAGCCACCGACGCGGCGGCCGCCGCCGAGCCGGCCAAGAAGGACGGCAAGTAATCGCCTGCGCAGCGTCCGGGCCATCGGTCCGGACGCTGCGGCGATGCATTGCGCATGACTGGTCTGCGTCTGATTGTCGGCCTGGGCAACCCCGGTGCCGAACACGCGAACACCCGGCACAACGCCGGGTTTCGTTTTGTCGACGCGTTGGCCGAGCGGGCCGGCGCGCGCTGGAGCGTGGACGCCAAGCTGTTCGGCGAGACCGCCAAGGTCGAGGTCGCGGGGCAGTCGGTGTGGCTGCTGAAGCCGGCCACCTTCATGAACCTCAGCGGCAAGTCGGTGACGGCGGCCTTGCGCTTCTGGAAGATCGAACCGGCGCAGGCGCTGCTGGCGCACGACGAACTGGACCTGGCGCCGGGCACGGCGCGGCTCAAGTTCGACGGCGGCCACGGCGGCCAGAACGGACTGCGCGATACCATCCGCCTGCTCGGGCATGCCGGCTTCCACCGCCTGCGCATCGGCATCGGCCATCCCGGCCACAAGGACAAGGTGGTGCCGTGGGTGCTGGGACGCGCCGGCAAGGACGACCAGGTCCTCATCGACCGCGCCATCGACGACGCCATCGACGTGCTGCCGCTGGCCGTGCAGGGCGACTTCAACGAGGCGATGAAGCGGTTGCATACGCAGGGGAAATAGGGAATGGGGAATGGGGAATGGAAAGGCGGCTATGCTTTCCGATTCCCTATTCCCGATTCTCCATTCCCGGATTACACACATGGGCATCAAATGCGGCATCGTCGGCCTGCCCAACGTCGGCAAGTCGACCCTGTTCAATGCGCTGACCAAGGCGGGCATCGCCGCGGCCAACTTTCCGTTCTGCACCATCGAGCCGAACGTGGGCGTGGTGCCGGTGCCGGATCCGCGCCTGAACGCGCTGGCGGCGATCATCAATCCGCAGAAGGTCGTGCCGACCGCGGTCGAGTTCGTCGACATCGCCGGCCTGGTCGCCGGTGCGGCCAGCGGTGAGGGCCTGGGCAACAAGTTCCTGGCGCACATCCGCGAGGTCGATGCGATCACCCACGTGGTGCGCTGCTTCGAGCATGGCGACATCATCCACGTGAACAACAAGGTCGACCCGGTCTCCGACATCGAGACCATCGACACCGAGCTGGCCCTGGCCGACCTGGACAGCGTGGAGAAGGCGCTCAATCGCGCCGAGCGTTCGGCCAAGGGCGGCGACAAGGACGCGGCCGCGCGCAAGCCGGTGCTGGCCAAGCTGCAGGCCGCGCTGGCCGAGGGCAAGGCCGGCCGCAACGCCGGCCTGGACGAGGAGGAGAAGGCGCTGGTGCGCGATCTGTTCCTGCTCACCCTCAAGCCGGTGATGTACATCGCCAACGTGCTGGAAGACGGTTTCGAGAACAATCCGCACCTGGACGCGGTGCGCGCGCATGCCGCGGCCGAGGGCGCCGAGGTGGTGCCGGTGTCGGCGGCGATCGAGGAAGAACTGTCGCAGCTGGACGACGCCGACCGCGACGCGTTCCTGGCCGACCTGGGCCTGAGCGAGCCGGGCCTGAACCGGGTGATTCGCGCCGGCTACACCCTGCTGGGGCTGCAGACCTATTTCACCGCCGGGGTGAAGGAAGTGCGCGCCTGGACGGTCAAGGCCGGGTCGACCGCGCCGCAGGCCGCGGCGGTGATCCACACCGACTTCGAGAAGGGCTTCATCCGCGCCGAAACCATCGCCTACGACGACTTCATCAAGTACAAGGGCGAGGCCGGCGCCAAGGAAGCCGGGCGCCTGCGCCTGGAGGGCAAGGAGTACCGCGTGCAGGAAGGCGATATCCTGCATTTCCGCTTCAACGTCTGATGCGTGCGCGTGTCCTGGCCGGGCGCGCGTGAGCCACGACGATTTCCTGCGACATCGCGTCAAAATACTGTTGACAAGGCGAGGATGTCAGGGAAGAATAGCGGGCTGTTTCACCCCTCTCTGATTTCGGCTTCGCAGCCGGGTTCGAGTGGGTAAGTTGGAGGGATACCCAAGCGGCCAACGGGGGCAGACTGTAAATCTGCTGGCTTACGCCTTCGGTGGTTCGAATCCACCTCCCTCCACCAGTTATTTTGTTGTGGCAGTGCGGCATCCCGTAGCGGGAGTAGTTCAACGGTAGAACCTCAGCCTTCCAAGCTGATGGTGCGGGTTCGATTCCCGTCTCCCGCTCCATTGAACGCGCTTGTGTCACAATAGAACAACGCTCACGTAGCTCAGTCGGTAGAGCACCTCCTTGGTAAGGAGGAGGTCGAAGGTTCGATTCCTTTCGTGAGCACCATATTCAGTCGTCAAATCTTTCTACGATCACCGAGAAGAAGCAGCCATGGCCAAGGGTAAGTTCGAGCGCACCAAGCCGCACGTCAACGTCGGCACCATCGGTCACGTCGACCACGGCAAGACCACGCTGACCGCGGCGCTGACCAAGATCGGCGCAGAGCGCTTCGGCGGCGAGTTCAAGGCGTACGACGCGATCGACGCGGCGCCGGAAGAGAAGGCGCGCGGCATCACGATCTCGACCGCCCACGTGGAATACGAATCCCCGACGCGCCACTACGCGCACGTGGATTGCCCGGGTCACGCGGACTACGTCAAGAACATGATCACTGGTGCGGCGCAGATGGACGGCGCGATCCTGGTGTGCTCGGCCGCTGACGGCCCGATGCCGCAGACCCGCGAGCACATCCTGCTGTCGCGCCAGGTCGGCGTGCCGCACATCGTGGTGTTCCTGAACAAGGCCGACATGGTCGACGACGCCGAGCTGCTCGAGCTGGTCGAGATGGAAGTGCGCGAGCTGCTGAGCAAGTACGACTTCCCGGGCGACGACACCCCGATCATCCACGGTTCGGCCCGTCTGGCGCTGGAAGGCGACCAGAGCGAAATCGGCGTGCCGGCGATCCTGAAGCTGGTGGACGCGCTGGACTCGTTCATCCCGGAGCCGCAGCGCGACGTGGACAAGCCGTTCCTGATGCCGGTGGAAGACGTGTTCTCGATCTCGGGCCGCGGCACCGTGGTGACCGGTCGTATCGAGCGCGGCATCATCAAGGTGGGCGACGAAATCGAAATCGTCGGCATCCGTGCGACGCAGAAGACCACCGTGACCGGCGTGGAAATGTTCCGCAAGCTGCTGGATCAGGGCCAGGCGGGCGACAACGCGGGCCTGCTGCTGCGCGGCACCAAGCGTGACGACGTGGAGCGCGGCCAGGTGCTGTGCAAGCCGGGTTCGATCAAGCCGCACACCGACTTCGAAGCCGAAGTGTACGTGCTGTCGAAGGACGAGGGCGGCCGTCACACCCCGTTCTTCAAGGGCTACCGTCCGCAGTTCTACTTCCGCACCACCGACATCACCGGTGCGGTGCAGCTGCCGGAAGGCGTGGAAATGGTGATGCCGGGCGACAACGTCAAGATGGTGGTGACGCTGATCAACCCGGTGGCGATGGACGAAGGCCTGCGTTTCGCGATCCGCGAAGGCGGCCGCACCGTCGGCGCCGGCGTGGTGGCCAAGATCATCAAGTAATGCCCTCTGGCGGCTGCGGCCGCCAGGCTCGACGGCAGGACGGCGGCCTCGGCCGCCGGAATCCGACGAGGTGCAGGCGGCTCCGGCCGCCGGGTTCAGCGAAGGGCGGGCCGGAACCTTCGGTCCGCCTTCGCCGTCTCAGGGAAGTGCAGTCGTTCTTACTACACGCCAGTAGCTCAATTGGCAGAGCAGCGGTCTCCAAAACCGCAGGTTGGGGGTTCGAGTCCCTCCTGGCGTGCCAATCTGCCGCTCCCTATCCAGTGACCTCGGTCGCATAGCAGCAAGAGTCGGATGAACAGCAAGATCGAGCATTCCAAAGGCCCCGCCGCATCTTCCGGCGGCGATATCGTCAAGTACGTCATCGCTGCGCTGCTGGTGGTCGCCGGCCTGTTTGTCTGGTTCTGGTTCGGTGAGCCGAGTCGCGCGACGCAGTTGGGTAGCTGGTCCGGACCGCTGCGTGCGCTGGCGGTGGTGATCGGCCTGGTGGCCGGTGCCGCGGTGTTCCTGCTGACGGCGAAGGGTCGCGAAGGCTGCGAGTTCCTGTCCGAGTCCCGTTTCGAACTGCGCAAGGTGGTGTGGCCGACCCGTCAGGAAGCCATTCGCACCACCTGGGTGGTGATCGTGGTGGTGATCATTCTGAGTCTGCTGCTGGGCGGGTTCGATTTCCTGATCCAGAAGCTGATGCAGTGGTTCGTGAGTCGTTGAGGAGAGTGCAGCAGTGAAGCGTTGGTATGTCGTTCACGCCTATTCAGGCTTCGAGAAGTCCGTGGCGCAAGCGCTGCGCGACCGTATTGCGCGTGACGAGATGCAGGAGCGCTTCGGCGACGTGCTGGTCCCCACCGAGGAGGTGATCGAGATGCGCTCCGGCCAGAAGCGCCGTTCCGAGCGCAAGTTCTTCCCGGGCTACGTGCTGGTCCAGATCGAGACCCACGACGAAGGCGGCATCCCGCGCATCGACAACGAAAGCTGGCACCTGGTCAAGGAAACGCCGAAGGTGATGGGCTTCATCGGCGGCACCGCCGATCGTCCGCTGCCGATCCGCGACGAAGAGGCCGATGCGATCCTGCAGCGCGTTCAGGATGGCGTGGAGAAGCCGCGTCCGAAGGTGTTGTTCGAGCCGGGCCAGATGGTCCGCGTCACCGACGGTCCGTTCAACGACTTCAACGGCGTGGTCGAGGAAGTCAACTACGAGAAGAGCCGCCTGCGCGTTGCGGTGCTGATCTTCGGCCGTTCCACCCCGGTGGAACTGGAATTCGGCCAGGTCGAGAAGGCCTGAGCCCGCGCCGGCGCGGCTGCGCCGGGCGCCAAAATCTCTGCTATACTGCGCGGCTCCCTGTCCAGGCAAGCCGCCGGGCAGAACGGAAGCCGCCGCGAGGCGGCTTTCTGTGCACTTCAAAAACGTGATGGCGGGACACGTGATTTTCCCGTCGCGATGGGGAGCCTGCGGTTTAGGCGCTAGCACCCGGAGACACTAAAATGGCAAAGAAAGTCGTCGGTTACATCAAGCTGCAGGTGAAGGCCGGTCAGGCCAACCCCTCGCCGCCGGTCGGTCCTGCGCTGGGTCAGCGCGGCCTGAACATCATGGAATTCTGCAAGGCGTTCAACGCCGCCACGCAGAAGCTGGAGCCGGGCCTGCCGACTCCGGTCATCATCACGGCCTACTCGGACCGTACCTTCACCTTCGTCACCAAGAGCACCCCGGCCAGCGTGCTGCTGAAGAAGGCCGCGGGCGTCAGCTCCGGCTCCAAGCGCCCGAACACCGAGAAGGTGGGCAAGGTGACCCGCAAGCAGCTCGAAGAGATCGCCAAGGCGAAGGAAGCCGACCTGACGGCGGCGGAGCTGGAAGCGGCGGTACGCACGATTGCGGGTTCCGCCCGCAGCATGGGCCTGACGGTGGAGGGTTAAGCAATGGCACAGACCAAGCGACAGAAAGCGATCCGTGCTGCCGTGCAGCCGGGCAAGGCGTATTCGATCGACGAAGCGCTGAAGATCGTCAAGACCACCAGCAAGGCCAAGTTCGTCGAAGCCGTCGACGTGGCCGTGCGCCTGGGCGTGGACGCCAAGAAGTCCGACCAGCAGGTGCGCGGTTCCACCGTGCTGCCGGCCGGTACCGGCAAGAGCGTGCGCGTGGCCGTGTTCGCCCCCGCCGGCGCCAAGGCTGACGAGGCGCTGGCCGCCGGTGCCGACGCCGTCGGCATGGACGACCTGGCCGAGAAGATGCAGGGCGGCGACCTGAACTACGACGTGGTCATCGCCACCCCGGACGCGATGCGCGTCGTCGGCAAGCTGGGTACCCTGTTGGGCCCGCGCGGCCTGATGCCGAACCCCAAGGTCGGCACCGTGTCCGCCAACCCGGCCGAAGCGGTGAAGAACGCCAAGTCGGGTCAGGTGCGCTACCGCACCGACAAGGCCGGCATCATCCACTGCACCATCGGCAAGGCCAGCTTCGAAGACGAAGCGCTGAAGAACAACCTGCAGGCGCTGCTGCTGGACCTGGTCAAGGCCAAGCCGGCGACCTCGAAGGGCACCTACCTGCAGAAGATCTCGGTGAGCTCGACCATGGGTCCGGGCGTCACCATCGATCAGGCGTCGCTGTCCCTGAAGTAATCGCAACACGGCGCCGCCCGTCAGGTGCGGCGCCGGTTTCACCCTTTTGAAGGCGTCGCCCGGGGCAACCCGACGCGAAGCCGTCAAAGACCGCAGGCGCGGTCTGCGCAAACCGACGACGGGCACGGAAGCTCGACACGGCAAGGAGTCGCCGTCGGTACAGCGGGATCGCTTAATCAGCCCCTCGGGGCCAGCCGGCGTAGATGGTGCCGCCTTTCTGGAGTTTTTCTGGTGCAGGCCAGCCCGGTGTTCCGGGCGCGCTCACTCCAGGTCTGGAACGGCCACCAACTGGGATGCCATGCGGCATCCCCGGCATCCAGGAAGGAGGCCGCCCAGGACCGCAAGCGGCAGGAGCCGCGAGCGGAGTAAGTTTGAAGCAGGGATTCGGGATTCGGGATTGGGGATTGGCAAGAGCGGCGGTATCGCTCCTGACGCATCCCAGGTCGCGCATTTCAACTCCCGGCTTTAACGGAGGAGTGCAATGGCTCTCAATCTGTCCCAGAAGCAAGAAGTCGTCGCCGAACTGGCCGACGTCGCCGCGAAGGCCCACTCCTTGGTTGCTGCCGAGTACGCCGGCATCACGGTCTCGCAAATGACCGCGATGCGCAAGAAGGCGCGCGAAACCGGTGTGTACTTGCGTGTTGTCAAGAACACCCTGGCTGCGCGTGCCGTTGCCGGTACCGAATACGAGTGCGTCCAGGACGCGCTGGTCGGTCCGCTGCTGTATGCGTTCTCGACGGAAGAACCCGGCGCTGCCGGTCGTCTGATCAAGGAATTCGCCAAGGGTAACGACAAGCTGCAGGCCAAGGTCGTGTCGCTGGGTGGTCAGCTGTATCCGGCCGCTCATCTCGAGGTGTTGGCGTCGCTGCCGACCCGCGAGCAGGCGCTGGCCATGCTGGCACGCGTGCTGGCCGAGCCGGCGAGCATGTTCGCCCGTGCGGTCAAGGCCGTGGGCGACAAGCAGGGTGGCGGCGACGCCGCGCCTGCCGACGCCGAAGCGGAAGCCCCGGCCGAAACGGCTTAAGTTCGCGACACCTGAAACGGTTCACTAGAACCTCATCCAGAAAAAATTCCAAAGGTAATCACAATGTCCCTGTCTAACGAGCAGATCGTCGACGCAATCGCCGAAAAGACCCTCATGGAAGTGATGGAGCTGGTCAAGGCCATCGAAGACAAGTTCGGCGTCTCCGCCGCTGCCCCGGTCGCCGCTGCCGGTCCGGCCGTGGCCGCCGCCCCGGTCGAAGAGCAGACCGAGTTCAACGTCATCCTGATCGACGCCGGCGCCAAGAAGGTCGACGTCATCAAGGCCGTCCGCGCCATCACCGGCCTGGGCCTGAAGGAAGCCAAGGACCTCACCGAGGCCGGCGGCGTCCTGAAGGAAGCCGTGTCGAAGGAAGACGCCGACAAGTTCAAGAAGGACCTGGAAGCCGCTGGCGCGAAGGTCGAAGTCAAGTAAGCAGTCCCTTGCATCGCCAGCCGTTCAAGGCGATGCACTGAAGGCTGGGGGCGAAAGCCCCCGGCCTTTGGCCGTTTCAGGCGGGAACCGGGAATCGGGAATGGAGAATCGGAACAGCCACGCGACGTGCGCTCCACGATTCCCCTTTCTCCACTCCCCATTCCCCGCTTCACCACCGAGTTGGTAGTTGGAAGTAGCGGGAGAAGGCGTGCTGGTGCCGGCAATACCAGCGACTTCCAACTGACAATTTATGTTCACTCAGGGCCGCGGACGCGTGGCCCGCATCAGCCAAGGTGATACCTCATGACGTCTTATTCGTTCACCGAAAAGAAGCGTATCCGCAAGGACTTCGGCAAGCAGCGCTCGATCCTCGAAGTGCCGTTCCTGCTCGCCATCCAGGTGGATTCCTACCGCGAATTCCTGCAGGAGAACACCGACCCGAACAAGCGTTCGGACCACGGCCTGCACGCGGCCCTGAAATCGGTGTTCCCGATCTCCAGCTACAGCGGCAACGCGGCGCTGGAGTACGTCGGCTACAAGCTCGGCGAACCGGTGTTCGACGAGCGTGAATGCCGCCAGCGCGGCATGAGCTACGGCGCGCCGCTGCGCGTGACCGTGCGCCTGGTGATCTACGACCGCGAGTCCTCGACCAAGGCGATCAAGTACGTCAAGGAGCAGGAGGTCTACCTCGGCGAAATCCCGCTGATGACCGACAACGGCACCTTCATCGTCAACGGCACCGAGCGCGTCATCGTCTCGCAGCTGCACCGTTCGCCGGGCGTGTTCTTCGACCACGACCGCGGCAAGACCCACAGCTCGGGCAAGCTGCTGTACAGCGCCCGCATCATTCCGTACCGCGGCTCCTGGCTGGACTTCGAGTTCGACCCGAAGGACGCGCTGTTCACCCGTATCGACCGCCGCCGCAAGCTGCCGGTGTCGATCCTGCTGCGCGCGCTCGGCTACTCGAACGAGGAGATGCTGTCCGAGTTCTTCGAGATCAACACCTTCCACATCGACCCGAAGGAAGGCGTGCAGCTGGAGCTGGTGCCCGAGCGCCTGCGCGGCGAGACCCTGAACTTCGACCTGGCCGACGGCGACAAGGTCATCGTCGAAGCCGGCAAGCGCATCACCGCGCGCCACGTCAAGCAGCTCGAGGCCTCCGGCATCGCCGCGCTGGCCGTGCCCGACGAGTACCTGGTCGGCCGCATCCTGTCGCACGACGTGGTCGACGCCTCGACCGGCGAACTGCTGGCCAGCGCCAACGACGAGATCAGCGAAGATCAGCTGACCGCGTTCCGCAAGGCCGGCGTCGACGCCGTGGGCACGCTGTGGGTCAACGACCTGGATCGCGGTCCGTACCTGTCCAACACCCTGCGCATCGATCCGACCAAGACCCAGCTCGAGGCGCTGGTCGAGATCTACCGCATGATGCGTCCGGGCGAGCCGCCGACCAAGGACGCCGCGCAGAACCTGTTCCACAACCTGTTCTTCACCTTCGAGCGCTACGACCTGTCCACGGTCGGCCGCATGAAGTTCAACCGCCGCGTCGGCCGCAAGGAAGTCACCGGCGAGTCGGTGCTGTACGACAAGAAGTACTTCGGCGAGCGCAACGACGAGGAGTCCAAGCGCCTGGTCGCCGAGCACGGCGACAGCTCCGACATCCTGGACGTGATCAAGGTCCTGACCGAGATCCGCAACGGCCGTGGCGTGGTCGACGACATCGACCACCTGGGCAACCGTCGCGTGCGTTCGGTCGGCGAAATGGCCGAGAACGTGTTCCGCGTGGGTCTGGTCCGCGTCGAGCGCGCGGTCAAGGAGCGCCTGTCGATGGCCGAGTCCGAAGGCCTGACCCCGCAGGAACTGATCAACGCCAAGCCGGTGGCTGCCGCGATCAAGGAGTTCTTCGGCTCCTCGCAGCTGTCGCAGTTCATGGACCAGAACAACCCGCTGTCGGAAGTGACGCACAAGCGTCGCGTCTCCGCGCTGGGCCCGGGCGGTCTGACCCGCGAGCGCGCCGGCTTCGAAGTGCGCGACGTGCATCCGACCCACTACGGCCGCGTCTGCACCATCGAAACCCCGGAAGGCCCGAACATCGGCCTGATCAACTCGCTGGCGGTGTACGCCCGCACCAACCAGTACGGCTTCCTCGAGACGCCGTACCGTAAGGTCGTGGACGGCCAGATCACCGACGAGGTCGAGTACCTGTCGGCGATCGAAGAGAACGAGTACGTCATCGCCCAGGCCAACGCGCTGCACGACGCCAAGAGCCGCCTGACCGAGCAGTTCGTGCCGTGCCGCTACCAGGGCGAGTCGCTGCTGAAGCCGCCGGCGGAAGTGCACTTCATGGACGTGTCGCCGATGCAGACCGTGTCGATCGCGGCCGCGCTGGTGCCGTTCCTGGAGCACGACGACGCCAACCGCGCGCTGATGGGCGCGAACATGCAGCGCCAGGCCGTGCCGACGCTGCGTGCGCAGAAGCCGCTGGTCGGTACCGGCATCGAGCGCGCCGTGGCGCGCGACTCGGGCGTGACCGTGAACGCGCGTCGTGGCGGCGTGATCGAGCAGATCGACGCCGGCCGCATCGTGGTCAAGGTCAACGAGGCCGAGATCGGCGGCGGCACCGACGCCGGCGTCGACATCTACAACCTGATCAAGTACACCCGTTCCAACCAGAACACCTGCATCAACCAGCGTCCGCTGGTCAACGTGGGCGATGTGATCGCGCGCGGCGACGTGCTGGCCGACGGCCCCTCGACCGACATCGGCGAGCTGGCCCTGGGCCAGAACATGCTGATCGCGTTCATGCCGTGGAACGGCTACAACTTCGAAGACTCCATCCTGCTCTCCGAGCGCGTGGTGGAAGAGGATCGCTACACCACGATCCACATCGAAGAGCTGACCTGCGTGGCGCGCGACACCAAGCTGGGGCCGGAGGAAATCTCCGCCGACATCCCCAACGTGTCCGAGCAGGCGCTGAACCGTCTGGACGAGAGCGGCGTGGTGTACATCGGTGCGGAAGTGCGCGCCGGCGACATCATGGTCGGCAAGGTCACGCCGAAGGGCGAGAGCCAGCTGACCCCGGAAGAGAAGCTGCTGCGCGCGATCTTCGGCGAGAAGGCCTCGGACGTGAAGGACAGCTCGCTGCGCGTGCCGCCGGGCATGGACGGCACCGTCATCGACGTGCAGGTGTTCACCCGCGACGGCATCGAGAAGGATAAGCGCGCCCGCCAGATCGAGGAAAACGAGATCAAGCGGGTCAAGAAGGACTTCGACGACCAGTTCCGCATCCTGGAAAGCGCGATCTATGCGCGTCTGCGTGGCCAGCTGATCGGCAAGGTCGCCAACGGCGGTCCGAATCTGAAGAAGGGCGACACCATCAGCGACGCCTACCTGGACGGCCTGAAGAAGTCCGACTGGTTCGCGCTGCGCATGAAGGACGAGGACGCCTCCGAGGCGATCGAGCGCGCGCAGAAGCAGATCCAGGCGCACGAGAAGGAATTCGAGCGTCGCTTCGCCGACAAGCGCGGCAAGATCACCGCCGGCGACGACCTCGCCCCGGGCGTGCTGAAGATGGTCAAGGTGTTCCTGGCGGTGAAGCGCCGCATCCAGCCCGGCGACAAGATGGCCGGTCGCCACGGCAACAAGGGTGTCGTGTCGATGATCCAGCCGATCGAGGACATGCCGTACATGGCCAACGGCGAGACCGTGGACATCGTGCTGAACCCGCTGGGCGTGCCGTCGCGTATGAACATCGGCCAGGTGCTGGAAGTGCACCTGGGCTGGGCCGCCAAGGGCCTGGGTCGCAAGATCCAGAACATGCTCGAGGCCCAGGCCAAGGTGGCCGACCTGCGCAAGTTCCTGGCGCAGATCTACAACCACGACCAGAAGCTGGGCGAGGACCGCGTGGATCTGGACCAGTTCAGCGACGCGGAACTGCTGGCGTTGTCGAAGAACCTGACCGACGGCGTGCCGATGGCCACCCCGGTGTTCGACGGTGCGACCGAGGCCGAGATCAAGCACATGCTCGAACTCGCCGACCTGCCGATCAGCGGCCAGACCCAGCTGTACGACGGCCGCACCGGCGAGGCGTTCGATCGCCACACCACGGTCGGCTACATGCACATGCTGAAGCTGAACCACCTGGTCGACGACAAGATGCACGCGCGCTCCACCGGCCCGTACTCGCTGGTCACCCAGCAGCCGCTGGGCGGCAAGGCGCAGTTCGGCGGCCAGCGCTTCGGCGAAATGGAAGTCTGGGCGCTGGAAGCCTACGGCGCGGCCTACACCCTGCAGGAAATGCTGACGGTGAAGTCCGACGACGTGCAGGGCCGCAACCAGATGTACAAGAACATCGTCGACGGCGAGCACGAGATGGTCGCCGGCATGCCGGAGTCCTTCAACGTGCTGGTGAAGGAAATCCGCTCGCTGGCGATCAACATGGAACTGGAAGACTGAGGGCAGGGAATGAGGAGTCGGGACTAGGAAACCGCCCGGGCGTTTGCCCACAGGCCGCCGGCGTTTCCTGTCCCGCCTCCCCGCTTCCAACGATTCCCTATTCGCTATTCCCGATTCCCGGAGAAATCAAATGAAAGACCTGCTCAACCTCTTCAACCAGCAGCGCCAGACGCTGGACTTCGACGCGATCAAGATCGCGCTGGCCTCGCCGGACCTGATCCGTTCGTGGTCCTTCGGCGAAGTGAAGAAGCCGGAAACCATCAACTACCGGACCTTCAAGCCCGAGCGCGACGGCCTGTTCTGCGCCGCCATCTTCGGCCCGATCAAGGACTACGAGTGCCTGTGCGGCAAGTACAAGCGCATGAAGCACCGCGGCGTGGTCTGCGAGAAGTGCGGCACCGAAGTGACCCTGGCCAAGGTGCGCCGCGAGCGCATGGGCCACATCGACCTGGCCTCGCCGGTCGCGCACATCTGGTTCCTGAAGTCGCTGCCGTCGCGCATCGGCCTGATGCTGGACATGACCCTGCGCGACATCGAGCGCGTGCTGTACTTCGAAGCCTACGTGGTGACCGAGCCGGGCCTGACCGCGCTTGAGCGCCGCCAGCTGCTCACCGAAGAGCAGTACCTGACCGCGCGCCAGGAGCACGGCGACGACTTCGACGCCGCCATGGGCGCCGAGGCCGTGTACGAACTGCTGCGCACCATCGATCTGCAGTCGGAAATGACCCGCCTGCGCGAAGAGATCGCCAGCACCGGTTCGGAAACCAAGCTCAAGCGTCTGACCAAGCGCATCAAGCTGATCGAGGCCTTCATCGAGTCCGGCAACCGTCCGGAGTGGATGGTGATGACCGTGCTGCCGGTGCTGCCGCCGGATCTGCGTCCGCTGGTGCCGCTGGACGGCGGCCGCTTCGCGACCTCCGATCTGAACGACCTGTACCGCCGCGTCATCAACCGCAACAACCGCCTGCGCCGCCTGCTCGAGCTGAACGCGCCGGACATCATCGTGCGCAACGAAAAGCGCATGCTGCAGGAATCGGTCGATGCGCTGCTGGACAACGGCCGCCGCGGCCGTGCCATCACCGGCACCAACAAGCGCCCGCTGAAGTCGCTGGCCGACATGATCAAGGGCAAGCAGGGCCGGTTCCGCCAGAACCTGCTCGGCAAGCGCGTGGACTACTCCGGCCGTTCGGTGATCGTGGTCGGCCCGACCCTGCGCCTGCACGAGTGCGGCCTGCCGAAGAAGATGGCGCTGGAGCTGTTCAAGCCGTTCGTGTTCGCCAAGCTGCAGCGTCGCGGCCTGGCCACCACCATCAAGGCCGCCAAGAAGCTGGTCGAGCGCGAAGAAGCCGAGGTCTGGGACATCCTGGAAGAGGTGATCCGCGAGCACCCGGTGCTGCTGAACCGTGCGCCGACCCTGCACCGCCTGGGCATCCAGGCGTTCGAGCCGGTGCTGATCGAAGGCAAGGCGATCCAGCTGCACCCGCTGGTCTGCACCGCGTTCAACGCCGACTTCGACGGTGACCAGATGGCCGTGCACGTGCCGCTGTCGCTGGAAGCGCAGCTGGAAGCGCGCGCGCTGATGATGTCCACCAACAACATCCTGTCGCCGGCCAACGGCGAGCCGATCATCGTGCCGTCGCAGGACGTGGTGCTGGGTCTGTACTACATGACCCGCGCGCTGGAGAACAAGAAGGGCGAGGGCATGGTCTTCGCCAACATCGCCGAAGTGAAGCGCGCCTACGACAACCGTGCGGTCGAACTGCACGCCAAGGTCAAGGTCCGCATCACCGAGACGGTGATCGACGAGGACGGCAACCGCACCAAGAAGGCCTCGATCGTGGACACCACGATCGGGCGTGCGCTGCTGGCCGAGATCCTGCCGGAAGGCCTGCCGTTCGCGCTGGCCAACACCGAACTGACCAAGAAGAACATCAGCCGCCTGATCAACTCCAGCTACCGTCAGCTGGGTCTGAAGGACAGCGTGGTGTTCGCCGACAAGCTGATGTACACCGGCTTCGCCTACGCGACCCGCGCCGGCGTGTCGATCGGCATCGACGACATGCTGATCCCGTCGGAGAAGAAGGGCATCCTCGGCGAAGCCGAGCAGGAAGTGCTGGAAATCCAGGAGCAGTACCAGTCCGGTCTGGTCACCGCCGGCGAGCGCTACAACAAGGTCGTGGACATCTGGTCGCGCACCAACGAGCGCATCGCCAAGGCGATGATGGACACCATCGGCACCGAGAAGGTGGTCAACGCCAAGGGCGAGACCATCGACCAGAAGTCGATGAACTCGCTGTACATCATGGCCGACTCAGGCGCGCGTGGTTCGCAGGCGCAGATTCGTCAGCTGGCCGGCATGCGCGGCCTGATGGCCCGCCCGGACGGCTCGATCATCGAGACGCCGATCAAGGCAAACTTCCGCGAAGGCCTGAACGTGCAGGAGTACTTCAACTCCACCCACGGTGCCCGTAAGGGTCTGGCCGATACCGCGCTGAAGACCGCCAACTCCGGTTACCTGACCCGCCGCCTGGTCGACGTGGCGCAGGACGTGGTGATCACCGAGCCCGATTGCGGCACCACCGACGGCCTGACCATGACCCCGATCGTGGAAGGCGGCGACGTGGTCGAGCCGCTGCGCGACCGCGTGCTCGGCCGCGTGGTGGCCGAGGACGTGTTCCTGCCGGGCAACGACGAGGATCCGATCGTCACCCGCAACACCCTGCTCGACGAGCAGTGGGTGGCCAAGCTGGAAGAGGCCGGCGTGCAGTCGGTCAAGGTCCGCTCGACCATCACCTGCGAATCGGCGTTCGGCGTGTGCGCGCGCTGCTACGGCCGCGACCTGGCCCGTGGCCACCTGGTCAACATCGGCGAAGCGGTCGGCGTCATCGCCGCGCAGTCGATCGGCGAGCCGGGTACCCAGCTGACCATGCGTACCTTCCACATCGGCGGCGCGGCTTCGCGTGCGGCGGCGGTGGACAACATCACGGTCAAGACCACCGGTTCGATCAAGTTCAACAACCTCAAGTCGGTCGAGCACGCCAACGGCTCGCTGGTGGCGGTGTCGCGTTCGGGCGAACTGTCGGTGCTCGACGGCCACGGCCGCGAGCGCGAGCGCTACAAGCTGCCGTACGGCGCCACCATCACCGCCAAGGACGGTGATGCGGTCAAGGCCGGCCAGTCGGTGGCGAACTGGGATCCGCACAACCACCCGATCGTGTCGGAAGTGGCCGGTTTCATCCGCTTCATCGACTTCATCGACGGCGTCACCGTCATCGAGAAGACCGACGAACTGACCGGCCTGGCCTCGCGCGAGATCACCGATCCGAAGCGTCGCGGCACCCAGGCCAAGGACCTGCGCCCGATCGTGCGCATCGTCGACGCCAAGGGCAACGACCTGACCATCCCGGGCACCGATCTGCCGGCGCAGTACCTGCTGCCGCCGCGCTCGATCGTCAACCTGCAGGACGGCGCGCCGGTCGGCGTGGGCGACGTGGTCGCCAAGATCCCGCAGGAAGCGTCCAAGACCCGCGACATCACCGGTGGTCTGCCGCGCGTGGCCGACCTGTTCGAAGCGCGCAAGCCGAAGGATCCTGCGATCCTGGCCGAGCGTTCGGGCATCATCAGCTTCGGCAAGGACACCAAGGGCAAGCAGCGCCTGATCATCAAGGACACCGACGGGTCGGAGCACGAAGAGCTGATCCCGAAGTACCGCCAGATCATCGTGTTCGAAGGCGAGCACGTGGCCAAGGGCGAAACCGTGGTGGACGGCGAGCCGAGCCCGCAGGACATCCTGCGTCTGCTGGGCGTCGAGCCGCTGGCCGCCTACCTGGTCAAGGAAATCCAGGACGTGTACCGCCTGCAGGGCGTGAAGATCAACGACAAGCACATCGAGGTCATCACCCGGCAGATGCTGCGCAAGGTCGAGATCACCGACCAGGGCAACAGCAAGTTCCTCAATGGTGAGCAGGCCGAGCGCCAGCGCGTCATCGAGGAGAACGCCCGCCTGGCGACCCGCAACGAGCTGCCGGCCAAGTACGAGCCGGTGCTGCTGGGCATCACCAAGGCCTCGCTGGCGACCGAGTCGTTCATCTCGGCTGCGTCGTTCCAGGAGACCACCCGCGTCCTTACCGAGGCGGCGGTCCGCGGCACCAGCGACACGCTGCGCGGCCTGAAGGAAAACGTGATCGTGGGTCGCCTGATCCCGGCCGGTACTGGCCTGGCGTACCACAACACGCGCCGCCGCAACGCCAGCGGCCTGACCGAGTCGGAGATGCAGACCCTGTCCGGCGGCAGCGCCGAGCCGGCGGTCGAGACCTCCGCCCCGGCGGCTGCCGGCAGCGAAGAGTAAGCAACACGCCGGACCGGTCCCGCCCGCGGGGCCGGTCTACCACGCGAAAGGGGGCGCAGCGGAAACGCCCCGTATTCCGGCCCCGGATGGGCCAGCAAGTAAAAATTCCGTTGTGTTGACGGCGCTTTGACTTGCCCGCTATACTTTCCTGTCTCGGCAGGCCGTCCTTCGGCCTGCCTTCGTTTTCACGCATCCAGGCCCGACGGCCTCAATCAGAAGAATCCACTGATGGCGACGATCAACCAGCTGGTCCGCAAGCCGCGGCAGGCGACCACCTACAAGAGCGCCTCTCCGGCGCTGGACAAGTGCCCGCAGCGCCGTGGCGTCTGCACGCGCGTGTACACCACCACCCCGAAGAAGCCGAACTCGGCCCTGCGCAAGGTCGCCAAGGTGCGCCTGACCAACCAGGAAGAGGTCATCAGCTACATCGGCGGCGAAGGCCACAACCTGCAGGAGCACTCCGTGGTCCTGATCCGCGGCGGCCGCGTCAAGGATCTGCCGGGCGTGCGCTACCACACCGTGCGCGGTTCGCTCGACGCCGCCGGCGTTGCCAAGCGTCGCCAGGGTCGTTCCAAGTACGGCGCCAAGCGCCCGAAGAGCTAAGGGAAAGTACACATGTCTCGTAAAGGTAATACGCCGCAGCGCGCCGTTCTCCCGGATCCCAAGCACGGGAGCGAAACCATCGCCCGCTTCATCAACATGGTGATGCTGAGCGGCAAGAAGTCGGTCGCCGAAAAGATCGTGTACGGCGCGATGGACGTGATCGGCGAGAAGAACCCCAACGCCATCGAGCTGGTGCAGAAGGCGCTGGACAACGTCGCTCCAGCGGTCGAAGTCAAGTCCCGCCGCGTCGGCGGTGCCACCTACCAGGTGCCGGTCGAGGTGCGTTCCTCCCGTCGCATGGCGCTGGCGATGCGCTGGCTGATCGACTCGGCGCGCAAGCGCGGCGAGAACTCGATGCCGCGCAAGCTCGCGGCCGAGCTGGTCGATGCTTCGGAAAACCGTGGCGGCGCCATCAAGAAGCGCGAAGAGACTCACCGCATGGCGGAAGCGAACAAGGCATTCGCGCACTATCGCTGGTGACCTTCCGGGCCTTGGAAACGGGGCCCGCTGGCACCATCTGAGTGCCGCTAGCCGCGCCGTTGCGCGTGGCACAAATCCGAAGGCCGCCGCAAGGCGGCGTTCGGCCATCCGAAATCCAAGAAATTTGAGAGGCTCCCTGTGGCCCGTACCACTCCCATCGAGCGTTACCGCAACTTCGGCATCATGGCTCACATCGATGCCGGCAAGACCACCACCTCCGAACGCATCCTGTTCTACACCGGCGTCAGCCACAAGATCGGCGAGGTGCATGACGGTGCCGCGACGATGGACTGGATGGAGCAGGAGCAGGAGCGTGGCATCACGATCACCTCCGCGGCCACCACCGCGTTCTGGACCGGCATGGACAAGTCCATGCCGCAGCACCGCTTCAACATCATCGACACCCCCGGGCACGTGGACTTCACCATCGAAGTCGAGCGCTCGCTGCGCGTGCTCGACGGCGCGGTGTTCGTGCTGTGCGCGGTCGGCGGCGTGCAGCCGCAGTCCGAGACCGTGTGGCGTCAGGCCAACAAGTACGCGGTGCCGCGTCTGGCGTTCGTCAACAAGATGGACCGCACCGGCGCCAACTTCGACAAGGTCGTCGAGCAGCTGAAGGCCCGCCTGGGCGCCTACCCGGTGCCGATGCAGGTGCCGATCGGCGCCGAAGACGGCTTCGAGGGCGTGGTCGACCTGGTCAAGATGAAGGCGATCCACTGGGATACCGCCTCGCAGGGCACCGTGTTCGAATACCGTGACATCCCCGCGCACCTGGTCGACAAGGCCACCGAGGCGCGCGCGTTCATGGTCGAGGCCGCGGCCGAAGCCAACGAAGACCTGATGGACAAGTACCTCAACGAGGGCGACCTGTCCGAGGCCGAGATCCTGGGCGGTCTGCGCGAGCGCACCCTGAAGGTGGAAGTGGTGCCGGTGTACTGCGGTACCGCGTTCAAGAACAAGGGCGTGCAGGCCATGCTCGACGGCGTGATCCAGCTGCTGCCGTCGCCCAGCGACCGTCCGCCGGTCAAGGGCATCGACGAGGACGAGAAGGAAGACAGCCGTCCGGCCACCGACAACGCCCCGTTCTCGGCGCTGGCGTTCAAGATCATGACCGACCCGTTCGTCGGCTCGCTGACCTTCTTCCGCGTCTACTCGGGCACGCTGAACTCCGGCGACCAGGTGTACAACCCGGTCAAGTCGAAGAAGGAGCGCGTGGGCCGCATCCTGCAGATGCACTCCAACAACCGCGAAGAGATCAAGGAAGTGCGCGCGGGCGACATCGCCGCGGCGGTGGGCCTGAAGGACGTCACCACCGGCGACACGCTGTGCGCGCAGGACCACATCATCACCCTGGAGCGCATGGTGTTCCCGGAGCCGGTGATCTCGATGGCGGTCGAGCCGAAGACCAAGTCCGACCAGGAAAAGATGGGCATCGCGCTGAGCCGTCTGGCGCAGGAAGATCCCTCGTTCCGCGTCAACACCGACGAAGAGTCCGGCCAGACCATCATCCGCGGCATGGGCGAGCTGCACCTGGAAATCATCGTCGACCGCATGAAGCGCGAGTTCAACGTCGAAGCCAACGTCGGCAAGCCGCAGGTGGCCTACCGCGAGACCATCCGCAAGGCGGTCAAGCAGGAAGGCAAGTTCGTGCGTCAGTCCGGCGGTAAGGGCCAGTACGGCCACGTCGTGCTCGAGATCGAGCCGCAGGAACGCGGCCAGGGCTACACCTTCGAGAACGCGATCGTCGGCGGCGTGGTGCCGAAGGAATACATCCCGGCGGTGGACAAGGGCATCCAGGAAGCGGTGGCCAACGGCGTGATGGCCGGCTACCCGATCGTGGACGTCAAGGTGCGCCTGATCGACGGTTCGTACCACGACGTCGACTCGTCGGAAATGGCGTTCAAGATCGCCGGCTCGATGGGCTTCAAGGAAGGCTTCAACAAGGCCAACCCGGTGCTGCTGGAGCCGATCATGAAGGTCGAGATCGTCACCCCGGAGGATTACCTGGGCGACGTGATGGGCGACGTGAGCCGTCGTCGCGGCATCCTGCAGGGCCAGGACGACAGCCCGTCGGGCAAGGTGATCAACGCGATGGTGCCGCTGGGCGAAATGTTCGGCTACGCCACCACGCTGCGCTCGATGTCGCAGGGTCGCGCCACCTTCTCGATGGAGTTCGACCACTACGCCGAAGCGCCGGCCAACATCGCCGACTCGGTCATCAAGAAGAACTGAGATTAGAGCGACGGGGTGCGTGCCGCGGACCCGATCCGCGCCGCATCCCGCTCGCTCGTCCCCCAATACGAATCACGAGGTAGAGAAGACATGGCAAAGGGTAAGTTCGAGCGCACCAAGCCGCACGTCAACGTCGGCACCATCGGTCACGTCGACCACGGCAAGACCACGCTGACCGCGGCGCTGACCAAGATCGGCGCAGAGCGCTTCGGCGGCGAGTTCAAGGCGTATGACGCGATCGACGCGGCGCCGGAAGAGAAGGCGCGCGGCATCACGATCTCGACCGCCCACGTGGAATACGAATCCCCGACGCGCCACTACGCGCACGTGGATTGCCCGGGTCACGCGGACTACGTCAAGAACATGATCACCGGTGCGGCGCAGATGGACGGCGCGATCCTGGTGTGCTCGGCCGCTGACGGCCCGATGCCGCAGACCCGCGAGCACATCCTGCTGTCGCGCCAGGTCGGCGTGCCGCACATCGTGGTGTTCCTGAACAAGGCCGACATGGTCGACGACGCCGAGCTGCTCGAGCTGGTCGAGATGGAAGTGCGCGAGCTGCTGAGCAAGTACGACTTCCCGGGCGACGACACCCCGATCATCCACGGCTCGGCCCGTCTGGCGCTGGAAGGCGACCAGAGCGAGATCGGCGTGCCGGCGATCCTGAAGTTGGTGGACGCGCTGGACTCGTTCATCCCGGAGCCGCAGCGCGACGTGGACAAGCCGTTCCTGATGCCGGTGGAAGACGTGTTCTCGATCTCCGGCCGCGGCACCGTGGTGACCGGCCGTATCGAGCGCGGCATCATCAAGGTGGGCGACGAAATCGAAATCGTCGGCATCCGTGCGACGCAGAAGACCACCGTGACCGGCGTGGAAATGTTCCGCAAGCTGCTGGATCAGGGCCAGGCGGGCGACAACGCGGGCCTGCTGCTGCGCGGCACCAAGCGTGACGACGTGGAGCGCGGCCAGGTGCTGTGCAAGCCGGGTTCGATCAAGCCGCACACCGAGTTCGAAGCCGAGGTGTACGTGCTGTCGAAGGACGAGGGCGGCCGTCACACCCCGTTCTTCAAGGGCTACCGTCCGCAGTTCTACTTCCGTACCACCGACATCACCGGTGCGGTGCAGCTGCCGGAAGGCGTGGAAATGGTGATGCCGGGCGACAACGTCAAGATGGTGGTGACGCTGATCAACCCGGTGGCGATGGACGAAGGCCTGCGCTTCGCGATCCGCGAAGGCGGCCGTACCGTCGGCGCCGGCGTGGTGGCCAAGATCATCAAGTAATGCCCTCTGGCGGCGCAGGCCGCCGGTGACATCGCCAGCGACTGCGGTCGCCGGCATCGCGAAGGGTCGGCGTATGCCGGCCTTTCGTCGTTTCGGGCCATGCAGAAATCTTGCGATTTGCTGCGCCGCGGTGTTGCGGAGGCGTGAAGTCGTCGCTATAATGCGCGGCTAGGCGTTCCTGGGTAGGGCGCCGGTAAGACAGCGAAAAGAGAGGCAGGACGCCGCTCGTGTTCGCAGGACCGGGAAGGTCGCGTCGCATGGAGCACTCAACAACCCCGGGTTGTTGACGTTGCTCTAGCTGCGCATTATACTTTTCCGTCTGGGCAGGCCGGGTCGACTGGTCTGCCCCAGTTTTTGGGGCGGAGGAATGCCCCCGCCGAGCCGGATGCTCTGCGGTACGACATCAGGAAACAACCGGGGCAGGTATCCCAGAGGCCTTGCCCGTCGCTCTTTTAACGAAGGAACCCACCGTCATGGCGGACCAAAAGATCCGGATTCGGCTGAAAGCGTTCGATCATCGTTTGATCGACCGTTCGGCCAGCGAGATCGTCGAGACGGCCAAGCGGACCGGCGCGCAAGTGCGTGGCCCGATCCCGCTGCCGACCAAGATCGAACGCTACACCATCCTCGTTTCCCCGCACGTCGACAAGGACGCGCGTGACCAGTACGAGACCCGCACGCACAAGCGCGTGCTCGACATCGTCGACCCCAACGACAAGACCGTGGACGCGCTGATGAAGCTCGAACTCGCGGCTGGCGTCGATGTCCAGATCAAGTTGACCTGAGGACTACGACCATGACGAAGAAGTATTCGTTGGGCTTCGTGGGCCGCAAGGCCGGCATGAGCCGCGTCTTCACCGAAGACGGCCGCTCCATCCCGGTCACCCTGATCGAAGCGACCCCGAACCGCATCACCCAGCTCAAGACTGTCGAAGCCGACGGCTACAGCGCCGTGCAGATCACCGTGGGCGCCCGTCGCGCCGCGCTGGTCAACAAGCCGGCGTCCGGCCATTTCGCCAAGGCGAAGGTCGAAGCGGGTCGCGGCCTGTGGGAGTTCCGCGTCGAGGACGCGCAGCTGGGCGAGTTCGCCGTCGGCGGCGAAATCAAGGCGGACATCTTCGCCGTCGGCCAGAAGGTCGACGTCCAGGGCGTCACCAAGGGTAAGGGCTTCCAGGGCACCATCAAGCGGCACAACTTCCGCATGGGCGATGCCACCCACGGTAACTCGCTGTCGCATCGCGCGCCGGGTTCGCTGGGTCAGCGCCAGACCCCGGGTCGCGTTTTCCCGGGCAAGAAGATGTCCGGCCACATGGGCGCGGTGCAGCAGAGCACGCAGAATCTGGAAGTGGTCAAGGTCGACGTCGAGCGTGGCCTGATCGCCATTCGCGGCGCTGTGCCTGGCGCTGCCGGTGGCGACGTGATCGTGCGTCCGGCTAGCAAGGCATAAGGAGAGATGGCGATGGAACTCGTTATCACGGGTAGCAACAACAAGGTCTCGGTCTCTGACGCCGTGTTCGGCCGCGATTTCAGCGAGGATCTGGTTCACCAGGTCGTCGTCGCCTATCGCAACGCCGGCCGCGCCGGCACCAAGGCGCAGAAGACGCGTTCGGAAGTCAACGGCACTACCAAGAAGTCGAAGAAGCAGAAGGGCGGTGGCGCTCGCCACGGCGCGCTGACCGCTCCGATCTTCGTCGGCGGTGGCGTGACCTTCGCGGCCAAGCCGCGCAGCTTCGAGCAGAAGGTCAACCGCAAGATGTACCGCGCGGCCATCTGCGCGATCCTCTCGGAACTGAATCGCCAGGGCCGCCTGATGGTCGTCGACGCGTTCGACGTCGAGGCCAGCAAGACCAAGGGCCTGGTCGAGAAGCTGAAGGGTCTGGAAGTGGGCAAGCGCCCGCTGATCGTGACCGAAGAAGCGTCCGAGCATCTGTACCTGTCCGCCCGCAATCTTCCCTACGTGGAAGTGCGCGACGTGCAGGGCCTGGATCCGGTGTCGCTGGTCGGGGCCGATACGGTCGTGATCACCGCCGATGCGGTCAAGAAGGTCGAGGGGTGGCTGGCATGAGCAGCAACGAAAAAATCTTCAGCGTGCTGCGCGCTCCGCGTGTCTCCGAAAAGACCGCGCGCCTGCAGGAACTCTCCAATCAGTACGTCTTCGAGATTTCGAACGAAGCCACCAAGGCCGATGTCAAGGCCGCGGTCGAGCAGCTGTTCGACGTCAAGGTCGAGTCGGTCAACGTGTTGAACGTCAAGGGCAAGAACAAGTCCTTCCGTTCGCGCAGCGGTCGTCGCGGCGATTGGCGCAAGGCGTACGTGCGTCTGGCCGAAGGCCAGTCCATCGACGTAACGGCCAAGGCCTGAGGTACATCCCATGCCATTGATGAAATTCAAGCCCACCTCCGCAGGCCGTCGTTCGGCCGTGCGCGTGGTCACGCCCGATCTGCACAAGGGCGCCCCGCACGCTGCACTGGTGGAAAAGCAGAGCAAGTCCGGTGGTCGTAACCACCACGGCCGCATCACCACCCGCCACGTCGGCGGTGGCCACAAGCAGCACTACCGCGTCATCGACTTCAAGCGCAACAAGGAAGGTATCCCGGCGCGCGTGGAGCGGATCGAATACGATCCCAACCGCACCGCCCATATCGCCCTGCTGTGCTACGCCGACGGCGAGCGCCGCTACATCATCGCGCCGAAGGGCCTGAAGGCCGGCGACCAGGTGATCGCGGGTTCGGATGCGCCGATCAAGACCGGCAACACCCTGCCGCTGCGCAACATCCCGGTCGGTACCACCGTCCACGGGATCGAGCTGAAGCCGGGCAAGGGCGCGCAGATCGCGCGTGCCGCCGGCGCCGCGGTGCAGCTGGTCGCGCGTGAAGGCATCTACGCCACCCTGCGTCTGCGCTCCGGCGAAATGCGCAAGGTGCCGTCCGAGTGCCGCGCCACCATCGGCGAAGTCGGCAACGACGAGCACAACCTCGAGAAGCTGGGCAAGGCGGGCGCCAAGCGCTGGCGTGGCGTGCGTCCGACCGTTCGCGGTGCGGCCATGAACCCGGTCGACCACCCGCACGGTGGTGGTGAGGCGAAGGCCGGTCAGGGTAATCCGCATCCGGTCACCCCGTGGGGTGTCCCGACCAAGGGTTACAAGACGCGCCATAACAAGCGCACCGAACAATTCATCGTCCGCGATCGTAGGGGCTAATCGACCATGGCACGTTCACTCAAGAAGGGCCCGTTCGTCGATCACCACCTCGTCAAGAAGGTGGAGGCCGCGGCCGGTAGCAAGCGTCCGATCAAGACCTGGTCGCGTCGCTCGATGATCCTGCCGGAGATGGTGGGTTTCACCATCGCCGTGCATAACGGCAAGAACCACGTTCCGGTGCTGGTCAACGAGAACATGGTCGGCCACAAGCTCGGCGAATTTGCCGTCACCCGGACCTTCAAGGGTCACGGTGGCGACAAGAAGTCGGGCCGGTAAGGAGAGATGACGATGGAAGCGAAAGCAATCCTGCGCACCGCGCGCATCTCCCCGCAGAAGGCCCGCCTGGTCGCCGACCAGGTCCGTGGTCTTTCCGCCGAGCGGGCGGTCAACCTGCTGAAGTTCTCGGACAAGAAGGCTGCCCACCTGATCAAGAAGGTGGTGGAGTCGGCGATCGCCAATGCCGAGAACAATCAAGGCGCGGATGTCGACGAGCTGAAGGTCAAGACCATCATGGTTGATGAAGGTCCGACCCTGAAGCGTTTCATGGCGCGGGCGAAAGGCCGCGGTACCCGCATCCTCAAGCGCACCAGCCACATCACTGTGGTTGTGGGCGCCGCCAAGTAAGCGGAAAGGAAAAGACGATGGGTCATAAAGTTCATCCGATCGGAATCCGCCTGGGTATCGCCAAGGACTGGAATTCCAAGTGGTACGCCAACAAGGCTGAGTTCGCCGGTTACCTGGCAGCCGACCTCAAGGTCCGCGAAATGCTGCGCAAGAAGCTGGCGCAGGCGGGCATCAGCAAGATCCTGATCGAGCGTCCGGCCAAGACCGCGCGCGTGACGATCCACACCGCCCGCCCGGGCGTGGTGATCGGCAAGCGCGGTGAGGACATCGAGAAGCTGCGCAAGGAAGTGAGCGAGATGATGGGCGTCCCAGCCCACATCAACGTCACCGAAGTGCGCAAGCCGGAGCTGGATGCGCAGCTGGTCGCCGAGTCGATCGCGCAGCAGCTGGAGCGTCGCATCATGTTCCGCCGCGCGATGAAGCGCTCGGTCGGCAACGCGATGCGCCTGGGTGCCCTGGGCATCAAGGTCAACGTCGCCGGCCGTCTGAACGGTGCGGAAATCGCCCGTTCCGAGTGGTACCGCGAGGGCCGCGTGCCGCTGCACACGCTGCGTGCCGACATCGACTACGGCTTCGCCGAAGCCAAGACGACCTACGGCATCATCGGCATCAAGGTCTGGATCTACAAGGGCGAGATCTTCGATTTCTCCCAGGTTGGCCAGGAAAAGCAGGACGATTCCCCGCGCAACGATCGTAACGATCGCGGCGACCGTGGCGACCGTCCGTCGCGTCCGGCCCGTGAAGCGAGGTAACGGCAATGTTGCAACCCAAGCGAACCAAATACCGCAAGATGCACAAGGGTCGTAACGACGGCCTAGCGTGGAGCGGAAACGCCGTCAGCTTCGGCGAGTACGGGCTGAAGGCCACGGCGCACGGTCAGTTGACCGCGCGCCAGATCGAAGCGGCGCGCCGCTCGATCAGCCGCTACGTCAAGCGCGGCGGCAAGATGTGGATCCGCGTGTTCCCGGACAAGCCGATCACCAAGAAGCCGATCGAAGTGCGAATGGGCTCCGGTAAGGGTAACGTCGAGTACTGGGTCGCGCAGATCCAGCCCGGTCGCATGATCTATGAAATCGAAGGCGTCGGCGAAGATGTCGCGCGCGAGGCGTTCCGCCTGGCCGCTGCCAAGCTTTCGGTGACCACCACCTTCGTGACCCGGACGGTACGCTGATGGACATCAAACAACTCCGCGAGAAGTCGGCCGACGATCTGAAGGCCCACCTGACCGATCTGCGCAAGGAGCAGTTCGCCCTGCGCATGCAGCAGGTCACCGGGCAGCTGCCGAAGACTCACGAAACCCGCCGGGTGCGCCGCGAGATCGCTCGCGTCAAGCACCTGCTCGGCAGCACGAAGTAAGGATGGCCGCGATGAGCGACAATAACGAAAGCAAGACGCTGCGCACGGTCGAAGGCCGTGTGGTCAGCAACAAGATGGACAAGACCGTCACCGTGCTGGTGGAGCGTCAGGTCAAGCATGCGCTGTACGGCAAGTACATCAAGCGCTCGACCAAGCTCCACGCCCACGATGCCGACAACGCCTGCAACGAAGGCGATGTCGTGCGCGTGACCGAGATTGCGCCGATGTCCAAGACCAAGAACTGGCGGGTGGTGGAAATCGTCACCCGCGCGGCCGAATAAGGGAGATCTGAATCATGATCCAGATGCAGAGCTACCTCGACGTCGCCGACAATTCCGGTGCCAAGGAAGTGATGTGCATCAAGGTGCTCGGCGGCTCCAAGCGCCGCTACGCGCACATTGGCGACATCATCAAGGTCACCGTCAAGGACGCGATCCCGCGCGGCAAGGTCAAAAAGGGCGAAGTCTACGACGCCGTCGTCGTGCGTACCCGCAAGGGCGTGCGTCGTCCGGACGGTTCGTTGATCCGCTTCGATGGCAACGCCGCGGTGTTGCTCAACAACAAGCAGGAGCCGATCGGTACGCGCATCTTCGGGCCTGTGACCCGCGAGCTGCGTTCCGAGAAGTTCATGAAGATCGTCTCGCTCGCTCCCGAAGTGCTGTGAGCGGAGGACATACACATGGCTAACCGTATCAAGAAGGGCGACCAGGTCGTCGTCACCACCGGCAAGGACAAGGGCAAGCAGGGCGAAGTCGTCCGCGTCGACGGCGACCGCGTGGTCGTCTCCAACGCGAACATCGTCAAGCGCCACACCAAGCCGAACCCGCAGGCGGGCGTCGCCGGCGGCGTGGTCGAGCGCGAAGCGTCGATCCATATTTCCAACGTTGCGATCCTCAACCCGGCCACGGGCAAGGGCGACCGCGTTGGCTTCAAGGTGCTGGAGGATGGACGCAAACTGCGTGTGTTCCGCTCCAGCGGTGAGGCGCTCGACGCCTGAGGAATGACACAATGACTTCCCGTCTCGAAAAGATCTACAAGGAAGAAGTGGTACCGGCTCTGATGAAGAAGTTCGGTTACACCAATCCGATGGAAGTGCCGAAGCTGGTCAAGGTCACGCTGAACATGGGCGTGGGCGAAGCCGCGACGAACAAGAAGATCCTGGAAAACGCCGTCGCCGACATGGCCAAGGTCTCCGGCCAGAAGCCGGTGGTGACCAAGTCGCGCATCTCGGTCGCTTCGTTCAAGATCCGCGATGGCTGGCCGATCGGCTGCAAGACCACGCTGCGTCGCGCCAAGATGTACGAGTTCCTGGACCGCCTGATCAACATCTCGCTGCCGCGCGTGCGTGACTTCCGTGGTGTCTCGGGGCGTTCGTTCGACGGCCGCGGCAACTTCAACATGGGCGTGAAGGAGCAGATCATCTTCCCGGAAATCGACTTCGACGCCGTCGACGCGATCCGCGGTATGGATATCGCCATCACCACCACCGCCAAGACCGACGCCGAAGCCAAGGCGCTGCTCGAAGCGTTCAAGTTCCCGTTCCGTAACTGATTGACAGCCGGGATTCGGGATTCGGGATTCGGGATGGAAGGGCGCTGCGCCCGTCACATCCCGGATTCTGGAAATCTCCAATCCCCACTCTCGAATCCCGAGGATTTACAGATGGCAAAGACCTCCATGGTCAACCGCGACATCAAGCGCAAGAAGCTGGCGAAGAAGTTCGCCGACAAGCGTGATGCGCTGAAGAAGATCATCGCCTCCGGCACCGCCTCGTACGACGAGAAGGCCGAGGCCGTGACCAAGCTGCAGAAGCTGCCGCGCGATTCGTCGCCGAGCCGCCAGCGCACCCGTTGCGAACTGTCCGGTCGCCCGCGTGGCGTGTACGGCAAGTTCGGCCTGGGCCGCAACATGCTGCGCAAGGCGACCATGAACGGCGACGTTCCGGGCCTGCGCAAGGCCAGCTGGTAATTCCAGCGGCACCGGTCCCGTCCGCGGGGCCGGGCAGGGCGGTTTAGCCGCCCGCGTGTCGTTCAGACAATGAGTCCGACGCAAGTCGGACTTTTTGTCGTATACTCCCGCTCCTTGCCTCGCGGCAGGGACGGGTATGGCAGCCGCCGCGGGTTCCTCCGGCGGCTGCGCGCTTCACCCCCTGCGTCATTCCACCGCTCCACCACACAAGATTTTCGCGAAAGCGGATATCGGTGCACTCAAAGGTAGACACCATGAGCATGACTGATCCCATCGCCGACCTGCTGGTCCGCATCAAGAATGCGGCCGCGGTTGGCAAGCCGACGGTGAAGATGCCGTCCTCCAAGATCAAGGTTGCGATCGCGGAAGTGCTGAAGGCCGAAGGCTACATCAGCGATCTGCGCGTCAACGCGATCGAGAACAACAAGTCCGAACTGGAAATCGTGCTGAAGTATTTCGAGGGCCGTCCGGTCATCGATACGCTCAAGCGCGTTTCGCGTTCGGGTCTGCGCCAGTATCGCGGCAAGACCGAGCTGCCGAAGGTTCTCGGCGGTCTGGGCGTTGCCATCATTTCCACGTCCAAGGGCATCATGACCGATGCGCAGGCCCGTCAGGCCGGCGTCGGTGGCGAAGTCCTGTGCTTCGTGGCCTAAGGGAAGGAGCACTCACATGTCCCGCGTAGCCAAGAAGCCGATCTCCCTCCCGAAGGGCGTCGAACTCACCGTCCAGGCCGATCAGGTCAGCGTCAAGGGCCCGAAGGGCACCCTGTCGCTGCCGAAGCCGGCCGGCGTCGAAATCAAGCAGGAAAACGGTGTCGCCACGCTGTCGGCGAACGATCCGTCGCACATCGCCATCACCGGCACCGTTCGCGCCATCCTGGCGAACATGGTGCAGGGCGTGTCCGCGGGCTTCGAGCGCAAGCTCGAGCTGGTGGGCGTCGGCTACCGTGCCACGATGCAGGGCAAGGACCTGAGCCTGGCGCTCGGTTTCTCGCACCCGATCGTGTTCAGCGCGCCGGAAGGCATCACCCTGGCCGCTCCGACCCAGACCGAGATCCTGGTGCAGGGCGCCGACAAGCAGCGCGTCGGCGAAGTCGCCGCCAAGATCCGCGGTTTCCGTCCGCCGGAGCCCTACAAGGGCAAGGGTGTGAAGTACGCCGGTGAAGCCATCATTCGCAAGGAAGCCAAGAAGGCCTAAGGCAGGTCCTTCTGCGAGGAGCCCGGCCTCCATGGCCGGACTCTTCAATGCAAAAGCCTGTTCCCCTTCAGCTTTCCTAGGACACATACCATGAGCATCAACAAGAACATCGCCCGCCTGCGTCGCGCCAAGTCGACCCGTGCCCACATCCGCGAGCTCGGCGTCGCCCGCCTGTCGGTGCTGCGCACCGGCCAGCACCTGTACGCGCAGGTCTTCACCGCCGACGGCTCCAAGGTCCTCGCCGCGGCGAACACCCTGCAGGCCGACGTCAAGGACGGCCTGAAGAACGGCAAGAACAGCGACGCCGCCGCCAAGGTCGGCAAGCTGATCGCCGAGCGCGCCAAGGCCGCGGGCGTCGAGAAGGTCGCTTTCGACCGCTCGGGCTACCGCTACCACGGCCGCATCAAGGCGCTGGCCGACGCCGCGCGCGAAGGCGGCCTGCAGTTCTGATCCTTGCGGGCGCGGCGATGCCGCGCCCGTCCCGCCGATGCGGGCTGCATCGGACCTTGGCGCGCCTTCTGCGCGCGTCCGGGGAACACGGCTCCAGACCACAACCACAAGCGGCAACGAAGCCGTAAATCTTTTCCTCTATCAAGGACATCACAATGGCTGAAGAACAGCGTGCACCGCGGGGTCGTGATCGCGACCGCAACCGCGAAGAGAAAGTCGACGACGGCATGATCGAGAAGCTGGTCGCGGTCAACCGCGTCAGCAAGACGGTCAAGGGCGGTCGCCAGTTCACCTTCACCGCGCTGACCGTGGTCGGCGACGGCAACGGCAAGATCGGCTTCGGTTACGGCAAGGCGCGCGAAGTGCCGGTCGCGATCCAGAAGTCGATGGAGTATGCGCGCAAGGGCATGCTCAACATCGATCTGAACAACGGCACCCTGTGGCACCCGGTGAAGTCCGGCCACGGTGCGGCGCGCGTGTTCATGATGCCGGCCTCGGAAGGTACCGGCGTGATCGCCGGCGGCGCGATGCGCGCCGTGCTGGAAGCGGTGGGCGTGAAGAACGTGCTGGCCAAGGCCGTCGGCTCGCGCAACCCGATCAACCTGGTGCGCGCCACCCTGCGCGGCCTGGAAGACATGCAGTCGCCGGCCCGCATCGCGGCCAAGCGCGGCAAGAAGGTGGAGGATCTGACCCATGGCTAATGAATCCACCAAGACCGTCAAGGTGCGCCTGGTGCGCGGCCTGCGTGGTACCCAGTCGCGTCACCGCCTGTCGGTGCGTGCCCTGGGCCTGAACAAGCTCAACGATGTGCGCGAACTGAAGGACAGCCCGCAAGTGCGCGGCCTGATCAACAAGGTTCAGTACCTCGTCCAGGTTGAGGAGTAATCGACCATGACTTTGCATCTGAATGATCTGAAGCCCGCGCCGGGCGCGCGCACCGAGCGCACCCGCGTCGGTCGCGGCATCGGCTCCGGCCTGGGCAAGACCGCCGGCCGCGGCCACAAGGGTTCGTTCGCGCGCAAGGGCGGCGGCAAGATCAAGGCTGGCTTCGAAGGCGGCCAGACCCCCATGCAGCGCCGTCTGCCGAAGATCGGCTTCCGTTCGAAGATGGCCAAGGACACCGCCGAAGTGCTGTCCTACCAGCTCGACAACCTGCCGGCCGGCGAGATCGATTTCGCCGCGCTGCGTGCCGCGAAGCTGGTCCCGAGCACCGCGAAGAAGGCCAAGGTGGTCCTGAAGGGCGAACTGACCAAGAAGTTCGTGCTGAAGGGCGTTGCCGCGACCGCCGGTGCCAAGGCGGCAATCGAAGCTGCCGGCGGCAGCGTGCAGGAGTAACACGCAGATGGCGCAGGCTGGCATGGGGAATCTCGGCGGCGGGCTCGGCAAGTTCACGGAACTTCGCCAGCGCCTGTTGTTCGTCATCGGCGCATTGATCGTCTACCGCATCGGCTGCTACGTGCCGGTGCCGGGCGTCAATCCCGAAGCCATGCTTGCGCTGATGCAGGCGCAGGGCGGCGGCATCGTGGACATGTTCAACATGTTCTCGGGCGGCGCCCTGCACCGTTTCAGCATCTTCGCGCTGAACGTGATGCCGTACATCTCGGCATCGATCGTGATCCAGCTGGCCACGCACATCTTCCCGTCGCTGAAGGCGATGCAGAAGGAAGGCGAGTCGGGCCGGCGCAAGATCACCCAGTATTCGCGCATCGGCGCGGTGCTGCTGGCGGTGGTGCAGGGCGGCAGTATCGCCTTGGCGCTGCAGAACCAGACCGCACCGGGTGGCGCGCCGGTGGTGTACGCCCCCGGCATGGGCTTCGTGCTCACCGCGGTGATCGCGTTGACCGCCGGCACCATCTTCCTGATGTGGGTGGGCGAGCAGGTGACCGAGCGCGGCATCGGCAACGGCGTCTCGCTGATCATCTTCGCCGGCATCGTCGCCGGCCTGCCGGCGGCGGCGATCCAGACCGTGGAGGCCTTCCGCGACGGCAATATGAGCTTCATCGCCCTGCTACTGATCGTGCTGACCATCCTCGCCTTCACCCTGTTCGTGGTGTTCGTCGAGCGCGGGCAGCGGCGGATCACGGTGAATTACGCGCGCCGCCAGGGCGGCCGCAACGCGTACATGAACCAGACCTCGTTCCTGCCGCTGAAGCTCAACATGGCCGGCGTGATCCCGCCGATCTTCGCCTCCAGCATCCTCGCCTTCCCGGCGACGCTGTCGATGTGGTCGGGCCAGGCCGCCTCCAACAGCACCTTCGGCAGCGTGCTGCAGCGCATCGCCAATGCGCTCGGCCCGGGTGAGCCGGTGCACATGATCGTGTTCGCTGCGCTGATCATCGGCTTCGCGTTCTTCTACACCGCGCTGGTGTTCAACTCGCAGGAAACCGCGGACAACCTGAAGAAGTCCGGCGCGCTGATTCCGGGCATCCGTCCGGGCAAGGCCACGGCCGATTACGTGGACGGCGTGCTGACCCGCCTGACCGCGGCCGGTTCGGTGTACCTGGTGATCGTGTGCCTGCTGCCGGAAGTGATGCGTGCCCAGCTCGGCACCTCGTTCCACTTCGGCGGCACCTCGCTGCTGATCGCGGTCGTGGTGGTGATGGACTTCATCGCGCAGATCCAGGCGCACCTGATGTCGCACCAGTACGAAAGCCTGTTGAAGAAGGCCAACCTCAAGGGCGGCTCGCGCGGCGGCGGTTTTGCCCGCGGTTGATTGCTATACTGTTTGAATCCTTCCGCGAAGACGCCCCGGCTCCCGGGCGCAGTCTTCCGACTTGAAGGGCGGCCCGTGCAGCGGTCTCGTGCGCGGGTGAGACGTGGTGGTCCTGCGCTGGAGTAGCGCGGGCGGCAGGGCGGAGGTTTCTCCCTGTCAACGACGTCCGGCGCCGGAGCATGGGCACACTCCCCATGCCGGGCTTGCGGAACCTTGCGGTTCCTCGGGCTTCCATGTAACCCGAGACCTTGCTAGACTTATAAGTTCACTTTTTGATCCATCCTGCCGGATGGCGCCGTGGTGCGCCGTCGGGCCATCACTCAGTTGGAGAACCGCGTCATGGCGCGTATTGCAGGCGTCAACCTGCCAGCCCAGAAGCACGTCTGGGTCGGGTTGCAAAGCATCTACGGCATCGGCCGTACCCGTTCGAAGAAGGTCTGCGAAGCCGCAGGCGTGACCTCGACCACCAAGATCCGCGACCTGTCCGAGCCGGAAATCGAGCGCCTGCGTCTCGAAGTCGGCAAGTACATCGTCGAAGGCGACCTGCGTCGCGAAATCGGCATCGCCATCAAGCGACTGATGGACCTGGGCTGCTACCGCGGCCTGCGTCACCGTCGTGGCCTGCCCCTGCGCGGTCAGCGCACCCGTACCAACGCCCGCACCCGCAAGGGTCCGCGCAAGGCGATCAAGAAGTAAGGGACCGACATGGCTAAGCCCGCAGCAGCAAAGACCAAGAAGAAGATCAAGCGCGTCGTCACCGACGGCGTCGCCCACGTCCACGCTTCGTTCAACAACACCATCGTGACCATCACCGACCGTCAGGGCAATGCGTTGTCCTGGGCGACCTCCGGTGGCGCCGGTTTCCGCGGTTCGCGCAAGTCCACGCCGTTCGCGGCGCAGGTGGCCGCCGAGAAGGCCGGGCGCGCTGCGCTCGACTACGGCGTGAAGTCGCTGGAAGTGCGCATCAAGGGCCCGGGTCCGGGTCGCGAGTCCGCCGTCCGTTCGTTGAACAACGTCGGATACAAGATCACCAACATCATCGACGTGACGCCGATCCCGCACAACGGGTGCCGTCCGCCGAAGAAGCGTCGCGTCTAAAGGAGCGATAAGAAATGGCTCGTTATATCGGTCCTACCTGTAAGCTCGCGCGCCGCGAAGGCGCCGATCTTTCCCTCAAGAGCCCGGCGCGTGCGCTGGACTCCAAGTGCAAGCTGGAGCAGAAGCCCGGCCAGCACGGCGCGACCGCCCGCAAGGGCAAGCTGTCCGACTACGCCACCCAGCTGCGCGAAAAGCAGAAGGTCAAGCGTATCTACGGCCTGCTGGAGCGTCAGTTCCGCAACTACTACAAGAAGGCCTCGACCAAGAAGGGCAACACCGGCGAGAACCTGCTGCAGCTGCTGGAAACCCGCCTGGACAACGTCGTCTACCGCATGGGCTTCGCCGTCACCCGTCCGGCCGCGCGCCAGCTGGTGTCGCACCGTGGCGTGCTGGTCAACGGCAAGTCGGTGAACCTGGCCTCGTACCAGGTCAAGGCCGGCGACGCGATCGCCCTGTCGGAAAAGGCGCAGAAGCAGCTTCGCGTGCAGGAAGCGCTGACCGTTGCCGAAACGCATGACCTGAACCCGTCGTGGGTCGAGGTCGATTCGAAGAAGTTCAGCGGCATCTTCAAGGCCGTGCCGGACCGTGCGGACCTGCCTGCCGACATCAACGAAGCGCTGATCGTCGAGTTGTATTCGAAGTAATCACATCGGAGAGCCTCCGGTCCACGGAGGCTCGTCAGGAGAACCCGCAACATGACGGTTACCGCCAACCAGGTTCTGCGCCCGCGTGGGCCGCAGATCGAACGCCTTACCGACAACCGCGCCAAGGTCGTGATCGAGCCCTTGGAGCGCGGGTATGGGCATACGCTGGGCAACGCCCTGCGTCGCGTGCTGCTGTCCTCGATTCCCGGCTTCGCGATCACCGAAGTCGAGATCGACGACGTGCTGCACGAGTACACCACGGTCGAAGGGCTGCAGGAGGACGTGCTGGAAGTCCTGCTGAACCTCAAGGACGTGGCCATCCGCATGCATACCGGTGACAGCGCCACGCTGTCGCTGTCCAAGCAGGGTCCGGGCACGGTCACTGCCGCCGACATCAAGACCGACCACAACGTCGAGATCCTCAACAACGACCATGTGATCTGCCACCTGACCAAGGATACGGCGATCAACATGCGTCTGAAGATCGAGCGTGGCTTCGGCTATCAGCCGGCCGCCGCGCGTCGCCGTCCGGACGAAGAGACCCGCACCATCGGCCGCCTGGTCCTGGACGCCTCGTTCTCGCCGGTGCGCCGCGTCGCCTACGCGGTCGAGTCGGCCCGCGTCGAGCAGCGTACCGATCTGGACAAGCTGGTCCTGGACATCGAAACCAACGGCACGATCGATGCCGAGGAAGCCGTGCGCACCGCCGCCGACATCCTCAGCGACCAGCTATCGGTGTTCGGCGACTTCACCCATCGCGACCGTGGCGCGGCCAAGCCGGCCAGCAACGGCGTGGATCCGGTGCTGCTGCGTCCGATCGACGATCTGGAACTGACCGTGCGTTCGGCCAACTGCCTGAAGGCCGAGAGCATCTACTACATCGGCGATCTGATCCAGAAGACCGAAGTGGAGCTGCTCAAGACCCCGAACCTGGGCAAGAAGTCGCTCACCGAGATCAAGGAAGTGCTGGCACAGCGTGGCCTGTCGCTCGGCATGAAGCTGGAGAACTGGCCGCCGGCCGGCGTCGCCCAGCACGGCATGCTCGGCTGAGTTTTGCGCATCCGGCCGGTGCCGCAAGGCATCGGCCGCGTGTCGTTCGCTTCATCCGCATCACCACGTCGACGGGTCGCCAAGCCCGCGGCGTCGCCCGGTCAGGGACGGCCGGCACGGACCATCCGCAGTCCACATTCAACGCCAGGACGGCGACAGCGATCTCCAACAGTCCCACTCTTCCATAGGAATCCCAACCCATGCGTCACCAGAAATCCGGCCGCAAGTTCAGCCGCACCAGCGCCCACCGCGAAGCGATGTTCAAGAACATGGCGGCGTCGCTGATCAAGCACGAGCTGATCAAGACCACCCTGCCGAAGGCCAAGGAACTGCGCCGCGTCGCCGAGCCGCTGATCACCCTGGCCAAGGTCGACAACGTCGCCAACCGCCGCCTGGCCTTCGCGCGCCTGCGCGACAAGGAAGCGGTGGGCACCCTGTTCACCACGCTGGGCCCGCGCTACCAGGCGCGCCCGGGTGGCTACCTGCGCATCCTCAAGTGCGGCTTCCGCGCCGGCGACAACGCGCCGATGGCGTACGTCGAGCTGGTCGACCGCCCGGCCGTGGCCGAGGAAGTGGCCGAGTAATCGGTTCGCACCTGCAGCAGCAAGAAGCCCGGCATGTCCGGGCTTTTTTGCTTTTGGGGCGGGGATTGGGGAGTCGGGAGTCGGGATTGGTAGCGCCGTTGTCGCCGGGCTGCCGAACGGTTGCAAAAGCGCCGGGGCGCATGGTGATGGAGCGCACGATCGCGGATAATGCGCGGATCGTCGATGCGAGTTCGAGTCCGATGAATCCGTTACGTTGGGGTTTCCGCGCGCAGTTCCTGCTCGGCTTTCTGATCTGCGCCGGCTTGCTGGGCTATGCGATCTTCGTGCAGCTGCAGCTGGGCATCGAGCCGTGCCCGCTGTGCATCTTCCAGCGCATCGCCTTCGCCGCGCTGGGCGTGCTGTTCCTGCTCGGTGCCCTGCATGGGCCGCGCAGCGCCGGCGGGCGCAAGCTCTACGGCGTCCTGGCGTTCCTGGCCGCGCTCGTGGGTGCCGGCATCTCCACCAAGCACGTCTCGGTGCAGCTGTTCCCGGATCCGATGGCGTCCTGTGGCCCGCCGCTGAGCTTCCTGCGCGAGACCATGGGGCCGTTCGAGGTGCTGCGCCGGGTGCTGACCGGCACCGGCGACTGCGGCAACATCGACTGGCGTTTCCTTGGCCTGTCGATGCCGATGTGGTGCCTGATCTGCTTCGTGCTGCTGGCCGTGTTCGCGCTCTATGCCGGGTTCAAGAGCCGCAAGCGCACGCTGATCTGAGCGTGCACCTGCTGCGCGTCGATCGCCCGGCCTGACCGGGCGCCTGGCGGCAGCGTTGCTGGGCGGTGCCGCGGTTACGCTGGGAAGGGATGGCGCTGGCTGCCGTCGCGTACAGGTCGCCCTGCGATCCTGCCGGCCTACCTGGCTGGCTCCTCCGTCGCTGGCGCGAGACCGGCCTGCGCAGGCACCTTCGCCGCCTGCGGCAGGACCTGGGCGAGAAACGCCGCCACCGGTGTTGCCCACACCGACGGATCGGCCCGGGCGAAGGTCTTGTGGCCGTCGTCGCCGAATGGCGGCAGATCGACGAAGCTCACCGGCGGCGTCGAGCCGGCGCGGTAGGCGGCATACATGCGGTGCGCCAGTTCGCGTCGGAAGAAGTGATCGTTCTCGGCGTACAGCCACAGCTGCGGCAGCGTGTTGGCCGCGCCCAGGGTCTTCTCCGCCTCGATCAGGCGGTCCTCGCCGGCACAGATGACCTCCTTGCCGTTGCTGCCGCGCCCGCCGGCGAAGCTGATGACGCCGCGCACGCCCGGCGGCGGCGCATCGGCCAGCGCCACCGCGCCGAGGCCGCCGGCGGACTGGCCGACCACGACGATGCGCTGCGGGTCCACGTCGGGCAGGCGTGCGGCGGCGTCGACGATCGCCGCCTCGGCCGCAGCGATCCTGTGCCCGGCGACGACGAAATCGACGTCGTGGCAGTTTCCTGCGCCTTCCAGGTAGCTGCCGCTGGAGCTGCCGTAGCCGGGCCGCAGCGCCAGCACCACCATGTAGCCGCGGGCGACGAACCAGCGCGCGGCGCGGGCGAAGCCGAGGCGGGTGTCGGCGAGCTTGCGCTTGTCCGCCGGCGTGCCGTGGTGGATGACGATCAGCGGGAACGGACCGTGGCCCGAGGGGCGATACACGCGTGCGGCGAGATCGTAGTCGACGCCTTCCACGACCACCGGCATCCGGAAGTCCGTGACGCGTTCGGCATGCACCGGCAACGGCGCAGCGCAGGCGAGGAGGGTGGCCGCGAGGGCGGCGAACGGGTGGTTGCGCATGTGCCTGGACGGGCGTGGCAACGCGTCGTGGCGGTTCATGTGCGATCGGCGTGCCGTGTGGCGCTGCCTTCGCTGGGCGATCCCACGGCCACGACGCGGCGCGCGGCTTCGCTGTCCTGCCAGACGTGCCTTGGTCGGGTGGTCCGGAGGCATCTTACCCGGCGATTGGCGGCGGCCCCTCGACCGACCGGGAGCCGCTTCCAGGCGGTCGCTGCGCCTGCATCGGTCCGCCACAACCACCGTCGTCCACTGTGTTGCGGCCTGCGGCACACGTCGATCGACATGCCGCAGGCCGCCGTCAGGCACTTGCTCAGAAGTCCTGCTGCAGGCTCAGGTAGACGCCACGGCGCGGCGCCCACTGCGGCGCGAATACGCCGATGCCGCCGCCGTCGCGCAACTGGTAGTGGCGGTCGAGCACGTTGAGCACCGCCAGTTGCGCGTGCAGCGGGTGGCTGCTGGCCAGGGCGAAGTCGTGGCCGGCGCTGAGGTTGAGCTGGAAGTACGCCGGCAGCTCGCCGCCGTTGGGCACGCCGTCGGCGTCGGTGCGCAGGCCGCTGCCGAACAGGTAGTCGGCGCCGATGCGGCTGTCCTCGGCCAGGGCGTAGTTGATGCCGCCGGAGGAGGTCAGCTTCTGGTCGTGGTCCAGGTGGATCCAGTGGTCGTTGGCGTAGGCCAGCGCGTCCGGGTCGAAGTTGTACAGACTGGTCATCACCTGCTTGCCCATGGCCTTGCTGTAGGCGGCGTTGAAGTAGGCGTTGATCGGGCCGTTGCTGTAGTCGGCGCTGAACTCGGCGCCGCGGATGCGGCCGTAGCGGTAGTTGAAGGTGGAGTAGACGTAGGCGGCGCCGAACTGGCCTTCGTCCTGCAGGCGGTCGGCCTTGCGGTAGTAGGTGTCCAGGCCCAGGGTCAGGTGGTCGCCGACCATCTGCGAGATGCCCAGGTCGTAGTAGTCGCTGCGCTCGCTCAGCGGCTTGGTCGAGGCGCCGTTCGGCGACTGCTGGTTGGTGGTGCCGTCGTACAGGGCGATGTCGCTGGTGGAGATCAGCTCGGTGGCCGGCGGGGTGAAGTAGCGCGCATAGCCGGCGTGCAGGGTGGTGCTGTCGCTGGCGTGCCAGACCACGCCCAGGCGCGGGCTGAGCTGGCCCTCGGTGGTGCCGAAGGCCTTGTAGCGGTCGCCACGCACGCCGTAGTTGATGGTCCAGGCGTCGCTCGGCTGCCATTCGTCCTGCAGGTAGACCGCGTAGGTGCTGGCGTGGAAGCGGCTGCTGTCGGGAATGAACAACGGCACGTCGCTGCTCTGGCTGCCGTCGTCGTTGGCCGGGAACACATAGGCGTTGTTGCTGGCGTTGGCGTGTTCGAAGTTGCCGTACACGCCGTAGCGCAGGGTGTGGGTGCTGCCCCACGGCGTGGAGAAGTCGGCCTGCAGGGTGCTGGCGCGGTTGGCGCGCTGCACCTGCGAGGCGATGCCGTTGAAGATCAGGTCGCCGGCGATGTCGGGGGAGAAGGCCACGCTGCTGTAGCGCTGGCCGGCCGATAGCTGGTAGCTGGTGTCGCCGAGCGCGCCCTGCAGCACCAGGGTGCCGAAGCGGGTGTTCTCGCGCTGGTTCTCGTCGAGCTGGGAGGAATCGAAGGTACTGGTGCCCTGGTAGGTGAACGCCGGCGTCTGCCCCGGGTTGTTGGGGATCTGGAAGCGATTGTTGGCGTAGCCGACCAGCAGGCTGAGCCGGGTGTTCTCGTTCAGCAGGTAGCTGAGGTCGGCGAAGCCCTTGCCCTGGTGGGTCTTGTCGTGGATCGGATTGTCGCTGTCGGTCGGGTTCTCCATGCCGATGCGGTTCTGCAGGTAGTTGCCGCTGGCGAACCAGCTGAAGCGGCCGTCGCTGCCCCACCACGAGGCGTTGGGGTTGAGCGTGCCGTAGGAGCCGGCGGTGATGCCGACGCTGCCGCCGTTGCCCAGTTCCACCCCGTTCTTGGTGGTGATGTCGACCACCGCCGCGGTGCGGTCGCCGAACTGCGCCGGCAACGCGCCATCGAGCAGGCGGATGTTCTTGATCGTGCGCGGGTCCAGGGTCTGGCCGAAGCCGGAGATCGACTCGGGGATCATCACGCCGTTGATGCGGTACTGCAGGTTGGCGTGGTCGCCGCGCACGTGCACGCCGCCGTAGGAATCCTGGACCACGCCCGGCGCCTGCAGCAGCACCTGGTTGAGCGGGGTTGAGGCGCCCAGCGGCAGGCGCGCGATGTCCTCGGCGCTGATCGCGTACTGGCTGCTGCCGATGTCCGGCGACAGCGCGTTGCGCGCGGCTTCCAGCTTGGCGGTGACCGTGACCGGGTCGAGATCGACGGTCGGTTCGGCGGCAGCGGTGCTGTCGGTGGCGTCCGCGGCGAAGACGAGGCCGGGGGCGAGCAGCAAGACCAGGGCGATGGCGGAGGAGAGGGGGCGAGGTGTCATGGCGAGGCGGACCGAAGGGAAGGAATTGTTACTTAATAACAGTGTGCTTTCGCAAAAACGCCGGCGTAGGCCGGAAGTCATGGTGGCGTCGCGGTGTTGCTTGCCGTTCATGTCGCGGCGCTGCCATCGTGACCGGGTGCGGCGCTATGCGGCGCGCCCCGGCTCTGCGAACATCGCACACTGCCAAGGAGTCCTTTCATGAATCTGTCCGCCGCCGCCGTGTCCGCCTCCTCCTCGCCGTCCTGGTCACCTGCCAGTTGGCGTGAGCGGCCTGCGCTGCAGATGCCGGTGTATCCTGACCCGCAGGCGCTGGAAGCCGCGCTGGCGGAACTGCGGCACTTGCCGCCGCTGGTCACGTCCTGGGAGATCTTCGCGCTGAAGAAGCAGCTGGCCGAGGCGCAGGAGGGCAAGCGCTTCCTGCTGCAGGGCGGCGATTGTGCGGAGAACTTCAACGATTGCGAATCCGGCACCATTTCCAACAGGCTCAAGGTGCTGCTGCAGATGAGCCTGGTGCTGGTGCACGGCCTGCGCCTGCCGGTGGTGCGGGTCGGCCGCTATGCCGGGCAGTACGCCAAGCCGCGCTCGGCCGATACCGAGACCCGCGACGGCGTGACCCTGCCCAGCTACCGCGGCGACGTGGTCAACGGCCCGGAGTTCACCGCGCAGGCGCGGGTGCCGGATCCGCGGCGCATGATCACCGCGCACTCGCGTTCGGCGATGACCATGAACTTCGTGCGTGCGCTGATCGACGGCGGTTTCGCCGACCTGCACCATCCCGAGTACTGGAACCTGAGCTGGGTCGGCTATTCGCCGCTGGCCGAGGACTACCAGAAGATGGTGGCCTCGATCGGCGATGCGGTGCGCTTCATGGAGACCCTGTCCGGCGCGCAGCTGTACAACCTCAATCGCGTCGATTTCTACACCTCGCACGAGGCCTTGCTGCTGCCCTACGAGGAGGCGCTGACCCGCGAGGTGCCGCGGCAGTGGGGCTGGTTCAACCTCAGCACGCACTATCCGTGGATCGGCATGCGCACCGCGGCGCTGGACGGCGCGCACGTGGAGTACTTTCGCGGCATCCGCAATCCGATCGCGATCAAGGTCGGGCCGTCGGCGCAGCCGGACCAGTTGCTGCGCCTGATCGACGTGCTCAATCCGGAAGACGAACCGGGTCGACTGACCTTCATCCATCGCATGGGTGCGGCGCAGATCGCCGAGAAGCTGCCGCCGCTGCTGGACGCGGTGAAGTGCGACGGCCGCCGCGTGCTGTGGGTGTGCGATGCGATGCACGGCAACACCGAGAGCACCAGCAACGGCTACAAGACCCGCCGCTACCAGAACGTGCTGGGCGAGGTGGAGCAGTCGTTCGACATCCACGCCGCGGCCGGCACCCGGCTGGGCGGCGTGCATCTGGAGCTGACCGGCGAGGACGTCACCGAATGCACCGGCGGCGCGCGCGAACTGACCGAGCGCGACCTCGAGCGCGCCTACCGCTCCAGCGTGGATCCGCGCCTGAACTACGAGCAGTCGCTGGAGATCGCGATGGCGATCGTGCGCAAGCAGAACGGGCGTACCGTCACTACGCCGCTGGCTTAATCGCCTTGGTGTCGTCGGCAGCGCGCGCAGCGCGCGTCGACGCAGGCAGTGCGCAACGACCTGTGCTGCGACATTGCGCCGCGGGTTGGGACGCAACTGGTTTCTGGAACGTGCACAGGCGCGGTGCCCTCCGCGATGGCGGCTGTCGCCCGGCGCCGCCGGACCCGCTCGACATCGCGCTAATCCCCGCGCTGCCAGACTGTCGCGACTCCTCCCCCCCGACACAGGAGCGCATCTTGACCCTCGATCTTCATTGGGTGCCCTGGCGTGCCTATACGCTGCCGATCGGCGCCGCACTGATTCTCGGTTTCCTGGCCTGGTGGCTGCTGTTGCGCATCGCCCAGCGCATGCGCGGCCGCGACTACCGGCGTGCGCGCATCGTGCGCGTGATCAGCGTGCCGGTCGCCTTCCTGCTGCCGATGCTGATGCTCAGCTTCGCGCTTGAATCCACGCCGCTGGACGAGAAGGCGTTGACCGACCTGCAGCACCTGCTGCACATCGGCATGATCGGTTGCGCGACCTGGTTGCTGGTGCGCGGCGTGGCGGCGCTGGAAACGGCGATCCTGCGCAGCCATCCGATCGAGGTGGCGGACAACCTCACCGCGCGCCGCGTGCAGACCCAGACCCGGGTGCTGGCGCGGGTGGCGATGGGCACGATCATCCTGGTCGGCACCTCGATCGTGCTGCTGACCTTCCCGGCGGTGCGGCAGATTGGCACCACCTTGCTGGCCTCGGCCGGCATCATCGGCCTGGTCGCCGGTATCGCCGCCAAGCCGGTGTTCGGCAACCTGATCGCCGGCCTGCAGATCGCGCTGACCCAGCCGATCCGCCTCGACGACGTGGTCATCGTCGAAGGCGAGTGGGGCCGCATCGAGGAGATCGGCAGCTCCTACGTGGTGGTGCGGATCTGGGACGAGCGGCGCATGGTGGTGCCGCTGACCTGGTTCATCGAGAACCCGTTCCAGAACTGGACGCGCAACAGCGCCGACCTGCTCGGCACCGCATTCCTGTGGCTGGACTACCGCACGCCGATCGCACAGGTGCGCGCCGAACTGGAGCGCATCTGCAAGAGCGAGCCGCTCTGGGACGGCCGGGTCTGCGTGACCCAGGTGACCGACACCAGTGAGCGCACGATCCAGGTGCGCCTGCTGGTCAGCGCACGCAACTCCGGCGATGCCTTCGACCTGCGCTGCATCGTGCGCGAGCGCATGCTGGATTTCCTGGTACGCGAGCATGCCTACGCCTTGCCGCTGCTGCGTGCGGAAGTGGCGCCGGAGCCGGTGCGGCTATCGCATCCGCCGGTGCGCGCCAGCGATTCGGAGGCGATGCGTTCGCCGGGTGCGGAGGATGGCGTGCCGGCTGCGCCAGTTCCTGCGCAGCGCGGTACTGGGTAAGAGGCGCCGCGACGCAGGTCCCGCGAAACGCACGTCGCCGGCACGCGATGCGGTGCCGGCGACGGCCTTGCCAGGCTGGCAAGTGCGTCAGTTCGGCTGCACTTCCCAGAGCTGATTGACGTTGCCCAGGCATTCCCACATCTGCACGGTCGCGCCGTTGCGGATGCCGCCGGCCGAGTCGTCCAGGCATTTGCCGTTCAACTCGCTGCGGATCTGGCCACGGATGCGCCACGCCTGCGTGTTTGTGCCGGTGCACGCCATCATGCGCAGGGCGCCGCCGTTCTGGGTGGTATCCGCTGCCTCCAGGCAGTTGCCGCCGTAACCCACGATCGAGCCGTTCTTGCCGAGCTGCCAGGTCTGGTTCTTGGTGCCGTTGCAGTCCCAGAGCTGCACCGGCGTTCCTTGGGCGGTGCCGAAACCGGCAACGTCCAGGCAGCGTCCGGTCGAGACCCGGATCTCGCCGGTCGAGGGGTTGTACGACCAACGCTGGTTGGTGCCGCCGAGGTTGTCCCAGAGTTGCAGCCGCGCGCCGTTGTCCGACCCGAGCGCCACCACGTCCAGGACCTTGCCGCCGCTGGCGATGAGCGAGGCATTGGTGAAGTACCAGCCCTGGTTCGAGGTGTTCAGGGAATCGTAGAGCTGGATCGGCGCACCATTGGCTTGGCTCACGCCGGTAATGTCGAGCACCTTGTCGGTACCCTCGCCGCGCAGGCTACGGCTGCCGCGTTGGAACGACCACTTCTGCTGGCGAAACCCGTTGCAGTCCCAGACCTGCATGGGAGCGCCGTTGCCGGTCTGTCCATTCCTGACATCCAGGCATTTGCCCGATGGGCCCATGATCTGCCCGGGCGAACTGGAATCGTCCAGCGGCACCACGGTCTGCCGGTACTGGACGACGTTGGGCACCGTGGTGAGGAAGGCGCGGGCATTGTCGGCCTGGTCCTGTACGCCGCAGGGTTGTCCGTTGCAGGTGGTGATCGACGGCGACGAGTACACCAGGATCTCGCTCTGCCCGTTGACCGCGTAGGCCATTGTGGTGTGGAAGCTGCCGGTATCGCTGCGATGGCCGAAATTGAAGCCCGGTTCCTGGCCGGTCTCGTGCTGGTGGCCGGAGCCGAGCAAATGGCCGAACTCATGGGCGAGGGTGCCGCGGGTGCAGTAGTAACCGCCGTCCACGCCGTCGGAGATCACCGCGTAGCCCCAGCGCGAATCGGTGCCGCCGGATTGCCAGGCGACACCACAGCTCTGCTGGGCGTCATTGAAGCGCCGCACCAGGCCGACCATGTCGGCGCCGAGGCGATCGCGCGCGTCGTGCAGCGGCACCAGCGCCGCGGCGGTGGCCTGGCTGACGCCGGTGAGTTCGTTGAGGGTGCCGTCGTTCAGCGTGTTGTCCGGGTAGTCGACCTGCACGGTCCCAACCAGCCGGTAGCGCACATTGATGTTGGCGTTGGCGAAGGACAGGTTCGCCGTCTCCACCAGATTGGTGAGCACCGTGTCGATCGCCGTGATGCCGCCGCGGTAGTCGCGATAGCCGGGCGTGTAGCCGAGCAGCACGTCGATCGTGTTGGTCGAGGTGCTGCCCGCCTGCGCGTTGACCTGCGCCAGGCTGCTGTACCCGGCGATATAGCCCTGCGCAGTGTCGCCCGCGGGCAGTTGGATGACCGCATCGGCGAGCTTCCGCCCATCGGTGCGGCTGCCGGCGGAATGCAGGTCGGCGCTGACGGCCGCCATGATGTAGGGCTTGCCTTCGATCGTGGTGAGCTGGTAGGTCATGCCATCGATGGTGCCCAGCGACCCGAACACCGCGTCCTTGCCGAAGCTGATGACCGCTTCATTGCCCACCGGTTGGCCGTCCACCCGCCCGACCCAGGTCCAGATGCCGCCCTTGGCGTCGCGCCGGCTCAGATAGCTGATCTGCAGGGTCTTTCCGTCGGGCGTCGGCAATGTCATCGTGCCGTCGACGCTGGCCTTGATGGCATGCGCCTCGCTGACGGTGATCGGGTACAGGGCGAACGCGCCGTCGTGTCCGGTCGGGGTGCGGCTGGTGTAGCGGATCAGGGCGCCGCTGTCCTTCGCGTCGAACAGGGACGCGCGCTGAGTGGCTGCCATTGGCTGCGCGACGGTGGCCGCAGCGGACGCGTGCATGCCGCCCGAGGCTGCGCTGTGTTTTTGATCGATAGCGCCGCCACAGGCGCTCAGGCCGGCGCAAAGTAACGCCGCCACACTCCAACCCATCGCGTTCGCGAGTCGCATCGTTGATTCCCTTGTGTTGGTCTCCGCCATCGGCCGATTGGTGATGGCGCGCGTTCCGGGGTGCCCGGACCGTGTCAAGGGTCAGAATCGACCGGATTGGACAATTCTGTAGACAATTTTGTGGCGCGATCGCGTTGCGGGGATTGTGCACATAAGTGCGGTGGAAGACATCACAAATCCAACGGCCGGGCACGCTGGCGGCTGAGGCGCCCTGTCCTCAGGATGGCAGCGTTCCGAGACGGGATGCCCGCCGAGCCCGTGGTGCGGCGAGGCGGTCGTCAGGAGGATGTCCGTTGGGGCGTCACGGCGGTGGCCGCCGTGGCAGGGATGCGGCGCGGCTCAGGCCGGAGGATGCCGCCGGCGCCGCACCAGGTCGCGGGCGAGGATGCCGACCACGGCGAGGTTGATCGCCAGTACCGCCCACGAGGCCCAGCCGGGGTGGCGCACGATCGCGTAGACGTCGAACGGCAGGTAGATGGCCGCGGAGATGCAGCCCAGCAGCGAGGCCCAGGCCTTGGCGCGCCATAGGCCCCAGGCCTCGATGATGTGCAGCACGCCGTAGGCGAGCATGCCGGCCGCGGCCAGATGCACCGCGCCGGGGTTGATCATGGTCAGCAGCGAGGGCAGGGCGCCGTGGTCCGGGTCCAGGCTGAAACGCACGATCAACCGGTCCACCCCCGCGCGCAGCGGGGCCGGACCCATCAGTTCCAGCCCCGTGGCCGCCAGCACCGCGAGCAGGCCCTTGCCGGCCTCCAGCAGTGCGATCAGGTGCAGGCCCGGATGCGCATGCGGATCCGGGTTGTACGCCTTGTCGGCGGCCATGGGCGTGCGCTGCCGCTCAGCCCGCGCGGCCGGCGCGCTTGCGCTCGTTTTCGGTCAGGTGCTTCTTGCGCAAGCGGATCTCCTTCGGGGTGACTTCGACCAGTTCGTCGTCCTCGATGAAGTCCAGCGCCTGCTCCAGCGTGTACTTGATGGCCGGGGTCAGCTTGATCGCATCGTCCTTGCCCGAGGCACGCATGTTGGTCAGCGGCTTGGTCTTGATCGCGTTGACGGTCAGGTCGTTGTCCTTGGAGTGGATGCCGACCAGCTGCCCTTCATACACGTTGTCGCCTTCGGCGGCAAACAGGCGGCCGCGCTCTTCCAGCGGGCCCAGCGCGTAGGCGGGGGTGGCGCCCGGCGCATTGGCGATCATCACGCCGTTCTGGCGCTTGGCGATGGCGCCCTGTTCCTTCGGGCCGTAGTGGTCGAACACGTGGAACAGCAGGCCCGAACCCTGGGTCAGGGTGCGGAACTCGTTCTGGAAGCCGATCAGGCCACGCGCCGGGATCATGTAGTCCAGGCGCACGCGGCCCTTGCCGTCCGGCTCCATGTTCTTCAGCTGCCCCTTGCGGATGCCCAGCTTCTCCATGACGCCGCCCTGGTGCTGCTCCTCGATGTCCACCACCAGTTGCTCGACCGGCTCCATCAGCTGCCCGTCGATCTCCTTGATGATGACTTCCGGGCGCGACACGGCCAGTTCGAAGCCCTCGCGGCGCATGTTCTCGATCAGCACCGACAGGTGCAGTTCGCCGCGGCCGGAGACCAGGAACTTGTCGGCGTCTTCCAGCTGCTGCACCTTCAGCGCCACGTTGTGCACGGTCTCGCGCTCCAACCGGTCCTTGAGCTGGCGGCTGGTCAGGAACTTGCCGCCGGACAGGTCCTTGTTGCCGGCGAACGGCGAGTTGTTGACCTGGAAGGTCATCGAGATGGTCGGCTCGTCCACGGTCAGCGGCGGCAGCGCCTCGGGGGCTTCCAGCGCGCAGACGGTGTCGGAGATGGTCAGTTCCTGGATGCCGGAGATGGCGACGATGTCGCCGGCCTGCGCGCTGTCCTGCTCGATGCGCTCCAGGCCCAGGAAGCCCAGCACCTGCAGCACCTTGCCCTGGCGCTTCTTGCCTTCGCGGTCGATCACCGCCACCGGCATGTTCTTCTTCAGCACGCCGCGCTGGATGCGGCCGATGCCGATCACGCCGACGAAGTTGTTGTAGTCCAGCTGGCTGATGCGCATCTGGAACGGGCCGTCCGGATCCACGTCCGGCTTCGGCGCGTGCTGCATGATCGCTTCGTACAGCGGGGTCATGTCGCCGTCGCGCACGCTGTCGTCCAGCGAGGCGTAGCCGTTCAGCGCCGAGGTGTAGACGATCGGGAAGTCGAGCTGCTCGTTGGTGGCGCCGAGCTTGTCGAACAGGTCGAACACCTGGTCGATCACCCAGTCCGGACGCGCGCCGGGGCGGTCGATCTTGTTGACCACCACGATCGGCCTGAAGCCCATCGCGAACGCCTTCTGGGTCACGAAGCGGGTCTGCGGCATCGGGCCGTCCATCGCGTCGACCAGGATCAGCACGGTGTCCACCATCGACAGCACGCGCTCCACCTCGCCGCCGAAGTCGGCGTGTCCGGGGGTGTCGACGATGTTGATGCGATTGCCCTGCCAGGTGATGGCGGTGTTCTTGGCCAGGATGGTGATGCCGCGTTCCTTTTCCTGGTCGTTGCTGTCCATCACGCGCTCGGCCAGCACCGTGCGCTCGGACAGGGTGCCGGACTGCTTCAGCAGGCAGTCGACGAGGGTGGTCTTGCCGTGGTCGACGTGGGCGACGATGGCGATATTGCGAAGATTTTCGATGGACATGCGAAAGGGGGCCAGCCGGCGCCAGGAGGAAGGAAAGGAAGCCACCTAGTATACCCGGATCCCGTGGCGCCTGCCGGCGCCCGGCGGCGGTGGGCCGGGCGGGCCCGTTCAGGCGCCGGCGGCGGGCGCGGGCGAAGCCTGAACAAGGCGCCGTGTATCCTATGCGCCCCTCATGACGCCCCCGTTTCCAAGGAATCCCATGTCCCTGATCGCCCATTTCGACACCGCCCGCGGCCCGATCAAGATCGAGCTGTATCCCGACAAGGCCCCGCTGACCGTGGCCAACTTCGTGAACCTGGCCAAGCGCGGCTTCTACGACGGGCTGAACTTCCACCGCGTGATCGCCGACTTCATGATCCAGGGCGGTTGCCCGGAAGGCTCCGGCCGCGGCGGCCCGGGCTACCGCTTCGAGGACGAGACCAACAACGGCGTGCGCCACGAGCGCGGCGTGCTGTCCATGGCCAATGCCGGCCCCAGCACCAACGGCAGCCAGTTCTTCATCACCCACACCGCCACCCCGTGGCTGGACGGCAAGCACACCGTGTTCGGCAAGGTGCTCGAGGGTCTGGACGTGGTCGACAGCGTCGCCCAGGGCGACGTGATCAACAAGATCACCATCGAAGGCGATGCCGACGCGGTGCTGGCGGCCAAGGCCGACCGCGTCGCCGAGTGGAACCGCACCCTCGACGCCTGATCCGGCGCTGTCCGCGCGACCGGCCCTGCGGCCGGGCGCGCGGAGCCTGCGTGCTACCATTTTCCCGATTGATTGCCGCACCCGACCGCCGATGACGATGCGCCCCCTTGTGTTGTGCCTGCTGCTGCTCGCCATCGGCAGCGGCGTGCATGCCTGGTGGCGCAGCGCGGACCCGGCGCCGTCGGCCGCACTGGCCGCGGGCGACCCGCGGCGGCTGACCGGCGACGACGGCATCGTCATGCTCGCCGCCGACTGGTGCGGCTACTGCCGCCGGCAACAGGCCGATTTCGCCCGCGCCCAGGTCCGCTACACGGTCCTGGACGTAGAGCAGGAGGCCGGCCGCCAGGCCGCCGCCGCGCTGGGCCTGGAAGGCGTGCCGATCACCGTGATCGGCCAGCATGTGGTCGAAGGCTACGACACCGCCGCCCTGGACCTGCACCTGCAGCCGCTGGGCTATCGCGTCTACTGATCCACCCCACCCACTTTCTTAGCAGAGGAATCCCCCATGAAAGCACCCGTTCGTGTTGCCGTGACCGGCGCCGCCGGCCAGATCGGTTATGCCCTGCTGTTCCGCATCGCCTCCGGCGAAATGCTGGGCAAGGACCAGCCGGTGATCCTGCAGTTGCTGGAACTGCCGATGGAGAAGGCCCAGGCCGCGCTGAAGGGCGTGATGATGGAGCTGGAAGACTGCGCGTTCCCGCTGCTGGCCGGCATGGTCGGCACCGACGACGCCGAAGTGGCGTTCAAGGACGCCGACATCGCCCTGCTGGTCGGCGCGCGTCCGCGCGGCCCGGGCATGGAGCGCAAGGACCTGCTGCTGGAGAACGCCAAGATCTTCACCGCGCAGGGCGCGGCGCTGAACAAGGTGGCCAAGCGCGACGTCAAGGTGCTGGTGGTCGGCAACCCGGCCAACACCAACGCCTACATCGCCATGAAGTCGGCGCCGGACCTGAACCCGAAGAACTTCACCGCCATGCTGCGCCTGGACCACAACCGCGCGCTGAGCCAGCTCTCGCTCAAGCTCGGCAAGCCGGTCGGCGGCATCGAGAAGCTGGTGGTGTGGGGCAACCACAGCCCGACCATGTACCCGGACTACCGCTTCGCCACCGCCGACGGCGCCTCCATCGCCGACGCGATCAACGACCAGGAATGGAACGCCGGCACCTTCATCCCGACCGTGGGCAAGCGCGGCGCGGCGATCATCGAAGCGCGCGGCCTGTCCTCGGCCGCCTCGGCCGCCAACGCCGCCATCGACCACGTGCGCGACTGGGTGCTGGGCAGCAACGGCAAGTGGGTGACGATGGGCGTGCCGTCCGACGGTTCCTACGGCATCCCGGAAGGCGTGATCTTCGGGTTCCCGGTCACCACCGAGAACGGCAAGTACAGCATCGTCAAGGATCTGCCGATCGACGACTTCAGCCAGAAGTATGTCGACAAGACCCTGGCCGAGCTGGAAGAAGAGCGCAGCGGCGTGGCCCACCTGCTGGGCTGATCGCCAACGCGATCGCGTCGTCACGGAACGCCGGGCCCCGCCCGGCGTTTCGCGTTGTGGGAAGACCGAGATGATGAATCTGATCCACTGGCGGCTGTACGTCGCCGTCGTCGAGTGCGGCAGCATCAGCGCCGGCGCCGCGCGCTGCGGCATCACCCAGTCCGGTGCCAGCCAGGCCATCGCGCAGATGGAGCACGTGCTGGGCGCGGCGCTGCTGCTGCGCGAGCGCGGTCGGATTAGTCCGACGCCGTTCGGTGCGCGTGCGCTGGAGCATGCGCGGGCAATGCTGGCCGAGCTGGGGCATGTGCAGGCGCTGGCCAGGGCGCAACGTGCGCCCGCCGCGCCGTCGCTGCGGGTGGCTGGATTCGCCTCGTCGCGGCCGTGGCTGGCGCCGCGCCTGCGCGCGTTCGAGCAGGCGCATCCGGACACGGGCGTGGTCTGGCTGGAAGGCAGCGACGAGGAGGTCGAGGCCTGGCTGGCGGCGGGCACGGTCGACCTGGGCGTGGTGCTGGATCCGGCGCCGGAGCGCGACGCCACCGTGTTCGGCCGCGATGAATGGCTGGCGGTGCTGCCGCCGGCGCTGGCGCGTCCGCAGGCGCGCGATATCGCCCTGGCGGAACTGCTGGCGCTGCCGTTCGTGCTGGCCACCGGCGGCTGCTGGCTGCACGCGCAACGCCTGGCCGAACGCGCCGGGCTGGCCATCGCCGACCTGCGCCTGCAGGTGCGCGACTGGTCCAGCGCCTGGGCGCTGGTGCGCGATGGCGCGGGCGCCAGCCTGCTGCCGGCGTCGGTGCTGCCGGCCGAGCGCGACGGTGTGCAGGTGCTGCCCTTGCAGCCGCGGCTGCAGCGCCGCTTCGCGTTGGTCGCCGCTGCGCAACCGGCACCGGCCGCACTGCGATTGCGCGAGTTCCTAGACGAAGCCATCAGCGGCGCTACTGACCCGCACTGACATTCTTGTTTCTCTGCAGGCCGCCATGCCGCGCACACTGCGCGCGCCGACTGTCCGGCGCCCCTGCGAGACCGTTCCGATGCTCCTCTATGCCGCTCCTGGCGCCTGTTCCCTGGCGCCGCACATCGTGTTGCGCGAACTGCAGCTGCCGTTCCGGTTGGTGCGGGTGGACAACCGCAGCAAGCGCACCGACGAGGGCGAGGATTACCTCGCGATCAACCCCAAGGGCTACGTGGCCGCGCTGCAACTGGACGACGGCCAGGTGCTGACCGAAGGGCCGGCGATCCTGCTGTACCTGGCCGATCGCTGTCCGCAGGCGGCGCTGGCGCCGCCCGCAACCGCAGACGCGTTGTCGCGCTACCGTCTGTACGAGTGGCTGGCCTTCATCAACAGCGAACTGCATGCCGGCAGCGTGCCGCTGTTCGATGCCGCGCTGGCGCCGGAGCGGCGCGCCGCGGTCGCCGCCCGGCTGCTGCAGCGCTATGCCCATGCCGAGGCCGCGCTGCGCACGCAGCTGTACCTGCTCGGCGAGCGCTTCGGCGTGGCCGACGCCTATCTGTTCACCGTGCTCGGCTGGCTGCCGCGGTTCGGCCTGTCGCTGGACGCGCTTCCGGCGTTGGCCGCCTATGTCGCACGCATCGCGCAGCGTCCCAGCGTGGTCGCGGCCCTGGCCGCCGAGCAGGCGTTGGCGCCGGCCTGAGCGCGGCGCGCGGGCGGGCAGGGCATGACCTTCGGCGCTCGGCTGCGGCGCGGCGGCCGTGCTAAGTTGCCGGGGTCATTCGAAAGGGGATTTCGACCATGCTCATGCCGTTCCGCTGGATCGGCGCGCTGGCGCTCGCCAGTGCGTTGCCCGTCGTCGCCCACGCCGCCACCGCCGACAGCGGGTATCGGCAACCGCCCGAGCCGCTACTCGGGGTGATGCGCGCGCCGCTCAATCCGTCGCCGCGGCTGGATCCGACCGGCCGCACCCTGTTGCTGGTGGAACGCCAGGCCTACCCGCCGATCGCGCGTGTCGCCGAGCCGTACCTGAAACTGGCCGGGGTGCGCGTGGAACCGCGCACCCATGCCCGCCACGACATGTCCAACGGTTACGGCATCCGCGCCTGCCTGGACGGCTTCAGCCTGGTCGACGTGGCCAGCGGCAAGCAGACCGCGGTGCCCCTGCCGGCCGGCGCCTGCCCGGCGCAGCCGGTGTGGTCGCCGGACGGGCGCCGCTTCGCCTTCAACAACACCGCCGCCGACCGCGTCGAGCTGTGGCTGGGCGACGTCGCCACCGGCGCGGTGCGCCGCATCGACGGCGTGCAGCTCAATCCGGTGCTGGGCGGCGAGATCCAGTGGCTGGGCGGCAGCGACACGCTGCTGGTACGTGCGGTGCCGCAGGATCTGGGGCCGGCGCCGGTGAAGGCGGCGGTGCCGCCGGGGCCGAAGGTCAAGGAAGCGATCCGCGGCAAGGGCGAGAGCAGCACCTACGAGGCCCGCGACACCCTGTCCAGCCCCGAGGACGAGGCGCAGTTCACCTACTACGCCACTTCGCAACTGGTCACCGTGGACGCCGCCAGCGGCAAGCTGCGCACGGTCGGCAAGCCGGCGGTGTACTCGGTGGTCGATGGTGCGCCGGACGGCCGCCACGTGCGCGTGGAGCGCTTGCAGCGCCCGTATTCCTACGTCACCACCTACGGCCGCTTCGCCCACGACGTGGCGGTGCTGGATCTGGCCGACGGCAGCGAGCGGGTGCTGGCGAACCTGCCGGTGGCCGACCGGGTGCCGGTACACGGGGTGCCGACCGGGCCGCGCGCCTACAGCTGGCGCGCCAATCAGCCGGCGACGCTGGTCTGGGCCGAGGCGCTGGACGGCGGCGACTGGAAGACGAGCGTTCCTGCCCGCGACAAGCTGCTGACCCTGGCGGCGCCGTTCACCGGCAAGCCGCGCGAACTGGCCAAGGTGACACAGCGCTACGCCGGCCTGAGCTGGTTCGTGCAGGGTGGCCAGGTGCTGCTGGACGAGGACGACGAGAACCGCCACTGGCGCCGCACCACCCTGCTCGACGCCGACCGCCCCGGCAGCGCCGGGCGGGTGCTGTTTGACCTGTCCACCGACGATCTGTACGCCGATCCCGGCACGCCCGAGCTGCGCCGCCTGGCCAACGGCGAGTACGTACTGCGCGAGGACAACGGTGCGCTGTTCCTGAGCGGGCAGGGCGCCACCCCGGCCGGCGACCGGCCGTTCCTGGACCACTACGACCTGGCGAGCGGCAAGACCCAGCGCCTGTTCCGCAGCGGCACCGACGTCGACGAGGCCTTCGCCGGGTTCGCTGGCGACGACACCACCCGCCTGCTCACCTGGCGGCAGTCGCCGAGCGACCCGCCGAACGTGTACCTGCGCACGCTGGGCCAGCCGCAACCGGCCGCGGCAGCCGGCGAGGCGGTGGTCGCCTCCACCCTGGCGCCGGTGACCCGCTTCCCCGACCCGACCCCGCTGGTACGGCAGATCAAGAAGCGCCTGGTGACCTACAAGCGCAAGGACGGGGTGGAACTGTCCTTCACCCTGTACACGCCGCCAGGCTACAAGGAAGGCACGCGGGTGCCGGCGATCCTCTACGCCTATCCGCTGGACTACGCCGATGCGTCCAAGGCCGGCCAGGTCAGCGGCGCCAACGATCGCGACTTCACCCGCCTGCATTCCTACCAGCTGCTGTTGCTGGCGGGTTACGCGATCATCGACGATGCCGCGTTCCCGATCGTCGGCGACCCCAAGACCGCCTACGACACCTACCTGCAGCAGCTGGTCGACAACGCCCAGGCGGCGGTGGACAAAGCGGTGGAGTTGGGCGTGGTCGACCGCGACCGCATCGGCGTCACCGGGCACAGCCACGGCGCGCTGATGGCGGCCAACCTGCTGGCGCACACCGACCTGTTCCGCGCCGGCGTGGCGACCAGCGGCAGCTACAACAAGACCCTGACCCCGTTCGGCTTCCAGAACGAGCGGCGCTCGTTCTGGGCCGCTCCGGAGGTGTACGCGCAGGCCTCGGCGTTCTTCCACGCCGACAAGATCAACGAGCCGCTGCTGCTGGTGCACGGCATGGACGACGCCAACCCCGGCACCGAGACCACCCAGGCCCCGCGCATGTTCCAGGCCATCCGCGGCCTCGGCGGCACCGCGCGGCTGGTGCTGCTGCCGTTCGAACCGCACTGGTACACCGCGCGCGAGTCCAACGAGGACGTGGTGGCGGAAATGCTGGAGTGGTTCGACCGCTACGTGAAGCAGGCGCCGCCGCGTGCGGCGACGGACAAGGCGAAGACGCAGTAGCCGGCCGACCTGGGAGCACACGATGAAATGGCGTTTTCTTTGTGCGCCAGTGCTGCTGGCGCTCACCGCATGCGGTGCCGTCGACACGGTGAAGAATGCGTATGCGCATTCGCAGGAGGTAGCTGCCGACCTGGAGAAATCGGTCGGCAGCAAGCCCGCGGTCGGCTTCAACTGGGCGAACGGCTCGCTGGTCCAGGTCACGGTCAACTTCCAGGGCGTGCCGCACAAGCCGCTGGCGCAGATCGTGCAACTCAGCAAGGATTCGGTGGCCACGCGCTTCGAGCAGGCGCCGGGGAATGTGGTGGTGACGTTTACGGTGTCGGGGAAGTAGATCCGTCTCCGGCGATTCGTCCAGCCGACGCCGCGTTGCGGCGCGGCTAGATCCAGGCGTGAGGCGAGCCATGTCCAGTCCCTGCTACCCCGGTACAACGACACCTGTTCGTCGTGGCGACCTGGTCAAGTGGCGTAATGACGAACGCCCGTCGCGAGTGCTCTTTGTCATCAGCACCGACGACTTTCCACCCGAAGAAGACGTCGCATCAAGAGCGTGGTTCCAGTCGGAGTTCGGCGAAGGCATCATGATCGACACGCCGACCGCGGGTTGGGTGCTCGAATCGGAAGACTGTGCGAACCTGGAATTGCTGCATGCGGTCGATGAGCGCGCCTGACGAAGCGCGCCCGATCCGAGGTGTCTCGCAGCACTGGTGAATCGTGGTGAAGGAATTTTGCATGCATCGCACCGATGACGCGGTTGAGATCGAGCGACTTGTCAACGTGTTGGTCCCAGAAGGGTACTTCGCATACTGCAGGTGGGATGGCACGGTGCCGCTCTTGTTCGCGCTCGGCGAAAAGAAGACGCACTCGGTGGACGTGCGCCGTCGTGGGCAGCACGTGGCCGTGCATTACTGGTTCGGGTATCCCGACGACGACTTCATTCGCGAAGAACGGTTCCAGACCTTTGCTGAGACCGTGGCGCCGGTGAGGGCTTGGCTCGCCAGGGATACCCCGAGCTGACACGGCGTCGCGTCAGCTTCGTTCAAGGGTGTGACAGCGCGCGCTGCACTGAAGCTGGATCCGCGTTGTCCGTCTAGGCCCGTTCGACCAAGGTCGGAACGACGCCCTCCCCGCCGAAGGACTATGCTCGGAGCCGGTGCACCGGCCTTGGGAGGGGCGGCATGGACTACGCGACGCTGTACCGACGTTCGATCGAGCGGCCCGAAGAGTTCTGGGCCGAGCAGGCCAGGGCGATCCACTGGGAGCGCCCGCCGCAGACGATCCTGGAATACGACACGCCGCCGTTCCGGCGCTGGTTCGCCGGCGGGCTGACCAACCTGTGCCACAACGCGGTCGACCGGCACCTGCCGGCGCGCGCCGCGCAGTTGGCGCTGGTGGCGGTGTCCAGCGAAACCGGGCAGACCCAGGAAATCACCTATGCGCAGCTACACCGCGAGGTCAACGCCTTCGCGGCGGTGCTGCAGCGGTTGGACGTGCAGCGTGGCGACCGCGTAGTCATCTACATGCCGAACATGGCCGAGGCGGTGTACGCGATGCTGGCCTGCGCGCGCATCGGCGCGGTGCACTCGGTGGTGTTCGGCGGCTTCGCCGCGCACAACCTGGCGCTGCGCATCGACGATGCGCGGCCCAAACTGCTGATCGCCGCCGATGCCGGCAGCCGTGGCGGCAAGCGCATCCCCTACAAGCCGCTGGTCGATGCGGCGTGCGCCGAAGCCAGCGCGCCGCCGCCGAAGGTGCTGATCGTCTCGCGCGGGCTGGATCCGGCGCAGCCGCGCGTGCCCGGGCGCGACGTCGACTATGCCGAGTTGCGTGCCGACGTCGGCGATGCGCAGGTGCCGGTGGTGTGGCTGGAATCCAACGAACCCAGCTACCTGCTGTACACCTCCGGTACCACCGGCAAGCCCAAGGGCGTGCAGCGCGATGTCGGCGGACATGCGGTGGCGCTGGCGCTGTCGATGCGCACGGTGTTCGACTGCGGCCCGGGGCAGACCATGTTCTCCACCTCCGACGTGGGCTGGGCGGTGGGGCATTCGTACAACGTGTACGGTCCGCTGATCGTCGGTGCGACCTCGATGTTGTACGAAGGTCTGCCGGTGCAGCCGGATCCTGGCGTGTGGTGGGCGCTGTGCGAGAAATACCGGGTGCGCACCATGTTTTCCTCGCCCACGGCGATCCGCGTGCTGAAGAAACATCCGGCGCGCTACCTGCGCGAGCGCGACCTGAGCGCGCTGCGCTATCTGTTCCTGGCCGGCGAGCCGCTGGACGAGCCGACCGCGCTGTGGATCGGCGAGGCGCTGGGCAAGCCGGTGATCGACAATTACTGGCAGACCGAGACCGGCTGGCCGGTGCTGACCCTGTTGCCGGGCGTCGAACTGCGGCCGGTCAAGCCGGGTTCGCCGGGCTTTCCCAATCTCGGCTATCGCACGCGCATCGTCGACGAGCACGGTGTCGAGGTGCCGGCAGGACGCAAGGGCGTGCTGGTGATCGAGCCGCCGTTGCCGCCGGGCTGCATGACCACGGTGTGGAACGACGACGCGCGCTTCCTGCGCAGCTACTTCAGCCACTTCGACACGCTGCTGTACAGCTCGCTGGACTGGGCGATCCGCGACGAGGACGGCTACACCTTCATCCTCGGCCGCACCGACGACGTGATCAACGTCGCCGGGCATCGGCTGGGCACGCGCGAGATCGAGGAAGCCATCGCCGGCCACGCCGACGTGGCCGAAGTGGCTGTGATCGGCATGCACGACGAATTGAAGGGGCAGGTGCCGGTGGTGTTCGCGACGCTGAAGCAGGCTGCGCCGGATGCCGCGGCAGTGGTCGAGGAACTGCGCCAGTGCGTGGTGGAGCGTCTTGGCGCGGTGGCGCGGCCGGCGCAGGTGTATCTGGTGCAGGCACTGCCGAAGACGCGCTCGGGCAAGCTGTTGCGGCGTTCGTTGCAGGCGCTGGCCGAGCAGCGCGATCCGGGCGATCTGTCCACGCTGGACGATCCCGGCGCGCTGGAGGAAATCCGTCGCGCCTTGCGCGGCTGACGTGCGACCTGCGACGCCGGCGCAGGCGCGCCGGCGTTCGCTGCGCCGATCAGCTCAGCCCTTCGGCCTGCAGCGCCGCCTGCACCTGCGGGTCCGCGGACATGCGTTCGAAATGCAGCTGCAGATTCGGGCCGAGCGCGATCTGCTGCGCGCGCGCCCAGCGCAGGGTGACGAACAGATACGCATCTGCGATGGAACGGCGCGCGCCGCCCAGCCAGGTCTGCTGTTCCAGCGAGGCTTCCACGCGCGCGTACAGCGTGCGCACGCGCTCGCGTGCATGCTCCTGGGTGCGGGCGATCACCGCGGCATCGTCGAGATAGCGGGTGCTGCCGAACAGCGGATGGAAGGCCGGGTGCAGATCGGCGTTGAGGAAGGCCAGCCAGCGCTGCACCTCGGCGCGACTGCGCGGGCTGCCGTCGCCGGCCAGGTGTGCGTCGGGCGCGAGATCGGCGATGTAGTTGAGGATCGCCGAGTTCTGGGTGAGCACCCAGTCGTCGATCTGCAGCGCGGGCACCGCGCCGGCCGGATTGATCGCCAGATATGCGGGCGCCTTCATCGCGGCGGCGTCGAGCAGCTTCAGCTCGAACGGCAATCCGGCCCAGCGCAGCGCGATGTGATCGGCCAGCGAACAGGCGCCGGGCTTGGAATAGAGTTTCATGGCAGGCGGCTCCACATCGGTGAGAACGCCAGAGCGTACCCGCTGCGCGGGGCGCTTGGCGATCATGGCGCGCCATGCGTGGCGCGCGGGAGCCTGCGTCAGGACGTACCTGCGCGGCGAACGCTTACGACGCGTTGCGCGGGCGCAGCTTCTGCACGCGATAAAACGTGTGGTCGCCGATGGTCGCGACCTGGTAGGCATTGCGCCAGCTCGGGCTGGCGATCGCGTGCGCGGCGAAGTGGCTGGCGCCGGGCACGATCTCTTTGCGCTGGCCCTGCGGCAATGCCCAGTTGCGCTCGGCGTCGAAGGAGACCTTGACCGCATCGGCCCAGGCGTCGTCGTTCTTCAGTTCGGTACCCGGCTTCACCAGGCCCGGCGCGAACTGCTTGCGTGCGGTGACCACCTCGCACATGGAATCGCCCCACAGGCCGCTGTCCAGGCGACGCAGCGCGACTTCGGCGACGGCTTGCTGTCCGCGCAGCGTCTGGTCGCGCGCTTCCAGGTACACGGTGGTGCTGAGGCAAAGCGAATCGGCAGCGGGTTGCGGCAACAATTGCGAGAGCCAGAGGATCCAGGCCAGTTTCATCGTACTCCTTGCTCCGTATGGGCCGTGGTCGTGGCGCTGCGCCGGGATGGCGCGGCAAGCGATGCGGCTTGGCGTCATGGGGAGGCGGCCTGTCACGGGCCGCCCGGGTGCCGGCAATCTGAAGTCCGGCGGGACCCGCCAAGATGGGCGGATCGGAAGAGGGGCGCACAATAGGCGCCGCTTCCCGAATCGCAACTGAACCCCGTGCCTTGACAGGGTTCACATCTCGCTCTGCGGCAATGCCGTCGCGTCTGGCTACGCGACGGCATGCTGCAGCGCCGCAATGGCTACATCACACTCAGGGGAATTGTTTGCGCTGCATCAGCATCGCGTACACCTTCACCACCGGATCGGCGTGTCCGCTCAATTGCGCCAGACGTTGGTCGCGATCCGGCCAACGCTGCGCTTGCTCGGCGAGCACGTGCAGATCGCCGAACCAGGTGTCGTGATCGCGTGCGTAGTAGGGGCCGCTCAGCAACGTGGCAAGCAGGCGCATGCCGCGGTCGCGCGCCGCGCCGGCCGGTGCATACTCGAGATAGCGCAGCAACTCGCGCAGGCGCGCGCGCTGCACGCGGCCGCTGTCGTCGCTGGCTGCGGCCTGCTGCAGCACGCCGTGGTCGAGCTGGTCGAGGAATTCCATCGATGCCTTTTCCGTGGCGGGATCGCCCGCACTGGCGGTGGGATCCAGCAATTGCGCGCGGATGTTGTAGCCGGCCTGGCGGATCAGCGAGATCGCATCGGCATCGACCGTCATCGCGGGCACCGGCGGCGCCGGCATGATGCGTTCGGCCGGCAGTTCGGCGACGAAGCGCTGCTCCAGCAGCCAATGGTTGCCGAGCAGGCTCGACGGGCAGCGCGTATGCGCCAGGTGTGCGGCGACATAGCCACGATAGGCGGCGTGCAGCCGTTCGCGCAGCGCGCTGTCGGACAGTTGCTGCAGCAACAGCGGCATGTCGCCGGCCAGGCTGAGTTCGGTGGCGGTGAAGCCGGCATCGTCGCCGCGGATGCGTTCGAACATCCGCACCAGGCTGTCGGCGAGCTGTGCCTGTCCCGCGCTGTCCAGCGGCGCACCGGCGAGCGCCATCTTCAGCGCCGGGGCGGTGTCGGTTTCGCGTTGCGCCGCGTCCACGCGAGCGGCGAGTGCACTGGCGCGTGCTGTCGGTTGTGCCGGCTGCAGTGCGCTGGCCAACGCATAGGTCGGGCTGGGATCGTCGAGATAGTCCGCATCGCAACTGCCGGCGTGCGGCGTCGGCAGCGCGGCGAACAACGCCTGCGCCTGCGCCGGTGTGGCGCGCTGCGCGGCACGCGTCTGCAGCGACAGCCGGTCCAGTCCCGCGGTGCGCGGTGCGCGCAATTCGTCGTCGCGCTCCTCGTCGACGTTGCCGACGCGGGCCAGGCCGGGCATGCGCCGTTGTGCGCGTTCGGCAAGCTCTGCAGCCTGTTGCGTCAGCCTTTGCGCGGCGGCGGTCCGATCGCCGTCGCCGCGCAAAGGCAGATCGGGGGATGTGGCGAGGCGCAGCAGCACATCGGCCTGGAAGTCGGCCGGCAGTGCCTGCGCTGCGGCCAGCACAGCGCTGGCGGGCGGCCCGGGCACGGTGCTGCCGGCGGCCGGCGTGGCGTGCATCGGCAGTGGCGTCTGCGCGCTGGTGTTGCCGGCGCGCGGATGCGTGGCGAGGGACGCGGGCGCCGCTTGTGCGCCATGCGCGGTCGCTGCGCGTTGCAGCAGCGGGACGCTCGCAGCGGCGGCCAGCAGCGCGAGAAGCAGATAACGGGGGCGGGAAAGAGAACGCATGGGAAACTCCTGAAAGCGTCGGACGGACTGCACGGCGCGGTGGCGCCGTGCAGGGCCGGGGAGCGGCGAACTCCCCGGCGCGACCATGCGATGGTCAGTTGTAGCGCGTGGTATCGCGCGGCACGTTGGCGCGGATCACGCTGAGCGGATCGTCGGTGATGATGCTGGTGAAGCCGGCGGTGACCTGCCCGCGGAAGTCCGGACGATCGTCTGCGGCCTCGTTGCCGAAGTACTTGGTGCGCGACAGGTAGTCGCTGAGCGACGCACAGCAGGTGCCGTTGCTGCGCACGTAGTGCTGGCCGTCATGGCTGCTCAGGCGGTACTCGGGCACTGGCGAGAACGCGCCGATCGCGCGCTTCTGCGCCTGGTTGTCGGCCAGCAGCTCGGCGGTCGGGTCGCCGCGGCGCGGCTGCTTGTTGCCGATCTCCAGCCAGGCGAAGCCGTTCTGGCCGCGCACCTGGTCGATCCAGGCGTTGACCCGGCAGAACGGCGTGTTGGGGCTGATCGTGCCGCACAGGCCCAGGTAGCCGCCGTCGGCGAGGTTGTCCATGTCGCCAGCGTAGACGGTCGGCGCGAACGCCACACCCTTGGTGTAGCGGGTGATGTCGCTGGGATTGCGTGCCAGCAGCGAGGCGCTGAACTTCAGCACCACCTGGTTGTCCATGCGGAACGCATGCACCTGATCGGCAGCACGCGAGACCGCGTCCAGGGTCTTCAGGTCCAGCACCACCACCATGTGATTGGCGCTGGTGACCACGGTGTTCAGCGCCGAGGCCAGCGAGGTCGGCCGGTAGTTGGTCTTGGCGAAGTTCTTGTCGCGCAGGAACGAATTGATCAGCTCATGCCCGGTGAGGGTGCGGATGTCCGGATTCCAGCCGGAGGGATTGGTCGCGTTCTGGAAGATGTAGAACGGCGGATCGTGGTCGACCACGCGGCCGGCGTTCTGGTCGTGGAACAGCCACAGCAGGCCGTCGGCGTCCTGCTTGACGTCCAGTTCGATCGCTTCGATGTTGTTGTTGTAGGTGCTGAGGATCGAGCAGGTGGAGTTCTCCGGGCAGCCGTTGCTGACCACGCCGCGGTGCGCGATCACCGCGACATCGGCGCGGTTGCCCTGGTACGGGCTCTTCATCGCGCTGAGGATGCGCTGCGGGTTCCAGTTGTTGGCGGCCGACGCCGCGCCGGACAGGGCGGCCAGCGACGCGCAGGCCAGGGCCAGGGCGAGGGCCTTGGCGGGTTTCTTGGGCAGTTTCATGTGCTCTCTTCCGTTCGGGGTTGATGGAATGAAGTGAAGCAAGCGCAGCGCACTGCAAGCGACGGACGCATGGGCGTGGTCGTCTGCAGCGCAATGCTCGAAGCGACGGGCATCGTCCTGGCGTTGCATGCCACCCGTCTGAAACTGAGCTCCTGGCGACACCCCGCGTGGGCACCGCGGGGCGTCGCCGGGATTTGGACCGAGACCGGCTACCGTGGCGTGTCCGCGCCGTGCAGGTAGCGTTGCAATGCCAACGGTTCGTCGGTTTGGATCATGCTGACGCCATGCGTGCGCAGCCCGCCCCAGACCGCGGCCGGATCGCGCAGCGCGCGCTGGTCGGTGTAGTTGGCCGACAGCCGCATCGGCCTGCCGCTGGCGATGTCGTTGGTCATGGTGTTGACGAACAGGCGCGTGTGCGGCGCCAGTTCCCGCTGCGCGATGTCCAGCACCCCCTGGTCGTCGAACATCAACTGCACCACCGCCGGCTGCAAGCTGGCGGCGCGGCGCAGGGCCTGCTCGGGCGGCAGCGTCGAGGCGCGCTGCAGGTACAGCGCCTGCACCGCGATGTCGGCCTTGCGCGCGCGCTGCAGCACCGCTGCGGGAACGTCCAGCGGCACGTTAAGCAGCACGTCGCGTTGCGCGCCGGCCGCCTCCACCGCGTCGATCACCTGATCCAGTGCCGCGGCCTTGATGTCCAGGTTCACCAGCACTTTGCCGCGCGCCGCGGCCAGGGCCTGCGCCAGCGTCGGCGGATGCCGCGCGGTGAGCGTGCTGTCGCGCCCGCCGCCCCGGCTGCGCACGCGCAAGGCGGCGATCTGCGCCGCCGTCAGATCGGCCACCGCGCCGTGCCCGTCGGTGGTGCGGTCCACGGTGTCGTCGTGCATCAGCACCAGCGCACCGTCGCGGCTTGTGCGCACGTCGATCTCGACCATGTCCACGCCGCGCGCGATGCATGCGGCGATGCCGTCCAGGGTGTTCTCGGACGCGAACGTCCAGCAGGCGCGGTGCGACACCACCAGCGCCGGTCCGTGCGGGTCGCGCAGGCGCTCGGGCAGGCTCGGTGTCGCCGCCAGGGCCAGCACCGGCAACGACAGCGCTGCGCTCATCAGCAGTCTCCGGTAGCGCATGCTCACCACCTCCAGGTCAGCGACGCGTTGTAGTTGCGGCCGAAGATCGGCCGCGCGTAGATCGCGTCGGCGGTGCCCTGGCCGGACAGCGTGTCCACGCGCGCATTGCCTTCGGTCAGGCCGAGCGCGTTGCTGACGTTGGCGGCGTGCAGCTGCAGTTCCAGGTGCTCGGTCAGCCGCGCGAACAGGCCCAGGTCGTAGGTGGTGTAGGCGGGCAGGGCGGTGGCATTGGTGTAGTCCACATAGCGCTGGCCCATGCGATAGGAGGTGGCCGACAGTTCGACCGGTCTGCCATCGATGTCGACGTACAGGGTCGGGCTGAGCGAGGCCATGAACTTGGGAATGCGCGAGATCTGCCTGCCGTCCAGGTCGCCGTAGCTCAGGCCGGTGGTCGCGTTGCTCAGGCCGCGCGTCTGCGGATCCTGCAGCGTCGCCGAGCCGGTGATGCCGAACAGCGCCGACGGCCGCCAGGTGAACTCCGATTCCAGGCCCAGCGTGCGGGTCTTGCCGACCAGTGCCAGGCTCTGCACCGCACCGCTGCCGTCGAGCACGATGGCGCTGATCGACAGATCGTTGAAGCGGCTCCAGAAGCCGACCGTGGAGAACGAGAAGGTGTCGCCGAAGCTGCCGCGCAGGCCGGCTTCGGCCTGGTCGATGTCGGTGACGTCGGCGTTCTGGGTCTGGTAGACGTTCTGCAGCCGCGGCAGGCGCTGCGACTGGGTGTAGCGGGCGAAGGTCTGCAACTGCGCGGTGAGCGCGAACTCGGCACCGAGCGTCCACTGCGTGGCGTGGCGATGATCGGTGCGCGGACTGAACGCGCCGCTGAGGCCGCCGACGTTGTCGTCGGCCAGCGTGGTCGGATCGCCGAGATTGCGCGTGGTGGTGGCATAGACGCCGCCGTTGGCGTTATAGCGGGTGTAGCGCACGCCGGCATCCAGGCCGAGGCGGCCGAAGCGCACCGAATCCCACAGGTACGGCGACAGGTAGGTGCCGTTGGCGAAACCGCTGGTGACGCCGTTGCCGTAGCGCACGAAGCCGTTCTGGGTGACCGAGCCGACCACGTTGCCGGTGGCGTCGTAGGCCAGCACGTCCAGCCGCTGCGCGTTGTTCTGCAGCGTGGTCAGCACCGTGTTCTGCAGCCGGTCCTGGCGGTACTCGAAGTGCTGCACGTCGAGGCCGGCGGTGAGCGTGTGCTGGCCCAGCGCGGTGTCGTCGAACGCCTTGCTCAGGCGCAGGTCGTCGGACAGCGTGCGCAGATGAGTGCGCGCGTTCCACAGGCCGCTCTCCAGCACCAGGCCGTCGGCTGCGGCCGGATCGTAGGCGGCACCGTTGCGGGTGGTGACGTAGCCGACCCGCGCCACCCGCGCGCCGAAGCCACTGCGTGCACGGCCGAGTTGCGTGTTGAGGTAGGCGCCGGCGTCGTAGGGTGCCGCGCCGGAGAACAGCGCGGTGTAGTCCACCTCCGCATCGACGAAGCGCATGCGGTTGTTGAGGGTCAGGCCGTCGCCCAGGTCCCATTCCAGGTGCGTGCCGAGTTGCTTGACCTTGCTGTGGATGCCGTCGGCCAGGTCCAGGTTGCGCGCCAGCGGTGTAGTGCCGTCGAAGGTCAGGGCCGTGGTGTGGCGCAGGTCGTTGGACAGCAGCGTGCCGTCCAGCGGGTCGAGCAGCGCCGACAGCGACTGCGACGGATTGCGCGGGTCGGCCAGCGGGATCGGGTTGTAGAAGGCGGTGCGGTCGTTCAAATACTTGGCGTCGACGTCGAGCACCGCATCGCCCATCAGGAAGGTCAGGTTGCCGCGTAGCTGGCCGCCCTGGTCTGCGGTGTAGCCGGCGCGGCGCAGGCCGTCGTCGCTGCGGTGGTAGCCGCCGATGCTGTACAGCACGTTCTCGCTGAGCGGGCCGGCACTGTAGGCGTCCTCGCGGCGCAGGCCGTCGCTGCCGACGGTCATGCGCACCGCGCCTTCGGGCGTGGCGGTGCCGTGGCGGGTGATGGCGTTGACCGTGCCGCCCGGCGCATTGGTCGCGAACAGCGGCGAGGTACCGCCGCGCACCACTTCCAGGCGCTCGGTCATCATGTCCAGCGCGAACAGGGTGTCGACGTTGAAGAAGCTTTCCTGCGGCTCGTCGAACAGGGTCAGGCCGTCTTCCTGGTATTGCACGTAGTACCAGCCGCCCGCCGGCAGGCCGCGCACGTAGAGGTTCTGGCCGCCACCCTGGCCGCCGGAGGGTTCGGCGGAGAAGCCGGGGACCGCCCGCAGCATGTCCACGCTGCTGCTCGGGGTGCTGCGCTCCAGGCGTTCCTTGGACACCACGCTGATCGCGAACGGCGCGTCCTTCTGCGACTGGCCCTGCGGCGTGCCGGTGACCACGATCTGGTCCAGCGTGGTGGTGGCGTCGGCCGGCGGCGCGGGCGCGTCCTCGGCGTGAACGGCAGCGGCGCTGCCGAGGATGGCCGCGAGCGCCAGTGCCAGCAGGCTCGGGTGCGGGTGAACGGTACGCATGAAGACCCCCATTAAAAGAATGTGGGGGTAATACTATTTACCATGTATGAAACTTCTATGTCCACGTGCTAGGTTGTCGCGGTCGTGCATCCATCACGCTTTGCGCCTGCCTATGCCGCATCCCGATTTCCCGCCGCGCGTCAGCGCCGGCGGCCGCCAATTGCTCGACCGTGTGTTCAAGACCGGGGTGCAGACCCAGGCAGCGCTGAGCCGCGACCTGAACCTGTCGCAGCCCACCGTGGCGCGCCTGCTGCAGGGGTTCGTGCAGGACCGCATGGTCCAGCTCAGCGCCCGTGCCGCCGAAGGCCGCGGCAATCCCAGCGTGGACGTGCGGCTGGCGCCGGACTACGCCTATGCCTTCGGCATCGGCCTGATGGGCGACGTGGTGGCGCTGGCGCTGGTGGATTTCGCCGGCAACGTGCGCGGCCAGCGCCGCATCGGCCTGGCCGACATGCGCCGCGCGCCGGTGCTGGCGCAGTTGCAGCGGTTCCGTGCCGAGTTGCTGGCCGAGAGCGGGGTGGACCCGGCGCGGGTGGTCGGCATCGGCATGGCGATCTCGGCGTTCTTCACCGGGCAGGGCCGGCAGATGGCCGGGCCGCCGGCGCTGGAGGACTGGACCCAGGTCGACCTGGTGCCGATCCTGGAAGAGGCCCTGGGCGGCGCGGTCACGCTGGAGAACGACGGCGCCGCGGCGGCGGTGGCCGAAAGCCTGTACGGGGTCGGTCGCGACTGCCGCGACTTCGTCTATCTGCACCTGACCAACGGCTTCGGCGGCGGCATCATCGCCGATGGCCGGCTGTTCCGCGGCTACCGCGGCAATGCCGGCGAGTTCGGCGGCATCTGGACCGTCGGCGGCATGGCCTATCCGAACCTGGACGCGCTGTTGTCGCTGGTGCGCGCCGCCGGCCAGGACTACGCCGGGGTCGAGCAGATGCTCGGCGCGATCGACGCGCACACGCCGGGCGTGGACACCTGGCTGGACATGGCCGAGGCACCGTTCTCGCAGCTGTGCGCCTACCTGGCCTACGCGCTGGATCCGCAGGCGATCGTGATCGGCGGGCGTCTGCCGGCCGCGATCGCGCAGCGCCTGATCGAGCGTATCCGCATCCCGCGCGCGCCCAACCGGCATGGCCTGGCGCCGCCGCTGCCGCAGTTGTGCATTGCGCGCACCGTCGGCGACGCAGTGACCCTGGGCGCGGCGTTGATGCCGCTGCAGCAGGCGTTTTTCGCCTGAGGCCTGCAGCGGCGGGCGCAGTGCGTCGCGCCGTGCTGTGGATGCTGCTGCTGGCCAGGCGCTCGCTCGCGGCGCATCGCGGCGGCGTCGACCGTGCGCCGCGGTCTCAGCCGCTGCTCGCGTTCGCCGCCAGGCCGGCGCCGAGCGGAGGCGATCGGCCGCGCCCGGTGAGCCATGCCAGCAGCAGGCACAACGCCCCGCACAGCAGCGGGCCGGCCGCCATCGCCCAGCACAGCAGCAGGCAGTGCCCGTCGCGGTAGTCCAGCGCATCCAGCAGCACGCCGATCAGCACCACCCCGGCGGCCAGCGCGACCTGCGCGGCCGCGGTCAGCGCGGCGAAGCACAGTGCGTGCTCGGCAACCGCCCGGGTCGCGGTGCATTGCGCATGCCAGGCCCACACCAGTTGCCCGCCGCTGCCGCCGATGGCGCCGATGCAGGCGGCCGCGGCCAGGCTCAGCAGTGGCTGCGCCGGCAACGCCAGCGCAAACAACGGGGCGCACAGCAGCAGCGCGCCGCCGAGCCAGGCCAGGCGTTGCGTCGGCGTGCGCTGCCGGCCCCAACGCGCGGCCAGCGGTTGCACCAGCACCGTGCCGAGCGCGTAGGCGATCAGGACCGCACTGCCCCAACCGGGCGAGAGCAGGCCGTAGGCAGCCACGTACGGGGCGAGCTTGGTGAACGCGGGCAGGGTCAATGAGACCGCCGCGATCAGCGCCAGCGGCTGCCAGGGAATCGCGCGCCAGGAGGGCGCTTGGTCGCTTGCTGCCACGGCCTGGGTGTCGGCGGGTGCCGGGTGGACGGCGACGTGGCGCAGCACGCGCTGCAACTGCCAGGCGCACAGCATCGCCACGGCCGCCAGCACCGCGCTGGCCTGCAGCGCCAGGCTGCCGCCATCGGCGCCGCGCGCCAGCACGGCGCCGACCACGCTGCTGATCAGCAGCGCCGCGGCGCCGCTGCCTGCCAGGCGCAGCGCACTGGCGCCGTCGTGGCCGCGCCAGGGCCACTGCGCCAGGCTCAGCAAGGTGTTCTGGGCCACGTCGCAGGCGGCGTAGGCCAACCGGAACAACAGGCTCACCGCCAGCACGTAGCCCAGCCGCCACGGCGGCGGCAGCAATGGGGTGGCGAACACCAGCAGCAGCGCCAGCGCCGCGGCGGCCAGGCCATGCCATTGCAGGCGCCCGGCGCTGCCCACGTCGCGCAGGCGCCGACGCAGGCCCCAGCCGGCGCCGAGGCCGATCGCCGCGCTGAGCAGCAGGCCCAACGCCAGCACCACACCGGCCGCGATCGCGCGCAGGCCGGCGTGTTCGGTCAGCGAATAGATCAGCAGCAGCTCGCCGGCGTACCACAGCAGGCTCTTGCCGAAATGCGCGCCGGCGTATGCCGCCAGGGCCGCCTGCGGCAGGCGGGGCAGGGCGGGCAGGGGCGAGGGACGCGGCATGCCCAGGCTTATAGCCGCGCGATGCGACAGCACCAAGACCGCTGCCCTGGCCGGCGGCCTCCCGACGGCCAGCGCGAGGCGCGCCCTACAGTTGCGCCGCCAGCCGGCTGCCCTGGGCGATGGCGCGCTTGGCGTCCAGTTCGGCGGCGACGTCGGCGCCGCCGATCAGGTGCGCGCTGCGGCCGGCGGCCTGCAGCGCCGCCTGCAGGTCGCGCCGCGGTTCCTGGCCGGCGCAGACCACCACGGTTCCGACCGGCAACACTTGCTCGGCGCCGTCCACGCGGATGCGCAGGCCGCTGTCGTCTACACCCAGGTATTCGACGCCGCCGAGCATGGTCACGCCCTTGGCCTTGAGCGTGGCGCGATGGATCCAGCCGGTAGTCTTGCCCAGCCGCGCGCCCGGCCGGCCCGGGCTGCGCTGCAGCAGCCATACGCTGCGCGCCGGCGGCTCCGGGCGCGGCTTGCACAGCGCGCCGCGGCCTTCGAACTGCGGGTCAACGCCCCACTCGGCCATCCAGCGCGCCGGGTCCAGCGCGGTCGATGTACCGGCGTGCACCAGGAACTCGCCGACATCGAAGCCGATGCCGCCGGCGCCGATGATCGCCACCTTGTCCGCCGCCTGCACCCGGCCCTGCAGCACGTCCAGATAGCTGACCACGCTGGGATGGTCGGCGCCGGGGAACTCCACGGTGCGCGGCACGATGCCGGTGGCCAGCACCACCTCGTCGAAGTCGGCCAGCAGCGCCGCATCGGCGGTGGTGTGCAGGCGCAACTCCACGCCGGTGGCGTCGATCTGGTGGCGGAAGTAGCGCAGCGTCTCGTGGAATTCCTCCTTGCCGGGAATCCGCTTGGCCACGTTGAACTGGCCGCCGATCTCGCTGGCGCTGTCGAACAGGGTGACGCGGTGGCCGCGTTGCGCGGCCACGGTGGCGCAGGCCAGGCCGGCCGGGCCGGCGCCGACCACGGCGATACGCTTGGGCGCGCGGGTCGGCAGGTAGTTCAGTTCGGTCTCGGCGGCCGCGCGCGGATTGACCAGGCAACTTGCGGTCTTGTTCTCGAACACGTGGTCCAGGCAGGCCTGGTTGCAGGCGATGCAGGTGTTGATCGCCTGCGCCTGGCCGCGCTGCGCCTTGTTCGCCCATTCCGGGTCGGCCAGCAGCGGCCGCGCCAGCGACACCATGTCGGCGCCGCCGCCGGCGAGGATGCGCTCGGCCACGTCGGGCATGTTGATGCGGTTGGTGGCGATCAGCGGCAGCCGCACGTGCGGCTTGAGCTTGGCGGTCACCGCGGCGAACGCCGCGCGCGGCACCGAGGTGGCGATGGTGGGCACGCGTGCTTCATGCCAGCCGATGCCGGAGTTGATGAGGGTCGCGCCGGCGGCCTCGATCGCCTGCGCCTGCAGCACGATCTCCTGCCAGTCGCTGCCGTCCTCGACCAGGTCCACCAGCGACAGCCGATAGACGATGATGAAGTCCGGCCCGCAGGCGGCACGGATGCGGCGCACGATCTCCACCGCGAAGCGCATGCGCTTGGCGGCGTCGCCGCCCCAGGCGTCATTGCGGCGGTTGCTGCGCGGAGCGATGAACTCGTTGATCAGATAGCCTTCCGAGCCCATCACTTCGACGCCGTCGTAGCCGGCCTCGCGCGCCAGCTTGGCGGCATGGGCGTAGGCATCGATCTGGCGTTCGACGCCGCGCGCCGACAGCGCACGCGGGGTGAACGGGTTGATCGGCGCCTTCAGTTTCGACGGCGCCACCGACAAGGGGTGGTAGGCGTAGCGTCCGGCGTGCAGCAGTTGCAGGCAGATCTTGGCGCCATGCGCGTGCACCGCGGCGGTGACCTGCCGGTGAGGGCGCACCTCCCACGGCCACGACAGCTTGCCGCCGAACGGTTTCAGCCAGCCGACCACGTTCGGGGCGAAGCCGCCGGTGACGATCAGGCCGACGCCGCCGGCGGCGCGCTCGGCGAAGTACGCGGCCAGTTTGGGGAAGTCGCGGGCACGGTCTTCCAGGCCGGTGTGCATGGAGCCCATCAGGATGCGGTTGCGCAGCTGAGTGAAGCCCAGGTCCAGCGGGGCGAACAGGTGCGGGTAGGCGGTGGGGGTGGGGTCGGGCTGGCCGGGGGCGGGCGACATGGCGTGGATACGCAGGCGTACGGAAGGGCGCAGGGTGCCGTGAAACCTGGCTGGCGGCAAGAGGGGCGTTGCCTTGAGCCGCCTTTACATCCTTCCGGGATTTTGAAGCATGACGCTTGGAAGCAAGAGCAACAGCTTCCGCTGACGCGGGTTACTTTTCTTTGCTTGTGCAAAGAAAAGTAACCAAAAGAAAGCACACCCCGCAGCGCGCCCTCCGCGCTATCGCACTCCGGGTCCGCAGCCACGACGGGCATTTTCCGACGGCACATCCATGTGCCGGCGGAAAACGACGCGCATCCTGCGCGTCGCCCTTCGGGTATTCGCCCGCCATGTCTGCCGCGCCGAGGGGACCCGGTAGATCAAGAGAACGGCAAAGGCAGAAGCACAGCAACAGCAACAGCAGGAGCGGTTGCGGTCAGTGGGGCAGCCAACCATCGCCACGTGCACGAAGCAGAGCCGTCGCATCAATGTTCCGATCGCTGCGCCACTCAGCCCCAGCCGACCAGGGCCAGTTTGCCGATGGTGCTGCCCGACTCCAGGCGCCGGTGCGCCTCGCGCAGGGTGATGGCGTTGATCGGGCTCAGTGTCTCGGTCAGGGTGGTGCGCAGTTCGCCCGCGTCCACCAGGCTGGCGGTGCGCGCCAGGATGCGGTGCTGTTCGATCATGTCGTCGGTGCGGAACCGGGCGCGCGCGAACATCATTTCCCAGTGGATGCCGATGCACTTGGCCTTGTACGGGTCGCCGATGTGCAGCGGACCGCTCGGTTCGACGATCAGGCCGACGTGGCCCTGCGGCGCCAGCAGCTCGCCCAGCGCCTGCCAGTAGCGGTCTGTGTCGGCCAGGTTCAGCGCCGCGTCCACCTTGTCGATGCCCAGCGCCTGCAATTGCGGCGCCAGCTCCTGGCGATGGTCGATCACGTGGTGCGCGCCGAGTTGCAGGCACCAGTCGCGGGTCTGCGGGCGCGAGGCCGTGGCGATCACCTCGAAGCCGGCATGCCGCGCCAACTGGATCGCGATCGAGCCGACCCCGCCGGCGCCGCCGATCACCAGCAGGCGGCGGCCGCGGTTGCGCGCGTCGTCGAAGTCGAACGGCATGCGCTGGAACAGCAACTCCCAGGCGGTCAGCGTGGTCAGCGGCAGCGCCGCGGCCTGGGCGAAGTCCAGGGTGGCCGGCTTGCGCGCGACGATGCGCGCATCCACCAGTTGGTACTGCGCGTTGCTGCCGGCACGGGTGATGTCGCCGGCGTAGTAGACCTCGTCGCCCGGCTCGAAGCCGTCGACCTCGGGCCCGACCGCCTCGACCACGCCGGCGGCGTCGTAGCCCAGCACCTTGGGCTGTCCGTCGCTCGCGCCCTTGGCGCGGACCTTGGTGTCCACCGGATTGACCGACACCGCTTCGACCCGCACCAGCAGGTCGTGGCCGCCGGGCGCGGGGGGCGTCGGCAGGTCGAGGTCGTGCAGCGACTGCGGATCGTCGATCGGCAGGGGATGGAGGGTGGCGACCGCTTTCATGGAGGCTCCTGGAGGTGAGGGAAAGGAGGGCACGGCCGCGGCTCAGACCGGCCGCGGGTTGCGCTCGGCGAAGCCGCGCTGGTGCCAGGACGGATACGCCGGCACCGCGGCGCTGGCTGCATCCAGTTGTTGCAGGTGGGCGGCATCGAGGGTCCAGCCGACCGCCCCCAGATTCTGCCGCAACTGCTCCTCGGTCCGTGCGCCGATGATCACGCTGCTGACCGTTGGCCGCTGCAGCAGCCAGTTCAGCGCGATCTGCGGCACGCTTTTGCCGGTCTCCGCGGCGATCGCCTCCAGCGTGTCGAGGACGCGGTACAGGCGCTCGTCCTCCACCGGCGGGCCGGCCTCGGTGACCGCCTTGTCGTGCAGGCGGCTGCTGTCCGGCAGCGGCTGGCCGCGACGCAGCTTGCCGGTCAGCCGGCCCCAGCCCAGCGGGCTCCACACCAGCGCACCCACGCCCTGGTCCAGGCCCAGCGGCATCAGTTCTTCCTCGTAGTCGCGGCCGATCAGCGAGTAGTAGGCCTGGTGCGCGACATAGCGCGACCAGCCGTGGCGGTCGGCCACCGCCAGCGACTTCATCAACTGCCAGCCGGAGAAGTTGGACACGCCGAGGTAGCGGATCTTGCCGGCACGCACCAGGTCGTCGAGCGTGGACAGGGTTTCCTCCACCGGCGTGTGCGCGTCGAAGCCGTGCAACTGGAACAGGTCGAGATAGTCGGTGCCCAGGCGGGTCAGCGCCGCCTCCACTGCGCGGATCAAATGGAAGCGCGAGGAACCGACGCTGTTGGGCGACGTGCGGTCGAAGCGAAAGCCGGCCTTGGTCGAGAGCAGCACCTGGTCGCGGCGGCCCTTGATCGCCGCGCCCAGCACCGATTCGGCGGCGCCGCCGGAGTAAACGTCGGCGCTGTCGAACAGGGTGACGCCGGCTTCCAGGCAGATGTCGATCAGGCGCCGCGCCTGGTCCACGTCCGAATTGCCCCAGGTGGCGAAGAACGGATCGGTGCCGGCGAAGGTGCCGGTGCCGAAGCTGAGCACGGGAACCTTGAAGCCGGATGCGCCGAGATGACGGTATTCCATGGAGAACTCCTGATGGCGAAGGGGGAAAGTGGGGAGAGAGAAGGCGTCAGCGCGCCGCGGCGTCGGTGTCGACGGCGTCGGTCGCAGCGGAGGTGGAATCGGCTGCGGTGGCGCCGAGCAATTGCGCGGCGGCCTCGGCCATGGCCGTGTAACCTGCATCGCCGGGATGCAGGTGATCGCCCGAGTCGAAATCCGCACGCATCCGCGTGGGATGCGCGGGGTCGCGCAGCAGCGCATCGAGATCCAGGATCGCGTCGAAACCGTTGCCGGCGCGCAGCCAGGCGTTGACCTGCTGGCGCACGGCCTCCTTCTGCGGGCTGTAGTAGCCGGGGATCGGCGAGTCCGGCAGCGCGCCCTCGAACGGGGTCAAGGTGGCGCCGATCACCCGCAGACCGCGCGCCTGCGCGCGCTGCAGCAATTGCCGGTAGCCGGCGATCAGATCCTCGGCCGGCACCGGCGCATCGTCCGGCGCGAACGGCGTGCCGTACCAACTGACGTCGTTGATGCCCATCAGCAGGATCACGGTGTGCACGCCGGGCTGCGCCAGCACGTCGCGGTCCAGCCGCGCCAGCGCGTTCTGGCCCATGCGGTCGCGCAGCACGCGCCCGCCGGAGATGCCGGCGTTGAGCACTGCCCACCGCTGCGCGGCGAGCCGCGTAGCCAGCTGGTCCGGCCAGCGCCGGTCCTGTCCCGGCGTCGAGGCGGCCCCGTCGGTGATCGAATCGCCCAGCGCCACCACCGCGCCGGCGGCATCGGCACGGCGCACCTGGATGCCGCTGACGAACAGCCGCACCGGCAGCGCGCTGGCGCCGGCCAGCGTGTCGTCGGCGGTGCGCTCGCCCTCGGCCAGCCAGGCGCTCTGCAGGCCCTCCCAGTGGAAGGTGGACGGCGCGGTCGGCTGCGGCAGGTACAGGCTGATGCTGAGCCGGGCCAGGTCCGGCACGCTCAGCGCCACCGGGTCGCTGAGCACCGGCGCGCCCGGCGGCACGGTCACCTCGGTCCTGCCGCCGAAGCGCAGCGGCCGCTGCGAGCCCGGCAGGATCGCCGCGCCGTCGCCGTCGCCGTCGCCGGCCAGCGCCAGCGACGCGGCGCCGATGTGCAGCGGCGCATCGCCATAGGCGTTGCTCAGTTCCACCCGCACCTCGCTGCCGCCCAGGCTCACCCGCGCCACCTGGCGCACGGTCTGCCGCCACAGGTGGAACGGCGTCTGCGTCGGGAACGGGAAGTCCGCGCTCCACAGCGGCTGCGGGCTGGCCTGCCAGGTCGCGATCCAGTCGCGCGGCGCCGCATCCGCCATGATCGCCGTGCCCAGCAGCGCCGCCGCCAGCGCGGCCGTCGCCATCGGCCGGCTCATGCCGCACCGCCGGCGGCGCAACCCGCGCCGTGATTGGCGGCAGGTGTGGCGGTGGCCGGCGACAGCCGCAGCGCGCCCAGCGCCACCGCCAGTCCGGCCAGGGTCAGCAGTGCCGCCACCCAGGGCAGTTGCGACAGGTTGCCGCCATGGCCGAGCACCAGGCCGCCGAACCAGGCGCCCAGTGCATTGCCCAGGTTGAACGCACCGATGTTCAGGCTCGAGGCCAGATGCCGGCCGGCCTCGCCGGCCTTGCCCAGCACCCACACCTGCAGCGGCGCCACCGTGGCGAACGCGGCCACGCCCAGCAGACCGATGCCCAACGCCATCGCCGGCGCCGAGGGCAGGGCGAGGGTCAGCGCCGCCAGCACCACCGCCAGCACGCCCAGGCTCAGCGGCAGCGCCTGCCGCGGGCGGCGGTCGGCCAGGCGTCCGCCGAGCACGTTGCCGACGATCATGCCCACGTCGAACACCAGCAGCAGCGGCGACACCGCACTGTCGGCCACCCCGGTGACCTGGGTCAGCAGCGGCTGCACATAGGTGTACACGGCGAACACGCCGGCATAGCCCAGCACCGTCGTCGCCAGGCCGAGCAGCACGGGCGCGCGGCCGACCGCGCGCAGTTCCTCGCGCAGCGGCACGGTCGCCGGTGCGGCGCGATCGGCCGGCACCAGCGCGGCGATCACCACGGTGGCCAGCGCGCCGATCCCCGCCACCGCCCAGAACGTGGCACGCCAGCCGTCATGCAGGCCCAGCCAGGCGCCGGCCGGCACCCCGAGCAGGGTGGCGACGGTGAGGCCGGTGAACATGGTCGAGATCGCCGAGGCCTTGCGCTGCGGCGGCACCAGGGTGGTGGCGACCACCGCGCCGACGCCGAAGAAGGTGCCGTGCGCCAGCGAGGTCACCACCCGCGCCGCCATCAGCGCCGCGTAGTTCGGCGCCAGCGCGCAGGCCAGGTTGCCGGCGGTGAACACCAGCATCAGCGCCAGCAGCACGCGCTTGCGCGGCCAGCGCCGGCTGGCCACGGTCAGCAGCGGCGCGCCGAGGAACACGCCCAGCGCATAGCCGGAGATCAGCAGCCCGGCGGCCGGAACGCTGACCCGCAGGTCGGCGGCGACCTGCAGCAGCAGGCCCATGATCACGAACTCGGTGGTGCCGATGCCGAAGGCGCCGGCGGTCAGCGCGTACAGCGCGAGCGGCGTGCGCCCTGCAGCGGGTTGCTGGGGAGATGGAGCGAGCGAGGCGGCCATGCGGCGGCTCCGGAAGTGGCGGGAGGACGGCAGCCTAGGCCTGCATGTCTTCAGCAAAAACAGTAAAAATATTGAACGACTTTCAATGGAATCCACATAATGGACCGGATCGGCGACATCGCCCTGTTCCTGCGCGTGCTCGACCTCGGCTCGATCAGCGCCGCCGCGCGTAGCCTGGACCTGTCGGTGGCGGTGGCCAGCCAGCGGCTGCAGCGGCTGGAACGCGCGCTCGGCGTGCGTCTGCTCCACCGGACCACGCGGCGCCTGCACCCGACCCCGGAAGGCCTGCAACTGGCCGAGCAGGGGCGGCCGCTGGTCGAGGACCTGGAATCGCTGGCCGGCGGTCTGCGCCAGGCCGGCGCCAGCGCCGCCGGCACCCTGCGGGTGACGATGTCGGCCGCGTTCGGGCGCCTGTATGTCTCGCCCGTGCTGCCACGCTTCATGGCCCTGCATCCGCAGGTGCGGCTGAGCGTGCACCTGAGCGACAACGTCGTGGACCTGGTCAGCGAAGGGTTCGATCTGGCGATCCGCATCGGCACCCTGCGCGACTCCAGCCTGGTCGCGCGGCGCCTGGCCGGCAATCGACGCATGCTCTGCGCCTCGCCCGACTACCTGCGCCGCCACGGCACCCCGGCCACGCCGGCCGACCTGGCCGCGCACGCCTGCCTGCTGCTGACCGGCAGCGACGGCCGCCAGGACACCTGGCGGCTGCAGGGACCCGACGGCGAGATCGCGGTGCGCGTGGCAGGGCCGCTGGAGACCAACTTCGGCGAGGTGCTGCGCGATGCCGCGGTCAACGGCCAGGGCATCGCCCTGCATTCGGAATGGCACGTGGCCGAGGACCTGCGGCAGGGACGGCTGTGCCAGGTGCTGGCCGACTACCCGCTGACCGAGACCGGCATCTACGCGGTGATGCCGCAGCGGCGGCTGGTGCCGCCACGGGTGCGCGCCTTCGTCGAGTTCATGCAGGCGGAGTTGGCAGACCCGCCGCCGTGGGCGCGGCCGGGGTGAGACCTGGGTCGCCCTGCGAGTCCTTGTCTACGACCGCAAACGGTCACGCGCCTGGCGCATTGCGGGATTTCATCAAGCTGTATAGGGTGTATCCACGGCCTGGCAGCGGCTGGCGTTGACTTTCACATGTTACGTGCTCGTTAACGCCATCTTCACTATGCCGCGCATAATGTGCGCGGCGATGGCGTGCGGAAACGGCCGTCTGGATGTGACGAGACATCTGTACAGAACCATGCCTCTACCGGTTTCTATCTCCCCGAAACAAGGAGTTGTATTAATGAACAAGAAAATTCTCACCGCCGCGTTGCTGGGCGGTCTGGCCGTCGCCCAGGCAGCGTCCGCGCAGGAATTCGACGACCGCTGGTACCTGACCGGTTCGGCTGGTTTCAACTTCCAGGACAAGGACCGCACCACCAACGATGCGCCCTTCGTCACCCTGGGCCTGGGCAAGTTCATCAACCCGAACTGGTCGCTGGACGGTGAGCTGAACTATCAGAACCCGAACTTCGACAAGAACCAGGACCTGAACTGGAGCCAGTACGGCATCTCGTTCGACCTGCGTCGTCACTTCATCCAGGAAGGCCGCGGCTGGAACCCGTACCTGCTGTTCGGCCTGGGCTACCAGCGCTCGGAAGAAGAGTTCGACACCGGCGGTCCGGTCTCCCCGGGCCAGCGCAAGGACGGCAACTTTGCCGCCAAGGCCGGCGTCGGTCTGCAGACCACCTTCGACAAGCGCGTTGCCGTGCGTGCCGAAGTGGCCTACCGCGCTGACTTCGACGACAAGAGCGTTGCCGCTCCGTCCGAGAACTGGTTCGGCGACGTGCTGGCTTCGGTCGGCGTCGTGATCCCGCTGGGCCCGCCGCCGGCTGCCCCGGTCGCCCCGCCGCCGCCGCCGGCCGCTGCGCCGAGCTGCGCCGATCTGGACGACGACGGTGACGGCGTCAACAACTGCGACGACAAGTGCCCGAACTCCCAGCCTGGCCAGACCATCGGTCCGGACGGCTGCCCGGTGCCGGTGTCGATCGACCTGAAGGGCGTCAACTTCGACTTCAACAAGGCGAACCTGCGTCCGGACGCCGTGGCGATCCTGGGCGAGGCCACCGAGATCCTGAAGCGTTACCCCGACCTGCGCGTCGAGGTTGCCGGTCACACCGACTCGAAGGGTACCGAAGCCTACAACCAGAAGCTGTCCGAGCGCCGCGCCCGCGTCGTGTACGACTACCTGGTGAAGAACGGCGTGGACGCTTCGCGTCTGGTCGGTCCGATCGGCTACGGCGAGAGCCGTCCGATTGCCCCGAACACCAACCCGGATGGTTCGGACAATCCGGAAGGCCGCGCCAAGAACCGTCGTACCGAGCTGAACGTCCAGAACTAATCGGACGCTTCCAGTCTCAAGCAAAGCCCGGCCTCGCGCCGGGCTTTGTTTTTGTGGGGTGGGGATGTATGTCGGTGTCGTTGTAGGAGTCAACTGTCATGCACCTGCGATGACAGGAGGAGCGTACGGGGCCTGATCGCGCGCGATGGCATTGAGCCAGCGCAGGAACTTGTGCATGCAGGCGACGATGGCGACCTTGGCCGGTTTGCCGCCTGCGCGCAGGCGCGCGTAAGTGTTGGCCAAGGGGGATTTGGCGCGGATGCTGGCCCAGGTGGCCATGTACAGCACGCGCCGCACGTCGGCACGTCCGCCTTTGATGCGGCGCTGGCCTTTCCAGCAACCGCTGTCGTGATTGAACGGGGCCAGCCCGACCATGGCAGCGAGCTTGCGTGGCGGCAGCGTGCCCAGCTCTGGCAGCCGCGCGGCCAGAACCGCGCGCAGGATCGTCCCGAGCCCAGGCACCTTGGGTAGGCTCGAGCAGGTCTTGCCCTGCTGCTCGATCTCCTGCGTCAATGTCTGGATCTGCTGGTTCAGCAGGGCGATCACCTCTCGGCAGCGGTGTTGCACCTTGGCGCTGGTGATGTGCTCCAGGCGCCGCCGATGGGCATCACGCTGGCTCACCAGGGTGGCACGCAGGTCCAGCAGTTCGCGAAGAGACTGCTGATGCTCGGGCGCCACGGGCGTGGGCATGGTCGGGATGTGCTGGGCGGCGATGGCCAGCAGGCGCGCGTCCAGGGCATCGGTCTTGGCATGCAGGCCCAAGGCCTGGGCGAGCTTGCGCGGACGATCGGCGGCCATCCGCACTGCCGGCAGGTTTGCCTCTCGGAGCACCTGCAGCACGGCATGTTCGTAGCCGCCACTGGCTTCCAGCACGATCCGCTCGCAGCCCAGCTCGGCAAGGCGCTGGGCCAGCGCACGCTGCCCCTGTGGCGTATTGGGTTGGGTCCAGGCCTGCTCGTCCGGCAGGACATGAATGACCAGTTCGGCCTTGGATACATCGATCCCGACATAGCGCCGCATAGACGTTCTCCGCAGTAGACTCAGGGACGAGAGCGCTCCTGCCGATGCCCATGCTTGTGGAGTTCGAGCTCGTCACTCGGGCAACTGTTCGGGCTTGTCAGGCAGGAGAACCGGAGTGCGGCGGCGCTGACTCCTACTCGTGCTTGCTGGCACTGCGGCTAAACGGCCTGCCGCACTCCGCTCTCACCTGCAACGATAGACCCTTATTTGACACAAGCGGCTTCAGCCGCGACAGACGTCCCGGAAATGCCTGTCGCTGCTGAAGCCGCTCCTGCAGGATGCACAAAGCGTTCAAGCTGAACTTTTTCAGCAATCCCAATTATTTAGCGCATGTAGTGCCGGTAACAGTTGAAAGCACGCCGGGGCCTGCCTACACTCGCTCGTTGACTCGCCTGAATGGAAAAAAACCGATGCTGCGTATCGTGACGGCCAGCCTGCTCGCGCTTGCCCTGATTCCTGCGGCCCACGCCGCACCGGATTGCTCCGGCGATCTGCTGCCCAAGCCGCTGGCGCTGCCGGCGACGGTCGCCGCACCGGTCGCTTCGGAACTGTTCAGCCGCAACGTGCAGTTGGGCATGCCCAGCGGCGTGCTGACCCAGTCCTACAGCAGCGACCAGTCCCTGGACCGCGTGCTGCTGCGCTTGCGCGCCGAAGGTTGCCAGAGCCTGGCCAATGCCACACCTGGCGCGGTGAAGCCGAACGATCCGGCCGCCTACAAGCCGGCCACCGCGTTCGACAACACCCCTTGGCGGTTCGACATGAGCCAGAACGGCAAGCGCATGACCGCCGAGGAGTTCGATGCCTGGATGAAGGCGCGTGGCGTGCGCGTGGTCAAGGCGCGTCCGGCGCCGGCACCGGCTGCCGCCGAAGCGCCGGCACCGGCTCCGGCCGAGGCCAACAAGCAGTAAGTCCGGTGCGCGGCCGCCCGCGGCCGCGCCCGTCGACGCCGTGCGAGGGGTGAAGCCGCCGCGTTCCCGCCGTCCGCCGTCGCCCCAGGCGGCGCCCGCGCGTTCGCGCCCGCCGGCGCGCGACGCCACGCCGGCCGCGCCGCGGCACGGCCTGGCCCGCACCCTGTCCAAACTGGGCCTGTGCTCGCGCACCGAGGCCGCGCGCTGGATCGCCGCTGGCCGCGTCGCCGTCGACGGGCGCATCGTCACCGATCCCGAATTCCCGATCCTGCAGGGCCGCCACCGGCTGGCCCTGGATGGCGCGGCCCTGACCGATACCAAGCGCCTGTACCTGATGCTCAACAAGCCGCGCGGGCTGGTCACCAGCGCGCAGGACGAACGCGGCCGCGACACCGTCTACCGCTGTTTCGATGGCGCCGGGCTGCCGTGGCTGGCCCCGGTCGGGCGCCTGGACAAGGCCAGCGAGGGCCTGCTGCTGTTCAGCAACGACCCGCAGTGGGCGGCGCGGGTCACCGATCCGGTCAGCGGTCCGGACAAGACCTATCACGTGCAGGTGGATGCGATCCCCGACGCGGCGCTGCTGGCGCGGATGTGCGTCGGCGTGGTTGCCGAAGGCGAGGCGCTGCGGGCCAAGCAGGTGCGCCTGCTGCGCCAGGGCGAACGCCATGCCTGGCTGGAAGTGGTGCTGGACGAAGGCCGCAACCGGCAGATCCGGCGGCTGCTCGCCGCGCTGGGCCTGGACGTGCTGCGGCTGGTGCGGGTGGCGGTCGGCGAGCTGGCGCTGGGCGAGCTGGGCAAGGGCGCATGGCGCGAACTCAGCGCCGCCGAAGTCACGGCGTTGGCGCCGGCGGCGGACGCCAGCGCGCCAGCCGCGCGCTGAGCAGGGCGGCGACCACCTCGCGGGCGCGCGCGTCCTGCGGCCCGCGCGCATCGTGGTGGCGGCCCTTGGCGTGATTGCAGCCGGCACAGGCCAGTGCCAGGTTGCGCGCATCGTTGGGGTCGTCGCCGACCTGGGCGCACAGCGCCGCGGCGGCACGGCGCCCGAACCAGGCCTGCGGCACCACATGTTCGAGCGAGCAGTGGCCCAGTGGTTCGCCGTCACCGCGCAGATCCAGGCGCCGCCGGCAATGCAGGCAGCGGCTGTGCCAGCCGCCGGCCGCAGGCTGCGCCTGGGCGTCGGTCTGCGCCGCCAGCAACAGCCGTTGGCGCAGCGCGGCGCGCATCTCAGGCGGTGATGACGCCCAGTTCGCGGCCGATGCGGGTGAACGCGTCGATCGCACGGTCCAGGTGCTCGCGGGTGTGCGCGGCGCTGATCTGGGTGCGGATCCGCGCCTGGCCCTTGGGCACCACCGGGAAGAAGAAGCCGATGGCGTAGATGCCTTCCTCCAGCAGCCGTTCGGCGAAGCGCTGCGCCAGCGGCGCGTCGTACAGCATCACCGGGCAGATCGGATGGGTGCCGGGCTTGATGTCGAAACCGGCGGCGGCCATGCGCTCGCGGAAGTAGGCGGTGTTCTCGACCAGCTGCGCGCGCAGGTCGTCGGCGGCGTCGAGCATCGCGAAGGCCTTGCTCCCGGCGGCGACCACGTGCGGCGGCAGCGAGTTGGAGAACAGGTAGGGCCGCGAGCGCTGGCGCAGCAGTTCGATCACCTCGTGGCGGCCGGTGGTGAAGCCGCCCAGCGCCCCGCCCATGGCCTTGCCCAGGGTGCCGGTGAAGATATCGATCCGGTCCAGCACGCCCTTGACCTCGGCCGAGCCGCGGCCGCTGGCGCCGAGGAAGCCGGTGGCATGGCATTCGTCGATGTGCACCAGCGCGTTGTATTTCTTCGCCAGCGCAGTGATCTCGTCCAGCGGAGCGATGAAACCGTCCATCGAGAACACGCCGTCGCTGGTGATCAGCTTGGTCTTGCAGCCGGCGGCGTCGGCCGCCTGCAGCTGCGCTTCCAGGTCGGCCATGTCGCAGTTGGCGTAGCGGAAGCGCTTGGCCTTGCACAGGCGCACCCCGTCGATGATCGAGGCGTGGTTGAGCGCGTCGGAGATGATCGCGTCCTGCTCGCCCAGCAGCGGTTCGAACAGGCCGCCGTTGGCGTCGAAGCAGGCGGCGTAGAGGATGGTGTCCTCGGTGCCGAAGAACGCGGCGATCTGCGCCTCCAGTTGCTTGTGCAGGTCCTGGGTGCCGCAGATGAAGCGCACCGAGGCCATGCCGAAGCCGTGCGTGTCCAGCGCGTCCTTGGCGGCCTGGATCAGTTCGGGATGATCGGCCAGGCCCAGGTAGTTGTTGGCGCAGAAATTGAGCACGCGGCGGCCGTCGGCGAGGACGATTTCCGCTGCCTGCGGGCCGACGATGATACGCTCGGACTTGAACAGGCCCTGGGCGCGGATCGCGTCCAGTTCCTCGGCGTAGTGCTGGGTGAGGCGGGAGTCGGTCATGACGGGCACGCGCGGCGAAAGAAGTGGCGATTTTACCGCGGTGCCCGCAGGCGTCGGTGTCGTCATGCGCAAATGGCATGAGCCGCTGCCCGGAAGTCATTTCACCCGTCGCCTGCCGCTGCGCAGCATGCGTCATGGTCCGCGGCGGGCATTGGCCGCGGCGTTTACCTGTGGGTTTCCCGGAGAACCGTCCATGTCCAGCCTTCCGTCGCGCCGCTGGCGCCTGCTCCTTGCGCTCGCGTTGTGCGCGCTCGCCGGGGCCGCGGCCGCCGCCGAGACGCAACTGCTCAACGTGTCCTACGATCCCACCCGCGAGCTGTACCGGGACTACAACGCCGCCTTCGCCAAGCACTGGGCGCAACTGCATCCCGGCGAGCAGGTGGCGGTGGAGACCTCGCACGGCGGCTCCGGCAAGCAGGCGCGCGCGGTGATCGACGGCGTCGAGGCCGACGTGGTGACGCTGGCGCTGGCCTACGACGTCGATGCGATCGCCGCCAAGAGCAAGCTGATCGATGCGAACTGGGCCACGCGGCTGCCCGACAACAGCGCGCCGTATACCTCCACCATCGTGTTCCTGGTGCGCAAGGGCAATCCGAAAGGCATCAAGGACTGGCCCGACCTGCTGCGCAGCGGGGTGTCGGTGATCACCCCCAATCCCAAGACCTCCGGCGGCGCGCGCTGGAACTACCTGGCCGCCTGGGCCTACGCCGACCACATCTTCAAGGGCGACCGCGAACGCATCCTCAACTACATGCGCGCGCTGTTCCGCAACGTGCCGGTGCTGGACACCGGCGCGCGCGGCGCCACCACCACCTTCGTCCAGCGCGGCATCGGCGATGTGCTGCTGGCCTGGGAGAACGAGGCGTTCCTGGCGCAGCAGGAACTGGGCCAGGACAAGTTCGAGATCGTCGTGCCGAAGCTGTCGATCCTGGCCGAGCCGTCGGTGGCGCTGGTCGACAAGAATGTGGACAAGCACGGCACCCGCGCGGTGGCCGAGGAATACCTCAAGTACCTGTACTCGCCGGAAGGACAGAAGATCGCGGCCAGGCACTACTACCGGCCGCGCCATCCCGAATATGCCGACCGCGCCGACCTGGCGCGGCTGCCGAAGGTGCGCCTGGTGACCATCGATCAGGCATTCGGATCCTGGGCCAAGGCGCAGGCCACGCACTTCGACGATGGCGGCCTGTTCGATCAGATCCAGGCGAGCAAGTGACGCGATGGCCGTGACCGCCGATGCCGTTCCCCGCGCCCCGCGCCAGCGCCGGGTGATGCCCGGGCTGGGGTTGAGCCTGGGCATCACCCTGACCTGGCTGGGGCTGGTGGTGCTGATCCCCTTGCTCGCGTTGCTGCTCAAGACCAGCGGGCTGGGCTGGGAGGGCGTGTGGCGGGTGTGGAGCGAGCCGCGGGTGCTGGCGGCGTTGCGCCTGAGTTTCGGCACCGCGCTGGCCGCGGCCGCGTTCAATGCGGTGATGGGCACCTGGGTGGCCTGGGTGTTCGTGCGCTATCGCTTTCCCGGCAAGCGCCTGTTCGACGCGATGATCGACCTGCCGTTCGCGCTGCCGACGGCGGTGGCCGGCATCGCCCTGACTGCGCTGTACGGCAGCAACGGCTGGATCGGCCGTTGGCTGGAGCAGCCGGCGCAGGCGCTGGCGGCCAGCCTGCCGGTGCTGGCCTGGTGGTGGTCGCGGCTGGCACTGTTGCTGGTGTTGTCGGCCATCGGTTACGCGCTGCTGCGGCGCAGCCAGGCGCTGCTGCCGGCACCGCTGCGCGCACTGCAGCGCCTGTTCGGCACGGTCGCGGTGCTCAGCCTGGCCGCGCTGGGCCTGGGTGGCCTGCTGATCGGCTATGCCGCGCTGATGCACAGCAGCGGCGCAGGCGGGATCAAGGTCGCCTACACGCCGCTGGGCATCGTCGTGGCCCTGGTGTTCGTGGGGCTGCCGTTCGTGGTGCGGATCGTGCAGCCGGTGCTGGCCGAGGCCGAGCGCGAACTGGAAGAGGCCGCGGCCACGCTCGGTGCCGGGCGCTGGCAGACCGTGCGCCGGGTACTGCTGCCGACGCTGTGGCCGGCGGTGCTGACCGGGTTCGCGCTGGCGTTCGCGCGCGGCGTCGGCGAGTACGGCTCGGTGATCTTCATCGCCGGCAACCTGCCCAACGCCACCGAGATCGCGCCGTTGCTGATCACCATCCGTCTGGAAGAATTCGACTACGGCGGCGCCAGCGCGATCGCCGCGGCGATGCTGCTGTTGTCGCTGCTGTCCTTGTTGCTGGTCAACGCGGCGCAGGCCTGGTTCGCGCGGCGCGGCCGGGCGGTGGCGTGATGGCGTCGGTGGTGGCCGCGCTGGCGGCACGCGTCCCCGGGCAGGCCGATGCGGTTGCCGTCCAGGCGCACGTGCAGGCCTCGGTGGTCGACGAGCCGCGCTGGGTGCGGCGGCTGCTGATCGGCGGTGCGCTCTGCTTCCTGCTGGCGTTCCTGCTGCTGCCCTTGCTGCTGGTGTTCGTCGAGGCGTTGCGCGGCGGCGCCGGCGTGTTCTGGCGTGCGATCTCCGATCCGGATGCGCTGGCGGCGATCGGGCTGACCCTGCTGGTGGCGGCGATCGTGGTGCCGTTGAACCTGGTGTTCGGCGTGGCTGCGGCGTGGGCGGTCAGCAAGCACCGCTTCCCCGGCAAGCGCCTGTTGGTGAGCCTGATCGATCTGCCGTTCTCGGTGTCGCCGGTGGTCGCGGGCCTGCTGTTCATTCTGCTCTTCGGCCGCAACGGCTGGGCCTGGCCGCTGATCGACGAGGGCGTGCGCCTGCACCTGCCGCTGTTCGGCGAGGTCCTGCTGCACCTGCCGCGGATCGTGTTCGCCCTGCCGGGCATCGTGCTGGCGACCACCTTCGTCACCTTCCCGTTCATCGCCCGCGAGCTGATGCCGCTGATGGAGCAGCAGGGCGACGACGAGGAACTGGCGGCGCTGAGCCTGGGCGCCAGCGGCTGGCAGACGTTCCTGCGGGTGACCTTGCCGAACATCCGCTGGGGCCTGCTGTACGGCGTGCTGCTGTGCAGTGCGCGGGCGATGGGCGAGTTCGGCGCGGTGTCGGTGGTCTCCGGGCATATCCGCGGGCGCACCAACACGCTGCCGCTGCATGTGGAGATCCTCTACAACGAATACGCCTACAGCGCCGCCTTCGCCTGCGCCAGCCTGCTGGCGCTGACCGCGCTGCTGACGCTCGCCGTGAAGTCCTGGCTGCACTGGCGCCATGGCGCGGCGCTGGCCGCCACTCACCGACATTGAGGTTGCAATGCTGCACTGGCGCCATGGCGCGGCGCTGGCCGCCACTCACCGACATTGAGGTTGCAATGAGCATCCGCGTACAGCACCTGAGCAAGCGCTTCGGCGACTTCGCCGCGCTCGACGACATCAGCCTGGACATCCGCCAGGGCGAACTGCTGGCGTTGTTGGGGCCGTCCGGTTCCGGCAAGACCACGCTGCTGCGGGTGATCGCCGGACTCGAACACGCCGATCGCGGACGCGTGCTGATCCACGGCGAAGACGCCACCGCGTTGTCGGTGCAGGCGCGCCGGGTCGGCTTCGTGTTCCAGCACTATGCCTTGTTCAAGCACATGAGCGTGTACGAGAACGTCGCCTTCGGCCAGCGTGTGCGCCGCGAGGCGCGCTGGACCGAGGCGCGCATCCGCGCGCGGGTGCAGGAGCTGTTGGCGCTTGTGCAGTTGCACGACCTGGAGCGGCGCTACCCGGCGCAACTGTCCGGCGGTCAGCGCCAGCGCGTGGCGCTGGCGCGCGCGCTGGCGATCGAGCCGCGCGTGCTATTGCTCGACGAACCGTTCGGCGCGCTGGATGCACAGGTCCGTCGCGACCTGCGGCGCTGGTTGCGCGAGCTGCACGAACGCACCGGCCTGACCACGGTGTTCGTCACCCACGACCAGGAAGAGGCGCTGGAACTGGCCGACCGCGTGGCGATCCTCCACCGCGGGCGGATCGAGCAGGTCGGCAGCCCGGCGCAGGTCTACGAGCAGCCGGCGTCGCCCTTCGTGTACGGCTTCGTCGGCGCGGTGAACCGGCTGCCGGCGCGCCTGCACGACGGGGCGGTGCAGGTCGGCGGGCTGGCCTTGCCGGCGCCGTCGACCCCGCTGTCCACCGGCCCGGTCGAGCTATATGTGCGGCCGGAAGACCTGGCGCCGGGCAGCGAGGGCTGGGCGGCGACGGTGCTGTCGATCCAGCGCAGCGGCCCGCGCCTGCGCCTGCGTGCGCAACTGGCGCATGGCCACGACGAGGTGGAGGTGGAACTGCCGGCGGGCGAGGGCGCATCCGACTATGCGCCGGGCCAGCCGCTGCACCTGCGCGCGCGCCGCTACGGCGTCTTCGCCCGGCCGGATTGAGGCGCCATCGCGCCATTTTCAGCGGCCGCTGACACGCTTGCGTGCCGGTGCCCCTGGCGTCTGTCCGCTCGGTCGCGGCCTGACCACCACGGCACCGGCCGCCCCTCCTGTCTGGCGGGCCCGTGACCGCGATCGGCGGACCGCGGATGTCCGCGCCTGACCCGGACCGGCGGCTGCGTGTCCGGTCATGTCGCGCGGCAGACGAAAAGTTGTTGCGCTGCAAGATCAAAGCGGTTAAAAAACCGTGAAGGCGCCTCTGCGCCAGCGCTGCAACCCCATCCCTCGTCAACCACAGGAGAATGACCGGTGAACAAGACCACTCTCGCCCTGGCCGTCGCACTGGCCGCTTCGCCGCTCACCGTCCTGGCCCAGGACGCGCCCACCTCGCCGATCACTGGCTCCTACGGCGTGGTCAGCGACTACGTGTTCCGCGGCGTCTCCCAGACCGACAAGGGCCCGGCGTTCCAGGCCGGCCTCACCTACACCTCGCCGTTCGGCCTGTACGTGGGCGCCTGGGGGTCCAACGTCGATTTCGGCGCGGGCGATCCGGATTGGGAAACGGACGGCTTCGTCGGCTACAACGTCGATTTCTCGCCGGACTGGAACTTCGATGTGATGGTCAACCGCTACGGCTACCCGGGCGCCGGCCGGTTGAACTACAACGAACTGATCACCAAGACCAAGTTCCTCAAGACCTACACGCTGACCGTGGCGTACACCGACAACGTGTACAACCTGGACAAGGACAGCTTCTACTACGCGCTGGACGGAAACTGGTCGCTGCCGCAGGGCTTCAGCGTCGGTGCGCACGTCGGCCGCACCACCTACGAAAGCGCGCTGACCGCGTACCAGGACTACACCGACTACAACGTCAGCGTGGGCAAGATGGTCGGCCCGCTGGCGCTGAGCGTGGGCTACTACGACACCGACAACAAGGGCCCGGAGAACTTCACCGAGCGCCTGGCCGGTCACCGCGTGGTGGTCTCGGGCACGATCGCGTTCTGATCGCGTCGCTGCCGCGATGAACGACGAAGGGCGCCGCAAGGCGCCCTTTGTCATTTCCAGCGCCGCCGCGTTGCCGCGGTGCGCGCATTACCAGCTCAGCACGACCTTGCCGGCCTTGCCTTCTTCCATCAGGTCGAAGCCCTTCTGGAATTCGTCGATGGTCAGCTGGTGGGTCAGCACCTTGCCCAGCGGGAAGCCGGACAGCACCAGTTGGGTCATCTTGTACCAGGTCTCGTACATCTTGCGGCCGTAGATGCCCTGCACGGTCAGGCCCTTGAAGATGATCTTGTCCCAGTCGCAGCCGGCGCCGCGCGGCATGATGCCGAGCATGGCGATCTTGCCGCCGTGGTACATGCAGTCGAGCATGTCGTTGAACGCGCGCGGATTGCCGCTCATCTCCAGGCCCACGTCGAAGCCTTCCATGTGCAGGTCGGCCATCACGTCCTTGAGCGAGGTGTTGGCGACGTTGACCACGCGGGTCGCGCCCATGTCCGCGGCCAGCTTCAGGCGGAAGTCGTTGACGTCGGTGACCACCACGTTGCGCGCGCCGATGTGCTTGCAGATGCCTGCGGCGATGATGCCGATCGGGCCGGCGCCGGTGATCAGCACGTCCTCGCCGATCACGTCGAACTCCAGCGCGCAGTGCGCGGCGTTGCCGTAGGGGTCGAAGAACGCGGCCAGCTCGGACGGGATCTGGTCGGGGATCGGCCACAGGTTGGAGGCCGGCATCACCATGTACTCGGCGAAGGCGCCGTTGACGTTGACGCCGATGCCGACTGTGTTCGGGCACAGGTGCGGACGCCCGCCGCGGCAGTTGCGGCAGTGGCCGCAGACGATGTGGCCTTCGGCCGAGACGCGCTGGCCGACCTCGTAGCCGGTGACCGCCGAGCCGAGCTGGGCGATGCGGCCGACGAATTCGTGGCCGATGGTCAGGCCGGGCTTGATGGTGCGCTGGCTCCACTCGTCCCACAGATAGATGTGCAGGTCGGTGCCGCAGATCGCGGTCTTTTCCAGCTTGATCAGCACTTCGTTGGGGCCGGGGACCGGCACCGGCACCTGTTCCAGCCAGATGCCCTTGGCGGCGTCGCGCTTGACCAGCGCCTTCATTGTTTGCGCCATGTCGGTGCAGATTCGATGGGAAGAGGGCGCGCAGTATAAGCGCCCGGCCGATGCGCCCATGTTGCGGCGCGGTCAGGGTGCCATTGGTCACGGTCCGGGCTATTGGTTGCAGCCGTTACACTCTAACGTCTGTCATCAAGGAAACCGCTCGATGCGTTCGAATTCGTTGGCTGTCGCCATCGCCGCCGTGGCCGCCCTGTCCGGCGCTCCCGCCGCCCATGCCGGCGAGGGCATGTGGGTCCCGCAGCAGTTGCCGGACATCGCCGGGCCGCTGCAGCAGGCCGGCCTGAAGCTGTCGCCGCAGCAACTGTCCGACCTCACCGGCGACCCGATGGGCGCGGTGGTCTCGCTCGGCGGCTGCACCGCCAGCTTTGTCTCGCCGCAGGGCCTGGTGGTGACCAACCACCACTGCGCCTACGGCGCGATCCAGCTCAACTCGACCCCGCAGAAGAACCTGATCCGCGACGGCTTCAGCGCCGCCAGCCAGGGTGCGGAGCTGAGCGCCGGTCCCAACGCGCGCATCTATGTGCTGGACCGCATCACCGACGTCACCGCGCAGGCCAAGGCGGCGATGGCCGCCGCCGGCAACGATGCGCTCAAGCGCACGCAGGCGCTTGAGGAGTTCGACAAGGCCCAGGTCGCCGCCTGCGAGGCCGACGCCGGCTACCGCTGCGAGCTGTACAGCTTCTCCGGCGGCAACACCTACCGCCTGGTCCGCACCCTGGAAATCCGCGACGTACGCCTGGCCTACGCGCCGCCGTCGGGCATCGGCAAGTTCGGCGGCGACGTCGACAACTGGATGTGGCCGCGCCACACCGGCGATTTCTCGTTCTACCGCGCCTATGTCGGCAAGGACGGCAAGCCGGCCGCCTACGCCAAGGACAACGTGCCGTACCAGCCCAAGCACTTCCTGAAGTTCGCCGACCAGCCGCTGGGCGCCGGCGATTTCGTCATGGTCGCTGGCTATCCGGGCCGTACCAACCGCTATGCGCTGGCCTCCGAGTTCGATGCCACTGCGAGCTGGGGCTATCCCACCGCCGCGCGCCAGTACCGCGACCTGATCGCGCTGGTGGAGCAGGCCGGCAAGCAGAACCCGGACATCCAGGTGAAGTACGCCGCGACCATGGCCAGCTGGAACAACGTGGCCAAGAACTACGAAGGCCAGTTGGAAGGTTTCAAGCGCATCGACGCGGCGGCCAAGAAGCACGCCGAGGAAGACGCGGTGCTGGCCTGGCTCAAGCGCCAGGGCGGCGAGGGCAAGGCCGCGCTGCAGGCCCACGCGCAGCTGCTGGCGCTGGGCGAGCAGGCCAAGGCCACCCGCGACCGCGACCTGGTGCTGCGGCAGATGCAGCGGACCGGAACGCTCGGCAGCGCGATCATGCTGTACCGCCTGTCGATCGAACGCGCCAAGCCGGATGCCGAGCGCGAGCCGGGCTACCAAGAGCGCGACCTGCCCGAGCTCGAGGGCGCGATGAAGCAGATGGAGCGCCGCTATGTCGCCGCCATGGACAGCCAGCTGCAGCGCTACTGGTTCGAGCAGTACCTGAAGCTGCCGAAGGCGCAACGCCTGCCGGCGCTGGACCAGTGGCTTGCCGGTGCCGATGCGCAGGCCGCCGCCACGCGCCTGGCCGGTACCCAGTTGGGCAGCACCGATGCGCGCCTGAAGTGGCTGCATGCCGATCGCGCCGCGTTCGAGGCCAGCGACGACCAGGCGCTGCGCTACGCGGTGGCGCTGATGCCGACCCTGCTGCAACTCGAGCAGGACCAGAAGCGCCGCGATGGCGAGGAGTTGCTGGCGCGGCCGCGCTACCTGCAGGCCGTGGCCGACTACAAGAAGAGCCAGGGCGAGTTCGTGTATCCGGACGCCAACTCCTCGCTGCGCATCACCTTCGGCAACGTCAAGGGCTATGCGCCCAAGGATGGCGTGGAATACACCCCGTTCACCACGCTGGAGGGTGTGGTCGCCAAGGACACCGGCACGGAGCCGTTCGATTCGCCCAAGGCGTTGCTGGACGCGGCCAAGGCCAAGCGCTACGGCGGCCTGGAAGATAAGCGGCTGGGCACGGTGCCGGTGAACTTCCTGTCCGACCTGGACATCACCGGTGGCAACTCCGGCTCGCCGGTGATGGACGCGCACGGCAAGCTGGTCGGCCTGGCCTTCGACGGCAACTGGGAGTCGGTGAGTTCCAACTGGGTGTTCGACCCGGCGATGACCCGGATGATCGCGGTCGATGCGCGCTACCTGCACTGGATCATGCAGGAAGTCATGCCGGCACCGCGGCTGTTGAAGGAGTTGAACCTGGCCAAGTGAGCCAGGTCCCGGCGGGCGGCGGCCACGGCCGCCGTCCGTGTGTCCGCCCCGCCAGGCCGGGGCGAGGCACGGGGATGCAGCGCAGGGTTTCCGGCGACGGAGCGGGTATCATGCCGCTCCGTTTTCGTTTGCGAGACGGGCCCTTCCTCCCCCCAAGGATTCCAGCGCATGCGCATTCTGCTCGCCCGCCATGGCGAAACCCCGTGGAACGCCGAAGGCCGCTACCAGGGCCAGATCGACATCCCGCTGTCGCCGGTCGGCGACGCGCAGGCGCAGGCGTTGGGCGCACGCCTGCGCGAGGTGCCGCTGACCCGCGCCGTGGCCTCGCCGCTGTCCCGGGCGCAGCGCACCGCGCGCTTCGCGCTGGGCCCTGAGCGCGAGGCGCTGCTGCAGACCGATCCGGACCTGCAGGAGATCGCCCATGGCGAGTGGGAAGGCCTGCTGGCCAGCGAGATTCACGACAAGGATCCGGCGCGTCTGCGCGCCTGGCGCGAGGAGCCGGACACGGTGCTGATGCCGGGTGGCGAGTCGCTGCGGCAGGTGCTGGAGCGTTCCTGGCGCGGCCTGACCCGCGCCGCCGAGGGCCTGGGCGAGCACGACACGCTGCTGGTGGTGGCGCACGATGCGGTCAACCGGGTGATCCTGTGCCGGGTGCTGGGCCTGCCGATCGCACGGCTGTGGAGTTTCCGCCAGGCGCCGACCACGCTGAACCTGCTGGAAGGGCCGGACGTGGAGCATCTGGAAGTGGTGCGCTTGAACGATTGCGCGCACCACACGCCGTTCTTCGGCGAGGCGAAGCATCGGGCGCTGTAGGACCGACATGATGCGCGTATAGCGTGCGTCGTCTCGTCGACGAGTTGATCCGTCCCGCTTCCGATGCGGTTCGCTTGGCCGTTGCCGTTGCCGTTGCCGTTGCCGTTGCCGTTGCCGTTGCTGGGCTTTTGCTGTCGTTTTTGCTTTGCTTTTCGGGATCCCGTGAGCCGCGGCACTTGGCCTGGGCGAAAACCCCGAAGGGGCGGCGCGCAGGAAGCGCGCCGTTTTTCGCCGGCACATGGATGTGCCGTCGAAAAATGCCCAGGCCAAGTGCGGACCCGGAGCGCGCAGCGCGGAGGGCGCGGCGCCCGGGTGTGCTTTCTTTTGGTTACTTTTCTTTGCACAAGCAAAGAAAAGTGACTCGCGCGTCAGCGCGAAAGCTGTCGCTTCCAAAGCTGTTGCTTCTGACGAAGGCGAGCGAACGCGCTTGCCTGAAAGGCTAGAAATACACAAATGAACACCCTCCCCGAATGGCTCGCCTACATCGAGCGCCAGCACCCCCAGGACATCGCCATGGGCCTGGAGCGGGTGCGCGCCGTGGCAGCGCGCATCCGCCTGACCAAGCCGGCCAAGCACGTCATCACCGTCGGCGGGACCAACGGCAAGGGCTCGACCGTCGCCTTCGTCGAGGCCATCGCGCGTGCCGCCGGTTGGCGGGTGGGCAGCTACACCTCGCCGCACCTGCTGCGCTACAACGAGCGCGTGCGCATCGACGGCGAAGAGGCCGGCGATGCCGACCTGGTGACGGCCTTTGAGGCAGTGGAGGCCGCTCGCGGCGATACTGCGCTGACCTACTTCGAGTACGGCACGCTGGCGGCGCTGTGGCTGTTCCAGCAGGCCAGGTTGGACCTGGCCGTGCTGGAAGTCGGCCTCGGCGGCCGGCTGGATGCGGTGAACCTTGTCGATGCCGACGTCGCGGTCATCACCACCGTGGACATCGACCACACCGACTGGCTCGGCAACGACCGCGAGGCGATCGGTGCGGAAAAGGCCGGCATCGCGCGGCCGTGGAAACCGCTGGTGCTCGGCGAGATCGATCCGCCCTCCAGCGTGCTGCGCCGCGCTTATGCGATCGGCGCCAATGCGCTGCGCGCCGGCAGCGACTTCTTCCACGAGCCGATCGATGCCGAACGCTGGCGCTGGCGCGATGTCGGCACCGAACTGCAGTTGCCGCTGCCGCAGTTGCGCGCGCCGGTGCAGCGCGCCAACGCCGCCACCGCCATCGCCGCCCTGCGCGCGCTGCGCCGGTCGCTGCCGCGCAACGCCTACGCCGAGGGCATCGCCGCCGCGCGCCTGCGCGGGCGCCTGCAGCCCTGCGTGCGCGACGGGGTGGAGGTGCTGGTCGATGTCGGCCACAACCCGCAGGCCGCGCGCGAACTGGCCGCCGCGCTGCAGGCGCAGCCGGTCGCCGGCCGCACCTGCGCGGTGTTCGCGGCGCTGGCCGACAAGGACGCCGCCGGGGTGGTGGAGGCGCTGGCCGCGCAGGTCGACGCCTGGCACCTGGCCGGCCTGGGCGGCAGCCGCGGCCAGAGCGCTGCGCAGTTGCGCACGCGGCTGGCGGGCACGGCCGCCGCCGAGGCCGGCACCGCCGAGAGCGTGGCGCAGGCGCTGCAATCGGCGCTGGCGCAGGCGCAGCCGGGCGACCGAGTGCTGGTGTTCGGCTCGTTCCATACCGCCGCCGAGGCGCTGCACTGGCTGCATTCAGCCGCCTGATCCCGCCTCCGCGCGGGCCGACCTTATAATCGGCACGGCACTCCGCCACGCCGCCCCCTCAGCCTTTCCGTGGATACCGTCCTGAAACAGCGATTGATTGGCGCCCTTGTCCTGGTAGCGCTCGCCGTGATCTTCCTGCCGATGCTGGTGAAGGGGCCTGCGCCCGACAGCGGCGTGGCCAACGTTCCGCTGAAGGCGCCCGAGGCGCCGGCCGACGGCCAGTTCGAGACCCGCGAGCTGCCGCTGGTGACCCCGGGCGACGCGCCCAGCGGCGGGGCGGTGGGCATGGCCAAGGCGCCCGGCGCCGCCACGGCGCCAGCCGCCGCGCCGGCGCCGGTCCAGAACAATCCCGATGCCGCCGACCTGGCGGATCCGGCCGCCGGCAGCGCCGCGCAGCCGTTGCCGCCGAGCACGGCCGCCGGCAACTACGCGGTGAACTTCGGTGCCTACGCCACCGCCGCCGATGCCGATGCGGTGATCGCACGGCTCAAGCAGGCGCAACTGCCGGGCTTCCGCGAGCAGGCCACGATCGGCGGGCGCCAGGCCTGGCGGGTGCGGATCGGGCCGTATGCCGATCGCGCCCAGGCCGAATCGGTGCGCCTGCAGGCGGTCAAGGTCCGCAACGACGTCAATGCCCAGGTGGTGACCCTGGATGCGGCGCCGAGCAACGCCACCCCGGCCAGCGCCGCGCCGGCCGCCGCCAGCAACGTCGCCGCCGCCGCGCCCGCCGCCCCGGCCAGGACCGAGGCGCTGCCGCCGGAGCCGGCCAAGCCTGTCGCCGCCACCAAGCCGGCGACGCCGCCGGCGCCCAAGCCGGAGCCGGCCAAGCCGGCCGTGACCAAGCCCGAACCCACCAAGCCGGCGGCGACCCCGGCCACCGCGGCGGCGGCCAAGCCGGCGCCGAGCGTGCCGGCCGCGCCGGCGGCCTCCGGCACCGGCTTCGCCGTGCAGTTGGGCGCCTTCGGCAAGGCCGAGGACGCCAATGCCCTGCGCGACAAGGTGCGCGCGGCCGGCTTCAGCGCCTTCGTCGAACAGGTGCGCACCGACAAGGGCGCGCTGAACCGGGTGCGGGTCGGCCCGGTCGCCAATCGCGCCGACGCCGAGCAGTTGCGCGCCCAGGTCGCGGCCAAGGTCGGCATCAGCGGTATGGTACGTCCACATCCTTGATCGGGCTTCGGCCCATGGAGTAGCACGATGGTCCAGGGAAGGCAGGCGCGACGCGCGATCGGCGCGATGCAGCGGCTCGGCCGCGGGAGGCGCGCATGATCGACATGGTGCTGTTGACGGTGATCCTGGTCTCGGCGCTGCTCGGCGCCCTGCGCGGGTTCGTCGGCATCGTGGTCGGCACGCTGTCCTGGTTCCTGGCCGGCTGGGCCACGTTCCAGTTCGGCGGCACTGCCGGGCAGTGGCTGGCCAACGGGTCCCGGCCGAGCATGAGCTACTACCTGGGCGGCTACGCGCTGACCTTCGTGACAGTGATGGCGGTGGTCGCCATCGTCGGCATGGTGATCCGCACGGCGGTGCGCTCGACCGCGCTGTCGGGCACCGACCGCGCGCTCGGCTTCGGCCTGGGCGCGGCGCGCGGCGGCTTCTTCGCCGCGGTGCTGGCGTTCCTGATGAGCTTCACACCGCTGACCCGCGAGCCGGACTGGCAGCGCTCGATGGTGCTGCCGGTGCTCAGCCCGGGCGTGGGCTGGATGCGGGCGCAGCTGCCGGACTGGCGCATGCCGCAGATGCCGCAGCTGAACCTGTCGCAGATGCCGCAACTGAACGTGTCGCAGATGAATTTGGGCAACATGCCCGCGGCAGGCGATAATGCCGCGTTGGGCAACGCCCTGCAGGCCAGTGGGCTGCAGGAGATGATGTCCAAGGCCCTGGGGCGTCCCGGGGTGCGGTCCGCGCAGCCCGGGGGCGATCCGTCGCAACTGATGCCCGCGAACATCGATCCGGCGCAGGCGCGTCCGGCGCAATCCGACCCGGCACGGGTCGAATCCAACGGCCAGGCACGGCCACCTTCCCAATAGCGGCGTCCCCGCCGCGGAGAGCGTTGACATGTGTGGCATCGTCGGAATCGTCGGCAACCAGAACGTGGCCGGGCAACTCTATGACGGCCTGGCCGTGCTGCAGCACCGCGGCCAGGACGCGGCGGGCATCGCCACCGCCGACGGCACCCGCCTGCGCGTGCAGAAGGCCAACGGCCTGGTCCGCGACGTCTTCGACGAGAAGCGCATGGCGGTGCTGGAAGGCCGTGTCGGCATCGCCCATTGCCGCTATCCGACCGCCGGCTCGGAGGGCATGGACGAGGCGCAGCCGTTCTACGTGAACTCGCCGTACGGCATCGCGCTGGCCCACAACGGCAACCTGGTCAATACCGAGGCCCTGCGCCAGCAGGTGTTCGAAGCCGATCGCCGCAACATCAACACCGACTCGGACAGCGAAGTGCTGCTGAACGTGTTCGCCTACGAACTGGACGCGCAGCGCATGCTGACCCCGGAAGCGGCGATCCGTGCGGTGGCCGGCGTGCACCGCCGCTGCAAGGGCGGCTACGCCGTGGTCAGCGTGGTGCTGGGGCTGGGCCTGGTCGCGTTCCGCGATCCGCACGGCATCCGCCCGCTGGTGCTGGGCAAGCGCGAGGGCGTGGAGGGCGACGAATACATCGTCGCCTCCGAATCGTCGGCGCTGGACATCCTCGGCTTCACCCGCGTGCGCGACGTGCGCCCCGGCGAGGCGCTGGTCATCACCGGCCGCGGCGAGCTGTTCTCGGAAGTGTGCGCCTCGCCGACCGACCACACCCCGTGCATCTTCGAGTACGTGTACTTCGCGCGCCCGGACTCGATGATCGACAACGTCTCGGTGCACAAGGCGCGCATGCGCATGGGCATGAAGTTGGGCGAGAAGATCCTGCGCCTGCGCCCGGACCACGACATCGACACCATCATCCCGATCCCGGACACCTCGCGCGACGCCGCGCTGGAGATCTCCAACGTGCTCGGGGTGAAGTACCGCGAGGGCTTCGTCAAGAACCGCTACATCGGCCGCACCTTCATCATGCCGGGGCAGGGCGAGCGGGTGAAGTCGGTGCGCCGCAAGCTCAACCCGATCCACCTGGAATTCCGCAACCGCGTGGTGCTGCTGGTCGACGACTCGATCGTGCGCGGCACCACCAGCCGGCAGATCGTGCAGATGGCGCGCGACGCCGGCGCGCGCAAGGTGTACCTGGCCAGCGCCGCGCCGCCGGTGCGCTACCCCAACATCTACGGCATCGACATGCCCGCCGCCGACGAACTGGTGGCGCATGGCCGCAGCGAGCAGGAGATCCAGGAGTTCCTCGGCTGCGACTGGCTGATCTACCAGGACCTGGAAGACCTGGAAACCGCGGTGCGCGAGGGCAATCCGGAGCTGAAGACGTTCGATTCCTCGTGCTTCAACGGCCAGTACACCACCGGCATCGAATCCGGCTATTTCGAGCGGATCATGCAGCTGCGTTCGGACGAGGCCAAGCGCAAGCGCCGTGCCTGAGTCCCGCGGCGCCCGCGCCCGCACGTGGCCCCTGTTCGCGCTGGCGGGCCTGGCCGCGCTGTGCGGCGGCTGCGCCGGCGACGACGCCACGCGGCCGGTGCGCACGCTGGATGATCCGCGCCTGCGCGACGGCAGCGTGCCGAGCGCGCAACTGACCGCGCTGCAGCTGTACATGACCCCGGACCAGCTGGCGCTGCTGCAGCCGGACTACCGCGCGCCGCTGGCGATCGTCGGCGCGCAGCGCATCGGTGACGACCTGCTGCTGCTGCGCCTGCGCGCGCAGCGCTCCTCCGACGATGTGCGCGCCGATGCGCCGCAGTGGGGATATGCGGTCGACTGCCGCGACGGCACTTCGCGCCTGCTCGCCGCCGGCATCGGCGTCGATGCCGGCTGGCCGTCGGGCGCACCGCTGGCGCAGATTCCGGAACCGGCGGCGGCCGACCGCCGCAGCGCCTTCGCCCTGGCCTGCGCGCACCGCGTGGACTGCGTGTTCAAGGTGGCCGGCAACCGTTGCGAGCAGGCCCAGCGTACCTGGCTGGAACGGCGCGAGGCGGCCGCGCATCCGCCGGCGGCGGCGCCGTGAGTGGCGACCTGTACCAGGCGGCGCGCGCCTGCCTGGACGCGGCCGACCCCGACGACAAGGTCGCGCTGACCCAGCGCCATGCCGCGGCTTGGCGTAATGGCGATGTGGCGATGCCGGCCGTGGCGCCGGCACCCGAGCCGATCCGCATGCCGGGGCGGCCGCCGCGGCCGCTGCTGGTGCATCCGCGCGAACTGCCGCGGCGCGGTCTCGGCAGTGCCGAGGGCCGCGCCGCCTTCATCCACGCCATCGCCCATATCGAACTCAACGCCATCGACCTGGCCTGGGACGCGGTCTACCGCTTCCGCGGCCTGCCGCCGGCGTTCTACGCCGACTGGGTGGCGGTGGCGGACGACGAGTCGCGCCATTTCGTGCTGCTGCGCGACCGCCTGCGCGCGCTGGGCCACGCCTATGGCGACTTCGCCGCGCACAACGGCCTGTGGGAGATGTGCGAGAAGACCGCGCACGATGGCTTGGCGCGTATGGCATTGGTGCCGCGCGTGCTGGAGGCGCGCGGCCTGGATGTGACCCCGGGCATGATCGCCAAGCTGCGCGCGCTCGGCGACGACGCCACCGCCGACATCCTGGAGATCATCCTGCGCGAGGAAGTGGCGCACGTGGCCGCCGGTTCGCGGTGGTACCGCTGGTACTGCGCCCAGGCCGGGATCGAGCCGCGCGTCCGCTTCGCCGCCCTGCTGCGCGAATACGCCGGCGGCTACCTGCATGGTCCGTTCAACCTGCAGGCGCGCCTGCTGGCCGGGTTCGACGAGGACGAATTGCTGGCCCTGCAGCAGCAGGCCGGTTAAGGCGGCGGGATTTTTTCGGGACGGTGCGTGCGCTGCGAGAAGGCACGCGCACGCACGGCGTGAGCGCCGGGCGGCGCTTTTTGTGATCTCCATCTCCGAGTTGCGACCCGGCTGCATTTGTTGCTTGCGCTGAACGGTGGCTGAGCGGCTAATCGAACTCCCCCGTGCGGCCTCCCCCGATCTGGCCGTGCGCGGGGCGACGTTCGTCCCTACTCACCACCCAGGAGTCCGACATGAAGTCGATGTGCAGCCTGACCGCGATGCTTGCCCTGTGTGTCGCCGGTTCCGCCTCCGCAGCCGGAACGCCCCTGTTCCAGAGCAGCCAGTACGTCTCCAAGTCCATCGCCGGCGAGCCGGCGCTGAACCGCCTGCTGGCCAATCCCGCTACCGGTGCGGTGCAACGGGTCGGCGTGAATGCCGCCGCGGTCACCGCCGGGCAGAAGCAACTCGAGCTGGACCTGCTGGGCCAGCGCATCACCGCCACGCAACTGAAGACCGAGCAACTGGAAGGCGGAAACAGCATCTGGTACGGCAATCTCGGCAATGCCGCGGTGGCCCGCACCCGTGCGCTGTCCGGCCTGGATCCGCTGAACTCGGCGATCCTGGTACGCAGCGGCGACACCATCACCGGCAGCATCCGCAGCAACGGCACGCTGTTCCACCTGCGTCCGGTCGCCGGCGGCGGCCATGTGCTGGTGGAAGTCGACGAACGGCGCATGCCGGCCGAGCATCCGGCCGATTACGCGCTGCTGCCGACCGTGCAGATGCCGCAGTCGGTGATCGACGAACGCGTGACCGCCGCCGGCGCCTCGTCCGGCTCGCCCGCGACCATCCGCGTGCTGGTGGTGGCGACCAACAAGGCGGTGACCAGCTATGGCGGCAACATGCAGTCGCTGGTGCAGCTGGCAGTGGCCGAGTCCAATCAGGGCTATACCAACAGCAACGTCGGCATCACCATGCAACTGGCCGGCTACGAGACCACCAACTACACCGAGTCCGGCGACTTCAACACCGACCTGACCCGTTTCCGCGGCACCAGCGACGGCTACATGGACAGCATCCATACCTCGCGCAACAACACCGCGGCCGACGTCGGCGTGCTGATCATCGACAACTCCGCCTATTGCGGCCTGGCCTCGGGCATCGGCTCCACCGCCGCCACCGCGTTCGCCGCCGTGTACTGGGATTGCGCCACCGGCTACTACAGCTTCGCCCACGAGATCGGGCACCTGCAGAGCGCGCGCCACGACGTGGCCACCGACTCCAGCACTTCGCCGTACGCCTACGGCCACGGCTATCGCTACGGCAACAGCTGGCGCACGATCATGGCCTACGACTGCACCAGCAGCTGCCCGCGGCTGAACTACTGGTCCAACCCGAACGTGTCCTACAACGGCGTGCCGATGGGTAACGCCAGCACCGCCGACAACCAGCGCGTGCTGGTCAACACCAAGGCGACGGTGGCCGGGTTCCGCTGAGCCGGCGCGCGCGTGGCGCAGGCCGCCTGCCTGCGCCACGCGCGGCGAAGACGGCCGGAGCGGGCGCGGCGGCGCCCGCTTCGGCTATGCTGGGAAGCGGTGCCGGCACGGCCGGTAGCGACCGACTTCCTGGGAACGACGATGTTCAAGCGCATGCGACTGCCGGCCGCGCTGCTGCTGGCGATGCTGAGCGCGGGCTGCGGCCCCGCCCCCGATCGGCAGACCGACACGCCGTCGCCGACCGCCAAGACCGAGGCGCCACGGGCCACCCCGCCGGCCGCGCCCGCCGACACCTTCGACGACCAGCGCGCGATCGACCTGTTGCAGGCGCGCCTGTCCGCCGATCACGCCTATCCAGACCTGCAGTGCCTGGGCTACGCCGTCGAGGACGACGCGAGCGCGGACGACACGGCGGCCGCTGCGGGTGCGGCTGCCGTCGCACCGGCGGCGATCGAGATCGCGGTGCGCGAGAAGCACGGCGACGGCTGCCCAGGCGACCCGCAGACCGAACCGGTCCGCGACCGTTTCCGCGTCGAGCGCTCCGGCGCGATCGGCTGGTACGACGTGGTCGACGGCGACTTCGTCGATTACGCGCAATGGCGGCAGCAGCGTGCCGGCGGCGGTCTGCCCTGAGTGCTGGTGTTCGCACCGTGCTATAGGCGTGGCTGCGCCGGCGCGCGGCGAGGAAGTGCGGATGGACGGGTACTGGCCCGACGCTGGCTGGTGTCGACGCTGCACGCGCTGCCGGCCCGATCGCGGCCGCGCCGGACCTTGGCGCTAGAGCTGTTGCAGCTTGCAGCCCTGCGCATCGACGCGCAGCACCGAACCCTGTTCGTACCAGTCGCCGAGCACGATGCGGGTGCAAGCGCGACCGTCCACGTCCAGCGCATGCACCGCCGGGCGATGGGTGTGGCCATGGATCATCTTCGCCACGCCGTAGCGGGCGAAGGTGGCGGCGACTTCGGCCGGGGCCACGTCGGTGACGGTCTCGAACTGCGCGCTGTCGTCCTGTTTCAACTCGGCCTGGCGCGCCTGGCTGGCGGCGCGCGCCTGCTGCGCGTAGGCGATGCGCGCGGCCAGCGGCTGCGCCAGGAACTGCTGCTGGAAGGCCGGATCGCGGGTCTGCGCACGGAACGCCTGGTAGGCGGTGTCGTCGGTGCACAGCAGGTCGCCGTGCAGCAGCAGGGTCGGCTCGCCGTACAGGTCGATCACGCAGGGATCGGGCAGCAGGCGCAGGCCGGCGCGCTGCGCGTAGTCGGCGCCGAGCAGGAAGTCGCGATTGCCGTGCATGAAGAACACCGGCACCCCGGCCTGGTGCAGCGCGTGCAGCTCCAGCGCCACCGCATCGGCCGCTTCGGACGGGGTGTCGTCGCCGATCCAGGCCTCGAACAGATCGCCGAGGATGTACAGCGCCTCGGCCTGGCGCGCCTCCCCGCGCAGGAAGTCGAGGAACAGTGCGGTGATCGCCGGCCGTGCCGGGTCCAGATGCAGGTCGGAGATGAACAGCGTGGTCATTTGGCCATTGTAAGGCCGGGAGTGGGGAATCGGGATTGAGGAATGGTGAGTGTTCGCGAGCGCAGGCGTTGCTACGCTTTCGAAGGGTCGGGATTGGGATTCGGGAACGGGAATTGGGGATTCGAAGGGTGCGCTAACGCAGGCGTTGTTGCGCTCTCGTAGGAGCGGCTTCAGCCGCGACCTTGTCCGGAGCCAGGAGTGAGGAGAGGGCATGGAGCCGGACGGCGCCGGCTGTTTCCATTCCCTATTCCCGGTTCCCCATTCCCAGCCTCATACCAACCACAACGACACGCCCGCCAACAACGCACCGATGCCGGTGGCGGCGAGTACGTCGCTGGGGTAGTGCAGGCCCAGGACCACCCGCGACAACGCCACGCAGACGATGAAGGGCACCAGCAGCGGTGCCAGCCAGGGGTAGTAGGCAAGGGCGACGATGCCGAAGGACACCGCGTGCAGGGTGTGGCCGGAGGGGAAGCTGAACTCGTCCAGCGGCGCCACCCAGGCGCGGATGCGCAGGTCGGCGGCGTACGGGCGCGGGCGCCGGGTCCAGCGCTTCAGACCTTTGTACAGGCTCAGCGCGACCACGCCGGTGGCGGCCATGTGCGCGGAGGCGAATACGCCGTCCATGCCGTCGCACAGCACCAGCAGGGTCATCAGCGCGTACCAGAACACGCCGTCGCCGAGCCGGCTGATCACCGCGAAGAAACGCCGCACCGAACGCCGCCGGCACCAGTGGTTGGCGCGCCGGCACCAGCGGGTCTCGTGCCCGCGCAGGATCTCAAGCCGCGTCGACATGCGTCCTCCGGGTGTTCGCCAGTTCGGTGAGCAGTGCGTCGAAATCGGCCACCACGCGCTCCGGGCGCAGTTGCTGCATCGATGCGCAGGCCGCCTCGCCCAGCCGGCGGCGCAAGGCGTCGTCGCTGCCCAGGCGCAGGGCGGCGGCGATGAACGCCGCGTCGTCGGCCACCGCCGCGCCGTTGAGGCCGTCGCGCAGGTACTCGCGTGCCGCGCCGTAGTCGAAGGCGACCGTGGCCACGCCACTGGCCATCGCCTCCAGGGTCACGTTGCCGAAGGTCTCGCTGCGGCTGGGGAACAGGAACAGGTCGCCGCTGGCGAAATGCCGCGCCAGCGCGTCGCCGCGCTGCACGCCGCAGAAGATGAAGTCGGGATTCTCCTGCGCCAGACGCTCGCGCAGCGGGCCGTCGCCGACCCAGACGAAGCGCGCACGCGGGCGCAGCTGCTGCAACTGGCGGAACGCGCGCACCGCCAGCGGCAGGTTCTTCTCCGAGGCGATGCGGCCCACGTACAGCACCGCACAATCCTCGTCCTGCAGGCCCCACTGCTGGCGCAACTGCGCATCGCGGCGCTGCGGCTCGAACTGCTTGCTGTCCACTGCGCGCGCCAGCAGGCGTACGCGCTCGAAACCCTGGGTGGCGAGGAAGTCGCGCAACTCGCGGGTCGGCACCAGCGTCGCCTGGGCCTGGTTGTGGAAGCGCCGCATCCAGCGCAGCGCGGTCGACTGCAGCCACGCCGCGCCGTACTGCGGCAGGTATTCGTCGAAGCGGGTATGGAAGCCGGTGGCGATCGGAATGCCCAGGCGGCGCGCGCTGCGCAGCGCCGACCAGCCCAGCGGGCCCTCGGTGGCGATGTACACCGCATCCGGCGGCGCCGCCTGCCACAGCTTGGTCAGGCGCCGCGGCGCCGGCAGGCCGAACTTCAGCCCCGGATAGCGCGGCAGCGCCGCACCGCGCACCAGCCGCAGATCCGCCGGGTCGGCATCGCCGACCTGGCGCGGACGCACCACGTCGACGGTATGGCCACGTGCGCGCAGCCCCAGTTCCAGCCCCTGCACGGTCAGCGCAACGCCGTTGACCTCAGGGGGATACGTCTCGGTGACGATCGCGTAGCGCATGCGGGGGCTCCGGTTTGACTAAGCCTCGCGCACCGCAGTGAAGCGAACATGTCCAGCGCATGTAGGAACGATGACGCTAAAAGCCGGGATTCGGGATTCGGGATTCGGGATTCGGGATTCGGGATTCGGGATTTTCGCAAGTTCGTCGCCGTGCCGCTTTTCTGTGGGAGGGGCTTCAGCCCCGACGCCTTACCCATACCGCGTCGGGGCTGAAGCCCCTCCCACAAAAAAAGCCGCGGTGTCGCGGCTTCAGGGAGGACGGCTTTTCTTTCAAAAACCGGAACTTTTTTCATCAAATCGCTTGACCGCGATTTGACCGCGGACAGCATGCTGCCATCCCGAATCCCGAATCCCGAATCCCGAATCCCGAATCCCGAATCCCGAATCCCGAATCCCGAATCCCGAATCCCGAATCCCGAATCCCGAATCCCGAATCCCGAATCCCGAATCCCGAATCCCAGCCTTCAAGCCACAAACGGCCGGAAATTGATCCCCAGCCCCGCCATGCCCTCGACCTCGCCGATCAGGTCGGCGCGCTGCAGCGGCCGCGACTCGATCCACGGCTGCGACAGGATCAGGTGCAGGTTGGCGCCGTCGGCCTTCAGTTCCAGCGCCGGGATCGGGTCCGCTTCGTGCGCGCGGTGCAGCAGCACCGCCAGGCGCAGCAGCGCGGCCTTGCGCTTGGCGCTGAGCAGCAGGCGGTCGGGCAGCGCGTCGAACGCGGTCTTGGAGACGTTGCGGCGGTGCGTGCGCACCAGCGTGGCCAGCACCTGCTGCTCCTGCCGCGAGAAGCCGGCGATGTCCGAGTGCTCCAGCACGTAGGCACCGTGCACGTGGTACTGGCTGTGCGCGATGGCCTGGCCGAGTTCGTGCAGGCGCGCGGCCCAGCCGAGCATGCGCGCGTCGTCGGCATCCAGCGCCCAGTCGCCGGCGACCTGCTCGAACAGCGCCATCGCGGTGTGCTCCACGCGCGCGGCCTGCGCTTCGTCGATGCCGTAGCGCTGGGTGAGCGCGGCGATCGCGGTTTCGCGCGGATCGTTCTCGCCGCCGCGGCCGAGCATGTCGTAGAGGATGCCTTCGCGCATGGCCGCCTTGCTCACCATCAGCCGTTGCAGGCCCAGCGCCTGGAACGCCGCTTCCAGCACCAGCACGCCGCCGGCGATGATCGGCCGGCGGTCGGCGGACAGGCCCGGCAGGTCGATGTCCTCGATGCGCTTGGCCAGCAGCAGGCGGTCGCGCAGTTGCGGCAGCGCCTCGGCGGTGATCGCGCCCTTGGTCAGCTTCATCGCCGCGCAGATCTCGCCGATCGCCTTGTGCGTGCCGGACGAGCCCAGCGCCTCGTGCCAGCCCAGCGCACGGTACTGCCCGGCGAACTGCTGGAACTCGGCGCCGATCTCGGTCAGCGCGTCCTTCCACTTCTTCTTGGACAGCTTGCCGCCCGGGAAGAAGCGCCGCGTGCTGGCGATGCAGCCGGCCTGCAGGCTCTCGCGTTCCAGGGTCTGGAAGCCGCTGCCGATGATGAACTCGGTGGAGCCGCCGCCGATGTCGATCACCAGGCGGCGTTCGTTCGGCTTGGGCGGCTGCGCATGGGCCACGCCCAGGTAGATCAGGCGCGCTTCCTCGCGGCCGCTGACCACTTCGATCGGATGGCCGAGCGCGGTTTCGCCGGGAATCAGGAAGGTCTGCGGCGAGCGCAACTGGCGCACGGTGTTGGTGGCCAACGCACGCACCCGCAGCGAGGGCAGGTCGCGGATGCGCTGGCCGAAGCGCGCCAGGCATTCCAGCGCGCGCTGTCGCGCCTCGGCGGACAGCCCGCCCTTGTTGTCCAGGCCGTCGGCCATGCGCACGGTCTCGCGCAGGCGGTCCACCACCCGCAGCTGCCCGAGCTGATAGCGGGCGATGACCATGTGGAAACTGTTGGAACCCAGGTCGATGGCGGCCAGCAGGTCGCCGTCGCGCAGCGGCGGATGAGTGGGGGAAGTGGCAGGCATGGCGGAATGGTAGCCGATGCGCGGCGCACGCCGTGGAGACGGCGCCGCGCTGCGCTCAGAGCCCGTCGAGCAGGGCCAGTTGCGCCGAATGCGGCGGCTGGTCCTGGCCCGGAGCGAGCTTGTGGTAGTTGCCGGTCGCGTCCAGTTCCCAGGCGTTGAGATTGTCGGCCAGATAGTTCTGCAGCACCTCGCGGTGGATGCGCTTGACCAGGTCCGGATCGAGGATCGGGAAGCCGGTCTCCACGCGCCGCAGCAGGTTGCGTTCCAGCCAGTCGGCGCTGGCGCAGAACAGTTCCGGCGCGCCGTCGTTGCCGAACCAGTAGACCCGGCTGTGCTCGAGGAAACGACCCACGATCGAGCGCACCCGGATGTTGTCGGACACGCCCGGCACGCCGGGGCGCAGGGTGCAGGCGCCGCGTACGATCAGGTCGATCTTCACGCCCGCCTGCGAGGCCGCATACAGCGCGCGGATCACCTGCGGCTCGTTGAGCGCGTTCATCTTGGCGATGATGCGGCCCGGACGGCCCGCATGCGCCAGTTTGGTCTCGCGCTCGATTCGGTGCAGCACGCCCGGGTGCAGGGTGAAAGGCGATTGCAGCAGGCGCTTGAGGCGGATCTTCGGCGCCAGACCGGACAACTGCTGGAACAGCAGATGCACGTCGTTGCCGATGTCCACGTCGGCGGTGATCAGGCTCAGGTCGGTATAGGCGCGCGCGGTGCCGCTGTGGTAGTTGCCGGTGCCCAGGTGCACGTAGCGGCGCAGCTTGCGGCCCTCGCGGCGCACGATCAGCAGCATCTTGGCGTGGGTCTTGTAGCCGACCACGCCGTACACCACCTGTACGCCGGCTTCCTGCAGGCGGTCGGCCAGGCCCAGGTTGGCCTCTTCGTCGAAGCGCGCGCGCAGCTCCACCACCACGGTGACGTCCTTGCCGTTGCGCGCGGCCAGCACCAGCGCATCGACGATCGCCGAGTCCTTGCCGGTGCGGTACAGGGTCTGCTTGATCGCCAGCACGTTGGGGTCGACCGCGGCCTGCTTGATCAGGTCCAGCACCGCGGTGAAGGCGTCGAACGGGTGGTGCAGCAGCACGTCGCCGGCGGCGGCGATCTCGAAGATGCCTTCGCTGTCGCGCAGCGTGCGCGGGTTCATCGGCGGATACTTCAGGTCCGGGCGCTGCACCAGGTCGTAGACCTGGTTGACCCGGCTCAGGTTGACCGGGCCATTGATGCGGTAGACCGCGTTTTCCGGAAGCTCGAAGTTCTGCAGCAGGGTGCGCACGATCGACTTGGGGCAGTCCTCGGCGATCTCCAGCCGCACCGCCGGCCGGTAGCCGCGGTTGACCAGTTCGTCGCGCAGCGCCAGCGCCAGGTTCTCCACTTCCTCCTCGTCCACCACCAGTTCCGAGTTGCGGGTGACGCGGAACTGGTAGGAGCCCATCACCTCCATGCCCGGGAACAGCTCGTCGACGAAGGTGGACAACACCGAGGACAGGAACACGAAGCTCTGGCCGCCCTCGGCCAGGCTTTCCGGCAACTGGATGATGCGCGGCAGCGAGCGCGGCGCGCGCACGATCGCCAAGTGGCCGACACGGCCGAACGCGTCGGTGCCCTTGAGCACCACCACGATGTTCAGCGACTTGTTGAGGATCTTCGGGAACGGATGCGCCGGGTCCAGGCCCAGCGGCGACAGCACCGGCATGATCTCGTTGCGGAAGTAGGCGCGCAGCCAGCGCTTCTGTCGCGCGTTCCAGGAATGCCGGCCGAGAACGCCGATGCCGGCGTCCTTCAGCGCCGGACGCAGCACCTCGTTCCAGCAGCGGTACTGCTGGTCGACCAGTTGCGCGGCGCGGTCGTGGATCGCGTTGAGGATGGCGTTGGGGCTCATGCCGTCCGGCGCCGGCGGCAGCCCGAACTCCTGGGCATGGCGCACGGTGGCGGCGCGGATCTCGAAGAACTCGTCCAGGTTGGTGCAGGAGATGCACAGGAAGCGCAGCCGCTCCAGCAACGGCACCTGCGGGTCCTGCGCCTGTGCCAGCACCCGGAAATTGAAATCCAGTTGCGACAGTTCGCGGTTGAGGTACAGCGCCGGATCGCGCAGCGGATCGCTGGGAACGTCCGGTGGCGGCGTGGGCGGCAGGGCGGCGGCGCGGGGCATGGCGATACTCGTTAGGCGGAGGTCAGGGTGGCATGGTCGTGCCGCGGATGCACGCGCCCGGCGCCGAAGTGACAGGAGAAGGTGCTGCCCTTGCCGACTTCGCTCTCGATCTCCAGCCGCGCCTGGTGCAGGCCGAGCACGTGCTTGACGATCGACAGGCCCAGGCCGGTGCCGCCGCTCTCGCGCGAACGGCTGCTGGAGACCCGGTAGAAGCGCTCGGTGATCCGCGGCAGGTGATGCGCGGGAATGCCGTAGCCGCTGTCGCGCACCGACAGCACCGCACCGTCGCCCTCGCGGGCGAAGGTGATGCGGATGGTGCCGCCGGCCGCGGTGTAGCGCACCGCGTTGGTGACCAGGTTGGAGAAGGCGCTGTGCAGCTCCTTGTTGGAGCCGACCAGGTCGCAATCGGCCTCGTCGTGGACCTCGATGCGGTGCCGGCCCTGGCTGTGCGCCTCGGCCTCGCGGCGCAGCGTGGCCAGCATCGGCGCCATCGCGATCGACTCCTCGTTGGCGTGCTCCTGCGATTCCAGCCGCGACAGGGTGAGCAGGTCCTCGACCAGTTGGGTCATGCGCTGCGACTGCTTGCGCATCTCGGCGATCATCGGCCCCGAATCCGGGAAGTCCTCCGGATCGAGCATGTCCAGATAGCCATGGACCACGGTCAGCGGCGTGCGCAGTTCGTGCGAGACATTGGCGACGAAATCGCGGCGCACCTGCTCCAGTTGCAGCAGCTTGCTGACGTCGCGGGCGACCAGCAGCCAGTGGTCCTCGGAATAGGGAATCAGGCGCAGGTTCAGGCGCAGGCGCTCGTCGACCGGCGAGGGCATGTCCAGCATCGGCTCGGCGTTGCGACCGGCGCTGAGCCAGTGCGCCAGCGGCATCGGCTGCAGCCGCTCCACCACCGGCGCGCCGAGGTCGCCGGGATGGCGCAGGCCGAGCAGGGTGCCGGCCGCCTCGTTGAACCACTGGATGCGCTGGCTGTTGCGGTCCACCACCACCACCGCGTCGGGCAGCGCCGCGGCGGCGGCGCGGTAGGCGCGCAGCATGTCCAGCAGGCGCCGCTTGCGCACGCGCATTTCCGCCTGGCTGCGGTACAGCAGCCGGTCCAGTTCGTTCCACACCCCGGTGCCGGCCGGCGGCTCCCAGCGCTGGCGCGCGGTCAGCCGCCGCAGCACCCGCCGCAGTCGCCAGTAGTGCCAGCCCATCACCCCCAGCGACATCAGGGTCAGCGCCATCCACACGTGGCCGCCGATCCAGCCGGCCAGCAACGCCAGCAGCAGCATGCCGGCGAGCGTGCCGAGGGTCTTCAACCAGGCGGAGCGGATGTGGCGGGGCATCGGGAACGCACTCTGTCGCAAAGGATCGTGATCCGTCCGCCGTTATAGCAGGCCAAGCTGGCGGTCAGATGGACGCAGAGAAGCGATAGCCGGAACCGCGGACGGTCTGCACCATGTTTTCCACCGCGAACGGCTCCAGCGTCTTGCGCAGGCGGCGGATGTGCACGTCGATGGTGCGCTCTTCCACGTAGACGCTGCCGCCCCAGACGTGGTCGAGCAACTGCGCGCGGCTGTACACGCGCTCGGGATGGGTCATGAAGAAGTGCAGCAGGCGGTACTCGGTCGGGCCGATCGGCACCGGGGCGTCCCCGGCGAACACCCGGTGCGCGGCGCCGTCGATGCGCAGGCTGCCGACCGAGACGCTGCCGTCCTCGTCGTCCTCGCGGGTGCGACGCATCACCGCGCGGATCCGCGCCAGTAGCTCGCGCGCGGAGAACGGCTTGACCACGTAGTCGTCGACGCCGGCCTCCAGGCCGCCGACCCGGTCGTTCTCCTCGCCGCGGGCGGTGAGCATGATGATCGGCACTTCGCGGGTCATCGCATCCTTGCGCCAGCGCCGGGCCAGTTCCAGGCCGCTGGTGCCGGGCAGCATCCAGTCCAGCAGGATCAGGTCCGGGACCCGGTCGGCGATCGAGGTCTGCGCCTCGCGGGCATCGCCGGCATGCACCGGCTCGAAGTCGCCCTTGCGCAGGGCGAACGCGACCATGTCGCGGATGGCCGGTTCGTCGTCGACGATCAGGATGCGTTTCTGCACAACGGCACCGTGGAACTGGGGAGGAAGGTCGCCAGTAGACTACGGTTTTATTACGTTTAAATGACGTCTGCCATGGGCGCGTTTCAGCGCCGTTGCATGTCCGGGTCCTGCACGCCCTGGCGGTGCAGTTCCAGCACCGTTGGAGTGATCGCGGCGATGCGCGCGTCGATGCGCGCGCGCGCCACATAGTCCAGGTCGCTGCGCTTCTTCAGGTTGTTGAGCTGGATCAGCGCCTGCTCCGGGTGCCCGTTCAGGTAGGCGGCCTCGGCATAGGCCTCGCCGGCGCGGGTCTCGTCGCCGGCCAGTTCGCAGGCGCGGGCGAAGGTGCGCTGGAACACCGGATCCTCCGCGGCCGCCCCCAGGAGCGGCCGCAGCACCGCCTGCGCGCGCTGGCCGGCCTGGCGGCCGCCCTGTTCGTTGAGGGCGGTGGCATAGCTCAGCGCCACCGCGCGGTTGCTGGGCATCCGCTTGACCAGCGCCTCGAAGCGCTGGTCGGCGGCCTGGGGCCGGCCGGCCTTGGCCTCGGCCTCGGCCACCGCCACGGTCAGCCACCAGTTGTCCGGATGCGCCTGCAGCAGGCCGTCCAGCGTCTGCGCCACGTCCTGTGCGCCGCCGCCGGCGCGCAGCCGGGCCAGCGCCAGGCCGTAGCGCTGGGCATCGCTCAGGCCCTGCTTGCTGCCCTGGCGCAGGCCCTCGTACTCGCGGATCGCATCGGCAGGGGTGTTGGCGCTGAACACCCGCAGCCGCTCGCGGGCCCACTCGAACTGGCCGCTGGGGCCGCGCGCGTAGTTGGCGAACGGCAACTGCAGGCCGCCCGGCAGCAGCGGATTGCTGGGCGCGCCCAGCGGCTGGCTCAGCGACACGTCGTTCGGGTCGACCCGCTCCTGCAGGGTGCCGCCGGGCACGCTGGTGGTCACGGTCAGGGTGTTCTTCTTCATCTGCTCGGCGCGCTCGCGCGCCTCGCTGATGCGGGTGGTGGTGACCGGGTGGGTCATCAGGAAGTCGGGGGTGCTGTAGCCGCCCTGGTTGCCGCGCATCGCCAGCGACATGCGCTCGAAGAAGCCGGCCATCGCATCGACGTCATAGCCGCTGCGCGCCAGGGTGCGGATACCCAGGCGGTCGGCCTCCGATTCGTTGGAGCGGGTGTAGTCGATCTGCCGCTGCTGCATCAGCCCCAGGCCGCTGGCGATCGCCGCCTGAGTGGCGTCGCCGCTGGAGCGCCCGCCGGCCTGCTGCGCGGCGACCACCGCGGCGAGCATGCCGAGCAGGATCGGGATCTGGTCGCGCTGCGCCCGCTCCACCCCGCGCAGCACGTGCTGCTGGGTGACGTGGGCGATCTCGTGCGACAGCACCGCAGCCACCTCGTCCTCGCGCTCGGCGGTCAGCACCAGGCCGGCATTGACCGCCACGTAGCCGCCGAGGGTGGCGAAGGCGTTGATCTGGCGGTCGCGCAGCATGAAGAAGGTGAACTTCTGCTGCGGCTGGTCGCTGTTGGCGCCGAGCCGGGTGCCCATGGTCTGCAGCCAGTCGTCGATCAGCGGGTCCTCGAGCACGTAGCCGTAGCTGCGCAACTCGGCCAGCATCATCTTGCCGTACTCGGCCTGGCGCGCCGGGGTCAGCAGCTCGCCGGCGGAGGAGCCGATGTCCGGCAGCTTGTTCTCCTGGGCCGGCGCCACGGCGCGGGCGGTGGCCAGGGTGATCGCGAAGGCGAGCGGCAGCAGGCGCAAGACGGGCTCCAAGAGGACAGGCGGACGCCGGGTGGCGGCCGGGACGGCGGTGAATCCGGGATGATTCGCAGTGTTGCGGCAGCGGCCTCGAAAATCCACCCGGCCGCTACCATAGTGGCTTGGACCCTCTACACCGCCCGGAGTTTCCCGTGGACAACCCAACTGCCGACACCGGCCACGCCGACGGCCCGCCGATCACCCTCTATTCCACCGCGATCTGCCCGTATTGCGTGGCGGCCAAGAACTTCCTCAAGAGCAAGGGCCGCACCTGGAACGAGGTGCGGATCGACCTGGACCCGGCCGAGCGCGAGAAGATGGTCGCCCTGGCGCGGCGCACCAGCGTGCCGCAGATCTTCGTCGGCGACGTCCACGTCGGCGGCTACGACGACATGATGGCGCTGCACCGCGCCGGCAAGCTGGAACCGTTGCTCGACGGCCACGCCCCCGAGGCGCAGGCATGAGCGGCGCCGCGACGGGCGAGGGCGGCGCGTCCGGGCAGGACCGCGTCCGCGAGTTCACCGAGTTCCGCCAGCGCATGAACCATCGCATCCTGGCCGAGCCGAACCAGGTGGTGCGGCGCTTCTTCGCGCTGGACACCCAGACCTACCAGGCCGGCGCTCTGGACGTGAAGACCAAGGAACTGCTCGGCCTGGTCGCCTCGCTGGTGCTGCGCTGCGACGACTGCATCAGCTACCACGTGGCCCAGTGCAAGGAGGCCGGGGTCAGCCGCGAGGAGTTCTTCGAGACCTTCTCGGTGGGCCTGGTGGTCGGCGGATCGATCGTGATTCCGCACCTGCGCCGCGCGGTGGACTTCCTCGACACGCTGGAGGCCGGCGAGGCCGCCGCCCCGGCGCAGCACGCGCACGACTGAGCCCGCCGCGGCCTGTCGACGGCCGCCGGCACCGCGCCGGCGGCCGTCCGGTTTTGGGCGCCTTCACCGGCTTCGGGCATAATTACCGCTGAAACCTCCTTGCGCCTGCAGTCCCGGCTCCCGGGCGGCGCTCCCCCTTCTTGTACGGAAACCGCAACCCTATGACGCAGACAATCACGGTCATCCGTGGCGATGGCATCGGCCCGGAGATCATGGACGCCACGCTGTTCGTGCTCGACGCGCTGAACGCCGGCCTCACCTACGAATACGCCGACGCGGGCCTGGTGGCGCTGGAGAAGCACGGCGATCTGCTGCCGGCCGCCACGCTGGAGTCGATCCGCAAGAACAAGGTGGCGCTGAAGAGCCCGCTGACCACGCCGGTGGGCGAGGGCTTCAGCTCGATCAACGTGGCCATGCGCCGCCAGTTCGACCTGTACGCCAACGTGCGTCCGGCCAAGTCGTTCCCGAACACCAAGTCGCGTTTCGGTGCCGGCGTGGACCTGATCACCGTGCGCGAGAACACCGAAGGCGCCTACCTGAGCGAAGGCCAGGAAGTGTCCGCCGACGGCGAGACCGCGCTGTCGATGGCCAAGGTGACCCGCAAGGGCTCCGAGCGCATCGTCCGCTATGCCTTCGACCTGGCCCGCGCGACCGGCCGCAAGAAGGTCACCGCGGTGCACAAGGCCAACATCATCAAGTCCACCTCCGGCCTGTTCCTGAAGGTGGCGCGTGAAGTGGCGGCGAACTACCCGGAGATCGAATTCCAGGAAATGATCGTCGACAACGCCTGCATGCAGTTGGTGATGCGTCCGGAGCAGTTCGACATCATCGTCACCACCAACCTGTTCGGCGACATCCTGTCGGACCTGTGCGCCGGCCTGGTCGGCGGCCTGGGCCTGGCCCCGGGCGCCAACATCGGCGTGGACGCGGCGATCTTCGAAGCCGTGCACGGCTCGGCCCCGGACATCGCCGGGCAGGGCAAGGCCAACCCGTGCGCGCTGCTGCTGGGCGCGGCGCAGCTGCTGGACCACATCGGCCAGCCGCAGAACGCCGAGCGCCTGCGCAACGCCATCGTCGCCACCCTGGAAGCCAAGGATGGGCTGACCCCGGACCTGGGCGGCAGCGGCAACACCATGGGCTTCGCCCAGGCCATCGCCCGCCGCCTCTGAGCGCGCCGGAAGATCGCACAAAAAGAAAGGGCGCCCAGGGCGCCCTTTCTTTTGCTTGCAGGTTGTCTGAAGCCGCTTCAGCTCATCGATCAAGGGAAGTCGCTCTTGCGATTCCCCAATCCCGATTCCCGACTCCCGGCTTCAATTCCGCGACTGCAGCTTCGACAGCAGGCGCAGGAACTCCAGGTACAGCCACACCAGCGTCACCATCAGGCCGAACGCGCCGTACCACTCCATATACTTGGGTGCGCCCTGTTCGACGCCGCTTTCGATGAAGTCGAAGTCCAGCACCAGGTTCAGCGCCGCCACCACCACCACGAACAGGCTGAACAGGATGCCGACCGTGCCGGAGGCGTGGATGTAGGGGATCTGGATGTTGAAGAAGCCCAGCACCATGGTCGCCAGGTACACGAGGACGATGCCGCCGGTGGCCGCGACCACGCCCAGCTTGAAATTCTCGGTGGCCTTGATCATGCCGCTGCGGTAGGCGAACAGCATCGCGAACAGGGTGCCGAAGGTCAGCAGCACCGCCTGCAGCACGATGCCGTTGAATCGGTGCTCGTAGACCGCCGAAATCGAGCCGAGGAAGAAACCTTCCACCAGCGCGTACAGCGGCGCGGTGATCGGCGCCCAGTTCTTCTTGAAGATGGTGATCATGGCCAGGATGAAGCCGCCGATGGCGCCGCCCAGCGCGTAGCCGACCACGCCCGGGGCGATCGTCTCGTTGCCCGCGGCGTCGACCGAGATCGACTGGCTCCAGGCGAACACGGCGGTGATCACGCTCAGCATCAACAGCACGCCGGTCTTGTTGGCGGTGCCGTTCAGGGTCATCACGCCGCTGTCGCGGGCGACCACCGCGCCGCTGCCGAGGTCGAGGAAGGTGGAGTCCTTCAATGCGGGATTGCCGCTGCGAAACATGCTGTTTTCTCCTTCGAAAGTGGCGCTCGGCCGGTGCCGATGGCAAGCCGTGAGCATAGCGCAGGCGATGTTGCGCGCATGCGACGTTGACAGCGGGCCACAAGCTTCCCACAATAGCCGACCTTTCCGGCCTTGGCCGCGAGGGATGTTCCGCCGGGGTATAGCGCAGTCTGGTAGCGCGCCTGCTTTGGGAGCAGGATGTCGGGGGTTCGAATCCCTCTACCCCGACCAATCCGATGTCCAACGGCGGAAAGGAATGCGACAATCCAGCCAGGGCGCCCGTAGCTCAACTGGATAGAGCACCGGCCTTCTAAGCCGGCGGTTACAGGTTCGATTCCTGTCGGGCGCGCCAACACCGGCGCCGGGCGGGAGATTCAAGGTTTCAATGGTGGCTGTAGCTCAGTTGGTTAGAGTACTGGATTGTGATTCCAGATGTCGGGGGTTCGAGTCCCCTCAGCCACCCCATTGAATCGCGTGACCCGATGCTTCGCGGGGTGTTGCAACGAAGCAAAAAAGCACATAGAATGTGTGACTCAGTTTCAGGGCCGTTAGCTCAGTTGGTAGAGCAGTTGACTCTTAATCAATAGGTCCAAGGTTCGAATCCTTGACGGCCCACCAAATAAAACAGCCACTTAGCGCAAGCCAAGTGGCTGTTTTTCTATGCGCCGGGAAAATTCCCGGGAAAAATACGCCGGGAACGCACTACTTGCGCGTGGGTGGCGGCACCAGCGGCAGGTCGTGGGCATACCGGTTCGTCGTCTCCGGGTTGGCGTGGCCCGCGGCGTCCTGCTTGTTGGCCTGGTTGCCGGCGGTGTTGGTGATGCCGCGGTGCTTGAGGCCGTGCAGGCCGAACCGCGTTTCGGCGTCGATCACCTTCTCCTTGAGCGCCATGGGGGTCATGCGCTGCCAGGCACTGTCGAGGAACGATTTCCGCAGGGGCGTGCCGGACTGGCTCACCAGCAGCTGGCGCCGCTCGGGCTTGAGCTGCACCGGCGCCTTGTGTGCTTCCATGACCTTCGCGCGGTAGTTGGCTAGCCAGGCCCAGGTCGCGCGCAGCTCGTCGTTCCAGAGCGTGACGTTGTCGCGCGACCCCTTCCGCCGCTCGCTGCGCACCCCGTCTTCCTGAGCATGGGCATCCGTCAGGTCTGTGACCTCGATCCCCCCGCAGGCGCAGGTTGTAAGCGAGCCTCATCACGGCAGCCAGATAGGGGGGGGGGGGGGCACGCTGCCCAAGGTGTGTGCCTTCCGCCGTCCGCGCTCCTCGACGAACGCGAGCAGGGTGGCGAACACCTCCGGCTCGGGCGTGCGATGGTCGGCCTTCTCCTTGACCTAGCGCACGCCCCTTGGCCAGGTTGTGCGTGCACAGGCCGTGCCGGATGCCCCAGCCGAACGTCCCGCGCAGATAGCGCAGGACGTGATTGGCCTTACTTGGCCTCGCCTCGACCGCCGGCTGCAGCTTGGATGCTTCCCGGCCAGCCGCCAGGGTCTCGACCAGGCGCTGAATCATCGGGACCGTCATGCGCGCAATCTGCAACTGCCCGAACGGCGATCCATCCTTGAGGACGTAGGTGCAGGCGACTTCGCTGCACCAGCGGTAGTCGCGCTTCGTTTCGGCCGACAGCTCCGCGAACTCGGTCGAGGCCTCGAATCGGGAGCGCAGGTAGGAGAGGGTACCTCGGGCGTGCTCGCATGTGGTCGCCTCGACGATCGCGTGCAACTCGGAGAGGCGGGCGTCGGCATAGGCTTTGGTGCGCTTGAGCAGCCGGCCGCCCTCCGGGTGCGGCGGTAATAAAAACGGTTCATCTCCCAAGTGAGTGGAGAGAGGCGCACGGCCGACCCGGCAGACTTGCTGATGTCTAAGGCAACAAACTGGGGGCCGGCCATGGCCGACGGGGATTGTATGTCCCAGCTGGGAGGCTGGGTGGGATATCGGGTTGAGCACTGGCGGCACGAGCAACGCGGAGAGCGCCGCTGGCTGGTGCTGGAACTGACACCCAGGCCTGACCATGTTCATCGCTGCAGCGGCTGTGGCGAGGAAGTCGAGGCGATCCACGACCGCACGGTCCGCCGGATCCGCGATCTGCCGGTATTTGACGACCCGGTAGAGTTGGAGGTCGAGCGGCTGCGGCTGGCATGCCCGCGGTGCGGCCCGAGGCTGGAACAGTTGGATTGGCTTGATGCTCATTCCCGGGTGACGCGGCGGCTGGCCGGCAGCGTGGCCCGGCTGTGTGCAGCGACATCGGTTCGGCATGCCGCCCGCTGGCACGAGATCGACTGGAAGACGGCCAAGGCGATCGACTTCCGGGCGCTGGAGCGACGCGTGGGGCCGGTGGACCTGGATGGCGTATGCCGGATTGCGATGGATGAGTTCGCGATCCAGAAGGGCCACCGCTACGCCACGGTGGTGGTCGATGTGGGGCGCAAGCGGGTGCTGTGGGTGGGCCGCGGACGCTCCCGGGCCGAGGTCAGGCCGTTCTTCGAGTTGCTCGGGCCGGAAGATCGAGGCGGTGGCGATGGACATGAACGCCGCTTACGACCTGCAGGTGCGGCAGCACTGCCCAAACGCGCGCGTGGTCTACGACCTGTTCCACGTGGTCGCCAAGTACGGTCGCGAGGTGATCAGCCGGGTACGGGTGGATGCAGCCAACCAGCTGCGCCATGACAAGCCCGCGCGCCAGGTGGTCAAGCGCGCACACTGGCTGCTGCTGCGCAACCCGGCGAATCTGAAGGACACCGAACAGATGCGCCTGGCCGAGGTGCTGGACGCCAACCGGTCGTTGCTTGCGGTCTACGTGATGAAGGAGCAACTCAAGGCGCTGTGGAACGCGGCCTCGGCCTGGGCCTGGCGCAGTGCCTGGAAACAGTGGCTATGCCACGCCCAGGAGAGCGGCATCCCGGCGTTGATGCACTTCGCCAAATGCCTGCGCCCCTACTGGCGCGGCATCCTCAGTCGGGTGCGCTGGCCGATGCACACCGGCTTGGTCGAGGGCATCAACAACCGCATCAAGGTCATCAAACGCATCGCCTATGGCTACCGCGACGACGCCTACTTCTTCCTAAAGATCCGCGCTGCCTTCCCGGAGTTGGGTGAAGAACCATAAAAAAGGGGCGTATTCGCCCCTTTTTTAATCTGCCTTCTTTTTTTTGCTAGATTTCTTAGCTTTTTCCTGTTTTTCTGTAGCTTTTGCCTCAAGAGCCGGCTTTTCACTTATTCTGTTGGCTCGCTCTTTGAGGTCAGCGATTTTTTCTGGAGAATAGCTGAATATTTTCTCCAGAATTTGATCTATCTCATTTTCTTCAAACTGAATCTCGACGTCTTGAGGCTCAATAATGACGCTTTCAATAGGGGCTACTCCATAGGGGGCCCGCGAAGTAACGAAAGCGAGTAACTCCCTAGCTCCGGAATAGAGGATTCTGGCTATATTTGCAGCAATTACTCCAGGGTTGAACGCGCTTTTGTAGGCCGCTGCGCATCCAGCCGCATCGATCGAGAACATCGTAAATGCCTCGATGTCGACCTCATACGGATAGAGTTTGTTGTGCTGCGACAAGCTGAGGCGAGCAAAGTGGCGTCCGTCGAGTTCATAGAACACACTCGCCTCAACTTTAACGGGCAATGCAACATCCAGCAGCTTGCTCTCTGCCGAAGGATTGGCACGCACGCTGATCGCAGGATACTCAGTTTTTTCAAGCTGCAGCGGACTGGGTTTCATCGTTAGCTGCTTTCTCAGTGGCTGCATCTAATAGTAAACGAATATAGGTTGATGATTGGGTGTGGCCAGCGCTGAGGGATGCCTGAGCGTTCGCCCAACTGCTCGCAGTGGGAGAAGGACGCTTGCGGCTCTCAAGCGTGGCGAAATCATTCGCAGCGAATTTGAGTATAGCCGCCGACTTGCTTGCCCGCGCTTTTTTTGCCTCAAGGCAAAAGTAGCGAGAGCCGTCGTCATCTTTCTCTTCCTTGAGACCAAACGCTTTCTCGCCAACGGAAATGACGATATCAATCTTTCCGCCCAGAGCCTCAACATACTCATGGAACGTCGACAGCAGAAAATCATTACGACATTCAAACTTGGAAACTGCTGCTTGCGACTTGTTCAGGCGCTTAGCTAGAGCGCTTTGACTTATTGAGGCCTGCTCGCGCAGTGCTGCTAGAGGTAGAGCGAACACGGCATCGGACAGATGCGACATGAACTCGGTGTCGTCTGTTAGGCCGCGTTTCGCGAGGTAGTCGCGGAAGCTTGTCATTGGGGTCCCCTTTTTCTTTTTCGCACTTTGCCGGGCTGTTGGCGCTTCGCTACCTTGCCGCGTTCTGACTCTGAGGCTTGCGCCTTGGCTTTGAGGGCCTGCTCATGCTCCTTCATCAGACGGTCGGCGGTGGAGACGTGGTCGTCATAGAACGCTTCGAAACCATATTCGGCCTTATCTGCGGCAACCAAGAGGCAGGCATGCCTCCTCGTATCAAATGCGTACAGGATCCTGTAGCAATGTTGACCGTAGCGGATGCGAAGCTCTCTTAACTTCCAGTTGTTAGGGCTCCGAATGAGCTTTGAGTGGGGCTCCGGCAAGCGAGAGCCGGCTTGCTCAAGAAGGCTGATGACACTAGAGACACGTGCAAGTTCAGCGGGAGCCAAGCCATTCAGGAACTCCTCGACCTGAGGGAATAGGTCTACTGTCCAGTTGGGCATTATAACCTCAATGTTATGAGCCCGCAATAGCGCGCTTCCATGGAAGTCAAGGCTCGCCCCTCATCTGGTGTTCATCTAGGTCCTAGCCCCCCCCCGATCTTAGACCAGATCGGGTCTCAACTGGCATGCCCAACTTGCTTACAACTAGTGCCCCAAGCCGAAGCGGCGATCGTAAACCGGTTGTGGCGTTCGGTCTGACGCTGAGGCACGGCTCCGGGTGACTTGGCGCGCGCAGTCGTCGCCCCGCCACGCCTGCGGTCTTCATGCGCCTGTTTTTCTGCGGCCCTGCGCCGCCCGGGCGGGCGCGCCGCTGCTGGCGCTCAGGGCGGTTCCAGTAGGGCGTCTGCCCCTGCGGAACCCTGCGCGGGTGGCCCCTTCGTAGCGCCCTCCTGCGCGCCGCAGCGGCTACCCGCCTGATCGCCGGAATTTCAAGATGACATCGGGAAGAGGTAACCACGTAATTCGATGGGTCAGTTCAAGCTTAAATAATTGATTAAAAAAATATGACGTTACCCGTCGAGGTAATCTGAGGTAATCCGCCGAATCGGAAAATTAATGTCATTGATTTAAAGGGACTTTTTTAGAGGGTCAGACTACCTCTGCAAAAGGTAATTCGGCTACCTCAATATTACCCCTGAATACCTTTGAAAAATCAATCTATGTCTTTGAATATATTGAACAATTCCAAGTATTTTTATGCAAGTTACCTAAATTACCTTTCTCCGATGATCACCTGAAAAATTGAGATATGGTCCGGCCTGACGGGGCTTGCCACAGCCGCTGCTATCGCCGGCACTCTCGTCGCGGCAGGCTGGTGGTGGCCATGCTGACGCACCTCGATCGCTACGATGCCGCTGGAGGCGACCGCTGGCCAGGAGGGACATTCGGTCGGCAGCGCTGCACCGGATCGCCATTGCCACGCCGGCCGGCGCCGGCGCGAGCTGCTGGTCGACCACCAGGTGGTGGCCACGCGCGATCGCCACGGCATGGTCGCGCGGGTGCGGTAGCAGGGGTGAGCGGGGGGCGCGGCGAGGTAGTTTTGGCCGGGAAAATTGTGCGCCGGTGCCGCATACCGCAAGGGTCTTGCCTGGCCTCACCGGGAAAAAAAGCGAGCCCAAGTCTTTGTTTTTTAAGCTTGCTAGTCCTAACTCTTAATCAATAAGTCCAAGGTTCGAATCCTTGACGGCCCACCAAAACGAAAGGCACCTGCTCCGGCAGGTGCCTTTTTCTTTGCCGGCCGGCCTGCAACAATGTGCCGGTAGGCGTCATCCGGCGCCACAGCGCGAAAGTGGCGGAATTGGTAGACGCCCTGGTTTTAGGTACCAGTGCCGCAAGGCGTAGGGGTTCGAGTCCCCTCTTTCGCACCATCCAGCCCCCAGCGGCCCCTCGCGGCGATGGCGGGTTCGGCGTCGCCGCCGCGGCCTTCCGGCCCTGCGCTGGCAGGCGCCGCGGGAATAGGCGAAACTATCCGGCTGCGGCGGCTGTCCCGTGCCCGCGCCAACCCGTACTTTTCTACATCGTGCCGAGAGCCGTGGGCTCCCGGTGGCAGGAGTCCACATGCAAGCTTCGATCGAAACCACCGGTACCCTGGAACGGCGTCTGACCTTCACCCTGCCGGAGGATCGCCTGGAAACCCATGTCGGCGGCCGCCTGCGCGAAGTCGCGCGCACCGCGCGGATCAAGGGCTTCCGTCCGGGCAAGATTCCGGCCAAGGTGATCGAGCAGCGCTTCGGGCCGCAGATCCGCGCCGAGGCGCTGGACGGCCTGCTGCGCGAGACCTTCGACTCGGCCGTGCGCGAGCACGAACTGCGTCTGGCCGGCAATCCGCGCATCGACCGCGCCGGCGACAACGAGCTGCAGTTCGTGGCCACCTTCGAAGTGGTGCCGGACTTCGGCGACATCGACGTGTCCACGCTGCAGGTGATCCGCCACACCGCCGAGGTCACCGACGCCGACATCGAGCAGATGATCGAGAACCTGCGCCTGCAGCGTCGCACTTGGCAGCCGGCCGCACGTCCGGCGCAGGACGGCGACCTGGTGACCCTGGAGACCTGGTCGCAGGTCGGCGACGAGCGTCTGCCGGCCGAGGGCGTGGAGAAAGGCAGCAGCGTGATCGGCTCGGGCGTCATGTTCCCGGCGATCGAGCAGGGCCTGGTCGGCCTGTCCAAGGGCGAAGAGAAGACGCTGACCGTCGACTTCCCGGCCGACTGGCGCGTGCCGCAGTTCGCCGGCAAGCAGGTCCAGGTGCACGTGAAGGCGGTCGACGTGGCCGCGCCGGTGCTGCCGGAGGTGGACAAGGAGTTCATCAAGAGCTTCGGCGTGAAGAGCGGCGATGCCGAGCAGTTCCGCAAGGACATCCGCATCAACCTGGAGCGCGAGCTCAAGGGCGCGCTGATGAACCGCCTGCGTCGCGAAGTGGGCGAGCAGCTGATCGCCGCCTACGCGTCGGTGGAGATGCCGCCGCGCCTGGTCGAGAACGAGGCGCGCGCCATGCTGGCGCAGCAGGTCGAGCAACTGCGCCGTTCCGGTCGCGACCCGGGCCAGGTGCCGGACGACGCCCACCAGGGCTTCATGGACGCCGCACGCAAGCGCGTGCTGGTCGGCCTGCTGGTCGGCGAGGTCGCCCGCCGCAACGAACTGCGCCTGGACCCGAAGCGGGTCTCGGAGACGCTGCGCCTGATCGCCTCGACCTACGAAGAGCCGGAGCAGGTCATTGAGATGTACCGCAACGATCCCCAATTGATGGGGGGACTGCAGAGCCGCGTGATGGAAGAGCAGGTGATCGACTGGATCGCCGAGCGCGCCCAGCACACCGAGCAGGCGATGTCGTTCCAGGACGCGATCCGTCAATAAGACGACGCGTCGCCGCGTTGCGCAGCCGACCTGCGCGACGCGGATCCCGTTTCACCTCCCCGCGGCGGCGGGGCGCAACACGATGCGAAGCCCTGCACACCCCCGTGCAGGGACGGACCCCGAGCAGCAGGAGATCACCGCGTGGACAATGTGACCAAGGCCTTGAATCTGGTTCCGATGGTGGTCGAACAGACCAGCCGCGGCGAGCGCGCCTACGACATCTATTCGCGCCTGCTGAAGGAGCGCCTGATCTTCCTGGTTGGCCCGATCGACGACCACATGGCCAATGTGATCGTGGCCCAGCTGCTGTTCCTGGAAGCGGACAATCCGGAGAAGGACATCAGCATCTACATCAACTCGCCGGGCGGCGTGGTCACCGCCGGCATGGCGATCTACGACACCATGCAGTACATCAAGCCGGACGTGAGCACCATCTGCGTTGGCCAGGCCGCCTCGATGGGCGCGCTGCTGCTGGCGTCGGGCGCGGCCGGCAAGCGCTATGCGCTGCCGAACTCGCGGGTGATGATCCACCAGCCGCTGGGCGGCTTCCAGGGCCAGGCCACCGACATCGACATCCACGCCCGCGAGATCCTGACCCTTCGCGCGCGGCTGAACGAAATCCTGGCCAAGCACACCGGCCAGTCGCTGGAGACCATCGCCCGCGACACCGAGCGCGACAACTTCAAGAGCGCCATCGACGCGCAGGCCTACGGCCTCGTCGACCAGGTCCTGGAGCGTCGTCCGGATGAGTCCATCCAGCCGGCATAAGGCTTGCATGTACTGCAAAACGCAGCGTATTCCGCAGGGCCGGGGTCGGGCTAGCGTCCTCCCGGCCCTGTGCTATTCTCGAAATCGAACCCCCGTTCATCGGGTGGGGTAACTGGGTAAGCGAAGCAATGAGCGAAGACCGGCAAGGCCGTTCCGGCGACAGCAACAAGATCCTGTACTGCTCGTTCTGCGGCAAGAGTCAACACGAGGTCCGTAAGCTGATCGCCGGGCCCAGCGTGTTCATCTGCGACGAATGCGTCGAGTTGTGCAACGACATCATCCGCGAGGAGCTCGAGGAGAAGGCGCAGTCGGCACGCAGCAGCCTGCCCAAGCCGCGCGAGATCCTCGAAGTGCTCGACCAGTACGTGATCGGCCAGCAGCGCGCCAAGCGCACGCTCGCCGTGGCCGTGTACAACCACTACAAGCGCATCGAGAGCCGGCAGAAGAACGACGAGGTCGAACTGGCCAAGTCCAACATCCTGCTGGTCGGTCCGACCGGTTCGGGCAAGACGCTGCTGGCCGAAACGCTGGCGCGCCTGCTCAACGTGCCGTTCACCATCGCCGATGCGACCACGCTGACCGAAGCCGGCTACGTCGGCGAGGACGTGGAGAACATCATCCAGAAGCTGCTGCAGAAGTGCGACTACGACGTCGACAAGGCGCAGCAGGGCATCGTCTACATCGACGAGATCGACAAGATCTCGCGCAAGAGCGAAAACCCGTCGATCACCCGCGACGTGTCCGGCGAAGGCGTGCAGCAGGCGCTGCTGAAGCTGATCGAAGGCACGGTCGCCTCGGTGCCGCCGCAGGGCGGGCGCAAGCATCCGCAGCAGGAATTCCTGCAGGTGGACACCAAGAACATCCTGTTCATCTGCGGCGGCGCGTTCGCAGGCCTGGACAAGGTGATCCAGCAGCGCTCCAACGACGCCGGCGGCATCGGCTTCGGCGCCAAGGTCAAGAGTTCCGAGCGCAAGCGCGAGGTCGGCAAGATCCTGGCCGAGGTCGAGCCGGAAGACCTGATCAAGTTCGGCCTGATCCCCGAGTTCGTCGGCCGCCTGCCGGTGGTCGCCACGCTCGAGGAACTGGACGAGCCGGCGCTGATCAAGATCCTCACCGAGCCCAAGAACGCCATCACCAAGCAGTTCAAGAAGCTGTTCGAGATGGAAGGCGTGGAACTGGAGTTCCGCCAGGACGCGCTGCTGGCCATCGCCAAGAAGGCGCTCAAGCGCAAGACCGGCGCGCGCGGCCTGCGCACCATCGTCGAGTCGGTGCTGCTGGACACGATGTACGAGCTGCCGTCGCAGGAGAACGTCAGCAAGGTGGTGGTGGACGAGTCGGTGATCGAACACAAGTCCGAGCCGTACCTGATCTACCAGACCCCGCCGGCGGCGCCCAAGGTCGCCTCCGCGGAGTGACTTCCGGACGGGGCGGGCGCAGCGACCGGTCGCGGCCTCCCTGTGCTCCGGTAAGTTGCTGAACCAAAAGGGGGTTTCTTCCTCCCCTTGCATCGTCCAGCCGATGGCCCCATAACGGGGCCATCGGCGTTTTTATGGCCGCCCGCATCGCGTTCCCGCCTCCCAAATCGGAATCCTCATGGCCCAGTCCCAATCCGAAGTCCTCGACCTGCCGGTCCTGCCATTGCGCGACGTCGTGGTCTTCCCGCACATGGTCATCCCGCTGTTCGTCGGTCGCGACAAATCCATGCGCGCGCTCGAGCACGCGATGGAGGCCGACAAGCGCATCCTGCTGGTCGCGCAGAAATCCGCCGAGACCGACGACCCGGCGGCGGCCGACCTCTACAACGTCGGCACGCTGGCGCAGGTGCTGCAACTGCTGAAGCTGCCCGACGGCACCATCAAGGTGCTGGTCGAAGGCCTGTCGCGGGTCAGCGTCGACAAGGTCGCCGAGCGCGATGGTGCGCTGCAGGGCGAAGGCCGCGAGATCGATGCCGCCGAATCGCGCGAGGAGCGCGAGGTCGAGGCGATCGCGCGCTCGCTGATGTCGTTGTTCGAGCAATACGTCAAGACCAACCGCAAGCTGCCGCCGGAACTGCTGCAGACCCTGTCCGGCATCGACGAGCCCGGCCGCCTGGCCGACACCATCGCCGCGCACATCGGCGTGCGCCTGGCCGACAAGCAGCGCCTGCTGGAAACGCTGGAAGTGGGCGAGCGCCTGGAGATGCTGGTCGGCCTGGTCGATGGCGAGATCGACGTGCAGCAGCTGGAAAAGCGCATCCGCGGCCGGGTCAAGTCGCAGATGGAGAAGAGCCAGCGCGAGTACTACCTCAACGAGCAGATGAAGGCGATCCAGAAGGAACTGGGCGACCTCGACGATGCGCCGGGCGAACTGGAGGAGCTGGCGCGCAAGATCGCCGAGGCCGGCATGCCCAAGCCGGTGGAGACCAAGGCCAAGGCCGAACTCAACAAGCTCAAGCAGATGTCGCCGATGTCGGCCGAAGCCGCGGTGGTGCGCAACTACCTCGACTGGCTGCTGGGCGTGCCGTGGAAGAGGCGCAGCAAGGTGCGCAAGGACCTGAAGGTCGCGCAGGAAACCCTCGACGCCGATCACTACGGCCTGGAGAAGGTCAAGGACCGCATCCTCGAGTACCTGGCGGTGCAGTCGCGGGTGAAGCAGATGAAGGGGCCGATCCTGTGCCTGGTCGGGCCGCCGGGCGTGGGCAAGACCTCGCTGGGCCAGTCCATCGCCAAGGCGACCAACCGCAAGTTCGTGCGCATGTCGCTGGGCGGCGTGCGCGACGAGGCGGAGATCCGCGGTCATCGCCGGACCTACGTCGGTTCGATGCCGGGTCGCATCGTGCAGAACCTCAACAAGGTCGGCAGCAAGAACCCGCTGTTCGTGCTCGACGAGATCGACAAGATGTCGATGGACTTCCGCGGCGATCCCTCCTCGGCGCTGCTGGAAGTGCTCGACCCCGAGCAGAACAACGCCTTCAACGACCACTACCTGGAAGTGGACCTGGACCTGTCCGAAGTGATGTTCGTGGCGACCTCCAATTCGCTGAACATCCCCGGCCCGTTGCTGGACCGCATGGAAGTGATCCGCATCCCCGGCTACACCGAGGACGAGAAACTCAATATCGCCGCGCGCTATCTGGTGCCCAAGCAGCTCAAGGCCAATGGCCTGAAGCAGGACGAGCTGGAGATCGGCGCCGACGCGATCCGCGACATCGTGCGCTACTACACGCGCGAATCCGGTGTGCGTAACCTCGAACGCGAAGTCGCCAAGATCTGCCGCAAGGTGGTCAAGGAGATCGCGCTGGCCGGTCCGCAGCCGGCCGCCCCGGCGAAGAAGGCCGCAGCGAAGAAGGGTGCCGTGCGCAAGGACAAGGCGCGCGTGAGCGTCGGCTCGAAGAACCTGGACAAGTACCTGGGCGTGCGCCGTTACGACTTCGGCCGTGCCGAGGAGCAGAACGAGATCGGCCTGGTGACCGGCCTGGCCTGGACGGAGGTCGGCGGCGATCTGCTGCAGATCGAATCGACCCTGGTTCCGGGCAAGGGCGCGGTGATCCTGACCGGCCAGCTTGGTGACGTGATGAAGGAATCGGCGTCGGCCGCGCTGTCGGTGGTGCGCTCGCGCGCCGAGCGGCTCGGCATCGAGGCGGACTTCCTGCAGAAGCACGACGTCCACCTGCACGTGCCGGACGGCGCCACGCCGAAGGACGGCCCCAGTGCCGGCATCGCGATGGTGACCTCGCTGGTGTCGATGCTGACCAAGGTGCCGGTCAAGTCGGAGGTGGCGATGACCGGCGAGATCACGCTGCGCGGCCGCGTCTCGGCGATCGGCGGACTCAAGGAGAAGCTGCTGGCCGCACTGCGCGGCGGCATCCGCACCGTGCTGATCCCCGAGGAGAATCGCAAGGATCTGGCCGACATCCCGGAGAACGTCACCCGCGATCTGAAGATCGTGCCGGTGAAGTGGATCGACGAAGTGCTGGATCTGGCACTGGAGCGTCCGCTCGCGCCCAAGCCCGCCGCCGATGCCGAACAGGCACCGTCGCGGCGCAAGCAGAAAGCATCCTCGAACCCGCGCGTCAAGCACTGACGCGCGCTGAACCGTACCCGCGCAAACGGCTCAAACCCGCGCCGTTGTTGGCTTTTCGGCTTGCGCGGGTAGGGACCCGCTGGTATAAATGCAGCGCTTGCGAGCACCGCGAACGGGCGTGCTTGGTAGTGCAAAACATATCCATCGGGGTCTCGCCCAGGCGAGGCAGGCCACGCCGACACCCGATCCTCAATCCGCGGTCTTCTGCCGCACATGGAGTCATCAAGAAATGAATAAAGCCGAACTGAACGACGCGATCGCCGCTGCCGCCGATATCTCCAAGGCCGAAGCCGGTCGTGCCATCGACGCCTTCGTGTCGGAAGTGACCAAGGCCCTGAAGAAGGGCGACAGCGTCACGCTCGTGGGCTTCGGCACCTTCCAGGTGCGCGACCGTGCCGAGCGCACCGGCCGCAACCCGAAGACCGGCGACTCCATCAAGATCGCCGCGTCGAAGAATCCGACGTTCAAGGCTGGTAAAGCGCTGAAGGATGCCGTAAACTAATCGACTCGCTAGGGTGCTTAGCTCAGCGGTAGAGCGTCTCCTTTACACGGAGAGGGTCGGGGGTTCGAAACCCTCAGCACCCACCAGAGCACCAAGCGACAGGTTTCAAAAGCGGAGTGGTAGTTCAGTCGGTTAGAATGCTGGCCTGTCACGCCGGAGGTCGCGGGTTCGAGTCCCGTCCACTCCGCCAGTTGTACCGAAGCCCCCGAGCGATCGGGGGTTTCGTTTCTCGCAGTCGCCGCCACGCGCCAGCGTCGGCCCGGCAGCTCCGGGAAAGCGGGCCTCGCGCCCGCCTCCGTTCAAACGCGGAGTGGTAGTTCAGTCGGTTAGAATGCTGGCCTGTCACGCCGGAGGTCGCGGGTTCGAGTCCCGTCCACTCCGCCATTTGTACGCGAAACCCCCGAGCGATCGGGGGTTTCTTTTTTTCCGCAGCGCGCTGGCGTTCGCCCCCGATTGCCGCCGCGGCGCATGAGCGGGCGCGGGTTGCCGGGCCGCCGGTTCTGCCGCAAGGCGTGAAGCGGGTTAAACTGCGCGGCTCGCCAATAGGCCGTCGGTTCCCAATGCTGCAGAAACTTCGCGAAAAGACCTCGGGCTGGATCGCCACCGCGATCATCGGTCTGTTGATGATTCCGTTCCTGTTCGTCATCGACAACAGCTACCTCGGTGGCGTCGGTGCCAACAATGTCGCCAAGGTGCAGGCGCCGCCGTCGTGGTGGTCGTCGGCGCCGTCGTGGTGGCCGGTGTCGCTGCTGTGGCAGCACCACGAAGTGAGCACGGAACAGTTCCGTACCCGCTTCGAGCAGGCGCGCATCCAGGCGCGCGAGCAGCAGGGCGAGAACTTCGATCCGCGTGCGTTCGAAAGCATCGACAACAAGCGCAAGCTGCTCGATCAGCTGATCGACGAGCAGGTAGCGAAGTTGTCGGCCGAGCGCGCCGGCGTGGTCATCGGCGATGCCGCGGTGCGCGATTACATCAGCTCCATGCCTGCGTTCCAGAACGACGGCAAGTTCGATCCGGAGCGCTACCGCCTGGCCCTGGCCTCGGGCACGCCGCCGCGCACGCCGACCATGTTCCAGCAGTTGGTGCGCGATGCGCTGCAGCAGTCGGTGATTCCGTCGGGCATCGCCGAATCGGCGTTCGCCACCAAGCAGGAGACCGATCGCCTGCTGAAGATGCTGGGCGAGACCCGCGACGTGGAGATGGCGCTGTTGCCGGAGATGCCGGCCGACACCGCGCCGGTCAGCGACGCGCAGGTGCAGCAGTGGTACGACTCGCACAAGTCCGACTTCAAGCAGCCGGAAACCGTGACGATCGAGTATGTCGACCTCAACGCGGCCAGCCTGCCGCCGGTCAAGCCGGCCGACGAGGCGACGCTGCGCAAGCGCTACGACGACGAGAAGGCGCGCTTCGTCGAGCCCGACCAACGGCTGGCCTCGCACATCCTGATCAGCGCCGGCAAGGACGCGGCCTCGCAGAAGGCGGCCGAGGCCAAGGCCGCCAAGCTGGCGGCCGAAGCCAAGCAGCCCGGCGCCGATTTCGCCGCGCTGGCCCGCGCCAACTCCGACGATCCCGGTTCCAAGAATGCCGGCGGCGATCTGGGCTGGGTGGAGAAGGGCGTGATGGTGAAGCCGTTCGAGGATGCGCTGTTCGCGATGAAGCCCGGCGAGATCGTCGGTCCGGTGAAGAGCGAATTCGGCTATCACGTGATCCAACTGCGCCAGGTCAAGGGCGGTCAGGGCAAGTCGTTCGAGCAGGTGCGCGACCAGCTCGCCAGCGAGCAACTGAAGGCCGACAGCGAGAAGGCCTTCAGCGACCTGAGCGGCAAGCTGGTGGACCTGGTCTACAAGAACCCGACCGCGCTGGCCTCGGCGGCGAAGGAAGTGGGCCTGCCGGTGCAGACGCTGGGGCCGTTCTCGCGCGCCAATGCCAGCGGCATCGCTGCGCAGCCGGCGGTGCTGCGTGCCGCGTTCTCCGACACCCTGGTGCAGGACGGCACGGTCAGCGACCCGATCAACCTGGGGCCGAACCACAGCGTGCTGATCCGCGTGACCCAGCACCAGCCGGAGCAGATCCAGCCGCTGGCCAAGGTGCACGAGCAGGTCGTCGCCGCGGTGCATGCCGATCGCACCGCCAAGGCGGCCGCCGCCAAGGCCGACGCGCTGCTGGCGCGCCTGCGCAAGGGCGAGACCCTGCAGGCCCTGGCCGGTCCGGAGAAGCTGCAGATCAACCCGATGCCGGGGCTTCCGCGCAACGTGCCGATGCCGAGCGCACAGGCCAGTCAGGCGATCTTCAGTGCGCCGCAGCCGGCCGAGGGCAAGCCCTCGGTGGGCAAGGTCGAGCTGCCTGCCGCGCCGGGCACGGTGGGCAAGCGCTATGCGCTGTTTGCCGTCACCAAGGTCACGCCGGGCGATCTGAGCAAGGTGCCGGCCGAGCAGCAGACGATGTTCCAGCAGCAGCTGGCGCGCATCGAAGGCGAGGCCGATGCCAAGGCCTACGTCGATGCGATGCGCAAGCACTTCAAGATCAGCGTGCAGGAGTCGCAGCTGTAACAGCTGCGTCGTCGGCGCACGGTGTCACGCAACAGGCCCGGCATTGCCGGGCCTGTTGCGTTTCAGGGTGGCATCAAGGTGTGCGTCTTGCCGCGCACAGCGGTGCGGCAACGCGCGCGCAAGCACAGGGCGTGCGCCGGCTGGCAGGTTGGTGGGTGGGCACGAAGAGCGGCAGCGGCCGCCATCGCTTGGCCCGAGGCGCTGTGCAAGCTGGCTGTGATCGAGGCAAAGCGTCCTGCCCGTCGGGCAATGCGCCCGTTGCCGCAGGTGCTGTGCGCGGTGAGGCGCCAGGCTCGCAGAGGTTCGCATCGTGTCAGGCGCGGCTCGGGTCGTGGTCATTCCCGCGACGCGGCTGCATGTCCTCGGGCGTTACAGCGTGTTCCGGACGTCGTCCCGCCGAAGCGGGAGCGCTCAGTCCTCGTAGCTCAGCACCATGCCAGGACGCAGCACGCTGCGCGCGGACAGGCCGTTCTTCATCAGCAGCGCCTGCACGGTGATGCCATAGCGCTTGGCGATATTCCAGGCGGTGTCGCCGTCGCGCACGGTGTGGGTATGGCGGGAGCGTGTGCCAGCGCGGGTGGCGCGGCTCGGCGCGGGGCTGTCGTCGGCGCTGGCCACGGTGGCGACAACAGGAGCGTCGTCCTGCGTGGGCGGTGCGGTGTCCTGCTGGGCCAGCACGGGGCCGCCCACGCTGCGTGGCGCCAGCACCGGCAGTGCGCGCTTGGCGCCGCGGCCGTTGCCCAGGGCCGGATTCAGCCGGGCGAGCTGGTTGCCCTGCAGCGCCTGGCGCCGGGCCCACTCGTCCAGCGCCATGCCGGCGGGCAGGGTCTGCGCCTGCAGGATCGGCACGTCGCGGTCCAGCGAGGCCATCCATTCGTCGCGGGTCTGCGCCTGTTCCAGCACGCAGGCCAGCGCGTGCAGTTTCTCGACGTAGGCATAGGTGACCGAGGACAGCCCGGGCAGCTTGTCCGGCTGCGCGTTCTGCGCGTTCATGCCGGCGCGGCGCATCGACTGCAGCACGCGGTACTCGCCGGCGTTGTAGGCCATGATCGCCAGGCGCCAGTCGCCGCCGAACATGCCGTGCAGGGTCTTCAGGTAGCGCACCGCGGCGCGGGTGGAGTCGACCGCGGACAGGCGGCCGTCGTAGCCGTTTTCCAGCGGAACATCGTGGTTGCGCGCGGTGCCGGGGATGAACTGCCACAGGCCGGCGGGGCCGCCGCTGTTGCGCGCGGCCGGGCGGTAGCCGCTCTCCACGAACGGGATCAGCGCGAACTCGGTCGGCAGGTTGGCCGCGCGCAGTTCGTCGACCACGTAGCCGAACAGCGGCAGCACTTCCTCGTCCTCGTCGGCCAGACGCGAGGGGGCGCGCGAGAACTGCTGCTGCCAGCGCGCATCGGTGGCGCCGGCGTCGCAACGCGCGTCGGCCAGGCCGTCGCGGAAGCGGGCGAGGATGTCGTGCCCGTTACGGGTGGTGGGCGGCGGCAGTGCCGCCGGATCCGTCGGCAGACCATTCAGGCCGGCCACGGTCTGCTCGAGTGCCGCCGCAAGCGGGGTCGCGGCCGCCGCGGGGGGCGCCGCCGACGCCATCGCCAGCGTCAGCGCCGCCATCAACGCCAGCGCCCTCATGCGCGGAAATCGTCTTTCCAGCGCCTCAGTTCGGCGAAGACTTCCACCTCGTCGGACACCCCCCAGCCGAGCCGGGCGCCGATCGCCTGCTGGATCGCCGCCGAGGCGGTACGCAGGAACGGATTGGTCGCCAGTTCGCTGGCGAGGGTGACGGGAACGGTGGGTCGGGCAGCGTGACGCATGGCCTGGGCTTCCTGATGGCGCTGCCGCAGGGCAGCGTTGGTGGGATCGACCGTGACGGCGAATGCCGCATTGGCCAAGGTGTATTCGTGTCCGCAGCAGACCAGCGTCTGCCCCGGGAGGGCGGACAGGCGCTGCAGCGAACCCAACATCTGGGAGGGCGTACCTTCGAACATGCGCCCACAGCCCAGGCTGAACAGCGTATCGCCGCTGAACAGGTGACCGTGGCCGACATAGGCCAGGTGCGAGCGGGTGTGGCCGGGGACGGAGAGGGTATCGAACTGCCAGTCCAGCACCTTCACGACATCGCCGTCGCCGACCCGCTCGCACGAAAATCCGGCGATCCGCGGGTCGTCCGGCGCGTACACCGGGATGTCCGGCCAGCGTTCGCGCAGCGCCGCCACGCCGCCGATATGGTCGTCGTGATGGTGGGTGAGCAGGATGGCGGCCGGCTGCAGGCCTTGTGCAGCGGCCTCCAGGACCGGTTCGGCCTGGCCGGGATCGACCAGCAACGCACGCCCGCCGTCCGTGGCGATCGCCCAGATGTAGTTATCCTGGAATGCGGGCAGGGCGATCAGTCGCATAGAATTGGCACCATGCCTGCCGTGTCGCTCCCTCGTCAAGCCAACGTCTCATCCTGGTTTGATACGGCCGGGGCGCAGGCGCTGCTCCAGGCCGAGCAGCCGCTGATCCTCGACGCCCTGCTCAAGCGCCCCGCGCAGCCCTGGCTGTGGCTGGCGCCGGTACCGCTGCCGCCTCCCGGGCGCGAGCTGCCGGGGCGGGGCGTGCGCCTGCACCGCAGCCCTCGCGGCTATGCCGGCGACCTGGTGTGCACGCTGCCGCTGCCGCTGCCGTCGGAGAGCGTCAACGCCATCGTCCTGCAGCACGTGCTCGCCGCCGACGCGGCGGAGCTGCTGGAGGAATGCGAGCGCATCCTGATGCCGGGCGGCCGCGTGTGGCTGTTCGCGCTCAACGCGATGAGCCCGTACCGGCTGCGCTGGCGCCGCCAGGGCCTGGTGGCGCGCCCGCCGGGCAGTTGGCGCGGCCTGCTGGAACAGGTCGGCCTGCCCTGCGTGGAGCAGTTGCGCTATCTCGGGCCGGTGTGGCCGACCCGCGGTGGCGTCGGCCCGGCCACCTCCACCGCGCCGCTGCGCGCGGTCTGCATGCTGCACGCGGAAAAACGCACCGCGGCCGGCATCGGCCCCATTCCATTGCGCGCGCCGGTCCGCTGGCGCGGCTCGGTCGCTTCGATCTGAACACGGAGTTTCATGAAGACTGTCGACATCCATACCGATGGCGCCTGCCTCGGCAATCCCGGCCCCGGCGGCTGGGCCGCGCTGCTGCGCTACAAGGGGCTGGAGCGCGAGGTGGCCGGCGCCGAGGCGCACACCACCAACAACCGCATGGAACTGATGGCCGCGATCATGGCCCTGGAGACGCTCAACGAGCCCTGCCAGATCGTGCTGCACACCGACTCGCAGTACGTGCGCCAGGGCATCACCGAGTGGATGCCGGGTTGGGTGCGGCGGCAGTGGAAGACCGCCGGCGGCGATCCGGTCAAGAATCGCGACCTGTGGGAACGGCTGCACGCCGCGGCGCAGCGGCATACGATCGACTGGCGCTGGGTCAAGGGCCACAACGGCGATCCGGACAACGAGCGGGTCGACCAGCTGGCACGCAACCAGGCCCTGCACGTGCGCGCCGGTGGCGCCGTGGTCGCGCCTTGATCCCGTCTTCCTTTTCCGCTACGAGTCCCATGCGTCAGATCATCCTCGATACCGAAACCACCGGCCTGGAATGGAAGAAGGGCAACCGCGTCGTCGAAATCGGCGCGGTGGAACTGCTCGAACGCCGCCCCAGCGGACGCAACTTCCATCGCTATTTGCGCCCGGACTGCGATTTCGAACCCGGCGCGCAGGAAGTCACCGGCCTGACCCTGGATTTCCTTGCCGACAAGCCGGAATTCCACGAGGTGGTCGACGAATTCCTGGAGTTCATCGACGGCGCCGAGCTGATCATCCACAACGCCTCGTTCGACCTGGGCTTTCTGGATTACGAACTGTCGCGGCTGGGCGAGTCCTACGGTCGCATCCTCGACCGCGCCACGGTGATCGACACCTTACTGCTCGCGCGCGAGCGGTTCCCCGGCCAGCGCAATTCGCTGGACGCGCTGTGCAAGCGGCTGGGCGTGGACAATTCGCACCGGCAACTGCACGGCGCGCTGCTCGATGCGCAGATCCTCAGCGACGTGTACATCGCGCTGACCTCCGGCCAGGAGGAGATCGGTTTCGCCCTGGCCGAGGACGGCGCCGCGCATGCGGCGGCGCAGGGTCCCGCATTCGACATGACCATGCTGCTGCCGCGGCCGCGGGTGGTGCCGACGGCCTCGGAACTGGAGGCGCACCAGGCGCGGCTGGAGAAGCTGCGCAAGAAGGCCGGCCGCGCGCTGTGGGACGACGCCGAGCCGGTCGTGGCGGACGCGGTGGCCGGCTGAAGGGTGCCTCGAATGACGGCGGGATTGCTGTAGGAGCGGCTTCAGCCGCGATGGGGCTTTTACTGGGAACGCCCCATCGCGGCTGAAGCCGCTCCTACAGGGTAGCCTGGCCGGCTTGAGCGTGAAGAATGCAAGTGCCCAGCAGTGCCCTGACGTCGTTTGCGCGACCGGAGCCACCGCCGCGCCGCGCCGAATTCAGTGACAGCGCACCAGGATTGCAGTGATGTTGTCCGAGCCGCCTTCGTCCAGCGCGGCGGCGACCAGCATGTCCACGCACTCCTGCGCGCTGCAGTCGTCGTGGCCCAGCGCGTTGGCCAGGCCGGCATCGTCCACTTCCTCGGTGAGCCCGTCGCTGCACAGCAGCAGGCGCATGCCCGGGCGCAGTTCGCCGGTCATCGTGGCCACGTTGAGGTGCTGCGGATCGGTGACGCCCAGCGCCTGGGTGACCACGTTGCGGTGCGGATGCGCGCGGGCCTGCTCGGCGGTGAGCGCGCCCTGCGCGATCAGTTCCTGCACGTAGCTGTGGTCCTGGCTGAGCTGGGCCAGCTTGCCGTCGCGCCACAGATAGGCGCGGCTGTCGCCGACCCAGGCGACCTCGAAGCGGTTGCCCTGCACCCGCGCGGCCACCACTGTGGTGCCCATCGGCAGGGTGTCGTTGCGGCGCTGCGAGGCGCGGATGATTTCCTCGTCGGCGATGCGGATGGCCTGCGCCAGCGCGGTGCCGCCGCGCACTTCACGGACGATGGCCTCGCGCGCCAGGGCGCTGGCGACCTCGCCGCAGGCGTGGCCGCCCATGCCGTCGGCCACCAGCCACAGCCCCAGTTCGTGGTCGCCGTAGTAGGTGTCCTCGTTGAGGTCGCGGCGCAGGCCGACGTGGGTGAGGTGTCCGAATTCGATCATTGCGCGCCTGCGGCCGGCCGGTGTTTTCTGGGGTCGACGGGCATCATCGCGGTCGCGCGCGGATCAGGCAATCGCCGCGCGCGGCGCCAAGCAGGCGGGGTTCATCGCCCCGCGCCGCCGGGCGCTTGCGGGGCCTCCGCGCCGGGCCGCTTGTCCGCGCGCGGCGGGAACCGTATGATGCACGCCCCCGGTCCGCCGGGGACCACCCGGGAAGGTGGCAGAGTGGTTGAATGTACCTGACTCGAAATCAGGCAGGCGTTTATAGCGCCTCGGGGGTTCGAATCCCCCCCTTCCCGCCAGTTCTCGCGTCTCGCGCTTCCGCGAGGCCGCGTCTCCAGGGCATGTCCCTGCTCCGCGCCGGGCCGGCAAACGCCGCTGGCGATGCCATCCGCGCTTGGCGGTAGCCCCGATTAACCCCCGTGTCCCCGCGCCGCGATGATGCCTCAACGGTTCGTGCGCGGCGGTAAGCCAGCATGCTGTGCATCGGGCCGCCCTGTCGCAGGGCAATCACCACAGCCCCTGGGCGTGGCGTGCCCCCGTTGCGTTCGCCGCTTGGACCGATCCTGCCTCGCCACGGGTGATGCGGCCGCCTGGCTCGCCGATGCGGTGCGTCGTCGGGCCTGGATGCCGTCGCGTGCAGGCGCTCCCACCCTGCGTCGGACAAGCCGGTTCTCCCGGTTCATCCATCGTCCAGCGGCCGTGTTCGCATGCTGTCGCCCCCTGGTTTCGGCATTGGCGCAATGGACAGTCGGGTTGGCTTCGAGCGTGCGGATCGACATGCCGACGCGCGTCCCTGCGTCACCAGGGCGTTGCAGCGCGCACAGGCGATGAAAACGGCGAGTGCAGCTGGGCGCCCAGGATCGCGTCGGTGTTCCGCCGTCATCACGATGTGCATCCTGCTGTTTGCCGCGGTCGGTGCCACGGCCCAGCGCGGCGCTGCGGCGCCGCTGCCGCACTCCCCGGCGTCCGTGCGCGCGGCAGGGTTCGGGCTCAGCGAACGCCCGGATGCCTATGTCGTCGACACCGGTGCGGGGTTGACCTTTGCCGTGCGGCGCATCGCCGGCCGCAGTGGATTGCAGAGCGCGGGCGGCCTGTGTTCGCTGCGCTGGCATGGCGTCGAGTACCAGGATCCGGCCAAGGACAGCCACGTCAACTCGGGTTTCGCCGGCCTCTACGCGGATGCCGGGCCGGTCGCCGTCGAGGCGCGACAGCTCGATGCCGACACGATCCGGGTGACGGTGCGCTCGGGCGATCTGGTCCACTATTACCTGGCCCGGCGCGGCGAGCCGCGCATCTACATGGCCGACCGCTTCGGCAGCGAACCGAAGCCCGGGCTGCTGCGCTTCGTCGTGCGCGTGCCCTGGGCGCTGCTCCCGCATGGTCCCGAACCCGCAGACCTGCACGGGACCGACCGGACCATCGAGGCGCACGATGTGTTCGCTCGCCCGGACGGGCAGACCCGCTCGAAGCACTACTCCAACATGCGGCTGCTCGACTGGCGCTACTTCGGCGCGACCGGTGCGCATGTCGGGATGTGGATGGTGCGCGACGACAACGAGGGCGGCTCCGGCGGCCCGTTCTACCGCAGTCTGCTGGACCAGGGCACCGTCGACCAGGAACTGACCTACATCGTCAATTACGGCGAAGGCCAGACCGAGCCGTTCCGCACCGGCGTCCTCGATGCCTATACGCTGGTCTTCACCGATGGTGCGCCGCCGGGGCCGGTCGATACCGGCTGGTTCGCCGGTGCAGGCCTGGACGGCTACGTGCCGCCGGCGGCGCGCGGCGCGGTGGCCGGTACGGCACGCGGCCTCGATCCCGCCTTTGCCTACACGGTCGGTTTCGCCTCGGCGCAGGCGCAGTACTGGACCGGCGTCGGCGCGGACGGGCGTTTCGAACGCAGCGGCATGCTGCCGGGCGTCTACCGGGTGACGCTCTACAAGAACGAACTGGCCGTCGCGCAGGGCGAGGTCACCGTGGCGGCAGGCCGTGCCGTGGCGACCGGGACGCTGCGCGCCGACGATCCGGACGCCGTGCCGGCGTTATGGCGGATCGGGCGCTGGGACGGCTCGCCGCGCGAGTTCTTGAATGGCGACAAGGTGACGACCATGCACCCGTCGGACGTGCGCATGGCGAACTGGCGGACCGCGCCGTTCACGGTCGGTGCGTCGTCGGCGGCGCAGGACTTTCCTGCGTATCAATGGCAGGACGTGAACAACGCGCTGCACGTGCGCTTCGTGCTCGCGCGCCTGCCGGCGGCGGCGCCGACGTTGCGCATCGGCATCACCACCGCCGCGTTTCATGGGCGCCCGGTACCCGCGATCGGCGGGTGGCAGGCGGCGGTTCCCACGGCGTCGCAGCAACCGACCTCGCGCACGCTGACGGTCGGCACCTATCGCGGCAACAACACCGTCTATCGCTTCGTCATCCCGTTGTCGGCGTTGAAGGTCGGGAGCAACGACCTGACGTTGAGCGTCGCCAGCGGTCAGCAGGGGCAGGGTTTCCTCAGTCCGGGCGTTGCGTACGATGCGATCGATCTGATCCAGGACGTGCCGGCGGGCGTCGCTGCGGCGCGCTGACGTCCATGCGCCGCTCCAGGCGGGCGCGCCGCCGCGACGCAGCGCCGACGCCGTCTTAAGGCAGAGCCGTTACACTGGCGCGACTTCTGTTTTTGGTGTCTGCCATGTCCGAAATCCTGGTGCCCGTGTCCTTCGGCGAATTGCTCGACAAGATCGCCATCCTGCAGATCAAGTCCGAGCGCATCGAGGATCCGAGCAAGCTGGCCAATGTGCGCGCGGAACTGTCGGCGCTGGAAAAAACCTGGATGGCGCATCCGGCGGCCGGCGGCGACGTGGCGCGCCTGCGCGCGGAGCTGAAGGCGGTCAACGAGCGCCTGTGGGTGATCGAGGACGAGATCCGGATCAAGGAGAAGGCGCAGGCCTTCGACGAGGAGTTCATCCAGTTGGCGCGCAGCGTGTACTACGAAAACGACGAACGCGCCCGGCTCAAGAAGGACATCAACCTGGCGCTGGGCTCCAGCTACGTGGAAGAGAAGTCCTACCAGGACTACCGCAACGCGTCGGCGTGAGGGCGTTTACCGGGAGGCGTTGCCGCCTCCCGGAACGCCGCGCTTCTCAGTCGCGCGCGACCAGCAGGCCGGTCAGGCGCCGCACCAGCGGCAGGACCAGCAGCAGGGTGGGGAAGGCGACCAGCCAGGACAGCGCCCAGGCGCCGAGCCAGAGCGTGCCGACACCGGGCGCGAGCCCGACGCTGCGCAGGGTGCTGATCATCGAGACGATGCAGGTCATCAGCACCGACAGCAGCAGCGGGGTCACCCAGGCGGCGTGGCGCGGGGACAGCTTGCGGGAAAACAGCGGGGGACGTGACATTGCGGACTCTCCGTAAGCCGGTCGATCAAAGGCGCCACCCGCCAATGGCCTGCCAGGCCCGGGCGGGAAACAGCCCCGGACGGATCCGGCGCAGTTGGCGCGTTGATTGACGTAAACGCTTACGGCGGCTCCTGCAGGCCGGGTCGGCGGCAGGACGCGCGGCGGATGGTAGAGCGACGTCAGCGCCGCCGCAACCGGCCTCAGTGGCCGTGGTCGGCGCGGTAGCGCTCGAATGCGGCAATCGCATCGTCCACGCCGATCAGTTCCATCACGCCGTCGAATTCGATCTTGCTGCCCCACTTCAACTGTGCGGCTGGCTTGCCCAGGTATTTGCGCGCAGCCGCGTCGTACTTGTCCACGCAGTAGCGGATATCCGAATACGGGCCGCTGCGGCGCGGATTGCTGGCCGCGTGCAGGCCCAGCACCTTGGTCCCCATGGCGTTGGCGATGTGCATGGGGCCGGAGTCGGGTGTCATCACCAGTGCGGCGCGCTGCAGCAGCGCCGGCAGTTGCTTGAGCGTGTCGCTGCCGACCAGGTCGAGCACCGGCGTGCGCGCCGCCGCGACGATGGCGTCGGCGGTGCCGCGCTCCAGGTCGCTGCGGCCGCCGCACAGCACCACCCGCCAGCCCTGCGCGGCGGCATGGTCGGCCACCGCAGCGTAGCGCTCGGCATACCAGTTGCGACGCTGGTGGCTGGAGCAGGGCGAGATCAGCAGCGCCGGCCGGCCGTCCTCGGGCCATTGCGCGCGCGCCCAGGCATGGGCGTCCTCGGGCACCGGCAGGTCCCAGCGCACCTCGGTCTGGCGCAGGCCCAGCGGCTCGCAGAAGCTGCCGATCGCCTCCAGCACGTGGATGCCGGGGCGGTCGGGAATGCGCTCGTTGACGAACAGGCCGTGCAGATCCTTGGAGCGGCTGCGGTCGTAGCCGATGCGGCGGCGCGCCGGCACGAACGCCGACAGCACGTTGGCGCGCAGCGCCACCTGCATCTGCAGCAGCGCATCGAAGCCGTGTGCCGGCAGTTCGCGGCGCAAGGCGCGCATGCCGGCCAGGCCGCTGCGCTTGTCGTAGGGGTGGAACACCACGCCCGGCAGGCCGTCCAGCAGCTTGTGCCCGGCCTTGTCGATGATCCAGTGCAATGCCGGCGCCTGCGGCCAGGCGCGCTGCAGGGTCCGCACCAGCGGCACCACGTGGGTCACGTCCCCCAGCGCCGACAGGCGCAACAGGCACAACGAAGGGAGCGTTGCCGGCATGGTGTTGTTAGACTCGCTGGATGGTTGCATTCGACGCCACCGAAGCGCTGACGCCGTACCGCGAGGGCCGCGGCTACGGGGCCATTCTGTTCGACCGCGAACGACTGCGGCAAGCCGAACCGACGCTGTTCTCCGCCGCCGCCTGGGGCGAACGTGCACGCCCGGTGGATGCCGGCGGCCGCGGCGGCGCCTGGTTCGTCGATGCGCCGTTCGGCAGCTGCGTGTTGCGCCAGTACCGCCGCGGCGGGCTGGTCGCCAAGCTGGTCCGCGACCGCTACCTGTGGACCGGCGCCGACCGCACCCGCAGCTTTGCCGAGTTCCGGCTGATGCGCGCGCTGATCGCGCGCAAGCTGCCGGTGCCGCGGCCGCTGGCGGCCTGTTATTTGCGCCAGGGGCTGCGTTACCGCGCGGCGATCCTGATGGAGCGGCTGGAGGGTGTGCGCTCGCTGGCCGATCGTGCGCATCTGGCCGGTCGCGGCGCGCCGTGGGAGGAGGCGGGGCGGCTGATCGCGCGCTTCCATCGCGCCGGCCTCGACCACGCCGACCTCAACGCGCAGAACATCCTGTTCGACGGCAACGGCCGCGGCTGGCTGATCGATTTCGACCGCGGCGTGCTGCGCATTCCCGCCACCCGCTGGCGCGAACGCAACCTCATGCGCCTGCGCCGTTCGCTGCTGAAGCTGCGCGGCGAGCGCAGCGTCGATGCGGTGGAGAAGGACTACGCGCGCCTGCGTCGCGCCTACGATCTGGCCTGGGAGCGCGGCTGCTGATGACGGACTGGGCGCTGCGCTTCCAGGGCGTGGGCAATGCCTCGGCGGTGGCGCTGGGCTCGCCGATGGCCACCATCGAGCGCGATGGCCGGCCGTGGCTGACCATCGACTGCGGCGGCGAGGGCCTGACCGCCTACCAGGCGCACTACGGCGCGATGCCGCAGGCGCTGTTCGTCACCCACGTGCACCTGGACCACGTCGCCGGCTTCGAGCGGCTGTTCGTGGACAGCTATTTTTCCGCGCGCCGCGGCAAGGTGCGGCTGTATGTGTCGGCCACGGTGGTGCCGCTGTTGCACCGGCGGGTGGCCGACTATCCGAACGTGCTGGCCGAGGGCGGCGCCAACTTCTGGGATGCGTTTCAGCTGATCGTGGTGGGCGATGCGTTCTGGCACGAGGGCGTGCGCCTGGAGGTGTTCCCGGTGCGTCACCACTGGCCGGAGACTGCTTACGGCCTGCGCCTGCAGGGCGCGCTGGTGTGGAGCGGGGATACCCGGCCGATCCCGGAAATGCTGAACCGGTATGCCGACGACGGCGAACTGGTGGCGCACGACTGCGGCCTTCACGGCAACCCGTCGCATACTGGGGTCGACGACCTGGAGCGGGAATACCCCGCCGAGCTGCTGCAACGGACCATGCTCTACCACTACGCCAGCGACGACGATGCCGAGGCCCTGCGCGCGCGTGGCCACCGCGTGGCGCGGCCGGGCGAGCGCGTGGCGTTGTCCGCGCCGCGTGCGCCGCAGGTACCGGCGGGATGAGCGCGCTGCCGCGCCCGCCGTTCGCGTCGGCGACGACGGCGGACCGGCGCGGGCGGCCGTTGCGCGACCTGCGCCTGTCGGTGATCGAGGCCTGCAACTTCCGCTGCGGCTACTGCATGCCGGCCGACAAGGTGCCGGACGACTACGGATTCGACGCCGCATCGCGGCTGTCGTTCGCGCAGATGGAGACGGTGGCGCGGGCCTTCGTCCGCAACGGCGTCAACAAGCTGCGCCTGACCGGCGGCGAGCCGCTGCTGCGCCGCGATCTGCCCGAGCTGGTGCGGCGGCTGGCGCGCATCCCCGGCGTGGACGATCTGGCCATGACCACCAACGGCGCGCTGCTGGCGCGGCATGCGCAGGCCTTGCGCGAGGCCGGCCTGCGCCGGGTCACGGTCAGCCTGGATGCGATCGAGCCGGCGGTGTTCCGGCAGCTGTCCGGCGGCCGTGGCGAGATCGCGCAGGTGCTGGAGGGCATCGACGCGGCGGTGGCGGCCGGGCTGGGGCCGGTCAAGCTCAACTGCGTGGTCCAGCGCGGCATCAACGACGACCAGGTGCTGCCGTTGCTGTCGCATTTCCGCGGCAGCGGCCACGTGCTGCGCTTCATCGAATACATGGACGTGGGCACCTGCAACGCCTGGCGTCGCGAGCGGGTGGTGCCGGCCGCCGAGTTGCGCGACCGCATCGCCGCGCGCTGGCCGCTGCAGGCGCTGGCGCCGCATTATTCCGGCGAGGTCGCCGCGCGCTATGCGTTCGCCGATGGCGGCGGCGAGATCGGCTTCGTCACCTCTGTCAGTGCGCCGTTCTGCGGCGATTGCCACCGCGCCCGGGTTTCCGCCGACGGACATCTCTACACCTGCCTGTTCGCGGGCGAGGGCACCGACCTGCGGCCGGCGCTGGCCGGCGGCGAGGAGGCGCTGGCCGAGCGCGTGCGTGCGTTGTGGGAGCGCCGCGACGATCGCTACAGCGAACTGCGCGGCGCGGTGTCGGCCACGCGCGGCAAGCACGTCGAAATGTTCCTGATCGGCGGTTGAGCGATGGACGCCGCAGTGCAAGACGCGCTGGTCGCGCTGGAGCTGGAATTGCTGGAGCCAGCGGTGCGCGCCTCGGCCGAGTGCGTGGCCGAACTGCTCGACGACGCCTTCGTCGAGTTCGGCGCCTCCGGGCGCCGCTTCGATAAGCTGGCGGTGCTGCAGGCGTTGGAGATGGAGTCTGGTGAATTCCGCTACCGAGCCTTCGACATCGACGCGCAACTGCTGGCCCCGGACCTGGCGCACCTGCGCTATCGCAGCGAACGCAGCGGCGGCGGCGAACCGCTGCGGCATGCGCTGCGCAGTTCGCTTTGGCAGTATCGCGACGGCCGATGGCGCATGCTGTTCCACCAGGGCACGCCGATTCCCGGCGGCGCCTGAAGATCGCGCCGTGGGAGCGGCAGCGCAGTCCATGACCAAGAAGACCTCCGCCACGTCCACGCGCGCAGCCGCGCCGGCGCTGACCCACCTAGATCCGCAGGGGCTGCCGACCATGGTCGACGTCTCCGCCAAGACCGCCACCGCGCGCGTGGCAGTGGCCGAGGCGCAGGTGCGCTTTCCCGCGGCCGTGGCCGCGCAATTGCGCGCCGATGCGTTGCGCAGCGCCAAGGGCGGCATCGTCGACACTGCGGTGATCGCCGGCACCATGGCGGTCAAGCGCACCCACGAACTGATTCCGTTCTGCCATCCGCTGCCGATCGACGGCTGCCGCTTCGCCATCGACTGGCGCACGCCGCAGGTGCTGGGCATCGAATGCACGGTGCGCACCGTGCACCGCACCGGCGTGGAGATGGAGGCGCTGACCGGCGCCAGCGTCGCTGCACTGACCGTCTACGACATGTGCAAGGCGCTGACCCACGCGATGACCATCGGCCCGGTGCGGCTGGTCGGCAAGCGTGGCGGCAAGCGCGACGTCGGGAGCGTGGCATGAGCGCAGAGGTGAGCGTGCTGTACTTCGCCAGCCTGCGCGAGGCCGCGGGCCTGGAGCGCGAACAGGTGCGCACCGATGCGCCCGACCTGCGCGCGCTGTATGCCGAACTCGATGCCCGCCATAGCTTGCGCTGGCCGCTGGATCGGTTGCGGGTGGCGGTGGACGGCGCCTTCGTCGGCTGGGACGAGGCGGTGCGCGACGGCAGCGAAGTGGTGTTCATCCCGCCGGTCTCGGGAGGCTGAGCCATGTCCACCGAACCGCGTTTCCGGCTGGACGACCACCCGCTCGACATCGCCACGCTGCGCGCCCCGCTGGCGCACGCCCAGGCTGGCGCCTACGCCAGCTTCGAAGGCTGGGTGCGCGATCACAACGACGGCCGCGCGGTCGACGGCCTGCACTACGAGGCCTATGCCGCGCTGGCCGAGGCCGAGGGCCAACGCATCGTCGACGAGGCGCTGGCCCGCTTCGCCATCCTCGACCTACGCTGCGTGCATCGCGTCGGCGAACTGGCGATCGGCGACCTGGCGGTGTGGGTCGGTGTGGTCGCCGCGCACCGTGGCGCGGCGTTCGACGCCTGCCGCTACGTCATCGACGAGGTCAAGGCGCGCGTGCCGATCTGGAAGCGCGAACGCTATCGCGAGGGCGATGCGGGGTGGTTGCATCCGGAGGCGCAGGTGTCGCAACCCTAGTAGCGGCGCGCGCGACCTGGTTTCGATCGTGTCTTCGTAGAGGAGGGTGGTAACCCCGCCGGCTGACCTCGGCGCCCGCGTCGATCGATACGCGCCGAAGTAGCGCCGCCGGTGCAGGGATGCCTGCGCCGTCGCCACGGCCAGTGCCAACGACTAGCCAGGGTCACGGAGCTAGCCGGGCGCGGTGTGTGCCGCAAGGACGCTCATGCTCGGCAGGGCGCATCGCACAGACGAGAATGTGTCCATGCGGCACGGCGGCGTTGCAGGAGGAGGGTGGTAACCCCGCCGGCTGACCTCGGCGCCCGCGTCGATCGATACCGTTGCTGCCTTCCGGCCCTGGCGGGGTTTTCGACCTAGCGTCGCGAGGGGCCGACGGGGCCACCATAGAGACGAAACCGCGCCAGTGGCGCGGTCTTTCCCTTTGAGTTCTTACGCCATGGGCGGAGCAACTCTGCGAGGGAAGCGCATTCGAATCTGGCGGAGAGAGGGGGATTCGAACCCCCGAAGCGCGGTTTAGACGCTTACACACTTTCCAGGCGTGCTCCTTCAACCACTCGGACACCTCTCCGGGTCTTGCGCGGGCCATGCGGTCCGGGCAAGGGCGGGAATTCTAGCCGTCATGGCCGCCGTTCACAAGGCGAGCCGCCGCGACCGCGCTGACCGGCGTCACCTTTGCCCTGTTCATCGTCGCACGCAGCCCTGCGCCCGAGGCGGCGCGCGTCGGGACGGCGGTTGAGCGGGCGACTGAACGATCGCGGTGGCCCGGCGTGGCACAATGGTGGTTCAGATGAAGACGGTCGCCTGATGTCCTATCTCGTTCTCGCCCGCAAGTGGCGCCCCAAGCGTTTCGCCGAGTTGGTGGGGCAGGAGCATGTGGTCCGCGCGCTCACCAACGCGCTGGACAGCGGCCGGGTGCACCACGCGTTCCTGTTCACTGGCACCCGCGGTGTCGGCAAGACCACCATCGCGCGCATCTTCGCCAAGTCGCTGAACTGCGAGCAGGGCACCAGCGCCGACCCGTGCGGTCAGTGCGCCGCCTGCCTGGACATCGACGCCGGGCGCTACATCGACCTGCTGGAGATCGACGCCGCGTCCAACACCGGCGTGGACGACGTGCGCGAGGTGATCGAGAACGCGCAGTACATGCCCTCGCGCGGCAAGTTCAAGGTCTACCTGATCGACGAAGTGCACATGCTCTCCAAGGCGGCGTTCAACGCGCTGCTGAAGACCCTGGAAGAGCCGCCGGAGCACGTGAAGTTCCTGCTCGCCACCACCGACCCGCAGAAGCTGCCGGTGACGGTGCTGTCGCGCTGCCTGCAGTTCAACCTCAAGCGCCTGGACGAGGAGCAGATCCAGGGGCAGATGACCAAGATCCTGGCCGCCGAGCAGATCGAGGTGGATGCCTCGGCGATCGTGCAACTGGCCAAGGCCGCCGACGGCAGCCTGCGCGACGGGCTGTCGCTGCTCGACCAGGCCATCGCCTACGCCGGCGGCGCGCTGCGCGACGACGTGGTGCGGACGATGCTGGGCACGGTCGACCGCACCCAGGTCGGGGCGATGCTGGACGCGCTGGCCGATGCCGACGGGCAGCGGCTGCTGCAGGTGGTGGCCGGCCTGGCCGAGTTCTCGCCCGACTGGGGCGGGGTACTGGAGGCGCTGGCCGAGGCCCTGCACCGCATCCAGGTGCGGCAGCTGGTGCCGGGCGCGGCCACGCCCGCGCTGGATGGTCTGGACCCGGCGCCGCTGGCCGAGCGCCTGCGGCCGGAGATCGTGCAACTGTGGTACCAGATGGCGCTGAACGGGCGCCGCGACCTGTACCTGGCGCCGAGTCCGCGCGCCGGGTTCGAGATGGCGCTGCTGCGCATGCTGGCGTTCCGGCCGATGGGCGCCGCGGCGCTGCCGGCCGGCAGCGCGACCGGCGCGGCGGCGCAAGGACACGGCACTGCGCCGGCCGCTGCGGCCAGTGCGCCTGCTGCGATGGCGGCACCGGCCGCGGTGGCTGCCGCTGCCCCGGCGGCGCCTGCCGTTGCCGCGCCGGTTCCCGCTGCGCCTGTGACGGCTGCGCCCAGCGTCGCAGCGGCGCCGCTGGATCCGCCCTGGGATCCGCCAGCAGCACGCCCGGCGCCGTCCGCGCCCGTCGCGACGCCGGCGCCAGCGGTGGTCCCGGCCGCCGCCGCCGAACCGGAAATGGCGATGGTGCCGCCGCTGGCACCGCCGCCGCGCACCCATGCCCCCGTGTCCGACACGCCGCGTGCGCTGCACAGCGCCGAGGACTGGCTGGAGCTGGTCGCCGATTGCGGCCTGAACGGCCCGTCGCGGCAACTCGCCGCCAATGCCGCATTCGTCAGCCATGCCGAGGGCGTGCTGCGCCTGTCGCTGTCGCCGGGCTTCGAATACCTGCAGTCGGAGCGCTCGCTCGGCGAACTGGCCGCGGCCCTGGCCGATGCGCTGGGCCAGCGCCCGAAGATCGTCATCGAAAGCGGCATCGCGGTCGATGCCGAAACCCTGCATGAGCGCTCGCACCGGCAACGCGGTGAGCGCCAGAACGCGGCCGAGGCCGCGTTCATGAACGACCCGGCGGTGCAGGCGCTGATCCAGCAGCAAGGCGCGCGGGTCGTCCCCGATTCCATCCGTCCCTACGATGAGTGAACCACGATGCGCGGCAATATCGCCCAACTGATGCAACAGGCGCAGAAGATGCAGGAAAACCTGCAGCGCGCCCAGGAAGAACTGGCCAAGCTGGAAGTCACCGGCAGCGCCGGCGGCGGCATGGTCAACGTGACCCTGACCGGCGCCAAGGAGTGCCGCAAGGTGCGGATCGATCCGAGCATCCTCGCCGACCAGGAAATGGCCGAGGACCTGATCGCCGCCGCCTTCAACGATGCGTCCAACAAGATCGATGCCGAGTCCAAGGCGCGCATGGGCGCGGCCACCGCCGGCATGCCGATCCCCCCGGGCATGAAGCTGCCGTTCTGAGGGGCCGGGATTCGGGATTGGGGATTCGCGGTTTTTCGCGAGTGCGCTGCCTCTCCTGCTTCGGTGAATTCCTCTTGTAGGAGCGGCTTCAGCCGCGACCGGTCAGATCAAGCCGTCGCGGCTGAAGCCGCTCCTACGAAAACATCGCGTGACAGCGATGTTTCTTTTACGAATCCCCAATCCCCACCCCCGAATCCACAACCACAATGAGCTCGCCGCTGCTCGAACAACTGATCGATGCGTTCCGCGTGTTGCCTGGCGTCGGCCAGAAGACCGCGCAGCGCATGGCCTACCACGTGCTCGAGCGCGAGCGCGAAGGCGGGCAGCGCCTGGCCGAGCGGTTGCACGAGGCGATCGAGCGCATCGGCCATTGCGCGCAGTGCCGCGATTTCAGCGAAACCGAGGTCTGCGCGATCTGCGCCAGTCCCGCCCGCGATCGCCAGCAGCTGTGTGCGGTGGAATCGCCGGCCGACCGCCTGGCGATCGAACACGCCACCGGCTACCGCGGGCTGTACTTCATCCTGCAGGGCCGGCTGTCGCCGCTGGACGGGATCGGCCCGCGCGAACTGGGCCTGGACCGGCTGGGCGCGCGGCTGGCGCAGGGCGAGGTGGCCGAGTTGATCATCGCCACCAACTCCACGGTCGAGGGCGAGGCCACCGCGCATTACCTGGCGCAGTTGGCGCGCCAGCACGGCGTGCGGCCGAGCCGGCTGGCGCAGGGCCTGCCGCTGGGCGGCGAGCTGGAGTACGTGGATCGAGGCACGCTGTCGCACGCCTTCGGCAGCCGCAGCGAAGTGCCGCGCGCCGGCGCCGGCGAGTAAGCGCCGCACGCGGCTGCGGCGCGACGCCGAATTGGGCTATAACGGCGGCCCCTTCTTTCGTTCCGGGCGCCCTCCATGGACACCATCTTCGGCAAGATCATCCGTCGCGAAATTCCGGCCAGCATCGTCTACGAGGACGACGCCGTGCTCGGCTTCAAGGACATCGCGCCGCAGGCGCCGGTGCATGTGCTCTTCATCCCCAAGCAGGTGGAGATTCCGACCCTGGACGACCTGGCGCCGGAGCAGGCGACCCTGGTCGGCCGGCTGGTGCTGGCTGCGGCCAGCTATGCGCGCGAGCAGGGCCTGGCCCAGGACGGCTATCGGGTGGTGATCAACTGCCGCGAGCACGCCGGGCAGACCGTGTTCCATCTGCACCTGCATCTGCTCGCCGGCGCGCCGCTGGGACGCTTCGGCACGCCCTGAGTCGCGTGGCCGGCGCCAACCGGCAGGTATAAAAAAACGCCGCTGGGATCAGCGGCGTTTTTCATTGCGGCAGAAACGCAGGGCTTACCACCAGCCCCAGCGCGGGCCCCACGGACCCCACGGGCCGCCCCAGGGGCCGTACGGGTAGGCGGGCACCACTTCGACCTGGCGCACCACCGGCCACAGGTAGACCACGTCCGCGTCCATCTTCGGCAGGCGGTAGTCGTAGTCGCCGATGCGGGTGTTGTCGTAGCCGGACACGTGGCCGATGAAGGTCACCTCGCGGCCGGGCTCGAACACTGCCGGATCGTAGAAGCCGGCGCGGCAGGCGATGAAGCGGCCATCACTGGCATCGGCCGCATTGCTGTCCGGGCGGCCGCTGGCATTGAGCGGACGCGACAGCATCTGGAAGCAGGTCTGGCCCTGGCCGGGCGTGGTCTTGATGATCTTGCCGCCCCAGCGCACCGGTGCGCCGGCCTGCTGGCCGGCGACCGAGTCGCGCGGGCTGACGGGCGCGAACTGGCCCTGCAGCGGCTTGGGAGCGGTGGCGCAGGCGCCGAGCGCCAACGCAGCGATCACGGGGAACAGCAGGCGAATCTTCATCGGGATGCTCCAGTGGGCGGACGGTGCCTGCGCAGGTCGCGCAACAATGAAGCGCTGTCCGAATCAGCGCCAGCGTAGCGCGCATCGGCGAAACGCCGGCTGAGCGGGATCAGGCTCGCATCGCCGGTTTCCCGCTGCACGCGCGCGGCCCAGGTCAGCGCCGGTTCGTGCGGGTCGCGGCCCAGCCCGCGCCGGGCGTAGCGTCGGCCCAGCGCCCGCCAGACCCGCAGCAGCGGATCGCGTTCGCGCTCACCGCGGGCCAGCCACCAGGCGATCGCACCCAGCAGCACCGCGGCGAATCCGGCGAACAGCGCCACCAGTTGCCCGGGTTCCAGGCGGGCGATGCCGAACTGGCTGAGCAGACGCTGCTGGCGGTTGGCATCGAACGACAGCACCAGGTCGTTCCAGCCGCGCCGCGCCCAGTCGGCGAGGTCGCGCCAGCGCCAGTCGCCGGCGCCGCCCTGCGCGCCGGCGCCGCCATCGAGCCGGTCCTCCAGGGTGTCGTAGATGCGTTCCGGCGCTACCGCCGCGGTCGGGTCCACCCGCACCCAGCCGCGTTGCGGCAGCCACACCTCGGCCCAGGCGTGCGCGTCCATGCGCCGCACCACCCAGTAGTCGCCGAACGGGTTGCGGGTGCCGCCGGCATAGCCGGTGACCACGCGCGCGGGAATGCCGGCGCCGCGCATCAGCACCACGAACGCCGAACTGAAGTGCTGGCAGAACCCGGCCTTCTGCTGGAACAGGAACTCGTCCACGCCGTCGCGGCCGGGTGGCGGCGTCTCCAGGGTGTAGGCGAAGTCGCGGCGGATCCATTGCAGGGCGCGGGCGACGATCGCCGCATCGTCGGCACCGGCCTGCTGCCGCCACTGCCGGGCCAGCGCCAGGGTGCGCGGGTTGTAGCCCGGCGGCAGCGCCAGCGCGCGCTGCCGTTGCGCCGGCGCGAGATCGGGCTCGACCCGCTGCGGCAGTGCCGACCGCAGCCGCCAGCGGGTCAGGGCGCTGAGCGGGCGCTCGGTCTGCAGCACGGCGTCGGCCGTCAGCCGGGTGCCGGGCGGCGCCTGCCGCGGCAGGTCCAGGGCGACCAATTGCCGGCGGTCGGTCGGTTCCACCTCGAGCTGGTAGTCCCAGCCGCCGGGTGCGAGCTGAATCATCGGTGCCGGCGCGAAGGCGTTGTCGCGCAGCGCACGCCAGGTCTGGCCATCGAAATCCCACAACACCGGGCCGCGCCAGTAGCGCTGCGCCGGCGCCGGCACCGGGCCGAAGAACTGCACGCGCAACGCCGGGGTGTCGTCGGCCAACAGGTCCAGCCACTGCCCCGGACTCATCGTGTCCGACAGGCCGGGCCGGCCCAGCGCACGTTCCGGCACGCCCCACAGCGGCGAACCCAGGCGCGGGAACAGCCAGAACGCGGCCAGCGCCAGCGGCAGGCCCAGCGCCAGCAGGCGGCCGACGCCGCGCAGTTGTCCGCGCAAGGGGCGGCGCGCGCTGTGTCCTTCCTGGTCGGCCAGGCGCTGCATGCACAGCAGGGCCGCGATCACCGCGGCCAGCCCCAGCGCCATCGTCACCGGCCCCTGGTCGAGCAGGAAGGCGGCGAACGGCGCGAACAGGGCGAAGCCGAGCAGGCTGCGCGCATCGCGCAGGCTCTTCAGTTCCGAGGGTTTGATCGCCAGCATCGCCGCCAGCAGCGCGCAGCCGGTATCGCGGCCGAAGCGCAGGCCGACCTGCCAGTACAGCGCCGCGAGCATGACGGCGACCAGGACCAGGCGCAGCAGCGCCGGCAGCGGCCGCCACGCCGAACTGGCGCCGATCAGCAGCGCCGACAGCGCGATCAGCCCGGCCAGCGTCGCGGGCAATTGCAGCAGCAGCGGCAGCAAGGCCAGCAGCGCCGCGCCCAGCGCCCAGGCGCGGCTGGCGGCATGCAGCGTCGGCGAGCGCGGCTCAGCCATGCGGCAGCAGCGCCAGCGCGCGCAGGCACAGATGCCGGTGCTGCGGCCCGCGGCCCGGCCCCAGCGCCGGTTGCCCCGGCAGCAGCAGGCGGTAGCGGCGGCCGTCGCGTTCGGCTTCCTCGACCCAGCGCGCCAGCCGTGCGATACGGCGTTCGTGCGGCAGGGCCGGCAGCGTGCGCCAGTCCAGCACCACGTCCACGCCGATCGGGCGTTCGTACTCGCGCACCAGCAGGGTGTCGCGGCGCGCCGAGTGCTTCCAGGCGATCGCCCGCGGTGCGTCGCCGGCCCGGTAGGGACGTAACTGGTGCAGTTCCTCGCCGAGCGCGTGCAGGCGGGTCTGGGTCGGGGTGCCGGCGCCTGCAGGCAGCGGCGGGCCGTCGGCTTCCGGTTGCGGATAGACCAGCAGCGGGGTGTCCGGCCAGAACCAGGCCCAGGCGCGCAGCAGGCCCAGCGGCTGGGTGGTGGAGACCTGGATGCGTTGCAGGTCGAGCCAGCCGCGACGCTCGGTGGGCACCTCCAGGTCGGCCTCGTTGCGATCGTCGCGGTGCAGGTCGAGGTAGGTGTGCGCGGCGCCGTGGCGCACGCGCAGGCCGCGCCGTCGGCGGCCGTCGGCGGTGGCCAATGCCAGCCGCAGGCGCAGCGGTTGCCCGGCAGCGACCGGCTCGGCCGACAGTGCCTCCAGGCGCAGTCCGGACAACTGCAGATGGGCGACGATGGCGCTGGCCATTGCCGCCGCGCCGAGCAGCATCGCCAGCAGCAGCGCCGGGTTGTTGTTGTAGTTCAGCGCGCCGAGCAGCATCGCCGCCAGCAGCAGCGCCAGGAAGCCGCCGAATGGCGTGGGCAGGATGTAGATGCGGCGCCGGTCCAGATGCACCGGCAGCGCTTCCGGCGCGCGCGGCGCGGCCAACTGCGCCAGTCGCTGCCGCCAGTCGCGCCCCCCGCCCGGCATCGGTGTCAGTCCACCGCGACGCTGTGCAGGATCGCCTTGGCCTTGGCCAGGGCCTGGCCGGAGGCCGATTCCTGTTCGGCCACCAGGCGATGCTCGGCCACGGCCACGAACAGCGCCTGCACGTCCTCGGGCAGCACATGGCCGCGGCCGAGCAGCAGCGCATGTGCCTTGGCCGCGCGCAGCAGGGCGATGCCGGCGCGCGGCGACAGGCCCACGCGCACGCCCGGATGCTGGCGGCTGCGCGCCAGCAGCGCCTGCACGTAGCCGACCAGCGCCTCGCTGGCATGGATCTGCTCCACGCCCTGGCGCAGGGTCGCCATGTCGGCCTCGCCGAGCAGCGGCTGCGCCTGCGCGATCAGGTCGCGGCGGTCGCTGCCGCTGAGCAGCGCGCGTTCTGCCTCGGCGTTGGGATAGCCCAGCGCCAGCCGCAGCAGGAAGCGGTCCAGTTGCGAGTCGGGCAGGGGGAAGGTGCCGGACAGGTCCACCGGGTTCTGCGTGGCGATCACGAAGAACGGCGACGGCAGCGGATGGGTGGTGCCGTCGAGGGTGACCTGCTGTTCGGCCATCGCTTCCAGCAGCGCGCTCTGCGTGCGCGGCGGCGCGCGGTTGATCTCGTCGGCGAGCAGCACGTGGGTGAACACCGGGCCGGGATGGAACTGGAACTGGCGCGATTGCGCGTCGTACACCGACACGCCGAGCACATCGGCCGGCAGCAGGTCGGAGGTGAACTGCACGCGCTGGAAGCCCAGTCCCAGGCTCGCGGCCAGCGCATGCGCCAGCGTGGTCTTGCCCAGGCCGGGCAGGTCCTCGATCAGCAGATGTCCGCCGGACAGCAGGGCGACAAACGCCATGCGCACCTGTTGCGGCTTACCCAGGACCAGCGCGTTGACCTGCTGCTGGGCGCGCGTGAGCGCCTCGCGCAACGTATCGGTTAGCATTTCCGGCAAGCGGGGCGGACTAGGCATCGCATTCTCGCAACGGTTTCAGGGAGTTTACGGGCAATGCAAGGGGAACAACGTGCACGCAGCGTCTTCATCGTGCTGTGGACGCTCGTCACTGCCGCCAAACTGCTGGTCGCCGCGCGCCTGCCGTTGTTCGTGGACGAGGCATTCTATTGGCAGGAAGGCCAGCACCTGGCGCTGGCCTACTCGGACCTGCCCGGGCTGACCGCGTGGCTGGCGCGGCTGGGCGTGGCGCTCGGCGGCGATCATCTGCTGGCGCTGCGCGCGCCGTTCCTGCTGCTGGGGGCGGCCGTGCCGTGGCTGATCGCACGCATCGCCACGCGCTGGTTCGGCGCAGTGGCGGGCTGGCGCGCCGGCAGCCTGGCCTTGCTGATGCCGCTGTCCGGCACCCTGGGCATCCTGGCGCTGCCGGACGTGCCGATGGCGCTGGCGACGATCCTGTGCATCGACGCCACCGCGCGGCTGCTGCGCCAGACCGAGGCGTTGAGCGCGGTGGAACTGGCGCTGGGTTTGGTCATCGGCGCGCTGAGCCATTACCGCTTCGTCGGCGTGATCGGCGTCGGCGCGATCGCGCTGCTGCTGATCCCGCAGGGCCGGCGCATGCTGCGCGATCCGCAGGTCTGGGTCGCGCTGGCGCTGGGCATGGTCGCCTGGCTGCCGCTGCTGGCCTGGAACGCGGACAACGGCGAGGCCGGTCTCAAGTTCCAGTTGGTCGACCGCCATCCCTGGAGTTTCCAGCCCGCCGGCATCGCCTTCCTGCTGATCCAGTTGCTGCTGGTCACGCCGCTGCTGGCGGTGGCGATGACCAAGGTGGCGCTGATGGCCACGCGCGGCGGCAGCAGCGGCACGCGCGTGCAGTGGCGGTATTTCGGCCTGCTCGGCGGCGTGTCCACGCTGGGCATCTTCCTGCTCGGGTTCTTCACCGACGCCGAGCGGGTCAGCTTCCACTGGCCGCTGCCGGGCTATCTGGCGCTGCTGATCGCCACGCCGGTGATCCTCAACGGCTGGAGCAAGCCGCTGCGCCGCGCGACCTGGCTGCTGGCCGGGCTGGGCCTGGTCGGTGCGTTCGGCTACTACCTGGCGGTGTCGGTGCCGGCGGTGCGCGAGCACACCGCCGGCGACAAGTACTACCCGCGCAACTTCGCCGGCTGGCGGCCGTTGGCCGGCGCGGTGCGTCGCGAACTGGCGAGCATGCCGCCCGGCACCAAGGTGCTGGCGGACAACTTCAAGGTCGGCGCAGAACTCGGCTTCGAACTGCGCGATCCCAACATCCAGGTGCTACCGCATCCGTTGAACGACAAGCACGGGCGCAGCGCGCAACTGCAGCAGTGGGGCCTGCTCAACGACGGCCACCGCGACGGTCCGCGGTTGCTGGTGCTCTCGCCCAGCGACATGAAGTACCGGCTGCTGCTGCAGCGCTACCACGCGGTGTGCGACCTGGTCGGCCCGCTGCCGCCGCCGCGGGTGGTGTCCAGCGACCACGGCAGCCAGCGTTTCCTGCTGTTCGCGCTGCCGGCGCAGCGTGCGAGCGGGCCTTGCACCACGCCGGCGATGGCCTGGTTCAACACCCCGGACGTGGACGCCAGCGTCGGCCGCCGCTTCGACGTGTCCGGCTGGGCGTTCAAGGACGGGGTGGGGATCGACCGGATCGAGGTGCTGCTCGACGGCAAGGTCGCGGCGCAGGCGCACTACGGCGACGTCTACGACGTGACCAGGTTCTGGAAGATCTCCACCGATCCCAACCATCCGAACATCGGCTTCCGCGCCACCGTCGATGCCAGTGGCCTGGCGCCGGGCACGCACTGGCTGGGCCTGCGCCTGCATGGCCGCGACGGCAGCGTCGAGGACTGGTGGGAACAACCGATCGTGCTGCGCCCGCACTGAGCTAGGATGGCGCGCCTTTCCGCCGCCGCGCAGGACCGCACGCCGCTCATGTCCAGTTTCCCCTCCGATCGCCCCGCGGCCGCGCCGCGGATCGCGGTGCTGGTGCCGTGCCACAACGAAGCGGCCACCATCGGCCAGGTGGTGGCCGATTTCGCCACGCATCTGCCTGGTGCGCAGGTCCACGTGTTCGACAACAACTCCAGCGACGCCACCATCGCCCGGGCGCGGGCGGCCGGCGCGGTGGTGCGCGAGGTCGCGCTGCAGGGCAAGGGCAACGTGGTGCGGCGCCTGTTCGCCGACATCGAGGCCGACGTCTACGTGCTGGTCGACGGCGATGCGACCTACGATGCGGCGATGGCGCCGGCGCTGGTCGAGCGGCTGCTGCGCGACGGTCTGGACATGGTGGTGGGCGCGCGCCGCAGCGATGCGGCGGCCGCCTACCGCGCCGGCCATCGCACCGGCAACGTGCTGCTGACCCGCTGCGTGGGCTTTCTGTTCGGGCGCAGCTTCGACGACATGCTGTCCGGCTACCGGGTGTTCTCGCGGCGCTACGTGAAGTCGTTTCCCGCGCATGCCGCCGGCTTCGAGACCGAGACCGAACTGGCGGTGCACGCGCTGCAGCTGCGCATGCCGGTGGCGGAGGTGGACACCGCCTACGGTGCGCGTCCGGAAGGATCGCAGAGCAAGCTGCGCACCTGGCACGACGGCACCCGCATCCTGTTGACCATCCTGCGCCTGTTCAAGGCCGAGCGACCGTTGCTGTTCTTCTCGCTGGGCTTCGGCGCCTGCGTGCTGCTGGCGCTGGCGCTGGCGGTGCCGTTGTTGCAGACCTACCTGCAGACCGGCCTGGTGCCGCGTTTCCCCACCGCGATCCTGTGTTCGGCGCTGGTGTTGCTGGGCGTGCTGCTGCTGGCCTGCGGGCTGATCCTGGATACGGTCACGCGCGGCCGCATCGAGGCCAAGCGCCTGGCCTACCTGGCGATCCCGGCCTGGCCGGTGGATGCGCAGGGCGCGCAGCGGAGCGACGGCGCATGAGCACGACCGTTGCTGCGGCGGCCGTGCCGCGCCCGACCCGCCGCCAGCGCCTGCTGGCCGCACTGGATCGCCGCTTCGCCTTCCACAGTCGCGGCAACGTGATCGCGGCGGGCGTGGCGGTCGCGGTGCTGGGCGGACTGCTGTCGCTATGGCTGGGCCAGGACGCCAACTGGGACCTGCGCAACTACCACCTGTACAACGGCTACGCCGTCCTGCATGGCCGCCTCGGCATCGACCTGGCGCCGGCGCAGATGCAGAGCTACTTCAATCCGCTGCTGGACGTGCTGCATTACGCGCTATTCGTCGGCTTGCCCGCCCCGCTGGCCGGGTTCGCGATGGGCGTGCTGCACGCACTGGCGTTCCTGCTGCTGGCCGGCATCGTCTGGCAGGTGCTGGACCCGCGGCTGGACCGCGCGCGGCTGGTGCCATGGCTGGCGCTGGCCGGGCTGTGCAGCGCCGCGTTCCTGTCCGAGTTCGCCGGCACCATGGGCGACAACACCAGCGCGCTGCCGGTGCTGGGTGCGCTGCTCGCCGCGCTGCACGCGCAACGCCGCCAGCAGGCCGCGGGGCAGGGCGTGGCGCGGGGCTGGTGGGTGCTGGCCGGCGCCCTGCTCGGGCTGGCGATGGCCTGCAAGCTGACCAATGCGCTGTTCGCGCTGGCCCTGGGCGTGGCCGCGCTGGTCGCCGGCGGGCGCCCGCGGCAGCGGATCGGCGGCGCCGCGGTGCTGACCGCGGTGACGCTGCTCAGCTTCGCGCTGCTGGCCGGGCCGTGGCTGCTGCGGGTCTGGCAGACCTTCGGCAATCCGCTGTTTCCGCAGTTCAACAGCCACTTCCTGGCGCCGCTGGCGCAGCCGGTGGCGGTCAGCGACACGCGCTGGTTGCCGAAGACGCTGTGGGAGTGGCTGACCTGGCCGCTGCAGTTCTCGCTGGCGCCGAACCGGGTCAGCGAGGTGCGCCTGCGGCAACTGGTATGGCCGCTGCTGTATCTGCTGGGCCTGGTCGAGCTGCTGCGCTGGATGCTGCGGCGTCCGCGCACCTCCGCGCCGGCGGAGGTGGTCGCGCCGGCCTGGCGTGCGGTGTTGGTGTTCGTGGTGGTGGCCTTCCTCGCCTGGCAGGCGGCCTTCAGCATCCAGCGCTACCTGGTGGTGCCGGAGCTGCTGGCGCCGCTGCTGCTGTGGGTGGGGCTGCGGCGGCTGCTGCCGGCGCGCATCGCCGCGCCGGCGGTGCGCTGGACCCTGATCGCCTGTGCGGCCTTTGCGCTGTACGGCTGGGGCGAGTGGGGGCACGAGCGCTGGGCGCGCGAGGCGTTCCGGGTGCAGGCGCCGCCGATGCCGCAGCCCGAGCGCAGCCTGGTGCTGCTGGTCGGCGATGCCCCGGAGTCCTGGCGCATTCCGTTCCTGCCCGGGCAGGCGGCCTACGCGTCGGTCGCCTCCAATTTCCCGGAAACGCCGGCCTACGCCGCACGGGTCCGCGAGATGCTGGCGGCGCGCGGGCAGGGCTATGCGATGCTGCCGGCGGAAGTGGATCGCAACGTCGAGCGCCTGCAGCGGCTCAATGCGGTGGCCGCGCGCCTGGGTCTGGATCGCGGCCCCGACTGCGCGCTGATGCGGCGCCTGGCGCATCGCCCGGTGCGCGCGGGCGTGGACGTGGACGCCGGCCGCTGCCGCTGGGTACTGCTGCCGGAACGGGCCGTGGATGTCGCCGCCGCGGACCGCCAGACCCAGGCACTGGCGACGCAGCAACTGGCGCGCTATGGCCTGGCTCTGCAGCCGGGGTCTTGCCAGCTCTATGCGTCCTGGGTCGGCCAGGCGCGTTTCCCGTACCAGTGGTGCCGGCTGCAGTGAGCTAGGGCAGCACGAAGCCGGCCTCGCGCAGCAACTCGGACAGCGCAATCAACGGCAGGCCGATCAGCGCGGTCGGATCCTGGGTCTGGATCGCGCGGAACAGGCTGATCCCCAGGCCTTCGCACTTGAAGCTGCCGGCGCAGTCCAGCGGCTGTTCGGCGGCGACGTAGCGGGCGATGGCATCGGCCTGCAGGTTGCGGAACCGGACCTCGGTGAGATCGCAGGCATGCAGGGTGCGCGCGCCGCGCTGCAGGCACACCGCCGTGTGGAAGCGCACGCTGCGCCCGGACATGGCCGCCAGTTGCGCGTGCGCCGCGGCCACCTCGCCGGGCTTGCCCAGCGGCTGGCCGTCCAGTTCGGCGACCTGGTCCGAGCCGATCACCCAGGCCTCTCCGGCAGTGGCCGCGACCGCCGCCGCCTTGGCCGCCGCCAGCCGCTGCGCCAGCGCCAGCGGCGCTTCGCCGGGCAGCGGGGTCTCGTCGACCTGCGGGCGGGCGCAGTCGAAGGGCAGGCGCAGCCGCTGCAGCAGTTCGCGGCGGTAGGCGGAAGTGGAAGCCAGGATCAGCGGCGGCATTGGCGGTGGGCAGGGCGGCGGTGGCCGGGGCCGGCAGTCTGCGGCGGCCGGCGCGGGCCGGCAAGGCAACCCGGGGCCGGGCGGGGGCGGTTTGACAGCGGCCCCGGCAGTCCTTAACATTCTGCGGCTTATGTCCGCGAACGTGCCCGAACTGTTGGATGCCTGGCGGATGGTCGCAGCGCGCAGGGTCTTCGAAGACCGCCTGCCGCTCTCGGCGATGACCCGTCTGCAAGGCAGCCTGGCCGACACCGAAGGCGAATGCCGCTACACGCTGGAATTCGGCCGCGACGCTGTACTGCAAGTGTCCTATGTCGAACTGAAGATCGAAACCGAGCTGCCGCTGATCTGTCAGCGCAGCCTGCAGCGCTTCCTGCTGCCGGTGTCGAGCGTGCAGCGGCTGGGGCTGATCCGCAGCGAGGAAGAAGAAGCCGCGCTGCCGCCGGATCACGAGGCCTTGCTGGTGCCGGAAGACGGCATGCTGCGGCCGGCCGATCTGGTCGAGGACGAGCTGGTGCTGGCGGTGCCGCTGGTGCCGGTGGCGCCCGGAAGCGAGGCGGTCGATCGCGACTGGCCGGCGACCGAGGAAGAAACGAGCAAGGTCAACCCGTTCGCGGCGTTGGCGGCGCTGAAGAAACAGTAGCGGTCGGTCCGCCTGCCGCTGCCTGAGGTTGTTGCCGGACGCGCGCGTCCTGCGCGACGTAATGACGACAGATGTAAACGAACCGAGTTTGGAGCAATCCCATGGCTGTGCAGAAATCCCGTGTCACCCCGTCCCGCCGCGGCCAGCGCCGTTCGCATGACGCCCTCAGCGCCAAGCAGCTGTCGACCGATCCGACCAGCGGCGAGATCCACCTGCGCCACCACGTCACCGCCGACGGCTACTACCGTGGCAAGAAGGTGATCGCCACCAAGACCGCGCAGGTCGAAGAAGATTGATCCGTGCCCGTCCACCGCGCTGCGGCGGACGGAGTCACCCATCTTCACAGGCCGCGCCGCACCGGGGCGGCCTGCGTAACAGGCAACAGGAACCAGCATGAGCAAGCGGATCTATTCCAGGATCGCGGGCACCGGCAGCTATTTGCCTGAAAAAGTGTTGACCAACGACGATCTGTCGCACATGGTCGACACCAGCGACGAATGGATCCGCAGCCGTACCGGCATCCGCGAGCGGCACATCGCCGCCCCCGGCCAGACCGCCGGCGATCTGGGCTACGAGGCCGCGCTGAAGGCGATCGAAGCCGCCGGCATCGATGCCGCCCAACTCGACATGATCGTGGTCGGCACCACCACGCCGGACCTGATCTTCCCGTCCACCGCCTGCCTGATCCAGGCCCGCCTCGGCGTGGTCGGCTGCCCCGCGCTGGACGTCAACGCCGCCTGTTCCGGCTTCGTCTACGCGCTCAGCGTGGCCGACAAGTTCATCCGCAGCGGCGACGCCAAGACCGTGCTGGTGATCGGCACCGAAACCCTCAGCCGCATCGTCGACTGGACCGAGCGCACCACCTGCGTGCTGTTCGGTGACGGCGCCGGCGCGGTGGTCCTGCGCGCCGACGAAGACACGGGCATCCTCAGCACCCATCTGCATGCCGACGGCAGCAAGAAGGAACTGCTGTGGAATCCGGTCGGCATCGCCACCGGACTGGGCGACGGCACCGGCGATCCGGCCGCCGGCGGCATCCAGATGAAGGGCAGTGAGGTGTTCAAGTACGCGGTCAAGGCGCTGGACGCCGTGGTCGACGAGACTCTCGAGGCCAACGGCCTGGACAAGCACGACCTGGACTGGCTGATCCCGCACCAGGCCAACCTGCGCATCATCGAAGCCACCGCCAAGCGCCTGGAGCTGCCGATGGAGCAGGTGGTGGTGACGGTGGACATCCACGGCAACACCTCGTCCGCCTCGGTGCCGATGGCGCTGGATGTGGCGGTGCGTTCGGGCCGCGTGCAGCGCGGCCAGTTGCTGCTGCTGGAAGCCTTTGGCGGCGGCTTCACCTGGGGCTCGGCGCTGCTGCGCTACTGAGCCTGTTCCCGCGCCCGGCGCCGTTGGCGGCGTCGCGGCGCGCGATCTTGATCCGATGCCGGGCGTCGTGCGTCGTCTCCACGACGCGCGGTGATGCGCTGGCTCTCATGACGTCAGTACGTCTGCCGCGTGCACCACGATACGCAGGTGCGGTGCGCCTGCCCGCGCGACCTGCGCTTGGATGCGTCGCGTCCTTGCGATCTCGCATCGCCGACCATGCCCGCTCACTTGCGGAAAGCGCGATCGCCCAGCGTGCCGGTCAGTGCATGCGCGCCCCTCGCGCTGTCGCCTGGATGCCCAATGCTGCTCATGGGGGCGCTGCCTGCGCCGAGATGCGCTCCATCGCCTTGCCTGACCCGCGCGAGCGCAACGCCTTGCGCCCTTGCGCGTCCTGCTCGCCACCTGTGCCGTTCCTACGCGTCGCGTGCGCTTCCTGCCTGATACCGCGCACCACCAAGCCAGGGGTTGCCGCTGCGATGCGGCACGCCAGCCGCCATTTCACATACGCCCGGGTACAGACGCCCGGCCGGTTTCGCCCGTATCATCGCCGCTCGATTTTCGCAGGGCCAACCGCGTGACCGATTCCACACTCGCCTTCGTTTTCCCCGGCCAGGGTTCGCAATCGCTGGGCATGCTGGCCGAACTGGCCGAATTGCATCCGCAGCTGCGCGACAGTTTCGCCGAAGCCTCCGAGGGCGCCGGCGTGGACCTGTGGGCGCTGAGCCAGGGCGGCCCGGAAGAGATGCTCAACCGCACCGAGTACACCCAGCCGGCGCTGCTGGCCGCGAGCGTGGCGCTGTGGCGGCTGTGGCTGGCCGAGGGCGGGGCGCGTCCGGCGCAACTGGCCGGGCACAGCCTCGGCGAATACAGCGCGCTGGTCGCCGCCGGCGCCCTGTCGCTGCACGACGGCGCGCACCTGGTGCGGCTGCGCGGGCAACTGATGCAGGACGCCGCGCCGGCCGGCGTGGGCGCGATGGCCGCCGTGCTCGGCGCCGAGGACGCGCTGGTCGAAGAGGTCTGCGCGCAGGCCGCCGGCAGCCAGGTGGTGGTGCCGGCCAACTACAACTCGCCGGGCCAGGTGGTGATCGGCGGCGATGCCGCGGCGGTCGACCGCGCGCTGGCGCTGCTGGCCGAGCGCGGCGTGCGCAAGGCGGTGAAGCTGGCGGTCAGCGTGCCGTCGCACACCCCGCTGATGCGCGAGGCGGCCAACCGCCTGGCCGAGGCGATGCGCGGACTGGCCTGGCAGGCGCCGCAGCTGCCGGTGGTGCAGAACGCCGACGCGCAGGTGCACGAGGGTGTCGAGGCGATCCGCCAGGCGCTGGTCGAGCAGTTGTACCTGCCGGTGCGCTGGACCGGCTGCGTGCAGGCGCTGGCCGCCGGTGGCGCCACCCGCCTGGCCGAGTGCGGCCCGGGCAAGGTGCTGACCGGGCTGGTCAAGCGCATCGACAAGTCGCTCGACGGCCGTGCCCTGGGCACGCCCGCCGAGTTCGCCGGCGCGCGCGAGGCCTGGGCCTCCTGATCGCCGGCCGCCGCGCGGTGCGTGTCGCGCCCGCGCCGGCCTCCTTCTCCTTCCCCGGCGCCATGCGCCGTCCGTCTCCAAGGAAACCCAGATGAGCAAGCCATTGCAGGGCGAGATCGCGCTGGTCACCGGCGCCAGCCGCGGGATCGGCGCGGCCATCGCCGACGAACTGGCCGCACAGGGCGCCACCGTCATCGGCACCGCCACCTCCGACGCCGGCGCGCAGGCGATCGGCGCGCGCCTGGCCGCCCACGGCGGCCACGGCCGCGCGCTGGACGTCACCGACGGCGCCGCGGTCGATGCGCTGATCGAGGCGATCGCCAAGGAATTCGGCCCGGTCTCGATCCTGGTCAACAACGCCGGCATCACCCGCGACAACCTGCTGATGCGGATGAAGGACGACGACTGGCAGGCGATCATCGACACCAACCTGACCAGCGTGTTCCGCACCTCCAAGGCGGTGCTGCGCGGCATGATGAAGGCGCGCAAGGGCCGCATCGTCAACATCGCCTCGGTGGTCGGCGTGACCGGCAATCCGGGCCAGGCCAACTACGCCGCGGCCAAGGCCGGCATCATCGCCTTCTCCAAGTCGATGGCCAAGGAAATCGGCTCGCGCGGCATCACCGTCAACGTGGTCGCGCCGGGCTTCATCGATACCGACATGACCAAGGCGCTGCCGGAGGCGCAACGTACCGCGCTGCTGGAGCAGATCGCGCTCGGCCAACTCGGCCAGCCGTCCGACATCGCCAACGCGGTGGCGTTCCTGGCCGGTCCCGGCGCCGGCTACATCACCGGCGAAACCCTGCACGTGAACGGCGGGATGTACATGCCGTGAGCCTGCGGCGCAATGGACGCGCCTAAGTGGCTGATCGGCCGGCATTTGTGCAGCGCTGCAAGGGCCAGCCGGTTTCCACTACACTATCCAACGCGGCCATCGCAGCCCGATGGCGTTTTGTGAGTCCCTCACAGGAGCACCGCACATCCGTGTGCGGGGATCCTAAAACTCGAACCACCACTACTCCATCTGGAGCGATATCCCAATGAGCACCATCGAAGAACGCGTCAAGAAAATCGTCGTCGAACAGCTCGGCGTCAAGGAAGAAGAAGTCACCAACAACGCATCGTTCGTCGATGACCTGGGTGCCGACTCGCTGGACACCGTCGAGCTGGTGATGGCCCTGGAAGAAGAGTTCGAGTGCGAGATCCCGGACGAAGAAGCCGAGAAGATCACCTCGGTGCAGCAGGCCATCGACTACGTCAAGGCGCACGTCAAGAGCTGAGGCTGCGTTCGCGATCGCCATCGGCGCCTGCGTGGGCCCGATGCGCGTGACAATCCCATGGGGCCGCGCATGCGGCCCTGTGTTTTTACAGCGTCAAGGCCGCGCGTATCGCGGTGAGGAGATTTCGCAATGAGCCGTCGTGTCGTCGTAACCGGCATGGGCCTGGTGTCGCCGTTGGGCAATGACCTGGCCAGCAGTTGGGAAGGGATCGTCAACGGACGCTCCGGCATCGGCCCGATCACCCAGATCGATGCGTCTCAGTTCACCACCAAGATCGCCGGCGAGATCAAGGATTTCGATCCGACCAAGTTCATCTCGTCCAAGGACGCGCGCAAGATGGATTCGTTCATCCATTACGGCGTGGGCGCCTCGTTCATGGCGCTGGACGATTCCGGCCTGGAAATCACTGAGGCCAATGCCGAGCGCATCGGCGCGATCCTCGGCTCGGGCATCGGCGGGCTGCTCGGCATCGAGGAGCAGACCATCAAATTCCACGAGGGCGGCGCGCGCAAGATCTCGCCGTTCTACGTGCCCAGCACCATCATCAACATGCTGCCGGGCCAGGTGAGCCTGATCAAAGGGCTGAAGGGGCCGACCTTCTCCGCGGTCTCGGCCTGCGCCACCTCCAACCATTCCATCGGCACCGCGATGCGCATGATCCAGCACGGCGACGCCGACGTGATGCTGGCCGGCGGCGCCGAGCGCGGCTCCTCGCCGACCTCGGTGGGCGGCTTCTGCTCGATGAAGGCGATGTCCACCCGCAACGACGATCCCGCCGCCGCCTCGCGCCCGTGGGACAAGGAGCGCGACGGCTTCGTGCTCGGCGACGGCGCCGGCGTGCTGGTGCTGGAAGAGTACGAACACGCCAAGGCGCGCGGCGCGCGCATCTACGCCGAGCTGGTCGGTTTCGGTGCCAGCTCCGACGCCTTCCACATGACCGCCCCGAGCGAGGACGGCGAAGGCGCCGCGCGCAGCATGGTGGCGGCGATGAAGGACGCCAAGCTCAACCCGGACCAGATCGACTACCTCAACGCGCACGGCACCTCCACGCCGTTGGGCGACCTGGCCGAGACCCTGGCGATGAAGCGTGCGCTGGGCGATCACGCCTACAAGACCATGGTCAGCTCCACCAAGTCGATGACCGGCCACCTGCTCGGCGCCGCCGGCGGTGCCGAAGCGATCTTCTCGGTGATGGCGATCCATGCCGGCATCATCCCGCCGACCATCAACCTGCACGAGCCGGGCGAAGGCTGCGACCTGGACTACGTGCCGAACGTGGCGCGCGAGAAGCAGATCGACGTGGCGATGTCCAATGGGTTCGGCTTTGGTGGGACCAACGGGACGTTGGTGTTCAAGCGGGTCTGAGGGGGCGTAGCCCCTCGGGATTCGGGAGTGGGGATTCGGGATTGGGAGAAGCCGGCGCCTGATTGATGTAGCGCTTTCCTCCCTGACACGGGTGCGCGGCATGTCCGCGCTGCCATTCCCCGGCGCCGCATCGCCCGGTGGCGCCCGCGCCGCCTCACGTTTTCATTCTTCCAGCGGATCTTCGATGCTGCGTACCGTTCCCTTGTCGGCCGAGGTCGATCTGCTGGCGCTGCATCGCCTGGCGCCTGATCGGTATCCGGTGTTGCTGGAATCGGCGGCGTCGGGCACGGCGCAGGGGCGCTGGGACCTGTTGCTGGTCGCCGACGGGCAGGGCTTGCGGCTGGATCGCGACGGGGTCACCCGCGCGCTGGATGGTGCGGCGGTCGCCGGCGATTTCCTCGATGCGCTGGACGCGCGCTGGCAGGCCGAGCGCTGCGAACGCGACGAGCCGCGCTGGCCGTTTCGTGGCGGCTGGGCGTTGCTGCTGGACTACGAACTCGCTGCGCAGGTGGAGCCGGTGCTGCAGTTGCCGCCCTCCGCCGCGGCCACGCCCGCGGCGCTGGCCTTGCGTTGTCCCGCCGCGCTGCTGCGCGATCACGTCACCGGCGACTGCGTGGCGCTGGCCGAGCCCGCGCATGCGGCGTTGCTGGACGCCCTGCTCGCCGATCTGCAGGCGCTGACCGCGGCCGCACCGGCGCCGGCCTGGCAGGCGCCGCTGGCGATCGAGGAAGACCCGCCGCAGCGCTTCGTCGACGGCGTGCGCCGCATCCTCGACTACCTGCGTGCCGGCGACGTGTTCCAGGTCAATCTGTCGCGCCGCTGGTCGGCGCGCTTCGCCGCGCCGCTGGCGCCGGCGGCGCTGTACGCGCAACTGCGCCGCGCCAATCCCGCACCGTTCGCCGGCCTGTTCGTCGGCCACGGCCGCGCCGTGGTCAGTTCCTCGCCGGAACGGCTGGTGTCGGTGCGTGGCGACGTGGTCGAGACCCGGCCGATCGCCGGCACCCGCGCACGCGCGCCGGGCGACGACGAGGCCGCGCGCATTCGCGAACTGGTCGGGCACCCCAAGGAGCGCGCCGAGCACGTGATGCTGATCGACCTGGAGCGCAACGACCTGGGGCGGATCTGCGCGCCGGGCAGCGTCGAGGTCGACGAACTGATGACCGTGGAGAGCTACGCCCACGTGCACCACATCGTCAGCAACGTGCGCGGCCGGCTGCGTGCGGGCACCACGCCGGGCGAGACGATCCGCGCCACCTTCCCGGGCGGTACCATCACCGGCTGCCCCAAGGTGCGCTGCATGCAGATCATCGCCGAGCTGGAGCAGACTCCGCGCGGCGCCTACACCGGCGCGTTCGGTTGGCTCAACCGCGACGGCGACATGGACCTGAATATCCTGATCCGCACCGCCGAGGTGGACGGCGCGCAGGTGCAGTTCCGCACCGGCGCCGGCATCGTGTTCGATTCCGACCCGGAGCGCGAACTCGACGAGACCCGGGCCAAGGCGCGCGGCCTGCTGCGCGCGCTGGAGCCATGAGCGGGGCCGCGCGATACCGGGCCATGCCGGCCGCGCGGTATCCTGCACGCCATTGAATTCGCTCCGAGGTGGTCGTGGCTTGGGCTAAACGCGGGTGTCTGACCCTGCTGGGAACATTGCTGGTGCTGGCACTGCTGGTGGCCGCGGCCGGCGCCTGGTGGTGGCACAGCTATCGCGCCTTCGCCGAGCAACCGCTGCAGGCGTCCCAGCCCAGCGTGGAGGTGGCGCGCGGCGCCTCGCTCAACGGCGTGCTGCGCAAGCTGCGCGCCGCCGGCGTGACCCAGGGCAGCGACCTGCAGTGGCAGGTGCTGGCGCGCGAACTGGGCGTGGCCGGCAAGCTCAAGTTCGGCGAATACGCACTGCAGCCGGCGCTGAGCCCGCGCGAGCTGCTGCTGCGCATGCGCAAGGGTCAGGTGATCCAATACCGCTTCACCATCGTCGAAGGCTGGAACGTGCGCCAGTTGCGCAGCGCCTTGAACGCGGCCACGCCGCTGGTGCACACCACCGCCGACCTCAGCGACAGCGAACTGATGGCCAAGCTCGGCCAGCCCGGCCAACACCCGGAAGGCCTCTTCCTGCCCGAGACCTACCTCTACCAGCGCGGCGACACCGACCTGCAGCTGCTGCGCCGCGCGCATGCGGCGATGGACAAGGCCCTGGCCGAGGCCTGGGACGCGCGCGCCAAGGACCTGTCGCTGCAGTCGCCGGAGCAGGCGCTGATCCTTGCCTCGATCGTGGAGAAGGAAACCGGCCTGGCCGCCGAGCGCCCGCAGATCGCCGGCGTGTTCGTGCGCCGCCTGCAACTGGGCATGAAGCTGCAGACCGACCCGAGCGTGATCTACGGCATCGGCAGCGCCTACGACGGCAACATCCGCAAGCGCGACCTGGAGACCGATACGCCGTACAACACCTATACCCGCACCGGCCTGACCCCGACCCCGATCGCCATGCCCGGGCGCGAGGCGCTGCGTGCCGCCACCAATCCGGCGCCGGGCGACAGCCTGTACTTCGTGGCCATCGGCGACGGCAGCGGCGCGCATGCGTTCTCCGCCAACTACGCCGAGCACAACGCGGCGGTGGCGCGCTACCTGCAGCGTTTGCGCCAGGCGCGCAGCGACGCGGCGGTGTCGCCATGAGCGAGGCCGTGCTGCGCCACCATCGCTTCGTCAGCCTGGAAGGCGGCGAGGGCGCCGGCAAGACCACCGCGATCAACGCGATCCGCGATGCGTTGCAGGCGCAGGGCCACGAAGTGGTGCTGACCCGCGAACCGGGCGGCACGCCGCTGGCCGAGCGCATCCGTGCGCTGCTGCTGGACAAGACGCCCGGCGAAGTCGCCGAGCCGCTGGCCGCCGAGACCGAGCTGCTGCTGGTGTTCGCCGCGCGCGCGCAGCACGTGCGCGAGGTGATCCGGCCGGCGTTGCAGCGCGGCGCCTACGTGGTCAGCGACCGCTTCACCGATTCCAGCTACGCCTACCAGGGCGAAGGCCGCGGCCTGGACCGCGCCTGGATCACCGACCTGGAACGGCGCGCAGTCGGCCTGCAGCCGGGCCTGACCCTGCTGCTGGACCTGGACGTGCAGATCGGCCGCGCCCGCACCAGCGGCCGCGATCTGTGGCCGGACCGGATCGAGAGCGAGCAGGACGATTTCTTCCAGCGCGTGCGTGCCGGCTTCCGTCAGCGCGCCGCGCAGGACCCCCAGCGCTTCCGCGTCATCGACGCCAGCCAGCCGCCGCAGGCGGTCGCCCAGGCAGTCGCCGCCGCGCTGGCGGCGTGGGTGCAGCAGCAACAGGAGCCGACGCCATGAGCGACGCACCGTTCGCGCCGTGGCAGCAGCGCGCCTACGACCAGACCGTGGCTGCGCTCGACGCCGGCCGCCTCGGCCACGGCCTGCTGATCTGCGGGCCGGAAGGCCTGGGCAAGCGCGCGGTGGCGCTGAAGCTGGCCGCGCACGTGCTCGGCCAGGGCGAGCCGGCCGCGGCCCTGCGCAGCGCGCAGCTGATCGCTGCCGGCACCCATCCCGACCTGCAACTGATCTCGTTCATTCCCAACCGCACCGGCGACAAGCTGCGCACCGAGATCGTCATCGAGCAGGTGCGCGAGATCTCGCAGAAGCTGGCGCTGACCCCGCAGTACGGCGTTGCCCAGGTGGTGGTGGTGGACCCGGCCGACGCGATCAACCGCGCCGCCTGCAACGCCTTGCTGAAGACGCTGGAAGAGCCGCAGCCCGGCCGCTATCTGTGGCTGATCAGCGCGCAGCCGGCGCGCCTGCCGGCGACCATTCGCAGCCGTTGCCAGCGTCTGGAGTTCAAGCTGCCGCCGGCCGACGAAGCGATCGCCTGGCTGCTGGCGCAGGATTTCCCGGAGAAGACCGCGCGCGAAGCGCTGGACGCCGCGCGCGGCCATCCCGGCCTGGCCGCGCACTGGCTGCGCGAGGACGGATTGAAGCTGCGCCGGCAGGTGGCCGCGGACCTGGAACAGGTCGCCGCCGGCAAACTCGGCGCGCTGGACGCCGCGCAGCGCTGGAGCGGCGACGCACTCGCCGAGCAGCGCCTGGGCCATGCCGCCGACCTGGCGCTTGCCCAGGCGTCGCAGGCCGGCTTGACCGACCCGGCGCGATTGCACAAGCTGGCCGCGTGGTTCGACGCCGCCAATCGCACCCGCGATCTGCTGCGGACCACCGTGCGCGCCGACCTGGCGATCGCGGAACTGTTGCTGGCCTGGCGCGATGGCGATCGCCCGGCCCGGAGAGGGGCACAACGATGAGCGCGATGAGCGGACGCCAGGGCATCCTGTCGCTGGCGGTGAAGGACAAGGCGGCGCTGTACAACGCCTACATGCCGTTCGTGAAGAACGGCGGCATCTTCGTGCCCACCCCCAAGCGCTACTTCCTCGGCGACGAAGTGTTCCTGCTGCTGACCCTGCCCGATTCCAGCGAGCGCCTGCCGGTCGCGGGCAAGGTGATCTGGGTGACCCCGGTCGGCGCCCAGGGCAACCGCGCCGCCGGCATCGGCGTGCAACTGCCGGACAACAGCGAAGGCGAGACCATCCGCACCAAGATCGAGACCCAGCTAGCCGGCATCCTCAACGCCGACAAGCCCACCCAGACCATGTAGCGGCCGCGCGGCGACGCCGCGCAACGGACCTCGCAAGGACCCATTGACGCCGCGCGCCACAGCCCTATAATGTGCGGCTCGCGACACGGGCGGTTAGCTCAGCGGTAGAGCATTGCCTTCACACGGCAAGGGTCGCAGGTTCGAACCCTGCACCGCCCACCACGAATTTGAGTGTCAATGAAAAAGCCGGCCTAGTGCCGGCTTTTTTTGTGCCAGCTATGGCCCTGCTAATGCAGGGCTAGCCATGCTCCGTGGAGCAATGCGGAAAGCATGATCCCGAATGCAATTAACGCGGTACCTGCTGCTAGGCAAATCACCACAGCCCAGGCTGGCTGCAAGTAGCGCATCAGACTTGCCATCTTTTCCTTATGATCGCGCATGTGCGATTCGAACTCGGAAGGATTGTTTACTGCGCGAGCAAGCGAAATGTTGATCTTCGATCGAAAGATCATTCCAAAGACTTCCCAGCCCACAAACGCTGAAACGGAGAGTGCAAGGAAGATGGCTGATGCAAATGATGTCAAATGTGTAAATTTCCCAGATCCATTTCCGCTCATCTGTGCCCAAAGAGCAAATAGCGCGGCGTAGCCTACGACCATGATGACGTTGGTGTAACTGGCGGCAGCGGCCATGCTTTCGCGCAAGAGGTCTTTTTGCGCATTAACTAAATCGCCGCGATACATTTCTCTGTGCCAGTGCATGATTGCCAGAAAATCTGACTCCAGCACTCCAGCGGCCACCCAGACGTTGAAGCGATCGCTACCCTGGTAGAAGTGACGCTTCTCATAGACTGACTTAGCACCGGTTCCAGGCTCCACCCATTCGGATATAGATTCCCAATCCCCAGGGACATCCTTCCCGTTCGCAATGCCGCCCATCAGCTTTGACAGAGTGTGGTCCATTTTTCTCCCCAGTTTCCCTTGAAGCCTAACAACAAAAACCAAGCGAGCTTCTTGGCTGCTTCAATGGTTGATGTGTGGAAATCTAATATATAGGCATCGCTCTGGGCGGCTGTACTACCCTTAATAGTGATAGCGTAGCTGCGCTATCAGCAGGATGCTGCTCTCGACCTTGTAGACGATCCTGTGTTCGTCGTTGATGCGTCGCGACCAGTAGCCTGCAAGTGCATGGCGTAGCGGTTCGGGTTTGCCGATGCCCTGGAAGGGATCGCGTTGAATGGCCTTGATCAGGTCGTTGATGCGCTTGAGCATCTTTTTGTCGGCCTGTTGCCAGTAGAGATAATCCTCCCAGGCGTTGTCCGAGAACTGCAGCGTCACTCGCTCAGTTCCCGCGCCTTGCCGCGACCGGATTCGAGTTGGGCGATGGATTCCAGCAAGCGCTGCGCGTTCTTCGGGCTGCGCAGCAGATAGGCGGTTTCCTCCATCGCCTTGTAGTCCTCCAGGGACAGCATGACCACGGCTTGCTCGCGGCTGCGCGTGATGATCACCGGCTCGTGGTTGTTGACCACGCGGTCCATGGTGTCCGCGAGAGCGGCACGTGCGGCGCTGTAGGTGATGGTATCCATGATGGCTCCGAGTTGTACAATAAATTGTACGCTGGCGTGTATCCTTGTCAACGGGCATCCCTTGACCGGATGCGTGGAGATTCTGGGTGGAGTCACCAAGCGATGACCACTTGGATGCGACCGGCTCACGATCCGATCACAACATCGCTCGATACTGCAGGCATGCCCGAAGGCCCCTCGATCGTCATCCTCAAGGAAGAAGCCGCTGCGTTCGCCCGGCGCAAGGTGTTGCGGGTCTCCGGCAACAGCAAGCTGGACCTGGAGCGTATGCGTGGTCGCAAGATCCTGTCGCTGCGCAGTTGGGGCAAGCATTTCCTGATCGAGTTCGATGCGTTCAGTGTGCGCATCCATTTCCTGCTGTTCGGCAGCTATCGGATCAATGCGCGCAAGGACGCGTCGGCGCGCTTGAGCCTGGGCTTCGTCAAGGGCGAGGAGCTGAACTTCTATGCGTGTTCGATCAAGTTCATCGACGGTCCGCTGGATGCGGCCTACGACTGGACCGCGGACGTCATGAATCCCGATTGGGATGCGGCGCAGGCGCGGCGCAAGTTGCGGCAGCGGCCGCGTGCGCTCGCCGCCGATGCCTTGCTGGATCAGGACGTGTTCGCCGGGGTCGGCAACATCATCAAGAACGAGGTGCTGCACCGCATCCGTGTGCATCCCGAGAGCGAGATCGGTGCGTTGCCACCGCGCAAGCTGGCCGAGCTGGTGACGCAGGCGCGCGAATACAGCTTCGATTTCTATCGCTGGAAGAAAGCCTACGAACTGAAGAAGCACTACCAGGTGCACACCAAGACGGTGTGTCCGCGCGACGGTCATTTGCTCACTTATCGCAAGCAACTTGGCAAGGCGCAGCGGCGCGCGTTCTTTTGCGAGCATTGTCAGCGGCGGTATGCGCTGGATGATGGGCTCCAGACCGACATGTTCAAGTAATCCTGCTATCGCCAGCGAAGAGTGGATCGTGTCGGCGGCTGAAGAGGCATGTACCTTGGCTGCAGTGTCCGCATTGGATGAAGTGGCGAAGACCTCGTCGTCGGTGCCGGCGGCCCGACGTCCCCCCGCTTTCAGTAGCGGGGCTCTTTAGAGTCCGGGTTTCATCGTAGCGGCTTTGGCTGCTAGCTGTTGGGCATAGGCGGCCGGGGGCAGGCCGCCCAAGATCTTCTTCGGTCGCTCCTCGTTGTATTCCCGTCGCCAGGTCTCGATTTCGGTGCGGGCGTGCAGCAGCGTCGGGAACCAGTGCTCGTTGAGGCATTCGTCGCGCAGGCGGCCGTTGAAGCTCTCGATGTAGGCGTTCTGGTTCGGCTTGCCTGGCTGGATCAAGCGCAGCTGCACACCGCGCTCGTGGGCCCACGTCACCATCGTCTTGCCGCAGAACTCCTTGCCGTTGTCGGTGCGGATCACCTGCGGCAGACCCCGTGTCAGCGCCAGCCGATCCAGCACCCGGGCCACGCCGTGACCAGAGATGGCCCGCTCCACCTCGATCGCCACTGCCTCGTGCGTGGCATCGTCGACGATGGTCAGGGCCTTGAGCACCCGGCCCTCGGCGGTGCGGTCGAACACGAAGTCCATCGACCAGACCTGGTTGGCGGCTTCAGGCCGAAGCAACGGCTGGCGCTCGCCCAGCAGCACCTTCTTCCGCTTGCGCCGGCGCACCTGCAACCTGGCCTCCTGATACAGCCGTTCCACCCGCTTGTAGTTCACCGGCCACTGCTCCTGCCGCAGTTTCAGATAGATCATCCCGACGCCGTAGCGCTTGTGCCGCTGCGCCAGCGCCAGGATCCGCTCGCGCAGCTCGACGTTGCGATCCGGACGCGGGACGTAGCGCAGCGCGCTGGCGCTCATCCGCACCACGGCCAGAGCCCGTCGCTCCGTGAGCCCGCGCTCCATCAGCTGCCGCACCAGCATCCTGCGCGCCGGTGCGGTCACCACTTTTTTCGCAGGGCATCCTTGATGACGTCGTTCTCGAACAGCTGCTCGGCCAGCAGCTTCTTCAGCCGCGTGTTCTCCGCCTCCAGCTCCTTGAGCCGCTTGGCCTCCGGCACGCTCATGCCGCCGAACTTGCTGCGCCACAGGTAGTAGGACGCCTCGCTGAACCCGTGCCGCCGGCACAGGTCCTTCACCGCCACGCCGGCTTCGGCCTCACGCAGAAAGCCGATGATCTGCTCTTCGGAAAAGCGCTTCTTCACGTCCAATCTCCGTCTCGTTGGGGATTGGACTCCAAATCGCCGTGCTACTCAAAACTGGGGGGACGTCGGGCCGACGCGCATGCGTGAGGCAGGGCAATGGGGCGTCGCCGTCCGCCACGCACGCTGATCGTTCTTCGTCAGGAGCGCAGCGCCACGGCCTCGCCCTCGCACCGGCGGATGCCCAGTTCGGCGAGCAGGCCGGCCCAGCCGAGATCGGTGACCACTAGTGCGCGCGAGCCGTCGACGCGACGCAGCCAGTGTCTGGCGCAGAACTGATCGAGCAGGGCGGCGCCCAGGGCGCCGGCGAGGTGGTGGCGGCGTTCGGTCCAGTCCAGGCAGCGCCGGGCCAGAGCGCGGCGGCCCTGGGCGAGATGCGCCAGGTCCACGTCCATGCGCGCGAACCATGCCGCGCCTTCGGGGGAGACGGCGTAGCGGGTGGTGTCATCGTCGCCGGTCAGCCAGGCGCGCTGTTCCAGTGTCTCGGTGACGGCTACGCCGAGACGCCCGGCGAGGTGGTCGTAGCAGAAGCGTGCCAGGCGCAGCGGTTGGGCGTCGCGATGCGGGGTGCGGCGGCGTGATGTCTGTGGTGGCGCGAGAGTGGCCAGCGTCTCGAGCACGGTGGCGACGTGCGCGTTGGCCAGGCGGTAGTAGCGATGGCGGCCTTGGACCTCGACCGCCAGCAGGCCGCCGTCCAGCAGCTTTGCCAGGTGCGCGCTCGCGGTCTGCGGGGTGACGCCGCCGGCGAAGGCCAGTTCGCCGGCCGGCAGTGCGCGTCCATCGACCAACGCCATCAGCATGGCGGCGCGGGCCGGGTCGGCGATCAGGAACGCGGTCGCTGCCAGCTTGGGGTGTTCCAGATGCATCGTCACGCTCCCGAGGGACGTGGTGATCATAGGACTGGCCACGCCGCGACGTTTCGATGCGCGCCGAAACGATGCCGGTGGCGGATTCCTAGACTGCACGGATTCTCACCGGAGCCTGCCGATGCAGACGAACGAAACGCTGCCGAACCCCGTTGAAAGCGATGCGCACCTTGTGTTCGAACGCTGGCACCGGCATGTGGTCGCGCGCGATTTGCCGGCGTTGATGGCGCTGTATGCGCCGGATGCGCAGTTGGAATCGCCGTTGGCCTATGTGGCGTCGGCGGCGCGGCAGGACGGGCGGCTGCAGGGCCGCGATGCCATCGCGGCGTTCTTTGCCGCGTCCTTCGCCCAGCCCGAGAACGGCCTGGGGCGCTGGTACCGCAGCGGCCGCCGGCATGTGTCGGGGCGGCAATTGGTCTGGGAGTATCCACGCGAAACCCCGCAGGGCGACCAGGTCGATCTGGTGGAAGTGATGGACCTGGACGCCGCCGGATTGATCGCCTGCCACCGCGTGTACTGGGGCTGGAAGGGCGTGCAGACGTTGCTGGCTGCGATGGGCAGGCAGTCCTGAACTTGCGGGTGTTGCGGTAGCGAGCGCAACTGCACGTGCGCAGGCATCGCGTCCATCCGCGCGCCGCCGCGGCACCACCTCAATGAAAATCCCGGCTGCGGATGTCCAGGCCGAGCAGCATGGGCGTCAGGTCTTCGAGATGGCCGGCGATCAGGTGGCGGACCTTGCCTTCGGTTTCGACGCGGCCGCGAACCAGCAGCAGCCGCGATTCGAGCAGGGCCTGGCGCTGGCGCTCGGCCAGGCGTCGCCACACCACCACGTTGACCAGGCCGTGCTCGTCCTCGAGGGTGACGAAGGTGACGCCGCTGGCGGTCTGCGGGCGCTGGCGCATGGTCACCAGACCGGCGATGGCGACAGGGCTGGCATGCGGCAGTGCGCGCAGTTCGCCGGAATGGCGGTAGCGGCGCGCACGCAGCTGCGCGCGCAGCAGGGTCAGCGGATGTTTGCCCAGGGTGGTGCCGAGCGTCGCGTAGTCGGCGCGGATGTCTTCGCCCTGGCTGGGCAGCGGTAGCGCGACCTGCTGTTCGGGCGTCGCTGCGAGCGCTTCGAACAGCGGGCGCTGCGCTTCGACGCCGGCCACGGCCCAGCGAGCGCGATGGCGATGGCCGGCCAGCGCTTTCAACGCGCCGGCGTCGGCGAGCGCGGCGCGGGCCTTGTCGTCGAGCGCGGCGCGGTGACAAAGGTCGGCGAGGTCGTGGAACGGCGCCTGCGCGCGCGCCTGCTGCAGGCGCAGCGCGGCGTCCTCGGCCAGGCCGCGGACCAGGCGCAGGCCCAGGCGGATCGCCGGCTGCACCTGCGGGTCGCGGCTGTACGCTTCCAGGCTGCAGTCCCAGTCGCTGTAGCGCACGTCCACCGGCCGCACCTGCAGGCCGTGGCGGCGCGCGTCCTGCAGCAATTGGTCGGGGCTGTAGAAGCCCATCGGCCAACTGTTGATCAGCGCGCAGGTAAACGCCGCCGGCTCGTGGCACTTGAGCCAGCAACTGGCGTAGGTGAGCAGGGCGAAACTGGCGGCGTGGCTTTCGGGAAACCCGTAGCTGCCAAAGCCCTTGATCTGCTCGAAGATGCGTGCGGCGAATTCGGCGCTGTAGCCTCGCTCAAGCATGCCTTCCAGCAGCTTGTCGCGATGCGGTTCCAGCCCGCCGTGGCGTTTCCAGGCCGCCATCGAGCGGCGCAGCTGATCGGCTTCGCCAGGTGTATAGCCGGCAGCGTTGACCGCCAGTTGCATGACCTGTTCCTGGAACAAGGGAACGCCAAGGGTGCGCTTGAATACCTCACGCAGTTCCTCGGGCAAGGCATCGGGCTCTTCCTCGCCGCTACGCCGGCGCAGATACGGATGCACCATGCCGCCCTGGATCGGGCCGGGGCGCACGATCGCCACCTGGATGACCAGATCGTAGAACTCTTTCGGCTGCAGCCGCGGCAGCATCGCCATCTGCGCGCGCGATTCGATCTGGAACACGCCGATGGTGTCGGCGCGCTGGATCATCGCGTAGGTCTGCGGATCTTCGGCGGGAATGGTGGCGAGCGTGTAGTCGCGGCCGCGGTGTGTGCGCAGCAGGTCCAGGGTGCGCCGCAACGCGCTGAGCATGCCCAGCGCGAGCACGTCGACCTTCATCAGCCCGACCAGTTCCAGATCGTCCTTGTCCCACTGGATCACCGTGCGCTCGGCCATGGTCGCGTTCTCCACCGGCACCAGGGTGTGCAGCGCATGCTCGGAGATGACGAAGCCGCCGGGATGCTGCGACAGGTGCCGCGGGAAGCCGATCAGTTGGCTGGCGAGCACCAGCAGCCGCCGCATCACCGGCGTGTCCGGGTCGAAACCGCGTTCGCGCAGCAGCTCCTGCGCCGACTCCACCGGATCGCGCTGGCCCAGTGCGGAAGACAGTGCATCGACGGTGTCGCTGGGCAGGCCCAGTGCGCGCGCCACGTCGCGCACCGCGCTGCGCGTGTGGTAGCTGATCGCCACCGCGGCCAGTGCGGCGCGCTCGCGGCCGTAGTGGCGGAAGATGTACTGGATCACTTCCTCGCGGCGGTCGTGCTCGAAATCGATGTCGATGTCCGGCCGCTCCTTGCGCTCTTCGGAAATGAAGCGCTCGAACAGCATGCCGATGCGGTCCGGATCGATCGCGGTGATGCCCAGCGCGTAGCACACCGCCGAGTTCGCCGCCGAGCCGCGGCCCTGGCACAGGATGTCCTTTGAGCGCGCGAAGCGCACCAGATCGTAGACGGTGAGGAAGTAGGATTCGTACTGCAGCCGCTCGATCACGCCGAGTTCGTGTTCGATCAGGCGCCGCGCCTTGTCCGGCACGCCGTGCGGCCAGCGCTCGGCCGCGCCGCGTTCGGTGAGAATGCGCAGCCATTGCGTGGGCGTGTGCCCGGGTGGCACCAGTTCGTGGGGGTATTCGTACTGCAGGTGCCTGAGGTTGAACGTGCAGCGCTGCGCGATGCGCACTGTTTCGGCCAGCAGTTCCGGCGGATACAGCGTCGCCAGCGTGGCGCGTGGGCGCAGGTGGCGTTCGCCGTTGGGATACAGGTGGGCGCCGGTTTCGTGCAGCGGCAGGCGCTGGCGGATCGCGGTCAAGGTGTCCTGCAACGCGCGGCGGCCACGCGCATGCATGTGCACGTCGCCGCTGGCCACGGCGGGTAGTTGCAGGCGCTGCGCCAGGTCCAGCCGCGCCTGCAACAGCGCGGCATCGTCGGGGCCGCGCAGCAGTTCCACCGCCAGCCACAGTCGCTGCGGAAAACGTGCCTGCAGCCAGGCGCCGTCCGCGGCGTCGTCGCCGTCGCCGCGCGGCAGCCACAGGCACAGCAGGCCGGCGCCGTCTTCGGTGATGGCCAGGTCCTCGCGCAGCGCATGGTAGCTGCCCTTATCGGCGCGGCGCCGGGCCAGGGTGATCAGCCGGCACAGTCGCTGGTAGCCATGCAGCGTCTCGGCCAGCAGCACCAGCTTGGGCCCGTGTTCGAACTGGATCTCGCTGCCGACGATGAGGTGCAGGCCCATGTCCCGGGCCGCCTGCCAGGCGCGCACGATGCCGGCCAGGCTGCATTCGTCGGTGATCGCCAGGGCGCGGTAGCCGTGGTGCAGCGCGCGTTCGCACAGTTCCCAGGGGTGCGAGGCGCCGCGCTGGAAGCTGAAGTTGGACAGGCAATGCAGTTCGGCGTAGTCGGGCAGCGTGAGGTCCGCGGGAGTGGACGGCGCGCTGGTGGCAGGCGCGCTGGCTTGCGCAGGCGCAGGCGTCGGCAGCAGCCGCAGGCGCGGCGGCATGCGTGGATGCGGCGGGGTGTGGCTCATGCGAACCAGCCGTGCAGCATCAGTGCGTCCGGCGCGTCGGCCGGGGCGAAGGCCCAGGCGCGCTGGCCCTGGCGGGTGCGCACGACGTAGTAATCGCGGCGCACGTCGCCGTCGTCCCACCAGCCGCTCTCGATGCGTTCCGGCCCGGCCAGGCGTTCGGGCGCGCGTTCGCGCAGCGGCACCGGCCGTGGCAGCAGCCAGCCGGGGCGTGGCGGCGCGTTGGTGGCGGCTGTGGCCGTGCTGCGCGCCGTGCTGGATTCGGCGCGCCAGGCCAGTTCCGGGCGATGGTCGGCATGCGCGCGCAGGCCGTGCACGGCGTCGTCGCCCAGGCGCGCACGCAGGCGTTCGCGCAGTTGCTCCCACGGCAGCGCCTGCTGCGCGCGTTCGTCGAACAGTTCGCGCGCGGCCGGCACGAACGGCGGCAGTTCGTCGGCGCACAGGCGCAGTGCCTGCACCGGCGCCGGCACGCTGGCCTGCTGCAGGCGCCCGCGCGCCAGTTCGAACAGCATCGCCGCATCGCGCTCGGCGGCGAGCAGGCCCACCGGCACCACGCTTGGCTCCAGGTCCTCGTGTTCCAGCAGCAGGCGGAAGCGCTGCACGCCGCCATCGCGCCCGGCCAGGAACGCGGCCAGATCCTGGGTCAGCCGGCGCAGCGGGAACAGCAGCGCCTGGTTGGATTCGGTGGCATAGCCCAGTTCCACGCGCGCATCGAAGCGATCCGGCGGCAGGTAGTACTGCAGCGGCAGCGGCGCCTGCCCGCGCAACGCGTCCAGGTGTTGCAGCAGGGCCGGTGGATAGCGCCGCGCCAGCCCGGTGCGCGGTAGCGCGAACAGCTGCTGCAGGCGGCGCAGGCCCATCCGCGCGAAGCCGTCGGCCAGGGCCGGCGGCAGCCCGGCGCGGGCGATCGGCAACTGCCCCAGCGCGCGCTGCAGCGCGGCGTTGTCGAGCAGGGCGATGCCGTCGTGCGCATTGACCAGCGCGCGCGCGGCCAGCGGGTGCGGCGCGACCACGATGCGGTGGCGGAAGCCCAGCGCGGTCAGTTCCTCGCGCAGTCGCGCCTCGAAGCGCGGCCATGGCCCGAACAGGCCGAGGCTGGCCTCGATCTCCAGCAGCAGCGCGCCGGGGTAGTCGGTGCTGACCAGCGAACTGAAGCGGTACGCCCAGGCGGCGAGGAACTGCTGGCTGCGGCGGCTTTCCTCGGCATCGTGCAGGGCGGTGGCGAAGCGGTCGCACAGCGCCTGCGCGGTAACCAGCGATTGCCCGGGGCGCAGGCCGCGGGCGCGCGCGGCGGCGTTGACCGCCTTCAGCGTGCGCCGCTGCGGCGGACCGTCGAGCAGCGCCAGCGGTTCGTCCGGCGTCGGCCAGCGGCGCAGGACGGTGTCCAGCGCCAGTTGCGGCAACAGGATGCAGGCCCAGCGCATGGTGGCGGCCTCACCCGGTCGCCAGGGCGGACAGCGCGATCGGCTGCGCCGGTGGCAATCCGCCGCGGCACTTGAGCACGCGCAGTTGCGCCGGCGCGGCGTCTAGGGCGATGCGCAGCGCGGCCGGCGACGGATTGGCGGCGGCCTTCAGCGGCCGGTAGGCGAAGCCCAGGGTGCGTCCGGTCTCGGCGGCCACCTGCAGCCGGCGCAGGGTCTTGTCGCCGGCCAGCCCCGGCCAGCACAGCACCGCCGCGCAACTGCCGGCGCGCAGGCACTGCTCGGCGGCCCAGGCCGCGTCGGCGCCGGCGCGGACGATCTGCACCTGCGCCAGCGCCACCCCGGCTTGGGCCCAGGCGGCGGGGTAGGGCAGGTACGGCGGGTCGACCAGCACGATACGGCCGCCGCCCTGCGACAGCCGCGCCAGCGTCGGCCACAGCAGCTGCAGTTCGCCGATGCCGTCGGCGGCGTGCAGCAACTCGGTCAGCGCCATCTCCGGCCAGCCACGCGCGGGCAGCACCGCATCCAGCGCGGCGTGCCCGGTGGGCTGCGCGCTGGGCGGCAGCGCCGTCGGCTGGCCGCGCCAGACCCGGCGCTCGGCCAGCAGGCGATCGAGGGCGACGACGGCGGCCATCAGCCGGGCCGGATCAGGCCGCAGTAATGCCCTTCGATGGCGAAATCCTGCCCCGGAGCGACCACGATCGGCGCATAGGCGGGATTGCGCGGCAGCAGCGCGATGCCCTCGCCATCGGCGCGGTAGCGCTTGATGGTGAGTTCGCCGTCCAGCCGCGCCACCACGATCTGGCCGTTGCGCGCGTCGGCGGCGCGGCGCACCCCGACCAGGTCGCCGTCGAGGATGCCGTCGTCGATCATCGAATCGCCCTGCACCCGCAGCAGGTAGTCCGGGCGCAGCGCGAACACCGCGCGGTCCAGTCGCAACTGCTGGTCCAGGCCGATGTCGGCACCGATCGGCGCGCCGGCGGCGACCCGACCCAGCACCGGCAACTGCAGCAGTTCGCTGCGGTTGCCGGCCTGCGCCGGGCGCAGGCTGCGCGCCTGCTGCGGCACCTGCTCCAGCAGTCCGGCCTCGACCAGCGCCTGCACGTGCTTGCGCGCAGCATTGCGCGAGGCGAAGCCGAAGCGTTCGGCGATCTCGGCCAGGCTCGGCGGCCGCCCGTCCCGCTCGATGCAGGCGTGGACGTAGGCGAGGATGGCGGCGCGCTGCGGGGACAGGGTGGTCATGGTGTACATTTGTACACCGCTGGCGCGACCTTGGCGAGATGGGCTGCTGAACGGGTTGGGCGTCTCCCGACGTGTCAGCTGCGTCCGGCCGCATCCTCCGGCATCGCCCCGGTGTAGCGGGCGCGTGGTCGGATCAGCTTGCCCAGGGCCTGCTGCTCCAGGGCGTGGGCCAGCCAGCCGGCTTGGCGGGCGGCGGCGAACAGCACCAGGGCGTGCGCCGCCGGCAGGTCGTGGACGAAGCAGAGCGCGGCCAGCAGGCAGTCGATGTTCGGGCGCTGGCCGCTGCAGTCCTGGGCGGCGGCGATCACCGCGTCCACGTGCTGCATGCGTGCGCTGCCCGCGCAACGTTCGCGCAGCAGGCGCAGCACTTCGGCCGCGCGCGGGTCGCCGTCGGGATACAGGGCGTGGTGGAAGCCGGGAAGGTCGTCGCCGCGCTGCCAGCGTTCGGTGATCAGGGCGGCGGCGCTGGGCGCGTCCTGGGCGTCGCGCAGCAGGGCGTGGGCGCGGGCGGTGGCGCCGCCGTGGCGCGGGCCGGACAGCGCGGCCAGGCCGGCGCTGACGGTGGCGTGCAGCGGCGCGCCGGTGGAGGCGACCACGCGGGCGGCGAAGGCGGAGACGTTGAGTTCGTGGTCGGAGCACAGCAGCAGCGCGGCGCGCACCAGTTCGGCGAAGTCGGCGTCGCCGGGACGCCAGTGGTCGGCGATCAGGCGATGCAGCGGGCGCGCGTCCGGCGCGGTGCCGACCAGCAGCGCGGCGTTCTGCCGCAGCAGGGTGGCAGCGATCTCACGGCGCACGCCGGGGGCGGCGTTGAGCGATTGGCGCAGGTCCAGGGCCAGCAGCGGGATGCAGGCCATGGCACGCTCCAGCGGCGGCAGCGCGGCATGCCCGGCCAGCGGCGCCAGCACCGCCGGCCACGGCGCAACCGGCGCGCTGGCGAACGGGTCTTCGCCGTCGGGGCAGTCCCACAGCAGCCGCGCGACGTCCTCCAGGCTGGCGCCGGCGCGGACCATGGCCACCGCCGAGCGTCCGCGGTAGTAGGGGCCGTCCGGGCGGATCAGCGAGATCCGCGTCTCCAGCACCGGCAGGCCGCGGTCCAGGCTCTGCGCGGCACCACGCGCAGCGCCGCGGCCGGCGCGCTTGCGCTGCGCCAGCCGCTCCACTTCGGCGCGCAGGTAGGCGCGGCTGCGGTGGTCGGCGCCGGCGCGCGAGCTGAGCAGGCCGCGGCTGACGTAGGCATACAGGGTGGCGCTGCTGATGCCCAGCAGGGCGCAGGCCTGCGCGGCGGAGATCAGGTTGCGGTCAGGGCTGTTGGACATGAAGGGACGATAGGTTGATTCATTGAATCAAGATTGATCCATGCCGGCGAGAGTGCCAGATTGGCGCCCATCGCGGAACGCCCGGCGGGGCGCCGCCGCCTCTTCGTCAGGAGCCGCCCATGTCCCTCGTTTCCCCCGGCGCCGGTTTCCGCGCCGCCCTGGCCGCCGAAGCGCCGTTGCAGGTGATCGGTGCGATCAACGCCAACCATGCGCTGCTGGCGCAGCGTGCCGGCTACAAGGCCATCTACCTGTCCGGCGGTGGCGTCGCCGCCGGCTCGCTGGGCCTGCCGGACCTGGGCATCAACACCCTGGAGGACGTGCTGATCGATGTGCGTCGCATCACCGACGTGTGCCCGCTGCCGCTGCTGGTGGACATCGACACCGGCTTCGGCCCGAGCGCGTTCAACATCGAACGCACGATCAAGGCGCTGATCAAGGCCGGCGCGGCCGCCTGCCACATCGAGGACCAGGTCGGCGCCAAGCGCTGCGGTCACCGCCCGGGCAAGGAGATCGTCAGCCAGGGCGAGATGGTGGACCGGGTCAAGGCCGCGGCCGACGCCAAGACCGATCCGGACTTCTTCCTGATCGCGCGCACCGACGCGATCCAGACCGAGGGCGTGGACGCGGCGATCGAACGCGCCATCGCCTGCGTGGAGGCCGGCGCCGACGGCATCTTCGCCGAGGCCGCCTACGACCTGAACACCTACCGCCGTTTCGTCGACGCGGTGAAGGTGCCGGTGCTGGCCAACATCACCGAGTTCGGCAAGACCCCGCTGTTCACCCGCGACGAACTGGCATCGGCCGGCGTGGCGATCCAGTTGTTCCCGCTGTCGGCATTCCGCGCCGCCAACAAGGCCGCCGAGGACGTGTACACCGCGATCCGCCGCGACGGCCATCAGCAGGCGGTGCTGGAGCGCATGCAGACCCGCGAGGAGCTGTACGAGCGCATCGGCTACCACGCCTTCGAGCAGCGCCTGGATGCGCTGTTCGCCGGCAAGGGCGCATGATCGGCGGCGATTTTCCTGCCCGGGCCTGCCCATGAATACCCACGCCAGCGCTGCCTCGTTCCTGCGCAGCCGCATCGACCGCCGCCAGACTGCGCGGCATCTGCTGCAGACCGAACTGGACACGCTGTCCGAGGCCGAGCGCGAGGTGGTGGAGCGCTTCATCGCCAAGCGCCACGTGGCCCGCGACATCGTCACGCAGGCCGACCGCGACCGCTCGCTGGGCGAGCGCGTCGCCGACCGCGTCGCCGCGATCGGCGGCAGCTGGAGTTTCATCATCGGCTTCTGCGTGGTGCTGCTGGGCTGGATCGTGCTCAACAGCCTGGTGCTGGCGCACGCCTTCGATCCGTATCCCTACATCCTGCTCAACCTGTGCCTGTCGTGCCTGGCCGCGATCCAGGCGCCGGTGATCATGATGAGCCAGAACCGCCAGGCGGCGGTGGACCGCCTGCATGCGCAGAACGACTACGAAGTGAACATCAAGGCCGAACTGGAAATCCTGCAGGTGCACGAGAAGCTCAACCAGCTGCGCGAGCAGGACTGGGCGACGCTGGTGGAATTGCAGAACCGCCAGATCCTCATGCTGCAGCAACTGCTCGAGCGCGCTGGCGTCACGCCGCCGCCGCCGGCCCCCTGATCCACCGCACTCATCCGACCGCAACACCGGGAGATTCGCCATGAACGACACCGCTCCGCAGACTGCCCCCGCCTTCAAGCCAAAGAAATCGGTGGCCCTGTCCGGCACCGCCGCCGGCAACACCGCGCTGTGCACGGTGGGCCGCAGCGGCAACGACCTGCACTACCGCGGCTACGACATCCTGGACCTGGCGCGCAGCAGCCAGTTCGAGGAGATCGCCTACCTGCTGGTGCACGGCAAGCTGCCCAGCAACAGCGAGCTGCGCGGCTACAAGGCCAAGCTGCGCTCGCTGCGCGGCATCCCGGCCGCGGTCAAGGCCGCGCTGGAGCAGTTGCCGCCGTCGGCACATCCGATGGACGTGATGCGCACCGGCGTGTCGGTGCTGGGCTGCGTGCAGCCGGAGAAGGACGACCACAACCATCCCGGCGCGCGCGACATCGCCGACAAGCTGATGGCCAGCCTCGGCTCGATGCTGCTGTACTGGTACCACTACAGCCACAACGGCCGGCGCATCGAGGTGGAGACCGACGACGATTCGATCGGCGGCCACTTCCTGCGCCTGCTGCACGGCTTCAAGCCGCACGAGGAATGGGTGCAGGCGATGCACACCAGCCTGATCCTGTACGCCGAGCACGAATTCAACGCGTCCACCTTCGCCTGCCGGGTCATCGCCGGCACCGGCAGCGACATGTACAGCGCCATCGCCGGCGGCATCGGCGCGCTGCGCGGACCCAAGCACGGCGGCGCCAACGAGGTCGCCTTCGAGGTGCAGAAGCGCTACGACACCCCGGACGAGGCCGAAGCCGACATCCGCGCGCGGGTCGAGCGCAAGGAAGTGATCATCGGCTTCGGCCACCCGGTGTACACGGTGTCCGATCCGCGCAACCAGGTCATCAAGGACGTGGCGCGCGAGCTGTCCGAGGCGCAGGGCAGCCGCAAGATGTACGACATCGCCGAGCGCCTGGAGACGGTGATGTGGGACATCAAGAAGATGTTCCCGAACCTGGACTGGTTCAGCGCGGTCAGCTACCACATGATGGGCGTACCGACGGCGATGTTCACCCCGCTGTTCGTGATCGCCCGCACCGCCGGCTGGAGCGCGCACATCATCGAGCAGCGCATCGACGGCAAGATCATCCGCCCCAGCGCGAACTACGTGGGGCCGGAGGATCAGGCATTCGTGCCGATCGATCAGCGCAAGTGATGCGCCTGCACGCCTCGACCCCGAGTGACACTCCCCTCTCCCGTCGGGAGAGGGGCCGGGGGTGAGGGTACGGGCGGCTAGGGACGTCTGCTATGGAAGTCTTTTCCTCCAGACAACTCTCTAGCGCCCGTACCCTCATCCGCCCTCATGAGAAATCTGGTTGCACCAGGCTTCGCCCGTACCCTCATCCGCCCTCATGAGGAATCGGGTTGCACCAGGCTTCGCTCGTACCCTCATCCGCCCTCATGAGGAATCGGGTTGCACCAGGCTTCGCTCGTACCCTCATCCGCCCCTTCGGGGCACCTTCTCCCGAAGGGAGAAGGGGGCCTGTCTTCGCTTTTTTCTACTGTAGCCAGCCATGAACAGCCACTACCGTAAATCCCTGCCCGGCACCGCGCTGGACTACTTCGATGCGCGCGCCGCGGTCGATGCGATCAGTCCGGGCGCCTATGCCGGCCTGCCCTATGTGGCGCGCGTGTTCGCCGAGAACCTGGTGCGCCGCTGCGATCCGGATCTGTTGCACGATGCCTTGCTTCAGTTGATCGAGCGCCGTCGCGACCTGGATTTCCCGTGGTTTCCGGCGCGGGTGGTGTGCCACGACATCCTCGGCCAGACCGCGCTGGTTGACCTGGCCGGACTGCGTGATGCCATCGCCGAGCAGGGCGGCGATCCGGCCAAGGTCAATCCGGTGGTGCCGGTGCAGTTGATCGTCGATCACTCGCTGGCGGTGGAGTGCGGCGGCGACGATCCGCAGGCTTTCGCCAAGAACCGCGCGATCGAGGATCGCCGCAACGAGGACCGCTTCCACTTCATCGACTGGAGCAAGCGCGCGTTCCGCAACGTGGACGTGATCCCGCCGGGCAACGGCATCATGCACCAGATCAATCTGGAGAAGATGTCGCCGGTGATCTACGTGCACGACGGCGTCGCCTTCCCCGATACCTGCGTGGGCACCGACAGCCACACGCCGCACGTGGACGCGTTGGGCGTGATCGCGATCGGCGTCGGCGGGCTGGAAGCGGAGAGCGTGATGCTCGGCCGCGCCTCGTGGATGCGCCTGCCGGACATCGTCGGCGTGGAGCTGAGCGGCAAGCCGCAGCCCGGCATCACCGCCACCGACGTGGTGCTGGCGCTGACCGAGTTCCTGCGCCAGGAGCGTGTGGTCGGCGCGTACCTGGAGTTCTTCGGCGAAGGCGCCGCCGCGCTGACCATCGGCGACCGCGCCACCATCTCCAACATGTGCCCGGAATACGGCGCCACCGCGGCGATGTTCTACATCGACCAGCAAACCCTGGACTACCTGCGCCTGACCGGGCGCGAGGAAGCGCAGGTGGCGCTGGTGGAGCAGTACGCGCGCACCACCGGGCTGTGGGCCGATGCGCTGGGCACCGCGCAGTACGAGCGCGTGCTGCGCTTCGACCTGTCGCAGGTGGTGCGCAACATGGCCGGCCCCAGCAATCCGCACAAGCGCGTGGCGACCACCGAACTGGCCGCGCGCGGCATCGCCGACGCCAGCAAGCTGGCCGCCGGCCAGGCCGAGCAGGCGCAGGGGCGCATGCCCGACGGCGCGGTGATCATCGCCGCCATCACCAGTTGCACCAACACTTCCAACCCGCGCAACGTCATCGCCGCCGGCCTGCTGGCGCGCAATGCGCGTGCGCGCGGCCTGGCCCGCAAGCCGTGGGTGAAGACCTCGCTGGCGCCGGGTTCCAAGGCGGTGCAGCTGTACCTGGAAGAGGCCGGCCTGCTGCCGGACCTGGAGGCGCTGGGATTCGGCATCGTCGCCTTCGCCTGCACCACCTGCAACGGCATGAGCGGCGCGCTGGATCCGCGCATCCAGCAGGAGATCGTGGCGCGCGACCTGTACGCCACCGCGGTGCTGTCGGGCAACCGCAACTTCGACGGGCGCATCCATCCCTACGCCAAGCAGGCGTTCCTGGCCTCGCCGCCGCTGGTGATCGCCTACGCCATCGCCGGCACGGTGCGCTTCGATATCGAGAAGGACGTGCTGGGTGCCGACGCCGACGGCCGCGAGGTGCGGCTGAAGGACATCTGGCCCAGCGACGCCGAGATCGATGCGGCGGTACGTGCCGCGGTGAAGCCGGAGCAGTTCCGCCGCGTCTATGCGCCGATGTTCAACGTGCGCGTGGAGCAGGGCGCGCCGGTGGCGCCGCTGTACGCCTGGCGCCCGCGCAGCACCTACATCCGTCGCCCGCCGTACTGGGAAGGCGCGCTGGCCGGCGAACGCACGCTGCGCGGCATGCGCGCGCTGGCGGTGCTCGGCGACAACATCACCACCGACCACCTGTCGCCGTCCAACGCGATCCTGGCCGACAGCGCCGCCGGCGAATACCTGGCGCACATGGGCGTGCCGGAGGAGGACTTCAACTCCTACGCCACCCATCGCGGCGACCACCTCACCGCGCAGCGCGCCACCTTCGCCAACCCGAAGCTGATCAACGAAATGGCGGTGGTCGATGGCAAGGTGCAGCAGGGCTCGCTGACCCGGCTGGAACCGGACGGGCAGGTGCTGCGCATGTGGGAGGCGATCGAAACCTACATGGCGCGCAAGCAGCCGCTGATCGTGATCGCCGGCGCCGACTACGGCCAGGGCTCCTCGCGCGACTGGGCGGCCAAGGGCGTGCGCCTGGCCGGGGTCGAGGCGATCGTCGCCGAGGGCTTCGAGCGCATCCACCGCACCAACCTGATCGGCATGGGCGTGCTGCCGCTGCAGTTCCTGCCAGGCACCACGCGCACGACCCTGGGCATCGACGGCAGCGAGACCTTCGACGTGGTCGGCGCGCGCACGCCGGGCGCCACGCTGACCCTGCGCATCGTCCGCAAGGACGGCGCCGCGGTGGAGGTGCCGGTGCTGTGCCGGCTGGACAGCAACGAGGAAGTGTCCATCTACGAGGCCGGCGGCGTGCTGCAGCGCTTCGCCCAGGATTTCCTCGAGGACGCCCGCAGCGCCTGAGCCGGCTGCCGCTGTCATCGGGCGCGTGCCATGCTGGCCGCGCCCGCCACCGCCGAGGAGACCGCCATGACCACGTCCGCCACCACCACCGGCACCGTCCACTTGCATCGCGTGCTGCGCGCGCCGGCCGAGCGCGTCTATCGCGCCTTCCTGGAGCCGGCGGCGCTGGCCAAATGGCTGCCGCCGCACGGCTTCGTCGCCACCGTGCACGCGCTGGACGCGCGGGTGGGCGGCAGCTTCCGGATGAGTTTCACCAACCTCGGCACCGGCACCAGCAGTTCCTTCGGCGGCACCTACCTGGAACTGGTGCCCGGCCAGCTGATCCGCCACACCGACCGCTTCGACAACCCGGACCTGCCCGGCGAGATGATCGTGACCGTGCGGCTGCGGCCGGTGGCCTGCGGCACCGCGCTGGAGATCGTGCAGGAGGGCATCCCGCCGCAGATCCCGGTGGAGTTCTGCCATCTCGGCTGGCAGGAGTCGCTGACCCTGCTGACGCAGCTGGTCGAGCCCGAGATTCCCGATTCGCCCTGATCCGCCGTCTCTTCTTTTCGTACGCACCCGGAACCGCCATGGCCCACGCTCCGCAACTCCGCATCCCCGCCACCTACATGCGCGGCGGCACCTCCAAGGGCGTGTTCTTCCGCCTGCAGGACCTGCCCGCGGCGGCGCAGACGCCGGGCCCGGCGCGCGATGCGCTGCTGCAGCGGGTGATCGGCAGCCCCGATCCCTACGCCAAGCAGATCGACGGCATGGGTGGGGCCACCTCCAGCACCAGCAAGACCGTGATCGTGGCGCCGAGCACGCGCCCGGACCACGACGTGGACTATCTGTTCGGCCAGGTGGCGATCGAGCGCGCGTTCGTGGACTGGAGCGGCAACTGCGGCAACTTGTCGGCCGCGGTGGGGCCATTCGCGATCGCCGCCGGGCTGGTGGATCCGGCGCGGATTCCGCGTGATGGCGTGGCCACGGTGCGGATCTGGCAGGCCAACATCGGCAAGACCATCGTCGCGCAGGTGCCGATGACCGACGGCGCGGTGCAGGAGACCGGCGATTTCGAACTGGACGGGGTGACCTTCCCGGCGGCGGAGATCGCGCTGGAATTCCTTGACCCGGCCGCCGACGAGGACGGCGCCGGCGGTGCCATGTTCCCCACCGGCCACCTGGTCGACACGCTGGAGGTGCCCGGCGTCGGCAGCTTCCAGGCGACCCTGATCAACGCCGGCATTCCCACCATCTTCCTCGATGCGCAGGCGCTGGGTTACCAGGGCACCGAACTGCAGGACGCGATCAACGGCGATGTGCAGGCGCTGCAACGCTTCGAAACCATCCGCGCGTACGGCGCGCTGCGCATGGGCCTGATCGCCACGCTGGAAGACGCAGCGACCCGCCAGCACACGCCCAAGGTCGCCTTCGTCGCGCCGCCGGCCGACTACATCGCCTCCAGCGGCAAGCCGGTGGCGGCTGCCGACATCGACCTGCTGGTGCGGGCGATGTCGATGGGCAAGCTGCACCACGCGATGATGGGCACCGCGGCGGTGGCGATCGGCACCGCCGCGGCGATCCCCGGCACCCTGGTCAACCGCGCCGCCGGCGGCGGCGAACGCACGGCGGTGCGCTTCGGTCACCCCTCGGGCACCTTGCGGGTCGGCGCCGAGGCGCGCCAGGTGGACGGCCAGTGGACCGTCACCAAGGCCTTGATGAGCCGCAGCGCGCGCGTGCTGATGGAAGGCTGGGTGCGGGTGCCGGAGACGCCGGCGGGCTGAGCCGGCAGGCCGTGCGCAGGCGCAGCTCCGCACGGCGCTGCCAACGCTGATGGGTCCGCTCAACTGCAGTCCGCGTTGAGCGACGGGTAGGCCGTGTTGAGCAGCCACTTGCCGCTCGTGGCCTTCGAGTTGGCGTACCAGAAGCAGACCTTGACCGGCTTGAACTTGCGCCAGTTGGTGCAGATGCCGTCCCCGTCCGCGGAGGTGCAGGCCCATCCCGCGGTGATGCCGACACTGGCCGCATCGACGATGTCCTTCGGGCCGCCACTGGTGCCGCAGTCGACGTGCTTGCCGGTCGTGGCGGCTGCCCACTTGCTGAAGGCGCCCTGGAACGTCGCCCAGTTGGCGAACGCCGATTTCCCGAGCTGACTCTGCGCGCCGCTGGGCGGCAGCGGCGTCGTGGCGTTCTGCATGTGCAGGCCGACATGCCCGCCAGTGCCGCCAGCGTCGCGATTGGCGGTGTCCGACGCGGTGCTGGCCACGATGTTGTCGACCGTGGTGCAGGTCTTGGCCTGGGCGGAACAGGTGAGCAGCGTCGCGCAGAGCACGGAGACGAGGGACAGGGATCGGGGTGTGAACATCGGGGTCTCTCCAGGGCAGCGCGGATGCGCGTTCTTCAGACGTCGGCAGCGGTCGCTGTGTGAAGCGGCGCGCGGCATGCGATGCGATTTCGTGCGGCCCGGGTGGGCTTGCGGCAGCGGGATGGACTTTTGCGCTGCTGGCGTTCCGGCCGCGGGCGCATGACGTGCGGTTTGGCGTGGTCGCTTGGAAGAGCGGTGTGCCATGGATCGAGCGTCGTCGCGGCGTGTTGCTGCCACCGGTGCGCCAACGCGGCCTGGAGCCTGAAGGCTTCGCGCGTCGGGACTGAAGTCCCTCCCACAGGGCATCTCGGCGGTTCCGTGCTCTGCCGCCAGCGCTACGGCCACGGCCACCGCGTGTTTGCTTGTCCTTGTGGGAGGGACTTCAGTCCCGACGCGACCAAAAGCGGCTGTGGCCATGCGAGAAGGGAAGACGGCCGGGGCCGGCAGGCGAGCCGTCGCCAGCCCCCGCTTTTGCCAATTCCGACTCCCCAATCCCAAATCCCCACCCCAGCAGATGACGCCGGCCGCCACAGCTTGTATATTTTGTGTTAATTATGCTGCGGCGCGGCAAGGACTCGGCGCGCTCCCGATTACGCCCACCCATCCCGGAGTTCCCATGTCTGCCAGTTGGTCGCTGCGCGCCAGTGCGCTTGCCGTTGCCGTCGTTTCCGCGCTTTCGTTCCCCGCCGCCGCCCAGCAGGCGGACAGCACCGACGGGGTCGCCCGTCTGGACACGATCAAGGTCACCGCCGAGCGCCGTGCCGAGGACTCCAAGGACGTGCCGGTGTCGGCCAGCGTGCTGCGCCCGGAATACCTGGACGCCATCGCCACCAGCGGCTCGGACGTGCGCGTGCTGGCCGGCAAGGCGCCCAGCCTCAACGTCGAGTCGTCCAACGGCCGCGTGTTCCCGCGCTTCTACATCCGCGGCTACGGCAACACCGACTTCAACACCTACGCCTCGCAGCCGGTATCGCTGATCTATGACGACGTGGTCGCCGAGAACGCGTTCCTGAAGGGCTTCCCGATCTTCGACCTGCAGAGCCTGGAAGTGCTGCGCGGTCCGCAGGGCACGCTGTTCGGCCGCAACACCCCCGCCGGCGTGGTCAAGTTCAACTCGGTCAAGCCGACCATCGGCGCCAACGACGGCTACGCCAGCCTGTCCTACGGCACCTACGGCACCATGACCATGGAAACCGGCCTGAGCGTGGCGATGGGCGACAAGTGGGCCGCGCGCCTGTCGGCGCTGGGCCAGCGCCGCGGCGACTGGGTCGACAACACCGTCGACAACCGCTCCTTCGAAGGCTACATGGATTCGGCGGTGCGCCTGCAGGTGCTGTTCCAGCCGGGCGAGGACTTCAGCGCGCTGTTCAACGCGCACGCGCGCCACCTCGACGGCACCGCGCGGCTGTTCCGCGCCAACATCTTCCAGCCGGGCACCAACCAGCTGGTCGCCGGCTTCGACCCGGACAAGGTGTCCATCGACGGCAAGAACACCCAGGAACTGCAGACCTACGGCGGCAGCGCCAACCTGACCTGGGACCTGGGCGACATCGTGCTGCACTCGATCACCGGCTACGAGGGTATCGGCAAGTACTACAGCCGTGGCGACATCGACGGTGGCTATGGCGCGGTGTTCGCGCCGCCGTCCGGCCCCGGGGTGATCCCGTTCCCGGTGGAGACCGCCGGCGGCATCAAGAACCTGGACCAGTACTCGCAGGAACTGCGTGCCGAGTCGCAGTACGCCGGGCCGCTGAACTGGCAGGCCGGCCTGTACTACTTCAACGATTCGGTGGAAGGCGAGAACTACACCTACAACACCCTGGCCGGCGGCACCCTGGCCAGCTACCAGCTGACCCGCCAGCGCAACACCTCGTGGGCGGCGTTCGGCTCGCTGAACTACGCGGCCACCGAGCGCCTGAACCTGCGCGCCGGCATCCGCTACACCTACGACAAGAAGACCTTCGACGTGCTCGCGCTGGACCGCGTGACCCTGCAGCAGCCCTCCAGCGGCAGCACCGACAATTCCAAGGTCACCGGCGACCTCAGCGCCACCTACACCATCAACGACAACGTCAACGTCTACGGGCGCGCCGCCCGCGGTTTCCGCGGCGCCAGCTTCGGCGTGCCGTCTGCCACCGCACCGCTGACCGTGGCCGCGCCGGAGACCGTGGACTCCTACGAGATCGGTATCAAGTCCGACCTGTTCGACAAGCGTGCGCGCCTGAGCTTCGACGTCTACGACTTCAAGGTGAAGAACCAGCAGCTGACCGCGGTCGGCGGCGCCTCCAACGACGTGCGCCTGCTCAACGCCAAGGCCTCCAAGGCGCGCGGCGCCGAGTTCGACTTCGAAGCGCTGCTGACCCAGAACCTGCGCATGACCTTGGGCGGCGCCTACAACTGGACCCGCATCGAGGATCCGACCCTGTCGGTGGGCGTGTGCCGCACCTGCACCGTGACCGATCCGATCAACGCCTCCGGCCGCGCGCTGATCGACGGCAACGTGCTGCCGCAGGCGGCCAAGTGGATGGGCAACGCGACCCTGCGCTACGGCATCCCGGTCGGCGACGACGCCGAGTTCTTCTTCTTCACCGACTGGTCCTACCGCAGCGAGATCAACTTCTTCCTGTACGACTCGCGCGAGTTCGTCGGCCAGCCGCTGCTCGAGGGCGGTGCCAAGATCGGCTACAACTGGGGCGCCGGCGCATACGAGGTCTCGGTGTTCTGCCGCAACTGCACCAACCAGATCCGCGCCACCGGTGCGATCGACTTCAACAACCTCACCGGCTTCATCAACGATCCGCGCATCGTCGGCGCGCAGTTCCGCGCCAACTTCTGATCGGCGGCCTCGCCGTTGCAACACCGGCCGCCGGCTATCATGCCGGCGGTTCTTTTTTTGGGAGACGCGCATGCGCGTGCTGAAGCAATGGGCGGGGTCGGCGCTGCTGATCGCGGCGACCTGGGCGGCCGATGCGGTGGCGGCGCCAGCGCCAACGACGAGCGCACCGGTGCAGAAGGTGGTGGTGTCCACCGACGTCGGCGACGACATCGACGATGCGTTCGCGCTGGCGCTGCTGTTGCGCAGCCCGGAGCTGCAGGTGCTGGGCATCGCCTCGGCCTGGGGCGACACCGGCCTGCGCGCGCAACTGCTGCAGCGGCTGCTGCAGCAGGCCGGGCGCAGCGAGATTCCGCTGGCGATCGGCCAGCGCACCGACAGCACCATCCCCTTCAGCCAGGCGCGCTGGGCAGCCAAGGGCACGCTGCCGCGCAAGGCGCCGGACGCGGCGCAGTTCATCCTGGACCAAGCGCGGCGGCATCCCGGCGAAGTCACCCTGCTGGTGCTCGGCCCGCTGACCGACGCGGCGCGCGCGCAGCAGCGCGACCCGGCCGGTTTCGCCCAGCTCAAGCAGGTGGTGCTGATGGGCGGTTCGGTGCGCGTGGGCTACGGCAAGTCGCGCTACCGCCCGCCGAATCCGCCGGCGGCAGAATACAACATCGCCGCCGACATCCCCGCTGCGCAGCGCGTGTTCGGCGCCGGCGTGCCGATCGTGATGCTGCCGCTGGACGCCACCCAGGTGACCCTGGAGGAGCCGGAGCGGGTGGCGCTGTTCGCCCATGGCGAGCCGCTGACCGACGCACTGGCGCAGCTCTACTACCAGTGGCGCGACACCGACCAGCCCTGGGCCAGCGCCACCCCGACCCTGTTCGACGTGGTGCCGGTGGCGCAGTTGCTCGACCCGGGCCTGTGCCCCACCGTGCCGCTGCGCATCGTGGTCGACGACAAGGGTTATACCCGTGAGACGCCGGTAGCGGACGCATCGGGCGCCGCAGCCAACGCGCAGGTCTGCCTGGCGCTGGACCGGCCGCGGCTGATCGCGCTGTACATGCAGCGGTTGCTGCGCTGATGTGTCGTCGCGATGAGCGGAGCCGCTGGCTGATCCGTTGCTCTGCAGTCGGGACTGAAGTCCCTCCCACATGAGGCTTGCGCCATGAGTGTTGTCGGCAGCGCCATCCGATCGGCCCCCTGTGGGAGGGACTTCAGTCCCGACGCGTGGAGCCATCGGTACACCCAGCGCCGTCGCGTCTCGACCGAAGTCCCTCCTACATGACCTCGAAGGGAGGGTGCGCGGATACTCATCCAGGGGGTAGGAGCGGCTTCAGCCGCGACGGGCTTTCCCGGGAACGCCGGTCGCGGCTGAAGCCGCTCCTACAGGGGCTCCATGGCGATCGGTGGTGCCGTGGCGGGACGGACGTACGCACCGACGGCGGCCTGCCGCGAAAACGCCGACGGATGGTGCACCGTCGCCCCTCCTGACTGTCGCGCCGGCGCTTTATACTCGCGCCACATTCACGGAGCGAACGCATGCACACGGATTCGAAGCGGCGCTGGGCGGGCCTGCGCGCGGGGTTGATGGGGACGTTCTTGCTGCTGGGCCTGGCGCTGGCGCTGGGCGGCTGCAAGCGCAACGAATCCGGGCAGCTGCCCGAAGCCAGCGGCGAGCCGGTGAAGGGACAGAAGGAGGCGATGAAGGGCTTCGGCCTGGTTCGCGCCTATCCCGACCAGAAGGGCGACGGGCTGTCGCTGGCGCTGGAGTTCTCGCGGCCGCTGGTCGGCACCCAGGATTTCGACAAGCTGCTGCGCTTCGAGGAGAAGGTCGGCACCGACGAGAGCGCCTGGTCGCTGTCCGACGACGGCAAGACCCTGCGCTATCCCTACGTGGAGGCGGCCAAGGACTACACCGTGGTGATCTCGGCCGACCTGCTGGCCGCCGACGGCAGCCGCCTGGGCAAGCCGCTCAAGCAGAAGGTCTACACCGGCGAACTGACCCCGGCGGTCGGCTTCGCCTCGCAGGGCAGCGTGCTGCCGGCGCGCGAGAGCCGCGGCCTGCCGGTGGTCTCGCTCAACGTGCCGGAAGTGGACGTGGAGTTCATGCGGGTCAAGGACAGTGCGCTGCCGGCGTTCTTCGCCCAGTACCAGCGCGGCGGCCGCCGCGGCACCTGGGAGCTGGACAGCGACTACGGCGACCACACCCCGATCTCGCAACTGGCCGACTCGGTCTATACCAACCGCTTCGTGCTCGGCGGCGACAAGAACGAGCGCGCGCTGACCTATCTGCCGATCCAGGAGATCAAGGAACTGCAGGCGCCCGGCCTGTACTTCGCGGTGCTGCGCCGCCCCGGCAAGTTCGACAACGAGTACGACACCGCCTTCTTCACCGTCAGCGACATCGGCCTGCACGCACGCGCCTACAAGGACAAGCTGTTCGTCCACACCGCCTCGCTGCAGAGCGGCGAGCCGCTGAAGAAGGTGGAACTGCGCGTGCTCAACGCCGACGGCGAGCTGTTCCTGAAGGGCCAGACCGACGACAACGGCAACGCACTGCTGAACTACACGCTCGACGCCGGGCAGGTGCTGGTGGCGCGCAGCGGCACCGACCTGTCGATGCTGCCGTTCAACCAGCCGGCACTGGACCTGAGCGAGTTCGCGGTGGCCGGGCGCGAGAACGCCTGGTTCGACGTGTTCGCCTGGTCCGGCCGCGACCTGTACCGCCCCGGCGAGACCGTGCGGGTGTCGGCGCTGCTGCGCGACAACGACGGCAAGCCGGTGCCGACCACCGGCAAGGGCGCGCAGCCGGTGTTCCTGCGGCTCAAGCAGCCCGACGGCAAGATCTTCCGCGAGACCCGGCTGCAGCCGGGCGAGCAGGGCTATTTCAGCTTCGAGCAACTGATCCCCGCCGATGCGCCGACCGGGCGCTGGCAGGTGGAGTTCCGCACCGACCCGACCAGCAAGGAAGCGGTGCAGGGCATGACCCTGCGCATCGAGGAGTTCCTGCCCGAGCGCATGAAGCTGGACCTGGACAGCGCGCAGAAGACGCTCAAACCGGGCGAGCCGTTCAAGCTGCAGGCCACCGCCGCCTACCTGTACGGCGCGCCGGCGGCGGGCAACCGCTTCACCGCCAAGCTGGCGGTGGCGGTCGAGCAGCATCCGGTGGAGGCGCTGCCGGGCTACTTCTTCGGCGACCCGACCCTGCAGTTGCCGCGCGAAGCCAAGGACGTGGTCGACACCGAGTTCGGCGCCGACGGCAAGCTCAGCGAGGACCTGGCGCTGCCCGACGAGGCCAAGCCGACCAGCACCATCGCCGCGCTGGTCTCGGCCAGCGTGTACGAGACCGGCGGCCGCACCGTCACCCGCACGCTCAAGCGCGTGCTGTGGCCGGCGCCGGCACTGGTCGGCGTGCGCCCGCTGTTCGACGACAAGGACGGCGCCGACGCCAACGCCAATGCGCGCTTCGAACTGATGCGGGTGGATGCGCAGGGCAAGCCGCAGCCGGCCAAGGGCCTGAAGGTGACCCTGGTGCGCGAGCTGCGCGACTACCACTGGGCGTTCACCGACAACCGCTGGGACTACGACTTCACCCGTCGCTTCGAGAACAAGCAGACGCTCACCGTCGATGCCGGCGCGAGCGCCGCCAAGTTCGATTTCCCGGTGGAGTGGGGCGAGTACCGGGTGGACGTGTTCGACCCGGCCACCGGCCTGACCACGCGCTATCCGTTCCATGCCGGCTGGAGCTGGAACGACGACAACCGCGGCCTCGACGCGCGCCCGGACAAGGTCAAGCTGGCGCTGGACAAGACCGGCTACAAGGCCGGCGACACGCTCAAGGTCACCCTGACCCCGCCGCATGCCGGACCCGGCCTGCTGATGGTCGAGAGCGACCGCATGCTGTACGTGCAGGACATCGACGTGAAGCCGGGCAGCAGCTTCGAGATCCCGGTGACCAAGGACTGGGAGCGGCACGACGTCTACGTCACCGCGCTGGTATTCCGCGGCGGCTCGGCGCCGAGCAAGATCACCCCGGCGCGCGCGGTCGGCGTGGCCTACGTGCCGATGGACCGCAAGGCCCGGCGCGTGGCGGTGGGCCTGGTCGCGCCCAAGCAGATGCGCCCGGAGCAGCCGCTGCCGGTGACGGTGAGCGTGCCGGAACTGGCCGGCAAGCAGGCGCACGTGACCATCTCCGCGGTGGACGTGGGCATCCTTAATATCACCCGCTTCCCGGTGCCCGACGCCAACGCGCAGTTCTTCGCGCAGCGGCGCCTGGGCGTGGACGCCTACGACATCTACGGCCGGGTCATCGAGAGCTTCGAGGGCGGCACCGGCAAGCTGCGCTTCGGTGGCGACATGGCGCTGGCGGCATTGCCGCAGGCCAAGCGTCCGACCGCGCGGGTGCAGACGGTAGACCTGTTCTCCGGCCCGGTGCAGCTAGACGCCAAGGGCAACGCCCGCGTGCAGTTGCCGGTGCCGGACTTCAACGGCACCCTGCGCGTGTCGGCGCTGGTCTATTCGGACGAGCGCTACGGCAACCGCGACGTGGAGACCCTGGTGCGCGCGCCGATCGTGGCCGAGGCCAGCATGCCGCGGGTGATGGCGCCGGGCGACCGCAGCACGGTGACCCTGGACGTGCAGAACTTCACCGGCCAGCCCGGCGAGTTCAAGGTGCGGGTGGATGGCGAAGGTCCGCTGGCGATCGCCGACAACGCGCGCAGCGCCAAGCTGGGCAAGGACGGCAAGGCCACGCTGAGCTTCCCGTTGGTGGCGCAGGAGGGCTACACGGTGGCCAAGGTGCGGGTGCGGGTGGAAGGCAATGGCTATGCCGCCGACCGCCGCTACGACCTGCCGGTGCGCGCGGCGTGGCCGTCGGTGCTGCGCACGCAGACCCGGGTGCTCGACCCGTTGGCGCCGGTGACGCTGGGCGCCGGCGATGCCGAAGGCCTGATGGCCGGCTCGGTCAATGCGCGCATGCTGGTCAGCGCCTTGCCGCCGATCCCGTTCGCCAGCGCCCTGCAGGGCGCGCTGGAATACCCCTACGGTTGCGCCGAGCAGACCACCAGCAAGGGCTACGCCGCGCTGCTGCTCGACGATGCCACCGCACGCCTGCTCGGGGTCAAGGGCCTGGATGCGGCCACGCGCCGCGCGCGCATGGAAGGCGCGTTCGGGCGGCTGGCCTCGATGCAGGTCTCCAGCGGCCACTTCTCGATGTGGGGCGACGACGGCTACGTCAATCCGGGGCTGACCCCGTACATCGCCGAGTTCCTGCTCGACGCCAAGGACGCCGGCTTCGCGGTGCCCGACAACGTGCTGCAGAAGGCGTTGAACCGGCTCAGCGAGGACCTGCTGTCCGGCGGCAACAACTTCTACGGCCAGGACCGCCGCGAGAACCTGAAGTTCGCCAACCAGGCCTGGTCCGGCTACGTGCTGGCGCGGGTCAACCGTGCGCCGCTGGGCACGCTGCGCGCGCTGTACGACAACGACCGCGGCAAGGCGCTGACCGGTCTGTCGCTGGTGCACCTGGGCGTGGCGCTGTCGTTGCAGGGCGACAAGAAGCGCGGCGAAGCGGCGATCGCCGCTGGTTTCGCCAAGGACAGCGCCGACCGGCCGCGCTACTTCGGCGACTACGGCAGCGTGGTCCGCGACGACGCGCTGATGATCGCGCTGCTGCACGAGCGCGGCCTGGCCAAGCCCGAGTACGACGCGCGGGTGATGGCGCTGGGCCGCGAGCTGGACGCGCGCCGCCGCGGTGGCTGGCTGTGGCTGAGCACGCAGGAGCAGGTGGCGCTGGCGCGCATGGGCAAGGCCTTGCTCAACAGCCAGACCGCGCAGGTGTCCGGGCAGTTGAGCATCGGCGACAGCAGCGAGGCGATCGCCCCGGCCAAGGCGTTCGGCCGCCAGTTCGGCGAGGCCGAGCTGGCGCGCGGCGTGCACTTCGTGCCGCAGGGCCAGCCGCCGCTGTACGCCAGCCTGGAAATCGCCGGCGTGCCGCGCACCCCGCCGGCGGCCGACGACAGCACGCTGAAGGTGGAGCGCAGCTTCTATGGCACCGACGGCAAGCCGTGGACGCCGCAGCCGCTGAAGGAGGGCGAGGCGCTGATCGTGCGCGTCACCATCACCTCCGACACCAGCATGCCCGACGCGTTGCTGACCGACCTGCTGCCGGCCGGCCTGGAGATCGAGAACTTCAACCTGGGCGACGCCAAGCAGTGGGCCGACGTGGTGGTGGACGGCATCGAGATCAGCGACCGCTCCAACGCCGCCGACGTCAAGCACGAGGAGTTCCGCGACGACCGCTACGTGGCCGCGCTGAGCCTGTCGGCGGGCAGCAAGGCGCAGGTGTTCTACCTGGTGCGCGCGGTGACCCCGGGCACCTACACGGTGCCGCCGTCGCTGGTCGAGGACATGTACCGCCCCGACCTGCGCGGGGTGGGCCGCAGCAACCCCGGCACGATCAACGTCGTGCAGCCCTGACGAAAGCCCCCTCTCCCTGCGGGAGAGGGGCCGGGGTGAGGGTCCGACCGCCAGGGAAGCCGCTTGACTCCCCTCTCCCTTCGGGAGAGGGGCCGGGGGTGAGGGTACGACCGCCAGAGAACCCCACCAGCAACGCCGCACCAACCCCCTAAGGGCCGGGGATGAGGGGACCCCGGCCAGCACTGTCAGCCAGAAGCGACAGCTACCATGACCGCCGCACCCAGCGCGCCGCCGCCTGCGCACGCCTGGTCCGCCGCTGCGTCCCCCTCTCGTTCCTGGAGCCTGTCATGCCCCCCGCATCCTCCCCGCCTGCCGCACCCCACCTGGACACCGTGGTGTTCGATCTCGGCGGTGTCCTGATCGACTGGAACCCGCGCCATCTGTACCGCCGCCTGTTCGACGACGAGGCGGCGATGGAAACCTTCCTGCGCGAGGTCTGCAGCCCGCAGTGGAACGAGCGCCAGGACGCCGGGCGGCCGTGGCACGACGCGGTGGCTGAACTGAGCGCGCTGCATCCGACGCATGCGCCGATGATCGCTGCCTACCACGCGCGCTGGCCGGAGATGCTGGGCGGGGCGCTGGACGCCACGGTGGCGGTGCTGGAGGAACTGCGCGGGCAGGGCGTGCGGCTGTACGCATTGACCAACTGGTCGCACGAGACCTTCCCGATCGCGCGCGAACGCTATCCGTTCCTGCAGTGGTTCGAAGGCGTGCTGGTGTCGGGCGAGGAGCGCCTGGTCAAACCGGACCCGGCGATCTTCGCGCTGCTGTGCGAACGCTATGCGATCGATCCGGCGCGGGCGGTGTTCATCGACGACGCGCCGCGCAACGTGCACGCCGCCGCGGCCGCCGGCATGCACGCGTTGCAGTTCCGCGACGCCGTCACCTTGCGCGAGGAGTTGGTCGCGCTGGGCCTGCTGCCGCCGCGCGCGCCAGCGCCCTGATCCGCGCCGCGCCGTCGCCTAGCGCAGCGCTCTGGCGATCATGGTACCGGCGCCGTTGCGCCGGCGGCGATGCCATGGGCCGCTCCACGCCTGCGAGCGGCCGGCCGTTCGCCGATGCCGTACGAAACGTCGTGGCCGCTGTCGTGCGGGTGCTGTCGCCAGGCTTTCCGATGGCCGCCATCGCTCCGTCATATCCCTGGGATTAAATAACGAACTTTAAGTTACTTAATTCGGTCAACCAGGGGACATCGCCATGCAACCACTCACCCATCGGCGCCGCGCGCTGATCGTCTGCGCGCTCGCCGCCAGCTGCCAGGCCGCGCTGGCGCAGGACGCCGCATCCACCACGGCAACGCTCGCCGCCGACGCCAGCGCCGTCGCTGCGGCGGCCGTCGGCGACACCACGACAACCTCTCCATCCGACACCGCGCCCAGTGCCGCCGCCAGCGACGACGGCACCACCACGCTGTCCAGCGTGATGGTCACCGGCGTGCGCAAGGCCAATGCGGCGGCGATCGAGAGCAAGCGCGCGGCCACCAACATCACCGACGTGGTCAGCTCCACCGACGTGCGCGCGCTGCCGGACACCACCATCGTCGAGGCGCTGCGCCGCATCCCCGGCCTGTCGGTGCTGCCGGCCACCGACAACGAGCACCCGCGCGACGAAGCCGCCACCCCGGTGCTGCGCGGCCTCGGCCCGTCCTACAACAACGTCACCATCGACGGCCTGACCGTGGCCTCGCCGGGCACGCCCAACGGCACGCTCGGCTCGATCACCCGCGGCGTGCGCCTGGACATCCTGCCGGCGTCGATGGTCAGCGAACTGCAGGTCATCAAGACCTTCACCCCGGACCTGGACCCGAACGCCACCGGCGGTGCGATCAACCTCAAGACCCGCAGCGCGTTCGAGAACGGCGGCAAGCCGTTCTTCACCGCCGAGGCCTCGCTGGGCCATGCCAACGACGTCGGCAAGCCGCGCGACCAGGACGACCCGGGCTACCGCCTGCTCGCCACCGGCAGCCGCACCTTCGGCAGCGAAGGCCAGTACGGCCTGACCCTGTCCGGCAACTACCAGACGCTGAGCAGCTACACCGAAACCCATATGACCACCGACACGGTGCACTACGGGTTCTACGACAACAGCGGCGTACTGCAGAGCGGCAACAACCTGGGCAACGGCTGGGCCGTGCCGCAGCAGGACAAGTACTGGTACGTGATGGACAAGCGCGACCGCTACGGCCTCACCGGCAAGTTCGAGGCGCGGTTGAGCGAATCCCTGCAGGCCTACGCCATGGCCGGCTACTACTACTTCCGCGACAACATGGAGCGCAACGAGATCATCCTCGATCCGCGCAACCGCAACCGCGTCTACAACCAGACCGCCACCAGCGGCACGTACCCGGTCGGCGACGTGGAAGTGGGCTACTCCAACCAGATCACCACCACCCGCACCAAGCTCGGCCAGACCGGCTTCGAATGGCGCCCGGACGACCGCCAGGTGCTGTCGGCGCGCGCGTCCTGGTCCGATGCCACCTATGCCGAACCGATCAAGATGATCAAGTACGTCACCGGCGCGCAGCGCCCGGCGGCGGTGCCCACCGGGCAGACCGGCGCCGGCGTCACCGTGGTGCCGACGGCGGCCTATGGCTTCAACTACGACACCTCCGCACTCAACCAGCGCTTCCCGATGTCGGCGCAGTCGTACTACAACTACGACAACTACAGCCTGCTGTACTGGCGCCCGGACTACCAGCGCAACGCGCGCGACAAGGTGCTCACTGGGCGCCTGGACTACGCCTTCAATCGCGGCGAGATGGACCGCGGCGTCGGCTTCGGCGGCGGCCTCAGCTACACCCGCGACGAACCCGGCTTCGACATCTACCGCGTCGAATACCAGCCCAACCGCAGCGCGCCGCCGCTGAAGATCGCCGACGTGCTGGCGCCGTCCAACGCGCCGATGCGCTACCTGGGCCTGAACCTGATCGCGATCGATCCGGACAAGGCCAACCAGATCCTCAGTGCCACCCCGCTGAGCGCGTTCAACCGCACCGACCAGAGCGCCTTCAGCAACCAGGACAACTTCAGCCACCGCGAGGAGATTTTCGGTGCCTACGGCCTGGTCGGCTATCGCGCCGACGATTTCGATGTGGAAGCCGGCCTGCACTATGACCATACCGACCAGTCCACGGTCGGCCGCCAGCGGCAACTGGACGCGGCCACCGGCAGTTACGTCTACGTCGATGCGCCGACCGAGTCGCGCTACGCCAAGGTGCTGCCGTCGGCGGTGATGACCTACCACGTCAACGACCGCCTGGACCTGCGCGCCGGCGCCAGCCGCACGCTGGGCCGCCCGCCCTACGATGCCTACGCCGCGCGCACTTCGATCGGCTTCGTCAACAGCAGCGACATGGGCAATCCCAACGCCCAGGGCGTGACCGTCACCATCGGCAACCCCGACATCAAGCCGCGCGTGTCCACCAACCTGGACCTGTCGCTGGAGTGGCGCCTGCCCGACGACTTCGACGGCATGCTCGCCGCGGCGCTGTTCGACAAGCGCATCCAGGACGAGATTTTCACCCTCTCGCGCACCGACCAGTTCAGCTTCAACGGCACCACCTATTCCAACGTGCTGATCAGCACCCCGGCCAACGCCGCCAAGGCGCACGTGCGCGGCCTGGAATTGAGCGCGGTGTTCAACACCTTGTTCCCGGGCGTGACGGCGCTGTCCGGCCTGGGCGCCAGCGCCAACCTGGCGCTGCTCGATGGCGGCATGGACGTGCCGTTCACCAGCGGCAGCGCGCCCAACCTGGTGCAGAGCCAGCGCACCGTGGATCGCCTGGTCGGGCAGCCGGGCTACACCGCCAACGCCTCGCTGTTCTACACGGTCGGCGGGGTGGAGCTGCGCGCGGCCTACAACCGCCAGGGCAAGGCGCTGCGCGCCATCGTCAGCAACATCGCCTGGCAGGATCTGTACTGGGCGCCGCGCTCGCAGCTGGACCTGTCGGCGACCTGGGCGGTGAGCAAGCAGCTCAGCGTGGTCGGCCAGATCAGCAATGTCACCCACAGCCGCCTGACCAGCTTCACCGGCCCCGGCGAGAACCTGCTGAAGGACAGTTATTCGATGCCGACCACCTACTGGCTCGGCCTGCGCTTCACCCCGTCGCTGTGACCGTTGCCGGAGACCTTCCATGAACCTGCTTTTCTCGCGCGGCGCGATCATTGCCGCCCTGTTGACCGCCACGGCCCCGGCCGTCGCCGCCATCGCCCCGATCCAGGCGCGCCTGGCCAATCCCGACGGCGGCATCTTCGTCGTCGCCCACCGCGGCTGCCACAACCCCGCGCCGGCGCATGGCTTCGCCGGGCATGCGCCGGAGAACTCGCTGCTGGGCCTGGAGCGCTGCGTGGCGCTGGGCGTGGACATGTTGGAAACCGACATCCGCCGCGCTGGCGACGGCACCCTGGTGATGTTCCATGACGCCACCGTCGACCGCACCACCGACGGCACCGGCAAGGTTGCCGAACTGACCTGGCCGCAACTGGCACGGTTGCGCCTGCGGGACGACGAGGGCGGCGCCGACGCGCCGCTCACCGACCAGCATCCGCTGACCCTGCAGCAGATGCTGGCTGCGGCCAAGGGCCGGATCATGCTCAACCTCGACGTCAAGGCGCCGATCTACGCCGAGGTGGTCGACGCGGTACGCCGCGCCGGCATGGAGCGCCAAGTGGTGGTCAAGACCGAAGTCGGCGTCGCCAGCCAGAATCTGGCGTCGATGCCGCCGTTCGACCGGATCAACTTCACCCCGGTGCTGCTCAACCCGCCGGGCACCGACGACCTGGTGCAGACTGTGCGCACCCAGACCGACGGCAAGGTGCGGCCGGTGGCGATTGAACTGCCGCGGATGCGTCTGGCGCAACTGCCGGCGGTGGCGGCGCTGGCCAAGCAGCGGCACGTGCGGCTACTGGTCAATACGCTGTGGGAAGGCTTCGTCGCCGACGTCGGTGGCGATGCCGATGCGGTGCGCGATCCGGAGGCGGTGTGGGGGCGGCTGTATCGGGCCGGCATCGGCGCCTTCCAGACCGACGAACCGGAAGCGCTGTTGCGCTATCGCGCCTCGCTGGAAAAGCCGTGAGCCGCGCATGACCGCGCTACTGTCCGGAATCGGTCGGTGCGCGACCGCTTGCGGACGTGGCGATTGCGGGCGTCGCCAGCGCAGCATAGGTAATTCAATGCGTTAGCGTGGTTCGGTGCTTGGCACGCAGCCTGCTGCACAGCAGGCATGGATATCGCGAAATCCCCGAACCATTCGTTCTGGCGCCAGCGCCGCCGCTGGCTGGTGGCGGCCGCCATTGGCGTGGTGCTGTTGGGCGTGGCGCTGCTTGGCAGCGGCCGCGCCGCACCGCGGGTGGCGCGCAGCGAAGTGTGGATCGATGCGGCCACGCGCGGCGAGATGCGCCGCGAGGTCCGCGCCAACGGCGTGCTGGTGCCGCGGCAGATCCGCTGGATCACCGCAGGGGCGCCGGCCACCGTGCAACAGCAACTGGTCGAGGCCGGCGCGCGCGTACAGGTCGACACGCCGCTGCTGCAACTGGCCAATCCCGAACTGGAAGCCGGCCTGGACCGCGCCCGTGCCGCGCTGGCCGCCGCCGATGCCGACCTGGCCGCGCTGCACGCGGCACTGGCCTCGCAATTGCTCGACCAGCAGGCGCTGCAGGCGCAGGCCGAGTCCGAGTTGCAGATCGCGCAGATCAAGGCCAAGGCCTACCAACGCGGCCACGACGGCGGCGCGATCTCGGTGATCGACCTGACGCAGAGCCAGATCGTCGAGGCGCAGCAACGCGGCCGTGCCGATATCGAACGCAAACGCGTGGCCGCGTTCCGGCAGAACATGGCCGCGCAGCTGCGCGCGGCACAGGCACGGCGTGAGCAGGCCGCCAGTGCGCTGGCCATCGCCACGCAACAGGCCGACTCGCTGCAGGTGCGTGCCGGCAGCGACGGCATCCTGCAGCAGGTGGACGTGGAGCCCGGCCAGCGCGTCGAGGCCGGCGCCAAGCTGGCGCGGGTGGCGCGCCCGGACGATCTGCTGGCACGCCTGCAGGTGCCCGAAGTCCTGGCCAAGGACGTGATCGAGGGCCTGCCGGTGGCGGTGGACACGCACAACGGCGTGGTCAGCGGGCAGGTGGCGCGGATCGATCCGGCGGTGCGCAGCGGCAGCGTGACGGTCGACGTGCGGCTGACGCCGCCGCTGCCGCCCGGCGTGCGCCCGGACCTGTCGGTGGACGGCCGGATCGTGCTCGGCACGCTGCGCGACGTGGTCAGCATCCCGCGCCCGGCGCTGGCCGTGCCCAACGCCGCCGGCAGCCTGTTCGTGCTGCGCGACGGCGGCGACACCGCGCAGCGCATCCGCGTGCGCTTCGGCGCCGCCTCCAGCGACCGCATCGAAGTCCGCGCCGGCCTGCGCGCCGGCGACCGCGTCGTGCTGTCCGACACCAGCCAGTGGAATGCCGACACCACCTTGCGCTTACGCTAGCCTCACCAGGAGAGATCCCGCATGACCGCAGTTCCCGCACCTTCCGCCGCGCCGCTGATCCACCTGCACGGGCTCAGCAAGGTCTTCCACACCGAGGAAGTGGAGACCCACGCCCTGGCCGAGATCGCACTGGACGTGGCGCCTGGCGATTTCGTCGCCATCACCGGCCCGTCCGGCTGCGGCAAGTCGACCCTGCTGTCGATCCTGGGCCTGCTCGATGCGCCCAGCGGCGGCACCTACCGGCTCAACGGCCGTAGCGTCGCCGAACTGGATACGGTCGGCCGCGCACGCATCCGCAACGCCGAGATCGGCTTCATCTTCCAGGCCTTCAACCTGATCGCCGACCTCACCGTGGAAGAGAACGTGGCGCTGCCGCTGACCTACCGCGAGGGCGCCCAGCGCGGCCAGATCCGCCAGCGCGTGCGCGAGGTGCTGGAACTGGTCGGCATGCAGCATCGCCACAAGCACTATCCGGGGCAGTTGTCCGGCGGCCAGCAGCAGCGCGTGGCGGTGGCGCGCGCACTGGCCGGCAACCCGTCGATCCTGCTCGCCGACGAGCCCACCGGCAACCTGGACAGCCGCAACGGCGAGGCGGTGATGCAGTTGCTCGAACAACTGCACGAGAACGGCACAACCTTGTGCATGGTCACCCACGATCCGGCGTTCGCGCGGCGTGCGCAGCGCATCGTGCACATGCTCGACGGCCGCATCGTCGACGAAGACACCTTCGAGCGGTTGCGCCACGAACAGGACGTGGCGCTGCCGGCACGCGCCGCGGGGCAGGCACGATGAGCGCCGCCCTGCAATGGGCCGAAATGCGGCAATCCTGGCGCACGCTGGCGCGCAAGCCGGGCTATCTGCTGCTGGCGGTGCTGACCCTGGCGCTGGGCGTGGCCACCACCACCGCGGTGTTCGCGCTGCTCGACCAGGCCTTGCTGAAGCCGCTGCCGTTCCCGCAGCCGGAGCGGCTGGTCACCCTCGGCCTGTCCAGCGACCCTGGCCGCAATGTCGCGGCACCCGGCTACTACCCGGTGTTGCGGCGCATGTCGAGCCTGCAGTCGGTCGGCATCGCGCGCGGGTTCCCGGTGCCGGCCAACGTCGCCCGCGGCGCTGCCAGCGAGGTGGTCGCGTCGATCAGTGCCGATGCCGGCTTCCTGCGCACGCTCGGCCTGCCGATGGCGGCCGGGCGCAACTTCAACGACGAGGAAAGCCGGCCCGGCGGGCCGCAGGCGGTAATCCTCAGCCATCGCTTCTGGCAACGCTATTTCGGCGGCGATCCGGCGGCGGTGGGGCGTGCCCTGCAGGTGGAAGGCAAGCCGGTGCAGATCGTCGGCGTGCTGCCGGCGGAGTTCCCCTGGGCCGAGCCGTTCGACCTGATCCGCAACATGCAGCCGGACCTGGCCGCGACCAACCTGTCCACCAACGAGATCGTGGTGGCGCGGTTGCGGCCCGGCGTCAGCGTGGCCGCCGCGTCCGCGCAGACCGCGACGACGCTCCAGGCCCTGTTGCGCAACAGCCCGCACATGGACGCGTCGTGGTGGGCATCGCTGCAGCGACGGCCGCCCAACGCGCTGCCGCTGCAGGACAGCCTGTACGACGCCAACAGCGGCAACACCCTGTGGCTGTTCTTCGCCGCGGCCGCCTGCGTGCTGCTGATCGCCGCGATCAACCTGACCAGCCTGATGCTGCTGCGCGCGCTCGGGCGCAGCCACGACAGCGCGGTGCGTGCCGCACTGGGCGCCTCGTGGCTGCGCTTGAGCCTGCCGGCATCGGCCGAAGGCGTGCTGATCGGCGCGCTCGGCAGCCTGGCCGGCCTGGCGCTGGCGTGGCTGGGACTGCGTCTGCTCGGCGGTTGGGTGCCGCTGATGTGGATGCGCGGCGAGGCCCCGCACCTGACCGGCGCCAGCGTGCTGTTCGCGCTGCTCGCCGGTGGCGCGACGGCACTGCTGGCGGCCGCGCTGGGCATCGTGCGTGGTCGCCGCCGCAATCTGGTGACGGAACTGGTTGGTGGTGGGCGTGGCGGCTGGAGCCTGCAGGCCGGCCGCCTCGGTCGTGTCCTGGTGATCGCGCAGGTGACCATCGCCGTGGTGCTGCTGATCGGCGCGGCCCTGTTCACCCGCACCCTGCAGAAGCTGGCGGAGGTGCCGATGGGCTTCGAGAGCCGCTCGGCGGTGGTGTTCACCCTGGCGCCGGTGAAGGAGCGCTACGTCACCGCGGCCGATGCGGTGGAACAGACCCGGCGCATCGTCGCGCGGCTGCAGCAGGTGCCGGGCATCGACCGCGTGGGGGTGTCGACCAATCCGCCGACGGCGACGCGATTGAGCTGGAGCGTGGAGATCGATGGCGCGCCGTCCGTCGACAGCCAGTACCGGTTGGCCACGCCGCAGTTCCTGGAGGTCTTCCGCATTCCCTTGCTGGCCGGGCGCGGGATCGCCGACAGCGATGTGGCCGGAGGCGAGCGGGTCTGCGTGGTGAGCGCCAGCTTCGCTGCGCGTTACCTGCACGGGCAGGCGCTGGGCAAGATCGTCAGCTTGCCCGACGACGGCGGCGACCAGCGCGTGTCGATGCGCGTGGTTGGCGTGGTCGGCGACGTGCGCCACACCAGCCCGGCCGAGCCGCCGGAGCCGACCGTGTACCAGCCGCTGGCGCAGATGAGCGAGCCGATGTGGCAGATCATCCGCGGCTTCGGCGCGCTGACCTATGCGGTGCATCTGCGGGCCGGCGCACTGGGTGCCGACGAGCGCGCGCTGCGTGCGGCGATCGACGAAGTGGCGCCGCAGCAGCCGATCGCCGATCTGCAGCCGATGCAGGCGTTGGTCGCCAGCACCACCGGCGAACAGAAGCTCAACCTGCTGCTGGTCGGGTTGTTCGCTGGGCTGGCGCTGCTGCTGGCGGCGGTCGGCCTGTACGCGGTGATGGCGGTGGCGGTGGCTGCGCGCCAGCACGAGTTCGGCGTGCGCGCCGCGCTCGGCGCCCCCCCGGCGCGGCTGCGCCGGCAGGTGCTGGGCGAGGCCGGCGTGCAGATCGGGGTGGGCCTGCTGCTGGGCCTGGGCGTGGCGATGGCGCTGTCGCGGCTGCTGCAGCGCTTCCTGTTCGAGGTGCGCGTGGCCGATCCGCTGGCGATCGGCGCGGTGCTGCTGGTGCTGGCTGCGGCCGGCCTGCTCGCCGCGCTGGCGCCGGCGCGGCGCGCGGCGCGAGTGCCACCGATGCAGGCCTTGCGCGCCGAATGATCGCCTCGTTTCTCGATGCGCCCGGCCGCTAGACTCTGCGCCATGACCGACGCCCGCACACCGCCCTTGCCGCGCATCCTCGTCGTCGACGACCAGGCCGACGTGCGCGAGGCCTTGCGCATGCTGCTCAAGAGCGCCGGCTACGGCATGGTCGGCGCCGAGTCGCCGGAGCTCGCGCTGGCCTGCCTGCGCGGCGACGCGTTCGCCGCGGTGCTCGTAGACATGAACTATGCGCGCGACACCACCTCCGGCGCCGAAGGCCTGGCGTTGATCGCGCAGATCGCCGCGCAATGGCCGGGGCTGCCGGTGATCGCGATGACCGCGTGGGCCAGCATCGAACTGGCGGTGGCGGCGATGCGCGAGGGCGCGGTGGATTTCATCGAGAAGCCCTGGCAGAACGCGCGCGTCCTGGCGGTGCTGGAGAGCCGCATCGCGCTGGACCGCAGCCGCCGCGCCGCGCAACGGCTCGGCGAGGCGCAGGCGTTGTTGCTGCAGGATGGCGCCGCCGGCTTCGTCGCCGAATCGGCACCGATGCAGCGCCTGGTCGAGGATCTGCTGCGCATCGCCGGCAGCGGCGCCAACGTGCTGCTGCTGGGCGAGAACGGCACCGGCAAGAGCCTGCTGGCGCAGTTGCTGCACCAGTGGTCGCCGCGCCGCACGCAGGCCTTCGTCAAGGTCAACATCGGCGGCCTGGCGCCGACCCTGTTCGAGGCCGAACTGTTCGGTCACGTGCGCGGCGCCTACACCGACGCGCGCCAGGACCGCGCCGGCCGTTTCGAACTGGCCGACGGCGGCACCCTGTTCCTGGACGAGATCGGCAACCTGCCGCTGCAGCAGCAGCCCAAGCTGCTGCGCGCGATCGAGGACGGCGAGTTCGAGCGACTCGGCTCCTCGTGCACGCAACGGGTGGACGTGCGCATCGTCGCGGCGACCAATGCCGACCTGGAGGCGGACGTGGCCGCCGGCCGCTTCCGCCAGGATCTGCTGTACCGGCTCAACACCTTCCAGGTGCGCGTGCCGCCGCTGCGCGAGCGCGGCGCCGACATCCTGCCGCTGGCGCGGCATTACCTCGCCGCCGCCTGCACTCGCTACCGGCGGCCGCTGCCGACGCTGGCGCGCGACGCCGAGCGCGCGCTGCTCGGTTACGCCTGGCCCGGCAACGTGCGCGAACTGGCGCATGCGATGGAGCGTGCGGCGCTGCTGGCCGACGGCAGCACTCTGGACAGCGACGATCTGCGCCTGCAGCCGGCGACGAATGGGCACCTCTAAAAACCCCACCTTTGGCATCATTGGTCTGGAGAACACGCCGAGGACGCCACGATGATCAGCCTGTTTGCCGGCCACGAACGCGAAGCCAAGCGGCAGCAGATCGGCGATCCTCTGGCTCTGCTGTCACGGCATATCGACTTTGCCGGGATTGCTCACGCCGTAGACGCGAAGCTGTCCTTGGGTACCGGCAAGCGCGGCGGCCGTCCGGCTTGGCCGACGCAGATGATGATCAAGCTGCTGCTGTTGCAGCAGTTGTACAACCTCTCCGACGATGCGCTGGAGTATCAGGTGCTGGATCGGCGCAGCTTCCAGCAATTCCTTGGACTGGAACACAGCGGCAAGGTGCCCGACGCCAAGACGATCTGGGTGTGGCGCGAACGGCTCAAGACCAAGGATCTGATGGGCGACATCAGCACGGCGATCGGTGAGCAATTGCAACGTGCTGGGTTCATTGCCCGCGGCGGTCAGATCATCGACGCCAGCATCGTCAGCGCTCCGATCCAGCGCAACACGCGCGAGGAGAACGCGCAGATCAAGCAGGGCGATGACGTCGGCCAGGACTGGAGTGATGCCAAGCGTGCGCAGAAAGACGTGCAGGCACGCTGGACCAGGAAGCATGGGGTGACGTTCTACGGCTACAAGCTGCACGCCAGCACGGACCGCCGCTGGGGTTTCATCCGCCGCTACGACGTGAGCGCGGCCAACGTGCACGACAGCCGCCACTTCGAGCAGGTGCTGGACCCGGACAACACCGGCCGCACGGTATGGGCCGATAGCGGGTATGCCGATGCAGCGCGAGAAGCAGACCTGAAAAAGCGTGGTTACCGCCCCGCGATCCAACATCAAGGGCAGGCACGCAAGCCCTTGAGCGAGGCAGCAAAGCGCCGGAACCGTCGCATTGCCAAGGATCGGGTGTTCGGCGAGCACCCGTTTGCGCGCTTGGCCCAACAAGGCGGCAAGTTCGTACGCTGCATCGGCTTGGCGCGGGCAAAGGTGGTGATCGGGCTGAAGGTCGCCAGCCATAACGTGATGCGGCTGGCACGGCTACAGGAGCGGGCCATGGTGCCGGCGTGATCGGCTGAGGTGGCCGAGCGGCCACCTCAGCCTCCCAACCACCACGATCAGGCGCCGCTCTGGTGCCGTTGCGACAGATGCTGCCCCTGGCTCCAGGTCGTGGCAGGTTGTTCGAGGTGCCCGAATGCCGCGCCGGCACTGTCGACGCAGCTCACCCTGGAAGAAGCCGAGGCGCTGCTGCTGAAGCAGGCGCTGGCGCAGCACCAGGGCAATCTGCAGCGCACCGCCGACCAGCTCGGCATCACCCGGCAGAGCCTGTACCGGCGCCTGGGCAAGCACGGGCTGCGCAGCGATGACGCCGGCTGAGCGACAGCGCTTCCGGCCGCTGTGGCTGGTGGCGCCGGCTTCGCTGGCCTTGGTGCTGGTGCTCGCCGCCGGCGCGCCGCGGTGGCCCGAGGCGGTGCTGTTGCTGCTGTGCGTGCTGCTGCTGACCGCGGCGCTGTGGCGCTGGCAGCAGCGCGACGCCGGGCAGCGTCTGCGCACCCTCGGTGGCCTGCTGGACGCGCTGCGCGAGGGCGACTACAGCGTGCGTGCGGCGCAGGACGCGCGCGATGCCGACGGCCTGCTGGCGCGCTTCAACGCCCTGGCGCAACGCCTGCAGGACGAACAGCGCGATTCGCACGAAAGCCTGCAACTGCTGAGCAAGACCCTGGCGGCGCTGGACGGGGCGGTGTTCGCGTTCGAGCAGGACCAGCGCCTGCGTCTGATCAATCCGGCCGGCGAGCGCCTGCTCGGCATCGCCGCGCCGCAGGCGATCGGGCAATCCGCGCAGGCGCTGGGGCTGGCCGGTCTGTTCGACGTGCCCTCGGGCAGCATCCAGGCGCATGCGTTCGCCGGGCAACAGGGGCGCTGGCAGATCGGCCACGCCGCCTTGCGCAGCCGCAGCCAAGCCGGGCGGCTGCTGCTGGTGCAGCCGATGGAGCGCGCGCTGCGCGAGGAGGAGGCGCAGGCCTTCCGCCGCCTGCTGCGCGTGCTCAGCCACGAGATCAACAACTCGCTGACGCCGATCGCCTCGATCGCCGACACGCTCTCGCGGCTGCTGGCGGCCGCGCCGCAGGCACTCGACGCCGAACTGCAGGCCGACCTGCACAACGGACTGGGCGTGATCGAACAGCGCAGCGCGGCGCTGCAGCGCTTCCTGGGCGGCTACGCGCGGCTGGCCAGGCTGCCCGCGCCGGTCCCGGCGCCCGTGGCGCTGGCGCCGCTGTGCGCGCGCGTGCAGCGGCTGCTGGACGATGCACGAGTGCAGGTGGAAATCGACCCGCCGCTGCACGCGCGCGCCGACGCCGATCAGCTCGAGCAGGTGCTGATCAATCTGCTGCGCAACGCCCTGGAAGCCGGCGGCAGCGCACCGGTGACGCTGCGCGCCTGCGGCGACGGCGCTGGTGTGCTGATCGAAGTGCGCGACGGCGGTGCCGGCCTGCCGCCCAGCGACAACCTGTTCGTGCCGTTCTTCACCACCAAGCCAGGTGGTTCGGGCATCGGCCTGGTGCTGTCGCGGCAGATCCTGGAAGCGCAGGGCGGCAGTTTGCACCTGGAGGCGCGCACCGATGCGCCCGGCAGCGTGGCGACGCTGCGCCTGCCGCTGGCGTAGGGTGGGGTAGGGGGCATCCACCCCTTGCGCCCCGTGCTGATACTGCGCGTCTCCTGGATGCTCCATGCCGTCGTAGGAGCGGCTTCAGCCGCGACGGGCGTTCCCGATAACCCCCGTCGCGGCTGAAGCCGCTCCTACAAAACACCAGCGCGTTCAATCGTGTCGCGGCAACCGCAAACCGTTGGCGGTGTTCCGACCCGCATAGCGCCGATGACCCCAGACGCGCCAGGGCGAGCCCGCTCGCCGCGTCGTCGCCGCAACAGGCAAAATGGCCGCTTCCATCGGGAGCCTGCATGCCACTGGACGACACCGCCCCGCACGCCGCGCGGCGCCCCCGGCGCTGGATGCGCCTGCTGCCGTGGCTGCGCTGGGGCACGGTGGCGCTGCTGTGGAGTCTGTTGTTGCTGGACCTGGCGTTCCCGCTGCCGCTGCCGAAGTCGCGCGACACCTCGACCCTGGTGGTGGCCGCCGACGGTACGCCGCTGCGTGCCTTCGCCGACAGCAACGGCGTCTGGCGTTATCCGGCCACCCCGGACAGCGTCTCGCCGCTGTACCTGCAGGCGCTGCTGAACTACGAGGACCGCTGGTTCTGGCAGCACCCCGGGATCAATCCCTGGGCGCTGCTGCGTGCGGCCAAGCAGTGGCTGTTCTCGCGTCACATCGTCTCCGGCGGTTCCACCCTGACCATGCAGGTGGCGCGCATCCTGATGCCGCCCGAGGTCAGTACGCGCACGCCGTGGGGCAAGGCCCAGCAGGCCCTGCGCGCGTTGCAGTTGGAAGTGCATTTGAGCAAGCGGCAGATCCTGCAGCTGTACCTGGAGCGCGCGCCCTACGGCGGCACCATCGAAGGCGTGGAGGCGGCGAGCTGGGCCTACCTGGGCAAGCCGGCCGCGCGCCTGTCGCAGGCCGAGGCGGCGTTGCTGGCGGTGCTGCCGCAGGCACCGAGCCGGCTGCGCCCGGACCGGCATCCGGAGGCGGCGCGCGCGGCACGCGACAAGGTGCTCGAACGCATGGTCGCGCTGCGCGTGTGGCCGCGCGCGCAGGTCGACGACGCGCGCATCGAACCGGTGGTGGCGCGCTCGCTGCAGACGCCGCTGCACGCCGCGCTGCTGGCCGAGCGCCTGCGCCAGCAGCACCCGCACGCCGCGCACATCGTCTCCACCCTCGACGCCGACCTGCAGCGCACCCTGGAGGACCGGGTCAGCGCCTACTTCTCGCAACTGCCCGAGCGCACCTCGGCGGCCTTGCTGGTGGTGGACAACCGCGACCTGCAGGCGCGCGCCTACATCGGCTCGGTGCAGTTCGGCGACCGCCGCCGGCTCGGCGACGTGGACATGGTGCAGGCCTGGCGCTCGCCCGGCTCCACGCTCAAGCCGTTCCTGTACGGCATGGCCCTTGACGATGGCCTGATCCATTCCGAAAGCCTGCTGGTCGACGCGCCGCAGAGCTTCGGCGACTACCGCCCGGGCAATTTCGACGAAGCCTTCAACGGCCCGATCGGCGCGGCCAGCGCGCTGCGCCTGTCGCTCAACGTGCCGGCAGTGGACCTGCTCGACCGGGTCGGGCCGGCGCGCTTCGCCGCGCGGTTGAGCAACGCCGGCATCGGCCTGCGGTTCCCGCGCGGCAGCACGCCCAACCTGGCGCTGATCCTCGGCGGCACCGGCGCCAAGCTGGAGGAACTGGTCGGCGCCTTCGCCGCGCTCAACCGCGACGGCATCGCCGGCCACGTGCGCTACAGCGCGACCGACCAGCGCATCGAACGGCGGCTGATGTCGCCCGGCGCAGCCTGGATCGTGCGCGAGATGCTCGAGGCCAATCCGCGTCCGGGCTACGGCATCGGCACCTTCGACGTCGGCGCGCGCCCGCGCGTGGCCTGGAAGACCGGCACCAGCTACGGCTACCGCGATGCCTGGGCGATCGGCAGCACCCGCCGCTACACCGTCGGCGTCTGGGTCGGCCGCCCCGACGGCACGCCGCTGCCCGGCCAGTACGGCGCGGTGACCGCGCTGCCGCTGATGTTCGAGACCATCGACAGCCTGCCGCGCCTGCGCGGCGACAACGCACCGCGGCCGATGCCGGCGACGGTGCAGCAGGTGGACGTGTGCTGGCCGCTGGGCATCGCCGCCGAGCAGACCCCGCCGGCCTTGTGCCAACGGCGCTTCTCCGCCTATGCGCTGGATGGAGCGGTGCCACCGACCTTCGCCGAGCGCGACGCGCGGCTGTGGAGCGCCGGCCGCGAGACCGTGCAGGTGGACGCGCACAGCGGCCTGCGCCTGTCGCCGGATTGCGCGCAACCGCACGAGGCGGTCACCCGCGACCTGGCCCGCTGGCCGGCACTGCTGACCCCATGGCTGCACGCCAGCGAGCGCCAGGCCGGGCAATTGCCGGCGCTGTCACCGGACTGCCGCGACGACGGCCGCGGCCGCAGCGACGTATTGCGCATCGAAGGCCTCAACGACCGCGCCACCCTGGCGCGCGCGCCCGGCAGCACCACGGTGCGTCTGCAGGTGCGCGCGCTGGGCACGAGCACCCCGGTGGACTGGCTGCTGGACGGCCGCTGGATCGCCCGCACCGAGGGCGCACGCACCTTCCAGCGCGACTTCGCCGACGCCGGCGACCACACCCTGACCGCCCTGGCGAGCAACGGTGCCTGGACCCAGGTGCGGTTTCGGGTGTTGCGTTGAGCAGCGGAGGCGCGCGCTCGTAGAAGCCAACTGTCACGCAACGACGACGATCAGAGTAGGCGGCGATCCGACCTAGGAAGCAGTCGGGACTGAAGTCCCTCCCACATTGCTCTCGGACACCGATAACTGCGGTCCCTGTTGAGGTGACGGTCGCTTGGCTTTGGCTGTTGCTGTCGCTCTTGCTGTTGCTTTTGACTGCCGGGTTCCCTTCCGAAGCGGCGGCCAGTACGGGGAAAAACCCCGAAGGGGCGGCGCACATGGATGTGCGCCGTTCGCGGCAGGGGCAGGATGCCCCTTCCGCGGATCCCCGGGATGGACGCGGACCCGGAGCGCGTCAGCGCGGAGGGCGCGAGGCAGGGTGTGCTTTCTTTTGGTTACTTTTCTTTGCACAAGCAAAGAAAAGTGACTCGCCCGCAAGGGCGAAAGCCTTCGCTTTCGCTTGAGATTTGTGTATCGCGCCACGAGAAAAAACGTAGGAGCGGCTTCAGCCGCGACAGGCGCCATCGAAACGGCCTGTCGCGGCTGAAGCCGCTCCTACGAGAGGGCGTTAGCCTATCCGGCTTACTTGCCGATCCAGCCTTCCAGCATGTCCGAGAACTCGTCGGCGTGCTCTTCTTCCTGGGCCAGGATGTCTTCCAGGATGCGCTTGGTGGTGGTGTCCTTGTCGCCGACGAAATTGATCATCTCGCGGTAGCTGTCGATGGCGATGCGCTCGGCGATCAGATTCTCCTTGACCATGTCGCGCAGATCCTCGCCTTCCTTGTACTCCGCGTGCGAGCGCGCGGTCAGCGTGTCCGGATTGAGGTCCGGCTCGCCGCCCAACTGCACGATACGCTCGGCCAGCTTGTGCGCATGCGCCTGCTCCTGCTGCGCGTGCTCCAGGAACTCGGCCTTGACCGCGTCGGCGAGCATGCCGGCGGCCATGAAATAGTGGCGGTAGTAGCGCAGCACGCACACGTACTCGGTGGCGAGCGCGTCGTTGAGCATCTTGATCACCGCCTCGCGGTCGGCGCTGTAGGTCTTGGTGATCGCGCCGTCCTCAATGCTCTGGCGGGCATTGGCGCGCAGCGTGGCGGTATCGGTCAGACCGGCGGTGTGCTGCAACGGCTTGGCGTCGGTCTTGGGGGAGGCTGGCTTGTTGGACATGGCTGGCCGTTTCCTGTGGTGGGTAAGGGGGAGTGGATCAGTCGGGAAGATATTGCAGCACGTAGTCGGCGGCGGAGACCTTGAACTCGCCCGGCGCCTCGACGAACAGCGCACGCACCACGCCGTCGTCGGCGTACAGCGCGAAGCGGCGCGCCCGCACGCCCATGCCGTAGCTGCTGGCGTCCAGTTCCAGGCCCAGCGCCTTGGCGAAGTCGCCATTGCCGTCGGACAGCATCTGCAGGCCGTCCGGCACCAGCTGGCTCTTGCCCCAGGCCTGCATCACGAACGGGTCGTTGACCGCCATGCAGTACACCTCGATGCCGCGCTTGCGGAACTCCTCGAAGTGCTCCACATAGCCGGGCAGGTGCTTCTCCGAACAGGTCGGGGTGAAGGCGCCGGGTACCGCGAACAGCAGCACGCGGCGGCCGTCGAACAGGGTGCGCGTGTCCACGGCTTCGACGCCGTCGCGGATGCGCTGCAGCACCACTTCGGGAATGCGTTCGCCGGTCTGGATGGGCATGTCGGGCTCCTTGGATGAACCGAGTCTAGAAACGGAAATGGGAAGGTGGCGTCAACGCCTTGAAAAGCGCCGCGGCAGGCCTATCTGACGGGCATGGACGGCGGGCCGGTCCCGCCGCCGCGAACCGTCCCCTTCGGGGTGTACCTCATTCACGTTTCAGGAGACCACGATGAGCATCGTCCGTTATCGCCAGTGGCCGGCCCAGGCCGCATTCCAGAACGAGATCAAGCAGGTGTTCGACCGCTTCTTCGACCCCAATGGCGGCACCGACGAATCGGCCGTCGTCACCGCGCAGTGGGTGCCGCGCGTGGACATCAAGGAGGAGCCGGAGCGCTTCGTGCTGTACGCCGACCTGCCGGGCATCGACCCGTCGGAGATCGAGGTGTCGATGGACAAGGGCATCCTCTCGATCAAGGGCGAGCGCAAGAGCGAATCGTCCGCCGACACCGAGCGCTTCTCGCGCATCGAGCGCCGCTACGGCAGCTTCCACCGCCGCTTCGCGCTGCCCGACAGCGCCGATCCGGATGGCATTTCCGCCACCGGCTACCATGGCGTGCTGGAAGTGCGCATCCCCAAGCGTCCGGCGAGCACGCCGCGTCGCATCCAGGTCGATACCGGGGCCACGATCGTGCAGTAAGCGCGCGCTCGCAGCGGCGTCGCCATCGCGACGCCGCGCCCTCGCCGCCGGCCGTAGAATGGCCGGGCGATGGCGCATTGCATGCAACCGGCCCGTTGCCGCAAGGCGGCGGGCCGACTCTTTTTGAGGTGATGGATGGAATTCAAGGATTACTACGCGACCCTGGGCGTGGAACCCAGCGCTGGCGATGCCGAGATCAAGACCGCGTACCGGCGGCTGGCGCGCAAGTACCATCCCGACGTGAGCAAGGAGCCTGGGGCCGAAGAGAAGTTCAAGGCCGTCAACGAGGCCTACGAGGCCTTGCGCGACCCGCCCAAGCGCGCTGCCTACGACCAGTTGCGCGCGCAGGGTTACCGCCCGGGCGAGGAGTTCCACGCGCCGCCCAACTACGGTGGCGCGCAGGGCTTCGATTTCGAGGAAGTATTCGGCAACGGCGGCGCCGGTGGCGGCTTCAGCGATTTCTTCGAGAGCCTGTTCGCCCGCCAGCAGCGCGCCCGCCAGGGCGGCGCCGGTCCCGGTCCGGGGCCGGGCGCGCCGCGTGGCGATACCCGCGCCAAGCTGGCGGTGCCGCTGGAGGCGGTGTACGCCGGCGACAGCGTGCGCATCACCATCAACGGCAAGCAACTGGACGTGCGCGTGCCCAAGGGCGTGCGTTCCGGCCAGGTGATCCGGCTGAGCGGGCAGGGCAACGGCGGCAGCAACCTGCTGCTGGAGATCGAGTACGCCGCGCATCCGCAGTTCGAGGTGGACGGCCGCAACATCCTGTACACCCTGCAGGTGACCCCATGGCAGGCGGCGCTGGGCACCAGCATCAGCGTGCTGACCCTGGGCGGGGCGGTGGAACTGAAGATCCCGCCCGAGTCCGATGCCGGCCGCAAGCTGCGCCTGCGCGGCCGCGGCCTGCCGGGCACCCCGCCCGGCGACCAGATCGTCGAACTGGAAGTGCTGGCGCCGGCGCCGGAAACCGAAGCGCAGCGCAAGGCGTATCGCGGGTTGGCCAAGGCGTTTGGCGAAGCCGTTTGATTGGGGCCGGGATTGGGGATTAGGGATTGGGGATTAGGGATTGGGGATTCGCAAGAGCGGTGTCCCCGGCGCTGCAACGTCGTAGGAGCGGCTTCAGCCGCGACAGGCATTACCGGTAACGCCTGTCGCGGCTGAAGCCGCTCCTACAAGGCGCGCCGACTGCATGCGGTCTTACGCCGCGCACTCAAACGCTGCCCGTAAACCCGCCCTTACCAATCCCCAATCCCCAATCCCGATTCCCGGCTTCTAGGGCGCATCCTCGCCACTGAATACGCGCTCGATCACCTCGTACAGCTCGTCCTCGGAGAACGGCTTGGTGATGTAGGCGCGGGCGCCCTGGCGCATGCCCCACATGCGGTCGGTGTCCTGGTCCTTGGTGGTGACCAGGATCACCGGGATGTTCTGCGTGGTCGGCTCGCGGCGCAGGGTGCGGGTGGCCTGGAAGCCGTTGAGGTTGGGCATCACCACGTCCATCAGCACCAGGTCCGGCAAGGCCGCCTTGGCCGCTTCCACGCCGGCGGCGCCGTCGGTGGCGGTGATCGTTTCGTGCCCCAGCTTTTCCACGATGCGCTGGATGCCCAGCAACTGCGACGGCGAATCGTCGACGATCAGAATGCGTGCCATGTCGTTCCCCCTAGGAGGCTCCGAGTGTAGAGGCAGCGGCGCGAAGGCGGAAAGCGTTGCGTGTCACAAAGCGTCGGCGTGGCTACGCGCTCGGATCCAGCCGCACCACGGTGCGCCCGAACGACTGCCCGGCCAGCATCGTGGCGAACACCTCCGGCAGGCCGGCCAGGTCCACTTCGCGGGTGCAGATCGTCTCCAGGTGGCGCGGCTTCCAGTCGCTGCCCAGGTGGTGCCAGATGCGGTCGCGCAGGTCGCGGGCGGTGCCGGCCGAGCCGATGCCCAGCAGCGACACCCCGCGCAGGATGAAGGGCATCACCGTCATGTCCAGCTCCGCGGTCGCGGCCAGGCCGGCGCTGGCGACGTTGCCGTACGGCGCCGTCTGCGCCAGCAGGCTGGTCAGCATCGCCCCGCCCACGTTGTCCAGGCCGCCGCCGAAGCGCACCGATTCCAGCGGCCGGCTGGTCTGCAGGGCCTCGCGGCCCAGCACCTGGCTGGCGCCCCAGGCCTGGAGCTGCGCGGCGCGCTCGGCCTTGCCGCTGACCGCATGCACCTCGAAGCCGGCGCGGCTGAAGATGTCGACCGCCAGCGAGCCGACCCCGCCGGTGGCGCCGGTCACGCACAGCGGGCCGTGCGCCGGGGTCTGGCGGTTGTCGAGCAGGCGCAGCAGCGCCAGCGCCGCGGTGAAGCCGGCGGTGCCCAGCACCATGCTCTCGCGCAGGCTCAGCCCGGCCGGCAGCGGCACCACCCACCTGGACTCCAGGCGCACGTACTCGCTGTAGCCGCCGTCGCGGGTCTCGCTGAGGCCGCAGCCGGTGACCAGCACCGCGTCGCCTTCCTTGAACGCCGGGTCGCGGGAGGCGACCACGTGACCGGCCACGTCGATGCCGCCGACCAGCGGGAAGCGGCGCAGGATCTTGCCCTGGCCGGTACCGGCCAGCGCGTCCTTGAAGTTCACCGACGACCAGGCCGCGCGGATCACCACCTCGCCCTCGCTGAGCTGGTCCAGGGACAGCGGGACGAGGCCGGCGTGGTAGCCGCTGTCGTCCTGGTGGATGCGGAAGGCGGAGAACTGGGCGGGAACGGACATGGAACACCTTGGTCGGCACGCAGGAATGCACCAAGATACCCTTTCGAAACGGCGGGTCTGCCCCATCTTGTAGAATCGGCGACTCATTTCCGGTGACCGGCGCGTGACCGACGCGGCGCCACCTTCCTTTTTGGAGCATGCATGGCCTGGAACACACCTGGCGGCAAGGGCGGAGACGGCCCGGACAATCACGGGCGCGGTCCCTGGCCGCCGCGTGGCGGCAATGGGGGAGGCAAGTGGGGTGGGTTGCCCGGTCCGCTGAAGGACCTGTTCGGCGACGGCGGCGGCATAGGCCGCTGGATCCTGGGCGTGGTGGTGCTGATGCTGCTGTTCAGCAGCTTCCAGTTGATCGGCGAGCAGCAGCGCGGCGTGGTGCTGCGGTTCGGCCAGTTCTCGCGGATCCTGCAGCCCGGCCCGAACTTCAAGCTGCCGTGGCCGATCGAGACCGTCCGCAAGGTCGACGCCACCCGCATCAAGACCTTCGACAGCCAGCTGCCGGTGCTGACCGGCGACGAGAACATCGTCAACGTCTCGCTCAACGTGCAGTACCGGGTCGAGGATCCGCGCACCTACGTGTTCGGTGCGCGCAACGCCGACCTGGTGCTGGAGCAGGCCGCGCAGAGCGCGGTGCGCGAGCAGATCGGCCGTTCGAACCTCAATGCGGTGCTCAACAACCGCGGGCCGATGGCCGTGGCCGCGCGCGAGCGCCTGCAGGCCGCGCTGAAGGCCTATCACACCGGCCTGATCGTGACCGGCCTGACCCTGCCCGACGCGCGTCCGCCGGAGGAAGTGAAGTCGGCCTTCGACGAGGTCAACGGCGCCCAGCAGGTGAAGGCGCGGCTGATCGACGAAGCCCAGGCCTACGCGGCCAAGGTGGTGCCGGAGGCGCGTGGCCAGGCGGCGCGCACCCGTACCGTGGCCGAAGGCTACAAGGAAGCGGCGATCGCCCGCGCGCAAGGCGACGCCGAGCGCTTCACCCTGCTGCAGCAGCAGTACCAGAACGCGCCGGACGTCACCCGCAAGCGGCTCTGGCTGGAGACCATGCAGCAGGTGCTGGCGGAAAACCGCAAGGTCATCGGCAGCGACGGCCGCCAGCTGATCTATGTGCCGATGCCGGCCGACAGCAAGGCGCCGGCGGCGGCGACCCCGCCGACGCCCACCACGTCGCTGCCGACGTTGCCGCAGGAGGTGTTGCTGCCGGCCTTGAACAGCTCGTCGGCCGAAAGTGTCCGCAACCCGGAGCGCACGCCGCGCCCGACCGGCCGTGAGGAGATCCAGCGATGAAACTGTCATTGTGGGCGGGCATTGCCGTCGTCGCGCTCTTCGCGCTGCTCAGCTCGGCGTTCGTGGTGCCCGAGGACAAGGCGGCGATGGTGCTGAACCTGGGCCGCGTGGTGCGTGCCGACCTCAAGCCGGGCCTGCACTTCAAGGTGCCGCTGGTCGAGTCGGTGCGCATGTTCGACCGCCGCTTCCAGGTGATCGACACCAATCCCGCGCGCTACTTCACCGCCGAGCAGAAGGACGTCAGCGTCAGCTTCTTCGCCATCGGCTACATCTCCGACGTGCGCGCCTTCTTCCGCGCCACCCAGGGCGGCGACGAGAAGGTGGCCAACACGCTGCTGGCGCCGATCATCACCGATTCGCTGCGCAACCAGATCAACTCGCGCACCCTGCAGCAGCTGGTGTCCGGCGACCGCAGCGAGCTGATCGCCAAGCAACTGGTGGCGATCAATGCGGCGAGCAAGACCCTGGGCATGCAGATCGTCGACCTGCGCATCAAGCAGATCGACCTGCCGACCGACAGCCAGGTGATCAACGACGTGTACGAACGCATGCGCGCGCAGCGCAAGCAGGAAGCGGCCAAGCTGCGCGCCGAAGGCGAGGAGCAGGCGCTGACCATCCGTGCCCAGGCCGACCGCGAGAGCACCGTGCTGGTCGCCGAGGCCGAGCGCGACGCGCAGAAGCTGCGCGGCGAGGGCGATGCCGAGGCCGCCAGCGTGTACGGCAAGGCCGGCTCCGCCGACCCGTCGTTCTACGCCTTCTACCGCAGCCTGGAGGCCTACCGCGGCGGCATGGCCGACGGCAACGGCGTGATCGTGCTCGACAAGAACGATCCGTTCCTGCAGTACCTCAAGAGCGAGCGCTGAGGGGCGGGATTGGGGAGTCGGGATTGGGGATTCGCAGGAGCGGGTTCCCGGTCGCCAGGCATCTGTAGGAGCGGCTTCAGCCGCGACAGGCATTACTGGGGAATGCCCGGTCGCGGCTGAAGCCGCTCCTACAGGCATCACCGTGTTGCGACCCAGCGTCACCGGAGGCCGCCATGCACGATCTCATCGCCGCGGTCTGCCTGATGGTGATCCTCGAAGGTCTGCTGCTGTTCGCCGCGCCGGAGGCATGGCGGCGCATGGTGCAGCAGATGTCGGGCATGCCGCCGCTGTGGTGGGTGCGCGGCTGAGCCAGGCGGGTGCTGGCCGCCCGGCCTGAACGCGGCCGGTCAGGGGGTGGTGACTGCCACCCAAAACCCGGATAATGCACAAAAGCCGGCCGGGCCCGCTCCACGCGAGCGTCTCGACCGGCTTTTTCCGTGTATGGACCCGCCGCCGCCTGGACGCTCCCCGATGGAGCAACCGCGCTGGTGCCGGTCGGTCCCCGCACGGCCACCACATCCGCGTGGCCCCGACGGTCGCGCAGCAAACCAGGAGTTACCCAGCCATGGGTCAGTCAGTTGTCGTGCTCGGCGCCCAGTGGGGCGATGAAGGCAAAGGCAAGATCGTCGATCTGCTCACCGAGGAAATCGGCGCCGTCGTGCGCTTCCAGGGCGGCCACAACGCCGGCCACACCCTCGTCATCAACGGCAAGAAGACCGTCCTGCACCTGATCCCGTCCGGCATCCTGCGCGCCGACGCGCTGTGCCTGATCGGCAACGGCGTGGTGATCTCCCCGGCCGCGCTGCGCAAGGAAATCGAAGAGCTGGAGACCTCCGGCGTGGAAGTGCGTTCGCGCCTGAAGATCTCGCCGGCCGCGCCGCTGATCATGCCGTACCACATCGCCCTGGATCAGGCCCGCGAGAAGGCCGCCGGCGGCAAGGCCATCGGCACCACCGGCCGCGGCATCGGCCCGGCCTACGAAGACAAGGTGGCGCGCCGCGGCATCCGCGTCGCCGACCTGCATTACCCGCCGCAGCTGGAAGAGCTGCTGCGCACCGCGCTGGACTACCACAACTTCGTGCTGACCAAGTACCTGGGCGTGGAAGCGGTTGACTTCCAGAAGACCTTCGACGAAGCGCTGGCCTTCGGCGAGTACGTGCAGCCGATGAAGTCCGACGTCGCCGGCATCCTTCACGACCTGCGCAAGCAGGGCAAGCGCGTGCTGTTCGAAGGCGCACAGGGCGCGCTGCTGGACATCGACCACGGCACCTATCCCTACGTCACCAGCTCCAACACCACCGTCGGCGGCGCGCTGGCCGGTACCGGCGTGGGCGCGCAGGACATCGACTACGTGCTGGGCATCGCCAAGGCCTACGCCACCCGCGTCGGCGGCGGCCCGTTCCCGACCGAACTGGACGACGAGATCGGCCAGGGCATCCGCGACCGCGGTGCCGAGTACGGCGCCTCCACCGGCCGTCCGCGCCGCTGCGGCTGGATGGACATCGTCGCGCTCAAGCGCGCGGTGGCCATCAACGGCATCTCCGGCCTGTGCATCACCAAGCTCGACGTGCTCGACGGCATGGAGAAGCTGAAGGTGTGCATCGCCTACGAATACCGCGGCAAGCGCACCGAGTACGCGCCGCTGGATGCGCAGGGTTGGGAAGAGTGCACCCCGGTGTACCTGGAGTTCCCGGGCTGGAGCGAGAACACCCACGGCATCACCGTGTGGGACGAACTGCCGCCCGCCGCCCGCGCCTACCTGCGCGCGCTGGAGGAACTGGCCGGCTGCCCGATCTCGATCGTCTCCACCGGCCCGGACCGCGAGCACACCATGGTGCTGCAGGATCCGTTCGCCTGATCCTGGCGCGCGCTGCGGCGTTCAGCGAAAGCCCTGCCTCGGCGGGGCTTTTTTGCGAAAGGATGACGCGCTGGCAGCCACCCGTGCGATAGGCGTGCGACGGCGCGTTGCACGCACCCGACTCCAAGGAAGATCCGCCGATGTTCAATGGCCTGTTCGACACGCTGTTCAATCGCAAGCCGCCGGGCCCGGATGCATTCGCCCGCTTGTTCCTGGAGACGCTGCAGGCGCGCGGCTATGCCGAACCCCTCACGTACCAGCCGGACGCGTTCCGCCTGGTCGGCCAGAACGGCCGCACCATTCACCTGCACAACGCTTACCACTCCTATACCCAGGCCGACCGGCGCAAGCGCGACGAGGCGCTGCACAGCTATGTCGCCGCCTTCCTCAACGAGCAGGAGGAAAGCCGCCAGCAACGCAGCTTCGAGGAACTGCGCGCCACGCTGATGCCGGTGATCCGCAACCGCGGCATGTTCGAGGACCTGCGCCTGGAGCAGCAGTGCGAGAAGGGCATGGACGTGCCGTTTCCCTATGCCTGCCGCGACATCGCCGAGGATTGCGTGGAGTTGCTGGCGCTGGACTTGCCCGATTCGACCTCCACCCTGATCGCCGGGCCGCGGGCGGAGTGGGGCATCACCCTGGACGAGGGGTTGGCCATCGCCCGCGACAATCTGCGCGACGCCACCGAGGACCGCTTCGCCGAAGTCGCGCCCGGCGTGTTCCGCGGCGCCTGGTACGACGCCTACGACACCAGCCGGGCCTTGCTGCCGGATGTGCTGCATCGCGCGCCGGTGGCAGGGCGTCCCGTGTTCATGCTGCCCACGCGCGATTGCCTGCTGGTGGTCGGCGAGCGCGACAACGTGGCCATCGCCCTCATGCTGGAACTGAGTCTGCAAGCGGCCGAACACGGCCGCTGCATCTCCTGGCTGGCCTTCACCTATGACGACGCGCGCCGCATGGTGCCGTTCGTCCTGACGGCGCCCGAGCACCGGCAGCGCCAGGCCGACCTGCGGCGGAGGCTGGATACACCGGCCTACGCCGGCCAGAAGGCGCTGCTCGACAAGCTGCACGAGGCCAACGACGTGGATGTGTTCGTGGCTTCGTTCAACGTCTACCAGGACCGCAACGACAGCACGCAGCAGGTGTCGGTCGGCACCTGGACCGAGGGCGTGGACACCTTGCTGCCCAGGACCGATCACATCGTCTTCGTCGTCCCGCGCGACGACGGCGAAGCCGACGTGACCGTCGCCGAGTGGGAGCCGGCGTTCGCCCTGCTCGGTGACCTGATGGAGCGCCAACCGAATCTGTATCCGCCGCGCTACCGTGTGCGCGCCTTCCCCAGCGCGGAGCAACTGCGGCAATTGCCGCCGGTGTGAATCCCGGTGCGCGGCTTGGTTCCGTGGCGAAGAGGGCACATGCGCAGGATCGCCTCGTGTCGCAAAGCTGCACGTCTCGCACCTGAATCCTCTCGGTGGTGCGTCATGTGCGCTACGTGGCTTCCCGCATGAGATGGCGCTCAAGAATCCGGCCGCGCGGCCGATAGCAGCGCACGGATCGGCGTCGCTGCACATCGGCAGCGACACGCGGGGAACCAGATTGCGACGGCAGTTGCCGCGCCCAGGGCTCCGGCGTGCGCCGCGGCATCTTGGGGAGAACGCAGTGCGCAGTCGCTTGGTTTGGCAGTCGCTCGGGGCGCTGCTGTGGTGGGGTGTGCTCGTGCCGTGCGCGGTGGCACAGACAGCGTCAGCGCCCGCGTGCGCGCCGACGCAGGCGTTGCCGGCCTGCGTAGCGGCCGTGCGTGCCGACGACCCGGCGGCTGCGCTGCGCATGGGCTTGCCGGCCTGGGACGCCGCCGCCGACAAGCAGGGCCTGGTGCCCCTGGGCCTGGAACTGGTGGATGCGGCGTCCGCCGCCGGCAAGCCGGAGACCGTGGTCGCCCTCGGCTCGGCCCTGCTCACCCAGCCGTTGTCGCCGCTGCAGCGGCTTCGTTTGTTCAAGCAACTCAACGGCGCCATCTGGCAGCCGCGCGACGCCGCCCGCATCGCCGAACTCGAAGCCGACCTGCAGCGGTTGGAGAAGGAACTGCCGGACGACCCGCATATCGCCGAACTGTGGCGGCAACTGGCCGCGTCCTACTACCGGATGGGTGCGCAGGACGACGCCCTGCGCGTGGCCCGCATCGCGTTGTCGAAGGTGCGCAAGCATCCCGACCTGGTGGAATACAACGCCAACCAGATCATCTTCATCGTGTCATCGCAGCAGGGGCGCATGCCCGACGCGATCGCCGCCCTGCTTGAGGTCGAGCGGTTGGGCAAGGCGCTGGGCAAGCCGGACGACGCTGCCATGCTGCACAACGCCACCGCGGTGTTCATTTACGCCCACGAATGGGAGAAGGCGATCGCCTACGGCCAGCGTGCGCTGGCCGCCTACGACGCCAAGCCGCGCAAGGGACTGCCGCGCGCAGCCGTGCTTGGCAATCTGGGTGCGGCCTACGAAGGCGCCAACGAACTGCAGCGCGCCGAGGCCATCTACCGGCAGGCGCTGGTGTCGGCGCGCGCCGATGGCAACGCCTCGCTGATCGGCCCGCTCAACAACCTCGCCAACGTGCTATCCAGCCAGCATCGCCCACAGGAGGCCTTGCCCTTGCTGCGCGAAGCGGCCGCACTGCTGGAGAACGCGGCGCACACTGGCGATCATGGCGACAACGGCGAAGGCGCCATCGTTTATTCCACCCTCGGCGTCGCCCTGGCCGATCTTGGCCAGCGCGAAGCCGCCGCCGACGCGTTTGCGCGTTCGCGGCAATTGTTCGCGCAGTCGGACAACGTGACGCGGGGCTTGGAACTGTACCCGCGCATGATCGACAACCTCGATGCGCTCGGCCGCGACCGCGAGGCGCTGGCGCTGATGCGCGAATACAAGGCGGTCAACGACGAAGCAGTGAACGTCGAATCCAAGACCCGCATCGCCGAGCTCGAATCGGCGGTGGACCTGGCGCGCAAGAAGAGCGAACTGGCCGCACTCGGCCGCACCCGCGCCGCCGAACAGGCCGCCTACGCGCAACTGCAGGCGCGCGAACAGCGCCAGCGCAGCGTGCTGTACGGTCTGCTCGCCGCACTGCTGGCGCTGGCCGGCTTCTTCCTGCTCAAGGTGCGCGAAGGCCGTGTGCGCCGCCGCATCAACGCCGAACTGGCGCGCAAGAACGACGAGATCCAGACCCAGCACCGCGAACTGGAACAGCTCACCGCCACCATCCGCCGCCAGAGCGAAGAGGACGCTCTCACCGGCCTGCGCAACCGCCGCTACGTCACCGCCTGGCTGCAGGCACGCGAGGCCGCGGCGACGCCGGAGCGCACGCAGGAGCCGCTGCTGATCGCCCTGCTGGACATCGACCACTTCAAGCGCGTCAACGACCTGCACGGCCACGAAGGCGGCGACCACGCCCTGATGCATCTCGGCGACCTGTTGCGCGAGTGCGCACGCAGCTCGGACATCATCGCCCGCTGGGGCGGCGAAGAGTTCCTTTGGATCTGTCCCGGCGGCACCCTGGCCGACGCCCCGCGGCTGTTCCGCCGCCTGCGCGAACGCCTGCAGGCCGATCCGCTGCTGCGCCCGACCGGCCGCATCGCCCTCACCGTATCGATGGGCGTCAGCCTGTTCCCCGCCCACCCCGGCGGCGACTGGCCGCTGAGCCTGCGCATCGCCGACGCCGCGCTGTACCGCGCCAAGCATGCGGGCCGCGATCGCTGGGTGGGGTTGACGCTGGAAGGCATGGCGACTGATCTCGGCCCCGATGTGTCGCTGGAGGCGCTTGAGGCCGAAGGCCGGCTGCGGCAGAGTGGCGGCGGGGGTGATGGGGTGGTGTTTGTGGCGGGGCAGGGGGTAGTCTGATTCGCAACGCGCAGCCGGACGCAGATCCTGTCGGGGGCGTGCCTGCTACCGGCCAAGGAGACAGGGCCTGCTTCTGTTCGATCTCAAGCTGGCCGCGTGTGCTGAAGATGCACCGGTTAATGGAGTTCGAGAAGGAAGTTACGGCTGCTGCTTGTTAGCACTTGGCCGCGCTTCTTCATGCAATCTTATATAGACCACGTTTCGGAGTGCGCGGAACTTCGGCGTCGGTGTCTGCGTCACGCAAGGAAGAGGATGCAGTTCCGTGACGATAAGTGGAGAAGGCCCATTGGGCCTTCTCCTTTTGATGAGAAAAGACGCTTTATTTGGTCACTCTGGCTTGCAGTGAGACGCGGGTATATGCCGATTCCCCTCTCAGCCTGATGTAGTAAGTGCCAGCGGCAGGCGCAGCGAGGTTTAGCGTTTCGTTGTTGCCGGGGCGTGTAGAAAACATGTCATGGTCCGTGACCGTGGGAATCTTTCCACGCTTCATGTAGAGCGACACATTGCCTGTGCCGCCGTAGCTGAGTACACGCAAGTTGCTTGTACCGCTCGGAACTTCCACGCGGAACAAGCGATCGCTGCCTGCCGCACCTTCCAAGCCGGTCAACGGCACGGCTGACTCAAGTGGGGTGACACCTTCGGCCACACTTTGGAAGATCTCTCCAAGAAGATCTGCGTAAACCTCAGAGGTGGCGTTTGGCGCATAGAAGTACAGGCCTCCGGTTTCTTGTGCCAGCCGCGAGAATACGTCGCGGGAGGATGGAGTCGCCGCAATGGACTCGTTGCTGTTCCCGTTTGCAGCGCGAGTTCGTCCGGTTGCGCTGGCCACGCAATCACCCGACAGCAATACATGCACTCGTGTTCCACTGGCGCGAGCTTGGGCAATCAAGCCATCGACGTCGCCAGAGTGTGGCGAAGCATCCGTAGCCAGAATTACCGATCCTTCGGAGTCCTCATCCTCCCCAATGCGCGAAAGCGCAAGGGAGAGTGCGCCCAACGAGTCCTCTGGGCAGTCGTCTCCGCCGCTCGCGGTGAGTCCTTGCACGGCATTGACCACAGTGGAAGTGTCTTCTGTATTGGGGAGCCGTAGCGTCGGCGCATCCTTGAAGCTGATCAACTCATACGACGTGGCGCGCTGTTGCTCACCGCTATTGTTGTTCTCCACAAAGCTGGCGAGCGCCGACTTGACGCCATTGAGTTGCGTGTCCATGGACCCCGTATCGTCGATCGCCAGTTCCACGCGATTTGGCGGCCATGTGGTCACCAAGGTGTTGACTCGGACTTCATCGCCGCAACTGCCGGTATGGACGGATTCAAGGGTGGTACGGTTGGCAGGATTGCGTGCACCGCCGGCCAGGCGCAGGATGCTGAAATTCACCTGTGCCTTGCTGTCCAGGGCATTGTCGATGACGAGTGTGCCGTTGCGTACTCCCGCCACTGGATCGCGGGAGACGGTGGAGGCCATAAAGCCGCTGACTTCCGCAGTCTGGGCCGAAAACGGGCAAGTCACGGTGGTGCTGGCCTCGCCGTTGATGCTGGTTCCACCGGAGATGCGCACCGCGGGAGTGCCAAATCCCCAAAAGATTCCTGCTGGGCTAGCATCCTTCCCGGACGCGGCTTGTGCGTGGCTCAATCGTGTCAGCTCGCCTGTACGCGTATTGAGCTGGTAGACCGTATCAGGGTCGAGCTGATGCAGGTATCGCAGGCCGAGCTTGTTGAGAAGGAGCTGAAGTTCAGGTCGCTCTCGCACCAACTGATCGGAAAATTGAGTTGCCTTGTCCAGGAGCGCTGGCTCGGGAAATGTCTTGGGCTCGACATTCGTCCCGTGGGATGGCACTGGCATGGACAAACCTGCCATGAGCAGAGCGCCAATAGGAAATAATGCACGCATTCTCGATGTCACGATTACGTCTCCTTGTATCGCTACAACGCGGCGACAGCATCGGGTTGATAGCCCGTGCTCACTGCCCAGGATGGGCAATCCTTGTGTTTGGTGTTGGCAGAGCGTGGCGAACGGCTAGCGCGCTCGACCTCTAAAGCGGCTGCGTCCATAGCTCATGCTGCCGCTTGAGATCATGAAGCCGTCTTCTGGATCGAACAGGTAGCGGTCGTGGACGTCGTATTGCATGAGGCCCACGATGCAGCCGAGCGCACGATCCAGCGTCTCCATCAACGCAAGATGCTGCTGCATCACTTCTGGTATCTGTCCCTTCGAAGCGAGCAGCGTCTGAAAGCGCTGAGGATCGCTCATGGTGACCACGACCTCGGAGAGCGTCTCCTGAAGAGTGGAAAGGTCTGTGACAGCCCGTTGATGCAATGGGTGATCGCTACTCGGTAGCGCAGCAGATGACGCAGCTGCGACTTCCCTGGCAACGTCGGCCAATGAGGATTCCCAGTCTGGTGTGCCCGCGGAACGTGCCAGCCTCTCCACCGTCCGCCGCAGCCGATCCACCGTTTCTTCTTGCAGTCCGCGGTCCATCGCATCCTCGCAATACATGAGTTGAATTGAGTCAATTGGCGTAAAGGCCAGCCACTGAGGCGAAGCTTGGCGGATCATAGCGCTAGAGGCGCCTGTGCGGTACCTGACTGCAACACGAAGCTGCAAAGTTGAGGATCTCGTCGCCTATCCGTATCCGGATCCTCGGGACATGAGGGGGGGCAGCAGACGCTTCCGCTTCGACGACACACGTGTACGGCGAAGCCTTGCTGGAAGTTCGAGCGACGCGAAGGCAGCTATCATTGCACCTGCGCCCCGCGCCAACACACCGGAGACATGGAGAGCCGATGGCCAATATCACCAAACGCCGTAAAGGCGAGCTGATCCGCATGCTGTTCCAGATCCTCAAGGCGCAGCCGGAGGGGATGCGGGCCAGCGACGCGCTGGAGGTGCTGGCCAAGCAGGTCACGATGACCGAGTACGAAGCTGGGGATTACCAGACCGGCGGCCGCCGCTTCGAGAAGATCGTGCGCTTCAGCACCGTGGCGCCGGTGAAAGCCGGTTGGATGATCAAGGACAAAGGGATCTGGACCCTGACGCCCGATGGCGAAGCTGCCTTGCAGGCCTATCCCGACCCCGAACAATTCACCCGCGCGGTCGGCCAGCTCTACCGCAAATGGAAGGGCGCGCAGCCGGACCCCGTCGAGGACGACGAGGGCGAGGAAGAACTCGGCGAAGGCTCGGCCACCATCACCCTGGAAGAGGCCGAAGAGAGGGCCTGGACCGAGATCGAGGCGTACCTGGCGGCGATGCCGCCATACGACTTCCAGGAACTGGTCGGCGCACTGTTGAAGGCGATGGGCTACCACGTGGCGTGGATTGCGCCGCCCGGCAAGGACGGCGGCACCGACATCATCGCCTACAACGACCCGCTCGGCACCCGGCCACCACGCATCAAGGTGCAGGTCAAGCGCAACGCCAACTCCCCGCGCATCGACGTGAGAGACCTGCGCAGCTTCATGGCCGTGCTCGGCGAGGGCGACGTGGGCCTGTTCGTGGCCCTGTCCGGCTTCACCAAAGATGCCGACTACGAGGCGCGGCAGTCGCATCGCCGCATCAGCCTGATCGATGCGCGCAAGCTGCTGGGGTTGTGGACGGCGCACTATGCGCAGCTCGACGACATCGCTCGCGCGCGTCTGCCGCTCAAGCCGGTGTGGTTTCTTGCTGGGGGCGAATGAGAGGGGAGATTTCTCCCGACAAACCATCGCGAGCGCGTTGCTCGCGTCATTCCATGACCTGCTTGCCTTGTCTCGCCACTGGCGTGGATAAGGCACCATCGCTTCCCGCCGCCTGTCGCGTTCGGGTCGCCATTGTTCATTGCGAGATGTGTGATTCATGCCATTGACTCTTCCCCAACTGGAACGCCATCTGTTCAAGGCCGCCGACATCCTGCGCGGCAAGATGGATGCATCCGAATTCAAGGAATACATCTTCGGGATGTTGTTCCTCAAGCGTTGCTCCGATGTGTTCGAGCAGCGCCGCGAGCAGGTCATCGCCGAGCGCAAGGATGCGGGCGAAAGCGACGCGCAGGCCAGGGTGTCCGCCGAAAATCCACGCTGGTATAAGGTCGAAGGTGCGTTTTGGGTTCCGCCGGACTCACGCTACCAGACGCTGCTCAACGATGCCCATCAGAACGTGGGCAACGCGCTGAACAAGGCGCTGTCCGGGATCGAAGACACCAACAACAGCCTCGACGGCGTGCTGGAGCACATCGACTTCACCCGCAAGGTTGGCCAGAGCAAGATCCCCGACATCAAGCTGCGCCAGTTGATCACCCACTTCGGTCTGCACCGGCTGCGCAACGAGGATTTCGAGTTTCCCGACCTGCTGGGTGCGGCCTACGAATACCTGATCGGCGAATTCGCCGACTCCGCCGGCAAGAAGGGCGGCGAGTTCTACACGCCGCGCTCGGTGGTACGGCTGATGGTGCAGTTGCTCAAGCCCGAGCAGCATCACGACATCTACGATCCCTGCAGCGGCTCGGGCGGTATGTTGATCCTGTCCAAGGACTACATCGACGAACACGGCGGCGACGGCCGCAAGGCCAACCTGTTCGGGCAGGAGTTCAATGGCACGGTGTGGTCGATCTCCAAGATGAACATGCTGCTGCACGGCATCAGCACCGCCGACCTGCGCAACGAAGACACGCTGGCCGAGCCGCAGCATGCCGCCGGTGGCGAGTTGCAGCGTTTCGACCGCGTGCTGACCAATCCGCCGTTCTCGATTAACTGGGGCACCGCCGACAAGAACGCCGACGGCAGCCCCGCCTGGGTGCCGAAGTTCCCCGAACGCTTCCGCTACGGCCAGGTGCCGTTGGGCGCGAAGAAGGCCGACCTGATGTTCCTGCAGCACATGGTGGCCGTGACCCGCGATGGCGGCATGATCGCCACGGTCATGCCGCACGGCGTGCTGTTCCGCGGCGGCGACGAGGCGCGCATCCGCGCCGGGCTGATTGCCGACGACCTGCTGGAAGCGGTGATCGGCGTGGCGCCCAACCTGTTCTATGGCACCGGCATCCCGGCCTGCATCCTGTTGCTGCGCCAGCAGGTGCAGCACGGTGGCAACCGCGTCAGCGGCAAGCCGGCGCAGCGCCAGGGCAAGGTGCTCTTCATCAATGCCGACCGCGAGTATTTCGAGGGACGCGCGCAGAACTACCTGCTGCCCGAACACATCGAGAAGATCGTCACGACGTTCGACGAATTCCGCGCCATCGACGGCTTTTCCGCCATCGTCGACAACGCCACGCTGCTGGAGAACGGCTGCAATCTCAACATCCGCCGCTATGCCGACAACGCCCCGGCGCCGGAACCGCACGACGTGCGCGCGCATCTGGTCGGCGGCGTGCCGAAGGCCGAGGTGCAGGCCAAGGCCGCGTTGTTCGCCGCGCATGGCCTGGAACCGCAGGAGCTGTTCGGCGTGCGTGACGCGGCGTATTTCGATTTTGCGCCGACGCTGACCGCCCGTGCCGAGCTCAAGCCTGCCGTCGAAGGCAATCCCGGCCTGCAGGCGAAGGAGGCCGCGCTGCGCGGCGCGTTCGAGGGCTGGTGGCAGGCGCACGGCACTCGCATCACCGCGCTGGCCGGGCGCCAGAACGATGCCGCCGCACTGGTTGCGCTACGCCATGAGTTGCTGGCCAGCTTCAGCGAAGCGCTGGAAGCGGTGGGCCTGCTCGATCCGTTCCAGGTGCGCGGCATCATCGCCGGCTTCTGGGTGCAGACCCGCTACGAATTCCAGACCTTGATGGCGCGTGGCGCCCGCGGTGTCATCGACGCCTGGCGCACCAGCATCGTCACCGCACTGGAGGACAAGGCCAGCAAGGACAATTCGCTGGACCACAAGCTGGTGCGCTTTCTGCTGGCGGAATTCGTCGAGGCCATCGCCGAACTGGAGGCGAAGAAGGCCGAGCTGGACAGCCAGATCAAGGCGGCCGACCCCAAGGCAGCGAAAGACGCCGATGGCGAGGAAGGCGATGCCGAACCGGCCGATGCGGACGAGAACGAAGATACCGTCGATGAAGCTCAGCTCAAGGGCTGGAAAAGAGACCTGGCTGCGGTGAAGAAGCAGCTCAAGGCGCAGCAGGCCCGCTTCACCGACGGACTCGATCGCAAGGTCGCTGCGCTGGACGAGCCGGCCGCCGCGGCGCTGCTGCTGACCATCCTGCACGACGACATGCGCGCCATCGTCGAGCGCTACGTCGCCGCGCAGCGCAAGGAAGTAGTCGCCGCCTTCGAGACCTGGTGGGACAAGTACCGGGTGACGCTGGCGGATATCGAAGGCAAGCGGGATGAGGCGGCGCGGGCGTTGCAAGGGTTCTTGAAGGGGCTGGGATATGTCTGATCTCACCTATGCTGCTCGTCCACTTCGTGACGCAGTTGTTGAGCAGATGGGAGGTGGCACTCCATCTCGCCAGGTGGCCTCTTATTGGAAGGGTGACATACCATGGGCGTCGGTAAAGGACTTTCCCGAGAAGCCGGGAATTATTTCTGGAACCCAGGAGCACATTTCCCTCGCAGGGCTAAACGCAAGTGCGAGCAATCTGGTTCCCGCGCGAGTCCCACTCGTGTGTACACGCATGGCAGTGGGACGATCTGCAATGTCGTCTGTCGCTATGGCGATCAACCAAGATGTAAGGGCGCTATTTCCAGCTCCGGATGTTTCGCCCTCGTATCTGTTGAGATTGCTGGACTTCGTGCGTCCCAAAGCTGAAGCGCAAGCGGTGGGATCTACGGTTAAAGGAATTCGCATTCAGGACTACCTCGGAATTGAGGTGCCCATTGCAGATCCGCCCCAGCAATCGAAGATCGCCGAGGTCCTCGACACTCTCGACACCGCCATCAACGAAACCGAGGCGCTGATCGCCAAGCTCAAGGCCGTCAAGCAGGGTCTGCTGCAAGACCTGCTGACGCGCGGCATCGACGCCAACGGCGAAGTGCGCCCTCCACAGTCCGAAGCACCGGATCTCTATAAGTCATCGCTACTCGGTTGGATTCCTTGCGACTGGGAAGCAGGGCCACTTCAACTCTGGTTGTCTGAGAAGCCAAAGAATGGATATTCGCCGAAAGAGGCGGGAGAGTGGACGGGATGCCAGATGTTGGGCCTAGGATGCCTAACCGGCGTTGGATTTGAGCCAAGTCAGTTGAAGAACGCTCCTTTTGCAGACGCGAGACTCGATTCGGTGATGCTATCTGATGGTGATTTGCTCATGAGTCGAGCGAATACGCGTCAACTCGTAGGTCTTGTAGGCGTCTACTCGGATGTTGGCACTCCATGCGCCTATCCCGACTTGATGATGCGATTGAAGCCAACTGTCGAGACCAGTGCTCAGTATCTGCAGTTTTTCCTTCGATCCCCTAGACTGCGCAGACAGATCCAGGCTCACGCAGTGGGGAAGTCAGAAAGCATGGTGAAGATAAGCGGAAGGATTGTTCGCGACCTTGTCGTTGCGATGCCAGACAGGCAGGAGCAAGCTCGAATTCTGGATGCTCTTTCTGCTGCTAGCACCAATCTTGATTCCGAATCGAAAGCTGTATCAGCATTGCGTGATCTTAAATTCGGCCTCATGGACGACCTCCTCACCGGCCGCGTCCGCGTGACCCCGCTGCTGGATCCCGCCGCCGCATGACGCACACCCTGCCAGCCGCCGAATCGCTGACGGTCGAGTTCAAGAGCGACCGCAGGAAGCTGTCCGACACCGAGCTGGCCGAGGCCGTGGTGTGTCTGGCCAACGCGGACGGTGGCGAGCTGTGGTTGGGCGTGGAGGACGATGGCACCGCGACCGGCCTGCATGCCGATCACCGGCAGTTGGCCGGCTTGCCCGGCCTGATCGCGGCGCGCACGTCGCCGGCCATCGCGGTGCAGGTGGAGGCGGTCGAGATCGACGGTGTGCTCGTGGCACGGATCGTGGTGCCGAAGGCTGCCACGGTGGTGGCGACTGCGGGCGGCGTCTACCTGCGCCGCCGGCTGAAGCACGACGGCACGCCCGAGTGCGTGCCGATGCTGCCGCATGAGCGCGACAGCCGCCTCGGCCAGCTCGGCCTGGTCGATGCCTCGGCGCAGCCGGTGGCCGGTGCGCAGTTGTCCGATTTCGACCCCTTGGAGCGCGAGCGCCTGCGCCAGGCCGTGCAGCAGTACGGTGGCGACCGGGTGCTGCTGGAGCTGGACGACGAGGCGCTGGACGGCGCACTGGGCTTTACTGCGCGCCAGTCCGATGGCCGCCGCGTGCCGACGCTGTGCGGCCTGTTGGTGATCGGCCGGGTCGAGGCGCTGCGCCAGCATGTGGCCACGCATGAGTTCGCGTTCCAGGTGCTGGCCGAACAGGCGGTGCGCTTCAACGAGTTCCGCCGCGTGCCGCTGCTGCAGGCCATCGACTGGCTGGAGACCAACTTCCGGCCGTATAACCCGGAAGAGGAGCTGCAGGTCGGGCTGTTCCGCGTGCCGGTGCCCAAGGTCGACATGGCTGCCTACCGAGAGGCGGTGGCCAATGCGCTGATCCACCGCGATTACCACCGCCTGGGCGCGGTGCATGTGCGGCTGGAGAACGAGGCGCTGGTGGTCAGCAACCCTGGCGGCCTGGTCGATGGGGTGACGCTGGACAACCTCCTCACCACCGAGCCGCGTCCACGCAACCGCGCATTGGCCGATGCGATGAAGCGTATCGGCGTGGTGGAACGCTCGGGGCGCGGGGTCGACACGATCTATCGCGGACTGTTGCGCTTCGGCCGCTCGGCGCCGGACTACTCTCGCACGGACAGCCACAGCGTGGTGGTGCGGCTGGATACTGGTGCGGCTGATCTCGACTTCGGCCGCATGGTGGTGGAGCGGGAGCGGCGCAGCAATGGGGAGCTGCCGATCGACAGCCTGATCGCGTTGGCCGCATTGCGCGAGCTCAAGCGCGTGACCGCCGACGAACTGGCCGCGCGCATCCAGCGCGACCCCGCCAGCGCCAAGCGCACGCTGGAGGCGCTGACCGAGGCCGGCCTGATCGAGGCGCATGGGCAGACCCGCGCGCGCAGCTACACACTGTCGGCCGCTGTGTATCAGCGCCAGGGCGACAAGGCCGCCTATACCCGGCAAGCCGGCTTCACCAGTCTGCAGAACGAGCAGTTGGTGCTGAACTACGTGCAGCAGCACGGGCAGATCCGCCGTGCCGAGGTGATGGAGCTGTGTCGATTGGGTGCCTTGCAGGCCAAGGCGCTGTTGGGGCGGCTAAAAGCGCAAGGGCGGCTGTCCCAACATGGGACACGCCGGGCGGCCTACTACACCCTTGAACCTGACGACTGAAAGGGTGTCGCCAGGAGAACGGGGGCCTTTGGAGGTCTTTGGGGCTCTTTGGAGGTCTTTGGACATCTTTGGATGTCTTTGGATCACTTTGGGGTTCTTTGGAGGTCCATGAGAATGTTGGGATGTCCATGGACGCCTGCATCCAGCCAGGGAGATGCTGATGGGTTGGGAGTTGGAAGACGTCGAAAAGCCTTTCGTGACGCAACTGCAGGCGGTGGGCTGGACGCACCTGGCCGGTAGCCTGGACGACCCCGCCGCCACGGAGCGCAGCGACTTCGCCGAGGTCGTTCAGGAAACCCGGCTGCGCGAGCGCCTGCTGGCGCTGAATCCGGGGCCGGACGGCCGGCCGTGGCTGGACGATGCCCGCCTGGCTGACGCGGTGGCCGCCATCACGCGCCTGGGAGGACACAAGTTGATGGAGGCCAATCAGCAGGCCACCGAGCTGCTGATCAAGGGCCTGACGGTCGACGGGCTGCCCAGTTGGGAGGGCGGGCGCGGGCAGACGATCCGTTATATCGATTGGGACACACCGGCCAACAACCGTTTCACCGTGGTCAGCCAGTACCGCGTGAACTGCCCGCCCGGCTTTAACAGTGCCAAGGCGTTCATCGTGCCGGACCTGGTGCTGCTGGTGAATGGCATCCCGCTGGTGGTGGTGGAGTGCAAGAGCCCGTCCATCCCCGAGCCGTTGAGCGAGGCCGTGGACCAGTTGCGCCGCTACAGCAACCAGCGCAAGGCCGCGCTGGAAGTGGACGAGAACGAAGGCAACGAGGCGCTGTTCGCCACCAACCAGTTGCTGGTGGCCAGTTGCGTGGACGAGGCGCGGGTTGCAAGCATCGGTGCGGGCTTCGAGCACTTCGCGCAGTGGAAGACTGTGGTGGGGCCGGACGGTGCAGGATCGGAGGCGGAGGCGGCGCAACGCTTCGGCAAGCAGAAGCTCACCGCCCAGGAGCGGTTGGTTGCCGGCCTGCTGGCGCCAGCGAACCTGCTGGATGTGGTGAAACACTTCCTGCTGTTCATGCAGGTGGGCGGACAGACCATCAAATCGGTGTGCCGCTATCAGCAGTACCGTGCGGTGAACCGCGCGATCGCAAAGCTCAAGCGTGGCCAGACCCGGCTGCAGCATGGCGAAAGCGATCAGCGAGGCGGCATCATCTGGCATACCCAGGGCTCGGGAAAGTCGCTGACCATGGTGTTCCTGGTGCGCAAGATGCGTGCCGAGCCGACGCTGCGACGCTTCAAGGTTGTGGTGGTCACCGACCGCAAAGACCTGCAAGGCCAGCTGTCCGTGACCGCAACACTCACCGGCGAACCAGTGGAGGTGGCCGACAGTACGTCAGGCCTGAAAGCCCTGGCACGGCGTAAGGGGCCGGGGTTGGTGTTCGTCACCATCCAGAAGTATCGCGATGGCGACACGGCCAACGATGCGCCGCTGAAGGCCGAGGACCTGCCGGGTGCTGGACACGCGGTCAAGGACGCGCGTGCTGCGTATGGCAAGGCCGAAGCGGCTACGGAGCACTTCGAGGTGCTCAACGATGACGACGCCATCCTGGTGCTGGTGGACGAGGCGCATCGTACCCAGGCCGGCGATCTGCATGCCAACCTGCTGGCGGGATTGCCCAACTGTGCGCGCATCGGCTTTACCGGCACGCCGATCATCATGGGCGAGAAGAAGCGCACTCACGAGATCTTCGGCGAGTTCATCGACCGCTACACCATCAAGGAGGCCGAAGCCGACGGGGCGACGGTACCGGTGCTCTACGAAGGGCGTACCGCCAATGGGGCCATCAAGGATGGCGCGGACCTGGACGAGCTTTTCGAGGATCTGTTCCGCCAGCACACGCCGGAAGAGCTGGAAGCGATCAAGCAAAAGTACGCCACCAAGGGCCACATTTTCGAGGCGCCCGCACTGATTGCCGACAAGGCGCGCGACATCCTTCGCCATTACGTCGCCAACATCCTGCCCAATGGCTACAAGGCTCAGGTGGTGGCTTACAGCCGGCTGGCCGCCACCCGCTATTTCGCCGCTTTGAAAGCCGCACGCGACGAGCTGCTGCAGGAGGCCGATGCGTTGAGCCCGCAGGACCAGGCGATGGACGATGATGCCCTGTGCCTGCGGCCGCCGAAGATGCGCGCGGTGGTGCAGGCGTGGCGCTATCGCGAGGTGCTGGCGCGGATCGAGTTCGCGCCGATCATCTCCGGCAGCAACAACGACGATCCCGGCTGGAAGCACTGGACCGACAGTGCTGCCCATGAGTCGCTGATCAAGCGCTTCAAGAAGCCGCTGCTGCATCTGGATGCAACCAAAGCGGATCCGCTGGCGTTTCTAGTGGTCAAGTCGATGCTGCTGACGGGATTCGATGCGCCGATCGCAGGCGTGATGTACCTGGACCGGCCCATTCGCGAGGCAGAGTTGCTGCAGGCCATTGCGCGCGTCAATCGCACGGGCTTTGGCAAGCGCCGCGGCATCGTCGTGGACTACTACGGTGTGGCCCAGCATCTAAAGGAAGCGCTGGCTGCCTATGCCGACGAAGATGTGGTTGGCGCATTGGCGAGTTTGAAGGACGAGGTGCCGGTATTGCGCGATCGGCATGCGCGGGTGGTTGAGCTGTTCCGCGAACGGGACATCGACTCGCTGGCGGACACCGAGGCATGTGTGGACGTGCTGGCCAACGAGAAGCTCAGGGCCGAGTTCGTGGTCAAGCTCAAGGCGTTTCTTGGATCGCTGGACACAGTGTTGCCACGTCCGGAAGGTCTGCCGTTCTCCGCAGATGCCAAACGGCTGGCCTACATTCATGCGCGCGCCCGCAATCGTTACAAAGACACGCCGATACTTGGAAAGGATGTGGGCGCCAAGGTGCGCAAGTTGATCGACGATCATGTGATCTCACTGGGCATCGATCCGAAGATCCCGCCGATTCAGCTGACCGACGCCCAGTTCGATGCTCATGTGGGCCGGGCCGCGAATGACCGCGCCAAGGCGTCGGAAATGGAGCATGCGGTGCGCTCGCATATCCGGAAGCATGCCGACGAGGATCCTGTGCTGTACCGCAAGCTTTCTGAGCGATTGAACGAGATCTTGCGGGCGTTGGGCGAACAATGGAGTGAGGTTGTTGCCCAACTGCAGGCGCTGGTCGACGACGTGCGCAACGGCAGCGTCGGTGCCGCCGATACGCCGACGGGTGTGCCTGAGCATTGTGCGCCGTTTCTTCGCACGGTGATGGACGTGGTCTGCGCCGGGCGCGAGCCGACTCCGGCGGAGCTGCTTCGGTTGATGGACGTGACCGTGGAACTGGTCGAACTGCTGGTGCAGGAGCTGCAGAGCAACCGCAATATCTGGAGTCCGCACAAGCGCGCAGCGCAGGAACAGCTCAACGGCTTGCTGTTTGATCGTCTGATGCGGCTGCGCCCCCCGCTGATGGATGAGGCAGCGGCGGGGCTGCTCACCGACAAGTTGATGGAACAGGCGCGTGCCAGCCATGAGCGGCTGATGCAGGTGTGATGCCATGCGAGCTGCCATGACTGCCTCCAGTCTGCAAGTGGACGATCTGCTGTTCACCGTACGGTACAGCGCGCGCCGACGAACGATGGAGATCACCGTCGAGCGTGATGGTGCGCTTGTGCTTTCTGCACCGCCGGACGTGGCGGAGTCCAGGTTGCGTGCCTTCGTGCAGGAAAAGCGCTTCTGGATCTACACCCGGTTGGCGGAGAAGGATCGCCTGCAACGCCATGCGCCGCGCAAGGCGTTTGTGGGTGGCGAGGGCTTCCTTTACCTGGGGCGAAGCTATCGGTTGAAGATGGTGGCCGACCAGGAAGTACCGTTGAAGCTGTCTGCCGGGCGCTTCTGCCTGGCATCCCATGCATTGCCCGCTGCCAGGGAACACTTCATTCGCTGGTATGGCGAACGTGCCAAGCGCTGGCTGTCGGATCGCATGCTCGAACACGCGCTGCGCATGGACGTCGCTCCGGTCGGGGTAAAGGTTCAGGATCTTGGCTACCGCTGGGGTTCGTGCGGCAAGGGGGATTGGCTGTACTTCCATTGGAAGACCATTCTGCTGCCGGCTCGCATCGCCGAGTATGTGTTGGTGCACGAGATGGCGCATCTGCACGAGGCGCACCACACGCCTTTATTCTGGCTCCGTGTGGAGCGCGCCATGCCGGACTATTTGCAGCGCAAGGCTTGGTTGGCGGAAAACGGCATTGATGTCGAAGGGATCTGACGCGCGGCGAAAGGCGTGTGTCGCTTGATGTTTGCCGCATGCCACCATCCGCGAATGGGGCGACTTGACGCGTCGCACCGGCAGTAGCAATATTACTAAACGGAGCCTAGAAACTCCGCACACAGCGGTACCCACCTCCGACAAACCGGTGGGTTTTTTGTGCCTGCATGCTTCGCAGGTGCAGCCGACGCGACCTCTGCGTCGGGAGGGCGGTGAATACAACACCCGCAAGGGGAATAAGCCCGCCGGCTGTGTGCGGTTTCTAGCCACCCGACTTCCCGTCCGCCGTTGGCGGCGGACGGCCACTTCATGGAAGGAGAGGCGACGATGTCGGAGCACAGAACGGACGACCTTGAAAAGGTGGGCTATTTCCTGCCCGAAGCGAGCCAGTTCCGGCTGGTGCGGCTGGGCGAGTTCATCAAGTTCCTCGCACGGCTGGCGGAGCCACGCAGCGTGTCCGAGCAACGCGAGGCCGCACCGAAGGTACGTGCGGGGGAACTGGCGGTGTGCATGGAACTGCTCGCGGAGCAACTGGACATGGTGCTCCGCGAGGTGTCGTGGCCGGCGCAGCGTCAGTCCCCCTATCAGGCGCCGGGCCATGACGCGGGGAGCGGGGCGCCCGGGCATCGTCTACGGTAGATGCATCGCCGTTTGGCCCATGCGTTGGGGCTTTGATCGGTGGCGACACCGCTGCTGTGCAACCCTGCGCGCGTGGCCGGTGGCGCCACTGCGGTCGTGCCGATGCTGGCGCTTGGTGGTAGGGCTTGCGGCGTCTACATCGAACGCAGCGGCGCGGCTTGCGCCTGCACGGGCTCCTGCTGCTGGCTGCGCTGCAGTTCCTCGGCCCTGGCTTGCTGCTGCACCGCCTCCAACTGCGCGAAGCGCTGCTCCGCCGGCACCGCGAGCGCGTCCTGCATGGGCATGTGCGCGCGGTGCGCGGCGGGGTCGGGCGATGGATGGCCGGTGCGCCACAGGTGCACCACCTCGCCGCTTCCCAAGGTGGCGGTGGGCGTGTTGGCAGCGATCTTCAGGTCATCTTGCGCCGTGAAGCCCTTTTCGCCCGCCAGCAGCAACAGGCTCGCGCTCAGCCGCTCGCTGTTCTCATCCCAAGGTTTGCCGGCCTGTTGATCCAGCCCGCGCACGCCTTCGCGGATCTTCTCGAACAAGGGGGTGTTGGGGTGTCCAGGATCGCCCGGCCGGGCGCGTCCTGCTTGCGGAGGATCAAGCTCAGGCGTTGGACTGATGTGCTGGTGCGAGTCCCTGGTGTGTTGCAGCAGTCCGCGCGTTGGCGGGGTGGTGCTGGTATCCCAGTATTCCTGCGGCGTGGCCGCAGTGGCCTGCGGCAAGGTGATGCCGTTGCGCTCCAGCAAGGTCTCGTTGAAGTGCAGGTGCTGCATGTTCAGGTGCATTTGCGGCGCGACGCCGCCGACCGGGTGCGCATAGGCGCGATCGATCGCAATCGCGCGGCTCACGGCGCCGGCGCCGTAGTAATTCGAGTAGTCCGAGTCGCCGTGGTAGCCGATGCTGGTCGTCTGACTTGGCGACAGACCGGGAGTGCCCTTGGGGCTTTTGTCGAAGTAGTAGCTGGCTTCTGTGGCGATGTTCCCGGGTGTCATCGGGAGCGAACCGTCGGTATTGAAGGTCAAGCCCGGCTTTGCTTGGGCTTGCCTGATGTTGGACGGGTTGGGCTCGACAAAGTCATCCAGCCGGCTATTGCGAAGCGTCATCATCGACGTCAGGTCTGCACTGGGATCGCGCTGCTTTACCCTGTCCAGCAATGCGTTCCATCCTGCAATTTGGGCTTTGGCTTCGTCTTGCCGATTGTTTGCGACCAACTGTTCAATCGGCAAGGTGTAGTCGTTGATCGGGTTGTTGTCTCTGGCGATGGCCTTGGCTGCTTCGTCGAACTGCCGATAGGCAGCGGCCATGCTGGCTTGATTGAAGGCATGCTGGGTCTCGTGTCCCAACACGAACGTCAGGTCCGTGGCGTCGTATCGATTGAACTGGCTGGGTGGCTGCCCCAGCGTGGTGGGCGGGATGCTCATCGTCTTGTCCGCAGGATTGAACGTGCCGCCTGCGACGGTTCCGCTGAGCGGCGCGAAATTCTCAAGCAACATGTGCCGTTGCCCGTCGGGACTGGTGTTGCTATCGACCGTGGTCACCGCCCGCTGCATTTCATTTGCCAGTGTGGGCGAACTGTTGATCGTTGCTTGCAGGTTGGTGACCATGTCCTGGGTCACCGGTTGAATTTGCTGGCTGCGGTCTGTGTAGGTACTGTGAGCGAAACGCATGCTCATTTCCTGCAGGCGCAGAGAGCCACGCAATGCTTCGGCAGCGGACGGTCCAGACTGGAGCGCCGGGAGGGTGATGACGCCGGATGCCTTGTCGTAAGACCCGGTCAAGGTTTCCGAACCGCTCGGGCCCAAGGAAAACCCAGTCAGATGACCATTGGCGGCTGCCTGGTTGAGGCGCTGTGTGAGATCCCGGTCTGCAGTGATTGTTGCCCTTAATTTCGCTCCTTGATCGGTGGTCACTCCCGGCTGGTTGGCAAACTGAGCCAAGGCGGCTTCTAACTGAGCATTGACGTTTGCCATTACGGTCACTCCCCAAATTTCTGGATGCTGATCGCTTTGACGCAGGTCGAATTTTGGCGCTGGGGGACGATCTGAACATGCATGTTGTTGCGGCTGTAGTGCAGCGCCACGAGTCCTCCGATCTCGTCTTGCGTACTGGGTCTGGTACTGAACCCCGCCGCCTTCAGAGCATGGTCGTATTCGTCAAGTCCAAGGTCGCAAGGAAGGCTGTTTTCATCGACTGAATTGGCCGCCTTGATCAGCTCGATCGTTACGTTCGAGTATTCCTCAAGTTCGCTGTCCAAGTTATACGTTATTCCGTATTGCCACTTCCCATCTGGCAATTTGAGTGCATAAGCCCCCGATTTTTCGTCTCCCTCGAAGGTTGCTCCAATGGCGGACTGAATCGATTTGGCCGATAGGTCGTTGAAATTCTGCGTGCTCTCGATCATCGATAGGAAGCGATGTCCAAGAACGGCTGCAGTCATTTCATTATTCGAGTTCATGTTTCTTCCTTGGCTTGTGTCGGCTGCCAGGCCAGTGGTTGCACAGGAGGTTGAACAAACGGTTAGCGTCAAGGCGAGTAAGATTTTTTCAATTCTTTTCATGGTATGTACTCCTCCTCGGCGTCACTGCGAAAGTGGATGCATCGCATGCCGAATTAGACCATCATGCCTCAGCCTCTTGGGTGCGTGATACCGCAGTTCCTCGGTGCGTGCCGGCGACAGCATGCGGTTGCCGATGCCCGGTTCGAGGCGTCCAGGGAAACCCCGCACCGGCACGTCCATCAGCTCGCCGAAGGTGCGGTAGGCGGAGTTGCTGTTGACGGTCTTGCCGAAGACCTTGAAGTCGTAGTTCGGATAGTCGCGGTCCTGTGCGTTGAGTTCCGGCACGGCGCGCACCGCGGTGTTCCAGCGCTCCAGGATCTCGTGCTTGTCGCCGGTGACGACCGTGCGTGACGGTTGGCCGTCGCGGATGTAGGTGGTGCTGTCGACCTTTTCGCCGATGGAGCGGGCGTAGGCGGGATCGTGCGGGTAGTGCCAGGCGCGCAGGGAGTGTCGGGTGGCGTCGGTGCCGATGGGGATGGCCTGGCCGGTCTGGCGGTCGGTGGCCAGGCCGTGCAGTTCCGCCACCGCCTTGCCGTGTTCGTCGCGCAGCACCCAGAAGGCGTGGCCGGCGATGCCGATGACGCCGAGCGAGCGGGCTTCGATGGCGTAATTGGGCATGGTCGTGTCCTTCCTTGGTCGCTATGAATGAAGCGGGGATCAGAACCGTCGTGTTCCGTTCGGCGGACTCAGTGTGGCTGCGTGGCGACGCAGCGCTCCAGTGCGGTCTTGAGATCCTGCATCGCCTTGTCGACACCCAGGTCGACGAAATAGGTGCCGGCGCCTTTGAGCATAAGCTTGGCCTGGCTGGCACCGGGCGGGCGCTCCAGGCGCAGACGAAAGCCGCTGCGGTTCGTCTCGGGGAAGTCGCCTGATTCCAGGATGCCCTGCGCCGGGTCTTCGCGGGTGACCTTGGGCCAGGAGCTGCTGGTCTCGGACAGGGTGGCGATGCTGGATTCGGCGCAGTCGAACAGGCGCTGGTTGGGCAGGTTGGCCGGGACGTGCAACACCGCCGAGGCCATGGGCGTCCTGCGGGCGGCGGCGGGCATGCTGCATGCGCTGGCGACGAGCGCCAGACCAGCAACTTGGGCGATGCGGTGCCATGGCGTCATGGGGACGATCCTTGCGTGGGCGGTGGCGAGCTTCCTGCTCGGGGCATTAGGACGAATGCGCTTGGTGCTGTTGCGCGGTCAGCGCCGCGCACGCCGCCAGGCAATCAGGGCCACGGCCGCCAGGGCGGCAACGGTGCCGACCGCGGCCACCTGCGCCGCACGCTTGGCGCGTTGTTCGCGCAGGTGCAGCGCCTCTGCGTCGGCGTCATCGGCGGACAGCGGCGAGCGGTACACGCTGTGCGCGGCGGCACGGCCGGAGATGGCGGCACGGCGCGCGGGTGGAGTCGGAGCGCTGTCGGTGGCGGTGTCGTCCACGGCGTGGGCGGTGTCGGTGATCATGGTGGGTTGCATCCTCGGCGCTGCGTTCATGCGTGTCTGTCGATCGAGCGGTCGGTTGGTGGCTGACGCCCTATCTTTCCAAGCGCCACGTTAACGCGGCGCGGGGGAAAAGTAATGTGCAGACGCCCCGGGCCCCGCCGGCTTTGGCTCAGCCGACGTGGCGGACCATCAGCAACACGCGGGTGCCGTAGGAATCGGCCTCCTGCACGGGCTGCCAGCCGTGGCGAGCGTACAGGCCGCCGTCCAGATGCTCGGTCTGCAGGTGCAGGGCGCCCAGGCCCAACTCCGCGGCGTCGGCCAAGGCATGGGCAAGCAGGCGGCCAGCGATGCCGCGTCCGCGGTAGGGATCGGCGACGTACATGCCGCCCAACCAGTACGGGTATTGCGGGAAGGCGTCCATTTCCCGGTATTTCAGCTGCACGGCGGCGATCAGTCGAGGGCCGTCGAAGGCTGCCAGCACGCGCGGCAGGCCGTGCGCATCCGGCGCGCGCTGGAGCTGGCGCAGTTCGTCGTCCAGGGAGAAGCCCGCATCGCGGCCCCAGGCGGCGTGGTACCAGGTGGCGATCTGCGCCAGTTCCGGGGCGTGCTGGTCGAGATGACGGACGTCCATGTGCGGGCGTTGCTTTAATAGGGGAGCAGGCAAGTGTAAGCGGGGAAGGAGCTTCGACCAGGGCCGGGCGACGCGGTGGCCCGCGTCCGTGCGGGCTGTCGGCCGATCACGCACGCGATGCCCGCCACGCGCGGCTTGAACGGCGGCCATGTCCACGCGCCTCTCCACGCGCTCACGTCGGCAAGTTTGGCGATAATGCCGGCCTGTTCCGTCAGGATCGCCGCATGACCGCTCTCACCGAACGTTACGCGCGCGCCGTGGACTACGCGCGCATCGCCCACGCCGGCCAGTTCCGCAAGGGCGGCACGGTGCCGTATCTGAGCCACGTGCTGGGCGTGTCGACGCTGGTGCTGGAGGCCGGCGGCGACGAGGAGCAGGCGATCGCGGCGCTGCTGCACGACGTGGTGGAGGATTGCGGCGCCGGCCACGAGGCGGTGATCCGCGCGCAGTTTGGCGAGGCGGTGGCCGACATGGTGATGGCGTGTACCGACGCCACGGCCGAGCGCAAGGCGGTGCCCGCGGATGTGCCGGCCAAGCGCCGCGACTGGCGCATCCGCAAGCAGGCGTATCTGGCGCATCTGGCCGAGGCCCCGGACGCGGTGCTACTGGTGTCGGCCTGCGACAAGCTCTACAACGCGCGCAGCATCGTCGCCGACCTGGAAGACCCCGACGTCGGCACCGCGGTGTTCGAGCGCTTCACCGCCGGCCGCGACGGCACGCTGTGGTACTACCAGGCGCTGCATGCGATCTATGCCGAACGCGGCGTGGCGGTGCTGCGCGCTTTCTCCAGCGCGGTGGCGCGGATGCAGGCGCTGGCCGCGCGCGCCGAGGACACGGACGCGTTGACGGCGCCTGCGCTGGGTTGAGATCCGCCTCACCGGCCGCTGCGTGCCGTTACGCGACCAAACACGCCGCCGCGCGACCTCGGCACAACCGCGACACGCCGATGTCGGCCGACCGGCTAAGCTTGCGCGCTCCTTCGCGTTGCCGGTCCTGCCCATGTCCACGCCTCCCGCTTCCGCCGCTTCCGGCTTCGTGCGCGTCCGCGGTGCGCGCGAGCACAACCTCAAGGACGTGGACGTGGAGCTGCCGCGCGATGCGCTGGTGGTGTTCACCGGGGTGTCCGGTTCGGGCAAGTCGTCGCTGGCGTTCGGCACGCTGTTCGCCGAGGCGCAGCGGCGCTACCTGGATTCGATCTCGCCGTATGCGCGGCGCCTGATCGACCAGGCCGGCGTGGCCGACGTCGACGCCATCGATGGCCTGCCGCCGGCGGTGGCGCTGCAGCAGCATCGCGGTGCGCCGAGCACACGCTCGTCGGTGGGCAGCGTCACCACCATCTCCAACTCGCTGCGCATGCTGTATTCGCGCGCCGGCACGTATCCGCCGGGGCAGGGCATCATCCATGCCGACGGTTTCTCGCCGAACACCCCGGCCGGGGCCTGTCCCACCTGTCATGGTCTGGGCCGCATCTACGACGCCACCGAGGCGTCGATGGTGCCGGACCGTTCGCTGAGCATCCGCGAGCGCGCGGTGGCGGCGTGGCCGCCGGCCTGGCACGGGCAGAACCTGCGCGACATCCTCACCACGCTCGGCCACGACGTCGACGTGCCGTGGGCGAAATTGCCGAAGAAGACCCGCGACTGGATCCTGTACACCGACGAGCAACCGACCGTGCCGGTGTATCCCGGCTTCACCCTGGCCGAGACCCAGCGCGCGCTCAAGCGCAAGCAGGAGCCGGCGTACATGGGCACCTTCAGCAGCGCGCGCCGTTATGTGCTGCACACCTTCGCCACCACGCAGAGCGCGCTGATCAAGAAGCGTGTGGCGCAGTACCTGATTAGCACCGCATGCCCCAGCTGCGACGGCAAGCGGCTGCGCCGCGAGGCGCTGTCGGTGACCTTCGCCGGGCTGGACATCGGCGAGCTGTCGCAGCGTCCGCTCGGCGAGGTGGCCGTGCTGCTGCGGCCCGCGGCGGAAGGCCGCATGCAGGGCCGTTCGCGGCATCCCGAGCAGGCGCTGGCCGCGCAGCGCATCGCCCAGGATCTGCTGGCGCGGATCCAGGTGGTGGAGGCGTTGGGCCTGGGCTATCTGACCTTGGAGCGCAGCACGCCGACGCTGTCGCCTGGCGAACTGCAGCGGCTGCGCCTGGCCACGCAGATCCGCTCGCAGCTGTTCGGCGTGGTCTACGTGATGGACGAGCCGTCGGCGGGCCTGCATCCGGCCGACACGCAGGCGCTGCTGGGTGCGCTGGACCAACTCAAGGGCGCGGGCAATTCGCTGTTCGTGGTGGAGCACGAGATCGACGTGATCCGCCACGCCGACTGGATCGTCGATGTCGGCCCCGGTGCCGGCGAGCACGGTGGGCAGGTGCTTTACAGCGGTCCGCCCGCGGGATTGGCGCAGGTGCAGGCCTCGTCCACACGCCGCTACCTGTTCGCCGAACCGCACGCCGCTGCCCATGCGCCGCGCACGCCGGAGGCCTGGCTGCAGTTGCGCGAGGTCAGCCGCAACAACGTGGTCGCGCTGGACGTGGACATCCCGCTGGGCGTGTTCACCACGGTCACCGGCGTATCCGGCTCGGGCAAGTCCTCGCTGGTCAGCCAGGCGCTGGTGGAGTTGCTGGGCACGCAACTGGGGCAGGCGCCGGCCGAGGCGGAGGAGGAGCTGGATCCGCTGGAACGCGGTGCACGCGTGGCCACCGATGGCTACATCGCCGACGGCCTGCAGCACGTGCGGCGGCTGGTGCAGGTGGACCAGGCGCCGATCGGACGTACACCGCGCTCCAACCTGGCGACCTACACCGGCCTGTTCGATCACGTGCGCAAGCGCTTCGCGGCCACGCCGGCGGCGCGCAAGCGCAAGTACGACGCCGGGCGTTTTTCCTTCAACGTGGCCAAGGGCCGTTGCGAAACCTGCGAAGGCGAGGGCGCGGTGAGCGTGGAACTGCTGTTCATGCCCAGCGTGTATGCGCCGTGCCCGACCTGCCATGGCGCGCGCTACAACGCCAAGACGCTGGAGATCGAACTGCGTGGCCAGAACATCGCCCAGGTGTTGCGCATGACCGTGGCGCAGGCCTTGGCCTTCTTCGCCGACGATGCGGCGATCGCGCGGCCGCTACAGGTGCTGGTGGAGGTGGGCCTGGGCTATCTGCGGCTGGGCCAGCCGGCCACCGAACTGTCCGGTGGCGAGGCGCAGCGCATCAAGCTGGCCAGCGAGCTGCAACGTGCGCAGCGCCGCGGCACCGTGTACGTGCTGGACGAACCCACCACCGGCCTGCACCCGGCCGACGTGGACACGCTGCTGCGGCAATTGCACGGGCTGGTGGAGGCGGGCAACACGGTGGTGGCGGTGGAGCACGACATGCGCGTGGCCGCGGCCAGCGACTGGATCATCGACATGGGGCCAGGAGCGGGTGGGGCGGGGGGCAAGGTGGTGGCGGCCGGTGTGCCTGCTGTGGTGGCGCAGCAGGCCGACAGTCGAACCGCGCCGTTTCTGGCGGTGGAGTTGGCGGGGTGATCGGGCTGTTGCAGTGAGTGCCTGTCGCCTGATGTAAATCCCACGTAGGGGCGGCTTCAGCCGCGACAGGCATTCCCGGGAATGCCTGTCGCGGCTGAAGCCGCTCCTACGAAGGTCGACGAGCTCGCCCGCACGTCTGGGGCCAGCGGCGCAGCAGCCGACGATGGCTACTGGTCGTCCAGCCCGACGTTTTGCGCCGCGCTGGCCGGCGGTACGTAGATCCGTTCGTGCGGCACCTGCAGCGCCGCCTCGCCGTGCTGCAGGTTCAACGCCTGCGCCTGCACGAAATCGGTGATGTCGGTGATCGAGAGGGCCTGCTGTTCGCCGTACTGGCGCAGCGCCTGGCCGCGCAGCCCCAGTTGCAGTGCGCGGCGCGGCAGCGCGCTGCCGTCGGGCGCGTGATCGGGGTCCCACTGCAGGCGTACGTCGGACTGCTGGACCGCATCCTTCCACGCGGCATGGCTGGCGAAGCGTGCCGGATCGAACGTCGACGGGACCGCGGCACGCAGCAACGCGTCGAAGAAGGCGCGCGGCAGCCGGATCGCCAGGATCCGCTCCTGCCCCTGCTTCTGCGCCCAACCGGCGCGGTACATCATCCACAGGAAGTTCGGCTTGATCCAGCTCATGCGGTCGTAGCTGAACTCGCCGCCGAAGCGTTGATGGGCCACCGCGAACTGCGCGATCGCGGGACGATAGGCCTGGTAGACATCGATCGCATCGGCGTCGAAGTGCGCCAGGATGTGACGGCCCTGGCGGGGCCAGGTGGGCTGCAAGGCAGCATAGGAAACGGAATGCATCTGCGCGCAGTCTACGTCGCCGCAACAACGGCGTCGATCCTCTGCCGCGTGTCCCCTGGCCGGTTGCCTGCGGTCACACCTGCGTGTACTGAACCGCTCAGGCAGCGCTCGCCCCCAGGCTCGCGCGCTGAGACCGGCACTGGCTACCCTGGTGCACCGCCCTTCCCGGAGTCCCCATGAGCCGACGTTCCGGCAGCGCCGATCTGCCCTTGCACGGTGGCCGCGTGCCGCACTGGCTGGGTGCGCGCATGACCCGGCTCGGCGCGGTGATGTGCCAGGCCATCGTGCACAGCTACGGCCGCGACGAACTGCTGCGGCGGCTGGCGCATCCCTTCTGGTTCCAGTCGCTGGGCGCGGTGATGGGCATGGACTGGCATTCCTCCGGTATCACCACCAGCGTGCTGGGTGCGCTCAAGCGCGGCCTGACGCCGCTGTCCGGCGAACTGGGCCTCCACGTGTGCGGCGGCCGCGGGCGGCATTCGCGGGCCACGCCGGACGAACTGCAGGCGGTGGGCGAGCGCACCGGCCTGGACGGCGTGGACCTGGCGCGGGTCAGCCGCCTGGTGGCCAAGGTCGACAGCGCCGCGGTGCAGGACGGCTTCGATCTGTACCTGCACGGCTTCATCGTCAGCGACGACGGGCGCTGGGTGGTAGTGCAGCAGGGCATGCACGGCGCGCGCAAGCAGGCGCGCCGCTACCACTGGCTGTCGGAAGGCCTGAGCAGCTTCGTCGATGCGCCGCATGCGGCCATCGACGGTCCGCGCCAGGGGCGCATCGTCAATCTCGCCGATCACCGTGCCGCCGCGGCGCGCGCGGCGCAGGTGGATCTGCTGCAGACGCTGGCGCCGGAGCGCATTGCCCGCGAGTACGCCGCGCTGGAGGCTGCGCAGGCGTCGGCACCGGTCGCCGCAGCGCCGGCCCGCGCTGCGCAGCCGCGGTGCGACACTGTGCCGGCCGCCGATGCGCTATTCGCCGAGACCAGCGACCTGTTCGCGCCGGCAGCGGCTGCGCTGCCCGAGCGCCGCCCCGCGGACCTGCCGCATCTGTCGCTGCCCGACCATCACGACGTGCGCGGCAGCGACGTCGTGGTGCGGCGCCTGCACGGGGCGCTGGCCGCCGCCGCCGAATGCGGCCCGCGCGATTTCCAGGATCTGCTGCAGGTGCCGGGCGTCGGTGCGCGCACGGTGCGCGCGCTGGCGCTGGTGGCCGAGGTACTGCATGGCACGCCGTGCCGCTTCAGCGACCCGGCGCGGTTCTCGCTGGCCCACGGCGGCAAGGACCGGCATCCGTTCCCGGTGCCGACGCGGGTCTACGACCACACCATCGGCGTGCTCAAGACCGCGGTGGTGCAGGCCAAGCTGGGCCGCGAGGAAAAGCTGGAGGCGATCCGCCGCCTGGACGCGCAGGCGCGCCTGCTCGAACCGACCGCGCGTGGCCCGTCGGTGGAGGACTACATCGCCGAGGAGCGCGCGCAATCGCACGCCTACGGCGGGCGCAGCGTGTTCGGCTGGGAGCCGGCGCCGCAGGCTGGCGCAGCACGGCGTGCCGCACGCGCGCGGTAAGGCCGTCAGCTTGATGGCCTGTGGTCGTCACGATCGAATTGGATGCAGGGCGCCCTTTTCTAGCCGTCAGCGGCGATTCGGCCGCGACGCGTGAGTTCATCGGCCCATCCGACGCATTGCAGTCGGGACTGAAGTCCCTCCCACAAGGAGGGCCCACCGGCAGTGCGGCCGTCGGCACGTGCACCGGAGACCATGGCTCCGCCCGTGCGTAAGTCCGCCGTCATGCAATGGCGATGGTCGGAGGAGGGCAAGGGGCTGATCGCCTGCCATGTTCCTCCCGTTTCAGCGATCGCCCGTATCATGGCAGCCACGGCGCACTGCGTCGGTGCTCCCAACGATGGGTACGCCGAAGGACGTTTTTCCCAGCATGTGGTCTGCCATCAGCAACTTCGGCGACGCGGCGATGACGCTGCCGCTCGCGCTCGCCTGCGCCCTGTGGCTGGCGCTCGGTGGTGACGGTTGGCGCGCCGCCGGCACCTGGCTGGGCCTGCTGGCGACCGCCGCGGCGCTGGTGGGAGCGACCAAGATCCTCTACGCTGGCTGCGGCGTGGAGCTGCGCGCACTGCAGTTCCGGGTGATCAGTGGGCACACCATGCTTGCCGCCTGCGTGTGGCCGATGGCGTGCATGCTGTGCCTGCGCGCGCGTCCACGACCGCGATTGGCAGTGGCCTGCGGGTTCGCCATCGCCAGCGTGATCGCCATCGCTCGCGTCTATGCACGTGCGCACAGCCTGTCCGAGGTCGCGGTCGGTGTGATCGTCGGGGCCGCGACCACGGCCTGCTATCTGCAGTGGCGCGGCGCGCCGCAGTTGCCCGCGCGCCTGCGCCTGTACGTCATCGCGTCGGTGCTGTCTGTGTGCGCGCTGATGTACGGACGCCACGCGCCGATCCAGCACGCCATCCAGACCTACTCGCCGGCGCTGTGCGGCCGCGACGGCTAGTCGCGCCGTCATCTTTCTGCAGGCGCGTGCACGCGCGCTTCGCCTGTCGTATGCCTGCTCTTGACCTGGGCGTTGCTACACCCGGAATCCATGGCCGTCATGGCCGCTTTCAGGAGACGTCGCGATGCCGGAGCAATCCACCACCACCCGTGCGCGCCGCGCCAAGCGCGAAGGCAAGGCCGGCACCACCCAGGCCGGCGAATTCGTGCGCGAGGAGATCGACCGCGTGCGCGAGGGCAAGACCGAGGTGAAGTCGACCAAGCAGGCGATCGCCATCGGCCTGTCCAAGGCGCGCCGCGCCGGGGTCAAGACCGGTGCGTCGAAGACCGCGTCGAAAGCCACCAAGAAGAAGGTTGCGCAGGAAGAGGCCAAGGGCGGCAAGCAGGGCAAACCGTCGCCGGCGCGCTCGCGCGGTGCCAAGAAGGCACTCAAGACCGCCAGCAAGGGCACGACCGCCCGCAAGACCGTGGGCAGCGAGGCGCTGTCGACGCAGACCAAGCGCGCGGCGAAGAAGCGCAGCGCCAGTAGCCGCTCGGCCGCGGCGAAGAAGGCTGCGCAGACCAAGGGCGCGACGGTGCGCAAGGCCGCAGCCAAGAAGGCGGCGCAGACGCGGGCCAAAAAGTCCGGTACGCGCACGTCGGCCGCAAAAAAGAGCACGGCCAAGTCCGCCTCGGTGAGGAAGACGACGGCCAGGAAGGCCGTGAGCAAGACGGCTTCGGCAAAGAAGACCGCGACGAAAAAAGCCGCGACGAAGAAGACTGCATCGAAGAAGACCGCTTCGAAGAAGTCGACGGCCAGGAAGACGCCGGCGAAGAAGAGCGCCACGCGTGCGAGCAGCAAGCGCGCCAGCAAGAGCTCGTCCGCGCGCAAGGGCAGTGTGCGGTAACAACGCCTAGCTGCCGCATGCTGCGCCGTGGCGCTTGGCGGACATCTATGATCGTCCAGGAACGTCCGCTGTAGGAGCGGCTTCAGCCGCGACGGGCTTCACCCGGAAACGACCGTTGCGGTCGAAGCCGCTCTACGGGGCAAGCTGCATTCGGCTTGCCCCGGAAGCCGGTGATTGAGGAGCGCTGCGTCGTTGCGCGGTAGCTGTCTCGTGTGCCCCTACAGCTCGGTGTACTTGGTGATGCGCCCCTTGGCGCGCTCCACTGGATACTTGGCGGCGTTGGCCAGCATCTTGCGTTGCGCGGCCTCGATCGGATCGATCTGCAGCTTGTCGCACAACTGCACCAGATACAGCAGCACGTCGGCGATCTCGCTGCCGACCTGCTGCTTTTTTTCTTCAGGAAGCTGGCGGCTCTGCGCATCGTCCAGCCATTGGAAATGCTCCAGCAGCTCCGCCGCTTCCACCGAGAGCGCCGCGGCGAGATTGCGCGGACTGTGGAACTGACCCCAGTCGCGGGCGTCGGCGAAGGCGCGCTGGGCGGCTTGCAGGTCGTGGAGGCTGTCGGACATGGGTGTCGGCTCGCAGTGGGGGACGGCGCATGGTAATGCAGCGGCCGCGCATGCACGCAGGGCATTGCCTGCAAGGCACGCGCCGCGGTCGCGACATCGGACTCACGGCATGGTCACCGACGTTGCACGGCGTCGACGGCAACACTGCAGTCACGTGTTCGCAGACGAAAGGAATTACCCATGCAAGCTCTGACCTATCACGGCACCCGGGACGTGCGCGTGGAAACCGTTCCCGACCCAGTGCTGGTCGAGACAGACGACATCATCCTGCGCGTCACCGCCACCGCGATCTGCGGTTCGGACCTGCATCTGTACCGCGGCAAGATTCCCGACCTGCACACCGGCGACGTGCTCGGGCACGAGTTCATGGGCGTGGTGGAGGAGGTCGGCCCGGACGTGCAGCGGGTGAAAAAGGGCGACCGCGTGGTGATCCCGTTCGTGATCGCCTGTGGCGAGTGCTTCCATTGCCGCCTGACCGAATACGCCGCCTGCGAGACCACCAACACCGGCAAGGGTGCGGCACTGAACCAGAAGGGCATTCGCCCACCGGCGGCACTGTTCGGCTACAGCCATCTGTACGGCGGCGTGGCCGGCGGCCAGGCCGAATACGTGCGCGTGCCCAAGGCCAACGTCGGCCCGCTGGTGGTGCCGGAAGTGCTGCATGACGAACAGGTGCTGTTCCTCTCCGACATCCTGCCCACCGGCTACCAGGCCGCAGTGAATGCGGGCGTGCGTCAGGGCAGCACGGTGGCGATCTTCGGCGCCGGCCCGGTCGGGCTGATGACCGCCGCCTGCTGCCGCATGCTCGGCGCCGAGCGCATCTTCATGGTCGATCGCTACCCGTACCGGCTGGACTTCGCCCAGCGCACCTACGGGGTGATCCCGCTGAACTTCGAGGAGATCGACGATCCGGCCGACATCATCGTCGGCCAGACCGACGGCCGCGGCGTGGACGCCAGCATCGATGCGGTGGGCTTCGAGGCCAAGGGCAGTACCGTGGAAACGGTGATGGCCACGCTGAAGCTGGAAGGCAGCAGCGGTACCGCGTTGCGCCAGTGCATCGCCGCCACGCGCCGCGGCGGCACCGTCAGCGTGCCGGGCGTATACGCCGGTTTCATCCATGGCTTCCTGTTCGGCGACGCCTTCGACAAGGGGCTGAGTTTCAAGATGGGCCAGACCCACGTGCAGCGTTTCATGCCCGAACTGCTGGAGCACATCGGCGAGGGCCGGCTGCGCCCCAACGAGATCATCACCCACCGCCTGAGCCTGGCCGAGGTGGCGCAGGGATATTCGATCTTCGACAAGAAAGAGCAGGACTGCCGCAAGGTGATCCTGACGCCGTAAGCCGGCGCCACGCCGCGCTCTCGCCCGCTGCATCGGTAGGCGAGGGCAACGCATTGGCGATGAATGCTTCATGCGTGTGCACATCGCTGTGCGATGCGCACACGCCGCGTGCGCATGCAGGCTGTTGTGATTCACGCCACCTTTCACCTCGGACGCTCCGCATTGCAGCTTTCGGCAGCTTGCTTGGCGCCTTCGCACAGAGGATCCGCTTGACCGAACTGCATTCCCCCATCGCCCTTGGCGATGTCGACGACCTACGCGGTGCCGCGCTGCACGCGTTGGCACGCTATCCACGCTTGCCGCTGCCTGGCGGCGGCGACACCCTGGACCGCTGGCGGATCCTGGCCGAGATCGCCGCGGTCGACGTGTGCCTTGCCAAGGTTCTGGAAGCGCATTACGACGCGCAGGCGATCCTCGCCGAACTGGGCGCGCCGGCACCGCCGCCCGGGCAGCTGTTCGCCGTATGGGCTGCAGAGGCGCCGGACGCGCGCCTGGCCTACCGTGGCGATGCGCAGCGCGGCGAGGTGCTTGGCCGCAAGGCCTGGTGTTCCGGCGCCGGCATCGTCGACCAGGCGCTCGTCACCGCGCACGACGCGGAGCGGCACCAGTTGGTGCAGGTGCAACTGCGCCAGCCCGGCATCGCCATCGATGCGCAGGCCTGGGCCGCGGTCGGCATGGCGCGCGTGGTCAGCGGGCCGGTGACCTTCGATGCGCTGCCGGCGCTGGCGATCGGCGCGCCGGGTCAGTACCTGCAACGCCCCGGGTTCTGGCACGGCGGCGCCGGGATCGCCGCTTGTTGGTACGGCGCCGCCTGCGCCGTGGCCGAGCGCCTGCGCGCGCATCCCAAGCTGCAGCGCGACGCGCATGCAGCGATGCACCTGGGCGTGATCGACCAGCAGCTCGGCGCCGCGCGCGCGTTGCTGCGCGAACTGGCGGCCGCCATCGATGCCGCGCCCGAGCAGGCGCATCGGCACGCGGTGGTCCGGCTGCGTTCGTTCGTGGAACGCGCCGCCACCGATGTGCTCGATCGCGTCGGCCGCGCGCTCGGCCCGGCGCCGCTGTGCAGTGACCGCGAACACGCCATGCGCTGCGCGGATCTGGCGGTGTTCGTGCGGCAGAGCCACGCCGAGCACGACTGGGCTGCAGTCGGTCAGGCGCTGGGCGAGCAGGCGCGACCATGGCGGCTGTGAGCGCGCCGCAGCCGCAGATCCATGGCCACGGCACGCCGGAGTCGGCTTGGCAGCGTTCGGCATGGCTGGCGGCGTTGCCGCAGCGCCCGATCGAGGACCTGCTCTCGGGCGCCGCGCGATTGCTGGTGGTGTCGCCGCATCCGGACGACGAAGCGCTGGGCTGTGGCGGCGCGATCGCCTGTGCGCGCCGGTTGCGCATCCCCGTGCAGTTGATTGCGGTGACCGACGGCGAAGCCTGCTATCCGCATGATCGGTACTGGACGCCGCAGCGCCTGCGCACGGTGCGTCGCGCCGAACTCGCCGCGGCCATGGGCCGCCTTGGTGTCGATCCCGCCGCGATCTGTCACCTGGGTCTGGGCGACGGCCAGGTCGGCGCGCAGGAGACGGTGCTGGCCGAACGCCTGCATGCGCAGCTGCACGCCGGCGACCTGGTACTGACCACCTGGCACCGCGATGGCCATCCCGACCATGAGGCCAGTGCACGTGCGGTGCGGCAGGCCGTCGCCGCCGTCGATGCACGGCTGTTCGAGTTTCCGGTCTGGGCCTGGCATTGGCTGCACGCCGACACCGCGCCGCAGGCCCTGCGCGGCGCCGTCCGTTATGCCCTGAACGCTGCCGACTGGCAGGCCAAGCAGGACGCGCTGCAGTGCTTCGCCTCGCAACTGGGTACCGCGCAACCAACGGTGCCGGCGCCGATCCTGCCGCCGCAGGTCCTGCAACGGTTCGCACGCCGCTTCGAGGTCTTTGTCGCATGAATTCGGTCCAGGCCTATTTCGGCGCCCTCTATCGCGACGACGATCCGTTCGGCTATCGCGAGCGCTGGTACGAGGCGCGCAAACGCGCACTGCTGCTGGCCAGCCTGCCGCGTGCGCGCTTCGCACGTGCCTGGGAAGTCGGCTGCTCCAACGGCGAACTGACCGCGGCCCTGGCGCCGCGCTGCGATGCGCTGCTGGCCACCGACCTCTCCGAGCGCGCGGTGGCCCTGGCCGCGCAGCGCAATGCCGCCACGGCGCACGTGCAGGTGCAACAGGCCGAGCATCCGCGCACCTGGCCGCCGGGCCGTTTCGACCTGATCGTGTTCAGCGAGGTCGGCTACTACCTGCCTTTGCCGCAGTTGCAGGAATGCGCCCAGCGCCTGCGCGCATCGCTGAGCGAGCAGGGCGTGCTGGTCGCCTGCCACTGGCTGCACCCGTTCGCCGAGGCCTGCATGGACGGGCGCGCGGTGCACGCCTGCCTGGCGCAGCGCCTGGAACTGCCGCGGCTGTTGCGCTACGAGGACGAGGACGTGGTGCTCGACGCCTGGAGCGCCACGCCGTATTCGGTGGCCGCGGCGGAGCGGCTGCGGTGATCGCGGTGCTGATCCCGGCGCACAACGAGGAGGCGCTGATCGGCGCCTGCCTGCGCTCGGTGGCGCATGCAGCGCGATGCGCGGGCCTGCGCGGCGAGGCGGTGCAGGTGTTCGTCGCCCTGGACCGCTGCAGCGACGGTACGGCCGGCATCGTCGCCGCGCATGGCGCACACGCCATTGCGTTGCACAGCGGTAATGTCGGCAGCGCGCGGGCGGCGGCGGCGCAGGCGGCGCTGGCTGCAGGCGCGCGCTGGCTGGCCTGTACCGATGCGGACTCGGTAGTGCCGGCGAATTGGCTGTCGGCCCAGTTGGACTGCGCCAGCGACGCGTTCTGCGGCATCGTCACGGTGGACGACTGGGCCGACTACGACACCACGTTGCGCGAGGCATACCTGGCCGGTGAGTGCCATGAGGACGACCACCCGCACGTGCATGGCGCCAACCTCGGCGTCAGCGCCGAGCTGTACTTGCGCTGCGGCGGCTTCCTGCCGCTGGCCGCGCACGAGGACGTGGCGCTGGTGGCGGCGCTGGTGCGCGTGCAGGCGCGGATCGCACGGCGCGCGCAGCCGGCGGTGATCACCAGCGCGCGGCGGGTGGCGCGTGCCTGCGGTGGCTTCAGCGACTATCTCAAGCAGATGGAACGCCGCCTGGCCGATGCGCTGCTGCCGGCGGCCGACGGCGACGTGCTGGCCTGAGCACGCGCGCCGGTTCAAACGGGCGTCGGGGCAGGTGGGCCAGGTGATGGGCGCGGGTCGCGTGGCGGGCCGACCGGCGCGGCGGTCGGGCGTCGCAGGGCCTGGATGCCCCGCGGCAGTACCGCAGTGCAGCATCGGCGCTGTGTTGGTGCTTCCCGGACCAAGGCCATCGGCCGGTGCGGCGGGGCCTGTTGGATACCTGTTCGCCGTCCGTCGTCGACACGTGAAAATTTCACACCCTCTTCACCTCGGGTGGTTGTAGACACGCCACCCCCGAGTTCGGGATAAGTTTTTGCCGCCGCGCCCGCCGACCGCCCGCGCAGGAGCGGCTCGCTCGCTTCTTGTCAAGCCTGTCACATTCCTTTTTCTTCTGAATCAATCACTTGCTTGTATGGGCAAGGTGAGGGCGGCCGTACCCCGTTGTCCACAGGGGGTGTGGATGACTTCTGCATAAAGGTGTGGATAACACCGACGCCGGCCCGTGACACAACAGTGTCAAGAGGGGTGGCGAAAAATTGACCAGGCGTCTTTGGGGAGCGCCGCGGGGGCGTCCTGGAGGCGCTTCCGCCCCTCCTTGGTGCCATCGCCCTGGCGCCACACCCACGCGGCGCCAGGGCGGAACCGTCTGGCCTGGCCCGGGCTCAGGCCAGCAGGCGCAGCTTTGGCTCGCGGCTCCACTGGCGGGTCTTGGCGGCGTTGATGAAGCCCTTGCTGTCGCCGGCCTCGACCACCCCGGCATCCTTCTGCACATTGCCGGCCTTCAGCAGCGGCTGCGCACCGGCGTCGGCCGCGATGGCCTTGAGGTGGGCGAAGGCGTTGCTGACGAAGTCGATGGCCGCCGATTCCTTGCTCAGTTGCTTGCCGGCCTCGGCCGACAGCACCACCGCCACCGCGTCGAACACGAACGATGGGGTGCCGGCCAACTGGCCGTCGGCGGCCAGCTTCTTGCCATCGCTGAGCTTGGCGCCGCCGACCTTCGGCGCGACGATCTTGACCGTGGCGCCAGCGTCGCGCGCCGCCTTCTGCAGCGCCTTCACCGTTGCCGCGTCGGAGCCGTCGTGGACCAGGATGCCGATGCTGCGCCCGACCAGGATGGGCTTCATCTTGCCGATGATCTGCAGCGCCGGCGACAGCGGCATGTCCTGCGGCGCGACGGCGGCCGGCGGTGCCGGCGGCAATGCGTCCATGCCCAGACCGTCGGCGACGCGCTGCGCCAGCTTGGGATCGACGTGGCGCAGATGCCCGACCACCGCTGCACGCACGTGCGCGGTCTCGACCTTGGACAGCTCGAACACCAGCGCCGAGGCCAGGTGCGCCTGTTCCGGCTGGGTCTGGCTGCGGAAGAACAAGCGCGCCTGGCTGTAGTGGTCGGCGAAGCTCTCGGCGCGGATGCGGCCCTTGGCGGCGTCCTCGGCCGGCGTGCGATGGCTGACGAAGCCACGCGCGGTCTCGCGCGGGCTGTCGCTCTGCAGCGAGCTGGGCTCGTAGGCGACGCGGCCCTTGGGCACGCCCATCTGCATGTGGCCGTCGCGCTGCATGTTGGCGAACGGGCACTTCGGCGCGTTGATCGGCAACTGGTGGAAGTTCGGCCCGCCCAGGCGGCTGAGCTGGGTGTCCAGGTACGAGAACAGACGGCCCTGCAGCAGCGGGTCGTTGGAGAAGTCGATGCCGGGCACGATGTTGGCCGGGCAATACGCCACCTGTTCGGTCTCGGCGAAGAAATTGTCCGGCCAGCGGTCCAGCACCATGCGCCCGACGATCTGCAGCGGCACCAGTTCTTCCGGGATCAGCTTGGTCGAATCCAGATGGTCGAACGGGAAGGCGTCCGCCTGTTCCTCGGTGAACAACTGCACGCCCAGCTCCCATTCCGGGAAGTCGCCTTGCTGGATCGCCTCGAACAGGTCGCGGCGATGGAAGTCCGGATCGGCGCCGGCCAGCTTCACCGCCTCGTCCCAGATCGTGGACTGCAGGCCGAGCTTCGGCCGCCAGTGGAACTTGACGAAGGTGCTGTTGCCGTCGGCATCGAGCAGGCGGAAGCTGTGGATGCCGAAGCCTTCCATCATGCGCAGCGAGCGCGGAATGGTGCGGTCGCTCATCGCCCACATGATCATGTGCAGCGACTCGGGCGTCAGCGAGATGAAATCCCAGAACGTGTCGTGGGCGCTGGCGGCCTGCGGGAAGCCGCGGTCCGGTTCCATCTTCACCGAGTGGATCAGGTCCGGGAACTTGATCGCGTCCTGGATGAAGAACACCGGGATGTTGTTGCCGACCAGATCCCAGTTGCCTTCCTTGGTGTAGAACTTGACCGCGAAGCCGCGCACGTCGCGCGGCGTGTCCACCGAACCGGCGCCGCCGGCCACGGTGGAGAAGCGGGTGAACACCGGCGTCTTCACCCCGACTTCGGTGAGCAGCTTGGCGGTGGTGTACTTGGCCAGCGAGGCCGTCAGCTCGAAGTAGCCGTGCACGGCGCTGCCGCGAGCGTGCACGATGCGCTCGGGAATGCGCTCGTGGTCGAAGTGGGTGATCTTCTCGCGCAGGATGAAGTCTTCCAGCAACGTCGGCCCGCGCGGCGTGGCGCGCAGCGAGTTCTGGTTGTCGGCGACCGGGATGCCCTGGTTGGTGGTCAGCGGCGGATGCGTGCCGCCGGCCTGCTGGTGCAGTTCGTCGCCATGGCCGCGCTGGTCGGTGGGCGCGGCGGTGGAGGTGGGGGCGGTGGACGATGGGGAATCGCTGGGCGTGCGCTTGCGGCTGGCCATGGAAGATCGCTCCGGGAGGCGACGAACGGGGAGGGTGCTGAGAGACCGACGCGCGAACACGCGGGCTGCAATGGAATCCCGATCCTGGGCGGCGCGGCGTGAACGAGCCGTGCAACGCGCTGCATCGCACATACTTGTCTACTGCAGTGCGCGCGATGCGCACGCATAAAAAACCCAGCCTCGCGCACGAGGCTGGGTCTCGGGTGCAGCGTCGAACGTCGCCGCGGCTCAGACCACCGCGTCTTCCTTGTACGCATCCACCGGGATGCATGCGCACATCACGTTCTTGTCGCCGTACACGTTGTCCACGCGCGCCACCGGCGGCCAGTACTTCTGCTGCTTGAGCGTCGGCAGCGGGAACGCGGCCAGCTCGCGCGGGTAGGCGTGGGTCCACTCGCTGGCGGTGACCTGCGCGGCGGTGTGCGGGGCGTGCTTGAGCGGATTGTCCTCGCGGTCCAGGCGGCCGTCCTCGATCGCGGCGATCTCTTCGCGGATCTGGATCATCGCGTCGATGAAGCGGTCCAGTTCGTGCTGCGATTCGCTCTCGGTCGGCTCCACCATCAGCGTGCCGGCGACCGGGAAGCTCAGCGTCGGCGCGTGGAAGCCGAAGTCGATCAGGCGCTTGGCGATGTCCTCGGCACCGATGCCGCTGGTCTTCTCCAGCGGGCGCACGTCGAGGATGCACTCGTGCGCGACCAGGCCATTGCGGCCGGTGTACAGGGTCTTGTAGTACGGCGCCAGGCGCTTGGCGATGTAGTTGGCGTTGAGCAGCGCGACCTGGGTGGCCTTGCGCAGCCCGCTGTTGCCCATCATGGTGATGTACATCCAGCTGATCGGCAGGATCGAGGCCGAGCCGAAACTGGCCGCCGAGACCATGCCGACGTCGCCCTCGCCGCCGAGGGTGCGCGGCAGGTACGGCGCCAGGTGCGCCTTCACCGCGCACGGGCCGACGCCGGGGCCGCCGCCGCCATGCGGGATGCAGAAGGTCTTGTGCAGGTTCAGGTGCGACACGTCCGAGCCCCACTTGCCCGGCTTGGCCAGGCCGACCAGGGCGTTCATGTTGGCGCCGTCGGTGTAGACCTGGCCGCCGTGCGCGTGCACCGCCTCGCAGATCGCCACCACGTCTTCCTCGAACACGCCGTGGGTGGACGGGTAGGTGATCATCAGCGCGGCCAGACGGTCCGAATACTTCTCGGCCTTGGCGCGGATGTCGGCGACGTCGACGTTGCCGTTGCCGTCGCACTTGGTCACCACCACGGTCATGCCGCACATCTGCGCCGAGGCGGGGTTGGTGCCATGCGCCGATTCGGGGATCAGGCAGATGTCGCGATGGCCTTCGCCGCGTGCGCGGTGGTAGGCGCGGATCGCCAGCAGGCCGGCGTACTCGCCCTGCGCGCCGGAGTTGGGCTGCAGGCTGACCGCGTCGTAGCCGGTGCACTCGACCAGCATCGCCTCCAGTTCGTCGATCAGCTGCTTGTAGCCGACGCTCTGCTCGGCCGGAGCCAGCGGATGGATCGCGCCGAACTGCGGCCAGGTCACCGGGATCATCTCGGCGGTGGCGTTGAGCTTCATGGTGCAGCTGCCCAGCGGGATCATGGTGCGATCCATCGCCAGATCCTTGTCGGCCAGCGCGCGCATGTAGCGCAGCAGTTCGTGCTCGCTGTGGTGGGTGTTGAACACCGGGTGCTGCAGGAACGCGCTGTGCCGCAGCAACTGCGGCGGCAGCGCATCGGTGGTGGCGGCATCGAGCGCGTCCACGTCGGCCTGCGCGCCGAACAGCTGCGCCAGTGCGACCACGTCGGCGCGGGTGGCGGTCTCGTCCAGGCTGATGCCCAGCGACGCGCTGTCGATCGCGCGCAGGTTGATGCCGGCCGCACGCGCCTTGGCGTGGATGGCCTCGGCATCGACGCCGGTGACGTGCAGGGTGTCGAAGAAGCGCTCGCCGACGGCGACGCCGGCACGGCGCAGCGCGGCGGCGAGGATCGCGGCCAGGCGGTGGGTGCGGCGGGCGATGCGCACCAGCCCCTCGGGGCCGTGGTACACCGCGTACATCGAGGCCATCACCGCCAGCAGCACCTGCGCGGTGCAGATATTGGAGGTGGCCTTCTCGCGGCGGATGTGCTGCTCGCGGGTCTGCAGGGTGAGGCGGTAGGCGGGGTTGCCGGCGGCGTCGATCGACACGCCGATCAGGCGGCCCGGCATCGAACGCTTGTAGGCGTCGCGGCAGGCCATGAACGCGGCGTGCGGGCCGCCGAAGCCGAACGGCACGCCGAAGCGCTGCGAATTGCCGACCACGATGTCCGCGCCCCATTCGCCGGGCGCGGCGATCAGGGTCAGCGCGAGCAGGTCGGTGGCGACGGCGACCAGGCCGCCTTGCGCGTGCACCGCGTCGGCCAGGGCCTTGTGGTCACCGATGTGGCCGAAGCTGTCCGGATACTGCAGCAATACGCCGAAGCACTCGGCCTGCAGCGCTTCCTCCGGCGTCCCCACGCGCAGCACGATGCCCAGCGGCTCGGCGCGAGTGCGCAGCAGTTCCAGGGTCTGCGGATGCACCGCGTCGTGCACGAAGAAGGTGTCGGACCTGGACTTGGCCGAGCGCTTGGCCAGGGTCATCGCTTCGGCCGCGGCGGTGGCTTCGTCCAGCAGCGAGGCGTTGGCGATCTCCATGCCGGTGAGGTCGGCGCACATGGTCTGGAAGTTGATCAGCGCTTCCATGCGGCCCTGCGAGATCTCCGCCTGGTACGGCGTGTAGGCGGTGTACCAGGCCGGGTTCTCGAGGATGTTGCGCAGGATCACCTTCGGCGTGTGGGTGCCGTAGTAGCCCTGGCCGATGAAGCTGCGGAACACGGTGTTCTTGTCGGCGATGGCGCGGATCTTGGCCAGCGCCTCCTCCTCGGTGACGGCATCGGGCAGCGCCAGTGCGGCCGGCGACTTGATGTTGCCCGGCACGATGGCGTCGGTCATCGCCTCCAGCGAGTCGTGGCCGACGGTGCGCAGCATATGCGCGATCTCGGCGTCGTTCGGGCCGATGTGGCGCTCGATGAAGGCCGAGTGGTGTTCGAGGTCGCGCAGCGAAGAGGTGTGAGACATGGCAGTCGTCCGGCTGAGGAAGGCACGAGGAGGCGGGGACGCGCGCAAGGCCGTCGTCGGACCGCAGCGGCGGGCACGACCGACGGGAAGCGCGTGTCTTCCCAATGCCCCTCTGTCCTTTTGCCTGAGAGTTTGGAAGCGGCGGCTGGCGCTGCGCTTCGTGCCCCTTCGGCGCCGGCTTTGACCGGTCTCTCCAGAGTCTTGGTGCGGGTGGTATCGGGCCTGAGCGATTACGGGCGTTTGCGCCTTCGGCAGCGGGTCGCCCCGCTTCTCCCACCTTGCTGCGCCGCGATTATAGCGTGGCCGGCGCCGCCCACGGCGGGCCGTTCGCCCCCACGCCAGGCTGAATGGGCAAGCCGTGGCGGGTGCGCGCCGGTGGCGGCTGCGCGTATCATGCCCGCACTCCCTTCTCTTGCGCCCGTCCATGCCGGACGGCGTCGTCGCGTGTGCGCCGGTCCTGCGGCCGCCGCGGCCGGCTTTTCAGGATGATCTCCCCATGACGCTCCCGTCCGTGTCCACGCGCCGCATGGCCCTGTTGCTGGCCGGGCTGGCGATGTTCGGCCCGTTCTCCATCGATACCATCTTCCCGGCGTTCCCGCAGCTGGCGCAGCGCCTGCACGCCGATCCTGTGGCGATCCAGCAGACGGTGAGCGTGTACCTGCTGGCCTACGCGCTGATGGGCCTGGCCCACGGGCCGCTGTCCGACGCGCTGGGGCGGCGGCGGGTGATCGTCGCCGGGCTGGTCGTGTTCATCCTGGCCTCGGCCGGCTGCGCGCTGTCGCGCGACCTGCCGACCCTGCTGACGTTCCGCGCGCTGCAGGGCGTGTCGGCCGGGGTCGGCATGATCGTCGGCCGCGCGGTGATCCGCGACCTGTTCCATGGCGACGATGCGCAGCGGCTGATGAGCCAGGTGTCGATGATCTTCGGCATCGCGCCCGCGATCGCGCCGGTCATCGGCGGCTGGATCCTGGGCAGCGGCCGCGGCTGGCCGATGATCTTCTGGTTCCTGGTCGGCTTCTCCTCGCTGTTGCTGCTGGCGACCCTGCGCTGGATGCCGGAGACGCATCCGCCGCAGGCGCGCACGCCGCTGGCGCCGCGTACGCTGCTGCGCGACTACGTCGGCATCGCGCTCAATCCGCGCTTCCAGCGCCTGGCCGCGGCCGGCGCGTTCAATTTCGGCGGGGTGTTCCTGTACATCGCCTCGGCGCCGGTGTTCATGATCGACCTGCTGGGCAAGACCGAGCGCGACTTCGCCTGGCTGTTCCTGCCGACCATCGGCGGCATGACCCTGGGCGCGTTCCTGTCCGGGCGCATGGCCGGGCGGCTGGGGCCGATGCGCCAGGTGCGCTTCGGCTTCGTCTGCTGCGGCCTGTCGATGGCCGGCAACATCGCCTACACCGCGCTGACGCCGGCGATCGCGCTGCCGTGGGCGGTGCTGCCGATCTTCTTCGCCGGCCTGGGCACTGCGCTGATCTTCCCGATCCTGGCGCTGGCGGTGCTGGACATGTATCCGCGCCAGCGCGGGCTGGCCTCCTCGCTGCAGGCCTTCACCCAGTTGATGGTGACCGTGCTGGTGGCCGGGGTGCTGTCGCCGCTGCTCAGCGGCCATGCGCTGCACCTGGCGCTGGGCTCGGGCGCGTTCTTCCTGCTCGGCTGGGGCTTCTGGCGCTGGGAGCGGCGCAGCGGCAAGCGCCTGCCGCGGCCGGATGCGCAGGTGCCGCGGCTGGAACCGGCGGACCCGCTGTGAGCGGCGTCGCGGTTGGGCTATCGTCGTCGGGTCATCGTTGAGGAAACCGCATGTCCATCCAGTCCAAGCAGCGCCGCGATCTGCGCAAGAAGCTGGCCGAGCGCCTGCGCCACCGTGCCGAGGACGCCGCGCCGGCCGCGCCCATCGAGCCGCATGCGGAACTGCGCGACCAGCAGCGCACCCTGCTGGCCGGCATCGTGCGCCGCGACGGCGAGTGGGTGCTGGGCATGGACGGGCGCATCGCCGGCCAGAGCGAGAGCGCCGCGCAGGTGCTGTCGCTGATCATGCAGGCGGCGGAACTGCACGAGCGTGCCGGCACGCCGGTGCGGCTGATGTACTCGGACGCGCTGAAGGACGCCGCGCACGCCGATGCGCAGGCGCAGGGCCTGAGCTTCGACGAGTTCAAGACGCGCCACGCCCAGGTCATGCGCCGCGACGACGGCGCGGCGGCCCCGGCCTGAGACCATGGGCCAGAACGCGGGCCAGGCTGCGCAGGAGGCCGTGTCGCTGGCACGGGTGCGGCGCCGCGACGGCATCGCGCTGATCCAGGCGCACCGCGCCAGCGTCGCCCTGCATCACCCCTGGACCTATCCGTTCACCGACGTGCCGGGGTTCGAAGCCTGGTACGCGCAGACCCTGGACGGCAGCAACATCGCGCTGCTGGCGCGCGAACGCAGCAACGGCGCGCTCGCCGGCCTGTTCACCTTCAGCCAGGTGGTCGGCGGCTGCTTCCAGAGCGCCTATCTCGGCTACCACGCCATGACCGGCTGCGAGGGCCGCGGGCTGATGACGCATGCGCTGCGCCTGTGCGTGGCCTACGCCTTCGCCGAACTGGGCCTGCACCGGGTGGAAGCCAACATCCAGCCGGACAACACCCGCTCGCTGGCCCTGGCGCAGCGCGCCGGCTTCCGCCGCGAAGGCTATTCGCCACGCTACCTGCGCATCGGCGGGGTCTGGCGCGACCACGAGCGCTGGGCGCGGCTCGCCGACGACTGAACGGTCGCATCGCGGTCGGCTGAGGCGGGCTCGCGCGGATCTGGGGATCTGGCTGCGCAAAACCCGCGGTGACGCCGTTGCTGTCCGGCTCGGGACATGCCGCGACGCAATGTCGGAGTTTTCCTACCCCGGTCGGCGAAACCGTTGGCGTGCCTGGCTTTACTGAATACGCCTCCCTACGGGGCCGCATGGGGCGGTGGAAATGGAATGCACTTCATGCAAGAGTCCCGCGCCACCTGACTCATCCGCTCATCAAGGACGATGGCCGCAGCAGGTTCCCGAACCCGACCATCCAGTGGCCGCGCTGCGGCCGCTGACGGCGGTTCGTCGCCGCCTGCCGCCGTGCAGTTGCCGCGATGATCGCCACCCCCCTGTATCGCACCAGACTTGCCGAGACCGCCATGACCCACCCCTCGACCCGTCGCCACCGCTTCTCGCGCCTGTTCGCAGGTGTCGCGCTCGCCGCCTGCCTCGTCGCTGCGCCCGCCAACGCGACATGGATCGTCAACGACCCGATGTCGATGGCCAAGGCGCTGCAGGAATACGCCGAGCAGGCCAAGCGCTGGAGCGAGACGATCAAGCAGTACCAGATGCAGTTGGAGCACTACCAGCAGCAGCTCATCAAGCTGCAGCGGCTGCAGTTCGGCGATTCCACCATGGCCGACAACTTTCCGGAGCGGCCCCAGGACTATGGGCTGGAAGACGACTGCCCGGGCGCGAGCCAGAGCGGCATCGCCGGGCTGATAAACCAGTTCAAGGCGCTGGCGCCGGACTTGAACGGCAACGCCGTCGACGAGCAGATGAAGGTCTGCGCGCGCATCGTGCTGGCCAAGAACGCCCAATACAACGAGACGGTGCGCATGCTCAAGCGCCTGATCCAGCGCAACGAGCAGTTCAAGCAGGTGCAGGCGCAGCGCGACAGCGTAAAGACCAGTCAGGGCGCCCTGGCCGCCAACGACAACGAAGTGCAGCGTTTCGTCGCCCAGAACGCCATGGACCTGGACTACTGGCAGGCACAGATGAAGGCCTACGACACCTACATCGTGGCGCTCAAGGACGACCAGTCGCGGTTGGCGCGGCGGGCGCTGGACGGCAACAAGAACAACATCCTGGGGCAGGTGATCCAGGCGGGTGTGCTCGCCGGGGCGCTGTCGAAGTGACGGCGCAGGCAACTCCAACACAGCACAGGACATCGGGCAGGCACGCAGCATGAACGGACTTTTCGACACCGCCACGCACTGGATGCAACCGTTGGCGGACGCCAATCTGGGGGACTTCCTGTTCTTCCGCCTGGTGAACAACTACTTCACCGACGAGATCGCCGATTTCGGCCTGGAGCTGATGCGCCGGGCGATGCATTGGGTGAGCGTGATCGCGCTGACCGCGACCACGTTCTGGGTCCTGATCCAGGGCTACCGCATCGCGACCGGGCAGTCGCGCGAGTCGGCCATGGCGACGATGGTCAAGGCGGCCAAGGTCGCGGTGATCCTGATGATCGCCTCGACCCTGGGCGCGAACGGCGCGGCGCTGCACAAGACGATGACCGACAACCTGGACAAGGAGATCCATGGGTTGTTCACCGGCGACGACACCAGCAGCGCGGCCGACTCGATCGACGACAACCTCAAGTACACCCAGTTGGCCCTGTCGGCGCTGGATGCGGTGCGTGTGGACGCCAGCGACCCCGAATCGATCGAGAAGAAGGGGCGCTCGATGCTGCTGGCCAGCTTCGGCACGGCCAGCCCGCCGATGGCGGCCGGGGCGATGTTGCTGCTGTTCAAGTTCACCATGGCATTTCTGGTGGGTATCGGCCCGATCTTCATCTTCTTCCTGATGTTCGACCAGACCAAGGACCTGTTCCGGAAGTGGCTGTTCTACGTCATCGGCACGCTGTTCTCGATGTCCATGCTGTCGGTGGTGTCGGCGATGGTCTTGAAGTTCACCGCCAAGGTGGCGGCGGCGTACTGGGCGATGAAGTTCATTCCGCTGGCCAACGCCGAAGGCCTGTCGTCCCAGGCCTTGCAGCAGGGCGGGATCGGGTTGCTGATGACGGTGCTGATCGTCACGGTGCCCACGATCGCGGCGGCGGTCTGGCAAGGCAACATGGGCACGTTCATGACCTACACGGCCTTCGGCCCTGCGACTGCGTCTTCGCCGGGGCCACAGGGGCAGCCGCCGGGGTCTTACACTCCACCGCAAACTCGACCGGACTCGCAGGCTTCGTCGGATTCGATGGTGGGATCAACCAGCCAGCGGGTGAGCGGCGCGCCGTCCAACAATGTCCTTCCCGAGGGCAGCGGTGGTAGAGGGTTGGCCAACCAGGGGCCCCGTTTCAGCTGAGGTGACAGATATGCCCATGAAATGTAAATGCCTAGCACTTTTCGTCTTGATAGTTGCGGCGCACGAAGCTCACGCGGAAGGGGGGTGCCCCCCCGGTCAGTACCCTATTGGTGGCCAGGGGGCGGCGGGCTGTGCTCCGATTTCGCAGAATCAGGCGGCCCCGCAGGGGTCTCCCCGGCCGACTGGCTACTGGGTCAAGACCTGGGGTGCCATTGCGATGGGCGCTGGCGACGGCTGGAACAGCTTTGGGGTGACGACAGGCAAAGCGTCGAAATCCGAAGCGGAGGCTGACGCGCTTAAACGATGCGTCTCCAATGGCGTAAAGGATTGCAGGATTGGCTTTGTCTACAAGAACCAGTGCGCTGCCGTCGCGGAGCCACAAGTGGGGGGGAAAGGGTACCTCGATGGACCGACAAGTTTCGCCGCGGCAGGCGACGAAGAAGCAGCCAGCGGTGTCGCGATGGAGCGTTGCGAGCGAGAGAATCACTCGGTCACCGGCATGCAATGCAAGGTCATCTACACCGCATGTTCCAAGGCGGTTTTCAAACGCTATTGATGCCTGGCCTCAAGCGGGGCTGGGAGATTGGTAACCCATCAAGGAGAAAGGGTCGTGAAGAAGCGTGGATTGTTTCCCCTGGCGCTGCTGTCAGTGATGGCGTTGCCCTCGTCGGCGCAGACCGACGGGTACTACGAGTTCATTCCGTACTACGACAACGATCCGTTTCTCTTCTGCACGATCGGCGTGCCCAGCGACTGCTGGGCGCCAATCAATCCCGCAACGGGTGCCTTCACCGTCACCAATCCGTACTGCTACAACGCGTACTCGTCGGCGATGTATGCGCGTGTCTGCCCCCATGCGTTCACGAGCGGGAAGATGGGGTCAGCGGCGGCGACACCGCGCTCTTCCGTGGTGCAGGACAGCGCTGCCGTTCCCTGACTTGGTCGATGCAGGAGCCGTGACATGTCCCACGTGCTGTGGTCGAAGGAGTGGCAGCTATGCGTGCGGCGCACGAGTGCGCTGCTGACCACGGCGCTGCTTGCACTGCTGCTCACCGCCGGGATGGCTGCGCTGGCCTACCGTCATGCGGGTGGCGCAGCGCTGCTGATGGCCCAGGCGCTGGCGGTGTTGGGTGCTCTGCTGCAACTGGGCATGGTGGGCATGCTGGCGCTGCTGGTCGTGCGCGCGTCGCGCGCCTGGTGGCGCCTACGCTCCGGTGGCAAGCGCACGGTGCAGTCCAGGCAGTTGTGCCATGCCATCCTGCAGGTCGCCGGGATGACCCTGCTGATGTGGTTGTCGGCGCTAGCGGCCGTCGCCCTTCCCGGTTCCCTGCCGCTCTTCATCCAGGTGCCGGAACTGGGTCTGTCGTTGCTGATGTTGATCGCTCTGTTGCTGATGCAGCGCCTGCACGTGCGCCATGGCTGTCGCCGGCTGACCGACGCCCTCGCTGCCGCCGAGCACGCCGCGCGGCGCACCCTCGTGGCCTGAGATCCTTTCCGTGAAAGCCAAGATTCCCTGTGCTCTTTCCTTTCTGCTGTTGTTGACAGGATGCAACCCGATGAACACTGCCACGGAGAATGCCGCCAATCCTCATGTCGACGCCCATGGTGACCCGGTGTACCGCAAGAATCCGCATCCGACGCAGGCGTATCGGATCACGATGACGATTGAGGGCGCGCCTGGGCCGTTCCGATACGTCTCGGGTGCCACGTTCTATGACATGGTCAACCGAGACGCGTGCGCGCCGGTGGATCCGGTGCTGGGCATGTCCACGAAACGGAAGGAAGACAGCATTCCGATCCAATTTCAGAAGGTGGATGACATCAACTATGTGGCGACCATCCATGCAGATGGAATGGTGGATGCGGACTACTACGGGAGGGGTGTCTGCCGGTTTGAGCTGGGTAGCGTTGACATCACGCTGAGCGCAACCGGGAACGACGGAGAGACCCGATTTCAGCCCACGCTGTTGAAAGATGAAGTGTTGGGGCGCGGAAGCGTGGCGACGTACTTCTGGAAAGGTGGCTATCCCAGAGATGTGATGGAGAACTATCCGGACTCGGGCCACAGAAATCCGGATCAGTTCAAGGCCGATCTGAAAGATCAACTGTTCAAGGTCACTTTGACGGCGCGCGAGGTGGCCCCGTGAGCCTGACGAGCCAGCAGTATGCTGCGCTTGCCCGTGACGTTTACGACCAGCCGCAGGAGACTGGGCGCCTTTCCAAGGCGGTAGATATCGGTGGCGTCCTGTACAAGCGCCTGGAGTATGTAGACCGTCCGTCGGGCTACCAAGGAATGCTGTACCAGCGCATGGACACCGGCGAACTGGTGGTGGCTCACCGCGGGACGGAATTCGATCGCCAACCGCTGCTTGACGGGCTCGGAGTCGACGGCGGGATGGTGGCGACTCGCCACAACGCGCAGGTGGCAGATGCGATCCAGTTCACCAGGCACGCGCTGGAGTTGGCCGAACGCCAGGCGCAGCGAGATGGGCATAGGCCGGCCGTTACGGTCACTGGCCACTCCCTGGGCGGCGATCTCGCGCAGGTCACGGCGCACCACTTCGGCCTGAAGGGTGAAACCTTCAACGCCTACGGCGCGGTCAGCCTGGATCGCCGCATTCCCGAAGGCGGCGCCGATGTCATCAACCACGTGATGGCCGGCGATCCCGTCAGCGCGGCCAGCCGGCACTACGGCCAAGTCCGCATCTACGCCACGCCCGAGGAAGTCGCCACGCTGCAGCGCGCCGGCTACGACAACAGCAAGGGCGGCTGGGACGCACGCAACCCCTTCAGTGCGGTCGGCGGGTTGATCGTCGAGTCGCACCGCATGCACAACTTCCTGCCGGTGGACGGCAATGGGCGGCCCGACCGCTCCGTACTGGAAGATCCAGCGGCGCAGCAGCGCGCCGCGCAGGACGCGCCGATGATCGGCAGGTACCGCGAGGATGTCGAGTCCATGCGGATCGGCACCACGCTTCTGGCGCGCGGCGTGCGTGGGCTGGCCGGTGACGCCGTCAACGAATTGCGCGGGCCATTGCCGGCGGGCGAAGGCCGGCAGGGCATCAGCGCGCCGGAATGGTCGGAGCACATGCAGCGGCTGCATCTGCCGAAGAAGGACGCCCACGCGCCGCAGGGTTGGCATGTGCCGTTGAAGGTACCGGAGCAAGGGGCGGCAGTGCGCGACGAAGACCCGCTGTTTTGTGCCATCAAGGCGCGATTCCCGGCCGCCACGCCGGATGCCACGCTGAGGCATGCCGCGGCGCAGGCCCAGCGCGACGGCATGACGCGGCCCGAGCAGATCAAGCACGTCATGGTCGACGGCTGTAGCGCCTGGATCGAAGGGTCTACGCCGGGGTTCCGGGTGAAGGTCGATCTGTCTGTGGCGCCATCGCGACCGGAAGAGGCGATCGCCTCACCCGTCAAGGGCGGGGCGGCGCTCGCTTTGCCGCAGGCCGACAGCGAGGCGCAGCACGTGTCTGCACGGACGCGATGAGCACTTCAGGCATGTCGCGGCTTCTTTTCCAGCCTGACTGATCTGCAGGTCGCGGATCTCCTCTGCGCGCCTACCTGCACTGTCTGTCCTGACGGCTGCGCTTCGGCGTTGCGGCCGCCGCGCCGCGTCAACCTTGCTTCTGCGCCGGCACTGCAGTGGGTCGCGTTGCCGCAGGTACCTCCCACCCGCACATCCGCCCCTGGTTTTGTTGCTTGAGCCACTCCTGCATCGGTGCGAAGTACTCCAGCAGCGGGCCGGCGTCGATGCGCTCGTTGCCGGTCAGTTCCTTGAGCGTGGCCTGCCAGGGCTGGCTGGCGCCGCGCTGCAACATTGACCAGAACTTCTGCCCGGCTTCCTTGTTGCCGTAGAAGGTGCACTCGTACAGCGGGCCCTTGTAGCCGGCGGCGTCGCACAGACTCTTGTAGAACTGGAACTGCAGGATGTGCGAGAGGAAGTAACGCGTGTAAGGCGTGTTGGCCGGCACGTGGTACTTGGCGCCGGGGTCGAAGAAGTCCTCGCCGCGCGGTGTCGCCGGTGCCACGCCCTGGTACTTGGCCTTCAGCTCCCACCAGGCCTGGTTGTAGCGGTCCGGGGCGATCGAGCCGTCGAACACGCCCCAGCGCCAGCGGTCGATCATCAGCCCGAACGGCAGGAACGCGACCTTGCTCAACGCCATGCGCATCTGCGCGTTGATCAGCGCCTCGCGGCCGACCTGCGGCGCGTCGACCAGGCCGATCGAATGCAGGTACTGCGGGGTCATCGCCAGTACCACGGTGTCGCCAATGGCTTCGTGGAAGCCGTCGTTGGCGCCGCCCTGGAACAACGGCGGCAGCGGGTTGTAGGCCAGGTCGTAATAGACGTGGCCGAGTTCGTGGTAGATGGTGGTGAAGTCCTCTTCGTTCGGCTTGACGCACATCTTGGTGCGCACGTCGCCGGCCATGTCCATGTCCCAGGCGCTGGCGTGGCAGACCACGTCGCGGTCCAGCGGCTTGATGAACTGGCTGCGCGTCCAGTACGTGTCGGGCAGCTTGGGCATGGCCAGCGAGGTGTAGAAATCCTGCGCGCGCTCGGTCATCTGCCGCGCGCTGAGCAATTGCGCCTCGCGCTGGGCCATGAACCGCGCTTCCGGCGAGGTGTCGCCGTTGCGCCGCGCCAGTGCCGCGCTCAGGTTGCCCTGGTACTGCCGCTCCAGCGCGTCGGTGATGTCCAGGCTGCCAGCGCCGGGGTAGGGCTGCAGCAGGTCCCACAGGTTGCTCCAGTCCTGCTGCCACATGTTGCCCATCAGGTGCGCCGGCAGCAGGCCGCCGGCCAGTTCGCCCTTGTCCTTGCCGTACTCGGCGTCGAGCTTGCCGCGCGCGTAGCAGTGCAATTGTTCGTACAGCGGCTTGACCTGGGTCCACAGCCGGTCGGTCTCGGCGGCGAGCTGCGTGGGCGGCATGTCGTAGCCGCTGCGCCACAGCGCGCCGGTGTCGGCGTAGCCCATGTCGCGCGCGCCTTCGTTGACCAGTTCGACGAAGCGCTGGTAGTCCTTGCGCATCGGTTGCACGGCGGCGTGCCAGCCCTGCCAGGCGTCCAGTTGCTGGCCGTAGTCGCGGCTGCGGCGCAGCACGTCCTCCAGTTCGCCCAACTGCCGGCAACGGCGCGCATCGCCCTCGCCGGTGCAGTAGGACGCGGCGCCGTAGGCGCCCTCCATCTTCGTCGCCAGGGCGGCCAGTTCGCCCAGCCGCGCCGGATCGCGCGGCGCCGGCATCGCGGTCATCTGCTGCAGGAGACGCAGTGCGCGGGCGCTGTCGGCCGACATCGGCTTGCCGTCGTAGCGCCGCGCCTGCGCGATCCAGCCGTTGAGCGTGGTCAGCCAGCGCGCGTTGGCCTTGGCCGCCAGCCGCTCGCTGTCGCCGTTGATGTAGGTGGCCGACAGCCATTGCGCCGCGGTCAGTTCGGGCAGCAGCGCGCGGTACTCCTCGTTGATGCGCGCGACGAACTGGTCGGCGCTTTCGCCCTCGGGCTGTGCAGCGGCGGGGGCGGCGGTGTCGGCCGCGGGTTCCTTGCGGCAGGCGGACAGCGTCAGCAGGCTCGCGCCGAGGCACAGCGCGAGCAGCGGAGAGCGGAGGGTCACGGCGAATCCTTGCAGGGCGATTGCCCGGAAGGCTAGTGGCCCGCCCGCACCGCCGCAAGTTCGGGCGGCACGCCGTTCGCCGCGCCGCCTTGGTCCGTCACGCCATGAGCACCCGTGGGCGCGCGGTCACTGCGGCCTGGTGCACTGCGCGAACAGGTCGCGCGAGCGGTCGTAGACGCCGGTCCTGACCTGCATCAGGCCCAGCACCGATGGGAACAGGTTGTCCTGGTCGGCATAGCGGCGCGACCGCGCCTGCAGGCAGGCCAGGTCCAGGCCGCGCGCGTTGGCGAAGCCAGGCGAGAACCACATCACCATCGGCACGTGGGTCTGCTCCTGCGGTGCGATCGCATAGGGCACGCCGTGCAGATACAGGCCCTTCTCGCCCAGCGATTCGCCGTGGTCGGAGAGGTAGAGCATCGCCGTGTCGTAGTCGGGCATGGCCTGCAGCGTGTCGATGGTGCGCGCCAGCAGGTGGTCGGTGTACAGCAGCGAGTTGTCGTAGGCGTTGGTGATCAGCTCGCGGCTGCAGTTGCCCAGGTCGGCGGTGTCGCAGGTGGGGGTGAAGCGGCGGAACGCGGCCGGGTAGCGCTCGAAGTAGCTGGGGCCGTGGCTGCCGAGCTGGTGCAGCACCACCACGCGGTCGCCGGGCTTGGCACGCACCTGCGCGGCCAGGTCCTGCAGCAGGATCTCGTCCATGCAGCGCCCGTCCTTGCACAGCTGCGGATCTTTGGCGTCGTCCAGATGCTGGATCTGCAGGCCGTCGCACACGCCCTTGCAGCCCGACTGGTTGTCGCGCCACAGCGTGCTGATGCCGGCGTGTTCGAGCACGTGCAGCAGCGACTGGTGCTTGCGGATGTTGCTCTCGTTGTAGTCGTGGCGGCCGAACGGCGAGAACATGCACGGCACCGACACCTCGGTGCTGGTACCGCAGGAGTGCATGTCAGGGAAGTTGATCACGTCGCGCTTGGCCAGCTCCGGCGTGGTCTGCCGCGCATAGCCGTTGAGGCCCCAGTTCTGCGCGCGGGCGGTCTCGCCCAGCACCACCACCAGCAGCCGCGGCTTGCTGCCCGGCGCGCGCGCGGTGGCCTTGGCGTCGTGTTCCAGCGGCAGCTTCGGCGCCTTGCGCGTGGGGCTGTCGGACTTGAAGTTCTGCCGCAGCGCGACCAGGTAGTTGATCGGCGTGGCCAGGTAGCGGATCTCGCGATGGTTGCGCATCATCGCCGACAGGTCCTGGAACGAGAGCATCGCAGCGATGCCGCCCAGCGCCAGCATCCCGACCAGGAAGCCGGCGCGGATCGCCAGCGCCTTCAGCGGCGAACGCCGGATCAGCCGCACCCGCCACAGCACCAGGATCGGCAGCACCGCGTAGAACAGCAGCGGCGCGATCAGCGCCGGGGTCATCAGCTCACGCGATTCCTTGTGGTCGGTGGCCAGCACGTTGCGCAGCATGTCCGCGTCCAGGTAGACGCTGTAGCTGTTCATGTAGTGCGCGGCGAACGCGGTGGTGATCAGCAGCACCGTCAGCACCGGCTTGGCGATGCCGCGCCACAGCAGCAGGCCGAGCAGCAGGCCGTGCACCGCCAGCAACAGCAGGAACAGCGACAGCGCCAGCTTGATGTCGCCGGCGTGGCCGCTCATCGCGCTGCGCCAGAACATGCCGTTGCAGGCCAGGGCGAAGAACGCGCTGGCCGCCAGCGCCAGCATCTCGTTGCTCAACTGCGGACGCCAGGCCCACCAGCGAGCACGGGATGCGGTGGACGGCGAGGGCGGTGCGACGGATCGGCTCATGCGGCGGCATCGTTGAAGGTGGAGGGGCGTCGATCGGCCTGCGGCGAGGTCGCGCGCGGCCACAGCATCGCCCGGTACAGGCCCAGTGCCACGGCCCAGCACAGGGCCAGCGTCCACAGGTCGTGCGACATGAAATGCGCGCCGCGCAGCTGTTGGCCGAGACCGAACAGCAAGCCTCCCCCGAGGCCGATCGCCAGCGCTGGCCAACGCCAGGCCGGCTTGAGCGCCAACGCGACGAAGTACAGCCCCACCCAGGCATAGCCGGCACTGGAATGACCGGCGGGGAAGCATACCCCGCGCGGCATGCCCGCCGGGCGGGTCTCGAACAGGCCCACGAAGATCCGCTCGCCGCCATAGCGGGTCAGGTCCCAGGGGCAGTCCATGTGGGTCATCGACTTCAGCAGCGACACCACCCCGGTGCTCAGCGCCACCGCCAGCAACAGGTACAGCAGCGGCAGTCGGTAGCGGCGGCCATCGGGACGGCGCCACGCCCACACCGCCAGCGCGGCGGTCACCGCCCACGCTGCGGCGCTGAGCATCTTGCCGTCGTGGTGGATCAGGCTACGGGTCAGCGCCGCATCCTTCAGCGCCCACTGTCCGCCTTCCCAGCGATACAGCAGGTCGGCGATCCAGAAATCCCCGCCCAGGCCCATCAGCGCCGTGCTCGCCAACAGCACCAGCGCCAGCGGCATCCACAGGTGGGAGAGATAGAAGTACCGGCGCGCGCCGAGGTCGGGCGCCGCCGCAGCGGACAATCGCAGGGGCGTACTGATCATGGTCGACGAAAGCGGCCAGGGGCGGCGGGAAAGTGGGGGCATGGTCGGGTTGGCGGTGTCGGATAGCTGTCGGAACTGCCGGTGAGAGGACCAGGGCTTCAGCGAAGGTTGCGCACGGCCGCGGTGATGCAAGCGCCGGGCCATAGGCGTCTGTGGCCGGCGCGAATTCCAGCCTGAGGGCGTCGTGTTGGGATTCCTTCCAGGTTTTGTCGAGATTCGATCAAGGGCGCGCGGCCGTTCTGACTTCGTTCCGACACGCTTCCGCTAGCATGGGCGGGTCCGTCCCCCGAATTCGAGCGCGCCCATGCGGCTGCTGGTCATAGAAGACAACCGGAACCTGGTCGCCAACCTGTTCGACTACTTCGAGGTGCGCGGCCACACCCTGGATGCGGCGCCGGACGGCGTCACCGGGCTGCACCTGGCCACCACGCAGCGCTACGACGCGCTGATCCTGGACTGGATGCTGCCGCGCCTGGACGGGCAGCAGGTGCTGCGCGCGCTGCGCGAGGAACACCACGCCGACGTGCCAGTGATCATGTTGACCGCGCGCGACGAGCTGCCGGACAAGATCGCCGGTTTCCGCGCCGGTGCCGACGACTACCTGACCAAGCCGTTCGCGCTGCCGGAACTGGAAGTGCGGCTGGAGGCGCTGCTGGTGCGCGCCAGCGGCCGCGGCCGCAGCAAGCTGCTGCGCGTGGGCGACCTGCAACTGGACCTGTCCACGCTGGAAGTGACCCGCGGTGGGCGCACCCTGCATCTGTACCCGGCCTGCCGCAAGCTGCTGGAGGTGCTGATGCAGGCCAGCCCGGCCGCGGTCACCCGCGATCGCCTGGAGCAGGCGCTGTGGGGCGACGAGCCGCCGGACGGGGACATGCTGCGTTCGCACATCTACGACCTGCGCCGCAGCGTCGATGGTCCGTTCGTGGCCAAGCTGATCCACACCTTGCCGCGCATCGGCTACCGCCTGGCGGTGGTCGGCCCCCACGAGGGCGAGCATGCCGACTAGGGCCGGCCTGCGGCAGCGGCTGACCCTGTGGCTGGTGGGCTACGCGGCGCTGCTGTCGCTGGCGGTGTTCGTGCATGGCTACATCGTCAACGACCAGGCCGAGCAGCTCACCTGGCGTTCGCTGCTGACCTCCGAGCTGGACCACTTCCTGGCGCGCAGCGCGGCCGACCCGGACTATCGCTGGATCGACACGCGCACCGTGAGCCTGTACGGCGACGAGGGCGGCGCGCCGCTGCCGCCGGCGGTGGCGGCGTTGGGCCCCGGCCTGCACTACGAAGTGCAACTGGAAGGCAGCGAGAAGGTGGTGCTGGTGCAGGACGTGCGCGGCCGCCGCCTGGCCCTGGCGCTGGACATCACCGAACTGCACGACCACGAGGACAACCTGGCGCTGTGGATGCTGGTGTCCAACGCGGTGGCGGTGCTGCTGCTCGGCGCGCTGGTGGCCTGGGGCATGGGCCGGGTGGTGCAGCCGCTGATCGACATGGCCCAGCGCATCGGCAGCCTGCGCCCGGACCGGCCCGGGCAGCGCATCGAGGTGCATCCGCGCGCCAGCGCCGAACAGGTGGTGATCGCCGAGGCGCTGAACGACTACCTGGCGCGCAACGACCTGTTCGTGGAGCGCGAGCGCGCCTTCATCGACAGCACCAGCCACGAACTGCGCACGCCGGTGGCGGTGATCGGCGGCGCCGCCGAGCTGGCGCTGGAGCAGCACGACGTGCCGCCCAGCGTGCGCAACCAGTTGCTGCGCATCCGCCGCACCGCCAGCGGCGTCGGCCAGCTCATCTCGCTGCTGCTGGTGCTGGCCAAGGATCCGGCGCGGATGGCGCGCGGCAGCGACCTGGTGCGGCTGGACCAGTTGCTGCCGGAGATCGTCGAGGACCACCGCCACCTGTGCGCGGACAAGCGCCTGGAACTGGCGCTGGCGCCGCTGCCGGCGTGCGAGGTGGAGACGCCGCTGGCGATCCTGCAGGTCGCCATCGGCAACCTGCTGCGCAACGCCATCGAGAACAGCGACAAGGGCCGCATCGAGATCACCATGCCGGCGCCGGGCGTGGTCTGCATCGACGATCCCGGCCATGGCATGAGCCCGGAAGAGATCAGCGCGATCTACATGCGCATGGCGCGCGGTGGCGGCAGCCGCGAGGGCAGCGGCATCGGCCTGGACCTGATCGCGCGGCTGTGCGAGCACCTGGGCTGGGCGCTGCACCTGGATTCGCTGGCCGGCAGCGGCACACGTGCCACCCTGGACCTGAGCAGCGCGCTGAAGCGCCCCGGCGCGTCGCCGCCGTCGCCCGCGTCGGCGTGACCGGCTAGTCCGGCAGCAGCCCGCGTTGCGCCAGCCAGGCACGCGCGTCGTCGGCGTCCTGCTCGAACCAGGCGCGGGTGGAGCCGAGCCGGTAGGTGTAGCCCCAGGCGTCCATGTCCGCCATCAGCCGCTCGCGGCCCACCCCGGGCAGGGCGTCGGCCAGCACGATCTGCAGGTAGCAGGTGGCGTCTTCCTCTTCCACCGAGTCGGTGGCGTCGGTATGCACCTGTGCGCGACGCTGCGGCGGCAGCACGATCAGGTGGCAGGCTTCGTGCAGCAGCGAATGCACCGGTGTGTCGTCGCGCACGTAGACGTCGCTGGCGATCACCCCGGCCTCCGGCTCGCCCCAGTAGCTGCCGGGAATGGCGGCGCCGTCGGCGACGCGGTGCAGGGTCAGCCCGTAGCCGGCCAGCAGCGCGCGCGGCGCGTCCAGGCCGATCGCGCCTACGGTCAGCACCTGGGCGGCGGCAGCGGGGAGGGCGGCGTCGGTCTGCATCGTGTGGAGGTCGTCGGGATGGAAAAGGCGCGGCGGGCGCGCCCGATCACGGCAGGCGGGCGCGTCGCGGCGCCGGCCCGGATCGACGCGTCAGCCGCGGCGGCTGCCACGGCCGACGCGCGGCCTCAGGGCGTCGGCCCTTCCGGGAGGGCGACGGAGATGTCGAGCACGTCGTGCTCGCCGTCCTTGACCAGGTCCACCTTGACCGCGTCGGCGTCGATGTTGACGTACTTCTTGATCACTTCCAGCAGCTCGCGCTGCAGCAGCGGCAGGTAGTCCGGGCCGCCGCGGTGGCTGCGTTCCTGCGCGATGATGATCTGCAGGCGGTTCTTCGCGGTCTCGGCGGTGTTCTTCTTGGTCTTGAGGAAATCGAATAGTCCCATGCTCACCCTCCGAACAACTTGGTGAAGAAGCCCTTCTTCTCCACGGAGATGAAACGCATCGGACGTTCCTCGCCGAGAATGCGCGCCACGGCGTCCTCGTAGGCCTGGCCGGCCGGGGATTCGGCGTCCAGGATCACCGGCTCGCCCTTGTTGGAGGCGTTGAGCACGTCGCCGGATTCGGGGATCACGCCGATCGCCTTCAGGCCGAGCACTTCCTCAACGTCGCCGATGCTGAGCATCTCGCCGGTTTCCACGCGCGCCGGGCTGTAGCGGGTCAGCAGCAGGAACGCGGGCAGGCTCTTGCCGCTCTCGGCCTTGTGGGTCTTGGAGTCGAGCAGGCCGAGGATGCGGTCGGAGTCGCGCACCGAGGACACTTCCGGGTTGACCACCACCACCGCGCGGTCGGCGAAGTACATCGCCAGGAACGCGCCCTTCTCGATGCCGGCCGGCGAATCGCAGACGATGTAGTCGAAGCCGTCGGCGGCCAGGTCCTTGAGTACCTTCTCCACGCCTTCCTGGGTCAGCGCGTCCTTGTCGCGGGTCTGCGAGGCGGCCAGCACGAACAGGTTGTCGAAGCGCTTGTCCTTGATCAGCGCCTGCTTCAGCGTGGCTTCGTTGTGCACCACGTTGACGAAGTCGTACACCACGCGGCGCTCGCAGCCCATGATCAGGTCGAGGTTGCGCAGGCCCACGTCGAAGTCGATCACGGCGACCTTCTTGCCGCGTCGCGCCAGCCCGCAGGCCAGGCTCGCGCTGGTGGTGGTCTTGCCGACGCCGCCCTTGCCGGAGGTGACAACGATAATTTCAGCCAAAGGACTATCTCCTGATACGTTCGAGGTTGGGCCGCGTCAGTCTTGCGCGGCGATCATGATCTGGTCCTGCTCCAGCCAGACCTGGACGGCCTTGCCACGCAGTTCCTTGGGAATATCGTCCAGCACCTTGTAGTGGCCGGCAATGGCGACCAGTTCGGCGTGGAAATCGCGGCAGAAGATCCGCGCCTCGGTGTTGCCCTGGGCGCCGGCCAGCGCGCGACCGCGCAGCGTGCCGTAGATGTGGATGCTGCCGTCGGAGATCACCTCGGCGCCGGCGCCGACGGTGGCCATCACGGTCAGGTCGCAGTTCTCCGCGTACAGTTGCTGCCCGGAGCGCACCGCGTTCTTCTGCATGCGCCCAGGTTGCGGCCGCGCCGCCGGAGCGGGCGGAGGCGGGGGCGGGGGCGGCGGCGAGACCGGTGCCGCTGCGGCGGCGGGCGCGCCGCCATCGAAGCGCTCGTACTGCGCGCGGAACTTGGCCAGCAGCGGCAGGCCCAGCGCCACCGACAGCTCCTCGATCTCGCGGGTGCCGTAGGCCAGCGCCACCGGCAGCACGCCGGCGTCGCGCAGCCCGTCCAGCAGCGCCTGCGCGGTGGCTACGTCCGGGGTCTGCGCCAGGCCGCCGAAATCGATGATCACCGCGGCACGGCCGAACAGCTTGGGCGCGCGCTGCACGCGCTCGCGCATCTCCTGGCTCAGCCGCGCCACGTCCAGCGTGCGCACGCGCAGGTTGGCGATGCCGACCTGGCCGATCTTCAGTTCGCCGGCCTGCTCGAAGTCCAGATTCACCGACGACACGCTCAGGTCCCGGTCGGGCGCTGTGCCCGCTGCAGACGATGGGCATGGCCGGCCCAGGGCAGCTCGGGCAGGGTGTCACCATAGGTTTCGCGCACCCAGGCGTAACTGCACAGGTCCTTCAACAGCATGCTCGCACGCACCTCCACTTCGTTCATCGTGTTCTGGCCCACTTCGCGGAAACCGAAGCTGCCATGGAACAGCAGTGCCGCATCGGCGCCGTGATCCAGAAAAACCTCGCACGCCAGTTGCGGGTAGCGCAACTCGGCGTAGCTCTGCACGTCGGCGTAGAACGCCCGGCCGACGCCACCGCCGCGGCGGCGGCTGGCCACCACGATGCGGTCGATATAGAAAAACTGCGGGTAGCGCTCGCGGAACCAGGCGAAGTTGCTACTGTCGTGGTCGCTGTCGCTGCCGAAGCCGACCAGGAAGCCGGCCAGGTTGCCGTCGCGCTCGGCGACGCGGAAATACTCTGCGGTTTCGTAGAAGCGGTGCAGCTTGGCCGAATCCAGCGGCAGGATCGCCAGTCCGGCGTTGTTGTTCAGGGCCAGGACCGAATCGAGCTCGTGCTCGCGCACGTCGCGGATGACGATCGACATTGAGACTCCATTGCTGATGCGCGCGCGGCCCCGTGCGGGCCGCCGGGCCGGATTATCGCACGCGCGACCCGGGGCGGCGAGCCGCGCCGGCATGACTTCCGTGGGAGTGCAATGCGCGCCGTTCATCCTAAGATGGCGACATGTTGGGATATCTCAGCCATACCCGCGTTCTGCGCTATGCCGGCCTGTTCACCTGGGCGGTCATCTGCATGCCGTTGCTGTACCTGTACTGGGAGCCGGTCGAGGAATCGGGACGGATGCCCAGCGGCGAGGTGTGGCTGCTGCTGACCAGCTACCTGGGCTTCGGCGTGGTCTATTTCCTGCTGACCCGGCGCCTGCACAGCGGCGACGGCGTGCGCTGGTACGACCGCGGCATGCTGGTGCTGCTGACGATCTGCGCGCTGGCGGTCGGCTACCTGCACCGGTCGGGGCTGGGCAGCATCCTGATGATGGTGGCCGCCGGGGTGATCCCGTGGCTGCTGCCGGTGCGCGCCGGGGTGGCCTGGCTGCTGCTGAGCCAACTGGCGGTGCTGCCGGTCTACCTGACCATCGGTTTCCCGCCGTTCGAGGCGCTGATGCAGTCGCTGCTGTACGGCGGCTTCTCCATGTTCATCTTCGTCACCAGCCTGGTCGCGCGCCAGCAGACCCAGGCGCGCGAGGAGCAGCGCCAGCTCAACGCCGAGCTGCGCGCCACCCGCGCGCTGCTGGCCGAGAGCGCCCGGGTCAACGAGCGCACCCGCATCTCGCGCGAACTGCACGACCTGCTCGGCCACCACCTGACCGCGCTCAGCCTGAACCTGGAAGTGGCCGGCCATATCACCGAGGGCCGTGCGCAGGAGCATGTGCAGCAGGCGCATACCCTGGCCAAGCTGCTGCTGACCGACGTGCGCGAGGCGGTGAGCCAGTTGCGCGACAGCGGCGCGATCGACCTGGCGGCGGCGCTGCGGCCGCTGGCCGAGCGGGTGCCGTCGCTGCAGATCCACCTGCAGGTGGAGGAGCCGCTGACCGTGGAGGATCCCGAGCGCGCGCACGTATTGCTGCGCTGCACCCAGGAAATCATCACCAACGCGGTGCGCCACGCCCAGGCCGACAATCTGTGGATCGAGGTGCGCCGCGACGGCCCGCAGGTGGTCATCCAGGCGCGCGACGACGGCCGCGGTTGCGAGACCCTGGCCCCCGGCAACGGTCTGCGCGGCATGCGCGAGCGCCTGAACCAGTACGGCGGCAGCCTGGACGTGGCGGCCGCGCCCGGTGCCGGCTTCCGCCTGCGGGCCGCCGTTCCCGGCGCCGCCACCCTGCTGCCGCCCGCCGTTTCCCAAGGAGTGCTGTGATGATCCGTGTGTGTCTGGTCGACGATCAAACCCTGGTGCGGCAGGGCATCCGCTCGCTGCTGGCGCTGGACGGCGGCATCGAGGTGGTGGCCGAGGCCAGCGACGGCCGACAGGCGGTGGAACTGATCCCGCAGGTGCTGCCCGACGTGGTGCTGATGGACATGCGCATGCCGTCGATGTCCGGGCTGGAGGCGCTGCAGGTGCTGTCGCGCGCCGCCGCGCTGCCGCCGACCATCATCCTGACCACCTTCGACGACGACCAGCTGGTGCTGGCCGGGCTCAAGGCCGGGGCCAAGGGCTATCTGCTCAAGGACGTGTCGCTGGAGCAACTGGTCGGCGCGATCCGCACCGTCGCCGCCGGCGGCTCGCTGGTGCAGCCGGCGGTGACCCAGCGTCTGCTCTCGGGCCTGGAGCACATGCGCAACGACTTCGTCAGCCTGGACCGGCCCGACCCGCTGACCGACCGCGAGACCGAGATCCTGCGCCTGATGGCCAGCGGCTTCTCCAACAAGGAGATCGCCAATTCGCTGGGCGTGGCCGAGGGCACCATCAAGAACCACGTCTCCAACATTCTCTCCAAGCTGGGCGTGCGCGACCGCACCCGGGCGGTGCTGAAGGCGTTCGAGCTGCAACTGGTCTGACAAGGCCGGCGGCCTGGCGCCGTCTGCGGCCCGGCCGTGCGCGGCAGATGGTCTGAACGAGACAGGAGGACGGCCCGCGGAGGTCGGTAGCGCGCACGCCGGGCGGGTCCTGGGCGACCGGGGGCCATGGGATGCGGGCCGGCACAGGTCGCCCGCGTCTGTTCCGCGCAGCACAGTGGTCTGGCCTGGGGGCGGCATGCATCAGCCACGCCCGTGCGCCTGGGAGTGCCGCCGTTGCTCGTTCCAATGCGGTCGATGACCGGGTGCGCCTGCCTGTCCGGTGCCGCCGCCAGGACAATGGTCTGGTCTCCCTCGGTGCCGCGCGCACGGCCATCTCCGGCACCGCGCGAGGCCGTTGCGGCGCAGGGCGAAGCGGCATTCCGTGATGTGCTGACCACGGACAGCGAAGCCTGCTAGGATGGGCGCTTCGCTTCATCAACCCGGCCGTGGGATCGGCCCCGGAGACCTCCTGAATGACCCGTATTATCGAGTTCCTGATCGCCCTGGGGATCGTGGCTGGCCTGTTCGTCATCGTCGGCGTGGTGCTGCCCTCGGAGCGTCACATGTCCGAAAGCGTCGAGACCAATCGGCGCATGACCATCGTCTATGACACGGTCAACAGCCTGCGTCGGTTCAAGGACTGGAACCCCCTGGTGCTGCGCGACCCGCGCATCGAGCTGAAGCTCTCCGGCCCGGACTCCGGCGTCGGCGCGCGCCTGGACTACAGCTCCAAGGAGGGCTACATCGGCAAGGGGAGCTGGACCATCACCTCGACCGAGAAGAACAAGGACGTGGTCATCGCCATCGAGGACGAGACCAAGGGCAAGGACAAGACCACCAGCTTCAAGCTGGAGCCGACCGGCAAGAACGGCCGCAACGTGAAGATCACCCAGGACTACACCGTCAAGTACGGGTGGGACCTGCTGGGTCGCTACGCCGGTCTGTATGTCAGCCGCCACGTCGGCGACGACATCAAGCTGGGCCTGTCGCGCCTGAGCAACGTGCTGGCCACCGTGCCGAACGTGGACTACCGCTCCGACGACACCCCGCTGAAGGACCTGAAGGTCGTCGACGTCCCGGCCGAGGACCTGCTGGTGGTCAACGCCGGCAACATCGACCGCGACAACGACTCCATCAAGAAGTCCATCAAGGACAACCAGGAGTGGATCAAGCGGGTGATGGAGGCCAACGGCCTGGAAGCGGCCGGTCCGGTGCGCATCGTCACCACCGACTTCGGCGCCGACAAGTACGCGTTCGACGTCGCCCAGCCGGTGCGCAAGCGTGCCGGTGGCGCGCCGAAGGACGACGCCAAGAAGGATGAGAAGAAGGACGACAAGAAGGACGACGCGGCCGCCGCGCCGGTCGATGCCACCCCGGTTGCCGCCTCCGGCGATCCGCTGAAGGTGACCATCCCGCAGGGCGCCCCGGTGACCTACGTGCGCACCGAAGCGCACCGCTCCGCCTTCGCCAGCTACACCGGCCACATGGCCGGCCTGGATGCGGCGCGCAATGCGCTGCGTGCCTGGGCCGCGACCAGCGGCTACGACGTGACCGACCGTCCGTACGAAGCCTGGAAGGGCGGCGTGGACAAGGCGTTCACGCCGGAAGGCACCTACGACATCTACTGGGCGATCAAGTAAGTCCTGCCCTGGTGGACGAGTGAACCGGAACGCGCCGCATCTTGCGGCGCGTTCTGTTTATGGGGCCGGCAAAACGCTGCCGCGCTCCCGGAGGAAACCCTCATGCTGACATTCGATCGCCGTGCGCGCGGGCCGTTCTGGCTGTGCAGTGCCGGCGCGCTGCTGGCGGCCGTGTCGATCGGCCTGTCGGCCTATGCCTCGCACGGCGTAACCGAGCCCCTGGCGCAATCGCATCTGCAGACCGCGGCGCTGTACGCCTTCGGTCACGGCGTGGCGCTGGCGGCGCTGGGAAGCCGCAGCGAGCGCCTGCTCGGGCGCCTGGCGCTGTGCCTGTTGCTGCTCGGCACCCTGCTGTTTTCCGGCAGCCTGGCCGGCAACGCGCTGGCGCAATGGCCGACCCGGCTGGCGCCGATCGGCGGCACCACACTGATGCTGGGCTGGCTGCTGTGGGCGGTGGATGCGCTGCGGCGCTGAGCCGGATTCACGTCGGCACCGGGTGAGGCAAGCCAGGCGCAGCGGGTAGGTGCGCAAAGACATACTTGAAACCTTGCGGTTGCGAAGCCGAGGCAGTGCGGCGCGATGCTGTCGCTGCGACACGCGTGCTGGCGGTCGTGTCCGCGCTGGTCGCCGCGGGGTTTTGGGGTGGGGCGCTGCGCTCAGCGGTCGCCGACCAGTTCCACCTGCGTCTGCAATCGCACCCACGCGTCCTGGCTGGGGTCGTTGACCGTGACTTGCACGGTGTAGGTGCCGAGCGGGTCGCTGTCCTCGAAACGCAACTGGACCGACAGCGGCGCCAGTTCCAGCAGGCCAGCGGCGGCCGGCGGGCCGCCCATGCCCAGCGGCCGCATCGGATCCTGCAAGGTGGTGCTGCCGTCGGGGCCGAGCATGCGCAGGCTCATCTGCGCATCGCAGGCGCCGCCGTTGTTGGGGCTGGGCGCGCAGCCGGAGTACAGCAGCGCCACGCGCAGCAACTGGCCGCGATGCACGCGCGCGATCGTGCGCAGGTGCGGCGCATGCGCGGCGTCGGTTTGCCCCCACTCCTGCGCGAACGTGGCGAAGTCGGCGTCGTCGGCGATCTGCAGCGCGGCGGCGAAGGCCTTGTCGTGGCCGCGCTCGGCGCTGTCGGGCAGGGCCTGGCCCTGCCGGTCGTGCCATTGCGCAGCGGCGCAGGCGGGCAGGGCCAGGGCCAGCAGGGTCAATGCCCGCCAGGCGGCGGTGCCGGCGCGCGGCCGGCGCGTGTGGGAGCGGATCATGTGCGAGCGGCCTCGTGCCAGCACCAGTGCCAGGGTTCGTAGACGATGCCATGCGGGTTGTCGCGCGGATAGCTCATCCGGTAGCCGAAGGCAGCGGCATGCTGGAGCAGCCAGGCGAAGGCGGGCGTGCGCTCGAAGCTTTCCTCGGCCGGCGGCTCGCCGGGTGTGCCGATGTCCAGGGCGTGCCCGCTGTGGTGCTCGCTGAAGCCCGGCGCGGCATTGACCGCGAGGATCTGTTCCAGGGTCTGCCCGCGGGCGAACTTGCGGGCGAAGATGCCGAGTTGATACGCGTGGCTGCGATAGCCGGAGATCGCCTCCAGCATCACGCCATCGCGTGCGGCGGCGTGGCGCAGCGCGTGCCAGGCGCGTGCTGCGCCCGCGCTCAGCCACAGGGGGCGGCGGTAGCGGTCGGCGCCGGCCGCGTGCAGGGTGGCCGGTTCCGGCTGCAGTGGCAGGCCGGTGCGCTGCGCGTAGGCGTCGGCGCCCAGGCCCAACTGGTCCAGTTGGGCCTGCAGCGCGTGCAGCGGCAACCAGGCCTCGGCATCGCGTAGCGCGCCGCGTGCGGGCAAGGCGTCGAGCCGATCCAGCGCCGCGTCGATGCCGGGTTCGTGCATCAGCCGCGGGACCAGTGCGTGCAGCCCGTGTGCGTTCGCGCTCGCCAGGTAGCGCCCGTCGTGCTTGCGCCGCAGTAGCCAGGTCGCCTGCGCGAGCTGGCGCGCGTCGGCGTTGCTGCGGGCGCGCAGCAACGCGGCCGGCAGCAGTTCGATGGTCTCGGTGTTGAGCAGCAGGTGGGGAACGGTGCGCATCGGCACAGGGTAGAGCCAAGCACTCCGGGCGGCCAGTCGTGGGGCGATCCCGCCGCGCCGCGCACGACGGGGCAGGCGCGGCTCAGAAGAACTCGTCGAGCAACTGATGGAACTGCAGCCGCGTGAGGTCCGGCGTGGCGATGCCGTACGCGGCGAAGAAGTGGTCGGCGAGCGCCGGGCCGAACTCGTCCAGGCAGTTGGCCAGGATCGCCAGGTCGTGGTACGGATCGGCGACCCCGGCGCGGCCGAGATCGATCATGCCGACGACGCGGTCCGGCGCGTCGAGCAGGATGTTGTCCAGCGAGTAGTCGCCGTGGCTCAGCACGCGTTCGCTGGCCAGCGGCAGCAGCGCGGTCATCGTCTGCCACACGGCCTCCGCCGACCAGCCGGCGCGTGCGGCATCGAAGTCCTCGGTGTCGACCAGGCCCGCCTGGAGCCGGCGCTGTGCTGCGGCCAGGCGCAGCGGGTGGCTGGCGTCGAACGGGCAGGTGTCGATCGGTGTGGCGTGGAAGTGGCGCAGGAACTCGGCCAGCGCCTGCACGATGCGCTCGGCCTGCGCCGGCTCCTCCTGCAGCCATTGGTAGGCGGTCTTGCCCGGCAGCGCTTCGCTCAACAGCCAGGCGCCGGCAGCGTCGGCCTCGAAATGCAGCACGCGCGGCACGCCGCGTGTTCCGCGCAGCCAGTGCAGCCGTGCGAACTCGTCCACCACGTCGTCGTGCGAGGTGCCGGTTCCGCGCTTGAGGTACAGATCCGGCGTGCCGGCACCGCCGAGCCGGTAGACCTGGGCGCCGGCTTCGCCGACCAGATTGCGGTGCCAGTGCAGCCCGTGCAGCCGCGCCGACAACGTCGGCGGCAGCGCCGGTGCGGTGGTGGGAATCTCGCGGGGCGCTGCGTCGTCCATCGGGCCGATCCTCGATGCTTCATGTGGCGGGCGACGTCGTCGCCGCGACGCGCGGCTGGCGTCGAACACGCGCGTGGCCGGTGTTCCAGCATATCGCTTCGCAGGCGCCAGAACGCCCGACGCGGTGTGCTTCATGGACCGGGCGCGTCGCACCGCGAGACTGTGCCGCACCGCGCAGCATGTCGTGCCCTGCGCGGCCGGTCGCAGCAGCGGCCGACGCGGCGAGGCCTGCCGGGCTCAGGCCATGCGGCGCGTCGTGCCGCGCGTGTCTTCGCCGCCGCGTACCTGCCCCGCGAGCGTCTGCCATTCCTGCAGCACCTGCCTGGGGTGTTCGACGCTGAGCAGCAGCCAGCCGCCCTCGTGCAGTGGAACGGCCAGGACGCGGTCGCTGGTGATCAGGCAGAACGCCTTGTGTCCGTCGCGGGTCCGGTAGTGGCCGGCATGGAAGCCGGGATAGCCGAAACCGAACAACTTCAGTGCCGGCTTGAAGCCGGTGTGCTCGGACAGCGCGATCACGCGCGCGTTGTCCAGGCGTAGGGCGGCCAGCGGCACGCGCTTGGTCAGGAAGGTCGCGCGCACCTCCACTAGGCCGTCGTGCAGCAGCACGCGCCGCCGCGCGAAGGTGGCGGTGCCGGCCACGCCGATCAACGCCAGCAGTCCGAAATGCCACCAGAGCGCGCCGGGCCGTGCGGCGTGCAACGCGAAGCCACCGACCACCGCGGCCACGACCAGTAGCGGCAGCCACAGCCACAAGGCCAGGCCCAGTCGATGCGCCGGCGCTACCGGATACTGCCGCGCCGGGGAGGGCCGCGCAGAGCGCAGCCGGCTCATGGTGCCGATCCATGGCTGGCGGGCAGGGCCCGCACCCAGGTCGCGACATCGGCGATCAGTGCCGGGTCGACGTGGCGGGGCGTGGCGCGCGCGGCCGGTCCGGGCGCACCGCTGTCCGCTGCGAGGTCGCCGGCCTGCAGGCGATCCAGCAGGGCGCTGACGGTCTGTTGTGGCGCCGCGGCCAGTGCCGTGAGCGGGGCTCGCAGCGCCGCCAGTGCAGGCGCAAGAACCCGATGCCGGCGCATGTCAGACCTCCCGCTTGAACATCAGCAGCGGTTTGGTGCCCGGCAGTGCGACGACGTTGACCAATTCCCAACCGAGCTTCCCATGCTTGTTCAGGTCGGCCTGCAGTTCGTCCAGTTTCAGCCCCAGCATCAGATTGGTCTTGGCCTCGACGGTGAGGTATTCCCAGCGCTTGCTCATGTTTCCGGTTCCTTGTCGTCACGCGGCTTGGGCAGCCGCCCTGCCTTGCGCAGCGCGTCGCGCAACACGTATTCGATCTGCGCGTTGAGGCTGCGCAATTCGTCGTCGGCCCAGCGCTGCGCCGCCGCCAGCACGTCGGCGTTGATGCGCAGCGGATAGGCCTTCTTCTCGCTCATGACCGCTCCCGCGCGGCGTCGCTGCGCCGCAGGTGCAGCAGCATCGATACGATCAGCGCGTTCACCGTCAGCAGCAGTGCGATGGCCACCGCGTAGACGCCGGCGCGCTGGCCGCCGGTCCAGTACAGCGCCGCCGCGCCGAGCAGGATCGCCAGGCCGATCAGCGCCCAGCGCAGGCCCAGCCCGCGTGCGCGGTCGTCGCCCTTGCCGCCGACCCAGGCGGCGATGACCAGGGCCGGCAGGCCGGAGAGGGCGAGCGCCAGCGGCGCGATGGCGGCGTGCACGGACATCGACACCTCAGTACAGCGAGCCGGCGTTGACGATCGGCTGGGTGCCGCGGTCCGAGCACAGCACGGTCAGCAGGTTGCTGACCATGTGCGCCTTGCGCTCCTCGTCCAGCTCGACCACGCCGTTCTTCTGCAGTTCGGCCAGGGCCATCTCCACCATGCCCACCGCGCCGGCGACGATGCGGGTGCGCGCGGCGATCACCGCGTTGGCCTGCTGCCGCTGCAGCATCGCCTGGGCGATTTCCGGGGCGTAGGCGAGGTGGCTGATACGCGCCTCGATCACGTCCACGCCGGCCTGGGTCAGGCGTTCGTCGAGGTGGCGCTTGAGCTGCTCGCTGATCTCGTTGGGATGGCTGCGCAGCGAGATCTGCCCGTCCTCGTGCTGGTCGTAGGGATAGCTGGTGGCCATCGCGCGCAGCGCCGCCTCGGACTGGATGTGCACGAAGCTCTCGTAGTCGTCGACGTTGTAGACCGCTTCGGAGGCATCCATCACCTGCCACACGATCACCGCGGCGATCTCGATCGGGCTGCCGTCCAGTTCGTTGACCTTGAGCCGGCCGCTCTCGAAGTTGCGCACGCGCTGGCTGACCTTGCGCTTGCTGAAGAAGGGGTTGTTCCAGCGCAGGCCCGGGTCCTTGACCGTGCCGACGTAGCGGCCGAACAGGCTCAGCACCGCGGCCTGGTTCGGTTCCAGCGCGTACAGACCGACCACCAGGAACAGCGCGACGGTCAGCACCGGGATCGCGACCAGCAGGGTCCACGGCATCGCCGACGGCTGCAGCACGCCGGTGGCAATGATCGCGCCGGCGCCGGCCACGAACACCAGGACCAGGCCCACGATCATCGGAATGCCGGGCAGGGAGGAACGGGGCTGCTCTTTCATGGTGGACGTCCTTGGGTGGTTGGACGAAACGATATCAAATTGATATCAAGTTGCAAGAGGGCTGGGAATTGGGAATCGGGAATGGGGAATCGTGGAAGCGGGTTCATGGGGACGGCGGGTCCAGGGGAGCCTCATGAATCTCCGCTTCCCGCCCGCGCGCGGCATCCGCTTTTGAGGATCGGTAGGGCGCTGAAGTCGCGAGGTGTGAAGGGGTAGGTGCTGCGGTGGCAGCCCGGGTGTCGACTTGGCGGGCGTCGGCGGTGTGCATCCATCGGCCGCGTGCTGTCACGCCGGGGGCAGCAGACCCAGCGCTTTTACGATTCCCCAATCCCGATTCCCGATTCCCGGCCGCCTAGGCGGCCACTCACCCGCCGAGGATCAGCACCGGCGAGCGGAAACCGCTGAGGTGATGGGTACCGGTGGCGATGTCGCTGCGATAGCGGCCGGGGATCTCGATCTGGCAGCGTTTGCCGATGCGCACGCCGGGGCCGATGTCCACCTGTCGGCCGAGGGTGGCCTGGGCGCCGATCTGCGCTTCGGCGCCGAGCATCGCGCCGGCCTCGATCCACGCAGAGGCGCCGACCTTGACCGCCGATTCCAGCACCGCCGCCGCGCCGATCCAGGCATTGAAACCGATGTCGCAGTGCGCATCGACGATGGCGCCAGCGCCGATCGCGCAGTTCTCGCCGACGCGCGCGCTGGCCGCCACCTGCGCGCCGCGGCAGATCAGCGGCGGCATCTTGAAGCCGCGTGCCTTGAGTTCGCCCATCAGTTCCTGGCGGCGGAAGTTGAGGAACTGCGGGCCCCAGGCGACGAAGGCGGTGGCGCCGGTGTCGGCCAGTGCGTGCAGGGCATCGAGGTCGAAGCGGTAGTCCTTGCCTTGTGCCACGTCCAGCGGATGCAGTACGCAGTCCGGCGCCGCCTCGGCCCAGGCCGCCAGCGCCCAGCGCAGCAGCGCACCGCTGCCGACCACGTATTTCTCAGAGGACATGGCGGCCCTCCATGACGTCCATGTACCAGCGTTCGATCTGCATGTTGGCGTGTTCGTAGTCGCCCAGCACCGCGCGCGGGGCGCCGGCGCGCAGTCCCGACTGCACCTGTTCCATGATCTCGATGTCCTCGCGCAGCACCTTCTCGCCGCCGTGCAGGTGCCCCAGCAGCACCGCGTCGGAGCCCGGGTAGCGCTGCTTCTTGCGTGCGGTGACGTAGTAGACCAGTAGGTCGGTGCGCTGCGCCGACACCGGTTGATGGTGCTCGATGATGAAGGAATAGCCGCCCGAGCCCGAGGCGATGTGCAGGTTCGGGTACAGCAGCCAGTTCAGATACCAGTCGTCGTTGCCGAAACGCTCGACGTGCGCATGCCAGGGGTAGTGCGCCATCGCCAGCAGCGGTTCGTTGAGGCCGCCGCTGCTGAATTCGCGCAGGCGCGCCAGATGCGCCTCGCGCGAGGCGCTGCCCTCGGCGTGGTAGCGGCGCGCCTCGGCGACGCCGGCATCGTCCATCTGCACCTGGAACTTCACCTGCTGCGCCAGCGTGCGCGCATGCACGAAGCGCGGGTGCAGGGCATCGCGCAGGTTCTCGTAGGCCAGCTTCCAGTTGAAGTCGGCCTCGAAGGTCGCCACCAGCACTTCGTCGTCGAACTGCTCGGACGCGGCGCGCAGCATCTCCAGCGCCTCCAGCGAGAACTGCGCCTCCAGCGGCATCGGCGCGGCCGACAGGTTCACGAACACCAGCTTGCCGATGCAGGCCACCGCGAAGCGGCGCAGCCGCAGGCAGGCGCGCGCCTCCGGTGCCAGGCGGTAGGCATCGTCCTGGAAGGGGATGTTGTCCACGCTGCCGTCGGCGCCGTAGCGCCAGCCGTGGTAGCTGCAGACCAGCGGGCGCACGCCCTGCGGTTGCTGCTGCAGCGGGTTCTGCCGGTGCAGGCACAGGTTGTCGAAGGCGCGCAGTTCGCCGTCGATGTTCTGCACCACCACGTCCACGCCGCACACCGAGCGGCGCACGAAGGCATTGGGCTTGTCCAGCAGCATGCGCGGGGCCACGAACTGCCACAGCGGCTTCATCAGGAGCTCGCGCTCGCGCGCGAACCAGGCCTCGTCGATGTAGGCTTCGGCCGGCATCAACGAGTGCATGGGCGCTCCCCGGCGGTGCGGCAGGGCGTGCCGAAGCGATTTCCGACGCTGCGTGCGTGCATGGCGAGACATTCCCAGTGACGCTGCAGAAGATAGCACCTCGCTGCGCGACGGCGATGGCGTAGCCGGCCCTGCGCCGGCACGGGGCGCCGGCCCGTTAGAATACGGTCCCCCTCTTCGCGCAGGCGCCGCCGTCATGGTCACTCTGGGAACCCCGCTGTCCGCTTCCGCCACCCGCGTGCTGCTGCTCGGCTCCGGCGAACTCGGCAAGGAAGTGGCGATCGAACTGCAGCGCTTCGGCGTGGAGGTCATCGCGGTGGACCGTTATGCCGATGCACCGGCGATGCAGGTCGCGCACCGCAGCCACGTGGTCGACATGCTCGATGCGATGGCGCTGCGCGAACTGATCGCGCGCGAGCAGCCGCACCTGATCGTGCCGGAGATCGAGGCGATCCACACCGAAACGCTGGTGGCGCTGGAGCGCGACCTCGGCCAGCGGGTGATTCCGACGGCGCGTGCGGCGCGGCTGACCATGGACCGCGAAGGCATCCGCCGCCTGGCCGCCGAGACCCTGGGCCTGCCGACCTCGCCGTACCGCTTCGTGGACACGCCCGAGCAGTACCGCGAGGCGATCGCCGCGGTCGGCCTGCCGTGCGTGGTCAAGCCGGTGATGTCGTCCTCCGGCAAGGGCCAGAGCACCCTGCGCAGCGCCGCCGACATCGATGCGGCCTGGGAATACGCGCAGACCGGTGGCCGCGCCGGCGCCGGCCGCTGCATCGTCGAAGGCTTCATCGACTTCGACTACGAGATCACCCTGCTGACCGTGCGCCATGCCGGCGGCACCGCGTTCTGCGATCCGATCGGGCACTGGCAGAAGGACGGCGACTATCGCGAGAGCTGGCAGCCGCAGCCGATGTCGGCGCTGGCCCTGCAGCGCGCGCAGGACATCGCCCGCGCGGTCACCGACGAGCTCGGCGGCTGGGGCTTGTTCGGCGTGGAGCTGTTCGTCAAGGGCGACGAGGTCTGGTTCAGCGAAGTGTCGCCGCGCCCGCACGACACCGGCCTGGTCACCCTGGTGTCGCAGGAACTGAGCGAGTTCGCCCTGCATGCGCGCGCGATCCTCGGCCTGCCGATCCCGTCGATCCGGCAGAGCGGCCCCTCGGCCTCGTGTGCGCTGCTGGCGCACGGCGAAGGCGTACCGCGCTTCGGCAACGTCGGCGCCGCGCTGCAGGCGCCGGACACCGCCCTGCGCCTGTTCGGCAAGCCCAGCGTGCACGGCCACCGCCGCGTCGGCGTGACCCTGGCCCGCGGCGCCGACATCGAGCAGGCGCGCCAGACCGCCCGCGACGCCGCCGCCGCCCTCACCATCGATCTAGACGCCTGAAGATTCGCGCACAGGAAAAGCGGGCCGCAAGGCGAGCCCGCTTTTCATCCCCACTCCCGAATCCCCAATCCCGTCCCTTCAAGCCGGCGGCGCAAACCGCGCCGCGGCCAGGCGGATGCTCCACACCAGTTCCACCATCGCCAGGTTGTTGAGCAGCGCCTCGCCGCCCAGCACCAGCCAGTAGCCGGCGCCGTCGACCCAGAACGGCACGAACGACCAGTCCGGCAGCAGCAACTGCGGCTCGCTGTAGAAGGCCACGTAGCGGTGCGCGCCGTGCCAGCCGCGCGCGCTCTGGCGCTGGGCGAAGCCGGAGAAGTCGGCCGCGGCCACGCTCAGCGTCTCGGCCTGTTCCTGGTCCAGGCCGGCATGGCCCAGGCAGAAGCCGCTGTCGGAGGCGAGTACCGCGCGGCGTTCGGCCGACAGCGGCGCGATCACGTGCTGGGCGAAGTCGTCCAGGCGGATTTCCGGGCCTGGTACCGCCCGCCGCAGCAATTGCACCCATTGCTGTTCGCGCGCGTCCTGCAGCAGGCGTTGCGCGTCGCCGCCCACGCGCTGGCGCCATTCCTGCAGCGACAGCGCGCCGTGCGCGCCGAGCAGCAGTTGCAGCGCGCGCTGCATGCGGTCCGGCGTGGCACTGGCGAAGCCGTGCAGCACGCCGTGCGGGGTCGGCATCAGCCAGGTCGGTTCGGAGTTGCTCGGTTCGAAGGCGGTCATCGCGGCGCACTCGCGCTGGAAAAGGACAGGGCGTCGACGCTGCGGCCGCCCAGCGGCTCGCGCTGCTGCAGCCAGCGCGCGGTGCGGTCCCAGCGGTCGCCCAGGGCCAGCGCATGGCGGCGCAGTTCGCGGGTGGCGAGCATGAAGGCGAGCTTGTCCTGGCAACTGATGCAATAGTCCAGGAACTCGCGCTCGCAGCGCGCCGCGGCGATCGGCGCGCCGTCGCACAGCGCGTCCACCACCTCGCGCACCATCCGCCGCGAATGGTCCGGGCTGGCCCGGCGCACCCGCGCCGGCACGTCGGCGGACGGTCGCGCCAGCACGCTCCAGCGCGTGGCCAGGGCGTTGATCGGCAGCAGCGCGTGGCCCTGGCTGTGGCGCTGGAAGGCCTCGGCCACGTGCGGCGGCAGATGCGTCGCGGCCATCTGCAGCGCCAACTGGCGCAAGGCGATGTCGTGGCGTGGCAGCGCCACGAACAGGTCGGCGAGCACGCCCTGGGTCGGTTCGTTGTCGTGCAACTGCAGCGCCGCGTGCAGCCGCGCCAGGTGCGCGGCGGCGTCGCGCGGGTCGCGCAGCAATGCGCGGGCATGGATGCGCATCACCAGGCGTGCGGGATCGCGAGCGGGAGTGGTGGCCATGGGCGCCTCAGTCCAGCAGGGTGTCGATCAGGTCGATCATGAATTCGGCGTCCTCCGTGGCCATCGCCTCGAAGCCCTGCTCAAGGCCCAGCGCGTCCAGCACCGCCTGGTCGTCGCGGTGCGCGGCATCGCCGAGCGCGAGCAGGGCGTCGCGCAGCACCGGCAGTTGCGGGCCCAGGCGTGGATGCGCCAGCAGCACGTGGCCGATGTCGCACAGCGCGCTTTCCACCAGCGGGCGCAGCCGCGCGCGAGTCAGCCGCGACAGGCCGTGGTAGGCGGTGGCCAGGAACAGGCCGGCGTCGGCTTCGCCCTCAAGCAGCAACCGCGCCACCGCGGCGTAGCTGCTGGCCGGGCGCCAGGCGATGCGTTCCGGCTCCAGGTCGGCCGGTTCCAGCAGGCGCAGGCCGATCAGGCGCACGTCGTGGTTGGCGGTCAGCGCGATGCGGCAGCCGTAGGACAGGTCTTCCACGCAACGCGCCGGCGCCTCGGCCGCGGTCGCGATCACCACCTCGTCGGCGCGGCCGCGCGGTCGCACCAGCGGCAGGTAGCCGCGGTCGCGGATCAAGGCGCTGGCGTCGAACGGGCTGGCGTACACCAGGTCGACGACGCTGTCGTCCAGCAATTGCCGCTGTTCGGCGGCATCGGCCGGCATCAGCAGGCGCAGGCCGATGCCGGCGCGGCGTTGCAGCACCGTGCTGAGCAGGTACCAGCCGCCGAAGTATTCGGGCGCGAAGTCCGGCGCGACCAGGAACGTGCAGCTCATGCCGGCGTCTCCGCCTGTTCGTCCTGCAGCCATTGCGCGTACAACGGCTGCAGCGCCTCGATGCGCCGCCGCGAGGGCTTGCGCCGTACCGAGGTGAAGCCGACCACGCGGCCGTCGCGCACGTTCGGCAACGCGGTGGCATAGACCCAATAGCAGGCGCCGTCGCGGCGCAGGTTCTTGACGTAGCCGTGCCACTTCTCGCCGGCCAGCACGGTGTCCCACAGTTCGCGGAATGCGCGCCGCGGCATCTCCGGGTGGCGCAGGATGCAGTGCGGCGCGCCGATCAGCAGTTCGCGCGGCCAGCCGCTGAGTTCGACGAAGGCGTCGTTGGCGTGGGTGATGACACCGTCCAGGTCGGTGCGCGAGACGATCAGGCGTCCATCGGGGTAGGCCACCTCACGTTCGCTCCAGTACACGGTGCGGCGGCTGCCATCGTGATAGCGCAGCTCGGCGCTGCGGTGCGGCTCGTGCGGCGGATCCATCGGCGGCAGCGGCATGGCGGCGCCCTACAGGATCTGCTGCAGCGCCTGCGCGGCGCGCTTGATGTCCAGGAACACCAGGCCCAGCCTGGCGCTGGGCTTGGCCAGCACGGTGAGCACCGCCTCGCGGCCGGCCGCGCTCATGATCACGTAGCCGAGTTCGCCCTGGATCAGCACCCGCTCCAGCGTGCCGCGCGCCAGCTCGCGCGCGCTGCGTTCGCCCAGCGCGAGCAGCGCCGCCGACATCGCGCCGACCCGGTCCTCGTCCATGCCCTGCGGCATCGCCGAGGCGATCATCAGCCCGTCCAGGGAGATCAGCGCCGAGGCCTCGATGTCGGCGGTGGCGCCGTTGAGGCCTTCCAGCGCCTGTTGCAACTGTTGCGTTCGCATGCTCGCCTTCCGCTTGCGCATCCCGACCGGGTGCGGGAGGCATTGGACCGCGTCGGCGCGGGTTTGCCCTTGATCTGGATCAAGGCCGATGGCGGTGCTTGGCGCGGCAGGCGGTCCCCGGGCTACGCGGGCCATGGTCTGCCAGAAACGACGCGGCGGCCCATGGGTCCGCCGATGCTGGTCGCGCGGGCCGCGTCGCGACCTGCGCGGTGTTCTTTCGCCTGCGCTTACGGTCCCGCGGCGACGTCGACCCAGACCAGATGGTGGTCGCTGCCGTCGGCGATGGCGGCGGCGGGATCGCTGGACGCCGGCCAGAACACGCCGCTGTCCAGGTAGCGGAAGCGGCGCGACGGCAGCACGTAGTCCAGGCGCATGGTGCCGGCCTTGGGCCCGAAATCGCCGGTGACCTGCTGCGGCGGGCCGCGGTGCGCGACGCCATTGGCCGCGTAGGCGCGCGTGGTCTCCTCGCCGCCGGCGCTGTGCGGAGTGGGGTAGTGCAGCACGCGCGGATGCGTCACCAGTGCACGGATCGCATCGTGGCGGCCTTCGCCGTCGATCACGTCGTTGTTGAGGTCGCCGAGCAGGACGAACTGCGCATCGGCGGCCAGGCCGCCGCAGCGGCCGGCGTCGTCGCACAGCCAGCGCGCGGTGCCGCGGCCGGCATCGTCCAGGTAGTCGCGCCACAGCCGCAGCTCGTCGTGGTTGCGCGCCGCGTTGCGCTTCTCCGCGCCGTCGAACACCGGCGGGGTCGGATGCGACACCAGCGCATGCAGCACGCCCAGCGGGGTGCGCACCGGCACGTCCCAATGCGATTTCGACGACAGCCGCAGCTGCGCCCACACCGCGTCGCTGTAGAAGAAGCGGCCGGTGGCCGGATCGACCGGACGCAGCGCCCCGGGCATCGCGCTCCACTTGAACAGGCGGAAGCTGCGCACCGCGGCGGTGTCGATCGGGTACCTGGACAGCAGCAGCATGCCGTACTGGCCGGGATGCAGGCCGTAGCCCCAGGCGTCGTTGCCGCGCGCGCGGCCTTCGCCGCCGATGTGCCCGTCGTTGTCCAGGTCCAGGCCGCTGGGCACGCCGGTGTTGACCGGCGCCAGGTAGCGATACGGATAGCGCAGCGCCGCGCCGCCGTGCGGCTGCGGCACCGCCAGGTAGCGTTGTTCGAACAGATCGGCGGCGCGGTGCGCGTCGTCGTAGTCGAACTCGTTGAGCAGCACCAGGTCCGGGCGCACCTGCTGCAGCACCGCGGCGATCTTGCGCGCCTGCGCGCTGTCGCCCTGCAGCGCGGCGATCAGGCCGCCGGGTTCGTCGGCATTGAGCGAGGTGTTGTAGGTGGCCAGCCGCAGCGTCGTGGCGGCTGGCGCGGCAGCGTCGGTCATCGTGGAAGAAGTGGGAACGGTGTGCGCGCAGGCGCCGCACAGCAGGGTCAGGGCGAGCAGGAAGAGGCGTGATGTCATGCGCCCAGTTTCGCATGCGCTGCATGTCGGCACGATGGCGCAACCACCCGCGGCGGCACCGGCCAGGCCGCGCTGCGCCAGTGGCCGTCGGCTAGCCGCCGAGCTGGCGCAGGTAGTCGTCGAAGTCGCGCCAGTGGCGTCCGTCGTAGGCCTGCAGCGGCCGGAAGCGGCGCTTGTAGTCCATCTTCTGGTGGCCGCGGATCCAGTAGCCCAGGTACAGGTGGCGCAGACCCTCGCGTCGCGCCCAGGCGATCTGCTGCAGGATCGCCAGCGTGCCCAGGCCGCGTGCGCCGGCGTCCGGGTCGTAGAAGGTGTAGACCGCCGACAGCGCCTGCTCGGCGATGTCGGTCACCGCCACCGCCAGCAGCGGCCCACGCCGGCCGTCCGGCAGGCGTTGCCGCAGTTCCAGGAAGCGCCCATGCGACCAGCGGCCGATCAGGAACTGGTCGAACTCGTGTGCGCCGTGATCGTCCATGCCGCCGCCGGGATGGCGATGGCGCAGGTAGCGTTGATACAGCGCCAGTTGTTCCTCGCTGCGCTCGGCGGCGACGATGCGCACCTCGATATCGGCATTGCGCGCCAGGCAGCGGCGCTGGCTGCGATCGGGCGCGAAGTCCTCGATCGGGATGCGCACCGCCACGCAGGCGCGGCAGTGGTCGCAGTGCGGGCGGTAGACCAGGTCACCGGAGCGGCGGAAGCCCCAGCTCAACGCCAGCGGATACAGCGCCCCCAGGCGCGGATCGTGCGGGTCCAGCACCAGGTCGCGCGCCTGCCGCTCGGGCCAGTAGCCGCACGCGTGCTGGCCGGTCTGGAACAGCCGCAGGTCGTCGCTGGCGTCGGAGTGGATGGCCATGCGCCGAGCATAGCGCTTCGCCATCGCAGGGGCCGCGACTGTCCGCACCATGAATACGCCCGGCAGCCGGTCAACCGTGGCGGCGACGGGGCGTTGTCTGCAGGGAAGGCGCCACGGCGCCGGCCCGATGCACGGGCCGCCCGCGGCGCCGGACGCCTGCCGTCCCGGCAGGTTCCCATCATCCTCAGGGAGTGACCCATGAAGTCTCGCAATCCGCTGCTTGCCCTGGCCGTGCTGGCCGTGCTCTCCGGCGCCGCCTACGCCGTTACCCCGCCGCCGGCCGATCCTGCCGCGCCCGCCGATGCCGGCGGTATCGCCGCGCTCGACAAGAACGGCGACGGCGTCATCGACCGCAGCGAGGCCGCCGCCGATCCGCGCCTGGCCGAGCATTTCGACGCGCTGGACAAGAACCACGACGGCAAGCTCAGCCGCGACGAGTGGCCGCGTCACGGCCGCCATGGTGGCCGTGGCGGCCCGAGTGGCCCGGGCGAACACGGCGTGCCCGGCGCGATGATGGCCAAGCTGGACACCAACAAGGACGGCCGCATCAGTCGCGCCGAAGCGCAGGCCGATCCCAAGCTCGCCGCGCGCTTCGACAAGATGGACGTGAACAAGGACGGCTACATCGACCGTGCCGACTTCGAGCTGCGCGCCAAGCAGCATCGCGATGCCTGGTTCGCCGCCGCCGACACCAACAAGGACGGCATGCTCAGCCGCGCCGAGTTCGATGCGGCGCAGGCCAAGCGCTGGGCGCATCGCCCGGACGGCCCGCGCGGTGGCGACGCACCGCCGCCGCCGATGCCGGCTCCGGACAGCAACTGAGCCATCCGCCGCGGCGAGGGCCGCGGCGTCTCTGCACCAAGGCGCCGATCGACAGCGCCCCTGCGCCCCGTGCGCAGGGGCGTTTTTTGTGTGCGAAGAAACCTGCTGCCTCGCGTCGCGCCGTCATGCACAGGAGGCGATCACCGGCTGACTGTCACCCTCATGGGCGACATCGCGCAGGCGTCGCCTTGCGCTCGGCGCGGCTCAGTTGCCGCGCGGTGCCGGCTGCACGCGCACGCGCACTTCGTCGCTGCCGGTGTCCTGTGCAGGCGCCTTGGCCGGCTGCGTCGCGGCGGGTTGTGCCGGTGCGGCGATGGGCGCCCGGTTGTCGCGATGGCGCAGCACGGTGATCAGCGCCACCGCACCGATCGCCAGCAACAGGGCGATGCGGATGCGCCAGGCCCAGCGCTTGCCGGCGTCCGGCGCCACCTGCGAGCGGAACTCGTTCAGATAGGGCGCGCGGCCTTGTTCCGGGGCGCGGCGGGTACTGTCGAGCAGGCCGGCGTCGCGCAGCAGTTCGCGCGCGCGCGGCTGGTCGTTGGCATGCACCACCCACACCGTGGGCTGCGCCTGCGCTGCCACCGGATCCAGATAGCTGAACTGGCCACTGCGGCGGGTCCGGTAGGAACGGCCGTTGCTCAGCCGCACCTCGATGCCGGCATCGCGCAGCAGGGCGGCGACGCCTTCGGCGGTTTCCACGCGTTGGCTGCTGAAGATCTGGCGCATGTCCGTGTCCTCAGCGCTTTGCCGGAACCTGCGCCGCGGCGTCGGCGTCAGGGACCACGCGGATCAGGCCTTCCTGTGCGGTGCTCGCCACCAGGGTCCCGTCGCGGGTGAAGAACTGCCCGCGCGCCAGGCCGCGCGCGCCCTGCGCGCTGGGGCTGTCCAGCGAGTACAGCAGCCAGTCGTCGGCGCGGAACGGGCGGTGGAACCACAGCGCGTGGTCGAGCGAAGCCATCTGCACGTTCGGCGTGTAATAGCTGATGCCGTGCGGGAAGGTGGCTGTGCCGAGCAGGTGGAAGTCCGAGGCGTAGGCGAGCAGCGCCTGGTGCAGTTCCGGCGCATCGCCGACCGGCTCGCTCAGGCGCAGCCACATCTGCTGGAACGGCGGGCGCTTGGGCGGATTCAGTTCGTCGCGCGGATACACGTGACGGAACTCGAACGGGCCGCCGCGCGAGAGCCAGCGCTGCACCTTGGTCGGCAGCGTCGCCAGCACTTCCGGGCGCGCCGCCGGAGTCGGCTCGATGTCTTCCGGCTGCGGCACTTCCGGCATCTTCAGTTGGTGGGTGGCGCCGTCCTCCTGTTCCTGGAACGAGGCCGCGCAGAAGAAGATCACCTTGCCGTGCTGGATCGCGGTGACCCGGCGTACCGAGAAGCTGCCGCCGTCGCGGGTGCGGTCCACGTCGTAGACGATGGGGTGCTCGATGTCGCCGGCGCGCAGGAAGTAGGCGTGCAGCGAATGCACGCGGCGCGCGTTCTCCACCGTGGCCTGTGCCGCCGACAGCGCCTGGCCCAGCACCTGGCCGCCGAACACGTACTTGGTGCCGATGTCGCGGCTCTGGCCGCGGAACAGGTTGTCCTCCAGCCGCTCCAGCGACAGCAGCTCGATCAGTTCGGAGACGACGGGGGCGGGCTTGGCGGACAAGAGGCGGGGCCTGGCGACGGACGTGGGCCGATTATACCGGGCCGTCCGCGCGTGCCCGCCTGCCGCCGCGCTCAGCCCTTGCCGAGCCGCGCCGCCAGCGCGCGCAGCGCGGCCTGGGTGTCCGGCGCCTGCCAGTCGTCGATCAAGCGCTCCAGGCCGATATGTTCGTCGGCCAGCGCCGCGCGCAGGTCGGCGCGGGCGATGGCCCGGGTCTGCAGCATCGGCTGCCGCGGCCGCTTCAGCAGGTCCAGCAGCCAGGCCAGCGCGCGCGCCACCACCAGGTCGGCATCGACCAGTTCGTCGACCAGATCGATCTCCAGTGCGCGCTCGGCGCTGACCAGGTCGCCGCCGACCAGCAGACGCTCGGCGCTGTGCGCGCCGACCACCCGCCGCAGCAGGCGCTGGATGCCTTCCGGCGCGACCAGGCCGACCTGGGTCTCGTTGAGCCCGATGGTGACCGGGCGCGCCGGCTCGGGGCTGCGCGCCATCACCCGGTAGTCGCAGCACAGCGCCAGCACGCAGCCGCCGGCCGGGGCGTGGCCGGTCAGCGCCGCCACCACCGGGATCGGGCTGGCGGCCAGCGCGCGCGCCGCACCGAAGAACTGCTGCCAGCTGGCGAGCAGCTTGGCGCGGTCGTCGCCGTGACTCAGCAGGTGCGGCACGTCCATGCCGGCGGAGAACAGGCGTTCGTTGCCCGACAGCACCAGGCCGTGCGCGCCGTCGGCGCCGGCCTGCTCGATGGCCTGGATCAACTGGCCGCACAGTTCGGTGTCCAGCGCATTGACCGGCGGCCGCGCCAGGCGCAGCTCGCGGATGGGGCCGTGGTTGATCACGTCGATGAGCGTCGTCATGCTGCGGTCTGCTTTCGAAGAAGGAACCGCGGCGATGATAACCAAACCATTCGCTGGCGTATTGATGGTGCTGTGCACGGTCGCCACCGCGGCGTCGGCCGCGCAGCCGGCCTGCGTCACCCTCGAGCAGGGCTGGGTGCGGCTGCCGCCGAATCCGGCGATGCCGATGACCGCCGGCTACGGCGTACTCCACAACGGCTGCGCCAAGCCGGTCACGGTCACCGGCGCCAGCAGCCCCGGCTTCGGCGATGTGTCGTTGCACGAGACCACGGTCGTGGCCGGCGTCAGCCGCATGCGCGCGGTCGAGCGCGTGCCGCTGGCGCCTGGCGCGCGCGTGGAACTCAAGCCGGGCGGCATGCACCTGATGCTGATGCAGGGCAAGGGCGCGCTGACCGAAGGCCAGGCCGTGCCGCTGCAGCTGCAGTTGGAAGGCGGGGGCAAGGCCGATGCGACGCTGACCGTGCGCAAGCAGGCGATGTAGGGGGAGTTCCTTGGTACCTCGTAGGAGCGGCTTCAGCCGCGACAGGCGAAGCCCCGCGTCGGCTGACACCATCCGTCGTCGGGACTGAAGTCCCTCCCACAAGGAGCGCACGCTGCTCCTGCGTGGGCAGGTCACTGCAAAGGGGGCGATGCGCCGGGTCGGGTCCGGCGCAAGCGCAGGCGTCAGCTCGTCGCCTTGCGTACGGCCTCAGGCAGCGGCGCGCTCTTGCCGGTCTGGGTGTCCATCCACACCACCACCACGTGGCCGTCGGAATAGAGCCGGCTCTCGTCCTGCTGGTCGACGATGCGGTGGCCGATGGTCACGCTGCTGGTGCCCAGGCGCTCGACGAACAGTTCGACCAGGATGTCGTTGGGCCACACGATCGGCGCGCGGTAGTTGACGTTGGTCGCCACCACCACCGGTGCGATGCGGTCGCTCATGGAGACGCCTTCCACGCCCAGCATCCAGCGCACGCGCGCCTCTTCCAGGTAGGAGATGTACTTGGCGTTGTTGACGTGACCCATGCTGTCCATGTCGCGCCAGCGCACGCTGATCGGAATGCGCGCCAGGATCTTGTGTTCGCTGCTCATCAAACGTCCTTCTTCTTCTTGGTGCCGGTACTGGTGGTGCTCTTGCTGGCCTTGCCGCTCTTGGCGGCCACCGCCTGCTTCTTCGCCGGCTTCTCCGGCTTGGCCTTGCGCGGCGGGCGCGCGTCGGGCTTGTTGGCCATCGCCGCCGGCTGCTCCGGGCGCGCGCTGGTGGAGGGCAGCATCCGCGCCAGGAACTGGCCGGTGTACGACTGCGGGCACGCCGCCACGTCTTCCGGCGTGCCGGTGACCAGGATGGTGCCGCCGCGGTGGCCGCCTTCCGGGCCGAGGTCGACGATCCAGTCCGCGGTCTTGATCACGTCCAGGTTGTGTTCGATCACCACCACGGTGTTGCCCTCGTCGCGCAGCTTGTGCAGCACGCCCAGCAGCGCCTCGATGTCGTGGAAGTGCAGGCCGGTGGTCGGCTCGTCGAGGATGTACAGGGTGCGGCCGGTATCGCGCCGCGACAGTTCCTTGGACAGCTTCACGCGCTGCGCCTCGCCGCCGGACAGGGTGGTCGCGCTCTGCCCGAGCTTGATGTAGCTCAAGCCCACGTCGACCAGGGTCTCCAGCTTGCGCGCGATCGACGGCACCGGCTCGAACAACTTCAGCGCATCCTCGACGGTCATCTCCAGCACGTCGTTGATGTTGAAGCCCTTGTACAGGATCTCCAGCGTCTCGCGGTTGTAGCGCTTGCCGTGGCAGACGTCGCAGGGCACGTACACGTCCGGCAGGAAGTGCATCTCCACCTTGATCAGGCCGTCGCCCTGGCAGGCCTCGCAACGGCCGCCACGCACGTTGAAGCTGAAGCGGCCCGGCGAGTAGCCGCGCGAGCGAGCTTCCGGCACCTGCGCGAACAGTTCGCGCAGCGGGGTGAACAGGCCGGTGTAGGTGGCCGGGTTGGAGCGCGGGGTGCGGCCGATCGGCGACTGGTCGATGTCCACGACCTTGTCGAACAGGTCCAGGTGCTCGATCTCGCGGTACGGCGCCACGCTGTGCGAGGCGCCGTTGATCTCGTTCGCCGCCAGGGTGAACAAGGTGTCGTTGATCAGCGTCGACTTGCCCGAACCGGACACGCCGGTGATGCAGGTCAGCAGGCCGGCCGGGATGTCCAGGTCGACGTTCTTGAGGTTGTTGCCGGTAGCCCCGCGCAGGTGCAGGGTCATCTTCGGATTGGCCTTGTGGCGCTTGGCCGGGATCTCGATGCGGCGCTTGCCCGACAGGTATTGCCCGGTCAGCGAGCGCGGCGCCTTCAGCAGGTCCTGCACGCTGCCCTGGCCGACCACCTCGCCGCCGTGCACGCCGGCGCCGGGGCCGATGTCCAGCACGTAGTCGGCCAGGCGGATCGCGTCCTCGTCGTGCTCGACCACGATCACCGTGTTGCCGAGGTCGCGCAGGCGGGTGAGGGTGCCGAGCAGGCGTTCGTTGTCGCGCTGGTGCAGGCCGATCGACGGCTCGTCGAGCACGTACATCACCCCGACCAGGCCGGCGCCGATCTGGCTGGCCAGGCGGATGCGCTGCGCCTCGCCACCGGACAGGGTGTCGGCCTTGCGTTCGAGGGTCAGGTAATCCAGGCCGACGTCGACCAGGAAGCCCAGCCGCTCGGCGATCTCCTTGACGATCTTGCTGGCGATCTCGCCGCGCCAGCCGGGCAGGTCGAGCTGGCGGAAGAAGCTCAGCGCGTCGTCGATCGGCAGCACCACCAGGTCCGGCAGCGGACGGTCGGCGACGAACACGTTGCGCGCGGCCTTGTTCAGGCGCGCGCCCTTGCAGTCCGGGCACGGCCGTTCGCTGATGTACTTGGCCAGTTCCTCGCGCACCGCCGGCGATTCGGTCTCGCGGTAGCGGCGCTCCAGGTTGGGGATGATGCCCTCGAAGCGATGCTTGCGCTGGGTGCGGCCGCCGGCGTCGGTGAAGTAGGTGAAGGTGATGGTCTCGTCGCCGCTGCCGTACAGCACGGCCTGGCGCACGCTCGCCGGCAGCGACTGCCAGGGCGCGTCGACGTCGAACCTGTAGTGCTTGGCCAGCGAGGCGATCAGCTGGAAGTAGTACGCGTTGCGCCGGTCCCAGCCGCGCACCGCGCCGGCCGACAGCGACAGCTCCGGATGCACCACCACCCGCTCCGGATCGAAGAACTCGGCCACGCCCAGGCCATCGCAGCTCGGGCAGGCGCCCATCGGCGCGTTGAACGAGAACAGGCGCGGTTCCAGCTCCGGCAACGAGTAGTCGCAGACCGGGCAGCTGTACTTGGAGGAGAACAGGTGCGGCGCGGCCGCGGTGTCGTCCAGCGACTGCACCGCCACCATGCCGTCGGCCAGCTTCAGCGCGGTCTCGAAGCTCTCGGCCAGGCGCTGCTTGATGTCCTCGCGCGGGCGGAAGCGGTCGATCACCGCCTCGATGGTGTGCTTCTGGCGCAGCGCCAGCGCCGGCACCGCGTCGATCTCGTACAGCTCGCCGTCCACGCGCACGCGCACGAAGCCCTGCGCGCGCAGTTGCTCGAACACCTGCGCATGCTCGCCCTTGCGCTCGCGGATCACCGGCGCCAGCAGCATGTAGCGCTGCTCCGGGTCCAGGGTCAGCACCTGGTCGACCATCTGGCTGACGGTCTGCGCCTCCAGCGGATAGCCGTGGTCGGGGCAGCGCGGCTGGCCGACGCGTGCGTACAGCAGGCGCAGGTAGTCGTAGATCTCGGTGATGGTGCCGACGGTCGAGCGCGGGTTGTGCGAGGTCGACTTTTGTTCGATCGCGATCGCCGGCGACAGGCCTTCGATGTGATCGATGTCGGGCTTCTCCATCACGCTGAGGAACTGCCGCGCGTACGCCGACAGCGACTCCACGTAGCGGCGCTGGCCTTCGGCGTAGATGGTGTCGAACGCCAGCGAGGACTTGCCGGACCCGGACAGGCCGGTGATCACGATCAGCTTGTCGCGGGGCAGGTCGAGGTCGAGATTCTTGAGGTTGTGCGTCCGCGCGCCGCGGATGCGGATGTAATCCATCGCCATGAAGAGATTCCGGAATGTGCCGGCCGTGGCGGTGCCGCTGGCCAGTGTGGGGGCGGAAAGGGGACGGCAATCGATCAGCGTACCCAGCTTGTCAGGTGGGGGCAATTGCCGCAGATGCCAGCGCCGCCGGGCGCCGGCGGCTGGCTGGTTCAGGCAGCCGCGCCGGCCCGCGGGGCTTGACAGTCCGGGCCTGGGTGGGCTTGACCCTGCCGCGCGCGGCGGCTTACAATCCCGCTCCTGTCTGCCCGAAACGGCACGGCAGGAACGACCACAATAACTACAGAGGAAGTCTGGTCATGTACGCAGTACTGGTCACCGGCGGTAAGCAATACCGCGTCGCGCAGGGCGAAACGCTCCGCGTGGAAAAGCTCGAAGTCGAAGCCGGCAACGAGATCACGTTCGACAACATCCTGATGCTGGGCGACAGCGACGGCATCAAGATCGGCGACGCGCTGAAAGGCGCCGCCGTCACCGCCAAGGTCGTGGCCCACGGCCGCGCCGACAAGGTGCGCATCATCAAGTTCCGCCGCCGCAAGCACCACATGAAGCGTCAGGGTCATCGGCAGCACTACACCGAAATCGAGATCACCGGCATCGCCGGTGGCGACAAGAAGTAAGGAGCAGCAGTCATGGCACACAAAAAAGGCGTAGGTTCCTCGCGCAACGGCCGCGACTCCAACCCGAAGTACCTGGGCGTGAAGATGTTCGGCGGCCAGGCCATCGAAGCCGGCAACATCATCGTGCGTCAGCGCGGCACCCAGTTCCACCCGGGCGCCGGCGTCGGCCTGGGCCGCGACCACACCCTGTTCGCGCTGGTCGACGGCAAGGTCGAGTTCTCGGTGAAGGGCGCCAAGAAGCGCCGCACCGTGAGCGTGGTCACCGAGGCGTAAGTCGCCGGTGTCCAGGGCCTGCGCCGTGGCGCAGGCTTGCTGACGAAAGCCCCGCTTCGGCGGGGTTTTTGTTTTGCGGCTGGGAATGGGGAGTGGGGAATCGGGAATGGCAAAGGCGCCTCCCGTGAACTCGCCCTGTCCTGGTTGCGTCAGGCAATGCAGTGATGGATTTTGCCGATCTGCGGCTGCGACATAGAATCGTCGCCGCGGTGACGGCTCGCTTTTTCCATTCCCGATTCACCATTCCCCATTCCCGGTTGTTATCCATGAAACTCGTAGACGAAGCGGAAATCCAGGTCACGGCCGGCAATGGCGGCAATGGCTGCATCGGCTTTCGCCGCGAGAAGTTCATCCCGCTGGGTGGGCCCGATGGCGGCGATGGCGGCAACGGCGGCAGCGTGTGGCTGGTCGCCGACGAGAATCTCAACACCCTGGTCGACTTCCGCCATCAGCGCGCGTTCCGTGCGCAGCGCGGCGAGAACGGCATGGGCCGGCAGATGTACGGCAAGGCCGGCGAGGACCTGACCATCACCGTGCCGGTCGGCACCGTGGTGATCAACGTCGAGACCGACGAAGTCATCGGCGACCTGGTCGCGCACGGCGACCGCCTGCTGGTCGCGCAGGGCGGCAAGGGCGGCCTGGGCAACATGCACTTCAAGAGTTCGGTGACGCGCGCGCCGCGCAAGGCGACGCCGGGCGAGGAGGGCGAGGAGCGCACGCTCAAGCTGGAGCTGAAGCTGCTGGCCGACGTCGGCCTGCTGGGCTTCCCCAATGCCGGCAAGAGCACCTTCATCCGGGCGGTGTCCGCGGCCACGCCGAAGGTCGCCGACTATCCGTTCACCACGCTGTACCCGAACCTGGGCGTGGTCAGTGTCGAGGCCTATCGCAGCTTCGTGATCGCCGACATTCCGGGGTTGATCGAGGGGGCCGCCGACGGCGCCGGCCTCGGTGCGCAGTTCCTGCGCCACCTGCAGCGCACCCGCCTGCTGCTGCACCTGGTGGATCTGGCGCCCATGGAAGGCGGCGTGGACGGCGTGTCGCCGACCGAGCAGGTGCGCGCGATCGAGCGCGAGCTGCAGAAGCACGACCCGGAGCTGCTGGCCAAGCCGCGCTGGCTGGTGCTGAACAAGGCCGACCTGATGTTCGAGGACGAGGCGCGGGCGCTGGCCGAACAGGTCGTCACCGAGCTGGGCTGGACCCAGCCCTGGTACCTGGTCTCGGCGCTGGGCCGCGAAGGTACCTGGCCGATCATGAAGGACGTGATGGCGTTCTTCGATCGTCAGCGCGAGGACGCGCTGGATGCGGCCGCCGATGCCTCCTGAGTCCCGCGCCGTGCGACGGCGCGCAGCGTGGGATGACGCGCACACGAAAAACCCGGCCAAGGCCGGGCTTTTTCATGGTGCTGCCGGAAGCGTAGGCGCTTCCGGCGTCGACGGCGGCCGATCAGGCGGCGGTCTTGATCGCCTTGATGCGGGCGCTCAGGCGGCTCTTGTGGCGGGCAGCCTTGTTCTTGTGGATCAGGCCACGCGAGCTGAAACGGTCGAGGATCGGCTGGGCGATGGCGAAGGCGGCTTCGGCGCCGGCTGCGTCGTTGGCGTCCAGGGCCTTGATGACCTTCTTGACGGCGGTGCGCAGCATCGAACGCTGAGCCGTGTTGCGCGCGTTGCGCACGACGGTCTGCTTGGCGCGCTTCTTGGCGGACTTGATATTGGCCACGGTGGTGGTTTCCTGGAAAGCTGTGTGGTGGATAAAAACAAGCGGGAGAGTATGAAGCGTCCGAATATTCGCGTCAAGTCAATTGTCAAGAGGGCCGTCGCATGAGCCAGCCGCGCATGCTTCGCGGGCTGCTGTCGTTCAGCAGCATGACCATGGTGTCGCGCCTGCTGGGCCTGGTGCGCGACCAGGCCATCAACTACTCCTTCGGCTCGAACGCCACCAGCGATGCGTTCTGGGTGGCGTTCCGCATTCCCAACTTCCTGCGCCGGCTGTTCGCCGAAGGCTCGTTCGCCACCGCCTTCGTGCCGGTGTTCACCGAGGTAAAGGAAACCCGGCCGCACGCCGACCTGCGCGCGCTGATGTCGCGGGTGTCAGGCACCCTGGGTGGAGTGCTGCTGCTGGTCACCGCGCTGGGGCTGCTCTTCACCCCGCAGATGGCGATGCTGTTCAATCCTGGCTCGATCGACAATCCGGCCAAGTTCGGGCTGATCGTCGACCTGCTGCGGCTGACCTTCCCGTTCCTGCTGTTCGTGTCGCTGACCGCGCTGGCCGGCGGTGCGCTCAACAGCTTCCATCGCTTCGGCCTGCCGGCGCTGACCCCGGTGATCCTTAACCTGTGCATGATTGCCGGCGCATTGTGGCTGGCGCCGCGGCTGCAGGTGCCGATCCTGGCGATGGGCTGGGCGGTGCTGGTGGCCGGCGTGCTGCAGTTGCTGTTCCAGTTGCCGGCCCTGCGCGGCATCGACCTGCTGACCCTGCCGCGCTGGGGCTGGCAGCATCCGGACGTGCGCCGGGTGCTGACCCTGATGGTGCCGACCCTGTTCGGCTCCTCGATCGCGCAGATCAATCTGCTGCTGGACACGGTGATCGCCTCGTTCCTGTATGCCGGCTCGCAGAGCTGGCTGTCGCAGGCCGACCGCTTCCTGGAGCTGCCGCTGGGTGTGTTCGGGGTGGCCCTGGGCACGGTGATCCTGCCGGCGCTGTCGCGGCACCACGTCAAGACCGATCGCGCCGGGTTCTCCAACGCGCTGGACTGGGGGCTGCGTACCACCTTGCTGATCGCGGTGCCGGCGACCCTGGGCTTGATGTTGTTGAGCCAGCCGCTGGTGGCGACCCTGTTCCAGTACGGCAAGTTCACCGCCTTCGATACGCGGATGGCGGCGATGTCGGTATTCGGGCTGAGCTTCGGCCTGCCGGCGTTCGCCCTGCTCAAGGTGCTGCTGCCGGCGTTCTACTCGCGCCAGGACACGCGCACGCCGGTGCGTGCCGGCGTCGCCGCGCTGGTCGCCAACATGGCGCTGAACCTGCTGTTCCTGGCGATCCTGTACCAGTTGTGGGTGCCGGCCGAGTTGCGCGCGCAGGGCGTGCGTGCGGCGCTGGAGGCGGTGCCGGGCCTGCACCTGGCGCTGGGCCTGGCCAGCGCGGTGGCCAGCTACCTCAACCTGTCGCTGCTGTGGCGCTGGCTGCGCCGCGACCAGGTCTACCAGCCCAAGCCGGGCTGGGGCGGTTACCTGCTGCGGCTGGGCCTTGCCTGTGCGCCCATGATTGCGGTGCTACTGCTGGGTCAGCATTGGCTGCCGGCGTTCACCGGGATGGACAAGTGGCACCGCATCGGCGGCCTGCTGCTGCTGGTCGGCGGTGGCGGCGCGGTGTACCTGCTGGCGTTGCTGGCGCTGGGGTTCCGGCCGCGGGATCTGCGGGAACAGTGAGGCGCGGGGCCCGGGGCCCGGGGCTGGGCCCCAGGCCCGGGATTCGGGATTCGGGATTCGGGATTTTGCGCGGATGCGCGGGATGGCTTGAATTGCTTGCCTAAGACAACGCTGACGGTGTTCCAACCGGGCGCCATTCTTAGGGCGCACCGGGCTGCTGTTGCCGCTCATGGCACAACTAACCGATCGGCGGGAAGCCCAGCCCGCCTTCGGGTACAGCCAGATCGCCGCTCACAACGCCGTCCGCGGCAAGGCCTGCTGCATCCTCGGCAGGGCACGTTTCGGCGCGGCTGCCGGCAATTCCGCTCATCCGTCCTGATTCGCAGCAATTTGCCAATGCCTGCTGTTCCATCGGTCGATTCCGATCTCGCCTTCGTTGCTATCGGCACAGGCTGATCAGCGTTTTCCCAATGCGCCTTGCGCGTCTCTAATGGCCTTGACGAACCCCTGTTTGTCTTTCGGAGAGACCAGGGTTGTGTTCTGGCCGTGATGTATTTCAAGGCGATCAAGAGAGAGGGCTGGGCTGGAAACTGGATTTGATGAGGGCCTGATGTCGCCAATCTGATCCAGCGGTATGCGTTGCCTGAACGGGCCGCTGCGAACAATGAGGGCTTCTGGTCCAACGGTGTAAGCCGTGGAAAGCAGAAGCCAGACAGGCAGCACGACACCGATGACCATGACCAATGCCGCCGTTAGCAGGCCGCCATTGGATCGTCCATGCAGCGCAGCTGCGACGGTCACTAGAGAGACAGTGATCACTGTCAGCATGATGGCCGCTAACCACCAGTCGATCTTTGATCTAAACGTCATCACTTGCTCCGGCTCTCACTTTGAGGTGCTAGACCGCAGACCCTGAGTGAATAGGCCTGGACCGCGGATATCGCTGTTCCGAGTTGGGCCTCGTCGAAGCGGAAGAGGCCTGCACTGGCCATGGCGCGCATGAATGCATCCACTTCGCGTGAGATCAGGTCTCGATACACCTGGGTTTGAAGTTCCGCGTTACCAAGGATTGCTCCAAGCCGCAGCGTGCGCTGGCTGTTCCTAACCAACAGCGGATCAAGCCTTGTCATGCTTCCATTGAACGCACCTCCGCGATCGTCAACGAGTTGCGGGAGTTGTGGCGAACTGCCGGAGGTGCTGACCTGAGTAAGAACGGCAGCTGCAGAAACGACTGCCACCATCAGATAGACCACTGCGGTAACCGCGGCGCCGGCTGTCACGGCCGCAACACAAATGGTCACGGTTGTGCAGAACATAGGCGTGACGCGCCCAGAGGAAGTCAGATGGTAGAGCGCTGCCAAGTCGTCTTCCGTTGGGGTGCCGGAGCTGTGGGTGATGAGCTCCAGAAGTGCCTGGTCCTGTTCTTTTTCCGTGACCAGTCCTTCAGAGCGAAGAATCTTGGCGATTTCATCATAGTTCCCTTGCAGCGCAGTCGCGATGCGGTTGGTCAGCACCGACGTGTCGGGCTGCTCGAAGAGCCCGGCTGCCTTAAAGAGTTTGATTGCACCATCCCAGTCTGAATTCTCTAACGCGCGACGAACAGCTGGATCGCTTGCGCAGGCAAGCATCCTGGTGACTTCGCTATTGAGTATCTTGTCAGAGCCGTCGAGCCCATGGGATCGAAGGAATTTCTCTGGGGACGCACGGAAGCGGGTTGAATCTTCGCTAGAGGTCAATACGCCATCAACGACTTGTGCGACTCGCGCCAATTCCGCCCACGAATCAGCTGGAAGACCGGTCTGCGAAAGCGGAAGCATGAACCTTGCCGCCGCCTGGCCCCCGTCGGCTTGAACGCTCAGCGGGGTTCCGTAGAGTCTTTCGGAGCTGGCGCCGCTGGCGCTGGCTGTGGCGGCGACCGGAGCAACCAGGGCGGCCTGTATGAATTTCCTTCTCTTCATGTGGTCTCCTCTTCCTTGTCTGAGATGGGGGAGGTTTCTTTGCTCGAAGCTTCCAGGGCTCGCTTCAGGTAGAACCTTGTCATGACTTCCGGCGCAAGCTGCTGATAACGGGATAGCACTGCGCGCTTTACCTCGTCATTTTTATGAAGAATTGCGCAGGCTTGGCAGATGTGGACGACGCCATCAAGAATCTTGGCGGATTCCTTGCCTAGAACACTTTCGATGATCGCGTATGGACCATCCGTGTGTATCCAGAATTTGAGGAAGTCTTGGGACTGGCCGTAATAGAGTTCGTCCATGTTGCTGCCGTTACAACGGCCGAGGCGCATCTCTGGAATATGCTCGAGTGTCAACCCGCAGCACGCGGACAGGTTGTCGTGAGGCGTGACAACGACGTTTGAGAAGATCTGGTCGCAGCCATTTCTCAAGCTTTCGTGGTCGATTTCCTGGTCTCGATCGTCCGCGTCCTTGTGGAAGGGCATCCAGCTGTTGGACTGAATGCGTAGAAATCCGCCCCTGAGCAACTTCTGTACTCGTGGATCCGATGCCAGATGGCGATAGTGGCGGTTTCTTTCTTCGTCGGCCTCGACGGTGATCAGTGTTGGGATCATGCGGTCGGTGACGGCTTGGGCTGCGTTGATGACGCTGTCCTGGGAGACGAATTCCTGGTGATCTTTTCCGGTGCTGATGTTGAGTTCCGAGAGGCCTGAAGCCGCCAGCTCTGCGGCGACATGATGGGCGGATCGTGTTGTCTTGCCCCAGGAGCCATTCGAAACGATGCGTGTCAAGAGCCCTAGGCTCGTACACAAAGCAACGGCTTCATAAAGGTCCTCTTTCAGAAGGGTGGCCTCGCCGCCGCTGAAGACAACTATCTTGAGGTTCTGAAACTTACTCTTGGCTTCCTTGATGCGAGCCAGAAGCGCTTCGCGCTCGAGCCTTCCTGCTACTTTGGGGCTTGATTCGAAGCAACATTGCCTGCATGCAGCGGTGCAGGTGTATGTGCACAGAATCGTCAAGGTTTGAGGATCGATCAGGCGAGCGCGATAATCCCTTGTCTCAGTCATGAGATTTCCACTCCTTGGTCAGGGATTTCTATTCCGTTAGATATTCATGTTGATAGCATCGGTCGATGTCCTGGTCAAGCTCGACGCACATCGATAGTGGTGTACCGGCCACGTAATCGAGCTGGGCAGTGATCTCGCCTGAGTGCTTGGGCCGGACATGCGTGGCTCAGCGATCGACAGTCACGACCGACTGTTCGGACGCGTCTGTTCTCGTTGCGCCTCGGTGCACCGATCTCTTCAAGTGCGCGTGCCCCAGGTATGCGCGTGACCAAACCGCATGACGAAGCGCAGGTGCGTGGTCTTCTCCAGCCCGCGATGTCCAGTCCGGCACGCGCTCCCGGTATGGGGGGCGAAGAGCCGGCGCAGTGCCGTGCTGTCCAGCCGCGATGTCTCGCAGGCCTCGTCCGCCAGATCGAACCGGCGCTGCACGACTAGCCAAGTCCCAAGCCAAGCCCAGGCCCAGGCCCAGGCCCCCAGGCCCCAGGCCCCAGGCCCCTAGGCCCCCAGGCCCCCAGGCCCCCAGGCCCCCAGGCCCCCAGGCCCCCAGGCCCCCAGGCCCAAGGCCCAAGGCCCAAGGCCCAAGGCCCAAGGCCCAAGGCCCAAGGCCTCGGGTCCCGGGTCCCGGGTCCAGCCGTTATACTCAACGGTTACGCATCATCGGCCGGCGCGCTTCAGCGCCGGCGCTTCGGACCGAGGAATGAGCAGGCTGTTTAGAGACGTCGAGGGCGGGACTCTGTTCCCGCAGGGAAGCGTGGTCTGCATCGGCGCCTTCGATGGCCTGCACCTGGGCCACCGCGCGCTGGTGCGGCAGGCGATCGCGCGCGCGCGCGAAGCGGGCGTGCCGGCGGTGGCGCTGAGCTTCGAGCCGCTGCCGCGCGAGTTCTTCGCCCCGGCCGCGCCGCCGCCGCGGCTGACCCTGGCCCGGGCCAAGGTGCAGGGCCTGCTCCAACTCGGCATCGACAGCGTCGGCCTGCTGCGCTTCGACCGGCGCATGGCCTCGATGAGCGCGGAGGACTTCGTGCAGCGCGTGCTGGTCGAGCGCCTGCGTGCGCGCGAGGTCTGGATCGGCCCGGCGTTCCGCTTCGGCCACAAGCGCGGCGGCGACATCGCGCTGCTGCGTGCGCTGGGCGCCCAGCACGGCTTCGCCGCCGACGAGATCGCGCCGGTGCACCTGCGCGAGGAACGCATCTCCAGCACCCGCATCCGCGAGCTGCTGGTGGCCGGCGAGTTCGCCCATGCCGCCGAACTGCTCGGCCGCCCGTACGCGATCGGCGGGCGCGTGGTGCGCGGCAAGCAGCTCGGGCGCACGCTCGGCTATCCCACCGCCAACCTGCGGTTCGGCCGGACCCCGGCGCTGTCCGGCATCTACGCCACCTGGGTGCACGGGGTGGCGGCGCAGCCGTGGCCGTCGGTGTCCAGCTTCGGCACCCGCCCGACCGTGCAGGGCGTGGAGCCGCTGCTGGAAGCGCACCTGTTCGATTTCCAGGGCGACCTGTACGGTCGCCACATCGAGGTGGAGTTCGTCGCCAAGCTGCGCGACGAGGAAACCTTCGCCGATCTGCCGGCGCTGACCGCGCAGATGCACCGCGACGCCGCGCTGGCGCGGCAATTGCTCGCCGCCCCTGCGGTGGCGGGCCTGCCGCCCGTGTCCGCCGCCCCGCGTGCGGACCTCCCCCTGAAGACCACCGACCGGTAACTGCCCGTGACCCAGGACTACAAAGCCACCCTCCATCTGCCGGCGACCGAGTTCCCGATGCGCGGCGACCTGCCCAAGCGCGAGCCGGACATCCTGGCACGCTGGGAGAGCGAGGGCCTGTACACGCGGCTGCGCGACAACGCCCAGGGCCGGCCGCTGTTCGTGCTGCACGACGGCCCGCCCTACGCCAATGGCGCGATCCACCTCGGCCATGCGGTCAACAAGATCCTCAAGGACATCATCGTCAAGTCCAAGTACCTGTCCGGCTACGACGCGCCGTACATCCCGGGCTGGGACTGCCATGGCCTGCCGATCGAGATCGCGATCGAGAAGAAGTTCGGCAAGGTCGGGGTCAAGCTGGATGCGGTGCAGTTCCGGCAGAAGTGCCGCGAGTACGCCAACGAGCAGATCGACATCCAGCGCCGCGACTTCAAGCGCCTGGGCGTGATCGGCGACTGGGACAACCCGTACCGCACGCTGGACTTCCATTTCGAGGCCAACGAGATCCGCGCGCTGGCCAGGATCGTCGAGAACGGCCACCTGACCCGCGGCGTGAAGCCGGTGCACTGGTGCTTCGACTGCGGCTCGGCGCTGGCCGAGGCCGAGATCGAGTACGCCGACAAGCAGTCGCCGACGGTGGACGTGGCCTACACGGCCCGCGACGGTGCGGCGCTGGCCGCCGCGTTCGGTGCGACCCTGCCGGACGGTGCGGACGTGGCGGTGCCGATCTGGACCACCACGCCGTGGACGCTGCCGGCCTCGCTGGCGGTGTCGCTGGGGCCGGAGCTGGTCTATGCGCTGGTGGAAGGCCCGGCCCGCGATGGTCGCCGCCGCTGGCTGGTGCTGGCCGATGCCCTGGCCGAGCGCGCGCTGCAGCGCTACGGCGTCGATGAGGTGGTGGTGCATGGCCGCGTCGCCGGCGCGGCGCTGGAGCACCAGGTGCTGGCGCATCCCTTCTACGACGAGCGCGACGTGCCGGTGATCCTCGGCACCCACGTGTCCGATACCGACGGTACCGGCGCGGTGCACACCGCGCCCGGCCACGGCCAGGAGGACTACGCGGCGGTCAAGCCGTACGGGCTGCTGGAGCGCTACAACGCCGCGCAGATCAACCCGGTGGACGCACGCGGCGTGTACCTGCCGTCGACCCCCGCGGCCGACGGCACGGAACTGGCCGGGCTGCACATCTGGAAGGCCAACGACGTCATCGCCGACCTGCTGGCCGGGCGCGGGCTGCTGCTGGCGCGCGCCAGCATGGTCCACAGCTACCCGCATTGCTGGCGGCACAAGACCCCGATCGCGTTCCGCGCCACGCCGCAGTGGTTCATCTCGATGGAGCAGGCCAACCTGCGCGCCGAGGCGCTACAGGCCATCGAGGGCGTGCACTGGTACCCGGCCTGGGGCCAGGCACGCATCGCCGGCATGGTCGCCGGACGCCCGGACTGGACGATCTCGCGCCAGCGCACCTGGGGCGTGCCGATCGCGCTGTTCGTGCACCGCGAGACCGGCGAGCCGCATCCGCGCAGCACCGAGCTGATGCGCCAGGTCGCCGACCGCGTCGAGGAGGGCGGGGTGGACGTGTGGTACGCGCTGGACGCCGCCGAGCTGCTCGGCGACGAGGCGGGCGACTACGACAAGATCACCGACATCCTCGATGTCTGGTTCGATTCCGGCGTCACCCACGAGGCGGTGCTGACCGAGCGCGGCCTGCCCAAGCCGGCCGATCTGTACCTGGAAGGCTCCGACCAGCACCGCGGCTGGTTCCAGTCCTCGCTGCTGACCGGCGTGGCGCTGGACCACGCGGCGCCGTACCGGCAGTGCCTGACCCACGGCTTCACCGTGGACGAGCACGGCCGCAAGATGTCCAAGTCGCTGGGCAATGGCATCGAGCCGCAGGACATCATGAAGACGCTTGGCGCGGACATCCTGCGCCTGTGGATCGCCTCGGCCGACTACAGCAACGAGATGTCGCTGTCGCAGGAGATCCTCAAGCGCAACGCCGACGCCTACCGGCGCCTGCGCAACACCGCGCGCTTCCTGCTCGGCAACCTGCACGGCTTCAACCCGGCCGTGCACCTGCGGCCGCTGCCGGAACTGGTGGCGCTGGACCGCTGGATCGTGCACCGCGCCTACGAGGTGCAGGAGCAGATCAAGGCCGCCTACGCGCGCTACGACTTCGCCGCCATCGTGCAGGCGCTGCTGAACTTCTGCAGCGTGGACCTGGGTTCGCTGTACCTGGACGTGACCAAGGACCGGCTGTACACGATGGCCGAGGACTCGCTCGGCCGGCGTTCGGCGCAGACCGCGATGTTCCATGTGGCCGAGGCCTTCGTGCGCTGGATCGCGCCGATCCTGAGCTTCACCGCCGACGAACTGTGGGGCTACCTGCCTGGCGCGCACCTGGGCAACGTGCTGTTCGCGACCTGGTACGAAGGCCTGGCGCCGTTGCCGGAAGACGCGGCGCTGAGCGCGGCCGACTTCGAGCAGTTGCTGGCGCTGCGCGAGCAGGTGGCCAAGGTGCTGGAGCCGATGCGCGGCAATGGCGTGATCGGCGCGGCGCTGGAGGCGGAGATCACCGTCGCCGCCGACGCCGCCACCGCGGCGAAGCTGCAGCCGCTGCAGGAGGAACTGCGCTTCCTGTTCATCAGCGGCGACGTAGTGGTGCGCGAGGCCACGACCGACGAGATCTTCGTCAGCGCCCAGGCCACCGAGAAGCCCAAGTGCGTGCGTTGCTGGCACTACCGCGCCGACGTCGGCGCCGATCCGGCGCACCCGGAACTGTGCGGCCGCTGCGTCAGCAACATCGAAGGACCGGGCGAGGAGCGCCGCTGGTTCTGAGTCCTGTCCCCGGCCACGCGATCTGCGCGCTGCCGGGGCCAGCGGCGGCGCCGTGGCTGCGGCGCCGGCCGTCCTTCCTTTCCTTATTCGCCCAAGGCGGACTTCCCGCATGACCGCACGACCCAACCCCTCCGCCCTGATCTGGCTGCTGCTGTCGGCCGTGGTGATCGGCCTGGACCAGTGGAGCAAGGCCTGGGTGCTGTCCAGCCTGCCCGAGTTCACCGCGGTGCCGGTGATTCCCGGCTTCTGGAACTGGTACCGGACCTACAACACCGGCGCGGCGTTCAGTTTCCTGAGCCAGGCCGGCGGCTGGCAGCTCTGGTTCTTCACCGCGCTGGCGGTGGGCATCAGCGCCCTGCTGGCCTGGTGGCTGGCGCGCACCCCGCGCGGCGAGTGGCGCAGCGCGCTGCCGTACGCGCTGGTGATCGGTGGCGCGATCGGCAACGTGATCGACCGGCTGATGCACGGCCACGTGGTCGATTTCATCCAGTGGTACGTGGGCGAGCACTACTGGCCCTCGTTCAACATCGCCGACTCGGCGATCGTCGCCGGCGCCATCGGCATCGCCCTGTTCGGCGTGTTAGACGGCAAGGCGAAGCGAAAAGCGGGATAATCGGTGCCACTCTCCCTGTCGAAGCGCCTGGCCCCCTGCGGCCGGCGGATCTAGCTAATGGATGTCCTGCTCGCCAACCCCCGCGGCTTCTGCGCCGGCGTCGATCGCGCGATCGAGATCGTCAAGCGGGCGATCGAAACCCTGGGCGCGCCGATCTACGTGCGCCACGAGGTGGTGCACAACCGCTTCGTGGTCGACGACCTCAAGCAGCGCGGCGCGATCTTCGTCGAGGAACTGGACGAGGTGCCCGACGGCAACACGGTGATCTTCAGCGCCCACGGCGTGGCCCAGGCGGTGCGCCAGGAGGCCGAGCGGCGTGGGCTGAAGGTGTTCGACGCGACCTGCCCGCTGGTGACCAAGGTGCATTTCGAGGTGGCCCGGCACTGCCGCGCCGGCCGCGACGTGGTGCTGATCGGCCATGCCGGCCACCCGGAGGTGGAAGGCACGATGGGGCAGTGGGACCGCGAGTGCGGCACCGGCCGCATCTACCTGGTCGAGGACATCGAGCAGGTCGCCACGCTGGACGTGCAGCAGCCGGACAACCTGGCCTACACCACCCAGACCACGCTGTCGGTGGACGACACCCGCGGCATCATCGAGGCGCTGCGCGCACGCTACCCGGCGATGCAGGGGCCGAAGAACGACGACATCTGCTACGCCACCCAGAACCGCCAGGACGCGGTGCGCGACCTGGCCAGGGAGTGCGACCTGGTGCTGGTGGTCGGTTCGCCGAACAGCTCCAATTCCAACCGGCTCAGCGAGCTGGCGCGGCGCGACGGCGTGGAGTCCTACCTGATCGACGGTGCCGACGAGATCGACCCGGCCTGGATCGCCGGCAAGCGTCGCGTCGGCCTGACCGCCGGCGCCTCGGCGCCGCAGGTGCTGGTGGACGGGGTGATCGCGCGGCTGCGCGAACTCGGCGCCGATGGCGTGTCGGAACTGGCGGGCGAGCCGGAATCGATGGTGTTCGCCCTGCCCAAGGAGCTGCGGCTGCGGCTGGTCGACTAGCGGGCGCGTTCGGTCGCGCGTTTGTGCGATGGATGGGCGTATCTGTCGTGGCACACGTAGGAGTGGCTTTCAGCCGCGACTGGCGTTCCCGGTGAAGCCGGTCGCGGCTGATCCCCGAAAAGGGGACAAGAGCCGCTCCTGCGAGATGACGTGATGTGGTGCTGCCGCGTGGCAAGCGCCAAGGTTCACTGGCGATGCAAGCCGCGCTGCCGTCCCTGCGCATCGAACTCGATGCCCATGGTGACGCGGTCGCCTTGCACGCCGTCCGGCATCCAGCGCAGGCGCCCTCGCCGGCCGATCAGTACGTAGACGTGATCCACCTTCTTCGGCTCGGCCTGCAGCGTCTCGCCCTGCTCCCGCAGGGCGGTGGCCACCCGGTAGGCGCCCTCGAAATCGATGTCCTGCAGGGCGGCGGTGTCGGTGGCCGGCTTGAGGAAGGGCCCGAACATGCCCGGATTCACCGGCGCGTCCTTGTGCCAAACGTCGTCGTGAAAACTGTATTCGTCCACGTGGTCCGGCTGCGCGGGATCCAGCAGCTCGAGCCCGATCCGGTTGTCGTAGAAATGCACGGCATGGAACGCGCGCAGGTCGTGGCCCTGCAGCTCGGGCAGGTCCGCCAGCGCCTGCCGCGCCGCGCGCAGCCGCTGCGGGTCGAACAGCAGGTTGCCGCGTGGTGCCGGCGTCGGCGCCGGCTCGGTGTCGGCAGCACGGGCAGCCGGGGTCGGCGCCGCCAGCGATTGCGGCGTGGAGGGGGACTGCAGGGTAGCCCCTGGGCCCGCCGCCTGCAGGCGCGATCCCGCCTGCAGGGTGGCGCGGATGGTGTCCCAGGCGCCGCCGGCGAAGGCGAGGCCGCCGAGCAGCAGCACCACGCCGGCGAAGACCAGTGGGGTGGACGGCGTCTTCATGGCAGCTCCAGGTCGGCGTGGGCGGGGTGTTGCGGGTCGTACAGCACCGACACCGTCTCGCGCGGCAACTGCCCGACGTCGAGCAGCGACACGAACCGTCGCATCGTCGCTTCATGCGGGTTGCCCGACGCGTCCGCGAACGCCACGCGGAACTCCACCTGCGGCTGCTCGTTGAGGGTGGTGCCGGTCTGGCGCACCTCCAGCACCCGTGCACGGGCGCGCAGGCCGCGGTACTTCAGGGTCTCGTCGGTGGCGTTGCGGCGGATCACGCGCAGGATCACGCGCAGCGCCAGCACGTAGCCGTTGAGCACCAGCGCACTCATCAGCAGCGGGTGGTTGAAGGACAGGAAGGTCCAGCCCAGGCCGCGGTTCTGCAGGCGCCAGGCCACCACGTAAGCCGCACCGACCAGGACTACCAGCAGCAAGGCGCCGGCCGCGCGTCGCCACAGGCTGGCGCGGTCCAGGGCCGGCTCGGCGTCCTCCAGCACCAGGTTCGGGGTGGCGCCCGGCGTGGTGCTCAGCCGCAGCGGCACGGTGCGCCCGCTCTCGAAGCGGCGTTGCGCCGGCTTGCGGTCCACGATCAGCAGGGTGTCGCGGATGGGGGTGCCGGACAGGTTGTCGAAGGCCAGGGTCAGCGACAGCTGCGGCCAGCCCTTGACCTCGACCCCGGTCGGGGCGGCGCGTTCGATCAACGCCTCGCGGCGCACGCCGTGGGCGAGCAGGTGGCGCACGCGGTGCAGGGCGCGCCCCGGCATCAGCAGCAAGGTGTCCAGGTAGGCGTAGAGCAGGTGCAGCCACAGGCCCAGCGACAGCGCCAGCAGGGTCAGCGCCCATGCGGGCGAACTGGGCTGGGCCAGTACGCGTGGCCAGTCGCTGCCGAAGTAGAGGATGCAGGGGAAGGGGATGGCGAAAAACAGCAGGAACGCGAGCCAGAACCAGGCGAACAACTTCACGATGAGCAGGGGATGGGTGCGTCGGGGGCGGGAGGGTAACCCATCGATTGCGGTACTCGCGCGAAGGCCTAGGCAGCGATTGACCCCGGCCCGGGCCGACGCCTAGAATTGCCAGTTCCGCCGGAATAGCTCAGTCGGTAGAGCGGCGCATTCGTAATGCGTAGGTCGCAGGTTCGACTCCTGTTTCCGGCACCAGTCGTATGAAAAGCCCCGGCCCAGGTCGGGGCTTTTTCTTTGGTAGCGGGTGTTGGAACTCGTTGATCGGTCAGGGGACGCTAGCGGCCTCGCGTGCGCTGTTCGTCGCTTGCTACTAAGTGCGGCTAGCTGTGATCTCTCAGTAGATTGTTCATCCGGGGTATCTCTGGAAGATGGGGGTTACCAAGCCAACCCAGCCCCAGGAGCCCCGGATGAATCTGCATAAACATGTCCGTTTGAGCGCGTGAGGTCGAGTCCTGCTGGTGGAGCGCATCCTGGTGCATGGTCTGCGCGTGGAGGAGGCGGCGCACGCCGCCGAGGTCAGCGTGCGAACTGCCTACAAGTGGCTCAGGCGGTTCAGGGAAGAAGGCCGGCGGGACCGATGGATCGCTCCTCGCGGCCACGTCATTGCCCGCACGCTATTGCGCAGTCCATCGTGGATCAGGTCCTTGAGCAGCGCCGCTGCCGGCAAACCTACCGCCAGATCGCTGGGGCAGCTTCATGTGGCAACAAGCACCATTGCCCGGTTACTGCGTCACGCCGGCCTGCACCGGCTGGCCGAGCTGGAACCGGCGCTGCCGCACAATCGCTATGAATACGCTCGACCCGGCCAACTGCTGCATCTGGGCATCAAGAAGCTGGCCCGTTTCCGCCAAACCGGCCACCGCGTGATCGATGATCGGACGGTCACCTCACGTGGCATTCGGCACCATGTAGCCCGATGAGCGCGGTACCAGTGCCTGCAGGGTCCTGATGCAGGCGGTTCGTTATTACCGTAGCCTGGGCGTGCGCTTGGAGCGCGTGTTGACCGACAACGGCGCCTGCTACCAATCACGCCGCTTCCGACGCCTTGTCCGACGGCTCGGCCTGCGACATCTGCGAACCCGATCCTATACGCCACACACCAATGGCAAGACCGAACGGCTGGTGCAGATCAGCCCGCGAGAATGGGCTTATGCACACTCCTATATCGACTCCACGCAACGCGTCATGGCTGCATCGCTACAACTTGCATCGACCAAACGCCAGCCTCGGCTACAAGCCTCCCATCTCCCGAATTCCTCTGAACAACGTGATGGAGTTTACACACCTAGCGATCAAGGACTTATCCTGGCCGCATGGGTTCAGTGAGGCCTCGTACTATCTGTGGCGCAGCAAGTTCCGCGGCATGAGCGTGCCCTCCAGGAACTTGAGGCCGAGAACGCGCGGCTAAAGAAGTTGCTGGCCGAGCAGCTGTTCGAGAACGACCTCATCAAGGATGCGTTGCGAAAAAAGTGGTGAGCGCACCGGCGCGTCGTACGCTGGTGCGTGAGTGGATCGGGCGTGGTGCCAGCGAGCGTCGTGCGTTGGCAGTGATCGGCATGAGCGCTAGCGCGCTGCGCTATTGCCCGCGCGAAGATCGCAACGTCGAACTACGCGAACGAATCTGTGCGTTAGCGTATCGCCATCGCTGCTATGGCGTGGGGATGATTTATCTCAAATTGCGAAAAGAAGGATGCATCGTGAACTACAAGCGTGTCGAGCGGTTGTACCGCGAGCAGCAGCTGCAGGTCCGGCGTCGCAGACGCAAAAAGGTCCCAATAGGAGAGTGTCAGCCGCTGCTGCGGCCAGCGCAGGCAAACCAGGTCTGGTCGATGGACGTCGTCTTCGGCCGCATTGCCGAAGGGCGGGTGACCAATTGTATGGTGATCGTGGCTGATGCAACCCAAGAAGCGGTCGCCATCGACGTGGAGTGTGCAATCTCGGGCCACGGGGTGACGCGCGTACTGAACCGACTGTCCCACAGTCGCGGTTTGCCGCAGGTAATCCGCACTGACAACGGCAAGGAGTTTTGCGGTAAGGCAACGGTCGCCTGGGTGCATGCCCGTGGCGTGCAGTTGCGGCTGATCCAACCAGGCAAACCGAACCAGAACGTCTACGTCGAATCCTTCAACGGCCGGTTACGCGACGAATGCCTCAACGAGCACTGGTTCTCGACGTTGCTCCACGCGCGCACTGAGATCGAACGCTGGCGACGCGAATACAACGAGGACCGACCCAAGAAAGGAATTGGCGGCATTACGCCGTCCGCTTATGCCCAGCATCTGGCAAACACCGATATCATCAATCCCGGACTCTAAACCCGATCGCTACTCAGGGTGGGGGGATGTCGCTCCACCCCCTAACACAATCGAGGGATTCAATCTCGGGGGGGGGGGCATTTAAGCTAAAGCGTCGAATAGATTCTTGAAAAGCTTTGCAACTTCGCCGCCCTGGCTCCACACAAACCATATCGCGGCTACCACAGAAACCCCATGAACATCACGCTTCTTTACCCGGAACACGTAATAAGCGTCGGACCTTGAATCACTGGAATCACTGGATTCTGTTATTTCATTGCGTCTCATGAGCGGCCTCGTCACTTTTTTAAAAGGTGTCAGGCGCAAGCCTGACACCTTAAGCTCGACTATTAGACAATCACATCCGTCGAAGAGTCAGGAGAGGCTGCATACTCCTTCATTGCATTCCATGCGGAACGGGCGGCTTGGCCGACCATAACGCCCCAGGTGTAGGTCATTCCATCACCGCCTGACACCAATTCAACTTCAGATGCGCACAATTCTTTCATTGGGAGGTCCTCTTACTTCGGCGCCATGTAGCTGGTGCCGTTGAAGCCATCTAGCACCCCGCCAACGAAGTCCCCAATCTCGTTGCGCTCGTGATAAATGCCTACTGCAATGGCTATAAGAACCGGTACACTGCCGCCGGAGACTTCGTGGACTTGATCAAGGCTCAATTCATTCATAACAAGTTCCATATGTTGTGGGTGTGCGCTAATATTTCGGCGGTTACGCTCCCTCCTCCATCCGAGGTGCAATGCAGGGAGCGTTTCTGAGCTTATTCATCCCTGAGTTGGAAGTCAATACCGAGCGCACCGTTGAGGCTTGTTGCACGCGCATTCCGAGCCCGCTGGGCGGGAAGCGCTCGCCTGAGAGATTTCCAGCAAGACCCACTTGAGTCTAGGGGGGGATTCATAGAACTATAGTGCTTCTAAAAAAGGGAAGATTGCATGGACGCTGTTGTTCAATCCGAGTCTGCAGAGTGCGGCTTAGCGTGTCTGGCCATGGTGGCGTCTCATCATGGCAACAACATCGGACTTCGGGAGCTTCGGCGTCGCCACCCTCTCTCGCTGAAAGGGGCCACACTTGCCCAAGTTATGGAAATTGGAGCGAGGCTTGGCTTCCGCTGCCGTCCCTTGCGTCTGGATCTTGAACATCTGAGTCAATTGCAGTTGCCTTGTATAGCGCACTGGGATCTTAATCACTTTGTTGTGATCAGTAAGGTCCGCCGCAATCGTATCACTATTTTGGATCCCGCCTATGGTAAGCGTAAGCTTTCCCTTGAGGAGGTTTCGCGTCACTTCACCGGGATTGCACTTGAGCTTCATCCGACGGCCGAGTTTCGAGCTATTCCTCGGCCGCCATCGGTTTCCCTTGCTCAGTTGACAGGAAGGGTCGAAGGGCTCTGGGGGGCTCTTGGCCTGCTTTTGATGATGTCTGTTGCTCTTCAGGTCTTCGTTCTGATAGCACCTTTTTTCATGCAATGGACTGTGGATCAAGTGCTCATTGCTTCGGATAGGGATCTGCTGACCGTGCTAGGTGTCGGTTTTAGCCTGGCACTTGTGCTTCAGGTCTGTATTGGTCAAATCCGCGGCAGGGCTGTCATTTATTTGTCAAGTAAATTAAACCTTCAGTGGACTGGAAGCGTTTTTCGGCACCTTCTAAGCCTGCCTTTGGATTTTTTTGAAAAACGTTATATTGGCGATATCACTTCTCGAATGGGTAGTGTCCAAACTATACAGCGAACGCTAACGACCAGTTTTGTCGAGGCGCTGATCGATGGCCTCATGACTTTTGTGACCTTGGGGATGATGCTGCTATACAGTTGGAAGCTCACGCTGGTCACATTGTTGGTAGTTGCGCTGTATGCAGCCACGCGTGGCTGTGCATTTGCACCGCTCCGCCGAGGTACTGAGAAGCAGCTTATCGCAGGAGCTCGGCAGCAAAGTCATCTATTGGAGTCCATTCGGGGAGTCCAATCCGTGAAGGTTGCCGGTCGCGAATCAGTTCGTCAGAGTGGTTATTTCAACCTCATGAACGATACGGTTAATCGAGATGTTTGGCTCTCTAAGTTTGCTCTGAGCTTCGGTGGTGCCAGCCAGCTGGTGTTTGGCTTGGAGCGCATCGCTGTGATCTGGCTTGGGGCACTGCTTGCAATGAAAAATGTATTCTCAGTGGGCATGTTGATCGCTTACCTCGCATACAAGGACCAATTTTCGCAACGCGTAGGCGCATTGATTGACAAAGCCGTGGAGTTTCGTATGCTGCGTCTCCACGGTGAGCGCCTATCTGACATAGTTCTCTGCGAGCCAGAGGGTCAATCTGGTATTGAAGACGCGTTGCTGCCGGAGGTATTGCGTATTGAGGTCGAGGGTCTGGGCTTCCGTTATGCGCCTGGGGAAAAATGGGTACTGAAGGACGTCAGCTTTGTAGTGGAGGCTGGTGAGTCGGTAGCCATCATCGGCCCGTCTGGCTGTGGTAAGACTACGCTAGTAAAAATTCTTCTTGGACTTCTGTCGCCGACTGAGGGGTGCGTCCGAATCGGTGGTGTGCCATTGTCGAAGATCAGCAAAGATGCATATCGCAGCATGATCGGAGCGGTGATGCAGGATGACCAGCTTTTCGCAGGGAGCATTAGCGATAACATTGCCTTCGAAGATGCTCAGTACGATGACAATCGAGTGCGTGAGGCGGCCAATTTAGCTGCGGTACATGAGGAAATTTCTGTCATGCCCATGGGCTATAACAGTCTCATCGGAGATATGGGTGCGACTCTTTCGGGAGGGCAGAAGCAACGAATAATTCTCGCACGAGCCTTGTATCGTCAGCCGCAATTGCTTTTCTTGGACGAGGCCACCAGTCACTTGGATGTTGAGCGAGAAAGGCTTGTAAATGAGGCTGTTAGGAAGCTTGACCTCACCCGAGTGATTATTGCTCATAGACCAGAAACCATCGCTAGCGCTGACCGTGTGCTGGTCATGCGCTCGGGAGCAATTGCGCATGTTCTTGAGCAGAGCTTGTCAGAAGAAAAACGGGGCGATGTCGGGGAGGTCATTGCATGAATGGCCTTTTTCGGAAAGAAGCGATTGATGCTAAACGACGAAGCTGGCTCGGCGAGATTTCGCTCGCACAGCCCGTCCGTTTCTGGTTGTTGGCAGTCTTTGCTGCGATGGCTGCCCTTTCGATTATCGGTTTTCTTTGCTTTGGGGAGTATTCGCGCAGATCACGGGTTTTTGGGGAGATTGTGCCCGATTTGGGGCTCTCCACCGTCGTCGCTCCGTCGGCAGGTGTGGTAGCGAGACTTGATGTCGAAGAAGGGGACCAAGTGAGTCGTCAGGAGGGATTGCTGACGATAAATGTGCCGCGGGTCACGTCATCAGGCCAAGATGCGGCATTTGCTTTGATAGACGCGCAACGTGCTCGCATCACTAGTGTAGGAGCGATAAGTGATTTTCAGGATAAGCAGCTTGCGGCGCAGCAGAAAGGTGCCAAAGCGCAGCGCTCTGCAATGATGCGCGAACTTTCGCAGATTGAATCCGAGATAAAGACCCGAGGTGAGCAGGTAAGAATCGGGCGTGAAACCGTTGCTCGCTATCGGAGCGTGGAGGACGATCATTATGTAAGTCTAGTTCAGATAAATCAACAAGAACAATCGATGCTTGAGATGATCAACGCGCAGCAGGCATTGCAACGTCAGGCAACCTCGCTTCGGCGTAACTTGGCGGAACTGGATCAACGCCTTGCAGAAATTCCAGAGCAAAGACTTTCTGCCAAAGCGGCGACTGATCGGGATCTCGCAGCATTGAAACAAGAGGCGGTTCGTATGGAGGCCGATGGTGAATTGCTTATTCGAGCGCCAGTGACAGGACTGGTGGCCAGTCGACTGGTTGAAGCAGGTCAGGCTGTGCAAACCGGTCAGCCTATTCTTAGTTTACTTCCTAGTGGATCTGAACTAAGGGCGCAGCTGCTAGTACCAAGTTCTGCGATTGGTTTCGTAAAGAACGGAGATCGCGTTATCCTGCGATATCAGGCATATCCTTACCAAAAGTTTGGAGCCCATCGGGGGACAGTAATTCGCGTCTCTCGCAGTGCTTTAACAGCGACGCAGGAGCAAGGTGATTCGAAGCAATCTGTTTATCGAGTCTTGGTCTCACTAGATCAGCAAGGTGTGTTGGCATATGGAAAGACCGAGCCGCTTCGACCAGGCATGCAGCTTGAGGCTGATATCATGGGCGAGCGACGCAAGCTCTACGAATGGTTGCTGGAACCCCTCTATTCAGTGACCGGCAGGCTAGGGGATTAAGTTTCTCCTGCTTGATCGGCCGATTGCTTAGGAGTGGGCGTAACACATGGCCTTTTCGACACCTTGCTTGCTCTTCTATTGCCATGCTGGCGCGCTCTCGCCGCGCGGCTTGTATGAGACCGTCAACGGCTTGCCATCGCGCTTCAACTGCACAGTGAGGTTGCCCTTCTGCTCCCCCTGCAACTGATCCTGGCCAACCGGGCGAGTGATTTCATCGCCGTTTTGAACGCCGGCCTTGGCAGTCGCCGAGCCGGGGATCAGGTCGCGGACGATGCGCGGGGATTCGGTCAGCACCGCGGGTGCGAAGCCGAGTCCGTAGTGTCGGATGGGGTGCGAGATGCGTTCGAAGCAGGGGCCGAAGGCGTCGCTGGCCGGTAGCGGGGCTGCGCCGTCGAGCATGGCGTGCAGCTGGCGGGCCGCGTCTTCGCCCAGGTTGTCGCGCAGCAGCGCTTCTCAGTCGGCGGTGCCGAGCGTTTTGCCGCCTTGCCGGCGGTGCTGCATCGCCAGGATCAGGTCGTCCAGGGATTTGCGGCGGCCGCTGGCCTTGCGCATGGCGTCGTCGACGGTGACGAAATACAGGAAGCGGCGGTCGTAGGGCAGGGTGCGGATGCGGGTGTCCTGCCAGAACTTCGTGGACACCTCGTTCTTGGGCGCGTTGCCCTTCCAGAGGAAGGTGAGCGGCCGCGCTGCACCGGCATTGGCCGTGGCGCTGTAGCCGACGAAGAACACCGAGGCCATCAGCTGCCCGGTCGAATCGTCGTGGATCGGCAGCAGTCCGGCCTCGGCCGCGTAGCGCGGCGTGCCATGGCCATCGACGGCGACGCTGCCGGCCGAGCGCACGTCGGCATGGACCGGCACCGCCGCCGACACGCTGGTGACGCCCGTCAGGCACAACGCCGCGGCCGCTGCGAACGGGCGCAGCCAGGCATTAGCGCGACAGCACGATCTGGCAGACGGCATGGACGTCGCCATGGTCTGCTTGGTTGTCCCCTGTGAAGCGTGCCGGCGCCCGATGCGAGGGCGCGACGGTGGTTGGCTGGCCCGCGCCAACCCCTGGCGCCGCGGGCTCTGTGTTGAGATCAAGCAGAAGAAGGCGGTGGCGCGGCCGTAGCGCCGGGGCGGGGTCGACCGGATCGCCGAGCCGGTCACGCCATGGGGGAGCGCGACGGTAGGCCGTCGTGGAAGCATAAAGACCCCACCCAAGCGGCTCCGGTCGTGCCCAGTTTCATCTCAGATGGTGGCGAGATGGACGGCGTCCGCCGCGCGTCGTGGGCCGCATGCGGCGCTCGGTCGCAGGCAGGTGCGGCAATGTGTCGCACATAAAAACGCGGCCTGGCGCCCGCCCGGGCTTGTCAATGACTTCCGGAGTTGCCGCACGGCAGCATAAAATGCGTCGTTGATCGCGCATGCCGGCCCGGATGCCGCGGCGGACGCGGGACAGCCCTCGCTACGGCGCCCCGCCTCCCGCTCCCGCGCGGTTCGCATCCCCTACGCAATTGGATCGTTCGATGATTCCGTTGAAACAACTCCGGCGCTCGCTGCGCTCCGGTCTGTTGCTGCTGGCCGCGCTGCTGCTGGCCGGCTGCAACTCGGCCATCCTCAACCCCAAGGGTCAGATCGGCCACGACGAGAAGACGCTGCTGATCACCTCGGTGGTGCTGATGCTGCTGGTGGTGATCCCGGTCATCGTGATGACCCTGGCCTTCGCCTGGCGCTACCGCGCGTCCAACACCAAGGCCCGCTACGAGCCGAACTGGTCGCACTCCACCGCGATCGAGGTGGTGGTGTGGTCGATCCCGTGCATGATCATCCTGGTCCTGGCGGTGCTGACCTGGCGCTCCTCGCATGCGCTGGATCCGTACAAGCCGCTGGATTCCAAGGTCAAGCCGATCACCATCGAGGCGGTGGCGCTGGACTGGAAGTGGATGTTCATCTATCCGGAGCAGGGCATCGCCACGGTCAACGAGATCGCGTTCCCGGTCGACACGCCGCTGAACTTCAAGATCACCTCCGACACGGTGATGAACTCGTTCTTCATCCCGCACCTGGGCACGCAGATCTACGCGATGGCCGGCATGGAGACCAAGCTGCACCTGATCGCCAACGAGCCGGGCGAGATGTTCGGCCTGTCGGCCAACTACAGCGGCCACGGCTTCTCGAAGATGGGCTTCGCCGCGCATGCCACCGACCGCGCCGGCTTCGACGCGTGGGTGGCCAAGGTCAAGGCCTCGCAGAAGACCCTGGACCAGGCCGAGTTCCAGGTGCTGGCGGCCAACCGCAACGACAAGGCCGCCTACCCGGTGACGTACTACGCCTCGGTGCAGGACGGCCTGTTCAAGTCGTTGATCGACAAATACATGATGGGCAAGGGCCACAAGATGGAAGGCCACGACGCTCATCCGGCATCGGCTGCTGAGCCGGTCGCCATGTGCACTTCTGGAGACAAGTGATGCTAGGCAAACTCACGCTCGAGGCAGTTCCGTACCACGAGCCGATCATCATGGCGGCCCTCGGCGGCGCCGGCCTGCTCGGCCTGCTGGTGGTGGCCGCGGTCACCAAGTACAAGCTGTGGGGCTACCTCTGGAAGGAGTGGTTCACCTCGGTCGACCACAAGCGCATCGGCGTCATGTACATCGTGGTGGCGCTGGTCATGCTGCTGCGCGGCTTCGCCGACGCGGCGATGATGCGCACCCAGCAGGCGATCGCGCACGGCGGCAACGAGGGCATCTTCCCGCCGCACCACTACGATCAGATCTTCACCGCGCACGGCGTGATCATGATCTTCTTCATGGCCATGCCGTTCATGACCGGCCTGCTGAACCTGATCGTGCCGCTGCAGATCGGCGCGCGTGACGTGGCGTTCCCGTTCCTGAACTCGCTGAGCTTCTGGCTGTTCGTGGCCGGCGCGGCGCTGGTCAACATCTCCCTGGGCGTGGGCGAGTTCGCGCAGACCGGCTGGCTGGCCTACCCGCCGCTGTCCGGGCTGGAATACAGTCCAGGCGTCGGTGTCGACTACTACATCTGGGCGTTGCAGATCTCGGGCCTGGGCACATTGCTCACCGGCATCAACTTCTTCGTGACGATCATGCGCATGCGCGCGCCGGGCATGACCCTGATGCGCATGCCGATCTTCACCTGGACCGCGCTGATCACCAACATCCTGATCATCGCCGCGTTCCCGATCCTGACCGTGGCGCTGGCGCTGCTGGGTGCGGACCGCTACCTGGGCACGCACTTCTTCACCAACGACGGTGGCGGCAACGCCATGATGTACGTCAACCTGATCTGGATCTGGGGCCACCCGGAGGTCTACATCCTGATCCTGCCGGCGTTCGGCATCTTCTCCGAGCTGATCGCCACCTTCAGCCGCAAGCGCCTGTTCGGCTACACCTCGATGGTGTACGCGACCTCGTGCATCGGCGTGCTGTCGTTCATCGTGTGGCTGCACCACTTCTTCACCATGGGCTCTGGCGCCAACGTCAATGCCTTCTTCGGCATCACGACGATGATCATCTCGATCCCGACCGGCGTGAAGATCTTCAACTGGCTGTTCACCATGTTCCGCGGCCGCGTGCACATGACCGCACCGGTGCTGTGGACCATCGGCTTCATCATCACCTTCGTCATCGGCGGCATGACCGGCGTGATGCTGGCGATCCCGGCGGTGGACTTCGTGCTGCACAACAGCCTGTTCCTGATCGCGCACTTCCATAACGTGATCATCGGCGGCGTGGTGTTCGGCTACCTGGCGGGCCTGACCTACTGGTTCCCGAAGGCGTTCGGCTTCAAGCTCAACGAGAAGCTGGGCAAGGCCTCGTTCTGGTGCTGGATCATCGGTTTCTTCATCGCCTTCATGCCGCTGTACGTGCTCGGCTTCATGGGCATGACCCGGCGCATGAACAGCTACAACCATCCGGAGTGGGCACCGTGGCTGATGGTGGCCGCGGCGGGTGCGGCGATCATCGGCACCGGCATCTTCCTGAACCTGGTGCAGATCGGCTACAGCATCTGGAAGCGCAAGGACAACCTGGACCTGACCGGCGACCCGTGGGACGGCCGGACCCTGGAGTGGGCGACTTCCTCGCCGCCGCCGTTCTACAACTTCGCGGTGCTGCCGCACATCGACGACCGCGACCAGTTCTGGGAAGACAAGCTCAAGGGCAAGGGCTGGCCTCGTCCGGCCAAGTACGAGCCGATCCACATGCCGCGCAACACGGCGGCGGGTCTGTGGATCGGTGCCTTCAGCGTCGTCATGGGCTTCGGTCTGACCTGGCACATCTGGTGGATGGCGGCGATCGGCCTGGTCGGCATGATCGGCAGCTTCATCGCGCGCACCTTCGATGACGACATCGATTACTGGGTCCCGGCGGAGGAAGTGGAACGCATCGAGAACGCGCGTTTCGCCCTGCTGGAACAGCAACACGCGGCCAACGCCGCAAAGGCGGTCTGAACCATGGCTTCCACGACGCTCGATCCCCACGCCGCCCACGCGGGCGGCCACGACCACGACCACGAACATCACGACGCGGGCGGCAACACCGTCTTCGGGTTTTGGGTCTACCTGATGAGCGACTGCCTCATCTTCGCCGGCCTGTTCGCCACCTACGCGGTGCTGGCCGGTGCGACGGTGGACGGCCCGACCGCAAAGGAACTGTTCGATCTGAAGTTCGTGCTGGTGGAAACCTTCCTGCTGCTGTTCAGCAGCCTGGGCTTCGGCCTGGCGATGATCTCGGCCAACAAGCGCAGCATGGGCGGCCTGTATGGCTGGCTGGCGGTCACCGCGGCGCTGGGCCTGGGCTTCCTGGGCATGGAACTGTACGAGTTCCACCACCTGATCGAAGAGGGCGCCGGCCCCGGCCGCAGCGCGTTCCTGTCGGCCTTCTTCACCCTGGTCGGCACCCACGGTCTGCACGTGGCCTCTGGCCTGCTGTGGATGACCGTGCTGGTGATCCAGATCGCGAAGAACGGCCTGACCCCGCGCAACATGACCCGCCTGGCGTGCCTGAGCCTGTTCTGGCACTTCCTGGACGTGATCTGGATCGGCGTGTTCACCATCGTCTACCTGCTGGGAGCGCTGTAATGGCCAACCATCATTCCTCCGACACGCACGCCGAGCACGGCCACGGCGGCGGCCTGAAGTCCTACCTGGTCGGCTTCGTGCTGGCGGTGATCCTGACCGTGATCCCGTTCGGCATGGTGATGAGCGGGGCGTTCCCGCGCGGCGTCACCGTCATCGTCATCGCAGTGCTGGCCGCGGTGCAGATGCTGGTGCACCTGATCTACTTCCTGCACATGGACCGTTCGGCCGAACAGCGTTCCAACGTGCACGTGGGCCTGTTCTCGCTGCTGATCATCGGCATCGTGGTGGTCGGCTCGCTGTGGGTGATGCACAACCTCAACGTCAACATGATGCATTGAGGGCGGGCACCGCCGCAGGTTCGCAAAGGCCGCCTCCGGGCGGCCTTTTGCGTTCTACGGTCCGGCGCGGCCGCCCTGCAAGGTGCAGGCGGCCGACAGGCGCGATGTCGGCATCGCGGGTTTTGTGCGATCGGCGTACCGAGGCGACCCGCGCGCATCGGCGCAGGGCGGCCGGCCGCGACGACGCGCGGCGCGCCGCCGTCAGCTGCGGTCCGCGCCGAGCGTCGCGGAGAGTTTCAGCAGGACCTGCGCGTCTTCCGCGCTGAGGCGATCGAGCAGCCAGGTTCTGACCGCGGCGGCGTGGATCGGCCGCGCCGCCGCGATCTTCTCCCGGCCCAGGGCAGTGATGGCCACCGTCACCACGCGCGGTTCGGCGTCGCTGCGGCGGACCAGGCCGCGAGTCTGCATGCGCGTGAGCTGATGCGACAGCCGGCTCTTGTGCCACCCCATGGAATCTGCAAGCGCCTGCTGGCGCAGCTCGCCCTTGCCCAGATCCACCAGTCGCGACAGCACGCCGAAGTCGCTGCCGGTCAGGCCAGCGTGGTCGGCCAGGTCCTTTTCGACGGCGGCCATCACCGTCTGGCCCATCTGCTTGAAGGCGTGCCAGATTGCCAGTTCGCCTGCGGAGAGTCGTGCGTGTTTCATGCGGTCACCATAGGCGGCACTGGTTGACATGGCAACCCGAAGGGCGTACTTCTAGGTTGACATGACAACCTATGCGTGGCCGCTGGCAGGCGTGCGATGCCAGTCGGGCGGACACGCGGTTCCTGGAGGCGATGGCGATGTCCGCAATGACGTTCGCAGGTGTGGATGTGGTGGTGACCGGCGGCAGCGACGGCATCGGATTCGGCCTCGCGCGGCGCTTCCTGGCCGCGGGCGCAAACGTGCTGGTCACCGGCCGCGATGCAGGCAAGCTCGAGCGCGCCGCCCAGGCCGCGCCCGGCCTGCAGACCCTGGTCAACGACATCGGGGTCGCCGAAGAGCGCGAGCGACTGGCGCAGTACCTGCACGCGCGGCATCCCCGGCTGCGCGTGGTCGTCAACAATGCCGGCATCCAGCGACGCGTCGCGCTCGCCGATGACCAGGCGCCCTGGGTCGAGCGCCAGCGCGAGATCGACATCCTGTTCGCTGCCGTCGTGCATCTGAACCATCTGCTGGTCCCGCTGTTGCTGCAGCAGGGCGCGCCTGCGCTCATCGCCAATGTCTCTTCCGGCGGCGCCTTCGTTCCGCAGCCGTTCGCGCCGGTCTACAGCGCCTGCAAGGCGGTGCTCCACAGCTATACGCGCAATCTCCGCTTCGCGCTTGCCGCGACGCCGGTCAGGGTCGTCGAGATCATTCCACCCGCGGTGCGCACGGCGCTGGCAGGCCCTGGCATGGCCCACGGCGCGGAACTGGACGACTTCTGCGATGCCATCTTCGCCGGCCTCGCGGCGGGGCAGGCCGACGAACTTGGCTTCGGAATGACCGATACGGCGGAGTTTCGGCAGCGTCTCGACGTGGAGCGTGCCGTGTTCGATGGATTCTCCGGACGCTTTCCCGTTCGCAGGTATTGAAGCGCGATCTGCGGCCTCTTCGGGCTCGCCTCTCGTCGAGCGCGGCACGAACCGGCCGCGGCGATCGCCGGGGCATGACCTATGGCATGGCACGCGGCGGCGGCGCAGGCATAGCATGGGGGTTTGCCTGTTCGCTGTCGTTCGCCCCACTGGAGACCCCATGAACAAGTCCACCGCCTGGATGGCGCCGTTGCTGCTGGCCGCCACTGTCGCGTTCCAGGCCTCGGCGCAGACCGTTCCGCCGCGCGACGTGCCGTTCGCCGGTACGCTGAAGATCGACGTCGACGCCACCGATCTGGCCCATCGCATCTTCCGCGTGCGCAGCACCATTCCGGCCACGCCGGGGCCGATGACCCTGCTGTATCCGCAGTGGATCCCCGGCAACCATTCGCCGACCGGTCCGATCGACAAGCTCGCCGGGCTGGTGATCAAGGCCAACGGCAAGGTGCTGCCGTGGACGCGCGACCAGTACGACGTCTACGCGTTCAAGATCGACGTGCCCGCCGGGGTCAGCGAGATCGTCGCCGAGTACCAGTTCCTGTCCTCGCAGGGCGACGGCCAGGGCCGGGTGATGATGACCCCGGAGATGCTCAACCTGCAGTGGAACACCACGGCGCTGTATCCGGCCGGGGTGTACGCGCGCAACATCAAGGCGCAGGCCAGCGTGACCCTGCCGGCCGGCTGGAGCTATGCCACCGCGCTGGAGACTGCCACGCGCAGCGGCGACACGGTGACCTTCAAGCCGATCGATTTCGACGACCTGGTCGACTCGCCGATGTTCGCCGGCAAGTACTACAAGCGCATCGTGCTGGACGACAAGGGCAAGGCGCCGGTGGCGCTGAACGTGTTCGCCGACAAGCCCAAGTCGCTGGAGGCCAAGCCCGAGCAGGTCAAGGCGCACGAGGCCCTGGTGCAGCAGATGGACAAGCTGTACGGCGCGCGCCACTTCGACCACTACGAGTTCCTGCTGGCGCTGACCGACAAGCTCGGCGGCATCGGCCTGGAGCATCATCGTTCCAGCGAGAACAGCGGCCCGCTCGACTACTTCACCGAGTGGGACAAGAGCTGGGAGATGCGCGACCTGCTCGCGCACGAGTTCAACCACTCCTGGAACGGCAAGTACCGCCGCGGCGCCGACCTGGCCACGCCCAACTTCAACGTGCCGATGGGCGACAGCCTGCTGTGGCTGTACGAGGGCCAGACCCAGTTCTGGGGCGAGGTGGTCGCCGCACGCGCAGGGTTGTGGACGCAGGACCAGGCGCGCGACATGCTGGCCAACGTCGCCGCGACCTACCAGCGCGGCCGGCCCGGCCTGGCCTGGCGCGCGCTGCAGGACACCACCAACGACCCGACCATGTCGATGCGCCGGCCGCGCGCCTACCGCAGCTACCAGTTGAGCGAGGACTACTATTCCGGCGGGCAGATGGTCTGGCTGGAGGTCAACGCCAAGCTGCGCGAGCTCAGCGGCGGCAAGCGCTCGCTGGACGATTTCGCCAAGGCGTTCTTCGGCATGCACGACGGCGCCTGGGACGTGAACCCCTACACCTTCGACGACATCGTCGCCACGCTCGATGGGATTGCCCCGTACGACTGGGCGACCCTGCTGCGCAGCCGTCTCGATGGGCACGGTTCGTTGGTCGGCGGCATCGAGGCCAGCGGGTGGAAGCTGGTCTATACCGACCAGCCGAACGCCGCCAACAAGACCAGCGAGGCGCGCAACAAGAGCCTGGACCTGAGCTATTCGCTGGGCCTGAGCCTGGACCAGCAGGGCCAGGCGCAGTCCGTGCTGTGGGACAGCCCGGCGTTCAACGCCGGCCTCATCTCCGGCAACCGCGTGGTGGCGGTCGGTGGCCAGGAGTACAGCGCCGAGGCGCTCAAGGACGCGGTCACCGCGGCCAAGGGTGGCAGCGCGCCGATCGAACTGCTGGTCAAGCGCGGCGACCGCTACGACACCGTGCGCATCGCCTACCACGGCGGGCTGCAGTATCCGCACCTGGAGCGCATCGCCGGCACGCCGGATCGCCTGAGCGAGTTGTACAAGGCGCGTTGAGGCGGTGAAGGCCCCCGCCCGGCGTCGTCATGCCGGGCGGCGGGGAGCTGCGTCCGCGTCGCGCAGTGCGGCAAGTGATCGATCGCCGCCGCTGCGTTGAGGAGGCATACGGTGCGTCTGTCGTAGGAGCGGCTTCAGCCGCGACGGGGCATTACCGGTAACGCTCGTTCGCGGCTGAAGCCGCTCCTACAAAAATGCGTGGTTTTTCGGTTCGCCGATGCCGTTGGACGAGCGTGGGGCACCTCCGTCGCGGACCTTGAGACCGCCAGCCACTATGCTGATGCATTGTCTGAGCGGACCAGAACCAGATGGCGAAAGCGAAAACGGCCTATGTCTGCGGCGAGTGCGGCGCCGAGTACAGCAAGTGGCAAGGCCAGTGCGTCGAATGCGGCGCCTGGAACACGCTGAGCGAGATCGTGCTGGAGAGCGCGGCCACGGCCAAGGCGCCGGCCGCGGCGCGCCGCAGCGGCTGGGCCGGCAAGGCCGAGACGCCGAAGATCACCGCGCTCAAGGACGTGGAGCATCGCGACCAGGCGCGCGTGTCCACCGGCATCGGCGAGTTCGACCGGGTGCTGGGCGGCGGCCTGGTGGAAGGCGCGGTGGTGCTGATCGGCGGCGACCCCGGCATCGGCAAGTCGACCCTGCTGCTGCAGGCGCTGGCGAAGATGGCCGGCACCCTGCCGGTGCTGTACGTGACCGGCGAGGAATCGCTGGGCCAGGTCGCCGGCCGCGCGGTGCGCCTGGACCTGCCGCTGGACGGCCTCAACGCGCTGGCCGAAACCGGCATCGAGCACATCCTGCAGCACGCCAGCGCGGCGCGGCCCAAGCTGATCGTCGCCGACTCGGTGCAGACCCTGTGGACCGAGGCGTTGACCGCCGCGCCCGGCTCGGTCAGCCAGGTGCGCGAGAGCGCGGCACGGCTGGTGCGCTATGCCAAGGAGACCGGCACCGCGGTGTTCCTGGTCGGCCACGTCACCAAGGAGGGCGGCATCGCCGGCCCGCGCGTGCTCGAACACATGGTCGATGCGGTGCTGTACTTCGAGGGCGAGAGCGGCAGCCGCTTCCGCCTGCTGCGCGCGTTCAAGAACCGCTTCGGCGCGGTCAACGAACTGGGCGTGTTCGCGATGGGCGAGAAGGGGCTGAAGGAAGTCTCCAACCCGTCGGCGATCTTCCTCTCCGGCGGCAGCGCGCACCAGCCCGGCAGTTGCGTGATGGTCACCCGCGAGGGCACGCGGCCGCTGATGGTGGAAGTGCAGGCGCTGGTCGACGCCTCGCCGCTGTCCAATCCGCGGCGCGTGGCGGTGGGCCTGGAGCAGAACCGGCTGGCGATGCTGCTGGCGGTGCTGCATCGCCATGGCGGCATCGTGGTCGGCGACCAGGACGTGTTCGTCAACGTGGTCGGCGGCATCCGCGTGCAGGAGACCGCGGCCGACCTGCCGGTGCTGCTGGCGGTGCTGTCGTCGCTGCGCGACCGGCCGCTGGCGGAGAAGACCATCGCCTTCGGTGAGGTCGGCCTGTCCGGCGAGATCCGCCCGGTGCCCAACGGCGAGGACCGGCTGCGCGAAGCCGCCACGCACGGCTTCAAGCGCGCCATCGTGCCCAAGGCCAATGCGCCCAAGACCGGTACGGTGAAGGGCATGGAAGTGATCGCGGTGGAGCGTTTGTCGCAGGCGTTGGAGGCGGCGAGCGAGTGAGTGCGGCGTGCCGCGCGGGCCGTCCTCCTGCAGGGCGGCACGTATTTCGCGGTCCCTGCAGGAGCGGATCATCCGCGACCGGCACAGTCGTGTCGCGGCTGACGCCGCTCCTGCAGCGCTCCACCGCCTTGTCAGGCACGCTTCATCGGCAGTGCACGTCGGACAATGCAACTCTGATATCGCCCTTGTAGTCGACATAGCCCATCGATCGCACGCATTTGTTCTCTCCGTCGATGCGCACGGGGCCTGCCTCATAGGCATAGGTGCCGTCGTCGCGATCCCACCACGGATCCCATTGCCACACGCCGCAGGTGTCCTTGTTCGGCTTGCAGACATACACCTCCACACTGGTGGTCAGCGGTTTGCCCCATGTCGGGCCTGCGTGGGAAAACACCGCGCAGTTCTTGCCGTTGGCGCTGTTGTAGTACATCTGCAGTTCGCCGACCTTTTCGCCGCCGATGCGCACCGGCTTGTAGTCGATCAGGGTGCCGCCGCACGCATCGGCGCGTGCCTTGCCGGCATGGCCAAGGGCGAACAAGGCAAGCAGTGCAAGAGCGAGATAACGCATAGAGACCTCCATCCATTGGGTGGCATGTAGTCCAGCGTCACGTGTCCCTGGCGGATCGGCGGATCGGCATTGCCTTGCGCAATGCGGGACATGCAGGACCACGTTGCATACGCCCGATCCTGCCGCCGAGGCTAGCGCGATCCGCAACGGAGTGCGTGAAAGCGGCGGAAGCTCGGTTGTGCTGCGAGCGCTGCGGTGCAGCATCGCGCGTTGCGCGTTCGAGAAAATCGCAGCATGGCCGGGCATCGCACAGGTCGCGTGGAGTGGTGGCCTGATGCAACTGCTGGATTGGTCCGCTACCGTGGTAGCGGCACGGAGGGCTGCGTCATGCCACTGAGCGCCTGGCACTTACCGGCCTGTGACGCCGGGACGACGGCGGCGTTGCAGACGCCGCCGCCGTGTCGATCCCGATTTTCGTGCGACGGCTGGGTGCGCCGCTCAATCCTTGCGGTAGACCACGCCGAGCTTGTCGATCTCGTCGCCGTCGCGGCCGGTGAAGCCGGCGATGTGCCAGCCGCTGGGTGCGGTGAGCGTGTAGGTCTCGGCGGTCGGCGTGCCGGCGCTGAGGCTGCGGCCCTGGTTGGTGCGCAGGCTCAGCGAGAACAGCCGGGTGTGGCCGTTGTACTGGCCCACGCTCAGCGTGGCCGAGGTCAGTCGTTCGTTGGCCGCCAGGTGCAGCGTGACCGGATCGCCGCCACTGCCGCCGTGGGCCAGGGTGCTGCCGTTGTCCAGGCCCAGCGCGATGCCGTCCAGGCGCTCGGCGCCACGCAGGGTCACGCTGGCGATGGTGCGCTGCTCGGCGCCCTTGGCGATGTCGTTGAACGGCGTGCCGTGCGGACCGCCGAACTGGTCGCTGGTGCGCACGGTGGTGCCGACCGCCCAACCGAACTGCGCGGCCAGCGGGTAGTGGTCGGACAGCGGCTTGCCGGCGCTGTCGTAGAAGTTGCCGTCGTCGAGCTTGTAGCGGTTGGCGACCAGGGTCAGTTGCGGCGCGTCGCGGTACAGGATCTTGTCCACCACCTCGCAGTCGTTGGTCGGCGGGGTGCCGCACAGCAGCGGCGCGGCGCCGGCCGCCGGGGCGCTGCCCTTGACCAGTTCCACCCAGGCATCGGTCAGGCCGTTGCCGGCGATCAGCGTGCGGATGTTGTCGTCGATGCGGGTGTAGCGGGTGTTGGAGTCCATCATCACCAGCACCGCGTTGCCGGCCGACCAGGTCTGGATGAACTGCGAGAGCTGGCTGATGTTGGCGCGCCGCGCGGCCAGGTCCGCGCTCTCGGTGCCGGCGTTCGGGTGCGCGTTGTACACGTCGAGCAGCACGCCGTCGTCCAGGCGCACGCGCATGTAGCTGAAGCCCTTGGGGGTGAGGCAGTCGGTGCCGTTGCACTTGTCCCACTTGATGCGGGTGAAGTCGTCGAAGCGGTAGTTGCTCAGCGTGTTGAGGCCGTCGCCGATCGCCGCGCCGCCGCTGGTGGGCGTGCGGTAGGGGTGCTGGTCGCCCGCGTACAGCGTGGCGTGGTAGTTGAAGTCTTCCTGCACGTTGATCAGGCCGTAGGGCGCCAGCTTCGGTGCGATCTGGGCGGTGTTGGCGGCCGGGTTGCTGCTGGAAATGCCCTGCGGCAGGCCGGCGACGTTGTAGGTGAGTACGTCGAGCACGCCGACGTCCGATTGCGCGTGGACCACGCCGGCGCAGGCCAGGCTCAATCCGATACCGTAGCTCACGAGGGTGCGTAGATGCTGGATCATGAATCGCCTCTTGCGGGTTGGGAGGAACAGCGGGTGGCGCGAGCGCCAGGGGGCGGTGCCGGAAGGCACCGATGCCGCCGCGCGACCGGCAGGGGCCGGCGCACGTGGCGTCATGGGGTCAGGAACTGCGGATCGAGCGTGGCCTCGACCGCCGCGGCGAAGGCCGACAGCGGGCAGTCGTAGGCGGCATCGGCGCGGCTGCACTGCGGGATGAACACGGGCGACTCCAGCGGCGGCGCCTGCACCGTCAGGGCGCGGCGTTCGCGCAGCTGCGCCAGGCTCTGCGCGGTGTAGCGCAGGCGGATCACGCGTTCGCCGTCGGCGCGGCGCCAGCGCTCGAACACCAGCGCGCCGCCGGGCACGGTCTGGTCGGGCTGGTAACCGGGCAGTTGCCAGTGCAGGTCGAGCATGCCGGCCAGCAGGGTCAGGGTGCCGTCGTGGCCGGACAGCACCACCAGCCGCGCCGCGCCGCCGATCGGTGTGGCGTGCGTGGTCTGGCCGCTGCCCTCCAGCAGCGTGGCCAGCAGCCGCGCCGCCAGCGGCGAGGCGGCCATGCGCGCCACCGCCGGCGCGCGCAGGCGCAGGGCGAACTCGGCCTGGTGCGGGGCGAAGGCGCGCAACAGGCTGGCCTCGTCGACGCCGTGCCAGCCGAGCGCGGCGAAGTCCTGGCCGTCGGCCCAGGCCATCAGCAGGCTTTCGCTGAGGCCGGAGGCGGCCGCGGCCGGGCCTTCGATGCCGGGGATCGCATCCTCGGCGTCGCCCAGTCGCGCCGGCACCGCATCCAGGCGCAGCTTGCCGCTGCCGGCGTCGGCCGGGCAGGGCCGTTGCGCGCACTGCAGCAGCAGTTGCTGCAGGCTGTCGATGGCATCCGCCTGGGCCGCGTTCCAGGCCTGCGCGTCGCCGCCGATGCGGCCGGCGATGGCCGCACGCATCCGTGCCACTACGGCGGGGTCGCGCAACGCGGGTGCGCCGTCGAACAGCGGGTCGGAGGTACCGTCGGCGACGCTGTGCACCGGGTTGGCGCAGCCCGGGGTCAGCGTGCTGGCCAGCGCCTGCGCCGAGGCGAGGGTGCGCTGGGTGCGGTTGGCCCAGTAATACGCGGCCGCGCAACCGTCGCCGGCGAACAGCCCCAGCGGTGCATAGCGCGCGCGGTAGTAGGCGCCGAACAGCTGTTCTAGCGCCGCGCCGTTCGCGGTGAGATAGCCGGCCGGCACCGCGAAGCGCGGCCACGGGTGCGCCGAATAGCGCTCCAGTTGCTCCGCGCTGGACATCGCCGCACGCACGCCGTGGCGTTTGAGGATGACGACTTTTTCCAGCGTTTCTGTCGCGGCCGGTTGCGCGTGTGCCGCGGCGCAGCCCAGCGGCATCAGGGCGAACAGGACGAGGGTGGCGAGGCGCGGCAGTGATGGCATCGGCAAGCTCCAGGCAGAGGCGGTGCGCCGCGCGGCGGTGTGCGGCGCACGGTGCGGTGGCGGGCACCCGCGGTCATGCAGGCCGCGGGCGCCGGCTGGCTGCCGCGCGTGGCGGCAGCGCGGCAGATCAGAACCGTGCGCGAAGGCCTACCGACCAGGTGCGGCCGTAGTCGGTGTAGCCGCCGAACAGGCGGTCGCCGACGTACTGGCGCTGCACCGCACCGGTGAGATTGATCGCGTTGACGAACACCGACAGGGTGTCGTTGACCTTCCAGGCCACGTTCGCGTCGAGGCTGCCGAACTGGTCGCTGTTGAGCGTGGCGACGTTGGCGGTGCCGACCGCGTTGACGATGTCGTCGCTCCAGCTGTAGCTCACCCGCGCCATCAGCGGCCCCTTCTCGTAGAACAGCACCGCGTTGTAGGTGTTCTTGGCCACGCCTTCGAGGCTGTCGGTGAAGGTGCGGCTGCCGTCGCGGTAGGTGGCCTCGCTGTCGGTCCAGGTGTAGTTGAGCTGCATGCCGAGTCCGTCCAGCGGCGCCGGCAGGCCGGCGAAGACCTGCTGGTAGGCCACTTCCACACCCTTGACGCTGGCCTGGCTGCCGTTGGTCTTGGACGAGAGCAGGTAGGTCTGGCCCTGGTACTGCAGGTTCGACATCTGGGTCTGGATGAAGCTGGAGATGTCCTTGTAGAACACGCCGCCGGTCAGCGCCGAGGTGCCGTCGATGTACCACTCGAAGGTCAGGTCGTACTGCCAGGCCTCGAACGGGCGCAGCGACGGGTTGCCGCCGCTGGCGGTGAGAATCTCGCCGCTGGAATTGAAGGTGAGCTTGGACGACAGGTCGGTGAGGTCGGGGCGGGTGATGACCTTGGCCGCGGAGCTGCGCAGCACCATGTCGTCGCGCACGTCCCAGGCGGCGTTGAACGAGGGCAGCGCGTTGCTGTAGCTGCGGGCGAAGTGCACCGGTTGCGCGCTGCCGTTGACGTCGGCATGGCCGTCGGTGGTCTGCTCGGTGCGCACCAGGCGCACGCCAAGGTTGCCGCGCAGCTCGCGGCCGGCCAGTTCGCTGCCGAAGTCGGCCATCGCATAGGCCGAGCCGATCTTCTCCTGTACCTCGTAGGAGTTCTGCAGGTCGGCGCTGTTGGGCGTGTTGACCAGGTCCACGGCGGTCGGCCAGGTACCGAAGAAGCGCGATTCGATCGGCGCCAGCCAGTGTCGCGGCAGGTTGCCGTTGGCGTCGGCGAGCATGTCGTCCACCGGCAGCGCGGTGAAGTTGCCGGCCGGGAAGCGCACGCCGGCGATGCTGGTCAGCAGCAGGTCGGCGCGATCGTAAGTGCGCGAGCGCTGCCGGTACTTGGCGCCGACCTTGAGGTCGCGGAAGAAGCCGTCGCCGAGCGCGCGCTTGGCGTCGAACTGCAGTGCGTCCTCCTTGTCGCGCGCGTCGATCTCGCGCCACTCCAGGCGCCGGCCGGCCACGCTGGCCGGGTTGGTCGGATCGAAGCCGTTGGTGAAGCGCCAGTCGGGTACGTTGTCGCCATCGGCCTGCGGCATGTCCACGCGCATCGACAGATTGGTGCCGCTGCGCAGGCGCGTGCGCCGGATCGGATCGGAATCGTAGCTGTGCGCCTGTGAGTGGAACGCCACCGCGCCGAGCGTCCACGCATCGCCGCTCCAGGTGCTGGACAGGCGCGCGCTGCGGTTGTCGTCGGTGATGCCGGAGGTCTCGCGCGAGATCTGCACCTGGCCGTTGCGGTAGTCGAAGCCGGCGATGCCGTCGTGCGCCACGCGCAGGTTGCTGAGCTTGGCCAGGCTGTCGAAGCCTACGCCCAGGCTGTACTCGTCGTAGTGCACGGTCTGCTTGGCGTACAGCAGGTCCAGGTTGGTTTCCCAGGCCGCGCTCGGCTTCCACTGCAGCGAGGCGGCGATGCCGGTGCGCTCGCGCTGCTCCAGTTCCAGCGTCGGGCGCAGGCCGGTGGGCACGTAGTGGGCGCCGGGCACGCCCGGTACGCCGTCGCGGTAGTAGTCCCAGCTCACTTCGTTGACCCGGTCCTGGCGCAGGCTGCGCTGCGCATAGGCGCCGGACAGCAACACGCCGAAGGTGCCCTCGGCGTTGACCCAGTTGAACAGTCCGGACACGCGCGGATCGTTGGCGTGGGTGCGCTGCGCCTGGCTCGATTCCAGCGACACGTTGGTCAGGGGTTTGCCCAGTTCCAGCGGGCGAAAGGTGCGCACGTTGACGATGCCGCCGATCGCGCCTTCGTCCAGGTCGGCGGTGGGGCTCTTGATCACCTCCAGGCCGGCGACCAGTTCCGCCGGCAGGGTGTCGTAGCGGAACTGGCGGCCGGTCTGGCCGGAGGTGCGCACGTTCTCGTTGACCGCCATGGTCTGGCCGTTGAGCGTGGTCACCTGGAAGTTGGGGCCGAGGCCGCGCACGCGCACGTACACGCCTTCGCCGCGGTCGCGCACGATCGACACGCCGGGCACGCGCTGCAGCGCTTCGGCGACATTCTGTGCCGGCAGCTTGCCGATGTCCTCGGCGGCGATCACGTCGACCACGCTGTCGGCGTAGCGCTTCTCGCGCAGTGCGGCGCTGAGGCTGCCGGCGTAGCTGCCGAGCACCTGGATGCCGTCCAGTTGCTTGACCGGTGCGTCCGCGGTCGCTGTCGGTACCGGTGTTGGTGCGGCGGTCAGCGCGGCCGGCGCGGTGCTGGCGGTCTCGGCCGGCGCGCTCGCGGCCTCGATGGTCACCGTGGTCGGGGTCAGGAAGCGATAGCGCAGCCCGGTGCCGTCGAGCAGTTGCTGCAGCGCCTGTTCCGGCGCCGCGCCAGCGCGGCTGCCATGCGTCTGCGGATTGCCGGTGCTGCCGGCGGCATAGACGAACTGCAGGCCGGTCTGCCGCGACAGCGCATTGAGCGCGCGCGCCAGCGGCTGCGCGGGAATCGCATCGACCGCGACGGGCGCGGTCTGCGCGCCGGCGGTGCCGGCATGCAGGGCGAGAGCGATGGAAAGGAACAGGGTGCGGCGCATCGTCGGGTCCTGTGAGAGCGGGGGTGGTGGTGCGCGCGGCATCGCCCTCGGGCGTTTGCCTGCGCTGTCCCCGGACTACGAGGCGCGACGGCGAAGATCGGGCACCGTTTTTCGATGAATTTTCTGTGACATGTGCAGGGCGTGCTGGCGTCGCGTGCGCGCACGGATGCGCGTGCACGATGCGTGTGACGTGTTGATGGCACGCGACGGCGTACCGACCCTGAGCTGCACGACGCGTGCGTCGCGCATCGCGTGCGACGCGCTTGGCCCGGCTACTGCAGGCGCGCCGACGAGGGCGCGCGGCTGCGCACGTGGATGCCGTCGGTGCTGGTGCGCACCTGCAATGTCGGCTGCGCATCGAGGAACGCACGCAGCGCGGCGACGTCGTCGCCACGCAGGTTGCCGGTCAGCCGCATCGCCCCGGCGTCGGCATCGTCGATCAGCAGGCTGGTGCGGTTGAGCCGGTTGAAATCCTCGGCGACGTTGGCCAGCGGTTCGTCGCGGAACACGATGCGGTGTTGCCACCACGCGTGCATGGCGGCGACATCCTCGTTGCCCAGTTCGACCCGGCCGTCGGCGGTGTCGATGCGTGCGCTCTGGCCGGCACCGAGATCGGCCAGCATCGGCTGCTGCGGCCGATCCTCGCGCCACACCTGCACGCGCCCGGACGACACCTCGATGCGCGCCTGGTCTGGGTGCAGGGCGATGTCGAAGGTGGTGCCGATGTCCTGCACGCGCAGGCCGCCGGCCTGCACCTGCAGCGGGCGGCGGTCGACGGCGACGACGAAGCTGGCCTGGCCCTTCAGCAACTGCAGCGTGCGCCTCCACGGGGTCAGCGTGGCGCGCACCTGGGTCTGCGCATTGAGTCGCACCACGCTGCCGTCGGCCAGCTGCACGCTGCGCTGTTCGCCGAGCGCGGTGCGGTAGGTCTGGGTGCGCGGCCAGGCCCAGCCGACCAGCACCGCCATCGCGCAGACCGCGGCGGCCGCGGCCAGGCGCCAGCGCGAGGCGGCATGGACGCGCGGCGCGCGCGCCGGTGCCGCCGCTGGCACGCGCCGGGGCAAGGGCAGGGCGATCACGTTGCCGCTCGCGGCACCATCGGCGGCGGCGTCGCTGGCGAGCAAGGCGTCCACGTTCAGGTCCATGCCGCGCAGCGCCTCGCCGAGGTCGCCGGCCACGCGCTGCATCGCCAGATACTCGCGCAGGTGCTGCGGCGAGGCGGTCAGCCAGTCCAGCAACTGCTGTTCCTGTTGCGCATCCAGCGGCTGCATGCGCTGCAAGGCATGCCAGTGCGCGGCATCGGCGATGGCGCTGCGCGAAGAGAATGCGCTGTCGTTCACCAGCGGTCTCCGCTGTCGGCCAGCGCGCGTCGGCAGGCCGACAGGCCGCGCACCACGTGTTTCTTGACCATGTGCGGCGACACGCCCATGCGTTCGGCGATCTGCTTGTAGCTCAGCCCGTCGCGGTACTGCATCACCAGCACCGCACGGGTGCGCGCGGGCAGGTCGGCGAGCAGGGCCTGCAACTGTTGCTGGCGCTGCCGCCGGTGTGCGCTGTCTTCCACGTCGTCTCCCGCCGCCAGCAATTGCGAGAACTGCTCCATCTCGTCGATGCGCAGCGGCGCCTGGCGGCGACGCGCGGCCTGTTCGCGCGCCAGGTTCTGCGCGACGGTGTACAGATAGGCTTCGGGATTGGCGATGGCCTCGCCCTGCTGCCGATGCGCGCGCAGCAGCCGCAGATAGGTCTCCTGCACCATGTCCTCGGCGTCCTCGCGTGCGCCGCGGCGCACGAAGAAGCCGCGCAGCACCGGGCCGTGTTCGGCGAACATGCGCGCCCATGTGCGTTTGGGGTGAGCCGCCACCGCGCCTGCCTTGTCCCTGGGGTGCCGGGCAGGCTAGAAGCTGCAGATGACGGTTCGGTGACGTGGGGGGCGATGCGCGGGGAACACGGCGGTGTTCGCCACTTCCTGTGGAGCCGACTGTTATGCGGTGGCGACGCGCGACGTGGTGCGCTTTCTGGTGGCGTAATGCGTCGGGACTGAAGTCCCTCCCACAGTGCACACGGCGGGCTTGCCGCAAGCTCCTGTAGGAGCGGCTTCAGCCGCGATGGGCTCTACCGAGAACGCCTGTCGCGGCTGAAGCCGCTCCTACGAAAGCATGGTGGATGCATCTGGCCGCGTCCGCTAATGCGAATCGCGCGCCACCGCGTCGCCGCTGCCGCCGACCAGGAAGTCCAGGTCCGCGCCCAGGTGCGCCTGCTGCACGTGCTCCACGTAGAGCTTGCTCCAGCCGCGCGTCGGCGCCGGTGGCGGGGTCCATTCGCTGCGCCGGCGCAGCAGTTCCTCGTCGCTGACCTCCAGGTGCAACGCGCGGCCGGGGACGTCGAGTTCGATGATGTCGCCGTCGCGCACCAGCGCCAGGGTGCCGCCGGCGGCGGCCTCCGGCGAGGCGTGCAGCACCACGGTGCCGTAGGCGGTGCCGCTCATGCGCGCGTCGGAAATGCGCACCATGTCGGTGACGCCGGCGCGCAGCAGCTTCGGCGGCAACGGCATGTTGCCGACCTCGGCCATGCCCGGGTAGCCGCGCGGGCCGCAATGCTTGAGCACCATGATGCAGTCGGCGTCGATGTCCAGCGCCTCGTCGTCGATGCGCGCCTTGAAGTCCTCGATGCTCTCGAACACCACCGCGCGCCCGCGGTGCCGCAGCAGGTGCGGCGAGGCGGCCGACGGCTTGATCACCGCGCCGTCCGGCGCCAGGTTGCCGCGCAGCACGGCGATGCCGGCCTCCGCGCGCACCGGCGCGTCCAGCGGGTGGATCACCTCGCGGTTCCAGCACGGCGCCTGCGCCACGTTCTCGCCCAGGGTGCGGCCGTTGACGGTGCGCGCGCCCAGCGCCAGTTCGCTGCCGAGTTCGCGCATCACCGCCGGCAGCCCGCCGGCATAGTAGAAGTCTTCCATCAGGTACTGGCCGGACGGTTTGAGATTGACCAGGCACGGCAGCCGCGAGCCCAGCCGGTCCCAGTCGTCCAGTTGCAGCGGCACGCCCACGCGGCCGGCCAGGGCGAGCAGGTGCAGCACCGCGTTGGTGGAGCCGCCGATCGCCGCATTGACCTTGATCGCGTTGGCGAAGGCGTCGGCGCTGAGGATCTGCGACATGCGCAGATCCTCTTCCACCATCTGCACGATGCGCCGCCCGCTGAGCCGCGCCAGCCGCGCGCGGCGCGCGTCCACCGCCGGGATCGCCGCGTTCTCCGGCAGCGACATGCCCAGCGCCTCGACCATGCTGGCCATGGTCGAGGCGGTGCCCATGGTCATGCAGCTGCCCTTGGAGCGCTGCATGCACGCCTCGGCCTCGACGAAATCGTCCTGGCTCAGGGTGCCGGCGCGCACCATCTCCGACATCTCGATCACGCCGGTGCCCGAGCCCAGCGCTTGCCCGCGCCAGTTGCCCGACAGCGACGGCCCGCCGGACACGCCGATGGTCGGCAGGTCCACGCTGGCCGCGCCCATCAGCAAGGACGGGGTGGTCTTGTCGCAGCCCATCAGCAGCACGACGCCATCCAGCGGATTGGCGCGGATCGATTCCTCCACGTCCATGCTGGCGAGGTTGCGGAACAGCATCGCGGTGGGGCGCATCTGCGTCTCGCCCAGCGACATCACCGGGAACTCCAGCGGGAACCCGCCGGCCTCGTACACGCCGCGTTTGACGTGTTCGGCCAGTTCGCGCAGGTGGCCATTGCACGGGGTCAGTTCCGACCAGGTGTTGCAGATGCCGATCACCGGGCGGCCATCGAACATGTCGTGCGGATGGCCGGCGCTCTTGAGCCAGCTGCGGTAGTAGAAGCCCTGCTTGCCTTCGCGCCCGAACCACGCCTGGCTGCGGCGCGGCGGTTTGCTGGGTGAGCCCATGTCGGCGGATTCCTCGAGTCCAGGACGCCGGGATCCGCCTTGTGCGCAAGCCGCCCCCGGATGCTTTACGCCGGGGATGCTAGCGGGCATATTGATACGTGAAAAATAGCAAATATCTCCGAATGGATATTTGTTTTCATATATCGAAATCCTATCCACCTAGAGCGAAACGGCATGGACAACTCGGCAAGCGCAGCGCCTTCCTCCCTCGGCAACGCAACCTACGGCAGCCTGCACGGGCGCCGCGTCTTCATCACCGGCGGCGGCTCGGGCATCGGCGCCGCGCTGGTCGAGGCCTTCGCCGCGCAGGGCGCGCAGGTGGCCTTCGTCGACATCGCGGCCGAGGCCAGCGCCGCCCTGGCCGAGCGCCTGGCCGCGGCCGGCCTGACCGCGCCGTGGTGGCGTCGCTGCGACGTCACCGACGTGGCCGCGCTGCAGGCGGCGATCGGCGACGCGGCGGCCGAGCTGGGCGACTTCCACGTGCTGCTCAACAACGTCGGCAGCGACGACCGCCACGCGCTCGACGCGGTGACCCCGGAGTACTGGGAGCGCTGCGTGTCGATCAACCAGCGTGCGGCGTTCTTCGCCATCCAGGCGGTGGTGCCGGGCATGCAGCGGCTGGGCGGCGGTTCCATCGTCAACCTCGGCTCCACCGGCTGGCAGAGCAAGACCGGCGGCTACCCGGTGTACGCCACCGCCAAGTCCTCGGTGAACGGCCTGACCCGCGGCCTGGCCCGCGACCTGGGCGCGGCGCGGATCCGCATCAACGTGCTGACCCCGGGCTGGGTGATGACCGAACGCCAGGTCACCCTGTGGCTGGACGAGGCCGGCGAACGCGAACTGGCGCGCAACCAGTGCCTGCCGGACAAGGTGATGCCGGAAGACATCGCGCGCATGGCGCTGTTCCTGGCCTCGGACGAGGCGCGCGCGATCACCGCGCAGGAGTTCGTGGTGGACGGCGGCTGGACCTGAGTGGTGCGGGATCCGGGCATCGCGCGTCGCGGCTGAAGCCGCTCCTACGAGAAGCAGTACGCAGGTCGTAGAGGCATTGTGGGAGGGACTTCAGTCCCGACGCGATCGGCTGTCCCTGGCAGTGGCAGGTGCGTCACGCATTGCGCGTCGCGGCTGAAGCCGCTCCTACGGCAGACGCAATCAGTCGTCCGTCGACAGCGACGGTGCGGCGGTGCCGTAGACCGTGGTCGCCGCCTCCTGCAGCGCCTGCAGCACGATCCGCGCGCCCGGCGACAGCAGCCAGTCGCGGCGGGTGATCAGGCCGAAGGCGTCCATGCGGCAGGACAGCGCCACCGGCACGATCGCCACGCTGCCGTGGTCGGCGAAATGCCGGGCCACGTCCTCCGGCACCACCGCCAGCGCGTCGCCATGGCGCAGCAACTGCGGCAGCACCACCAGCGCCGAGGTCTCGATCACCCGCTTGGGCGCTTCCAGCCCGGCGTTCTGGAACATCAGTTCGAAGCGATGGCGCAGCACGCTGCCGTCCGGCGGCACGATCCACGGCGCCTCGGCCAGCACCGCCAGCGTCGGCAGCGGCCCCGCCAGCAGCGGATGGCCGGGGCGGGCGATGGCGCAGACCTTTTCCTCGGCCAGCGCCTGGTAGTGCAGGTGGCGCTTGTCGTGCCGCGCGAACAGCCGCGCCACCACGATGTCCAGCTTGTTCTGCGCCAGTTGCTCCAGCAGCACGTCGCTGCCGTCCACGCGCAGGCTCACCCGCAGCAGCGGATGCTGCGCGCCGACCTGGGCCAGCGCCGACGGCAGCAGGCTCATCGCCGGGCCGGCGATCGCGCCGACGCCGACGCTGCCGGCATAGCCGGCCTTCAGCGCCTCGATCTCGGCGCCGGCCTCGCCCAGGCTGGCCAGGGCGATGCGGGCGTGGCGGATCATCGCCTCGCCGTACCAGGTGGCGCGCATGCCGCGCGGCAGGCGCTCGAACAGCGGCACCGCCAGCATGTCCTCCAGGTCCTTGAGCAGCTTGGAGGCGGCCGGCTGCGACATGTTCAAGGTCTCGGCGGCACGGTGGATGTTGCCTTCCTCCTCGATCGCCAGCAGCAGCATCAATTGCCGGGTCTTCAGGCGGGCGCGGACGAACCAGGGCGGGGCAGCGGGCATGGCGCTCAGAGCGATATGAATGTTCGTATACGTTAAGCCAAAACCGATATTTGTTGCATATAGGTCGTCCGGCCAGAATAGGTCGGGCGCATCGCGCCGCGCGTGTCCCGCGTCGCCCGCTGCGCGTCCGCATCCCGACAGGCGACCGATGCATGCGATTGATCCAGTTGCTCGATGACGCAGGCAGCCCCGGCGTCGGCGTGGTGGAAGACGACGGCCGCCAGGTGCGGCTGCTGCGCGAGGTGGCGTCCACCTATGCGCTGGCCAACGCGGCGCTGGCCGCCGGCAATAGCCTGGAGGCGCAGGTGCAGCAGCTGCGCGGCGAGCGTGTGCTCGACTACGCCGCGCTGCTGGCCGCCGGCCGGGTGCTGTCGCCGCTGACCCATCCGGACCCGGCGCATTGCCGGGTCACCGGCACCGGCCTGACCCACCTGGGCAGCGCCGCCACCCGCGATGCCATGCACCAGAACCTGCAGCAACAGGCGGCGCAGGGCACGCTCACCGATTCGATGAAGATCTTCCAGCTCGGCGTGGACGGCGGCATCCCGCGCGATGGTCAGCCCGGCGCGCAGCCGGAGTGGTTCTACAAGGGCGACGGCAGCAGCCTGGTCGCGCCGGGTGCGCCGCTGCCGTCGCCGGATTTCGCCCTGGACGGCGGCGAGGAGCCGGAACTGGTCGGGCTGTACGTGATCGGCGTCGACGGCGTGCCGTACCGGCTCGGCTTCGCGCTGGGCAACGAGTTCTCCGACCACGTCACCGAGCGCCAGAACTACCTGTACCTGGCCCATTCCAAGCTGCGTGCCTGCGCGGTCGGCCCGGAGCTGCGCTGCGGCGCGTTGCCGCGCGACCTGCGCGGGCACAGCCGCATCCGCCGCGGCGATGCGGTGATCTGGGAGAAGCCCTTCGTCACCGGCGAGGCCAACATGTGCCATTCGCTGGCCAATCTCGAGTACCACCATTTCAAGTACGCCGCGCACCGCGTGCCCGGCGACGTGCACCTGCACTTCTTCGGCACCGCCACGCTGAGCTTCGCCGACGGCGTGCAGGCGCAGCCCGGCGACCGCTTCGAGATCGAACTGGCCGAGTTCGGCGCGGCGCTGGTCAATCCCTTGCAGCGCGTCGACAGCGGATTCGCCCTGGGCGGCGTGCGCGCGCTGTAGAACCGCACGGAGGTAGGCATGACCCGACGTTTCCAGAGCTACATCGACGGCCGCTGGGTGGCCGGCGACGACCTCGCCCCCGACGAGAATCCGTCCGACCTGTCGGCACCGGTCGGCGAAGCCGGCAGCCTCGACGCGGCCACGGTGCGCGAGGCGATCGCCGCCGCCAACGCGGCGCAGTCGGCGTGGGCCGCGAGCACCCCGCAGCAGCGCGCCGACGCGCTGGACGCGGTCGGCAGCGAGATCCTGGCGCGCAAGCAGGAACTGGGCGCGCTGCTGGCCTCGGAAGAGGGCAAGACCTTGCCGGAGAGCATCGGCGAGGCGGCGCGTGCCGGGCAGATCTTCAAGTTCTTCGCCGGCGAGGCGCTGCGCATTCCCGGCGAGACGCTGGCCTCCACCCGGCCCGGGGTCAACGTCGAGATCACCCGCGAGCCGGTCGGTACGGTCGGCATCATCGCGCCGTGGAATTTCCCGCTGGCGATCCCGGCGTGGAAGATCGCGCCGGCGCTGGCCTACGGCAACACGGTGGTGTTCAAGCCGGCGGAGATCGTGCCCGGCTGCGCCTGGGCGCTGGCCGAGATCCTCAGCCGCGCCGGCCTGCCCGACGGCGCGTTCAACCTGGTGCTCGGCAGCGGCCGCACGGTCGGCCAGGCGCTGGTCGGCGAGCGCGGCATCGATGCGCTGAGCTTCACCGGCTCGGTGCCCACCGGCAACCGGCTGCTGCGCCAGGCCGCCGAGCGCGGGCTGAAGATCCAACTGGAGATGGGCGGCAAGAATCCGCTGGTGGTGCTGGCCGATGCCGACCTGGACCTGGCGGCGGAGATCGCGGTCAACGGCGCCTACTTCTCCACCGGCCAGCGCTGCACCGCGTCGAGCCGGCTGATCGTCGAACGCGCAGTGCACGACGACTTCGTCGCACGTGTGCGCACGCGCCTGGCCGCGCTGAAGATCGGCCATGCGCTGGAGCCGGGCGTGGACATCGGGCCGGTCGCCAGCGCCAGCCAGTTCGAACAGGACCGCGACTACCTGCGCATCGCCCGCGAGGAAGGCGCCGAACTGCTCTACGGCGGCGAGGCGCTGGAGTGCGCGCACCGCGGCTACTACCTGCGCCCGGCGCTGGTGGCCGCGCAGCCGCAGCACCGCATCGCCCGCGAGGAGGTGTTCGGCCCGGTCGCCACGGTGCTGGTGGCCGACGACTACGAACACGCGCTGGCCCTGGCCAACGACACCGAATTCGGCCTGTGCGCCGGCATCGCCACGCGCTCGCTGAAGCACGCCACGCATTTCAAGCGGCACGCGCAGGCGGGCATGGTGATGGTCAACCTGCCCACCGCCGGCGTCGACCCGCATGTCCCGTTCGGCGGACGCAAGGCCTCCAGCTACGGCCCGCGCGAGCAGGGCCGGTATGCGGTGGAGTTCTACACCACGGTCAAGACGGCTTATACATCCGCACCATGAACTGATCGAATCAGCGCACGCCGGCCTGGGAGGGTGGGCGGCGCGTCGCGGCCTCCGGGCCCGTCCGCCGCCAGCGTGCCATCAACGAGGAGGGGCTATGCAGAAGCACACGTCGGGAATGCGGGCGCTGGGAATCGCGGCACTGCTGGGGATGGCGCTGGCCGCGTGTTCCGGCGGCAAGGACGCCGGCAAGGCGCACGGGCAACTCACCGTCGGTTTCAGCCAGGTCGGCGCCGAGAGCGAATGGCGCACCGCCAACACCGCTTCGATCAAGCAGGCCGTCGCCAATGCCGGCATGACGCTGAAGTTCTCCGATGCGCAGCAGAAGCAGGAGAACCAGATCAAGGCGCTGCGCTCGTTCATCGCCCAGCGCGTGGACGTGATCGCGTTTTCGCCGGTGGTGGAGTCGGGTTGGGAGACGGTGCTGCGCGAGGCCAAGGCCGCGAAGATCCCGGTGGTGCTGACCGACCGCGCGGTGAAGGTGTCCGACGACAGCCTGTACGTGACCCTGATCGGCTCGGATTTCGTCGAGGAAGGACGCAAGGCGGCGCGCTGGCTGGTCGAGCGCTCGCCGCTGAAGGATGGCGACAAGCCGGTGCGCATCGTCGAACTGCAGGGCACCGTCGGCTCGGCGCCGGCGATCGATCGCATGAAGGGCTTCAAGGAGATCCTGGCGGCGCATCCGCGCTTCCAGATCGTGCGCTCGCAAAGCGGCGACTTCACCCGCGCCAAGGGCAAGGAAGTGATGGAGGCGTTCCTGAAGTCGGAGGGGCGCAACATCGACGTGCTCTACGCGCACAACGACGACATGGCGATCGGGGCAATCCAGGCGATCGAGGAAGCCGGCCTGAAGCCGGGCAAGGACATCCTGGTGATCTCGGTGGACGGGGTGAAGGGCGCGTTCGAGGCGATGCAGGCCGGCAAGCTCAACGTCACCGTCGAATGCAATCCGCTGCTGGGCCCGCAACTGGTGCAGGCCATCCGCGACCTCAAGGCCGGCAAGCCGCTGCCCAAGCGCATCGTGGTGGAGGAGTCGGTGTACACCCAGGACCAGGCCGCGGCCGAACTGCCCAAGCGCAAGTACTGAGGCCGCGCGCATGCATCCGCTGGTGCTGGAGGCGCAGGGACTGAGCAAGGCCTACGCCGGCGTGGCCGCGCTGGAGGACGTGGCGCTGCGCCTGCGCGGCGGCGAGATCCACGCGTTGATGGGACAGAACGGCGCCGGCAAGTCGACCCTGATCAAGCTGCTCACCGGCGTGACCGCCGCCGACGCCGGGCGCATTGCGCTGGACGGCGCGGTGGTCGCGCCGGCATCGCCGCAGCAGGCGCAACGGCTCGGCATCAGCACCGTGTACCAGGAAGTGAATCTGTGCCCGAACCTGTCGGTGGCCGAGAACCTGTTCGCCGGCCGCTACCCGCTGCGCGGCTGGCTGCGGCGCATCGACTGGCGCCGGGTCGAGCGCGAGGCCGAGGCCGGTCTGCAGCGTCTGGGCATCGCCATCGACGTGCGGCGCGCGCTGGGCAGCTATCCGGTGGCGGTGCAGCAGATGGTGGCGATCGCGCGCGCGGTCGGCGTGTCGGCGCGGGTGCTGATCCTCGACGAACCCACCTCCAGCCTCGACGAAGGCGAGGTGGCCGAACTGTTCCGGGTGATGCGCGCGCTGCGCGACGGCGGCATGGCGATCCTGTTCGTCACCCACTTCCTGGACCAGGTGTACGCGGTGGCCGACCGCATCAGCGTGCTGCGCAACGGCCGCCTGGTCGGCGAATACACGCCGGCGGAATTGCCGGCGCCGCAACTGGTCGCGGCGATGGTCGGGCGCGCGCTCGACCCGGCCAGCGCCGCGGCCGCCGCGGTGCGCGCGGCCGCGCCCGAGGACGCTGCGCCGCTGCTGCAGGCGCAGGGTCTGGGCCGACGCGGCCAGTTGCAGCCGGTCGACCTGCAACTGCGCCAAGGCCAGGTGCTGGGCCTGGCCGGCCTGCTCGGCGCCGGCCGCACCGAACTGGCGCGGCTGCTGTTCGGGCTGGACCGTGCCGATCGCGGCCGCGTGGCGATCGACGGCCGCGACGTGGCGCTGCGCGGCCCGCCCGACGCGATCGCCCACGGCCTGGCGCTGTGCCCGGAAGAACGCAAGACCGAGGGCATCGTCGCCGAACTGTCGGTGCGCGAGAACATCGTGCTGGCGCTGCAGGCGCGCATGGGCCTGCGCCGGTTCCTGGCGCCGGCCGAGCAGCTGCGCATCGCGCAGGGCTACGTGGACGTGCTGGGCATCAAGACCGCCAGCCTGGAGACGCCGGTGGGGCTGCTGTCCGGCGGCAACCAGCAGAAGGTGGTGCTGGCGCGCTGGCTGGCGACGCGGCCGCGGCTGCTGATCCTGGACGAACCCACCCGCGGCATCGACATCGCCGCCAAGCAGGAGATCATGACCCGGATCCTGGCCCTGGCCCGCGAGGGTATGGCGGTGCTGTTCATCTCCGCCGAGGTCGCCGAGATCGCGCGCATCGCCGACCGCATCGCGGTGCTGCGCGAACGCCGCCTGGTCGGCGAACTGCCCGGCGGCTGCGGCGAACGCGCGATCTTCGAGCTGATCGCCGGGAGCGCAGCATGAGCGCCGCCGCCACACACGACGCCACCGTGGAGCGCTGGCCGGCACGGCTGCGCACGCACCCGCTGTTCTGGCCGCTGGCGACGCTGGCCGTGTTGCTGCTCGGCAACGGCCTGTTCGACCCGGGCTTCCTGAGCCTGCAATGGCGCGACGGCCACCTCTACGGCAACCTGGTCGACATCGGCAACCGCGCCGCGCCGCTGGCGCTGGTGGCGATGGGCATGACCCTGGTGATCGCGGTACGCGGCCTGGACATCTCGGTCGGCGCGGTGGTGGCGATCGCCGCGACGGTGGCGGCGTGGATGATCGGCAGCGGCGAACACAGCCGCTTCCCGCTGTGGGCGGTGCTGCTCGCACCGCTGCTGGTGGCGGCGCTGTGCGGGCTGTGGAACGGGTTGCTGGTGGTCAAGGTCGGCATGCAGCCGATCATCGCCACGCTGATCCTGATGGTGGCCGGGCGCGGCATCGCGCAGCTGATCGGCGACGGGCAGATCCTCACCATCTACTACCCGCCGTATTTCTACCTGGGCAACGGCTTCCTGCTCGGTCTGCCGTTCGCGCTGTTCGTGGTCGCGGCGGTGTTCGCGGCGTTGCAACTGCTGCTGGGGCGCACCGCGCTGGGGCTGTTCGTGCGCGCGATCGGCCACAACCCGCGCGCGGCGCGGGTGGCGGGCGTGCGTTCGCGGCTGATCGCGGTGCTGCTGTACGTGTTCTGCGCGTTCAGCGCCGGCCTGGCCGGGTTGCTGATCAGTTCCAACGTCAAGAGCGCCGACGCCAACAACGCCGGGCAATTGATGGAACTGGACGCGATCCTCGCGGTCACCCTCGGCGGCACGCTGCTCGATGGCGGCCGCTTCAGCCTGGCCGGCAGCGTGATCGGCGCGCTGATCATCCAGACCCTGACCGCGACCATCTACGCCTTCGGCGTGCCGGCGCAGGTGACCATGCTGATCAAGGCATTGCTGGTGTTCGCGGTGATGCTGCTGCAATCGCCGCGCTTCCGCGCCAACCTGCGTGGCTGGATCCGGCGGCCGCCGCCGCAGGTGCGGCCATGAGCGCGGCGGCTCCACGCCTGGTCGGGTCCGGCCTGCGCAAGGCGGCCGGCATGCTGCAGGGCGCGCGCCTGCCGCTGGCGATCACCGTGGCGCTGTTCGTGGCCATGCTCGCGGCCGGCGGGGTGCTCTACGACGGCTTCCTGGCGCCGCAGGTGCTGGCCAATCTGCTGATCGACAATGCCTTCCTGTGCATTGCCGCGGTGGGCATGAGCCTGGTGATCCTCAGTGGCGGCATCGACCTGTCGGTGGGCGCGGTGCTGGCGTTCACCACCGTGCTGTCGGCCTCGCTGGTCGAGCGCCATGGCTGGTCGCCGCTGGCGGCGATCCCGCTGGTGCTGCTGCTCGGCAGCGTCTTCGGTGCGTTCATGGGCCTGCTGATCCAGCGCTACCGCTTGCAGCCGTTCGTGGTGACCCTGGCCGGCATGTTCCTGGCGCGCGGCGCCAGTTACCTGATCAGCGTCGATTCGATCCCGATCACCGACCCGCTGTACACCGCGATCGCGCAGGCGCGGCTGCCGCTGGTCGGCGACGCGTCGCTGTCGGTCGGTGCGTTGATCGCGCTGGCGATGGTAGCGCTGGGCATGTGGCTGACCCAGTGCACCCGCTTCGGCCGCTGCGTGTACGCGCTTGGCGGCAGCGAGGCCTCGGCGCGGCTGATGGGCCTGCCGGTGGAGGCGACCCAGGTGCGTGTCTACGCCTTCAGTGGCTTCTGCTCGGCGCTGGCCGGGGTGGTGTGCACGTTCTACATGCTGTCCGGCTACAGCCTGCATGCGCAGGGCCTGGAGCTGGACGCCATCGCCGCGGTGGTGATCGGCGGCACCCTGCTCGCTGGCGGCAGCGGCTACGTGATCGGCACCCTGTTCGGCGTGCTGATCCTGGGCGCGATCCAGACCCTGATCGTGTTCGACGGCACGCTCAGTTCGTGGTGGACGCGCATCGTGATCGGCGGCCTGCTATTGCTGTTCTGCCTGCTGCAGCGGTTGCTGACCCGGCGCCTGCCGGCGGCGGATGCGGATGCCTGACCCAGGTCGCCGCGTGGCGCCAGCGCGCCCGCGCGTGCGCGCCTGCGTTGCCGGCGGCAGCACCCGCTAGCGGGGCGCCAACGTCGCGGTGTCGTCCTGCAGCGGGGTGGCCGCGATCCAGTCGATGTCCGGTGCGTACCGCGAGCGCAGCAGGATGTCGGGCGCCCGCTGCGAGATGTAGTGGACGCCGTCGGCGTCCGGCACCTCTTCGCCGGAGATCTGGATGCGATTGCGCCCGGTGTGCAGTTCGACCGGTACGCTCAGTTCCCACCAGTTGTTGCGGTGGAAGCTGTGCGGGAAGCTCGCCAGTAGCGGCGGCGCCCCGTTGACGCGGATGCGCCCGATGCGCGCCAGCGGATCGGGGTTGTAATGGCTCGCCTTCGACTGCTCGTCGTTGGCGTAGCGCAGGGTGAGCATGTACGAACCGGTGCGCGCGACCGCGACCGAGTCGAAGGTGAGCGTATTGCCGTTGCCGGGTGCGCCGCCGATCCCGGTGACCGCCTCGCCGCCGCTGGCGAGCGTGGCCTTGGTGCGCTGCGTGCTGCCGGCGAGCGTCGCCTGTTCGGCTTCGTAGTGCGGGCCGAGCACGGCGCCGGGGCCTACACGCAGGCGATCCAGCAGCGGGCGCTCGGCGCTGCCGCCGACCACGATCTTGTTGATCCCGCCCATCAGGAACACGCGCTGCGCAGGTGCCTGCAGCGGATGGCCGTTGACGGCGAGCGACAGCGCGCCAGGCGTGGCCAGATCCAGCGACAACGGCGTCAGGCCTGCCTGCGATGCATACACCCAGAAGGTGGCGGTGGCGCCGGCGGGCAGCGCCACCGCGCCGGCGCCGGAGACGTCGTCGCGGTCGTAGCGCGCCTGCGCGCCGCCCTCCAGTCTGGCGAGTTCGGCTTCGTAGACCTGCGTGTCGCTGGCGGGATCGGGCAAGGACAGACTGATGCGATCGATCAGTGCATTGCCGTGCGTATGCCGGCGCCGGTCCGCGCTCGCGCTGGCGATGCTAAGCACATGGCGGCCCGCGCGCAGTGCGATGCGCAGGTCGGCGTGGTCCCACACCACCGGCTTGTAGCCGAGCGGCAGCATCACCTCGCGTTCGCTGGCCGCGTCCCCGTCGATGCGCACGAAGACATTGGTCGGCCCGAGCGCGGCGACCAGCGGATCCTGGTTGAAGCTGTTGGCGAGGATGCGCAGATCGTACACGCCGTCCTGCGGCACCTCGATGGGGAAGTCCAGGCGCACGTCGCGCGCGGTGGCGAATCCGCCGACGGCATAGCGGCCGGAAGTGAAGAAGCGATCGAGCGCCTGTGGCGAGCCTTCCGGGCCGCGCCGTTCGTAGCCGCTGCCGTGGTGCGCGGCGTCCTCGGCTTCGTACTGCCGCCGCCAGCGCAGTGGCGGCGTTCCCGCGGGGCCGCCGTGCGTGCCGGGCATGACCACCAGGCTGTAGGCCGATTCGGCCGCCAGCGCTGGCAACGCGCCGTGGCCGAACTGCAGATCGATGCCGTCCGCGACGACCGGCACCTGCACGTCCGCGAGCAGGGGCGGCGCAGCGGCGTCGCCGAGCTGTCCGGTCCAGGGGATTTCGTGCACCACCACGCGGGCCTGCGCGCCGAAGCTGGCATGGGGAACGTGGGTCAAGGACAGCGTGGCGGGTCCACTGCCGCCGCCGAACAGGACCCGCGCCTGCGTCTGCTGCGGGTCGAACGCGGCCACGGCCTGCAGGCTGTCGTCCTGCCCGGGATGCGGTGGCGTGACCGCCACGGTGCGCATGCCGCGCATCGCGGCATAGGCGTTCAGCAGCCACCACTGGCCGTTGCCGCGATTGGCCTGGACGGCCGAGTCGCTCAGGTTGCCGTCGATGTTCCAGTACGCCAGATCGGCATCGACCTTCGCCGCTTCGATCGCTGCCGCCCACTGCACGATCTGCCCCGGCACTGACGTGTGGTAGTTGAACGCGTATTCGTCGATGTTGATCGGCAGGTGCCGGCCGGCCAGCGCGGTGCCGGCGAACAGTTCCTGCTCCCAGCCGCGGAAGCGGGCCACACTGCGCGTCAGCGACGCGGGATTGGTCAGTTCGTGCCAGGTGACCACGTCCGGCAGGGTGCCCGCGCGCAGCGCATGGTGCAGGAAACCCTTGTCCTGGTCGTACAGGATGCTGGTGTTGGGGCCGGCGATGCGCGCGTCCGGCAGGATGGCGCGGATGCGTCGCCATGCACGGTCCCACGCGTCGAAATAGGCGCTCGGGTCGCTGCGCCAATCTACGCCGTTGCAACTGTCCGGACCCGCCTGTCCGGGTGCGGCGGCCTTGGCGAACATGTTGCCTTCGGGCTCGTTGAACGGCACGAACACCACGTGTCGGCGGTACTGCGCGGGCAGCGCCTTGACCTGTTCGACCTGGCGCGCGATCTCGTCCAGATAGTGCGCCACCGACTGCGCGCAGTCGCCCTGCGTCCAGCGGTAGGGGAAACCGCGGTGGATGTCGGTCATGTAGATGTAGGTATCGCCCCCGGAGCCGCTAGCGATGGAACGGGTCACCTCCAGCGCATCGGCACCGGGATGCTGCAGCCCGTCCTGCGCCTTGGTCGCCACACTGCGCAGGCCGATGCCCTCGACCAGGTTCGGGGACGGCAGGCGCGCGTCGTAGAGGCCGTAGAGACTGCCGGACGCGCCGCCGTGGAACGGGCCGGTGTCCTGCTCCAGGTCGACGGTGAGGCGATCGGCGGCGATCGCGGTGCCGGCGCAGGTGACCAGGCAGGAAGCCAGCAACCGCGAGATGGGGGAACGAGCGAATGCACGCATGGGCGAGAGGTAGGCAGTGGCGCGGTAGGTCTGGCGGGGCGCAGAACAGCGCAGGCCGGGCCTTGGCGGCAGGATAGGGCAGCCGTCCGGCGCCGACCAATCACGTAAATCGGCCGCGCGATACGCAAACTGGAATGGTGCGCTGCGCACGCCGCCGATCGCGATGGCGCGGCGGCGCATGCCGCGTTGGGCGCTGGCGCAGCGTGCCGGCGTAGAATCCGGCAACCGCAAGCGGAGTGCCGACATGCTGACCATCTGGGGCCGCCACAACTCGAGCAACGTCCGCAAGGTGCTGTGGTGCGCCGAGGAGATCGGCCTGGCCTACACGTCCATCGAGGTTGGCGGCGCCTTCGGCGGCAACGACGCACCGGCCTATCGCGCGCTCAATCCCAATGGCCTGGTGCCGGCGATCGAGGACGATGGCCTGGCGCTGTGGGAATCCAACGCCATCGTGCGCTACCTGGCCGCGCGCTACGCGCCTGGCACGCTGTACCCGCAGGATCCGGTGCTGCGCGCGCACGGCGACAAGTGGATGGACTGGACCACCTCGCGCTTCGCCGGTGCCTTCCGCGACCTGTTCTGGGGCGTGCTGCGCACCGCGCCCGAACAGCGCGATGCGGCCAGGATCGCCGCCGCGCTGGAACAATCGGCCGCGTTGCTGCGCACCGCCGACGCCGCGCTGGCGCAGCAGCCGTGGCTGTCGGGCGAGCACTTCGCGATGGGCGACATTCCGCTGGGCAGTTTCGCCTACGCCTGGTTCGAGATGCCGATCGAACGCCCGGCGCTCCCGCACCTGCATGCCTGGTACCAGCGCCTGCAGCAACGCCCGGCCTACCGCAAGGGCGTGATGACGGCGCTGACCTGAGTGCGGCGCGCACGGCCAGCGCGTCGTCGCGGCGGCGGCGGCCATGCGCGTGCGCTGTTCGCACATGTGCGAGTCCATCTGACGGCAAGGAGCCGCCTCCCTTGATCGAGCCTCCCAAGATCGTGCTGTGCATTCCCGGCCCATGGCTGGATCGGTCCGACCTGCTCGCGCGCATCGTCCAGGACAGCGGCGGCTACCTGTTCGCCGGGCAGGTGCTGATGCACATGGACAGCGGCCAGGCGTGCGAACTGCACTACGAGCCGCACGACGCACGCATGATCGACGCGTTCGCCGCTGCCGGGCCGCACTGGCGCGGCTCCGCGGACATGGCGCGCGTCGGGACGCACGCCTCGGTCGTCTACCTGATCGGTGCCGGCGGCTCGCGGGTGCGCACGGAGGCGATGATGCGCGCGGCCGCGGCAGTGCTGGATGCCGGCGGCCTGGGAGTGAAGGTCGAAAGCAGCGGCGTCGCCCACAGCCCGGCCGATTGGCGGCAGCTGTGCATGACTCTGTCGCAAGGCAGTGCCCATCGCGCCTATGTACTGAACATCACCGGCGAGCAGGTGCATTCCTGCGGCATGCACCAGTTCGGCATGAAGGACGCGATCGTCGCGGCGCAGGCGGCACCCGACCCGGTCGGCCTGCTGCACGCCTTCACCTGCTACCTGTTCAACGAAGCGCCCGACGTGCGCGCCGGCCATACCTTCTCGGTGGCGGCGGACGCGCCGCGCTACCGGCTCCAGGCCGAGGCGAGCAGCCAGTTCCAGTCTGGCGATCTGTTCGCCAATCCCTATGGACTGTGGCGGCTGGCGCCGCTGTGACCGCGGGTTTCTCCCCGCATCCGGTTACGCGGATCGGGGCTGCCGTCGTCGAACGCCTGCGTGGCCTCAGGGGCGTCCGCCCGCCACCGCCGGCAGCGCGTCACCGCCCGCGCGGCGCATCACCCAGTTGAACAGCGGGGTGGCCATCAGCGTGGAGGTGATGGCCATCAGTACCAGGATCGAGAACAGGCCCTGCTCGATCACCCCGGCCTGCAGGCCGATGTTGATGATGATCAGCTCCATCAGGCCGCGCGCGTTCATCAGCGCGCCGATCGCCATCGCATTGCGGTTGTTCTCGCCACTGATCCGCGCCGCGGCCCAGCAGGCGATGCCCTTGCCCAGGAACGAGGCCAGCAGGACCGCGCCGGCGGCCAGCAGGATCTGCGGGTCCAGCAGCACGCTCAACTCGGTCTTGAGGCCGGAGAAGGTGAAGAACATCGGCAGCAGGAACACCACCACGAACGGCTGCAACTGCTCGCGCAGCTTCTCGGTCAGCGCGCCCTTGGGCAGGCAGGCGCCGAGCAGGAAGCCGCCGAACACCGCGTGGATGCCGATCGCATCCATCGCCCAGGCGCTGAGGCAGAACAGCATCAGCACCACCGCCAGCACGCTGGCGCTCAGCGGCTGGTCGGGGCGCACGTGGTCGGCCAGGCGGCGCAGCCAGTGGCGGCCGACCAGCAGCATGAACAGCGCGTAGCCCACGCCGCCGCCGATCGCCAGATAGGCGCTGCCCCAGCTGCCGCCGAAGCTGGCCAGCACCACCGCCAGGATGCACCAGGCCGCGGCGTCGTCGACCGCGCCGGCGGTCAGCGCCAGGGTGCCCAGTGGGCTGTTGGTGAGACCGCGCTCGTGGATGATCCGCGCCAGCATCGGGAACGCGGTGATGGCGATGGCCGCGCCCAGGAACAGCGAGGCCTCCAGCAGCTTGGCCTTGGCCGAGAACAGCCCCGGCACGTGCAGCAGCCACGGCGCCAGCACGAACGCCAGCACGAACGGCACGGCGATGCCGGCCAGCGACACGCCCATCGCGCTGCGGTAGCGCGTGCGGAAGTGGTCGCCACGGAAATCGGTGCCGACCAGGAACATGTACAGGCCCACGCCGAACTGCGCGGCCACGTACAGCATGTCCAGGGTCGGCTTGGGAAACAGCGCCTGCTGCAGGTCCGGCAGCAGCGCACCGAACAGCGATGGGCCCAGCGCGACGCCGGCGATCATCTCGCCGACCACCTGCGGCTGGCCCAGGCGCCTGGCCAGCAGGCCGACCAGCCGGCACACCAGCAGGATCACCGCCGCCTGCAGGAAGAAGTACACCGACATCTGCGGGGTGGTCATGGGCGGCCGTCCTGGAAGTGTCGGCGGATGATAGGAGGCCGGCGCTGCGAAATCCATGCGCGCGCCGCGTCACGTGGTGGGGCGGGGCGCGTTTGCGGTATGGTGCCTCGCGCGCCGCGCGCCTGTTACGCACGCAGGCCGACAGCGCAGGACGCACCGGAGGACGAAGCGATGAGCACGGGATGGACGCGGCGGCAATGCCTGGGTGCCGCTGCCGCAGGCGCAGTAGCCGGTTTGCTGCCTGGGGCCGCCATCGCAGGCGCTGCCAGTGCGAGCGATGCCGAGGCGCTGTATCGGCGTGCGCTGGTGCTCGACGCCAATGCCCTGGCCTCGATCGGGCAGGTGTTCGATGGCCCGGATGTGCCGCAACTGCTGCAGCAGTTGCACGACTCCGGTGTGTCGGCGCTCAAGACCACGCTGGGCGGTGCCGCCGGCGACTTCGAGACCGCCGTGCAGGACATCGCCGCCGCGCAGGCGCTGGTCGAGCGCTATCCGCAGCACTTCCTGAAGGTGCTGCAGCCGGCCGACCTGCGCCGCGCCAAGCGCGACGGCCGCGTCGCGTTGATCTTCTCCTTCGAGTCGGCGGCGATGCTGGAGGACAAGCCCGCGCGCATCGACCTGTTCCGCCAGCTCGGCGTGCGGGTCATGCAACTGACCTATAACCGCACCACGCCCTTCGGGGTGGGCTGCCTGGATGGGGGCACCGGCGGCGTCACCGCGCTCGGCCGCGACGCCATCGCACGCATGAACCGGCTCGGGGTGGCGCTGGATCTCAGCCATTCCAACCTGCAGACCACCCGCGACGGCATTGCGCTGTCGCAGCGTCCGCCGGTCATCACCCATGCCGGTTGCGCCGCGGTGTTCGCGCATCCGCGCAACAAGCCGGACGCCGAACTGCGCGCGCTGGCCGACAAGGGCGGGGTGATGGGCGTGTACATGCTGCCGTTCCTGACCGAGGACAGCCGCCAACCGCAGCTGGCCGACTACATGCGCCACCTGCTGCACGCGCTGGACGTGTGCGGCGAGGACCATGTCGGCATCGGTACCGATTCGCTGTTCTTCCCGATCACCGAGCAGGACCGGCGCGCCTTCGAGGAAGACCTGGTGCAGCGCCGTCGCGACGGCATCGGCGCTCCGGGCGAGAACCGGCTGCCGTATCTGCCCGACGTCAACACCCCACGCAAGCTCGAACGCGTCGCTGACGCGCTGCTGCGCCAGGGCTACAGTGCCCGGGTCGCCGAAAAAGTGCTGGGAGCGAATTTCGAGCGGGTGTTCGGCGAGATCTGGGCCGCCTGACGCTGCGGAATGGCGCAATGGCGCGCTGGCACTTGTCTCGCGTGACGCCATGCCGTCGTTCCACGCAGCGTTCCCGACCGTTCCAGCAGCGCTGCGGCGCATGCATTGACCGCGATCTCGCGCAGGTTCAGACTTCCCGCTCTCATTCGCACCCGATCGTCCTGCCGCCATGGCCCACGCACCGCTGCTGATATTGCCCAACGCCCTGCGCGTCAGCGCAGGCCGGGTGCGCCTGCCTGAAGGAGTGGTCGACGCCGTGCGCTAACGCCGGCCATCGCCGATCCGCCGCAGACAAGCACCCGATGGGTGCTTTTTTATTGCCTGTTTTTCGCTGTTCCACCGTTCCGACACGCCAAGGAGAACGTGCCATGCACTACGCCGCCGAACCCGAAACCTAGCCGCATGCCCGCCTCGCCAACCGGGGCATGCGGCGTCCCCCGTGTTGGCAATTGCGGAACCTATCTCATGAACACGCACACCCTTTCCCGCTGGCGCAATCTCGGCATCATCGCCCACATCGACGCCGGCAAGACCACCCTCACCGAACGCCTGCTGTGGGCCACCGGCGCGATCCATCGCATCGGCGAAGTCCACGATGGCGCCGCCACCACCGACTTCTCCGAGATCGAGCGCGCCCGCGGCATCACCATCGGCGCGGCCGCGGTACAGGCGCAGTGGGCGCCAGCCGGGCAGCCGGCGCATCGCCTGACCCTGATCGACACCCCCGGGCACATCGATTTCGCGATCGAGGTGGAACGTTCGCTGCGCGTGCTCGACGGCGCGGTCGCGGTGTTTTCCGCGGTCGACGGCGTGCAGCCGCAGTCGGAGACCGTGTGGCGGCAGGCGCGTCGCCACGGCGTGCCGATGCTCGCCTTCGTCAACAAGATGGACCGCGCCGGCGCGTCGTTCGATGGCGTGCTGGCGCAGTTGCGCGGCAAGCTTGACGCGACGGTGTGGCCGGTCGGTGTGCCGTTGCCGGGCGCCTCCGGTTTCGACGGCTGGAGCGATCTGGTCGGCGGCCGCCTGCTGACCTGGGACGACGCGGGGCAACTGCACACGCGCGCCTGGAACACCGAGGAGGACGCCACGTTCGCGGATGCACGCGAGCAGTTGATCGCTGCGGTGGCCGAGCACGACGAAGCACTGGCGCAGGCCTATCTCGAGGAACGCGCGATCGACGCCGGATTGCTGCGCGCGGCCTTGCGCCGGGCCACCCTGGCCGGCGCCGGCGTGCCGGTGCTGGCCGGCTCGGCGTTCAAGGGCAAGGGCATCGAGCCGCTGCTGGACGCGATCGTCGACTGGTTGCCGTCGCCGCTGGACCGCCCGCCGGTAGCCGCCCGCGCCGACGCCGATGCCGGTGCCGAAGACGGGCACGAGACGTTGCTGGCGCCGGATCCGTCCGGTCCGCTGGCGGCGCTGGTGTTCAAGTTCGCGCATACCGCGCAGGGACCGCTGGCGTTCGTGCGCGTGTATTCGGGCACCTTGCGCGTCGGCGACACGGTGTGGACCTCGCATGCGCGGCGTCCGCGCCGGGTCGGGCGGCTGGCGGTGGTGCAGGCGCAGCGCACCCACGACGTGGCGCAGGCCCAGGCCGGCGAGATCGTTGCCGTGCTCGGCTGGAAAGATGCGGTCAGCGGCGAGACGCTCAGCGGCGTGCAGGCGCGGTGGGTGCTGGAACGCATCCGCACACAGCCGCCGGTGCTGGCGTGGCGGCTCGGCGCGGCCAACGCGACCGAGCTGGTGCGGCTGGGCCAGGGCCTGGCGCGGTTGGCGCAGGAGGATCCGTCCTTCCGCGTCGACAGCGATCCGGAGACCGGTGAAGCGGTGATCTGGGGCATGGGCGAACTGCACCTGGAGGTGATGGTCGAGCGCTTGCGCAGCGAGTGGCACGTGGACGTGCGCACCGGCGCGCCGCGCGTGGCCTACCAGGAAACGCCGCGCGCGGCTGCGCTGGGCGTGGCGGCACGGCTGTCCAAGCAGAACGGCGGCCAGGGCCAGTTCGCGCAGGTGGTGCTGGATGTGCTGCCGCGCGCGGACGGTGCAGTCACCTTCGTCGACCGCAGCCGCGGCGGGGTGGTGCCGAAGGCCTTCGTTGCCGCCACCGAGAAGGGTGCGCGTGCGGCGCTGGCGCAAGGTCCGCTCGGTCATCCGGTGGTCGGCGTGGAGGTGGTGCTGGTCGATGGCCAGGCGCACGCGGTGGATTCGTCGGACCTGGCGTTCCAGCGCGCGGCATCGGACGCGGTGAAGGCGGCGCTGGCGCAGGCTGGCACGCAGTTGCTGGAGCCGGTGATGGCGGTGGCGATCGACACGCCGGCGAACAGCGTGGGTGACGTGCTCGGCGATCTGCAGCGGCGTGATGGACGCGTCGTGGCGATCGAAGAGCGCGGCTCCCGTGCCGAGGTGGTCGCGCAGGCGCCGCTGGTGCAACTGCAGGCCTATACCACCGCGTTGCGTTCGCTGACCCAGGGACGCGCATCGGCGAGCATGACCTTCGACGGCTATGCGCCGGTCAAGGCTGCGTGAGCCGGATCGCCTGCTGGCGATGCGGCAGGAGGACGAGGAGCCGGTTCGCCGGCTCCTCTTTTTTTGTCCGCGCTTGCGTTGGCGCCGCGATCCGGGCTTCATAGCCGGCCCCGATCGCCGGAGCCACCCATGCATCGCCGTCTTGCCTTCCTCACTTTGCTCGCGCTGTCGCCGACGCTCGCCGCCGCGCAGCCGCCGGCATGCGCGACGCCGCTGCAGATGGCCGAGCGCCTTTACAAGGCGCGCGATTTCTACTGGCAGCCGCAGAACCTGGACGGCTTGCTGACGCCATCCTTTGCGCATGCGCTGCAGGCCGACCAGCGCTGCGCGGCGCGCGAGGGCGTGTGCCGGCTGAACTTCGATCCGTGGACCAGCGCGCAGGACGGCGACATTCAGGGCGCGCCGACCTTCACCCTGGTCTCGGGCGGTTCGCAGGCCACCGTGGTGGAGGTGCGCATGGACTACCGCTTGGCGTTCGGCGGTCGTGCCGCGCGGGCGCAGTCGGTCAAGATCGAGCTGCAGCGCCGCGGCAACGGTTGCTGGGCGGTCAGCGACCTGATCGCGCCGGACGGGCAGTCGCTGTTCGCGCTGCTGACCGATCCGGAGGACTAGGGGCGCGGAGCGTCACGCGACCCAAGGAATCCAAATCCTTCTGCTGGGAGAAGGGCTGTGCGTCGTGCGGATGGCTGCATGCGCCCTCAATGTGCGGAGGTGATGGGTGCGCTGGCAGGTGGGTCTGTCCTGCTACAGGCTATTGGGGAGGAGTGGATGTGCTGCGCGCACGTACCCTCACCCCAACCCCTCTCCCGGGGGGAGAGGGGCTAGGAGCGTGACAGCGGCCTGGGGCTACTGCAGCTTCAGCATCACGATCGCCTTGGCCGGCAACACCACCTGCAGCGTGTCGCCTTGCAGGCGGGCACCTGCGAACGCGGACGGGCGCACCGCCTGCGGCTGGGCGAAGGTGTTGAGTGCATCGATGGTCGGGGCGGTCAGGATCTGCCCGTCGACGCTGCGCGCCTGCACGCCGTCAACCTGCACCGCGATGTCGGCGCTGCGGTTGGGGTCCAGATTGGTCAGCGCCACGTACACGTGCCCGTCCTTGGCACGCACCGCCGAGCCGTGCACCGCCGGCACCGTGTAGCCGGCATGCCGGTAGTCCGGCGTCGTGATCTGCAGCGGCAGCGCGGTCGCGTCCTGGTAGGGCTTGTACAGCATGAACACGTGGTAGGTCGGCGTGAGCAGCATCCTGTCGCCGTCGGTGAGGATCATCGCCTGCAGCACGTTGACCATCTGCGCGATGTTGGCCATGCGCACGCGATTGGCATGCTGGACGAAGATGTCCAGGTTGAGCGAGGCCACCAGTGCGTCGCGCAAGGTGTTCTGCTGGCGCAGGAAACCCGGGTTCACGTCGGGCAGGCCCTTGTACCAGGTGCCCCATTCGTCGACCACCAGGGCGACCTTCTTGTCCGGGTCGTACTTGTCCATGATCGCGCTGTGCTTGGTGATCAGCTCGTCCATCAGGAGTGTGCGCGACAGCGTCTCGATCCAGGCCGTCTCGTCGAAGCTGGTGGAGGAGGCGCGCGGCGGCCAGCCGCCGGGGATGGTGTAGTAGTGCAGGCTGAGGCCATCCATGAACTTGGTGGCCTCGCGCATCATCACCTCGGTCCAGTGATAGTCGGCATCGCTGGGGCCGGGTGCGATCTTCATGATCTTCTGGTCGGCCGGCGCCTTGACGAAGGTCTGGTAGCGGCGGAACACGTCGGCGGCGTATTCGGCGCGCATGTTGCCGCCGCAGCCCCACAACTCGTTGCCGACGCCGAAGAACGGCACCTTCCACGGCGCCTGGCGGCCGTTGCGGCGGCGCTGTTCGGCCAGGGTCGAGCGCGTGGGCGCGGTCATGTACTCCACCCACTGCGCCATCTCGTCCGGCGCCGCGTCGCCGACGTTGCCGGCCACGTAGGCCTGCGTGCCGAGCAGTTCGGTGAAATCCATGAACTCGTGGGTGCCGAAGCTGTTGGGTTCCTCCACGCCGCCCCAGTGGGTGTTGACGCTGGTCGGGCGCTGGTTGCGCGGACCGATGCCGTCGCGCCAGTGGTATTCGTCGGCGAAGCAGCCGCCGGGCCAGCGGATGTCGGGGACATCCAGAGCCTTCAGCGCGGCGACCACATCGTTGCGGTAGCCGCGGGTGTTGGGGATCTTCGAGTCCGGGCCGACCCAGACCCCGCCGTAGATGCCGGTGCCCAGGTGCTCGGCGAACTGCCCGAACAGGTGGCGCGACACCGCGGCACCAGGGCGGTCGGCACGCAGGGTGCCGCGCACCTCGACGTCGGCGGCCTGGGCCAGCGTGGCGGCCAGCGCCAGGCCGAGCGTCGCGGCGATCAGCGGCAGCCGCCGCCACTGCAACGCACGCTGCTTCAGGAAACGGGGCGAACGCATCGGGAACTCCTTGTCGGGTAGGGCGGCGCTGTCGCCAGCGTCGCGTGGAAGCGACGGCCGGCAGGCGGCCACGACGTGGCGCCAAACCGATGCCGCATTCGGGTGGCGCAACCCCGGCGCGCATCGCCTCCGCGCCTGTCCCCGGTTGCCCCTGTCCCGAGCATAAAAGAGACGCGCAGAGCGGACCAATGTCCGAATGCGCTGCCGCCATATCCGAATTGCAATACGCGGCACTGCCCCCCGCGCAGCCCGGTCCGCGAGTGTGCGCGCTATCGCACAGCGCACGGCCGCTGCTCGCGCAGCGATGGCCGCGCCGCGTCCCCGCTGGTTATGCTGCGGACCCCGCGCATGCGCACCGACTTCCAAGGCTCCTGCATGTCCTCGCTCTTCGGTCATCTTCCCGACGGTACCGCCATCCAGCGCATGGTCCTGGACAGCGGCGACGGCCTGCGCGCCGAACTGCTGACCTACGGCGGCCTGCTGCGCAGCCTGCGCCTGCACGGCGCGCATGGCGAGACCGAGCTGGTGTTGGGACTGCCGACGCTGCAGGACTACCTGCACGACCCGGCCTACCTGGGCGTGCTGGTCGGCCGCTTCGGCAACCGCATCGCCGGCTCGGCCTTCACCATCGATGGCCGGCACTACGCGGTCACCGCCAACGAGGGCGCCAACCACCTGCACGGCGGCGCGCTGGGCTTCGGCCGGCGGGTATGGACGGTGCTGGCGCAGACCGAGCGCACGTTGCAGTTGCGCTACGACTCGCCGGCGGGCGAGGAGGGCTACCCCGGCAACCTCTCGGTCGAGGCGACATACCGCATCGAAGGCCGCTGCCTGAGCGTCGAGTTTGTCGCGCAGACCGACGCGTCGACCCCGCTCAATCTCACCCATCATCCCTATTTCAACCTGGCCGGCGACGCCGCGGTGCCCGCCGCGGCGCAGTGGCTGCGGGTGCCGGCCGACCGTTACCTGCCGGTCGGCGATGCGGCGCTGCTGCCGCGTGGCGATGTCGCCACGGTGGCCGGCACGCCGTTCGATTTCTGCCAGGCGCGGGCCATCGCCGACAAGGACATCGCCGCCGATCCGCAGCTGTCGCTCAGCGCCGGCTACGACCACTGCCTGGTGCTGGCCGAGGGCCACGACTGCACCGCGCTGCTGTATTCGCCGCACAGCGGCGTGGCCATGCGCATCGCCAGCCCGATGCCGGCCGTGCAGCTGTACGAAGGCCAGGGCCTGGACCGGCAGCATCCGGCGCTGGGCCGCGGCATCTGCCTGGAGCCGCAGGGCTACCCGGACGCGCCGAACCAGCCGGGCTTTCCCGATTGCATCCTGCGCCCGGGCCAGGTCTATCGGCACCGCATCGTGTATCAGTTCGCCGACGTTGGCCGCGACGCGGAGTGGGCGGCGGTGGAGGCGGCGCTGGCGGAGCAGGGCGGCGGTTGATGCGAGGGACGTCGTAGGAGTCAACTGTCATGCACCTGCGATGACAGGAGGAGCGTACGGGGCCTGATCGCGCGCGATGGCATTGAGCCAGCGCAGGAACTTGTGCATGCAGGCGACGATGGCGACCTTGGCCGGCTTGCCCGCTGCGCGCAGACGTGCGTAGGTGTTGGCCAAGGGGGATTTGGCGCGGATGCTGGCCCAGGTGGCCATGTACAGCACGCGCCGCACGTCGGCACGTCCGCCTTTGATGCGGCGCTGGCCTTTCCAGCAGCCGCTGTCGTGATTGAACGGGGCCAGCCCGACCAGGGCAGCGAGCTTGCGTGGCGGCAGCGTGCCCAGCTCTGGCAACCGCGCGGCCAGAACCGCGCGCAGGATCGTCCCGAGCCCAGGCACCTTGGGTAGGCTCGAGCAGGTCTTGCCCTGCTGCTCGATCTCCTGCGTCAACGTCTGGATCTGCTGGTTCAGCAGGGCGATCACCTCTCGGCAACGGTGTTGCACCTTGGCGCTGGTGATGTGCTCCAGGCGCCGCCGATGGGCATCACGCTGGCTCACCAGGGTGGCGCGCAGGTCCAGCAGTTCGCGAAGAGACTGCTGGTGCCCGGGCACCACGGGCGTGGGGGTGGTCGGGATGTGCTGGGCGGCGATGGCCAGCAGGCGCGCGTCCAGGGCATCGGTCTTGGCATGCAGGCCCAAGGCCTGGGCGAGCTTGCGCGGACGATCGGCGGCCATCCGCACTGCCGGCAGGTCCGCCTCTCGGAGCACCTGCAGCACGGCATGTTCGTAGCCGCCACTGGCTTCCAGCACGATCCGCTCGCAGCCCAGCTCGGCCAGGCGTTGGGCCAGCGCACGCTGCCCCTGTGGCGTATTGGGTTGGGTCCAGGCCTGCTCGTCCGGCAGGACATGAATGACCAGTTCGGCCTTGGATACATCGATCCCGACATGGCGTCGCATAGACGTTCTCCGCAGTAGACTTATGGACGAGAGCGCTCCTGCCGATGCCCATGCTTGTGGAGTTCGAGCTCGTCACTCGGGCAACTGTTCGGGCTTGTCAGGCAGGAGAACCGGAGTGCGGCGGCGCTGACTCCTACTCGTGCTTGCTGGCACTGCGGCTAAACGGCCTGCCGCACTCCGCTCTCACCTGCAACGATAGACCCTTATTTGACACAAGCGGCTTCAGCCGCGACCGGGCCGTTCCCGGTATCACCGGTCGCGGCGGAAGCCGCTTCTACGGGAAGACGGGGCCGCTACTGCGCGTGCCCCAGCACCAGCTCGATCACGAACTTGCTGCCGAAGAACGACAGCAGCAGGAGCACCATTGCCGCCAGGGTCCAGTGCACCGCCTTGACCCCACGCCAGCCATAGCGCCAGCGGCCGAACAGCAGCGCGCCGAACACGATCCACGACAGCACGCTGAGCACGGTCTTGTGCACCAGCCGCTGCGCCAGGAAATCCTGCACGAACAGCACCCCGGTCAGCAGGGTCAGGGTCAGCAGGATGAAGCCGACCACGATGGTGCGGAACAGCAGCGTCTCCAGCGCGGTCAGCGGCGGCAGCGCGCGCAGCCAGGGATGGAAGTCGCGGCGTCGCAGCGCGCGTTCCTGCAGCCACAGCATCACCGCCAGCAGGGCGGCGATGCCCAGCGTGGCGTAGGCCAGCAGCGCCAGCCAGGCGTGCAGCTGCAGCCGCCAGTCCAGCACCGGCGCCGGCTCGTGGCCGTAGCCGTGATAGGCCAGCAGCAGCGCCGCCGACAGCGGGAACACCACCACGCCCAGCGCGGCCATGCGCCCGCTGGCGCCGACCAGCGTGGTCATCAGCGCCATGCCCAGGCTGACCAGCGACAGCGCGGCGAAGAAATGCATGTCCGGGCCACCGGCGGTGTGCAGGGCGACCTGCACGTGATAGCCCGCATGCAGCGCCACTGCCGGCAGCGCCGGCAGCAGCCACGCCCGGCTGCGGTCCACCCGGTCGCGCACCACCGCGGCGATCAGCAGGCCGGTCGCGGACAGGTACAGCAGGGCGGCAAGGACGGTGATGAGCATCGCGCCAGTTTCGCATATCGGGCCCGCCGCCGTGATGGCGGCACCGGGGATCGCCGGCGCGCCCGGCTATAATCGACGGCCGTTTCCCGTCCGCGACCCGCCCGCATGTTCGAATCCCTCACCCAACGCCTCTCCGGCACCATGCAGCGCCTGCGCGGCCGCGGTCGCCTGACCGAGGAGAACATCCGCGAAGCCACCCGCGAAGTGCGCATCGCGCTGCTCGAGGCCGACGTCGCCCTGCCGGTGGTGCAGGCGCTGATCGAGCGCATCAAGGTGCGCGCGGTCGGCCAGGAAGTGCTCAAGAGCCTGACCCCGGGCCAGGCGCTGATCAAGGTCGTGCGCGACGAGCTGACCGCGGTGATGGGCTCGGCCGCCAGCGAGCTCAACCTCAACGTGCCGGCGCCGGCGATCGTGCTGATGGCCGGCCTGCAGGGCGCGGGCAAGACCACCACGGTCGGCAAGCTGGCCAGGCACCTGAAGGAAAAGCGCAAGAAGAAGGTGATGGTGGTGTCGGCCGACGTGTACCGCCCGGCCGCGATCGAGCAGCTCAAGACCCTGGCCGAGCAGGTCGGGGTGCTGTTCTTCCCGTCCGAGGCCTCGCAGAAGCCGGTGGACATCGTCCGCGCCGCCATCGCCGACGCGCGCAAGTCCTTCGTCGATGTGCTGCTGGTCGATACCGCCGGCCGCCTGGCCATCGATGCGGCGATGATGGAGGAGATCAAGGCGCTGCACGCGGCGATCGCCCCGGTCGAGACCCTGTTCGTGGTCGACGCGATGACCGGCCAGGACGCGGCCAACACCGCCAAGGCGTTCAGCGAGGCGCTGCCGCTGACCGGCGTGGTGCTGACCAAGACCGACGGCGACGCCCGCGGCGGCGCGGCGCTGAGCGTGCGCTACATCACCGGCAAGCCGATCAAGTTCATCGGCGTCGGCGAGAAGCCGGACGGCCTGGACGTGTTCCATCCCGACCGCCTGGCCAGCCGCATCCTCGACATGGGCGACGTGCTGTCGCTGGTCGAGCAGGTCGAGCACCAGGTCGACAAGGACAAGGCGCAGAAGCTGGCCGAGAAGGTCGCCAAGGGCAAGAAGTTCGACCTCAACGACATGCGCGACCAGCTCGAGCAGATGCAGAACATGGGCGGCCTGTCCGGGCTGATGGACAAGCTGCCGGGCATGGGCCAGATCCCCGAGCACCTCAAGCAGCAGGTCGCCGGCAACAAGGACGTGCCGCGGATGATCGCCATCATCGGCTCGATGACCAAGAAGGAGCGGCGCAACCCGGGCCTGCTCAACGGCTCGCGCCGCGCGCGCATCGCCCGCGGCTCCGGCACCCAGCCGGCCGACGTCAACAAGCTGATGAAGCAATATCAGCAGATGGAAAAGATGATGAGCAAGATGGCCGGCGGCGGTATGAAGGGCCTGATGCGCGGCATGAAGGGCATGCTCGGCGGCATGGGCGGCCGCGGCGGCCTGCCGTTCCGCTGAGCCTGCAGCCACGGCACGCGTGGTGAGCGCGTCCGCCGGCACGCGCGTGCTGCGTCTGGCCCTCGCGCTCGCCCTGGCGCTGCACGCGGCCTCCGGCTGGGCGGTGCTGCCGGCGACGCTGGTGTACTGGGTGCTGGTGGTGCTGGTCGCCGCCGCAATCGATCACGCGATGGCGCGCCGCACGGTCGGCAGTGCCGCGGCGGCGTCCATGGACTCCGTCAGTGGCGAGGCCGGCGCCGCGCCCGCACCGGCGCGGTTGCCGCCGCCAGCGCAGCCGGTCATCCGACCTGCGGCGCTGTGCGCGCGGCCGTCCGGTCCGCGCCAGTGGCGCCGCCATATCGATGACATCGTTCCGTTCCCCGAGGAGCGCTTCCCGCGCCAGGGCATCTGCACCACCTCCGAACTGGTGCTGTACGCCGGCGATGCGCTGGTGCTCGCCTTCCATCCTGCTGCCGACGGCCCCGCGCAGTGGCGCTGCGACGTGCTTGCACCGGGCGCGACCCAGCCGCAATGGCTGGACGTGGCGGCGGACGTCGAGTGCGTGGTGCCGATCGCGCAGACCGGCGTGTACTCGATCGGCATCGGCCAGGCCGAACTGCATGTACCCGGTACGGTGGCGCTGTGGCGACGCGTGCCGGAACCGGAACGGCTGGCGTGGCCGGTGCAGCCGCTGCGCGGCGCCCCCTTGGTCTATGCGCAGCGCTCTGACGGCACCCTCGCCATCGATGACGCGCCGGCTCTGGATGCATGGCCGCTGGCGCAGTTGCCGCTCCGTTGCGTGGCACCCGCGCCGGCGGGAGCCGCGTTGCTCTTCGCCAGCGTCGATCGGAGCTGGGATGTGCCTGGAGCATCCGACGCCGCGGTGGCGGATCCAGCGGATGGCGCGATCGTGCATCGCCACTTCCTGCGGCTGAGCCAGGGTGACATCCTGGTGCTCGAGGCGGTGTGGACATCCGCCCTCTTCGGCCAGCCACTGCCGGTGCCCGGCGGCACCCGTCCGACCGACGGCGAACTGCGGCTGTTCGCGCTGTTGCACGGGCCGCAGCTGGCGGCCTTGCATTCGTCCGCGAATGCGCCGACATGCGTGGAGGTGGTCTGTCCGGTCGACGGGCTGTATTGCCTGGAATTGTGGTTGTCCGGCCCGGCGTCGTGGCGCGATCGTGCTGTGGAGACGTTGGTCGATCTGCGGCTGTGGGGCGCCTTCGTGCAGCGCCCGGCGCGGCTGCGCGCTTTTTCCCTGCAACAGGTGTGGGTCGGCGATCGAGGTCGGGAATGTCTGCCGGTGCCGGTGCCGTGAGCGTCGCCGCGTCGGTAGCACGGCGGCCCGGAGGCAGCGCGGCTAACATGGCGATTCCTGGAATCGCGGAGCACGCATGATGGAGCGCCTGGCGCGCGTGGAAGCCTTTCGGCAGGGCTTCGGCCTGCGCCTGCCGATCCTGCTCAGCCCGATGGCCGGCGCCTGCCCTGTGCCGTTGTCGGCTGCGGTCGCCGCGGCCGGCGGCATGGGCGCGATGGGCGCGGTGCTGTCCGCCCCGCAGGACATCGGGGCGTGGATGGACGCGCTGCGCGCCGCCGGCGGCGGGCCGGCGCAGGTCAACCTGTGGGTGCCGGATCCGCCGCCCGCGCGCGATGCCGCCGCCGAGGCCGAGGTACGCGCCTTTCTCGCTGCGTGGGGGCCGCCGGTCGAGGTGGCGGCCGGCGATGCGGCGCCGGCCGATTTCGACGCCCAGTTCGAGGCCTTGCTGGCGGCGCGGCCTGCGGTGGCCTCGTCGATCATGGGCCTGTTCCGCCCGGATCAGGTGCAACGCCTGCGGCAGGCCGGGATCGCCTGGTTCGCCTGCGTCACCACCCTGGAAGAGGCGCTGGCCGCGCAGGCCGCCGGCGCCGATGCGGTGGTCGCGCAGGGGGGCGAGGCCGGCGGCCACCGCGGCGCCTTCGAACCCGCCAGCGCCGAGCGGCAACTGACCGGGCTGTTCGCGCTGCTGCCGCGGCTGGCCGACCATCTGCGGATCCCGGTGATCGCCGCCGGCGGCATCGGCGACGGCCGCGGCATCGCCGCCGCGCTGACCCTGGGCGCGAGCGCAGTGCAGATCGGCACCGCCCTGCTGCGCAGCCCGGAGGCGGCGCTGGCGCCGGCCTGGGCGGCCGCGTTGGCCCAGGCCGAACCCGAACAGACCACGTTGACCCGGGCCTTCTCCGGCCGCCTGGGCCGCGCGCTGGTCACCGACTACGTGCGTGCCGCCGCCGCGCCGGACGCGCCGCCGCCGCGGCCGTATCCGGTGCAGCGCGGGCTGACCGCACCGATGCGCCAGGCCGCGCAGCGTGCCGACCGCCTTGCGGCGATGCAGGCCTGGGCCGGGCAGTCTGCCTGGATGGCGCCGGCCGAGCCGGCTGGCACATTGGTCGCGCGCTGGTGGGCGCAGGCGCAGGCCCTGCTGTGACATCGCAAGTCTTCCACCACGGGCAGCCTGCCGGCGCCGAACTGCTGGCCGCGGCCGCGCTGGTGAACTACGGGCATTTCAGCACCATGCAGGTGCGCAATGGTGCCGTGCGTGGGTTCGATCTGCATCTGCAGCGGTTGCAGCAGGCCAATGCGGCGCTGTTCGGGAGTGCGTTGCCGCATGAGCGCGTGCGCGACGAGCTACGCGCGGCGCTGGCCGCCTTCGGCACTGGCGACGCCTCGCTGCGCGTCACCGTGTTCTCGCCCGCATTCACGCTGCGCCGGGCCGGTGCCGACTGCGCCGTGGAACTGCTGGTGTCGCTGGCGCCACCGGCACAGGCCGAGGCGGCGCCGCTGCGGCTGCGCAGTGGCGTATTGGCCCGGGAGACGCCCCACATCAAGCACGTCGGCACCTTCGCTGCATTCCACCAGCGCCGCCTCGCGCAGCAGGCCGGCAGCGACGATGCGCTGTTCGTCGACGCGCAGGGGCAGGTGGCCGAAGGCCCGACCTGGAACCTGGGGCTGTGGGACGGGGCCTGCCTGCACTGGCCGCAGGCTCCGGCGCTGCGCGGCACCCAGGAGCGGCTGCTGCAGGCTGGCTTGGCGGAGTTGGGTGTGGCCCAAGAAGTGCGGCCACTGTCGCTCCATGAAATTGGGCCCGACGTGGCTGCCTTCACCTGCAACGCCCGCGGGCAGCAGGCGGTGGCGGCGGTGGACGCGCGCGCGCTGCGCCCGGCCGGGGATCTATTGGCCATGCTGGAGGCCGCGTTGCACACCCAGCCCTGGCAGGCGATCTGAGCACTCCGTGGACGGCCATCGCGGCACGGCTGCCGCTCCTGGCGAATCCCCAATCTCGAATCCCCAATCCCGCGGCCGCAGGCCACGGCCCAGACTTGGCAGAGCAGGGGCCGGCCGCTATAATCGCCGGCTCACCGCGCCATCCTGGCGACTGGGCAACACCGGAAACTCACCATGGTCAAGATCCGCCTCACCCGTGGCGGCGCCAAGAAGCGCCCCTTCTACCACATCATCGTCACCGACGTGCGCAGCGCGCGCGACGGCCGCAACATCGAACGCGTCGGTTACTACAACCCGGTCGCCCAGGGCGCCGAGCCGCGCGTGGTGCTGGACCTGGCGCGCGTCGACCATTGGGTGTCCAATGGCGCGCAGCTGACCGACAAGGTGCGCAACCTGTACAAGGAAGCCACCAAGAACCAGGCCGCCGCGGCCTGATTCCGCGGGCCGCGCATAGCGCGCGGCCCTTGCGTTTGCGCCAATGAAAGACAGCCAGCGCCGCATCCTGCTCGGTCGGGTCCTCGGCGCGTTCGGCATCCGTGGCGAGGCCAAGCTCGAGTCCTGGACCGAGCCGCGCCTCGCCATGTTTCGTTATCAGCCCTGGATCGTGCGCAAGCCCGACGGCAGCGAGAGCAGCCTCACCGGCGTGCGCGGCCGGGAGTCCGGCAAGTACCTGATCGCCACGCTGCCCGAGGTCACCGACCGCGACGCCGTGGAAGCCCTGCGCGGCACCGAGATCTACGTGGCGCGCAGCAGCCTGCCGCCGCCGCGCCCGGACGAGTACTACTGGGTGGACCTGGAAGGCCTGGACGTGCGCACCGTCGACGGCGTGGCGCTGGGGCAGGTGTCGCACCTGTTCTCCACCGGTGCCAACGACGTGCTGGTGGTGCGCGGCGACCGCGAGCGGCTGGTGCCGTTCGTGCAGCCAGACTACGTCAAGTCGGTGGATTTCGAGGCCAACCTGGTCGTGGTCGACTGGGACCCCGAGTTCTGAGCGAAGCGGCCATGCGGCCGCCTTGGCTTTTGCTTTTGCTTTTCCCATTCCCCATTCCCGACTCTCTATTCCCAGCTTCATGCGCATCGACGTCATCAGCCTGTTCCCCGAGTTCGTCGCCCAGTGCGCCGGGTTCGGCGTGGTCGGGCGTGCACAGGAGCGGGCGCTGCTGGACCTGCACGGCTGGAACCCGCGCGACTACGCCGGCGGCGGCTACCGCAAGGTCGACGACCGCCCGTTCGGCGGCGGCCCGGGCATGGTGATGATGATCGAGCCGCTGCAGGCCTGCCTGCAGGCGGTGCGCGACGCCGATCCACAGCCAGCGCCGCTGATCTACCTGAGCCCGCAGGGGCGGCCGCTGACCCAGGCCAAGGCCCGCGAACTGGCCGCGTTGCCGCGGCTGCTGCTGCTGTGCGGGCGCTACGAGGGGGTGGACGAGCGCTTCGTCGCCGCCGCGGTGGACGAGGAAATCTCGATCGGCGACTACGTGCTGTCCGGCGGCGAACTGGCTGCGGCGGTGCTGGTGGATGCGGTGACCCGGCTGCAGGAGGGCGCGCTGAACGACGCCGAATCCGCCGCCCAGGACAGTTTCGAGGGCCCGGACGGCCTGCTCGACTGCCCGCACTACACCCATCCGCGCGAACACGCGCTGGGCGAGGTGCCGGCGGTGCTGCGTTCCGGCAACCACGCCGCGATCGCCCGCTGGCGGCGCATGCAGGCGCTGGGGCGGACCTGGCTGCGGCGCCCGGAGCTGCTGGACGAGGCCGCGCTGAGCGCGGCCGACCGGCGCCTGCTGCAGGAATTCCGCCAGGAGCGGGAGGCGGCGCAGGCCGCCGAACAGGAAAATCCATCCAGGCCCTAGCCATTGCCGCCGGGCTGGGTTAAAATGCCCGGCTTTCCGGCCAGTGCGTTCCGTGCTTGGCCCATCCGATATCGCGCAATCGCCGTGCGGCGACTGCCGGACCACCTCACCAGACACAAGCGGTGCCCACCATGAGCAAGCTCAACAAGACCATCCTGGCCGACTTCGAAGCCGCCCAGATCCAGCGCAAGCTGCCGGAGTTCAACCAGGGCGACACCGTCGTCGTCAACGTCAAGGTGAAGGAAGGCAACCGCGAGCGCGTGCAGGCCTACGAAGGCGTGGTGATCGGCACCAAGAACGCCGGCCTGAACTCCTCGTTCACCGTGCGCAAGATCTCGCACGGCTACGGCGTCGAGCGCGTGTTCCAGACCCACAGCGCCACCATCGACTCGGTCGAAGTGAAGCGCCGCGGCAAGGTCCGCGCCGGCAAGCTGTACTACCTGCGCGGCCTGGAAGGCAAGGCTGCCCGCATCAAGGAAGATCTGGCCGCCGCTGCGCAGGCCAAGGTCGCCCGCCAGGCCGCTGCTGCCGCCGCCAAGGCAGAGTAATCCCCGGCGACCAATCGGTCGCTGCCGCAACGGCCGCCTTCGGGCGGCCGTTTGCGTTTGTGGCGTCGGCCATTGTTGTTGGCTCGGTATGTTAGCCAAGGCCGCGCGCGCGGTGCTCTGTAGGAGCGGCTTCAGCCGCGACAAGCTCGACCGGATCAAGGCCGATCCAGGCGCGTAGCCGCCATGGCTTTGCGGGGAATGCCGTCGCGGCTGAAGCCGTTCCTACACGAGGATGGTGCGATACGCGGACAGGCACTCAGCGCGCCGGATCCTGCGCCACCGCCACGTCGGCGACCGGCGCCGGCGGCTGCACCGGCACTTCCGCCGGATGCGCCACCGTCTCCGGCGGCGCGGGCGCCAGCATCCGCGCGGTGCGCCAGTTGCCCCAACGGTAGTACGCCAGCGACACCAGCATCGCGCAGGTGGCGCTGGTCGGGAAGCTCCACCACACCGCATCGGCGCCCAGTTGCGGCTGCAGCAACTGCGCGAACGGCACGCGGATGCCCCACAGCGACAGCGCCAGGATCAGCAGCGGCGGGATCACCGCACCGGTGGCGCGGACCACGCCGGAGATCACGAAGGTCACCCCGAAGAACAGAAACGACCACACCGCGATGTGGTTGAGATGGCGCGCGATCTCCAGCGCCGCGCTGTGCGGCGGCAGGAACAGCGCCAGGGTCCAGCGGTCGAACAGGATCAGCGGCGCGATCAGTGCGCCGGTCAGCAGGAAGTTCAACAGCACGCCCTTGCGCGCAGTCGCCGCGACGCGGTCCCAGCGCTGCGCACCGACGTTCTGCGCAGCCATCGACGAGCAGGCCGCACCGATCGCCATCGCCGGCATCTGCAGATAAGCCCACAACTGCAGCGCCGCGCCGTAGGCCGCGGACGTGTCGGTGCCGTAGCCGTTGACCAGGGCGATCATCACGATCATCGCCAACGAGATCAGCACCATCTGCAGGCCCATCGGCACGCCCTTGACGATCAGCGCACGCAGGATCGGCAGGTCGAGCCGGAACAGCTGCGCGTCGCGGCGGCCCAGCCACAGCACGTGGCGCTTGTGCCGCAGGTACAGCAGCAACCCGGTCAGCGACACCGCCTGCGCGATCAGCGTGGCCCAGGCCGCCCCGGCGATGCCCAGTTTGGGGAACGGCCCCAGCCCGAACAGCAGCAGCGGGTTGAAGCCGATGTCCAGCACCACCGACAGCAGCAGGAAGCGGAACGGCGTGCGCGAATCGCCGGTGCCGCGCAGCGCCGCCGACAGGAACGCGAAGGTGTACAGCAGCGGCATCGCCAGGAAGATCACCCGCAGATAGGCCTCGGCCAGCGGCAGCGACGCCGCCGGCGTGCCCATCGCCGCCAGCAGGTGCCGCGCCAGCCACCAGCCGCCGGCGGCGATCAGCACCGAGATGCCGATGAAGAAGGTGGCGCTGGTGCCCATCACCCGCCGCGCCTGGGCCACGTCGCCGCGGCCCATCGCCTGGCCGATCAGGATGGTGGCGGCCATGCCGATGCCGAACACCGAGCCGATCAGGAAGAACATGATGCTGTTGGCGTTGGCCGCGGCGGTGAGCGCCGCTTCGCCGAGATAGCGGCCGATCCACACGGCATTGACCGAGCCGTTGAGCGATTGCGCGATGTTGCCGGCCAGGATCGGCAGCGAGAACAGCAGCAACTGGCGGCCGATCGGGCCTTCGGTGAGCGCAGCGGGCTTGGTCATCGCGGGTCGGGAGCGAGCGTGAGCCGGCCACACTAGCACCGACGGATGGCGCTGGGCGATGGGCGGAATGGGATCTGCAGCGTTCGTGCAGCAGACTGGCTGTGGGGCGGGCCTGCGCCGCCCCAAGGCGCGTGGCGTGGGCTGTCACGCGTGGCGGCCGGTCCTGCCCGAGTCGCGGTAGTGCGCTTGCGCCGAGGATGGACGTACGTTCGGCATGGATCGCATCATTCGCTTGGCGTGGGTGTGGATCAAAGCCAGCGCCAGCCTGGGACAGTAAATCTGGGTGAGCCACACCCACGGTGCGCCTGCCTCGAGTTCGCTCGCTACCTGCCAACGCATTCATCCTGAAGGGGCGTGTCCCTGCGGACGCGGTGCTTGCATTGGCGCGATCGCATCGCCATCTGTGCGGAAAGACCTGCGCGCCGGCCATCCACTCTGCCGGTGCCATGGTGTCCGATCCGGCGGCGTCCTCTGGCTGCCTGCAACCCCAACGTGAGTGGATGTCGAGCAACGTAATGAACGAACCTGTCGTGCAAGCTGCCTCGGTGCGCCTGGATGTCTGGCTATGGGCCGCGCGCTTCTTCAAGACCCGCAGCCTGGCCAAGCAGGCCGTGGAAACCGGCAAGGTGGACGTGGCCGGGCAGCGGCCCAAGTCCTCGCGCGCAGTGCGCGTGGGCGAGCAGGTGCGGGTGCAGCGTGGCGATGAGCTGTTCGAGATCCAGGTGCTGGGGCTGAGCGATACGCGCGGTCCTGCCAGCGTGGCGCAGGCGCTGTATCAGGAAAGCGAAGCGTCGCGCGAGCGCCGCGCGCAGTTGCGCGCGCAGCGCAGCGCCGAGCGCAACGGCTACCAGGCACCGGAGGGCAAGCCGGACAAGCGCGCGCGGCGCCTGATCCGCGCGCTCGGCGATCTGGACGCGCTGTAGCCGAGCGTGCTGCGTCGCCCGCGCGGCTGGCCGGCAACGCGCATGGGGGACGTGGGGAGGCTGGCATGCTGTTGGTGCGGCGACGCTTCCTGAGCGCTGCCGTCGCGGCTGAAGCCGCTCCTACGGGACGCGTTGCGTCCTTGTGGAAGCGACGTCGATCGCGACGATCGGCGTCTGCCTGGGCTGCCCAGCAGTCGGGACTGAAGTCCCTCCCGCACGTGCGATCGTGTTTGCGATCGGCCAGACCGCGTAGGAGCGGCTTCAGCCGCGACGCCGTCAGCCCGCGAAAGATCCGCTGCAGTCTCTGCCTCACGTCGATGCGCCGCGGCCGCCACCGCCACCGACGACATCACACAGACGACAACGCCCCGGCGAGCGGGGCGTTGTCGTCATGCAGGCAGGAGACGCGGGGCGCCGCTCTCAGGCGGCCAGGTCGAAGCGATCCAGCTGCATCACCTTGGTCCAGGCGGCGACGAAGTCGCGCACGAACTTCGCCTGCGCGTCGGCGCTGGCGTAGACCTCGGCCACCGCGCGCAGTACCGAGTTGGAGCCGAACACCAGGTCGGCGCGGGTGCCGGTCCACTTCAACGCGCCGCTCTTGCGGTCGCGGCCTTCGTAGACGTCCTTCATTTCCGAGGTCGCCTTCCACTCGGTGCCCATGTCCAGCAGGTTGGCGAAGAAGTCGTTGCTGAGCACGCCCGGGCGATCGGTGAACACGCCATGCGCGGACTGGCCGCTGTTGGCGCCGAGCACGCGCAGGCCGCCGACCAGCACGGTCAACTCCGGCGCGGTCAGGGTCAGCAACTGCGCCTTGTCGATCAGCAGCGCTTCGGCCGACAGCGCGTAACGGCGCCTGGCGTAGTTGCGGAAGCCGTCGGCGATGGGTTCCAGCACCGCGAACGATTCCACATCGGTCTGTTCCTGCGAGGCGTCCATGCGGCCGGGCACGAACGGCACCTGGACGGTCTGGCCGGCCAGCTTGGCTGCCTGTTCCACCGCGGCGACGCCGCCGAGCACGATCAGGTCAGCCAGCGAGATCCGCTTGCCGCCGCTCTGGGCGCCGTTGAACTGCGTCTGGATGCGCTCCAGCGTGGCCAGCACCTGTGCCAGCTGCGCCGGCTGGTTCACCTCCCAATCCTTCTGCGGGGCCAGGCGGATGCGCGCACCGTTGGCGCCGCCGCGCATGTCCGAGCCGCGGAAGGTGGAGGCCGCGGCCCAGGCGGTGGACACCAGTTGCGCCACGCTCAGCCCGGAGTCGAGCAGGGTCTTCTTCAGTGCGGCGATATCCTGCGCGTCGACCAGCGGGTGGTCCACGGCCGGGATCGGGTCCTGCCACAGCAGTTCTTCGGCCGGCACGTCGGGGCCGAGGTAGCGCGCACGCGGACCCATGTCGCGGTGGGTCAGCTTGAACCAGGCGCGGGCGAAGGCATCGGCGAACTGATCCGGGTTCTCCAGGAAGCGGCGCGAGATCTTTTCGTAGGCCGGGTCGAAGCGCAGCGCCAGGTCGGTGGTGAGCATGGTCGGCAGGTGCTTCTTCGACGGATCGTGCGCGTCCGGGATCACCGCTTCGGCGTTCTTGGCCACCCACTGGTGCGCGCCGGCCGGGCTCTTGCTCAGTTCCCAGTCGAACTTGAACAGGTGCTCGAAGAATTCGTTGGTCCACTGCGCCGGCTTGGTGGTCCAGGTGACTTCCAGGCCGCTGGTGATGGTGTCGCCGCCCTTGCCGCTGCCGAAGCTGTTGGACCAGCCCAGGCCCTGGCTCTCCAGGTCGGACGCTTCCGGCTCGGCGCCGACGTGGTCGGCCGGGCCGGCGCCATGGGTCTTGCCGAAGGTGTGACCGCCGGCGATCAGCGCCACGGTCTCTTCATCGTTCATCGCCATGCGGCCGAAGGTGTCGCGGATGTCCTTGGCCGCCAGCAACGGGTCGGGATTGCCGTCCGGGCCTTCCGGATTGACGTAGATCAGCCCCATCTGCACCGCGGCCAGCGGGTTCTCCAGGTCGCGGGTGTGGCGCACTTCGCTGTCGTCGTCCTTCACCAGCACGCCGTGCGCCTCGTCCACGCCCGGCGAGCCGTGCGTGTAGCGCTCGTCGCCGCCCAGCCACTTGGTCTCGCGGCCCCAGTACACGTCCTGGTCCGGCTCCCAGGTGTCGGCGCGACCGCCGGCGAAGCCGAAGGTCTTGAAGCCCATCGATTCCAGCGCGACGTTGCCGGTGAGGATCATCAGGTCGGCCCAGGAGATGGCCTGACCGTACTTCTGCTTGATCGGCCACAGCAGGCGCCGCGCCTTGTCCAGGCTGACGTTGTCCGGCCAGCTGTTGAGCGGGGCGAAACGCTGCTGGCCATGACCGCCGCCGCCACGGCCGTCGCCGGTGCGGTAGGTGCCGGCGCTATGCCAGGCCATGCGCACGAAGAGCGGGCCGTAGTGGCCGAAGTCGGCCGGCCACCAATCCTGCGAATCGGTCATCAGCGCGTGCAGGTCGCGCTTGAGCGCTTCGAGATCGAGCTGCTTGAACGCCTTGGCGTAATCGAACTGCGGATCCAGCGGGTTGGAGCGGGTGGAGTGCTGGTTGAGCAGGTCCACGCGCAACTGCTTGGGCCACCAGTCGCGATTGCTGGTGCCGCTGCCGCTGCCGCTGGCAGCCTGGTGGAACGGGCATTTCGATTCGCTGGTCATGGGAGGCTGCCTCTGTCTCGATGGACGATGTGGTGGCGTGGCGCCGCGATCATACGGCGGCGCTGCGGTGAAACTGGAGACACGATAGGCGCAAGTGTCCATCTATAGAATTCGAATTCTTCTAATCAATCGATAGTTATTGGCTATCGCTGCATTCGATGGAATGGCTGGCCGCTTGAACCTCGGGGCACGTGTCGCTGTATCCGGCCCATGTGCGCTGGGCCGGCGGCGCTCGCTATCCTGTCGCGATGACCCAACGCGCCACCCGTCTGCTGCGCCTGCTCGATGCCCTGCGCGGGCGCCGCCGGCCCGTGGCCGGGGCGCAGCTCGCCGCCGACCTGGGGGTGAGCCTGCGCACGCTGTACCGCGACATCGCCAGCCTGCGCGGGCAGGGCGCCGACATCCTCGGCGATCCAGGCGTGGGCTATGTGCTGCGCCCCGGCTTCCTGCTGCCGGAACTGAACTTCAGCGAGGACGAACTGGAAGCGCTGACCCTGGGCGCGCGCTGGGTGGCGAGCCAGGCCGACCCGGAGCTGGCGCAGGCCGCGCAGCGCGCCATCGCCCGGATCGGCGCGACGCTGCCGGCGCCGTTGCGGCTGGCGCTGGAGACCAGCGGGCTGCTGGTGCCGGCGGCCACGCCCGCGCAGCCGGCGGCGCCATGGTTGCCGGTCCTGCGCCGCGGCATCCGCCTGGAGCACGTGCTGCACCTGGACTATGCCGACGCCGGCGGCAGCGCCTCGCAACGGCGCGTCTGGCCGTTCGCGATGGCCTTCCTGGGCGGCTACGGCATGATCGAGGCGTGGTGCGAACTGCGCGGCGACTTCCGCCATTTCCGCGCCGACCGGGTGCTGGCGCTGCGCGACGATGGCGAGCGCTACCCGACGCGGCGGCATCAGTTGATCCGACGCTGGCGCGCCGCCACCGGGTACGGCGTCGGCTCCTGACAGCAGGTGTCAGCAGGGCACGCGCAGACTGCGCGACGTCCACCACGGAGTCCGACCATGTCCCACGATCTTGTGCTCTACACCCACCCCATGTCGCGCGGCCGCATCGCGCGCTGGATGCTCGAAGAAACCGGCCTGGCGTACCGCGCGCAGATCCTCGACTACGGCACCGGCATGAAGGCGCCGGCGTATCTGGCGATCAATCCGATGGGCAAGGTGCCGGCGCTGGTCCACGGCACCACCACCGTCACCGAGAACGCGGCGATCTGCGCCTACCTGGCCGACCTGGTGCCGGAGCGGCAACTGGCGCCGCCACCGGGATCGCCGGCGCGGGGCGATTACTACCGCTGGCTGTTCCTGCTGGCCGGACCGGCCGAGGCATTCCTGACCGCCAAGCAGCACGGCACGCTGGCACCGGCGCACAGTGCCGGCTACGGCCATGGCGAGGATCTGCTGGACATGCTGGAGCAGGGTGTCGCCGGTCGCGAGTACCTGGCCGGCGACCGCTTCAGCGCGGCCGACCTGTATGCCGCCGCGTTCCTCGGCTTCTACACGCGCATCGGCGTGCTGCAGGCGCGGCCGGCGTTCGTCGCGTTCGCGCAGCGGCACATGGCGCGGCCGGCGGCGCAGCGGGCGGCGGCCATCGACGATGCGTTGCTGGCGGCGCATCCGAATCCGTTCATGCCGCGTCCGAGCGCCGTGCCGGCGAGCGCCTAGTGGAATGTGGGATTACTGGCGGTTGGGGGTGCCGTGTGTCCGGACCCTCACCCCAACCCCTCTCCCGGTGGGAGAGGGGCTCTAGCGCCTTCCTTCTCCCCTCGGGAGAAGGTGCCCCGAAGGGGCGGATGAGGGTACGGGCGCAGCCTCGTGGTCCTGACGCGGCGAGACGCTTCGCGCCGTACCCTCACCCCAACCCCTCTCCCGGGGGAGAGGGGCTTTGGCGTTTCCCTTCTCCCATTGGGAGAAGGTGCCCCGAAGGGGCGGATGAGGGTACGGGCGCAGCCTCGTGTGTCCTGACGCTGCGAGACGCTTCGCGACGTACCCTCACCCCAACCCCTCTCCCGAGGGGAGAGGGGCTTCGGCGCTTCCCTTCTCCGCTCGGGAGAAGGCGCCCCGAAGGGGCGGATGAGGGTGCGGGCGCAGCCTCGTGCGTCCTGGCGCTGCGAGACGCTTCGCGGCGTACCCTCACCCCAACCCCTCTCCCGAGGGGAGAGGGGCTTTGGCGCTTCCCTTCTCCCACTGGGAGAAGGTGCCCCGAAGGGGCGGATGAGGGTGCGGGCGCAGCCTCGTACGTCCTGGCGCTGCGAGACGCTTCGCGCCGGACCCTCACCCCAACCCCTCTCCCGGGGGGAGAGGGGCTAAAGCCGCAGGCCGCCTACAGCAGCGACTTGAGTCGGTACAGCGCTTCCAGCGCCTGCTTGGGCGTGAGTTCGTCCGGATCCAGTGCGGCCAGCGCCTCCTGTGCGGCGGACGGCGTGGCCGCGAACAGGCCGAACTGCTGTGGTGCGTCCAGCGCCTGCGGCGCCATCTGCGAGGCGTGGCTCTCGCCGCCGCGTTGTTCCAGTTCCGCCAGGCGTCGCCGCGCCTGCGCCACGGTGGTCCGGGGCAGGCCGGCCAGCGCCGCCACCTGCAGGCCGAAGCTGCGGTTGGCCGGGCCGTCCTTGACCGCATGCATGAACACCAGGCGGTCGCCGTGTTCGACCGCGTCCAGGTGCACGTTGGCGATGCCGCTGGGGCCGCCTTCGACCGATTCGTCGGCCAGCGCGGTCAGTTCGAAATAGTGCGTGGCGAACAGCGTGTAGCAGCGGTTGTGGTGGGCGAGGTGACGCGCCACCGCGTCGGCCAGGGCCAGACCATCGTAGGTGGAGGTGCCGCGGCCGATCTCGTCCATCAGCACCAGCGACTGCGCGGTGGCGTGATGCAGGATGTAGCTGGTCTCGGCCATTTCGACCATGAAGGTCGACTGGCCGCGCGCCAGGTCGTCGCCGGCGCCGATGCGGGTGAGGATGCGGTCGATCGGGCCGATCACCGCGCGCCGCGCCGGCACGTAGCTGCCGATGTGCGCGAGCAGCACGATCAGCGCGTTCTGGCGCATGTAGGTCGATTTACCGCCCATGTTCGGGCCGGTAATCACCAGCATGCGTCGATCCGGGTGAAGGTCCAGGTCGTTGGGTTCGAACGGCTGCTCGCGCACCGCTTCCACCACCGGGTGGCGGCCGCGTTCGATGCGCAGGCAGGCGCCGGTTTCGAGTTCCGGCTGGGTCCAGTCCAGCGCCTGCGCGCGTTCGGCGAAGCCGGCCAGCACGTCGAGTTCGCTGAGCGCGGCGGCGGCGCGCTTGAGTGGCTCAAGGCGCTCGCCCAATGTGTCCAGCAACCCTTCGTAGAGCAGCTTCTCGCGCGACAGCGCGCGCTCGCGCGCCGACAGCACCTTGTCCTCGAAGTTCTTCAGTTCCTCGGTGATGTAGCGTTCGGCGTTGGTCAGGGTCTGGCGCCGGCTGTAGTGCACCGGTGCCTTGTCGGCCTGGCCCTTGCTGATCTCGATGTAGTAACCATGCACGCGGTTGTAGCCGACCTTCAGCGTGGCGATGCCGCTGTTGGCGCGTTCGCGCGCTTCCAGGTCGATCAGGAACTGGTCGGCGTTGGTGCTGAGCCGGCGTAGCTCGTCCAGTTCGGCGTCGTAGTCGGCGGCGATGACGCCGCCGTCGCTGAGCTTGAGCGGTGGCTGCTCGGCGATCGCCGAGGCGAGCAGGTGCGCGATCTCGTCGTGCTGGCCCAGTTCCGCCGCCAACGCCGCCAGCCGCGGCGAATCCAGCGGCGCCAGGATCGCGCGCACCTTCGGCAGCAGGCCCAGGCCGTCGCGCAGGGTGGAGAAGTCGCGCGGGCGCGCCGAACGCAGGGCGACGCGGGTGAGGATGCGTTCGACGTCGCCGAGCGCGCGGAACGCCTCGCGCAGTTCGGCGTCGGCGCCGCGGTCGATCAGCGTGCCGACCGCGTGGTGGCGCTGCACCAGCACCTCGCGCAGGCGCAGCGGACGGTGCAGCCAGCGCCGCAGCAGGCGCCCGCCCATCGGCGTGACCGTGCTGTCGAGCACGCCGAGCAGGGTGTTGCGGGTGTCCCCGTCCACGCGGGTGTCCAGTTCCAGGTGGCGTCGCGTGGCCGCGTTCATCGCGATCGCCTCGCCGGCGGTCTCCATCGCGATCGCGGTCAGGTGCGGCAGGCGCTGTTTCTGGGTCTCCTCCACGTAGCCGAGCAGGGCACCGGCGGCGGCGGTGGCGCGTGGCTTGTCGTCGATGCCGAAGCCGCTCAGATCGTGCAACTGGAAGAACGCCAGCAACTGGCGACGGCCGCTGTCGGCATCGAACAGCCACGGCGGCCGGCGGCGCACGCCGCGGCGCTCGCGCAGGAATTCCGGCCACTGGTCCTCGTCGGGCACCAGCAGTTCGGCCGGCTCCAGCCGCGCCAGCTCCGCTTCCAGCGCGTCCTCGCTGTCGACCTCGTTGACCAGGAAACGGCCGCCGGCCAGGTCGGCCCAGGCCAGGCCGTAGCCGTGCTTGTTGCGTGCGATGGCCATCAGCAGGGTGTCGCGGCGCTCGTCCAGCAGCGCCTCGTCGGTGACCGTGCCGGGGGTGACGATGCGCACCACCTTGCGCTCGACCAGGCCCTTGGCCAGCGCCGGATCGCCGATCTGCTCGCAGATCGCCACCGACTCGCCCAACGCCACCAGCCGTGCCAGGTAGCCCTCGTAGGCATGCACCGGCACCCCGGCCATCGGAATCGGTGCACCGCCGGAACTGCCGCGCTGGGTCAGGGTGATGTCCAGCAGCCGCGCGGCCTTGCGCGCGTCGTCGTAGAACAGTTCGTAGAAATCGCCCATGCGGAAGAACAGCAGCAGGTCCGGGTACTCGGACTTTGCGGCGAAGAACTGTTTCATTAACGGAGTGTGCTCCGCTGCGCTCCCGGGACTTTGGTTCTTCTCTCGATTTTGCATCAGATTCAATGAGTTAAAAAATTTTTGACAAGCTGGTTGAGGACAAGTATGGACAGGCGAGGCCAAGTCAGGCCAGCTAGCTGTAGCTCCCGCGTAGCTCTGTGATCTAACGTGCGTCGTGTCGACCCAATCTTGGAGCTACACATGGAGACTAAGCAGCCCAAGCGCGTAGCGCTGACCGCCACGATGGTCAAAGAACAGCTGTCCTTCGCTCGCATCCCTGTGATCAGCGACGCCGGCAAGGTCGTCAAGTTTGCCCCGAATTCGGATCAGAAGCGCTATGTCATTTTCGACGGCCACCGGGATGCTCCCGTAGGCTTTGGTGTGGCGGTCAATCGAACTGGCATGAGCTACATCCTCCAACGGCGGGTAGGCAGCCGGGTGTTGAAGGCGACCATTGGAAGTTGCAGAGATCTGACATTGGCCAAGGCTCGTGAGGAAGCGAAGATCACATTGGAGAGGATGCGCGCAACCGGACAGAGTCCTGCCCAAAGCAAGCAACTGGAAAAAGAAGAGCTGCGAGTCGCATCGATGACGCTGGCAGAGTGCTTTGCGATGTATCGCCGTCATCTGTTGGAGCGAGCCAAACCTGCTAAGCCCAGTAGCTTGAGAGGGCTGGAACAGGCCGAGAAGCGTTTGGATAGGCCTAAGATCCAGCTTCTTGCTTGCCAAATCGGCGAGCTGATCCATGAGCAGCGGATCTTGGATGCGTTCGATGAGATCGCAAGGGGGAGAAGGAAGCTGGTCGATGGCACAAAGCGCGCCAATCCTAAGTCAAAGGTCTACGACACCCCAACGCTTACGACAGCAGAATTGACTTTTCGATGGGCCAGCCGAGCCGTGAGCTACTGCATGGAGAGAGAGAAGCGCATCGCCGCCAACGCCAACCGCTCTTCGTCTTTGCAAATGAACCCGTTTGGGGTTCTGCACGAGGAAGGGCGCTATCGCACTCGCGAGCAGTTGGAGGCGCACTACGAAGTCAGCCGAGCGCGGAACCCGTTGCAACTGCGCGATGGCTCATTGGGGCGATTCCTCACGGCGCTTTGGGAGAGGCGCAAAGTCGACAACTACAGAACGGCGTGCGACTACCTGCTGCTGACGCTTCTTTGGGGCACCCGGCGTGGGGAAGCTGCCCCTTTGCGGTGGCGCCACAGGATCACTAAGGACGAGGCTCTGATCAACTCTTGGGTCGATTTGGATGCGGGCTGGGCTTCCTTCTTTGATACCAAGAATGGTGCCACACATATGCTTCCACTAGCCCCAGGAGCGCGACGGATCTTGATGTTGAGGGAAGAGGCTTCTCGGAAGGAAGCAAGCCCCTGGGTCTTCCCCGCGCGAAGCAGCCGTGCAATGCAGGGGCATTATTTGGACAGCAAAGCCATCTTGCAGGGGCTGAAGGTGAGTGGTGAGATCGAGGAGCTTCGAACGCATGATCTGCGCCGGACCTTCGCGACCGTAGCAGAGGAGGTTACGTCCTACGCCGTGGTCAAGCGGCTCCTCAATCACCGAAATCTGCGTGATGTAACGGGACGCTACTCCAAAGTGGACGATGTCCGTTTGCTGGAAGAGATCACGCGCGTGGAGAAGGTATTGCTTAGTGCGGAGCCTATCGTATCCACTATGCTCATTTGATCCTGACGGCTGGGGCTTGAAGGTGAGGTGGTTGCGGCTACAGAATGGACGAAACACATGGCCGATGAAGAGGCCAATTCCGAGATGCCTGAGATGTCGCCCGTCCCAGTCCGGTTGACCGAACGGACTGCCAAACGCCTCACTTCTGAGCAGTTGGAAGAGGTGCGCAGACGCTTGGCCAATCGTCACCCAGACAGCGATTTTAATGCCGCAGAAGCAGCGATCTACACAGGTCGCAGCACTAAGACCTTAAAGCGCGCCATCGATGCAGGTGTTGGACCGGCGAGGTCTAAGAACCCTGACGTCACGGGACGCATGGCCACCAATCGCCACACGCGGTATCGCAAATCAGACCTAGATGCTTGGCGACTAGGGCTCGTCTCGTTCGCGACGCAATTTCGAACCTTCGACGACCTGACCATGGAATCGCCTTGGATCGTTCAAGATGATGTTGTCTTGGGGCACTTGCTTGATGCGAAAGATTTGGATGCAATAATTAAAATTTTGGGGGAGGATGCAGTTGCCTTCTTTCGCTTGGATGGGGCGCTACGCCTACGCTGGTCTGACGCCGGGCTGCGATTGTGCTATGAGTCAGAATTCAGGTCCGTCACAGAGCACACACTTGACGAATTTAAAGCTTCTGCAGAACGTCATGAACTCAGGCGGGACACTAGAGCGCCAAGTTCAGCGGGTTAAAGAAAGTCAGTTATACAGGCGCCTGCGCTGTCTTTGTGCGGGAATTGTATGAAGAAAAATATTTGACAAAGGAAATTTGTGAGTAAGAAGTCACTCGAATCCATCACTTCTGCTAAAGCCAAGCTCGAAGAAGAACTCCGTAAGCTTGAAGAGCAAGAAGCCCAGCTGCGGCAAGATCAGGCTACCGAGGCTTTCACCGAAGTGGTGAAGCTGCTTGGCGAGTTTGCTGAGTATTTCAACCCCAAGCAGCGCTCGGAAATTGCCGGCTTTGTGATCAATGGTGCGGCAAAGCCCAAGAAGGCAGTCAGCGCGAAAAAGGAAGTGGCTCCTAAATACTGGCTTCCGCATACTCAGGAAATTTGGTCTGGTCGCGGACGTACGCCCCTGGCGTTCAAGGCTTGGGAAGGAACTTCGGCTTATCAAGAGTGGAAAAAGAATCACCCGGACGAAAAATTTCCCAAGTATCCGGGTTGATCTCCTCGGTGGGCAGTAGAGCATAGTGTGGTTTGCTCCGCTTCTCAGATTTTTCTGACCCCATCATGCGAACTCATCTGATAGGTCTTTGAAGCTAGCCAAGCTAATCTTTCCCCATCGTCCAGGCCACTTCACTCACCATGGCATGGTTGGGGGACGGAGGCCAGAACCTCCACCTAAGCGCCGACGATCAAAGGCCCCGAATTCGGGGCCTTTGCTTTTCGCTCGACCAAGGTTGTGATACCGACACTGCCCGTGCCAACCAGCTCCTCTAAGTCAGTGATCGAGAAGATCCTATTCTTCCAACCTACCCAAACTTCTTGCGTTCAGCACGATGCGGCTGGTGGCCTTTCCCATCCCTAAGCTCTATCTTTGCTCAGAGCCCACCACCAGCAAGCTGAGACGGCATGCCCGCGCGCCGCTTGAAAACGATACGACGAAGGAACTCGTAATCATATGGCAATTACCGACACCGCTGTCGTTCGCTCTTTCTTTGATCTGCCGGATGAAAAGGTTGAAAGCATAGAGACCGCCGAGTTTCTGGCCAACTTTCAGGGGGGGCGCAAGATCGATTGGGCCAATCTGTTGGAATCCGATCGGGTGTTGATCGTTTCCGAAGCCGGAATGGGCAAGACCTTTGAATGCAAGAAAATGGCGGAATCTCTGTGGGGCGAGGGACGCACTGCATTCTTTGTGGAGTTGTCCGCGCTTGCTTCGCTTTCAATCGAAGACGGATTCTCCCCTGAGGAACAAACTCGTTTTGATAGCTGGAAGTTGGCCCAGACAGAGCGCGCGATATTCTTTTTTGACTCGATCGATGAGTTGAAGTTGACGCTTTCAAGCTTTGAGCGCGCAATCAAGTCTGTCGCTAAATCACTTGCGGGGCATCTGGGGAGAGCCACGATCGTGATTACCACTCGGCCTATTCCGCTTGATCGCGAGATCATTGCCAAGCATCTCCCGGTTCCGGTGGTCGAAGTGCAGATGGATCCAGAGGTCGCCTTCGCGAGTATTGCGATGCGCGAAAAAATGCAAGAAACACAGGAAGATAAGACCCCGAAGTGGAGAAATGTCGCTCTCGCACCGCTCAGCGAAGAGCAAATGCGGGCAATGGCCAAGACCGCTGGTGTTACAGATCCAGATAAGTTATTTAAGGAAATTAGTTCGCGAAACGCACACGACTTCGCGCGCAGGCCGCTGGACTTCCTTGAGTTGTGCGGTGACTGGAAGGAGAACGGCTACATCCGTTCGCACAGCGATCAGGTGGATACGGCGATTGAGATCAGGCTGCGTCCGAACAACACGCGTCGTGAGCGCGTTTCATTGGAGCCCGTCAAAGCACGCGAAGGCGCTGCACGCCTGGCGCTCGCTGCCCTCTTAGGACGCAAGTTCAATATCTGGCATGGCCAAGGGGGAGACCGGGCCTCGGGGGACGGCGCTCTTGATCCCGCAAAAGTGCTTCCGGATTGGACAGGCGACCACCTCGATACCCTGCTCGAACGTGGGCTTTTTGGGTTTGCCAACTATGGTCGCGTGCGCTTTTACCACCGATCGTCCATTGAGTTCTTGGCGGCCGAGCGACTTCGCCAACTTAGAGAGAGAGGGCTTCCAAATCGTGAGGTTGCGCAGCTGCTCTTCGCACGCACGCATGAGGGTGAGCGCATCGTAAAGCCAGCAATGCGCCCTGTTGTGGCGTGGCTAGCTCCGCATGACGCCTTCATACGTGAAGAGGTCATCGAGCACGAACCCGAACTGTTTCTCCACGCAGGCGACCCTGAGTCGCTCGATGTGCCGCTTCGCCGCGCCGCACTGGAAGGCTATGTCAATCGCTTCGGCAAAGGCGGGTGGCGCGGCCAGGCCGTGCCTAGCCTTCAAGTCGAGCGCTTCGCGTTGAAAGATCTCACGGCAGATGTGGCGCGCCTCTGGAAGAGCGGCATCGAAAATCCAGAGGTTCGAGACACCTTGCTAGGGCTGATCGGCTGGGGACATATGGAGGAGAACGCGGATCTAGCCCACGAAGCTGCGGTGGATGCCGAAGCCGAGATGGGTAGCCGCATCAGTGCCCTCTTAGCACTATCCCGGCTCGATGATCCGCGACTTTTTTCACTGCTCGATGAGGTCGCTGCCGGCGTGCCTGGCTGGCCACCTACTCTCGTCGATCGCGTGGTGATTGAGTTCTTTCCGAGCAGAATGTCTGTCGAGCAACTCATGCAGATCTTCGGCAGGCAAGGCTCGAAAAGCCGAACCTACTCGGGATCAATCACCTACTTCACCATTGTCGTGGAGCGCTCTCACTTCGATGCCGATACGCTTCTATTGATGCAGAAGCAGATATCTATTCTGGTCAATGCGGGACTGACTTGGGACAAGTCGCTCTATCGATTGCAATCAAGGCGCCAGGATCTGGTCCCGGCGCTGCTGGCAGTTTGCTTGCGGCGCCTAAGCGATCATCGGTGCGATGCGGGGTTGATCAGGGGCATTGCTCTCTCGCTCTTGCTTACGGTCAATAGCTATGAAACTAGGGACGAGGTCAAGGACCTACGTGTAGCTCTGAGTGAAGCGCCCAACTCGGTTCGCTCTGGCGTGTTCTGGGCACAAGACGTCATCGCGCGTAAATACCACCCAAAAAGTGAGCGAAGCACGCAGCCTCGGCTCCATCACTTGCGATGGGAGTGCGGCTACCAACCCGTTTTGCAGCGCGACGAGCCGTGGGTGTTGGCGGCAATTGCAGATCCTCAAAAAAAGTCTTGGGATCGCGCACTTGCATTGGAAGTTGCTATCGAGTGGACGCCGCATAAGTCCGATCCTGACAGTTGGATCGCTCAACTAAGCGCAGCATCTGCCGACGCGCACGACTTGGAGGCAAGGATTGAAGCCTTCCAAAGCGCCTACCTCAGGCGCGGCGAACTCTCTGAGTGGGAGAAAGCGGCCGCTGAGAGCGAGGAAGCCCGTCGCAGGAAGCATGCGGAAGGGGCTGCAAGCTGGCAGCAGTTCCATCGTGAACTTCGCGAAAGCCCTGACGTAGCTTTTTCAGATGCCCGCGTCGAGAACACGTTATGGGACTTCTGGCAAGTCATGAAAAACGACCGCAGTGCACGCTCGCAAGCGGGATGGAATCGCGGTTTCATCGAAAGGATGTTGAGCAAGGAGCTTGCAGGCCGCTTCCAGAAGGCGTTTGCTGCGGCTTGGCGCCGTGAGAAGCCTACGCTTCGATCTGAGCGTGATGAGGAACACAAGAACACGACGCTAGTTATTTGGGGGATGGGTTTGGCAGGAGTTTATGCCGAGGCGGAAGATCCTGCTTGGGCAGCCAAGCTAAGCGCTGAGGAAGCTGAGCTAGCCTGTCGCTACGCGCTTCTGGAACTCAATAGTCTTCCCCCCTGGCTCGAGCAGCTAGCGATCCGACACCCCGTTGCCGTAGACGCTGTAATCGGGCGTGAATTGTCAGAAGAGCTAGGGAGGAATGCTGACCCGCACAGCATGCTTCTGCAATACGTGCGGCGCAGCGCGGACTCGGTGGCGCATCTTCTCTTGCCCCGGGTTCGAGCTTGGGCGCACAGGGCCGTTGCAAAGCAGCGTCTAACCGATATCCAGCGGCGCAACATTGGGAACGCCGCTGACTTCCTGCTCGTGCATGGGTCGCCAGAAGACGCCGCGCTTCTTCGCAGAGCGGCGATCGCTGCGACGACTGGAAGGCCTGATCCCAAGAACATCGACCTTTGGTTGCCAATCTTGGGTCGCCTGGATGCCGAAGCGTTCGTTGACACGTTAGAGCAGCTCTCTAAACCGGTCACGCCCTCCAAGGACTCGAAAGTCGTCAAGTGGATTGGCGCGCTCTTCGGACACCACGCGAGCCTTGGCACCGGCTCTATGGGTGAACGGCCCGACTTCATTCTTCGACTGCTACAGCTAGCACACCGCCATGTGCGCAGAAAGGACGACGACCTAGTCGAAGGCGTGCGATCAGTCGGTAACCGCGAGAACGCCGAGTATGCACGATCAGGCTTGTTCAACGCCCTAATGGAGATGAAGGGAGAGGAGGCTTCGCGAGCGAAACTGAGCTTATCAGGCGATCCTGAGGTCGCGCACTATCGTGACCGAATCATCGCGCTTCGCCGAGAAAAACTTGCGGAAGAACTCGACGCAGAGGTGCTGACTGAGCGCGAGGTCAGGGAACTGGAAACGAAGCTCGAGATCTCCCCCAGAACGCGTCAGCAGATGGCCCATGTGCTGATCGGACGCCTCGATGAGATCGAAGACAATCTTTTCCGAGACTCATCGCATCGCGAGGGCTGGGCTCTCTACGATAAAGAACGTCTATTGAGGCGTGCCTTATCAGCGGAGTTTGAGCGCCTTGCTCGTGAAAGTTACATCGTTACACAAGAGGGCGTGACAGGTGATGAGAAGGAAACCGACATCCGGCTGGTGTCGAAGTCCGACCCATCAATCCAAGCTGTTATCGAGCTAAAAGTCGGAGAGAACGGCTACAGCATTGTAGATTTCCAGAAGGCGCTTCGCGAACAGCTTATGGAGAAGTATTTGCTGCCAGAGCAGCGACGCGTGGGTGCCTTGGTAATCTCGTGGAAGGGCGATAAGACTTGGGATGATCCGGTCACTGGCGATGAGGTCGGCTTCGATGAGGTGATCAGGCGCCTTAACAGCGAAGCACAAGAGCTGGCGGCGACGCTTGGTAGCGACGCGTTTCTTACAGTGCGTGGCCTTGACCTGGGCCCCCCAAAGTTTGCCGCCAAGGGCAAGACGCTTAAGAAGGCTAGCAAGCAGCCAACAAAAAGGCAGAAGCCGTAGGAGATCTTCTGCCGCTTCAATGAGGATCCTAACAGCTACGCGATCGCCTGTTACGCCAACTACCGGCAAGCCCAGGGCTCGCTTGAACCTTGGGCTTGCCGGTAAGGCCATCAGCTCAGATCGCAATTGCTCGGCAGTGCCCACGTTGTCGCAGGCAGCATGTTCTTGACAGCAGACGATGCGGTGATGCCGACATTGCTGGCGCCGATCAGTTCTTCCAGGTCAGCGATCGACACGATGTAGTCGTCGAGGCTGCCCAGGCCGGTCTGGTTCGGGATGATCCAGCTGATGGCCTTCTCAGCGCCCGTGCTTGGGTCCGTGGTGATGATCGTCTTCCAAAAGTATTCCGGCGTGCGGATGCCGTGGCTGGACAGGAAGTAGTCGTTCGAAGTGTCGCCGAACACCACCCCGCCGTAGACCTTCACTGGCCGGATATCGCGGTAGCACTCGGCGACGTTCTCCGCGCTCACCCAAATTCCCTGGTTAAAGCCCGATACCTGAGGCACGATGTTCGACATCAAATTGGCGCGAACGATGTAGGTCGAGTTGTAGTCCATGTGGTTGGACGTGACCAAGTGGCCGCGATCGTAGCCCGAGCGAACGCTCGCATAAGACTTGGTCGACGTCTGGCCGCCACAGCCGCTCGGAAGCGTCGTGTCGAGCTTGAAGTCGGACGGACGCGCGGCAGACCCGGTGTCGGCGTTGAGCGAGTATTCGTATCGTGTGGCCGTGTGCTCGGTGCAGTCGTAAGTCAGGATGAAGCCACCCTTGTTGAGCGTGACGACCTGGGCCTGCGCTGCTGCGCTGGCAGTGGTGAACAGGAAGACGGCGAGGAAGATCCGGAATCGCATAGCACTTCTCCATGTGGTTGGGCAGGCCGCACGAACCCAGCACGCACTGACAAGGGCCGTGCCTGTTGAGAGACGCGCGAGTTGACGGAGGTGGAGCAGACAGCCGAAACCGGCTCGGTGCCGGTGTGATGGGAGATACGACAACCGCGCCCCTTTGCCACGGAGTGGCACGCGGTTGCGACATGTATCTAACAGCACGCTAAGCGGGTCAACCGCAAATTGGCTAAGGTGTGAACTAGCTCGCGAAGATGAAAATTGTCAACATGCAGCCATCAAATCGCCATGGACACGCTGTTGGGCTGCTCAGGATGGCCAGGGAATGCCAGCTAAACGTTGTTGAATCTGTTTGCCATAACTTGGTTCTATCTGGGCCGCATAAGCCGCCAACCCTTGCAGGTAGTGACGAAGTCCTGAAACCGACGCAAAACCCCGCTTTTGAGCGTGGTTGACGGGGCCATTAGGCTTTTCCAAGAAAAATATGTGCTGGCGTAAGCGCAATCGGAACTCGCGCGTTAGGCGCGGTTCTGGACCATTAACGAGCAAGCCAAGCACGATCTTTTTGGCGCCGGGCGGCACAATACGCATCTTGGCCGCGTTGGGGTGAAGCCCTTCGCAATGAAGAAGCTGGTAGACCGCCCTCATCAGTTCAATGCATGTAGCGCGAGAAGATATTGCGTCTGTTGAGAGCGTGATGTCATCAGCATAGCGGCTATAAAAAAAGCCCTTCTTCTTCGCAAGTTCGCGAAGCTTCTCATCAAAGGACTTCATGACCAAATTTGATAACATTGGGCTTGTTGGCGCTCCCTGTGGCAAGTAGCCTTGATGAAACGCGTCATAGCTTTTTATGACCGTGCTTGAAATCCAAATAGGCTTTTCGTCGTCAAAAGCCTGTAGAGTGTCATTGCTCTTTAAACGGAAGTTCACCCAGTTTTTTCTGTAGCGGCCGCGACTTATTCGCGTGCAGAGCCTGGTAAGCTCAAAAGCGACAAGCGCTTGGTAGCCTAAGCGCCTAAAAACACGATAGACACTTATTTCATTAATGGAGTCAAAGAAGTTGCGCACATCAATCTTGATGAGCCACCGACTTTGGCAATGAAGTGTCGTAGCCTCTACGAGCGTAGATTTTTCAAGAAAGGCGACACTGGCGCTGTCAACTTCGCACTTTTGAAGAATGCGTTTGTTTATCCAGCGCTGTACGGTCATTAGGGCAGGGCTAGGGACGCTGATGTTGCGGTAGCGCTTCTGGCCGATTTTGGAGCGCTTTTGAATTCTGAAAGAGCGATAAGGCTCATTTTTAGAGCGCGAAACTGCCGCTCTGAGAACGTTGTAATTAATAGATGTGTAATGTGCTAGATGACGAAGAGAGAATATAGGCGGTAGCTTGGCATTGGCTTGCCGTGTAATTGAAGCAACTTGGATTGCCGCTTCGACCACGGACGGAGCCTGCCCGGGGGGTGCATGCTTTCGATAAAGTTGAGGACGCCAGTCCGACATCTACTTTGACCTGCTTCTGGTGATGGATCGCGCATCCTGAGGTAAGACCCCGAGCCGCCCGCGTAGCGGCAGGAGGCGTGATGCGTCAGCGGCAAAGCGGGTGCTACTTCAAAGAGACGCAGTAAGCTGCGCTCCGACAAACGCGTCAGCGCTAGATGTCTAGACTGGCGCCCTCAACTGTCTAGGATAGTAGTCGTTTTTTGGCTCTGGGGGAACTGTTGGTTTCTGTCTAGAAATCGGATGTTTGCGAAGTTCTCTTTGGCCCTGCTCCGTAAGGCGATGCTCGCTTGTAATCCATTTAAGATCTAGCAACGCCTCTATCGCGGACTGAACTTCCGGAATGGTGAGCGATGTTCGTCCCGCAATGACTTCTATCTGCCTTTTACGCGACCTCAGCGCCGCTAGCACCAGTAGGCGTTTAGCTGCTGGGAGCGAGACCCCAGCTGTCATACCAGAACAGGCAAAGCGTTCATGTCCTATTCTTACCAAGGCTTCGTCAATATCGGCCTTGGTGGTCAGGGTGCTGGAAAATGTAGATCTAGCAGCAGCGGTGACGCGCTTCGGGAACAGCGGGAATTGAATAGGCTTTCGTTTGGATGCCTCTATGAAGATGCGCGGCACATTATTTGGTGCGCCATGCGCAAACGCGATAAGTGCCCCCGTTCCTCCAAAGCCCAAGGCCTCGGTGGCGTCGTGATTGCCGGGATCTCGATCAATGCAGAGTTGACGAATTTCTTCCGCTTCGTTTCCTGAAAACGAAGAAGCAATCGTCGGACAAGGAACTACCAAGGAGACCTTAGGGTTGCACTTATGTGCTTCAACGCGTTGTCTGCCCGTGTCAGTTGCTGAGTAGGCAATGACCTCAAATGTGATTCCTTTTCGTGCTCTGGATGAGTGCCAGCTTCGCACTGACCAAGTCGACCAAGCAGCATTCAAGAAATGCTCCATCTGCTCGCCGCTTCCGATGAAGTCGGTCATGACAATGAAGCGACGCATATTATTTTTTCGAATTTGGCCAGGGTTAGGATGATTGAGGAACCTTCGCTCACTACGGTAAAGCTCAGTAATAAGCTGAGCAATGATCCCCTCACTGCCGACTCCTGGCACCCAGGTCAGCACAGGGTCAATGGCTCGAAAAGTAGAGATCGCCCTCCTGATCTTGCCCCGAGTTTGCTTAAAAAGTGGTAGCGCCATCTTTGTCTTTGGGTGCTTGCGGACCTCTCGCTCGGCATAGAGCCCAACTGGAGCGAGCGCTGGGAGTTCCGCTAATCGTGCTAACGCCAAGTTGTGGAGCCCATTGACAAACTCGTCGCTTGAAACCAAAAGCATGCGGCGCAGCATTTCAACCAAAATGACTTGCTCGTCGGGCGGGAATTGGGCAAGCCAGCCAGACGTGGATTCGGCAGCAATGAAGTCAGTGTTCCGAGCCACAAGTTCTCCGGAATAATGCAACTAAGTAGAAAGGACGCCAAAAGAGAAGGAGGATATTTCTTCAGTGTGTGTTGAACTGACGGGAGCACCTTGTTTGACGCTAACTAGGCAGTGCGACCTGCAATGTCGGGTCGGAAAGATTGCCAAGGGTTGGCAGTGGAAGCATCAAAAAAGGAGACATCGCATTCTTGTTTACCCATGAAGGCTGTCGCGTTGGCTTTCACGCGTCGATTGCTGTCAGAGTTCTCGTCTCCGTAAATGCTCACCAGCACCGAAGACACTGCGCTCCCACGGATTTTCTCGAAAATGTGACTGTCATTGTCGTCCAATGAGTGACCCAAAATAACAAGTGTTCCCCTTATCTTGCCTAGTGCTGTGTAGCAGGCTTTCAGATAGGGGTTTCGGACGATTTTTTGAAGTTTCTTTTTTGCGCTTGGCTCGGAAACAAAGAGCGGGAACTTGCCCTCTTCAAGTGATTCACGGACTTGGTTGATGAGTGGGTAACGTTCGGCGTAGTGAAGTTTGTCGATGTGAATTTGCCCGTCTGTGATGTGGAGTGCGCCATGAAGAAAGTGGACATTCTGCATTGTGTTTCCATCACTCCAACGTCCCCATCTGAATCCATCATCTGTTTTCCATTGTTGACCTGGTGTTTGGCGTAAACGCGCCCAGTAAAGAAGAAAATCGTAGTTGAGCGTGAAGACCTGATCGAATCGAGAAAGGAAGATCCGTGCGCTAAGATACTCGTTATCAGAAATAAAGTCTGGTCGACTTGGATGAGTTCGCGAGATCACATCTATAAGTGCTTCTTTGAGCTTGCTAAGGTCCTGCTGAAATCCATCCAAGAGCGGGCTTTGTGGGTGGTAAGCTCGAACAACCGTCGAAGCCGTTGTTAGGCTCCGCGCAACGGCCTCGAAGTCGTAGGTATCCAAATCCTGAAAAAGCCCGCGTAGCGTTTTCTCACTTTCGCCGAATTCAGCTGAATTATAGAGATTGGCGTAGTTAAAAATGTTATCTCGGCAGGCTCTTGAAAAGCCGTTTCCTAATAGAATTGATACCGGGCCTCTATCGGTGACAAGTGACAGCGCTTCATCGTAAGTAGGTAAGGTCATATTTCAATAGTAATTGATAGAGGAAATGCCCGCACTAGATTCTGTCTACGAGTGTCCACAGTAGATAGGCGTGGTTGGTGTAGTTCACTGGTCTAATGTCAGGGTTAGAACCTACCGAGGTCTTGGTTGGGCGCTCGCATCTTGAAGCGACCATGTTGGTTCATTCGGGAGGAGGAATGTATTCTCGGTGGCACAAGGGCGCACACGCGTTCAGAACTGGGGGCCACGTTGGATGCTCGATCGATTTTCGTTGGAGCGATCTGGCGCCAGACCAATCATGCGGCGCAGTGTCTCCCGAAACAGCATAGGCCACCTCTCGGTGGCCTATGCGCGGTCAGTCTCGGCGTTCGTTTTACTGCGGCGGCGCAGTTTTGGGCGTAGGGATCTTGTAAGACGTGATGAAATTTCCATCCTTGTCATAGACCACCACGATAGTGGTGATCGCGTCGCGGTAAACAATAGTCGCATTGCAAGGGCAACTGGCGGAAGCCGTCACCATGCCCATCGGCTGGTTCTTTTCGTCGTTGACTGCAATCAACTGCTGTTCCGAAGCTGTGCCGATGGGGAGAACCGCATCAACTCCCGGCGTAGCGGTCATGACAGTGATCACTTCATCTTTCAATGAGTTGATCTGAACGAATTTCAGACCCGCCTTTTCGAAGGTGTAGACTTTAAACAACGGGGACAAGCTGACATTCTTTTTGCCAACGGGCACACGCTCGCCCATGCCTTGGATCACGTCCGCGCTGTTGAGTTGGTTGCTGGCTCCGCTTGCATGGGCACTGGTTGCAGCGATAGCGGCCAGGAACGAAATTGCCAAAATAGATTTACGCATACTCTCTAACTCTCTAATCCATGAGGGAGCGGAGCCGAGCATCGTGAAACCGATATGGTGGCTCCATCCATTCGGTAAGCCATTGCTTCGCCAAGATGGCGATCAGCCACCAGACTCTAGACCCCCATCACGGTCTGCACAACGGACTGACCAGCATTTGTCTACAGGTCGATCCATTTAACTGATGCAAGGTGAATAGATGTCTTGCCAACTCACTTGTTAGCCCGGCCGAAGTGGGATTTGGAAGGCAAGTTGGGAATGAAGTCTGGGTGAGAAATTTTGAGTATCGTGGTTGCGAGATGGCGCCGGAATATAGCTTTGTGTGGCCATCATGCGTGCGAATGCTGGGAGAGACGATGACCAATGTCAGCAAGGCCGACAGCTTTGAGGAAGGGTTCCTTCGAGCAGCACTTGAAGTCATCGCTGGGCGTGATCAGCGCCACGCCATCATCAATGCCCGAGACTTCCTCAGTCTGCGCAAGATGCTCGACCGATCCCCGGGCACGACGCGCTTCACGCAGCCGATGGCCGAGTTTTACCTCAGCATCCCAAGACGCCAATTCGACAAGATCAAACGAGAGCACGGCAATCCCTTTGCCATGAGCAACAGCAGGCCAAGATCCATCACCAAGGTGGACTTGTTGAGGTGGTATGCCCAAGTCACCAAAGCTCGCGAGCAGATCCAGGAGCCCATCTCGGGAAAGTTTGGGCGAACGGGACAGGGCATTCCCTTCATCGTGATCCGCGAGTCGGCTGGCAAGATCAAGAGTGTGATCTCGCATGCCGGGATCACGGGGGTCGATATGAGTGCGATTGAAGAAGCTTTCGAGCAGGGAGCAACGATCCTGGCTCTGACCATCGATCAAGCCTTGGCGCTACCCTGGCAATCAAGCTCTGAGAAGAGGCGCTGGCGAAACGCCTACCGGTTGCATCTGACTACGGTCCATGCAGCCCGGATGGCATTGCTCGATCGCCAAGAACTGGACGAAGGCACAACCCCCGCTCAGCGCGGTCGGTCGCCCTAAGGCGCATTGACTGCCTGATGGATCTCGCCGCCAGGACGACCGGCGGCGAGATGAACGCTTGTTCAGCGATCCGGGACGATTTGGTCCTGTAGCGATCTGTGCCCGATGCATAGATTGCGTTCCGACGCTTGGCGCGTTGCCAAACACGGAGAGCAAGATGAAATACATCATCGAGATCAATGCGACTGTCCAAGTCGCCCACTACATGACAGTCGAAGCAAGCTCGCCGCAGGAAGCGCTCGCTCAATGCGATGTCAACAAAATTGCGAACAGCGACTTCAATTTCGAAGAGTGGTTCAGCGCTCCCGAGATCCACCGTGTCGAAGATGAGACCGGCGCGCTCATTGCGTGCGACTACGAGGATGGAGTTCCTAACATCGACGATCTGTAAATCCCATTTCGGCCTGTCTAATCAACTGATGCTGGCACGCTCGATCTTGACGAAAGGCGTGATGGCCTTAGATTGGAGGGAAGGAGATGAAATGGATCAGGCAATTAAAAAGAGGATTAGACAGGGGGTGAAGCAGGGAAGCGAGGCGTATGTGCAGTCACTTTGTGAGGCTCAGGATGATGCTGATGCTGCGGCACGCTACGCCATTGATGTGGCGATCACGAGCGACAAAGAAGGCTTGGTTGATCAACTGGTGCCACTGCTGTCAAAGTCATTTGAGGTCTATCCGCTTGATGTGGCTGCTAGGGCAGGATCACTGCGAGCGGTCGAGCAGCTTATGGCGTTTTGCGATGCAGAGGATGACGAGGCATTGGTGCTTGCTGCCAGGCACGGCCATGTGGAGTGCGTCAAGCTCCTGCTCAAAGATTGTAATCCGCTGCAAGGCGACTCCCAAGCCTTGTTTGTAGCAGCGCTCAACGGCCACGCCGATGTCGTTTTCCAGTTGCTGTTGTGCTCGGATGCCAAAGCAGCCGGCAGCCGCGCGATCCTTGCTGCTTGCAGTGAAGGCCACTTGGATGTGGTCAAGCATCTGCTGCCGTTCTCGTCCAAAATTCTTTGCGCGCAATATGGCGTTGAGGAGGCGGCGAAGAACAATCGTGCTGAAGTCGTTGAGTTCCTGATCGAAGCTGGCCTTCCTGACCCCGAAGACACCTTCTCGTTGGGGCTTAACGCCGCTGCTGCCAAAGGCTATGAAGAGCTGGTGCGGACGATACTTTGGGCGATCGTCAGAACAGGTCATGCACCACGCGACTTTGGTCGGAGAGCAATGCTGACTGCGGCAAGCGCTGGCAATGCATCAATCGTTAAGTCCGTTTTGGAGTTCGCGAACAAGGCCTGCTATCCGGAGGGTGGCTTGGTTGCAGCGCTTCGAAAGGGTCATGATGAGGTGGCGGATGTGTTGGTTCGCCGAGTGAACTTAGATCATGTGCGGGACCTAATCGCAGATGAAGAGCTTGAAGCCAAGCTTGATGAGGCGATTGCCAGAGTTGATGCAGCGAAGCAGCACAGAGAGCTTCAATCCAACGAGCGCAAGAGAGTTGCGCAAAGCGGTGCGTCAGAGCCAGTAATGATGAACTCATCTCGTAGCGTGCGCTTTTGAGTTAGATCAGAGAGTCACCTGCGACGCTGGCGTTTTGTGAGGTGCGATGCAAAGCGCCCTCGAACAAGCTTGTGCAAAAGGAGAGAGGCTTTGGTGCTTTGGGTTTGGAGCCGGCTGATTGAGACATGGAGCAAGCGCGTGCTCCTGCTTGCTTGGTCCGCACGCTGCAGTGTTAGGAATTGCCTCGAAGCGGGTGTGTTTGCAGGCTTCTAGGTGGCGATGGCTTTCGCCGTTGCCATCGTTCACCTCGACGACCACAGCGCTTGGTGGTTGGCGTCTCGCAGCACGAGCGCTCCCTCGTCTGTCACTCGCACGCTGCCGGCGGGAGCATTCCATGGCGCAACCCATAAGATGCGTCCTTCCGCATCACGGACCGAAAAAAGCCCCTCTCCGCTCAGTGCACACCGTGTATTTTTGGTTTGGCCCGTAGGGCTGCGCCAGACGGCTTTGTGAAGTCCATGGAGGTCGTAGACGGCCAACCCTCCATTGATCTCGTGGATTGCCACGTAGCGACCATTGCGTGAGAGTAAGAACCCGCCAGGGGGCATGCTTTCGCCGCATTGCAGGCGCTCGCCAAGATTTGACTGCTGCGCATTGGCAGCCTCGGCAATGCAGTAGACGAAGCGCCGCTGGCCGCCTGCCTTCTCATGGTCAGCGTATACCCCCACTACGTAGCCCAGGGCGCTGTATTGCTTGGCGTTCGCATCCTCGCAGGCATCGTAGGCCACCCGCACTGGCGCATTGCGTCCGACGATGCCGATCGCGCTCTTTGTTGCACCTATCTGAGGGTTGGTGAAGCCGATCGCCAGAGCTAAATCGCTGCCTTCGATGCGCCACTTGCCCGCGCCCGACACGCCCGTCAAGATCGACTTCTTGCTGTTTGCGACAGCCCAGAGCGATGCGCCGGTGAGCGACTGTTCTGCGATCGGCATGATATTCATCGGGGTCGGGCCGGCGAACGTTGTTCCCGAGTCGAAGAAGCTCTCTTCCCAGATCAGGCGCTGTTGGGTGCCGTTGACGACTAGCAGCTCAAGCGTCCTGTGCCGATCGCAAAACTCGGCGGCTCCTTCGAACGCGCTGTACAGGTTCATCACGGTGTTCTTCAGTTCGACCACCGAGTTGGTCACGTCCACGCCGGCCTCAAGTGCCTGGGTGACCCGGCCAACCGTGGTAGTAGCGTCTGTGAGCCTGCCGGGTGACGGGGCTGCGAGTTCTTTCTCCAGCTGTTTGGTGTCGTTTTGCTTCTTGGGCTGCTTTTTCGTCTTTTCCGGCGAGGAGACGTCCTTACTGCCTTTTTTGGCCATAGCGCAAATCCTTGGAAGATGGCGTGGTCCATGCGGAGCGTATTGTTCGTGGATAGGATCGCGGTGGGGCAGGTGGCTCCTTGGCGGCCGTGGATGACATCTGCATGCTAGCGGCGCCTGGGCAGGTGCACTACCCTACAGATTGTGAATTCATGTGTGGCCGAGACAACAACTCTCGGGTGCCACTGCGGTGTAACTTGGTCCGAAGGAGGAGCGTGTAGGCAGGTGGCTGGTGCTAGTTTTCTGTTGTAGACCGATAGCGAGGTGGGGCGCTGGTTTCCAGCGGCCTACCGGCTCCGTCACCACCAGTCCCATACCTTTATCCCATGGATACTGTGATCACCCCAGACGGCCGCTACCTCATCATCCGAGACAGGCTATGGCGAACTGCCAATCCTGGCCTGGGGGAGCAGGAGAAGCAACGCCTGGTCAACGAGCTGATGGACGCCCGCCGGGCCGTCAAGGCAGCTAAGGCCTCCGGGGATGCCGACGCTCTGGCAACCGCTCGCCGAACAGTAGACAGCGCGAAGAGGGGATTGGGCGAACGGGGCCCAGCTTGGTGGACCAATGGAGAGCCCGACTGGAACCGACACATGGTGAAAAACACGCCCTATGCTGAGTGGTTCACCCAACGAAAAAAAGCGCGCCCAACGAGTTGTAGGATGTAGGCTCGAATGCACCCACACGAGTAACCTCAGGGACATTTGAGCAATGGCAAGGAACAAGCCCATCGATTTCCCCGTGCTGCTTGTCGAGGCAGATACAACAGGTGTCACCCGTAACGATCCGATCATTCACATCATGTGCGTATTGGTGGAGAAGGGGGAAGACGGCAAAGCTTTTCCTTCAGCTGCTTATACCGGTTACCAAGAGGTTGACAAGCTCTCCTCGGAAGAAGCGTTCAAAGCACATGGCATCTCAAACGAACGCTTGAAAGGCGAGAGGCTCGATCTAGAGCAGATCTCTGGCCTGGTTGCTCAAGCCGGATCCATCGTTTCCCGGAGCCCGCGATTCAATGCTAAAAAGCTTCACGCGCTCGTCCCTGAGTGCCTAGAGAAGCGGTGGTTTCCTTACCCCCACCGGATTCAGAACTGGCGGTGGGAACATTTTCCGGCCGTCGCTCGCATGGCGATCATGTGTGGCCAAGTGGAAAACGATGGCTACGGAACCATCCATCACCTGTCCGAGCTACTTGAGATTGAAGCCAACTCATACGAAGTGGTATTCGATGAAGATGGACCGCCAACACTGACCGTCAAGTTTGGAAGGCGCAAAGTGCTGGAGTGTTTTCCGGGGGCATTGTTGAAATGCGTAGAAGGAGATCGCTTCCGGTTTCATGGGAAGGAGGGCTATGACTTCGTCACCGCCTATTGTGACTCGGGCGATGCCAATCGTGATCGTGCCTTTCGCTTGCAAACCACCCCAGCGAACCTAGCTTTGTCTGGCACTCGGGCCTACCTGCAGAAGATTAAAGGCAGTGAATACTCAATCGGATAGGTGGGATTAGTCCGGCTTTTCCTGGGCCTTACCCTTCTTGTGCGTTATACGTAAGACCTAACGGCCACCCTGAAACTTGAAGGTGAAGCGGACGGCGGATGCGGCACTCTCCCCACTGATCGGCGCGGGCGTAGCATCGGTCAGCGTCAACATGCCATCGGCAACTGGGACCGGGGTGCCCAGCGTAAGGTCCATCTCCTTGGACCAGCCGCCGCCAAGCACGGTCGCCCTAACGACTAGCCTGCCGGCCTGGATGCATTGAACGTCGGCCGGGCAGCGGCTGTCTTCAATGACGCGATCAGGACGGACCCTGGGACCATCAACCGCCGCAATCTCTCCCAGGCGAACAGGGCCTTCAATGGGGCGGCTTGCGACTGAGCCACCTGCCGCGCACCCGGCAAGTGATAGGGCCATCAGTGCTGCAAGTGCTTCCACTCTCATCCAAAAGGTCCGGGCAGCTTTTCGTGGTTCGATTTGCATGGCAGGGGTGGCTCCGAAGATGGCCTGAGTGTCCCACAGCTTTGCAATCCAAGGCTGAGATGCGCACCAGAGGCGATGAACTTGAACGCCGTAGGTATGAGCACTCTCGGTAAGCGGAGGCTCACGGCACCAGCAAGCCAGCAGCCGGCAAAGCGTGTTGAGCCTAACTTCCCTTTACCGACCGGTGAACCAATCTGGGCCGATGTTGCCACCGCCAAGTTTTGTGAAATTTTGGGGCTTAAGCAGTCTGCGTCGTTGTTCAAGCTTTTCCTGCCGCATGTGCGGTCACTGAGGAAAGCGACATGGCAAAGGGCAATGGTGGTGCAAGTGGAGATACCCGCGGGGTTAGTTCCAAGGGCGATCCCGGAGCCAGGCAACGGCGTGGTCAAGGAGGCGCGGGCGGATGGCCGTCCACCAAGCCCGGTGTGCCATCGGGCGGCAACCGTAGCAATGCACCTCCGAAGCGTTGATCAGGGGGCAATCAACCAAGAAGGGAGCAGGACGCCTCTTGGCGGAGCCGGAGCTGGATACCGGTGCCTGTGCCGCTCCCACCATCCCAGATAGGCCTCTCGCCAGCCGGTGCGGTCCAGGTGGCCTATGGCGGTGGGGTGGTCAGGCATAAGCAGGCGCAACAGGAGAGCCGCAATCAAGTAGGGCTCGAGCAAGTCCGCCGAGTCGTCAAGGTCGGCGGGCTTCGCTTTGGGCGTCCAGAGCTGGGTGTGAACCAACGTCCTGAATGCTGCGCGGGACAGCGGATCCTTGCCGCTTCGCAATCGTCGGATGAACCGATCGCCCACGCCTAATCTTTTCCCGGACAGTTCGGTCTGAGCGCCCATCTCGGCAATGGTGAGCGGCCGTTCCGGCCAGTCACCTGTGCGCTCGTATTGGCCAACTGCGCCGATGAAATCCACGAGCCGCGCGGCAGGGTCAGCCGGAGTATGGCGACGCCGGCTAGGCGGCCCAGGGCGTGCCAGCAGCACACCAAATCTAGGAAGGCCAGCCATGGCATCTGGCAACTTCGCTCGGGCGATCCAGTGCCCTATTTCATGGTCTACCGCCGCCAAAAAAGAAAGCGCCATATGGGCGCGTCGGGTTAGGGCAAGGTCGACCGTAGTCCGCTGAGGGGCCGTTTGATCTAACACGGGGCCACGGATACCTGCCACTGCCAACGGCGCGCAGTAGGCAGGCCCCAGTTCGGACTCAGGTCCAACTTCGGCAAGAAAGCCAGGGGTGTCTGTATCCGCCAACCGGCAGAGCCGTTCGTCTGACGCGTCAAGCATGGCAACCAACTCGCGCGTTGCGGGCGCGCTGCGTTCGTCGAGCAATCCCATGCCATAGAGCATGATCGCTGAGTGCCCCTTGGGCATGTTTTCCTTGAACCCTTTGATCTCGACATCGGTAATGCCACGCTTCTGGAGCGTTTGCAGCCTTAGCGAATCAGCATGCGCTTCCACTTGTTCGCGCTTGGCCATAAGAGCTGCGTAACCACGGCCTCGGCGAAACGTCATATGGCTCAGACCCGTTGCGTGCTCAAGGAACGCGGCAGGTGCCATGCCCGCAAGCAGGCGGTTGACCTCAAGGTGGAGAGCAGAGAGCACAGGGATGAAACCAGCGTTGCCCAGTTTCCCCTGGGAAGCCGATCTTGCCATAGTCTGGATCGACGATGTCTGCGCCGTGTTTCTCTTTCGGCCGCAGGACGCTCAAATGGTTATGCGTCATGCCTTGATAGAAATCGTTGAGCGATGGGTTGCTTGCAGCACCAGCGCTGGGCCTCTGAAAGGGACCTTAGCTTCGCTGTCCCGACCGCAAGGACGAGCCTCCTTCTCGCCGCTATTGCTTTGTTGCGGCCCTTCGCTGCGCGCCGCCAGCGGTGCTCACTCCCGGGTGCGGTCGAGCCTAATGCTTCGCCTGCCGGTTCCCACGAGGCGCATAACGCGCTGGTGGAGAAGAACCGATGAAGCGCACCGCCCAGGACCGCACGGCCCAATACCAACTCCAGATGGACGAGGAGGGCATCCTGCTCGCAGCAGCCATCATTCTGGAACAGCGTCTCCAGAGGCAAGGCCGGATCCACAACCCCATCCACGCCGGGAGCTACTTGGTCGCCCGCTGCGCCCATCTGCCTCATGAAGTCTTCGGCGTCGTCTTCCTGGATACGAAGCACCACATCTTGGCAACCGAGCACCTCTTCAACGGCACCATCGACGGCTGCGAAGTCCACAGCCGAGTCGTCGCCAAGCGAGCCCTGGATCTCAACGCGGCCGCCGTCATCCTCTTCCACAACCATCCGAGCGGCAACCCGGAGCCCAGCGACGCCGACCGCCAGGTCACGGAGCGGTTGAAGCAAGCGCTGCGCCTCTTTGATATCCGAGTCCTCGACCACCTGATCATCGGCGGCCACCAGCACACCAGCCTGGCAAGCAGGGGGTGGGCATAGCCCTCCCTCTCTTTGCGCCTTCCCGCTAAAGTGCCTGGTTCATTGCGACCTGGCACCAAATCCAGGGCAGTCTCGAAAGGAAGTGGTGTAGGTGTTCAGAGCTTTGGTGTTTTTGGTTTTTGTGCTCGCCGCATCGTCAGTGGGAGCCGCAGAGCTGGTTGGGCGCGCGACCGTCACAGACGGCGACACGCTCACCATAGCGAAAAAGCGGATCCGCCTATGGGGCATCGACGCCCCGGAGAGCACGCAGCAATGCAGCACACAGGATGGGCATTCTTGGCCCTGTGGCCGACGGTCCGCCGCAGCGCTGGACGGCTACCTGTTGGACAAGACCGTTCGTTGCCAACCCAAGGACACGGATCGCTATGGCAGGGTAGTCGCGGAGTGCTTCGTCCAGGGGCAATCCGTCAACCGCTGGATGGTGCACTCGGGCTGGGCGGTGGCGTATCGGCAATACGCCACAGCGTTCATTGCCGACGAAGCCGACGCGAAGCAGCATCGGCGCAACCTCTGGCAGGGACCCTTCCAGATGCCCGCCGACTACCGGCGCGGCAAGCGCGAGCAGGCGACTCACCAGGCTCAGGTAGCCACGCCGCCGGTGTCCAGCGGATGTCGCATCAAGGGCAACATCTCCCGCCAGGGCAAGAAGATCTACCACGTGCCTGGCCAACCGGACTACGAGCGCACCAGCATCGACCTGAGCCGTGGCGAGCACATGTTCTGTAGCCCTGAGGAGGCCATACGGGCAGGGTGGCACCCGGCAAAGCGCTGATGCCTCTGGCGCGGCAGGCGTCGGTGAGAGGGGCGGAACACTCGCCACTTTGTCTGCCCAAGTTGCGGGCGATTGCCGTAATGTCTGTATAGGAAAAAGAAGCGCTCCTGCGTTCTTATGGAGTTGCAGCTTTGATAGCCAGCTGTGGCAACTTTGTGTGTAATCTATTTGGGGCGTTGATTGATGATTAGTCGAGGATTGTATATTGGCGAGATTGTAGATGAGTTCGCTTCAATCGCTGCTCAGGTTAAGGTGCGCAATAAGCTTGGCCTTACCGACCTATCAGTGTTCTGTGAAAACTATTTTAGGGACGTTCTCAACTGTTTATTGGGGGCTAATTTCGAAAATCTGAATAAGGATATCCCAAATGCACCCGCTCTCGATTTGGGAGATCGCAATAAAAAGTTGGCGGTCCAGATTAGTTCCGCTGCAAACGCGAGCAAGGTGAACTCCACACTTTCGGGGCTTACCCCGGATATAAAGTCGATATATACAGAGTTTTTTGTGCTTTCCATTGGTGGGAAACAAAGCACTTACGCCTTGGACGAAAAATTGACAGGTCCGGTAAACTTTACGGTTGCCAATATTTGGGATATGGACACACTTGCCCACAAGGTCATCGATCTGGAAATTGACAGGCTCGCGGATTTGCACCGTTTGGTTAGAAGGAACTCCGCGAAAGTGCGCGTGGAACTTGAGATACCAGACGAAAATGGTGATTACCCGAGCAATGGTTACGGTCAGTGGGAGCCGAGGATTGAGCCCGCGATAGGCAATGGCGCGGCCTTTGTCGAGTTCACGGCTGCCGAGGGGGGCGTCAAAGTGCAGGAGGTCGATCACGCGGAGATAGAGTGTGGGCTGAAAGTTTTGGGCGCCGAACTTGCGCGTCTCCCACGTGTCTCGCGAGAATTCCTCGTGTCCCTAATTGAACGGCGGGAGTCGAAGTATTCGGCGCACTTCGATGATAGTTGGATCCACCTGCTCTATGATAAGGTTAAGCGGGAATTCAGAGGGCCGGACCTGCGTGATGAACTGGCAATACTTGAGCACGCTGGTTTTGTCGAAATTAGGGGTATAGACGCTCGTTACGATGCTTCACCGGAGATTGGCGTCTGTCTTTCCCGTCAGAGTGAGGCATTGGCAATAGGGCTGCTAGGCTTTGTAAAGGTAAAAGGCCTTAATCTCAGGAACGTAATAGGTGCGGGTGATCTCTCTCAGTTTTAGGAGAGCCATGCTGCTCAGCGCGGGCAGGACTACGGGTCGGCGTTCCTGCCGCCGTGGAAAGTGCTCGTGCCAAGCAGGACCAGGTGCAAGGTCACGATGGTCAGACCTACCAGCGCAATGAGGCCGGGCAGTGGCTTGGGAAGGACGGGGTGGCCATCGGCAACCTGGCGGTGGAGTTGGAACTCACCAATCAGATGCGCCAACCCTCACTGGAAAGCGCGCAGGAGACCTTGGCGGCCATTGAGGCTCGTCCTGCGCCCACCGCTGAGCAGATGGAGCACAACGAGCTTTTGCATCGCTACCGCGCTGCAGGCGTGGACCTCAATGCTCAGGAAAACAACTTAGAGGCGGTCAAACTCGCCACTGAGCGCACGAAAGAAGCCGAAGGCCTCACTGGTCCGACGATGCAGCAGCTAAAGCCGAACGAGCAGGGGCAATACGGCTACGACAGCCCGATCGTGCACTACCGGGTCGGGCAAGATGGCGTGGCCCATCAAGTCGCATTGACCACGCCTGAGGAGTTGCGTCAGGCCAAGGCCGAACTCAGCCAGCCCGCCATGGCGCATGTGCCAACGCTGGCGACGGTCTCGGTGACCGCGCCAACCCGCAGTAAAGAGCAGGAAGCCGAGCCGGCGCAGGAAAAGGCACCGCCTGGTCCATTGCTGGCCGACAACCCCGCTCACCCAGACCATGCGACCTACCAGACGATCCATTCCTGGGTAAAGGGCACCGGGAACTGGAACGAGGAAGAAAGCCGCAATGTCTCAGCGGCGCTTTACAAGCAGCAAGCAGAGGATCCTCTGATCAAGCGGGTGGACCGGGTGAATGGCGCTCTGGGTAAGGACGGAGCTGAGAACGTGCTGGCGGTCTACGCGCCGTTTGGCGACAAATCCCCGTTCTTCCATGCCCGTGTAGACGGACGGGAAGCAGCCCAGCAGCCAGCCGAGCAGAGTCTGCAGCAGGCGGAGGTCATCAAGCAGGACCAAGTGCGTCAGCAGCAGGTGGAGATGACCCAGAAGCAAGCGCAAGAGCAGGCAGCGCCAACTCGGACGATGTGAAGCAGGGCGACGGATGCGCGTCCATGTCCGCTTCCGCGCAGAGGATGCTCGGTTCCTCAGGCGCACCTGATCACGACCTTCATGGCGTCACCCGTCGAATTTCCCCGTCACCACGAGACAGTGTTCGGACCTGATGAAGGCCGTTTACCGCAACAGTCTGTGCCGCAATGCTTCCATAAGGACGTTACAATTACAAAAGAAGCGTTCAATAACGAATTTGTAGCTGCCTATTGCGGACTAAGTTAGAGTGGTGTAGCATGTGCTTCGTTACCCTAGCACAGCGACCACCCCATGGCCCTTCAAGCTTCTGACATGCTTTTCCTGCGGCGGGCCTTAGAATCATTTATTGAAACAAGTGTGCAGCGCGTGGCCTACTCGGGCGACATGCATTTTCGTTACACACTTTCTGCTGATGATGTGAAAAACATTACAGGACGCCAGCGCATGCATGGCGGCACTGTTAACGAATACGTCGAGTTTTTCCGCCACCATAATGTTAAGGCTCAATACAATGAGCGGTTTTCGGCATTTGAGATCGAACTGGACTTGAATCGTTGTGTTTTGGACCAGAGTCAAGCAAAACAATTGTCAGCTGCTATGGCGCTGTTCCGCGCCGAACACGGATGAGTCCGCTGGACCATGCCATTTTGATGAAAGGAGTTGGGCATGGTGAAATACAGCCCGATTGTTGGCGAAATCGTTGAGTGTGACTTTGGCAAAACCATGGACCCAAGGCCTACGCCGATATTCAATGGTATTATTCTTAACGAGATTCGTAAGCGTCGACCTGCTGTGGTCCTTAATGGGAAGCTTCCCAACGGCTGCTGTCTGGTCGTACCGATCTCGTCGACTGGAAATCCTGGTTGTGTGACCCGTGGCTTTCATGTGCCGCTTGGTCAACATCTGTTCCCTGAAGATATCTTTGACAGGCGTGATCGTTGGGCAATCGCTGAGTGCATGACTCATGTCAGCAAGGAGCGGCTGTATGGCTACTATGCTGGCGGTCAAGCTCGTAAGGTTGCCTTGCCCCGCGAAGTGGTTGCTGACATTCAGCGCGCGATGATTCGTTCTCTGAACGGACTCTCTTTGCTGGCCCCCGCTGAGCCATGCGTGGAAGCGGTGTAGGGGACCGAGTGCGGAGTAGCCGAGGTTAACGAATTTATCGCTTGAAGGGGCCTGGCGCCAGTGGTATGATGACGGCATAGCCCTTGAGGCCGTGCAATACCTATAGCTTGTGTGGTTCCAAGGCGCCCGGCACTCGCTGGGCGCCTTGCTATCTGAGCAAGGGGAGGGCTTGACAGCGCTTCCCTGCTGGCTTACATTGGGGTCATTGCCCTTGAGGCCGTGCAGCACCCAATGCCTTTAAGGCCGAAAAAGCCCAGCTTTCGCTGGGCTTTTTTTGTTTGACTTCCTAAGTCAGAGAACTAGCGCTGGGGTCATAGCGCCACGTAGGTGGTGTTCTCGGCCTTCTTGCCGCCCGGGTCTTCCCAGGTAACGAGTGCGTTGTAGGCGGATGGGCTATCAAGGTAGATGGCGGCATAGAACGAAATCGAAGAACCAGGCTCCAAGACGGGCGCAGGAAACTTAGAGTCGTAATCTGTCCCGGCAATGGGATCGTGCTCTTCCTTCCCGGCAAGGATCTTGACTTGCACGTTGCGTGCTTGTGCTGATCCTACATTCGCCACGCGGAAGCGGTAGGTCTTATTGTCACGGTAAAGATCGAGCTTCACGTGTGCTGATCTGCTACCAGCATCGCTGGAAATCAGAAGTTCTAGCTGCTTCTCATGCAAGGCGGCGGTCGCACGATTTTGGCGAAGTTGCGCGTCTTCCAACTGATCCATCCGCTTGCGCTGCGCGCTTTGACGAACGAGGGCCAGCACGGCTGGCACTACCGCAAGCAAGGCGATAAGTAGCGTTAGAACCTCGAATCTCGACATGGTCTTCCTTTCGGGCTAAGTGGTGGCAGGATCTTGCAAAGGCGATCATGGATACACCTTCGCTCCCTTCCTCAGCCGCTCTCTGAACTGCCCGCGCACATAGCTCGGCAGCGTCACAGCGGGCTGATAGTGGCCAAGCGCTTCGACTTGGATCTTCCGAGTGTTGCCGGCTGATTTGTGGACATAGTTGTCCTGCAGAACTGGCGCTTTCTTGTTGAGGGCATGACCTGTGATCAATGCAATGTGCTCAACTCTCACGCCCTTCGCGTCGAGTTCTGTGGCAAGCGTATGCCGGAAAGCATGCGATCCGATGCCTTTGCCAAAGCCTAAACCCTTCAAGTAAGCGGCAAACTGGTTGACGAAGCCCTGGCTGTAGCGACCATTGGGTTCACCCGTCTTGCGGCAAATGCCGGCAGACAAGTTGGGGAAGAGGCGCTTGTGGCCACTTGCCTTGATGTCGGCCAGGAAGTCGAGAAGGCCCGCCTGGATGAGGGCGTCGTGGATCGGCACTTTGCGGATCGCGCTCTTGCCTTTGAGGCTCTGCCGGCTTCGCTTGCCCGCGCTTTGCGCGAGATCTTCGTCAACGGTCTTCTGTATCGAGAAGCACCACACGCCTTGATCTTGGACAATGTCAGCCACTTTGAGCTGCGCGATCTCATTGATCCGAGCGCCCGTGTAAAGGGCAATGAGTGGGCACCACCAACGATGCGGGTATTTTTTGGCCCAAGGGAGGAAGGTCTGGGGGTTGAAGATCTTTTGGATCTCTTCTGGCGAGAGCAGACGCTCGGGCTCGTCCTGATCAGCCAGGAGTTCTTCTCTGGCAGGCTTGAACGCATCCATTGGTGACTGCGGGATGGCACGCGCCTTGACTAAGGTGTTGAAGAAGGACGCGAGGAAGCGCCGGTGCAGTTCTAATGTGGCATTGGCAGGCTGCGCCCGGCCCAGACGTTGACCTTTGGCGATCAATGCTTCGACGCTCAACCACTGATGCTTGGGGTTGGTCATGAAGTCTTCGGGTGCCCAGCGCAGCAGATCCCACATCTGGTAGATATGCGTGTGATCAATCCGGGCAACGGAGGTGTCGCCACTCACACGTTGCAGGATGGCAAGCGTGCGGCGATAGGCCTCGATCGTGGTGGTGCGAAGGTTCTGCCGCTCCTTGTCTTTGAGGAAGTCGTCGACCTCTTCAGAAAGGAGCCGCGCCGGAGTGGCCAGGGGTAGAGGTTCGGGATATCGAGTTCCGGATCGGCGAAGCCGGCGGAGCTTCTCATGATGGTCGTAGGTTGCTTGGACCAGATCTTGAAGGTGAAGCGCGCCAGCCCGGTCTTGAACGACGATATTTGTGAATTCTACTTTGCCGATGCGAATGCTTCGGATGGATAACTGACCTTTGGGCTGTTGCAAATATTGATGAAGTTGGGAGTGTTTGAAGTGCATCTACGATCCAATGATGAGGAGGTAGACGTTTGATAAGGGGAGGGGATTTTCTGTCAATGATAAAATAGGACAGAAATTCCGCGTTGATGATTGCCTAAGGTGGTCTCGCTAATTACTGTTCAAACACCTTAATTTTCACTTTGACTTTGATAAGTGATTTTATCGAGGAGCTATATACGTCAATGATTGCGACTGTATAAATGAGCTTGAAACCATCAATGCGCGTGTAGTGTTTAAAAGTAACAAAAGGGCATAAAGCGAGAGAAATCTCACGTAAATAAAATGAACGTCAGATAAATAGGGTGGTGCTTGCCTCATCTAATAATTCTTAAGAAGGCAGTTAGGCAATCCCATTTTGACTCAGCCGGGGCAATGAAAAATGGGCGGATGGTGTCGCAGGATGTGTGACATAACTCGGCTGAAATCACTGCCCAGGATGACTCTTGGCCAATTGGCTGACGCAAGCGATAGCCAGCGGTACGGTGGCTTCAGAGTTAATCTATTTGGCGTGTTAGTTGCCATCTTCGGAGGTTGAATATTTGTCCGAGCGCGCGCGGGGCATCTACGCTGTTTACGCTGTGTGGTTCTGATCACATCCCGTTTCTAGGCGCACTTTGAGGCCTGCTGATCATGGCATTGACGGCGGTAGCGCCCTGCGGTTTTGCCTGGATACTATTAAAAGACTGGACAGAGGCTAGGTTGATGCACTCGAAGTCCGGCGTAAGCCCTACGCCACCTTTGTCGTCCACAACAACAATAGCGCCCATTTCTATAAGCTCTGGCAAAAATGCTTTAATGACCATGCGCGGAACCAATAGCCACCCCCCAGTGCTTCCGTGCAACGCCCCACTTACGATCTCTACGAACCCTAAACGCGGTCCCCCTAGGCGATGCGAATACTGACGAAGTTTGTAGACCTCGCTCAGAAAGCATGCCTCGTCTAGATGGTTAAGTGGGAGAGTCGTTGCGGATCCATTGTGATAGACCATGTAGTGCACCCAGTTGATCTCTTCAACGAGTGCGTTGATATGCTCTTTCGACAAAGATACAAGTCGTTTTGCTGCTGCGAGTGTATTCGGGTCTTTGTCAAATATCTTATATGAAGGTATCCCAGTCTTTGCCATTAAACGGCAAGTAAAAGCCAGCAACATGGTGAATTGGTAATGGCCATTCGATGATTTCGCTGGTCCCCTTCGCACGGATAAAAGGTGCTCATCTTCGGCAGGATCTAGTTTCTTGGCCTGAAAAATGGCAACTTTCGCGCACTCGTCATCATGGCCAATGACGAGACAAAAATCGGCCCCTGTAGCGGTTTCGCTCAATGGCGTCTGGGCCCCGCCGTTCTTCCGAAATGTTCCAAATCGAAAATCCGCGTTGGTGCCCGAGGTTTGACCTTCAAAGGCAGCGAGTAATGGAGCCGCTATCGCCGTTCCGCTTAGGATAGCAGTGCTGTAGCTCTCCTCGTCATAGTCTTGTACGCCTGCAATAGTCTTGATGCGCTGCATGGTCCAAAGGAGCGCCAAGTGCATGGGGTCGGTTGGTGTCGTATTAGAAGAGATGCCATCGCTCGATCCCATGGGGAGACCTCTATTTGAAAGAGCGAACATAGCATTGTCGCGTCCGAGGAGCGAGTTACCAGCTACGCTACAAGCTCTCTCGATAGATGCGCAGCGCGTCGGGGTAACGACGACCAATCGCTTGCAGAAGCTTCCCACCACCGAAAACGGCGCCCTCGCCCTCATCTTGAAAGCATTGGAGCAAGCGATCAGACCAGTCAGATGGGATGCATTCTGTCGTTATGATTGGACCGGCTAAAAGTGAGCTTAGAACACAATCGCCTTTCTTCCCGGCAAGGCCTTCGTAGCTTTGTAGCGCGTCAAGCAATGAAACTTGCGTTGCAAGATCCGCATCCATCAAGACATCCATGAAGCGTGATCTCTTCCGTTCGTTTTCGAGCGCAAACGCGATATACCAAGTCCACTCGGCCCAGAAGTGTCCTAAGGTCTCAAATCGAGCAGACTCGCTTCCTGCTCGCCACGCTCGCCAGCTGGTGTCTCCTTCAAGAACGACCCCGTCGCCAGCGCGGGTCAGACTCATGCCAAATGGCTCGATGGTATCGTTAGCGTCTTGCAAGCTTGGGAAAAACATTTCGGGCCTCCATCGAATATCCTTTGGTAGGCTAAAATTGATGCTTGTCAAGAGTGCTCAGTATTTCCAGGGCGCCCAGACTCTTGAGCCCCTAGGCATGATCAAGAGCGTTAGGGTGTAGTCGAATTGGTCCGCACTGATCTTCATTTCTTTAAGACTGAGCCCATCTTCTGCATGCTTGAACCAAACGCGTGCAGGAAGCTCCACACCCAGTCGTTCGTGCACGATCTCACTATTAGCAGCAAGAGTGTCCTCACCAATAGCAATGGCCTTCTGCCGCGCACGAAAAAACGCGCCGCCAGCCCGTGCTGATCGGCTCGAAATGGACCAATTGATGAAGCCATCGGTGTGTGAGATGAGCAGGGCGCATTGGTCAGTGTGGTCGATCCAGCGCAATGCAGCAGCAGTCAGTGATACGCCATATTTATCGGCGCACTGAGCGAGCACCTCAAAGTCGGCGCCTTCCTGTGTGCTTTGGCGGAAGTCATCTAGGGGCATAAGCAGCGTCGCCGCAAAGGCGTTGGCCTGGGCTTCCATCGACGCCTCTTGCTCTGTCAGGCTCACCATGTCCTGCGTGGCGCACTGAAAGCCGTCGATGCGGTCTTGTCGATGCAGCAGGTAGTGGCCAAGCTCGTGAGCTTGCGTGAAGCGGATGCGACCAGCTGATTTCAATGTCTGGTTGTAAAGCAGCATCCACTTGCTACGCGTGTCATTCGGGAAAAGTGCGCCTTCAAACGACTTGATATCAGCCGATTCGACATTGGTGATCGCGTCACGCCATCGAAAGATCTCCGCTGCTCCCTTGGCCAGAGCAACGACGTCAACTGGAAAGCGAGGATCCCCATGCGCCGCTGACACCGTGTTGAGCAAATGCGTCAGGCGGTAAGCGGCCTTGGAGGGAGTAAGCGCGTCGGAGTTCATCGGCCAATCCTTGGCAGGGTCAAGACTTCTTGAAGGTTTCCATGATCCTACGCATCTGCTCCTTGGCCGACGCGTCAAGCTCGCCGTAGTTCCTAAAGAACGCCTGGTCTAGATGTCGCTCCTCAGGACTTGTCGCTTCCTCGTCTAAAAAATACGACACATCCATGGAAAGCGCCTTGGCGAGAGCGGCGAGCTTCTCAACCGACGGGCGAGGGGACTCTCGGTTCTCCAACTCCCACAAGTAGCTCTTGCTCATGCCAGCAGCCTCAGCGAGCGAATCGAGTGTGAACCCCTTTTCTCGTCTTAGGTTCTTGATTTTATTGCCAAAAATAGTGGACATAGACGGTTCCTTGGAGGCCGGCACAGCGCCAAGTGCCACTATACCGAACAAAAGCTTTGACAGGAGCGAACGATGCAGGCAAGATCGTCCTGAAATTCGCCACACCGAACAAAAAATATCGCTATAAAAACCGAGACTCAGTTCACATTTTGCTCGGCATCCGTGGTAGAGTCCAAAGCAAAAGGGCCCGACCGGAAGGTCGAGCCCTAGATACAGGGGGTATAAATTTTCTCAACACAACATGCAGTGTTCGAAAGTCACTGCTGAAGCTAAAAACCTCACCTGTAAGGCGTTCGGCCGGTGGGGTCTTTGAGATTGGCTGCCTCGCAAACAGCCGTAAAAGTATAGCTCTCTTCAAAAGAGTGTCAATACACCAGTCTTGAAGTTGTCGGATGAGCGCCCTCTACCAGAGGACTACGGCCGTGTCTACGACGACCGCTCCCCCTCGTCCTGGCTACAAGCTCATCTTCCGGGCAGTCATTACCTTGAAGAACGGCAAGAAGCTCCACGCTTCTGCTGCGGGCTTGAAAGCTTGGCCGATCTGGGTTCCCGACATCTAGTCGGGTGATGTGCGGGGCAGCATCGCTGCCCCGCCTTCAAGGGTCAGGACCTGTCGGCCTCTGTACTTTCTTCCTCAACTACCGAGAACTTCAATGGCTACAAATCCACCGAAAGGCGACGGCCACCGCAATGGCGCGGTGCGCAACCGGTCGCAAACCCAGACCCCGGCAGGCAATTTCGTCAAGCGCGACACCAGCACTGGGCGTTTCATGGATGTCAAAGCGGACAAGCTCCCTTTCAAAGGCGTGCGTAAGGAAAAGTAAGTAGCGGTCGGTGGTGCTTTGGCGCCACCGACCTCCTAATAACTTGTCAATCTACGGAGAAACGCTTTGCCAAACTTCATCGTCAACAAAAACGCGCAAGCCAACGGCGATCACGAGGTGCATAACACCACCACTGGGTGCACCTTCATGCCGCAGTTGGCTAATCAGATCAATCTTGGGTCTCACACCAGCTGTCACCAGGCCGTGGTTTACGCAAGGTCCAATTGGCCGCAAAATCGCATCAATGGCTGTTACTACTGCGCAAATGCGTGTCATACCAGCTAATACTTGACCTTAGGGTGCCGGTGATCATCGGCACCCTCTTTACTAATGCGTGGGAAAGGCTTTTAGCTCGGTGGTAAAAACGTGGCAGTAAGCCGTTCCATCTATTCCTCTGGCTACTCAGGTGACTTATGGACAATTGGTTGGCGAAAGCGGTAATCGGCGGCGTGGTGGCTTCACCGGTGATTTACCTAGCACATTGGGCTTGCGGCAAGGCAATCTTTTGGAACGATCGCCTTGGCCTCGCCATCAATCGGGCTGAAATTCGCAAGATCGAGTATCTTGGCCAGGACAAATTCCATGTCACGCAGTTCTTGCTTATCCAAGTTCTTTGCTGCTTTGGGATTTTAGGTATTGCCATCATGCTTGCTCCGCTAGCCTTCATGACGGGCGGCGCCAAGTGGATCGTGCCAGGCCTGGGGTTGCTGGGCCTTTCGATCTATGGATGCGTGGTCTATCCGTTGGGCATGATCGTGCGTCTTCGGAAGGGCGAGGCCTACATCAAGCGCCAGCAGGCCCTGATCGAGAAGGCAGAGCGTCGCTTGGATCTGACTTCCCAGAAGGCCTAGCCTTCATCTGAGGGATGCTGCCACTTGGATATCGTCCGCTGTCTGCACGGAGGTTCGGCATGAAGGTGTTCATCAGCTCACTGATTTCTGGCATGGAAGCTGAGCGGGCGGCAGTCAAGCACGCCATCGAGGTTCTCGGTCATCAAGCCATCATGGCCGAGGACTTCGGAGCGCGGGCAAGCTCCCCTCAGGTCGCATGCCTCAATGGGGTGCGCGAGGCAGACCTTGTCATCCTCGTCCTTGGGCCGCGCTATGGCGCCAAGCAGGCAGGAGGCATCTCGGCAACCCACGAAGAGGTGCATGAGGCCCGGGGCCGTAAGCCACTCTTGATGTTCGTGCAGTCGGGCATGGAAGCCGAACCGGATCAAGCAGACTTCATTAGAGAAATCGGCAATTGGCAAGGTGGTCAGCTCTGGGATGGCTTTGTCTCAGCGGATGACCTGGGGCAAAAGGCAACTCGCGCCATCCATCGGTTCCAGCTGACGCAGGCCGTGGCGCCCCTCGATCCCACAGGATTGCGCGATCGCGCACTGGCGCTCTTCCCCCGGATCGAGCGCGGCTATCAGCAAAGTGGCACGGTCTTGCAACTGGCTGTTGCGGCAGGACCTGACACAACAGTGCTTCGCCCCGCCGAGATGGAAGCACAGCCCCTTCTGGAGGCCATGCAACAGCAAGCACTCTTCGGAAGGCCAGCCATCTTCGATAGAAGCTTAGGGATGCAGTCGCGATTGGACGGCGAAGCCTTGGTCTTGTTCCAGGAAGGGCATCGTAGTGATGGGGCGTCGATACGGCTCTGGCCGAATGGGGATGTTCTGCTGAGCTTGCCCTTGCCACCTCCCGAGCGCGGCATGGGGCTATCGGTCGTCTTGGAAGAAAGCGTCGCTGAGAAGCTCGAAGCGGCGATCGCCTATGCCGCTTGGCTTCTGGGTCAGATTGACCCTACCGAACGGCTTACCCACGTGGTGCCGGCAGTGCGATTGATCGGAGAGCATGCCGGCGCTTGGAGGACTCGCGCTGAGCACGACGCCAGCCCGAACAGCATGCAAGTGCCTTGGCGACAGGGTGAGCACCAAGAGCCCAGTTTTCTTTCGCCACCCCATCAAGTCAGGCAGGCGCTGTCCATGGACGCGCAGCGCATCGTGCAGGACTTAGTCGTGCTCTTGCGCCGCCGCTGGATCAACTGACACCCAACATGACGTCAACCGGGAGAAATCGATGAGCATTCCCGCACAAGCTTTTGCAGATCGGCTTCCCAATGACCTATCACCTGGCAGCATCTTTCTGTTCCGAGAGAGTTGGGCAATGCTGGTCAACAATCAGCATCAAGAAACCGAGCCTGTTCTCGCTTTCTTGATGCTCCAAGGCGAGCGCGCAGGCTGGCTTCTTAAGGTAGGAGACGGCATGGGTCCATGTCTGACTCTGGCCGAGCCGTTCGGATGGTTCGCATCAGTGAAAGAGGGGATACCCCCAGCACATGATGTGGTGGATACCGCATCACTATCACTTACGCCAGATGGACCGGTGGTGGTTGGTCAGATCCACAGCCAATGGGGAGACGGCGACAAGATCGCCTTTCGCATGGACGGACAGCCCCTTGGTGACCATCCCCGTGGCGCGGTCAAGCGCTTTGCTACATGGAGCGCTGAGCTTTGCCATCCAACCCGTCCATTCGTCAGCTTGGGACGCATCTTTGAGGTCGATCGAACTGCTCGCTAGTTCCATCAGTTAGGCAACGAAAAGCAGCAAAAAATAGTGATCCCAAAAGCCTTGCGCTTCTCAAAATCTAGAGAAAGTGTTTCTCCAACATCAGGAGAATCGCATGGCCATTTACCACACCCGCATCAAGACTTACAGCCGAGCAAAGGGGCACTCTGCGATCGCAGCCGCCGCCTATCGCGGCGGCTATTTGCTCACCGATCCCAAGTCAGGTGCGCGCCATGACTACCGGGGTAGGGGCGGCATCATCCAGTCGCGTTGCCTGGCGCCACCTGGTTCGCCGGCATGGGTAGATGACCCACAGGCGCTTTGGGCGGCTGCAGAAGCGGCGGAGCGACGGCACAACAGCACGGTGTGCCGCGATTTTGCCATTGCGCTGCCACACGAACTTGATGACCCCAAGCGCTGGGAGTTGGTGGTTGATATCGCGCATCGCCTGATTGAGCGCTTTGGCTTTGCTTTGCAAGCGAGCCACCATCGACCGACGAAGGACGACGCGCGCTACTTCTATTGCCATCTGCTTGCGACAACTAGGCGCATGGAAGCCTCTGGTTTAACGCAGAAGACGCGCATTCTAGATGGGCGCATCAACGGTCTAGCGGAAATCCAGTGGATTCGCGCGATGATCGCTGAGCGCATCTATGCACATATTGCCCAGGCCGGCATTGGCGATGCGGTTGAGCATCGAAGCTTGAATGACCGCTTAGAAGCGATGCGAGGCAACGGGATCTTTGTCCAAGGGCAAGCAAGCTTTGAGCAGCTTCTGTCCCGCTATCGCCAAGAGGGGCGGCTGTTGAGCGTGTCGGATGACCAAAGGGCGGAACAGGCCCATCGAGAGCGCCAAGGACTGGGCATGGACACTTCTGCTGTTGAGACCTCGGTGGCGAGGATGCCTATCATGCCGGCATCCGTTGGTAGACTCAGTTCAAGTAGGGACGACGAAGCTCGGTTAGCAGCCCAGGGAGATCCACACGACCATCAAGATACGCATTGAGGGCATTCGTCATGTGCTGATCAACGCCAAAGCCAGCCGCGTTTTGTTGAGCGATCCAGGTCTCCACGTGCTCTTGGCGCGTTTGGCTTTCTTGCGGGTCGAGGGGCCTAGCAGGGGAGTGGACGGCAGAAGGCATGGTGACGAATCCAGTGTTGAGGTCCTTCGATTCGTAGCAGAGAACACTTCGCCGTCAAGCCCGGGCACCTCGCCTGGTGATTGCTAGGTCAGAGCTTCAAGTTCTCATTGATCGCTTGACTTACAAGCTCGTACCACTTGTTCATCTCCGTCTCGTTGCCAAACTTGATCGTCCACACCGGATGATCGATGTCTCGGACATTGAGCGTGAGCGTGCCCTCATGACGTGAGTTGTGCCAATGCTTTTCCCAAGCACGCACATCGCTGAACTGATAATTTTTGATGTCCCGGCCGGACCGCAACTTCACTGCTGAGCGAGCGGTAGAAAGCGCAATGTCGGTGTTCTTGTAGCCGTAGTAGCGCTGAAAATTCTCTTGAAAGTCAGCGCTTGCGCGTCGCGTTTTCAGCGTCTTGCTCATGGCGAGTGCGATCAAGGTGCCAGCGCCGAGCGCGAAGAAAAACAGCAGGTTCCAAATCGTCATGAGCGTTCCTTGTTGGGACTAAGGGCAAACGTTTGCGTCACTGGATACGACCGGTGACCTTCCAGATGCCTCCGATTTCGGCAAAGGTGTAGATCCCGTCCAACTCGTTCCCGAAGTCGTGCCCAGTTGCTTGAACTTTGGCGCTCACGTCGCACGAGTAGCTCGGTGCGCTTTCCGACTTCTCACACCTACTGCTTTCGAAGTCGCGGATCTTCGCGTTATCGCTGCCTTCCTCTTTCATGTATTGCAAGAAGGCTCGCTGTCGTTGGTCCTTGGAAGGCCCACCGCCTGAGCAACCAGCCAAGAAGACGATCAACATCCCGACAACGGTAAGGCGTGCGTTGCGCATACAAAGTTCCTAAGAGTGAGAGGGCGATGACTCGGCAATGGCGAGCTTGAACTTGACGCGCTGGCATGTTACTGAAAAAGTAACAGACACGACAAGTAGGAGGCGCCATGCTCGTTCGTCACATTGCATGCTTGTGGTCACCTTTTGGATCCGAACGACGACGCTCGCTTGATCTTTGCCAAACGTTTGCGGGAGGCGCGCCTTGCTGTTGGGCTGGCCCAAGAAGCCCTCGGCGGGGCGGTCGGGATATCCGCTGAGGTGGCCCGCACACGGATCAGTCGCTACGAGAACGCCGTCAACGAGTGCGACTTACGCACCGCTAAGCGCCTTGCCAGCGAACTGGACATGCCACTGGCTGCTCTATACGCAGAGACCCGCGAGATTGCCGAGGCCGTCACTGCGCTGACCAAGCTTTCCATAGATGAGCAGCGCAAAGAGGTCGCCCGATTGCAGCGCAAAGCTGGAATCAAAAAGCCGACATCGGCAGGCGCCGGCAAGCGTGGCAAGAAAAAATAAATTGCAGTTGTTTATCTATCGTTCATGTTCATAAAGGGGCCGTTGCTGGTCTCTTTGGGTGTCGACGCGAGTGCTTTGGTTGCGAGCGTTCGCCTCGCATACGGCTAAACCCCAAATCTGAAAGCAAGAGCGCACTGATGGTTTTCGATTCTCGAAAACCGTGCGCCGCCGACAGGTCGTCGGTGCGGTGGCCGTTGGCCACCTCGTTGATCGGCTTACGCCGCTCAACAGATCAAAAAACCCTGAGATTTTAGGCACACAAACGCCACTGCCATCGGCGCCTAGACAACTCGAAGATGCTCTTGTTTTATGTTTTCTCCACAAACATGAATAGGGGCCTAGATGGCTATTTATCACTCACACATGAAATCTTTTGGTCGCGGCAAAGGCGACTCATCCGTCGCGGCAGCAGCTTACCGAGCGGGCTTTGATCTGGTCGACGAGGCCACAGGTCTGCGCCACGGATACTCGCGCCGTTATGGCGTTGCCTTCGCGCAAATGCTTGCACCCAAGGGCTCGCCCAATTGGTGCCAAGACGCCGAGAAGTTCTGGAACGCAAACGAAGCGGCTGAGACCAGAAAGAACGCGATCGTGGCTCGCGAGGTGGAGGTCGCGCTCCCGCAAAGCCTCACCGATGAGCAGCGTAAGGATCTGGCATTGAGCCTTGGGCAACTGCTGGTCGATCGCCACCAGGTTGCTGTGCTGGTCGCAGTCCACTTGCCCAGTCGCGATGGCGACCGGCGCAACCACCATGTCCACCTTCTGATGTCTTCGCGCCAAGTTGGACCGGGTGGCTTCGGTGAGCGCGCAGGAACGGAGTTCGACGCCAGGCAAGGGGAGGGCACACGCGCAGTGCGAGCGCTTCGCAAAGAGATTGCGGCCGAGATCAACCGACACCTTCGAAGAGCGGGCATCCAGAAGACTGTCGACCCAAGAACTCTCCAAGCCCAGGCCCGGGAAGCGGCCATGAAGGGAGACTTTGAGCGCGCCCGGGAACTAACGCGCCGCCCTGGCAAGCACATGGGCAAAGCGAAGGTTGCGCTGATGAGAAAAACCAACTTCACCGCAGAAGTGCGGGGCCGGCACGGGGCAGACGCAGCCATTGCGCTCTCGAACATCGTTGCTGCGCACATGAAAGCCAGTGGGACGCTTGTGCAGCCAGTGCCGCCGTCACACAGTCACGCGTCAGCGCTTCGGGACCGATCTAAGGCACAGAGTTCGTCAGGGGGCAAAAGGCACCTCGCGCAGCCTAGAGCGCGGGCGGCGGGGCGCTTGCAACAGATCAAAGAACGCTTGGCTCGCCAAGCTGCCCCCCGCCCAGGGCTTTACACGCCTTACAGTGGACAAGCTCGACATCTTGGTCGCGTGACGAGGCTTGCTCGCTCCTCGGGCCGACCAGACTCAGAGGTGCTCAATGCCGAAGCGCAGCTGATCGAAGACTGGCTGGAAGCCCAGCGAGAGGTAGCGCAGCAGTCTTTGGAAGTGCTTCGGCAGATCCCCGGCATCCAAATTGAGCCGGAGTTCGAGCGCGCTTACGCCACGCTTGTTTGCCGGCGAGTCGATAGCTACCCCACTAAACCGTTCCTCTTCGAAGACACCGAGATGTTGGCCCGCTCAATCAACAAGTATGCGCACACCTTGGTGCGGCCTTACAAAGCGCGCATGGCAGTGCTCGATGCGCAGGCCAAGCTTGCCGAGCAAGAGAACCACCCAGATACCAAAGTGGTCGCGAGGGCCCGGCAGCGTGTGGCGCGAGCCAAGTTGCATGTATCCCCTCGGATCCAGGCGATCCAGGAGTGGCGGATCAAGCAAGCTAGGAAGGTGATGGTCGAAGCGGCTGAGGCTTTAGAAAAGAACTTCAAGATCCAGCCGATCGAAGTGCTGACGCCTGAGACAACGATTGGGGATGTGCCTTTGCATGATGGCGAGGCTGGAGTAGCGCATTGGGAGTTGAAGTTTCGTCCTCCGAAGCCATCGATGTAGGACGGAAGCGCTTAAAGATTAGTTGTGTAAAGCATCAAGACTACTTCTTCCGAAGGGGTAGTCCTGATTGCTTATTCACATCTGACAGTTTGCTTTGCATGAGCCCTCGTGCTGTTGGCCAAGCCCTGTGCCCTTGGCACTGATCTGTTCGGGAACAGCGTGATCAAGGTGTTTGAATGTTTCCAGTTGACGGGTCTTTTCAAGTTCACCTGCGCCCAGCGCGAGATAGCGGGTGGATTCTATGTCTGATGCAGCAAGCGTAAAATAAGGAACGTAAGAAAAATGCTCCGGTTTCCCGGAGCATTTTTTTTGATCCGCCTAAACGGCGTTGAACGATGCAACTCAGTTTGATGAGTGGCTTTTTACTTTCTAAACCGACTAAACGTCGTAGAAGCTACTTCATTTCAATCCCCACGTATGGGGCAAGTGAGTATCTCATTTCAAGCCCCACGTATGGGGCAAGTGAGCATCTCTGCTCACAAAGGCAATCGATGTTTTGTTGCCGATGCATTCAAGCTATGGTGTAAAAGAGCTTTGTCAAGTGTTTCGGCATGAAATAATTTGAAGAAATATATGGGATCCGTCTATGGCGATCTTTTTGGTCTAGAGACTGTGTCGGCATGGCTTGAAAGATACGCCTTGCCGCTTGAATATATTGGAGTGCTAACCTAGCTATCAGTCAGTAGCCATGACTGCGCGATCAGCTCACTAGTATTTGAGCCGCGTTCTGCCGTTTTTTAATGATCTGCCGCTGGACCTCTGGCAGGCAGAAGGAGGTGATCAATGAAGATTGCACTGTTTCAGTTGCGTGCGCAGGAAGTAGAGAAGGTATCGGGAAATAAAGCGGCTGCGCAAATAAATGAGTTGCTGAGTGTTCTAAGCTCTCATGCAAAAGTCGATCTTGCCGTGTTTCCAGAACACTTTCCCTTCGCAGACAAAAAAGCCGATCTTGAGATTGATGAAGCAAGAAATCTCCTCAAAAAGGTTGGATCCGAAATTCCCTTTGTGGCAGGCGGCTATGTTATGGAAGGCGCGACTCTCCGGAACAGCATTTTTCTGACGAAAGGCAAACTCAGTCTTGATTACTATTTCAAGCGTGTTCCTTGGCGGAAAGAGGGTGTGGTCGGACAGGGTGCGAAGATGTGGAGCTTGGGACGCCGCCGCCTTTTCCCAATGATCTGCTCAGATGTCTGTGAGCCTTGGAATAAGGCCAAGGGTCAAACAGCCAAGATGATGGCTGAGGCACTGCACCTGGGGGTGAGTAAAGGCTGCCCGATCATCGTGCCCACCTTCGGCGCGGATTTGCGAGAGCCTTATTGGACTGAACCCTTATCAGCATGGGCCAAGGCCTTAGGCACGCCTATTGTCGTGGTGGCCGTTGCTGGGGTAAGTGAGGGCAGCTTCAAGGAGCTTGGTGAAGAACGGCGCTACGGGGGTGGGGGAAGCGGGGTGTATTGGCCAGATGGCACGGTTTGGCCTCCCAAAGCAGAGTCCGTGAAACGGGGGATCTACATTGTGGATCTTGCGCAGCCCCAACGCGGGCAATTCACCGAGTTGCCCGAGAGCGGACATGTAGCTCCCATGTAGCTCCAGCACACGGACTGGCCCTCAAGACTGCGCAAAATCACCTGAAATCGCCTATCTGGCCAGCTCACAAAAGTAATGTTTCATCAGCGGGGTGTGCTCCGCTGCGCTTCCGGGGACTTGGGTCTTTTCTCGATTCTGCATCTGATTCAGTGACTTAATGAATTTCGGGGTGACGGTCCGTGGACAAGTATGGACGGGTGCCCGCAGCAAATGACAGCGCGGCGCGGCGCCAGCCCGGTGCGTGGTTCGATGCGCCACCTGCCGATCCACGGTGCAACGTCGGGGCCGCACCGTTTCCACGGGCAACGGCAGGAAGGCCAAGCGCGAGACAGCGAATGTCCGGTGCGGACGCAGCATGTGCAATGCCGAGTCCGCAGAAACTGCGTGCGAGTCGTCTCGGCGCCAACTGCAATTGTCCGTAAAAAAGTGGATCGGCGACAGCACGCAGTGCAATTCCCGAGCACGCGGCGGCGGACCGGCCACACGGTGACGCTGTGTCCGTTGAACGACCGTGTGTCGCTTCGGGCAGGACTGTTTCGCCGTTGGAAAAGCTAAGATCCGGGCTTGTGTAGAGCCGGAGGCGTCCATGATCGATCGTCGTACCTTTCTTGCCACGGGTGTCGTGGCCGTCGCCGCGGGCTTCAGCGCATCCGCCGCCCAGATCGTGGCCGCGCCGCGCCCGAAAGGACCGGCACCGTGGGGCGCCGTGCCAAGCGCGCGGCAGCTGCGGTGGCACCGGTGGGAGCAATACGCCTTCGTGCATTTTGCGATGAACACCTTCACCGACAAGGAATGGGGTTACGGCGACGAAGATCCGCGCAGATTCGATCCCAGCGATTTCTCCGCCGATCAGATCGTCGCCGCGGCCAAGGCCGGCAACCTCAAAGGGATCATCTTCACCGCCAAGCACCACGATGGCTTCTGCCTGTGGCCGACGCGCCTGACCGAGCATTGCATCCGCAATTCGCCCTACAAGAACGGCAAGGGCGACATCGTCGGCGAAATGGCCGCGGCGTGCCGGCGTGCCGGCCTGGCCTTCGGCATCTATCTCTCCCCCTGGGATCGCAACCACGCCGAGTATGGACGTCCCGGCTATCTCGACTATTTCCGCAAGCAGATCGTCGAGCTGTGCACGGGTTATGGTGACTTGTTCGAGTTCTGGTTCGACGGCGCCAATGGTGGCGACGGTTACTACGGCGGAGCGCGCGAAACCCGCAAGATCGATGCCCCCGCCTACTACAACTGGCCGCGGATGATCGAGCTGGTCCACCAACACCAGCCGATGGCCTGCACCTTCGACCCGCTGGGCGCAGATATCCGTTGGGTCGGCAACGAGGAGGGCGTGGCCGGCGATCCGTGCTGGCCGACCATGCCCAATGCGCCTTACACGCAGGAAAACGGCAACGCTGGCGTGCGTGGCGCGGCCCTGTGGTGGCCTGCGGAAACCAACACCTCGATCCGCCCGGGCTGGTTCTACCATGCCGACGAAGACGGCAAGGTGCGCAGCCCGGAGAATCTGGTGCGCTACTTCGATACCTCGGTCGCGCGCGGCACCAACATGAACCTCAATCTTCCGCCGGACCGACGCGGCCGCATCGCCGACCATGACGTCGCGGTGTTGAAGAGCTTCGGCGACGCGATCCGCGCCAGCTTCGCCATCGATCTGGCCAAGGGCGCCAAGGCCAGCGCCAGCGCGTCGCGCGGTCCCGGGTTCGAGCCGGAGCGTGTGCTCGACCGCCAGCCGGACAGCTACTGGTCCACGCCGGACGACGTCACCACGCCGACGCTGACGCTGGAACTGTCGGCGGCGCAGAGCTTCGACCTGATCCGGCTGCGCGAATACCTGCCGCTGGGCGTGCGTGTCACCCGCTTCGCGATCGAAGCCGAGGTGGATGGGCAATGGCAGCGCCTGGCCGAAGCGCAATGCATCGGCGCGCAGCGGATCCTGCGGCTCGATCGTCCGGTCGCCGCGCGCCGTGTGCGCCTGCGTGTGCTCGAGGCACCGGTCTGTCCGGCGATCAGCGAATTCGCGCTGTTCCGCGCGGTGGCGCCGGTTGCGGTCGCGCGGCCCGCGACGAACGCGCCGGACGTGCTGTCCACCGCGGGTTGGCGCATCGTCGCGGCCAGCGCGCCGGGAGCGGAGAAGTTGCTCGACGACGATGCCGGCACGATCTGGGTCGTGCCCGCTCCCACGCCGGGCCATCCCGTGCAGGTGACCATCGACCTCGGTGCGCTTCGCCAGGTCGCCGGCTTCAGCCTCACCCCCTCGCGCACGGTGATGAACGGTGCGGCGCCGCCGAAGGGCTATCGCGCAGAAAGCAGCGAGGATGGCCAGCACTGGCAGCCGGCCGGCGGCGGCGAGTTGTCCAATATCGCCTACGCGCTCTCCACCCAGCGGCTGAATTTCCCTGAGGTCCGGCAGATCCGTTACCTGCGGTTGTCGTTCGCCGAAACGGCGCTGCCCGCCGAGCGGCTGGCGATCGCCGGGATCGGTGCCTTCTCGCGCTTGCGATGACGGCTGGCGCTCCCTCGCCGCGATGCGCGGTGGGGGAGCGGGCATCGCTGGGGCGATGCAGCTTCGTGGGTGCAGCGATGCTGGCGAGGCGTCGTAGATCGGCTTCGGAATGAAGCGTCAGCGGCTTCACTTCATTGTGCGTAGCGCGTGTGCCGACCACGGCTTGGGCGGGCGTAGTCGGCGCGCCAGTGCCGTATAGGATCACCTAGTCGCCGCGCATGACGATGGCGCCGCGTAGCTTCTTGAAACCACGCGGCCGCCTCAGGCGACGAACGGCCGCGGCCTGGTGCGCACACTCTTCAGCGCCAGCCGCGCAGGCGCCAATCCGGGCGCGGTCGCTTCCAGTGTCAGCGTGCCGGCATCGCGCGTGGTCTGCAGCAAGGCCATGCACAGGCCGTTGAAGGCGCGGCGCTGGTCGGCCTTGTCGGGTTCGTGGCTGGACGGGTCGCCGTTGCCCACGCCGATCAGGCGGCCGGGGCCGCGGACGGCGAAGCGCACGGCGTCGCTGGCGGTGGGCACGACGCGGCCCTTGGCATCGACGATCTCCACCGCGACCACGGCCACGTCCTCGGCGTCGGCCAGCAGATTCGCCCGTTCGCAGCGCAGGCGTACCGCGGCCGGGACGCCGACGGTCTCGCGGAGTTGGGTCAGCACCTGCTTGCCGTCACGGTAGCCGCGCGCTTCGATGCGGCCCGCCGCGTAGCGCACGCGCCACTCGACGTGGCCGTAGGCCGGCACCTGCTGCAGGCCCTGGCTGACGCCATTGACCAGCAGTTCCACCGCGTCCAGGTTGCTGTGGCACCACACGTCGACCATGCCGTTGTCGCGCTCCTCCAGCAGGCCGTCCCAGTTCCAGTGCGGGAACAGGTGCAGCACCGGCGCGGCGGTCCATTGCGCGCGGTAGTACCAGTAGTTGTCCTTGGGGAAACCGCAACTGTCGAGGATGCCGAACTGCGAGGCCACGTTCGGCCAGCGGTTGTACGGGGTCGGCTCGCCGCGGTAGTCGAAGCCGGTCCAGACGAAGCCGCCGGCGATGTACGGGCGCTGCGCAACATAGCTCCACCAGGCTTCGGCGCTGCTCGCCCACCAGGGGTAGTCGAGGTCGTAGGCGCGGGCATAGCCGCGCACGTCGTCGGTGCGGTAGTTGCCACGCACGCCGACGGTGCTGCCGGTCTCGCTGCCGTAGACCGGGATCTGCGGATGGCGCGCATGGAAGGCATCCATCTGCGTGGTGCGGTAGTTGAAGCCGACCACGTCCACGACCTGGCCGACGCCGTCGTCGAAGCCCTTGTCCATGGCGAAGGTGGTGGGGCGGCTCGGGTCCAGGCGCCGCACCAGGCGCTGCATGCGCGCGACGATGCGCGCGCCGCGCGCGGTGACCATCTGCGGCTCCTCGTTGCCCAGCGACCACAGCATCACGCAGGGATGGTTGCGGCCGCGCCGCACCATCGACGTCAGTTCGGCCATGGCCTCGTCGTCGGAGGACATGCGCCGGGTCTCGTCGATCAGCAGCAGGCCCAGCCGGTCGCACAACTCCAGCACCGCCGGCGAGGCCGGGTTGTGCGCGCTGCGGTAGGCGTTGCAGCCCATCGACTTGAGCTGGCGCAGGCGCCATTCGTGCAGGCGGTCGGGAATGGCGGTGCCGACGCCGGCATGGTCCTGGTGGTTGTTGGTGCCGTGCAGCTTGTAGGCCGCGCCATTGAGCAGCAGGCCGCGCTGCGGATCGAACTGCAGGCGGCGCACGCCGAAGCGGGTGGTGGTCGCGTCGCAGGTGCGGCCGTCGCCGAGCAGGCGCGTGGACAGCGTGTAGCGTTGCGGGTGTTCCGGCGACCACGGCGCGGGCGCGCCCAGGTCCAGGGTCTGCTGCACGCGCTGCACTACGCCGGGCTCGACCGTGATCGGCGCGGAGCTGGCCTGGGCGACGATGCGCCCGTCCGGCGCGCGGATCACCGAGACCACGCTGCACTGCCGCGGCGTCGCGCCGTGGTTGCCGAGTTCGGTCTCCACCAGCGCCTGCGCGTCGCCGCCGTCCCAGGCGCTGCGCACGTACACGCCGTCCATCGGCACGTGCAGCGCGTCGGTGGTGCGCAGCCAGACGTGGCGGTAGATGCCGGCGCCTTCGTAGAACCAGCCTTCGCCGAGCGTGGCGTCCACGCGCACGGCGATGATGTTCCTGGCGCCGTAGTCGAGCACGTCGCTGAGATCGACTTCGAAGCCGCAGTAGCCGCTGCCGTTGCGGCCGACGATGTGGCCGTTGCAGAACACGATGCAGTCGCGGAACACGCCGTCGAATTCCAGGCTGATCCGCTTGCCCAGGTCTTCCGCCGGAATCTCCAGCACGCGCCGGTACCAGCCGATGCTGGTCTGCGGATCGGTGCGGCCCAGCGGCATGTAGCCGTGCGCGGCGGCCGGGTCTTCGCCGTTGACCAGGGTGGAGGTCGGATCCTGGCGCGGCGGCAGCGCCACCGCCCAGTCGTGCGGCAGGTCGATGCGCTCCCAATCGCTGTCGTCGAAGCCGAGCAGGGCCGCATCGGCGGTGTCCTTGCCGGCCTTGGCGTAGGTGCGCTGGAAGGTGCCGAAATTGAAGTCGCGGGCCGGATCGTCGGCGTTGCCGAGATGGAAGCGCCAGCCGCCGTCGCACAGCAAGCGCTGGCGCGGAGCATCGTCGTCCAGATCCAGCGAGAGCGGCGCAATGGCATCGCTGCCGGTGGGCGTGGCGGCCAGCGCGGCCGGCGCCAGCGCCGCGGCGGCGCCGGGCACCGCCACCTGCACGCCGCCGGCGACCAGCGAGCGCAGCAGGTCGCGGCGGCTCAGTTCGATCATGGCTGCGCGTCCTGCACCGGCGCGGCCCCCTTGCCGGCCGTCGTGGCCGGCGCCGGTCGGTAGGCGTGCTGCATGAAGCCGATGCCGGGCAGCAGCTCGTTGCCATGGCGGAAATCGAAGAAGCTGGCGTTCTCCCACGAGGAGCCGACGCCCCAGCGGGTCTTGCAGGTGTTGCTGGTCCAGGCCGGTTCCCAGTACACGACGCCGCTGCCGCCGTTGTCGACCACCAGCTGCGTGAGGTCGACCAGGTAGTTCAACTGGCCCTGTGGGGTGGCCGGGTAGCCCTTGATCAGTGAGTCGGCGCCGAGCAGGTTGGGCGAGGGGTCGCCGCTTTCCAGCGTCCACGGATAGGCGGTCTCCACCACCATCACTTCGGCCGGATAGCGCTGGCGCAGGCGCTTGATGGTGGCGCCAAGCTGGTCCATGGTCTCGCGCGACCACTTGCGGTAGTAGCTGATGCCGATGAAGTCGAAGTCGTGCACGCCGGCCTTGGCGGCGTCGGCGAACCACGGCTCCACGTTCTCCGGCTGGGCGATATGCAGCATCACCTTGGGCTTGATCGACGAGCGCGCGCCGGCGTCGCGCACCGCCTTGATGCCGGCGTTGAACAGCTTGGCGTTGCGGGTCCAGTCGATCGGCCGGCGCTTGTCCCAGGGCTGGCTGTCCATCAGGTCGGAATTACTCTCGTTGCCGACCTGCACCAGTTCCGGCATCAACCCGGCGCGGTCCAGCGCGCTGAGCGTGTCGTAGGTGAAGCCGTACAGCGTGCGCGCCAGTTCGTCCTGGTCGGTGATGTTGGCCCAGGCCTTGGGGATCAGTTGCTTCTCGCCGTCGGCCCAGTCGTCGGAGTAGTGGAAGTCCAGCAGCACCTGCATGCCCTGTGCGCGCGCGCGGCGGATGGTCTTCTTGACGTCGCTCAGGTCGCTGTAGCGGGTCCAGCGCGCATCGTTCCACAGGCGCACGCGCACCAGATTGGCGCCGTGCGCGTGGAACAGCTCGAACGGGTCGCGCACCGCGCCGTGGTCGCGGTACTGCACGCCGCAATCCTCCATCTCGTTGACGTAGGACAGGTCGGCGCCGAGGTACAGCGTGCCGGCGCCGGCCAGGGGCGCGGCGAGGGCGGTGGCGAGGGCCAGCGCGAGCGCCGGCAGCCAGGTGCGTCTGGATCGCATGCGGGTCTCCACCGGCTCAGAACGTGTAGGTCGCTTCCAGGGCGAAGCGGCGGCCGAACAGCTGGTAGCCGCCATCGTCCTGGTTGGCGAGCCGGTTGCGCTTGTTGTCGCTGTAGGCGCGCAGCGGTTCGTTGGTCAGGTTGCCGACCTGGAACTTGAAGCCCAGGTGCTCGCTGTAGCGCCAGGCCAGGCTCAGGTCCACCGTGCCTTCGCTCTCCAGTCGCGCCAGTCGCGCCGCGTTCCAGCCGTACACCACGGTGTAGGGGCTGTGGTACTTGTAGCCGATCCGCGCTTCGAACTTGCTGTTGTTGTACCAGAGGTCCAGCGTGCCGGTGTTGCGCGCCAGGCCGCTGAGCGGCAGCGGATTGTCCGCCGGCGAGAACTCGTGCAGGTTGGATTCCACGTACGAGTAGTTCGAGTAGATGCCGAAGTTCTCCATGTGCGGGATGAAGAAGAACGGGGTCTGGAAGGTCAGCTCGGCACCGTTGATGTAGCCGCCGCCGCCGTTGAACGGACCGCTGATCAAATAGTCGCGGCCGTCGATGGTCTCGTGCTGGGTCTTGTAGCCGATGCTCGAATCCACCCACTTGCGGTACAGCGCCAGGGCCGCCAGCGCTTCCTTGTGGAAGTACCGCTCGTAGGACAGGTCGAGCTGAGTGGCGCGGAACGGATTGAGCTGCGGGTTGCCGCCGCTGCCGGTGAGCTGGCCGACGGTGGTGTTGGGGTCGTCGAGCGCACGCCCGGTGCGAAGTTCGTCCAGCGGCGGCCGCGCCATCACCTTGGCCACCGACACGCGCAGGATGCGCTCGGGATCGATCAGGAAGTTGACCGTGGCGCTGGGCAGCACGTCGGTGTAGGTCTTGCCGGCGCTGCTCGGCTGCACCACGCCGCCGACGGTGTCGTAGCCATGGCTGTCGGTGTCGGTGTGGACCACGCGCACGCCGGCGTTGCCGGTGACGTCGACGCCGAACCACTGCGAACTGAACACCGCCTTGGCGAAGGCCTCGCGCACGTTCTCCTCGACGTTCCAGTGATCCAGGCGCTGCTCGGTGGCCAGACTCGGATCGAAACCGCCGAAGCCGAGCTTGGCGATCGCGTCCAGGTCGCCGCCGGTCAGGGTCGGCACGTTGAGGTCCGGCATCGTCACCGGATAGATCAGGTCCTGGTAGGCCGAGATCGGCTGGCTGTAGCCGGACTGGAAGCTGGTGAAGTGGCGGTTCTGCTTCTCGCGGCGTGAGGCGCGCGCGCCGAATTCCAGCGCGGTGACCGGCGAATCCTCGATCGCGCGGCTCACGCTCAGCGCCAGCGCGGCGATGCGGTCGCGCAGTGCCTGCGGCTCGGTCTGGCCGCTGATGCCCCATTCCGGCGCGTCGGAACTGGTGCTGATGGTGGGGGTGACGCCATGACGGAAGTCGAACGACACCGTGTCCGGGTTGCTGCCGAAACGCACCGCGCGCCAGTCGTTGTCGCGCTTGGCCTGCGAGAACGACAGGTCACTGCCCAGCGTCCACACGTCGCCGCTCCACTTGGCGTTGAGGCCGCCGGCCGCCAGCGTCTTGACCTCGTTGTAGTTGGCGATGACGTGGTCCACCTGGAGGTTGGAATTGGCCAGGGTGCCGGCGACGACGTCGCCGTCGACGATGGTGTAGGACGAGCCCGGGGTGGTGTACGGATTGCTGGCCGAGTAGATGCTGTAGCCGAGGTTGTTGAACCAGTTCTGGCGCTGGTCCTCGTCGATGCGGATGCGCGAGTACAGGCCGTCGAGCTTGAGTTCCAGGTTGCCCGAGCGCCACTGCACGGTGCCCATGGCGCCGGTGCGGGTCTGCTCGGTCAGCTTGAGCTGGTCGGCCGCGCCCCAGGGGGTGTAGTCGACCTTGCCGTCGCCATCCACGTCGCGTGCGTTGCTGGCGTCGGTGTAGCCCCAGGTGCCGATCGAGACGCCGGCGTTCTTCTGCTTCTGGTAGGTGGCGCCGAGCGCGACCGCCAGGTTGTCGTTGATGCGGTGGATCCAGCTCGCGCCCAGGCGCTGGCCCCACGGCGAGTAGTCGCGCGCGTCCTTGGCCTCGTCGTAGTAGACCGGGCCGGCGGTGGCGACGAAGGTCGGGCCGGTGTGATCGAGCGGGTTGATCGTGGAGATGTCCACGGTGGCGGCGATGCCGCCGGCGATCAGGTCCGCCGACGGGGTCTTGTAGACCTTGACCGTGGAGACGATCTCGGTGGGGAAGACTTCCCAGCGCACCGCGCGGTTGGGTTCGGAGGAGGCGATCTCGCGGCCGTTGACCGTGCCCATGGTCATGCGCGGGCCGAGGCCGCGCACGGTGGCCAGGCTTTCGTTGCCGCGGTCGCGGGTACCGTTGACGCCGGGCAGGCGCACCAGCGCCTCGGCCACGGTGACGTTGGGCATCTGCCCCATGTTGTCGGCGGAGATGACCTCGACCACGTGGTCGTCGAGCTGCTTGGCCTGCACTGCCTGTTCCAGGCTGGCGCGCTGGCCGACCACCATCACGTTGTCCAGGGTGACCGGCTGCTGGCCGGTCTTGGCGTCGGTCGTGGAATCGGGCTTGGCGGGTGGCGTGGCCGCGGGATCGGCGCTGGTGCTCTGCGCGTGCGCGGCGAAGCTGCCGGACAGGGCCAGGACGATGGCCGCGCCCAGCAGGGTGCGGGCGGCAGGGCGGTGCGCGCGCCGGCCGAGCGGGCGACGGGACTGTTCCAAAGGCATTTTTGTTCCCTCCCAGGACAAAAAGTGACCGAGCAAGTTGGCGTGGGCCGGAGATGTCCGGCCCGGGAGGCATCGGCAGGGCGCCGTGCATGTCTGCGGGCTGTCCCGATCGCTGTCCTCGATGACGTGTCCGTCGACACGGCGGGGCATGCGCGGCATGTCCGGCGGCGGCGCCGTGGACATCCCCTTTCCGCTGCCCTGGCGCGCGAGAGACCGGGAGCGAGGATAGAAGCGACAGGCATTCCATTCCAATGAAGCATTTGCCGAGGGCTATCTCGTTTTGGAATGGATGTCGCGCGTCGCGTCTCGCTCCTCGCCACGCCACGCTCAGGCCGTGGTGGGCTGCGCCTGCAAGTCGAGCAGGGCGGCGGCCGCCGCGCCCAGGCCGCGTTCGCGGTGGCGCAGGACATGGAAGGTGCGTTCGGCCAGCGTCACCTCGATGCCCTGCAGGCGGCCGCTCTCCAGCCACGGCGCCGCGGCCAGTTGCGAGATCGCCGCCAGGCTGCGCCCGGCCTGTACCGCCGACAGCACCGCTTCGTTGGAGGGCAGGGACAGGGCCACGCGCAGGCGTTCCGGGGCGATGCCGGCATCGCGCAGCGCCGCCTCGAACGCCGAGCGCGTGCCCGAGCCAGGCTCGCGCATGATCCAGGTGCTGTCGGCGACCAGCCGCGGCAGCCCGGGGCGGCGGCGCCCGGCCAGCGGGTGGTCCGGTGCGGCCACCACGCGCAGCCGGTCGTGGTCCAGCGCCGAACTCAGCAGTTCGGGGGCCTGCACGCGGCCCTCGACGAAGCCCAGTTCGGCGCGTCCCTCGCGCACCGCGCGCGCCACGCTGTCGGTGTTGCCCACGCTCAGGCGGATCTCGATCTGCGGATAGCGCGCATGGAAGGCCATCAGCCGGGTCGGCAGCCAATAGCTGGCCACGGTCTGGCTGGCGTGCAGGTCGAGGGTGCCGCGCAGCACGCCGCGCCACTCGCTCAGCGCCAGTTCGGCCGCACGGCTGCGCGCCAGGATCGCCTTGGCGTCCTCGCAGAACGCCGCACCGGCCGCGGTCAGCGCCAGGCCGCGGCCGACCCGGTCGAACAGCGCCACCCCGTACTGCTGCTCCAGCGCCTTGATCGCGGCACTGGCGGCCGACGGCGTGCGGTGGGCGGCCTGCGCGCCCAGGGTCAGGTGCTGGCGCTCGGCCACCGCCACGAACAGCGCGAGTTGTTCCAGGGTCATGGGGGAATGTTCGGATGAGCAGAATGAACTGTGCGCAATTATGCGATGGATCGGAACGGTTTGCGGGCGCAGTCTGTCGCCACTTCATCCGGATGACGCCCATGCACGCGCCACTGCACCGACCTTCCACCCTGCTGCCCGGGCTGGCCCTGGCCATCGGTGTGGCGGCCTTGGCCTGGCTTGCCGAGCGCGCGCAACTGCAGTGGCTGGGCCGGCGCTGGATCGATGCGCTGGTGTTCGCGATCGTGCTCGGCACCTTGCTGCGCACGGCGTGGCGCCTGCCGCCGTCCACGCACGCCGGCATCGCCTTCGCCGCCAAGCTGCCGCTGGAACTGGCCATCGTGCTGCTCGGCGCCTCGGTCGGGATCGGCGCCATCGGCGCGGCCGGCGGCCTGTTGCTGGCTGCCATCGCCGCGGTGGTGCTGCTGGCGATCGCCATTGGCTACGGCATCGGTCGCGCGCTGGGCCTGCCGTCGCGGCTGGCCACGCTGGTTGCCTGCGGCAATGCGATCTGCGGCAATTCGGCGATCGTGGCGGCGGCGCCGGTGATCGACGCCGACTCCGACGACGTCGCTGCAGCGATCGCCTTCACCGCGGCGCTGGGCGTGCTGGTGGTGTTGCTGCTGCCGCTGGCGGTGCCCGTGCTGGGCCTGGACCAGCGCCACTACGGCATCCTCGCCGGCCTGACCGTGTACGCGGTGCCGCAGGTGCTGGCGGCGACCGTGCCGGTGGGCGCGCTGAGCGCGCAGGTCGGTGCGCTGGTCAAGCTGATGCGGGTGCTGATGCTCGGGCCGGTGATGCTGCTGCTGGGGCTGGTGCGTGGTGGATCATCGACACAGCGGCGCCCGGCGCACGCGCTGGTGCCGTGGTTCGTGGTCGGCTTCGTCGGCATGATGGGCCTGCGCGCGCTGGGCGTGCTGCCGGCCTTGCTCATCGAAGCGGCGCAGTCGCTGTCGCTGCTGTTCACCCTGGTGGCGATGGCCGCGCTGGGACTGTCGGTGAATCTGCGCACGGTGCTTGCGTCCGGCGGTCGCGTCTTGGCGGCCGGCACGCTCTCGCTGCTGGCACTGGCCAGCCTCAGCGTGTTGCTGCTGCGCTGGTTGCCGTAGGCGCGGGCGCCGCAGTCCACGTGCATCTGCAGCATTTCGCATCGCCTGCACCCACGTTCAACCAAGCGCTCACGAAAGGTCGCGGAGCATGGCGATACCTGCCATGCAAAAGGAGATTGTCATGCGTCATTCCCGTTCCGCGTTCTCTCTGGCGCTGATATCGGTTCTCGGCGTCGGTCTTGCGCATGCGCAGACCGATACGTCCGGCCAGGCCGGCAGTGCCGATCCCGGCGCGATGCAGCAGCAAACGCCGTCGACCTCTGCCGCGCAGACGTCGACCGGCATGCAGGGCGCGCAAGGCGCGCGCGCGTCCGCGCTCAACGAAAAGCAGGCGCTCGGCGTGCTGTCGGCGATCAACACCAGCGAGATCAACGCCGGCAACCTGGCCTTGCAGAAGCAGGTCAAGGGCCCGGTGCGCGACTACGCCATGCAGATGGTCAAGGAGCACTCGGACAACAACGCCAAGATCGCGCCGTGGGGTCCTGATGCGAAGGCCGCGCCGGCGCAGCAGCAGATGCAGAAGGCCAAGGCGGAGGCCGGCAAGCTGCAGGCCCTGGACGGCGATCGCTTCGAACAGGCCTATGTCATGGCGATGGTCAAGGATCACCAGGCCGCCCTGCAGATGCTCGACAGCACCCTGATCCCCGCTGCGAAGACCCCGGACGTGGCCGCGCATCTGCGCACCACGCGCACCCACGTGGCCGAGCACCTGGCCAAGGCGCAGCAGCTGCAGAGCGCCGGCGCGCCATCGGCGACGCGGGCCCGTTGAGCGCCGTGCGGGTCTCGGCCGCCATGCCGAGATCCGCGCTTTCATGCGTCGCGCCCCTTCCTTGGCCAGCGTGTGGCAGGTCGGGCCGCGACCAGACTTGCTGAGCCCGGCATCTGGTGTGCCTGGTTGCCGTGTCCTTGCGGTCCATCGGCTGCACAAGAGCGAGTGCCGCTGTCGAAAGGTATTGCTGTCGAACGGTGTAATAGTCTCCGCGCAGGCGGCGGCCTAAGGTAGCGGCCATCTTCCTTCGCATCGCCGCCGGGTCGCCCCATGGGCCACGATCACAGCCACGCCCCTACCGAAATCCGCCACGAGCGCCCCCTGTGGTGGGCGCTCGGCCTCACCGCGCTGTTCCTGGTGGTGGAGGTCGCTGGCGCCTTCCTCACCAACAGCCTGGCGCTGCTGTCCGATGCCGCGCACATGGCGACCGATACGCTGGCGCTGATGATCGCGCTGATCGCGGTGCGGCTGAGCCGGCGCCCGCCCGATGCCAAGCGCAGCTACGGTTACGCGCGGCTGGAGGCGCTGGGTGCGCTGGTCAACGGCGCGCTGCTGTTCGTGGTCGCCGGCTACATCCTGTGGGAGGCGGTGCAGCGCTTCCGCCAGCCGCAGGAGATCGCCACCGTCGGCATGCTCGGCATCGCCGCGTTCGGCCTGCTGATCAACCTGATCTCGATGCGCCTGCTCAAGGCCGGCAGCGGCGAGAGCCTCAACATGAAGGGCGCCTACCTGGAAGTGTGGAGCGACATGCTCGGCTCGGTGGCGGTGATCGTCGGCGCGCTGGCGATCCGCGTCACCGGCTGGAAGCTGATCGATCCGATCCTGGCGGTGCTGATCGGCCTGTGGGTGCTGCCGCGGACCTGGGTGCTGCTGCGCGAAGCGGTCAACGTGCTGCTGGAAGGCGTGCCCAAGGGCGTGGACCTGGATGCGGTGCGCGGTTACCTGCAGGCCGCGCCCGGCGTGGCCAGCGTGCACGACCTGCACGTGTGGGCGCTGGCCTCCAGCACCCCGGCGCTGACCGCGCACGTGGTGGTGGCCGATGGTGCCGACGCCGACGCATTGCGCGCCGCGCTCTGCGATGGCCTGCACGCGCAGTTCGATATCGACCACATCACCCTGCAGATGGAAGCCGGCCATTGCGGCGCCACGCCGTGCGGCGCGCCGGCGGCGAGCGAGGGTGGTGGCCACGGTCATCACGGGCATGGCCATGACGATCATGCGCATGCCCATGGGCATGCGCACGGGCATTCGCATCCGTGATTGGCGCTGCTGCGCGATGACGTTCGTGCAGGCGCAGCGCGCGTCTTTCGTTGGGAGTTGGTCGCCGGCGTTTACCGGCGATGCAGGTCGCGGTTGAAACCGCTTGTGTCAAATAAGGGTCTATCGTTGCAGGTGAGAGCGGAGTGCGGCAGGCCGTTTAGCCGCAGTGCCAGCAAGCACGAGTAGGAGTCAGCGCCGCCGCACTCCGGTTCTCCTGCCTGACAAGCCCGAACAGTTGCCCGAGTGACGAGCTCGAACTCCACAAGCATGGGCATCGGCAGGAGCGCTCTCGTCCATAAGTCTACTGCGGAGAACGTCTATGCGACGCCATGTCGGGATCGATGTATCCAAGGCCGAACTGGTCATTCATGTCCTGCCGGACGAGCAGGCCTGGACCCAACCCAATACGCCACAGGGGCAGCGTGCGCTGGCCCAACGCCTGGCCGAGCTGGGCTGCGAGCGGATCGTGCTGGAAGCCAGTGGCGGCTACGAACATGCCGTGCTGCAGGTGCTCCGAGAGGCGGACCTGCCGGCAGTGCGGATGGCCGCCGATCGTCCGCGCAAGCTCGCCCAGGCCTTGGGCCTGCATGCCAAGACCGATGCCCTGGACGCGCGCCTGCTGGCCATCGCCGCCCAGCACATCCCGACCATGCCCACGCCCGTGGTACCTGAGCACCAGCAGTCTCTTCGCGAACTGCTGGACCTGCGTGCCACCCTGGTGAGCCAGCGTGATGCCCATCGGCGGCGCCTGGAGCACATCACCAGCGCCAAGGTGCAACACCGCTGCCGAGAGGTGATCGCCCTGCTGAACCAGCAGATCCAGACGTTGACGCAGGAGATCGAGCAGCAGGGCAAGACCTGCTCGAGCTTACCCAAGGTGCCTGGGCTCGGCACGATCCTGCGCGCGGTTCTGGCCGCGCGGCTGCCAGAACTAGGCACGCTGCCGCCACGCAAGCTCGCTGCCCTGGTCGGGCTGGCCCCGTTCAATCACGACAGCGGCTGCTGGAAAGGCCAGCGCCGCATCAAAGGTGGACGTGCCGACGTGCGGCGCGTGCTGTACATGGCCACCTGGGCCAGCATCCGCGCCAAATCCCCCTTGGCCAACACCTACGCGCGTCTGCGCGCAGCCGGCAAACCGGCCAAGGTCGCCATCGTCGCCTGCATGCACAAGTTCCTGCGCTGGCTCAATGCCATCGCGCGCGATCAGGCCTCGTACGCTCCTCCTGCCATCGCAGGTGCATGACAGTTGACTCCTACGTGTAATCGCCTGAGCGTCTCAGACCACCGGTTCGCGCAACGCCGGCGACTCCCAACCCGGGCGTGGGGCGAAACGCTCGCCGTAGCGCGTGTGCAGGGCGCGCAGACGTGCCAGCAGGACATCGGCGCCGGCAGCGCGGATGTACTGGATCGGGCCGCCGCGGAACGGGGCGAAGCCGGTGCCGAAGATCACGCCGGCATCGAGCAGGTCGGCATCGGCGACCACGCCCTCGTGCAGACAGGCCACCGCTTCGTTGAGCAGCGGCAGGATGAGGCGATCTTCCAGGTCGTCCGGCGCGCGGTAGTCCTTCGGCAGTTCGGGCTTCTTGGCACGGCCGTTCTCCCACGCGTACAAGCCCTGACCGTCCTTCTTGCCGCGCTTGCCCGGCTCCACCGTCTGCAGCGCCGCCGGAATCGGCAGGCCCAGGAACGGCGCCAGCTCGGCACCGACGCCGGCGGCCACGTCCAGGCCCACGGTGTCGATCAGTTCGATCGGCCCCATCGGCATGCCGAACTTGACCGCAGCCTTGTCGATCGCCGGGCCGGGAATGCCCTCGGCATAGGCGGTGGCTGCTTCCAGCATGTACGGGAACAGCACGCGGTTGACCAGGAAGCCGGGGGTGCCGGCCACCGGCACCGGCAGCTTGTCGATCGCCTTGCAGAAGGCGGCCAGCCGCTTCTGGTTCTCCGGCGCCAGGCCGTCGTGGCAGACGATTTCCACCAGCGGCATCTGCGCCACCGGATTGAAGTAGTGCAGGCCGCCGAATTGCGCCGGGCGCTGGATGTGCTCGCGCAGTTCGGTCAGCGGGATCGAGGAGGTGTTGGTGCTGAGCAGCGCATTCGGCTGCATGCGCGGTTCCAGGGACTGATACAGCTCGCGCTTGGCCTGCGGGTTCTCGATGATCGCCTCGATCACCAGGTCGGCGCTCGGCACGCCGTCGCCGGCCAGGTCGCCCTTCAGCCGTGCCGCCACCGCCGGGCGCTTGCTGTCGTCCTTGACACGCTTGGCGAACAGGTCGCCGGCGCGGCTCAGCGCCCCGTCGATGAAGCGCTGCTCGCGGTCCTGCAGGGTCACCTCGAAGCCCTTGTAGGCCGACCAGGCGGCGATGTCGCCGCCCATCACCCCGGCGCCGACCACGTGCACGTGGCGGATGCCGTGCTCCTTCCCGCCCAGCGCCTTGAGTCGCTCGGTGAGGAAGAAGATGCGGATCAGGTTGCGCGCGGTCGGGGTGCTGGCGAGCTTGACCACCGCCTTGCGTTCGGCGTCCAGGCGCGCCTGGATGCCGCTGCCGCCGCTGCGTTCCCACACCCCGATCAGCGCGTACGGCGCCGGGTAGTGTTCCTTGCGCGCCTTGCGCGCCACCTGCTTGCGCATCTGCGGCGCCAGCAGCTTGCGCGCCGGCCAGGTATTGGTGGCCCAGGCGGTGGCGCGCTGCTTGAAGGGACGGGTGCTGCCGGACAGCGCCAGCGCCACCGCGGTATCGGTGAGCACGGCGGGCGCGGCGACCTTGTCGACCAGGCCCATCGCACGTGCCGCCGAGGCCGACACGGTGCGCCCGGTGAGCATCAGGTCCATCGCCGCCGGCGCGCCGATCAGCCGCGGCAGGCGCGCGCTGCCGCCCCAGCCGGGGAAGATGCCGAGCTTGGTCTCGGGCAGGCCGATGCGGGTGGCCGCATCGCTGGAGGCGACGCGGTAGCGGCAGGCCAGGGCGATCTCGGTGCCGCCGCCCATGCAGAATCCGTGGATCGCCGCGACCGTGGGGCAGGGCAGCTCGGCCAGTTTCTGGAAGGTGGCCTGGCCGCGGCGGATGGCGTCGTTGACGGTGCCGCGGCGGTCGAATTCCTGGAATTCCTTGAGGTCGGCGCCGGCGATGAAGCCATTGTCCTTGGCCGAGCGGATCACCACGCCCTTGGGCGGATCGATGGCGATGCGCTCGAGCAGATTGCCCAGTTCCAGCAGCACGTCCTGCGACAGCGCATTGACGGGCGCGTCCTGGCGGTCGAGGCTGAGCACGACGATGCCGTCGCCGCGGATGTCCGCTTGCCAGTGACTGAATCGGAGCCCGTCGAAGCCTGAAAGCATGGGGAGGACCATCCGCTTGTGTATGGAGAAGATCGTTATCATCCAGAGGTTGTTTCCGTCGCGTCAAATCCCAATGCAGGGGAATTGAGGCGCGTCCCGCGACCGCTGGCCTTGCGCCAGCCTAACGGAACGCCGGTTAACGTCGTGGGGCGGCGATCCGCTGAGGGGCGCTGAACTTTTTTCCGAATTGGCGGTCAGAGGGTCCGACGTAGGTTGGGCTGACAGGAGTGCGGCCCGCTATGGCCGATGTCGAAACACCCCAGGAGCTGGACCTGGAACTGGTCCGGCGTGTGCAGCGCGGCGAGAGCGCGGCGTTCGATGTGCTGGTGCGCAAGTACCAGCACCGGATCGTCGGCCTGATCGGGCGCTACATCGCCGACTGGAGCGAATGTCAGGACGTGGCCCAGGACACTTTCATCCGCGCCTACCGCGCGATCGGGAGTTTCCGCGGCGACGCCCAGTTCTCCACATGGTTGCACCGGATCGCCGTGAACACCGCCAAGAACTACCTGGTCGCGCACAACCGCAGGCCGCCCACCGACGATGTCGACGTGCTCGATGCCGAGCAGTTCGACAGCGGCACCCGGCTGCGCGACACCGACACGCCCGAGCGCGAGCTGATGCGCCAGGAACTGGAGCGCACGGTGATGAAGGCGGTCGACGCCTTGCCGGAAGAGTTGCGCACCGCCATCACCCTGCGCGAGGTGGAGGGCATGAGCTACGAGGACATCGCGCAGAAGATGGGCTGCCCGATCGGCACCGTGCGTTCGCGGATCTTCCGCGCCCGCGAGGCCATCGACGCCGAACTCCGTCCCCTGCTGGATACCGACAGCGCCACCCGTGAGCGACACCGCGTATGACCGATAGCACGCCCTTTCCCAAGCCAGTGCCGGCGCCCGACAGCGCAGCGCCGGACAAGTTCGAGCTGCACTACCGGCAGCAACTGTCCGCGCTGATCGACGGCGAACTGCCGGCCGACGAAGCGCGCTTCGTGCTGCGCCGGCTGCAGCACGACGAGGAGTTGTCCGGCTGCCACGAGCGCTGGCAGCTGTGCGGCGACATCCTGCGCGGCCGCGTCAGCGTGCCGGCGCCCAGCGATTTCAGTGCCCGCGTGCGCCAGGCGGTGGCCGCCGAAGCGCAGCAGGCCGCGCGTGCCGATGCCGCCAGCGCCGCCGGCAAACGCCGCAACTGGCGCTGGGGCGGCAGTGCGGCCCTGGCTGCTTCGGTCGCGGTGCTCGCGCTGTTCGTGACCCAACGTCTGCCGCAGACGCCCGAGGCGTTGCCGCCGGCGCAGGTCGCCGATACTACCGCGCCGACCCCAACGCCGGCCGCCACCACACCCCAGGTCCCGACGCCTGCGCCGGCGCCCGCCGATCCGCAGGGCGATCTCGCCGCCGCCGTCGCCGCCGCGCCGGCAATGGCGATCGCCGCCAATCGTCGCCAGGAGGCGGCCGCGGCGGCGCGACGCGAGGCCACCCGTAGCGAACAGGCGGTGCGCACCCGCAACGCCCCGGACGAGCGCGCCTACGCCGCCGCGGCGCCCGCCAAGCCGCAGGCCAAGGCGTCCGCACAGCCCCCGTTCGTGGCGCCGGTCGCCGCGCCGACCATGGTCGCGCAACGCGCCAACGATCCGTTCGGGCACCCCGCCGCGCCGTTGCAGGCCCGGCCGTGGCCACGCTCGACCCTGCCGGCCGCCGACGCCGGTGGTGAATTCACCGCCAGCTTCCCGCGCAGCGGCGCGGACCCGGCGGCGTTCTATCCGTTCGAACCCCGCCTGCCTGCCGACGCGGCGACCAACCCGCCGCCGCAGCAGCCCTGAACCCCGCGCGCCGGTCTCTCGTCCCGGCGCGTGGTCCCCGTTGCTTCGTCCCCTCGTTGTTCCCCTTCCCGAACCGGAGGCTCGCGTCCGATGACTCACCGTATCCGCCACCATCTGTTGGGCCTGCTGGCGCTGACCGTGCCGCTGGCTGCCTGTGCGCAGCAGCCCAGCCCCAGTGCCGCCAGCGCCCCGCCGCCGGCCGCGCAGTCCGCGCCGGCGCCGCAGCTGGTCGGCAACCTTCCCGACTTCACCCGGCTGGTCGAGCAGGTCGGCCCGGGCGTGGTCAACGTCGAGACCACCATCAGTCGCCGCGCCGCGGCCGCGCGTTCGGGCGGCGGCATGCCCGACGACGACCAGATGCCCGAGTTCTTCCGCCGCTTCTTCGGGCCGGACGGCATGCCGGGCATGCCCGGGCAGCCGCGCGGCGGCACGCCGGACGACGACGGCCCCGCGGGCCGCTCGATGGGTTCGGGCTTCATCATCTCGCCCGATGGCTACGTGCTGACCAACCACCACGTGGTCGACGGCGCCAGCGAGGTCAAGGTCAAGCTCACCGACCGCCGCGAGTTCACCGCCAAGGTGGTCGGCAGCGACCAGCAGTACGACGTGGCGCTGCTGAAGATCGACGGCAAGAACCTGCCGACGGTGCGCATCGGCGACTCCAACCTGCTCAAGCCCGGCCAGTGGGTGGTGGCGATCGGCTCGCCGTTCGGCCTGGACCACTCGGTCACCGCCGGCATCGTCAGCGCCACCGGCCGCAGCAATCCCTACGCCGACCAGCGCTACGTGCCGTTCATCCAGACCGACGTGGCGATCAACCAGGGCAATTCCGGCGGCCCGCTGCTCAACACCCGCGGCGAGGTGGTCGGCATCAACTCGCAGATCTTCTCCGCCTCCGGCGGCTACATGGGCATCAGCTTCGCGATCCCGATCGACCTGGCGATGAGCGCGGTCGAGCAGATCAAGAAGACCGGCAAGGTCACCCGCGCCCAGCTCGGGGTCATGGTCGGTGCCATCGATTCGCTGAAGGCGCAGGGCCTGGGCCTGCCGGATACCCGCGGCGCCCTGGTCAACCAACTGGTGCAGGGCAGCCCGGCGGCCAAGGCCGGGCTGGAAGTGGGCGACGTGATCCGCACGGTCAACGGCACCGAGATCGGCGCCTCCAGCGACCTGCCGCCGATGATCGGCGCGATGCAGCCGGGGGCCAAGGTGCGCCTGGGCATCCTGCGCGACGGCAAGCCGCGCGAGCTGACCGTGCAGTTGACCGCGCTGGCCGACGACGCCCAGCCCAACGCCGGCCCGGTGGTTGGCGACAACGCCGCCCCGGCCACCGGCGCCAATGCGCTGCTCGGCATCGACGTGGCCGACCTGGACGCCGCCACCCGCCAGCAGTTGGGGGTGGAGCCGGGCAAGGGCGTGCGCATCACCGCGGTGACCGGCCGCGCCGCGCGCGACGCGCAACTGGTGCCGGGCATGGTGATCCTGCAGGTCGGGCGCACCCCGGTCGGCAGCGTGGCGGCCCTGAACCAGCAGCTGAGCGCCTACAAGAAGGGCGACGTGGTGATGCTGCTGATCCGCGTGCGCGACACCACCAGCTTCGTCGCGGTGCGCGCCGGCGGCTGATCCCGCGCGCCCGGCGCAGGCCGGGCGCCATCCCGGGCGCCGATCCAGACGGGTCGGCGCCCCGGGGCAGGGGCGAATCCGGCGGCCGTCACCAGCGGCCGCCGGCCATGCGATAATGGCCCGTTATCCTGACGACGGTCCTGGCCGCCGCCCACCTCATGTCCTCTGATTCGATGCGGAACATCCGCAACTTCTCCATCATCGCCCACGTCGACCACGGCAAATCGACCCTGGCCGATCGCATCATCCAACTCTGCGGCGGCCTGCAGGCGCGCGAGATGGAAGCGCAGGTGCTCGACTCCAACCCGATCGAGCGCGAGCGCGGCATCACCATCAAGGCCCAGTCCGTGTCGCTGCCGTACACCGCACAGGACGGGCAGGTCTACCACCTGAACTTCATCGACACCCCTGGCCACGTCGACTTCTCCTACGAGGTCAGCCGCTCGCTGGCCGCCTGCGAGGGCGCGCTGCTGGTGGTGGACGCGGCGCAGGGCGTGGAGGCGCAGTCGGTGGCCAACTGCTACACCGCGGTGGAGCAGGGCCTGGAAGTGGTGCCGGTGCTGAACAAGATCGACCTGCCCACCGCCGACATCGACCGCGCCAAGGCCGAGATCGAGGCGGTGATCGGCATCGACGCCACCGACGCGGTGGCGGTCAGCGCCAAGACCGGGCTGAACGTGCGCGACGTGCTGGAGGCGATCGTGCACCGCATCCCGCCGCCGGTGCCGCGCGACACCGACAAGCTGCAGGCGCTGATCATCGACTCCTGGTTCGACAACTACCTGGGCGTGGTCTCGCTGGTGCGGGTGATGCAGGGCGAGATCAAGGCTGGCGACAAGCTGCTGGTGATGTCCACCGGCCGCACCCACCAGGTCGACAACGTCGGCGTGTTCACGCCCAAGCGCAAGGTGCTGCCGGCGCTGCGCGCGGGCGAGGTGGGCTGGGTCACCGCCAGCATCAAGGACGTGCACGGCGCGCCGGTCGGCGACACCCTGACCCTGGCCGGCGACCCGGCGAGCAAGCCGCTGCCGGGCTTCCAGGAGATGCAGCCGCGCGTGTTCGCCGGCCTGTTCCCGGTCGATGCCGAGGACTACACCAACCTGCGCGAGGCGCTGGACAAGCTGCGCCTGAACGACGCGGCGCTGCGCTTCGAGCCGGAAAGCTCCGAGGCGATGGGCTTCGGCTTCCGCTGCGGCTTCCTCGGCATGCTGCACATGGAGATCGTGCAGGAGCGCCTGGAGCGCGAGTACAACCTGGACCTGATCAGCACCGCGCCGACCGTGGTCTACGAGGTGCTGAAGACCGACGGCAGCATCATCAGCATGGACAACCCGGCCAAGCTGCCGCCGGTGAACATGGTCGAGGAGATCCGCGAGCCGATCATCCGCGCCAACATCCTCACCCCCGAGGAATACATCGGCAACATCATCAAGCTGTGCGAGGAAAAGCGCGGCAGCCAGATCGGCATCAACTACCTGGGCAGCCAGGTGCAGATCAGCTACGAACTGCCGATGGCCGAGGTGGTGCTGGACTTCTTCGACAAGCTCAAGTCGGTCAGCCGCGGCTACGCCTCGCTGGACTACCACTTCGTGCGCTTCGACACCGGCCCGTTCGTGCGCGTGGACGTGCTGATCAACGGCGACAAGGTCGACGCGCTGTCGCTGATCGCCCACCGCAGCCACGCCGACCGCCGCGGCCGTGAACTGTGCGAGAAGATGAAGGACCTGATCCCGCGGCAGATGTTCGACGTGGCGATCCAGGCCGCGATCGGCTCGCAGATCATCGCCCGCACCACGGTCAAGGCGATGCGCAAGAACGTGCTGGCCAAGTGCTATGGTGGCGACGTCTCGCGCAAGAAGAAGCTGTTGGAAAAGCAGAAGGAAGGCAAGAAGCGCATGAAGCAGGTCGGCCGCGTGGAAATCCCGCAGGAAGCCTTCCTGGCCGTGCTGCAGATGGACAAGTAGCTGGGAGTCGTGAATAGGGAATGGGGAATGGAAAGAGCGCATGCTCTTGCCTTCCCGATTCCCCGTTCTCCATTCCCGATTCCCATTCCGAAGGAATACGAATGAAATGGTTTGAAATCGCGCTGGTGGTCCTGACCTTCGCCACCGGCATCATCACCCTGCTGGACAAGCTGTTCTTCGCCAAGCGCCGCGCCGCGCGGGCCGGGTTGCTCGACAGCGAGCCGGTGATCGTCGACTACTCGCGGGCGTTCTTCCCGGTGCTGGCGGTGGTGCTGATCCTGCGCAGCTTCATCGCCGAGCCGTACAAGATCCCGTCCAGCTCGATGATGCCGAACCTGCTGGTCGGCGATTTCATCCTGGTCAACAAGTTCTCCTACGGCTTCCGCCTGCCGATCACCAACCAGAAGATCATTTCGGTCGGCGAGCCCAAGCGCGGCGACGTGGTGGTGTTCAAGCCGCCGCACAAGCCGGACGAGAACTGGATCAAGCGCGTGATCGGCCTGCCGGGCGATCGCATCGGCTTCCACGGCGACACCCTGTACATCAACGGCACGCCGATGAAGTACAAGGTCATGGGCGAGTACGTCGGCAAGGGCAAGGGCGCGGAAATGACCGGTGCCACGCTGCTCACCGAGTACCTGCCGGGCCGCACCCACACCGAGCTGGAGTGGATCGACCGCAACAATCCGGCCGGCCAGGGCGACTGGGTGGTGCCGCCGGGCAAGTACTTCGTGATGGGCGATAATCGCGACAACAGCGAGGACAGCCGGTTCTGGACCCAGACCCATTTCCTGCCCGAGGAGAACCTGCGCGGCAAGGCGTTCCTGATCTGGCTCAATTGCGAAGGCTGGTTTTGCAGCGGCAGTTTCGATCCGTCGCGGATCGGGACGACCATTCAGTGACTTGCGTGAGGGGAAGCGCGATGAAGCACAAGCAAAGTGGCATGACCTTGACCTCGTTCGTGATCGTGCTGGCGGTGGTCGGATTCTTCGTCTACATCGGCATGAAGCTGTTCCCGATGTACATGGAGTTCTACGCGGTGCGCTCGGCGATGAAGGGCCTGGCGACTGAGGCCGGCAGCGCCGAGATGGATCCGTCGCAGGCCAAGGCCTCGCTGTTCCGGCGCCTGGACATCAACAATTCGGACAACGTCAAGCCCGGCGACGTCACCTTCGAGCGCACCGATACCGGTGTGAAGATGCACGTGGCCTACGAAGTGCGCCGCCCGCTGATCGCCAATCTGGACGTGGTCGGCAAGTTCGACGCCACCCAGGACCTGACGACGCGTGGTGGCCAGTAAGACCATCCTGCGCGGTGACCGCATCGGTCACCGCTTCGCCGAGCCGCAGTTGCTGGCGCAGGCGCTGACCCATCGCAGTGCCGGCGCGCCGCACAACGAACGTCTGGAATTCCTCGGCGACGGCATCGTCAACCTGCTGATCGCCGAGGCGCTGTACCAGCGCTGGCCCAAGGCCGACGAGGGCGCGCTGACCCGCGCCCGCGCCGAGCTGGTGCGCGAGGCCTCGCTGGCCGCGATCGGCCGGCAACTGGAGCTGGGCGAACGCCTGACCCTGGGCCCGGGCGAGATGAAGTCCGGCGGCCATCGCCGCGATTCGATCCTGGCCGATGCGGTGGAGGCGGTGGTTGCGGCGATCTACCTGGACGCCGGCTTCGAGACCTGCCGCGCCACCATCCTGCCCTGGTTCGAGGCCGCGCTGGCGGCGCTGCCGGTGGGCAAGGTGGAGAAGGACGCCAAGACCCGCCTGCAGGAATGGCTGCAGGCCCGGCAGCGGACCCTGCCGGCCTACGAACTGATCAGCGAGACCGGCGACGACCACGCCAAGCTATTCCGGGTACGCTGCGTACTCGCCGAGCCCGCCCTGGTGACCGAGGGCGAGGGCACCTCGCGGCGCCTGGCCGAGCAGCAGGCCGCCGCCGCCGCCATCGAGCAACTGGATTCGAGCAAGTGAACGAACAAGCCACTCCCCCTTACCGCAGCGGCAGCGTGGCCGTGATCGGCCGCCCCAACGTGGGCAAGTCCACCCTGACCAACGCCCTGGTGGGCGCCAAGGTCAGCATCGTCTCCAACCGGCCGCAGACCACCCGGCACCGGCTGCTGGGCATCGCCAGCTTCCCGGCCGGTCAGTTGCTGCTGGTCGATACCCCGGGCCTGCACCGCGAGCAGAAGCGCGCCATGAACCGGGTGATGAACCGCGCCGCGCGCGGCTCGCTGGAGGGCGTGGACGCCGGCCTGCTGGTGATCGAGGCCGGGCGTTGGGATGAAGAGGACACGCTGGCGTTCAACGTGCTCAGCGACGCCGGCATCCCGGTGGTGCTGGTGGTCAACAAGGTCGACCGGCTCAAGGACAAGACCGCCCTGCTGCCGTTCCTGCAGCAGGTCAGCGAGGGCCGCAGCTTCGCTGCGGTACACCCGATTTCCGCGCTCAAGCGCAAGGGCCTGGAGGCGCTGGTGCGCGACCTGCTGGCCTTGGTGCCGGAAGCGCCGCCGATGTTCGGCGAAGACGAGATCACCGACCGCAGCCAGCGCTTCCTGGCCGGCGAACTGGTGCGCGAGCAGTTGATGCGCCAGCTCGGCGAGGAACTGCCGTACGCGACCACCGTGGAGATCGAGCGCTTTGCCGAGGACGGCGCGCTGCTGCGCATCGGCGCGGTGATCTGGGTCGAGCGCGAAGGCCAGAAGGCGATCGTGATCGGCAAGGGCGGCACCCGCCTGAAGGACATCGGCGCCAAGGCCCGCCAGCAGATGGAGCGCCTGTTCGGCGCCAAGGTGTTCCTGGAGACATGGGTCCGCGTGCGCGAGGGCTGGTCGGACGACGAGGCGGCGTTGAAGGCGTTCGGGTACGGGGAGTAAAGCCGGGATTCGGGATTCGGGATTCGGGATGACCAGCCTGCGGCTGTTGCAAGCCGGAATTCGGGATTCTCTGAGGGTGCGCAGCGCATCTGGCGTTTTGTAGGAGCGGCTTCAGCCGCGACAGGCTGTCCCGGTAACGCGCGTCGCGGCTGAAGCCGCTCCTACAAAGAAACGCGGCCCTTTCTTGCGTGGTCCCGTTTAACTCGGTATAGCACCGCTTCCCGCGCATCCGCACGCGTTCCGTTCTCGGGCCGCTGCTTTTGCGAATCCCCAATCCCCACTCCCGAATCCCCGCCTTGATAGAGCACGAACCCGGTTTCGTCCTGCACGCCCGGCCCTGGCGCGAGACCAGCCTGCTGGTGGAGGTGCTGAGCGTGCACCACGGCCGGCTCGGGGTGCTGGCGCGCGGCGTGCAGGGGCCGAAGAAGCAGGCCTTGCGCGCGGCGTTGCAGCCGCTGCAGTCGATCCGCTTCAGCGCGCAGCGCCGCGGCGAACTGGCGCAACTGCGCGCGGCCGAGGCGCTGGATGCGGCGCCGCGGCTGAGCGGCGAGGCGATGCTGGCCGGCTTCTACATCAACGAACTGACCCTGCGCCTGGCCCCGCGCGACGACCCGGCGCCGGACCTGTACCTGGCCTATGCGCGGGTGCGCGCACGGCTGGCGGCCGAGGCACCGCTGGCCTGGTCGCTGCGCTGCTTCGAGCGCGATCTGCTGGAGGCGCTGGGCGTGGGCTTCGACCTGCGCCACGACGGCGACGGTGAGCCGATCGACCCGGCCGCGCGCTACGTGCTCGACGCCGAACACGGACCGCGCCGGTTGTTGAGCGACCGCGGCCACGACCAGCGCAGCGGCATGGCCACCGGCCGCGCGCTGCTGGCCCTGGCCGACGACACCGAACCGGTTGCCGAGGATCTGCCCGGCCTGCGCCGCGGCATGCGCGTGGTGCTGCTGCATCACCTCGGCGGGCGCGGCCTGAAATCCTGGGAAATGGTCGAGGACCTGGCACGGCAGCGCAGCGCGGCCGCCGCTGAGGCGCCGGAGCCGGCAGCGCCCGCGGACGCCGGTATGGACTGCACGTCCGACGCGACGGCGGAGTCCACCGTGGAAGGGACGAAGGTGCCGCCGTCCGCGGCGTCGCGAGCGCCGCGGCCATAACGGTACTCAGGCGACCTGGGTTCCGCACACGTCAACCAGGTGCACGTTTCTCTGTAGGAGCGGCTTCAGCCGCGATGGCCGTTCCCGGTAACGCCTGTCGCGGCGGAAGCCGCGCCGACGGGAGATTGGAGATGCACCTCGGTCACGCCATCACGCACCATCGCCGTCGCATGAAGCGATGACGGCAGGTGGGCGAGGGCGGTCGCGGCTTGCACCGCCCTGGCAACGTCCGGGAGCGCGCGGATCGCAACCGAGGCCGCGTCTCCCCCCAGCCCAGGCGGACGCCGATCGGCATCCCCAATCCCCAATCCCCAATCCCGGCTTTCAGTGCAACAACGCCGCCACCGCCTCGCTGAACTGGTGGCGGGCCTGCGAGGAGGCCGGGTCGCCATGCAACTGGCGCACGGCGCGCGCCAGGCGCGCGGCGCCGACGAAGCCGCAGCTGGCCTGCAGCCGGTGCAGGTGGTTGCGCACGGCCTGGTCGTCGCTGAGCTGCAGGGCCGAGGCGACCGCGTCGCGGGTGCCGGGCAGCTCGGCCAGGAACAGCTCGCGCAGCGCGATCAGATGCGCGCGCTCGCCGTTGAGCGCGGCCAGCGCGGTGGTCTCGTCCCAGTCCAGGGTCGGCTCGGCAGTCCCCGGCGTGCCGCCGGATTGGCCGCGCGCCAGCAGCCGGCGCACCGATTGCAGCAGCCGTTCGGTGCTGAGCGGCTTGAGCAGCACGTCGGCGAACCCGGCATCGAGCAACTCCGCGCGAACGGTGCCGCTGGCGTCTGCCGTGTGCGCCAGTCCGAGGGTGCCGGGGCGCTGCCGCTGCAACTGGCGCAGCAGGTCGCTGCCGCTGCCGTCGGGCAGGTTGGCGTCGATCAGCCACAGGTCGTGGGCCTGCGTCTGCGCGCGGTCGAGGGCGCTGGCGACGGAGTCGGCCAAGTCCACCTGCGCCGGCAGCGCCTGCAGGGTCGCGTCGAAGAAGGCGCGGCTGATCGGGTCATCTTCGACGAGCAGCAGTCGCGTTACCGGGTCCTGGGTCGATGCCATGCTGAGCCTCCATGCGGCGTGGTCGCATCCCGCGCGGTGGCGCGCGTGCGTGCGCCACTTTGCCTCGCCGGCGCGGCAATCGCAAGCCGGTCCCGGCCCGGCCCATCTGCGACAATAGCCGCCCTTTTCCGCCCGCAGCCTGTTGCCACGTGGCCCGATCCAGAAACCGTCTCGACCGCACGCCCTTCCAGACCGACATCGCCGACCTCAGCCATGATGGCCGCGGCGTGGCCCGCCGCGAGGGCGACAAGGTCGCCTTCGTCGCCGGCGCGCTGCCTGGCGAGACCGTCCTGGCCGAACCGACCGCGCGCAACCGCCACTTCGACGAGGCGCGCACCGTGCAGGTGCTGCAGGCCTCGCCGCAGCGGGTGACGCCGCGCTGCCCGCATTTCGGCGTCTGCGCCGGCTGCGTGCTGCAGCACCTGGCCGAGGACCAGCAGATCGTGGCCAAGCAGCGGGTGCTGACCGAGAACCTGGAGCGCATCGGCCACGTGACGCCGCAGGCGGTGCTGCCGGCGCTGACCGGCGCGCCCTGGGGCTACCGGCGCAAGGGCCGCTTTTCGGTGCGGCGGGTGGAGAAGAAGGACAAGACCCTGGTCGGCTTCCGCGAGCAGGACCCGCGCTTCGTCGCGGACCTGTCGGTCTGCCACACGGTGATCCCGCAGATCGGTTTCAAGGTGACCGCGCTGGCGGAACTAGTGGAGAGCCTGGACGGCAAGCGCGACATCCCGCAGATCGAGTTCATCGCCGGCGACGCCGCGGTGGCGCTGACCTTCCGCCACATGCAGCCGCTGAGTGCACGCGACCAGGACGCGCTGATCGCCTTTGCGCAGCAGCACGATTTCGCCATCTTCCTGCAGCCCGGCGGCGTGGACAGTGTACATCCGCTGTATCCGCAGGAGGTGCCGCTGTCGTTCCGGCTGCCGCAATGGGACGTGGAGCTGGCGTTCCGGCCGCTGGACTTCATCCAGGTCAATGCCGCGCTCAACGAGAAGATGATCGCGCACGCGCTGGCGCTGCTTGACGCGCAGCCCGGCGACCGGGTGCTGGACCTGTTCTGCGGCCTGGGCAACTTCACCCTGCCGCTGGCGCGCACCGTGCGCGAGGTGGTGGGCGTGGAGGGCGACGCCGGGCTGGTGGCACGGGCGCGGGAGAACGCGCAGCGCAACGGCCTGGACAATGCCCAGTTCTTCGCCGCCGACCTGACCCAGGACCAGCGCCAGGCGCCATGGATGCGACAGGGCTTCGACAAGCTGCTGCTGGACCCGCCGCGCTCCGGCGCGCTGGAGGTGCTGCAGCAACTGCCGCTGAAACAGTTCCAGCGCATCGTCTACGTCAGTTGCCATCCCGGCTCGCTGGCGCGCGACGCCGGCTACCTGGTCAACGAACAGGGCTTCGTGCTCAAGGCCGCCGGCGCGATGGACATGTTCCCGCATACCGCGCATGTGGAGAGCATTGCGGTGTTTGAGAAGCCGGGAATGGGGAATCGGGATTAGGGATTCGTCACGGCGGCTGCGCGCGCGGTTTAAGCTTTTTCCATTCTCCTTTCCCCATTCCCGATTCCCATGGCCATCGAAATCGAACGCAAATTCCTGGTGACCGGCGAGGGCTGGCGCGCGGCGGCGCATGCGGTGATGCCGATGGCGCAGGGCTATCTCAACGACCAGGCGGCGTTGGCCAGTGGGGCGCAGAAGGCGTCGGTGCGGGTGCGGGTGCAGGGCGAGGCCGCGTTCCTCAATCTCAAGTCGCGCGAGCTCGGGCACACCCGCCAGGAGTTCGAGTATCCGATTCCGCTGGACGATGCGCGCGCGCTGCTGGCGCTGTGCGTGGGCGGCCTGATCGACAAGCGCCGGCATCTCGTGCAGTACCAGGGCCACCTCTGGGAAGTGGACGAGTTCCTCGGCGACAACGCCGGGCTGGTGGTCGCCGAGATCGAGCTGGACAGTGCCGATGAGGCATTCGCCAGGCCCGACTGGCTCGGCGCCGAAGTCACCGACGATCCCCGGTACTACAACGTGGCGCTGGCGAACTGTCCATTCTGCGAATGGACGGGATTGGGGAGTCGGGATTCGGGATTGGCAAAAGCGTAAAGCCAAACGCCGCGCGCGGCCCGCTTTTGCGAATCCCCACTCCCCAATCCCGAATCCCCGCTTCTCGCAGCGATCCGGCTTATGCTTTTTGCGAATCCCCAATCCCCAATCCCCGCTCATGCGCATCGATATCTGGTCCGACGTGGTCTGCCCCTGGTGCTGGATCGGCAAGCGCCGGTTGCAGCAAGGTGTTGCGTCGCTGGGCGCGGAGGCGCCGGTGCTCGAGATCCACTGGCATCCGTATCAACTGGATCCGGATGCCGGTATCGAGCCGGTGCCGTTGCGCGAGGCCTATGCGGCCAAGTTCGGTGGTGCGGCGCGCACCGAGCAGATCCTGGCGCAGACCCAGGCCACCGCGCGTGCCGAAGGCCTGCCGTTCGACTTCGGCCGCGGCCAGGTGCGGGTGACCACGCTGCCCGCGCACCGTCTGCTGTGGCTGGCCGCGCGCGAGGGCGATGTCGATGCGGTCGCCGAGGCGCTGTTCCATGCGCACTTCGCCGAGGGCCGCAACCTGGCCCAGGTGCAGACGCTGTGCGAGGCCGGCGCCGCGGGTGGGCTGTCGGCGGCGCGGGTGCAGGCGCTGCTGGACGGCGACGAGGGCCTGGACGAGATCGAGGCGGAATTGCAGCAGGCGCAGGCCATGGGCATCCGCGCGGTACCCACCTACGTGATCGATGGCTGCCAGGCGCTGCAGGGCGCGCAGCCGCCGGAGGTGTTCGCCGCCACCGTGCGCGGCCTGCTCGCTGACGCCCAGGCGGGCCACGATTGCGGCCCGGACGGCTGCGCGGTCTAGACGTCCCGCGCCAGACGTCGTCGCAGGAGGCAACGGGCCGCAAGGCCGCCTTGCGCGCGTGAACCGGGCGAACGGCAGCGCGGCGCGGCCCTGCTGCGCCGCGCTGCTGCGCTGCGCTGCGCCTCGCCGCGCGTGCCCTCAACTCGGACGCGTTCATTACCGCGACGTGTCAGCTGACAGAGGGCCGACCTGCCGCCGACGCCGGCATCTGCGACAATGCCGGCCCACAGGCGCCTGAACCGCGCCGGCAGGAGGAATCCCCCGCATGCTCGCGATCGGCGTTGCCGGTACCGAACTCACCGCGCAGGAGCGCGACTGGCTGCAGCACGATGCGGTGGCCGGCGTAGTCCTGTTCAAACGCAATTTCGCCTCGCGCGCGCAGGTGACCGAACTGAGCGCGGCGATCCGCGCCGCGGCGCCGCGACCGCTGCTGATCTGCGTGGACCAGGAAGGCGGGCGCGTGCAGCGCTTCCGCGAGGGCTACAGCGCGCTGCCGCCGCTGCAGGGCTTTGGTGCGCTGTATGCGCGCGATCCGGCCGCGGCGCTGCAGATGGCCGAGCAGCACGCCTGGCTGATGGCCAGCGAAGTGCGCGCCAGCGGCGTCGACCTCAGCTTCGCCCCGGTGCTGGACCTGGCCCGCGGTAACCGCGCCATCGGCGACCGCGCCTTCAGCGACGATCCGCAGGTGGTCGCCGCCTTCGCCGGAGCCTATGTGCGCGGCATGCACAGCGTCGGCATGGGCGCCACCCTCAAGCATTTCCCCGGCCACGGCACCGTGCTCGAGGACACCCACGTCGACGACGCCGAGGACCCGCGGCCGCTGGAGACCCTGCGCCAGGAAGACCTGGTGCCGTTCGCCGCCGGCATCGCCGCCGGCGCCGACGCGGTGATGATGGCGCACGTGGTCTATCCGCAGGTGGCGCCGGAACCGGCCGGCTACTCGCCGCGCTGGATTCAGCAGATCCTGCGCCAGGAACTGGGTTTCCGCGGCGTGGTGTTCTCCGACGACATCGGCATGGCCGCTTCGTTCGCCGCCGGCGGCGTCGCCGCGCGGGTCACCGCGCACCTGGATGCCGGCTGCGATGTCGTGCTGGTCTGTCACCCGGAACTGGTCGAAGACTCGCTGCAGGCCGTGCACGACCGCCCGCTCAATACCGCCGCGCTGCTCGGCCTGATCGGCCGCGGCGGCCTCGGCTGGGACGGCCTGCTGGCCGACGCCCGCTACGGCCACGCCCAATCCCATCTCCTCTCCACCTTCGGAAAAACCGCCTGATGTCCACTCTCACCATCGCCCAGGCCCTGGCCCAGGCCGACCTGCTGGTCGATCGCCCGCGCATTGACCAGGCCATCGCCCAGATGGCCGACGCCATCGCCGCCGACTACCGCGGCGAAACCCCGGTCTACCTGACCATCATGCACGGCGCGCTGCCGTTCGCCGGCCAGCTGGCGCTGGAACTGGGCAGCCGCGGCCAGGACCTGCAACTGGACTACCTGCACGCCACCCGCTACCGCGGCGAGACCGTCGGCGGCGAGCTGGTGTGGAAGCACCGCCCGGCCACCGCGCTGTACGGCCGCCGCGTGCTGCTGCTCGACGACATCCTCGACGAAGGCCTGACCCTGAAGGCGGTGCGCGAGTGGTGCCTGGAGCAGGGCGCCACCGACGTGCGCATCGCCGCGCTGACGGTCAAGCGCCACGACCGCTGCGTGCCCGGGGTGAGCGCCGACTACATCGGTGTCGAGGTGCCCGACCGCTACGTGTTCGGCTTCGGCATGGACGTCAACGAGGCCCTGCGCAACCTGCCGGCGATCTACGCGATGAAGGAGTAAGCGGGCAGGCGAGCTTCGCCTCCGCCGCCGTCGTTTGCCGCTGCCGGCGCGCGTCGCCGGCGCAGGCGTTCCCTTCCGTTCGAGGATCCGCATGGACAACATCGCACTGGCCGTCATCGGCGGCACCGGCGTCTACAAGCTCGCACAGCTCGACGACGTGCAGACCCACGAGGTCGAAACGCGCTACGGCGCGCCCTCCGGCCCGGTGCGGGTCGGCACGCTGCTCGGCCATCGCGTCGCCTTCCTGGCCCGCCACGGTGAAGGCCATTCGCTGCCGCCGCACAAGATCAACTACCGCGCCAACCTTGCTGCGCTGCAGCAGATCGGCGCCACGCGCGTGCTCGCGTTGAACACGGTGGGCGGCATCACCAAGCGCTTCGGCCCGCGCGTGCTGGCCTGTCCAGATCAGCTTATCGACTACACCTGGGGGCGCATCTCTACCCTGTGCGAGGAGCCGGGCAGCGAGGTGCTGCACGTGGATTTCGGCCATCCGTATTCGCCGCTGCTGCGCAGCAAGATCCTGGCCGCCGCGCGCGTCACCGGCACCGCTCTGGTCGATGGCGGTTGCTACGCCGCCACCCAGGGCCCGCGCCTGGAAACCATTGCCGAGATCGCGCGGCTGCGCCGCGATGGCTGCGACCTGGTCGGCATGACCGGCATGCCCGAGGCCGGGCTGGCGCGCGAGCTGGGCCTGGACTACGCCTGCCTGGCGATCGTGGCGAACTGGGCGGCCGGCTGCGGCGACGCCGAGGAGATCACCCTGGCCGAGGTGCTGGCCAACGTCGAGGCGGCCTCGGTCGGCCTGCCGGAGCTGGTGGGGGAACTGGCGCGCGGGTGATTGTCTTCGCTGCGCAAGCTTTGCATACTCCGCCGGTGCGGCTGCCGCACAACCACCACCCATTCACTGCAAAAGGTCTCGCATCACCATGCCGAACGGTACCGTCAAGTGGTTCAACGACGCCAAGGGATTTGGTTTTATTTCTCCGGAAGACGGTAGCGCCGATGTGTTCGCGCACTTCTCCGCGATCAACTCCAAGGGCTTCCGCAGCCTGCAGGAAGGACAGCGTGTCAGCTACGACGTGACCCAGGGTCCGAAGGGCGCGCAAGCCTCGAATATCACGCCGGTCGAGTAAGCGCTCGCGTTGACTCGGTTGTGCCTTGAACCCCGCTTCGGCGGGGTTTTTTGTGGGAGACGCCGCCGCTGCGGTGGCGTTCGCAGACAGTGGATGCAATGAAGCAAGGACTGCAGATCGGGATCGTCGGGTATGGCACCGCGGGCCAGGCACTGGCGCTGCTGCTGGCGCGCGACGGGCACCGCGTGCAGGTGTTCGAGCGCGCCGCCGAGCCGGGGCCGGTCGGTGCCGGCTTCCTGCTGCAGCCGACAGGCCTGCAGGTGCTGTGGCGGATCGGCCTGCTCGAGCAGGCGCTGGCCTACGGCGCGCCGGTGCACCGCCTGTACGGCGAGACGCCGTGCGGACGCGCGGTGATGGACATGCGCTATCGCGACCTGGACGCGCGCCTGTTCGGGCTGGGCATGCAGCGCGGCGCCTTGTTCGCGCTGCTGGTGCAGGCCTGGGACGGCTACGCCACCTTGCAGCGCGATACGCGCATCGTCGCCATCGACGACACGCTGCGCCGGGTGCAGGACCAGCACGGCCGCTGGCACGGGCCGTTCGACCTGGTGATCGCCTGCGATGGCTCGGCCTCGACGCTGCGTGGGCAGGTGCAGGCGACGCGGCTGGATCGGGTCTATCCCTGGGGCGCGTTGTGGTGCCTGCTGCCGCGCGGCGACTGGGCCTTCGCCGACGAACTGCGCCAGCGCTACGTGGCCGCGCGCAAGATGATCGGCCTGCTGCCGGTGGGCACGCGCCCGGGCGATGCCGAGCCGCGGGTGAGTTTCTTCTGGAGCCTGCCGACCGCCGACTTCGACGTCTGGCAGGCGCGCGGCATGCAGCCGTGGCTGGAGGAGATCGCGCAGCTGTGGCCGCAGGCGCGCGAACGCCTGGCGCAGATCGACGCACCGGCGCAACTGGCGCGGGCCAGCTACCGCGACGCGGTGCAGCGGCACTGGTACCGCGGCCGCCTGGTCCTGGCCGGCGATGCCGCACATGCGATGAGCCCGCAGCTGGGGCAGGGCGTCAACATGGCGCTGATGGACGCCTGGGCGCTGAGCGAGAGCCTGCGCACCGCGCCGGACATCGACGCGGCGCTGGCGCGCTACCAGGCGCAGCGGCAGGCGCACGTGGCGGTGTACCAGTTCTGGAGCCGCTGGTTGACCCCGCTGTTCCAGTCCGAGCGCGACCTGGCGGCGCGGCTGCGCGACGTGGGCATGCTGCCGGCCGGGCGCATGCCGGGGGGGCGCGGACACATGCTGCGCGTGCTTAGCGGCACCCAGCACGGCTGGTTCGGCAAGCTGGCGTTGGCGCCGGAGTTTTTCGCGGCGTTGCAGGACGCGGTGACGCGACGCGTGGCGCTGCCGTAGGCGGCGAGATCGCGGACGCGGTTGGACGCGAGCTTCGGTGATTCGTCGCGGCGACGGCGCGTGCAGAGCGCAACGCAGCGAGCACGGTCCGACGGCGATGGTGCCGTGGTGTCGTAGAGCGGCTTCAGCCGCGACCGGGCTTTATCGGGAAAGCCCGGTCGCGGCTGAAGCCGCTCCTACGATAGTTGGCAGGGCATCCGTGGTTCTGCGGTTGTTCTGTGTTTGCACTTGCAACACGGTCGTGCCGTGATTCGCCAATCTTGTGTGGGAGGGGCTTCAGCCCCGACACCCTTCAGTTGGTCGCGTCGGGACTGAAGTCCCTCCCGCACCAGGGCAGTGCATTTGTTGCTTTGATCACGGCCATGGGCTGCCCGGCGCGATACCTAAGCGTGGTTACCAACACTCGCGCGATGTTTGCGATTGCACTGTGGGAGGGGCTTCAGCCCCGACGCCTTTGAGTTGGACGCGTCGGGACTGAAGTCCCTCCCACAGCACGGCAGCGCACCGGCCAGGTCGGTTGCAGTCACGACCAGTTGCCACCGCGCCCGATCTACGCCGTCGCCACTGGAAGGGCGAAGGCCGCACCTTCGACGCAGGCGACCAGGCGCTCGCCCGGCGCCAGCACCGGGGCGACGCCGGCGGTGAAGTGCGAGAACGCCGGCAGCACGGTCATGCCATCGCGCAGCCAGAACGCCGGCCAGCGCGGGCGCAGGCCGGGCAGTTTGGCCAGCGGGTGCAAGTGTCCGCACAGCACATGGCGCTGCGCATCCGTCACCGGATCGTGGCGCAGCACGAACGGACCGTCCTCCACCTGCGCGCCGAGCAGGGCGATGTCGAGCCCGGCGCCGGCCAGGGCACGGTCGTGGTTGCCGGCGATCGCCGCCACGCGCAGCTGCGGATGCTGTGCGCGCCACGCATGCCATTGTCGTTGCCAGTCGGCATCGGGCGCGGCGCCGTGCAGCACGTCGCCGAGGATCCACAGTTCCGCCGCATCCTGTGCCTGCAGCAGGGCCGACAGCCGCGCCAGGTCGAGCGCGGTGCCGCCGCGCGGCAGGCCGATGCCGGCGCGGCGGAAGAGGTCGGCCTTGCCCAGGTGCAGGTCGGCGATCAGCAGCCGCCGCCGCGCCGGCCAGTACAGCGCGCGGTCGCCTAGCAGGCGCATCGGTTCGCCGGCCAGCAGCCAGTCCAGTTCAGCGCGCATGGCGTTGCTCCAGTTGCGCCGCCGCGCGCATCACCCGCGCCTTCCAGTCCTCGGTGCTGAGCTGGCCGCGGATACTTTCGGCCCACAGCGGGAACGCCAGCGGGGTGAGGCTGCGCGGACTGTGCAGCGCCAGCTCGCGCGCGGCGCAATCGTCCAGGGTGGCGGCCAGCCGGGTCAGTTCCATCTGGCCCTGCAACACCTCGCGCTCGGCCTGCGCCAATAGCAGGTGCTCGGCATCGAAGCGGCTCAGCACGTCGTACAGCAGGCCGCTGGAGGCCTGCAATTGGCGCAGGCTGCGCGGCAGGCGGCCGGGCAGGCTCGGCGGCAGCAGGCCGGCGACGCGGGCGATCTCGCGGAACTGGCGGCGCGCCAGTTCGCCCAGGTTGAGGCTCTCGCGCAGATCCTCGAACAACTGCGCCGGACTCAGCAGTTCGCGCAGCAGTGCCGCGTCGATCGGCGCGTCCTCCGCCGGCGACAGCACGAAGCCATAGTCGTTGGCGGCGAAGCTGAAGGTATTGCGCTGCCGTCGGCCCCAGCGCAGCGCCAGCAACGCGGCCAGGCCTTCGTGCACCTGGCGGCCGGCGAACGGATACACGAACAGGTGCTGGCCGTCGCGGGCGCGCACGCGCTCGGCCAGCAGCCGCTGCGGCGCGGGCAGGTCCGACAGCGCGCGCTGCAGGCCGAGCAGCGGCGCCAGCGTGCGCAGTTCGGCCTCGCCGCGCGGATCGGCGAACACCGCCTCCACCTCGCGGCCCAGTTCCGAAGACAGCGGCATGCGCCCGCCCATCCATTTGGGCACACTGCCGTCGCCGCCCTTGGCCAGGCGCACGTAGGCGGTCATGTCCTCCAGTCGCACCAGTTCCAGCAGGCGCCCGGCGAACTGGAAGCGGTCGCCGCGGCGCAGGCGGCCGACGAACTGCTCCTCCACCGCGCCGAGCCGGCCGCCGCGCAGGAAGCGCACCGCGACGCTGCCGTCGCTGGTGATGGTGCCGATCGACAGGCGATGGCGCAGGGCGATGCGACGGTCGTGCACGCGGTACCGGCCGTCGGCGTCCAGCACCACCTTGCGGTAGTCCGGATACTGCGCCAGCGCGCGCCCGCCCTGCACGACGAACTCCAGCACGGCCTGCCAGGTCGGTGCGTCCAGCGTGGCGAAGGCGGCGGTGCCGCGCACTTCGGCATACAGCGCATCTGCATCGAAGCCGCCGCCCAGCGCGCAGGTGATGCAGTGCTGCGCCAGCACGTCCAGCGACAGCCGTGGCGACGGCCGCGATTCGATGCGGCCATGGGCGATGGCGCGGCGCGCCGCGGCGTATTCGACCAGTTCCAGCGCGTGCGAGGGCACGCACAGCACGTGGCCGGCCTCGCCGGGGCGGTGCTTGGCGCGGCCGGCGCGCTGCAGCAGCCGCGCCACGCCCTTGGGGCTGCCGACCTGCAGCACCTGGTCGACCGCGGGGAAGTCCACGCCCAGGTCCAGGCTCGAGGTTGCCACCACGCAGCGCAGGCTGCCGTCGCGCAGGCCCTGCTCGGCGGCACTGCGCAGGGCGGGATCCAGCGAGCCGTGGTGCAGCGCCAGCGTATGCGCCTCTTCCGGCCACACCGAGGTCAGCGCCTGGTGCCACAGCTCGGCCTGCGCGCGGGTGTTGGTGAACAACAGGCTGGTGCGCACCGCGAAAAGCTTTTCGAGCACCCGCGGCAACTGCGCCAGGCCCAGGTGGCCGGCCCAGGGAAAGCGTTCGCCGACCGCCGGCGCCAGCGTCTCCAGGGTCAGTGTGCGCGGCTTGACCCCGGCCACGATCGGCGCCTGCGGCAGGTGCGGCAGCAGCACGTCGCGCGCCTCGTCGAGGTTGCCGAGCGTGGCCGACAGGCCCCAGGTGCGCAGCGCCGGCGCCCAGCCGCGCAGCCGCGCCAGGCACAGCTGCAGCAGCACGCCGCGCTTGTTGCCGAGCAGTTCGTGCCACTCGTCGACAATCACGCAGCGCAGCGTCGCCAGTTGCGGTGCGGTATCGGGATAGGACAGCAGCAGCGCCAGCGATTCCGGCGTGGTCACCAGTACGTCGAGCTTGCCGCTGCGCGCCAGGCGCTTGTCGCGCGCGCTGGCATCGCCGGTGCGCAGGCCGATCTGCCAGTCCAGGCCCAACGCCTGCGCCGGTTCGCGCAGCGCACGCACGGTGTCGGCGGCAAGCGCGCGCAACGGCGTGATCCACAGCACCTTGAGGTCGCGCTGCGCCTGCCGGCGCGTGCGCGGCGGCGAGGCGGTCTTGGCAGTCGCGCTGGCGCCGTCGCCGCGGGCGGGCTTCTGTTTGGCGGCGGCCGCCTGCGCCGCGGCCTGCGCACGCAGGCCCTCCAACAACGGGCCGCCGAATGCGGCCAGGGTCTTGCCGCTGCCGGTGGGCGTGTGCAGCAGCCCCGAGCCGCCGTCCAGGTAATGTCCCCACAACGCGCGCTGGAACGGCAGTGGTTGCCAGCCCTGCTGCGCGAACCAGGCGTACAGCGGCGCATCGGCCGGGCGCCGCCGCGCCGCCGATCCGCTCATCGCGCCAGCGCCTGCAGCGTGCTCAAGCGGTCGGCCTCGGCGAACGGCTTGTCGTGTCGCCAGCGCAGGATGCGCGGGAAGCGCACGGCGATGCCGGACTTGTGCCGGCTGCTGCGATTCACCGCCTCGAAGCCGAGCTCGAACACGTGATACGGCGTCACCGCACGCACCGGGCCGAAGCGCTCGGTGGTGTGTGCACGGATCCAGCGGTCCAGCGCCAGGATCTCGCTGTCGTCCAGGCCGGAGTACGCCTTGGCCACCGGCACCAGTTGCTCGCCATCCCACAGGCCGAAGGTGTAGTCGGTGTACAGCGTGCTGCGCCGGCCGTGGCCGGCCTGCGCATACAGCAGCACCGCGTCGATGGTCAGCGGCGCCACCTTCCATTTCCACCAATCGCCGCGACGGCGGCCGGACTGGTAGGGCGACGTCGCACGCTTGAGCATCAGCCCTTCCACACCGCGCACGCGCGCATCCTCGCGCAGCGTTGCCGCCTGCTCCCACGTCGTCGCCTGCACCTGCGGCGACAGGGTCAGGCGCGGATCGGCGTGCGCTTCCAGCAAGGCCTGCAGCTGCGCGCGGCGCTGCTGCAGCGGCTGCTCGCGCATGTCGTGGCCGTCCAGTTCCAGCAGGTCGTAGGCGAGCACGCGCGCCGGCGTATCGGCCAGGGTCTTGGCGCCGGGCTTGCGGCGCTGGATGCGGGTCTGCAGGGCGGTGAACGGCAGCGGCGCATCCTCGCCCCCGCGCCACGCCAGCAGTTCGCCGTCGATCACCGCATCGCGCGGCAGCGTCGCCGCGGCGGCTTCGATTTCCGGGAAGCGCCCGTCCAGGCGTTCCTCGCCACGCGACCACAGCGCCACCTCGCCGTCGCGGCGGATCAGTTGCAGGCGGATGCCGTCCCACTTCCATTCCAGCAGCCAGTCGTCGAGGGCGCCGAGCGTGGCGGCCTCGGCTTCCAGCGGCGAGGCGAGGAAGAACGGGTAGGGCTGCTGGCGGTCGCTGGCCAGCACCTCGTCGGACAGCAGTTGCTCCAGCGCCTGCGGCGTCGGCGACCAGGCGCCGAGCATGCGCTGGGCGATGCGCGCGATGTCGATCCCCGACATCGCCGCAAGCGCCTGCTGCACCAGCCGCTGCGACACGCCCACGCGCAACGCGCCGGTCAGCAGCTTGTTGAACAACAGTCGTTCGTCGAAGGCCAGGCTGCGCCAACCCGCCACCACCGCGGCGCGGCGCGCGGCGTCGTCCTGTGCGGCCACCGGCAGCAGGCGCTCCTCGATCCAGTCGCGCAGCGGTGCCGGGTCCGGGGTTTCCGCCGGATCGTCGAGCAGCAGGGTCAGGGTTTCCGCCAGATCGCCGACGTGGTCGTAGCTGTCGTCCACCAGCCAGCCGGGCAGGCCGCTTTCCTGTGCGATCCACTCGCGCAGTTCGCGGGTGTTGGCGATACGCCGCAGTTTGCCGCCGCTGAGCAGCCAGATCGCCCAGGCCGCGTCGGCGGGTGGCGCCTGCTCGAAGTACGCCACCAGCGCGGCGCGCTTGTCCAGCGTCGCGGTGCTCTGGTCCAGTTGCCGATACAGCGCAGCGAAGCGTTTCATTCCTCGCCACCGTAGTCGGTGCGGAAGGCCTCGGCGGCGACGCCGCGTTCGTTGAGCGCGCGGATGATCGCGTCGGTGTTGCCGTGGGTCGCAATCACGCGCCGCGCGCCGGTCTCGTCGATGGTGCGCAGCAGGTCGGGCCAGTCCGCATGGTCGGAGACCACGAAGCCGCGGTCGTAGTTGCGCCGGCGGCGATTGCCGCGCAGCCGCATCCAGCCCGAGGCGAAGCCGAGCTGCGCGTGGCGGAAGCGGCGCAGCCACGGGCTGCCGGCGGCCGAGGGCGGCGCCAGCACCAGCTGCCCGGCGTAGTCGGCGCGCTTGTCCAGTTCGGACACCGTCAGCGTGTCCAGCATCGCCACGCCGGCCTCGCGGTACACCGCCACGCCGGCCGCCACCGCGCCGTGCAGCAGCGCCGGCTGGTCGTCCCAGGGCTGCAGTTCGGCGAGCACGCGCTGCGCCTTGCCCAGCGCGTAGCAGAACAGCACCGCGGCTTCGCCGCGCGCGCCACACTCGCGGCGCCAGGCGACGATCTCGCGCGCCACCTCGCTGGTGTCCGGCCAGCGGTACACCGGCAGGGCGAAGGTGGCCTCGGTGATGAAGGTGTCGCAGCGCACCACCTCGAACGGCGCGCAGGTCGGATCGGGTTGGCGCTTGTAGTCGCCCGAGGCGACCCAGACCTCGCCATCCACTTCGATGCGTACCTGCGCCGAGCCGAGCACATGCCCGGCCGGATGCAGCGACACCTGCGCGCGGCCGAGCGTGAAGCGGGTGCCGTAGTCGTAGGCGCGATAGGCCTGCTCGCCCAGGCGCCAGCGCAGGATCGGCAGGCCGGCGGCGGCGCAGTGGTATTCGCCCATGCCCGAGCGCGCGTGGTCGCCGTGGCCGTGGGTGATGACCGCGCGCGGCACCGGCCGCCAGGGATCGATATGGAAGTCGCCGGCGGGGCAGTACAGCCCTTCCGGGCGCAGCACCACCAGGTCCTGGGAAGCGGCATTCGGCATGGGCGCCACTGTGTCCAAGCCGGTGTGCAGGAGATGAGAATCCGCCACGCGCGTTCGCGGCCGCGCGACGGATCGGCCACAATGCGTGCAGCGCTTCTGGGAGGGAGATGCATGCACACGGACCTGCCGGCGTTCGCCACGCATACGGTCGACAACCAGCCGCCACCGTTCGAACCGCGCGATCTGTGGGCCGACGATGCGGTGCTGCGTGAGGCCTGCGCACGCGAGGGCGCAAACGGCTTCGCCGCGACGCTGGCGCAGTACGGCGTGCTGGCCGGCGATGCGCTGTATCGGCTCGGCTTCGACGCCAACCGCGACCGACCGCGGCTGCGCACGCACGATCGCTACGGCCACCGCATCGACACGGTCGAGTTCCACCCGGCCTATCACCAGTTGCTGGATGCGGCCAAGCGGCATGGCGTAGCCGGACTGTCCTGGCACGCCCCGCAGCCGGGCGCGCATGTGGCGCGCGCGGCGCTGAGCTACCTGCACCACCAGGCCGAGGCCGGCACCAGTTGCCCGCTGACCATGACCCACGCCGCGGTCGCGGTGCTGCGCCAGGAGCCGGCCTTGCGCGAATGGGCCGACAAGGCCGCCGCGCCGCACTACGACCCGCGCGATGTGCCGATCGCCGACAAGGCCGGCATCACCCTGGGCATGGGCATGACCGAGAAGCAGGGCGGATCGGACGTGCGCCGCAACGCCACCGTCGCCACGCCGCTGGACGGCGCCGGCGCGTACAGCCTGGTCGGGCACAAGTGGTTCTTCTCCGCGCCGATGTCCGACGGCTTCCTGGTGCTGGCGCAGGCGCCGGGCGGCCTGACCTGCTTCCTGCTGCCGCGGCGCCTGCCCGATGGGCAGCTCAACGCGCTGCGGCTGATGCGGCTGAAGGACAAGCTGGGCGACTGGTCCAACGCGTCCAGCGAAGTCGAGTTCGCCGGGGCCTGGGCGCAGCGGGTCGGCGAGGAAGGGCGCGGGGTGGCGCGGATCATCGGCATGGTGATGCTGACCCGGCTCGACTGCATGCTCGCCGCCGCCGCGCAGATGCGCATGGCGCTGGCGCAGGCGCTGCACCATGCGCGGCATCGCGTCGCCTTCGGCAAGCGATTGGTCGAGCAGCCGCTGATGCGCAACGTGCTCGCCGATCTGGCCCTGGAATCGGAAGCCGCCACCGCGTTCGCGCTGCGCGTGGCGCGCGCAGTGGACGCGGCCGACACCGACGCCTCGGAGGCGGCGTTCGCGCGCATCGCCACCGCGCTGGGCAAGTACTGGCTGTGCAGGCGCGCGCCGGCCTTCGTCAACGAGGCGCAGGAATGCCTGGGCGGCGCCGGTTACGTGGAGGAGTCGATCCTGCCGCGGCTGTACCGGCAGGCGCCGCTGAATTCGATCTGGGAGGGCAGCGGCAACATCCAGTGCCTGGACGTGCTGCGTGCGCTGGTGCGCGAGCCGGCCACCGGCGCCGCGGTGCTGGCGGAACTGCAGACGGCGGCCGGCAGCGACCCCGCGTACGACGCGGCGCTGGACGCACTGCGCGCGCCGCTGGCCTGCCACGCCGAAGTGGACGAGTACGGCGCAAGGCGCCTGGCCGAACGTATCGCGCTGGCCTTGCAGGCCGCACTCCTGCTGCGCAGCGCCAGCCCAGCTGCCACTGCGTTCGTGCGCAGCCGCCTGGCCGGCGCGCACGGCCTGGCGTTCGGCACGCTGGAGCCGGGTGTGCCGGTCGAGGAACTGCTGGTGCGGGCGTTGCCGTAGGCGCGCGGCATGGCAGCCCAGCGTGCCCTCGGCGTGTGGAAAGCGGGCTAGCCGGCACTTCCTTCTCCCTTCGGGAGAAGGTGCCCCGCAGGGGCGGACGCGGGTGCGGCAGCCCGCGCAGTCGAGCAGCAAGTGCAGCGATCACCGGCGTGGCGTGGCCGTACCCTCACCCCAACCCCTCTCCCGATGGGAGAGCGGCTAGGCCGCTGCACCGAGAGCGTGGAACACGGTGGCCCATCGCGCTTTCGTCGGGTGGAAGCGGGCTAGCCGGCACTTCCTTCTCCCTCCGGGAGAAGGTGCCCCGAAGCGGCGGATGAGGGTGCGACAGCCAGCGCAGTCGGGCAGCAAGTGCAGCGATCACCGGCGTGGCGTGGCCGTACCCTCACCCCAACCCCTCTCCCGAAGGGAGAGGGGCTAGGCCGCTGCACCGAGAGCGTGGAACACGGCGGCCCATCGCGCTTTCGTCGGGTGGAAGCGGGCTAGCCGGCACTTCCTTCTCCCTCCGGGAGAAGGTGCCCCGAAGGGGCGGATGAGGGTGCGACAGCCAACGCAGTCCGGCAGCAAGTGGAGCGATCACCGGCGTGGCGTGGCCGTACCCTCACCCCAACCCCTCTCCCGAAGGGAGAGGGGCTAGGCCGCTGCGCCGCGGGCGTGCAGCACGGCGGCCCATCGCGCTTTCGTCGGGTGGAAGCGGGCTAGCCTGCACCTCCTTCTCCCTTCGGGAGAAGGTGCCCCGAAGGGGCGGATGAGGGTACGGCCGCCAGCGCAGTCGGGCAGCAAGTGCAGCGATCATCGGCGTCGCGCGACCGTACCCTCACCCCAACCCCTCTCCCGACGGGAGAGGGGCTAGGCTCTTGCGAATCCCGAATCCCGAATCCCGAATCCCGAATCCCCAATCCCCAATCCCCAATCCCCAATCCCCAATCCCCAATCCCCAATCCCCAATCCCCAATCCCCAATCCCCAATCCCCAATCCCCAATCCCCAATCCCCAATCCCCAATCCCCAATCCCAGCGCCACAGGCGCTAGTGCCTCCCGCGCTTCCCACCCCGCACCGGCGTCGCCTCCACCGACAGCGTGAAGCTGCGTTCCTCGCCGTCGAGCATGGCGCCGACGCCGACCAGTTGGCGCTTGATTTCCTCGCCGCGGCCGTTGCGAATGCTGACCAACACGGTGTATTCCCACGCGCTGCCGTCGTCCGGGTGGCGGATGCTGCCCTCCACCCGCAGCGGCACCAGCGCCGACGGCGCCGACTGCTGCAGCACCGCCGAATCGAAGCGCAGATGGTGCTTGCACGCCGGGCAGACGCTGGCGCTTTCGAGGATGGTGGCCTTGCAGTGCGGGCAGGTCCGGGTTGCCCCCGGACTGCCGGGACGCGGGCTGCTCATGCGCCGGCGTCGGACTCCGCGGGCTTGCCGCCCTTGCGGGCATGCTTGTCGTCGTCCCAGCCGAAGTCGGCCTGGCCGCGCATGCGCGAGCCGGCGGCCACGGTCAGTGAGCCGGCTTTGACGTCGCCGATCAGTGCGCCGGAGGCGAGCAGTTCCACCCGCGAGGCGGATTCGATGTTGCCCTCCAGCTCGCCGGCGATGACCACCTTGTCGGCGCGCACGCCGCCGCTGAGCTTGGCGCCGGTCTCGATGGTGAGGTCGCCCTGCACGTTGACGTCGCCCTTGAACTTGCCGGCGATGCGGATGTGCCCGGTGCCCTCGATCTTGCCCTCGATGCTGATGTCGGCGGCGATCAGCGATTCCTTCGCGGCGGGTGCCGGCGCAGGGGCGCGGGCGGCAGGGGCGGCGGCCGCGACCGCGGCGAGCGGTTCGCCCTGGGCGGCATCGCCCGGCGGGCGCGGCTCCGGCGGCAACGCGCCGTTACCGGGAACGGGCGGCAGGCCATCCTTGCGCGCGGGACCCTGGTCTTTCCAGATGGACATGGGCTGTCGTCTCCAGTCGGGGGAAGCGCGACTATCGCCGCTCTATCGCGTCGGTTTTGTGACGCTTTCTTCAAAACGGCGGCCCGACCGCGACCGCCGCCGGTTCAGCCCATGCCGTCCAGCGCCGGGTCGTAGGCCTGTACCTGGTTGCGGCCGCAGCGCTTGGCCCGGTATAGCGCCGCATCGGCCTTGCGCAGCAGGGTGGTGGCGACCACGCCATCGCGCGCATAGCTGGCCACGCCGATCGACATGGTCACCGCCGGCAGCGCCTTGCCGTCCACGGTTGCGCTCAATTGCTGGGCGGCGCTGCGGATCTGTTCGGCGATGGCCTGCGCCTGTTCCGGCCCGGTCTCCGGCAGGATCACCGTGAACTCCTCGCCGCCGTAGCGGCAGGCGATGTCCTCGCCGCGCAGCCGCGTCGACAGCATCTGCCCGACCGCGGCCAGCAGGGCGTCGCCGCCGCCGTGGCCGTGCAGGTCGTTGAACTGTTTGAAGTGGTCCACGTCCAGCATCAGCAGCGACAGCGGCATCTGCCGGCGTCCGCAGCGGGCCAGTTCGTGGTTGAGCGATTCTTCCAGGTAGCGCCGGTTGAACAGGCCGGTGAGCGGGTCGCGGATCGACTGCAGGCGCAGCGACTCGCGCAGCCGCAGGTTGCTCAACGCCAGCGACAACTGCTCGGCGGCGGCCTCGGCGATGGCGATGCGCGGCAGCGGACCGGTGCCGCGCCCGGCCAGGAACACGAAGCCCAATTGCGTGCCCTGCGCGGACAGCGGAATGCAGGCGGTGCTGGCGCCGGCGGCGTAGGGATCCTCGCGCAGATGCGCGCAGGCCGAATCGTGGCCCTGTGCGTGCACGAAATGGCTCTTGTCGCGACGCAAGGCCCAGCAGTCCTGCGGCGCCACAGCAGGCTCGCTGCCAACCGGCGGCTCGCCCCAACTGACGATCTCCTCGGCGCGGTCGCGCGAGGCGCGCAGCAGGTAAACGCTGCCGCCGGTGTCGGGCATCAGTGCGGCGAGCAGGCGTGCGGTCACGGTCAGTGCCTCGGCCGGCTCCACGCAACTCTGCAGCAGGCCGGTATAGCGGCTGAGCGCGTTGAGGTCGGCACTTGTGCGCTCCAGCTCGGTGATGCTGGCTTCCATTTTCTCGTTGGCGACCGAGGCGGCCTGTTCGGCGTTGCTGCGGTTGCGCAGTTCGCGGAACAGCAGCGCGTAGACCACGCCGACGCTGCCCAGGCCGAACGGAATGCCGGCCAGGGCCAGCGCCAGCAGCATGTCCGAACTGCGCTGGTTGGACAGGTCGCGGCGCTGCAGCAATTGCTGCTCCACGTCGATCATCTGCTGCACCTGATCGCGGATCGCGCTGGAACTCTGATACACGCTCGGCGCCATCGCCCGCTGCAAGGCTTCCAGGCCGTCGCGCTGGTATACCGCCAGCATCTGCCGCATCTGCGTCAGGCGCGTGTTCATCAGTCGCTCCAGCGTCTGCACATTGGCGATCTGGACCGGATTGTCGGAGACCAGCTTGCGCAGTTGCGCCAGTTGCCGTGGCACGCGCTCGGCACTGTCGTAATAGAGGGTCAGGAAGGCTTGGTTGTTGGTCAGTTCGTAGCCACGCAGCGAGGACTCGGTCATCAGCAAGGTGGCTTGCACCTCGTCGATGTTGCGCAGGACTTCATGGGTGTGGGCGACGCGTTCGGCATCGGAGATCGAGCGCTGCGCGCCTGAGAAGACACCGAAGCCGATCAGCACGAAAACCGCAGCGGAGAACAGGAGGGCTAGGCGGGTCCTGGCCCGCACGCGAAGAAGGATCGGCATCGCAAAAGTCTACTGTGACGGCGCAAACGCCTTGGACCGGCGTCACAAAAAAAGACCTCCTCTACCGGTGCGCCGCGGCACGCGCCGCGCCGCAGCTGCCGCCCCCGCACAGGCGGGGGCGGCGGTGACTCAGCGGTGCTCGCGGTCGCCGTTGTGCGGATCTTCGTTGGCGTTCTCGCGGGCCTTGTCGGCAACCTTCTGCGCGGCCTGGGCGGTGGCCTCGCTGGCATCTGCCGCCATTTCCTTGGCCGCGGCCGAGGCATCCTGCACCGCATCGGAGTTGGCGGCGCGGTGCGCGGCGTCGCGTGCGTCGGCGGCCACTTCGCGCCCGGCCTGCGCGACCTGGCCCGCGGCCTCCTTGGCGGCCTCGCCGGTCTGCTCGGCGGCGACCTTGGCGTCGCGTTGCGCCTGCTGCGATTCGGGACCCTGGCAGCCGGCCAGTGCGAGGGCGCCCAGCAGGGCAACGATCGGGGTCTTGTTCATGCGGCTTCTCCGTCCACGGGTGGGTGACGCGGCGCAGCCTAGGCGGGCGCGCATGCAGCCTGCGTCAAGGCGGGGCCGTGGCGCTGGACAGTGTTCAGGAAGGCGCTGCCGCTGGTGGGGGAGGTGCTGCGGGTGCGGAGTCAGCCACGGCGATGCGCGCCCTAGCAGTCGTATGCCGACGATGCGTGCAATGCAGATGCCCGGCGTTCGCGCGTACATGCCCGCCCTTGCGCGGCGCATGGCGGCAGTGCCCATCGACCACGTCGCTCGCCATTGGCGTCCAGCAGGTCGCGTGGCCGTAGCCGGCGGTGCGGCGCGTGGGTGCGGGTCATGCGTACAGCGCGCACGCGCACAACGCGATGGCGACGCAATGGCACCGAAAATCCTGCGGGACGCGTGTTCGCGAGGCGACGTCAGCGGCGGAAGACGGTGCGGCATTCGCGCGAGGCGAACATGCGTGCGTCGTTGCACTCGCCGCCCTTCGTGACACGCTGTGCCGGCACGCTGGTGGCGCCGCTGCCGCGTTCCTCGGCAAATACCAGGCAAAGAAAAAGCCGCTGGCGGACCAGCGGCTCTTTCAGGACTGCAAAAAGCAAGAAGTGATTACTTCTTGGCTTCCTGAGCAGCGTCCTTCGCCTTGTCGGCGGTGTCTTCCGCAGCCTTGGCGGTGTCGGCAGCCTTGTCGGCAGCGGCATCGGTCGGGGCAGCGGCGGCAGCGGCCGAAGCGTCGGCAGCGGTGTTGGCGGCGGTCGCGGCGGTGTCGGCAGCGGCCTGAGCGGCGTCGGCGGTCTGGGCGCCGGCGGCAGCCGACTGGTCGGCAGCAGCCTGGGCGTCGGTGGCGGCTTCGTTAGCCGACTGCGCGGCGTCCTGGGCCTGCTCCTGCTTCGAGCACGCGGCCAGGGCCAGACCCAGGGCCATTGCGATCAGCAGCTTGTTGATGCTCATTGTGTCTATCCTCGTCGTTTAGTTAGGCAACGCGCGAATGCGCGCCCTCAACATGATGACAAGCCAAAGTCGGCTGTCAAGCGCACGCGCATTCATTTTTGTGTTTCAGGGGTTAATTCCAATCAAATCAATTCGATGGCGATGGCCGTCGCTTCACCGCCACCGATGCACAGCGTCGCGATTCCGCGGCGGCCGCCACGGCTGCGCAACGCATTTAGCAATGTCACCAGCAGGCGCGCGCCGGAGGCGCCGATCGGATGGCCGAGCGCGCAGGCGCCGCCGTGCACGTTGACCTTGGCGTGGTCCAGGCCCAGTTCCTTGATCGGCACCATCGCCACCACGGCGAAGGCTTCGTTGATTTCGAACAGGTCGACCTGGTCCAGGCTCCAGCCGACCTGGTCGAGCAGCTTGCGGATCGCGCCCACCGGTGCGGTGGTGAACCACTCCGGCGCCTGCGAAAAGGTCGCGTGGCCGACGATCCGCGCCAGCGGCGCGACGCCACGGCGTGCGGCCTCGTCGGCGCCCAGCAGCACCAGTGCGGCGGCACCGTCGGAGATGCTCGAGGAACTGGCCGCGGTGACCGTGCCGTCCTTCTTGAACGCCGGCTTCAGCGCCGGGATCTTGGTCACGTCGGACTTGCCCGGCTGCTCGTCGCTGTCGACCTGCACCTCGCCCTTGCGGGTGGCCACGGCGACCGCAACGATCTCGTCGGCGAAGGCGCCATCGCGCTGTGCGGCCTGCGCGCGCGTCACCGATTCGATCGCGAACGCGTCCTGGTCCTGGCGGCTGAAGCCGAACTTCTCCGCGGTGGCCTCGCCGAACACGCCCATCGCCTGGCCGTCGTCGGGATTGGTCAGGCCGTCCCACGCCATGTGGTCGACCGCCTGGAAGTTGCCGTAGCGGTTGCCGGTGCGCGAGTTGGGCAGCAGGTGCGGCGCGTTGCTCATCGATTCCATGCCCCCGGCGACGACGATGCTGGCCGAGCCGGCCTTGATCAGGTCGTGGCCCAGCATCACCGCCTTCATGCCCGAGCCGCAGACCTTGTTGATGGTGGTGGCGCCGGTGGCGTCGGGCACGCCGGCCGCGCGCGCGGCCTGGCGCGCCGGAGCCTGGCCGAGGTTGGCCGGCAGCACACAGCCCATGATGACTTCGGAAACGTCGGCGGCGGGGATGCCGGACTGCTCCAGCGCGGCGCGGATGGCCGCGGCGCCCAGCGTCGGCGTGGGCACGCCGTTGAACTGGCCCAGGAACGCGCCGATGGCGGTGCGCTTGGCCGCGGCGATGACGATCTCGGTCATGGCAAACCCTTACGAAAGTGGTGTTCCGATTATCTGCCGCGGCGCGGGTTCTGCCAAATCGCAGGGACCCGGGGCGGCCGTCCCGTGGGCGATGTTTCGGTGTAGATTGGCGTGGGTGATCGCCGTCGCCGACGGCCGATGAATGGGAATGGCACCGGACGGTGCGGCAGATCAAGGGAGAGGGGAACGACATGCGGGCATTGATGACACGGTCGCTGCTGGCAGCCGCGGTGGCGGTTGCGCTGACCTCGTGCGGTGGCGGCGGCGGCGGTGGCGGCAATCTGGTCCACGGCAGCCCGCCGCCCACCTCGCCGCCACCGACCTCGCCGCCGCCGCCCCCACCGCCGCCGCCGACGTCGCCTCCCCCGACTTCGCCGCCGCCGCCCCAGCCGGCGTTCGACGCGCACCTGACCCTGACCAATACGCTGGCCGCGCACAACGCCGGCTACGACGGCAGCGGTTACCGCATCGGCGTGGTCGATACCGGCGTCAACCGCAACCATCCGGCGCTGGCCGGACGGGTGGTGTCGAACCTGATCTACGTCGATCCGAGCCAGAACAACACCAAGGTCGACGATGTCGACGGCCACGGCACCACCGTGGCGCAGCTGGCGGCGGGCAAGTCGGTCGGGCAGTGGCCGGGCGGCATCGCGCCGGGCGCGCAGATCGTGTCCGCGCGCATCATCTCCGACACGCCGCCCAAGGACGACGGCAGCGGCAGCGGCAACCAGGTCAGTGGCGGCCTGGGCCTGACCCAGGTGCACCAGGACCTGATCAATGCCGGGGTCAAGGTGATGAACAACTCCTGGGGCGGCATCTACTGGACCGACCTGAATTCGACCAACGCCATCGCCGACGAGTACCGCCCGTTCGTGCTCGGCAACGGCGGCCTGGTGGTGTTCGCCGCCGGCAACGAATCCAAGGCCACGCCCTCGGACATCGCCTCGCTGCCCAGCAAGGCCGGCCCCAATGGCACGCTGCCTGCGGCGGACCTGGAGCGCGGCTGGCTGGTGGTGGCGGCCACCGATTCCACCACCGGCACACAGCTGGCCTCGTATTCCAACGCCTGCGGCGCGGCGATGCGCTACTGCCTGGTCGCGCCCGGCACCGAGGTGTTCGTCGATCCCAAGGCGACCACGTCCACCAGCAACCCCGACTACTACTACGGCAGCGGCACCTCGTACGCGGCGCCGCTGGTGTCCGGTGCGGCGGCGCTGGTCTGGCAGGCCTTCCCGTACTTCACCAACGACCTGGTCCGGCAGACCCTGCTCGGCACCGCCACCGACCTGGGCACGCCGGGCGTGGATGCGACCTTCGGCTACGGCCTGCTCAACGTCGGCAAGGCGGTGCAGGGACCGGGCCGATTCGACTGGGGCGACGTGACGGTGGGGTTCACCGGCAGCTCGACCTGGGCCAACGATATCGCCGGCAGCGGCGGCCTGATCAAGCAGGGCAGCGGCACGCTGACCCTGAGCGGCACGCAGAACACCTACAGCGGCGACACCCAGGTGCAGGGCGGCACGCTCAGCGCGGCCAGCCTCGGCAGTTCCAACGTGGCGATCAGCAACGGCGCGACCTTCATCGGCACCGGCGCGCTCGGCGGCAGCGTCGCCAATGCCGGCACCTTCCAGGTCGGCGCGGCCACCCTGAGCCTGAGCGGCAACTACGTGCAGAGCAGCAACGGCCGCCTGGCCCTGCTGGTCGGCGACAAGCTCTCGGTCGGCGGCAGCGCCGTGCTGCAGGGCGGTTCGCTGTACGTGCTGGGCAAGCGCGACTACGTGGTCAACAACACCGCGTACACGGTGCTGCAGGCCAATGGCGGGCTCACCGGCACCTTCGCCTCGGTGACCACGCCGTCGAACGTGTTCCTGACCTCGTCGCTGTCCTACGACGCCACCAGCGCCTCGATCACCGTGCAGTCGCTGAGCGTCACCGCTGCCGCGGCCAGCTTCGGCAACATCACCGCCGCCACGCTGGCCTCGGCGACGCGCGTGGATGCGGCGTTCGCGCAGCTCAACACGCAGTTGAGCCAGGCTCCGGCCACGGTCGACGGCGCCCTGCTCAAGGCGGCCGGCGCGGTGCAGCAGTCGCCCAGCGTGGCAGCGGCGTCGGCGACGCTGCGCAGCCTGTCCGGCGAGGCGCATGCCGCGGCCACCGCGATGACCTTCGACACCATGGACCTGCAGCGGCGCGCGCTGTCCAGCCGCTTCGACACGCTGGTCGACCAGCCGCGCGCGGTCGGCGCCTGGAGCCAGCGCCTGGGCGAGACCGGGCAGGGCAGCTTCGCCGGCAGCGCGTTCCAGCTCGATGGCTGGCTGATGGGCCAGGACCTGCGCCTGAGCGAACACGCGGTGGCGGGCTTCGCCTTCGGCGAAAGCCGCGCCAACGACGCCGGCGGCCTGGACCGCAGCCGCAACCGCCAGGTGCAGGGCCAGGCGTACCTTGGCGCGGTGGCCGGCGACGCCTACGCGCTGGCGCAACTGGGCACCGGCCAGTACCAGCGCGAGCTCGACCGCAGCCTGCTGCTCGGCGACGCTGTCGCCGACGCGTCCAGCCGCTATGCCGGTCGCTTCCTGTCTTCCAGCGTCGAGGTCGGCTATCGGCTCGGACGCGGCCCGACATGGCTGACGCCGTATGCCGGCGCCGACTACAGCCGCATCGACAGCGATGGCTTCCGCGAACAGGGTGGCGATGGCTTCGGATTGATGGCCGGTGCCGCCAGTTCCTCGCGCAGCCAGGCGCTGGCCGGCCTGCGTGGCGGCGTCGGCGGGCGCGGCTGGTCGCTGCAGGGCTACGCCGAGTGGCAGCAGACGCTGGCCGCGCAGGGCCTGGACCGGCAGGCCAGCTTCGTCGGCGTGAACGCCTGGGCGCCGCTGGTGGACCTGCAGCCGGCGCGTTCGGGTGGCCTGTTCGGCGCCAGCCTGCAGACCCGCTGGAACGGCGGGCTGCTGGGGCTGGGCTACGACCAGCGCTTCGGCCCGCGTGGCGACGACCGCGCGGTGTCGCTGCGCTATCGCCTGGGCTTCTGAGTCCGGGGACCCGGCCCGGCGCGTGCGGCGCCGGTGCGGGGTCGATCCGTCAAGCAGGGCCGGGACGTCCCGGCCCTGCGATCTGCGGTCCGCCTGCGGTGCAGGCGGTGCGCGGCGTCACTCGCCGCGCAGATGGCCCATCGAGCGCGGCGCGGTGCGGCCCAGCGGCAGCTTGAGCTTGCCGATCGCCTGCATGCGCGCCTCGGCAATGCGGTCGGCGGCCTGTTGCGGCGGAATGTTCTCGCGCTCGGACAGGTCGAAGATCTTGCCGAGGTTGTGGTACATGCTGCGGATCAGCCGCATCGCGCGTTCGCGGTTGTAACCGTCGATCTCCAGCGACACGTTCATCACGCCGCCGGCGTTGACCGCGTAGTCCGGCGCGTAGAGGATGCCGCGGCGGTGCAGTTCCTCGCCGACCGCGGGATTGGCCAACTGGTTGTTGGCGGTACCGCAGACGATCTTGACCTTGAGCCGCGGCAGCTTGGCCTCGTCGAGCGCGCTCTCCAGCGCGCACGGGGCCAGCACGTCGGCGGCAACGTCGTAGATGTCGTCCGGGTCCACCGCCTCGGCGCCGTACTCGGCCACCGCGCGTGCGACCAGCGCCGGATCCAGGTCGGTCACGTACAGCTTGGCGCCGCGTTCCTTGAGCAGCTTCACCAACTCCATGCCGATGTGGCCCAGGCCCTGCACGGCGATGCTGGTCTTGCCGATCTCCTCGTGGCCGAACTTGCGTTGCAGCGAGGCCATCAGCGCCTGCAGCGCGCCGTAGGCGGTGAACGGGGCCGGGTCGCCGGAGCCGCCATGCACCTGGTGCACGCCGGTGACGTACTCGGTCTCCAGGTAGATCTGCTCCATGTCGTTGACGTCGGTGCCGACGTCCTCGGCGGTGATGTAGCGGCCGCCCAGCGAATCGACGTAGCGGCCGAAGGCGCGGAACAGCGCTTCGGACTTGTCGCTCTTCGGGTCGCCGATGATCACCGCCTTGCCGCCGCCGATGTTGAGCCCGGCCAGCGCGTTCTTGTAGGTCATGGTGCGGCTGAGCCGCAGCGCGTCCTGCAGGGCGGACTCGGTGTTGGCGTAGGGGCGCATGCGCACGCCGCCCAGGGCGGGGCCGAGCACGGTGTTGTGGATGGCGATGATCGCCTGCAGTCCCACGTCGCGGTTGTGGCAGAAGACGACCTGTTCGTGGCCGGTGTTGGCTAGCGTTTCGAAAAGCATGGGGGCTCCGCTGGCGTTGCAGGTGTCGGGCACCATGGTCCAGGACCGTGCCTGGGGGTGGCGCAAAACAAAAACGCGACGGTTCCGGAACAGGCCCTGAGCGTCGCGATGGCGGCATTTTAAAGCAATTGCCGCGCGCCGGTGCGATGGCGTGGTGGCCGGGCTGTGCGGGCATCTCGCGGCGCTGTGCGACGCCACCGGCGGTGTGCGCGCGTTCGCCGAGGGGTGCGTGCGTGGCGGGAGAGGGCGGTTTTGGCGCGGGGCGCACAGGGGCGGGCGGCGCGATGTGGCCCGGGCCGGTCCTGCGGTCGCGGTGACCGACGCCGGTGCCGTGGGAGGGGGCGCACGTTGGCGCCATGGGCGGCAGTGGTTGTTGACGCCTTGCCGCGGCCCTGCATGCCGCGGCGGCGTCGTCCGCGATCGCCGCCTGCACGGCGATCGCGGGCCTCGTTTGGGGGAACTGGGACTAGTGACGTGCCCAATAGCCGGCGTGGAAGCGATAGGCGGGGCCGTAGTGCTCCCAGCGCGGGCCGACGTAGACGTAGCCCGGCCGTTCCACCACGTAGCGGCCGGCGACCCAGACGTGGCGGTGGCCGTTCCACCGCCAGTAGCCGGGCATCCACACGTAACCTGGCCGCACCACCACCCGTTCCACGATCGGCGGCGGTGGCGCGGTGCGGACCGACAGTTCCACCACTTCGCGCGCCTGCGCGGGCGCGGCGGCCATGCCGCCGGCGAGCGCGCCGCCGAGCAGGGTGGCCAGCAACAAGGGACGAGCGAACATGCGATGTCTCCGAAGGCATCGGCGGGGTGCCGACGCGGGAGGAAACGCCGCGACCGGCATGTGTGTTGACGCGCGGCCGCGGGCGTATTCATGCAGCGGATAGCCAGGCGCGACGTCGCGTACGCGGTTTGCCGCCCGCGTGCGGATGCTGCAGCGCAACCTGCCCGTGTCGCGCTGCGCGCCTAGAATCGCGGCATTCTCTTTTCGATGTCCGCACGATGAGCCTTCCCGCGTCCCGCGTTCCGTTGCCGCAGACCGACGCCAGTCCCCTGCGTTTCGTCACCGCCGCCAGCCTGTTCGACGGCCACGATGCAGCGATCAACATCATGCGCCGCCTGATCCAGGCGCAGGGCGCCGAGGTGATCCATCTCGGCCACAACCGCAGCGTCGAGGACGTGGTGCGCGCGGCGCTGCAGGAGGATGCCGACGCGATCGCGCTGTCGTCCTATCAGGGCGGCCACGTGGAGTACTTCAAGTACATGGTGGACATGCTGCGCGAGCGCGGCGCCGCGCATATGCGGGTGTTCGGCGGCGGTGGCGGCACCATCACCCCGGAAGAGATCGCCGAACTGCAGGCCTACGGCGTGGAGCGCATCTACCACCCCAACGACGGCATGAAGATGGGCCTGGTGGAGATGATCGAGGACGTGGTGGCGCGCGCCGGGCACGGGCGCGAGACCGCGGCGCAGGCGCGTGGCGCGACGCCGGCCGGCTCCCCGCTGCCGGACATCGACGACGAGATCGGCATCGGCCGGATGCTGTCGGCGATCGAGGACGGGGCGTTTTCGGAGGCGGAACTGGCGCTGTTGCGCAAGCAGTGGCAGTCCGGCACGGCGTCCGCGGCCGAGCCGCGCAGCCGGCGCACCGCGCCCGTGCTCGGCCTGACCGGCACCGGCGGTGCCGGCAAGTCCTCGGTCACCGACGAACTGCTCAACCGCTTCCTGGCCAGCTTCCCGCAGATGCGCATCGCGGTGGTGTCGGTGGACCCCAGCCGGCGCCGCACCGGCGGTGCGCTGCTCGGCGACCGCATCCGCATGAACGCGCTGCGCAGCCCGCGCGTGTACATGCGCTCGATGGCCACGCGGCGCCAGCACGCCGCCACCAACCGCGTGCTGAAGGACTGCATCGCGCTGCTCAAGGGCATCGGCTACGACCTGGTGATCGTGGAGACCGCCGGTATCGGCCAGAGCGATTCGGAGATCGTCGATCTGGTGGATTTCCCGGTGTACGTGATGACCAGCGACTACGGCGCGCCGAGCCAGCTGGAGAAGATCGACATGCTCGACTTCGCCGAACTGGTGGTGTTGAACAAGTACGACCGGCGCGGCGCCGAGGACGCGTTGCGCGACGTGCGCAAGCAGTGGCGGCGCAATCGCGCGGCGTTCCAGCTGGAGGACGAGGCGGTGCCGGTGTACCCAACCATCGCCAGCCAGTTCAACGACCCCGGCGTGAGCTGGATGTTCGTCAATCTGTGCCGCCTGCTGCGCGACAAGCTGACCGCGCAGGCCGATGCCGCCGCTGGCCCGCCGGCACACTGCGATTTCCGCCCGCAGCTCGACACCACGCTGAAGGAGCCGCGCGCCACCGTGCTGATCCCCGGGGCACGCGTGCGCTACCTGTCCGAGATCGCCGAGCAGGGCCGGGCGCTCAATGCCGCGGTGCTGCGCCAGGCCGAGGCCGCCGACCGTGCGCAGGCGTTCTGGCAGGCGCTGCACGAACTGCAGGATCCGCAGTTGCCGGCGCAACTGGAACTGTATGCGGCGCAGGATCTGCTGCCGGCGTCGCGTGCATCCGCCGAGGCGTCCGACGTTGACGTGGACGCGACCCTGCTGTTGCTGCGCCAGCGCTACAACGATGCCTTGCAGTCGCTGTCCAGCGAATCGCTGAAGCTGCTGCGCGAGTGGCCGCAGCGGCTGAAGTCGATCACCGATCCGGTCACAGAATACGCGGTGCGCGGCAAGTCGATCCGGGTGGAGAACTACCGGGAGTCGCTGAGCCACCAGTCCATTCCGAAGATCGCCGCGCCGCGCTACAAGAGCTGGGGCGAACTGCTGACCTTCCTCGGCAAGGAGAACCTGCCCGGCAGCTATCCGTATACCGGCGGCGTGTATCCGTACCGGCGCACCGGCGAGGACCCGATCCGCATGTTCGCCGGCGAGGGCACGCCCGAGCGCACCAACCGGCGCTTTCATTACCTGAGCGTCGGCCAGCCGGCCGCACGCCTGTCCACCGCCTTCGACAGCGTCACCCTGTACGGCGAGGACCCGGCGCCGCGCCCGGACATCTACGGCAAGATCGGCAACTCCGGGGTCAACATCCCGACCCTGGACGACATGAAGAAGCTGTACTCCGGCTTCGACCTGTGCGCGCCGACCACCAGCGTGTCGATGACCATCAACGGCCCGGCGCCGATGATCCTGGCGATGTTCATGAACACCGCCATCGACCAGCAGGTGGAGAAGTATCTGAAGGCCGACGCGCAGCGCTGGGCGCAGGCCGAGCAGACCCTGGCGCGCCTGTTCGAGGGCCGCGAACGCCCGCGTTATCACGGCGAACTGCCGCCGGGCAACGACGGTCTCGGCCTGGCCCTGCTCGGGGTCAGCGGCGATCAGCTGGTGGATGCGCAGACCTATGCGCAGATCAAGGCGCAAACCCTGTCCAGCGTGCGCGGCACGGTGCAGGCCGACATCCTCAAGGAAGACCAGGCGCAGAACACCTGCATCTTCAGTACCGAGTTCGCGCTGCGCATGATGGGCGACATCCAGCAGTATTTCGTCGAGCAGAAGGTGCGCAATTTCTACTCGGTCTCGATCTCCGGCTATCACATCGCCGAGGCCGGCGCGAACCCGATCAGCCAGCTCGCCTTCACCCTCAGCAACGGGTTCACCATCGTCGAGTACTACCTGGCGCGCGGCATGCACATCGACGATTTCGCGCCGAACCTGAGCTTCTTCTTCAGCAACGGCATGGACCCGGAGTACACGGTGATCGGCCGGGTGGCGCGGCGGATCTGGGCGCGGGCGATGCGCGAGCGCTACGGCGGCAATGAGCGCAGCCAGATGATGAAGTACCACATCCAGACCTCGGGTCGTTCGCTGCACGCGCAGGAGATCCAGTTCAACGACATCCGCACCACGCTGCAGGCGCTGTACGCGCTGTTCGACAACTGCAACAGCCTGCACACCAACGCCTACGACGAGGCGATCACCACGCCGACCGAGGAAAGCGTGCGCCGTGCGGTGGCGATCCAGATGATCATCAACAAGGAAATGGGGCTGAACTTCTGCGAGAACCCCTGGCAGGGCAGTTTCATCGTCGAGCAGCTCACCGATCTGGTCGAGGAAGCGGTGTACAAAGAGTTCGAGGCGATCAGCGAGCGCGGCGGCGTGCTCGGCGCGATGGACACCATGTACCAGCGCGGCAAGATCCAGGAAGAGAGCCTGTACTACGAACACAAGAAGCACGACGGCAGCCTGCCGCTGGTCGGGGTCAACACCTTCCTGCCCAAGGAGCATGCCGGCGAGACCGCGACCGAGATCGAGCTGATCCGTTCCACCGAGCAGGAAAAGGACCAGCAGATCGGCAACGTGCGCGACTGGCAGCAGCGCCGCAACGCGCTGGCGCTGGCCGCCGACGGCGCCGGCATGGGCACGCTGCAGCGCACCGCGCGGGAGCGCCGCAACGTGTTCGCGGCGCTGATGGAGGCGGTCAAGACCCACAGCCTTGGCCAGATCAGCCACGCGCTGTACGAGGTGGGCGGCGAGTATCGGCGCAACATGTAGCGCCCACGGGTGCAGGCGCCGCCTTTGCCGTCGTCGGCGAGCATGCCTGCCGCGCGCTGCGGCAGGCGTGCGTCGCGCACGCGGTCGCGTGCCCGCATGCGGCCGTGTTGCGGCCGCTGTCGCGACAGGCCCATAGTGGCGTATCGACACACGGGGAGCTTGCCGATGAAAGCCTGGGGAGCGTTGTGGCTGTTCGCATGCACGGCGGTGGCCGGCGCGGCGGAGCCGGCCGATGACGGCGCGGCGGGGCCGCTGTTCGACACCGTCGCGGCGCTGGATCAGCGCCTGTTCGATGCCTACAACCGCTGCGACATGGCCGTGTTCGAGTCGATGTTCGTGCCGGACGTGGAGTTCTACCACGACACCGGCGGCGTCACCCGGGATCGCGCGAGCGTCGTCGACAACACGCGCAAATGGATCTGCGGCAAGGTCCGCCGCGAACTGCTTCCCGGCACGTTGCGGGTCTACCCGGTCAAGGACTTCGGGGCGATCGAGGAAGGCGAACACCGCTTCTGCGAACTGGCCAGCGGCCGCTGCGAGGGCATCGCCAAGTTCGTGATGGTGTGGCGCCAGGACCCGGACGGCTGGAAGCTGACCCGGGTGCTCAGCTACGGCCATCGCACGGTGTCCGCGCCGGCGCCGCACTGAGCGCGCCCGGTCCCGCCGCCGCCGAGAGGCGAGTCGTCGTGCGTCCCTGGGCCTGGACCCGGATCGGCCGCGCACATTGCGCGGTGCGCTGTGGACATCGGCGTTGCAACTGGACGGCGCGCTGGTGGGCGCTGCGGCACGCCGCTTGCTTGCCACCGGCTTGTGCGATCGCGCGCTGTCCATGGCCACCTGACGGAGGTCGGCGGCCGCGTGACGCCGACGTTGCGCAGAAACCCGCGCGGCGTGCTTGAATGACATGGCGCGCCGCATGGGCGCGCACCGGTGGCCGGGCGCGGGGACCTGGCGATGTTTTGCGGATGACGACGATCGTGCCGATCATGTGGATTGCCATCAGTGCGGGTGTGCTGGTGCTGGGAGCCGGGCTCTGGTGGTGGTTGCGCCGTGGCGAAGGCGATGCGGCCGAGGCGCCGCAGGCGCGCGTCGGCGCCGACGATGCCGGCCTGCCCGACACGCCGGCGGCGTCTGCACGCACTGCGCCAGTCGCGCCTGTCGACGCCGCGGAGCAGGGCATCGACCCGTTCGCCGACCCGGCCCTGCTCGACCTGGAGCCGGTGCCGGACGCCGCGATCCTGGCGCGGCTGTGCGAACTGGCGTTCGCCGGTCGACCGGTCAATGCATCGGCCGCGGTCGCGCCGGCGGTCATGGCTGATGCTGCCGCGGTGCTGGCGCGTATCGACGCGCATCCGCGCTATACGCCGCGCCGCCCGCATCTGCTACCGCAGCTCACCCGCGCGATCAACGATCCGGCCGCCGGCGCCCATGCCATCGCCACGATCCTCGGTCAGGATCCGGCGCTGGCCGGCAATCTGCTACGCATCGCCAACAGCGTCGTCTACCGCCGCCATCCCGAGCCGATCGAGAACCTGGAGCGGGCGGTGGCCCTGCTCGGTACGGAGGGCCTGCGCCAGATCGTGCTGGCGGCGCTGCTGCAGCCGGTGATCGTCGACGACGGCAGCGTCTTCGGCCGCTGTGCGGCGGTGCTGTGGGAACACACCCTGCTGTCGGCGCATGCCGCCTCCCAGGTCCCGGACCGCGAGGATGCGAACGCCGCGCAATTGCTGGCGCTGTTGTGCGGGCTGGGCGCGGTCTCGGTGGTGCAGGTGCTGCGCGATGTCCATGCACGCCACGCCGAGGCAGCCCCCACGCCGGCGGCGATGACCGAAATGCTGGAGGCGTGGTCGGCGCACTGCGCCAAGGCCATTTCCGCCGACTGGGGGCTGTCGCCACGGGTGCAGCGCGCCCTGGAAGAGCAGTCGGGCGACGCCGATGTCGCCACCATGAGCCCGCTCGGGCTGGCCCTGCGCCGGCATCGCGCCGCCGCGGCCGCCCAACTGGCGGTGCGCTATCGTCGCTAGTCGCAACAGGCGCACGATCGGACGGCACAGGCGACACGTGCAAGGGCTCGGTAGACGACGCAAGACGCGTTACGGCGCAGGGCGCGATCGCAACGGGCTGCTGCGCGGTGCGGTGCTGGGCGCGCAGCGCGAGGGCAGGTGCGGATGAGTGCCGGCGCACAACCCTCCATGCCCTGGGCGGCGCCGCCTTGGCTCGATCTGCTGTTCCGTGGCGTCCGCGGCGTCCTGATGAGCGTGGGGGCGCTGGCGATGCTGGCCGGCTGCTTCGCCCTGGCGCACCTGGTCACGTCCTCGCTGGAGCCATTCCTGGCGATGCTGCTATTCCCGCTGGCGGCCTTGGTCACGGTCGCCATCCACGAAGGCGGGCATGTGCTGGCGGGGCGGGCGATCGGCATGACCGTGTGCCGGGTGCACGTGGGGCCGCTGCAGTTGCTCGCGCGCCGTCGCGGCTGGCGGATCCGCTGGCAGCGCCAGCGTCCGGGTGACAACGCGGGCAGCGTGATCGCGGTGCCCAACCCCTACGCGGCGGTGCGCCGGCAGTATCTGTTGCTGATCGCCGGCGGTCCGCTGGCCAATCTGCTCGCGGCGGCCGGGTGCGGACTGCTGGCATGGCACCTGGGACTGGGCAGCTCCAGCGGCGCGTTCTGCACCGGCGCAGCGGTGTTCAATCTGGCGGCAGGCCTGGTCAATCTGGTGCCCTCGCAGAGTCCGAGCGGGGCCAGTGATGGTCTGCAATTGTTGCGACAGGCCCGCCCGCGCGATTCTGACGCCCTCGTCGACGTACTCGCTGAACTCAACGGCCTCTCATCGCGCGGCGTCACCGCGGACAAGTTGCCGGCACACCGCCTGGCCCTGCTCGCGGACGGCGATGGCTGGTTTTTCTATGTCTGGTTCACGCTGAAAGCCATGCAGAACCGTGGCGAGTGGACGCAAGTCGCGGCCCTGCAGCCGGACTTCGAGGCGCAGGTCGCGACCCTGCCCGCGCCGGTCGCCGAATCCTGGCACAGCATGATCGCGCTGCTGCGATGCTAACTCGCGTTCTCGCGGGCCATGGCCGGTGAGGACGCTTCCGATCCCCTGGATGCGGCGCTGACGGCCGACCTCGACTGGGCGGTGCCGGCGTTGCGGCCGCGCTGCCAGGCGCTGATGGCGGCGCGGCGTGGCGACCAGCCTGCCGCACTCGCTGCATTGGCGCGTGCCGAAGCCTTGGCCGAGAACGACGTGGACGCGGCGACGCGACAGTGCGAACGCTCGCTGCGTGAGGCCATCCGCCAGCGTCTGCCGGTCGCGTCCGTTCCCTGATGGTATATCTGCCAGCCGGCGAACGGCCGGCTGGCGTGCATCGCGTTAGGTGCCGCTCAGCGCAGCGGCACGTCGGCGACCTTGTCGTGATAGTCCTGCTTGGGATCGATGCCGAACAGCACCTTGATGCCGGCCAGCAGGCTGGAGCCGTTGAGCCAGATCTGCGCGTGATCCGGATCCAGGCGCAGCAACGCCAGCTTGGGATCTTCCTTGCCCTGTTCGTACCACGCTGCGACGTAGCCGTTCCACAGCCGCTCGATCACGGCCTGGTCGTTGTCGACGCTGAGGGTGCCGCTGATGCTGGCGAACAGATCGTGGCCCTTGGCGCTGAACGCCGCGATCACCCGCTGGCTCTGCGTCAGCTTCTGCACCAGCGCGTTGTCCTTGGAGGTGAAGAACCAGATCGGGCCGCCGCGATCGCCTTCGAACTGCGCGGTCATCGGGCGGGCGTGGCCGTCCTCGACGCCGTCCAGACCCAGCATCACGGTGCGGTCGGACTTCAATGCCTTCCAGAATTTCTCTTCCAGTTCCTGCGGGCTGGCCATGCGGATCTCCGAGCGGGCGACAGTGCCCGCCTGCACTGTGCCGGGCGGCGCGCGCGCGGTCCGTGACGGGAGGGTGGAGGCGATGTGCAGAGGCGGTGCGTGCACGCGCAGGTTGCCGCGCCTGTTGCCGCAGTGTTGCCGCAGTACTGTATCGCGAACATGAAGGGCGTGCTGCAGCATGCGCGGTGGCGATGCGTGCACGGCGCGTGCACCCGTGTTTCACCGCGTGCGCATCCCGCGCTGGCTAGTCTCCCGCATCAGCGCCGGCCATTTGCCGGCGCCAGTGCACGCCGCGATGGCGTGCGCATGTCCTCGTTTCGGGAAGACCGCATCATGATCAAGTGGGCCATCATCATCGCCATCATCGGACTCATCGCCGGCGCGCTCGGCTTCAGCGGCGTGGCAGGCGCGGCGATGGGCGTCGCCAAGTTCCTGTTCTGGGCCGGCATCGCCATCGCCCTGGTGCTGTTCGTGCTGGGCACGATGCTGGCCAAGAAGGTCGACTGAGCGCGAGACCGGTCATGTCGCGTCGATGCAGGTGCGTCGCGCGACAGGGGCAACGGATGGAAGCGTCCCGCTGGGCGGCGGGTGCCTGCCGTTCCGCGATGGCCTAGGCGTCGCTGGCGGTGTCGGCGTCGTTCGGTGCGGCGTCGCCGTCCGCAGCAGGCTTGGCGGCTGCGGCACGCGCTTCGCGCTTGCGCGCTTCCTTTTCTTCCTGCTGTTTCTTCTTGGCCAGCTCGCGCTGACGTTTTTCGAAAGAGTAATTGGGCTTGGCCAATGCGCATCTGCCGGTAGGGGAATGCGTCGAGTGTAGCCGGTGTGTGCCACCGCGTGCGAAACGGACAGGCCGCCCGTGTGAGACGGCCTGTCCTAGGCGCAGGTGCGGGAGTACGGCCCTCCCGGACCTTGGCTTACGGGCTCAGGTACTGCTGGATCGACGAATACACGTCGGCGAAGCGCGAGTAGTAGTCCGGATCGCTCGGCGCGCTGCAGTACGAAGAGCCGCCATACAGGCCGCCGCGCAACTGGTAGGCGCCGCTGCTGTTGACGGTGAACAGGCCGGAGCCGGACGAGCCGCCTTCGGTAACGCCGGTGCTCCACTGCACGCGGTACAGCGGCGACTTGCCGTCGATGGAGCTGGACAGCGCGGTGACCTTGCCCAGCGAGTACTTCTTGACGTCGCCGGCCGGGTGGTGGATGCCCTCGATCGCGGTGCCGGTGGAGCCGATCGCCGAACTGCTCCAGCCCGCGTAGAACGCGCCGCTCGGCGGAGCGCTCTTGAGCTCGAGCAGCGTGGTGTCGCGGGTGGTGTTGGTATAGCGCAGGTAGGCGCCGCCGCCGAGCGTGGTGTAGTTGGAATTGACCGTGGAGCCGCCGCAGGTGGTGGCGTCATAGAACCAGTAGGTCTGCAGCGTATTGGCCACGGTCTGGGTGCTGATGCAGTGCGCCGCGCTCCAGAACATCGCTTTCTTCGGCGAATTGCTGTTGTTGAGCAGGGTGCCGGTGCACAGGTAGGTGCTGCCGCCGCTGGTGAAGGTCATGCGCGCCACCGACTTGGCCGCCGAGGTGAAGCCGGAGGTCGGATTGGCGCGGCAGACGATGTCGCGCTCGCACGAATCGCTCTCGCCGATCATCGGCCGCATCATCGTGTCGCTGGCCACCGGGCTGATGTCCAGGTGCGAGAGCTGCGGGATCTTCAGCGCGAAGCCCTGCGGGTACTGGCCGGCCGGCAGTTCGATCTCCACCACCATGCGTGCGCCGGCGATCACCGCCGACCAGCCGGGCTGGCTGCCGGCGAAATCGGCGCCGCTCTGCTGGAACACGCGGCCATCCTCGCCGGCGAAGCGCAGCGTCGCCTTGCGCGGATCGCCGGGCTGGGCGCCGCTGCCGCTGAGTTGCAGCGCTGCGCGCAACGCCTGCGCATTGGTCGAGACGATCTCGAAGCTGGTGACCTGCGCGCCATTGGGCAGGGTCTGCCAGGACAGGCGGCGCAGGTTGATGTCGGGCTTGGCGACGTCGCGGGAGAAGCCGATCTGCAGCGGCTGGCCGTTCTTGACCTGTTGCCCGCGTGCCTGCTTCATCGCTGCCGCCTTGGTGCTGTCGGGCGCGGCCAGTTCGATCAGGCGCGGTGCGTGTGCGCTGCCCGGAGTGAGGCTGCGCAACTCGGCGCCACCGAGCGCGGCGGCATCCGGGCGGGCTTCGACCGGGGCGGAATCCATTTCGGCTGCTGGGGGAATGGCAGCCATGGCGACGGGGGACAGACTGGCGATGCCAGCCAGCAACGCCAGGTACAACGCATGCTTGCGATTCATCGATCTTCCTTTTGCGAAGAGGGACGAGACCATCCGGCAGGGGACCGGATGCCATTGCACCCGAGTTCAGGGTGCCTGCCGAGGCTACGGGCGACGCCCCCGCGATTGCGTGCCAGGCGTCACGCTCGGAAGGCCGGTTTCGTAGACAGCTGCTCACATTGCGTGTGATGGCGCGAAAGAAGCGCTCGCGCTGCTGGCATGTCGGTGCGTTCCATCATGCCGCGCAGTGGATGCGAGGCGGCGCGATTTGCGTGGTGACGCGGCGACGGCGGTGGCAGCGCGACACGGCCGTCTTTCCCATGCGACAGGCGTTCGCCAGGCGATGGTGCGCCTTCGGCGTCGCCTGGCGTGTCTGCTTGCGCGCCCCTTCGCCGCAGCGCCAAGACCCCTTGGGAGCTCCCGGACCGGCGGACTCGGAGTAGCTGCAACCTTTCTGTAAGCTTTCCGGCAAATTTCAGTAGATTCAATTACTTAAATCGATCCGCGTTGTGCTGCAACGCAGCTTGCATCGATTCAAATTCGGCCTATAACGCTGGCGTCACATATATGAACTTTTTGTTCGTGTATGCACCGCTTCGCGGACGGCCCGCGCGAGGCCAGGGGGCTAGGGCGGGCTCGGCACATCTCGAACATCGATCGCTCCTGTGGGGGGAGACCAGTGAACAGAATCGCTTTCCGGCGTGGACTCATCGCCAGTTCCGTTGCGCTCGCCCTGTGGGCGCCCTCTGTCATGGCGCAATCCGCGCCCGATGACGCGGCCCCGCCCAGTGGTGCCGGCAAGGCCGACAAGCCGGTCGAACTCAAGGCGGTGACGGTCACCGGATCGCTGATCCCGCGGGTGGAGGTCGAAGGCCCTGCGCCAGTGGTCACCATCACCGGCGAAGAGATCAAGAAGCAGGGCTACACCACGCTGTGGGAGTTCCTCGACTCGCTGCCGCAGGTGGGCCAGCAGGTGTCCGACCCGGCCTCCTGGGGCTCCAGTTCGGTCAATGCGCGCTCGGTGAACCTGCGCGGACTCGGCCCCGGGTTCAGCCTGCTGATGATCGACGGCCATCGCGTGGTCGACTACCCGCAGCCGCTCAACAAGCAGAGCAACTTCCAGAACTTCAACAACATCCCCACCGGGATGATCGATCACATCGAAGTGCTGGCCTCCGGCGCGTCGTCGATCTATGGCTCGGATGCGGTCGCCGGCGTGGTGAACGTGATCCTGAAGAAGGACTACCAGGGCAACCAGTTGCAGGTCACCCTGGGCGGCGCGACGCGCGGTGGCCGCGACTACGGCGACATCAACTTCGTCGGTGGCCGCGCGGGCGACAACTGGCACGTGACCTACAACCTGGAGCACTCCAACCGCAGCGCGCTGTGGGGCATGGACCGGCCCTACCAGGATTCCGTGGCCGACGCGGGCTACGGCGCCTGGGGGCCGGCCTCGCGCATGTTCGGCTACCAGTACGATGCCGCCGGCGCGATCGCCCTGTCGGCCACCGACGCCAACGGCCGCTACATCACGCCGCCCGCCGGCACCTGCGACAAGTTCACCAACTCGCGCCTGACCCAGTCGCACTCGGTGACCACCAACGGCACCCAGGTCACCGGCGTCACCGACAACGGCTTCTACTGCGCGCAGCCGGCGCTGTTCCAGAACTGGGTGCTGACCCCGGGCAGCATCAGCAACAGCGGCTATCTGGCGGGCGAGTACGACTTCCAGAACGGCCTGCAGTTCTACGGCTCGGCCGCGCTGTACCAGACCGTGGGCATCTCCAACACGCAGCTCAACGTGTTCAGCGCCGGCCCGTTCTACGACCAGACCACCGGGCAGACGGTCAACCAGGTGATCCGCCAGCTGACCCAGAAAGAGATCGGCGTCAGCGCCAACACCTACGACCGCGAGCGCAACTGGAACCTGCAGGCCGGCCTGCGCGGCACCGTGTTCGACGGGCGTTTCAACTGGGACCTCAACCTCAACACCCAGAAGTACATCGTCCGCGAGGAGTTCACCGGCTACAACGCGCAGGCCACCAACAACTTTTTCCTCGGCCAGCAGCAGGGCACCACCGCCGACGGCCTGCCGATCTACGCGTTCAACTGGCAGCAGTTCTGGAACCCGATCACCCCGCAGCAGTACGACCAGTTCGCGGTGACCGGCGTCAACACCGCTTCGTCCTGGCTCGACCAGGCGCAATTGCGCGTCAACGGCGACCTGTTCAAGCTGCCCTGGGCCGATCGGTCGGTGGGCTGGGCCGCGGTGTTCGAAGCCGCGCACAACGGCTTCAAGCTGTCGCCCGACCCGCGCGCGGCCGATCCGTCCACGTTCCAGAACCCGTTCGGCGCCTATCTCACCGGCGCCGGCACCCGCCAGCGCTTCTCGCTGGGCACGGAGTTCCGCTTGCCGGTGCTGGACACGGTGACCTGGACGCTGTCCGGTCGCCTGGACAAGTACAACGACGCCAGCCGTGCCGACATCGCCCGTACCTGGGGCTCGGGCCTGGAGTGGCGTCCGTACGACGGTTTGCTGCTGCGCGGCAGCTACGGCACCAACTTCAAGGCGCCGGACATGCAGGCCATCTACCTCACCGGTTCGACCTCGCCGGTGGGCTTCTATGCCGACCCGCTGCAGTGCGTGAACGCGATCAAGGCCGGGCAGAACAACAACACCTGGTGCAACAGCGTGCAGCGCCCGACCTCGCAGTACTACACGCTCTACACCAACGGCAGCCGCCTGCTGCTGCCGCAGACCGGGCACTCCTGGACCTACGGCTTCGTCTGGCAGGTACCGGGCGTGCAGGGGCTTTCGGTGTCGGCCGACTACTGGAACATGGGCGTGGACAACGCCATCCAGTACCTGGGCCAGGACACCGTGCTCGCCGACGAGGCAGGCTGCCTGACCGGCCTGAAGCCGAACGGCATCTCGGGCCTGTCGCCGTACACGGCGCACGTGGCCGGATCGGAGTACTGCCGGATGGTCACCCAGATGGTGACGCGCGATGCCAACGGCCAGATCGTGTCGGTGCAGTCGGGCCCGATCAACGAAGCCTCGCTGTACGTGGCCGGCGTGGATGCGACGCTGGACTACAAGTTCCACACCGATGGCTACGGCGATTTCCGCGCCGGCATCAACTACACCAACAACCTGTCGTACAAGCAGCGCGTGCTGGCGTCGGATCCGTTGCAGAACACCCGCTACCAGAACGTGGCCAGCCGCATGACCTGGATCGCCGACTGGACCAAGGGCCGTTGGAACGTGTCGATCTCCGGCGTGCGCAACGGCCGGATGCGCGCACCCAACTACGCCGGCTGCGACGTGCTGCCCAACGGCATCCAGCCCAGCATGGTCACCGTGTCCAATGGCGGCGAGACGATCTCCACTGGCGTGTGCCAGGTCACCCAGGATGGCAACCAGGTCACCGTGCAGGACACCACCTACCGGGGCCATGCACCGGCGTGGATCACCTGGAACGGCTCGGTCGGCCTGCAGATCACCCCGGATCTGCATGCAAAGCTCGCCGTGTCGAACATCTTCGACAAGGTCGGTGCGATTCCGTACTACGCCGGCGGCTTCGAGTTCGTCACCACCGGGCAGACCGCGAGCGAGTACAACGGTCGGGAAATGTTCCTGACCCTGGACTACACGTTCAACTGAGCAAGACGTCGATAGGCCGGCGGGCTTCGTGGAAGCGAAGCCCGCCGGCTTTTTTTGCGCACGCGAGGCGATGCGCTCCAGCCAGATGCGACATCGCCCCTCCCGCTTGCGCAGGAGAGGCGATGGACGCGTTACGGCAAGCGCGGCTGCGCTCAGCGCCGGTTCGACGGCACGAACTTGTACAGCTTGTTGACCCCTGTGCCGAAGTTGAAGCGGCTGTAGCCGGCGCCCCAGTACACCGCACCATCGACGATCGCCGGTGCGCTGGAGACCGAACCGCCGGCGTCGAAGCTCCACAGGGTGGCGCCGGTCTTGGCATCGAGCACGGTCATCGCGCCGGACATCGAGCCGGCATAGACCAGGCCCGGCGACGACGCCAGCGGGCCGCGGCCGCCGGCGCCGAACGCGGTCTGCACCGGATCGGTGCCCGGCACCTTGACCTGCCAGAGGATCTTGCCGCTCGCCGCATCCAGCGCGGCCCAGGAGCCGGCGTTCCAGGTTTCGGTGTTGCCCGGCGCCAGCGTGTACGGCGTGTGCTCGTTGTTGTTGATGGCCACGTACACGCGACCGGAGAACGGATCCACCGACGAGCCCCATTCGATGCCGCCGGCGGTGCCGCCCGGGCCGACCTGGGTCGACCACACGGTCTGCCCGGTGTCGGCGTCGAACGCCCAGTACACGCCGCTCTTCTGGCCGGCGCCGACCAGCGCCTGCGGCTTGCCGTTGCGGATCGCCGTGAACAGGTTGGCGCCGCCGCCGCTGAAGTCGTAGTCCGGTCCCTGCGGGTCCTGGCACAGGCCATTGGTCGGCGCGACCAGGCACGACAGCGACCAGGCGTCGGCACCCTGCAGGCGGCGCGTCCACACCGGCTTGCCGCTGCGCATGTCCAGCGCCAGCACCGAGTCGACGTAGTTGTCCGGCGCCATGCACGCCAGTTGCGCGGTTTTGTCGCCGTTGGCGTTCTTGACGCAGCTGGCGACCTCGGTCGGCACCGAGTAGTTGTTGCCGGTGGTGGCGTAGACGCGCTGACGCAGCGGATCGATCGCCAGCGTGCCCCACACCGATGCACCGGTGTAGCCCTCCGGCGCGGTGCGGAAGCTCCACAGCAGCTTGCCGGTCTTCAGGTCCAGCGCAGCGACGCTGCCGCGGAAGGTGTACTTGTAGCCGGCGCTCAGCCCGCCCCAGTCACCCGAGGACACGCCGACGTACACGCGGTCGCCGTAGATCACCGGCGAGGCGGTGATGCGCGCCTGCGGATTGGGCTCGACCAGGGTCTTCCACAGCAGCTTGCCGGTGGTCTTGTCGATCGCCAGCACGGTGCCGCTGGCCTGGTCGCCGACCAGCACGCTGTCGCGCGCGATCGCCGGGCTGTTGCGCGACAGCGAGCCGGCGATGCCGGTGTAGTCGGACAGCTTCACCTGCCACACCGCCTTGCCCAGCTGGGTGTCGATGCGATACAGCTGGCCGCCCCAGTCGGGCACGTACAGCGCCGTACCCTGCACGGTTGGGGTGGCCGAGACGTCGCCTTGCGTGGTGAAGGTCCACGCGGTCTTCAGGCGCGCCGCGTTGAACGGGGTGATCTGCCATTCGCCGGGCGCGAAGCGGGTGTTGAGGAAGCCACCGCCGGCACTGTCCCAGAGGCTGTGCGTGGCGAACGGCGTGCCGCCGGAGAAGGCGCTGTGCCATTGCGCGCTCGCGGCGCTGGTGTCGGTCGCCGCCGCTGCAGTGCCTGCGGACTGCGCCATCGCCATTGCGCTGAACATCAAGCCGGGAATCAACGCCAGCCGCAGGCGGGTGAGGTTCTGGTGTGCATCACGCGTTTTCATGGATGTCCTTGGGGCTTGGGAGTGAGGATCCCCCCGTCACGTCCGCGGCCATCCTAGAAGCGGAAATCCTTGTGTGTCATGTACTTACGAAAAAGTTAGGGCGTTCGCAAAAGGTTGCGGCGATAGCGAAAAACGATGGCGACGGCATCGCGCTGTCATCGGCGCGGCACGCGCGTGACGCATGTCGGTGCACGGTGCGATGGCGGTCGCAGCCCTGCGTTGCAAGGCATCGACCGTGCGCCACGATGCACATGGCGACGGAGCGCAGCGATATGCGCCATCGATGCTGTCGGCGATCGCCGCAGCGTGAGCACGGGCTGAATCGCATGCGATACGACGCAGTCGCGGCGGCGCTGCGGCAGCGCCGCATGGGCAATCCGGAGGGTTGGTTACACTGTGCGATCACCGTTGTCCGCACAAGGAATGCCTCGATGAAATGTCCCTCGCTGTTGTCCCTCGCCATCGCGCTGTGCGCCACTGCCGCCGGCGCCGTGCAGGCGGCAACGCCCACGTCCACCGCGGCGCTGGAGGGCAAGGTCGATGCGCTGTACACGCGTGCGCCGGACACGCTCAAGCCAGACGAAGTGAAGGCGATGCAGCAGCGCCTGCTGGACTGGGCGCAACTGCAGCGCTATCGCGCCGACAATGCCGCGCTGCCGGCGCCGGCCGCGGACGCGCCGCGCGTGGTGTTCTACGGCGATTCCATCACCGACGCCTGGGGCCGCCGCGAAGGCACCACGTTCTTCCCCGGCAAGTCCGCCTACGTCAACCGCGGCATCTCCGGGCAGACCACTGCGCAGATGCTGGTGCGTTTCCGCCAGGACGTGATCGACCTGAAGCCGGCGGTGGTGGTGATCCTGGCCGGCACCAACGACCTGGCCGGCAACACCGGGCTGTCCACGCTGGAGATGATCGAGGACAACTTGCGCTCGATGACCGAACTGGCCCAGGCCCACCACATCAAGGTGGTGCTGGCCTCGGTGCTGCCGGTGACCGACTATCCGTGGCGCCCGGGCCTGCAGCCGGCGCAGAAGGTACGTGCGCTCAACAGCTGGATGCAGCAGTACGCGCAGCAGCAGGGCGCGGTGTATCTGGACTACTACAGCAAGCTGAGCAACCGCGACGGCGGCATGGACAAGACCGTGGCCATCGACGGCGTGCACCCCAACAACGCCGGCTATGCGGTGATGGCGCCGCTGGCCGAGCAGGCCATCCAGCGCGCGCTGGCAAAGCCCTGAGCACGCACGCTCCTAGCCCCTCTCCCCCGGGAGAGGGGTTGGGGTGAGGGTACGGCCGCCGGCAACAACGATCGGCGAGGCCGCACCCGCACTCCCTCAGAACCGCTCGCCCTCCGGCAGATAGCGCCACTCGCCCGGCGCCAGCTTGCCCAGCGAAATCCGGCCGATGCGCAGGCGGCGCAGCCCGCTCACCTGCAGTCCGACCTGCGCGCACATGTCGTGCAACTGGCCCGGCTGCACGTGCTTGATCGCAAAGCGCAGGCGCTGTTCGCTCTGCCAACTGACCTTGCACGGCGGCAGCGTGCGCTGGCCATGGCGCAGGCCGTGCGCGAGCCGGTGCAGGCCATAGGGCTGCAAGGTGCCGCTGACCTCCACCACGAATTCCTGCTCCAGCGTGGCCGCGTCCTCGCTCAGCCGCCGCAGCACGCGGCGGTCCTGGCTCAGTACCAGCAATCCGCTGGCCTCGGTCGCCAAAGGCAGCGGCAGACTCAGGCGCAGGAAATGGCGCTTGAGCACACGCATGTCGCTGGCATCCAGCGCGCTGCGGGTGCCGGGCGTCGCCAATGCCAGCGCATCCTCTGCGCGGATCCCGGCCGGCTTGTGCAGCAGCAGCGTGACCGGCTGCGCCGGGCCGAGTTGCGCGTCGGGCAACAGCGCCACCTGCTGGGTGGTGATCGGCGTCTGCGGTTCCTCGACCACCACCCCGTCCACGCTGACCCAGCCGCCCTCGATGTACTGCTGCGCCTCGCCGCGCGAACACGGCAGCAGGGCGGCGAGATGCTTGTCGAGACGGACGGGGCTGGACATCGGCAGTACGCGATCGGTCGGGGGCGGCAGTGTACGGGCGCCGGCGGGCGCCCGCACGCGATGGCATCTCAGTGCTCGCCCAGTTCCAACTGGGTCAGGTACAGGCGCAGGTCGAATTCCAACTGGTGGTAGTCCGGCGTCATGTGCGCGCACAGCTGGTAGAAGGCCTTGTTGTGCGCGCTTTCCTTCAGATGCGCCAGTTCGTGGGCGACGATCATCGGCAGGAACGCCGCCGGCGCGTCGCGGAACACGCCGGCGATGCGGATCTCGCGGCTGGCCTTGAGCTTGCCGCCCTGCACCCGTGACACCGTGGTGTGGGTGCCCAGCGCGTGCTTCACCGCCTGCAGGCGGTTGTCGTAGATCACCTTGTGCAGCGGCTCGGCGCTGCGCATGCAACGGTCCTTGAGCGCCTGCGTGTAGTCGTACAACTGGCGATCGGTGCGGACCGTGTTGGCCTCGGGGTAGCGTCTGCGCAGCCAGTCGCCCAGGCGCTGGCGCGCGATCATCTCGCGGACTTGGTCCAGGACATGGGGCGGGTAGCCGACGAGATAGCGCAGGGTCTCCATGCCGCCACCTTAGCGTGCCGCGTGCGTCAGGGCATCCGACACCCGTGCCTTCGCGGGCGGCTGCCGGCGCTGCGGGTATCATGCGGCTCCCGAATCCGAGTCCGTGGACGCTTCCGATGCGCAATCCCCTGCAGGAGCAACTGCTCAAGGCCGGCCTGGTGAAGAAGAGCCAGGTGGCGCAGGTCGCGCGCGAGCAGGCCAAGGCGCGCCAGGGCAAGACCCCGCCGCCGCCCAGCGCCGAGCAACTGGAGAGCGAGCGGCTGCGACAGGAGCGCGTGGAACGCGACCGCGCCCTGTCCGCCGAACGCAACGCGCAGGCGCGTGTGCAGGAGCAGCGCGCGCAGGCGCGGCAACTGGTCGAAAGCCACGCGCTCAAGGCCGACGGCGAGATTGACTACCACTTCACCGATGCCGGCAAGATCCAGCGGCTGCGCGTGGATGCGGCGCTGCGCGCGCAGCTGATCGCTGGCAGCGTGGTGATCGCGCGGCTGGATGCCGGCTACGTGGCGGTGCCGCGCGCGGTGGTGGAGAAGATCTTCGCCCGCGATCCGTCGACCATCGTGTTCGATGCGCTGGCGGCAACGCCGGCCAGCGGCGAGGACGATCCGTACTACAGCCAGTTCAAGGTGCCGGACGACCTGATCTGGTGACTGCGGCGCGGCGCCGCATGAACGTCTCGGCCAGGTGAAGCCGGCGTGCATTGCATTTGCCGGTGCCGGCCGCATCATCCAGGCAAGGCAACAGTGCGGAGACGACCATGGCCACTGGGTGGGCAGGCGACGGCGCGGTGCAGGACCAGATCGATGCGACCGTCGAGGATGCGATCAAGCGGGCACGCAGCCAACTCCCGCAGGGCCCGGGGCTGAGCCACTGCGAGGACTGCGATGCGCCGATTCCCGAGGCGCGACGCAAGGCGGTGCCGGGCGTGCGCCTGTGCGTGGCCTGCCAGGACGCGCAGGACCGCGCACAGCACGAGCACAGCGGCTACAACCGCCGCGGCAGCAAGGACAGCCAGCTGCGTTGATGCTCCAGCCGGCGCGGTCGGGTCAAGGCTTGGGCTGCGCGTGCAGCGCGATGTTGAGGTGATCGACCACGATCGCCCAATCGGCGTCTTCCAGGCGCTCCTCGCGCAGCAGTTGCGCCTGCGCGGGCGTCCAGAACGGGGCCTCTTCCAGGCGCATGCCATCGGGCAGCGGCGCATGCTGGGCGATGAACTGGCGGATCTCCGGCTCGCTGTTGGGCAGGCCGAGTTGGGCGAAGAGGTCGGCGAACGGATGAATGATGGGTTCCATGCAGTACCTGGTCGGGAAAGGGGAGATCGCCGCGCCAGGCGGCTGGCATCGACCATACCGGCTGCGTCATGTGGATGGCGTCAGCATCGCGGATGGTGGGGCGCTCAGCCCAGTCCCGGCGGCACCGGATGGCCGCGCCAGCGGCGGGTGCTGCGCTGGAAGAACAGGCTGTTGGGGATCTGCAGCACGCTCTCGCCGTCGCCGTCGCGTTCCTCGCGCAGCGTCGTGTAGATCAGGTTGATGTCGATCACCTGGCCTTTCAGGCCGGGCTTCTCGCCGTTCTCCAGCAGCTCGATGTGATCGTGCAGGCGGAACGGGCGGGTGGTGAAGATCAGCAGCGTGCAGAAGATGTTGGACAGCACGCTCCAGGCGGCGAAGAACGCCACCGCCGCGACCGCGGCGAAGCCGGTGAAGGCGGTCCACAGCACCGTGCCGGACACGCCGAAGCGGTCCAGGATCAGCAGCAGTGCTGCCGCGTAGATCACGAAGCCGCTGCCGCGGCGCGCCATCATCACCAGCTCCGGCGGCAGCGCGTAGTGCTCGCCCAGGCGCCGGATCAGCCGCCGCAACACGGTTCGCAGCAACCAGGCCGCAAGCACGATCAGCACGATCTGCGCGCCGGGCACGATCACGTCGAGCCAGCGGTGTGTCCACGGCGGCAGCAGGGTATGGAGCGAGGGCATTGCACTTCGGAACACGCAGGGGAGGCGCGATGGTCGCAAGCGTGGTCGCCGCGGGCAAGTCGTGCTGGCGTGCGCTGTGCGGCAGCGCGTCGCTCAGTCGGCGCGTTCCAGCGCGTCCCACTGCGCCTCGGTGACCTCGGGCAGCGCCTCCAGCGCCGGTTTTGCGAACAGGTAGCCCTGGTAAAGGTCGATGCCCAGCGCACGCAGTGCGCGGTACTCCTCGGGCGTTTCCACGCCCTCGGCGAGGATGCGGCAGCCCAGCGGCGCGGCCATCGCGACGATGCCGCCGACGATGTGGCGGCGTGCGGCACTGGCGTCGATGCCGCGGATCAGCGCCATGTCCAGCTTGATCAGGTGCGGCTGGAAATCGGCGAGCAGGTTCAGGCCGGAGTGGCCGGCGCCGAAATCGTCGATCGCGGTGAGGAAGCCGCGCTGCGCATAGTCGCGCAGGATGCGCACGACCTTGGGCAGGTCGGCGACGCGTTCGGATTCGCTCATCTCGAAGATGAGGTCGCCGGTCGGTACGCCGAAGTGCTCGGCCGCCTTCAGGGTCAGGCGGATGCAGGTCGCCGGCTCGTACACCGCGTTGGGGATGAAGTTGATCGACAGGCGCGTGCGCAGGCCCAGCTGCGCGGCGGTGGCGATGGCCTGCACCCGGCAGGTCTGATCGAAGCGGTACATCTGCTCGGGGCGGACCCGCGCCAGCACCGCCGCCGCGCCGCTGCCGTCCTCGCCGCGCACCAGCGCCTCGTAGGCGTAGATCGAGCGGGTGGCGGCATCGACGATCGGCTGGAACGCCATGCGCACGACGAAATCCAGCGGCTCGCCATCGCGGCAGTTGCCGCAGGCGGGCTGGCCGAGTTCGGCGGACAGAGAGCGCAGGAGCATGCCGAGCCGAGACCTTGGAAGAGATCGCAGTATGCGCTTTCGGTGTGAAGGCGGCGCCGTGCTTCGGGCCGGTGCTGGCTCCGGAAGACGCCGCATCGGGACTGGCCGGTGCGGGCGTCGACCACAACCGGAGGCGTCGTCGTGGCGTGCCGGGCGCCGCGCCATCGTTTGGCGCGGACCGGCGTCCACATCCTCGCGGCATCCTGCGCAGGCACGCGCCATGGCGGCGCGCGCCGGTGGCGCTAGCCGGCGTCGGCGACGTCGACCTTCTTCAGCACGCGGGTGGTGCCGAGCACCTCGACGCGGCCGCCGGCCTGGTGGAAGGCGGCCAGGTCGGCCTCGATGCGCTCGCGGCTGAGGCCCTTCTGCGCCTTGTCGGCGGCGCTGGCGCCGCGTGCGTTCCGTGCGCTGGGCGAAGCGGTGGTGCTGGTCGGTCGTGCCATGCTGGAACTCCTGCAGTCAGTACATCGTCAGGGGAATGCCACGGGTCAGTTGCTCGTGGTGGGTGCGGCGGATCTCGCGGCAGTACGGGCCGGCCATCGCGAACTTGCGGCAGACCGCCGGGCGCTGCGCATAGATCGAGCAGCACATGCGCGCGCCGTCCACCGCCACGCACCAGCCGTCCTCGTCGCGCGCCATCACGTGCAGGCCCTCGCGGGTGTATTCGGTGAGATGCTCGGGGACCTGGTCGTCTGGCATCACCAGCACGGTCAGGCGGCAGCAGATCGCGTCGCAGCGGTCGCAGGTGATGGCCGGGTCGGCCGCTTCCCGCATCGGCTCGCTCATGCGCAGCCGCCGCGAGCCGGGCGTGCCGGCCGGCGGGGTGGCTGGAGCGGCGACGCCAGGCGCTGGGCCTGGAGCGTGGCAGGGGCGGGAGACATGGCGCTCCGAAGGATCCGGCCTGCAGCAGGACGGAGGGTGGCGCGAGAAGGAAGCGAGTCGGGCGACAGGAACGGCCGGACGAGACGCGCGTAGCGACGTGACGCTGAAGCGTGCCGCCATGCTACGCCAGTCGCGCCGCCACAGTATGAACAACGTCGGCCGCAGGCAGTGCGCCGGCCGAGCACGGCCTGTCGCTGGGCGCCCCCGCCAGGCCCGTGCTGCGCTAGTCCTGCGCGGCGGCCAGCGCCAGGCCCTGCACCACGCCGAACGAAGGATCGCCGTGGACCAGGCGCGCCTGCGGGAACGCCGCGGCGACCAGGCGCTGCAGATAGCCAGCGCGCGACATGCCGCCGGTCAGGAACACCGCGGCCGGATCGCCGCCGATGTCCTGGCTGACCTGCGCCAGCAGCTCCTGCAGCGCCTCCAGGTAGCTGCGTGCGGCCTGCACCAGTTCCTCGGCCTGCACCTGCACCTGCAGCCCGGCTTCGATGTAGTCCAGCGTTTCCTCGTGCCGCTCAGCGTCGCTGAGGCGGATCTTGCTGCGCTCCACCGCGCGGTACAGGCGCGCGGTGTTGCCGGGCTCCTGCAGCGCCTGCAGGCGTGTGTCGTAGGGGGCGGGCACGCCGTCGTAGCGGTGCTGGCGGAAATCGCGCTGGCGGGTGGTGTCCTGCACCATCGCCGCTTCGACGTAGTGGTGCGAGGGCACGCGGGTGATGCCGCGGCCGAACTGCGGCATGAATCCGGCCAGGCTCAGCGCCAGGTCGATGTCGGTGCCGCCGCGCGGGATGCCCCAGGCGCGGTGCACCTGCGGCGCGGCGTCGCCGCCGACACTGGCGTAGGCGATGTCGGTGGTGCCGCCGCCGATGTCGACCACGACCGCGGCGTGGCGCTCGCGGCTGACCGCGTGGTAGTGCATCGCCGCGGCGGCCGGCTCCTCCAGGAAGGCGACGTCGTCGAAGCCGGCAGTGATCGCCGCGCCATGCAGGATCTCCAGCGCCTGCGCGTTGCCGGCCTCGCCGATCGAGCTGCGGAACTGCACCGGGCGCCCGAGCAGGGCGCGGCGCACCTGCACGCCCAGTTGCTGCGAGGCGGTCAGGCGGATGTGTTCGAGAATGTGCGCGGCGATGCCGGTGATGGTCTGGCGCGCGCGCGGGTGCAGGTTGTAGCCCAGCATCGACTTGGGGCTCTGCACCAGGTTGCCTTCGCCCTCGACGAAATACGCGTCCAGCGCGTCGTCGCCATACACTGCGTTCTGCAGCAGTGCCGCCGAACTGCGTGGCTCGCGCATCTGCGTTTCCATCCATTGCCGGCGCACCACCCGGATCGCATCGCGGCGCAACGCGTCGGGGCTGCGTTCGCGCCCGGCGGCGAGCGCATCGCGGCGGCCGGATTCGATCAGCTCGTCCACCTGCCGTTCCAGCGCCGGCGTCAGGTCGAACTCGGCCGGGTCGCGCATCACCTCGGGGAAGTACACCGTGGTGCGGAACTGCTGCTGCGCGCCGAAGTCGATCGGCACCACGCGGCCGTCGATCACCGCGGCGGCGGCGGAATTGCTGGTGCCGAAGTCGATACCGAGGCGCATGACGGTGCCGGGGGCGGGAGGGCCGCGCACTGTGGGGCAAGCCGCGGCGCGACGCAAGCGCGGCCCGGAACGCACGAGGCCCGCATCGGCGGGCCTCGTGGGGAACAGGAAATCGGGCCGCTTACAGCGCGGCGCCGGCGTGGCCCTGGTTCTTTTCCTGCTCGGTGGCCTCGCGCACGCCGGCCACTTCCACCGCGAAGTGCAGCACCTGCCCGGCGAGCGGGTGGTTGCCGTCGATGGTCACCAGTTGCTCGCCGACCTCGGTGACCGTGACCAGCAGCGGGCCCTGGTCGGTCTGCGCCTGGAACTGCATGCCCGGCGCCAGCGACGCGGCATCCGGGAACGAACCACGCGGCACCTGCTGCACCAGTTGCTCGTGGCGCGGGCCGTAGCCTTCGGCCGGGATCACGTCGGCCTTGACCGACTCGCCGGTGCGCTTGCCGGTCAGCGCCTTCTCCAGGCCCGGCACGATGTTGCCGGCACCGTGCAGGTAGCTCAGCGGATTGTCCGGCGAGGACTGGTCGATCACTTCACCGGCATCGTCGGTGAGAGTGTAGTGGATGGTGGCGACAAGCCCATTGGCGATCTCCATGGGAAACCTCGTTCAGTGAGTAAGGGGGATACGCCGGCACAGTCACAGCGCGATGAGAGGGGTGCTACCCGGCTACCCTAACGAAAAGCGGCGCAGGGCCGCAAGTCGCACTGGCCCGCGCCCATTCAGGCCGGCGGCGGCTGACGCAGCGCGGTGCGCCGGGCCAGCCAGGTCTCCGGGGTCTGCGGCTTGACGAACAGCGCCTGAAGCTCCGGGTGCTCGGCGCGCGCGGCGGCCTCGATGCGCTCGATGCACGCCTCGATCTGCGCGGTGCTGCGCTGGTCCTCGAACTCGGCGCTGAGCGCGGCCACCACCTGGTCCGGCCCCATCTGCACGCTGAGCACGCCGTTGACCGCGCGCACGTCCGGATCGGCCGCGGCGATGCGCCGCAGCGCGTCGCCGAGCGGGCGCGCCGCCGGCTCGCCGATCAGCAGGCCCTTGGTCTCGCGCGCCAGCACGAAGGCCGAGCAGGCCAGCACCGCGGCGATGCCGACGGAGGCGACGCCGTCCAGTTCCGGCATGTCCAGCCACTGCGCGGCGAGCAGCCCGGCCAGCGCGATCAGCAGGCCGATCAGCGCCGCGCTGTCCTCCACCAGCACGGTGAACAGGCTCGGATCCTTGCTCTCGCGGAATGCCTGCACGTAGCTCAGGCGGCCCTTGCGCGCGCGGAACTCGCGCAGCGAGACCCACCACGAGCCGCCCTCGAACAACAGCGACAGCCCCAGCACGATGTAGTTGAGAGTGTGGTCGCTGGCCGGCTGCGGATCGCGGATGTGGGCGATGCCCTCGTACAGCGACACCCCGGCGCCGAGTGCGAACACCAGCAGGGCGACGATGAAGCTCCAGAAGTACAGCTCGCGCCCATGCCCGAACGGATGGGTGGCATCGGCTGGGCGCGCGGCGCGGCGCAGCCCGTACAGCAGCAACAGCTCGTTGACCGTGTCCACCAGCGAATGCACGCCTTCGCTGAGCATCGCCGAGCTGCCCGAGAGCCCGGCGGCGACGAACTTGGCGATGGCGATGGCGAGATTGCCGGCGAGCGCGGCGTAGATCGCGAGACGGGACCCGGACGAGGCGGACATGAGATTCCTGCGGCTGGCGCGGCCGCACGGCGGCACGGGGCGGGCGGCTACAATAGGCGGCTCGCCGTCGTCGCCGTATCAAGGACTCCCATGCCCGCCGCACCCGCCTGCCCGCAATGCACCCTGGAAAACACCTATGTCGACGGCGCCAACTGGGTGTGCGCGGACTGCGGCCACGAGTGGCCGGTCGCGGCCGACGCCGCCAACGACGCGGCGACGGTGGTACGCGACAGCAACGGCAACGTGCTGCAGGCCGGCGACACGGTGGTCGTGATCAAGGACCTGAAGGTCAAGGGCTCGTCGATCCCGCTCAAGCAGGGCACGGTGATCCGCGGCATCCGCCTGGTCGAGGACGATGCCGAACATATCGAAGGCAACTCGGACAAGATCAAGGGCCTGGTGCTGAAGACCTGCTTCCTGCGCAAGGCGTGAGCGGGCCAGCGCAACTGCAGCGCCCGCTGCGGCGGCACCGTTGCGGTGCCGCCGCAGGACGCGATCAGTCCAGCGTCGGGTAGTCGGTGTAGCCCTTGGCGCCGCCGCCGTACAGCGTGTCGGCGTCCACCTGGTTCAACGGGGCGTCGCGGCGCAGCCGTTCCACCAGGTCCGGGTTGGCGATGAACGGGCGACCGAACGCCACCGCGTCGGCGCGGCCGGAGGCCACGGCGTCTTCGGCCAGCGCCTTGTCGTAGCCGTTGTTGACCAGCCACGGGCCATGGAACTTGGCGCGCAGCGCCGCATAGTCGAAGGCGATGTTGTCGCGCGGGCCGCCAGTGGCGCCTTCGATCACGTGCACGAAGGCCAGACCCAGCGGATCCAGGCGTTCCACCGCGCGCTCGAACAGCGGCTGCGGGTCGCTGTCGCGCGCATCGTTGGCCGGGGTCACCGGCGACAGGCGCACGCCGGTACGGTCGGCGCCGATCTCCTGCGCCACCGCCTCCACCACTTCGAACAGCAGGCGGGTGCGGTTCTCGATGCTGCCGCCGTAGGCGTCGTCGCGGTGGTTGCTGCCGTCGCGCAGGAACTGGTCGATCAGGTAGCCGTTGGCGGCATGTACTTCCACGCCGTCGAAGCCGGCGGCGATGGCGTTGCGGGCAGCGCGGCGGAAGTCCTCGATCAGCCCGGGGATCTCGTCCAGGCGCAGCGCACGCGGTGCGGAAACATCGGTGAAGCCCTCGGCGGTGAAGGTCTTGGCGTTCGCGCGCAGCGCGCTGGGCGCCACCGGCGCGGCGCCGTCCGGCAGCAGGCTGACGTGCGAAATGCGGCCGACGTGCCACAGCTGCAGCACGATCTTGCCGCCGCGGCGGTGCACCTCGTCGGTGACCGTCTTCCAGGCCGCGACCTGCGCTTCGCTGTAGATCCCCGGGGTGTCCTTGTAGCCCTGGCCCATCGGGCTGATCTGGGTCGCCTCGGCGATGAGCAGGCCGGCGCTGGCGCGCTGGCCGTAGTACTCGGCGGCCAGCGGCGAGGGGATGCGGCCTTCGCCTTCGGCGCGGTTGCGGGTCAGCGGCGCCATCACGATGCGGTTGGCCAGTGCGATCGCGCCCAGGCGCAGCGGCGTGAACAGCGGGGAAGCGGTATCGGTCATCGGTGGGTCTCTCGTTGTGGAGTGGGGCGGGCGACCCTACAGCGGGGCGCTGCAAGGCGATGTGCGTGTAGGACATGGGGACGCGCGCGGCGGTTTCGCGGTGGCGCCATGGGACAGTGCGTTGCCTCGGCGGCACCTTTGCGCACCTGGTCGGCCGGCCCTGACGGCTGGGCCACGCAACGCGGCGTTGCGCATGTAGGGCTGCAGGAGTTGCTGCAATGCACAATAATGGGCGGCCCTTCTCTTGGGACGTGCGCATGACCTCATCCGCCACGGCGCCGCTGTCGCGGCGCGGCTACGTGCTGATCCTGTTCGCGCTGGCAATGGGCGGTTTCGCGATCGGCACCAGCGAGTTCTCCACCATGGGCCTGATGCCGTACATCGGCCGTGGCCTTGCGATCGATGCGCCGCAGGTCGGCCACCTGATCAGCGCCTATGCGCTGGGCGTGGTGGTCGGCGCGCCGCTGCTGGCGATCCTGGGCGCGCGCTGGCCGCGGCGCGATCTGCTGCTGGCGCTGATGGGCTTCTATGCGTTCGGCAATCTGGCCAGCGCGGTGGCGCCGGACTATCACAGCATGCTGGTGGCGCGATTCGTCGCCGGACTGCCGCACGGCGCCTATTTCGGCGTGGCGACCCTGGTGGCCGCCTCGATCGGCCCGCCCGACCAGCGCGGTGCCGCGGTCAGCCGGGTGCTGCTGGGCCTGAACCTGGCGGTGCTGGTCGGCAACCCGCTGGCGACCTGGCTCGGCCAGGTGGCGCAATGGCGCTACGCCTATGCCCTGGTCGCGGTAATCGCGGTGTTGACGGTGCTGCTGGTGTGGCGCCTGTTGCCGGCCGATCCGCAGGAGGCGCGGCCCTCGCCGTTGCGCGAGTTGCGCGCCTTCAACCGGACGCAGGTGTGGCTGGCGCTGGGCATCGGCTCGATCGGCTTTGCCGGCATGTTCTGCGTCTTCAGCTATCTGGCGCCGACCCTGATGGAGGTCACCGGCGTGTCCGAACACTGGATTCCGGTGGCGATGGCCGCGTTCGGGCTGGGCGGACTGCTCGGCAACCTGGCCGGCGGCTGGCTGTTCGACCGCATGCAGTTCCGCGCGGTACCGCTGGTGCTGCTGTGGTCGCTGGCAGTGTTGCTGGCGTTCCCGCTGGCGGCGATCTCGCCGTGGGCGGTGCTGCCGGCGGTGGTCGCGGTCGGCAGCATGGGCGCCTTGGCGCCGGTGCTGCAGACCCGCCTGATGGATGTGGCCAGCGACGCGCAGACCCTGGCCGCGGCCTCCAACCATGCCGCGTTCAACCTGGCCAACGCGCTGGGGCCGTGGCTGGGCGGTATCGCGATCGGCGCCGGCCTGGGCTGGACCTCCACCGGCTATGTGGGCGCGGCGATGGCCGTCGGCGGCCTGCTGATCTACCTGTGGGCGCGCCACGCGGCACGGCGTGCGGCCTGCGCGCCCGCGGCTGGCTAGGGTGCGCTAGCGCAGCGGTCGCGCCGTGGAAGACAGCCTGCGCAGCGCGTCCAGCTTGCCCTGGTAGCGCGGTTGCGTGGCCGGATCGGCGTGGGCCATGGCCTCGCGCAGCGCCGCGGTGGCGCGGCGGGTGTCGCCGCTGTGCAGGTAGGCGCGGGCCAGGGCGAAGTACAGCAGGTGGGCGCCGTCGTACAGGTGCAGGGCATGCCGGTAGTAGGCGATCGCCGCGGCGTAGTCCTGGCGCCGCTCCGCCTCATTGCCGAGCAGGTATTGCTGGAATGGGTCGCGTTGGCGCACCTGTTCCATCTGCCGCTGCAGCGCGGCCTCGCGGGGGCTGTCGCCCATGCGTCGGGCCAGAGCCACGGCATTGGACAGTGCCGGCAGGTGCTCCGGATCGATCTCCAACGCCTTGGCGTAGTCGCGTGCGGCGGCGGCGCTGTCGCCATCGCGCATCGCCAGCACGCCCTGATTGTTCCAGGCCCCGGCGAAGCGTGGGTCCATCTGCACGGCCATCGCCAGATGCGCGCGGGCGCCGTCGAGATCGCCGTCGACCATCAGCTCGGCGCCGCGGTTGTTGTAGTAGTGGGCGAGGGCGCGGCGGTCGGAAATCGGCTGCGGCCCGCGCCGGTCCATCAGCACGCTGCGGTCCAGGTCGATGCTGCCGCGGCCGCTGTCCACGCGCACGCCTGCGTTGACGTGGCCGACGTTGTACAGCGCATTGCCGTCCTCGTACCAGCTCAGCACGCGACGCACTTCCTGGACCTGCGCCTGCAGCCCGATGTCGCGCGCCATCGCCACGAACAGCAGGGTGAAGGACAGGCAATTGACGCGACGGGTCGCGTAGCTCTCGGCGACGCTGTGGGTGGCCTTGGGGTCGTATTGCAGGTTCAGGCCGTTGGCGTCGAAGGCCAATGCCACCAGTTGCTGCAGGCGGTGCTCGGCGTCGGCGTTGCGCTCGATGCGTTGCTGGAGCAGCGCGTGCAGTGCCGGCGGCAATTGCAGGATCTGCTCCGGCGTCGGCATCGGTGCGGCGGTTGGCGCTGGGACTGGCGCGGCAGCCTGTGCCGCTTCTGCCGCGTACGGCGGTGGCATCGGCGGCGATGGGGCGGCCGCAGCAGTGGCGAGCAGGGCGAACGCAGTCCAGGCGAACATGACGCACCTCGCGGCGCCCTGCAGTGGCGAGGGCTCGTCAGCACTATAGGCCTTTGACCGCGGTGCCGGGAGGCCGTCGTGGCCGCGCCGACGGGCGGTCCTGGACCGGCACGCTCGGTGGCAGTCATCCACAGCCACTGTGGACGATCAGGGGGCAATCATGTGGATAAGTCGCGTTCGGCGAAGCGCCGCAACACGCGCAGACAGGATGGTGAAAATTTCACCACATGCCTGACTGCGCGCAGTTCCCAATGAACGCATGTTCACCACCGGCAATGGCGCGTGACGAACAAGGGCGAACGGCTCACGTGCGCTTTATGCCGTTCTGCCCAGCATCGCCAACACCACGCAACGCGGCAATTCTCTCGACCGCGCCGTGCGATATCCAGGTCCACCCCGCGTGCCCGTTGCGCGATATCGCCGGCTTCGCCACAGGAGTTTTCAATGAGCATCCAGAGCAAGACCACGCACAGCCTCAACGACCTCATCGCCATTTCCCGCGACGGCAAGGACTTCTACGAAGAAGCCGCCAAGAAGGTGGGCGACGCCGAGTTGTCCGCGCTGTTCCTGCGCATCGCCGGCGTCAAGTCGGACATCGTGAGCAGCCTGAGCGCGGTGGTGCAGTCGGTCGGCGGCAAGCCGGAAGAGCACGGCACCATGGTCGGCAGCATGCAGCAGATGTACGGCAAGGTCCGCGCCGCGCTGGGCGACACCAAGTACGGCTATGTCGCCGAACTGGAAGAGTCCGAGGACCGCCTGCTGAAGGCCTTCAACGAGACCATCGCCGACGCCGACACCCCGGTGGCCGCGCGCGATGCCGCCACCCGCCTGCTGCCGGAAGTGCGCGCCTGCCACGACGTGATGCGCACCCGCAAGCACGCGATGAAGAACGCGGCCTGACCGCCGTCCGCCGCCGCCCGGCGCGCCGCCATCGCGGCGCTGCCCGGGCGGCGTGCGGGATCTGCAGCGATCAGGCGCGCTTGCTACCATGCGTGCTCGACCGCTGCCCGATCCGTTTGCGGCGTTTGCCGCTTCACTCCATGTATCCCGATGCTGCGCCCAATGGCGCCCAGTTCTCGCTCGGCTTCGACGCGCCCGCCGCGCGCGAAAGCCTGTTCTTTGCGTTGTTGCCGGACGCGCAGACCGCGCAGGCGGTGCATCGCCTCGGTCATCAGCTCTGCCACGACCATGGATTGCGCGGCCGCGCATTGCCGCCCGAGCGGCTGCATGTGACCTTGCAGTATCTGGGCGAATACGCCGGGATTCCGCCACGCTTGCTGCAGCAGGCCTGCGCCGCCGGGCAGGCGCTGGCGGCCTCGCCATTTGACCTCGCATTCGACCAGGTGGTGACCTTCGACAGCCGCGCGCGCAGCCGGCCGTTGGTGTTGCGCGGCGATGCCGAGCCCCAGCCGCTGCAGGCCTTGCGCCAGGCGCTGCAGCAGCAACTGGCCCGGCACGGTGTCGCCGCACGTGCCGACGGCGCCTATCTGCCGCACATGACCCTGGCCTATGTCGAACAGCCGCTGGCCCCGCAGCGCGTACCGGCGCTTTCCTGGCAGGCGGCGTCGCTGAGCCTGATCCGCAGCGTGCAGGGCCAGGGCCGTTACCTGCACGAAGCGAGTTGGCCTTTACTGGCCGATCCCGGGCAGAGCGGCGCATGAGCGCGGCGCCGCTGACCCTGCCCGATGCGCAATGGGCGCAACTGCGGGCGGCCTACGCCGAGCCGCCGCGCGCCTATCACCATTTCGGCCACGTCGAGGCGGTGCTGGCGCACTTTGCCGAGGTCGCCGCCGACACCGGCTGGGGACAGCCACGCGAGGTTTACCTGGCGGTGCTCTATCACGATGCGGTATACCGCGCCGGCCGCGGCGACAATGAAGCGCAGTCGGCGCGCCTGGCCGAGGCGGCGATCGCGCAGTGGCTGCCGGATGCCGGTGTGGACGCGGCGCGGGTCGCCGCGCTGATCGAACTCACCGCGCGTCACGGGCAACTGACCGTCGCCTCGGTGGATGCGGACGCGGCGCTGTTCCTGGACTGCGACATGGCCATCCTCGGCGCCACACCGGAAGCCTTCGCCGCCTACGATCGCGCCATTGCCGAGGAGTATCGAGGGGTGGTGCCGGGCTGGCTGTACCGGCGCAAGCGCCGCGCCTTCCTGCGCACCGTGCTGGCGCAGCCGCGCATCTTCCTCAGCGAGCGCTTCCACGCACGTTACGACGCGGCCGCACGCGCCAACCTGCGACAGGCGATCGGCTGAGCAGGCGCGGGCCACCCGGCGCCGCCTTCTTTTACACTGCCGCGCCGGTCCGTCCGGCCGCCACCACTAATCCCATGTCCGACCCTGCCGCCAACGCCGATCCCCGCCCGCAGGCGCCGCTGCCGCCAGCCCCCAGCGACTGCTGCGACAGCGGCTGTCCGCTGTGCGTCTACGACCTCTACCACGAGGAACTGGAGCGCTACCGGCAGGCGCTGGCGGCCTGGCAACTGCGCCACCCTGGCGCCGACGCGGATGGCTGACAGGGCTGCCGGTGCAGGCGATGGCCCGGGTCCGGCGTACCTGGCATGAACCGCAGCGCGCGCCGCGCTTCGCGCCGCCGCCGTTCGGGATTATCTTTAACGCGCCTTTTCAGGATGGCTGGATGATGCAGAAGCGTGGCGGTTGGGTGTGGGGATGTGCACTGGGTGGACTGCTTGTGGCCGGCATCGCCGGTGCGGCGCCGGGCGCTGCGGCCGCCGCCGCGCCGAGCGCCGGTGCGCCGGCGACATCGCCGGAAAAGCTCAGCCATGGACGCTTCGAGCAGGTGCCGGTGCTGTTGCCCAAGGGCAACGCGAAGCGCGTGGTGCTGTGGTTCGCTGGCGGCAAGCATGCCGATGCCGAGCGCACGCGCCAGATCGAGGCGCTGCGCGACGACGGCGCGATGGTGGCGGTGATCGACAGCGCGCACCTGCAGGCGGTGCTGGCCAAGATCGACGGCACCTGCGGTTTCTCTGCCGGCGACGTGGAGAACTTCTCGCGCTACGTGCAGGCCTATTTCCACGTGCCGACCTATCACCTGCCGTTGTTGGTCGGCGACGGCGACGGCGCCGCGCTGGCCTACGCGGTCGCCGCGCAGGCGCCCAAGCATCTGCTGGCGGGCCTGCTGACCGAGGATTTCTGCCCGGTGCAGGTGCTCGACGACCAGATCTGCGGCGCCGGCATCACCGCGCCGGCGCGTGCGCTGCAACCGACGGCGCTGCCGGTGCCGTGGCTGGCGGCGCTGGACGCCAAGAGCCGGCGCGACCGCTGCACCCAGCAGAGCGATGCGTTCCTGCAGAAGGTGGCGCAGGCGCGGCAGTTCCGCCGCAGCGCCAGCGGCGACGCGCTGCCGGGGCTGCGCGCGGCGGTGCGTTCGCTGGGCGACCGGCCCGGCGTCAGCCTGCCGCCGACTCCGGCCGACCTGGCCGGGCTGCCTGTGGTCGAAGTGCCGGCCGCCGCGGCGGCCTCCGACGCCGACAACGGCAACGTGTTCGCGATCTTCGTCTCCGGCGACGGCGGCTGGGCCGGGCTCGACCAGCAGGTCGCCGGCGCCCTGGCCAAGGCCGGCATCCCGGTGGTGGGCGTGGATTCGCTGCGCTACTTCTGGAGCGAGCGCACGCCGCAGGGCTTCGCCACTGACCTGGATCGCATCTACCGCCACTACAGCCACCTGTGGCAGCGCGGACGGGTCGTGCTGATCGGCTTCTCGCAGGGTGCCGACGTGCTGCCGGCGGCCTACAACCAGTTGCCGGAGGCCATGCGCGACCAGGTGCAGCTCACCGCCTTGCTGTCGGTGGGCAAGACCGCCGACTACGAGTTCCACGTGTCCAACTGGATCAGTTCCGGCGACGACGGCCTGCCGATCGCCCCGGAAGTGGCGAAGATGCCGCCGGCGCAGACCCTGTGCATCTACGGGCAGGACGACGACGACGCGTTGTGCCCGGACCTGCCCAAGGGCGGGGCGCAACTGGTCAAGCTGCCGGGCGACCATCACTTCCAGGGCGACTACGCCACGCTGGCCAAGCAGATCCTGCAGCGGATTCAGTAGACGCCGGGATTGGAGAGTCGGGATTGGGGATTGGGGGCTGGTCGCGCGTGCGGGCTTGTCCGCTCGCGCCGTCGTAGGAGCGGCTTCAGCCGCGACGCGGACCGCTGAAACATCGGTTCTGCAAGGCGGCGAGCGAGGTTGGCCGCCGCCGGGCACTCCATGGGCAGTCGTACCCTCACCCCAACCCCTCTCCCGGTGGGAGAGGGGCTTTGCTTTTTCCTTCTCCCATCGGGAGAAGGTGCCCCGAAGGGGCGGATGAGGGTACGGCGCGAAGCCTCGCAATGTCCCGGCAAAGGGATAGCCAGGCCAATCCCCAATCCCAACTCCCCAATCCCGGCTACTCAGGCTTGCGCGGATCCAGCGAGATCAACCGGGTCACATCCAGCAGGGCGGCCGGCAGGTGCATGCCGCCGGGGGCGGCGAGGTAGCGGGTGCGCCAGGCGGGGGCGAACTTGGACTTGAAGCGGCGCAGGCCGGTGAAGCCGTAGAAGCGTTCGCCGTGGCGCACGATCAGGTTGCCGAAGCGGTTCCAGCGCCCGGCCAGGCGGTGCTGGGCCAGGCCCGACAGCGGCGCCATGCCCAGCGAGAAGCGCTTGTAGCCCTGGTCGCGGCCCCACAGGAACAGCTCGATGAACAGGAAATCCATCGTGCCCTTCGGCGCGTCGGCGATGTGCCGCATCAGGTCCACCGACAGCTCGTGGCCGGCCGGCGCCTGCCACAGGTTGGCGAAGGCCACGACCTTGCCTTCGAACTCCACCACCGCAATCGGGAAGCGGCGAAGGTAGGCGGGGTCGAAGCTGCCCAGCGAGAAGCCCTTCTCGGCGCCGGCCTTGTCTTCCAGCCATTGCTGCGAGACCTCGGCCAGCACCGGCATCAGCGCGTCCACCGCGTCGGCTTCGACGATGCGGAAGCTGAGCCCGCTGCGCTTGCCGCGGTTCCAGGCCTGGCGCAGGTCGGCGCGGTCGCGGCCCTCCAGGTGGAAGCCCTCCAGCGACACCATCGCTTCCTCACCGAGCTTCACCAGGGTCAGGCCCAGGTCCAGGTAGGTCTGCCAATGCTGCTCGCCGACCTGATAGAACACCGGGCGCAGGCCCATGCGGTCGGCTTCCTCGCGGAAGCGCCAGATCAGCGCGCGGGCCACTTCCGGGGTGCCGACCGGGTCGCCCATCGCCACCAGCGAGCCGCCGTAGCGCTGCATCATCACGAAGCCGGGGCCGTCCTCGGCCTGCAGCAGCGCCTTGTCGCCGGTCAGCACCAGGCAGGCCTGGGTGTCGGTGGCCTCGGCCAGCACCGGCGCCAGCGCGTCCAATTGCGCGCCATCGGCCGGCGGCAACGGCGAGCGGGTGCTGTGCAGCAGCCGCGCCAGCCCGAACACCACCACCGCCACGCTGACCAGCAGCACCGCGCGCAGTGCACGCGGTGCGTTGGCCGAGGTGGCGAACTCCCACCACAGCTCGTTCTGGTATTCGACGTGGCTGTAGACGAAGAACAGCAGCCAGATCGTCGCGATCAGCACCAGGCCTAGATTGCGCAGCCACGGCCACGACCAGGCCTCGTCGAGCAGCGCGCCTTCGCGGTAGAACTCGCGGCGCGCGCCCCACAGGCCGACCGCCACCACCAGCGAGGACAGCGCCACCGAGACGTGGCCGCCGCGCAGCCAGGCCGGCAGCGGCAGCAGCACGCAGATGCCGATCGCCAGCACCCAGGCCGCATGGCTGCGCCGCTGCAGGCCCTGGCCGATCAGCAGCAGCACCACGCCGCCGAGGCTGGCCAGCAGGTGCGAGGTCTCCATGATCGACAGCGGCGCCATGTCCTGGCGGCGCTTGGGCGTGGGCAGGGTGCCGTCGATGACCAGCGCCGCGCCGACCGCAAACACCGCCAGGGCGATGATCTGCGGCAGCCACGGGCGCAGCGTGCGCCAGGCCACGCGCACCCCGCCGGCACTGGCGGCCAGCGGCCGGCGCAGGCCGGACAGCGACGCCATCAGCACCGACAGCAGCAGCGGCACCACGTAGTAGGTGATGCGGTAGATCAGCGCCGCCGCCAGCACCGCCGCCGGCGCCACGCCGGGCAGCAGCTTGAGCAGGCTCCACTCGAACACGCCCAGGCCGGCCGGCACGGTCGAGACCAGGCCCGCCACCACCGCGACCAGGTACAGGCCGACGAAGCCGATGTATTCGATCCCCGATTCGTTGGGCAGCAGCACGTAGAACGCGGCGCTGGCCAGGCCCAGCTCGACCACGCTCAGCGCGGTCACGCCCAGCGTGGTGCGCCGGTCCGGCAGCCACAGTTCGTGACTGCGCCAGCGCAGGGTGCGGCCATCACGACCGGCCAGCAGCAGCATCGTGGCGAAGCCGACCAGCAACGCGATGCCGATCGCGCGCACCGCGGTCGCGCCGACCGGCAGTGCCAGCGCCGCGGCGGCCGGTTCCAGGGTCAGGGCCAGCGCCAGCAGCAGCCAGGCGCCGAACACGAAGCCGAGCGTGCTCATCAGCACCACCTGGCCGATCTCGGCCAGGCTCAGCCCGACCCGGCCGTAGCCGCGCAGGCGCACCGCGCCGCCGGTCAATGCGGCGAAGCCCAGGGTCTGCCCGACCGCATGCGCCAGGAACGCGGTGATGCTGATCCGCATCGGGTGCAGCTTGCGCCCGCTGCGGCGCAGGCCGACGGCATCGAAGCCGATCAGGCAGGCGTAGCTGCTCAGGCCCAGCAGCAGGGTCAGGACGATCTGCGTCAGGCTCAGCTGGTTGAAGGCGTGACGGATCGCACTGTAGCCGTGCGTGCTGAACTCCGTGGCCAGCGCATGCAGCGCCAGGGCCAGGATCGCCAGGCTGGCCAGCACCGGCAGCGCACGGCGCCAGCCGGGCGTGGACGCGGGAGCGGAGGGCGCGGCGTCGGTCATTGCGGGCGGGCGGCGGCAAGGCGCCGCGGCGCGCGGCGCATGGTGCACGACGGGGCCGGAGCGGAACTGCGGGCGAAACGGAGACGGGCCATCGCGATACCGGTTGAATGAAAGCGTGTCACGAACATGGAGGGGCTGCGAAACGGAGGCCGGGACGCGGTAGGTAGGGGGCTGTGGCGAGGCCGGTTGCCCCGACGCGCCGCGCACCACATCCAGGCAGGGCGGCGATCAGCGGCGCCAGACGATCCCGCACGGACGGCGTGGGGCCATCCGCGGCGGTACCGCGTCGCGTGCGCACTACATCCTCCCTCATCACTGCCGTTCCTCCACCGCACATCGCACGCCCTAGGCTATACCGGCGGCGCCGGCGACGCGCATGATAGTGGAATCGTACGTCGCCACGGCGTCGGGGACCGCGGCGGGGCGTGACCGACGCGTGTGGCGACGGTCCTTGTCGGTTCCGGAGCCTGTCGATGCCGCTGTCCGCGTTTCCCCTTTCCGCGCCGCCGCGCTGGACGCGCCTGGCCGGTGCCACGGCGCTGCTGCTGGCGCTGCTGTTTCTCGGTGTGGCGGTGGCGCTGCAGGTTTTGCGCGCCGATCTGCAGTGGCAGCAGGCCACGCTCAGCCAATACCTGCATGGACCCGGCGGCCTGGTACTGCGCACTGTCTACGTCCTGCTGGCGGCGGCTGTGATGGCCTTGGCGGCTGGCCTGTACGCGCAAGCGCCGCCACGCGCGCGCAGCGGCGCGCCGGTGCTGCTGTTCGGTGGCGCCGCGCTGGGGTTGTGCGGGGTGGCGATCGGCGACAGCTACCTGCCGCAGTGCGCACCGCTGCTGGCGCCGCTGGTGCACGGGCTCTCCGCGCAGACCGCGTTCCTGTGCGCGACTACCGCGATGCTGCTGCAAAGCGCATGGCTGCGCGGGCAGGCGGCATGGAAGGGCCGCGCCGGGCCGTTGCTGCTGCTGGCGGTGCTGGCGTTCGCGGCCTTGTGGCTGCATGTGCTGTGGCGCGCGCCGCCGCGCGGCCTGACCCAGAAGCTGGCGATCGTCCTGATCCTGGCCTGGCTGTTGCCGGTGGCGTACCGCGTGTGGCGGCCGGCGCCTGCAGCCGCGGCGCAATCGCGCGACAATGGCGCGTTCTTCCCACTACAGGACAGCGCATCATGATCCAGCGTTTCGATACCGGCCCGCGCATGTCGGAAATGACCGTGCACAACGGCGTGGCCTACCTGGCCGGCCAGATCGCCGAGGACACCAGCGCCGACATCGCCGGCCAGACCCGCGAAGTGCTTGCCGCGATCGACCGGCTGCTGGCGCTCGCCGCCACCGACAAGAGCCGGATCCTGCGCGCGGAGATCTACATGACCGACCTGGCAGAGTTCGCCGAGATGAACAAGGTCTGGGAAGAATGGGTCAGCCCCGGCAACACCCCGGCCCGCGCCACCGTGCAGGCCAAGCTGGCCGATCCGGCCTGGAAGATCGAGATCGTCATTACGGCCGCCGCTTGAGCGGCCGGGATTCGTGATTGGGGATTGGGGATTCGTCTTGCCTGCCATGACGTCGCTTGCGTATCCTCTGATCCGCGTAGGAGCGGCTTCAGCCGCGACAGGCATTACCGGTAACGCCCCTCGCGGCTGAAGCCGCTCCTACACAGGAGCGATCAGGCGGCAGCACGCCGCCTTTGCCAATCCCCAATCCCGACTCCCCAATCCCGGCACTTCAGCGCCTGACAAACCGGTAATGCGCCACACCCCACTGCTGGCCCTGTTCGTAGCCGAACAGTTCCGCGCAGGCCATCCAGAACATGCGCCAGCGTTGCCACCAGATCTTGGCGTCGGCGCCGTAGGTGGCCTGCAGCACCGGCATCAGCGCGTCGCGGTGGCGGTCCTGGTTGTGCAGCCAGGCGTTGGCGGTCTTCTCGTAGTGCTGCCCGGACAGCAGCCAGCGGCGTTCGATCGCCAGGTCGTCCTGGAACTGCAGCAGGGTGTCGGCCGCGGGCATCAGCCCGCCGGTGAAGAAGTGCCGGCCCATCCAGTTGTCCTCGCCCTGCACCTCGAACGGGTAGGCCAGGTCGCGATGGCAGAAGATGTGCACGAACAACCGCCCGCCCGGCACCAGCCAGTGGCTCACCCGCTTGAGCAGTTCGCGGTAGTTGCGCATGTGCTCGAACATCTCGATCGAGACCACGCGGTCGTAGCTCTCGGTCGGCAGGGTCAGGGTGTTGGCGTCGTGGGTGATCACCTTGACGTTGTTCAGCCCGCGCGTGCGGCACTGCGCTTCGATGTGCTCGCGCTGCGGCCGCGAGTTGGACACGGCGGTGATGCGCGCGCCGGGGAACTGCTCGGCCATCCACAAGGTCAGCGAGCCCCAGCCGCAGCCCAGTTCGAGGATGCGCTGGCCATCGCGCAACTGCGCGCGTTCTCCATACAACTGCAGCATGCGTTCTTCGGCCGCATCGAGGTCGGGCGTGGTCGCGTCCCAGTAGCAGCTGCTGTACTTCAGGCGCTTGCCCAGGCACAGCTCGAAGAAACGCGGCGGCACTTCGTAGTGCTGTCGGTTGGCCGCGTCGGTCTCGATGGCGATGGCGCTCTCGCGCAGCGATTCGATCAGCAGGCGCTGGCGTTCCCAGGCCGCGTCGGCGCCGCCGGCGCGCTCCTCGCGCAGGCGCTGCGCGCACAGCCGGCGCATCGCCGCGCGCAGCATGGCATCGGGCAGCAGGCCGGATTCGGCCAGGCGTGTGGCCAGCGGTTCGGCCGGCGCGGCGGGCGGGGAAGAGGTGGCGAAAGTGCTGGACATCGGCGGATCTCCTGGCGCGGCTCAGTGCCGCGGCGGCATGGGGAAGAAGGCGCTGGTGCTGCGCTGGTAGTCGGCGTAGTCGCGGCCGCGCGAGCGCAGGGCCTGCTGTTCGGTGTAGGGAATGCCGGTGACGCGGTACAGGAAGGCGAACATCAGCAGCGGCCCGAGCGCGGCCACGCCGACCCACAGCGCGCCGCTGCCCACTGCCAGGAACACGTAGGCGAACCAGTGCACGAATTCGAAGAAGTAGTTCGGATGCCGCGAGTAACGCCACAGGCCTTGGCGGCAGGTCTTGCCCTTGTTCGCCGGGTCGGCGCGGAACGCGGCCAGTTGCCGGTCGGCCAGGCTTTCCCCGCCCACCGCGACCAGCCAGGTCGCCACTGCCAGGGTGGTCCACACGCTCCACTGCGGCTGCGGATTGTGCGCGGCCACCGACAGCGGCACCGCGAACGCCAGCACCACCAGCGCCTGGCCGAGGAAGAACGCCAGGAACTTGCGCTGGTCGCCGTGCCAGTGCTCGCGCAGGGCGCGATAGCGGCCGTCCTCGTGCGCATCGCCGAACACGCGCACGCCCAGGTGCCAGGCCAGGCGCGCGCCCCACAGCCCGCCCAGTGCGGCGGTCAGTACCCGCGGCAGCAATGCGCCGTCGGCGCGCCAGGCGCAGTACACCGCAGTCAGCGCCATGCATGCCGACCACAGCACGTCGACCACGCCGGCGTTGCGGGTATGCCGCTGCCAGGCCCAGCCGGCGAGCATGACCAGCACGGTGAAGATGCCCACATGCAGCAGCGGCCAGGCGTTCATCGCGCCGCTCCGGTGGCCGGCAGCGCCGGCGTGGCGACCATCAGGCGGCGTGTCGCCAGGCTAAGCAAGGTCAGCGCCGCGGCCCAGCCGACGGCCAGCGCCAGCAGCGCCTGCGGCAATGGCTCAACCAGCGTCACTGCCTGCCAGCCGCGCGCGGCCAGCACATAGCCCAGCGGGCCGGCGGTAGCGCCGAACAGCGCCGCACGCCAGGGATGGCGCATCACCCAGGCCAGCGAATGCTGGAAGGTCAGCGCGAAGCCGGCCCACAGCGCCAGGATCCACAGCGGCGGCCACGGCGCCGGCGGCGCGGCGGCGTAGCGCACCCAGTCGCCGGCGCGCATGGCGGCATCCACACCGGCACCGAGCGGCAGCGCCAGGGCGATCAGCGTGGCGTCGCCGCGGGCACGACGGCGCGGCTGCAACTGGTACAGCGCGAACAGCGCCAGCGCCGCCGGGCCTGCCCAGGCCAGTCCGTGCGCGGCGCCGACCACCGCGGCCAGCCACAGCCCCTGCAGGGCCAGGTAGTTGACCAGGTTGCTCATGCGTCGCCCGCCAGTGCCGGGGCGAACTGCGCCGGCCGCGCGCGCGGCTTGCTCAGCCACAGGTGCACGTCGCCGATCGAGCGTTCCAGGAAGCCGCCTTCGCAGTAGGCCAGGTAGAACTCCCACATGCGGATGAAGCGTTCGTCGTAACCGAGCGCGCGCACCTGCGGCAGCCTGGCCAAGAAGCGCTCGCGCCAGGCGCGCAGGGTCAGCGCGTAGCTGGGGCCGATGTCTTCCAGGTTGAACAGGCGCAGGTCGCTGGCGCGGCCGATCGCACCGGTCATCGCCGCCACCGAGGGAATGAAGCTGCCCGGGAAGATGTGGCGCTTGATGAAGTCCACCGACTTGAGCGCCTGCGCGTAGCGGTGATCCTCGATGGTGATGGCCTGGATCAGCGCCTGGCCATCGTCCTTGAGCAGGCTGCCGACCTTGCCGAAGTAGGTGTCCAGGTACTGGTGGCCGATCGCCTCGATCATCTCGATCGAGACCAGGCGGTCGTAGCGGCCATCCAGATCGCGGTAGTCGCGCAGCAACACCTCGACCCGGTCCGACAGCCCGGCGGCGGCGATGCGCTGCCGGGCCAGTTCGTACTGCTCGCGCGAGATGGTGGTGGTGGTGACGCGGCAGCCATGGTGCTTGGCCGCGTGCAGCGAGAAGCCGCCCCAGCCGGTGCCGATCTCCACAAGATGATGATGCGGCTGCAGATCGAGTTTGGCGCAGATGCGCTGCAGCTTGCGCTCGGCGGCGCGTTCCAGCGCCGCTTCGCCCAATGCGGCATCGGTATCGCGGAAGATCGCCGAGGAGTACATCAGGTTGCGATCCAGGAACAGCTCGAACAGCTGGTTGCCCAGGTCGTAGTGCGCGGCGATGTTGCGGCGGCTGCCGGCACGGGTGTTGCGCGCGAACGCGTGCAGGCCGCGCATCGCCAGGCCGCCAAGCCGGGCCAGGCCGGTCTCCATCGCGTCCAGGCGGTCGCGGTTGCGCACCAGCAGGCGCACCAGCGCGACCAGGTCGTCGCAGTCCCACAGCCCATCCATGTACGCCTCGCCGACGCCGACGCTGCCGTTGAGCGCGGCCTGGCGGTAGAAGCGCGGATCGTGGATGCGCAGATGCGCCTGCAGCGCGTCGGCACCGGCGCCGGCATCGCCCAGCGTGGTCAGCGTGCCGGCTTCCTCGATGCGCAGCTGGCCGTCGTGCAGGCCATCGAGCGTGGCGAGCAGGCGCTTGCGCAACAGGCGGTCGAGCCCGCGTAACGGCGGTGCGGCCGGGGTCAGCGCGGCGGCGGAAGAGGGCGCGTGCGGAGCGTTCATCGGCGTTCTCGCGGAAGGGAGTGGTCGGGGTGGTCGTGCACCGGGTTGCCGCGCAGCCACAGCCGCAGGGCCTGCCAGTGGATCTTGGCCATGACCTGCAGGGTCATCGCCGGATAGCGCAGCAATGCCTGCGCCAGGCTGGCGCCGTCGAGCGTGCGGCGCTGCAGGACGAGGGTGGCGTCGAAGCGCCGCCGCACGGTTGCGGGCGCAGGATCGAGCACGTCCATGTGCACGCGCAGGTGCGCACCGGGTTCGCTGAAGCGCCAGGCATAGGTGTGCGCCATCGCCATGAACGGCGACACATGGAAGCGCTTGGCTAAGCGCCAGGCGTGGGTGGCGCCATGGCTGCGCGCCTCGGCCATCGGCAGCACGTAGGCGTGGCGCTGCCGCCACGGCGTGTTGGTGATCTCGGCGACGATGCTGTGCAGGCGCTGCTGCGCGTCGTGGCAGTAGTAGAACGTGACCGGATTGAAGCAATGGCCGAAGTAGCGCAGGTGGGTGAGCATGCGCACCGGGCCGAGCGGGCGTTCGCCGGTGTGCTGCTGCACGCGGTCGCGCACCGCTTCGTCCAGCGGCTGTGCGGGGTCGCCGAGGTAATCGCTGCGGCGGAACTCGGCCAGGTTGCGCCGGTTCACCGACCACAGCCAGCGCCGCGCGAACACCTGCTCCAGTTCGTCCAGGTCCAGGTACAGCAGGAACAGCGGATAGCGGAACGCCAGCGCCTTGGGTGCGTAGCGGCGATGCCGCACCCAGCCGGTGTACACCGCGCTGTGCAGGCCGTGCAAGGTCGTGCCCGCCGCCGCCGACGTTGTCGAGACGGCGCCAGCCGGCGGGGCGGACACGGCAGCACGGCGCATCAGGGTCATGACCAGGGTACCCCCAGCGCGGCGGCCACGTCGATCGCGCTGCGCAGGCCGTCCTCGTGGAAGCCGAAGCCCCAGCCGGCGCCGGCGAACCAGGTGTTGCGCTGGCCCTGGATCTCGTTCTTGCGCGCCTGCGCCGCCACCGATGCCTCAGTTTGCAGCGGATGCCGGTAGCGCATGCGCCGCAGCACCTTGGCCGGATCGATCGCATCGCTGCGGTTGAGGCTGACGATGAACGGCTGCGGCGACTGCAGCGACTGCAGTGCGTTCATCCAGTAGCTGACCGTACACGGCGCGTCCGGATCGGCCGGCACGTGCGCGTTCCAGGCGGCCCAGGCACGTCGGTCGCGCGGCAGCACGCGCGCGTCGGTGTGCAGCACGGTCTCGTTGTCCTGGTAGCCGATCGCGCCGAGGATCGCGGTCTCGGCGTCGCTGGGATCGGTGAGCAGGCGCAGCGCGTCGTCGGCATGACAGGCCAGCACCGCATGGTCGTATTGCTGGGTGTCGGCATCGCAAGCGATGGCGACACTGCCGTGCGCGGTGCGCTGTATGGCGTGCACCGGCGTGCCCAGCCGCTCGCGCACCCGCCAGCGGCTGCGCAGCGCGCGCACGTAGCTGTTGGAGCCGCCGCGCACCACCCGCCATTGCGGACGGCCGCTGACCTGCAGCATGTGGTGGTTGGCCATGAAGCCGATCAGCTGACGCATCGGGAAGTCGAGGATCTGCCGCGACGGCGAGGACCACAGCGCCGAGGCCATCGGTACCAGGTGCGCGTCGCGGAACACCTGGGAGTAGCCGTGGCGCTGCAGGAATTCGCCGAGGGTGAGCTGCGCCAGGGAGGCGTCGTGCAGCACCTGCGGCGCCTCGCGGTAGAACCGCCGCAGGTCGCGCAGCATGCGCCAGAAGCGCGGTGACAGCAGGTTGCGGCGCTGGCAGAACAGCCCGTCGAGCGTGCCGGCGTTGTACTCCAGTCCGGTGCGTTCCTCGTGCACCGAAAAACTCATCGTGGTCGGCTGCGACTCGACTCCCAGCCGCGCGAACAACGCGCTCAGCAGCGGGTAGTGCTCCGGATTGAACACGATGAAGCCGCTGTCCACCGCGTATTCCGCGCCGTCCAGTTCGATCGCATGGGTATGGGTATGGCCGCCGAGATAGTCGGCCGCCTCGTACAGCGTCACCTCGTGGCGCTGCGACAGCAGCCACGCTGCGCCAAGGCCGGCGATCCCCGAGCCCACCACCGCGATCCGGCTCATCGGGCACGCGCCTGTGCGCGCACCAGCCCGGCCGGCACCGGCTTGAGCTCGCGGATCACGCGTGTCCACGACAGCGCCTTCAGTCCGTACCAGGTCAGGTCCAGCTCCCACCAGCGGAAGCCCTGGCGCGCGGCGCCGGGGAAGAAATGGTGGTTGTTGTGCCAGCCTTCGCCGAAGGTCAGCAGCGCTAGCCACAGGTTGTTGCGGCTATCGTCGCGGGTGTCGAAGCGGCGGCTGCCGAAGCGATGCGCCAGCGAGTTGATGGTGAAGGTGGCATGGAACAGCGCCACGGTGGAGACGAAGAAGCCCCACACCAGCAACTGCGGGCCATCGGTGCCGAGCTGCGGCACGTGCCGCTGCAGCCACCCGCCGAGCAGGAACAGCGCCAGCGCCAGCAGCACCGGCAGCAGCAGGTCGAAGCGGTCGAGGAAGCGCAGTTCGGGGAAGCGGCGCAGGTCCGGGATCGCCTCCCAGTCGGTGCGGAAGCCGCGCGGGGTCAGGAACCAGCCGCTATGGCTCCACCAGAAGCCGTGCTGGCGCGGCGAATGCGGATCGGCCGGGGTGTCGGTGTGGCGATGATGGTTGCGATGGTGCGCGGCCCACCACAGCGGCCCGCGCTGCACGCAGGTGGCGCCGATCGCGGCGAACAGGAACTGCACCGGGCGCGAGGTCTTGAACGCGCGGTGGGCGAAATAGCGGTGGTAGAAGCCGGTGAGCGCGAACATGCGTATCGCGTACATCGCCACCGCCATGCCCACGGCGAACCACGACACGCCGACCCAGAACACGCCCAGGCACGCCAGATGCAGGCCGATGTAGGGCGCGGCGCGCAGCCAGTCGATGCGGTCGGCGCGCGCCGGATCCAGTTCGATCTCGGCACTGGTGTCGAACCAGCGGCGCAAGGTGCGCAGGATGCGGCCACGCGGCGCAGGCGGCGATGGGGAGGAGCTGGGTTCCGGAACGGGACTCGGCACAAGCGCGTCTCATTGGGGGACTTGGGGAGCGATACGGGTGAAACCGGAAGACGGATGCACCCAAGTCGCATTTCCCCTGCACGGCTGCGGGCGTGGCATCGCGGCCACGACGGTGCAGCGCAGGCGTCGCGCGAAATCGGAAGATCTGGCTGTCGCGCGGATGCGCGACGGCGGCGGCGATGTTGCCTGCGCACGAGTAGTTGGCAGGTGAATGCGCGCCGGGTTCTTGCAGATGAGCACGGCACGGACTGCCTGGGGCGCGCAAGGCGCCTGGAGCTGCCCCTCTCCCACCGGGAGAGGGGTTGGGGTGAGGGTACGGCGCGAAGCCCTCGCGCATCCAACTTGCGCCACCGGACGCTCTACGAGGCTTCGCCCTTACCCTCATCCGCCCCTTCGGGGCACCTTCTCCCGACGGGAGAAGGGAGTCCATGGTCCCGGTGAGAGAAGGGTTGTCTACGGTGCGAGTTGCAGCGTGCTAAGGCGTATTGCCCCTCTCCCATCGGGAGAGGGGGTGGGGTGAGGGTGCGGCGCGAAGCGCCTCGCGCATCCAACTTGCGCTACCGGACGCTCCACGAGGCTTCGCCCGTACCCTCATCCGCCCCTTCGGGGCACCTTCTCCCGACGGGAGAAGGGAGTCCATGGTCCCGGTGAGAGAAGGGTTGTCTACGGTGCGAGTTGCAGCGTGCTAAGGCGTATTGCCCCTCTCCCATCGGGAGAGGGGTTGGGGTGAGGGTACGGCGCGAAGCGCCTTACGGAATCAGGCCCACGAGGCTTCGCCCGTACCCTCATCCGCCCCTTCGGGGCCCCTTCTCCCTATGGAAGAAGGGGTTGTCTACGGTGCGAGTTGCAGCGTGCTGATGCCGCCCTTGGCCACGACCGGGCCGGTGGCCACGCCGCCGGGCGCGCCGCCGGGCGGTTCCATGGTCACTGCCAGCACCGCGCCGTCGCTGAGCATGGGCATCAGCGCATCGGGGATGCGCGCCACGCGCGCCTTGGCCTCATCGAACACGCCCATCGAGCGCGCCTTGCCGTCGGCCGGGATCAGCCACAGCTCGGGCACGCGCGCGCTGTCGTGGGTGCCGCCCAGCGGGGTGAGGGTGATGCTGCGCTTGTCGGCGTCCATCAGCGCCACGTAGCCGGGCTTGCCGTCGTCCTGCATCAGCGTGGAGGTCATCGCGATGCCGCTGGGCTTGGGCGTGGTGGTGGCGACCGGTGGCGGCTGCGCGGCCGGCGGCGGCACCGGCGCACGCGCCAGCAGCAGCGCCAGCAGGCAGGCGGTGGCGGTGGCGAAGCCGCCGGCGCTGAGCCAGCGCCAGGTCCGCACGCTGTCCCAGAACCCAGGCGCAGCCGGCCGCGCGCGCGGCGCCGGCGCATCCAGGCCCAGCGAGGCGCGGATACGCACCCACACGCGCTCGGGCACCTCCACCGGCGCGATCTCGTCGGCCAGCGGCATCAGGTGCTGCTGCCACTGCAGCACCGCCTCGGCGAAGGCGCGGTCGCTGTCGATGCGCGCTTCGGCGGCGCGGCGCTCCTGCGCGTCGAGCACGCCGAGCACGTATTCGCCGGCCAGCACGTCGCGCGGCGGCGGGGTTTCCTGCGGATCGGGCACGGAGGCGTTCATCGTTCCAGGCACGCTTTCAGTTTGGCCAGGCCGCGGCGGATCCAGCTCTTGACCGTGCCCAGCGGCGTGCCGCTGCGGTGGGCCAGTTCCTCGTAGGTGATGCCCTCGAAGAACGCGGTGCGGATCAGTTCGCCGCGCGGCGGCTCCAGTTCGCCCATGCACACGTCCAGGCGCCGGCCGGCGACCCGCCACTCGGTGTCGGCGAGCGGATCGCGGCCTTCGTCCTGCAGTTCACCGGCGTCGTCCAGCGCCACCGACTGCCGCGCCGGGGCGCGTGCGCGCAGATGGTCGATGGCCTTGTTGCGGGCGATCATGGTCAGCCAGGTCAGGCCGCGCGCGCGCTGCGGGTCGAACTGCGCGGCCTTGCGCCAGACCGAGGAGAACACTTCCTGCAGTACGTCCTCGGCTTCGCCGCGCTGCGGCACGATGCGCAGGCACACGCCGAACAGGCGCGAGGCGGTGGTGCGGTACAGGCGTTCGAACGCAGCGCTGTCGCCGGCGGCGGTGGCGACCAGCAATTGTCCTGCTTCGTCGTGATCGGGCGACTCGGTCATGCCGGGAGACGGTGGCGAAGGTCGGCGCGATGCTACAGGCTTTCGCCGCGGCCGTCGCTCAGGCGCGCTGGCGCCGCCACAGGATGAGCGCGGCGAGCAGCAGGACGATCTCGAACGCGGCCAGGCCGGTCGTGGTCGGGCCCACCGGCCACAGCCGCAGCAGGCTGGCGCTGCGGTAGAGCACGATGGGCACGTAGAACGCCAGCGCCAGGAGCAGGCCGGTGCGCAGTTGCCCGGTGCGGGCGAAGTAGCCGAACAGGAAGGCCATGCCCAATTGCAGGCCGCCGTAGATGACCAGGTATTCGGACTGGCCGGAGCGGTCAAGGCCGACATAGCCCACCGCCGCGGCGGTCTGCGCCGGCAGCAGCGTGCACCAGACGGCCAGGAGCGCGTACAGCGCAGCGTTGAACCACAGGTAGGCCTTGGCCATGAGGTGTCCTCGTCGATGCGCGGGCGATGCGCAGGCATGGTTGTAGCGGGTGCGGCGATGGCCGGCGTGAATGCGCTGGCGGTGCGGCTCAGCGCGCGCTGCATTGCGCGACCAACGGTTGCTGCAGCGCCTGCTCCCAGGCGCCGGCATCGGCCTGGCCGCGCAGGCGTTCGGGGAATTCGATGCGCACGGTCGGGTAGCGGCCGCGCGCGTCGCGGATGTTGCCGACGCCGCGGAACTCCAGCAGGCGCCGGTCCTGGCGTGCATAGGCGACGCTGAGGTCGGGCAGTAGCGTGCCGTACCAGGCGGCCAGGCTCAGGGTGTAGCGCTGCACCTCGGCATCGGCCGGGCCGGGCGTGATGCGGAAGTCGAGCGTGCGCAGTTCACTGGGCAGCACGAAGGCGATGCGCTGCGGCGCGCCGCTGCCCAGGCTGTCCCAGCGCTGGCGCAGGTAGGCGTCGAAACCGGCGTCGATCACCTGCGCCTGCTCGGGCTTGGGCAGTGGCGCACGCCGCTCGGCCTGGCCCTTGGCCTGGCTGAACATCTCGCGCCCACCGCCGCTGCGGCGCACGCCCTCGCGGTAGCCGCTGCGCGCATCGATCAGTTCGAAGTCCGGCGCGGCGCTGCCGTCGTCCACGCGCTTGCGTGCGAATGCGCTGCCATCGGCGCACTGGTACAGCACCACGCGCGCGCCATCGTCGCGGACCCAATGGCTTTCGCGGTACAGCACCTGCTTGCTGTCGGCGGCATAGGCGATGCCCTCGTAGTGCAGCATCGCCCTGGCCGGTGCCGCGGCGACGAGCGCGGCGGTACTCAGCACCAGCGCCAGCGGCAGGTGCGGTCGGGTGAACGGGAAGGCGGCGGTCGACGTCGGCATGCACGGCGCTCCGGTGGGATGACACCAGGACATACGCGGCCGGCGCCGATCCGGATGCGCCCGCGGTGGCGGCCGCGTGGCGCGGGCGTCTCAGCGCAGGACGATGCAGTCCACCGGGCAGGCCGGCAGGCACAGTGCGCAGCCGGTGCACAAGGGTGCCAGCACCGTGTGCATGTGCTTGGCGCCGCCGACGATGGCGTCCACCGGGCAGGCCTGGATGCACTTGGTGCAGCCGATGCAGTCGGCCTCGACCACCCACGCCACCTGCGGCGGCGTGTGCGTGCCGCGGCTGCGGTCGTAGGGCAGGACGGGGACCCCGAGCACCCGCGCCAGGGCGCGCGCGCCGGCGTCGCCGCCGGGCGGGCAGCGGTCCACCTGCGCCGTGCCGGCGGCCATCGCCTCGGCATAGGGGCGACAGCCGTCGAACCCGCACTGGCCGCATTGGGTCTGCGGCAGCAGGCGATCGAGACGTTCGAGCAGGGCGTCGTGGGTGGGCGTCATGGCGGAGGCGGCGCGCGGCGGCGCTCGGCGTGGAGCAGAGGCGAAAAAGCGGAAACGCCAGCGTGGCGAGCCGGCACAGTGTAGCGCGGCGTCCGCTGCGGCCCGAGCCTAGCGCGCGCTGTAGGTGTTGATCACGACCTGGACCGCGGTGCCCGGCGCCGGCGTGGCGGGCGCGTCCTGGGCACGGTCCAGCACGATCCGCACCGGCTGCCGCTGCACGCGCTGGACATGGTTGCCGGCCTGCGCGGCGCTGTCGAGCGCCGCGTCCGTGTCGGCGCCGATCGCCTGGACGTGGCCGACCCAGGCGCTCTCCGCATCGCCGGCCAGGCGCACCTGCGCGGTCTGGCCGACCCGGATCGCCGGCAGCACGTCCTCGCGGAACCGGACGATCACCACGGTCGCGTCGTCCGTGGGCGCATGCGTGGAGACGGCGGCCGGCGCGCCGGGCCTGGCGCCCCCGGCGCGCGACGCCGGCGTCGCCACCCAGGCGTCGTCGCTGCGCGCCGCGGGGTACATGCGCCACCCCCACGCGCTGACGGCGAATCCGATGCCGAGCAGGAGCGCCAGCGCCACGATCGACAAGGCGACGACCGCGCTGCGGTCGCGCGGTGGCGTCGCCGCGGCGTCGCTGCGTGCCGCGGAGGCGGCCGCGCGCTGCGCAGCGGACGGCAGGGGCGGCGGTGTCTGGCGCGGCGTCATCGATTCAGGCGATCCGGCGCCCGCGGTACCAGCGCTCGTGCGCCAGCGCCAGCATCGGCCGGTCCTCGCGGCTGTCGCCGTAGGCGTAGATGCGCGGATAGGCGTTCAGGTCGTACTGCATGCGGATCAGGGCGGCCTTGCGCGGCCCGCAGTCGCCGTGGCGATAGCGGCCGGTCAGGCGCCCGTCCTGCACTTCCAGGCGATTGCAGATCAGGTGCAGCGCATGCTGCTTGCACCAGGGGTGCAGATACAGGTCCAGCGAACCGGACACCACCGCCACGCTGTGTCCCTGCGCCTGATGCCAGGCGATCCGCTGCAGCATGTCCGGCCGCAGCAGCGGCGGCAGCGCCTCGTGCGCATAGCGCTCGGCTTCGCGGGCGATCTCGTCTGCGTCGCGTCCGGCGAACACCAGGTGGGTGACCCGCGTGCGCAACGCCGCCGCCGACACCAGCCCCAGCCGATAGCCGGCCAGCCAGGGCCCGACCGTCCAGCGCGCCTGCGCCTGTTGCGCCGGCGTGGCCACCCGCCGCAGGAACCCCGAATAGGTATCGGCGGTGGTGACCGTGTGGTCGAAGTCGAAAAGGGCGAGGGAGCTGGGATTCGGCATTGGGGATTAGGGATTCGCAACAGCAGCGCATGGGCTCGACTGGGCCGAGGTGTGCTCAACCAATCCCCAATCCCGACTCCCCAATCCCGGCCGTCAACGCACCGGCATGCCCGGCTGCGCGCCGCTGTCGGCGTCGAGCAGGGCCAGGGCGCCGCCGTCGAAGCCGGCCGACAGGATCATGCCTTCGCTGAGGCCGAAGCGCATCTTGCGCGGGGCGAGGTTGGCGATGAATACCACGTTGCGGCCGACCAGCTTTTCCGGCTCGCCGTAACTGCCGCGGATGCCGGAGAAGATCTGCCGCTTGCCCAGCTCGCCGGCGTCCAGTTCGAAGCGCAGCAGCTTGTCCGACCCTTCGACGAACTCGCAGGCCAGCACCTTGCCGATGCGCAGATCGAGCTTGGCGAAGTCGTCGATGCCGATGTGGCCGGGATTGGGGATTGGTGATTGGGGATTCGCAGCGACCTTCGTTTCGGTCTTGGCCGGCGCCGGCTTGGCTGCGGCGGGAGCGGGGGCGAGGGTGTCCTTGGAGGCGTCGGTCATGGCGTCGAGCAGCTTTGGGTCGAGACGGGTGAACAGGGGGACGTAGGGCTGGATGGTGTGCGCCAGCAGCGGGGCGTCGAGGTCGTCCCAGGCGGTGAGCGGGGCCGACAGGAAGGCCTCGGCCTCGGCGCAGGTGCGCGGCAGCACCGGCTTGAGCGCGGCGGCCAGTACCCGGAACAGGTTCAGGCCCTGCGTGCACACCGCCTGCAGTTGCGCTTCGGCGCCGTCCTGCTTGGCCAGCACCCAGGGCTTGTGTTCGTCGATGTACTTGTTGGCCTCGTCGGCCAGGGCCATGGTCTGGCGGATCGCGCTGGCCGGGTCGTTGCGCTCGTAGGCCTCGCGGATCGGCGCCAGCGCGGCGACGAAGCGCGTGTACTGCGCCGCATCCGGCAGCGCGTCGGCGAGCGTGCCGCCGAAGCGCTTGTCGATGAAGCCGGCGCAGCGGCTGGCCAGGTTGACGAACTTGCCGACCAGGTCCGCATTGACCCGCGCCACGAAGTCGCCCAGGTTCAGGTCGAGGTCGTCGACGCCGCCGGAGGACTTGGCCGCGAAGTAGTAGCGCAGCGCTTCCGGCTCCAGGCCCACGTCCAGGTAGGTGCGGGCCATCACGAAGGTGCCGCGCGACTTGGACATCTTGGCGCCGTCGACGGTCAGGTAGCCGTTGACGTGCAGCCGGGTCGGCGCGCGGTGGCCGGTGCCGTGCAGCACTGCCGGCCAGAACAGGCCGTGAAAGTTGACGATGTCCTTGCCGATGAAGTGGTGCAGTTCGGTGGCGGTGCAGGCGGCCAGGTGCGGCTCGAAGGCTTCGCCCAGGCTCGCGCACAGGGTCTGGAAGCTGCTCAGGTAGCCGATCGGCGCGTCCAGCCACACGTAGAAGTACTTGCCCGGCTGGCCGGGGATCTGGAAGCCGAAGTAGGGCGCGTCGCGGGAGATGTCCCAGGCGCGCAGGCCGCCTTCGCTGTCCAGCCACTCCATCAGCTTGGCCTTGACCCCGGGCAGGGCGACGTCGCCGGCCAGCCAATCGCGCAGGAAGCCGTCGAAGCGGCCGACCTCGAAGAAGAAGTGCTCCGAATCGCGCAGTTCCGGCGTGGCGCCGGAGATCACCGACTTGGGCTCCTTCAGCTCGGTCGGCGCATACGTGGCGCCGCAGACCTCGCAGTTGTCGCCGTACTGGTCGGCGCTGCCGCAGTTCGGGCAGATGCCCTTGATGTAGCGGTCGGGCAGGAACATGCCCTTGGCCGGGTCGTAGAACTGCGCCACCGAGCGCCGCGCGATGTGGCCGCCGGCATCGAGCCTGGCGTAGAACGCCTCGGTCAGGGCGCGATTGGCGTCCGAGTTGGTCGAGTCGTAATGGTCGAAGGCCACGCCGAACGCGGCGAAATCGCGCTCGTGGCTGGCCTGGATGGCGGCGATGAAGTCTTCCGGGGTGACCCCGGCCTTCTCCGCGGCCAGCATGATCGGCGTGCCGTGGGTGTCGTCGGCGCACACGAACCAGGTGCGGTCGCCACGCAACCGCCGCGCGCGCACCCAGATGTCGGCCTGGATGTAGCCGACCAGATGCCCCAGATGCAGCGGTCCGTTGGCATAGGGCAGGGCGGTGGTGACGAGGGCGGTGGTCATGGCGGCCGGCGTTTCTGGGGGCCGGGGATTATTGCATGGAGCTGGGAGTGGGGAATCGGGAATGGGGAATCGCAAGAGCGGCCACTCGCGACCCGATGGCCTACGAAAAAGGCGCCTTTGCAGGCGCCTTGTCGGAGTGGGGTGGTCTCAGGCCGGCGGATGCCGTGCTTTACGATTCCCGATTCTCCACTCCCGATTCCCGGCTTCCGTCACTCCCTGATCCAGGTCTGTGTCCGTCCCAACGCCTCGATGCCGATGTAGCCGCGCATCTGCAGCTTCTTGCCGCCGTCGGTGAGGGTGATCTTGGCCTTGTAGGTCTTGCCCTTGGCCGGGTCCAGCACCGAGCCGCCGTCCCACACCGCGGTGCCGTCGGGCTTGAGGCCCCACAGGATGGTCATGCCCTTGATCGGCTTGCCCTTGCGCTCGCCGTCGCACTTGTCGCACATCGGGTTGGGGCCGTGGTTGGATTGCAGGATCTCCACCACCTTGCCGCTCAGCGTGCCGTTGCCGGCCTGTTCGATCTGCACGATCGACTTGGGCTTGCCGGTTTCGTCGTCGATGGTCTGCCAGCGGCCGACCGGCGAGGTGTCGGCGGCGTGCGCCATGAATGCCGCCGCGCTCAGCGGCAGGGCCAGCATCAGGGTCTTGAAGCTCGTGCGCATGTTCCCCTCCCGAGGGATGTCCGGTGCGGCCGGCGCGATGCCGGCCTGATCCGACTGTATACCCAAGCGTATGGTGCTGGGAATCCGCACTGCGGCATGCGGTTCAGCGTGGTCGGCGGCCGGCGTTCAGCCGTTCTCGTACAGTTCCAGCGGCAGGTCGTCGGGATCGGCGAAGAAGGTGAAACGGCGGCCGGTGTATTCGTCGACGCGGATCGGTTCGACCGCCACGCCGTGCGCCTGCAGGTGCGCGACGGCGGCGTCCAGGTCGCGCACGCGCAGCGCCAGGTGGCGCAGGCCGCAGGCTTCCGGGCGGCTCGGCCGCGGCGGCGGGGTCGGGAACGAGAACAGTTCGAGCTGGCTGCCGTCAGGCAAGGCCAGGTCCAGCTTCCAGGAGTCGCGCGCGTCGCGATAGACCTCGGCGATCACCGGCAGGCCCAGGAGGCGGCAATAGAAGTCCTTCGAGCGCGCGTAGTCGGAGGCGATGATCGCCACGTGGTGCAGGCCGTCGAGGGTCAGCGGCGACGTCATCGCGGCGCCCTCGCGCAGCAGGCGTGGGTGGTGGCAGTGCACGCAGGTGGCGCGGCGGTGGTGTCGTGCGCAGTCGGCAATAGGATCAATGGCATGGCGGCAGCATAGCGCAGCGTCGCGACCGTGCCGCCGCGGTCTGCGACACTGCGCATTCCGTCGCTGCGAGGCTACGCCATGCCGCACAACCCGCTCGCCGCGCTGCTGGCCGAGGACCGTTGCCTGGTGCTCGATGGCGCGTTGGCCACCGAACTGGAACGGCGCGGCTGCGATCTGCGCGATCCGCTGTGGTCGGCGAAGATCCTGCTGGAACAGCCGGACCTGATCCGCCAGGTGCACCGCGACTATTTCGCCGCCGGTGCGCAGTGTGCGATCACCGCCAGCTACCAGGCCACGCCGCAGGGGTTTGCCGCACGCGGGATCGATCTCGTGCAAGCGCAGCGCTTGATCGCGCGCAGCGTCGAACTGGCGCAGCAGGCGCGGCAGGCGCATCTCGCGCGGCATCCGCAGGCGGGGCCGTTGCTGGTTGCCGGCTCGGTGGGTCCGTATGGCGCCTTCCTGGCCGACGGGTCCGAGTACCGTGGCGACTACGCGGTGCCGCAGGCGGCATTGCGGGACTTCCACCGCCCGCGCATCGCCGCGCTGGTGGAGGCGGGCGTGGATCTGCTGGCCTGCGAAACACAGCCGTCACTGGTGGAAATGGCGGCCTTGCTGGAGGTGTTGGACGCATTTCCGCAGATCGTCGCCTGGTTCACCTGCACGCTGCGCGATGCGACGCATCTCAGCGACGGCACGCCGTTGCGCGAGGTGGTGGCGTTGCTCGACGGCCATCCGCAGGTGGTCGCGCTCGGCGTCAACTGTGTCGTCCCGTCGCTCGCTACCGCGGCGTTGCGTCACTTGGCGACACTGACCCGCGTGCCGCTTGTGGTGTATCCGAATGCCGGCGAGCGCTACGACGCCGACCGCAAATGCTGGCAGGCCGACAGTGCCGATGCCGGCACCCTGGCCGACCACCTCACCGCCTGGCGTGCCGCCGGTGCGCGCCTGATCGGCGGTTGCTGTCGCACAACGCCGCAGGACATCGCGCAGCTGACGCTGCGTCTGGCAGCGGCATAACGATAAGGCGGATCGTTTGCACCCCGCAGCACGATCTCTTCGCTGGCGATGGTCCAACGAACGTCGGCGCTGGTCGGCCGCCTCCGGCTCTTGTGGGAGGGACTTCAGTCCCGACGCATTGCAGTGAAATGCGTCGGGACTGAAGTCCCTCCCACAAGGGGGCCGTGCGCTGGTCAATGCTCTGATGGAACTGGCCTGCTATCCGCACCGAGTGGAATGGAGGCAACGGGACGGCGATGAAACCAATCGACCGTCGTTGCAGTTCCCACTGCCGTCGCGGTGCGATTGCAGCAACTCGGCATACCGGTCATTGCACTGTGGGAGCCCCTCCCACAACGGGTTCATGCGCGGCCAATGCCCTGATGGACTGGCCTGCTATCCGTACCAAGTGGGATGGGCGCAACGGGAGGGCGATGGCGCCGCCGCCGATGCGGCCTTTCGTAGGAGCGGCTCTTGTCCCCTTTTCGGGGATCAGCCGCGACCGGGCTTCGCCAGGAATGCCCCGTCGCGGCTGAAGCCGCTCCTACAAAAACCCCCGCGACGCATCAGGCCGCGTGCCCCGCGAGCGAAGCGGCGCCCCGCTTACCCCTTCTTGCTCGCCACCCAGCGCTCGATCTTCTCCTGCAGCACGTTCAGTGGCACCGAGCCGTCCTTCAGCACTTCGGCGTGGAACTCGCGGATGTCGAACTTGTCGCCCAGTTGCGTGCGGGCGTAGTCGCGCAACTGCAGGATCTTCATCTCGCCGATCTTGTAGGACAGCGCCTGGCCGGGGATGGCCATGTAGCGCTCGGCCTCGGCTTCGGCGTCGGTGCGGCTGGTGGCCGAGTTCTGCAGCATGTAGTCGATCACCTGCTCGCGGGTCCAGCCCTTGCTGTGCAGGCCGGTGTCCACCACCAGGCGGATCGCGCGCCACAGCTCGTTCTGCAGGTAGCCGAAATAGTTGTACGGGTCCTGGTACAGGCCCAGGTCCTTGCCCAGCGACTCGGCATACAGGCCCCAGCCTTCGATGAAGGCGGTCTCGCCGCCGAAGCGGCGGAACTTGGGCAGGTTGGTCAGCTCCTGCTGCAGGCCGAGCTGGAAGTGGTGGCCGGGAATGGCCTCGTGCAGGTACAGGTCTTCCGCATCCCAGGTCTTGCGGCTGGGCAGGTCGTAGGTGTTGACGTAGAAGATGCCGGGGCGGCCGTCCTCGCTGGGGCGCATGTACGAGCCGCTGGCCGCCGACTGCGCGCGGTACGGTTCCACCGGGCGGATCTCGAACGCAGCCTTGGGCTTGAGCGAGAACATGCGCGGCACCGCCGCGTCGACCCGGCCCTCCAGGTCGCGGTAGTAGCTCAGCAGTTCGTCCTCGCTCCTGAAGCTGAAGCGCTTGTCGGTCTGCATGAACTTGAAGAACTTCTGCATCGAGCCGCGGAAGCGCACCTGCTTCATCACCGCCTGGATCTGGCCCTGGATGCGCGCCACCTCGTCCAGGCCGATCTGGTGGATCTGGGCCGGGGTCAGGTCGGTGATGATGCTCTGGCGCACGTTCCAGGCGTACCAGGCATCGCCGCCGGGGAGGGCGCCGACGCCGGCGGTGCTGCGCGTGGCCGGCAGGTACTCGGTGGCGATGAAGCCGCGCAGCGAGCGGTAGGCGGGCATGATGCGGTACTCGATCATGCGCTTGTATTCGGCGGTGATGCGTTGCTTCTCGGCCTCGGGGATGTCGGCGGGCAGGTTGCGCACCGGGCCCCAGAACAGGCTCTCCTCGGCGGTGGGCTTGATGATCGCATCCAGCTGCGGCAGCACCTTCTCCATCAGCGCGCGCGGCTGCACCACGCCGGCCTTCATGCCCTCGCGCATGTTGGCGATGGCCTGGTCGAACAGCGCCGGGATGCCGACCGCGCGCCGCGACCAGTTGTCGTAGTCCTTGACCGTGTGGAACGGCTGCGCGCCGGTGCCGGAGCCGAGCATCACCATGATGCTGCCGACGTTGTAGAACTGGTTCACCGGCTGCATCCAGCTCGGGTACTTCTCCGCCTCCAGCGCGTTGCGCGCGTCGCCGACGAAGATTTCGTAGCTGAGCAGGTCCTGCCCGGTCAGGCCGTCCTTGCCGATCGCCTCGGCCTTGCCCAGCCACTCCACGGTGAAGTCGTGCGACTGCTGGCGGAACGCGGCCGAGAGGAAGTTCGGCAACTGGTCGTTGTAGCGGCTGTCGCCCTGGAAGGTGGCCTGCAGCGGGTTGAGCTTGAGCGAGGCTTCCCAGTAGTCGTCGTACAGCTTGTTCAACTGCTGTGCCTTGGTCAGCACCACCGGGGCCGGCGCTGGCCGCGCCTTGCGGGCCTTGCTCGCCTTGGCGCGGGTCTGCGCGGTGGTCTGCTTGGTGGTCTTCTTCTTGGCCGCGTCCGCCGGGGCCGCCAGCGACAGGCTCAGGGCGGTGGCGATGGCGAGGGACAGCAGGCGGGAAAAGCGGGGCGGCATTGCGGGCTCCAACGACAAGCGAGCGGGGAGCTTGCCCGATCCGCACCGCCGAGGCCACCCATGGCCGCTGCCCGCGGGCGCCCACCACCCTGTCGCGGGCGGGCGCCGTGGCGCGACGGGCCAGGCGGCAGCGGCCTCTGCGGCGCTGCACGATGGCCGCGCGCGAGGGCGTGCGGGGCGCTCGCGCGTGTGCCGGCGTTCAGTCGGCGGCGGCTTCCTCGCGCAGTTGCTCGGCGCGCTCGGGGGTCAGATAGTCGGTGATCAGGCGCCGCATCAGGTACAGCAACGGGATCAGCAGCACCGCCAGCAGCATCTTGCAGATGTAGTTCAGCGTGCTCACCGCCAGGAACAACTGCATCGACCAGTGCTGCGGGCCGAGCACGAAGGCGATGTAGATCACCACGAAGCTGTCGATCAGCTGCGAGACCGCGGTGGAGCCGGTGGCGCGCAGCCACACGTGCTTCTCGCCGGTCACGCTGCGGATGCGGTGGAACACCGCCACGTCGATCAGCTGGCCGGCCATGAACGCGACCAGCGAGCCGGCGATGGTCCACATGCCCTGGCCGAACACCGCGGCGAACGCGGCCTGATAGTCGGGCACGCCCTGGTTCTGCGCGGCGGTGACCCAGAACCCGGCCGGGGCCAGCGCGATCGCGGCGAAGGCGAACAGGAAGCCGTAGCCGATCAGCGCCACCGCCAACCAGGAGATGAAGCGCACGCCGCGGCGGCCGAAGAACTCGTTGATGGTGTCGGTGAGGATGAACACCAGCGGCCACAGCAGGGTGCCGGCGGTGAAGTTCATCGAGCCGGTCTGCCCGAACAGGTTCCAGTTCAGCGGGGCGATGCCCAGGGTGTCTTCCAGGGCGAAGATCTTGACCCCGATGAACTCGGCCAGCGCGGCGTTGACGCAGAAGAACGCCGCCAGGGCGATGAACAGACGGACCGCGCGATCGTCGAGCGTGCCGCGGCGCATCGGCGTCAGCGGTCCACGGTCCGGGTGAACGGCACGCTCTCCGGCGCCACCGCGCCGCCGGAGATGATGAAGCTCATGGCCTGGTCCACGCTCCAGTCGGTGGGCGTGAGCAGTTCCACCGGCACGATTTCCAGGTAGCCGGAGGTCGGATTGGGCGTGGTCGGCACGTACACCGCGGCCAGCTCGCGGCCGGTGCCGTGTTCCTTGATGACCCGCGTGACCAGGCCCACCGACTTCATGTCCCGGTGCGGGAAGTCGATCAGCACCACGCGCTGGGTGCTGCCGGGCTGAGTCTGCAGGATGTCCACCAGCTTGCGCACGCTGTCGTAGACCACGCTGGCCAGCGGGATGCGGCGCATCACCGCCTCGAACCAGCGCAGCAGGCGCTGGCCGATCATGCGCCGGCTCAGGAAGCCGACCAGCAGGATCACCGCCAGGGTGGCGATCAGGGCGATGGTGTTCTGCACCCACTGCGCAGTGGCCCAGCCCAGCTCGCGCGGGAACGAGGCGGCGATGCGCACCGACAGCGGCACCACCCAGGGGCTGCTGATGCCCGAGAGCAGCACGAACACGAACTTGACCACGACCCAGGTCAGCCAGATCGGCAACAGGGTCAGCAGGCCGGTGAAGAACAGCCGTTGCAGGGACGGGCGGGGAGCGGGGGCGGCGAGATCGGGCGACATTTGCGTAGTGTAGCGGCGCCTCGCGTCCACCGCTGCGGTTGAGGAGGTGGTGCCGGGACCGTGTGCAGGTGGGATTGAGGAAGCGGGCCGCGACGGCTATCGCTGCGGCGCGCCTGGCGTGCGCGGCGTGGCGGCCGCAAGCGGCCGCCGATGGCGCCGGCGTGCACGCAGGGCATGCCACAGGAACAGCGGCAATGCGGCGAGGCCGACGCTCCAGTGGATCAGGCTTGCCAGGGCGCGCAAGGCGTCGTCGCCGACGTAATACAGGCAGTAGCCGCTGAGCACCAGCACGCCCAGCAGCGCCAGCAGGGCCACGCCAATCCAGCGCTGCCGGCGCTGCCCCCAGCCGCGCACAACGTGGACGACCAGCAGGCTGCCCACGCCGAGCAGCAGTGCCGGGATCGCCGCACCGTGCAGGCGCAGGGTCCAGGGTTCGGCCGGGTTCGCTTCCGGCCCGAACAGACCCTGGGTCCTGCCGAAGTAGTGCAGCAGCAGCCAGGCGACGCCGCTCAGCCAGAGCGTGGCGCCGCTCCACTGCAGCAAGCGGCGCTGCCAGCGCGCCAGCCGCGCGCTGTGCAGGTGCGCGCTCATGCCGCCGCCGCCGATGCGGGTTGGCGGACCAGGAAGCCGCCATGTTCGGCAAGGATGGCCGTGGCCAGCGCGGGCGCGTCGAGCGCGACCTTGGTCATCGCGTCTGCGAGCGCGCAGGTGCGGGCGACCACACTGACCGCACCGTCGGCGAGGACCGCGGCCCGGTCTCTGTCCAGATGCGGCGTGCAGACGCGGCCACGGTGGCGCCGGCGCATGTGCAGGTTGGCCGAGCTGGCCATGGCACGATCGGTCAGCCGCAGCACGCCGCCGAGGACATGGTCGGTGCTGCGCAACTGCACCATGGTCTCGCCGATCACGCGCAGGTCGCCGCCGGCATTGACGGTGGCGGTGTCCACGCCGGCGCGCAGCAGGCGATCAATGGCGCGATCGACCGCGAACCCCTTGGCGATGCCGCCCAGGTCGATCAGCATCGGCCGATGGCAGACGACCCGGTCGGCGCCGAGGAGTTCGATGTCGGCGCTGGTGCCGCGCATGCGGCGCAGGTCGATGCCGGACGGCCGCGGCAGGAAGCCGGCGGCGACCAGGCGCGCACCGACCGCGACGTCGAACAGGCCGGCGCTGCGTGCGAACAGTTGCTTGGCCAGTGCCAGGACCTGGACGGTGGCTGGATCCACCAGCACCGCGGTACCGGTGCGCGCTCGGCGCAGGGCGGCGAGGTCGCTGCCCTCGTCGTGAAAGGACATGCGCGCATGCACATGGGCGATGTCGGCGAAGGCGGCGCTGGCGGCGTCCGCGGCAGCGGTCGGCACGCATACTTCGACGAAGGTGCCGAGCAGCGGCTTGCAGCGGCGCAGCAGCGGCTCAGCCATGCGCCAGGACCAGCGCATAGGTCGCGAGCACCCGTCGTACGCCGTCGGTGACGTGTTTGGACGAGAGCGTGGCGCCGGAGATGTTGCGCACGTCCTGGCCCAGTTGCAACGGTGCGCCGGCCTGCTTGCCGACGAACTGGGCGCGCCAGCTGGGCTCGCGGACCTGCTGTCCGTAGGTCTCGCGATAATCCAGGATCTCCACGTCCGTGACCGCGCCGGCAGCGTTCAGCGCCACCGCGAAGGTGATGAATTCGTGTTTGCCGACCACCCGGTCGACGATCAGCCAGCCGCCGCCGGAGGCGCGCCAGGCATTGAGTTGCGGCGACAGCGGCGAGACCCCGGCGGCCTTGGTGATGGCGGCCATCTGCGCCGCATCCAGAGTGCGCGGCTGCGCGACCAGCGTCTGTCCGGGGAACAGTTGCGCCTGGGCCTGTTCCACCGACAGGTAGGTGGTGGCGTAGGCGGGGGCGATGAGCGCGACGAGGGGCAGGGCGATGAGGCGATGCGACATGGGAGGACCCGACAGGTGCCAGCGTGCGAGGCGCGAACGCCGTGGCGGCCGGTGCTGGGCGCGGCCGCCAGGCACGGATCGGGCGCGGCGGCTCAGCCGCCGGACCCGCCGCCGAACGGAATGCCGAACTTCAGCGCGATCTCGCGACGCTCGTGCGAGCGCAGGAACAGGTGGTCGCCGACATAGGCACCGTCCTGATAGCCGCTCGGGTCGCCCCAGACCTGTTCCAGCCAGCCCGCGGTGAACCAGGCCTTCTTGCCGCCGTAGTGCAGGACCGGGCCGAGCCAGTAGACCGTGTGTTCGTGCACATGGAAGTGTCCGATCTCGTTGTGGTTGCGCAGCTCCAGGCCGGCGGACCAGTTCTGCTGGAAGCGGTAGCTCAGGCCGACGCTGTTGTTGAAGTCCAGCTCGCTGCTGTAATCGCGTTCGCCGTCGAAGCGGATCTTCTCGGCCTCCAGGAACAGGTTGTAGGCGAGCACGACACGGTCGTCGTAGAAGTTCTTCTGCAGCAGCAGGCCGGTTTCCAGACCGTAGCTGCCGTCGTACTTCAAGCCGTTGTGGTAGTCGCGCAGGTTGTATTCCGGCTCCACATACAGCGCCAGTCCGTAGCCATCCGTGTACGGGCTCTTGACCCGGTAGATGAACTCCGCGGCGACGCTCTGGAAATAGCTGCCGTGCCGGGTGAAACCGGTGCCGCCATTGGGATCGTCGTCGTCCGGCGCGCCATTGGCGGCAATGTGCACGCCGTTGAGGTAAAGCGCGCCCTGCAGGCGGTCGGTGAAGCCGTACTCGATCTCCGTCAGCGCGTCGGTCGCCTCGAAGCTGCCGAAGGCGCGTTGCGAGCGATCGCGGAAGGCCTGCTCGAATTCGAAGGTGCCGGCGGGCGTGGTGTCGGTCGTGTAGGTACGCGTGAACAGCCCTTCCCCGGCCTTCGCGGCGTGGCTGGCCGGCAACAGCAGGCAAGCCGACAGGAGCGCCAGCGGCCAGGTCGGCCGTGCGCGTGCGTGATGGTGCATGCGTCATCCCCCAAAGATGATGAGTTCAAGAATCGTTCTCATTGTCTTTTGTGGAATGTCGGAAATTTGTCGGATGGCAGGGCGCCGAGGCCGGTGGCAGGCCGCGCGCCGAGTCCGCTGCAAGGCTAGACGGACGCCGCGCCGTCGCGTGCCGGCGGCTTGCGGCGGACATAGAGTTGCTTGCGCACGCGCGCCACCACCTCGCCCTGGGCGTCGACCACGTCGGTCTCGAACCAGTGCAGGTGCTTGTCGCCGCCGGCGGTGGCGGCGCGCAGTTCGTCCAACAAGGCCTGGTCCAGGTGGAATTGCGCGCTGACCGTGCCGCGGCCCGGGCGCACGAACTCGATGCTGCCGGCCTTGTCCCAGACGTAGTAGTCGCGCCCCAGGTTCTGCATGGTCAGCAGCATCCAGAACGGGTCGGTCATGGCGAACAGGCTGCCGCCGAAATGGGTGCCGACGTAGTTGCGGTTCCACGGACGCATGCGCAGTTCGACCCGCGCATGGCGATAGTCGGCGCTCAGTTCAGTCACATGGATACCGGCGCACAGGAACGGCGGCCACAGGTTCAGGCCCAGGCGGAACAGCGATGGCTTCATCGTGCGGGAGGGGGCGGAAACAGAGAACACGAGCCTACCAGACGCCTGCGTATGGTGCATCGGCAGGGCGCCTGTTTCGCGCTGGCGCGCCTGACCGGCCGCCGCGACGGCGTCGGCGGCGCACGTGGCCCGCCAACGCCAGTGCCGCGGCCGCCTCAGAACAGCAGGGCGGACATCTTGCGGCGGTACTGCCCCACGAGGTCCTCGTCCTCGATCACCCGGAACGCGTCGATCAGCGCCTTCTTCGGCAGGCCGTCCTCGAACGTGCGGTCCTGGCGGAGCATCTCCAGGAACTGCTCCAGCGCGGCCGCGTCGTCGCCGCCGACCAGGTGGCGCACGCCCAGCAGGTAGCGCGCCTTGAGGTCGGCCGGATCCTGCGCCAGCGTGGCCTGCAGGGTCTCCAGCGGCGGCGCGGCCTGCAGCGCGCCGACGAAGCCCAGCCGCGCCCGCGCCCGCACCGCGCGCTCGTCGGTGGCCAGGTTGGCCGGCAGCGCGTCGATCAGGGTCTCGGCCTCGGCGGCGGCGCCGACCTTGACCAGGGCCAGGGCCAGATCCAGCTTCAGCTCGTCCTTGTCCGGCTCGGCCGCCACCGCCTCGCGCAGGCGCTGCACCTCGGCCTGTGGATCCAGCGGCGCGGCCGGCACGTCCTCGGCCGGCTCCTGCGCCGCCAGCGGCACGATCCCGTGCTGGGTCAGGAACTCGCGCAACTGGCCTTCGGGCAGAGCGCCGGGGAAGCCGTCGACCAACTGTCCGCCCTTGACCAGGAACACCGTCGGCACCGAGCGGATCTGGAACGCCGCCGCAATCTGCTGCTCCTGGTCCACGTCGACCTTGGCCAGGACGAAGCCGCCGTTGTACTCGGCGGCCAGTTTTTCCAGGATCGGGCTCAGGGTCTTGCACGGGCCGCACCAGGGCGCCCAGAAGTCCACCAGCACCGGCGTCTGCAGCGAGCGCTGCAATACATCGGCTTCGAAGGTCTCGGTCTTGGCGTCGAAAACGTGGGGCGTGTCGGACATGGGCGGCGTCATCGCAGTCGAGAAGACGCTCTGTATGGAGGCGCGGCGGCGCCGATGCAAGGGCGGCGGCGTCGCGCCACGGATGCCGGCTGTGGCCGCAGCGGCGACAATGCCGGGTTTCGGGCGCCATGCCGGCGCGAAAGGACGGGAACGGATGGGCGAGGTGAGCGAACGGGTGCTGCTCTGGATCGGGCCGCTGCTGGCGGTGGCGGCGGTGGTGGCGATGCTGGGCTTCGGTGCGGTGCTGCCCGGCTATCTGCCGTGGTCGCATCCGCTGGCCCTGCTCGGCGCGCGCGGCATCCCGCATGCCTGGGCGTTCAACCTGCTGGCATTCGTGTTGCCCGGGTGCCTGGCGATGGCGCTGGCGCTGCGGCTGCTGCGCCGCGCCGGCCGCCAGGCGCCCTGGTCGCTGCGGGTGGGCGGGCAACTGCTGCTGTTGGCCGGCCTGGCCTTCGCCGGCATGGGGCTGCTGCCGCTGGACCCGACCGACCTGGAGGCGCGCGCGACCCAGTTGCATGCCAGCGCCTGGTTGCTGTGGGTGGTGGCCCTGGTGGCAGCCGCGGCCCTGCTGGGGCTGGGCGCGCGCCGCGATCCCGCCGCGCGCGGCTGGGCTGCGCTGGCGCTGGGGATGGCGTTGCTGGTGGCGCTGGGGGCGTTCGCGCTGGACCGGTTGCTGTCGCCGGCGCTGGCGCAGCGGCTGGTGTTCCTGCTGTGGTGGGGCTGGCTGGCACTGCTGGCGTGCTGGCCTGGACCCCGGGCGGTCGCGCGCCGCGGCTGACCCTGCCGGGCTTGCGCAGTTGGCCGGTGCGGCGGGCGCTGTCGTAGCCGGGGGCCGGCAACGCTCGCCCGCGGCGCCGACGCCGCTGCAGCGGCGGTTCCTGCGCCTGCTGGCGCGTGCGCGGGCGTTGCGCGCCACTGCCGTCCGTCGCCGGGATTGGAGCGGCTTGCCGCGCTACGGTACCCTTGGCCGCTTTGTTGCCGCCTGGCCCTTGCCCGTTTCCATGTCCGCCGTCGAGCCCACCGCCTACGACCCGCAGCAGGTCGAATCCTCCGCCCAGCAGTTCTGGGACGCCACCCGCGCCTTCGAGGTCGACGAGACCTCCGACAAGCCCAAGTTCTACTGCCTGTCGATGCTGCCGTACCCGTCCGGGGCGCTGCACATGGGCCACGTGCGCAACTACACCATCGGCGACGTGATCAGCCGCTACCAGCGCATGAACGGCAAGAACGTGCTGCAGCCGATGGGCTGGGACGCGTTCGGCCTGCCGGCCGAGAACGCGGCGATCAAGAACAAGACCGCGCCGGCGAAGTGGACCTACGCCAACATCGACCACATGCGCAGCCAGCTCAAGTCGCTGGGCTACGCCATCGACTGGTCGCGCGAGTTCGCCACCTGCCGGCCCGAGTACTACGTGCACGAGCAGCGCATGTTCACCCGGCTGATGCGCAAGGGCCTGGCCTACCGCCGCAACGCGGTGGTGAACTGGGACCCGATCGACCAGACCGTGCTGGCCAACGAGCAGGTCATCGATGGCCGCGGCTGGCGCTCCGGCGCGCTGGTGGAAAAGCGCGAGATCCCGCAGTGGTTCCTGCGCATCACCGACTACGCGCAGGAGCTGCTGGACGGCCTGGATCAGCTGCCGGGCTGGCCGGAATCGGTCAAGACCATGCAGCGCAACTGGATCGGCCGTTCCGAGGGCCTGGAGATCCAGTTCGACGTGCGCGACGCCGACGGCAGTGCGCTGGACCCGCTGCGCGTGTTCACCACGCGCCCGGACACGCTGATGGGCGTGACCTTCGTGTCCATCGCCAGCGAGCACCCGCTGGCGCTGCACGCGGCCAAGTCCAATCCTGAGCTGGCCGCGCTGCTGGCCGAGCTGAAGCAGGGTGGCGTCTCCGAAGCCGAACTGGAAACCCAGGAAAAGCGCGGCATGGCCACCGGCCTGACCGCGGTGCATCCGATCAGCGGCGAGCAGGTGCCGGTGTGGGTCGCCAACTTCGTGCTGATGGGCTATGGCACCGGCGCGGTGATGGCGGTGCCCGGCCACGACCAGCGCGATTTCGAATTCGCCAGCAAGTACGCCCTGCCGATCCGCCAGGTGATCGCGCTGAAGGCGCCGAAGAACGACGACGAGCGCAGCTACGATCCGAGCCGCTGGCAGGACTGGTACGGCGACAAGACCCGCGAGCTGGAACTGGTCAATTCCGCAGAGTTCGACGGGCTGGATTTCCAGGGCGCGTTCGAAGCGCTGGCCGAGCGCTTCGAGCGCAAGGGCCAGGGCCAGCGCCGGGTCAACTACCGCCTGCGCGACTGGGGCGTCAGCCGCCAGCGCTACTGGGGCTGCCCGATCCCGGTGATCTACTGCCAGAGCTGCGGCGCGGTGCCGGTGCCGGAAGATCAGTTGCCGGTGCTGCTGCCGGAGAACGTGGCGCTGAGCGGCACCGGCTCGCCGCTGAAGACCGACCCGGAATGGCGCAAGACCACCTGCCCGCAGTGCGGCGCGGCGGCCGAGCGCGAGACCGACACCTTCGACACCTTCATGGAGTCGAGCTGGTACTACGCGCGCTACACCTCGCCCGGCGCCAAGGACATGGTCGACAAGCGCGGCAACTACTGGCTGCCGGTGGACCAGTACATCGGCGGCATCGAGCACGCGATCCTGCACCTGATGTATTTCCGCTTCTTCCACAAGCTGCTGCGCGACGCGCGCCTGGTGGACAGCGACGAGCCGGCGACCAACCTGCTGACCCAGGGCATGGTGATCGCCGAGACCTTCTACCGGCAGAACCCGGACGGTTCCAAGGACTGGATCAACCCGGCCGACGTGGACGTGCAGCGCGACGACAAGGCTCGGGTGATCGGCGCGGTGCACCGCGGCGACGGCCAGCCGGTGCTGATCGGCGGCACCGAGAAGATGTCCAAGTCCAAGAACAACGGCGTGGATCCGCAGGCGATGGTCGGCAAGTACGGCGCCGACACGGTGCGCCTGTTCTCGATGTTCGCTGCGCCGCCGGAGCAGTCGCTGGAGTGGAACGAGGCCGGCGTGGACGGCATGGCGCGGTTCCTGCGCCGGCTGTGGGCGCAGGTGCACAAGCATGTCGCCGACGGCGCCGCGCCGGCGCTGGATCCGGCCGCGCTGGACGCCGAGCACAAGGCGCTGCGCCGCAAGACCCACGAGACCATCGGCAAGGTCGCCGACGACTACGGCCGCCGCCACAGCTTCAACACCGCCATTGCCGCGGTGATGGAACTGACCAACGCGCTGGCCAAGTTCGACGACGCCGGCGATCAGGGTCGTGCGGTGCGCCAGGAAGCGCTGGAAGCGGCGGTGCTGCTGCTCAACCCGATCACCCCGCACGCCAGCCACGCGCTGTGGCAGGCGCTGGGCCATCCGGCGACGCTGCTGGAAGACGTACCGTTCCCGCAGCCGGACCCGGCCGCGCTGGTGCGCGACGCGGTGACCCTGGCGGTGCAGGTCAACGGCAAGCTGCGCGGCACCATCGAGGTCGGTGCCGATACACCGCGCGAGCAGATCGAGGCGCTGGCCCAGGCCGAGCCGAATGCGGCCAAGTTCCTGGAAGGCCTGAGCATCCGCAAGATCATCATCGTGCCGGGCAAGATCGTGAACCTGGTGGCGGCGTGAGCCGGCGCGCCGCGGCGGCCGCATCGCGGCCGCACGGTGCGGCATCAGGTCTCAACCCGCGTTCACGCGGCGTGCGGCAGGCTAGCGGCCTGTTGCCGCGCCCAGCCGGCTCCTCCAGACTGTGTCCATGACCCGACTCCTGCTCGCTCTCGTCTTCGCGGCGTCCCTGACCGCCTGCGGTTTCCACCTGCGCAACAAGCTGACCCTGCCGGCCGACACGCCGTCGGTGAAGGTGGTGTCCTCGGCGCCGTACAGCGAGCTGGCCAAGCTGCTCGAGCGCGGCCTGCGCGCGGCCGGCGCGCAGATCGCGCCCAAGGACGTCAACACCGGCGTGGCCCGCCTGGAAGTGCTGTCCGAGCGCTGGGGCGACCTACCGATCGCGCTCGACGCCGAAGGCCGCGCCCAGGAGTACAGCCTGCGCTACGCGGCGATCTTCGTGTTCCGCCGCGCCGACGGCAGCGTGCTGGTGCCGCAGCAGGTGATCGAGCTGTCGCGCGACTACGTGTCGCCGCCGACCGACGCCACCGGTACCTCCACCGAGCGCGAGATCCTGGCCGACGAACTGCGCCGCGAGATGTCGGCGTCGATGCTGCGCCGGATCGACAGCGTGGTGCGCGCGCAGGTGCGCGACGGCAAGGACGTCAACGCCGCGCCGCCGTCGACCGACGGCACGCCGGTGGAAGGCAAGCCGGCCGACGCCACGCCGGCCGCAGACAAGCCGGCGACCACGCCGCAGCCTTGAGCCTCGCCCTGCTGCCTTCGCCGCCGCCCGCGGCGGCCGCGCCGTTCGCTGCAGGCGCGCAGCGTTGGCCGCATTCGCCTGCAGCAGCGTAGGCTGTCGCCATGGAACTGCGTCCCGAACAACTCGCTACCCAGCCGGCGTCGCAGCCGCTGCAGCCGGTCTACCTGATCGCCGGTCCGGAAACCCTGCGCGTGCTCGAAGCCGCCGACGCGGTCCGCGCCCGCGCCCGCGCTGCCGGCATCGGCGAGCGCGAAGTGTTCGACGCCGACGGCCGCGACTTCGACTGGGGCCAGCTGTATTCCAGCTTCAACGCCCCCAGCCTGTTCAGTGCGCAACGGCTGATCGAACTGCGCCTGCCCAGCGGCAAGCCCGGCAAGGAGGGCGGCGAGGTCATCAGTGCGTTCTGCGCCGATCCGCCGCCGGACGTGGTGCTGCTGATCACCTGCAATGAATGGAGCAAGGCGCACCAGGGCAAGTGGGCCGACGCGGTCGGGCGCATCGGCACCATCGCCGTGGCCTGGGCGATCAAGCCGCACGAATTGGGCGACTGGATCGAGCGGCGCCTGCGCAGCAAGGGCCTGCGCGCCGACGCCGGCGCGGTGCAGCGCCTGGCCGAACGGGTGGAAGGCAACCTGCTGGCGGCGGCGCAGGAGATCGACAAACTGGCGCTGCTGGCCGATGGCCAGGGCCTGGACGTGGCGGCGATGGAGTCGCTGGTCGCCGACGCCGCCCGCTACGACGTGTTCCGCCTGGCCGAAGCGACCCTCGCCGGACAGGCACCGGCGGTGCGGCGCATGCTCGCCGGCCTGCGTGCCGAGGGCGAGGCGGTGGCCGCGCTGCTGCCGATCCTGATCAAGGAACTGCTGCGCACGGCCGCACTGGCCAAGGTGCAGGCCGCCGGCGGCAACCTGGCCGCGGAGATGAAGGGGCAGGGCATCTGGGAGTCGCGGCAGGCCCCGTTCAAACGCGCCCTGCAGCGCCACGCCGAACCGCGCCGCTGGGAACGCTTCGCCGCCGAGGCCGGCCGCATCGACCGCATCGCCAAGGGCCGCGCCGACGGCGACGCCTGGATCGCCCTGGAGCGCCTGCTGCTGGCGATCGCCGAGGCGCGGGCGGTGCGGTTGTTGGTGGTATGACGGCCGGGATTGGGGATTCGGGATTGGGGATTGGCAACAGCGGCGATCCCGAGCGGGCGGCTGATGCATCCCGAATCCCCAATCCCGAATCCCGGCCTCTCGCCCTCATCTACGGCGGCACCTTCGATCCCATCCACAACGGCCATCTGGCGATCGCGCGGGCGGCGCGGGATGCGGTCGGGGTGCCGGTGCGGATGATGCCGGCGGCCGATCCGCCGCATCGGCCGGCGCCGGGCGCCGATGCGCAGCAGCGCTGCGCGATGCTGGCGCTGGCGATCGCCGACACGCCGGGGCTGGTGCTGGACCTGCACGAGGTGCGCCGTGCGCAGGCCCGACCCGGGGTGGCGTCCTACAGTATCGATACGGTGCGCGAGCTGCGCGCCGAGCTCGGCACCGACGCGCCGCTGGCGCTGCTGATCGGCAGCGACAGCTTCGTCGGCTTCAACGGCTGGCGTGAGTGGCGGGCGCTGCTCGAGGCCGCGCACCTGATCGTCGCCGACCGCGCCGGCAGCGGCTGGGAGCGGGCGGTGCCGGCGGAGCTGGCGCAGGCGGTGGCCGGACGCTGGGCCGACACGCCGCAGGCGCTGACCCGCGCACCGGGCGGCCGGCTGTGGTGCCTGCGGCAGCCGCTGCGCAGCGAATCGGCCAGCCTGGTGCGGGCGCGCATCGTCGCCGGCGAGGACTGGGTGGCCTTGCTGCCGGCACCGGTGGCGGCCTATATCCGCGACCACGGCCTGTATGCGTCGGGCGCCGGTCCCGCTGGCTGAATACGCGTCCTGCCGGGGTCGCCTATAATTCGCCCCATTCCATCGAGTTCGCCGCTTTGTCCAGTCAAGCCCACGTCATCAAGACCCAAGTCCCCAATCCGCCGCCGCCGCTGCCGGTCCTGCTCGCCCACGTCCGCGAGGCAGTCGAGGAACTCAAGGCCAAGGACGTGGCGGAAATCGACGTGCGCGGCAAGTCCAGCGTCACCGACTACCTGGTCATCGTCTCCGGCACCTCCACCCGTCACGTCAAGTCGATCGCCGACGAAGTCATCAAGTACGCCAAGCGCCTGGACGTCATGCCGCTGGGCGTGGAAGGCGAGCGCGAGGCCGAGTGGGTGCTGGTCGATCTCGGCGACGTGGTGGTGCACGTGATGCTGCCGCGGGTGCGCGAGTTCTATGCGCTGGAGCGGCTGTGGACGGTCGGCGACCAGCCGCCGGGCGACGACGACGGCGACGACGCGGCACGCGATGCCTAAGCGCCAGGCCGGCCTGCCGGCGGGTGGGTCCGATATCGCGCAGTCCGTACGGATCCGGGCTGGGACCGACACCGCTGCGCAGCCGCTGGCCACACCGGCGCGCAAACGCTTCGATGCGCTGATCGAACGCCTGGAGCGAACCCGCGAGGAACTGCGCGACTGGCGCGAGGCGCTGCCTCGCTGGGAACAGCGCTTCCATGCGCAGGTCGAGCCGCTGCTGCAGGCGCGCGACGCCGCGCAGGCACAATTGGTCCACGACCTGGACGCCGCGCATGCCATGCACAAGCTGGGCAAGCGCGAGCGTGCGGACGTGTCCGAGACGCTCTGCGCGCTGGCCGCGCCGCTGCTGGAGCAGCCCGGATTCGACGCGCTGAAGCCGATCCATGCACGCCACCGCGGCGCGCAAGGCGAGGGCGGCGACAGCATGCAGGACGCCGCGATGCAGGCGGCGCTCGCCGCCGAGTTCGGCCTGACCATCGAAGAATTGCAGCACCTGCCGTCACTGGAAATGCTGTACGCGCAACTGCAGCAGCGCCAGCACCAGCAGCGGGCGCATGCGGACGGACGCGCGCAGCGGCATGCCAAGCGCCGTCGCGTCGGCGCGGGCTCCGCGGCCGCGAGCGGTGCCGATCCGCAGCAGGCGCGGCGCGCGCTGTACCGCAGCCTGGTCGCGGCGCTGCACCCGGACCGCGAACCCGATGCGCGGCAACGCGAACGCAAGACCGCGCTGATGCAGGAACTCAACCGCGTCTACCGTCAGGACGATCTGCTGGGTCTGCTGGAACTGCAACTGGAGATCGGCCAGTTGGACCACGCCGGCGTCGCGTCCATGGCCGAGGAGCGGATCGGCGACTACGCCGCGATGTTCGCCACGCAACTGCAGCAGGTCGAGCGGGAGCTGGCGCAGGTGGTCGATGCGTTCGTGGCCGACTACGGGCTGGCCCTGGAGCGCCGCCCGCAGCCGCGGCGCCTGGATGCGCTGATGGCGCAGATCAAGCGCCAGTTGCAGGACGAGATCGCGTATTTCGACGAGGACCGGCGCGCGCTGCAGCAGCCGTCCACGCTCAAGCAGTGGTTGCGCGAGCAGCGTACGGCGCTCGAGGCGCAGGACGCCGCCGCGGCTGCTTGCGTGGCGGAGCGCGGATGATGCGTGCGCGGCGGTCGACGGGATGAAGGCGCGCCTCATCGCCACCGGCGAGCGCGCCCCGGCCTGGGTGGCGCAGGGCTTCGCCGAGTACCGCAAGCGGCTCTCGCACTGGCTGCCGCTGGATCTGGTCGAGATCGAACCCGGCCTGCGTGGCAAGGGTCGCGATGCGCAGCGCGCGATCGAGGACGAAGGCCGTCGGGTCCTGGCGGCGCTGCCGAAGAACGCGCTGGTGGTGGCGCTGGACGTGCCCGGCAAGCAACACAGTTCCGAGCAACTGGCGCAGCGCATGGAGCACTGGCGCGGACAGGGGCGCGATCTGGCGTTCCTGATCGGCGGTCCCGAGGGGCACTCGCCGGAGGTGCTGGCGGTGGCCAGCGAATCCTGGTCGCTGGGGCCGCTGACCCTGCCGCACATGCTGGTGCGGCTGGTGGTGGCCGAGCAGTTGTACCGTGCGGCGGCGATGCTGGCCAATCATCCCTACCATCGCGCCTGATCGCTGATCGCTGATCGCTGAGCGCGTGTGCGCGGCGGCAAGGCGTGCGTGATGCCGAAACTTGCGCGCCGCTCAGGCAACAAAAAAGCCCGGGCTTGCGCCCGGGCTTTTTCTTATCGCTGTGCGACGCTCGCGATCAGTTGAACGTGTACTTCGCGCCCACCGTGAAGTAGCGGCCGATCGCGCCGCTGAAGTGCAGCGGGTTGTAGTTGACCGCACCGTAGGTGGTCGGATCCAGCGGGGCGATCCGGTCGAACACGTTCTGCACCGACGCGTTCAGTTCGAACGCCTCGGTGATGTTCCAGCGGCCCGACAGGTCGAAGGTGGTGAACGAGGCGATCTTCTTGACCGGCGTACCGTCCGCATAACTGAACAGGTAGTCGCCGCCGCGCTGGCCAACGTTTTCCATCTTGGAAATGTAGTTCGCCACGCCGCTGACGCTCCACGGACCCTGGCGCCAGGTCGTACCGAAGTTGATCCTGTCCTTCGGCGTGCCGACGCAATTGGTCACGTCGCAGTTGCCATGGGTGCCGAGATAGTCGGCAGTGCTGCCGGCATCGGTACGTTCGAACTTCAGCAGGTGGCTCCACTGCAGATCCATTTCCAACTCGCCAGGCCCGATGTCGAAAGTCTGACGGATATCGGTATCGATGCCGCGGACCCGCGACGAGGAGGCGTTCACATAAGCGGTGTTGACCGCCAGGATGCTGCCGGTTCCCGGAATGCCGTTGATCAGGTCGCTGTCGCGCACGACATTGCCCGCTGCGATCGCAGAGGCGGTATCGCTGGCAGCGATTTCGTCGGTGCGCTTAATTTCCCAGGCGTCCACCGTCAGAGATGTGCTCCGGGTCGGCTGCAGCACCATGCCCACCGAATAGCTTTTGGACTCCTCAGGCTTCAGGTTGGGATTCGGTGTGGTGATGATGGCGACCGAGCGCGCATTGCAGTTGGCTGGCGTGTTCTCGGCTGCGCAACGCACCGGATCCGTCGCATTGGAGAACGCCGCAAGTCCTCCCTTGCCGTTTTCTGCAGGATTGGGCGCGCGGAAGCCTTCAGCGTAGGAAGCGCGCAACGCGATCCAGTCGGCCGGAGTCCACTTCACGCCCAGCTTCGGCGTGGCCTTGCCGTCGCCGCCGTCGTACTTGTCGTAGCGCAGCGCCGCGGACAGTTCCAGTTGCTCCAGCACAGGCGCCGACAGTTCCACGTAGCCGGCATATACGTTCTGGACGCCGTCATAAGCCGAATAGCCGAGGCCGATGATATCGCCGACGTCGGTGTAGGTCTGCGGGGTGAGGCTGTTGCTGGTGCGGCGCCACTCGGTGCCGATTGCCAGGCCCAGCGGGCCGCCCTTCAGATCCATCAGGCTGCGCGAGACGGTGGCGTTGAACGAATCCAGGCTGGACTTGGCGCGCGCGCTGATGGTCGGTGAAATGTAGTCGTACAACGCCTGCGAGTTGAGGTTGGCGTTGTCGCCGATCCGCCAGGTGCCGGCCGGGCAGGCCGGGTTGCCCAGCACGCAGCGCACGGCGCTGTAGCGCAGAAAGCCGGTACGCGTACTGGTCAGGTCCGTGCCGGAGTGCAGGTAGCCGGTGTCGTAGCTCCAGTCGCCCCAGTTGCCTTTTACCCCGACCAGGACGCGGTTGAACGCGTTGTTGTTCTCGGTGACCCGCGGACCCACGTCCCAGGCGCTGTAGCGCACGCGCGCGGCGTAGGGCAGCGGATTGTCCGGATGGCCGGCGTAGAGCACGGTGGCGCCGGCACCGCTGTTGGCGTTGACCGTATTGCCAGGGTAGCCCCAGCCGCCGGAGACGCCCGACGGCGTATTGGAGAAGGTCGTGTCCTTCTTCGAGTAGCCGATCTCGGTGTAGATCTCGCCGCCTTCGCCGAACGCGAAGCTGGCGCGGCCGAACACGTTGACGTACTTCTCCTCCGGCGCCAGGTCGCGGAACTGCTGAGCCGGATCCCACAGGCAGCCCTGCGCCTGCGCCGTCGCGTCGCTCTGGCCCGGAATCGTGGTCAGGCCTGCGCAACCGGGCAGCGCGACCAGTTGCCCGTTGTTGTCGAACACCGAGCCGTTCGGGCCCACGCCGCCGCTCCGGCCGCCGTTGAGGAAGGCGCCGCCCAGGAACTGCGCATCGTTGCCGTAGCCCCAGCGCCGGATGTCGCCGGTGCCGATCCACTTTCGGTCCTTGCGGTCGCTGATCCTGATCGCGTCGGTCTTGCCCACGTCCAGGCTGAAGAACGCATTCCAGCCGTCTTTGGCGAGATCGCCGGTACCGGCGGTCAGGGTGGCCTTGCGCGCATCGCCGTCGCCGTCGCCGGAGAGGCCGTAGGAACCGCGCAGGATCGCGCCCTGGAAGTCGCTGCGCAGGATGATGTTGACCACGCCGGCGATCGCGTCAGAGCCGTAGATCGCCGAGGCGCCGTCCTTCAGCACTTCGACCCGCTCGACCGCGTCCAGCGGGATGGTGCTCAGGTCGGTGAAGACTTTCTGGCCGTCGTCGGCCAGGCCATAGGTGGCCATGCGCCGGCCATTCAACAGTACCAGGGTGGATCCGGCGCCCAGGCCGCGCAGCGAGATACCCGTACCACCGCCGGCGAAGCCATTGCCGAAGCTCTTCGGGATCGAGCCGGAACCATCGGAGGTCAAGGTCTGCAGGTACTCGCCCAGCGAGGTCTTGCCGGTGCGATCGATCTCCTGGCGGGTCACCACCTGCACCGGCGACGGGGTCTCGGTGTCGGTGCGCGGGATGTTGGAGCCGGTGACCGTGATGCGGTCGAGGTTGGTGGCCGCTTCCTGGGCGAAGGCCGTGGGGGCGGCCACGCATGCAAGGACGCTGGCGACGGAGGCGCAAAGCAACTGCCGGCGGGTTGCACGCCGAGGGGACAGGGTGTTCACAGTTTCTCTCCTAACTGGGAAACGCACGTATTTATATGTATGCACCACAAAGGGGCGGCTTGGCGCTGCCCTCGATGCATCTGGATGGATTTGCCGTGAAAGGATCGTCAAATTTTTGGAAAGAACCCTCGTCGAATGAGGGCTTTATGCCACTCATCCCAGTTTTTACGCGCAGGAGCACCTGATTGTTGTCGCAATGCTGGGGGGCGTAATCGTGCCTCGCGATGGTGCGGCCTCTGCGCCAAAACGATGCATGGCGGTGTCTGCGGCGCGGCTGGGCGCGCCATGGACGTCCTCGATCGCACCGGCGGGTCCGATGATGCGCGCCGCACGTTGAGGCAGTCCCGTGCCGACACTGTGTTGCTGGCCTACTTGCGCTGGCCAGTTCGTTCCCGGGTTGTCCTGTCCCCTTCGACGATGCCCTTCATGGGGCAGCTTCCAAACGTCTCTGCGCTTCGCTCGTCGACAGTGCTGGGCGCTTGGTGTCGCCTTGGCCGCCGATTCGCGCAAGCCGACCGCGCGCAAAGTGCGGCTGGGAATGATCTTTCGCATGCGGACATTGGCTTGCCTGAGGTCGGCCGTGTGGTTGCGAACGCGGCTTCTATCCCAAGGAAAACATGCGCTTATCCCACTGTTGCGGCGGGTGCTCTGCTCCCTCTTTAGCCACTTTGTGTGAAAAAGTCATGAGCCAGGAGTTGCAATCGCGTGGAAATTTTGTTCTAAATTAATCTCGCGTTAAGAAATTAGTTTTGAACGAAACAAATTTTCGTTAAAGATTTCTTAAATTCCACGCCAACGCTGTATCCGACAGCCGAGGTTCTTCACGTTCCGTTAGGGGGAGAGAGGACAGATGTCCAAGCACTATCCGAGCCGTGTCATGCGTCGTAGCGTACTGGCCGTGCTTTTGGGGGCAGCACTCACGCAGGGCGTCGTCCACGCGCAGAGCACCACTGGTTCCATCTATGGCGCTGCGCCGGCAGGCGCCACCATTACCGTGCAGAGCGATACCGGCCTGACCCGCACGGTTCCGGTCGATAGCGCCGGGCGCTTCAACATCGGCTCGCTGCCGGTCGGCACCTACACGGTCACCCTGAACAAGGACGGCCAGGCCGTCGATACCCGCAAGGGCATCGGCCTGCGCGTCAGCTCCGGTACCGAGGTCTCCTTCACCAAGTCCGATAGCACCGCCACGCTCGATACGGTCACCGTCAGCGCCAGCAACGTGGCGCCGGTGGACGTCACCACGGTCGACTCGCGCACGGTCATCACCGCCGAGCAACTGCAGCGCCTGCCGCTGGCCCGTTCCGCCGAGGCGATCGCCCTGCTGGCGCCGGGCGCCGTGGCCGGCAGCGGCTACTTCGGCAACGCGGTGTCCTTCGGTGGCGCCGGCGTGTCGGAGAATGCCTACTACGTCAATGGTTTCTCCACCGGCAACCCGATCAACAACATCGGCGGCGTCAGCCTTCCGTACGGTGCAATCGACCAGCAGGAGGTCTATACCGGCGGCTACAGTGCGCGCTACGGCCGTTCCGACGGCGGCGTGATCAGCCAGATCGGCAAGCGCGGCACCAACGAATGGCATTTCGGCGGGCAAGTACTGTGGCGACCGCGCGGCACGTCGGAATCGCCGAAGGACGTGTACTACCCGGAAGGGGCGTTGCCCAGCGGCTACAACTATCAGGATGCCTCGCTACCTGGCACCCTGTACCGCTCGCGTAAGGACAACCCGACTTGGAGCAACGTATACAGCGCCTATGCCGGCGGCCCGTTGATCGAGGATCGCCTGTTCGTGTTCGTCGCGGCCGAGCAGGAGAAGATCGACAGCGTGGCGACCAACTCGTCCGACAGCAGTGTCCTGGCGCGCAATCACTCGAGTCAGGAAAAGCCCAAGGTCTATGCGAAGGTCGACTGGAACATCAACGACAGCAACATCCTCGAGCTGACCGGCATCAAGAGCAACGATCGTACCGGCGGCTACTACAACGCGTTCGACTACGACACGCTGTCCGAGGGCGCGCGCAACACCGCCGTCGAACCGAACATCGTCAAGAAGAACAGCACCTTCTACATCGGCAAGTACACCAGCTATCTGACCCAGGACCTGACCTTCAGCGCCACCTACGGCAAGAGCACCTACGAGAACAAGGACTACCCGGGCATCGTCAGCCCGGACCCGTACCTGAGCGGCGTGGTCTTCCAGGATCCGGCGACCAACGGCGGTACGCCGATCCGTAACGGCCAGGGCGCCCGCAACTTGCTCGATGGCAAGGACAACACTCGTGGACTGCGCCTGGATTTCGACTACCGCCTGGGCAACCACGATCTGGCCTTCGGTATCGACAACATCTACTACCAGGCCGAAAACGAAGGTCAGTCGATGACCGGCCCTGGCTACTCCTGGTACTACGCCAAGTCGTCCAGGCCGACGTCGCCGATCAGCTCGGCGCTGGGCGTGGGCGCGCCGGGCGGTCAGGGCTACTATGTTCGCCGGCTGATCTTCAGCACCGCCACGTCGATGACGGTCAAGCAGAAGGCCTACTTCCTCGAGGATCGTTGGCAGGTCAGCGACAACGTGCTGCTGTCGCTGGGCCTGCGCAACGACAAGTTCGTCAATAGCAACAGCGATGCCGAGCCGTACGTGGACAGCGGCAACCAGTGGGCGCCGCGTCTGGGCGCGACCTGGGACGTGCATGGCGATTCCACGCTGAAGGTCTACGCCAACCTGGGTCGTTACTTCCTGGCGCTGCCCAACAGCGTGGCGATCCGCGGTGCCTCGGCGTCGACCTACACCAGCGAGTACTTCACCTACACCGGCATCGATGCCAAGGGCAACCCGACCGGCTTGCGCCCGCTCGGCCCCGGCCCGGTCTCTTCCAACGGCGAGTACGGGATCGCCCCGGATCCGCGTACCTTCACGCCCACCGACCTGAAGTCGATGTACCAGGACGAAGCCATCGTGGGCTTCGATCAGGCGTTTGCCGAAAAGTGGACCTTCGGCGCGAAGGCCACCTACCGCAAGCTGCAGTCGGCCATCGACGATGTGTGCGATCCGGACCGCATGAGCGCCAAGCTGGAATCGTTGGGAGTGGATCCGAGCACGGTCAACATCCCGGGTTGCATCCTGTTCAATCCTGGCAGGACCAACAGCTTCAGCCTGGCCAACACCAGTGGCGGCCGCACCGACTTCACGATGAGCAAGTCGGATTGGGGCTTCGACAGCTCGGCCAAGCGTAATTACGCGGCGGTCAACCTGTATCTGGAGCATGCGTTCGACGGCAAGTGGAGCACCCGTGTGGACTACACATGGTCGCGCAACTTCGGCAACACCGAAGGCCAGTTGAAGTCCAACATCGGCCAGACCGACGTGTCCAAGACCCAGGACTGGGATGCTGCGGCGCTGATGGCGTGGGCCGGCGGCTACCTCGCCAACGATCGCCGTCACCAGTTGAAGATCTATGGTGCCTACCAGATCGCGCCGGAGTGGATGGTGTCTGCCAACCTGCGCATCCAGTCGGGGACGCCGCGCGATTGCCTGGGTTACTTCAGCGCCAACGGCGTGGATGAGAGCTCGACCGCGGGCGATCCAGTCGGCTACGGTTCGGCCTACCATACCTGTGCTGGCAGTGCATCGCGGCCCGGCGATGCGGGTCGTACTCCGTGGACCAAGCAGATTGACCTGGGTGCGATCTATCGCCCGGCGTTCGCGGACCAGAAGTTGGCGTTCGGGTTGCAGGTGTTCAACCTGTTGAACGAACGCAAGCCGCTGCAGCAATACGCCACCTGGGAGGCGAACCCGAACACGGTGCTCAACACCTATGGCATGGGCAACTACTTCCAGACCCCGCGTTACCTGCAGCTTTCGGTGTCCTACGACTATTGATCCAGGTTTGACGCCGGGCGCGGCGTCAGCGTGACCGTTAGGCCCGCCCCCTTCCGAGGGGGGCGGGCCTTTTCTTTGAGCGCAAGGGCTGCGTGGGGATCCAGCGTCTGTGGCAACCGCCGACACCATGAGGTCGGGGTTGCCGTGCGACGAGGCGTGCGCGGTGATCGTCAGCGCGGATTGGCCGGCAGCAGGCGCGGCAGACGTGGCGGTAGGGGGGCGGACAAGCGGGGGGGCGGCCTCGCGCTCCCGCTGGGAGGCGCGGCGTCGCGGTGTTCCCGCGGGCGGTCTTATGGGAATCGCCATGCGGCAGGTGGTCGCGCCGGGAACCCGGCGCGCAGCCAGGTCGATGGACTGGAGCGAGGCTCTAGCCGTGTGGTGACAATGATCGGCGCGCGAGGCGCCGGTCATTGGTGTCGAGGCGTGTCAGCGATCCATCGAAAAATCGACCGGCACCAGCCCGTACGCCTGCACCGGCGTGCCGTTCTGCAGCGCCGGCTTGAATGCCCAGCGCTTGAGCACCTGGTCGCGGGCGGCCTGGTCCAGCACCCGGTGGCCGCTGCTCTTCTCGATGCTGACCTGCAGCGGCTGCCCGTCGGTGCCGACCAGCACCCGCAGCAGCACGCTGCCCTGCAGGCGATCGCGCAGCGCGTCGCGCGGATACGGCGGGGCCGGCGCGCGCAGGTACTGCAACTGCATGCCGTCCACCGGCGCGCTCACGCTCGCCGGCGGCAGGCTGGGCGCGGCGATGCTGGGCGTGGGGTCGACGTTGGGCGCGCTGTCCAGCGCCACCGGGCTGCTGTCGGCCGCTGGCGCCGGTGCCGGCGTCGAGGTCGGCACCGGCACCGCAGTGGGCGTGCGCGGCTGCGTCGGCACCTGTTTCTCGAGGGTGGGAATGGTCGGCGGCGGTGGCGTGACCTTGACCACCACCGGTTGCTGCCAGGGCGGCTGCACCTGTGCCGGTTCCGGTGGCGCGGTCACGTGCGAGAGCGGAAGCAGCAGCAACAGGGCGGCCAGCACGTGCAGGGCGATCGCGGTGCTGTAGGCCAGGACCCGGGACAGGTCGATGCGGAAGGACGGGGCGGGGAGTTGCGTGCGAACCATGGATCCACCTCTGCGATAGGAGTGTCGTGGACTGCGGTACGGCTAAGAGCGGCTAACAAACCTACTGCGCAGCCGCCAGGCGGGCGCGGACGGTGCTCGGAATCCTCATGTACCACTCGTACACTCGTACACTGCGGTTCCTCCGCGCCGTCCACACCCGTCTGGCGGCTGCTCGTGACGTTTTGTCAGCCACTCTGAACGCACGGGCGCGGCGGATGGGGTCAGCGCGCCCGTCCGCGTTTCGACAGTGCGCCGGTCGCGGTGGCTTTGGCAAGATGGGCAGGGGGCAGCGCTGGCCGCGATGGCGACGCGATCAGGGGGCTGCCGCAGCCGGAAACGACGACGGCGCCCGCAGGCGCCGTCGCGAGGTGTGGCCTGGGATAGCCCGCTTACTTGCCCAGTTCGAACACCACGTCCAGATTGACCGAGACGCTGCTCTCGCCCGCGGCGACCGGGGTGTCGGCCTCGGCCTTCATCGCCATCGCGCGCATCATCGGCATCGGCGGGCGCACCCCGCCGCTGCTGCCCTCGGAGATGCTGACGATGCGCCGCACGCGCAGGCCAAGCGCCTTGGCGTAGCTCTGCGCACGCGCCTGCGCTTTCTTCAGCGCATCGACCCGGGCCTGGTCGTACAGCGGTTCGGGGTCGTCGATCTCGAAGGTGGGGCCGTTGATCTGGTTGGCGCCCTGCGCGGCCAGCGCGTCGAGCACCTTGCCGAGCTTGGCGATGTCGCGCACTTTCAGGTTGACCGAGTTGCTGGCCTGGTAGCCGATGATCTGTGGGGCCTGGTTCTCGGCGTACTTGTACTGCGGATTGAGGCTGACCCCGCTGGTCTGCACGTCCTTGTCGGCGATGCCGGCGGCGCGGATCGCGGCCAGCACCTTGGTCATCTGCTCGGCGTTCTGGCGCATCGCCGCGGCGCTGTCGGTGGCCTGGGTGACCACGCCGGCCGAGATCGCAGCAACGTCCGGGGCGCGCTTGGCCTCGGCCTGCGCGGCGATGTTGAGAAGGGTGCCGTCGGCGGGCACGGCATAGCCGGGCGCGGCGGATTGGGCGTGGGCGGTCATCGTGCCTCCTAGGGCGAGGGACAGGGCCAGCAGCAGCGGGCGGACGGACAATGCGCGCATCGGGGTTCTCCTTGAAGAATGGGGCGAGGGTGTTGCCGCGACGATGAACGCGTCGTGATCTTCACCGGGGTTGAAGCGATCGTCACGCCATCGGCGTTCGTTCAGCCAGTCCGCTCGGGTTATCCTTCGGCCATGCTGTATCTCGCGTCCCGTTCCCCTCGCAGAAACGAACTGCTGACCCGCCTCGGCGTGCCGTTCCGGATCCTCGATCTCGAGGTGCCGGAAGTGCGCGCGGCCGACGAGTCGGCGCAGGCCTACGTGCGCCGCGTGGCGCTGGACAAGGCCCGCGCCGGCTGGGCGCAACTGGCCGATGCCGCCGATGCGGTGGTGCTCGGCGCCGACACCGAAGTGGTGCTGGACGAGCGCGTGTTCGGCAAGCCGGCCGACGCCGAGGACGCCGCGGCGATGCTGGCGGCCCTGTCCGGACGCACCCACCAGGCGATGACCGCGGTGGCCCTGGTCGCCGCCGGCCGCGAGGAGGTGGTGCTGGTGCCGACGGCGGTGACCTTCGCCGAGTTGTCCGCGCGCGACATCGCCGACTACGTGGCCAGCGGCGAGCCGATGGGGCGGGCCGGTGCGTATGCGATCCAGGGCGGCGCCGAACGCTTCGTCAGCCGTCTCGACGGCAGCTATTCCGGGGTGATGGGCCTGCCCCTGCACCAGACCCACCACCTGCTGCGCACCTTCGGAGTGCTGTGATGTCGCAAGAGATCCTGGTCAACGTCACACCACGCGAGACCCGGGTGGCCGTCATCGAGAACGGCATGCTGCAGGAGCTGCACATCGAGCGCGGCTGGCGCCGCGGGGTGGTCGGCAACATCTACAAGGGCCGGGTGCAGCGGGTGATGCCGGGCATGCAGGCGGCCTTCGTCGAGGTCGGGCTGGAGCGCGCGGCGTTCCTGCATGCCAACGACGTGGTGCGGCCGGCGCCGGTCGGCAACGGCGACACCGAGGAGGCGACGCCGCTGCCGGTGTCGGCGGCGGTGCCGATCGTGGAACTGCTGCGCGACGGCCAGGACATCGTGGTGCAGGTGGTCAAGGACCCGATCGGCAGCAAGGGCGCGCGGCTGACCACCCAGATCAGCATCCCGTCGCGCTACCTGGTGCTGCTGCCGCAGTCGCGGGTGATCGGGGTGTCGGCGCGGATCGAGGACGAGGCCGAGCGGCAGCGGCTGAAGACCCTGGTCGCCGACCTGGCCGCCAGCCACGGCGGCTTCGGCTACATCATCCGCACCAATGCCGAGGGCCAGCCGGCCGAGGCGCTGGCCGAGGACATCGCCTACCTGTCGCGGGTCTGGAACGTGGTCGAGCGGCGCGGCCGCGACGGCGCCCCGGCCAGCATCATCTACGAGGACCTGAGCCTGCCGCTGCGCGCGGTGCGCGACCTGATCCGCAAGGACGTGGAGAAGGTCAAGGTCGATTCGCACGAGACCTTCGAGCGGCTGCAGGCCTTCGTCGCCAAGTACATGCCGGTGCTGGCCGAACGCCTGGAGCTGTACACCGGCGACCGCCCGATCTTCGACCTCTACGGGGTCGAGGACGAGATCGCCCGCGCGCTGGACAAGCAGGTGCCGCTGAAGTCCGGCGGCTACCTGGTCATCGATCAGACCGAGGCGATGACCACCATCGACGTCAACACCGGCTCGTTCCTGGGCCAGCGCAACCTCGAGGAGACGGTGTTCCGCACCAACCTGGAGGCGGCGCAGGCGGTGGCGCGGCAACTGCGGCTGCGCAACCTCGGCGGCATCATCATCATCGACTTCATCGACATGGACGACGCCGAGCATCGCCGCCAGGTGCTGCGCACGCTGGAGAAAGCGCTCTCGCGCGACCATGCCAAGACCACGGTGTACGAGTTCTCGCCGCTGGGCCTGGTGGAGATGACCCGCAAGCGCACCGTGGAGAGCCTGGAACGGCAACTGTCCGAACCGTGCCCGGAATGCAGCGGGCGCGGCTCGATCAAGACGGCCGAGACCGTGACCTACGAGATCTTCCGCGAGATCACCCGCGCGGTGCGCCAGTTCGACGCGGCGCGGCTGCTGGTGATCGCCTCGACCAAGGTGGTGGCGCGCATCACCGACGAGGAATCGGCGGCCGTGGCCGAGCTGGAGGAATTCCTCGGCAAGACCATCCGCTTCCAGGCCGACGAACAGTACCTGCAGGAGCAGTTCGACGTGGTGTTGTTGTGAGGCAGGGATTCGGGATTGGGGATTGGGGATTGGTTGAGCGGCTCGGTCGCGACCGGTTGCCGTCCGCGCGCATCGCGTTGGCTGTTGCGAATCCCCAATCCCCAATCCCCAATCCCGGCACCTGATGCATCCCCCCCTGCGCCGCCGCTTGCGTCTGGCTCGCCGTTTCGCGTTCTATGCGATGGCGATCGGGCTGGTATGCGTGGCCCTGGCGGTGGGGGCGCTGAGCCAGGCGCTGCCGTTCGTGGAGCAGCATCCGCAGCAGGTGGCGGCGTGGCTGAGCGAACGCGCCGGGCGGCCGATCCGCTTCGACCGGCTGGAGACGGCCTGGACCCGGCGCGGTCCGTTGCTGCGCCTGGACGGCCTGCGCATCGGCGCCGGCGAGGGCGTGCGCATCGGCCAGGCCGAGGTGCTGGTGTCGATGTACGCGGGGTTGCTGCCCGGGCGCTCGTTCACCGAGCTGCGCCTGCGCGGGCTGGCGCTGACCCTGCTGCGCGCCGACGACGGCAACTGGAGCGTGCAGGGCCTGCCGACCTCGGGGCAGGGCGGCGATCCGCTGGATGCACTGCAGGGGCTGGGCGAACTGCAGGTCATCGATGGCCGCCTGCGCGTGCACGCCCCGTCGCTGGGCCTGGAAGCGCAGGTGCCGAAGATCGATCTGCGGATGCGCGTGAACGGCGAGCGCCTGCAGGTCGGCGTGCAGGGCTGGAGCGATCTGCAACAGGCGCCGCTGACCGCGGTGCTGGAGTTGGACCGACACAGCGGCGACGGCCAGGCCTATCTGGCGGTGCGCCCGGCGGAGCTGGCCGGCTGGGCCGGCCTGCTGCATGCCGCCGGGATCGAACTGCAGGGCGGCGTCGGCGAGGTCCAGGGCTGGCTGGACCTACAGCAGCGCCGTGTCGCCGGGGTGACCGTGCAGGCCACGCTGCGCGATCTGCGGCTGCGCGGCGCGCCGCTGGCCGACGGCCGCACCCGGCCGTCGCTGGCCTTCACCACCTTCCGCGCGATGGCGCGCTGGCGCCAGATCGACGGCGGCTGGCGGCTGGATGCGCCGCAGCTGCAGTTCGGCCAGGCCGGACAGCCGCTGCAGCGCCTGGATGGGCTGACCGTGGCCGGCGGGCGCCATTTCGCCCTGTTCGGCGACCATCTCGACGTGGCGCCGCTGATCGCGGTGGCCGGACTCAGCGACCGCCTCTCGCCCAGTCTGCGCAGTTGGCTGTCGGTGGCGAAGCCGCGCCTGCAACTGACCCAGGTGGCGGTGAGCGGGGTGCCGGGCGGTCCGCTGTACGGCCAGGGCCGGCTGGCCGAGCTGGCGTTCGCGCCGGCCGGCGGCGCGCCCGGTGTGAGCGGGCTGCGCGGCCGCTTCGACGGCGATGCGCAGGCCGGCGAACTGGCGCTGGAGGCCGGCAGCCCGGTCCGCGTTGACTGGCCCAGCGGCTTCGGCGTGGTCCACCAGGTCCAACTGGCCGGGCGCATCGTCGCCTTCCGCGACGGCGCCGGCCTGCGCGTGGCGACCCCGGGGTTGCGCGTGCAGGGCAGCGACTACGGCGCCGACGTGCGCGGCGGACTGCGCTTCCAGGACGACGGCTCGCGGCCGTGGATCGACCTGGCCGCCGACCTGCAGGACGCGCCGGTGGTGGCGGCGAAGAAGTTCTGGGTGCACTCCAAGATGAGCAAGGCCGCCACCGACTGGCTCGACGCCGCGTTGCAGGGCGGGCGCCTGCGCGACGGCCATGCGCTGGTCTCCGGCGACCTGGACGACTGGCCGTTCGCCGACCACAACGGCCGCTTCGAGGCGACCGCGCGGCTGGAGGACGCCAAGGTGCGCTTCCAGCACGACTGGCCGGCGGTGGAGAACGTGGACGCCAGCGTCGCCTTCATCGGCAACGGCTTCGAGGTGCACGGCCGCGGCAGCATGGGCGGGGTGCCGGTGGAGCAATTGTCGGCGGCGCTGCCCGACTACAAGGAAGGTCAGCTCAGCGTGCTGGCCAGCACCCGCGCCGAGACCGGCAAGCTGCTGGCGATGCTGCGGCAGAGCCCGCTGCGCGCCCGCTACGGCGACACCCTGGATGCGCTCAGCGCCTCGGGGCCGGCCGATGTCACCTTCGACCTGCTGCAGCCGCTGCGTGCCGGTGTCGGCACCCACCACCTGCGCGGCACGGTCGACCTGCTCGGCGCGCACATCGCCGACAAGCGCTGGGACCTGGCGTTCGACGATATGCGCGGCAGCGCCGATTACAGCGATACCGGGTTCGCCGCGCAGAAGCTGAGCGTGGCCTACCAGGGCCACCAGGGCGAGCTGGCGCTGCGCGCCGGCGACGGCGTGCAGGATCCGCAGCAGGCCTTCGAGGCGGCATTGAGCGCGGCGCTGGACGCCAACGAACTGCTCGACCGGGTGCCGGAAATGGCCTGGCTCAAGCCCTACGTGCAGGGCCGCTCGCGCTGGAACATCGGCGTCGGCCTGCCCAAGACGCCCGACGGCGGTGCGCAGCCGCCGACCCGGCTGCAACTGCGCTCGGACCTGGTCGGCACCGAGCTGTTGATGCCGGCGCCGATGGACAAGGCGCCGGCGACGCCGCTGGCGACCTCGGTCAACGTGCCGCTGCCGGTCGGCAGCGGCCGTATCGAGGTGGCTTTCGGCAAGCTGATGGCGCTGGCCGCGCGCAGCCAGGGCGGCAAGACTGGCGTGCGCGTGGTGATGGGCAGCGATCACGTCGCCGACGAACCGCCGGCCAGCGGCCTGGTGGTGAGCGGGCGCACCGCGGCGCTGAACGCCATCGACTGGATCGGCGTGGTCAGCCGCCCCGATCCGAACGCCGCCGCGGCCAACGGCGGCGAAGACCCGATGCCGCTGCGCCGCATCGACATCCTTGCCGATCATCTGCTGTTGCTGGGCGGGGTGTTCGACAGTACCCGCCTGCGCCTGCTGCCGCAGGCCGACAGCATCGACGTGCACCTGGACGGCCCGGCCCTGGCCGGCGACCTCAGCGTGCCGACCAAGGACGGCGGCGTGCTCGGCGGGCGCCTGGCGCGGGTGCACTGGCGCTCGGCCACGGCCGCGTTGCCGGCGGCGGACGGCACGCCGACCGCGGTGGTCGCCACGCCCGCCGACAGCGGCGTGGCCGGCAGCGCCGGCCCGGTCCCGGCCGGCCCGTTCGCCGACAGCCTGGACCCGGCGGCGATCCCGGCGCTGGCGCTGGACGTGGACGACCTGCGCTTCGGCGCGATGACGCTCGGCGCGGCCTCGCTGCGCACGCGCAAGCTCGCCGACGGCATGCAGGTGGACCAGCTGCACCTGCGCTCGGACAAGCAGAAGATCGACATAAGCGGCGACTGGCGCGGCAAGGGCGCCACCGCCCGCACCAGGCTCAACGCCAGCGTCGACAGCCGCGACCTGGGCGAGTTGATGCAGAACCTGGACTTCGGCGGGCAGGTGCGCGGCGGCGAAGGCCAGCTGACGCTCAGCGCCGCCTGGCCGGGCACGCCGTCCGGCCTGCAGCTGGCCACGGTGCAGGGCCAGCTCGACGTGGCCGCGCGCAATGGGCAGTTGCTGGAACTGAACCCGGGCGCCGGGCGCGTACTCGGCCTGCTCAGCGTGGCGCAACTGCCGCGGCGGCTGATGTTCGATTTCCGCGATTTCTTCTCCAAGGGGTTCGCCTTCAACCGCATCGACGGCCAGATCCGCTTCGGCGACGGCATGGCGCGCAGCGACAACCTGGTCATCGATGGCCCGGCCGCGGAGATCAAGGTGCGTGGCGCGGCCGACCTGCGCGCCCAGCAGTTCGACCAGACCATCGACGTCAATCCCAAGTCCGGCAACCTGCTGACCGTGGTCGGCGCGGTGGCCGGCGGACCGGTCGGCGCGGCGGTCGGCGCCGCCGCCAACGCGGTGCTGGGCAAGCCGCTGGGCAACATCGGCGCGCGCACCTACCGGGTCACCGGGCCGTGGAAGGATCCCAAGGTGGACGTGATCGAGCGCGAATCGGCGCGGTCGCCGGCGCCGTCGGGTACGCCCTAGATCGCGCGCCGTCCGCAGGAGCGGCTTCAGCCGCGATGGGGCATGACCGGTAACGCCCGTCGCGGCTGAAGCCGCTCCTACGAGGCGATAGGGGTGACGGCACAGAGACCCACGGCGCGCTGTCCATTCCCGTGCGGTGCCGCCCCCGCTTGCGCTGCGCGCCTTCCTCCCCCATGTTGAGCCCATGAACGATCACGCCCTGAGCCTCGCCGAAACCCGCCTGTTGCTTCCCGCCGGCCTGGATGCCACCAGCCTGGAGCGCGCCTTCGGCACGCTGCTCGGCCCCGGCATCGACTTCGGCGACCTGTATTTCCAGCATTCGCGGCGCGAGAGCTGGAGCGTGGAGGACGGCATCGTCAAGGACGGCGCCCACTCCATCGAGCAGGGCGTCGGGGTGCGTGCGATTTCCGGCGAGAAGACCGGCTTCGCCTATTCCGACGACATCCACCGCGACGCGCTGCTGGCCGCGGCGCAGTCGGCGCGGGCCATTTCCCGCGACGGCGGCGCGCAGCCGGCGCACGCGCTGCAGCGCGGCGGCGGCCGCGCGCTGTATCCGGCGCTGGATCCGGTGGACGCGATGGACAACGCGCACAAGGTGGAGCTGCTGCGGCGGCTCGACCAGTATCTGCGCGCCGCCGACCCGCGCGTGCAGCAGGTGATGGTCAGCCTGTCCGGCGGCGTGGACACGGTGCTGGTGGCGCGCAGCGACGGCGTGCTCGCCGCTGACGTGCGCCCACTGGTGCGGCTGAACGTGCAGGTGATCGTCGAACAGCAGGGCCGCCGCGAATCCGGCTATGCCGGCGGCGGCGGCCGCTACGACTACACCACGCTGTTCGCCGACGGCCGCCCGGAAGCCTTCGCCCGCGAGGCCCTGCGCCAGGCGCTGGTGAACCTGGAGGCGGTGCCGGCGCCGGCCGGGGTGATGCAGGTGGTGCTGGGTCCGGGCTGGCCCGGCGTGCTGCTGCACGAGGCGGTCGGCCATGGCCTGGAAGGCGACTTCAACCGCAAGGGCACCAGCGTCTACGCCGGCCGCATCGGCCAGCGCGTGGCCTCGCCCGGCGTCACCATCGTCGACGACGGCACCCTGGACGGCCGCCGCGGTTCGCTCAACGTCGACGACGAGGGCACCGCGACCAACTGCACCACCCTGATCGAGGACGGCGTGCTGGTCGGCTACATGCAGGACACGCTCAACGCGCGGCTGATGGGCGTGGCGCCGACCGGCAACGGCCGCCGCGAATCGTTCGCGCACCTGCCGATGCCGCGCATGACCAACACCTACATGCGCGCCGGCCAGCACGATCCCGAGGAGATGATCCGTTCGGTGAAGAAGGGCCTGTACGCGGTCAACTTCGGCGGCGGCCAGGTCGACATCACCAGCGGCAAGTATGTGTTCTCGGCCACCGAGGCCTACCTGATCGAGGACGGCAAGGTCACCGCGCCGGTGAAGGGCGCCACCCTGATCGGCAACGGCCCGGAGACCATGCAGAAGGTGCGCATGATCGGCCACGACCTGGCGCTGGACGAAGGCGTCGGCGTCTGCGGCAAGGATGGGCAGAGCGTGCCGGTGGGCGTGGGCCAGCCGTCGCTGCTGATCGACGGGCTGACTGTGGGCGGGACGGCTTAGGGGCCGGCAGTGGGGATTCGGGAATCGGGAATCGGTAAAGCGGGCGCCGCGGTGCGCTGCGGCAGTGCCGGCCTGACGGGTAGGTTCATTGCGCGCCGCGCTCGCTTGGCTGGGAGTGGGGCGGCGGCCGTGCGTGGCAGCCGGCGGCGCCGCGCCTCAGTCGCGCGTGTCGTCGAACGCCGTGTCGTCGTCGGCTTCTTCGGATTCCGACTCTCCATTCCCCATTCCCGACGCGCCACCCAGGATCATCTCGCGCAGTTCCCGGAACAACTCGCGGTAAGCGTGCGGCGGCTTGTTCTTCAGCCGTTCGTCCTTGGCGTTGCGGACCAGCTGGCGCAGCCGCTGGCGGTCGGCGTCGGGGTGTTCGGCCAGCAGTTCGGCCAGCGCGGTGTCGCCTTCGGCGAGCAGTCGTTCGCGCCAGTCCTCGACCCGGTGCATGGCCGCCACTTCGCGGCGCGCGCTGTCGCTGTTGACGTCCATCGCCTCGCGGATCGCTTCCAGCACCGCCTCGTCCTCGCGCCGCATCTGCTTGGCCAGGAACGCCAGCTGCCGCTTGTGCGCGATGTGCGAGGTGATGCGCTTGGTCTCGGCGATATGCGGCAGCAGCGACTCGGGCACCGGCAGCTTGGCCAACTGCGCCGGGGTCAGCGCCACCAGCTTCTCGCCCAGGCTCAGCACTTCCAGCGCCTCGCGGCGTTGCTGGCTGCGGCTTTCGCCGCGGAATTCACCGGTGTCTTCGTCGCGTCCGCGCATGCTCGTACTACTCGATCGGGCTGGAAATCAAATCAACACATCCGGCCAGGACGGCCGGACAGGGGCGAAGGGATTCGCACAACAAGGATAAAGCATTGAACGCGATCACCCCCGATTTGCACCGCGACGACAGCCAGCAGCGCCTGGAGCGCCTGTCCGACATCGCTGAGCGACTGCTGGCGCGCGCCCGCGCGCTCGGCGCCAGCCAGGCCGAGGTCAGCTGCAGCGAAGACCGCGGGCTGGACGTCAACGTGCGCCTGGGCGCGGTGGAGACCGTGGAGTCCACCCGCGACCGCGGCATCGGCGTCACCGTCTACTTCGGCCAGCGCAAGGGCAGCGCCAGCACCGCCGACCTGCACGAGTCCAGCCTGGAGGCCACCGTGGCCCAGGCCTGCGCCATCGCCCGCTACACCGAGGACGATGTGGCCGCCGGCCTGGCCGAGGCGGCACTGATGGCGCGCGAGCAGCCGGATTTCGACCGCTGGCATCCGTGGCCGCTGCAGGCCGAGGAGGCGATCGACCTGGCGCTGGCCTGCGAGGCCGCCGGCCGCGACGCCGATGCGCGCATCAGCAACTCCGACGGCGCCTCGGCCGGCACCAGCGAGAGCCTGTCGGTGTACGCCAATTCGCATGGTTTCATCGGCTGCGAGCGCAGCACCCACCATTCGCTCGCCTGCACGCTGATCGCCGGGCAGGGCGACGGCATGCAGCGCGATGGCTGGTACAGCAGCGCGCTGGCGCGCGAGGACCTGGAGCGCGCCTCGGCGATCGGCCGCCGCGCCGCCGAGCGCACGGTGGCGCGGCTGCAGCCGCGCTCGCTGCCGACCGGCGAGGTGCCGGTGCTGTTCGCGCCGGAAATGGCGCGCTCGTTGATCGGGCATCTGCTCGGCGCCGTGTCCGGCGGCGCGCTGTACCGCCGCGCCAGTTTCCTGCTCGACAGCGCCGGCACCCGCCTGTTCCCGGAGTGGTTCGCGATCGACGAACGGCCGCACCTGCGCCGCGGCCTGCGCTCGGCCGCCTTCGACGGCGAGGGCGTGGCCACCCGCGACGCGCCGCTGGTGCGCGACGGCGTGCTGCAGCGCTACGTGCTGGGCAGCTATTCGGCGCGCAAGCTGGGCCTGCAGACCACCGCCAATGCCGGCGGCGTGCACAACCTGCAGGTGGCGGCCAACGCGGTGGACCTGCAGGCCATCCTCAAGGGCCTGCCGCGCGGCCTGCTGGTCACCGACCTGATGGGCAACGGCGTCAACCCTGTGACCGGCGATTACTCGCGCGGCGCCGGCGGATTCTGGATCGAGAACGGCGAAATCGCCTATCCGGTGGACGAGATCACCATCGCCGGCAACCTGCGGCAGATGTTCCAGGACATCGAGGCGGTGGGTGCCGATATCGACGTGCGCTCGCACGTGCACATCGGCGCGGTGCTGGTCGGCCGGATGACGGTGGCCGGCAACGACTGAGGGCCGCGACACGCGCCGCGAAGGGTGGCGTCGGCAACGTCGCACGCCCCGGGGCGTGGGCATCGCGCACCATGCGTTGGTGCTGCAGGCGCTGGCGGCACTGCACCTGTGAATCATGGCGAGGGGCTGCGCCTGATCGCCGCGACGCTGCGACGGGGGCGAGCGCGATCCGCTGCCGTATGGGCCGATGGACCGGCGCGGCGCCCGGCGTGGCGCGCGTCCCGCTGTGCCAGCCTCGCTTGACAGCGCTGCGCGGGCCGCCGAGAGTGACGCGCCAAACGTCTTGTCCCCTCACCACCAAAGGAACGGAATACCGATGAGCGAATTCGACAACGTCACCGCCCCGCCGCCGCCGCCGGCCTCGGCAGGCCCCCAGGAAGACCGCACGGTCGCGCTGATCACCCATCTGTCGGGGATCCTCCTCGGGTTCATCGTGCCGCTGATCATCTGGCTGGTGAACAAGGACAACCCGGCCAAGTCCTTCCTCAACGATCAGGCCAAGGAAGCGCTGAATTTCCAGATCACCATCGCCATCGCCTACGTGATCTGCATGGTGCTCAGCGTGATCATCATCGGCGGTTTGCTCGCGCCGGTGGTGTGGGTGGTGAACCTGGTGCTGTGCATCCTGGCCGGCATCAAGGCCAACGAAGGCGTCGCCTACCGCTATCCGTTCGCGCTGCGCCTGATCAAGTAAGCGCACCTGCGAGGCATGTCCGAAGGCCCGGCCGTTGCGCCGGGCCTTTTTTGTGCCCGCACTGCGCGCCGGCGGGAGAGCACAGAGCGGCCGAGCGTCACGCCGCCTCCGGCCGGTCAACCGCGGCCCGAGCGGTGCGTTTGCAAGGCTGTCGCCATCACCGGAGCGCCGCATGATCCGCCGCGAGAGCTTGAGCGCCGCCAACCGCTTCGGCCTGGGCGCCCGTCCCGGGGAACTGGCCGCCATGGGCGAGCCGCGCGACTGGCTCGCCGCGCAATTGCAGTCGCCCCCATTGGCGGCGGAGTTGCAGGGCCTGCCCGACAGCCTGGCCTACCTGCGCCGCGAGGCCGACTACCAGCGCGAACGCCGCCAGGCGCGGCAGCAGATGGCCGGCGATCCGCAGCAGGCCGCCCGGCAGGCGCAGCAGGCCGCGCGCGGGCTGTACCGGCAGGCACAGGCGCAGGAACTGGCGGCGCGCTACCGGGTCGCGGTGGCCAGCCCGGCCGGCTTCGCCGAGCGCCTGGTGCAGTTCTGGTCCAATCATTTCGCGGTCTCGGTCGACAAGCGCGCAGCCGCGCTGTACGCGGCGCCGATGGAACGCGAGGCGATCCGCCCGCACTGCATGGGTCGCTTCGCCGACCTGCTGCTGGCGGTGGAGCGGCACCCGGCGATGCTGCGCTACCTGGACAACGCCAATTCGGTCGGCCCCGACTCGCTGCTGGCGCAACGCGCGCAGCGCCGGGCCATGCGCATGGATCCCGAACGCCCGGCGCGCCGCCTGGGGCTCAACGAGAACCTGGCGCGCGAGATCCTGGAACTGCACACCCTCGGCGTGGACGGCGGCTATACCCAGGCCGACGTCACCGAACTGGCGCGTGCGATCACCGGCTGGGGCGTGCCGGCCCCGCGCGATGTCGAGCAGGGCATGCCCGAGACCGCCTTCGTGTTCCGCGCGCCGGCGCATGCCGCCGGCAGCCGCCTGGTGCTGGGCCGGCGCTATGCCGAGGACGGCGTGGCGCAGGGCGAGGCGATCCTGACGGCGCTGGCGCGGCACCCGGCCACCGCGCAGCACGTCTCGTTCAAGCTGGCCCGGCACTTCGTCCGCGACGATCCGCCGCCGGCGTTGGTGCAGCGCATGGCCGACGCCTGGCGGCGTAGCGATGGCGACCTGCGCCACGTCTACCGCGCCCTGATCGACAGCCCCGAGGCCTGGGACGCGCAGGCGCGCAAGTTCAAGCCGCCGCAGGATTTCGTGGTGTCGGCACTGCGCGCCGGTGGTTCCTGGCCTGAAGCGCCGCCGCAGCAGAAGACCGTGCTGACCCTGCTGGCGCGGATGGGGCAGCCGCCGTTCACCCCGCGCTCGCCGGCCGGCTATGCCGACGTGGCGGCGGAATGGAGCGGCGCCGACGCGCTGTGGAAGCGCGTGCAGGCCGCCGAGGCGCTGGCCGGGATGGCCCCGGGCGATCCGCTGGCGCTGGCCGCGACCGCGTTCGGCGATGGTCCGGATGCGGACACGCTGACTGCGGTGCGGCGTGCCGAATCGCCGCGCGAAGGCGTGGCGGTGCTGCTGGCCAGCCCGGCCTTCCAATGGCGCGCCTGAGCGGTGCGCGGTCCGATCCGCGATGGGAGAAGCTCCGATGCAACTGACACGCCGTCGTTTCCTTGCCGCCAGCGGTGCGGCCACCGTGTTGAGCCTGTGGTCGGGCAGCGGCCTGGCCGCGCCGGGCGCCGACACGCGCCTGCTGGTCGTGCTGCTGCGCGGCGCGCTGGATGGACTGCACGCGCTGGTGCCGACCGCCGATCCCGACTACGCACGCCTGCGCGGCGCACTGGCGCCGCAGCAGAGCCTGGCCCTGGACGGCAGCTTCGCGCTGCACCCGGCGCTGGCGTTCGCGCACGCGCTATACGCGCGCAAGCAATGGCTGCCGGTGGTGGCGGTGGCGCCGCCGTATCGCGAGCGCTCGCACTTCGAGGCGCAGGATTGTCTGGAGAATGGCACCGCGCGGCCCAGCGGCGCCTCCAGCGGCTGGCTCAACCGCTGCGCGCTGGCTCTGCATGGCGCCGAGGCGGTGTCGGTGAGCGCGGTGACGCCGCTGATCATGCGCGGCCCGGGCGCGGTCACCAGCTGGTCGCCGCCGCTGCCGAGCGCGGTCAATCCGATCCTGCTGCAGCGCCTGCAGCCGCTGTATGCCGCCGATCCGCAGCTGGCGGGCGATTTCGCGCGCGCGCTGCGCGAGCAGGGCATGCAGGTGGACAGCGACAAGGGCGGGCAACTGCCGCAGGCGATGAGCGCGGCGGCCAGCTTCATGGCCAAGCCCGACGGGCCGCGGATCGGCTTCGTCGAGAACGCCGGCTGGGACACCCACGGCAACCAGGCCGCGGTGCTGCAGCGCAAGCTTGGCGAACTGGATGCGGGGCTGCGCGCATTCCACGACGGCGCGCAGGCCTGCTGGTCGCGCAGCGTGGTCGCGGTGGTGACCGAGTTCGGCCGCACCGCGGCGGTGAACGGCACCGGCGGGACCGACCATGGCACCGGCGGCGTGGCCTTCCTGGCCGGCGGCGCGGTGCGTGGCGGGCGCATCGCCGGAGACTGGCCCGGCCTGTCGCCGCGGGCCTTGAACGAGGGCCGTGACCTGCGTGCCACCAGCGACCTGCGCAGCCTGTTCCGGCACGTGCTCGCTACGCATCTGGGCGTGTCCGAGCGCGCGCTGGACACCCAGGTGTTTCCCGGCAGTGCGGGATTGTCGAGGTTGGAAGGATTGGTGGCCTAGTCCACCAAGGCGTGCGGCACGGGCCGCACGTGAACCGGGCGCCGACGACGGGTCGGCGCCCGGACACTCACCGGCGCAGCGGACTCAGTTCTGCGACGGATTGTTCTCGGCGAAGTACTCGTGGCTGTCGGCGTTCTTCACCGCGCGCGCCGGATTGCTGGTGGCCAGGCTCTTGGCCGCGCTCTGGCCGTAGGCGTAGTCCTGGGTGCCGGCGACCACGCTGAAGTGGCTCATTTCGTGGATCAGGGTGCCGGCCTTGGAGTCGGTGCCGGTCACCGGCGCACTCCAGAACGCATTGCACACGTAGATCTGGTACGGCTGATCCGGATACACGTAGGCGTAGGAGCTGTCGCTGCAGCCGCAGTTGATGGTGATCTGCCCGTTGTTCTGGTCGATCGCCGAATCGATGTTGACGAAGTTGGAGGTGGCGGTGCTGTAGCGGCTGGCGTTGTAGGCGCCGAACCAGGTGGTGTAGCGCGCGCCGGTGCTGCCGCCGTTGAGGTAGGTCTTGGCGTTCTGCGAGTAGGTCCGCGCCGCGCTCACCGCGCTGCCGATGGTGCTGATCTGGCTGGTGCTGCACGAGGCGTAGTTGATGCCGTTGACTACCGCCTGCGGGCCGACCATCAGGTCGTTGCGCACCGCGCGGCCGCGGCCGCCGTCCAGCCACACCGTCAGCGGCGCGCTGGACAGGGTCTGCGGCTCGCCGTCGGCGCGCAGCATGCGCGCGCCATCGGCGAACGCGGCGCCCTGCAGCGGCGCGTCGAGGCGGATGCTGTAGGTGCCGCTGCGGGTCAGGTCGTAGGCCTGGCCGAGATCGATCTGCGCCTGGCGCGTTTCGCCCGGCTGCAGCACCACCATGTCCTCGGCACGCGGCGCGGCGCGCTTGACCAGGCGCCCGACGTAATCCACCGGCTTGCCGTCGCGCTGGACCTGGAACAGCGCGTTGTCGAGATCGCCCAGCGGCAGTTCCCACTTGGGCACGCGCGCGACCTGCGCGCCGGTGTTGCGGACGGTCACCGCCATCTGGCCGCGCTGCTGGCCGTCGGCGTCGGCGACCGGGGTCAGTTCGACCTGCAGCGGTGCGGGCGTGCGCGTGAGTTGCGATTGCGCGGTGGCTGCCGAGATGATGCCGACCAGGCTGAAGCCGATCGCTGCCGAGATCCGGGATGCGTGTTTCATGCAGTCTCTCTCCGTCGAAAGTGGGCGCCCCATGACAGGGGCCGAAGCAAACTAGCCCGGTGCCGCGCGCGTGCGCGCCCGACGCGCGTTTGTCTTCGATTTCGTCCAGCGAAGCGCGCGCCAGGTCTCACTATCGGCGTCACCGAGGTGCGCGGCGCCACGTTCGATGCATCGCGATGACGCGTTGCCTGAGCGTCGATGAACGCACCGTCGCGGCGATGCTAGAGTCGGCGTCCACCTCATGCAGGGGAAACGCCATGCGATGTCTGCGCCTGCTCTCGGCCATTGTGGTGGCCGCGTGGTCGTGCGTGGCCTTCGCCGCGCCGGTCACGCCGCGCGCGATCGTGCTGGACGTGCAGGAGCCGACCACGCCGCGCGATCGCTTCTACGATCTGTCGGTCGGCGCGGACTATCCGGGCACGCTGCGGCGCGAGGATAGCTTGGCGCAACTGCGCACCGCGCATGACGAACTGGGGTTCCGCTACGTGCGCTTCCATGCGATCTTCCATGACGTGCTGGGCACCTACCGCGAGGTCGACGGACAGCCGCGTTACGACTGGAGCGGGATCGATCGTCTGTACGACCGCCTGCTCGGCATGGGCATCCGCCCCTTCGTCGAACTGGGGTTCACTCCGGAGGCGATGAAGACCTCCGACCAACACATCTTCTATTGGAAGGGCAACACCTCGCACCCGCGGCTGGACCGGTGGACCGGGCTGGTGGACGCCTTCGTGCGCCACCTGCGCCAGCGCTACGGCGAGGACGAAGTGCGCCGCTGGTATTTCGAGGTCTGGAACGAGCCCAACCTCGCCGGCTTCTGGGAAGGCGCCGATCAATCCGCCTATTTCGCGCTGTACGCGGCGACTGCGCGCACGCTCAAGCGCATCGATCCGCAGTTGCGGGTGGGCGGCCCGGCCACCGCGGGCGCGGAGTGGGTGCCGGCGTTCATCGCCCAGGCGCATGCGATGGGCGCGCCGGTGGACTTCATCACCACTCATACCTATGGCGTGGACGGCGGCTTCCTGGACGAGCACGGCCAGAGCGACACCAGGCTGTCGCCTGCGCCGGATGCGATCAGCGGCGACGTGCGCCGCGTGCGTGCGCAGATCCAGGACTCGGCGATGCCCGGGTTGCCGTTGTACTTCACCGAATGGAGCAGCAGCTACACGCCGCGCGACCCGGTGCACGACAGCTACCTGAGCGCGGCCTACATCCTGAGCAAGCTGCGCGCGGTGGAAGGAGTGGTGCAGGGCATGAGCTACTGGACGTACAGCGACCTGTTCGAGGAACCGGGGCCGCCGACCGCGCCGTTCCAGGGTGGGTTCGGCCTGCTCAACCCGCAGGGCCTGCGCAAGCCGGCGTACTTCGCCTACCGGTATCTCAACGCGCTGGGCGAACGTCAATTGCGCAATGCCGATCCGCAGAGCTACGCGACCTACGACGACGGCGTGCTGAAGGTGCTGGCCTGGGAGTTCGTCGCGCCGCACCAGGACAAGAGCAATCGCCCCTATTTCACCCAGGTGCTGCCGGCCGCGCCGGCGCCGCCGCTGCGCCTGCAACTGCACGGGCTGGCGCCGGGCGCCTACCGCGTGGCGATCCGCCGCACCGGTTTCGACGCCAACGATGCCTACAGCGCCTACCTGCGCATGGGCGCGCCGACGACGCTGAGCGCGACGCAGCTGCGCCGCTTGCAAGCGTTGACCGCCGATGCGCCGGCGCTGCGACAGGTCCGGGTGCGCCGCGATGGCCGCGCGCAGCTCGACGTGCCGATGCGTGCCAACGACGTGGTGCTGCTGGAGCTGCGTCCGCGCTGAGCGCGTGTCCTTTCTGTCGTGGGCACGGTGCTCGCGCCGATTGGCGCGGGAGCAACCTCGGCCGCGCTTGCAGCCACGCATTTGTGGCTCGGGCGTGCGCTGCGCTCCGCCTGCACAGCAGCCTGCTGGCGTCGTGTGCGTCCGAGCGGCTTGCGCGTGTCGCACGCCGGCACGCGTGCAGGCGCAGTGCGCTAGTGCGCGCGATCGACCGCGAGCCGCGCCAGTGCCGCCAGCGCATCGGCGGCGTCGCCGTAGCCGTGCAGGCTGTCGCGCATCGCCTGCGCCAGTTCGGCCAGCTTGGCCTTGGCGCCGTCCATGCCCAGCAGGGCCGGGTAGGTGGATTTGGCCTGCGCCGCGTCCTTGCCGGCGGTCTTGCCGAGCTGTTCGGAGCTGGCTTCGACGTCGAGGATGTCGTCGCGCACCTGGAAGGCCAGGCCCAGCGCGGTGGCGAAGGTATCCAGCTGCGCGAGCGCGGCGGCATCGGCGCCGCCGCCGAGTGCGCCCAGGCGCACGCTGGCGCGGATCAGCGCGCCGGTCTTCAGCGCATGCATGCGTTGCAGGTCGGCCAAGGCCTGCACGCGGCCGGTGGCGTCGATGTCCAGCGCCTGCCCGCCGCACATGCCGGCCGCGCCGGCGGCCTCGGCCAGGGTCTGCAGCCACTGCACGCGCAGCGTCGGCGCCGCGTCCTCGGCATTGGCCAATAGCGCGAACGCCAGGCTCTGCAGCGCGTCGCCGGCGAGGATCGCGGTGGCTTCGTCGAAGGCGATGTGCACGGTCGGCTGGCCGCGGCGCAGGGCGTCGTCGTCCATCGCCGGCAGGTCGTCGTGCACCAGCGAGTAGGCGTGGATCAGTTCCACCGCCAGCGCCGGCGCGTCCAGGCGCGCGGCGTCGGCGCCGAACAGCGCGCCGCTGGCGTAGACCAGCAGCGGGCGCATGCGCTTGCCGCCGCCGAGGGTGGCGTGGCGCATCGCCGCGTGCAGGCGCTGCGGCGCCAGCGTGGCCGCCGGCAACTGCGCCTGCAGCCCGGCTTCCACCCGCTCGCGCCAGCGTGCGAACGCCGCCTCAGCCGCCATGGGGCGGCACGGAGTCGAAGGGTTCGGCGCTGTCGGGCTGCTCGGGATCGCTGAGCAGGCGCACGCGCAATTCGGCCTGCTCCAGCGCCTGCTGGCATTGCCGGTACAGGCCCACGCCGCGCTCGTAGGCGCTGAGCGACTGTTCCAGGCTCAGGTCGCCGGCTTCCATCTTCTCCACCAGCACTTCCAGTTCTTCGAGCGACTGCTCGAAGCGGGCGACCGGGGAGGCATCGTCTTGGGGCTTCTTGGGCATGGCGAAAGTGTGCGCGGCGGCGGCAGCAGGGTCAATGCGAGACGCGTGCCGGCGCCGGCAGCGGATCCAGTTCCAGGCGTGCAGCGTGCGCCTGTAGCCAGTCATGCAGTGGCGCGGCCAGCAGGTCCGGTCCGGCGGCCAGCAGTTGCGTGGCATCGAACAGCAGCGGCAGACGCATGCGCTGCCACGGCGGCAGCGCCTGCGTCTGCAGCAGGTGCTTGAGCGACTGCGACTGCGTGCGTCCGGGCAGGCGCAGGCGTTCGCCGCCGCGGCGCGCGCGCACCAGCAGCGGCGTGTCGAAGGCCAGTGCGGTCTCGGCCCGCAGGTGCAGACGGCGGCCATCGGGCAATGGCAGCGGAGTGCGGCCGTCCCAGTGCGCCTGCCAGTCGGCCGGCCAGGGAGCGAGGTCGCGCTCGGCGTACAGCGTGTCGCGCCAACTGTGCACGCAGGCGCCATGCCAGGCGAACTGCGCCGCTGCGTCGGCGCGCGGTTGCAGCAGGTCGCGTTCGATCGCGACCAGGCCGGCCGCCGGCAACGGCGGCAGCCCGGCCTGCGCGACCCAGTGGCGCAGTACGCGTGCGCGTCGCGCCGCGGGCAGGGCGCGCAGCGGGGCTAGCGGCAGCGGAGCACCCGGGGCGTCCTGCAGCACATCGAGCGCCGTGCGGTCGCCCGCCTCCAGCAGTGCACTGGCGTCGGCACATAGCCGCGCGCTGCGGGCGAGGGCGGCGTCGGCATGCGGCCAGCGCTGGCGCAGCAGCGGCAGCACCTGCAGGCGCAGGAAATTGCGGTCGAAGCCGGGGTCGGCATTGCTGGGATCGTCGATCCACTGCAGGCCGTGCCGCTGCGCATAGGCATGCAGCGCAGTGCGCGGCTGCGCCAGCAGCGGCCGCCACAGGCGGCTGCCGGCGAAATCGGACAGCGCCTGCATCGCTGCCAGGCCATCCGGGCCGGAGGCGCGCAGCGCACGCAGCAGGAAGGTCTCGGCCTGGTCGTCGCGGTGTTGCGCCAGCGCCAGCCACTCGCCGGGTTGCAGCGCCTGCGCGAAGGCTTGGCGCCGTGCTTGCCGCGCTGCCGCTTCCAGGCCATCGCCGCTGTCGCGCGGCACCTGCACCCGCACCACCTGCAGCGGCACCGCCAGCGCGTTGCACACAGTTGCGCAATGCGCGGCCCAGGCATCGGCGTCGGCATGCAGGCCGTGGTGCACGTGCAATGCACGCAGGCCGGCGTCACGGTAGGACGGTTGTTGCGCGAGCAGGTGCAGCAGCACGGTCGAATCCAGCCCGCCGCTGAGGCCGAGCAGCAGCGGCGCCGGCGCCGGATCGGGCAGTGCGGCGGCGAGTGCGGACAACGGCGGTGTATAGGCATGCGGTGGCATCGCGTCACTGTAGACGCAAGCGCAGGTCAGCGCGAAGCGTGGCATGGCGATGTCTTTGCGCTTGATAGCGTTGTGGGGGGACTTCAGTCCCGATGCCTTTCAGTTCAATGCGTCGGGACTGAAGTCCCTCCCACAAGCGCAATTGTCGGCAATCGTGGCTGTCCCGGATGCTTGCTCAGCCCGGTGCCCGCTCGATGTCGGCCGCCAGCACGCGACGACTGGCTTGCCGCTAGCACGCGACGGCACTTGAAGCCGCACAACGTGCGTTGACCACTGTGGGAGGGACTTCAGTCCAGATGCTTTTCAGTTCAATGCGTCGGGACTGAAGTCCCTCCCACAAGGCAGTTGTCGGCACTCGGGGCTGTTCCGCATGCTTGCTCAGCTCGGTGCCCGCTCGATGTTGGCGGCCAGCACGCGATGACTGGCCTGCCAGCGCGCGACGACGCTTGAAGCCGCGTAACGTGCGTTGCCCCCCTGTGGGAGGGACTTCAGTCCCGACGCGAGGATGTCTCACCTCGCGGAGGATGCGCTTCCCGCGACATTGCGGGAGATGCAGTAAGAGATGCGTTGCAGAGGACCAGCCATGTCGGCGCTTCTGCGACAACGCGGCCATGCCGCACACGATCATCGGCTCAGCGCTTGGGCGCCGGCACCTCGCGGTTGTGGCGATCGATGGAGTACCAGCGGCCGCCCTGCATCGGCGTGTGCCCATCGGCGTCGGGCGTGCCGGGGCGGCAGCCGTCGCAGACCGCGGCGACACCGTGCTCGAACGGCCAGGCGAAGTCGTGGACCGGCGCGATCACCTCGCGCAGTTGCCGATCGTAGAAGCCGATCCGGCCATTCAAAATGCCGCGGGTCAGGCCTTCGGCGAAGCCATCGGGGCCGTTGTCCCAGGTGATCACCGGCAGGCTGCGACCATCGGTGCGGACGTAGTAAAAGCGCGTGCCGACGCTCAGCAACGCCAGCCCGTCACGGTCGAAGTGCAGGCGCCGCAGCGCCTGCGGCGTCAGCGCCAGGTGCTCGTCGGCGCCGAGCTTGCAGCCCGGCACGACGTCGCGGTCGGTGGTCGGATCGCCGAGCCGGCAGGCGTCGTCGGGCTGCGCCTGTGCCTGCACAGCGACTGTGGTTGCCGACAGCGCGAGCAACGCCGCTGCCGCATGCACGCGGCCACGGCGCCACGGCCGGGGCAGCAATCGGCTCACTGCGCGGTCGCAGCGCTGGTCATGAACGCCGCCGGCTTGGGCAGTTCCACCGGCACGCCGTCGCCGTTGCAGGTGCCGGCCTGGCACAGCCGCGCGCGCAGGGTCGGCGTGGCCTGCACGATCACGTGGTAGATCACGTTCTCTTCCAGGCTGCCGCGGAACGCATTGCTGCCGGGGCCGCGCGCCCAGATGCCGACGTCGTCGCCGCCGTGGGTCTCGGCCTTGGTCGGCACCAGCGCTTCCTGCATGAAGTCCGGGCTTTCGGTGTCGACATGGGTCAGGTCGGGACGGCCGTTGGCCGGCTCGAAATTGCTCGGCGCATGCGGGAAGGTCTTGATCCCGGCCGGCTGCTGGTTGCTGGCGCCGGTGTAGCCGGGGCCGTTGGCGTAGCTGAGCGTGGCGTAGGGTTGGCCGTTGCCGTCCAGCGCGAGGTCGCCGGTGTTGGCGTCCTCGCCGCTGGTGCCGCGCACCTTGCCCAGGATCGGGTTGCCGCGCTGCGGGTAGCCGACGAAGTTCAACGTGTGCGAGTGGTCGGCGGTGACGATGATCAGCGTGTCCTCGGCCGAGGTCGCCTCCGCCGCGGCCTGCACCGCCTGCGACAGGGCGATGGTCTCGTCCAGCGCGCGGTAGGCGTTGCCGGCGTGGTGCGCGTGGTCGATGCGGCCGCCTTCGACCATCAGCACATAGCCGTTCTTGTCCTGCGACAGGGTGCGGATCGCGGCCTTGGTCATCTCGGCCAGGCTCGGGTCGCCATTGGCGCTGCGGTCGCGGTCGTGGTCGAACTGCATGTGGTCCGGCTCGAACAGGCCCAGCAGCGCCGGCGCGTTCTGCGCCGCTTCCAGTTGTCCGCGGGTCCACACGTAGGCGCCCTGCGGATGGCGCTGGCGCCATTCGCCGACCAGGTCGCGGCCGTCCAGGCGCAGGCCGACCTTGTCGTCGTACTCCGGGTCGCGCTGCTCGACCGTGGTGAACTGACCGCGGCCGCCGGCCAGCATCACCTGCGGGCCGCGCCCGAAGCGCGCGCTCACCATCTGCTGGGCGATGTCGCGGCAGCCTTCGGCCACCGCCTTCTCCGGCAGGTCGGCATCGCTCTCCCAGTTGCGCTCGGGCACGTGCGCGTAGGTCGCGGCCGGGGTGGCGTGGGTCAGCCGGGTGGTGGTGACGATGCCGGTGCCCATGCCGGCGCTGTCGGCCAATTCCAGCCAGCTCAGCAACTGCTTGCCGAGGCTGTCGGCGCAGGCGTCGCGCTTGCCGGCGGACACGCCGATCGCGCCCATGTGGGTCTTCACCCCGGTGGTGATCGAGGTCATGGTGCCGGCCGAATCCGGCGTCTGCGAATCGGTGTTGTAGGTCTTGCTCAGCGCGGTGGCCGGGAACGCCTCCCACGACAGCTGGTTCTCCTCGCCGGAGGCGCCCTTACGCTGGCCGTCGAGGATGCGCGCGGCGGCGACCGTGGTCAGGCTCATGCCGTCGCCCAGGAACAGGATGACGTTCTTGGCCTTGCCGCGCATCGCACCATTGTTGGCGGCCTTGGCGGCGCCGCTGCGGTACCACCAAGCCGGGGTCTCGCCGGCCGGATGGGCCACGGCGGGGACGGCGATCGGCGCGACGTTGGCGCTGGCGGCCGGCGCGTGCGGCGTGCTGGCGCAGGCGCCCAGCAGCAGGGTGGAGACGGCGGCGAGAGCGGAAACGGGAAGGCGCATACGCAGAACGGGTCCTGAACAACGAAGTCCCCCGCATTATGCCGGCTGCGACAAGGCACGCCGATGACATCGCGCCTTTCCAGCCATGGCGTCGTCGCTGCTGCCGGGGTGCGCTATCGTGCGAAACCCCCCGATCTCTCTGGACAGCGTCGATGAAACTGGTGACGGCCTGGTTACGCATTCCGTTCTGGCAGCGCGTGGTCGCCGGCTTCCTGCTGGGCGCCCTGGCCGGCTGGGCGCTGGGCCCGACCGCGGAGACCTGGTTCAAGCCGCTGGGCGATCTGTACGTCACCCTGATCAAGATGATCGCGGTGCCGCTGGTGTTCTTCGCGGTCATCAACGCCATCTCGGCGCTGCACGGGCAGCAGTCGGTGGCCAAGCTGGGCGGGCGCACCTTCCTGTGGTTCGTGGTCACCGCGGCGCTGGCGGTCGGCGTCGGCCTGGCCGTGGGCACCGTGCTGCAGCCGGGGGCCGGCCACCTGGGCCTGCGCGTGGACAGCGCCTGGAAACCGGGCGACGTGCCCAGCCCGGTGCAGGTGCTGCTGGACGTTGTGCCGTCCAACCCGTTCTATGCGCTGACCGGCATCGGCAAAGACACCAATGCTGCAGGCGAGAAAGTGCTGGCGGCCGGGCGCGGTTCGATCCTGCCGGTGATCTTCTTCGCCGCGCTGCTCGGCTTTGCCATGGTCAAGCTTGGCGAGCGCGTGGCCGAGGCGCGCAAGCTCACCAAGCAGATGAGCGAGATCATGATCCAGGTCACCCGCTTCGTGCTGGAGATGACCCCGCTCGGCACCTTCGGCCTGATCGCCGCACTGGTCGGCGGCTACGGCTTCGGCAAGCTGCTGCCGTTCGGCAATTTCGTGCTGGCGCTGTACCTGGCCTGCGCGATCCACATCGTGGTGGTGTACAGCAGCCTGCTGCTGGTGCACGGGCTCAACCCGTGGAAGTTCTTCCGCGGCGCCGCGCCGGGCATGCAGGTGGCCTTCGTCAGCTCCTCCAGTTTCGCCGCGATGCCGGTGGCGCTGCGCTCGATCACCCACAACCTCGGCGTCAACAAGGACTACGCGGCGTTCGCGGTGCCGCTGGGCGCCAGCATCAAGATGGACGGCTGCGGCGCGATCTTCCCGGCGCTGTGCGCGGTGTTCATCGCCCAATACACCGGCGTGCCGCTGACCGCCAACCAGTATTTCGTGGTGCTGATCGCCTCGGTGCTGGGCAGCTTCGGCACCGCCGGCGTGCCCGGCACCGCGGTGGTGATGGCCACGGTGGTGCTGAGCGCGGCCAACCTGCCGCTGGAGGTGATCGGCTATCTGTACGCCATCGACCGCGTGCTGGACATGATGCGCACCATGACTAACGTGACCGGGCAGATGCTGGTGCCGGTATTGGTGGCCAAGGAAACCGGTCTGCTCGACCGCAGCATCTACGAAGCCGCCTCAAGCAATGTCGGCCTGGAAGATCCGCCGGTCGACGGTTCCGGCCAGGTGCGTTGATGCTGCCGTGAGCACGCCTGTCGAGCGCCTGCGTGTGCAGCTGCGGCAGTTGCCGGAGTTGACGCTGCGCGAGGGCGTGCTGGTGCACGACGCATTGCCGGACGACCCGTTCGAGCAGCGCTATCTGGACGTGCGCCGCCGCGAAGGCCGTCTCTACAGCGACGCGCAGGTGCGCACGCTGCCGCAGCCGCCCGGCGCGCTCGGCGCCAGCCACGAATGGCGGGTGCGTGCCGAATCGTGCCGGCGCCTGCTGCGCCACCTGCGTGCGCGCGGCGGCGACGGGCCGCTGCTGGAACTGGGCTGCGGCAACGGCTGGCTGTCGCATTGCCTGGCCAGCGGCCTGCAGCGCGAGGTCTGCGGCGTGGACGTCAATCGCACCGAACTTGCCCAGGCGGCGCGGGTGTTCGCCGACGCGCCGCGGCTGAGCTTCGTCGCCGGCGACATCCTGCGCCTGCCGCTGCCGGCGCAGCGGTTCGATGTCGTGGTGGTGCCGGCCTGCATCCAGTACTTCGCCGATCCGCGTGCGCTGATCGCACGCTTGCTGCGGCTGCTGCAGCACGATGGCGAACTGCACATCCTCGACAGCCCGTTCTATGCCGACGCCGAGCAGGCCCGAGCCAGCGCCGCGCGCAGCCTGCGCTACTTCAGCGACCTGGGCTGCGCGGAACTGGCGCAGCAGTACCACCAGCACACCGACGCAGTGCTGGACGGCATCGTGCTGCGCCGGTTGTTCGACCCCCGACGGCTGTCGGTGCGCTGCCTGCGCGCGCTGCGCTGGCGCCAGCCGCATTTTCCGTGGCTGTGCATCCGCAAGCGCGACAACCTGGCGCTGGCCGCGGCGTAGTCGACCCCATCGGCCGGCCGGCACAGCGCCGCCGTGACCGCAGGCCATTGCGGTGCCATTGCGATTGGCGGCGTCGGCGCATGGCAGACTGCCGCCTTCTTCCCCTGCATGGATTCCCGATGAGCGGCACGCAACGCGAACTGACCTTCCGCTTCCTGGCCGAACCGATCGACGTCAACTACGGCGGCAAGGTCCACGGTGGCGTGGTGATGAAGTGGATCGACCAGGTCGGCTACGCCGCCGCGGTGGGCTGGAGCGGCCACTACAGCGTGACCGTGGCGGTGGGCGGCATCCGCTTCGTGTCGCCGATCCGCATCAGCGACATGGTCACGGTCAGCGCCAAGCTGGTCCACACCGGTACCAGCAGCATGCATTTCGCCATCGAGGTGCGCGCCCGCGACCCGATGGGCGGCGAGCCGCGCCTGTGCACCCATTGCATCATCGTGTTCGTGGCCCTGGATGGCGTCGAAGGCCGGCCGACCGCGGTCCCGGCCTGGCATCCGGATACCCCGGAAGACCACCGCCTGGCCGAGTACGCGCAGAAGGTTATGGAGCTGAGCAAGGGCATCGAGGACACCATCGCGCATTACCACGGCTGAGGGCGCGCGCCCGCGCGCTGGCTCAGGCGCGCCAGTCCGCCGGCGCGGTGCGGCAGTCGCCGTCGAACAGGCGGCCGCCGTGCGCGGCCAGTTCCTGCTTCGCCAGGGCCAGCACCGGCGCGCAGTCGGCGCTGGCGAACAGCGTGGCGAAGGCCTGCTCGAAGCGCGCGCCCACCGCCGGATCCATCCGTACCAGCAGGCGCGGCACCCACTTGCCGCTGCCGTACCAATGGCCGCGTCCGCGCAGCGCCAGTTCCGCCAGGCGCGGATGCAGCAATGCGCCGATCGCGACGATCTCGGCGGTGCTGCGCTCTCCGCACAGGTCGTCGATCAGGTCGGTGATTTCGTAGCGCAGCGCGTCCCGTTGCGCCGGCGTCAGCGGCAGCGGCCCGGCCTGCAGTCGCGCGGCGACCTGGCCTTGCAGGGCACGTGCAGCGTCGGTCGCGGTGCCGACGATGGTGCCCTCGGCGACCATGTGCAGCAGGCTGGGACGGCCGCGGGCCGCATCGTCATCGACGAACCAGGCCAGCGTACCCGGATCGTGCACGAAGGCCTCGACCGGCACACCCTCGGCCACGAACGATTCGCGACGTGCCGCCGGCAGGCTGTCGTAGACCACCACCAGATCGATGTCGGACAAGTGCGTACCTTCGCCGCGCAGGATCGAGCCGGCGGCGAAGCCGAAGGCCGCGCCGGCATAGCGGGTGGACAGCAGCGACTGCGCGATCGCCAGTGCCTGGGCGGGCGTGGGCAGGGCGGGAGTGAGCAACATCAGCGCAGCGCCTGCCGGTGCGGCCAGGATGCAACCCGGCGACGGTGGTCATGGGCGTGGCAGGGGCGCAGGGTGGGCGAGGGAGGTGGTGTCATCGACATTCCGGTGACGCGATCGAGGCGGGCCAGCGTAGCGTGCCGTCGGGCAAGGCGGGGGCGGCAATGACGCAGCCGGTGGACAGCGCGGCATCGCAGCGGCAATCCGGCGACACCCGGGCGCAATAAAAAGGGCCGCTGTCGCCAGCGGCCTTTCTTCGCATTGCGCACAGACGGGGTGGCTTACATCGCCACGCGGCGCGCCTGCACGAACTTCTCGCCCCAGTAGCCGGAGGTCAGCGTGTCCACGCGCACGTCCTTGCCGCGGCTGGGGGCGTGCAGGAAGCGGCCCTCGCCGACGTACAGGCCGACGTGGTCGACGCGGCCCTTGCGGCCGAAGAACACCAGGTCGCCCGGGGCCAGCGCGTCGCGGTCCTTGATCAGCTGAGCGTTGGCCTCGCGGGCCATCTCGCGCGACACGCGCGGCAGTTCGATGCCCAGCGCGGTGCGGAACACGTAGCCGACCAGACCGCTGCAGTCGAAGCCTTCGGTGTCCTCGCCGCCCCAGCGGTACGGGGTTCCCAGCAGCGCCATAGCGCGCTTGAGCACGGACTGCACCTTGTCGCCGCCCGGCACCACGCCTTCGCGCGGGACCGGCTGGGACACGTCGTAGTTGGCCAGCAGGCGGCTGATGTCGCCGGCGAACATCGCCGAGCGGTCCATCAGTGGAATGGTGTCGTTGGCGGCCAGGTGCGGCAGCAGGGCGGCCAGCGTGGCGCTGGCGGCGGCGTCGGCCTTGCTGCGCGCCGGCGCGGGGGCCTGGGCGGCGGTGGCCGGCTTGGCCGAGGCAACGGAAGTGGAGGTCTGTGCGGTCGCCGGGGCGGTGGTCGCTGCGGCGCCTACCTGGGCCGGGGCGGGGGCGACGGTCGCGATCGCTTCCGGGACGACGGTGTCGGCGGGAGCGGTCTGGGCCAGAGCCGGGAGGGCCGAGAAACAGAGCGAGGCGGTGCATAAGAGGCGGAAAGCGGTCCGGCGGGGAACGGCGGGCTTGCCTGGAGAGGTCTGGGCTTCGGTCGTCACGCTTGGATCACAAAATAAAACGATGAGGGATCATGCCTTGTAGACAGAAACAGGAAGTTCAAATAAGGTTAAAATTTCGTAATTATGAATGTGGGTGAAATCACAATTCAGTGCAAAACCCGTTTTGCGCCGGTGTAGTGGTCCTGCCAGTAGGCCCCGTCCAGCGAATCCAGGCGGACGGTCCCGCCGGTGCTGGGGGCATGCACAAAACGGCCTTCGCCGACATAAATTCCGACGTGCGTCACATTCCCTGCGCTGCCGAAGAACACCAGATCCCCGGTACTCAGGCGCTGCGGGTCGATCCGCGGCCCCTGCACCGCGGCCAGCTCGCGCGAGGTGCGCGGCAGCCGCAGGTCGAGCATGTCGCGATAGACGTAGGCGACCAGGCCGCTGCAGTCGAAGCCGGATTCGGGGGTATTGCCGCCGTAGCGGTAGGGGGTGCCGACCAGGCCCAGCGCGCGCATCAGTACCGCGTTGGCCGCGCCCGGGTCGGCCGGTGCCACCTGCGGCCATTCGCGCACCGTCACCGGCGCCGGCCGGGTGTGGCGGACCTCGTGGCGTCCGCAGGCCGCCAGCGCCGCGGCGCACAGCAGCGGAAGCCACCACGGGAACGCGCGGCGGCCGCGCGGCGAAACTGGCGTGTTGTGCATGGAGCCGGGATAATGCGCGACCTCAGAAGGCCGCCATCATGGCGGCGCTCCCGGCGGCCGACAAGCCGCCCATCCCGTCTGCCCCCGGCAGCCACAGCGCAGAGTGCACATGAAGATCGAAAAAGACCGCGTCGTCCGTTTCCACTACACCGTTTCGGAAGTCGGTCAAGAGCCGATCGAAAGCTCCAAGGACCGCGATCCGCTGGTGATCCTGGTCGGCCACGGCAACATCATCCCGGGCCTGGAGAACGCGATGATGGACAAGGCCGCCGGCGACAGCTTCGGCGTCGACGTGGCCGCCAAGGACGCCTACGGCGAATACCGCGAGGGCCTGAGCCAGCGCGTGCCGAAGAAGCATTTCGGCGCGGTCAAGCTGCAGCCGGGGAGCCAGGTGGTGCTGCAGACCAACTTCGGACCGCGCGCGGTCACCGTGCAGAAGGTCGGCATGAGCGTGGTCGACGTCGACCTCAACCACCCGATGGCCGGCAAGGACCTGCACTTCGACGTCGAGATCGTCGACGTGCGTGAGGCCAGCGCCGAAGAGATCGAGCACGGCCACGTGCACGGCGACGGCGGCCACCACCACTGAGTGCGTTGATGGCGGTACCGGTCGCGCCGGTGCCGCCAGCCCTGGCGCCGCGCGCAGCGGCGCCGTCGCGCCGCTGCGGACGCCGGCGGCCTTCCTGATCGCGGCGAGGGGACATTCGCCGGCCTTCCGTCCGGTGCCCGCCTTGGCTTCCTCCGCCCCCGTGTTGCAGCCCGTCGCGCCCGCCGAGCGCATCGCCACGCTGGACGTGCTGCGCGGCTTCGCCCTGCTGGGCATCCTGCTGATGAACATCGAGGGCTTCGTCGGTCCGCTGGACGCGGCGATGACCGGCCTGGATCCGACGCTGCGCGGCGCCGACCGCATCGCCGACGCCCTGGTCTACATCCTGGTGCAGGGCAAGTTCTACACCTTGTTCTCGCTGCTGTTCGGCATGGGCTTTGCGGTGATGGCGCAGCGCGCCGAGACCGCGCGACGGCCGTTCGGTGGCTTCTTCCTGCGCCGCAGCGCTGGGCTGCTGCTGATCGGCCTGCTGCATGCCGTGCTGCTGTGGTCCGGCGACATCCTGGTCAGCTACGCACTGCTGGCGTTCATGCTGCTGGCGTTCCGCGAGGCGCCCACGCGCTGGCTGCCGGGGATGGCGCTGGTGGTGTACCTGTTCGCGCCTGCGCTGTGGCTGTTGATCGGCGCCGCCGCCTGGGCGGCGCAGGCCGATCCGCACGCTGCAGCGCAGTGGCATCGGGACATGGCCGAGCAGGCGCAGCACGGCGCGGCGGCGCTTGCGCAGCAGCGCGAGGTGTTCGGCCACGGCAGCTACGCCCAGGCCACCGCGCAGCGCGCGCGCGACCTGGTCGAATCGCTGAGCGGGCTGCTGTTCAATGCGCCGACCATCTTTGGCATGTTCCTGCTCGGCGCCTGGTGCGTGCGCAGCGGACTGGCCGCGCAACCGCAGCGCTTCCCGCGGCTGCTGGCGGTGCTGCGCTGGGGCGTGCTGCCGCTGGGGCTGGCGCTGATGCTGCTGAGCTTCCGGCTGGAGCCGTGGATGGACCCGGCGCGGCTGGATCTGCGTCTGACCTTTGCTTACGCCCTGGCCAGCGTCGCCAGCGGGCTGATGGCGCTGGGCTATGCGGCCTGGCTGGTGCGCGCCGCAGCGGCGTTGCAGTGGCTGGCGCCGGCCGGGCGCATGGCGCTAAGCAACTATCTGCTGCAGTCGCTGGTGTGCACCACGTTGTTCTACGGCTACGGGTTCGGCTATTTCGAACAACTGCCGCGCGCCTGGCAGATCCCGTTCGCGGTCGTGCTGTTCGCGCTGCAGGTGGCGTTGTCGCACTGGTGGCTGCAGCGGTTCCGTTTCGGCCCGGTGGAGTGGTTGTGGCGGTCGGCCAGCTACCTGCGCTGGCAGCCGATGCGCCGCCGCGACGCAGCCTGAGCGCAGGCGCTGCGGCGGCGTCCTCACATCTGCCGCGCGGCCGCCCATGGCATGCTCCGCGGCGACCGAGACATGCGACAGGACAGCCGATGGACGATGTGAGAAGCCGATACGGGTTCGCCAGCGACGCCACTGCACCGCGCGCCGAGCGTGCGCCGTGAGCGGGCCGATCCGCGATTACGACCTGCTGGTGCTGGGCGGTGGCTCCGGTGGCCTGGCCACCGCGTTCCGCGCCGCCAGCCACGGCGCGCGGGTGGCGATCCTGGAGCCGAGCGCGCTCGGCGGCACCTGCGTCAATGTCGGCTGCGTGCCGAAGAAGGCGATGTGGCTGGCGGCGGACCTGGTCGAGCGCATCGACCTGGCGCGCGCGGTCGGCTTCGCCATTCCCGAGGCCACGCTGTCCTGGGCCGAAATGGTGGCGCATCGCCAGGGCTATATCGGCAATATCCACGCCAGCTACCGGCGGCGTCTGGATGCCGACGGCGTGGTGCTGATCCCGCGGCGCGGCCGGCTGGTCGATGCGCATACCGTCGAATGCGACGACGGCGTGCGGGTCAGCGCCAAGCACGTGGTGATCGCCACCGGTGCGCATGCGCTGCGGCCGCAGATCGAAGGCGCCGAGCTGGGCCTGGTCTCGGACGACTTCTTCAATCTGTGCGAGGCACCGCCGCGGGTGGCGATCGTCGGCGGCGGCTACATCGCGGTGGAACTGGCCGGGCTGTTGCAGGCGCTGGGCAGCCGGGTGGAGCTGTACGTGCAGGGCGAGCGCCTGCTGGAGCGGTTCGACGCGGAACTGGCGCGGCAGCTCGCCGACAATCTGCGCCACCAGGGCGTGCGCCTGCATTTCGGCTATCGCGCCAGCGCCCTGCGCCGCAGTGGCGATGGCCTGTGCGTGGTCGATGCGCAGGGGCAGGCCGGCGACAACGTCGACAAGGTGTTCTTCGCGATCGGACGCCGCCCCAACACACGCGATCTCGGCCTGGAAGCGCTGGGCGTGCGCCTGGGCGACAAGCACGAGATCGTGGTGGACGACTACCAGAACACCGACGTGCCGGGGCTGTATGCGATCGGCGACGTGGCCGGCAAGGTCGGCCTGACGCCGGTGGCGATCGCCGCCGGGCGCAAGCTGATGGATCGCGTGTTCGGCGACCGGCCGCAGGCGCGGCTGGACTACGAGAACGTGCCCAGCGTGGTGTTCTCGCATCCGCCGCTGGGCCAGGTGGGGCTGGGCGAGGAGCAGGCGCGCGAACGCTACGGCGCCGATGCGGTGACTGTGTACCGCAGCAACTTCCGGCCGATGCTGCAGGCGCTGGCCGATTCGCCGCAGCGCAGCCTGTTCAAGCTGGTGTGCGTTGGCGCAGACGAACGCGTGGTCGGCGTCCATCTGCTCGGCGATGGTGCCGACGAAATCCTGCAGGGGTTCGCGGTGGCGTTGAAGCTGGGTGTGACCAAGCAGCAACTGGAAGACACCGTGGCGATCCATCCGACCTCGGCCGAGGAAGTGGTGCTGATGCGCTGAAGCCGCGGCGATCCGACGGCGGGTTGGCCGTCGCGCCGTAGAATGGCGGCATGCACGTGTCCTCTTCTCCCTGCCGCGGCGCTGCGCGATGAGCGCGCCCGGCACGTCCGCCCCCGTTGCTCCCTCTGCCACACAGGCCAGCCTCGGCGGCGTGCTGCTTGCCGCGGGCGGCGCGATCGCGTTTTCCGGCAAGGCCATCATCGTCAAGCTGGGCTACCGCTATGGCGTCGATGCGGTGACCCTGCTGGCCTTGCGCATGCTGGTGGCGCTGCCGTGCTTCGCGGCGATGGCGCTGTGGGCGGCGCGCCGCGCGCCGCCGCTGCAGCCGGGCGACCGCTGGCGGATCGTCGCGCTGGGTGTGCTCGGCTATTACCTGGCCAGCTTCCTGGATTTCCTCGGCCTGGCCTACATCACCGCGACCCTGGAGCGGCTGATCCTCTATCTCACCCCGACCCTGGTGCTGCTGATCGGCGTGCTGCTGTGGCGGCGGCGTCCGCAGCGTCGGCAGTTGTGGGCGCTGGCGTTGAGCTATCTGGGCGTGCTGCTGGCGTTCGGCCACGACCTGCGCATCGGCGGCGCGCGCACCGCCTGGGGCAGCCTGCTGGTGTTCGGCAGCGCGCTGGCCTATGCGGCGTATCTGGTCGGCAGCGGCCAACTGGTGGCGCGGGTCGGTGCGGTGCGGCTGACCGCCTACGCCAGCCTTGTCGCCTGCGCGCTGTGTATCGCCCAGTTCCTGCTGCTGCGGTCGCTGCACGCGCTGGTCATGCCGACGCCTGTGTACGCGCTGTCGCTGCTCAACGGCACGCTGTGCACGGCGGTGCCGGTGCTGGCGACGATGCTGGCGGTGCAGCGCATCGGCTCGGCGCTGGCGTCGCAGATCGGCATGCTCGGCCCGGTCTCGACCATCGTGCTCAGCGTGCTGCTGCTGGGCGAGGCGATGGGGCCGTGGCAGATCGCCGGCACCGTGCTGGTGCTGGGCGGGGTGCTGCTGGTGTCGCGGCCGGCGCGGGCGGGGCCGGCATGAGCCCGCGGCGGCCGCCCGCTGCGAATGCGTCGGTGCCGGCCGCGACGACGGCGGCCGCCGAGGCGCACGCGCGGATCCTGGCGACGATCCGGGCGATCCCGCCGGGCCAGGTGCGCGGCTATGGCGAGGTGGCGATGCTGGCCGGGTTGCCGGGGCGCGCGCGCCTGGTGGCGCGCCTGCTTGGCGGCAACACCGACGCCGCGCTGCCCTGGCACCGGGTACTGCGCAGCGACGGCCGCATCGCGTTCCACGAAGGCTCGCGTGGGCATCGCGAACAATGCCAGCGCCTGCGCGCCGAAGGCGTGGTGGTGCAGGGCGGGCGGGTGAAACGTGCGCCTAAGCCGGCGCGGGATCTCGATGCCGAGGTGTGGGGGCCTAGGTAGCGAGGCGCACCAGAACTGCGGCGGACCGTGTCTCGAAGAGCAGAAGAGGCCGGCTGTGAATGGCGTAGCCCCTCTTCCCCCGGGAGAGGGGTTGGGGTGAGGGTAGGAGCGCGAAGCGCATGCGGTGTTTCGACTGCACGAGGCTTCGCCCGTACCCTCATCCGCCCCTTCGGGGCACCTTCTCCTGGAGGGAGAAGGAAATGCCAAGCCCCTCTCCCTCTGGGAGAGGGGTTGGGGTGAGGGTAGGGCGCAAAGCGCATGCGGTGTTTCGACTCCACGAGGCTGCGCCCGAACCCTCATCCGCCCCTTAGGGGCACCTTCTCCCAAGGGGAGAGGGGAATGCTAAGCCCCTCTCCCTTCGGGAGAGGGGTTGGGGTGAGGGTAGGGGCGCGAAGCGCATGCGGTGTTTCGACTCCACGAGGCTGCGCCCGCACCCTCATCCGCCCTTCGGGGCACCTTCTCCCGGTGGGAGAAGGGAGGTTCAAGCCCCTCTCCCTGCGGGAGAGGGGGGGGAGGGTAGGGCGCGAAGCGCATGCGGTGTTTGAACTGCACGAGGCGCCCTCATCCGTCTCTTCGGCGCACCGCGCTCGCAATTTCTTGGAAGAGGAGCATTGGTCGTGGAATGCCAGCCACGCTGGTTGGAGTTCAGCCTCCAGCGAGCGGCTATGATGGGGGGCAGTTGCCACGGACCCGACCATGTTTCCCAGACTTCCGCCCGTCACTCAAGCGCTGCTGATCGGCAACGTCGTGGTGTTCCTGCTGCAGATGCTGCTTGGCATGAATACCTTCGAGCCCTTCATGCTGTGGCCGATCGGTGCGTTCGATGCGTTTTCGCCCGGGCAGAACTTCCAGATCTGGCAGTTGCTGACCTACGGCTTCCTGCACGACGACTTCATGCACCTGCTGTTCAACATGCTTGCCCTGTACATGTTTGGCGGTCCGCTGGAACAGACCTGGCGCGAGAAGCGCTTCCTGACCTACTACCTGGTCTGCGTAGCCGGCGCCGGCCTGTGCCAATTGCTGGTCGGCTGGTGGATGGTCAGCAACGGCATGCCGGCGCTTCCGGTCTTGGGCGCCTCGGGCGGCATCTTCGGCCTGCTGCTGGCGTTCGGCATGCTGTTTCCGAACCAGCGGGTGGTGTTGCTGTTCCCGCCAATCCCGATGAAGGCGCGCACCTTCGTCATCGTGTTCGGCGCGCTGGAACTGCTGATGGGCTTCACCGGCTGGCAGCCGGGCGTGGCGCATTTCGCGCATCTGGGTGGCATGCTGTTCGGTTGGCTGATGATCCGCTACTGGCGCGGCCAGCCGCCGTTCGGCAAGCGCAAGCCGCCGCGTCCGCGCATCGTGCGATAGCGCACGCCGGCCTCCGCGCGCAGGTATCGCAGCGCGCAGCGCCCTCGCGTTGACAGCCGCCTGCGGGCAGCGCAGGCGCCGAAGACACGTTTTCCAGACCCCTGAACGCAAGACGGCGCGGTTGCCCGCGCCGTCTTGCTGTGTGCCTGGCCGGCGGCTAGCGCCGGCACCTGCTCACGGCCACAGGTGGATCTGCTCGGCCTCGCTGCGCACCATCGGCTGGCCCGGCTTGCAGGTGAAGGTCGCGGCGAAGGCAGGCAGGTTGGCCAGCGCGCCGTTGGTGCGCCAGCGGCCGGGCGCGTGCACGTCGGCGGTGACCCGCTGCACGGCTTCGTTCGGCGACAGCTGCTGCGCCCACAGGCCGGCCCAGGCCTTGTAGAACGCCTGCTTGCCGGTTTCGTTGGCCGTCGGCTGCGCGGCGCTGTAGGCCTGCCAGGCCAGTTCGACGCTGCCGATGTCGGTCAGGTCCTCGTCCTGGGTCAGCGGGCCGTTGACCTTGGCGCCCTTCACGCCGGGGAAGTCGTAGGCGCCGTACTGCGCGGCGGTGCGGGCCGCCAGCGCGTTCCAGGCGCTCTTGTCTTCCGGAGTCCACCAGTTGCGCAACTGGCCCTGTGCGTCGACCTGGCTGCCCTTGCTGTCGATGGCGCCGATCAGCTCGTGCGCGACCATCGCGCCGTAGGCGCCGTAAAGCGCCGCGGCGTCGCCGCCGGCCGCGTACACCGGCGGCTGCAGCACCGCGGCGGTGACGATCAGGCGGTTCTGGGCGATGTCGTAGGTCAGCGCCGGCTGCTGCGGCAGCACGTCCCAGCGGCGGTCGGCGTTGCCCTTGCCGATGCGCTTCATCTCCTCGCGGTGACGCCAGGTGGAGGCGATCAGCATGTTGCCGCCGAAGCTGCCGCGGCCCATCGGCTGCAGGGTGTAGTCGAGGTCGCGGCGCGGCGCGCCGACTTCGATCTTCAGCGCGGCCAGCTTGGCCTGCGCCTCGGTGCGCGCCGGCTCGCTCAGCCAGGTGCTGCGCTTGACCGCGGCGATCTGCGCGTCGCGCACCTGGTCGGCGATGGTCTCGGCCTGGCGGCGGGTGTCGGCCGACAGGTAGCGCGCCACGTACTCGCGGCCCAGCATCGGGCCGGCGGCGACGTTGATCGCGTCCAGCACCTGCGCCCAGCGCGGCGGCGGTGCGACCTGGCCCTGCAGAACGCGGCCGCGGAACTCGAAGCTGGCGTCGCGGAAGCTCTTGGACAGGTACGGCGCCATCGCATCGCCCACGCGCCAGCGCAGGTAGGCCTTCCACTGCTCGGGCTTGATGCTGACGATCATGCCGTCGAGCTGCTTGAACATGTCCGGGTCGGCCATCGACACCAGATCGTCGTTGACGCCCTGGGCCTTGAGGAAGGCGTCGAGCTGCAGGTTGCGGTACTGCTTGTTCAACTCCTTGGTGGAGATCGGCGCGTAGTTGTTGAACGGGTTGTTGATGCCGGCCAGCGACTTGGCGCTGCGCGCCAGCGCGGTCTCGATCTGCAGCACCGATTGCGCGTCGGCCTCGAGGCGGTCGGCCGGGGTGCCGGTCAGGGTCAGGATCTGCTTGACGTAGGTGCGGTAGCGGCCCATCAGCGCCATGGTGTCGGCGTCGGTGCGGGTGTAGAAGGCCGGATCGGGCAGGCCCATGCCGCCCTGCATGAAGTAGCCGATGTGGCGGTCCAGCGCCTTCAGGTCGACGTCGGCGCCGAAGTTGAACGCGACCGGGATGCCGATCTGGTGCAGCGCGGCGATCGAGGCCGGCACGTCCTTGGCCTTCTTGATCGCATCGATGCGGCCGAGCAGCGGCGCGATCGGGTTGGAGCCGTCCTTCTCGACGGCGGCCTCGTCCAGGCCGCTGGCCCAGAAGTCGCCCAGCGCCTTCTGCACCGCGTTCTGCGGCGACTGCATGGACGCATCGAGCAGGTCGCGCTGCTGTTGCTGCGCGCGCTCGGCGAGCTGGCCCAGCGCGGTGACCGCGCCGGTCTGCGGCACCGGGTTCTGCTTCAGCCAGTCGGCGTTGGCATCGTCGTAGAAGTCGCTGCAGGCGGCGCTGATCGGCGGGGCCTTGGGCGCGGCGGCGCGCTTCTTCTTGGGCGCGGCATCGGCGGCGGAGGCGAGGGCGATCAGGCCGAGGGCGACGGCGAGGGCAAGCGGACGGGCATTGGGCATCGGGAACGCATCCGGTCAGGATTAAAGTCGGCGGAGTTTAACAAGCCGCGGTGTGCAACTGTGGCGATGACGTGCGACGTCGTCCCCATCGGATTCAGCGAGCGACGCTGGCAAGCACGGGCGGCGCTGGCCGCACGGGGCGATCGGCAGCGCCGCCACTGTCGCAGGCCGGCCGCCGCGCAAAGAAAAGGCCCGGACATGCCGGGCCTTTTCGCGGAACGGCGGTGACGCTGCCGCTTACCAGATCACCACGCGCTTGTCGCCGCTGCGCACCATCGGCGCGCCCGGCTTGCACTGGAACGCGGTGGCGAAGGCCTCCAGGTTCGACGGCGCGCCGATCGCACGGAACTGCGCCGGGGCGTGCGGGTCGGTGGTCAGGCGCACCATCGCGTTCTGCGGGGTGTACTTGGTGCGCCACACGGTGGCCCAGTTGATGAAGAAGTTCTGGTCGCGGCTCATGCCGCCGACCTTCGGGTCGTCCTTGCCCTCGGTGGCCTTCTTCATCGCGTCGTAGGCGGTGGTGATGCCGCCCAGGTCGGCGATGTTCTCGCCCAGGGTCAGCTTGCCGTTGACGTGCTTGCCGTCGACCTCGTAGCCGTCGAACTGCTGGACCAGTTTGCCGGTGAGCGCGGAGAACTTCTTGGCGTCGGCCGGGGTCCACCAGTTCTCGAAGTTGCCGGTCGGCCCGAAGCGCGCGCCCTGGTCGTCGTAGCCGTGGGTCATCTCGTGGCCGATCACCGCGCCGATGCCGCCGTAGTTGAATGCGTCGTCGGCCTTGGGGTCGAAGAACGGCGGCTGCAGGATCGCCGCCGGGAACACGATCTCGTTCTGCAGCGGGTTGTAGTAGGCGTTGACCGTCTGCGGGGTCATGCCCCACTCGGTCTTGTCCACCGGCTTGCCGATCTTGCCCAGGTTGTACTTGTAGTTGAACGCGGTGGCGGCGCGCACATTGTCCAGGTAGCTGTCGCGCTTGGTGGTCAGGCTGCTGTAGTCGCGCCACTTGTCCGGGTAGCCGATCTTCGGAGTGAAGGTCTTCCACTTCTCCAGGGCCTTGGCCTTGGTCTCGTCGCTCATCCAGGTCAGCTTCTCCAGGCGCGCCTTCAATGCCTGGCTCAGGTTCTCGACCAGTTGCTGCATCTTGGCCTTGTCGTCGGCCGAGAACGCGACCTTGACGTACATCTGGCCCATCGCCTCGCCGGCGCCGTTCTCGATGCTGCCGAGCACGCGCTTCCAGCGCGGCTTCATCTCGGCCTGGCCGTTGAGTTCCTTGCCGTAGAAGGCGAAGTTTTCCTGCGCGAAGGCATCGCTCAGGTACGGCGAGGCGCTGTCCACGGTGTGGAAGCGCAGGTAGGCGCGCCACACCGACGGGTCGGTGTCGCCCAGCGCCTTGCTCACTTCTTGGTGGAAGGCCGGGATCGCCAGCGAGAACTTCTCCGGCACGGCCACGCCCTGCGATTCGAAGAACTTGGTCCAGGGGAAGTTCGGGGTCAGCTTGTCGGCCTCGGCCGGGGTGACCGGGTTGTAGGCAAGCTCGGCGTCGCGCGAGAGCTGCTCGCTGGACTTGGACACCTTGGCCAGGCGGGTTTCCAGCGCCACCACGTCCTGCGCCTGCTTGGCCGCGTCGGCGGCCGGCACGCCGGCCAACTCCAGCACCTTGGCCACGTGCGCCTGGTAGGCCTTGAGCTTGTCCTGCTTGTCGGCGTCGACGTAGTAGCTGCGGTCGGGCAGGCCGAGGCCGCCCTGCATGGCGTAGGCCATGTTCATCGTCGAATTCTTGAAGTCGGCTTCCGCGCCGAAGCCGAACAGGCCGTTCTCGCCCTTGGCCGCGCTCTGTCGCAGGTACTCGGCGATCGCCGGGCCGTCCTTGAGGCCGTCGATCGCGGCCAGGTCGGCCTTCAGCGGCTCGATGCCCTGGGCGTTGATCTTGGCTTCGTCCATGCCCGAGGACCAGAAGTCGCCGACGATCTTTTCCACGCCCTGCGGGTTGGCGGCGGCAGCGGCCTGTTCGGCGAGCTGGTGCTGCACGGCCACCGAGCGCTCGTCCAGGATCGAGAACGCGCCCCAGCTGCTGCGGTCCTTGGGAATCTCGTTGGCGGCCAGCCACTTGCCGTTGACGTAGCCGTTGAAGTCGTCGCAGGCGTTCTTGCCGGCGTCCAGATCGTTGATGCTGAAGGCGTTGTAGGCCGGCAGCTTGCTGGTGTCGAGCTTGAGCTCGGCGGGCGCTGCGGCCGGGGCGGCGGCCGGCGCGGGCTTGGCGGCGTCGGCGGCGGGCGCGGCGTTCTCGGGCTTGTTGCAGCCGGTGAGCGCGGCGCTCACGGCCAGGGTCAACAGCAGCATCTTGGGATTGCGAAGGGTCACAGGCAGGCTCCAGGCCGACGTGGATAAAAAGGTGGCCCGTCCGGGCCGTGGCGAGACTCTACGCCGCCGCGGGAGGTTTCAGGGGTGTCGAAGGTCATGGGCGGCCGCGCGCGTTGGGCCGTGGGACGGCCGCGTCGCCTGCCGGTCGGCAGGCCCGCCGGCGCTGGCTTACCATGCGGCCATGACCCGTGAATCGCCATGCGATGCCCTGATCGTGGGCGCCGGCCACAACGGCCTGGTCTGCGCCGCCTACCTGGCGCGGGCCGGTTGGAAGGTGACGGTGCTGGAGCGGCGCGGCGTGGTCGGCGGCGCCGCGGTGACCGAGGAGTTTCATCCCGGGTTCCGCAACTCGGTGGCGTCCTACACGGTGTCGTTGCTGCAGCCCAAAGTGATCGCCGACCTGGATCTGGCCGGCCACGGCCTGCGCATCGTGCCGCGCCGGCGCAACAACTTCCTGCCGTTGCCGGATGGACGTTATCTGCTGACCGGCGCCGGCCACACCCAGGCCGAACTGGCCAAGTTCTCCGCGCGCGACGCCGCGCGCCTGCCGGCCTACGAGGCGCGGCTGGAGGGCATCGCCGATGTGCTGCGCGCGCTGGCGCTGCAGCCGCCGCCCAATGTCACCGACGGCGGCTGGCTGCAGGCGCTGCCCGAACTGCTGCGCGCCGGCCGCCTCGGCCGCCGCCTGCACGCGCTGGACGCGGAACTGCGCCAGGATCTGCTGGACCTGTTCACCATCTCCGCCGCCGAGTATCTGCAGCGCTGGTTCGAGAGCGATGCGGCGCAGGCGCTGTTCGGCTTCGACGGCATCGTCGGCAACTACGCCAGCCCGTACACACCCGGCTCGGCCTACGTGCTGTTGCACCACGTATTCGGCGAGAGCAACGGGGTCAAGGGCGCCTGGGGCCATGCGCTGGGTGGCATGGGCGCGATCACCCAGGCGATGGCCCGCGCCGCGACCGCCGCCGGCGCGCAGATCCGCACCGAGGCCAGCGTGCGCGAGATCCTGGTCGAGGACGGGCGTGCGGTCGGCGTGGTCACCGAGCAGGGCGAGCGGCTGCGGGCGCGGCACGTGGTCGCCAACGTCAACCCCAAGCTGCTGTACGAACGCCTGCTCGATCCGGCGCACGTGCCGGCCGCCACGCGTGCGCGCATGGCGCACTGGCGCTGCGGGTCGGGCACGTTCCGGATGAACGTGGCGCTGTCGCGCCTGCCCAGCTTCAGCGCGCTGCCAGGGCCGGGCGACCATCTCACCGCTGGCATCGTGCTGGCGCCGAGCCTGGACTACATGGACCGCGCCTATCACGATGCGCGCGCGCACGGCTGGTCGCGTGAACCGATCGTCGAACTGCTGATTCCCAGCACCTTGGACGACAGCCTGGCGCCGCCGGGCCAGCACGTGGCCAGCCTGTTCTGCCAGCACGTGGCGCCGCAGTTGCCGGACGGGCGCAGTTGGGACGCGCACCGCGAGGAGGTCGCCGACCTGATGATCGCCACCGTCGAGCGCTACGCGCCGGGCTTCGCCGCTTCGGTGCTGGGCCGGCAGGTGCTGAGCCCGCTGGACCTGGAACGCACCTTCGGGTTGGTCGGCGGCGACATCTTCCATGGCGCGCTGAGCCTCAACCAGTTGTTCAGCGCGCGGCCGATGCTCGGCCAGGCGGCGTACCGCGGTGCGATTCCCGGTCTGTTCCTGTGCGGCTCCGGCACCCACCCCGGCGGCGGCGTGACCGGCGCGCCCGGCCACAATGCGGCGATGGCGCTGCTGCGCGGCTGAGGTGTAGAAGGCGCGCGGTTTGCGCCCGCAAAAGCGCGTGTTTGGAGGTGGCGTGCGCGATCCGCACTCTATACAGGTCGGGGACTTGGTTGTGCGTAGCTGCCAAGGATCCTCGCGCGAATGTTCCAAACAAAAAGGGGCGGCCAATGGCCGCCCCTCCGATCGCTCCCGAACAGCAATGCTTAGAACTTGTACTGCACTCGGGCGAACAACGTGCGGCCGTACCAATCGTACTGCGACGCGTACAGCGGAGTATTGCCGTAACGCGTGCCGGCCCCGGTGGAAATCAGGTCCGGCGCCTTGTCGAACAGATTGCGCACGCCGACCATGATGCCCCAGTCGCCTTGTTCGTAGGAAACGGACGCATTGTGCAGGACCTGCCAACCGGCCTTGATGTCGCGCGTCGCGTTTTGATACCCCTGGTAGGTGAAGGTGGGGTCCAGATCGAGATTGCGAGTACTGCTGACATAGCTGGCCTGGTAGCTGAAGGTCCAGTCCCCGCGCTTCAGATCCGCGGACATCAGGCCCACGGTCTTCGGTCGGCCGATGTAGCCGACTTGGTTGCTCGAGGTGAGCCCGCTTTCCGCCGCGCTGTCGAACAACTGCAGCACGTCTTCCATCGTGTACGTGACCTGTGCCTCCAGCGACAGCTTGCCGAAGGAGAAGTCGTTGTCGTAATTCATCTGCAAGTCGTAGCCGCGGGTACGCTCGCGGTTGATGTTGATGTACTTGTTGTAGATGGTGGTGATGGTGTTCGGCGAGGCGGGATCGGTCGGGCTGTTACGGACGAACTGATTGCAGAACGCGTTCGGATACACCGCCGACCCATAGCAGCCATTGATGATGTCGAACTCGTTGAGCTGCGAGATCTCGCCCCGGATGTCGTAGTCGAAATAGTCGACCGCCACGCTCAGGTTGGCGAACTCGGGCGTCCATACCATGCCAAGCGTCTTGGCCTTGGAGGTCTCCGGCTTCAGAGTGCCCTGGCCGCCACGGCCGTACACGGTCGCAGATCCGCCGCCGCCCGCGTAGTCCGAGGGGATGCCAGCAGCCGCACAGTTCTTCTGGATGAAGGTGTTGTTGCTTTCACCCCACAGGATGCACGGGTCGATCGTTGTCTGCGACTGGTAACCCGTCTGATCGCCAAGGTACAGCTCGTACAGTCCCGGCGCCCGATACGAAGTGCCGATGCTGCCGCGCACGCGCAGGGACGGAATGATCTGCCAGTTCAGGCCGGTCTTCCATACTTCGTCCGAATCGGCGACGGAGTTGTACTTGAACGCGCGGCCGGACAGGTTGACCGAGAGCGATTCGATGCCCGGCTTGTTCTTGAGCAGCGGGACGTCGAACTCCACGAAGGCTTCGCGCACATTGTCCGTGCCCTTGGTCTCCTGCGCGGAACTGTAGCCCCAGATGTCGCCCGACGTGGTCAACGCATCGGGTTGGTCGTCGATCTTGGTATGCCGATACTCGACACCGAACGCCGCGCCGACATCACCTGCGGGGAGCGCGAACAGGTTGCCGGTGACCACGGCATTGACGATGGCCTGATCGTAGATGGTGTTGCCCTTGGTGTTGACGCCGATGGCGTTCTCCAGCTCACGCATGCGTTCGCCGCTGAGGAAGCCGGGATCGAAGTAGTTCACCGGTGCGTCGCTGTCGACATACGCCAGATCGCCCGTGCGCGAGGTCTGGATGTCGTTGTGCCGGTATTCGCCGTCCGAACGCGAGTAGCTCGCGTTGATCTCCCAGCTCCAGCTATCGCTTCCCTTGAAGGCCCCGTCGAACTTGGTGCTGCCGTAGAAGTAATCGACGGTGATCTTCTGATCGTCGCGGTACGGCATGATCGGCTGGTAGAAGTTGCCGTCCGTTTCGTTGGCGACGACGGGGAAGAACTGCCTGTAGCTGTGCGCGGTAGTCTCGCGACGGTTGTACAGCCACTGTGTCTTCCAGTTGAAGCTATCGAACCCAAAATCGCTGGCGCCGTACAGGCTGATGCGCTCGCGCTGGTTGATGGCCTGCGTCGTGTTGTAGAACGGGAAGTTCAACACGTCCTCATAGTAGGCCTGCGGCGAGTTGGCGTAGGTTCTGGAAGGACGGGGGCGCGGTCGGTAACCAGCGAACGGACCCACAGTGCTGCCGTCCGGCGACGGGACATAGCGGATGGCCGAATTGAAGTAGTTGATAATGGTGTTGGCGTAGAGGTTGCCCGACGAACATCCGCCAAGGTTGGTGCCGCCGATGATCGAGCGGTCCTCGCGGTCGATGCGCTTGCCGTCGGTGCCCCAGATCCGGTCCTGGGCACATCGCAGGAAGTCGCGGTCGCCGAACTCCAGGGCATTGAGTCGATCCCATTGCACGGCACCGATGATGCTGCCGTTACTGAAATCTTTGCCTGCAGCGAACGATGCCGAGAACTGCTCGCCTCCGCCATGCTGCGGCACGCTCATGGTGTAGTCCATGATCGGCTTGTCGATGCTCTTGCGGGTGATCAGGTTGACCGCGCCGGCGACAGCATCCGAGCCGTAGATGGACGACGAGCCGTCCTTGACGATTTCGATGCGCTGCAGGATGACCTTGGGGATGACGTTCAGATCGAACGAACCGACCTGGCCGCGCGTGCCGGCCGGGCCGGGGCGCTGACCATCCAGCAGGATCAGCGTGCGGTTGGCGCCCAGGCCGCGCAGCGACACTGTCTGTACGCCGGTGCCGCCTTCGACGACGAACCCACCGAACTGGTTGTTGATCTGAGTGGAGCTGGCCGCCGCGGCGGAGGTCTGCAGAAAGTCGGCCACGTCGAACTTGCCGGCCGAGATGCTCTTGTCGATCGAGATGACTTGGACCGGCGAGGCGGTCTCATATTCCGGACGCTTGAGCAGCGATCCGGTCACAGAAACGGCATCGAGTTCCTTGGTCTTGGCGGCCTCTTTGGAGGTGGCCTTGGCTTGGTCGTCGGCACCAGCCTGACCATTGGCCGGATTGTCCTGCGCAAAGGTGGGCGCGGCTTGCAACGCTGCGATCACGGCAATTGCCAGCGGCATCCGCCGCAGCCCGTTGGTCGAAGTTCTGAACATTCCTTCCTTACTCCCCTATTTAAATACGAAGTGAAGCAGTTGTTACGGCTTGGTTAAGCGAATGTACTGCTGCGGCGCTAGCGATGCAACATCCGCTGAACAAGAAAATTTGCGACATACGACTGTTACATTTCCGTCGTGATCACCCGGAAAGTCGACGATGGGGATCAGCTTTCGGTTCGCCGGCTCGGGGTGAGCTCACTTGAGGTGACACGACGCTCGGCACTTCTTCCGCGCGGCATCATGGAGATGCGTTTGTGGCGGTTCGGTGCCGTCAACTTCGGGAAAGTTGCTGCCTATTGTTACGATCTTTGCGTATTGCAGCCTGTTGCTGGCAGTTGATATGGCGATGGCGTCAAGGCGTTGCACGTGCCTGGCGCGCACGCGTTGCCATGCGTCTTGCGCTCATTTGGCGCGCCGCGGTCGGAAGAGAAAGGGGGGACGGGAGCGCTATCAGGGTTCGGGGGCGTCGCACATCAGCAGATTCGCAAAGGGTGCCGTGCGATGGCGTACAGACGGCGCTCGACCATGTGCGCTTGCTTGCGTCGCGGGATGGATCGCTGGCCTCCCGGGGCACAGACGTGCGCCCGGGGGCAAGATGCCGTTCAAGACGTGATGTCTCTCGAGCGGCTGGCGTCAGAGTTTCAGAGGCCGCCAGGGCCGCAGTCGTTCTTCAGGAAGTCCTGGATCAAGCCAAGGGTCTGTCTCTGTTGGCCTGGGTACCAGGGCAGGCTGTGCGGCTGATCCGGGATCAGCGCGAACTTGGCCGGGACGGTGTCCTTGACTGCCTCGTAGAAGTCCTTGGCATGGAACGATGGAGTGCGCACATCGCGGTCTCCTACGAATAGCAGTACGGGGATTGTGGCATTGGCCGTGTTCTGCATCGGGTCCATGCCCTTCAGCGTCTTTCCTTGCAGGATGCGTTGCAGGCGGTTATCGCTCCAGGAGGTGCTGAGTTTCCCCAGGTTGGTGACCGGTGCACCGGCGATGGCGCACTGGTATGGCGATGGCTTGCGGACGGTGGCCGCGGCCGCTGCGAAGCCGCCGTAGGAATAGCCGAAGATCGCCACCCGGTCCTTGGACGCAAAGCCTTGCGAGACAAGCCAAGCCGCACCATCGTCGTTGTCATCCGACATTTTCTGGCCCCATTCTCGGTCTCCGGCTACCCAGAGATCGCGTCCAAGACCTTGGGTGCCCCGGTACTGGGGCCGAAGGACGGCGTAGCCGCGCGACGTAAGCAGTGGTACCCACCCGGAAACATCCCATCCCATGTAGTCGCGGGCCCATGGGCCGCCATGCGGGTTGATGACTGCCGGACCGGCTGGATCTCCCTGCTTCCAGCCTGCGGGAAGGTCCAGGATGGCTGGAATCTTGCGCCCGTCGCGTGCGGTGTAGCTGACCCAGCGTTCTTGCAAGGAAAAGCCGTTCTTGCCGATCCAGGGCCTGGAACTTCCCAGGGATGTGACGGTCTGCTTGTTGATCAGCAAGTGATAGCTGGGTGGCTGGTCGGCGCTCTGCGCGGTGAAAAACACCTTGGAGAGATCATCGGTGTAAGCGCCCAGGGCGATGCTCTGACCGGGGAATGCTTTTTTCAGGCTTTCCTGAATCGACTTCAAGGTCGGATCCACGTAAATGGACTCGCGCGTCGGGCCATCCACGGTGAAACCCACGACTTTATTGAAGTTGCTCGACTGCGTGCCGAAGATCAGGCCTGCGATGGAGAAGTTCTGGTCGGCCACGACCGGATCGGGATCATATTTGCGCTGTAGCGGATCGTAGAGGCGCACTTGCGCCTTGTCGGAGAACTGATCGGTCAGGATGTAGTACTTTCCGGTCGCATCGTCGATGCCCAGCACGTCTACTACGTTGCGGGCGGAAATCTTGGTTGTCAGCGGCGCATGCACCGAGAACTGGCCCGATTTCGGATCGAGCAGCAGGACCTGCTGTTCGTAGTCGCCGCCGGTTCCGTCGATCTGCTGCTTCGCCAGTACCTTGCCGGTGCGATGGTCGAACAGCGACGGGACCGCGCGCGAATCGCCACGAAACAGCAGTTCGGTCTGCCCGGTTTTGAGATTGTAGAGGTAGTAGCTGGAAGATAGGCTGACCTCGCTCAGTTGCTGGATGACCACGCGGTCCGGGTCCAGCGGCAGCATGTCCACGAGCGACGCCGTGCCGCTCAACTCCAGGCACAGCTGTGTATCGGCGCTGATGCCGACCTTGCGCGCATTGTCCGCAAACGCTTCCTTGAAGTCCTTCTGGTTGTCTCCTGTCAGATAGGTCTTGGACACGAAGGTCCGGGTGGAACCCGTGGAGTTGCCTTCGCCGCAGCCGCCGAGGCGTCCGGTCCATTCCTGTCGTGCCACGGTCAGGATCTTGTCGGCCTTCAAGGCGTAAGCGGAAATGAACTTCATCCTGTCGCCGGAAGGCGTGACCACGGTGGGGCCCTTGGACAGCGCCGAGGTGTCCCATGTCGCCAGCGCGGTTTCATCCGGATTCTGCGGCGATGGGATCAGGCCCACGATGCGCTTGCCGTCGGGGCTCATCGTCACCGACTGAAGCGCGGGCAGCCGAGCCAGATCCTCGATCGGAATCGGCTGGATGGCCTGCGCCGCTGTGCTGGCCAACAACGTGGCGACGCCCATGGCGAGGCTCCAATGCCGCGCCGAGTTAACTCTTGTCATGCAACATTCCCCAGGTGATGAACGAGCCAGACGTCTGCGCGACTGCGCATATATGAACATTTTGTGAATATATCAGAACGCGTTAGCTGCGCACTCTACAAGCGGTCCCTGGCCGCCAAGGAGTGCCGTTGGTCCTGCCGTCGTCGAGATGACTTCGTATGCCGTTCGAGCGCAGGGAGAAACGGAGCACGCTTGGACGGCTGATCGACGCGGCTTCGGCAGGCGTCGCCTCACCGCGCGAAGGCGGTGCTGGCTGCCCAGGTGTCGGCGGCTGCCGACCCTGTCCTTGTATAGTCGTCGTGCCAATCGCGGGCATCGCGCGATCTGCCTGGCTTACATGCGAGTGCAGTGCGCGGATGTTCGCCCATTTCCGTTGACGAGTTTCCCGATGACCGAACGCCCGCGTCTCCCCGCCCACGCCGTCCAGCCCAAGCTCGCCCCGCACCCGCGCATCCGCAACGTAATCGCCGTCGGCTCCGGCAAGGGCGGGGTGGGCAAGTCCACCACCGCCGTGAACCTGGCCCTGGCCCTGCAGCGCCAGGGCGCGCGCGTGGGCGTGCTGGATGCCGATGTCTACGGCCCCAGCGTGCCGGCCATGCTCGGCCTGAGCGGGCGCCCGGACAGTCCGGACGACAAGAGCATCGAGCCGATGCGCGCCTTCGGCATCGAGGCGATGTCGATCGGGCTGCTGGTGGACCAGGACACGCCGATGATCTGGCGCGGCCCGATGGCGACCTCGGCGCTCACCCAACTGTTCGCCGATACCCTTTGGGACGACCTGGACTACCTGCTGATCGACCTGCCGCCCGGCACCGGCGACATCCAGCTGACCCTGGCGCAGAAGATCCCGGTGGCCGGTGCGGTGATCGTCACCACCCCGCAGGACATCGCCACGCTGGATGCGAAGAAGGCGCTGAAGATGTTCGAGAAGGTCGAAGTGCCGGTGCTGGGCATCGTCGAGAACATGGCGGTGCATACCTGCAGCCAGTGCGGCCATGTCGAGCACCTGTTCGGCGAGGGCGGCGGCCAGCGCATGGCGCAGCAGTACGGTGTGCCGCTGCTGGGGTCGCTGCCGTTGGCGATCGCGATCCGCGAGCAGGGCGATGCCGGCACCCCGGTGGTGGCCGCGGCACCGGACTCGGCCGCGGCGCAGGCCTACCTGGGCACCGCGCAGCGCCTGACCGAGGAACTGCGCAAGCGCCCGCGCGCCGCCATCCCGATCGCCGCGGCGTTGCGCTGAGCGGCGCGCGGCGCCTGCCGCGAACGCCCTGCACCGGATAGAATCGCCGGCTATTGCGGCCGGCTCCCTTCGCCGGCTGCGTTCCCGGCGCGCAGGCTGCGGCCGCCGCCACCGCATCAGGAAAGCCCCATGAGCATCAAGAGCGACCGCTGGATCCGCCGCATGTCTGAACAGCACGGCATGATCGCGCCCTACGAGCCGGGCCAGGTCAAGCAGCTCGACGGCCAGCGCATCGTCAGCTACGGCACCTCCAGCTATGGCTACGACGTGCGCTGCTCGCGCGAGTTCAAGGTGTTCACCAACATCAACTCGACCATCGTCGACCCCAAGCATTTCGACCCCAAGAGCTTCGTCGACATCGAGGCCGACGAGTGCATCATCCCGCCCAACAGCTTCGCGCTGGCGCGCACGGTGGAATTCTTCCGCATCCCGCGCGACACCCTGGTGGTGTGCCTGGGCAAGAGCACGTACGCGCGCTGCGGCATCATCGTCAACGTGACCCCGCTGGAGCCGGAGTGGGAAGGCCACGTGACCCTGGAATTCAGCAACACCACGCCGCTGCCGGCGCGCATCTACGCCAACGAAGGCGTGGCGCAGATGCTGTTCTTCCAGTCCGATGCCGACGACGTCTGCGAGACCAGCTACAAGGACCGCGGCGGCAAGTACCAGGGCCAGACCGGCGTGACCCTGCCCAAGACCTGATCTCTCACTCCCTTCTTTTCGACAGCACAAGGAGCGCGCAATGAACGACCCCAATCCCTATCAGGCCCCCGACGCGGCATTGCCGCCGGCGCTGCCGGGCACCGCCGGCGGCGAGGTCCTCGCCGGCCGTGGCGAGCGCCTCGGTGCGGCGCTGATCGACGGCGTGATCTCGCTGGCGACGTTCCTGCCGGTGGCGGCGCTGACCGGCTACTTCGGTAAGGTCATGGAGGCCGCGCGCAGCGGCGTGCAGCTGCCGTTCCTGACCACGTTCGGCTACGGCGTGCTGGGTATCGTGATCTTCCTGCTGGTGCAGGGCTACCCGCTGGCCAAGAGCGGCCAGACCTGGGGCAAGAAGCTGCTGTGGATCCGCATCGCCGACCTGGACGGCGGGCAGCCGCCGTTCTGGCGTCTGATCGCGTTGCGTTACCTGCCGACCCAAGCGATCTCGCTGGTGCCGATCGTGGGCAGCATCTATGTGCTGGTGGACACGCTGTTCATCTTCCGCCAGGACAAGCGCTGCCTGCACGACCTGATCGCCGGCACCCGCGTGGTCAACGTCCGCCGCTGAGCCCGCAGTCGCGACACGGCGCCCCTGCCTTTGCAGGGGCCGCTCCCGAAAGCAGCTAGCGCGACGTAGCAGCTAAGATTGGGGAATCGCTTTCGCGAATCCCCACTCCCAAATCCCCAATCCCGGCTCCACCTACTTGCCGCGGCCGAACAGCATGCCGACGCCGACCGCGACCAGGATCGCCGGCCACCAGGTGGCGATCAGCCGGCCCAGGCTCAGGTTGGTCCAGCCCAGATTGTTGGCCAGGAACACCAGGCCGATCACGATCAGCACGATGGCGGCGATCACATTGGATTTCATGGAGGCGCGGCTTCCGTAAAAAGGGCGCCTATCGTAGCCGCTGGCGCCATGCCGCAACACGCGCCTGCAGTTCTTCGGCCGGCAGCCGCTGTGCGGTGCCGCTGCCCCACACCGGGCCGGGCCAGGCGGCATCGCCCGGATGCCGCCCCAGCACGTGCACGTGCAGTTGCCGCACCACGTTGCCCAGCGCGCCGATGTTGAGCTTGTGCACGCCCGGCTCCTGCCGCAGCAGCTGCGAGAGCTGGTTGATCTCGACCAGCAGCAGGCGCTGCTGGCCGCCGTCCAGGTCGATCCACTCGCTGGCCTCGGCTACCCGTGGCACCAGCAGCAGCCACGGGAAGCGCGCGTCGTCCATCAGCCGCACCTGCGACAGCGGCCCATCGGCGACGAACGCGCTGTCGGCCTGCAGCCGCGGGTCGAGGACGAAGTCGGCCATGCCGCGGCTCAGCCCACGTGCTCGGCGAGGAACGCCAGGCTGCGTTCGCGGGCGAGGTCGGCGCTGTCGGCGTCGTAGTGGTTAGGATCCACATGGCGGTCGAAGCCGTGCCCGGCCGGGTACACGAAGGTCTGCATCTGCGGCAGCTTTTCGCGGTGCTGCTGGATCGATTCGGCCGGGATGCTGCCGTCCTGCGCGCCGAAGTGGAACAGCACCGGCGCCTGCGGCGTCTCGTCCAGGAACTGGGTGCTGTGGCCGCCGTAGTAGCTGACCGAGGGCAGGCCCAGGCGCAGCGCCGACAGCAGCGCGACGCTGCCGCCCCAGCAGTAGCCCAGGGTGCCGACCTTGCCGGCCGGCGCCAGCGCCTGCGCGGCCGCCTGCACGATGTCCAGCGCGCGGTCGAAGCCGAGCGCGCCGACCAGTTCCAGGCCCTTGCGCACGCCGTCCTGGTCGTAGGCCAGCTGCGCGTCCTTCTCGACCGGATCGAACAGCGCCGGCGCCAGCACCTCGTAGCCGTGCGTGGCGTAGCGGTCGGCGACCTCGCGGATGTAGTCGGTCACCCCGAAGATTTCCTGGATGACGACCAAGCCGCCGCGCGGCGTGCCCTCGGGCAGGGCGTGCCAGGCGGAAACCTGGCCGTGAGCGGTGTCGAGCGTGGTCCAGTGGCCCATAGCGGCATTCCTGTGGCGTGGGGGAAGCGGCGGATTATCCATGGCCCAGGCTAAGCCGGGGTGAGCGGGCGCACACCGGGCCGGGCCACGTCGGCGGCCCCGGCCCGGTATACTTCGCGCGCTGTTTTTCTCCCAGGCCCCCGGACCCCGGCCCCAATGTCTCTCGCGACCCCCAAAGTCGGCTTCGTCAGCCTCGGCTGCCCGAAGGCCCTTGTCGATTCCGAACGCATCCTCACCCAACTGCGCGTGGAGGGCTATGCGATCGTGCCCAGCTACGACGCGGCCGACGTGGTGGTGGTCAATACCTGCGGCTTCATCGATTCGGCCGTGGCCGAGTCGATGGAGGCGATCGGCGAGGCCATGGCCGAGAACGGCAAGGTCATCGTCACCGGCTGCCTGGGCAAGCGTTCGGAGCAGATCCGCGCGGCCTATCCGGACGTGCTGGCGGTCTCCGGTCCGCAGGACTACCAGAGCGTGATGGAAGCGGTGCATGCGGCGCTGCCGCCGCGCCACGATCCGTTCGTGGACCTGCTGCCGCGCGCGCGGGGCGCCGAGGACGACATCGGGGTCAAGCTGACGCCGCGGCATTACGCCTACCTGAAGATCTCCGAAGGCTGCAATCACCGCTGCAGCTTCTGCATCATTCCGTCGATGCGCGGCGACCTGGTGTCGCGCCCGGTCGACGAGGTGCTGCGCGAGGCCGAGCGTCTGGTCAAGGGCGGGGTGCGCGAGCTGCTGGTGGTGTCGCAGGACACATCGGCCTATGGCGTGGACCTGAAGTACGCCGAGCGCGAGTGGCGTGGCCGCAGTTATCAGACGCGGATGAAGGCGCTGTGCGAGGGTCTGTCGGAACTGGGCGCGTGGGCGCGCCTGCATTACGTGTATCCGTACCCGCACGTGGACGACGTGATCCCACTGATGGCCGAGGGCAAGCTGCTGCCGTACCTGGACATCCCGTTCCAGCACGCCAGCCCGCGCATCCTCAAGCTGATGAAGCGGCCCGGCGCGGTCGAGCGCACCCTGGAGCGCGTGCAGCGCTGGCGCGCGCTGTGCCCGGAGATCACCCTGCGTTCGACCTTCATCGTCGGCTTCCCCGGCGAGACCGACGCCGAGTTCGAGCAGTTGCTGGAGTTCCTGGACGCCGCGCAGCTGGACCGCGTCGGTGCCTTCGCCTATTCGCCGGTGGAAGGCGCCAGCGCCAATGCGCTTCCGGATCCGGTGCCGGAGGAACTCAAACAGGAGCGGCTGGCGCGCTTCATGGAGCGGCAGGCGGCGATTTCCGCCGCGCGCCTGGAAGCCAAGATCGGCAGCGTGCAGGAATGCTTGGTCGACCTGCTGGAGGACGGCATCGCGGTGGCGCGCTCCAAGGCCGATGCGCCGGAGATCGACGGCCTGGTGCATATCCAGAACGGCGGCGAACTCGGGCTGAAGCCGGGCGATCTGGTGCAGGTCGAGATCACCGATAGCGATGAGCACGACCTGTTCGGCGATGCGTTGCCGGCGCAGGCGTCGTCGGCAACGCCGCTGGATCTGCGGGTGCTCTGAGGCCGCAGACGGCGGCACGTGTGGCGCCCTGGCGCCGCGCGCTCACGGCGTGGCGTAGTCCACCGCCACCACCACGAAGCTGTGGCGGCCACCGGGCAACTGCGCTTCCACTTCGTCGTCGACGCGCTTCTTCAGCAGCGCCCGCGCCAGCGGCGAATCGATGCTGATCCAGCCTCGCGCCGCGTCGGTCTCGTCCGGGCCGACGATGCGGTAGCGGCGCAGTTCGCCGCTGTCGGCGTCCTCCAGTTCGATGTGCGCGCCGAAGAACACCGCCTGCGGGTCCGACGGCGCCTCGGCGACCACGCGCAGCGCTTCCAGGCGCTTGCTCAGGTAGCGCACGCGGCGGTCGATCTCGCCCAGTTGCTTCTTGCGGTAGGTGTACTCGGCGTTCTCCGAGCGGTCGCCCTCGGCCGCCGCCGCGGCCAGCGCCTTGACCACTTCCGGGCGGCGCACCCGCCACAGCTCGTCCAGCTCGGCCTTGAGCCGGGCATGGCCTTCCGGGGTGATCAGGGCTGTGCTTTTTTCGGCAGGGGGACGCCAACGGCTCATCGGTACGACTGCGGTGGAGCGGGGTGGCGATGCTAGCGCGTGGCTGCGGCTTGCGCACCCGCAGGCGATCGCCGAAGCTGGCGCCGCCCAGCATACGAACGTCGCCCGATGCTGATCCTGCCGCTGCACAAGCCGCTGTCGCGGGAGAATTTTCCGCTGGTCACGCTGCTGCTGATCCTGCTCAACGTCGCGGTCTACGTCGGCTGGCAGCGCCACGACGGTGCGCCGCTACGGCAGGCGCTGCGCGTTTACCTGGACTCCGGGCTCGGCGCGCTGGAAGCGCCGGCCTATGCGTGTTATCTGGAGGGCAGCGGTCAGCGCGATGCGCTGGCACGGCTGCAGCAGGTGCCGGCGGCGGAGTGGACCGCGTTCGTCGGCGCCGCCACCTTGCACGACGTGCGTTTCGTGCAGGCCATGCGCGACGGCAGCGCCTTCGCCGACGCCGATGCACGGCAGGCCTGGGCGCCGCTGCGCGCGCGCTACGACACGCTGCTGCAGCGCGTGTTCACCCTGCGCCACGTACAGCGCAGTTCCGAATTGGCGCCGGCACGCATGCTCAGCGCCGCGTTCCTGCACGCCGACGCCATGCACCTGATCGGCAACATGCTGTTCCTGCTGGCGCTGGGCACGCTGCTGGAAGGCGCGATCGGCGGCTGGCGGTTCCTGGCGGTGTACCTGCTCGGTGCATTCGGCGCCAGCGCGGCCAGCCTGTGGTGGCGCTGGGGCGAGGCCGGCGCCGGTCTCGGCGCCTCCGGGGCCATCGCCGCGCTGATGGGCGCGTTCTGCGTGGTCTGGGGGCGGCGTCCGGTGCGCTTCTTCTACTGGGCGGCGGTGCTGTTCGACTACGTGCGCGCCCCGGCCATCGTGCTGCTGCCGCTGTGGCTGGGCTGGGAGTTGTACAACCTGCTGCTCAACGGCGATGCCGGCATCGGCTTCGACGCGCATGCCGGCGGGCTGGTGGTCGGCGCGCTGCTCGGTGCCGTGCTGGTGGCGAGCGGGCAGACACGCGAGGCGTTCCTGCGCGACGATGACGGGGTGCCGGCCGACGACCGCTGGGACCGCGCGCAGGCGCATCTGGGGCGGATGGAGCACGTCCAGGCCGGCGCGCTGCTGGACGCGCTGGCGGCGGAGGCGCCGCAGCGCTTCGATGTGGCGCTGGCGCGCTATCGCGTGGCCGCCAACGCCGGCCAGGTCGCGACGGCGCGGCTGCGCGCGTTGGACGTGCTGCGCCTGGCGGCGCCGTCCGTGCAGGAGGCGCAGCAGCAGGCGGCAGTGCTTGCCGCGGCTGGTGATCTGGACGCGCCGACGCGTGCGGCGTTGTTCGCGCGCTGGATGGCGCTGGGGCTGCTGGCCGAGGCGGAGACGCTGCTGGCGCAGGATGCGGTTTCGCCGCGCGAGCAGCAGGCGCAGGCCTGGTTCCGGCTGGCGCTGGGCCATGGCGAACGCCAGGCCACGGCGGAGTGGCGGCGCGTGCTGGAGGCGCTGGTCGCGCGCTATCCGGACCTGCCGCAGGCGGACAAGGCGCGGTTCCTGCTCGCCAACGCGTGAGGGAGCTGCCCGGCGCGGAAGCGGGGCGCCTTGTCGCGCCCCGCGCTAGACCGGCGCGATCGTCACCGCGCGCAACGCCGCCTGCAGCTTGCTGCGTTGCATCTCGTCGTCGCAGCGGTTCAGCGCATCCTCCAGCAGGTCGCGGGCCTGCGCGTCTTCGCCGAAGCGTTCGGCCAGCAGCAACGCGGCCTGCAGCGACCAGGCGCTGCGTTCTGGCGCCTTCGGCCAGGCGCGTAGTGCGGCCTGCAGGCCGTCGGCGGCGAGCCGGAACTGTCCGGCCGACTGCGCGCGTTCGGCCAGCAGCGTGGCCTGTTCCGGCAGCAGCGGCGCGAAGTCGGGATCGGTGTCCAGCGCTTCGCGCTGCAGCGCCAGCGCCCGGCGTTCCTGCTTTTCCTGCAGCAGCCGGTGGATGTACTGGCGGGTATGCTCGCGGCGTTCGTCGTGGCGCGCACTGCCGCGCAGCAGGCGCTGGTACAGCTCGTGCACGCCCAGGCTCACCGCGCGGCTGCGCACTTCGCTGCACAGCACCTGCAGGGCGTCCTCGGTATGACCGTCGCGCACCAGTTGTTCGGCCTCGTCGAGCACGCGCTGGTCCGGGTCGTGCCGGCCGAACGCACCTGCCGCGTCGGCGGCCGGTTCGTAGCCCAGCACCGCGTGATACTGGTAGACCAGATAGCCCATCAGGTGGAAGGCGGCGAACAGGCCCCAGATCGTCACCACGGTGACCGCCAGGTCGGCGACCAATGGCGGCAGGGCGCGCTGCAGCCAGGCGGCGGCGCCCAGCGCGCTGGCCTGGATCACGAACAGCAGGCCGAACGCCGCCAGGTACGGCCAGCCGATGCGCAGCGCCAGGCCGATCGATACGGCCGGGTTCAGTGCGCGGCGCAGGCTGCCGTCCATCGCCAGGGAAATCAGGAAGCCCGGCTGCAGCAGCACCACCGCCAGCAGCATCAGCAGGCCGCCGACCGGTCCGGTCAGCAGCAGCGCCGCGAATACGGCCACGCCAAGCACGATCATCAGCGCAAACAGCCGCACGACCACGCCGTCGCCGATGTCGAACCCGCGTTCCGGCGCGTCCAGGTAGCCGTCGGCGGTTTGGCGCAGGATCTCGAAGGCGTACTTGTAGATCGCCAGGCTGGTGACGATGCTCAGGATCCAGCCGATGCCCGGCAGCAGGCCCAGCAGGCTGCACAGGGTCAGCGCGATCAGCGCGTACAGTGCGCCGCCGTGTAGCGGATACAGCGCGATGGCGCGGGTGCGCGCCCAGAACGGCTCGGGTGTGCTGCGATGTGCGCGGCGTGCGCCCGCGCGTCGACGGTCTTCCATGACGCCCCCTGTCTACGAAGTGCGACGATTGTGCGGGTCGGCGGCGGCGCGCGCAATCGGGGGTCGCCGGGCACACCTGTGGTGGGGCCGCGGGTTGCCATGCCGCCATTGTGTGGTCGACTGCGCAACGCGCGTTCCGCCCCGCTGTCGCCATGCGCCGGCTCGCTACACTGCGCCCGAACGTGGACAGCGCGATGCCAGGCCGATGGTCCTGCATACGCGCTGCGCCTCCCCCATTTCCCCTTGGAGCTTCGCTTGGATTCTTCCTTCGTTTCCGCCAACCCGCGCGTGCGCGTCACCAACATCGAGGTGCTGTCGGACAACTGGTACGTGCTGCGCAAGGTCAGCTTCGATTTCCAGCGCCACGACGGCAGTTGGCAGGCGCTCACCCGCGAGGCCTATGACCGCGGCAATGGCGCGACCATCCTGCTGTACAGCCGCGCCAAGGGCACGGTGATGCTGACCCGCCAGTTCCGTTTGCCGACCCTGCTCAACGGCAACCCCGACGGCATGCTGATCGAGGCCTGCGCCGGACTGCTCGATCGCCACGATGCGGAGACGTGCATCCGCAAGGAGACCGAAGAAGAGACCGGCTACCGGATCGAGAACGTGCGCAAGGTGTTCGAGGCGTTCATGAGCCCGGGTTCGGTGACCGAGCGGCTGTACTTCTTCGTCGGCGAATACGTCGACCGCGACAAGGTCGGCGCTGGCGGCGGCGTGGCGGCCGAAGGCGAGGAGATCGAGGTGCTGGAGCTGAGGCTCGACGCGGCGCTGGCGATGATCGACAGCGGCGAGATCGCCGACGCCAAGACCATCATGCTGTTGCAATACGCCAAGCTGCACGGGCTGCTGGCCTAGCGTGGCGTTGTCGGTTCTTGTCTCTGCGCGTGGCATCGCCAGGATCGAAGGCCGTTCCTAACCGCGCATCCAGCGTTCTGAGCGCCGGGCCTGTCGATCGCTGGTGGCGACGGTGTGCGGCAGGCATGCTCAGGTGTCAGCGATGACCCATTGCACGTCCGGCACCCACGCCTGTCGCCATCGGGCCATTTTTGCTTCGGCATCCAGCCATTGCGGGGACACCGGCACTGCAGCCCCCAGTGCCGGCGTCTTGTTCAGACAGCCGGCATTGACGGCACCGTAAAGCCGCCCCTGGTGCTCGAACGTGACCGCGACCAGCACCCCGCACTGGCGGCACAGCTGGAATTGGGCGGCCTCTGCGCCCTGGCGATAACGATGCACGGCCTCGGCATGCGTGGCCGTCAGTCGCAGTGTGCCGGCGGGATCGGAAACGTATGCCGCACCATGCTTCTGGCAGAAGCTGCAGTCGCAGGCGCGCGGATGGATGTCCCCGGCCGCTTGATCCGTCGAGAACGCGACGGTCAGGCCGCCGCAGTGGCAGCTTCCCTGGAGCGTTGTCGGCTTGTCTGGCCGCGACATCATTGCAAGGCGCTCATCGCGTTGCTGTCCATGCTGGAGCTTCCTTTGGCGTCGGCCGCGCTCAGCGCTTGCCGCCGAAGATGCTGCCGAAGATGCCGCGCACGATCTGCTGGCCGATGCGGTTGCCGATGGTGCGCGAGGTCTGCTTGGCCATCGCCTCCAGCATGCCCTGGCGGCGCTTGGTGCCGAACACCGCGTCCTTGACCGCCTGGCCGAAGCCGCTGTCCTGCGCCTCGTCCTGTTCGCGGGTGCGTGCCGGCGGCGCGGCGCTGCGGTCGGCGCTCTGCTCGACGCGACGCGCCAGCAGTTCCGCCGCCGATTCGCGATTGACCGGGGTGTCGTAGCGCGCGCCGACCGGGCTGCCGGCGCGCACCTGCGCGCGCTCGGCCTCGGTGATCGCGCCCATGCGGCAGCGCGGTGGCGCGATCAGGGTCTGCTGCACCGGCGATGGCACGCCCTTGTCCTGCAGCGTGGACACCAGCGCCTCGCCGGTGCCGAGCTGGGAGATGGCCTTGGCCACATCCAGCTTGGGATTGGCCACGAAGGTCTCGGCGGCGGTGCGCACCGCCTTCTGGTCGCGCGGCGTGTAGGCGCGCAGCGCGTGCTGCACGCGGTTGCCGAGCTGGCCGAGGATGCTGTCGGGCACGTCGTCGGGGAACTGCGAGCAGAAGTACACGCCCACGCCCTTGGAGCGGATCAGCCGCACCACCTGCTCGATGCGCTGCACCAGCGCCGGCGGCGCGTCGTCGAACAGCAGGTGCGCCTCGTCGAACACGAACACCAGCTTGGGCTTGTCCAGGTCGCCCACTTCCGGCAGTCGCTCGAACAGTTCCGACAGCAGCCACAGCAGGAAGGTCGAGTACAGCCGCGGCTTGAGCACCAGTTGCGCGGCGGCGAGGATGTTGATGGTGCCGCGGCCGTCGGGCGCGGTGCGCATCAGCTCGGCAAGGTCCAGCGCCGGTTCGCCGAAGAAACCTTCGCCGCCGTCCTGGGCCAGGCGCAGCAGCGCGCGCTGGATCGCCGCCACCGACTGCGCGCTGACCAGGCCGTATTCGGTGGAGATGTCCTTGCGCTCTTCCACCACCAGCGCCAGCAGCGCGCGCAGGTCGTCCATGTCAAGCAGCAGCAGGCCGCGGTCGTCGGCCAGCTTGAACACGATGTCGAGCACGCCGGCCTGGGTGTCGTTGAGTTCCAGCACGCGCGCCAGCAGGGTGGGGCCCATCTCGCTGACGGTGGTGCGCACCGGATGACCGAGCTGGCCGTACAGATCCCAGAACACCACCGGGTTGGCGGCCGGCGCGTAGTCGGTCACGCCGATTTCCCTGGCGCGCTGCAGCACCTTCTCGCTGCCGTCGCCGGGCATCGCCAGGCCGGCCACGTCGCCCTTCACGTCGGCCAGGAACACCGGCACGCCGATCCGCGAGAAGCCTTCGGCCAGGGTCATCAGGGTCACGGTCTTGCCGGTGCCGGTGGCGCCGGCGACCAGGCCGTGGCGATTGCCCAGGCGCGGTTGCAGCAGCACCGCGATGTCGTCGGTCACGCCTTTGCCTAGCAGGATCGGGTCCATATCGGGGTCCGCAATGAGATGCCTGGATTCTAGAGCGTCCGCGGGATGGCTGAACGCGTACGTGTTGTCCTGGGCGCGTCGCGGTGCCGCGCAGACGCCGGCATGGCCGCCAAAAGCGGTCTTTGCCTTGTCTGGCCGTTCGCTGCTGCAACGCCGATACGTCCCGCCGCAAACGGCGTTGCCCGGGTTCGCACGCGATGCCCGTGCTGCAGCGCGGGATGCCCGTCGGCCATGAACGTCGGCCCGCCGCGGGCCGGGTCGCGGCCGCGGCGACCTTGCCGCAATGTGACGGCGGGGGCTACCCTGCGGCCTTTCCGTCGCCGCGTCCCACCATGCCCCTTCCGTTCCGCTTCACCCATGCGTGGCCCGTCGCGGCTGCCGTGGCGCTGACCTGCACCGCTCCTGCCGCCCATGCCCGCGTGTCCGCCCGCGACCAGGCCGCCATCGCTGTCCTCGACCAGCGCCTGGCCGCCGCCGAGAAGCGCTATAACGACGCCATGGTGCTGGTCGGCAACAGCGACCCCAAGGGCACCCAGGAAAGCGACGCCGCGCTGGAGGACATCGAGGACGTGATCCAGGCCTGCATCAAGCAGCGCGGTTGTGAGGTCGGCACCTATCTGGGCGCGTACAAGCGCCTGCTCAAGGCCAAGGCCGATGCGCAGGGCCAGGCCAGCGATGCCGATGCCGCCGACGACGACTCCGCGCCGCTGCAGGCCGACCCCGACCACATCAGCCCGCTCGCCGCCGACGTGCCGGAAGCCGCGCGCGCGGCGCGCCTGCTCAACGACAAGCGCCACGCCTTCGATTCGATGGTGGAGTACAACCCGGCGGTGCAGGCCGGCATCCGCCGCTGGCTCACCGACATGCGCCCGGCGTTGATGAGCAGCTACGAGAACTACCAGAACCTGCGCGCGGTCATGTGGCCGGAATGGGAGAAGCGCGGCCTGCCGGAAGCGCTGCTGTTCGGCATCATCGCCAAGGAATCCAACGGTCGCGTGCACGCCAATTCGCGGGTGGGCGCTGCCGGGCTGATGCAGTTCATGCCGGCCACCGGGCGCCGTTTCGGCCTGGGCCCGGACGGTACCGGCTTCGACACCCGCTACGACGCGCGCAGCGCCGCCGAGGCGAGTGCGGTCTACATCAACGAGCGCTTGGCCGAGCTCAACCGCAGCGTCGAACTGGCCCTGGCCGGCTACAACGGCGGCGAAGGCCGCGCCGCGCGCGTGTTCAACCAGATGCCCGGCCGCAGCTTCTGGGACGCATCGGTGTACAACCAGTTCCCGGCCGAGACCAAGGACTACGTGCCGATGGTGATCGCCGCGGCGTGGATCTTCCTGCACCCGCAGCAATACGGCGTGGCCTTCCCCAAGATCAATGCGCAGCCGGCCACGCTGCGCCTGGCCAAGTCCACCACCATCTACGAACTGACCATCTGCCTGGGCAGCGACGGCACCCGCGACGGCTACATGCGCGCGCTGCGCAACCTCAACCCGCGCTACGAGCCGGACGGCTGGATCCCGGCCGGGGTGACCATCAACGCCACCACCAAGATCGTCGGCCTGTACAACCGCTACTGCGTCAGTGGCCCGCGTGCCGACCTGGCGCGCGCGCTGATCACCGCCGATGTCACCGCCGCGGTGCGCAGCGGCAGCCCGGCGCCGGCCGCCGACCTGACCGGCAACGTGGCGGTAGGCGACGTCAGCCCGGTCGCCGGCGTGCCGACCACGGTGGCCACCGGCCGTCCCGCGCCGGCCAAGCCCAAGCAGAAGCAGATGCGCAACTACCGCGTGGCCAAGGGCGACACCCTGGGCCGGATTTCCGACCGCCACGACTGCGACCTGAAGGAACTGGCCAAGGCGAATGGCTTGCGTGCGCCGGGTTATGCGCTGAAGCCGGGGCAGTCGTTGAAGCTGGTGGGCTGCGAGAAGTAAGAACGTGCACTCCTTCTCCCACCGGGAGAAGGTGGCGCGCAGCGCCGGATGAGGGTCGGGCCACTCGCAGTCTTAGGCGTGTGGCGTTACCGCCATCCATTGCAGGTAGGTGGCCCGTCCACCGCCAATGCGTCGGGACTGAAGTCCCTCCCACAGTAGCGGTCGCCGCAGCACTGGCTGTTAGAACAAGCGCGGACCAATCCCTTCTCCCCCCGGGAGAAGGTGGCGCGCAGCGCCGGATGAGGGTGCGGCAGCCGCAGCGCCGGCGAGCGGCTTTTTCAGACATCCATCGCGAGCTCGCGGTCTCTCAGCGCCAATGCGTCGGGGCTGAAGTCCCTCCCACAGTGGGGCGGGCGCCGCAGCACTGGTTGTGAGGGACAAGCGCTGCCCAATCCCTTCTCCCCCCGGGAGAAGGTGGCGCGTAGCGCCGGATGAGGGTGCGGCGGCCGCAGTGCTGGCGCGTGTGCCTTTTCAGCCCCCATTGCAAGCCTGCGGTCTCTCACCGCCAGCGCGTCGGGACTGAAGTCCCTCCCACAAGGGTGTCTCTGCACAAAGGGGCCGCAGCGCGGCCCCCACACCTCAGCGCACCAACCGCGCCAGCGCCTGCCCCAGCCGCACCGGCGATTCCGCTTTCAGCGCCGGGTCGAACGCGGCCACGCCAGGCGGCAGCAGCACGATCACCGTGGAGCCGTAGTTGAAGCGCGCCATCTCCTCGAACCGCTGCAGGGTGATGCCCTTGCCGCGCCAATCCTTGCGGGTGATGCGGTCGGCGTAGCGCGGGATCTCCACGCCGCTCCACACGGTTTCCACGCCGGACACCAGCAGCGCGCCGACCATCACTGACACCATCGGGCCGAAGTCGGTGTCGAAATGGCAGACCAGGCGCTCGTTGCGCGCGAACAGGCGCGGCACGCTGCGCACCGCATCGGTGCCGACGCTGAACAGCCGCCCCGGCACGTGCACGGTTTCGCGCAGGGTGCCGGTCCACGGCATGTGCACGCGGTGGTAGTCGCGCGGCGACAGGTACACGGTGGCGTACAGGCCGTTGGCGAACGGGGCCGCCGCGGCGTCGTCGCCGAGCAGTTCGGCGGCGGTGAAGGACTGGCCCTTGGCCTGGAAGATGCGCCCGTCCTCGATCCGGCCGAGCTGGCTGATGCGCCCGTCGGCCGGCATCAGCAGCGCCTGCGGGTCGGGGTCGGCGACGCGTGCCCCGGGCTTCAGCGCACGGGTGAAGAAGGCATTGAAGGTCGGGTAGGCGGTCGCGTCCGATTGCGCAGCCTCGCTCAGGTCCACGCCGAAGCGGCGCACCACCGTGTCGATCAGCCACTGCTTCAGTCCGGGCCGCGACGAATAGGCCAGGCGCCGCGCCAGCGAGGACAGCAGCCGGTGCGGCAGCACGTAGGTCAGGCGGGTGGTCAGGCTCATGGGGCGGTGGCCTTGGTCAGGGCCTGCAGGTCGGCGGCGATCGCGGCGGCATCGAACGGCGGGCGGATCAGCCCGGCCTGGCGGCCCTGCGGGTCGAGCACCGCGATCGCGGCGGAGTGGTCCATGCTGTAGTCGTTCGGGTTTTCGGCGTAGTGCTTGCCCGGCACCTTCTGGAACACGAAGCCCAGCGCGGTGGCGAAGCGCTCCAGTTCGGGCACGTCGGCGGTGGCGGCGATGGTGTCCTTGTGGAAGGCGTGGGCGTACTCGCCCAGCCGCGGCAGGGTGTCGCGCTGCGGGTCGACCGAGACGAACAGCACGCGCGGGCGCAGCGTGTCCGGCAGCGTCTCCCATTGCTTCTGCGCGCGTGCCAGGTCGGCCAGGGTGGTGGGGCACACGTCCGGGCAGGCGGTGAAGCCCAGGAACACCAGGGTCCAGTGGCCCTTGAGCTCGCCCGGCACCAGCGGCGTGCCGTCGGTCTGGCGCAGGTGGAAGTCGGGCAGGGGGCGCGGCTGCGGGTACATGCGCACCGTGCGGGTTTCCGGCCAGGCCGGGGCGGCGCTGCCGCCGAAGTACTTCTGGGCCAGCAGCAGCCCCAGGCCGGCGGCCAGGGCAACCACCAGGACGATGCCGAAGGTGCGGTTGAACATACTGATTTCCCATGCAACGAACGCTCATCATAGCGGCCGGGCCTCTATAATCGGGGGCCGAATTGCCTTGCCTGTTGCCATGACTGCCGACGCGGCCGCCGAACTCCACACGATCATCGACCTGATCCGCTACGGCACCAGCCGTTTCAACGCCGCCGGGCTGAGCTTCGGCCACAGCTACGACAACGCCCTGGACGAGGCCACGCAGCTGGTGCTGCACGCGCTGCACCTGCCGCACGACCTCGGCCCGGCCTACGGCAGCGCGCGGGTCACCACGCCGGAGAAGGCGCAGGTGCTGGCGCTGTTCGAGCGCCGCATCGCCGAGCGCATCCCCGCCGCCTACCTCACCGGCGAGGCCTGGTTCGCCGGGCTCAGCTTCAAGAGCGATGCGCGCGCGCTGGTGCCGCGTTCGCCGATCGCCGAACTGATCGAGGCCGGCTTTGAGCCGTGGCTGGCCGGCCGCCCGGTCGAGCGCGCGCTGGACCTGTGCACCGGCTCGGGCTGCATCGCCATCGCCATGGCCCACTACAACCCGAACTGGCTGGTGGACGCGGTCGACATCAGCGACGAGGCGCTGAGCCTGGCCGCCGAGAACAAGGAGCGGCTGCTGGCCGACAACGTCGAACTGGTCAAGTCCGACCTGTTCGCCGGGCTGGGCGGTCGCCGCTACGAGCTGATCGTGACCAATCCGCCCTACGTCACCCATGCCGAGACCGACGCGCTGCCGCCGGAGTACGCGCACGAGCCGGAGCTGGGCCTGCGCGCGGGCGACGACGGCCTGGACCTGGCGCTGAAGATCCTGCGCGACGCGCCGGCGCACCTGAGCGAGGACGGCCTGCTGATCTGCGAGGTCGGCGAGTCCGAGCGCGCGCTGGCGCAGCTGCTGCCGGAAGTGGATTTCGCCTGGGTCGAGTTCAAGGTCGGGCAGATGGGCATCTTCGCGGTGGAGCGCAGCGAACTGCTCGCGCACCACGCGCGCATCGCCGCGCTGGCCGCGGACCGGTGACGCAAGCGATATGAGCGCGAACAGTTTCGGCAAGCTGCTGACCGTCACCACCTTCGGCGAATCGCACGGGCCGGCGATCGGCTGCGTGGTCGATGGCTGCCCGCCCGGACTGGAACTGGACGCCAGCGAATTCGCCCACGACCTGCAGCGCCGCGCCACCGGCAAGAGCCGGCACACCTCGGCGCGGCGCGAGGCCGACGCCATCGAGATCCTGTCCGGGGTCTACGAAGGCCGCACCACCGGCACTCCGATCGGCCTGCTGATCCGCAACACCGACCAGCGCAGCAAGGACTACACCGACATCGCCCGGCAGTTCCGCCCGGGCCATGCCGACTACAGCTATTGGCAGAAGTACGGCATCCGCGATCCGCGTGGCGGCGGGCGCTCGTCGGCGCGCGAGACCACCATGCGCGTGGCCGCCGGCGTCATCGCCAAGAAGTGGCTGGCGCAGCGCTACGGCGTGCGCGTGCGCGGCTACCTGTCGCAGCTCGGTCCGCTGCTGCCGCAGGGCTTCGCCTGGGACGCGGTGGAGGACAACGCGTTCTTCTGGCCGCACGCGCCGCAGGTGCCGGAGCTGGAGGCGTACATGGATGCGCTGCGCAAGTCCGGCGATTCGATCGGCGCGCGCGTCACCGTGGTCGCCGACGGCGTGCCGGCGGGCTGGGGCGAGCCGATCTACGGCAAGCTCGACGGCGAACTGGCCGCAGCGATGATGAGCATCAACGCGGTCAAGGGCGTGGAGATCGGCGACGGCTTCGCCGCGGTGACCCAGAAGGGCACCGAACACCGCGACCTGATCGCGCCGGATGGCTTCCAGTCCAACCACGCCGGCGGCGTGCTCGGCGGCATCGCCACCGGCCAGCCCCTCGTCGTCTCGGTGGCGTTCAAGCCCACCTCCAGCCTGCGCCTGCCCGGCGCCACGGTGGACGTGGACGGGCAGGCCGTGGACGTGATCACCACCGGCCGCCACGACCCCTGCGTCGGCATCCGCGCCACCCCGATCGCCGAGGCGATGATGGCGCTGGTGCTGATGGACCAGGCGCTGCGGCACCGCGCGCAATGCGGCGACGTCGGCACGGTGACCCCGCGCATCCCCGGCGGTGGCGATGGCTGAGTCGCGGCCGCGGGTGTGGGTCAGCCAGCCGCTGTTCGACGACGTCGTCGCACGGCTCGGCGAGTATTGCGCGCTGACCACTACCGCGGACGTGACCCGGTATTCGCCGCAGGACCTGGCCGCCGCACTGGCGCCGCTGGACGGCGCCCTCGTCACCCTCAACGAACGCATCGGCGCCGCCGAGATCGCCGGCGCGCCGCGGCTGCGCGCCATCGCCAACGTCGGCGTCGGCTACAACAATCTGGACCTGGACGCGCTCAGCGCGGCCGGCATCGTCGCCACCAACACCCCCGACGTGCTCACCGAGACCACCGCCGATCTCGGCTTCGCCCTGCTGATGGCCGCCGCGCGGCGCGTCGGCGAGGCCGAGCGCTGGCTGCGCGCAGGGCAGTGGCAGCAGTGGTCGTTCCAGACCATGCTCGGCGCCGATGTCCACGGCAGCACCCTCGGCATCCTCGGCATGGGCCGCATCGGCCAGGCCATCGCGCGCCGCGCCGCCGGCTTCTCGATGCGCGTGCTGTACCACAACCGCAGTCGTCTGCCGGACGAGGTGGAACGCGCGCATCGCGCCGAGTACGTGGGCTTCGACGCGTTGCTGGCACGCGCCGATCACCTGTTGCTGGTGCTGCCGTACAGCACGAAGTCGCACCACATCGTCGACGCCGCCGCGCTGGCGAAGATGCGGCCGACCGCGACGCTGGTGAACATCGCCCGCGGCGGCCTGGTCGATGAAGTCGCGCTGGCCGACGCGCTGGCCAACGGGCGCCTGGCCGCGGCCGGGCTGGACGTGTTCGAAGGCGAGCCGGCGATCCGTCCGGAGCTGCTGGCGCTGCGCAACGTGGTGCTGACCCCGCATATCGGCAGCGCCAGCGTGGCCACGCGCCGCGCGATGGTGGCGCTGGCGGTGGACAACCTGCTCGCCGCGCTGGGCATCGGCGCCGACGCCGGACGCCCGCCCAATGCGCTGAACCTGGACGCGATCGCCGCGGCCGGCGGCGCGCGGGCGATCGCGGACAAAAAACGATAGGGAGCCTGCGGGCCCGCGCGCGACGCGCACGGCAGGTTCCCCGAATCCACGTGGCAGTGCGGCTGTTCCTCCCCTTCTTTTTCTGCGGATCGAATCTTCCATGAGCAATGCAACCCGTCGTTTCAACGTCGCCGTCGTCGGCGCCACCGGTGCCGTCGGCGAAACCATGCTGAGCATCCTCGCCGAGCGCGATTTCCCCGTCGCCACGCTGTACCCGCTGGCCTCCGAGCGCTCGGCCGGCGGCCAGGTCGAGTTCAAGGGCCAGAAGGTCACCGTGCTCGACCTGGCGACCTTCGATCCGAGCGGCGTGGACATCGCGCTGTTCTCCGCCGGCGGCGGCATCTCCAAGGAATACGCGCCGAAGTTCGCCGCGGCCGGCGCGGTGGTGATCGACAACTCCTCGACCTTCCGCTACGACGACGACGTGCCGCTGGTGGTGTCGGAGGTCAACCCGCATGCGCTGAAGCAGCGTCCGCGCGGCATCGTCGCCAATCCCAACTGCTCGACCATGCAGCTGATGCCGGTGCTGGCGCCGATCCACAAGGAATACGGCATCGAGCGCATCAACGTGGCCACCTACCAGTCGGTGTCCGGCGCCGGCCGCTCGGGCATGGAGGAGCTGGGCAAGCAGACCGCGCAGCTGCTGGCGTTCCAGGACATCGAGCCGCAGAAGTTCCAGGCGCAGATCGCCTTCAACCTGATCCCGCACATCGACGACTTCCAGCCCAACGGCTACACCAAGGAAGAGATGAAGCTGGTGTGGGAGACGCAGAAGATCCTCGAGGACAGCAGCATCCTGGTGAACCCCACCGCGGTGCGCGTGCCGGTGTTCTTCGGGCACTCGGAGGCGGTCAATATCGAGACCAAGCGCAAGATCACCGTCGAGCAGGCGCGCGCCCTGCTGGGGCAGGCGCCCGGCGTGGAAGTGGTGGACGAGCACAAGGCCGGCGGCTATCCGACCCCGGTGACCCATGCCTCGGGCAAGGACCCGGTGTTCGTCGGCCGCATCCGCGAGGACTTCTCGCACCCGCGTGGCCTGAACCTGTGGGTGGTGGCCGACAACATCCGCAAGGGCGCCGCGCTCAATGCGGTGCAGCTGGCCGAGCTGGTTGCCCTGGAGGGCTGAGCGGTAGGGATTCGGGAGTCGGGATTCGGGATTGGCAAAAGCTGTGCAGCGTGATTGTTCCAAGGCTGCGTAGCGCCCAATGTCCCGGCTATCACGCAACGGCCAGCGGCACGTGCCCTGGTCGTTGTCGTATCCGGCGTCCCGCGTCGTGTTGCGAAGACAGCACCGCGGGTGAGATGACCGGCGCCCACCTTAGGAGCGGCTTCAGCCGCGACGCAGCGTTCCCGGGAAAGCCATCGCGGCTGAAGCCGCTTGTGTCAAATAAGGGTCTATCGTTGCAGGTGAGAGCGGAGTGCGGCAGGCCGTTTAGCCGCAGTGCCAGCAAGCACGAGTAGGAGTCAGCGCCGCCGCACTCCGGTTCTCCTGCCTGACAAGCCCGAACAGTTGCCCGAGTGACGAGCTCGAACTCCACAAGCATGGGCATCGGCAGGAGCGCTCTCGTCCATAAGTCTACTGCGGAGAACGTCTATGCGACGCCATGTCGGGATCGATGTATCCAAGGCCGAACTGGTCATTCATGTCCTGCCGGACGAGCAGACCTGGACCCAACCCAATACGCCACAGGGGCAGCGTGCGCTGGCCCAGCGCCTGGCCGAGCTGGGCTGCGAGCGGATCGTGCTGGAAGCCAGTGGCGGCTACGAACATGCCGTGCTGCAAGTGTTGCGGCAGGCCGACCTGCCCGTGGTGCGGATGCCTGCCGATCGTCCGCGCAAGCTCGCCCAGGCCTTGGGCCTGCATGCCAAGACCGATGCCCTGGACGCGCGCCTGCTGGCCATCGCCGCCCAGCACATCCCGACCATGCCCACGCCCGTGGCACCCGAGCACCAGCAGTCTCTTCGCGAACTGCTGGACCTGCGTGCCACCCTGGTGAGCCAGCGTGATGTCCATCGGCGGCGCCTGGAGCACATCACCAGCGCCAAGGTGCAACACCGCTGCCGAGAGGTGATCGCCCTGCTGAACCAGCAGATCCAGACGTTGACGCAGGAGATCGAGCGGCAGGGCAAGACCTGCTCAAGCCTACCCAAGGTGCCTGGGCTCGGGACGATCCTGCGCGCGGTTCTGGCCGCGCGGCTGCCAGAGCTGGGCACGCTGCCGCCACGCAAGCTCGCTGCCCTGGTCGGGCTGGCCCCGTTCAATCACGACAGCGGCTGCTGGAAAGGCCAGCGCCGCATCAAAGGCGGACGTGCCGACGTGCGGCGCGTGCTGTACATGGCCACCTGGGCCAGCATCCGCGCCAAATCCCCCTTGGCCAACACTTACGCGCGCCTGCGCGCAGCGGGCAAGCCGGCCAAGGTCGCCATCGTCGCCTGCATGCACAAGTTCCTGCGCTGGCTCAATGCCATCGCGGGCGATCAGGCCTCGTACGCTCCTCCTGCCATCGCAGGTGCATGACAGTTGACTCCTACAGGACAAGCAGCGTTGCAGTGCTCGCTGGGCACCGATCCCGCAAGGGGAGGAGAGGCCGCTTGCGCACCCCGCGCAAGCGCACGCCCCGCCGCTGCAATGCCCGCAACGAATCCCCAATCCCAAATCCCAAATCCCCGCTTCATATATATTGATGGACATGACTCCAAGGGGCAGGGGCGGGATGCGCCTACAACCACGTGTGTTCCATCGCCGCAGCGACGCTGCGGTGTCCACCGCGCGCGGGCTGCGCCATGTCTGTCGCGCCGCCGCGGCGCTGCTGTTGCTGGCCTGCAGCCAGGCCGCGCTGGCGCTGGGCCTGGGCGATATTCGCGTGCTGTCCAAGCCGGGCGAGCCGTTCCTGGCCGAGATCCCGGTGATCTCCAACGAGCCGGGCGAACTGGAGCGGGCGCGGGTGGCGCTGGCCTCGCCGGCGACGTTCGCGCGGGTGGGACTGGAGCGTCCGCAAGGCCTGGTCAGCGATCTGCAGTTCCGTTTCACCCAGACCCGCAAGGGCCGCGCGGTGATCCAGGTCAGCAGCCGCATGCCGGTCGACGTGCCGTCGCTGAGCTTCCTGATCGAGGTCGATTGGGGGCAGGGGCGGCTGATCCGCGAATATTCCGCGCTGATCGACGCACCGAATACCGCGGCGGCGATCGACGCGCCGGCGATCGATGCGCCGGCCGCGGCGCAGCCGTCCGACCGCATCGCCCGCGAAACGTCCACCGCGGCGCCAGCGCCTGCAGCCGCCGCGACGCCGGCGACGCCGAGCGCCCGGCCCGCCGCTGCGCCGCGTCCGGCGCCGGCGCCGGCGCCTGCGGCCGCGCCCGGCGATGCGCTGGCGCCGGTGCGCGCCGGGCAGACCCTGTCGCAGATCGCCGGGCAACTGGCGCGCGGCAACGGTCATTCGCTGGACCAGACCATGGTCGCGCTGCTGCGCGCCAATCCGGATGCCTTCATCCGCGGCAATCTCAACCTGCTCAAGCAGGGCGCGGTGCTGCGCACCCCACGCGAGGAGGACCTGGCCAGCCTGGATGCCGCCGCGGCCGAGGCGGTGGTACGCGAGCAGGCGGCGCAATGGCGCCAGGCGCGCGCGCCGGTGCTGCAGCCGGCCCAGGCGCAGCAGGACGCAGCGACGGCGCAGGCCGCAGCCAAACCGGCCGCCACGGCGCCGGCGGCCGCGTCCGGCGCGCGCCTGGAAATCGCGCCGGCGGTGCCGGCGACGCGCCGCGAGGCGGGAACCAAGTCCGGCACCGGTGCCGGCGACGAAGGAGACATGGTGGCGACCCAACAATTGCAGCAGGCGCGCGAAGACCTCGCGGCACGCGATGCCGAGGTCCAGGAACTGCGCTCGCGGGTGGAGCAACTCGAAAAGCTCAAGGCCCAGCAGCAGCAACTGATCGCGCTGAAGGACAGCGACCTGGCCGCGGCGCAGAAGCGCCTGGCCCAGGCCGGGAAGGCGGCGCCAGCGGCCGCGCCCGCGCAAGCGCCGGCCAATGACGGGTTCCCGCTGTGGCTGTGGGGCGGGCTGAGCCTGCTGGTGCTCGGCATCGGCGCCTGGCTGCTGTCGCGCCGGCGCAAGCCTTCGCCGCTGCCGCCGTTGCCGCGTGACGACGACGCCGCGCTGGCGGCAAGCGCCGCGGTGCCGGTGGTCGCGCACCGCGATGTCGATGCGCCGGAACTGCCGCCGCTGGAACCGGCCGAGCCGCTGGTCGAGGAGGCGTCGGTCGCCCGCGACCACGAGGCGTTGGAAGAGTGGGAGCGCGCCGACCATCTCGACCACGCTGCCGCCGATCACGCCGATCACCACGCCGCGCTCGACGACGACGCCTTCGAGCGCGTGCTGGCGCAGCAGTCGCTGCGGCAGGCGCCGGCCGATGCGCCGCTGTCCGCGGACAACGACGACGTCCATTCCGCCGACGTGTCCGACGCCCATCCGGAGGTCGCCCCGGCTGCCGAGTCCGCGGCTGAGGCGGCCTGGCGGCCGCCGTCGCCGGTGGTCGCAGTGCCGACCAGCGACGCCCGTGCCGGCAGTGATGCTGGCGGCGGCCGGCAGGAGCCGACCTGGCACCAGCCCGTCGCGCCTGCACCGGCACCGGCACCGGCCGAAGCACCGTCGCCGTATCCACCGGCGGGCCGCGAGCGCCTGGAACTGGCGGTGGCGTACATGGATCTGGGCGACAACGAGACCGCGCGCACCCTGTTGACCGAGGTCGCGGCCAGCGGCGACCCGGCCGCGCGCGCCGAGGCGCTGCAGTTGCTGGGGCGGCTGGACTGATGGCGGCAGGCGGCGCGCGGCGCGCTCGCCGCGGCCGTCCGGCCTGGAGCGGGACGGCCCTGCGGCAGTGTGTCCCCGGGCGGCGGGCGAACGCCGACGGCGCGTTCCGGGCCTGGCTGATGCAGTGCGGCGGCATTGCAGGCGCCCCGCGCCGGCCCGTGCACGCGTCGGCCGCAGTGCGCGCCGACGCCGATGCCGCATTGCAACGGAGGTCGCCATGCGCTACGCGCTAGGCGTGGAGTACGACGGCAGCGAATTCCAGGGCTGGCAGCAGCTCGGCGAGAGCGGCGGCCCCAGCGTGCAGGCGACGCTGCAGGCGGCGCTGTCGTCGGTGGCCGACGCCCCGGTGAGCGTGGTCTGCGCCGGCCGCACCGATGCCGGCGTGCATGGCGAATGCCAGGTGGTGCATTTCGATTGCGCCGCGCCGCGCCCGGCGCGCGGCTGGATGCTGGGTGCCACCGCGCGGCTGCCGCCCTCGGTGTGCGTGCGCTGGTGCGTGCCGGTGGCCGACGACTTCCATGCGCGCTTCTCGGCCCGCGCACGGCGCTACCGCTACCGCCTGCTCAACCGCCAGGTGCGCCCGGCGCTGTACCGGCAGACCCTGAGCTGGGAGCGGCGGCCGCTGCAGGCCGAGGCCATGCACGCGGCGGCACAGGCGCTGCTGGGCGAGCAGGACTTCAGTGCCTTCCGCAGCGTGCAGTGCCAGGCGCTGCACGCGCGCCGCGAGCTGCAGTCGATCGCGGTGACCCGCAGCGGCGAACTGGTCGAGATCCAGGTCCAGGCCAATGCATTCCTTCATCACATGGTGCGCAATATCGTTGGTTCCCTTGTCATGGTGGGAACGGGCGAAAAGCCGGTGTCCTGGATTGGCGAACTGCTCGCGGGACGCGACCGCCGCGTCGCCGGTCCGACGGCGCCGCCGCAGGGCCTGGTGTTTGTCGGTCCCCTCTATCCCGCCCATTGGACGCTTCCGGACGAGGTCACGCTATGAATCGCACGCTGTATCGCACCCGCATCAAGTTCTGCGGCATGACTCGCGCCGGCGACATCCGCCTGGCAGGCGAGTTGGGCGTGGACTCGATCGGGTTCGTGTTCGCCCATGGCAGCCCGCGGCGCGTGGCGCCGGCCGAGGCGCGGGCCATGCGCCAGGCCGCCGCGCCGATGGTGGACGTGGTGGCGCTGTTCCGCGACAACCCCAAGGACGAGGTGCGCGAGGTGTTGCGCACGGTGCGGCCGACCCTGCTGCAGTTCCATGGCGACGAGGACGACGGCTTCTGCCGCAGCTTCAACCTGCCGTACCTGAAGGCGGTGCCGATGGGTGGCGGCGAGATCAACGCGCGCACCCTGCAGCTGCAGTTCCCCAATGCCGCCGGCTTCCTGTTCGACAGCCACGCGCCCGGCGAAAGCGGTGGCTCGGGCAAGACCTTCGACTGGTCGCGTCTGCCGACCGGCCTGCATCGGCCGTTCCTGCTCGCCGGCGGCATCAATGGCGACAACGTGTTCGACGCGATCATCGGCACCCTGCCGTGGGGCGTGGACGTGTCCAGCGGCATCGAGAGCCAGCCTGGCATCAAGGACGGGCACAAGATGCGCAAGTTCGTCGAGGAAGTGCGCCGCGCCGACTGCCACGAGTTGAACACCAACTGCTGAGCGCGACGCGGCGCCATCGCCGGCGTCGCCGCGGTCAGCGCTGCAGTTCCTGCGTCAGCCACTGCGCCAGTGCCTCGACCCGCGGGTCCTGCACCTCGCGGCGCGTGCACAGCGCCCACTGCCCGCCGGTGGCGACGAAGCCCCACGGCGCCAGCAGGCGGCCATTGGCCAGGTCGTCGGCGACCAGCGGCTGCGGCGCGATCGCCACGCCGATCCCGGCCAGCGCCGCTTCCAGCAGGTAGTACAGGTGTTCGAAGCCGGTGCCGTAGCGCAACTGCGCCGGCGCCAGCCCCTGCGCCTCGGCCCAGGCCGGCCAGGCCTGCGGGCGCGACACCGTATGCAGCAGCGGCAGCCCTTGCAGCGCCGCCGGCGCGGCCGCAGCCAGGGCCGGGGCCTGCGGCAGGGCAGGGCTGAGCACCGGGCCGATCCGCTCCGGCGCCAGCACCCGGACCTGCCAGTCCGCCGGCCACGGCGCTTGGCCCAGCAGCAGCGCCGCGTCCAGGCCGTCCAGGTCGGCGGCGAAGTCGCCCTCGTGCGCGGACAGGTGCAGGGTCAGCGCCGGCAGGTCGCGCTGCAGCGCCTGCAGCCGCGGGATCATCCAGCGGGCCAGGATGCTGCCGGGGCAGCCCAGCACCAGCGCGGCCGGGCGCGCGGGGCGGCGCAGTTCCGCCACTGCCTCGTGCAACTGCGCGAAGGCGTTGCCGGCGGCCTCGCACAGGCGCGTGCCGGCCGCGGTCGGGCGGATGCCGCGGCCGTCGCGCTGCAGCAGCGGCAGTCCCAGCTCTTGCTCCAGTAGCCGCACCTGACGGCTGACCGCGCCGTGGGTGACATGCAGTTCCGCCGCCGCCGCGCCGACGCTGCGCAGCCGCGCGGCGGCCTCGAACGCGCGCAGGGCGTTGAGCGAGGGCAGGCGGCGCAGGCTGGTCATGTGATTTTTCCTGACAGGTTGCGTCAGACTTTATCGGTTTTTGTGCGCCGACGTGTGCGCTAAAGTGCAGGCCTGTCCTGTTGCCCCCGGTTGCGCCATGTCCTCTGTTCCCGTCAGCGACTTCCACGCCTATCCCGACGCCGCCGGCCATTTCGGCCGCTACGGCGGCCGTTTCGTCGCCGAGACCCTGATCGGCCCGCTGCAGGAACTGGCTGCCGCTTACGATGCCGCGCGCCAGGATCCGGCCTTCATCGCCGCCTACGACAAGGACCTGACCCATTACGTCGGCCGGCCCAGCCCGATCTACCACGCCGAGCGGCTCAGCCGCGAAGTCGGCGGCGCGCAGATCCTGCTCAAGCGCGAGGACCTGAACCACACCGGCGCGCACAAGATCAACAACACCATCGGCCAGGCGCTGCTGGCCAGCCGCATGGGCAAGACCCGCATCATCGCCGAGACCGGCGCCGGCCAGCACGGCGTGGCCAGCGCCACCGTGGCCGCGCGGCTGGGCCTGGAGTGTGTGGTGTACATGGGCGCTACCGATATCGAGCGGCAGAAGATCAACGTCTACCGGATGAAGCTGCTCGGCGCCACGGTGGTGCCGGTGCATTCCGGTTCGGCCACGCTCAAGGACGCGCTCAACGAGGCGATGCGCGACTGGGTGACCAACGTGCAGGACACCTTCTACATCATCGGCACCGTCGCCGGTCCCGATCCGTATCCGCGGATGGTGCGCGACTTCAACGCCATCGTCGGCCGCGAGGCGCGCGCGCAGATGCTGGCCGACTACGGTCGCCTGCCGGATGCGATCAGCGCCTGCGTCGGCGGCGGCAGCAACGCCATCGGCTTGTTCCATGCCTTCCTCAACGACGCCTCGGTGAAGATCTACGGCGCCGAAGCTGCCGGCGACGGCATCGGCAGCGGCCGCCATGCCGCCTCGATCGCCGCCGGTCGCCCGGGCGTGCTGCACGGCAACCGCACCTACGTGATCTGCGACGACGACGGGCAGATCATCGAGACCCATTCGGTGTCCGCCGGCCTGGACTACCCCGGCGTGGGCCCGGAGCACGCGTTCCTGGCCGACAGCGGCCGCGCCACCTACCAGGGCATCACCGACGACGAGGCGCTGGCCGCGTTCCACCTGCTGGCGCACACCGAGGGCATCCTCGCCGCGCTGGAGTCCAGCCACGCCGTGGCGCAATCGATCAAGCTCGCGCGCGAACTGCCCAGGGACGCGCTGGTGCTGTGCAACCTGTCCGGCCGCGGTGACAAGGATGTGCACACCATCGCTGCGCGCGAGGGGCTGACGCTGTAACGCTTTGTCCTTCTCCTTCGGGAGAAGGCGGCGCGGAGCGCCGGATGCGGGGCGGGCGCAGCCCCGCCCCGAATTCCGCACCGCTTCGCCTCTTCCCCTCACCCCAATCCCTCTCCCGGTGGGAGAGGGGCGCATAGGTCCCCCATGAACCGCCTCGCCGACACCTTTGCCCGACTCGATGCCCAAGGCCGCAAGGCCCTGATCCCCTTCCTCACCGCCGGCGATCCGTCGCTGGAGGCGACCGTGCCGGCGATGCATGCGCTGGTCGAGGCCGGTGCCGACGTGATCGAGCTGGGCGTGCCGTTCTCCGATCCGATGGCCGACGGCCCGACCATCCAGCGCAGTTCCGAGCGCGCGCTGGCGCGTGGCGCCGGCCTGCGTTACGTGCTGGAGACGGTCAGCGCATTCCGTCGCGATGACGCCACCACGCCGGTGGTGCTGATGGGCTACCTCAACCCGGTGGAGATCCACGGCACCGCGCGCTTCGCCGAGGAGGCGGTGGCGGCCGGCGTGGACGGCGTGTTGCTCGTCGACCTGCCGCCGGAGGAGTCGGCCGAGACACTGACGGTCTTCGCCGACGCCGGGCTGGACCTGATCGTGCTGGCCTCGCCGACCACCAGCGACGCGCGCATCGACCTGTTGTGCGAGGCGGCGCGCGGCTACCTGTACTACGTCAGCTTCGCCGGCGTCACCGGCGCCGACCGGCTGGATACTCGCGCCGCCGGCGATCGCCTGCGTCAGTTGCGCGCGCGCTGCCCGGTGCCGGTGGTGGCCGGCTTCGGCATCAAGGACGCCGCCAGCGCCAAGGCCATGGCCGCTGATGCCGACGGCGTGGTGGTCGGCAGCGCACTGGTCGCGGCGCTGGCCGAGGCCAGCAGCCCGCAGGCCGCGCGCGAGGCGGCCCTGGCGTTCCTGGTGCCGCTGCGGCAGGCGCTGGACGCGGGCTGAGCCACGCCCGGTGTGTTTGCGAACGCCCGTCTTGCGCGGGCGTTCGCGTTTTGCCGCACTGCCGCAAATGCGGTGCGTGCGGAGGATGCGGTACATGCATTGTTGGTCGGACGGCGCGCGCCGTCGCTGGCGCCCGCTTGCGTGTCGGCGATGCGGGATCGCGGCGATGCCGCATGTCCCGCGTTGCGCAGCCGCAGCAGCCGTCCTGGCGGCGGCCGCGCGGTACCGGCCGGCCCGGCCGCTCCATGCGCCACCGTCTGCAGGCCACCGGGGGGCCGAGTTAGACTGTCGCCCCTCTGCGGCTCTCGCGGCCGCCCAATGGATCGTCACATCGCATGAGTTGGCTCAGCAAATTGATGCCTTCGGGCATTCGCACCGACAGCACGCCCAGCAAGAAGCGCAGCGTTCCCGAAGGCTTGTGGGAGAAGTGCCCCAACTGCAGCGCCGTGCTGTACCGGCCGGAGCTGGAGGAGAACCTGGAGGTGTGCCCGAAGTGCGGCCACCACATGGCGATCCGCGCGCGCGCGCGCCTGGCCGCGCTGTTCGACGCCGACACCGCGCCGACCGAGATCGGTGCGCGCCTGGGCCCGACCGACGCGCTCAAGTTCAAGGACCAGAAGAAGTACGGCGAGCGCATCAAGGCCTCGCAGAAGAGCACCGGCGAATACGACGCGCTGGTGGCGATGCAGGGCCTGCTCAAGGGCCAGCCGCTGGTCGCGGCCTCGTTCGATTTCGCCTTCATGGGCGGTTCGATGGGCTCGGTGGTCGGCGAGCGTTTCGCGCTGGCCGCGGAAACCGCGCTGAAGATCGGTGCGCCGTTCGTGTGCTTCTCCGCCAGCGGCGGCGCGCGCATGCAGGAAGGCCTGTTCTCGCTGATGCAGATGGCCAAGACCTCGGCCGCGCTGGGTCGCCTGCGCGAGGCCGGCCTGCCGTACGTGTCGGTGCTGACCCATCCCACCACCGGCGGCGTCTCGGCCAGCTTCGCCATGCTCGGCGACATCAACATCGCCGAGCCGTACGCGCTGATCGGCTTCGCCGGCCCGCGCGTGATCGAGCAGACCGTGCGCGAGACCCTGCCGGAAGGCTTCCAGCGTTCGGAATTCCTGCTGGAACACGGCGCCATCGACCAGATCTGCGACCGCCGCGAACTGCGCGATCGTCTCTCCGAACTGCTGGCGCTGATGATGCGGCAGCCGGCCCCGGCGAAGAGCGAGGCGCTGGCGTGACCAGCGCCGGGATTCGGGATTCGGGATTCGGGATGCGTGGCGCCGCGCGTGCCCGGGTCACCGAGGTCGCTCGGATGCCGTGCGTTGAACGAATCCCGAATTTCGAATCCCGAATCCCGTTCCAATGAGCCAACGCAAATACTTCGGCACCGACGGCATCCGTGGCCGGGTCGGGCAGGGGGCGATTTCCGCCGATTTCGTGATGCGCCTGGGCAACGCGCTGGGCCGCGTGCTGGTCGCCGGCGGCACCGCGCGGCCGACCGTGGTGATCGGCAAGGACACGCGCATCTCCGGCTACATGTTCGAGTCGGCGCTGGAGGCCGGGCTGGTCGCGGCCGGCGCCAATGTGCAGTTGCTCGGGCCGATGCCGACCCCGGCGGTGGCGTTCCTGACCCGCACCCTCGGCGCCGACGCCGGCATCGTGATCAGCGCCTCGCACAATCCGCACTACGACAACGGCATCAAGTTCTTTTCCGCGCACGGCGAGAAGCTCGACGACGCCACCGAGCAGGCGATCGAGGCCGCGCTGGACGCGCCGTTCGCCACGGTCGAGTCCGAGCGGCTGGGCAAGGCGATGCGTGCGCGCGAGGCGATCGGCCGCTACATCGAGTTCTGCAAGGCCAGTGTGCCGCGCGGCTTCGACCTGCGCGGGCTGAAGCTGGTGCTGGACTGCGCGCACGGCGCGACCTACCACATCGCGCCGCTGCTGTTCCGCGAACTGGGCGCGGAGGTGATCGCGATCGGCGCCGCGCCGGACGGGCTCAACATCAACGCCGGCGTCGGCTCGATGCACATCGACAACCTCGCCGCCAACGTGCGCGAGCATGGCGCGCACCTGGGCATCGCCTTCGACGGCGACGGCGACCGCGTGTTGATGGCCGACGACCAGGGCAACCCGGTCGACGGCGACGGCCTGCTGTACGTGCTGGCTTGCGGCTGGCAGGCCAGCGGCCGCCTGCACGGCCCGGTGGTCGGCACGCTGATGACCAACTATGGCCTGGAACGGGCGCTGGCCGCGTTGCAGGTGCCGTTCCTGCGCGCCAAGGTCGGCGACCGCTACGTGCACCAGGCGCTGGTCGAACAGGGCGGGGTGCTCGGCGGCGAAGCCTCCGGGCACATGCTGTGCCTGGACCGCGCTACCACGGGCGACGCCATCGTCAGCGCGCTGCAGGTGCTGGAAGTGCTCAAGCGCTCGCGGCAGACCCTGCGCCAGGCGCTGGCCGGGCTGCAGAAAGTGCCGCAGCAGACCGTCAACGTGCGCCTGCAGCCGGGCGTGCGCCCGCTCGAGGCCGATACCGTGAAGGCCGCGCTGGCCGCGGCGCAGGCGGCGGTGCAGGGGCGCGGGCGCGCCTTCCTGCGCGCCTCCGGCACCGAACCGGTGGTGCGGGTCACGGTCGAGGCCGACGATGCCGCGTTGATGCGGCAGACCCTCGACGCCCTGGCCGAGGCGGTCCGTGACGCGGCGTGAGTCGATCGCCATTGCCATCTTCGTGATCGTCGCCAAGGCGGTCACGTTCTACCTGCTGTATCGCCTGCTGCGCTGAGCGCGGCGTTTGCTTCCTCTCACGAGATGACGGTTCCTGCCATGACTGCGCGCATTCCCACCCTCGACATCACCCGTTTCGACACCGACCGCGAGGCCTTCGTCGCCGAGCTGGGCGCGGCCTACCGCGAGTGGGGCTTCGCCGGCATCCGCAACCACGGCATCGCCCAGGCACAGATCGACGCGGCCTACGACGTGTTCAAGGCGTTCTTCGCCCTGCCCGAGGAGACCAAGCGCAAGTACCACCTGCCCGGCAGCGGCGGCGCGCGCGGCTATACCGCCTTCGGCGTGGAGACCGCCAAGGACTCCAAGCATTTCGACCTGAAGGAGTTCTGGCACATCGGTCGCGAGATTTCCGACGACTCCCCTTACCGCGCGGTGATGCCGCCAAACCTGTGGCCGAGCGAAGTGCCCGGCTTCCGCGCCCACGGCTACGGCCTGTACCAGGCGCTGGACCAGCTCGGCGCGCGCGTGCTGTCGGCGCTGGCCCTGCACATCGGCCTGCCCGAGCACTACTTCGTCGACAAGACCGATTCGGGCAACTCGATCCTGCGCCCGATCCACTACCCGCCGATTACCGCCGACGACATCCCCAACGTGCGCGCCGGCGCCCACGAGGACATCAACCTGATCACCCTGCTGGTCGGCGCCAGCGCCGCCGGCCTGGAAGTGAAGTCCAAGCAGGGCGAGTGGGTGCCGTTCACCTCCGACGCCGACACCATCGTGGTCAACATTGGCGACATGCTGCAGCGCCTGACCAACCACGTGTACCCCTCGACTACCCACCGCGTGGTCAACCCGCCGGGCGAGCAGGCACGCCAGCCGCGCTACTCGGTGCCGTTCTTCCTGCACCCGAACCCGGATTTCGTGATCGACGTGCTGCCGTCCTGCGTCAGCGCCGACAACCCCAGCCGCTATCCCGAGCCGATCACCGCGCAGTGGTATCTGGAGGAGCGGTTGCGGGAGATCAAGCTGAAGTGAGGCGGGGATTGGGGAGTCGGGATTGGGGATTGGCAAAAGCGGCATGCCCGCGATCTGTCACCCCGCTGGATTCGGAAGTGACAAAGGCGGGGGATACCCGTGATCTACCACCCCGCGCAGAACCCCGCTTTTACGAATCCCCAATCCCTAATCCCCAATCCCAGTACTTCTAATCCGTCCTGAGCCGCGGCCCATCAGCCGCAGCAGCAAGGCATTGGGCAGTAGTGCCGTGAGGCCGAGCAGGGCGCGGTAGACCGCGCCGGGGACCACCCGGACCTTGCCGCGTTCGGCGCCGTCGATGCCGGCGCGGGCCACGGCGACAGTCTGCAGCCAGATCCAGCGCGGCAGGGCGTTCATCTGTTCGCGGGTGCCGGTGACGTCGTGGAACTCGGACCAGGTGAAGCCTGGGCATAGCGCGCAGACGCCGACGCCGCGGTCGGCGTTCTCCAGCGCCAAAGATTCGCTGAAGCGCAGCATGAAGCTCTTCGCCGCCGCGTACAGGGTGTGGCCGTCGGCGCCGGGCACCAGGGCGGCGAACGAGGCGACGTTGAGGATGCGGCCGTGGCCGCTGGCGCGCAGCGCCGGCAGCAGCCGCCAGGTCAGTTCGCAGACCGCGCCGACCATCACCTGCAGGAATGCCGCGTGCACCGCCCAGTCCTGGGCGATGTAGCGCCCGGGCACGCCGTAGCCGGCGTTGTTGACCAGGATCCGCACCGCCAGCCCGCGCCGTTCGATCTCGGCCACCAGTGCGGCTGGCGCGGCCGGATCGGCCAGGTCGGCGACCAGCACCTCCACCGGCACCTGCGGCCGCAGTTCGGCGGCCAGCGCCTGCAGCTGTGCCTCGCGGCGCGCGCTCAGGATCAGCGGCACGCCGCGGCGGGCGTACTCGCGGGCGATCTCGCGGCCGATGCCGCTGGAGGCGCCGGTGATCAGGGCGTAGCCGGGGAGCTGGGTCATGGCGGTCTCTGCGCGTGGAGCGGGGCGGGGGAGGGTGGAACGGCGGGGACGATGCCGGCCCCTGGCGGCGCATCGGCTATCCTCTCGGCACTTTTTCGCCGGAGATGCGCCGATGCGACGCAAGATCGTAGCCGGAAACTGGAAATTGCATGGAACCCGCCACTTCGCCGCCGACCTGGTGCGGGAGATCGTCGCCGGGCTGCACGACGCCGATCACGACGTGGAGGTGGTGATCCTGCCGCCGCTGCCGTACCTGGGCGACCTGATCGAGCATTTCGAGGACCGGCTGCTGCGCTTCGGCGCGCAGGACGTCAGCAGCAACGAGAAGGGCGCCTACACCGGCGAGGTGTCGGCGGCGATGCTGGTCGATGTGGGCGCCGACTATGGCCTGGTCGGGCATTCGGAGCGGCGCCAGTACCACCAGGAGAGCAGCGAACTGGTGGCGCGCAAGTTCGCCGCCGCCCTGCACGCCGGGCTCGTCCCGATCCTGTGCGTGGGCGAGACCCTGGAGCAGCGCGAGGCCGGGCGGACCGAGGCGGTGATCGCCGCGCAGCTGGCGCCGGTGCTGGACCTGGTCGGCGCCGACGGCTTCGCCCGCGCGGTGGTGGCATACGAGCCGGTGTGGGCGATCGGCACCGGCCGCACCGCCAGCCCGGCCCAGGCGCAGGCGGTGCACGCGTTCATCCGTGGCGAAGTGGCGGCGCGCGATGCTAGAATCGCGGATTCGTTGCCGATCCTGTATGGCGGCAGCGTCAAGCCCGACAACGCCGCCGAGCTGTTCGCGCAGCCGGATGTCGATGGCGGGCTGGTGGGCGGCGCCTCGCTGGTCGCTGCGGAATTCCTGGCCATCGTGCGAGCGGCGGCCACCTGTTGAGCGAACGGCTGCCGCTGGCGGCCGCTCGTCCCCCAAGTCGTACTGTCCGGACGGATTTCGAAATGCTGATGGTCATCCTCAATGTGGTCTACGTGCTGGTGGCGATCGCGATGATCGCGCTGATCCTGATGCAGCGCGGCGCCGGTGCGGCGGCGGGTTCCGGGTTCGGTGCGGGCGCGTCCGGTACCGTGTTCGGATCGCGCGGCGCGTCCAACTTCCTGTCCAAGTCGACCAAGTGGCTGGCGGTGGTGTTCTTCGCCATCAGCCTGTTCATGGCCTGGTACGCCGGCCACAGCGCGCGTCCGGCCGATGCCAACCTGGGTGTGATGTCGCAGTCCGCCACCCCGGCGCCGGCCGCGCCGGCTGGCGAGCTTCAGGTGCCGCAGGCGCCGTCGGCCACCCCGGCTGCGCCCGCCGCCGCCCCGGCCGCCCAGCAGGCGCCGGAAAAAGCGCAAGAAAAGTCGCCTGCCCCGTCGCAGAAAGACTGAAGGCGGTTACAATATGCTGCGCGGCGGGATTGCCGCGCGGTTTTACGCAAGCCCAGGTGGCGGAATTGGTAGACGCACTACCTTGAGGTGGTAGCGACTTAGGTCGTAGGGGTTCGAGTCCCCTCTTGGGCACCATTGTTTGGCTACGGTTTCTGCGCGAAGGCATCACGCCCTCGCCCGGAGAATCGTCTATCCCATGCCTGCGCGGCACGCGCGCGGGCACAGGCAAGAGAGAATCGCGAGTGCTGGCCGAATATTTGCCGACCCTGCTGTTTCTGATCGTGGCCACCGGTATCGGCGTCGCGCTGATGCTGGTGGGGCGGTTCCTCGGTCCCCGGCGTCCCGACCTGAAGAAGCTCTCGCCGTACGAGTGCGGCTTCGAGGCCTTCGAGGACGCGCGCATGAAGTTCGACGTGCGCTACTACCTGATCGCCATCCAGTTCATCGTCTTCGATCTGGAAATCATCTTCATCGTGCCGTGGACGCAGGTGTTCATGGACCTGGGCGCTCGCTCCCTGGTCACCATGGGCCTGTTTGTCGGCATGTTGTTCCTCGGTTTTGTCTACGTGTGGAAGAAGGGAGCGCTGGAATGGGAGTGATTCAGACCCTGGATCGCCTGATGACCAACCCGATCCCGGAAGGGCGGGTGGACGACATCCTGCGTCCCGAAGGCGAGAACCCGCTGCTGGAGAAGGGTTACGTCACCACCAGCGTCGATGCGCTGCTGAACTGGGCGCGCACCGGCTCGATGTGGCCGATGACCTTCGGCCTGGCCTGCTGCGCGGTCGAGATGATGCACGCCGGCGCCGCGCGCCTGGACCTGGACCGCTACGGCGTGGTGTTCCGCCCGTCGCCGCGCCAGTCCGACGTGATGATCGTCGCCGGCACCCTGGTCAACAAGATGGCCCCGGCGCTGCGCAAGGTCTACGACCAGATGCCGGACCCGAAGTGGGTCATCTCGATGGGCAGCTGCGCCAACGGCGGCGGCTACTACCATTACTCGTATTCGGTGGTGCGCGGTTGCGACCGCATCGTGCCGGTGGACGTCTACGTCCCCGGTTGCCCGCCGACCGCCGAGGCCCTGGTCTACGGCATCCTGCAGTTGCAGAAGAAGATCTGGCGAACCCAGACCATCGCGCGCTGATTCCTCTTTCCTCAGAGAGCACGCCAAGCCCCCATGGCAGAGCAAGCATCTTCCTTTAGCGACCGACTCGGCGCCCGTTTCCCCGGCAGCCAGGTCTTCGTGGCCCTTCCGCGCGGCGAAGTCACCCTGGAAGTGCCGGCCGACGCCTGGCACGCCACCTGCCTGGCGTTGCGCGACGAGTTCGGTTTCGAACAGCTGTCCGACCTGTGCGGCGTGGACTACCTGGGCTACGGCAGCGACGAGTGGGATACCTCGGACGTGTCCTCGCACGGCTTCAGCCGTGGCGTCGAAGGCAAGGCCGTGGGCCGTTTCGCCTGGGGCGAGTTCCCCAGCGCCGAGACCAGCGCCGGCGTGCAGCCGATGCCGGTCCCGCAGCAGCGTTTCGCGGTGCTGGCGCAGCTGATCTCCTACCGCCACAACCAGCGCCTGCGCGTGCGTTGCTACGCGCCGAACGAAGACCTGCCGGTGGTGGCCTCGGTCACCGACATCTGGCCGGGCGCGAACTGGTTCGAGCGCGAGGCGTTCGACCTGTTCGGCGTGGTGTTCTCCGGCCACCCGGACCTGCGCCGCATCCTCACCGACTACGGCTTCGTCGGCCATCCGTTCCGCAAGGATTTCCCGCTGATCGGCAATGTCGAAGTGCGCTACGACGAAGAGAAGCAGCGCGTGATCTACGAGCCGGTGACCTCGGTGGAGCCGCGCGTGGGCGTGCCGCGCGTGATCCGCGACGATGCGCGCTACCAGACCGCGGCGGGCGAAGCACAGAAGGAGTCCGCCAAGTGAGCGAGTACCACCAGGCGCACGACGGGTTCGCCAGCAATCCTGCCGAAGCCAAGCAGGAAATCCGCAACTACACGATGAACTTCGGCCCGCAGCATCCGGCCGCGCACGGTGTGCTGCGCCTGATTCTGGAGATGGACGGCGAGACCGTGGTCCGCGCCGATCCGCACATCGGCCTGCTGCACCGTGGCACCGAGAAGCTGGCCGAGTCCAAGCCGTTCAACCAGTCGATCGGCTACATGGATCGCCTGGACTACGTGTCGATGATGTGCAACGAGCACGCCTACGTGCGCGCGATCGAGACCCTGATGGGGATCGAGGCGCCGGAGCGTGCGCAGTACATCCGCACCATGTTCGACGAGATCACCCGCATCCTGAACCACCTGATGTGGGTCGGTTCCAACGGCCTGGATCTGGGCGCGATGGCGGTGATGCTGTACGCGTTCCGCGAGCGCGAAGAGCTGATGGACGTGTACGAGGCGGTGTCGGGCGCGCGCATGCACGCGACCTACTACCGCCCGGGCGGCGTCTACCGCGACCTGCCGGACCGCATGCCCAAGTACCAGGAATCGCGCTGGCACAAGGGCAATGCGCTGAAGCGGCTCAACGCCGCGCGCGAAGGCTCGATGCTGGACTTCCTGGAGGAGTTCACCAACACCTTCCCGGCGCGCGTGGACGAGTACGAGACCCTGCTCACCGACAACCGCATCTGGAAGCAGCGCACCGTCGGCATCGGCGTGGTCACCCCGGAACAGGCCTACGCCTGGGGCATGACCGGCGCCATGCTGCGCGGCTCGGGCATCGCCTGGGATCTGCGCAAGAAGCAGCCGTACGCCAAGTACGACAGCGTCGATTTCGACATCCCGCTCGGCACCAACGGCGACTGCTACGACCGCTATCTGGTGCGCGTGGCCGAGATGCGCGAGTCCAATCGCATCATCAAGCAGTGCGTGCAGTGGCTCAAGGCCAACCCGGGCCCGGTCATGGTCGAGAACTTCAAGGTGGCGCCGCCCAAGCGCGCCGAAATGAAGGACGACATGGAAGCGCTGATCCACCACTTCAAGCTGTTCAGCGAAGGCTACTGCGTGCCGGCCGGCGAGACCTACTGCGCGGTGGAAGCGCCGAAGGGCGAGTTCGGTTGCTACCTGATGTCCGACGGCGCCAACAAGCCGTTCCGCGTGCACCTGCGCGCGCCGGGCTTCGCCCATCTGTCGTCGATGGATGCGATCGTGCGCGGCCACATGCTGGCCGACGTGGTGGCGATGATTGGTACCTATGATCTGGTGTTTGGTGAGGTCGACCGATGAAGGCGACAGGTAATTTCGAAGCGGCGCGCGACGTCGATCCGATGGTGGTGCTGAGCGACAAGACGCGCGCGCACATCGATCACTGGCTGAGCAAGTTCCCCCCGGACCGCAAGCGTTCGGCGGTGCTGCAGGGCCTGCACGCGGCGCAGGAACAGAACCAGGGCTGGCTGACCGACGAGCTGATCGCCGGCGTGGCCAAGTACCTGGAACTGCCGCCGGTGTGGGCCTACGAGGTCGCCAGCTTCTACTCGATGTTCGAGACCGAGAAGGTCGGCCGCAACAACGTCGCGTTCTGCACCAACATCAGCTGCTGGCTCAACGGCGCCGAGGATCTGGTCGCGCATGCCGAGAAGAAGCTCGGCTGCAAGCTGGGCCAGTCCACCGCCGACGGCCGCGTCTACCTCAAGCGCGAGGAAGAGTGCCTGGCCGGTTGCGCCGGCGCACCGATGATGGTCATCAACGGCCACTACCATGAGCATCTGACCAAGGACAAGGTCGACGAATTGCTGGACGGGTTGGAGTAACGGCAATGGCACAGCATCCCCACGCCCCCACCGGTCCGGTCGGTCCCGCGCCGCTGCCGCACCAGGTGGTGTACACCACGCTGCACTACGACACCCCGTGGTCCTACGAGAGCTACCTGAAGACCGGTGGCTACGCCGCGCTGCGCAAGATCCTCGAAGAGAAGATCCCGCCGGAGCAGGTGATCGAGATGGTCAAGCAGTCGAACCTGCGCGGCCGTGGCGGCGCCGGCTTCCCGACCGGGCTGAAGTGGTCGTTCATGCCCAAGGGCGCGCCGCAGAAGTACATCCTGTGCAACTCGGACGAATCCGAGCCGGGCACCTGCAAGGACCGCGACATCCTGCGCTACAACCCGCATTCGGTGGTGGAGGGCATGGCCATCGCCTGCTACGCCACCGGCTCCACGGTGGGCTACAACTACCTGCGCGGCGAGTTCCACCACGAGCCGTTCGAGCATTTCGAGCAGGCCCTGGCCGATGCCTACGCCAATGGCTGGCTGGGCAAGGACATCCTCGGCAGCGGCATCGACATCGACATCTACGGCGCGCTGGGCGCCGGCGCCTACATCTGCGGCGAAGAGACCGCGCTGATGGAGTCGCTGGAAGGCAAGAAGGGCCAGCCGCGCTACAAGCCGCCGTTCCCGGCCAACTTCGGCCTGTACGGCAAGCCGTCGACGATCAACAACACCGAGACCTACGCCTCGGTGCCGGCGATCATCCGCAACGGCCCTGAATGGTTCCTGGGCCTGAGCAAGACCAAGAACGGCGGCCCGAAGATCTTCTCGGTCTCCGGCTGCGTGCAGAAGGGCGGCAACTTCGAGGTGCCGCTGGGCACCACCTTCGACGAATTGCTGGAAATGGCCGGCGGGCTGAAGCCGGGCCGCACCCTCAAGGGCGCGATCCCGGGCGGCGTGTCGATGCCGGTGCTGAAGGCCGAGCAGCTCAAGGGCCTGCAGATGGACTACGACACCCTGCGCGCACTGGGCACCGGCCTGGGCTCGGGCGCGATCGTGGTGCTGGACGACAGCGTCTGCTGCGTGAAGTTCGCCTGCCGCATCTCGCAGTTCTTCCACAAGGAGTCCTGCGGCCAGTGCACCCCGTGCCGCGAAGGCACCGGCTGGATGCACCGCGTGCTGGAGCGCATCGTCGCCGGCAAGGCCACGATGGAAGACCTGCACCAGCTGCGCACCGTCGCCGGGCAGATCGAAGGCCACACCATCTGCGCCTTCGGCGAAGCGGCGGCCTGGCCGATCCAGGGCTTCCTGCGCCAGTTCTGGGACGAATTCGAGTACTACATCGTCAACGGTCATTCGATGGTTGACGGCAAGAAGCTGGAGGCAGCCGCCGCATGAGCGCGCAACCCAACAATCCCGGCGCGACCCCCGCGGTCGTGCCGGAAGGCCATGTGACCGTCGAGATCGACGGCCAGTCGCTGGTCGTGCCGAAGGGCTCGATGATCATCCAGGCCGCCGACAAGGCCGGCATCCCGATCCCGCGCTTCTGCTACCACGAGAAGCTGCCAATCGCGGCCAACTGCCGCATGTGCCTGGTCGACGTCGAGAAGTCGCCCAAGCCGTCGCCGGCCTGCGCCACGCCGGTCATGGATGGCATGAAGGTGCAGACCCGCAGCGACAAGGCGCTGAAGTACCAGCGCAGCGTCATGGAATTCCTGCTGATCAACCACCCGCTGGACTGCCCGATCTGCGATCAGGGCGGCGAGTGCGAACTGCAGGACGTGTCGCTGGGCTACGGCCGTTCGGTCAGCCGCTTCAACGAGCGCAAGCGCGTGGTGCCGGACGAGGACATCGGACCGCTGGTCGCCACCGAGATGACCCGCTGCATCCAGTGCACCCGCTGCGTGCGCTTCACCGCGGACATCGCCGGCACCTACGAGTTGGGTGGCATGTATCGCGGCGAGAACCTGCAGATCGGCACCTACGACGGCAAGCCGCTGACCACCGAGCTGTCCGGCAACGTGGTCGACGTGTGCCCGGTCGGCGCGCTGACCAACAAGGTGTTCCAGTTCCGCGCGCGGCCCTGGGAACTGGTGGCGCGCGAGTCGCTGGGTTACCACGACGCGATGGGTTCGAATCTGTTCCTGCACGTGCGCCGCGGCGAAGTGCTGCGCACCGTGCCGCGCGACAACGAAGCGGTCAACGAGTGCTGGCTGTCCGACCGCGACCGCTACTCGCACCAGGGCCTGTACGCCGAGGACCGCGCACTGCGGCCGATGCGCAAAGTCGATGGGCAGTGGCGCGAAGTCTCGTGGGCGGAAGGACTTTCCGCCGCGAGCGAGATCCTCAAGGCCAACCGCGGCGACGCGCTGGGCGTGCTCGCGCATCCGTCCACCTCCAACGAGGAGGGCGCGCTGCTGGCGCGCCTGGCCGAGGGCCTGGACAGCGGCAACCTCGACCACCGCGTGTACAACCGCGACTTCTCCGATGCCGCGCTGGCCGAGCCGTTCGCGCTGCCGCTGGCCGAGATCGAGCAGGCCGACGTGGTGGTGATCCTGGGCAGCAACCTGCGCCATGAACTGCCGCTGCTGCATGCACGCCTGCGCAAGGCGCGGATGCAGCGCCAGACCAAGGTGTATTCGATCAACCCGGTCGATTTCGACGTGGCCTTCGACCAGGCCGGCCGCCAGATCGTGGCGCCGTCGAAGTTCGCCGAGGCGCTGGCCGACGGCGCGCTGCGCGAAGCGGTGCAGGGCGCCGGCCGTGCGGTGCTGATCGTCGGCGCGCTGGCCGAGAACCATCCGCAGGCCGCGGCGCTGCGTGCCGCCGCGCGCGACTTCGCCGCCGCCACCGGCGCGGCGCTGTGCCGCATCCCGCAGGGCGCCAACGCGCTGGGCCTGGCGCGCTACGGTGTGCTGCCGCGCGGCCGCAACGTCGCCGCGATGCTGGCCGAACCGCGCAGCGCCTACGTGCTGTACGGCCTGGAGCCGGGGCTGGACTTTGCCGACGCCGCCGCCGCGCGCAGCGCGCTGGCCGGTGCCAAGGTGGTGGCGTTCAGCCACTTCGCCTGCGCCTCCACCCGCGACGTGGCCGACGTGATCCTGCCGATCGGCGCGCTGCCGGAAATCGAGGCGACGCTGACCAACCTCAACGGCAGCGAGCAGCGCACCCGCGCCGGCGGCAAGCTGCCGGGCGAGGCCCGCGAGGGCTGGCGCGTGCTGCGCGCGCTCGGCGGCGAACTGGGCCTGCCCGGCTTCGAGTTCATCGACCTGGCCGGACTGCGCGATGGCCTGCAGCCGCGCGAGGTCGCCGCGGCGAGCTCGGCGCAGCCGGCACGCCAGGACGAGGGCCTGGAACTGGCCGCCAGCCCGGCGATCTACCGCACCGATGCGGTGGTGCGCCGCGCGCAGGCGCTGCAGCAGCATCCGCTGAACCGCGCGCCGGGCGTGGCGGTGCATCCGGACGAGGCGGCGCGGCTGGGCCTGCGCGACGGGCAGATGGTCAAGGTCGGTACCGCGGCGGGTAGCGCCACGTTGCCGCTGGCGACGGACAAGCGGGTCGCGCCGGGCGCGGCCTGGATCGAAACGGGCCACGGCGCGACCGCGCCGCTGGGCGCCGGTCGGGTGACGGTGGTGGCTGCATGAACGAGATGCTGTTGAACGTGGTCGACCCGCTGCACCAGTGGTTCCTCGGCCTGGGCGCCCTCGGCGTGGTCCTGTGGATCGTGCTGAAGATCCTGCTGATCGCCATGCCGGTGATCATCTCGGTGGCGTTCTACGTGGTCTGGGAGCGCAAGCTGATCGGCTGGATGCACGTGCGCCACGGGCCGATGTACGTGGGCATGGGCATCTTCCAGGCCTTCGCCGACGTCTTCAAGCTGCTGTTCAAGGAAATCATCCAGCCCAGCAGCTCGCACAAGGCGATGTTCGTGATCGCGCCGCTGATCACCCTGGCGCCGGCCTTCGCCGCCTGGGCGGTGGTGCCGTTCGACGCCAAGCTGGTGCTGTCCAACGCCAACGCCGGCCTGCTGTACCTGCTGGCGATGACCTCGCTGGGCGTGTACGGCATCATCCTGGCCGGCTGGGCGTCCAACTCCAAGTACGCGTTCCTCGGCGCGATGCGCTCGGCCGCGCAGGTGGTCAGCTATGAGATCGCGATGGGCTTCGCCCTGGTCGGCGTGATGATCGCCGCCGGCAGCCTGAACCTGAGCACGATCGTGCAGGCGCAGGCGGGTTCGCACGGCTTGCTCAACTGGTTCCTGATCCCGCTGTTCCCGCTGTTCATCGTGTACTGGGTGTCCGGCGTGGCCGAGACCAACCGCGCGCCGTTCGACGTGGTCGAAGGCGAGTCGGAAATCGTCGCCGGCCACATGGTCGAGTACTCGGGCGGTGCGTTCGCGCTGTTCTTCCTGGCCGAATACGCCAACATGATCCTGGTCAGCTTCCTGGTCTCGATCTTCTTCCTGGGCGGCTGGCTGAGTCCGATCCAGGGGCTGGTCAACGCCGACATCTCGCCGTGGATCGACTGGGTGTGGAAGGGCGGTTGGCCGTGGCTGCTGATGAAGGTGCTGTTCTTCGCCAGCGCGTACATCTGGTTCCGCGCCAGTTTCCCGCGCTACCGCTACGACCAGATCATGCGGCTGGGTTGGAAGGTGTTCATTCCGTTGACGATCGTGTGGATCGCGGTGACGGCATTGATGGTGTTCTACGGTGTGATCCACAGGGGTGTGTAAGCGATGAATAAAGTCACCCATTACTTCAAGAGCCTGCTGCTGCTCGAGTTGCTCGGCGGCCTGTGGCTGACCTTGAAGTACACGTTCCGTCCCAAGTACACCGTGCTGTACCCGATGGAGAAGTTCCCGCAGTCGCCGCGCTTCCGTGGCCTGCACGCGCTGCGCCGCTATCCCAACGGCGAAGAGCGCTGCATCGCCTGCAAGCTGTGCGAGGCGGTGTGCCCGGCGCTGGCGATCACCATCGACTCGACCAAGCGCGAGGATGGCACCCGCCGCACCACCCGCTACGACATCGACCTGTTCAAGTGCATCTACTGCGGCTTCTGCGAGGAAAGCTGCCCGGTGGATTCGATCGTGGAGACCCAGGTGCTGGAGTACCACTTCGAGAAGCGCGGCGAGAACATCGTCACCAAGCCGCAGTTGCTGGCGATCGGAGACCGGCTCGAGGCCGAGATCGCCGAGCGCCGCGCTGCCGACGCTCCCTTCCGCTGAGGTTCCGAAATGGATTGGGTCAATATCGCTTTCTGGATCTTCGCCACCATCGCCGCGGTCGCCGCCGGCGCGGTGATCAGCGTGCGCAACCCCGTGTATGCGGTGCTGTGCCTGATCCTGACATTCTTCTCCATCGCCTGCGTGTGGCTGCTGGTGGGCGCCGAGTTCCTCGGCGTGACCCTGGTGCTGGTCTACGTCGGCGCGGTCATGGTGCTGTTCCTGTTCGTGGTGATGATGCTGGACATCGACACCGCCCGCCTGCGCGAGGGCTGGGTGCGCTACCTGCCGGTCGGCCTGGTGGTCGCGGTGGCGATGCTGGTGCAGATGGTCACCCTGATCGGGGTCAAGGCGCGTAGCGCCGCGCCGTTCCCGGCCGACAACGCCGCGGCCCAGGCCGCCGACACCTCCAACATCACCTGGCTGGCCAAGACCCTGTTCACCCAGTTCCTGCTGCCGTTCGAGTTCGCCGCGATCATCCTGACCGTGGCGGTCGTGGCCGCGGTGATGCTGACCCTGCGCAAGCGCACCGGCATCAAGACCCAGAACCCGGGCGACCAGTCGCGGGTCAAGGCCAGCGATCGCCTGCGCATGGTCAAGATGGACGCCGAGAAGCCCACGCTCCACACCCCGCCGGCATCGCAGGAGGGCCAGCCATGATTTCCCTAGGCCATCTGCTGGCGCTCGGCGCGGTGCTGTTCTGCATCGCCCTGGCCGGCATCTTCCTCAACCGCAAGAACGTCATCGTGCTGCTGATGTCGATCGAGTTGATGCTGCTGTCGGTCAACATCAACTTCGTCGCCTTCTCGCGCGAGCTCGGCGACGCCGCCGGCCAGTTGTTCGTGTTCTTCATCCTGACCGTGGCCGCGGCCGAAGCCGCCATCGGCCTCGCGATCCTGGTGACGCTGTTCCGTACCCGCCACACGATCAACGTGGCCGAAGTCGATTCGCTGAAGGGCTGACCTGCAGATGGAAATTACGCTCTCCAAGAGTCTGCTGATCGCGGTGGTGCTGGCCCCGCTGGTCGGCAGCATCATCGCCGGCCTGTTCGGCCGCCAGGTCGGCCGCAAGGGCGCGCAGTTCGCCACCATCCTCGGCGTCGCGGTCAGCTGCGCGCTGTCGTGCTGGACCCTGTACCAGCTGGTCGGGCAGGGCGCCTCGCCGTTCAACCAGAACCTCTACACCTTCTTCGAGGTCGGCAACTACTCGGCCCACGTCGGTTTCATGGTCGACCGCCTGACCGCGATGATGATGGTGGTGGTGACCTTCGTGTCGCTGCTGGTGCACATCTACACCATCGGCTACATGGCCGACGACCCGGGCTACCAGCGCTTCTTCAGCTACATCTCGCTGTTCACCTTCTCGATGCTCAGCCTGGTGATGAGCAACAACTTCCTGCAGCTGTTCTTCGGCTGGGAAGCAGTGGGCCTGGTGTCGTACCTGCTGATCGGCTTCTGGTTCAAGCGCCCGACCGCGGTGTTCGCCAACATGAAGGCGTTCCTGGTCAATCGCGTCGGCGACTTCGGCTTCCTGCTCGGCATCGCATTGGTGCTGTACGTGTTCGGCACCCTCGACTACTCGATGGTGTTCGCCAATGCCACCGGCATGGTCGGCGGCACCATCACCGTGTGGACCGGTTCCATCCCCGTCCCGTTCAGTGCCGAGGTCGTCCACCTGACCGATCCGTGGGTCTGGTCGGTGCCGACGATGATCTGCATCTGCCTGTTCATCGGCGCCATGGGCAAGTCGGCGCAGGTGCCGCTGCATGTGTGGCTGCCTGACTCGATGGAAGGCCCGACCCCGATCTCGGCGCTGATCCACGCCGCGACCATGGTCACCGCGGGCATCTTCATGGTGGCGCGCATGTCGCCGCTGTTCGAGCTGTCGCAGACCGCGCTGAATTTCGTGCTCTTCATCGGCGCCACCACCGCCTTCTTCACCGGCCTGATCGGCATCGTGCAGAACGACATCAAGCGCGTGGTCGCGTACTCGACGCTGTCGCAGCTGGGCTACATGACCGTAGCGCTGGGCGTGTCGGCGTACTCGGCGGCGGTGTTCCACCTGATGACCCATGCCTTCTTCAAGGCGCTGCTGTTCCTGGCGGCCGGCTCGGTGATCATCGGCATGCACCATGAGCAGGACATGCGCAAGATGGGCGGCCTGCGCAAGTACATGCCGATCACCTACTGGACCAGCGTGATCGGCACCCTGGCGCTGGTCGGCACCCCGTTCTTCGCCGGCTTCTATTCCAAGGACACGATCATCGAGGCGGCCCAGCTCCACGCCGAGGGTGCCCCGTTCTGGAGCATCGCCAACTACGGCTACATGGCCGTGCTGGGTGGCGTGCTGATCACCAGCTTCTACAGCTTCCGCCTGCTGTTCCTGACCTTCCACGGCAAGGAGCGCTTCCGCGACGCGCATGCGCACGACGTGCATGCCCACCACGACAGCGCCCACACCGACGCCGAGGCGCAGTCCCACGCGCACGATGCGCACGACGCGCATGCGCATGACGACCACCATGGTCATCATGGCGCGCACGAACCGCACGAGTCGCCGTGGGTAGTGACGGTGCCGCTGATCCTGCTGGCGATTCCGTCGATCGCGATCGGCTTCTTCACCATCGGCCCGATGCTGTTCGGCACCGACTGGGCAGGGCACCACGCCGCCGTGGCGATCAAGGGTCAGGCGGTCAGCTTCTTCACCGGCATCGTCGATTTCTACGATCCGGCGCGCGACACCGTCGGCGCGTTGGCCGAGGAGTTCCACGGCCCGGTCAAGTTCGCGCTGCACGGCCTCTACCAGGTACCGTTCTTCCTGACCCTGGCCGGCTTCGCCCTGGCCTGGATCCTGTACCTGTGGAAGCCGGAACTGGCGGCGAAGGCGCGCAAGACCTTCTCGGTGCCGGTGTGGATCCTCGAGAACAAGTACGGTTTCGACAAGCTCTGGATCGGCGGTTTCGCCGGCGGCGGCGTGCGCCTGGGCAAGGCGTCGCGCGCGGTGGATACGCATGTCGTGGACGGCGTCATGGTCAACGGCACCGCGCGCGTGATCGACCTGGCGGCCAACCTGCTGCGTCGCACGCAATCCGGTTTCCTCTATCACTACGCCTTCGCGATGATCGTCGGTCTCATTGCCCTGCTGGGCGTGCTGATGCATTTCTGGCGTTGACCTGTACGGAATAAGAACACGTGTCGAACTGGCCTCTACTCTCCATCCTGATCTGGCTGCCGATCATCGGCGGTGCCCTGGTGCTCGCCGTGCGTGACGCGCGTGCGGCGCGCTGGGCGTCGCTGCTGGTGGCGTTGCTGACCTTCGCGCTCAGCGTGCCGCTGCTTACCGGTTTCGACTACACCAGCGGCGCGCTGCAGTTCGTCGAGACCCACGCCTGGATCCCGGCGTACGACATCGGCTACAACCTCGGTGCCGACGGCATCGCGGTGGCGCTGATCGTGCTGACCACGCTGATCACGGTGCTGGCGCTGATCGGCGCCTGGGCCTCGATCGACAAGCGCGTCAACCAGTACGTGGCGGCGTTCCTGATCCTGGAAGGCGTCACGGTCGGCATCTTCGCCGCCACCGACGCGATGCTGTTCTACGTGTTCTTCGAGGCGATGCTGATCCCGATGTTCCTGATCATCGGCATCTGGGGCGGCCCGCGCCGCATCTACGCCGCGGTCAAGTTCTTCCTGTACACCTTCCTCGGCTCGGTGCTGATGCTGGTCGGGTTGATCTACCTGTACCTGAAGGGCGGCAGCTTCCAGCTCGCCGACCTGTACCAGCTCTCGCTCACGTCCAAGGAGCAGACCTGGCTGTTCTTCGCCTTCCTGATCGCCTTCGCGGTCAAGGTGCCGATGTTCCCGGTGCACACCTGGTTGCCGGACGCGCACGTGGAAGCGCCGACCGCCGGTTCGGTGATCCTGGCGGCGATCGCGCTGAAGATCGGCGGTTACGGTTTCCTGCGCTTCAACCTGCCGATCCTGCCCGACGCCAGCAACCAGTTGGCGTGGCTGGTGATCGCGCTGTCGCTGATCGCGGTGATCTACGTCGGCCTGGTCGCCCTGGTCCAGGACGACATGAAGAAGCTGATCGCGTACTCGTCGATCGCGCACATGGGCTTCGTCACCCTCGGCGCCTTCGTCGCCTTCGCCCTGGTCGGATCCGGCAGCGGCGACGCCGCACAGCTGGCGCTGCAGGGCTCGATGGTGCAGATGATTTCGCACGGCTTCGTCTCCGGCGCGATGTTCTCCTGCGTGGGCGTGCTGTACGACCGCATGCACACCCGCCGCATCGCCGACTACGGCGGCGTGGCCAACGTGATGCCGTGGTTCGCCGCGTTCGCGATGCTGTTCTTCATGGCCAATGCCGGCTTGCCGGGCACCAGCGGGTTCGTGGGCGAGTTCATGGTGATCCTGGCCAGCTTCCAGTCGCATCCGCTGCAGGCATTCGGTGCGGCGACCACGCTGGTGATCGGCGCGGCCTACACGTTGTGGCTCTACAAGCGCGTGTTCTTCGGCGAAGTCGCCAATGCGCACGTGGCCGAGCTGAAGGACATCAACGGCCGCGAGGCGCTGGTGCTGGGCGTGTTCGCGCTCGGCGTGCTGGCCCTGGGCCTGTATCCGAAGCCGTTGACCGACCTGATGGAGCCCTCGATCGCGAAGCTGGCGGCGCAGATCGCCACCAGCAAGCTGTAAGCGGCCGTCGAGCGTATTGATTCCAGAGATTTGATGATGACCACCCCTGCGCTGCTGCCTCTGACCACCGTCGACCTGCCGCCCCTGCTGCCCGAGCTGGTGCTGACCGCCGGTGCCTTCTTCCTGCTGATGCTCGATCTGTTCATCAGCGAGCGCAACAAGGCCTGGACCCACATCGTGTCGGTGGCGATCCTGGTCGCGGTGTTCGCGATGCTGCTGGCCGGCGTGGGCGGGCAGGGCGAGGTGTTCCAGGGCATGTTCGTGCGCGATGCCGCCGCCGACGTGATGAAGACGGTGATCGTCGGACTCAGCGCGCTGACCCTGATCTACGGCTGGAGCTACCTGCGCGAGCGCAAGCTGTACCAGGGCGAGATCCCGGTGCTGGTGCTGTTCGCCACGGTCGGCATGATGATCCTGGTCTCGGCCGGCAGCCTGCTGATGGTCTATCTGGGCCTGGAACTGCTGGCGCTGTGTTCCTACGCGCTGGTCGCCTCCAACCGCGACAACGGCATGGCCACCGAAGCGGCGATGAAGTACATCGTGCTCGGTTCGCTGGCCTCCGGCTTGCTGCTGTACGGCATGTCGCTGATCTACGGCGCCACCGGCACGCTGAGCCTGAGCGGCATCCACGAGGCGATCGGCAACGGCCGCGAGCACATGCTGCTGCTGACCGGCACCGTGTTCATGATCGCCGGCGTCGCCTTCAAGCTCGGCGCCGCGCCGTTCCACATGTGGCTGCCGGACGTCTACCAGGGTGCCCCGGCGCCGATCGCGCTATTCATCAGTTCGGCCTCCAAGCTGGCCGCGTTCGGCATGGCCTACCGCCTGCTGGAAGTGGGCGTGGGTCCGCTGGCGGCGCAGTGGCACTGGGTGATCGGCGGCCTGGCGGCGCTGTCGCTGGTGGTCGGCAACCTGATGGCGGTGGCGCAGAGCAACCTCAAGCGCATGCTGGCGTACTCCACGGTTTCGCACATCGGCTTCCTGCTGCTCGGCGTGGCCGGCGGCGGCGAGCGCGGCTATGCGGCGGCGCTGTTCTACGCGATCTGCTACGCGGTGATGTCCACCGCCTCGTTCGGCGCGATCATCGCGCTGTCGCGCAAGGGCTTCGAGGCCGAGAACATCGACGACTTCAAGGGCCTGAACGCGCGCAACCCGTGGATGGCGCTGCTGGTGCTGTGCATCATGGCGTCGCTGGCCGGTGTGCCGCCGTTCCTGGGCTTCTGGGCCAAGCTGGCGGTGCTGGGCGCGGTGGTCGCGGTGCCCGACCAGAACCTGTGGTGGACCGGCCTGGCCGTGCTGTCGGTGCTGTGCGCGGTGATCGGCGCGTTCTACTACCTGCGCGTGATCAAGGTGATGTATTTCGACGAACCGGTCGGTACGCCGCTGCCGGCCAACGACGACCGCGTGCTGGGCGTGGCGCTGGGCGTCAACGCGCTGGGCCTGCTGGCCTTCGGCCTGGCCTGGAGCCCGCTGATGGCGTGGTGCCAGCGCGCCTTCGCGCACCTGGCCTGATCGCGAAATTCGCGGGTTTCCCGCTGTGTTTCGCCAACGCCGCCGCAAGGCGGCGTTGGCGTTTTAGCATTCGGCGATGCGATTGCTGTTTCGTTTTCCATCGCGTGCGGTTATCATGGCGTCCTTCGATCGGCAGCGTCGCTACCGCATCGAGATGAAAATCAGGGCTTGCAATCGACGCACTGATTCTTCATAATTCCGCTTCTGCTGCGGGGTGGAGCAGTCTGGCAGCTCGTCGGGCTCATAACCCGAAGGTCGCAGGTTCAAATCCTGCCCCCGCTACCATCTTTGTCTGCAGCGGCAACCAGTGCATCGGTTGTCTGCGGCAGGAAAGTTTGGGCTTCGCGATGACGCATGTTCCCGTCGTCGCAACCGGAATCCAGCGTGACCGGAGTTTTACCGGACAAGGGGCCCAGAGGGCCCTTTGTCGTTTCCGGGGTCCGGGAAATGCACGCAATCGACTTTCTATTTTTTCAGATGCAAGGCAGGCTGTGAGCGACAAGGCAAACGAAATCGCGACTCTGCTGGGCCCGACCGTGGACGCGTTGGGCCTGGAACTGCTGGGCGCGGAATACCTGCCGGCCCCCGGCGGCGCCACGCTGCGCCTGTACATCGACGTGCCGCTGGCCGAGCAGCCCGAACGCGTGGTCAACATCGACGACTGCGAGCGGGTCAGCCGTGAGGTCTCGGCGCAACTGGACGTGGAAGACCCGATCAGCGGCAACTACACGCTGGAAGTGTCCTCGCCGGGCGTGGACCGGCCGCTGTTCAGCGCCGAACAGTTTTCCCGCCACCTCGGCGAATCGGCCAAGGTGGTGCTGAAGTTGCCGCAGCAGGGCCGTCGTCGCCTGCAGGGGCGCATCGTGCAGGCCGACGCCGCTGCCGGCCGCATCACCTTCGAGGTCGACGGCGCCGAACTGGCGGTGGACTTCGACAACATCGACAAGGCGCGGATCCTGCCCGACTGGGCGGCGCTGGGCCTGGCGCCGACCAAGCCGGGCAAGGGCCCGAAGCCGGCCGGCAAGAACGCAAAATCCAATAAGAAACCATCCAACGAACCGGCGGCCGACGAGGCTGCGCGCGGAGCGAAAGAATGAGCAAGGAACTGTTGCTGGTAGTCGACGCGGTGGCCAACGAAAAGGGCGTGCCGCGCGAAGTGATCTTCGACGCGATCGAGGCCGCATTGGCGTCGGCGGCGAAGAAGCGCTACCCCGACCAGGACGTGCTGACGCGCGTCACCATCGACCACAAGGACGGCACCTACGAGACCTTCCGGCGCTGGGAAGTGGTGGCCGACGACGTGGTGATGGAGTCGCCCGACCGGCAGATCCGCCTGATGGACGCGGTCGACGAGGCCGAGGGCGTGGATGTCGGCGACTACATCGAAGAGCAGATCGAGAATCCGGACTTCGGCCGCATCGCCGCGCAGGCCGCCAAGCAGGTGATCGTGCAGCGCGTGCGCGAGGCCGAGCGCCAGCAGGTGGTGGACGCGTGGAAGGATCGCGTCGGCGAGCTGGTCACCGGCGTGGTCAAGCGTGCCGAGCGCGGCAACATCTACGTGGACCTGGGCGGCAACGCCGAGGCCTTCATCCCCAAGGACAAGGGCATTCCGCGCGACGTGCTGCGCGCCGGCGACCGCGTGCGCGGCTACCTGGCCGAGGTGCGTTCGGAGCCGCGCGGCCCGCAGCTGTTCATCAGCCGCGCCGCGCCGGAATTCATGATCGAGCTGTTCAAGCTGGAAGTGCCGGAAGTGGGTCAGGGCCTGGTCGAGATCAAGGCCTGCGCACGCGATCCGGGCGACCGCGCCAAGATCGCGGTGCTGGCGCACGACACCCGCACCGATCCGATCGGCGCCTGCATCGGCATGCGCGGGTCGCGCGTGCAGGCGGTGTCCAACGAGCTCAACGGCGAGCGTGTGGACATCGTGCTGTGGAACGACAACCCGGCCAACTTCGTCATCAACGCGATGGCGCCGGCCGAGGTGCAGTCGATCATCGTCGATGAAGAGAAGCACTCGATGGACCTGGCGGTGGCGGAAGACCGCCTGGCCCAGGCGATCGGCAAGGGCGGCCAGAACGTGCGCCTGGCCAGCCGCCTGACCGGCTGGCAGCTCAACGTGATGACCGCCGAGCAGGTCGCGGCCAAGTCCGAGGCCGAGCAGGCCGTGGCCCGCCAACTGTTCATGGACAAGCTGGAAGTGGACGAGGAGATCGCCGCGATCCTGGTCGCCGAGGGCTTCAACTCGGTCGAGGAAATCGCCTACGTGCCGGTCGGCGAGCTGCTGGCGGTGGAAGGCTTCGACGAGGACATCGTCGAGGAATTGCGCGCGCGTGCCCGCGACGCGCTGCTCAACGAGGCGCTGGCCGCCGAGGAGAGCGACGACGACGGCGTGCCGGCAGCGGACCTGCTGTCGCTGCCGGGCATGGACGAGGGCACCGCCTACGCGTTGGCCAGCCATGGCGTGCGCACCAGCGAGGACCTGTCGGATCTGGCTGCCGACGAAATCCTCGAGTTCGGCATCGAGGACCTGGACAAGGACCGCGCCGCGGCCCTGATCCTGGCCGCCCGCGCCGAGGAGATCGCCCGCCTGGAGCGCGGCGAATGAGTCAGCGATGAATGCCGCCCTGACCCGATCAGGGCTTAGAATCCGCGCTACCTTCGCACGCGGCGAGGGGGCGCCAACCAGATCATAGGATCCGAATGTCGCAGCAAACCACCATCCGCAAGCTGGCCGAACTGGTGAACACGCCGGTCGAGAAACTGCTGGTTCAACTGGCCGACGCCGGGATGAAGTTCAGCGGTCCCGACCAGGTCGTCACCAGCACCGAAAAGATGAAGCTGCTGGGCTTCCTGCGCCGTACCCACGGCAAGACCGACAAGCCGGTCGAGGAAGAGGCCCAGGCGGCGCCGAAGAAGATCACCCTGAACCGGCGCAAGCTGCAGGAAGTGACGGTCAGCGCCGGGCGCAGCAAGACCACGGTCAACGTCGAGGTCCGGCAGAAGCGCACCTACGTGAAGTCGGCCGAGGACCTGGCCGCCGAGCGTGCGGCGCCGTCCGCGGGCGGACGGGTGGACGACGAGCGCGCCGAGATCCTGCGCAAGCTGGAGGAATCCAAGCAGCGCAACCTGGCCGAGCAGCAGAAGCTCGCCGAGCAGGACCGGGCGCGCGCCGAGGAAATCGAGCGCAAGCGTAGGGCCGAGCAGGAAGCGCGCGAGCGCGCCGAGGCCGAGCAACGCGCGGCCCAGGCCGCGCTGGAAGCCGAGTCGGCACCGCCGGCCGCGGCCCCGTCCGCGCCTGCCGCCGACCGCAACGCCGCCGCTGCGCCGCGCGCGCCGCGCCCGGCGGTGGCGCCGCGTCCGGCCGGTGCCGCGCATCCGGCCAAGCCGGCGGCGCCGCGCAGCGACGACCGCAACAACGCTGCCAACAAGCACAAGACCCGCGGCTCGCACGTGATGGTCGCCGGGGTCGAGGACGACGACAGCACCAGCCGCTTCGCCGGCCAGTTGCATCTGTCCGCGGCCGACCGCGCGCGCCGTTCCAACGTGCGCGGCAAGCCGCGCGGCGGCAGCCACAGCGGCGGCCGTCGCCAGGCCGAACCGTCGCGCAGCGGCGGCGGCGCGCACGGCTTCGAGCGTCCGACTGCACCGGTGGTGCGTGAAGTGGCGATCGGCGACACCATCACCGTGGCGGACCTGGCGCAGAAGCTCGCGCTGAAGGGCGGCGACGTGGTCAAGGCGCTGTTCAAGATGGGCGTGATGGCCACCATCACCCAGACCATCGACCACGACACCGCCGCGCTGGTCACCGAGGAACTCGGCCACAAGCCGACCCGCGCCGGCAGTGCCGACGCGGAGGACGCGCTGCTGGCGCACACCGAGGACGCGCAGGGCGAGAAGCTGCCGCGGCCGCCGGTGGTCACCATCATGGGCCACGTCGACCACGGCAAGACCTCGCTGCTGGACTACATCCGCCGCACCAAGGTGGCCTCCGGCGAAGCCGGCGGCATCACCCAGCACATCGGCGCCTACCACGTCGAGACCGACCGCGGCGTCATCAGCTTCCTGGATACCCCGGGCCATGCCGCGTTCACCTCGATGCGCGCGCGTGGCGCCAAGCTCACCGACATCGTGGTGCTGGTGGTCGCGGCCGACGACGGCGTGATGCCGCAGACGGTCGAGGCGGTCAAGCATGCGAAGGCGGCCGGCGTGCCGCTGATCGTGGCGGTCAACAAGATCGACAAGTCCGGCGCCGATCCGCTGCGGGTCAAGAACGAGCTGCTGGCGCAGGACGTGGTCGCCGAAGAATTCGGTGGCGACACCCAGTTCGTCGAACTCTCGGCCAAGACCGGCCAGGGCATCGACGTGCTGCTGGACGCGATCTCGCTGCAGGCCGAAGTGCTGGAACTGCGGGCGGTGGCCGAAGGCCGCGCCAGCGGCGTGGTGATCGAGTCCTCGCTGGACAAGGGCCGCGGCCCGGTGGCGACGGTGCTGGTGCAGCAGGGCGCGCTGAAGAAAGGCGACTACCTGGTGTGCGGCATCCAGTACGGCCGCGTGCGTGCGCTGTTCGACGAGACCGGCAAGCAGCCCGATTCGGCGGGTCCGTCGATCCCGGTGCAGGTGCTGGGCCTGTCCGGCGTGCCGGATGCCGGCGACGACTTCGTGGTCGTCGACGACGAGCGCCTGGCCAAGGACGTGGCGCAGCAGCGCGAGACCAAGCGCCGCGAGTCGCGTCTGGTGTCCTCGGCGGGCAGCCGCATGGAAGACATCATGTCGCAGCTCGGCAAGGGCGAAGGCCAGCTGTCGCTGAACCTGGTGATCAAGGCCGACGTGCAGGGTTCGGTGGAAGCGCTGAAGCAGTCGCTGACCGCGCTGTCCAACGAGCAGATCCGCATCAACGTGATCCACTCCGGCGTGGGCGGCATCACCGAGTCCGATGCGAATTCGGCGCTGGCGTCCAAGGCCACGGTGATCGGCTTCAACGTGCGTGCCGACGCCTCGGCGCGGCGCATCATCGAGACCAACGGCATCGACCTGCGTTACTTCTCGATCATCTACGACGTGATCGACCAGGTGAAGCAGGTGGCGTCCGGCCTGCTGGGCGTGGAGATCCGCGAAGAGATCATCGGTATCGCCCAGGTGCGCGACGTGTTCCGCAGCTCCAAGTTCGGTGCCGTCGCCGGCTGCATGGTCGTGGAGGGCGTGGTCAAGCGCAACAAGCCGATCCGCGTGCTGCGCGACAACACCGTGGTGTTCGAGGGCGAGCTGGAATCGCTGCGTCGCTTCAAGGAGAACGTCGACGAAGTGCGTAACGGCACCGAGTGCGGTATCGGCGTGAAGGCCTACAACGACGTCAAGGCCGGCGACCAGATCGAGTGCTTCGAGCGCATCGAAGTGCAGCGTACGCTGTAAGAGCTGGGAATCGGGAATCGGGATTGGGGAATGGGAGGAGCGGGGCGCTGCAGGTGCGTCGCTCGTCCCAGACCCTTCCCGATTTCTTTATTCCGAACAGAGAGATTTTCGCTATGCCCACCAAATCCTTTCACCGTACCGATCGTGTGTCCGCGCAGATCCGGCGTGACCTCGGCACGATCGTGCATGCGGCCGTGCGCGATCATGGCCTGCCGTCGGTCAGCGTGTCCGATGTCGAGGTCACCCGCGATCTGGCCCATGCCAAGGTGTTCGTCACCGCGCTGATGCAGGAACGCTCGGCCGAGGCGGTCAAGGGCCTGAAGGAACTGGCGCCGCAACTGCGCAGCGAGCTGGCGCGGGCGATGAAGCTGCGCCACGTGCCCGAACTGCATTTCCACTACGACGATTCGGTCGATCGCGGCGAGCGCATCGACAATCTGCTGCGCGACATGCCGGAACTGCAGCAGGAGCAGGACGACGACGGCCACGCCGCCGACGACGCCGACACGGCGCCGCGCAAGGACTGAGTCCGCTGCCGACGCCGTGGCGTCGGCGTCCAGTGTTTGAGTGCGGACACCGAATGCGAGCGCCCGTTTCGCAGTCGCGATCGCGGCGCTCTTCGATTCGTCACGGTTTTCCGCTGTCCCGTGCGTGCCTGCGTTTTCCGCCCGTGCCGTTCGACTTGCGCCATGCCGGGCCCGGATCCGCCACTCCCGACTCTTCAATCCCCAATCCCCGCCCGCACCCCATGCCCGTCTTCGGCCCGCGCCTGCCTCGTATCGTCTTCCGTCGCCTCGACGGCATCGTGCTGCTCGACAAGCCGATCGGCATGAGTTCCAACGCGGCGCTGCAGGCGGCGCGGCGGCTGTTCCGTGCGGAGAAGGGCGGTCACACCGGCAGCCTGGATCCGCTCGCCACCGGCCTGCTGCCGCTGTGCTTCGGCGAGGCGACCAAGCTGGCCGGGCTGCTGCTCGGCTCGGCCAAGGCCTACGAGGCGGAGGTCGTGCTCGGCGTCACCACCGACAGCGACGATGCCGAGGGCGCGGTGCTGCGCACCCGCCCGGTGCCGCCGCTGGACGCAGCGACCCTGGAGGCGGCGCTGGCACCGCTGCGCGGGCGCATCCGCCAGCGCGCGCCGATCTACTCGGCGCTCAAGCAGGGCGGCGAACCGCTGTACGTCAAGGCGCGCCGCGGCGAGGCGATCGAGGCGCCAGAGCGCGAGGTCGAGGTGCATGCGATCGACGTGCTCGCGCATGCCGGCGACCGCCTGCGCCTGCACGTGGCCTGCGGGTCCGGCACCTATATCCGCAGCCTGGCCCGCGACCTGGGCGAGGCGCTGGGCTGCGGTGCGCATATCGCCGCGCTGCGGCGGCTGTGGGTGGAACCGTTCCGCAACCCGCAGATGGTCACCCTGGAGCACCTGCAGCACCTGGCCGCGCAGGATCCGGCGGCACTGGACGCGCTGGTGCTGCCGCTGGCCGCCGGCCTGGCCGATTTCCCGCCGGTGCGCCTGGAGCATGCTGCGGCGCAGCGCTTCCGCATGGGCCAGCGGCTGCGCGATCCGGCCTGGGCGCCCGGCCTGGCCGCGGTGTTCGACGCCGACGGCGTCCCGCTCGGCCTGGGCCAGGTCGATGCGAGCGGGCTGCTGGCGCCGCAGCGCATGTTCAATCCGTGACCGCAAAACGGCCGCGGCGGACCGTGCCTGACTGTCGTTCAGTCATGACGCTGTCTTAACACCTTGTTCCCCCGGTCCGGGGCCGGTACAATTTCGCGGCCTTTCCGGCACGCTGCGCTCCGGCGCAATCCTTCGCAATCGGCGAGCCAGGCGGTGCGTCCTCTGCACGTTCCTGCCGGCCCCGCATCTCAGAGAAAAAACCTCATGTCCATCGACACCCAGAAAGTCATCGAAGAAAACAAGCGCGGCGCTGCCGACACCGGTTCGCCGGAAGTGCAGGTCGCCCTGCTGACCGCCCGCATCGAGCTGCTGACCGGCCACTTCAAGACCCACAAGAAGGATCACCACAGCCGCCGCGGCCTGCTGCAGATGGTCAACCGCCGCCGCAGCCTGCTCGACTATCTGAAGAAGAAGGATGGCGAGCGCTACAAGGCGCTGATCGAGAAGCTCGGCCTGCGTCGCTGAGTCAACGAACCCCACCGCGGCGCAGCGATGCGCCGCGGTTTTGTTTTGGGTAGTACCGTGGCCCGGGGATCGCTCCGCGCCACCGGCCGGATCCTCCCGGCCACCCGCCAGCGGCATGGGCCGTCAGCGGTCCATTTGCAGACAGCATCATCCAAGGAAACCCCGTGGCAAAAATCACCAAAACCTTCCAGTACGGCAAGCACACCGTCACCCTCGAAACCGGCGAGATCGCCCGCCAGGCCGGCGGCGCCGTCATCGTCAAGATGGACGACACCGTACTGCTGGTCACCGCCGTCGCCGCCAAGAGCGCGCGCGAAGGTCAGGACTTCTTCCCGCTGACGGTCGACTATCAGGAGAAGTTCTACGCCGGCGGCCGCATCCCCGGCGGCTTCTTCAAGCGCGAGGGCCGTGCGACCGAGAAGGAGACGCTGATTTCGCGTCTGATCGACCGTCCGATCCGTCCGCTGTTCCCGGAGGATTACAAGAACGAAGTGCAGATCATCGCCACGGTGATGTCGATGAACCCGGACATCGACGGCGACATCGCCGCGCTGATCGGCGCCTCGGCCGCCCTGTCGCTGGCCGGCACCCCGTTCAAGGGCCCGATCGGCGCCGCCAAGGTCGGCTACAAGAACGGCGAGTACATCCTCAACCCGACCGTGTCGGATCTGAAGGATTCGCAGCTGGAGCTGGTCGTCGCCGGTACCGCCAACGCGGTGCTGATGGTGGAGTCCGAAGCCGCGCTGCTGTCGGAAGAAGTGATGCTGGGCGCGGTCACCTTCGGCCATCGCGAGATGCAGAAGGTCATCAACGCGATCAACGAACTGACCGTCGAAGCCGGCACCAAGCCGTCCGACTGGGTCGCCCCGTCCAAGAACGAGGCCATGATCGCCGCGCTGAAGGAAGCCGTCGGCGAGCAGCTGGCCGCCGCGTTCCAGGTGCGCGACAAGCTGCAGCGCCGCGACGCCATCGCCGCGATCAAGAAGGACGTGCTGGCGCAGCTGGCGCCGCGCGCCACCGCCGAGAACTGGGTCGCCGCTGACCTGGCCAAGGAATTCGGCGAGCTGGAATACCAGACCATGCGCGGTTCGGTGCTGAGCACCAAGGTGCGCATCGACGGCCGTGCGCTGGACACCGTGCGTCCGATCAGCGTGCAGGCCGGCGTGCTGCCGCGTACCCACGGCTCGGCGCTGTTCACCCGCGGCGAGACCCAGGCGATCGTGGTCACCACGCTGGGCACTGCCCGCGACGGCCAGGTGATCGACGCGGTCTCCGGCGAGTACAAGGAAAACTTCCTGTTCCACTACAACTTCCCCCCCTACTCGGTGGGCGAGTGCGGCCGCTTCGGCGCGCCCAAGCGTCGCGAAATCGGCCACGGCCGCCTCGCCAAGCGCGGCGTGCTGGCCGTGATGCCGACCATGGAAGAGTTCCCGTACACCATCCGCGTGGTCTCGGAAATCACCGAATCCAATGGTTCCTCGTCGATGGCCTCGGTCTGCGGATCGTCGCTGGCGCTGATGGACGCCGGCGTGCCGGTGAAGGCGCCGGTGGCCGGTATCGCCATGGGTCTGGTGAAGGAAGGCAACGACTTCGTGGTGCTGTCGGACATCCTGGGCGATGAAGATCACCTGGGCGACATGGACTTCAAGGTCGCCGGTACCGCCGACGGCGTGTCCGCGCTGCAGATGGACATCAAGATCGAAGGCATCACCGAAGAGATCATGAAGCAGGCCCTGGCCCAGGCGAAGGCCGGCCGTCTGCACATCCTCGGCGAGATGTCCAAGGCGCTGACCACCCCGCGTGCGGAGCTGAGCGACTACGCGCCGCGCCTGCTGACGATCAAGATCCACCCGGACAAGATCCGCGAAGTGATCGGCAAGGGCGGTTCGACCATCCAGGCGATCACCAAGGAAACCGGCACCCAGATCGACATCCAGGACGACGGCACCATCGTCATCGCCTCGGTCAACGCGATCGCCGCGCAGGCGGCCAAGTCGCGCATCGAGCAGATCACCTCGGACGTCGAGCCGGGCCGCATCTACGAAGGCAAGGTCGCCAAGATCATGGACTTCGGCGCGTTCGTGACCATCCTGCCGGGCAAGGACGGCCTGGTGCACGTCTCGCAGATCTCCAGCGAGCGCGTGGAGAAGGTCGGCGACAAGCTGAAGGAAGGCGACGTGGTCAAGGTCAAGGTGCTGGAAGTCGACAAGCAGGGCCGCATCCGCCTGTCGATGAAGGCCGTGGAAGAAGGCGAGGGCGCGTCGGCCGAATAAGCCGCACGCTGCCAGCGTCGTTCCAGGAAAAAGCGGGCTTCGGCCCGCTTTTTTCTTGTCTGGCGTTTGTGCAGGCGCCGCGTCTGCGCGTGGCGTTCTCGTCGACGCCGGTGTGGGTCCCAGGGGGCGGGCACCTTCAGCTGCGACGGGGCATTACCGTTGGCGCTCTGTCGCGGCTGATCCCGAAAAGGGGACAAGAGCCGCTCCTACACAGGATGTCCGTTGAGGGCGTGGCCGGGACGCAACGCTCGATCGCCCGCGAGACTCAGCCGCCGCCGTCGCCGATCGCCGGGTAGCGCGCCAGATGCGCCGACAGCGGCCCGGGATGGGCGAGCTGGTAGCCCTGGCCGTAGCGCGCGCCCAGCGCCTGCAGCGTCGCCAGTTCGCTCTCGGTCTCGATGCCTTCGACGACCACGTCGGCATTGGTTTCGGCGGCGAAGGACAGGATCGCCAGCGCCAGCCGCTGCCGGCGCGGTTCGGCATCGATGCCGCGGGTCAGGGTCAGATCCAGCTTGATGATGTCCGGCGCCAGGTGCAGCAGGTGGCGCAGGCTGGCGAAGCCGGTGCCGGCATCGTCGAGGGCAATGCGCAGGCCCTGCCGTTGCAGCAGGCCGATGTGCTCGGACAGGCGCGGATAGTCCGGCGCCTGCAATTGCTCGGTGATTTCCAGCACGATCCGCGACAGGTCGTGGCCGTGCAGCAGCGCCTGCAACTGCGGATGCAGTAGCGTCTGCGCGGACACGTTGATCGCCAGGTACAGCGGCGCCGGCAACTGCGCCAGCAGCTCCAGCGCCTGGCGCGCGGCGGCCAGTTCCAGGTCCAGCGCCAGCCCGACCCGGCTGGCGTCGTCGAACCAGCGCAGCGGCGGCAGTGCCGGGTTGGCCGGAAAGCGCGACAGCGCCTCCACGCCGACGATGCGCTGCGAGGCCAGCGCCAGCACCGGCTGGGTCACGATCTGCAGGCGTGCGCCGGCGATGGTCTCGCGGATGCGGGTGGCGATCGCCGCCTTCTCGCGGAAGGCATGCTTTTCCACGTCCTGGCGGCGCGCGATGTCGGTCTGCAGCGCGGCACGGTCCATCGCCAGCGCCAGCGTCGCCCCGACCAGGGTCGCCAGCAGTTCCAGGGTGCGCACGTCCTGCGCGCTGTAGGCGTTGGGTTGCGGCGCCAACACCTTGAGCACGCCAATGCTGCGGTCGCCGTAGCGCAGCGGCACCACCAGCATCGAGCGCAGGCCGATGCGGCGGCAGGCCTCGCGGTCCACGCGCGGATCGATTTCCGAATCGTCGCAGCGCAATACCTGGCCGCTGCGCATGCACAGGCCGGACAGGCTGCCGTTGCTGGGCAGGCGCAGGCCGAGGTGGCGCTCGGCGACGCCGCTGGCCGACCAGTACAGCATGTCGTTGCCGTCGCACATCTCCACCACCGCGCCGTTGGAGCGGGTCAGTTCCTGTGCGCGGTGGGTGACCACGTCGACCACCTGCAGCGGATCGCCGCCGGCCGCGGCGATTTCGCCCTGCGCCAGGATGATGCGCGACAGCAGCGCCGCGTCGTCCTGCGTCGCGGCGGCAGTGTGCTGGATGAGGTCCGAAATGTCGGATGCCTTGGCCATGTCCGCATCATGTGGCACTGCGTTGGAGAACGGCAATCGGGCGGCGCGCGCCTCGCGTAGGCAGCGTGCGGAACTGCTCGCTCCATCACGCTGCGCGCGTGCCTGCGCTCAATCGCCGGCGCCATCCTTGCGCGGTTTGCCGTACAGGCTGCGCAACTCGTCCTTGGCCTGCTCCAGGATCTTGCGGCGCTGCTCCGGCAACTGGTCGCCGGCGCGATTGATGTAGAAGGTCAGCATCGACATGGCCGAGCGATACGGACCGGTGCGGCGGCGTGCGTGCAGGTCGGCCGACTGCTTGAGCGCGTGTGCGATCGCGGCCGGGTCGTTGCCTTCGAACACGTTCGGCGCGACGCCGAGCGACGGTTGCGCGTCGTTGCCGCGGCGCTGGCCGAGGTCGTTGCTGGAGAGGAACGGGCTGCTCTGTGCCATTGGTGATGCTCCTTGGCGATGGCTGGTGGAAAGGGACAAGGCATGCGCGATCCGGCAGGGCCGGACCCGATGGCGGATGCCGCCGCCATCGCTGCCATACGCCGCAAGGCGACGGCAGATCGACATCGAAGGGACACGGAGGCGGAGGCGACGCGAACACGCGCCGCCGCGATCGCGTGTACGGGATGGAGCGTCCCGCACGCGCGATGGGCGATGCCATTGTTCGTTGGTGTTGCCGTGCCGCATTTCCGTTCCCAGAAGCGAAGCTCATGCGTCATGCGCAAACGCTAGGCCGGGATACGTGATGCTGTCGACAACATAACCGCGCTCTGCGGAGCGAGTGGTAGACATTATGTCGTTCGATGAACGCTTAATAGAAAAGCCCGTAAAAACAGCGCTCGCGCGTGAATGCGCTTGATTGCCCAGATAACGTCACCATTTTCATTGCCGAGCCGATGGCGCGAGACAATCGCGTGGACAATATGCATCGGTGGCATCGTCGGTGCGCTCCGCATGCGTTGCGGCGGTGGCTTAGGAGATCGCATGTCGTTGGCGCAAACGCGCTTCCATCCCGCCGTGGCACGCTGGTTCGAGCAGCGTTTCGCTGCGCCCACGCCGGCGCAGGAACAGGCGTGGCCGGCGATCCAGGCCGGGCGGCATACGCTGGTGGCTGCGCCGACCGGCTCCGGCAAGACCTTGACGGCGTTTCTGGCCGCACTGGACGCGCTGGTGCGCGAAGGCCTGCGTGAAGGCGGCCTGCAGGACCGCACCCAGGTGCTGTACGTGTCGCCACTGAAAGCGCTTTCAAACGATATCCAGCTCAATCTCGAGGCGCCGCTGCAGGGCATCCGCGACGAGCTCGCGGCGCTTGGGTTGCCGGATGTGCAGATCCGCACGGCGGTGCGCACCGGCGACACGCCGCAGCGCGAGCGTGCGCAGGCGCGGCGGCGTCCACCGCACGTGCTGGTGACCACGCCGGAATCGCTGTACGTGCTGCTCGGCTCGGTGTCCGGGCGCGAGACGCTGCGGCATGTGCGCACGGTGATCGTCGACGAGATCCATGCGCTGGCGGCGAACAAGCGCGGCAGCCACCTGGCGCTGTCGCTGCAGCGCCTGCAGCAGCTGTGCGAGGTGCCGCCGCTGCGCATCGGCCTGTCGGCGACGCAGAAGCCGATCGAGGCGGTCGCGCGGTTCCTGGTCGGCAGCGCCGCGGTGCACGACGGCGTTGCCGACTGCGCCATCGTCGACATCGGCTATGCGCGCGCCCGCGACCTGGCGCTGGAGGTGCCGCCGACGCCGCTCAGCGCGACCATGTCCGCCGACCAGTGGCAGCAGGTGTATACGCGCCTGGCCGAGCTGGTGCGCGCGCACCGCACCACCCTGGTGTTCGTCAACACCCGGCGCATGGCCGAGCGCACCGCCCGGCACCTCGGCGAACTGCTCGGCACGCAGGCGGTGGCGGCGCATCACGGCAGCCTGGCGCGCGAGACCCGGCTGCTCGCCGAGCGCCGGCTCAAGGCCGGCGACCTGCAGGTGCTGGTGGCCACGGCATCGCTGGAACTGGGGCTGGACATCGGCGATGTCGACCTGGTCTGCCAACTCGGCTCGCCGCGCTCCATCGCCGCGTTCCTGCAGCGCGCCGGCCGTTCCGGACATGCGGTGGGCGGCACGCCGAAGGCGCGGTTGTTTCCGCAGTCGCGCGACGACCTGGTCGAGTGCGCGGCCTTGCTGGATTGTGTGCGTCGCGGCGAACTGGATGCGCTGCGCATGCTCGATGCGCCGCTGGACGTGCTCGCCCAGCAGCTCGTGGCCGAGGTCGCCTGCCAGGAGTGGGAAGAAGACGCGCTGTACGCGCTGGTGCGTGGCGCCTTGCCGTATGCGGCGCTGCCGCGCGCGCAGTTCGACGCGGTGCTGCGCATGCTCTGCGAAGGCTTCAGCACGCGCCTGGGGCCGCGCGCCGGCTACCTGCATCGCGATGCGGTGCATCGCCGCGTGCGCCAGCGCCGCGGTGCGCGGATGGCCGCGCTCACTTCCGGCGGCACCATTCCCGAGACCGGCGACTACAGCGTGGTGCTGGAGCCGCAGGCGCAGACCATCGGCACGGTCAACGAGGATTTCGCGGTGGAGAGCCTGGGCGGCGACGTGTTCCAGCTCGGCAACGCCAGCTACCGCATCCTGCGCGTGGAAGCGGGGCGGGTGCGGGTGGAGGATGCGCGCGGCGCGCCGCCCAATATTCCGTTCTGGATCGGCGAAGCGCCCGGGCGCAGCGACGCGTTGTCGCTGGGCGTGTCGCGGCTGCGTGCCGAACTCGAACAGGCGCTGCAGCAGGGCGGGGCGACCCAGGCGCTGCAGTGGCTGTGTGGCCCGCTGGCGCTGGACGCGGCCGCTGCGCAGCAGATCGTCGATTACCTGGGCCGCGCGCATGCGGCGCTGGGCGCCTTGCCGACCCAGCAGTGCATCGTGCTGGAACGCTTCTTCGACGCCACCGGCGGCACCCAGCTGGTGATCAACAGCGTCTACGGCAGCCGCATCAACCGCGCCTGGGGCCTGGCCCTGCGCAAGCGGTTCTGCCGCACCTTCAATTTCGAACTGCAGGCGGCCGCGACCGAGGACGCGATCGTGCTGTCGCTGTCGACCCGGCACAGTTTCGCCCTGGACGAGGTGGCGCGTTACCTGCGCGCCGCCTCGGCGCTGGACGTGCTGGTGCAGGCGCTGCTGGACGCGCCCCTGTTCGGCGTGCGCTGGCGCTGGAACGCCACCAACGCGCTGGCGCTGCCGCGCTTCACCGGCGGCCGCAAGGTCGCCCCGCAACTGCAGCGGATGAAGTCTGAGGACCTGCTGGCCACGGTGTTTCCCGACCAGGTGGCCTGCGCGGAGAACCTGGTCGGCGAGCGCGAGATTCCCGAGCACCCGCTGGTGGCGCAGACCCTGCGCGATTGCCTGGACGAGGCGATGGACAGCGCCGGCTGGCTGCAACTGCTGCACGGCATCGAGGCCGGCGCCGTGCGCGTGCTGGCGCACGAACTGACCGCGCCATCCCCGCTGGCGGCCGAGGCCCTGGAGGCGCGGCCCTATGCCTTCCTCGACGATGCACCGCTGGAGGAGCGACGGACCCAGGCGGTGCAGAACCGCCGCTACCAGGATCCGGACAGCGCCGACGATCTCGGCCAGTTGGACCTGCAGGCGATCGCCGCGGTGCGCGAGGAGGCCTGGCCGCAGCCGCGCAGCCGCGACGAGATGCACGAAGCGCTGCTCACGCTCGGCGTGGTGAGCGCGGACGAGGTCGCCGCGCAGCCGCAGTGGCGGCAGCGGCTGGAGGAACTGGCCGCCGACGCGCGCGCCACCTGCCTGCACGGTGTCGACGGCGCCGCGGCGGCGCTGTGGGTGGCGGCCGAGGCGCTGGCGGCGGTGGCGCCGCTGTACCCGCAGGCCAGTGCGCAGCCGGCCATCGCCGTTCCCGCGGGCTATGCGGTCGCCGACTGGGACCGCGACAGCGCGGTGCGCGAACTGCTGCGCTGGCGCCTGGCGGGGCTGGGGCCGGTCACCGCGCCCGCGCTGGCCGGGCCGCTGCACCTGCCGCTGCGCGAGGTGCAGGCGGGATTGCTGGCGCTGCAGCAGGACGGCTATGTGCTGGGCGGGCGCTTCAGCGCCGATGCCGACGCCGAGGAATGGTGCGAGCGCCATCTGCTGGCACGGATCCACCGCTACACCCTCGGCCGCCTGCGCCGTGAGATCGAGCCGGTGGCGCCGCGCGATTACGCGCGCTTCCTGTTCCGCTGGCAGCATCTGGACGCGGAGGGGCAGGTCGCCGGCGCCGAGGCGCTGGGCGCGGTACTGGCACAGTTGGAGGGCGTGGAGGTCGCGGCGCCGCTGTGGGAGGCCGAGCTGTTGCCGGCGCGGGTGCGCGACTACCGCCCGGCGTGGCTGGACGAGGCCTGCAGCGCCGGACGCACGCTGTGGACGCGGCTGCGCCCCGGCGCCGGCGGCGCCGCACCGACGCTGCGCAGCACGCCCATCCTGCTGCTGCCGCGGCGCAGCGCCGGCCACTGGTCGCGGCTGTCGCCAGCGCCGGAAGCCGGCGCGTTGGGCTCGCGCACGCGCAAGGTGGCCGACCATCTCGAGGCGCATGGCGCCTCGTTCTTCGACGAGATCGCCGAGGCGACGCGCCTGCTGTCCACCGAACTGGAAGCGGCGCTGGCCGAGCTGGTCGCCGCCGGCCGGGTCCATTGCGACAGCTACGCCGGCCTGCGCGCCCTGCTGGTGCCGCCCTCGAAGCGGCCCTCGGTGCTGTCGCGGCGGCGGCCGCGCATGGCGCTGTACGGCGGCATCCAGGACGCCGGACGCTGGGCGGTGCTGCGTGCCGACACCGAGGTCGACGACCCGGCCGCACGCAGCGAGGCGGTCGAGCACGCCGCGAGGACCCTGCTGCGCCGCTACGGCGTGGTCTGCTGGCGCCTGCTCGAGCGCGAGGCGGCGTGGCTGCCGCCGTGGCGCGAACTGCTGCGCGTCTACCATCGGCTGGAGGCGCGCGGCGAGATCCGCGGTGGGCGCTTCATCGACGGCCTGTCCGGCGAACAGTTCGCCCTGCCGGAGGCGATCGGCCTGCTGCGGCAGATACGCCGCCAGCCCGGCGACGGCCACTGGCTGTGCGTGGCTGCCGCCGATCCGGCCAATCTCCTCGGCAGCGTGCTCCCCGGCACGCGGGTACCGCGGCTGCCGGGCGCGCGCGTGCTGTACCGCGATGGCGTGCCGATGGCGAGCTGGGTCGGCGAGCGCTTCGAGCCGCTGCAGGACATGAATGCCGAGGAGCATGCGCATGCGCAGCGGCTGTTGCGCGGTGGCGCTGCCGCGGAACGGCGCACGCTTGTGGCACCGCAGATGGCGTGAAGGCAATGCGCCGCGCCCGCCCGCCACGATCGCGCTTGTGACATCGCGGCGCTGCTTTCACATTCTGTCTACAAATTAAAGGGGTTGGTATCCCACTTTGGCTCCGGTGCAAAACCGGGATGTTCTGCCATTGCAGAACAAGTGCGGCATCGGTGCGCTGCGACCCAAGTCTGCTCGGCTGCGCGTTGAGCACCGCAGCGCAATGCCTCTTGCGCATTCACGAATGTCGCGAAAGCGCTTGTCTTATGCGGGATTCCGCAATTTTCACGCGATTTAAAGGCGCCCTCGATTGCGCCGATAGCCCTCACGCATGACGTTGCAGCGCAGCGGTCCTCTGGCGACTCAGTCAGAGGCATCGCTCCGCGAGGCGCCGCGACACGCAGCCGGATGCATCGCCCGGCGCAGGCGGACACACACAAATCGGGGTACACACCATGTTGGGCAATATGAAAATCGGGGTCAGGCTGACGGCGGCATTCCTGATCGTGGCGGCGATCGGCGCCTGCATCGGCTGGGTCGGCATCCGCAACTCGGGCCGGATCAACGACTACGCCACCGCGCTGTACGAGCGCGAGCTGCTTGGCCTGTCGCACCTGAAAGAGGCCAACATCAATCTGATCAATGCCGGCCGCGCGCGCGCCAACCTGCAGTTGGCCAGCACCGCGGAAGACCGCGCCAAGCATGTCGCCAGCCTCGACAAATACACCGCCAAGGTGGTCGAGCATATGGACAAGGCCAGGACGTCGTTCGACGACCCGGCGACGCTGGCCAAGCTGGCCCGCTTCGACCAGGTGTGGAAGACCTACCTGGAGCGGCGCGGCCAGTTCGTCGAGTCGGTGATGCGCGAGCCGCTCCCGGAAGGCAACGCGCAGCTCGCGGAACTGTCCAAGGGCGTGCGCAGCAGCTCCGACGAACTGGATGCGCTGATGTCGGAACTGAGCGAGATCAAGGAGGCCAATGCCTCCAAGGCCAACGATGTCACCGACGAAATCTACGCCAGCAGCACCCGCACCATGCTCGCCATCGTGATCGGCGGCGTGCTGCTCGGCGTGAGCCTGGGCGTGTTCATCAGCCGCAGCGTGACCCGGCCGATCGGCAAGGCGGTCAGCGTGGCCAATGCGCTGTCCGAGGGAGACCTGAGCATGTCGATCGAGGTGCGCGGCCGCGACGAGACCGCGCAGTTGCTGCTGGCGATGCAGCGCATGGTCGAGAAACTGCAGCAGGTGGTCGGCGAGGTCAACGCCAGTGCGCAGAGCCTGGCCGGTGCGTCGGAGGAAGTCAGCGCCACTGCGCAGTCGCTGAGCCAGGCCTCGACCGAGCAGGCCGCCAGCGTCGAAGAAACCAGCGCCTCGCTGGAGCAGATGACCGCCTCGATCGCGCAGAACACCGACAACGCCAAGGTCACCGACGGCATGGCCGCGCAGGCGGCCCGCGAGACTCTGGAAGGCGGCAAGGCGGTGGTGGCCACGGTGGCGGCGATGAAGCAGATCGCGCACAAGATCGGCATCATCGACGACATCGCCTACCAGACCAACCTGCTGGCGTTGAACGCAGCGATCGAGGCCGCGCGCGCCGGCGAGCACGGCAAGGGCTTCGCGGTGGTGGCGGCGGAAGTGCGCAAGCTGGCCGAGCGCAGCCAGGTCGCCGCGCAGGAGATCGGCGAGGTCGCCGGTTCCAGCGTGGAGCTGGCCGAGCGCGCGGGGCAATTGCTGGAGACCATCGTGCCGAGCATCAAGAAGACCTCGGACCTGGTGCAGGAAATCGCTGCCGCCTCGCAGGAGCAGTCCTCCGGCGTCACCCAGATCAACGTGGCGGTGGTGCAGCTGAGCCAGATCACCCAGCAGAACGCGACCGCCTCCGAAGAGTTGGCCGCCACCGCCGAATCGATGAGCACGCAGGCCGTGCAGTTGCAGGAAAGCATGGCCTTCTTCCAGTTGTCGGCCGCCGCGCGCCGCGCCGCGCAGACGCTGGACGAAAGCGAAGCGCCGCTGCCGCTGCGCGCTGCGGGTTCGCGCTGGGCGCCGCGTGCCACCTCCGCTGCCGCGCGCCGTCCCGGTGCAGGCAATCGCGACCGCAGCGAAGCACTGCTGGGCCGCGCCTGATCCATTCCCTGGCGGCGCCGGTCGCGCCGCCAGTTCCGTGTCGCTGTCGTTGTCACAACTGCCCATTGCCGGGAGAGTGCCGTGCTGAAGAATCTCAAGATCGCCACCAAACTCTACGGCGGTTTCGCCGTGGTCCTGTGCATCCTGCTGGCGCTGGCCGGCGTGGCCTACTTCAACGTGTCCGCGTTGTCGCAGGCCAATTACTGGAACACCCACACCTACAAAGTGATCGCCGAAGTCGATGCTGCGCTGAGCAGCCTGATCAACATCGAGACCGGCACGCGCGGCTTCTCGCTGACCGGCGAGGACGCGTTCCTGCAGCCCTACCGCGACGGCGTCGCCAGCTTCGACAGCCACCTGCGCACCGCGCAGGAACTGACCGCGGACAATCCCAAGCAGCAGGAACGCCTGAACGCGCTGAAGCAGACCCAGGCGCAATGGCTCAGCCAGGCGGTGCATCCGCAGATCGCGCTGCGCAAGGACGTCAACCAGGGCCAGGCGACGATGGAGGCCTTGGCCGCCTCGGTGCGCGCTTCCAAGGGCAAGGGCTACATGGATGCGATGCGCGACCGCATGGCCGAAGTGCGCCGCGCCGAGAGCGAGTTGCTGGCTGTGCGCGCGGCCGAGGCCGAGCAACTGCAGCAGCGCACCAACCTCACCCTGATCGTGGGTAGTCTGATCGCGGCGCTGTGCGCGTCGGCGATCGGTTTCCTGATCGCGCGGTCGCTGATGAGCGAACTCGGCGGCGAGCCGAGCACGGTGATGGAAGTGGCCTCGCGGATCGCCCGCGGCGATCTCACCGTGCAGGTGCCGACCCGCCCCAACGACACCACCAGCGCGATGGTGGCGCTGCAGACGATGGTCGAGCGTCTGGCGGACGTGGTGGGCGAGGTCAATGCCAGTGCGCAATCGCTGGCCGGTTCGTCCGAGGAAGTCAGCGCCACCGCACAGTCGCTGAGCCAGGCCGCCACCGAGCAGGCCTCCGGCGTGGAGGAAACCAGTGCGTCGCTGGAGCAGATGACCGCGTCCATCGCGCAGAACACCGACAACGCCAAGGTCACCGAGGGCATGTCGGCGCAGGCGGCCAAGGAAGCGGTGGAGGGGGGTGAGGCGGTACTGGCCTCGACCCATGCGATGAAGCAGATCGCGCAGAAGATCGGCATCATCGACGACATCGCCTACCAGACCAATCTGCTGGCGCTGAATGCGGCGATCGAGGCCGCGCGCGCCGGCGAGCACGGCAAGGGTTTTGCCGTGGTCGCCGCGGAAGTGCGCAAGCTGGCCGAGCGCAGCCAGGTCGCCGCGCAGGAGATCGGCGAAGTCGCCGCCAGCAGCGTGGGCCTGGCCGATCGCGCCGGCAACCTGCTCGGCACCATCGTGCCCAGCATCAAGAAGACCTCGGATCTGGTGCAGGAAATCGCCTCGGCCTCACAGGAGCAGTCCTCCGGCGTCACCCAGATCAACCTGGCGGTGTCCCAGCTCAGCCAGGCCACGCAGCAGAACGCCGCGGCGTCCGAGCAACTGGCGGCGACCGCCGAACAGATGAGCACCCAGGCCGAATCGTTGCAGCAGGCGATGGGATTCTTCCGCCTCAACCGCGAACAGGACCTGGCCGCGCCACGCCGCGCTGCGCAGGTGACGCCCAGGCCGGCCGCCACCCGGCCGCTGCGCAACGCCGGCAAGGGCCTGCGCCCGCGCGCGCGGCCGGTGCCGGCCTACGCGCTGGCGGATGCGCCGGACGAAGGCCAGTTCGTCAACTTCTGAAGGGGAACACCATGCGCAACGATCGCTACGAGAGCGCGGCCGGAGACACGCCGCAGAGCGGCTGCCAGTTCCTGACCTTCCAACTGGATCGCGAACTGTTCGGGCTCAACATCGCCGGCATCCACGAGATCATCGAGTACCGCACGCCGACCCCGGTGCCGACCATGCCGGCCTGCGTGCGCGGGGTGATCAACCTGCGCGGCGCGGTGGTGCCGGTGGTGGACCTGCAGTCGCGGCTCGGCCGCGCGCCCAGCCAGGTCACCCGGCGCAGTTGCATCGTCATCGCCACCGCCGCCACCGACGAGGGCGGTGGCACGCAGTCCTTCGGCCTGCTGGTGGACGCGGTCAACGAGGTGCTGGAACTGCCGCCGCAGCAGATCGAGGCGCCGCCGGCCTTCGGCAGCGATATCCGCCGCGACCTGCTGCAGGGCATGGGCAAGCTGGAGGATCGGTTGGTGATCCTGCTGGACCGCGCGCGGCTGCTGCGCAGCGACGACATCGTCGAGGCCGGCACAGCAGCGCTGGCGGCGTGAGGTCCGCCACGCCGTGATCCATGCATCACGGCGGCCTCGTTAGGGTGGCCTGAAACGGGCATCCGCCCCAGCGAGGTGCAGACCATGGCAAAAAAAGACGAGACCACCCAGTCCGGCAAGCAGCAGGGCATCCACGAGGGCCGGCAGGACCGTGCCCAGGACGACACCGCCAAGCAGCGGCCCGGCCTGGAAGACCAGAAGCTGCGCGAGGCGCACGAGCGCGGCCCGCGTTCCGGCCAGGATGAGCCGGGGCAGGGCGCGCAGGACTGAGCGAAGTGGCGGCGGGAGCGCAGTGCTCCCGCTTCCCGTCCGTCAGGACGAAGGCTCGGGATTCCCGGCCAACGACGCATGGCCGACATCGCGCGATCGAGCGCATCCAAGTGCAAGACCGGCCAACAAAAAAGGCCAGAGAGCCCGATGGCTGTCTGACCTCGTTTGCACCGTCGAAGACGGTAAGATGGTGGAGCGGAAGGGGATCGAACCCTCGACCTTCGCATTGCGAACGCGACGCTCTCCCAGCTGAGCTACCGCCCCACATCAGACGCGTAGTGTAACTGGGCACGGGGCCGCATGCCAAGAGGGCAGTGCAACATCGGCCGCGCCGGGGCGGGGCCGGTCGGGCGCCAGCGCAGACGCGCTCAGCATGCTGTCTACAGCGCTCGCATGGAGTCGATATACTCGGCGGCCGAAATCTCCCGCAGTGATTTCGTTCCGGACGCAACATACCGTCCGCCTCATACCTTTTTACCTAAAGACAGGTCTTTTACACATGACGGAAGTTCGCAACTTGCAACAGATCGCCGAAGCCAAGGCCAAGCTGCAGGAAGAAATGCGCAAGCTGGAAGAGCAGGAGCGGCAGGCGCGCGAGGGCGAAACCAATGCGGCGCACGCCAATGTGCTGTCGCTGCTGGAGCAGTTCGCCGAGTTCTTCAGCGCCAAGCAGCGCAACGAGATCGCCGCCTACGTGACCAGCGCGGCGCCCAAGCCGGCCAGCAGCAAGTCCGCCGGTGGCCGCAGCGAGGTCAAGCCGAAGTACCAGTTGCCGCATACCGGCGAAACCTGGTCCGGCCGCGGCCGCACCCCGAAGGCGTTCGCCGCCTGGGAAGGCACCGCCGCCTACAACGAGTGGAAGGCGCGCCACCCGGATCTGAAGTTCCCGCTCTTCAAGTACTGAGCGAACGAAAAAGGCCAGGAATTCCTGGCCTTTTTTCATTTCCGATCGCGGCCCGGGCTCAGCCGCTCAGCGCGCGGCCGCCAGCAGCGGTTGCAGCCGCGGTTCCAGCTCGCGCCTGCGCCAGCCGGCCAGCGGCTGCGGCCATTGCGCGCTTTCCAGCAGGGCTTCCAGGTGCTTGCGCGAGGCCAGCAGGCCGTCGGGCAGGCCGAGTTCGGCGCTGCGCGCGGCCACCGCGTCCTGCAGCCGCTTCAGCGCGGCCTTGTTGTCGTCGCTGGCGGCCAGCGCCTGCGGCGCGTCGGCTTCGTCGGCCAGCGGCGTGGTCAGCGCCTGCCACAGCGCATCGCTGAGCTTGCGCGGCGCTTTTGGGTGTTTATCGAACAGCGCCAGCATGGCCGGTTGGTCCTGCGGCGGGAACCGCGCCAGGGTGGCGGCCAGTTCGTTGTCCAGGATCCAGCTGCGCGGCTTGTCGCTGTGCCGGGCCTGCGCGTCGCGCCAGCGCAACAGGCGCAGCAGGCGCAGTTGCGCCGGGCGGTCCATGAACTGCGCCGAGCGCATGCCCAGGTGCGGCCAGCGCTCGCCGTCGTCCTGTTCGACGGTGCCGAGCAGGCGTTCGCCGTCCTCGTGCAGCCAGTCGCTGCGCTCCAGGGTCTGCAGCCGCGCCTGCAGCGCGTCGTGCAGGGCGAACAGGTGGCGCACGTCGTCGGCGGCATATTCGAGTTGCGCCGGCGACAGCGGGCGGCGCAGCCAGTCCGAGCGGGTCTCGCCCTTGGCCAGGTGCACGCCGGTGATCTCCAGCACCAGCTTCTGGTAGCCCATGCCGGCACCGAGCCCGGCCAGGCCGGCGGCGATCTGGGTGTCGAACAACGGCCGCGGCAGGGTGCCGCAGGCGCACTTGAAGGCGACCAGGTCTTCGCTGGCGCTGTGCATGATCTTGAGGATGCCCGGATCGCTCAGCCACGGCGCCAGCGCCTGCGGCATGCCCGGGATCAGCGGATCGATCAGCAGGATTTCGTTGCCCACCGCCATCTGCACCAGCGCCAGTTGCGGCCAGTAGGTGCGTTCGCGGACGAATTCGGTATCCAGGCCGATACGGGCCGGCCGCTGCGCCAGCCGTTCGCTCAGCTCGGCGGGTTGCTTGATCCAGTAAGGCACGTGATTTCCGTTGACTGCAGGGTTTGCTCAGGCAGGCGAGAATAGCCTAACGTCGCTCCGCCGGCCGCACGGCGCGCCGGACGGGATGGCGTCGCAAGGTCCATGGTTCGGAGGAAAAGTGCGCAGCAGCGGCGTTGTGATGGTCTGGAGCATGCTCGCGGCGGCGCTGGTCGGCTGTGCGCGGCAGCCGCCGGCGCCGGCCGCCGAGACCGCGCCTGCGACCGCCGCGGCCATCGCCCCGGCGCAGTCGACACCGGCCAGGCCGGTGCAGGCACCCAGCGTCACCATCGGCGGCGAAGATGCGGCCGAGACCGTGGCGCACTGGCAACCGCCGTTGCCGACCCTCAGCCGCAGCGGCCTGCCGCAGGCACGACGCGAGGCGGCGCGCGCGCTGGCCGAGGATCGCCTGTTCGAGGACGCGCAGTCGGCGATTCCGCTGTACCTGGCGATCCGCAGCCTGGCGCCGAACGATCGCGCCGCCCAGGACGGCCTGCGCAAGGCGCGGCGGCGGTTGCTGCAGCTCGGCGCGCAGGCGCTGGGTGATCCGGATCTTTCCGAACGCACGCTCGAGCAGGCCACGCGCATCGCGATGGTGGCGCTGTGGCTGGATGCCGACGATCCGGCGGTGCGGCGCCTGCAACAGCGGGTGGAGACCGCCGCGCGGGTACTGGCCTACAACCGCGCCGGCGAGGAAGACCTGCGTGGCGGCCGCCTGGGCGAGGACGGCAACGGCGCCCTGGCCAATTTCCGCGAGGCGCTGCAGCTGGATGCGGACGACGACCGCGCACGGCAAGGCGTGGCGGCGGTGGAGAGCGCGTTGATCCGCCGCGCCGAGACGGCGGCAGCAGCCTCGGATTTCGCCGCCGCCGGCAGCTGGCTGGCACGCGCGGCGCGGGTCCGCGAGGACGCGCCCACGGTGCGCGATGCGCGCGTGCGGGTGGAGCAGGTGCGGGTGGCGCGCATCGCCGCCTTGCGCGATGCCGGGTTGCGCGATCTGGCCACGCCGGCGGGATTGAAATCGGCGCGCGAGCGCCTGGGCGACGTGCTGCGCATTGCCGATCCCGGCGACCCGGTGGCGGCGATGCTGCGCGAACGCATCGACCTGGCCACCCACTACGGCAGTTTCCGCCCCGGCCAGGTGTTCACCGACGGCATGCACGACGGCGGACGCGGCCCGCAGATGATCGTGGTGCCGCACGGCGGCTTCCGCATGGGCGCGGCCGAGAGCGAACCCGGCGCCTCGCCGGCGGAGATGCCGCAGCATTACGTGCGCTTCGACCGCGGCTTCGCCATGTCGATTACCGAAGTCACCGTGGCCGAGTTCCGCCGCTTCGTGGAGGCGACCAACGCGCGCCCGCGCGCCACCCGGCGTGGCCATTCCACCGTCTACGACGAGCGCAGCGGCAACTTCGTGCGCCGCAACGGCGTGGACTGGCAGTCCGATTACCAGGGCGCGCGCGCGGCGCCCAACAGTCCGGTGATGCACGTCAGCGTGCGCGACGCCGAGGCCTATGCGGCCTGGCTGTCGCAGCAGACCGGGCGCCATTACCGGCTGCCCAGCGAGGCCGAGTTCGAGTACGCCCTGCGCGCCGGCAACCGCGGCCGCTACCCCTGGGGCAATGCCGGCACGCCGCCGCGCGGCAGCGGCAACTTCACCGGCGGCGGCGACGGCTCGCCCAGCGGTCGGCACTGGCGCAACGCCTTCGTCGGCTACACCGACGGCTTCTGGGGCCCGGCTCCGGTCGCCAGTTTTTCCGCCAACGCCTGGGGCCTGCACGACATGGCCGGCAACCTCAGCGAATGGGTCGCCGACTGCTGGCATGCCAGTTACCGGCGCGCGCCGGCCGACGGCGCGGCCTGGTACAACCCAGGCTGCCGCTCGCGGGTGGTGCGCGGCGGCAATTGGGCCAACGCGCCCGAGCAGACCCGCGCGGCGTGGCGGCTGATGCAGGATTCGGACAGCACCAGCGCGCGCGTCGGTTTCCGCCTGGTCCGCGGCATTTGACGCGGCCGCGTCGGCGCCGACGCTAGATTGCCTCACCTGTCAGCGAGGGGAGTGGGATGAATGACGTCTTCGGCCGCCAGGGCGGCGAACCGGGCGGCCGCCGTGGGCCGCTGGGTGGGGTGCGCTGGCTGGTGCTGCTGGGCTTTGCGGTCTATGCCGGGTACTACTGGTTCTCCAACCGCAGCGAGGATCCGTATACCGGCGAGCAGGTGCTGATCGACCGCTCGTTGAACGTGGAGGACGAGAAAGCGCTGGGCCTGCAGGCCTATCAGGAGATCCTGGCGCAGGAACGGCCGCTGGACCCGCAGGCGCCGCAGGCGCAGCAGGTGCGGGCGATCGCGCAGCGGCTGATCGCCAAGGTCGACGTGGTGGAAGACGCGCTGGCCGCCGAACACGGCATGCAGGCGCAGCATGCGGCGCGCAGCTTCGACTGGGACGTCAACGTGATTCCGTCCGAACAGGCCAACGCGTTCTGCCTGCCCGGCGGCAAGATGGCGGTCTACACCGGCCTGTTTCCGGTCGCCGGCAATGCTGATGCGATGGCGGTGGTGATGGGCCACGAGATCGCGCACGCATTGTTGCGGCATGGCGCGCAGCGCATGGCCCAGCAGAAGCTGACCCAGATCGGGCAGATGGCCGGCGCCGCCGGCGGCCTGGACCCGCAACAGCAGCAGATGGCGATGGCCGCGATGGGCTACGGCTACCTGCTGCCGTACGCGCGCAGCCACGAGACCCAGGCCGACGAAGTGGGCCTGATGCTGGCCGCGGCGGCCTGTTTCGATCCGCGCGAAGCGGTGCCCCTGTGGCAGCGGATGAGCGAAAGCAGCGGCGGCCAGGCCCCGCCGGAGTTCGCCTCCACCCATCCCAACCCGGGCACCCGCATCCAGAACCTGCAGGCGCTGATGCCCAAGGCGCTGGAGTACCGGCAGCGCTTCTGCGAATCGGCGCGCAGCGCCGCGCGGTGACGGTGCGCGCCGTCACTGCGCGGCGCTGGCTGCCTTGGCGCTGAACGCCGTGCGTGCGCGTGTGCTCGCGTGCACGGCAGCGGGCGCATGATGCGCTCCACACCATCAGGAGCGCTGTCATGAAATGCCTGCTGCTGTCCTCTCTCCTCGCCACGGCCATGCTGGCCGGCTGCGCCACCAATCGCCTCAGCGACGACGAACGCCTGACCCTGTATCGCGCCCACGCCGGTGCGCCGGTGCGCGACTTCCAGTACTTCAACCGGCTCAGCGGCTGGACCGCGCTCGGCGACAGCGCACTGGCGGTGTGGACGCGGCCGAACCAGGCCTATCTTCTGGAATTCGCCGGCCCCTGTCAGGACCTGGACTTCGCCCCCAGCATCGCCATCACCCATTTCGGCAGCCAGGTCTCGGCGAAGTTCGACGACGTGCTGGTGCTCGGCGGCGGGCCCGGCGCGATCCGCCTGCCGTGCCGCATCGACAGCATCCGCCCGCTCGACGTCAAGGCGCTGCGCACTTCGGAGAAGGAACTGCGCGAGGCCAAGGTGCAGGAGCGGGCCGGTGGATGAGCCGGGCGCGGCTGCGCCGGCCTGGTCCTATTTCGACTTGGTGCCGTAGTAGAAGCCGGTGGCGGCCGAGACCAGGGTGACCACCGGGCCGAGCAGCACGGCGAAGTCCTTGATGTCCTGCACCCGGATGCCGCCCCAGGCGACCAGGATCAGCAGGCCGGCGACCACGATCCACAGCAGGCCGATCAGCAGGTAGGCGATGTGGCGCCTGGCCTGGTCCTCGTGCGGGCGCGGATCGTAGTCGTTGCCCAGTCGCGGCGCGACGACCGCGGTGTCGCCTGCGTCGGGATCGGTCAGGTCCAGCGTGTCGCTGCTGGCCTCCGGCATGGCCGGGACTGCCTGTGCGGAAAGACGGTCTTGCGCTGCCGCGTCCTGGCGTTGCGGGTCTGACATGGTGCGCTTCCTTGTGCGGCGTCAGCGATTGTCGCGTTGGGCCTATCTGCGGATGACTTCCCGGATCCGGCTGCCGTCCTCGATCAGGATTTTGCGGTTGGCCGCCTCGTTGTCGGCGAAGAACTTCTCCGCGTTGATCGCCCGGCGCAGCACGTCCACCACGGAGACTTTTTCCTTGGTCGCGAGCTGCTGCAGGAACTCGACCTGCTCGGTCGGCAGGTTGACGGTGATTTTCTTGAAGTCGCTCATGGTCGTTCCGCACGCCGATGACGAGGTGTCCCGATCATCGTAGGTGGCGAAATGCCGTATTTCAACCATATGCGGCATGAACGGGCAGCGGGGGCGCCGGCCTGGCGACCGGTCCCCGTGTCGGGCCTGGCGCGCGGCGCTCGTTCAGCCCTGCGGGTCGGGCGCCACGTAGCCGTCTGGCTTGTCGGCGCCGCCCTGGAACAGGAACTTCTCCAGTTCCGTTTCCAGGAACGCGCGGTGCTTGGGGTCGCGCGGCGACAGCCGGTTCTCGTTGATCAGCATGGTCTGGTGCGCCAGCCAGGCCTGCCAGCCGGCCTTGCCGATATGCGCGAACACGCGCTTGCCGAGCTCGCCGGGATACGGCACGTAATCGAGCCCTTCGGCGTCGCGTTGCTGGTACTGGCAGAAGACGGTGCGGGACATGGCAATTCCTGGCGGTGCGTGCGGCGGCGCGCGCTGGCGCGCTAGAGGCCGTCAAGCAGTTTGCGGATCGGTGCGGGCAGGCCCAGCGCCGACAGGTCGGCGCGCGCCACCCAGCGCAGGTCGGCATTGTCGCCCAGGGCATCGCCCATGGCGACCTTGCGCAGGCGCAGCGGCTGCAGGTGCAGGCGGTAATGGCTGAAGGTGTGCACGATCGGCGGCAGTGCTTCGGCATCGTCGTAGGCGCGCCCGCGCATCCAGCGCGCGTACCAGGCGCGCAGTTCGCTGTCGGTCTCGGCCTGGGGCAGGGTCCACAGCGAGGCCCAGATGCCGGTCGGCGGACGCCGCTGCAGCAGCAGGTCGCCGGCGGCGTTCTCCAGCAGCAGCGCCAGCGCCTCGCGCTCGGGCAGGGTCTTGCCCGGCTTGGGCGTGGGCAGCGCCTCGACCAGGCCGTCGCGGCGCGCCACGCAGTCGTCCTGCAGCGGGCACAGCACGCAGGCCGGGTTGGCGCGGGTGCACAGGGTGGCGCCGAAATCCATCTGCGCCTGGGTGTAGTCGGCCATGCGCCCGTCGGGCACGGCGGCCACGTGGTCGTGCGCGAGCGCCCACAGCGGCTTTTCCACCGCCGGCAGGCCGGGATAGCCGGCGATGCCGTGATAGCGGGTCAGCACGCGTTTGACGTTGCCGTCGAGGATCGGGAAGCGGTCGTTCCAGGCCTGGCTGAGGATCGCGCCCGCGGTGCTGCGGCCGATGCCGGGCAGCGCGTGCAGGGCCTCGAAATCGCGCGGCAGGTCGCCAGAGTGCAGTTCCACGCAGCGCTTGGCGGCGGCATGCAGGTTGCGCGCACGGGCGTAGTAGCCCAGCCCGGCCCATTGCGCCATCACGGCGTCGTTGTCGGCGGCGGCCAGGTCGGGCAGGGTCGGGAAGTGCTGCAGAAAGCGCAGGAAGTACGGGATGACCACCGCCACCTGGGTCTGCTGCAGCATGATCTCCGACAGCCACACCCGGTACGGACTGCGCGGATGCTGCCAGGGCAGGTCATGGCGGCCGTGGCGGTCGAACCAGGCGAGCAGGCGGGTGGGGAAGGTGTCGGGTGGCTGGCGCATGCTGGCAGGAACTCGTTCCTTCTCCCTCCGGGAGAAGGTGCCCCGAAGGGGCGGATGAGGGTACGGGCGAAGCCTAGTGCGGTTTGGGTAGCGCCAGTGCCGGCGTGGCGGGCTCCGCCGCACCCTCACCCCAACCCCTCTCCCGAGGGGAGAGGGGCTTTTGCGTCAGCCACCCAGGGCGTCGGGCAGCAATGCGTCGACGAAGGCCTCGGCGTCGAACACGCGCAGGTCTTCGGGGCGTTCGCCGATGCCGGCGAAGCGGATCGGGATGCCGAACTCGCGGGCCAGGGCGAACACCACGCCGCCCTTGGCGGTGCCGTCGAGCTTGGTCACCACCAGGCCGGTGACGCCGACCGCAGCGTGGAACTGGCGCAACTGCGACAGCGCGTTCTGGCCGGTGGTGCCATCGATGACCATCAGCACTTCGTGCGGGGCGCTGGGGTCGAGCTTGCCGAGCACGCGGCGGATCTTGCCCAACTCGTTCATCAGCCCGGTCTGGGTGTGCAGGCGGCCGGCGGTGTCGGCGATCAGCACCTCGGTGCCGCGCGCCTTGCCCGCTTGCAGCGCATCGAAGGCCACCGAGGCGGCGTCGGCGTTCTGGCCCTGCGCGATCACGGCGACGCCGTTGCGCTCGCCCCAGGCCTGCAGCTGCGCCACCGCTGCGGCGCGGAAGGTGTCGCCGGCGGCCAGCATCAGGCTGTGGCCCTCGTCCTTGAAGCGCTTGGCCAGCTTGCCGATGGTGGTGGTCTTGCCGACGCCGTTGACCCCGACGGTCAGCACCACGAACGGCTTTGCATTGCGGTCGATCTGCAGCGGCCTGGCCACCGGCTGCAGGATCGCCAGCAGGTCGGCGCGCAGCGCCTGCTGCAGCGCCCTGGCATCGGCGAACTCGCGCGCCTTCATGCGCTTGCGCAGGTTTTCGATCAGTGCGGTGGTGGCTGGGATGCCGACGTCGGCGGTGATCAGCGCGGTCTCGATCTCGTCGAGCAGGTCGTCGTCGAGCTTGGGATTGCGCGAGAACAGGCTGCCGACGCTGCGCGCGAAGCTGCTGTTGCGCAGCCGCTCGCGCCAACCGGGCTTGCCGGCCGGCGCGGCAGGCAGCGCGTCGCTGCGGACCAGGTCGGTGTCGGCTGCGGGCACGGACGCGGTGGCCGGTGCTGGAGCCGCGGGGGCGGGCGTTGGCGTCGGCACGCTCGGTGTCGGCACGGCGGCCGGGGCCGGCACATAGGCCTGCGGCGGCGGCGTGGGCGCAGCGGGCGGCAGCGGCGTCGGTTGCGGCTGCGGGATCGCGACCGGGGCAGGCGCCTGTACGGGATGTTCGGCGACCGGCGCGGACGTCGGCTGCGGTGTGGCGGCGGGTGCGGGAGCGGCGGGCGCTGCCTCAGCGGCAGGCGGCGCCGACGGCGCAGGCGCAGCGGGCTCGGCGCTTGCCGGCTTGGGGAAGGCGGCGGCCAGTTCCTCGATGCTGTAGCGCTGCGTGCGGCTCTCGCCGGCGTTGTCCTGGGGCTTGTTGCGGCGGAATAGGCTGACCATGGATGACGCGTGGACCGGAAACGAAGAATGCTACCACTTGCGACCTGAGCGGCCGGTGCAGCGGGGCGGGCCGGGATGGTGGGCGGGGGGGATGTGTGGGTCGTGAACGCGTGTACGTAAGTGCGGTTTTTATGCCTTTGATGGATCAACCGCAGCTGGGGCGTTCCCGGTGAGGCCAAGCTACCAGGGGCAAGCGCGGATGTGTCATGGTATTTCGATGCAATGGCTGCGCCGGACCCTCACCCCAACCCCTCTCCCGACGGGAGAGGGGCTATTGCATTCGTAGCGCCGCGATCTCAACGCCCGCATTCAGCAAAAAACGATTCCCCATTCCCCATTCCCCATTCCCAGCTCTTCACAGCTTGCCCTTCATCGACCGGTAGTCGCGCGGCGTCATGCCGACGGTGGCCTTGAACTGGCGGGCGAAGGCGCTCTGGTCGGCGAAGCCGCACAGTTGGCCGATGCTGGCGATGCTGTCGTCGCCGTGCAGCAGGCGCATCGCCGCTTCGATGCGCATCTTGGTCAGCAGCTGCTGCGGGGTCAGCTGGAACACGCGGCGGAAGTGTCGCTCCAGTTGCGCCACCGACAGCTCGGCCAGGTCGGCCAGGGTCTGCACGCGCAGGTTGTCGCCGTAGTGCGCCTGCATGTGTTCCATGGCGCGGCTGATGCGCTCGTAGGCGGAATGGCGGCTGTCCGGCTGGCCCAGGTCGCGGGAGATGCCGACCACGCCGATCACCTCCTCGCCCTCGCACAGCGGGCGCTTGAAGGTCAGGCACCAGCCGGGGGTGCGGTTCGGGAACAGGTGCACTTCCAGCTGGTTCTCGATCACCTCGCCGCACAGCACGCGCCGGTCCTGCATCAGGTAGCTGCCGCCCAGCGGCAGCGGGAACACGTCCGCGGCCGACTTGCCGATCAGGTCGGCGCGGTATTTCTTGCCCAGCCGCCGCACCAGGGTCAGGTTGACGTGGGTGTAGCGGCCGTCGCGGTCCTTCACGAAGAACACCACGTCCGGCAGGGCGTCGAACAGCGTCTGCAGTTCCAGTGCCGAAATCAGAGTGTCCATGGCGTTCACCTGCGGAAGTGGGCGGCGGTGCGGGCGCGCCGCCGCGCGTCCCCCGAATGCCGATGCTAGCGTAAGTCGGCGCCGGCGGGCGTCGCCGGGTTGTGCGAACTTCCGCATTGGCGACAGGCAAACGCTGCTAGCCGGCGGCGGTGCCGAATGTGAGCATGGCTCCATGCATACACTCGATGTCATCGACTCGCACAGCGCCGGCGAACCGACCCGTGTCGTCGTCTCCGGCTTCCCCGATCTGGGAACCGGTTCCCTGGCCGAGCGCCGGGAGCTGTTCCGCACGCGCTTCGACGCCTGGCGCAGCGCCATCGCCTGCGAGCCGCGCGGCTCGGACACCATGGTCGGTGCGCTGCTGCTGCCGCCGGTGGCCGCCGATGCCTGCGCGGCGGTGATCTTCTTCAACAACGTCGGCTACCTGGGCATGTGCGGGCACGGCACCATCGGCCTGGTGCGTACGCTGGCCGAGCTGGGCCGGCTGAGCGCGGGCACGCACCGCATCGAGACGCCGGTGGGCACGGTCGGCGTGGAACTGCACGCCGACGGTCGCGTCTCGGTCGACAACGTCGAGAGCTACCGCCATGCCACCGGCGTCGAAGTGCAGGTGCCCGAGTACGGACGCGTGCGCGGCGACGTGGCCTGGGGCGGCAACTGGTTCTTCATCACCGAACAGACGCCGTGCGCGCTGGAACTGCGCCACCAGCGCGCGCTGACCGCCTACACCGAGGCGGTGCGGCTGGCGCTGGAGGCGGCGGGCATCCGCGGCGCCGACGGCGGCGAGATCGACCACATCGAGATCAACGGGCCGGCGCCGGACGCCAGCGCCGATGCGCGCAACTTCGTGCTGTGCCCGGGCCTGGCCTACGACCGCTCGCCCTGCGGCACCGGCACCAGCGCCAAGCTGGCGTGCCTGGCCGCCGACGGCAAGCTGGCGCCGGGCCAGGTGTGGCGCCAGCAGGGCATCCTCGGCAGCGCGTTCGAGGGCAGCTACACGGCCGGTGCGCGCGGGGTACTGCCGCGCATCACCGGGCAGGCCTACATCACTGCGCGTGCGCAGTTGCTGATCGATCCGCAGGATCCGTTCGCCTGGGGCATCGGCGCCGCATGAGCGGTTTCGACCTGATCGTCGTCGGCGCCGGCATCGTCGGCGCAGCCTGCGCCGATGCGGCGGCGGCCGCCGGTCTGCGCGTGGCGATCGTCGAGTCGGGCAGCATCGGCGGCGGTTCCACCGCCGCGGCGATGGGGCATCTGGTGGCGATGGACGACGATCCGGCGGAACTGGCGCTGTCGGCGTACTCGCTGCGGTTGTGGGAAGAATTCGCGCCGCTGCCGGAGGCCGAGTTCAGCCGCTGCGGCACGCTGTGGGTGGCGCGCGAGGCGCGCGAACTGGAGGCGATTCCGGCCAAGATCCAGCGCCTGGCCGCGGCCGGCGTGCACGCCGAAGCGCTCGATGCGCAGCGCTTGTACCAACTGGAGCCGGCGCTGGTGCCGGGCCTGGCCGGCGGCATGCGCGTGGCCGCCGAGGCGGTGGTGTATCCGCCGCGGATGGCGCGCTACCTGGTCGAGCGCGCCTGCGCCGCCGGTGCGCAGCTGTACGCCGGGCGTCGCGCCACTGCGCTGGCCGATGCCGGCGTGCGCCTGGACGACGGCAGCGCGCTGCATGGCCCGGTGCTGGTCGCCACCGGCTGCGCGGTGCCGGAGCTGTTGCCGGAACTGCCGATGCGCGCGCGCAAGGGGCAACTGGTGATCACCGACCGCTACCCGGGTTTCGTCGCCCATCAATTGCTGGAACTGGGCTATGCCGACAGCGCGCACGGCAGCGACGGCAGCAGCGTGGCGTTCAACGTGCAGCCGCGGCCGACCGGGCAAATCCTGATCGGCTCCTCGCGCGAATTCGATGCGACCGACCGCACGGTGTCGATGCCGATGCTGCAGCGGATGCTGGAGCGCGCCTTCGCGTTCCTGCCGGGCCTGCGGCAACTGCAGGCGATCCGGGTGTGGACCGGCCTGCGTCCGGCCACGCCGGACGGGCGCCCGTACCTGGGCGCGGTGCCGGAGCGGCGCGATGTGTGGGTCGCGGCCGGCCACGAGGGCCTGGGCGTGACCACCGCGCTTGGCAGTGCGCGCCTGCTGCTGGACCAATTGCTGCAGCGGCCTGCGGCCATCGACCCGGCGCCGTACGCGCCGGCGCGGGCGCTGGCATGAGCGCGCGCATGCTGCGCCTGCAGGTCGACGGCCGCGATGTCGAAGTGCTCGACGGCAGCAGCGTGGCCGCGGCGGTGGCGCAGGTCGCCACGCATTTCCGCCGCTCGCGCAGCGGCCAGCCGCGTGCGCCGCTGTGCGGCATGGGCGTGTGCGCCGAGTGCCGGGTGCGCATCGACCGCGTCGGCCAGTTGCGCGCCTGCATCACCCCGGCGCGCGACGGCATGCAGGTGTGGACCGATGGCTGAGCCGCGCACCCATTACGACGTGCTGGTGATCGGCGCCGGCCCGGCCGGGCTGGCGGCGGCGCTGGCGGCGGCCGCGCATGGCCGGCGGGTCGGCCTGGTCGATCTGCAGGCGCGTGCCGGCGGGCAGATCTGGCGCCACGACGTGGCGCAGGCGCCGCCGCGCCTGGCCGCGCGCGCGCTGGCGCAGCTGGCGGCGAGCGCCGTGGCCTTTCTGCCGCAGACCCAGGTGCTGCTGGCGCAGGACCGGCAACTGCTCACCGATGGACCCGATGGCCCGCGCTGGCTGGGCTACGACGCGCTGGTGCTGGCCACCGGCGCGCGCGAATTGCTGTTGCCGTTCCCGGGCTGGACCTTGCCCGGGGTGACCGGCGCCGGCGGCGCCCAGGCGCTGGCCAAGCAGGGCTGGCCGCTGACCGGGCGGCGCGTGCTGGCCGCCGGCAGCGGGCCGCTGCTGCTGGCCTCGGCGGCGACGTTGCGCAAGCACGGCGCGCAGGTGCTGGGCATCGTCGAACAGGCGCCGTGGCGCGCGCTGGCCGCGTTCGCCGCGCAGCTGCCGCTGCGCTGGCCGGACAAGGCGCTGCAGGCGCTGGCGCTGCGCACGCAACTGGCCGGGGTCGGCTACCACGCCGGCAGCGTGGTGCTGGCCGCGCATGGCGAGGGCCGCGTGCAGGAGGTGGAGATCGACGGCCCGCGCGGCCGCCGCCGTCTCGCCTGCGATCAACTGGCGGTGGGCTACGGCCTGGTGCCGAACGTGGAACTGGCGCAACTGCTGGGCTGTCGCCTGGGCCGTAGCGGCGCGCATCCGTGCGTGGCGGTGGATGCGCAGCTGCGCACCAGCGTCGACGGCGTGTACGCCGCGGGCGAGGCGCTGGGCATCGGCGGGCGCGATTGCGCGCGGGTGGAAGGTGCCATCGCCGGTCATCTGGCCGCCGGCCAGGACGCAGCTGCGCAGGCGCTGCAACCGCAGCGGCGCCGCGCGCGCGCCTTTGCCGCACTGCTGCAGCGGCAGTTCGCGCTGGACCCGCGCATCCATGCGCTGGCCGCGCCGGATACGCTGGTGTGCCGCTGCGAGGACGTGCCGCTGTCCGCGCTGCAGGGCCATGCCGACCTGCGCGACGCCAAGCTGGCCTCGCGCTGCGGCATGGGCGCCTGCCAGGGCCGCATCTGCGGCAGCGCGCTGACCGAGCTGGGGCTGGCCGCGCGCGCCGCCGATTTCTCCGACGACGGCCGCCGGCCGCCGCTGTTCCCGGCGCGTCTGGACGCGCTGGCCCATCCCTGTCCGGATCCCGGTCCGGACGCCGCTTCCGTCGCGCCCTCGCGCGCGGCCTCCCTTCGCAACTCTCCACAAGGTGTACTTCCATGAGCAAGGCTTCCTTCTGGTACGGCGTGCTGCCGGCCATCACCACCCCGTTCAACGCCGACGGCAGCATCGACCACGCGTTCCTGGCCAAGCATGCGCAGCTCATGGTCGACGCCGGCTGCACCGCGATCGTGCCGCTGGGCTCGCTGGGCGAAGCGGCCACGCTGAGCTTCGACGACAAGCTGGCGATCCTGAAGACCCTGGTGCAGGCGGTCGACGGCCGCATCCCGGTGGTGCCGGGCATCGCCGCGCTGTCCACCGACGAGGCCGTGCGCCTGGCGCAGGCGGCCAAGCAGGTCGGCTGCGGCGGCATCATGGTGCTGCCGCCGTACGTGTATTCCACCGACTGGCGCGAAATGGGCGCGCACATGCGCGCGGTGATCGCCGCCACCGACCTGCCGGCGATCCTGTACAACAACCCGATCGCCTACAAGACCGACTTCAGCCCGGCGCAGATCGCCGAACTGGCCGCCGAATTCCCGAACCTGCAGGCGGTGAAGGAATCCTCCGGCGACGTGCGTCGCTTCGCCGCGCTGGGCGAGCTGCTCGGCGACCGCCTGGTGCTGCTGGTGGGCATGGACGATGCGATCGTCGAAGGCCTGAGCATGGGCGCCAAGGGCTGGATCGCCGGCCTGGTCAACGCGTATCCGAAGGAGTCGGTGAAGCTGTTCGAGCTGGCCCGCGACGGCGGCTACCCGGCGGCCAAGGCGCTGTACGACTGGTTCCTGCCGCTGCTGCGCCTGGACACCGTGCCCAAGTTCGTGCAGCTGATCAAGTTGGTGCAGCAGAAGGTCGGCCTGGGCAGCGAGCGCGTGCGCGCGCCGCGGCTGGTGCTGGAAGGCGCCGAGCGCGAGGCCGCGCTGAAGGTCATCGACCACGCCATCGCCACTCATCCCGGGCACTGAGATGAGCACGCAACCGCTGTTGCTGGCCGGCCATTGGCAGGCCTCGCTGGAAGAGCGCGGCAGTTTCCGCGCCGAGGATCCGCGCGACGGGAGCGAGTTCGGCCCGTCGTTCCCGGTCAGCGGCGCCGCCGATCTGGAAGCGGCGCTGAGCGCGGCGGCGCTGAGCGCCGATGCGCTGGCCGCGGCCGCGCCGGAACGTATCGCCGGGTTCCTGGATGCGTATGCGGACGCGATCGACGCCGACGTCGAGCGGCTGGTGGCGCTGGCGCATGCCGAAACCGGCCTGCCGGTGGAGCCGCGCCTGGCCAAGGTGGAGCTGCCGCGCGCCAGCGGGCAGTTGCGCCAGGCCGCGCAGGCGGTGCGCAGCCACAGCTGGGCGCAGCCGGTGATCGACACCGCGGGCGGGCTGCGCGCGCAGTTGGGGCCGCTGCACAAGCCGGTGCTGGTGTTCGGGCCGAACAATTTCCCGTTCGCGTTCAACGCGGTAGCCGGCAGCGATTTCGCCTCGGCCATCGCCGCGCGCAATCCGGTCATCGCCAAGGCGCATCCCTCGCATCCGGCCACCAGCCAGCGCCTGGCCCAGCTCGCGCACCAGGCGCTACTGGCGCATGACCTGCCGGCGGCGACGGTGCAGTTGCTCTACCACTTCGACAGCACGCTGGGCCTGGAGCTGGCCGGCGATCCGCGGCTGGGCGCGATCGGCTTCACCGGCAGCCGCGCCGGCGGGCTGGCGCTGAAGGCCGCCGCCGACCGCGCCGGCGTGCCGGCCTACGTCGAGCTGTCCAGCGTCAATCCGGTGTTCCTGCTGCCGGGCGCGCTGGCCGAACGCGGCGCCGCGCTGGCGCAGGAGTTCTTCGCCTCCTGCACCATGGGCAGCGGCCAGTTCTGCACCAACCCGGGCATCGTGGTGGTGCCCGAGGGCGAGGCCGGCGACGCCTTCGTCGCCGCGGCCACCGCGCATTTCGCCGCGGCCGCGCCGGCGCTGCTGTTCTCGCGCGGCGTGCTGGAGCATCTGCAGCGCAGCGTGGGCACGCTGCGCGATGCCGGCGCCACGGTGCTGGCCGGTGGCGAGGCCGGTGCCGGCCCCGGCCCCGGCCCCGGCCCCGGCTATCGGCATGCGCCGACCCTGCTGCAAGTGTCGGCCGAGGCGTTCCTGCAGCAGCCCGAGGCGCTGCAGACCGAGGCATTCGGCCCGGTCAGCCTGATCGTGCGCGGCGGCGGGTTGGGGCAGTTGACCGCCCTGGCGCGCAGCTTCGAGGGCAATCTCACCGGCACGCTCTATCGCGCCGCCGATGGCAGCGACGACATGGCCTTCGCCGCGCTGGCCGCGGCGTTGCGTCCGCGGGTCGGCCGCCTGATCTGCAACAAGATGCCGACCGGCGTGGCGGTGAGCCCGGCGATGAACCACGGCGGCCCGTATCCGAGCACCGGCCATCCGGGCTTCACGGCCGTCGGCATGCCCGCGGCGATCCGTCGCTTCGCCGCGCTGCACAGCTACGACGGCGTGCCCGATGCGCTGCTGCCGCCGTTGCTGCGCGACCGCAACCCTGGCGGCGTGCAGCGGCTGATCGACGGCAGTTGGAGCACCGCCGACGTGGAGCCGCGCGCATGAGCGAGCAGGCCCAGATCGGTGGGTTGACCCTGGAGCAGGCGCACGCACAAATGGCGCCGTGGCCGCACCGCGCGCCGGCGATCCAGCAGCAGGAGTACCGGCAGCGCCTGGCCAACGCGCGTGCGCTGATGCGCGCGCACGGCGCAGACGCGCTGCTGATCGGTGCCGGCGCTTCGTTGCGCTACTTCACCGGCGTGCCGTGGGGCGCCAGCGAGCGCCTGGTGGCGATGCTGCTCACCGCGGAAGGCGATCCGCTGCTGATCTGCCCGGCGTTCGAGGAAGGCTCGCTGGACGCGGTGCTGTCGGTGCCGGTGCGCAAGCGCCTGTGGCAGGAACACGAGGATCCGCACGCGCTGGTCGCCGAGGCCTTGCTGGAACTGGACGCGCAGAGCCTGGCGCTGGATCCGGGCGTGGCCTTCGCGGTGCACACCGGGCTGACGGCGGTGCTGGGCCGGATCGCGATCCGCGATGCGGCGGCGATCGTCGACGGCTGCCGCATGCGCAAGTCGCCGGCGGAGCTGGCGCTGATGCAGCAGGCCTGCGACATGACCCTGCAGGTGCAGCGTCTGGCTGCCGGGCTGATCCGCGAGGGCATCACCACCGCGGAACTGACCCGTTTCATCGACCAGGCGCACCGCGCGCTCGGCGCCGACAACGGCTCGACCTTCTGCATCGTGCAGTTCGGCCACGCCACCGCGTATCCGCACGGCATTCCCGGCGTGCAGGCGCTGCGCCCGGGCGAGCTGGTACTGATCGATACCGGCTGCACGGTGCAGGGCTACCACTCCGACATCACCCGCACCTACATCTTCGGCGAGCCCAGCGAGAAGCAGCGGCGCATCTGGCAACTGGAACACGATGCGCAGGCGGCGGCCTTCGCCGCGGTGCGGCCGGGCGTGGCCTGCGCCGTGGTGGACGAGGCCGCGCGCAAGGTGCTGCAGCGCGCCGGGCTCGGCCCGGACTACCAGTTGCCGGGGTTGCCGCATCGCACCGGCCACGGCTGCGGCATGAGCATCCATGAGGCGCCGTACCTGGTGCGCGGCAATGCGCTGGCGCTGGCCCCGGGCATGTGCTGCAGCAACGAGCCGATGATCGTGGTGCCAGGCGAGTTCGGCGTGCGCCTGGAGGATCACTTCTACGTCACCGAGGACGGCGCGCAGTGGTTCACGCCGCCGTCGCCGGCGATCGACCGGCCGTTCGCCTGATGCGCAGGGCGGCCGCCTGCCACGTTTGCGCGGCGGCCGCCGCGGTGTGTCACGGGCGCATGTCGCCCTGCGGAGTTCCACGATGAAGCACATCCGTCTGCCCGTCGCCAGCATCCTGGCGCTGGCCCTGCTGAGCGCCTGTCAGCCGTCGACACCGTCGGCGCCTTCCACGCCGGCGGCAACGGCGCCGGACAAGGCGTCCACCTCGCCATCGCACGCCTTCGCCGCGCTGCTCGATGCGCAGTGGCAGTACCAGCTCGAACACCATCCCGAGTTCGCCAGCATCATCGGCGACAGCCGCTACAACGACCGTTGGACCGACTATTCGCCGGCCGCGTTGGAAGCCGAACGCCAGGCGACCGTCGGGTTCCTGGCGCGCTTCGATGCGGTCGATGCCAAGGCGCTGTCGGCGCAGGAGCGGTTGAGCCTGCAGATGATGCAGCGGCAGTTGCGCGACCGGCTGGAGGCGATCGCGCTGAAGAGCGACGAGATGCCGCTGGAGCCGGTCGGCGGCATCCAGGTGGCGCTGCCTGGCTATGCGCAGGCGTTTCCGTTCGCCAGCGTCAAGGACTACGAGGACTACATCAAGCGCCTGCAGGCGATCCCGGCGCTGCTCGACCAGGTGGTGGCGCTGTCGCGCGCCGGCGCCAGGGACGGGTTGGTGCAGCCGAAGTACCTGCTCGAGCGCATTCCCGCGCAGGTCCGCGAGATCGCCGCGCCGGCCGGTGCCGACAGTCCGTTCGCGCTCCCGCTGCAGCAGTTCCCCGCGGCGGTGCCGGAGGCGGAGCGGCCGCGGCTGCGCGCGGCGATGATCGCGGCGATCGACCAGCAAGTGCGGCCGGCCTATCGCAAGCTGGCCGATTTCGTCGCCAACGAATATGCGCCGCAGGGCCGCACCCACGAAGGCCTGTGGTCGCTGCCCGATGGCGAGCGCCGCTACCGCTTTGCGATCCACACCCAGACCACCACCGAGCAGTCGCCCGAGCAGATCCACCAGACCGGCCTGGCCGAGGTCGCGCGCATCGAGGGCGAGATGGGCGTGATCGCCAAGCAGCTCGGCTACGCCGACCTGCCGGCGTTGCGCCAGGCGGTGGCCCATGAACGCAAGTTCTTCGCCAGTTCGTCCGAGCAGATCCTGCAGCGCTACCGCGACGACATCGCGCAGATGCAGCCGCAGTTGCCCAAGCTGTTCGGCACCTTGCCGAAGACGCCGCTGGAGGTGCGCGCGATGCCCGCGTTCCGCGCCACCGCGCCTGGTGCCGAGTACTGGCAGAGCGATGCGCAGGGCAGCAAGCCGGGGCTGGTGATGGTCAACACCAGCGATTACGCGCACCGTACCCTGGTCAACATCGAAGCCACCGCCTACCACGAGGGCGTGCCCGGTCATCACCTGCAGATCTCGCTGGCGCAGACCCTGCCGCTGCCGCCGTTCCGCCAGCAATCCAGCTACAACGCCTATGTGGAAGGCTGGGCGCTGTACGCCGAGCGGCTGGGCAAGGAGGTGGGCTTCTACCGCGATCCGTACAGCGATTACGGCCGCCTGGCCGGCGAACTGTTGCGCGCCAACCGGCTGGTGCTGGATACCGGCGTCCACTACAAGCGCTGGACGCGCCAGCAGATGATCGACTTCTTCCACGCGCATCCGTCCGACGACGAACCCAGCATCCAGGCCGAGACCGATCGCTACATCGTCTGGCCGGGCCAGGCGCTGGGCTACAAGCTCGGCGAACTGGACATCCTGGCGCTGCGCGAGAAGGCAAGGCGCGCGCTGGGTGATCGCTTCGACATTCGCGCCTTCCACGATGCGATCCTCGGCGGCGGCGCGATGCCGCTGGACCTGCTGGACGCGCGCATCGACGCCTGGATCGCCCAGGTCCAGGCCGGCGCTCCCGCCACTCCGGAGACTTCGCGATGAACGCTCATTCCCGACTGCGCACCGCGCTGGCCCTGGCCATCGCCTGCACCCTGGCCTGGCAGGGCGCCGCCCATGCCGCGCAGGCGAAGACCGCGGCGCCAGCGGCCGCCGCGCCTGCCGACGATGCCGGTGCGCGCTTCAAGGCGCTGTACCAGCGCGAATGGAAGTGGCGCCAGGAGCAATTCGCCGGCGCCGACGACGAAGACGCGCAAGGGCAGGCGGCCGATCACCTGCCCAAGGTCGACCCGGCCACCCAGGCGCTGCGCACCGCGTACTGGCAGCAGGTGCTGCGCGACCTGGACGCGATCGACCCGACACAGCTGGCGGCGCAGGACCAGGTGAACTACCAGGTCTATCGCCAGCAGTTGCAGGTGCTGCTCGACCAGCAGCGTTTCCGCGTCTGGGAAATGCCGTTCAACAGCGACTCCGCGTTCTGGAGCGACCTGGGATTCACTGCGCGCGCCACCCTGCGCAACCGCGAGGACTACCAGCGCTACCTCGGGCAGCTTGCCGACATTCCGCGCTACTTCGACGAGCAGATCGCCAACATGCGCGCCGGCCTGGCGCGCGGTTTCGCCCAGCCCAGCGTGATCCTGCAGGGCCGCGACCAGTCGATCGCCGAGGTCGCGCAGGCGGCGGGCGAGACCAATCTGTTCTACACCCCGTTCAAGCAGATGCCGGCGACGATCCCGGCGCCGTTACAGGCGCAGTTGCGCGCGCAGGCGCGCACGGCGATCGCCCAGCAGGTGGTCCCGGCCTACGCCAAGCTGCTGCGTTTCATGCGCGAGGAATACCTGCCCAAGGCACGCCCGGCGCTGGCCGCCGAATCGATGCCCGACGGCGCGGCGTACTATCGCGCGCAGATCCGCGAATACACCACGCTCGACCTCAGCCCCGAGCAGATCCACGCGGTGGGGCTGAAGGAAGTGGCGCGGCTGCGCAAGGAGATGGACCAGGCGATCGTCGACAGCGGCTTCAAGACCCCGCCCGGACAGCAGACCTTCCCGGCGTTCCTGCACTACCTGCGTACCGATCCGAAGTTCTACGCCAAGACCCCGGAGGAACTGCTCAAGGACGCGGCGTGGATCGCCAAGCGCGTGGACGGCAAGATCGGCGACTACATCGGCCGGCTGCCGCGGCAGCGCTTCGCGATCGAGCCGGTGCCGGCGGACCTGGCGCCGTTCTATACGGGCGGGCGCGGTGGCCCCGGCATCTACCTGGTCAATACCTACGACCTGCCGTCGCGGCCGCTGTACAACCTCGCTGCGCTGACCCTGCACGAGTCCTCGCCTGGCCATGCGCTGCAGATGCCGTTGGCGGCCGAGCAGGACAACCTGCCGGATTTCCGTCGCTACACCTTCATTTCCGCCTATGGCGAGGGCTGGGCGGTGTACTCGGAGTACCTGGGGCAGGAGATGGGGATGTACGACACCCCGTACGACCGCTTCGGCTACCTGACCTACCAGATGTGGCGCGCGTGCCGGCTGGTGATCGATACCGGCATCCATCACGACGGCTGGACGCGGGAACAGGCGCAGGCGTTCCTGCGCGACAACACCGCGCTCAGCGAGCACGAGGTGACCACCGAGGTCGACCGCTACATCGCCTGGCCCGGACAGGCGCTGTCGTACTACCTGGGCGAGCTGAAGATCCTGGAGCTGCGGCGCAAGGCGGAGCAGGCGCTGGGCGAGAAGTTCGACATCCGCGCGTTCCATGACGCGGTGCTGGAAACCGGTTCGGTGCCGCTGCCGGTGCTGGAGCAGCGCATCGACCGGTTCATTGCCGAGGGTGGGAAATCGCCTTGGTCGAAGGAGGCGGCGAAGTAATAGCCCCTCTCCCACCGGGAGAGGGGTTGGGGTGAGGGTCGGGGCGCGAAGCGCGTGCGGTGTTTCAGCTGCATGAGGCTTCGCCCGGACCCTCATCCGCCCCTGCGGGGCACCTTCTCCCGGAGGGAGAAGGGAAAAGCCGAGCCCCTCTCCCACCGGGAGAGGGGTTGGGGTGAGGGTAGGACGCGAAGCGCATGCGGTGTTTCAACTGCACGAGGCTTCGCTCGGACCCTCATCCGCCCCTTCGGGGCACCTTCTCCCGGGGGGAGAAGGGACATAAAAGCCCCTCTCCCTCCGGGAGAGGGGTTGGGGTGAGGGTCGGGGCGCGAAGCGCGTGCGGTGTTTCAGCTGCATGAGGCTTCGCCCGTACCCTCATCCGCCCCTTCGGGGCACCTTCTCCCGGGGGGAGAAGGGACATAAAAGCCCCTCTCCCTCCGGGAGAGGGGTTGGGGTGAGGGTAGGGAACGCCGCAGATCATCGAATCACCAGTGACACCAATCCAGCGGGAGACGCCATGGCCGCACAAGGCAAGTTCCACAAGCGTTTGAGCCTCACCGATCTGACCTTCATCGGCTTGGGCTCGATCTTCGGTTCCGGTTGGCTGTTCTCGGCCAGCCACGTCTCGGCGATCGCCGGGCCGGCCGGTATCGTCTCGTGGATCGCCGGCGGCGTGGCGGTGCTGCTGCTGGGGCTGGTGTACTGCGAACTCGGCGCGGCGTTGCCGCGTGCCGGCGGCGTGGTGCGCTACCCCGAGTATTCGCACGGTGTGCTGCTCGGCTGGCTGATGGGTTTCATCACCCTGATCGCCTTCTCCAGCCTGATCGCGATCGAAGTGGAAGCGGCACGGCAATACGCCGCGGCGTGGTTCCCCTGGCTCAACCAGGCCGGCAGCACCCATCCCAGCGTCGCCGGCTGGCTGCTGCAACTGGCGCTGCTGGTCGCGTTCTTCCTGCTCAACTACTACAGCGTCAAGACCTTCGCTACCGCCAACAACATCGTCAGCGTGTTCAAGTTCCTGGTGCCGGTGCTGGTGATCGTGCTGCTGATGGCGCATTTCGATGCGCGCAATCTGCACGTGCAGGGCTTCGCGCCGTTCGGTGCGGCCGGGGTGGAGGCGGCGATCTCCGCGGGCGGCATCATCTTCGCCTACCTCGGGCTCACGCCGATCGTGTCGGTGGCCAGCGAGGTGCGCGATCCGCAGCGCAATATCCCGATCGCGCTGATCCTGTCGGTGGCGCTGTCCACGGTGATCTACGTGCTGCTGCAGCTCGCCTTCCTCGGCGGCGTGCCCGCGCAACATCTGGCCAACGGCTGGGGCGGCATCGACAAGGCGTTCTCGCTGCCGTACCACGACATCGCATTGGCGCTGGGCATGGGCTGGCTGGCGGCATTGGTGATCTGCGACGCGATGATCTCGCCCAGCGGCACCGGCAACATCTACATGAACGCCACGCCGCGGGTGGTCTACGGCTGGGCGCGTAGCGGCGGCTTTATGCCGGTGCTGACCAAGGTGGACGCCGCCTCCGGCATCCCGCGTCCGGCGCTGTGGCTGAGCCTGGGCCTGTCGGTGTTCTGGACCCTGCCGTTCCCCTCGTGGGAGGCGCTGATCAACGTGGTGTCGGCGGCGCTGGTGCTGAGCTATGCGGTGGCGCCGGTGACCGTGGCGGCGTTGCGGCGCAGCGCGCCGGAACTGCCGCGGCCGTTCCGGCTGCGCGGCATGGTGCTGCTCGGGCCGCTGTCGTTCATCGTCGCAGGCCTGATCGTGTATTGGTCGACCTGGAGCACGCTGTCGTGGCTGCTCGGCCTGCAGATCGCGATGTTCGCGCTGTATGTGCTGTACCGCCTGCCCAACGCCGCCGGCCGCGCACGGCTGTGGCGGCAGGTGCGCGGCGTGCTGTGGCTGATCGTGTTCTTCGCGCTGGTGCTGGTGGTGTCGCGTCTGGGCACCTTCGGCGGCAGCGGCTGGATCGCGCATCCCTGGGACACGCTGTGCGTGGCCGCGATCGCCTTGGGTTGTTACCACTGGGGTGCGCGCAGCGGCCTGCGTCCGGAGGAGCTGGCGTTGGAAGAGGATGACGGGGAATGACCCGTCGCGTCTGGGTGTACGAAGAAACGGCGCTTGTCTCCTTTGTTGTGATTGGTTGCGACAGACGTTATCGGGAACGCCCGTCGCGGCTTAAGGGCACCTCTAAAAACCCCACCTTTGGCATCATTGGTCTGGAGAACACGCCGAGGACGCCACGATGATCAGCCTGTTTGCCGGCCACGAACGCGAAGCCAAGCGGCAGCAGATCGGCGATCCTCTGGCTCTGCTGTCACGGCATATCGACTTTGCCGGGATTGCTCACGCCGTAGACGCGAAGCTGTCCTTGGGTACCGGCAAGCGCGGCGGCCGTCCGGCTTGGCCGACGCAGATGATGATCAAGCTGCTGCTGTTGCAGCAGTTGTACAACCTCTCCGACGATGCGCTGGAGTATCAGGTGCTGGATCGGCGCAGCTTCCAGCAATTCCTTGGACTGGAACACAGCGGCAAGGTGCCCGACGCCAAGACGATCTGGGTGTGGCGCGAACGGCTCAAGACCAAGGATCTGATGGGCGACATCAGCACGGCGATCGGTGAGCAATTGCAACGTGCTGGGTTCATTGCCCGCGGCGGTCAGATCATCGACGCCAGCATCGTCAGCGCTCCGATCCAGCGCAACACGCGCGAGGAGAACGCGCAGATCAAGCAGGGCGATGACGTCGGCCAGGACTGGAGTGATGCCAAGCGTGCGCAGAAAGACGTGCAGGCACGCTGGACCAGGAAGCATGGGGTGACGTTCTACGGCTACAAGCTGCACGCCAGCACGGACCGCCGCTGGGGTTTCATCCGCCGCTACGACGTGAGCGCGGCCAACGTGCACGACAGCCGCCACTTCGAGCAGGTGCTGGACCCGGACAACACCGGCCGCACGGTATGGGCCGATAGCGGGTATGCCGATGCAGCGCGAGAAGCAGACCTGAAAAAGCGTGGTTACCGCCCCGCGATCCAACATCAAGGGCAGGCACGCAAGCCCTTGAGCGAGGCAGCAAAGCGCCGGAACCGTCGCATTGCCAAGGATCGGGTGTTCGGCGAGCACCCGTTTGCGCGCTTGGCCCAACAAGGCGGCAAGTTCGTACGCTGCATCGGCTTGGCGCGGGCAAAGGTGGTGATCGGGCTGAAGGTCGCCAGCCATAACGTGATGCGGCTGGCACGGCTACAGGAGCGGGCCATGGTGCCGGCGTGATCGGCTGAGGTGGCCGAGCGGCCACCTCAGCCTCCCAACCACCACGATCAGGCGCCGCTCTGGTGCCGTTGCGACAGATGCTGCCCCTGGCTCCAGGTCGTGGCAGGTTGTTCGAGGTGCCCTTAAGCCGCTCCTACGGAAACCAAGCACGTCATGAAATTTTTTGGAAACAGCATGAACAAGTTCGTTGTCTCCCTCGTCATGGCACTGGCCTGCTGTGCCGGCGCCGCCCACGCTGCGCCCAGCGTCGCCGATTACCAGCGCTCGCTGGGCCTGCGCGAGGCCTGGATCGGCCTGACCGAGAACGTGACCTGGCCGGCGCAGTGGCGCGACGATGGCGCGTTCTACTACCGCAAGACCGTGCCGGGCGGCTTCGCCTTCGTGGTCGAGGACGTGGCCAGCCAGCGCAAGCAGCCGGCGTTCGACCAGCAGCGGCTGGCGAGTGCGCTGAGCGCGGCGACCGGCACCGCCTATCCGGCGCTGCGCCTGCCGTTCGCGCGCTTTGCCTACGTCGCCGAGGGTGGCAAGGCGCAGGCGGCGATCGCCTTCGAGCTCGACGAACTGCCGTGGCGCTGCACCCTCACCACCTACGTCTGTGCGCACGCCGACAGCGGCCCGCAGCCGCGGCCGCGCGGTTTCGGCGTGGTGCGCGATCTCAGCGTGCCGGCCGACGCCACCCCGCGGCGCTCGCCGGACGGACGCTGGGACGCCTATGTCGACGGCAACGCGGTGATGCTGCGCGCGGTGGCCGACGGGCACACGCTGCGCCTGGCCGACGATGGCCGCAGCGACGATTTCTACGATCCGGAAACCATCGCCTGGTCGCCGGATTCGCAGCGGCTTGCGTTGTACCGGGTGAAGCCCGGCTTTCCCCGCCGCGTCACCCGGGTGGAGGCGGCGCCGCCCGACGGCGGCCAGCCGATCGTACGCACGCAGCTGTATCCCAAGCCCGGCGATGCGGTGGACATCGAGCGACCGGTGCTGTTCGACCTCGGCGCGCTGGCGCGCGGCGGCACGCCCAAGCGCCTGCCCATCGACGACGCGCTGTTCGCCAACCCGTACCAGCTCTCGCCGATCCAGTGGCGACGCGACAGCGCCAGCTTCGTGTTCGATTACGTGCAGCGCGGCTTCCAGCGCATGCGCGCGATCGCGGTGGACGCGGCCACGGGCCAGGCGCATGTGGCGGTGGGCGAGTACGCCAAGACCTTCGTGTACGCCGACCACAGCTATCACCACGATGTCGATGGCCTGGGCCAGGAGATCCTGTGGATCTCCGAGCGCGACGGCTGGCGCCACCTGTACCTGTTCGACGGCGTCAGCGGCCGAATCAAGACGCAGATCACCAAGGGCGAGTGGATCGTGCGCGACGTGCTGCGCGTGGACGATGCACAGCGGCGCATCTGGTTCACTGCCAGCGGCATGGATGCGGGCAAGGATCCGTACTACCGGCAACTGTTCGCGGTGGATTTCGACGGCGGCCACCTGACCCGGCTGACCCAGGCCGATGCCGACCACGACGTGACCATCGCCGACGACGGCCGCCATTACGTGGACGTGTACTCGCGTCCGGACATGGCGCCGGTGATGGAACTGCATGCCATCGACGGGCGCCTGCTGCAGGTGGTGGAACGCGGCGACATCCGCAAGCTGCAGGCCGCCGGCTGGCGCGCGCCACAGACCTTCGTCGCCAAGGGCCGCGACGGCAAGACCGACATCTGGGGCATGGTGGTGCGCCCGCGCGACTACGACCCGCACAAGAAGTACCCGGTGATCGAGAACATCTACGCCGGCCCGCACGACGCGTTCGTGCCCAAGACCTTCTGGCCGTTCGGCTACCACTCCGGCGGCGACAAGCAGATTGGCATGCAGGCGCAGGCCGACCTGGGCTTCATCGTGGTGATGATCGACGGCATGGGCACCGCCAACCGTTCCAAGGCCTTCCACGACGTGGCCTGGAAGAATCTCGGCGATTCCGGCTTCCCCGACCGCATCGCCTGGCACAAGGCGCTGGCCGCGCAGGATCCGTCCTACGATATCGGCCGCGTCGGCATCTACGGCGCGTCGGCCGGCGGGCAGAGCACGCTGGGCGCGTTGGAGCGTCATCCGGACTTCTACAAGGTGGGCGTGGCCTATGCGGGGTGCTACGACAACCGCATGGACAAGATCAGCTGGAACGAGCAGTGGATGGGCTGGCCGGTGGACGCCAGTTATGCACGCGCCTCCGGCGTGGACAATGCGGCCAAGCTGCGTGGCGACCTGCTGCTGATCGTCGGTGAGCAGGACAGCAACGTCGACCCGGCCTCGACCGGGCAGGTGGTGGACGCGCTGATCAAGGCCAACAAGGACTTCGATCTGCTGGTCGTGCCCGGCGGCGAACACACCGTCGGCCGCTCCACTGGCCCCATCGACTATGTGCAGCGTCGCCAGTACGACTTCTTCGTGCGGCATCTGTTGGGGGAGCCGACGCCGGCGTGGAATCGGCTGTAGGTGGGGCCGGGATTCGGGATTGGGGATTGGGGATTCGTAAAGGCGCGGTGGTTGCTGTTCCTGCGGGGTTTGGCTTTTCCCTTCTCCCCTCGGGAGAAGGTGCCCCGCAGGGGCGGATGAGGGTGCGGGATGCACTGATGGTTCGGAGGCATCGCGGCGCTCCCGGACCCTCACCCCAACCCCTCTCCCGAAGGGAGAGGGGCTTTGGCTAGCGGCGCCGACGCGCCCGCTCTTGCCAATCCCCAATCCCCAATCCCGACTCCCCAATCCCGACTCCCCAATCCCACCCTCAAGCCCCCGCCAACTCCGCCGATAACCCGGCAAGTCTCCCTGCGCCTCGACCCGCCATGACCACCATCGCTGCCAGTTCCTCGATCGCGCTGTCAGGCATGCGTGCGGCGACGTCCGGCTTGCAGGTGCGTGCCAACAACATCGCCAATCTCGCCACCGACGGGTTCCAGCGTTCGGTGCCGGTGAACCAGGCGACCGCCGGCGGTGGCGTGGTCGGCCAGGTGCAGCAGGCCGACGGGCAGGGCAGCGATCTGGTCGACGACATGGTCGGCACGCTGACCGAACGCACCGCGTTCCAGGCCAACGCGCGCGTGCTGCGTGCGGCCGACGACAGCATCGGCAGCCTGCTCGACCTGCTCGCCTAGGCCGTCGCCGACGCGTCGCGCTCCCGCAACGCAGCATCGCCGCGACCTCGCGGCTATGCGGTTTTCCGCATCCATCCTCGGCACAGCGCACAAGACGCTGCGGCGCGCGCAGCGCACGATGCGACGATCGCATTGCATCGGGGACGGTAGATGGATCGGAGAGATTTCCTGCGGCAGGGCCTGGCCGTCGGCGCGGTTGCCGGCGTGGAAGCGCTGGCCGGGCGTGCCGCCGCGGCACCCACGGCGGCCAGTGCCGCGCGTGCGCCCGCACCGCCGCAACTGCAGCCGCTGACGGCCGACGCGCTGGCCGGGCACACCCTGCAATGCCGTTTCGTCGAGGCCGGCGCGACCTGGGAGGTGTACGAAGACCTGCGCCAGCCCGACGGCGATCTGACCCTGCGCGGGCCGGGCGGGGCGCTGGTGCTGGGCAAGCGCACCGAAGCGGTGTTCCCGGCCGCGCAGGCGCCGTACTTCGGCATGGCCCTGGCGGAGGTGGCGATGGCCGATGCCGACCTGCTCGCCGACCGCCTGCTGCGCGATGGCGACCCGCGCGCCGACGAGGTGCGCGACGTGGCGCCGCCGCCGGCCTCGCAACTGGATCCCAAGGACTACAACGGGCGCCTGCCGTGGACCACCTTCGTCGGCACCCGCGAATGCGCCGACACCATGCCGGTGTATCCGGACGGGCGCACCCGCTGCTACCGCGCGATCCAGGCGTTCCCGGAACTGGGCAGGGACGAACTGGTGCGGCGCCGCAGCGAAGGCCTGCTCGGCGGCTGGATGCCGGCGGTGCGCAAGGTGGTGCCGGCCGGCGAGGGCCGCTACTACGACATCCTGCTGTTCGCCGACGTGCTGGCCGAGGATCGCTTCGTGGTGCAGACCTGGCACCGCAGCGCGCTGGTCGAGCACGGCAAGGTCAGCAAGGTGGTGTACGGCTACAGCTATCCCGACTACCCGCCGCGGCGCGGCCCGCGCAGCGCCGAGGATTTCTACCGCGGCCTGCTCGCCTTCGCCGGCTACTGGCAGGCGCAGCTCGCCGACACCGTGCAGGCGCAGACCCCGGACCCGAGCTGGCGCGACATGGCGCGCTTCGCCTTCGCCCGCGAACTGGTGGTGCGCCCGGGCGGCACCTATCCCAAGTACGGTGCGGTGGACCGCGACTACTACGGCAACGAGTACGACGGCTTCCAGGACACCTTCACCAGTTCGCTGTACGCCAACCTGGAGTGGGGCCGCTTCGCCCAGGCCGCGGCGGTGCTGGACGGCTATTTCAGTGACTTCGTGCAGGCCGACGGCATGGTCAACATGCGCGGCCCGGAGACCGGGCAGTTCGGGCTGACCCTGTCGCTGCTGGCGCGCTACCTGCGCTACACCGGCGATGCCGCGCTGCTGCGCAAGCACCGCGACAAGATCGCCGCCACCGCGCAGGTGCTGGTCGAACTGCACGACGCCAGCCTGCGCCTGCCGGCATCGGCACCGGGGCATGGCCTGCTCCACGGCTGGAACGAATCCGATGCCTGCCTGTTCCCCGATCCGCAGGTGTGGTGGAAGCCGTACTACGCCAACAGCGCGCTGACGGTGCGCGGCTGGCAGGACCTGGCGGCGGTGTGGCCCGGCATCGCTGGGCCGGGCGGGCAGGCCGCCGCGGCGCAATGGCAGCGCCGTGCGCAGCAACTCTCGGCGCAGCTGCTGCGCACACTGCGCGGCAACATCCGCCGCGATCTGCAGCCGCCGTATATCGGCCCGTTGCCGGGGGTGAAGCTGACCTTCCGCCAGTCGCTGCAGCAGGAACATCCCAGTGAGCAGGGCTGGCCGCACCGCGCCTATGCCGAACTGCTGCAGGCCGACGTGCTGCCCGACGACCTGGCGCACCTGGTCATCGACTGCGTGCGCGGCCACGGCGGCACCAGCCTCGGTGTGGTCGGCAACATCACCGCGCCGACCCCGGAGGCGCGCGACCTGCTCGGCTTCATCTCCTACGGCTACGCGCAGCAGTTGCTGCGCCTGGACCGGATCGAGGAATACCTGCTGTTCCTGTACGCGCACCGCTTCCACGTGCATACCCGCGGCAGCTGGACCGCGGGCGAGGTCAGCGGCATCACCGGCGGCATGCCGCTGTTCTGCATCCCCGCGCAGCTGACCATTCCGTTGCTGCTGCGCTGGATGCTGGTGTTCGAGGACAGCGCCGGCGAGGAACTGTTCCTGGCGCGGGCGGTGCCGCGCGACTGGCTGGGCAGCGGCGAGACGATCGCGATCGACGCGGCGCCGACGCGCTGGGGCAGGGTGTCGCTGGCGCTGCACGCGGATCCGGCAAGCAAGCGCATCGACGGCCGCGTGACGCTGCCGGCGCAGCGGCCGGCACGCACCTGGCTGACCCTGCGGGTGCCGGCCGGCACCCGCCTGCAGGAAGTGCGGCTGGATGGGCAGCCGGCGGCGCTGTCCGGGCCGCACAACGAGCGCGTACTGGTGCCGGCCGGCAGCGCGGCGACGGTGGCGATTTCGGCCGTCTACGGCTGAGTGGCGAAAAAGTCGGAAACGTCCCGCCGGCCTGTGGGGCAGTGCGGTATTCCGCACGTTTTCCCGATAAATACGACAAGACGCCGTGCGCGTCCTACGCGCACATTGTGACCGTGCAGTGAATGTCCAGGGGGAGATTCGTTGCACGTCACCGGGGACGCAGCGCATGGGTCGTGCGCGTCGCCGTGCAGGCGGCGTCGGGATCGTCCCGTCCGGCGGCGCATGCGTGGACACGTCCGTTTTCGTATCCGCCACACGCGCTGGCGACGGGGCGCCCGCCTGGGGAAGGGCGGCGCTCCGACGAACGCCAGGCTGCCGCTCAGGAGATTTCCGATGCCGTCTTTGCTCGAACGCGTTGCGCCGCTGCTCCCGTGTTCCTGGCGCGCCGCGCCGCAGCCCGGTCCGCTGGCCGCGGCCATCTGCACCGCCCTGGCCCTGCTCGCGCCGGCAGCGCAGGCGCAGGAGGCGCAGACCCAGGACACCCAGGCGACCACCCTGGAACGGATCAGCGTCACCGGCAGCCACCTGCGCCGCGTCGATGCCGAGACCGCCAGCCCGGTCATCACCATCGACCGCCAGCGCATCGAAGACAGCGGCCAGGACACCCTAGGCCAGTTGCTGCAGCAACTGCCGGCGATGGCCGGCAACATGCCCAACGTCTCGCTCAATTCCGGCTTCAGCCATGGCCGCGCGCTGGTGTCGCTGCGCAACCTCGGCCCCGAGCGCACCCTGGTGCTGGTCAACGGCCACCGCATGGCCGGGCCGGCCAGCAGTGTCTCGGCCGCGCCCGGCGTGGACGTCAACGCGATCCCGGCGGCAATGGTCGAGCGCATCGAGGTGCTCACCGACGGCGCCTCGTCGGTGTACGGCTCCGACGCCATCGCCGGCGTGGTCAACATCATCCTCAAGGACAAGTACGACGGCTTCGCCGCCACCGCCGATTACGGCCTGAGCACGCACGGCGACGGCAACCGCCGCTCGCTCGGGCTGGAGTGGGGCAAGACCTGGGAGCGCGGCGGGCTGATCCTGGGCGTGAGCCGCAGCTCGATGAACGCGCTGTACGACAGCGATCGCGACTACGCGCGCACCGCGCAGAACTACCTCAACGGCCAGGTGGTCGAACGCCGCGGCAACGGTACCCGCGCCTTCCTCAGCAACGGCAGCGTGCTGACCCCCAATGCCGACCTGCCGCCGGGCCAGGTCACCGCCAGCGACTTCCACACCTACAGCCAGGCGGTGGAAGGCTACAACTCCTACACCGGGCAATACCTGATCACCCCGGTGCAGCGCACCAACGCCTCGGCGCACGCCAGTTTCGACTTCACCCCGAACGTGCAGGGCTACCTGGACATGTTCTGGACCCGCAGCGAGACCACCTCGCAGCTCACCGCCTACGGCCTGGAACTGCCCAACGCCGCGCAGAACTACTACAACCCCTTCGGCAGCCAGCTCAGCCGCTACCTGCTGCGCTCGGTGCCGGCCAACACCCGCGTCTACACCTCCACGATGTACCAGACCAACATCGTCGCCGGGTTGCGCGGCAAGTTCGGCGACAGCAGTTGGCAGTGGGACGCGGCGGCCGGCTACGCGCACTACAAGGACACCCTGGTGCGCAATGGCTTCTCCATCACCTCGGCGCTGAACAACGCGGTCGGCGCCTCGTTCCGCGACACCGACGGCACCGTCAAGTGCGGCACGCCCGGCAACGTCATCGCCGGCTGTACCCCGATCAACGTGTTCAACCCGGACGATCCGGCCACCATCGCCGGGATCAAGGCCACCCAGAGCGCGGTCGATCTGATCGACGAGAGCACGATGAAATTCGCCGAGGCCAGCGTCAACGGCGATCTGTTCGCGATGCCGGCCGGTGCGGTGCAGGCGGCGTTCGGCCTGTCGTTCCGCAAGAACGGCTTCTCGCAGGGTACCAGCAACCCGGTGGCGGCGGCCGATGCGGAAGGCAACTGCGACTACAACGACGGTTGCATCATGAACCAGGGCCACGACGAGACCATCAAGGAGGCCTACGCCGAAGTGCTGGTGCCGCTGCTCAAGGGCGTGACCGGCGCGCAGGCGCTGAACCTCAACCTGGGCACGCGCTACTCGCGCTACGACTACTGGGGCAGCACCACCAACAGCAAGGTGGCGCTGGAATGGCGGCCGATCGACAACCTGCTGATCCGCGCCACCGGCTCGCAGGTGTTCCGCGCGCCGGCGCTGGGCGATCTGTACGGCTCGCCGTTCAACGGCGTGGTCGACGACGCCGGGACCTACACCGATCCGTGCAACGGCTACACCGGCGGCGGCAACCCCGCGGCCTGCGCCAACGTGCCGACCAACGGCAGCTTCGTCAACAGCTCGTCCTTCACCGTGCTCACCACCGGTTCGGCCAACGCGGGCTTTGCGATCAAGCCCGAGCAGGGCCGCTCCTACAACATCGGCGCGGTGTACGACCCAGGCTGGGCCGAGGGCCTGTCGTTGAACCTGGACAGCTGGCGCGTCACCCTGGACGACATGATCAACGGCACCGGCCTGGATCAGGTGCTGCAGAACTGCTACGACGGCCAGAGCGCCTATTGCCCGCTGATCAAGCGCGGCCCCACCGGGCAACTGGTCAGCGTCACCGTGCCGTTCGCGATCAACAGCGGCAAGGTCGACATCCGCGGCGACGACGTCGGCATCAAGTACGCCTTGCCGGAGACGGCGTGGGGCCGCTTCCGTGCCGGCGTCGATGCCACCTACCTGTCCAGCTACAAGTTCAGCGGCGATCCGCACAACTACGTGGGCGAACAATCCAGCTACGGCAACATGCCGCGCTGGCGCGCCAACTTCACGCTCGACTGGGACAACGGCCCCTGGCACGCCAGCTGGAACACGCGCCTGATCGGGCGCACCACCGTCGGCAGTGCCTACGAGGACTTCTGCGTCAATACCGCCGCCGACGGCAGTTGCGTGTACTTCCCGGTCGGCACGGTGACCTACCACGACGCCAGCGTGAGCCGGAAGTTCGAGAGCCTGCATACCACCCTGGCGCTGGGCGTGAACAACCTCGGCAATCGCACGCCGCCGCGCTACTACGGCTATGCCAGCGCGGCCAACACCGATGCGTTCACCTACGACACGCTGGGGCGTTACTTCTGGGCGCGGATCAGGACCGAGTTTTGAGTCGCATGCCCGTCCCTGGCGGCGCCGCATCGCGGGTGCGGCGCGGTGCCGCCGTTGTCCTGGGGTGCCTGCTGTGCGTCGCTGCCGCGGTGGCGGCAGCGGCCAACGCCGGCGATCAGTTGGACCGCGATGGCGAAGGCCTGCAGCCCAGCAACGCCGCGATCGGGATGCCGCGCTTCAGCGGCGATGCGCATCCCTTGCCGGACAGCGGCGTGGCGTTCGCGCCGGGGCAGGCGCAGGGCCAGTTGCAGCGCGTGTTCGCCGCCGACCTGGCGGCGGGTGCCGGCCGCGCGCCCGGCCGCGATTTCTGGATCGACCGCCTGCTGGCGCGGCAGGGCACCGGCGGCGGCTTCGGCGACAGCAACAACTGGCTGTTCACCCGCGGCCGCGCCGCCTACCTGTACACGCACAAGCCGGAGGAGCCTGGCTTCGTCGGCGACGTGGCCTACGTGCACAAGACCGGCCACGACGCGCTGTTCCGCCTGCAACTGGAGCGCGACGGCGTGCCGATCGCGCTGGTCGAGGACAGTGCGCAGCGGCGGCAGACGCCGAGCTATTTCAGCAGCGTGTACGCAGGCGGCGGCGTGCGCCTGCAACTGGTCAAGTTCATCAGCGAGCAGAACGTGGCGGTGGCCGAGTTCACCGTGTCCAGCACCGACGGCGCGGCGCATGCGCTGACCGCGCGTGCGGTCTCGCCGATGGCCACGCATCCTGACGGTGCCGAACTGACCGGCGCCTTCGTCACCCACAACGCCATCACCACGCTGTTCCCGCGGCTCTCCGGCGACGGCTTTGCGGTCGATGGCGCAAGCATCGCGCGGCCGCTGGCGGTGCCGGCGCATGGCGCCGCGCCGACGCTGAAGGTGCAACTGGGGCTGATCGCGCGCGAACTGCCGGCCGCACAGCAGGAATACCGGCGCATCGCCGCGCAGTCGTCGCAGCAGGCCTACCGCGACCACGTCGTCGCCTACAACCGCTGGTGGGCCGACAACCTGCCGTACCTGGACACGCCCGAGGACAATCTCGACAAGACCCTGTTCTACCGCTGGTGGTTGTTGCGCTTCAATTTCCTGGACGCGGCGGTACCCGGCAACGACTACCAGTTCCCGGTGGCGATCGAAGGCGTGCTCGGCTACGACAACGCCATCGTGCTCACCACCGGCATGTTCATCGACGACCTCAAGTACCTGCGCGATCCGCTCTACGCGTACGGCTCCTGGCTCGGCGCCGGCGAGACCGCCGGCGGCGGCAAATACGTGGACAATCCAGGCGCGCCGGAGAACTGGTCCAACTCCTACGCGCAGTACCTCAGCGCTGCCGCCTGGCGCGCCTACCAGGTGCACGGCGGGCCGCCGGCGATCGCCGGGCAACTGGCGCGCTACGCCAGCGACGACGTGGACGCGCTGCTGCGCGCCTACGACCGCAACGGCAACGGCCTGATCGAATACGACTGGGCGGCGATGACCGGCAACGACGCCGACGCGGTGTCCTTCGACTGGGCCAAGCGGCATGGCGCGCCGCGCATGGATCGCAGCGAGAGCGCGTACGTGTACGCCAATGCGCTGGCCGCCGCGCAGGCCGCGCAGTTGGCCGGCGATGCCGCCACGGCCACGCGCATGCAGGCGCTGGCGGCGAAGATCCGCCGCGCCGTGCTGGACGTGCTGTGGCAGGACCACAGTGCACAGGCCGACGGCATGGGCCTGCACGGCGACCTGCTCAAGCAGCGCCAGGCCGACGGGCCGCGCCTGCCGGTGGACTGGAAGGAAACCAACAACTATTACCCCTTCAGCGTCGGCCTGATGCCCAGGCACGGCGATGCCGACGACGACCCCAAGTACGTGCGCGCGCTGCGCCTGTTCGCCGATGCGCGGCAGTTCCCGCTGTTCCCGTTCTACACCGCCAACCAGGCCGATGCGCAGGCGCGCGGCGCCGGCGGCAGCAACAATTTTTCGGTGATCAATTCCACCGTGGCGTTCCGCCTGCTCGGCAGCGTGTTGCGCGATTACCAAAGCCCGTACCTGGACGCCTCCAGCTACCGCAGGCTGTTGTACTGGAACGCGTGGGCGCACTACATCGACGGCGACAACCGCTACCCGGACCAGAACGAGTTCTGGGCGCAGGGCAGCGCCGCCGATGGCGGCCGCATCGGCTATCGCTCGTGGATCCACCACACCCAGCTCGGCGCCACCAACTTCACCGTGATCGAGGATGCGATGGGTCTGCGCCCGCGCAGCGACGCCCTGATCGAGCTCTATCCCATCGACATCGGCTGGGGCCATTTCGCCGCCGACCGCCTGCGCTATCGCGATCGCGACCTGAGCATCGTCTGGGATCGCGATGGCCGCCACTACGGCGGAGCGGCGCCGAAGGGCTATTCGCTGTACCTGGATGGCCACCTGGCCTTCACCGTCGACCGCCTGGCGCACGTGCTGTACGACCCGGCCAGCGGCCGCGTGCAGGCGTTGCCGGATGTGGTCAATGCCGGTGCCGCGCAGATGCAGGTGCTGGCCGCGCATCGGCTGGCATTGCAGGCGCCGCAGCAGGTGCGGTTTCCAGGCCAGGCGCGGATCGGTGCGGTATTCGCCGATGCCGGGCTCGACATCGCGCTGCCGCCCGGCGCGCGCAATCTGGCGCAGGATGCGGCGGTCAGCGCGAGCTATGCGGCCGACGGGTTCCCGGCCACGGCCGCGGTCGACGGCAGCACCGCCAACGAACCGTTCTGGGGGACCGCCGGTTCGCCTGCCGCCAGCGACTGGCTGGAACTGGATCTGCAGCGCCCGCAGACCCTGGACGACGTGCGCGTGTATTTCTATCGCAGTTCGTCGCCGCCCGGCGAACAGCACGGCTTCCCGTCGGGCACGCGCGCCGGCTACGCGCCGCCGTGGCTGTACGTGCTGCAGTACTTCGACGCCGGCGTGTGGAAGACCGTGCCGGGCCAGGTGCGCGATGCGCCGATCGCACAGGGCAACCGCAACCGCATCCGTTTCCCGCCGCTGCGCGCGCAGCGCTGGCGCGTGCAGGTCACGCATGCCGGCCCGCTGCGCACCGGCATCAAGGAGATCCAGGCCTATGCCAGCGGCGTCCCGGCGCCGGCGGTGCACGGCAACCAGGCGCCGCAGGTCGAGGCCTGGCAGGAAGACGGCAGCAGTGCCGGCGGCGTGGTGCGCCTGGCCGGGCGGGTCGGCGACGACGCGCTGCCGAACGGCACGCTTTCCCTGCACTGGCGCATGCTGCAGGCACCGCCCGGCGGTGCGGCGTTGTTCGAGCAGCCGCAGGCGGCCACCACGCAGGTGCGCTTCACCGCGCCCGGCGCCTACACCCTGCAGTTGCAGGCCGACGATGGCGCGTTGCAAGGGCACGCCGAGGTCGCGGTGATCGTGGCAGCGGCCCCGGCCGGGCAGACCCTGCAGGTGCAGGGCGAGGCCACGCCGAGCGCGCAATTCACCGCCGGCCATCACCGCCTGCAGGCGCTCAACGATGGGCTGCTGCCGGCGCCTGACCAGGTGCCGGCCGCCGACCGCCGCTGGGGCAGTTGGGGGCGCGCGCAGCCGGCCTCGGTGTGGGTGCAGTACGAGTGGCCGCAACCGCAACGGCTGAACGCGGCGGCGCTGTATTTCTGGGACGACCAGCCGCAGGGCGGGGTGGCGTTGCCGCGCGCGTGGACGCTGCAATACCGGGACGGCACACAGTGGCGCGACATCGTCGTGCGCGGCGGCTATCCGGTGCAGGGCGATGGCGCGCCGAGCCGGGTGACGTTCGCGCCGGTGGTCACCACGGCCTTGCGCGCGGTGCTGCAGACCGCGACGCAGGGAGAAGGTCACTACGCGGTCGGCCTGGACGAATGGCAGGTGTTCGCCGAGCGTGCGGTGGCGACCGAAGCGGTGGACGTGCGCATCGCGCCCGGGCAGGCGCCGACGCTGCCGGCACGCATCGCCGGCTACTTTGCCGACGGCCGTTGGGCCTGGCTGGGCGTGCGCTGGTCGCAGGTCGATGCGGCGGCGCTGGCCGGCGAGGGCCGCGTGCAGGTGCAGGGCCTGGCCGACGGCGGCGTGCCGGTGACGGCCAGCATCTGGGTCCGCGCGACCGCGCCGGGCCAGCTCACCACCGTGCAGGCGCCGCCGCCGCTGCACGTGCCTGCGGGGCAGGCGCCGGTGCTGCCGGAACTGGTCTCCGTGCAGTACAACGACGGCTCGCGCGAGCGCGTGCCGGTGCGTTGGGCGCCGCTGGCGCCGGCCGCCTCTGCCAAGCCCGGTCGCCTGAGCGTGGTCGGGCAGGCGCAGGGGCGCGAGGGCAGCGGCGAGTTGCCGGTGCGGCTGGAGCTGGTGATCGAGGCGGAGGCGCCATGAGTCGCCAGCCGTTGCGCAGAGCCGCTGTGTGTCTGTTGCTGGCATGCGTTGGCTGCATCGGCCTGGTCGCGGCTGCCGCACCGGCAGTGCCGCGGTCGCGGCAGGTGCAGGCGCCGGGCAATCCGATCCTGGCCGACGGCCGCGACTATGCGGCCGATCCGGCGCCGCTGGTCGCCGACGGCAAGCTCTACATCATCGCCGGCCGCGACGAAGCGCCGCCGGAGCTCAACGACTTCGTCATGGACCGCTGGCAACTGCTGGTCACCGACGACGTCGGCAGCGGTCGTTGGACCTACTACCCGGCACTGCTGCGTCCGCAGCAGGTGTTCGCCTGGGCCGCGCCCGGGCATGCCTACGGCGCGCAGATCGTGCAGGGCCCGGACCGGCGTTACTACCTGTATGCGCCGGTGCAGGAAGCGCACTCGCGCAATGCCGATCCGTTCGCGATCGGCGTGGCAGTGGCCGACAGCCCAGTGGGGCCGTGGCACGACGCGCATCCGCAGGGACCGATCCTGTCGCAATCGCTGCCGACGCCCAACGCCATCCAGAACATCGACCCGACCGTGCTGGTCGATGACGACGGGCGTGTGTACCTGTACTGGGGCACCTTCGGCAAGCTGTTCGGCATCGAACTGGAACGCGACATGGTGACGCCGAAGGGGCAGCCAGTGGCGGTGACCACGCTGGACGGCTACTTCGAGGCGCCGTGGCTGTTCAAGCGCAACGGCGCCTACTACATGGCCTACGCCGGCAACCATGCCGGTCCGGATTCGGACTGCACGCCCACGCTGTACCACGCATGCATCGCCTACGGCAGCGCGCCGTCGCCGCTGGGGCCATGGACCTATCGCGGCGTGATTCTGCCGCCGGTGTCCTCGACCACCTCGCACTCGGGCATCGTGCAGTTCAAGGGACAGTGGTATCTGGTCTACCACACCGCCGACGCCAAAGGCGGCGGGCATTTCCGCCGCAGCGTGGCGATCGACCGATTGCAGTGGGACGACACCCGGCAGCCGGCGCGGATCCTGCCGGTGGTGGCCACGCGCCGGCCGCAGCCGCCGCTGCCGCCGCAGCGCAACCTCGCCCGCTATGCGCGGGCCAGCGCGTCCAACGGCCCGGACATCCCGCACCAGTACTGGATCGCCGCGCTCAACGACGGCCGGGTCAAGCGCAATCCGTTGCCGCCGCAGCTATGGGGCAGTTGGACGCCGCACAATCCACCGCAGCAATGGCTGCAGTACAGCTGGGCGCAACCGGTGACGCTGCAGGGCAGCCGCATCCTGTTCTGGGCCGATCATCCGCCGGGCGCGGACAGCGGCGTGGCGCCGCCGGCGCGCTGGCGACTCGAGTACCGTCGCGACGGCCGCTGGTGGCCGCTGGTAGAAAGTACGCGCGCACCCGTCGCCGGCCGCTGGCAGACGCTGCGCTTCGCGCCGGTGACCACGCGCTGCGTGCGCGCCGTGCTGGACGCCGCCGGCAGCGGCGAGCACTACGCGGCGCTGGCGGTGCAGGAGTGGGAGATGCTGGCGCCGCAGGCGCAGCGCCTGCCGCAGGCCACCGCCGCGGATGCGCAGCGCTGCGACGCGCCTTGAAGCGAGGCAGGGATGCCGATTGCGCCAACGTCGCCGACCTTCACGTGCGTTTCAGTGGCGAGCACGCTGCAGACATCGGCCGCAGTTGCCGGCCGCATCATGTTCCTGTCGTGACGCCAGTTTGATTTTCGGAATGTGTGCGGAATTAGCCCGATTCCGTGGGGATAACCGTAAGGTGGATTGCGTTTCGCTGCATTAGTCTGCCCACGGGCTAGCGATATGCGCGTGGCTGACGCCGCCTGTTGTCGGCGTTCTGCCGGCCGCGTTCCTCTACCGGCATGCCATCGGGGTGATGGCGGATCATCCATCACGGCAGGCTGTTGCAGCGCATCGCGTGTCGCTCGCCCAATCCATCCACTGTCATCGACCAAGAGGAGTGTGGAGCCGTGAAAATTGCTGCTTCTCGATTCGTGCGTCTGGTGTCCACGGTGTGCCTGTCGGCCGTTTTGGCGCTGGCTGCGCAGTATGCGCATGCGGCGGCCGCGGCCGCCTGCACCGCCGGTCACTGGATCGCCAATCCCGACGACACCGACATGCCGGCCGTTCGCTACGAAACCCAGCACTTCGCGTTCCGCTGGAAGGACGGACAAGCGGTTTCGCAGGACGACGTGACCTCCGCAGCCAAGGAGCTGGAGCTGATCTGGGACGACTACATGGGGCGCGTCGGGTTTCCCGAGCCGTACTGCAACACGGGAACGAAGTACAAGGTCAGCGTCTACCTCGACCACAGCTTCGGCCTGAACGGCGGTACTTCCGCCAGCGGCGGCATGGGCATGTGGATCAATCCGGACCAGTTGGGCTATCACTGGGGCCTGGCGCATGAATTGACCCATGGATTGCAGGGCAGTACCGGCGGCTTGCGCGATTCGCCGTACGTCGGCTGGATCTGGGAATCGCATGCCAACTGGATGGCGCATCAGTATTTCCACGACGACGTACAGTGCTCGGAGATGTTGGTGAACTACCCGCATCTCTATCTTGGCTCGACCCGCGACCGTTACTGCAACTGGCAATTCATGGAGTACCTCAAGGATCGTTTCGGTTACGCGATCATCAACGATCTGTGGGCCAAGGCGCCCAAGCCCGGCGATTCGCGCCAGGCCGATGCCGATCCGTTCTCGATCATCCGCGACAACATGGGCTGGAGCCAGTCGCAGCTCAACGATGTGCTGGGCCAGTGGGCCATGCACAATGTGACCTGGGACTACACCGACCCGGACGGTCGCGACCATGGCGCCGTGATGCGCCAGCAATACGGCAGCAATACCGCGTTCGATCCGGAAAACCTGGCCGATGAGACCAATCGCGATCGCGCACTGCGCCTGACCCAACTGGATCCGGTGCAGGGCCAGACAGGCGTCTACCAAGTGCCGTTCGACTGGGCGCCGCAGCGTTGGGGCTACAACCTGGTCCGGCTGGTTCCCGCCCAGGGCGCCGGGGCAGTCGTGGTGCGATTCCACGGCGACGTGCAGCAGGCATCGGCGGTCGACACCTTGCCTGGGCTGGCGAACGATCCCGATCGCATCGGTACGCCGGATTCGGATTGGCGCTGGGGCCTGGTCGCGATCGATGCCAACGGCAAGCCGCGCTACAGCGCGCTGCAGCAAGGCGCCGAGGCCTCGCTGCCGTTCCAGCTCCGCAGCGGCGACAGCGACCTGTATCTGGTGGTGATGGGGACGCCGAGCAAGATGCAGAAGATCAAGTGGGATCAGTCCTACTATTCGGTCTACCGCTACCCGTGGAGCGTCACGTTGGAGAACGCGTATCCGTCGGGCCAGCAGCCCGGTGCGCCGACGCCGACGCGCGTGGGCGGCCGTCACCCCAACGGCGGTGGCTGGGTCGCCCAGAACGCGTATGTCGCGTCGACCGCCTATGTCGGCCCGCATGCGCGGGTGCTGGGGGGCAAGGTGCTGGGCGATGCGCGCATCGAGGATCATGCGACGATCCTGGGCGGGCAGGTGCAGGACGGCGCCGTGGTCGGTGGGTTGAGCCTGCTGCAGGACGGGGTGACGGTGAAGGATCGCGCCCAGTTGCATACGGTGTTCAAGCCGGCGGGGGCGTTCGGCGGGTTCACGCTGTCCGGCTCTGCGCAGTTGCGTGGCGACGTCGAGCAGCGCGGCGCGTCGGCCAGCAAGGGCGTGTTCTACGGCTACGTCGATGCGGATACGGTGACCGATCCCGACTATGGCGCCGACCTGACCGACGCGGTGCCAGAGGTCACGGCGAAGCCGCAATGATCGACCGGCAATGACTGCCAGGCGGTGTCGCAGCGGATGCAAGGTGCATTCGCTGCGACACCGCCGCAGTTTCCCGGTGCCGTGCGCGTTCGCCGGCGCTGCCCGCAGGGCGTGGTCGCCTGTGGCAGGCGATGTGGTGATTCGGCAGAAATCCGCATCTGCACGCGTCAGTGGGGACAAGACGCGCTGTCACCCGGATGACACAGTGACCATGGATGCGCTGGTCGTTGCCCTGCGGCGTCGGCGCCCCGACATTTCACACAGGAGCAGTCCATGCCTCGATGCGTTTCTTTCCCGCATGCCGCCTCGCACGCGGGAGGCCGGCGATGAGCGGGCAGGGCACGCATCGGCATGGCGCCGCCTGCGCGCACGCAGCTGCCGACGCGGCCGGCGCCGCGCTGGATCCTTCGCGGCGCCGCTTCCTGCAATGGAGCGCACTGGCGGTGGCCGCCGGGCTGCTGCGCTTCCCGCTGGATGCCGCCGCGTCCACGCCCGGGCGGGTGCAGGCGCTGCCCCTGCAGCAGGTCACGCTGAAACCCTCGCTGTTCCTGGACTCGCTGCAGACCAACCGCCGCTACCTGCTGGAACTGGAGCCGGACCGCCTGCTGCACAACTTCCTGCAGTACGCCGGCCTGCCGCCGAAGGGCGCGGTGTACGGCGGCTGGGAGGGCGACACCATCGCCGGCCACACGCTGGGCCACTACCTCAGCGCACTGGCGAAGATGCATGCGCAGACCCGCGACCCGGTGCTGCGCGAACGCATCGACTACATCGTCGCCGAACTGGCGCGTGCGCAGGCGAAGGACCCGGACGGCTACGTCGGCGGCTTCACCCGCAAGAACGACAAGGGCGAGATCGAGGGCGGCAAGGCGGTGCTGGAGGACGTGCGCCGCGGCATCATCAAGGGCAGCAAGTTCAATCTCAACGGCAGCTGGTCGCCGCTGTATACCCAGCACAAGCTGTTCGCCGGCCTGCTCGATGCGCATGCGTTGGCCGGCAGCAAGCAGGCGCTCGAGGTGCTGCTGCCGCTGGCCGCCTACACCGCCGGCGTGTTCGACGCGCTCGACCACGCGCAGATGCAGACCCTGCTGGACACCGAGTTCGGCGGGCTCAACGAGTCCTATATCGAACTGGGCGCGCGCACCGGCGATGCGCGCTGGGTTGCCGTCGGCAAGCGCCTGCGCCACGAAAAGGTGATCGACCCGGCCGCGGCCGGGCGCGACGAACTGCCGCACATCCACGCCAACACCCAGGTGCCCAAGTTCATCGGCGAGGCGCGCCAGTTCGAGGTCGCCGGCGATGCCGATGCGGCCGCGGCGGCGCGCTTCTTCTGGGAGACGGTGACCGCGCACTACAGCTATGTGATCGGCGGCAATGCCGACCGCGAGTATTTCCAGGAGCCGGACACCATCGCCGCGTTCCTGACCGAGCAGACCTGCGAGCATTGCAACAGCTACAACATGCTCAAGCTGACCCGGCACCTGTACCAGTGGACGCCGCAGGCGCGCTACTTCGACTACTACGAGCGCACGCTGCACAACCACACGATGGCCGCGCAGCATCCGGCCACCGGCATGTTCACCTACATGACGCCGATGATCAGCGGCGGCGAGCGCGGTTTCTCCGACAAGTTCGATTCGTTCTGGTGCTGCGTCGGCAGCGGCATGGAAGCGCACGCGCAGTTCGGCGATGCGATCTACTGGCAGGACGCCACCTCGCTGTACGTCAATCTCTACATTCCCTCGCGGCTGGATTGGACCGAGCGAGATCTGGCGCTGGAACTGGACAGCGGCGTGCCCGACAACGGCAAGGTGCGCCTGCAGGTGCTGCGCGCGGGAGAACGCGCGCCGCGGCGCCTGCTGTTGCGGGTGCCGGCCTGGTGCCAGGGCCGCTACACGCTGCGCGTGAACGGCAGCCCGGCACGGGCCGCGCTGGTTGATGGCTACCTGACGCTGGAGCGCGACTGGCGCGCCGGCGACGTGATCGACCTGGACCTGGCCACGCCGCTGCGGCTGGAACACGCCGCCGGCGATGCGGACACCGTGGTAGTGATGCGCGGGCCGCTGGCGCTGGCCGCCGACCTGGGGCCGGTGAGTACACCCTACGACGCGCCGGATCCGGCGCTGGTGGCTGCGGCCGATCCGCTGCGCGGCTTCGCCGAACTGCCGCAGCCCGGTCATTTCCTGGCCAGCAGCACGCAGCCGCCGGGCCTGACCTTCGTGCCGTTCTACGCGCAGTACGAGCGCCGCAGTGCGCTCTATTTCAAGCGCATGGGCCCGACCCAGTGGGCGCAGGAATCCCAGCGGCGGGCGCGCCGCCAGGCCGAGCAGGACAAGCTGCGTGCGATCGCGGTGGACATGATCCAGTTCGGCGACGAAGCCTCCGAGCAGGCGCACCATTTGCGCAGCGACACCTCCTTCGGCGGCGCCTACCGCCGCCAGCAGTGCCGCGACGTGCGCGGCAAGGGCTTCGTCGAGTTCCGCATGCGCGGCAGCGCGCAGCCGCTGGCGCTGCGGCTGCGCTTCTGGGGCAGCGACAAGGGCCGCTTCAACATCCTGGTCAACGGCAAGCTGGCGGTGGAAGTGGCGGTGGAGCGCGGCCAGGTGATCGATTTCGTCGACCGCGACTACCCGTTGCCGCCGGAACTGACGCGCGATGCGCAGCCGCTGACCGTGCGCATCGAGCCGCAGCACGGCGACACCGCCGGCCCGCTGTTCGGCGGTTGGCTGATCCCGGCGTGACCGCAACCAGCGGCATCGCCGTGCGCAGCGATGGCAGTGTGTGCCTGCCGTGTCGTGTCTGCGCGACACAACGCCATGCCTCGTCACGAGCGCCGCATGCAGGCGCGCAGCCCCGCACGACCATGCATGATTCCGCATGCGAAACCGCGAATCGCGACAAGACGCGGGCGTGCGCACACGGCACAGTGTGACCGCGTGATGAAAATCTGATCGCATCGTCGTACCGGCCGTGGCGCCGGCGCGCGCCACCGGAGCGCCGCCATCGTCGTCGGACGTCATCGCAGGAGCGGGGAGCCGCGCACGGCCGTGCGCGCAGGAGATCGGCTTCCCCGTTGTGCGCCAGGCCGTCGTGGTCCGGTGCAGGCACGCCACCGCAGGCGCCGCGCAGGCGCCACCGTCCAGCAGGTCCGTTCGTCGGCATGGCACCGGCGTGGCGTCGTTCGGCCTGCGTTTTTCGCTGTTTTGTCTCGCCACTTTCCAGGAGCCCGCCCCATGTCGTTTCCGCAGCCACGCCCTTCCTTCCGTCATGCCGCGACGCCGCTGGCGCTGGCAGTCGCCACCGCCCTGTCGCTGGGGAGCGCAGGGGCGGCGCAGGCGCAGGAGGCGAGCGCCGACAGCGCCACCCAGACCCTGGACAGTATCGTGGTCACCGGCTCGCGCCTGCGCCGCGTCGATACCGAGACCGCCAACCCGGTGGTGACCATCAGTCGCGCGCAGATCGAAGCCACCGGCAAGGCCACGCTCGGCGACCTGGTGCAGGAACTGCCGTCGATCGCCGGCAACGCCACCAATCCCAACACCAACAACGGCGGCGGCACCGGCGCCTCGGTGATCTCGCTGCGCGGCCTCGGCGAGAAGCGCACCCTGGTCCTGGTCAACGGCACGCGCCTGGCCAGCAACGACGTCAATGCGATCCCGGCGACCATGATCGAGCGGGTGGAAGTGCTCAGCGACGGCGCCTCGGCGGTGTACGGCTCGGACGCGATCGGCGGCGTGGTCAACTTCATCCTGCGCAAGGGCTTCGACGGCGTCGAGGCCAGCACCGATTTCGGCACCAGTTCGCGCAGCGACGGCAACCGCCGCAACTTCTCGCTCACCGCCGGCAAGACCGGCGAGCGCGGCAGCATCGTCGCCGGCCTGTCCTACCACGACATCGACCCGGTCTCGGCCGGCGCGCGCGCGTATTCCAAGGACGCGCTATCGCTGATCGACGGGGTCGGGGTGAAGCAGGGCTCCTCGGCCACGCCGACCGGCAGCATCAGCTTCAACGACGGCTCTGCCGCGGCCAAGGCGCTGGCGGCCAGCAACGGCTGTTCGCGGGTCACCTTCAACGGCGGCAGCAGCAGCCCGACCAACTCCAGCCAGTACCACTGCTACGTCGCCTCCACCGATTCCTACAACTACCAGCCGTACAACCTGCTGCAGACCCCGCAGGAACGCACCAACGCCTTCGTGCTCGGCAGCTACCGCTTCAGCGACCACCTGGAAGGCTACGTCAACACCTATTTCAGCAAGACCACCTCGTCCTCGATCATCGCGCCGATCCCGATCTTCGCCAACGGCGACAACTTCCTGGTCTCCTCCGCCAGCTACTACAACCCGTTCGGGGTCAACTTCGGCACCGACCGCAGCACCGGCACCTCGTACAACAACTTCAACACGCGCGCCACGGTGCTGGGCAACCGCCGCTACGAGTACAACACCTACAATTTCCAGATCAATCCGGGCCTGCGCGGCAGCTTCGGCGACAGTTCCTGGCAGTGGGATGCCAGCCTCAACTACGGCAAGATCAAGCAGAAGTCGATCAACTACGGCTTCCTCGACTACGCCGGCTTCAATGCCGCGGTGGGGCCGTCGTTCCTGGCCGCCGACGGCACCGTCAAGTGCGGCAGTGCCGGCGCGGTGATCGCCGGCTGCACCCCGATCGACGTGTTCAACCTCAACGCCGCCAGCAACAAGGCCGCGCTGGAAGCGCTGGTGGTCAACCCGATCGTCACCAACGTCTATACGGTCAAGCAGTTCGAGGCCAACGCCAACGGCGAACTGTTCGCACTGCCCGCCGGCACCGCGAGCCTGGCCGTGGGTGTCTCCTATCGCAAGGAAAGCACCAGCACCGCCGCCGATCCGCTGTGGACCGGCGACGAGAACGGCATGTGCGGCGTGATCGAGTACTGCGCCTCGGTGCTCGGCGGCAGCTTCAGCGTCAAGGAAGCCTATGCCGAAGCGCTGTTCCCGTTGCTGGCCGGGTTGCCCGGCGTGCACTCGCTCAACCTGACCGTGGGCAGCCGTTTCTCCGACTACGACACCGTCGGCAGCAAGACCAACAGCAAGGTCTCGCTGGAGTATCGCCCGATCGAGAACCTGCTGTTGCGCGGCACCGCCTCGCAGGTGTTTCGTGCGCCCAACATCAGCGAGCTGTATGCCGGCGTGGCCGGCGACGCGCCGTCGGTCACCGATCCGTGCAACGGCTATACCGGCGGCCATGCCGCGGCCTGCGCCAACGTGCCCACCGACGGCAGCTACCAGCAGTCCGACAACCAGGTCGGCGCCAAGGCCTCCGGCGCGGCAGTGGCCGGCTACCAGCTCAAGCCGGAGACCGGCATGTCCTACGACTTCGGTGTGGTCTACGACCCGGGTTGGGTCGAGGGCCTGTCGATGAGCGCGGACCTGTGGAAGATCAACCTCAAGGACACCATCACCCAGGTCTCGGCGCAGACCGTGCTCAACCAGTGCTACGCCAACGACGCCAGCGCGTTCTGCGCGCTGATCCACCGCAACGACAACGGCACCATCAACTACATCGCCGAGCCCACCGTGAACCTCGGCAAGCTGTGGGCCAGCGGTGCTGATTTCAGCCTCACCTACCGCCTGCCGGACACCGCCTGGGGCAACTTCAGCGCCGGCCTCAACGGCACCTACGTGATCCGCTACGACATCAACCCCGACACCACCGACGCCAGCACCGTCACCATCCACAACGCCGGCAAGTACACCTACGCCTACGGCAACTTCCCGCGCTGGCGTGCACTGGGAACCTTGAACTGGAACCTCGGCGACTGGAGCGCGTCGTGGCGCGTCCGCTACATCGGCCGCACCGAGATCGGCAGCGCCGATACCCGCCAGAGCCTGTCGGCCGATGCCGACCAGCCCGCCGTGGTCCGCGACATCGGCGCCTACGTCTACCACAGCGTGCAGGTGGGCTATCAGGTCAAGCCGTGGAACACCCGCTTCGAAGTGGGTGTGGACAACCTGGCCGACCGGCAGCCGCCGCTGTACTACGCCAACAACGTCACCAACGCCAACACCGACGTGGCTACCTACGATCTGCTCGGCCGCTACTACTGGGCGCGGGCGACGGTGAAGTTCTGAGCGTGCCTTCCAGCAGTCCGACCCGGGACGTTGCAGCGCCCGTCGCAGGCGGGCGTCTGCGCAAGCGCAGCGTGATGTGGGGCTGCGCGCTGCTGCTGGCGGCCCCATGCATGGCGGCTGCCGGTGCCGGGCAGATCCGCCCCGGGGCGGTGTGGAGCGATCGCCAGGGCGTTGCCATCAACGCCCATGGCGCCGGCGTGCTGCGCGACCGCGACGGCGCCTACTACTGGTTCGGCGAATACAAGACCGCCGGCGCGGGCGGCAATACCGCCCAGGTGGGCGTGTCGGTGTATCGGTCGCGCGACCTGTTGCATTGGGACAACCGCGGCATCGCGCTGCAGGTGGCCGATGACCGGCAGTCCGATATCGCCAAGGGGGCCGTGATCGAGCGTCCGAAGGTGCTGTACAACGCAGCCACCGGCCGCTACGTGATGTGGTTCCACCTGGAGCGGCCAGGGCAGGGCTACAAGGATGCACGGGTGGGGGGCGCGATGGCCGAGCGGGTGGACGGGCCGTACCGCTACCTGCGTTCGTTCCGGCCCAATGGCCAGGAGTCGCGCGACATGACCCTGTTCCAGGACGACGACGGCAGCGCTTACCTGTTCTACAGCTCCGAAGGCAACGCGACGATGCATGTCACCCGCTTGCGTCCGGATTACCTGGACACCGAGCCGGCATTCGCGCGCATTTTCGTCGAGCGCTGGCTGGAGGCGCCGGCGGTGTTCAAGCATGCAGGGCGCTACTACTTCCTCGGTTCCGAATGCACCGGCTGGAAGCCCAATACGGCGCATGGCGCCACCGCGCCGTCGCCGACCGGACCGTGGACCGAGTTCGGCAATCCGGCCCTTGGCGAGGACGCGGCGCTGACCTTCCACAGCCAGAGCGCCTATGTGCTGCCTTGGCCGGGACGGCCAGGGCATTTCATCTATCTTGGCGACCGCTGGAATCCCGGCAATCCCATCGATGGGCGCTATGTCTGGTTGCCGTTGGCGCTGGATGGCCAGGGCTTCCGGATCGATTGGCGCGCTGCCTGGTCGCCTGCGCGGCACTGAGCGCAAGCGATGTCTGGCGCGCCCATGCCGTAGCCGCGCCGGTTTACTCCAGCAACGTCAGTAGGTCCCGATGCAGATCGCGCGGAATCCGCACACCCTCGTGGAGGCTGCGTGCTCGCGCCTCATAGCGGCGTTGCGAGGGCAGCCGCGCACCGGTGTCCTGGTAGGCGGCGAAGAACGCCTCGGCGCGTGCCATGTGCGTGACCCGCTCGGCGCCCAGGAACCGCGCCGGATCCAGCGCCAGAATCAGTTCGCCGTGGTAGGGCGCTGCGCCGGCACCGGCGTCGTGGGCCAGCGATTCGGCGCTGGTCAGGTCGCCGATCAAGGGCCCGGCGATCAGTTCGATCATCGCGGATAGCGCCGAGCCCTTATGGCCGCCGAAGGTCAGCATCGCGCCGCCGTCGGCGACCGCGGCCGGATCGGTGGTCGGCGCGCCCGCCGCGTCCACGCCCCAGCCTTCGGGAATCGGCTGGCCGGCGCGGCGGCGCAGCTCGATCTCGCCACGCGCCACCGCGCTGGTGGCGAAGTCGAACACGAACGGCGGCGCGTCGACGCGTGGCCAGCCGAACGCCAGCGGGTTGGTGCCCAGCAGCGGCGTGCGCCCGCCGGCCGGCGTGACCCAGGCGTGGCTGGGATTGCAGATCAGCGCGACCAGCCCGGCCTCGGTGATGCGTTCGACTTCCGGCCACAGCGCAGAGAAATGCACGCAATGGTTGATCGCCAGCGCCGCCAGGCCATTGGCATGGGTCTTCTCGATCAAAAGCGGCAGCCCACGCTCGAACGCCAGCAGCGAGAATCCACCGCGTGCATCGACCCGCACGATGCCGGGCGCATGGTCGTGCACGACAGGCTCGGCATCGCCCACCACCTTGCCGTTGCGCAGCGTCGCCACGCAGCCGAGCGTCCGGTACAACCCGTGAGAGGCGCAGCCGTCGCGTTCGCCGGCGACGATGGTGTGGGTGAGCGCCTGCACGTGCGCCGGGCTGAAGCCGGCGTGGGTCAGGATGCGTTCGACCAGGGTGGTGGCCTGGTCCAGGGACAGGGGGATGGTGTCGCTGGGGTTCATCGAAGAGGACGGTCCGGAAATGTCATGGATTCTCGCGCTCACGGCGCTTCGTGAGAAGCCTGGGAGCGCCACGCCACCTGGAGGCCCCATCTGCGCACCGAGCATTGCCGTGCCTACCCTGTCTCACATCCGAACCCACGAAACGACTGATCACTCAGGATGGCGCAGTTGACCTGATCAGGACGTTGAACGTTTCGCGTAGGCGAGGCCACTCATCTGGCGCCTGAAATTCCTTGACATCCATCCCTGAGCTCACTCGATAATTCGAGAGGGTCATCATAGGGTCTTGCAAGGATTTTGTCTGAGCGGGCAGTGCGGAGATTTCAATGCGCGCCGATACGCAATTCATGGCCTGGTGATCGATGAAGACGAAGGTTGCAAGATTTTTCGTAATCCCGAGTTTTCTTGTCGGGATGACCATGATTTTTGTTGTCAGGCCCTACATTTCGTGAATTTTAATTTCCGAAAGTCCTGGTGTTGCGAATTATTCGATCGGCAAGATCTACGAATATAATCAGCATGGGCATGTAGTGTTTTTGAGTTGGCTTGACCTTTTTCTGATGAACGCTGTGGCCGCCATAGGCCTCGCTTTCTTGTTGGTCTGCGGACTTTTGTTGAAATCAATGGAAAAAGATTTGATTTAGATTGCAAGTCGTTAGGCTGTGGTGTCTTTGGGTGGTCGAATGTGGCGGGAATTTTTGGATAATGGCAAGGAGGGGTGGGTGTGAGAAGTGCGCTAATGCTGGCTTTTGGCTTGATGATTTTTCCTTTTCTGGCGCATGGGTCATCTCCTTCAAATAGATCAATACAGAAGCTGTTCGACACATCGACGGCCGTGATCGCTGGAAAAGTCGTGGGAATTAATGGGTCGTGTCCTGAGGCGGGGTATTGCAATCCAATATATGTGGTATCACTTGAGCGGGAGACTATGTCGACATTGAAGTCGCCTGGGGTCTCCTCGGTAGGATATGATAAATTCTGCTCGAGTGTTCAACTGGAGATGGGTCAGACGTATACGGTGTTCTTGGAGTCCGCCAGTGAATTCAACACCGGTGATTCAAAAAAGTGCCCTCTCGTTGTCGATCTGGATGGTGTGTTCGAGAAAATTGGGTCTGACGTATATCGTGTTGGATCCCCGGAGGCGCAGCTGCTTGTTGACTTCGAGGGTAATAAATATTTGACCAATGCGGTTGTCGAGCCTGATTTTGAGAATTTACTTGAATCTCTGTCAGGTGCGAAAGGCTCGAAGTAGCTTCTTAAGTGGCCGTCTCTCAAGAGCCTCGCATCATCTTGTATGGCAAGCCTTTGCGTCGGCGGGAGCGTGCCCACCGGTTTATGCGGGCGGTGGCTGCAAAACCCATGCTGGAAGTGTTTTGCCGGCGAGGTGTTCTCCCGGCGAATCTGCCTCGCGGTTGCCGTTCGCTTACGCACGATCCAGAAAAAGCGAAGCCGGCGAGTCGCCGGCTTCGTTCTCTACACACGTCGCAATCAAGGCTTACACCGACAACTCCAACAACAACTTGTTGAGCCGACGCACATACGCCGCCGGATCCTTCAGGCTGTCGCCCGCCGCCAACGCCGCCTGATCGAACAGCACCTTGGCCAGGTCGCCGAAGCGCTCGCCGTCGGCTTCCGCGTCCAGCTTCTCGATCAGCGGGTGCGCGGGGTTGAACTCGAACACCGGCTTGCTCTCAGGCAGCTTCTGGCCGCTGGCTTCGAGGATCTGCCGCATCTGCAGGCCCAGGTCGCCCTGGCCGATGGCCAGGATCGCCGGCGAGTCGGTCAGGCGGTGCGAGACGCGCACTTCGGAGACGTCGTCCTTCAGCACGTTCTGGATGCGCTCGACCAGGCCCTGCTTGGCCTTGGCGGCTTCTTCCTTGGCCTGCTTCTCTTCTTCGCTGTCGAGCTTGCCCAGGTCCAGGTCGCCGCGCGCCACGTCGACGAAGGACTTGCCGTCGAACTCGGTGAGGTAGCTCATCAGCCACTCGTCGATGCGGTCGGTGAGCAGCAGCACTTCGATGCCCTTCTTGCGGAACACTTCCAGGTGCGGGCTGTCCTTGATCTGCGCGTAGCTCTCGCCGGTCAGGTAGTACAGCTTGTCCTGGCCTTCCTGCATCCGCGCCACGTAGTCGGCCAGCGAGACGTTCTGCGTGCCGTCGCTGCCGTGGGTGGAGGCGAAGCGCAGCAGCCCGGCGATCTTCTCGCGGTTGCCGAAGTCCTCGGCCGGGCCTTCCTTCAGCACCTGGCCGAAGTTCTTCCACACGCCCTGGTAGCGCTCGGCGTCGTCCTTGGCCAGCTTCTCCAGCATATCCAGCGCGCGCTTGGTCAGTGCCGACTTCATCGAGTCGATCACCGGGCCGGACTGCAGGATTTCGCGCGAGACGTTCAGCGGCAGGTCGCTGGAATCGACGATGCCCTTGATGAAGCGCAGATACAGCGGCAGGAACTGCTCGGCCTGGTCCATGATGAAGACGCGCTGCACGTACAGCTTGAGCCCGCGCGAGGCGTCGCGCTGGTACAGGTCGAACGGCGCGCGGCCGGGCACGTACAGCAGCGAGGTGTACTCCAGCTTGCCCTCGACCTTGTTGTGGCTCCACGCCACCGGGTTCTCGTGGTCGTGGGCGATGTGCTTGTACAGCTCCTGGTATTCCTCGTCCTTGATCTCGGTGCGCGGCCGTGTCCACAGCGCGCTGGCGCGGTTGACGGTTTCCCATTCCGGGGTTTCGGGCTTGTCCTTGTCCTCGCCGTAGTGTTCCTTGTGAAACTCAATCGGCAGGGCGATGTGATCGGAATACTTGCGCACGATGCCGCGCAGCTTCCAGCCGTCGGCGAAGTCCTTCTCGTCGTCCTTCAGGTGCAGCACGATGCGGGTGCCGCGCTCGGCCTTCTCGATGGTGGCGACCTCGAACTCGCCTTCGCCGCGCGAGGACCAGTGCACGCCTTCGCTGGCCGGCAGCCCGGCGCGGCGGCTGTACACGTCGACCTGGTCGGCGACGATGAAGGCGCTGTAGAAGCCCACGCCGAACTGGCCGATCAGGTGCGAGTCCTTCTTCTGGTCGCCGGACAGGTGCTTGAGGAACTCGGAGGTGCCGGACTTGGCGATGGTGCCCAGGTGCGCCACGATCTCCTCGCGGCTCATGCCGATGCCGTTGTCGTCGATGGTGACGGTGCCGGCCTCCTTGTCGAAGCCGATGCGGATGCGCAGTTGCGCATCGCCGTCCAGCAGCTCCGGCTTGACGAGCGCCTCGAAGCGCAGCTTGTCGGCGGCGTCGGAGGCATTGGAGATCAGCTCGCGCAGGAAGATCTCCTTGTTGGAATACAACGAATGGATCATCAGCTGCAGCAGCTGCTTGACCTCGGTCTGAAAGCCCAGGGTTTCTTTTTGGGTTTCCACGCTCATCGGTAGGTGCTCCATGAAGGATGGGCGGCCGGGCGGAGGAGGGCACGGCTCTGCCGGCGGACATGGTGGCGGCTGCGGCCGGCTTCAAGCGCTGGGCTGCGCATACGCGCGACACCGTGCTGGTCTATGATCCGGACCCCGTTTCCGCGCCGCCCGCTGCCCGCCGCCCATGCCGTTCCTGCGTTCCCCGTTCCGCCTGTCCCGGCACCTGCGAGGCCGCCGATGAGCCGTCCCGGCGGCGGTCAGGTGCGGATCATCGGTGGGCGCTGGCGCAACACGCGGCTGCCGGTGCCGGACCTGACCGGGCTGCGCCCGACTTCCGACCGGGTCCGCGAGACCCTCTTCAACTGGCTGCAGCCGGTCCTGCCCGGGGCGCGCGTGCTGGACCTGTTCGCCGGCAGCGGCGCGCTGGGGCTGGAGGCGGTGTCACGCGGCGCGGCCGCTGTGGTGCTGGTCGAACGCGATCCGGGCCAGGCGGCGCAGTTGCGCGCCACGGTCGCGCGGCTGCAGGCGCAGGACCAGGTGCAGGTGGTGCAGGGCGATGCGCTGCGCTGGCTGGCCGAGGCGCCGGCCGAGGCCCTGGCGGACATCGCCTTCGTCGACCCGCCGTTCGCCGCCGGGTTGTGGGACGCGGTGCTGCAACGCCTGCCGGCGCGGCTGGCGGCCGACGCCTGGCTGTACCTGGAGTCGCCGGCCGGGCAGGGGCCGGCGCCGCCAGCGCCCTGGGCGTTGTACCGCGAGGGCGGCAGCCGCGAGGTGCGCGCTGCCCTGTACCGGCGCACCGCTGCTACACTTCCCGGCGACCTTCACGCGGTACCCGACGCATGACCGTGGCCCATAGCCGCATCGCCGTCTATCCCGGCACCTTCGATCCGATCACCAACGGCCATATCGATCTGGTCAACCGTGCCGCACCGCTGTTCGAGCAGGTGATCGTGGGCGTGGCGCAGAGCCCGTCCAAGGGGCCGACCCTGCCGCTGGAGCTGCGCGTGTCGCTGGCCCGCGAAGCGCTGGCCGGGCACCGCAACGTGGAAGTGCTGGGCTTCGACACCCTGCTGGCGCATTTCGTGCGCTCGGTCGGCGGCGGCGTGCTGCTGCGCGGCCTGCGCGCGGTGTCGGACTTCGAATACGAGTTCCAGATGGCGAGCATGAACCGGCATCTGATCCCGGAGGTGGAGACGCTGTTCCTCACCCCGGCCGAGCAACACAGCTTCATTTCGTCCTCGTTGGTGCGCGAGATCGCGCGCCTGGGCGGGGACGTCTCCGGCTTCGTGCCGCCGTCGGTGGTGCAGGCGCTGGTTCAGGCCCGCCAGGCCGCCGCGCAGCGCTGAGCCGACCACCATTCACTGACGACACAGAGGGAGCCGTTCCATGAACACCACCGCACGCGCGTTGCTGATCGCTTCGCTGGCCCTGGGTTTCACCGCCTGCAAGAAGGAAGAGGCCGCCAAGCCGGCCGCCGACGCGCAGCCCGCGCTGACCGCCCCGGCCAAGGACGACGATGCCGGCTGGAAGAAGTACCTGCAGGAAGTGGCGATCCAGAACATGGGCAACGTCACCAACAGCCCGTTCCTGTACTACCTGCCGCCGGAATCGGATCCGGAGTTCCAGGCCAAGTACGAGCGCCAGGTCGAAAGCGCCACCACCGCCATCGGCCGCGGCATCCAGCCGGGCAACATGCTGGCGTTCGGTTCCTCGGCTTCGGCCAAGATGGCCGACCTGATCGCCGCCGCGTTCGCCAAGGTCGAGGCCAACAGCATGAAGGGCGTGCGCGTGGTCTACATCGGCGCCCCGGCCGACAACGCCCGCGTCGAAGCCGTGGTCAAGCCGACCGGCGCCGACTACATCTTCGTCGAAGCCAAGTAAGCCCCGCGCGGGCCGGCGCGCCGATGCGCGCCGGTTCCGCCATCCCGCGCCGCCCGCAACGGGCGGTTGCGTCGCGCCGACGTGCCGGATGCCGTCGCGCAGTTCCGCAGTTCCAGGCAGGGCACAGGCGATGCGGATCTTCATCACCGGCCCCACCGGCGCCGGCAAGACCACACTGGCGCGCCGGCTCGGCTGCCGCCACGGCATTGCCTGCCACGCGCTGGACGACCTGCACTGGGTGCGACGTCCCGAGGGGGATATCCGTCGCCCGCTCGAGGAGAAACTGCCGCTGCTGCAGCACATCGTCGACGGCGAGTGTTGGATCGTCGAAGGCGTGCAGTTCAAATGGGCCGACCTGGCGCTCGCACGCGCAGACCACATCGTGGTGATCGATGCGCCATCCTGGCGCACCACCCTGCAGATCGTGCTGCGGCTGGGCCGACAGTGGCTTGGCCTGGAGGCCGCCGCCTACCGGCCGACCCTGGCGCGGTTGCCGCAGATGCTGGCCTGGAGCCGCGACTACCATCGTGAAGAGCGCGCGCTGCTGCTGACCAAGCTCGCGCCGTTCCGCGCCAGGACCTTGCTGATTCGCCACAGCCGCGTGCGATTGCCACCGCCGCTGGACTAGCCGGCGGGCTGGCCGACCGGTGCCGATGAAGGTGCCAGGAATGCCTGCCGATGCGCCGCGATCCAGGCATCGATCGAACCGGGTTGAAAATCCCCAAGTCCGGGCTGCGCCTGCAGTGGCGCGGCTAGCAGCGCATCGGCCTGCTGCGGGGACGCGGCGAAGAAGCGGAACTTCGACGCCACCACGCGGCCGTGGCCGGCGCCTAGCGCCTCATCCACCTCGCGCTCGAACGCGTCCAGCGGCTGCGCGCGATAGCGCACCGCGCGGCCGAGTCCGGCGGTGAGCCGCTGCACCAGTTCCGGGCCGGTCAGGCTCTCGGTGCCGGCAATCCGGTAGCTGCCGCCGTCCACGCCCTGTCGCAGCAGCGCCAGCGCAGCCTCGGCGCAAGCATCGGCCGAGGTCCAGGCGATGCGTTGCGTGGCGGCGATCGGCGGCGCGAACATGCCATGCGCGACGATGTCGGCGCGCGCCGAGGGCTTCAGCAGGTTGTCCAGGTACAGCGTCGGCCACAGGACCGCGCCGGGCAGGCCGGCGCTGCGCGCCAGTGCTGCGAGCTCGGCATTGGTACGCAGGCTGGGTTCCGAGCACGGCGCCGGCAGCGGCGCGCTGCTCAGTTTCAGCACGAATGAGGTCAGTCGCGCCGCGCGCGCGGCGGCCAGCGCATGTCTGGCCCGCGCCAGCGTCGTCTCGCCGGGGCCGGCGGGAAACTGCAGGACCGCGTGGGCGGCGCCGCGGCTGGCCGCGAGCACTGCGGCAGGATCGTCCAGGTCGGCTTCGACTACCTCCGCGCCCAGCGCGCGCAGCGCCGCGGTGGCGGCGCCTGCGCGAACCAGGGCGCGGACGGCGAGGCCGTGCCGACGTGCGGCGCGGACCACGGCGGCGCCCTGCACGCCGTTGCCCAGATAGACGAGGAGGGGGCCGGAAAAGGGAATCGGGGACATGCGTTGGCTCCTGCTGGAGGGATCCGCCGCAGCAAGCCCGGTCGAAGGCGCCCACGGACAGACCCCGAGACGATGGACACGGGGACTGTCGGGGAATCGCGCGGTACGGCGCGAACAGAGCCTCTCCGCCAGCGCGGAGAAGGGCCGGGGCCTACCGAGACCAGGCCAGCCATTTTCGACGCAGCGACTCTAGGCGCGGCCAATGCTGTCGTCAATCGCCACGCGCCATGCGCTCCGCGGCTTCCGGCATGGTGGCGATACAGCGTTCCGCACCCCGGCGCCGCCTTCGCAGGGCCGTCCCGCCCCGATCCGGTAAACTGCCCGGGTCAGTGCCGAATTGCGCCACATGTCCCTCAAGATCAACGAGCTCTGCGTCAACTGCGACGTCTGCGAGCCGGCCTGCCCGAACCAGGCCATCGCCATGGGCGAGACGATCTACGTGATCGACCCGGCCCGCTGCACCGAATGCGTCGGCCATTTCGACGAGCCGCAGTGCGTGGTGGTGTGCCCGGTGGAATGCATCGACCCGGACCCGGCCATCCCGGAGACCCACGCGCAGTTGCTGGCCAAGCTGCAGCGCCTGCAGCGCGACCACCCCGAGTTGTACCCACAGGAGCCCCCCGCCGCATGAGAAGCCTCGTCCGCCGTGTCCTGCTGCTCGCCCTGGTCCTGACGCCGTCGGCGTGGGCCGAGGCGCCGGTCGCCGAGGCGACCGCCACCGTCCCGGCCGCGCACCCGCCCGGTGCCGCGATCGCCAGCGGCCACCGCCTGGCCACCGAGGCCGGCCTGCAGGTCCTGCGCGAGGGCGGCAATGCCTTCGACGCCGCGGTAGCGGTGTCCTCGACGCTGTCGGTGGTCGAACCGATCAGCTCCGGTCTCGGCGGCGGCGGGTTCTTCCTGCTGCACGACGCCAAGACCGGCAAGGACGTGATGCTGGACGCGCGCGAAACCGCGCCGGAATCGGCGACGCCGGCCGCGTTCCTGGACGCCAAGGGCGAGCTGGACCGCGACCGCTCCATCAACGGCCCGTGGTCGGCCGGCATTCCGGGGCTGCCGGCGGCGCTGGTGGAACTGGCGACCAAGCACGGCCGGCTGCCGCTGCGGCAGTCGCTGGCGCCGGCGATCCGCATCGCCCGCGACGGCTTCCCCGTCTACGCGCGCATGGCCGAGGGTTACCAGTCGCGGCGCAAGGTGATGGAGCGCTATCCTGGCACCCGCGAGGTCTACCTGCGCAACGGCCGCCCGATCGCCGTGGGCGACGTGTTCAAGCAGCCGGAACTGGCCAACACGCTGCAGCTGCTGGCCGACAAGGGCTTCGATGGCTTCTACCGCGGCGCCACTGCCAAGAAGCTGCTGGCCGGCGTGAAGCAGGCCGGCGGGCGCTGGACCGCCGAGGAACTGGCCGGCTACACGGTCAAGGAACGCACGCCGATCCGCTTCGACTACAAGGGCTGGACCATCACCACCGCGCCGCCGCCGTCCTCCGGCGGCATCGCCCTGGCCAGCATGCTGCAGATCCTGGAGGGCTACGACCTCAAGACCATGGACCCGGTGCATCGCGTGCACCTGACCGTGGAGGCCATGCGCCGCGCCTACCGCGACCGCACCTTCTTCCTGGGCGACCCGGATTTCACCCACGTGCCGCAGCGCATCCTGCTCAGCAAGGATTACGCGGTGGGGCTGCGCTCGACGATCAACCCGGAGAAGGCTACGCCCAGCGACCTGTTGTCGGGCCAGCCGACCCCGCTGGAAGACGACGAGACCACGCATTTCTCGATCATCGACGGCGAAGGCAACCGCGTCGGCGCCACCCAGACGGTCAACCTGCTGTACGGCTCCGGCCTGATCCCCAAGGGCACCGGCGTGCTGCTCAACAACGAGATGGACGATTTCGCGCTGCGTCCGGGCACGCCCAACGCGTTCGGGGTGATGGGCTACGCGGCCAACGCGCCCAAGCCGGGCAAGCGCCCGCTCAGTTCGATGTCGCCGACCTTCATGGAGAACCCGGACAAGGCCATCGTGCTCGGCACCCCTGGCGGCAGCCGCATCATCACCATGGTGCTGCTCGGCATCCTCGGCTACGACGACGGCCTCACGGCGCAGCAGGTCGCCGCGCTGCCGCGCTACCACCACCAGTGGCTGCCGGACGTGATCGAGGCCGAGACCGGCACCTTCGACGCGGCCACGGCAAAAGGCCTGGAAGCCATGGGGCACACGCTCAAGCTGCCTGGCGACACGGCCGAGGACGGCCACGGCTCCAGCCACGTCTGGGGCAACCTGCAGACCGTGGAATGGGACAAGCGCCGCAACGTGCTCAGCGGCGGCAGCGACCCGCGCAACGAAGTCGGCAGCGCCGAAGTGCTGCAGACTGTGCCGGCACCCTGACGCCCGCGTTTGCGAATCCCCAATCCCCACTCCTGAATCCCCGCCATGAAGCTCTGGTCCATCCAAGGCAACTCGCAGAAACTCGACGGCGGCGCGATGTTCGGCAATGCGCCCAAGGCGATGTGGCAGCAGTGGGCCACGCCCGACGACGGCAACCGCATCGCGCTGGCCTGCCGCGCGCTGCTGGCCAGCCCGCTGGCCGGCAAGACCGTGCTGTTCGAGACCGGCATCGGCGCGTTCTTCCCGCCGGCGCTGCGCGAGCGCTATGGCGTGCAGGAGGCGCGGCACGTGCTGCTGGATTCGCTGCAGGACGCCGGGTTCGCGCATACCGACATCGACGTAGTGGTGCTGAGCCACCTGCACTTCGATCACGCCGGCGGCCTGCTGGCCGCCTACTGCGAGGGCGCGGCGCCGGAGCTGCTGTTCCCCAACGCGCAGTTCCTGGTCGGCGCGGCGCACTGGCAGCGTGCGCTGCACCCGCATCCGCGCGACCGCGCCAGCTTCATCCCCGAGCTGCCCGGCCTGCTCGAGGCCAGCGGCCGGTTGGAGCTGGTCGACGGAGAATATTCGCGCGCGCTCGGCGAGGCGGTGCGGTTCCGTTTCAGCGACGGCCACACGCCGGGGCTGATGCTGGCCGAGATCGTCGGCCCCGGCCACGGCGAGGATGGCCAGGCGCACGGCGGGGTGGCGTTCTGCGCCGACCTGATCCCGGGCCGCTCCTGGGTGCACGTGCCGATCACCATGGGCTACGACCGCAACGCCGAGCTGCTGATCGACGAGAAGCGCGCGTTCCTGGAAGACGCGCTGGCGCGCGACGTGCGCCTGTTCTTCACCCACGATCCGGACTGCGCGCTGGCGCAGTTGCAGCGCGATGCCAAGGGCCGTTTCGTCACCGCGCACGAACTGCCGGCGCTGCAGGCGCGCGCGCTCGCCGCCTGAGCGCGGCGCTGCGGCTTACCAGCGCAGGGCGGCGTGCGCCGGTGCACCGGCCGCGGTGCTATCCAGCGCCACCGAAAACCCAATCGTGGTGATGCCGTCGCGGTGCTGCGCGAACACGCGCCCGCCGTGCATGCTCGCCACCGCCTTGACGATGGCCAGGCCCAGGCCGTGGCTTTCGCGGCTGTTGGCGCGCGCGGCGTCGCCGCGGTAGAAGCGGTCGAACAGGCGCTCCAGATGTTCCGGCGCCAGCGCCACGCTGGGATTGGAGAAGGCGATCAGCGCCTCCCCGCCGCGCTGCACGATCTTCACCACGATCGGCGCCGCGCCGGCCGAGTGCTGGATGGCGTTGTGCAGCAGGTTGGACAGCGCGCGCCGCAGCAGCGACTTCTCGACCGGCACCACCACGTCGCCGCGCATCTCCACCTGCAGGCCGGCCTCGTCCAGCAGCACCTCGAAGAACTCCACAGTCTTGCCGACTTCCTCGGCCAGCGACGCGTCCTCGCACTGCCGCGCGCGCTGGCCCTGTTCGGCGCGGGCCAGGAACAGCATGTCGGCGACGATCGCGCGCAGCCGCTCCAGTTCCTCCAGGTTCGACTGCAGCACCTGGCGCAACTGCTCGGCATCGCGATGGCGGGTCAGCGCCACCTGGGTCTGGCCGATCAGGCTGGCGAGCGGCGTGCGCAGTTCGTGGGCGACGTCGGCATTGAAGCTTTCCTGCTGCGCGTAGGCGGCATCGAGCCGATCGAACGCGGCGTTCAACGAGGCGCCCAGATCCTCCAGTTCGCGCGGCAGCCGCGGCAGGTCCAGGCGCCGCCGGTCGTGCGGACCGATGCGCTGGGCGTCGGCCGACAGCCGTTGCACCGGGCGCAGGCCGAGCTTGGCGGTCCAGTAGCCCAGCGCGCCGACCAGCGCGGTGCCGGCCAGCGTCACCAGCGCCAGGGCGATGTCGAAACGGCGCCGGGTCAGCGCGAACGGTGCGCTGTCCATCGCCGCGATCAGTTGCACCGGCGGGCGCACCGGCGTGGCCGGCAGCGCCTGGCCGATGGCCTGCCAGGCCTGCGGATGCGCATCGGCGATGCCCAGTGCCTGCGGATCGTCGATGCGTACCAGCCCGCTGTGGCCGCGTGTGGCCTGCGCCATCGCCTCGGCGCCGCGCCCGTAGCGGAGCGCCGGATCGGCGCTCCACAGCCAGAAGCGCAGGTCCGGTGCGCTGGAGAGGCTGGCCAGGCGGGTGCGTGCATGTGCTGCCAGATCCGGCGAGCGGCTGTTGACCAGCATGTACCGCACCGCGTCCATGTGCGAGCGCAGTTCCTCGCGCTGATGCCGGCGCAGTTCGTGCTCCAGCACCTGATGCAGCACCAGCCCGATCAGGGCGAAGCCGAGCAGCGCGGTGGCCGCGAACAGGCCGGCCAGGCGCAGCGCGATCGAGGGCCGCGCCGGTGCACTCACCCGCCCGCGTCCTCGCGTTCTTCCAGCACGTAGCCCATGCCGCGCACGGTGTGCAGCAGCGGGGCGTCGAACGGCACGTCGATCTTGGCGCGCAGGCGCTTGATCGCCACTTCCACCACGTTGGTGTTGCTGTCGAAGTTCATGTCCCAGACCATCTCGGCGATCGCGGTCTTGGACAGGATCTCGCCCTGGTGCCGGGCCAGGGCCGCCAGCAGCGCGAACTCCTGGGCGGTCAGGTCCAGCCGCTGCCGCCCGCGCACGGCCTTGCGGCTGATCATGTCGATCTGCAGGTCGCCCACGCGCAGCAGCGTGCTTTCCTGGGCGCGTCCGCGCCGCGCCAGCACCTGCAGCCGCGCCAGCAGTTCGATGAAGGAGAACGGCTTGATCAGGTAGTCGTCGGCGCCCTCGCGCAGGCCCTTGACCCGGTCCTCCACGCTGTCGCGCGCGGTGAGCATGATCACCGGGGTGGTCTTGACCGAACGCAGCGAGCGCAGGATGGCGAAGCCGTCCAGGCCCGGCAGCATCGCGTCGAGCACGATCACGTCGAAGTCGTAGTGCAGCGCCAGGTGCTGGCCGTCGATGCCGTCGTAGGCCACGTCGACCGTGCAGCCCTGTTCGCTCAGCCCCTGCTGCAGGTAGTCGGCGGTCTTGCGCTCGTCCTCGACGATCAGCACCTTCACGGCTGCAGCGCCTCGGGCGCGGCGATGCGGGCGCGCCGCGCCTGGCGCCGCTGCAGGTACCAGCCGTGCAGGCGGTCCAGGTACAGGTACACGATCGGCGTGCTGAACAGGGTCAGCAGTTGCGACAGCAGCAGCCCGCCGACCATGGCATAGCCCAGCGGCCGCCGCAGTTCCGAACCGGCGCCATGGCTGAGCATCAGCGGCAGGCCGCCGAGCAACGCGCACAGGGTGGTCATCATGATCGGCCGGAAGCGCATCAGGCAGGCCTCGAAGATCGCATCGCGCGAGGACAGCCCGCGCTCGCGCTCGGCATGCAGGGCGAAGTCCACCATCATGATCCCGTTTTTCTTGACGATGCCGATCAGCAGGATGATGCCGATCATCGCGATCACGCTCAAGTCGTAGCCGCCGGCCATCAGGATCAGCAGCGCGCCGACGCCGGCCGAGGGCAGGGTGGAGAGGATGGTCAGCGGGTGGATGTAGCTCTCGTAGAGCAGGCCGAGCACGATGTAGACCGCGACCAGCGCTGCCAGGATCAGGTACGGCTGGGTGCGCAGCGAGTCGCTGAACGCCTGCGCCGTGCCCTGGAAGCTGCCGCTGAGCGTGGCCGGCACCCGCAGTTGCGCCTGCGTCTTTTGGATCGCGTCCACCGCATCGCCCAGCGCCGCGCCCGGCGCCAGGTTGAAGGAGATGGTCACCGCCGGGAACTGGCCCTGGTGGCTTACCGACAGGTAGCCGGTCTTGCTGGTGTCGAGTGTGGCGAAGGTGGACAGCGGCACCTGCTTGCCGGTCAGCGGCGAGGTCAGGTACAGCCGCTGGAACAGCGACGGATCGCCCTGCAGCGCCGGCGTCACCTCCAGCACCACGTGGTAGCTGTTGAGCTGGGTGAAGTACTGCGCGACCTGGCGTTGGCCGATGGCGTCGTTGATCGTCGCGTCGATTTGCTGCGGGGTGATGCCGAAGCTGGCCGCGCGCTGGCGGTCGATGGTCAGGCTGGCGATCGGCGCGGCGTTCTGCTGGTCGGAGGCCACGTCGGTCAGTTGCGGCAGCGCCCGGAACGCCTTCAGCAACTTCGGCGCCCAGGTGTTGAGCTCGTCGAGGTTGGCGTCGGTGAGGGTGTACTGGTACTGGGTGCGGGCCATGCGCCCGCCGACGTTGATGTCCTGCCCGGCCTGCATGAACAGGGTCACGCCCTGCACGTGCGCCAGGCGCTTGCGCAGCCGCGCGATCACCTGGTCGGCGCTGGCGGTGCGGCCCGAATCCTTGGGCTTGAGCGCGATCGAGAAGGTGCCGGAGTTGAAGGTGCTGGCGCCGGTCTGCATGCCGAAGGACAGCACGTCCGGATCGCGGCGGATGATGTCGGCCAGTTGCAGCATGCGTGTGCGCATCGCCGCCGAGGACGAATCCTGCGCCGAATCGGCGGTGCCGGAGATGAAGCCGGTGTCCTGCTGCGGGAAGAAGCCCTTGGGCATCACCACGAACAGCGCCACGCTGGTGGCTACGGTCAGCAGGAAGCTGGCCAGGGTCAGCCGCGGATGCCGCAGCACCGTCTCCAGGCCGCGCCGGTAGGCCGCCAGCATCGCCTCGAAGCCGCGCTCGAACGCGCGCGCCAGGCGTCCCTGCGCCTGCTCGGCGTGCGGCTTGAGCAGGCGCGCGCACAGCATCGGGGTCAGGGTCAGCGACACCAGCAACGACACCAGGATGGTCAGGCTCACCGTCACCGCGAACTCGCGGAACAGCCGGCCGACGATGCCGCCCATCAGCAGCAGCGGGATGAACACCGCCACCAGCGACACCGAGATCGAGACCAGGGTGAAGCCGATCTCGGCCGCACCCTGCAGCGCCGCCTGCAATGGCGCCATGCCGTCCTCGATGTGCCGGTAGATGTTCTCCAGCATCACGATGGCATCGTCGACCACGAAGCCGACGGCGATGGTCAGGCCCATCAGCGACAGGTTGTCCAGGCTGTAGCCGAGCACGTACATCAGCGCGGCGGTGCCGAGGATCGCCAGTGGCACGGTCAGGCTCGGGATCAACGTCACCACCGCGCTGCGCAGGAACACGAAGATCACCGCCACCACCAGCACGATGGACAGCAGCAGGGTGAACTCCACGTCCTTGACCGAGGCGCGGATGTTCTGCGTGCGGTCGGCGAGGATCTTGACGCTGACGCTGGGCGGGATCGAGGCCATCAGCTTGGGCAGCGCGGCCTTGACCTGTTCCACCGTGTCGATGACGTTGGCGCCGGGCTCCTTGGTGATGGCGATCATGATCGCGCGGCCATCGACGATGCCGCTGTCGGCCGGTGCGGCGGCGCCGGCGTAGCCCCAGGCGGCGATCTTGGCGTTCTCCGGCGCGTCCACCGCGGTGCCGACGTCCCGCACGCGGATCGGTGCGCCGTTGCGCCAGGCCAGCACGGCGTCGTTCCAGGCCTGGCTCTGCAGCAATTGGTCGTTGGTGGAGACGGTGAAGGCCTGTCGCGCGCCGTCGATCGAACCGGTGGCCGCGTTCACCGTGGTGGTGGCGATCACCGAGCGGATGTCCTCCAGGCTCAGCCCCAGCGCCGCCAGCTTGGCCGGATCCACCTGCACGCGCACCGCCGGCTTCTGCGCACCGAACAGGTTCACGAGGCCGACGCCGGAGATACGCGAGATCTGCTGCGCCAGCACGTTGTCGGCGTAGTCGTCGACCTTGGTCAGCGGCAGCACCTGCGATTGCACCGCCAGGATCAGCGCCGGCGATTCGGCCGGGTTGATCTTGCGGAAGCTCGGCGCGCTCGGCAGCGCGCTCGGCAATTGCCCGGACGCGGCGTTGATCGCGGTCTGTACGTCGAGCGCGGCGGCGTCGATGTTGCGGTCCAGGTCGAACTGCAGCGTCACCTGGGTCGAGCCGAGCGCGCTGGTCGAGGTCATCTGGCTCAGGCCCGGGATCAGCGACAACTGCCGCTCCAGCGGCTGCGCCACGTTCGAGGCCATCGTCTGCGGGCTGGCACCGGGCAGGTTGGCCGAGACCTGGATGGTGGGGAAGTCGACCTGCGGCAGCGGTGCCACCGGCAGCAGCGGCCAGGCCACCAGGCCCAGCAACAGCAGCGCCATCGCCAGCAGCGTGGTGCCGATCGGGCGTTTGATGAAAGCGGCCGAGACGCTCACGCGTGCGCTCCCGCGGTGGCCGGCGTGGCGTGTCTGGCCGGCTTGGCGTCCACCACCTTCGCCCCGGGATGCAGCCGGTACTGCCCATCCACCACCACCCGCTGGCCGGCCTGCAGGCCCTGGCCGATCACCGTCTCGCCATCGGCCTCGTCCAGCACCTGCACCGGCTGGTCGCGCACGCTGCCGTCGCTGCCGATCACGTACACGAACTCACCGTCCTGGCTGCGCTGCACGGCCGCGCTCGGCACCACCAGCGCACCGCTGCGCATGCCCAGGGTGATGCGCGCATCCACGCTCTGCCCGGGCCACAGCGTGTGCGTGGGATTGGCGAAGTGCGCCTTCATCGCGATGGTGCCGGTGCTGGTGTCGATCTGGTTGTTGAGCAGGGCCAGCGTGCCGTGCGCCAGCACCTGTCCGCTGCCGTGGTCGACCGCGTCCACGCCCACGCTGGCCGGTGCGGCCTGCAGTGCGCGGTTGATCTGCTGGAACGCGCTTTCCGGCAGGGTGAACTGCACCGCGATCGGGTCGATCTGGTTCAGCACCACCAGGCCGCCGGCATCGCTGGCGTGGACGATGTTGCCCGGATCCACCAGGCGCGCGCCGGCGCGGCCGTCGATCGGCGCGCGGATGGTGGTGAAGTCCAGTTGCACCCGTGCGTTGTCGATCGCTGCCGCATCGCTCTGCAGGGTGGCGTGCAGTTGCGTCACCAGCGCCTTCTGCGTGTCCAGGGTCTGGCGGGTGGTGGCGTTGTCCTGCAGCAGTTGCTGGTAGCGCTGCAGGTCGGCCTGCGCATTGTCCAACTGCGCCTTGTCCTTGGCCAGTTGCGCGGTGGCCGCGGCCAGTTGCGCCTGGTAGGTGCGCGGATCCAGCCGCGCCAGCACCTGCCCGGCCTTGACGTCCTGCCCTTCGCTGAAGCCCACGGCGATCAGTTGCCCGTCGATGCGCGAGTGCACGGTCACCGAGGCGATCGGTAGCACTGTGCCGATCCCGGTCTGGCGGATCGGCACGTCCTTGCGCAGCACCGGCGCGCTGGTCACCGGCACCGGCGGCGTGGCCTTGGTCGGTGCGTGGCGCGGGCGCAACCATACCGCCAGCAGCAGTGCGACCAGCGCTGCGGCGGCGACGAATGGCCAGCGCCGCCGCGGCATGGCATGGCGCGGTGGCGGATCGGCGGGGCGGATGGGCGCGGCGGTGGACATGGGTTACTCCGGGAGGACAGGAGCCGGCGTGGCGCCCGGCGAGGCGCCGCGCACGGCGGGGAGACGGGTGCTGTCCCAGTCGCCACCCAGCGCGACCAGCAGCGCGACCTGGGCGCCGAACTGGCGCGCTTGCACTTGCAGCAACGTGCGTTGCGCTTCCAACGCGTTGGCCTGGGCGGTGATCACGGCGCTGTACAGGGTGGTGCCGGCGCGGTACTGGTCCATCAGCACTCGCTCGGCCTGCTGCGCGGCGTCGGCTGCGCTGCGCTGTTGCTGCTCCTCGCGCGCCAGTTCGCGCGTGGCCGCGAGCTGGTCCTCCACGCCCTGGAACGCGCTCAATACGGTCTGCCGGTAGGTCGCCGCGGCCGCATCGAAGCTGGCTTGCGCCTGCGCGCGTTGCGCGTGGCGGGCGCCGCCGTCGCACAGCGTGCCGGCCAGCGCTGCGCCCACCGCCCAGACCCGGTTCGGCACGCTCAGCAGCGAGGCCAGCCCGGCGCCGTCGTAGCCGCCGCTGGCGCTCAGCGACAGGGTCGGGAACCACGCCGCCACGGCCATGCCGATGCCGGCATTGGCCGCGGCCATGCGCCGCTCGGCGCCGGCGATGTCCGGGCGCCGCTGTAGCAGTACCGAGGGCAGCGCTTGCGGGGTCGGCGGCAGCGCCGGCAACGGTGCGTCGCTGGCCGCCAGCGAGAATTCGGCGGGGGTGTGGCCGAGCAATACGGCCAGCGCGTGGTCCAGTTGCCGGCGCGACAGCGCCAGATCGGTCGATGCGGCTTCGGTGCTGTGCAGGGTGGCCTCGGCCGCCGCCACATCGGCGGCGCTGGCGACGCCGGCGCGCACCCGCGCCTGGGTCAGCCGCAGCGCGTCGCGGTAGCCGGCCAGGGTGCGCTGGTACAGCGCCAGCGTCTGGTCGTCGAAGCGCAACTGCAGGTAATCGGCGACCACCGCGGCCTGCAGCGACAGCCGCGCCTGCGCCAGGTCGGCGGCGCTGGCCTGGGCATTGTCGCCGGCCTGTTCCACGCTGCGCCGGACCTTGCCCCAGAAGTCCGGCTCCCAACTGGCGCTGAGCCCCAGCGTATCGGCGTCGCGCAGGCCCGGCTTGGAGGTGACGGTGCGCTCGCGCGTGGCCGACGCCTGTACGCCCAGCGTCGGCGCCTCGGCCGCACGCGCGCTGCCGACCAGCGCCTGCGCCTGCCGATAGCGCGCCTCGGCCTGGCGCAGGGTCTGGTTGGCGCGGTCGGCCTGTTCGACCAGGGCGTCCAGCTGCGGATCGCCATAGCGGGTCCACCATGCCACCGCCGGGTCGGCCGCGGCCGGCGCGGCGGGCGTCCAGTGGCCGTCGGCCTCTTCGAACGGCTGCTGCGTGCCGGCTGGCGGCGCCGGGCGCACGTAGTCGGGGCCGGCCATGCAGCCGCCGAGCAGCAGCACACTCAGCAGCGGCACGAGCGGCGCCAGGCGGCGGGAAACGGGCGGCGGGAGCAGGGCGGTCACGGGGCGGCGCCGGCAGTGGGGACAGGCCGTCACCGTAGGCGCCGCATGGCGACCCCACGCTGACGCCTCGCTGACGACGCTGTCAGCAAGGCCGCCTGCGGCCGTTCCGCGCCGCGTTGCAGGCCACGCCCGACATGCCCGCGATTTGGCGCTTGCAGCCGTCATCCTGGCCGGCCAGTATCGGCGCATGAAACTGCCCCACGCCCTGTCCTGCCTGTTCCTCGCCTGCCTGTTGCTGGGCGGCTGCACTTCGCACGCCGACACCACGATGCCCTCGCCGATCCGCCTGAACCAGGTCGGTTTCCTGCCTGCCGCCAGCAAGCTGGCGGTGGTGCCGGATGGTCACGGCGACGCGTTCTCGATCGCGCGCGCCGACAGCGACGAGGTGGTGCTGCGCGGCACCCTCGGCACCGCCGCGGCGTGGCCGCCGGCACAGCAGACCGTGCGCATCGCCGATTTCTCCGCGCTGCGCACGCCGGGCCGCTACCGCCTGCAGGTCGACGGCCTGCCGCCGTCGGACAGCTTCGCCATCGGCGAAGACGCCTACAACGCGCTGTCGCGCGCCGCGCTCAAGGCCTACTACTACAACCGCGCCAGCACCGCACTGGACGGCACCTACGCCGGCCGCCACGCGCGCGCTGCCGGCCACCCGGACGACCACGTGCTGGTGCATGTCTCGGCGGCCTCGCCCGAGCGCCCGGCCGGCACCGTGATCGCCGCGCCCAAGGGCTGGTACGACGCCGGCGACTACAACAAGTACGTGGTCAGCTCCGGCATTACCGTGTACACGCTGCTGGCCGCCTACGAGCAGTTCCCCACCTACTTCAGCACGCATCCCGAAGGCATTCCCAACAGCGGCGGCGACGTGCCGGACATCCTGCGTGAGGTCGACTGGAACCTGCAGTGGCTGCTGGCGATGCAGGATCCGCACGACGGCGGCGTGTACCACAAGCTGACCAACCTGGACTTCGTCGGCATGCAGATGCCGGACCAGGCGCGCGCGCCGCGCTACGTGGTGCAGAAGAGCACCGCGGCCACGCTCGACTTCGCCGCGGTGATGGCCCAGGCCAGCCGCATCTACGCACCGTACGACGCGCAGTTCGGCGGCATCTCCAAGCGCATGCTGGAGGCGTCGCGGCGCGCGTGGGCCTGGGCGCAGGCGCATCCGGACGTGGCCTACCGGCAGCCGGACGACGTGCACACCGGCGCCTACGACGACACCGAGTTCGACGACGAGTTCGCCTGGGCCGCCACCGAGCTGTACCTGGCCACCGCCGACGACGCGTTCTACGAGGCGGCGATGGCACGCAAGGTCCCGGCCAGCGTGCCCGACTGGCGCCAGGTCGGCGGGCTGGCCTGGATGTCGCTGGCGCAGCACCGCGCGCGGCTGACCCCGCGCGCCGACCAGGCGCGCATCGCCGACGAGATCGAGGGCCTGGCCGATCACCTGGTGCAGGTGTGGCAGGGCTCGGCCTGGCGCGTGACCATGCGCGACGCCGACTTCCACTGGGGCAGCAACGCCACCGCGCTGAACCAGGCGATGATGCTGCTGCAGGCCTACCAGTTGCAGCACAAGCCCGAATACCTGCAGGCCGCGCAGTCGCAGCTGGACTACGTGCTCGGCCGCAATCCGTTGGGCCTGTCCTTCGTCACCGGCATCGGCGCGCGCTCGCCGATGCACATCCACCATCGCATCTCCATCGCCGACGGCGTGGCCACGCCGGTGCCGGGATGGCTGGTCGGCGGTCCGCAGCCGGGGCAGCAGGACGCCGACGCGTGCAAGCACGCCTACACGTCGTCGCTGCCGGCGCTGTCGTACCTGGACAAGGAATGCAGCTACGCCACCAACGAAGTGGCGATCAACTGGAATGCGCCGCTGGTGTACGTCAGCGCCGCGCTGCAGGTGCTGCAGCGCTGATCCACCACCGGCGCCGTGGCGCCGCTCAGCCCAGGCGGGTGCCGAAGATGCGGTCGCCGGCGTCGCCCAGGCCCGGCAGGATGTAGCCCTTGTCGTTGAGCCGTTCGTCGATGGCGGCGGTATACACCTCCACGTCCGGATGCGCCGCTTCCAGCGCCTGCAGGCCTTCCGGCGCGGCGACCAGGAAGATGCCCTTGATCCGCCGCGCGCCGGCGCGCTTGAGCATGTCCACGGTGGCGATCAGGGTGCCGCCGGTGGCCAGCATCGGATCCAGGATCAATGCGTCGCGTTCTTCAAGGCGGCCGGTGAGGCGTTCGAAGTAGGGCACCGGTTGCAGCGTTTCCTCGTCGCGCTGCAGGCCGACTACGCTGACCCGCGCCGCTGGAATCAGCGCCAGCACCCCCGGCAGCATGCCCAGCCCGGCACGCAGGATCGGCACCAGGGTGATCTTGGCGCCGGCGATGCGCTGCACCTGGGTCGGGCCGGCCCAGCCGTCCATGGTGTGGGTCTCGGTCTCCAGGTCGGCGGTGGCCTCGTAGCCGAGCAGGGTGCCCAGCTCGGTGACCAGTTCGCGGAAGCCCTTGGTGCTCAGCGCCGCGTCGCGCAACAGGCCGATCTTGTGCTGTACCAGCGGGTGGCGGACTTCGACGATCTTCATGGGCGCGCTCGCAAGGGGGAGGCGCACAGTGTGCCGCAGCCGGCTCCGGCGCCGCCAGGTGTCGGCGCCAGCGCATGTCGCGCGGATGGCCTGGGGCGCGCCGATCGTACGCGCCGCAGGCCATGCCGAGACACCACTCAGGCCGCGGGTTCGAGCGCCTCGGTGTGCGCTCGGCTGCGCAGCACGGTGCGCGCCATGCCCGGCGATGCGTTGCCGCCGGCCTCGATCTTGAACAGCGCCACCGCCTGGGTCAGCTGGCCCGCCTGCTCTTCCATCGCGCGCGCGGCGGCCGTGGCTTCCTCCACCAGCGCCGCATTCTGCTGGGTGGCCTCGTCCATCTGGGTCACGGTCTGGTTGACCTGCTCGATGCCGGCCGACTGCTCCTGCGAAGCGGCGGAAATCTCGCCCATGATGTCGGTGACGCGCTGCACCGACGACACGATCTCGTGCATGGTCTTGCCGGCCTGGTCGACCAGGGCCGAGCCCTCGGCGACGCGGGTGACCGAGTCATCGATGAGGTCCTTGATCTCCTTGGCGGCGTTGGCCGAGCGTTGCGCCAGCGTGCGCACTTCGCTGGCGACCACTGCGAAGCCGCGGCCCTGCTCGCCGGCACGGGCGGCTTCCACCGCGGCGTTGAGCGCCAGGATGTTGGTCTGGAACGCGATGCCGTCGATCACCGAGATGATGTCGGCAATCTTCTTGGAGGACGCCTCGATGCCGCTCATGGTCTGCACGACCTGGCCGACCACGTCGCCGCCCTGCGAGGCCACCGAGGCCGCACCGACCGCCAACTGGTTGGCCTGGCGTGCATGCTCGGCGTTCTGGCGGACGGTGGAGGTCAGCTCTTCCATCGACGCGGCGGTTTCCTCCAGGCTGGCGGCCTGCTGTTCGGTGCGGCGCGACAGGTCGTCGTTGCCGCTGGCGATCTCCCCGGCGGCGGCGCTGATGCTGCTGGCGGCGGTCTGGATGCGCGCGACGATGCCGGTCAACTGGTCGGTGGTGGCGTTGGCGTCCTCGCGCATCCGTGCGAACACGCCGTGGAAGTCGCCATGCATGCGGGTGGTGAGGTCGCCGGCGGCGATGGACTGCAGCAACGCCGACAGCTTGCCCAGATTGACGTCGCTGACCTCCATCATGGCGTTGAGGTCCTGCACCATCAGGCGGAAGTCGTGCTGGAAGCGCGCGGCATCGCCGCGCGTGCTGAAGTCGCCGGCCGCGGCCGACGCGGCCAGGCGCTTGATCTCGGTATTGATCGCCAGCAGGCTGGCCTTGGCCGCATCCATCGACTCGTGCAGCACCGCGCGGCTGCCGGGCAGGCGACGCGCGTCGCGGCGCAGGTCGCCGTTGGCGTACTCGTTGAGGATCTCCACGGCCTCGACGATGGCGTCCAGGTGCTCGAACATCATGGTGTTGATGCCCTTGCTCAGCTCGCCGTACACGCCCGGGAAGTCCTGCGGCATACGGTGGCTGATGTCCTTGTCGGCATGCAGCTCGATCATCAGCGCGGTTTCGCGGGAGAAGCGCTGCAACTGGGTCTGCATGCGGCCCATCGCGAGCAGCAGGCGGCCGGGTTCGTCGCGCGCGTCTGTGGCCACGTCGTTATCGAGGCGGCCCTCGGCGATGGCTTCGGCGGCGCGGGTGGCGCGGGCCAGCGGCACGGTGAGGCTGCGGGTGATCGTCCAGGCCAGCAGGCTGCTGACCAGCACCACTGCCAAGCCGCCAGCGATCAGCAGGAAGCGACCGCGCGCCATCACCGCGGTCGCATCGGCGTAGGCCTGTTCGCCGTTGTTGCGTTGCCAACTGGCGTAGGCGCTGATCGCCTCGCGCCAACGCTGAGTCGCCGGCGCGGCCTGCTGCAGCAGCACCTTCATCGCGTCGTCGGACTTGTAGGTCAGGCCCAGTTCCAGCACTTGCTGGTTGACCTCGCTCGCCTGCGCGTAGGTCCGGTTCATCTGCTCGCGCAAGGCGCGATCGCGCGCGCTGGTGGCGGGAATGGCGAACAGCTTGGTGCAGTATTCGCGATAACGGCGCAGTTCCGTCACCATGATCTTGGCGAAGGCGATGTTTTCCTCCTGCGTGGTCGGCAGCACGATGTTGCGCAACTGGATGCCGATGTCCGAACTGGCATCGAGCATTTCGTTGGTATAGACGATGCTGGACACGGTGCGGTGGGCGACGGTGTCCAACTGGCTGCGCGCCTGCGACAGGGTGACCAGGCCGCCGACCACCAGCCCGCAGGACAGCAGGATGAGCAGGCCGAAGGCGAAGGAGAGGCGCCGGGAAACGTTATAGCGATGCAGAAGAGCGGTCATGCTCTGGTCCTAGCAAGAGGGATGGGAGTACCAGGGATGGTCGCGGCACTTGTTTTGATACGAAATGCAACGAATATTTCACGCAATCGTGACGCAATTGCATATTCGTCTACCTCGTTTCCCATTAACGGCGAGGGCATCGGGATCTTTAATCGGATTGATCGAGATGCTCTTTCCATCTCAGTTGTGGATGTCTCACGCGTGCGCATGCACACGGCAAGTGCACGCGCCGTGAGGATGCGATTGGGATCAAGGCCGTGTCGACGCGCGTTCAAGGCGCAGGAGCATGCTGCGTCACGCTATCGCCAGGGGCGCGGCAAAGTGCGTCTTGCGGCGGAGTGGGGCGGCCTCAGCCGCGGTCGTCGCGGGTCCACAGCCCGCCGTGTTCGGACTTCACCGGAAACTTCGGCACCGGGCCGTAGGCCGGCGCGCACAGGGCGCGGCCGTCGCGCACGTCGAAGCGGGCGCCATGCAGCACGCACTCGATGCTGCCGGCAGCAGGGTCGAAGGTGCCGGGCGACAGCTCGTAGTCCTCGTGGCTGCAGCGGTCTTCCAGCGCATAGAACTGGCCGTCGAAGTTGAACACCACGATCGGCGTATCGGTCACCTCGTCCCACACCGTCTTCATTTCGCCCGGCAGCAGTTCGCCGTCGGCGCAGACGAAGGTCCAGGTCTCGCTCATGCGGCACCGCCCAGCGGCTTCTCCAGCACCTCGAAGCGCAGGTCTTCGCGCTTGGGCAGGCCGAAGCGCGCATCGCCGTACGGAAACGGCTTCTTGATGCCGGTGCGGCGATAGCCGCGGCGCTCGTAGAAGGCGATGAGTTCCTCGCGCAGGTCGATGACCGACATCCGCATCAGCGGCAAGCGCCACTCCTGCCAGGCGATGCGCTCGGCCTCGGCCAGCACGGTCTTGCCCAGGCCGCCGCCCTGCGCCTGCGGCTGCACCGAGAACATGCCGAAATAGCCGGCGCCGTCCTCGTCGGCGACGTGCGCGCAGGCGATCAGCACGCCGTCGCGCTCGGCCAGCAGCACCAGGCTGCGCGGGCGCAGGATGTCGGCGCGCAGCACCTCGCGGTCGATGCGGTTGCCGTCGAGCAGGTCGGCTTCGGTGGTCCAGCCGACGCGGCTGCTGTCGCCACGATAGGCCGAGGTGACCAGCGCGGCGATGGCGTCGAGATCGTCGACGGTGGCGGTGCGGAAGGTGAGCGTGTGCATGGGCCGATTTTAAGCCTGGCGGCCGGGATTCGGGAGTGGGGATTGGGGATTGGCGAAGGCGGAGCTTTACGAATCCCCAATCCCGAATGCCCAATCCCCGCTCAAACCAACAGCGTCCGCACCTTCCGCAGCGCCGCCACGAAACGCTCGATCTCGGCATGCGTGTTGTAGAACGCCAGCGAGGCGCGGCAGGTGGCGGCGACGCCGTAGAACTGCAGCAGCGGATGCGCGCAGTGCTGCCCGGAACGCACCGCCACGCCCTCCAGGTCGAGCAGGGTGGCCAGGTCGTGGGCGTGCGCGCCCTCGATCAGGAACGAGACCACCGCGGCCTTGCCCGGTGCGGTGCCGAACAGGCGCAGGCCGTCGATCCGCTGCAGCTCCTCGGTGAGGTGCGCGAGCAGTTCGGCCTCGCGCGCTTCCACGTGCTGCAGCCCGACCCCCTGCAGATAGTCCACCGCCGCGCCGAGGCCGACGAAGCCGGCGATGTTCGGGGTGCCGGCCTCGAACTTGTGCGGCGGGTCGTTGAACACGGTGCCGTCGAAGCTGACTTCCTTGATCATCTCACCGCCGCCCAGGAACGGCGGCATCGCCTGCAGGTGTTCGCGCCGCGCCCACAGCGCGCCGGTGCCGGTCGGGCCGCACATCTTGTGGCCGGTGATGGCGTAGAAGTCGCAGCCGATCGCGGCCACGTCCAGCGGCCGGTGCGGCGCGGCCTGGGAGCCGTCGATGACGCTGACGATGCCGCGCTTGCGCGCCTCACGGCAGATCTCGCGCACCGGGTTGACCGTGCCCAGCACGTTCGAGACATGGGCCAGGGCCAGCAGCTTGACGTCGGCGGTCATCGCCGCGCGCAGCGCGTCCAGGTCCAGCGCGCCGTCGGCGGTGATTTCGGCGACCTTGACCGTGGCGCCGGTGCGCTGCGCGACCAGTTGCCAGGGCACGATGTTGGCGTGGTGCTCCATGCGCGACACCAGGATGGTGTCGCCCGCACGCAGCCGCGGCAACGCCCACGAGTACGCCACCAGGTTCAGCGCGAAGGTCGCGCCGCTGCACAGCACCAGTTCGTCGGCGCGCACGTTGAGGAAGCGCGCCAGCCGGGTCCGTGCGCCTTCGTAGGCCTCGGTCGCCTCGCTGCCGAGCGCGTGCACGGCGCGGCTGACGTTGGCGTTGTGGCGACGATAGAACGCGTCGGTCGCCGCGATTACCTGCAGCGGCTTCTGCCCGGTGTTGGCGTTGTCGAAGTACACCAGCGGCTTGCCGTGCACTTCCCGCATCAGCAGCGGGAAGTCGCGGCGGACCGCGTCCCAGTCCGGCGCCTGCGGCGTGGCGGTGTGCGCGGCTGGCCCGTTCATGCCACGCCTGCGGCGCTGAGCGCCCGCTCCAGCCGTGCCAGCAGGCCTTCGCCCAGCGCCGGCGCCAGCGTGCCGACCGGCTCGCGGCAGAACGCGGCGGTCAGCAGCTGCTGCGCGCGTTCCTGCGGCAATCCGCGCGAGCGCAGGTAGAACAGCGCATTGGCATCGAGCTGGCCGACGGTGGCGCCGTGCGCGGCCTTGACCTCGTCGGCATCAATCACCAGCACCGGCTGGGTGTCGATCTCGGCGTCGGCGGACAGCAGCAGGTTCTTGTTCGACAGCGCCGCGTCGGTGCCGTCGGCACCGTGGCGGATATGAATGCCACCATGGAAGGCCACGCGGCTGCGGCCGGTGGCGACGCCGCGCCACAGCAGTTCGCAGGCGGTGTCGCGGGCGATGTGCTCGATGCCCAGGCGGGTATCGAGCTGGCGCCGGCCGTTGCCGAGCAGCACGCCGTTGGCGACCAGCCGGGCGTTGTTACCCTCCAGGCGCACATTCAGTTCGTGCCGGACCAGCGCGCCGCCCAGTTCCAGGTCCACGCGCCGGTACTGCGCGTCGCGCGCCAGCACCGCGTCGGTACGCAGCAGTGCGGTGACGCCGGCGGCCTCGTCCTGGACGCGGGCGTGGGTCAGTTGCGCGCCGGCGGCCAGGTGCACGTGCGCCAGGCTGTTGCTCAGGTGCGCGGCATCGCCGGCATGCAGGTGATGCTCGACCACGGCCAGCGCCGCGTCCTGGCGCAGTTCGATCAGGTGGCGATGGTGCCAGGCCAGGTCGGCCTCTGCGGCCGTGGAGACGAACACCAGGTGCAGCGGCAGTTCCACGCGCACGCCGGCGTCCACCCGCAGCACGCTGCCTTCGTCGGCAAGGGCAGCGTTGAGCCGGGCGAACACTTCGTCGCTGCGCTCGAAGCGGCGGCCGAGGAAGCGCATGGCATCGTCGCCGCGTTGCAGGATCGTCGACAGGCGCTGCAGTTCCACCCCGGCCGGCAGGCCGGACAGGTCCGACAGCGCATCGCTGGCGCGGCCGTTGACGAACACCAGGCGCGGCGCCGGGATGCCGTCGAGCAGCGCGGCGTCCACCACTGGCGCGCTCTGCGGCGCCGGGGCGAAGCTGCGCCGTTCCAGCGCACGCAGCGAGGTGTATTTCCAGGTTTCGCTGCGCGCGCCGGGCAGGCCGTCGCGCAGCGCCTGCTCCAGCGGCGCACGGCGCGCGCTATCGCCGTGGAATGCGGCGGCCAGCGAGTCGAGCAGGGCGCTCATTGCACTGCCGCCTCGGGCGCCACGCGCTCCTTCAGCCAGGCATAGCCGTGCGCTTCCAGTTCCAGCGCCAGTTCGGGGCCGCCGGTCTGCACGATGCGGCCGTCGGCCAGCACATGCACCACGTCCGGCTTGATGTAGTCGAGCAGGCGCTGGTAGTGGGTGATCACCACGAACGCGCGCTCCGGCGAACGCAGCGCGTTGACACCTTCGGCCACGGTCTTGAGCGCGTCGATGTCCAGGCCGCTGTCGGTCTCGTCGAGGATCGCCAGCTTCGGTTCCAGCACCGCCAACTGGAAGATCTCGTTGCGCTTCTTCTCGCCGCCGGAGAAGCCCTCGTTGACGCCGCGATGCAGCAGTTCGTCCTTGAGGTGCAGCACCGCCAGCTTCTGCCGGACCAGCTTGAGGAACTGCATCGAATCCAGTTCCGCTTCGCCGCGCGCCTTGCGCTGCGCATTGAGTGCGGCGCGCAGGAAGTAGGTGTTGTTCACGCCGGGGATTTCCACCGGGTACTGGAAGGCCAGGAACAGGCCGGCGGCGGCGCGCTCCTCCGGCTCCAGTTCGAGCAGGTCGGCGTCGTCGAAGCGCACGCTGCCGTCGGTGACGGTGTAGCCGTCGCGGCCGGCCAGCACGTTGCCCAGGGTGGACTTGCCGGCGCCGTTGGGGCCCATGATGGCGTGCACTTCGCCGGGCTTCACCTGCAGCGACAGGCCCTTGAGGATGTCCTTGCCGGCGACGGAGGCGTGGAGGTTTTCTATGGTGAGCATGGGGTAGTCCATCAGAATTCTTGATGTAGCCCCTCTCCCGCCGGGAGAGGGGTTGGGGTGAGGGTGCGGTGCGAAGCATCTAGCGGGTTTGGGTGCACGAGGCTGCGCCCGTACCCTCATCCGGCGCTTCGCGCCACCTTCTCCCGACGGGAGAAGGGAAGGGCGCTAGCCCACCGAGCCTTCCAGCGACACTTCCAGCAGCTTCTTGGCTTCCACCGCGAACTCCATCGGCAATTCGCGGAACACCTGCTTGCAGAAACCGTCGACGATCATCGACACCGCGTTCTCCTGGTCGATGCCGCGGGCGCGGCAATAGAACAGTTGGTCGTCGCTGATCTTGGAGGTGGTGGCCTCGTGCTCGACGGTCGCGGTCGGATGCTTGACCTCGATGTACGGGAAGGTGTGCGCGCCGCACTGCTTGCCGATCAGCAGCGAGTCGCACTGGGTGTAGTTGCGCGCGCCCTCGGCGCTGCGCTCCACCTTGACCAGGCCGCGGTAGGTGTTCTGCCCGCGGCCGGCGCTGATGCCCTTGCTGACGATCTTGCTCTTGGTGCGCTTGCCGACGTGGATCATCTTGGTGCCGGTGTCGGCCTGCTGGCGGTGATGGGTCAGCGCCACCGAGTGGAACTCGCCCACCGAATCGTCGCCCAGCAGCACGCACGAGGGGTACTTCCAGGTGATCGCCGAACCGGTCTCGACCTGGGTCCAGGTGATCTTGCTGCGCGCGCCGCGGCACTCGCCGCGCTTGGTCACGAAGTTGTAGATGCCGCCGCGGCCTTTCTCGTCGCCCGGGTACCAGTTCTGCACGGTGGAGTACTTGATCTCCGCGTCTTCCAGCGCCACCAACTCGACCACCGCCGCGTGCAGCTGGTTCTCGTCGCGCATCGGCGCGGTGCAGCCTTCCAGGTAGGACACGTAGGCCTTGTCCTCGCACACGATCAGGGTGCGCTCGAACTGGCCGGTGTGGCCGGCGTTGATGCGGAAATAGGTGCTCAGTTCCATCGGGCAGCGCACGCCCTTGGGGATGAACACGAAGCTGCCGTCGGAGAATACCGCCGAGTTGAGCGCGGCGAAGAAGTTGTCGCCGACCGGCACCACGCTGCCCAGGTACTGCCTGACCAGCTCCGGATGTTCCTTGATCGCCTCGGACATCGAGCAGAAGATCACGCCCTTCTCGGCCAGCTCCTTGCGGAAGGTGGTGCCGACCGACACCGAGTCGAACACCGCGTCCACCGCCACGCCGGCCAGCTTGGCGCGCTCGTGCAGCGGCACGCCGAGCTTGTCGTAGGTGTCCAGCAGCTCCTTCGGCACCTCGTCCAGCGAGGCGTACTTCGGGCCCTTGGGGGCGGAGTAGTAGCTCAGCGCCTGGAAGTCGATCGGCGCGATGTCCAGCTTGGCCCAGTGCGGCATCGGCATCTTCAGCCAGTGCCGGTAGGCGGCCAGGCGCCATTCGGTCATCCATTCCGGCTCGTCCTTCTTCACGGACAGGGCGCGCACGACGTCCTCGTTCAGGCCGGGCAGGAACGAATCGGATTCGATGTCAGTGACGAAGCCGGCGTCGTAGCGACGTCCCAGCCGGTCCAGGATTTCAGCGTTTTCGGTGGCCATGGGGCTGCCTACAGGTCAGGTGGTCGCGAACCGCACGGCGATGGGACGCCGTTTCGGATCGCCGGAGGGGGGGAGGGGGTGAAGCATCTGCGCCAGGGTCACGCCGCGCAGCGCGTCGGCGACCACGTCGTTGATCAGCCGCCAGTTGGAGCGCACGCCGCAGGTCTGGGCGATGCTGCACTGGCTGCCGTGGTGGCTGCATTCGGTGATCGCCAGCGGGCCTTCCATCGCCTCGACGATCTGGATCAGAGTGATGGCGTCGGCCGGCCGCGCCAGCCGATAGCCACCGCGCACCCCGCGCAGGCCCTCGACCAAGCCGGCCTGGGCCAGCGGCTTGAGCAGCTTGCTGACCGTGGGCGGCTCCAGCCCGGCCTGTTCGGCCAATTCGGTCGCGCTCAACACTTCGTTCGGACGCGCGGCGAGCACGGTCAGCACGACGGTGGCGTAATCGGTGAGCTTGGTGACGCGGAGCATGGCGACACGGTGGGAATTCAATGCGGACCGAAATTGTACTCTTTTGCGCCGCAGCGTCCAACTGGGCCATTCATCTCTTATTTCGATCGGTACGATCGGGCCGGAGCGGGGACGCGGTCGGCGGGCCGGCACGCGCGGACTTGGGATCGCAGGCGATGTGCGCCAGAATCTAGGCTTTCCTGTCCGGATCGCCGCATGCCCCGCAAGATCGCCGCCCGCAAGTCCCGCATCCATGGCAACGGCGTGTTCGCCGTGCTTCCGCTCAAGAAAGGCGAGCGGGTCATCGAGTACAAGGGCCGCCGACGCAGCCACGCCGAGGTCGACCGCGACGAAGCCGGCGACGTCGAGACCGGGCACACCTTCCTGTTCACCCTCAGCGACGACTACGTGATCGATGCCAACTACGAGGGCAACGACGCGCGCTGGATCAACCACAGTTGTGCGCCGAACTGCGAAGCGGTGATCGTCGAGGCCGAGGGCGACGACCGGCGCAAGGACAAGGTGGTGATCGAGGCGCTGCGCGACATCAAGCCCGGCGAGGAACTCACCTACAACTACGGCATCACCCTGGCCGAGCGGCACACGCCGCGGCTGAAGAAGATCTGGGAGTGCCGCTGCGGCGCGAAGAACTGCACCGGCACCATGCTGCAGCCCAAGCGCTGACGTCGCGTGCAGCCATGCACGCCGCGCCGACGCGCGGTTCACGGCACTGCCACCGGCGCGTTTCTACGGTGGGACTCCCCTACTCGAGGAGTGTCCCATGAGCGCAATGCCTTCCCTTGCCGGCAAGCAGGTGGCTGTCCTGGCCACCGACGGTTTCGAACAGTCGGAACTGCAGGAACCCAAGCGCCTGCTGGAATCCTGGGGCGCTCAGGTCGACGTGATCGCGCCGGGCGACGCGAGCAGCATCCGTGGCTGGAACAAGAAGGACTGGGGCGACAGCGTGCCGGTGGACAAGCGCCTGCAACAGGCCCAGGCCGGCGACTACGACGCGCTGGTGCTGCCGGGCGGTGTCATCAACCCGGACAACCTGCGCACCGAGCCGACCGCGATCGCCTTCATCCAGTCCTTCGCCAGCGCCGGCAAGCCGGTGGCGGCGATCTGCCATGGCCCATGGCTGCTGGCCGAGAGCGGGCTGGTGCGAGACCGCCAGGTGACCTCGTGGCCGTCGCTGAAGACTGACCTCTCCAATGCCGGTGGACGCTGGGAGGATCAGGAGGTGGTGGTGGACGGCAACCTGATCACCAGCCGCAAGCCGGACGACATTCCGGCGTTCGCGCAGGCGGTGGCCAAGGCGCTGGGCTGAGTCCCGGCAATTCGTCTGCGCCGCCGCGATGGTGGCGCAGTCGGGAAAACCTGGAAACAGGAACGGCGGCCAAGGCCGCCGTTTCTACGTGCACTGCTGGTAGCGGCTGCCGCCGCACCCTGGCCGTCGCGTGGGTTACTGCCCCGGAAGCATGCCCGCCGGCACCAGCTTGCCGATGTCCTGGTTGAAGCGCACCACCAGCGCGCCGTTTTCCACGCCGGCCGACTGGATCTGCACATCGCCCAGCATCGCGGTCAGGCGCGGGTCGAGCTTGTAGATCGGCTCCTTGCGCGCATAGTCCTCCAGCCAGGCATTGAGCAACTCCCGCGTATTGGCGTCGAGCTTGCCGCCGTTGGCGGCCGGGCGGAAGTCGTCGATGGTGGGGGATTGCAGGTGGAAGCTCTGGCTTTGCTGGTCGTAGCGCAGCGCGCTGGTCAGCAGGACCTGCCCCAGCGGCGTTGGCGCGCCGCCGCCCGTGGCCATGCTCAGGTCGAACTGCATCTTCAGGCGGTCGCCCGGCGGCAGACTCAGCTTCGGATCGCGGACGGTCATCTTGATCAGCCCGCCCAGCGCCTTGTGCGTCTGCGGGAAGCTGCCGTCCAGGTAATGCTGCACGTCGGCGGCGCCGACACTGACCTGGTGGCCCTGGATGGTCGGTTCGGCCTGGGCCTGGGTGGCGACGGCGAGCGCCAGCAGCGCCGCCGCGCGCAGGGTGAACGTGCGGAAGATCATCGGGAAGCCCTGGACGAACGAGAGGAATTCACCATAACGGTGGCCGGTGAATGCGCGATTAGCGGAACCGGCGGCGCGGGAGTCGTCGCTCAGGCGGCCGGCAGCGCCAGCCGTGCCAGCAGCGCGTCCAGCGCCGGCTGCAGCGGCGCCAGCAGTTCACGCGCCTCTCCCTCGCTGCGCTCGCCGAGGCCGCGCAGCAACTGCGTGCCGACGATCAGCGCGGCGCGCTCGTCGCCGCGCAGTCCGGGCTGGCGCTGTGCCGCCTCGAGCAGGCGCATCCAGTCCTGCCGACAGCGTGCCTCCAGTTCGATGGTGCAGCGGCCCTGGCAGGGCAGGCCGTCGTCCTGGATCGGGGTGACGGTGACGCGGTAGCGTTGGGAGGCGGTCATGGCAGTGGCGCACGCGGGGTGTGCCTCCAAGATAGGCGCGGTCGAGCGGGACCACGAGCCTGTCGCTCGCGACGCTCTGTTCCAGTGCGTCCGTTCAGCGTGCCGCGCGCAGCAGCGGCAGCGGATCGTAGGCGCCGCCTTCGGCGTAGACGCCGTAGTGCAGGTGCGGCGGCGTGCTGTGCGCGTTGCCGCTGTCGCCGACCGCGCCGAGCGGGTCGCCCGGTTCCACCAGGTCGCCGACCTGCAGCCCGGGCGCCCACGTTTCCAGGTGCGCGTAGTAGTGCCGCTGGCGGGCCGGCCCGAGCACCCAGACCTGGCGGCCGCCGAGGCCGCGGTCGGCGATGGCCACGACGATGCCGCGCGTCGCAGCCACCACCGGGGTGCCGCGCCTGGCGAAGATGTCCACGCCGGCGTGTTGGCGGTCGCGCCCGCGCGGCGCGCCGAAGGTGGCGGCCACGCGCCGCGGATCCACGCCTTCGACCGGCATGTGCAGGGCCGTCGGCGCCGGCGCGCGCGCCAACTCCCAGCCGACGCGCAGGCGCTGCACCCACGGATGCCGCCAGGCCCAGGCCGCGGCCACCGCCAGTGCGGCCAGCAAGGCCGCGCGCAGCAGTTCGCGGCGCAGGCGCTGCGCTGGCGAAAGCGTGGGCGCCGCGGCCATGCGCTCAGTCCGCGTGCAGGGCGGCCGCCTGTTCCTGCAGACGCTGCTTCAATGCGTCGTCGATGCCGAGCTGTCGTGCCAGTTCGTCCAGGTAACTGCGCTCCATGAAGCTCTGTTCGTCGGCGGCGAGCAGGCTGGCCAGATACATTTCCGCGGCCATCTCCGGGGTGGTCGATGCGCGCGCCACTTCGGCCGGATCCAGCGGCTTTTCCAGTTCCGCATGCAGCCACTGCTGCACGTCGGCGTCGTTGCCGTGGAGGCGGGCGAATTCGCCTTCGATCAGCGTCCGCTCGCGCTCGTCCAGATGGCCGTCGGCCTTGGCCGCGCCGACAAGAGCGCGCAACACCGCCTGGCTGTGCTGTTCGACTTCCAGCGGCGGCAGCCGGTCCAGCGTCTGCGGTTCGGGCGCGGCGGCGCCGAGTTGCTGGCGTCGGTAGTCGCCATAGGCGCGATAGGCCATCAGTCCCAATGCGGCCAGCCCGCCATAGGTCGCCAGCTTGCGCGTGGTGCGGTGCTTGCCGAGCAGCAGGCCGAGCGCGCCGCCGCTGAGGGCTCCCTTGCCGAAATCGGCGTTGAGCAGGCCGCCCAGGCCGCCGGTGCCGGCGGGTGCCGGAGCGGCAGCGCCGGTCTTGTCCGTGGCCTGGCCGGGAACGCCCTGCGCCGATTGCAGCAGTTGGTCGAGAAAGCCCTGTAGTTTCATGCAGGTGATCCGATCGAAGGGAAGCACCGGTATAGCGGTCGCGGCCTTAGCGGGCCGTCAATCCGGGCGCGCAGGCCGCGCAAAAAAAAACGAGACGGCCGGGGCCGTCTCGTCGGTGTGCTTGCCTGGATCAGGCGACGCTGCTCAGAGCGCGGCGTCCTTGAGCTTCTTCAGCGGGCGCACCTTGAGCTTGGTGGTGGCCGGCTTGGCGGCGAACCACTGCTCTTCCTTGGTGAACGGGTTGATGCCCTTGCGCTTCGGCTTGGCCGGCACGCTGACGGCGGTGATCTTCAGCAGGCCCGGCAGGGTGAACGAGCCAGCGCCCTTCTTGCTGACCGAACCGGCCACGGCGTGCTCCAGCGAGGCCATCACGGCGCGCACGTCCTTGGCGATCACGCCGCTGGTTTCGGCGATGTGGGCGACGAGTGCGGACTTGCTCAGCACGTCCTTGATCGGCTTGGGAGCGGCCGGCTTGGCGGCGGCCTTGGTCGCTACCTTCTTCACTGCCTTCTTCGGGGCAGCCTTTTTTGCGGTCTTTGCCATGATGTCCTGATTCCGTATTTGGTGGTTTGGGTCGCGCCGACCCCGTCGGCATGGCGAAATGTAGGGCATGTGCTACGCCGCGCCAATAGGCCGGAAGCAAAAAAACGCGAATATTCGCCGGGACTGGCGTCTTTTTCGCCGACGACGGCGCCGGCGCCGGCACTTCGCGTGGCGAGATGGCCGGGCATTTCCGCTGTCGCGCGTGCCCATCGCCGCTGCCAGGCAGAAGCACAAGCCCGTAACGCCGCCTCGCCTATGGTCCGCGCTCCACTCACCGACAGGAGCCTCGCATGGGCATTTCGCGTCACGCCACCGCGCATTGGGAAGGCGATCTCAAGACCGGCCAGGGCCGGTTGAACACGCCGCAGAGCGGCCTGCTGGAGAACACCCGCTATGCGTTCAACAGCCGCTTCGGCGAGGAGAAGGGCACCAATCCGGAGGAACTGATCGCCGCCGCGCACGCCGGCTGCTTCACCATGGCGCTGTCGGCAAAGCTGACCGAAGCCGGCTTCCCGCCGACCGCGCTGGACACCCGCGCCGACGTCGACCTGTCGATGGAAGGCGGGCCGCAGCTCTCGCAGATCCGCCTGAAGGTCAAGGCCGTGGTGCCGAACATCGAGGCCACGCGCTTCCGCGAACTGGCCGACGACGCCAAGCAGAATTGCCCGGTGTCCAAGGCGCTGAGCGCGGTGCCGATCAGCCTGGAAGCGGAACTGGGCTGAGCCCGGCGCGGCCCGGCGGCATGCCGGGCCGCGCGTGTTGCGGCGCACCGGCACGGTGTCGCCGCGAGGTGGCCATGCACATCGCTGCCGTACCGACTGCACGCATGGGCCGCCCGATGCTGTCGCGCCACTAAATGTAAGCGGCGCAACCGTCCCTATTCAGTCTGGTTTCACCGCCTCGGATCGAGCATGCAGTCGCGCGATCCACGCGCTTGGAACCATCGCCATGAACAAGCTCTCGACCCGTCTGTTGACCGCTGCGCTCGCTGTCGGCGTCATCGGCTCCGCCGCCGCGCAGGATTACGGTTACACCCGCTATGACGACTACCGCGACCGTGGGTATGCGTCCGGCACCTACGAATACGCGCGCGTGGTGCGCGCCGATCCGATCATGGTGCAGGTCAACGGCCCGCGCGAGACCACCGAGCGCTGCTACGACCGCCCGGCGTCGGGCAGCTACGCCAGCGACTACGGCTACCGCGGCACCGATGGTGGCCGCACCGCCTCGTCGGTGGTCGGCGGCATCGCCGGTGCGGTGCTCGGCAGCCGCGTCGGCGGCGGCAATGGCCGCTTCGTCGGCACCGCCGTCGGCACCATGCTCGGCAGCCTGGCCGGCCGCTCGATCTACGACACCAATGCCCGCGCCTATGGCGGCGGCTACGGTGGCGGCGTGGTCCGCGAATGCGAGCCGGTGTCCTATCGGACCGAACGCTACGACCGCGTCGACGGCTACGACGTGACCTACGAATACGGCGGCCGCTACTACCACACCCGCACCGCCTCGCCTCCGGGCGACCGCATCCGCGTCCGCGTCGACGTGCTGCCCGACTGACGTATTGCCCGACTAAACCAAAGGGCGCCTCCTTGCGAGGCGCCCTTTGTTTTGCACGTCCGTCGGCACCTGCGATGCAGGGCGCCGGCGACCTTCGATCAGGGCCAGTCGATGTGGCCTTCGATCACCGTCTGCACCTGGCCGCCGGACCACACCTCGCCAGTCTCGTCCACGTGCAGCGTCAGCAGCGCGTCGTGGCCGACTTCGCGGCCCTGGCTGGCGACGTAGCGGCCGCCGTTGCCGGGCAGGGCCTTGCTGTGATCCAGCCACGCCGCCAGCACCGCGTTGGCCGCGCCGGAGGCGGCGTCCTCGAAGCGACGGCCGTTGCCGACGAAGGCGCGTACGGCCAGCGCGTAGGTCTGGCCGCTGGCGCGCGCGTAGGCGAACACGCCCATGCTGGCGGTACTTTCGGCCAGGGCAGCGATCGCGTCCCAGTCCGGCGCCAACGCACGCAGTGCGGCTTCGTCGGCCACCTCGACCAGCCACCAGCAGCGGCCGCCGTCCATGCGCACTGGCGGCAGCGCGCCCAGGGGCCAGCCGCGCAATGCCGCCTGCAGGCGCGGATCTGCGGCATCGGCGATCTCGGCCACCTGCGCGCGCGGGGTGCGGATGGCGATGCTGCGTACTCCAGCATCCACATCGACGCGCAGCGGCAGCAGCCCGGCGATGCCGTCCTGCATCAGCACGCCGTCCCGCGGCGTGGCGATGCCGGCTTGCAGCGCGATGTGCGCAGTGCCGACGCTGGGGTGGCCGGCGAACGGCACTTCTTTCTGCGGGCTGAACATGCGCAGGCCGTAGCTGGCGTCCGGGCGCGTCGGCGCGAACACGAAGGTGGTTTCCGGCAGACGCGTCCAGCGTGCGATGGCCTGCATCGTGGCGGCGTCCAATCCATCGGCATCGAGCACAACGGCCAGCGGATTGCCGTTGCCGGCGTGGGTGGAGAAGACATCGACCTGGAAGAAGCGGCGTGCGGCCATGGCGGGAAACTCCGGACGGCGGTGGGGGAGGCCGGAGCTTACCAAGCGATCTTGTCGGCGATCACCGCTTGCACCAGGTTGCCGGTTCATCCCTCGGCGGCGGCACGGTGTCGCGGCGCCTGCACGCGGACTGCGTCCCTAAAGCGTGGCGACCGTCTGCGTGGGTGTCGATCCGCACCGGCAGCAGACCGGCATCGCACTGCTGGATCAGCACGCCGTCGCGGGCGTGGCCAGGCCGAGTTCGACGGCCGCCCAGGCCGCGCCGACGCTGTGGTGGCCTGCGAACGGCAGTTCTCCCTTGGGGGGGAAGAGGCGGATGCGGTCGTCCGCGCCCGCGCCGGGCGCCAGCAAGAGCACCGTCTCCGACAGGCTCGGCAGGCGGCCAGGCGCTGCATGCGCGGTGCGTCCAGGTTGGCGGCATCGCGCACCGCGCACAATGAAGTGCCCACCCCAGGCTGGCGGAAAAGACGCCCGGTTGCGCCTGGCGGCGCGCGCTCATCCGCGCTCCGTTGGCAGTAGAATCGGGGGTTCCGCTCGAGCATTCGGGCGTTTTCCCCACATCTCAGACACCCCCACTCCATGTCAGCTTCCTCTCCTGTCGATCGCTGGATCGTCCTCAAGTTCGGCGGCACTTCGGTGTCGCGTCGTCATCGCTGGGACACGATTGGACGGCTGGCGAAAAAACGCGCGGAGGAGACCGGTGCGCGGGTGCTGGTGGTGGTGTCGGCCTTGTCCGGTGTCACCAACGAACTGACCGCGATCGCCGACGGCAGCGCCGACAGCGCGCAGCGCGTGGCCGCGCTGGAGCAGCGCCACCGCGACTTCCTGGCCGAACTGGAACTGGACGCCGAGGCGGTGTTGGGCGAACGCTTGGCGGCGCTGCGCGGCCTGCTCGACGATCCGCGCGCGGCCGAGCGCACGCTGGATTGGCAGGCCGAGGTGCTGGGGCAGGGCGAACTGCTGTCCTCCACTCTCGGCGCCGCCTACCTGCGCGCCAACGGCCTGGACATGGGCTGGATGGATGCGCGGCAGTGGCTGGACGCGCTGCCGCCGCAGCCGAACCAGAGTGCCTGGTCGCGGCGCCTGTCGGTGTCGTGCCAGTGGCAGTCCGATCCGCAGTGGCGGGCGCGCTTCGTCGCCCAGCCCACGCGCATGCTGATCACCCAGGGCTTCATCGCCCGGCATGAGGACGGCGGCACCGCCATCCTCGGCCGCGGCGGCTCGGATACCTCGGCGGCGTATTTCGGCGCGCTGCTCGGCGCCAGCCGGGTCGAGATCTGGACCGACGTGCCCGGCATGTTCAGCGCCAATCCGCGCGAAGTGCCGGATGCGCGCCTGCTGACCCGCCTGGACTATTACGAAGCGCAGGAAATCGCCACCACCGGCGCCAAGGTGCTGCACCCGCGCTCGATCAAGCCGTGCCGCGATGGCGGCGTGCCGATGGCGATCCTGGACACCGAGCGCCCGGAGCTGCCCGGCACCAGCATCGACGGCAACGCCCGCACCGTGCCCGGGGTCAAGGCGATCAGCCGCCGCAACGGCATCGTGCTGGTGTCGATGGAAGGCATCGGCATGTGGCAGCAGGTCGGCTTCCTGGCCGACGTGTTCGCGCTGTTCAAGAAGCACGGGCTGTCGGTGGACCTGATCGGTTCGGCCGAGACCAACGTCACCGTGTCGCTGGACCCGAGCGAGAACCTGGTCAACACCGACGTGCTGGCCGCGCTGTCGGCCGACCTGGCGGAGATCTGCCGGGTCAAGATCATCGTGCCGTGCGCGGCGATCACCCTGGTCGGGCGCGGCATGCGCTCGCTGCTGCACAAGCTCTCGGACGTGTGGGCCACGTTCGGCAAGGAGCGCGTGCACATGATCTCGCAGTCGTCCAACGACCTGAACCTGACCTTCGTCATCGACGAGACCGACGCCGACGGGCTGCTGCCGATCTTGCACGCCGAGCTGATCGACAGCGGCGCGATGCCGGTGGAGGAGACCGAGGTGTTTGGCCCGCGCTGGCGCGAGATCGCCGGCACGGTGCGGCCGCGGCCGGTACCGTGGTGGCAGGGCGAGCGCGCGCATCTGCTGCGCCTGGCCGAGGCCGGCACGCCGCGCTACGTCTATCACCTGCCGACCCTGCGCGAACGCGCGCGCGCGCTGAAGGCGATCGCCGCGGTGGACCAGCGCTATTACGCGATCAAGGCCAACGCGCATCCGGCGATCCTGCAGACCCTGGTCGAGGAGGGCTTCGGCCTGGAGTGCGTCTCGCACGGCGAACTGCGCCGGGTGTTCGAGATCGTGCCGGAACTGTCGCCGCGGCGGGTGCTGTTCACCCCCAGCTTCGCGCCCCGCGCCGAGTACGAAGCCGCGTTCGCGCTGGGCGTGACCGTGACCGTGGACAACGTCGAGGCGCTGCAGCGCTGGCCGGAGCTGTTCCGTGGCCGCAGCCTGTGGCTGCGCATCGACCTGGGCCATGGCGACGGCCACCACGAGAAGGTCAACACCGGCGGCAAGGCCTCCAAGTTCGGCCTGTCGGCGACCCGCGTCGACGAGTTCGTCGAGGCCGCGCGCGCGCTGGACATCCGCATCGTCGGCCTGCACGCGCATCTGGGCAGCGGCGTGGAGACGGCGCAGCACTGGCGGCGCATGTGCGACGAGTTGGCCGGCTTCGCGCGGCGCATCGGCAGCGTCGAGATCATCGACATCGGCGGCGGCCTGCCGATCCCGTACAGCGCCGACGACGAACCGTTCGACCTGGACACCTTCGCGCAGGGCCTGGCCGAGGCCAAGGCGGTGCATCCGGCGTTCCGCCTGGCGATCGAACCGGGCCGCTATCTGGTCGCCGAATGCGGTGTGCTGCTGGCCCGCGCCACCCAGGTGATCGAGAAGGACGGTATCCGCCGGGTCGGCCTGGATGCCGGCATGAACACCTTGATCCGCCCGGCGCTGTACGACGCGTGGCACGACGTGGCGAACCTGAGCCGCCTGGAGCAGCCGGCCGAGACCGTGTTCGACGTGGTCGGGCCGATCTGCGAGTCCAGCGACGTGTTCGGCAAGCGCCGGCGCCTGCCGGCGGGCACCGCGCCCGACGACGTGATGCTGATCGCCGACGCCGGTGCCTACGGCTACAGCATGGCCAGCACCTACAACCAGCGCGAATTGCCCCGCGAGGAGGCGATCGATGCGCGCACGGACTGAGTTCGTCGCGGGCAGCGCCGCGGCCGGCGCGCTTGCGATGGTGGCTGCCACCGCGGTGGATCAGTCCGGCACGTCGCTGCCGTGGACCGACAGCCTGAAGTGGGCGCTGCCGGCGCTGGCTGCGGCCGCGGCTGGGGCGTGGCTGGCGTTGCGCTGGCAGAGCGGCGGGCCCGCGGCGAGCACCGGCGCGCTGGCCCTGCGCACCTCGCTCCTGGCCACGTTGGCCTACCTGCCGGCGCTGGCGCTGTATGTGCTGGTGGCCGTGCTGGCCTCCGCCGCGTCGGTGCCGGCCGGACAGCACTGGCAACTGCTGCTGATGGCCTTCGTGTTCGGCTGCCTGCCGCTGCTGTGGGCCGCCTTGCCGTTTTCGATGCTCGAATTTCTTCTGTGCCGCCGCTATCTGCGGCACACCCGTGTGCTTGCAGGACGTCCATGACCGCTTTCGACAAACAGCAGATCGCCACCTTCCGCTTCGTGCGCTGCGGCTTCGACGCCGACAGCGGCGTGGCGCGCCTGGTCTATGCGTTCGACGACGGCCCGGAGCTGGTGGAGACCATCACCGTGCCCGGCGCGCCGTTCGCGCTCGACCCGGCGCGCGCGCAGGCGGCGCAGCGCGCCCTGCGCCTGCTGCACCTGATCGCCGGCGTCAGCTACTACAAGGCGGCGGTGCCGCCGCGCATCGTCATCGACGACTACGCCATCGATGCGGAGACCGCCGCGCTGCTGGACAGCGTGTACCTGCATGGCCTGGGCGAGTTCGCCTATCGCAACGGCCTGGACCTGCGTGGGCGCATCCGCTTCCCGGCTGCGGAGGCCGACGCGGCCTATGCCGCGGCGCTGGGGCTGCGCGACCAGGCGCTGGTGGCGATCGGCGGCGGCAAGGATTCGCTGGTCAGCATCGAAGCGTTGCGCGCGGCCGGCGTGGCGCAGACGGTGACCTGGATCGGCGGCTCGCAGCTGATCCGCGCCTGCGCCGAGCGCACCGGCCTGCCGACCTTGAACATCGGCCGCACGCTTGCGCCGGAGCTGTTCGAGTTGAACCGGCAGGGCGCGTGGAATGGGCATATCCCGGTGACGGCGGTGAACTCGGCGATCCTGGTGTTCGCCGCGGTGCTGCACGACGCCGGCCAGGTGGTGTTCTCCAACGAGCACTCGGCCAGCTATGGCAGCCAGATCGCCGGCACCGGCGAGGTCAACCACCAGTGGTCCAAGGGCTGGGCCTTCGAGCAGGCGTTCGGTGAGCAGGTGCAGCGCTACGTGGCCGCGGACCTGCGCTACTACTCGCTGCTGCGGCCGCTGTCGGAACTGGCGGTGGCGCGGCAGTTCGCCAAGACCGACCACTACGACGCGCATTTCTCCAGCTGCAACCGCAATTTCCACATCCTAGGCGAGCGCCCGGCGCACCGCTGGTGCGGGGTCTGCCCGAAGTGCCATTTCGTGTTCCTGGCGCTGACGCCGTTCATGCCGAAGACGCGGCTGGTGCGGATCTTCGGCCGCAACCTGCTCGACGACGCCGGCCAGGCCGGCGGCTTCGATGCGCTGCTGGAGTTCCAGGACCACAAGCCGTTCGAGTGCGTCGGCGAAGGCCGCGAGTCGCGCGCGGCCATGGCGGCGCTGGCAGCGCGCGCGGAATGGAAGGAGGACGCGCTGGTGGCGCGCTTCATCCGCGAGATCCAGCCGCAGCTCGACCCCGCCGACCTGCGCGTGGAGCCGTTGCTGGAACTGGACGCGCAGCACCGCATCCCCGCCGACCTGTGGGAACGCGTGCGTGCGAATTTCGCAGCTTGAGACGCAGCGCGTCGCGCTGTGGGGTTGGGGGCGCGAGGGCCGTGCGGCATATGCGGCGGTGCGTGGCTGGGAATCGGGAATCGGGAACGGGGAATCGCCAAGCGCGCTGCCGCTGACGGTGTTCTGTTCGGCTGACGAAGCGGCGGAGATCGCCGCGCTGCACGATCCTGTGTTGCATGTCGAGACCGAGGCCACTGCCGAGCGCCTGGCCGCGTTCGATGTGGTGATCAAGTCGCCCGGGATCAGTCCGTACCGGCCCGAGGCGCAGGCCGCCGCGGCGCGCGGCACCCGCTTCATCGGCGGCACCGCGCTGTGGTTCGCCGAGCACGCCGGTGCCGACGGGGTGGTGCCCGGCAGCGTCTGCGTCACCGGCACCAAGGGCAAGAGCACCACCACCGCGCTGCTGGCGCACCTGCTGCGCGCCGGCGGCCACCGCACCGGCCTGGTCGGCAACATCGGCGTGCCGCTGCTGGAAGTGCTGGCGCCGATGCCGCCGCCGCAGTACTGGGCGATCGAACTGTCCAGCTACCAGACCGGCGACGTCGCCCGCAGCGGCGCACGGCCGCAACTGGCGCTGGTGCTGAACCTGTTCCCCGAGCATCTGGACTGGCACGGCAGCCAGGCGCGCTACATCGCCGACAAGCTCGAGCTGGTCACCCATGCGCGGCCGCGCATCGCCCTGCTCAACGCCGCCGATCCGCAACTGGCCGCCCTGCAACTGCCCGACAGCGAGGTGCGCTGGTTCAACCGCGAGGACGGCTGGCACATGCGCGGCGAGGTGGTCTACCGCGGCGACACCGCGGTGTACGACAGCGCGCAGGCGCCGCTGCCGGGCCGGCACAACCGCGGCAACCTGTGCGCGGTGCTGGCCGCGGTCGAGGCGCTGGGCCTGGATGCGGCGGCGTTGGCGCCGGCGGCCGATCGTTTCCGGCCGCTGCCGAACCGGCTGCAGACCCTGGGCACGCGCGACGGCGTGACCTATGTGAACGACTCGATCAGCACCACCCCGCATGCCAGCCTCGCGGCGCTGGAGTGCTTTCGCGGGCGGCGCATCGCGCTGCTGGTGGGCGGTCACGACCGCGGCCTGGACTGGCAGGATTTCGCCGCGCACATGCGCGATGGCGGGGCGCCGCTGGAGATCGTCACCCTGGGCGCCAACGGCCCGCGCATCCATGCGCTGCTGGCGCCGCTGGCCGCCGCCGCCGGCTTCGGCCTGCATGCCGCGGCCGACCTGGCGGAGGCAGTGGCGCTGGCACGCGCGGCATTGGGCGAGCAGGGCGGCGTGGTGCTGCTGTCGCCCGGCGCGCCCAGCTTCGGCGCCTACCGCGACTACGTGGCGCGCGGCCGCCATTTCGCCGCGCTGGCCGGGTTCGACCCGGACGCGATCAGCGCCATTCCTGGGCTGGGCATCGCCTGAGCCGCGTCGCCTCGGCGCACACATCGCGCTGGCGGCGCCTTGCGTACACTCCCGCGCGGGTTCCCACGGGAGAAGGGCGATGCGCACACGTTCGATGATGCGGTGGACCGGGTTGCTTGGATTGGTCTTGGCGCTGCCGCTGCCGGCCTGGGCCGCGATGCAGGCCAAGCCGGTGGAGTGGCAGGTCGGCAAGGACAGTTTCAGCGGCGTGCTGGTCTACGACGATGCCGACCACGACAAGCGCCCGGGCCTGGTGATGGTGCCGAACTGGCGCGGCGTTAACGATTCCGCGGTGGAGAAGGCCAAGCGTCTGGCCGGCGACGACTACGTGGTGCTGGTGGCCGACGTCTACGGCAAGGGCAAGCGCCCGGCCAACGATACCGAGGCCGGGCAGTTCGCCGGTGCGCTGAAGAAGGACCCGGCGACGCTGCGCGCACGCGCATTGGCGGCGGTGGCGGCGCTGAAGGCGCAGGCCGGCAAGGCGCCGCTGGATCCGGCCAAGATCGGCGCGGTCGGTTTCTGCTTCGGCGGCACCACGGTGCTGGAACTGGTCCGTGCTGGTGCGCCACTGGCCGGCGTGGTCAGCCTGCATGGCGGCCTGGCCACCGCGGCCCCGGCGGCCGCCGGCAGCGCCAAGGCACCGGTGCTGGTGCTCAACGGCGCCGACGACAAGAGCGTGAGCCGCGACGACATCGTCGCCTTCGAGCAGGAGATGAACCGCGCCAACGCCGACTGGCAGTTCGTCAACTTCAGCGGTGCCGTGCACTGCTTTGCCGAAGCCGACGCCAACAGCCCGCCGGGCTGCCAGTACAACCCCCGCGCGGCCAAGCGCGCCTACCGGATGCTCGAGGACTTCTTCGAGGAGCGGTTCGGGCGGGAGTAGGGCGGTGCCTCCGGGATTCGGGAGGTGCCTCGCGCTGCGCGCTTGGCGGGATTGGGGATTGGTAAAAGCGGCCCTTCGGCTGCCGTCTAGCTGACCGGTTGGTGTGGCGAGCCCGCAGCGTGTCGGGCGTAAGCCAAGCCGCCGTTGCGAATCTCGAATCCCGACTCCCCAATCCCATCCGGCGCGCCCAGCGCGCCGGATCAATGCTTCCGCGACACCGCGTACCGCGCCAGCCCGCGCAGGGCGGCCACGGCCTCGTTCTCCGGCAGGCCGTCCAGGGCGCGCTCGGCGGCGGCGGCGTAGTCGGCCGCGCGGCGGCGGCTGTAGTCGATGCCGCCGCTGGCTTCGATCGCGGCCAGCACCTCGGGCATCGCGCTGGCGTCGCCCTGTTCGACGATCTGGCGCAGGCGCGCGCGGGTGGCGTCGTCGGCATGGGCCATGGCATGGATCAGCGGCAGCGTGGCCTTGCCCTCGGCCAGGTCGTCGCCCAGGTTCTTGCCGAGGTCGGCGGCGTCGGCGGTGTAGTCGAGCACGTCGTCGGCGATCTGGAACGCATAGCCCAACTGCATGCCGTAGTCGTACAGTCGCTGCTGCACGTCCTCGCTGGCGCCGGAGGCCAGCGCGCCAAGCCGGGTGCCGGCGGCGAACAGCACCGCGGTCTTGCGCTCGATCACGCGCAGGTAGGCGGCTTCGTCGGTGTCCGGATTGTGCACGTGCAGCAGCTGCAGCACCTCACCCTCGGCGATGCGGTTGGTGGTGTCGGCGAGCAGGCGCATCACCGCCATGCTGTCCAGTTCCACCATCAGCTGGAAGCTGCGCGAGTACAGGAAATCGCCGACCAGCACACTCGGCGCATTGCCCCACAGCGCGTTGGCGGTGCTGCGGCCGCGGCGCAGATCCGATTCGTCCACCACGTCGTCGTGCAGCAGGGTCGAGGTGTGGATGAACTCGATGATCGCCGCCAACTGGTGCTGCATCGGCCCGCCGGCGCCACAGGCGCGGCCGGCCAGCACCACCAGCATCGGCCGCAGGCGCTTGCCGCCGGCGGAGACGATGTGGTCGGCGATCTGGTTGATCAGCACGACGTCCGAGGCCAAGCGGCGGCGGATCAGGGCGTCCACCTCGGCCATGTCCGGCGCGGCGAGCATCTGGATCTGGGGCAGGCCCAGGGCGGAGCTGGGGGATTCGGCGATGCTCATGCGGACAGGACTGGAAACGTGCGCAAAGTATAGGGTGCGCGGCCACATCCGTCCCGCGGTAGGGCGGCGCCGGGGCCCGAAGGCTTGCCCCAGCTGGCTTTGCAGCGCCCTTCGGGGCGCGCGCAGGCAGGATTCCGACAGGCCGATGCGGCGTTTTCCGGGGCGCCGGCGGGCGCCTGGCGCAGGCCGGCCCAGCCCGGCAATGTTAGGATTGCTTCCCGAAATCTTCTTTACCGCTCTGCGCGCCCCCGGCCCGCGGAGACCCCAGACGGAAGCAGCTCATGGCCCGCGGCATCAACAAAGTCATCCTCGTCGGCAACCTCGGCAACGATCCCGACACCAAGTACACCCAGGCCGGCATGGCCATCACCCGCATCAGCCTGGCCACCACCAGCGTGCGCAAGGACCGCGACGGCAACCAGCAGGAACGCACCGAGTGGCATCGCGTGGTGTTTTTCGGAAAGCTCGGTGAGATCGCCGGCGAGTACCTGCGCAAGGGCAGCTCGGTCTACGTCGAAGGCTCGATCCGCTACGACAAGTACACCGGCCAGGACGGCGTGGAGAAGTACTCCACCGACATCGTCGCCGATGAGATGCAGATGCTCGGCGGCCGCGGCGAGGGCGGTGGCGGCGGCATGGGCGGCGGCGACCGTCCGCAGCGCTCGGCGCCGCCGCGCCAGGAGCGTTCCGGCATGGGCGGTGGTGGCGGTGGCGGCGGGCAGGATTACGCGCCGCGTCGTCAGCAGCCGGCCCCGCAGCAGTCCGCACCGATGGACGACTTCGCGGATGACGATATCCCGTTCTGATTCTTGGTGGTTCTGCGATGCAGACAAACCCCGGCAAGCCAGTGTGCTTGCCGGGGTTTTCTTTTTGCACGAGATGGTTTCCTTTGTGCGGGCCTGGGTTCTGTGTTCTGCGCGGAGAGGGTGTAAACGAGGGGCGATGGGCAATCGGGGTGAGCCCAAGCGTGCGTGCACGCGGCGAGTGTCCCGCTGTTCTCGCCTTCGCTGAACCGCGTTGATCGCCGAGCGCGGCTTCGCATGCCATCGCCTCGCGCAACACCTTGGCGCGGTGTCTCGTGCCGAATGCATGCTGTCGCTCATGCAGGCCGGCGTGGCCGGACGGACCAGGCGGCGTAGGAGCGGCTTCAGCCGCGACCGCTTTCCCGGGAAAGCCTGTCGCGGCTAACACCGCTCCAACGAAAAAGCACATTGGCGGCGCTTGCCGCTACGCCACGATCCACGCTCAATGAATGCGCGTGGCGGCGTGGTAGGGATGCCTGAGACGCCCAGTCGAATCCGCCATCCCAGCCACCTTGCAGGCAGTCGAACGCCATGGGAGTGCGGCTTCACCGGCTTGTCGCCATGCTTCGCTGCGTGACCATGTCACGCGCATGGTCGCCAGCTCTTCGCTGCATATCCGCTCGGCTACCTCCTCGTGCAACGCCGGGCTCCATCCTCGTCATGCGGCGATCAACGCGACGACGTTGTGCCATGCAGCATGGGTTTTCGTGCACCGCGTCTTGCAAAAAACTCATTTCCTCCCGTATGGTTCAATCGATTGAATAGCGGCGATTCTTCAGCGTTTGAACCGGTTGGGAGGCCGGAAGGTGGATGTCTATCCATTCGATCGTACCGGCGCCGGCCTCGGGGTTCACGAGGCGAGACGCGCTGCGCATGGCGGTCGCCGGGAGCCTTGGCCTTGGGGCAGTGGGCATGTTGCCGGCACTCGCTGCCGCCACGCCGCTCAAGGGCAACCTGAAGCAGTCCGTCGCCCGCTGGACGTTTCCGCAGGTGTCGGTCGCACAGCTCTGCCAGGTGGTGAAGGGCCTCGGGTTTGCCGCCATCGATCTGGTAGGGCCGGCGGATTGGCCCACGCTGAAGGCGCACGGAGTGCACAGCGCGATGTGCAACGGCGCGGAACTCGGCCTGGACAAGGGCTTCGCCGGCCGCCAGTTCCACGATGAGCTGGTCGCGCGCTACACGCGGCACATCGACCTGGTGGCCGATGCCGGCTACCGCAACCTCATCTGTTTTTCCGGCAATCGGAACGGCATGGATCCGCAGGAAGGCATGGCCCACGCCGAAGCCGGGCTCAAGCGCATCCTCGGCCATGCCGAGAAGCGCGATGTCGTGCTGGTGATGGAGCTGCTGAACTCCAAGGTCGATCATCGCGACTATCTGTGCGATCACTCGGCCTGGGGCGTGGAGCTGTGCCAGCGGATCGGCTCGGACCATTTCGGCCTGCTGTACGACATCTACCACATGCAGATCATGGAGGGCGACATCATCGCCACCATCGGCAAGCATCACGCGTGCTTCAAGCATTACCACACCGCCGGCGTTCCGGGCCGGCACGAGATCGGGGACGCTCAGGAGCTCCACTATCCCGCCATCTGTCGCGCGATCCGCGACACCGGTTTCGATGGTTATCTTGCCCAGGAATTCGTTCCCACGGCGCCGGATCCCGTCGGCTCGCTGCGCGAGGCGATCCGCCTCTGCGACGTCTGAAACGCTATCCACCCAGGTGAAGTAGAACCCATGGCAGACAATCATTACGACGCCATCGTCGTTGGCTCGGGAATCAGTGGCGGTTGGGCGGCGAAGGAGCTGACCGAGAAGGGACTCAAGGTCCTGATGCTGGAACGCGGACGCAACATCGAGCACGTCAAGGACTACGTCAACGCGATGAAGGAGGCGTGGGACTTTCCGCATCGCAACCGCCCGACCCAGGCCATGAAGGCCGCTCATCCTGTGCTGATGCGCGATTACGGCCTGGTCGAGAACCTGCAGGGGATGTGGGCCGACGAACAGGAGTCGCCCTATACCGAGATCAAGCGATTCGACTGGTTCCGCGGCTACCACGTGGGCGGCCGCTCGCTGATGTGGGGACGGCAGAGCTATCGCCTGTCGGACCTGGATTTCGAGGCGAACCTCAAGGACGGCATCGCCACCGATTGGCCGATCCGTTACGCCGACATCGCGCCCTGGTACGACCACGTGGAGAAGTTCGCCGGCATCGCCGGCACGCGCGAGGGACTGGACGTGTTGCCGGACGGCGAGTTCCTGCCGCCGATCCCGCTGAACATCGTCGAGAAGGACGTCGCCGCGCGGATCAAGAAGGCCTTCGGCGGCACCCGACACCTGATCCACTCGCGCACCGCCAACATCACCCAGCCCAAGGTCGAGCAGGGCCGCGTCAACTGCCAGTACCGCAACAAGTGCATCCTTGGCTGTCCCTTCGGCGCCTATTTCTCGACCCAGTCGGCCACGCTGCCGGCGGCGATGAAGACGGGCAACCTGACCCTGCGGCCGTTCTCGATCGTCAAAGAAGTGCTCTACGACAAGGACCGCAAGCGCGCGCGCGGCGTGGAGATCATCGACGCCGAGAGCGGACAGACCTACCAGTACACGGCCAAGGTCGTCTTCCTCAACGCGTCCTCGTTCAACTCGACCTGGCTGCTGATGAATTCGGCCACCGACGTGTGGGACGGCGGCCTGGGGTCGTCGTCCGGCGAGCTCGGGCACAACGTGATGGATCATCATTTCGGCGCCGGTGCTTCCGGCCGGGTCGAGGGCTACGAGGACAAGTACTACTTCGGCCGTCGTCCCTGCGGCTTCTACATTCCGCGGTTCCGCAACATCGCCGCGGACAAGCGCGGCTACCTGCGCGGCTTCGGCTACCAGGGTGGCGCCAGCCGCACCGGCTGGTCGCGCGAGATCGCCGAACTGAACATCGGCGCCGACCTGAAGGAGGCGCTGACCCTGCCGGGCGACTGGCGCATCGGCATGACCGGCTTCGGCGAAATGCTGCCCCACCACGACAACGCGATTCGCCTGGATCCGCAGCGCAAGGACAAATGGGGGCTGCCGGTGCTGGCGATGGACGTGGCCATGCGCGAGAACGAAAAGGCCATGCGCAAGGACATGGCTGCCGACGCCGCCGAGATGCTGGAGGCGGCCGGCGTCAAGGACGTGAAGATGCACGATTCCGACTACGCGCCTGGCAAGGGCATCCACGAGATGGGCACCGCGCGCATGGGCCGGGATCGCAAGAACTCCGTGCTGAACCAGTACAACCAGGTGTGGGACGCGCCGAACGTCTACGTGACCGACGGCGCCTGCATGACCTCCAGCGCCTGCGTGAATCCTTCGCTGACCTACATGGCGCTGACCGCACGGGCCGCCGATCATGCGGTGCGCGAACTGAAAGCGGGGAACCTGTGATGGAACGTCGCGAACTGCTGAAGATGATCTTCGCCGCCACGGGCGCGGCCATGGTCGGCCTGCCCGCGCTCGTGCATGGCCAGGCACCGGCCGCTGGGGCGAAGGCGCTGTTCACCGCCGCGGATATCGGCACCCTGGACGAGATCGCCGAGACCATCCTGCCGCGGACCAAGACGCCGGGGGCGAAGGACGCCGCCGCCGGCGCGTTCATGGCGAAATTCGTCACCGACTGCTACACCGCCCGGCAGCAGGCGACGTTCCGCGCCGGTCTGGCGGAGATCGACAAACGTGCCGGCGGCCGATTCGTCTCGCTCGCGCCGCAGGCGCGCACCGAGTTGCTGCGCACGCTGGATGCGGAGGCCAGGGCGCACGCCATCGACGTGACCGATACCGGCACCGCCGAATCGGCGGACGCGATGCCGCATCCCTTCACGATGATCAAGCAGCTGACCATCTTCGGTTTCTTCACTTCCGAGATCGGTGCGACCGACGTGCTGCGCTACGTTGCCGTGCCGGGCCGCTACGAGGACATCACCTATGTCCACGGCACGCCTGCCTGGGCAACCAGTTGATGCACCGCCACGCTTCGCCATCCCTTCCTTGCCTGGAAACACGATGACCAGATCCCTGCTGATGGCGGCCTGCCTGCTGGCCACCGCGCCTGCGTTGGCGCAGGCCGACGCCGACCCCGCGCGCGATCCGACCAAGACCGAAGTGTGGAAGCCCGTGCCCGCGATGGTGGCCACGCCTGCGGGCCGCGCGCCTTCCGACGCGATCGTGCTGTTCGATGGCAAGGATCTGTCGGCCTGGGAGTCGGAGCAGGGCGGACGCGTGCCCTGGAACGTCGCCGACGGCGCAATGACCGTGGTGCCGGGCAGCAAGGGCATCCGCACCAAGCAAGGCTTCTGCGACATCCAGTTGCACGTGGAATGGCGTACGCCCACCGCGACGCGCGGATTCGATGGCCAGCAGCGCGGGAACAGCGGCATCTTCCTGCAGGAACGCTACGAGTTGCAGGTGCTCGACAGCTACGACAACCCCACCTATGCCAACGGCCAGGCCGGTGCCATCTACAAGCAGGCCATTCCGCTGGTGAATGCCTCGCGTGCGCCGGGCCAGTGGCAGGCGTACGACATCATCTGGAAGGCGCCGCGCTTCTCGCAGGGCGGCGGACTCACGTCGCCCGCCCGCATCACTGTCCTGCACAACGGCGTGCTGGTGCAGAACGACACGGTGCTGTCGGGCAAGACCGAGTACATCGGCGCGCCGTCGTATGCGCCGCATGCCTGCGCACCGATCCTGCTGCAGGAGCACGACTCCAAGGTCAGCTACCGCAATATCTGGGTGCGCGAACTGTAGGGGCCGCGCCCAGTCGACACGGGTCGCCTACTGCGCCAGGAAGCTGGCAAGGTCGTCCACGTCCTGCTGCGACAGCTGCGAGAACGGCGGCATCAATCCGCCGCCGTTGCGGATCTTGTCCTTGATCTGCGCGAGCTGCAGTCGCTTGCCCACGTCGGTCAGCGCAGGGAAGGTGGGCGGGACGCCGGCGCGATTCGCACCGTGGCAAGCCGTGCAGTGGTTCGCGTAGAGCTGCGCGCCGGCCGTCGGGTCGCCCTTGGCCCACGCCGTGCTCGCCAGCGTCGTCCCCATCAGCACCACGGTCATCGTCAGGATCCTGTTCAAGCGGGACTCCTCTGCTGACTACCGCGGCTTGGCGGCGGGCAGGTGTTCACGCAGGTACTCGGCCCCGGTCTTGATGACGGTGGCCGGGTCGCGCGGCTGGTCGTGCTCGATGATGTACCACTGCACGCCGCTCCCCGCCGCGGCAGGCAGGATCGCGCTCCAGTTCAGGACGCCCTTGCCGACCGCGGCGAAGCCGCCTTCGTCTGCGGCCTGGCCTTTCGGTGCGTTGTCCTTGGCATGAACCGCGAACATGCGGCCCTTGAACTTGCCCAGCATCGCCGCCGGGTCGTAGCCCGCACGCGCGACCCAGGCCAGGTCCAGCTCGCTCTGGAGGTCGGGGCCCGCCGCGGCGAACAGCACTTCCAGGCCGGTCTTGCCATTGAAGTCGACCAGTTCGAAATCGTGGTTGTGATAGGCCAGGCGCATGCCCTTGGCGCGCACCTGTTTCGCGAGCTGGCCCAGTTCCTTGCCCAGTGCGGTCCAGCCTGCGGCATCGGTGGGGCGCTCCTTCTGGTCCAGGTAAGGCACCACCAGCGTCGTGTTGCCGATCGAGCGGTTGAAGGCCACCGCGCCGTCCAGGTCCTTGCGCAGGTCGGCCAGTTGGACGTGCGAGGAGATCGCCTTGATCGCATACTTGTCCAGCAACTGCTTGAGTTCCACCGCGCTCACGTTCTGCGTGCCGACCGTTTCCACCGCGCCCACGCCCGCGTCGTGGACGATCTTCAACTGCTGGTCGAGCGAGCCGGCGTTGCGCAGCGTGTACATCTGCACCGCGATGGGGGCCTGCGGACCGGCGACGTCGTGTGCGAAGGCGGGCAGGGCCACGAGGAGCAGCAGTGCGAGGGTTGCGGTTCTGCGTGTCGGTGTGTTCATCAGGAAGTCCTCCCGGGAGTCAGTCGATGGATGTCCAGCCGCGTGTCCTGGCCGATGCGATGACGCGATCGACGATCAGCGCCGAGCGCAGCCCGTCGTCGAAGGTGGGCAGGCCGTCCGGCCGCTCGCCTGCGATGGCGCGGTAGGTGTCGGCGACGAACGCCTCGAAGCAATCGCCGTAGCCCTGCGCGTGCCCGGCCGGCAGCGTCGCCAGCCGGCGTTGTTCGGTGCTGCCGGCACCCGGCCCGCGCACGAAGATCTCCTCGCGCTGGTCCGGCCGGCCGATCCAAAGACGCTCTGCGTCCTCCTGGTCGAACGCGACACTGGCGCTGGCGCCATCGATCTCGAACCAGAGGCGATTGCGGCGCCCTGCCGAGACCTGGCTGACCGTCAACGAGGCCAGCGTGCCCGCGCCGGTTCTGAGCATCGCCATGGCGACGTCTTCGCTCGCGACCGCCTGCATCGCGCCGCCCGCGGCCGGCGTGGTGAAGCTCTGTCCGGTGTTGGTGCCGCGCTCGGCGATCACCGTCGCGAATGCCGCACTGACCTCGGCGAAGCGCTCGCCGCTCACCCATTCCACCAGGTCGCACCAGTGCGAGCCGATGTCGGCGAACACGCGCGATGTGCCGCCCAGGGTCGGGTCCACGCGCCAGTTGTTGCTGGCCGGGTCCAGCAGCCAGTCCTGCAGGTAGCTGCCGTGGATCAGGCGCAGCGGCCCCAGTTCGCCCTGGGCGATGCGGGCGCGCGCCTCGCGGACCACTGGGTGGTAGCGGTAGACGAAGGGCACCGTGGCGACCAGCCCGGTCGCGCGGGCCAAGGCCGCCAGCGCCCGCGCATCCTCCAGCGTCGTGGCCAGCGGCTTCTCGCAGATCACGTGCTTGCCGGCGTCCAGCGCCGCCTGCGCCATGGCGCGATGCAGATGGTTGGGTGTGCAGACGTGCACGACCTGCACCTGCGGATCGGCGACCACCTCCTCGATATCGCGATAGGCATGCGGGACATCCCACGATTGCGCCACCTCGCGTGCGCGCTGCGGGGACGAGGCGGCGACGCCGCGGACCGAGGCGCCGGCCAGCAGTGCCGCGCGACGGTGCACGGCGCCGATCATGCCGGTGCCGACGATGGCGATTCCAAGCTTGGGCATCGGTGGGATCCTCAAGACGCGGAAGGGGCAGCCGCGACGGCGGGCCGGTCGCGGAACAGCAGCAGGAAGGCGACCAGCACCACCAGCGCCACGCCGGCCGGGAACAGCCAGATCTGCCGCCAGTCCGGGCCCGCCGCGGTGGTGTAGTGCTCCACCACGGCGCCGGACAGGAAGGTGCCGATCAGCATGCCTACGCCGTACGTGGCCAGGGTGATGAAGCCCTGTGCGCTGCTGCGCGCGGCGGGGCCGGCATGCGCATCGGTGTAGATCTGGCCGGTGACGAAGAAGAAGTCGTAGCAGATGCCGTGCAGCACGATGCCGATCACCAGCAGCGAGAAGCCGCCGCCCGCATCGCCGAAGGCGAACATCGCATAGCGCACCACCCACGCCGCCATGCTCACCGCCAGCATGGTCTTGACTCCCAACCGCACGAACAGGAACGGCATGGCCAGCATCAGCAGCACTTCGGACACCTGGCCCAGCGATTGCAGGCCGGCCGCGCCGCGCACGCCGAGATCGTTGAGGTAGGGGTTGGTGAAGTTGTAGTAGAACGCCAGCGGGATGCAGATGGCGATGGACGCCAGGAAGAACACCAGATAGGAGCGCGACTTGAGCAGCCGCAGCGAATCCAGCCCCAGGATCTGCCCCAGCCCGGCGTCGCGCTGTCGCGCCAGCGGCGGCGTATGCGGCAGGGTGAAGGCATACAGGCCCAGGGCCAGCGAGGCCATCGCCGCCATCCGGAAGGTCAGCTCGAGCCGATGCGCCTGCTCCCAGCCCAGCCAGCCGATCAGCACGCCGGCCACGATCCAGCCGACGCTGCCGGCGACCCGTACCGGCGGAAACTGCTTTTCCGGCGCCTGCATGTGCCGCATCGCCACGCTGTTGGCCAGTGCCAGCGTCGGCATGAACAGCAGCATGTAGCCCATGACGCAGGCGAAGAACACGCTGAAGTCGGTCGCCGTGGACGCCAGCCACATCAGCACCGCACCGGCGAGGTGCAGCACCCCCAGGATGCGCTGCGCCGCGAAGTAGCGGTCGGCGATCAGGCCGACCAGGAACGGCGCGACGATGGCGCCGATGGACTGGCTGAGGAACGCCGTCGCCACCTGGCTCGCGCTGGCGTGCAGCGGCCCCTGCACCAGGTAGGTCCCCAGGGTCACGAACCAGGCGCCCCAGATGAAGAACTGCAGAAACATCATCGCGCCCAAGCGCGACATGGTGTGCGTCATGGCGTCCCCTCCCAGGGCGGCAATGGCTCAGGTCCCCAACATGCGGCGCAGCGCTGCCGGATCGGCACCGCTGCCGGCGAAGTCGTCGAAGGCGCGTTCGGTCACGCGGATGATGTGGTCGCGAATGAACGCGGCGCCTTCCCGCGCCCCGTCTTCCGGATGCTTCAGGCAGCACTCCCACTCCAGTACCGCCCAGCCCGGGAAATCGTATTGCGCGAACTTGGAGAAGATCGCCTTGAAATCGACCTGGCCATCGCCGAGCGAGCGGAACCGCCCCGGACGATCGATCCAGTCCTGGTAACCGCCGTAGACGCCGCTGCGCGCACTGGCCCGGTACTCCGCGTCCTTGACGTGGAAGATGCCGATGCGCGCGTGGTAGCGATCGATGAAGCCCAGGTAGTCCATCTGCTGCAGCAGCAGGTGGCTGGGGTCGTACAGGATCTTGGCGCGTGGGTGCTGGTCGACCACGTCGAGGAAGCGCTCGAAGGTGGCGCCGTCGTGCAGGTCCTCGCCCGGGTGGATCTCGAAGCACAGGTCCACGCCGCAGGCGTCGAAGACATCCAGGATGGGGCGCCAGCGCCGGCCGAGTTCGGCGAAGGCTTCTTCCACCAGCCCGGGCGGGCGTTGCGGCCATGGATAGAAATAGGGCCAGGCCAGCGCGCCGGAAAACGTGGCATGCGCCGTCAGCCCCAGGCGCTGGCTGGCCTTGGCGGCCAGCTGCAGCTGCTCCACGGCCCAGGCCTGGCGGGCGGCGGGGTTGCCGCGCTTGTCCGGCGGTGCGAATCCGTCGAACAGGCCGTCGTAGGCGGGGTGCACCGCGACCAGTTGTCCCTGCAGGTGGGTGGACAGCTCGGTGATCTGCAAGCCGTGCCCGGCCAGCATGCCGGCGAGGTCGTCGCAATACGCCTGGCTGTGCGCGGCCTGGGCCAGATCGAACAGATGGGGCGCGCTGGTCGGGACTTGTAGGCCAGAATAGCCCAGGCCCGCGGCCCATTCGGCCAGCGTGTCCAGGCGATTGAAGGGAGGTGTGTCGGCGATGAACTGTGCCAGGAACAGCGCCGGACCCTTGAGCGTCTTCAACGTGATTCGCCCTCATGCAATCGATTGAATCATCCTAGCATGGGCCCCCCGCAAGACCCGTTGTGCACTGCACAGCAGAAAGAAGAAGAGCTCAGATTCATGGCCACAACCATCTACGACATCGCAAAGCACGTCGGCGTCACTGCGGGCACGGTGTCGCGGGCGCTGTCCCGGCCGGAAAAGGTCCTGCCCGCTACACGCGCGCGCATCGAGCAGGCCGCCGCCGCGCTCGGCTATGTCCCCAACACGGTGGCCAGGACGCTCAAGACCCAGCGCAGCGGCAAGCTCCTGGTCACCGTCCCGGACATCGCTAATCCCTTCTTTGCGCAGATCCTGCAGGGCGCGGAGGACGCCGCGCAGGCGGTCGGCTACGCCGTGCTGCTGGGCGATACCCAGCACCAACCCGATCGCGAGGAGCGCTACGCGCAGATGCTCCGGCGCAACGAGGCCGACGGCCTGATCGTGCTCGGCCACCGCCTGCCGCCGACGGCGCGCGCGATCGTCAAGCAGCGGGGTGCCGCCGCGCCGGTGGTCAACGGCTGCGAGTTCGACCCGGCGCTGGGCATTCCCAGCGTGCACATCGACAACGCGGCCGCCGCGGGCGCCGTGATGGACCACCTGTACGGACTGGGGCACGCGCAGATCGCCGCGGTCGGCGGCCCGCCCGACAATCCCCTGCATCAGCAACGCCTTGAAGGGGTCCGGGCCTGCGCCAAGGCGCACCGCCGCCTGCGCAGCCTGACCGTCGTGCCGGGCGATTTCTCCGTCGAATCCGGCCATGCGGCGGCGCTGGCGCTGCTGGGCCGTGCGCCTGCGCCGACCGCCATCTTCTGCTTCAGCGACCAGATGGCGCTGGGGGCCCTGGCGGCCTGTCGGGACCTGGGCATCCGCGTGCCGGACGACCTGTCCATCGTCGGCTTCGACGACCTGGCGTCGTCCCGCTACCTCACCCCCCCGTTGACGACGATCAGGCAGCCCATGCGCGACATCGGGGTTCGCGCGGTCAACCTGCTGCTCGCCATCATCGAGCGAGGGGACGTGCCACCGCAGCAGACGCTGGATTTCAGCTTGATGGTGCGCGGGTCGACCGGCGCGCCGAGGAGGTAGGTGACGGCGGGGATGTGGGGGCGATCGGTTCGATTGGTGCGCGCCGCCGTTTCCGTGGCAGATCAAGGGAGCGCGTTCCCGAGCTGCTGGCCTTGCTGGTTCTCGGCCCTGACGCCGCCGGAGGTCGGTGCCAATGAGCAGTACACCCGTGCCGAGATCCTGGATGTATATAGCGGACATCGGAGGCCCCTGGTAAGCACGTCGAAAGTGAAGCGCGCGACCTTCTACAGCGATGTTCAAGGCAAGATTCGCTTCGCCGCGGGCGCCGATTCGGACAACGGCAACAAGCTTTGGCCGAGGTGCGGCCGATCGCACTGCGGGCGCGGGATGGAACACAATTGCACGGCTTCGTCACCCTGCCCGTCGCCGCTGTGTCCGGCAAGGTGCCGATGGTGGTGATGCCGCATGGAGGACCGTTCGGCGAATTTGACTCGGGCATGTTCGACGGTGACGCCCAAATCCTGGCCGCTGCTGGCTATGCGGTGTTGCAGGTCAACTATCGCGGTTCCGGCAACTACGGCCGGGCGTTCGAACAGGCAGGCGCGCTGCAATGGGGCGGTACCATGCAGGACGACGTGACCGATGCCACGCGCTAGGCGATCGCGCAGGGCATTGCGGATCCTGGTCGCATCTGCATGTACGGCGCCAGTTATGGCGCCTATGCATCGTTGATGGGCGTGGCGAAGGAGCCTTCGCTGTACCGATGCGCGGCAGGCTATGTGGGTGTCTACGATCTGCCGATGATGTACGCCAAGGGCGATATTCAGCGCAGACGGTCTGGCGAAACCCACCTGCGAGAATGGCTGGGTCCAAGCGATGCGCTGACGGCGGTATCGCCGGTGAATCTAGCCGACCGGATCAAGGTGCCGGTGTTCCTGGCCGCGGGTGGCGAGGACGAGCGCGCGCCGATCGAACACACCCGAGAGATGGAGGCCGCTCTGAAGCGGGCGGGGGTGCCAGTGGAGACGCTGTATGTGGCGACAGAGGGTCATGGCTTCTACACCGAGGAACATCGTCGCGAGTTCTACACCCGGTTGCTGGCATTCCTGAGCACGTCGCTGGGCGGTGCGCAGGCGGCGCCGGCGGAAAAGCTGTAAGCAGCGGTCGCATGACGATGCGGCCGAGGCGCCATGCGCCACGGCTGCGTGACATCAGCGCTGTCAGCGGCTGCTCCGGACAGCGCTGATACCCGCTTGGGCTTAGTAGGTCAGTGTGACCAGCTGGCATTTGGAGGTCTTGCCGCCGTCGTAGTCGTAGATGACGCGCAGATTCGCCCCCTTCGAATTGACCAGCGGCAGCAGGATCTGCCAGCGGTTGGGCGTTCCCTCCGGCTCTTCGCGGACCTTCTTGAGGATTTCCGACTCCAGATCCGACGGTGTGTTGATGCCGTCGGCCGGACCGCGATCCCGGACCCGGCTGTAGAAATGGTAGCCGTTATCGGTCCATTGCTGCGGCAGCATCCTGTTCCAGGCCGAATTGGTCACCTGCTTCCACGGCTGGTCGATATTGCCGCTGAGCCGCAACGGGTAGGGGCATGCGGCCTGAACCGATGCGCAGCTGCCGCAGAGTAGTGCGAGGCCGGCCAGGCCCCGCGCCGCCAGGCGTTTCCAGTGTGTCTTCATTGCGATCTCCCTCGTGAGCACGGACGTGATGCGCCGGATCCTGATCGGACCGGGCGCCTGCAGGTTGCACCTGCCATTGCATGACGCGGGAAAGGCAACGGTTGTGAATCGCGGCGGTGCGGGCTCGGTCGCGAATCCGCTCAACGCATTCCATGCATCATCCGCCGCAGCAGCGGCGCGGCGAGGAAGGCCAATACCGCGCAACCCACGCCGATCCACAGTAGCAGCCAGAACAGGTGTGCGTACTTGGCCGCGGCGTCGGCGACGTTGAGGGTCTGGCCATCCGGCACCTCGATCGCGGCGAGTTTGCCGAACAGCGCCGCCAGCGCCTCGGAGAATGCGGTGGCCAGGAACCAGGTGCCCATCATCAGGCTGACCACGCGCGGCACCGCGAGCTGGGTCACCGCCGACAGGCCGACCGGCGACAGGCACATTTCGCCGGCCTCCAGCACGAAGTAGGCCAGCACCAGCCACCACACGCTGGCCATCTGTCCCGTGGCGCCGACCTGTTGCGCGGCCAGCGCCAGCGGCACGAAGGACAGCCCGGCCAGCAGCAATCCCAGCGCGGACTTGGTCGGCTTGGACGGCTCGCGTCCGCGTTGCGCCAGCCATGCCCACAGCGCGGCGAACAGCGGCGCCAGCAGCACCAGGAACAGCGCGCCCAGGTAGGTCAGCGAGCCGGCGGTCTGCGGCAGCACCAGGCAGTCGCGGATCAGGAACAGCAGCATCAACGCGCTGACCGCGACGAACAGCCGCCGCGGCGCCGACGAGCCAGGACGGCGGTCGGACAGCGAGGCCGCCAGCACGAAACCCAGCGGCGCCAGCAGCAACGAGGCGATCGACCAGGGCAGGGGCGTGCCGCCGCGGATCACCAGCGACGGCACGATCTCCTTGGTCATCAGCCGGTCGGTGAAGGTGACCCACGAGCCGTAGGTCTGCTCGTACAGGGTGAAGTACACCAGCGCCATCGCGATCAGCACCATCAGCGCGATCATCTGCTGGCGCTGCACCGGGGTGCATTGGGTGCCGGTGAACCAGGCGAACCACAGCAGCACCGCGCCGAGCACCAGCAGCATCAGCAGCAGGGCCAGGGAAATTTCCCCGCCCAGGCTGAAGGCGCCGTTGGCCGCGGCCCACATCAAGGCGGCCACCGGCAGCACGCCCAGCACGGCGCACAGGTAGATCGCCCATTCGCGCGGCACACCGAGCACGCGCTCGCGCAGCAGCGCCGGCTGCGCCGGTTCGGCGTGGCCGTGCAGGTATTTCTGGCCCCACAGGAACATGCCCAGGCCGAGCAGCATGCCGATGCCGGCCGCGCCGAAGCCGTAGCGCCAGCCGTAGGCCTCGCCGAGGAAGCCGCAGACCAGCGAGGCGAACAGGGCGCCGAGGTTGATGCCGGCATAGAACAGCGAGAAGCCGGCATCGCGGCGCGGGTCGTCGGCCGGGTACAGCTTGCCGACGATGGTGGAGATGTTGGGCTTGAGGAAGCCCACGCCCATGATGATCAGCGCCAGCGACAGATAGGTCACGCCCAGGGAGGCGGTATCGCGCACCACCTCGCCGTTGATCCGGGCGGCGGCGTGGCCCTCGAAGGCCATGCCGATGTGGCCGAGCACCAGCAGCAGGCCGCCGAACACCACCGCCTTGCGCATGCCCAGCCAGCGGTCGGCGAGCAGCCCGCCGAGCACCGGCACGCAGTACACCAGGCCGCCGTAGGCGCCGAGCAGGTCGAGCCCGGCGTCGTCGCCGAACAGGTGGTACTTGGTGAGGTACAGCAACAGCAGCGCCTTCATGCCATAGAAGGAGAAGCGCTCCCACATCTCGGTGAAGAAGCAGACGTAAACGCCCTTGGGATGGCCGAGGAAATCGTCGCGCGCGTCGCGCAGCGGCAGGGAGGACACGGACACGGCGACTCTCGGCGCAGGAAGGCAGCGGCGGAGTATAGGGGCGCCGGCGCTCGCTGGAATGGCGGTGGGCGGCATGGGCGGCATGGGCGGTGCGGCGGTTCAGCGGGGGCCGAACCCTCACCCCAACCCCTCTCCCGGGGGGAGAGGGGCTTGCTGCCGTTCCCTTCTCCCATCGGGAGAAGGTGCCCGGCAGGGGCGGATGAGGGTTCGGCAGGGGAAGTGATGGCACAGACTGCGCTGTGTGTTGCCGTACCCTCACCCCAACCCCTCTCTCGGTGGGAGAGGGGCTTGCTGCCGTTCCCTTCTCCCATTGGGAGAAGGTGCCCCGCAGGGGCGGATGAGGGTTCGGCAGGGGAGGTGATGGCACAGACTGCGCTGTGTGTTGCCGTACCCTCACCCCAACCCCTCTCCCGGGGGGAGAGGGGCTTGCTGCCGTTCCCTTCTCCCACCGGGAGAAGGTGCCCCGCAGGGCGGATGAGGGTTCGGCAGGGGAGGTGATGGCACAGACTGCGCTGCGTGTGCCGGACCCTCACCCCAACCTCTCTCCCGGCGGGAGAGGGGCTCTTGCTGCATCAGCTTCTGCAAATCCTCAATCCCGAATCCCCAATCCCGGCCCCCAGGCATGTGCCACAAGCTGGGCGCCGCGAGGCTGGACTTGCCCGGCCCCAGACGCTAGCGTGCAAAGCGTTTTTGTCGTTTCAGGGGTAACCATGAACAACGCTGCCGCGCCGCGCCAGCTCACGTTCCGTGCCGTGGTGCTGGCGATCGTGCTGGCCGTGGTGCTGTCCGCCGCCAATGCCTACCTCGGCCTGTTCGCCGGCCTGACCATCGCCACCGCGATTCCGGCGGCGGTGGTGTCGATGGGCGTGCTGCGCCTGCTCGGTGGCGGCTCCATCCTCGAGAACAACATCGTGCAGACCGGCGCGTCGGCCGGTTCCTCGATCGCGGCGGGGGTGATCTTCACCATCCCGGCGCTGGTGATCATGGGTTACTGGCCGGACTTCAAGTACTGGTGGGTGCTCGGCATCGCCGGCATGGGCGGCCTGCTCGGGGTGCTGTTCTCGGTGCCGCTGCGACGCTCGATGATCGTCGAGGATCCGCTGCCGTTCCCGGAAGGCAAGGCCGCCGCGGAAGTGCTCAAGGCCGGCGAGAACCCCGGGCCGGGGCTGAAGATCCTCGGCCTGTCGGCGGCGATCGGCGGGCTGGTCAAGCTCGGCGCGGCCAGCGGCCTGAAGGTGATCCCGGATACCTGGGCGCAGGCCGCGTACATCGGCAGCAGCAAGATGGTCGGCTACGTCGGCACCAATCTGTCGCCGGCGCTGCTGGGCGTGGGCTACATCGTCGGGCTCAACGTCGGCATCGTGGTGTTGTCCGGCTCGATCCTGTCGTGGCACATCGCCATTCCGCTGTACCAGCAGTTCTTCATGGGCTCCGATCCGGCGCTGGCACAGAGCCTGGCCAATGCGCCGGCGGCCGAGGCCGCGTTCGGCATCTGGTCGGCCAAGGTGCGCTACCTGGGCGTGGGCGCGATGCTGATCGGCGGCGTGTGGACGTTGTTCTCGCTGCGCAAGTCGCTGCTGTCGGGCGTCAAGAGCGGTTTCGCCGCGGCGCGCAAGAGCACCGGCGGCGCCGCGGTGGCCGAGACCGATCGCGACCTGCCGATGAAGTGGATGCTGGTGGCGCTGCTGCTGTGCACGCTGCCGCTGCTGGGCCTGTACCAGGCCATCGTCGGCCAGTGGCATGTCAGCGTGCCGATGACCCTCATCATGATCGTCGCCGGCTTTTTGTTCGTGTCGGTGTCCGGCTACCTGGCCGGCCTGATCGGGTCGTCGAACAATCCGGTCTCCGGCATCACCATCTCCACCATCCTGTTCGCCTCGGCGGTGCTGGTGCTGCTGCTCGGGCGCGATTCGCCGATCGGCGCGGTCGCCGCGATCATGATCGGTGCGGTGGTGTGCTGCGCCGCGGCGGTCGGCGGCGACAACCTGCAGGATCTGAAGGCCGGCTACCTGGTCGGCGCCACGCCGTGGAAACAGCAGCTGATGCTGGCGATCGGTGCGTTCTCGTGCGCGCTGATCATGGCGCCGGTGCTGAATCTGCTGGCCCAGGCCTACGGCATCGGCGCGGCCACGCCGCAGCATCCCAATGCGCTGGCGGCGCCGCAGGCCACGTTGATGGCGTCGGTGGCCAAGGGCCTGTTCGGCGGCGAACTGCCGTGGACCATGATCGGCATCGGTGCCGGCGTCGGCGCGGCGATCATCGCCCTGGACGAGTGGCTGAAGAAGACCGGCAAGCGCTTCCGCGTGCCGGTGCTGGCCGCGGCGATCGGCATCTACTTGCCGCTCGAGCTGATGGTGCCAATTTTCCTCGGCGGCCTGCTGACCCATCTGGTCGAGCGCTTCCACAAGATCCGCGCCGACGACGAAGAGGGCCGCGACCGCGTGCACCGCCCGGGCACGCTGTTCGCCGCGGGCCTGATCACCGGCGAAGCGCTGATGGGCATCGCCATCGCGGTGCCGATCGTGGCCTCGGGCCGCGCCGACGTGCTGGCGCTGCCGGAAGCATTCCACCTCAACCAGTGGTACGGCCTGGCGCTGCTGGCCTTCGTCGGCTGGCTGCTGTACCGCACCGGCCGCAAGGGCGAAGCCGCGGCCACGCCGCGCGCGTAACCGGCGCAACGGCCTCCTGCAACGCAACATCCGAAGCCCGGCTCACGCCGGGCTTCGTGTTTGCGGCCGAGCCCGCGCACAGCGTGCCGCAGCAGTTTTTCGTCGGCTGGTCCGCGCCGCGGCAGCGCCGAGATCCAAGAACGAATCGCACTGAATGGCGCGTGCTTCACCACCAAGGCCAGCGTCGTCACCGGCCTCCTGCGCTTCGCCAAGCCGACGCATCGCACTATCAATACCGATCCCCTCGCACCCTGCCGCGCGTACGGACGTGGTCCGCCCGCTGTCCACCACCGGGCCAGTGCGAATCTTCGTAGTCCCCGCCGAGCCAGGGCCTCGCTCTTCCCAATCTCCAATCCCGATTCCCCATTCCCAGCTCTTCCATGACTTCAGTCCTTTGCGCCACGCCCACCACGGCCCCTACCATCGACGTTTTGCCGTGTTCCGGAGACACCCGATGACCCTGCGCTACGCCTTGCTGCCCCTGGCCCTGCTGACTGCGCTGCCCGCGCTGGCCGCCACCCGCGGTTTCGAAGTTCGCGACATGGTCGCGCTGGACCGGGTGTCCTCGCCGCTGCTGACGCCCGACGGCGGCACGGTGATCTTCGCCAAGCGGCAGATGGACAAGGCGCTGGAGAAATCCAGCACCAGCCTGTGGCTGCGCGACCTGCGCACCCGCGATGCGGCGCCGCCGAAGCGGCTGACCCCGGAAGGCTGGAACGTCAACTCGCCGGAACTGTCGGCCGACGGCAAGACCGTGTACTTCCTCAGCGCCAAGTCCGGCCGCCAGCAGCTGTACGCGCTGCCGCTGGCCGGCGGCGCGCCGCGCCAGCTCACCGATTTCGCGCTGGACGTGGACAGCTACCGCATCGCCCCGCAGGGCGACCGCGTGGCCTTCAGTGCCGGCGTGTTCCAGGATTGCGGCTCGGACCTGGCCTGCACGCAGAAGCGCCTGGACGCCAAGAAGCAATCCAAGGCCACTGGTGTGGTGTTCGACCAGTTGTTCGTGCGCCACTGGGATACTTGGAACGACGGCCGTCGCAACAGCCTGTTCGTTGCGCCGCTGCCGGCCGGCGCCAAGGCCAAGCCGGTGGCCGGCGCCTCGGCGGTCAGCGTGACCCTGGCCGGCGACATCCCCTCCAAGCCGTTCGGCGGCAGCGAAGACTACACCTGGGCGCCGGACGGGCAGTCGCTGGTCGCCAGCGTGCGCGTGGCCGGCCGCGAGGAACCGTGGTCGACCAACTTCGACCTGTACCGGCTGGACGCCGCCGGCAAGGCCGCGCCGGTCAACCTGACCGCGGCCAATCCGGCGTGGGATGCCGGCCCGGTGTTCTCCGCCGACGGCAAGACCTTGTTCTACCGCGCGATGAAGCGCCCCGGCTTCGAAGCCGACCGCTTCGGCCTGATGGCGATGGACGTGGCCAGCGGCAAGACCCGCGAGATCGCCCCGCAGTGGGATCGTTCGGCCGGCGAGATCGTGCTGTCGGCCGACGGCAAGACCGTCTACACCACTGCCGACGACATGGGCCAGCACCCGCTGTTCGCGGTCGACGTGGCCGATGGCAAGGTGCGCACCGTGGCGGCCGACGGCAGCGTCGGCGCGCCGGTGCTGGCCGGCAATACGCTGGCCTTCACCCGCAACAGCCTCAAGAGCGGCGACCAGATCGTGGTCGCCGACGCCGATGGCCAGCAGCCGCGCGCCATCACCCCCAGCGCCGGCGAGATGCTGCCGGACGTGAAGTTCGGCGACTACGAGCAGTTCTCGTTCAAGGGCTGGAACAACGACACCGTGCACGGCTACGTGGTCAAGCCGTACAACTACCAGGAAGGCAAGAACTATCCGGTCGCGTTCCTGATCCACGGCGGCCCGCAGGGCAGCTTCGGCAACGGCTGGAGCTATCGCTGGAACCCGCAGACCTATGCGGGGCAGGGCTACGCGGTAGTGATGATCGACTTCCACGGTTCCACCGGCTACGGCCAGGCCTTCACCGATGCGATCAGCCAGCACTGGGGCGACCGCCCGCTGGAAGACCTGCAGAAGGGCTGGGACGCGGCGCAGAAGCAGTACGGCTTCCTCAACGGCGACAAGGCCTGCGCGCTTGGCGCCAGCTACGGCGGCTACATGGTCTACTGGATGGCCGGCAACTGGAACAAGCCGTGGAAGTGCCTGGTCGACCACGACGGCGTGTTCGACAACCGCATGATGGGCTATGCCACCGAGGAGCTGTGGTTCAGCGAGTGGGAGAACGGCGGCACGCCGTGGCAGAACCCGGCCGGCTACGAGAAGTTCAACCCGATCCTGCACGTGGACAAGTGGAAGGTGCCGATGTTGGTGATCCACGGCCAGCAGGATTTCCGCATCCCGATGGAGCAGGGCCTGGCTGCGTTCGGCGCGCTGCAGCGCAAGGGCATCGAGTCCAAGTTCCTGTATTTCCCGGACGAGAACCACTGGGTGCTGAAGCCGCAGAACAGCATCCTCTGGCACGACACGGTCAACGGCTGGCTGAAGCAGCATATCGGGGAGTGAGGGGACCTGGGGCTCGGGTTTTCCGGGCCCCGTCCTGGGTCATGGCCCAGGTCCGGGGATTCGGGATTCGGATTTTTCCGCGACCCCAGTAATCCGGTAGCCCTTGTGGGAGGGGCTTCAGCCCCGACGCTTAACCAATGAAGCGTCGGGGCTGAAGCCCCCCCCCCCCCAAAAAAAAAAACAACAGGGCGCTTGCAGCGCGTCGCTCCTGCGAATTCACCCGCACTCCGGTGCTTCTTTCGATCTTTGTTTACACCTCCAAACCTCCAAACCTACAGCAGCGGCTAACGAATCCCGAATCCCCATTCCCGAATCCCCGCCATAAAGCCCGATGCCCTCGACGCCCCTGATCACCAACGACATCGTCATCTTCGGCCTGATCGCCGCCACCCTGGGTGCGGTGTTCTGGACCGCGGCGCGGCCGTCGGGATTCTGGAAGCGCTTCTACGGCTTCGTGCCGGCGCTGTTGCTGTGCTATCTGATTCCGGGCATCTACAACACCGTCGGCCTGATCGACGGACAACACAATTCGCTCTACAACCCGGTCGCGCGCGACGTGCTGCTGCCGGCGGCGCTCGTCCTGCTCACCCTCACCGTCGACCTCAAGGGCATCCTGCGGCTGGGGCCCAAATTGGTGGCGATGTACCTGGGCGCTTCCTTCAGCATCATGCTCGGCGCTGTTGTGGCGTTCCAGATCATGAAGTGGCTGCACCCGATCACCGTGGCCGGCGACACCTGGGCCGGCATGGCGGCGTTGGCCGGCAGTTGGATCGGCGGTGGCGCCAACATGCTGGCGATGCGCGAGGTGTTCCAGGTCGATGCCACCACCTTCGGCCAGTTCGCGGTGGTCGACGTCGGCGTCGGCTACGTGTGGATGGCGCTGCTGATCTTCCTGGCACAGCGTGCGCCGGCCATCGACGCGCGCACGGGCGCAGACACCCGCGGCATCGACGACCTCAAGCAGCGTATCGCCCACTTCCAGGCCCAGCACGAACGCGTGGCCAGCCTCACCGACCTGATGCTGATCGTCGGCGTGGCCTTCGGCGCGGTCGGCCTGGCGCATGCGATCGCCACCCCCACGGCGGCGTGGTTCGACGCGAACGTGAGTTGGGCCAAGCAGTTCAGCCTCGGCTCGCCGTTCGTGTGGGTGGTGGTGCTGGCCACCACCTTCGGCCTGCTGCTCAGCTTCACCCGCGCGCGCACCCTCGAGGGCGCCGGCGCCTCGCGCATCGGCACGCTGCTGCTGTACTTCCTGATCGCCTGCATCGGCATGCAGATGGACCTGCTGGCGCTGTTCGACCGCCCCTGGATCTTCGCGCTCGGCCTGATCTGGCTCATCGTGCACGTCCTGCTGCTGCTGGCGCTGGGCAAGCTGCTGCGGGTGCCGTTCTTCTATTTCGCGATCGGCTCGCAGAGCAACGTCGGCGGCCCGGCTTCGGCGCCGGTGGTGGCGGCCGCGTTCCATCCGGCGCTGGCCCCGGTCGGCGTGCTGCTGGGCACGATGGGCTATGCCACCGGCACCTATCTGGCCTACGTGGTGGGCATCGTGCTGCGCGCGATGGCCGGCGCCGGCTGAGTCACGCGGGCGCGCCACCGCAGGAGGCAAGCGTTTGTGCCGACCGCTTCAGGCGAGCGTTGCGGTGGGGTTCCGCGTGCTGCGGCTCTCACCCACAAGTTTTCCTATCGGATGACCCTGGCTCGCAGCATGCCTGTCGCTTTCGCCGTCCTGGTCTGATTCGGCAGGCGTCCTCGCGGACGCCTGCCATGACCCAGCCCGTGGCGGCGATTACTGCATCGCCACGCTGCGCTGCCGTTCTTCCTGCTGCTGCGGCGGCGCCTGCAGGTTCTGCTGCTGCAACTGGCCGACGTTGGCCTGCGACGGCTCGTGGGCCGCGTCCGCGGTCTGCACCTGGCTGCGCAGGTGCGCCGGGTTTTCCGGCTGCCCCTGGACCGCGAACAGGCGGTCGCCATCGCGGCTGGGCAGGACCTGGTCGATACGCTGCAGGCCGTCCTGGCCGGCGCGCGCGGCCACGCTGGCAGCGGTGTTGAGGAATGCCGCATCGTCGTGCAGGCCGAGCCGGTCGCGTTGCCCGTCCAGTTGCACCACCGCGTCGTTGAACAGGCGGCTGCCGGTCGACAGGCCGGCCGATTGCGCTTGCCCCTGGCTTTGCGCCTGCAGGTCCTCGGCCTTCATCACCGAGTCGATGCCGTGCAGGTCCAGGCGATGCTTGAGCATCATGCCGGGGACCAGGCGCTGGCCGAACGACAGCGGGTCCGGTTCCGGCAACTGGATCTGGTGGCCGGCGGCGTCGGGCATCAGGCCGCGGGTGAGCAGGTTGTCCTCCTGCAGATAGGTCAGCAGTTCGTTCTTGACGTGATAGCCGCGGATCAGGCCGTCGGCGGCATAGGCCTTGGCGGCATCGGCGTCCAGGCCTTCGCGCTCCAGGGTCTTGTTGTTGACCCCGGCGGCATTGAAGGTCACCGCGGGCACGTCGTTGACCATCGACGAGGCCGCGGCCAGGCCGCCGCCCAGCGAGTGCCCGGAGATCAGCAGATTGTCGCCGAAGGCCTGCTTGGCCTGGCTGCCGAGCTGGATCGCCGAGGCGTACTGCGCGTCGGAAAAGCCCAGGCCCTGGCCGATATTGTGCTTCCAGTCCTTCAGTTCGTCGGTGCCGCAGAACCCCAGCACCACGTTGCCCTGCGGGTTGCGGTAGAACGCGGCGTCGAAGCCGCTCTTGGCATCGTGCTGCAGGCTGGGGTCGATGCCGGCGCGCTGCAGCGCGGCGTCGTCCATCCGCGACCAGCCGTCGGGCAATGCGGCGAAGGTCTCGGCGCCGCCGGCGCGGCGCTCGGCGGCGGTGTGGTAGAGGTCCTGCAGCAGTGGCGGCAGCTGCCGGTCCACCGCCTGCGGCTGCTGGCCGCGGACGGCGTCGGAGAAGGAGGTGGACGGATCGGACGGGGAAAGATCGTTCTGGTTCATGCGCGGCTCCGTGCGAATGTGGCGACCGACCGCGTCAGCGGCTCGCTTCCAACGGGATGGCGTGGGCGCTCAGCCAGGCGCGCACGTCGTTGCGGACCTGCTGCGCGTTGGCGTTGAGCAGGCGCTCGGGCGTGTTGAAGAAGTACGCCTGGAAGGTCTTGCCCTGGGCGTTGCGCAGGCTCGGATCGACCCCGGCCTGCAGCAGCTTGGGCACCCACGGGTTGCCGGCGCTGCTCTGCGCGGCCAGGTGCAGCAGCGAGTTGCCGGTGGCGTCGACCCGTTCCGGATCGGCGCCGGCCTTGAGCAGCATTTCGATCTGCGCGTCGCGCTTGCTCTGCACGGCGCGGAACAGCGGCGTCCAGTTCGCGCGCGCACTCACCGGGTCGACCGGGGCGCCGTGCTGCAGAAGAATCTGCAGGTATTGCGGGTCCTTGGCCATGGCGGCCATGTGCACCACGGTTTCCTGGTCCATGCCCGGCAGCGACGGGTCGGCCCCGGCGTCGAGCAGCGCCGCCAGCGCGCGCGGCTGTTCGTTCCAGATGGCCCATTCGAGCAGGGTGAGGTTCTGGTCGCCATGCGCGGACAGGTCCGTGCTCGGCGCCAGGGCGGCGATGCGGGCGACGTCGCCGCGCGCGATGGCAGCGGCGATGTCGGCGAGTGCGGGGTCGCGGAAGGCGACCGAATGATCCTGCAGCGAGGCTGACATGGCGGAATGCTCCTTGGCGCCGGACTGTGCGGCGCAACTGACCGAGAAGAACAGCGAGGTCGCGAGTGCGATCAGGGCGGGGACGGGCGTACGCATGCAAGGCTCCTTTCCTGTTCGCGGTCCTGGGATGACGGCGCACGTCCTGGCGCCGCTGTCGATCCTAGCAGTGGTTTGCCGGGGTTTCGCGGCAGTTTTGTGACGTTGTCTGCGGATCTTGGGCGGCGTTCCGTTCGGTGCCGGGTGGTTTAACCGGAAACAAACGCTTGCCAGTCCGAATGTCGCCACGGCAGCGTTGCCGTCGCGAACGGGCAGGGCGTACAGGCGCCGCCAATGCGCAGACGCGTGCGCGCGTGCGTCCTGCGCGCGTCATGCGCATCCGTAGTCGGCCTGCGTGCCGCCGCTGTCGACGCCACACAGGCGAGGGACATGCGTGCGGCGGCATAATGGCGGTTTTCCCCAAGGAGCGCGCGATGACGGCGACCCCCTTCGACCTGTTGATCAGCGATTGCGACGGCGTGCTCGTCGACAGCGAAGTGCTGGCCGACCGGGTGATGCTCGATGCGCTGGGCGCCTATGTGCCGCGGGTCGAACTGGAACAGTTTCTCGCCGGCAGCTTCGGCCTCACCGCGCAGGAGATCGTGCAGCGCGTGCAACGGCAGTACGCGCTGGACCTGCCGCCTGGGTTGTGCCAGGAGATCCGCACGCGCTCCGAAGCGCTGATTGCGGCCGAAGTGCAGCCGATCGCCGGCGTGCGCGAGGCCTTGCTGGCGTTGCCGCTGCCGCTGGCGGTCGCCTCCAACAGCATGCGCGAGAGCGTGGTCGCCTCGGTGGCGCGCGCCGGCCTGGCCGAGCGCGTCGGCGAGCGCATCTTCAGCGCGGACATGGTGGCGCGGCCCAAGCCCGCGCCGGACGTGTATCTGCTGGCGGCGAATACGCTGGGCGTGGCGCCGGAACGCTGCCTGGTGATCGAGGACAGCGCCACCGGCGCGAGCGCCGCGCTGGCCGCTGGCATGACCGTGATCGGCTTTACCGGCGCCGCGCACATTCCCGCCGGGCACGCCGCGACCCTACGCCAGCTCGGCGTGGCCGCGGTGATGGAACACATGCGCGAGTTGCCGCAGACCTATGCGGCGTTGGTGCGTGACGCGGCGGCTTGAAGGGCGGGGAATGGGGAATCGGGATTCGGGAATGGGAGGTTTTCGGCGAGTGCCAGCATCGCGGAAAGTCGTTCTGTCCGTAGGAGCGGCTTCAGCCGCGACGCATTACCGGTAACGCGTCGCGGCTGAAGCCGCTCCTACAACAGCGATGCCGCGATGCCTTTGCCGGGCATCGCCGCGTTCAGAACGAGAGCCGTCGTGTGATCCGGTCGAATGGTCAGGCGCCCTCAGGCGCACCGCCACCAATCCCCAATCCCGACTCCCCAATCCCCGCCTTTCAGCAACAGCGAAACCCGCTCTTGCCGCCATACCGTGCTTCCTGGCGCTCGCGGAAGAAGGTCTTGTAGTCCATCGGCTCGCGGTCCGGGTGCTTTTCCAGCATGTGCCGCACGTAGTTGTCGTAGTCGGGGATGCCGCAGCACAGCCGCGCGGTCTGCACCAGGCGCCGCCACAGCCGGCGGTGCGCCTGGTACTGGCTGACCGGAACCAGTGCGCCGCCCATTACAGGTCCGCCATCTGGTGCGGCTGCAGGGCCACGTACGCGGTCTCGCGGTCGCTGCGCTGCGGAGTGCGGCGGGCGACGAGGATGGTCTTGATCGCGTACACCAGCACCGCGAACACCACGCACAGGAACAGCACGGTCAGCCCGGTGTTGACGTAGGCGTTGGTGACGATCTGCTGCATCTGCGCCACCGACTTGGCCGGTGCGGTGACGGTGCCGCTGGCGATGGCGTCCTGGAACTTGTGCGCCTGCGCCAGGAAGCCCTGCGACGGGTTGGCGTCGAAGATCTTGATCAGGCCGGCATAGGTGGTGCAGATCAGCAGCCACACCGCCGGCACCGCGGTCACCCACGCGTAGCGGTCGCGCTTCATCTTGAACAGCACCACCGTGCCCAGCATCAGCGCGATGCCGGCCAGCATCTGGTTGGAGATGCCGAACAGCGGCCACAGCGTCTGGATGCCGCCGAACGGATCGACCACGCCGGTGTACAGCAGGTAGCCCCACAGCGCCACGCAGCCGGCGGTGCCGATGATGTTGGCGGTCCACGACTCGGTCTTCTTCAACGCGGGGATGAAGTTGCCGAGCAGGTCCTGCAGCATGAAGCGGCCGGCGCGGGTTCCGGCGTCCACCGCGGTGAGGATGAACAGCGCCTCGAACAGGATCGCGAAGTGGTACCAGAAGGCCATCATCGCGTCGCTGCTGTTGGGGATGGCCTGGTGCAGGATCTGCGCGATGCCCACCGCCAGCGTCGGCGCGCCGCCGGCGCGATGCAGGATGGTCGGTTCGCCGATCGCCGCGGCGGTGGCCGTGAGTTGCTCCGGGGTGATGGCGAAGCCCCAGGTGGTGCTGATGTGGTGCGCGGCGGCGGCGACGTCGGCGCCGATCACCGCGGCCGGGCTGTTCATCGCGAAGTACACGCCCGGGTCGATGATCGAGGCCGCCACCAGCGCCATCACCGCCACGAACGATTCCATCAGCATGCCGCCGTAGCCGATGTAGCGCATGTGCGACTCGTTGGCGAGCAGCTTGGGCGTGGTGCCCGAGGAGATCAGCGCATGGAAGCCGGACACCGCGCCGCAGGCGATGGTGATGAACAGGAACGGGAACAGGCCGCCCTTCCACACCGGGCCGTCGCCGCTGGCGGCGAACTGGGTCAGCGCCGGCATCTTCAGCTCCGGCATCACCACCAGGATGCCGATCGCCAGGGCGATGATGGTGCCGATCTTGAGGAAGGTGGACAGGTAGTCGCGCGGCGCCAGCAGCAGCCACACCGGCAGCACCGAGGCGACGAAGCCGTAGCCGATCAGCATCCAGGTGATCTGCGTGCCGGTGAAGGTGAAGGCCGGGCCCCAGGTGGGATCGGCGGCGACCTTGCCGCCGAACCAGATCGCCGCCAGCAGCAGGATCAGCCCGACCACCGAGATCTCGCCGATCTTGCCGGGGCGGATGTAGCGCATGTACACGCCCATCAGGATCGCGATGGGCATGGTCGCGATCACCGTGAACATGCCCCAGGGGCTTTCCGCCAGCGCCTTGACCACCACCATCGCCAGCACCGCCAGGATGATGATCATGATCAGGAACGCGCCGAACAGGGCGATGGTGCCGGGCACCTGGCCCATTTCCTCGCGCACCAGGTCGCCGAGCGAGCGGCCGTTGCGGCGGCTGGACAGGAACAGCACCATGAAGTCCTGCACCGCACCGGCGACCACCACGCCGACCACCAGCCACAGCAGGCCGGGCAGGTAGCCCATCTGCGCGGCCAGCACCGGCCCGACCAGCGGCCCGGCGCCGGCGATGGCGGCGAAATGGTGGCCGAACAGCACGTGCTTGTTGGTCGGCACGTAGTCCAGGCCGTCGTTGTTGAGCACGGCCGGCGTGGCCCGGGTGGGGTCGAGCTGCATCACCTTGTCGGCGATGAACAGGCTGTAGAAGCGATAGGCGATCAGGTAGATCGACACCGCGGCCACCACGATCCACAGCGCATTGATGTGTTCGCCGCGGCGCAGGGCGATGGTGCCGAGGCAGAACGCCGCCAGGATGGCGAGTGCGGCCCAGGCCAGCTTGGAAAACCCTTTCATGCAGAACGCTCCCCCAAAGATTGCCGCAAGGGTCGCCCCGATGGCCTGGAGGGTCAATGGCGGGGGCGGCCAGGGGCCTAGTACTTTGGTCGTAGAAGAAGCCCCTCTCCCTCCGGGAGAGGGGTTGGGGTGAGGGTCCGGAGCGAAGCCCTCGCGAATCCAGCCTGGGCTTTCGGACGCTGCATGAGGCTGCGCCCGTACCCTCATCCGCCCCTTCGAGGCACCTTCTCCCGAGGGGAGAAGGGAGGTCATGGCTGCGAGCAGAGAAGGAGTCGCCGCAGCGCGCTTTAGCCCCTCTCCCTCCGGGAGAGGGGTTGGGGTGAGGGTACGGGGCGAAGCCCTCGCTGATCCAGCCTGGGCTTTCGGACACTGCACGAGGCTGCGCCCGGACCCTCATCCGCCCCTTCGGGGCACCTTCTCCCGAGGGGAGAAGGGATGTCATGGCTTCGAATAGATAAGGAGCCGTCGCAGCACGCTTTAGCCCCTCTCCCTCCGGGAGAGGGGTTGGGGTGAGGGTACGGAGCGAAGCCCTCGCAAAACCATCCCGTGCTGTCGGAATGTGCAGCTTCCAACCGTGGGTGAACCTGCCGGCGCGCGACAAGATGACCACGCCGCGCTACTAGAAGTTCGCGCCCGAACGCATCCCGGCGGCGCAGCCAGCGCCGGTTGCCGGCGCAGACGCTGGCGGTTCTGGGTGGCGGCGACCTGCTGCAACTGCAGGCCGGTGTGCAAGGCGCGCGCCCTCTCTGCGGCGTCGTGCCATCCGTCGCAGGAGCGGCTTCAGCCGCGGCGGGCGCTCCCGGGAACACCTGTCGTGGCTGAAACCGCTCCTACGTCATGTCTCGAACCTGCGGGCCTTCAGCGCTCCAACGCCAGGCTCGACTGGCGCATGTCCAGGCCCTGCACCAGCGACTGCAGGGTCTGCAGTTCCTGGGCGTCGGCGGCATCGATCCACACCTGTGCGTACTGGTCCTTCTTCAGTTCCGCAACCGTGATGCGGCGTGTGGCCTGGTTCGGCAACTCGACGCCGCCCACATCCGGCCGGTACCAATACACGGCTTCGCCGGCGATGGCGCCCTTTTCCTCGCGCAGCGTGCGCTGCAGCGGAATGTTCGGGTCGCGCGCGGTGAGCATCATGCCCAGCACCTGACGTCCGTCGGCATCGCTGGCGCGGCAGACGATGAAGCCCTTGTCGCTGCGCTCGCTCCATTGCAGCTTGCTCTGCGGCGGCAGCGGTGGGCAGTTCTGTGCCTGCTGCGCGGTGGCGGCAGCGGCGGGCAACGCCGCCGCAGCGGTCAGCAGCGCCTTGCGCAAGAGTGTCTTCATTCGCGATGTTCCCCATACGCCGCGATGCGACGCGTTCGTTCCATACGCACGCCTGCGGCGTCGTCTGCGGGAGCGCCCATCCTGTGCGGGATCCCGGCAGTGCATCCCCCGACGCAGTGCGTGTCCCGTGTGCGGCCACGCGCACGCGGCCGCGCCTGCACCATAGCCCAGCGTGGCCGCGCTGACAATTGGGATGCGGATTCCGGAATATCCGTACGCGTGGTATGGCGTGGCAACACCCGCCCGGCTGCGCCGCCACGCAGGTGTTTAAGGGGGTGCGGCGACGGTGACAGAGACGGGAGAGGGGCGAGCGGCCGCGCAGACCGCTTGCCCTGGCCGCCCGATGTGGCGGCGACCGGTGTGTCAGCGGCCCGGTTCGGGCAACGGGATGAATTCCTGGTCGTCGCCCGGGATCGTCCCGAAGCGGCCCTCGCGCCAGTCCTGCTTGGCCTGCTCGATGCGTTCCACCGAACTGGAGACGAAGTTCCACCACAGGTGGCGCGGGCCATCCAGCGGTTCGCCGCCCATCAGCATGGCCTTGAGCGGGGTCTTGGCACGCAGCCGCCCGCGCGCGCCCGGCTCGGGCAGGACCAGGTGCCGCGCCGGAATGTCCACGCCGTCCAGCTGCGCCTCGCCCTCCAGGATGTACAGCGAGCGCTCGGCATGCCGGGCATCCAGGTCGAGTTCCGCGTCCGCCTCCAGGTCCAGGGCCACGTTGAGGGTGTCGGCGAACACCGTCACCGGCGATTCCCCGCCGTAGGCGCGGCCGGCGATCACCCGCAGCCACACGCCGTCGCGGCGCTGCTGCGGCAGGCTGGCGGCGGCATGGTGGTAGAACGCCGGCGCGGTCTCTTCCGCCGATTTCGGCAGCGCCACCCAGGTCTGCATGCCGTGCAGCGGGTGCGCGTGCTCGCGCAACGCGGTCGGCGTGCGTTCGGAGTGGGAGATGCCGCGGCCGGCGGTCATCCAGTTGACGTCGCCGGCGCGGATCACCTGGTCCGAGCCGAGCGAATCGCGGTGGCCGATCTCGCCGGACCACAGGAAGGTGACCGTGGCCAGGCCGATGTGCGGATGCGGGCGCACGTCCACGCCATGGCCCGGCTCGAACACCGCCGGCCCCATGTGGTCGATGAAGACGAACGGGCCGACGCTGCGCGCCTGCACGCTGGGGACGGCACGACGCACTTCGAAGCCGCCGATATCGTGGACGCGGGGGGCGATGAGGGTGGGCATGCGGACGCTCGCAGTCGCAAAAACGGAAGCGAAGCTTCGCATGCGCGGACGGTCGCGGTGCGGCGCCATGGCAAGACGGACTGTCCCGCATGCGTTCATGCGCCGCGGGCCGATCCGCGACGCGTTCGCGCCATGTCGCACCGTGATGCCGGCGTCCCGGAATCGTATGGTGCGAAGTGCGCACGCTTCCTGTCTGCGACGTGGCGGCGGGCCTGTGCATCATCGGCGCCGCATCGCGGCCGGTCGCACGCGCGAGCGCATGACAGGTGGCGCAGCATCGATCCTTCGATGATCTGCGCAGCCGCCGGCCACCGCGCCTGGTTCAGAACAGCGACGTGGTTTCCGCGGCCGGCGCCGGCATCTCGCCGCGGCGCGAGGCCAGCCGGTCGGCCAGCCGGGTCGGTTCCGGCAGGCGATAGCCGCGCAGGTAGCGCTGGGTCCAGTGCAGCGCGCTGTCCACCGCCACGCGGTGGCCGGGCGAAACGATCAGCGGATTGCAGCGCAGCTTGCTGCGCAGCGCCCAGCCGACCACCTCGCCGCGGTGCACGATGGGGCTGTGGTCGCCGGCCTGCGCGCCGGGTTCCTCGAAGCGACCGGCCAGCAGGGTCTTGGCCACGCCGATGCTGGGCAACCCGGTGACCACGCCGAAGTGCGCGGCGATGCCGAGCCGGCGCGGATGCGCGATGCCCTGGCCGTCGACGAACACCAGGTCCGGGCGCTGCCGCAGCAGGCCCAGCGCGGCCAGCAGCGCGGGAAGTTCGCGGAAACTCAGCAGACCGGGCACGTAGGCCATCGAGGTGGGCACGCGGGCGATCTCGGACTGGTGCAACTGCAGGGTCTGCGCATCGAGCAGCACCGCCGCGGCACGGGTGACCTGGCCATCGTCCTCGAAGCCGACGTCGAAGCCGGCCAGCCAGCGCGGCGGGTCGGGCACCTCGTCCTGCAGGCTGACCTGGCGCGCCAGCGTCGCCTGCAGCGCGCGCGCCTGCACGATGCTGCCGTCCCAGTCGCCGAACACGGGGTGCGAGGAAGGTTCCATGCGCTGATGATCGCGCCGTGTTCGTGGTTGGCGTGTGGAGGGGCGGGAATCGGGAATCGCGACGGCTTGGTTCTCCAGCAAGCCGAACGGCCAAGCGCCGCCTGCTGGTCAGCGCCGCACGGGAGTCCGCTTCAACGATTCCCCATTCCCGATTCCCCATTCCCAGCCAAGAGCTACAATCCAGGGCTGCACCATCCACGCATCCCCCAACGGAGACCGTCGCAGTGACCCGCAAACTCGTACTGTTGCGCCATGGCCAGAGCCAGTGGAACCTGGATAACCGCTTCACCGGCTGGGTCGATGTCGACCTGACCGAGCAGGGCCGCCAGGAAGCCGTGGCTGCCGGCCGGCTGATGCGCGAGGAGGGCCTGCAGTTCGACGTCGCCCATACCTCGGTGCTCAAGCGCGCCATCCACACCCTGCAGGGCGCGCTGAAGGAACTGGACCAGGACTGGCTGCCGGTGCACAAGAGCTGGCGTCTCAACGAGCGCCACTACGGCGGCCTGCAGGGCCTGGACAAGGCCGAGACCGCGGCCAAGCACGGCGAGGACCAGGTCAAGATCTGGCGGCGCTCCTACGACATCCCGCCGCCGCCGATGGATGCCGAGGATCCGGGCCATCCGCTGCACGACCGCCGCTACGCCACCCTGGACCGCAATGCGCTGCCGGCCACCGAGTCGCTGGCGACCACGCTCGAGCGTGTTCTGCCGTACTGGCACGACGCGATCGCGCCGCAGCTCAAGGCCGGGCAGACCGTGCTGGTCACCGCCCACGGCAACTCGCTGCGTGCGCTGTACAAGTATTTGAACGACGTGTCGCGCGAAGAGATCCTCGAACTCAACATCCCCACCGGCATCCCGCTGCTGTTCGAACTGGACGATAGCCTGCAGGTGCAGTCCTACCGCTACCTGGGCGATCCGGAAGCGGCCAAGAAGGCCGCCGAAGCGGTGGCCAATCAGGGCAAGGCGAAGTAAGCGTCAGGATCGGCGCGCAATTGGCAGGAGAAGGCGATGGGTGGATTCAGCATCTGGCACTGGTTGGTGCTGATGGTCATGCTCGGCATTCCGTTGCTGATCGGCGGGGTGGTGTGGATGGCGATCCGCGCGCAGCGGCGCCGGCCGGTGGCCGTGGCGGCGCCGCCGTTGCCGCCTGCCGCCTCGGTGGAGCAGCGCCTGCGCGCGCTGGAACAGTTGAAAGCGCAGGGACTGATCGACGCGGCCGAGTACGCACGCCGGCGCGAGCAGATCCTGGCCGCGCTGTAAGGGTATGACCCAGCGGCGGGCGGCGCATCGTCGCGCCTGCCGATACATCGCGCAGTGCGGTGGCGTGCGCTGCGCGGCGTGGCGCACCTGGCGCGTCTTGCCGCGTCAGCGCGGTCATGCGATCGCGCCGGACGCGCTACCAGACGCAGCTGGTGAGCAGCAGGCCCGGCTGCACGTCCACCCAGTGCAGGCGATGCTGCTGCCCGACCGTCAACGCCGGCGCCAGCGGCGTGGCAATGCGCGTGTCCAGGTGGCCGCTGGCCGGGTCGCAGCCTTCGATGCGCAGGGCGTCGAAGTCGAAGAAGCGGCCGACGGTCGCCGCCGTGGCCTTATAGAAACTTTCCTTCGCCGAAAAGCCCAGGGTCAGCGCATACGGCCAGCCGCGGACGCGCGCGAGCGCGGCCAGCGCGTCGCAGTCGCCGGCGTCCAGCGCCACGCTACTGATCGCTTCGAGTTGGTCTTCCGCCACTACGCGTTCCACGTCCAGGCCGATGCCGTGCGCTCCGGCGGATGCCGGCAGGGCGATGGCGGCCGCCAGGCCATCGGTATGCGAGAGGCTGCCGAGGAAGCCGGTGGGCCAGAGCGGTGCGCGGTCGGCGCCGATCGGCAGGTCGGTTGCGGCACTGCCGGCGGCGCGCAGTGCCGCAAGCGCCGCACGCCGCCCGGCCAGGTACTCGGCCTGGCGCTTGCGCACGCTGCGCGCGATCGACGCTGGCCGCTGCAGACCATGCCGATGAAAATCGTCGTCCTCGAAGGCCGCGGCATCGAACGCCAGCAGCCAGGCGTCCGGCACGGCAATGCGATGCGCGCCGAGGGCGAGGCGGGCGAACGGCGGGGCGGCGAGGGCCAGGGCATCCATGGCCCTAGCTTAGAGCCTGCGTTGGCCCGTGCGGTGCGTGCGCTGCGGCCAGTGATGCGCCGCAGGAGTCGTTGCTTCGCGAGCTGCGTCCGCCACGATCGAGCCGGATGCAGCGATACGTCCTGCGACGTGCCTTCAACCGTCGCTGGCGTCCACCCACACCCGCATCTCGCCTTCGCCGCGGTTGGCCCAGGCGAAGTAGGGCACAAAGGTCAGGGTCTGCGGCTGCCGCGCCGGCGGCGGCGCATCGTAGCGGTACAGCGGCGCGGCTGCGTCGACATCGCCATGCAGGCGTTCGCCGGTGGCCTGCAGCAGCACCTGGCCGTCCAGCGCGCCGCTGCCGGGCACGGCCTGCAGCGCGGCGCTGGCGGGCAGACGCAGCTGATGCAGGTCGGCGCCGTTGTCGGCCTGCTCCAGGCAGTACACCAGCGGCCCTCGCTGCACCGCGACCTTGCCGGCCAGGTGGCGCACGCGCGGATGCCCGCTGACCCGCATCGGCGGCATCGGCAGGCGCAGTTGCAGGGTGTCGCCGGACTGCCAGCGCCGGCGCAGCACGCAATAGCCATGCTGGCGGTGCGCCTCGATCGCCACCGGCTCGCCGTTGAGCAGCAACTGCGGCGCCTGGCACCAGTCCGGCAGGCGCAGCGCCAGCGCCGCGTCCAGCGGGGCGCTGCACGCCACGTCGAAGTCGATCGTGTCCTGCCACGGATACTCGCCGCGCTGGCGCAGGGTCAGGGTCTGCCCGCCGACCTCGAACCGCGCGTCGCTGCCGACATAGAGGTTCACGTACAGGGTGTCGTCGTGGCGGGTGTAGAGGTAGTGGCCGAGCGAGGTCAGTACGCGGGCGATGTTGGGCGGGCAGCAGGCGCAGCCGAACCAGCGTTGGCGCACCGGCTTCACATGATCGAAGGTGTGGTTGCCGTGCACGGTGGGCGGGTGCACTTCCAGCGGATTGACGTAGAAGAAGTGCCGTCCGTCCAGGGCCATGCCGCCCAGCACGGTGTTGTACAGCGCGCGCTCCATCACGTCGGCGTAGCGGCCGTCCGGTGCCAGCTGCAGCATGCGGTTGGCGAACATCATCAGCCCGATCGAGGCGCAGCTCTCGTTGTAGGCGGTGTCGTTGGGCAGGTCGTAGTCGACGCTGAAGGCCTCGCCGTAGCTCTGTGCGCCGATCGCGCCGGTCAGATACATCTGCCGCTGCGTGGCGTTGTCCCACATCCGCGCGCAGGCCGCACGCAGGGTGGCGTCGCCGCTGTGCCGGGCCAGGTGCGCCACGCCGGCATACAGGTACACGAAGCGCACCGCGTGGCCGACCGCGGTGTCCTGCAGCGCCACCGGCAGGTGCGCCTGGCTGTAGGCCTTGTCCTGGATCATCCAGGCCGGGCCGTGTCCGCCCCAGAAGAAAGTGTGGCCGCGCCTGGCGTACTCCTCGTCGTAGTAGTGCGGCGTGGTGCCGCGCTGTTCGACGAAGTAGCGCGCCAGCGTCAGGTAGCGCGCCTCGCCGGTGGCCTCGTACAGGCGCATCAGCGCCAGTTCGATCTCCGGATGCCCGGGGTAACCATGCAACTGCGTCGGGCCGGGGCCGAAGGTGGCGTCGATGTGGTCGGCGAGCCGGCACACGATGTCGAGCAGAGCGCGCTTGCCGGTGGCCTGGTAGTAGGCCACGCCGGCCTCGATCATGTGCCCGGCGCAGTACAGCTCGTGGCACTCGGCCAGGTTGGTCCAGCGCTCCTGCGGCGCCTTCACCGTGAAATAGGTGTTGAGGTAGCCGTCGGCCTGCTGCGCGGCGCCGATCAGTTCGATGGTGGCGTCGGCATCGCGTTCCAGCGCCGGGTCGGGATGCTGCGCCAGCAGGTAGGCCACCGCTTCCAGCCACTTGGCCACGTCGCTGTCCTGGAACACCATGCCGTAGAACGTGCCGTCGCTGCGGCCGGCGGCGATGCGGAAGTTCTCGATGGCGTGGCTGGGTTCGGCATCGGCGACGTTGTCGTTGAGCGCGTCCCACTGGTAGGGCAGCACCACCTCCTGCACCAGGCGCTGGTAGCGCTGCCAGAACGGATCGGCGATGCGCAGGTGGGCGAGCGGCAGTTCCGGGGACGACACGGGCGAATGCGGCATGGAGCGGAGATCCTGAAGAGTGGGGAAGGTCAGTGCACCGGGCGTGCGGCCAGGTCGGCGGCGATGCTCGCCAGCAGCGGCCGGCGCAGCCGGCAGCGCAGGATCACCGCGGCCAGCAGCAGGTGCAGGCCGGCGGGGATCAGGGTTTCCAGCAGGGTGATGGCCTGCAGCGAGGCGGGGCTCTGCTGCGCGGCGCCGGCGCGGTAGCCGGCGTAGACGAACAGCGCGCTGATCACCACCGCGCTCGAGGCCCAGGCCAGCTTGATGCAGAACAGGTTGAAGGCGAAGTTGATGCCGGAGGAGCGCACCCGGTTCTTCCATGCGCCGTAATCGTCGGCGAAGGCCATCAGCGAGAAGTGCAGCGGCAGCGCGAAGCCCAGCACCAGGCAATGCACGAAGATCACCCCGAGCCACAGCGTCTGCTGCGCCGGCCCGGTGGGCAGCCACCATTGCGCCACGCCGAACGCGGCCAGCGTCAGGTTGGTGTGCAGGTACAGCGCCAGTGGGTCGAAGCGGCGGCACAGCGCGTTGACCACCATCGCGCCGAGCACGGTGGCCAGCGCCACCATCGCGAAGAACAGCGAGGCGTAGCCGCTGCTGCCGCCGAGCACGTAGGTGATGAAGTACAGATAGGCGCCGCCGCGGATGTTGTAGACGTTGATCAGCAGGAACGACATCAGCAGCACCAGCCGCAGCTGGTCGTTCCGCAGCAGGCCGCGCAGGTGTTCGCCGATGCCGGCGCCGCCGAGCAGGCTGACCGGCACGCGCTCGCGCACGGCGAAGAAACAGCACAGGAACATCGCCACCGCCAGCGCCGCCAGTACGCCCACGCCGAGCTGGTAGCCGCGCGCGGCGTCGCCGTTGCCCAGTTCCCGCACCAGCCACGGCAACCCCACCGACACCAGGAAGCCGGCGATGCCGCACAGCACGAAGCGCCAGGATTGCGCCGAGACCACGTCGCGGTGGTCGCCGGTCATGCTGTTGATCAGCGCGCAGTAGGGCACGTTGATCGCGGTGTAGCACAGCGACAGCAGAAAGTAGCTGGCGAAGGCGTAGGCGATCTTGGCGCCGGCGCTCAGTTGCGGCGCGCTGAAGGTCAGCACGCAGGCGATGCCGATCGGCACCGCGACCCATAGCTGCCAGGCGCGGAAGCGGCCCCAGCGGCTGCGGGTGCGGTCGGCGATCAGGCCCATCACCGGATCGGACACAGCGTCGGCCACGCGCAGCACGGTGAACAGGGTGCCGACCACCGCCGGGGTCAGGCCGAACACGTCGGTGTAGAAGAAGGTGAGGAAATTGGCGATCAGGCAGGTGACCACCGTGCCGCCGGCATCGCCGAGGCCGTAGCCGAACTTCTCCAGGCGCGACAGGCGCGGCGTGGTCGCGGCCGGCGCGGCATCTGTGGCGGCGTGGCCGATGGCGGTCGCAGTCAACGGGGCGGCTCCTGGCGCGCGCGGTCCGGCGCCAGCGCAACGTCGCATGGCCGCGCAACCGCGACAAGAGTCTGTGCGGTATAAAACCGGTACGATTCCGACCAAGGTCGCCGGGCTGCGCGCGCGTGGTGACGTTCATTGGATTGCTGCAGTGCAGCGTGCTGCGCGCACGGGGAGACGTTTCCGACATGCTTGAATTGACCGTCGCCTACCCGATCCGGGTCCAGAACGGAGGCCTGTTCATTTCCCGCGGGGTGGGCGCGCATCCGGCGCGGGTGATCCAGTCCTACGAGTTGATCTTCGTCGAGCGCGGCATGCTGTCGATTCGCGAACAGGACAGCGACTTCCACGTCGGCCCCGGCGAGACGCTGCTGCTGTGGCCTGGCCGTGCGCATGCCGGCCTGGGCCAGTTCCCGGACGACCTGCGCTTCTATTGGGTGCATTTCGAACTGGAACCGGGCGCGGCGCAGGCGGACAACGCGGTGGCGCTGTCGATGCCGCAGCGCACCGCGATCCGCGATCCGGAGCGTTTCGTCGGCCTGTTCCGCTGGTTCCTGGCCGAGCAGGAGGAACGGCGCACGCTGCCGATGCTGGAGCCGATCGTGCTGTCGATGCTGCAATGCGTGGCCGGCGCCTGGCCGGATCCGCACGACTCCGAGCGCGCGGGCGTGGCGCTGGCGTACCGCGCCAAGCAACTGATCGGCACGCAGTTCCATACCGCGCTCACCGCCTCGTCGCTGGCCGCGCAACTGCACTGCAATCCGGATTATCTGGGCCGCATCTACCGGCGCAGCTTCGGCACCACGCTGACCGAGGCGATCCACCGCCAGCGCATCGCCTTCGCCGAAAAGCTGCTGCTGGTCAACACCTGCGCGGTCGACGATGTCGCGCAGCGCGCCGGCTTCAGCGACAGCGGCTACTTCCGACGCGTGTTCCGCCAGCGCCTGGGCATGACCCCCAGCGCCTACCGGCGCCTGTACTGCAAGGAGCACATCAATTCGGGGTGAGGGTGTTGCGGACCTGAGGCGCACGCCGCGCATTTCGATTTGCAGTTGCGCGCGTATCGCTCGGCTGTGCTGTAGGAGCGGCTTCAGCCGCGACGCGCTTTCATCGGAACGCTTCGTCGCGGCTGAAGCCGCTCCTACGATAAAAGCGGCTTTCGGCTCTAGCGCAGGGCTTTCATGGAAAGGCGCGGTCGCGGCTGAAGCCGCGCCTACGGTCCGCGCCTCGCCGCGCTGGCTGCACTAGCTCAGCTGCTGGCCGATCTCGCGCGCCATCGCGCTCAGCGGCAGGATCTTTTCGGCGCCGCCGCGCTTGATCGCTTCCTTGGGCATGCCGAAGACGACGCTGCTGTGTTCGTCCTGGGCCACGGTGCGCGCGCCGGCCTGGCGCATTTCCAGCAAGCCCACCGCGCCATCGTCGCCCATGCCGGTCATGATGATGCCCAACGCGTTGCCGCCGGCGGCGCGTGCGGCGGAACGGAACAGCACGTCCACCGACGGCCGGTGCCGGTTCACCGGCGGTCCGTCCAGCACCTCGACGAAATACTGCGCGCCGCTGCGACGCAGCAGCATGTGCTTGCCGCCCGGCGCGATCAGCGCGCGCCCCGGCACCACGCGGTCATTGTTGGCCGCTTCCTTCACCGAGATCTGGCACAGCGTGTCCAGGCGCGCCGCGAAGGCGGCGGTGAACTTTTCCGGCATGTGCTGGACGATGACGATGCCGGGGCTGACCCGCGGCAGCGCGGTCAGTACTTCCTCCAGCGCCTGGGTGCCGCCGGTGGACGTGCCGATCGCCACCACCCGTTCGGTGGTCTGCGACAGCGGGCGATTGCCCTGCGCGGGCAGGATCACGTCGGCGGTGTGCTTGATCTCCGGCTCCGCCGGCGCCGGTGCCGCACGCACCGACAGGCGCTTGACGTTGGCGCGCGCGGCGCTCTTCACCGTGGCGATCATTTCCTCGGCCGAATCGGTGAGGAACTGCTTGAGGCCGAGCTTGGGCTTGGTCACCACCGCCACCGCGCCGGCGGCCAGCGCGTCCATGGTCACCCGTGCGCCCTTCTCGGTGAGCGTGGAGCAGATCACCACCGGGGTCGGGCGCTCGCTCATGATCTTGCGCAGGAAGGTGATGCCGTCCATCTTCGGCATCTCCACGTCGAGCACGATCACGTCCGGCCATTGCTGGCGCATCTTGTCCATCGCCAGCAGCGGGTCGGCCGCGGCGGCGATGACCTCGATGCCGGGGGCGTCGTTGAGCACGGCGACCAGCACCTGGCGCACCACCGCCGAATCGTCGATCACCATGGCCTTGATCGTGGTCATGCGGGGTTCCCTCCTGGCACGTCGGCCTTCATGGTTTGCGGTACACCGACGGCGCGATCTGCACCACGTCGCCGTTGACGTCGTTGAGACTCTCGGAGTGGCCGATGCAGAAGATGCCGCCGCGCTTGAGCGTGCCGAGCACCCGCGCCACCACTTCGCGCTTGGTCTGGCCGTTGAAGTAGATCATCACGTTGCGCAGGAACACCACATCGAACTGGCCCAGGTTGGGCAGCGTCGCGTTGAGGTTGGCGTGCAGGAAGCGCACGTGGTCGCGGATGCGGCGGTCGATCAGCATGCTGCCTTCGTACTCGCCGCGGCCCTTGAGGCAGTAGCGCTTGAGCATGGCCGGCGGCATGTGCTCGATGCGCAGCAGCGGGTAGTGGCCGGTGCGCGCCTTGGCCAGCACGCGGGTGCTGATGTCGGTGCCGACCACTTCGTACGGGCGGCCCTGCAGGGTGTCGTCCAGCACCATGGCCATGCTGTAGGCCTCCTCGCCGCTGGAACTGGCCGCGCTCCAGCAGCGGAACGGCGCGCTGCCGGTATGCGCGGCGGCGACGCTGCGCAGCAGGTCGAAGTGCTTGGGCTCGCGGAAGAAGTAGGTTTCGTTGGTGGTCAGCAGATCGATCGCGGTCTGCACCTCGCCGCTGCCTTCGCGGCTTTCCAGCAGCTTGAGGTACTGGGTATAGGTCTGCAGCGAATGCGCCTTCAGGCGCTTGCCAAGGCGCCCGCACAGCATCGCCTTCTTGGCCGGCGAGATGGTGATGCCGGCGGCGTCGAAGATGAAACGCTGGAACCGGCCGAATTCCTGCTCGGTGATGGTGTCGTGGCTGGTCATGGATGTGGCCGGTCAGTGGGGGGAGGCAGCAGCGGGGGCGCTGGCGTTGCCGGTGAGGCCGTGTTCCTGCAGCAGGCGCTGGTGCTCCAGCAGCCAGGCGTGCAGCGCACCGCCGCCCAGCGGGCGCGCCAGCAGGTAGCCCTGGCCGAAGTCGCAGCCCAGTTCCTGCAGCAGGGTCCAGTCCTCCACCGTCTCGATGCCCTCGGCGACGGTGCTCAGGCCCAGCCGCTGGGCCATGCCCAGTGCCGACTCGAGCACCGTGCGCAGGTTGCGGCTGCGGTGCGCGTCGTGAACGAAGATACGGTCGATCTTCAACTCGGTGAAGGGAATGCGGGTGAGTTGCTGCAGCGAGGAGAAGCCGGTGCCGTAGTCGTCCAGCGACAGGCCGAAGCCCTGCAGCCGCAGCCGCGCCAGCATGCCCAGCGCGCTGCCGCAGACCAGCGAGCTTTCGGTGATTTCCAGCACCAGGTCCGACGGCGCCAGGCCGTGCTTGCGCAGCAGTCCCAGCAGTTCGTCCAGCAGATTCGGGTCCTGCAGCATGCGCGGCGACAGGTTCAACGCCAGGGTCAGCGGGAACCCGGCCTGTTTCCACGCCGCCATCCGCGCCAGCGCCTGGTCGGCGACGCAGGCGGTGAGCGCATGGATCAGGCCTTCGCGCTCGGCCACGGCGATGAAGCGGTCCGGCGCGATCGGCCCGGCGCTGGGATGGCGCCAGCGCGCCAGCGCTTCCACGCCACCGACCCGGCCGCTGCGCATGTCCACCTTGGGCTGGTAGGCGACCTCGATCTCGCCACGCTGCAGTGCCTCGCGCAGCATCGCCGCCATGGTCGCCTCGCCCGGGGCTTCGGCCTCGTTCCGCGGCGCCGGTGTCGGCGGCGCATGGGCGCGCAGCGCGGCCGCGAGCTGGGCGGCGCGCAGCGGCTTCTCCAGTCCCGCCAGCACCTGCAGGCCGTTGCCGCGGCCGACCTGCAGCACCGAGTCGATCAGGGCCGCGCCACGCTGCGACGCGACCACGATCGGCACGCGCACGTCGCTGCGGGCCAGCGCCTCGAGCAACTGCACGCCGTCCATGCCGGGCATTTCCAGGTCCACGATCAGCAGCCCCAGCGGCGACCCCTCGGTCACCCGCGCCAGCGCCGCATGGCCGTCGGCCGCGCCTTCCACTGCCACGGCGCCCATCCGCAGGCACAGGGCCAGCGCGTGTTCGCGCTGGACCTGGCTGTCGTCGACCACCAGGACCGTGCCGAAGTGGTGCAGGGCGGCGGTGTCGGGGGGCGTGGGCATGCGAAATCCGTTTCGAGAGAGGGGCAGGGTGCTGCGCGGCCAAGGCCGCTCAGGCGGCGATGCCTTCTTCCAGGTGGGCGTCGAGGGCGGCCATGCTGGCGAACTCCTGAGGTGCCAGCACCGCATCGGCGGCGAGCAGGATGACGAAGCGCTCGCCGACCTTGCCCATGCCATGGATGAAATCGCGGCGGATGCCGGTGCCGAACGCCGGCGGCGGGGCGATGTCGGCGGTGGCGATCTCCAGCACCTCGCTGACCGCATCCACCAGCAGGCCGAGCACCTGGCGCTCCTCGCCGCTGGCGACCTCGATGATGACGATGCAGGTGCGCTTGCTGATCTCGCTGGGCGCGCGGCCGAAGCGCTGCTGCAGATCCACCACCGGCACCACAGCGCCACGCAGGTTGATCACCCCACGCAGCGCGGGCGGCATCATCGGCACGTCGGTCGGCGTGCGGTACTCGATGATCTCCTTGATGCCGAGAATGCCGACGCCGAACATTTCCTTGCCGAGCAGGAAGGTCAGGAACTGGTCCGTCGCCAGGTCGCCGGCATCGGAGGGTGAGAGCGAAGCGGGAGCGTTCATGGCCATGCCTCAGAAGGTTTCGAAGTGGGTTTCGTCCAGCGTGTCGGCCAGCACCAGCTTGCCGCCGGCCACGCGCGCGATCGGCTTGGCCCCGGCCTGCCCGCTGCGGCCGCGCGCCGCGGCCGGACGTCGCGTCGCGGTCCTGGATGCGGCTGCGACTTCCAGCTTGAAGAAACTCATCAGTTGCTGCAGCTGTTCGGCCTGCGCGCTCATTTCCTCGGCGGTGGCCGCCAGCTCCTCGGAGTTGGACGCGGCCTGCTGCGTGGTCTGGTTGAGCTGGCCGACTGCGGCATTGATCTGGCCGACGCCGGAGGTCTGTTCCTCGGAGGCGGCGGTGATCTCCTGCACCAGGTCGGAAGTGCGCTTGATCGACGGCAGCATCTCGTCCAGCAGCTTGCCGGCGTTCTCGGCCAGCTCGACGCTGGAACTGGCCACATCGCCGATCTCCTGCGCGGCCACCTGGCTGCGCTCGGCCAGCTTGCGCACTTCCGCGGCGACCACGGCGAAACCCTTGCCGTGCTCGCCGGCACGGGCGGCCTCGATCGCCGCGTTCAGCGCCAGCAGGTTGGTCTGGTAGGCAATGTCGTCGATGATGCTGATCTTCTGCGCGATCTGCTTCATCGCCTGCACGGTCGCACGCACAGACTCGCCGCCGTCCAGCGCCTGGCTGGACGCCTTGCTGGCCATGCCGTCGGTGATCTTGGCGTTCTCGGTGTTCTGCGAGATCGAGGCGGTCATCTGCTCCAGCGAGGCGCTGGTCTCTTCCACGCCGGCGGCCTGTTCGCTGGCCGCCTGGCTCAGCGACTGCGCGGAGGCGCTGACTTCCTCCGAGGCGCTGGCCAGCGCCTCGGCATTGCTGTTGACCTCGCTGACCACCTGCGACAGGCGCGCGATGGTGTCGTTGACGTAGTTCTTCATTTCGGCATAGGCGCCGTCGTAGGACTTGTCGATGCTGCGGGTCAGGTCGCCCTCGGCCAGGCCGCCCATCACCCGCACCACGTCCTGGATGTTGTCGCCGGTGGTGGTGGTCAACTCGTTCAGGCCCTGGCCCATGTCGCGCTGGAACCCGGACAGGCCGTCCAGGGCGATGCGCTCGGAGAAGTCGCCACGGTTGGCGGCCTGGACCACGCGGCGCTGGCCGTCGATCACCAGCTTCAGCCGCTCGACCATGGTCCGCATCGCATACAACGCGCTGCCCCTGTCGTTGGCGCGCACCGCCACCTCCAGGTTGAGGTCGCCCTGCGCCACCTTGTTGGCGATCTCGGCCACGTAGGCCGGCTCGCCGCCGAGCAGGCGCATCAGGCCGCGCACGATGAAGACCGAAATGCCGGCGCCCAGCAGCACGCACACCACGATCACGGCGATGATCCACTGGCGCGAGCTGGCATAGAGCACATCGCCCTCTGCGCTGGCGGCTTCGCCGCCCTTGGTGTTCAGCACCACCAGGCTGTCGAGAATGGTCGACGCATCGTCGTACAGCTTGCGCTGGTCGCCGTTGAACAAGGCCAGCGCCTCGCTGGTCTTCAGCGTTCGCGACAGGTCGAGGACCTGCTTGTGCAAGGCCAGGTACTTGTCGAACTCGCCATTGAAGTTCGTATAGATGCCTTTTTCCTCATCCGAGGAAATGAGCTTGACGTAATGGTCGCGGTTACTTGCGTACTCGGCCAGGATCTGCTCCATCTGCTGGTCGAAGGCGCGCATTTCCTGCGGGTTTTCGGTGACCACGTGTTGCAGTTCGGCCACGCGCAGGTCGGACAGATTGGTATTCATCGCCTGCACGTAATGGATGCTGGGCATCCAGTTGGTGGCGATGTCGGTGGAGGCCTGGTTGACCTTGGCCAGCTTGTCCACCGTGAACACGCCCATGCCCACCATAAGCAGCAGGACGGCGGCGAAGCCGAGCCCGATTCTGGTAGCGATCTTCATTTGCTTGAACACCGTGATCCCCCTGTTGGATGTACGGAAGTGTGGTTGTCAGAACGTGTCGAACTGCGCTTCGTCCGGCGCCGGCACCAGCGCCAGGCCGGTCTCGCCAAAGCCGAAACTGCGTTTGCGCACCGGTGCCGACTTGCGCGCCAGGGCCTGCGGAGCGGCGGGGCGCCGCGGCGCCACCACCTGGTTGGTACGGAAGAAGCTCATCAACTGCTGCAACTGCTCGGCCTGACCGCTCATTTCCTCGGCGGTGGCGGCCAGTTCCTCGGAGTTGGCCGCGGCCTGCTGGGTGGTCTGGTTGAGCTGGCCGACCGCGGCGTTGATCTGGCCGACGCCCGAGGTCTGTTCCTCGGAGGCGGCGGTGATTTCCTGCACCAGGTCGGAGGTGCGGCGGATCGAGGGCACCATCTGCTCCAGCAGCTTGCCGGCGTTCTCGGCCAGTTCCACGCTGGATTCGGCGACCTGGCCGATCTCCTGCGCGGCGACCTGGCTGCGCTCGGCCAGCTTGCGCACTTCCGCCGCCACCACCGCGAAGCCCTTGCCATGCTCGCCGGCGCGCGCGGCCTCGATCGCCGCGTTCAGCGCCAGCAGGTTGGTCTGGTAGGCGATGTCGTCGATGATGCCGATCTTCTGCGCGATCTGCTTCATCGCCACCACCGTCGAGCGCACCGCATCGCCGCCTTCGTTGGCTTCGCGTGCGGCCTTGGCGGCCATGCTGTCGGTGACCTTGGCGTTCTCGGTGTTCTGCGCGATGGAGGCGGTCATCTGCTCCAGCGACGCACTGGTTTCCTCCACGCCGGCGGCCTGTTCGCTGGCCGCCTGGCTCAGCGACTGCGCGGTGGCGCTGACCTGCTCGGAGGCGCTGGCCAGGGCGTCGGCGTTGATGTTGACCTCGCCGACCACCTGCGCGAGGCGCGCAACGGTGGCATTGATGCTGTCGCACAATTCCTTCAGCTTGCCCTGGCACTGCACGTCCGCCAGCCGGGTCAGGTCGCCGGCTTCGATCGCCTTGAGCACGGCGCCGACGTCGTTGATCGGCCCGATCACCGTATCCAGGGTCAGGTTGATGCCGTCGACGATGCGGCGGAAGTCGCCATGGTGCAGGCTGCCGTCGGCGCGCACGTCCAGGCGGCCGGCCGCGGCCGCGTCGGCGAGCAGGCTGGTGTCGCGGATCAGCGCGCGCAGGTTGGCGCGCACCTGTTCGACGGTGTCGTTGATGAACGCCTTCTTGCCCGGGAAGGCGTCCAGTGGCGCGTCGAAGTTGCCGCGGCCGAATTCGGCGATGCAAGCCATCGCCTTCTTCTTGGTGGCGATGTGGTCGCCGACCATGCGGTTGATGCCGTCGGCCATGCTGCGGAAGTCGCCCTCGAAGCGGTGGCTCTCGATCACCACGTCGATGTCGCCGGCGTCGTGCTGCGCCGACATGTGCTGCATCTGCGCGATCAGCCCCTGCATGTTGCGGCGCACCTGCTCGATGATCTCGTTGATGAAGACCTTCTTGCCCGGGAACGTCTCCAGCGGCGCATCGAAATTGCCGCGGCCGAACTCGGCCACGCAGGCCAGCGCCTTCTTCTTGGTGGCGATGTGCTCGCCGACCATGCGGTTGATGCCCTCGGCGATGACCTTGAACTCGCCATCGAAGCGATGGTTGTCGATCATCACGTCGATGTCGCCGGCGTCGTGCTGCGCGGACATGCGCACGATCTCGTCATTGATCTGGCGCACCCCGGTCTGCACCTGCCGCAGCGCCAGCAGCACCTCGCAGGCCTGGTCGTTGCGGATGGTCGGCATCACCACCTCGAAATTGCCGGTGGCGAAGCGCGCCAGGGTGGTGGTGGCGATCCGCAGCGAGCGGGTGATGGCGTGGACGGTATAGGCCAGAACCGCGGCGGCCAGCACCGTGGCACCGATGCCCAGCGCCAGGGTTTGCCCGGAGCTCAAGCCGAGGGCGAACCCGCCCGCCGCAGCAGCCAATGGCAGCACGACGGCGATGGCCGAGCCGGTCCACAGCTTGGAGGACAGCGAGAGAGAGTTGGACATGCCATGGTACCTGTGCGGGTGAAGAGTCCCCGGCCTGGCAGGCCGGGACGGAAAGAGATCAGAACGAAACGAACGCGGCTTCTTCCAGGCGCGCGGCCTGGGCGGTGGCCGCCGGGCCGCCGAAGCTGCGGGCGCGTGGTGTGCGCTGCATCGACGTGGGCAGTCGCCGCGGTTGCGGGGTCGATGCCGGGGCGGTGCTGGCGCCGGTGGTGAAGAAACTCATGAGCGTTTGCAACTGTTCTGCCTGGCTGCTTACTTCTTCGGCCGTGGCGGCCAATTCTTCAGCGTTGGCAGCGGATTGCTGTGTTGTCTGGCTGAGCTGAACGACCGCGGCGTTGATCTGGCCGACGCCCGTGCTCTGTTCCTCGGAGGCGGCGGTGATCTCCTGCACCAGGTCGGAGGTGCGGCGGATCGACGGTTCCATCTCGCCGAGCAGGCGCCCGGTGGTCTCGGCCAGGGTCACGCTGGTGCTGGCGACGTCGCCGATCTCGTGCGCAGCGACCTGGCTGCGCTCGGCCAGCTTGCGCACCTCGGCAGCGACCACGGCGAAGCCCTTGCCATGCTCGCCGGCGCGTGCGGCCTCGATCGCCGCGTTCAGCGCCAGCAGGTTGGTCTGGTAAGCGATGTCGTCGATGATGCCGATCTTGCGCGCGATCTCCTTCATCGCCGAGACGGTGGCGCGCACCGCCTCGCCGCTTTCGGCAGCCTCGCGCGAGGCCTTGGCGGCCATGCCGTCGGTGACCTTGGCGTTTTCCGCGTTCTGCGCGATGGAGCCGGTCATCTGCTCCAGCGAGGCGCTGGTCTCCTCCACGCCGGCGGCCTGCTCGCTGGCCGCCTGGCTCAGCGATTGCGCGGTGGAGGACAGTTCTTCGGCGGCGCTGGCCAGGGTGACGGCGTTGCCGTTGACCTCGTTGACGATGCTGGTGAGCTTGTCGATGGTGGCGTTGACGTAGCGCTGCATGTCGGCGAAGGCGCCCTCGTAGTGGCCCTGCACCTGGCGGCTGAGGTCGCCCTCGGCCATCGCGCCCATCACCTTGATCACGTCGCCGACGCTGCGCAGGTTGCCGCGGGTCTGTTCGATGATCTCGTTGATGAAGGCCTTCTTGCCCGGCAGTTGCGGCATCGGCGCGTCGAAATTGCCGCGGCCGAACTCGGCCACCACGCCCAGCGCCTGCTTCTTGACAGCGATGTGCGCGGCGACCATGCGGTTGATGGCCTTGCCGATCGCGCAGAACTGCCCGTCCAGGTGCGCGCAGTCGATCTGCACGTCAATGTCGCCCAGGTCGTGCTCCTCGGACATGCGCGCGATCTCGCCGATCAGGCGCCTGAAGTTGCCACGCACCTGCTCGATGGTGTCGTTGATGAAGGCCTTCTTGCCGGGCAACTGCGGCATGCCCACGTCGAAGTTGCCGCGGCCGAACTCGGCGATCACGCCCATCGCCTGCTTCTTGACCGCGATGTGGCTGCCGACCATGCGGTTGATGCCGTCGGCCATGCTGCGGAAATCGCCCTGGAAGTGTGCGCTGTCGATGCTGGCGTCGATCTCGCCGGCATCGTGCTCCTCGGCGACGCGGCGCATTTCGGCGATCAGGCCGAGCATGTTGCGCCGCACCTGCTCGATGGTGTCGTTGATGTAGGCATTCTTGTCCGGGAACGCGGCCAGCGGCGCGGCGAAGTTGCCGCGGCCGAACTCGCCCACGCAGTCGATCGCCTGCTTGCAGACGCCGATGTGGGCGCCGACCAACTGGTTGATGTCGCCGGTCACGGTGCGGTAGGCGCCGCTGGCCTGCGTCGCATCCAGCATCACGTCGCAGTCGCCGGCGGCGTGCGCGTGGGTCATGTGCGCGACGTCGGCCTGCAACTGCCGCAGCGGCCGCTGCGCGGCGAGCAGGGCCTGGCCGATCTCGCTGCCGCCGGTCGCCGCGTCCACGCGGTCCAGTTCGCCCTGCGCCAGCGCCTGCAGACCGGTGCGGGCCAGCTCCAGCTCGCGCTGCGCGGCAGCGGCCGCCTGCTGTGCCGCGTGCACGCTGCGGCCCAGCAGCAGGCCGGCGACCAGCGTGGCCACGGCGACCAGGGTCCAGGCGAGGCCGCTGGCCAGCGGCAGCGCCAGCGCTGCGACAGCGGCGGCGGCAGGCAGGGCGACGGCGACGACGGCGGTCGTCGGCAGGGTGGTAAGGGGCGTCCGGTTCTGGGACATGGCGGCGATTCCTGGTTGATGGCGCGACGTATGAATGACGGCGGGCGGTGCGGCGGCTCAGGCCGCCAGCGATTCGGCGCCGGGTTGCAACTGGCCGAGCAGCGACGGCACGTCCAGGATCAACGCGACCCCACCGCTGCCGAGAATGCTGGAGCCACTGATGCCCTTGACCTGGGCGAAGACCTTGGAGAGCGGCTTGATCACGGTCTGCCACTCGCCGAGCAGGGTGTCGACCACCAGGCCGAACCGCTGCGCGCCCTGGCGGATCACCACGATGCTCTCGCGCGCCGGCGGCGCGCCGGCGATGGCGAACAGCGAGCGCAGGCGTACGTAGGGCAGCACGTTGCCGCGCAGGTCGATGTACTCGCTCTGGTAGTTCGGCGCGAACTCCACGCATTCCTCGACCACGTCCAGCGGCACCACGAACACCGACTTGCCGACCCCGACCTGGAAGCCGTTGATGATGGCCAGGGTCAGCGGCAGCCGCACCGAGATGGTGGTGCCGACGTCCTGCTGGCTGCTGATGTCCACGCTGCCGCGCAGCGCGGCGATGTTGCGCTTGACCACGTCCATGCCGACCCCGCGGCCGGACAGGTTGGTGACCTTCTCGGCGGTGGAGAAGCCCGGCTCGAAGATCAGCGCGAACACTTCGCGGTCCGAGAGCTGGCGGCCGGGTTCGATCAGGCCGCGCTCCAGCGCCTTGGCCAGGATCCGGTCGCGGTTGAGGCCGCCGCCGTCGTCGCTGATCTGGATGACGATGCTGCCGGAATCGTGGAAGGCGTTGAGCCGCACGGTGCCGCGTACCGGCTTGCCGCGCGCCTGGCGCACCTCGGCCGGTTCGATGCCGTGATCCATGGCGTTGCGCACCAGGTGGGTCAGCGGATCGGCGATCTTCTCCACCACCGACTTGTCCAGCTCGGTGTCCTCGCCATTGACCACCAGCGCGATGTCCTTGCCCAGCTCGCGGGCCACGTCGTGGACCACGCGGTGGAAGCGGCTGAAGGTGCCGCCGATCTTGACCATGCGCAGCTGCAGCGCGCTTTCGCGCACCTCTTCGACCAGCCCGGCCAGGATCGAGGTGGATTCCAGCAATTGCGCATCGCCGGTGCGCTGGGCGTTGGCGCCGGTGCTGGCGACGGCGATGATCAGCTCGCCGACCAGGTCGATCATGCGGTCCAGCTTGTCGGCGTCGACGCGGATCGAGCCGCCTTCCCCGCGCGCGCCCGCGGCTTTGGCCGGGCCGGCGCTGGCGGCAGTGGCGGCCGCTGCCGCCGGCGTGCTGGCCGCGGCGGGCGCGGCCGCAACCGGCGCGTCGGCGTTGTCGAACCCGGCGAAATCGTCGGCACTGGCCTGGCTGCCGGCCTCGGCCACCAGCAGCGGCAGATCCAGGTTGGCGGCGTCGCCCTGCGGGTCCACCGCCAGCACCTGCAGGTCGCAGTCGTCGCGCACGAATTCGAAGATGTCCTCGATCGCGGCCTGTTGCGCGTCGCTGCGCAGCAGGATGTCGAAGCCCAGGTAGCAGGCTTCCGGATCCAGGTCCGGCAGCGCCGGCACGCGGTCGTGGCGGGTGCGCACCGCTTCCAGGCTGCCGAGGCTGCGCAGGCAGCGGATCAGGTGCAGCGGCGAGTTGCCGAAGCGCAGCGCATCGGTGAACAGCTGCAGCGAGATTCGCCAGTAGCCGGTGTGCGCGGGCACGGCCGGCGCTGCCGCGGCGGCGCTTGCCTTGGCCGCCGGCGTGGCGGCGGGTTGCAGGTAGGTCTGCAGGCGTTGCAGCAGCGGCGCGCCGTCGGCGTTGAGCGTGGCTTCGTCGGCCTTGCCGCCGGCCGCGGCTTCCACCAGCGCGCGGATGTGGTCGCAGCAGGCCAGCATCAGTTGGATCAGCTCCGAATCCAGCGCGACCGCTTGCTCGCGCACCAGGTCCAGCACGCTCTCCACCACGTGGGTGAAGCCGACCAGTTGCGCCAGGTCGAACAGGCCACCGGAGCCCTTGATGGTGTGAGCGGCGCGAAAGATCGCGTTGACCGAATCGGGACCGGCTTCGCCGCGCTCGGCTTCCAACAGATTGCGCTCCATGTCCTCGAGCAGGTCGCGGCTCTCGGCGATGAAGGTCTGCAGCAATTGATCCATGTTCATGTCGTGCTGCCGATTAGTGAAGGGTGTCGTCGCCGACGCGCTCGAACGCGTCGTCCAGGCCGAGCAGGGCCAGCGCATCGCCGACCGCGGTGCTGCAGCCCTCGAGCTGGAATGGGCGTCCCAGCGCGCGCAGCGCGGCCTGGGTGGCCAGCAGCAGTTGCACGCCGGTGGCGTCGATGTCGGTCACCTCCTGCAACTGCAGGCGCAACCCGCCGGGATGTTCCAGCGCGGGCAGCAGCAGCGGCTTGAGTTCGGCCGCACGGCGGATGGTCATGTCGCCGTCCACGATCAGCTGCAGCGGCGGATCCTGTTCGTCGGGGGGCGTCGAGCGCATGGCGGGTCTCCGGCAGGGAAGTGGGAAAAGCCGGTGTCGCCGGCTTCGGTGAAAGCGATATCGGCGCGGACAGGAAATATTTAGAAATATTTAGCACGCGTGAAGCATTTGTCTCCCACACCGGACGCAAGCCTGAGTGGTTCAGACCAGCGCAAGATGCGCATCCCATAAACGCTTTGGCCGCGGTGTGCTTCAAGGTCTGTTGCACGTGCCGTGCCAAACGAGACGGCGCGTGAAGACGTCAAAAAAGCCGCGCGACGCGTGTTCGTCGGTCTTCACGTGAAGACCGCAGCGTCCGCGTGTTGCGTCAGCTGCAGGCGCGCCGTACGCCGCCGCATGTCGCGATGGCGTGTGTGGGAAAGACAACTGCGGCCCCTGTACGGTGGCCGCTCGTGGGCGCAGTGCGGGCAGGGTCGCCCGCGTCGCTCAGCGTGGCGACAGCGCGGTCAGCAGCCCGCGCGCGGCATTGAAACGGTCGGCCGCTTCCGGCAGCGGCAGCTTGAGCTTCAGCTTGTCCGGGCCATCCATCGCGTACAGCTTGGGCTGCTTCTGGATCATCTGGATGATGGTCATCGGATCCACGTTGGGCTTGGCCTCGAACACCAGGCGTCCGCCGTGTTCGCCCAGTTCCAGCTTGCGGATGCCCAGCGCATTGGCCTGCAGCTTCAGTTCGGCGATCGCGAACAGGTGCTTCACCGGATCCGGCAGCAGGCCGAAGCGGTCGATCATCTCCACCTGCAGTTCGCGCAGGCCGTCGCTGTCGCGGGCGCTGGAGATGCGCTTGTACAGGGTCAGGCGCGTATGCACGTCGGGCAGGTAGTCGTCGGGGATCAGCGCCGGCACATGCAGTTCCACTTCGGCGCCGCGTACTTCCTCGCCGGCATCCAGGTCCGGCAGCTTGCCCTGGCGAATGCTGCGCACCGCGCGTTCCAGCAGCTCGGTGTACAGGCTGAAGCCGACCTCGGCCATCTGCCCGCTCTGGTCCTCGCCGAGCAGTTCGCCGGCGCCGCGGATTTCCAGATCGTGGGTGGCGAGGGTGAAGCCGGCGCCCAGTTCGTCCATCGAGGCGATCGCATCCAGGCGCTTCTGCGCATCGGGGGTGATGCTGCGCCGGTCCGGTACCAGCAGATAGGCGTAGGCGCGATGGTGCGAACGGCCGACGCGGCCGCGCAACTGGTGCAGCTGCGCCAGGCCGAAACGGTCGGCGCGGTTGATGACGATGGTGTTGGCGTTGGGGATGTCGATGCCCGATTCGATGATCGTGGTCGACAGCAGCACGTTGAAGCGCTGCTTCTGGAAATCCAGCATCACCTTTTCCAGCTCGCGCTCGGGCATCTGCCCGTGGGCGATACCGATGCGCGCTTCCGGCACAAGTTCGCTCAGCTCGCGCTGCATGCGGCCGATGCTCTCCACGTCGTTGTACAGAAAGTACAGCTGGCCGCCGCGCGCCAGTTCGCGCTGGAAGGCTTCGCGCAGCAGCGCGTTATCCCATTGGGTGACGAAGGTCTGCACCGCCAGCCGGTTCGGCGGCGGCGTGGCGATGATCGACAGGTCGCGCAGGCCGGCCATGGCCATGTTCAAGGTGCGCGGGATCGGCGTGGCGGTAAGGGTCAGCAGGTGCACGTTGGCACGCAGCGCCTTCAGCGCTTCCTTCTGGCGCACACCGAAGCGCTGCTCCTCGTCGACGATGACCATGCCCAGGTCCTTGAACTTCACGTCCGGCTGCAGCAGGCGATGGGTGCCGACGATCACGTCGATGCTGCCGGCGGCGACCTTCTCCAGCTCGGCCTTGATCTCCTTGCTGCTCTTGAAGCGCGACAGCACCTCGACCTTGAGCGGGTAGTCGGCGAAGCGGTCGCGGAAGTTGCGGTAGTGCTGTTCGGCCAGCAGCGTGGTCGGCACCAGCACCGCCACCTGCTTGCCGGCGCTGGCCGCGGCGAAGGCCGCGCGCACCGCGACCTCGGTCTTGCCGAAACCGACGTCGCCGCACACTACGCGGTCCATCGGCTGGCTGCTGGCCAGGTCGCGCAGGGTGGCGTCGATCGCGGCCAACTGGTCCGGGGTTTCCTCGAACGGGAAGCCGGCGGCGAACGGTTCGTACATCGCCCGGTCCACCTGCAGCGCCAGCCCGGCGCGGGCCTGGCGCCGCGCCTGGATCTCCAGCAGCTCCGCGGCCACGTCGCGCACCTTCTCGGCGGCCTTGCGCTTGGCCTTGGTCCATTGCTCGCCGCCCAGCGAATGCAGCGGCGCGGTCTCGGCCGAGGCGCCGGAGTAGCGGCTGATCAGGTGCAACTGCGCGACCGGCACGTACAGCCGGTCGCCCTTGGCGTACTCGATTTCCAGGAACTCGCCGGGCATGCCGCCGGCATCGAGCACGATCAGCCCGCGGTAGCGGCCGACGCCGTGGTCCTCGTGCACGATCGGCGCGCCCTCGGACAGCTCGCCCAGGTCGCGGATGATCGCTTCCGGCTCGCGCCCCACGCGCCGGCTGCGCCGCGGCTGGCTGGCGCGCTCGGGGAACAACTGGCGCTCGGTCAGCACCGCGATGCGCGGCTCCTGCAACGCGAAGCCGTCGTCGAGCGGCGCCACGGCAATGGCAAAGCGTGCAGCATCAAGCCCCTCTCCCTCCGGCGACCGCAGGGAGTCCCCGTGGGAGAGAGGGGTTGGGGTGAGGGTCCGACCGCTAGTGGAGCCCGTCTGCGCAACCGTGGAACTTGCCGAAGCACCCGCCTTCTTCGATGAGGGCCGCGCAGACGCCGCACCCTCATCCGGCGCTTCGCGCCACCTTCTCCCGGTGGGAGAAGGAACAAATGCCGCGAAATTCGGCAGCACCTCCGGCTTCAACTCCGCGGCCGCCAACACTTCCAGCAGCGCCTCGCGGCGGCCCGGCGAATCGGCCGCGATCAGCACCCGGCCCGGGTAGTGATCGAGGAAGCTCTTCAGCGCTGCGCCCGGTGCGGCGTCCTTGGCCGCCACCGGCAGCGGCGGCAGCGGCTGGTCGCCCAGCGCCTGCGCCTCGTCGATGCGTGGATGGTCGGCGGCCCACACGTCGATGCGCGGCAGCCCGTTGAGGCGTTCGCGCAGCGCGTCCGGCGCCTGGTACAGCTCCTCCGGCGCCAGCAGCGGGCGCTCCACGTCGTGGCGGCGTTGCTCGTAGCGGGCCTGGGTCTGCGCCCAGAACGCGTCGGCGGCGGCGCCCACGCCCGGGGCGATCAGCGGCAGCACGTGCTCGCCCAGGTAATCGAACAGGGTGGCGGTGGCCTCGCGCGCGCCGCTGCCACGGGTCTCCTGGAAGAACAGCGGCAGGTAGTACTCGATGCCCGACGGCGCCAGCCCGGCCTTCAGATCCTGGTACAGCGCGCTGCGCCGGGTGTCCACGTCGAAACGTTCGCGCAGCGCGGCCAACACCCGCTCCACGCTCGCATCGTCCATCGGCACTTCGCGCCCGGGCAGCATGCGCACCGCCTGCACATGATCCAGCGAACGCTGCGACTCCGGGTCGAAGGCGCGGATCGAATCGATGTCCTCGTCCAGCAGTTCGATGCGCAACGGTGCGTCGGTGCCCATCGGGTACACGTCGAGCAGGCCGCCGCGCACGGCGAAATCGCCCGGGTCCATCACCTGCGGCACGTTGCGGTAGCCGGCGCTTTCCAGCCGCCGCTTCTCCGCATCCAGGTCCAGGCGCTGGCCCACGCGCAGGTCGAAACTGCCGCCGACGATGTAGCGCAGCGGCGCCACCCGCTGCATCAGCGTCTGCACCGGCACCACCACGATGCCCTGGGTCAGCGTCGGCAGCCGGTGCAGCGCGGCCAGGCGCTGGCTGACGATGTCCGGGTGCGGACTGAACTGGTCGTAGGGCAGGGTTTCCCAGTCCGGAAACGGCACCACCGGCAGGCCCGGATCGTCGCCGAGCAGGCTGTGCAGGTCGGCTTCGAGCTGATGCGCGCTCTGGTTGTCGCGTGCGACCACCAGCAACGGCCCGCGATGCGCGGACGCGGCGCAGGCGATGTGCCAGGCCAGTGCGGTGGAGGACGCGGGAGCGCGCCAGTGCGCGCGGAGCTGGCCGGACTTGGGCAGCGGCGGAACGGGGAAGGGAAGGGGCGGCATGGACCGTGGAGTTTAGCAAAGCCGGGTGCCGCGACCGGCGCGGCGCAACCCGGGAAACGCCGCGCGCCGGTTGGCTGCGCGGGAGGGGATGGCGAAGAGTAGGTCGGTGCGCGGGGACTCAGTTACCCAGTTCCAGCACCACCCGCACCAGGTCCGGATTGTCCGGATGCGGCATGCGCTGGAAGCCCAGCGACTCGGCCAGCTGCAGCATCGGCACGTTGCGTTCGAGCACGTCGCCGTAGAGCCGGTCCAGGTACTTGCGGCGCGCCCACTTGACCAGCTTGCGCATCAGTTGCCGGCCCAGCCCTTGCCCGGAGACGAAGCTGCTGACCAGGATCGCGTACTGCGCCTCGCGGGTGCCGGGGTTGATCGCCGCGCGCGCCACCGCGCCGACCACGGCCTCGCCCGGCGGCAGCGGCTCGGCCGCGACCAGGATCAGCTCCGACTTCGGATTGGGATGGGTGAGGCGTTGCGCCATGTCCTCGGTCAGTTCCTGCGTCGAATGCAGGAAGCGCTCGCGGATCTCGGTCGGCCCGAGCAGGCCGAAGGCACCCTGCAGCGGCGCGCTGTCCTCCGGCCGGATCGGCCGGATCAGCAATTCGCGCCCACTGGGCAGGGTGAAGGTTTCATGCCACGGAGGCATGCGGTTGCGGGTAGCCATGGCCGTATGATCCTCGACGAAGCCTGGATTCTCGCATTACCAAAACCTTACGCCCGTGAACGCAGCGTCCTGCCGATGTGCCGTTCGGGTGGTCTTGCTAGAGTGGCGCTTCGTTCAAGGGAATGCACGACGATGAAGACATCGCATGCCGTGGCCGTCTCCGCGGCGATCGGGCTGGGCCTGGCCGCGCTGCTGGTGGGGTTGCTGGTGGGCGGTGGCAGGTGGCTGCTGCGCGCGCAGCACCACGACACGCCGACCGCTACTGCCGCCGCTCCAGTCGCCGATGCGGAGCAACTGGCGACACAGGCATTGGCCCCGTACCAGGTGCGCCTGCAGGCCACGCGCCGGCCGGTGCTGCAGGTGCAACTGCAGCCGATGGCGCAGGACGATCGCCTGGCCAGCAAGGTCGGCGGGCGTCCCTACTGGACCGCGGACAGGCCGTATCCGCACGCGGCCGACGGCCAGCCGCTGGCGCTGCTGGCGCAGATCGATCTGGCGCGGATACCGCCGCTGCCCGGCTACCCGCGCCAGGGCATGCTGCAGTTCTTCATCGGCGGCGACGATTTCTACGGGGCCAACTTCGGTGGCGCGCGCAGCGACCTGGCCGCGTTGAGCGAACAACGCAATTTCCGCGTGGTGTACTGGCCGCAGCCGAAGGCGTCGGCGCGGCAGGCCGAGGTGCCGTTGCTGGCGGCCGACACGCTGCCGTTCGATCCGGCGCGGCCGCGGGCGATGCGGTTCGACGCCGGCGAGGAAACCACCGGCAGCAGCGATGTGCGCTTCGAGCAGGTGATGGGCAGGCCGCTGGAGCAGGTGGCCGCCGCCTACGCCAAGCGCCACGCGGTGTCGCAGGATGCGGTGGACGACGCGCTGTTCGATGCGCTGAGCCGTGGCGGCAACAAGCTCGGCGGCTACCCGGAGTTCACCCAGGAAGACCCGCGTACCCTGCAGGACAAGCAGGTCCTGCTGCTGCAGTTGGACAGCGACGAGGAGATGATGTGGGGCGACAGCGGCGTCGCCAATTTCTTCATCGATCCGGACGACCTGCGGCGCGGCGATTTCAGCCGGGTCGCCTACCACTGGGACTGCTTCTGAGCGCACGAGTGCGCCGCCGCCAACACCTCACGCCTCGCGCTTGAGCCACTCCAGGCGCGTGCTGGCGCCGGCCTCGCCCAGGTGCGCCTTCAGCGGCGGCAGCGCCTGCGCCAGCACCTGCTCGAACTGCCAGGGCGGATTGAGCAGCAGCATGCCGCTGCCGTTGAGCCGCAGCGGCGAATCGTCCGGGCGCACCTGCAGTTCGGCGACCAGCGCCGACGCCACCGGCAACGCCGCGGCCTTGCGGAAGAACGGCTGCAGGCTGCGGCGCTGCTTGATCGGATACCACACCGCGCACACCGCCTGCGGCCAGCGGCTCAGGGTCTCGCGCAGCGCGGCCACGATAAGCGGGTACTCGGCGTCCTGCGCTTCGTAGGGCGGATCGATCAGCACCAGCCCGCGGCCGATCCGGTTGGCCCCGGACTTCGGCGGCAGGAACGCCTTGATCGCTGCATAGCCGTCGCCGGCATGCACCTGCACGCGGCGGTCGTGGGCGAACAACGCCTTGAGTTCGGCGGCTTCCTCGGGCTGCAGTTCGCAGGCGGCCAACCGGTCCTGCGTGCGCAGCGCCTGCGCCACCAGCAGCGGCGAGCCGGGATAGTGCTTTAGTTGAATCCCCGCACAAGGACGTGCGGGCTTTTGCGAGGGACTCGCATCTTTCCCTCCCACTGGGTTGTCGGCCTGCACTGCGCGCAGATAGCGCTCCACCACCTCCGGCAGGGTCGGCTGGCCCATCAGCCGCAGCACGCCGGCGACCGCCTCGCCGGTCTTGCGCGCCTCGCTGGCCGCAAACAGGTAGCGGCCGCGCCCGGCGTGGGTGTCGAGCACGAAGAACGGGCTGTCCTTGCGCTTGAACGCATCGAGCAGCGCCAGCAGCACGATGTGCTTGAGGACGTCGGCATGGTTGCCGGCGTGGAAGGCGTGGCGGTAATTCATCCGCGCAGTGTACGGGGCGCCACGTCGGCCGGCCACGCCTGCCGCGATGCCGGGCAGGGCGTCTCCGCCGCCGCGGTACACTAGGCGGGTGGCCGCTCGCGGCCGCGGCGCTTTCCGGGCCTGGGGCCGGACGGCGTGGACGATTGGGCCTGTGCACCCGGGCGCAGGCGTCGTCGCAGCGTTCGGGTGCGCAGTGCCGATGCCAGATGGGCGGTCGGCGAGTGCCACGGTCTGCATGTCGATGCCTTCTTCCCTGTTGCTCGGTGTTCTTGCACTGGCACTGCCGTTCGCCGCATTCGGCGCCGCCCGTGCCGAGCCATCCAGCCCCCGCGCGGCACAGGCTGCGGCGTTCGATGCGCTGATCGAGGATGTCGGTGCGCACGGCAAGGACATGGCCGCCGACGAGCAGGCCTACCGCGTCGCGCATGCGCGGCTGCAGGCGCTGCTGCCTGCCAGCGACCCGGTGCGGCGCGCGCGCCTGGACGCCTTCGACTGCCAGCATTTTCCGCAGGGTCCGGCCGCGGCGGTGGAGCAGGCGCGGCGCGGCGCGCGCGGCGCGATCGCGCGCACCCATGTGCAGGTCCGGCTGGAGTACCTGCTGTGCGAAACCTATGCGCTGTACAACGACGGCCAGCGCCCGGCCTATCTGCGGCCCGCCACCACGATCCTGGCGCTGACCGACGCGCAGCGGTCCTGCGCATGCGTGCCTTCGCCGAGCGCGACGCCGGCCACTACGCGCAGTCGCTGCGCACCCTGCAGGAACTGCGTGCGCTCGACGCACGGCGCGATGGCGGCTGGGTGGCGCTGCTGACCCTGATCGGCATCGCCGACGCCTACCTGGACATGGGCCTGCTGGACCTGTCGCAGCAGGTCGTCGCCGAGGTCCTGCAGCGGGCCAGGCAGGGCGATGGCGGCTACATGCAGGCGCTGGCGGTGGAGCGTGAAGGCGCCATCGCCGAGCAGCGTGGCGACCTGCCGGCGGCGCTGGCCGCCTATCTGCGCGCAGCGGAACTGCATGGCCGGCATCCGCAGGAAGGCTCGCAGGCGTCGTTGCTGCTGCGCGCGGCCCGGGTCAACGCGCTGCTGGGCAACCTGCCGCAGGCACGCGCGCAGCGGCAGCAGGCCGAGGCGCAACTGGTCGCGATGGGCGCCACGCGGCTGATGCGCGCGCGGCGTGACTACGTGGACGCGCTGATCACCGAACGCAGCGGCGATGCGCGGGCCGCGCTGGCGCTGGTCGAGCGGGCCGAGCAGGGCTACCGCGCCAACGGCGACCTGCGCAGCCTCAGCGACGTGCTCGACCTCAAGGCCACGGCCTTGCGCGCGCTGGGCGCCTGGCGCCAGGCGCTGGATGCGCGCGAGGCGCAGATGCGCGTGCAGCAGGAACTGGACACGCGCATGCAGCGCGAGCAATCGCAATTCCTGATCGCCGAGTCGGAAAGCCGCGAGCGCGACCTGGCGGCGCTGCAACTGGCGCAGAAGGCCGAAACCCAGCGCAACCGGCTGCAGGCGATGGAGCGCGAGGCGACTCTGCGGCGCGCGTTGCTGGGCGCGGCGCTGCTGTTGCTGGCCGTGCTGGGCGGCGTGCTGTTCCTGACCCTCGGGCGCCTGCGCGGCGCCCGCCGCGAAGTGCGCATCGACAGCCTCACCGGCGTCGCCTCGCGGCGCCAGGTGCTGGCCGAACTCGACACTGCACTGACTGTGTTGCCGCGCGGCGGGCGCATGCCGCTGTCGGTGCTGGCGCTGGACGTGGATCACTTCAAGCGGATCAACGACGAGCACGGCCACGCTGCGGGCGACCAGGTGCTGCGGCTGGTCGCCACGACCCTGCGCCAGCGCCTGCGCAGGAACGACAGCTTCGGCCGCACCGGCGGCGAGGAGTTCCTGGCGTTGCTGCCCGGTGCCACCTGCGCCGAGGCGAGCCAACTGGCGGGGCAGCTGCGCGAGGTGCTGGAACGGCAGGCGTTCGACGCGATCGTGCCGGGCCTGCGCCTGACCGTCAGCATCGGCGTCGCCGAGGCCGGCGCCGGCGAGAGCAGCCAGGCGCTGCTGGCGCGCGCCGATGCGGCGCTGTACCGGGCCAAGCACGGTGGTCGCAACCGGGTGGAGCTGGCGGCGCCGCCGGGCGCGGCCCACCTGCGCGGCGGCAGCGATCGCTGACGCCGGCCTGTACGCGCCGCACGCCGCACGGACTGCCGCGGCGCCTGCGCGGCGGCTATGCTGCGCGCCATGTCCACGCCTGCCGCCGCCTGTGTCCTCGTGGTCGAGGACGAATCCGCCATCGCCGACACCGTGCTGTACGCGCTGCGCAGCGAGGGCTACGCGGTGCGGCATTGCCAGCTCGGGCGCGAGGCGCTGGCGCAGCTGCGCGAGGGCGGCATCGACGTGGTGGTGCTGGACGTGGGCCTGCCGGACCTGAGCGGGTTCGAGGTGTGCCGCACGCTGCGCGGTTTCAGCCAGGTGCCGGTGCTGTTCCTGACCGCGCGCAACGAGGAGATCGACCGTGTGCTCGGCCTGGAACTGGGCGCCGACGACTACATGGCCAAGCCGTTCTCGCCGCGCGAGCTGGTCGCACGGGTGCGGGCGCGGCTGCGGCGCCCGGCGGTGGTGGTGGGCGATGCCGACGCCGGCTGGCAGCAGCACGGCGATTTCGCCATCGACCGCGACGCCCGCCGTATCCGCTGGCAAGGCGTGGTGCTGGACCTGACCCGCTACGAGTACGCGCTGCTGGCGGCGCTGCTGCAGCGGCCCGGTGCCATTCTCAGCCGCGCGCAACTGATGGACCGCGGTTGGGACAGCAGCGCCGACAGCGCCGACCGCACGGTCGATACCCACATCAAGACCCTGCGCGCCAAATTGCGCGCGGCCGGCGCCGTCCACGATCCGATCCGCACCCATCGCGGCCTCGGCTACGCGCTGGAGGCCTGAGGTGCGGCTGGGGCTGAAGCTGTTCCTGGGCTTCTTCCTGATCGTGGGCGTGGCCGCCTTCTTCGTGATGCGGGTGTTCGTCAACGAGGTCAAGCCGGGCGTGCGCCAGGCGATGGAATCGACCCTGGTGGACGCGGCCAACGTGCTGGCGCAGATGGCCGCGCAGGACCTGAAGGACGGGCGCATCGCCAGCGGCCGCTTCGCCCGCGACCTAGCGGCGGCACAGCGGCGCGATCCACGCGCGATGGTCTGGCGTTTCCCCAAGCACAGCGTCGACTACCGCGTCACCATCACGGATGCGGCGGGCATCGTGGTGTTCGACTCGCGCGGGCAGGACATCGGCCGCGACAACGCGCGCTGGAACGACGTGTACCGCACCTTGCGCGGCGAGTACGGTGCCCGCTCCAGCCCCGAGGCCGACGGCGACCCCAACCACACGGTGATGCATGTGGCCGCGCCGGTCTACGATCCGGCCGAGCCGCAGCGGCTGATCGGCGTGTTGACCCTGTCCCAGCCCAACCGCAGCATCGAGCCGTTCATCGTCGCCAGCCAGCGCAGCATCCTGTTGCGCGGCGCCTGGCTGATCGGCATCTCGGCGCTGATCGGGATCCTGATGACCTGGGGCCTGCTGCGCGGCATCGGCCGGCTCAACCGCTATGCGCAGGCGGTCAGCGCCGGTGCGCCGGTGCCGCCACCGCCGCCGCGTCGCGACGAGATCGGCGATCTCGGCCGTGCGCTGGAGACGATGCGCCGCAAGCTGGAGGGCAAGCAGTACGTCGAGCAGTACGTGCAGTCGCTGACCCACGAGATGAAGAGCCCGCTGGCAGCGATCCGCGGCGCCGCGGAGCTGCTGCAGGAGCCGCTGCCGGAGCCGGAACGGCAGCGCTTCGTGCGCAACATCGCCGAGCAGCAGCAGCGCCTCACCGAGACCATCGACAAGCTGCTGGCGCTGGCCGAGGTCGAGCAGCACGGCTGGCTGCAGCGCCGCGAACCGGTGCCGCTGGCGCCGCTGTGCGCCGACCTGGCCGAAGCGCTGGCGCCGCAACTGCAGGCGCGCGGACTGCAGCTGCAGGTGCAGGCGCTGGATCCGGCCCTGGTGGTGTCGGGCGATCCCTATCTGCTGCGGCAGGCGTTGCACAACCTGCTCGACAACGCCATCGCGTTCTCACCGGAGGGCGCGAGCATCGTGCTGCGCGCCGAACGTGGCACCGATGCGCGCGTGCTGCTGGTGGTGGAGGACGCCGGTCCGGGCGTTCCCGACTACGCGCTGGAACGGGTGTTCGAGCGTTTCTATTCGCTGGCGCGCCCGGCCACCGGCCAGCGCAGCTCCGGCCTCGGCCTGCCGTTCGTGCGCGAGGTGGCGCGCCTGCACGGTGGCGACGCCAGCCTGCGCAACCGCGACGGCGGTGGCGCGGTAGCCTGCCTGGCGTTGCCGCTGGCCTGAGCCGGACCGATTCGCGCGAGAGCGCGCCGAGGCGGCCCGCCGGCGTTCCCGCGTCGGGACTGAAGTCCCTCCCACAGTGGGGGCGCACACCGCGTCGCAAGTACGCCGGCTTTCCAATCCCCATTCCTCATTCCCCGCACTTCACACCCACTTCAAATTCGCCTCAAACCCCGCCCACGCAGCGGTCGCATCCTGGCGCCCTCCCAAATCCAGAGGCCGCCATGAAATCCCTGAAGCTGCTGTTGCGATTCGCCACCATCGGCGGATTGATCCTGTTGTTGCTGATCCCGCTGATGATGATTCGCGGCACCGTGCAGGACCGCCAGCACTACCGCGACGAGGCGGTGGAACGGGTGTCGCAGAGCAAGGCCGGCGAGCAGCGCCTGCTCGGGCCGCTGCGGGTGATCCCGTGGACCCAGGAGCGCGACGTCGCGGTGCTCGACGCCGACGGCAAGCGCGTGACCAAGCGCGAGACCGAGACCGGCTACGTGCTGCAGGCGCCGCGGCGGCTGCAGGTGGAGGGCGAACTGAAGCCCTCGCAGCGCCATATCGGCCTGTTCAAGGTGCAGGTGTACAGCTGGCATGCGCGGCTGAAGGCCGAATTCGAGGATCTCGACTACGCCGCTGCCGACGGCCGCCGCTACGGCACGCCGTACCTGGCGATCGGCCTGCAGGACGTGCGCGGCCTGGTCGGTACGCCCAACCTGCGCGCCGACGGCCGTGCGCTGCCGCTGCAGCCGGGGTCGATGGGCCTGGCCGGCGTCTCCAAGGGCGTGCATGCCGTGCTGCCGGCGTTGCCCGACTCGCAGCAGGGTCGATTGACCGATCTGCACGACGTGCAGATGGAGTTCGTGCTCGACGGCACCCAGGCGCTGTCGATCGTGCCGGTGGGCGACGACAACCAGATCGCGCTGAGTTCGCCGTGGCCGCATCCGCTGTTCGGCGGCCGGTTCCTGCCCAACGAGCGCCGCATCAGCGCGCAGGGCTTCCAGGCGAGCTGGGCGTTGTCGTCGCTGGCCACGGGTGCGCAGGCGCAGGTGAGCGCCGGGGGCGAGGACCTGGATGCCCTGCGCGTGGACCTGGTCGATCCGGTGGATGTGTATACGCAGGCCGAGCGCGCCAGCAAATATGGCCTGCTGTTCGTGGTGCTGACCTTCGTCGCCTTCGGCCTGTTCGAACTGATCAAGCGCCTGCCGATCCATCCGCTGCAGTACCTGCTGGTCGGCCTGGCGCTGGCGATCTTCTTCCTGCTGCTGCTCAGCCTGTCCGAGCACATCCCGTTCTGGCAGGCCTATCTGGTCTCGGCGGTGGCCTGTATCGGATTGCAGTTCTTCTACCTGTCCGGGGTCTTGCGCAGCCGCCTGCGCGCGGCCGGCTTCGCCAGCATGCTCACCGTGCTGTACGGCGCGCTGTACGGCCTGCTGGCCTCGGAAGACAACGCCTTGCTGATGGGCTCGCTGCTGCTGTTCGGCATCCTCGGCGCGATCATGTGGATCACCCGCCGGATCGACTGGTACGAACTCGGCGCGTCGCTGCGCTGAGCCGTCGCGAGGAGATCGGACATGGTCGCGCACCGTCATCTGCATCGGCGTCTGCAGGCGCTGCTGCCCGCCGCCCTGGAAACCCATGGCCTGCACCCCGGCAACCTGCCGGCGACGCTGGCGCGCAGCGCGCAGGCGGCACTGGTCACCGCCGCCGACCGCGGCGGCGCCCTGTGGCTGCGCCTGAGCGAACGCAGCCTCGCGGCCCTGGCCGGCGATGCGGCGACGTTCCTGGGCAGCGCACTGCAGGCGCGTGCGGCCTTGCCGGGCGATGCCGCGCCGTGGCGCTACTGCCCGTGGCGCGCGGTGCGCCGCGATCCGGCCCGGATCGCGGCCGCGGACGCGGAGGACGCCAGCGGCTCCTCTTCCGCGGGTTTCGTCACCTGGGAGGCGCAAGGCCGCGCGCGCCTGCTGGTCTTGCCGGCACAGGCGGCGCTGCTGTGCCGCTGGTGGCGATGAGGTTCGGTGGCTGTGCCGATCGCCGCTGCAGCGGGGCCGGACCGACATCGGCCATCGACGACAGGAACACCGACGGTGGCAGGACGCCCCGCCGGTCACAGGACGGGCAGGACGCTCATGCAGGGATGCGGCAGGGACGTGCACGCAAGGACATCGCCAGGCAGTGCAAGGACGCGCAGGCATCACAGGACGGGCAGGACGCCCCCGCAAGGAAGCGGCAAGGACGCACGCGCCAGGGCAGCGCCAGGCAGGCAGCGCCAGGGAAACGCTTGCGGTAGAGTGCACGGATGCACTCTCCGCTCTCCATTCAGCGCCTGCGCGGCGCCGGGATCGTGCCGTTCCTGGACGCGGTAGCGCAGTTGCGCATCGCGGTGTTCCGCGACTGGCCCTACCTCTACGACGGCGATCTGGGCTACGAACGCGACTACCTGGGCGCCTACGCCGCCTCGCCGGACAGCGTGTTCGTGCTGGCACGCGACGGCGACCGGGTGGTCGGCGCTTCCACCGGGCTGCCGTTGCTCGACGATGCCGAGGCGTTCGCGGCAGCCTTTGCCGGCAGCGAGATCGATCCGGCCGGGGTGTTCTATTTCGGCGAGTCGGTGTTGTTGCCGCAGTACCGCGGCCGCGGTGTCGGCCATGCCTTCTTCGACGAACGCGAGGCGCATGCGCGCGCGCTCGGCCGCTTCCGCCTGACCGCGTTCTGTTCGGTGGAGCGGGCGTCCGACGATCCGCGGCGGCCGCCGGACTATCGCGGCAACGACGCGTTCTGGCGCAAGCGCGGCTACCAACCGCAGCCGGCCTTGCGCATGCACCTGCCGTGGAACGAGGTCGGCCGCGGCGAAACGCCGCATACCCTGGGTTTCTGGACCCGCGCGCTGGAGCCTGTCGCATGAAAGTCGCCGTCGCCAAGTACCCGATCGGCGCGCCCGCCGATTTCGCCGCCTTCGCCGACAAGCAGGCCGCGCTGCTGGGCGAGGCCGCGCAGGCCGGCGCGCAACTGGCGGTGCTGCCGGAGTACCTGTCGCTGGAACTGGCCGCGACTTTCGGCGCCGACGTGTCGGCGCGGCTGCCGGCCTCGCTGGCGGCGATCCAGGCGCTGCATGCGCCGTACCTGGCCTTGTTCGCCGACCTGGCACGGCGCCATCGCCTGCACGTGGTCGCCGGCAGCTTCCTGCTCGACGACGGCCAGGGGCGCTACCGCAATCGCGCCTACTGGTTCACCCCGGACGGCGGCCACGGCTGGCAGGACAAACTGCAACTGACCGGCTTCGAAAAGGCCACCGGCCTGATCGACGGCGGCGAGGCGCTGAAGGTGTTCGAGGCCGAGGGCGTGCGCGCCGGCGTGGCGGTCTGCTACGACAGCGAGTTCCCGCTGCCGGTGCGCGCCCAGTACGAGGCCGGCGCGCGCCTGCTGGTGGTACCCAGTTGCACCGACACCGAGGCCGGCGCCACCCGCGTGCGCGTAGGCTGCCTGGCGCGGGCGCTGGAGAACCGCATCTTCGTGGCCCAGTCGGTGACCGCCGGCGTCGCCGAATGGAGCCCGGCGCTGGACGTGAACACCGGCGAGGCCACGCTGTACGCGCCGATGGACGCCGGCTTCCCTGCCGATGGCATCGTCGCGCAGACCCGCGGCGAGCAGGTCTGGGCGATCGCCGAACTGGATTTCGCCGCGTTCGAAGCCAGCCGCGCCAGCGCGCAAGTGGCCAACGACCGCGACTGGCGCGGGCAACTGGCACCGGCCGTGCTGCGCGCGGAGCTGAGTCGCTTCGCGTAGCCCTGTTCCCGGGGCGAGACGCGGCTTTACCAATCCCCAATCCCCAATCCCCAATCCCCAATCCCGCGGCGCCAGCAGGCGCCGCACCATCAAGGTAAAATCGCCCGATTCCCGTCGTTTCGAGCGTTCCATGGCCTGCCGCACCCGTTTTGCCCCCAGTCCCACCGGTTATCTGCACATCGGCGGCGCGCGCACCGCGCTGTATTGCTGGCTGGAGGCGCGCCACCGTGGCGGCGAATTCGTGCTGCGGATCGAGGACACCGACCGCGAGCGCAGCACCCAGGCGGCGATCGACGCGATCCTGGAGGCGATGGAGTGGCTGGGCCTGGATTACGACGAAGGCCCGATCTACCAGACCCGGCGCCTGGACCGCTACCGCGAGGTCGCCGAGCAGTTGCTGGCGCAGGGCCAGGCCTACTACGCCTACGAGACCCGCGAGGAACTGGACGCCATGCGCGAAGCGGCGATGGCGCGGCAGGAAAAGCCGCGCTACAACGGCGCCGCGCGCGAACTGAACCTGCCGCACCGCGACGATCCCAACCGGGTGATCCGCTTCAAGAACCCGGCCGAGGGCGTGGTGGCGTTCGACGACCTGATCAAGGGCCGCATCGAGATCGCCAACAGCGAACTGGACGACATGGTGATCTTCCGTCCCGACGGCTACCCCACCTACAACTTCGCGGTGGTGGTGGACGACTGGGACATGGGCATCACCGAGGTGATCCGCGGCGACGACCACATCAACAACACCCCGCGCCAGATCAACATCTACCAGGCGCTGGGCGCGCCGGTGCCGAAGTTCGCGCACATGCCGATGATCCTCGACGAGCAGGGCGCCAAGCTGTCCAAGCGCACCGGCGCCGCCGACGTGATGCAGTACAAGGACGCCGGCTACCTGCCGCACGCGCTGATCAACTACCTGGCGCGGCTGGGCTGGTCGCACGGCGACCAGGAACTGTTCGGGCGCCAGGAGCTGATCGACCTGTTCGACGTCAAGGACGTCAATTCCAAGGCCGCGCGCCTGGACATGGCCAAGCTGGGCTGGGTCAACCAGCACTACCTCAAGAGCGACGACCCGGCGACGATCGCGCCGCAGTTGGAGTTCCAGTTGCGCAAGCTCGGCATCGACCCGGCCGCCGGCCCGGCCGCGGCCGAGGTGGTGGTGGCGCTGCGCGAGCGCGTGCAGACCCTGAAGGAAATGGCCGAGAAGGCCGAAGTCTGGTATCGCCCGCTGACCAGCTACGACGACGCGGCGGTGGCCAAGCACTTCAAGCCGGGCGCCGAACTGGCGCTGGGCAAGGCCCGGGAACTGCTGGCCGCGCTGCCGCAGTGGAGCCTGGACGGCGTCGCCGCCGCGCTGCACGACACCGCCGCCGCCCTGGAGATCGGCATGGGCAAGGTGGCGCAGCCGCTGCGCGTGGCCATCACCGGCACCCAGGTCAGCCCGGACATCTCGCAGACCGTCTACCTGGCCGGTCGCGAGGAGGCCTTGAAACGCATCGACGCCGCGCTCATCAAGATCCCAGCGGGAAGCTGATTCCCGGGAGACCGCCATGTCCAGCAAGAAGACCGCCTGCACCGAGCCGCACCACCACGTTCACGACGCTGCCGACTTCGTCAAGGTGGTGGAGCGGGTCAGCCGCGAGCGCGGTCTGCGCCTGACCCCGATCCGCGCCAACGTGCTGCGGCTGATTGCCGAGGCCGGGCGCCCGGTCAAGGCCTACGACCTGCTGGAATGGGTGCGCGAAGGCAAGGGCGTGGGTGCCGACGCCCCGCCCACGGTGTACCGCGCGCTGGATTTCCTGATGGCCAACGGCTTCGTGCACAAGCTCGAATCGGTCAACGCCTTCGTCGCCTGTCACCACCCGAGCAGCGCTCAGCATTCGGTGCCGTTCCTGATCTGCGACCGCTGCCATAGCGCGGTGGAGCTGGAGGACCGCGACGTGGTCGCGCAACTGGAGCAGCGCGCCAAGGCCCTGGGCTTCCAGCCGCAGGCGCAGACCCTGGAAGTGCACGGTCTTTGCGCGAAGTGCGCGGGTTGAGCCTGGCGCGCGTTTCTCTGCATTGCAGGCCCGCGGGCAGGGCATTCGATTGATCTGAGCCTGCTGGTTCGCCGTAGGCAATGCCCGCGATCGTTGCAATGCGGGCACGTCCTGTCCGCCGTGAAGCGTGGCGATGCGGCGCTGGCGATCGGAGCGACGAGCGCCGTGACGGCCAAGTGCGGTGAGTGCCCTGCGACCGGCGCTGCGCATCCGGGGTTGCTATCCTGACCGGCGCTACCGCATTGCCAGGAAGGTCGTTCCGATGCGCACTCCCGTCGCTTCCGTCCCGATCGCGCCCGACCGGGCGCGTGCGCTGTGGCTGCATGCGCAGCGCCTGACCACGCCGGCGCCGTTCGGCAGCGGCGCCGAGGCGGTGTGGCAGGCCACCGCGCACCTGGGCTATGTGCAGATCGATACCATCCACGTGATCGCGCGCAGCCACCACCACGTGCTGTACACGCGCATTCCCGAGTACCGCGAACGGGATCTGGAACAGGCGCAGTCGCAGGACAAGTCGCTGTTCGAGTACTGGACTCATGCCTTGGCCTACGTGCCGGTCGCCGACTACCGCATGTACGTGGCGCAGATGGCGCGTCGACGTGCACAGGCCGACGCCAGGGGCACGGTGGATGCGCAGGACTATGCGCGGCTGTTGCGGCGCATCCGCAGCGAGGGGCCGTTGTCGATCCGCGACATCGACGACGACGTGCTGGTCGAGAAGACCCATCCGTGGGGCAGTCGCAAGCCTTCGCGGGCCGCGTTGCAGTACGGTTTCTTCAGTGGCGACCTGGTGATCAGCCAGCGCAGCGGCATGCTCAAGACCTACGCGCTGGCCGCGCGGCATTTCGGCTGGCGGCAGCGGCCACGGGCGGTCAGCGACGCACAGTACGCGCGTTACCTGCTGCAGCGTGCGCTGCGCGCGCAGGGCATCGTCGGCGTGGAATCGATCTGCTATGGCGAGACCGCCGCCAAGCCGGCGGTGCGGGCGTTGATCGCCGCGGAAGTGGCGCGCAAGCGCCTGATCCCGGTGCATCTGCAGGGGCAGGAAGGCGTGGCCCTGTGGGCTGAGCCGGAGCTGCTGGACAGCACACCGCCGCCGCCGGATCCGACGCGGGCGCTGCTGCTGTCGCCGTTCGATCCGCTGGTGATCCAGCGCAAGCGGCTGCAGCAGTTCTTCGGCTACACCCACCGCTTCGAGGCCTATGTACCGGCGCTGCAGCGGCTGCTGGGCTACTTCGCGCTGCCGGTGCTGGTCGGCGACCGCATCGTCGCCGCGCTCGACCTGAAGATGGACCGTCGCGCCGGCCGCCTGCTGATCCAGCAATGGACCTGGCTGGTGCCGCGTCGCGCGGCGCTGCAGGCGACGATCGACGCGGCCTTGCAGCGCTTCGAGCGCTTTCATCTGGCGTAGCGGCTCGTCGTCGCGGACGTGTCGCCCGTTGGCGGCACCTGCATCCGACACAGCGTCGGTTGCAGGCAGTGTGTTGGGCATCCCCGATTTCCTTGCGCTGCCGGCGCCGCGAACAATCGTCGGGGTCACCTCGCGACCACAGGCAGACGCTTAGGCTCCGGATTCCCCCTTCGCCTGGCCGCCGCATGTCCGCTGCCCGCCACTGTCTGCAAGATGCGCTCGACGCCTGCCGCCGCGGTGCGCCCGCGGTGTTGGCCGTGGCGATGGCCCGCGAGGGTTCCACCTACGCGCACGCCGGCGCGATGGCCTTGTTCGGCGCCGATGGTGCGCAGCAGGGCTGGCTGAGCGGCGGTTGCCTGGAGCCGGAGATCGCGCGCTGCGCCGCGGAGGCCGCCAACGTCGCGACGCCGGTGTGGATGGAGATCGATACGCGCGAGGACGAAGACCTGCTGTCCGGCTCGGCAGCCGGTTGCCGGGGGCGCTTGCACCTGGCCCTTTTGCCGCTGCACGTCTTGCCCGGTTTCGACGCACTGGCCCAGGCCTGGCTGCAGGGGCGCGGTGGCTTGACCCTGGCGCTGCAGGCCGATGGCGATTTTGTCGCCAGTGTGGCCGGGCAGACGTTGCGGTGGCGCCTGCCGTGGCGCATGGTGTCTGCGACGTCGCCGCGCTTTGGCGAGGTGCACGTGCCGCCGCCGCCGAGGGTCAGCGTCTTCGGCGCCGGTCCGGAAACTGCCGTGCTGCTGCCCTTGCTGCGGCAGTTGGGCTGGATGACCACTTTGGTCGAGCAGCGGCCGCGCTGGGTCGCACTGGCGGCGCTGGCCGACCGCGCGCTCGCCTGCACGCCGACGCGCGGGCTGGCCGACTGCGCCGACAGCGACGCGGCGCTGGTGATGCACCACCATTTCGAGCTGGATCGCGAAGCGCTGGATGCGCTGGCCGGCAGCTCCATCCCGTTCCTCGGCCTGCTGGGACCGGTGCGGCGGCGCGAGGACCTGTTCCGCCTGCTGAGCCCGACGCAACGTGCGCAGCTCTCGCCGCGGCTGCATTCGCCGATCGGGCTGCGCCTGGGAGGGAACGGTGCGGAGGCGATCGCGCTGAGCATCGCCGCGCAGTTGCAGGCCAGCCGGGCGGCGCCGCCACGGCTGAGTGCGGTCGCGCAGGCAGGCTACAGGTCGCGACGGTCGCCGCGCGATGCGGTGGCGGTGGTGCGGCCATTGCTGGCCGAAGGCAGCGGCTGATGGCGCAGGCGCACGCGGCGTTGATCCTGGCCGCTGGCGCCAGCCGACGCCTGGGCCGCGCCAAGCAGACGCTGACCAGCGACGGCGAACCGCTGCTGCGTCGGGTCGTGCGTCTGGCGCTGTCCACGGCCCCGGCGCGCTGCGTGGTGGTGCTGGGCGCGCAGGCCGAGGCGCTGCAGCCGCTGCTGGAGGGGCTTGCGGTGGAATGCGTGCGCAATCCGCAATGGGACACCGGCATGGGCGGCAGTCTCGACTGCCTGCGCGCGGCGGTACGCGACGACGCGTCGATCGCCCGCAGCCTGGTGCTCGGCTGCGACCAGCCGGCGCTGACAGCGGTGCATCTGCAGGATCTGTTGGCGGCGGCCGCGCGGGCCGCGTCCGGTTGTGCGGTCAGCGCCTACGCCGGCGTGCGCGGGATGCCGGCGGTGGTGGCGCAACAGCGCTGGCGCACGCTGCCATTGGGCGGCGACCAGGGCTTGCGCACGCTGTTCGCGACGCTGGCGCCGGACAGCCTCGGCTGCATCGTCGCGCCGGCGTTGGCGCTGGACCTGGACACGCCGGAGGACGTGCAGGCGGCGGTGGCGAAGGGCTGGCTGGATCCGTAGCGGTTGCGTCGGGCGCGGTGTTGCGGCGACCGACGCTCGCATTGTAGGAGCGGCTTCAGCCGCGACAGGCGTTATCGGGAATGCCTGTCGCGGCTGAAGCCGCTCCTACGAGAGCAAACTGCGCGCAAACGCGGCGATCGCACTCAGCCGATCAACTTGTCCGGGGTGATCGGCAGGTCGCGGATGCGCTTGCCGGTGGCGTGGAACACGGCATTGGCGATGGCCGCGGGAATGCCGACCATGCCCAGCTCGCCCATGCCCTTGACCCCGAGCGGATTGACGATGGTGTCGTCCTCTTCGACGAACATGGTCTGGATCTCGTGCACGTCGGCGTTGACCGGCACGTGATAGTCGGCCAGCGAGGCGTTGAGCATGCGCCCGTAGCGATGGTCGATCTCGGTGCCTTCGCTGAGCGCCATGCCGATGCCCATCACCACGCCGCCGATTTCCTGGCTGTGCGAGGTCAGCGGATTCATGATCTTGCCGCAGGCGGTGGCTTCGATGACCCGCGTCACCTGCACCATGCCTGTGTCCGGATCGACCTTGACCTCGATGAACTGCGCGCCGTGCGCGGCGGTGGCGTACTGCTTGCGCTCGGCCGAGGGCTTGGATTCGTGCACCACCTCCAGTTCCAGCAGGCCGTGCTGGCGCATCAACTTGGCGACCTCCAGGCCGGCCTCGGGCTTGCCGGTCGGGCGCAGCTGGCCATCGACCAGTTCCACCGCATCCACGTCCAGCCCGCTGAATGCCGCCTGCCCATCCTGCCTGGCCAGTTCCAGCAGCTTGCCGCGGATCTCGCGCGCCGCGCCGTGGATCGCGCTGCCGACGCTGGCGGTGGTCCACGAGCCGCCCTGCGCCGGTGCCTTGGGCAGGCGCGTGTCGCCCAGTTCGAACTGCACGCGCTTGGCGTCGATGCCCAGATACTCGGCGGCGATCAGGGTCATCACCGTGTAGGTGCCGGGGCCGATGTCGGAGGTGGCACTGCCGACCCGGGCGCTGCCGTCGGCCTTCAGCACCACCCGAGCCAGCGCCGGCATCTGCATCGACGCCCAGGTGCCGGTGGCCATGCCCCAGCCGACCAGCAGGCGGCCGTCGCGCATGGAACGCGGCTCGGGCGTGCGCTTGCTCCAGCCGAAGGTCTCGGCGGCGAGCGCGTAGCACTCGCGCAGCGCCTTGCTCGAAAACGGCTTGCCGGTTTCCGGATCGGTCTCGGCGTAGTTGGCCAGGCGCAGTTGCAGCGGGTCCATCTTCAGCGCATAGGCCAGTTCGTCCATCGCGCACTCGATACCGAACATCTGGCTGATGGTGCCGGGCGCGCGCATCGCCTGCGGCGTCGGCAGGTCGGTCTCCACCACCTCGAAGCGATCCTCCACGTTGGCGCAGGCGTACAGCGAGCGCGCATTGCGGAAAAAGGCCTCGTTGAACGCCTCGATGCGCGAGGTGTTCAGCACGTGCCGATAGCGGATCGCCTGCAGCGTGCCGGCGGCGTCGGCGCCCAGCCCCAGTTCCACGCGGTAATAGGGGCGGTAGCCATGGCCGCTGAACATCTGCCGCCGGGTGTAGACGATCTTCACTGGCAGGCCGACCGCCTTGGAGACCGCGCCGAGCAGGAAGGTGTAGTAGTTGGGGCGCAGGCAGGAGCCGAACGCGCCGCCGACGAACAGCGAGACCACGTTGACCTTGTCCACCGGAATGCCGAAGTAGCCGGCCAGCTGTTCGCGGTCCTGGTAGACGTTCTGGCTCTTGTTGACCACGGTCAGGGTGTCGCCGATCCAGTAGCCGATGCCGCCGTGCGGTTCCATCGGGTTGTGGTGCTCCACCGGCATCGTGTACGCGGCTTCCAGCTTCACCGCCGCGGCGGCGAACGCAGCAGCCGGGTTGCCGCGCGGCTTCGGCGATTCCTCCGGGGTCGGATCGTGCGCCTGGTCGAGCAGTGCGTCGAAATCGGTATGCGCGGCCTCGGTGGCGTAGTCCACCTGGATCAGCCGCGATGCATGCCGCGCCTGCTCGAAGGTGGTGGCCACCACCACCGCGATCGGCTGCGCATTGAAGTGGATGCGGTCGTCGACCAGGGCACGGAACGACAGGTCTTCGCCCTTCTTCTTGACCGCGTCGGAGACCGGCTTGATCGCATTGAGGTGGGTCAGCACCTTGATCACGCCCGGCGCGGCCTCGGCGGCGCGGGTGTCGATGCGTACGATGCGGCCCTTGGCGATGGTGCTGGTGAGGATGTAGCCGTGGACCAGATGCGGGATCTGGAACTCCGCCGCATAGCGCGCCTTGCCGGTGACCTTGGCGAAGCCGTCGACGCGGCGCATTTCCTTGCCGATGTAATTCATTGCCGGTTTCTCCGGTTGGCCGCTCATGCGGCATCGCTGCCGCTGGCGCGGTGCAGGGCGCGGATCATCGCGTGCGTGCCCATCGGGATCTTGTAGGCGTTGTGCGCCAGCGGCTGCGCCGCGGCCATCTCGGCCTGCGCGGCGGCGGCGAAGGCGGCCTCGCCGACGTGTTGGCCCGCCAGCGCGCGTTCGGCGGCGCGCGCGCGCCAGGGTTTGTGCGCCACCCCGCCCATGGCGATGCGCGCTTCGCGGATGCGCCCGTCCGGTTCCAGCGCCAGCGCCGCGGCCACCGAAATCAGGGCGAACGCGTAGCTGGCCCGGTCGCGCACCTTCAGGTAATGGCTGTGCGCGGCGAACCCCGGCGCCGGCAGGGTGATCGACTCGATCAGTTCGCCGTGCGCGAGCTGGTTGTCGACATCGGCGCGCGTCTCCGGCAGCAGGTGGAATTCGGCGAACGGGATCTCGCGCTGGGTGCCGGCCGGCGTGCGCACCTGCACCGTTGCGTCCAGCGCGACCAGCGCCACGCACATGTCCGACGGGTGTACCGCCACGCAGTGCGCGCTGTGGCCGAAGATCGCGTGGGTGCGGTTGAGCCCCTCGCGCGCGCCGCAACCGCTGCCGGGTTCGCGCTTGTTGCAGGGCAGGGCGGTGTCGTAGAAGTAGCCGCAGCGCGTGCGCTGCAGCAGGTTGCCGCCGTTGCTGGCCATGTTGCGCAGCTGCATCGTGGCCCCGGCCAGGATCGCCTGGCTCAGCAACGGATAGCGCTGGCGCACCAAGGGATGGTTGGCGGTCTGCGTGTTGTTGGCGAGCGCGCCCAGGCGCAGGCCGCCGTCGGCGGTTTCGGCGATCTCGGCCAGGCCCTTGAGCCGGGTCAGGTCGACGATTTCGTCGGCACCGGTCACCCCTTCCTTCATCAGGTCGAGCAGGTTGGTGCCGCCGCCGAGGAAGCGTGCGTTCGGGTTGGCGGCGACACGGCGCACCGCGTCTTCCGGCGAGGTCGCGCGCTGGTACTTAAACGGCGTCATCGGCCACCTCCTTCGCCATCTTCAGGGCGGTCAGTTCGGACTGGTCGACATAGCGCCAGGTCAGCGGCCGCGGTGCGCCGCCGCTGTGCACGTCCTGGATGGCGGCGACGATCTTCGGGTAGGCGCCGCAGCGGCAGATATTGCCGCTCATGCGCTCGCGCACCTCGGCGTCGCTGAGTTCGGTGACCGGCCGGCTGACGTCGGTGCTGACGTGGCTGGCATCGCCGCGCTTGATCTCGTTCAACAGCGCCACCGCCGAGCAGATCTGCCCAGGGGTGCAGTAGCCGCACTGGAACCCATCGTGCTGCACGAACGCGGCCTGCATCGGATGCAGTCGCTCGCCGTCGGCCAGGCCCTCGATGGTGGTGATCTGCGTGTCTTCGGCCTGTGCCGCCAGGGTCAGGCAGGACAGCCGGCGCTCGCCGTCGACGATCACTGTGCAGGCACCGCACTGGCCGTGGTCGCAGCCCTTCTTGGTGCCGGTCAGCGCCAGGTGTTCGCGCAGCGCATCCAGCAACGTGGTCCGTGGATCCAGCTGCAGCGCGTGACGCTGGCCATTGACCTCGAGGACGACCGGCAACGCGTTTTGCGGCGGCGCGGCCTTGGCGACGGGTGCGGCGAACGCGGCCTCGCTGAAGAGGATCTGTCCACCGGCGCTGCTGAGGCCGGCGGCCGAGAGCAGGGCGAGGAATTCGCGGCGCGAGAGGCCGTTGATGCCGAGCCGGCGCGCCAGCGCGGCCTCGTCCTCGCTCAATGGGGTGTCGCGCGCGCTGTCGGCAGCGCCGGACGCGGCCTCGGAACGGTGAGGGTCATGCTGCATCGGTCTCTCCTGCCTGGGGGACCGCCACCGCGCGCGCCGTGGCGCAGCATGGAGCGAATCGACCTGGGTAGCGGCGCTGCCATCGCGACGCCGACGTACGGGCACGCATCGGCACCCGAGCCCGAGCATCGCGGCGGGACCGCGAAGGGATTGCGAAGAGAACGCGAAGGGAGGGTGTCGGGGCAGTGATACGGACGGGTGGCCGTGCCGGATCGGGATGCGCGTGTATGCGCTCCTGCAGATGCGATTGCCGCCACGACAGGCGGCCAATTGGGCCTGTCGTGGCTGGCGCAACGCGACGTCAGTATGGCGATGGCGTCACGTGCGTCTGCGATGCGGCACGCGCTACCAGCGATACGCCACCGACACCTGATACTGGCGGCCGGCGATCGGGCGGCCCATGAACACGCCGCCGGTGGCCGCGCCGGGCACGCGTACGTTGCCTTCGGTCAGGCCCAGCGTGTCGGTCACGTTGCTGCCGCTGACGGTGAGCTCCCAGTGCTCGCCGCTGTGCAGGCTGGCACCGACGTCGAGCATGTCGTAGGACGGCAGGCGCTGGCTGTTGGCCAGGTCGGCGTAGCGTTCGCCGATGTAGGAATAGGTCGCGAACACGCGCAGGTCGCCGAACGGCAGCATCCAGTAGTAGCTCGGCGTCAGCCGGAACTGGCGCTTTGGCTGGCGCATGACCTGGTTGCCGGTGTATTCGCGGTAATTGCGGTACTTCGCGTCCAGCCACACCCCGGTCCCGGCCAGTTCGAAGCCGCCGAACGGGCGGATCGCGCCTTCCACCTCCAGGCCGTAGGCGCGCGAATCGCCGACCGTGGTGAAGTTGCTGCCGTTGGCCAGGAAGGCCTGGAACGGCGAATTCTTGAAGGTGTTGTAGAACGCCGTGAGGTACAGATCGTAGTTGGCCGCACCCGACTTCAACCCCAGTTCGTATTGCCGGATGTCCTGCACCTTGGTCTGCCCGTCGCGCAGGTTGTCGAAGCCGGGAAACTTGACCCCGGAATTGACCCGCGCGAACACGCTGTTGTGCGCGTCGAGCTTGACGTTCAGTCCGGCCGTCCACGACAGCGCGTTGTCGTCCTGGTCGATGCGCCGCGTGCTCGGCAGCGAGATCGAGGTGGCGTTGTCGTAGAGCGTGGCCGGGTTGCCGTCCAGGTCCACGGTGGCGGTGTCGTGCACGGTGCCGGTGACGCGTTGGCGCTCGTAGCGCACGCCCAGGTCCAGGCGCAGGCGCTCGTCCAGTTCCCATTCGTCGGCGACGAACACCGCAGCGTTCTCGCCCTCGTAATGCGCGCGCAGCGCCAGGAAGGCGGTGCTGGTGAAGCCGTCGCGGGTCGGCTGGCGGCCATCGTCCAGCGTCACGTCGATGCGCCGCGCATGGTTCTGCGCGGTCAGCAGCATGGTGTTGCCGAGGTACCAGGTGTCGTTGGAGGTGTACCTGGCGTAGTAGCTGCCCACGGTGAGCGTGTTGCCGGCGAACAGCGCGCGGCTCAGGCGCAGGTCGTTGGTGAAGGAGTTCAGACGCTTGTCCACCGACCACCAGCCGGCTTCCAGCACCTGCTGGTTCGGATCGACCGCGCCGCCGCCATTGGTGTAGCGCGCGCTGCCGCTGCTGCCGTAGCCGGCGATGAAGTCGCCCAGCCGCTGCGGCGCGTCGCCGGTGAACAACGCATAGGTCGGCGCGGTGCCGCCCATCACGTTGAAACGGTCGGCCAGGGTCCAGTCGCCCAGCTGCCAGTTCAGCTCGCCGCCGAACACGTCGATGTTGACGCCGCGGCCGTCGCCGAGGTCGCGCCGGATGGTCTGGCCGTTGGGGCCGACCGGCAGGGTGACGTTGCGGAAGTCGTTGCTCAGCAGCGTGCCGTGCTGTGCGTCTAGGCCGGGAAAGCTGGACAGGTCGCTGCCGTTGTTGCGCGACAGCAGCGGGATCGCGGTGTAGAAGGCGTTGTTGTCGTCGGTATGGCGCGCATAGAACGACAGTTCGCCGCTGTCCCAGCGCTTGCTCAGGGTGGCGCTGAACTGGCCGCCCTTGTCGGCGGGGAACTGCGGGTCGCGCACGCCGTCGGTCTCGCGGAAGAAGCCGCCGATGCTGTAGTACCAGCCGTTGCCCATCGGCCCGCTGTTGAACAGATCGATGCGGCGCAGGGCGTCGCTGCCGCCGGTGAGGCGCACGCTGCCCTCCGGCTCGTCCTGGCCCTTCTTCTGGATGAAGTTGACGGTGATGCCGGCCTGGCCGTTGGAGAAGATCGGGCTGGAACCGCCGCGCAGCACTTCCATGCGTTCGATGGTGTCGTCGGTGCGGAACAGCGTGGAGTTTTCCAGGAACGACAGGGTCGGCGGCGGGAACAGCGGCGCCCCATCGAGCTGGAAGGTGACGAACGGCGCATCGCCTTCCGACGGCATGCCGCGCACGAAGATGTTGGCGCCGGTGCCGCCGCCGCTGGGCTCGGCCCACACGCCGGGCACGATCTTCAGCAGGTCGGCGCTGCTCTGCGGCACCGCCTGCTGGATCTGCTCGGGCGTGGCGGTGGTGATCGAGAAGCTCGCGTCGCGCTTGCGCAGGCCGCTGAAGCGCGCAGTGCCGCTGACGACCACGGTATCCAGGGTGGTGGCGTCGGGTTGCGTGGCCGGCGCAGCGGGTGCGTCGGCGGTCTGCGCCAGCGCGGGGGACGCGAGTAGGGCGGCGGCGATGGACAGGGGCAGCAGATGACGAAGCGGCGCAAGATGCATGAAGAATCTCTCCTTTCTTCATTCGAAACGATCGGCCGGGATGCGGCACGCGCGTGCAGCGCGCGGCCGCGTCGTATCGGCCGGTACGGCGCGAAGCAGGGGGCGACGCGCGGCGCCCTTTGTAACGCCGTCCAGCGCTTGGGCTGTTGTGCAGCGCGGTAAGGGCGAGGTTTGCGTGACAGGTTGCCCACGCAGGCCGCCATCGCACCGCCACGCAAGGCGTGCACTGCGCAGCGTGGCGTTGCCTGTGCATGCACGGTTGCACGTGGGCAGCCGGGAGAACGCCGTCGCCATCCTCACCACGCGCCACTTGCTATCGTGGCGCGCGTGTCTGCAAGAGCGTTCTGCAATGAAGAACTGGTTGTTCCTGCTGGTGGCCATCCTCGCCGAGGTGGTCGCGACCTCGGCGCTGAAGGCCAGCGAGGGCTTCGCCCGGCTGTGGCCGACGCTGCTGGCGCTGTGCGGCTATGGCATCGCCTTTTACTTGCTGTCGCTGACCTTGCGCAGCGTGCCGGTGGGCGTGGCCTATGCGCTCTGGTCGGGCATCGGCATCGTGTTGATCTCGCTGCTGGCGTGGTGGCGGTTCGGCCAGGCGCTGGATCCGCCGGCGATCGTCGGCATGGCGCTGATCGTCGCCGGCGTGGTGGTGATCAACGTGTTCTCGCGCAGCGCGCCGCATTAGCCAAAGAAAAGGCCGCCCGAAGGCGGCCTCCTCACACTGCGGCAAACGTGCCGGTCAGAAGAACAGGCGCACGCCGAACGAGGCGCTGCGGCCGGGCAGCATGACCTCGTCCTTGAGGAACGAGGTGTGCACGCGCGCGTCCTGGTTGGTCAGGTTGTTGCCGTCCAGGAACACCTCCCAGGCGGTGCTGCCGGCATCGACGTGATAGGCCAGGTGCGCATCGACCAGGGTGTAGCCGGCGGTCGGGGTCTCGTTGACCGCCACCTTGTCCTGCTTCTGGTAGCGGGTGGCGCCCAGCGCGGCGCGCCAGTGGCTGGCGTCCCAGCGCAGCTGCGCGCCGTAGCGCGCCGGCGCGATGCGCGGCAGGTTGCCGCCGTCCTTCAGCCGCGCGCGCACGGTATCGCCGAACACGCGCAGGTCCCAGGCGCCGCTGTCGTTGTCGGCCAGATGGAAGGTGGCCTCGCCTTCGAAGCCATGGAAGATCGCATCGGCCTGGGTCCACTGGCGGATCGGCAGGAAGTCGTTGTCCTCCTCGTGGTACCACTGGCCGCCGGTGTCGACGATGTAGATGAAGTCGTCGTAGCGGTTGTAGTAGCCGGCCACCTTCGCGTCCACCCAGTCGTTCTTGAAGATCAGCCCCAGCTCGGCCTGGTTGGCCTTCTCGGTCTTCAGGTCGGGGTTGCCGATCTCGTAGGCGAGGGTGGCGATGTGCGGGCCGTTGGCGAACAGTTCTTCCTCGGCCGGGGCGCGCTCGGCGTGGTCGAGGTTGGCGGTCAGGCGCCACTGCTCGTTGAAGCGGAAACCGCCGCTCAGCGACAGGCTCTTCGGGGTGAAGTCGCGGTCAACGCCGGTGTCGGTCCCGTACTTGGTCTTGTCCACGCGCGCGCCGACCTCGGCCTGCACGCGGTCCCAGCTGTTGCGCGCCAGCGCGAACACGCCGATGGCGCGGGTATCGGTCTTCGGCACGAAGGCTTCTTCGCCGATGGCCTGGAAGGTCGAGTCGCTGCCCTGTACGCCGACCGCGGTCTGCCAGCCGCCGCCCAGGCCGAAGGAGGCCTCCACGCGGCCTTCGTTGGCGCGCTTGTCGAACTTGGTGCCGACCTCCGCACCCTCGAATTCGGTGTGGGTGTAGGCGGTGTGGCCGAAGCTGTAGCGCAGCGCGCTGCCGTCGCCCCACGGGTCGTTCAGCGCGCCCTTGAGCTCGAAGCGGTCCTGGTGCAGCTGCAGCGACACGCCGCGCTCGCCGGCGGCCGGGTCGCCGGGTTCGCCCGGGTTGCCGTAGTTGTCGCGGAAGCGCGAGATCGACACGCCGACGAAGCCCCAGTCGCCGGCCAGCGAGCTGCCGATCGAGCCGACCTTGGACTTGACGAACGAGTTGAGCTGCGGGCCTTCCGGCGTGTCGTAGTCCTTCAGGTTGCGGTACACGCCGTCGGCGTGGATCGACAGGCCGCTGCCGTTGCCGGCATCGACGCGGAACATGTCGGTGTTGCCGCTCTTGTCGCCGCCTTCCCAGCGCGCCTCGGCACGGCCGTGCACACCGTCGACCGGGGTCTCGGCGATGCGGCCGTCGACCACGTTGACCACGCCGCCGATGGCGCCGGAGCCGTACAGCAGGGTGGACGGACCTTTCAGCACCTCGATCTGGTCGGCCAGGAACGACTCCACCGCCGGCGAATGGTCCTGGCTGACCGTGGACACGTCCTGCGAGGACAGGCCGTCGTTGAGCACTGCCACGCGCGGGCCGTCGAGCCCGCGGATGATCGGGCGGCCCACGCCGGGGCCGAAATTGGAGCTCTGCACGCCCGGCAGGCTGGCCACGGTCTCGCCGATGCTGGCGCCGCGATTCTCGTCCAGGCGCTCGCCGGCCAGCACGTCCACCGGCTGGCTCAGCGCGCCGGCGGCGTCGCGCAGCGGGCTGGCGGTCACCACCACCTGGTCCATGTCCTTCACGTGCCGGTCCTGGCTGTGGCCGGCGCCGTGGCGGCTGTCGCTCGCCGGCGGCGTGGCATCGGCCGCGGTCGTCGTGGCGGTAGGGTCGGCGGCCAGGGCCAGCGACGGACTCAGCAGGCCAAGCAGGGCCAGGGACAGGGCGGAACGGCGGAGCAGGGCAGGACGGGGAGCGGGCATGGGCATTCCATCAGGAGGGACATTCGGGGCGACGCGCGCACCACCGGCGCCGCGCAATGGCGGCGGACGGTCGGGGAAGGGGCACGGGACGCGCTGGTCGCCGGCGGCCGAATGTTATATTATTCCGTAACACTTTCAACCCGTGCCGACCGTCATGTCCTCACCGTTCGATCTGCGCGCCGCGCTCGACCGCCTTGGCGCCACCGGTTCGTTGCTGTGCGCGGTGCATTGCGCGGTGCTGCCGCTGGCCTTGGCGGTGCTGCCCTCGCTGGGCCTGGCGATGTGGCTGGGCGAGGGCGTGGAGCGCACCCTGGTGCTGTTCGTGACCTGCCTGGGCCTGTTCAGCCTGGTGCTTGGCTATCGCCGCCATCGCGTCTGGCAGGCGCTGGGATTGCTCATCCTCGGCTTGCTGGCACTGTGGGCTGGCCTGCTGGTGCCGGCGCTGCATCATGCAGTGGCGCCGCATGCGGCGATCATGACCTTCGGCGGCACCCTGGTCGGCCTGGCCCACCTGCTCAACCTGCGCCTGAACCACGGTCACGTGCACGACGCAAGCTGCGCCCATTGAGCGCACGTGGTAGGCTTGCCGCCCTTGCGCGAGGGCGCCGACCGCGTTGGCCTCGCCAAACCCCGTGCATCGCGCGGGGGTTTTCGCACATACATTCAGGAGTCGATGAGCATGGGTAAGGGTGACCGCAAGACCGCCAAGGGCAAGCGCTACAACGCCAGCTACGGCAATTCGCGCTCGCACAGCGTGAGCAAGGTGGCCGTGGGCGCTGCCGCGCCGGCCGCGAAGAAGTCGGTGGTCAAGGCGCCGGCGGTGAAGAAGGCCGTGGCCAAGAAGACGGTCGCCAAGGCCGGCTGAGCCAGCCACCGGGTGCGACGAAGAACGCGGCGCTTGCGCCGCGTTTTTTTATGTCCGTGTGATCCCTGGCCGTCGCCGCCAGGCGGCCGGTAGCGGTCCTGCGGCGGAAGCGGCAGTGGCGGCGCGCCTTCCGATCGCACCAGCGCCGGGCACGCGCCGCCAGTCAGTGCGGGCGTGGCGCGGCGGGGTGGTCGTCGCGATCGTCGTCGTGGTCGCTGCCGGCCAGGTCGGCCACCAGCGAGGCCGGCGTTTCCTCTTCCGCGGGCGGCGTGGGCGCCGGCGGCGGCGCCACCAGCAACAGCTCGGCCAGGCCGCGGTAGATCGGCGTGCGGCAGACCAGCGCCGAAGCGCCGCGGGCGATCAGCACCGTCGCCAGGATCGGCAGCAGCATGTCGCTGCTGTCGGTGAGTTCCAGCGAGATCACCGCCGAGGTCAGTGGCGCCTGGGTCACGCCGGTGAGGTAGGCGCACATGCCCAGCAGCACGAAGATGCGCGGGTCCACGCCCGGCATCAGTACGGCCAGGTTGTGGCCGAGCCCGGCGCCGACCGCCAGGGCCGGTGAGAACAGGCCGCCGGGGATGCCGGCCACGTAGGACACCAGGTTCGCCAGCAGTTTCATCAGGCCGAACTCGTGGCCGACGCTGGCGTGCCCCTGCACCAGGCTGCGTGCCTGCTCGTAGCCGGTGCCGAACGCGCCGGTGCCGAAGATCAGGCCCAGCAGCACCAGCGCCAGACCGCACAGCGCGGCCAGCAGCACCGGCTGGCGCCGGCGCAGCTCGCCCAGCCAGCGCGGCTTGCCGGCGACGGTGAGCAGCACCATGCGCGCGAAGGCGCCGCCGAGCAGGCCGGCGACCACGCCGCACAGCAGGATCGCCAGCCACGCCTTGCCCAGCGGCAGGCCGGCGGTGGCGACCCGGCCGAAGTAGGTGTAGTCGCCGAGCAGGCCCAGCGAAATCACGCCGCCGACGATCACCGCGGTCAGCAAGGTGCCGGAGAAGTTGTGCTCGAAGCGTCCGCTCAGTTCCTCGATGGCGAACACCACGCCGGCCAGCGGCGTGTTGAACGCCGCGGCGATGCCGGCGGCGCCGCCGGCCAGCAGGAAATGGCTGGCCTGGCGCGCATCGCGAAAGCTGAACCAGCGCCCGAACACGTACATCAGGCTGGCGCCGACGTGCACGGTCGGGCCTTCGCGGCCGATCGAGGCACCGCCGAACAGGGCCATGGTGGTCAGCATCAGCTTGCCCGCGGACACGCGCAGCGACAGGTTGGCCTGGCGGAAGCCGTCGTCGGGACGTTCCAGCGCGGCGATCACCTGCGGAATGCCGCTGCCGCGGGTGGGGCGCAGTGCGCCGTTGGTCAGCCAGGCCAGCAGGGCGAACACGCTCGGGGTCAGCAGCAGCGCCCACCACGGCGAATGCCCGATGATCCGCTGGAACAGATGGAAGGCGGCGTCGCTGGCCTTGGCGAAGACGATGGAGACCAGCGCCACCGCCACCGCGCCGCCCCACAGCACGGCGCGCTGCTTCCAGCTCTCCTGCGAGATCAGCGGGCGCAGACGATGGCGCAGGCGCGGCGGTTGCGCGGAATCGGGCGAGTGCATCGGCCTATTGTCGCACGCGTTGCCCTAGGCGGACGCCGGCGCGCCGCGGCCGTTGCCGTGGCGCTCAGCGCAGCGCCGGCGGATCGCCGTCGTCTGGCGCGGCAGTGAGAGCGAGCGGGTGGTTCAAGCGAGGGATGGACGTCGATCTGCGCCGCTGCATGGCCGACACGCTCAGCCGAACAGCGGCGCCGTGGTGCCGGCGGCCGCGCCACCCTCGCGCCGCTCCAGCGCCAGCAGTGCAGCCTTGGTCGGCAGGCCGCCACCGAAGCCCGTGAGCGCGCCGTTAGCGCCGATCACCCGATGGCAGGGCAGCACGATCGGCAGCGGGTTGCGCCCGTTGGCGGCGCCGACCGCACGTACCGCGCGCGGCTGGCCGAGATGCTGCGCCAGTTGCGCGTAGCTCCAGGTCGCGCCGAACGGGATCTCGGCCAGCGCCAGCCACACCCGCTTCTGGAAGTCGGTGCCGTGCGGCGCCAGCGGCAGGTCGAAATGGTCGCGCTCGCCGGCGAAGTAGGCCAGCAGTTGCTCGCGCGCGGCGCGCACCGGCGCCGGATCGTGCACCCAGTCGGCGCGGCCGCGGGCGTCGTAGCGGTTCTCGGGGAACAGGATGTGGCGGACGCCATCGGCGCCGACAGCGACGGTGAGCATGCCGATCGGGGTGTCGAAACGGTCGTAGGACAGCGGGGACGCGGTCATGCGCGGGTCTCCTCGGGAGGGTCGTTGGCCAGGTGCCACAGGTGCAGCACCGCGTAGGCGCGCCAGGGCCGCCAGGCCTGCGCGCGCGCCTCGGTGGCGCGTTCGCTCAGGCGTGCGCCGCCTTCGCCGAGTATGCGTTGCAGCACCAGGTCGCCGGCGGGAAAGGCGTCGGGCTGGCCGAGCGCGCGCAGCGCGATGTACTGCGCGGTCCAGGCGCCGATGCCGGGCAAGGTGATGGCGTGGGCGACGAAGTCGTCCAGGCGCTGGCCGGCGCGGAAGGACAGGCGGCCGTCCAGCACCGCCTGCGCCAGCGCACGGATCGTCGCCGCCCGCGAGCGCGGAAGGCCGATGGCTTCCAGCGGCGCGTCGCGCAGCGCCTGCGGCGTCGGGAAGGCGCGGTCAAGCCCCGGCGGCTGGCCGGGCCGCACGGCGCCATGGCGATCGACCAGACGCGCGGCCAGGGTCGCGGCGCCGGCGACGCTAACCTGCTGGCCGAGCACCGCGCGTACCGCCACTTCGAAGCCGTCCCAGCCGCCCGGCACGCGCAGCCCGGGGCGCCGGGCGATGGCGCGCGTCAGCAGCGGATCCTCGCCGAGCGTGGCGTGTACCGCGCGCAGGTCGGCATCCAGGTCGAACACCCGGCGCACCCGCCGGACGATGTCGGGAATGGCGCGCGGATCGGCCGCGGCGATGTGCAGGCGCAGTTCGTGGCGCTGCGGATCGGCCTCGACACGGATGCGGGTGGAGGCCTCGCAGGGGCCGAGCACGCGTTCGTAGCTGGCCTCGCCGATGCGTTCGATGCCGGGGATCGCGCGCTTGCGCAGGAACGCCAGCATCGCCGGGAAGTCCAGCGGCGGCCGATAGCCCAGGCGCAGCACCAGGTCGCCGCCGGGACTCTCGGCGCGCTGCTTGCGGATCGCCGAGGGCGGCATGCCGCAGCCGTCGAGGAACGCGGCGTTGAAGCGGCGCAGGCTGTTGAAGCCGGCCGCCAGCGCCACCTGGGTGATCGGCAGCGCGGTCTCGGTGAGCAGTTGCTTGGCCAGCAACAGACGCCGGGTGGCGTGCACCGCCGCCGGGGTGGCGCCGAGCTGGGCCACGAACAGGCGCTGCAACTGGCGCGCGCTGATCCCCAGTTCGGCGGCCAGCGCGGCGACGCTGGCGTCCTGCAGCGCGCCCTCGGCGATCAGTGCCAGCGCGCGCCGCACCACCTCTTCGCCTACTTGCTGTTGTGCTTCCGGCGACAGTTCGGGACGGCAGCGCAGGCACGGCCGGTAGCCGGCGGCCGCGGCGGCCGCAGCGCTGGGGTAGTAGCGCACGTTGCTGCGCTTGGGCGGCGGTGCCGGGCAGACCGGCCGGCAGTAGATGCCGGTACTGCGCACCGCAGTGAAGAACACACCGTCGAAGCGCGCGTCGCGCGACTGGCGGGCGCGGTCGTAGAGGGCGTGATCGGTGGCGGCGAGGGCAGGCATGGCGCCAGTCTAGTCGGCCCCGGCGCGGCGCACTGGCCGTTTTCGGACAGCAATGCCGTCGCGCTCGCGTGGCCGCGACGCCCGCGGTTTAGGCGCAGTTGGGGACGCTCCGCGCTGCGGCACTAGACTAGGTCGGCAGGGCGCCTTGCGCCTGCCTTCCGTGTTCGCCGTGGATCCTGCGCTTGGCTGCTCCGTTCAGACTCTGCTGGTTGTCGCTGTGTTGCCTGGGCCTGTTGGCCTGCGGGCAGCAGCCGGCGTCGGCACCGCGCACCGTCGCCGACAGCCCTTCGGCCGACGGCGAGCACATGGTCTCGATCGGCGCGCCGCCGGCACCGCCGCCACGCGCGGCCGTCCCCAAGCGCGATCCGCAAGCCTGGGACGAGGCCACCCTGGAGAACGGCGAGGCCTTCGTCAGTTGCGACACCGACTACGCTGCCGAGGCCGGCGACGGCCAGCCGCTTGCCGGGCTGGATCGGCCAGCGGTGGAAGCGGCGCTGGCGCCGTGCCGCGAGCGCGGGCTGATGCGGGTGCGCTATGTCGGCAAGATCAACGCCGGCTTCGCCGAGATGGTGCGGCGCCTGGCCGAGGTGGCCAGGCAGACCGGCATCGGCAAGCGCGTGCTCGACCTCGACTCCAGCGGCGGCCAGGTCGAGGCGGCGATCCGCGCCGGCGACGCGATCGGCGAGTCCGGCTGGACCGTGTGGGTGCGCGAAGGTTCGGTCTGCCACAGCGCCTGCGTGTTCGTGCTGGCCGCCGGCGACAACCGGCTGATCTCCGGCAAGGTCGGCATCCACCGGATGATGCGGATCAGCTCCACCGCGACCTCGCGCGCCGAACTCAACCGCGAGTTGCAGGAGGTCTATGGCAACGTCAAGGACTACCTGGAGCGCAACGGCGTGGCGGTGGCGGTGGCCGACCTGATGATGACCGTGCCCAACCGCAGCCTGCGCCTGCTCAGCAGCGACGAGCTCAAGCAGTACGGGCTCGACGGCACCAATGCGGTGCAGGACGACCTGGAGCGGATCAAGCAGTTGCGCAAGTGCGGCGACGATTTCGTGCGGCGCAAGGATGCGTTCCTGGTCGCCTTCGACCAGGAGTGCAAGACCAGAAAAGACGTGGACCTTGAGAGCCTGACCGCCTGCGGCCAGGCGCTGAAGCAGCGCTTCGGGTTTCCGGACCAGGCCTGTCCGGCGGAAAGTCCGCTGTCGGAGATCGACGTGGCGACGCTGCCGCTGGCCTCGCCCGGCGCCTGAACGGCCGCTGCGGCGCATCCCGCCCATTCACGTGGCGGGCATGGACGCGGGGCTAGCGTCGCCACATTCCATCCCGGAGCACGCGCATGGCCGCCGGAACCCGCTTGATGCTGCGGCTGTATCTGCCCCCGGCGTTGCTGGCGTTGGGCGGCTTCGTGATCGCCGAAGTGCTGCTGCACCTCGCCAACGGCCTGCACGCGCCCTGGCTGGCCCGGACCGGCTCGCTGCTGAGTCTGCTCGCCCTGGTGGCGGCGACCGCCTGGGCGCTGTGGGCCAGCTGGCGCGCCTGGCACCGGCAGCGCTACGCCGCCCCGACCGCGGCTGCGGCAGTGGCGAGCGAGACTGCGGTCGTGGCGGGCGAAGAGACGCCGTAGGCCGCTGCGCTGGTCCGCACAGGCCGCGTAGACTGCGGCCCTTGCCACCGCCCTGCAGAGCGATGTCCTTGTCCATCTCCGTCCCGTTCCGCCTCACGCTCGTCCTGCTGGCGCTCGTCGCTGGCGTCGCTTCCGCGCAGACCACGCCTGCTGCACCGCCTGCGCCCGCGCCGACGACTGCCCCGCCAGCGGCACCCGCCGCACCTGCTGCCGCTCCCGCGGCGGCACCCAAACCGGCGCCGCGCCATGCCGGCCCCGCAGCGCCCGCGCCTGGACCGCTGGCCAAGCAGGACGCACAGATGGCGCAGGCCGGTCTGCGCGCCGCGCAACTGGTGGACGCCGGGCGCACCGGCGAGCTGTGGGACGGCGCCTCGGCGGTGGCGAAGAAGGCGGTGACGCGCGCAGCGTTCGTGCGCGAAATCGACGCCGCGCGCGCGCGGCTGGGTACGCTGCTCGGCCGCGGCGTCGCCAGCGTGGCGCGGGTGCAGTACGCCGCCGGCTCGCAGGTGCCGCCGGGCACCTACGTCAACATCAGTTTCCCCAGCCGCTTCGCCAATGCGCCGCAGCCGGTGCGCGAGCTGGTGTCGTTGCGGCTGGACGAGGACAAGACCTGGCGCCTGGTGGGCTATCACGTCGCCATGCCCGATTGAGCGGCATGCTGCGCGCCATCTTCCCGTTCCCGACGAGGCTCCGATGCCCACCGAAATCCGCATGCTGGCCTGGGCGATCCTGCTCGGGATCGCGCAACTGCTGCTCGCCTCCGCCTTCGTCACCGCACAGCGCGGCTTGAAGTGGAACGCCGGCGCGCGCGATGCGCCGCAACCGCCGCCGGCCGGCGTGGCCGGGCGCCTGGATCGCGCGCTGCGCAATTTTCTGGAGACCTTCCCGTTCTTCGCCGCCGCCGCGGTGGCGGTGGCCGCGTTGGGCAGGGGCGATGCGCACACCGCGCTGTCGGCGCAAATCTATCTGTGGGCGCGGGTGGCCTATGTGCCGTTGTACGCGGCCGGCGTGCCGTACGTGCGCAGCCTGGTGTGGGTGGTGTCGCTGTGGGCGATCCTGCAACTGGTGTGGGCGCTGTTCTGAGCGCCGCGGGCTGCGACCGATCGTCGCAGCGCTGATCCAGATCAAGGACGCGGTGCGCGGCGGTCGTATGCTGACCGGGTTCGATCACGGAGTCGCCGCATGCAAGTGGATATCGCCATCGTCGGGGCCGGCCCTGCCGGCCTGTGCTTCGCCCGGTCGCTGGCCGGCAGCGGCCTGTCGCTGGCGCTGATCGAGCCGCAGCCGCGCGCGGCCTTGGCCGAGGCCGCTTTCGATGGCCGCGAAATCGCCCTGACCCATGCCTCGCGGGCGTTGCTGGAACAACTGGACCTGTGGGCGCGGATCGATCCGCAGGCGATCGCGCCGCTGCGCGATGCGCGGGTGATGAACGGTTCCTCGCCGTTCGCGCTGACCTTCGCCGCGGGCGAGGGCGATCGTGGCGACCTGGGCTGGCTGGTGCCCAATCACCTGATCCGTCGCGCCGCGTTCGCCGCGGTGCAGGACCAGCCCGGCCTGACCCTGCTCGACGGCGTGTCGGTACAGGCGCTGCGCCGCGACGCGCGCCAGGCGCAGGTGCAGCTCTCCGACGGGCGCACTGTGGCCGCGCGGCTGGTGGTGGCGGCCGACAGCCGTTTTTCCAGCACGCGGCGCATGAGCGGGATCGGCGCGCAGCTGCGCGATTTCGGTCGCACCATGCTGGTCTGCCGGGTGCGCCATGAACGTCCGCACCATCAAACGGCCTGGGAGTGGTTCGGTTACGGCCGCACCATGGCGCTGCTGCCGCTGCACGGCAACCAGGCCTCGGCAGTGCTGACCCTGCCGCCGGAGCGCGCGCAGGCGCTGCTGCAGATGGACGAGGCAGCGTTGGGGGCGGAGATCGGCGCCTGCTTCGAGCATCGCCTCGGGGCGATGACGCCGCTGGTGCGGCCGCAGGCGTATCCGCTGGTGGCGGTGTACGCGCAGCGCTTCGTCGCCGAGCGCTATGCCTTGATCGGCGACGCCGCCGTGGGCATGCATCCGGTGACCGCGCACGGCTTCAACTTCGGCCTGCAGAGCCAGGCGCGGCTGGCGCGCGCGCTGCACGACGCGCTCGCGCGCGGCGGCGACATCGCCGCGCCGGCCTTGCTGGCCGGCTATCAGCGCGGACACCGCCTGGCCACCCGTCCGCTGTACGAGGCGACCAATGCGATCGCCGCGCTCTACACCGACGACCGCCTGCCGGCGCGCGCGCTGCGCAGCGCCGCACTGCGCGTGGCCGACCGGGTCGCGCCGTTCAAGCGCGCGATCGCCGCGCACCTGACCCAGCGCGTGGCGGCGATGGGGCGCTGAGGTCAGGCACGCGACGAATGGAGCGACGGGTCGGCGCGTGCGCTGTGGCGGTTGTCGCGGCGGCCGAGCCTGTTGTGCGCTTTCTCGTAGGAGTCAACTGTCATGCACCTGCGATGACAGGAGGAGCGTACGGGGCCTGATCGCGCGCGATGGCATTGAGCCAGCGCAGGAACTTGTGCATGCAGGCGACGATGGCGACCTTGGCCGGCTTGCCCGCTGCGCGCAGACGTGCGTAGGTGTTGGCCAAGGGGGATTTGGCGCGGATGCTGGCCCAGGTGGCCATGTACAGCACGCGCCGCACGTCGGCACGTCCGCCTTTGATGCGGCGCTGGCCTTTCCAGCAGCCGCTGTCGTGATTGAACGGGGCCAGCCCGACCAGGGCAGCGAGCTTGCGTGGCGGCAGCGTGCCCAGCTCTGGCAGCCGCGCGGCCAGAACCGCGCGCAGGATCGTGCCGAGCCCAGGCACCTTGGGTAGGCTCGAGCAGGTCTTGCCCTGCTGCCCGATCTCCTGCGTCAACGTCTGGATCTGCTGGTTCAGCAGGGCGATCACCTCTCGGCAGCGGTGTTGCACCTTGGCGCTGGTGATGTGCTCCAGGCGCCGCCGATGGGCATCACGCTGGCTCACCAGGGTGGCACGCAGGTCCAGCAGTTCGCGAAGAGACTGCTGGTGCTCGGGCGCCACGGGCGTGGGCATGGTCGGGATGTGCTGGGCGGCGATGGCCAGCAGGCGCGCGTCCAGGGCATCGGTCTTGGCATGCAGGCCCAAGGCCTGGGCAAGCTTGCGCGGACGATCGGCGGCCATCCGCACTGCCGGCAGGTCCGCCTCTCGGAGCACCTTCAGCACGGCATGTTCGTAGCCGCCACTGGCTTCCAGCACGATCCGCTCGCAGCCCAGCTCGGCCAGGCGTTGGGCCAGCGCGCGCTGCCCCTGTGGCGTATTGGGTTGGGTCCAGGCCTGCTCGTCCGGCAGGACATGAATGACCAGTTCGGCCTTGGATACATCGATCCCGACATGGCGTCGCATAGACGTTCTCCGCAGTAGACTTATGGACGAGAGCGCTCCTGCCGATGCCCATGCTTGTGGAGTTCGAGCTCGTCACTCGGGCAACTGTTCGGGCTTGTCAGGCAGGAGAACCGGAGTGCGGCGGCGCTGACTCCTACTCGTGCTTGCTGGCACTGCGGCTAAACGGCCTGCCGCACTCCGCTCTCACCTACAACGATAGACCCTTATTTGACACAAGCGGCTTCAGCCGCGACCTGCCTTTACCAGGAAAGCGCGGTCGCGGCTGAAGCCGCTCCTACCAGGGGGCGGAAGGCGAGCCTTCAGGGTGAACGCCGTTGCGCCGCACCGGCGACGAGCTGGGCGAGGGTGGCTTGCAGGTCGCCGCCGCGCTGCGCCGCTTCGATCGGGGCGATGGCCCAGGCGCAGCCGGCGTGGCGCAGGTGCTGGCGCCAGTCGCCGGGCCAGGCCTCCAGTTCGTCCAGCGCCAGGTGGATGGAGCCGCCGCGCTCGGCATGCCCGCCGCAGATGGATTGGCCCAGGCAGAACGGACGCACCGCGTCCGGATCGAGCTGCACGATGTACACGTCGTGGCGCGGATGTTCCGCGGACGGCGCGATGTTGCGGGCGCCGAGTTCGATCAGCATCGTTCGGCACCCCGCGTTGCCCAACACCCTAGGCCGTTGCGTGGCAGGTCGGGCGCGCCGAGGGCGGTCACAGCTTGCCGAGCACCTGTACCTGCACGTCGCCCAGTTGCACCACCTGGCCCGCGCGCACCTTGCAGGCCTTGCGCAGTTCGACCTCGCCGTCCACGCGCACCTGGCCTTCGCTGATCACGGCCTTGGCCGCGCCGCCGCTGTCGCACAGGCCGGTCAGTTTCAACAGGTGCTTGAGTTCCACGTAGTCGCTTTCTAGCTGGAGATCGATGGTCTGCATTGGGGCTTGCTCGGAAATCGGCGCCCATTGTCGGTCATTCGCGGACAAAACGCCCAGCGTGTCGCTGGCTGCTGGCTGCTGGCTGCTGGCTGCAGGCTGCTGCCGCCGCGGCGGGCCGCTGCGCTGGGCCTTGTGGACACCGCGCCAAGGCCGTCCTCCGGGCAGTGCGGAGCGGGTCACGCCTGAACGGTGCCCTTCACCTGCTTTCGACATGCGGCCCGTCAGGGCGCACAATAGGGGCTTCTTTGCGCCTGCCGGTTCTCTGCGGCGCCCCCGGAGTCTCCCATGTCCCAAGATACCCCCGCGCCGCTGCTGTTCGCAGATCTCGGCCTCTCCCCTGCTGTGATGAAGGCAGTCGCCGACGTCGGCTACGAGTCACCGTCGCCGATCCAGGCCGCCACCATCCCGGCGCTGCTGACCGGCCGCGACCTGCTCGGCCAGGCGCAGACCGGCACCGGCAAGACCGCCGCGTTCGCGCTGCCGATCCTGTCGCGGCTGGATTTCGCCCAGCGCAAGCCGCAGGCGCTGGTGCTGGCGCCCACCCGCGAACTGGCGATTCAGGTGGCCGAGGCGTTCCATCGCTATGCCGCGGCGATCCCCGGCTTCCAGGTGCTGCCGGTGTACGGCGGCCAGCCCTACGTGCAGCAGCTGTCGGCGCTCAAGCGCGGCGTGCACGTGGTGGTGGGGACCCCGGGGCGGGTGATCGATCACCTGGACCGCGGCACCCTGGACCTGTCCGAGCTGAAGACGCTGGTACTCGACGAAGCCGACGAGATGCTGCGCATGGGCTTCATCGACGACGTCGAGGCGGTGCTGAAGAAGCTGCCGGAATCGCGCCAGGTGGCGCTGTTCTCGGCGACCATGCCGCCGGCGATCAAGCGCATCGCGCAGACCTATCTGAACGACCCGGCCGAGGTGATCATCGCCTCCAAGACCACCACCTCGGCCAACATCCGCCAGCGCTACTGGGCGGTGAGCGGGCTGCACAAGCTCGACGCGCTGACCCGGATCCTGGAGGTCGAGCCGTTCGACGCGATGATCATCTTCGCCCGCACCAAGGCCGGTACCGACGAGCTGGCGCAGAAACTGCAGGCGCGCGGCCTGGCCGCGGCGGCGATCAACGGCGACATCCAGCAGGCGCAGCGCGAGCGGGTGATCCAGCAGCTCAAGGACGGCAAGCTCGACATCCTCGTCGCCACCGACGTGGCCGCGCGCGGCCTGGACGTGGAGCGGATCAGCCACGTGCTGAACTACGACATCCCCTACGACACCGAAAGCTACGTGCACCGCATCGGTCGCACCGGCCGGGCCGGGCGCAGCGGCGAGGCGATCCTGTTCGTCAGCCCGCGCGAGCGCGGCATGCTGCGCGCGATCGAGCGCGCCACCCGCCAGCCGATCGAGGAAATGCAGCTGCCGAGCGTGGACGCGGTCAACGACCAGCGCGTGAGCCGCTTCATGGAGAAGATCAGCGAGACCATCGCCGGCGGCGGCATCGACATGTACCGCGACCTGCTGCAGAAGTTCGAGGCCGAGAAGAACGTGCCGATGGTGGAAGTGGCCGCGGCGCTGGCGCGCCTGCTGCAGGGCGAGACGCCGCTGCTGCTGGCCCCCGACCGCCCGCGCCCGCCGCAGGGCGAGCGCTCCGAGCGGCGCGAGCGGCCTGAGCGTGGCGAGCGCCCTGAGCGCCCCCGCTTCGAGCCGAAGTTCGAGCGCGAGCCGCGTGCGCCGCGCCGCGACGATGGCGAGCGGCCCGCGCGTCCGGCGCCGGCTGCGCGCGGCGAGGATTTCGACTACCACCGCGACGTCGGCAGCTTCGAGGCGCCGCGCCGCGACAAGGCGCCGAAAGCGCCGCGCGGCGCGCCGGAAGTGGGCATGGAGACCTACCGCATCGAGGTCGGCCACCAGCACGGGGTCAAGCCGGCCAACATCGTCGGCGCGATCGCCAACGAGGCCGGGCTGGAGAGCAAGTACATCGGCCGCATCGACATCCACGACGACCACTCGGTGCTGGACCTGCCGGCGGACATGCCGCGCGAGTTGCTGACGCACCTGAAGAAGGTCTGGGTGTCCGGCCAGCAACTGCAGATGCGCAAGCTCGAAGGCGACGATGCCGGCGGCGCGCCGTTCAAGCCGAAGTTCGCCCGTACCGGCAAGCCCGGCGGCAAGCCCAATGCCGCCGGCCCGCGCCCGGCCGGCCGCTTCGCCGCCGACCGCCCGCCGCGCAAGGGGCCGCCGAAGCGCTGAGAGGCCGGGAATAGGGAGTAGGGAATCGGGAATGGGGGGCTTCCCCGCTGCCGATACCTGCCTTCCTTTCCGAAGCTAACCATTGGCCAAGCTGGCAGCAGCCCGCTGTTGCCATTCCCCATTCCCGTTTCCCCATTCCCAGCTCTCAGCCCATGTCAGTCCGCCTCAACAAGCACATCGCCGAGACCGGGTTTTGCTCGCGCCGCGAGGCCGATCGGCTGATCGCCGCGCGCCGTGTGACCGTCAATGGCCAGCCGGGCGGGGTCGGTTCGGTGGTGGGCGAGGGCGACGAGGTCAAGGTCGACGGGCAGCCGCTGCGCGTGCGCGCCAAGGCCAAGAGCGGGCGCCGCCACGTCTACATCGCGCTGAACAAGCCGGTCGGGGTGACCTGTACCACCGAGAGCGCGGTCAAGGGCAACATCGTCGACTTCGTCGGCCACGAGCAGCGCATCTTCCCGATCGGGCGCCTGGACAAGGAGTCCGAGGGGCTGATCCTGATGACCAGCAACGGCGACATCGTCAACGAGATCCTGCGCGCCGAGAACCGCCACCAGAAGGAATACCTGGTGGCGGTGAACAAGCCGGTCACCGACGAATTCCTGCGCGGCATGGCGCGCGGGGTGCGCGTGCACGACCAGATGACCCTGCCATGCCGCACCGCGCGGATCGCCAAGTTCGGCTTTCGCATCGTGCTGGAGCAGGGACTCAACCGGCAGATCCGCTTGATGGCCGCGGCGTTCGACTACCGGGTCACCCAGTTGCGCCGCGTGCGTATCGACAACATCAAGCTCGGCGCGCTGAAGCCGGGCCAGTGGCGCAATCTCACCGAGCAGGAACTGCGCGGCCTGCTGCCGCAGCGGCAGGAGTGGTAACCGCGTCCCGGTACCGGCGGCCGGCCGGCGCCGTCCGTGCCGGGGCTGGCGTCCGCCACGGATTTGGCCATACTGCGCAACGCCAACCGTCGCTTCCATCGGGTACTCCGTGATCAAGCCTCGCAAGCCCGCCAACGAAGCCGCACGCCTGCAGGCGCTGCACGCGTTGCAGATCCTCGATACCGAACCGGAAGCGTCCTACGACGATCTGGTCGGCATCGCCGCCAAGCTTTGCGACACGCCCTCGGCGCTGATCTCGCTGGTGGACGCCGAACGCCAGTGGCTGAAGGCGCAGCGCAACGTGTGCCTGTTGAGCAATGCGCGCGACGAGTCGTTCTGCGGGCATACCATCCTGACCCCGGAGCAGGTCATGGTGGTCGCCGACGCCACCGCCGATGCGCGCTTCCAGCACAATCCGCTGGTCACCGAGGGCGGGGTGCGGTTCTACGCCGGCGCGCCGCTGCTGACCCGCGAGGGCTTGCCGGTCGGCACGGTGTGCGTGCTCGACAATCGCCCGCGCACCCTGGAGCCGGAACAACTGGCGGCATTGCAGGCGCTGTCGCGGCAGGTGATGCAGTTGATCGAACTGCGCCGCAGCAGCCATGCGCTGGCGCTGCAGCTGCGCGAACGCGCCTGGTACGAGCAACAGCTGCTGCAGTACCAGGAGTCGCTGGAATCGCTCAACGCCGAGTTGCTGGAGCAGGCCCGCACCGATCCAATGACCGGCCTGCTCAATCGCCGTGCCTTCGCTACCGCGTTGATGATCCACGCCCAGGCGGCGCAGCCGGGTTCGGCGCCGCTCAGCGTGGCGATCCTGGATCTGGACTACTTCAAGAGCGTCAACGACCTGCACGGCCACGAAAAGGGCGACGAGGCGCTGTTGGCGCTGGCCGACATGCTGCGCGCGCGCCTGCCGCCGGACAGCGTCGTGGCGCGTTACGGCGGCGGCGAATTCGCGCTGTTGCTGCCCGGCATGGATGCGGTGCAGGCCATGCGCACCTGCGAGCGCCTGCGCCAGGACACCAGCCTGCTGCAACTCGGCATCCCGCTGACCGCCAGCATCGGCGTGGCCACGCTGCAGGACCACGAGAGCGCCGAGGCCCTGCTCAAGCGTGCCGACCAGGGCCTGTTCCAGGCCAAGCGTGCCGGCCGCGACTGCGTGTCGCTGGCGGCGTAGGCACGCCACCTCGCGAACTCGGACGACGCAAGACGCCTTCGCGCCGTACCCTCACCCCAACCCCTCTCCCGGGGGGAGAGGGGCTCTTCCCCGGCATGCCGCGCCCTTCGCGTTGGCCTGCGGTGATGCCGCAACTGCACGGGGTGGGGCCAATCCCGACTCCCCGATCCCCAATCCCGGAGTGAACGCCCCAGCGCTCACTCCACCACGTTCTTCGCTTCGCAGGTCGCCAGCAGTTCCGGGTGCTGGACCGGACGCGTGCGGGTCAACAGCGGATGCAGGAAGACCGCGCCCAGGATCACCGCCACGCCGAGGTAGAACAGCCCGGTGAGCTGGCGTTGCTCGTCCAGCAGCACGATCGCGAACACGATCGCGTAGACCGGTTCCAGGTTGGTGACCAGTTGCACCGCATAGGCGCTGAGACGGCGCAGCGCGACCAGGGCCAGGGCGAACGGCAGCAGCGTGCACAGCAGCGCCAGCGCCAGCAGCAGCGCGGTGTCGTGCAGGCTGGGCAGCACCAGCAACGGTCCGCTCAGCGCCGGCAGCACCAACGGCAGCAACGGCGCCAGCGCGGTCAGGGTCAGGGTGCCGGCGCCCAGTTCCAGCGCGGTCACGGTCAGTGGATCGGCATGGTCGACCAGGCGCTTGTTGAGCGAGCCGAACGCCGCCACCAGCAACGCCGACACCGCGCCGACCGCCACGCCGGCGCGCATGCCGTGCGGCACCCCGCCGACCACCAGCGCCACGCCGGGCAGCACCGCCAGGCCGAAGGCCAGTTCGCTGGGGCGGAACGGCCGCTTCGCCACCCAAGGTTCGATCACTGCGGTGAATACCGGCGCCAGCGCGATGCAGGTCGCCGCCACCGAGGCATTGGCCAGCTTGATCGCGCCGTAGAAGGTGAGCCAGTGCAGGCCGACCAGGGCGCCGACGATGGCATAGCCCAGCGCCAGTTTCGGCGTCAGCGCCGCCAGTCCGCGCCACACGCGCGGCAGCAGCGCCAGCGCGGCCACCACCATCAGCATGCGCCACCACACCAGCGGCAGCGCGGGCAGGGTGATCAGCTTGCCGAGAATCGCGGTGATCCCCCACAGCAGGACGCAGAAATGGATTTGCAGCTGGGCTTTGGTGGTGGGGTGCATCGGCATCCGCGTATTGTCGCGCAAAGCGCGGCGCGACGGTCGCGGATCGGCACGCGGGTCAGGCGTCTGGCGCCTGCGGCGATCCGGTTCGCGCCATCCTGCGCGCATAGGCGGCGGTGAGCGGGGGCACCAGCAGCGCCGTCACCACCACCGAGGTCGCCACCAGCGCGGTCGCGGCCGGCGCGGCGGCGCGGAACTGCGGCGCCACCGCCGCCACCAGTGCGGGCGTGGCCACCGCCGCGCCAGCGGTACTGGAGGCGGCGAGGCCGGCGCTGCCGTTGCCGCCGGCCAGCCAGCGATCGGCCAGCAGCAGCGGGATCCCGGTCGCCACGATCACCCCCAGGCCGAGTGCGATCCCGGCCACGCCGGCATGGGCGACCATGCGCAGGTCCAGGGTATTGCCCAGGGCGAAGGCGAAGAACGGGATCAGTGCCGGCACCGCCCGCGCGAACAGGGCGCGCAGTGCCGGATCCAGGTTGCCGAGCGCGAAACCGGCCAGCAGCGGCAGCACCGCGCCCAGCAGCAACCGTGGTTCGAAGCTGGCGACGCCGGCCGTGCCGAGGATCAGCATGGTCACCAGCGGCCCGGATTCCAGCGACATCAGCGCCATCGCGCCGGCCTCGCCGCGGCGGCCGTACTGCTGCATGAGCGCGGCGAACAGGCCGGCGTTGGTCATGTCCATCGCCGCGACCAGCGCCAGCACCGACATGCCGCTCCACAGGCCGGCGACGATGCCGCCCTGCGGCAGCAGGCGCGCGGCGATCACCGCGGTCAGCCACGCCACCGCGATCTTGGTCAGTACCAGCACGCCGGAGGCGCGCAGCACGCGGCCGCCGCTGCGCAGCCGGATCGAGGCGCCGAGGCAGAAGCACCACACCGCCAGGATCGGCACCAGCCCGCTGATCAGGCCCTGGGTGAATGAGCCGAACCAGGCGCCGGCCTGCGGCCACAGCGTGTGGCAGAGGGCGCCGAGCAGCAGTGGTGCCAGCATCATGCCGCCGGGAAGACGTTCGAGCGTGTGCTTGATCCGCATCGAGAGCTCCGTGTGTGGAGGCGCGGCGCGCGGCCGCGGCCCGACGACGGCGCCGGACGGGCGGTGTTGTACCGCAGCGCGGCGACCGGCGGGTGTCGCCGCGCGTGCGTGCGCGAGCCTCGGTTCAGTCGTGTTGCGGCCGTGGCATCGCCGGTCGCGCTTGCGCCGTGCGCCACATCGCATGTGCGCGGCCGAACGCGTCACGCCCGTGCGGCGGACCCCAGCAGCTTCAGCAAGGCCATCGCCGCTGCGGGATTGCGTTCCTTGGCGGCGCTGATGAAGTAGACGAAGACCTCGCGCGGCGTGGTCTTGGCCACGCTCGTATCCGCGTGCGGCAGCGTTTGCGGATCTTCGCCGCGGCGCCAGGCCTGTGCGTGCGCGGCCCAGGCCTGCAGTTCCTTGGGCGGGTAGCCATGGGCGAGGTCGGCGCGGCTGCGCATCAGCCGTGCATAGACGAAGTCGGTGCTCAGGTCGGCGAAGGAGGGAAAATCGGGCGAATCGGTGAACACCGTGGCCACGCCGCGCAGGCGGGTCAGCTGCAGCAGTTCCGGGCCGACACAGGCCGGATCGCGCACTTCCAGCACGTGGCGCAGCCGGTGTCCGCCGACCTTGTGCGGCAGCAGGTCGAGGAACGCGGCCAGGTCGTCCAGGTCCAGGCGATGGCCGTGCTCGAACTGCCACAGCAGCGGGCCGAGGCGATCGCCGAGACTGGCGATGCCGCCGACGAAATCCTCGATCTGTGTGCCGGCGCCGGCCAGCCGCCGCAAGGCGGTGATGCGCTTGGGCGCCTTGGCCGAGAACACGAAGCCCGGCGGCGTCTCGTCGCGCCAGCGCGCATAGGTCTCCGGCTTCTGCGCGCCGTAGTAGGTGCCGTTGATCTCGATGCTGGTGACGTGGCGGCTGGCGTACTCCAGCTCGCGGCGCTGTACCAGGCCCTGCGGGTAGAACATGCCGCCGCGCCATGGTGCGTAGGTCCAGCCGCCGATGCCGACGCGGATGCCGTCCGGCGCGGCCGGGGCGGAGTCGAAGAGGTCGTTCATGCGGGCGTGTCCGGCTGCGGGCGGGGGGCGATTGTGCCGCAGCGTGGGGTTGCGGGGTGTCGTCGCGAGACGCAGGGGCTGGACGTGTCGTGGCGATGGCGGCCGTGGCCTGCGTGGGGGTTCGGGGCGTGCGCGAGGTCGTATGGCGTACCGGCGGGCGCTTGCGGGGAAAAAGATGGAACGTGGTTGTGGCGTCGCGCTGCCTGGCTTGTCGACGTGGGCCATCAGCGCAGGCACCGGTCGAAGCGACAGTCGCCACGACGGCACTCGCCGTCGCTCTGTGGGCCTGCCGCAAACCGCCTGGCAGGCTCTACACTCGCCAGGTGCGCGCGCGGTGGCGTGCGGCTTCGGTTCCCCTTCTTCAGGAGCGACGCAGTTGAAGAGCATCTCGATGGGCTGCGGCCTGTTGCTGGCGATGAGCGCCACCGTGCAGGCGCAGGCGCCGGCCCCCACCGCAGTTCCCGCACCGGCGCCGGCCGCATTGCCGCCGGGGCTGCAGGATCTGGACGCGCAGGTGGAGCGCGTGCGCAAGCAGTTCGACGTGCCGGGCATCGCCATCGCCATCGTCAAGGACGGGCAGGTGGTGCTGGAGCGCGGCTATGGCGTGCGCGAACTCGGCAAGCCGGAACCGGTGGACGCGCAGACCCTGTTCGCCATCGCCTCCAACACCAAGGCCTTCACTGCCGCGGCGCTGTCGATCCTGGCCGACGAGGGCAAGCTCAAGCTGGAAGACCGGGTGGTGGACCACCTGCCGTGGTTCCAGATGTCCGATGCCTACGTCACCCGCGAGATGCGCGTGCGCGACCTGCTCAGCCATCGCAGCGGCCTGAGCCTGGGGGCGGGTGATCTGCTGTTCTGGCCGGCCACCAGTTACAGCAACGAAGAAGTGGTGCAGCGCCTGGCGCACGTGCCGCTGAAGGGCGGCTTCCGCGACCGCTACGCCTACGACAACATCCTCTACGCGGTGGCGCAGAAGCTGATCGAGCAGGTGTCCGGGCAGAGCTACGCCGACTTCGTGCGCCAGCGCATCTTCGTGCCGGTGGGCATGACCGGCGCGCGCATCAACAGCGACCATCTGCAGCCGGGCGATGCAGCTGCGGTCGGCCATGCGAAGTTCGATTTCCGCGAGCTGCGCACGGTGGCGCCGCTGACCTGGTCCAACAATTCCGGCGCCGGCGGCATCTACGCCAACGTGCACGACATGGCCAAGTGGATGCAGGTGCAGCTCGACGGCGGCCGCCTGCCGGCGGCCGATGGCCAGGCGCGGCAGTTGTTCAGTGCGCAGCGCCAGCAGGAGATGTGGCAGATGATCACGCCGATCGCGATCTCCGAGCCGAGCGTGCCGGAACTGCTGCCGGCCAGGCCCAACTTCGCCGGTTACGGCGAGGGTTGGAGCCTGAGCGACTACCGCGGGGCCAAGCTGGTCTGGCACACCGGCGGCTGGCCGGGCATGGTCTCGCGGCTGACCCTGGTGCCCGAGCGCAAGCTGGGCGTGATCGTGCTGACCAACCAGGAGGTCGGCGCCGCCTTCAACGCGATCACCTTGCGGGTGCTGGACGCCTACCTGGGCGCGCCGGCGACCGACTGGACCGCCGCCTACGCCAAGGCCGTGGCCAAGGCCGACGCCAACGCCGACGAGGACTGGGCCAAGCACGTCGCGGCGCGCGACGCCAAATCCACGCCGTCGCTGCCGCTGTCCGGCTACGCCGGCACCTACCGCGACCCGTGGTACGGCGACGTGGTGGTGCGCCAGCAGGGCAAGCGCCTGGAACTGCAATTCAGCAAGACCGCGCAACTGGTCGGCACCCTGGAGCACTGGCAGCACGACACCTTCATCGTCCGCTGGCGCGACCGCTCGCTCAATGCCGACGCCTTCATCAATTTCGCGCTCACGCCCGACGGCAAGGTGCGCGAGGCGCGCATGCAGGCGATCTCGCCGCTGACCGATTTCAGCTTCGATTTCCAGGATCTGGTGCTGACGCCAGAGTGAAGGCCGGGATTGGGGAGTGGGGATTCGGGATTCGTAGGAGTCAACTGTCATGCACCTGCGATGGCAGGAGGAGCGTACGGGGCCTGATCGCGCGCGATGGCATTGAGCCAGCGCAGGAACTTGTGCATGCAGGCGACGATGGCGACCTTGGCCGGCTTGCCCGCTGCGCGCAGGCGCGCGTAAGTGTTGGCCAAGGGGGATTTGGCGCGGATGCTGGCCCAGGTGGCCATGTACAGCACGCGCCGCACGTCGGCACGTCCGCCTTTGATGCGGCGCTGGCCTTTCCAGCAGCCGCTGTCGTGATTGAACGGGGCCAGCCCGACCAGGGCAGCGAGCTTGCGTGGCGGCAGCGTGCCCAGCTCTGGCAGCCGCGCGGCCAGAACCGCGCGCAGGATCGTCCCGAGCCCAGGCACCTTGGGTAGGCTTGAGCAGGTCTTGCCCTGCCGCTCGATCTCCTGCGTCAACGTCTGGATCTGCTGGTTCAGCAGGGCGATCACCTCTCGGCAGCGGTGTTGCACCTTGGCGCTGGTGATGTGCTCCAGGCGCCGCCGATGGACATCACGCTGGCTCACCAGGGTGGCACGCAGGTCCAGCAGTTCGCGAAGAGACTGCTGGTGCTCGGGTGCCACGGGCGTGGGCATGGTCGGGATGTGCTGGGCGGCGATGGCCAGCAGGCGCGCGTCCAGGGCATCGGTCTTGGCATGCAGGCCCAAGGCCTGGGCGAGCTTGCGCGGACGATCGGCAGGCATCCGCACCACGGGCAGGTCGGCCTGCCGCAACACTTGCAGCACGGCATGTTCGTAGCCGCCACTGGCTTCCAGCACGATCCGCTCGCAGCCCAGCTCGGCCAGGCGCTGGGCCAGCGCACGCTGCCCCTGTGGCGTATTGGGTTGGGTCCAGGTCTGCTCGTCCGGCAGGACATGAATGACCAGTTCGGCCTTGGATACATCGATCCCGACATGGCGTCGCATAGACGTTCTCCGCAGTAGACTTATGGACGAGAGCGCTCCTGCCGATGCCCATGCTTGTGGAGTTCGAGCTCGTCACTCGGGCAACTGTTCGGGCTTGTCAGGCAGGAGAACCGGAGTGCGGCGGCGCTGACTCCTACTCGTGCTTGCTGGCACTGCGGCTAAACGGCCTGCCGCACTCCGCTCTCACCTGCAACGATAGACCCTTATTTGACACAAGCGGCTTCAGCCGCGACCGGGCTTTACCGAGAAGGCCCGGTCGCGGCTGAAGCCGCTCCTACAGGTGGATGAAGCGCGCAGGGAGCCGCTTTTGCGAATCCCCAATCCCGAATCCCCAATCCCAGCGTCACGGTCAGTGACGCCATATACGCTACCCTGACGCCCCTTTTCAGGCATGACGTGGCGATGTTCCGCTGGTTCGAGTCCCTGATCGAGGTCTTTCCGAAGATCGAGACGCAGATGCCGCCGCGTGGGGTGGTGCGCTTCTATCTGCATTACCTGCGTCCGCTGTGGCCGCTGCTGCTGGCCACGCTGCTGGCCGGTCTCGCGCTGGCCCTGGTGGAAGTGGCGATGTTCGACTTCCTCGGGCGTATCGTCGACATGGTCGCCGAGCAGCCGGGGCCGGACTTCTTCCAGCGCCACGCGGGCGAACTGCTGTGGATGGCCTTCATCGTGCTGGTGGCGCGGCCGCTGTTCGTGGCCCTGCACAACCTGCTGGTGAACCAGGCGATCGTGCCCGGCCTGAGCAACCGCGCGCGCTGGCTGATGCACAACTACGTGGTGCGGCAGAGCCTTGGCTTCTTCCAGAACGACTTCGCCGGGCGCATCGCCAACCGGGTGATGCAGACCGGCACCTCGCTGCGCGAGTCGGCGGTGCAGATGGTCGATGCGCTCTGGTACATCGTGGTCTACACCGGCAGCGCGCTGTACCTGTTCGCGCAGGCCGATCCCTGGCTGATGGCGCCGCTGCTGGTGTGGGTGCTGGTCTACGTGGGGCTGATGGTCTACTTCGTGCCGCGGATGAAGCAGCGCGCCTGGATCGCCTCGGACGCACGCTCCAAGGCGATGGGCCGCATCGTCGACGGCTACACCAACATCGCCACGCTCAAGCTGTTCTCGCACGCCGGGCGCGAGCAGGCCTACGTGCGCGAGGCGATCGACGAACTGGCGGTCAAGCACCGCGGGCAGACCCGCATGACCACGGCGATGGACAGCGCCATCGCCATCGTCAACGGCTTCCTGATCGCGGTGACCTGCGGGCTGGCGCTGTGGCTGTGGAGCCGCGGCCAGATCAGCGTCGGCGCGATCACCCTGGCCACCGGCCTGGTGATCCGCATCCACAACATGTCCGGCTGGATCATGTGGACGGTCAACGGCATCTTCGAGGACATCGGCGCGGTGCAGGACGGTATGGAGACCATCGCGCAGCCGGCACAGGTGCAGGACCGCGCCGACGCGGTGCCGCTGCGCGTGGAGCGCGGCGAGGTGCGCTTCGAGCACATCCACTTCCACTACGGCAAGCGCGGCGGGGTCATCGCCGGGCTCGACCTGCAGGTGCGCGCGGGCGAGAAGATCGGCCTGGTCGGGCCATCCGGTGCCGGCAAGTCGACCCTGGTCAACGTGCTGCTGCGGCTGTACGACCTGGAGCAGGGCCGCATCCTGATCGACGGGCAGGACATCGCCGGCGTCACCCAGGAGAGCCTGCGCCAGCAGATCGGCCTGGTCACCCAGGACACCTCGCTGCTGCACCGCTCGATCCGCGACAACCTGCTGTACGGCCGCCCCGATGCCAGCGAGGCGCAATTGCGCGCCGCCGTGGCCAAGGCGCGCGCCGACGAGTTCATCGAGCAGTTGCAGGACGGCGAGGGCCAGCGCGGCTATGACGCGCAGGTCGGCGAGCGTGGGGTCAAGCTGTCCGGCGGCCAGCGCCAGCGCATCGCCATCGCCCGCGTGCTGCTCAAGGACGCGCCGATCCTGATCCTGGACGAGGCCACCTCGGCGCTGGATTCGGAAGTGGAGGCGGCGATCCAGGACAGCCTGGACGAGCTGATGGCGGGCAAGACGGTGATCGCGATCGCCCACCGGCTCTCCACCATCGCGCGGATGGACCGGCTGGTGGTGATGGACCGCGGCGCCATCGTCGAGACCGGCACCCATGCCGAACTGGTCGCCCGCGGCGGCCTGTACGCGCGGCTGTGGGCGCGCCAGACCGGCGGCTTCGTCGCGGCGGACTGACAACGGCGCCGCGCCAGGCGGCTGCGGCGCAGCGGAGCAGGGCACGCCTGGCGGCGCTGCAGGCGGGCGGCGAGACGCCGTGCCTGGCCCAGGGGCGGCGCCCGCCGCCCGGCAATGCGACAATGCGCGGCTTACCGACGTTCGCCAGACCATGTCCCGATTGCAGTTCCAGCTCCACACCACCGACGGCGCCGCCCGTCGCGGCCGCCTGACCTTCCCGCGCGGGACGGTCGAGACCCCCGCGTTCATGCCGGTGGGCACCTACGGCTCGGTCAAGGGCGTGCTACCCGAGCAGATCAAGGCGCTGGGCGCGCAGATCATCCTCGGCAACACCTTCCACCTGTATCTGCGCCCGGGCCTGGATGTGATCGGCGATCACGGCGGCCTGCACGGCTTTGCCCGCTGGGACGGGCCGATCCTCACCGATTCCGGCGGTTTCCAGGTGTTCTCGCTGGCGCATCGGCGAAAGATCAGCGAGCAGGGCGTCACCTTCGCCTCGCCGACCGACGGCGCCAAGGTGTTCCTGGGGCCGGAGGAGAGCATGAAGATCCAGCGGGTGCTCGATTCGGACATCGTGATGATCTTCGACGAGTGCACCCCGTACCCGGCCACCGAGGACGTGGCGCGGCGCTCGATGGAGCTGAGCCTGCGCTGGGCGCAGCGCTCGCGCGACGCGCACGATGCGCTGGGCAACGATGCGGCGCTGTTCGGCATCGTCCAGGGCGGCGTGCATGCGGACCTGCGCAGCCGCTCGATCGAGGGGCTGCAGGCGATCGGCTTCGACGGCTACGCGATCGGCGGCCTGGCGGTGGGCGAGCCGGAGCACGAGCGCAACGCCATGCTCGAGCACCTGCATCCGCGCCTGCCCGGCGACCGCCCGCGCTACCTGATGGGCGTGGGCCGGCCGGAGGACCTGGTCGAGGGCGTGGCCCGCGGCGTGGACATGTTCGACTGCGTGATGCCGACCCGCAACGCGCGCAACGGCCACTATTTCACCTCGTTCGGCACGGTGCGTATCCGCAACGCCAAGTACGAGCGCGACCTCGACCCGATCGAGCCGGGCTGCGGCTGCCACGCCTGCAGCAGCGGCTACACCCGTGCCTACCTGCGCCACTTGGACCGCTGCAACGAGATGCTGGCGCCGATGCTCGGCACCCTGCACAACCTCTGGTACTACCAGAAGCTGATGGCCGACATGCGCGCGGCGATCGCCGCGGGAACCTTTGCCCAGTTCCGGCGGTCCTTCTATGCGGCGCGCGGGGTCGAAGCCACGCCACTCCCGTCGGAGCAAGGCTAAAGCCCCTCTCCCCCCGGGAGAGGGGTTGGGGTGAGGGTCCGGGCGCAGCCTCGTGCAGTCCAAGTGACACGAGGGTCCGGGCGCAGCCTCGTGCAGTCGAAAGGACACGAGGCTTCGCCCGTACCCTCATCCGCCGCTGCGCGGCACCTTCCCCCGAGAAGGGGGCCGTGGGTCCCGTAGGGAGAAGGGAAGGGCGCGGCGGCCGTTCCGGGGGCAAGGGGAAGATCGTGGCATAATCGGCGGCTGCTTGCCGCCTCAAGGCAAACCAGCGGTCCGTGCCCCCAGGGCGGCGGGCTGCCCAAACCATAGGACGCACCCGATGAATCCGCTCGATTTCCTGATCCCCGTCGCCCAGGCCCAGACCGCCGGCGGCACCGCCCCGGCCGGTGGCGGCCTGCAGATGTTCCTGCTGCCCATCATCCTGATCGCGGTGATGTATTTCGTGATGATCCGGCCGCAGATGAAGCGCCAGAAGGAACACAAGTCTATGCTGGACAAGCTCGGCCGTGGCGACGAGGTCATCACCTCCGGCGGCGTGGCCGGCGTGGTCACCGACATCGGCGACAACTTCATCACCATCGAAGTGGCCGACAACGTGCGCATCCGCGTGCAGAAGGGCGCCGTCGGCAATGTCCTGCCGAAGGGCACGCTGAAGTCCGCCTGATCCATTTCTCCTACTGCTAGGCGCGACGCCGGCGTGGCGTCGTGCGGGGTCCCGCAATGCTCGAGTTTCCGCGCTGGAAGTATGTCCTCATCCTGATCGTGCTGGCGTTGAGCGCGTTGTACGCGCTGCCCAACGTGTACCAGAAGGATCCGTCGGTCCAGATCACCGCCAGCCGTGGCGGCAAGATCGACGACGCCCTGCGCGAGCGGGTCCTCGCCGACCTGAAGACGGCCGGGATCACCCCGAAGCGGGTCGACAAGGAAGGCGACAGCCTGATGGTACGCCTGCCGAACCTGCAGGCCCAGACCCGTGCCAACGACGTGCTGCGCCAGCAGGTGGGCGAGAACTACACGGTGGCGCTGAACCTGGCCTCGACCGTGCCGGACTGGCTGTCGCGGCTGGGCGGCAAGCCGATGGTGCTGGGCCTGGACCTGGTCGGCGGCGTGCACTTCGCGCTGCAGGTGGACCAGAAGGCGGCACTGGAAAAGCGCCTGGACGCCTTCGCCGAGGACATTCGCACCACCTTGCGCGACGCCCGTCTGGCCTACCGTTCGGTCGAGCGCCGTCCGGACAACAGCATCCAGGTCAGCCTGGGCGAGGGCGTGGACGCCAGCGCCGCGCGCGCCGCCATCGCCAAGGCGCAGCCGACCCTGAGCTATGCGGTATCCGGGCAGACCATCACGGTCACCGTGCCGGAGGCGGAGCTGAAGCAGATCGCCGCCGGCGCCATCGAGCAGAACCTCACCACGCTGCGTAACCGCGTCAACCAGCTGGGCGTGGCCGAGCCGATCATCCAGCGCCAGGGCGACGACCGCATCGTGGTCGAGCTGCCGGGCGTGCAGGACACCGCCGAGGCCAAGCGCATGATCGGCGCCACCGCCACGCTGGAGTTCCGCGGCGTGGTCGACGGCAATGCCGAGGACGCGGTGCGCAGCGGCAACATCCCGCCCGACGCCAAGGTCTACCGCCTGCGCGACAGCGGCGCCCCGGTGCTGCTGAGCAAGCGCGTGCTGGTGTCCGGCGACCAGATGGTCAACGCCACCGTCAGCACCGACCAGAACGGCATGCCGGCCGTGGCGGTGACGCTCAACAACGCCGCCGGCCAGCGCATGTTCGACTACACCAGCGCCAATACCGGCAAGCTGATGTCGGTGGTCTACATCGAACGCATCCCCACCGTGACCATGGTCGACGGCAAGGAAGTGCGCAGCGTGCGCGTCAACGAGGAGGCACTGGCGCCGACCCGCATCGCCGGCGTGTTCGGCAAGAACTTCCAGACCACCGGCCTGGAGAAGACCGAGGCCGAGAACCTGGCCAAGCTGCTGCGCGCCGGTTCGCTGGCCGCGCCGATGGACTTCGTCGAGGAATACGTGATCGGCCCCAGCCTGGGCGCGGAGAACGTGGAGCGCGGCATCACCGCAGTGGTCTACGCGTTCCTGTTCACCCTGGTGTTCTTCAGCGTGTACTACCGCATGTTCGGCCTGATCACCTCGGTCGCGCTGCTGATGAACCTGCTGATCGTGGTCTCGGTGATGTCGCTGTTCGGCGCCACCATGACCCTGCCGGGCTTCGCCGGCCTGGCGCTGTCGGTGGGCCTGTCGGTGGACGCCAACGTGCTGATCAACGAACGTATCCGCGAAGAGTTGCGGCTGGGCGTGCCGCCGAAGTCGGCGATCGCCGCCGGTTACGAGAAGGCCGGCGGCACCATCCTCGACGCCAACCTCACCGGTCTGATCGTCGGCGTGGCGCTGTACGCGTTCGGTACCGGCCCGCTGAAGGGCTTCGCGCTGACCATGATCATCGGCATCTTCGCCTCGATGTTCACCGCGATCACCGTGTCGCGCGCGCTGGCGGTGCTGATCTACGGCCGTCGCAAGAAGATCAAGTCCGTGGCGATCTGAGCCACGCACGCCACCTTCCGCACGTCCCCGCGCCGGCAGGCGCGGGGTCCAAAAAATCGCAGAGCGGTCTCCAATGAAAATCTTCCCGCTTCACCTGATCCCCAACGACACCAAGATCGACTTCATGCGCTGGCGGCACCCGACCCTGGTGCTGATGCTGGTGCTGGCGCTGGCCTCGTTCGCGGTGATCTTCGCCAAGGGCTTCAACTACGCGCTGGAGTTCACCGGCGGCGCACTGGTGCAGACCAGCTTTCAGAAGCCGGTCGACGTGGACCAGGTGCGCGAGCAACTGGGCAAGGCCGGCTTCGAGAACGCGCAGGTGCAGAACGTCGGCAGCGGCAACGAGGTGGTGATCCGCCTGCAGCCGCAGGGCGAGCACAACAACGAGGACATCACCAAGAACCTCGCCGAGCAGGTGCGCAAGGCGGTGAGCACGCCGCAGAACCCGGCCACGGTCAAGCCGGGCGAGTTCGTCGGCCCGCAGGTCGGCAAGGACCTGGCGCTGAACGGCGTCTACGCCACGGTGTTCATGCTGGTCGGCTTCCTGATCTACATCGCCTTCCGCTTCGAGTGGAAGTTCGCGGTGGTGGCCAGCCTGACCGCGCTGTTCGACCTGCTGGTGACGGTGGCCTACGTGTCGGTCACCGGCCGCGAGTTCGACCTCACCGTGCTGGCCGGCCTGCTGTCGGTGATGGGCTTTGCGATCAACGACATCATCGTGGTGTTCGACCGCGTGCGCGAGAACTTCCGCAGCCTGCGCGTGGAGCCAATCGAGGTACTGAACCGCTCGATCAACCAGACCCTGTCGCGGACGGTGATCACCGCGGTGATGTTCTTCCTGTCGGCGCTGGCGCTGTACCTGTACGGCGGCGAGTCGATGGAAGGCCTGGCGCTGACCCACATGATCGGCGCGGTGATCGTGGTGGTCTCCTCGGTGATCGTGGCGGTGCCGCTGCTGTCGATCGGGCCGTTCCAGGTCACCAAGCAGGACCTGCTGCCGAAGGCGAAGGATGTGGAGGCGCTGGCGCGTCGGCCCTGATGGGGCTGGGAGGGGGGAATCGGGAATGGGGAATCGTAGAAGCATGATTTTCTGGGCCTGAAACACTCCTCCTGCGAACAAAAAAGCCGCGCGGATGCGCGGCTTTTTCTTTTTGTGGATGCCGGGGCTTTAGTGGGGGCGATTTCCGCTTTGTGTAGGAGCGGCTTCAGCCGCGACGCGTTACCGGTAAGGCATCGCGGCTGAAGCCGCTCCTACAGGAACGTCTGCAGGGTTGCAGCGCGTGCCGGCATCATGGGACTGGGCCGTCGACGACGGCCCGTCCCTCTACAGTGTCCGTGCCGTGTGGGGCGTTCCGACTAGGCCGCGTTGGCGGTCGCGCGGGCGACCAGTTGCGCCACCATCGGGTAGGTCTCGCTGCGCACCTGGAACTGGCCCACGATCTCCACCAGGTCGCCGGCCTGCTGCTCCATCGCGCGTGCTGCGGCGGTGGCTTCTTCGACCAGGGCGGCGTTCTGCTGGGTGGTCTCGTCCATCTGGGTGACGGTCTGGTTGACCTGCTCGATGCCGGCGGACTGCTCCTGCGAGGCGGCGGCGATCTCGCCCATGATGTCGGTGACGCGCTGCACCGAGGCCACGATGTCCTGCATCGTCGTGCCGGCCTGGGCGACCAGGGTCGAGCCCGCGCTCACGCGCTCGACCGAGTCGTCGATCAGCGTCTTGATTTCCTTGGCGGCGCTGGCCGAGCGCTGGGCGAGGGTGCGGACCTCGCTGGCGACCACGGCGAAGCCGCGGCCCTGTTCGCCGGCACGGGCCGCCTCCACCGCGGCGTTGAGCGCCAGGATGTTGGTCTGGAAGGCGATGCCGTCGATCACCGAGATGATGTCGGCGATCTTCTTCGACGCGGTCTCGATGCCGCTCATGGTGTCCACCACCTGGCCGACCACCGCGCCGCGTTGCGAGGCGACCGCGGCCGCGCCGGCGGCGAGTTGGTTGGCCTGGCGTGCGTGCTCGGCGTTCTGCTTGACCGTGGCGGTCAGCTCCTCCATCGAGGCGGCGGTTTCCTCCAGGCTGGCGGCCTGCTGCTCGGTGCGGCGCGACAGGTCGTCGTTGCCGCTGGCGATCTCGCCGGCAGCGGTGTCGATGCTGGCCGCGGCCTGCTGGATGCGGCCGACCATGTCGGTCAGCTGCGCGACGGTGGCGTTGGCGTCGTCGCGCATCCGTGCAAACACGCCGTGGAACTCGCCCTGCATGGTCTGGGTGAGGTCGCCGGCGGCGATCGCGCGCAGCAACTGCGACAGCGCCGCCAGGTTGGTCTCGGTGCCGGTCATCATCGTGTTGAGGTTGGCGACCATGTCGTGGAAGGCGTGGCGGAAGCGCTGCGCTTCGCCGCGGCGCGAGAAGTCACCCTGCGCGGCGGCGCGCACCAGCAGGTCGATTTCGTGATTGATCGCGCCGAGGTTGCGCTTCACCTTGGCCATGGTCTCGGTCAGGATCGCCATCTCGCCGGGGAACTGCTCCAGGTCGCGGCTGAGGTCGCCTTCGGCGTACTCGCCCATCAGCGCGATCAGCCGCTGGTTGACCGCGATATGGCTGTGCACCAGGGCATTGGTGTCGCGCACCATGCGCCCGTAGTCGCCGGGGAAACGCGCTTCGTCCATGCGGAAGCTGATCTGGCCGGCGGCATGCTGCCGGGCCATCTCGGTCTGCGCCTGGATCACCGTGCGCAGCTCCTCCTGTATCTGCCGCATGTCGTTGAGCAGCGACGGCGCCTGCGTGCGCAGGCGCACGTCCTGCGACAGGTCGCCGCTGGCGATGCGGCGGACCACGTCGGCCGCGTAGGCGGGCTCGCCGCCGAGCTGGCGCATCAGGCTGTTGCGTACCAGCAGGCCGAGCAGGATCGCCGCGACGATGCCGACCAGCATGCCGCCCAGGCTGGTCCATTCGCCGGACTGCGCGCGCGCCTCGCTCTCGGCCTTGCGCACCTGCAGCAGCGCGCGTTCGGCGTTCTCGTACTGGCCGATGGTGGCGCGCAGCCCGTCCATCTGCTGCTTGCCGACGGTCCGGAACGCTTCCAACTGGGCGTCGTCGCTGTCGGCGACGGTGTTGCGCATATGCTCCACCGCCTTGCGCTTGGTGGCCATGAACTGCGCGTAGTCCTGCATCAGGGTCTGCAGGCGCGCCTGTTGCGCCGCGTTGTCGGCGGTCAGCTGCTTGGACTCCTGCCATTGCGCCTGGAACTCGCGTTCGCCGAGCTCGAACGGCTCCAGGTAGGAGGTATCGCGGGTCAGCGCGAAGCCGCGTGCGCCGCTCTCGATGTTGAGCAGGCTCACCAGCATGCGGTCGCCGAGGGTGATGACCTTGTAGGTATGCGCGTCCAGCGCGGCGGCGCTGGTGAACTTGCGGAAGCCGATCAGGCTGGTGATGCCCACCAGCAACAACATGGCGATCACGCCGCAGAAGCCGATTGCCAGGCGCTTGGTGACGGTGAGATGATGGAAGGACACGCGAGATCTCCGATAGATGCGAGAGAGCGGCGCCACCGGCTCCATTGCCGCAGGGACGGCAACGCAGGCACGGATCAGCGGGGGAAATTCGGGCAGAAACCCGCATCTGTATCGGCCGCGTTTTCGGGATCTTTAGGGGTTTTTTGCCGATCTCAGCGTGCGCATCGCCCCAGGCCGCGGTGCCTGCATGGCGCACGTCGTAGCGCGTTCTTCTACGCAAGCGCCAATCAAGCAGCGGTGAAGCGAACGACGTGCAGTGCGTGAGCATGGCGTGAGGCGTCTGGTGCGCCGTGTGCCGCCTCGGTCGATATGCCTTTTTTCGCAGGGCGCGGCCGGCATCGCGCGCGGCGATCGCCGGGAATCCCCGGGTGCGTGATCTGCGAATGTCGGGCACAAAAAAAGCCGCGCAAGTGCGCGGCTTTCTGCTGTTTCGATGTCGCTGCGCCGGCGCAGCGCCGGTCGCTTCGCTCAGAACTTCGCGTCGAACTCGCCGGCGAAGCCGGTGTTGACGATCAGCTTCTGCAGCGCGTCGCCGACCTTGAGGTTGCCGGCCACCACCTGGAACTGCTGTGGGCCGCGGTCGTCGATGCGGCCCAGGGTGCCGCCCTTGAAATCGGTGACGCGGCCGCCGGCCTCGCGCACCAGCAGCACGCCGGCGGCGATGTCCCAGGCCTTCACCCCGGCTTCGAAGTAGGCGTCGCTGCGGCCGCAGGCGACATAGGCCAGATCCAGCGCCGCCGAGCCGGTGCGGCGGATGTCCTCGGCCTGCACCAGCAGCGCATCCACGCACTTGAGCTGCGGGCTGGCGCGCTTGCGCTCGCGCGGGGCGAAGCCGGTGTGGACCATGGCGCCGTTGAGTTCCTTGCGCTCGCTGACGCGGATGCGGCGGTCGTTGAGCACCGCGCCGTTGCCGCGGCTGGCGGTGAACAGTTCGTTGCGGAGCGGATCGAAGATCACCGCGTCGACCGGCTCGCCGTTCTCGACCAGGGCGATCGACACGCAGTAGTGCGGAAAGCCGCGCAGGTAGTTGCTGGTGCCGTCGAGCGGGTCGATCACCCACATGTAGCGGCCGCCGCCCTGCACGCCGCCTTCCTCGCCCATCACGCCGTAGTCGGGATAGGCGCGGCGCAGTTCCTTGACGATCACCTTCTCCGCATCGGCATCGACTTCGCTGGCGTAGTCCATGCGGTCCTTCTGCACCACGTTCAGTGCTTCCAGGCGGTTGATGTGGCGCAACAGGACGTTGCCGGCGAGGCGGGCGGCCTTGACCATGACGGTGACGGCGGGTTTTTGCATGGCAAGCGCTCCCGAGAAGGCGGAGGTGGGTCTGGAGGAGGAAAAGAGCAGTCCGGCGCCAAGGCCGGCCGCACAGTTTACCATCTACGCCCCCGTTCTCTTCGCCTGCCGTGCTGCCATGACCGATTCCACCCGTATCCGCTTCGTCCTGGTCGGGACCCAGCATCCCGGCAACATCGGCGCGGCCGCGCGCGCGATGAAGACCATGGGGCTGTCGCGGCTGGTGCTGGTGGCGCCGGAGTGCGAACTCGAGACCGAGGCCTACCGGCGTTCTGCCGGGGCCGAGGACCTGCTGCAGCAGGCGCCGGTGTTGCCCGAGCTCAGCGACGCGGTGGCCGATTGCCGGCTGGTGCTGGGCTGCACCGCGCGCAGCCGCCGCGTGTCGCTGGAGGAACTGCTGCCGGCCGATGCCGCGCAGCGCCTGACCGCGACCAGCGCCGAGCCGGCGGAAGTGGCGCTGGTGTTCGGCCGCGAGCGCACCGGCCTGACCAACGAGGAACTGCAACTGTGCCATGCGGCCGTGCACATTCCTTCCGATCCGGCGTTCAGCTCGCTCAATCTGGCCGCGGCGGTGCAGGTGCTGGCCTACGAGCTGCGCCTGGCGCACTTGCGCGGCGTCGCCCCGGCGCCTGTGCCGGCACCGGGCTTCCGCGAGGCGCCGGCCAGTCATGCGCAGGTGGAAGGCCTGTTCGGGCAGTTGGCCGAGACCCTGGACGACATCGACTTCCACAAGGGGCGCGCCCCGGATTCGGCGATGCGCAAGCTGCGCCGGCTGTTCCTGCGCACCGAGCTGACCGAACAGGAGGTGCGCCTGCTGCGCGGCGTGCTGTCCGATGCGCAGCGCATGGCGCGGCTGGCCGGACAGGCCGGAAACTGAGGCCCGTCAAGGCGCGAAGGCGACGAGTGCGGCACCTGTCTCGAGGCACGGGCCGGGCCAGGGACACCGGCACGGAAGGCGCCATTCTGTGACGCTGTCACCGGCATGCGCTTTCGGCTAGGCTTTGCAAGGTCTATTTGGGGATCGCGGTTTGTCCAGTTCGCGTTGGCGGGTGGTCGTGGTGTGGCTGGCGCTGGCGATCTGCTGGCCCGCGTCCGTGCACGCGCGGCCCTCGGTGCTGGTGCTGGGGCGCATCAGCGACAACCCCAAGGCCCATTACGAGCAACTCAAGCCGCTGCTGGACTACGTGGTGCCGCGCATGCGCGAGGTCGGCATCACTTCCGGGCAGATCCTGATGGCCCGCGACAGCCAGCAGATGAGCAGTTACCTGCGCCGTGGCCGGGTCGACTGGGTCACCGAGACCGCCGCCACCGCCATGGCGCTGGAACAGCGCGGCGGCGCCAAGCCGCTGCTGCTGACCGAGCGCAACGGCGTGCGCCAGTACCACACCGTGTTCTTCGTGCGCCGCGACGGGCCCGTGCATGACCTGTCGGACCTGAAGGGACATACCCTGGCCCTGCAGAGCGCGCTGTCCACCAGCGCCTATCTGGTGCCGATGATGACGCTGTTTGAGCACGATCTGCACCCGGAGATCCTGCTCTCGACCAAGGACCAGCCCTCGGCGGACACGGTCGGCTATGTGTTCGCGCGCTCGGAGCTGAACATCGCCGCCTTCGTGCACAAGCACCTGGTGGATGCGGGGGCGTTCAGCAACCTCGACTGGGACGACGAGCGCCGCATTCCGCCGGCGTTCCTGCGCGATTTCCGGGTGATCTACCGCAGCGAGCCGTATCCGCGCGCAGTGGAGATGGTGCGCAGCGACCTGCCCACCGAGGTGGAGACGCGCTTGCGTGAGGTCCTGCTGCATGCCGCCGACGACCCGCAGGGGCGCGCGGCGCTGCGCCAGTTCTTCGGGACCTCCGGGTTCTATCCGATCGATCCGGCGTCGCAGAAGCGCCTGGACAGCCTGCGCGCCGGCGTGGCGCGGGTGAGGCTGGAAGTGGAATGAAGAGCATGCGTTTCGGGTTGCAGGCCAGGTTCCTGCTGGCCATGGGCGTGGCTGCGCTGCTGGTGATGGCGATCCTTGCCCTGCTGCTGGAGCGCCAGGCGGCGATGCAGCGCGAGGTGCGCACGCTCAGCGGCAACGCCATCCACAGCCTGTTCGACAGCAGCATGCGCACCCGCGGCGAGTCGCTGGCGCGGCAGTTGGCCGATTCGCTCGCCAATCCGGTGTACTACTCCGACCTGGACGCGATCGGCACGCAGGTGCGCGGCGCGCTGGGCTATGTCGCGGTGGCCTATGTGCTGGTCTACGACGCCGATGGGCGGCTGATCCACGACGGCAGCGAGGGCATGGCGGGGTACGGACAGCGCATGCGCGGGCCGATGGCCGAGGCCGCGATCCGCGCAAAGGGGCTGCTGGCCCAGGAGTCGCCGGAGTTCCTCGACGTGTCGATGCCGATCATGATCGGCGACCAGCGCGTGGGCGGGGTCCGGGTGGGCATGTCCTGGACGCGTGCGCAGGAATACGAGCGCAAGGCCGGGCAGAACCTCGACCAGCGCCTGGGCGAACTGGGCAAGCGCCATCTCGGCTGGTTGCTGCTGTTGCTGGCCGCGCTGGGCCTGACCGCGGCGATGGTGACGGTCTACGTGCAGCGCACCCTGGTAGCACCGTTGCGCTGGATGGCGGCGGCCGCGCGCCAGATCGAGGCCGGCAACTATGCGGTGGAGCGTCGCGACAGCGGCCGCCACGACGAGGTCAGCGAATTGCTGCGCGCGTTCGGGCGGATGAGCGAGGCGATCGCCCGCCACGACCGCGATGTGCGCCACATGGCCTACACCGATGCGTTGACCGGGCTCACCAACCGGCTCGCGTTCCGCGAGGCGCTGGACCATCGCATGCTGTCGGCACGCGCCTCGCAACGCCGGCTGGCGCTGCTGTTCGCTGATATCGACGACTTCAAGCGGATCAACGACACCCTCGGTCACGAGGCCGGCGACGAAGCCCTGCTGCAGTTCGCGCGGCGCATCCAGCTGGCCGTCGAGCAACTGGGCGGCGACGACGCGCTGCTGGCGCGCTTCGGTGGCGACGAGTTCGTGATCCTGGTGGAGGACGCGCAAGCGGCCAAGGTCGCCACCGCCCTGGCGCAGCGGCTGGTGCAGGAACTGCGCGAGCCACTGCGGATCCAGGGCCGCGAGGTGTTCATGGGCACCTCGATCGGCATCACCGTCTATCCGGGCGATGCCGAGGATGCGTCGGCGCTGTTGAAGAACGGCGACATCGCCATGTACCAGGCCAAGCTGGCCGGCAAGAACTGCCACCGCTTCTACAGCCGCGCGATGGACTATGCGGTGGAGCGGCGCGTGCACATGGAGCACGAGCTGCGCGGCGCCTGGGAGCGCGACGAACTCAAGCTGGCCTACCAGCCGATCTTCCGCACCCAGGACCGGCGCATGGTCGGCGTGGAAGTGCTGCTGCGCTGGCAGCATCCGGCGATGGGCACGATCTCGCCGACGGTGTTCATCGACGTGGCCGAGCAGAGCGGGCTGATCGAAAGCATCGGCCCCAAGGTGCTGCGCGCGGCCTGCAGCGAGGCCACCCAGTGGCGCCGCGCCGACGGCAGCGCCGACCTGTTCGTCTCGGTCAACGTCTCGCCGCGGCAGTTGCGCAGCGGCGATCTGCCCGAAGTGGTGGCCGACTGCCTGCGCGAGTCCGGGCTGCCGGCGGCGCAACTGCACCTGGAACTGACCGAGACCGCGGTGATCGGCGACGAGCTGCAGGCGGCAAGCATGCTGGCGCGGCTGCACCGCACCGGCGTCAAGGTCTGGCTGGACGACTTCGGCACCGGCTTCTCCGGCCTGAGTCACCTGCGCCAGGTGCCGGTGGACGGGGTCAAGATCGACAAGAGTTTCGTCGCCGACCTGCAGCGCGATCCGGACGATCTGGCGCTGACCACCGCGATCATCGCGATGGCGCATTCGCTGGACATCACCGTGGTCGCCGAGGGCATCGAGCAGGAGGCGCAGTTCGAGCTGTTGCGCGAGCGCGGCTGCGAACTGGGGCAGGGCTTCTGGCTCAGCCGCCCGCTCAGCGCCGAGGAGTTCCGCCAGTTGCTGGCCAGCGAGGATGCGTCGCCGGCCGATGCCTGAGGGTTGCCGCGGCGCCGCGGCCTGCGGCCGCCGCTCGCGTGGCGGTCGCCATCGCGCGGGTCAGGGCATCAATGGACGCTTGCCGGTGTCGCCGGCGATCTCGCGCACCAGCTTCGGCACCAGGTAGCCAGACAGGCGCGCGGCCAGCGCCTGGTGCAGCGCCAGCGCCGTGGCATCGTCGACTTCGAAATGGGCCACGCCCTGCACCCGGTCCAACTGGTGCAGGTAGTAGGGCAGCACGCCGGCGGCGAAGCTGCGCTCGCTCAGCGCGGCCAGCGCCTCCACGCTGTCGTTGACCCCGCGCAGCAGCACCGCCTGATTGAGCAGGTGCGCACCGGCCTCGCGCAGGCGCGCCAGCGCGGCATCGACGCCGGCATCGAATTCGTTGGCGTGGTTGGCGTGGATCACGAACGCCAGCGGCCACGGCAGTGCGCGCAGCCAGGCCAGCAGTGGCGCGTCGACGCGTTCGGGCAGCACCACCGGCAGGCGGCTGTGGATGCGCAGGCGCTTGAGCTGCGGCAGCGCCGCAAGCGCCTCGGTGAGTTCGACCAGTTTCGGGGTGGCCAGCGACAGCGGATCGCCGCCGGACAGGATCACTTCCTCGATGCTGGGGTCGGCCGCGATCGCCGCCACCGCCGTGCGCCAGCCATCGCGCGCGGCGGTCTCGTCGGCATACGGAAAGTGCCGGCGGAAGCAGTAGCGGCAGTGCACGGCGCAACTGCCGGTGGCCACCAGCAAGGCGCGGCCGCGGTATTTGTGGATCACCCCGTCGGCCTTCTTGGCCGCGGTGTCGCCGACCGCATCCAGGGCGAAGCCGGCGACCAGGCGCTGCTCGTCGTCGATCGGCAGCACCTGGCGCAGCAGCGGATCGTGTGGGTCGCCCGCGCGCATGCGCGCGACGAAGCTGCGCGGCACGCGCAGCGCGAACTGCGTCGCAGCCTGTTCGGAGACGTCCAGCGCCTGCGGGTCCAGGTCCAGCAAGGCCAGCAGTTCGCGCGGATCGCGCACCGCGTCGCGCCAGGCCTGCTGCCAGCGCGGCGGCGCGGCGGCGGGCAGGGGCGGGGACGGCTGCATCGGGCGGGGGGCTGCGGTTATCATAGGCGGTCATCACACGAGCGCCCGCCGTTGCGGCGGAGCTTCCATTCTATCCGGCCGGCCGCCGAACGCGGCGGGTTTGCCTTACCCGAGGAGTTTCAGATGGCCAGCTACGGCATGAACGACGTCAAGAACGGGATGAAGATCCTGGTCAACAGCGAGCCTGCGATCATCACCGATACCGAATACGTCAAGCCCGGCAAGGGCCAGGCGTTCACCCGCGTCAAGTACCGCTTCATCAAGTCCGGGCGCGTGGTCGAAATGACCATGAAGGCGACCGACAGCGTGGAAGCGGCCGACGTGGTCGACACTGACATGCAGTACCTGTACAGCGACGGCGAGTACTGGCACTTCATGCAGCAGGAAACCTTCGAGCAGGTGCAGGCCGACAAGGCCGGCGTCGGCGACGCCGCCAAGTGGATCAAGGGCGAGGAAGATTGCGTGGTGACGCTGTGGAACGGCACGCCGATCCAGGTCACCCCGCCGAACTTCGTCGAACTGAAGATCGTCGAGACCGACCCGGGCGTGCGCGGCGACACCTCCGGCGGCGGCGGCAAGCCGGCCACCCTGGAGACCGGCGCGGTGGTGCGCGTGCCGCTGTTCGTCGGCCAGGAGGAAGTGATCCGCGTCGACACGCGTTCGGGCGAATACGTCTCGCGCGTCAAGTAAGCCGGCACGCCCGCGGCCGCCGCCGGCCGCGGGCATGCGCACGCGCTGGCGTGCGGCGGCCAGGCAGCGCCAAGCGCCGGAGCGCCGCGCGGCGGTGAAGGACCACCTCGCTTCCAGGAATTTCCGTGACCACCAGCCACGCCGACAGCGTCGACAGCAAGTACCCGCACGACCGCGTCGTGTTCTTCAGCGATGCGGTCTTCGCCATCGCCATCACCTTGCTGGCGGTGGAGATCAAGGTGCCGGGGCATGCCGAGGTCGAGGCCGCCGGCGGCATCCTGGCCGCGCTGCACCGGATGCTGCCGCTGTTCATCGGCTTCGCGGTCAGCTTCCTGGTCACCGCGCTGTTCTGGAAGTCGCATCTGCAGCTGTGCCGGCACATTCGCCAGTTCGACGACCGGCTGATCTGGCTCAACGTGCTGCAGTTGCTGCTGATCGGCCTGCTGCCGTTCTCCACCGCGCTGTATTCGGACTATTTCGGCAGCCACGAGGCCTTCTCGGTGTACTGCGCGCATCTGGCGGCGATCGGCCTGGCCGGATACTGGCTGCATGCCTATGCGGTGCGCAAGGAAGGCCTGGCGCAGCGACTGGGTCCGCTGCAGACGCAGGCGATGAAGCTGCGCGCGGCGGTGTCGCCGGTGGTGTTCGCGTTGTGCATCCCGGTGGGCATGGTCGCACCCTGGCTGGGCCGCTTCGGCTTCCTGGCGATCTTCCTGCTGCAGTGGCTGGTGCTGCGCGTGTATCAGCGGCGCATCCGCCAGGCCCAGACGGCACCGGCACCGTGATCCTTCCTTTTCCAGAGTCCCTGCGATGACCTCCATTCCCGAATCCTGCGACCTGCTGATCGAAGCCGGCTACGTGGTCCCGATCGAGCCGCATGCGGTGGTGCTGGAAGACCACGCGGTGGCGGTGCGCGGCAGCGAGATCGTGGCGGTGCTGCCGACCGCCGAGGCGCGCACGCGCTTCGCCGCCGCGCGCACCGTCTCGCGCCCGGACGCGGCGCTGCTGCCGGGCCTGGTCAACGCGCACACGCACAATCCGATGACCCTGCTGCGCGGCATCGCCGACGACCTGCCGCTGATGGTGTGGCTGCAGCAGCACATCTGGCCGGTGGAGACCGCGGTGATCGGCCCGGAGTTCGTCGCCGACGGCACCGCGCTGGCCATCGCCGAGATGCTGCGCGGCGGCACCACCTGCGCCAACGAGAACTACTTCTTCGCCGACGTGCAGGCCGCGGTGTACAAGCAGCACGGCTTCCGCGCGCGAGTCGGCACGGTGATCATCGATTTCCCGACCGCCTGGGCCAAGACCTCCGACGAGTACTTCGCCCGCGCCTGCGAGGTGCACGACCAGTGGCGCGGCGATCCGCTGGTCGGCATCGCCTTCGCTCCGCATGCGCCGTACACGGTCAACGACGCCAACTTCGAGCGGGTGCGGATGCTGTCCGACCAGCTCGAGGTGCCGGTGCACCTGCACACCCACGAGACCGCGCAGGAAATCGCCGACTCGCTCAAGCAGTACGGGCAGCGCCCGCTGGCGCGGCTGGACCGGCTGGGCCTGGTCAACGACCGCCTGATCGCGGTGCACATGACCCAGCTCACCGACGCGGAGATCCACCTGTGCGCCGAGCGCGGGGTCAGCGTGGTGCATTGCCCCGAATCCAACCTCAAGCTCGCTTCCGGGTTCTGCCCGGCCTGCGCGCTGCAGCGTGCGGGCGTGAACCTGGCGATCGGCACCGACGGCTGCGCCAGCAACAACGACCTGGACATGTTCAGCGAGAACCGCACCGCGGCGATCCTGGCCAAGGCCGTGGCCAACGACGCCACCGCGCTGGACGCGGCCAGCACGCTGCGCGCGGCCACCCTGGGCGGCGCGCGCGCGCTGGGCTTCGGCGAGACGATCGGCTCGATCGAGCCGGGCAAGCAGGCCGACCTGATCTGCGTGGACCTGTCGGCGCTGGAGACCCAGCCGCTGCACAACGTGCTGTCGCAACTGGTGTACGCCACCGGCCGGCAGCAGGTCAGCGATGTGTGGATCGCCGGCCAGCCCAAGCTCAGCCAGCGCGTGCTGGTGGACATGGACGTCGACGCGCTGGTCGCCAATGCGCGCGAATGGCGCGAACGTATCCGCAGCGTCCACGCCTGATCCGCTATGTTCGCCGTGCCGCGCCGCGCGCGCGGCCCCAACGAGAATCCGCCATGACCGCTTCCGCCGCCAACGCCTCCGCCAATTTCGATCAGGCCGAACTGGACAAGTTCGGCGCCCTGGCCACCCGCTGGTGGGACGCCGACGGCCCGCAGAAGCCGCTGCACGCGCTCAACCCGGTGCGCCTGCGCTACGTCGCCGAGCGCCTGCCGCTGCGCGGGGCGACGGTGCTGGACGTGGGCTGCGGCGGCGGCCTGCTCAGCGAGGCGCTGGCCAAGGAGGGCGCGCAGGTCACCGCCATCGACCTGTCGCCGGAACTGATCAAGGTCGCGCGCCTGCACCAGTTCGAATCCGGGGTCGAGGTCGACTACCGCGTGCGGTCGGTCGAGGACCTGGCGGCGGCGCAGCCGGGCAGTTTCGATGCGATCACCTGCATGGAAATGCTCGAGCACGTGCCCGATCCGGCGGCGATCGTGCGCGCCTGCGCAACCCTGCTCAAGCCCGGCGGACAGCTGTTCCTGTCCACCCTCAACCGCACCCCGGCCGCGTTCGCCCTGGCCATCGTCGGTGCCGAGTACGTGGCACGGCTGCTGCCCACCGGCACCCACCGCTACCAGGATTTCATCAAGCCGGCGGAACTGGCCGCCTGGTTGCGCCAGGCCGAACTGCAGCTGCGCGACGTCAGCGGCCTGGCCTACGAGCCGTGGCGCAATCGTGCGCGGTTGTCGTCGCGGACCGAGGTGAATTACCTGGCGTGTGCGGCAAAGCCGGGAATCGGGAATGGGGAATAGGGAAGCGCCGCTGCCGCGGCGAGGGTATCCGCGGGTGGTGCTGTTCGATCTGGATGGCACGTTGCTGGACAGTGCGCCGGATCTGCTGGCCGCGGCCAATGCGCTGCTGGCCGAGCACGGGCGTCCTGCGCTCGACCTGGCGCAGTTGCGGCCGGTGGTGTCGAAGGGCTCGCGGGCGATGCTCGGCGTCGCCTTTCCGGATCTGCCCGCGACCGAACGCGATGCGCTGATCCCGGCGTTCCTGCGCCACTACGAGGCGCTGATCGGGCGCCATTCGCAGCCGTTCGGCGGCATCCCGGAACTGCTGCAGCGACTGGAAGACGCCGGCAGCGTGTGGGGCATCGTCACCAACAAGCCCGAGGCGCTGGCCCGGTTGATCCTGCCGCAGTTGCAGTGGGAGAAGCGCTGTGCGGTGCTGATCGGCGGCGACACGCTGCCCGAGCGCAAGCCGCATCCGTTGCCGCTGCAGGTCGCCGCGCAGCGGCTGGGCGTGGCGCCGCACGAGGTGGCCTACGTCGGCGACGACGAACGCGACATCCTCGCCGCGCGTGCCGCCGGCATGGCCTCGGTGGCGGTGCTGTGGGGCTACCGGCTGGACGAGGACGATCCGCTGGCCTGGCGCGCCGATGCGATGGTCGCTGCGCCCGTCGAGTTGCACGACGCCGCGGCTTGGCCGGTCAGCCCCGCCGTTCCTTGAAGCCGGGCGCTATCGCCGCGTTTGCAGCGACGCCGCGTAGAAGCCGCGACCGCCGTGTCGCTGCCGACGCGCCGACACCGCTCGGCATCTACCTATCACGCACGTAAACTGCGCGTTCTGCGCGACGACGCGCTCACTCCCGCGTTGCGCGACCTCTCTGTTGCGCGCGCCTGAATCCGGATCCACCGATCGCATGAGCAGTTCGTCCGCCCTGGATGCCTTCCTCGACAAATGGCGCCGCCGCTGGCCGGAATGGGCCGTGGCCGAGGCCTTCGTGCCGGCGCCGCAGCGCGCCCGCACCGTGGCCTGGTTCGCCCTGCTGCAGGAGTTCGACGACATCCTCAACATCCCCGGCGATCCGCTGCCGGCCGACGCCAAGCTGGCGTGGTGGGGCGAGGAACTGCGCAGTTGGGCCGGGCAGCGCTCGCGGCATCCGCTGGGCCGGGTACTGGAGCCGGTGGCCGCGCCGTGGACGCAACTGGCCGAGGCCTTGCCGAGCCTGCCGCAGGCGCGCGCGGCGGCGGCGGACACGGCGCATGCGCTGGAGCGGCTGGAGCCGTTCGCGCAGGCGGTGGTCGCGGTCGAGCGCGCACTGTTCGAGGCTCCCGCCGAGGGCGCCGCAGTGCCGGTCGCGCTGCAGGTGCTGGCGCAACGCCTGGCCGAGGGCGGCGCCGCGACCGCGCCGCTGGCGCTGCGCGGCGGCGAGGAGCCACAGCAGCGCGAGCGCTGGGCGCAGGCGCTGCTGAAACCCTGGCCGCGCCGCGTGCGTGGCCCGCGTCCGCGGCGCATCCTGTCGGCGCTGGCGCGTGCGCGGACCGTGCAGCAGGCGGCCGTCACGCCCAGGCCGCCCGGACAGATGGCGACGCTGTGGCGCGCCTGGTGGGCCGGGCTGGGCTGAGCCCGCCCGCCCACCGCGCCGGCATGCCTCAGGGCGCGCTGCCGGCGCCGCTGTTGGCGTACTCGTAGAAGCGGTTGGCCGAATTGCTGCAGTTGCTGCTGCAGTACGGCCGGCCGATGGTCGAGGCGTTCCACGGCGCGCTCTTGCGGATGTGCCCGCCCAGCGTCGAATCGCGGATCACCACCTTGCCGTTGGGCGAGGTGCCGTCGACGTAGTTGGACAGGCTGCCCACGCTCTCGTCCCAGGCCCGCCCCAGCCACACCGTGCCGCTGCCCGGACTGCCGACCGCATCGAAGGTGCTGCCGATGGCCAGGAAGCCGTAGCTGCTGCCCGGCCGGGTGCTGGGCGCGAAGATCACCCCGCCGTCGTTGGTGCCGCGGCGCGCGGCGGTGTAGCGGATGGTGCTGCCGGCGAACACCGCCACGCCCGAGCCGAAGATGAAGTCGGTGTCGCCCTCGATGGTGCCGCCCTTGAAATAGGCGCGGATCACCGTGTTGGCGCTGCCCGCGCTGACCAGCAGGGTGTCCTGGTTGCCGGTCAGCACCACGTTCTCCAGCACCGCCTTGTCGCCGCGCAACGCCAGCGCCACCGCCGACTGGTTGCTGCCGCTGTAGGTACCCTCGACGTAGCTGTTGACGATCGCCAGGTTGCGGGCCTGGAACTGCGCGGCGCGCACGGTCACGGTGCCGCTGTCGGAGGTACCGACGGTGCTGCTGGCGGCGTTGCTGGCGCAGGGATGGGTGGCGCTGCCGGTGGGCTTGGGCGTCGGGTTGGCATTGCCGAAGCGGATGGTGGTGCTGGCCGGGCTGCCGCCCAGGCCGAACAGGGTCAGCGGCGGCGCCGCGGCGGGGACGCAGACCACTTCGGTGTAGGTGCCCGGCGCCACGCTGATGTAGCGGCGCATGCTGCCGCCGGCGGCGACCGCGGCGTCCACCGCCGCCTGCACGGTGCGGTAGCGGGTGCTGCCGTCGGCCGCCACCGCGTAATCGGCCTGCAGCAACGCGACCCCGCCGCTCGGATCCCAGTTGTCGGTGACCAGCGCGCCGATCGGGCCGGCCTGGGCCAGGTGGCGGGCGACGGTCTGGTTGGCCGCCTCGCTGCTGGTCAGTTGCGGGCGCGACGCAGTGCCGGTCAGGGCCGGGGCATCGGCGACGACCCCGCCTGCCAGGGCGAGGGTGGAGGAAAGCAGCAACCAGCGCGATACGGTCATGGAAAGCCTCCGCTCAAGGATAGGGATCCGCGGCGGCGCTTGGTATGATACCGGTGTCATTCGCTCGTGCGATCCGGTGCCGTTCGCGGACCGGCGATAGTAGGGGCGTTCGCGTGCCGATGCCGGCCGACCTCGCAGCCAGAGGGCGGTTGTGTCGTTTCCATCACGATCAAGGATCCTCCGCCGCTGCCGAGCGCGTGGCGACGGGGGCGTACACGCTCATTCCAAGGGCGAAAGGGCCAAGGATGCGACGTTTCAGGACCTTGGCGGCCACGCCTTCGCGGCACTGCGGCATGCACCTGCGCAAACCTTCGCGAGCGTGCTGCGTGCGTGATGGCACCGTGAATTTGGATACGAGCGCCGCCGCGGCGTGCGCTACGCTCGATGCGGATCTCATCTGGAAGCCCATCGATTGAAGCGCCTGTGCCGTTGGTGCTGCCTGCTGCTGTGCCTGGGGATGGTCGGGTCGGCATTGGGGCAGGAGCTGCTGTTGCAACGGCTGGCCGCCGACCCGCCGGCGCCGGAGGTGGTGGCCGGGCGCCACGATGCCGCGTTCGCCGATGCCGGCCACGGCGCGACCCTGTACGAGCGCAGCAAGCGACCGACCTGGTGGCGCATCCGCGCCGACCGTGCGATCGGCAGCGAAGGCCAGCCGCAACTGGTGCTGCAGGCGCCCTACCTGACCCGGGTCGAGGCCTGGGTGCCGGGCTGCACCACGCCGACCCGGCGCGCGATCTACGGCGCCGACGCGGACCTGCGCTACTCGACCCGCGCCCTGGTGATCGCCCTGCCGCACGGATTGCCGGCCGGTGCCTCGATCTGGCTGCGGGTGCATGCGCCGGCGGCGATGCCGATGCCGGTGGGCATCGTGCCGCTGGCGCAGGTGCAGCGCGATGACCTGCGCTACGTCGGTTGGCGCGCCTTCATCCTCGGCTCGACCGCGGTGCTGGCGATCCTGGCGATCGCGTTGTGGGCGCGCCTGCGCGAGCCGATCTACGGGTACTTCACCGCCAACGTGATGTGCGTGCTGCTGTACCTGCTCGGCCTCGGCGGCGAGGCGCGCGCGGTGCCGGGCCTGGCCAGCGTGTTCGCATCCTCGCCGACGCCGATGCGCATCGTTGCCGCGCTCGGCGGCTTCTTCATCATCACCTTCCAGCGCCGGCAACTGGAGATGCAGCGGCAACTGCCGCGGCTGGACCGGGTGCTGCGGCTGTGCGCGCTGTTCCTGCTCGGCATCGCCGTGGCCTGCCTGCTGTCGGACGCGGCGGTGCTGAGCGTGCTCGGCAACCTCGGGCTGATCGTCGGCGCCGCACTGCTGCTGCCGTGCTGCCTGTTGCTGGCCTTGCGCGGGCAGCGCTACGCCTGGCCGTTGCTGGCCTCGTGGACCCCGCTGTGGATGCTGTGCGTGCTGCGCTGCCTGGAACTGACCGGGTGGTTGCGCCTGGACCTGGCCGCACCGGTGCTGGCGCACGGCATCAGCCTGGCGCTGGCGATCTCCTGCCTGCTGGTGACCTTCGGTCTGGCCGAGCAGATCCTGGAACTGCGGCGCGACCGCGATCGCGCCAGCCGCCTGGCGATGGTCGACGAACTCACCGGCCTGCTGACCCGCGCGGCGCTGCAGCAGCGCCTGGCCGAGGCGCTGGAGGACGCCGCGCGCCACGCGCAGCCGCTGGCGCTGGCCTACATCGACATCGACGATTTCAAGCGCATCAACGACCTCCATGGCCACGCCGGCGGCGACGCCTGCCTGCGCTGGGTCGCCGCCTGCGCGCGGGCGCGCCTGCGCAGCAGCGACACGCTCGGCCGCCAGGGCGGCGACGAGATGCTGCTGCTGATGCCCGGCGCCACCCTGGAGGCGGCGCGGCGCGTGGCCGAGGACATCCGCCAGCACATCGCCGCGCAGCCGCTGCCGCGCGAGGGCCAGGCGCTGTCATGCACGCTGAGCGTCGGCGTGGCGCAATGGCAGCGCGGCGAGAGCGCCGCGGCGCTGTTGCAGCGGGCCGATGCCGCGCTCTACGCCAGCAAGGCCGCCGGCCGCAACCGGGTCAGCGTTTCCGCATCCACCGCGTCACCCACCAAGGAGCCTCAGCCATGACTGCACAGCCCGCTTTGCCCGCGTTCGCTCCCGATCAGTTGCAGGTCGGCGACATCCTGTTGCAACTGGGCTGCGGCCCGGTCTCCGAACTGATCGCCTGGTGCGGCGACAGCATCTACAGCCATGCCGCCATCGTCGCCGACAACGGCGAGCTGATCGAGGCGGCGGCCAGCGGCGTGCGCCGCTATCCGCTGTCGCAGCGGCTGACCGACACCACCAACTACCTGATCATCGACGCCTACCGGCCGCTCAGCTACGCCTGCGTGGCGCTGGACGATGCCGATCGCGCCAGCGTGCTGGCCAAGGCGCAGTCGCTGCTGGGCGTCCCGTACCCGCTGGACAGCCTGGCCACGCTCGGCCTGCTGGTCGCCATACGCGGCAAGTGGCCGCAGCACTGGCTGGCGCGGATCGTGGTGCGCGAGGCGCTGGACCATCTGGTCCGCGACAACCCCTCGCACATGGTGTGCAGCGAAGTGGTGTACCGCGCGCTGGCCGAATGCGATGCGACGCCGCCGGGCCGGCTGGCGCCGCAGATCGTGCTCAGCGGGCCGACCCACATGCCGTTCCCGCCTTTGGACTGGAAGGCGCTGTGGCAGGAAGTGTGGCAACTGCTGCATCCGCAGCGGCAGCAGGCGCTGGGCGACATCGCGCAGCGCCTGGCGGCGGTGGAGGGCGCACCGGCCAGCCTGGCCGCCTCGGCGCTGACCACGGTCGCCGACGACGACCTGCTCAGCCGCGCCAACGCGGTCCGCGCCGGCCTGGGCCTGCCGCCGCTGGCGCCGGTCACCGATCAGGTGGAAGACAACGGCAGCCTGCTGCGCGAAGCCGGCGAAGAAGCGCCGGGCACGCCGTTGCCGCATCCCAATCCCAAGCTGGTCATGCCGCTGGATCTGGCCAACAGCCCCTCGCACGTGGTGCTGGGGCGCTTGTTGGAGGTGGTCACACCTGCGTAGGAAAGGCTGCGCGCCAGCGCATTGCACGAGGCTGCGCCCGTACCCTCATCCGCCCCTTCGGGGCACCTTCTCCCGAGGGGAGAAGGAAGAGCGCTCGCCACTCTCCCATTGGGAGAGGGGTCGGGGTGAGGGTGCGGCCTCCCGGCCACGCGCGCCAACGCACCTGACCCACCAACGCTCTACGGCTGCTTCGTGCGCTCCAGCACCAGCAACGGATCGATGCGCACATCGAACCAATTCATCCCCCAATGCAGATGCGGCCCGGTCGCGCGCCCGGTGGCGCCGACCGCGCCGATCACCTGACCCTGGGCGATGCGGTCGCCGACCTTCACGTTGATTCGCGACAAATGCAGGAAGTTGGAGCTGACGCCGTAGCCGTGATCCAGCAGCACGGTGCCGCCGGTCAGGTACAGGTCGGGAGCGGCGAAGGTGATGACGCCGGCGGCCGGGGCCTTGACCGGGGTGCCGGTGGGCACGGCGATGTCCATGCCGGAATGCCCGGCGCCGGGCTGGCCGTTGTAGACGCGGGCGTTGCCGAAGCGGCCGCTGATGCGGCCCTGCACCGGCCAGATGAACGGTGCGGCGAAATCGGTGCGCGGATCGTCGCGGTCGCGCGCGGCGGTGACCTGGGCCTGTTCGCGCTTGATCCGCTCGGCGATCGCCGGCGGCGGGTTCACCGTCTTCGGCGGCACGCCGTTGACCTGTTCCAGCGGCCAGTCGCGCGGCGTCACCGCGATCTCGACGGTTTCGCTGCCGCCATCCGGGCGCTGCACGGCGATGCGCAGCGGGCCGCGCTCGTCGCGGCCGATGCCGAACACCACGCTGCCGTAATCGCTGACCCGCAGGGTGCGGCCGGCGTACTGCACGCGGCTGCCGGGCGCGACTTTGCCGATCACCAGCGCGCCCTGCGAGGCGCTTTGCGGGAACACGCTGCGCGCCTCGGTGCCGGCCGCGGCCGGCGTCTGTGCATGCAGCGCCGGGGCGACCGGTGCGGCCAGCAGGACCAGCGCCAGTGCGGCGCCGGACACCAGGGCGCCGCGCATCAGCGGTCGAACGCCAGGCGCTGCCCGTTGGGGCTGCCGACCAGGCGGGTGCCGTCCCAGGCCAGCACGCCGTTGACCCAGGTCGCGGCGATCTTCGAGCGGAAGCTGCGGCCCTCGAACGGCGACCAGCCGCACTTGGACAGCACGTCCTCGCGGCGCACGGTGAACGCGGTGTCGTCGATCAGCACCAGATCGGCGTGGTAGCCCTCGCGCAGGAAGCCGCGCTCGTGCACGTCGAACAGCAGCGCCGGCGCGTGCGCGAACTTGTGCACCACCTGGGCTACGCTGAGCCGGCCTTCATGGACCAGTTCCAGCGCCGCGACCAGCGCGTACTGCACCAGCGGCAGGCCGGACGGCGCCTGCGCATACGGCTTGCTCTTCTCTTCCCAGGTGTGCGGGGCGTGGTCGGTGGCGAGCACATCGATCACGTCCTCGGCGATCGCGCGGATCAGCGCCTCGCGGTCGCTGGCGTCCTTGATCGCCGGGTTGCACTTGATCAGGTTGCCGAGCGTGGCGTAGTCGGCGCGGTCGAAGCGCAGGAAGTGGATGCAGGTCTCGGCGGTGATGCGCTTGCCCTGGATCGGGCCGGGCGTGAACAGTGCCAGTTCGTCGGCGGTGGAGATGTGCAGCACGTGCAGGCGGGTGCCGTGCTTCTTCGCCAGCGACACCGCCAGCTGCGAGGACTTCAGGCAGGCCTCGCGCGAGCGGATGTCCGGGTGCATGTCCGGGGTCAGCGCATCGCCGTACTTCTGCCGGAACGCGGCCAGGGTCGCGTCGATGGTCGGGGTGTCTTCGCAGTGGGTGATGATCGGCGTCGGCGCGTCGCGGAAGATCGCATCCAGGGTCTGCGGGTTGTCGACCAGCATATTGCCGGTGGAGGCGCCCATGAACACCTTGATGCCGGGCGCTGTCTTCGGGTCCAGGGTCTGGATCGCGGCCAGGTTGTCGTTGCTGGCGCCCAGGTAGAAGCCGTAGTTGCCCCAGGCGCGGCCGTGCGCGGCGTCGTACTTGGCCTGCAGCGCGGCGGCGTCGAGCGTCGGCGGGTTGGTGTTGGGCATGTCCATGAAGCTGGTCAGGCCGCCGGCCACCGCCGCCGCCGATTCGGTGGCGATGTCGCCCTTGTGGGTCAGGCCGGGTTCGCGGAAGTGCACCTGGTCGTCGATCATCCCGGGCAGCAGCCAGCGCCCGGCGGCGTCGACCACGGTCTCGCCCTCGCGCGCGGCCAGTTGCGGGGCGATCGCGGCGATGCGGCCATCGGCGATACGCAGGTCGCCCTGGGTTTCGCGGCCTTCGTTGACCAGGCGCGCGTTGACGATCAATGTGGAAGCGGACATCAGTGTTTTCCTTGGCAGCGGCAGGGTGGCGGCGCCGTGGGGTCGGGCACCGGGTCGAACCCGCCAGGATGGAAGGGGTGGCAGCGGCCGACGCGACGGGCGGCCATCCAGCCGCCGCGCACTGCGCCGAAACGGGCGATGGCGGTTACCGCGTACGCCGAGCAACTGGGCACGAAACGGCAGCGTGGCCCGAGCAGCGGGCTGATGAAGCGCTGGTACAGGCGCAGCAGGGCGATGAGAGCGCGGGCGATCACGCCACCATGATATGCCACTGTGCTCGACTAGGCGGGTCGCTCGGCGTATACGCCGCGTTGTTGCCGCGGGGGGTAGGGTAGGCTATAAAGGCCCGCTTTCCCGGGCCCCGGGAAGACCAAGGAAGAGCGTTCGTGGCTGCTAAAAAACCTGCAAAGAAGGCCGTCCAGGCCGCCAAGAAGCCTGCCAAGCCCGTCGCCAAGAAAGCGACGGTGTCCGCCGCCAGCAAACCGCCGAAGAAAGCCGCGCCTGCGAAGCCGGCGGCCAAGGTCGCCCCGGCCAAGTCGGCCAGCAAGGCCGTGGCCAAGAAGCCGGTGGCCAAGCCGGTCGCGGCGGCGCCGGCCAAGTCCGCTCCCGCCAAGAAAGCCCCGGCCAAGAAGGCGCCCGCCAAGCCGATCGCGGTCGCCAAGGCCTCGGCCAAGCCCGCGTCCGCCGCCAAGCCGGCAGCGAAGAAGACACCGGCGGCCAAGCCCGTGGCCAAGGCCGCGACCGCGCCCGCCAAATCCAAACCGGCCACTGCCCCCGTTGCACCCGCGGTGACCACCTCCGTACCGAAGTCGGCGCCCAAGCCGGCTGCGGCCAAGCCTGTCCCGGTCAAGCCCGCCGCGCCTGCCGCAGCACCGGCCCCCAAGCCCGTTGCCGCCAAGTCCGCCGCGCCGTCGACCCCGCCACAAAAGAATCCCGTGTCCGTTTCGAAATCCTCCGCGAAAACCCCCACCAAGTCCGAATCCACCCCGAAGGCGCCGGTCGCCAAGCCCACCGGCAAGGTCGCCGTGGCCGTGACCGCCAAGTCGAATGCGCCGGCCAAGCCGGCCAAGTACAAGGTGGTCGAGTACAAGACCGACGAGGCCACCGGCCGCCCGATCCTGCCCAAGGGCTACAAGCCGGCGGCGGACGAGGAGTACATGAGCGCGCTGCAGCAGGAGTACTTCCGCCAGCGCCTGCTCACCTGGCGCGCCGACCTGGTCGAGGAATCCAAGCAGACCATCGAGAACCTGCGCGACGAAGTCCGCGACATCGGCGACGAGGCCGAGCGCGCGACCCGCGAGACCGAGAACTCGCTGGAACTGCGGACCCGCGACCGCTACCGCAAGCTGATCGGCAAGATCGACAGCACGCTCAAGCGTCTGGACGCTGGCGACTACGGCTACTGCGTGGACACCGGCGAAGAGATCGGCCTGGAGCGCCTGGAGGCGCGCCTGACCGCCGAGCGCACCATCGACGCGCAGGAGCGCTGGGAGCACCTGCAGAAGCAGCAGGGCGACTGAGCGATCTCCGCCTTCAATGCGTCAAGGCAAGGCCCCGCTCGCGCGGGGCTTTGCGTTTTGGTCACCTCATCGCCGGTCCAGGCCGTTCGCCTGTCGGCGATGCCGCCTGTGGAAACCGGCGCCGCGGCATCGACGTGATGCTCGGCCGCGGGCCGATCCTGCGCGACGAGCCGCCTTCCTCTGCGTGAATGGGGCGTCGCGTGGTGGTTACACCGCGGCGTGAGCGACGGCGCCCTTTAGCGCACGCCGTTGACCAACCCGCTTTGCGCGTCCTTGCTGATCTGCAAGCCGGGGAGGGCGAAACTGTCCAGGTCCTGCTTGGTGGCTGCGAGGTCCAGCCCGACGATCGCCGACGTCTCCGGATCGACCTCCAGGCCCAGCGGCATCGCGGCGAACTGCACGTAGTCGCGGCTGGCGTTCCATTGCGGCTGCCCGCCGATGGCCTGCAATACCCGGTCGATGTGCGTGCCGGCCGGCTGGCCGAGCAGATCGAACGGTAACGGGGCGTCTGGACTGGCGGAGGCGATCAGGTTGGTGACCCGGTCGTTGCGAAAGCGCACCGCCAACGGCTGTAGCGGAGAGCGGTCGCCGGCTGTGGTTGCTGCGCCAGTTGCGCGTTGAACCCGCGCGGATACAGATACACCACACTGAGCGTGTCCGGATGTGCCGCATCGCTGCGGGTGATGTCCGGCTGCCCCAGTGCGGCCAGCACCTGTTGTTTGCGCATGCCGAGCGCGACGGGTCCGAGACGCGCGCACGGCGGGGGCAGGGTGGCGGCGCTGCTGGTGCCTGCAAAGGCCTGATGCAGCGCATGCGTGCAGGCCGCCGCATCGCTGCCGGCGGCACGAGCCTGCGGGTAGGCCATGCAGAGAGCGAGCAGGCCGAACAGCGGGAAGAACCGGGATGCCATGAGAAATCTCCGTGACGGGGGAGTGCGTGGCGAGGACCGGAGCGCTCCCGTCCTCGCCACAGGGTGAGTTAGTTGCCGTGCCAGCCTTCGCGGTGCCCGTAGGCGGTGATGAACGCGTTGCGCTGGTCGCTGTTCAACGATGACCACTGATCGGACGGATTCAGGCCCGAATTGGTGGTGATCGTGGTGATCATCTCCGAGGTCGGATTTTCGCCACTGCGTCTGCACCGACGCCGTAAGCGCCTGCGCGGCGATTACATCCGCTGCCCCTTCGGCGCTCCCTCGTTGGAGCACGCCAAGGTCAGGTCAAGTTGACGTACCGTCCAACGCGACGGCGTGTCCATCGTCCCCAGTGCACGGATGTGATAGGCGGGGCAGTCCGCATCTTCCTCTGGGTTGTTCTTGATGTCGCAGTTGCCTTCGATCAGGAAGGCGTTGTTCCCTTCGACACCGGTGCTGGCAAATTTCAATGCGGGGCAGCTGCCGAAGAGCCTCGACAAGACGATGTCGTTCTTCAGTACATACGCGATCGCCTGTTCTCCATCTGCTTGGGAAGAGGCTTGATGCGCGTGCAACGATCCTGGTACGGCAATAGCGAATGCCAACGCCATGCCTATGCACGGTAACCCAAAGGCTTTCATGTGGAGAACTTCAATAGGTGGTTGTCTGCCGGGTTGGCGGCGTCGCGCGTCCATTCCGAAAAGCGGGTTGAAACTTAATTCGTGGGAGATAATTTCGGCGGCTTCTTTCGTCATCCTTTCCGTACTTGATGGCTTTTTATCTTGTCTACAAATTGCGCTATCGTGGCGTTGGCGGGGTGCTGATTTGATCCTCAAATTCAACTGTTTAGTGCGGGAACTGCAGCGTCTTCGATAGCAATAGAAAGGTTTTAAATGTGCCTGTCATGACGGTGTCGCATAATACGGCGAGTGGTATATCGCCGTGTCGATGCTGGCAATCAATGTCATTGCTCGCAAATTATTTCAATCATGTATCCGGGGTTGCGTCGATAATGGAGTGCCGTCCTTGAACCGCAATGCCGACCTGGCCGAGTCATCCGTGCCCACGCGCCGCCGTCGCTGGCGCTTGCCGATCCTGATCGCCTTGTTGTTGCTCGCGGTCATTGCGCTGGGTCCACGGGTCAGCGTGGCCCTGCCGCAGGTGGCGGCGCCGGCGGTGCCGCAGAATCCGCTGGCGTTGCAGGCGTGGATCGATGCGCGCGAGCGCGCCATGCCGGGGCTACGCCCCGACAACCAGGCGCGGATCGTCTGGGCCGATCCGGCGCATCCGGGGCGCCGCGCGTGCGCCATGGTCTATCTGCACGGCTTTACCGCCAGCCAGGGCGAGGGCGCGCCCACGCACGTGCGGCTGGCGCGCAGCTTCGGCTGCAATCTGTATCTGCCGCGCCTGCCCGGGCACGGCTTGGTCGCGGCCGATGCGCTGCGTGGGGTCGATGCCGGGCGCCTGCTCGCCGGTGCGGCCGAGGCGCTGGCGGTGGCGCGTGTGCTCGGCGAGCGGGTAGTGGTGATCGGCAATTCGATGGGCGGCGCGCTGGCGGTGCAGGCGGTGGCGGCGAATCCGCGCCAGGTGCAGGCGCTGGTGCTGTGGTCGCCGCTGGTACGCGAATACGGCGACCAGTTGCAGCCGATGCTGTGGCCGTGGGGCGCGCAACTGTTGGCGTGGACGCACAACGGTGGCGATCCGATCCTGCGCTATCCGGTCGACAGCGCTTACTGGGCCGACGCCACGCACCTGGACGGTTACCGCGCGCTGGCAGCGCTGACCCGCGGCGGCATGCAGTCGGCGACCTATGCGCGCATCCATGTGCCGGTGTTCCTGGGCTACTACTATCGCGATCCGCAGCACCAGGACCGCACGGTGTCAGTGGCGGCGCTGCAGGCGATGTTCAAGCAGTTGGGAACGCCACCGGCCTTGCGTCAGGCAGTGGACTTTCCTGGGGCGGACAATCACGTGCTGGCCTCGCCGATCCGCTCGCACGCCGTGCCGGCGGTGTTCGCCGCCACCTGTCGGTTTCTGGCGGGGCAGGGCGGCCTGGTGCAGCCGGCCGGCGTGCCGGATTGCGCGCATGCCTGGGCCGACGACGAGGCGCAGGCGCGCGCGGTGGCGGCCGCGCGCTGAGCGCGGTCGTTGTGGCGAATCGAGGAAGCAGCGCGGTGCGGATCATGCATCGGCGCCAGGGCGCGTGATGCATGAAGAGCCGCGTTGTTTCGCGCCCGAGCGGCGACGACGCGCACGCGCGCCGTCAGCCGGGCCTACTGCAGGTCGCGCAGATCCAGATTGCGCAGCTTGGGCGCCTTCCACGCGGTGATGCCGACCACGCCCAGGGTCACGCAACCGCCCAGCACCACCGCCGGCACCAGGTGGATCAATCGCGCCATCACGCCGTCGTAGAACGCGCCAAGTTCGTTCGACGAGCCGATGAAGATGCCGTTGATCGAGGACACGCGGCCGCGCATCGCGTCCGGCGTGGCCAACTGCAGGATGGTCTGGCGCACGATCACCGAGACGCCGTCGCACATGCCGTAGACCAGCAGGATCGCCGCCGACAGCCAGAAGTGCCGCGACAGGCCGAAGGCGATGGTGCACAGGCCGAAACCGGCCACTGCCAGCAGCAGCACGCGTCCGGCATTGCGCTGCAGCGGGTGCCGCGCCAGCCACACGCCGACCAGGATCGAACCCAGTGCCGGCGCGCCGCGCAGGATGCCCAGGCCCTCGGGGCCGTAGTGCAGGATGTCGTGGATGAAGGCCGGCAGCATCGACACTGCGCCGCCCAGCAGTACCGAGAACATGTCCAGGGCCATCGCCCCGAGCATGATCTGGTTGGAGAACACGAACTGCGCACCTTCGGCGATGCTGCGGAAGATGGGTGCGCGCGGGCCTTCGTGCACCGGCTCGGACACGCGCAGCAGCCACAGCGCCAGCAGCGCCGCGCTCGAGGCGCCGATGGCGGTGCCGTAGGCCAGGCTCTTGCCGCCCCAGCCGACCAGCAGGCCGCCCAGCGCCGGGCCGATCACCATGCCGGCCTGGAATGCGACGCTGCCGACGCTGGCGCCGCGCGCATAGGCCTCGCGGGGCAGGACGCGGGCGAACAGCGCGTTGTACACCGGCGACAGGAACGCACGCGCCGCGCCGGTCAGGGCGATCGCCGCATAGATCGGCCACACGCCCTGCGCCGCCAGCCAGCCGCGGCTCACCGCCAGCAGCACCGCGGCGGTGGCGACCAGGCCGACGCTGGCGAGCATGCCGAGGTAGCGCCGTGGCAGGTGGTCGACCAGGTAGCCGGCGAACGGGGCGATGCAGAAGAACGGCAGGATCTCGGCCAGCCCGATAAGGCCCAGCGAGAACGGATCGCGGGTGATCTCGTAGATGTGCCAGCCCACCGTGACCGCGACGACCTGGTAGGACAGCATCGCCAGGATGCGGTAGGCCAGCACCAGGGCGAAGCCGGGGTGCGCCAGCAGCGTGCGCAAGGTCTGCGGCGGGGTGGGCAGCGGCGCGCTCATGCCTGCTGGGCGCGTGCGGTGTCCTGGATGAAGGCCAGCAGCGCGGCTAGGCCGTTGCTGCGGGTCGGCGACAGATGCTTGCCCAGGCCGATGGCGGCGACGAAGTCCGGCGCGGTGGCGAGGATGTCCGCGGCGCTGCGCCCGGAATAGACCCGCAGCGCCAGATAGATCAGCCCGGAGACGATCGCCGAATCGCTGATCGCATGGAACACCAGTCGCTCGGCATTGCCCTCGGGCACGATCCACACCATCGACTGGCAGCCGTGCAGGCGATGCTCCTCGGTCTTCCAGTGCTCGGGAAAGGCGGGCAGCTTGCGGCCGAGGTCGATCAGGTACTGGTAGCGCTCGGACCAGTCGCCGAAGAAGCCGAATTCCTCGGCGATGGCGGCCTGGGCGTCGGCGGGCGTGGGTTCGAGCGGAAAGTCGGTATCAGTCATCAGCAATCCAGAATCAAGCGATGGAAAGCCCCTCTCCCTCCGGGAGAGGGGTTGGGGTGAGGGTCCGGGCGCAGCCTCGTGAACTTGTCCATGCGAGTCGCTTCGCGTCGTGCCCTCATCCGGCGCCCGTACCCTCCATCCGCCCCTTCGGGGCACCTTCTCCCGAGGGGAGAAGGGAACAGCCGCGCTTCTTCTGACTTCGCGTGTGGTGTTCACCCACGCTTCCAACGTACACCCTGCGGCGTGTCCTCCAGGACAATGCCGGCGTCGGCCAGTTCCTGGCGGATGGCGTCGGCGCGGGCGAAGTCGCGGGCGTGCTTGGCGGCACTGCGGGCGTCAATCAGCGCCTGGATGCGGGCGTCGTCGTCGCTGCCGGCGCCCTGGAACCAGACCTGCGGATCCTGCTGCAGCAGGCCCAGGGCGAGGCCGGCGCCGAGCAGGCGGGCCTTGGCCTGGCGCAATGCGTCGGCACGTTGCGCCGCATCGGCAGGATCGGGACCGCCGGCCGGCGCCGCCTCGCGCAACGCCTGCCGCGCCTGGGTGGCCAGGCTCGACAGCACCGACAGCGCCAGCGGTGTGTTGAGGTCGTCGTCCAGTGCGTCTTCGATCTCGGCCGGAATGACCGCCTCGGCGTCGATGGCGTGCAGGTCGCGCAGCGTGCCATAGAGGCCGTCGAGCCGGGCGACCTGGGCCTGGATCAGGGCGTCGGACCAGTCCAGCGGCTGCCGGTAGTGCGCGCTCAGCAGCGCGCAGCGCAGGGCCTCCGGCCGATGCCGCTCGATCAGGTCGTGCACGGTCTCGATGTTGCCCAGCGACTTGCTCATCTTGGCGCCGCTGAAGGTCAGCATGCCGTTGTGCAGCCAGACGCGGGCGAAGGTCGCGCCGCCGTGGGCGCATTCGCTCTGTGCGATCTCGTTCTCGTGGTGCGGGAACTGCAGGTCGACGCCGCCGGCGTGGATGTCGATGGTCTCGCCCAGATGCGCGGCGGCCATCGCCGAGCACTCGATGTGCCAACCGGGGCGGCCGCGGCCCCACGGCGAGTCCCAGCCGGGCAGGTCGTCGCTGGAGGGCTTCCACAGCACGAAGTCGCCCGGGTCGCGCTTGTACGGGGCCACCTCGACGCGGGCGCCGGCCAGCATTTCCTCCGGGTCGCGCCGCGACAGCTTGCCGTAATCGGCGAAGCTGGCCACCGCGAACAGTACGTGGCCTTCGGCCGCGTAGGCGTGGCCGCTGGCGATCAGCCGCTCGATCATCGCCACGATGTGCGGGATGTGTGCGGTGGCCGCCGGCTCGATGTCCGGCGGAGTCACGCCCAGCGCGGCCATGTCCTGGCGGTAGATGGCGGCGAAGCGATCGGTGATGGCCGAGATCGGCACGCCCTGCGCCTGCGCGGCGGCGTTGATCTTGTCGTCCACGTCGGTGATGTTGCGGGCGTAGCGCAGCTTGCCGTAGCGGCGCCGCAGCAACGCCGCCAGCACGTCGAACACCACCGGGCCGCGGGCGTTGCCGATGTGCGCGTAGTTGTAGACGGTGGGGCCGCAGACGTAGAGCGTCGGGCCGGCCGCCGGATCGAGCGGTTCGAAGGCGTCGACCCGGCGGGTCAGGTTGTTGTGCAGGCGCAGGCTCATCGGCATCGGCGGTGGGGAAACCGCCCGATTCTACCGGCAGCCGTCCCGGGGCGGGCGCGGGGAGCGCCTTTCGGCTCGCGTTCAGCCCGACGCAAGCCGCCATGCCTACACTCGTGGGTCTGCCCTTGCGAAGCTGCTGCCGATGCGCCTGAACCCGTTGTTGCCGCTGGTCGGCCTCCTTGCCTGCGCCGCGGCGCCGGCCTGGGCGCAGGACTCCGAGGCGCGCAACCGGGTGGTGGTGATCGAGAACGTCAAGCTGGACTACGCCCAGGTCCTGAATGTGGAGCCGGTGTACCAGACCCTGCGCGCCACCCGCACCGAGCAGCAATGCGACCCGGCCCCCGCGCCTGCCCCGGCGGCGCCGGCGCCCAAGCCGGCCGAGGACGACAGCCGCTTGAACCGGTTGATGGATTCGGTGAAGGACATCTTCAGCCGCCGCCACGAGGAACCGGTCCCGGCCGCTGCGCCGGCCACGGCGCCGAACGGCGGACGCAACTGCCGCATGGTCGAGGTCGGCCGCGAGTTCCGCCGGCCCATCGCCTACGACGTGGACTATGTCTACAAGGGCACCAAGTACCGCTCGCGGCTGCCGGAAGATCCGGGCAACCGGCTGCGCATCCGCGTCTCCGTGGCCCCGTACGTGCCCGACGCGGTGGTGGTGCCGCCGCGCTGAGCGCCGCGTGCGCTTGCGCCTGTGGCGTGCGCGTGCGAGGATGCGCGCCGATGAAAGCGAACCTGCCCCAGCACGATCTCAGCGCCGCACGCATGGCCTCGGGCATGACGTCGCGCGCGCGTCGACCGGAATCCCACATTCTCGCTGGGTAACCGGAGCGTCGTGCCGTTCGTTCTGAAAACCCAGCCCGAGGCTGGGTTTTTTCGTTTTCATCGGCCGGAAAAGTTTCACCCGTAAAGAAACAACCCACAGCACCTCCCGCGCGTCCCGCGTCCCCACCGCTGCAAAGGATCGATCGATGTCTCTGAAGCACTTCTTGAACACCCAGGACTGGAGCCGCGCCGAGCTCGACGCGCTGCTGACCCAGGCGGCGCTGTTCAAGCGCAACCGCCTCGGCAGCGAGCTGAAGGGCAAGTCGATCGCGCTGGTGTTCTTCAACCCGTCCATGCGCACCCGCACCAGCTTCGAGCTGGGCGCGTTCCAGTTGGGCGGCCACGCGGTGGTGCTGCAGCCGGGCAAGGACGCGTGGCCGATCGAGTTCGACCTGGGCACGGTGATGGACGGCGACACCGAGGAGCACATCGCCGAGGTGGCGCGGGTGCTGGGCCGCTACGTCGACCTGATCGGCGTGCGCGCGTTCCCGAAGTTCGTCGACTGGGCCAAGGACCGCGAGGACGTGGTGCTGAAGAGCTTCGCCAAGTATTCGCCGGTGCCGGTGATCAACATGGAGACCATCACCCACCCGTGCCAGGAACTGGCGCATGCGCTGGCCCTGCAGGAGCACTTCGGCACCCGCGACCTGCGCGGCAAGAAGTACGTGCTGACCTGGACCTACCATCCCAAGCCGCTGAACACCGCGGTGGCCAATTCCGCGCTGACCATCGCCACCCGCCTGGGCATGGACGTGACCCTGCTGTGCCCGACCCCGGACTACGTGCTCGACGAGCGCTACATGGGCTGGGCCGCGCAGAACGTGCAGGAGAGTGGCGGCGCGCTGACCGTCAGCCACGACATCGACAGCGCCTACGCCGGCGCCGACGTGGTCTACGCCAAGAGCTGGGGCGCGCTGCCGTTCTTCGGCAACTGGGGCCCGGAGAAGCCGATCCGCGACCAGTACCAGCACTTCATCGTCGACGAACGCAAGATGGCGCTGACCAACAACGGCGTGTTCTCGCACTGCCTGCCGCTGCGCCGCAACGTCAAGGCCACCGACGCGGTGATGGACTCGCCCAACTGCATCGCCATCGACGAGGCCGAGAACCGCCTGCATGTGCAGAAGGCGATCATGGCGGCGCTTGCGTCGCAGGCGGGAATCGGGAATCGGGAATAGAGAATCGGTACAGCAACAGCGTTAGCCCCCACTTTTACGCGTGATAAGGAAACAACCATGAGCACCGCTTCCACCAATCCCGACTCCCCAATCCCCAATCCCGGCACCAAGGACATCGTCCTCGCCTTTTCCGGTGGTCTGGACACCAGCTTCTGCATCCCCTACCTGCAGGCCAAGGGCTATGCGGTGCACACGGTGTTCGCCGACACCGGCGGCGTGGATGCCGAGGAGCGCGACTTCATCGAGAAGCGCGCGGCGGAACTGGGCGCGGCCAGCCACGTCACCGTCGATGGCGGCCCGGCGATCTGGTCCGGCTTCGTCAAGCCGTTCGTGTGGGCCGGCGAGGGCTACCAGGGCCAGTACCCGCTGCTGGTGTCCGACCGCTACCTGATCGTCGATGCCGCGCTCAAGCGCGCCGAGGAGCTGGGCACCAAGACCATCGCCCACGGCTGCACCGGCATGGGCAACGACCAGGTGCGCTTCGACCTGGCGGTCAAGGCGCTGGGCGACTACGAGATCGTCGCGCCGATCCGCGAGATCCAGAAGGAACACACCCAGACCCGCGCCTACGAGCAGAAGTACCTGGAGGAGCGCGGCTTCGGCGTGCGTGCCAAGCAGCAGGCCTACACGATCAACGAGAACCTGCTCGGCCTGACCATGTCCGGCGGCGAGATCGACCGCTGGGAAGCGCCGGGCGAGGGCGCCCGCGGCTGGTGCGCGCCGCGCAGTGCGTGGCCGACCGAGCCGCTGACGGTGAAGCTGAAGTTCGTGCAGGGCGAGGCGGTCGAGCTCGACGGCAAGGCGCTGCCGGGCGAGCAGATCCTGGCCAAGCTCAACAAACTGTTCGCGCCCTACGGCGTGGGCCGTGGCGTGTATACCGGCGACACCGTGATCGGCCTGAAGGGCCGCATCGTGTTCGAGGCGCCGGGCCTGGTGTCGCTGCTGGCCGCGCACCGCGCGCTGGAGGACGCGGTGCTGACCAAGCAGCAGAACCGTTTCAAGCCGGACGTGGCGCGCAAGTGGGTGGAGCTGGTGTACGAAGGCTTCTACCACGATCCGCTGAAGACCGACCTAGAGGCGTTCCTGAAGTCGTCGCAGGCGATGGTCAACGGCGAAGTGACGCTGGAGACCCGCGGCGGCCGCGTCGATGCGGTGGCGGTGAAGTCGCCGCACCTGCTCAACGCCAAGGGCGCGACCTATGCGCAGTCGGCGGACTGGGGCGTGGCCGAGGCCGAGGGCTTCATCAAGCTGTTCGGGATGAGCTCGACGCTGTACGCGCAGGTCAATCGCTGACGCTCCGAAAAGCCCCTCTCCCTCCGGGAGAGGGGTTGGGGTGAGGGTACGGGCGAAGCCTCGCAATAGTTGATTGCGCGAGCTTCGCTAGGATCTTCACCTGCTAGCGCGATTGGCTTCACCAGGCTTCGCTCGTACCCTCATCCGCCCCTTTGGGGCACCTTCTCCCGAAGGGAGAAGGAACTGTCGTGATGGACCCCATGCACGCACTGCGCATCAGCACCGACAAGCAGGAACTGGATCTGCCGTTGATCCATCGCTTCCTCAGCGAGCAGGCCTACTGGAGCCTGGGCATCCCGCTGGACACGGTGCAGCGGGCGATCGCCGGTTCGCTGTGCTTCGGCGGCCATCTCGACGACGTGGGGCAGGTGGCGTTCGCCCGGGTGATCACCGACGGCGCGACGTTCGCCTATCTCGCCGACGTGTTCGTGCTCGACGCCTACCGCGGCCGCGGCTACGGCAAGCAACTGGTGGCGGCGGTGATGGCCCACCCGCAGCTGCAAGGCCTGCGTCGCTTCATGCTCGCCACCTCCGATGCGCATGCGCTGTATGCGCAGTACGGCTTCGCCGCGCCGGCGCGGCCGCAGACGCTGATGGAAGTGCTGCGTCCCGACATCTACCAGGCCGCGGCGACGGCCGCCTGATCCGATCCGCCATGACCGACCTGCTCGAATCCACCCTGAGCCACCTGAAAGAACTGGTGTCCTTCGACACCCGCAATCCGCCGCGGGCGATCGGCACCGATGGCATCTTCGACTACATCCGCGCGCAGCTGCCCGGTTTCGCGGTGGAGGTGATCGACCACGGCGCCGGCGCGGTCAGCCTGTATGCGGTGCGCGGCGCGCCGAAGTATCTGTTCAACGTGCACCTGGACACGGTGCCGGATTCCCCGCACTGGAGCGCGGATCCGCACAGCATGCGGCGCCTGGACGATCGCGTGGTCGGCCTGGGCGTGTGCGACATCAAGGGCGCGGCGGCGGCGCTGCTGGCCGCGGCCAATGCCGGCGATGGCGATGCCGCGTTCCTGTTCTCCAGCGACGAGGAAGCCAACGACCCGCGCTGCATCGCCGCGTTCCTGGCCCGCGGTATCGCCTACGAGGCGGTGCTGGTGGCCGAGCCGACCATGAGCGAGGCGGTGCTGGCGCATCGCGGCATCAGTTCGGTGCTGATGCGTTTCGCCGGCCGCGCCGGGCATGCGTCCGGCAAGCAGGACGCCGCGGCCAGCGCGCTGCACCAGGCGATGCGCTGGGGCGGCCGTGCGCTGGACCACGTGGAGTCGCTGGCGCACGCGCGCTTCGGCGGGCTGACCGGGCTGCGCTTCAACATCGGCCGCGTCGAGGGCGGGATCAAGGCCAACATGATCGCGCCGGCGGCGGAGCTGCGCTTCGGTTTCCGGCCGCTGCCGTCGATGGACGTGGATGCCTTGCTGGCGACCTTTGCCGGCTTCGCCGCGCCGGCCGCGGCGCATTTCGAGGAGACCTTCCGCGGGCCGAGCCTGCCGTCCGGCGACATCGCCCGCGCCGAGGACAAGCGCCTGGCCGCGCGCGACGTCGCCGATGCGCTGGAACTGCCGATCGGCAACGCGGTGGACTTCTGGACCGAGGCCTCGCTGTTCTCTGCCGGCGGCTACACCGCGCTGGTCTACGGCCCGGGCGACATCGCCCAGGCGCACACCGCCGACGAGTTCGTGACGCTGGAGCAACTGCAGCGCTACGCCGACTCGGTGCACCGCATCATCAACGGCGCGCGCTGAGCCGCGCGCCCTCCCACGCCGCCCGGACCGATCCCGCGATCGCGTCCACCCTGGATTCCTTCGGACACCGCCCCACGCCATGCACGCCAACCGCCAAACCCGCCAGACTATCGTGCGCCTGCTCTCGAGCATGGCCAGCGCGAAGGAGATCAGCCAGTACCTCAAGCGCTTCTCGCAACTGGACGCCAAGCGCTTCGCCGTGGTCAAGGTCGGCGGCGCGGTGCTGCGCGACGACCTGGAGGCGCTGACCTCCTCGCTGTCGTTCCTGCAGGAAGTGGGCCTGACCCCGATCGTGCTGCACGGCGCCGGCCCGCAGCTGGACACGGAACTGTCCGCCGCCGGCATCGAGAAGCAGACCGTCAACGGTCTGCGGGTGACGTCGCCGGAAGCGCTGGCGATCGTGCGCCGGGTGTTCCAGGCCTCCAACCTCAAGCTGGTCGAGGCGCTGCAGCAGAACGGCGCGCGCGCCACCTCGATCACCGGCGGCGTGTTCGAGGCGCAGTATCTGGACCGCGACACCTACGGGCTGGTCGGCGAGGTCACCGCGGTGAACCTGGCGCCGATCGAGGCCAGTCTGCAGGCCGGCTCGATCCCGGTCATCACCAGCCTGGGCGAGACACCCAGCGGGCAGATCCTCAACATCAACGCCGACTTCGCCGCCAACGAACTGGTGCAGGAACTGCAGCCGTACAAGATCATCTTCCTCACCGGCACCGGCGGCCTGCTCGACGAACAGGGCCGGGTGATCGATTCGATCAACCTGTCCACCGAGTACGACCACCTGATCGCGCAGCCGTGGATCCATGGCGGCATGAAGGTGAAGATCGAGCAGATCAAGGACCTGCTGGACCGGCTGCCGCTGGAGTCGTCGGTGTCGATCACGCGCCCGGCCGACCTTGCCAAGGAGCTGTTCACCCACAAGGGCTCGGGCACCCTGGTGCGGCGCGGCGAGAAGGTGCTGCGCGCCACGGCGTGGAGCGAGCTGGACCTGCCGCGGCTGAAGACCCTGATCGAATCCAGTTTCGGCCGCACCCTGGTGCCGGACTATTTCGACACCACCAAGCTGCTGCGCGCCTACGTCAGCGAGAACTACCGCACCGCGGTGATCCTGACCGACGAGGGCGGCTATACGTATCTGGACAAGTTCGCCGTGCTCGACGACGCGCAGGGCGAGGGCCTGGGGCGCGCGGTGTGGAACGTGATGCGCGAGGAAACGCCGCAGCTGTTCTGGCGCTCGCGCCACAACAACCAGGTCAACATCTTCTACTACGCCGAGTCCGACGGCTGCTTCAAGCAGGAGAAGTGGAAGGTGTTCTGGTACGGCCTGGACACCTTCGAGCAGATCCAGCACTGCGTGGCGCATTGCGCCACGCGCACGCCGACCCTGCAGGGTTGAGCGGAATCGTCCAGAGGACCCAGGCCATGTCCAGCATCGATCCCGAGCTTCCCGAATCCTGGCGCCAGGTGCCGACGCTGCGCGGCCGCCACGTCAGCCTGGAGCCGCTGCAGGCGGCGCACGCCGAGGGTTTGCGCAACGCCGTGCGCGACAGCGGCCTGGAGGCGCTGTGGTACACCAACGTACCAGCGCCGGAGCGGGTGGACGCCTATGTCGCCGCCGCGCTGGAGGTGCAGGCGCTGGGCCGGGTGCTGCCGTTCGTGGTGCGCGATGCGCAGGGCGAGATCGTCGGCAGCACGCGCTTCTACGGCCTGGATCCGCAGGTGCCGACCCTGTCGATCGGCTACACCTGGTATGCGCCGCGGGTGCAGCGCAGCGGCCTGAACACCGAGGCCAAGCTGCTGCTGCTCGGGCATGCCTTCGATACGCTTGGCTGCCTCAGCGTGGTGTTCGAGACCAGTTGGTTCAACCACGCCTCGCGCACCGCGATCGCGCGGCTGGGGGCCAAGCAGGACGGCGTGCTGCGCAACCACAAGCGCCACGCCGACGGCACCCCGCGCGACACCGTCATCTTCTCCATCATCGACACGGAATGGGCCGGGGTGAAACGCCACCTGCAGTTCCGCCTGGATTCGCACGCATGAACACTCCCATTCATTCCATCGGCATCGTCGGCGCCCGCGGCCACACCGGCGCCGAACTGATCCGCCTGATCGCCGCGCATCCGCAGTTGCGGCTGGCCTTCCTGTCTTCGCGCGAGCTGGACGGGCAGCGCGTCGACGCCCACCACGACGCTTACCAGGGCGAACTGCGCTACGAGAATCTCGACCCGGAAGCAGTGGCGTCCAAGCGTGCCGACGTGGTGGTGCTGGCGCTGCCCAACGGCAAGGCCGCGCCCTACGTGGCGGCGCTGGATGCGGCGGTCGCCGCCGGTGCGCCCGACCCGATCGTGGTCGATCTGTCTGCCGACTACCGCTTCGACCCGGCCTGGTACTACGGCCTGCCGGAACTGACCCGCGCCGGCTATGCCGGGCAGCGCCGCATCAGCAACCCTGGCTGCTACGCCACCGCGATGCAGTTGGCGATCGCGCCGCTGCGCGAGCAACTCGCCGGGCCGCCGCAGTGCTTCGGCGTGTCCGGCTATTCCGGCGCCGGCACCACGCCGTCGGACAAGAACAACCCGGCGCTGTTGCACGACAACCTGATGCCGTACGCGCTGACCGACCACATGCACGAGCGCGAAGTGTCTGCGCAGCTCGGCGTGCCGGTGGAGTTCATGCCGCACGTGGCGCCGCATTTCCGCGGCATCACCATGACCGTGAACCTGTGGCTGCAGCAGCCGCTGAAGTTGGAGGCGGTGCAGCAGCTGTATCGCGCCCGCTATGCCGGTGAGCCGCTGATCGAGGTAGTCGACGAGGCGCCGTGGGTCAGCCGCATCGCCGGCCGCCACGGTGTGCAGCTCGGCGGCTTCACCCTGGCCCCGGGCAACAAGCGGCTGGTGCTGGTGGCGACCCTGGACAACCTGCTCAAGGGCGCGGCGACGCAGGCGATGCAGAACCTCAATCTGGCGCTGGGCGTGGACGAACTGACCTCGATCCCGCGGATGGACGCGCCGCAGTAGGGCGTCACCTCAGCGCGGCATCCATCACCGTTGCAGCGCGCCGCTTTCCGAATCCCCATTCCCCAATCCCCATTCCCGGCCTTCCCCCAATGACCAACCTCCTCTGGCAGAAACCCGGCGTCGCCGTCGACACGCAGATCCAGGCCTTCCTGGCCGGCGACGACGTGCTCCTGGACCGCGAGTTCTTCCTGCACGACATCGCCGCCAGCGGCGCGCACGCCGAGGGTCTGCAGCGCATCGGCATCCTGTCTGCCGACGAACTGGCCGGGCTGCAGCGCGAGCTGGCGGTGCTGGCCGAGGATTTCCGCAGCGGCGCGTTCGTGCTGGATGCGCGCTTCGAGGACGGGCACTCGGCGATCGAGGCGCGGCTGACCGAACGCCTGGGCGATGCCGGGCGCAAGATCCACACCGGACGCAGTCGCAACGACCAGATCCTGGTCGCCACCCGGCTGTGGCTGAAGGACAAGCTGGCGCGGCTGGCGCAGCTCAGCGCGGAGATCGCCAAGGTGGCGCTGGACCGCGCGCAGGCCGAGCGCGATCTGCCGGTGCCCGGCTACACCCACATCCAGCGTGCCGTCGTGTCCTCGGCCGGCATGTGGTGGGCCGGTTGGGCCGAGGCCTTCATCGACGATGCCGTGCGCGCCCGCGACACCCTGCGCCTGGTCGACTGCAATCCGCTGGGCACCGCCGCCGGCTACGGCGTCAACCTGCCGCTGGACCGCGCCCACACCACCGCCGCGCTGGGCTTCGCGCGGCTGCAGGTCAGCCCGATCTACGCGCAGCTCTCGCGCGGCAAGTTCGAGATGGCCGCGCTGGAAGCGCTGGGCAGCGCCACCCTGGACCTGCGCCGCCTGGCCTGGGATCTGTCGCTGTTCACCAGCGGCGAATTCGGCTTCGTCGCGTTGCCGGCGCAGTACACCACCGGCAGCTCGATCATGCCCAACAAGCGCAATCCCGACGTGATCGAGCTGATGCGCGCCACCCACGCCAGCGTGGCCGCGGCGCGCACCGAGATCGAGCAGTTGCTGTCGTTGCCGTCGGGCTATCACCGCGACCTGCAGAGCAGCAAGGGTGCGATCTTCCACGGCTTCGGCCGCGGCCTGGCCGCGCTGGAGCTGCTGCCGGCGCTGCTGGCCAACCTGGAGTGGCGCGAGGACAGGCTGCGCGCGGCGATCGATTCGGGCATGTACGCCACCGACGTGGCGGTGGAAGCCGCAGTGGCCGGCGTGCCGTTCCGCGAGGCCTACCAGGCCGCCGCCGCGTCCGCCGACAGCGCAGGGCAGGGGCGTACGCCGGAAGGCAGCCTGGCCGCACGGGTCTCGCCGGGCGCCGCCGCCGATCTGCGCCTGGACGAGTTGCAGGCGCGTTGGCAGGCGCTGGACGCTTGATTGCCTGTGGGAGGGCTTCAGCCGCGACGCCTTGGTGCTAACGCGTCGGGGCTGAAGCCCCTCCCACAAAAAGCATTCGCTGCGACGCCGAACATGCAAACCGATTGCAGAAGGAACACCGTACGATGAAGCACTACCTGGTCCTGGCGATGCGCAAACCGAACTTCGACGAGCGCGTGGTCGCGCCGCATCTGGCCTTCCTCGACGACCTGCGCGCGCGCGGCTTGCTGGCGCTGACCGGCGGCTTCAGCGACCGCAGCGGCGGCGCCTACCTGCTGCAGGGCGTGGACGACCTGGCGCAGGCGCAGGCGATCGTCGCCGCCGATCCGCTGACGATCCAAGGTTGCTCCGACCTCACCGTGTACGAATGGAACACGCGCTGATCCCATGACCTCGCAGACGCCATCGCCCTTCGTCGAACAACGCCTGCCGCCTTGGCGGCGCGCGGTGCTCAAGGTCGGCAGCAGCCTGCTGGCCGCCGACGGCGGCGGGCTGACGCCGCGGTTCGCGCTGGGCCTGGCGCAGTTCGTCTCGGCCAACCTGGCGGCCGGGCGCGAACTGGTGATCGTGTCCTCCGGTGCGGTCGCCGCCGGCCGTGCCATCGTGCCCAAGGCCGCCGAGGCCGGTGCGGCGCTGGCCGCGCGGCAGGCGCTGGCCGCGCTCGGCCAGGCGCAGCTGATCGCGCTGTGGCAGCGCTTCTTCGAGCGGCCGGTGGCGCAGGTGCTGCTGACCCACGACGACCTGCGCAACCGTCGCCGTTATCTCAACGCGCGCGCCACCCTGGGCGAACTGTTGCGGCTGGGTGCGCTGCCGGTGGTCAACGAGAACGACACCGTCTCGGTGGACGAACTCAAGCTCGGCGACAACGACAATCTCGCCGCGATCGTCGCCGCCCTGGTCGACGCCGATGCGCTGTTCATCGCCACCGACATCGACGGCCTGTACACCGCCGACCCGCGCCGCGACCCGCAGGCACAGCCGCTGCACGAGGTGCAGGAACTGAGCGCGGCGGTGCTGGCCATGGCCGGTGGCAGCGGCAGCGGCGTGGGCACAGGCGGCATGCGCACCAAGCTGGAGGCCGCGGCCAAGGCCGGCGCCGCCGGCATCGAGACCTATCTGTTCAACGGCCGCAGTGCCGAGGTGGTGCGCGGCCTGGCCCAGGACAGCCTGCGCGGCACCCGCATCCATGCCGCGCGCACCCGCATCGCCGCGCGCAAGTACTGGCTGCGCCACGTGCCGGTGGAACCGGGGGCGATCCTGATCGATGCTGGCGCTGCCGCCGCACTGCTCGACAAGGGTGCCTCGCTGCTGCCGGGCGGCGTCGCCGGCGCCGTGGGCGAGTTCCGCCGCGGCGACATGGTGGAGGTGCGTCTGCGCGACGCGGCCGGGGAACGCTGCCTGGCGCGCGGGGTCAGCCAGTACGCGGCGGTGGACATCCGCCGCATCGCCGGCCGCCACTCGCGCGACATCGAGGCGATCCTGGGCTACAACTACGGCGAGAACGTGATCCATCGCGACGATCTGGTGGTGGTGCGGGAATCGGGAGTCGGCAATGGGGAATCGGCGTAAGCGCGCCAGCCCCGCGCCGGCCACGAAGGCGGCGCAAGGCCGGCACCTGCATCGCGCCTCGCACTCGCCGCTTCTGATTTCCCGGCGCCGCGCGTAGCCTTTTCGAATCCCGAATCCCGAATCCCGAATCCCGAATCCCGAATCCACCGGAGCCGCCCAATGACCTCCATCCGCACCCAGGCCCTGCACTGCCGCGATGCCGCGCAAGCGCTGGCGCAGTTGTCGTCGCCGGCCAAACAGGCGCTGCTGGAGGCGATGGCGGCGGCGCTGGAGGCGGATGCCGAAGCGATCCTCGCCGCCAATGCGCGCGATCTGGAGGCGGCGCGGGCCAAGGACGTCGGCAGCGCGATGCTCGATCGGCTGGCGCTGGACCGCAAACGGCTAGACGGCATCGCCACGGCGCTGCGCGAGGTGGCGGGCCTGCCCGACCCGGTGGGACAGGTCACCCGCGACGACGTGCGCCCCAACGGCATCCGCGTGCAGAAGATCCGCGTGCCGCTGGGCGTGGTGGCGATGATCTACGAGGCGCGCCCCAACGTCACCGCCGACGCCGCGGCGCTGTGCATCAAGGCCGGCAACGGGGTGATCCTGCGCGGCGGCTCCGAGGCGATCCATTCCAACACCGCCATCGCCGCGGCGCTACGCCGTGCCTTGCGCGAGGCCGGCATCGGCGAGGCCGCGTTGACCCTGGTGGAGGATCTGCGTCGCGAGACCATGCTGGAACTGCTGCAGCTCCACGACATCGTCGACCTGGCGATCCCGCGCGGCGGCGAAGGCCTGATCCGTTTCGTCGCCGAACACGCGCGGGTGCCGGTGATCAAGCAATACAAGGGCGTGTGCCATCTGTTCGTCGACGCCTCGGCGGACCTGGGCCTGGCGGTGAAGCTGCTGGTCGACGGCAAGACCACGCGGCCGGCCGCCTGCAATTCGCTGGAAACGCTGCTGGTGCACGCCGACGTGGCCGCGCGCTTCCTGCCGCTGGCCGCACAGGCGCTGCGCGCACGCGGTGTCGCCCTGCGCGGCGATGCCGCCACCCGCGCCGTGCTGCCGGACATCGACCCCGCCAGCGACGACGACTACGCCGCCGAGTATCTGGACCTGATCCTGGCGGTTGCGGTGGTGCCCGACCTGGACGCGGCGATCGCGCACATCCGCCGCTATGGCTCGGACCATACCGAAGTCATCGCCACCGCCGATGCGGCCAACGCGGAGGCGTTCGTGCAGGCGCTGCGCGCGGCGGTGGTGATGGTCAACGCCTCCTCGCGCTTCTCCGACGGCGGCGAACTGGGCCTGGGCGCGGAGATCGGCATCTCCACCACGCGCCTGCACGCCTACGGCCCGATGGGCCTGGAAGCGCTGACCGTGGAGCGCTTCGTGGTGCGCGGCGAGGGGCAGGTGCGGCACTGAGGTTCGCTGCCGCTTTCGATGGCGGCAGCTTTATGTAGGAGCGGCTTCAGCCGCGACGCGCCTTCCCGGTAACGCCCGTCGCGGCTGAAGCCGCTCCTACGAAGCCTGTCGTCGTCTCGACGCTCACAGCACCCGCAAACGTTCGCCGGGTGCCAGCTCCAGCGTGCGCCGCGTGCCGTTGAAGACGAGTTCGGTACGCGTGCCGCCGACGCTGCGCAGCACGATCCGCGTCGCCTTGCCGTCGCGCCATGCCAGGTCCACCACGAAGCCGCCGCGCGCGCCGATGCCGCTGACCTTGCCGCGTGCGGCCCAGGCCTTGGGCAGGGCCGGCAACAGCGCGATGTGGCCGGGCCGCGAATACAGCAGCATTTCCAGCATCGCGGTGGGCGTGCCGAAGTTGGCGTCGATCTGGAACACGCCGCCCAGCGTGGGGTCGCCGTGCTGGCTGAGGTCGTAGATGTCGAAGAAGTTCGGCGCGGTGCCGTTGCTGTGCACGATCGACGGTTTGAGGTTGGTCGCCACCAGCGCATAGGCGCGCTCGGCCTCGCCCAGCCGCGCCCAGCACAGCGCGCGCCAGGCGCAGGCCCAGCCGAAGCTGTGCATGCCGCGTGCCTCCAGCAGCGCGCGCGCGGCGGCAACCTGCGCGGGCGGGGCCAGGTCGGGATGCAGGCGATGGCCCGGATACAGGCCCATCAGCGGCGACAGGTGGCGGTGGTGCGCCTCGCCCAGGTCGTCCGGCGACATCCATTCCTGCAATTGCCCGCTGCGCGGGCTGATCTGCGGCAGGTACAGGCGCTGCCGCAGTCCGGCGATGGTCGCGGCATGCGCCGCATCGACATCGAGCAGCGCGCAGGCCTGGCAATACTGCCCGAACAGATTCCACACCAGCTCCTGCGCATAGGCGATGCCGCGCGCGTCCTCGGGGCCGTGTTCGGGCGACCAGTCGTGGTCGTCGACCAGGCGCGTCTGCCGGGATCCGTCGGCATCCAGGACCTCCAGTTCGATCAGCCGGGCCTGCCAGAACTCGCAGGCGCCCTTGAGCAGCGGATGGATCCGTTGCAGGTAGGCGCGGTCCTGGCTGTATTCGTAGTGCTGAAACAGGCTGTCGCACAGCCAGGCGTTGCCGGCCGGATGCCAGGACCAGCCGCAGCCGCCGAACGGATTGGTCGAGAACGCCACGGCCCAGCCGGCGACTTTGCCGGAGGTGTTGCGGAAGCGGTTGCGCGGGTCGTTGAAGTGCGCCTGGGTGATCTGCGTCCACGATGGCAACTGCGCCAGACAGTAGCGGGCGAGGGCGTCGAAGCACGGCCCCAGCCCGGCCGCGTCGGTCAGCCAATAGTTCATCTGCACATTGACGTCGCTGTGGTAATCGCTCATCCACGGCGGATCGTTGTTCTCCAGCCATAGCCCCTGCAGATTGATAGGCAGCGCGTCGCGCGAGGCGGCGATGGTCAGGTAGCGGCCGAACTGCAGGTACAGCGCTTCCAGTTCCGGGTCGGGCGTGTCCGCCGCGGCGCGCGCCTGCAGTCGCTCGGCGATGGCGAGCCGGCGCTGCGCCGGGCTGGAGCGGCCCAACGCCACCTGCATGGTGTCGAACAGGGCGCGGTGGTCGGCCACGTGCGTGTACAGCAGCGTCTCGGGTGGTAGTTGCGCCGCCGCCGCACACCGCTGCCTGGCCAGCGCCTGCGGATCCAGCGCCGGATCGCGGTAGTTCCTGGCCAGATCGGGCACGTAGTTGCTGCCGCCGCAGATCACGATGCGCAGCGCGCGGCAGTCACGGAAATGCAGCGTATCGCCCTGCAGTTCCACGCTGCCGTCGGAGGCGATCAGCCGCACATGCGCCCCGTGGCGCAGGCCGTTGGCCAGTGCGCCGGAACAGCCAAGTCCCCCGTCCGCATCGCCGTGCACGGGCGCATCGTGTGCGCTGACCAGGCGCAGCCGGCCGCTGTGCAGACCGCCTCCGCGCTGCTCCAGGTGGATCACGATGGCGTCGTCGGGGTGGCTGGCGAAGACGGTGCGGGTGAACTGCGCGGCGCCCAGCGCGTAGCGCACGTGCACGCAGCCGTTGCTCAGGTCCAGCTCGCGCGTGTAGTCGCGCAGTTGCGTTGGCGCATGGCCGTCCAGTTCCAGATACAGCCTGGCGAGCATCACGAAGCTGCCGAAGCTGTCCTTCTCGTAGTCGAACTGGCCCTGCGCGTCGAGCGTGTCGTTGCGCCCCCCTGTCCACAGGCTGGCATCGGAAAGGTACAGGACGTCGCGATCGGGCGCGCCGCCGACCAGGGCGCCGAGCCGGCCGTTGCCGATCGGCAGACCTTGCCGCAACACCTCCGCCTCGCTCGCGACGTTGGCGTACCGCATCCGCAGCGCCTGGGCCGGCGGCACCAGCGGCGAGCTGGCCGGGCGCAACGGCGCGGCCAGTGCGCGGCCGAACGCCGGCAGGCCGAGCAACGGCAGCATGGCGGCCAGGGCGCCGCCTTGCTTCAGGAAGGCGCGGCGACCGGCATTACCAGGCGGGTGATCGGAGCTGGTCATCGGGCGGGTCTCGACGGCGCCCCACGCGCGGCCGCGGCGATGGGCAGAAGCACCGTTGTACCTGCCGTGCGTGTTGCAGGGAAGGCGTTGCGTGCAGGGTCCGGTGCGTTTGCGCCGATGGCGTGCGGCGCGGCCGCAAGCGCGCGCAACCTTGGCGGCCGCCTGGCCGTTGCGCGCTCCGATCCCTCCACGTCCTGTCCTGGATGCAGCCGCACGGCGACGGCGTGCGGACACCGCCGCTCGGCGACACTTCCGCCCGGGCCGCGGTTGCGCCTACAGTCGGGGTCTGACTGCCCGGAGGTTTCATGCGCCCCATCGCCACCCGTTTGCTCGCCACCGTCGTCGCCACCGTGCTGGCCACGGCCGCCCACGCGCAGACCGCGCCGATGACCCCGGACATCACCGGCAAGCCGTTCGTCGCGCCGACGGCGGCCAACGACTACGTCAAGCGCGAGGTGATGATCCCGATGCGCGACGGGGTCAAGCTGCACACCGTGATCGTGCTGCCCAAGGGCGCGCACGGCGCGCCGATGCTGCTGACCCGTACGCCCTACGACGCCAGCGGCCGCGCCAGCCGGCTGGCCTCGCCGCACATGCGCGATCTGCTGCCGCAGGGCGACGAGGTGTTCGTCGACGGCGGCTACATCCGCGTGTTCCAGGACATCCGCGGCAAGTACGGCTCGGAGGGCGACTATGTGGTGACCCGACCGCTGCGCGGGCCGCTCAACCCGACCAAGGTCGACCACGCCACCGACGCCTGGGACACCATCGACTGGCTGGTCAAGCACGTGCCCGAATCCAACGGCAAGGTCGGCATGATCGGTTCGTCCTACGAGGGCTTCACCGTGGTGATGGCGCTGGCCGATCCGCATCCGGCGCTGAAGGTGGCCGCGCCGGAGAGCCCGATGATCGACGGCTGGATGGGCGACGACTGGCTCAACTACGGCGCCTTCCGCCAGGTCAACCTGGACTACTTCACCGGGCAGATGACCCGGCGCGGCAAGGGTGAGGGCATCCCGCGCCAGGGCTACGACGACTACAGCAACTTCCTGCGCGCCGGCTCGGCCGGCGACTATGCCAAGGCCGCCGGGCTGGAGCAGCTGCCGTGGTGGCGCAAGCTCACCGAGCACCCGGCCTACGATGCGTTCTGGCAGGAGCAGGCGCTGGACAAGGTGATGGCGCGCACTCCGCTGAAGGTGCCGACGATGTGGCTGCAGGGGCTGTGGGACCAGGAAGACATGTGGGGCGCGATCCACAGCTACGAGGCGATGGAGCCGCGCGACACCGGCAACGACAAGAACTACCTGGTGATGGGGCCGTGGCGGCACAGCCAGGTGAACTACGAGGGTGCCTCGCTGGGCGCCCTGCAGTTCGACGGCGACACCGCGCTGCAGTTCCGTCGCGACGTGCTCAAGCCGTTCTTCGACCAGTACCTGGTCGATGGCGCGCCCAAGGCCGACACGCCGCCGGTGCTGATCTACGACACCGGCGCCAACCACTGGGACCGCCTGCAGCGCTGGCCGCTGAGCTGCGCGCAGGGCTGCCCGGCGCAGAGCAAGCCGCTGTACCTGGAGGCCGGCGGCCGCGTCTCGTTCGAGGCGCCCAAGGCCGGGCAGGGCGAGTACACCGAGTACGTGTCCGACCCGGCCAAGCCGGTGCCGTTCGTGCCGCGCCCGGTGGTGTTCGGCGACCGCGACATGTGGACCACCTGGCTGGTGCACGACCAGCGCTTCGTCGACGGCCGCCCGGACGTGCTGACCTTCGTCAGCGAACCGCTGCAGACGCCGCTGCGCATCGCCGGCGCGCCGCAGGTGCACCTGCAGGCCTCCACCAGCGGCAGCGACAGCGACTGGGTGGTGAAGCTGATCGACGTGTACCCGGACCAGATGGCATCCGAGCCGAAGCTGGGCGGCTACGAGCTGCCGGTGTCGCTGGCGATCTTCCGCGGCCGCTACCGCGAAAGCTTCGAGCATCCGGCACCGCTGACCCCGAACCAGCCGCTGGCCTACCGCTTCGGCCTGCCCACCGCCAACCACACCTTCGAGCGCGGCCACCGGATCATGGTGCAGGTGCAGTCCACGCTGTTCCCGCTGTACGACCGCAACCCGCAGACCTACGTGCCGAACATCTACTTCGCCAAGCCGGGCGATTACCAGAAGGCGACGCAGCGGATCTGGCACACGCCGCAGCAGGCGAGCTACATCAGTTTGCCGGTGGAGTGAGCCAGTTCCCGATCCCGCGCGTCGTGCGCGGGATCGTGGTGGCGCCACGCGGTGCGGGGTATCGCCGGGGCGTTTACAGGTTGCGCAAGCCTTGCGTGATTTGCTCGATGCCGTCCTGCGGGTGGAAGTCCTTCCAGAGTCCGTTCGTGCCGGGCGGATTGGAGCGGATCAGCACTTCGCCGAGGGCAAGCGCAAAGGCCGTTCCCTGGCCGACCTCGTCGAAGGTCAGCGCGCGCGTGGTACCGGAGACCCGGATCTTCAGGTCATTGGCGAGTTTCTGGGCCGGCTCCCACAGTTCGTTATCGCCGAGCGTGCCCTGTTGCGTCGCGGTGCCGCTGGCGCAGTTCGCCAGCACCACCCAGGGGCACTGCGAGCCACGCACCAGCGTGGTCAGGCTGCCCAGCACGCCGCTCTTGAGCAGTTCGCTGCGGTGGCCGACCACAATCAGACTCATGTAGCCGTCCAGTGCGCTACTGGTGAGCTTGCGGCCGTCGATCACGTTCGAATAGGCCGCGAATCTGGCATGGAGGCGTTTCGCCTCGCGTTCTCCATCGTTGGCGGAATCCGGAATCCAGGTAATCAGGGTGTGGATGGTTTTGCCGGGCATGGAAGTGTCCTTCTGACGCGTCGGGAGGGCGGGCGCGTGATGCGCTCGGGCCGCTGACGCAATGCCGAGACAGGGGGCGGAATGCGAGCAGCGGTTCCCACGATGGACACTGATGTGCATCACCGGGATCGGTGCGGTGCCGATGTTCGCCGTCATGCCGACCGATCCGCGGCGCCGCCGCAAGAGACCATGCACGCCGCAGCAATGCGGGGGCGACGCCACGCCGTCGCGAGACCGGATTGCGGACACAAAAAAACCCGGAAAACTCTGGTTTTCCAGGCTTCTTGTGACCTTGAAACTGGTCGGGGAGACAGGATTCGAACCTGCGACCTCTACGTCCCGAACGTAGCGCTCTACCAGACTGAGCTACACCCCGAAGGAGCCGCACATGATACGGAGGTCTTCCGCATTCGGCAAGCGCCTTTGCAAAAAAATTTCAGTCCCCCGCGGCGGCCGCGTCCGCGGCATCCGCCGCGTTGCGCTCGCGCGCCTCGAACCACATGCCGTTGAGGATGGCGGCGGTGGAGGCCAGGCCCACACCGAGTATCCAGGCGAAGTACCACATGATCGTTTCTCCTTGCGGGCGCGTCAGTACGCGTTGGGGTTGTCGTCCAGGGAGGCGGCGGTGACCTTGCCCTTCAGCACGCGGTACACCCAGGTGGTGTAGCCGAGGATGATGGGCAGGAACAGCACGGTGGCCAGCAGCATGATCCACAGGGTCAGGTGGCTGCTGGAGGCGTCCCACACGGTCAGGCTGGAGCCCGGCTGGCTGGAGGACGGCAGCAGGAACGGGAAGATCGCAAAGCCCACGGTCAGGATGATGCCGGCGATGGCCGCACCGGAGGCGATGAAGGCCAGGCCGCCGCGGCGCTTGCGCAGCAGCACCGCGCTGAGCAGCAGGCCGAGCAGGCCGGCGGCCGGGGCCAGGGCGGTCAGCGGCATGGTCTGGTAGTTGTGCATCCAGCCGCCGACCTTGCCGAGCACGGCGGTCTTCAGCAGCGGGTTGGTGGCGCCGTCGGTGACCACCTGCGAGGTGACCGCGTAGCCGGGCAGGCCGGTGGCCACCCACACCCCGGCGCCGGCGAACAGCGCACAGGCCACCAGGGCGGCGACGCTGCCGTAGCGCGCCGCGCGCTCGGCCACCGGGCCGTCGGTCTTCAGCACCAGCATCGCCGCGCCGTGCGCCACCAGCATGCTCACGCTGAGCAGGCCGGCGAGCAGGGCGAACGGCATCAGCAGGCCGAAGAAGCTGCCGGTGTAGAACACCCGCAGGGTGTCGTCGAAGTGGAACGGCACGCCCAGCAGCACGTTGCCCACCGCCACGCCCATGATCAGCGCCGGGATGAAGCCGCCGAGGAACAGCGCCCAGTCCCAGCCGTTTCGCCAGCGCTGGCCGGGCAGCTTGCCGCGGAACTTGAACCCGACCGGGCGCAGGATCAGCGCGAACAGGATCACGAACATGGCCAGGTAGAAGCCGGAGAAGCTGACCGCGTACAGCGGCGGGAAAGCAGCGAAGATCGCGCCGCCGCCCAGGATCAACCAGACCTGGTTGCCCTCCCAGACCGGGCCGATGGTGTTGACCACCAGCCGGCGTTCGGCGTCGGTTTTGGCCACGAACGGCAGCAGCGCGCCGACGCCCAGGTCGAATCCGTCCATCACCGCGAAGCCGATCAGCAGGATGCCCAGCAGCAGCCACCAGATCACGCGCAGCGTGGTGTAGTCCAATGCAATGAAGTCCATGGTGTGTCTCCTGCCGGAATCAGAGGTGGCCGGCGGCCGCAGGTGCGGCGATCGGGGTGACGGGACGCGGGGCGGGTTGCAGCAGGGCAGGCAGGTCGTCCGGCCCCTTGCGGATCGCCTTGAGCATCAGCTTGATCTCGATGATCAGCAGCGTAGTGTAGATCGCCACGAAGCCGGCGAGGGTGATCAGAATGTCGTGCAGGGCCAGTCCGGAGGCGGCATAGAAGGTCGGCAGCACGCCTTCCACCGCCCACGGCTGGCGGCCGTACTCGGCGACGAACCAGCCGCACTCGATCGCGATCCACGGCGTCGGCAGGGTCCACAGCGCCAGCTTCAGGAACCAGCGCTTGTCTTCGAAGTTGTGCTTGCACGAGAACCACAGCGCCGCGGCGAAGAACGCGATCAGGTAGAAGCCCAGGCCGGCCATCACCCGGAACGTCCAGAACAGCGGCAGTACGCGCGGCACGGTGTCCAGCGCGGCCTTGGCGATCTCCTCCGGGGTGGCGTTGAGGATGTCCTCGCGGTAGCGCTTGAGCAGCAGGCCGTGGCCCAGGTCCTGCCAGTGGCGATCGAACACCGCGCGCGCCTCGGCGTCGTTGCGGTTGGCCTTGAGCCGTTGCAGCGCGCCGTAGGCGATCTGCCCGCCGCGCACGCGGTGCTCGGCGCGCTTGACCAGCTCCAGGATGCCCGGCACCGGCGTGTGCAGCGAGCGCGTGGCGATCAGGCCCATCAGGTACGGCACCTTGATCGCGTAGTCGTTCTTGCCGGTGGCCTGATTGGGGATGCCGAAGGCGGTGAAGTCGGCCGGCGCCTGCTCGGTTTCCCACATCGCCTCGATCGCGGCCAGCTTCATCTTCTGGTGTTCGTTGGCGGCGTAGCCGCTCTCGTCGCCCAGCACCACCACCGACAGCGAGGAGGCCAGGCCGAACGCGGCGGCCACCGCGAACGAGCGCCGGGCGATGTCGCGGTGCTTGCCGCGCAGCAGGTACAGCGCGCTGATCGACATCACGAACACCGCGCCGGTCACGTAGCCGGCGCTGACCGTGTGCACGAACTTGGCCTGCGCCACCGGGTTGAACACCACCGCCATGAAGTCGACCACTTCCATGCGCATGGTGTCCGGGTTGAACACCGCGCCGGTCGGGTTCTGCATCCAGCCGTTGGCGATCAGGATCCACACCGCCGACAGGTTGGTGCCCAGCGCCATCAGCCAGGTCACCATCAGGTGCTTGACCGGCGTGAGCTTGCTCCAGCCGAAGAAGAACAGGCCGATGAAGGTCGCTTCCAGGAAGAACGCCATCAGCCCTTCGATCGCCAGCGGCGCGCCGAAGATGTCGCCGACGTAGTGGCTGTAGTAGGACCAGTTCATGCCGAACTGGAACTCCATCACGATGCCGGTGGCCACGCCCATCGCAAAGTTGATGCCGAACAGCACGCCCCAGAACAGGGTCATGCGCCGCCACACGTCCTTGCGGGTCATGACGTACACGCTCTCCATGATCGCGATCATGAAGGACAGGCCCAGGGTGAGCGGGACGAACAGGAAGTGGTACATCGCGGTCATGGCGAACTGCAGCCGCGACAGCTCTACGACAGTGGTGTCGATCATGGCTGTGCTACCTCGTGGAAAATGTGCATCTGGGTGGCCGAGTGGCGGGAGATTGGAGGCGATCTTCCGCCGCGCCGGCGCGTTCGACCTTGATTCAGATCAATGTGCGAAACCGGCGTGCCCGGCATCGTGGCGGCCACGGTGGTTCCGGCCCGGAAGCGCCTTCCCCGCTAAACTGGCGGCTTCGTTCGCCGCGCCGAGCCCGTTTTGACCGATTCCGCCGAGCCGTCCGCCGCACTGCCCGCCGACACGCCGCAGCAGCGGCAGCAGCGCATGCGTTGGCTGGAGGCCCTGGCCGCGGCGGCGCGTGGCCGCCAGCGCCTGGCCGCGGCGGCGATCAGCGTGTCCGGCGCGCTGCTGATCGTGCAGGCCGGCGCCATCGCCTGGCTGGTGCAGGCGCTGCTGGTCGAGCGGCGCGAGCTGGCGCAGGCGCTGCCGGCCTTCGGCCTGCTGGCGCTGATGCTGGTCCTGCGCGCCGGGCTCGGCGCCGCCGCGCAGCGCGCCGCCGGCGATGTCGCCGATGCGGCCAAACTCGCGCTGCGTCGGCGCGTGTACCGGCAACTGCTGCAGCGCGGGCCGCTGTGGCTGCGCGGGCAGCGCAACGGCGAACTGGGCGAGCTGCTGCTGGCGCATGGCGATGCGCTGGACGGTTACTACGCCGGCTACCGGCCTGCGCGCTGGGAAGTGAGCGTGGTGCCGCTGCTGATCGTGCTGGCCGTGGCGTGGAGCGACTGGGTGGTCGGCCTGATCCTGTTGTTCACCGCACCACTGGTGCCGATCTTCATGATGCTGGTGGGCTGGGGCGCCGAGGCCGCCGGCCGCCGCCAGCTGCGCGAACTGGCGCGGATGGGCGGACACTTCGCCGACCGCCTCAAGGGCCTGGGCCTGTTGCGCCTGTACGGGCGTGGCGAGGACGAACTGCGCGGCATTGCCGCCGCCGCCGAAGGCGTGCGCGAGCGCACGCTGAAAGTGCTGCGCATCGCGTTCCTGTCGTCCACCGTGCTGGAGTTCTTCGCTTCGGTCAGCGTCGCCATCGTCGCGCTATACCTGGGCCTGAGCTACCTCGGCATGATCGCCCTGCACGCCAGCTTGCCGACCCTGGGCACCGGCGTGTTCTGCCTGCTGCTGGCGCCCGAGTTCTACGCGCCGCTGCGGCGCCTGGCCGCGCATTACCACGACCGCGCCAATGCGCTGGCCGCGGCGGCGGAGGTGGAGCGCCTGCTGGAAGGCCTGCCACAGGATGTGGATGCGCCGGTCGCGCGCGACCCGGGCGTGGCCGTACCGAGCGATGTTGCCGCCATGACGCCCATCGAGACCGATACCACTGCAGCGACGTTTTCCGTGCCCGCAGCGGCTGCAGCGCGTACCGAGCCATTGCTGCGTGCACGCGCGCTGCACCTGCGCCCGCTGGGCGCGCGCTGCGATGCGGTGCAGGAGCTGAGCTTCGACTTGCACGCCGGTCAGCGCCTGGCCCTGGTCGGGCCCAGCGGCAGCGGCAAGAGCACGCTGCTGGAAGCGTTGGCGGGGTGGTTGCCGCCGCGTGCGGGCGCCTTGCAGGTGCGCGCAGGGCTGCGCATCGGCTACGCGGGGCAGCGGCCGTATCTGTTCCACGGCAGCATCGCCGACAACCTGCGCCTGGCCGATCCGCAGGCCAGCGATGCGCAGGTGCGCGCGGCGGCCGAGGCGGCGCAGGTGCTGCGTTTCGCCGCACGTCTGCCGCAGGGCCTGGACACGCCGATCGGTGAGCGCGGTTTCGGCCTGTCCGGCGGCGAAGCGCGCCGTATCGGCCTGGCCCGGCTGTTGCTGCGCGATCCGGAACTGCTGTTGCTCGACGAACCGACCGCGTTCCTGGATGCGGACACCGAAGCGGACCTGCTGCACACGCTGGCGGAGTTCGCCCGCGGCCGCAGCGTGATCGTCGCCACCCACAGCGAAGCGGCGATGCGCTGGGCCGATGCGGTGCTGCGGTTGCCGGCACGCGACGCGTCCACCGCGACGCAGGAGACGCTGTCATGAGCGGCGGCACTCGCGACACCCTGCGCGGCGTGTTCGGCCGCCATCTCGGCCGGCTGCTGCTGACCGCACTGCTGGTGCTGTGCACGATGCTGGCCGGAGTCGGGCTGCTCGGCCTGTCCGGCGGCTTCCTCACCGCCGCAGCGCTGGCCGGCGCGGTCGGCATGGGCAGTGGGTTCAATTTCTTCTCGCCCTCGGCGGGCATCCGCGCACTGACCTTCGCCCGCATCGCCTCGCGCTACGGCGAAAAGCTGGTCGGGCACGACGCCACCCTGCGCATTGCGCGCGACCTGCGCGTGTGGTTCTTCCGCCGCGCGCTGCCGCTGGCGCCGGCGCGGCTCGGTGCCAGCCGCACCGGCGAATTGCTGGCGCGGCTGATGTCGGACATCGGCGAAGTCGACGGCCTGGTGGTACGCGCGCTGGCGCCGCTGGTGGCGCTGCTCGGCGTCGGCGCGATCGGCATCGCCGCGGCGGCGGCGATCCACTGGCCGGCGGCGCTGGTGCTGGCCGCGCTGGCGCTGGCGATCGGCGTCGGCGTGCCGTGGGTGGTGGCGCGCGGCGGCGAAGCTCGCGAACGCGCACGCGCGCAGCAGCGCGAAGCTCTGCGCACGCTGGCCTACGAAGGCCTGGAAGGCGCCGCCGACCTGGCCGCGCTCGAGGCGCAGGCCGCCTGGATCGCGCGCGTGGACGCCAGCGCGCACGTGCTGCGCGCCGAAGACCGGCGCCAGCGGCAGCGGTTGATCGGCGGCAACGCGCTGCACGCGCTGTGCGCGGCGCTGGGCCTGCTGGCGATGCTGTGGGTGGCGCTGGGCGCGGCGCGTGCCGATGCGATCAGCGCCGAACAGGCGGCGGGCCTGGTGTTCCTGACCGTGGCCCTGCTCGAGGTCTGGGCCGGCGCCGGCCTGGCCTGGCAGGCGCTGCAGTCCGGCCGCGTCGCCGCGCGGCGCCTGCAGGCGATCGCCGGGCAGGCGCCGCCGGTGCTCGACCCGGCGCAGCCGCAGGCGCTGCCGGCCACGGGCGAAGTGCAGTTCGACCACATCGTCTTCGCCTGGCCGGGCGAGACCCGGCGCGTGCTCGATGGTGTGTCCCTGCGCATCGCGCCGGGCGAGCGCATCGCCCTCTCCGGCGACAGCGGCAGCGGCAAGACCACCCTGTCGGCCTTGCTGCTACGCTTGTGGGATCCGCAACAGGGCAGCGTCCGCTACGCCGGCGTGGACCTGCGCGAGGTCGCCGAGGCGCAGTGGCACCGCCGCATCGCCTGGCTGCCACAGGGCGCGCCGGTGTTCGCCGGCAGCGTGCGCGACAACCTGCGCCTGGGCGATCCCGCTGCCGACGATGCGCGCCTGCAGCGCGTGCTCGCCGACGTGCGGCTCGACGCCTGGCTGCACGAAGTCGGTGGCCTCGATGCCTGGCTCGGCGAAAACGGCGCCACCATGTCCGCCGGCCAGGCCCGGCGCCTGGCCCTGGCCCGCGCCCTGCTGCGCGAGGCGCCGCTGCTGGTGCTGGACGAACCCACCGAAGGCCTGGACGTGGACACCGCGCAGGCGCTGCTGCGCGACCTGGCGCAGGCGTTGGGCCCGCGCAGCCTGCTGCTGATCAGCCACGATGCGCTGCCCGAGGGCGTGGTGCATGTGCGTTATCGGTTGCAGGAGGGGCGGCTGCAGGTCGAAACATAGCGCTACTGCGCAGCGCTTTGTAGGAGCGGCTTCAGCCGCGACCCGGCCTGACCGGGAACGCCGGTCGCGGCTGAAGCGCTCCTACAGCGCCATCTGGCGTCTTTCAGGCCGAGGTCTGAGATGGAATCAGGGATGCACGCCCCTGGCTTTCCGCACCATTGCGCGTGCAGGAGCAGGGCGTGTTCCCTTGCGTGGGATCAGCCACGACGAGCGAAATGCGTCATTACCCGCGCGCCATGGCGGACGTGCAGCTGCGCGCAGCCGCTACAGCGCGTCCAGAAACGCCCGCACCGCCGGTCCGAATCGCGCGAAATCCACCAGGAACGCATCGTGCCCCTGCGGCGAATCCAGCCCCAGGAACTGCGCCTGTGCGCCACCGGCGCGCAGGCCGTCGGCGATCTGTTGCTGCTGCTGCACCGGGAACAGGATGTCGGTGTTGGCGCCGATCGCCAGGGCGCGCTCGATGCGGATCGTGGCGATGCCTGCGAGCACGTCGCCGCCGGCAGGTTCGGCCAGGTCGAACCAGTCCATCGAGCGGCTCAGGTACAGATAGCAGTTCGGATCGAAGCGGCGCACGAAGCGGCGGGCATGGCCTTCGAGGTAGCTCTCGACCTGGAATTCCAGGCCGAACGGATCGTCGTCGGTCTGGTCCGAATCCAGGCGCACGCGGCCGAAGCGGCCGTCCCACTCCAGCGCCGAGCGGTAGGTGATCACGCCGAGCTTGCGCGCCATGCGCATGCCCGACTCGGGATAGGTCGCCTCGTCGTAGTCGCCGCCGTTCCAGTTCGGATCCAGCCGGATCGCCTCGCGCTGCAGCGAGCGGATCGCGATCGAGAACGGCAGCGCCTGCGCGCTGCCCGAGATGTTGATGTGGCTGCGCGCCAGGCCGGGATGCCGGTGCAGCAGCGCCAGTGCGGTCATGCCGCCCATCGAGTTGCCGATCACGCAGGCCAGTTGCGCGATGCCCAGCGCCCGCACCACCTGCGCGGCGGCGTCGGCACCGTCCTCGATCGACAGCTCCGGGAAGCGCAGGCGATACGGCTGGCCGTCGTCCGGATGCGCCGAGGCCGGGCCGGTCGAGCCCTTGCAACTGCCCAGCGAGTTCACGCAGATCACGAACCAGCGCTGCGTGTCGATCGGCTTGCCCGGGCCGAGCATGCCTTCCCACCAGCCGGGCGTGGGATCGTCGGCATTGGCCGCGGCATGCGCGTCGGGCGACAGCCCGGTGACGATCAGGATCGCGTTGTCGCGTGCGGCCGACAGCTTGCCCCAGGTTTCGTAAGCGACCCGCGCGCCGTGCAACTGGCCGCCACGCTTCATCGGGAACGGCGAGGGCAGGGCGAGGAAGCGGCTGCCGGGCGGGATGAATTCGGTCATGCGCCGATTCTAGCCGCGCCATCGCGCATGCGGCGTATGCGTGGTGCGAGATGGAGCATGCCGATGGCGATAGCCGCCGCTGGCTGCGCAGACGCGGGTCCGGCTTGTACGAGCCGTTTTTGCCGCGCAGGAGCGGCTTCAGCCGCGACGCGCGTTACCTGCAATGCCGTCGCGGCTGAAGCCGCTCCTGCGCGATGCTCCCGCCGTTGCGGGAGGCGCCTCTGGCGGCGGTCGACATCCACCGCGTCTGCACGAGGTCGCAGTGGTCATGGCTTGCCGATCACCAATTCCACCGGCGCGGTCGCCGGCAGGTTCACCGTCACCGGCGCCGATTCCACGTCACCCTCCTGGCGCATCGCGTTGCCGCTGGTCGACAGCCGCGCGACCACCTGCACCTGCTTGAGTTGCGAGAGCTTCTGCGTCGGCATCGGGCTGTCCGCGTCGCTCAGCGTCAGCCGCAACGGCAGCGCCTGCAGCGGATGCTTCTGCACCGCCACCGGCATCGGCGGGCCGCCCGGCACGCGCGCGATCACGAACACGCTGGCGTCGCCGCGCAGGCGCACGCGGGCTGCGAACGCCGGGTCCAGCGACACGGCCACGGTCAGGCTGGTGCTCGCCGGCGCCTGCGCATCCTGCGCAGTGGTGGCTGCGGCAGCGGGCAGGGCGGGCAGGCCGGCCGCGAGACGGGCGGCGTCGATCTGTGGCCGCAGCGCCGCGGCGGTGGCCGCGTCCACGCGCGGCAACAGCGCTTCCCAGGTGGCTGCGGCGGCGGCGTCCTGGCCGCGTTGGCGCTGGGCGATGCCAAGGAACCAGGCGCCGCGTTCGCTGCCCGGCGCCAATTGCAGGGCGTGCTGCAGCCAGGCCAGCGCCTGGTCGTCGAACTGCCGTTGCGGGTTGGCAATCGCCCGCGCCTCGGCGGCTTCGATCAGCAGCGGCGCCTGCTCCGGCGCCAGGCGCACCGCACGTGCGAATGCGGCCGCGGCCTCGGCGTTGTGGCCCAGCGACATCTGGCTGCGGCCGAGCAAGGCCCAGCCGTCGGCCCGGTTGGGATCCTTCGCCAGTGCCGCCTGCAATTGCTTCACGCCGTCCTCGAGCGTGCGTGGTGCCTCGCGGTTCTGCGCCTGCAGCGCACGCGGCGTGCCGACCAGCGCATACAGCGCCGCCGTCGCCACGCCCAGCGCCAGGATCGCCACCGCCAGCACCGCGCCCTTGCGGCCGCGGCTGCGCAGCGGCCACAGCACCACCGCGAACACCAGCGCCGCCAGCGCCACCGCCGCGGCCGACATGCCCCAACTCAGCATCGCCTCACCATTCCTGTTCGTCCTGCAGCGGCAGCGCGGTCGCCGCCGGCGCGCGTCGCCGCACCATCCGGATCAGCACCACGGCGCCGCCGGCCAGCAGCAGCAAGGGGCCGAACCACAGCAGCCAGGTGCGCGCTTCCAGCTGCGGCCGGTACAGCACGAACTCGCCGTAGCGATCGACCAGGAACTGCTTGATCTGCGCATCCGACTTGCCCTGTTGCATCAGCTCCAGCACTTCGCGGCGCAGGTCCATGGCGATCTGCGCGTGCGAGTCGGCCAGCGACTGGTTCTGGCATTGCACGCAGCGCAGTTCCGCGGTCAGCGCATGGAAGCGCGCCTCCTCGGCGGCGGAGCGGTAGGCCAGCGGCGTCGGATCGGACACCGGTTCGGCGTCGGCCAGCGTGGACCACGCCAGCAGCGCCAGCAGGCCCAGCCGCAGCGCAGGCCGGCGGTGCTGGCTCATGGCGTGTCCTTGCCCTGGGCGCGCGTCGGCGGGGCGTCGCGCTCGGCCTGCTCCAGTGCCGGCAGCAGTTCGTCGCGGATGATCGCATCGGTCAGCGGGCCGGCGTGCTTCCAGCGCACCACGCCGCGCGCATCGACCAGGAAGGTCTCCGGCGCCGCGGCCACGCCCCAGTCGATCGCGGTGCGCCCCTCGGGATCGAACAGCACCGCCAGGAACGGATTGCCCAACTGCTCCAGCCATCGCAACGCGTCCTCGCGGCTGTCCTTCCAGTCGTAGCCGATCACCCGCACGCGCTTGCTCAGCGCGAAGCGGGTCAACACCGGGTGTTCCTCGCGGCAGGCCGGGCACCAGCTGCCCCACACGTTGAGCACGTACGGCGCGCCGAGCAGCTCGCTGCTGCGCACGCGGATCGAGGCATCGTGCAGCAACGGCAGTGCGAACACCGGTGCCGGCTTGCCGATCAGCGCCGACGGCAGCGCGTCGCGATCGGCGCTGCCGGAGCGTTGCACCGCATACACCATCAACGCCAGCAGGCCGAGGAAGAACAGCGCACCCAGGACGATGGCGGGCAGCGGCAGGCGACGTGGAGCGGGAGCGGACATCAGGGGGTCTCCGGGGTACGACGGAAGCGCCGGTCGGCGGCGGTGACGAAACCGCCCAGCGCCATCAGCGCCGCGCCAAGCCAGATCCAGCGCACGAAAGGTTTGACGTGCACGCGCATCGCCCAGGCGTTGCCGCCCAGCGGCTCGCCGAGGGCGACGTACACATCGCCGAACAGGCCGGGGTGGATGCCGGCCTCGGTCATGTTCTGGCCGCCGCTGGCGTACAGGCGCTTTTCCGGGTGCAGCAGCGCCAGCGGGCGATCGTCGCGCAGCACCTGCACGTGCGCGCGCTCGGCTACGTAGTTGGGGCCCTTGCGCTGGTCCAGGCCCTGCAGTTCGAAGCGGTAGCGGCCCAGCTCCAGGTGCTGCCCCGGCGCCAGCGCCACTTCGCGCTGCTGCTCCAGCGCCTCGACCAGCAGCGCGCCGGCCAGGAACACCGCGATGCCGGCGTGGGCCAGGGTCATGCCCAGCATCTCAGCGGTGAAGCGGCTGCCCTTGAGCTGGCGCCGGCTCCACACGAAGCGCGCGGTGCCCAGCAGCACCCAGGTCGCGGCGGCGACGCCGGCAGCGGTCTTCCACGCGCCCTGCGGCGCCAGGAAGAAGCCGATCGCCCCGGCCAGCAGCGCCAGGCCCGCCCACGGCGCCAGCAGCGCCAGCGGCCGCGACGCCTGTTCGCGCTGCCAGCGGGTCAGCGGACCGAACGGCAGCAGCGCCACCAGCGGCGCCATCAGCACGATGAACAAGGTGCCGAAGTAGGGCGGCCCCACCGACAGCTTGCCCAGGTCCAGCGCATCGGCCAGCAGCGGATACAGCGTGCCCAGCAGCACCATCGCGCAGGCGCAGGTCAGCAGCAGGTTGTTGGCCAGCAGCAGGGTCTCGCGCGAGGCCGGGGCGAAGCGTTGCCGCGCCTCGTCGGCCGCCGCCGCCACGCGGCCGCCGCGCAGCGCGTACAGCAGCAGCGCGCCGCCGCACAGCAGGCTCAGGAACACCAGGATGAACAGGCCGCGGGCGGGGTCGGCGGCGAACGAGTGCACGCTGGTCAGCACGCCCGAGCGCACCAGGAAGGTGCCCAGCAACGATAGCGAGAATGCGGCGATCGCCAGCAGCAGGGTCCAGGCGCCGAAGCTGCCGCGCTTCTCGGTGACCGCCTGCGAATGCAGCAGCGCCGCGCCGGCCAGCCACGGCATGAAACTGGCGTTCTCCACCGGGTCCCAGAACCACCAGCCGCCCCAGCCCAGTTCGTAGTACGCCCACCAGCTGCCGAGGGCGATGCCGATGGTCAAAAAGCCCCAGGCCACGTTGGTCCACGGCCGCGTCCAGCGCAGCCAGCGCGCATCCACCTGGCCGTCCAGCAGCGCGGCGATGGCGAAGGCGAACGGCACCGCGAAGCCGACATAGCCGGCGTACAGCAGCGGCGGATGGATCACCAGGCCGGGATCCTGCAGCAGCGGATTGAGATCGCGCCCTTCCAGCGGCGCCGGCAGCAGCCGCGCGAACGGGTTGGAGGTGAACAGCAGGAACGCCAGGAAGCCGATGCTGACCAGCGCCAGGGTGCCGATCACCCGCGCGACGACGTGCGCCGGCAGGCGCCGCGAGTACAGCGCCACCGCGCCGGTCCACAGCGCCAGGATCAGCGTCCACAGCAGCAGCGAGCCCTCGTGCGCCCCCCACACCGCGGAGTAGCGGTACACCAGCGGCAGCAGCGAGTTGGAGTTCTCGGCGACGTAGGCCACCGAGAAATCCTGGGTCACGAGGGCGTGGGTGAGGATCGCGAAGGCGCCGGCGACCAGCGCCAGTTGCGCGAACGCGGCCGGCCGCGCCACGCCCATCCAGCGCGCATCGCCGCGCTGCGCGCCGGCCAGCGGCAGCGCCGCCTGCAACACCGCGGTGAGCAGGGCGAGGATCAGCAGGAGCTGACCGACCTCAGGCAGCATGGCGCTTGCGGAACGCGCGAGCGGGTAGGGCGGGACGCGCAGCGGATTGCGGGATGCACGTGGCGCGAGACTGCTCCCCGGGGTTCCGTCGCCGCTGCTTGGTGGTGCCAACGATCGGGCCAGCGCTGTTGCTTCGACGATTCCCCATTTCCCAATCCCGGTTCCCGCCGCCCCTCACTGCATCGCCCCCACGTCGTGCTTGCGATGCGCGCTGCCCATCTTGTCCGCCAGTTCCTTCGGCATGTAGGTCTCGTCGTGCTTGGCCAGCACGTCCTCGGCGACGAACACGCCGTCGTGCATGCTGCCGGTGGCCACCACCGCCTGGCCCTCGCGGAACAGGTCGGGCAGGATCCGGTCGTAGCGCACGGTCAGTTGCGCATCGCCGTCAGTGACCCGGAAGTGCGACTGCAGCGAACCGGGCGCGCGCTGGAACGAGCCCTTCTCGACCATGCCGCCGAGGCGGAAGCGCGCGTGCGCGCCGGTCTTGCCGGCCAGCACTTCGGCCGGGGTGTACAGGTAGGCGGCATTGCGCTGCAGCGCCATCGCCACCAGGGTGGTGGTCAGGCCGGCGGCCAGCACCAGCAGCATCAGCCACAGCAGGCGGCGCTTGCGCTGCGGGTTCATCGGCTCAGCTCCAGTGGCGGCGCCGGCTCGGCCTTGGCCTGGCGCTTGCGTTGCGCGCGCAGGCGCGCCGCGCGCAGCGCGTTGCGCACCTGCAGCCGCGCCAGCACGAAATCGACCAGCAGCACCCCGGCGAACACCGCATAGGCCCCGACCACATACGGCAGGTAGTTCATCCGCGCGCCTCCGCCAGCTGCGTCACCCAGTCCTTGCCGGCCTCGCGGCGCAGGTTGTCGGCGCGCGCGCGCGCCAGCAGCGAGCCGGCGAACCAGAACTTGGTCGCGGCCACCATCAGCCACAGCGGCGGCAGCATGCTCGGGTCCATGCTGGACTGGCCGAACAGGCGGATGGTCTGGCCCTGGTGCAGCGAGTTCCACCACACCACCGAATAGCGGATCACCGGCAGCAGCACCACGCCGACGATGGCCAGCAGCCCGGCCGCGCGCGCGGCGGTGCGCCGGTCCTCGATGGCCAGGTACAGGCCCATCACGCCGATGTACAGGAACAGCAGGATCAGTTCGGTGGTCAGGCGCGGGTCCCAGTCCCACCAGGCGCCCCACATCGGCTTGCCCCAGATGCTGCCGGTCAGCAGGGTGATCAGGGTGAAGGCGGCGCCGATCGGCGCGCAGGCCATCGCCAGGATCTCGCACAGCTTGATCCGCCACACCTGGGCGATGGCGGCGTACACGGCCATCAGCCCGAACACGAACAGGCTCATCCAGGCGCTGGGTACATGGATGTAGAGGATGCGGAAGGCGTCGCTCTGCAGGCGGTCGGCCGGCACCACGAACAGCGCCTGCCAGATGCCCACGCCGGCCAGCAGCAGCGCCGCCAGGTAGCACCACGGGGTCCAGCGCGCCGCGAAGCGATCGAAGGTCGGTGGCGAACCGAGTTGGTGGAACCAGCGGACGAGAGAGGCCATGCGGACGATTCTAGCTGGCGGAAGGCGGGCTTCGATGCGACAACTTTCGATGCGACAACGACGGAACGGCGAGGGAGCACTGCGCTTGCATGGTACGTCCGCCGCCGCGCCCGCGCTGCGCCAATGGCTCAGCTCAGCGAGATGCGGATCGCCGCCGCCGCCGCCAATGGCGCCAGCACCAGCCCCGCCACCAGGCCCGCGGCCAGCAACAGCAGGCCGCCGGCCGGGTCCAGGCCCTGCGCCGCCGCCGCCACGCTGCCGGCGCCGAACACCAGCACCGGCACGTACAGCGGCAAGGCCAGCAGCGCCACCAGGATGCCGGCGCGCTTCATGCCCACCGTCAGCGCCGCGACCACCGCGCCGAGCAGGCTCAGCAGCGGGGTCCCCAGCGCCAACGATGCCAGCAGCACCGGCATGCGGTCATGCGGCAGGTGCAGCAATTCGCCGAGCAGCGGCGCGGCCACGATCAGTGGCAAGGCGGTGGTGACCCAGTGCAGCAGCACGCGCACCAGCACCAGCCAGGCCAGCGGCACCGGTGCCAGCAGCCATTGCTCCAGCGAACCGTCCTCGGCATCGCTGCGGAACAGGCTGTCCAGCGCCAGCAGGCCGGCCAGCAGTACCGCCAGCCACAGCGCGGCACCGGCCACCTCGCCGAGCAGGCGCGGCTGGTTGCCCAGCGCCAGCGCGAACAGGGCCACGATCAGCAGGGCGAACAGCGCCGGCTGCAGCGCGTCGCCGCGGCGCCGCCACAGCAGGCGCAGGTCGCGCAGCAGCAGCGCCCGGGTGGCCTGCCACAGCGAGGGAACGGGCGTGGCCAGGCTCATGCAGCGACTCCGCTCAGGGTCAGCATGCGCGTGCGCACGGGCGGAGCGGCGTAGGCGCCATGGGTGGTGACCAGGGCCGCGCCGCCGCTGCGCAGGTGCGCGGCGATCATCCGGTTGACCAGGGTGATGCCGTCCAGGTCGAGGTTGGCGTAGGGCTCGTCGAGCAGCCACAGCGGCGCCGGCGACAGCCACATCCGCGCCAGCGCCAGGCGCTTCTTCTGCCCGGCCGACAACTGCCGTACCAGGGTGTCCTCGTAGCCGGCCAGGCCGACGATGGCCAGGGCGCTGCCGGGCATCTGCTTGGCGCGGCGCCCCTGCAACCCGCACAGATAGTGCAGGTTCTCCAGGGTGCTGAGGTCGGCCTTCAGCGCGCCGAGGTGGCCCAGGTAGGCCATGAAGCGGGCGCGGTCGCCGCGCCGCACCGGGTGGCCGTCGATCTCGATGCGCCCGGCCTCGGCGCGCAGCAGGCCGACCAGCACCCGCAGCAGGGTGGTCTTGCCGGCGCCGTTGTCGCCCTGCACCAGCAGCGCCTCGCCGGCATCCAGGTGGAAGTCCAGCGGACCGAACACCGCGGCGTCGTCGCGGGCGAACGTGAGCCCGTGCGCGGCCAGCAGCGGCGGCGGGGTGTACAGCGGATCGGTCATCGGCGAAGGCCGCGGCGATGGCGCGGCGGCGGGCGGCAAGGGAAGGCGCGCATTGTATCGGCATGCGGGCGTCCGGCGGATGCCGGCGACGGCCATGTGCGGCGATGTGCGCGCACTGCGGCGAGGGCGGCGGGCCGATGCCGCATCGCCGGCAAGCGGCTTTGCGTACACTCGGCGTTTTCCCGCTGCCCGCAGATCCCCCGCATGCATCCGCAGACCAAGCTGCCCAAGGTGGGCACCACCATCTTCACCGTGATGTCGCAACTGGCCGGCGAGCACGGCGCAGTCAACCTGGGCCAGGGCTTTCCCGACTTCCCGGTGCCGCCGCGGCTGATCGAGGCGCTGGACCGCGCCATGCGCGACGGCCACAACCAGTACCCGCCGATGACCGGCGTGCCGGCGTTGCGCCAGGCGATCGCCGAGAAGGCGCTGCGCTGCTACGGCGCCCAGGTCGATGCCGACACCGAGGTCACCGTCACCAGCGGCGCCACCGAGGCCCTGTTCAACGCCATCCACGCCGTGGTGCGCCCGGGCGAGGAGGTGATCGTGCTGGATCCGGCCTACGACAGCTACGAGCCGGCGATCGACCTGGCCGGCGCACGCGCGGTGCACGTGCCGCTGGACCCGCAGACGTTCGCGGTGGACTGGGAGCGGGTGCGCGCGGCGATCACCCCGCGCACCCGGCTGCTGATGCTCAACAGCCCGCACAACCCGTCCGGGGCGATGTTCGGTGCCGACGATCTGCAGGCGGTGACCGAGCTGCTGCGCGGCAGCGACATCTTCCTGATCTCCGACGAGGTCTACGAGCACATCGTGTTCGACGGCCGCCGCCACGAGTCGGTGCTGCGCTGGCCGGAACTGCGCGCGCGCGCCTTCGTCGTCTCCAGCTTCGGCAAGACCTACCACTGCACCGGCTGGAAGATCGGCTACGCGATCGCACCACCGGCGCTCAGCGCCGAGTTCCGCAAGGTCCACCAGTACAACACCTTCGCCAGCTTCGGCCCAGCCCAGCACGCCTTCGCCGCGATGATCCGCGAGGAGCCGGAGCACGACGAGCAGCTCGGCACGTTCTACCAGGCCAAGCGCGACCGCTTCCGCGAACAACTGCTGGGCACCCGGCTGAAGCCGCTGCCGGTGCCGGGGGGTTACTTCCAGCTCGTGGACTATTCGGCGGTCAGCGACCTGCCCGACACCGAGTTCGTGAAGTGGCTGACCATCGAGAAGGGCGTGGCGGCGATCCCGCTGTCGCCGTTCTACCAGGACCCGCCGCCCGCCCAGCGCCTTGCGCGGCTGTGCTTCGCCAAGAACGAGGCGACGCTGGATGCGGCGATCGAGCGCTTGCAGCGGCTCTGACGAGCCGCCGGGATTGGGGATTCGGGAATGGGGAATCGTAGAGGCGGGTTCCTGGGGCGGGGTGGGGCATGTCGGTGGCAGGCATCTATTTCGGCGTGACGTTTGGGCTGGCGGCGGTCTGCGCGGTGGTCGACGGGGCGCTGTTCTACGGGCATGTGCTGACCGGGCTGGCTGATCGCGGCCAGCGGGTGGGGATGGATTTCAGCGTGGTGCCGTTCCGGCGGCAGGCCTATGTGGACCGCTACCTCGCGCTGTTGACGCCGCAGGAGCGGGGCACGCTCGCCAACCGCCTGGTGCGGCACCTGCCATGGGTAACGCCTACACTGGGCCTGCTGTGCCTGGTCGGCACGATCTGCATCGGAGTACGTTGGGGATGACACAGGTGGCACAGGATTTGAGGATCTCGTTGGTCCAGGGCGATACCCGCTGGCACGATCCGGCCGGCAACCGCGCGCATTACGCCGAATTGCTGGCACCGCTGGCCGGCGTCACCGACCTGGTGGTCCTGCCGGAGACCTTCACCAGCGGCTTCTCCAACGATGCGCTGGCGCAGGCCGAGGACATGGACGGGCCGACCGTGGCGTGGATCCGCGAGCAGGCGGCGCGGCTGGGTGCGGCGGTGACCGGCAGCGTGCAGTTGCGCGTGCCCGACGCCGCTGGCGAGGCCAAGGTGTTCAACCGCCTGCTGTGGGCCACGCCGGACGGCGCGTTGCAGCATTACGACAAGCGGCATCTGTTCCGCTACGGCAACGAGCACCTGCGCTATGCCGCCGGCCGCGCGCGGCTGTGCGTGGAGTGGAAGGGCTGGCGGATCAATCCGCAGGTCTGCTACGACCTGCGCTTTCCGGTGTTCTGCCGCAACCGCTACGACGTCGAACGCCCGGGGCAGCTGGATTTCGACCTGCAGCTGTTCGTCGCCAACTGGCCGTCGGCGCGCGCCTACGCCTGGCGCACGCTGCTGCGCGCGCGTGCGATCGAGAACCTGTGCTTCGTGGCCGCGGTCAACCGCGTCGGCGTGGATGGCAACGACCTGCACTATGCCGGCGACAGCGCGGTGATCGATTTCCTCGGCCAGCCGCAACTGGAGATCCGCGAGCGCGAGCAGGTCGCCACCACCACCATCTCTGCCGCGGCGCTGGCGGCGCATCGCGCGCGCTTCCCGGCCATGCTCGATGCGGACGCCTTCAGCCTGGACGACTAGCCTCCGGCTCCGGTGACGTCGGAAACCTCATCGTGCTATTTCCGAGGACGCCCGTCGTAGGAGCGGCTTCAGCCGCGACGGGCGTTCCCGGCAACCCCTGTCGCGGCTGATTTCGAAAAGCCGGCAATAGCACGTCTCGTAGCATTTTTGCGGCAAGTTCGGCGGGTTCACTGTGGGAGGGACTTCAGTCCCGACGCATTGAGCCATCAGAAAGTGCTTCGCACGTCGCCGCTGCATGAGCGTTGACGCCCACAAAGCACAAAGTCAATCAGGCCGAGCCGCCGCAGACGAGTGCTGGAGATGCTTGGCGCCGGCCTTGCGTCCTGCCTGTGCTCCCACCAGACCAGACCGGACCTGCCCGCCGCGAGTGGAAATGCCTGCTGAACGCACCCGCGGCGCCCTGGCAGCCTTGTCGCGGCCACCACACCCCCGTTGCTACGCTCGCGCCTCGTCTTCCCACCGGTAATGCCCACATGATCAAGTCGCTTTCTCTGCTCGCACTGCTGGGCGCGGCCGCCCTGGCGCCGCAGGCCCAGGCCGCCGGCAACATCGATTGCAAGCTGTCCTTCAACCTGTCCGGTTGGTCGGTGTTCTACAAGACCGCCAAGGGCACCGGCACCATCACCTGCAACGACGGTGCGGTGATCCCGGTCAAGATCAGCAGCAAGGGCGGTGGCCTGACGGTCGGCAAGTCGAAGATCGTCGGCGGCCGCGGTACCTTCAGTGGCGCCTACAGCCTCAACGACCTGTTCGGCACCTATGCCGCCGCCGAAGCCCATGCGGGCGTGGTGAAGTCCAGCACCGCACAGGTCGTCACCAAGGGCGATATCTCGCTGGCCCTGGCGGGCACCGGCGAGGGCGTCGACCTCGGCGTCAATGTCGGCAATTTCGTGATCGAGCGCCGTCGGTAAGGCGCCACGTTCTGCTTGCGCTGCGGCGCAGGCAGAACCGACAAAAGGCGAAGAAAGCAAAGAATCCAGGCGCATCGCGCCTGGATTCTTTTTTAGGTCAACGGGTTCCGCAGCTACGCGCGGATGCCCGCCGTGCGGCGGATGTGCGAGGCGACCCGGCAAAGCGCGCCCTGGACGCGGACGCGCTTCGCGCGCGCTGCGTGCTTACTGCTGCGCGAACACCCACGCCAACTGGCCGCGCACCGGCTCCGGCGTCGCCAGCGCCTGGCGATACAGGGTACGTGCGGTCCAGCAGGCGTCCTCGTCGTTGGCCGTGGCGATCTGCGGCAACACCCGCATCAGGCGTTGCTGCTGGTCGGCGGGCAGCGACTTGACCAGCGTGCCCATCGCCGCCTGGATCTGCTGCGGCGCCACCGGCTGCGCCGGGGTCTTGTTCAACTCCGCGTCGGTGGCCTTCAGCGAGACGTCGAACCAGCGGTCGATCTGCGCCTGCGGCAGCTTTTCCAGGCCGGACAGCATGGCCGCGCTCAATGCCTGCGCATCGTTGGGATTGCCGCCGCGGGCCAGCACCGCGCACTGCGGCACGTCGACCTTGTCGCTGACCTGCGACAGGATCTCCAGGCGCTGTTCCAGCGTGGCATGGTCCAGCCGCGCGATGCCGTTCTGCGCCAGCTGGAACCCGGCCTGCTGCGCCTGCGGGCCGCTCTGCTTGAGCAGCGCCACGTAGCGCGGATCGTTGGCCAGCTTGCGCAGCATGCGATCGAACGGTGCGTGCAGCGGCGAACTGGCAGGGTAGGGGTTCTGCGCCGCGGCGATCTCTTCCTGAGCCTTCTGCTGCGCCTTCTGGCAGGCGGCGAGGCTCAGCACGCCGGCGATCAGCAGCGGCAGGGCGATCTTCATCTTCCGTGTCATCGGGATTCCTGGTCGGTGAGGGGCGGCCACCCGCGGCGGCCGCCAGAGGCGTGAGGATATCGGCTTCGTCCGCGCAGGGCGAACGGCGCGATGGCGGTCGCCCTGGTATCGCCACACGCATGTCGTGCCATGGCGGGGACACCGTCGGGGGCCGCTTCGGCTGCAGCCGTCACGGCCCTTTCCATTGAGTGCCGGCGTTCCCGGCGCCTATCATCCGATCCTGCCTCTGCACGCGAGATCGTCCGCATGAACCCCGGAATGCTTGTTGGCCTTGCCGCGCTTGGCCTCGGCGCTTCGTCCCCGGCCGCGCCGCCGCAGGCGGGCATCACGGACGCGGTCATCCAGCATCTGGACCTGACCTCGTTCCCCAACTCGGTCGGCCCGCGCCGCCTGCCGGGGAAGACGACGTTCGCGGACTATGGCTTCGTGGATGTCACGAAAACCGCCGATGGCGCGCGCCTGCTCCAGACCGACAAGGGCTGGATGATGCGCTTCGAGGTGCTGTCGGCCGATGCCACGTCCGTGCGCCTGTGCTTCCATGACACGGGATTGGCCAGGCCCGGCGAGCCACGCGCCCCCAGCTACAACGCAACCTCGGCGTTGCTGGTTTCGACAGCGTCTCAGGGCATGTGGACCGCCAGGCAGGTCCCTGCGGGGTTTGCGGACTGCAAGAACGATCCTGACGACGCGTGAGTGAACGAGCGGCCACGATGTGCGCCGTCGCACGTGCGTGAGGTGGATGCGGTGGCCTGGCCGCGCCGCCGTCCCTCGTTGTCGATAATGCTTTCTACGCAACAGGGCGCCGCTTGCGCAGGCGCCCTGTCGGGTGCGGTGCGCGCCGACGCGCGATGCGCCGGCGCCGCGACTCAGCCGCCGCGCGGACCGCGGTTGCCGCCGCCACCGGGACGGCCACCGCCACCCGGGCGGCCACCGGCCGGGCGATTGCCGCCGCCGGGACGTCCGCCCGGACCTGGGCCGCGCTTCTGGCCGCCTGCCGGGCGCGCGGCGCGCGGCGCGGCGCCGTAGGGGTTGAAGCCCGGGGTGGCGTGATCAGAGGGGAAGCTCGGCGCGTTGCCCGGATGCCCGTAGGGATGCGCCTTGCGCTGCTGGCCCTGGCCCGGACCGCGGCCCTGTCCAGCGCCCGCACCGGCGCCGGCACCGGCCGGACGCGGCTTGGCGTAGGGACGCCCTTGGCCCTGACCCTGGCCACGACCGCCGGGACCGGCGTTGCGGTGGCCGGTCGGGCCGGTGCTGACGCCATCGGGCACGTACCAGGTGCGGAACGCGGCCGGGTTGCCGTCCGGCAGCGGCTTGGGGCCCTTCGGCGTGCGCTGCTTGAACGGCTTCTGCGATTGCTTGGCGGCCATTTCGCCGCTCACGGTCAGGCCGCCGTGCGGCTTCTTGCCGCCGCGGCCGCGGCCGCGGTCCTCGCGGAAGGTGTCGAAGCGGCGCAGCTCGCGGCCTTCGTCGGCGGTGTTGTGGCCGTTGACGTAGGCGTTGCCGCCGCGGCCGACCTGCACGGTGGCCTTGGCCGCCTTGCGCTGGCCGATCACCGGCTGCAGGGTCAGCGCCGACGGGGTGCCTTCCTCCAGCTTCAGCTCGGCGCGCAGCGCCTCGACCTTGTCCTGCGCCAGCTCGACCGAGTGCCCGCGCAGCAGTTCGCGCGGCAGCGCGATCTTGCCGTAGCGGGTGCGCTTGAGCCGGCTGACCTGGCAGCCCTGCGATTCCCACAGGCGCCGCACTTCGCGGTTGCGGCCTTCCTTGACCACCACCCGGAACCAGTCGTGCGAGTCGGTGCCGCCGATGCGTTCGATCTCGTCGAACTTGGCGCCGCCGTCCTCCAGCAGCACGCCGCGCGAGAGCCGCTCGATCATGCTGTCGGGCACGGTCTCTTCGCCTTCCGGGGCGCGCACGCGCACCACGTATTCGCGCTCGATCTCGTAGGAGGGATGCATCATCGCGTTGGCCAGCTCGCCGTCGGTGGTGAGCAGCAGCAGACCGGTGGTGTTGATGTCCAGGCGGCCGATCGCGATCCAGCGCGCGCCCTTCAGCGCCGGCAGCGCCTCGAAGATGGTCGGACGGCCTTCGGGATCTTCGCGCGTGGTCACTTCGCCTTCGGGCTTGTTGTAGATCAGCACGCGCGAGGGCTCGGTCAGTGCGCTGGCGACGAAGCTGCGGCCGTCCAGCTCGATCTTGTCGCCGCTGCGGATCGACATGCCGGTCTGCGCGACCTCGCCGTTGACCTTGACCAGGCCGTCGGCGATGCGCTGTTCCAGCGCCCGGCGCGAGCCCAGCCCGGCCTGGGCCAGGACCTTGTGCAGGCGTTCTTCCAGTTTCGGCTGCTCGGCGGCAGCGGCGTCGCGCTTGAGCGAGAGCTTGTTCAACGACAGCTTGCGGGAGGTGTCACTCATTTACTTGGCTCCGGCCGGCGCGTTGCGCGTCGGCCTGTGGTTCGGAATCGGCATCGTCAACAGCCACGGTCGTCGTCGCGACGGCGTTGTCTTCGGCTTCGTTCGCATCCGCCGCGCGCTCTCCCGGCGCGGCTTCGGGTTCGCCCGTCGGGGCGGTCGTGGAATCCGTGGCCGTCGGCGCGTGGGCGTCGTCGGTCGCGGGGGTGTGCGGTGTTGCGGTGTCGCGTGCTTCTGCGTCGTCGTCGGCATCGGCCGCGTCTGCCTGCGCCGTCGCGGCGGGCTCAGCGGGTTCGCCGGCGGCTGCGGCCTGCGCCGTGGTGTCGCCCTGGTCGCCCTGGTCGTCGGCATCGCCCGGTGCGGCATCGGCCTGGGCCATGTCGCCGACCGGCAGCGCGTCGCGGTCCAGCGGCAGCTGCGGTTCCAGTTCGCCGATGTCCCTGAGTTCGGACAGCGGCGGCAGTTCGTCCAGGCGCTTGAGCCCGAAATAATCCAGGAAGGTCTTGGTGGTGCCGAACAGCGCCGGCTTGCCCGGCACGTCGCGGTGCCCGACCACGCGGATCCACTCGCGTTCTTCCAGGGCCTGGATGATGTTGCTGCTGACCGCCACGCCGCGCACCTGTTCGATCTCGCCGCGGGTGATCGGCTGCCGGTAGGCGATCAGCGCCAGGGTCTCCAGCGTGGCGCGGGTGTAGCGGGTCTTGCGCTCGGTCCACAGCCGCGCCACCCAGGCGTGCACGTCGCTGCGCACCTGGTAGCGGAACCCGGAGGCCACTTCGACCAGTTCCACACCACGGCCCTCGCAGGCCTCGCGCAGCAGTTCCAGCGCGCGCTCGATGCTGCCCGGCGGGGCGGGCTCCTCCTCCGGGAACAGCCCGTGCAACTGCGCCAGCGGCAACGGCTGGTTGGCGGCGAGCAGGGCGGCCTCGACGATGCGGTTGATCAGCGCTTGATCCATGCGGGGGCGGGTTCTCGGTGGACTCAGGTAGTGGCGTCGGCGGCGTCGCTGTCGTCGAACTCGCTGTTGAACTGCAGCGGCGCGTTGGTGTTGCCCAGCGCCAGCGATTTGACGTAGATCGGTGGCATCGGCGGCCGCTCGGTGGCCTCGGCGGGGACGTGCGCCAGCGGCTCCTGGACGATGTCCAGCAACTGCTCCTTGGCCAGTTCCAGCAATGCCAGGAAGGTGACCAGCACGCCGAGCTTGCCTTCCTCGGCACTGAACAGCGATTCGAAACGGTGGAACTTGCCGTCGTCCAGACGGCCCAGCACGTCGCCCATGCGCTGGCGCACGCTCAGCGCCTCGCGCTTGATCGCGTGGCCGCTGAACAGTTCGGCGCGCTTGAGCACGTCGTACAGCGCCAGCAGCATTTCCTTCAACTCCACCGGCGGCGGCAGCTTGACCGCGGCACGGTCCGGCACGTGGGCGTGCACCGGGGTGGTGTCGCGGTCCTGCCGCGGCAGCGCGTCGATGTCTTCGGCCGCCTGCTTGAAGCGTTCGTACTCCTGCAAGCGGCGGACCAGTTCCGCGCGCGGGTCCACTTCCTCGCCGTCCTCGGCAGGCGGCCGCGGCAGCAGCATCCGCGACTTGATCTCGGCCAGGATCGCGGCCATCACCAGGTATTCGGCCGCCAGTTCGAAGCGCAGCTCCTGCATCACGTTGATGTAGTCCACGTACTGCCGGGTGATCTCGGCGACGGGGATGTCCAGGATGTCCAGGTTCTGGCGGCGGATCAGGTACAGCAGCAGGTCCAGCGGGCCTTCGAACGCGTCCAGGATCACTTCCAGCGCATCCGGCGGGATGTACAGATCCTGCGGGATCTGCAGCACCGGCTGCCCATGCACGACCGCCAGCGGCATTTCCTGCTGCTGTGGCGGGGTCGTCTGGGTTGGCGGGTTCGCGTCGAGCGCGAGTTCGGAAGTCATCGGTTGGACATCGGTGTTGCGGTGGCGAAGGGCCGGGCAGGCGCGACCCGGCGCGGCTCCTTGCCGACAGTGCTGCGGTTCAAGGGCGCGTCGTTCCCGCAACGCGCTCGGTACTTCAACAAGACACACGACGCACGCCACGCGTGTCGCGGCGGCGGGACCTACGGAGGAGGACGTCTGCGCGGGCGGTGTCAGGCAGCGAATCGGTCGTCGGAAGGGGCTTGGGGTCGCCGATCACCGACGGGCCGCTGCATCCGGCCGCGTGCAATGGAACCAAGGGTAATGCGCCGGCGGGGTCGGTGTCCAGCGCCGCCGTGCCGGGCCAGGTCCTACAATGCCATGTCTATAGATAAGCAACGAGGGCGGAGACGCGATGTGGTACGTGATCGAGGGGTATGACGTGGCCGATGCGCTGCCGCGGCGGGCGGCGGCGCGGCCGGCGCATCTGCAGCGGCTGACCCAGTTGCAGCAGGCCGGACGGCTGTTGCTGGCCGGGCCGTGCCCGGCGATCGACGCCGAGGATCCGGGCCCGGCCGGCTTCAGCGGCAGCCTGGTGGTGGCCGCGTTCGACTCGCTGGCCGAGGCGCGGGCCTGGGCCGAGGCCGACCCGTATGTCGACGCCGGCGTCTATGCGCGGGTCGAGGTGCGGCCGTTCCGCAAGGTGCTGCCATGAGCCAGGTCGGCGCCGAGCGGGTGGCGCGGATCCGCGCCGCGCTGGAGGCGGCGTTCGCGCCGCAGGCGCTGGAGGTGGAGGACGACAGCCATCGTCATGCCGGCCACGCCGGCGCGCGCGATGGCCGCGGACATTTCAATGTCCGCGTGGTCAGTGCGGCCTTTGCCGGCATGGGGCCGCTGGCCCGACACCGCGCCGTCTACGCGGCGCTGGGCGAGATGATGCAGACCGATATTCATGCGCTGTCGATCCGCGCCGAGGTGCCGGGCACGGGCGGCTGACGCGCGCGGCGGGTGGGGTGCCGCTGGCCCGAAAACGGGGTGGGCACCCCGTGCAGAACCGGAATCTGCACCTGGATTATGTTGCACTGCGGTACGATTCCGGCCGCTTTCGCATTATCCAAGTGTCTGAAAAGCAATGATTTTATTGGGGAAATAACAAAAGGCTTCTGCCTTGCGCTGAAAACGATTACAGTCCGCGCCAGTTTCTCAAGGTCTCTGCCGCGGAGGGCGGCACGATGGCGAAGAGCGCGGTCACCATCAAAGATGTCGCACGCGAGGCCCGGGTCTCCGTGGCCACCGTGTCGCGTGCGCTCAACGGCCACGAGAACGTGGCCGCGCCCGTCCGGACCCTGGTCCTGGAAGTGGCCGAGCGCCTGCGCTACAGCCCGCATGCGGCCGCGCGCAGCCTCAGCAGCCGCCGCACCCAGACCCTGGGGGTGGTGCTGCCCGACCTGTACGGCGAATTCTTCTCCGAACTGATCCGCGGCATCGACGGCGCCGCCCGCGCGCGCCGCCAGCACCTGCTGGTGTCCAGCTACCACGGCGACCCGGAAGAGCAGGGACGGGCGCTGCGGGCGATGCGCGGCCGCGTCGACGGCCTGCTGGTGCTGTCGCCGTACGCCGAGCGCCCGGGCTTCCTCACCGACAACCTGCCGCAGGCGCTGCCGACGGTGTTGATCAACACCCACCTGCCGGGCACCGAGTACCCGGTGCTGAGCATCGACGACCATGCCGGCGCGGTGGCGATGACCGAACACCTGCTGGCGATGGGGCATCGCCGCATCGCCTTCATCGGCGGCCCGGAACTGAACTTCGATGCGCGCGAACGCCTGCGCGGCTTCCGCGACGCCATCGCACGTCATTCCGGCGAAGCGCACGGCCAGGAGTTTCCGGGCGACTTCGACGAGGCTTCCGGCTATCGCGCGGGGCAGGCGATGCTGCAGGCCGGCACGCTGCCCGATGCGGTGTTCGCCGCCAACGACATGACCGCGCTCGGCTGCCTCTATGCCTTCACCCAGAGCGGCGTGCGCGTGCCCGACGACATCGCGCTGGCCGGTTTCGACGACATTCCGCTGGCGCGTTTCGTTCACCCGTCTCTCACCACCATGCGCGTCAGCATCGCCGGGCTTGGTGAGCAGGCGATGCATCGCCTGCTGCAACTGATCGATCGGCCCGACGCCGACGACCGGCAGCGGCAGACCCTGGTTCCTACGTTGGTCGTGCGCGATTCCAGCACGGCCCGTTCCTGATGCGACGCGGTGTTCCGCGCCGCATCGCTTGTTCCACTTCGTTCCATCGAAGCACCACGCACCACCCATAACGAGCATCACGTCTTCCTGGAGGGAAAACCCCACATGCAACACACCCCGCACTCCGCCCGGCCCACGCGCAAGCTGTTGAGCTGCGCCCTCGCCAGTTGCCTGCTGTTGGGCGCCGCGCCGGCCTTCGCGCAAAGCACCGGCGCCACCATCCGCGGCCAGGTCAAGGTCGATTCGGCGCCGGCCGCGTCCGCGCAGGTCACCGCCACCAACCTGGCCACCGGTCTGAGCCGCAGCGTGCAGGCCAACAACGGCGTGTACTCGGTCGGCGGTCTGCCGCCGGGCTCCTATCGCATCGACGTCACCGCCGACGGCAAGACCACCTCGCAGAACGTCACCGTGCAGGTCGGCCAGACCGCCACCCTGGATCTGGGCGTGGGCGGCGAAGCGGCCACCGCCAACGGGCAGGGCGCGACCACGCTCGACGCGGTGCAGGTGCAGGCGCCGCCGGTGCTGGTGGAAACCCGCACCTCGGAGAACGCCACCTATATTTCCAACGTGCAGATCGAGAAGCTGCCGCAGGCCACGCGCAACTTCCTGGAGCTGGCCGACAGCGTGCCGAGCGTGCAGTTCCAGCGCGACGCCAAGGGCAACACCACGGTGCGCTCCGGCGCGACCTCGGCCAACGGCACCAACGTCTACATCGACGGCATCAGCCAGAAGAACTACGTGCTGACCGGCGGCGTCAGCGGCCAGGATTCCAGTCGCGGCAACCCGTTCCCGCAGTCGGCCATCGGCGAGTACAAGGTCATCACCTCCAACTACAAGGCCGAGTTCGACCAGGTCAGCAGCGCGGCGATCGTGGCCTCGACCAAGTCTGGCACCAACGATTTCCACGGCAGCTTCTTCTGGGATACGACCAACGACGACTGGCGCGCCGAAAGCCCGCTGGAGCGCAAGGCCGGCCAGCGCGACGACTTCTCCGAGACCCAGTACGGCGCCACCTTCAGCGGCCCGATCCTCAAGGACCGCGCGCACTTCTTCGTGGCCTACGAGGCCAAGGAATACACCACGCCGAACACGGTGATCCCGGGCGGCATCTACGCCGACCGCGTCGACCAGTTGCCGGCGCAGCTGCAGCCGCTGGTCGCCACCTACAGCACCCCGTTCAAGGAAGACCTGTACTTCGGCAAGATCGACTGGACCCTGGGCGACAACAACCTGTTCGAACTGACCGGCAAGTACCGCAAGGAAGACGAGCTGTCGGACATCGGTGAAACCACCACCTACCAGCACGGCAGCAGCAACGGGCAGAAGGAAAAGCGCGCCAACCTGCGCTGGCAATACAGCGGCGAGGCCTTCCTCAACGACCTGAACCTGAGCTACGAAAGCGCGTTCTGGACCCAGACCCCGCTCAACGACGGCAACGGCTACGTGCTGTCCTACGTGCCGCAGGCCGGCAACGAGACCACCATCCTCAGCGCCGGCGCCGGCAGCAGCTTCCAGAACAAGGGCCAGAAGGGCTGGACCCTGCAGGACGACCTGACCCTCAACAGCCTCGAGTGGCACGGCAGCCACACCATCAAGATGGGTGTGAAGTACAAGGACATCCAGCTCGATTCGACCCAGATCAATCCGGCCAATCCGCAGTACTACTACAACATCCTCAGCGACGTCGACACGCCGTACCGGGTGCGCTTCGGCGACACCGGCGACGGCGGCTCGGTGCAGTCGCAGAACAAGCAGTACGGCATCTACCTGCAGGACGACTGGGAGGTCAACGAGCACCTGACCCTGAACCTGGGCGTGCGCTACGACTACGAGAAGACCCCATCGTTCCTCGACTTCGTCACCCCGGCCGACGTCGCCAGCGCGCTGCTGAACTGGCGCAATCTGGACAACGCCAACTACGACATCGCCAACTACATCAGCACCGGCAACAACCGCAAGGCGTTCAAGGACGCCTGGCAGCCGCGCCTGGGCTTCTCCTACGACCTGTTCGGCGACCAGGCGCACGTGATCTACGGCGGTGCCGGTCGCGCCTATGACCGCAACCTGTTCGACTACCTGGCGCTGGAGCAGCTCAACAACAACTTCCGCTCCTACAGCTACTACTTCAGCAGCGCCAACACGCCGTGCCTCGGCCAGCCGTGCGTGGCCTGGGACCCGAGCTATGCGACCCAGGCCGGTCTGAACGGGCTGGCCGCCTCCACCACAGCCGGCACCGGCGGCGGCCGCGAGGTGTACCTGATCGACAACAACATCAAGGTGCCGTACTCCGACCAGTTCAGCCTGGGCATGCGCAACATGCTGCATTTCTGGGGCAACGACTGGTACACGGACGTGACCCTGAGCCACATCGTCAGCGAGGACGGTTTCGTGTTCCTGCGCGGCAACCGCCGTGCCGACGGTTCGTTCTTCCTGCCCGGCACCACCTCCGGCGTGCCCACCGACTCGCCCAACGGCTACAGCGCGATCGTGCTCGGCACCAACGGCCTGAAGACGCGCAACAACCAGCTGGCGCTGAAGCTGGACAAGCCCTACGACAAGGAATCGGGTTGGGGCCTGACCGTGGCCTATACCTTCTCCGACGCGAAGGAGAACCGTCAGTACGGCGAGCATTACGCGCTGGATCAGCCGTCGATGGCCGGCTACGGCTGGCGTGAGGCCGGCGGCATTCCGAAGAACCGCCTGGTGGTCACCGGCATCTACGACCTGCCGTACGACATCACCCTGTCGGCCAAGCTGTCGCTGGCCAGCCAGACCCCGCGCTACGGCACCAACTGCCTGGCGGGCAATGACCAGTGCTATATCATCCAGTACAAGCCGGACGCCACGCTGGGCTACAAGGAATTCAGCCTGGCGGCGAACAAGGAATGGGACACCGGGTCGGGCATCAAGTTCAATGTGCGCGCCGATGTCATCAACCTGTTCAACTGGACCAACTACGCGGACTACAACACCGATACCGGCACCTATGCCGACCTGAATACGGCGTTTGGCTCGCCGAGCGGCGTGCTGGCCTCGCCGATGCGGACGTTCAAGCTGTCGTTCGGCTTGAACTGGTAAGCAAGGTCGCCGCGGCTCCCCTCGGACGGGGGCCGCGGCGATGCGAAAGTGGGTTATTTTTTTGTGGGCGTGTAAACGATTTCACGGGGGGCGGGATGAAGAAGCAGCGCAGTTTCATCAGGTTTTCGTTGATGCTGATGGCAGCAGGGGTGCTGCTGACGGCGTGCAAGAAGACCGACGAGGAGCCGAAGGCGGTGGAGAAGAAGCCGGTCAAGGTCATCCTGGTCGAGGCCGAGTTGCCGCCGAAACTGCTGAAGCCGGAACTGCCCCCGCTGTTCGAGGACATCGAACGCCGCACCTTCCAGTTCTTCTGGGACACCACCAACGAGCAGAACGGCATGGCGGTGGACCGCTATCCGTCGCGGCCGTTCGCCTCCATCGCCTCGATCGGCTTCGCCCTGACCGTGTATCCGATCGGTTATGAAAACGGCTGGATCAGCCGCGAGCAGGCGGTGCAGCGCACCCTGACCACGCTGCGCTTCCTGCGCGACGTGCCGGTCGGCCCGCAGCGCACCGGCCGCGCCGGCTACAAGGGCTTCTATTACCACTTCCTGGACATGCAGAAGGGGCTGCGCTACGACCAGTGGGTGGAATTGTCGACCATCGATACCGCGCTGCTGATGATGGGCGTGCTGTTCGCCCAGTCCTACTACGACGGCGACACCGCCGACGAGAAGGAGATCCGCCAGATCGCCGACACCCTGTACCGGCGGGTGGACTGGCCGTGGATGCAGCAGCGCAAGCCGCTGATCACGATGGGCTGGTATCCCGAGCGCGGCTTCATCCAGCACGACTGGATGGGCTACAACGAAGGCATGATGGTGTATCTGCTGGCGTTGGGTTCGCCCACCCATCCGATCGAGCCGGACGCGTGGCAGGAATGGACCCGCACCTACAACAAGGACTGGGGCGTGTACTACGGCCAGGAGTACCTGGCGTTCGGTCCGCTGTTCGCGCACCAGTACAACCACGTCTGGATCGACTTCCGCGACATCCAGGACCAGTACATGCGCGAGCATGGCATCGACTACTTCCTCAACAGCCGCCGCGCCACGCTGGCGCAGCGCGAGTACGCCATCGACAATCCGATGAAGTGGAAGGAGTACGGCGAGAATGTCTGGGGCCTGACCGCCAGCGACGGTCCGCAGAACACCACCCAGGAGTACCGCGGCGAGCAGCGCCAGTTCTTCCACTACCGCACCCGCGGCGCCGGCCTGTTCGAGGCCTTCGACGACGGCACCATCGCGCCGACCGCGGCGGTGTCCTCGATCGTGTTCGCGCCGGAGGTGGTGATTCCGGCGACCCAGGAAATGCACAAGCGCTTCGGCGACTTCCTGTATTCGAGCTACGGCTTCCTGGATTCGTTCAACCCCAGCTTCAACTACGATATTCCGCTCAAGACCGGCCGCATGATTCCCAACCGCGGCTGGGTGGCCGGCGACTATATCGGCATCGACCAGGGTGCGATCGTCACCATGATCGCCAACTACCGCAACGAGTTCGTCTGGAACGTGATGAAGAAGAACAAGTACCTGCGCACCGGGCTGGAGCGCGCCGGCTTCACCGGCGGCTGGCTGACCCCGGAGGGCGAGGCCCAGCCGCTGCCCAAGAAGGACGAGCAGGCGGCCAATGCACGTGCGCTGGGCATCGCCGAGTCGCGTGCCGCCGTCGCCGAGGCGCAGTCCAACCCAGCCCAGCGCCAGCCGCAGCAACCGGAATGAGCACAGCACGCATGATCGGTCGTTGGCTTTCGCTGGGTGTGCTGATGTTGGTTGTGTGCGGCTGCGCACGCGCGCCGCAGGGCGAGGTGGTGCGGTTCTGGGCGATGGGCCGCGAGGCCGAGGTGGTGGCCGAGCTGATCCCGCAGTTCGAGAAGGAGAATCCCGGCATCCACGTGGACATCCAGAACATTCCGTGGACCGCCGCGCACGAGAAGCTGCTCACCGCCTTCGCCGCCGACGGCCTGCCGGACGTGTGCCAGTTGGGCAACACCTGGATCCCGGAGTTCGCCGAACTGGGCACGCTGCAGCCGCTGCAGCCCTACGTCGACCGCTCCAAGGTGGTCGATCCGAAGGACTACTTCCCGGGCATCTGGGACACCAGCGTCATCGATGGCCACCTCTACGGCATCCCCTGGTACGTGGACACGCGCCTGCTGTTCTATCGCAAGGACATGCTGCGCGACGCCGGGGTGACCAAGCTGCCGCAGACCTGGGCCGAGTGGGAGCAGGCGATGGCGGCGGTGAAAAAGCATGTCGGGCCGAAGCGCTACGCCATCCTGATGCCGCTCAACGAGTTCGAGCAGCAGTTGTCGCTGGGCCTGCAGATGCCCGATCCGCTGCTGCGCGACCACGACAACTACGGCAACTTCAACAGCCCCGGCTTCCGCAAGGCGCTGGCGTTCTACGCCAACATGTTCGACCAGGGCTGGGCGCCGAAGATGTCGGAGACGCAGATCTCCAACGTCTGGGACGAGTTCTTCAACGGGTTCTACGCGTTCTACATCTCCGGCCCGTGGAATATCCGCGAGTTCCGCAAGGTGCAGCCGGCCGCGCTCAAGGACCAGTGGGGCACGATGCCGCTGCCCGGCCCGGACGGCCCCGGCGCCGGCATCGCCGGCGGCACCAGCCTGGTGATCTTCCGCAAGTCCGAGCACAAGGACGCGGCCTGGAAGCTGATCGAGTTCCTGTCGCGGCCGCAGATCCAGGCGCGCTTCCACGCGCTGATCGGCGACATGCCGCCGCGGCGCAGCACCTGGGCGTATCCGTCGCTGGCCGAGGATCCGCTGGCGCATGCGTTCCGCGATCAGCTGGAACGGGTCAAGCCCGCACCGAAGGTGCTGGAGTGGGAGCGCATCGTGCAGGAGATGCGGCTGGCCACCGAGCGCGTGGTGCGTGGCGGTGAGCCGCAGGAGAAGGCGATGCGGGAACTGGACAAGCGCGTCGACGAGATCCTGGAGAAACGCCGCTGGATCCACCAGCAGCATCGCGAAGACACGGCGGCGCCGGCCGCGGGAGCGGCGCCATGAAGCGCGGTTCCCTGATCGGCTGGCTGTTCGCCGGCCCGGCGCTGATCGTGATCGGCGTGTTCTTCGGCCTGCCGGTGCTGTCTGCGCTGGCGCTGAGCGTCACCGACTTCGACCTGTATTCGCTGGCCGACCGCCACAATCTGCGCTTCGTCGGCTTCGGCAACTACATCGAGTTGCTGCAGACGCCGATGTTCTGGAAGTCGCTGTGGAACACCACGTACTTCGTGATCGTCGGCGTGCCGCTGTCGATCGGCGCTTCGCTGGGCGCGGCGCTGCTGCTGAACGCGCCGGTGGCACGCTTCAAGGCGCTGTTCCGCACCGCGCTGTTCGCGCCGGTGGTGACCACGCTGGTGGCGGTGGCGGTGATCTGGCGCTACCTGTTCCACACCAGCTACGGCCTGGTCAACTACGGCCTGGCGCACCTGGGCATCGGCCCGATCGACTGGCTCGGCGACCCGCACTGGGCGATGCCGACCATCATGCTGTTCGCGGTGTGGAAGAACTTCGGCTACAACATGGTGATCTTCCTCGCCGGCCTGCAGGCGATCCCGCAGGACCTATACGAGGCCGCGCGCATCGACGGTGCCTCGAAGTGGCGGCAGTTCCTGCACATCACCCTGCCGATGCTGGGGCCGGTGCTGCTGGTGGTCGGGGTGATCACCGTGTCCGGCTACTTCCAGTTGTTCGCCGAACCCTATGTGATGACCCGTGGCGACCCGCTGCAAAGCACGGTCAGCGTGCTGTATTACATGTTCGAGGAAGGCTTCAAGTGGTGGAACCTCGGCCGCGCCTCGGCGGTGGCGTTCCTGCTGTTCCTGATCATCCTGGGAGTGACGACGGTGATGCTGCGCTTCGGCCGCAAGAGGGACCTGGTATGAGCCGGGAGATCGGCGCCTCGCGCTGGAACACGCTGCTGGTCAACGGCGGGCTGCTGCTGCTCGCCGTGATCAGCCTGGCGCCGCTGTTGTGGATGGTGTCGGTGTCGTTCATGCCGGCGGGGCAGGCCAGCCGCTTCCCGCCGCCGATGCTGCCCACCGGCGCCACCCTGGCCAACTACGGCGAGCTGTTCTCGCGCACCGGCATGGCCCGCAACTTCGCCAACAGCCTGCTGGTGTCGTGCGCGATCACCTTCGGCTCGCTGCTGATCAACACCATGGCCGGCTATGCCTTCGCCAAGCTGCGCTTCGTCGGCAAGGAACGGATCTTCCAGATCCTGCTGGCGGCGCTGGTGATTCCGGCGCAGGTGGCGATGCTGCCGCTGTTCCTGCTGATGAAGCAACTGCACCTGGTCAACAACTTCGGCGGCGTGGTCGTGCCGGCGCTGGCGACGGTGTTCGGCATCTTCCTGGTGCGCCAGTACGCGCGGTCGATCCCGGACGAGCTGCTGGAGGCCGCGCGCATCGACGGTGCCGGCGAGCTGCGGATCTTCTTCCAGATCGTGCTGCCGATGCTCAAGCCGGTGCTGGTGACGCTGACCATCTTCACCTTCATGGCCGCGTGGAACGACTTCATGTGGCCGCTGATCGTGCTGACCGACCAGGAGCACTACACCTTGCCGGTGGCGCTGGCGGCGCTGTCGCGCGAGCACATCATGGACGTGGAGATGATGATGGCCGGTGCGGTGGTCACGGTGATCCCGGTGCTGGCGCTGTTCCTGGCGCTGCAGCGCTACTACATCCAGGGCCTGCTGCTGGGTAGTGTGAAGGGGTGAGGCGCAACGCTTGCGCGCCACTGGCGCGCGTTGCGCCGAACGCCCGGCCATGGATGGTCGGGCCGGACGTTCCGGTGTCGGAGAGACACGCCATGGATGGGTATCATCGAGCGTCGTAGGCGCAAACCGTACCGAACGCGTGGCCTTGGGCGCACGCCTGTAGGAGCGGCTTCAGCCGCGACAGTGGCACGGGATACTCCATCGGGGCCGACGCCCCTCGACAGAAGCAGATACGACGAACGCAACGGGGAACACGATGAGGGACGGGATGGCGACGACGTACGCACGCGCGATGCTGGCGATGCTGGGACTGGCGGCCGCCCAGGCGGTCGCTGCGCCGCCGACCTCCACGGTGACGCTGGACAGTTTCAACGATCTGGACAAGTGGCAGATCGTCGTCTCCAACCAGGTCACCGCCTCGACCCGGCTGGTGCAGGCGCCCAGCGGCGGCCGCGCCAAGGCGCTGTGCCTGGACTACGACTTCAACGGCGTGTCCGGCTACGCCGGGATCCGCCGCAGCGTGCCGATCGACTACCCGGACAACTACCAGTTCGCGTTCCAGCTGCGCGGCGAGTCGCCGAGCAACGACCTGCAGTTCAAGCTGACCGACGCCAGCGGCGACAACGTGTGGTGGGTCAACCGTCCGCGCTACGACTTCCCCACGCAGTGGAGCACGGTCACCTACAAGAAGCGGCAGATCGACAAGGCCTGGGGGCCGAGCCCGGAGAAGGAGCTGACCCGCAGCGCGCAGATCGAGTTCACCATCTACAACCAGGTCGGCGGCGCCGGCACGGTGTGCTTCGACCAGCTGACCCTGACCCCGTTGCCGCCGCAGGACACCTCGCCGCTGACGGTCAAGGTCAGCGCCGATACCGCGCCGGCGCTGGAGCAGCGCATCGCCGACGGCAAGCCGGACACGGTCTGGTACAGCGGCAACGCCAAGAACCAGACGATCATGCTGGACCTGGGCAAGGTGCGCGAGTTCGGCGGCGCCAAGGTGCAGTGGGCGCCGGGCGTGTACGCCTCGCGCTACACCGTGCAGGGCTCGGCCGACGGCCGTAGCTGGCGCGAGTTGCGCACCGTGACCGCCGGCAACGGCGGCACCGACTGGCTGGCGCTGCCGGAGACCGAGGCGCGCTACGTGCGCTTCGATCTGCAGGACGGCCCCAGCTTCCGCTACGGCATCGCCGACATTGCGTTGCAGCCGCTGGCTTTCGCCGCGACCCAGAACGACTTCATCAAGTCGGTGGCGGCGCAGTCCACCCGTGGCTGGTTCCCGCGCGGTTTCAGCGGCGAGCAGCCGTACTGGACCATCGTCGGCCTGGACGGCGGCCGCGAGCAGGGCCTGGTCGGCGAGGATGGCGCGATCGAGGTGGGCAAGGGCGGCTTCAGCATCGAGCCGTTCCTGCTGCTGGACGGCAAGCGCTTGAGCTGGGCCGACGTCAAGACCGCGCAGAGTCTGCAGGACGACTACCTGCCGATTCCCAGCGTGGACTGGAGCCACGACAACGCCGCGCTGCGCGTGACCGCGTTCGTGCAGGGCGAGCCGGATCAGGCGCAACTGGTGGCGCGCTACCGGCTCAGCAATCCGAGCAAGCAGCCGCACGACTACACCCTGGCGCTGGCGGTGCGTCCGTTCCAGGTCAATCCGCCCAGCCAGTTCCTCAACACCGTCGGCGGGGTCAGCCCGATCCGCTCGCTCGCCTTCGCCGGGACACAGGTGCAGGTCAACGGCCAGCCGCGGGTGTTCGCGGTGCAGAAGCCGGATGCCGCCTACGCCACCGCGTTCGATGCCGGCATCGATGTCGAACGGCTGAGCACCGACGCCAGCGGCCTGCCGCAGCAGGCGCAGGATCCGGACGGATTGGCCTCCGGCGCCTTGCTGTACCGCGGGCGGCTGGCCCCGGGCGAGGTGCGCGAGGTGGCGCTGGTGATCCCGCAGACCGGCAACGCCGCGCTGCCAGCCGGGTTCGATGCGGCACGCGCGCAGCAGCAGGTCGCCGCGCAGTGGCACGAGAAGCTGGACCGCGTGCAGTTGCATGTGCCGGCGCAGGGCAAGGCGGTCACCGACACGCTGCGCACCGCGCTGGCGCACATGCTGATCTCGCGGATCGGCCCGCGCCTGCAGCCGGGCACGCGCTCGTACTCGCGCAGCTGGATCCGCGACGGCGCGATGATTTCCGAAGGCCTGCTGCGGCTGGGCCGCGCCGACGTGGTCCGCGAATACGTGGAATGGTACGCGCCGTACCAGTTCGCCAATGGCATGGTGCCGTGCTGCGTGGACGACCGCGGCAGCGACCCGGTGCCGGAGAACGACAGCCATGGCGAACTGATCTACAGCGTCGCCGATTACTACCGCTACAGCGGCGACCGCGCCTTCCTGGAACAGATGTGGCCGCACGTCCTCGGTGCGTACACCTACATGGAGCAGTTGCGGCTGAGCGAGCGCACCGACGAGAACCGCGCCCGCAATGCGGCCTTCTACGGGATGATGCCGGTGTCGATCAGCCACGAGGGCTATTCGGCCAAGCCGATGCACTCGTACTGGGACAACTTCTGGGCGCTGCGCGGCTACAAGGATGCGGTGAGCATCGCCGCCGAACTCGGCCGCATCGACGATGCCGCGCGCTTCGCCGCCTCGCGCGACCAGTTCCGCCAGGACCTGTACGCCTCGCTGGACGCGGCCACCCAGCAGCACCACATCAATTTCCTGCCGGGCTCGGCGGAACTGGGCGATTTCGATCCGACCTCGACCACCATCGCGCTGGCGCCGGGCGGCGAGCAGGGCCGGTTGCCGCAGGCGCTGCTCGACAACACCTTCGAGCGCTACTGGAGCGAATTCGTCGGCCGCCGCGACGGCACCCGCGAGTGGAAGGATTACACCCCCTACGAGTGGCGCAACGTGTCCGCGTTCGTGCGCCTGGGCTGGCGCGAGCGCGCGTGGGAGGCCACGCAGTTCTTCTTCAAGGACCGCACGCCGCAGGCGTGGAACCAGTGGGCCGAGGTGGTCTCGCGCACGCCGCGCAAACCGTTCTTCCTCGGCGACCTGCCGCATGCCTGGGTCGCCTCGGACTTCGTGCGCTCGGTGCTGGACATGTTCGCCTACGCCCGCGACGTCGACGACAGCCTGGTGCTGGCCGCCGGCATCCCCGCCGACTGGCTCGACGGCAAGGGCGTGGCGATCGAGCAATTGCGCACCCCGCAGGGCCCGCTGAGCTATCAGCTGCGGCGGCAGAAGAACCGCCTGCTGCTGAACATCCCCGAGGGCCTGCGCATGCCCAGCGGCGGCCTGGTGCTGCCGTGGCCATACCCGGGCGAACCGGGCCGCACCCTGGTCAACGGCGAAACCGCGCAGTGGGAGCACGGCGAACTGCGCATCCACGCGTTGCCGGCGGATGTGCAGATTGAGGTGCGTTGAGGTCGGGAATCGGGAGTGGGGAATCGGGAATCGCAACAGCAAAAGAAAAGCGCCGGCATGCCGGCGCTTTTTTTGCTTCTGGAGTCCTGAGCTGTGAGAGCCGAGGTTCGGGCTTTTACCGATTCCCGATTCCCGACTCCCGATTCCCGGCTTCACGCACGATCGCGGCCGCCTTCGCCGAGCTCTCGCGCACCTTGTCCCAGGCGCCGTCGGCCAGCCAGTCCTTGGGCACCATCCACGAGCCGCCGATGCAGACCACGTTGGGCTGGGCCAGGTACTCGGCGGCGGTGCTTTCGCCGATGCCGCCGGTGGGGCACAGCTTGAGCTCGGCCAGGGGGCCGGCCAGGCCCTTGAGCATCGCCAGGCCGCCGACGGCGGAGGCGGGGAACAGCTTGCAGACGCGGAAGCCGCGTTCCATCAGCGCCAGCAGCTCGCTGGGGGTGGCCGCGCCCGGCACCACCGGCAGCGGCGCCTGCGCCAGGGCATCGGCCAGGGTCGGGGTGGTGCCCGGGGTGACGATGAAGTCGGCGCCGGCGTCGATCGACTGCTGCAACTGGGTGGCGTTGAGCACGGTGCCGGCGCCGATCACGATGTCCGGCAGTTCGCGCTTGAGCATCGCCAGCGCTTCCATCGCCACCGGCGTGCGCAGGGTCAGTTCGATCGCCGGCAGGCCGCCTTCCAGCAGCGCGGCCGAGACGCGGCGCGCTTCTTCCAGGGTGTGGACGGTGACGACGGGCAGGATGCCGGCCGCGCGCAGCAGCTGTTCGGCCTTGGTCTGGTGTTCGGCGATGGTCATGGGCGTCTCGGTTGCGAAGGGGGGCGAGGCCCCGGCCGCGCACGGCCGGGGCAGGGTGAGGCAGGCGGCGGCTCAGGCGTCCTTGGATTCGTGCGGCGCGGCGGCGGCCTCGGCATCGCGGCCCAGGTCGTACTCGGCGTCGTAGTTCCACAGGTCGCCGTCGGCGGCCGGCGGGCCGCAGGAGATCGACAGCGCGCCCTGGTCGGCGGGACCGACCATGCGGCGGTTGAGCCCGAACAGGTTGCGGCCCAGGTCGTGCGCGGCCGGCGCGGTGTTCGGCGCCAGCGGGCGCGCGGCCCACTCGGCGGCGTCCACCAGCACTTCCAGGGTGCCGGCCTCGCCGTCCAGGCGCACGATGTCGCCTTCGCGCACGCGGGCGATCGGGCCGCCGCGCGCCGCTTCCGGGGTCACGTGGATGGCCGCGGGGAACTTGCCGGACGCACCGGACAGGCGCCCGTCGGTGACCAGCGCCACGCGCCGGCCCTGGTTCTGCAGCAGGCCCAGCAGCGGCGCCAGCGAATGCAGTTCCGGCATGCCGTTGGCCTGCGGGCCCTGGTAGCGCAGCACCACCACGAAGTCGTGCGGCAGCGCGCCGGCGGCGTGCAGCTTGTTCAGCGCCTGCGGCGCGTCGATCACCACGGCCGGCGCTTCGATGGTGCGGAACTGCGGCTTCACCGCCGACAGCTTGATCAGCGAGCGGCCGAGGTTGCCGCGCAGCAGGCGCAGGCCGCCCTGCGCCTCGAACGGGTTGGACGCCGGGCGCACCACCGCCTCGTCGGCGCTCTTGGCCGGGCTCGGCACGTAGCTCAGCTTGCCGTCCTGCAGGCACGGCTCGTCGCCGTAGGCGCGCATGCCGCCGGGTACGATGGTGGCCAGGTCGTCGTGCATCAGCCCGGCGTCCATCAGCTCGCGGAACACGAAGCCGATGCCACCGGCGGCGGCGAAGTGGTTCACGTCGGCCTCGCCGTTCGGATACACCCGCGCCAGCAGCGGCACCAGTTGCGACAGCGCGTCCAGGTCGTCCCAGGTCAGCACGATGCCGGCCGCGCGCGCCACCGCCAGCCAGTGGATGGTGTGGTTGGTGGAGCCGCCGGTGGCCATCAGCGCGACCACCGCGTTGACGATGGCGCGCTCGTCGATCAAGCGGCCCAGCGGACGGAAGTCGTTGCCCAGGGCGGTGATGCGCAGCGCGCGCTCGGTCGCCTGCTGGGTCAGCGCCTCGCGCAGCGGGGTGCCGGGGTTGACGAACGAGGCGCCCGGCAATTGCACGCCCATCGCTTCCAGCAGCACCTGGTTGGAGTTGGCGGTGCCGTAGAAGGTGCAGGTGCCGGGGGCGTGGTAGGACGCCGATTCGGCGGCCAGCAGTTCCTCGCGGGTGGCCTGGCCGGCGGCGTAGCGCTCGCGCACCTCGGCCTTCTGCTTGTTGGGGATGCCCGGGGTCATCGGCCCGGCCGGCACGAACACCGCCGGCAGGTGGCCGAAGGCCAGCGCGCCGATCAGCAGGCCCGGCACGATCTTGTCGCACACGCCCAGGTACAGGCTGGTGTCGAACATGTCGTGGCTGAGGCCGATCGCGGTGGCCTGGGCGATCACGTCGCGCGAGAACAGCGACAGCTCCATGCCCGGCCGGCCCTGGGTCACGCCGTCGCACATCGCCGGCACGCCGCCGGCCACCTGCGCGGTGGCGCCGAGCGCGCGCGCGGTGCTGCGGATGATCTCCGGGTAGTGCTCGAACGGCTGGTGCGCCGAGAGCATGTCGTTGTAGGCGGTGATGATGCCGAGGTTGGGGGTGGTCCCACCTTCCAGCCGGCTTTTGTCGGTGGGGCCGCAGGCGGCGAAGCCGTGGGCGAGGTTGCCGCAGCTCAGGCGGCTACGGAACGGACCGTCGCGCAGCGCGGCGTCGATGCCGGCCAGGTAGGCACGCCGCGACGGCGCACTGCGCTGGCGGATGCGTTCGGTGATCGCGTGGAGGGTCGGATGCAGGCTCATTGGCGGACGTGGCTATGAAGGGGGGAATCGGGAAACGGGAATCGGGAATCGGAAGAGCGGGAATCGGCAACAGGGAAATCGGAAGAGCGGAAAAGCGTCAGCGCGCAGCCGTTGCCAATCCCTAATCACCAATCCCCAATCCCGGCCTCACTCGCACCAATGCACGCGCAGGCGCGCACCCGGCGTATCGAAGGCGACGCGGATCGGATACTCGTGCGGGTCGGTGCCGGCCAGCGCGCGCTCCAGCACCTCCAGCTTCTGCTTGCCGCGCAACAGCAGCATGCGCTGGCCGATCGGCGCCAGGCCGGCCGGGGTCAGGGTGATGCGCAGCGGCCAGGTGTTGGCGCCGGGGCAGCCTGTGGCGTCGAGCGCGGCGTAGGGCAGCGGGTTGGTCAGCGCCTTGTTCAGGTCGGTGGCGCCGGGAAACAGCGAAGCGGTGTGGCCGTCGCCGCCCATGCCCAGCACCGCCATGCACGCGGCCGGGGCGTGCTGCGCGTGCAGGTTGGCGGCGTGCACGCTCTCCTGCAGCGGCTTGCCGACCCGCACCAGCGGTTCGAAACGCGCCTCCTCGGCGCGGTCCAGCAGGCTGTGCCGGACCAGGTAGGCGTTGCTGTCGCTGTCCTGCGGCGACAGCCAGCGCTCGTCGACCAGGCCGACTTCCAGCTTCGACCAGTCCAGCGGCAACTCGGCCAGCGCCTGGTACACCGGGGCCGGGGTGGTGCCGCCGGACAGCAGCAGGCGCGCGCCGCCGCGGCGCTGGATCTCCTCGCGCAGCGCGGTGCCGATCTCGGCCGCCGCCGCGTCGATCCATTCGTCCGGATCGTCGTAGCGGATCAGCGTGATGCGGTCGGACAGCGTGGGGCTCATGCGATGGCTCCTGGGGATTGCCGCGCGGCGTCCACCGCGTAGGCGGCGGCGCCGAGCAGGCCGGGACGGGGGTGGATCACCGCCAGCGACGGCACCCGCGCCATGATCGACGAAAACCGGCCCTTGTGCTCGAAGCGCTGGCGGAACCCGGAATGCTGGATCGCGTCGAGCATCTTCGGCACCAGCCCGCCGGTCAGGAACACGCCGTCCCAGGCGCCCTGCATCAGCACCAGATCGCCGGCGATGGCGCCGAACACGGCGCAGAACACGTCCACCGTGCGCATCGCCCGGTAGTCGCCCTGCGCGGCGCGCGCGGTGATGTCCTCCGGCTGCAGCGGGCCCGGATCGTCGCCGGCGATCTCGCTGAGCGCGCGGTGGATGTTGACCAGGCCAGGGCCGCAGATCAGGCGCTCGTTGGAGACGCGGCCGAACTGCTGCGACAGCAGCTCCAGGATGCGGATCTCCTCCGGCGTGCCCGGCGGGAAGCTGACGTGGCCGCCCTCGGTCTCCAGCGGAAAGCAGCGCCCGCCGCGCATCAGCAGGCCGCCCACGCCCAGGCCGGTGCCGGGGCCGATCACCCCGTAGTTGCGCGGCACCTCGACCGGCGACGGCGTCCAGCTGGCGCCGCCGACCTGGACCACGTCCTGCGGCCGCAGCAGGCTGATCGCCATCGCCTGCGCGGCGAAATCGTTGATCAGGTGCAGTTCGTCGAAGCCGAGCATGGCGCGGGTGCGCGCCCGCGAGATCACCCACGGATGGTTGGTGATGCGCGCCTCGTCGCCGTCGACGCGGCCGGCGACCGCGAAGGTGCCGCTGCGCGCGTCCACCCCGGTCTGTTCCAGGTAATGGCGGGCGGCGTCGCCCAGCGACGGGAATTCCACCACCGCGTAGGTCTGGGTGCTGTCGTCGAGCAGCGGCACCGAGGCGTCGAGATCGGCGAGGGCGAAACGGGCATTGGTGCCGCCGATGTCGGCGACCAGCACCGGGCGCTGCGGCGCGCTCATTGCGCGACCTTCGGCGCGGCACCGGACTGGTCGCAGGAGACGTAGGCCTGCGCTTCCTGCGGCCCCCAGCTGCCGGCCGGGTAGGGCAGCAGCGGCAGGTGCGCCTGCGCCCAGGCGGCGCTGACGCTGTCGATCCAGGCCCAGGCGGCGCGGACTTCGTCGTCGCGCACGAACAGCGCATGGTTGCCGTTGAGCGCGTCGAGCATCAGCCGCTCGTAGGCGATGCGCCGGTGCAGGCCGGTGGGCACCGACAGTTCCAGTTCCAGCGGCTGCAGTTCCAGCGCGCCCCATTCCGGGCCGGCCAGGCTGCTCATCAGCCCCAGTTCGATGTTCTCCTGCGGCTGCAACTGGAAGGTCAGCCGGTTCGGCGCCACCTGCTGCGCGGCCGGGCGCTCGAACAGCCAGTGGGTGACCGGCTTGAGCGTGACCACCACGCGGGTGGAGCGCTCGGCCAGGCGCTTGCCGGTGCACAGGCGGAACGGCACCCCGGCCCAGCGCCAGTTGTCGATGTAGGCGGTGACCGCGGCGAAGGTTTCCACGTCGCTGCCTTCCGGCGGCTGGTAGGCCTGCGCCGGCTGGCCGTTGATGGTGCCGGCGGTGTAGCGCCCGCGCACGCTGTCGCGGGCGGCATGCTCTGCGCTCAGCGGACGCAGCGCGCGCAGCACCTTGACCTTCTCGTCGCGGATGCGGTCGGCTTCCAGCGACGCCGGCGGCTCCATCGCCACCAGGCACAGCAACTGCAGGATATGGCTCTGCACCATGTCGCGCAGCGCGCCGGAGCGCGCGTAGTAGGCGTCGCGGCCGTCCACGCCCTCGCTCTCGGCGACCAGGATGTCCACCGACTCGATGTAGTTGCGGTTCCACACCGCTTCCAGCAGCGTGTTGCCGAAGCGCAGCGCGATCAGGTTCTGCACCGCGGCCTTGCCCAGGTAGTGGTCCAGGCGGAACACGCGGTCCTCGTCGATCAGCGCGCCGATCGCCTGCACGATCTCGCGGGCGCTGTCCGAATCGTGGCCGATCGGCTTCTCCAGCATCAGCCGGTGCGGCGCGGCCAGGGCGCCGCCCAGGGCCAGTCCCTGGCAGGTGCTGATGTACAGCCCCGGCGGGATCGCCAGGTAGCTCACGCAGCGGCGCGCGGTCAGGTCGCGCACCGCGGCGGCCACCGATTCGGCATCGCGCAGGTCCACCGAGCGGTAGTCGATGCGCGCCAGCAGCGCCTGCACGATCGATTCGCCGATCTGCGGCATCGCCGCCTGCAGGCGCGGCTTGAGGAGTTCGTGGAACTTGGCGGTGTCGTGCGGCGACAGCGCCAGTGCGCGAATGCGGAAGTCTTCCGGCAGGAAGCCGTCGTCGAGCATGCGCAGCAGCGAGGGGAACAGGTAGCGCTGGGCCAGATCGCCGGTGGCGCCGAACAACAGGAAGGTATCGTGCATCGACCGGGTTTCGGTTTCGGGTGACATGGTGTCGATCACCTGGGGGCTAGGAGTGACGTGGCGTGGGAAAGCGAACGGCGGCGACGGCCTGTATCCGGCCGGTTCGGGCGAGAGCGTGACGCGGGAGGGCCGCCAGGCGGGAACGCACGATCCAGGAGATGAATACGACTGCCAGACCTCTGAGCATACCTCTCCAATGCCTCATGCTGCAGGTCGGTCGTCATCCGGCAGGATGACGGCGGCGCGCCGGAGCGGCGGCTGGCGGATCGCATTGCATGCCCTCCCAGGCTCGATGTTGCCCCGTGAAAACGGTTACATGGCAGAATACCGCATCGCGATCCATTGTTGCCTGCGCGCGGGCATGATGCGACCCGAATTCGTATGCACTGCCCTCGGGAGGGACCGGCGGCAGCCCGTTCCTCACTGCCGGAAACCGGATACATGGCGAAAGTACAACTGGACAACATCCGCAAGGTCTACGACAACGGCCAGGTCGCCGTGCACGGGGCCAGCTTCGAAGTGGCCGACGGCGAACTGATGGTGCTGGTCGGGCCCTCGGGCTGCGGCAAGTCCACGCTGCTGCGGATGATCGCCGGCCTGGAAGAGATCAGCGGCGGCGAGCTGCGCATCGGCGAGCGCGTGGTCAACGAGGTGGCGCCGAAGGACCGCGACATCGCCATGGTGTTCCAGAGCTATGCGCTGTACCCGCACATGACCGTGGCCGAGAACCTGGCGTTCGGGCTCAAGCTGCGCGGCGAGAGCAAGGAGGTCATCCGCCAGCGCGTGGCCGCCGCCGCCGACACCCTGGGCCTGACCCCGATGCTGGACAAGCTGCCGCGCGCCATGTCCGGCGGCCAGCGCCAGCGCGTGGCGCTGGGCCGCGCGCTGGTGCGCGAGCCGGCGGTGTTCCTGCTCGACGAGCCGCTGTCCAACCTGGACGCCAAGCTGCGCCATTCGGTGCGTACCGAGATCGCGCAGCTGCACCGCAAACTCGGCACCACCATGATCTACGTCACCCACGACCAGGTCGAGGCGATGACCCTCGGCCAGCGCATCGTCGTGCTCAAGGACGGTGTGATCCAGCAGATCGACACGCCGATGGCGCTGTACGACCGCCCGGCCAACCTGTTCGTGGCCGGTTTCCTCGGCAGCCCGGCGATGAACGTGCTGCGCGGGCGGCTGGTGGAGGAGGGCGGCTTGCAGCTGCAGTTGCAGGACGGCGGGCGGGTGCCGCTGCCGGGTGCGCAGGTTGCGCCGCAGTGGTTGGGCCGTGAGCTGGCGATCGGCGTGCGGCCGGAGCACCTGCAGCCCAGCGACGACGCGCAGGGCGGCTTCGAGGCCACCATCGAGGTGATCGAGCCGGTCGGCAACGAGATCTTCGTCAATCTCAGCCACGGCGCGCAGCCACTGGTGATGCGGGTGGCGCCGCGTGCGCTGCCGGGCCTGGGCGAGCGCCTGCGGGTGGCGGTGCGCGGCGATGCGCTGCACTTCTTCGATGCCGAGAGTGGGGGGCGCCTGGAGAGTGGGGAATCGGGAATCGGGAATCGGGAATAGCAAAAGCAACAGCGAAAGCGCCGGCGCGCTCAGCGCGCCAGGCCGTCGATCAGAGGCTGCCACCTTGCGGGGTGGCCGTCGATGTCCAGTTCCGCCGGCGGCGCCTCCTCGAGCGGCAGCACCGCCAATGCCAGGGTGCCGGCGACGCTGACCACGCTGCCGAACGGCTGGCCGTCGCGCAGCACCGGTGCGTCGATCGCGACGGGCGCATCCACTTCCAGCAACTGCACGGCGCGCTTGGCCTTGCCCAGGAAGTGGGTGCGGGCGACGATTTCCTGGCCGGGGTAGCAGCCCTTCTTGACGCTGAAGGCGTGCAGCCGGTCCAGGCCCAACTGTTGCGGCGTCCATTGTTCGCGCTGGCTCGGCGCAAGCCGGGCCAGGCCCAGGCGCAGGTCGGCCGCGCGCCAGGCCTCCGCCAGTGCCGGGTCGGCAACAGGCGCATCCGCCGCTGGCGCCGGCACCAGCCGCAGGGTGCGCGGCAGGCCGTCGCCGCCCATGTCCAGTTCGATCACGCCGGCCTCATCGCGCGCCGACGCCGCGCCCCGGGCCTGCTCGGGTAGGCTCAAACGACCGAAGGCATGCAGCGTGTCCTCGACCGTGACGCGCAGCTTGCGCCGGAACACGAAGCGGCCCAGTGCCGTTGCCAGTTCCTCGGCGCCGCCGTCGGCCAGCAGCATCAGCAAGGCGTCGTCGGCCTGGCGCAGCAGCGCGAACACCGCGATCACCCGGCCCTTGGCGGTGAGCCAGGCGTTCCATTGCCATTGCCCGGGCGCCAGCGCCTGCACGTCGTTGGCGAATTGCGCATGGGCGAAGGCCGCTGCATCCGGACCGCGCAATGCGACGTATTGCAGGTGTGGCAAGGCGGAAAAACCGCCGGATTCCAGATTCAGGTTGTCAGGCACGAGAGGGGAGGACTAAAATTGACGAGTTGTGAGACCCGCATGATAGGCCAACCAACCCCCACACCCGAGTCCGATCCCGAAACGCAGCGGCCTGCCGAGGACACCCCTCCGCAGACCGAGCCTGCGCCGCGGGAGATCGGCGGGCGCGGCGGCCTCGAGCCGACGCGCTACGGCGACTGGGAGAAAAACGGACGCTGCATCGATTTTTGAGCAGCTTTGAGCCAACGCGGCCTTAAGCACGCCGCCCAGCCGAGACAACGAGCCCAGCGAATGGCTACGCGCGAACGTCCCCTTTCCCCGCATCTGCAGGTCTATCGCTGGCAGATCCAGATGGTCACGTCCATCCTGCACCGTGCCACCGGCATCGTGCTGTCGGTCGGTGCCCTGATCATCGCCGCCGCGCTGCTGGTGCTGATGCTCGGCCCGGCGTCCTGGAACTGCTTCCGTGGCATGGCCGGCGCCTGGTACGGCCAGGTATTCCTGTTCGCCTGGAGCTGGGCCTTCGCCTACCACCTGTGCAACGGCCTGCGCCACATCGTGCAGGACTTCGGCCACGGCTACAGCATCCCCGCGTTCGTGCGCAGCAGCTGGATGTCGGTGGTCGGCAGCCTGGTGATCGTGGCGCTGATCTGGGCCTACGTCCTCCACGGAGCCGCCGCATGAGCCGCTATCGCACCCCCCTGAAGAACGTCCGCGGCCTGGGCGCGGCCAAGTCCGGTACCGAGCATTTCGTGCTGCAGCGGCTCACCGCTACCGCGCTGGTCGGCCTGACCGTGTGGTTCCTGGTGTTCGTGCTGAGCCTGCTCGGCGCCGACTACGTCACCGCCACCGAAGCGGTGGCCAAGCCGTGGAACGCGGTGCTGCTGGTGGGCTTCCTGATCGCGATGTTCTGGCACGCGCAGATCGGCCTGCAGGTCATCCTCGAAGATTACGTACACAACTCGCTGCTGGCCCTGGCGCTGCAGACCACGGTGAAGTTCGTCGCCGTGCTCGGCGCGATCGTCGGTGTATTCGCGGTCGCCCGCATCGCGCTGGGCAGCGCCTGATCGGCGCCCGGAACAGGAACTCAGATTCGATGTCCGCTTACAAGATCACCGAACACAAGTACGACATGGTCGTGGTCGGCGCCGGCGGCGCCGGCCTGCGCGCCACCTTCGGCCTGGCCCAGAAGGGCCTGCAGACGGTCTGCCTGACCAAGGTCTTCCCGACCCGTTCGCACACCGTGGCCGCGCAGGGCGGCATCTCCGCCGCGCTCGGCAACATGGGCGAGGACGACTGGCGTTACCACTTCTACGACACCATCAAGGGCTCGGACTGGCTGGGCGACCAGGACGCCATCGAGTACATGTGCCGCGAGGCGATCCCGGCGATCATCGAGCTGGAGCATTACGGCGTGCCGTTCAGCCGCACCGAGGACGGCAAGATCTACCAGCGTCCGTTCGGCGGCATGACCACCAAGTACGGCGAAGGCCCGTCCGCGCAGCGCACCTGCGCCGCCGCCGACCGTACCGGTCACGCCATGCTGCACACGCTGTACCAGCAGTCGCTGGCGCACAACGCGCGCTTCATGATCGAGTACTTCGCGCTCGACCTGATCTTCGACGAGGAAGGCGCCTGCCGCGGCGTGCTCGCCCTGGACATGGCCGAAGGCTCGCTGCACCTGTTCCGCGCCCACGGCGTGGTGCTGGCCACCGGCGGTTACGGCCGCGCCTACTTCAGCGCCACCTCGGCGCACACCTGCACCGGCGACGGCGGTGGCCTGGTGATGCGCGCCGGCCTGCCGATGCAGGACATGGAGTTCGTGCAGTTCCACCCGACCGGCATCTACGGCGCCGGCTGCCTGATCACCGAAGGCGTGCGCGGCGAAGGCGGTATCCTGCGCAACAGCAGCGGCGAACGCTTCATGGAGCGCTACGCGCCGCACTACAAGGATCTGGCCTCGCGCGACGTGGTGTCGCGTTCGATGACCATCGAGATCCGCGAAGGCCGCGGCGTCGGCGAGCACAAGGACCACATCCTGCTCGACCTGACCCACCTCGGCCCGGGCGTGATCGACGACAAGCTGCCCGGCATCGCCGAGAGCGCGCGCATCTTCGCCGGCGTCGACGTGCACAAGCAGCCGATCCCGGTGATCCCGACCGTGCACTACAACATGGGCGGCATCCCGACCAATTACCACGGCGAAGTGGTGCGCAAGGACGGCGACAACCCCGATGCGGTGGTGCCGGGCCTGTACGCCATCGGCGAGGCCGCCTGCGTGTCGGTGCACGGCGCCAACCGCCTGGGCTCCAACTCGCTGCTCGACCTGGTGGTGTTCGGCCGCGCGGTGGCCAACCGCTGCGCCGAGACGATCAAGACCGGCGCCCCGCACAAGGGGCTGCCGGGCGACGCCTGCGACAAGGCGCTGGGCCTGCTGGACAAGCTGCGCAACGCCAACGGCAGCACCCCGACCTCGGTGATCCGCGACAAGATGCAGCGCACCATGCAGTCCGACGCGGCGGTGTTCCGCACCAGCAAGACGCTGAAGGAAGGCGTGGACAAGATGGCCGACATCTTCGCCAGCTTCGAGGACGTCAAGGTGTCCGACCGCTCGCTGGTGTGGAACTCCGACCTGATCGAGACCTACGAGCTGAACAACCTGCTGCTCAACGCAGTGGCGACGATCAACTCGGCCGAACAGCGCAAGGAAAGCCGCGGCGCGCACGCCCACGAGGATTTCCCCGGCCGCGACGACGTCAACTGGCAGAAGCACACGCTGGTCACCGTCGACGACAAGGGCCAGTGCAGCTTCGACTACCGCCCGGTGCACATGTACACGCTCAGCAAGGACGTGGACGTGGTGCCGCCGAAGCCGCGCGTTTACTGACCACAGCCGGGAAACGGGAGTAGGGAATCGGGAATCGAGAACAGCGCATGCGCTCTTCGCTCCCGCTTCCCATTCCCCATTCCCCAATCCCCATTCCCGGATTTTAAAGCCATGGCAGAGTTCACCCTCCCCAAGAATTCCAAGATCGGCAAGGGCAAGCACTTTCCCGCCAAGGGCGCGAAGAACGTGCGGACCTTCAAGGTCTACCGGTGGAATCCGGACGACGACAGCAACCCGCGGACCGACACCTACGAGGTGGACCTGGACGCGTGCGGCCCGATGGTTCTGGACGCGCTGATCAAGATCAAGAACGAGATCGACCCGACCCTGACCTTCCGCCGCTCGTGCCGCGAGGGCATCTGCGGCTCGTGCGCGATGAACATCGACGGCACCAATACGCTGGCCTGCACCAAGGCGATCAGCGACTGCGGCAAGAAGGAAGTGCCGATCTACCCGCTGCCGCACATGAGCGTGGTCAAGGATCTGGTGCCGGACCTGACCCACTTCTACGCGCAGTACGCCTCGATCAAGCCGTGGATCCGCACCCAGACCCCGCCGCCGCCGGACCGCGAGCGGCTGCAGTCGCCGGAGGACCGCAAGAAGCTCGACGGCCTGTACGAGTGCATCCTGTGCGCCTGCTGCTCGACCAGCTGCCCGAGCTACTGGTGGAACGGCGAGCGTTACCTGGGTCCGGCGATCCTGCTGCAGGCCTACCGCTGGATCATCGACTCGCGCGACGAGGACACCGGTGCGCGCCTGGACGATCTGGAAGATCCGTTCAAGCTGTACCGCTGCCACACCATCATGAACTGCGCGCGGACCTGCCCGAAGGGCCTGAACCCGGCGCTGGCGATCGCCGAGATCAAGAAGCTGATGATGGCGCGCCGCGCCTGATCGCAGCGGCGCACGTTCCAAGCGGCGGGCCTTCCCGCCGACCGCGCGGCACCTGCTTTCGGGTTCGGTGCCGCGTTCGTTTTCGGCGGCTGCCGTGCGGAGCCGCCCCCAGGCAAGGGCGCATGCGATGGACGAGAGCACCGAACTGAAGAAGCTGCGCTGGCGCTGCCGGCGCGGCATGCGCGAACTGGACCAGCTGTTCGGCCGCTATCTGGACCGGCGCTGGGGGGAAGCTTCCGAAGCCGAGCGCGGGGTTTTCCTATACCTGCTCGATTGCGAGGACGATAAGTTGTGGCGCTGGTTCATGGGCTACGAGGCCTGTCCCGATGCACGCGCCGCCGATCTCATCGCTTCCATCCGCGCCATGCCGGCTTGACTGGCGCCCCTCGCGCTGGCTGCTGGCCGCGCTGACCCTGCTCGGCGCGCTGGCGCCGCTGTCGCTGCTCGGTTCCGACCTGCCGCCACGCCTGGCCTGGCCGGCCGCCGTGCTGGCGCTGCTGTACGCGGCGTGGCTGCTGCGCCGCGAGGCCGGGCGGGCGCCGCTCACGTTGATGCTTCCTGCCGGTGCCGGTTCGCCCAGCGTCGACGGCGCGGCGGTGAGCGACCTGCAGATTGCCTGGCGCGGGCCGCTGGCGTTCGTGTGCTGGCGCGACGCGCAGGGGCGTACGCAGCGCCTGGCGTGGTGGCCGGACACGCTGCCGCCGGCGGCACGACGTGAACTGCGTCTGGCCGCTGCCGCCCATGCCGCTTCGTCTGCGCCGCCGCAAATGGCACCATAGCGCTCCCTGGATGGTGGCTGCGCATGTTCAAACCCTTACCCGTGGCCATCGGCCTGCGCTATCTGCGCGCCAAGCGCCGCAACAATTTCATCTCCTTCATCTCCATGGCCTCGATCCTCGGTATCGCCCTGGGCGTCACCGTGCTGATCACCACCCTGGCGGTGATGAGCGGGTTCCAGAAGGAGATCCGCGACCGCCTGCTGCAGATGGCCGCACACGCCACGGTCAGCGCGCAGGGCGCGCCGATGGAGGACTGGCAGCACGCGGTGGACGTGGCCATGCGCGACAAGCGCGTCGCCGGCGCCGCGCCCTACGTCGAGGAAGAGGCGCTGCTGACCGGCCAGCGCAACCAGCCGGCGATCGTCCGCGGCATCCTGCCCAAGGAAGAGGCCAAGGTCTCGGTGCTGGCGCAGAAGATGAAGCAGGGCTCGGTCGACAGCCTGACCCCGGGGTCCTACAACATCCTGCTTGGCCAGGAGCTGGCGCTGTGGCTGGGCGTGGGCGTCGGCGACAAGGTGGTGGTGATGCTCGGCGAGCCGCAGGCCAGCCCGATGGGCATGGTGCCGCGCTACAAGCGCTTCACCGTCAGCGGCATCTTCGAGGCCGGCTACAACGAGATCGACCGTGGCCTGGCGGTGACCAGCATGCCCGACCTGCAGCGGGTGCTGCGCATGGGCGACGGCGTCACCGGCGTGCGTCTGAAGCTGTACGACATGGACCAGGCCTGGAACGTGGCGCGCGACCTGGCGCTGAACCTGCACGGCCCCTACATGGTCAGCGACTGGACCCGCGAGAACGCCAACCTCTACCAGTCGCTGAAGATGGAAAAGACGGTGATGGGCATCCTGCTGTCGCTGATCATCGCGATGGGCGCGTTCAACCTGGTGTCCTCGCAGGTGATGCTGGTGACCGACAAGCAGGCCGATATCGCCATCCTGCGCACGCTGGGACTGAGCCCGGGCGGGGTGATGCAGGTGTTCATGGTGCAGGGCACGCTGATCGGCGTGATCGGCACCGTCGCCGGCGTGATCGGCGGCATCGTGCTGACGCTCAACCTGGAGCGGATCCTGGCCGGCATCGAGGCGGTGTTCAACATCAAGCTGCTGCCTGAGGACGTCTACTACATCACCGGCCTGCCTACCGACATGCAGCCGCACGACGTCATGGTGATCACCATCGTGGCCTTGCTGATGAGCTTCCTGGCCACGCTGTACCCGGCCTGGCGTGCGGCGCGCACGCAGCCGGCGGAGGCGCTGCGCTATGAATGAGGGCCGGGAATCGGGAATGGGGAATCGGGAATCGGGAATGCAGAAGCCACAAGCGGGCGCGGCGATCCGCGCCGAAGGCCTGGCCAAGACCTACGCCGAAGGCAAGATGCGCACGCCGGTGTTCGACGGCCTTGAGCTGAGCGTGGCCGCTGGCGAGACCGTGGCCATCGTCGGCGCGTCCGGTGCCGGCAAGAGCACCTTGCTGCACCTGCTCGGCGGCCTCGACGTGCCCACCTCCGGCGAGGTCTACGTGGCCGGGCAGCGCATGTCGGCGCTGACCGACGCGGCGCGCGGGCAGTTGCGCAACCGCTCGCTGGGCTTTGTCTACCAGTTCCATCACCTGCTGCCCGAGTTCACCGCACTGGAGAACGTGATGATGCCGGTGCTGCTGGGCGGCGCGCCGATGCCCGATGCCGATGCGCGCGCGCGGGCGCTGCTGGAATCGGTGGGCCTGGGCCATCGTCTGGAACACAAGCCGGGCGAGCTGTCCGGCGGCGAGCGCCAGCGCGCCGCGGTGGCGCGTGCGCTGGTCAATCGCCCGGCCTGCGTGCTCGGCGACGAGCCGACCGGCAACCTCGACGACAAGACCGCGGCCAACGTGTTCGCGCTGATGCTCGAACTCAACCGTGCGCAGCGCACCAGCCTGGTCCTGGTCACCCACGACCGCAGCCTGGCGCGCAAGCTGGACCGGGTGCTGGAACTGCATCAGGGCAAGCTGCGCGAATTGGCGCCTGCGGATATTTGAGCGAGTGTGGTGGCGGCCGCATGTGCCGCCGTCTTGCACGTTCTGGGGCAGGGTCGCGGCCTGAGGTCGCGAGCCGCTGAAGTCTGTTGCATGCGCGGCCGGGCGTGACAGCCTGGCTTGCTGTGCAGCGCTCGCGGTCACGACAAGAGCAGTGTCCTGCGACCCGATGCAGTGCGCGTCGGGACTGAAGTCCCTCCCACAGTGCACATCGCCGCTTCGCTGAGCGGTGGAGGGATGTGAGGCTCCACGAATGAGGCAGCAAGTTGCAGCGGCTTCCTTGCATCTGCCGACGCCGAAGATCCTCGGACAGGCGGAAGCACTTCTAGCGCAAGCGCCCCGTAGGAGCGGCTTCAGCCACGATGGAGCATCACCGGTAGAGCCCGTCGCGGCTGAAAGCCGCTCCTACACGTGTCACCCAGCCGCGTGCCTCAGGGAATCACCCGCTGCGCGCGCAGTCGCGTGAACAGTTCCAGGAACGAGGCGCGGCTGTCGTAATAGCCCAAGAAACCAAGGTCGCGGCTCTTGGTCATGTCGTTGACGCACTCGATCTCGCGGCCGAGGTCGGCATCGGTGTGCCACCACGAGGCGAGCTGGTTGACGTCCGCCTGCACCAGCCCATGCTGCTCGGCGATCTCGCGCCACAGCGCCGGCGCGGTGTCCTGCAGGCGCGCTTGCAGCGGCATCGGCGCCTCCGGATAGGGGGCAGGGTCCAGGCCGAAGAACGCGGCGATCTCGCCCCACATCCAGCGCCAGCGGAACACGTCGCCGTTGACCGTGTTGAAGGCCTGGTTGCGTGCGGCCGGATTGGTCGCCGCCCAGGCCAGCTGGCGGCCGAGCAGGCTGGCGTCGGTGAGGTCGGTGAGGCTGTCCCACTGCGCGCGCGAGCCGGGAAACACGAACGGCTGCCCGGTGTGCTTGCACAGCGTCGCATACACCGCCAGGGTCACGCCCATGTTCATCGCATTGCTGCCGTTGGCCTGGCCGATCATGGTGTGCGAGCGGTGCACGCTCCAGCCGAAGCCATGGCGCGCGGCGGCGTCGAACAGCAGGTCTTCCAGCGTGTAGTAGAAATTCTCGCCCGGCTGCCGCGGTTCGCTCTCGCGGAACGGCGTCTCGGCCTTGCCGCTGCCGTAGTGCTCGAACGAGCCCAGGTAGTGCTTGGTGCCGGTGACCAGCGCCATGTGCTGCAGCGGCGCGCTGTCCAGGCCTTCGCACAGATGCCGCAGCATCGCGCCGTTGGCGGCGACGTTCTCCTTCTCGGTGTCGCGCCGGGTCCAGGTGCAGAAGAACACGTGGGTGATCGGTAGCCCGCGCAGCGCGGCCACGGTGGCCTCGCGGTCGAGCAGATCGGCCGCCACCGGAATCACGCCTTCCTGCGGCACCGGGCGGCGCGCCAGCCCATAGACGGTCCAGCCGTCGGCGACCAGGACGTTGGCGAGGTTGTAGCCGGAGATGCCAGTGACTCCGACGATCAAAGCGATGCCCTTGCGCATGCGCGAACTCCTTACGACGTGGGGTATCGCACCATAGGCGCGGGGCGATGAAGCTGCGGCGAACTGCGCCGGGACTGTGACGCGGCGCGCGCTTGGCTTAGGCAAATTCTGACGCGGTGTCCCGGCGTAGCCCGATGGCCCGCGTCGAATCGCGATGCGATGCTGGCACGGCGATCGCGATGGCATTGCACGTTGTGGATGCCCGCGCGGACTCGCGTCGTTGCGTCCGATCCGCCGATGCCAAGGAGGGCAAACACATGCAACTGGCAGCAGAGGCCGTGCCGCATCGAGACGCAGCTGGCGTCGACGCTGGCGTCTCGCATTGGCCGGCACCGGCGCCGTTTGGTGTTGCGGTCGCCGCCAGCCTCGCCGCCGGCGTGCTGGCCGCGCTGTGGCTGCCGCGCCTGCTGCCCTGGCCGCTGGCCGTGGCGATCCTGCTCGCCGGGGCGGCGCTGTACGTGGCGGCGCCGCGCTGGCGCTGGCTAGGGGCGTTCGCGATCGGTGCCGGCTGGCTGGCGTTGGTCGCCGGCATGGTACTGGCAAGGCAGTTGCCGGCCGACTGGGAAAAGCGCGTGGTCGACGTCCGCGGCCAGGTGGTGGAACTGCCGCAGGCGGAGACCCGCCGCACCCGCTTCCTGTTCCGCGTGGACAGCGACGCGGCGCAGCCGGCGCCGTTGCGCGGTCGCCTGCTGCAACTGGCGTGGTACGACGACTTCGGCACGCATCAGGCGGGGCCGCGCAGCGCGCTGCGCGCCGGCGCGCGCTGGCAGTTGCAGGTGCGCGTGCGCGCACCACGTGGCCTGAGCAATCCCGGCGGCTTCGACGCCGAGGCCTATGCGTTGGCGCAGCGCATCAGTGCCAGCGGCTACGTGGTGGCGCCGCATGCGGCAGCGCAACTGGCGCCGGGACAGGGCATCGACGCCTGGCGCGCGGGCATGTCCGCACGCATCGCTGCGGCGATACCGCAGGCCTCGGCGCGCTACGTGCAGGCGCTGGCGCTGGGCGACACGCGGCGTCTGGACGATCGCGACTGGCGCATCCTGCGCGCTGCCGGGCTGACCCATCTCATCGCCATTTCCGGCTTCCATGTCGGCCTGGTCGCCGGCGCCTTCGCGTTGCTTGGCGGCGGCCTGTGGCGGCTGTGGCCGCAACTGGGCCGCCATTGGCCACGCCGCCAGGCCGCGGCCGCGCTGGCGCTGCTCGGTGCCGGCGGCTATACGCTGGTGTCGGGCATGGCCCTGCCGACCGTGCGCACCGCCCTGATGATCGCGGTGGTGGTGGCGGCACGGCTGTGGCGGCGACCGGTGCGGGTGGTCGATGCGCTGGCGCTGGCGGCGATCGCCATGCTGCTCTGCGACCCCCTGGCGGTGCTCTCGGCCGGCTTCTGGCTGAGCTTCCTCGGTGTCGCCTGGCTGGCCTGGTGCATGCCCGATGCCGGCCGCGGCTGGCGCGAGACGTTGCGCAGTTTCCTGACCGCGCAGGGCGTGGCCACGGTCGGCCTGCTGCCGGTGAGCACGATGCTGTTCGGGCAGGCCTCGCTGGTCGGGCCGCTGGCCAATCTGCTGGCGATCCCCTGGTGGAGCCTGGTGGTGGTGCCGCTGGCCCTGCTCGGGACCGCGCTGGAGGCACTGCATCCCGGCGCCGGCGCCTGGCTGTGGCGCCTGGCCGCGGCCTGCTTCGACCTGACCTGGCCGTTGTTCGTTGCCCTGGGCGAAAGCCGCTTCGCGCTGCGCTGGTTGCCGGAGGCGCGCGACTGGGCGCTGCCGCTGGCCATGCTGGGCGCGTTCTGGCTGCTGTTGCCGCGCGCGGTGCCGGGCAAGCCGCTGGCGGCGCTGCTGTGGTTGCCGTTGCTGCACCCGCCACTGGAGCGGCCACGGCCGGGCGAGGTCGATCTGGTGATGTTCGACGTGGGGCAGGGGCTGTCGTTGCTGGTCCGCACCGCCCACCACCAACTGCTGTACGACACCGGGCCGGCGGTGGAGGACGGCTACGACGCGGGCGAGCGGGTGGTGGTGCCGGCGCTGCATGCGCTCGGCGTGGCGCGGCTGGATCGCGCGGTGATCAGTCATGGCGACAACGATCATGCTGGCGGCCTGGGCGCGGTGCGCGCGGCGCTGCCGATTGGCCTGACCCAGGCTCCCGCCGGTGCGCCGTTGCCGTTGGACCGGGCCTGCGTGGCCGGCGAGGCCTGGGAGTGGGATGGAGTGCGTTTCCGGTTCCTGCATCCGACGCCACACTTTCCCTATCTGCGCAACGAGTCCAGTTGCGTCCTGCGCGTGGAGACCGCGCACGGTGCGTTGCTGCTGGCCGGCGACATCGGCGACGTGGTCGAGCGCACGCTGCTGCGCGAGACGTCGCAGGCGCTGCACGCCGAGGTGGTAGTGGCGCCGCATCATGGCAGTGCGCATTCCTCGCAGCCGGCCTTCGTTGCCGCCACCGGCGCACGGCTGGTGCTGGTCTCGGCAGCCTACGGCAACCGCTTCGGCCATCCGCACCCGGGCGTGGTGGCGCGCTGGCAGGCCGCTGGTGCCGAGGTCGCCGGCACGCCGCAGGGCGGTGCGCTGCGCGTGTGGCTGGGGCGCGCCGGCCTGCAACTGCGCGAGCGGCGGTCCTGGCGGGCGCGGCTGTGGGACGCGGCGGAGCGGGCGCGGGCGGCTGCTATCCTATCGGCCAGTGAACGAACGGCCGAGCGTGCCGGAGGGTTGCGACGTGTGGGAACTGGTCAAGGCCGGTGGCTGGCCGATGGTGCCGTTGCTGCTGTTGGGCGTGGTCGCGCTGGCGATCGTCCTGGAGCGGTTCTGGAGCCTGCGCCGTAGCGAGGTGTTGCCGCCGGGACTGGGCCAGGAAGTGCGCAACTGGGCCACGCGCGGCAAGCTCGATCCCACCCACATCGAGTCGCTGCGGCGCAATTCGCCGCTGGGCGCGCTGCTCGCCGCCGGCCTGGACGTGCGCAACCGCCCGCGCGAGATCGTGCGCGAGCGCATCGAGGACACCGGCCGGCACGTCGTGCACCGCATGGAGCGCTACCTGAACGCGTTGGGCACGATCGCTTCGGCCGGGCCGCTGCTGGGCCTGCTCGGCACCGTGGTCGGCATGATCCAGATGTTCCTCGGCATCCTCGACCATGGCCTGGGCGATGTGAACCAGCTCGCCGGCGGCATCGGCAAGGCGCTGGTGTGCACCGCCACCGGCATGATCATCGCGGTGCCGGCGCTGATCTTCCATCGCCATTTCAAGGGCCGCATCGCCGGCTATGTGATCGAGATGGAGCAGGAAGCCACCGCGCTGACCGATGCGCTGGACGGCCACGGCCGTGCCGTGGCGCCGGCGGCACGCGGCGCCGCGTCGAACGCCGCGACGGCCAAGGGCTGAGCCGGTGCGGATCCGCGACGACCGTGGCCAGGACGAGCCGCAGATCGACCTGGTGCCGTTGATCGACGTCATCCTGGTGCTCATCATCTTCTTCGTCGTGACCACCACCTTCGATGCACGTTCGACGCTGCAACTGCAGTTGCCCAACGCCAGCGACCGCAATGCGCCGCCGCCGGCGCGCGCGCTGAGCGTGCTGATCAACGCCGACGGGCATTACTTCATCAACGACCAGGAAGTGCTGCGCACCGACGTGGAGTCGGTCAAGCGCAGCATCGCCCAGGTCGCCGGCGACGACCGCGAACAGCCGGTGTTGCTGCGCGCCGACGCGCGCACGCCTTACCAGGCGGTGGTCACCGCGCAGGACGCGCTGGGCCAGCTCGGGTTCCGCCGCATCGCCATCGCCACTGCCCCCGAAGTCAACAGGGACGGAAGCTCCAAGTGAATGTACCCACCGACGTGCCCGTCCAGGATTCCCCCTGGCGGACCTATCGCCGCCTGTTGTCCTATGCCGGCGGCTACCGCGGCCTGCTGCTGATCGCCGCCGTCGGCGCGCTGCTGGAAGCGCTGGCCGGCTCCGGCTTCCTGGCGCTGATGAAGCCGATCACCGACGAGACCTTCATCGCCCGCAACCGCGAGGTGGCGATGTGGCTGCCGTTGCAGATCGTCGGCCTGTTCGTGCTGCGCGGCATCGCCGGCTACGTCACCGACATGTCGATGGGGCGTGCGGCGCGGAGCATTTCCCGCGATTTCCGGGTCAACGTGCTGGACAAGTACCTGCGCCTGCCGGGCAGTCGCTTCGATGCCGAGCCGGTGGCGTCGATGCTGGTGCGGCTGGGCTCGGACAGCGAGCAGGTGGCGCAGGCCGCGGTCGACGCGATGAAGGTGATGGTGCAACAGACCCTGCAGATCGTCGGCGCGCTGGCGGTGATGCTGTGGTACAGCTGGACCGTGACCGTCACCATCCTGCTGGTGGCGCCGCCGCTGGCCTGGGTGATGGACCGCGTGGCCAAGCGCTATCGGCGGGTCAGTCATCGCATCCAGGAAAGCAACGCGGAACTGATGCAGTCCGCCGAGCAGGCCCTGTCCGGCAACCAGGAGGTCAAGGTCTACGGCGCGCGCGCCAGCGAGATGGAGCGCTACCAGCACCTGGCCAATACCAACCTGCATCTGGCGATGAAGGTCGAATCCACCCGCGGCATCTCCTCGGCGGCGGTGCAGTTGCTGGGCGCGATCGGCCTGGCCGCGCTGCTGCTGATCGCCGGCCACGAGGCGCTGGCCGGGCGCCTGACCGCCGGCGAGTTCGTGTCGCTGATGACCGCGATGATGGCGATCATCCCGGCACTGAAGAACCTCACCAATGTGCAGAACATGCTGCAGCGGGGCGTCGCCTCGGCGCAGCGGCTGTTCGTGGTGCTGGACGCGCCGGAGGAACAGGACAGCGGCACCCGCCACATCGAGCGCGCGCAGGGCCGGATCGAGTTCCGCGAGGTCACCGCCGCCTATCCGGGGCAGGCGCGGCCGGCGCTGGCCGAGGTCAGCTTCGTTGCCGAACCCGGCACCGTCACCGCCATCGTCGGCCGCTCCGGCAGCGGCAAGTCGAGCCTGGTCAAGCTGATCCCACGCTTCTACGACCCGCAGTCCGGGCAGATCCTGCTCGACGGCCATCCGCTGCAGGAGTACCGCCTGGAGGATCTGCGCCGGCAGATCGCCCTGGTCGGCCAGCAGGTGATGCTGTTCGACGGCAGCATCGCCGAGAACGTCGCCTACGGCGAGATGCGCGACGCGGGCCCGGCGCAACTGCAGCAGGCGATCGCCGACGCCAACGCGATGGAGTTCGTCGAGCACCTGCCCGAGGGCGTGCAGGCGCAGGTCGGGGCCAAGGGCGGGCGCCTGTCCGGCGGCCAGCGCCAGCGCCTGGCGATCGCCCGCGCCATGCTGAAGGACGCGCCGATCCTGATCCTGGACGAGGCCACCGCGGCCCTGGACAACGAATCCGAGCGGCTGGTGCAGGATGCCTTGCACCGGCTGATGCCCGACCGCACCACGCTGGTCATCGCCCACCGCCTGTCGACCATCGAACACGCCGACCAGGTGCTGGTGATGGACCACGGCCGCATCGTCGAGCGCGGCACCCACCACGAGCTGCTGGCGCTGGGCGGGGTGTATGCGCACCTGCACAGCATGCAGTTCCGCGAAAGGCAGTTCGGATGAGCGAGCGCGGGCCGCACACCCCCGCCTACTGGTACGGCACGGGTTCGCCGCCGCTGCATGCGCGCGTGTTGACCCCGCTGTACGCGGCGGCGATCGCGCTGCGCCGTGCGCTGTACCGGCGCGGCTGGCGCAAGCGCCACAGCATCGCCGCACCGGTGGTGGTGGTGGGCAATCTCACCGCCGGCGGTACCGGCAAGACGCCGCTGACCATCGCCCTGGTGCAGCGCCTGCGCGACGCCGGCTGGAATCCGGGCGTGGCCAGCCGCGGCTACGGCCGCAGCCAGCCGCAGGAACCGCGCTGGATCGAGCCGGGCACCTCGGCCGAGCAGGGCGGCGACGAGCCGGTGCTGATCGCGCGCAAGACCGGCGTGCCGGTGCGGGTGGACCGCGACCGCGTCGCCGCGGCGCGCGCGCTGCTGCAGGCCGGCTGCGACATCGTGGTCTGCGACGACGGCCTGCAGCACTACCGCCTGCAGCGCGACATCGAGATCGAGGTGGTGGACGGCCAGCGCCGCTACGGCAACGGCCGCCTGCTGCCGGCCGGGCCGCTGCGCGAGCCGGTGGCGCGCGGCAACGAATGCGATTTCCGGGTCATCAACCTGGGCCAGGCCAGCGACAGCGGCGCGCTCGAAGCCGGCTTCGGCGAATGGGCGATGCGCCTGCGCATCGACAGCGCGCAGCCGTTGCGCGGCGGCCGTGCGCGGCCGCTGCGCAGCTTTGCCGGCCAGCGCGTGCATGCCGTGGCTGGCATCGCCCACCCGCAGCGCTTCTTCGACATGCTGCGCGCGCAGGGCATCGGCGTGGTCCCGCATGCCTTTCCCGACCACCACCAGTACCGCGCCGCGGACCTGGCCTTCGGCAGCGAACTGCCGGTGCTGATGACCGAGAAGGACGCGGTGAAGTGCGCGACCTTCGTCAACGATTGGTGCTTCAGCGTGCCGCTGGTCGCCGAGCTGCCGGCGGCGTTCTGGATCGGCCTGCTGGACCGGCTGGACAAGCTGCGCGGCCGCGCCGGCGAGTCCGGCGACTAGCGGCGCGGCGCATCAACTGTTTCCGCCGCAATCGCGCCGGATCCAGCGTCTCCCGTAGGAGCGGCTTCAGCCGCGATGGGGCGTTACCGGTAAAGCCCATCGCGGCTGAAGCCGCTCCTACAGGACGCTCAAGACGCTTCCGACGAGAGGTGCCTGGAGGCACGCAGGCGGCACGACGCTCGTCGCAGCCCACGCCTTGAGCACCGCGTTCCGCCAGCGAACCGCGCTAGAACCGGTAGTTCAGCGACAGCGCAGTGTTGCGTGGCGCGCCATAGTAGCCCTGCGCCCAGTACAGGCTGTTGATGTACTTGCGGTCGGTGACGTTGTAGACGTTGAGCGTGGCGCTGAACTGCGGGGTGAAGTCGTAGTGCGCCATCAGCCCGAGCAGCGCGTAGCTGTCCTGTCGGGTGAAAATCTCATTGCCGCTGGTGTCCACGGCCTGCTGGTCGCGGGAGATGTCGCTTTGCCAGGTCAGCGTCGCGCCCAGCTTCAGCGCTTGCCACTGCGGCACGGTGTAGGTGCTGGCGAGCTTGAAGGTGCGGCGCGGCACGTAAGTGCGCACGTTGTTGCCGGCGTCGTCCTTGAGGCTCAGCTGGGTGTAGCCGGCATTGAGCTGCCAGTGTTCGCCGAGCCGGCCGGCGATGTCGAACTCGTAGCCGGTGGAGGTGGCGTCCACCGGCTTGTAGGTCTGCAGCGTGCCGACGTAGGCATCGGCTTCGGCGGTGTTGTCCTGCTTGGCGCGGAAAATGGCGAACGAAGCATTGACCCGCTGCTGCAGCCACTGGCCCTTGATGCCCAGTTCCGCGTTGCTGCCGGTGATCGGGTCCAGCACCCGCAGGTTGCGGTCCAGTTCGGTCTGCGGATTGAAGATCTCCGCATAGCTGGCGTACAGCGCGTAGTTCGGATCGAAGGTGTACACCGCGCCGACGAACGGGGTGGTCTTGCTGGCGTCGTAGACGTGCTGCACGCCGTAGTTCTGGCCGCTGCTCTCGATCCGGGTGTGGTTGACGCCGGTGATCAGCTTCAGCGCATCGCTGAGGTTCCAGCGCGCGGTGGCGTAGGCGCTGCGGCGGATCATGTCGAACGCGGCGCCGGTCGGCGCGGTGGTGAACGCCGGCAGGCCGATGTCGCCGCTCCAGTTCTCCAGGCTGGGCAGGGCGAACCAGGCGCTGGTGTCGCTGGAATCGGGGTAGGTGGAGACCTGCGAGACGTCGATGCCGGCCCACTTCACCCCGGCCACCAGTTCGTGCTCGCGTCCGCCCAGCACGAACGGGCCACTGGCGTAGAGGTCGGCGTACTTCTGGGTTTCGTGGCTGACGTAGCGCGAGGGATAGGAGTACAGCCCCAGCCCGGTGGCGCGCTCGGGCGTGCCGTAGGCGTAGAACAGGTTGCCGTCCGACTCCAGCTTGCGGTAGTTCAGCGCGGCCTTGAGCTGCCAGCCGCCACCCAGCGCCTGCTGCAGTTCCACGAATGCGCGCTTGTCGGTGCTGTTCCAGTACGACCAGTCGGCCGAGGTGCTGGTCGAGCGCGCATAGTGGGTGGCGCTGCCGTCGCTGTAATACAGGGGCAGGGCGCCCCACATGCCGCCGTGGGGTTCGTTCTTCTGGTAGCTGGCGCCCACGCTGAGCAGGGTGCTGTCGCTCAGGTCGGCCTCGACGATGCCGTAGACGCTGCGCTTCTTCAGCGAGTAGCGGTCCAGGTAGCTGTCGCCGTCCTGGCCGGCGGCGACGATGCGCCCGCGCACGCTGCCGCTGTGGTTGAGCTTGCCCGACAGGTCCGCGTCCACCCGCCGCATGTCCCAGCTGCCGGCGGTGACGCCGACGCTTCCCTGCAGGTCCTGGGTCGGGCGCTTGCGCACGAAGTTGATCGTCGCCGACGGGTTGCCGGTCGAGGACAGCAGGCCGTTGGCGCCGCGCAGCACCTCCACGCGCTCGTACATCGCCGTGTCCAGGTCGCCCTCGGCGCCGCCGTTGGTGAACGGCAGGCCCAGCCCGTCGACCTGGAAATTGATGATGTCGAAGCCACGCGCGGTGTAGTAGGTGCGGTCGGTCTCGATCTTCTCCACGTTGACGCCGGTGGCCAACGCCAGCACGTCGTTGGCGTTGCGCAGGCCGAAATCGTCCATCTGCTCGCGGCTGATCGTGCTCACCGACTGCGGCGTCTGCAGGGGGCTCAATACCAGGCCGGTGCCGGTGGCGCTGGCCGGCGGGGTGTAGCCGTCGCTGCGCTGCGCAACCACTTGCAGCTTGTCCAGCAGCGTCGGCGCGGCCTCGCCGGTCGAGGCCGCTTCTGCGGTGGTCGTATCCGCATCGGCCGCGCTGGCGGCCAGCGGCGCCAGCAGGGCGGCGAGCGCCAGGCACAGCGCGTGGCGGCGGACGGGGGCGCAAGCCGGCGATGCGGCGAGCCGGGCGGAACGGGCAGGAAGGTTCATCGGGCGGGATCTATAGAATGGGAGGGAACGGCGGTGCGCCGCGTGGCCGGCAAGCGCCATCGAGGATGGTCTGCTGCCGTTTCGTTGGCGAATACGAACTATTCTCAATAAGCAATGGAGAAAGATCAACGCATGTGTCGGTTTCCCGAGTTCCAGCGTTCAGCCATGACCCTGCGCGCGGGCGCCGCATGAGCGCGCCGCCCCCCTTCGTGGTCGCCATCCCGGCCCGCTATGCCGCCTCGCGGCTGCCGGGCAAGCCCTTGCGTGCGCTCGGCGGCGAGCCGTTGATCCGCCACGTGGCCCGGCGTGCGCTCGCCGCCGGTGCCACGCAGGTGTGGGTGGCCGCCGACGATACGCGCATCGCCGCCGCGGTGGCCGACCTGGACGGCGTGCACGTGGCCACGACCTCCAGCGACCACGCTTCCGGCACCGACCGCCTGGCCGAGTGCGCCGACGTCGCCGGCTGGGACGATGCGACCCTGGTGGTCAACCTGCAGGGCGACGAACCGTTCGCGCCGGTCGCCGGCATCGTCGCGGTGGCCCGGACCCTGGCCGACAGCGGCGCCGAGATGGCGACCCTGGGCACGCCGGTGGACGCGGCCGAACACCTCTTCGATCCCAACGTGGTCAAGCTGGTGCGCCGCGCCGACGGCGATGCGCTGTACTTCAGCCGCGCGCCGCTCCCCTGGCACCGCGACGCCTTCGCCGCCTCGCAGGCGCAGCTGCCGCTGCCCGGCCCGTGGTTGCGGCATATCGGCATCTATGCCTATCGCGCCGGCTTCCTGCGCCGGTTTGCGACGATGCCGCCGGGGCAGTTGGAGCGGATCGAGTCGCTGGAACAGTTGCGGGTGCTGGAAGCCGGCTTCCGTATCGCGGTGGCGCTGTCGCCGGCGCCGTTCCCGCCCGGCGTGGACACGCCCGAGGACCTGGCGCGCGCCGAGGCCTATCTGCAGGGCGGCCAGGCATGAAGCTGCTGCTGGTGTGCCTGGGCAACATCTGCCGGTCGCCGATGGCCGAGGGCGCGCTGCGCCACCACCTGCAGCGCTCGCCGCTGGCGAGCGTGGTGGAGGTCGACTCGGCCGGCACCGGCGACTGGCACCGCGGCGAGCCGCCGGACCGGCGCGCGGTGGCCTGCGCGGCCGCGCACGACGTGGACATCGCCGGCCTGCGCGCGCGGCAACTGCGCGACCGCGACTTTGCCGAATTCGACTGGCTGCTGTGCGCCGATGCGGCGAACCTGCGCGACGTGCTGCAGCGCGCACCGGCGTCGGCGCGCGAGCGCGTGGCGCTGTGGCTGCCGTGGGCCGGCGTGCAAGGCCGGAGCGAGATCCCGGATCCGTACACCGGCGGCAGCGCGCAGTTCGAGCAGGTCTGGCAACTGGTAGACGAAGCGGCCGCCGGCAGCGTGGCACGAATGTCCGCCGACCTCGGCTCCGGCATAATCGGCCGATGAATTCCATCGCCGCCCTGGAACTTCCCGCGTCCGGCGCCTGGCTCAACGCCGAGCCGATCCGCCTGCGCGATCTGCAGGGCCGGGCGCTGGTGCTGGCCTTCGTCAACGCCGCCTCGGTGTGGTGCGCGCAGCGGCTGGCCGAACTCGGCCAGTGGCAGGCGCGCAATCCCGGACGGCTGCAGGTGATCGTGGTGCAGGTGCCGCGCTTCGACAGCGAGCGCGAGCCGCAGCGGGCACTGAAGCTGCTGCGCAGCCAGGGCGTGTCCGCGCCGATCCTGCTCGATGCCGATTGGGCCGCCTGGCAGCGCTTCGACATCCAGGCCTGGCCGACCTTGGTGCTGATCGACGCTGGCGGTGTCGAGCGCGAGCGCCTGGTCGGCATCGGCGGCGCCGAACTGGACAAGGCGCTGCACGCGCTGTGCGCCGGGCAGCCGTTGCCGCTGGACGAGGACCTGCGCGACGCCCGCGAGACCCAGCCGGAGCCGCGCCTGCCGCTGCGCTTCCCGACCGGCCTGGTGGTGGCCGACGACCTGCTGTACGTGGCCGACAGCGGCCATCACCGCATTCTCGAATGCAGCACCAATGGCCGCGTGCTGCGCCAGTTCGGCATCGGCACCGCCGACTTCATCGATGGCGCGATCGGCGAGGCGGCATTCCACCGTCCGCGCGGGCTGGCGCTGGAGCGCGGCGTGCTGTACGTGGCCGATACCGGCAACCATGCGCTGCGCCGGATCAACCTGCTCACCGGCCAGATCGACACGCTGTGCGGCAACGGCCGCGCCGGCGAGCCGGTCGAGGGGCGGGTGGAGCAACCGTTGCTGGCGCCGCTGAACCATCCGCAGGACGTGGTGATCGCCGACAACCAGGTGCACCTGGCGATGGCCGGCGACAACCGCATCTGGAGCTACGACCTGGGCAGCCGCAGCCTGCGCTGGCGCGCGGGCGCCGGTGCGCTGGAGTTGCGCGACGGCAGCGGCCACCTGGCCGCGTTCGCGCAGCCGTGCAGCCTGGCCGCGGTACAGCAGGTGCTGTACGTGTGCGATGCGCTGGGCTCGGCGGTGCGCTCGATGCAGTTGCGCGGGGACCTGGTGCAGACCCTGCTCGGCGGCCAGGGGCCGTGGGATTTCGGTAACGAGGACGGGCCGCGCAGCCGTGCCCGCCTGCAGTTCCCGCAGGCGATCGCGCTGAGCCCGGACGCGCCGCTGCTGTGGATCGCCGACAGCGGCAACGGCAGCCTGCGCAGCCTGCGCCTGGGCGGCGGCGAACTCTCCACCGCGGTGTTGCCGCGGCGCCTGCACGGCCCGGGCGGGCTGGCGGTGAGCGTGGGCACCGTGTGGATCGCCGAGACCGATGCGCATGCGGTGCTGCGCTACGACATCGCCAGCGGCGAACTGCGCGACCTCGCGATCGGCGAATGAGTACCCCCGAATTGCCCCCGTTCGACGGCAAGGCCTTTGCCGCCAACCTCAGTACCGCGCCCGGCGTCTACCGCATGTACGCCGCCGACGACACCTTGCTCTACGTCGGCAAGGCCGGCGCGCTGCGCAAGCGCGTGTCCAGCTACTTCAGCGGCTCGCCGAAGAACGCGCGGACCATGGCCATGCTGGCGCAGGTGGCGCGCATGGACGTCACCGTCACCCGCAGCGAGGGCGAGGCGCTGCTGCTGGAAAACCAGCTGATCAAGTCGCTGTCGCCGCGCTACAACGTGTCGCTGCGCGACGACAAGAGCTATCCCTACGTGCTGCTGACCCGCGAGGAGTGGCCGCGGATCACCCTGCACCGCGGCCCGCGTGCGGTGCCCGGCCGCTATTTCGGGCCGTATCCCGGCGTCACCGCGGTGCGCGAGACGCTGAACCTGATGCACAAGCTGTTCAAGCTGCGCAGCTGCGAGGACAGCGTGTTCCGCAACCGCTCGCGGCCGTGCCTGCAGTACCAGATCGGCCGCTGCAGCGCGCCGTGCGTGGCGCTGGTGGCGGCCGACGAGTACGCCGAGGCGGTGCGCCGCTCCACGCTGTTCCTGGAAGGGCGCAGCGACCAGCTCGGCGAGGAACTGGTGCAGGCCATGCAGGCCGCCAGCGAACGCCTGGAGTTCGAGCGCGCCGCGCGGCTGCGCGACCTGCTCGGCTCGCTGCGCAGCATGCAGAGCCGGCAGTACGTGGACGGCCGCGCCGCCGACCTCGACGTGCTGGCTTGCGCCACCCAGGGCGCCAACGCCTGCGTGCTGCTGCTGGCGTTCCGCGACGGGCGCAATCTCGGCACCCGCGCGTTCTTCCCCAAGACCAATGGCGAGGACAGCGCCGCCGAAGTGCTGGGCGCGTTCGTGTCGCAGTACTACGTCGAGCACGCGCCGCCGCGCGAGGTGCTGCTGGACCGGGAGATTCCCGACGCCGAGCTGATCGAGGCGGCGCTGAGTTCGGCGGCCGAGCGCAAGGTGCAGCTGAAGTGGAACGTGCGCGGCGAGCGCGCCGGCTACCTGGAGCTGGCCAGCCGCAACGCCCAGGCCACCCTGGTCACCGAACTGACCAGTCGCAACGCCCAGCACGCGCGCAGCGAGGCGCTGCGCGAGATGCTCGGCCTGGCCGAGCCGGTCAAGCGGGTGGAATGCTTCGACATCAGCCACACCATGGGCGAGGCCACGGTGGCCTCCTGCGTGGTGTTCGATGCCAGCGGCCCGGTGCGCAGCCAGTACCGCCGCTACAACATCAGCGGCATCGAGCCGGGCGACGACTACGCGGCGATGCGCCAGGCGATCGAGCGCCGCTTCCGCCGCGCCGCCGAAGGCGAGGGCAAGGGCGACGTGGTGCTGCCGGACGTGCTGCTGATCGACGGCGGCGCCGGCCAACTGGCGCAGGCCAATGGCGCGCTGGCCGACCTGGGCGTGGACGGGGTGCTGCTGATCGGCGTGGCCAAGGGCGCCGAGCGCCGCGCCGGCCACGAGACCCTGGTGATGCCGGACGGGCGCGAGTTGCGGCCGGGCGCGGCGTCGCCGGCGTTGCAGTTCATCCAGCAGGTGCGCGACGAGGCGCATCGCTTCGCCATCACCGGCCACCGCGGGCGCCGCCAGAAGGCGCGCATGACCAGCAAGCTGGAGGACATCCCCGGCATCGGCCAGCGGCGCCGCGCCAGCCTGCTCAAGCACTTCGGCGGACTGGCCGGGCTCAAGGCCGCCGGCGAGGCCGAGATCGCGCGGGTGGAAGGGATCAATGACGCACTGGCTGCACGAATCTACGCTAACCTGCACGGGCTGCCGGTACCCGATCCGGCAGGCGAGTAGAGCAGCGCAATGAAGTTGACCATCCCCACCTGGCTCACGCTGCTGCGGATCGTGATGATCCCCGTGCTGGTGCTGGTGTTCTATCTGCCGTACACCTGGACCAACTTCGCCTCGGCGGCGATCTTCGGCCTGGCCGCATTCACCGACTGGCTGGATGGCTGGGTGGCGCGGCGCTACCACCAGTACTCCGCGTTCGGTGCGTTCCTGGATCCGGTGGCCGACAAGCTGATGGTGGCGGTGGCGCTGTTCCTGATCGTGCAGGGCCATCCGACGCCGTGGATGGCGTTCTGGGCGGCGGTGATCGTCGGCCGCGAGATCGCGGTGTCGGCGCTGCGCGAGTGGATGGCCGAGATCGGCCAGCGCGCCAAGGTGCGCGTGGCGATGATCGGCAAGATCAAGACCACCGCGCAGATGGTGGCGCTGCTGTGCCTGCTGTACTCGGTGATGCCCGACGGCTCGCCGCCGGAGAGCGTGTGGATGGGCCTGTTCGTCTTCCACGTCGGCGACTGGACCCTGGCCATCGCCGCGATCCTGACCCTGTTGTCGGGCATCCAGTACCTGCATGCGGCCTGGCCGAGCCTGCGCGACGACGAGCGCGCCGCGGTGGCGGAAAAGAACGCGAAAAAAATCGAAGGCAACGGTTGACAGGCTGCGTGGTCCCGGTAGAATTCGCGGCCTCAAGCGGGAATAGCTCAGTTGGTAGAGCGCAACCTTGCCAAGGTTGAGGTCGCGAGTTCGAGTCTCGTTTCCCGCTCCAGATCATGAAAACAGGACCTTCGGGTCCTGTTTTCGTTTTGGGCGATGCCCTGCGATGGTAGGCGGGGCACGTGCACGCGGCGCGACCCTCGCGCGTTGCGGCGGGGGCTTTGTCCGCTTGCCGACGGTGCGGCGTCGTGCGCAACGTTTCGCCCGGACAGCACTGCCGTCGTCTCCCGCTGTCGCAGCCGCCGTGCTCCCTGTCGCTGTCATTGGGCCGCGTGATCGCGCGACGTGGCGCGTGTGGTTTCCTTGCTCCCAACTGCGTGTGCCGACGACGGTGCCTCTTCCCGCCATTGGCCTGGTCGGTCGCGCGCGAATGCTGGCGCATTGGCGCCGGCGACCGGAATGGCGGTTCCGGATCGGGATTGTGTCGACCGCCGTGACGGCCGCCTGCGGTAGCGTCGATGGCGGCTTGCAGACCGTGCAGCGACGCCCGCCGAGAGGCAGTTGGCCCGGCCAGGGTGTGCGGGCAACGCGTGCGCCGGCATCGACTGTCAGGCGCCGCGCGGCGCGATGCCGTCCACTCACCTGCCACTTCAGGAGCTACCGATGACCTTCGAGATCGCGACCTGGTACGACACATGGAACGCCACGGGCGCCGACAATCTTGCGCAGGGCAAAGTCCCGCTCGGCTATGCGAGCCGTTACAACCTGGCGTTCGGCAGCTTCGTGCCGGCCGCCAGCGGCTACACGCTGGATCTGGACCAGCAATTCGCCATGCAGCATCTCGCCCAGATCAAGGCGCAGGCGCCGACGGCGGTGATCTATGCCGGTGTGGGCGACACCGGGCTGGCCGAGACGGCGGCCGACAACCGCAACAACGCCAACCGTTCCACGGCCAATATCGTGGCCTACCTGCAACAGCATGGTCTCGCTGGGATCAGCATCGACGCCGAAGGCGGTGGCATGCCGTTCGTCGTCGAACTGGTCGGCCAGCTCAGCGCCAGCTTCAAGGCGGCGGGGCTGGGCATCGCGGTGTCGGTGCCATGGCCTGGCGATGGTCCGGACGGCCTGTATGGCGAGGGTGCGGTGGCGGCATTCAATCAGTACGTCGATGCCGCGGAGTTGCAGGATTATTCCTCGCTGGGCACGCCGCAGGATGCGCAGGTGTGGCTCGATGCCGGAGTCAGCGCCGGCATCCTGATGGGCGGTGTGGCCACCGAGAACGGCGATGTGCAGACCTCGCTCGAGGACACCGCCGCCTGGACCAATTACGCCTTGCAGCACGGACTGCGCGGCATGTTCAGCTGGCGGCTCGACAACGATCATGGTCTGGACGGCAAGAACGAAGACGTGCAGCCGACCTTCACCGGTGCCAAGACGATCTACGACACAGCCCAGGCGCAGTCGGGCGGTACGACCGCAGCGCGCTAGCGCGTGGCGCGTGTCGCGCCGCCTGTTCGTGCGCAGCGACACGCCTTGCGGCAGCGAGCGCATCGCCGGCCACCGATGACCGGCGATGCGCAGGCGCAGCAGTGCCACCCAGTGCTGCTGCACCTCGCGCGCCAGCGGTGGCGACGCCGTGCGGACGTGCGCCATCGCGCAGACGACACCCGCATGCCTGCGCCGACTCAGGGCGCGGGGGAGACCGCGCGGAATCCAGCATGTCCGCAGGCGGCGTCGTAGGCGTAGTCGCCCGCGGCGAGCAGGTGGCGGCCGCTGTTGATGTGCGCCGGTGGCGTCTTCAGCGGTCCGCGCCACTGCACGCTGTCCGGCGTCGCCAGCTTGCCGTCGCCGACCGCGAAGCCGTAGCCGAACACCGGCTGTCCCTTGGCGTCGACGACATCGAGTCGCAGTTGGGTGGCATCCGGCACCACGCGCGTGGCATGGCCGGCCAGTTGCACGGTCTGTTGCAGGCTGGCCGGCGTGGCGGGCGGCACCACCGGATTGAGCATCATGTAGGACACGCCGGTGTCGGGTAGCAGTTTGCCGCAGACGCGGTAGTCGCTGCCGCTGTCGGGGAAGCTGGCGCAGGCGGTGGGCGCCTGCCAGTCGCTGGGCGCGGTGGCGGTGGCCGCGCCGCGCTGCAGCGGCACCAGGGCGAAACCGGTCAATGCCTGCTTGCTGACACCCAGGGTGATGCCCTTGGCGCCGACGATGTAGCCGGGGCTCATGCGCTGCGCACGCATCTGCGACAGGTTGAGAAACGGATTGCGCGCGGCGTCGACGCCGCGGTCGTAGCCCACGCCCATCATGCCGAAGCCCGGCGCAATGGTGCTGCAGTCGCGCAGCACCTGCGTGGTGCTGCTTAGCGCGGGGCTGCCGTTGTAGCCGGCGCAGGTGGCGGGTACCTGCGCCAGCGGCTTGGGTGGTTGGGCCACGCTGGCGACATCGCAGGTGCACTGCGCCGCCAGCACGGTGATGCGGTCCACGCGCGCCGCGGCGCGCTTGCCGTCGGTGGAAACGCCGAGCCGCATCGGTACGTCCACGTACTTGCCGGGGTGATACTTGCCGTCGCTCGAGTAGAAGATGTAGCCGGGCGTGCTGGACGCGTCCCAGGCGCTGCGCAGCGCGTCGCTCAACGGCACCACCACGCCCGTGGAACCGATATCGACTTCCAGCACCTGGCTGCCGCTGCTGCGGCCATCGGCATCGCTGCCGAGCTGCACGCGCACTTGGTAGGCGAATTTGGGCGTGGCCTTGGAGACCAGCGGCAGATCCACGGTCTGCGACTGCAGCGCGCAGGTCTGCGCGGTGGCGGTGGCGCTCGCGGCCAGGCAAAGGACGGTGCCGCTCCAGCGTTTCCATCGGTTCATGGCGATGCCTCGGTTGGGTGTGGCGCCATGCTAGAGCGCAGCAGAACGGCGATCGCGCGCGGAGGTGCGCGATACGGCGCTTGTCTACTGCCACCGGCATGGCGCTGTGGTGGGCATTCCAGTCGTCGTGGGGCGGCACGCGCGTGTCGTAGTGTCCGCAGTGCGCTCTTCGCAAACGCTGAGCACGCGCAGCGCAGGGTTGCCAAGCCGGGGAGCTTGGTACACAATGCAGTCCGTTGTGCGTCGGGCTGATTCAAAAACATCTTTTGAATCAACGTGCTGGACGAAAGCCGTAAGGCGTTGTCCGATTCCCGCGCCAGGGGGCCCCGGCAGCGGGGCTTTGTTTTTGTCGGGCGCCATGGGCGTTGCGACAAGACGTCAGTCCACCGGCCTGGTGGCAGAGTGGTTATGCAGCGGACTGCAAATCCGCGTACGCCGGTTCAATTCCGACCCAGGCCTCCATTTCGTTTCAACGACTTACGTTCGTTTTTGCGGGTCCTGATCTTTCCGCAATCCAGGGGCTTTTTCCGCAATCGTCAGCGCATTTGGGGTCAACTTTGCCCCGTAGCGATTGCGCACATAGTGCTCGGTCATAACCACCGATCTGTGTCAGACCTGCTTCTGGGCCTGCCAAATATCGCCCGCCTCATCTGCTGACAGCCTCTTACTGCTCGTCCTTGATGCACAGGTCCCCGCTGGTCTCGCGCAATCCTTTGATGCCAGTGCACTGATTCGGCATCGCGGTGTAGCTTCGTTCACGCGCGAATTACAGATGTACGATATCGGGGCTTTCTCGCGGTTCGCGCTGACGTGCCGCTGCCCGCGATGGCACACCAAGTCACGTACTGACGGACGTGAATGGGCTTGATGGTTTGCGGCGCCGCAGGCGGGTCGGCATGCGGCGGCGTCGAACGTAATGCGCCCGCCCAGCTATGAGCATAGGTTGCGAGAGATCTTGTTCGTCTCGCTCGCGACGCACACGACCAGTTCGGCATCTGCCAAGTCGTGATCTCCGGCGATAAATGTGAGCATTTAAGTTGAAGGCCGGGCTAGACCGATGGGGTTGTTCTTGATCAACTCTAAGATGATGCGGATGTTGGTTGACTCGATGATTCCGGTATTCGCCCTGTAGACCAATGAGTGCTCCGAGTCACCCTCGTATACAGGCTCGGCTACATATCGGAAGCTGGTCACGACACTGCAGACCTGAAAATCATTTGAGCCTGGTGGAATAAAAACTACAGGCCCGCCAGAGAATCCAGGGTTGTTGAGGCCGTCTAGAAATATTGTTTCGAAACCATCTGCAACGACCATGGCGGAAACAATTGCTTTTTTGACGAAGGGAAGGGGGTATTTCCCATTAAGTTCGGGGGGCACTTCTGCACGCCATCCGTATGGGAAGCCAAGAAAAAATACATCTTGGCTCCATATCAGGCCTTTGCTGCTCGCCTCCAAGGGCAGGCGCTGGGACAGTTGCATGGAGGAAGCAAACACCGCTACATCTCCTGCTTCGTGGGTGCCAACTAGCTCGACAGGCATGCCTCGCCATTCCTTGCCTTGCCAGATGCCAATATAATCACCTGATTCCCATTGCTCAAGCAGGTGATTAGCCGTCACCAAGTACTGAAGACCTTGGACTTCTATGGTAAATAGCGTTCCCACATTATCGCCAATCTTAACTTGACGAACGCAGTGCAGAACATTTGAGTTGATCATGCGCAAGCTGCCTCTCGTCTGCGTATTGGGGGCTTCCTGTCTAGGCGTCGCTAGTGAAGCGGAAGGCTTTGATCCTAGTCGGAAACGCTACATCAAGTCGCAGCTAATTGGCTATTCCGGACTCGTGACTCATGTCAACTAGAACAGTCGCCAGTAGGCAGCGGAAGACGCAGTCGACCGGGAGGTTGCGTCCGACAAGTGGCAGGCCTGAGCCCAGCCAGTTGGGATTCTTAGCCTGCCTTCGATACGCCATTTGACGGCGTCTGAGGCGCGATGTTTACCCAGTAGGTCCTGCTCCGAAGCGTTCATGACGCAATAGAACATCCATCTTGGGTCGGACATGATCGGATCCGATGGCGACATGGTCCGAGCCTCGACATAAGGAGACATGTGCGCGATCGCTCCTCTGGCCATCGCGCACACGCGGCCTCACCAGCGATACGTCGCCGTCGCGGTGACCCGACGCTGCTCGCCGTAGTAGCAGTTGTCGTAGGCGTCGCAGTTGCTGAGGTAGGTCCTGTCGGCGAGATTGCGCACGTTCAGAGCGAAGTTCCAGCGGTCGCGGTCGTAGCCGAGCAGTGCGTCGAACAGGGTGAATGCCGGCACCTCGGCGCGCGCGGCGTCCAGGTCGCCGCGATTGGCGCCGGTGTAGCGCGCGCCCAGGCCGACGCGGATGCCGCTGTCGAAGCGGTAGTCGCCCCACAGCGCGGCGGCATGGCGTGAGACCGCTGACAGTGGCTTGTCCAGTTCATCTGGATTGCTGCTGGCGGTGACGTGCACCGTCGGCGTGTAGCTGTAGGAGCCGATCAGTTGCAAACGCGGCAGCGGGTGCAGCGTCGCCTCCAGTTCCAGGCCGCGGACCAGGGTCTCGCCGGTCTGGCGCGGGACGTAGTCCGGGTCGTAGGTCAGGTAGTTGCGCCGGCGCAGGTCGAACACGGCGGCGCTGTACGACTGGGTGCCGCCGTCGGGCTGGAAACGCAGGCCGGCTTCGTACTGGCGCCCGCTTTCCGGGCGGAACGCGCGGCCGCTCAGCGGGTCGCGCGTGGCGGTCGGCACGAACGATTCGCTGTAGCTCAGGTACGGCGCCCAGCCGTTCGCGGCCACGTAGGTCAGGCCGGCGCGCTTGCTGGCCTTGCCTTCGACGATGACGCTGCGGCTGCCGTCCAGGCGGCTGTCGAGCCGGCTGTCGGCGCGGTCGTAGCGGGCGCCGAGGGTGAGCAGCCAGCGCTCGCGCCAGCGCACCTGGTCCTGCACGTACAGGCCGGTCTGGCTCACCGTGGCGATGCCGTCGTACCACGGCGCGGGCATTCGCACCGGGTCGCCGTAGACCGGATGGCGGATGTCCAGCGGCGTGGTGGTGCCGCCGCTGTGGCTGACCTGGTCGATGCGCGTGCGCTGGTAGTCCAGGCCGAACAGCAGTGTGTGCTGCACGGCGCCGGCGTGCAGGCGCAGCTCGAGCTGGTTGTCCAGGTTCAGCGCGTGCACCGTTTCCCTGCTGTCCGAGGCGGTGCGGCGCAGTCGTGCGAAGTTGGCCGGGTCCAGTGGATCGGCGGGATCGTCGATGATGAAGCCGCGTCCCTGCACGCTGCGGTAGTCCACCTTCAGGCGGCCGTAGCGTGCGTTCTGGCGCAGGCGCAGCACGTCGTTGACGCGGTGTTCGAACAGCGCGGCGAGCATCGCCGTGTCCAGGTCGAAGCGGTTGTAGGTGGGGTCGCTTTCGAACAGGCGGCTGGGGAGATAGGTGCCGATCGCGGTCGGCACCAGCGATCCCACCGCCGGCCGCATGCGCAGGTACACGCCGGCGCGGGTGCGGCCGAGTTGCGAGAGCAGGGTGAGGCGGGTGGCCGCGCTGGGCGCCCAGGTCAGCGCCGGGGCCAGGAAGCGGCGGTCGTCGCGCATGCCGCCGGCCGGCAGTTCCGCCTCGCGCGCCAGGGCGGTGAGGCGGTACAGCACGGTGCCGTCCTCGCTGAGCGGCCCGGACAGGTCGCCGGCGAGTTGCCGGCGTTGGTGATCGCCGAGCTGCACCTGCAGCTCGTGCAGTGGTTCGGCGGTCGGCCGCTTGCTGATCGCGTTGACCAGCCCGCCCGGGCCGCTCTGTCCGTACAGCACCGAGGCCGGGCCGCGCAGCACCTCGATGCGCTCGGTGCCATAGCGTTCGATCGGCCAGATGCCCCAGTTGCCGTTGTTGCGCAGCGGCATGCCGTCCAGGTAGAAGCCGGGCGCATAGGCATCGAAGCCGCGCAGCGAGATCCAGTCGTAGCGCGAGTCGGTGCCGTAGCGGGTGGGGATCACGCCGGGCGTGTAGCTCAGCGCGTCCTTGAGCGTCTGCGCGCCCTGGGTCTGCATGCGCGCATCGTCGATCACCGACAGCGACTGCGGCGTTTCCAGCAGGCTGGTGTCGGTCTTGGTGGCGGTGCTGCTGCGCGTGCCGGGATCGCTGCGCTCGCTGACGCGCACGGTGGGCAGGGTGGTGGCGTCTTGCGCATGCGCGGCGTGCGGGCCGGCCGTGACAAGGACGGCGATGGCGGCGGCCAGCGGTGCGACGCGGCGGGTACGGCGCGCGAACGCCGGGCGGTAGAACATGGGCGACATCAGGCGGCTCCTTCGTTGCGATGCCTGTGCGCGACGAACGGGTCGCACAGGCGGAGGGAAGGGCTGCCTGGGCGCGGGCCTGGGTGGCGGGGTAATGATGGGTCCGCCGCCGTTGCGGCGGCGGACGCTGCGTGTGCTGGGCGTTGCGCGAGCGGGCGCTTACCAGCGGATGCCTTCGAACGGGTTCCAACTGGTGCTGCCCTTCACCCTGTCCAGATAGTAGGCGTAGTTGGCGGTCATGCCGACCAGGATTGAGTAGGCGATGCCGAAGGCCCGGGTGGCCGCGTCCGGCAGGAAGGTCAGCACGATGCCGCAGCACAGCGAGATGGCGAGCAGCATCAGCGCCTTGCGCCACAGCCCGAGCACGAACAGGTAGATGAAGCCGAAGAAGAAAGCAAACCAGTTCATGTTGAGGCGCAGCTTCTCCTTGAACGGCAGCGCCTTCATCGCCTCCTTGAAGCTTGCCGACTTGGGTTCGCCGTAGGTGTCGTAGAAAGTGAAGCGGAACTGCCATTTCGGGCTGTACTGGCTGTAGTCGTGGGTCGTGCTGTGCATCGGGGTTCTCTTCTTCGGGTGGTTGGGGTGGGGGAATGCCGGAGCGTCGACGCGCGCGACCGCGCCGGTCGGGCGAGGTGGTGGCGCGTTGACCTTTGGCGATGGCGTGGGCACCGTAGGCGCGCTCCGCCGAGCTGGCTCGCCGTGTTTGCGGGGGGCGCCGGGAGTGGAAGGCCAGGAGGGACGCCCTGGCCGGTCTTGATGCCGCAGTCGACCAGGAGCTCGCGATGGTTCTGAAGGACATCTCCGCTACGGCACGCCGCGCGCTGCCGCTGCTCGTCGCCACCCTGTTGGCGGTGCCGGCCGCAGCCAGGCAGACGCTGCAGTGTCCCGAGCGCCTGCGCGTGGCCGAAGCGCCATTGCAGAGTCCCGACCTGCCGGCCGACGCCCGCGTCGCATTCGCCGCCGCGCCGTCGCTGCGGCTGTTCTCCAGTGGCGTCTATTCCGGGCCGCCGCGCGAAATGGCGGCGCTGGTGCCGAGCAACGAGGACACGCGCCGCCCGGGTGATGCGGGCGTGTCGATCTGGCGCTTCGATGCGCCCGACCCGCACGGTCTCTATCTGGTCTGCGGCTATGGTCCCGATGGCCTGGTGCAGGTATCGCGGCGCGTCGGCGACGTCGCGCGTTGCGAGGCGAGGTCACTGCGTCCCAGTGGCGCCGAGCCGGCTGCCGGCACCCTGTTCGTATGCGAGTGAGGCCGCGCGATGGCAGGCGCGCGCAAGCTCGTGGCGATCACCGCGCAGGTGCTGTCCTGGAGCGCCTATGCGTTGGGCATGCTGCTGCTGTACGCCGTGTCCGGTAGCCCGTACGCATGGGTGGACGGTCCCGATCCGCAGCTGTCCTCCGCCAACTTCCAGCACAGCGGCAACGGGTGGCTGGTCGGCCTGTGCGTGCTGGCCGCGCTGCTGCTGGTGCAGGGCGTGCACGCGCTGCTGAGCCGCAGCCGCAGCGTGCGCCTGTGCTGCCTGGCTGCGATGGTGATCGCCTGCCTGGCCTGGTACTGCTGGAACTGAGCGCAGTCTCCAGACCGCGTGCATGCGGGACTGACGCAGGCACGCGAACGCCACGCGGCGCATGCCGCGAGCGGTGACGTCCTTGTCGCGCGTGGCGCGGTGCTGCATCGGGAGAACGGTTGTCCAGGACGGCAGAGCGGCCGGCGCCGCGTGCGCCGACGCGATTCCAGCCCGAAAGGGAAAATCCTGGTGAAGAGACGAGCGAGGGAGGGCGATCCCTACCTGGGGAGTCGGGATTGGGGATTGGTCAGGGCGGTGTAGCGCGGGCCTGACGGTTTCGTCGGTGATGGCGCGCGGCCGCTGTCATGTGCTCGCCTGGCTTGGCGCGTGGCTCAGCCCTGTGGCGTCCGATTTGCGCTGTCGCGCGACTTGCCCCGCACGCGCCGACGCAGCAGCCAGGCCGCCGCGGCCAGCAGCGCCAGCCCGGCCGCGCCCAGGCCGACGCGATGCGTGTGCACGAACTGTCGCACGGCCTGACCGCGCTCGATCCACAGACGCCGCCGCGCACCTTCGAAATCCGGCGTCTCGCAGGCGCCCACGCCGAACACATAGGCCTTGCCGGGCACCGGGTTGAGGGCGCCGTGCGCGACATAGCGCTGGTAGGAGCGGCGCGCCTGCGCCGGGTCGAGGGTGATCAACCAGTCGGTGGCCTGGCACAGCACCGCGGCGTAGGCCTGGCTGCGTGCGGGCAGGTCGTCGGCGGCGCGATCGGCCAGGGCGGCGGCGATCCAGCGGTAGTGGTAGCGGCGGTAGGGCTGGGCGGCGGTAGCGGTCCAGCGCTGCGCTTCGGCGGCGGCGAGCAGACCGCCTGGGCGCACCTGCGCATGCGGGGCCGCTTCGGCGAAGTTGCCGGCGTACACCCGGTTATCCGGCCCCAGCTCATAGCCCAGCAGTTCCATGCCCTGGCGGCGCGCGATCAGTGCGGCCCGGTAATGGCCCTCGGCGCGGCCGATGCCGGTCCAGGCCGATGCGCCCTGCCGCCGCGCATCGCGGTAACGGCGAGCCGCCTCGCGCAGTTCGGCCTGGGCGAAGTAGGGCAGTGCCTCGTCGTAGCGGCCGTCGCGCATCAGCCGGCGCGCCAGCAGTTCGCGCAGTTTCAGCGCCGGTGTCCGCTCCCAGTACTCCGCTGCCGCATCTGCGGCGGTCGGCGGCGCAGCGGGGACGTGGCGATCCACGTAGTCCTGCAGTTCCTGCACGGTGAGCACGCGCTCGGCGACCGCCGCGGCGTCTTCCCAGTAGAGGTCGCCGCTGCGGTACAGCTGCGCGAACGCGTCCACGTAGCTGCCGCGTTGCAGGGCCAGGATCGCCGCTTCGCCCTCGATGCGGCACTGCGGCTTGACCGTCTCGTTGCTCCAGTCGCCGTTGCGGCGCGTGCCCCAGTCTTCGTTCGGCGGGAAGCGCCGGGATGCCTGCGCATAGGCCTGGGCGGCGCGTGCCGCGTCGCCGTCGCGCAGCGCCATCTTCGCGCGCAGCCACCAGGCCAGGCCGCTGTCGCCGGCATGCGCGAGCAGGCGCGCGGTGGCAGGGTAATCGCCCTGGCGATAGGCCAACGCCGCCAGCCGGTCGGCGTCTTCCACCGGGTCGCGCTGCGCCTGTTCGAGCAGGCGCAGGAAGCGCGCCGAGGACAGGGTGCTGCCGGTCTCGGGGTCGAATGCAGTGGTGTCGCTGAGCAGTTTGGCGATCAGCAGCCGTCGCACCGCCTGTTGCTGCAGCAGCGGCGCCAGTTCGGCATCGCGGCGGCCGGCGAGGTCGGCGGCTATCTGCTTGAGCGAACTCATGCCGGTGTCAGAGCCCTGCGCCGCCTGCACCGCGTACAGGCCGATCGCGCCGTTCCAGTCGCCGCTGGCGAGCAGCAGGCGCGCCTCCTCGCCGAGGCTGGCGATGCCCAGCTCCAGCGGGTCGTCGAACCCGGCCAGGCGCAGCGCACGGGTCTGCTGGAAGGCTTGCCGCGCCTGCTGTCGGTACGTCTGCCGCTGCGCCAGTGCATCGCCGGCCAACGCGCCGTCGGCGGCCAGCGCCAGGCTGCGCCCCAGCGAGTAGGCGGCCCAGGTGCTGCGCGATCGGCGCTGCGCTTCGGGCAGGGCCAGCACCTTGCGGAAATAGTCCGTAGCCTGCGGATAATGCCCCTGCGCGAATGCGACCGCGCCGGCGGTGTACAGGCGCAGTTCCGGCGGCAGGTCGACCCCTTCGCGCTCGACGCGCCGCGCGTCGTCCAGCGCGCGGAGGTGTTCGATCCGGGCGAACCGCGCAGCGCCCAGTTGCGTGCGTTCGACGGCATCGTGCTGCTGCGGGAACTGCGCGCCGGCGTCCCAGTAGCGCGGCAGGGTCGCTGCGCTGGCACGGCCGAGGCCGTCGATCGGCGCACCCAGGCGTTGCACCTCGCGGGCGAAGCTGCCTTCCGGCAACTGCGCCAGCGCGCCGGCGCGGTCGTCGAGCAGACGGTACGGAAACTCCGGGCCGCAGGCGCGGGCGCGGCCCAGCGGTAGCAGGATCAGCGCGACGGCGAGCGCGGCGGCGCGCTGGGAATCACGGCAGGACATCGATGGCACCTGTGTGCAGGTTGCGGCAGCGGACCCAGCCGAGCGCACGGCGTTCTCCGGCGGCCAGGGGCGAGGAAGCGGTGGTGCGGTCGAAGCGGGGTCCCTGCTCCTGCAGGTGCAGCCGGTAATCGCCGAGGGCGTCGCCGGCCTCGCAGGCGCTGCCGTGCAGGACCACGTGCCGCGGCAGCGCAGCCGCGGCGGTGCAGTGGTTGGCCAGGATCAGGTCGTAGACCGGGCCGCTGCCGCTGGCGTGGACCTGCACCGCCGCCTGCAAGGGACGCCCGTGCACCACCGCCTGCAGCGTCGCCAGCGGCCAGGCGCGGCGATCGCCCGGCAGCGGCAGGCGGAACCAGACGATGCCGGCCAGGTGCGGCGGGCGGTGCGCGCGCAGCGCCTCGACGAAGACGGCCAGCTGCTGCGGCGACACGTGCAATTCGTGGCGCGTGCCGCGTGCCGACAGCGGCGCTTCGCTTTCGATCAGCGGTATGGCGTCGGTATCGGCATCGGCGTTGTCGACCAGGGCCACGCCGTAGGCCGGCAGGGCCAGCCAGAACGGCCTGGCGCTGCGCTGGGCGTAGCGGTCGGCCCAGCGTCGCGCCTGCGCCGGATCGAACAGGCCGGCCGCAGGCGCGTCCACCGCATGCACCTGCAGGACCGAACTGTCGACCGTGCGCAACAGCGGCGCCAGCGCCGGGCTGTCCAGCCAGGCGGGCAGGGCGGTGATGCTCAGCGCCAGGTCGGCCGGCAGCGCGCCGCGCAGCTGCCGCAGCAGCACGGCGTAGGCGGGCAGGCGCGCGGTGGCGCAATCGTGGTCGATCTCCACGCCGCGCAGCGCCACGCCGGCCGCGCGCCAGCGGCGCACCAACTGCAGGACCTCGGTGTCGATCCGCGCCGTGTCCAGTGCCGGCAATTGGCCGTCCAGCCGCACCACCGCGATCACCGGGCGGCGATCGGCGGCGAGCTGCCGTAGATCCACCGCGGCGCGGCCCCAGCCGGCGCGCGGATGCGCCTGCAGCGCCAGCACGCGCAGCGCTGCAAAGTCCGCGCGGGTTTGCGCCAGCGCCACTGCATGCGCGGCGCTCCATTGCCGTTGCCAGACGTAGACCTGCTGTTCCAACGGTGCCGGTGCCGACGCCGCGCAGCCGACCAGCAGCAGGCTCAGCCCGAGGAGCGCGTGGCGCAGTGACACGGCGGCCGGGTCAGGACACGCGCGGCCACACGCGGCCGCAGCGTGGCCACTGCACCTTCGCGCGGGCAGTGTGCGAAGCGTGGCTCATGCGCCGGCGATCACGAGAACAGCCCGAACAGGCGCTTCTTCGGCTTGGCCGCCAGTTGCCGGGCCAGCTCTTAGCTCTCGCGCACGTCCGCGCGCTCGTGCAGCGCCAGCGAGCGCTCGAAGGCGGCGACCGACGCGGGATAGGCGCCGAGGTTCATGTGGCAATTGGCTTCCATCATGTACAGCTGCGCCGCCGAACCGGGGTCGGCCTGCAACAGGTTGTCGTCGAGCAGGGCGCGCGCCGCGTCGCAGGCCGGCAATGCGCTGCGATAGTCCTTGAGCACGTAATGGCAGTTGGCCTGGTAGTAGTGCGTGTAGAAGTCGTCCATGCCGTCGCGCTGCACGGCGAGGAAGTCCTGCAATGCGGCCTTGGCGTCCGGCAGATAGTACAGCAGCAGGTAACCGCGCCCGTGCCGCGCGCGCTTGCCTGCCTGGGCGTCCTGCTGCTGCGTGGCCTGGGCGATCAAGGCGCCGTAGGCGTCGACCGCGGCCGGGTACGCGCGCGCCTCGCCGAGCGCGCTGGCATGCACGAACAGCGTGTCCAGGTCGTGCGGATTCGCCTGCGCGGCCGCCTGCGACAGGTCGGTGTCGACCTGCTGCGGCTGCAGCCGGCCCAGCGCCCGCGCCGCGGTCAGGCGGTGGTGCGCCTGCACCAGCGCGTACAGGCGCAGCAGGTCCGGATCGGCCTGGGCGTCGTCGGGCAGCGCCTCGAACGCCTCCTGCGCCGCATCGGCGATTTCCAGCACGTCGGCATGGCGGCCGACGCGGTTGAGATGGCTGCACGCCGCCTGCGCGCAATCCAGGAACAGCGGGGTGTCCAGATCGTAGTCCAGCATCAGGGTCAGCGCCAGCTCCGCCGCCTCGGCGTGCATGCCCTGGTAGCGATAGGCCGTGCGCAGGTTCTGGTACAGGAACTGGAACTGGCTGTGGCGCAGGCCTTCCTCGAGGATGGCCTGCGCCTGCGCGTACAGCCCGCGGTCCAGGTACAGCAGGCCGAGGTTGTTGCAGCACATCGCGAAGCTGTGGGTGTCGGTGTTGCAGGTCGCCGCATCGCCCAACTCCAACGCCTGCCGGAACAGCGTGGTGCCGTGCTCGTAGAGTGCGAACTGCACAGCGTCGACGTAGCCCGCGTCGGCCGGATCCATCCCCGCGTGCTTCCATTTGCCGATGGACACGCCGGCGCCGTAGTAGTGGCAGGCATGACGGTCGCGGAACTCCAACTGCAGCAGCTGAGGCGATTGCCCGGTAGGCAGCGCTTCCATCTCGAACAGACGAACCTGCAGATCCACCTGTGGCTGCAGCGCATGCGCCGTGCGGTAGGCGTCGATCGCGGCGGCGGGTTCGTCCAGCCAGTAGTGCGCGCTGCCCAGCAGGCGGTGCGCCTCGGCGTCGTGCGGGGCCAGGCCGATCGCGCGCTCGGCCCAGGCGGCGACGGTGCGCAAGGCCTGCGCGCGGTCGCTGCCGAAGTGTTCGCTGCGGTCCAGGTAGACCAGGCACTTCAGCCGCCACGGCGCCGCCTCGCCCGGGGTGGCCTGGATCCGCGCATCGCAGCGCTGCATCAGCAGATCGAGGTCGGCCGCCTGCAGATGGTTGAGCACGGTGGTGCCGGACCACAGCGTGTACAGGCCCTCGAGGTCGTCCTGGTGGAGGGCGGCCATGCCGCGTTGGATCAGGGTCTGCATGCAGCGGATGCTCCGGGACAGGACGGTGCGGGAGCCGGCAGCAGCGCGCGGCAGCGTCTCCCGCGGGGGACGTTGCGGTAGATAGACGAGCCAGTCGCGGCTTTCCCTACCGTGCCGCCTCGCGCGACTAGGGCGCCGCCGCCCCGAAGCGCCGGGTGTACTGCACGAACAGCTGGCGGCCGACGGTGTCGAACCAGGACATGTCGTAGAACGGGTACACCGTGGCGCTGCGATCGCGCGGTGGCATCGCATCCAGCAGGTTGGTCGCGGCCAGCGAGAGCGTGCTGCGCGCGTCGAGCCGGCATTCCACGGTGGCGTTGACGCGGTAGCTGGCGCCGATCCAGGCCGATCGCCCGCTGCCGGCATCGTAGCGGCCGAAGGCCGATTCCCAACTGGGCAGGCGCCCCAGCCGTTGCGCATGCAGGGTCGCCGACCAGGCCTGGCGCGACCAGCGCAGGCTGGCGTTGGCCTTGGTGCGCGACATGTCGACTCCGCTGTTCGCCGCGAACGCGTCCTGCATCGGCTCGCCGGCGTAGAGCTGGGTGCGGTACTGGCGGACCCAGGTGTAGGCCAGCGACACGTCGAACGTCCCGACGCGCGTCTCGCGTTGCCCGTGCAGCAGCGCATCGACGCCGCTGGTGGTGGTGCGCGCCAGGTTCATCGGTGCCAGCGCGACGGCGTAGAGCCGGCCGTCGGCGCTGCGGACCACGCGGGCGATGCTCTGCTGGCAGGCGGGCGAGGCGAGCGGGCGGCGGCCCAGGCGGCAGTCGGCTTCGTCGCGCAGCGCGCGGTCGGCGAACAGATCCTGCACCTGGTCGCGCAGATCGATGGCGAAGTAATCCAGGCTCAGGTCCAGCCCCTGCCGCGGCGACCACACCAGCCCGGCCGTCCACGAACGGCTGGTCTCCGGCTTCAGGTCCAGGTTGCCGCGGCGCCGGCGCAGCAGCGGTTCGCTGTCGAAGCGGCAATCGGCCGCGGCCACGGTGGCGTCTTCGCGGGCGCAACGCACATAGTCCGTGCCCACGCTTTCGTCGATGCCCTCGCCGGCGTAGAGGTAGTGCAGGTCGGGTGCGCGGAACGCCAGACCCTGCGAGGCGCGCAGCAGCAGGCGGTCGCTCGGTCGCCACTCCAGGCCATTGCTCCAGGTCAAACGGCCGATCTGGCGGCCGGAATAGGCATAGCGGTCGTAGCGCACCGCGCTGTCCACGGTCAGCGGCTCCAGCAGCGGCAGGCGCAGTTCCGCGGCCAGCGCCCCGCGCCGACGCTGGCCGGCGCCGTCGGCGTCGCGCCAGCTGTAGTAGTAGGACTGGGTCGCCAGCGGGTCGGGGTGCAGGGCGTAGGCCTGCGTGCCGACCTCGGCGGTGAGGGCGAGGCCGGCACCGCCGCCGCGCAGGCCGAACAGTGCCGGTTGGCGCAGGGTCAGCGTGGCCGCGTCGACCCGGGTTTGCGGTCGGTAGGTGGTGCGTGCGGCGATCGCGGCGTACTCGGCCGGCGTCAGCGCGGTGTACAGCCGTGCGGGGTCGGCGTCGAACATCGGATAGCCCGAACCCGGGTCCACGCCGACCTGCTCGCCGAGGAACAGGGCATTGGCACGCGCGGCGACGAGCTGCGGCCAGGTGGTGCGCAGGCGCGCCTGGGAGTGGCTCAGCACCGCCTCGTAGGCCCAATCGCCGCTGCCGAGCGCGCCCTCGACGCCGGTGGCCACGCTGAGCCGCTGCTGCCGGTTGTGGACCATGCCCACGTCCAGCCCGCCCATTTCCTCCGGGGCGAACTGCCGGCTCCAGTACTCCACCTGGGCGGTGCGGCGGTTGTAGAAATAGCCTTCCTCGTTGCCGTCCGGGCGCATGTAGGCCCAGGTCTGGACGCCGCGCATCAGCGCGATGTCCTGCAGGCCCACCTGCACGTCAGCGAACCACTCGGCACGCGTGCCCAGCGCGCGGTGCAGCGTGGCATAGGCATCGAGACTGCGCCGGCGGTGCAGCACGGTGCCGTAGCCGATGGCGCGACGGCTCCCGCAGTAGTAGCCGGGCAGGCCGCCGCCGCCTTCGCCGTCGCGCGCGCTATAGCCGGTGTCGTGATCGTTGAGCGAGGCCAGCCGCGCACAGGTCGCCGCGCCCGGATCGAGATACACGTCGTTGGCATCGGTGCGCAGGAACGCGCGCCGCGGTGCCGCCGCGCGCGCGGTGGGGGCGTCGCTGCTGGAATCCTGGCGGGCACGCTGATATGCCCATAGCGGCTGTTGCAGATTCGCCTCGACGCTGACCAGGCCGGACAGCGTCTCTCCAGAGAAACCGTGGGTGAGACTGGCCTGCAGCGTGCGTGCGTCGCCGCGGCTGCTCTGGCCGACGCGGGCGTCCACGGTGGTGCCGTCGGCGTCGCGCTTGAGCAGGATGTTGATCACCCCGGCGATCGCGTCGGAGCCGTAGATCGCCGAGGCGCTGCCGCTCAGCACCTCGATGCGCTCGACCATGGCCAGCGGGATGCTCGCCACGTCGACGAAGTTGCTGCGCCCGTTGAACGGCAATGGGAAGTCGGCCACGCGGCGGCCGTTGATCAGCACCAGGGTGTGGTTCGGACCCAGCCCGCGCAGGCTTACCTGTTCGGCGCCCGGCGTGTAGTCGGCGCCGCTGGCCGATTGCTGGCTCTGGGTCTCGCCGCCGTTCTGGGTCAGCGCGCGCAGCACATCCGGCAGGCGCTGGAAGCCGTTGGCGCGGATCTGCCCGGCGTCGATCGCCGTCACCGGCGCCGGCCCCTCCAGTTGCGCGCGCGGGAGGCGCGAGCCGGTCACCTGCAGCGTGGCGAGTTGCGCCGTCGCCGCGGCAGCGGGTGGCACAGGCGCCGGTGCGGCGACCGCGGCCATGCGCCGCAGCACCAGATCGCTGCCCTCGCGCCGGGCCTGCAGGCCGGTGCCCTGCAGCAGCGCGTCCAGTGCCTGCAGCGGATCGGCGATGTCGTGCACGCCGCGGGTGGACAGGTCGCGGACCAGGTCGGGCCGATACAGCAGTTGCAGGCCCGCCTGCCGCGCCAGCGCGTTCAGTGCCGGCGCCAACGGCCCGGCCGGGATGTCGAAGCCGCCTGGCTGCGCGATCGCCGCGGCGGCTGCCGTGGCGAGCAGCGCGCCCCACGTCAGTCTCCGCTGGATCGCGCGATGCGACATCTCCATCTCCTGGTGGTGCGACGGAACGAGGCGGGCGGCGCGGCGCAGCACGGCGCGGCTGCGGCGGCTAACGGCGGTGCAGGATCACCGCTTCCGCATGCGCTTCCATGCGGACCGGATACTCGCGTTCCAGCAGCCGCGCGAAGCCCTCCAGGTCGTTCCAGCGGACGCTGCCGCTGATCCGCAGCGCCTGCAGCGCCGGATCGGCCAGCACCAGCGGCCGCCGGTTGAAGCGGTTGATCTCGGCCACCGCCTGCGGCAACGCCACGTCCTCGAAACTGAGGTAGCCCTGGCGCCAGTCCAGTTGTCGCTCCGCCTCGGCGATGCTGCTGCGCTGCACGCGCGCGCCCTGCGTGTCTGCCGTGGCGATGCTGCCGGCCGGCAGCAGCACGGCCTGCGTGCGGTCCATGGCGTCGGTCTCCTCCATGCGCACCATGCCTTCGGTCACCACCACGCGCAGCGCATCGTGGTCCTGGCGCACGTCGAAGCGGGTACCGACCGCGACCACGCGACGCACGCCGCTCTGCACCACGAACGGTCGCGTCGGATCCTTGCGGACCGCGAAGAACGCCTCGCCTCGCTGCAGCACCACCCGGCGCGCCTGCGGCCCGATGCTGGCCTCGAGCAGGCTGTCGCTGCTCAGCGTCGCCTGTGAGCCATCGGCGAGGGTGACGGTGCGCAGTTCGCCGATGTCGGTGCGGTAGGCCTGGGCCATCGGCATCCCGGGCGCCAGGCGAAGATACAGCCCGGCGGCGACCGCGACGCTGGCCGCGGCCCCGAGCGCGGCCAGCAGCCATCCGCGGCGACGGGAGGCGGCACGCTGTCGCATAGCGCCCGCGCGCTTTGTGGTCGGTGGCGGGAGCGACGGCCCCGGCGTCACCGTCAGGCCCGTGCTCAGGCCGCGCGGCGCCGGATGCCCCGCGGGAATGCCGGCGCCCAGCGCGCGCAGGCGCGCGGCTTCGTTCCAGGCCACGTCCAGGCGCAGAAACGCGACCCGGTGCGCGGTGGACGCCTCCAGCCATGCGTCGAGTTCGGCCTGGTCCGCCTCGCGCCAGGTGCCGCTTTCGCGCCGTGTCAGCCACTGCGCGGCCAGCGCTTCAATCGCCCAGCTTTCCATCTTGCGGTTCCTGCAGCACGACGGGCATCGGCGCGGCGGTCACCACCGCGCCATGGAAATGATCGGCGAGCAGGCGCACGCCCTTGGCCATGTGTTTCTCGACGGTCTTCTCGCTGATTCCTAGGCGCACCGCCACCTCCTTCTGCGAAAGTTCCTCCACCCGCCGCAGCCAGATCACCTCGCGGCAGCGGTCCGGCAGCCGGTCCAGGGCATGGGCCAGCCGTGCCAGCACCTGGCGGCCGCCGAGCCAGCGTTCCGGCGAGCGTTCGTCCACCAGGACGTTCAGGTCGTCCGGATTCCCCACCGCCTCGATGGAGACGATACGGCTGCGCCGCACCCGGTCGGCCATCAGGTTGCGCGCGGTGGCGAACAGGAACGCCTGCGGGGTGTCCGGCAAGGCGCGCCGCGCCGCTTCGTAGACGCGCGTGTAGACCTCCTGGCGCAGATCGTGGATCTCCTGCGGATGCGGCCAGCAGCGCATCAGGTAGGCGATGAGTGCCGACTCGTGGGCGAGGATGTGCTGGGCGAACCAGCGGTCCAGTTCATTCGCCATGGCATCGCTCGATGCAGGCGCGCCGCGCACGCGCGCGGCAGCGCAGGCGCTGCGCATACGCGTCACGTCGCGGAGGCGGCGGTGCTGCCAGGGAACCGCCATGGCGGCAAAGCAGGGTGCGTCCTGTCACTGTGCTACTCCTCGATCCGCTGCCATGGGGGAAGCGGCGGTCTGCTTCGTCTATTCCAGCACGGGCCGAGGCGATCGGCCCGGTCACTCCATCTAGTTTCCCACCAAGGACCCGGCCAATGCACCTGCTGTCCCGTTTGCGTCACCACACCTTCGCCCTCCTGCTGTGCGCGCTGCCGCTGGCCGGCGCCACCACCAGCGCATCCGCCGAGCCAGCGCGGCCGGAGGTGGCCAAGCAGGTCAAGGCCTACGCCTCGGCCGACGGCGTGAAGGTGTCGACGCTGCGCTATGGCCCGCGCGAGCGCCAGCAGGCGCTGATCCAGGTCATCGACGCGGACAGCGCCATCGACGGCAGGATCCTGCTCGCCAGCACGCGCAGCACCGACAGGGACACGCGCTACACCGTGCAGCTCGACGGCCGCCCCTACGTGCTGCTGATCGTCAGCGAGGCCGCGGGCGAGCTGTACGTGCCGGACACGCCGAAGCCGACCTCGGTGCGTTACGACGCCGATCTGTCGGCGCAGAGCAATCCGGAGCACTACCTGACGGACTACCAGGAGCAGGGGAACGGGCGCTGACGCGCTGCGGCGTTCCGGCATGCCGGCACAGGTCGTTTTTGCGATGATGCCGGCCTCGCCATTCGCGCCTGACCTCATGCCCCCAACGCGCCCCGTCCTGCAGTGCATGCGCGTCATCGGCGCGGCCTTGGTCGCCGCGCTGAGCCTGGTCGCTGTTGCACAGGCGGCGCCGCCTGCGCAGACCGTCACCCGCTGCGGCTGGTTCGACAATCCCACGCCAGGCAATGCCACGCTCGTGGACAAGGACGGCGAATGGACGGTCGGCCAGCAGGGCGGGCACCAGGCCGAGGGCACGTGGCCGACGTTTCCGCCGGCGCGCTGGGTGGCGACCGGCACAGGCAGTGCCGGTTATGGCTGCGCCTGCCTCAAGGTGCGCGCGCGTGACGACACCCAGGAAGTCACCACGATCGTGGCGGCCACGGCGCAGCCCTTGAAGACCTGCCGACAGGACAAGGCGCTGCAGGGCAGGGAGCCGGAGAATCCGCTGAAGTAGCGCCTCGGTTGCGTGGCCGGTTGCCGGTGCGCTGCCATCAGGGGACGCGTTGCCGCCGAGAATGCGTTCCGATTCAGCGAGGCGGCCATGCCCGACCGAATCTCGCCATGGTCGACGTTCGCTGCGTTCAGGATCGGACGGCCGCGGTTGCGTGTCGCGCCGGCGGTGGCCGCCCGACCCGGCGTGCACGCGGCCGCTACCGATCCGACCCCAACGCCGCCGAACCGCGAACGGGAAAGGCCGGATCGCGGCCTGGCACGCCGCCAGCCGGCGGCGGACATTTTTTTGCAACGAAGGGCTAGCGCACCTCCCGGGAGGCGTGTAGAATGCGCGGCTCCCAAGCGGGAATAGCTCAGTTGGTAGAGCGCAACCTTGCCAAGGTTGAGGTCGCGAGTTCGAGTCTCGTTTCCCGCTCCAGATTGCGTCACCTGCCTCTTGCGAGGCAGGTGAAACCCCGAAAAAGGAGCTGCGGCTCCTTTTTTCGTTTCCGCAATTCGTCTTTTCCGAAGAACGCCGGCCCCGGCCTTGCGCCACGACGTCCTCGGCATCACGAACACGCCCGGCGTCCGCTCACGCAAGCGAGCCGGCGAGGAGCGCCTGTCTGGTCGCATCGTCGGCGGGGTAGAAGCATTCCAGCGTCAGCTCCGCCAGGGTCACGTCCGTTGCGGTACCGAAGACGGTGGTGGTGGAGAGAAACGACAGGATGCTCCCGCTGGCTCCGCTGCGGATCGAAAGCGGCACCGCGATCCGCGCGGCAGCGCCGTGCGGGCGATCGCTGGCCGGGCAGGGGAAGCCGTTGAGTTCGGCATGCAGCCTTTCGAGTGCGGGATCGGCGGATCGGTCGATCTCGAGGCGAAGCCGGGCCAGCAGATGGTGCCGCCATTCGGCGAGGTTGGCGATGCGCGGCGCCAGGCCATCGGGATGCAGGGTCGCGCGCAACACGTTGAGGGGCGCCGCCCGCAGCGCCGGATCGATGCCGACCAGCATCGCGGCCGCTGCGTCGTTGGCGCGCACCAGGTTCCAGTGACGGTCGACCGCAAGTGCAGGAAACGGAGCGTGAGCGCGCAGCACCGCGTCGACGGCCGCCAGCGCGGCCGCCATGTCGGGCGCGTCGAGGGCGCGCTCGCCATGCACGGGCGCATAGCCCGCGGCGTGCAGCAGCCGGTTCTGTTCCCTGAGCGGCATCGCCAGCGGTTCGGCCAGTCGCAGCAGCAGATCGCGGCTGGGCGCCGCCCGCCCGCTCTCGACGAAGCTCAGATGGCGCGTGGACACCTCTGCCGCGCAGGCCAGATCGAGTTGGCTGAGCCGGCGCCTGGCCCGCCAGTCGCGCAGCACGTCGCCCACGGTGATCGCGTGTGTGGTCATGTCCTCATCCTAGCGACCTGCGGCGGTGGGGCCATTACCTGTGAGGTAATCGCATCGTCGGATCGGTATCGGCATGCTCGGCCCATCAACGACGAGGAGATGGCGATGAACGACCCGGACACGCTGGCACGTGCCTATCTTGCGCTATGGAATGATGCGGATGCGGCCTCGCGCGACCGGCGCTTGTCCGATGGCTGGACCCCCGATGCCTGCTACGCCGACCCGATGATGACCGGCGCAGGCCATGACGGCATCGCCGCGATGATCGCGGCCGCCCGCGCACAGGTTCCCGGCCACCGATTCGCGCTGCGCGGCGCGCCCGATGCGCATGGCGCCTTCGTGCGCTTCTCCTGGACGCTGTCGCCCGAACAAGGCGCGCCGATCGCCGCCGGCACCGATATCGCCCGACTCGCAGCGGACGGGCGCATCGCCGAAGTCATCGGCTTTCTCGGCAAGGACAGCGCATGACGCCGGCCTTCATCCCGCGTGGCGATGGTCATGCGCTGTTCGTGCGCGACTGGGGCGAGGGCCCGCCTGTGGTTTTGCTGGCGGGCTGGGCGATGGACGGCCGGCTCTGGGGCGATACCATGCTCCATCTCAACGCCGCCGGCCTGCGCACCATCGCGTACGACCGCAATGGCCACGGAAGATCGACCGACCGTGCCGACTACGGCTACGACGCGCTCGCCGACGACCTGGCCGCCGTGCTGGAGACGCTCGACCTGGAGGGCGTCACGCTGGTGGCGCACTCGGGGGCGGGCGGCGAGGCGATCCGCTATCTCGCGCGCCACGGTCGTAGACGGATCGCGCGATTGATCCTTGTTGGGGCGACCGGTCCGCGGGTCGTCGGCAACAGCGGGATCACCCCGGCGATGGTGGATGCATTGTGCGCGCAGCTCGCCTTCGACCTGTCGGGCTGGATCGACGCCAATATCGCGCCCTTCGCGCCAGGGGCATCGGACCGCGTCAACGCGTGGATGGCCGCCATGGTGCTGGACTGCTCGCGCCGCGCCGTGGTCGCGTTCCAGCGCACCATCGCGCTGAGCGATCTCTCGGCGGAGGCCGCCGCGCTCACGTTGCCGGTCACCCTCCTGCATGGCGATCGCGACGTGTCCGCGCCGCTCGATGCCAGTGGCCGTGTCTATGCCGCGATCATCCCGGGCGCCGAACTGATCGTCTACGAAGGCGTGGCGCACGGCGTGATGGTGACGCATGCGGCGCGGCTTGCCGGCGATATCGTGCGGCGGATGAGGTGCTGCGCATGAGCTGCGGGCGAGGGCGAACGCGACGGCGCCGATCGTATTGCCGAAGTGCAGATAGCGGAGACGCTGGCATGAGTGCGAGGACACCTCCTGAAACGTACGTCATCACCTTCCACGTCAAGCTGGATCAGGTCGACCGCTTTCGCAGGCTGCTCGACCCGGTGCTCGACGCGATGCGTCACGAGCAGACCTTCGTGCGTGCGGTGCTGCACGTCGATCCCGAGCGACCGAATGTCTTCCAGCTGCACGAAACCTGGACCGACCGCGAAGATGTCCTCAACGTGCAACTGCATCGGTCGTACCGGCGGGAGTGGCACGCCGCGTTGGACGACCTGCTGCTTGCGCCGAGGCAGATCGCCATCTGGACGGTATTGCGCGCCGATTGAGGCCGGCCGCGAATGATGGCGTGCGGTTGGAGGAGGCTGGACGCGGCTTCGCGCGAGCATCGTGGTGGCGACGACCGCGAACCTGGCCGAGGTCGCGCAGACCGGTGCGCGGTTGCGTGCAAGGACATCGGCGCCTCAGCGTCCATCGCCTGGCGCACCGTTTGTCTGCTGGCGCTTCGTCGCGGAGCCGGCCGAAGGCGCTGCGCAGGTGACCGCTGCGTCCGTCATCAGTTTCGCGAGCGCAGCCCGGGCGATCGGGCGCGCGGCCTTGTTGTCCAGGCGCGAAAGTCGGGCGACGTCCAGGCCCGTCGCCTGCGCAAGCCGCAGACCCAGGTAGTAGCCGAAACGATCCGGCAGCCCATCCGGGGGATGACCGCCCATCTGCAGGGCGCTGGAGGTCGCCGCGCTGTCGGCGTCGTCGAAATGTGCAGCGATGAAGCACAGGGCCACCGACCAGCGGCGATCGGTCGCTGCGCGAATGGGTGCGGGGATGTCGAGCAGCAATTGATGATCCGTCGCCTGCGGCACCAGTGTGGCGGTCGCGTCGACGGCCAATGCTTCCTGCCACAGCGTGCACCAGAGCTGGTCGCAATCGGCGAAGTAGCGGGCGTGTTGCAGATGGAAGAGCTCGTGGATCAGGAACGGTTCGAGCGAATCGTCGGCGTGGTACTTCGCGATCAGGTCGGCGCCGAAGAGCATCACGTGCCGATGGCCCGGTTGCAGGTAGTCCGAACCGCCATCGCGCTGCCCAAGCGAGTGATAGAGGTAGATCGGCAGCGGTGACGCGAAGCCGGGAAATACACGCTCGAATCGCACGATCGCGCCGCTCAGGGCGGCCGGGAAATCGGCGATGGCGCGGTCGTAGTCCTCGTGATCGGCGGAAAGCTGATGCAAAGCGGCGTCGATCCGCTTGTCTGTGCCGGCACCTTCTGGATAGAGCCCGGGCAGCATCGCATCGATACGCGACCGGACCGCCGCGTTCCGTGCATCGTCCGGTTGTCCCGCCGTCTCGAGCGCGGCCTGTTCGAACGGCGTGGCGAGATCGACATAGTGGGTCGCTGGCGCCGCGCTCGCCGAATGAGCGATGGTCGAGAGACCGATGGTGAGGCAGATGCAGGTCAACAGCCTGCGCCCATTCCTGGCGTGTCCCATGGTCGCTCCTGGCGGATCCGGCGGAGGGGACGTCCCGCTTCGCGGGACATGCGTCGCGCCCATCGCGTCCGCATACGCGGGCGAGGGGCGATCGCGGCTTCAAGCGTAGCGCGGTTGCGCTTCGCCACCTGAGCGCTTCCTGTTTTGCACGCGTGGGTTCGCATGGCCCAGGGGCGCCGATGCCCGTTCGATGTTGCAGGAACGGCTGGCGCCGGCCTGGATCGGCTTACGCCGCCAGCCACCACCACGCGATCAGCGCGATCGACAGCGCGGCGACGCCGCCCAGCAGCCGCGGCCGCCGCCACCAGCGCCGCGGCTGGCGGTCGATGGCATTGGCGCCGGCCCGGCGCAGCAGGCCACGGGCGAACCCATGGCGGTCCATGCTGCGATCGCAGGCGTCGATGCAGGCACCGCAGGCGGTGCAGGCGTAGTGCGCACCGTTGCGCGGGTCGATGCCGGCCGGGCAGGCCTGCACGCAGGCGTCGCAGGCCACGCAGTCGCCGAGCTGCTCGGCGCTGAACTTGGGCAGGGTGCCGGCATACGCAGCCAGTGCCTCGCCGCGGCTGCCGCCTTGGCCGGCGAGCTGGGCGATGCTGGCGCGCCAGGCATAGTCGCGGGCGGTGACGGGATCGAGCAGGCGCCGCCCGCGCTGGGCGATGCTGCCATGGCCGCAGGCGCGGGCGCCACGCTGTTCGCCGCGCATCGCGTCGTAGCCGATCAGCGGCGTGTCGCGGTCGCTCAGCAGCGGCTGCAGGCGCGCGTACGGGCATAGGTAGCGGCAGACCTGGCTACGCAGGAAGCCGGCATTGCCCCAGGTGGCCAGCGCGTAGAACAGCACCCAGAACGTCTCCCAGCCGCTCCAGGCGAATGGATGCAGGCGTGCGACCAGGTCGGCGACCGGCACGAAATAGCCGACGAAGCTGACCCCGGTCCACAGCGCCACGCTCGCCCACACCACATGGCGCGCCGCGGCGGGCCAGTCGGCGAAGCGGCCCTCGATCCAGGCGAATGCATGGCTCCACACCGTCTGCGGACAAGCGACGCCGCACCACAGGCGCCCGGCGACGGTGGTGAGCACCGCCAGGGCCGCCGCGGCAGTTCCCAGCGCCAGCAGCAGCCAGCCGACATCGTGCGGCCACAGGGTCCAGCCGAACAGATCGAAGCGCCGCGCCGGCAGGTCCAGCAGCAGCGCCTGGCGACCGTGCCAGCGCAGCCACGGCAGTACGTAGAAACCGGCAAACAGCAGCCAAAGCGCGATGCGGCGCACCTGCGTATAGCGTTTTGGCGGCGCAGGACCGGTGGCAGTGACGGGCGCAGTGACCATGTGCAGGGGAATGGGACGCGGCATCTGCAGTCCGCTCAGGACAGCGGCGCGTCGTCGCCATGCGGCGCCGGACGCAACAGGAAGCCGGTCAGCAGGCTCGAGGCCAGCGTCGCCAGCCAGAACATGAAGAAGCCCACCGTGTAGCCCAGTTCGCGGCTCAACTGACGGCCGGGAAAGGTGATGTCGCGCAGCGCCAGCGGATCGACCAGGGCGAAGAACAGCACGCTCATGGCGCCGGCGACCAGGAAGCTCGGCCACAGGATCACCCCCAACCGCTGCACCAGCGGGCGCGGCGCGTCGGGATCGAGCGGGTCGAGCAGCGGATCGTCGGCTGAGGGCATGACGGTGGTTCCATCGCGAAAGGGAGATGCGGCATGCGCCAAGGCAGCGGCGCCACACGTCGCCGCGCCTGCCAGCCGCCTGGCCGCCGATCCCCCGTCGACACCGGCGTCGGCGCATGCCGCAGTCGCAGACTAGGCAGCGCGGGCAGGGCGGGCATTGATCCTGATCAAGGCCGCCGCTGCCACCGCGTGGAGACTGGGCAGGTCGAACGAGGTGGAGCGGGCCATGCAGGACGAGATCGAAGGCATGCCCTTGCCGGGGCCGGACCTATGCAGCGAAGCGGAGGTGCAGGCGCTGGTGGAGGTGTTCTACCGCCGCGTGCGCGCCGATGCGGATCTGTCTACGGTGTTCGCCGCGCACATCGAGGACTGGGACGCGCACCAGCAGCAGCTGTGCGATTTCTGGTCGGCGATGCTGCGCGGCACGCGGCGCTTCCGTGGTGCGCCGATGCCGCGGCACATGGCCATGCGCGAACTCAGCGCCCTGCTGTTCCAGCGCTGGCTGGGCCTGTTCCGCGCCACGACCGCCGAGCTGGCCAACCAGCCAATGCGCCTGCTGGCCGACGACATCGCACAGCGCATCGCCGAAACCTTCTGGCGCCGCCACCAGATGAGCTGGCGCCCGTTCGAGCCGGTGTCGCCGCTGCCGTCGGCCGCGTGTGCGGATTGATCCAGGTCAAGGCGGCCGCGCCGCGCGCCGCGCATGCTCGGTCCATGGACATCCTCACCGCGCCCGACCCCTCCGCCGCCTGGACCTTCGACGCCGACCTGCTGCGCCGCTACGACCGCCCCGGCCCGCGCTACACCTCGTACCCGACCGCGCCGCATTTCCAGACCGGCTTCGGCCCGGCGCAATTGTTCGCCGCGGTCCAGGCCAGCGATCCGCGGCGGCCGCTGTCGCTCTACGTGCACGTCCCGTTCTGCCGCAGCCCCTGTTTCTACTGCGGCTGCCACCGGGTCATCACCCGCGATCCGCAGCGCGGCCGCGCCTACGTGCAGCGGCTGCTGCGCGAGGCGGCGATGATGGCCGCGTGTTTCGACGGCGAGCGCGAGGTGGTGCAACTGCACCTGGGCGGCGGGACCCCCAACTTCCTCGCGCCGGAGCTGCTCGGCGAACTGGTGCAGGGCCTGCGCGGCCTGTTCCGCTTCAGCCAGGCGCCGGACCGCGACATGTCGATCGAACTGGACCCGCGTACGGTGACCCCGCAGGACATTGCCACCCTCGCCGAGCTGGGCTTCAACCGCGCCAGCCTGGGCATCCAGGATTTCGACCCGCTGGTGCAGCAGGCGATCAACCGTCGCCAGGGCGTGCACGAGACCCTGGACATCCTGCGCGCCTGCCGAACGCATGGCATGCGCTCGGTCAACGTGGACCTGATCTACGGCCTGCCGCGGCAGACCCCGGCCGGGTTCGAGCAAACCCTGGAGACGGTGATCGCGGCGCGACCGGACCGCCTGGCGGTCTACGGCTACGCGCACATGCCGCAGTTGTTCAAGGCGCAGCGGCGCATCGTCGACGCCGATCTGCCGGATGCCGAGCAGAAGCTGGCGCTGCTCGGCCTGGCGGTCAGCCGGCTCTCTGCAGCGGGCTATCAGTACATCGGCATGGACCACTTCGCGCTGCCGCAGGAAGACCTGGCGCGCGCGCAGCGGCAGGGCAGCCTGCACCGCAACTTCATGGGCTACACCACCCACGCCGACACCGACCTGCTGGGCCTGGGCGTCAGCGCGATCAGCCGCATCGGCGCCAGCTACAGCCAGAATCAGCGCGACCTGCCGGCCTGGGAAGCGGCGGTGGACGCCGGCGACAGCCCGGTGCTGCGCGGCCTGCAACTCAGCACCGACGACGCCCTGCGCGCCGAGCTGATCCAGCAGCTGATGTGCCAGGGGCGGGTGGACGTGGCGGCGGTGGCGCGGCGCCACGGCATCGACGTCGCCAGCTATTTCCGCGAGGAACTGCGCGCGCTGGCGCCGCTGTGCGCGGACGGCCTGGCCGACTACCGCGACGGCGTGGTCCAGGCCACTGCCCGCGGCCGCCCGCTGCTGCGCCTGATCGCCATGTGCTTCGACCGCTACCTGCGCCAGCCCGACCAGCCGGCGCGCTATTCGCGCGCGATCTGAGCGCCGCGCGCCACGTTTGCCGTTGGCATCCCCGGTGCCGCCGTGGCGGCGGTGCCGGGGACGTTTCGACGGCGGTGCCGCTGGAGCGACATTGGCATCCCCGCCATTTGCTGGAGGACCGGTGGACTTGTCTTGAGCATTCAAGCTGATCGGCGTCTCCGAGAGCGCCGGGCGATGGCTTTCAATCTCTACCCAAAGACCATTCGATGAGGAGGTCGTCGGGATCGATATTCTTTTCTCTGAGCGCAGCGATGATGATGGACTCAAGGCTGTCACGATCCGGTGCGCCATCCACTTCGTCGAGGATCCTCTTGCCCAACTGTTCCTTCTGGTCTTTGGAAAGCGGGCCACTCCACGTGTCACTGATATATTGGGCGAACGCACGCGCGCGCTTTTCTCTCTGGTACGTCTCGTTCACTCGCTTCTCCCTAAGCAGCCGGCGCGGCTGGTGTCGCAAGGTTTAGCACGGTGCCGTCCTGTGAGACGCGGTGACTGTGCCTTGCGTTCCGACAGTTTGCAGGACATCCCACAAATCGGATGAATTTTTCGGGCGCTTCTGCTCGCTAAGGCAGAGGGGCGAAGCCGCGCTTGGCGCTTCAGTGAACAGCCTAGGTGTGGAACATCCCCTGCGCGAGGCGCCTCCGGAACGATCAGCAAGCGCTAAGGCGACAGAGATGGCTGCCCTGGCCTGTGTGGCGTGTCGGTCTGCCACTAGCTGGTGCCCGGAGCCGGAATCGAACCGGCATGGGGTCGCCCCCGGCGGATTTTAAGTCCGATGCGTCTACCAGTTTCGCCATCCGGGCCTGGTGCAGGTAGGTTGCCCGATCGCGGTCGAATTGGGAACCGTGTAGCGCATCCCAGCGTTGGGCGGTCAACAGGTCAGGGGGATGCATGAGCACCTACCACGCCCAATGTGAACGCTCCGCTTTCTTTCACTTCTCCGAAAGGAGTGCGAAAGACAGCGTGCCTAGGCTCTGCCCCCATCAGCCGGAGAGCCACCTTGCGCGCCCAATGGAACATCCTTTGCGATTTTGACGGTACCGTGTCCCTGCAGGACGTGACCGACCGCCTGCTCGAGCACCTCGGGCGCCCCGGTTGGCAGGAACTGGAGGACGACTGGGTCGCCGGTCGGATCGGCGCCCGCGAGTGCATGAGCAAGCAGGTCGCGCTGCTCGACGGCGACGTCGATGCGCTGCACCGGGTGCTCGATGGCGTGCGGATCGATCCGGCCTTCGTGCGCTTCGTCGCGCTGGCCGAGCGCCTGGGCATCCCGCTGAGCATCGTCAGCGACGGCCTGGACTACGGCATCGCCCGCATCCTCGCCCGCCACGGCCTGCACCATCTCCCGATTATCGCCAACCGCCTGCTGCGCACCGATGCCGGCGAATGGCGCATGGCCTCGCCGCATGCGCGCCCGGACTGCCCCAGCGGCACCTGCAAGTGCGCGGTCATGGCGCAACAGCCGCCCGAGCGCGCCACCTTGCTGATCGGCGACGGCCGCTCCGATTTCTGCCTGGCCGGCAAGGCCGACCTGGTGTTCGCCAAGGACGGTCTGCTGCGCCATTGCCGCGCCAACGGGATCGCCCATTGCGCGATCACCGGTTTCGACGACGCCATCGCCCTGCTGCCCGACCTGGCGGTGCCGGCGACCACCACCGTGTCCTTCCCGCTTCCCGTCACCCAACGAGCCTGATCCCGATGAACCGGAATGTTTCGCTTTCCTCGCTCGCACCGCTGCATGGCGATGCCGCGCCCGATCCGGAGGCGCTGCTGCGCACCGGTGCCGACCACCAGCGCGCGCTGAGCGATGCGCAGATGCTGGCCGACGAGGCCCAGTACTGCTCCTACGGCGACACCGTGCACTACAGCGAGCCGCCGCGCATCTTCGGCCGCTGCGACGGCAGCTACCTGTACGACACCGAGGAAGTGCCGTACCTGGACCTGCAGATGTGGTACTCGGCGGTCAACTTCGGCTATGCCAATCCGCGCCTGAACCAGGCGCTGACCCGCCAGATCGAGACCCTGCCGCAGGTCGCCAGCCAGTACCTGCACCCGACCAAGATCGAGCTGGCCAAGACCATCGCGGTCGACGCCGAGCGCAAGTGGGGCCGCAAGGGCCGCGTGCACTTCAACGTCGGCGGCGCGCAGTCGGTGGAAGACTCGCTGAAGCTGGTGCGCAACGCCAGCGCCGGCAAGAGCCTGGTGTTCGCCTTCGAAGGCGGCTACCACGGCCGTACCCTCGGTGCCTCGGCGATCACCTCGTCGTACCGCTACCGCCGTCGCTTCGGTCATTTCGACCGCGCCCAGTTCATCGAATTCCCGTACCACTTCCGCGGCCCCAAGGGCATGTCCAAGGAAGAGTACGGCGAGCAGTGCGTGGCCAAGTTCGAGCGCCTGTTCGAGACCGAGTACAACGGCGTGTGGGATCCCAAGGCCGGGCAGTGCGAGTATGCGGCGTTCTACGTCGAGCCGATCCAGGGCACCGGCGGCTACGTGATTCCGCCGCCGAACTTCTTCACCGGCCTGAAGCGGGTGCTGGACAAGTACGGCATCCTGATGGTGGTGGACGAGATCCAGATGGGCTTCTTCCGCACCGGCAAGCTGTGGGCGATCGAGCATTTCGGCGTGACCCCGGACGTGCTGGTGTTCGGCAAGGCGCTGACCAACGGCCTCAATCCGCTGGCCGGCATCTGGGCGCGCGAGGAGCTGATCAACCCGACCGTGTTCCCGCCGGGCTCGACCCACTCCACGTTCGCTTCCAACCCGCTGGGCACCGCGGTCGGCCTTGAGACCATGCGCATGCTGGCCGAGACCGACTACGAGTCGATGGTCATGGCCAAGGGCGCGCACTTCCTGGACGGCCTGCGCGACCTGCAGAAGCGTCACCCGGAAATCGGCGACGTCGACGGCCTGGGCCTGGCCCTGCGTGCGGAAATCTGCCAGGCGGACGGCTTCACGCCGAACCGCAAGCTGCTCGACACCATGGTCGACATGGGCCTGGAAGGCGAACTGCGCCACAACGGCAAGCGCATCGGCCTGATCCTGGACGTGGGCGGCTACTACAAGAACGTCATCACGCTGGCGCCGTCGCTGCACATCAGCCACGAAGAGATCGACCTGGGCCTGTCCTTGCTGGACCAGTTGCTGACCCGCGCCAAGCAGGTCGCATGAGCCGGGCGGGAGACGACGCGCGCGGTTCGCGTTGCCTCCCGCCGTTGTCTGCGGCGGCGGGCGTTTCAGCCCGCCGCGCGCAGCGCGATCACCGCATTGAGTCCGCCGAAGGCGAAGGAATTGCTCAGCACCGCCTGCACCTGGCGGGCGCGCGCCTGGTTGGGCACGTAGTCCAGGTCGCATTCGGGATCGGCATCGAGGAAGTTGGCCGTGGGCGGCACCACCTGCTCGCGCAGCGCGCCGATCGCCGCCACCAGTTCCAGCGCGCCGGCCGCGCCGAGCGCATGGCCGTGCACCGCCTTGGTCGAGCTGACCGCCAGCGCCTCGGCGTGCGTACCGAACACCTGCCGCAGCGCCTGGGTTTCGCAGCGGTCGTTGGCCTGCGTGCCGGTGCCGTGGGCATTGATGTAATCGATCTGCTCAGGGGCCAGGCCGGCATCCTGCAGCGCCAGGCGCATCGCCGTGGCGGCGCCGTCGATGCTCGGCGCGACGATGTCGCCGGCATCGGAACTCATGCCGAATCCCGCCAGTTCCGCCAGCGGCAACGCGCCGCGGGCGGCGGCGTGCTCGGCGCTTTCCAGCACGAACATCCCGGCGCCTTCGCCCAGCACCAGGCCGCTGCGCTGCGCGCAGAACGGCCGGCAGGTGTCGTCGCTGACCACCCGCATCGCTTCCCAGGCGCGGATCAGCGCCAGGCTCAGGCAGGCTTCGCTGCCGCCGGCGATGGCCACGTCGGCCAGGCCATGGCGGACCATCAGCGCGGCCTGGGCGAAGGCGTGGTTGGCCGAGGCGCAGGCGCTGGACACGGCGAAGGCCGGGCCGCGCAGGCCGAAGGCGATGCTGATCTGGCTGGCCGGGGCGTTGGCCATGCTGCGCACGATGGTCAGCGGATGCAGGCGCTCGGCCTGGTCGCGGTACAGCCGGCGCGATTGTTCGTCGCGGCTGAGTTCGGCGCCGACGCCGGTGCCGACCACCACCGCGCAGCGCGCGCCGAGCGCGGCATCGCCGTGCGGCAGGCCGGCCTGGGCGATCGCCTCGCGGGCGGCGACCAGCGCCATCTGGGTCATGCGGTCGAGCTGGCCGGGGGCGATGCCGCCGGTCTGCGTGGCGTCGGGCGCGAACCCCGGCAGGGTCGCGGCCTTGCGCATCTTCAACGTGCTGAGCGGATCGGGCGAGGGCAGGGCGGCGATGCCGCTGCGGCCCTCGCGCATCGCGCTCCACAGGGCTTCGGCGCCCAGGCCGAGCGCGCTGACCGCGCCCATGCCGGTGATGACGACGCGCCGCGCGTGCGGAGAGGCGCCCATGGCGCGTCAGTGCGCCGGTTGCGCCGCGCCGGCCGCCGCCTTGGCCGCCAGCGCGTCCTCGACCGCCTGCACCAGCTTGCCGAGCGAACCGTCGTCCAGGTTCGGGTCGCGCTGCGGGAAGGTGATGTCGAAGTGTTCTTCGATGTCGAACAGGATTTCGATGGCCTCGAGCGAATCCACGCCCAGGTCCTGCAGCTTGGCATCGGGGGTCAGGCGCGCCGGGTCGATTTCGCCATGCTTGGCGACGATGCTGTGGATTTGCGACTCGATGGACGGGGTCATGGCAGTGCTCCGCGAAATGAAGGGCCACCGCGCGGCGCCCGCCGCCGGTGGATCGCACGCTGCGGCCTGGGCCGCAGCATCCATTCTCCACGCTAGACGATCAATCTTGCAGATGCCTTTCGTCAACCAACTCGAGCCGCAGGCCTTGCAGCGGCAGTTCCTGCAGCACCCGCCAGCCGGTTTCCTGATCCAGCCCCTGGAGCACGGGGTACCGGCCTTCGAGGCCGATTTCGACCTGCTCACCACCGCCGAACCCGCGCTGCGCGCGAAGGTGGCGCGGCTGCCGCTGCAGCGGCTGTGGCAGCGCCTGTTGCGGCCGCGCACCAGTTTCGTCGGCAGCACCGTCAGCGAATACGCCTGGCTGCCGCGCGCGGCCGACCCGGCGCAGTTGCCGCGGCAGTGGCGTACGCAACTGGGCCGGCGCCGCGCGCTGATGATCGTCAAGGACGTGCCGCAGCGCTCGCCGCTGCTGGACGACGCCGACAACGCCTGGGCGCAGGCCTTCCTGGACGCCTGCGAGCGCAACGGCTACGTGCTGCTGCGCGGGCAGGCGCTGGCCTGGGTGCCGATCGACTTCGCTTCCACCGACGAGTATTTGGCGCGGCTCTCGCGCGGGCGCCGGCGCAACATCCGCCGCAAGCTGCGCTCGCGCGCCGACCTGCAGATCGAGGTGCTGCCGACCGGCCCGGCCTTCGCCGATCCGGCGCTGCGCGCGCACTGCTATGCGCTGTACCAGGAGGTGTATGCGCAGAGCGAGATCCATTTCGACCTGCTCACCGCGACGTTCTTCGACGCGCTACTGACCGACGCCGACTCGGGTGGGCAGGTATTCGTGTATCGGCACCAGGACCGCATCATCGGCTGGAACCTGTGCTACGTGCACGAAGGCCGGCTGCTGGACAAGTACATCGGCCTGCATTACCCGGACGCGCGCGACCACAACCTGTACGCGCTGAGCTGGATCGAGAATCTCGACTACGCCTGCCGCCACGGCCTGACTGCCTATGTCGCCGGCTGGACCGATCCGGAAGTGAAGGCCCAGCTCGGTGCCAGCTTCACCTACACCTGGCATGCGGTGTACCTGCGCAATCCGCTGCTGCGCGCGGCGCTGCGCCGATTGCGGCCGCTGTTCGAATCCGACGACGTCGGGCCGGCCGCCGATGCCGCCGAGGAGGACTGAGATGCGCACTCCGGTTCTGCTCGATCTCGATGATTCGCTGGGCGCCGTACCCGATGCCGTGCGCCTGCCGCTGCGCGACTGGTGCGACGGCCTGCGCTTCGCCTGCTCGATGGCGCGGCTGCGCCGCTTCGGCGAGGCGCTGGAGCAGGCGCTGCCGGCGCGGTACGGCACCGTGCTGCTGGGCAGCGGCGATTTCCATCACCTGAGCCTGCCGTTGATCGTGCGCCTGGCGCAGCGCGCGCAGGCGCCGTTGCGGGTGGTGGTGTTCGACAACCATCCGGACAACATGCGCTTCCCGTTCGGCGTGCACTGCGGCTCGTGGGTGCGCCGCATCGCCGCGCTGCCGCAGGTGGCGCAGGTCGAGGTGGCCGGCATCACCTCCGGCGACGTCGGTCCCGGCCATGCCTGGGAAAACCATCTGCTGCCGCTGTATCGCGGCAAGTTGCGCTACTGGTGCAGCGGCGTGGACGTGGGCTGGGCGCGGCGGCTGGGCCTGGGCCAGGCGGTGCGCGGTTTCGACAGCGTGAGCGCGCTCAGCGACGCGTTCGTCGAGCACCTGCGGCGCACGCCGATGCCGACCTATCTGTCGCTGGACAAGGACGTGCTGGATCCGCAGGACGTGCGCACCAACTGGGACCAGGGCCAGCTGCGCGTGCCGCAGTTGCTGCAGGCGATCGAGGCGCTGCGCGGGCAGGTGTGCGGCAGCGACATCACCGGCGAAGTGTCGCTGGCCCATTACCCGCAATGGTGGAAGCGCAAGCTGGCGGCGCTGGATGCGCAACCCGAACCCTCGCCGGCGGACCTGTCGGCGTGGCAGGCGCAGCAGCACGCGTTGAACCTGCGGCTGCTGGCGCCGCTGGACGCGGCCAGTGTCGGTTAGCGCAGCCCCAGTCTGTAGGAGCGGCTTCAGCCGCGAGAGGCGTTACCGGTAATGCCTCTCGCGGCTGAAGCCGCGCCTACAGGATGCTTCCGGTCATTACGAGCGGCACATTTTCACCGCGACGCTGGCGAAGCCGCACGTCGCCCGGTCAGGCGCTCGGCGCGGCGGCGTGCACCAGGTCGAGGTCCAGCGGCGCCGGCCCGACCGCGCCGGCGCAGGCCGCCTGCAGCGTGGCGACGATGGTCTCGAAGCGCGCCTCGTCCAGCCAGGGGCTGTTGCTGATGCTCAGGCAGCGCGCGGCAAAATCGCTGGCGTTGGGCATCGGCGTGCGCTCGACGATGCCGTCCAGGTAGTCGTAGCCGGGCAGGGCATGCACGAACGGCACCGCCACGCCCAGTCCGCGCGGCCACAGGGTGGTCAGCACCGATTCGCGCGCGGCCGCGTCGGGCAGCAGCACCATCAGGATCGGCCAGCTGCCCTGGGCGCCTGGGGTATCGGCGATCACGGTCAGGCCGGGGATGCCGGCCAGGCGTGCGCTGCGGCGCCGACCCTGCTCGCGGATCTGGGCAAGAAACGCCGGCCAGCGCGCGCTGGCGCGTACGCCCACCGCTTCGCGCCAGGCGCCGACCGCGTGCTGGGCGATGGCCGTGCCGAAGCGGTCGCCGGCCGCACCGACGCGGTCGCCGCGGCGCAGCGCGCGACGGACCGGCGCGCCATACGCCCAGCGCAGCGGCTGCGGCCGGTACAGCGCGGCGTAGCCGAGCAGCTCCAGGCTGCGCCGCAGTTCCCAGCGCCAGTCGCGCTGGCCCAGGCGTGCGGCGGTGTCGGCCAGGCTGCGCTGCAGCGGCGCATGCCGCGACATCAGCAGCCCGCCTTCGTAGAGGGTCAGGCCCTTGCCGGCGGCCAGGCTGCAGAAGCCGATATCGCCGCCCAGGCCGGCCGGGCGGCCGTCCGGGTGCACGCCGCCCAGCGCCTGCGCCGCGTCCTCGATCAGCAGCGCGCCGCAGCCTTCGGCGGCGCGGCGCAGCGGCGCCAGGTCGGTCAGGCGTCCGCCCAGGTGGGTGGCGATGATCGCCAGGGTATCGCTGCCGCAGCGTTGCGCCAGCTGCACCGGGTCCAGTTCCAGCGAGCCAGGCAGCAGATCGCACAGCACCAGTTGCAGGCCGCAGTGCGCCACCGCCAGCGCCACCAGCGGGCAGGTATAGGCCGACACCAGCACCTGCCGGCGCCGGCTGGCCGCGGTCAGGGTGCGCAGCGCCACGATCAGCGCCGCGGTGCCGGAGCAGGTCAGCAGCGCCTGCGGCAGGCCGACCGCGCTGGCCAGGCGGGTGCGCGCACGGCCGGGCCACAGGTCGCGCCACTGCAACGGCAGACCGGCGGTCGGCGGAATCTCAATGCGCATCGGCGGGATCCGCGCGTTCGCCCATCGCCAGGCAGACGATGCCGCCGACGATCAGCGCCGCGCCCAGCGCCTGCAGGACGCCGATGTGTTCGTTGAACCACCAGGCCGACAGCAGCATCACGCTGACCACCTCCAGGTGCGAGGCGGCGAAGGCCGGGCCGATCGGCGCGTGCTCAAGCAACTTCATCCAGGTGAAGAACGCGCCGATGTAGCCGAGCAGCGCGGCGTACAGCCATGGGCTGCCGAGCAGGCGCAGCACCCAGGCCAGTTCGGCCTGCGGCGGGAAGGCGTGGGTGCCGGCCAGCTTGAAGCCGATCTGCGCCAGGGTGTCGAAGCTCAGCAGCAGGGCGAAGCCCACCGCGTAGCGATGCAGCGGCGGCCGGCTCACGAGCCCAACCCCACCACGGCCACGCCGGCGCTGACCAGGCAGATGCCGGCCACCTGCATGCGCCCGAGGCGTTCGCCGAACAGCCAGCGCCCGGCCAGCATGATCGCCACGATGTTGATCGAGCCCAGCAGCACGCCACGGCCCAGCGGCACCAGTGACAGGAACGCGGTCCAGGCGAGGAATTCGAACACGTAGCAGGCCACGCCGGCCCACAAGTACGGCTGCCGGGCCATGTTCTGCCAGCGCGCCATGCCAGTGCCCTGCGGTCGGCTGGCAACATACTTGAAGGCCAACTGGCCGGCGGTGTCGAGTGCCACCGTCGCCAGCCAGATTCCGACCACCGCGCCGCTCATCGCCATCAGGCGGCCGCCTGTTGCGGGGTGGTGAGGGCCGCGAAGAACTGCGCCAGGCGCGCGCCGAGCACGCGCCGTTCGCGGTCCAGGGTGATCATGTGGTAGCTGTCGTGCAGCAACAGCAGTTCCGTCGGCCCGGAGACGTTGGCGATCACCAGCCGCGCGTTGCGCAGGTCGGCGATGTCGTCCTCGGCCGCGTGCGCGACCAGGCACGGCGCGACCACCTTGGGCAGGTTGCGGCGCACGTCGCGCGAGAGCAGGTACATCTCGGCCAGCGCGTGCCACGGATTGCCGGGCAGGCCGGCGGCGCTGCTGTCGCCGCCGAGCATGGCGCTGCTGACCTGGGCGCGGATGCGCTCGTCGCGCAGGCCGTACGGCGGCTCTTCCAGGAACATGCGGCGCTTGCCGATGCCCAGGCGCTTGAACCACGGCAGCAGGAACGCCAGGCGCGCGCGCTTGGGGATGTTCCAGCCGTCGTAGCGGAAGGTGGCGCCGAGCACGCCGACCCCGTCCACCCACTGCGGACGTTCCTGCGCCAGGCGCAGCGCCAGCAGCGCGCCCATCGACAGCCCGGCCACGAACAGCCGGTCGACCTGCGGGCGCATGCGCTCGGCGGCGGCCTCGACGCTGGCGTACCAGTCGCGCCAGCTGGTGGCGAGCAGGTCGTCCTCGTCGCCGCAGTGGCCGGCCAGCTGCACGCCGTGCACGCTGAAGCCTTCGCGGTTCAGGCTCTTGCCGAGCAGGCGCATCTCGCTGGGCGTGCCGGTCAGGCCATGGATCAGCAGCACGCCGTTGCGGCCGCCTTCGAAGTGGAACTCGGCAGATTGGATCATCGGAATGGGCGCGGCTGTGCAGTCTCGGCAATCCGTGCAGGGTCGCCGCCGCGCGTTTCAGCAGCCTTTCGCCGCGGTGGCGGCGTGCAGGCTCAGCGCTTGGCCGCGGCCGGGTTGCGGAAGCGTACCAGCACGCGCTGGCCCAGGCGCAGGCTCGAGGGCTGGGTGAAGGCCAGCACGCAGGCCACGCTACGGTCGTTGCCGGCGGGCGTGGCGTCGTCGTGCAGCTGAGTGGGGCCGTAGGCCGGCGCCAGCCAGCGCACCACCGCCTCGCCGAGCACGGTCTGGCGGCCGTCGTCGCTGATCACCTCGGCGGCCATGCCCGGGGTGACGCTGCCGGCATAGCTTTCGTTCAATTCGGCGCGGACCAGGCGCGGCGCGTCCGGCAGCAGGGTCAGCAGCGGCGCGTTGGCCTCGCTGCGCGCGCCGACCGCGGCCGACAGCTGCAGCACGCGACCGGCCACCGGCGCCTGCAGCCGGTACTGCGCGCGCTGCAATTCGGCCGCGCGCACCTGCGCCTCGGCCAGGGCCGCGTCGCTGCGCGCGGTGTCCAGCGCGTCGACCAGGCTCTGCACCGCGTCGCTGGCGTCGTCGGCGCTCTGCCCGTCGCTGGCGCCAAGACGTGCCGCCTCGGCCAGCCGCCGTTGCTTCTGCTGGGCACTTTGCAGGCGTTGCTGGAGTTGTTTCAGGTGGGTGGCCGCGGCCTGCGCGCGGGTGCGGGCGATGTCCAGGTCGACCGCGGCGCTGCGGTCGTCGCCGGCGATCAGCAAGGCGCCTTTCTGCACCGCGTCGCCCTCGTGCACCGGCACCTCGCGCAGGGTCGCGGCGATCGGCAGGCCGAGCTTGAGCACGCCGCCTTCCACGTCGATGCGGCCGCGCGCCACCGCCAGGTAGGCCGGGGTGGTGGCCGGCGCCGGGGCCGGGGTGCGGTCCGATGGCGCGCATGCGGCCAGCAGCAGGCTCAGCAGGGGCGCGGCGGCGAACGCTTTCATGGTGCGGGATTCCGAGAGGGCAAGGGCGAGGGCGGCGCGTTGACGCGGCGGTCGTCGAGGATGCGGCCGTCCTCCATCGACAGCACGCGGTCGGCGTGGCGGATCAGGCGCGGGTCGTGGCTGACGCACAGCACCATGGTGTTGTGGCGGCGCGCGATGCGGTGCAATAGGTCGATCACGATCTGGCCGTTGCCGGCGTCCAGCGCGCTGGTCGGTTCGTCGGCGAACAGCAGCGCCGGGTGCTTGGCCAGCGCGCGGGCGATCGCCACGCGCTGCTTCTCGCCGCCGGACAGCTCGGCCGGGCGCAGGTGCTGGCGGTGGGCGATGCCGACTTCGGCCAGCGCCTCTTCGGCGCGGCTGCGCACCTCGGCCGGGGCCAGGCCCATGTACTGCAGCGGCAGCCGCACCTGGTCCAGCGCGCACAGCGCCGGGAACAGGTTGAAGCCCTGGAAGATGAAGCCCGTGTGGCGCAGCCGGAACTGCTCCAGCGCGGTGGCGCCGAGTGCGCCCAGTTCCTCGCCCAGCGCCAGCACCTGGCCGGCGTCGGCGCGCTGCAGGCCGCTGAGGATCGACAGCAGGGTGCTCTTGCCGCAGCCGGACGGGCCGGAGATCAGGGTCAGCTCGCCCGGCCACACCTGCAGTTCCACGTCGCGCAGCACCGGCGTGCGCAGGCTGCCGGAGACGAAGCTCTTGCACAGCCCGCTGCCGCGCAGGGTGGCGGCGGCCGGGTGCAGCGCGGCGGCGGCGACGATCCGGCTCATCGCAGCAGCAACGCCGGATCGGCGCGGCGCAGCCCGCGCAGCGCGGCCAGGGCCGAGACCACGGTCAGCAGCATCACCGCGCACACGCACAGGCCCCAGCCGCTGGCGTTGAACGCCACCGGCACGTCGTGCGCGCGGGCCAGCGCGACCAGCGCCGCGCCCAGCGCGCTGGCCCCGATCAGGCCCAGCGCACCGACCCAGGCGGCCTGTTCCAGCACCACCCAGCGCAGGTTGCGCATGCTCACGCCCAGCGCGTTGAGCGTGGCGTACTCGCGCGCGGCGCCGAGCACGGTGCCGAGCAGGGTCTGGCTGGTGATGGCCACGCCGACCAGCAGCACGATGCCGCCCAGGAACAGCACGCCGGAGCCGGCGCCGGTGTCGAACATCCAGAACAGGATGCTGCGCCGGGCGAAATCGTCGGCGCTCCAGGCTTCCACGCGCGGCCGCGTGACCGCGCTGTCGATCGCCTGCGCCACCGCCTGCGGGTCGGCGCCGGGGCGCAGCCTGGCCACCATGTAGGTCGGCCAGTCCGGATGTGCGGTGTCGGTGTTGAGCGCGCGCGCGGTGTCCAGCGAGGCCAGTACGTTGACCCCGCCCAGCGCGCGCAGGCCGCGGCCGACCCCGATCACCCGCACGCGGTGGCCGTTGATGCGCGCGCTGCTGCCGATGTCGACACCGAGCTTGTCCAGTTCCGCGCGGTCCACCACCACGGTGTCCGGTTCGCGCAGCGCCGCGCGCAGCGCCGGGCTGAGCAGGCGCGAGAACATCAGCCCGCCGTCGCGGGTGTCGATGCCGGAGATGTAGACCGACACCGCGCCGGTGTCGCCGGGGCCGCGCCAGTCGCCGTCGAACCAGATGAACGGCTCGACCTGCGCCACCCGCGGGTCCAGGTACAGCGGCGCGGCCGCGTCCGGATCGATGGCGCGGCCCTGGTCCACGCTCTGCGTGCCGGGATAGCCCAGCCACAGGTCGGCGTCGGAGCCGGAGACGTACACGCTGGCGCTGCCGAAGATGCCCAGCACCAGCGCGGTCTGCAGCAGAAGCAACAGGCTGGCGAAGCCCACCGACACCACCACCGGCAGGAAGCGGCGCCACTCGTAGCGCAGGGTCTGGCGGGCCAGCGCGACCATCAGGGCTGCGCGCCTTCGCGCTCGTTGCCGGTACCGGTGCCGGGAATCGGCGTGGTGGCGCTGCCCAGCGCGGTGTGCAGGGCGACGTAGGCCAGGTCGCGCTGGCGCTGCGCTTCCAGCAGCTCCAGCGTCGCCTGGTCGCGCGCGGCCTGCTGCGTGGCCACGTCCAGGTCGCTGCCCAGGCCCAGCCGCCGGCGCTGCTGCGCCGCCTCGGCGACCTGCTGCTGCGCCTGCAACACCTGTTGCTCGGTCTCGACGTTGCGCCGCTGCTGTTCCAGCGCGGTCAGCGCGTCCTCGACCTCGTTGACCGCCGACAGCACGGTCTGCCGGTAGGCCAGGGTGGCCGCTTCCAGCAGGTCGCCGCGCGCCTTGGCCCTGGCCTGGCGGATGCCCCAGTCGAACAGCGGGATGTCGATCACCGGGCCGAACGAGGCGATGCCGTGGGTGGCGGTGCGGCGGTGGCTCAGCAGACTGGTCGACCAGCGGATCGCGCCGCCCAGGCCGATGCTGCCGTAGCGGTCGGCGCGGGCGATGCCCAGCGCGCCGGCGGCGCTGATCACCTCGGCCTCGCGCGCGGCGATGTCCGGGCGCCGCCGCAGCAGGTCGGCCGGCACGCTGTCGACCGCGGCGATCTGCAGTTGTCCCGGCGCGCTGCTGGCCGCGGCCGTGCTCCACGCCGGGTCGGGCGCGTCGCGGCCCAGCAGCACCGCCAGGCGCCGGGCGGCCGCCGCCGCGGCATCGCGCGGCTCGTTCACTGCGGTCTGCGCCTGCAGCACCGCCGCCTGCGCCTGCGCCGCGGTGGCCGGCGCGGCCAGATGCAGGTCGACCAGGGTCTGCTGCAGGCTGGCCTGGCGCTGGCGCGCGTCGGCGATGTCCTGCAGCAGGCGTTCGGCCTGCTGCGCGTGGCGCAGATCGATCCAGTTGTGGGTCACGTCGGAGATCGTCGCCGCGCGGACCTGCGCCAGGTTGGCCTGGGCGCTCTGCAGGTCGCCGCGGGCCACGCGGTTGGTGGCTTCGCCGCGACCGAACAGCGGCAGCTCCCACTCCGAATCGACGCCCACGACCAGGAACGAGGCGCTGGCGTCCGGATCGATCGGGTCCTCGGTGCGCGCACGCAGTTGCGGCCGCAGCGTCGCGTCGGCGACCGCGTCCAGCCGCCGCGCCGCGCGCAGCCGTGCCAGCGCCTGGCCGACCTCCAGATCGTCCTGCAGCGCCTGCGCGACCAGCGCATCGAGCTGCGGATCGTGGAAATCCTGCCACCAGGCGCTGCCCGGCGGGCGCGGCGCGGCCGCCTGCGGCGTCGCGCTGCTCCAGTGCGCGGGCAGCGACGGCTGGCGCAGATCGGGAATGGGCTTGCTGGCGCAGCCGCCCAGCGCGAGCGCGGTGGCCAGCGCCAGTGCGCCGGCGCAGCGAAGACGGTGGCGGCTCATGCCCGCGGCTCCGCGCCGGCCGGCAGGTCCAGTTCCGCGCGCAGGCCGCCCAGCGCCGAGCGCCGGTAGCGCAGCGTCGCGTGGTGGCGGGCAGCGATGTTGGCGACGATGGCCAGGCCCAGGCCGGTGCCGCCTTCGGGCGCGTCCGGCGCGCGGAAGAACCGCTCGCCCAGGCGCGGCAGCAGGGCCTCGTCGATGCCGCTGCCGGCATCGTCCACGGCCAGGCGCACGTACAGCGGATCGCGGCGCAGGCTGACCGTGACCATGCGGCCGGCGGCATGCCGGAAGGCATTGTCCAGCAGGTTGTCGAGCAGTTCGCGCAGCGCATAGGTGTCGGCGGCCACCCAGGCGGGCGCGTCGTCGTCGCCGGCGTCGTAGCCCAGGTCCACGCCGGCGTGCAGCGCGTCGGGGATGCGGTCGGACAGGGCCTGCGGCAGCCATTGCGCCAGGTCCAGCGGCAGCAGCTCGCGGATGCTCTCGCGCGGCGCCTGGGTGCGGGTCAGCGCCAGCAGCTGGGTGGAGGTGCGGGTGGCGCGGTCGGTCAGCTGGCGGATGTGCTGAAGCGCCTGCGCGGTGTCTTCCGGGCGCTGGCTGGCCTGGGCGCGCTGCACGTGCATGCTCAGCCCGGCCAGCGGCGTGCGCAACTGGTGCGCGGCATCGGCCAGGAAGCGTTCCTGCAGCGCCATCATGTGCTTGAGCCGGCCCAGCAGGCCGTCGATGGCCTGGGTCAGCGGCAGGATCTCCACCGGGATGTCCGGGCCGGACACCGGGCTGAGGTCGCGCTGGCTGTCGTCGAGCCGGCGCACCGCCGGCTCCAGCATGCGCAGGCCGACGCGCACGCCATGCCACACCAGCACCAGCAGCGAGCAGGTGAGCAGCAGTTCGGTCGGCAGCATCAGCACCAGGATCTCGCGGGCGCGGCGGTGGCGGTCGTCCAGGGTCTCGGCCACCGACACGGTGAGCCAGTCGCCCGGCTCCAGCGCCGAGGGCAGCAGCAGGCTGGCCACGCGCACCGGCACGCCGTTGTCCATGCGGTCGTCGTACAGCATCACCCGGCCGATCTCGGCCGGATCCGGGTGCTTGGGAATCGGCTGGGTACTACCGCTGATCACCCCGTGGCGGCGGCTGTCGAGCTTGAAGAACACCCGGCCGTCGCTGCTGTACTCCAGCAGTTGCCGCGCCTGCAGGGTCAGCGGCATGCGCTCGCCGGGGTCGTTGACCGCGTTCGCCAGGCCCTGCGTGTCCTCCTTCAGGTCCATGTCATGGACGTGATTGGTGTACTTGAGCATCAACAGGTAGAACAGCGACGACACCATCAGCATCAGCAGCACGGTCGGGATCAGCAGGAACGCCAGCAATCGCTGGCGCAGGCTGGGATGGCGGTAGGCCGGCGCGTGCGCGGCGGTGGTGGCGCTCACTGCGAGGTCTGTGCGTGGTCGGCGGCCGGTGAGGCGGCGTGCGACTCCTCCAGCAGATAGCCCAGGCCGCGGATGGTTCGGATGCCGACGCCGGCGCCATGCAGCTTGCGCCGCAGGCGATGCATGGAGATGTCCAGGCCGTTGTCGGTGATTTCGTGCTGCCAATCGCACAGCGCCTCGGTCAGCTGGCTGCGGCTGACCACGCGCCCGCTGCGCAGCAGCAGGGTTTCCAGCAGCGCGAACTCGCGCGCGGTCAGGTCCAGCGGCTGGTCCTGCAGCCACACCCGGCGTCCGGCCAGGTTGATGCGCAATTGCCCCAGCACCAGCTCCGGCACGCCGCCGCTGCTGCTGCGGCGCAGGAGCGCACGGGTACGGGCAAGGAACTCGGACAGTTCGAAGGGCTTGATCAGGTAGTCGTCGGCGCCCTCGTCGAGCGCGCGGATACGGTCTTCCACCGCGTCACGGGCGGTCACCACCAGCACCGGGATCTCGTCGCGGCGGGCGCGCAGGCGTTGCAGCACCTGCAGCCCATCGCGGCGCGGCAGGCCCAGGTCCAGCACCAGCAATTGATAGCTTTCGCTACCGAGTGCGCGTTCGGCGGCGGCACCGTCGCCGACATGGTCTACCACGTGGCCGCACTCGGCGAGCGAGTCGCGTAATGCAACGGCAATGGACGTATCGTCTTCGGCGACCAGGATGCGCATGACGCGAAATGCTTGCAACGGGGATGTGGGAAAACCGTCGTAATCGACGGCGGCGAAGTCACTACGTTCACATACGTCGATGTAGCTTCGATGGAGTCTGTATCCAGATTCTTCGATGCGGTGATGACGATTGTCATCCATGACATCTTTTGCGCGCTCGCCGGTGCGGACGCCGCCGGGTAGGAAAAATCCTATAGCCGACCGCGGCATCCGCCGATCCTCATGCCCCCGGGGCGGCGGCATCATGCATGCGTCGGCAACGTCACCGCTCCCGCGCCAGGGAGACGGCTCCCACGGAATCGAACGGATCTCGATTCGCCGGCCACGTTTCGCTCCCGCAGGCGCCGACGGATCGGCGCAGCGCCACTGCGATCGGAATCGAAGGGAAGAAAACGCACGAGGCCCCGGCATGCCGGGGCCTCGTGCGTTCAACGTGCCGCTATCGAGCGCGAATCATGTCGGCATCATGCACGGACCGGCGGTCTGCACCGATCCTGTCAGCGCCGCGCCGCACACCACTGTCTGCACGCAGACTTTCAGGCCGCAGCCCGCCCGCCTTTGCCAATCCCCAATCCCGAATCCCGAATCCCGGCCCCTCAGAGCGCCCAGTCCAGCCGCAACCCCGCCACCAGGGCATTGGGCAGGTCGCGGGTACGCGCCGGCTCGTTGAACTGGTCCGGGTGCACGATGTAGTGCAGGTTCGGGGCGATGCGCAGCTGCTGGGTCACCTGGATGCCGTAGCTCAGTTCCATCATGGTCTGGGAGCGGTGCGGGGTGCCGCTGCCGCCGGCCGCGGCGCGGGCCAGGCGCAGGTCTTCCAGGGCGTCGTCGCTGTAGTGCTGCTGGGTGACGACGAAGGCGATGTTGTCCTGCGGGCGGCTGGCGAAGGTGCCGCGCTGGACCAGGCCCAGTTCCAGGAAATGGTCTTCGATCAACTGCCCGGAGGTGCCCTTGAGCACCGAGCCGAACAGCACCAGGCCGCGGTTGCTGTCCGGGTCGGGGCGGGTGACCTGCTGTTCGAAGCGGAAGAACGCGCCTGAGCGGCCGCTGCGGGTGGCGTAGTCCAGCCCGCTCAGCCGCGCCGGATTGCTGTTGCGGTCGTTGAGCGGATCGCGGTAGTCGGAATTGTCCTGCCAGCCGCCGAGCTCGTACATCGCCGGCAGGCGCGCGCCGCTGGCCTGGGTGCTGTAGCCGATCGCGTACGGCACGATCACCCCGGTGCTGTCGTTGGTGCTCCAGTTCAGGCCGTGCTGGCCGCGTTCGGCCTGGATCGGGTTGACCTCGTAGGCGCCGACGTGGACGTAGACGTTCGGGGTCACCCAGGCCTTGGCGTGCGCGGCCCAGCTGGACACCGGCCAGTAGGTGAAGTTGCTGGTGCGGAACACAAAGGTCGGGTTGCCGCAGGCCGAGTTGCCCTGGAAGTAGCCGCACAGCTCCGAGCCCAGGAAGTGGATGTTGGCCACGCTGCGGCCGGCTTCCAGTTCCAGGCGGTCGTTGAACAGCTTCTGGTCGATGGTGAAGTTGGCCAGGCGGGTGCCCTGGCCGCCGTAGATTTCCTGCACCGAGGTGCTGTTGCCGATGTTGCCGTTGGCCAGGTTGGTGCCATGGCGATTGATGCCGTAGACCTTCAGCGTGGCGCCGTTCCAGCCCATCAGCCGTTGCAGGTCCACGTCGGTGCCGAACATCAGCTGCCCGGCGTAGGCGCTGCCCTCATGCTTGCCGCCGTCCAGCGACACGGCGCCTTCGCCGGTGTAGGCGAGCTTGAGCTTGAAGGCGTCGCTGGCGTCCTGGGCGTGGGCCAGCGGTGCGGCGAGCGCCAGCGCCAGGGTGGCCAGGGGCAGGGACGAGACGAGGGGACGGGACATGGCGGAACTCCTCAGCAGGGAAAGGCCGGCGCGCCGCCAGCGGCGACGGGGGGAGGGGCATCGCATGGCGACGCGCCGGCGCATGGACGGGATCAGGCGAGAACCGGCTTCTTCAGCACCCGCAGCGCCACCGCGGTGACCACGGTGCCGGCGAGCAGCGCCACCAGGTACATGCCCAGGTGGCTGACCGCATTGGGGATCGGCAGCACGAACACACCGCCGTGCGGCACCTTCAGTTCGGCGCCGGCGGCCATCGAGATGGCGCCGGCCAGCGCCGAGCCGAGCATCAGCGCGGGGATGGTGCGCAGCGGATCGCGTGCGGCGTAGGGGATCGCGCCTTCGGTGACGAAGGCCAGGCCGAGCACGCCGGTGGCGGCGCTGCTGCCGCGCTCGTCCTGGGTGAAACGGCTGCGGAACACCCAGGTGGCCAGGGCGATGCCCAGCGGCGGGGTCATGCCGGCGACCATGGCTGCGGCCATCGGCGTGTACACCTGGCTGGCGATCAGGCCGGTGGAGAAGGCATAGGCGGCCTTGTTGACCGGCCCGCCCATGTCGAAGGCCATCATCGCGCCCAGCAGCAGGCCCAGCAGCACCGCGCTGCTGCCCTGCATGCCACGCAACCACTCGGTGAGCCAGGCCAGCAGTTCGGCCACCGGCTGGCCGACCACGTAGAGCATGGCCAGGCCGACCAGCAGGGTGCCCAGCACCGGCAGGATCAGCACCGGCTTCAGGCCCTCGAGCGTGCGCGGCAGCTTGATCGCCCGGTTCAGCGCGGCCACGCCGTAGCCGGCGATGAACCCGGCCAGGATGCCGCCGATGAAGCCGGCGCCGAGGTTGGCCGCGACCATGCCGCCGATCATGCCGGGGGCGATGCCGGGGCGGTCGGCGATGGAGTAGGCGATGTAGCCGGCCAGGGCGGGCACGATCAGGGTGAAGCCGGCCTTGGCGCCGATCTGGAACAGCGACCAGGCCAGGGTGCCCTTGTGCGCGTCGTCGAAGGCGTAGATGCCGCCGAGCGCGAACGCCAGCGCGATCAGCAGGCCGCCGGCGGTGACGAAGGGCAGCATGAACGACACGCCGGTCATCAGGTGCTTGTACGGGCCGGCGGAGCGGCCGCCCTGGGCCTTGGCCGGGGCGCTGCCGCCATTGCCGGCGGCGTGCACGCTGGCCTCGGCCAGGGCCTTGCGGATCAGGCCCGGGCCGTCGTTGATCGCCGGCTTGGTGCCGCTCTTGAACAGGCGCTTGCCGCCGAAGCGGCCCAGGTCGACCTCGCGGTCGGCGGCGATCAGCACCAGGTCGGCGGCGGCGATCTCCTCGGCGCTGAGCGCGTCCTGCGCGCCGACCGAGCCCTGGGTTTCCACCCGGATCTGGTGGCCCAGCAGCTTGGCCGCCTGCTGCAGGCCTTCGGCGGCCATGAAGGTGTGGGCGATGCCGGTGGGACAGGAGGTGATGGCGACGATGCGCTTGCCGGCGCCCTCGGTATTGTCGGCCGCGGCCGGCACGGCGGCGGCGTCGGACGTCGCGGCGGCCAGCAGCGGCGCCAGCACCGCGCCGGCGTCGGCCAGCACCGCGTCCAGCGCGCTGCGCTGCACGCGGCGGCCGGCGAAGCGGGCGGCATCGACGTCGCCGTCGCCGACCAGCAGCAGCGGCGCGGCGGCGGATGCGGCGGCCAGGTCCAGCGGTGCGATCACGCCCTGCGGCGTACGCACCTCGGCCTGCAGGACGGCGCCCCGCAGCGTGGCGGCATGCCGCAGCGCCTCTGCGGCGAGGACGGCTTCGGTACTGCGATCGCCGGCGGCGATCACCACGAGGATCGGATTCATGCGGGCTCCCGATGAGCGCAAGAGGGCGCGGCGCACAGCAGCGACGCGACGGAAGTCATGCCAGGGTCTCCACGCGGACCGCGGCGGCCAGCTCGGCCAGGCGCTCTCGCGGCAGCCGGCGGGCCACGCCGCTGCCCAGCGTGGCCACGGCGAAGGCGGTAGCCTGGCGCGCGCAGGTCGCCAGGTCGGCGTCGGCGCGCAATGCCGCGACCAGGCCGGCGACCATGGCATCGCCGGCGCCGACGCTGCTGCCGCCGGTCACCTGTGGCGGCTGCGCCAGCAGCGCCTGCTCGCCGCGCACGAACAGCGCGCCGTCGCTGCCCAGCGACACCACGACCAGGCCGATGCCGCGCGCCAGCAAGGCGCGTGCGGCGCCGAGCAGGTCGGCGGTGCTGGCCAGCGGTGCGCCGGCCCATTCCTCCAGTTCGTGGCGGTTGGGCTTGATCGCGAACGGCAGTTGCGCGCGCGGCGCGTCCAGGGCGGCGTGCAGCGGCGCACCGCTGGTGTCCAGCAGCACCCGCGCGCCGGCCGCGGCGGCCTGCGCCTGCAGATGCCGCCAGGTGTCCTCGGCCAGGCCGGCAGGCAGGCTGCCGCAGAGCACCACCGGCAGGTCGGGGCGCAGCAGCTCGGCCAGGCGCGCGCCGACGCTGTCGAGCTGCGCCTGGTCCAGGGCCAGGCCGGGCAGGTTGATGTCGGTGGTGGCGCCGCTGTCGTCGGCGACCAGCTTGAGGTTGGTGCGGGTGTCGCCGGGCACGCGCAGGCAGCGGTCGTCGATGCCGCGTTCGGCGAACAGCGCCTCGAACGTCTGCGCGTTGTCCGCGCCGAGCGCGCCGAGCGCGGCGCAGCGCAGCCCGGCGTCGGCCAGACAGGCGGCGACGTTGATGCCCTTGCCGCCGGCGATGGCATGGGCGCTGCGCGCACGGTGCACCTGGCCCGGTTGCAGCCGGTCGATCGCCACGGTCAGGTCGATCGCCGGATTCAGGGTGACGGTGACGGCATCGACGCTCATGCGCCGGCTCCGCCGTCGAGCGCGCGCACGTCCGCCGCGCTCTCGCACTCCAGCGCGCGCTGCGCCAGCGCCTGCAGCGCGTCCAGGCGGCTGCCGCGCAGGCGCGCCTTCACTGCGGGGATGTCGTTGGGCGTCATCGACAGCTCGTGCACGCCCAGCCCGGCCAGCAGCGCCGCGCCGAACGCATCGCCGGCCAGGCCGCCGCACACGCCGACCCAGCGGCCGTGACGCGCCGCGCCCTCGACGGTGGTGCGGATCAGCCGCAGCACCGCCGGATGCAGGCTGTCGGCCTCGGCGGCCAGGTCCGGGTTCTGGCGATCGATGGCCAGGGTGTACTGGGTCAGGTCGTTGGTGCCGATCGAGAAGAAGTCCGCGTGCTTGGCCAGCGCATCGGCCTGGATCGCCGCGGCCGGCACTTCGATCATGATGCCCAGCGGCACCTCCGGCGCCTGCAGTTCCGCGCGCAGACGCTCGCATTCGGCGCGCAGCGTCAGCAATTCCGCCGCCGAGGTGATCATCGGGAACATGATCGCCAGGCGCGCGCCGTCCTTGGCCGCGCGGTACAGCGCGCGCAGCTGCGGTTGCAGCAGGTCGGCGCGGCGCAGCAGCAGGCGCGCGCCGCGCACGCCCAGGAACGGGTTGTCCTCGCGCGGCAGATTCAGGTGCGCGACCTGCTTGTCGCCGCCGATGTCCAGCGCGCGCACGATCAGCGCGCGGCCGTCCAGCGCCTGCGCCATCGCGGTGTAGGTGGCGTATTGCTCGTCCTCGCTGGGCGTGCTGCCGCGTTCCAGGAACAGGAATTCGGTGCGCATCAGGCCCACGCTCTCGGCGCCCTGCGCCAGTGCCGCGGCGACCTGCTCGGGCAGGTTGACGTTGGCGCCGATCTCCACGCGATGGCCGTCCTCTGTCTGCGCCGGCTGGTTGCGCTGCTCGGCCTCGCGCGCGCGCAGTTGCTGCTGTTCGTCGATGTAGGCGCGGGCCGAGGCCAGGTCGGCCTCCGACGGCGCCAGGTACAGGCGGCCACTTGTGCCGTCGACGATGACGGTGGCGCCGTCCTCCAGGTCCAGCAGGTCGGCGCCGCCGGCGACCAGCGCCGGCAGGCCGAGGGTGCGCGAGAGGATCGCGGTGTGCGAGGTCGGCCCGCCGACGGCGGTGGCCAGGCCGAGCACGCGACCAGTGTCGAGGTTGGCGGTATCCGACGGCGACAGGTCGTGGGCGAGCAGGATGCACGGCGCGGCCGGCAACTGCGCCAGGCTGCCGCCGGCCAGGCTCGGATCCAGGTGCGCCAGCACGCGGCGGCCGACGTCGCGCAGGTCGCTGGCGCGCCCGGCCAGCACCGCGTTGCCCAGCGCCGAGAGCTTGTTGGCCAGGCGCTCGACCGACTGCTGCCAGGACCAGGCGACGCCGTGGCCCTCGACCATCAACTGGCAGGCCAGGGTGATCAGGTCGGTGTCGTTGAGCAGTTCGGCCTGGGCGCGGAAGATCGCCGCGTCGCCGGCGCCGAGGCGGCGCCGGGTGTCGTCCTCGATGGCCTGCAGTTGCGCGCGGGTGCGCTGCAGGGCGTCGTGCAGCAGGGCGCCGCCGTCGCTCAGCGGCACCGGCGTGTCCGCCACCGCGACGTCGTGGCCGGCGAGCTTGTGCACCACACCGATCGCCAGACCGGGGCTGGCGCCGATACCGACGATGGCCGGCTGCGCCTGTGGCGGGGTCCAGCCGGCGACCGGCGCGGCGCGACGTTGCGCGGCGGCGTCGGCATCGGCCTGCTCCTGCGCGGTCAGCGCGTCGATCACGCTGCGCAGCCGCGCCAGCGCCGCCGCGGCGTCCTGGCCCTCGGCGGAAATGGTCACGGTGTCGCCGGCGTGCAGGCCCAGTTGCAGCAGCGACACCAGGTTCTTGGCGTCGCCGACCTGGTCGCCGGCGCGCACCTGGATGCGGGCGGCGAAGCCGCGCGCGGTTTCCACCCAGCGCGTGGCCGGGCGGGCATGCAGGCCGGTGGGATAGCGCACGGTCCAGTCGAAGCGTTCGGCCAGGTCGCTGGCCGGGGCGGTGGGCGCGGTGGGGGCCGCGTCCTCGCTCAGCGCGGCGACGATCGCCTGCGGGTCGTCGCTGGCGAACAGCGCCTCCAGCCGCGGCGGGTCCTGGATCAAACGGGTCAGCCGCCGCAGCACGGCGATGTGGGTGTCGGACTGGGCGGCGATGGCGACCACCAGGCGCGTGGTCTGGCCCGGGTTCCACTCCACACCCTCACGCAATTGCAGGACGGCGATGCCGTCGCGGCGCACCAGGTGGCGGTCCTCGCCGGTGCAATGCGGGATCGCCACGCCATGGCCCAGGAAGGTGTTGGCCAGTGCTTCGCGGCGCAGCATGCTGGCCTCGTAGGCCGGCGGCACGCAGCCGGCGGCGACCAGCAACTGCGCCGCCTGGGCGATCGCGTCGGCCTTGTCGTGGGCCTGGGCGGCGACCCGGACCAGGTCGCTGGAAACCAGGGAGGAGGAGGGCGTCTGGGACACGCGGAGTCCTTGAGGGTGGGCGACGAGTGGGCGCAGTGTGGGAACGTTCCCAGTCGATCGTCAATGTGCAGTGCACAATTCTTCCGGAAAACCCTGGTGCTACTATCCCGAGGCGCCACAAAGACAGGGGGTTGACATGGAAAACAAGCGGGAACGTTGCCAGTGAGCGTCAGCATCCACGACGTGGCGCGGGTCGCCGGCGTCTCGACCTCGACGGTGTCGCGCGCACTGGGCCACGGCCCGGTGAGCGAAGAGGTGCGCGCGCGCGTGGAAGCAGCGGTGCGCGAAACCGGCTATCGGCCCAACCTGATGGCGCGGCGGCTGCGCTCGCAGCACTCGGGGGTCGTGGGCCTGATCGTCGCCGACATCCGCAATCCGTTCTTCACCGCGGCGATCCGCGCGGTCGAGGACGTGGCCTACCGCGCCGGCATGCGCGTGATCCTGTGCAATACCGACGAGGATCCGCAGCGCGAGGCGTTGTACCTGCAACTGATGCAGGAAGAGCGGGTCAGCGGGCTGATCTTCGCCCCCACCCGCACCACCCAGAGCCAACTGGGCAAGTTGAGCTTCGGCCATCCGGTGGTGCTGCTGGACCGCGCCGGCAAAAGTGGCACGCACGACAGCGTGGTGCTGGACAATGCGGCAGCGATGGCGGCCCTGGTCGATCACCTGGTCGACCGGGGCGTGCGCCGGATCGGCGGCCTGTTCGGCAGGACCAGCAGCACCGCCGCCGAGCGTCGCGACGGCTATCTGGAGGCGATGCGCGGGCACGGCCTGGCGCCGGATTACCGCGAGGTGGCGCCGAGCGCGGAGGCGGCGATCGCCGAGGTTCAGGACTGGCTGGCGCAGGCGTCGCGACCGGACGCGCTGGTGGCCAGCAACAGCCTGCTGCTGATGGGCGCGATGAAGGCCGCGCGCGGCGCCGGCCTGCGCATTCCGCAGGATCTGGCGCTTGCCGGCTTCGACAACGAAAGCTGGACCGACCTGGTCGAGCCCGGCATCACCGTGATCGAACAGCCGGTGGAGGAGATGGGACGTACCGCGATGTCGTTGCTGCTGGAGCGGATGAACGCGCCGACGCAGCCCACCCGCAAGGTGGTGCTCAGCGGCCGCTGCATCGTGCGCGGATCGAGCCTGCGCTGATGGCCGAAGGGGCGTGAGGGAGCGAGAGGGGTGCCGCTGCGGCGACGGTACGCTGCCGCAGCGGGCGTGGTGGCCTGCTTACTCGCTGCCGTCCGGTCGCGGGTAGTCGTGCTCGGGATCGGCGTGGTCGCGCTTGGGGTCGCTGTCGGGTTGGTCGCGATCCTTCCACTGCGCATCGTCGTTGTGGATCTTGTCCGGCGTGTGGCTGCGTTGCTGGGAATCGTGGGCGTTGTCGCGGTTGGCGGGCGGGGACATGACGAACTTCCTGGATCAGGCGGGGGTGGGCGCCGGATCCGGATGGCGGTCGTGCTGCTCGGATCCGTCCAGGCGCGCCCAGCAGGCGACGACCAGGGTTTCGGCATCGCTCCAGGCGATGCGCGGCCAGGGGTGTTCGGCGTCGTAGCGCTGACGCAGGCGCTGCAATCGCACGTCGTTGGATTCGCGCGGCAACTGCAGGAACACATCGCAGGCCATCTTGATCAGGCGCGCATGTTCGCTGAACGACTGCGACCCCAATTTGCCCGCCGCGTGCAGCGCCTTCCAATGCGCCAATTCGGCTTCGACATCCACGAGCAGGCTCGGAGCGTGACTCACGCGAGTTCTCCTTGAGTGAGAGGAAAGAGGGAGGCGGAGGGTGCCCCCCTGGCAGCCACCGCTCCATCACCCTAGGCCGCGGCGCGTAAAGGTGAGGTGGTGCTCATGTGGTGTGGATGACAAGACGCGCGCTCACACGGCCACAAAGCGTGATGTTGGACGCCGACTTTCACACACAGCGTTGTGAAGGCGGCCGACGCGGCGTGTGAAGACGAGGCGCGCATCTGCGACCCCGGCGTTCCGCCGGTCGACTTGGTCCGCGCCGCTGCAGCGGCTTACCATGCACGAGGTCCGCGTCCGCGGGCACCCCGATTTCCCCACCACGCGCCGACGGCCGCCGCTGCCGGCGCCCGTAAAGGATTGGCATGTCCGTCGCCCCCGTGTTCGATTCCGCGCCTCCGCGCATTGCCGTGATCGGCCTCGGCTATGTCGGCCTGCCGCTGGCGGTGGCGTTCGGCGCCCGCCACGACACGCTCGGCTACGACATCGATGCGCAGCGGGTGGCGCAACTGCGCGCCGGGCACGACCAGACCCTGGAACTGGAGGCCGAGGAACTGCGCGCCGGCGTGCACCTGCGCTACAGCGACGATGCCGCCGAGTTGCGCGACCGCAACGTGTACATCGTTACCGTGCCGACCCCGATCGACGCGCACGAGCAGCCCGACCTGCAGCCGCTGCGCCAGGCCAGCGAGTTGCTGGCCGGCGTGCTCAAGCGCGGCGACCTGGTGATCTACGAGTCCACCGTCTACCCAGGCACCACCGAAGAGGTCTGCGTGCCGTTGCTCGAGCAGGGCTCGGGATTGCGCTGCGACGTCGACTTCCATTGCGGCTACAGCCCGGAGCGGGTCAACCCCGGCGACCGCCAGCGGCGCCTGGCCGACATCCGCAAGATCACCTCCGGCTCCAACCCCGCCGCCGCCGCCGCGGTCGACGCGCTGTACGCCGGCATCATCGCCGCCGGTACCTGGCGCGCGCCGTCGATCCGCGTGGCCGAGGCGGCCAAGGTAGTGGAGAACATCCAGCGCGACGTCAACATCGCCCTGGTCAACGAGCTGGCGCTGATCTTCGACCGGCTCGGCATCGACACCCAGGACGTGCTGGACGCCGCCGGCACCAAGTGGAACTTCCTGCCGTTCCGGCCGGGCCTGGTCGGCGGCCACTGCATCGGCGTCGATCCTTACTACCTGCTGCACAAGTCCGAGAGCGTGGGCTACCACCCGGACCTGATCCACACCGCGCGCCAGGTCAACAACCGGGTCGGCGCGCATGTCGCCGCGCGGGTGCAGGCACTGCTGGCCGGTAAGGGCGTGGCGATGGCCGATGCGTCCGTGCTGGTGCTCGGCGTCACCTTCAAGGAGAACTGCCCGGACCTGCGCAACAGCCGCGCGCTGGAGCTGGTGCAGGCGCTGGCCGCGGCCGGCGCCCGCGTCGATGCGTGCGATCCCTGGGCCGATCCGCAGGCGGCGCAGGCACACGGCGTCGAGCTGCTGCCCGAACCGGTGCCCGGCCGCTACGACGCGGTGGTGCTGGCGGTGGCGCACGCGGCCTACCGCGACCTGGACGCGGCTCAGATCCGCGCGCTCGGCACGCCCGACCTGGTGGTCTACGACGTCAAGTCGGTGTGGCCGCGCGCGGCGGTGGACGACCGCCTGTAAGACGGGGCGCGGGCGCGCCTGGCACCGGCAAGCTGTACCTGCGCGGAGCGACCCCGGCGGCGGTGGCAACGCCATGACCGCCACACCCTCTACACTCGCCGGCTTCCGACGCCTGCGAGGACCGCGATGCACCGCTACCTAGCCTATCTCGCCAGCTGCCTGCTGCTGGCGCTGTCCATCGCCCTGTGCGCGATCTGGCCGCTGTGGGGCTGGGGCGTGGCCGCCTTCGCCGTGCTGGCGGGGCTGGGCACCGTGGACCTGCTGCAGACCCGCAGCACCCTGCGCCGCAACTACCCGATCCTGGCGCACTTCCGCTATGGCCTGGAATCGGTCGGCCCGGAGATGCGCCAGTACTTCCTGCAGAGCGACATCGAGGAGGCGCCGTTCTCGCGGCAGCAGCGCGCCCTGGTGTACCAGCGCGCCAAGAACGTGATGGACGTGGTGCCGTTCGGCACCCAGCGCAGCACTTACGCGCCGGACTACGAGTGGATCAACCATTCGCTGGCCACCAGCGAGATTGCCGACCACGACTTCCGCGTCACCATCGGCGCCGACTGCGCGCAGCCGTATGCGGCCAGCGTGTTCAACATCTCGGCGATGAGCTTCGGCGCGCTGTCGGCCAACGCCATCCGCGCGCTCAATTCCGGCGCGCGCCAGGGCGGCTTCTACCACGACACCGGCGAGGGCTCGATCTCGCCCTACCACCGAGAATGCGGCGGCGACCTGGTGTGGGAGATCGGCTCGGGCTACTTCGGCTGCCGCGACGAGGAGGGGCGCTTCGACCCGCAGCGCTTCGTCGCTAACGCGACGCTGGAGCAGGTCAAGATGATCGAGATCAAGCTCTCGCAGGGCGCCAAGCCGGGCCATGGCGGGGTGCTGCCGGCGGCCAAGGTCAGCGCCGAGATCGCCGCCACCCGCGGCGTCGCCATGGGCCGCGACTGCGTGTCGCCGTCGCGGCATTCGGCGTTCTCCACGCCGCTGGAATTGCTGCAGTTCGTGGCGCGGCTGCGTGAACTGTCCGGCGGCAAGCCGACCGGTTTCAAGCTGGCCATCGGCCACCCGTGGGAGTGGTTCGCCATCGCCAAGGCGATGCAGGAAAGCGGGCTGTACCCGGATTTCATCGTCGTCGACGGCGCCGAGGGCGGTACCGGCGCGGCGCCGGCCGAGTTCATTGACCACGTCGGCGTGCCGATGCACGAAGCCCTGCTGCTGGTCCACAACACCCTGGTCGGGCTGGACATCCGCGAGCGCATCAAGCTCGGCGCCGCCGGCAAGATCACCAGCGCCTTCGACATCGCGCGCACCCTGGCGCTGGGCGCGGACTGGTGCAACGCCGGGCGCGGCTTCATGTTCGCGTTGGGCTGCATCCAGTCGCTGAGCTGCCACAGCGACCGCTGCCCCACCGGCATCGCCACCCAGGACCGGCGCCGCTGGCAGCACCTGGACCCCACCGACAAGGCCACCCGGGTCGCGCACTACCACGCCAACACGCTCAAGGCCCTGCGCGAACTGCTCAGCGCCGCCGGGCTGACGCATCCTTCGCAACTGGGGCCGGAACACATCCTGCGCCGCATCTCGCAGGTGGAGATCCGCTCGCTGGCCTCGCTGTACCGCTACCTGGAGCCGGGCGAACTGCTGCGCACGGTGCCCGACCATGCGGTCTTCCACGATTACTGGGGCGACGCGCGCAGCGATTCGTTCCAGCCGCCGGAGCGGATCCGGCGCCTGCGCGACAGCAAGTCGCAATGAGCGAGGCGCCGCCGCCGATACGGTTGCGGCACGGGGTGCCCGAGGACATCCCGACGCTGTGGGCGTTGCGCACCCGTTGCGTGCGCGAGGTCTGCTGCAGCCATTATCCGCCGGAGGTGATCGCGCGCTGGTCGGCGGCGCCGGCACCGGCGTCGTACCGCGGGCTGGTCGTCGCGGGTGGGGTGATCGTCGCCGAGGATCGCGACGGACGCGTGTTCGGCTTCGGCACCGTCGACCTGGCCGGTGCCGAGATCGACGGCCTGTTCGTCGATCCCACCCTGCGCGGCGGCGGCCTCGGCCGGCGTCTGCTGCAGGCACTGGAACAGCGCCTTGCAGCCTGTCCGCGCATCCATGTCGCCGCTGCGCTGAACGCGGTGGCGTTCTACCGTTCGCAAGGGTATGTGGCGGTGCGCGAGGGAGGCTATCCCCATCCCAGCGGGATCGTGCTGGCGTGCGGGTTCATGGAGAAGCGCGGCGCGGCGCCACGCTGAGGTCGGTATCCCACAACATGGCGCGGATGTGGCAACGACGGCCTTTTTTGCACTGCCGCACGCGTTGCGCATGCTCGCCATCCACACCGCTGCCGGCTATCGTGCCGGTTCCTCCTCGGCGTGCTGCGCATGAACCAACCCTCGGTCCCCGACGTCGTTCCCGCGCCGCTGCCCGTCGACGAAGCGGAGCGCCTGCGTGCGCTGGCCGAGCTGGGGATGCTGGACACCTCGCCGGAGCCGACCTTCGACGACCTGATCTGGCTGACCAGCCGGCTGTGCGAGGTGCCGATCGCCCTGGTCTCGCTGATCGACGAACGCCGGCAATGGCTCAAGGCCAGCTGCGGCCTGCCCGCCGGCACCACCGGCTATCCGCGCGAGATGGCGTTCTGCACCTATGCCTTGCTGGAGTCGCAGTTGCTGGAGGTGCCGGACGCCACACTGGATCCGCGTTTCGCCGGCAACCCGCTGGTGTGCGGCGCGCCGCACCTGCGTTTCTACGCCGGCATGCCGCTGGTCGGCGACCAGGGCTATAGCTACGGCACCCTGTGCGTGATCGACACCCGTCCGCGGCAACTGGACGCACGCCAGCGCGAAGGTCTGCAGCGCCTGGCCCGGCAGGTCACCGCGCATCTGGAGGCGCGCCGCGACGCACGCATCGCCCACGACCAGGCCAAGACGCTGAGCCTGCTGCTGGAAACCATGCCCGACGGTGTGGTCTCGTGCCTGGCCGATGGCACGCTGGGCGAGTTCAACCAGGTGGCGCGGCAGTGGCACGGGGCCGATCCGCGCGCCTTGCCGCCCGAGCAGTGGGCGCAGTACTTCGACCTGTTCGATGCCAGTGGCCGGCGCCCGCTGACCAGCGAGGAAGTGCCGCTGGTCCGCGCCTGGCGCGGCGAATCGGTGCGCGATGCGGAAATCGTGATCGCCGCCAAGGGGCAGGCGCCGCGCAGCGTGCTGTGCAATGCGGAACGGCTGGACGGCGGCGATGGGCGCAGCCTGGGCGCTGTGTGCGTGATGCGCGACGTGAGCGCCGAACGCGCGGCGTCGCACGCGGCGCTGCTGGCGGGGCAGCGTTTCTCCGGCGCCTTCTCGGCGGCCGCGCACGGCATGGCGCTGGTGTCGCTGAAGGGGCGCTGGCTGGACGTCAACGACGCCTTGTGCGCGATGCTCGGCTACAGCCGCGAAGAACTGCTGGAGTTGCGTTTCCAGGATCTGACCCATCCCGAAGATCTGGCCGAGGACATGGAACAGGTGGCCGCGCTGATCGCCGGCCACCGCAGCGATTACCGCAGCGAAAGGCGCTACCGTCACCACGACGGCCATACCGTGCGTGCGCGTCTGGCGGTGTCGCTGGTGCGCGACGAACAGCAGCGTCCGCTGCACTTCGTCACCCATATCCAGGACATCACCGAGCAGCATCTGGCCGAACATCGCCTGCGCGACAGCGAGGCGCAGCTGCGCACCATCGCCGACAACGCGCCGGCGCTGATCGCCTACCTCGACCACGACCTGTGCTACCAGTTCGTCAACCGGCCGTATGCGGCGTGGTTCGGGCTGGCACCGGAGCGCATCATCGGCCGCCGCCTGCACGAGGTGCTGGACCCGCAGCAACTGGCTTTGCTGCAACCGCATCTGCCGGCGGCATTGCAGGGCGTGCCGGCGCAGTTCGATGCGGAGTTATGCGATGCCGCCGATGCCCTGCGGATCATGCACTTCAGCCTCATCCCGGACGTGGCGCTGGCGCCGCAGCGGGTCGGCCTGCACCTGATGATCAGCGACATCACCGGGCAGACCCGGTTGGCGCGGTTGCTGGAAGAGCGCGCGCTGCGCGACGAACTGACCGGGCTGCCGAACCGGATGGCCTGGAATCAGACGCTGCGGCGACGCATGAGCGAGCGCCGCAGCCAGGGCCAGGTGGCGGTGATGTTCCTGGATCTGAACGACTTCAAGGGCGTCAACGATCGTTTCGGCCATCACGTCGGCGATGCGCTGCTGGTGCACTTCGCGCGGCTGCTGCAGCGTTGCCTGCGCGGGCAGGACAGCATCGCGCGGTTGGGCGGCGACGAGTTCGTGGTGCTGCTGGAAGGCCTGGCCGACGCCAGGCGCGAAGTGCTGGCGGCCGCGGCGCGGATCATGGAGGCGTGCGCGGACGGCTGCGAGGTCAGTGGCCGGCACCTCCCGTTGCAGCCGAGCATCGGCATCGCCGTGCAGTCCGGCCCCGGCTTCGATCCGGTGCTGCTCACCCAGCGCGCCGACGAGGCCATGTACGTGGCCAAGCGCGATCCGCAGGCGCGGGTGCAGATCGCAACCCTCTGAGCGCGTTCTGCCGGCGCGATGCCCGCGCTGGCTACGGTGCGCTGTCCGCGGCCACGCGCCGGAACGGATAGTGACCGCCATCGGCGTCGAGCGTGCCCTGGTCGGCATCGCCGCGCGTATCGAAGCGGATGACGATGTCCTGCGCGCTCAGGAAGAATGCGTGATCCGACGCGGGAATCAGCGGATACGCCTGATCCTTGCGCAGTTCCACCAGCAGGCGGCCCTGCGCTTCGCGGATCCGGAACGTGCCCAGCTCGGGAATGGCGAACGTGCCGACGAAGCGTCGTTGCGCGGCGATGTCCAGCGCGACGGCGGTGCGCCGGACCGGCTGGAAGTCCGGCCAGGCGTAGGCCGCGGCGATGGCGCGCACGATCTCCAGACCCAGCTGGTAGCCCTGGTCGCCATTGCTGAGCACCACCGCGCCATCGCATCCCTGCGGATACACCACCAGCGTGGCCTTGTAGCCGGCGTTGGAACCGTCGTGATAGACGTACTTGCGCGCGCTGGCGCCGCCGATGTTCAGGCCCAGGCCGTAGCCGTCCCGCACCGGGGTCATCATGGCGCGGGCGCTGGCGGCGGACAGCACGCGGCCGCGGCCGGCCTGCGCAGCGCACAGTTCGATCGCATAGCGCGCCAGGTCCTGCGCGTTGGTCCACAGGCCGGCCGCGGCCAGTTCCGGGTAGGTGTGTGGGCCGCCTGCCACCGGTGCGCCATTGGCATCGTGCGGTTGCGCCGCGTGCGCCAGATCGCGTGCGGGCAGCGGTTGGCGGAAACTGCTGGCGCGCATGCGCAGCGGCGCCAGCACGCGCTGCTGCAGCAGCGTCAGAAAGTCCTGTCCGCCGACGTCGATCAGCAACTGCTGCATCACCGTGTAGCCGCCGCCCGAATAGCGGTAGCGCACCCCGACCGGCGCCTCCACCCGCACCGGCGCCGAGTTCGCGGGCGCCTGGCCGTCGAGCACCTGCTGCAGGGTGGGGACGGCGGCGCCGCGGGCGTAGCCGTCGAAACCGTGCACGCTGGTGCCGGCGGTGTGCGACAGCAACTGACGCAGGGTCACCGGATGGTCGTGGCTGTCGGCGGAATCGGGCAGGGTCCACCAGGTCAGGCGCGCATTGACCGGGGCGTCCAGCGTCACGTGTCCGTCCTGGACCAGGGACAAGGCCGCCATCGCCGCCACCGGCTTGCTCACCGAGCCGGCCTGGAACAGGGTCCTGGCGTCGACCGCAGCGCCGCCGGTGGCGGTGACACCATAGCCCTTGGCCCAGGCGATGCGGCCGCGATGGATCACCGCGATCGCCACGCCCGGGACGTGCAGTGCGTCCATCTGGTCGAGCAGCGACAGCTGCGCGCCCGCCTGGTTCTGGGTGACCACGGCCGGCAACAGGCCATGCTCGACCTGGCGCATCGTCGTGCTGGTGTCGGGTAGGGCGCTCGCGGCCACGACGTTGCCGGCCAGGCCAAGTGCGCAGAACAGGATCGATGGACGCATACGTCGCTCCAGGCGGCAGGTGACCTGGAACCGCGAGACAGCCGCGGTCACCACGTCCATGCAGGAATACGTGCTGCGGCGATGGCGACGACAGGCCCGAAGGTCACTGGCCGTTCCGGCCAGTCGCCGTGCCGATGTCGATCAGCGCGTGGCGCGCTGCAGCCAGGCCGCCGCGCCGCGCCCGGCGCGCACGCCGCTGGCGAAGCACGCGGTGAGCAGGTAGCCGCCGGTCGGCGCTTCCCAGTCGAGCATTTCGCCGGCGCAGAACGTGCCCGGCAGCGCCCGCAGCATCAGGTGCGCATCCAGCGCCTCCAGGCGCACGCCGCCGGCGCTGCTGATCGCCTCGGCCAGCGGGCGCGGGCGCTGCAGGGTCAGCGGCAGGCGCTTGAGCGTGGCCGCGGCCAGCGCCGGATCCTGGCCGGCCTGCTTGCCGAGGATCTCGAACAGCAGCGCCGCCTTGACCCCGTCGATGCCGGCCTGGCGGCGCAGGTGCTCGCCGAAGCTGCGGCCGCCGCGCGGCTTGCCCAGTTCCGCCTGCAGCCGCGGCAGGTCGCGGCCGGGTACCAGGTCCAGCCACAGCGTGGCCGGGCCGTGCGCGGCGATGGCCTCGCGCAGGTCCGCAGCCAGCGCATAGATCAGGCTGCCTTCGATGCCGTGCTCGCCGACCACGCATTCGCCCTGCAGCGACTGCGCCTGGCCCTGCGCATCGTGCCAGTGCGCGACCACCGGCTTCAGCGGCGCGCCGGCATGGCGTTCGCGGAAGTGCGCGCTCCAGTCCACGTCGAAGCCGCAGTTGGCCGGCTGCAGCGGCGCCACTTCCACGCCGCGCGCGCGCAGCGTGTCCTGCCAGGCGCCGTCGGAGCCGAGCTGCGGCCAGCTGCCGCCGCCCAGCGCCAGTACGCAGGCATCGGCCTGCACGCGCTGCTCGCCGTCGGCCCCAGCGAAGCGCAGCGCGCCGTCCGCGGCCCAGCCCAGCCAGCGCTGCTGCACGTGGAAGCGCACGCCGGCGTCCTTCAACCGCCGCACCCAGCCGCGCAGCAGCGGCGCGGCCTTGCGGTCCAGCGGGAACACCCGGCCGGAGCTGCCGACGTAGGTCTCCACGCCCTGCGCCTGCGCCCAGGCGCGCAGCGCGTCGGCATCGAAGTCGGCCAGCCAGTCGCCGACCGCGGTCGCGCGGTCGCGGTAGCGGGCGACGAAGCGCTCGAACGGATCGGAGTGGGTCAGGTTGAGGCCGCCCTTGCCGGCGATCAGGAACTTGCGTCCCACCGAGCCCTTGGCCTCGTACACGTCGACCTCGGCGCCGGCGGCGCGCGCGGTCTCGGCGGCGATCAGCCCGGCCGGGCCGCCGCCGACGATGACGAGACGGCCGCGCACCGGCGCGGCGTGCTTGCTGGCGGGCATCGGCGCAGTCGGCTCAACGCGGCTGGACATCGAGCAGTTCGACCTCGAACACCAGCGAGGCGCCCGGCGGGATCACCCCGCCGGCGCCGCTGTCGCCGTAGCCGTAGTCCGACGGCAGCATCAGCAGGCGCTTGCCGCCCACGCGCATGCCGGCCACGCCCTCGTCCCAGCCGCGGATCACCTGACCACCGCCCAGCACGAAGCTGAAGGGCTGGCCGTGGTCGGCGGAGGCGTCGAACTTCTCTCCGCGCTTGTCCTTGGCGTGCTCGTCGTACAGCCAGCCGGTGTAGTGCACGGTGACGCGGCTGCCGGGGCGCGCCTCGGCGCCGTCGCCGACGCGCTCGTCGGTGGCCTGGAACGCGACGATGCTGCCGCCCGGCGGCGGACCCGGCGGCGTGCAGCCGCTCAGCAGCCACGCCGGCAACGACAGGCTCAACAGCAGCAGGATTCGGCGCATGCGGGACGTCCACGGCGGGCAGGGCGTGCAAGGGTAGCGCATCGCCGCAGCGGCTATCATGCGGCGCATGGCCAAACTGCTGCTCAACCTGCGCCACGTGCCCGACGACGAACGCGCCGACGTGTGTGCGCTGCTCGACGGCGCCGGCATCGGCTACTACGAGACCCGCGCCGGCACCTTCGGCATCTCCGCCGGCGGCATCTGGCTGCGCAAGGACGCCGAGCAGGCGCGCGCCAGGGTGCTGCTGGCCGAGTACCAGGCCGAACGTGGCCAACGCGCCCGCGCCGAGCGCGCCGCGGCGTTGCGCGACGGCAGCGCCGAGACCTTCGCCGGCCTGTTGCGGCGGCGCCCGCTGTTCGTGCTGGCGACGCTGCTGGGCATGCTGCTGGTCGCCTCGCTGGTGCTGCTGCCGTTCCTGCTGCTGCGCGGGTAGCGGCGCGCGCTGCAACACGCGTCGCCGGGGTGCCGGTGTGCGCTGGCGCGGCCGGATTCGCGCAGCGGGCATGCGCCGCAGGCTCTAAAATGCGCCGATGATCGCCAACACCGCCGCCTACCACTTCGTCGCCATCACCGACCCCGACGCGCTCGCCGCGCAGTTGCATGCCTGGGCGCAGGACGGCGACCTGCGCGGCACGATCCTGGTGGCGGGCGAGGGCATCAACCTGTTCCTGGCCGGTGCGCCGGCGGCGATCGACGACTTCTACGCGCAGTTGCGCGCCGATCCGCGCTTCGCCGACCTGCGCGTCAAGTCCAGCACCAGCGCACAGCAGCCGTTCGCGCGGCTGAAGGTCAAGGTCAAGCCGGAGATCATCAGCTTCCGCCGCGACGCATCGTCGCCGCTGGAGGCCGAGCGCGCGCCAACGGTGGCCCCGGCCACCCTGCAGCGCTGGCTGCGCCAGGGGCACGACGACGATGGCCGGCGCGTGGTGCTGCTGGACACGCGCAATGCGCAGGAAGTGGTCTACGGCACCTTCGCCGGAGCGCTGACCCTGCCGATCGTCAAGTTCACCGACCTGCCGGAGGCGCTGGCCCCGCATCGCCCGGCCCTGGCCGATGCCACCGTGGTCAGCTTCTGCACCGGCGGCATCCGCTGCGAAAAGGCGGCGCTGTGGATGCGCGCCGACGGCATGGACAACGTGCTGCAACTGGACGGCGGCATCCTCGGCTACTTCGAGGAAGTGGGCGGCGAGGGCTACGACGGCCGCTGCTTCGTCTTCGACGAACGCGTGGCGCTGGATCCGCAGTTGGAGCCGCTGGTGGGCGGCTGATTGTCGCGGGATTGGGGAGTCGGGATTGGGGATTGGCAAAGGCGGGTTGCTGCCAGCTAATGCACGTGGCCCGTCAGGCGAAGCAGCAGCGGCTTCAACGAATCCCCAATCCCGACTCCCCAATCCCCACGCCGTCAGGCGTACTGCATCTTGCGCGTCATCCCGCCATCGACCACGAACTCCTGGCCGGTGATGAAGCCGGCCTGGGCCGACAGCAGATAGACCGCCAGGGCGCCGATGTCCGGTGGCGTACCGACACGACCGACCGGATGCTGCGCATGGTCCTGCCGCGACAGCTTGGGCGTGCGCCGCGCATTCGGCTTGCGCCAGGCATCGGTCGCGATCCAGCCGGGGCTGATGCAGTTGACCCGCACCGCCGGCCCGGCGCTGATCGCCAGCGCGTGGGTGAACGCCACCAGCCCGCCCTTGGACGCGGCGTAGGCCTCGGTGTCCGGCTCGGACTGCTGCGCGCGGGTGGAGGCGATGTTGACGATGGCGCCGCCGTCGCGGCTGTCGCGCAATGCCGGCAGGGCGTGCTTGCTGCACAGGAACGCGCCGCCCAGGCTCGCCCCGAGTCGTCGGTTCCACTCCCGCAGCGACAGCCGTTCCAGCGGTCCGGTGTGTGGATCGGCGATGCCGGCGTTGTTGACCAGCCCGTCGATGCGGCCGAACCGGGCCAGCGCAGCATCGACGAAGCGGCGCACGCCGGCCTCGGCGGCCACGTCGACGCGGCGGAACAGCAGGCGCTCGCCGACATCCAGTTCGGTCACGCAGGCACGCCCGGCGTCGGCGTCGAGATCGCCGAACACGACCGTGCCGCCAGCCCCCAGCACCGCCTGCACCACGCCGCGGCCGATGCCTTGCGCGCCTCCGGTGACCAGCACCACACGGTCGCGCAAGGGCAGGGCGGGGACGGGGGCGGGCGGCGGGATCAGCGACATGGGGGCGACCGGGCGAGGGCAGGGGTGTCAGCCTAGCCAGCGCGCTGTGCAACCAATGTGGTAGTGGCGCTTGCGTTGATCGGATGATGCGAGGCTTCGCCCGTACCCTCATCCGCCCCTTCGGGGCACCTTCTCCCGGAGGGAGAAGGAAGAGGCCAAAGCCCCTCTCCCGTTTGGAGAGGGGTTGGGGTGAGGGTACGGAGCGCGTAGCGCCCGCATGGATCTGTCGACGCGAGGCTTCGCCCGTACCCTCATCCGCCCCTGCGGGGCACCTTCTCCCGACGGGAGAAGGGGGGAGCCAAGCCCCTCTCCCACCGGGAGAGGGGTTGGGGTGAGGGTACGGCGGCCAGCCAAGCATCCCGCCCCCACGCACACCCATCACACCCAGCGCAAATCAGCGTTCCGGCCACGGCCGCTGCAATCGGCAACCGGCGTCCCCACCTCGTCCGTATCGCCTGCAGGAACCCGCCGCATCATGATGCCGATCTCCATCCTCGACCTCGCCCCTGTCTGCGAAGGCAGCGACACCAGCACCGCCTTCGCCAACATGCTGGACCTGGCCCAGCACGCCGAACGCTGGGGCTACCACCGCTACTGGCTGGCCGAGCACCACAACATGCCCGGCATCGCCAGCGCCGCGACCGCGGTGCTGATCGGGCATGTGGCCGGCGGGACCAAGCGCATCCGCGTCGGCGCCGGCGGCATCATGCTGCCCAACCACGCGCCGCTGCAGGTGGCCGAACAGTTCGGCACCCTGGCCTCGCTGTATCCCGGACGCATCGACCTGGGCCTTGGCCGCGCGCCCGGCACCGACCAGGCCACGGCGCGCGCGTTGCGCCGCTACTTCGACAGCGCCGACCAGTTCCCGCACGACGTCGCCGAACTGCTGCGCTATTTCGAGCCGGCGGTGGACGGGCAACTGGTGCGTGCCGTGCCCGGCGCCGGCATCGAGGTGCCGGTGTGGCTGCTCGGCTCCAGCCTGTTCAGCGCGCGCCTGGCCGCGGCGATGGGCCTGCCGTTTGCTTTCGCCTCGCATTTCGCGCCGGACGCGATGGACGAGGCGCTGGTGGTGTATCGCCGCGAGTTCCGCGCGTCGGCGCGCCTGCAGGCGCCGTATGCGGTGCTGGCCTTGAACGTGGTGGCCGCCGCGTCCACCGAAGAGGCGCGGCGTCTGTTCACCACCCAGCAGCAAAGCTTCGTCAACCTGCGTCGCGGCCGTCCCGGGCTGATTCCGCCGCCGATCGACGACATCGAAGCGTTCTGGGCACCGCACGAGAAGCTGGGTGTTGAGCGGGCGCTGGCCTGCACCGTGCTCGGCGATCCCGGCACGGTCGCGCAGGGTCTGTCGGACTTCGTCGCGCGGCACCGCCCGGACGAACTGCTGTTGACCGCGAACATCCACGATCACCCGGCGCGCTTGCGCTCGTTCCAGTTGGCGGCGGAGGCATGGACCCAGGTCGCTGCGGCCGCCTGATGCGCGCAGTTGCGCAGGTGTCTACGAGCGCAGACGCACCTGGGCGATAAACGCCGCACTCCTGTTGATGAACATCACAGCACGCACGGCTTTCACGATGTCTTGATTTTGCCCGGTATGTGATCGTGGTGCGTCACGCATCAGCGTGGCGTTCGGCCCAGGACATGGCCGTACAACGACGCGAACAGGGGATCGGCAATGAACGCACAACATCCGATGGCGCCGGTGCACGAATGTGGATTGGAGGCGGCACTGCAACAGCTGAGCAAATGCCTGGAGCGCGTCCGCGGCCAGGCGACCGAGCGGTCGACCCAGAACGCCTCGCCGCGCCAGGCGCACATGCGTAACGTGTTCGCCAACGAGACCGGGCTGTACCTGGTGAAGTGAGCGGGTGGCGCTGCGCGCTGCCGCCGCGATGCGTCAGCGCAGCTTCTGCATCCATTCCCGGCCCAGGTCGACCACCTGGTCCGAAGCCAACCCCAGGCTCAGCGCCACCGCGATGCTGCCCAGCCACGACAGCAGCATCAGCCCACCGTCCCGTTCCAGCAGCGCCAGCGCGAACAGCAGCAGCATCGCGCCGAAGGCGTAGTTGGTGAACGGGATCGGCAGCGACAGCAGGATCCCCAGCACGACCAACAGCAGGCCGCTGAACGCACGCGCCGGCAGGGTGTCGACCAGCGCCGGCAGGCGCGGCTTGAGCAGCCGGTCCAGGCGCCGCAGCCACGGCGCGATGCGGCCGACGAAGCGCTGCATGGTGCGGCGGCGCGGCCCGCGCTCGCCGATGAAGCGCGGCAACCACGGCTTGCGCAGCCCGATCAGCATCTGCAGGCCGATCAGCGTCACCAGCGGCCCGCTGATGCCGCCGGCCAGGCCCGGCACCGGCAGGAACGCGGGCAGGATCGCCACGAACAGGAACACGCCGAACGCGCTCTGCTGCAGATCGGCGAGGATCAGCCGCAGCCGCAGGTGTTCGTCCGGGTCGCCCAGGACGAAGGTATCGAGCAGGGTGCGGATGCCCTCGGCGCTGTAGCCGTGGTCGCCGTCGTGCGGCGCACCGCCGGGTGCGTCACCCGGTGATGTCATCGCTGTTCTCGTCCTGCAGCCTGCGCAGCAGCAGCTTGTCCACGCGTGCGCCGTCCAGGTCGACGATCTCGATGCGCCAGCCGGCCCAGTCGAAGAACTCGCCGGCGTGCGGGATGCGCCCGAAGTAGTAGATGCAAAGGCCGGCCAGGGTGTTGTAGTCGCCTTCCTCGGCGCTGGGCAGCTCGGCGCCACCGAGCAGTTCGCGCAGCTCCTCGATCGCGAGCGAGCCGTCGATCAGCAGCGAGCCGTCGGCGCGGGTCACCACCAGCGCGTCCTCGTCGGCGGTGTCGGCCGACTGCAGGCGCCCGACCACCGCGCCCATCAGGTCGCTGATCGTCACCAGGCCCTGGATCTCACCGTACTCATCCACCACCAGCGCCATCGACTGCTGTTCCTCGCGGAAGATCTCCAGCAGCTTCATCGCGTGGGTGGACTCGGACACGAACAGGGTGTCGCGCAGGCTCTGGAACAGCTGAGTGGCGTCGCCGTCCATGCGCGTGACCAGCGACTTCACCTCCAGCACGCCGGCGATGTCCTGATCGCTGCCGCGGTACACCGGGTAGCGCGAGAACTCGTGTTCGCGCATCACCTGCAGGTTGCGTTGCGGCTCGGCGTTGGCGTCGAGCCAGGCGATGCGGTTGCGCGGGGTCATCAGGCTGTCCGCGGTGCGGTCGCCCAGGCGCATGACCCGGTTCATCATGTCGCGCTCGTGCGCGTCGATCACGCCCGCCTCGTGGCTCTCGGCCACCAGCATGCGGATCTCCTCTTCGGTCACCGAAGCCGATTCCTCCTTGCCCAGGCCGAGCAGGCGCAGTACCAGCCGGGTCGAGCGCGACAGCACCCAGACGAACGGCGCGGCGGCCCGGGCCAGCCAGCCCATGGGAATGGCGACGAAGCCGGCGATGACCTCCGATCGGGTCAGCGCAAGGCGTTTGGGCACCAGCTCGCCGAAGATCAGCGTCAGGAAGGTGATCAGCACGATCGCCAGGGTCTTGCCGATCAGCGCCGACCACGGCTGCGGGTCGCCGAACAGGGTGAAGTTGGCCGCCAGCGCCGGGAACAGCGCCTGCAGCTTGGCCGCGATCGCCACGCCCATGGCCTCGCCGCCGAAGGTGCCGGTGAGGATGCCGATGGCGGTGATGCCGATCTGCACGGTGGACAGGAAGTGCTCGGGGTTCTCGGCCAGCGCCAGGGCCTTGGCCGCGCGCGTGCTGGACTGGGCCATCTGCTTCAGCCGGCTCTTGCGCGAGGTCATCAGCGACATCTCGGACATCGCGAAGAAACCGTTGAGCAGGATGAGGGCTGCAACGATCAACAGTTCAAGCATGTGCGCGCTCCTTGGCGCCAAGGAAAGCGGGGACATGGGCGCCGTTGCGGCGCAGGGGAGGGGGGCTGGGGTTGTCGTCCATAGGGTGCGCCCGCGAAGGGCGCGGCGGCGATGGTAACAAACCCGGGCGGGGGCCGCGTCCACGCCGCGCCGACATGGCCCGGGGCCTGCCCAGCGGCCGCGACTACCCGCAGGTGTCAGCAAACAGTCATAATTCCGCCCCAGTGCCGTCCTTCCCGCGACGGCGGGAAGCGCGTTGCATGTTTTCGTTGCAGACCATCTTCGGTTCCGGCAAGCAGTTCTACACCCTGCTCGACGAGGCGGCACAGGCCGCCTACGACAGCACCAAGGCCCTGCACGCGATGATGCGCGAGTCCGACCGGCAGCCGGCGCTGGACGCCTTCAAGCTGGCGCGCCTGCGCGAGCGCGCGGCCTCGGACAAGATCGGCCAGGCGCTGGTGGACAGCTTCATGACCCCGATCGAGCGCGAGGACATCGAGGCGCTGGGCTCGGCGCTGTACAAGATCCCCAAGCAGGTGGAGAAGTTCGCCGACCGCTACTCGCTGGCGATCCAGCACCTGGAGCACATCGACTTCGCCCCGCGCGCGGCGATGCTGGAGCAGGCCGCGGCGGTGGTGGTGGAGATGGTCCACGACCTGCGCAACATGCACCTGGACCGGATGAGCGCGCTCAACGACAAGCTGCGCTCGCTGGAGAACGAGGCCGACCGGCTGATGCTGGAGCTGTACCGCGACATCTACTCCGGCCGCCTGGACAACCTGCAGATGTTCCTGCTCAAGGAGTTCTTCGAAATCCTGGAGAAGGCCATCGACCGTTGCCGCGAGGCCGGCGTGGTGGTCTACCAGATCGTGCTGAAGAACTCCTGATGGACGCGCTGCGGAGTAGCTGCCCGCGCGGCCGTGGCGCCCTGCGCGCGCCGGCCGCCGCCGCCGCGTGCGTGGAGGCGCGCCGATGCTGAGCCTGGTCCTGATCGTGATCCTGGCGGCGCTGGTGTTCGAATTCATCAACGGCTTCCACGACACCGCCAACTCGATCGCCACGGTGGTCGCCACCAAGGTGCTCAGCCCCGGCTGGGCGGTGATGCTGGCCGCGGCGATGAACCTGGTCGGCGCGCTGACCGGCACCGCGGTGGCGATGACCATCGCCTCCGGCCTGCTCAACACCGACGTGGTCGCGGTGACCCCGCAGGTGGTGCTGTGCGCGCTGCTCGGCGGCATCGTCTGGAACCTGATCACCTGGTGGAAGGGCCTGCCGTCCTCGTCCTCGCACGCGTTGATCGGCGGCCTGTGCGGCGCCGGCCTGGCCGCGGCGCACAACGACTGGGATGCGCTGATCTGGTCGCAGACCGTCGGCGACTGGGCCAAGAACAAGGGCCTGCTGTGGAAGGTGTTCGTGCCGATGGTCACCTCGCCGATCGCCGGCTTCCTGCTCGGCATCGCGGTGATGCTGCTGCTGTGGGCGGCGATCGCCGGCCTGGCCAGGCTCGGCGGCCCGCTCGGGCGGCTGGCGCGGCCGCGCTGGGTCAACGCCTTCTTCGGCAAGGCGCAGATCGCCTCGGCCGCGTACATGGGCTACGCGCACGGCCACAACGACGCGCAGAAGACCATGGGCATCATCGCCATGACCCTGATCGGCGCGCAGAGCACCGGCGCCCTGGACGACCTGCCGTCGTGGCTGGCGTTCCTGCATCCCGACGCCCATCAGGGGCAGGGCATCGCGACCTGGATCGTGCTGACCTGCGCGGTGGTGATGGCCGCCGGCACCGCCTCCGGTGGCTGGAAGATCATCAAGACTCTGGGCCACAAGATGGTCAAGCTGCATCCGATCCACGGCTTCGCCGCGGAGACCAGCTCGGCCACGATCCTGACCCTGGCCGCGCACTTCGGCATGCCGGTGTCCACCACCCACAGCATCTCCACCGCGATCATGGGCGTGGGCTTCGCCAAGAACCCGCGCTCGCTGCGCTTCGGCGTCATCGAACGCATCGTCTGGGCCTGGATCCTCACCATTCCCGCCGCCGCCGGCGTGGCGTATCTGATTTTCCGCGGATTCGCCTTGGCTGGGTGGGTGTGAGGGAGCCGGGAATCGGGAGTAGGGAAACGGGAATCGTAAAAGCATAGATTTCCCGCGAACGGTGACGATGTCGCCCTCCGAAAGGAGTCTGGATACGGCTTACGTCCTCTTGTCGCAGCGAGTGTTGCCTGCGTGGCGACGTCGCGCAGCCGAGTGACTCTATCGCGATAGCACTCCCGAACCACGCAGGTCGGGGTATCGTCTCGATGACTGGGGAACCGCTTTTGCGATTCCCCATTCCCAATTCCCCATTTCCATCAATTCGCCCGATACATCGCCAGAACATCCTGCCGCAACGCGCGCTGGCTGTCGGCGCGGTTGTAGAACATGTGGCCGCCGGGGTAGTTCTTGACCTGCACGCGGGTGGGGTCGTTGCCCATCACCGGCATCTGGTCCACGGTCAGCACCGAGCCCATGAACGGGCACGACAGGTCGTTCCAGCCGTGCACGATCAGCACGCGTAGCTTCGGGTCGATCGCCACCGCCTGGCGCAATTGCGTCACCGAGCCCTTGCGCAGTTCGTCGTCCCAGTCCCACAGCCGGTTCACGTCGTAGTTCAGCGCCTCGTAGCGGGCGTCGACCTTCCAGCCGACCACGCGGGTCACGAAATCGACCATCGCGGTGGTGGTGGGGGCGATGATGCTGTCCAGCAGCGGGTCGTTGGCGCGTTGCTCGGGGGCGTTGGGGAACGGGTCGAAGGCGGTGACGTTGGAGTCGTAGCGGCTGCCCAGTTCGCCCTTGTCGCGGAACACCTCGCGCAAGTAGGCCTGGGTCTCCAGGCGGCCGCCGGCGCGGCGCACGAAGGCCGGGTCCAGGCCGGTCATCGCGGTCACCTGCTGGATCATGCGGGTGGTGCCGGCCGGGTCGGAGCGCCCGCGCAGCAGCGCGGTGACGTAGTCGCCGCGGGTGTAGTCGATCACCTGGCGCATCGCCTCCGGGGTCAGCTTGCCCTCGCGTTCCAGGCGTGCGGCGGTGATCGACGGCAGGGTCAGCATCCACGGCAGCGGCGAGACGTCGCCGTTGTCGTCCAGGGTCGGGTTCAGATACGGCGAGACCAGGACCACGCCGTTCATCGCCACGCCGAGCTTGGTCTGCAGGTAGTGGGTGATGCGCGGGCCGCGGAAGCCGCCGTAGCTTTCGCCGACCAGGTACTTGCGCGACTGCAGGCGCTGGTTCTTCAGCAGCCAGTCGTAGATGGTGCGCGAGAGGTACTCGATGTCGGCCTGCGGGTTGTAGAACTGCTTCTTGGCCTGCTCGTCGGGCACGCGCGAGCGGCTGAAGCCGGTGCCGACCGGGTCGATGAACACCAGGTCGGTGAAGTCCAGCCAGGTGCCGGGGTTGTCGCGCAGCTGCGCCGGCGCCGAGGCGCTGTCGCCCTCGCTGCCGAACGCCACCACCTTCGGCCCGATCGCGCCCAGGTTGAGGTACACCGAGGCCGCGCCGGGGCCGCCGTTGAGCGCGAAGGTGACCGGACGGTCCTTGCCGTCCATGGTGTAGGCGGTATAGACCACGTCGGCGACGACCTTGCCCTGCTTGTCCTTCACCGGCAGCGTGCCGACCTTGACCGTGTAGCGCAGGGTGCGGCCGTCGAGCTGGGTGGATTGGCTGGTCTGCGCGTCGGCCGGCAGGGGCGCCGGTTCGACGGCGGCGGGCTTGTCGGCCTTGTCGGCGTTCGCCGCATCGGCGTCGGCGGCCAGTGCCGCGGTCATCGGTGTCGCCGCCAGCAGCACGGCCAGCAGCACGGAGGGGAAGGTCGGCACGGGCGGTCGCTCGCAGGGAGGGAGCCGGCATGCTAGGCCGCGGCGCCGGCGCGGCGGATGTGCACAAAGCCATGGTCGGCGGCAGTGCACCGCGCCATGCCGGTCATCGGCGCTGGCTACAATCCTCGGCTCGTCCCGTACTCCGATCCGTCACGCATGCCTTCAGTTCGTTTCCAGCTGCCGTTGTGCCTGTCCCTGGTTGTGCTGCTGGCCGGTTGCGCCGGTGCGCCGCCGCCGGTGGCCGACTCGCCGGCCGCGCACGATGCGCATGCGCACGATCGGCATCGCCTGTGGCGATTGGTGAGTACGCGTTGCCTGCCGCAGGCGCGGCTCGGTGCCGATCCGGCGCCGTGCAGCGACGTGCATCCCTGGCCAGGCGAACGCTATGCCTTGATGAAGGACCTGCGCGGCGACTACCAGTACCTGCTGATCCCGACGGTGCCGGTGAGCGGGATCGAGGATCCGCGCGCGCGCGGTGCCGGCGCGCCGAACTGGCTGGGCCTGGCCTGGCAGGCGCGCACCCGGGTCGAGCGGTTGTTGCAGCGGCCGCTGCCGCGCGAACTGACCAGCCTGACGATCAATCCGCCCTCGGCGCGTTCGCAGGACCAGTTGCATATCCATATTGATTGCCTCGCGCCGCAGGTGCGCGACCAGTTGCAGGCGATGCAGGCGGCGATCGGCCCCACTTGGGCGCCGTTGCCGCAGCCGCTCCACGGGCACGCCTATCGGGCCATGCGCCTGGACGGCGAGGCGCTGGAGGCGAATCCACTGACCCTGCTGGCACGCGCCCTGCCGCCGCACCAGCACATGGCCCACCAGACCCTGGCGGTGGTCGGCGCGGAGTTCGATGGCCGTCCGGGCTTCGTGCTGCTGGCCGCCACCGCGCTTCCCGGTGATGGGGTCGGTGCGGAAGAACTGCAGGATCACGACTGCACCGGCGTGGTGCCGGCGGCGCCTGCGCGCGGCTAAGCCCCAGGTGGCGGTCGATCGCCGGTTGCCTGACTAACAGGCGTGCTGGTGCGAAAGCCCAGGCTCCGCCGCCGGGCTTCAGCCGCGACAGGGCTTTCCCGACAACGCCAGGTCGCGGCTGAAGCCGCTCCTGCGACGGCAGCAAGCAGCCGCGCTTGCGTCGCCTCAGACCTCCAGCGACGCCAGGTCGCCCTTGGTCTCCAGCCACTGCTTGCGGTCGCCGGCGCGCTTCTTGGCCAGCAGCATGTCCATCAGCGAGCGGGTCTGGTCGCCGTCGTCCACGGTCAGCTGTACCAGGCGCCGGGTGTCGGGGTGGATGGTGGATTCGCGCAACTGCTGCGGATTCATCTCGCCCAGGCCCTTGAAGCGGGTGACGCTGACCTGGCCCTTGATCTTCTCGCGTTCGATCTTGTCCAGCAGCGAGCGCTTCTCTTCCTCGTCCAGCGCGTAGAACACCTGCTTGCCCACGTCCACGCGGAACAGCGGCGGCATCGCCACGAACACGTGGCCGGCGCGCACCAGGGCGGGGAAGTGGCGCAGGAACAGCGCGGTCAACAGGGTCGCGATGTGCAGGCCGTCGGAGTCGGCGTCGGCCAGGATCACCACCTTGCCGTAGCGCAGGCCGTCGATCTCGTCCTTGCCCGGGTCGCAGCCGATCGCGATCGCCAGGTTGTGCACTTCCTCCGAGGCCAGCACGCTGCCGGAGGCCACTTCCCAGGTGTTGAGGATCTTGCCGCGCAGCGGCAGGATCGCCTGGAAATCCTTGTCGCGGGCCTGCTTGGCGCTGCCGCCCGCCGAGTCGCCCTCGACCAGGAACAGTTCGGTGCGCGACAGGTCCTGGCTGATGCAGTCGGCCAGCTTGCCCGGCAGCGCCGGGCCCTGGGTGACCTTCTTGCGCACGATCTGCTTCTCGGTCTTCAACCGCGCGCTGGCGCGGTCGATGGCGATCTGCGCGATGCGCGTGCCGGTCTCCACGTTCTGGTTCAGCCACAGGCTGAAGGCGTCGTGCGCGGCGCCCTCGATGAAGCCGGCGGCCTGGCGCGAGGACAGGCGTTCCTTGGTCTGGCCGCTGAACTGCGGGTCGGTCATCTTCAGCGACAGCACGAACGCCACGCGGTCCCACACGTCTTCCGGCGCCAGCTTGACGCCGCGCGGCAGCAGGTTGCGGAAATCGCAGAACTCGCGCAGCGCGTCGGTGAGGCCGCTGCGCAGGCCGTTGACGTGGGTGCCGTGCTGCGCGGTGGGGATCAGGTTGACGTAGCTCTCCTGCACCAGTTCGCCTTCCACCACCCAGGCCACCGCCCAGTCGACGATCTCGCGGTCCTTCTTCAGGCTGCCGACGAACAGCTCGGCCGGCAGCAGCTCGCGCTCGGCCAGTTCGCCGCGCAGGTAGTCGCGCAGGCCGTCCTCGAAATACCAGGTGTCCTGCTCGCCGGTGGCCTCGTCGTGCAGCTTGACGGTCAGGCCGGGGCACAGCACGGCCTTGGCGCGCAGCAGGTGGCGCAGCGCGCGCACCGCGAACTTCGGCGTGTCGAAATACTTCGGGTCCGGCCAGAAACGCAGGCGCGTGCCGGTGTTCTTCTTGCCGACGCTGCCGACGATCTCCAGCTTGGAGGCGGCAAAGCCATCGGCGAAGGCCATGCGGTACTCGTTGCCGTCGCGCTTGATGAACAGTTCCACCCGGGTGGACAGCGCATTGACCACGCTGACGCCGACGCCGTGCAGGCCGCCGCTGAAGGTGTAGTTGCGGTCGCTGAACTTGCCGCCGGCGTGCAGCCGGGTGAGGATCAGTTCGACGCCGGAAATCTTCTCTTCCGGGTGGATGTCCACCGGCATGCCGCGGCCGTCGTCGGACACCTCGCAACTGCCGTCCTTGTACAGCGTCACCTCGATGTGCCGGGCATGGCCGGCCAGAGCCTCGTCGACGGCGTTGTCGATGACTTCCTGCGCCAGGTGGTTTGGCCGTGCGGTGTCGGTGTACATGCCGGGCCGGCGCTTGACCGGGTCCAGGCCAGAGAGAACTTCGATGTCGGCGGCGTTGTAGCGGGTATTCATGCGTCTCAGCAGGTGGCGCGAAGCAGATCCGGAAGTGTGCGGTCTGCGGCGGTTTTTTGCACGTCGCCGGTGTTCAGGGCGGGTGCGGGGGGTCCACGCTACGCTGGCCCTGGAAAAACCGCGACGTCGCCCACATCTTCGTCGCACGCCCCAAAGGAGTCCGCCATGAACGTTCGCAAGCTGTTGACCCTGGCCGCCCTGGTCGCCGCCGCGGTGGCCGTGCCGGTCGCGATGGCCCAGGCGCAGAGCGCCGATCCGGCCGCCTCCGGTGCCGCCGCCTACGAGGCGCAGGTCGCCAAGGAAAAGGCCGAGGCCGACGCCAAGGCCAAGCGCCGCGCCGCCGCGGCCGCCGAGCACAAGGCCGGCAAGGATGCGGCCGCGCCGAAGAAGGAAGAGGAAGAGGAAGCGCGCAAGCCTTGAGTTTGCGCACGGTTTCCTGCACACGACGCCCCGGTCGCCCGGGGCGTCGCTTTTTTGTGGGGCGGCTGTTGCGCAAAAGCGCTTGGGCAAATCCGCTTCACCCGTTAAACTATGGCTTTCCGGGAGGCCTTTGAGCCATGACCCCCCTGATCTTCGTTACCGGCGGCGTAGTGTCCTCGCTTGGCAAGGGCATCGCGGCCGCTTCGCTTGCGTCCATTCTCGAAGCACGTGGCCTGTCGGTCACGATGATGAAGCTGGACCCCTACATCAACGTCGACCCGGGCACGATGAGCCCGTTCCAGCACGGCGAGGTGTACGTCACCGACGACGGTGCCGAGACCGACCTGGACCTGGGGCACTACGAGCGCTTCGTGCGCACGCGCCTGTCGCGCAAGAACTCGGTCACCACCGGACGCATCTACGAGAACGTGATCCGCAAGGAGCGGCGCGGCGACTACCTAGGCGCCACCGTGCAGGTGATTCCGCACATCACCGACGAGATCCGCCGCTGCGTGGATGAAGCCACCGCCGGCTACGACGTGGCGCTGGTCGAGATCGGCGGTACCGTCGGCGACATCGAATCGCTGCCGTTCCTGGAAGCGATCCGCCAGGTGCGCACCGAGCGCGGCGCCGAGAAGGCCATGTTCATGCACCTGACCCTGGTGCCGTACATCGCTGCGGCCGGCGAACTGAAGACCAAGCCGACCCAGCATTCGGTCAAGGAACTGCGCTCGATCGGCATCCAGCCGGACGTGCTGCTGTGCCGCTCGGAGCAGGCGATTCCGGATTCGGAGCGGCGCAAGATCGCGCTGTTCACCAACGTCTCCGAGCGCGCGGTGATCAGTGCCGCCGACATCGACGTGCTCTACGGCATGCCGCTGGAATTGCACCGACAGGGCCTGGACGAGATCGTCATCGAGCAGTTCAAGCTGCGCGACAAGGTCGGCGCGGCCAACCTGTCGGAGTGGGAAGCGGTGGTCGATGCGATCAAGCATCCGCTCGACGAGGTCACCATCGCTGTGGTCGGCAAGTACGTGGACCACCAGGATGCGTACAAGTCGGTCGGCGAGGCGCTCAAGCACGGCGGCCTGCGCCAGCGCACCAAGGTCAACCTGAAGTGGCTGGAAGCGCAGGACCTGGAAGGCAGCGACATGGCGGCGCTGGCCGACGTGGACGGCATCCTGGTCCCGGGCGGCTTCGGCGACCGCGGCTTCGAAGGCAAGGTGCTGACCTCGCGCTATGCGCGCCAGCACGGCGTACCGTACTTCGGCATCTGCTACGGCATGCAGGCCGCGGTGGTCGACTATGCGCGGCATGTCGCCGGGCTGGATGCGGCCAACAGCACCGAGAACGACCGGCAGTCGCCGTACCCGGTGATCGGCCTGATCACCGAGTGGCGCACCGCCAGTGGCGACGTGGAGAAGCGCGACGAGAAGTCCGACCTCGGCGGCACCATGCGCCTTGGCCTGCAGGAGCAACGGCTCAAGCCGGGCACGCTGGCGCGCGAGCTGTACGGCAAGGACGTGGTGGCCGAACGCCATCGCCACCGTTACGAGTTCAACAACCGCTACCGCACCCAGCTCGAGGACGCCGGCCTGGTGATTGCCGCCAAGTCGATGGACGACACCCTGGTGGAGATGGTGGAACTGCCGCGCGAGACGCATCCGTGGTTCCTGGCCTGCCAGGCGCACCCGGAATTCCTGTCCACGCCGCGCGACGGCCATCCGTTGTTCATCGGCTTCGTGCGCGCTGCGCGCGAACGCAAGGCGGGTGGGAAGTTGTTGAAGGAAGCGCGCGCGTAGTTCCTTCTCCCTGTGGGAGAAGGTGGCGCGAAGCGCCGGATGAGGGTGCGGGGCGAAGCCTCGCGGAGTTTGAGTTCCCTAGGCTTCGCCCGGACCCTCACCCCCAGCCCCTCTCCCGATGGGAGAGGGGAGTAACCTCGCCAAACATCTCGTGCCCGAACGGAACGAGGCTCAACCGATAGGTGATCCAATGAAACTGTGTGGCTTCGACGTCGGCCTGGACCAGCCGCTGTTCCTGATCGCCGGCCCGTGCGTGATCGAGTCGATGCAACTGCAGCTCGACGTTGCCGGCAGGCTCAAGGAGATCACCGGCCGGCTGGGCATCAACTTCATCTTCAAGTCCAGCTTCGACAAGGCCAACCGCACCTCCGGCACCAGCTTCCGCGGCCCCGGCCTGGAAGAAGGGCTGAAGGTGCTGGAGGCGGTGAAGACCCAGATCGGCGTGCCGGTGCTGACCGACGTGCACGAGTACACGCCGATGCACGAGGTGGCGGCGGTGGTGGACGTGCTGCAGACCCCGGCGTTCCTGGTGCGGCAGACCGATTTCATCAGGAACGTGTGCGCCGCCGGCAAGCCGGTCAACATCAAGAAGGGCCAGTTCCTGTCGCCGTGGGACATGAAGCCGGTGGTGGAGAAGGCCAAGTCCACCGGCAACGAGCAGATCATGGTCTGCGAGCGCGGCGCCAGCTTCGGCTACAACAACCTGGTCAGCGACATGCGCTCGCTGAGCGTGATGCGCGAGACCGGCTGCCCGGTGGTGTTCGACGCCACCCATTCGGTGCAGTTGCCGGGCGGGCAGGGCGGCAGTTCCGGCGGCCAGCGCGAATTCGTGCCGGTGCTGGCGCGCGCGGCGGTGGCGGTGGGCGTGGCCGGCGTGTTCGCCGAGACGCACCCGGATCCGTCCAAGGCGCTGTCCGATGGCCCCAACGCGTGGCCGCTGGACCAGATGGAAGCGCTGCTGGAAACGCTGATGGAACTGGACGCGGTCACCAAGAAGCACGGGTTCTCGCGCTTCGCCTGAGGTGCGCATGGCGGCGACCTCGTCGCCTCGCTGCGGCCGGTCGTGGGGGCTGGCCGCGTTGCTGCTGGCGCTGCTGGCGCTGCTGGCCTGGCTCGCCCTGGTCGGCACGGTCCTGTCCTTCCTCGCCAGCATCGGCGTGCCCGGCGATGGCGACAACGCCATCCGGGCCATGCGTCCGTGGATCCTCACCTCGCTGGGCGTGCTGGCGGTCTCCGCACCGGGTGGGCTGCTCGCCGCGGTGCAGGCCTGGCGATTGCGGCGGGGACGCGTCTTTGCGGTCATCGCGGCCGCGCTGCTGGCGCTGCTGCTGATCGTGGCGATCCCCCTGTCCGCGATCCTCCGCTGAGCCGCGTTATCGGCGTGATTTGGCAAGTGATGGGCCGGCGGGGATAATCATGCGGCATTCGTTCCCCGCCCCCTCTCCTGACAGGTAACCGGCCCGCCCATGAGTACGATCCGCAGCATCCACGCCCGTGAAATCCTCGACAGCCGCGGCAATCCCACGCTGGAAGCCGATGTCATCCTGGAGGACGGTTCGTTCGGTCGTGCCGCGGTGCCCTCGGGCGCGTCCACCGGCACCAAGGAAGCGGTCGAGCTGCGCGACGGCGACAAGACCCGCTATCTCGGCAAGGGCGTGCGCAAGGCGGTGGAGAACGTCAACACCACCATCGCCAGCGCGCTGCAGGGCTTCGACGCCGCCGACCAGCAAGGCCTGGACCGCCGCCTGATCGACCTGGACGGCACCGAGAACAAGGGCCGCCTGGGCGCCAACGCGCTGCTCGGCGTCTCGCTGGCCAACGCGCATGCCATTGCCGCCTCGCGCAAGCAGCCGCTGTGGCAGTCGCTGGCCGCGGGCAACACCGCCAACCTGGCGTTGCCGGTGCCGATGATGAACATCATCAACGGCGGCGCGCATGCCGACAACAACGTCGATTTCCAGGAATTCATGGTGCTGCCGGTCGGCGCCGCCTCGTTCTCCGAGGCGCTTCGCGCCGGCACCGAGATCTTCCATGCGCTGAAGTCGGTGCTGAAGGGCCACGGCCTGTCCACCGCGGTCGGCGACGAAGGCGGCTTCGCCCCGGATTTCCGCAGCAACGTCGAAGCGCTGGACACCATCCTCGAAGCGATCGGCAAGGCCGGCTACACCGCCGGTGAGGACGTGCTGCTGGGCCTGGACGTGGCCTCCAGCGAGTTCTACGACAACGGCAAGTACCACCTGGTGGGCGAGGGCAAGCGCCTGACCAGCGAGCAGTTCGTCGACTTCCTCGCCGACTGGGCCGCGCAGTACCCGATCGTCAGCATCGAGGACGGCCTGGCCGAGGACGACTGGGCCGGCTGGAAGCTGCTCACCGACCGCATCGGCAACAAGGTGCAGCTGGTCGGCGACGATCTGTTCGTGACCAACCCGAAGATCTTCAAGCAGGGCATCGAGTCCGGCACCGCCAACGCGATCCTGATCAAGGTCAACCAGATCGGCACCCTGACCGAGACCCTGGAAGCCATCGCCATGGCCGACAAGGCCGGCTACGCGGCCATCGTCTCGCACCGTTCCGGCGAGACCGAGGACACCACCATCGCCGACATCGCCGTGGCCACCACCGCCACCCAGATCAAGACCGGCTCGCTGTGCCGCAGCGATCGCGTGGCCAAGTACAACCAGCTGCTGCGCATCGAGGAAGCGCTGGGCAGTGCCGCGCGCTACGCCGGGCGCGACGCTTTCGTCTCGCTCAAGCGATAAGCCGTGCGCAACTGGCGCTGGCTGCTGCTGGTGCTGGCGGGACTGCTGGCGTGGCTGCAGTACCGTTTCTGGCTCGGCCCGGGCAATTCCGGCGAAGTGCTGGTGCTCGAAAGCCAGGTCGAGCACCAGAAGCGCGACAACGAAGGACTGCAGCAACGCAACGCCGCGCTCGCCGCCGAGGTCAAGGACCTCAAGGACGGCGAGGCGGCGATCGAGGAGCGCGCGCGTAGCGAACTGGGCATGATCAAGCCGGGCGAAAAGTTCTACCGCGTGGTCGAGAACGCGCCGGTGGCGGCGCCGGCCGGCACGGCCGCGGGCGCGCAGCCGGCGCCCGTCACCCCGGCGCCGGGCGAGCAACCCTGATGGCCACGGTCTGGGCCGTGGTCCCGGCGGCCGGCCGCGGCACCCGTTTCGGCGGTGCCACGCCCAAGCAGTATCTGCAGGCGGGTGGGCGTCCGTTGCTGGCGCATGCGTTGGAAGCGTTGCTGGCGCATCCGGCGGTGGCCGGGGCGATGGTGGCGCTGGGCGCCGACGATGCGCAGTGGCCGGGCTGGACCGAGTTGGCCGGCAAGCCGGTGCTGACCTGCCTGGGCGCTGGCAGCCGTGCCGGCTCGGTGCTGGCCGCGCTGCACGCGTTGCCCGAGTCGGTGAAGGCGGACGATTTCGTGCTGGTGCACGATGCGGCGCGACCGAACCTGGCGCTGGCCGACCTGGACCGGTTGCTGGAGGCCGGGCGCGGCGATCCGGTCGGCGCGATCCTGGCCGCGCCGGTGCGCGACACGCTCAAGCGTGCCGGCGACGACGGCGGCATCGACGGCACCGAACCGCGCGAGCGCCTGTGGCGCGCGCTGACCCCGCAACTGTTCCGGCGCATGCAACTGAGCCGGGCCCTGGAGCAGGCCGCCGCGGCCGGCGTCGAGGTCACCGACGACGCGATGGCGATGGAGTTGCTGGGGCTGCGGCCGCTGCTGGTGGAAGGCGCCGAAGACAATTTCAAGGTCACCACGCCGGCCGACCTGGCGCGGTTCGAGTTCGAACTGTTCCAGCGCGCGCGGCAGTCGTGATGCGCCTGCCGTCGGATGTGGCCGCCGCGGCGCGGCACGTGCTCCGTCCTTTTTCATTTTTTGTGGGATGTCTCCATGCCAATGTCTGAACTTCCCCGCATCCGCATCGGCCAGGGCTACGACGTCCATGCCTTCGGCGACGGCGACCACCTCATGCTCGGCGGCGTGCGCGTGGCGCACGAGCGCGGCGTGCTCGCCCACAGCGACGGCGACGTGGTGATCCACGCCCTGTGCGATGCCTTGCTCGGCGCGCTGGCGCTGGGCGACATCGGCCAGCATTTCCCGCCGTCCGATCCGCGCTGGAAGGACGCCGACAGCGCGCAGTTCCTCGATCACTGCGTGGGCCTGCTGCACGCGCGCGGCTGGCGCGTGGGCAATGCCGACATCACCGTGATCTGCGAACGGCCCAAGGTCGGCCCGCATGCGCAGGCGATGCGCGAACGCCTGGCGGCGCTGCTGCAGGTCGAACTGGACTGCGTCAGCGTCAAGGCCACCACCAGCGAGAAGCTGGGCTTCACCGGCCGCGGCGAGGGCATCGCGGCGCAGGCGGTGGCCTTGCTGGTGGCGCTGTGAGCGAGCTGCCGCGCGCGTTCGGGCCCGCGCCCCTGCAGGCGCGCATGCGCTGCAGCGCCGAGGATTTCCAGGTCGATGAAGTGCCGGCGTTCGCGCCCAGCGGCGAAGGCGAGCACCTGTTACTGACGGTGCGCAAGCGCGGCATGAACACCGCCTTCGCCGCGCGCCGCCTGGCGCAGTGGGCCGGGGTGGCGGAACTGGCGATCGGCTATGCCGGCATGAAGGACCGGCATGCGGTCACCACCCAGCGCTTCTCGGTGCATCTGCCCAAGCGCGTGGCGCCGTCCCTGGACAGCCTGCAGGACGCGGACCTGCAGGTGCTGGAGGCGCACTGGCACAACCGCAAGCTGCCGCGCGGCGCGCTGGCCGGCAACGGCTTCGTGCTGGTGCTGCGCGAGGTGCGTGGCGAGCGCCCGGCGATCGAGGCGCGGCTGGCGCAGATCGCCGCGCGCGGGATTCCCAACTGGTTCGGCGAACAGCGCTTCGGTCGCGACGGCGGCAACATCGGCGCCGCGCTGGCGATGTTCGGCGGTCGCCGGGTGCGGCGCGAGCAGCGCTCGCTGCTGCTGTCGGCGGCCCGTTCGGAACTGTTCAACCGGGTGCTGGCCGCACGCGTGGCCGCCGGCAACTGGGACAGCGCGCTGGACGGCGAGGTGTGGATGCTCGACGGCAGCCGCAGCGTGTTCGGTCCGGAGCCCCGGTCTGACGCGCTGGCCGAGCGCCTGCAGCGATTCGACATCCATCCGTCGGCGCCGCTGTGGGGCGCCGGCGAGTTGCGCAGCGTCGAGGCGGCGCGTGCGCTGGAACTTTCGGCACTGGACGAGGCGGTCGCACTGCGCCTGCGTGAAGGTCTGGAACGCGAGGGCCTGAAGCAGGAGCGGCGGGCGACCCGCCTGCGCGTGGCCGACCTGCAGTGGCGCTGGCTGGACGGGCAGGGCGACGCGCTGGAGCTGCGTTTCGCCCTGCCGCCGGGCAGCTATGCCACCGCGTTGCTGCACGAACTCGGCGAGGTCGAAGAGGCGCCGCAGGCGTCTACCGAGGCTTGAGCTTGGCCGCATCCGCCACGCCGGCCGCCAGGCCCTAGAACCGGTAGCTGCCGGTCAACAACAGGCTGCGGCCCTCCGGCAGCGGCACGAAGGTCTCATCGAACTCGTCGGCGTACAGCCGCCGATCGAAAATGTTGCGCATGCCCACGGTCACGCCCCAGGTCTCGGTGTGATAGGACACGTTCGCGTCCACGCTGGCCTGCCCGGGAATCTTGAAATAGCCGCCGGCCAGGCGGCGGCCGAGGGTGTGATCGCGCGCGAGGATGCCGCCTGCCACCCCCCAGCCGCTCCAGCGGCTGTCCTGGAACTGGTAGCTGCTCCACAGGGTGAAGCGCGTGCGCGGCACGCCGGTGGTCGGCGTACCGTCGCGCCGGCCGATGCGGGCCAGCGCCAGGCTGCTGCTCAGTTCCAGGCCGGGGGCGAGGGTGCCGACGACATCCAGGTCCAGCCCGCGGTTGCTCTGGCTGTCGATCGGCCTGGCGAAGTACGACGGATGCGCCAGCACCAGATCGAAACTGCGGTCGACGGTGATCTGGTAGTAGGCGGCGCTGAGCCGCGCCCGGTGGTCGAACAGATCGACCTTCGCACCGACCTCCACCTGCCGCGACAACGCGGGCGGCAGCGGCCGGCCGTTCTTGCCGAGCACGGCGCTCGGCGCAAAGCCGTTCATGGTGCTGGCGTACAGCGACGCCTCCGGGGTCAATTTGTAGACCACGCCGACATTGGGCACCCAGCGGCGCCGGCGCAACTGGCGCAGTTTGCCCCTGGCGTCGTAGCTGGAAATCTCGTACGCCGAGCGGCGCAGCGCCAGCAGCACGTCCCAGCGCTCGCCCATGCTGATCTGGTCCTGCAGCAGGATGCCGCTACGGCTCGACCAGGGGCTGCCTGGGGAATGGCGGATGCCGCGCTGCGAACGCGGCCAGTGCACCGGACCCAGCCGCTCGTCGCCGAACACGTCGTAGCGGTTGCGGTGCATCCGGATGAAGTAATCGCTGCTGCCAATGCGCGCGCGCGTGTAGTCCAGGCCGAGGGTCACGGTCTGCCGCAGCGGCCCGTCGCCGAAGCTGCCGACCAGGTCGTTCTGGATGGTGGAGTGCGCCGTTGTATTGCGGTAGGCCTCGGCATAGGCGAGCACGATGCCGTTCGGCGACGGCGACAACATGCCCCAGTTGCGCGCGTCGACGGCCTGGGTCACGTACTGGCCGCGGCTGCGCAGTTGCCAGCGGTCGCTGAGGCGCTGATCGAACAGGTAGTAGGCGCGCTGGGTGCGGTAGGCGGTGTGGTCCTGCGGATTGCCCAGGCGCAAGGTCCTTGGGGTCATCGCCGACACGCGGTTGCCGAGCAGCAGCGCATGGTCGGCGGCCGGCTGGCGATCGGTCACGCGCTGCACGCCGAATACCAGACGGTTGTCGTCTCCCTGCCAGGCGATGGACGGGGCGAGGTAGGCGGCGTTGCGCGGGCCGTAGCCTTGCGCCGTGGAATCGGCATGCTGGCCGGAGACGACGAGCCGGTAGCTCAGCGGCGTGGTGCCGATCGGCCCGGTCGCATCGAGGCCGGCCTGCACGTCGCCGCGTTCGCCCAGGATGTAGCTGAGTTCACGCTTGGGCGTGCGCAGCGGTTGCTTGGTGACGACGTTGATCAGCCCGCTCATGTCGCCGCCGTTGCTGTCGCCGAGGATCGATTCCGGCCCCTTGAGCACCTCGACCCGCTCCACGCCGATCATCGGCGGATAGCCGCCGAGCCCGACGAAGCTGTTCGGCATCCCGTCGGTCATGCCGTTGCCGGTGTAGATGCCGCGGATCTTGAACAGCGGCGCGCGCAACGGGTTATCGATCTGCTGCACGCTGGCCACGTTGCGCAGGGCGTCGGCGACGGTGCGCACCTGTTGCGATGCCAGCAGGTGTGGGGCGACCACGTTCACCGACTGCGGCACGGCGATGGAATCGGCGGCATAACGCAGTGCGTCGCTGGCATAGGCAGGCACGTCGCCCATGGCGTGCTCGGTCAGCGCCGCGGCGTCGACCTGTTCCAGCAGCTTGGGCGGCGTGCCGGCGCGGTGCGCATCGGCGGCGTCCGCAGGATCCACCGGCGCCGTGGCCGCAGGGGTGACCGCCACCGTGTTCGCATCGAGCATGCTGTAGGTGAGGCCACTCGATCGCAGCAGGCGCTGCAGCGCCGCGTCCGGGGTGAACACGCCTTGCAGCCCGTCGCTGCGCAACCCGGACAGGGTCGGGCTGGCGGTGAGCACCTGCACCTTGGCCTGCTTGCCGAATGCGATCAGCGCCGTGGACAGCGCCTGCGGCGGGATCGAGAACACGATCTGGCGTGCATCGGACGGGAGGGGCGCGGCTGGAGCTTGGTTCCAGGTTGCGAGCGGCAGCGCCAGGCTGCCGCAGATGATCACTCGCCTCAGCCCACGCACTGCACTTCGCCCCCCAGCGGAAGCGCGAATTATGCCATGCGCGGCTTCCCCGACGCGGCGCCCGGTCCGTCTGGCCGCGCTGCGCGCTGTCCAGGCAAAACTGGGCGGGAGAGGGCCGGGAAGCCGCTGCCTAACGGCGGCTCAGCACGATCTCGTCCTTGCCCTGGCGTACCCGCAGCGGGAACACCTGCGGCAGGGCGTCGATCCATTGCGCGGTCGCCTGGGTGTCGACCGTACCGGTGAAGCTCAGCCGCGCCAGCTCCGGGTCGGCCAGGCGCAGCGGGCGGTCGCTGTAGCGGTTGACCCTGGCGATGACCGTGTCCAGCGGCGTATCGACGAACTCCAGCCGGTGATCGCGCCAGGCAGTGGCCTGCGCCACGTCGATCTGGCTGACCTGCAGCGTGGGCCGGGCCGGGTCGTAGGACACGCGTTGCCCGGCCACCGCTTCCAGGCCGCCGCTGCCGTCGGCCGGCACCTGGCCGGCGCCGTAGATGCGGACCCGGCCTTCGGTGACCGCGACCTCGACGCGTTCGCCGTCGCGGCTGACATCGAAGGCGGTGCCGACGTCCAGGATCGACACGCCGCCGGCGTCGACCACAAACGGGCGCCCGGCGTGATGCGCCACCTCGAAGAAGGCCTCGCCGGCGATCAGGTCCACGTGGCGCTGCGCGGCACTGAAGCTGGTGCTCAGTCGCGAGGCGCCGCCGAGCGCGATCTTCGACCCGTCCGCCAGCACGATGTCGTGATGGCGGCTGATCGCGCTGCTGTAGACCTGGGTGACCGGCGGCGGGTGCAGCTGGCGCCAGGCGAGGGCGCTGCCGAGTGCCAGCACGCCGATGCAGGCCGCCACCTGCAGCGGCCGCCAGCGCGCGCGCGGCGGCGCGAAGGTGCGGACCAGTTCGTCTCGCGCCACGGGATCGAGCGTGCGCAACTCGCCGCCGAACGCATTGATTTGTTCGAACGCCTGCAGGTGCCGCGGGTCGGCCTCCGTCCAGTCCAGCCAGCGCGCGACGGTGTCCTCATTGCTGTCGGGTGCGCGCAGCAGGGTCCACCAGCGCGCGGCGTCGTCGAGGATGTGCTTGTCGATGCCGCTGTCCATTACGGGATCTCCGCTTCGTCGAAGCGTTTGCGGCAATGCGCGAGCGCGTTGGCCACATGGTAGCGGACCATCCGTTCGCTCACGTTCATCGCCTTGGCGATCATGCCGAAGTCCTTGCCTTCGATCACGTGCAGCACGAAGGCGCGGCTGGTCTTGGCCGGAAGTTCCTGCAGCGCCCGGGTCAGCACGCGCAGTTGCTCGCTGGCCGTGGCGTGACGCTCCGGAACCGGCGGGAGCGGCAGGTCGTGCTCCGGCAGCTCCACCGCCGCGTTTTCGCGGACCTTGCGCATGCGCAGCCGGTCTACCGCCAGGTTCGAGGCGACATGGAACAGATAGGCGCGCGGCGATGTCAGCGCGTCCGGACGCTCAAGGGTCACGATGCGCATGTACGCCTCCTGGGCCACGTCCTGCGCGTCCGCCATCGAGCCGAGCTTGCACTGCAGGAAGGCGAGCAGGGCGCGGTGATGTTCCTTGAACAACGCGTCGACGTGATGCGCATGTGCCCGCTCCGGCGACAGCGCGCCTTCGGTGTGCTCGGCCCGGCTCACGAATGCTGGTGCTCCTGCAGGGAAGCGGCCGCGGCAGTATAGCCAGGCTCACTGGCCGCCACGCGGCGCGGCGGCGCACGCGGTCGGCAGTGCGGCGGCCAGCAGGCCCTCGGCATGCGCGCGCAATGCCTCGCGGCGGCGAAACGCCGCGCGATGCTGGCTGGGCACATCGGCCGCGGTCTTGCGCGCCGGAGTCAGTGGCAACGCGAACCAGCCATCGGCAATGGGCGTACCGCCTTGTTCGATCCAGAACGCGTCGTAGTCGGACAGGAACACGTCTCGCTTGCGCTGCAGCGGATGCGCGCCATTGCAGACGGCACGGATCGCGTTCGCGCCGAGGCGCTCGGCGAAGGTGCAGGCCAGGGACAGCATCAGTTGCTTGGGCCTCAGCCCGTTCATCTGCTTGGTCAGCGCGCGCACCACGTCGCGGGCGTCGGCCCCCTTGGGGCCCTGCAGGCAACCGATCAGCACCGTCGGATGGGCAGCGTCGCCGGTCACGGTCAGCACCAGGCGATACAGCTCGCGTCCCGCCGCGTCGCTGAGCTGCAGCCACAGTTCGCCTTCGCAGCTCATTGGCGCCGGCGGCAGCAGCGACAGCGTCAGCGCGCTGCCATCGTGCAGCGGCAGCGTCCCCAGGTCCGCCTGGCCTTGCCGGTAGATGGCGTCGAACAACGCGGCCGGCAGGCGCTCGAGCATCAGGCGATAGTGCTGCCGGAGGTGGCGCAGCCGCGCCTTGCTGCCCCAGCGGGTGTTGACGAAACGATGCAGGTGGCGCTCGAGCAGACGCGGATCGCGCTCGGCATAGCCGCGCATCCGCGGATCGCGGCGCAGCTCGTCGAGGAAACGCAGATGCGTGGCAGGCATGCGCAGCGAACGCAGCAGGTACTTGGCGGCCTTGATCCCGCGCTGCACCGGGTTGCCGTGCCAGTCGGTCCGCCCCTGGAACGACGCCAGGAACAGCGGCCACCAGCGGGACGGGGCAGCCTTGCCGCTCGGCGGGGGCGACGGTGCCGGCCGGGCCAGCCGAGCCGATGTCGACGCGAACGCTGCAGCGCTCGCGGAAACGTCCACCAGATCAGTGGGTTGCAGGAGGAATTCGGTGGTTGCGTCGGTCACGTTCGGCTCGCAGAGGGGCGGTACTCTCTGACAAGACGTTTCAGCGGGCGAAAATTGAAATGCGTGCGTACGTCAGGTGATCGCGTCCGCGCGTATGGCGTCCTGGCCTGACCGGACCTTTGGCGGGCATGCCGCAGGTGCGTGCGACGGCACGCCGATGCACCGATGCAGGAGCGGCTTCAGGGCACCTCTAAAAACCCCACCTTTGGCATCATTGGTCTGGAGAACACGCCGAGGACGCCACGATGATCAGCCTGTTTGCCGGCCACGAACGCGAAGCCAAGCGGCAGCAGATCGGCGATCCTCTGGCTCTGCTGTCACGGCATATCGACTTTGCCGGGATTGCTCACGCCGTAGACGCGAAGCTGTCCTTGGGTACCGGCAAGCGCGGCGGCCGTCCGGCTTGGCCGACGCAGATGATGATCAAGCTGCTGCTGTTGCAGCAGTTGTACAACCTCTCCGACGATGCGCTGGAGTATCAGGTGCTGGATCGGCGCAGCTTCCAGCAATTCCTTGGACTGGAACACAGCGGCAAGGTGCCCGACGCCAAGACGATCTGGGTGTGGCGCGAACGGCTCAAGACCAAGGATCTGATGGGCGACATCAGCACGGCGATCGGTGAGCAATTGCAACGTGCTGGGTTCATTGCCCGCGGCGGTCAGATCATCGACGCCAGCATCGTCAGCGCTCCGATCCAGCGCAACACGCGCGAGGAGAACGCGCAGATCAAGCAGGGCGATGACGTCGGCCAGGACTGGAGTGATGCCAAGCGTGCGCAGAAAGACGTGCAGGCACGCTGGACCAGGAAGCATGGGGTGACGTTCTACGGCTACAAGCTGCACGCCAGCACGGACCGCCGCTGGGGTTTCATCCGCCGCTACGACGTGAGCGCGGCCAACGTGCACGACAGCCGCCACTTCGAGCAGGTGCTGGACCCGGACAACACCGGCCGCACGGTATGGGCCGATAGCGGGTATGCCGATGCAGCGCGAGAAGCAGACCTGAAAAAGCGTGGTTACCGCCCCGCGATCCAACATCAAGGGCAGGCACGCAAGCCCTTGAGCGAGGCAGCAAAGCGCCGGAACCGTCGCATTGCCAAGGATCGGGTGTTCGGCGAGCACCCGTTTGCGCGCTTGGCCCAACAAGGCGGCAAGTTCGTACGCTGCATCGGCTTGGCGCGGGCAAAGGTGGTGATCGGGCTGAAGGTCGCCAGCCATAACGTGATGCGGCTGGCACGGCTACAGGAGCGGGCCATGGTGCCGGCGTGATCGGCTGAGGTGGCCGAGCGGCCACCTCAGCCTCCCAACCACCACGATCAGGCGCCGCTCTGGTGCCGTTGCGACAGATGCTGCCCCTGGCTCCAGGTCGTGGCAGGTTGTTCGAGGTGCCCTTCAGCCGCGAGGGGTCTTCTCGTTCAAGCCGGTCGCGGCTGAAGCCGCTCCTGCGCAACTGTTACAGATCCGTGTGCGATGGCGGCTTCCGTGTGGACATGGTCCGGCCGGCGATCTCGGTGGTGCGTCGATCTTCCCTCGATCCGCGCCACCGCGCCGCGGCTGCGGCACCGCTCAGCGCCGCGCCAGCAGCACCAGCATCGCGCCGGTGCCGCCTTGCGCGGTCGGCGCCGAATGGAAGGCCAGCACGTCGTTGCGCTGGCGCAGCAGGCGGTCCACCAGGTTCTTCAGCAGCGGCACGCCGCCGGATTGCAGGCCCTTGCCGTGGACGATCCGCACGCAGCCGAACTCGTGCGCGTGCGCCTCGGCCAGGAACTGCCGTAGCAGCGCCTCGGCCTGCGCGGCGGTGGCGCCGTGCAGGTCCAGTTCGTCCTGGGCCGAGAACTGGCCCTTGCGCAGGCGTTGGAACACCCGCGCCGGCAGATGCTCGCGGCGGTAGCTGGCCACGTCGCCGGCTTCCAGCGGCGCGCTCTGGCGGAGCAATTGCTGGAACTCGCCTTGCGCCTCGGCGTCGTCGCGTTCGGCCATGCGTGCGCGCGGCTTGGGGCGCGGCTTGGGGTTGGCCGGCGGCGTCGCGTTGAGCGGGGCCACCTTGCCGATGGCCGCGCGGAACAGGGCGGCGGGGTCTTCGTCGTCGGAATGCGCCATGCGCACAGCTTAGAGCGTGCTGCGTGGTTTGAGGTGAGTGCGGGTGTCGCCGACAGCGCCTGCGCCATGGATCGTGGTCACGCTGATTGCCAAGGACAGCGCCGCTGTTGGCTGCCGCGCGAAGGCCGCCACCGCGATCGTCGGCGCGCCGTCAGCGACCTGGCCGGACGCATCCGGTATCATGCCCCGGTTTTCGAGGAGCACCATGCGCGTATTAGTGAGCAACGACGACGGCGTCGACGCCCCCGGCATCCGCATGCTGGCCGAGCAGTTGCGCGGCGCCGGCCACGAAGTGACGGTGGTCGCACCCGACCGCGACCGGTCCGGCGCCAGCAATTCGCTGACCCTGGATCTGCCGATCCGGCTCAAGCGCATCGACCATGACACCTGCAGCGTCGCCGGCACCCCGACCGACTGCGTGCATCTGGCGCTCACCGGCATGCTGGAGTTCGACCCGGACATCGTGGTCTCCGGCATCAACAATTCCGCCAATCTCGGCGACGACGTGATCTATTCCGGCACCGTCTCGGCGGCGATGGAAGGCCGCTTCCTCGGACTGCCCGCGGTGGCCGTGTCGCTGGTCACCCACAACCACGACCCACAGCATTTCCAGACCGCCGCACGTGCCGCGGTGGAGATCGTGGCCCAACTCAAGGCCGATCCGCTGCCGGCCGACACCATCCTCAACGTCAACGTGCCCGACCTGCCGTGGCAGGAGATCAAGGGCTTCGAGGTCACCCGGCTCGGCAACCGCCACCGCTCCGAACCGTGCCTGCCGCAGACCGACCCGCGCGGCGCCACCGTGTATTGGATCGGCCCGGCCGGGCGCGAGCAGGACGCCGGCCCCGGCACCGACTTCCATGCGGTGCGCACCGGCTTCATCTCGATCACCCCGATCCAGGTCGATCTGACCCGCTATCAGGCGTTGGAAAAGGTCGCCAGCTGGGTCGGCGGCCTGACCGCCGCGCTGGGCCGCACGGCATGACCCCGCGGTTGCGCCTGCAGCCGGAAGCGATCGGCATCGGCATGACCTCGCAGCGCGTGCGCGACCGCCTGGTCGAGCGCCTGCGCGAGGCCGGCATCCGCGACGAGAGCGTGCTCAACGCGGTGCGCACCGTGCCGCGGCATCTGTTCATCGATGAGGCGCTGGCCTCGCGCGCCTACGAGGACACCGCGCTGCCGATCGGCCATGGCCAGACCATCTCGCAACCTTGGGTGGTGGCGCGCATGACCGAGACGGTGCTGGAAGCGGCGCCGAAGAAGGTGCTGGAAGTGGGCACCGGTTCCGGCTACCAGGCGGCGATCCTGGCCGCGCTGGGCCTGGAGGTGCATACCGTCGAACGCATCGGCGACCTGCTGCGGCAAGCGCGCAAGCGCTTCCGCCAGCTCGGCATGAACGTGCGGAGCAAGCACGACGACGGCCGCATCGGCTGGCCCGAGCATGGCCCGTTCGATGCCATCGTGGTCACCGCTGCGGCACCGGCGCTGGTCGATGCGCTGGTCGAACAGCTGGCTCCGGGCGGTTGCCTGGTGGCGCCGGTCGGCGGCCCGTCCGCGCAATCGCTGATCCGCCTGCGCCGCGCGGCCGACGGCCAGATCGAACAAGACGTCCTGGCGCCGGTGACCTTCGTCCCGTTGCTTTCGGGCATGCTGGATTGACCTTTCGGAGCCTCGCTGGATGAAGATTTTCGGGCCGTTGTACGAACGTGCCATCGGCTGGTCGCGGCATCGCCGCGCGCCGGCGCTGCTGACCGGGCTCAGTTTCGCCGAGGCCATCGTGTTCCCGGTGCCGCCGGAAGTGATGCTGGCGCCGATGTCGCTGGCGCAGCCGCGGCGCGCGCTGTGGTTCGCCACGCTGAGCCTGCTCGGCTCCCTGGCTGGCGCGCTGATCGGCTACCTGCTCGGGCATTTCGCCTTCGCCGCGGTGCAGCCGCTGATCGAATGGCTGGGCTGGACGCAGAAGATCGACGCCCAGGTCAGCCATCTGCGCGAGGTCATCGCCGAGTCGCCGTGGCGCGCGTTCTGGCTATTGGTGCTGGCCGGTTTCACCCCGATTCCGCTGAAGATATTCACCTGGGCCTCAGGCATCGTCGGGGTGCCGCTGCTACCGTTCCTGGCGAGCATGCTGGTGGGACGCGGCAAGCGCGTGTACCTGGTGGCCGGGGCGATCCGCCTCGGCGGGCCGCGCGCGGAAGCCGCGTTGCGCCGCTGGATCGAGCCGCTCGGCTGGGTCGCCTCGGCGATCCTGGCGCTGCTGGTGGTGTGGGTCATATGGAGAGCCAAGTTCGGATGAGCGTCGATCGGTTGGTGCGGAACGGCCTGCGTTGCGGCCTGGGTGTGCTGGTGGCGGTGGCGCTTGGCGCCTGCAGCAGCGCCACGGTGGTGCGCACGCCGGGCGGTACGCCGGTGCGCGGCACCGCTGCCGCCTTGGCGCCACGCGTGTCCGTGCCCAAGCCCGGGGTCAGCGCCACCGTGCGCCGCGGCGACACGCTGTATGCGATCGCCCGCGCCAACAACATCACCCCGCAGGACCTGGCGGGCTGGAACGGCCTGCAGCCGCCGTACACGATCTACCCGGGGCAATCGCTGCGGTTGTACCCGCCTGGCGGCACGGTCGCCGCACGGCCCGGCGCTGGCCCTGTGGTGCCGCCGCCGGCGTCCGGTGCCGGCTCTGTCGCGCGGCCTCCGGTCGCGCCGGCGCCGACACCGGTCAGCAGCGGCTTCTCCTGGCGCTGGCCGGCCGATGGCGTGGTGGTCAGCCGCTTCGTCAGCGGCGAAACCACCAAGCAGGGTGTGGACATCGCCGGCAGCAACGGCGAGGCGGTGCGGGCCGCCGCCGATGGCGTGGTGGTGTATTCCGGCGCCGGACTGGTCGGCTATGGCGAATTGATCATCGTCAAGCACAACGAACAGTGGCTGTCGGCCTACGGCCACAACCGCAAGCGCCTGGTCAACGAAGGCCAGAACGTCAAGGCCGGCCAGCAGATCGCCGAGATGGGCCACAGCGGCGCGGCGCGCGACATGTTGCACTTCGAGATCCGCTACAACGGCAAGCCGGTCGACCCACTGCTGTATCTGCCGCCGAAGTAACCGGTCGCGCCGTCGCGTGGGCGGATCCCCGGCCCGGCGCAGCGCGCCGGGCGTTCGCCATCGGCGCGGCCCAGTGGGCCGCAAGCGCCGCGGTTCCCCCGGTGCGACACCGCGCACGCATTGTTTTGTGGGAGGGGCTTCAGCCCCGACGCGCTGTGCTCGAATCCCGCGGCAGACGCCACGCAGCGATCTGCAGAGACGAAAGGAACTACAGGCGTCATCTCTGTCTCGATCGCATGTTGTCCGCGGCGCGGCCAGGCCGTGGTTGAGGCCGCTAAGGTCAACGATCAGGAGGTCGCAGCGCCCGGCCCGCGACGCCTGGCTCAGCCTTCGAGCAGGAACCCGACCGCCACGCGCCGGCCTTCGGCGGCCAGCACGTTGTAGGTGCGCGCCGCGGCGGCGTTGTTCATCACTTCGATGCCGATGCCGCGGGTCAGGAACAGCGCCATCACCGCCGCGGCGGGAAACACCTGGCGTTCGCCGGTGCCGAGGATCACCAGGGCCGGGCTGAGGTCCAGCAGCGGTTGCAGATGCTGCGGCTGCAGGTCGCCGGCCAGCGGCGCCTGCCAGTCCTCGACCAGGGTGTCCGGGGCGAGGATGAAGCTGCGGGTCAGCAGCCGGTCGTTCACCTTGGCCTGGCGGCCGTCGGCCATGCGCAGGGCGTAGGCGTAGTCGGGCAGGTCCTGAGTCAGTTGCATAGGGTCACCGGGAGCGCGCTCAGGCGCGCGGCAGCACGATCTGCCGGTTTTCCTTGGCCGGGCGATACAGGATCGCGGTATGGCCGATGCGCTGCACCAGCACGCTGTGCGATTGCTCCACCAGGCTGCCGATGGCGGAGTCGCGGGCCTCGCGGTCGTCGCCGCCGACCTTCACCTTGACCAGTTCGTGGCGCTCCAGCACCTCGTCCAGTTCGGCCAGGAAGGCCGGGGTGACGCCCTTGCTGCCGATCTGCAGCAGGGGTTTGAGGTCGTGGGCCAGGCCGCGCAGGAAGCGGTTCTGGGCCGAGGTCAGGCTGATCGACATGCAGGTGGGAGCAGGGTTGGCAAGGGCGATCAGGGTATCATGGCCGCCCCTCCCGACCGTGCGTCCATGGCCACCCGCAGCAAAAGCAGCCAACGCTGGCTCCGCGAACATTTCGCCGACCCCTTCGTGAAGAAGGCGCAGGCCGAAGGCATGCGCTCGCGCGCGGCCTACAAGCTGGAGGAACTGCTGCAGCGCGACAGGCTGCTCAAGCCGGACATGGTGGTGGTCGACCTCGGTGCTGCCCCGGGCGGCTGGTCGCAGCAGGTGCGCAAGTCGATGGGCGACCGCGGCCGGGTGCTGGCCCTGGACATCCTGGAGATGCCGCCGCTGGCCGGCGTGGAGTTCCTTCACGGTGACTTCAGGGAAGACACGGTGCTATCGCAGTTCGAGGCCATGCTGGGCGACACCCCGGTAGACCTTGTGCTGTCGGATATGGCCCCCAATAAGAGCGGAATGGACGCGGTGGACCAGCCGCGGATGATGCATCTGGCGGAATTGGCGATGGCGTTCGCCGACAGCCACCTGAAGCCGAATGGCGCGTTCCTGATCAAGCTGTTCCAGGGCGTGGGGTTCGACGACTACATCCGCGACATGCGCCGCCGCTATGAGAAGGTGACCATCCGCAAGCCGGCCGCGTCGCGCAAGCGCTCGCCGGAGGTCTACGCCCTCGGACAGGGCAAGCGCGCCCAGATCAAGTAAGCTGAACGCAAGGCTGAATCCGCAATGCCACGCATCGAGACAGAGTTGAAGGGACACCGGAGCCAATGAGGATGAACGACTTGACCAAGAATCTGCTGTTGTGGGTAGTCGTCGCCGTCGTGCTGATGGTGGTGTTCAACAGCTTCTCGCCGCGTCTGGCCGGCGGCGCGGGCGTCGACACCGTGACCTACTCCCAGTTCCTCAAGGACGTGGATGCCGGGCGGGTGAAGTCGGTCGATTTCACCGACGCCACCAACCTCTCGGTCAACGCGATTCGCTTCAAGCGCGCCGACGGCAGCGAGGGCTCGGTGTACGGCCCGAGCGACGACAAGCTGATCGACGTGCTGTACAGCAAGAACGTGGACATCACCCGGCAGAAGCCCGACAACGGTCCGGGCTTCTGGTCGCTGGTCCTGAACTTCCTGCCGGTCATCCTGATCATCGGCTTCTGGCTGTTCATCATGCGCCAGATGCAGGGCGGGGGCGGCGGTGCCAAGGGCGCGATGTCCTTCGGCAAGTCGCGTGCCAAGCTGCAGGGCGAGGACCAGATCAAGATCACCTTTGGCGATGTGGCCGGCTGCGACGAGGCCAAGGAAGAGGTTGGCGAACTGGTCGACTTCCTGCGCGACCCGACCAAGTTCACCAAGCTCGGCGGCAAGATCCCGCGCGGCGTGCTGATGGTCGGCCCGCCGGGTACCGGCAAGACCCTGCTGGCCAAGGCGATCGCCGGCGAGGCCAAGGTGCCGTTCTTCAGCATCTCCGGTTCGGACTTCGTGGAAATGTTCGTCGGCGTCGGCGCCAGCCGCGTGCGCGACATGTTCGAGCAGGCCAAGAAGCACGCGCCGTGCATCATCTTCATCGACGAAATCGATGCGGTGGGCCGTCACCGCGGCGCCGGCCTGGGCGGCGGCCACGACGAGCGCGAGCAGACCCTCAACCAGTTGCTGGTGGAGATGGACGGCTTCGAGGGCGGCGAGGGTGTGATCGTGATCGCCGCGACCAACCGGCCGGACGTGCTGGATCCGGCGCTGCTGCGCCCGGGCCGCTTCGACCGCCAGGTCGTGGTGGGCCTGCCCGACGTGCGCGGCCGCGAGCAGATCCTCAAGGTGCACATGCGCAAACTGCCGCTGGCCGACGACATCGAGCCGATGGTGATCGCGCGCGGCACGCCGGGCTTCTCCGGTGCGGACCTGGCCAACCTGTGCAATGAGGCGGCCCTGTTCGCCGCGCGCGAGTCGGTCAAGGAAGTGCGCATGGATCACTTCGACCGCGCCCGCGACAAGATTCTGATGGGCGCCGAGCGCCGCTCGATGGCGATGAGCGAGGAAGAGAAGACCAATACCGCGTATCACGAAGCCGGGCACGCCATCATCGGCCGTCTGGTGCCCGACCACGATCCGGTCTACAAGGTCACCATCATTCCGCGCGGCCGTGCCCTGGGTGTCACCCAGTTCCTGCCCGAGGGCGATCGCTACAGTTCCACCCGCGAGAGCCTGCACAGCCGCCTGGCGACCCTGTACGGCGGCCGCGTCGCCGAGGAATTGATCTTCGGTTCCGACAAGGTCACCACCGGCGCCTCCAACGACATCGAGCGTGCCACCAAGATGGCGCGGAACATGGTCACCAAGTGGGGCCTGTCCAACGAGCTGGGGCCGATCGCCTACGGCGAGGAAGAGGACGAGGTGTTCCTTGGGCGTTCGGTCACGCAGCACAAGAGCGTGTCCGACGAGACCGCGCGCAAGATCGACGACGAAGTCCGCGAGATTCTCGACAACGCCTACAACCGCGCCAAGAAGATCCTCACCGACAACATCGACAAGCTGCACACCATGTCGCACTTGCTGCTGCAGTACGAGACCATCGACGCGCCGCAGATCGACGCGATCATGGAAGGCCGCGATCCGCCGCCGCCGATGGGCTGGAACAAGTCCGGCAAGGACGGCAGCAACGACAAGGGCAATTCGCGGCCGCTGCCGCCGATCGCCGGGCCGGCCGAACAGTTGTAAGCGCGGGGCAGCGTTCGATCGCCGAAAAGCCAGGGAGCGATCCCTGGCTTTTTTGTGGGCGGCGGCGACGCGTCTGGCGATACCAGACTCGTCGCCGCGGCGTGCGTGGGCGACAATGCGCGCTTCGTAGTCGGCGGGTGCCGGCCGATGCGCGCGTGCTGCGCACTACGGCAGCGTTCGGCCCGGCGCTGTCGCCCGCCGACGTCACCGTCGCGGCACTCGCCGAGCCGCTTCGCCGCCTGCCGCGGCCACCATCAGGAGACCCGCCGATGTTCGACACCTCGCCCAGCCTGCAGTGCGGCGCCCACCGGCTGCTGCTCGATCGCCCACGGGTGATGGGCATCGTCAACGTCACCCCGGACTCGTTCTCCGACGGCGGCGCGTACGCCAGTGTTGATGCGGCGGTGGCGCACGGCCTGCGCCTGGCCGCGGAGGGCGCCGACCTGCTGGACATCGGCGGCGAATCGACCCGTCCGGGTGCGACCCCGGTGCCGGTGGAGGAGGAGCTGCGGCGGGTGATCCCGGTGATCGAGCGGCTGGCCGCGCAGACCGCGTTGCCGCTGAGCGTGGACACCTTCAAGCCGGAGGTGATGCGCGCCGCGGTCGCCGCCGGCGCCGGCATGATCAACGACGTGCAGGCCCTGCGCCAGCCCGGCGCGCTGGACGCCGCCGCGGAACTCGGGGTGCCGGTGGTGCTGATGCACATGCCCGCCGACGCCTATGCCGCCGGCAGCGCGCCCGGCTACGACGACGTGGTCGGCGAGGTGCACCGTTTCCTGGCCGAGCGCATCTTCGCCGCGGAGATGGCCGGCATCGACAAGCGGCGCATCCTGGTCGATCCGGGCTTCGGTTTCGGCAAGAGCACCGCCGACAACCTGCAGTTGCTGGCGCAGTTGGCGCGGCTGGTCGAACTGGGTGTGCCGGTGCTGGCCGGGCTGTCGCGCAAGCGCAGCATCGGCGAGCTGACCGGGCGCGAGGCGCCGGAACAGCGGGTGGCCGGTTCGGTCGCTGCGCACCTGCTGGCCGCGCAGCGCGGCGCCGCGCTGCTGCGCGTGCACGACGTCGCCCCCACCGTCGACGCGCTGAAGGTCTGGCAGGCCCTGCAGGCGGTGCCGTTGCCGCGCGCCGTCACAGCGTCCGCTGCGGCGACGATCCGCTGGCCGGACGAGGACTGATGGCGGCCGACCGGCGCCCGCGCGCGATCGCGCTGATGGGCCCGACCGCCTCGGGCAAGACCGCCGCGGCGATCGCCCTGGCCGAACGCTGCGGCGGCGAGATCGTCAGCGTCGATTCGGCGCTGGTCTACCGCGGCCTGGACATCGGTGCGGCCAAGCCCGATGCGGCCGAGCGCGCGCGGGTACCGCACCACCTGCTGGACCTGCGCGATCCCTGGCAGACGTATTCGGCGGCCGAGTTCGCCGCCGATGCCCGCGCGGCGCTGGACGCGATCGTCGCCCGCGGCCGCCTGCCGATCGTCGCCGGCGGTACCGGCCTGTACTTCCAGGCGCTGCTGGAGGGGCTGGCGCCGATGCCGGCGGCCGACCCGCAGTTGCGCGCGGCGCTGGCCGCGCAAGCGCAGACCGACGGCTGGGCGGCGCTGCACGCGGAACTGCAGCGGATCGATCCGCCGGCGGCGCAGCGGATCCGCCCCGGCGACGCGCAGCGCATCCAGCGTGCGCTGGAGGTGTACCGCCTCAGCGGCCGGCCGATCAGTGCCTGGCAGGCGGATCCGGGGCCGCCGCGGCTGCCGCTGCGGGTGCTCAAGCTGGTGCTGGCGCCGGCCGAGCGCGCCGTGCTGCACGGGCGCATCGAGGCCCGCTTCGACGCGATGCTGGGGCAGGGCTTCCTCGACGAAGTGCGCGCCTTGCGCGCGTTGCCGCAGATGCAGGCAGTGGCGCAGCCGCTGGCGCTGCCGGCGGTGCGCGCGGTCGGCTACCGCCAGGCCTGGGAGTACCTGGACGGCATCGGCGATGCGGCGGACTTCCGCGCCCGCGCCATCGCCGCCACCCGGCAACTGGCCAAGCGCCAGTTCACCTGGCTGCGCGGCGAGCAGGATGCCCGCTGGTTCGACCCCATGCACGACGCCGGGCGCCTGCAGGCGGCCCTGGACGCCTTCCTCGGCTGATCCGGCGGCCGGTCGCGCTGTGCTGGCGCCCGCGGTTGTGTAACATCGACGTTCCGGACCACGGCAGGGGAGCTGCAGTGCCGTCCCGGACAATAAAAACAATAATCTGGGAGTCAAGCATGTCCAAGGGGCAATCCTTGCAGGATCCTTTCCTCAACGCGTTGCGTCGCGAACGGGTCCCTGTCTCGGTGTATCTGGTCAACGGCATCAAACTGCAGGGCACGATCGAGTCGTTCGATCAGTTCGTGGTCCTGCTGCGCAATACCGTCAGCCAGATGGTCTACAAACACGCCATTTCCACCGTGGTGCCGGCGCGCAACGTGCGCGTGGGACCGGGCGGCGGTTATGTGCAGCAGAACGAAGGTGGCAGTGCGGGTGATGACGAAGTCGAGTAGTTCGGTGGTAAACAGCGGAGCCGCGGGTGTTTGATCGGTCCCGCCGCGGCGAACACGCACTGCTGATCCAGCCCTACGCGGGCGGTCCGTTGGAAGACGATGTGCTGGAGGAGTTCGCCGACCTGGCGCGCTCGGCCGGCGCCAGCATCGCCGCCACCGTCACTGCGCGCATCGACAAGCCGAGTCCGGCGACGCTGATCGGCAGCGGCAAGCTGGAGGAGGTCAAGGCCGCCGCCGATGCCAGCGGCGCCGATCTGGTCCTGGTCAACCACGCGCTCAGCCCCGGCCAGGAGCGCAACCTGGAGAAATACCTGGAGCGGCGGGTGATCGACCGCACCGGGTTGATCCTGGACATCTTCGCCCAGCGCGCGCGCAGCCACGAAGGCAAGCTGCAGGTCGAACTGGCCCAGTTGCGGCACATGGCCACGCGGCTGGTGCGCGGCTGGACCCACCTGGAGCGCCAGCGCGGCGGTTCGATCGGTCTGCGTGGCCCAGGCGAAACCCAGCTGGAAACCGACCGCCGCCTGCTGCAGAAGCGTGTGGAGCAGTTGCAGAAGCGGCTGGAGAAGGTCGAGGTGCAGCACACCCAGATGCGCCGCGCGCGGGTGCGCAGCGAGCTGCCGCGGATCGCGGTGGTGGGCTACACCAATGCCGGCAAGTCGACCCTGTTCAACGCCCTGACCGATGCCGAGGCCTACGCCGCCGACCAGTTGTTCGCGACCCTGGACCCGACCGTTCGGCGCATCGCATTGCCCGGCGGCAACGCCATGCTGGCCGATACCGTCGGCTTCGTGCGCAACCTGCCGCACGAACTGGTCGCGGCGTTCCGCTCGACCCTGTCCGAGGCGCGCGAGGCGGATCTGCTGCTGCACGTGGTCGACGCCGCCGATCCGCTGCGCGAGGAACGCATCGCCCAGGTCGACGAGGTGCTGCACGCGGTCGGCGCCGGCGAGCTGCCGCAGTTGCTGGTGTTCAACAAGATCGACCGCATCGACGGCGCCGAGGTACGTCACGATGCGCAGGACGGGGTGCCGGACACGGCGCGACGCGAGCGGGTGTGGATCTCCGCGCGCGACGGCCGCGGCCTTGACCTGCTGCAGCAGGTGCTCGGCCAGCGGCTGGGCCTGCGCCACGTGCAGGGCAGCCTGCGCCTGCCGCCGAGCGCCGGGCGCCTGCGCTCGCAACTGCACCAGTTGCAGGTGATCCGCAGCGAGCAGGCCGACGAGGACGGCTGGCTGCTGCAGGTGGACATCCCGATCACCGAGGCCGAGCGCCTGGCCGCCGCGGCCGACGGCGCGCCGATCCGCGCATTGCTGCCGCCGCGCGAGCAGGAGGAGTGGCAACAGCGCTGAGCGGCGCGTCGGCGTTGTGCGGTCGATGCCGATTGGCGGACCGGCATGGCGGCGGGACCTGCGCCGCGTTGGCTGACGGCCGGCCATCCGTCGGCGCGCGCAGGCGCGACAGCCACGGCGAATTGGGCTACAAAGCGCACTGGTTTCCCGAGCTGTGCCATGACGCTTCCCACCGATTCGGAGTTGTTGCAACAGGCCACCGCGCTCAGCGATCGCTTGCGCACCGCGCGCGAGCGCCTGGTCACCGCCGAAAGCTGCAGCGGCGGCTGGATCGCCAAGGTGATGACCGACATCGCCGGGTCCTCGGCCTGGTTCGACTGCGGCATCGTCGCCTACAGCTACGAGGCCAAGCAGGCGCTGCTGGGCGTCCGCCCGCAGACCCTGGAGCACCACGGCGCGGTCAGCCGCGAGACGGTGATCGAAATGGTGTCCGGCGCGCTGGTCAATTCCGGCGCCAGCGTCGCGGTCGCGGTGACCGGCATCGCCGGCCCCGGCGGCGGCTCGGCGGACAAGCCGGTCGGCAGCGTCTGGCTGGGCTGGAAGCGCCGCGGCGGCTATGCCAGCGCGCAGTTGTTCCAGTTCCCGGGCGACCGCGATGCCGTGCGCCGGCAGACCGTGGCGGCGGCCCTGCGCGGCCTGGACGCGCTGTTGTGAGCGTGGCCGCGCGCCTGCGTCGAGGATGAGCGCGATGTGGGAGGCGTTGAGCACCGTCCGCGACCTGGGACGCCTGCAGGAAATCGCCTCGGTGCTGATCCGCTACGGGTTCGGCGACGTGGTCCGGCGCATCGGCATGGCCGACGTGCTGGAACGCGCCGGGCGCCTGTTGCACTGGCACAACGCCGAGGAACTGCTGCGCATGTCGGCGCCGCAGCGGGTGCGGCGCGCCCTGCAGGACCTCGGCCCAACCTTCGTCAAGCTCGGACAGGTGCTGGCCACGCGCGTGGACCTGCTGCCGCCGGAGTGGATCGACGAACTGGGCGAATTGCAGAACGCCGCGCCGGCACTGGACTACCCGCAGATCCTGCCGCAACTGATCGAGGCGCTCGGCGAGGCGCCGACGGCGATCTTCGCCGAAGTCGAGGAAATTCCACTGGCTGCGGCCTCGCTGGCGCAGACCCACCGCGCCTGGCTGCACGACGGCACCGCGGTGGTGATCAAGGTGCGCCGCCCCGGCATCCGCGAGGTGATCGAGGCCGATCTGCGGCTGCTGGCGCGGCTGGCCGAGATCGTCGAGGCGCGTGCGCACGACCTCAAGCGCTACCACCCGGCCGCCGTGGTGCAGCAATTCACCCTGTCGCTGCGCCGCGAGCTGGATTTCGCCGGCGAATGCCGCAATGCCGAGCGCATCGCGGCCAACTTCCAGGGACACGACGAGATCGTGATCCCGCGGGTGCACTGGCAGTGGACCTGCGAGACCTTGAACGTGCAGGACTTCGTCGACGGCATCGGCGGCCGCGACCTGGCCGCGGTCGACGCCGCCGGCCTGGACCGTCGCCAACTGGCGCGCACCGGCGCCGACATCGTGCTGAAGATGGTGCTGGAGGACGGCTGTTTCCACGCCGATCCGCATCCGGGCAACATCTTCTACCTGCCCGGCGAGCGCATCGCGGTGATCGACTTCGGCATGGTCGGGCGCATTTCCGAACAGCGCCGCTACCAAGTGGTGCAACTGCTGCACGGGCTGGTCACGCAGGACGCCGAGGCGGTGGCCGACATCCTGCTGGAGTGGACCGACGGCGAAGTCGAGGTCGATGAGGCGCGCCTGCACCTGGAAATCGCCGCCTTCGTCGACCAGTACCGCGGCGTGCCGCTGAAGGACCTGCGGGTCGGCGCGATGCTCGGCGACGTCACCGCGCTGCTGCGCCAGCACGCGCTGGCCTTGCCGGCCGACCTGGCGCTGATGATCAAGACCTTCCTGACCCTGGAAGGCGTCGGGCGCCAGCTCGATCCGGACTTCGACATGGCCGGCGCCGCCGCCCCGTACCTGGAGCGGGTGATGCTGCAGCGGTTCGCGCCGCGGGCGATGGCCCGGCGCGGCCGTCGCACCGTGCTGGGCGCGCTGGAACTGCTCGGCGACCTGCCGCGCGATACGCGCCGGCTGCTGCAGGCGGCACGGCGCGGGCGCCTGCAGTTGAACGTGGAGACCGGCTCGCTGAAAGGCTTCGGCGACCAGGTCAACCGCGCCGCCAACCGCCTGACCATGGGCATCGTCACCGCCGCGCTGATCATCGGCTCGTCGATCGTGATGAACAGCGTCGGCGGCATTTCCAGCCGCTGGCTGCTGGCGATCGGCGTCTGCGGCTTCGTCGGCGCGGCGCTGTCGGGGGTGTGGATCCTGTTCTCGATCTGGCGCAGCGGGCGCTGAGGGCCGCGCACGCTCTCGAGCATGGTCCGCCGGAAGGTGGAGCGGCTGGTCCGCAGGCACCACCTCGCTTCATCGGCGTGTCGGCGCGCACGCAATCCCTTGTGGGAGGGGCTTCAGCCCCGACGCGATGCACTCGAATCCCTCGGCACACATCGCTCTGACGCGATGCAGGGTCCAAAGAGGCGCGAGAATCAGCAGCCGCGCACCTGCCGATGACGGCATCGCAGGGCTGTCGGCGGAGTGGCCGCTACTGCCGGCAGCGAAGCGCGCCAGCACTCCAGATCCACGCGCCAGTTGCTCGCCAGCCAATTTAGTAGTATTACTACTAACCATGGACCTGACCGAAACCCAGCAGGCGATCCTCGACCTGATCGCCGAGCGCATCGAACACGATGGCGTGCCGCCGTCGCAGACCGAGATTGCCCGCGCCTTCGGCTTCAAGGGCGTACGCGCGGCCCAGTACCACCTGGAAGCGCTGGAACAGGCCGGCGCGATCCGCCGCGTGCCCGGACAGGCACGCGGCATCCGCCTGTTGGGTGGGGCGGCCGCTCCGGCCCCCGCGCCGCAGGTGGACAGCGCCGACGTGCTGCGCCTGCCGGTGCTCGGGCGCGTCGCGGCCGGCCTGCCGATCGGCGCGGACATCGGTTCCGACGACTTCGTGGTACTGGACCGGGTGTTCTTCTCGCCGGCCCCGGACTACCTGCTGAAGGTGCAGGGCGACTCCATGCGCGACGAGGGCATCTTCGACGGCGACCTGATCGGCGTGCACCGCACCCGCGACGCCCGCTCCGGGCAGATCGTGGTGGCGCGCATCGACGAGGAGATCACGGTCAAGCTGCTGAAGATCGGCAAGGACCGCATCCGCCTGCTGCCGCGCAACCCGGACTATGCGCCGATCGAGGTGCTGCCGGACCAGGAGTTCGCCATCGAAGGCCTGTACTGCGGCCTGCTGCGCCCCAACCGCTGATGCCGCGCGTGGAGCAGGGCATGCACTACAGCGCCGGCCGGAGTTTTCCGACCCCGGATATCGCCATTCGCCGCTGCCGTCGCCCGGTCCGGACGAATTATTTTCATCTCGCCACGCACTGTCTCAGTCCGTGCGATACCAGGCCCTTACATTGACCTCACTCCGCAAATCCTCCTCACCTTCCAAGGACACCACAATGGACGAGAACAAGAAGCGCGCGCTCGCTGCCGCCCTGAGCCAGATCGAGAAGCAGTTCGGCAAGGGCTCGGTGATGCGGATGGGCGATCGCGTCATCGAAGCGGTGGAAGTGATCCCGACCGGCTCGCTGATGCTGGACATCGCGCTGGGCATCGGCGGCCTGCCGAAGGGCCGCGTGGTCGAGATCTACGGTCCGGAATCCTCGGGCAAGACCACCCTGACCCTGCAGGCCATCGCGCAGTGCCAGAAGAACGGCGGCACCGCCGCGTTCATCGACGCCGAGCACGCGCTGGACCCGATCTACGCCGCCAAGCTGGGCGTCAACGTCGACGAACTGCTGCTGTCGCAGCCGGACACCGGCGAGCAGGCGCTGGAAATCGCCGACATGCTGGTGCGCTCGGGTTCGGTGGACATCGTGGTGGTCGACTCGGTCGCCGCGCTGACCCCCAAGGCCGAAATCGAAGGCGAGATGGGCGACCAGTTGCCGGGCCTGCAGGCCCGTCTGATGAGCCAGGCGCTGCGCAAGCTCACCGGCAACATCAAGCGCTCCAACACCCTGGTGGTGTTCATCAACCAGCTGCGCATGAAGATCGGCGTGATGATGCCGGGCCAGAGCCCGGAAACCACCACCGGTGGCAACGCGCTGAAGTTCTACGCCTCGGTGCGCCTGGACATCCGCCGCATCGGCGCGATCAAGAAGGGCGACGAGATCATCGGCAATCAGACCAAGATCAAGGTCGTCAAGAACAAGCTGGCGCCGCCGTTCAAGCAGGTCGTCACCGAAATCCTCTACGGCGAAGGCATCAGCCGCGAGGGCGAACTGATCGACATGGGCGTGGAAGCCAAGCTGGTCGAGAAGGCCGGTGCCTGGTACAGCTACGGCAGCGAGCGCATCGGCCAGGGCAAGGACAACGCCCGCGGTTACCTGCGCGACAACCCGCAGGTCGCGGCCAAGCTGGAAAGCGAGCTGCGCGAGAAGTTCCAGCCCACGGAAATCGCCCCGAGCGAGGCCGAGGCGGAAGACGACGACGCGTAATGGTTTTCTGCCGGGGGAGCGGTGGAGTCAGTGCCGCTCGTCTCCCTCGGCAGTCTTGAGCAAGCCAGGAGGGCGCGCGCCAGGGACGGCGCATTCTGAATCGGGGTGGCATCGCCGATGAGCGACGAACAGGCACAAGAAGCACCACGTCGGCGTCGCCGGCAACCGGAGCAGACGCCGCTGCAGAAGGCACTGGGCCTGCTGGTGCGGCGCGAGCATTCGCGCAAGGAGCTGACCCGCAAGCTGCGTGCGCGGGGCGTGGAAGCCGAGGCCGCTGCGGAAGCGGTGGAGCGCCTGAGCGGCGAGGGCTGGCAGGACGATGGCCGCTTCGCCGAACTGCTGGTGCGCAGCCGCGCCGGGGCAGGGTATGGCCCGCTGCACATCCGTGCCGAGCTTGGCACCCACGGCCTGGACAGCGAGGCCATCGCTGCCGCGATGGGCGCTTTCGAAGGCGACTGGACGGAGAACGCCCGCGATCTGGTCCGGCGTCGCTTCGGCGCCACCGGGGCGATGGACCTGCCGCAGCAGCGCAAGGCCGCCGATCTGCTGGCGCGGCGCGGTTTCGATGGCGACAGCATCCGCGCCGCGGTGCGCGACGCTGCGGAGGACTGAGCGGGCCGGGCCTGCTACCCTTGGCGAGTTGTCTTGTCCGGTTTCCGTGGCGCCCTCATCTACAGAGGAGCGCCAGGACGCCCGTCCGCTCGTCTATAGCCAGCCCATGAACGCACCCGCCAAATTCTCCACCTCCCAGATCCGCAGCGACTTCCTCGACTTCTTCAAGGGCAAGGGCCATACCATCGTGCCGTCCGCACCGCTGGTGCCCGGCAACGACCCGACGCTGCTGTTCACCAATTCCGGCATGGTGCAGTTCAAGGACGTGTTCCTGGGCGCCGAGAAGCGCAGCTATGTGCGCGCGGCGGACGTGCAGCGCTGCCTGCGCGCCGGCGGCAAGCACAACGACCTGGATTCGGTGGGCTACACCGCGCGCCATCACACCTTCTTCGAGATGCTCGGCAACTGGTCGTTCGGCGACTATTTCAAGAAGGATGCCATCGCCTGGGCCTGGGAACTGCTGACCCAGGTCTGGAAGTTGCCGGCCGAGCGCCTGCTGGTCACCGTCTACCACACCGACGACGAGGCCTACGCTTTGTGGCGCGACATAATCGGCGTGCCCGCCGAGCGCATTGTGCGTATCGGCGACAACAAGGGCGCGCCCTATGCCTCGGACAACTTCTGGCAGATGGCCGATACCGGCCCCTGCGGTCCGTGCACCGAGATCTTCTACGACCACGGCGCGCATATCGCCGGCGGTCCGCCGGGCTCGCCCGACGAGGATGGCGATCGCTTCATCGAGATCTGGAACCTGGTGTTCATGCAGTTCGATCGCCAGCCCGACGGCACCCTGGTGCCGCTGCCGGCACCCTGCGTGGATACCGGCATGGGCCTGGAGCGCCTGGCGGCGATCCTGCAGCACGTGCACACCAACTACGAGATCGACCTGTTCCAGACGCTGATCCGCAAGGCCTCCGAGCTGACCGGAACCGCCGACCTGGAGAACAAGTCGCTGCGCGTGATCGCCGACCACATCCGTGCCTGCGCGTTCCTGATCGTCGACGGCGTGCTGCCGTCCAACGAAGGACGCGGCTATGTGCTGCGCCGGATCATCCGCCGCGCCCTGCGCCATGGCTGGATGCTCGGCGTGCGCCAGCCGTTCTTCAGCAAGCTGGTGCCGACCCTGGTGGAGCTGATGGGCGAGGCCTATCCGGAACTGACCGCCGCCCAGGACACCGTGCTGCGTGCCCTGCAGGCCGAGGAGGAGCGCTTCGCCGAAACCCTCGATGCCGGCATGAAGATCTTCGAGGACGTCGCCGCCAAGGCGCAGGGCGGGGTGATCGCCGGCGAAGATGCCTTCCGCCTGTACGACACCTACGGCTTTCCGCTGGACCTGACCCAGGACATCGCCCGCGAGCGCGACCTGCGCGTTGACGAGCAGGGCTTCGAGACGGCGATGGACGAGCAGCGCCGGCGCGCGCGCGAAGCCGGCAAGTTCGGCGGCGGCGTGCAGCTGCCGGCGGACCTGGTGGCGACCCTCGTTCCGACCGTGTTCCTGGGCTACGACAGCCTGCAGGCCGACGGCCTGCGCGTGGTCGCCCTGCTCAAGGACGGTCGCCCGGTGCAGTCCGCCCAGGCCGGCGATGCGGTGATCGTGCTGACCGACAAGACCCCGTTCTATGCCGAATCCGGTGGCCAGGTTGGCGATCTCGGCACATTGACCGCCGCCGGCACCCGACTGTCGGTCACCGACACGCAGAAGTTCGCGGGCCAGTTCCACGGCCACGTTGGCACGCTGGAAGAAGGCAGCCTGAAGGTCGGCGACCTGCTGGCCGGTCAGGTCGACGCCGAGCGCCGCGGCGCCACCATCCTCAACCACTCGGCAACGCACCTGCTGCATGCGGCGCTGCGCGAGGTGCTGGGTACCCACGTCCAGCAGAAGGGCTCGCTGGTGGCGCCTGACCGCCTGCGTTTCGACTTCTCGCACTTCCAGCCGATCGCGGCCGAGGAACTGGCGCTGATCGAGCGCAAGGTCAACCAGCAGGTGCGCGCCAACAACGCTGCCGAAGTGCACCAGATGGGCATGCAGGAGGCGCTGGATTTCGGTGCGATGGCCCTGTTCGGCGAGAAGTACGGCGAGCGCGTGCGCGTGCTGAAGATGGGCGACTACTCCACCGAACTGTGCGGCGGCACCCATGTCGGGCGTACCGGCGACATCGGTTTGTTCAAGATCACCAGCGAAGGCGGCGTCTCCGCCGGCGTGCGCCGCATCGAGGCGGTGACCGGGCAGGGCGCGCTGGACTACGTGGCGGCCGAGGAGGCCAGGCTGCGTGAGGCGGCCGACTTGGTCGGCGGCAACAGCCATGACGTGGTCGACAAGATCCGCCAGCTCGGCGACCGCTACAAGCGCATGGAGCGGGAACTGGAGGCGCTGAAGGCCAAACTGGCCTCCGGCGCCACCGCCGATCTGGCCGGGTCGGCGGTCGACGTGGCCGGTGTGAAGGTGCTCGCCGTGCGGCTGGAAGGCTTCGATGCCAAGGCCCTGCGCGAGGCGATGGACCGCCTGAAGCAGCAACTGGGCGACAGCGTGATCGTGCTGGCAGGCGCCAGCGAGGGCAAGGTTGCCCTGGTCGCCGGCGTGAACGGCAGCCCAATGGGACGGGTCAAGGCCGGGGAACTGTTGAGCCACATCGCCGGTCAGATCTCTGGCAAGGGCGGCGGCCGCCCGGACCTCGCCCAGGGTGGTGGCGAGGACGGGCCCGCCCTTGCCCCTGCACTCGCCGGCGTCCCGGCCTGGGTCAAGCAACATCTCCCCTGAACACCCCAAGCCGCGCGCCTTGCTGGCAAGGCGCGGCTTCCCGTAACATCACCCCTCTTTTCACCTTTCATTTAGGCGTCCCGCAGTGCGGGCACCGTGCCGGTGAGACCCACCGGCTCCCTGGAGAATTTTAAACATGTTGATCCTGACTCGCCGGGTAGGCGAAACCTTGATGATCGGCGATTCGGTCACCGTGACGGTGCTTGGGGTCAAGGGCAATCAAGTGCGTATCGGCATCACCGCGCCGAAGGACGTTGCGGTGCATCGCGAAGAGATCTACCAGCGCATCCAGCGCGGCGACGAGCCGAACTCCCACGGCGGCGGTCACGGCGACCAATCTGCCGATTGATGCGTCGAAAGGGTTTACCTGGGACCCCACAACCCGGTATTCTTCGCGCCCGGTCGCGGAATATCCGCAGCGCAGAAATCCGGAGTGATGCCCGAGTGGCTGAAGGGGCTCCCCTGCTAAGGGAGTATAGGGTCAAAAGCTCTATCGAGGGTTCGAATCCCTCTCACTCCGCCAGTGTCAAGGAAACGCCCGCAAATCAACGATTTGTGGGCGTTTTTCTTTTTCGCCACCTTGGACGCTCGCTTGGACACTTCCATGCGAGTAGCGCACTACCTCACGCGCGGCGAGACCGGCCGCTACGACGTTCGTTTGCGCGTTCCTGCTGACCTGTAGACACAGTTCGAGCGCACGGTCTTCAATGCAGCACTGAAGTGACGTGCGATGCGCCGTGCTGCTGCAGCGTCATGCTCGCCTCTGCGCGTCGGCATGGTGGCACGTGAGCGCTGACGTGCCTTGCAGGAGTTCGAGCAGACGGTATCGCGCATGCTTGTGCTCAAGGAGCCGGTGATGAGCGCAGCGCCCTTTGACGTGTTGCATGAGGAAGCTTGGAGCCTGCCGCTGCGTTCAAGCTTCCCGTGAGTGTTTGCCGTGGGCCGTAGAGGATGAAGGCCAGGGCGATCGCTGCATCGTCCAGACTCTCTACTTTGTCGCTTTCAGTTGGTAGCAGTATCCAGGTGCATGCAGCTCGTTTTGCCACGCAATGTGATCAAGCGCGCAGGGCTCAGTGCTGTTCTGGGCAAACGCGGCCAGCGCGCCCTGAAGCGCAGCCCATCCTGCCGGTATCGATCGACCGTCTCTCCGCAGTGTGCTCTTGTCGACGATGGTGGTGAGTCAGATCGCGCTACTGCGTTTGCTTTCCGAGTTCGTCTGGACACGCGGGATGACAGTGGCAAGTCTGGCTGCAATGCTGCTTCATGTCGTTTTCCAGCCACGCATTTGCGCTGCTCATCTTGCGCCCGTCGCGTGTCGCGGTTGCAGGCTTCGCTCGGCAACGGTTGACGCGACGCCTCATTGGGATCGAAGTGCTTGAGCATGCAGGCTGGAAGCCAAGGATCTCATTGAGACGCAGGGGGAATGGCGATCCATCGATTGATTCCCATGCCCTGTCACGAAAAAATGTGCGTCGTCGCTGGATCGCGACGTTTCCTTCTTGCTCTGGTATCGAGATGCAGTCACACAAAATCCGCTTCATCATCATCGCGTTGCTTTGCCTTGGCGTCACGATCGCCAGCGCCGTCACGTTTTTCAGCAGGCCTGCGGCAGTGCCGACCCATTTGGCTGAAGCCGATGGGACGGTCGAAAAGGTGGACGCAACGCAGCGAAAGGGACGGCTTCAAAGCGTGAACTTCACCCTCGCGCCCGCCGGCGATGCATTCGAGTACTCCAGTGTGCTGCCCGGCATCGATGCGCTGTGGGGGCGTCTCAAGGTAGGATCACCGGTTCGCGTCACCTTCGACGATGCGGATGGCAAGCGATCCATCTGGGGGTTGCGCTTGGGCGATGACGTGGTCCTCACGCCCGAGCAGGCGCTCCAGGCGCGGCGCAAGAATGGCCAGGTTGGTGCCATGATCGGACTGATCGCCTTGCTTGGAGCAGGATACTTTCTGCATCGTGCTCGCAAGGCGTAGCCAAGCAGCCTGACAGCCTCGGCGCGCATCGGCCCGCCGCCGAGTCTGGATCTGCCAACAAGAAAGGCAGGGTAGGCCGGTGTTCTTCGGCAAGAAACGCATTTGGCCGCGTTTCTGTCCGGGTGAGCGCCAGTGGCGGCTGCCTAACGCCCGAAATGGCGTCGGTGGCGCATTGCACGGCGCTGTCTTCAGCTGTCCGCGTCGAGGGTCATCATGATGTGGATGATTCTTCCATGTTCGAGCTGAAAAGAGAGGCGCTTGTTCCTGGCCTGATAATAGCGCCAGTGCTGGCCATCGCTGTCATCCGTCGTGCCTTGGCCATAGGTGTCGATCAGCACATTCTGCGTGTCGCCGATCGCGACGCCTCTGGCTGTTTTGATCGTGGATGCGTTGATGGTGATCTGCGCAATGACGTAGCTGTCGATGTCGCGTTGCTGTTTTTGCCAGGATAGGTTTGCCGTATAGATGTCAAATCCGGCATATCGATGCTGGTAGTACTTGTAGCTGCTATCCCCGGCGGGCACATCCCCTACAAAGCGCTCGCTGATCTGGGTGCCTGCCTGCTTCCTGACCTGGTCGCTCCAGCTTTCACCCAAGGCGAAAGCGTGTGTGTTGATTGCCACGGTAAAGTCGCTTTCGGTCATTTCGACAAGTGCTGCGCGAGCTGCTGCCGCAGCCGTCATGTCAGCCTGGGCGGCAGGAAGCAGCAGGAAGAGCAATAGCGCTGCGCTTCTGGGGGAGGTGATCATGTGCATCGATGCTTTAATTGGGGCGCAATGTCTCGGGTGTGCGCGTGGTCGGTCGGCTGTGCACATGCGCGGGTTGTCGGATCACGCAGTGCATTGCGCATCGGCGAGGTTGTCCCGATGCCAGCGCAACGTGAGCTTCAGTATGGTGGGGCGCATGGAGTAATGCCATCGATTCCGAAGTGGCATGCGCCAAGCGACGTCATGGGGGTGCCTTCCCAACAGCTTCCGCGTCGATCTGATCAGGCGTGTGGTGGATCGCTTTCGAATCCATGCGAGTCCACTGTGAGCGGCGCATCGTGTCGTTTTGGATGCCCCTGCGAATGCTGTTTCGGCAAGCCACTTCGGGACGTGTCGCGTTCGATCGCCTTGGCTTCGCTGACGGGCGTTTTGGCAGCGCGTTGAAGCTGCACCGCGTTTCGTACGCCAGTCCGTCCATCGGTCATTTCAGAGGCTTGTATGCCTCTGGCTCTAGCGCGTCAGGCGAATCGACAGCAAGTCCACGCGGTGCAAATCGCTCGCAACAGCTCCCCGGCCATTGGCGGCAGGGGAGCAAGAGAACCTGGAACTCAGCCGCGCGCGTGGTCGCGCGCCTTGCCCACTTCACTCTGTACCTTGCCGGCGTTCTTCTGCATCTTGCCTTCGACTTCCTTCAGCTTGTTGCCGGTGACCTTGCCGGCGACTTCCTTGATGGTGCCCTTGATCTGGTTCTTGGCGCCTTCGGTGCGATTCTTGTCCATCGTTGACTCCGCAGTAGGGATGCCCTCAAGTGGGCATTGCCAAACTGCGCGCGGGCCGGTGGCGTGCAAGTGAAAATTGCGCGGACGTGCGCTCCATCATTTAGGTAGCGGACGGGTTGTAAGCCGAAGCCTGTAGCGGCGATCGCGCGCCCCGTTCGGGCTGGGCGCACTTGGTGCTTCTACAGCGGGAACACGCGCACCGCGACATGTCCTTCGTCTGTCTGCTGGCGGCGACGGCGTGGTCCGCATAGGTGCGCCGAGTGGCGACCCGCGACCGCGCTGCGCGCTCAGTACCAGCCCAGATACAGGGTGGTCACGCCCCAGGTGTCGATCAGGCCATGCGCGAGGATCATCGCCCACAGGTTGCGCCTGGAGCGCAGATAGGCATAGCCGAACATCGTGCCGACCACGCCGGTCAGCAGGATGCCAGAGGCGCCTTGCGCGGCGTGCATCAGGCCGAACATCACGCCGCCGACCAGTGCGGCGATCCAGCGGCCGCCGCGCAGACGGCCCAGCAGCGCATCGAGCTGGTGCATGAGGAAGGCGCGGAACACCAGTTCTTCGCCGAGCGCCGCGCTCAGCCACGCCGCGCCGATCAGATGAGTCGTGGCCTGGACGTTGCCCTTGAGCGCGCCGTAGGCGCTGTAGTCGGTCTTGTGCCCAGTGATGATGTCGATCAGCGGTTGCAGCACCGGCGTGATGAAGCCCACGGTCAACACCACCAGCAGCGCGGTCCAGCCAATCACCGACACCAGGCGAGGGCGCGCCACGCCGCATGCGAGGGAGGAGCGCGTTTCGATCCACACCAAGGAGAGACCGAGCAGGCCGACCACGGGCATGCGCCACGGAAACGGGAGCCATGCATAGGACGCCAGCGCGAGGATCGCGGCGCTGAGCGCAATACGCAGCAGCGGGTGGCGCATGAAGGAGGTGTTGGACGTGGCGTGGGTGTTGCTTTGCGCGGAGTACTGCATGCCTGACCTGGAAGGAAGCGGGCACTCAGCCTAGCGAGCCCGCGCCATCGAGCACTGTGCCAAAGGCCATGTAGACCAATGCAATGCGGCGAGCCCTACGGAAGATGCAGATGCCAGCATCGTGCGCGTCGCCAGCGACAAGCGCTGGCGACGCAATGCAGGCGCGGACGCGTCAATCCGCGTGCAATCCGAAACGGCGTGTGGCGACTATGCGCCCGGCGTCTGGCACTCGAACACGCTGACGCTGCGCGGCGGCGCCAGGAACTCGCTGGCACCGGCCGGCATGCTGTCGACCTGCAGCGCGTCGTCGGTGGACAGCACCAGCTTCCAATGCAGTTCCTCTTCCGAGGACGGCAGCACGAAGCTCACGCCCTCGTGGTAGGCGTTGATGACGATCAGCAAGGTATGGTCGTTGGCCAGTTCCTTGACGCCGGAGGTCTGCGCCTTGCCTTCCAGCAACAGCCCGACCGAGCGTGCGCCGGCATCTGTCCAGTGCGCATCGTCCATCTCGGTGCCGCCCGGGTTGAGCCAGGTGAGGTCGCGAACGCCGGCTTCTTCGTTGTACTGGCCGTTGAGGAAGCGACCGCGGGTCAGGATCGGGTAGCGCTGGCGCAGCGCGCTCAGCGCCTTGACGAAGGCGGTGAGGCGGCCCTCGGTGGGGTCGCGCTCCCAGTCGATCCAGGTGATCTCGTTGTCCTGGCAGTAGGTGTTGTTGTTGCCGCCCTGGGTCTGTGCGCGCTCGTCGCCGGCCAGCAGCATCGGCGTGCCCTGCGACAGCAACAGTGTCGCCAGCAGGTTCTTCATCTGCCGCTCGCGCAACTGCAGGATGCCGGCGTCGTCGGTCTCGCCTTCGACGCCGTAGTTGCAGGAGCTGTCGTGGTCGGAACCGTCGCGGTTGCCCTCGCCATTGGCGTCGTTGTGCTTGCCGTTGTAGCTGACCAGGTCGTGCAGGGTGAAGCCGTCGTGCGCGGTGATGAAGTTCACCGAGGCCCACGGCCGGCGCCCGCGCCGGTCGAACAGATCGGCCGAGCCGGTGAAGCGGGTGGCGAACTCGGCGAGCTTGCCTTCGTCGCCCTTCCAGAACGCGCGGGCGTTGTCGCGGAACTTGTCGTTCCACTCGGACCAGCCTGGCGGAAAGTGGCCGACCTGGTAGCCGCCGGGGCCGCAGTCCCAGGGTTCGGCGATCAGCTTGACCTGCGACAGCAGCGGATCCTGGTTGCACGCGTCGAGGAAGCCGCCGCGCTGGTCGAAGCCGGTCGGCTCGCGGCCGAGGATGGTGGCCAGGTCGAACCGGAAACCGTCCACGTGCATTTCGCCGGCCCAGTAGCGCAGCGAATCGTTGACGAACTGGATCACCCGCGAGTTGCTCAGGTTGAGCGTGTTGCCGGTGCCGGTGTCGTTGATGTAGTAGCGCTTGTCCTCGGCCAGGCGGTAGTAGCTGGCGTTGTCGATGCCACGGAAGGACAGGGTCGGGCCCAGCTCGCTGCCTTCGGCGGTGTGGTTGTAGACGACGTCGAGGATGACCTCCAGGCCCTGGCGATGCATGGCCTTGACCATGTCGCGGAACTCGTCGCGGTGGCCGCTGGCCAGGTAGCGCGACTTGATCGCGAAGAAGCCGAGCGTGTTGTAGCCCCAGTAGTTGCGCAGGTCCTTGTCGAGCAGATGCTGGTCGTCGAGGTAGGCGTGCACGGGCAGCAGTTCCACTGCGCTGACGCCCAGTTCCTTGATGTAGCGCAGCACCGGTTCCTGGGCCAGGCCGGCGCAGGTGCCGCGCAGTTCGTCCGGCACCTGCGGGTGGCGCATGGTGTAGCCGCGCACGTGGGTCTCGTAGACCAGGGTCTGGCTCCACGGGGTGAGCAGGCGCTGGTCGTCCTCCCAGTCGTAGGTGTCCTCTACCACTACGCACTTGGGCATGAACGGTGCGCTGTCGCGCTCGTCGAAGCTCAGGTCGCCGTCCGCATGGCCGACGGTGTAGCCGTACAGCTCGTCGGCCCAGATCAGGTCGCCCTCGAGCTCGCGCGCATAGGGATCGAGCAGCAGCTTGTTGGGGTTGAAACGGTGGCCTTCGCTGGGCGCGTAGGGGCCGTGCACGCGATAGCCGTAGCGCTGGCCCGGCTTCACGTCGGGCAGGTAGCCGTGCCAGATTTCGTTGGTGTATTCGGGCAGGTCCAGTCGGGTCTCGGTCCCGTCTTCGTCGAACAGGCACAGTTCCACGCGGGTAGCGTGCGCCGAAAACAGCGCGAAGTTGGTGCCCTGGCCGTCGAAGACGGCGCCGCGCGGAAAGGGACGCCCCTCGCGGATGCGCGAAGGGGTGGCATAGGCGGCACTGGTCGGATGGCGCATCGGGCTCTCGGCCGGCACGCCGGCAGTAGGGGAGGGAGAGCGGAAGCATTGCCGTGGATACCGTGCAGGACGCGTTACGGGATGCCGAAGGTGGCGTGAGGGCCCAGTGGAAAGCGAGCTGGCGGACGACGCAACGACGCTGTGGCGCCGCTGCGCGGGCCGCGATCGCGACCGTCGCGGCCCGGTCCGATGGTCCCGGGCGCGACTGGCCTGCAGCGCTCAGCGCGGCAGGTCGAACAGCAGGAACTCGCTGTCCTGGGCATCGGCGAACTGCAGGCTGGCCTCGTCGATCGCCTGGACCGCGTCGCCGGCCTGCAGGGTCTGGCCGTTGACGCTCAGCGTGCCGCGCACCACCTGCACATAGGCGCCGCGCCCGGCCGCCAGCGGGTAGTCCAGGCGCGCATCGCCGTCGAGGATGGAGGCGTAGATGCGCGCGTCCTGATGGATGCGCACCGCGCCGTCCTCGCCCTGCGGGGCCGCGATCAGTCGCAACTGGCCGCGCTTGCTGTCGGGGGCGAAGTGCTTCTCCTCGTATCCCGGATCGATCCCGGCGCGCTCGGGCATCACCCAGATCTGCAGGAAGTGCACCGGCTCGCTTGCGGAGTGGTTGAACTCGCTGTGGGTGACCCCGGAGCCGGCGCTCATGCGCTGCACGTCGCCGTAGCGCAGCACCGAGCCGTTGCCCATGCTGTCCTTGTGCTCCAGCGCGCCTTCGACCACATAGGACAGGATCTCCATGTCGCGATGGGCGTGGGTGCCGAAGCCCTGGCCGGGCTGCACGCGGTCCTCGTTGATCACCCGCAGCGGCCCGAAGCCCATGTGGCGCGGGTCGTGATAATGGCCGAAGGAGAAGGTATGGCGCGAGGACAGCCAGCCGTGTTCGGCGCGGCCACGGGTATTGGCGGGGCGGATCTGCAGCATGGGAGGCTCCTTGGTGGCGTTGATGTGCAAGTGGATCGAAAGCGCCCGGCTTGTTGATTTCGCGTGCGCTTCGGCTTGGAAACAAGTATCGGCGCTGTCGCCGGGTTTGAAAAACGGATAGATTCGGCATCCATCATCGAAGAATTCGAATGCTCAAGCTAAGTCTCGATGCCCTGCAGATCCTCGACGCCATCGACCGTCGCGGCTCGTTCTCGGCCGCCGGCAAGGCGCTGCACAAGGTGCCGTCGACCATCTCCTACACCGTCGCCAAGCTGGAGGAGGACCTGGGCGTGCAACTGTTCGAGCGGATCGGGCCGAAGGCGGTGCCGACCGCCGCGGGGGCCGAACTGCTGCGCGAAGGCCGCCACCTGCTGCGCGCCGCTGGCGATCTGGAACTGCGCGTGCGCCGCGTGGCCTCCGGCTGGGAGACCGAGTTCGCGCTGGGCCTGGATGCGGTGTTCGCGCCGGAATGCCTGGCGCAGGACATGGCGGCGTTCTACGCGGTCGCCGATCGCACCCGGTTGCGGGTGGTGCAGGAATCATTGTCCGGCACCTGGGAGGCGTTGCTGGACCGGCGGGTGGATCTGCTGGTCGGGGCGGCCGGGGAAGGGCCCAGCGGCGGTGGCTACGTGGCCGAGCCGCTGGGCACGTTGCCGTTCGTGTTCGCGGTCGCGCCCGGGCATCCGCTGGCGCAGGCGCCGGAACCGCTCAGCCGCAGCCAGTTGAGCGCGCATCGCGCGATCGCTGTGGCGGATTCGGCACGGCGGCTGCTGCCGCGCACGGTCGGGCTGCTGTTCGGCCAGGACGCGCTGACCGTGCCGGACATGCGCAGCAAGTATCGGCTGCAGCTGGCCGGGCTCGGCTTCGGCTTCCTGCCCGAGCCGTATGCGCGCGCGGCGTTGGCGCGTGGCAGCCTGGTGCGCAAGGCCGTGGAGGAGCCGAAGCCGGACGAGGTGTTCCAGCTGGCCTGGCGCAGCGGCGAGGAGGGCGCGGCGCTGGCCTGGTGGCGCGCGCGCATGCGTCAGCCGGGCGTGTTCGCGGCATGGCTGGCGCAGATGGCGGTGCGGCTGGATGAGGGGGTGTGAGGCACGTCGGGACACCGGCGAGGCGTGCTGCAGGGCGACGATGGATGGGTCTGTTCCGCCGGTGATGTCCTGCTGCCTGCGCGCGCGGTGGGCGACGGGAGGATAATGCGCGGCATCTTCTTCTTTTCGCCCGCCACGCCATGCAGGACCTGATTGCGCGCTACGGACTCGGGCTGGTCTTCGTCAACGTCCTGGCCTTGTCGCTGGGCCTGCCGGTGCCGGCGCTGCCCACGTTGATCCTGGTCGGGGCGACCTATGCGCTGCTCGATGGCACGGCGATGTGGAGTGCGCTGCTCGGCGCCTTGTCGGTGTCGATCGCGGCGAGCTTGCTCGGCGATCTGCTGTGGTTCGGTGCCGGGCGTCGTTACGGCAACCGCACCCTGCAGTCGCTGTGCCGGCTGTCGTTGTCGCGCGACACCTGCATGAAGCGCACCGAACGCTTCTATGCGCGCTGGGGCGTGCGCGTGCTGGCGGTGGCCAAGTTCGTGCCGGGCCTGTCGATGGTGTCGGTGCCGATGGCCGGCGCGATGCGTGTGCGCCCGGTGGCCTTCCTGCGCTACGACGCGCTGGGCGCGGCCTTGTGGGCGGGCGTCGGGTTGTTGCTGGGCCTGTGCTTCGCCGACCAGGTGCAGGACCTGCTGGACTGGCTGAGCCTGCTCGGCAGGCGCGCGGCGCTGCTGCTGGGCGGCCTGCTGGCGCTGTACGTCGGCTACCGCGCCTGGCGCCGGCACTCGCTGCGCAAGGCGATGGAGATGCGGCGCATCGACGTCGACGAACTGCACGCGCTGCTGCAGGGCGAGGCGCCGCCGCTGCTGCTGGACATTCGCGCTCCCGGCTACCGCACGCTGGAGCCGTTCGCCATTCCCGGCGCGCTGGAAGTGGACGATCGCCAGGTCGATGCGCTCGTCGCGCGCTTGCCGCGCGACCGCAGGATCGTCATCTACTGCGCCTGCCCGAACGAGGTGTCGGCCGCGATCCTGGCCAAGCGCTTGCGCCAGCACGCGTTCGAGGACGTGCTGCCGCTGCGCGGTGGGCTGGATGCGTGGCGTGCGGCGGGCCATCCGCTGGTCGCGCTGGACGCTGCGGCTGCAGTGGCGCCGCCGCCGAAGGGCGACACGATCGCGGCGTGAGTCGCCGTGGCGGGAACGTCATGCGTCCCGACGACGTCACGACGCATACGCTCCCGCCGATGCCGGCAAGTGCGTCGTCTGTAGGCATGGGTGTGGTTGGATAGGTAGGCAGGGCGCGCGTCCCGCTCCAGCGCGCTCGATTCTTCCGCCTGCATCGCCCGCATCCCGCTGGCGTGGCGAAGTCGAGCGGAGGTCCCGCCTGGGGCGCGTTCACTTGCTTGCCGGCGGATGCGTCCATGATTCCGTCGATGACAGCACCTGTTCGGCAAGCGCCTGTCGACGGCCATCCCGCAAGGCCGGCGCCGAAGCGAATCCTCATCCTCACCCTGCTGCACGGAGACAGCCATGAACATCGATCTATCCGGAAAAACTGCCCTCGTCACCGGCTCCACCGCGGGCATCGGCTTCGGCATCGCCAAGGGCCTGGCCGCGGCGGGCGCCGAGGTCGCGCTGAACGGTCGCGACCAGGCCCGTACCGAGGCCGCCGTCGCCGCGCTCAAGCGCGACCTCCCGGCCGCCAGCGTGCGCGCCGTGGTGGGCGACGTGGCGACCGCAGCCGGCTGCGATGCGATCGTCGCCGCGCTTCCTGCGGTCGATATCCTGGTCAACAACGCCGGCATCTTCGGGATGCAGGACTTCTTCGAGACGCCCGACGCGGAGTGGGAGCGCTTCCTGGCCGTCAACGTGATGTCCGGCGTGCGCCTGTCGCGCGCGTATCTGCCGGGGATGGCCGACAAGGGCTGGGGGCGCGTGCTCTTCGTCTCGTCGGAGTCCGGACTCAATATCCCGGTCGAGATGATTCACTACGGCGTGACCAAGACCGCCGATCTCGCCCTGTCGCGCGGCTTGGCCAAGCGCATGGCCGGCACCGGCGTCACCGTGAATGCGATCCTGCCGGGGCCGACGCTGACCGAAGGTGTCGCCGCCATGTTGTCCGAGCAGGTGGAGCAGTCCGGCAAGCCACTGGAGGAGGTCGCCGCCGATTTCGTCAAGGCGCATCGCGCCAGCTCGATCATCCGCCGCGCCGCGACGGTGGAAGAGGTCGCCAATCTGTGCGTCTACGTCGCGTCGCCGCAGGCGTCGGCGACCACCGGTGCGGCGCTGCGCGTCGACGGCGGCGTGGTGGATACCATCGCCTGAGCTGGTGTGGCCTCGTCGGTCGCGCAGGCGGGGTCGACGGCGCGCATCGCTCGCCGCTGCACGCGGCATGCAATCGCCGCCGCGCAGGCAAAAAAAACGACAAGCGATGGCTTGTCGTTTTTGATCTGACTGGTGCGCCCGGAGAGATTCGAACTCCCGACCGCCTGGTTCGTAGCCAGGTACTCTATCCAACTGAGCTACGGGCGCGTCGTCAGGCGCGGGATTATTCACGAGTTGCGGCGATTCGTCTACACCTGCGTGTCGTGCGCATGACGCAAGCGGGCGAGTACGCCGCCGCGCGCGGCCTGGTTGCGATCGCATCGCGGCGGCAAGGCAAAAAAAAACGACAAGCGGTGGCTTGTCGTTTTTCATCTGACTGGTGCGCCCGGAGAGATTCGAACTCCCGACCGCCTGGTTCGTAGCCAGGTACTCTATCCAACTGAGCTACGGGCGCGTCGTCAGGAGCGGAATTATGCGGGAGTCGATCTGGCCCGTCAATGCTCTTTCGGAAAAATTTCACCGATCCTCGCCCAGCAGCGCCGCGGCGACCGCAGCGGGTCGCTTCATCCAGGCGAAATGATCGGCGGCCGTGCCCAGCTGCGCGGCGTCCAGGCGATGGAGGTGCGATGCCGGCGACGCCAGCTTTTCGAGCAGGCCGCGCAGCGAACTCTCCGGCGCCAGCCAGTCGTCCTGCAGCACCACGCCGCGCACCGGCAGCGCCAGTTGTGCCAACTGCGCCTCCAGGTCGATGGCCAGGCCGGCCGCGGCGTAGCGGCCGCTGCGGCCCACGCGCGCCCAGTCGGCGATCAGGCCGCGCGCCTCGGTGCCGCCGAAGCCCAGGCGGCGACCATGCAGCACGCCCTGCCGCTGCGCCAGCCATGGCAGCAGACGGTACGCCAGCGGCAGCAGATAGCCTCGCGGCGCGGGAAAACGGCGCCAGTACGGCGTGCCGCTGGCGACCAGCCACAGCGCGGCGAAGGCCTGCGGCTGCAGGCTGGCGTAGCAACAGGCGAGCTGTCCGCCGAGGCTGTGGCCGCCGACGAACAGCGGTGCCGCGATCCTGCACCCGGCGATCGCCGCCTGGCTGGCGGGCAGATCCAGTTGCAGCAGGGCGCGATAGCCCCAGTCGCATTGTCGCGACGGCCGCAGCGTGCTGCTGCCGTTGCCGCGCCATTCGTGCATGAACACCGCCACGCCGTGCGCGGCCAGCGCTTCGGCGAACGGCAGGTAATGGCGAGCGGCCACGCCCAGCGCCGGCAGCCACAGCAGCGCCTGCCGCGGTGCGTCGGGAACGCGCGCCAGCAAGGTCCAGCGATGACCGTCGGCCGCGGCGACGGGCAGGGCGTGCTCGGCGATCGCGGACGCGCGGCTGGGTGCGGCACTCATGGGCCGCGCGCCGCGCCGAAGTGGTCCAGCACCGCCACGTCGCTGCGGCCGGGCCGGTAACTGCCGCGCAGTGCGCGCGCCACGTAGTCGATTGCCGCTTCGCAGGCGGCCGGCAAGGCCAGGCCCTGGCACAGCTGTGCGGCGATCGCCGCGGCCAGGGTGCAGCCGGTGCCGTGTGCGTCCAGCGCCAGTCGTGCGTGGCTGAACTCGCTGCGGCTGACGCCGTCGTCGTAGCGGTCGATCACCCGCTGGCCTTCCTGCAGATGACCGCCCTTGAGCAGCACCGCCTGTGCGCCGGCCTCGAGCAGCGCCGCGGTGGCGTGCTCGGCGTCGTCGGCATTGTCGATCGGGCGGCCGAGCAGCAACTGCGCTTCCGGCACGTTCGGCGTCACCAGCGTCGCCAGCGGCAACAGGCGGCCGCGCAGCGCGTCCAGGGCGTCGTCCTGCAGCAGCTTGGCGCCGCTGGTAGCCACCATCACCGGGTCCAGCACCACCCACGGCGGGCGGTACTCCTCCAGCGCATCGGCGACCAGGTGGATCACCTCGGCGTTGGCGAGCATGCCGAGCTTGACCGCGCCGATGTCGAAGTCGGCGAAGCAGGCATCGATCTGTGCGCGCAGGAACGACAGCGGCGGCACATGCACCGCGGTGACGCCGCGGGTGTGCTGCGCGGTCAGCGCGGCGGCGGCCGCCAGCCCGTGCACGCGATGCGCGGCGAAGGTCTTGAGATCGGCCTGGAGGCCGGCACCGCCGCCGGAATCGGTGCCGGCGATGCTCAGCGCGGAGACGACGGTGGGTTCGCTCATGCGCCGATTGTGCAGGGCTGGCGTCGCTGATGCACTCGGCCGCGCCTTCAGCGTTCGCGGCTGCGGTAGTGCGCCTGCAGCGCGTATAGCGTGCCGACCGTGCCGGTCAGCAGGGCGGGGCCGAGCAGGGCGTCGAAGCCGACCTGCCGGTAGGCCCAGGCGCCGAGGACGCCGCCGCACAGGAAGCCGCCGATGATCAGCAGGCTGAGGCGGATGCGCCGGCGCGGCAGCGGCAGTCCGCGCAGCGCCTGGCCCAGACCGATGCCCAGGTCGGTGAACATGCCGGTGAGGTGGGTGGTACGCACCACCGCGCCGCTGTAGACGGTGGTGGTGGCGTTCTGCAGGCCGCACGCGATCGCGGCGAGGACCGCGCCGGCGAGCTGCTGCTGCTTGAAGGCCTGCATCGCCGCCAGCAGCAGCAGCGCTTCCAGCGCCAGCGCCACGCCATAGCGGCGGCCCAGGCGCAGGCGGCTGTCCTGCACGATGAAGCCGCCGAGCATCGATCCGCCAAGGAACGCCAGCACCACGCCGACCAGTTGCGCGATCGCGCGCGCGTCACCATCGGCCAGCGCGGCGCCGAGCAGGGTGGTGGTGCCGGTGAGGTGGGTGACCGCCTGATGCTCGAAGCCGAGATAGCCGACCACGTTGACCATGCCGGCGACGGCGGCCAGCGCCCCGGCGAAGGCCCAGGCCCAGCGTGGCAGTTCCAGGTTCATGCCGCGCGCGAAGCAGCCGCGGCGCGGCGGCCGCGGGATGCAGCCGCCCCAGCGTGCCGCCGTTGGCGCCTGCCTGCGGCCATCTCAGCGTGCGCCGTTGACCGCGATCTCGGAGAAGCGGGCGCTGGCCGGGTCGTAGACCGCGCCCCAGAAGCGGCCGCCGCCGCCGCAGGCGCGGACCGCGTCGACCGCGGGGTCGCGCTCGCTGCCGTCGTCCGGTGCGAAGGCGTTGACGTAGATCGCCTGCTTGCCGCGGTACAGGATGCCGACGTACTGGCGATCGGACGCGGTGGGGTCGGCGATCTGCGGCTGCAGTTGCGCCAGGTGCGCTTCCAGTTGCGCGATCTGTTCCGGGGTCGGGATCCAGTAGCCGGTGACCGCGCCGTCCTGGCGCGCCGGGCTGTCGCGCGCGCAGGTGTCGAGCACCTGCGCGGCGGTGCTGTTGCGGGTGACGATCCACGACTGCCCGGCCTTGACCGCGGTCGGCACCATGGCCGGCCCGCGCGCGGTGGCGCAGGCGCCGAGCAGGGCCATGGCCAGCGCCGCGCCGGCCAGGCGCACGCCGGCGGCCGCGTTCACAGGACCTCCGAGGCGTAGTCGGCCAGGCGCGAACGCTCGCCGCGGCGCAGGGTGATGTGCGCGCTGTGCGGCCAGGCCTTGAAGCGATCCACCGCGTAGGTCAGGCCGGAGGTGGTCTCGGTCAGGTACGGCGTGTCGATCTGTTCGACGTTGCCCAGGCACACGATCTTGGTGCCGGGGCCGGCACGGGTGATCAGCGTCTTCATCTGCTTCGGGGTCAGGTTCTGCGCTTCGTCTAGGATCAGGTAGCGCGACAGGAAGGTGCGCCCGCGCATGAAGTTCATCGAGCGGATCTTGATGCGGCTGGCGAGCAGGTCGTTGGTGGCCTGGCGGCCCCAGGTGCCGCCTTCCTGGGTATGCGTGAGCACTTCCAGATTGTCGGTGAGCGCGCCCATCCACGGCGTCATCTTCTCTTCCTCGGTGCCGGGCAGGAAGCCGATGTCCTCGCCGACGCTGACCGTGGCGCGGGTCATGATGATCTCGCGGTAGCGCTGCTGGTCCATGGTCTGCGCCAGGCCCGCGGCCAGCGCCAGCAGAGTCTTGCCGGTGCCGGCGGTACCGAGCAGGGTGACGAAGTCGATTTCCGGGTCCATCAGCGCGTTGAGCGCGAAGTTCTGCTCGCGGTTGCGCGCGGCGATGCCCCACACCGCGTGCTGGCCGCTGCGGAAGTCGTCGACCAGCGCCAGCGTCGCCTTGCGCTCGGCGTTGACCTTGACCACGCGCAGTTCCACTTCGTCCTCGCCGGGCAGGTACAGGTACTGGTTCGGATACCAGTCCTCGTCGGCGGCCAGGGCGATCTCGTAGCAGGTGCGGCCCTTGTCGCTCCAGCTGCGCAGGTCCTGGTTGTGCTTCTGCCAGAAATGCTCCGGCAGCTCGATCGCGCCGGTGTAGAGCAGGCTGAAATCGTCGAGCGCGCGGTCGTTCTCGTAGTCCTCGGCGACCAGGCCGCTGATCGCCGCCTTGATCCGCAGGTTGATGTCCTTGGACACCAGGATCACCGGAATTTCCGGCTGCTCTTCGCGCAGCGCCAGCACCGCGGCCAGGATCTTGTTGTCCGGGGCGACGCTGCCGAAGCTGCGCCCCGGCTCGACCGGGCGCACCTGGAAGTACAGCCGGCCGATGGCGCCGGTGCTCTTGAGCTGGATGCCCTGCGGGTGGCTGAGCGGAATGCCGGATTCGATCTGCTCGGCGCCGGCGCCCTCGATCAGCTCGTTGAGGAAACGGCTGACCTGGCGCGCGTTGCGGCTGACTTCGGACATGCCCTTCTTGGCATTGTCCAGTTCCTCGATCACCTGCATCGGCAGGAACACGTCGTGTTCCTCGAACTTGAACAGCGCGGTCGGATCGTGCATCAGCACGTTGGTATCCAGCACGTAGATGCGCTTGCCTCGGGTCATCATGGATTCCTGGAAGAGGAGCAGGGACGAACCATCGCTGCCTGCGGGGCAGGGCGATGCGGGGTGCGGGAAACGGCAGTGGTCACTGCTTGGCGGCGGCCTGCAGCGCGTCTAGCACGGCCTGGGCGTGGCCGGGGACCTTGACCTTGCGCCAGCTGCGGACCAGTTGGCCGGTCGGCGAGAGCAGGAAGGTGCTGCGCTCGATGCCCAGCACCTGGCGGCCGTACATGTTCTTTTCCTTGATCACGTCGAAGGCGCGGCACAGCGCTTCGTCGGCGTCGCTGATCAGGGGGAAGCGGAAGCCCTGCTTGGCGCAGAAGTTGTCGTGCGACTTCACCGAGTCGCGCGACACGCCCAGCACGGTGGCGCCGGCCTGTTCGAACTGCGGCAGCAGTGCGTTGAACTCGATGCCCTCGGTGGTGCAGCCGGGCGTGCTGTCCTTCGGATAGAAATACAGCACCAGCCAGCGGCCGGCGTAGTCGCCGAGCGTGGCGCTTGCGCCGCCGGACAGCGCCAGCGGCAAGGCCAGCGTGCTGCGGTCCAGGGTGTCGCCGTCCTTCATGGGGTGTCCTCCGCGTGCATCGCCATCATCCGCGTTCGATTGCGTCGGTGTCCAGCGCGGCGCACTCAGAACTTCATCGGATCCATGATCGCGTCCAGGTTGAGGTGGTCGCAGAACTCGAGGAAGTCGTCGCGCAGCGCGGCGATGTGCATGTTCGCCGGCACGCCGATCGTCACCTGCGCCGAGAACATCTCCGCGCCGGTCTGCATGGCGCGGTAGCGCGTGCTCTGCAGGTTCTCGATGGTGATGCCCTGGCGGTCGAAGAAGTCGGCCAACTGGAACAGGATGCCGGGTTTGTCGGCGGCGATGACTTCGACGATGTACGGCAGCAGGTTGGACTGCGCCTGCTTGGCGCCGGTGCGGTACCACACCAGCTTCATGCCTTCCTCGCGGTCGAGGCGGGTGAGCATGGCTTCGAGCTTGGCCACCGAGTCCCACGAGCCGGTCGCCAGCGCGGTCACCGACACGTCGCGGCCGACCGTGGCCAGGCGCGCATCGACGAGATTGCAGCCGCTGTCGGCGATGCGACGCGTCACCGGCAACAAGGGCGACTCCGGATGCGTCGTGTAGGCGTTGATCAGGAGGTGGTTTTCGGTCGGCGCGGGCCGGGGCGTGGTGTCGGTCAAAGGGGCTTCCGGCATTGCGTAAGGCTGAACGGCATCCGGGCGGTCGCCCGGCATGGTGTGCAGCATACTTGCCCGCGCTTTCGGGCCGCAAGTAACATGCGGGGCGACCTTGCCCCGCTTGCGGGGCCGACCCGTCCGCGCAGCCTGCGCGGCCCTTTTCTCCCAGCGAGCACCCGGCATCTTGTCTCTCTCCGGCATCATCACCGCCCTGGCCACGCCCTTCCAGGGCAATGGCGACCTCGACCTCGACGCCTGGCAGCGGCTGCTCAAACGCCAGCTCGACGGCGGCGTGCAGGGACTGGTGGTGGCGGGATCGACCGGCGAGGCGGCCACGCTGCTGGACGAGGAATACGACCGGATCCTGCGCGAAGCGGTGCAGGCGATCGGCGGACGCGTGCCGGTGCTGGCCGGCACCGGCCTGTCCGGTACCGCCAAGACCGTGGCGCTGACCCAGCGCGCCGCCGCCGGTGGCGCGCAGTACGCGCTGGTGGTGACGCCGCCGTACGTGCGTCCGACCCAGGCTGGCCTGATCGCGCACTACACCCAGGTCGCCGAGCAGGGCGGCCTGCCGGTGCTGCTGTACAACGTGCCCGGCCGCACCGGCTGCGACCTGCTGCCGGAGACCGTGGCGCAACTGGCGCAGCATCCGAACATCGTCGGCATCAAGGAAGCCGTGAGCGACCCGCAGCGCATCGCCGCGCTGGCGGCCCTGCGCAGCGACCAGTTCGCCGTGTTCAGCGGCGACGACGGCAGCGCCGCGCAGGCGATGCTGGCCGGCTATGACGGGCTGATCTCGGTGGCCTCCAACGCCTTGCCGCGCGCTTACCGGCGCCTGTGCGACCTGGCGCGCGCGCGCCAGGCCGAACCCGCGCAGGCCTGGGACGCGCGGCTGCAGCCGTTCCATGCGTTCTGCGGCATCGAATCCAACCCGATCCCGGTCAAGGCGCTGTTGCAGCGCGCCGGGATCGGCCACGGCCTGCGGCTGCCGCTGCTGCCGTTGTCCGCGGCGCATCACGCCACGGCCGACCGACTTGCCGCCGACGCTGCCGCGTTGGAAGACCTATCCAGCCGCGAAACGCTCGCGGCCTGACTCCAGGAGATTGATTGATGCGTGCTTCCGTTCCCTACGTCCGCGTGCTGTCGGCCGCCGTGCTGGCGACCACCCTGGTCGCGGCCACCAGCGGTTGCAGCTGGTTCCACAAGGGCAAGCCGCGCGGCGACTACGCGCTGGCGCCCGACATGCGCCCGCTGGAAGTGCCGCCGGATCTGACCTCGCCCGATACCTCGGCGGCGATGAAGGTGCCGGCGCTGGCCTCGGCGCAGCGTCCTGCGGCCCCGGCCGGCCAGGCCCCGGCGGCCTCGAACAGCGGCTTCGTGGTGCCGGGGACGCGCGACCAGGTGTTCGGCCAGGTCGGCGATGCGCTGGGCGGCATCGAAGGCGTTACCATCGCCAGCCGCGCGCAGTTGCTGGGCTCCTACGACGTGGCCTACGAAGGCAGCAACTTCCTGGTGCGCGTGGTGGCGGTGGATGCCGGCGTGTACGTCTCGGCGGTGGATCCGCGCGGCCTGCCGGCCACCGGCGAGGCGCCGGTCAAGCTGATCGCCGCGCTGAAGGCAAAGCTGGGTCATTGATCCGGTGTGGTCCGGCGCGTGCGCCGGATCTGCTGCAGAACGCGAAACGGGCGCCTAGTGCGCCCGTTTTCGTTCCGCGAGAAAGGAGTGCAAGGGCAAGCGCCGTTCCTTGCTTCAGCGCCACGCTGCGCGCCGTACCCTCACCCCAACCCCTCTCCCGGAGGGAGAGGGGCTTCGGCTTCTTCCTTCTCCCCTCGGGAGAAGGTGCCCCGAAGGGGCGGATGAGGGTACGGGCGAAGCCTCGCGCCTAGGAGGGTGTAACCGCGTGTCTGGTCGAGCGGCGGCAACGCGAGTTGTCAGAGGCGCCCTGCGTATGCGAGTAGCGGCGTTGGCCGGGATGGGCTCTGCAAGATGCGCGTCGCGGCTGATTCAAAAAAGCAATAAGAGCTGCTCCTTGCTTCAGCGCGCTGCTGCGCGCCGTACCCTCACCCCAACCCCTCTCCCGAGGGGAGAGGGGCTTTGGCTTCTTCCTTCTCCCCTCGGGACCATGGTCCCCTTTTTGGGGGAAGGTGCCCCGAAGGGGCGGATGAGGGTACGGGCGAAGCCTCGCGTCCTACGAGGGTGTAATCGGATGTACGGTCGAGCGGCGGCAACGCGAGTTGTCAGAGGCGCCCTGAAGCCGCAGCTTGTCTCTACGGTTTTGTACGGTCTGGCGGGCGGCGCCTGGGCAGAATCCGCGGCGCGGTTACTTCTGCAGCAGCGGCAGCTTGTTCGGCTTGCCGTCCCACTCGGCGGCGTCGGGCAGCGGTTCCTGGCGCGTGGTCAGGACCGGCCAGGCCTTGGCCAGTTCCGCGTTGAGCGCGACGAAGCCTTCCTGGCCGGCCGGCACGTCGTCCTCGGGATAGATGGCATTGGCCGGGCATTCCGGCTCGCACAGCGTGCAGTCGATGCACTCGTCCGGATCGATCACCAGGAAGTTCGGGCCGGCGTGGAAGCAATCCACGGGGCACACTTCCACGCAGTCGGTGTATTTGCACTTGATGCAGTTTTCGGTGACGACGAAAGGCATGGCGGGATCCGGCGATTAACCCGGTAATTCTAATGCAAAGCGGCTGTCGCCGCCGTGTGTGCGGGGCAGCCGGGCAGGAGACAGGCGGCGGGCGGCTCAGCCCGCGAGGCCGCCGTGCTGCTGCGCCAGCCGATACAGGCCGCGTGCGGCCAGATCCTCCGGATGGGTGCGCACGCGGCTGCCGAGTGCGGCCAGCGCATGCGCGTAGCGCGCCAGCAGGCCGCTGCCGCCGACCAGGTGCACCACCGGCGGCAAGGTGGGGTGCGCGCGCAGTTCGTGGCCGATCAGCAGGCCGGACAGATACGACGGTGCCGCGGCGGCGCTCAGGCGTTCGAACAGGCCCAGGCTGCGCACGCCGAACAGATGGTGCAGCACCCCGCCGGGGTCGCCGCTGCGCTGCACGCCCGCATCGAACGCGGCCGCATCGAAGACGCCGTCGTCGGCGTCCATCAGCCGCGCCAGCAGGCTGTGCGTGCGCAGCAGCGCGTACAGCTCGCCGGTCATCATCGTCGCCAGCGAGGCGATGCGCCCGTCCTGCAGGGTTACCCACTTGCTGTGGGTGCCGGGCAGGCAGACGTGGTGGATCTCGGCCGTCAGCGGTTCCTGCGCAAGCAACGCGAGCAGGCCGATCAGTTGGGTCTCCTCGCCACGCATCACGTCCGGCACGGCGTCGGCGTCGCTGGCCACGCCGGGCACGAACCACAGCGTGCGGCCGGGCAGCGCCGGATCCTGCAGTGGCTGCATCGCCGCGGCCAGGGCGGCAGCGTCGGCCGGGCAGGGCGCGTACGGCAGTTCGATCCAGCCGTTGCGGCTGCCGATCATCCCGCACAGGACGATGTCGCCGTCCCAGCCGTCGATCAGGGCGGCCAGGGTCGCGGCGAAGCGGCCCTGGCAGGCGGCGATGCCCTGGTCGCTGCGGCGCTGGTCGAGAATGCCGCCGTCGGCGTCGAGCCGATAGCCGCGCAGGCTGCTGGTCCCCCAATCGACGACGATCATGCGCTGGCGATGCGTCCTTCGGGCAGGCCGGCGATGCCGACCGCGGCCACGTACACGCCGCCAGCCTGCGGCGTGCGTGCCAGTTCGTCCTCGCTGTGATCCTGCCGCGAGGTGCTCAGGTACAGCGTGCCGCCATCGGCGCCGCCCAGGGCGGGGCAGGTGGGATGCTTGACCGGCAGGGCGACACGGCGCTCGACGCTGCCGTCGGGGCGGTAGCGCACCACCTGCCAGGCGCGCCATTGCGCGTTCCACAGGTGGCCTTCGGCATCGACGATGGCGCCGTCCGGCTCGGCGCCGGCATGGTCCAGTTCGGCGAACACGCGGCTGTTGGCGGTGTGCGCGGTATCCGGGTCGTAATCGCAGCACAGGATGCGCGGCTGCACCGAGTCGCAGTAGTACAGGGTGCGGCCGTCGGCGCTGAAGCAGATGGCGTTTGGAATGGCCACGCCCGGCAACGGCAGGCGGCGCAGGCCGTGGCGCGCCGACCATTGGTAGAAGCTGCCGACCGGCGCCTGGTCCTCGCGCTCGCTCATGGTGCCGAACACGAAGTTGCCGTGGCGGTCGGCGCGGCCGTCGTTGCTGCGGGTGTCGTCGCGTTCCGGCTCCACGTCCGCCAGATGCTGCAGCGGCAGCGCGCTGTCGGTCTCGGCCGCGGCATCCGGATCGGCGGCGTACACGCCCTTGGCCAGCGCCAGCAGCAGGCGGCCGTCGTCGAACAGGCCCAGGCAGCCGGGGCGGTCGGGCAGGTCCCAATGGCGGCTGACGTTGCTGGACGGATCGTGGCGCCACAGGCAGCGGCCGCTGATGTCGACCCAGAACAGCACGCCGCGGCGTTCGCACCACAGCATGCCTTCGCCATGCGCGCAGCGGCTGTCCACCGCCAGCGTGGCGGTGTGGCGGGGCGGGGTGGACACGTTCATCGGCTCACCACTCGGCGATGCTGCCGTCGGCGTGACGCCAGATGGGGTTGTGCCAGTCGGGTGGGTTAGCGTTGGCATGGCGCAGGCGCTCCTCGTCGATCTCCACGCCGAGGCCCGGTTTGGGCAATGCGGCGATGCTGCCGCCATTGTCGCAGGCGAAGTCGTCCTTGTTGAGCACGTAGTCGAGCAGGTCGGCGCCTTCGTTGTAGTGGATGCCGATGCTCTGTTCCTGCAGCACCGCGTTGTGCGAGACGAAGTCCACCTGCAGGCAGGCGGCCAGCGCCACCGGGCCGAGCGGGCAGTGCGGCGCCAGGCCGACCTCGTAGGCCTCGGCCATGCTGGCGATCTTCAGGCATTCGGTGATGCCGCCGGCGTGCGAGAGATCCGGCTGCAGCAGCGACAGGCCGCCGGCCTGCAGCACCGGCTTGAAGTCGAAGCGCGAGAACATGCGCTCGCCGGCCGCCAGCGGGATGGGCGTGGAGGCTGCCAGCCGCGGGTAGTACTCGGCCTGCTCGGGCAGCACAGGCTCCTCGACGAACAGCGGCCTGAACGGCTCCAGTTCGCGCAGCAGCACGCGCGCCATCGGCGCGGCGACGCGGCCGTGGAAGTCGATGCCGAAGTCGATGGCGGTGCCGAACGCCTCGCGGATCTGCGCCACCTTGGCCACCGCGGCATCCACCGCGCGCGGGCCGTCGATCAGCTTCATTTCCTCGGTGCCGTTGAACTTGAAGGTGTCGAAGCCGAGGTCGCGGTAGCCCTGAATCTGCGCGATGGTCGCCGCGGGGCGGTCGCCGCCGACCCAGCGGTAGGTCTTCATGCGGTCGCGCACGCGCCCGCCCAGCAGTTCGTACACCGGCACGCCCAGCGCCTTGCCCTTGATGTCCCACAGCGCCTGGTCGATGCCGGCGATGGCGCTCATCAGGATCGGGCCGCCGCGGTAGAAGCCGCCGCGGTAGAGCATCTGCCAGATGTCGTTGATCCGTGCCGGGTCCTTGCCGATCAGGCTGTCGCCGAGTTCGCGCACCGCGGCCTCGACGCTGCGCGCGCGGCCTTCGATGACCGGCTCGCCCCAGCCGGTGATGCCCTCGTCGGTCTCGATCTTCAGGAACAGCCAGCGCGGCGCGGCGTGGTAGGTGGTGAGGCGGACGATCTTCATGCGCGGTCCAGATAGGCGTGGCGGAAGGCGGCGGCGTGCGCCTGGGTCTGTGCGAGCGACTGGCCGGGGCGGTACAGCTCGCCGCCGATGCCGGCGCCGATCGCGCCGGCGCCGAGGTAGTCGTGCAGGGTCTCGGTGTTGACGCCACCGACCACGAACAGCGGCACCTGCGCCGGCAGCACCGCGCGCAGGGCGCGCACGTGGCCGGGGCCGTAGGTGGCAGCGGGGAACAGCTTGAGCATCTGCGCGCCGGCATCGAGCGCGTCGAACGCCTCGGTGGCGGTGGCGAAGCCGGCCACCACCTGCAGGCCGCGCGCCACCGCGTGGCGGATCACCGGCGGACGCGTGTTGGGGGTGACGATGAAGCGTGCGCCGAGATCGGCCAGGGCATCGACGTCGCCGATCTGCAGCACGGTGCCGCCGCCGATCCAGCAGCGCTGCCCGAACGCCTGCGCGGCCGGGCCGATGCTGTCGGCCCAGCGCGGCGAGTTGAGCGGGATCTCGATCGCGTCGTAGCCGGCATCGGCCAGCGCCCCGACGTGCGCCAGCGCGTCCTCGGGAGTGAGACCGCGCAGGATCGCGATCAGCGGGAGTCGGAACGGGGAAGCGGCGGACATCGGGATACCTGGCGGAAACGACGGTGACGGAGGCGCCGGGCCAGCGAGACGCCGCGGCGGGACCGGAGGCGGGAGGCCACGGTCCGCGCCCGTGCGTCGGCGCGCTGGCGCAAACCCGGCGGCATCCGCCGCGGCAGGCCGGTGCCCGACGAACGGCGACGCCGGCGGGGGCGCGATGGACCGTAGCCTGCGCGCGTGAGCTATGCTCTGCAAATGAAATTTTAGGCATATTCTATTCCGCCGCCGAATAGGCGGTTTCGCCTTTCAGGACGCCTGCCCACGATGAATGCTTCTGCCAATCCCTGGTTCAACGCCGCGCGCCTGAAGACCCGGCATCTGTTGCTGCTGCTGCAGTTGCACGAGCACCGTTCGGTGCTGCGCGCCGCCGAGGCGGCCAGCATGACCCAGCCGGCGGCGTCCAAGTTGCTGGCGGAAATGGAGGACCTGCTGGGCGTGAAGCTGTTCGAGCGCCACGCGCGCGGGGTCGAGCCGACCTGGTACGGGCAGGTGCTGATCCGCCGCGCGCGCGCGGCGATGTCGGAGATCGGCCGCGCCCAGGAAGAGATCGCGGCGCTGTGCGAGGGGCGCATGGGCCAGGTCTCGATCGGCACCGTGGTCAACCCGGGGACCAATCTGGTGCCGCAGGCGATCGCCGAGGTCAAGCGCGAGTTCCCCGGCATCCTGGTGCGGGTGGAGATGGACTACAGCCGGCCGCTGGTGGCCAAGCTGCTCGACGGCCAACTCGACATCGTGATCGGGCGCATCCTCGGCCCCTATGGTGCCGAGGCGTTGGAATTCGAGCCGCTGGCCGACGAGCCGCACTCGGTGATCGCCCGCGCCGGCCACCCGCTGTCCACCCGCGCCGACCTGCGCCATGCCGACCTGGCCCGCTACGGCTGGGTGCTGCCGCCGGCCGACAGCGTGCTGCGCGCGCGCCTGGACGCTATGTTCCTGGAGCATGCGGTGCCGGCGCCGCAGAACGTCATCGAGACCTCGTCGCTGCCGGTGATGACCAGCCTGCTGCGCGGCAGCGACCTGCTCGCCGCGCTGCCGGCCGAGGCGGTGGCGCCGTACGTGCAGGCCAAGCTGCTGACCGTGTTGCCGATCACGCTAGGCGTGCGCATGGAATCGTTCGGCATCGTGCGCCGCCGCGATTATCTGTTGCCGCCAGGCGCCGAGCGCGTGTTGCTGGCGCTGCGCAATGCCGCCAAGCGGCTGTATCCCGAGCGCGCGGCGGGCCTCTGACTGTCATCGCTGGCGTTGTCATGCCGCGAGTGGACGATTTCGTAGACATGCCGTGGTGTGCATCCCGCTAGTCTGGAATCGCATAGCTGGGCGTGAAATTTTCATTTGCGTCACGCGAAGTGCATTTCTAGTCTCGGCCGATCGCGGTAGCGACGCGCTTGCCTGACAGCAGCAGCGCCACCCGATACGGCAGAGGCTTCGGCCGTGCCGTCACAACTCGCAGGACGGCGCCCTGTCGCGACCGTCACCCGTGTCTGTGTGCATGTCTCCTGGGAGGGAAACAGCATGGCATCGCAGCATCCCCGTGGTCCGGCCTGGCCGACCGCAGCGTCGCGCCGTCCCCGCGTTTTGCCGTATTCGCTCATCGCGCTGAGCATCGGCGTGTTGCTCAGCGCACAGGCGCTGGCGCAGGACGCCGAACCTGCCGCCAAACAGCCTGCCGCCAAGAAGAGCGATCCGGTCCAGCTCGATGCGATCGAGGTCAAGGGCGTGCGGGCGAGCCTGATCAAGTCGCAGTCGATCAAGCACGACGCCGAGCAGATCGTCGACGCGGTCAGCGCCGAGGACATCGGCGCGCTGCCGGATCGCAGCGTCACCGAGACCCTGCAGCGGGTCAGCGGCGTGACCATCGATCACTTCATGGCGCGCAACGACCCGGACCACTTCTCGGCCGAAGGCAGCGGGGTGATGATCCGCGGCATGACCCAGGTGCGCGGCGAACTCAACGGCCGCGACAGCTTCAGTGCCGCCAGCGGACGCGGGCTCAGCTTCGAGGACGTGCCGGCCGAACTGATGGCCGGCGTGGACGTGTACAAGAATCCCTCGGCGGAGATCATCGAAGGCGGCCTCGGCGGCACGGTCAACCTGCGCACGCGCATGCCGTTCGACCAGCCCGGCCGCGTGGTGGGCTTCACCGCCGACGTCAACTACGGCGACCTGAGCAAGACCTATAAGCCGTCGGGCTCGTTCCTGTTCAGCGATCGCTGGAACACCGGCCTGGGCGAAATGGGTTTCATGCTCGATGTGGCGCATTCGGAACTGGCCACGCGCAGCGACGGCATCCAGGTGGAACCGTTCGTGCGCCGCACCGATCCCGCGCTGCTGGCCGGCACCAGCTTCGACAAGGTGTACGTGCCCGGTGGCGTCAACTGGCGCCAGCTGGAGTTCGAACGCAAGCGCAAGGGCGTGGCGGCCGCCTTCCAGTGGCGGCCCAGCGACGCCACCGACCTCTACGTGCAATACCTGCGCTCGTCCTACGACATGAACTGGCAGGAGCGCGCGGCGTTCTTCAACGACGACACCAACGCGATCGCGCCGGCGCCCGGCACCACCTTCACCTACGACGACGCAGGCCGTTTCGTCAGCGGGTCGCCGGTGTCCAGTTCCTGGCGCGGCAACGTCACCGGCAACGACGGCGTGCGCTTCTACACCGACAACCGCTACGCCCGGCAGAGCACCACCACCTCCGACCTGTCCGGCGGCTTCACCCATCGCCTGACCGACCGGCTGACCGTGCGCGGCGACATGCAACTGGTGCAGTCGCAGAGCGACACCCTGGACTTCACCCTGTTCAGCTCGATCTATCTGCCGGGCCTGACCTTCGACCTCAGCGGCAAGTACCCTGCGGTGACCCTGGCCGACCCGAGCTACACCGCCGACCCCTCCAACTACTTCTGGAGTGCGGCGATGGATCACCTGGCCAAGAACCGCGGCCGCGAGCTGGCCACGCGCTTCGACCTGGAGTACAGCTACGACGACAATCCGTGGCTGCGCACCTTCCGTGCCGGCATCCGCGCCACCGACCGCACCCAGACCAACAAGAATTCCGGCTACAACTGGGGCGTGATCAGCGACAACTGGGCGACCATCCCCGGCACCGCCACCGGCCTGGCCGACCTGGCCAGCTACATGACCGCGTCCTCGTCGCTGTATTCCTTTTCGAACCTGTTGCGCGGCAAAGTGCGCGTGCCCAACAACCTGTACTTCCCGCGCAACAGCGCGGTCAAGGACTACGCCGGTACCTCGGCGCTGATCGAGCAGATCGTCGCGCTGCGCGGTTATGGCTGGGCGCCGGATCAGTACCAGTTGCAGGACACCAACCGCCAGTTCGAACGCACCCAGGCCGCGTACATGGTGATGTACTTCGGCAACGACACGGCGCTGGGCGTGCCGGTGGACGGCAACATCGGCGTGCGCGTGGTGCAGACCAGAACCGAGGCCTCGGGCTACGGCCAGTATCCGGACCTGTCCGCCACCTCGGCCTCGGACGCGCTCAAGGCCCAGTACTACGGGCAGTATTTCCCGAACGACGCGCGCGGCAGCTACACCGACGTGCTGCCGAGCCTGAACCTGCGCTTCAAGTTCTCCGATGCGCTGCAGCTGCGCCTGGCCGCGTCCAAGGCGATGGCGCGGCCGGACTACACCCAGTTGCAGCCGTATCTGCTGCTCACCGCCACCGTCAACGACGATGGCTCGCTGAAGGACTGGACCGGCTCCGCCGGCAACCCCAACCTCAAGCCGATGAAGGCCGACCAGTACGACGCCGCGCTGGAGTGGTACTTCGACAGCAGCGACATGATGTACGTGACGCTGTTCTACAAGAGCGTCAAGGACTACTTCTCCAACCAGACCGTCACCGAGAACTACGGCGGCCAGGATTTCCTGGTGACGCGTCCGTACAACATGGACAAGGGCCGCATCCGCGGCTTCGAGTACGGTTACACGCAGTTCTTCGATTCGCTGCCGGGCTGGATGAGCGGCTTCGGCGTCAATGCCAACTTCACCTTCGTCGACAGCAGCGGCGGCGTGAACACGGCCACCGATCCCTACACCAAGACCACCGTCACCGGCGTGGCGCTGCCGCTGGAAGGGCTGTCGCGGCGCAGCTACAACCTCGCCGGCATCTACGAGAAGGGCCCGCTGTCGGTGCGCCTGGCCTACAACTGGCGCTCGCGCTACCTGCTGACCGCCAGCGACGTGTCGACCAAGCTGCCGACCTGGTCGGACGACTACGGCCAGCTCGACGGCTCGGTGTTCTATCGGTTCACGCCGCACCTGCAACTGGGCATCCAGGCCAACAACATCACCAACGCGGAGACCAAGGTGCTGATGGGGCCGACCTCCTACAGCGATGGTGAGGTCGACACTCACCTGTACACGCGCAGCTGGTTCGTCAACGATCGTCGCTACTCGCTGGTGCTGCGCGCCAACTGGTAGGCGCGCAGCAATCTCCGGCGCGCGGTCCGCCTGCGGCGAGCGGGTGGCTGCCGCCGGCTTTCCTCCCGACGCAGGAACCGCTCATGGCAAGACCGCTGCATTCCACCGTTCGGCTGGCGCTGCTGGCGCTGGCGCTCGCGTCATGGCCGGCCGCGGCGGAACTGCAACTGCCGTTGCTGTTCGCCGACGGCGCCGTCCTGCAGCGCGATGCGCCGATTCCGGTGTGGGGCTGGGCCTCGCCTGGCGTACGCATCCAGGCGCGCCTGGACGGTGCCAGCGCCAGTGCGGTCGCAGGCCGTGATGGCCGCTGGCAACTGCAGTTGCCGGCGCATGCGGCCGGTGGCCCGTACGTGCTGGAGGTGCAGGGCGACGGCAGCCAGCACCGCATCGGCGATGTGCTGATCGGCGACGTGTGGCTGGCCAGCGGCCAGTCCAACATGGAGTGGCCGCTGGCGCAGGCGCGCGACGGCGCGCGCGAAGTGGCGGCGGCAACCGATCCGCAACTGCGCAACTTCAAGGTGCCCAAGGCCTGGGCGGCGCAGCCGCAGCCGCGGCTGCCCGGCGGCAGTTGGGTCGCGGCGACGCCGGCCACTGCCGGCGCGTTCTCGGCAGTGGCGTATTTCTTCGCGCGCGAGCTGCGCCAGCGCAACGGCGTGCCGATCGGCATCATCGACAGCACCTGGGGCGGCAGCGCGATCGAAGCCTGGATGGACGCCGCCTCGCCGGGCGTGGATGCGGCGCAGGTGCGCACGCGCATCGCGCAGATGCAGGCCAAGGACGCACAGGACCTCGACGAGACCCGGAAGCGCCTGGCGCGCTGGCCGCAGCCGACCATCGCGGATGCGGATGCCGGCTGGGCCGCCGCGGATCTGGACGACCGCGACTGGGACCGTCAGCCGCTGCCGGGGCTGTGGGAACAGCATGGCTACGTCGGCATGGACGGCGTCGCCTGGTACCGCAGCACTTTCACCCTCAGTGCAGCCGAAGCCAAGGCCGGCGCCGTCGTGGGCATCGGTCCGGCCGACGATGCCGACACCACCTACGTCAATGGCGTGGAGGTCGGCCACACCGAAGGGCGCTACACCGAACCGCGCCGCTACCGGGTGCCGCCGGCAGCGCTGCGCGCCGGCGTCAACCACGTCGCGATCCGCATCCTGGATACCGGCGGCTTCGGCGGCATTCCCGGCGATGCGGCGGCGTTCTTCATGCAGCCCGACGGCGGTCGGCCGCGCTCGCTGGCCGGCGACTGGCAGTTCCGCCCGGGCAAGGTCACGCTGGCCGCCAACGACGACAAGAACCAGGTCCCGACGCTGCTGTACAACGCGATGATCCATCCCTTGCAGCCGTTCCCGGTCAAGGGCGTGATCTGGTATCAGGGCGAGAGCAACGCCTACCCGTATGGCGCGCTGCGCTACCGGGAGCAGTTCGCGTCGCTGATCGGGCGCTGGCGGCAGGAGCGCGGACAGCCGCAGCTGCCGTTCCTGTGGGTGCAACTGGCCAACTGGAAGGCCGGCAACGACCAGGGCGACCTGAGTCCATGGGCGCAACTGCGCGAATCGCAGACCAGGACGCTGGCGCTGCCGGCCACCGGGCAGGCGGTGACCATCGACGTCGGTACGCCGGACAACATTCATCCCCCCAACAAGCAGGACGTGGGGCATCGCCTGGCGCTGGTCGCACGCCACGTGGCCTACTGCGAAACCCTGGTCTACAGCGCGCCGATGTTCGCGCGCGCCACGTTCGCCGATGGCCAGGCACGGGTGATGTTCGACCTGATGGGCAGCACCCTGGCGGTGCGTGGCGGCGGCACGGTGGTGCGTGGCTTCGCCCTGGCCGGCGCCGATCGCCACTTCCATCCGGCGCAGGCACGGATCGAGGGCGACCAGGTGGTGGTCCGCAGCGACGCGGTGCCGCAGCCGCAGGCACTGCGCTACGCCTGGAGCGAAAACCCCGAGGACGCCAATTTGGTCAACCGCGAGCAGTTGCCGGTGGGCCCGTTCCGCAGCGACGATTGGTGAGGCAGGGCACTGGCCGCATGCAAAGAACCGGATCGCCGTCGCGCGCGTTGCGCACCGCATGGCGGCTGCCGGTCCTGCTGTCGCTGCTGCTGAGCGCCTGCCAGGCCGCGCCGGATGCAGCGTCGGGTGGTGGGCACACGCCTGCTGCCGCGACATCGGCGCCGGGCCAGGCACCGATCCCGCGCCTGGTCAGCACCGACGGTCGCCATGCCTTGTTGGTCGACGGCGCACCGTTCCTGATCCTCGGCGCGCAGGTCAACAACTCCAGCAACTATCCGGCGGCGCTGGCGCAGGTGTGGCCGGCGATCCGCGCGCTGGGGTCGAACACGGTGCAGGTGCCGGTCGCCTGGGAGCAGGTGGAACCGGAAGAGGGCCGCTTCGATTTCTCCTTCGTCGATACCCTGCTGGCGCAGGCGCGCACGCAACGGGTGCGGCTGGTGCTGCTGTGGTTCGGCACCTGGAAGAACAACGGCCCCAACTACGCGCCGCACTGGGTCAAGACCGACGATGCGCGCTTCCCGCGCGTGGTCACGCGCGATGGGCGACGCCTGGGTTCGCTGTCGCCGCTGGCGCCGGCCACGCTGCAGGCCGACCGCACCGCCTTCGTTGCCTTCATGCGGCATCTGCGCCAGGCCGATCCGCAGCGCACCGTGATCATGGTGCAGGCCGAGAACGAGCCCGGCACCTACGGCAGTGCGCGCGATTTCTCGCCGATGGCGCAGCGCGTGTTCGACGGCCCGGTGCCGCAGGTGTTGCTGCAGCGGCTCGGCAAGTCGCCGGGCAACTGGGCGCAGGTGTTCGGCGCCGATGCCGACGAGATCTTCCATGCCTGGCACATCGCGCACTTCATCGACCGTATCGCCGAGGCCGGCAAGGCCGCGTATCCCTTGCCGATCTACGTCAATGCGGCGTTGCGCGGCCCGTTCAATCCGGGCCAGCCCGGGCAGTACGCCAGCGGCGGCCCCACCGACAACGTGCTGGACGTGTGGAAGGCGGCGGCGCCGCACATCGATTTGCTGGCGCCGGACATCTACATGCCCGAGTACCCGCTGTACACCACGGTGCTGCAGCGCTACGCGCGCCCCGACAACGCGCTGTTCGTCGCCGAGACCGGCAACCGCCCCGAGTATGCCCGCTACCTGTATCCGGCGCTAGGCCACGACGGCATCGGCTGGTCCACCTTCGGCATCGACTACAGCGGCTACTCCAACTATCCGCTCGGCGCCAAGCGCATGGATGCGCAGGCGCTGGCGCCGTTCGCGCTGGGCTATCGCGCGGTGGGCATGGGCATGCGCGTGTTCGCCCGCGCCGCGGCCGCGGGCAAGCTGCACGGCACCGCCGAGGCGCCGGGCCAGGCGGTGCAGGAACTGCCGCTCAACGCGCGCTGGAGCGCCACCGTCACCTATGGCGTGCCGCAGTTCTGGTTCCAGGGCGAGCCGCCCGGCAATCCCGCACCGATCGGCGCGGCGCTGATCGCCGAACTCGGCCCGGACACCTTCCTGATCACCGCCCAGCACGCGCGGGTGACCCTGCACCCAGCCAGCGCCGCGACCGCCAACATGCTCTACGACCGGGTCGAGGAGGGCGTGTACGACGGCGAGCAGTGGCGGTTCCGGCGCAACTGGAACGGCGACCAGACCGATTACGGACTCAATTTCTCCGACGTGCCGCAATTGCTGCGCGTCACCCTGGCGACCTATTGACGACGCGGCGGCGCCAGACGCGCCGTGCCGCGTGACTTTCCAAGGGAGTGAACATGCACCACGCCAACCGTTGCCTGCCGCCTTCGTTGCCACGCCTGTTGGTGCTGGCGTTGCTCGCGGTCGCCGCGTCCGCCGCCGCGCAGCAGGTGACCCGCGATGCCGACGGCATCACCGTGCATCCCAGCGCCAGGGGCGCGGCGCCGGTACGCCTGCAGGTGATCGATCGCGGCATCGTCCGGGTCAGCGCCGATCCTGCCGGCGCTTTCCAGCGCACACCCAGCCTGATGCGGGTGCCGGTGCAGGGCGACACCGGCTTTACGCTGGAGCAACACGGCGACACGGTGCAGCTCAAGACCGCGCGGATGACCGCGCAGGTCTCCACCCTCGACGGCCATGTCGGCTTCACCGATGCGCAGGGCACGCCGCTGCTGGCGGAAGTGGCGGGCGGGCGCAGCTTCGCGCCGCTGCAGGTCGAAGGCAGGAACTATTTCAGCGTGCGCCAACGCTTCGTCTCGCCGCCAGACGAGGCCTTCTACGGGTTCGGTCAGCACCAGCAGGGCTGGATGAACCAGAAGGGTCACGACATCGAACTGCTGCAGAGCAATCTCGACATGGCGGTGCCGTACCTGGTGTCCAGCCGCAACTACGGGATCCTGTGGGACAACAATGCGATCACCCGCTTCGGCGATCCGCGCGGGCTGCAGCCGCTGCCGGCGACACTGCGCCTGTACGACGCGCACGGCAAGCCCGGCGCGCTGACCGCGCACTACGCGATCGACGGCAAGCCGGTGCTGGAGCGTCGCGAAGCCGACATCGACTATCAGTACATCAAGGACCTGGCGAAATTCCCCGCCGCGGCCAAGCCCGGCGACAAGCGCCGCATGCAGGTGCGCTGGGAAGGCCAGATCGAGGCCGAGCGCGGCGGCACGCATACCTTCTCGCTCTACGCCAGCGAGTACGCCAGGCTGTGGGTCGACGGCAAGCTGCTGGTCGACCGCTGGCGGCAGAACTGGAACCCCTGGCACCACGAGTTCGCGCTGCAGCTGCAGCCCGGCCAGCGGCATACCCTCAAGGTCGAATGGGACCTGATCGATCCCAGCTACATCGCGCTGCTGCATCGCGACCCGCTGCCGGCGGCCGAAGCCGGCGACCTGTCGCTGTGGTCGGAAGCGGGGCAGATGATCGACTACTACGTCGTCGCTGGCGACAACGCCGACCAGGTCATCGCCGGCTACCGCACGCTGACCGGCAAGGCGGTGTTGCTGCCGAAGTGGGCCTACGGCTTCTGGCAGAGCCGCGAGCGTTACAAGACCCAGGACGAACTGCTCGGCGCGCTGGCCGAGTACCGTCGGCGGCAATTGCCGATCGACAACATCGTGCTCGACTGGTCGTACTGGCCGGAGAACGCCTGGGGCTCGCACGATTTCGACCGCGCGCGCTTTCCGGATCCGGACGGCATGGTCAAGGCGGTGCACGCCAGCCACGCGCAACTGATGATCTCGGTCTGGCCGAAGTTCTATCCGAGCACTGCCCACTACAAGGTACTGGACGCGGCCGGGCACATCTACCGGCGCAACGTCGAGGTGGGCGAACTGGACTGGATCGGCAAGGGCTACACCAACGCGTTCTACGACCCGTACGCGGCCGATGCGCAGGCGATCTACTGGCGGCAGATCGACGAAAAACTCAACCGCAAGGGCATCGATGCCTGGTGGCTGGATGCCGACGAGCCGGACGTGCACTCCAACCTGGACATCGCCGAGCGCAAGGCGCGCACCACTCCGACCGCGCTGGGGCCGTCCACCGAGTTCTTCAATTCCTACCCGTTGCCGCACACCCACGGCGTCTATGCCGGCGATCGCGCCGCCGATGGCAAGCGCGTGTTCATCCTCTCGCGCAAGGGCTACGCCGGCATCCAGCGCAACGCCGTGGCGGTGTGGAGCGGCGACATCGCCTCGCGCTGGGAGGATATGCGCGAGCAGATCTCCGCCGGCGTCAACCTGTCGATGTCGGGCCTGCCGAACTGGACCTTCGACATCGGCGGCTTCGCCGTGGAGAAGCGCTACGAAACCCAGGACCCGGCGCACCTGCCCGAGTGGCGCGAACTCAACACACGCTGGTTCCAGTTCGGCGCCTTCGTGCCGCTGTTCCGTTCGCACGGCCAGTTCCCGTACCGCGAGATCTGGAACATCGCGCCGGAAGGCACGCCGTACTACGCCAGCATGGCCTACTACAGCCGGCTGCGTTATGCGCTGCTGCCCTACATCTACACGCTCGCCGGCGACACCTATCACCACGACGGGGTGATGATGCGCGGCCTGCAGATGGACTTCCCGCACGACCCCAAGGTCGCCGACATCGACGACGAGTACCTGTTCGGCCCGGCGTTCCTGGTCGCGCCGGTGACCCGATTCGGTGCGACCTCGCGCCAGGTCTACCTGCCGGCGGGCACCGACTGGATCGACTTCACCAGTGGCGCGCGCCACGCCGGCGGCCAGACCATCGACGCCGCCGCGCCGCTGCAGCGCATGCCGCTGTTCGTGCGCGCCGGCGCCATCGTGCCGATGACCCAAGTGCAGCAGTACGTCGACCAGATTCCGGATGCGCCGCTGACCGTGGTGGTCTATACCGGCACCGACGGCCGCTTCTCGCTGTACGAGGACGACGGCACCGGCTACGGCTATGAGAAGGGCGAGTTCAGCCGAATTCCGCTGCAGTGGGACCAGGCCAGCGGCGTGTTGCGCATCGGCGCGCGCGAGGGGCGCTGGCCGGGCATGCATGACCGGCGCACCATCCATGTGCGCTTCGTCGATGGCCCGCGCGACGATGCCGGCGCACTCGAACCCGCCGCCGACGCCAGCGTGGAGTATCGCGGCCAACCCCTGGAGGTGCCGCGCAAGGGGACCGGCCATGCCGTCGCGGCGCGGGCAGGATGAGCCTGGGATGGCGCGCGAGATGGTGCCAGCGTTGGTTGCCCCATGCTGGCGGTCGTGGCGTGCTGACTGGGTCGCGATGCAGCTAAATAGGCGCGCTACGCCCGCACCCTCATCCGCCCCTTCGGGGCACCTTCCCCCAATGGGAGAAGGAACAGCGGCTAGCCCCTCTCCCCTCGGGAGAGGGGTTGGGGTGAGGGTCCGGCGCGAAAGCGACTCGTGGAGCCCGGGTGTACGAGGCTTCGCCCGTACCCTCATCCGCCCCTACGGGGCACCTTCTCCCAATGGGAGAAGGAACAGCCGATAGCCCCTCTCCCGTCGGGAGAGGGGTTGGGGTGAGGGTACGGAGCGAAGCGCTTCATCTGCTCCCTAGGGTACTTCCCCCGAAGAGGACCATGGTCCACGGGGAGAAGGGATGCATCGAATGCGCAACGGTGCAACATGCGCACACCCTGCGCGCAGGTTTGATGCAGCGCATCAAGATGGTGCCGTGTGTAGACACATCCTGCGCAGAGTCGAGACCGCGCCAGTCGCCATCGTGTCGCGCATGCGACGGGCCATCACTGCCCGCAATGACATGCGTTGGCTCGATCCGTGTCCCGCTTCTGCATGCGTTGACCGTGAATTGGCTGCAGGGCGGCAGGATCCATTGCGTGCGTACGTCATCGCTCGGGCCGCCCTGGCAGAGCGCGACGCGCAGCGTCATCATGCGCCGCTACGTGATGCATGCAGTGCGCACTACACTCGGCGTCACGGCGGGCGGTCCCCGCACGCCGGCCTTTCTCCTGGAGCGATGATGGAACTGGGTGTGTGCACGATGTGGCGGGTAGGGCAATGAGTCTGTACATCGGCCTGGACGTGGGCACGCAGAGCGTCAAGCTGCTCGCCTACCATGCCGACAGCCGGCAGGTGGTGGCCACCCACGGCCACGCGCTGGAGCTGATCAGCCGCGATGACGGCACCCGCGAGCAGCAGGCGCAGTGGTGGATCGACGGCATCGTCGCCTGCTTCGCTGCGCTGAGCGCCGAACAGCGGGCGCAGGTGCGGGCCATCGCGGTGTCCGGGCAGCAGCACGGCTTCGTGCCGCTGGATGCGCAGGGCCAGGTCACCGCGCCGGTGAAGCTGTGGTGCGACACCAGCACCCAGCGCGAGTGCGAGGAGATCATGGACGCGGTCGGCGGCGCGCAGCGCTGCGTGGAACTGGCCGGCAATCCGATCCTGGCCGGCTACACCGCCTCCAAGCTGCCGTGGACGCGCAAGCATCGTCCGGATGCCTACGCGGCGATGACGACGGTGCTGCTGCCGCACGACTACGTCAATTTCTGGCTCACCGGCGAGCGCTATGCCGAGGTCGGCGACGCCTCCGGCAGCGGCTGGCTGGACGTGCGTACCCGGCAATGGTCGGCGCCGCTGCTGCAGGCGATCGATCCGCAGCGCGACCTGGCCGCGGCGTTGCCGCCGCTGGTGCCGACCGAAAGCAGCCTCCGCTTGTCCGCCGCCGCAGCGCAGACGCTGGGCCTGCCGCGCGAGGTGCGCGTGGCCACCGGCGGCGGCGACAACATGATGGCGGCGATCGGCACCGGCAACGTGGTGCCGGGACGCCTGAGCATGAGCCTGGGTACCTCCGGCACGCTGTTCGCCTATGCAGAGCGCCCGGTGGTGGACCCGGACGCACGCTGGGCCGCGTTCTGCTCTTCCAGCGGCGGCTGGCTGCCGCTGATCTGCACCATGAATTGCACGGTGGCCACCGAGACCATCGCGCGCCTGTTCGGCATCAAGACCGGGCAGGGCGAGGCATTGCTCGCCGCCACCGCGCCCGGTGCGGATGGACTGGTCCTGCTGCCGTTCTTCAACGGCGAACGCACCCCGAACCTGCCGGCCGCGCGCGGCTGCCTGACCGGCATGGACCTGCACAACACCACGCCGGCGCATTTCTATCGCGCGGCGATGGAGGGCGCCAGCTACAGCCTGCGCAACGGTTTCGACGCCTTCGTTGACGCCGGGCTGCAGTTCGATGCCATCTCCCTCACCGGCGGCGGCAGCAACAGCATCGGCTGGCGCCAGCTCATCGCCGATCTCTTCGGGCTGCCGGTGCACGTGCCGGCGCAGGCCGAGGGCGCGGCATTCGGCGCCGCGCTGCAGGCGCTGTGGGCCGACGGCTGGGCGCAGGGCGCGCGCGCCAGCCTGGCCGAGGTGGTGCTGCAGCACCAGCAGGACGACCCGGCGCGGTCCGCGCAGCCGGATGCGCAACGCGGTGCGCAGTACCAGGCGCACTACCAGAGCTTCCAGCGGCATCTGCAGGCCATCGGCCCGCTGTACGCCGCGTGATTCCCTTTCCCCCGCAACGCACCAGGACTTCGTGATGAGCACTTCCGTCTACACCGGCGCCAAGGAGTTTTTCCCTGGCATCGGCCGCATCCCGTTCGAGGGCAAGGCCTCGGACAACCCGCTGGCGTTCAAGGTCTACGACGCCGACAAGCGCGTCGGCGACAAGACCATGGCCGAGCACCTGCGCTTCGCCGTGGCCTACTGGCACAGCTTCTGCGGCAACGGCGCCGATCCGTTCGGCCCCGGCACCCGCGCCTATCCCTGGGACGCCGGCAGCGATGCGCTGGGCCGCGCCGAGGCCAAGGCCGATGCGGCCTTCGAGTTCTTCACCAAGCTCGGCGTGCCGTACTACTGCTTCCACGACGTGGATCTGGCGCCGGACGCCGAGGACATCGGCCAGTACGAAAAGAACCTCAAGCACATGGTCGGCATCGCCAGGCAGCGCCAGGCCGACACCGGGGTCAAGCTGCTGTGGGGCACCGCCAACCTGTTCTCGCATCCGCGCTACATGAACGGCGCGGCGACCAACCCGGACTTCGACGTGGTCGCGCGCGCGGCGGTGCAGGTCAAGGCCGCGCTGGAGGCGACGGTGGAATTGGGCGGCGAGAACTACGTGTTCTGGGGCGGCCGCGAAGGCTACGCCTGCCTGCACAACACGCAGATGCGGCGCGAGCAGGAGCACCTGGCGCGGTTCCTGACCCTGGCCCGCGACTACGGGCGCAGCATCGGCTTCAAGGGCAATTTCCTGATCGAGCCCAAGCCGATGGAGCCGATGAAGCACCAGTACGACTTCGACAGCGCCACCGTGGTCGGCTTCCTGCGCCAGCACGGCCTGGACCAGGACTTCAAGCTCAACATCGAGGCCAACCACGCCACCCTGTCCGGGCACAGCTTCGAACACGACCTGCAGGTGGCCAGCGACGCCGGCCTGCTCGGCAGCATCGACGCCAACCGCGGCAATCCGCAGAACGGCTGGGACACCGACCAGTTCCCGGTCGACCTGTACGACACCGTGGGCGCGATGCTGGTGGTGCTGCGGCAGGGCGGGCTGGCCCCGGGCGGACTCAACTTCGACGCCAAGGTGCGCCGCGAGTCGTCCGATCCGCAGGACCTGTTCATCGCCCACATCGGCGGCATGGACGCGTTCGCGCGCGGTCTCGAAGTCGCCCACGCGCTGCTCACCGCCTCGCCGCTGGAGCAGTGGCGCCGCGAGCGCTACGCCAGCTTCGACAGCGGCGCCGGCGCGGCCTTCGCCGCCGGCAACAGCACGCTGGTCGACCTGGCCGCGCACGCCGCGCAGGCCGGCGAGCCGACCCAGCGCAGCGGCCGCCAGGAAGCCTACGAGAACCTGATCAACCAGTACCTGCTGCGCTGAACCGGTGCGCGGCGGCGGCCCGGTGCCGCCGCTGCGCACGCTCCTTCCCGCGCGCCGGCCGTCTTCCTCTTGCACGCCACCAGGTGAATCCATGTCCAGTGTTCCGATCGATCGCCACGCCGACGCCGGCGAGAACACCCGCCTCATCATCCTGATCAGCTGCGTCGCCACCATCGGCGGCTTCCTGTTCGGCTTCGACAGCGGCGTCATCAACGGTACCGTCGATGGTCTCAAGGAGGCCTTCCAATCCAGTTCCGCCGGCACCGGCTTCGAGGTCGCCTCGATGCTGCTCGGCTGTGCGGTCGGCGCGTTCCTGGCCGGCTCGCTGGCCGACCGCTGGGGCCGGCGCACGGTGCTGATCGTCTCGGCGGCGCTGTTCCTGCTGTCGGCGTTGGGCGCCGGCGCGGCGCACAACTCGGCGGTGTTCGTGCTGGCGCGGATGATGGGCGGGTTCGCGGTGGGCGCGGCCAGCGTGATGTCGCCGGCCTACATCGCCGAGGTCGCCTCGGCGCGCTACCGCGGCCGCCTGGCCACGGTGCAGCAGATCGCGATCATCGGCGGGCTGTTCTGCGCCTTCCTCAGCAACTATCTGCTGGCCAAGGCGGCCGGCGCGTCCACCGAGGCGCTGTGGCTGGGGCAGCCTGCCTGGCGCTGGATGTTCTGGATGCAGGCGCTGCCGTCCACGGCGTTTCTGCTGCTGTTGCTGGCGATTCCGGAGAGCCCGCGCTTCCTGGTGGTGAAGGGCCGCCGCGAGCAGGCGCTGGCGGTGCTGACCCGGCTGTACGGCGCCGGCACCGCGCAGACCAAGCTGACCGAGATCTCCGCCTCGCTCTCGGCCGACCAGCACAAGCCGCGCCTGTCCGACCTGGTCAGCAAGGTCACCGGCAAGGTCCGCCCGATCGTGTGGATCGGCATCGGTTTGGCCACCTTCCAGCAACTGGTCGGCATCAACGTGGTGTTCTACTACGGCGCGGTGCTGTGGCAGGCGGTGGGCTTCTCCGAGAGCGACGCGCTGTTGATCAACGTGCTGTCCGGCGCGTTGAGCATCGGCGCCTGCCTGGTCACGGTGGTGCTGATCGACCGGATCGGGCGCAAGCCGCTGCTGTGGATCGGCTCGGCAGGCATGGCGGTGTCGCTGGCACTGGTCACCATCGCCTTCGCCAGCGCCTCGCTGGATGCGGCGGGCAAGCTGGCGCTGTCGCCGGGCATGGGCCGGCTGGCGCTGATCGCGGCCAATGTCTACGTGGTGTTCTTCAACATGTCCTGGGGTCCGGTGATGTGGGTGATGCTGGGCGAGATGTTCCCCAACCAGATCCGCGGCTCCGGCCTGGCCGTGGCCGGCGCGGCGCAGTGGATGTCCAACTTCGCCATCACCGTGACCTTCCCGATCCTGCTCGGCAGCATCGGCCTGGCCGGTGCCTACGGCATCTACACCGTTGCTGCGTTCCTGTCGGTGTTCTTCGTGCTGCGCTATGTGTACGAGACCAAGGGTAAGGAACTGGAGCAGATGCAGGGCTGAGGCCGATGCGCACGCGCGTGCTGCGCGCGTGCCGTGTCCGGATCGAGGTGTCTGTAGTGAGCGGCTGAAGGCATTGCCGGATCGGTGGCGGCGCTGCGCGCGCCGGACCCTCACCCCAACCCCTCTTCCGGTGGGAGAGGGGCTCTGGCCTCTCCCTTCTCCCACTGGGACCATGGCCCCCTTTTCGGGGAGAAGGTGCCCCGCAGGGGCGGATGAGGGTCCGGGCGAATCCTTGCGAGCAGGTCCGCGCAGCCCATAGACATCATTGATTCCTGAGGTTCGCGAAGGGCGGTCCCATCGGCGTGCGCTTGTTGTGTTACTTTATAACAATTGCGACTCCGCCTTGCTTGCCTTCCCTCGCTCCCTTGCCGCTCCCGCCGATCCGATGAACCTGCAGATCCCCTCGCCATTGCCCGATGTCGCTGCCGACGAACCGTCGCAGATCTCCGCTCCCCTGAACTGGGTGGGCATGGACGGCATCGCGCTGCCGATCAGTCTGGAAATGGGCGAGGGCGTGCCTGCGGCACCCGTGCCGGCGCAGGCCGCGCTTGCCGTCGATCTGCCGTCGGCGCAGGTCAAGGGCATTCATATGTCGCGGCTGTACCGCCTCCTCGACGAGAGCGCGCAGCAGCCGCTGTCGCCGTCGCGCCTATCGCAATTGCTGCGGGCGATGGTGCACAGCCATGCCGACTGCGCCTCGACCGCGGCGCGGGTGTCGCTGCGGCTGGAACTGCTGCGTCGCAGCCCGGCGCTGCGCAGTCCGGGGCTGGCCGGCTGGCGGGCGTATCCGCTGCGGATCGACGCCGAGCTGCGCGGCGGCGTGGTCCGCCTGGGGTTGAGCGTGGAGTTGTTGTATTCCTCGACCTGTCCATGCTCGGCGGCGCTGGCGCGGCAACTGCTCAGCGAGGCTTTTGTGCAGCAGCACGTGGATCAGGCCTTGGTCCCGCGCGAGGCGGTCGCGGACTGGCTGCTCCGGCACGGCAGCCATGCCACCCCGCATAGCCAGCGCAGCGTGGCCTCGGTGCGGGTCGGCGTGTCGCCCCGTGCGGTGCGCTTCGACGCCGAGGGAGTGATCGTGCTGGCCGAGCAGGCCCTGGCCACGCCGGTGCAGGCGGCGGTGCGCCGCGCCGACGAACAGGCATTCGCGCGCCGCAACGGCGAGAACCTGATGTACGTGGAGGACGCCGCGCGGCGCCTGCAGCATGCGCTGGGTGCGCGCTACGCCGACGTGCAGGTGCAGGTGCGGCACCTGGAGAGCCTGCATGCGCACGATGCGGTGGCGGAGACGGGGTCGGCGCCGGTTGCCATCGCGGCGGGGGAGGGCGGCCGCTGACGCAGCGCGAGCTGACCCGCGGCGACGTGCCCAATGTCGCCGCTCAGCTCCTGCGCCTGTGCGATCGAGCCTTCGCCCGGGCCGGCATGGGCGCCTCGGCGTTCTTCGAGACGCCGGCCGGCACCTGCTTCCGCCTGGTCGAGGGCGACCGGCGCCAGCGCCCACTGATAGACACGGCGTTGCCGACCGCCGGCCCCAGAACGCAAAAAACCCCGCCAAGGCGGGGTTTCTGCGGTGTCGCGCTGCAGGCGAGGCGAGGATGGCGCTCCCTAGGGGACTCGAACCCCTGTTTTAGCCTTGAGAGGGCCACGTCCTAACCACTAGACGAAGGGAGCGTTTGGTCGCGTCGATTGCAGCGCGCTAGTATATGGGTCTCGCCGCCCTTCGGCAATCCCGCAACCCGATACGGAAGCGCCATCATCAATCCGCCAGTTCCATCGCCATTCACCCTGCGCGCGATTCCGCGCGATCAGCACCCCATCTCGCGCAAGGACATCAGCCCCAACGCCCTGCGCGTGCTGTACCGGCTGCGCGAGGCCGGCTTCGGCGCGTACCTGGTCGGCGGCGCGGTCCGCGACCTGCTGGTCCAGGTCCAGCCCAAGGATTTCGACGTCGCCACCGACGCCACCCCCGAACAGGTCAAGCAGCTGTTCCGCAACTGCCGCCTGATCGGCCGCCGCTTCCGCCTGGCGCACGTGGTCTATGGCCGTGAGATCATCGAGGTCGCCACCTTCCGCGCCAACGTCGACGACGGCAGCGGCGACCGCGAAGTGGACAACGGCCGCCTGGTCCGCGACAACGTCTACGGCAGCATCGAGGACGATGCGGTGCGTCGTGATTTCACCTGCAACGCCTTGTACTACGCCATCGAGGACTTTTCGGTGCGCGACTACGTCGGCGGCTTCGAGGACGTGCAGGCGCGGTTGATGAAGCTGATCGGCGACCCCGAGCAGCGCTACCGCGAAGACCCGGTGCGCATGCTGCGTGCGGTGCGCCTGGCGGCCAAGCTCGATTTCGAGATCGAGGCCGGCACCGCCGAGCCGATCCCGCGCCTGGCCGGGCTGCTGGCCGAGGCCGCGCCGGCGCGGCTGTTCGAGGAAGTGCTCAAGCTGTTCCTGTCCGGCCATGGCGTGGCCAGCTTCGAGGGCCTGGAGCGGCACGGCCTGCTCGCCGCGCTGTTCCCGGAGAGCGCGGCGGCGCTGCGCTCCAACCGCAGCGGCGCATTGCGGCGGATGCTGATCGAGGGCTTGCGCAACACCGACAACCGCGTCGCCAACGACGAGCCGGTGTCGCCGGCGTTCCTGTTCGCGCTGCTGCTGTGGCCGGCGTACTGCCGCGCGCTGATGACCCTGCAGAAGCAGGGCATGCAGATGGAGGAGGCGCAACGCCGCGCCGCCGACCGGGTGACCCTGCACCAGCTGAGCACCGTGGCGCTGCCGCGGCGCTTCTCGCTGCCGATGCAGGAGATCTGGCTGCTGCAGTCGCGCTTCACCTCGCGCCAGCGCAAGCGGGTGATGCGCACGCTGTCGCACCCGCGCTTCCGCGCCGCGTTCGATTTCCTGATCGTGCGCCAGTCCGCCTCGGACGAGCATGCGGCCGACATCGCCTACTGGCGCGAGCTGCAGCAGCAGCCCGGCTACGCGCCGCCGCCGCGCGGCTTCGATCCGGAGGTGGACTACGCCGGCGACGAGCTGGCGTTCGCGCCGCCGGCCGACAGCGAAGAGACCCCCAAGCGCCGCCGGCGCCGGCGCCGCCGCCCTGACGCCGCCACGCCCGTCGAGTGAGCGCCGCGACACCGGCGCCGGTCCAGGCCTGCATCGGCCTGGGCGGCAACCTTGGCGACGCCGCGGCGACCCTGCGCGCGGCGCTGGCCGCGCTCGACACCCTGCCGCAGACCCGCCTGCTGCGCGCCTCGCAGCTGTACCGCAGCCCGGCCTGGGGCCGCGAGGACCAGCCGGACTTCATCAACGCCGCGGCGCTGGTGGCCACCGCGCTGCCGGCGCCGGATCTGTTGCAGGCGCTGCTGGACCTGGAACACCGCCATGGCCGCCAGCGCCTGCCCGGCGAACGCTGGGGTCCGCGCACCCTCGACCTGGACCTGCTGCTGTACGCGCAGGCGACGATCGACCTGCCCGGGTTGCAGGTGCCGCATCCGTTCCTGCACCAGCGCGCCTTCGTGCTGCTGCCGTTGGCTGAGATCGCCGCCGACGCGGTGATTCCGGGGCATGGAACGGTACGTGACGTACGCGACCGCATCGAAACCGGCGGGATCGCGCCAATCGGTAGATAATGCTCGGCTCATTACCGCCGCACATGAGCTTATGAGCAGCCACGCCGACAGCAAGCCCTGGACCGTTCCCGCCCTGGCCGAGGCCAAACGCCGCCAGCAGAAGCTGGTGATGCTGACCGCCTACGACGCCGGCTTCGCGCGGACCTTCGACGCCAACGGGGTGGACCTGATCCTGATCGGCGATTCGCTGGGCATGGTGGTGCAGGGCCATGATTCGACCCTCCCGGTGAGCGTGGACGACATCGCCTATCACACTGCCGCGGTGGCGCGGGTGCTGCAACGCGCGCTGCTCGTGGCCGACCTGCCGTTCCAGTCCGATGCCACCCCCGAGCGGGCGCTGGACGCGTCGACCCGGTTGCTGCAGGCCGGCGCGGAGATGGTCAAGCTGGAGGGCGCCGGCCACAAGCTGGACGTGATCCGCTTCCTCAGCGAACGCGACATCCCGGTGTGCTCGCACCTGGGCCTGACCCCGCAGTCGGTGCTGACCTTCGGCGGCTACAAGATCCAGGGCCGCGAAGAGGCCGCCGCGGCCAAACTGCTCGCCGACGCCAAGGCGGTCGCCGCGGCCGGCGCCGCGCTGCTGGTGCTGGAGTGCGTGCCGTCGCCGCTGGCCGCGCGCATCACCGCCGAGATCGACATCCCCACCATCGGCATCGGCGCCGGCCCCGACTGCGACGGCCAGGTGCTGGTGATGCACGACTTCCTCGGCCTGGACAGCGGCCACCGCCGCCCGCGCTTCGTCAAGGATTTCCTGGCCGAAGGCGGTTCCATCGCCGGTGCCGCCCGTGCCTACGCCGACGCGGTGCGCGCCGGCACCTTCCCCGACGCCGAACACGCCTACGCCAAATGATCGAGACCATCACCGACCTGGCGCGACTGCGCGCCACTGTCTCCGGCTGGAAGCGGCAGGGCCTGCGCGTGGCCTTCGTGCCGACCATGGGCAACCTGCATGCCGGGCATTTCTCGCTGGTGATGCTGGCGCGGCAATACGCCGACCGCGTGGTCTCCAGCGTCTTCGTCAATCCGACCCAGTTCGGCCCGAACGAGGATTTCACCCGCTACCCACGCACGCCCGAGGCCGACACCAGCGGCCTGGAAGGCGCCGGCTGCGACGTGCTGTGGCTGCCGACGGTGGAGAGCATGTATCCGCTGGGCGTGGAGCTGGCGCTGCGCATGCACACCCCGGGCGTCAGCGAAGTGCTGGAGGGCGCGTGCAGGCCCGGCCATTTCGACGGCGTCTGCACCGTGGTCGCGCGCCTGTTCAACCAGGTGCAGCCGGACCTGGCCGCGTTCGGCAAGAAGGACTACCAGCAACTGGCGGTGATCCGGCAGATGGTCGCCGACCTGGCGTTCCCGATCGAGATCCTCGGCGGCAGCATCGTGCGCGAGGCCGACGGCCTGGCGATGAGCTCGCGCAACCAGTACCTGTCGGCCGAGGAGCGGCCGCGCGCGGCGCAGATCCACCGCACCCTGCGGGCGATGCGCGACGGCCACCTGGCCGGGCGCCCGCGCGCCGAGGTGGAGGCGGACGCGACCGCGCAGTTGCAGGCGGCCGGCTTCGAGGTCGACTACAGCGTGCTGCGTGCGCCCGACCTGAGCGAGCCGCAGGACGCCACCGGCCCGCGCGTGGCGCTGATCGCCGCGCGCCTGGGCCGCACCCGGCTGATCGACAACCTGGAATTCTGAGCGCGGTCGTCTGATCCCGTCGTAGGAGCGGCTTTAGGGCACCTCTAAAAACCCCACCTTTGGCATCATTGGTCTGGAGAACACGCCGAGGACGCCACGATGATCAGCCTGTTTGCCGGCCACGAACGCGAAGCCAAGCGGCAGCAGATCGGCGATCCTCTGGCTCTGCTGTCACGGCATATCGACTTTGCCGGGATTGCTCACGCCGTAGACGCGAAGCTGTCCTTGGGTACCGGCAAGCGCGGCGGCCGTCCGGCTTGGCCGACGCAGATGATGATCAAGCTGCTGCTGTTGCAGCAGTTGTACAACCTCTCCGACGATGCGCTGGAGTATCAGGTGCTGGATCGGCGCAGCTTCCAGCAATTCCTTGGACTGGAACACAGCGGCAAGGTGCCCGACGCCAAGACGATCTGGGTGTGGCGCGAACGGCTCAAGACCAAGGATCTGATGGGCGACATCAGCACGGCGATCGGTGAGCAATTGCAACGTGCTGGGTTCATTGCCCGCGGCGGTCAGATCATCGACGCCAGCATCGTCAGCGCTCCGATCCAGCGCAACACGCGCGAGGAGAACGCGCAGATCAAGCAGGGCGATGACGTCGGCCAGGACTGGAGTGATGCCAAGCGTGCGCAGAAAGACGTGCAGGCACGCTGGACCAGGAAGCATGGGGTGACGTTCTACGGCTACAAGCTGCACGCCAGCACGGACCGCCGCTGGGGTTTCATCCGCCGCTACGACGTGAGCGCGGCCAACGTGCACGACAGCCGCCACTTCGAGCAGGTGCTGGACCCGGACAACACCGGCCGCACGGTATGGGCCGATAGCGGGTATGCCGATGCAGCGCGAGAAGCAGACCTGAAAAAGCGTGGTTACCGCCCCGCGATCCAACATCAAGGGCAGGCACGCAAGCCCTTGAGCGAGGCAGCAAAGCGCCGGAACCGTCGCATTGCCAAGGATCGGGTGTTCGGCGAGCACCCGTTTGCGCGCTTGGCCCAACAAGGCGGCAAGTTCGTACGCTGCATCGGCTTGGCGCGGGCAAAGGTGGTGATCGGGCTGAAGGTCGCCAGCCATAACGTGATGCGGCTGGCACGGCTACAGGAGCGGGCCATGGTGCCGGCGTGATCGGCTGAGGTGGCCGAGCGGCCACCTCAGCCTCCCAACCACCACGATCAGGCGCCGCTCTGGTGCCGTTGCGACAGATGCTGCCCCTGGCTCCAGGTCGTGGCAGGTTGTTCGAGGTGCCCTTTAGCCGCGACCGGGCCTGACCGATGAAGGCCCGGTCGCGGCTAAAGCCGCTCCTACGACGCTTACGGCGGGCGCCGCCTGCCACCGCCGTTTCACCCCTCGGCTGCTAAACTGCGCGTCTTTCCTGACCGCAGTCCCGCCCCATGCAACTGAGCCTGTTGAAGACCAAGATCCACCGCGCCACCGTCACCCATTCCGAGCTGAACTACGAAGGCTCGATCGCCATCGATGGGCTGCTGCTGGACGCGACCGGCATCCGCGAGTTCGAGCAGGTGCATATCTGGGACGTCACCAACGGCGCGCGGTTCAGCACCTATGCGATCCGTGCCGACGAGGGCAGCGGCATCATCTCGCTCAACGGCGGCGCCGCGCGCCACGTGCAGGTCGGCGACCTGATCATCATCGCCGCCTTCGCCGGCATGAGCGAAGAGGAAGCCGCGCGCTTCCAGCCGACCCTGGTCTACGTGGACGGCAACAACCAGATCACCCATACCAACCACAGCATCCCAAAGCAGGCCGCATGACACAGTCCACCGGTTTCGACGCACTGCATTCCCACGCCCAGCGCTTGCGCGGGGCGCGCCTTCCCGACCTGCTGACGGCCGAACCTGGCCGCGCCGAGACGTTGGCGCTGCAGGTCGGACCGCTGTACTTCAATTTCGCGCGGCAGAAGTACGACCGCGCCGCGCTCGACGCGCTGCTGGCGCTGGCCGCCGACCACGACCTGGCCGGCGCCTTCCAGCGCCTGTTCCGCGGCGAGACGGTCAACGTCACCGAAGGCCGCGCCGCGCTGCATACCGCGCTGCGCGGCGACCTCACCGACGCGCCGGTGGCCGGCCAGGCCCACGCCAGCGCGCGCGAGGTGCAGCAGCGCATGCGCGCGCTGATCGACGCCCTGGCGCAGACCGAGGTCACCGACATCGTCAGCGTCGGCATCGGCGGCTCCGATCTCGGCCCGCGCCTGGTCGCCGACGCGCTGCGTCCGGTCAGCGGCGCGCGCTTCCGCGTGCATTTTGTTTCCAACGTGGACGGCGCAGCGATGCAGCGCACCCTGGCCACGCTGGATCCGGCGCGCACTGCCGGCGTGCTGATCTCCAAGACCTTCGGTACCCAGGAAACCCTGCTCAACGGCCAGATCCTGCGCGACTGGCTGGGCGGCAGCGAGCGCCTGTACGCGGTCAGCGCCAATCCCGAGCGCGCCGCCAAGGCCTTCGACATCGCCGCCGGCCGCGTGCTGCCGATGTGGGACTGGGTCGGTGGGCGCTACTCGCTGTGGTCGGCGGTGGGCTTCCCGATCGCGCTGGCGATCGGCGCCGATGCCTTCGAACAATTGCTGGAGGGCGCGGCGCAGTTCGACGAACACGCCCTGACCGCGCCGCTGGAGCGCAACGTGGCCGTGCTGCATGGCCTGACCACGCTGTGGAACCGCAACCTGCTCGGCTACGCGACGCAGGCGGTGATGACCTACGACCAGCGCCTGGCGCTGCTGCCGGCCTACCTGCAGCAGCTGGTGATGGAGAGCCTGGGCAAGCGCGTGCGCCTGGACGGCAGCCCGGTCGAGGCCGACACCGTGCCGGTGTGGTGGGGCGGCGCCGGCACCGACGTGCAGCACAGCTTCTTCCAGGCACTGCACCAGGGCACCAGCATCGTGCCGGCCGACTTCATCGGCTGCATCCGCAACGACGATCCGTACACCGTCAACCACCAGGCGCTACTGGCCAATCTGCTGGCGCAGACCGAGGCGCTGGCGAACGGGCAGGGCAGCGACGATCCGGCCCGCGACTACCCGGGCGGCCGCCCGAGCACGCTGATCCTGCTCGACGCGCTGACCCCGCAGGCACTGGGCGCGCTGATCGCGATGTACGAGCACAGCGTGTACGTGCAGTCGGTGGTGTGGGGCATCAACGCCTTCGACCAGTTCGGCGTCGAACTGGGCAAGCAACTGGCCAGCCAGTTGCTGCCGGCGCTGCAGGGCCAGTCCACCGAGATCGCCGACCCGGTCACGCGCGCGGTGCTGGCGCGCTTGCAGGGCTGAGCGAAGCAGCATCTGATCGCGCGAGCCTGGCTGGCTCGCGCGATCGGTCAGTGATGCTGGACGCTGCGCTCAGACGTCGTCCAGGCGCAATCCGACCGGGTCGCCAGTCAGATAGCCCACCGCGGCACCGTAGCGGTCCTTGTAGTTGGCTCGGACCAGTGGATCCAACTGCGCCTTGACCTTGTCGTGCAACGGGCTTTCCCAGTCGCCGGGATGCTGGAAGTTGCTCATCACGTAGGTCCAGCCATGGATCTCGTCGACCGCATGCAGGCCGGTGGATTCGGCCCCGGCCGGCACCGACAGCAGCCGCGACAGCTTGCCGGTATCGACGTTGTAGGCCCACAGGAAGTTGTTCACGTGCATGGCGCTGTCCTCGCCGATGAACAGCGTGCGCAGGCGTTGCGAGAACTTGATGTTGTCCGGATTGGCGATGCGCTCCGGGTCGGCCAGATTGCCCAGCGTGTCGGCCGCCGGCAGGTCGCGGCCGGTCAGTGCGGGCGGGGCGCTCATCGACACCGGTACCCACTCGCTGCGGATCGGCTGGCCGAGCTGGTCGCGCTGGCCGCCGCGCAGCGGCAGCGCATAGATCGCGCCGGCGGTCGGGCCTTCCACGCGGATGTCGCCGGAGCCATCGAGCATGCTGCCCTGGATGTAGGACATCGCCGAGTAGGCGATGCGGTCGCGCGTGTCGACCGTGGTGCCCTCCATCTTGGTGAAGCCCAGGCTGCCGCCGACCAGCGCGGCGTAGCGGTGGGTTTCCAGGAAGGCGGCGGCCTGTTCCATGCCCGGGCGCAGCCGCACCCAATTGAAGCCGCCGCTGTAGGGAATGCGGGTGTAGCCGGCGTCGCCCGGATCGCGCGTGGCCACGTCCATGATGTCGCCGATGCGCAGCACGTCGGCCATCGCTTCGATCTCGTCGCTGCTGGCGTGGCCCAGGCGGATCCAGTCCAGGGTGGCCGCGCCGGGGCCGCTGGCCGAGCGCTGCCGCCACTTCGCCACGTACAGGGTGCCGCTGGACAGGTCGCACTCGCGATCGGCGACGAACAGGAACAGGCCGCCGTTGCTGGCGTCGTCGCCCATCAGCACGGTGCGCCGGTCCGGCATCACCTGCACCAGTTCGTGCGAGATGCGGCCCAGGCAGTAGTGCTTGCGGATGCTGCCGCTGCCGTCGGCGTGCACGGTCACTTCCGGCAGGTGCCCGTAGTGGTACGGATTGGCGCGGGTGGGATCGCCATAGAGGTGTTCGCTGAAGCGCTGGAACTGGGTGTTGCCGGCGATGCTGGCGGCATCGGGTTCGTACTCCTCGCTGGACAGATGCGTGTTCCAGGGCGACAGGCTGGCGCCGCAGGTGGTCCACAGGCCATGCACCGCCGAGGTATCGACGTTGTGGTACTTGACCAGGCGCAGGTGGCCGCTGCGCGGGTCCTGGTCCAGGGTCAGCACCGCGATCGGCGCCGGCAGTTGACGATAGGTGCCGTTGCCGGCCAGATCGCGCGTGGTGTACTCGAACTGCACCACCGCGAACACCGTGTTGCCGCGCACGCCGGGCACGTGCGCGTGCGGCAGGGTCAGCAGCGACGAGCCGTCGGGACAGTCCGAGAAGAACGGACGTTCGGCACCCGGGACCGAGCGGTCCAGGATCGGCCGGTTGTGGATGTCGTAGTAGCCGCCGGCCAGCACGCTGCCGCCGGCGCCGTCGGGGACCTGGTCGCCGGTCATGAAGAACGGGCGGTAGGTCAGGGCGTAACGCTGGCGGCTGCCATCGTGCAGGATCACATCGACATGCGAGCGCACGCTGGTGGTGGCCATCGCCGCGGGGTCGGCGAGCGACGGCGCAGCCATGCCGTCGAAGCTGACCGCGCGCACGCGCGGCCGTGGTGGGCGGCCTGGCCGCGGTCCCGGCTGAGGTGGCAGACGCGCGGCCGCGGCGTCGCTCGCCAAGACGGCGGCGGAAAGGCTGCCGAGCGGCAGCAGGGAGGTGCCGGCGAGCAGGCGCAGGGCGCGGCGGCGACCGGAATCGGGGAGATGCGACATCGGGGGACTCTCCAGAACGGGCGGGATACCGACCACTCCCCCTCTGTGCCGGCCCGGCCCAACCTAGGCGCGCTTGGTGACATTTGTTTGAAATCCGGGAGCGCGCGCGGCAGGCGGCTGCCGCGGTGGACGCGGTGCCGCTTGCGCAGTGCGCGACGAGGTCGATATTGCAACGCAGCAAATGCAGGGTCGGCACTGGGTGCCGGGGGAGGGCCGGCAACGACCCGGACGCGGCCCCAGGCAAGCCACGCCGGTATTCCATCGCTATAGCGTCAGTCCATATCCGTGCGGCATCGAGGCATACCTCGCGTCGCGGTTGACAGGCTTGGGGCGATTCGGGAAGCGTAGGCGCCGGCCGCACCTCGGCGTGTGCGGTCCGGCCGCGACATGGCATGCGTTCGCCGTTCCTGGGAGGGAGTCTCTTGCACACACAGACCGCTGGCGCGCGCGCGCCGCTTCGCACGGCGCTGGCCGCGGCCGCCGCTTTGGGCCTGCTGGCCCTGGCCGCCGCGGTTCCCGGTCGCTCCGTGCCGGTCGCACCGGCGGCCGCACCGCCGCCGCCGATCCATCCGGACCGGTGGCCGTCGCCGGCCTGGCCATTGAAGGAGGATCCGGCGCTGGAGGCGCGCATCACCAAGCTGATGGCGCAGATGTCGGTGGAGCAGAAGGTCGGGCAGACCGTGCAGGGCGACATCGGCAGCATGACCCCGGAGGACGTGCGCAAGTACCACATCGGCTCGGTGCTGGCCGGCGGCAATTCCGATCCGGGCGGCAAGTACGACGCCAGCCCGGCGCAGTGGCTGGCGCTGGCCGATGCCTACTACGCGGCGTCGATGCAGACCGACGGCGCCGGCCCGGCGATCCCGATCATCTTCGGCATCGACGCGGTGCACGGGCAGAGCAACATCGTCGGCGCCACGCTGTTCCCGCACAACATCGGCCTGGGCGCGACTCGCGACCCGGAACTGATGCGCAAGATCGGCGAGATCACCGCCGCCGAGACCCGCACCACCGGCATGGAGTGGACCTTCGCCCCGACCGTGGCGGTGCCGCAGGACGACCGCTGGGGCCGCACCTACGAAGGCTATTCGGAGTCGCCCGAGGTGGTGGCCAGCTTCGCCGGCAAGGTGGTCGAGGGGCTGCAGGGTGTGCCCGGCACGCCGGGTTTCCTGGACGGGTCGCACGTGATCTCCTCGGTCAAGCACTTCCTCGGCGACGGCGGCACCACCGACGGCAAGGACCAGGGCGATACCCGGATCAGCGAACAGCAGTTGCGCGACATCCACGGCGCCGGCTATCCGCCGGCGATCGCGGCGGGGGCGCAGACGGTGATGGCCTCGTTCAACAGCGTCAACGGGGTCAAGATGCACGGCAATCAGGTCATGCTGACCGACGTGCTGAAGGGGCAGATGCATTTCGGCGGCTTCGTGGTCGGCGACTGGAACGGCCATGCCCAGGTCCCGGGCTGCCGCAAGGACGATTGCCCGGCCGCGTTCAACGCCGGCGTCGACATGCTGATGGCGCCGGACAGCTGGAAAGGCGTGTACGAGAACGCGCTGAAGGCGGTGAAGTCGGGCGAGATCCCGATGGCGCGGCTGGACGATGCGGTGCGGCGCATCCTGCGGGTCAAGCTGCGCCTGGGCCTGTTCGAGGCCGGCAAGCCGTCGCAGCGCCCGCTCGGCGGCAAGTTCGCGCTGCTCGGCGCGCCCGAGCACCGCGCGGTGGCGCGGCAGGCCGTGCGCGAATCGCTGGTGCTGCTGAAGAACCAGCAGCAGCTGTTGCCGCTGAAGCCGCAGCTCAAGCTGCTGGTCGCCGGCGACGGCGCCAACGACATGGGCAAGCAGGCCGGCGGCTGGACCCTCAACTGGCAGGGCACCGGCACCAAGCGCGCCGACTACCCCAATGGCACCACCATCTGGGAGGGCCTGCAGCAGCAGGTCGGCGCCGCCGGCGGCAGTGCCGAACTGGCGGTGGACGGCAAGTTCACCACCAAGCCGGACGTGGCGGTGGTGGTGTTTGGCGAGCATCCCTACGCCGAGTTCCAGGGCGACATCGCCACGCTGCTGTACAAGCCCGGCGACGACAGCGACCTGGAACTCATCAAGTCGCTCAAGGCCCAGGGCATCCCGGTGGTGGCGGTGTTCCTGAGTGGGCGGCCGCTGTGGGTGAACCGCGAAATCAACGCCGCCGACGCCTTCGTCGCGGCCTGGTTGCCGGGTTCCGAAGGCGCCGGCATCGCCGACGTGCTGCTGCGCAAGCCCGACGGCAGCGTGCAGTACGACTTCCACGGCAAGCTGAGCTTCTCCTGGCCGCGCACCGCGGTGCAGTTCGCCAACAACGTCGGGCAGAAGAACTACAGCCCGCAGTTCGCCTTCGGCTATGGCCTCACCTACGAAGACAAGGGCGATCTGAGCCGGCTGTCCGAGGTCTCGGGCGTGTCCGGTGCGCAGGCAGTGGGCGGGGTATACCTGGACCGCGGCAAGCCGGCGGTGGGCATCAACCTGATCCTGTTCGGCGGCGCCCAGGCCAACCTGCCGGCGGCGACCTTCCCGGCGGCACTGGCCGACGGATCGCTGAAGGTCACCGCGATCGACGACAAGGCGCAGGAGGATGCGCGCCGCTTCGTCTGGTCCGGCAGCGGCAAGTCCGGGTTGGCGCTGGTGTTGCCCAAGCCGCTGGACGTCTCGCGCGAGAGCAATGGCGACGTGCAACTGATCCTGACGTTGAAGGTGGACGCGGCGCCCAGCGCAGCCGCGCGCCTCGGCGTGGCCTGCGGCCACGACTGCGGCGCGCGCGTGGACCTGGGCAAGGCCTTGGCCGCGCTGCCCAAGGGCGAGTGGCGCACGCTGGGCGTGCCGTTGAAGTGCTTCGCGGCGGCCGGCGCCGACCTGACCCGGCTGGAGCGTCTGCCGGAGATCGAGAGTGACGGCGCACTGGACCTGGCGCTGTCGCGGATCGCGCTGGGCAGCAGCAACGACGCGCAGAGCGTGGTCGACTGCCCGCTGCACTGAGCGGCGGCGCAGGCGGCGAATGGGTTGATCGAACGAGCGGCGCCGCCCATGCGGGCGGCGTCATGGACAACGGTGCGACAGGGCTGCGGCCCGTAGGAGAAGGCAGTGGGGTTGGCGACGTTGGATGTGGCGATCGTGGTGGTCTACCTGGCGGGCATCTTCCTGCTCGCGCAATGGGTGTCGCGGGAGAAGGCGGGGCACCGCAAGAGCGCGGAAGATTACTTCCTGGCCAGCAAGACCCTGCCGTGGTGGGCGATCGGCGCCTCGCTGATCGCGGCGAACATTTCCGCCGAGCAGATCATCGGCATGGCCGGTTCCGGTTACGCGATCGGCCTGGCGATCGCCTCCTACGAGTGGATGGCGGCGCTGACCCTGCTGATCGTCGGCAAGTTCTTCCTGCCGATCTTCCTGCGCAACGGCATCTACACCATGCCGCAATTCCTGGAGCAGCGTTACGGCAAGTGGATCCGCACGCTGATGGCGGTGTTCTGGCTGCTGCTGTACGTGTTCGTCAACCTGACCTCGATCCTGTGGCTGGGGTCGATCGCGGTGAGCCAGGTCACCGGCATGGACCAGACCCTGGCGCTCGCGCTGATCGGCGTGTTCGCGCTGGTCTACCAGCTCTACGGCGGATTGAAGGCGGTGGCGCTGACCGACATCGTGCAGGTCACCCTGCTGGTGCTCGGCGGCCTGCTGGTCGCAGGGCTGACCCTGTCGAAGATCGGCGACGGCGCCGGTGTGCTCGCCGGCTTCCGGCATCTGTGGAACGCTCACCCCGAGCACTTCCACATGATCCTGTCCAAGGACAACCCGTTCTACAAGGACCTGCCGGGCCTGAGCGTGCTGCTCGGCGGCCTGTGGGTGATGAACATCAGCTACTGGGGCTTCAACCAGTACATCATCCAGCGCGCGCTGGCGGCCAAGAACATCGGCGAGGCGCAGAAGGGCATGGTGTTCGCCGCGTTCCTGAAGCTGCTGATGCCGGTGGTGGTGGTGGTGCCGGGCATCGCCGCGGTGGTGCTGGCGCCGGACCTGGCCAAGCCCGACCAGGCCTATCCGACCATGATGCAGTTGCTGCCCAGCGGCATCCTCGGCCTGGTGTTCGCCGCGCTGGTGGCGGCGATCGTGGCCTCGCTGGCGTCCAAGATCAATTCGGTGGCGACCATCTTCACCCTGGATTTCTACGCCAAGTTCCGCCCGCAGGCCGACCAGCCGCAACTGGTGCGGGTCGGCCGCGTGGCCGCGGTGACCTCGGTACTGATCGGCATCCTCACCGCGCGGCCGCTGCTGGGCAATTTCGACCAGGGCTTCCAGTTCATCCAGGAATTCACCGGCTTCTTCACCCCGGGCGTGGTGGTGATCTTCATGCTCGGCCTGTTCTGGAAGCGCGCCAACGAGGCCGGCGCGCTGACCGCGGCGATCGGCTCGGTGCTGCTGTCGTTCGCGCTGAAGAAGCTGTGGCCGGAACTGCCGTTCATGGACCGCATCGGCCTGGTGTTCGTGCTGTCGCTGGTGGCAGCGGTGGTGGTGTCGCTGCTCACCCCGCTGGCGCCGGCGCGCGATCTGATCCGCACCGACGATGTGCGCTACGGCACCACGCTGGGCTTCAAGCTCGGCGCCGCCGTGGTGATCGCGATCCTGGTAGCGCTGTACGCGGTGTTCTGGTGAGCCACGGGCCGGCCGTGGCGCGGTGCGCTCAGGCGTCGCCGCCCTGCCACGGCTCGGCCAGCCAGGCGTCGAGCGCCTCGGCCGGCATCGGCCGCGCGATCCAGTAGCCCTGGCCTTCGTCGCAGCCCCACTCGCGCAGCATCCGGTACACGGTTTCGCTCTCGATGCCTTCGGCCACCACCTGCTGGCCGAAGTCGTGGCCGAGATGGATCATCGACGGCACCAGCATGCCGTCGCTGCGGCTGCCGGGCAGGGCGCGGATGAACGACTGGTCGATCTTCAGCGCGCTGGCCGGGATGTTCTTCAGATAGCCGAGGTTGCTGTAGCCGGTGCCGAAGTCGTCGATGGCGATCTTCACCCCGAGCGCGCTGATCTGCTGCAGCTTTTCGCCCACACGCTGCGGATCGCGGATCATCGCGCTCTCGGTGAATTCGATCTCCAGCGCGCCGGGGGCCAGCGCGTGCTGCTGCAGCAGCGCCTGCAGGCGGACGATGAAGTCGACCTGCTCCAGGTCCACCGCCGACACGTTCAGCGCGACGCTGAAGGTGTAACCGCGCCGTTGCCACAGCGCCGCCTGGGCGATGCCGTTGCGCAGCACCCAGGCGGTGATGCGGCTCATCAGTGCGGTCTTTTCCGCCAGCGGAATGAAGTCGTTCGGCGCCACCGTGCCCAGCAACGGATGCTGCCAACGCAGCAACGCCTCCACGCCGACGCATTCGCCGCTGCGCAGGCTCACCCGCGGCTGGTAGTGCAGGCTCAGCTGGCCTCTGGCGTCCAGTGCCTCGGGCAAGGCGGCGAGGATGCGGAAGGCATTTCGCTGGTTGGCGTCGTGGTTGCGCTCGTACAGGCTCCAGCGCTGGCCGCGCTGGCGCGCCATGTCCACCGCGGTGGTCAGCGAGCGCACCGTGTGGTTGGCGCTGAGCGCACCGTCCAGGCGCACCGCGCCCAGCGAGGGACTGGCCGCGTGCGGAATGCCCTGGTGGTCGATCGCCGCGGCGAAGGCGTCGCAGACGTGCTCGCACCAGTACTCCAGATGCGCGGTGTCGCTGCCTTCCATGATGAACACGAAGGTGGTGGTGTCGATGCGGTACAGCGGCAGGCTGCCCAGCGCCTGGCGCAGGCGGTCGCGCGCGGCCAGCAGGTAACCTTCTGCGTACTCCCAGCCCAGCGCCTTGACCATGTCGCGGAAATAGTCGATGCCGCACACGTCGATCGCCACCGCGGTGTCGTGCTGGTCCGCGCTCTGCAGCGACAGCCACATGGTCAGGTCGTCGTTGAAGCGGCTGCGGTTGGGCAGGCCGGTCAGCGCGTCGACGAAGCCGCTGTTGCGCAGGGTGTCGATGCGCACCATCAGCAGGTCGCGCAGGTCCTGCAGGGTGCGCCGCGCGACCTCGTCGAACTCGTGGCGCGGCTCGCTGTCGATCACGCACAGCGTGCCGAGGCTGGCGCCGTCGGCCATCAGCAGCGGCGCGCCGGCGTAGAAGCGGATGAACGGCGGTCCGGTGACCAGCGGGTTGTCGCAAAAGCGCGGGTCCTGGCGCGCGTCGGGCACCACCATCAGTTCCGGGCTGTGGATCGCGTAGGCGCAGAACGCCTGGCTGCGCGGCGTCTGCGGCACCTCCAGACCGACCCGGGACTTGAACCACTGGCGATGTTCGTCGATCAGCGAGACCAGCGCGATCGGCACCCGCAGGTAGCGGGACGCCAGTTGCGTGACCAGATCGAAGACCTGGTCGGCCGGCGTGTCCAGCAGGCACAGCTGGCGCAGGGCACTGAGCCGTTGCGGCTCGTCCAGCAAGGCGGGTGGGGGAGACTTCAGCATGCCGGGTTATCGGCCCGGTAGCAGGGGACTTGAGCGCTGGCCGGACGGGCGGTTCAGGCTGCCGCGGCGCCGCGCCGCACGCTCAGCGCGGCGGATCGCGCTGCGGGCTGGGCCGCTTGGCCAGCTTGCGCTGCAGCGAGCGGCGGTGCATGCCGAGCAGGCGCGCGGCCGCGGACACGTTGCCGCCGGTCTCGTGCATGGCCTGCTGGATGTGCTCCCACTGCAGGCGGCTGAGCGGGGTCATCGCGTCCGGCACGTCGCTGCCGTCCTCGTCTTCGTCCTCCTCGGCCTCCAGGCCGATCGCGCGCAGGATCATCGGCACGGTGGCCGGCTTGGGCAGGTAGTCGTCGGCGCCGAGCTTGATCGCCTCCACCGCGGTGGCGATGCTGGCGTAGCCGGTGACCAGCAGGATCTGCATGTCGGCGCGGATCGCGCGCAGCGGCTGGATCAGCGCCAGGCCGGATTCGTCGCCGAGCTTGAGATCGATCAGCGCGTAGTCCGGCGGCGACTCGGCGGCAAGCGCCAGCGCGGCGGCGGCGCTGTCGGCGGTGCGCGTCTCCAGGCCGCGGCGGGCGAGGGTGCGTTGCAGGGTGCGCAGGTACAGCGGATCGTCGTCGACCAGCAGGCCCAGCGGGGTGTCGGTGTTCATGCGGAGGTCTCCAGGGCGAGCAGCGGCAGGCGGAAGCCGACCCGGGCGCCATGGTCCGGCGCCGGCTCGGTCCACAGTTCGCCGCCCAGGCGTTCGATGGTCGCATGCGACAGCGCCAGGCCCACGCCCATGCTCTCGGGCTTGCCGCTGCGGAACAGGGTGGCCGGCAGGCCGACCTGGTTGGCGTCGAAGCCGCCGCCGTAGTCGCGCACCTCGCCGACCAGTTCGCTGCCGGTGACCCGCACGTTCAGGTCCACCTGCGGATGGCCGGCGCGTTCGCCGGCGTCGGCGGCGTTGTTCAGCAGGACCTGCAGCAGGTGGCCGATGGCGCTTTCCATGCGCAGCTGCAGCGGCGCGTCGTCGTTGCGGCGCAGGCGCACGGTGGGCCGCACCAGTTGCCACTGGTGCAGCACCTGCGCCAGCGACACGGTCTGCCCGCCGGCGCGCTGCGCCGGTGCGGCCAGCGCCAGCACCCGCTCGCGGCACTGCACCAGCAGTTCGCGCAGCGTGTCCAGGTCTTCGCGCAGTTCCGGCTGGGTGCTCTGTTCGGCGATGTCGTCGGTGAGCAGGGTCATCGTCGCCAGCGGCGTGTTCAGCTCGTGCGCCACCGAGGCGGCATGGGTGGCCAGGGCGACGATGCCTTCGTTGCGGGTGAAGCGCTCGCGCAGCAGCGCCAGTTCGCGCTCGCGTTCGCGCATGGCCATCGCCAGGCGGGTGGAGAACACCAGTACCACCACCGTGGACAGCAGGAAGTTGGCGGCCATGCCCCAGCGCTGCAGGTCCAGCGCCTGGTAGGGGCCGTGCGGCAGCGGCAGGCCGAAGACGGCGCTGACCGTATAGCCGGCCACGCAGGCCAGCGCCACCGCCAGCGCCCAGCGCAGCGGCAGCGCCAGCACCGCCAGTGCGATCAGCACCAGGAACAGCGAGCCGAAGGCGTTGCCGATGCCGCCGCTCCAGCCGACCATCCAGGTCAGCACCGTCACATCGACCAGGATGTGGCCGAAGGCGGTGGCCGGGGCGGCCGAGTCGGCATGGCGCAGGCGCAGCTGCGCGTACAGGTTGAACAGCGCCAGCACCGCCACGCCGGCCCACAGCGGCGCCTGCGGCAGCGGCAACTGCAGCGGCCAGGTCGCCACCAGGATCGTCGCGGCCTGGCCGGCTGTGGCCAGCCAGCGCAGGCTGCACAGGGTGCGCAGGAAGGAGGCGTCGGTGGAATCCATGCTGCGCATCGTATGCGCTGGGCCGGGGGCCTGCCTGCGACAAACCGTCGCAGCGGCGCCGCCTCGCTGAATCGGCGGTGCCGGCGCGTGCGGAAGGAGGCGCCGCGCAGGCTAAAATGGGCGCATGTACGATGCCGTCAGCCGCCCCACGCCCCCCGCCGATGCCGCGCCCTGGGCGCGCCGTCTCACCCAGCCGGTCCGCATCGGCGGCGTCACCATGGGCGGCGGCAAGCCGGTGGTGGTGCAGTCGATGACCAACACCGACACCGCCGACGTCGCCTCCTCGGTCAAGCAGGTGGCCGAACTGTGGCGCGCCGGTTCGGAGCTGGTGCGCCTGACCGTCAACAATCCCGAGTCGGCCGCGGCGATCCCGCGCATCGTCGACAAGCTGCGGATGATGGGCATCGAGGTGCCGCTGATCGGCGACTTCCACTACAACGGCCACCAGTTGCTGGCCGCAGAGCCGGCCTGCGCCGAGGCGCTGGCCAAGTACCGGATCAATCCCGGCAATGTCGGCTTCGGCAAGAAGAAGGACACCCAGTTCGCGCAGCTGATCGAATTCGCGCTCAAGTACGACAAGCCGGTGCGCATCGGCGCCAACTGGGGCTCGCTGGACCAGGCGCTGGCGGCGCAGCTGATGGACGAGAACTCGCGGCGCGAGGTGCCGTGGGATGCCGGCCGGGTGCTGCGCGAGGCGTTGATCCGCTCGGCGCTGGATTCGGCCGAGCGCGCGGTGGAACTGGGCCTGGGCCGCGACCGCATCGTGCTCAGTTGCAAGGTCAGCGGCGTGCAGGAACTGATCGCGGTGTACCGCGACCTGGCGCAGCGCTCGGACTTCGCCCTGCACCTGGGCCTGACCGAGGCGGGCATCGGCAGCAAGGGCATCGTCGCTTCGGCGGCCGCGCTGGCGGTGCTGCTGCAGGAAGGCATCGGCGACACCATCCGCATCTCGCTGACCCCCGAGCCGGGGCAGTCGCGCACGCAGGAAGTGATCGTCGCCCAGGAACTGCTGCAGACCACCGGCCAGCGCGCCTTCACCCCGCTGGTCACCGCCTGCCCGGGCTGCGGCCGCACCACCTCCGAGTTCTTCCAGGAGCTGGCCAAGGTGGTGCAGAACCACGTCCGCGCGAAGATGCCGGAGTGGAAGGTGAGCCATCCCGGCGCCGAGAGCATGACCCTGGCGGTGATGGGCTGCGTGGTCAACGGACCGGGCGAGTCGCGCCACGCCAACATCGGCATCTCCTTGCCCGGCACCGGCGAGGCGCCGGCCGCGCCGGTGTTCATCGACGGCGAGAAGAAGGTGACCCTGCGCGGCGAGAACATCGCCCAGGAGTTCGTGGCGCTGATCGACGAGTACGTCGAACGCACCTATGTCCGCCGCACCGGGTGAGTCCGCCGCCGAGGCGGCCGGGCTGCGCCGCTGGTTGCGGCTGAACGCCTGGCGCGTGGTGCTGCTGTTCGCCGGGGTACTGCTGCCGCTGGGCGTGTTCGTGGCCCTGGCCGAGGACGTGCACGCACTCGAAGACCTGTATTTCGACGAGCCGTTGCTGTGGAGCATGCGCGGCCTGACCAGCCCGGGCTGGGATCGTTTCTTCACCGTGGTCACCGAGGCCGGCTACCAGTACGGGGTGATCCCGCTGGACACGCTGATCGTGCTGGTGCTGCTGGGCCTGCGCCGCTGGCGCGAAGCGCTGTTCGCCGCGCTGTCCTTCATCGGCTCGGCGCTGCTGAACATGGGTGCCAAGCAGTTCTTCCAGCGCGACCGGCCGAGCCTGTGGGAGTCGATCGCGCCCGAGCACCACACCTTCAGTTTCCCCAGCGGTCACGCGATGGGTTCGATGACCCTGGCCGCGGTGCTGATCGCGCTGAGCTGGCGTACCCGCTGGCGCTGGCCGGTGCTGTGGCTGGCCGGCAGCTTCACCCTGCTGGTCGGTGTGTCGCGGGTGTACCTGGGCGTGCATTACCCCTCGGACATCCTCGGTGGCTGGAGCGCGGCGCTGGTGTGGGTGGTGGGGCTGTACCTGCTGCTGTTCCGCGGCGCGCGCCGGCCGCGCTGGCGCGTGCGGCGCGCCGTGTCCTAGCGGCGCCGTTCGATGCGTGGCGACGCACCGTAGCGCAGCACGCTCAAGTTCCGGCGGCGGTCGCCGATAACGCGATCTTGCAGGGATAGGGGGCAAGCAGGGGATGGACGTCGAACGGCGCAGCGTTGCGGCGGCGAAGCCTGGTCGATGAGGCGCTGGAACTGCCGCCCGATGCGGCCGCGCGCGATCAAGCGCGCCTACGCGCTGCGCTTGAAGACCACCCGGCCCGACGACGACCCGGGCGCGTTCCAGCAGTTGGACGCGACCTATCGGGCGGCATTGGCCTGGGCGGAAGCGCCGACGTGGCGCGCAGCACGCGCGCGCCACGATCGATGACCTGCAGGTCGATGTGTCGCTGGTGCCACCTGCGGCAGTGCGTCCGCTGGTCGTGGGCCCCTGGCCGATTTCGTGCATACCCCGGTGTTGAAGGGCGAACTGGCGCCTCGCGCATTGCTGGGCGCGGCCATCGGCCAGTATCGTCATCCTGTCGGGATGCGTAGCGGCGGATTGGGGGTGGCCGTCGGTTCCGCGCTCGCCTACGTCGCGACATCCCGCATGGCAGGCCGCATGGACACCGAATCCCGAAAGGCGATCATCCCTGGGCTCGGCGTGGTGGGGGGCTGTGCGTACCTCTGGCCATCGCGGTCCAGGCCGGTGCCTGGCCCGGCGCCGTGGTTGCGCTGTTGTTCCGGGCCCTCTCGCTGATCCAGGACATCCAGCATCGCGCCCTGCACAGGCACGTCTAGAATTTTCATAATGGATAGGGACACAAGGATCCGCACATGATCGTAGGTATCGACCTCGGCACCACCCACTCGCTGATCGGCATCCACGACGCCGACGGTGGGCGCCTGTTCGCCAATCCACACGGCGGCCTGTTGACCCCGTCGGTGGTCAGCGTCGACGACGATGGCAACCTGCTGGTCGGCCAGCCCGCCCGCGATCGCCTGGTGACCCATCCGGGCCACAGCGTGGCCGCGTTCAAGCGCTGGATGGGCAGCCCGCGCGAGACTCGGTTGGGACAGCGCAGTTTCCGTCCGGAAGAGCTGTCCGCGCTGATCCTGCGCTCCCTGATCGCCGATGCCGAGGCCGCGCTGGGTGAGAAGGTCGAGGAAGCGGTCATCAGCGTGCCGGCGTATTTCTCCGACGCACAACGCAAGGCCACCCGGGTGGCCGGCGAACTGGCCGGTATCCGCGTCGAACGCTTGATCAACGAGCCGACTGCCGCCGCGCTCGCCTACGGGCTGCAGGAGCGCGGGGGAGAAGGCCGCGTGCTGGTGCTCGATCTCGGTGGCGGCACGTTCGACGTGTCGCTGTTGGAAATGTTCGACGGCGTGGTGGAAGTGCATGCGAGCGCAGGCGACAACTTCCTCGGTGGCGAAGACTTCCTGCAGGTGCTGGTGGACGGTTTCTGTGCCGAGCATCGGCTCGATCCGGCCAAGCTCGCACCCAGCGACGGCGCCCAGTTGCGGCGACGGATCGAGCAACTCAAGCGCGAACTGAGCACCCAGGCGCAGGCGGCAGTGAGCCTGAGCATCGCCGGGCAGACGTACAGCTGGGACATCGACGAGTCGCGCTTCGCCCAGCTGGCCGAGCCCTTGCTGCAGCGCATGCGCGCACCGATCGAACGGGCGCTGCGCGATGCCAAGTTGCGGCCGTCGGAACTGGACGACATCGTGCTGGTCGGCGGCGCGGTGCGCATGCCGATGATCAGCCGCCTGGCCACGCGCATGCTCGGCCGCCTGCCGCTGCGTCACGTCAATCCCGACCATGCGATCGCCCTGGGGGCGGTGGTGGCGGCCGGCCTGAAGAGCCGCGACGAGAGCCTGCGCGAGGTGGTGTTGACCGATGTCTGCCCTTATACGCTGGGAACGCAGGTATCGCGCCGCGGCGGCGATGGGCAACTGCGCAACGGGTATTTCCACCCGATCATCCCGCGCAACAGCGTGGTGCCGGTCAGTCGCGAAGACACCTTCTATCCCATCCACGAGCGGCAGACCGAAGTGGTCATCGACGTCTACCAGGGCGAGAACCCCATGGTCGAGCGCAACATCAAGCTGGGCGAAGTGCGGGTGGCGCTGGATCCCAAGCGCCCGCGCAACGAGCAGAGCGTGCTGACTCGCTTCACCTATGACGTGGACGGTTTGCTGCAGGTCGAGGTCGTCGAGGAGGCCACCGGCAAGCGGCACGAATTGATCCTCGAACAGAATCCCGGGCTGCTCGACCGCGACGAAATCGCCCGGCGCTTGCTGGCGCTGGCCGAACTGAAGGTGCACCCGCGCGATCAGCAGCAGAACCTGGCGATGCTGGCACGCATCGAGCGTGTCTACGAGGAGTACATCGACGAACGCCAGACGCTGCAGCATTGGCTCGACCAGTTCCGCGCGGTGCTCGAAAGCCAGGAGACGGTCCGTATCGAACGCCATCGCCAGGAACTGGCCCAGACACTGGACGAGCTGGAAGCGCGCGCATGAGCTGGGCATTGGCGGCATTGGGGCTGGATGAGGACGCCGACGAGCGCGCCATCAAGCGGGCCTACGCGGCGCGCCTGAAGGTGACCCGTCCGGACGAAGATCCGGCCGGCTTTCAGCAACTCCACGAGACCTACCAGGCGGCGCTTGGCTGGGCGCGGCACTTCGCCGCTGCGCATCGCCCGGCCGAGCCGGCCGTCGAGGGCCTGGAACACCAGGATGATGTACTGCACGCGCAGGCGCAGGCGGATGTCGGGTTTGCGCGGGCTTCCTTGGCGCAGGAAACCGTGCGGGCGCCCACGCAGCATGATGCCGACGTGCTTCAGCCTGCCAACGTCGCGGAAGCGCCCGAACGCTTCGCAGTGCCAGAGGCCGCCGAAACGCCAGCCATCCGGCATCCTGCTGTCGCATCCAGGATCGGGCCTGCCGAGACGGAGCCTCCGTCCGTGGACATGGCGCAGATGCAGTTGCGCATCCTGCATCAAGCGCAGCAACTGGAACCGGCAGCGCTGCGCGCCTGGCTGCTCGCGCAACCGGAGCTTTGGTCGCTGGACCACAAACCGCAGATCGGTGCCGACCTGCAGCGCCATCTGCTCGAACACGAGGAAACGCTCAGCCTCTACCACTACGAGGTGCTGGCGGATTTCTTCGACTGGGAGCAGGCGCTGGACGCTCCCGATCCCTACCTCGTGCAGCATGCCTGCGCACGGATGCACCAGCGTTGGCGGCTGCAACCGTCCGGGCATGGAGAGCTGAGCGAGGCGCTGCGGCGGCGCGGCGACTCAGATGCGTCCGTTCCCTATGTGCGCAAGTTGCTGGCGTTGCTGGGCCCGAAGGCGTCCGACAGTGCGGTGTTCGCGGCGATGCTGTGGCCGGGCCGGCCCACCCGCATGCGGCGGCTGCTTGAACTGATCGGCTACGTGCCGGATGGTCGCAAGCCACCGCCGCCGTTGCAGCGAGAGCGTGCCAACACCTGGTACCTGGCCGGCGAACGGCACATGTTCAATCCGATTGCCTTCATGGTCGGAGTGGCGCGTAGCCTGATCGCGGCAGCAGCCTTCCTGCTTCTGTGCCTCTTGTTGGCGATGCTCGATCGCAATCCGGCACCCGGGATCTCGCCGATGCTGAAGGCCGGCGGCATCGGCGCCGCTCTCATCGTTGGTGGCTGGCTTGCCTGGGACTGCTTCGCTTCGCTGCTGCGTTGGCAGTCCCGACACGAAACCGATGCCTGCGTCAGACGCCCGCTGTTGCAGCGCTTCTTCATCCCGATGCTCGGCATGGTCGCCATTGCATGCATTGCAGCGGACAAGTCCTGGGCTGCCGCAGCCATCGCCTTGCCGCTATTGATGATCGCGGTTGTACGCTGGATGCGCCGTGCTGGATACCGGCTTCAGATGGAATGGGGTTGGGGCTGGGTGTGGGCTGGATTCTTTGTGCTCAAGGCTGCCTTCCTGGGGGTCGGCATGTTGGTCCTCTACCCGCAGGTCGCGCTCGGCGGCACCGCGATCGCCTGGCTTGGCGATCTGATCTCGCAGTGGAGAGCCAGAAAGAGGGCGATGGCCTGACCGGTTACCAGCTCGAACTGGCGCCGCCGCCGCCGGAGCTGCCGCCGCCGGAGGACGAGTCGCTGCTGGAGGACGAAGACGAGGAGGAGGAGGACGATCCTGGGGACTCGGCCGCGGCGCGTTCCTTGGCGGCCTGCTCGGCGTAGTAGCTGGCGGTGTAGGCGAACACGCCGGGCGCGGTCTCGGCGATGTGGCCCTTGCGGATCAGCGCATTGCGCCGCCGCGCGAGCGACTGCAGGAAGCGGCTGTAGCGTTGCGGCGAGCGGTAGCGTTGCGCGGCGACGGCCAGGGTCAGCACCAGGATCAGCAGTTCCAGCGCCAGGAAGATCACGTACATGGTCATCGACCTGGCCGACAGCAGGAACACGAAGATGCCGGGATTGGCGCTCAGGAACAGGCGGATGAACCACGCCAAGAAGCCGCCACGTGCGGTGTCCTGCACCAGTTCCTCGGGCTTGCCCGACAGGCGTGGGTGCCGCCGCAGCAGGCGCCTGCGCAGGATGCCGGTCCAGGCACTGCGCAGCGGCGGCAGCAGCCACACCAGCGCCAGCAGGCCTGCCCAGGCGATGGCGCCGCGCCGCCAGTGCATGCCGTCGTCGGCCGGTTGCGCCAGTTCGGCGACGGCTGCGGGATCCTGCGCGGCGGCGCGGCCCATGAAGTCGAAGGCGGCCACGATGGCGTCGGCGGTGTCGCCCTGGCGCAGGCGTGGGGCCAGGTAGTCGTCCAGCGCGTGCCGGGCGACCACGTCGGGCAGCACGCCTTCCAGGCCGTAGCCGACCTCGAAGCGCGAACGCCGGTCCTGCATCGCCAGCACCAGCAGCAAGCCGTTGTCGCTGCCCTGCCGGCCGAGCCGCCAGGTGTGGAAGGCGCGCTCGGCCAGCCGCTCGATCGGTTCGTCCTGCAGCGACGGCACGATGTAGACCGCGCCCCAGATGTGCTGACGTTCGCGCAGGCGCTGCAGCGCCGCGTTGATCCGTTGGGTGTCGTCGGCGCTGAGCGTGCCGGCGGGATCGACCACGTTCGGCGTGTAGGGCGGAATGGCGACGGCGCCGCGGCCGAGCGCCGGCCACAGCAGCAGGGCCAGGAGCAGCAGCGTACCGGGCCGGAACGGCGCCCAGGCGCATAGCGTGCCGGGGCTGCGGCGCGGAGTGGTGACGTGTGGGCGCTGTTTGCGCATCGCTAGGCCAGGCTGTGCAGGGCCGCGGCACGCGCGTGCAGCACGGTCGTGTCGAACAGCGGTACCGCCGCGTCGGCGGGGCCGACCAGCAAGCCGATCTCGGTGCACCCCAGGATCACCGCCTCGGCGCCTTGCGCCTGCAGCCCGGCGATCACCTCGCGGTAGCGTAGCCGCGACGATGCCTGGACCAGACCCTGGCACAGTTCCTCGTAGATGATACGGTGCACGTCCTCGCGCGCCGGCGCATCCGGGATCAGCACGTCGAAGCCGCGCCGCTGCAATCGTTCGCGGTAGAACGCCTGCTCCATGGTGAAGCGGGTGCCGAGCAGGCCGACGCGGACGATGCCGGCGGCCTGCAGCGCATCGGCGGTGGCATCGGCGATGTGCAGCAGCGGCAGCGGCACCGCGGCGGCGATCGCGTCGGCGACGCAGTGCATGGTGTTGGTGCACAACACCAGGAAATCGGCGCCGCCGGCCTGCAGTGCGCGCGCCGACGCCGCCAGTGCGGCGCCGGCCGCATCCCAGTCGCCGTCGCGCTGGTACTGCGCGATCTCGTGGAAGTCCACGCTGTGCAGCAGCAGCTTGGCCGAGTGCAGTCCGCCCAACTGTGCGCGCACCGTCTCGTTGATGTGCCGGTAGTAGGGCAGGGTGGATTCCCAGCTCATGCCGCCGATCATGCCGATGGTCTTCATCCTGGGTCGCTTGCTGCCGTCTTGAGTGCGCGAGGATGGTAGCGGCATCGGCCACACGCAGCGACCGCGCGTGGCGCTCAGGCGTCCAGCGTCGGGGGCGTGCCGGCACCGGCGCGTGCCGCGCGCCGCGCCAGCACCGCCTCGCGATGGGCGATGTAGGCGTTGGCGCCGAGGATCACCACTGCGCCGAGCACGGTGCCGCCGTCCGGTGTTTCGTCGAACAGCCACCAGCCGAACAGCGCCACCAACGGCAACTGCGTGAAGCTGATCGGGGTCAGCGCGGAGACCTCGCCGAGGCGCAGCGCATGCGTCCATAGCAACTGCCCGAGGGTGCCGAACAGGCCGGTGGCCAGCAGCCACAGCCAGTCGATGCCCTGCGGCCAGCGCCACACGAACAGCGCCGGCAGCAGCGACATCGGCACCCAGAACGCGTAGGTGTAGAACACCACCGTGTTGGCGGCGTCCACCCGCGCCAGTTGCTTGATCTGGATCGCGACCAGGGCGCTCATCACCGCCGCCAGCACCGCCACCAGGGTGCCGGGGCTGAACGCGGCGGCGCCGGGGCGCACGATCAGCAGCACCCCGACGAAGCCGCACAGCACCGCCAGCCAGCGCCGCAGCCGCACCGTCTCGCCCAGCCATAGCGCGGCGGCCAGGGTCGCGAACAGCGGGGTGGAGTAGGACAGGGCGATGGCCTGCGACAGCGGCAGATGGCCGATCGCCCAGAACCCGGCCAGCATCGACACCAGGCCGATCGCGGTGCGCAGCAGGTAGCGCGGCAGTTGCGCGGTGCGCGGCCATGGCCGGCCCGGGCGCAGCAGCATCGGCAACAGGAACAGCAGGCCGAACAGGTTGCGGAAGAACGCGATCTGCAGCGTGGACAGCTGCGCCGAGGCCAGCCGGATCGCAACGACCATCAGCCCGAAGGCCATCGTACTGGCCAGCATCAGCAGCGCCGCCCGCAGCGGCGTGGGCGCGCTTACCACTGCGCGCCGACGATACGCGGTTCCGGCTCCAGGATGACGCCGAAGCGCTCGCCCACCGAGGCGGTGATACGCCGCGCCAGCGCCAGCAGTTCGGCACCGCTGGCCTGGCCGTGGTTGACCAGCACCAGTGCGTGCGCGGCGGACACGCCGGCATCGCCGTCGCGGTAGCCCTTCCAGCCGCAGGCCTCGATCAGCCACGCCGCCGACAGCTTGCGCTGGCTGTCGTCGTCGCCGGGAAACACCGGCAACGCCGGGTACTCGTGCTGCAGCGCCAGCGCCTGTTCCAGCGGCAGCAGCGGGTTCTTGAAGAAGCTGCCGGCGTTGCCGAGCACGTCAGGGTCGGGCAGCTTGCGCCGGCGGATATTGATCACCGCCTGGGCCACGTCGGGCGCGCCGGGCGTGGCGATGCCCATCGCCTGCAGTTCCTCGCCGATGCCGGCGTAGTCCAGGCGCAGCGCGTGCAGCCGCGGCAGGTTGAACTCCACCGCGGCGATCAGGTAGCGGTCGGGCTGGCGCTTGAACAGGCTGTCGCGGTAGCCGAACTCGCAGGCGGCCGCGTCCAGCCGCACGAAGCGCGCATCGGCGCGGTCGTAGGCCTCGACCACATGCACGAACTCGCCCATCTGCGCGCCGTAGGCGCCGATGTTCTGGATCGGCGCGGCGCCGACCGTGCCGGGGATCAGCGCCAGGTTTTCCAGGCCGGACAGGCCCTGCGCCAGCGACCACATCACCAGCTCGTGCCAGCCCACGCCGGCGCCGGCGCGGACGATGGCGTAATCGGCGCGGTGTTCCAGGGTGTCGATGCTGCGATTGGCGAAGCACAGCACCACCCCGGGCGCGTCGCCGGCGAACAGCATGTTGCTGCCGCTGCCCAGCGGCAGCAGCGCGGCGCCGGCCAGTTCCGGCGCCAGCAGCGCCTCCGGCAGCGCTTCGGGGGCGAAGATCTGCAGCAGCCACGGCGCCTGCGCGGCGACGTGGAAGGTGTTGAGCGCCTGCAGCGGCGCCTGCGCGGTGAGCGACCAGGCCGTGGTGCTCATGGCGCGACCACGTCCCCGCGGCTGGGCGCTTCGCGGCGTCGGCGCATCGCCTCGACGCACTCGCCGATCAGCTCCGGACCGCGGAACACCAGCCCGCTGTAGCACTGCACCAGGGCCGCACCGGCGGCCATCTTCGCCACCGCGTCGGCGCCGGACAGGATGCCGCCGACACCGATCAGCGGGATGCTCTCGGGCAGGCGCGCGCGCAGCCGGCGCAGCACCAGGGTGGACTGGCCCAGCAGGGGGGCGCCGGACAGGCCGCCGCTTTCCCCGCCCAGCGGCTCGTGCTCCAGGCCGGGCCGGGCGACGGTGGTGTTGGTGGCGATCACCCCGTCCACCTGCAGGTCCGACAGCACCCGCGCCGCCGCGTCGATGTCGCTGTCGCTCAGGTCCGGCGCCACCTTGACCAGCATCGGCACGCGCTTGCCGTGGCGCGCGGCCAGCGCTTCCTGCGCCTCGCGCAGCCGCGCGATCAACTGCCGCAGCGCCTGTTCTTCCTGCAGTTCGCGCAGGCCGGCGGTGTTGGGCGAGGAGATGTTGACGGTGACGTAGTCGGCCAGCGCGTAGACCTTCTCCAGGCCGTGCAGGTAGTCGGACGCGGCGTCCTCGTTCGGGGTGTCCTTGTTCTTGCCGATGTTGATGCCGAGCAGGCCGCGCCGGCGCCGCGCGCGTTCGACGTTGCGCACCAGCGCGTCCACGCCCAGGTTGTTGAAGCCCATGCGGTTGATCACCGCCTGCTGCCGCGGCAGGCGGAACATGCGCGGCTGCGGGTTGCCGGCCTGCGCGCGCGGGGTGACGGTGCCGATCTCGACGAAGCCGAAGCCCAGCGCCAGCAACGCGTCGATGTGCTCGCCGTTCTTGTCCAGGCCCGCGGCCAGTCCGACCGGGTTGGGAAACTCCAGACCGAAGGCGCGCGTGGGCATCGGTGCGATCGTGCGCGCCAGCAGCGGATTGGTGCCGGTGCGGTAGGCCAGTTCGATCGCGCGCAGGCCCAGGGCGTGGGCGCGCTCGGCGTCGAAGGCGAACAGGAACGGTCGGGCGAGGGAATACATGGCGTGGCTCAGGTCAGCGTCCCGGCGAAGGCGCGGGTGCGGTAATGGAACGCGACGACGCCGTCGCGCTGGTGCCGGTCGAACAATGCACGCAACGCCTCCAGCATCGGCGCGTGGCGCGGGTGGCCGGGCAGCGGCGCGTAGGAGGACGACAGCAGGCGTCCGCGCAGCGCCTCGAAGTCCATGCGCTGTTCGTTGGGGAACTGTGCGGTGCCGCGCAGGCCGGCGCCGAACCAGCGCTGCATGGTGGCATCGTCGTGATAGCGCTCGGCCACCGCGCTGTAGTCGGTGCCGTAATCCAGCAGCAATTGCTCGTAGCCTTCCAGGAACGGCGTAGCGTCAAGCAGGCGCGAGTTCCAGTAGACCAGCGCCAGGCCGCCGGGGCGCAGCACCCTCGCCCATTCGCGGCGCACCGCCTCCAGGTCGAACCAGTGGAAGGCCTGCGCCGCGCTGATCAGGTCGACGCTGGCGTCGGCCAGGGTGGTGGCCTCGGCGCTGCCGTCGATGGCGCGGAAGCCCGGCTGGTCCTGCAGCAATTCCTCGGCGGCCGCGCGCATCGCGGCGTTCGGCTCCACCGCCAGGGTCGGGTGCCCGGCCAGCAGGAACATCCGCGTGGAAATGCCGGTGCCGGCGCCGATGTCGGCAACCAGCGCGTCGTGGGCCACGCCCAGCTCGCCGTGCACCCAGTCAAGCAGGGTCGGCGGATAGCTGGGGCGATAGCGTACGTAATCGGCGACGCGGTCGCTGAAGCGCTCGCGCGGCGCGGCGGCCTCCCGGCTCACGACTGGGTGCTGGCGAACCACGCCAGCCCGCCGAAGAACAGCACGAAGGCCAGCACCGCCAGCACGGCCAGCACCACCGCGGCCCAACCCAGGATCAGCCCGCCCACCGCCAGGCCGTCGCCCTGGAAGCGCTGCGGCTGGCGGCGGATCTGCGCGCGCGCCAGATGCCCGGTGACGATCGCGCCGAGGCTGCCCAGCACCGGCATCAGGGTCCAGCCGAGGATGCCGGCGATCAGGCTGACCACTGCCAGGGAATTGGTTTCGCGAACGGTGCTCATCTGGACTCCTCATGCGAGCAGGGCGGCATGCGCCAGGTGGACGCGCGCTTGCGCAGGATGGGCGAATTATCCCAGAAGCGCGCCTGGCGTGCGCCGCTCATACGGGCATGCGCCCGTGCCGCAAGGCATGCGCCCAGTGCGGCTGGCCGTTGCGCTCGGCCTGCGCGGCGGCGCTGGCGTGGTCGTAGTCGATCGCGTGCAACTGCGCGTGCCACTGGCCGTCGCGGTATTCCAGCACCGCGTAGCGCGCCTGCGGCGTGCCGGTTTCGACCCGGTGCGGTTGCGGCTGGGTCTCGGCGTAGGCGGGCAGGCCGACACTGCCGGGATTGCACAGCAGGCGCCCGTCGTCCAGGCGCAGCGTGCGTGGCAGGTGGCTGTGCCCGCACAGCACCAGCGCCGCGTGCGGGGCGTCGCCGAGCCGCTCGCGCACGCGCTGCGCATCGGCGGCGCGCAGCCGCGGCGGTTCCAGTTCGTCGAGCAGCCAGCACAGGTCGTCGTGCGGCGTGCCGTGGCACAGCAGCGCATGCGGCAACGACAGGGTCGGCGGCAATGCGGCCAGCCAGCGCCGCTGCGCCAGCGTCAGTTGCGCATGAGCATAGGCGTCGCTGGCGCCCATGGTCGCCGGTTCCAGTTCGCTCAACTGGCGCTCGTGGTTGCCGCGCACCGTGGGCAGCGCCAGCGGCATCAGCCGCGCGGCGGTTTCCCGCGGCCACAGCGGGCCGGAAACGATGTCGCCCAGGTTGACGATCCGGTCCACGCCGCGCCGTCCGATATCCGCAAGCACGGCCTCCAGCGCGGGCAGGTTGCCGTGGATATCGGAGAGCGCGGCCAGACGCATCTTACAGATCGAATTTGATGCCCTGCGCCAGCGGCAGCGAATCGGAGTAGTTGATGGTGTTGGTCTGCCGGCGCATGTACACCTTCCACGCGTCCGAGCCGGACTCGCGGCCGCCGCCGGTGTCCTTCTCGCCGCCGAAGGCGCCGCCGATCTCGGCGCCGGAGGTGCCGATGTTGACGTTGGCGATGCCGCAGTCGCTGCCGGCCGCGGACAGGAACTTCTCCGCCGCCTTCAGGTTCTGGGTGAAGATCGACGAGGACAGGCCCTGCGGTACGCCGTTCTGCATGTCGATGGCCTCGTCCAGGGTGCTGTACTTCATCACGTACAGGATCGGCGCGAAGGTCTCGTGCTGCACCACTTCATCGCTGTTCTTCAGGCCGGTGACGATGGCCGGCAGCACGAAGTTGCCCGGGCGGTCCAGCGCGGTGCCGCCGGTCTCGACGGTGCCACCGGCGGCCTTGGCCTTGGCGATCGAGTCCAGGAACTGCTCGACCGCGCCGCTGCTGTTCAGCGGGCCCATCAGGTTGGCCGGGTCGGTGGGGTCGCCGATCTTGCCTTCGACCTGCTTGTAGGCCTTGACCAGGGTCGCCAGTACGGTGTCGTAGATCGATTCGTGCACGATCAGGCGACGCGTGGTGGTGCAGCGCTGGCCGGCGGTGCCGACCGCGCCGAACACGATGCCGGGCACCGCCAGCTTCAGGTCGGCGCTCTCGTCGAGGATGATCGCGTTGTTGCCGCCCAGCTCCAGCAGGCAGCGGCCCAGGCGGCGCGCGCACTTCTCGGCCACGACGCGGCCGACCTGGGTGGAGCCGGTGAAGCTGATCAGCGGGATGCGGGTGTCCTCGACCAGGCGCTCGGACAGCGCCACGCCGGCATCGTTGATCAGGAAGAAGATGTCCGGGAAGCCGGCATCGCGCAGGGCGTCGTTGCAGATCTTCATCGACGCGATGGCGGTCAGCGGGGTCTTGTTGGACGGCTTCCAGATGCAGATGTCGCCGCAGATCGCCGCCAGGAACGCGTTCCAGCTCCACACCGCGACCGGGAAGTTGAACGCACTGATGATGCCGACCAGGCCCAGCGGCTGGTACTGCTCGTACATGCGGTGGCCGGGGCGCTCCGAGTGCAGGGTGTAGCCGTACAGCATGCGGCTCTGGCCGACCGCGAAATCGGCGATGTCGATCATCTCCTGCACTTCGCCGTCGCCTTCCGGCTTGCTCTTGCCCATTTCCAGCGCGACCAGCGAGCCCAGCGCGTCCTTGTGCTTGCGCAGCGCCTCGCCGCACAGCCGCACCGCCTCGCCGCGGCGCGGGGCCGGGGTGGTGCGCCAGACCTTGAACGCGGCCTGGGCGCGGGCGATCACCGTCTCGTAGTCCTGCTCGGTGGTGGCCTGCACCTCGGCGATGATGGCGTTGCTCGACGGGTTCAGCGGCTGCAGTACGCCGGCGCCGGTGGCGCTGGACCACTCGCCATTGCCGAGATAGGTGCCGGAGTTGGTGGCGGCGAGGCCGAGCGCCTTGAGCAGGTCAGCGGACATGGAATCTCCTGGGTTCGTTGCGACAGGGAAGGCGACCGCAGGCGGGGGACGCGGGACGCGCAGCCAGCAATTTTAGCAGACCGGACGCAGCCGGCCGTCGCCGCTGCCGGGCTGGATACCTCGTGGGCGCAAAAGCCCACCGGCGCGCCGTCATGGCGGCTCCGCCACGTGCTTCGGCAGGCAAAGAGGGAGGACCGAGGGAGGGGGGCGCTGCCGGCACGCGCGCCGCTGCCGCCGACATGAACGAAATGGTGACCCCGGCGCGATTCGAACGCACGACCTGTCCCTTAGGAGGGGACCGCTCTATCCAGCTGAGCTACGGGGCCATTGGCCTGCGGGGGATTCTACGACGCTGAATCGCGCGTTGTCGCCCCGGCCTGCAATAACGTCCTCTACACCTTGTGCCGACGCGGGCTGAGCATCGCCCTGCGTAGGCTGCGGACGTCGGCCACTGCGCCTGGCGGCGATTCGCGCTGCGATCCCGCGTCGTTGCAGGGGCGACACATGACGGACGCAGTCGCGTCCGTCACGTCCGCTACAAGCGTCCCGACCGCAGTTCCTACGGCGGGACGATCGCCGCCGCGCATCGGCGGTCCTGGTCGCTGCGGGCTGGCGTGATCGCCGGTTGTCCGGCATGACCGCAGCGATTCCCACCCCTATGCGAAGCAGGAGTCACAGATGAAAACAGCAATGAAGATGGTCCTGGTCGGTTCGATGCTGGCTGCCCTGGCAGCGTGTAAGCGCGATGGCGACCAACCGGCCACCGATCCGAATGCGGCCAATCCGCCGGCCGCGGCCGATGGCAGCCCGGCAGGCGGCAGCACCGCTCCAGCAGGCAGCACCGCGCCGGCGGGCAGCACCAGTGGCGACGCCAGCGGCACCGCGACCGGCACCACCGGCACCGCGACCGGCACCACCGGCACCGATGCCGGCCAGGGCACGATGCAGGGGCAGGACGGCACGTCACCGACCACCCCGCAGGACCCGGCCAACCCGGATCCGCAGCAGCCGCCGCAGACGCCGCCGGCGGATCAGAAACAGCAGTAAGGCTTGCGCAAGCGCGCGGCGCCAAGGGCGTCGCGCGCTTGGTCGGTGCGGATCGTTCGGTACAGGTCGCATCGGAAGTTTCCGTGTGCCTGCTTGCCATGCAACCCGGCGCAACGCCGGGTTTTTCACGCTTTCGCGATAGTCACTTTTGCAACCGTCTTTTGCGGCCGGCTGATCGATGCTGCGCTTGCACACGCGGTGCTTGACAGCGCCCCGGCGCATGATGTCCTCTTGCGTCCATGCCTCTGGTCCACGCCCTCGTCGCTCCCTCGCTTCCGCGTTCGCTTCTGCGTGCGGCTGCGGGCGCTGCGGGCATTACCACCGGTATTACCACCCTCACCATTCGCCCGGTGCGGCCCGTCGTCTTCGTCTGATCGTCGAACACCACGGCCCCGCACCCGGATCAGGATGCGGGGGACACCCTCGGCCTGATGCGAGCGGGGCCTCCACTCCGAGGTCTCCCATGTCGTCCCCCGCCGTCGCTCCCGCTGTTGCCGTTTCGCCCGATTCCGCCGTCGATCCCGCGCTCGCCGCCGCCACTGTCGTGCACAAGTTCGGCGGCACCTCGGTGGCCGATGCCGAACGCTACCGCCATGTCGCGCAACTGCTGCTGGCGCGCCCGGAGCGGCTCCAGGTCACCGTCGTCTCGGCGATGAAGGGCGTCACCGACGCCTTGATCGGCCTGGCGGAGCTGGCGGCGCGCGGCCACGGCGACTGGCGCGAGCGGTGGCACGAGACCCGCGCCCGCCATCGCGCCGCCGCCGTGGCGCTGCTCGGCGAGCACGCCGGTGCCACGGTGGAATGGCTGGACGCGCGCTTCGAGCACCTGGCCGAGATCCTCGCCGCACTGGCGGTGATCGGCGAGCTGCCGCGGGAAGTGCTGGACCGCGTGCAGGGCCTGGGCGAGGTGTATTCGGCGCAACTGCTGGGCGACCACCTGCGGGCGCTGGGCGAGGACTGCGCGGTGCTGGATGCGCGCGAGGTGCTGGTGGTCGACCGCGGCGAGCTGGGCGTGGATGTGGACTGGGAAGCGAGCGCGCAGCGCCTGGCGCAGTGGCGCGCGCAGCACCCGCAGCAGCGCATCGTGGTCACCGGCTTCGTCGCCCGCGACCGCGCCGGCCGCATCACCACGCTCGGCCGCAACGGCAGCGACTACTCCGGCGCGATCTTCGCCGCGCTGTTCGAGGCGGCCGAACTGCACATCTGGACCGACGTCGACGGCGTGCTCTCGGCCGATCCGCGGGTGGTGCCCGAAGCGGTACAACTGGAGACGCTCAGCTACGACGAAGCCTGCGAACTGGCGTACTTCGGCGCCAAGGTGGTGCACCCGCAGACCATGTCGCCGGCGATCGAGCGCGGCCTGCCGATCATCATCCGCAACACCTTCCAGCCCGAGCACCCGGGCACCCGCATCACCGCCAGCAGCGCCACCAGCGGCCCGATCAAGGGCCTGACCCTGAGCCCGGACCTGGCCGTGCTGAATCTGGAAGGCACCGGCCTGATCGGCGTGCCCGGCACCGCCGAGCGCGTGTTCGCCGCGCTGCGCAACGCGCGGGTGTCGGTGGTGATGATCTCGCAGGGTTCCTCCGAACATTCCATCTGCTGCGTGGTGCGGCAGAACGAGGCCGAGCGCGCGCGCGATGCGGTGCTCTCGGCCTTTGCCCACGAACTTGTGGTGGGCCAGGTACAGCGCGTGCAACTGACCACCGGCATCAGCGTGCTGGCCGCGGTCGGCGACGGCATGGCCGGCCAGCCCGGCGTGGCCGCGCGCCTGTTCGAGTCGCTGGGTCGCGCCCAGGTCAACATCCTGGCGATCGCGCAGGGCTCGTCCGAGCGCAATATCTCGGTGGCCATCGACAGCGCCCATGCGACCAAGGCGCTGCGCGCCGCGCATGCCGGCTTCTGGCTGTCGCCGCAGACCTTCTCGGTCGGCGTGATCGGGCCGGGCAATGTCGGTGCTGCGCTGCTGGACCAGTTGCGCGCGGCGCAGCCGCAACTGCTGGCCAAGGCCAACCTCGACCTGCGCCTGCGCGCCGTCGCCTCGCGCAGCACGATGCGCCTGGAGCCGCGTGCCTTCGCCGGCGACTGGCGGCAGGCGCTGGCGGCCGGCCAGCAGCCGACCGATCTGGACGCGTTTACCGCGCACCTGCTGTCGGCGCACCTGCCGCATGCGGTGATCATCGACTGCAGCGGCAGCGCCGACGTCGCCGACCGTTACGCCGGCTGGCTGGCCGCCGGCATCCATGTGGTGACCCCGAACAAACAGGCCGGCGCTGGGCCGCTGCCGCGCTTCCACGCCATCCGCGCCGCGGCCGCGGCCAGCGGCGCGCGTTTCCGCTACGAGGCCACGGTCGGCGCCGGCCTGCCGGTGATCACCACCTTGCGCGATCTGGTCGATACCGGCGACGCCGTCACCGCGATCGAAGGCATCTTCTCCGGCACCCTGGCCTGGCTGTTCAACAAGTACGACGGCAGCGTGCCGTTCGCGCAGCTGGTGGCCGAGGCGCGCGGCATGGGTTACACCGAGCCGGACCCGCGCGACGACCTGTCCGGCACCGACGTGGCGCGCAAACTCGTCATCCTGGCGCGCGAGGCCGGGCACGAACTGAGCCTGGAGGACGTGGCGGTGGAAAGCCTGGTGCCGGAGGCGCTGCGGCAGGCCAGCGTGGACGACTTCATGGCGCGCCTGCACGAAGTCGATGCCGTCTTCGCGCAGCGCCTGCAGGCGGCCAAGGCGCGCGGCTGCGTGCTGCGCTATGTGGCGCGGCTGGCGCCGGGCCATGCGCCCAGCGTGGGCCTGGTGGAACTGCCGGCCGACCATGCCTTCGCCAACCTGCGTCTGACCGACAACGTGGTGCAGTTCACCACCCGCCGCTACTGCGCCAATCCGCTGGTGGTGCAGGGCCCGGGCGCCGGCCCGGAGGTGACCGCCGCCGGCGTGTTCGCCGACCTGCTGCGGGTGGCGGCGGGCGAGGGCGCGCGCCTGTGAGCCGGATGCAGACGCTCGCGGCCGGTGTCGTCGGCACCGCTGCGCTGCCGACGCAGGCCCGCGCGTTCGCGCCGGCCTCGGTGGCCAATGTGGCGGTGGGCTTCGACCTGCTCGGCTATGCGGTGGAGGGCGTCGGCGACACGGTGACGGTGCGCCGCATCGATGCTCCGGAGGTGCGCATCGCGGCGATCCGCGGCACCACCGTGGCCCTGCCGCTGGAGGCCGCGCGCAATACCGCCGGTGCCGCGCTGATGTCGTTGCGCGAGGCGTTGGCGCTGCCGTTCGGCTTCGAACTGGAGATCGACAAGGGCATCCCGCTCAGCTCCGGCATGGGCGGCTCGGCCGCCTCGTGCGTGGCGGCGCTGGTGGCGGCCAATGCCTTGCTGCCCGAGCCGCTATCGCGCGACGCACTGTATCGCTACGCGCTGGACGGCGAGGCAGTGGCCAGCGGCAGCCGCCACGGCGACAACCTCGGGCCGATGCTGCTGGGCGGGCTGGTGTTGTCGACCCTGGAGCGGCTGGTGCCGGTACCGGTGCCGGGCGGTTGGCACAGCCTGCTGGTGCATCCGGACGCCACGCTGGAGACGCGCCATGCGCGCGCGGCGCTGGCCGGGGATTACCGGCTCGGCGAGTTCGTGGCGCAGAGCGCGAACCTGGCGTTGGTGTTGGCGGGCTGCCATGCCGGCGACGAGGCGCTGGTACGCGCCGGCCTGCGCGACGTGCTGATCGAGCCACGCCGCGCGCCGCTGATCGTCGGTTTCGACGCGGCCAAGGCGGCGGCGTTGGCGGCGGGGGCGATGGGCGCGGGCATTTCCGGCGCAGGCCCCAGCGTCTTCGCCTGGTTCGCCAGCCGCGCCGAGGCGGAGGCGGCGGCACCGGCGGTGCAGTCGGCTTTCGCGGATGCGGGCTTCGGCAGCCAGCATTGGGTCTCGCCGCTGCAGTGTGCGGGCGCGACGTTGCTGTAGCCACTTATTGGAGCGGTGCGTCGTCCGCGCCGCTGTTGCTGTCGCTAGTGTCGTTGCTGTTGCCGATTTTGAATTTGCTGTTGCTGTTGCTCTGGTTTTTGCTTTGCTGTTGCTGTTGCTGTTGCCGTGCCGGGTTCCCTTCCGAAGCGGCGGCCATCGCGGGGAAACACCCGAAGGGCGGCGTACATGGATGTACGCCGTCCGCGGCAGGGGCAGGATGCCCCTTCCGCGGATCCCCGCGATGGACGCGGACCCGGAGCGCGCAGCGCGGAGGGCGCGAGGCAGGGCGCGCTTGACCAGCCTTCGGCTGTGGTAAAGCGCTTCTTTTGGTTGCCTTTTCTTTGCGCGAGCAAAGAAAAGTAACTCGCCCGCAAGGGCGAAAGCCTTTGCTGTTGCTTGAAGTTTACGTGTCAGGTGAGAAGGTCTGTAGGAGCGGCTTTAGCCGCGACCAACGTAGTCGGTGATGTTTGTAGCGGCTAAAGCCGCTCCTACGATTCAGCGGCCGCTACAGTGGCAGCAAGTTCAAGAGCAAAGCTTTCGCCTGGCGGCGAGTCACTTTTCTTTGCTTGTGCAAAGAAAAGTAACCAAAAGAAAGCACACCCCGCAGCGCGCCCTCCGCGCTACGCGCTCCGGGTCCGCAGCCACGGCAGGCATTTTTCGACGGCACATCCATGTGCCGGCGAAAAACGACGCGCATCCTGCGCGTCGCCCTTCGGGTATTCGCCCGCCGCGGCTGCCGCGCCGAGGGGACCCCGGGTGAAGCAAAACAGCAACAGCCAAAGCAACTGCAACAGCAACAGCAATAGCAATAGCAATAGCAATAGCAATAGCTAAGAACGGCAGTGCGATCGAATTCTCCCTGTTAATGGAACCACCATGAACTTCATCTCCACCCGTAATGCCGCACCCGCCGTCTCGCTCAGCCAGGCCATCGCCGCCGGCCTCGCCCCCGATGGCGGCCTGTACGTGCCCGAGCGCATGCCCGCCGCCCGCGACCTGCGCGCCGGCGCCAGCCTCGCCGAGACTGCTGCGGAACTGCTGGCACCATTCTTCGAGGGCGACGCCCTGGCCGCTGAATTGCCGGCGATCTGCACCGAAGCCTTCGACTTCCCTGCGCCCCTGCAGCCGCTGGCCACCCCCGGCGACCACGCGCTGGAGCTGTTCCATGGTCCGACCGCCGCGTTCAAGGACTTCGGCGCCCGCTTCCTGGCGGCCTGCCTGACCCGCGTGCGGCGCGGTGCGGCGACGCCGCTGACCATCCTGGTCGCCACCTCGGGCGACACCGGTGCCGCGGTCGCGGCCGCGTTCCATCGCCAGCCCGGGCTGCGCGTGGTGGTGCTGTATCCGGACGGGCGCGTGTCGCCGCGGCAGGCGCACCAACTCGGCTGCTTTGGCGACAACATCCACGCCCTGCGCGTAGCCGGCTCCTTCGACGACTGCCAGGCGCTGGTCAAGCAAGCCCTGAACGATGCCGAGCTGCAGGCGCAGGCGCCGTTGAGTTCGGCCAACAGCATCAGCCTGGGGCGCTTGTTGCCGCAGATGAGCTACTACGCGCACGCAGCGCTGCAGCACCACGCCGCGCACGCGCAGCCGCTGAACCTGGTGGTGCCCACCGGCAACCTGGGCAATGCGCTGGCCGCGATCCTGGCGCGGGCGCTGGGCGTGCCGCTGGGCCGGATCGTGCTGGCGACCAATGCCAATCGCGTGCTGCCGGACTTCTTCGCCGGCGCCGACTACACGCCGCAGCCCAGCGTGGCGACCCTGGCCAATGCGATGGACGTCGGCGCGCCGAGCAATGTCGAGCGCCTGCGCTGGCTCTACCAGGGCGACGACGCTACGCTGCGCACGCAGTTCCAGGCCTACTCGGTGGACGATGCGCAGATCCGCCAGACCATCGGCGAGCGCTTCCGCCGCTACGGCGAGGTGCATTGCCCGCACACCGCCACTGCGCTGCACGTGCTGCAGCAACTGCGCGCCGAGGGGGCCGAGGCCGACGCCGGCGACTGGGCAGTGGCGGCCACTGCGCATCCGGCCAAGTTCGAAGGGGTGGTGGAGCCGCTGATCGGGCAGCCGGTGCAGGTGCCGCCGGCCCTGGCGGCGTTGCTGCAGCGGCCGGCGCAGGCCGAGCCGATCGCGCCGGACTACGCGGCCTTGCGCGCGCGGCTGCTCGCCGGTTGAGCGGTGCGCGGGCCGCGGTGCCTGCGCATCACCTGGCGGCTCAGTCGGACGGCTGCAGCCGCTGCCAGGCGGCCAGGACGATGCCGCGCACCTGCAGCCAGTCCAGGCGCGAGCGCGGGTGGTCGCGCAGGAACACGTCGCGCAGTTGCGCGACCACGTCCTCCACGCGTTGGCCGTGGTACTTGAGGTAGGCGTCGTAGGCCAGCTTCAGCGCCGGCTCGTAGTCGTGGAACGTGTAACCGGGCTGATGGAAGGGGCTGTGTACGAACTGCGCCTTCCAGAACTCAAGTTCGCGCTCGCGGTCCAGCATCACGCAGGCGCGCGAGGCGTGTTGCATCTCGATGGCGACGGCCATAGTGGCCCTCCGAGTGGTCCCCCCCACCGGCACCGCGGCGGCGCCGCAGGTGTATTGCGCACGCAGTCTAAGCCGGCAGGACGCCGCTGCCGCGAGGGCCGGCTGAAGCGTTCAGAGCGGGCGCGGCGGCAGCGTTGCACGCGCTGGCAGGCAGGCGACCCGTCGGCCGCCAGCGGAGGTTGCACGGTTGTCCACACGCGATGTGGAGCGTTGCCCTGGAATCCTGTGGATAACTGGCCGGGCGCCGCACGGCGTCAGTGCCTGCAGCGGCGTGGCGAAAAAATCGCCACCTCAGTCCGCTCAGTCTTCGTCCGACGCCAGCCGGTGCAGCGCGGCGAAGTCGCGGATCTCGACCACATGCAGTTGCGGCAAGGCGATCAGGCCCTGCTGGCGCAGCTTGGTGAAGGTGCGGCTGACCGTCTCCATGGTCAGGCCGAGATGGTCGGCGATGTCGCCGCGGCCCATCGGCAGCACCACCTTGTTGCCGGCATCGCCCTGGCGCGCCGCGCGGGCAGCCAGCTTGAGCAGGAAATCGGCCAGCTTCTCGGCCGGCTGCAGCCGCGCCAGCGCCAGCGCCGCGTCCTGCGCCGCGTCCAGTTCCAGGCAGGCGCGCTGGAGCAGCTTGCGCTCCAGGTGCGGAAACTGGCTGCGCAACTGCTGCATCTGCGCCACCGGCACCCGGCACACCCGGCTGTCGGCGATGGCTTCGATGTCGTGGCGGTGCCGGGCCGATTCGCTCAGGCCCACGTAGTCGCCGGGCAGCACGAAGCCGGCCACCTGGCGGCGGCCGTCGGCGAGGGTACGGACCAGGCGCAGTGCGCCGGCTGTCACCGTATAGACCGCCTGCCGCGCCTCGCCGGTGCGCGCCAGGGTGGCGCCGGCGGAGTAGGTCAGCGAAGTGGTGACCCGTTCCAGCGCCTGCACCTCGTCGCAGGCCAGCGCCGAGCAGATCGCCAGGTGGCGGACCGCGCAATGCAGGCATTCGTTGCCGTGCGGCGCGCGCGGGGCGGCCGGTTCGGCGTAGGGCAGGGCGAATCCGGAAGGGGGCCTGTTCATGGGCGTGGCAGCGGCTTCGGCACCCGCGAATGATACGCCGATGCGGTCGGGCGTGGCCGGTGCGGCTAGAATTGGCATCCCGCTCGCCCCCGAATCGCAGGAGTTCCGCACGTGATCAAGCCCCGTACGCCGCCCGGCATCATGGAATTGCTGCCGCGCGAGCAGATCGCGTTCCAGCGCATGCTGGACGTCATCCGCCGCAATTACGAGCGGTTCGGGTTCCTGCCGGTGGAGACGCCGGTGTTCGAGCTGTCCGATGTGCTGCTGACCAAGTCCGGCGGCGAGACCGAGCGCCAGGTGTACTTCGTGCAGTCCACCGGCGCGCTGGCCAATGCCGCGGCCGAGGGCGCCGAGGGCGGGCTGCCGGAACTGGCGCTGCGCTTCGACCTGACCGTCCCGCTGGCCCGCTATGTGGCTGAGCACGAGCACGAGCTGAGCTTCCCGTTCCGCCGCTACCAGATGCAGCGCGTGTATCGCGGCGAGCGCGCCCAGCGCGGTCGCTTCCGCGAGTTCTACCAGTGCGACATCGACGTGATCGGCAAGGACGCGCTGAGCATCCGCTACGACGCCGAGGTGCTGGCGGTGATCCACGCGGTGTTCGCTGAGCTGGGCATCGGCGATTTCGCTGTGCAGTTGAACAACCGCAAGCTGATGCGCGGCTTCTTCGAAAGCCTGGGCGTGGCCGAGGGCGAGCGCCAGCTCGCGGTGCTGCGCGAGGTCGACAAGCTGGACAAGCGCGGCGCCGACTACGTGCGCGAGACGCTCGCCGGCGAAGGCTTCGGCATTCCCGCCGAGCAGGTGCAGCGCATCCTCGACTTCGTCGCGGTGCGCTCCAGCGGCCATGCCGATGCGCTGGCGCGGCTGCAGGCGCTGGAGGCCGATGCGGCGTCCAGTGCGATCCTGCGTGAGGGCGTGGCCGAACTGCGCGAGGTGCTGGCCCTGGTCAAGGCGCTGGGCGTGCCGGAGAGCGCGTACTGCCTGAACTTCTCCATCGCCCGCGGCCTGGACTACTACACCGGCACCGTCTACGAGACCCTGCTGACCGACTACCCGCAGATCGGCTCGATCTGCTCGGGCGGCCGCTACGAGGACCTGGCCAGCCACTACAGCAAGTCCAAGTTGCCCGGCGTGGGCATCTCCATCGGCCTGACCCGGTTGTTCTGGCAGTTGCGCGAGGCCGGCCTGATCGACGGCATCGCCTCCAGCAGCGTGCAGGCGATGGTGGCGCTGATGGACGAGGCCAAGCTCGACGACGCGCTGGACATCGCGCGGCGCCTGCGCGCCGGCGGCATCAATACCGAAGTGCAGATGGAGCCGAAGAAGATCGGCAAGCAGTTCCAGTACGCGGCCCGCGCCGGCATCCGCTTCGTGGTGCTGGCCGGCGACGACGAACTGGCGCATGGCGTGGTCGCGGTCAAGGACCTGCTGCGCGAGCAGCAGTTCGAGGTCGCCCGCGACGAACTGGCCAGCACGCTGCAGGTGGAACTGGAGCAGGCCAAGGTGATGGCCTGAGTCTGGTGGCGACGGCCGGCGGCGGCCGCCGCGCTCTGCAGGACTCTCGTAGGAGCGGCTTCAGCCGCGCCCAGCATGGCCGGTAAACCCGGCCGTGGTTGATCCCCCGGGCGCGGGCTACAGCAGGCCCGCACCCTGCAGCATCGCCTTCAGCGCACGCCGCTGCGCGGCGTCGTCCGCCGGCCAGCCCTGCAACTGCGCGACGACCTTGCCGTCGCGCACCAGGAAGAACGTCGGCATGCGCCATTCGCGTGGCAGCAGCGGCCATTCCTCCACGTCGTAGAGCGGATGCAGCGGCGTCTGCGGCTGCGCCTGGTTCCAGGCGCGCAGTGCCTCCAGGTCCTCGCTGCCGGGCGGCAGGGTCAGCCACAGCGCATGGCGGCGGAACGCCGGGCCCAGTTCGGGATCGGCGGCGATGGCGCGCGCGGCGTCGGCGGCGAAATGGCAGCCGGCGGTGACCAGGAGTTGGGTCGGCCCCAGATCGATGCGCTCCCGGCGCAGGGTGCGGCCATCGGCGTCCAGCGACCATAGCGTCGGCCCCTGCGCCGCTGTGCCCAGGCGGTCCTCGAAGCGCAGCCAATGCGGCCAGTCGGTGCTGCCGCCATCTGCCAGCAGGCGCCGTGCGTCGTCCACACGATGCGCGAGCAGCAGCGCGTTGCCGGCGTCGTCCACCTGCGCCGCGCTGGCCTGGCCGCGGTGCCGCAACTGCGCCAACACCTGCAGTTGCGTGTCCAGTCCCGCCGGGGTGGGGCGCAGCGCGTAGGTCACGACGACGGCCCGATACAGAAGGTCCAGCGCGCTCGCGTCCGATTGCGCGAGGGCGGCGGGGTCGAATGCTTCGGGCAGGGCGCTGCGCACGGCGGGCCAGGGATCGCGTCCAGTGCGGCGCAGGCCGTCCAGATTCCGGTTGTAGACGTTGTAGCGGCGCTCGAGGTCGCCGATCGGGCTGGCGGGATCGTGGGCGCGCGGCTGCGTCGCCCAGTGCGGCAAGCTCTCGGCGTAGCGCTCGGCGCCGAACAGGGCCAGCAGTGCGCGGCCCTGTTCGCGGGTGAGCTGCGGCAGATCCTGCGTATCGAATCCGCCCAGGCCGTCGCGCCCGAACACCAGGCCGTCGAGAAAGCGCTCGCGGGCGCCGGGCGTGAGGGCGTCCAGGGGCGTGGCCTGGCCGGCGTGGGCGCGCAGGTAGGCCTGGAGCTGGGCGGTGGAGCGGATCGGCAGTCCTGGCGCAGTGGCCGCGGTGTCGCCGCTTGCGGCTCCTTGGACGGGAGGCGGCGGCTGCGCCAGCGCCTGCGTCGCCAGGCACAGGGCAAGAGCGGCAAAACACGCATGGCGCATGCGGCATTCCAGAGGGGGCGGCGGTCATTGCCGATCCTAGCGGCTGCTGGGTGCTCCTTCCATGCGCTGCCGGCGGCGTCTGCGCGCAGCGTGAGGCCGGATCGCGGCAACGCGCACGTCGCCAGAACGCGCAACAGGAGAGTCCGGAGGCTGAATGCCAGGTCGCTGCGACCCGTGCAAGCTTGACCTTGTAATAGCGTGCTATTACATTAGCGCAATGAAACAACGTCCCACCCCTGCAGCAGACCGCGATGGCGACGCCTCGCTCAAGGCGTTGGCGCGTACCCTGGCCCAGCTCGGCAAGCCGCAGGAAGTGGCGGCGTTCCTGCAGGACCTGTGCACGCCGGCCGAGCTGGAGGCGATGGCGGACCGCTGGCGGGTGGTACCGCTGCTGCTCAAGGGCGTGCCGTACCGCGAGATCCACGACCTGACCCAGGTCAGCGTCACCACCATCGGCCGTGTCGCACGGACCCTGGAATACGGCGCTGGCGGCTATGCCGCGGCGCTGCGCCGGCAGACGGCGCGCCCCTCCGATTCCCACTGAGATGTCCTGATGAGTGCTTCCCTGGCAGCACCGGCCCGCGACCGGCTGCGTATCGCGATCCAGAAGAGCGGCCGCCTGGCCGAGCCGGCCCGCGCGGTGCTGGCCGCCTGCGGGCTGAGCTGGCGCGAAAGCCGCGACAAGCTGTTCTGCTACGGCGAATCGTTGCCGGTGGACCTGCTGCTGGTGCGCGATGACGACATTCCCGGGCTGATCGCCGACGGCGTGTGCGACTTCGGCATCGTCGGCCGCAACGAACTCGAGGAGCAGGCCGGCGAGCGCCGCCGCAACGGCTTGCCGGAGGCCTATCGCGCCCTGCGCGGGCTGAACTTCGGCCAGTGCCGGCTGATGCTGGCGGTGCCGGAGAGCTGGGAGTGGAGCGGCCCGCAGCAGGTGCAGGGGCTGCGCATCGCCACCAGCTATCCGGCGGTGCTGGCCGACTGGCTGGACGCGCGCGGCATCGCCGCGCAGGTGGTGGAACTGTCCGGCTCGGTGGAGATCGCGCCGCGCCTGGGTACCGCCGACCTGATCTGCGATCTGGTCTCCAGTGGCGCCACCCTGGCCGCCAACCAGCTCAAGCCGGTGGAGACGCTGCTGGAGAGCGAGGCGGTGCTGGCCGGCCCGGTCCGCGAACCGGCCGACGCCCGCGCGGGCCTGGCGGCGATGCTGCTGCGCCGGCTCGACGGCGTGCTCAAGCTGCGCGACAGCAAGCTGCTGATGTTCCGCGCCGCGCGCGAACGCGTCGCCGACCTGGCGCGGCTGCTGCCCGATGCCGAGCCGCTGGTGCAACTGCCCGGCGACGCCGACGGCCCGCTGCAACTGCAGACCATGTGCCACGGCGCGATCACCTGGCAACGCATGGAGGAACTGGAGCGCGCAGGCGCGCAGGGGTTGATGGTCTTGACGGTGGAGCGGTCGCTGGCATGAATCGATTGGAATGGAGCGCGCTCGACGCGCAGGAGCGCACCCAGGCGCTGACCCGGCCGGTGCAGCGCGTCGCCGACCAGACCCGCAGCGCCGTGGCACAGGTGCTGGACGCGGTGCGCAACCGCGGCGACGTCGCGTTGCGCGAGCTCACCGCGCGCTTCGACGGGGTGGTGCTGGAGACGCTCGAAGTGAGCGCCGAGGAGTTCGCCGCCGCCGAAGCGGCGGTGCCGGCGCCGCTGCGCGGGGCGATGGCCGAGGCGGCGGCGCGGATCGACACCTTCCACCGTGCGGGCATGGCGCAGCCGTATGCGGTCGAGACCGCGCCGGGCGTGGTCTGCGAGCGCGTGGTGCGGCCGATCGGCCGGGTCGGCCTGTATGTGCCGGCCGGCAGCGCGCCGCTGCCGTCGACCGCGCTGATGCTGTGCGTGCCGGCGGCACTGGCCGGCTGCCGCGAGGTGGTGCTGTGCACGCCGCCGCGCGCCGATGGCTCGGCCGATCCGGCGGTGCTGGTCGCGGCGACCCTGTGCGGCGTCGATCGGGTGTTCAAGCTCGGCGGCGCCCAGGCGATCGCGGCGATGGGTTTCGGCACCGAGACCGTACCGTCCTGCGACAAGCTGTTCGGCCCGGGCAACAGCTACGTCACCGAGGCCAAGCAGCAAATCGCGCAGGCCGGCGCGGCGGCGATCGACATGCCGGCCGGTCCGTCCGAAGTGTTGGTGATCGCCGACGCCGGCGCCGATGCCGCCTTCGTTGCCGCCGACCTGCTGTCGCAGGCCGAGCACGGCCCCGACTCGCAGGTGCTGCTGCTGTCCGACAGCGCCGCGTTGATCGAGGCGGTGGAGAACGAACTGGAGCGGCAGCTGGCGACGCTGCCGCGTGCGGCGATCGCCCGGCAGGCGCTGGCCGCGTCGCGGCTGATCCGCGTCGACACGCTGGATGAAGCGTTCGCCATCAGCAACCGCTACGCCCCGGAACACCTGATCCTGGCGCTGCGCGCGCCGCGCGACTGGCTGGACCGCGTCGAGGCCGCCGGCTCGGTGTTCTTGGGCGACTACACCCCCGAGGCGCTGGGCGACTACTGCAGCGGCACCAACCACGTGCTGCCCACCAGCGGCGCGGCGCGCGCCTACAGCGGCGTGAGCGTGGCCAGCTTCCAGAATTTCGTCAGCGTGCAGAGCGCCAGCGCCGCCGGCATCGCCACGATCGGCGGCTGCGCGGTGCTGATGGCGCGTGCCGAGGGCCTGGACGCGCACGCCAATGCGGTGGCGCTGCGCATGGAGAAGGCGGCATGAGCGCGGTCTCCGACGCCGCGCGCGCCGTGCTGGCGCTGGTCCGCCCGGACCTGCGCGACTTCGCCGGCTACTCGTCCGCACGCAGCAGCGCGCTGCAGGGCGACATCTGGCTCAATGCCAACGAGTCGGCCTGGGCCAACGCCGCCGATGGCGACGCTGGCAATCGCCGCTATCCCGACCCGCAGCCGCCGGCGCTGCGCGCCGCCCTGGCGCAGTTGTACGCCTGCGCCCCGGAACAGGTGCTGCTCGGCCGCGGCAGCGACGAGGCCATCGACCTGCTGCTGCGCGCCCTGTGCGAACCGGGCCGTGACGCCATCGTCATCACCCCGCCGGTGTTCGGCATGTACGCGGTCTGCGCGCGGTTGCAGAACGCGCGCGTGGTCGAGGTGCCGCTGCGCGATACCGCCGAAGGCCTGCTGACCGACGTCGACGCGGTGGTGGACGCCGCGCTGAGCCAGATGGCCAAGCTGGTGTTCCTGTGCTCGCCGGGCAACCCTGGCGGCGCGGCGATCGCGCTGGCCGATATCGCCCGCGCCGCCGAGCGCCTGCAGGGCCGTGCGGTGCTGGTGGTGGACGAAGCCTATGGCGAATTCTCCGACGAGGCCTCGGCGACGACCTTGCTCGCGCGTCACGCCAACCTGGCAGTGCTGCGCACGCTGTCCAAGGCCCACGCGCTGGCGGCAGCGCGGATCGGTTGCGTGATCGCCGATCCAGCGCTGATCGCGGTGCTGCGGCGCTGCCAGGCGCCGTATCCGATTCCGTCGCCGTGCACGCAACTGGGGCTGGCCGCGCTGCAGCCCGAACCGCTGCGGCAGACCGCGGCGCGGGTGCAGGAGGTGCGTGCCGAGCGCACGCGCATGCAGGCGGCGCTGGCGGCGCTGCCCGGCGTGCGTCAGGTGTATCCGTCGCAGGGCAATTTCCTGCTGCTGCGCTTCGACGACGCCGAGGGTGCGTTCCAGGCGCTGCTGGCGGCCGGGGTGGTGGTGCGCGACCAGCGCGCCGCGCCCGGCCTGGGCGACGCATTGCGCATCACGCTGGGGACGCCGGCGCAGAACCAGCGCGTGCTCGGCGCGCTGCAGGCGTGGAGGGCCGCGGCATGACCCCGATCCTGTTCGTGGACCGCGACGGCACCCTGATCGAGGAGCCGGCCGATTTCCAGATCGACGCCTACGAGAAGCTGCGCTTCGTGCAGGGCGTGATCCCGGCGATGCTCAAGCTGCGCGACGCCGGCTACCAGTTCGTCATCGTCACCAACCAGGACGGCCTGGGCAGCGAGGCGTATCCGCAGGCCGCTTTCGACGGCCCCAACGACCTGATGCTGCAGATCTTTGCCAGCCAGGGCATCGTGTTCCGCGAGGTACTGGTCGACCGCAGCTGGCCGGCCGACAATGCGCCCACGCGCAAGCCCGGCATCGGCCTGATGCTGCCGTACCTGCAGGACCGCAGCATCGACTGGGCACGCTCGGCGATGGTCGGCGACCGCGTCACCGACATCCAGTTCGCCGAGAACCTGCGCATCCGCGGCTTCCAGTTGCGCACCGCGCAGTTCGGCGGCGAGTGGGACTGGGCCGGCATCGCCCACGAGCTGGCCGATGCGCCGCGGCGTGCGCGGGTGCAGCGCGATACCAAGGAAACCCGCATCGTGGTGGAACTCGATCTGGACCAGGTGCGCGACCCGCACTGCGCCACCGGCCTGCCGTTCTTCGATCACATGCTCGAGCAGATCGGCAAGCACGGCGGCTTCTCCCTGGACGTGCGTGCCGAAGGCGACCTGCACATCGACGAACACCACACCATCGAGGACACCGGCCTGGCGCTGGGCCAGGCGCTGCGCCAGGCCTTGGGCGACAAGCGCGGCATCGGTCGCTACGGCTTCACCCTGCCGATGGACGAGACCCTGGCCAGCGCCGCGCTGGATTTCAGCGGGCGTCCGTACTTCGTGTTCGAAGGCGAGTTCAAGCGCGAGCGGGTCGGCGACATGCCCACCGAACTGGTGCCGCACTTCTTCCGCTCGCTGTGCGACGCGGCCGGGCTGAACCTGCACCTGAGCGTGCGCGGCGACAACGACCACCATAAGGTCGAGGCCTGCTTCAAGGCGCTGGCGCGCGCCTTGCGCCAGGCGCTGAAGCGCGAGGGTGCGGCGCTGCCCTCGACCAAGGGGGTATTGTGATGCGCGCGGGTTTCGCCGGGTGCGTACGATGAGCGATGTCGCCCTGATCGATGCCGGCGGCGCCAACCTCGGTTCGGTGCGTTACGCGCTCGAACGCCTCGGCGTGGAAGCCCGGCTGGTGCGCGACGCCGCCGGACTGCGAGGCGCGGAGCGGGTGATATTGCCGGGTGTCGGCGCCGCGCCGCACGCGATGGCGCGGCTGCGCGAGCAAGGTCTGATCGAGCCATTGCGCGCGCTGCAGGTGCCGCTGATCGGCATCTGCCTTGGCATGCAGTTGCTGTTCGAGCGCTCGGAGGAGGGCGATGTCGATTGCCTGGGCCTGCTGACCGGCGTGGTCCGGCGCATGCCGCCGGCGCTGGGCATCCGCGTGCCGCACATGGGCTGGAACCGGCTGTTGCCGCTGCGGCCGTCGTCGCTGCTGGCGGGCGTGCCGGACGGTGCCAGTGCCTACTTCGTGCACGGCTATGCCGCACCGGTCACAGGCGACACTGTTGCCGCCTGCGATCATGGCGGCCTGTTCACCGCGGTGGTGCAGCATGGTCGCCGCTGCGGCGCGCAATTCCATCCCGAGCGCTCGGCCGACACCGGCGCGCGCATCCTGCGCAACTTTCTCGAGACCGATTTCCCATGAGCTTCGTCGTCTATCCCGCCCTCGACATCCGCGACGGCCGCGTGGTGCGGTTGGCGCAGGGCGACTACGCCCGCGAGACCCACTACGGCGACGATCCCCTGCGCCGCGCGCAGGCCTTCGCCGAGGCCGGCGCACAGTGGATGCACCTGGTCGACCTGGATGCGGCGCGCGCCGGCGGCTACACCCTGGCGCCGCTGCTGCAGCGGATCCGCAGCGAGACCGGGCTGCAGGTGCAGACCGGCGGCGGCGTGCGCTCGCGTGCCGACGTGCAGCGCCTGCTCGAGGCCGGCGCCAGCCGCGTGGTGATCGGCTCGCTGGCGGTGCGCGATCGCGAATCGGTGCTGGAATGGCTGGCCGAGTTCGGTCCCGAGCGCATCACCGTGGCGCTGGACAGCCGCCAGGACGCGCACGGCGTCTGGCGCCTACCGGTGCACGGCTGGACCGAGACCTCGTCGCTGAGCCTGGATACGCTGGCCGGCGAATACGCCGCGGCCGGGCTGGTGCATCTGCTGTGCACCGACATCGCCCGCGACGGCATGCTGTCCGGGCCGAACCTGGCCTTGTACGCGCACCTGCGGCAACTCGCGCCGACGCTGGCGGTACAGGCCTCCGGCGGCATCCGCGACGCCGCCGACGTGCGCGGCGCGCGCGAGGCCGGCTGTGCCGGCGCGGTGCTCGGCAAGGCCTTGCTGGAAGGGCGGCTGGGTCTGGACGAGGCGCTGGCATGCTGAGCCGGCGCATCATCCCGTGCCTGGACGTGCGCGAAGGGCGCGTGGTCAAGGGCGTCAAGTTCCGCGACCACGTGGACATGGGCGACATCGCCGAACTGGCGTTGCGCTACCGCGACCAGGGCGCCGACGAACTGGTGTTCTACGACATCGGCGCCAGCCCGGAAGGGCGTTCGGTGGACTACGCCTGGGTCGAGAAGGTGGCGCGGTTGCTGGACATCCCGTTCTGCGTGGCCGGCGGCATCCGCGACGTCGCCACTGCGCGTGCGGTGCTGCACGCCGGCGCCGACAAGATCTCGATCAATTCGCCGGCGCTGGAGCGGCCGGCGCTGATCGCCGAGCTGGCCGAGGCCTTTGGCGTGCAGTGCGTGGTGGTCGGCATCGATTCGATCCGCGAGGGCGACGGCCAGTGGCGCGTGCGCCGCTTCACCGGCGATCCCGGCAAGACCCAGGCGCTGCGCGTGCGCACCCTGGACTGGGTGGTGGAGGCGCAGCGCCTGGGCGCCGGCGAGATCGTGCTCAACTGCATGGACAACGACGGCGTGCGCCGCGGCTACGACATCGCGCAACTGCACGAGGTGCGCGCCCTGTGCAAGGTGCCGCTGGTGGCCTCCGGCGGCGCGGGCGAGATGCAGCACTTCGCTGACGTGTTCGAGCGTGCCGACGTCGACGGCGCGCTGGCCGCCAGCGTCTTCCACAGCGGCGCGATCCCCATTCCCGAACTCAAGCGCTTCCTGCGCCAACGACAGATCGAGGTGCGCGATGGCGCATGAAAATTCCCACGATGCGGACGCCGCCGACGCGGCGCTGGACTGGGCCAAGGGCGACGGCCTGCTGCCGGTGGTGGTGCAGGATGCCGCCACGCTGCGCGTGCTGATGCTGGGCTATATGAACCAGCAGGCGCTGGCGGCCACGCGCCGCAGCGGCCAGGTCACCTTCTACAGCCGCAGCAAGCAGCGGTTGTGGATCAAGGGAGAAAGCTCCGGCAACGTGCTGGACGTAGTGGCGATCGACACCGATTGCGATCGCGACACCTTGCTGGTGCTGGCGCATCCGCGCGGGCCGACCTGCCACCTCGGCCGCGACAGCTGCTTCCCGCAGGCGCCGGGCCAGTTCCTGGGCGCGCTCGACCGCCTGGTCGCGCAGCGCGAACGCGAGCGGCCGGCCGGCAGCTACACCACGCAGCTGTTCGAGAAAGGCACGCGGCGCATCGCGCAGAAGGTGGGCGAGGAGGGCGTGGAGACCGCGCTGGCCGGCGTCGCCCAGGGCGACGACGAACTGCTCGGCGAATCCGCCGATCTGCTCTACCACCTGACCGTGCTGCTGCGCGCGCGCGGCCTGGGCTTGGCCGATGCGGTGGCGGTGCTCGAAGCGCGGCACCGGTAGTCCAGGTGACGCCGCGTCAGGCGTCGCCCATCTTGTCTACATCGCAGCCGCCCTGCCGGTCTGATGTCGCTTGACAGCCCGCATGCCATTGATGAGCATTCGGACACGTGCGAATGCGCTGCCAAGATGGCAGCACCAACGCGGATGTTCAGGCCGCGAACTGCGTTCGCGGCGATCAACTGGCGTGCAATGGAGATGCAATGGGAAGTCGGCTGGATGCATCACGCCTCGCTGCGGGTAGTGCGCTCCCTGTGCGGTCCGCCGGTGTCGGCCCATGAGCCCCGGCGCCCGGGATCTCGGGGGCGCCCTGCAACTGGCGCGCGTCATCAGGCGACTCAAGGCGCAGGTGCAGCCCGGCGAGTTGGGCGCGGAGACGGTCGAACACCTTGTGCGCCGCTACGCGCGCGTGCGCCCGCCGGCGTTGACGCTGGACATGCAGAGCCACTACGACCCAAACTGGCCGCGCGCATTCGAAGAGGAAAAGGATCGGCTGCTGGACGCGTTCGCCGGAGAGGATGTGCTGGGTGTCGAGCATATCGGCAGTACGGCGATCCCGGACCTGCCGAGCAAGAACATCCTGGACATCGCGATGGCACGCGGTGCATCGCTGTCGGCCGAACGGCAGTCCGGCATATTGTCGGAACTCGGCTATCAGGCACATGGCGAAAGCCCGATCGATGCAGGATTCTCCTGGCATTGGCGCATCGGGCAGGCCGGCGATCGCGCGTTCGTGGTCCATACCTGTGCCGCCGACAATCCCCGATTCACCGACATCCGCAATTTCCGCGATTTCCTGCGTGCGTTTCCAAAAGAACGGCAGCGCTATCTGGAGCTCAAGCAGGCGTTGGCGGCGGTGCCCGGCCAGACATGGCTGGACTACAGCGTGTTCAAGAAAGTCCTCGTGGTGCGGATCACCGCACGCGCCAATGCGTGGCGCCAGGGGGGCTGACATGCCGGCATCCCTCCTGGAGGAATCCCGGCGTCATCTGCAGATGCGATCCGGTGCGGCATGAAGGCCTCGCACAGCCTGATCGCGCTGCAGGCCCTGTTTCGACGCGAAATCGCGCACATGTTCCGCATGTGGGTGCAGACGCTGGTTCCGCCGCTGACGATGATGGTCCTGTACGTCCTGATCTTCGGCAAGTTGATCGGAATCCGGATCGGAACCGTCGACGGCGTCAGCTACCTGCACTTCATCGCGCCGGGCCTGGTGATGATGTGCATCATCACCAACAGCTACGCAAACGCATCGAACGCGTTCTATTTCATCCGCTTCAATCGCGCGATCGAGGAACTGCTGGTGTCGCCCATGCACGACTGGACCATCCTGCTGGGCTATGTGGCCGCGGCGGTGGTGCGCGGCCTGCTCGTCGGGGGGCTGGTGTTGTTGATCGCATTGCCGATGACCGCACTGCAGGTCGCGCACCCGTTCATCGTCTTTCTTTCGGCGCTTCTGGCGGCCACGATCTTTTCGCTGGTCGGTGTCATCGTCGCGATCTACGCGAAGAACTTCTACGACACGGCGCATGTGTCCACCTATGTGCTGACCCCGCTGTCCTATCTCGGTGGTGTGTTCTACCCGATCGGCCTGCTGGGCGAGCCCTGGCAGAGCATTGCGCGCATCAATCCATTGATGCACATGATCAGCGCGTTCCGCTATGGCGTGCTGGGTGCGGACACCGCAGCGAGCGTCGGCACCTCGCTTGTGGTCATGCTGATGTTCATTATAGGCTTGGGCGCTTTCGCGCTGACGTTGCTCGGCAGAGGTTTCGGCGTCAGATCCTGAGCATGGCGGTGAAGCATGCGCAGGACGCAGCGGTGACGATCGGCCGTCAGGACCAGGGAGCTCGCGACATGGACATCGGCGATGCCGCGCTCGCGCCAGGCCTGGTGGAAGCAGCACTCGATCAATCGGTGTATCGGGACACCCGATACGACGTGCGCGTGCGCGACCTTGTCGCCGTGTTGGGCCGTGACGGCAAGCGCGTTTTCGTTGTCGGAGGTGCGCCACGCGACTGGCTGGCGGGCCTGCCTGGCAAAGACATCGATCTGGCGCTGGAGTGCGGCGTGGACGAGGCGCTGTGCCTGCTGCGCGACGTCTATCCCGATGCGGAGGCTGCGGTGCGCATGCGCAACGACCGGTTCGGCGTGGTGCGCTGGGGCGACCCCGCATCAGGCGCGGTCGATCTCAACATCCTGCGCAGCTGGCGGGATATCCATGGCAGCGACATGTGGACGACGACGTTCGTCGCGCGTTCGGATCTGGTCGAAGACGCGCTGATGCGCGATTTCTCGGTCAATGCGTTCTATTACGATTGCGCAAACCAGGTGCTGCGCGATCCTCTGCGGTGCGGCATTCAGGATCTGCGCGAAAAATCCCTGCGGATCATCGCCCATCCGCACGTGCTGGCGGCGAGTTACCGGATGACCTTCCGCATCGCGCAATTCCTCAGTCGCGGCTATTCGCCGACGTCGAACGTGCTCGAGTATCTGGAAAGCCATGCCGATCGCGACATCCAGGGCATGGGCGCGCGCATTCGTCGATGGACACCGGAGCAGCTGCGCGTGGAACGCGATCAGCAGGCAGCGTTCAAGGGCGTCCTCTATGCGCACGCCCGCCAGGCCGCCTCCATCGAGACCTTGGACGCCTTCTTCGGCTGAGGGAAACCTGCATGCACGCATCCATCGCCACGACGCCGGCCCCGTTCCGGCGCGTCTTCCAAGCCGGGATGCGCGACGGCGACGGCCACCTGCTCGGCGGCACGGAAGTGCTGCATCTGGTGCCGCATCGAGGAAAGCTGTTTTCCCTGTTGTCCTATTCCCACAACCGTTACCTGCCGGGCGACCCCGCGGTCGGCGCCCAGGTCGCCATGCTGGATCGCGCCGACGGCGAATGGCGCCAGGTGCACGCCTACGACCGCGACTACTGGCGGGCAACGCTCAGGTCGGTGGCGTTTACCGAGGACGAACGCGGGCGAACGCTCGATGCGCCCGTCTCGCTGCTGCTCGCCGGGCCGTCCAGCAACAAGGGCACCGTGTATGTCGATTGCCTCGACGACGACACCGGGACGTGGGCGCGCACGCACCTGGGGAGCGGGTCGGGCCTGACCGCCGCGCGCAGCTTCTTCGTCCACCGCGACACGGTGACCGGGCAGGAGCGCGTCTTCGTCGGCACCTTGCCGCTCGGCATCTTCAGCGGCAGCTACGATCCGGACGTGCCAGGCAAGATCCGCTGGGACCCACAGGCCGAGCTAAGCGGCTACCGGCGCCGTCCCATGGCCTTCACCGAATGCGATGGGGTCCTGTACGTCAGCATCAGGCCGCACATCTATCGGCGCATCGACGGCCCTGTGCCGCGATGGGAGAGCGTGCACACGATCGCCGAACCGCTGATCTTCCCGAGTTGCGGATATCGCGGGCTCACGGGCGTGCCGCATCCCTCCGGATCGGGTCAGGTGTTGCTGGCGGCGTTGGAAGGCGACCGTTGCCGCATCGTCCGGATCGATCCGCAGGACGACTTCAGGGAGACCCTCGAACTGGATGTCCTCGAGTTTCTGGGCGCGCACTGGGGAAAGCGCCCGGCCTTTGGCGTGGTCGCCTACGACGACTTCACGCCGGTGCTCGATCCCGCCAGCGCACAGACGTTGCTGCTCGCAGGCGTTGGCGCCAGCGACAGTGCCAGCGACGACGTCCACCCACCCGACGGCTGGGCCCGCGACGCCTGGTATCTGATCCGCGATCCGGATGGGCAGCGGCATACGCTCGCGCGGATCGACTCTGCGGATCTGGCGCCGTCCACGCCTCTTTTTGCCGCACGCAGCTTCGCGGCCTCGCCGTTCGAACCAGGAATGCTGTACGTGGGCGGCTACGACCCCAATGCGCAGCCGTGCCGAGACACCGCATGGGTATTTTCCGCATCGGTCGAGACCGTGCTCGCACCGCGAACGCGATGAGATTGAGTGCACTGTCGCACCCGCATCGACGCCAGCACTTGTCTACATTTTCGAGTCGCGGATGAAAGGTGCGTTGAATTTCGCAAATTTTTCTGAATATACTCGGGCCATAGCCCCTACAGCATAAGGAAATGCACAATTATTGGTTGTGCATCTGACAGCCGTATGTCTGCGGCCGGCAGCATGCTTCAAGGACGGATATGACCTCGCACCTGCTGGCCTCCTGGACCGCCTTTCCGGATCCGCCCCCTGCGGACGCGTATGCCGATGGATGGTGCGCCGACGCAGTCCCCTCGCAACGGCTCAACGATTATCTGGCCTTGCGCGGTTCCACCACCTTCTTTCTGGAGGCGCTCGCCGGATCGCCCGTCGAGGTCCATGTCCTCGATCAGCATATCGAAGCGCGGGCGAATGAAGGCGAGGTCCTGTGCCGCCGTTCCTGCCTTTACGTGCGCGATCCACGCAACATCCTCCTGGTCGCCGAATCGTCGATCCGCTTGTCCTGCGTCGACGCGCAGCAGCGGCAGAAGCTGCTCGACGGCAGCGTAGGAATCGGCAAGCTGTTCGATCCGCACGATCGTGGTCTCCTTGAAAAGACCGACCTGGAGACGCTGGCCTTGCCTGCACCTCGCAGTCTCCGCACCGAATCGACCTGGGCGCTCTCGCGGCGCTACACGATGAAACTCAACGGCATCGACTGCGTCGAGGTCAGCGAAATCCTCAACAACGAATCGCTGGAGCGCGCATGATGACGCCGGTCGAGTGCGCCGACGCGCCCGCGTGCGACTGGCGCGGCGCGCTCGCCGCCAGCGGCAGCGTGGTGCACCTGAATGGAGCGCGGGCGACGCTGCAGGACTTGCTGCACAGCGGGCGCGAGCGCTGGAAGGCCAAGCGCGGGTGCACGCGGGCGGCGATGCTGGGCGTCGACGATCTGGAGATGCTGTCGCAATTGCTGGCCGCCATTGTCGATGGGCATTCGCTGCTGCTGTGTGCAGGCAACGCGGCGCCACCGCCGCTGTGCGATGTGCATGTCGGTGCGTCGGTCGAAGGTGGCGCTGCGCCGTCGCCGCTGCAGATCCTCCCTCCACCGGCCGGGCATGCGCAGTGGCCCGTGGGCTTGGCGGTGCTGTCCTCGGGCACGGTGGGGGCGCCCAAGGTGATCTGGCATGCATACGACGATCTGCTGGCGACCAGCGCCATGGTGCTGCGCCGGTTGCAAATCGGCGCCGACGATCGGGTGTTGATCACCGTTCCCCTGCATCACATGTATGGTCTCGGCGCGGCGCTGCTGCCGGCATTGCTGGCCGGTGCGCAGATCCATCTGCTGCCCAAGGCCAATCTGTTGGGCTTCAACGATGCGCTGCGCGCCGCAAGGCCGACATGGGTCTATTCCACGCCGCATCTGTTGCGAATGCTGCTGCAGCGCAAGAACGCCCCGGTCGTCGGCTGCCGCGGCCTGGTGCTTGCCGGCGACGCGACGCCGCCGGTACTGCACGCGCAGGCGCAGCAGGTCTTCAATCGCCTTTTCGACCTCTACGGAAGTTCCGAACTGGGTGTGGTCGCGATTTCCGCGCCCGATGCGCCCGGGGCGTTGCGTCCGCTCGAGGGCGTGTCCGTATGCATCACGGAGACCAGCGCCGGACAGGGCAATCTCCTGGTGACCCATCCGCACGCCGCCACGCATCTGGCCCATCAGGGCGAACTGACGGCGTTTCCCGCCGTCTGGGACACGCGCGACATCGCGGCCTTCGATGACAGTGGCGGCTTCTGCATCCGCGGCCGCGCCGATCTCAGCCTGAACCGCGCGGGCAGGCTGCTGATCCTGGCCGATCTGGAGAGCACCATGATGGCGTGGCCCGACGTCGCGCAGGCTGTGGCGATCGTGCTCGACGAAGACACCACGGCGGGCAAGGCGATCGCGGCCGTGGTCAAGCCTGCCAACCCCACGCTGACCGTCGACGTGCTCAAGCAGCATGCGTCGATCACGCTGCCGGCCTTCGCCAGGCCGGATCACTACACGCTCGTTTCGGATCTGCCTTGTCTGGGCAGCGGAAAGCCCGACCGGAAGACCATCATCAAGGACTACTGCCATGGATAAGCCCCAGATCGTCGATACCTTGAAGCGGCTGATCGCCGAGGACCTGGATCTCAATGTGCGCTACGAGCAGATCCCGGATGGGGCGTCGTTCCTGGAAGACGGGCTTGCGCTGGATTCGATCAGCATGGCGGAGTTCATCAACCATCTGGAGCGCCGCTTCCCGATCCGCATCCTGGACGAAGACCTGGAGTCGGACACGTTCAGGTCGCTGGACAGCGTGGCCTCGCTCGTGCTCATGCGCCTGCCGGCGCGCACGGCCGAGGCGGCGCAATGACCGAGCTCACGATCGCGCTGGTCGACGACGCGCGTGGTCCGCCCCTGCCGCCGCCGCCGGACTATCGCAACGAACTGCCCAACCGCGACGGCTTCGTGGTGGCGTGGCCTCCCCAGCGCTACTGGAAGTCGGCCGGCGACGCCGATCTCCTGGCCGAACAGCCGCTGCATCTGTACTTCCATATCCCGTTCTGCCTGCAGCGCTGCCGCTACTGCTTCTTCAAGATCGAGATCCTGTCCGACTCCTCGCACGCGGTCCGCGAGCGCTATGTCGACGCGCTGTGCCGCGAGATCGAACTGGTCGCCGATGCGCACAGGTTGCGCGGACGCACGGTGAAGTCGATCTACTTCGGCGGCGGCACGCCGAGCGTGATCCAGCCCGAGCAGTTGCGCCGCATCAAGCGCAAGATCGAGGAGTGCTTCGTGCTCGATGCGCCGGAGTTCGTCTTCGAGATCGAGCCGATCACGTTGAACAACCGCATGATCGATGGGCTGGCGGATCTGGGCGTCAACCGGATCAGCTTCGGCATCCAGTCCTTCGACGACCGCGTGGTCGCCCTGACCGGTCGCCACGATACCGACGAGAAGAACTCGCGGGCGATCGAGCGCGCCCTGAAGACCGGTGCCGTGGTCAATGTGGACCTGCTGTCCGGGCTCGAAGGCGAGGTGATGGGCAGCTGGCAGCATTCGATCAACCGCGCCATCTCCCTCGGCGTGCATGCGGTCACCGTCTACAAGATGGAGTTGTACTCCAACGCGCACTACATGAACGACGTCCGCCAGGGCACGCTCACGCTGCCCGGTGCGGACCAGGAAATGGCGTTTGCGCGCTGGGGCCTTTCGCGGCTGCGCGAGGCAGGCTATCTGCCGTCCACCTATTTCACCTTCACCCGCGAAGGGAAGTATCCGCAACGGCACATCATCAGCCGCTGGCGCGGCGAAGACCTGTATGGCTTCGGCGCATCGGCGTTCGGCACCGTGGGCGGACGCAGCCGGCAGAACGTCACCGAGATCGATGCCTATCTGGACCGCGTCGAGCGCGGTGCGATCCCGACGCAGCGGGTGCTGGAGATCAGTAGCGCCGACCAGATGCTGCGCGACCTGGTGATGGGGCTGAAGACGACCGCGATCGACCTCGGCGCCTACCGCGACAGGCATGGCGTGCAGCTGGACACGACGCTCGCCGAGGACCTTGCGCACCTGCAGCAGCAGGGCCTGGTCACGCTCGAGGACGAGCGGCTGCGCCTGACCGACGAAGGCATCCTCTACGGCGACTACTGCGGCCGTTATCTGGGCGCCGGACTGCGCCGCAATCTCACCGGAAAGGCCGGACCGCTGAGAGCCTGACCACGATGCTGATCACGCCGGATTTCGTTTTCATCCATATGCCCAAGACGGGCGGAACGTTCATCACCGAGATGCTGCGACGTGCGTACGGCCCGCGGGCCGTCGAGACCGGGCGCAAGCACGGCACCTGCGACGAGATCCCGGACGCGGACCGAGGCAAGCCGATCCTCTCGGTCATGCGCTCGCCGTTCGATCGCTACGTCTCGCAGTACCACTATGGCTGGTGGAAGACGCATCCGCAGGAATACTGCGATCCTGCGCGGATCCAGCAGGAGTTCCCGGCGTATCCCCAGGTCGGTTTCGGGGAGTTCGTCGCGATCGCCAATCGTTTCTTCGTCAATGTGCATCGCGGCATGCCCAGCGGCTACGACACGCCGAAGCTGCCGGCCGAACGTGCGATCGGATGGCATACCGAGCAGTTCATCCGCTTCTTCTGCCGGGACCCGAAGCGTGTGTTCGCCGGCATCGTCGACCAGGACCTGGACCGGGGCCATCTGCAGGCGCATGAGTATCCGGTCGAGTTCCTGCGCACCGAGACGCTCAACGACGACCTCGCCGATTACCTCGAACGGCAGGGTGCGGATGCGGCGCTGTCCAGGCGCGTCCGACAGCACGACCGGATCATGCCGGATCAGGCCCACGAAGCGCGGGCGCGCCCGCACGCACGCGACTATTTCGACGATCGCTTGCGCGATTTCGTCGCGCGCAAGGAGGCCTTCCTGTTCAATCGCTTTCCGGAATACCGGGCAGGTGTGCAATGACGCAGACGCGCAGCGGCGATCGCGTCGCCCTCATCAGCGGCGGCAATCGCGGGATCGGGCTGGCGACGTGCGAAGGCCTCGCCGAGCGTGGCATGCAGGTGTACATGGGGTGCCGGAACCTGGCCGATGGCATGGCGGTGGTCGCGCGCCGCCAACTGAGCGGGGTGACGCCGATCCAGCTGGACGTCTGTTCCGAAGCGTCGATGGCCGCGGCGGTCGACGTCATCGCACAAGCCCACGGGCATGTCGATTTGCTCGTGAACAATGCCGGCGTCTCCGTCGGCGTGCGCGATACGCCCAGTACGGAAGCCGAGGCGCAGGCGCGGGCGACGTTCGACGTCAACTTCTTCGGCCCGTGGCGGCTGATCCAGTTGGTCCTGCCCCTGATGCAGTTACGGCCGCAGGCGCAGATCATCAATGTCTCCAGCGGGCACGGCAGTTCGACCAAGATCGAAGGCAACAACCTGGCGTACCGCAGCTCGAAGTCGGCACTGAATGTGCTGACCCAGGCGCTGGCCATGGAGCTCGCCGACCGCGGCATCCGCGTCAATTGCATGACCCCAGGCTGGGTCAGGACCAAGCTCGGCGGCATCGCCGCGCCGCGCTCGCCGGAGCAGGGGGCCGAGACCATCCTGTGGCTGGCCGATGGCGGCGGCGAGACCGGCAAGTTCTACAAGGACAAGGCGGTTTTCCCGTGGTAAAGGCGCCCAACCTGTTCGTGATCGGCGCGCCGAGGTGCGGGACCACCTCGTTGTTCGCCGCGCTCAAGCAGCATCCGGACGTCTACGCGACCGTGCTGAAGGAGCCGCACTTCTACGCCGCGGACCTGCCCGCGCAGCCGCACACCGTCTCCGATCCCGCAGACTACCAGCAGCTGTTCGCTGCTGCGGGCGACCAGCGCTATCGCGCCGAAGCGTCGGTCTGGTACTTCTACAGCCAGGAGGCGCCGGCACGGATCGCCAGGGCGCATCCGGAAGCGCGGATCATGCTGCTGCTGCGAAGCCCGGCCGACATGCTGCTCAGCCTGTATGCGCTGTATCTGCGCACGGGCAACGAAGCCGACACGGATCCAGAAGCGGCCGTGTTCCGCACGAGCGAGGCACGTTTCGCGAACACCTACTTCCCGTTCGGGCTGCACTACCTCAACTTGCTGGACGTCACCCGGCCGCTGTCGCGCTGGCGCAGCTTCTTTCCCAGCGAGCGGTTGCGGGTGCTGACCTACGAGGACATGTACGCGTCGCCGCAGGCGGGGTTTCGCGATCTTTGCGGCTGGCTGGGCATCGACCAGGAAGTGCCGGTGAGCTTCGATGCCCGGCATGCACGCGAGGCGGTGCGTCGCATGGCAACCAAGCAACTGCGCGATCTGCCCGATCATCTCCGCCGGAAGCTGAATCCCGCTGCGTCCCGATTGCACGCCGGCAAGGCGGACGTTGCGATCCCCGCTGCGCTGCGCACGCGTCTGCGCCACCACGCGCAGGAACGCAACGCCGGCTTCGCGCTGGCAGCGGACAGGCCATGGCCTGACGCGTGGCGAGCTGCCTGACAGGCTCGCCGGGAACATGATCGCCCGCGTGGCGGGTCAGGGCAGGGGACCATGTCTTCGGGTGGACGCCTGAGCGGACCGCGGGCGCCCAGCCACCTCAAGCGAAGGGCTGCGGCGCCGTTGATCGCCTGCGTCCGCCCAACCATTGGAGCGGCTGTGCAGGACGTCGCCGGCCCGCTGGCTGTGCGCTGCACCGTCCGGTCGCGGTCACTGTCGTTCCGTGATCAATGGCTACAATGGAGGTTTGGCTTCCCGGGATTGACCATGTTGCTGCGTGCCGTCGTGCTCACCTGCCTGTTGACCGCCGCGCTTCCCGTGCTGGCGCAGCCGGCGACGATCAGCGGCAGCGTCTACCAGGAGCGCGATGGCCATGCCGGCCGTGGCGATGGCGAGCCCGGCATCGCCGGCGTGCAGGTCTCCGACGGCGTGCACATCGTGCGCACCGATGCGCAGGGTCGCTACTCCCTGCAAGTGGAGCCGGGACGCACGGTCTTCGTGATCAAGCCCGATGGCTACACCTTCGCCAGCGCAGGCAACGGTCTGCCTGCCTATTGGCGCCACTACGCGCCGGCCGGCTCGCCCAGGCTCAAGTACCCGGGGATCGCGCCGACGACCGGCGCCACCGAGCACTGGGATTTCGCCCTGCGCGCGCAGCCCAAGGCCGACAGCACCGAGGTGCTGGTCTTCGCCGACAGCCAGACCGCCTCGATGACCGACGTCGGCTACTACGCCCGCGCGATCGTCGCCCCGCTGGTCGGCAAGACCCAGGCGCGCCTGGGCACCACGCTGGGCGACCTGGTCAGCGACGACTTGTCGCTGTTTCCCGCGCTGAACGCCGAAACCGTCAAGCTGGGCGTGCCGTGGTTCCACGTGCCCGGCAACCACGACCTGAATTTCGACGCGGCCGACGATCTGGGGTCGTTGGCCAGCTGGCGCGCGATCTACGGCCCGGACACCTACGCGGTGGAGGATGGGGGCGCCAGCTTCGTGTTCCTCGACGACGTGATCTATCAGCCGCAGCGCCAGCCCGACTACATCGGCGGCTTGCGCGAGGATCAGTTCGCGTTCCTGCAGACCTACCTGGCGAGCGTTCCCAAGGATCGGCTGCTGGTACTGGGAATGCATATCCACCTGTTCGACGCGGTCCCCGGCAAGGAGTCCTTCCGCCATGCCGACCGTGCGCGACTGTTCGCGCTGCTGAAGGACTTCCCGCACGTGCTGGTGCTCACCGCGCACAGCCATACCCAGCGGCACATGTACTACACCGCCGCCGACGGCTGGCAGGGCGCGAGCCCGCTGCACGAGTACAACGTCGGCGCCGCTTGTGGCGCCTATTGGTCCGGCGTCAAGGGCGCCGACGGCGTGCCGGTGACGACGATGTCCGACGGCACGCCCAATGGCTATGCCGTGCTGACCGTGAAGCGCGGCGGCGACTATGCGCTGGCCTATCACGCCGCGCGCGCCGCCGGCGATCCGCAGTTGCAGTTGCATGCGCCCAAGGTGCTGCGCCGCGGTGCCTACCCGGCCTGGGGGGTGTACGCGAACGTGTTCATGGGCGAAGACGACACACGTGTGGAGTACCGTCTCGATGGCGGCCCCTGGAAGCCGATGCGGCACGTCCGGCAGCCGGATCCGGACCTGCTCGCGGAGAACGCGCGCGACGATGCCGCCGACGCGTTGCGTGGTTACGACCGTTCGCCGGAAGCCACACCGTCGGAACACCTGTGGCGCGGCGTCCTGCCCACCGACCTGAGCGTCGGCGCACACCGGATCGAGGTTCGCGCCTTCGATCGCTGGCGCGGCGAGCAGCGCGCCAGCACCAGCTATCGGTTGCAGGACGCGTCGCCCTGAACGCGCCGCGGGTGCGACGCTGGTGTCCCGGCGACGCCAGTTCAGTCGCGATCTAGGTTCTTTCAACCGCTGTCCTGGGCTGGGATGGCGCGCCGGACCGGACAAACGCAGGCCCATTCGCCATGCCCGCGCCGATCGGCGCATCGGCTTCATCGCCAACGACAACAGCCGGTGCTACTTCGCCCAGCGTCCGCGTGTACTCGGCCCGAGCGCCGTGCCGACTTTCATTTGCAGGTTACGCGAAGGACATTCCTTGCATTGATTGAGTAGCTGCATTGCTCCACACGGTTCGCCAGCGTTACATCCTGCGTTTGCTTGTCCGCGTACTTGCAGCGCATGGTGACGAAGCGTCCCTCATCGTAGATGTAGCCGAGAACCCAATGGCCGTCTCGTTCCTTTGCCACGTCGGGTTCAAGCGTTGCGAGATCCTGTGGTTCTCCATCGAATGCATCAATGGAGCGAAGTGGCTGGTTCTGTCGAATGGGGCAGACGGAAGGCGCGGCGAGCGCACTCCTCCAGCCAAATAGGTAAAGGAGAAGCGCGGCAATTTGCTTGCTCAATGACATGGACGTTGTTTCCATCTGCGCCGCTTCGGTCGGGCCTTCGCCTGTGTAGCCTTGATCGAAGAAAGCCGGTTTCACCGTCTCGCCCTTGACATGCTGGACGTCCTGCACCAGCGATCGCACCTGGGCGTGCTGCTGCTCGTTGGCAGGCGTGACCTGCACCGCAGACAAGTAGCCGAGCGTGTCCCTCGCCAGATGCATCTTGCTCCCTCTCTTGCGCGTGTGCCCATCGTAGCCAGCGCGTGGTCCGCTTTCTGCAGCGCTCGGCCATCCATGGTCTCGGCGCAGGGCTTGCTCTGCGGCACCGCAGGATCGAACGCAAGTCGCTAACCAGCAGGGCGCGGCGAAGGCCCATTCTTCATCGGATACGTCAGTTGGATAGAGACGTGGTCGCTTCATTCGCCTACGATCGCCGCATGAACGCACGTCCATAAAAGCGAGCTCTTGCCGTTGATGCCCCGCGCGCTTTCCCTTCTCCCTTTGGAACCAGGTGCCCCGAAGGGGCGGATGAGGGTACGACCGCCGCCGACGCCACACACAGGTGGCTTTGGCTCCTGCGACTCCCCAATCCCGACTCCCCAATCCCGAGGCGCGCTACTTGCGCGCCTTAACAAACGCCTCCCGAAACCGCAGCATCTCCGCTTCGGTGCCCACGGTGACGCGGACCAGCTTCGGCCAGATCGGCCAGCTGCGGCCGACGATCACGCCTTGCTTGGCCATCGCCGCGGCGAAGGCGGCGCCGTCGCGCTTGACGTCGACCATGAAGCAGTTGGCCTGCGACGGCAGGCACTTGTAGCCCTTGCTCTGCAGCCAGGCGATGGTGTCGTTGCGGATGCGCGCGTTCTCGGCGCGGCGGGTCGGCACCAGTTGCAGGTCCTGCAGGCTGGCGATGCCGGCGGCCAGCGCAGGCACCGACACCGGATTCTCGCCGAACGCGGCGAGCTTGGTCTGCAGCCCCGGCGCGGCCACTGCCAGGCCCAGGCGCAGCCCGGCCATGCCGTACAGCTTGGAGAAGGTGCGCAGCACCAGCAGGTCCTGGCGCTGGCCGATCAGGTCGATCACCGAGGGCTCCTCGCTGTAGTGCAGGTAGGCCTCGTCGACCAGCAGCACGCTGGAGGCGGGCTTGTTGGCCAGCAGCCATTCGATGTCGGCGCGCTTGGTGATCGAGCCGGTCGGGTTGTTCGGATTGCACAGGTAGATCAGGCCGGCATTCGGATCGGCGCTGGCCATGGCCTTGACGTCGTGCGCGCCGTCGGCGCGCAGCGGCACCCGCCGCACCGGCGCGCCGTGCGCGGCGGCCACGTCGGCGACCGCCTCGAAGGTCGGATCGGCCACCACCACGCCAGCGCGCGGCGTGGTGAAGGCGCGCGCGGCGCGCGCCAGCGGCTCGCTGGAGCCGGGATACGCCGCCACGTGGTCGGCCGGCAGGCGCTGCTGGCCAACGAAGGCGGCGATCAGTTCGTCCGACAGCTCGAACAGATAGCGCCCGCTGCGCGGCAGGATCGCCTGTGCGGCTGCCAGCGCGGCGGGCGAGGGGCCCAGTGGGCATTCGTTGAAGTTGAGATAGACCGTGCCGGCGGCCGGCGCCACGCTGGGTGTCGCGGCTACAGCGGCCGCTGCCTTGCGTCGCGCCGCCTCGGCAACGGGGGCGAGGCCGACGGCGCCGAGCGCCAGACCGGAGGTGGCCAGGGACAGGAAGGAACGGCGCGAGACCGGTAGCGACACGTGGCTCTCCAGAGCGGGCGGGGGGAGGTCACGTTAACGAGGTGTTAATGGCGCGGCAAGGGAGTGAAGAGCCGGGATTCGGGATTTGGGATTTCGGGATGGGCTTGAGGCTGGGATTCGGGATTGGGATCGGGGATTAGGGATTGGCGAAGCCGGGGTGGTGACGTGGATGGCGCAGCGCGCCCCGTACCCTCACCCCAACCCCTCTCCCGGTGGGAGACGGGCTTCAGCTTCTCCCTTCTCCCACCGGGAGAAGGTGCCCCGCAGGGGCGGATGAGGGTACGACTGCCGCCGACACCAGAAGTCCGAGCTCGGCTCTTGCGAATCCCCAATCCCAAATCGCCAATCCCGGCCGTCAAGCGAATCCCCAATCCCCAATCCCGGCCGTCCGGCCGTCAAGCCGACTCCCCCATCCCCGCCTTCCAGCTACTATCGCCCCCTCTCCGTTACCCGCCTTTCCGCTGCGCATGACCGTCACTCCCGATCCCCAGCAGCGTGTCGCCGACTTGCGCCAGCGCATCGACGACGCCAACCATCGCTACTACGTGCTCGACGACAACGCGATCCCCGATGCCGAGTACGACGCGCTGATGCGCGAGCTGGAGGCGCTGGAAGCCGCGCATCCTGAACTGGCCAGCGCGGACTCGCCGACACGCCGGGTCGGCGCGCGGCCGGATGGCAGATTCTCGGAAGTGCGTCACGCGATCCCGATGCTGTCGCTCGCCAACGCCTTCGAGACCCCGGGCGTCGCCGAGGACGCCGACGATCGCACGCGCTTCGCCGAGGTCGCCGATTTCGAGCGCCGCATCGAGCGCGAACTCGACCTGGCCGCGCCGGTGTTCTCGGTCGAGCCCAAGCTCGACGGCTTGGCGATCAGCCTGCGCTACGAGGACGGCGTGTTCGTGCAGGGCGCCACCCGTGGCGACGGCAGCACCGGCGAGGACGTCACCGCCAACCTGCGCCAGGTGCGTTCGGTGCCGCTGAAGCTGCGCGACCTCGGCGTGCCGCCGCCGGCGGTGCTGGAAGTGCGCGGCGAGATCTACATGCCGCGCGCCGCCTTCGCCGCGTGGAACGCGCAGGCGCTGGAGCGCAACGAAAAGCTGCTGGCCAATCCGCGCAATGGCGCCGCCGGGTCGCTGCGCCAGCTCGATCCGGCGGTGACCCGGCGCCGGCCGTTGGCGTTCTTCGCCTACTCGGTGGGCGAGGTGCGCGGGCTGGAACTGCCCGAAACCCACTCGCAGACGCTGCAGTTGCTGCGCGACTACGGCTTCCCGGTGGCGCCGGAGGCGGACACCGCCACCGGCTTCGATGGCCTGATCGCGTATTTCCGCCGCATCGGCGCCGCCCGCGACAGCTTGCCGTACGACATCGATGGCGTGGTCTACAAGCTCGACGACTACGACCAGCAACAGGCGATGGGCTTCGTCTCGCGCGCGCCGCGCTGGGCGCTCGCGCACAAGTTCCCGGCGCAGGAGCAGTCCACCATCGTCGAGGCGATCGAGATTCAGATCGGACGCACGGGGGTGGCTACGCCTGTAGCGCGTCTTAAGCCAGTGTCGGTGGCCGGCGTCGTGGTCACCAATGCGACATTGCACAATGCCGACCAGATCGCGAGGCTGGATGTGCGGGTGGGCGACAAAGTGATCGTTCGCCGCGCTGGCGACGTGATTCCTGAAGTGGTATCGGTAGTTAAGGAGGAGCGTCCACCGAGCGATCTGCCTCTCGGTTCCGTACTGCTTCGAAAGTTGGCATTTCTTAATCGTGGAGCTACAAAAGAGCAGCGGAGGTTGAATGCCAAACGCACTTTCTTTCCGTTGGTGCTTGAGAAGTTGCCTGGACGCGAAGGTTTGGATGTCTCGCAATTGCTTTACCTGATCGGTACCAGCGATGTCGTCCGCAACGTTGGCATACATCGAGTGCGCCCACTGAAGCGAGCGAGATCCAGCTTGCGCTCGCGGGGCTTTCTACCTTGGATGAATCCGACGGCCGCACTGCAGACCTTGCCGTGGACGATGCCGGCGGCTTGCCCGGTGTGCGGCTCGGAACTGGTCAAGGAAGAGGACGCGGTGGCCTGGCGCTGCAGCGGCGGCCTGGCCTGTGCGGCGCAGCGCAAGGAGACCGTGCGGCACTTCGCCTCGCGTCGCGCCATGGACATCGAAGGCCTGGGCGAGCGCCAGGCCGATGCCCTGGTCGAGTTCGGCTTCGTGCAGTCGCTGGCCGACCTGTACGCCTTGAGCGTGGAGGATCTGGTGCGGATGAAGACCGCGCTGGACGCAGCCACTGCCGCCGACCTGCTGCAGGCGCTGGAGGACAGCAAGGGCGCGCTGGCGCTGGATGCGGTCGGCCGCGCCGCGTTGGAGGACGCGGCCATGCCGTGGCGGCGCGCCGACTTCCTGCGCGCGTACCTGGCAGTGGACCTGGGCGGCAAGCTGGCGAGCAAGTGGGCGGAGAACCTGGTCGCCGGCATCGACGCCAGCCGCGCCACCACGCTGCCGCGCTTCCTGTTCGCGCTGGGCATTCCGCACCTGGGCGAGACCACGGCCAAGGCGCTTGCCTACTGGCTGGGCTCGCTGGCATTCGTGCGCAGCACCCCCGCGGTGCTGCTGCAGGCCTTGCCGGACATCGGCGGCGAGGTGGCGCGCTCGATCGCCACGTTCTTCGAGCAGCCCGGCAACGCCGCGGTGGTCGATGCGCTGATCGCCGCCGGCATTCGCTTTTCCGACGAGGGCGCACCGCCTGCGGAACTGCGCGAGCGCCTGGACTTGGCGCATCTGCTCGGCACGCTGCCGGTGGACAAGCTCGGCGGCAAGAGCGCGCAGCGCCTGGCCGCCACCTACGGCACGTTGCACGCGTTGCTGGGCGCCAACGAAAGCGGCTGGACCGGCGCCGGCCTGTCCACGGCCGGCGCCGCCAACCTGGCCGCGTACCTGGCCGATCCGGTGCAGAAGCAGGCGCTCCTGGATGCCGAGGCGGCGATGCAACGCCTGCTCGATGCCGCCCCGGCGCAGACCCGGCGCCGCGCCGGCCCGCTGGACGGGCAGACCGTGGTGCTGACCGGCACGCTGAGCGCGCTGACTCGCGACGAGGCCAAGGCACGCCTGGAGGCGCTGGGCGCCAAGGTGGCCGGCAGCGTGTCGAAGAAGACCTCGTTCGTGGTCGCCGGCGAGGCCGCCGGTTCCAAGCTCGACAAGGCGCAGGAACTGGGCGTGGCGGTGTGGGACGAGGCGCAGTTGCTGGCGTTCCTGCAAGCGCAGGAGCAGGGCGCATGAGTGCGCCCGGCACGCTGCAGGACGAACTGCGCTGGCGCACCGCCGGCGTGGCCGACCAGCCGGCCCTGCTGGCGATGCTGCAGGCGTTCTACGCCGAGGACGGCATCGCCTTCGACGCCGAGCGGGTGACGCGTGGCCTGCGGGCGCTGCTGGCGCAGCCGGCGCTGGGCGAGGCGCTGCTGTGGCTGGCGCCGGACGACGCGGTCGTCGGCTATGCGCTGATCACCGCGTGCTTCAGCGTCGAACTGGGCGGGCGCTATCTGCTGCTCGACGAGCTGTATCTGGGTCCGGCCGCGCGCGGCCGCGGCTGGGGCCGGCGCGCGGTGGCGCTGGTCGAGGCGCGCGCCCGCGCGCTGGGCGTGGATGTGCTGCGGATGGAGGTCAACCACCACAACGCCGCCGCCAAGCGCCTGTACCTTCGCCTTGGCTACCGCGACGACGCGCGCGACCAACTGAGCCGCCGGCTCGACACGGCGCCCTGATGGACCTGCTGTCCGCCCTGCAATTGCGCGCCCGGCTCAATGCCGCCATCCGCGGCTTCTTCGCCGCGCGCGGCGTGCTGGAAGTGGAAACGCCGATGCTGTCTGCGGCCGGCAACACCGAGCCGAACATCGACAGCTTCCAGACCCGCTTCAGCGGCCATGTCGACGCCGGTCCGGCGCTGCGCTGGCTGCGCACCTCGCCCGAGTACCCGCTGAAGCGGCTGCTCGCCGCGGGCATCGGCGATTGCTACGAACTGGGGCGGGTGTTCCGCAACGGCGAGGCCGGCGGCCGCCACAATCCCGAGTTCACCATGCTCGAGTGGTATCGGGTCGGCTGGGATCACCGGCAATTGATCGAGGAAACCGTGGAACTGGTGCGCACGGCGCTGGCGCTGGTCGGGCGCAGCGCCGCGCTGCAGGTGCTCAGCTATCGCGACCTGTTCCTGCAGGGGCTGGGCCTGGATCCATTCACTGCGCCGTTGGAGGCGCTGCAGCAGCCGCTACGCGATATCCGCATCGATGCCGACGGCCTGGGACGCGACGACTGGCTGGACCTGCTGATGACCCACCGCCTGCAGCCGGCGTTCCCGGTCGACCGCCTCACCGTGGTCCACGACTGGCCGGCCAGCCAGTGTGCCCTGGCGCGCGTACGCGAGGACGACCCGCCAGTGGCCGAGCGCTTCGAGCTGTACCTGGGCAGCTATGAACTGGCCAACGGCTACCACGAGCTCAACGATGCCGCCGAGCAGCGCCGGCGTTTCCTGCGTGACCACGCGCTGCGGCAGGCACGCGGCGCGGTGCTGCCGCCGCTGGACGAACGCCTGCTGCAGGCGTTGCCGGCATTGCCCGACTGCGCCGGCGTGGCGGTCGGCGTGGACCGGCTGCTGATGGCGATGCGCGGCACCGCGCAGATCGGCGACGTGCTCGCCTACGATTTCGCGCATGCCTGAACCGGCCGTCACGTGTTTTCGCGGCGCCTTGTTGCGTTGTCCACACCGATGATGGTTTGATCGGGCACGGCATGCGCACGCCGCGCGCCAGCAGGTCTTCGTTGTTCAGGTTCTAGGCATAGGGGCAGAGCCAAGCATGAAGTGGGCGTACGGGCTCGGTGGCTGGTGTTGGCTGGGGTTGGCGGCAAGCGTGTGGCCGATGCCGTCGCCGGCGCAGGACGCCGATGCGTACGATGCCGCGGTGGTGCGCTGCGAGTCGCGCGACATGACCTGGGTGCACTGTCCGATGTCCACCGACCAGGGCGTGCAACTGGTGCGGCAACTCTCCGACAACGACTGCATCCGTGGCAGCGAGTGGGGGTCTGACGCCACCGGCGTGTGGGTCACCCTCGGCTGTCGCGCCGAATTCCGTCCCAATCCGGTGGAAGCGCCGCGCAGCGCGATGCGCCGCGTGTTGCGCTGCGAGTCCGATGGTCGCCTCGAGAGTTGCCCGGTGATGCTGCGCGGGGCGCCGGTGCGGTTGATGCGGCAGTTGTCGTCGGTGCCGTGCCGCGAGGAGCGCAGCTGGGGCGTGCGCCGCAACGAAATCTGGGTCGCGCGCGGTTGCCGCGGCGAGTTCGAGATCGGCGCCGCCGACGGCTCCGGGTTTCCCGCCGGCCCACGGCCGGTGTTGTGCGAATCCAAGGGCAAGGCGCGGCGCCGCTGTGGCGTCAGTGTCCAGGACCATGTGCAACTGCGCCGGCAGTTGTCCGGCGCGCCTTGCGTGCAGAACGACAGCTGGGGCTGGGACCGCGACGGCATCTGGGTCGACAAGGGCTGCCGCGCCGAGTTCAGCGTCAACTGAGCGCTGGCGCGGCGCTGTGACGCCGCGCGGCGTCCTCAATCCGCAATCGCCGGCGTTTACAATGGGGCGATGAACGCCGCCCTCGATATCGATTACGCCCGCTACGACCATATCCGCCCGATCCTGTGGACCGGCGACGCGCTGGAACTGCTGGATCAGCGCAAGCTGCCGTTCGCGGTGGAACACGTGCGCTGCAGCGACAGCGACGAGGTCGCTGCGGCGATCCACGCCCTGGCCGTGCGCGGCGCGCCCGCGATCGGCATCGCCGCCGGCTGGGGCACGGTGCTTGCCGCACGCGAGGTGCAGGCCGAGACCGGCGCCGAGGCGCTGCTGAAGCTGGAGCCGGCCCTGCAGCGGCTCAATGCCGCGCGGCCGACCGCGGTCAACCTGGCCTGGGCGCTGGCGCGCATGCGCACGGCGCTGGGCGCGGCCGGCAGCGACTGGCGCTCGGTGCTGGAGCGCGAGGCGCAGGCGATCGCCGAAGAGGATCTGGCCGCCAACCGGCACATGGGCGCGCTCGGCGCCGGCCTGATCGCGCCCGGCAGCGGCGTGCTGACCCATTGCAACACCGGCTCGCTGGCCACCGCCGGCTTCGGCACCGCGTTGGGCGTGATCCGCGCCGGCGTCGCCCAGCAGCGCATCGCCAAGGTGTTCGCCGGCGAGACCCGGCCCTGGCTGCAGGGCGCGCGGCTGACCGTGTGGGAACTGCAGCAGGACGGCATCGACGCCACCCTGATCGCCGATTCGGCCGCCTCGCACCTGATGAAGACCGGCGCGGTGCAGTGGGTGATCGTCGGCGCCGACCGCATCTGCGCCAACGGCGACACCGCCAACAAGATCGGCACCTACCAGCTGGCGATCGCCGCGCGCCACCACGGCGTCAGGTTCATGGTGGTGGCGCCGTCGTCCACGGTGGACATGGACACCGCCGACGGCGCGCAGATCGAGATCGAGCAGCGCGATCCGGGCGAGCTGTTCGGCGTCGGCGGCACCCGCACCGTGGCCGACGGCATCGCCGCCTGGAATCCGGTGTTCGATGTGACCCCGGCGGACCTGATCGACGCCATCGTCACCGAGCGCGGGGTCATCGAGCGCCCGGACCTGCCGCGCATGCGCGCCGCCTTCGGCGGCTGACCAGGGACACTGCGGCGGCGCCCGGCGGGCGCTGCCGAAGGCGCGCAAGTGCTTGTTCGCGCCGGCAAAACCGGGCAATCGGGCGCCCGTCATGATAGAATCCGGCGGTTCGATCGACCGCCGTGCGCCCTAGGCGTGCGGCCGCGGCGGGCCCGCCTGTCGCGGGCCGGCGTCGTGGTCGATCCGCCACCAGACTTACGGAACCCGAATGGCAGAATCCGCCAAGGAAATCATCCAGGTCAACCTGGAAGACGAGATGCGCAAGAGCTACCTCGATTACGCCATGAGCGTGATCGTGGGGCGTGCCCTCCCGGATGCGCGCGACGGCCTCAAGCCGGTGCATCGCCGCGTGTTGTTCGCGATGAACGAGTTGGGCGCGCACAGCAACAAGCCCTACTACAAGTCGGCGCGTATCGTCGGCGACGTCATCGGTAAGTACCACCCGCACGGCGACCAGTCGGTGTACGACACCCTGGTGCGCATGGCGCAGCCGTTCTCGCTGCGCTACATGATGGTGGACGGGCAGGGTAACTTCGGCTCGGTCGACGGCGATTCCGCGGCGGCGATGCGTTACACCGAGGCGCGCATGTCGCGGCTCGCGCACGAGATGATGGCCGACATCGACAAGGAAACCGTCGATTTCCAGCCCAATTACGACGAGAAGGAACAGGAACCGTCGGTGATGCCGACGCGCTTCCCGAGCCTGCTGGTCAACGGCTCGGCCGGTATCGCGGTGGGTATGGCCACCAACATCCCGCCGCACAACCTGACCGAGTCGATCAATGCCTGCCTGGCGCTGATCGACAACCCGCAGATCGATGTCGACGGGCTGATGGAACACATCCCCGGCCCGGATTTCCCGACCGCGGGCATCGTCAACGGCACCACCGGCATCGTCGCCGGCTACCGCACCGGCCGCGGCCGCGTGCGCATGCGCGCCAAGGCCGAGATCGAGATCCAGGACAACGGCCGCGAAGCGATCGTGGTCACCGAGATCCCGTACCAGGTCAACAAGGCGCGGCTGATCGAGAAGATCGCCGAGCTGGTCAAGGAAAAGAAGCTCGAGGGCATCAGCGAGCTGCGCGACGAGTCCGACAAGGACGGCATGCGCATCTACATCGAGGTCAAGCGCGGCGAAGCCGCCGATGTGGTGCTGAACAATCTGTATCAGCAGACCCAGATGGAGTCGGTGTTCGGCATCAACATGGTGGCGCTGGTCGACGGCCGCCCGCAGCTGCTGAACCTCAAGCAGATGCTGGAGGCGTTCGTCCGCCACCGTCGCGAAGTGGTCACCCGCCGTACCATCTTCGAACTGCGCAAGGCGCGCGCGCGTGCGCACATCCTCGAAGGCCTGACCGTCGCGCTCGCCAACATCGACGAGATGATCGAGCTGATCAAGACCTCGGCGAACCCGAACGAAGCGCGCGAGCGCATGCTGGCCAAGACCTGGCAGCCGGGCCTGGTCGGCGCGCTGCTCAATGCGGCCGGCGCCGAGGCCTCGCGCCCGGAAGACCTGCCCAGCGGCGTCGGCCTGGTCGGCGGCGGCTACCAGCTGACCGAAGTGCAGGCCACGCAGATCCTGGAAATGCGCCTGCACCGCCTGACCGGCCTGGAGCAGGAGCGCCTGACCGAGGAATACAAGCAGCTGCTGGAGGCCATCGCCGGGCTGATCCGCATCCTGGAAAACCCGGACGTGCTGCTGCAGGTGATCCGCGAGGAGCTGGTCAACATCCGCGAGGAATACGGCGACGCGCGCCGCACCGAGATCCGCCACAGCGAAGAGGACCTGGACATCCTCGACCTGATCGCGACGGAAGACGTGGTGGTGACCCTGTCGCACGCCGGCTACGCCAAGCGCCAGCCGGTCAGCGCCTACCGCGCGCAGCGCCGCGGCGGCCGCGGCCGCAGCGCGGCGGCGACCAAGGAAGAGGATTTCATCGACCAGCTGTGGCTGGTCAACACCCACGACACGCTGCTGACCTTCACCAGCAGCGGCAAGGTGTTCTGGCTGCCCGTGCACCAGTTGCCCGAGGCCGGGCCGAATGCCCGTGGTCGCCCGATCGTCAACTGGATTCCGCTGGAGAACGGCGAGCGCGTGCAGGCGGTGCTGCCGGTGCGCGAATACGCCGAAGGCCGCTATGTGTTCTTCGCCACCCGCAACGGCATGGTCAAGAAGACCCCGCTGAGCGAGTTCGCGTTCCAGCGCAAGATCGGCAAGATCGCGATCAACCTCGACGAGGGCGACGCGCTGGTCGGCGTGGCGCTCACCGACGGCGAGCGCGACGTGCTGCTGTTCGCCTCCAACGGCAAGACCGTGCGCTTCTCCGAGCGGCCCAAGGACGACGAGGCCGATGACGCGGTCGTCGACGACACCGGTGCTGACGAAAGCGCCGCGGCCGACGACGACGTGGCAGGCGAGGAGGGCGACGACGCCCGTGGCGCGCGGCGCAAGAGCCGCGGCGGAGTCAAGCCAACCGGGCGCAGCAGCCGCGGCGTGCGCGGCATCCGCCTGGCCAAGAGCGAGTACGTGGTCAGCCTGATCGTGGCCGAGCCGGCCGTGGGCCAGGACGAGGACGCCGACGACGTCGACGCCGCGGCGGACACCGAGGCCGATGCCGAGGCGCGCAACGGCGACGAGGCCGATGCCTACATCCTCACCGCGACCGAGAACGGCTACGGGAAGCGCACCCCGCTGGGCGAGTATCCGCGCAAGGGCCGCGGCACCCAGGGCGTCATCGGCATCCAGACCAGCGAGCGCAACGGCAAGCTGGTCGGTGCGGTGCTGCTGAGCACCCGCGACGAAGTGCTGCTGATCTCCGACGGCGGCACCCTGGTGCGGACCCGCGCCTCGGAAATCTCCCGCGTCGGCCGCAACACCCAGGGCGTGACCCTGATCCGCCTGTCCAAGGGCGAGAAGCTGCAGGCAGTGGAACGCCTGGACGGCTCGCTGGTCGAGGAAGACGGGTTGCCGGGCGAGGAGGGCGCCGCCGAAGGCGCTGGCGAGGCGCCACCGCCGCAGGCGTGACCACGCCTGAGTGAACGACGACGCCGGCCTCGTGCCGGCGTCGTCGTTTTTGGAGTGGCCACCATGACGATGCTAGCGACCTGCTGCGCGTGCACGCTGGCGGCGCCACGACAGTCATGCGTTCTGCCGCCGCGCCACATCGCCTGTCTCCATGTCCTCGGGCAATCGCTGCTCTCCACTGCACATGCTGTGTGATGTCCAGGTCGCCGCCGCATCACGAAGACCGCAAGATTGCGTGTCACTGTGTGTCGCCCGGAAACGCGTGATGTTCACTTGCAGCCTGGGATAAACGCGAGGCGGCGCGCACGCGCCGCTGCCACGGCGGATGTTCCGCGTGGCCGTGTCCTGCGAGGAGTGGCAATGAACGAATTCGAACGAACCGCGCGTCGTGGCGGCTGGCCGCTGCGGTTGCTCGGCGGTGTCTGCGCGCTGATCGGCGCAGTGCTGGCGATTGGCGGCGCCTGGCTGCTGGCGCTGGGCGGCTCCTGGTACTACCTTGTCGCCGGCCTCGGCCTGGCGATTTCCGGCGTGCAGCTGTGGCGCGGCTGGCGCAGCGGCGCGTTGTGGTTCGCCGCGACCTTCCTGCTGTCGCTGCTGTGGGCGGCGTGGGAGTCGGGTACCGACTATTGGCGCTGGGTGCCGCGCATGGGCCTGATGGTGTTCCTGGCGCTGTTGCTGGCGTTGCTGCTGCCGCGGCTGGACCGGCCGTTCTCGCGCACGCTGTCGCGCACGCTCGCCGCGGTGCTGGCGCTGGTGTTCGTCGGCGCGTTCGCGCTGGCGTTCCTGCCGTACGGGGTGACCGAGGCCGACGGCACGCTGGCGCATGCGGCCGGCATGGCCGCGGCGCTGGCGACCCCGCGCACCGGCGCGCAGCCTGCCGACGCGCCCGCCGATGCCGACTGGGCCGCCTACGGCCGCGACAACGCCGGCAGCCGCTACACGCCGCTGCGGCAGATCGCCCCGGACAACGTGGCGCAGTTGCGTACCGCCTGGACCTTCCGCACCGGCGACCTGCCGGACAAGCGCTGGGGCGCGGAAACCACGCCGCTGAAGATCGGCGACAGCCTGTATCTGTGCAGCGCACGCAACCAGATGATCGCGCTGGATGCGCGCAGCGGCCGCGAACGCTGGCGCTACGATCCCAAGGTGGCGGACAAGGCGATCCCGTATACCGCCGCCTGCCGCGGCGTCAGCTATTACGCGGTGCCCGACGCCCAGGCCACGGCGTCCACGGCCTGCCGCCAGCGCATCATCGAAGGCACCCTGGACGGGCGCCTGATCGCGGTCGATGCGGCCGACGGCAAGCCCTGCGAGGACTTCGGCCAGCACGGCCAGGTCGACATCACCGTCGGCATGGGCTCCACGCCGCCGGGCTACGTCTCGATCAATTCGCCGCCGACCATCGTGCGCGGGGTCGTCGTCACCGGCCACCAGGTGCTGGACGGACAGAAGCGCTACGAACCGTCCGGCGTGATCCAGGGCTTCGATGCGGTGACCGGCGCGCTGCGCTGGGCCTGGGACATGACCCATCCGGACTGGGCCGGCGCGCCGCCGCCGGGGCAGACCTGGACCCGTGGTACGCCCAACATGTGGACCAGCGCCGCCGGCGACGAACAGCTCGGCTACGTGTACCTGCCGATGGGCAATTCCTCGGCCGACTACTGGAGCAGTTCGCGCACCCCGCAGGAAGACCGCTATGCGACCTCACTGGTCGCGCTGGACGTCACCACCGGCAAGCCGGTGTGGAATTTCCAGACCACCCACATCGACGTGTGGGACTACGACCTGGGGTCGCAACCGACGTTGCTGGATTTCCCGCACGACGGCACGACCGTGCCGGCGGTGCTGCTGCCGAGCAAGCAGGGCGAGCTGTACGTGCTCGACCGGCGCACCGGCAAGCCGCTGGTCGGGGTCGAGGAACGCGCGGTGCCGGGTGGCGGCGTGGAGCCGCAGCGCCGCGCCAGGACCCAGCCGTTCTCGCTGTACCACTCGCTGCGCAAGCGCGACCTGACCGAACGCGACATGTGGGGCATGACCCCGATCGATCAACTGGTGTGCCGCATCCAGTTCCGCAGTGCCAGCTACAAGGGCATCTACACGCCGCCGGAAGCCGACCGCCATTCGATCGAGTACCCCGGCTACAACGGCGGCTCGGACTGGGGCAGCGTGGCGGTGGATCCGCGGCGGGGTGTGATCGTCGCCAACTACAACGACATGCCCAACTACAACCTGCTGGTGCCGCGGGCCAAGGCCGACAAGATGGGCTGGGCGCCGCGCGACCAGGTGCGCGGCGACAGCGGCGGCGCCGAGGGCGCCGGCGATCCGCAGGCCGGCACGCCGTACGCGATCAACGTCAACGCCGGCTGGCGCCTGCCGTTCACCGGGCTGCTGTGCAAGCAGCCGCCGTACGGCGGCATCCGTGCGATCGACCTGGCCAGCGGCAAGACCTTGTGGGACCGTCCGTTCGGCAGTGCGCGCGGCAACGGCCCGTTCGGCATCCACTCCGGATTGCCGATCGAGATCGGCACGCCCAACAACGGCGGCGCCGTGGTCAGCGCCAGCGGGCTGATCTTCATCGCCGCGGCGACCGACGACATGATCCGCGCGATCGACCTGGCCAGCGGCAAGACCCTGTGGCAGGCCAAGCTGCCCGCCGGTGGCCAGGCCACGCCGATGGTGTACGCGGTCGACGGCCGCGAGTACCTGGTCATCGTCGCCGCCGGCCATCACTTCATGGAGACCAAGCGCGGCGACTACGTGATCGCCTATGCGCTGCCGCCGGCAGGCTGATGCGGGCTGCCGCTGCGAGGTCGCGATGCGGCTTCGCGGCGGCGGGGTGTGGCGGAGGCGGGAAGGGCGTGATTGCCCTCCTGTCGCCGCTCACGCCCGTCGCGTTGCGTGCGTCCAACGACGGGTGTGCGATGCGTCGTAGGAGCGGCTTCAGCCGCGACAGGCATTCCTGTGAAGGCCTGTCGCGGCTGAAGCCGCTCCTACGAGATGGGATCGAGATACGCCCATATCGCGCCGGCACCTATTCCAACTGATCCCGGGCGAACGCCGCGTCCAGGGCTTCCATCGCATCGCGCGGCTTGAGCTTGGCGGCTTTCTCGAAGGCCGCGGCGGCGCCGTCCTCGCGCTTGTCCCCATGCAGCAACAGCAGCACGTTGGCGTGTTCGATGTGGGCGATCGGGGCGTCCGGCACCAGTTTCAGCGCCTGCTGGATGTGCTGTTCGGCGGTGGCGGCCTTGGCCCCGTAGGTGAGGCCGCCGATCATCGCGCCGACCTTGCCGATGATCTCGGCGTGGTACAGCGCCAGCGCCATGTGCGCCTCGGCATGCTTGGGCTCCAGTTCCAGCGCCGCTTCCAGCGACGTGCGCACCTTGCTGGCGATGCCCTGCTTGAGCGCCTTGACGATGCTCAATCCCTGGCTGTAGCGGCCCAGCGCGAACGCGTGGCGGTAGTGGCTGTTGGCCTCGTCCGGCAGCGCCGCAATCGCCGCCTCGGCCAGCGCCGCGGCCTGCTGCAGCCGCTGCAACTGTTCTTTCTCGTCGTCGACCAGATAGCCGGCATGGATGCCGATCGCCTTGACCGCGACCGAGGCGCCGAACACGCCCAGCGCCTTGCCGGCCTCGTAGGCCTGCTGGAACTGCCCGTGGTGGAAGGCACGCCAGGCCTCGATCAACGCGGCCGAGAGGGTCTGCGCGTCGTGGCCCTTTCCGGCCTTTCCCGCGGCGTCCAGCAGCGCCTGCGCGCGTGCCGGATCCGGGTAGGGTTCCCTGTCGCCGGCGTGCAGCTTGGGCCAGGCTTTCTTCAGCGCATCGCCGGCGTAGGCGTAGGCCTTGGCGTCGTATGGGAACGGCGCCCACGCGCCCGATTTTGCTGCCATGCGGATCTCCCTGTGCGGCGCCGGGCCACGGCGTCCGCGCCGAGCATGGCGCGGGCGCCGGCGCGTGGCAAGGGTGGTCGTGGATAGTGTGTTTGCTCAAGCCACCGGCGCCAGCATGGCACGCATCGGGGCCACTGCCGGCCCTTCTGGAGATCCTGCGATGGCGACCAAGAAGCGTTCCACTTCCGCGCTGCGGCCGGATCGGCTGAACCCGCGGCACCTGTGGCTGGCGGGGCTGGGCGTGGTCGCGCTGACCCGCAAGCGCGCGCTGGCCGCCGCCGCCGATGCCGCGCAGGGCGCAGCGACGCTCAAGGCGCTGGCCACGCAACTGGCCGACGAGGCCGAGAGCAGCATGCGCGAGGGCGCCGCGGCGCTGCGTGGCCAAGTGCAGCCGTTGAGCGCCGAGGTCGAGGCGCGCCTGCAGCCGGTGCTGGTCAAGCTGGGGCTGAAAGCCGCGCCGCGCTCCGCCTCGCGCAAACGCCCGGCCGCGCCCGAGCGCGCCAAGCCCGCCGCCAGGAAGCGTGCGGCCGCGCGGCGCCCAGGTGCCGCCAGCAAGCGCAGTGCAGGCGCTCGATAAAAACCCGGGCGCAGGCGCTGCCATGCCAGCCGCCTGCCTGCCGTGGTGGCGCGGCGCTAAGGGCGGCGCATTGCATGCCGGGACTGCCGTCGGTCTGCGTATACGGTGCGGAGAGCGATTGCATGCTCGCCAAGACAGTTCCTATTGATCACAATAAGGAATGAAAACGATTTTGTTGCTTGGCTGTCTGGCCGCCGTCCCGTTCCTTGCGCACGCCGCCGACTCGGCCGGTCGCGGAACCTGCCTTGGCGCGGTCAAGCAGGAACTCAGACTGGCCTGGCCGCAGAATCACACGATCAATATCGTGACCTTCGGGCACAGCGTGCCTGCCGGCTATTTCGTCGTTCCGGAGGTGCGCAGCAAGGAGGCGTACCCACAGCGTGTCGCCGATGCGCTGGAGCAGCTTTATCCGACCGCGGTCATCAACGTGATCACCTCGGCGGTCGGCGGCGAGAATTCCAGTCAGGGGCTGGGCAGGTTCGTCGCGGAAGGCCTGGGGCATCGGCCGAAAGTGATCACCATCGACTACGGCCTCAACGACCGCAATCTGACGGTCGCGCAGTCGCGCGCCAACCTCACGGAGATGATCCGCGAAGCACGATCGGCGAACGCGTGCGTGGTGTTGATGACGCCGAGCATCGATCTGAAAGGCGATCCGCCCGCATCCAAGTCGACCCTGCTCGAACAGGTCGACATGATCCGCAGGCTTGCGAAGACCCAAGGCGTCTCGTTGGGCGATTCGTACGCGGCCTTTGCGGCCTACAAGGGAAATCGACAGGACCTGATGGCGCAGTCGAACCATCCCAATGCAAAGGGGCATCAGCTCATCGCGGACAGGTTGGTCGAACTGTTCAAGTAAGCGGTGTGCAGCGGCAGGGCGACGCGCGTGCGACGCCGTCCGCGTCCGGGTCGTCCGGCAGCATTGCGAGCGAGGTGGTTCGCCGTTGGCGGCGGAACGCCGCGTTCGGGCATACTCGCGGGCCGTTCCCAAGATGCCGACACCATGCAGATCCGGCCTGCGACGCTCGACGACGCCGAGGCGATGGTCGCGGTGCAGAACGCGATCTTCGCCGCCGGCCTGCGCAAGGCACCGACCGATCCGGCGACGGTGCGCGCGACCTATCTGCAGCATCCCGATCGCCTGCAGTGCGTGCTGGCCGAGGCGTCCGACGGGCGCGTCCTCGGTTTCCAGTCGCTGCGCATCGCACGTCCCGGCAATGCCTATGACGTCGCCGAGGGCTGGGGCATCATCGGCACCCATGTCGACCCGCGCGCGGCGCGCCGTGGCGTCGGCAGCGCGCTGTTCCGGGCCACGTGTGCGGCCGCGCGCAGCGCCGGGCTGGCGCAGATCGACGCCAGCATCGCCGCCGACAATGCGCTCGGGCAGGCGTACTACGAGGCCATCGGCTTTCGCACCTACCGCACCCCGCCGGGCCTGGTCTGCAAGGTCTATCGGCTCGACGGGCCAGCCGCGCAGGCTGCCGCCGACTGAGCGGGCCCGCCCCGCCTGTGCTTGCGCGCAGGGCAGGGCGCGTCAATCCAGATAGGCGTCCATCAACGCCGCCAGGTGTGCGCGTTCGGCGTCGCGCAGGAACGGGGCGATCAATTGCATCACCTGCACGATGCCTTGGCGGATCGCCACTTGCTCGTCCTTCTCGCCGCGCGCGGCCGCGTAGTTGAGCCAGAACGTGGCCACCACCAGCACGTTGGTGGCCACGCCGCTTCTTTCCTGGGCGCTGGCGCGCATCGCCCCGGTCTGCGCCAGGCCCTCGAACACCGCCTGCACGCTGGCGTCGGCGCGGCGCAGGATGCGCGCGAAGCGCAGGCGCAGGCGCCGGCTGCGGCTGAGGATCTCGACCAGGTCGCGGTACAGGAAGCGATAGTCCCAGATGCATTCGAACACCAGGTGCAACTGCAGCCAGATGTCCTCCAGCCCCGGCAGGCGCGCGCTCGGCAGCGCCAGCGCCGCGTCCATGCGCTCCTCGTAGCGCGCGAACAGATGCTCGATGATGTCGTCCTTGTTGCGGAAGTGGTAGTACAGGTTGCCGGGGCTGATCTCCAGCTCGTCGGCGATGTGGTTGGTGGTGACGTGCGGCTCGCCCTGCGCGTTGAACATCGCCAGGGCGGTCTCGAGGATGCGCCGCCGGGTGTCGCGGGCCATCAGGCCAGCAGCTTCTTCACCAGGTCCACGTACTTCTTCTGCGCGTCGGCTTGCGGCATGCCCTTGAGCTTGGCCCAGGCCTCGTACTTGGCGGTGCCGACGAAGTCGAAGAAGCCCGGCTTGGCGCCGCTGACGTCGCCCTCCGAGCCTTGCTTGTACAGCGCATAGAGCCGCAACAGCGTGTCGTTGTCGGGGCGCTCGGCCCGTTGCTTGATGTCCTGGACCGCTTTCTCGAAGGCCGTCTTGCTGTCTGCCATGATCCCGCTCCGCCCTGACCGGCAGGCATCACAGCACGGGCGCGGGGCCGGGTCAACGCGGGCCGTGGCCGTCGGCCGGGGCGAACGGCGGCGTCACAGCATCGACAGTGCGTCGGCCTGGCGGCTGTCGGCGATGCGTTCGTGCGCATGCGCGGCCTGTTCGTGCGCGGCCTGCGCCTGCCGCGCCAGCGAGGCCTTGGCAGCGATGGAACGGATCGCATCGGTGACCTCGGCCAGCGGCACCTGGGTGCTCAGCCGCTGGAAGGTGTCGCGGCTGTTGTAGCCCGAACCGTCGCGCAGGTACTGCTCGTACATGGTCAGCAGCTCGGTGCAGGCGGCGGTGAGGGTTTCCATGTTGTTGCGGGCCAGAGCATGGCCGACCTGGTCCAGGTTGTGCAGGCAGTCGGACAGCCAGTGCAGGTCGTAGCGCGCGCTGGCCGGCTCCGGGCCGTTGTGGCCGCGACTGTAGGCGCTGTAGCGGCGGATGCTGCGCGCCACCCGCGCGACATGCGCGAGCAGGGTGCCGACTTCGTCGGCGATGTCGATCTGCGCCAGGGCGATGGTCGACGGCGGCGTTGCCGGAGTCGGCGCGGGCGTCGCCTTCGCTGCGGCCGGCGAAGGCGCATTGGCAGGCGCGGCCGTGGCGGACGCCGCTGCAGCGGGCGCCGCCTCGTATTCGAGGGTTGCACGCAGGCGCTCGTGGTCCTGGCGCAGCGTTTCCAGTTCCTGCGCGCTGGCGGCGGCCTGCGCCTTCAGTTGGCTCAGCGCCGCCTGATACCGCGCGATGGTCTCCTTCGCAGTCGCGTCGCGCCGATAGGCGTGCCCCAGACGCTGGAACAAGCCATGCGCGAACGCTGTGGCAACGGCAGCCCACAGCGCCACGGCAGGAGTGAGGTAGATCAGGATGCCCATGCAGGCTCCTTGAAACGATGCATCCCTTGTCGGCGCATCTCGGCCGATCTTGAGGGTGCATCGTGCGAGCGGTGACGCAGTTCCGGTTTGGCGCCTCGCGGGCCGCCCGCCGCCGCGAGGCGACGGACGCCGCGTCGGCCTCAGCGCAGGATGCCAGGCAGATCCAGGTGCTTGTCGCGCGCGCAGGCCAGGGCGATGGGATAGCTCGCGTCGGCATGGCGCATCACCCCGGTGGCCGGGTCGTTCCACAGCACCCGGGCGATGCGCTTGGCCGCCGCCTCGGTGCCGTCGCAGACGATGACCATGCCGGCGTGCTGCGAGAAGCCCATGCCGACGCCGCCGCCGTGATGCAGCGAGACCCAGGTGGCGCCGCTGGCGGTGTTGAGCAGGGCGTTGAGCAGTGGCCAGTCGGAGACCGCGTCGGAGCCGTCGGCCATGGCCTCGGTCTCGCGGTTCGGCGAGGCGACGCTGCCGCTGTCTAGGTGGTCGCGGCCGATCACCACCGGCGCCTTCAGTTCGCCGTTGGCGACCATCTCGTTGAACGCCAGTCCGAGGCGGTCGCGATCGCCCAGGCCGACCCAGCAGATCCGCGCCGGCAGGCCCTGGAACTGGATCTTCTCGGCGGCCATGTCCAGCCAGCGATGCAGGTGCGGGTTGTCCGGAATCAGTTCCTTGACCTTGGCATCGGTCCTGGCGATGTCCTCCGGGTCGCCGCTCAGTGCGGCCCAGCGGAACGGGCCGACGCCGCGGCAGAACAGCGGACGGATGTAGGCGGGGACGAAGCCCGGGAAATCGAAGGCATTGGCCACGCCTTCCTCCAGCGCCATCTGCCGCAGGTTGTTGCCGTAGTCCACGGTCGGCACGCCCAGCGCGTGGAAGCCGAGCATGGCGCGGATGTGGTTGGCCATCGAGGCGCGCGCGGCCCGTTCCACCTTCTTCGGTGCGGAGATGCGCTTGGCGTCCCACTGCTCGACGGTCCAGCCCTGCGGCAGGTAGCCGTTGACAGGATCGTGCGCGGAGGTCTGATCGGTCAGCAGGTCCGGCTTGACGCCGCGTGCCAGCAGCTCGGCGAGCACGTCGGCGACGTTGCCGAGCAGGCCGACCGAGCGCGGCGTCTTCGCCGTGCACGATTCGGCGATCAGGCGCAGCGCCTCGTCCAGATTATCGGTCCAGGTATCGAGGTAGCCGGTGCGCAGGCGCATGTCGATGCTGCTCTTGCGGCACTCCACCGCCAGGCACGAGGCGCCGGCCATCACCGCGGCCAGCGGCTGCGCGCCGCCCATGCCGCCGAGGCCGCCGGTGAACAGCCACTTGCCGGACAGATCGTCGCCGTAGTGCTGCCGGCCCATTTCCACGAAGGTCTCGTAAGTGCCCTGCACGATGCCCTGGGCGCCGATGTAGATCCAGCTGCCGGCGGTCATCTGGCCGTACATGGCCAGGCCCTTCTTGTCCAACTCGTTGAAGTGGTCCCAGTTGGCCCAGCGCGGCACCAGGTTGGAGTTGGCGATCAGCACCCGCGGCGCGTCGGCATGGGTGCGGAACACGCCGACCGGCTTGCCCGATTGCACCAGCAGCGTCTGGTCGTCGTCCAGCCGCTTGAGCGTCTCGACGATGGCGTCGAAGCTTTCCCAGTCGCGCGCGGCGCGGCCGATGCCGCCGTACACCACCAGTTCCTGCGGGCGCTCGGCCACGTCCGGGTGCAGGTTGTTCATCAGCATGCGCAGCGGCGCCTCGGTCAGCCAGCTCTTGGCGGTGAGGGTGCTGCCGGTGGGCGCGTGGATGGTGCGGGTGGCGTCGAGGCGGGTCATGCGGGAATCCTCAGGTGGATGCGCGGAAGGCGGAACGCGGCGCGCGCGTCAGTCGGCGGCGCGGCCGGATGCGGCGGGGCGGCGGGCGAAATCGAGGCAGGCCTGCAGCACCTGCTGCAGCACCGCGCGCAGCGGCGCGGCGTGGTCGGGTTGCCAGGGTGACGGCCAGTTGCTTTGGTCGACCGTGTGCGGCTCGTGCATGTAGCCGCGGCAGGCCAGTTCCATCTGGATCGCGTGCACGCCGTCGGCCGGCGCGCCGTGGTGGCGAGTGCTCCAGCCGCCCTTGAAGCGGCCGTTGCGCACGTGGCTGAAGCCGCTGCCGGCGCAGACGCGTTCGACCGCATCGGTCAGCGCTGCCGCGCAACTGCTGTCCACCACGCCGGAGGCGCCGGCGCTGCCGATGTTGAACTGCGGCAACTCGCCGTCGAACAGGTGCGGGATGCGCGAGCGGATCGAATGCGCGTCGTACACCACGATGGCCGGGTGCAGCGCGCGCAGGCGCGCGATCTCCGCGTTCAGCGCGGCGTGGTAGGGCGCGAACCAGCGCGTGCGGCGCGCGTCGATCTCGGCCGCGTCGGGTTCGGCGCCGGGCCGGTACAGCGGCTGCGCGTCGAAGGTGGTGAGCGGGCACAACCCGGTGGTGTTCTGCCCGGGATACAGCGACACCCCGGCCGGGTCGCGGTTGACGTCGATCACCGAGCGCGAGATCGCGGTGCGCACCGTGGTCGCGCCGAGCGTTTCGGCGAAGTCGTACAGCAGGTGCACCCACCAGTCGGCATCGCGCTGCGCCAGCCACGGCGAGACGAAGCGGTCGGCCAGCGCCTCCGGCAGTTCGGTGCCGGTATGCGGGAAGCTGAGGATCAGCGGCGCATCGCCGCGGTGCACAGTGAGCCAGTCGGGCAGGGATGTCATACGGCCTCGCGTTGTGCCTGTCCTGTAGGAGCGGCTTTAGCCGCGACGGAGCATTACCCGTTAACGCTCCGTCGCGGCTGAAGCCGCTCCTACGACGGGTTCTTCAGATCACACTTGCCTCGGGCAAGTGCATCGCCACCGCCGCAGCCAGCGCGCCATCGCGCACCAGCGCGGTCGCGGCCAGCATGTCCGGGTGGAAGTAGCGATCGTCCTGCAGCGCCGGCACGCGGGCGCGCAGCAGTGCGCGTGCCGCTTCCAGCGCGGCGCTGGAGCGCAGCGGCGCGTGGCAGTCGCAGCCCTGCGCAGCCGCCAGCAGTTCGATGCCGACCACGTTGGCCGCGTTCTCGGCCATCGCCAGCAGGCGACGCGCGCCGTGCGCGGCCATCGACACGTGGTCTTCCTGATTGGCCGAGGTGGGGATCGAATCGACGCTGGCCGGATACGCGCGCTGCTTGTTCTCCGACACCAGCGCCGCGGCGGTCACCTGCGGGATCATGAAGCCGGAGTTGAGGCCGGGCTTGGGCGTCAGGAACGCCGGCAACCCGGACAGCGCCGGGTCCACCAGCATGGCGACGCGGCGTTCGCTGATCGAGCCGATCTCGCACACCGCCAGCGCCAGCATGTCGGCGGCGAAGGCCACCGGCTCGGCGTGGAAGTTGCCGCCGGACAATGCCTCGCCGGTGTCGCTGAACACCAGCGGGTTGTCGGAGACGCCGTTGGCCTCGGTGGTCAGGGTGGTGGCGGCCTGGCGCATCACGTCCAGCGCCGCGCCCATCACCTGCGGTTGGCAGCGCAGGCAATACGGGTCCTGCACGCGTACGTCGTTGTCGCGGTGCGAATCGCGGATCGCCGAGTCGCGCATCAATTCACGCAGCGCTGCGGCGGTGGCGATCTGCCCGGGCTGGCCGCGCAGTGCGTGGATGCGCGGATCGAACGGGGTGTCCGAGCCTTTCGCGGCCTCGGTGGACAGTGCGCCGGCGACCAGCGCGGCATGGAACACGCGCTCGATCTCGAATAGCCCGGCCAGCGCATAGGCAGTGGAGTACTGGGTGCCGTTGAGCAGCGCCAGGCCCTCCTTGGCGCCCAGCGTCAGCGGCTGCAGCCCGACCTGGGCCAGCGCCTGCGCCGCCGGCAGGCGCGCGTCGCCGACGAAGGCCTCGCCGACGCCGAGCATCACCGTGGCCAGGTGCGCCAGCGGCGCCAGGTCGCCGGAGGCGCCGACCGAACCCTGGCACGGCACCACCGGGATCACCTCGTGCTGCAGCAGCGCTTCCAGCATCGACAAGGTTTCCGGGCGCACACCGGAGGCGCCCTGGGCCAGGCTCGCCAGCTTCAGCGCCATCATCAGCCGCACCACCGGCACCGGCATCGGCGCGCCCACCCCGGCCGCATGCGACAGCACGATATTGCGCTGCAGGGCGTGCAGGTCCTCGCGCTCGATGCGCACGCTGGCCAGCTTGCCGAAGCCGGTATTGATGCCGTACACCGGCGCGCCGGTGGCCACGATCGCCTCCACGGTCTGCGCGCTGCGCAGCACCGCGTCGGCGCAGGCCGGGTCCAGGCGCACGCCGGCGCCGCGGTACACCGCGCGCCACTGCGCCAGGCTCACCGCGCCGGGGCGCAGCAGGATCTCGTCGTCGCTCATTGTCCTCTCCAGATACGCGCATGCAGCGGGTTGAAGCCCATGCGATAGACCAATTCGGCCGGTTCGGCGATGTCCCAGATCGCCAGGTCGCAGGCCAGCCCGGCGCGCAGCCGGCCGACCTGGTCCTGGCGCCCGAGCGCACGCGCCGCCTCGCGGGTGAAGCCGGCGATGCATTCGGCGACGGTCAGCCGGAACAGCGTCGCCGCCAGGTTCATCGCCAGCAGCGGGCTGGTCAGCGGCGAGGTGCCGGGGTTGCAGTCGGTGGCCAGCGCGCGCGGCACGCCGGCGGCGCGCAGCGCGGCGATCGGCGGCAACTGGGTGTCGCGGGTGAAATAGAACGCGCCCGGCAGCAGCACCGCGACGGTGCCGGCCGCGGCCATCGCGGCGACGCCGGCGTCGTCCAGGTATTCGACATGGTCGGCCGAGCGCGCGCCGTAGCGCGCCGCCAGCGCCGCACCGCCCTGGTTGGACAACTGTTCGGCATGGATCTTCAGCGCCAGGCCATGGCGCTGCGCGGCCTGGAACACCTGCTCGGTCTGCGCCGGTGTGAAGGCCAGGTGCTCGCAGAACACGTCCACCGCCTCGGCCAGGCCCTGCGCGGCGACCGCCGGGATCATGCGCTCGCAGACTTCGTCGATGTAGGCCTGCGCCTCGGCGCCGGGCGGCACCGCGTGCGCGCCGAGGAAGGTCGGCGACACGGCCACCGCGCGCAGTTCGCCCAGGCGGCGGGCCACGCGCAGCAGGCGCAGCTCGTCCTCCAGCGTCAGGCCGTAGCCGGACTTGATCTCCACCGTGGTCACGCCTTCGGCCAGCAGCGCGTCCAGCCGCGGCAGGCTGGCGGCGAGCAGGGCGTCGTCGTCGGCGGCGCGGGTGGCGCGCACCGTGGAGACGATGCCGCCGCCGGCGCGGGCGATGTCGGCGTAGCTGGCGCCGAGCAGGCGCTGCTCGAACTCGCCGGCACGGTTGCCGGCATAGACCAGGTGGGTGTGGCAATCGATCAGGCCGGGGCCGATCCAGCGTCCGCCGCAGTCGATGCTGCGCTGCGCCGACAGCGGGCCGGGCAACTGCGCGGCGGCGCCGGCATAGACGATGCGGCCATCGCGGCACGCGACCACGCCGTCGTGGACCAGCCCCAGGCCGCCGTCCTCGGCGTCCAGCGTCATCAGGTGCGCGTTGTGCCAGAGCGTGTCGCAGGGCATGGTCACGGGAAAGCTCGTCGGTTATTTTGTATATACAATATTGTGGTCGATGGAGGGTGTCCAGTGCAGACCCAGGCGCAGCAGCAGGCCAGCGGCAAGGCGGGATCGGGCGAATTCTGGTGCGCGCACGCGCTGCTGCCGCAGGGCTGGGCGCGGGACGTGCGCATCGGCGTGCGCGGTGGCCGCATCGTTGCGGTCGAGAGTGGCGCGCCCGCGGCGCTGGGCGATCGACGCCTGGACATCGTGGTGCCCGGGCTGGGCAATCTGCACAGCCACGCCTTCCAGCGTGGCATGGCCGGGCTGACCGAGATCGGCGGGCGCAGCGGCGACAGCTTCTGGAGCTGGCGCGAGTTGATGTACCGCTTCCTGCAGCGGCTGAGCCCGGACGATCTGCAGGCCATCGCCGAGCAGGCCTATGTGGAAATGCTCGAGGCCGGCTTCACCCGGGTCGGCGAGTTCCATTACGTGCATCACGCCGCCGACGGCCGGCCCTATGCCGACCGCGCCGAGATGGCGCAGCGCCTGGCCGCCGCGGCGCAGACCAGCGGCATCGGCCTGACCCTGCTGCCAGTGTTCTATGCGCATGCCGACTTCGGCGGCGCCGCGCCGAACCCGGCGCAGCAGCGCCTGCTGCACGACGTCGACGGCTTCGCCGCGCTGCTGGACGGCAGCCGCCGCGCCCTGCAGGGACTGGACGTCGCGGTGCTGGGCCTGGCCCCGCACAGCCTGCGCGCGGTCACCCCGGACGAGCTGGCGGCGCTGCTGCCGCTGTGCGACGGCCCGGTGCACATCCATATCGCCGAACAGACCCGCGAGGTCGATGCCTGCCTGGCCTGGAGCGGGCAGCGGCCGGTGCAATGGCTGCTGGCGCACGCGCCGGTGGATGCGCGCTGGTGCCTGGTGCACGCCACCCATGTCGACGCGGCCGAAGTGCAGGGCATTGCCGCCAGCGGCGCCGTGGTCGGGCTGTGCCCGATCACCGAGGCCAATCTTGGCGACGGCCTGTTCCCGATGCCGGAGTTCGTGCGCGCCGGCGGCCGCTTCGGCGTGGGCTCCGACTCCAATGTGCTGATCGATGCGGCCGAGGAACTGCGCCTGCTCGAGTACGGCCAGCGCCTGAGCCTGCGCGGGCGCAACGTGCTCACCGGCGACACTGCGCTCTCCAGCGGCCGCTTCCTGTTCCAGTCCGCAGCGCAGGGCGCGGCGCAGGCGCTCGGTGTCGAACAGGGTCTGTGCGAGGGCGCCCCGGCCGATCTGGTCGAGCTGGACGCCGCGCATCCGGCACTGCAGGCGCGCCATGGCGACGCCTGGCTGGACAGCTGGCTGTTCGCCGCGCGCGGCAGCGCGGTGCGTTCGGTGTGGCGCCACGGCCGCGAACTGGTGCGCGAAGGCCGCCACCTGCAGCGCGAAGCCGTCGCCGCGCGCTATGCGCGTGCGTTGACCCGGTTGCTGGACGCATGAGGCGCGCGCCTCGCGTCGCCTTGCGCAGTCGCCGCCGCAGCGCGGAGCGCCCATGAGTCCCGCAGCACCGGTGTTGCCGCTCAACCAGCGCATCCGCCGCGACATCGAGGCGCGCATCCGCAGCGGCGAGTGGCCGCCCGGCCACCGCATTCCGTTCGAGCACGAACTGATGGCGCAGTACGGCTGCTCGCGCATGACCGTCAACAAGGTGCTGGCGCTGCTCGCCGACGCCGGCATGATCGAGCGCCGGCGCCGCGCCGGCTCGTTCGTGGCGCGGCCGCATCCGCACATGGAGCAGGTGGCGCTGGAGATCCCGGACATCCCGGTCGAGGTCGCCGCGCGCGGACATGTCTACCGTTTCGAACTGCTGGAGCGGCAGCAGCGTGCGCCGCGCGCGGCGTTGCCGCAGGAAGCCGAGGTCGCCGCGGGCGGCAGTCTGCTGGCGCTGCAATGCCTGCACTACGCCGACGGCCGCCCGTTCGCGCTGGAGGAGCGGGTGATCAACCCGGTGGCGGTGCCGGAGGCCTTGGAGATGGACTTCGCGGTCACCGTGCCCGGCAGCTGGCTGCTGCAGCACGTGCCCTGGACGCGCGCCGAGCACCGCATCAGCGCGGTCGGCGCCAGCGCCGCGCAGGCGACGCGCCTGCAGGTGCCGGCCGGCACCGCCTGCCTGTTGATCGACCGCCGCACCTGGCGCGGCGAACAGGCGGTGACCTTCGTGCGCCAGGTATTCCTCGGCGACACCTACGACCTGGTCGCGCGCTTCTCGCCCGGCGCGCGCTGAGCCGGGCGCGCCCGGCCGACTCAAGGCGGCGCAATGACGTCGGGAAGGCGGCTCGAGCCGCGACGCGCTTGTCCGTGCGGTCGCGGTTGACGGCGCTCCTTCACGACCACATGGCCCGAGGCGAGCGCAGGTTGCTAGAGGTACCCGCCGTCGCCTCTGCGCTGCGCGATGCTGCGATGCCGCACGTTCGCCATACGCCAGCGTGCGTTTGTCCTGCCTGCCGCACTCTGGCAAGTTAGCGCCAGGGCCGGGCGAGGGGCCGTGGCCGCGGAACGAGGGATGGTTCGGCATGACGTATTTCGTGACAGGCGCCACCGGTTTCATCGGCCGTTACCTGATGGCCAGGCTGATGCGGCGCAAGGGCGTCGTACATGTGCTGCTGCGCAAGGAGTCGCAGCGCAAGTTCGATGCGCTGGTGCGCGAGCAGGGCTGGGATCCCAAGCGCCTGGTGGTGTTGCACGGCGACGTCGGCGCGGCGTACTGCGGGCTGACCGCGGCGCAGCGCAAGGCGCTGCACGGCAAGGTCAAGCATTTCTTCCACCTGGCCGCGCTGTACGACCTCACCGCCAAGGCCGAGGACCAGCGCGTCGCCAACCTCGACGGTACCCGCAACGCGCTGGAACTGGCCGCGCAGATCGGCGCCGGCATCTTCCACCACACCAGTTCGATCGCGGTGGCCGGGCTGTACCCGGGCATCTTCCGCGAGGACATGTTCGAGGAAGCCGAGGGCCTGGACGATCCCTATCTGCGCACCAAGCACGACGCCGAGGCGCTGGTGCGCGCCGAGACCCGGACCAAGTGGCGCATCTACCGACCGGCGATGGTGGTCGGCGATTCGCGCACCGGCGCCATCGACAAGATCGACGGCCCGTACTACTTCTTCCCGCTGATCAAGAAGCTGCGCCAGCTGCTGCCGCCGTGGGCGCCGATGCTCGGCATCGAGGGCGGGCGGATCAACCTGGTGCCGGTGGACTTCGTCGCCGATGCGATGGACCACATCGCGCACAAGCCCAAGCTCGACGGCCACACCTTCCATCTCACCGATCCTGAGCCGCTGCGCGTGGGCGAGGTGCTCAACGTGTTCTGCCGCGCCGGCCACGCGCCGGAGATGACCTTGCGGGTGGACGCGCGCATGTTCGCGTTCGTGCCCTCGAGCATCCGCGCCGCGATCGGCAGCCTGCCGCCGATCCGCCGCTTCACCGGCATGCTGCTGCGCGACTTCCGCATCCCGCGCGAGGTGCTGAAGTTCATCACCTATCCCACGCGCTTCGACAGCCGCGAGACCGAGCGCGCGCTCAAGGGCAGCGGCATCGCCGTGCCGCGGCTGGAGGACTACGCCTGGCGCCTGTGGGACCACTGGGAACGGCACCTGGACCCGGACCTGTTCGTCGACCGCTCGCTCAAGGGCAAGGTCCGCGGCAAGGTGGTGCTGATCACCGGTGGCTCCTCGGGCATCGGCCTGGCCACCGCGCAGCGCGTCGCCGAGGCCGGCGCCATCACCGTCATCGTGGCCCGCGGCGAGCAGGAACTGCATGCCGCGCGCGATGCGATGAACGCCAAGGGCGGCAAGGTCTTCGCCTACACCGCCGACCTGTCCGACCTGGCCGACTGCGACCGCCTGCTCAAGACCGTGCTGGAGGCGCACGGCCATGTCGACGTGCTGATCAACAACGCCGGCCGCTCGATCCGCCGCTCGATCGAACTGAGCTACGACCGCTTCCACGATTTCGAGCGCACCATGCAGCTGAACTACTTCGGCAGCCTGCGCCTGATCATGGGCGTGCTGCCGGGCATGACCGCGCGGCGCAAGGGCCACATCATCAACGTCAGCTCGATCGGGGTGCTGGCCAACTCGCCGCGCTTCTCCGCCTACGTCGCCTCCAAGGCGGCGCTGGATGCCTGGAGCCGCTGCGCGCAGGGCGAACTCTCGGGCAAGGGCATCAGTTTCACCACGGTCAACATGCCGCTGGTGAAGACCCCGATGATCGCGCCTACCAAGATGTACGACAGCGTGCCGACGCTGAGCGTGGACGAGGCCGCCGACCTGATGGTCAAGGCCATCATCGAACGCCCCAGCCGCGTGGCCACCCGCCTCGGCATCTTCGCTGCCCTGGTCAATGCGGTGGCGCCGAAGGCCTACGAGGTGGTGATGAACACCGCTTTCGAACTGTTCCCAGACTCCGCCGCGGCCAAGGGCGACCGCAAGGCGCTACGCGAGACCAAGCCAAGCCAGGAGCAGATCGCGTTTGCAGCGCTGATGCGGGGGGTGCATTGGTAGGAGCTGGGAATCGGGAATGGAGAATCGGGAATCGCAAAGGCGCTGGCTGCACGCAGGGCCGCTGCTGTGCCATTCAGGCAAGAACGTCGCTCGTGCATGCTCGTCGCGCGCCGATAGCCCGCTCTACCGATTCCCCATTCCCGATTCCCCAATCCCGGCTCAGAACGTCCTGCATTGCCGCCACCGCACCGGTTCCTCATGGCCGGGGCGTGGGTTGAGCTGGATGCGGACGGTGCGCAGGGACGGGTAGCGTTCCACTTCCTTGCAGATGCGCGGCCACACCTGGGCGTCGTCGCCGCTGCGGTCGACCACCAGGGTCATCTGCGTCTGCCAGATGCCGCGGATCACGCCCGGGGTGCCGGCCAGGGCCTTGGAGAGGTCCTGACGTTGGCGTTGTTCGGTGGCGGGGTCGGGCTCGGCCAGGTCGCCGGCGTCGTCGAGCGTCGGCGGGGGCGCGGCAGCGGTGGAGCTCGTTGGCGTGGTTGCCGGCGTAGGGGCGGCTGCGGCGGCGGGCGTAGGCGATGGCGCCGTTGCGGCCACGGCTGTAGGCGGCGCTTCCGGTTGCTGCAACGCCAGCGCACCGACGCCGACCACCACGCCCAAGGCCAGCGACGCCAGGCCGGCGATGGCGATGTGGCGCTGCGCGCGGCGGCGGCTGGCGCCGATCACGCCGTCTTCCAGTTCGCTGGGCAGGTAGGGCTTGAGCAGCGGCCAGATGCGCCGGCCATCGAGGATTTCCACCGCCTGCTTCTCGGCCGCGGCGATGCCGTCGCGCTGCACCTTGCCTTCGGTGATCAGGATGCCGCCCTGCGCGCCCATCAGCCGCGCCGCCGCACCCAGTTCGTTGACCGCGGCCGAGCCGATCCGGTAGGCGCGGCCGTGCTTGCACGACAGCAGCCAGCGCGCGTCGCCGCGGGTCATCACGAAGTCGCTCTGCGGTTCCTGGCTCGTGTGCTCGTCGACGGTGGCGTCCTGCAGATCGCGCTGTTCGCGCATCGCGCGCCGCACCATGTAGGAGAAATCGCGCCAGTGCAGGCCGGCCAACGCATGCAGCCCGGCGCTGGTCTCGTTCTCGCGGCGCCGCACCAGCCACAGGTAGAGGCTGGCCGCCAGCCATGCCGCGACCGCCAAGAGCGCTGCCGCTATCCAGGAAAACATGCTCGCACCCGCACACGCGCCGTAAAGAAGTCAGTGTATCGCCAGCGTGTCACGGCGCCGGCAAGGCGACAGCGGTGGAAGGCGGACAAAAAAGACCCGCCAGTCCGAAGCCGAGAGGGGAGGGGAGCAAACGGTCTTCTGATGGACTGGCGGGTCCGTTTCGATTGTCTGGAAAAACGTGTTGCTTTGCAACAATTCCGTTACTCGGCCGGGGTCGGGGCCTCGCTGCGCTTGCGGCTGGCGCGCTTGGGCGCGGCCGCACGCTTGGCTGGCGCGACCTTGGCGACCACCGGGCCGGCAGGTCGGCGCGCCGGTGCCGCGCGCTTTGCGGCGCTCGCCGGCGACGCAGTGGTCTTCCTGGCGGCCTTCTTCGCTGTCGGCGTCTTGCCCGCCGCCGGCGTGGCACGGCCGCCGCGCAGATGCCGCAGTTCGCCGTTGAGCGCGTCCACGCGCTCGATCAGCGCACCCAGGTCTTCACGGCTGGGCACTTCCAGGCGGCGCAGGGCACGCTGCACGCGGTCCTCGAACACCTTCTCCAGGCGGTCCCAGGTATCGGCGGCGCGCTCGCGGGCCTGGCCGACGCGGTTCTCCACCGCATCGCGCACCGCGTCGACGCCGCCGCCGGCCAGCTTGCGCGTGCTCTGCTCCAGGCTCAGGCCTTCCTTCACCAGGGTCTCGAACAGCTTGCCGCCCTCGGCCTGCGCACGGCCGAACGCGCCGACCCCGGCCAGCCAGACCTGCTGCGCCGATTCGCCCAGGCGCTTGGACAGCTTCTCCGCCTGCGCCTGCAGGGTGTCGTCGGCAGCGGCGGTGCTGCGCTTCTTGCGCGCGGATTTCTTCAGAGTGGCCATGACGGTGCGGTTCCTTCGGTGGGTGAGTGGCGGGATTCGAGACTCGGGACTGTGACTAGAGTAATCACACCAGCGCGCGCAGAACGTGCGCGGGTAGCGATGGCGACGTCGGCCGGCGCTGCACGCTACGCCTCCGGCGAACGCCGGGTGCGGCGCTTGGCGCGGCGGTTGGCGATGACCTGGTCGACGTCGTCCAGCGCACGCCGCAGGCGCGCGGTGGTCTCGGTCATGCGCCGCGGCTGCACGTCCACGCCATCGAGGAAGGTGCGCTTGCGGTCGTTGAGGATGTCGTGGCGCAGTGCGATGCCGTGCGCGGCCAGCAGCGGCTCCAGCGTCTGCGCGTTGCGGCGCAGGTCCGACAAGGTGTTGCGGTAGGCGAGCTGGCACACGCGGTGGCGCGCGGCGTAGCTGAAGAGATTGGTGAAGAACAGCTCGCCGTTGTCGGCGTTGGGTTCGAACACCAGTTGATCCACCTGCGGATACTGCCGCGCGTACTTCTCCAGCCCCACCTGCATGCGCGATTGCAGCAGGGTGCGGAAGGTCTGCGACAGCACCGCCGGCAGGCCGCCGGCGAGCAGCCGTGCGCGGTCGACGTGGCCATTGCGGCGCGGCGCGTGGGTGGCGTCGTAGGGCACCAGCGGGTTGATCCCGATCATCAGGTCGATACCGCGCTCCAGCAGGGTGGAGGCATGCATGGTGCGGCGCAGCGCACCGTCCACGTAGTGGTGGCCGTCGATCTGCACCGGCGGGTACAGCCCGGGCAGCGCCGCGCTGGCCTGAATCGCCAGCGAGATCGGCACGTGGTCCATGCCCGGCTCGCCGAAGCGCACCGTGCGGCCACTGTCCAGGTCCACCGCAACCACGAACAGATTGGTGCCCAACTCGCGGAAATCGTTGCTGCGGCCACGGCGGCTGAACACGTCCTGCAGGAAGCGCTCGACCCCGGCGTTGTCGAACAGGCCGCTCGGCACCAGCCCGCCGAAGCGGGTGATCAGGTCGGACCAGCGGGTCTTGCGCGGTTCGGTGAGCAGGTCGTGCCACCAGCCGTAGGCCAGCCGCGGCAGGGTCGCTGCGCGGCGCAGGTATTCGTAGACGTTGGGCCGCAGGAAGTCTTCCGGGCGGAAGTGCGCATCGTCGCTGTTGCCGGTGACGAAGATCCGGCAGATCTCGGCGCTGCTGACCCGGTTGGCCAGCCCGGCGGTGAGGAATGCGCCGGAGCTGACCCCGACGTAGCAATCCAGGCGGGTCAGGTCCAGTCCGTCCAGCGCCTCGTCCAGGGCGCGCAGCGCGCCGAGGCCGTACATGCCGCCGATCGGGCCGCCGCCGGCGATGGCCAGGCCGATGCGGCCGTTGGAATGGGGACGGGGCGAGGCGCTGTGGAGGGAAAGCATGCGCGGTCCGCAGGAGGCAGTGGCGCGAGTGTAGCCGAGCGCCGTGACGCTTGCGGTCGTGCCGGGCTGCGACCATCATCGGCGGCCATGGCGCGCAGCACTCCCGTCCTGGAACGACTCGGCCGCCGCCTGGCGTGGCACCAGGCGCTGCACGACCCCGTGCGCGAACCGCGCAACGCATTGCGCTGGCTGCAGGAACTGCGGCGCTGGCAATCGGAGCGGCTGGAGCGCAGCTTCGAGCATTTCCTGGAGGATCCGCAGCGGCGTCCGGCGGCGATGTTCTTCCTGACCGACGTCTATGGCGACCGCGACTTCAGCCGCCGCGATGCCGATATCGTCAAGGTGTTGCCGATGATGCAGCGGCTGATGCCGGCGTCGCTGCTGGACACCGTGGCCGACGGCATCGAACTGGGCGCGCTCACGCATGCCCTGGATCTGCGCATGGCCGAGGCGTTGCAGGGCCTGGCACCGCGGCGCAAGCGCCTGGACGAAGCCTTGTATGCCGAAGCCTATCGGCAGACCGGGCTGCCACGGCTGCGCCAGCGCCAGATCGACCTGATCGCCCGCGTCGGCCTGGGCCTGGCCAAGGCGGTGCATACCCCTGGCGTGCGCATGCTGTTGCGCTTCGCTCGCGGCCCGGCCAAGGCGGCGGGGCTGTCGGAACTGCAGGGATTCCTGGAGCGGGGTTTCGACGCGTTTTCCAAGTTGGGCGACGCCGAGGGGTTCATCGGCGACATCGAGACCACCGAGCGCGCCGTGTCGCAGCGGTTGTTCGCGGGCGATCCGGATCCGTTTGCGTTGGAGTGAGTCGGCGGCCGGATCCTCACCCCAACCCCTCTCCCGAGGGGAGAAGGGCTCGATGCACTGATCAGCCCAGCTTTTCCGACAGCACGCGGCGAATCTCGCTTTCCACCGTGCCCTTCATCGCCGACAGCAGGAAGCCCAATTCAGCGGTCACGTGCACCTGCTTGGGCAGCAGTTCGATGCGGCCGTCCACGCCCGAGCGCGAGAACAGCAAGGAATCGCCATCCCAGTGCGATTCCAGGTCGAAGCGCTCGGCCAGTTTCTTGGCGGCGGTTTCGATGGCCTTGCGCGCCTGCGCGGGGGTCTTGTCGTGGTCGTGGCGGATGTCGATGCTGGACATGCTGGCTCCTGTGCGGGCGGGTGACCGCGTGAACGATCAGGCATTGTGCGTATGCGCGGTGCATTGTCCAGCACGCGCGCTTCTGCGCGCGCAGGCAACCTGCTAGGCTGCCCGCCGTGCACGATCTGCTAGTCCATTTCAGCAACCGCCAACACCCCGACCGGCCCCTGCGCGCGGGCGTGCATCGCATCGTGCGGCTGGCCTCTGGTCAGGTCAGCGTGGTCGACGACACCCAGGGCGCATTGCTGCTGGCGCAGTTCTGCCTGGACCGGCGCGGTCTGTGGCTGCAGGTCGCCAACGGCAGCCGCGGCATCCACGTCAACGGCCGCCCGGTGCGGCGCATGGCGCTGCTGCGTGCCGGCGACGCGGTTTATGCCGACGGCGTCGAAATGGTGGTGCAGGGCAAGTGCGAGCCGCTGCAGCGCCTGCCCGAAGTCAGCGAGGCCGAGCACGACGATCCGCGCCTGGTCCTGCGCGGCGTCGGCGGTCCGCACCACGGCCGCAGCTTCACCGTGGACCGCGTACGCAGCGTCGGCCGCCTGCGCGAGTGCGACATCCGCATCGACGATCCGGCCTGCGCCGAGCAGCACGCGCGACTGGAACGGCACGGCGAGCGGGTGCTGCTGCGCGGCTTCGGCGAGGCGCAGACCCAGGTCAACGGCGTCGCCGTGCGCAGCTGCTGGCTGCAGCCCGGCGACCAGGTGGTATTCGATGCCCAGCACCGCTTCGTGCTCGAAGTCCCGCAGGTCGTCGGTGCCGAGCCGCTGCGCGACGACCCCGCCCTGGCCGCGCTCGCGCTGACCCCGGCGGTGGCGCCGCGTCCGGCCACCGCGCGGCGCTGGCCGTGGCTGTTGCTCAGCGCCTTGTTGCTGGCCGCCGCGCTCAGCGGCCTGCTGTGGTTCGGCGCGCGCTGAGCGCCCGCCAGCCGCGCCAGCCCAGCAGCACCGCCAGGATCGCTGCGTACAGCAGCGGTTCGCGGATGTCCGATTTCACCAGCCACCAGAAGTGCAGCACGGCAAGCACGCCGATCGCATAGATCGCCTTGTGCAGCTTGCCCCAGTTGCGCTTGAGCCGGCGCATCCAGCCCTGTGTCGAGGTGATCGCCAGCGGCACCAGCAGCAGCCAGGCCAGGAAACCCACGGTGATGTACGGGCGTTTGACGATCTCCTCGAAGATCTGCGTCCAGTAGCCGCGCAGGTCCAGCCCCAGGTAGGCCGCCAGATGCACGGTCGCGTAGAAGAACGAGTACAGCCCGAGCATGCGCCGGAAGCGCAACAGCACCGATTGACCGGTCAGTTGCCGCAACGGGGTGATCGCCAGGGTCAACAGCAGCAGCCGCAGCGCCCACAACCCGGTGCGATGCTCGACCTCGGCCACCGGATCGGCGCCCAATGCATCGCTGCCGGTCTGCCACACCTGCCAGAACTGCCAGCCCAGGTACGCCATCGGCGCCAGCGCCAGCGCATGCACCATCGCCTTGGCGGCGATCAACGAAGCGGAGGTCTTAGCCATGCGCCGTCATCGCGCCGTGTCGGCACAGGTGCCACGCGGCACGCCGACTGCGATTCCAGCCGTCGCGCGAGGCAACCACCAGGCGCCGCGCTTTTCCCATTCCCGATTCCCAACTCCCCATTCCCAGCCTCTCCTCAATACCATTTCTTCAGATCCATCCCCGCATACATGGACGCCACCTGGTCGGCATAGCCGTTGAACGGGCGGGTGGGAATGCGCTCGGCGAACAGCTTGCTGGCCTTGCCGGCGATACGGCGCTCGGTCTTCTGGCTCCAGCGCGGATGGTCCACCGCCGGATTGACGTTGGAGAAGAAGCCGTACTCGGACGGCTGCAGCTCGTGCCAGGCGGTCTCCGGCATGCGCTCGACGAAGCGGATCTCGACGATTGACTTGATGCTCTTGAAGCCGTACTTCCACGGCACCACCAGCCGCAGCGGCGCGCCGTTCTGCTGCGGCAGCGGCTTGCCGTACAGGCCGGTGGCGAGCAGGGTCAGCGGGTGCATGGCCTCGTCGATGCGCAGGCCTTCCTTGTACGGCCAGTCGATCGAGCTGTAGCGGATGCCAGGCATCTGCTGCGGATCCGCCAGGGTGGTGAAGGCGACGTACTTGGCCTTGGAGGTCGGCGCGAAGCGCTTGAGCACGTCGCCCAGCGGCACGCCCAGCCACGGGATCACCATCGACCAACCCTCCACGCAGCGCAGCCGGTAGATCCGCTCCTCGGGGGTGTGGCCCTTGAGCAGGTCGTCCAGGGACAGCGCGCCCGGCTTCTCGCATTCGCCGGAGACCTTCACCGACCAAGGCGAGGTGCGCAGGGTCTTGGCCGCCTTCGACGGATCGGTCTTGTCGGTACCGAACTCGTAGAAGTTGTTGTAGCTGGTCACGTCCTCGTAGCGGGTCAGCTCCTCGTTGGTGCGGAACCCGCTGCGCGCCTGCTCCGGCGTCACCACGGTCTTCGGCGGGGCCGGCGGCTCGGCATCGGCGCAGCCGACCAGGCCGGCCACCGGGGTCAGCGCCAGGGCCTGCAGCAGGCGCCGCCGGTCGCGGTAGACCGCCTCGTCGGTGATCTCGCGGCTGGGGACGGTGAGGGCATCGCGCAACGACATGGCGGACTCCTGGAGCGAAGGGGCGAGCAGTGGCGGGGACTTCAACACAGACTACGCATGCGCAGGGCGAATGGATGCAAATGCAACCTAAATTGCCCGGGCCGCAAGCTGTTGCGCTGCGGCATACTAGGGGTCCTGTCCGATAGGTGCCCCATGACGCGCGCGTTCAATTTCAGTGCCGGCCCCGCTGCGTTGCCGGAATCGGTCCTGCGCCAGGCGCAGGCGGAGATGTTGGAGTGGAATGGCGTGGGCGCCTCGATCGTGGAGCTGAGCCACCGCGGCGCCGAGTTCATGGAGGTGGCGGCGCAGGCCGACGCCGACCTGCGCCGGCTGATCGGCATTCCCGACGACTATGCCGTGCTGTTCCTGGCCGGTGGCGCCACCACCCAGCAGGCGCTGCTGGCGCTGAACTTCGCCGCGCCCGGGCAGACCGTGGACTACGTGGTGACCGGGCACTGGGGCAAGACCGCGATCAAGCAGGTCGGGCCGTACGTCGACGTGCACGTGGCCGCCAGCAGCGAGGCCGACGGCTTCCGCGACATCCCGCCGCGCGCCGCATGGCAGCTGCGCGAGGATGCCGCCTACGTGCACATCACCGCCAACGAGACCATCCACGGCGTGGAGTTCCGCGACACGCCCGACGTCGGCGACGTGCCGCTGTTCGCCGATTTCAGCTCCAGCATCGCCTCCGAGCCGATCGACGTCTCCAAGTACGCGCTGATCTACGCCGGTGCGCAGAAGAACCTCGGCCCGGTCGGCGTCACGGTGGTGATCATCCGCCGCGACCTGCTTGAACGCGCCGGCCAGCCGCGCGCGGACATCTTCGACTATCGCTCGCACGTGGCGCGCAACTCCATGCTCAACACCCCGCCGACCTGGAACTGGTACCTGGCCGGGCTGGTGTTCAAGTGGATGCTGGCCGAGGGCGGCGTGGAGGCGTTCGCCGCGCGCAACCAGGCCAAGTCGGCGCTGGTGTATTCGGCGATCGACGCCTCCGGCGGCTTCTATCGCAACGAAGTCGCGGCGGCGGTGCGCTCGCGGATGAACATCCCGTTCTTCCTGCCGGACGAGACCCTCACCACGCGCTTCGTCGCCGAGTCCAAGGCGGCCGGATTGCTGGCGCTGAAGGGCCACAAGGCGGTCGGCGGCATCCGCGCGTCGCTGTACAACGCCATGCCGCTGGCCGGTGCGCAGGCACTGGTTGCGTTCATGCGCGACTTCCAGCAGCGCCACGGCTGAGTCGCCGATTTTTGTAGGAGCGGCTTCAGCCGCGACCGGATCGCTGGCGATCCGGACCACCGAGGAACCCCCGATCCATGGCCGCAAAGCCGAAGAAATCTCCCGCCGCCGACGCCAAGCCGGCCAAGCCCGCGAAACCCGCCGCCACGCCGGCCCTGGCCGACGTGCGCGCCAAGATCGACGAGATCGACCGCAATATCCAGGCGTTGATCGCCGAGCGCGCGCAGTTCGCGCACCAGGTCGGCAAGGCCAAGGGCAAGCTCGCCGCGGCGGTGGACTATTACCGCCCCGAGCGCGAGGCGCAGGTGCTGCGCATGGTGGTCGACCGCAACCAGGGCCCGCTCAGCGACGAAGTGCTGGTGCACGTGTTCCGCGAAATCATGTCCGCGTGCCTGGCGCAGCAGGAGCCGCTGAAAATCGGCTACCTGGGGCCGGAAGGCACCTTCAGCCAGCAGGCGGTGCTCAAGCATTTCGGCCGCTCGGCGGTGGGCCTGCCGATGGCCACCATCGAGGAAGTGTTCCAGGAAGTGGAAAGCGGCAACGCCGACTTCGGCGTTGTGCCGGTGGAAAACTCGGGGCAGGGCACGATCCAGGTCACCCTGGACATGTTCCTGACCTCCAACCTGAAGATCTGCGGCGAGACCGAGCTGCGCGTGCACCAGTTCCTGCTCTCGCGCAGCGGGCGGCTCGACGCGATCGAGCGGATCTATGCGCATCCGCAGTCGTTCGCGCAGACCGCCGGCTGGCTGCGCGCGAACCTGCCCAAGGTGGAGAAGATTCCGGTCTCCAGCAACGCCGAGGGCGCGCGCCGCGCGCGCAATGCCGACGATGCGGCGGCGATCGGTGGGGAGAGCGCGGCGCACGTGTATGCGCTGAAGAAGGTCATCATGAAGTCGATCGAGGACGACGCGGACAACACCACGCGCTTTCTGGTGATCGGGCGGCAGATCTTCCCGCCGTCGGGGCACGATCGCACGTCGGTGCTGGTGTTCATCCACGACAAGCCGGGTGCGCTGTTCGATGTGCTCAGTCCGTTCGCGCGGCATGGGATCAGCATGAACCGGATCGAGTCGCGGCCGTCGCATCAGGCGAAGTGGGAATATGGGTTCTTCATCGATCTGGCGGGGCATGTGGAGGATGAGGCGATGAAGTTGGCGTTGGCGGAGTTGAAGGCGCATTCGGCGCAGATCAAGGTGTTGGGGTCGTATCCGGTTGCGGTGCCTTGAGTTGGTTGCGCGGTTGCTTCGTCTCTAACCGCTGCAGGGCGCTTTGGTCACTAGGAGATGTGCACCTGTAGGAGCGGCTTCAGCCGCGACGGGGCATTCCCTGGAATGTGAAACCGCTTCTTCAGCAGCAACAGCTTTAACGGCAACAGCTTTCGCGCTTGCGCGCGAGTTACTTTTCTTTGCTTGTGCAAAGAAAAGTAACCAAAAGAAAGCACCCCCGGGCGGGCTGCCCCGCGCTGCGCGCGGGGTCCGCGGACACGACGGGAATTTTCGGAAGGCACATCCATGTGCCTGCCGAAAACGACGCGCATCCTGCGCGTCGCCCCTCACGGGGTTTTACCCGTCGTGCCCGCCAGCCCTTACGGGGGATTGAGAGCAACAGCGAAAGCAAGAACAACGGCAACAGCAGGGACAACAGCAACAACAATCGCAACAACGGCAGCAACGGCAGCGGCGGTGCTGACTTGGTGTAAGCGTCGTGGCAGCAGCGCAAGCGCGCTGTAGCGGCGCCGATGTCGCCGGGTGATGGTGGATCTTCGGGTGGTTGGACTTTCAGGAACGATGATGAGCAACGAGCAAGGCTGGATCGCAACGCGCGGCACTGCGCTGCAGGGCACGCTGACGGTGCCGGGGGACAAGTCGGTGTCGCACCGGGCGGTGATGTTCGCGGCGTTGGCCGATGGCACGTCGCGGATCGAGGGGTTTCTCGAGGGCGAGGACACGCGTTCGACGGCGGCGATCTTCGCGCGGCTCGGGGTGCGGATCGAGACGCCGTCGCCGTCGCAGCGCATCGTGCATGGGGTGGGCGTCGATGGGCTGCAGGCGCCGCAGGGCGAGCTGGACTGCGGCAACGCCGGCACCGGCATGCGCCTGCTCGCCGGGCTGCTCGCGGCGCAGCCGTTCGACAGTGTGCTGGTCGGCGATGCGTCGCTGTCCAAGCGGCCGATGCGGCGGGTGACCGAGCCGCTGGCGCTGATGGGCGCGCGCATCGACACCGAGGCCAATGGCGTGCCACCGCTGCGCATCCACGGCGGGCAGCCGCTGCGCGGCATCGACTTCGTCTCGCCGGTGGCCAGTGCCCAGGTCAAGTCGGCGGTGCTACTGGCCGGGCTGTATGCGAACGGTGTCACCTCGGTGCAGGAGCCGCATCCGACCCGCGACTACACCGAACGCATGCTGTCCGCGTTCGGCGTGGACATCGAGTTCTCGCCTGGCCAGGCACGCCTGCGTGGTGGTCAGCGCCTGCGCGCCACCGATATCGCGGTGCCGGCGGACTTCTCCTCGGCGGCGTTTTTCATTGTCGCCGCCAGCATCATTCCCGGCTCCGACATCACCCTGAAGGCGGTCGGGCTCAATCCGCGCCGTACCGGCCTGCTGGCGGCGCTGCGGCTGATGGGCGCGGACATCGTCGAGCACAACCACAGCGAGCACGGCGGCGAGCCGGTCGCGGACCTGCGCGTGCGCTACGCGCCGCTGCGCGGTGCACGTATTCCGGAGGACGTGGTGCCGGACATGATCGACGAGTTCCCGGCGCTGTTCGTCGCCGCGGCCGCCGCCGACAGCCAGACCGTGGTCAGTGGCGCGGCGGAACTGCGGGTCAAGGAATCGGACCGCCTGGCGGCGATGGCCACCGGGCTGCGCAGCCTCGGCATCGTCGTCGACGAAACCCCGGACGGCGCCACCATCCACGGCGGCACGCTGGGCGCCGGGACCATCGAAAGCCACGGCGACCATCGCATCGCGATGGCCTTCGCCATCGCCGGGCAACTGGCGCAGGGCGAGGTGCGGATCGAGGACGTGGCGAATGTGGCGACGTCGTTCCCGGGCTTCGACGCGCTGGCGTGCGGCGCCGGATTCGGATTGCGCAGCTCCTGAAGCAAATGCACCACATCGGCCGCGTAGAAGCGCGGCCGGTGGAACAGGCAGGTCCGGAAGTCAGGAAATCAGTGCGTCGGCTGCGGACGCGGCGGATCCTTGGCAGGCGTCGATGACGAGGCCTGGTAGCCACTGGCGTCGTCGTCGCGGTCCAGTGCCAGCCACCAGCCGATCACGGCCAGCGCCAGCGCGATCACAACCATCCAGGCCCAGGGCGATCCGTGGTCGGCGCGCGCATGCTGGTCCCCGCGCTCAGTCGGCCGCGCGGAAGAGCGCTTCCACGCATGGATTGGCTGTGTCGACTTGTAGGGGGTGGGCATGGCGGCAACTCCGGTGCCGTGGGTGCGGGGCCAGTGTCGCCCAGGACCGGTACCTGCAGTGTCACCCCCGTGTGAACGCCGCCGGCGCAACCGGGTGGCGGTTCAGTTACTTCGGTTACGGCCCTGGCTTGAAGTCGAATGGGATCTCGATGCTGGCCGGCACCGCGCGGCCGTTCTGCTGCGCCGGGCGGAACTTCCAGCGGCGCACGGTTTCCATCGCCGCGCGGTCCAGGTCGCGCGAGCCGCTGCGGCGGAGCAGGGCCACGCCGGCAGGCGCGCCGCTGGCATCGACCTCGACCCGCACCACCACGGTGCCGGCATCGCCACGGCGCAGCGCCGCCGGCGGATAGCGCGGCGGCGGGGTCTGTCCTTCCAGCGGCACCGGGCGGTCGCCCGGGGCCAGCGCGGTGGCAGTGCTGCCGGCGCCATCGCTGCCTGCGGCAGGAGCCGGTGCTTCCGTGGTTGGCGGCGGGGCCGGCGCGGTTTCCACCAGCTTCGGTGCGTCGCCGGCGGGCGCCGGCTTGGCCTGCGGCATGCTGCTGGCGGCGCTGCCGGCGGGCAGCGGCTCGGGCAGCGGCTTCACCTGTTCGGTGTCCTGCTGCACCTGCTGCGCCGGCTGCGGCTTGTAGAAATCGTTGTCCTTGCGTCCGACCAGCCACACCACCAGGAACAGCAGCAGGCCGGCGACGAAGGCGATGCCGACGATCGCGAGCAGGCGCCGCGGCAGATGCAGCACGATGCCGGGCTTGGAAGACGAGGGCGACGTGGACATGAGGCTCACCGTGGGGAACCGCCCGATTCTGGCATAGCCGCGGTGAATCGCGCGCCGCGGCGGGCGCGGGTCGGCAAAACCGCGACGGACAGGCGATAATCCCAGGTTCGTTCCCCTGGCACCCCGCGCCCATGCTCGATCCCGCTCTGCTTCGCCAACAGCCCGCCGACCTCGCCGAGCGCCTGCGCACCAGCCGCGGCTATGCGCTGGACGTGGCCGCCCTGGACGCCCTGGAGGCCGACCGCAAGCGCATCCAGGTGCGGACCCAGGAACTGCAGAGCCTGCGCAACAGCCGTTCCAAGGCGATCGGCCAGGCCAAGGCCAAGGGCGAGGACGCGAGTGCGCTGATGGCCGAAGTGGCCGGCTTCGGCGACGAACTGAAGGCCTCCGAGCAACGCCTGGACGAGATCCGCGCGCAACTGGAGACGTTGGCGCTGGAGATTCCCAACCTGCCACAGGCCGACGTGCCCGTGGGCAAGGACGAAGCCGACAACGTCGAACTGCAGCGCTGGGGCAGCCCGTGCAGCTTCGATTTCGAGGTCAAGGACCACGTCGAACTCGGCGCCCGCCACGGCTGGCTGGACGGCGAGTCCGCGGCCAAGCTGTCGGGCGCGCGCTTCACCGTGCTGCGCGGGCCGATCGCGCGCCTGCACCGCGCCCTGGCGCAGTTCATGCTGGACCTGCACACCGGCCCGCACGCCTACCAGGAAACCAACGTGCCGGTGATCGTCAACGCCGACAGCCTGTACGGCACCGGCCAGTTGCCGAAGTTCGAGGAAGACATGTTCGCCACCGCGCTGGGCGAACAGAAGCGCTACCTGATCTCCACCTCGGAGATCTCGCTGACCAACCTGGTGCGCGACGAGATCGTCGAGGCCGAGCGCCTGCCGCTGCGCATGACTGCGCACTCGCTGTGCTTCCGCTCCGAGGCCGGCAGCGGCGGCCGCGACACCCGCGGCATGATCCGCCAGCACCAGTTCGAGAAGGTGGAACTGGTCAGTGTGTGCCGCCCGGAAGATAGCGCCGCCGAACACGAGCGCATGACCCGCTGCGCCGAAGTGGTGCTGGAAACGCTGGGCCTGCCGTACCGCAAGATGCTGCTGTGCACCGGCGACATGGGCTTCTCCGCCAGCAAGACCTACGACCTGGAAGTCTGGCTGCCGTCGCAGCAGACCTATCGCGAGATCTCCTCCTGCTCCAACTGTGGCGATTTCCAGGCGCGGCGCATGCAGGCGCGCTGGCGCAACCCGGCCACCGGCAAGCCCGAACTGCTGCACACGCTCAACGGCTCCGGCACCGCGGTCGGTCGCGCCATGATCGCGGTGATGGAGAACTACCAGAACGCCGACGGCTCGATCACCGTGCCCGACGCGCTGCGCCCGTACATGGGCGGGGCCGAGCGGATCGGCTGACTGCCGCCAGCCCGGGGCGTTGGTCCCGGGCGATCCTGGCGTTGCCGTGGTTGCGGCGACGCGTCTTGCGCGACTGCGTGTTGCAGGCGAGCTGCCGCGATGCAGTCGGCTCCCGACTGCGTCTGCATGTCTTCGAGTGGGCCGGGGAGGGGCATCCGCAGGTATTTCTCACTGCCGCACCCGCCCCAAACGGCCCTCCGCGTGCGCCAAACGCCCTGATCCATCACTTTGCGCTAGCCCAGCCGGGGTTACGATGCGCGCGTCTACCTCCTTGCCTGAGCCACCGCGCGAGCGCGACCCGCGTCCCTGCAGCGCAAATCGTTGTAGGAGTAGAATGAACCGGATCCGATTGTCCCCATCGTTCTAAATATCGAAAGAACATGCACGACCTCAACGATCTGTACTACTTCGCCATGGTGGTCGACCACGGCGGGTTTGCCGCCGCCGAGCGCGCCCTGGGCATCCCCAAGTCGCGCCTGAGCCGCCGCATCAGCCAGCTGGAGAGCGACCTGGGCGTGCGCCTGTTGCAGCGCTCCACGCGCCGCTTCGCCGTCACCGACCTGGGCATGAGCGTGCATCGCCACGCCCAGACCATGCTGGCCGAGGCGCAGGCCGCACGCGAAGTGGTCGACCGGCTCAGCGCCGAACCGCGCGGGCTGGTGCGGGTCAGCGTGCCGGTGTCGCTGGCGCAGATGCAGCTGCCCAAGCTGCTGCCGATGTTCCTGGACCAGTACCCCAAGGTGCGGCTGCAACTGAACATCAGCAACCGCCGCGTCGACATCATCAACGAAGGCTACGACGTCGCCCTGCGCGTGCGCTCGCGCCTGGACGACGACGGCAGCCTGGTGATGCGCAGCTTCGGCCAGGTCCAGGAACTGCTGGTCGCCAGCCCCAAGTACCTGGACCGCGCCGGCCGTCCCAAGGATCCGGAGGAGCTGACCTCGCACGTCACCCTCAGCATCAGCGAGGACGAGGCGCGGCAGCGCTGGGAACTGCACGGCCCGGCCGGCGAAGTGCGCCGCGTCGACCTGCAGCCGCGCGTGGCCGGCTTCGACTTCCCGCTACTGCAGTCGATGGTCAAGGACGGCTTCGGCATCACCCTGCTGCCTGAGACCGTCTGCGCCGAAGCCGTGCGCAACGGCGAACTGGAAGTGGTGCTGCCGGAATGGTCGCTGCCGCAGGGCATCTGCCATGCCGTGTTCGCCTCGCGCCGCGGCCTGCTGCCGGCGGTGCGCGTGTTCATCGACTTCCTCGCCGAACACCTGCCGCGCCAGATCGAAGCCTCGCGCCTGGACTGTGGCGGCAACTGTCCCGAACGCACCAAGGCTCGTCACTCGACCCTGGGCGCGATGGCGGTCGAGGCGGGTTGATCGCGACGCCGGCCGAACACGTCGGTCGAGCAAAACCGCCGCGGGCGTGCGAAAATGCGCGTCTGTGCCGGTGGTCCTGGGTTCGGTGTGCATGTGGTGCCATCAGCGGCACCGACCGCGTCGATCGGGACAGGCACTGCAGCGTCGTGCTTCCGCGGCGTTGTGCTTCAAGCGGCTGCGACGCTCTTCCGCAGCACCGTCGCGTTCGCAAACGGAGAGATGGCCGAGCGGTTTAAGGCACCGGTCTTGAAAACCGGCGAAGGGTCAAACCTTCCGTGGGTTCGAATCCCACTCTCTCCGCCAATTGCGGATATAAGTTTTTGAAATTAAAGGCCGCCAAGAGCGGCTTTTAATTTTGTCCCCTACTTTATGCTCTTGAAGACAGAGGTAATGGACGATACAACGCATTCGAAAACCGAATTTAAACGACAGGCTGCAGATGTGCTCCTCGGCGCCGAGCACAGCGCTATGGGAACGCTCACCTTCAGTGGTGACACAGGAGTCAGCTACAACCTGGCATAAAAGGCGCTTGGTAGCTTTGCGTCGACGTCCCCCCGCTTTCAGTAGCGGGGCTCTTTAGAGTCCGGGTTTCATCGTAGCGGCTTTGGCTGCTAGCTGTTGGGCATAGGCGGCCGGGGGCAGGCCGCCCAAGATCTTCTTCGGTCGCTCCTCGTTGTATTCCCGTCGCCAGGTCTCGATCTCGGTGCGGGCGTGCAGCAGCGTCGGGAACCAGTGCTCGTTGAGGCATTCGTCGCGCAGGCGGCCGTTGAAGCTCTCGATGTAGGCGTTCTGGTTCGGCTTGCCTGGCTGGATCAAGCGCAGCTGCACACCGCGCTCGTGGGCCCACGTCACCATCGTCTTGCCGCAGAACTCCTTGCCGTTGTCGGTGCGGATCACCTGCGGCAGACCCCGTGTCAGCGCCAGCCGATCCAGCACCCGGGCCACGCCGTGACCAGAGATGGCCCGCTCCACCTCGATCGCCACTGCCTCGTGCGTGGCATCGTCGACGATGGTCAGGGCCTTGAGCACCCGGCCCTCGGCGGTGCGGTCGAACACGAAGTCCATCGACCAGACCTGGTTGGCGGCTTCAGGCCGAAGCAACGGCTGGCGCTCGCCCAGCAGCACCTTCTTCCGCTTGCGCCGGCGCACCTGCAACCTGGCCTCCTGATACAGCCGTTCCACCCGCTTGTAGTTCACCGGCCACTGCTCCTGCCGCAGTTTCAGATAGATCATCCCGACGCCGTAGCGCTTGTGCCGCTGCGCCAGCGCCAGGATCCGCTCGCGCAGCTCGACGTTGCGATCCGGACGCGGGACGTAGCGCAGCGCGCTGGCGCTCATCCGCACCACGGCCAGAGCCCGTCGCTCCGTGAGCCCGCGCTCCATCAGCTGCCGCACCAGCATCCTGCGCGCCGGTGCGGTCACCACTTTTTTCGCAGGGCATCCTTGATGACGTCGTTCTCGAACAGCTGCTCGGCCAGCAGCTTCTTCAGCCGCGTGTTCTCCGCCTCCAGCTCCTTGAGCCGCTTGGCCTCCGGCACGCTCATGCCGCCGAACTTGCTGCGCCACAGGTAGTAGGACGCCTCGCTGAACCCGTGCCGCCGGCACAGGTCCTTCACCGCCACGCCGGCTTCGGCCTCACGCAGAAAGCCGATGATCTGCTCTTCGGAAAAGCGCTTCTTCACGTCCAATCTCCGTCTCGTTGGGGATTGGACTCCAAATCGCCGTGCTACTCAAAACTGGGGGGACGTCGATGGGCCACTGGTCACTCGCGTTTAGGTCTAGTGGGACTGCGCACGGCGTCGGCAGACAGCTCTGACGCTAGTTTTCGCTGCTCGGATGGTGATAGGGAGGCTGCGCTCAGAATTATCTGAGCCATTGTGTCATTGTCAGCCACCAGATAGGCCAACAGAACGCCAAGCTCCTCAGCGAGCCTATCTGCCGTGACGAAGTCGGATTCCGAAGTTCCTAACTCGTACCTATTCCCTCTGCTGAACACGACTTCCTCCCAGAGCCCAATTCGCCTTCCAAGCTCTCTGCCACACTGGCGTTCGAGGCGTGATGGCGTGTGCGGAGCCTAGGGGCGGGACGCCTGCGTTGATCTAGGGCGGTGGGACCTCCCCAGTGTTTGCGTCCTAAAGACACCCACAGCGTCAGAACTTGGCCGCCACCGATTGCGCGCGATGCTGGCTGGGCGATGCATCGAAGTTGCGCTTGAATGCAACCGCGAACGCGCTTTCAGACGAATAACCGACAGACATGCCGATCGCACCGACCGACAGCGTCGACGTCAGCAGACGATGAGACGCCAGGGCCATGCGCCACCGGGTCAGATAATCCATCGGTGTCTCGCCGGTGACGCGCTCGAAATGGGCGGCGAAGCTGGAGCGCGACATCCGTGCGGCGGCGGCCAATTCTGCGACCGTCCACCGATGGCTGACGTTCGCGTGCATGGCCGTCAGGGCACGATGGAGCGAGGGCACGCCTAGCGCGGCCAGCCATCCCATTTGCTGCTGGCCTGTCTCCAGATGTGCGCGCAAGGCCTCGATCAACAGCGCCTGCGCAAGGTGTCCAGCGAGCAGATCGCTGCCTGGCCGAGGTTCGCGCAGTTCGACGATGAGGCGCCGTACGCTGGCTTGAAGCGCCGCCTTGTGGTCTTGGGACCGAATGTGGACCACCGGCGGTACGGCTGCAAGGATGGCCGCGGCATATTGGCCGCGCAACGAAAAGAATCCCCCGATGCCTTGACACACTCCGCCGCCGTTGAGTTCAGCGACGTGGCCAGGCGGCACCTGTGTCAGGAACGAGATGGCGTCCTGCCACGTCCCGGGGGCGCCTGCATATAGCTGCATGGCGGCTCCTCCTTGCACAAGGATCACATCACCCGGTTCCAGAGCGATAGGAGGGCCAGCGTCCTGCAGCACGATCCTGCATTCCCCCGAATCGATAGCAAAGCATCGGATGCCGTCGGCTGCTGGGAAACGCAGTCCCCAGTCGCTCCCAGCGTCCAACCCGCGAAATCCATACGAGTCGAGCTGAACGAGAGTGAGGATGTCGGAAAGCGGGTCGGTCATGTCTGGACGATAGCGACAGAGGTTTCGACGATCGAACATGGGCTCGGCTGCCCGGCACCGATAGTGTTGCACTTGAAGGACGTGGCTGACATGCCGCGGCTTGAAGTCCGGCCCATGGCCGCATTTGTCACTCCAGGGAGCAGCATGATGCATTCGACGTATCGGTCGCAGGCAAGCACGACAGCGAAATCCAGACGGTCGGGCTATGCATGGGGCGTGCTCGCTGTGTTGAGCGGCATGGTCGCCCTGGTGTCCTATCGCTATCTGTTCGACCGAGGTCCGGTGCCACCTGGGGTCGCAGCCAACCGGCATGTGCATCCATGGTTGATCGTGCACGCGACCAGCGCCGCGACGGCGCTGCTCTGTGGGCCCTTGCAGTTCGTTCGCCGGCTTCGTCTGCGTCACCCGGCGTGGCATCGGGCGACCGGACGCGTGTATGTCGCCGGTTGCGTGGCCGGAGGCCTCTCCGCCCTGTTTCTTGCGGCCGGGATATCCACCGGGCCTGTCGCTGGTGCGGGGTTCGGCGCGCTCGGAATCGCGTGGATGGCGACAACGGCCATCGCCCTACGCAAGGTCCTGACAGGTCGGCTGGCTGAGCATCGGCGCTGGATGATCCGCTCGTTCGCCTTGACCCTGTCTGCGGTGACGCTGCGTCTTTACCTGCCTTTCTCGACGTTTGTCTTGGGCATCGAATTTGTCGTGGCCTATCGGGCAATTGCCTGGTTATGCTGGCTGCCGAATCTTCTGGTAGCCGAGTGGCTGATGAAAACGCACCCATCGGCCCTCGGGCGAGATGACGTTAGCCCCGATTTCAAGCGCTCAGACTAGGCATCCGCGCCGCGGGATCCGCGATAAGCGCCTTGTCTCGCTTGAGCATTTGCGAGTAGGTCTGGAAGTAGGATCTCCAGTGCGGACGGGATGCTGTTTCTCTTCATTCAGTTGCGGGTTGCACGTCTTCGCAACCCGGTGCTACCGTCCGGCCGAGCTTCCAAAAGGGTCACCCGGTTTGGCGAGCAAAGCGTCTCTAGGACAGTGGCGGACACGGATGCTGGCCGGGATCGGTGGCATTGCCGCGATCGTAGTGGGGTGGGGCATCGGCTTGTTCGAGGCCAAGGAGGTGCCGGTGCCGCCCGTGCTGCAGTCTGGGAAGGACGTGGCCGCAGGCGAGTGGTCGCTGCGCTTCGATCACGTCGAGACCAGTGACCGGCTACCGAATGGCGACACCATGTCGCGCGACGGTCGCAAGGCGATCGTGCTGTATCTGCAGGCCACCAATCGCACCACGCAGACCAGCGGCTCGCTGGTGCAGGCGGTTGCGTTGAAGACGCCGCCGCGCGGGGCCGATGCGCGGCCGACTGCTTACCTCTTGCGCGATCGTGCGGCGACCACCGAACTGCAACCGGGCCTGCCGGAACAGATCGCGCTCGTCTGGACCTATCCGGCGACGGAACAGGTGGCTGGCCGCCTGCGCTTCGACATCACAGCCAGGACCTTCAAGGCCTTCGACAATCTCTACGCGCAGCCGATATGGACCGATCCGCATCCGGTCGGGGTCGTGGAGTTGCCGCTTGGCGCATCGCGAGCAGGTGCGCCGTGAAGCGGCTCTCCGCCATCGCGATCCTGCTGCTCGGCTTCGTGCTGCTTGCCGGGATGCGTTGGACGATGCCGCGCTACGAGCGCATCACCGGCCCGATCGCAGTGTCCGGCGCGCCGGGCGGCTGGGTGCAGACCGACAATCTGGCCGTCGACGCCGGCACACCTCAGCTCGCGCGCACCATCCACTTCAAGGCGGCGGGCGCGGTGCAGCAGCGCGACAGTGGCGGCCTGTGGCTGGTGGTGCCGGTACGATCGAAGGTCGCGCGCGCGACCGCACGCGTGCATGGCCGGGTCTGGGCAACGCCCGACGGCCGCCGCTACCGCGCCAGTGGTCGCGCGGAGATGGGCGACGCGGTGCTGTCGTCGATCAAGACGCTGCAGCCTGGGCTGGAGCGCAAGGACGTGTTGGTGTTCGAACTGCCGTCCGCGCTCGCCAGGGCCGGCGGCACGCTGCTGCTGTCGGAAGACCGCGACCCGCAGCTGACGGCCGAGGCTCAGGTGCGCTACCCGCTGCTCCCGCCCGCAACGGCGGTCACCGATGTGCTCGATCTGGATGCGCTGCATGCACGCCTCTGACCGCGACGTGCCCCCGGCCGTTTCCGACCGGCGCATGCGCTGGCTCGCCCTGGCGGCGCTGCTGGTGCTGTTGCCGTGCACGATCGCCGCGACCGGCTGGCGCGACGCTCGGGAACTGCTGCACGCGCGCGAATGGCGACCGGTCGAGGTGGCGATGACGCAGACCAGGGAGTACGACGGTGCCGCCGTCCGACTGGTATCGGTCGACGTGCTGCCGTTCGAGCCAGGTCTGCCCGCCGATCGCACCTTCGTGCGCACGCGCCTGTCGCTGGTGCCTGGCGCCGCCGGCGCGCAATGGAGCGATTGCACACTCAAGCTGGTCGATGGCACTGACCGGTCGTGGGCTGCGATCGACACCGTGCCGGACCTGTTGCAGCGCGCCCTGGCCAAGCCGGGCGAACCACCCGGCGTGGCCTGCGATGGGCTGGCCGTGTCCGCGGCCAAGCCGGGCGTGCCCTTGGCGATCGACGGCTACTACCTGGTGCCGCGTGCGGTGGCCGCGCAGCTGCAACTTACCGTGAGCACGCGCGGCGGCCGTCCGCGTTACCTGCGCTTCGCGAGAGGAGCAACGCCATGACCGAGATGGCGCTGCGTGGCGGGCCGCTGGGGTTGATCGGCGACACGCTGCGGCTGTGGTTTCGCTACTTGCCGCAATTGCTCGCCGTGGCGCTGGCCGGTGTACTGCTCAACGAACTGCTGCTGCAAGCCGCGGTGTGGATCGGCTATCAGAACCGGCTCGCCGGCTTGCTGTCGCTGACCCTGGTGGTGCTGGTCAAGCTGGTGATCTTCGTTCTGCTGTTCGAAACGTTGCGCCCGGCCTTGCCGGGGATCGCCAGCGCGGCATTGGCCGAGCAGGCCGACGCGTCGGCAGCAGAGGACGAGGGTAGGGCGCGCTTGCGCCGCCTGTCTACCATCGTGTCGCAGGCGCTGGTGCCGTTCTTCGCCTACTACGCCGCCTGGGGTTTCCTCGGTGAGACCATTCGCGCCTACGGCCGCGAGGGCTTGGGGCAGTTCAATCCGTTCGATCCGACCTACCGCGGGTCGCTGTTCGAGGTGTCGGGCGGCTGGTGGCTGGCGGCGTCGGTGGCGCTGCTGTGGCTGATCCGGCGCGCGGCGAAAAAACAGAAGCAGCGCAGCGCGCATCCGGCCTGGAACGTGCTGATCGTGCTGTGCGAGGCGGGCTGGACCTTCGTCGGCATGTACGTGCTCACCGAATGGAAGGGCGGGGTGTTCCGCTGGCTGGCGCATCTGCGCATCGCCGATCTCGGCCAGCAACTGTGGCAGGGCATCAGCCATCCGATCGGCGTCGCCCACGCCGCATTGCCCGACGCGGTGGAGCAGGCACCACCGGGCGTGGCGGACACGCTGGTGGTGATCTTCTTTTCCGCGTTGTTGCCGGTGGTATGGCTGGCCTTGGCCGCGCTGATCTACCGCTACGACGTCCACAATACCGAATGGAATGCGCCCGCCAAGTGGTCGAGCAAGGTCGACGGCACGCTGGGGCTGTGGCGGAAACTGCCGACCTGGTTGCGCGACTTCATCGGCCATTTCTGGGCCGGCACCGTCTCGCGCTATCGCGCCGCGGCCAACAGCGTGCAACTGGCCGGCGCGACCGGACTGGCGGCGCTGGTGACGCTGATCGTGCTGTATCGCGCCCTGGACTGGGCCTCGGCCTGGGCCTGGATGGGCCTGACCCGGCTGATCGGCCCGCACCCGCAGGTGGTGTGGCAGGCGATCGCCAATCAGCTGTCGGTGGTGCTGGGCACGCCCAGCGACCCGGGTGACGGCATCCTGCTGCAGACGCTGAAGATCTGCCTGCTCGCGGCGACGCTGGAGCGCGCGTTCCGTGCCGGGCGCAGTTGGCGGGCGTTGAAGTAGTCCGGCCTGTCTTGGGCTTCTGCCTCTAGCGGTCGGCAGGGACAGATAACGGCGGCGACGACCGCGTGGCGAACTCGTCGAACAGCGCCCGCAGCACCGGCGTCCTGGGCATCCTGTCCAGCGGGATCTCGGTCTCTTCGAACCAGCTCCGGTCCGCCTCGGGATGCGGACCGCTGAGGACGACGGTGCCGCGGCCGAAACTATAGCGGGCCGCGGCCACGTCGCCATTGGCGTAGGTGGCGAGCGCGCGGAAGCCGCCCTGGGTGCTCTGCGGGAAGTAGGGGCCGTCCTGGAAGAACACGCTGTCGGGGCGCCCATTCCAGCGAACCGCGACGGCGTCCTCATCGATGGTGGTGACGGGGAAGCCGGGCCGCCCGACCTCGCCATCGAGATCGTCGCCGATCAGGCCCATGTTGGTGTCGTCGGCGAGATACGCGCCCATGCACAGACCCAGATAGCCGCCGCCCTGCGCGACGAAGTCGCGGATGGCGGCGATGCGGCGCTCGCCCATCGCCTGCAGCGCGGCCGGAATGTCCTGCCCGCCGCCCGGTTGCACATACACCGCGTAGCTGCGCAGGGTGGCAGGCGTGACGTCCTGCGCCTCCTTCGGGCCGATGATGTCGACTTGGTACTGCGGACTCAGCGCCTCGATCGCGTCCTTGGCGGTTTCGGAGCAGTCGTCGCAGCCTGCAGCGCCGCGATAGACCGCGACCCGGATCGGGGGTTGTGCGTTCGCCGCGGACACGCAGGCGAACGCGAGGCAACACAGCGCTGCCAGTCGCAATCGAAGTTTCATGGTTGGCGCTCCTGGTGCACGTCGGAGATTCAGCGCTTGTGCGCACGCGGCAATGCAATCAATCGGGAGTCTCCGTCGCCGATCGACGGCCCGATCTTGCAATCGGCGAGGCGCACCGCCTCGTGGCCGGCAACCTTGCGCGGCAGGCAACTGCCGCCATGCGTGCAGAACGCACCGCCCGACGGCGTCTCGCGCGCGATGTCCACCGGCACGGTCTGGCCCTTGTTCCAGGTGTTGTGCATGTCGTCCTGCACTGCGGCCAGCATCACCGCGTGACAATCCGGCGCCGGTGTGCGTGCGCTCGCCATGGCGGGGGCACCCGTGAGCGCGATCAGCGTGGCCAGAAGGGCGTTGCGCATGGTGTCTCCTGTTGGTTGTGGTTCGGCAAGGTGCGCCCGCAAAGGGCGGCAGTGCTGTGGAGTGGAGACTGGCGTGGGCGACCTACATCAATCGATTCGCCTGCAACCAGGCATGAACAGTCCATTGCCTTCGCTGCGCGGCCGCGCGTGGTCAGTGGGGGCGAGCATCTGCAAGCGCGTGGACACGCCCATGAAAAACGCCGCGACGGGTCACCATCGCGGCGTGTTGAACAAGCACAGGGACTTCCTGGAAAGCGGCGCCGGGCGCCGCCTTCAGGCACAAGCATACTCAGCCGGCAGCCGGCGCCTTGGTATCGCCGGCCTTGATGTCGCCCGGCTGGCACTCGCCCAGGCGCTTGCCGTCCATCTTCATATGCGTCTTCATCGACATACCGCCCGGCAGGCCGGTGATCGTGGAGTGCGATTCGGACGCAATCTCGGTGGCGCTGAAGGTGCCGGTGCTGGTGCCGGCGACCTTGATGTCGCCCATCGTGCAATGCATCTTCGCGTCGATCTTGCCGTCCTTCATGCTGAAGGTGTCGTACACGCAGTTTTTCTGCATCGGCGAGGCACTGCCGAAGAGGCTGGCGGGATCGTTGATCTGCTCGGCGGTGAGGCACACCTTGGCGGTGCTCGGCGGCATCTTCGGCATCTGCGGCATGTTGCCGGACCCGCCGCTGGTCTCGCTGCTCACCTGTTCGATCCGCATCTCCCACTGGCCTGGCTGCAGCTTGGCCGCTTGCACCTTGGCCACGTCGGCGACCGAGGCGTTGGACATGGCGACGTTGCCGCCGTTCTTGTCGCCGCCCTTGCTGCAGGCGGCGAGCAGCACACACACGGCAAGCGTTGCCGGCACGGTCAGACGCATGAACTTCTCCCTAAGTTATGTGAGGTGCGCGGAGCATAGCCGGGGGCGTGATTAAGATCACGTCGACGCCGGGCGCTCGCAGCCGACCCGTGCCTGGCGCCGCAGCGGCACCGGGGAAGCGGACGAACCGATCGCTGCAGGCTCGCCCAGCGGCTGCGACAGAACAGAGAAACCTTGCGAAGTCGCGCGACATCGCCGCGCGATTGCATGCGCGTCGAACGCGCGTGATCCTGAGACACGGAGTGCGTTGCCGCCGCGGCCGCCGTGCACGGACCATTCCGCTCGGCTCTGCTAGCGTCTGCGCCGCCGCGCGTGACCCCCACGCCCATTGCTTCGGTTCTCCCCGACATGCCAAGCCTCGCCGAACGCCCCGCGATTCTCGAAGACAAGCGCACCATGAAGATGGCCCGCTCCGCCCACGCCTACGTGCGCGGCAATACCGCCAGGTTCTACGAATGGCTGGCAGCGTCGCCAGCGGCGCGACGCGTGCCGATGGGGCCGGCGATCTGGATCTGCGGCGATTGCCACCTCGGCAATCTGGGCCCGGTCGCCGACGGTGAGGGGCGCGTGGAAATCCAGATCCGCGACCTCGACCAGGGCGTGATCGGCAACCCCGCGCACGATCTCATCCGCCTGGGTCTGTCGCTGGCCACCGCGGCGCGCGGCTCGGACCTGCCCGGCGTCACCACGGCGCGGATGATGGAAGCGATGATCGACGGCTACGGCGCGGCGATCGCCGACCCGACCCGCGAGCATCCGGGCGCCGAACCCGAGACCGTGCGCAGCATCCGCCGCGAGGCGTTCGGCCGGCGCTGGCGGCATCTGGCCAAGGAACGCCTGCAGGCGGTGGAGCCGCGCATCCCGCTGGGCGAGAAGTTCTGGACCTTGGCGCCGGAGGAACGCGAGGCGCTGGAGCGGCTGTTCGCCGATCCGAAGGTGGCGCAGATGGTGCTGTCGCTGAAGGGGAAACCCAAGGATCGCGAAGTGCGTCTTGTCGATGCGGCGTAATGGATGAAGGGCTGCAGTTCGCTGGGCCTGTTGCGCTACGCGGCGATCGTCGCGCTGAAGACCGGTAAGGGCCACTGGTCCTATGCGCTGGTCGATCTGAAGGAGGCGGTTGCGCCGATCGCGCCGGCGGCGCCCGACGTGCGGATGCCGGCGGACAACGCGGAGCGCGTCACCGCCGCGGCGCGGGCGCTGTCGCCCTACCTGGGCAGCAGGATGATGCCGGTGCACATGCTGGGCCGCTCGCTGTTCATTCGCGAACTCTCGCCGCGCGATCTGAAACTCGAAGTCGACCAGTTCAATCATGCCGAGGCGGTGCGCTCCGCGCGCTATCTCGCCTTCGTCGTCGGCAAGGCGCATGCGCGACAGATGAAGCCGCGGACGCGCGCCGGGTGGCTAGAACTGCTGAACGCCGATCGGCGCAAGGCCATCGACGCACCGTCGTGGCTCTGGGAGAGCGTGGTCGCGCTCGCCGGCCACCACGAAGCCGGCTATCTGGAGCACTGCCGTCGCTATGCGCTCGCCGCATGAGGACGAATGCGGTGCGGCGAAGGAGCGGGGCCGCGTTCGACAGCGCGTGTCGACCCAGCGAAGCGATCTGCGGACGTCGTTGACGGATAAATTTTACCCGGGTATAAATTGCCGAACGTTTTCAGCGTGTCTGCCATGCCCGATCCCCTGCAAATGCCCTGTACCGCCTTCGCCGGCCACCGCATGTGGATGGCCGGGCCGCTGGGCGAGGTCGCATTGGCTGCAAAGCGCGCGGTACTGGCGGGCGAGACGCTGCTGATCTTCGACGACGCCAGCGGCGGCATCGTCGATCTCGATGTGCGGGGCAGCGATGCGGAGGTTCTGGCACGGTGGTCGCGACCGCCGGCGTCCGCCACCGAACGCGACGGCTCTGGCGCCGTCGCCGCCGTCGTGCCGGACGCGGGGGGACACGGCAGAAGCCGCGGACGCCCCAAGCTGGGGGTCGTCGCGCGCGAGGTGACCTTGTTGCCGCGGCAATGGGAATGGCTGGCGTCGCAGCCCGGTGGTGCCTCGGCCGTGCTGCGTCGGCTGGTGGACGAGGCCCGCAAGGCGACGCAGCCACGCCAGCAGCGCCGCGCTGCGCAGGAGCGCGCATATCGTTTCATGCAGGCGCTGGCCGGCGATTTGCCCGGTTACGAAGAGGCGCTGCGCGCACTCTTTGCGGACGATCGCGCCGCATTGGAACACCGCATCGCCGGTTGGCCTGCGGATGTCCGCGCATATGCGCTGCACCTCGCCTTCGACGCCCCCGCTGGCGCGTCTTCGCCCCCCATATCTGGAGCCCCGCATGCATGACCCGGGCCGCACGCATTATCTCGAACCGACCCAGGACGCCGGTCGCAGCTTCCTGCAGCGCGGCATGACTGCGTCGCTGGTGATGCTCAACCTGCTGCGATTTCGCGAGGTTGCCGATTACGCGCAGCATCCGCAACTGGCACCCGCCGTGCCCATCAGCGGCGCGCAGGCGTTCGATCGCTACATCCGGCATACGTTGCCGCATCTGCGCGCGAGCGGGGCGACCTGCTGTTCCTCGGTCGCGGCGGTCCGTTCCTGATCGGCCCCAACGACGAGCGCTGGGACATGGCGATGCTGATCCGGCAAGCGAGTCCGGCAGCGTTCGTCGGCTTCGCCAGCCATCCCGCGTATCTCGCAGGTCTTGGGCATCGCACTGCGGCGCTGCAGGACGCGCGCCTGTTGCCACTGTCCGAGTGTTCTGTCGGATGATCGGCGATGCTGGAGCGATCGGCGCCGTACAACGCGTACGCGTCGAAGGCCTCGACATCGCCTGGGACAGCGTGGGCGATGCCGATGCCGAGGCGGTGCTGCTGATCTCCGGATTGGGGACGCAGATGATTCGTTGGACCAGCTCCTTCTGCACGGGGCTGGCAGCCAGGGGCTATCGCGTCATCCGCTTCGACAACCGCGATGCCGGTGCCTCCACTCACTTCAGCACGTGCGCAGTGCCGGATTTCGCCGAACTCGCCGCCGCACTGCGGGCCGGGCGACAGCCCGAGACGCCGTATACGCTCGCCGCAATGGCCAGCGATGCGATCGGACTGCTCGATGGGCTGGGCGTGGCGCGTGCGCACATCGTCGGACGCTCGATGGGCGGCATGATCGCGCAGATACTGGCAAGCGATTATCCGCAGCGGGTGCTGTCGCTCACCTCGATCATGTCGAGCACGGGAAACCCCGCGCTGCCACAGGCGACGCCGGAGGTCATGGCGCTGATGTCGGCGCCTGAACCCGATCCCGCGCACGATCTGGACGGCTATCTGGGAGCGCGTCTGGCGTTCGCGCGCCGGCTCGCGGGCAGCGGGTATCCGTTCGATGCTCAGGCCCATCGCAAGCTGCTGCTGCAGGAGCTGGCGCGTTGCCGTGGCACGGGCGGCACGGCAGATGGCGGCTGTCGCCACGGCCGGCGATCGGCGCGCGCGCTTGGCCACCATCGCCGCGCCCACGTTGGTCGTTCACGGCAGCGACGATCCCTTGATCCTGTCGGCCTGTGGCGAGGACACGGCGCACGCGATTCCCAGCGCCAGGTATCTGCCCGTGCCGGGCATGGGCCATGATCTGCCGCGCGGCTGCGAGCGCATGCTGATCGAGGCGATCTGCGCGGTGGCGCGCGGCTGAGTGCGTGTGCGTGGGGGGGCGGCGATCAGTGCATCGATCGGATGCGCCGAGCGCAGTGCGCCGCCTGCGTGTGCTTTTTCGTCCTGGTCGCAGGCCTTGCCTGCAGCGGGGCATGTTGCTGCTTTCGTCCTGGCCAAGGGCCGCCATGGCCGAGCGCACTGCAGCTTGGCGCATGCCGGTGGCCGTGGCGAGTCAGCAGGCGATCCAGGTCCAGCGCCATGTCCCAACGGTCCAGCCCCGGGCCATAGCCGTTGGCCATCACGCGTTCGACGCCGAAGCCGAAGCGCGCGTAGAACGCCCGGGTGTGCTGGCTGGTGTCCAGTTCGATCCGCGCCACGCCGGCGCTGCGCCGGCAGGCGTCGAGCCGCGCCTCGGTCAAGGCGCGGCCCAGGCCCTGGCGGTGCAGGCGGCGGTCGACCATGCCCCAGCCGAAGCTGGCGACGCGGCCGTCGGAGCGCAGCGCGTGGCCGCCGCAGGCCACGACCGCGCACGCGCGGACGATGACCAGGTAGTGCCAGGTGCCCACGTCGTGTTCGAGGAAGCGCTCGAAGGCGGCGCGTTCGCTGCGGTCAAAGAACTGCGGGACGTTGCTGTCGAACAGCGCCAGGCAGGCGGCGTGGTCCTGGGTGACATAGGGGCGGATCATGTTCATCCGGGCAGTGTGCCGCAGGCGGCCAAGCGCGTCGTGGTCGTACCAAAGTGCGATGGCGCGCGTCGGCCATTTCCCAAGCCGGTTGTCGGAAAATTTCGCCGGCTCTGTCCGGGAATCCGCGGTGGGGAGTGTCCGGGAGCGGGAAGGGCGAGGGTCAGATAATTCTGACGTGAGATCAGGATTGTCCTGATAACGCTTTTCCCATCGCGCCCGCATACTGGCCTCGGCCTGACGCAGGGACCGTCGCGCGCCTTCCGAGGAAAGCGCAGGCAGGTCACTCGACCCTGCGTGCCGAGCCTTGAGTAAGCTCGGCAGGGTTTTGATGACGCCATCATGACGTTTCGCGAGGTGCGAATGAGCACCCCGTGAAGCGTCATCGTTTGTCTACGAATTCGTCTTGCCCTGAATAATTCACGCAGATACTCTGGATGGTGCGGTATCCGCTGCGTTGGGGTTATACGAGATGGCCATCAGGGTTTTTCTGGTCGATGATCACGCTCTTGTCCGGACGGGCATGAAGCTGATCCTGTCGAATCAAACGGATATCGAGATCGTCGGCGAGGCTGACAGCGGCGAAAATGCGCTCCCACAGATCCGCCAGCTGAAGCCGGACATCGTTCTGTGCGATCTGCACATGCCAGGCGTCAGCGGGCTGGAAGTCACCGAGCGTATCGTCAAGGGCAACCACGGCACCAAGGTCATCATCGTGTCGGTACTGGAAGACGGCCCGCTGCCCAAGCGCCTGCTGGAAGCCGGCGCCTCCGGCTACGTCGGCAAGGCCGGCGATGCACAGGAGTTGCTGCGCGCGGTGCGCGACGTGGCGATGGGCAAGCGATACCTCGGCGCCAACATCGCGCAGAACCTGGCGCTGGCCAATCTGGAAGGCGGCGGCTCGCCGTTCGACGCGCTGTCGCCGCGCGAACTGGAAGTGGCCCTGCTGCTGACCCGCGGCCTGCGCCAGGAAGACATCGCCAAGCGCCTGAGCCTCAGCGCCAAGACCGTGAACACGCACAAGGCGCGACTGTTTGAGAAGGTCGGGATCCAGGACAACATCGCCCTGGCGCGCCTGGCCACGCAATACGGATTGCTGGATCCGGCGCACCCGCTGTAATCGCCGGGACTGGTCGGACTGCATGGGAGCGGCCTTCGGGCCGCTCTTGCGTTTTGCTTGCACGAACGAGGGGACTTGTTCGTGGTAGATCGACTGAGACCAAGCGTTCGTCGGCTTCGCCGAGGTCCCGTGCCTTCGCAAGTGCCGCGGTCGCGATGGCTGGGTGCCGCCGCTGCATCACTTGGCGCAAGCGCGGTGTAGGAGGCTGCAGGCGCTCTTCGCGCATGCGTCAGGCACTGCTGCAGCAAGCCTGCAACGACATGGGCGTGCAGGTGTTGGGGCATCTTCAGGACAACGCCAGTCGCCGCCTTCCATGCATCACGTGCGCGACCATTTGCTCTCGTAGGAGCGGCTTCAGCCGCGACGAGGCGTTACCGGTGAGGCCTCGCGGCTGAAGCCGCTCCTACGGGATGGCAGCGCGAGCAGGAGGCGTTGAAGTCTCGCGCATGCGGGCGATCGCCTTGAAATACCGCATTGCGCGCGCTTCGCAGCGCCCATGAAAAAAGCGGCCCGAAGGCCGCTTTTTCCTGCTGCAACGGAACGCGCTTGGATCAGCCGCGATCCTTGTGCTCGTCGCCGTTCGCCTTGTCCGCGGCATGCGGCGCATGCGTTGCGGACTGCGCAGCCGCGGCGGCACGTTCCTTCTTGTTCGCCTCGTCTGCAGCCGCGACCTGCGCCTGCGTCGGCGCGGCCGGCGTGGCGACCGCGGCGTTGCTGTCGCTCGCCGGGGCAGATGCAGGCTCGGTCGGCGTTGCGGCCGCTGCTTCGCCACTCTGCGGGACCTGCGCCGGTGCCTCGGCGAAGGCGTCGAGCAGGGTGGTCTGCACCGGCGCGTAGGCCGGCTTGACCGGCGCGGTTTCCTCGGCACGCGGTTCCGCGGAAACGGCGGGCGCGGTCGTCGGCGCCGCGCTCGGCGCGACGGTAGCCGTCGCCGGTGCAGTCACGCTCGCCGGATCCTCGACCGTCGCCGTGGCATCCGCGGCCTCCGGTTCCACAACCGGCGCCTTCACGGCGGTGGCGGTCGGCTGCTCGACGGACGCGGTGACCGCCTGCGGCTGCTGCGGCGCGGCCGGCGCGACGACCGGGGTTGCAGGCTCTGACGGTGCTGCCGCGCGCTCGGCGGCGACCGTTTCCTGCGCAACCGGCGTGGTCGCGGCGACCGGAGCCGGTGCTGCAGCCACCACGGTATCGGCGTGGGCCACGGCGGCAGCGTTGACGCCCTGCGCTGCAGCGGTCGGTGCAGTCGGCGCGGTCGGCGCAGGCGATGCGATCACGGCATCGGCAGCGGCCGGCTGCATCGGTGCGGTGGCCGGCGCAGGCACGGGGTCGGCGGTGATCGGCGCGGGGGGCTGGGCTGCTGCGTCATCGGTCGGTGCCGGTGCACTGACAGCAGCCGGACGCTCACGACGCGGCTCACGCTTTTCCTGCGGCTCGCGCTTTTCCTGCGCGGGCGACTGCGGCTTGGGCGCCGGCGCGTCGGAGGCTGCGTCGTCGTCGAAGTCGAACTCCGGCTGGCTGCGGCTCGGCGCCTGCGCGCTTTCGCCATCGCTGTCGCTGTCGCCGGCATCCAGGTCGGCATCGTCCAGCCCGCTGGCATCGCCGGCAGCGCCGGCTTCGCCATTGCCACGGCGGCGGCGGCGGCCACCGCGACGGCCACGACGGCGGCGGCCGCCGGCGTCGCCCGTACCGTCCTCACCCTCGGCGCCTTCGCCAGCGGGCACGGCCTGTGCGGTTTCCGCGGCGCTTTCGCGCGCATCGATACTGTCTGCTGCGGCGGCCGGTGCCGGTTGCACCGGTGCCGGGGTGGCGGCCTCGACGGCCGCTGCCGGCTCCTGGGTCGCGGCGATCGCGCCACCGGCGATCGCCGCGGCGGCCAGGGTGGTGGCGTCCTGCGCCGGCGTCACCGGAGCGGTCGCGACCGGCGCGGCCTGCTGCTTGGCGACGGCCTCGTCGGCGCGCGGCTGACGCTGCGGCTTGTCGCCCTGCACGGCGGCCTGCGCCGGCTCCTGCTGCGGCTTCGGCTGGCGCGGCGGGTTCTGCGGCTGCTGCTGCTGCTTCGGCGGCTTCGGCGTTTGCGGCTGCTGCTGCGGCTTGGCCTGCTGCGCGGCCTGCTCGTTGCGCGGCGCCTTGGGCTGCTGGTTCTGCTGCCCGGCGGGCGCGGCGCCACCGTTGCCGGCGCGGCGCTCGTCGCGGCGGGCGTTGCCGCCACCGTTGTTGCCGTTGCCGCGGGCGGCATTGCCGCCCTGGCCGCCGTTGCGGTTGCCGTCGCGGCGGGCGTTACGGTCGTTGCGATCGCCACGGTCGTTGCGGTTGCGGTTGCCGTCCTGCGGGCGCTGTCGCTGAGCCGGCTCGGCCGCGGCCGGGGCGGGGGCCGGGCTGTCGCCGGCGCCGAAGATGCGCTTCAGCCAGCCGACCACACCGGTGGCCGGCGGCGCGACCGGGGCCGGCGCAACCACCGGCGTCGGAGCCGGTGCGGCCACCGGTTCCTCGACCACTTCGCGCACCGGGGCCGGCTGCGAGTGCTTCACATTGGTTACCGCAGGCGCCGGGATGTTCAACTGCGCCTTGGTCAGCGCATGCACCGGCAGCTTGCGCGGGGTGCCGCGCTGGTAGCTGGGCTTGGTGCTTTCCTCGCCCAGCTCGTTCTCGCGCAGGCGGGTCACTTCGTAGTGCGGGGTGTGCAACTGCTCGTCGGCGACGATCACGATCGGCGCGTCGTGGCGCTTCTCGATCTCGCTGAGCGCGCGGCGCTTCTCGTTGAGCAGGTAGTTGGCGATCTCCACCGGGGCCTGCACCAGCACCTGCCCGGTGTTCTCCTTCATCGCGTGCTCTTCGGCGACGCGGATGATCGACAGCGACAGCGACTCGACGCTGCGCATGCGGCCGTGGCCGTCGCAGCGCGGGCAGACGATCTGGCTGGACTCGCCCAGCGACGGACGCAGGCGCTGGCGGCTCATCTCCAGCAGGCCGAAGCGCGAGATGCGGCCGATCTGCACCCGCGCGCGGTCGTACTTGAGCGCGTTCTGCAGGCGGTTTTCGACCTCGCGCTGGTGCTTGTTGGAGGCCATGTCGATGAAGTCGATCACCACCAGGCCGCCGAGGTCGCGCAGGCGCAGCTGGCGCGCGACCTCTTCGGCCGCCTCCAGGTTGGTCTGGAACGCGGTGTCCTCGATGTCGCTGCCCTTGGTGGCGCGCGAGGAGTTGACGTCCACCGCGGTCAGCGCCTCGGTCTGGTCGACCACGATCGAGCCGCCGGAGGGCAGGCGCACGCTGCGCTCGTAGGCGGCCTCGATCTGCGACTCGATCTGGAAGCGGTTGAACAGCGGGATGTCGTCGGTGTAGTGCTTGAGCTTGCGCAGGCTCTGCGGCATCACCTGCTGCATGAACTCCTTGGCGTCGCCGTACATCTCGGCGGTATCGACCAGGATCTCGCCGATGTCGGCGCGCAGGTAGTCGCGCAGGGCGCGGATGATCAGCCGCGATTCCTGGTAGATCAGGAACGGCGCCGGCTTGGCAAGAGCGGCCTCGGCGATCGACTTCCACACCTGCAGCAGGTAGTCCAGGTCCCACTGCAGCTCTTCGGCATCGCGGCCGACGCCGGCGGTGCGGATGATCACGCCCATGTCGTCGGGGATGTTCAGCTTGTCCAGCGCTTCCTTCAGCGCGGCGCGGTCTTCGCCCTCGATGCGGCGCGAGACGCCGCCGGCGCTGGGCGAGTTCGGCATCAGCACCATGTAGCGGCCGGCCAGGGAGATGAACGTGGTCAGGGCCGCGCCCTTGTTGCCGCGCTCCTCCTTGTCCACCTGCACTACGACTTCCTGGCCCTCGCGCAGCAGTTCGCGGATTGTCGCCTTGTTGTGGTCGACGCCGGCCTGGAAGTAATCGCGGGAGATTTCCTTCAGCGGCAGGAAGCCGTGGCGCTCGCCGCCGTATTCGACGAAGGCCGCTTCCAGCGAGGGCTCGAGCCGGGTGATGCGGCCCTTGTAGATGTTGGACTTCTTCTGTTCCTTGGACGGCTGCTCGATGTCGATGTCGTACAGGGTCTGGCCGTCCACGATGGCCACACGCAGTTCTTCTGCCTGCGTGGCGTTGATCAGCATTCGCTTCATTGTTGCGTTCCTCGCGCTGCTACCGCGCGGAACGCCATGGGGTTTCGCTTCTGGTCACGCTTCGTCGCCCATCGCGCAGGCGCGGGGTGGGCGTCTTGGGTTTCCAGCGCTACGACACCACGGCGAGCCGCGGGAGCGCTTTTTGCTTTTAGGTGGTTCAGGACCGGCGGCGACTCCAGCCAGGCTGGGCGCCGCACGGGGCATGTTCAGCGCGGACGCTTGCGGCATCCGGCGATGGCCGGGTAGGCCGGTGAGCCGCTAACATGGCCGCCCCGGGGGCGGTGGTCGCGCACTGTGCCGGAATCGTCGTAAGCCGGGCTTCTGGCCCTCAACTAACTTCCAACGAAATCAAACCCTTATCTCGCCCCCCGAGTGTAACAGAATAAACTGCCTGATGACTTCCCCCCCGATCCCTCCGAAGCCGCGCGATGTCGCGACCAGCGCGGTGCGCATTCTCAAGGTCCCGGAAGACAGGGCCGGACAGCGCGTAGACAATTTCCTGCTCGGCCAGCTCAAGGGCGCGCCGCGCAGCCTGATCTACAAGCTGATGCGCAGCGGGCAGGTGCGGGTCAATGGCGGCCGCACCAAGGCCGAGCGCAAGCTCGAAGCCGGCGACGAGGTGCGCATCCCGCCGGTGCGGCTGACCGAGGAGGGCGAGAAGAGCGCGCCGCCGGATGCGTTCATGGCCAGGCTGGAGGCGGCGATCGTCTACGAGGACGCGCGGCTGCTGGCGCTGAACAAGCCGTCGGGCGTTGCCAGCCATGGCGGCAGCGGGATCAGTTTCGGCGCCATCGAGACGCTGCGTGCGCTGCGTCCCAATCAGTCGCTGGAGCTGGTGCACCGACTCGACCGCGACACCTCCGGGCTGCTGATCGTGGCCAAGAAGCGTTCGGCGCTGACCGAACTGCAGGCGCTGATGCGTGAGGACGACCGGGTCCAGGGTCGCGGCATCAGCAAGCGCTATCTGACCCTGCTGGTCGGGCGCATGCCCGACGGCACCATGAGCGTGGACGCGCCGCTGCACATCGGCCTGCGCCAGGGCGGCGAGCGCCACGTGCAGGTGAACGCGGCCGGCAAGCCGTCGCTGAGCCACTTCCGGGTGCTGGAGCGGCGTGGCGGGCATTCCTATTGCGAGGTGCGGATCGAGACCGGCCGCACCCATCAGATCCGCGTGCATGCCCAGCACCTCGGGCATCCGGTCGCCGGCGACGACAAGTACGGCGATCCGGCGGTCAACAAGCGCCTGCGGGAGCAGATCGGGCTCAAGCGCCTGTTCCTGCATGCCGCCTCGCTGGAGTTCAGCCTGGACGACGGCAAGACACCTTATCTATTGAACGCACCGCTGGCCGACGAACTGGCCGAGGCGCTGAACCGCCTCGGCTGAGCCCGGCGTGGCGGAGCGGGAGCGGCATCGCTGCCGCCCCCGCATTGCGCTCAGCTTTCGTGATGGTCGTGATCGTGGCGCCCGTCGTGGTGCGCGGGCGCCGGCCGTTGTGCCGGACGCGACTCGGCCGGCCGCGGCTCGGGCATGCGCGGCGGCGGGGAGAACCGGGCCACGCGCTGTTCCTGGCGCTGCTCCTGGCGCGGTTCCGGCATCGGTGCGCGCATCGTCTCGCGCGGCATCTCCTGCGCGCGCGCCTCACGCTGGGGCGCCGGCGCATGCCAGGCCTGGGCGCGCGGGGCTTCGGCCGGCATCGCCTCTCGCGGTGGCTGCGCACGCGCCATCTCGCGGGCCGGGTTGTCGCGGGCGAAGCCGGTCGGCTGCATGGCGGGGTCGCCGCGCCGCGGCGGTTCGGCGAAGCGCGGCGTCGGCGTAGGCGTCAGCGCCTGCGGTACCGGGCGGCCATGGAACTGCGGGACCGGCATCGCCGGAGCCGCGCGAGACGCGTTCGGCTGGGCCATCGCCACGCTGCGTTGCGGTGCCGCGACACGCTGGGCGAAACCGGGCAGCAGCCGCTGGTCACGCGCGGCGGCCATGGCCGCTGGCGTACCCGGCGCCGGCAGGCGCTGCACCGGCGGTGGCATCGCCGCCACCGGGCGGCCGGCCTGCAGCATCTGGTTGGTGAAATGCGGCATGGTCTGCGGCATCGCCGGCGGCTGCGCGCGCGCCGGTCCGAACGCCGCTGCCGGCGCACGTGCCGCCATCGCCGCGGCGGCCATCGCGGCCCCCGGCGCACGCGCGCCAGCGAAGGCCTGCTGCCCGCCCGGACCGCCCATCGGCGCGGCCGGCGGCGGCGCACCGCGGTAGTCGTTGTGCACGTAGCTGCGTTTGTCGTAGTGGTTGTTGATGATGGTGGTGCGCGGCGCGTACACGCTGTTGCGGTAGACCACGTAGTTCGGCGCCGACGGCGGCGCGTTCCAGTTCACCCCCCAGTTGTTCCAGCCCCAGCTGTGCCACGGCGGCGCCGGTTCCAGCCAGCCGAACACGCTGTGGTGGTGGTGTTCGAGCGCGTCGCCGACCAGTACGCCGACGCCGAACGAAATGATGCCGGCGGTGACCAGGTCGCCGGTGTCGTAGTAGGGGCGCGGCGGGCGGTAACGGTACTCGCGATAGACGTTGACCGGTGCGCCGTAGACCACGTCGGGATCGTAGCGGGGCACGTAGACCACGTCCGGCTGCGCCGGTTCGATCACGATGGTGCGGGTCGGCGGCGGCACCGCGTCGGCATAGGCCGGGGCCGGCTCCACCACGGTGCGCTGCACCACCTGCACGCGCTGCTGCGGGGTGCTGCGCAGGTGGCCCTGCGCCTGCGCGCGTTGGCGCATCACCTGCACCGCGTCGAGCACCTGGTTGGGATCGTGGGCGTAGGCGTCGCCCAGCGCGCGGGTCCAGTCGCCGTTGCCGGCCAACTGGTCGACCACATCGGGGAAGGCGGTCAGCGCCTTGACGCTGGGATCCCAGGGCTGCGCCGCGGCCGCCTGCAGGCGGTCGGTGGCGGACAGGGTGCGGTTGTTGCGCAGCCAGTCCTGCGCGGACATCACCTGGTCCGGATACACCGAAGCGGCCAGGGTCTGCGCCAGCAGCTTGTCCGGGAACAGCGCGATCGGCGCGACCAGTTGATACAGCTGATCGGCGGTGGGCGCGACGTAGGGCGCAGGTGCCGGCGCTGCGGCGGGGGCCGGCGCATCGGCCTGGGCCGCGGGGGCGGGCGCATCCTGTCGTTGACAGGCGCCAAGCGCCACCACGCTCAGGGCGGTGAACAGGGCCAGCCTGGCCGGAGGAAACGGGCGGAGATCCATGCGACACCTCATCGAGCGGGGCGAAGGTGGCCGCAGCATGCGCCGCCTTGGGTGTCTGCGACCTTTCTGCGCGGCGCTATCGCGCGGGTCAGCGAACGCGCGTTCAGCCGGCGTCGGCCGCTGCCATCAGACCGGCGCGGACAGGCGGAACAGCACCAGGCTGAGCGCCAGCGTGGCCATGCCTGCGACCAGGCCGTACACCGTCTCGTGCCCCTGCGCGTAGCGCTTGGCCGCCGGCAGCAATTCGTCCAGGGCCAGGAACACCATCACCCCGGCGATCAGCCCGAACACCGCGCCGAACACCGCCTCGGACAGGACGCGCGCCAGCGCGACGTAGCCGATCAGCGCGCCGATCGGCTCGGCCAGGCCGGACAGCAGGCTGGCGGCGAAGGCATAGGACTTGCGCCCGGTGGCGTAGTGCACCGGCACCGCGATGGCGATGCCTTCGGGGATATTGTGCACGGCGATGGCGAAGGCCAGCGGCATGCCCACCGCCGGGCTCTCCAGCGTGGCGAAGAAGGTGGCCAGGCCCTCGGGGAAGTTGTGCGCGGTGATCGCCACCGCGGTGAGCAGGCCGACGCGCTTGACGTAGGCGCGGTTGTCGTCGCGGAACAACGGATCGCGGCTGTTGAGGCTTTCGTGCGGATTGGGCACCAGCCGGTCGATCGCCACGATCAGCACCATGCCGGCCAGGAACGCCAGGGTGGCGTAGGCCTGGCCCAGGCGCGGATCGAAGGCCGCGCTGAAGGCGGCGATCGACTTGCCGAGGATCTCGGTCAGCGACACATACACCATTGCGCCGGCGGAGAAGGCCAGGCCGAAGGCGAGCAGGCGCGGATTGGGTCCCCTGCTGAACAGCACCAGCACACTGCCCAGGCCGGTGGCCAGGCCGGCGCCGAGAGTCACGGCGAGCGCGACCAGGACGTTGTGCAAGGGGATGTCCAGCATGCGCCGGCGGTTCCGAAGAAGAGGCGTCGATCAGACCCGGCGCGCTGCAGGTGTCGCGTGAAGGCGCGCGGCGCGCGCCCGTGGTTCAGCCGGCCTTGTGCGCCTGCCCGTCCAGCGCGAAGCAACGGTCCGGGCGCGGCTGCGGCGGATTGAAGTTGACCGGCACCTGGATGGTCCACGGTACTGCCTGGCCGTTGCGGGTGGCCGGCTTGAACGTCCAGCCGCGCACGGCCTCCTGTGCCGAGGCGTCCAGCTTGGCCTGGCCGCTGCCGGTGACCACGTCCACCTCGGTGGGCTTGCCCTGCACGCCGACCACCACCTTCAGCACCACCGTGCCGCCGAGCCCGGCGCAGGCCACGTCGATCGGGTAGTCCGGTGGCGGCGTCTTCACCGCGGCGACCTCGGTCGGCGGCTGGGCCACGGTATGTGTCTGGGATTGCTGGGATTGGCCGCAGGCGCTGAGCAGCACGGTGCTCAGGCAGGCCAGGGGGAGCAGACGGCGGGCGGTGGCGGTCATCGGGATCATTCCGGAAGGGCGGACGCCTTGGCGGCGCAGATGAAGTCGTTCTCGCTGAGGCCGCCGACGTCGTGGGTGGAGTAGCGCACCACCACGCGGTCGTAGTGCACGCCCAGGTCGGGGTGGTGGTCCTCGCGGTGCGCGATCCAGGCCAGCGCGTTGACGAAGGCCAGGGTGCGGTAATAGTCGGGGAAGCGGAAGGTGCGGCTGATCGCAGTGCCGTTCTCCACGACTTCCCAGCCGGGCACCTGCGGCAGCAGTTCGGCGACGCGCGCCTGGGTCAGTTTGTACTCGCTGCCCTTGCAGGGCGAGCAATGGGCCTGGGCGAGGGGGATCAGGTCGTTCATGGAGGGTCTCTGCGGTGGAACGGACAGGGCCAGTCAACATACTGCCCGCGATGAGCGCAGGGCGTGGAAGGGTCTAGAATACCCGCATGATCCAGATCTCAGACAACGCACAGGCCCATTTCCGCAAGCTGCTCGAACGCGAGGCCGTGCCCGGCATGGGCGTGCGCCTGAGCGCGGTCGATGCCGGCACCCCGCGCGCGGATGCGCGGCTGGAGTTCGCCGAGCCGGCGGACCTGGCCGGCGACGAATGGGCGATCGACTGCGCCGGCTTCACTCTGTACGTGGCGGCCGACAGTGTCGCCTGGCTCGACGGCGCCGAAATCGACTACGTCACCCAGGGCACCGGCCAGCAGCTCACCATCAAGGCGCCCAAGATCAAGGGCGAAGCGCCGGGCGAGGCGGCCTCGCTGGTGGAGCGGGTGCGCTGGGTCGTGGAAAACGAGGTCAATCCGCAACTGGCCCAGCACGGCGGCCGCGTGGCGGTGCAGGAAGTGTCCGCCGATGGCGTGGTGCTGCTGCGCTTCGGCGGCGGCTGCCACGGTTGCGGCATGGCCGATGTGACCCTGAAGCAGGGCATCGAGAAGACGTTGATGGGCCGCGTGCCCGGGGTGACCGCGGTGCGCGACGCCACCGACCACGACAGCGGCAGCGCTCCCTACATTCCGCGCGATTCGGCCGCCTGACGTCCCGCTGCCGGTGACGCGCGCCACCGACATCCTTGATGTGTTGTTGGCGCGCACGCCGCGCAAGCTGCTGCGCGATCGCCGCACCGGTCTGCCATACGCATGGGCGCACTGGATCGCGGCGCAACCCGCCGTGCCGCGGCCGTTCGCCGCCCCCGAGCTGATTGCGGCGATGCCGCCGGCGCAGCCGCTGGTGACCACGCGTCTGCCGGCCTTGCCGCTGTGGCAGGCGTTCCGCCGCCTGTGGTGGCAGCACTGGGATCCGGCGCCGTACGACCAGCGCTGGTGGCGGCGCATCGCCGTGCTGCTGAGCCTGCTGCTGCATCTGCTGTTCGCCATCTTCCTGCTGTGGGTGGCGTTCGTGCGTTGGCTGCCGCCGCTGACCGATGCGCACCAGGCCGGACGCGTGCAGGTGGAATTCGTCGGCCGCGGCACGCCCGCCGAGAGCGGTGGCGGTGCGCCGGCCGAAGCGTCCGCATCCACGGACGCGACGTCGCCGACCCCGCCGCGTGCGCAGCGCGCCGCGTCCGCGCGGCCGCGCCCGACGTCGCCCGCCGCTGCAGCGCCTGCACCTGCACCTGCCGCGGAGCCGGCTCGGCCGGTGCCCGCGCCGACCACGGCCAGTGCACCGCCACCACCGGCGGAACAGCCGCTGCAGGTGACCGAGACGCCCACGCCGACCCGCGACTTCGTGCTGCCGCCGCCGCCGAGCGTCCGTGTGCCGGTCCCGACGCCGCGCGCGGTGGTGCCGCCCGACGTGCACGTGCCGGTGCGCGAGGTCGAGGTGGTCACCGACGTGCCGACCGTGGCGCAGCTGCGGCCGCGCGACATCGCGACGCCGCGCCCGGCCGCGCCGCAGGTGCAGGTGCGCGAACGCGAGGTGCCGGCTCCGTTGCCGCAGGTGCAGGTTCCGGCGCCACAGCTACGCACGCCGGTGCCGACAACAGTGCTGCGCAGTGCCGAGGTGCCACAGGTGCGTCAGATCGAAGTGCCGACGCCGAGTACCGCCACCGCGAGCTCACCCACGCCGGCACCGCCGGCTGCCCCGGTCGCCAGCCCGGACACCACGCCGGCGAGCGCGCCGACCCCGCAGCCGGCGCCGGCCGCCGCAGCCGGCGCTGCGGCCAGTGCGACTGCCAAGCCGACCGCCGCTACGGCCGGCACCGCACCGCCCGGCAGTCAGGCCGCAGCGCCTGGTAGTGGTCCTGCGCCGGTCGCCCGCGATGGCGGCTGGGCAACGCCGCAGCGCGGCGACGACTGGGGTGCGGCCGCCCGCAATCGTCCAGGCGATGCCGGTGCGGGCGCCAGCAAGGGCGGCGGCCTGTTCAATGCCGACGGCAGCGTGCGCCTGGCCGATGGCCGCGGCAACGACCAGGCGCCGGCGCGCAGCGCGCCCGGCTCGGAGACCGACACCTGGACGCGCGAGCGCATCGAAAAGGCCGGCGAGTGGCTCAAGCGTCCGCCGTACGACTACACGCCGACCTCGTTCGACAAGTACTGGCTGCCGAACGCGACGCTGCTGGAAGAGTGGGTGCGGCGCGGCATCAAGTCGGTGAAGATCCCGATACCGGGCACCACCAGCAGCATTTCCTGCGTGATCTCGATCCTGCAGGTGGGCGGCGGCTGCAGCATCACCGACCCCAATCTCAACGAGCAGCCGGCCGGCGCACGGCCGCCGCCGAACGTGCCGTTCAAGCGCGAGCTGCAGGAAGACAACGGCAGTCGTTGAGTGGCGGGGTGCGGGCTTGGTGTCAGAAGAGGGCGCCGCACATCACCTGCTTTCAGCGCACGCGAGCGACGCGGCTGCACTGAGTGGGCGGCTTCAGCGGCACGGCTTTCCATGAATGGGCTCATCGCTGGGGAAAGACAACTCCAAACGATCTGTCGCGCACGACGTGCTGTCTCGTAGGAGCGGCTTCAGCCGCGACGGCCGTTCCCGGTGAAGCCCGGTCGCGGCTGAAGCCGCTCCTACGTGGGGCCCTCGCGTTGGATGGCGCGGGAGCGACAGATTGAGCGTGATGCGAACGCACATCCGGAGCGCACCGCGTGCGGCCGCGTCGCCGCTGCTCAGCAGTGCACCATGGTGCAGGCGACCACGCACGTCATGCGGTGTGCGTCGCTGCCAGCGCGTGGTGCGTTCAATTCACGCCGTGCAAATCGCGCAACTGGCTGCTGCGCGAGCCGAAGTAGGCGGCCAGGTCGGCGATGTCCTGGTCGCTGAGCTGCGCCGCCTGCGGGCTCATCAGCGGATGCGTGCGCGTGCCGCCGCGGTAGGCCTGCAGCGCGTGCGCGAGGTAGTCGCCGTATTGGCCGCCGAGCTTGGGATAGGTCGGGTCGATCGGCGCGTTGCCGTCGGCACCGTGGCAGTCGATGCAGCTCTGCCCTGTGGCCTTGCCCTTGGCGTGGGCCAGTTTGTCGCCGGCCTCGATGCGCCCGCCGGGCAGGCCGGCGGAGGAGCCGGAACCGTGCTCGCCGCTGGCGTGGCCGGGGTCGCCGGCGGATTTGCTGGTGGATTCCACCTGCGATTGCGAACAGGCCCCCAGGCACAGGGCGGCAAGCAGGACGAGGGCGGGACGCAAGGCGTGCGCGGCGTTCGGCATGGGAGGCCTACTTGAGGGTGGACAGGAAAGCGGCGATGTCGGCGATCTCCTGGTCGGAGAAGCTTTCCGCCTGGGCCTGCATGGTCGGGTGCTTGCGCTTGCCGAGCCGGTATTCGGTCAGTGCCTGGGTAAGGTACTGCGCCGACTGCCCGCCGATCTTTGGGATGCGGTAGCTGGGGTAGGCGTTCTTGTAGCCGGTGACGCCGTGGCAGCCCTGGCAGGTGTAGGTGAGCACCCGGCCGTTGGCCGCGTTGCCCTGCACAGGCGCGGGTGCCGCGGCTGCGGCGGCGGGAGCGGCGGGCGCCGGCGCGGTCTGCGCCATGGCCGGGGCGGCCCCAACAGAAACGAGTACGGCCAGAGCAAAACAAGCGGCTAGCGGCTGCGTGCGCATGGTTTCGTGGTCCGGAGGACGGATTGGGGTTCCGGCGTGGGGGAACACGGAACGGCCCGAGTATAGCCTCACCTTTCGCGGCTCCGAAACTGGCGGCGGTGGGCGACCCGTGACCTTTGGGGCATACGGCACGACGTTATTTGGTGATCTACTTATCTACAACACCATTTACGCCATCCACCGGGGATACGACGATGACGCGACCGCTTCCGCGCCGCACTGCCACTTGCGCCGCCGCGCTGCTGGTCACCACCACGCTGCTGCTCGGCGGCTGCAAGCCGGCCGCCGAGGCCAAGGCCAAGGCCGCCGACAGCGAAAAGGCACCGGAGGCCGTGCCGGTGGAGGTGGCGGCGGCCAGTCGCCGCGCGGTGGCGGCCAGCTACAGCGGCACCGCGGCGCTGGAAGCGCGCGCCGAGTCGCAGGTGGTCGCCAAGACCTCCGGCGTGGCCCTGGCGGTGCTGGCCGAAGAAGGCCAGCAGGTGCGCGCCGGGCAGCCGCTGGTGCGGCTGGACCCGGACCGCGCGCGCCTGGCGTTGGCGCAGAGCGAGGCGCAACTGCGCAAGCTGGAGAACAACTACCGCCGCTCGCAGCAACTGGTGGGCCAGCAACTGGTCAGTGCCGCCGACGTCGACCAGATCAAGTACGACCTGGCCAACGTGCGTGCGCAACACCAGTTGGCCGCGCTGGAGCTGTCCTATGCCACGGTGGTGGCGCCGATCTCCGGGGTGATCGCCTCGCGTTCGATCAAGACCGGCAACTTCGTGCAGATCAATACGCCGATCTTCCGCATCGTCGACGACTCGCGGCTGGAGGCCACGCTCAACGTGCCCGAGCGCGAACTGGCTACGCTCAAGACCGGGCAGCCGGTGACCCTGCTGGCCGATGCGCTGCCGGGCAAGCAGTTCCGTGGCCGGGTCGACCGCATCGCACCGGTGGTGGATGCCGGCAGCGGCACCTTCCGCGTGGTCTGCGCCTTCGACGAGGGCGCCGAAGCGCTGCAGCCGGGCATGTTCGGCCGCATCCGCATCGATTACGACCAGCGCACCGATGCGCTGGTGGTGCCGCGGCTGGCGCTGCTCGACGATGGCGAGCCGGCGGTGTTCCGCGTGGTCGCCGGCAAGGTCGCGCGGGTGCCGGTGACGCTGGGCTATGCCGAAGGGCCGTGGGTGGAGATTCGCCAGGGACTGCAGGCCGGCGACCAGGTGGTCACCGCCGGCAAGGTCGCGCTGCGCGACGGTAGCCGCGTGCAGGTGATCGCGCCGCAACGCGAGGTCGCCGCTGCCGCACCGGCGACCGCTTCCGGAGCGCGCTGATGCACGGCGCCGGTCCCGACGCGCACGCGCCGCCTGCGCCCGCCGCTGCGCACGGCGGCGGCCTGGTCGAATTCGCCACCCGCCGCCGCGTGACCATCGCGATGATCACGCTGACCATGCTGCTGTTCGGCGCGATCGCGCTGCACGGGCTCAAGGTCAACCTGCTGCCGGACCTGAGCTATCCGACCCTGACCGTGCGCACCGAGTACGCCGGCGCCGCGCCGTCGGAGATCGAGACGCTGGTGACCGAGCCGGTGGAGGAGGCGGTCGGCGTGGTCAAGAACCTGCGCAAGCTCAAGTCGGTCTCGCGCACCGGACAGAGCGACGTGGTGCTGGAGTTCGCCTGGGGCACCAATATGGACCAGGCCAGCCTGGAGGTGCGCGACAAGATGGAGGCGCTGTCGCTGCCGCTGGAGGCCAAGGCGCCGGTGCTGCTGCGCTTCAATCCCTCCACCCAGCCGATCATGCGCCTGGTGTTGTCGAGCAAGACCGCCGCGCACACCGACGCCGAGGCGGTGCGCGCGCTGACCCAGTTGCGTCGCTACGCGGACGAGGACCTGAAGAAGAAGCTGGAGCCGGTGGCGGGCGTGGCCGCGGTCAAGGTCGGCGGCGGGCTGGAGGACGAGATCCAGGTCGACATCGACCAGCAGCGGCTGGCGCAGCTCAACATGCCGATCGACACGGTCATCGCGCGGCTCAAGGACGAGAACGTCAATCTCTCCGGCGGGCGCCTGGAGCAGGGCACGCAGCGCTACCTGGTGCGCACGGTCAACCAGTTCGCCGACCTCGACGAGATCCGCAACTTGTTGCTGACCACCCAGGGCGCCGGTGGCAACGCGGCCGACGCGGCCCTGCAGCAGATGTACGCGATCGCCGCTTCCACCGGCTCGGAAGCGGCGCTTGCCGCGGCGTCGGCGGCGCAGAGCGCGACCTCCAGCACGACCACTACCGTCGCAGGCGGCATGCCGATCCGGCTCAAGGACGTGGCGCAGGTACGGCAGGGCTACAAGGAGCGCGAGGCGATCATCCGCCTGGGTGGCAAGGAGGCGGTGGAACTGGCCATCTACAAGGAAGGCGACGCCAACACCGTGGCCACCGCGGCGGCGCTGCGCAAGCGCCTGGAACAACTGCAGGCGCAGATTCCCGCCGACGCCGAACTGACCACGCTGGAGGACCAGTCGCGCTTCATCGAACACGCCATCGGCGACGTCAAGAAGGACGCGGTGATCGGCGGCCTGCTGGCGATCCTGATCATCTTCCTGTTCCTGCGCGATGGGTGGAGCACGTTCGTGATCGGGCTGTCGCTGCCGGTGTCGATCGTGACCACGTTCTTCTTCATGGATCGGCTCGGCCTGAGCCTCAACGTGATGTCGCTGGGCGGCCTGGCGCTGGCCACCGGCCTGGTGGTGGACGATTCGATCGTGGTGCTGGAAAGCATTGCCAAGGCGCGCGAGCGCGGCCTGAGCGTGCTCGATGCGGCGATCGTCGGTACCCGCGAGGTGGGCATGGCGGTGGTCGCCTCGACCCTGACCACGATCGCGGTGTTCCTGCCGCTGGTGTTCGTGGAAGGCGTGGCCGGGCAACTGTTTCGCGACCAGGCGCTGACCGTGGCGATCGCCATCGCGATCTCGCTGGTGGTGTCGATGACCCTGATCCCGATGCTCAGCTCGCTGAAGGGCCGTGCGCCGCTGGCGTTCCCGGTGGAGCCGGCGCCGCCGCACTGGCAGCCGCGGCGCGGCTGGCTGAAGCCGCTGGCCTGGAGCCGGCGCGGCGCCGCTGCGGCGGTGCGCGGGGTGTTCTTCGGCGTGGCCTGGCTGTGCGTGCGGCTGTGGCGCGGTGCGGTGGCGGTGGTCGCGCCGGTGATGCGCAAGGCCAGCGCCCTGGCGATGGCGCCGTACGCGCTGGCCGAGCGCGGCTACCTGCGGCTGCTGCCCGGCGCGCTGGCGCGTCCGGGCTGGGTGCTGGGACTGGCGGCGCTGGCCTTTGCCGCGACCCTGGCGGTGGCGCCGCTGCTGGGCGCCGACCTGATCCCGCAGCTGGCGCAGGACCGCTTCGAGATGACGGTGAAGCTGCCGGCCGGCACGCCGCTGCGGCAGACCGATGCGCTGGTGCGCGAACTGCAGGAAGTGCACGACAAGGATGCGGGGGTGCAGGCGCTGTACGGGGTCAGCGGCAGCGGCACCCGGCTCGACGCCAACCCCACCGAGAGCGGCGAGAACATCGGCAAGCTGACCATCGCCATGGCCGGCGGCGGCAGCGCGCAGTTCGAGGCGCAGCAGAGCGAGCGCATGCGCGCGACGATGCGCAACCATCCGGGCGTGCAGGTCGGTTTCAGCCGGCCGGAGCTGTTCAGTTTCTCCACGCCGCTGGAGATCGAACTGCGCGGCCAGGACCTGCAGACCATCCAGCACGCCGGGCAGAAGCTGGCGGCGCTACTGCGCGGCAATGGCCACTTCGCCGACGTCAAATCCACGGTGGAGGAGGGCTTCCCGGAGATCCAGATCCGCTTCGACCAGGAACGTGCCGGTGCGTTGGGACTGACCACGCGGCAGATCGCCGACGTGGTGGTGAAGAAGGTGCGCGGCGACGTCGCCACCCGCTACAGCTTCCGCGACCGCAAGATCGACGTGCTGGTGCGCGCGCAGCAGAGCGACCGCGCCAGCGTCGACAGCATCCGCCGGCTGATCGTCAATCCGGGCAGCAGCCGGCCGGTGACCCTGGACGCCGTCGCCGACGTGGTCGCCACCACCGGTCCCAGCGAGATCCACCGCGCCGACCAGATCCGCGTGGCGATCGTCTCGGCCAACCTGCGCGACATCGACCTGGGCACGGCGGTGCGCGAGGTGGGCGAGATGGTGGCGCGCGATCCGCTGGGCGCCGGCGTCGGCATGCACATCGGCGGGCAGGGCGAGGAACTGGCGCAGTCGGCACGCTCGCTGCTGTTCGCGTTCGGCCTGGCGGTGTTCCTGGTGTACCTGGTGATGGCCTCGCAGTTCGAATCGTTGCTGCACCCGTTCGTCATCCTGTTCACCATACCGCTGGCGCTGGTCGGCGCGGTGCTGGCGCTGCTGCTGACCGGCAAGCCGGTGTCGGTGGTGGTGTTCATCGGCCTGATCCTGCTGGTGGGCCTGGTGACCAAGAACGCGATCATCCTGATCGACAAGGTCAACCAGTTGCGCGAGGAGGGCGTGGCCAAGCGTGCCGCGCTGATCGAAGGCGCACGCTCGCGGCTGCGGCCGATCGTGATGACCACGCTGTGCACGCTGTTCGGCTTCCTGCCGCTGGCGATCGCCAGCGGCGAGGGCGCCGAGGTGCGTGCGCCGATGGCGATCACCGTGATCGGCGGGCTGCTGGTGTCCACGTTGCTGACCCTGCTGGTGATCCCGGTGGTCTACGACCGCCTGGACCGCCGCGCCGACGCGTACTACGCCGAGCGCGGACGCCGCGCGCGGCAACGCGAGCACGGCGAGCAGCGTCTGCAGGACGGCGAGGGCGCCCCGGCATGAGCGTCGCCGAGTTCAGCATCCGCCGTCCGGTCACCACCATCATGTGCTTCGTGTCGCTGGTGGTGGTCGGGCTGATCGCCGCCTTCCGCCTGCCGCTGGAGGCCTTGCCGGACATCTCCGCGCCGTTCCTGTTCGTGCAGCTGCCGTACACCGGCTCCACTCCGGACGAGGTCGAGCGCAACCTGGTGCGGCCGACCGAGGAAGCGCTGGCGACGATGACCGGGATCAAGCGCATGCGCTCGACCGCCACCGCCGACGGCGCCAACATCTTCATCGAGTTCTCCGACTGGGACCGCGACATCGCCATCGCCGCCTCCGATGCGCGCGAGCGCATCGACGCGATCCGCGCCGACCTGCCGACCGACCTGCGGCGCTACAACGTGTTCAAATGGTCCAGCAGCGATCAGCCGGTGTTGAAAGTGCGCCTGGCCGGCGCGGCCGACCTGACCGGCGCGTACGACATGCTCGATCGCGAGTTCAAGCGTCGCCTGGAGCGCATTCCCGGGGTGGCCAAGGTCTCGGTGTCGGGCGCGCCGCCGAACGAGGTCGAGATCGCCATCGCCCCGGACCGGCTCAGCGCGCACAACCTCAGCCTCAACCAGCTCAGCGAGCGCCTGGGCAAGCTCAACTTCTCGCTGTCGGCCGGGCAGATCGACGACAACGGCCAGCGCCTGCGGGTGCAGCCGGTCGGCGAACTGCGCGACCTGCAGGAACTGCGCGACCTGGTCATCGACGCCAAGGGCCTGCGCCTGGGCGACATCGCCGAGGTGCGGCTGAAACCGACCCGGATGAGCTACGGCCGGCGCCTGGACGGGCGCCCGGCGGTGGGCCTGGACGTGTTCAAGGAGCGCAGCGCCAACCTGGTCGAGGTCTCGCGCGCGGTGCTGGCCGAGGTCGAGCAGATCCGCAAGCAGCCGGCGCTGAGCGACGTGCAGATCAAGGTCATCGACAACCAGGGCAAGGCGGTGACCTCGTCGCTGGCGGAACTGGCCGAAGCCGGCGCGGTCGGCCTGCTGCTGTCGGTGACGGTGCTGTTCTTCTTCCTGCGCCACTGGCCGTCGACCTTGATGGTGACCCTGGCGATCCCGATCTGCTTCGCAATCACCCTGGGTTTCATGTACTTCGCCGGGGTCACCCTCAACATTCTGACCATGATGGGCCTGCTGCTGGCAGTGGGCATGCTGGTGGACAACGCGGTGGTGGTGGTGGAGAGCATCTACCAGGAGCGCGAGCGCATGCCCGACCAGCCGCAGCGCGCCTCCATCGTCGGCACCCGCAACGTCGCCATCGCGCTGTCTGCGGGCACCCTGTGCCATTGCATCGTGTTCCTGCCGAACCTGTTCGGCGAGACCAACAACATCAGCATCTTCATGTCGCAGATCGCCATCACCATCTCGGTGTCGCTGCTGGCGTCGTGGCTGGTGGCGGTGAGCCTGATCCCGATGCTGTCGGCACGCATGCGCACCCCGGCACTGCTGCATTCCCCGCATGGGCTGATCCCGCGCCTGCAGCGCCGCTACGCGCGGGTGCTGGCCTGGTCGTTGGCGCACCGCGGCTGGAGCGTCTGCGCGATCGTGCTGATCAGCGCGCTGAGCGTGATCCCGATGATGCAGACCAAGAAGGACATGTTCGGCGGCGACGGCGGCGAGCAGGTCTTCATCGGCTACCAGTGGAAGGGCGCGTACACGCGCGAGCAGATGGCCGGGGAAGTGACCCGGCTCGAGCGCTTCGTCGATGCGCGGCGCGCGCAGTACCACGTGACCCAGGTGTATTCCTGGTTCAGCGAGGAGGAGGGCAGCAGCACCACGCTGACCGTGGATCTGAAGCAGGTCCGCGACCTGCCCGGCCTGATGGAACGCATCCGCAAGGAACTGCCGCGTTCGGCGCGGGTGGACTTCCACGTCGGCAACAGCAACGGCGGCGATGGCGGCAACGGTGGCGGGCAGACCGTGCAGGTACAACTGGTCGGCGATTCCACCGAGGCGCTGCGCGCGCTCGCCGACGACGTGGTGCCGCTGCTGGCACGGCGCAAGGAACTGCGCGACGTGCGCGTGGACAGCGGCGACCGCAGCACCGAACTGGCGGTGCGGGTGGATCGCGAGCGCGCCGCCACGTTCGGCTTCAGCGCCGAGCAGGTCGCCAGCTTCGTCGGCCTGGCGCTGCGCGGCGCGTCGCTGCGCGAGTTCCGCCACGGCGACAACGAGGTGCCGGTGTGGGTGCGTTTCGCCGGCGCCGAGCAGACCTCGCCGGAAGACCTGGACAGCTTCAACGTGCGCACCCAGGACGGGCGCAGCGTGCCCTTGCTGAGCCTGGTCGAGACGCAACCGCGCGCCGCCGCGACCCAGATCGCCCGCACGAATCGGCAGACCACGCTGACCATCACCGCCAACCTCGGCGCCAAGGTCACCGCGCCGGAGGCCAAGCAAGCGATCGAGGACACCCTCAAGGCGGTCGACTTCCCGGTCGGCTATCGCTACAGCTTCGACGGCGCGGACGGCCAGGACGACGATCAGGCCAGCCAGCAGATGCTGTTCAACCTGCTGATCGCGCTGGTGATGATCTACGTGGTGATGGCCGCGATGTTCGAATCCCTGCTGTTTCCCGTGGCGATCATGAGCGGTGTGTTGTTCTCAGTGTTCGGCGTGTTCTGGCTGTTCTGGATCACCGGCACCAGCTTCGGCATCATGGCCTTCATCGGCATCCTGGTGCTGATGGGCGTGGTGGTGAACAACGGCATCGTGATGATCGAGCACATCAACAACCTGCGCCGGCGCGGCCTGGCCCGTACCGAGGCGCTGATCGAAGGCTCGCGCGAGCGCCTGCGCCCGATCATGATGACCATGGGCACGGCGATTCTGGCGATGGTGCCGATCTCGCTGACCACCACGCAGATGTTCGGCGACGGCCCGGCCTACTACCCGATGGCACGCGCGATCGCCGGCGGCCTGGCGTTCTCGACCGTGGTCAGCCTGCTGTTCCTGCCGACCATCTACGCGATCCTGGACGATCTGAGCAACGGCGTGGCGGGCTTGGTGCGGCGCGCGCGTGGTATCGCTGCACCGCAAGCCGCATGAGCTTTTCGTAGGAGCGGCTTCAGCCGCGACAGGCGTCCCAGGGAAGGCCCGTCGCGGCTGATCCCGCAAAAGGGGACAAGAGCCGCTCCTACGAAGTCAATGCCTTCGGCTGTTCAACCCGCCAGCTTGCCGAAGATGCGGAAGCCGGCCAGCCACACGCCGAGCATGCTGCCCAGGTTGGTCAGCAGGAAGGTCAGCACCACCCGCGAGACGCGGTTGCGGTACCAGCCGCGCAGGTTCTGCGCATCGTCGCGCAGGGCCAGGAAATCGCCATAGGCCGGCTTGCGCATGTGCACCTCGACCAGGGCGCTGAACGCCCCGGCCGGCACGCCGGGGCGGAACGGCTTCAGCGGCGCGGCGATGGCGCCGGCGATCACGCTCAGCGGATGGCCGCCGGCGAGGATGCAGCCCAGCCCGGCCAGGCCGCCGGTGAACAGCACCCACTGCAGCAGCAGGTCGGTGCCCAGCGCGAAACCGCCGTGCCAGTAGCCCCAGGCCACGCCGCCCAGCACCAGCGCGGTCAGGGTCAGGGTGATCCATGGCACCTTCTTCTTGGTTTGCACCTCTTCCAGCGCCTTGCGCAGCGTCGCCGGGTCGTCCTGGTCGCCCTGCAGATGCCGCGCCAGACCGGCCAGGTGACCGGCACCGACCACCGCCAGCACCTCGCGCACGCCGGTCGACGGCGCGCCTTCCAGCGGTTCGGCATTGCCGGTCAGCGGCAGCGCGCGCTGTTGCGCCTGTTCCTCGCGCAGGCGCGTGGCCATGTAGCGGTCGCGCTCGGCGATGATGGTTTCGTACAGCGCCGGGCTCTCGCTGGCGAAGTCGCCGAAGCTGGCCTCGAGCATGTCGCCCTGCTTGAGCTTCTCGATCTCCGCCTCGCCGACCTCGTCGGAGGCGAACAGGCCACCGAGCAGGCCGCTGGCCAGCTTCAGCTTGCCGAAGAAGCCGAGCCGGCTGGAGGCGCGCTTGAAGGTCAGGCCGACTTCGCGATCGACCAGGTACACCGGCAACTGCCGTTCGCGCGCCAGCAGCACCGCGCGCTTGAGTTCGGCGCCGGGCTCGATGCCCAGTTGCTCGGCCAGGCGCCGCTGGTAGGCGGCCAGCGCCAGGTTGGCGGCGAACAGGGCCACGCGGCCCTTGCGGATCACCTGCACCAGGTCCAGCTTGGTCAGCGCATCGGGATCTGTCAGCGCCTGCAGGCGCTGCGGATCCAGTTCCACCGCCACAGCATCGAAGCGGCCGCTGCCGATCGCCCGTTCCACGGCAGCGACGCTGGCCAGGGACACGTGCGCGGTGCCGAGCAGGGTGTAGCGGATGCCATCGCGTTCGACGATGCGGTACGGCTGGCCGTCGAACAGCGCATCGTCGCCGTCGGCCTGGGAAAGTTCGTTCATTCCATCACTCATCGGAGGGCGCCTCGTCGGCGCCGGGGCTCAGCGGGCATTGAGGGTGTGAGGGCATCGGCCGCGACAGGCATGGGCGCCTGCCGCCGGGGCACGCTGCGTCGCAACCCGCGGCGCGGCGCATGCGAGGACCGGGGCGGCGCTGCAGGTCAGTCGATGTAGCGTTTCAGCAGATCGCCGTAGGCATCGATGCGACGGTCGCGCAGGAACGGCCAGATCCGCCGCACGTGCTCGCTGCGCTGCAGGTCGACGTCGCAGACCAGCACGGTCGGCTCGGCGCCGGCTTCGGCAATGAACTCGCCCTGCGGACCGAGCACATGGCTGTTGCCCCAGAACTGGATGCCCGATGCACCCAGCGGCGACGGCTCGTGGCCCACACGGTTGCAGCTCAACACGGGCACGCCATTGGCCACGGCATGGCCACGATGGCTGAGGATCCAGGCATCGCGCTGGCGTTCCTGCTCGGCCTGTTCGTCGTTGGGGTCCCAGCCGATCGCGGTGGGATACAGCAGCAGTTCGGCGCCGGCCAGCGCCATCAGCCGCGCCGCTTCCGGGTACCACTGGTCCCAGCACACCAGCACGCCGAGGCGACCGACCGAGGTCTGGATCGGGGTGAAGCCCAGATCGCCCGGGGTGAAGTAGAACTTCTCGTAGAAGCCCGGATCGTCGGGGATGTGCATCTTGCGGTATTTGCCCAGCAGGCTGCCGTCCTTTTCGAACACCACCGCGGTGTTGTGGTACAGGCCGGCGGCGCGGCGCTCGAACAGCGAGCCGACCAGGACCACGCCATGGCGCTTGGCCAGCGCGCCCAGGCGTTCTGTGCTGGGGCCGGGAATCGGCTCGGCCAGGTCGAATTCGTCCACCGACTCGTGCTGGCAGAAGTACGCGCCGTTGTGCAGTTCCTGCAGCAGCACCAACTGCGCGCCCTGCGCGGCAGCTTCGGCCACACGCGATTCGATCGCTGCCAGGTTCGCCGCGGCGTCGCCGTGGTTGCGCTCCTGGATCAGCGCGACGGAAAGAGTGTTTCGGCTCATTGCGGAATCAAGGTTCGCGGTAAACCGGCATGGTAGCGCGGATGGCCGCGCGGCAGGTTCCAGGGAGATGAATGCCGCGCCGCGCGTGGCCGCAGCACGGGCGTGGTCGGCGCTGCGCCGGCGTGCGGCGCAGCGGCGGCGGCTCAGTCCGCGAGCAGTCCGGCCGGCAACTGCATGGTGATGCAGTGCAGGCTGCCGTTCTGCCAGATCAGCGCACGGCAGGGAATCGGCACGATTTCGTGCTGCGGGAAGGCCTGCGCCATCACCGCCTGCGCCTGCGCATCGGCCGCGTCGCCGTAGGCCGGCATCAGCACCGCGCCGTTGACGATCAGGAAATTGGCGTAGGAGGCGGCCAGGCGCCGGCCCTCATCGATGACCGGCTGCGCCCACGGCAGCGGGAACAGGCGATAGGGCGCGCCCTCGGCGGTACGCAACACCGCCAGTTCGGCGCCCATCGCCTGCAGCTCGGCGTAGTGCGAATCGCCGGCGTCGTCGCAGGCCTGGTAGACGATCGCGTCGGTCCCGGCGAAGCGGGCGAGGGTGTCGATGTGCGCGTCGGTGTCGTCGCCTTCCAGGTAGCCGTGGTCCAGCCACAGCACGCGCTGCTGCGCCAGCCAGTCGGCCAGGTCGTGGCTGAGCGACTCGCGGCTGCGCTGCGGGTGGCGCTCGTGCAGGCACTGCCAGGTGGTCAGCAGGGTACCGGCGCCGTCGCAGTCGATGGCGCCGCCCTCAAGGGCGAAATCGATGCGGCGCACGGCGCTGTCGGCGAACAGGCCCTGTTCGGCCAGCACGCTCACCAACTGGTCGTCGCGGCTGGCCTGAAACTTGCCGCCCCAGCCGGTGAAGCGGAAATCCAGCAACTGGAAGCCGCCGCCGGCGCGCGCCAGGGTGATCGGGCCGGAATCGCGCAGCCAGGTGTCGTCGTACTCGGCCTCGACGAAGCGCACCCGCTGCATGTCCACCCGCGCCGAGCGCAGCCGGGCCTCGGCATAGATCTGCAGGTCGGCATCGGCCACGCAGATCAGCACCCGCTGGAAGCGCACGATCGCCGCGACCAGGGCGATGTAGGTCTCCTCGACCTCGGCCAGGCGTTCGGCCCAGTCGGTGCCGGCATGCGGCCAGGCGATCAGGATGGCGGACTGGGGCTCCCATTCCGCGGGAAGGCGAAGACGATCAGACATTGCGACCACTACTCACGTGCTGCCGGGGGACGCCCGGCGGTTATCTACGTCCCCACACAGAAATGTGCGGGTGTTTGCCCGGGACGCGCGCTAGCGGATCGCCGGCTTCGGGCCGATCTCGTTGGGATCGGCCTTGTTGGCGACCACGTCCACCACCTTCTGTTTCTCGAAGTACACGGTGAAGGCCGGATAGACCCAGCGGTTGATGGTCGGCCACTGCCGCTTCTGGCCGCCGCGCGGCTCCAGCTTCTGCTGCGGGGCGCCGTAGCGCGCCTGCACCTGGGCCATGCTCAGGCCGCGGGTCGGCAGCGCCGCCGCGGGTTCTTCCTTGACCCGATCGACCAGCAGGGTCTCGGCGTGGGCGCCGCCGGCCAGGCCCAACACGGCCAGCAGCGGCAGGACGGACAGACGATGCTTCATCACGTGTACTCCCCAGAGGACGAACGCCGATTACAGCAAACTTCGGCAACAAAAAACCGCCCGAAGGCGGCTTTCGTCGACGACCGGCCACCGCTGCGCGCGGTGCGGCAGGGCAGGCCGGGTCGGATCAGCGCTGACGCGCCTTGAAACGGGGGTTGGACTTGCAGATCACGAAGACCTTGCCGCGGCGGCGGACCACCTTGCAGTCGCGGTGACGGGCCTTCGCCGACTTCAGGGAGGACAGGACTTTCATGGCACACCTCGGCGTAAACTTGTGGATTCGAAGGAGGGCGGCACGGCCGAAACCATGGCGCGGGATCAGTAAGCCGGCGATTGTAGCCTGGTTTTCTTCATGGTTTCAACTGCTTGCGCCAGCCCGGCCGGCGTCGGCGCTACAATGCGCCGCCCCCCGTCCGAGGAACCGCATGAACGAGCCCGCTCCCGTCCTGACCATCGATGGCCCATCCGGGGCCGGCAAAGGCACCGTCAGCCGCATCGTCGCCGCCCGCCTGGGCTGGCACTACCTGGATTCGGGGGCGCTGTACCGGGCGGTCGGGGTCGCGGCCAGCTGGGCCAATCTGGACATTTCCGACGCCGCCGCCCTGGTGCGCTGCACTTTCGACACCCGGGTGGATTTCGACGAGGTCGCCGGCGGCGGCCTGCGGGTCCGGATCAACGGCGCCGACGCCACCGACGAGTTGCGCCTGGAGACCACCGGCGCGGTGGCCTCGGCGATCGCCGCCATTCCCGAGGTGCGCGCGGCGCTGAAGCAGCGCCAGCGGGCCTTCCGCACCCCTCCCGGGCTGGTCGCCGACGGTCGCGACATGGGGACGGTGATTTTCCCGGACGCCCCCTGCAAGGTGTTCCTGACCGCCAGCGCCGAGGAGCGTGCCCAGCGCCGGCATAAGCAGTTGAAGGAAAAAGGGGTTTCGGTTATATTCGACGACCTGCTGCGCGAGATCATGGCCCGCGACGCACGCGATGCCCAACGCGCGGTGGCCCCGCTGAGGCCGGCAGACGATGCCGTCCTCCTCGATACCACCGGCATGGACATCGACCAGGTGGTGGGCCGCGTCCTGCAGTTGCTGCCGGTCTAAGCGGCACGCAGGCAGCAGCAGGGCGGCATCGTCATGGATGCCGCCGGTTCCTCGCAACACCCGCAACATCCAGGTTCCACCGATAGCGTCAAAGGCTCCGCTGCGCATCCCGCGCTGCGGTTTTTCCATTCCACACCCGGCCGCTGTTCGGGCCGACTAACAGGTGGACAGTCGCTGTTTTCCAGAAGAAAACGCCCTGTCCGTGTGTCCACTAGAGTAATTTCAAATGACCGAATCTTTTGCCGAACTGTTCGAAGCCAGCCAAGCCAACCTGGCCAAGCTGAAGCCCGGCGCCATCGTCACCGGTACCGTCGTGGAAGTCCGCGGCGACGTGGTGGTGATCAACGCCGGCCTGAAGTCCGAAGGCATCGTGCCGATCGAGCAGTTCCGTAACGACGCTGGCGAAATCGACGTCGCCGAAGGCGACCTGGTCAAGGTCGCGCTCGACTCGCTCGAGAACGGCTTCGGCGAGACCGTGCTGTCGCGCGAGAAGGCCAAGCGCGCCATGGTGTGGGACGAGCTGGAAGAAGCGTTGGAGAAGAATGAGACCATCACCGGCCGCATCAGCGGCAAGGTCAAGGGTGGTTTCACCGTGGACATCAAGGATGTCCGCGCGTTCCTGCCCGGTTCGCTGGTGGATGTGCGCCCGGTGCGCGACCCGGCCTACCTGGAAGGCAAGGAACTGGAGTTCAAGCTGATCAAGCTGGACCGCAAGCGCAACAACGTGGTGGTCTCGCGTCGTGCCGTGGTCGAGAGCGAGCACTCGGAAGAGCGCGAGCAGCTGATGGACAAGCTGCAGGAAGGCGCGATCCTGAAGGGCGTGGTCAAGAACCTGACCGACTACGGCGCGTTCGTGGACCTGGGCGGCATCGACGGCCTGCTGCACATCACCGACATGGCCTGGAAGCGCGTGCGCCATCCGTCCGAAGTGGTCAACGTCGGCGACGAGCTGGACGTGCGCGTGCTGAAGTTCGATCGCGAGCGTAACCGCGTCAGCCTCGGCCTGAAGCAGCTGGGCGAGGATCCGTGGGATAACATCGCCCGCCGCTACCCGGCCAACAGCCGCGTGTTCGGCAAGGTCTCCAACGTCACCGATTACGGCGCGTTCGTCGAGATCGAGCCGGGCGTGGAAGGCCTGGTGCACGTGTCCGAGATGGACTGGACCAACAAGAACGTCAACCCGTCCAAGGTCGTGCAGGTCGGCGACGAAGTCGAAGTGATGGTGCTGGACGTGGACGAAGAGCGTCGCCGCATCTCGCTGGGCATGAAGCAGGTCGCCGCCAATCCGTGGGAGACCTTCGCCGCCACCCACAAGAAGAACGACAAGGTGTCCGGCCAGATCAAGTCGATCACCGACTTCGGCATCTTCATCGGCCTGGACGGCGGCATCGACGGCCTGGTGCACCTGTCCGACATCAGCTGGAACACCACCGGCGAAGACATCGTGCGCAACTTCAAGAAGGGCGACACGCTGGAAGCCGTGGTGCTGGCGGTGGACCCGGAGCGCGAGCGCATCAGCCTGGGCGTCAAGCAGCTGGAGCAGGATCCGTTCGGCCAGTACATGGCCGCCAACCCGAAGGGCTCGAAGGTCGAGGGCGTGGTGCGTGAAGTGGACGCCAAGGGCGCCACCATCGACCTGGCCGACGGCATCGAAGGCTACGTCGCCGCACGCGACATCGCCAACGAGCGCGTCGACGACGCCAGCCAGCACCTGAAGGTCGGCGACAAGATCGAAGCCAAGTTCGTGGGCATGGACCGCAAGGGCCGCACCCTGCAGCTGTCGATCAAGGCCAAGGACGATGCCGAAATGCGCGAAGTGCTGGAGGAATACCAGTCCGCGTCGGGCGGCACCACCCAGCTGGGCGCGCTGCTGCGTGCGCAGCTGAACGGCAACAAGTCCGAGTAATCCGCCACACGCAGCGTTACTGGCACGGCCCGGTGTTCCCGGGCCGTGCCAGGTTGCGACCCCACTGCACGCATCCGTAAATGACCAAATCCGAGCTGATCGAAATCCTGGCGCGCAAGCAGGCGCATCTGAAGTCGGACGACGTCGATCTGGCGGTGAAGTCGTTGTTGGAAATGATGGGCGGCGCCCTGTCCGGCGGCGATCGCATCGAGATCCGCGGCTTCGGCAGCTTTTCCCTGCATTACCGGCCGCCGCGCCTGGGACGCAATCCCAAGACCGGCGAGTCCGTCGCGCTTCCCGGCAAGCACGTGCCGCATTTCAAGCCCGGCAAGGAGCTGCGCGAGCGCGTGAGCGGCGTCGTCCCGGTCGAATCCGACACGCCCTGAGCCCGGCGTCCGGCGCTTGCCGGAATCCACGCCTGTTCGGCTAATCTAGTGTCTCCCGACGCTGGAGTTGCTCATGAAGATTGCACGACTGCTGATCCTGCTGGTGTTGCTGTTGGCCGGCCTGGTCATCGGGTCGCTCAATTCGCAGCCGATCCAGATCAACTTCGTGTTCTCCAGCATCGCCACCACCTCCGGCATCGCCATCATCGTCTCGCTGTTCGCCGGCGTGCTGATCGGTGCCTCGCTGGTCCTGGCGGCCCTGGTGATTCCCCTGTATGCCAAGCTGCGTCGCGCCAACAAGGCCGCGAACGCCGCTGCGCCGGCCGTCGCGCCGGTTTCCCCCCATGCCCACCAGCCCTTGGACGGACGCTGATCTTCGATGGACTTTCTGACCGAGTGGTTCTGGTTCTTCCTGTTCCTGCCGCTGGCGGCGCTGAGCGGCTGGGTGATCGGTCGCCGTGGCGGCCAGCGTCATGGCGACACCCAGGTCAGCCGGCTATCCAGCACCTATTTCCGCGGCCTCAACTACCTGCTCAACGAGCAGCCGGACAAGGCGATCGAGCTGTTCCTGCACATTGCCGAACTGGACAAGGAAACCTTCGAGACCCAGGTCGCACTGGGCCACCTGTTCCGTCGCCGCGGTGAGGTCGATCGCGCCATCCGCCTGCACCAGGGCCTGGTCCAGCGCGGCGACCTGAGCGACGCGCAGCGCGTGCAGGCCTTGCTGGCGTTGGGCGAGGACTACATGAAGTCGGGGCTGCTGGACCGCGCCGAAACCGTGTTCACCGAACTGGCGCAGATCGACCAGCGCGCGCCGCAGGCGCTCAAGCACCTGATCAGCATCTATCAGGCCGAGCGCGACTGGGAAAAGGCCATCGACAACGCCACCCGCTACGAAGAGGTGACCGGTGAGCCGATGGGCAAGCTGATCGCCCAGTTCGAATGCGAACTGGCCGATCGCTATCGCGCCTCGGGCAAGAACGAACTGGCGCGCGCGGCGATCGCACGCGCCTACCAGGCCGACGCCAAGTCGGTGCGCGCTGGCATCCTGGAAGGGCGCATCGACGTCGACGACGGCAACGACGAGGCCGCGATCCGCGCCTTCGAACGCGCCGCCCGCCACGACCCGGACTACCTGCCGGAAATCATGCCGGCGCTGATGGAGTGCTACCGCCGCGGCCAGGATCTCAGCGGCGCGCGCGCGTTCCTGTCGGAGATGACCGAGCACTACCGCGGCATCGCCCCGGTGCTGGCGCTGACCCGCCTGATGGAGTCGCAGGAAGGCATTTCCGCTGCGCGCTCTTATCTGGGCCGGCAGCTCAAGGACCGACCGTCGGTGCGCGGCGAGTCCGCGCTGATCGACCTGACCCTGGCCGAGGGCGCCGATTCCACCGCGACTCTGCAGGACCTCAAGCACATCACCGACCAGTTGCTGGTGCGCAATCCCAGCTACCGCTGCACCCGCTGCGGCTTCGGCGCGCGCACCCACCACTGGCAATGCCCCAGTTGCAAGGAGTGGGGCACGGTCAAGCCGTTGCTCAACTACGCGGTGGTGTAGTGCCCGTCGCAGGAGCCGCGCTGCTCTTGGCGCTCGGGGTGTTCAGCGCGGTCGGCACCTGGCTGTCGCGCCAGTACGCACTCAAACGCAAGTTGATGGATGCGCCCGGCGAGCGGCGCAGCCACACCGTGGCGACGCCGCGCGGCGGTGGCGTGGCGATCGTGGCGGCGGTGCTGCTGGCCTGCGGCTGGGCGGCCCTGCAATGGCCGCAGCACGGCGCGGGCGTCGCCACCGTTGCCGCCGGCTTGGTGCTGGTCGCCGGCGTCGGTTGGTGGGACGACCACCGTTCGCTGTCGGCGGCGTTGCGATTGCTGGTGCATGCGGTGGCGGCGACTCTGCTGGCTGCACTTGTCTACAGGGCGAGCCAACCGCTGTGGATGGTCGCACTGGTGTGGTTGGCGACGGTTTCGTTGATCAATATCTGGAATTTCATGGATGGCATCAATGGTCTGGCCACTAGCCAGGCGATGCTCGCCGCCCTGGGATTCGCCTGGTTGCTGCCTGAGCCGCTGCGTTGGCCGTGCTGGGTGCTGCTGGTGGCCTGCGCAGGATTTTTGCCGTTCAACTACCCGCGGGCGCGCATTTTCCTCGGCGATGTCGGCAGCGGCGCGCTCGGTTACCTGATCGCCGCGCTGTTCGCCTGGTACATCGTCGCCGGCGGGCAGGCACCCTGGCTGCCGGCATTTCCGCTGTCGGCCTTTGCCATCGACGCGGGCTTCACGCTCGCCTCGCGCATGCTCGCCGGCGAACGCTGGTGGCAACCGCACGCGCAACATTTCTATCAGCGTTGGGTACACACCGGCAGTAGCCATACTGTCGTCACGCTCGCCTACGGTCTGTTCAGCATTGTCGCGATTACAATTGCGCGGCTGGGCAGACCGCTGGATGCGGGCCTCCAGGCCGGTCTGACGATCGCCTGGTTCTGTTCGGCAGGTGTGCTTTGGCTGGCTTTGCGCAACCGGATGCGCCGAACTCTTACGGATTACTGATGCTTTCCACGCGCGACCGAGTCACCGAGCTGTTTCCGAAGGCCTCCGTGGTCATCCACGATCTGGCCATCGTCTGGGTCTGCTGGCAACTGCTGCACGCCGCGCGCTACACCATGCTCCCCGGCGAGCATCCGTTGCCGCTGTGGAACCTCAACACCGCCATCGTACTGGTGGCCCAGGGCCTGGTGTTCTGGAAGGTCGGCCTGTACCGCGGCCTGTGGCGCTTCGCCAGCGTTCCCGACCTGCTCAATATCTTCAAGGCCAGCTTCTATGGCCTGGTGGCGATCGTGCTCGGGCTGGCCTACAGCCGTTTCGATGCGATCCCGCTGTCGGTGCTGATGGTGTATCCGTTCGCGCTGTCGGCGCTGCTGGGCGCGCCGCGGCTGCTGTATCGCGCCTGGAAGGACTACCAGATCGCGCACTCGGACGACACCGCGCGGCGTGTGCTGATCGTCGGCGCCGGCCGTGCGGCCGAGGCATTGGTGCGCGACCTGCGCCGCTCCGGTGCCTACCAGCCCGTGGGATTCGTCGACGACGCCGGCCACCTGCACGGCGCCAAGCTGCAGGGCCTGCCGATCCTGGGCCGCATCGACGAGGCCGGCGCGATCGCCAAGGAAACCGCGGCCAAGCTGCTGGTCATCGCGATTCCGTCGCTGGACGCGGCCGGCATGCAGCGCGTGGTGGCGATCTGCGAAAGCACCGGCCTGCCGTTCCGCACCGTGCCGCGCCTGCTCGACGTGCTCGACGGCCATTACCTGCCGGGCGAACTGAAGGAGGTCGCGATCGAGGACCTGCTCGGGCGCAAGCCGGTGACCCCGGACTGGAAGCTGATCAAGGGCTGGCTGTCCGGGCGTACCGTGCTGGTCACCGGCGCCGGCGGCTCGATCGGCTCGGAACTGTGCCGGCAGTGCGCGCGCCACGGCGCACGCAAGATCGTGTTGCTGGAGATCAGCGAACTGGCGCTGATCACCATCCATGCCGACCTGCGCCGGACCTTTCCCGATCTGGAGATCGATTGCGTGCTTGGCGATTGCGGCGATCCGGCGGTGATCCGCCACGCCATGCAGGTGGCCGAGCCGGACGCGGTGTTCCATGCCGCCGCCTACAAGCAGGTGCCGCTGCTGGAGCAGCAGTGCCGCGAGGCGGTTCGCAACAACGTGCTGGCCACCGAGAACGTGGCGCGTGCCTGCGTCGCCGCCAAGGTCTCGACCTTTGTGTTCATTTCCACCGACAAGGCGGTCAATCCGGTCAATCTGCTCGGCGCGTCCAAGCGCTATGCGGAAATGGTGTGCCAGTCGCTGGACGACCAAGCGGTGAACACGCGCTTCGTGACGGTGCGCTTCGGCAACGTGTTGGATTCGGCCGGCAGTGTGGTGCCGCTGTTCCGTGAGCAGATCCGCCAGGGCGGCCCGGTGACGGTGACCGATCCGCAGGTGACGCGCTACTTCATGACCATTCCCGAAGCCAGCCAGCTGATCGTGCAGGCCGCGGCTTCCGCGTCGCATGGCGCCATCTACACCCTGGACATGGGCGAGCCGGTGCCGATCCGTCTGCTGGCCGAGCAGATGATCCGCCTGGCTGGCAAGCAGCCCGGGCGCGACATCGCCATCGTCTACACCGGCCTGCGGCCGGGCGAGAAGCTGCACGAAACCCTGTTCTACGCCGACGAGAACTATCGGCCCACCTCGCATCCGAAGATCCTGGAAGCGGGCGTGCGCAGCTTCTCGCGCGAGGACGTGCTGCGCGGCGTGCAGCAGCTGCGCACCGCGGTAGCCGATTACGACAGCGACACCATCGAGAAGGTGTTGCGCATGACCATGCCGGAGTTCGCGCCCTTGCGTCAGCAAGACGGTCACGACGGCTCCGCTACCATCGTTCCATTCCCCGCACGCGAGGCCAGAAGGCTCTGATGAGCAAGAGAATCCGCAAGGCAGTATTCCCGGTTGCAGGTCTGGGTACCCGCTTCCTTCCCGCCACCAAGACGGTTCCCAAGGAAATGTTGCCGATCATCGATCGGCCGCTGATCCAGTACGCCGTGGACGAGGCGATCGAGGCCGGTTGCGACACCCTGATCTTCGTCACCAACCGCTACAAGCACGCAGTCGCGGATTATTTCGACAAGGCCTACGAACTGGAGCAGAAGCTGGAGCGTGCCGGCAAGCACGAACAGCTGGAAATGATCCGCCACGTGCTGCCCGATGGCGTGCGCGCGATCTTCGTGACCCAGGCCGAAGCGCTGGGCCTGGGCCATGCGGTGCTGTGCGCCAAGTCGGTGATCGGCGACGAGCCGTTCGCGGTGCTGCTGCCGGACGACCTGATCTGGAATCGTGGTGACGGCGCGCTGAAGCAGATGGCCGATCTCAACGAGCGCAGCGGCGCCAGCGTGATCGCCGTGGAAGACGTGCCGCACGAGAACACCGCCAGCTACGGCATCGTCGCCACCGAGGCCTTCGACGGCCGCAAGGGCCGCATCGCGCAGATCGTCGAGAAGCCCAAGCCCGAAGACGCACCGAGCGATCTGGCGGTGGTCGGTCGTTACGTGCTCAGCTCGAAGATCTTCGAACTGCTGGAAAGCACCGGCACCGGTGCCGGCGGCGAGATCCAGCTGACCGACGCCATCGCCGCGCTGTTGAAGAGCGAAGAGGTCGACGCCTATCGCTTCGAGGGCACCCGTTTCGATTGCGGTACCCACCTGGGCCTGGTCGAGGCGACCATCCGCTTCGCGCTGGAGAACAAGAAGCTGGCCAAGCCGGCGCGTGAGAAGCTGACCCAGATGCTCGCCGAGGAGTGAGCTGGGCCACAGCGCGCCGCTGCAGGGTGGCGCGCTGGCCGAGTTTCTGATCCAGTAGCGTCAAGCAATGATTCGATCCGAATCGGTCGAATCGGATGACAAACAAAAAAGCAGCCGCGAGGCTGCTTTTTTGCGCTGGCGTGCGCAACAACGCTTGATGCCGGACCCTCACCCCAACCCCTCTCCCGGTGGGAGAGGGGCTATCGCCCGCTTTTGGATAAGGTGCTGAGGGTAGGGCGCTGCCGCGCGCTTACAGCGCCTCGATGATGCCCGCGGCGCCCATGCCGGTGCCGATGCACATGGTGACCATGCCGTACTTCTGCTTGTGGCGACGCAGGCCGTGCACCAGGGTGGCGGTGCGGATCGCGCCGGTGGCGCCCAGCGGATGGCCCAGGGCGATGGCGCCGCCCAGCGGATTGACCTTGGACGGGTCCAGGCCGCTGTCGCGGATCACCGCGAGCGACTGCGCGGCGAAGGCTTCGTTGAGCTCGATCCAGTCCAACTGGTCCTTGCTCAGGCCAGCCTGCTTGAGCGCCTTCGGAATCGCCTCGATCGGACCGATGCCCATCACTTCCGGACGCACGCCGGCGACCGAGAAGCTGACGAAGCGGGCCAGCGGGGTCAGGCCGTAGTCCTTGATCGCCTGCTCGGAGGCCAGCAGCACCGCACCGGCGCCGTCGCTCATCTGCGAGGAGTTGCCGGCGGTGACGCTGCCGCCGAACTGGCCGTTGCGGAACACCGGGCGCAGCTTGGCCAGGCCTTCGATCGAGCTGTCCAGACGCGGGCCTTCGTCGGTGTCGACCAGCTTCTTGCGCAGGGCGATGACGTTGCCGGCCAGGTCGGGCTGGTGCGAGACGATCTCGTACGGGCTGATCTCGTCGCGGAACTCGCCGGCGGCGATCGCGGCGATGGCCTTCTGGTGCGAGGCGAGGGCGAAGGCATCCTGTTCCTCGCGCGACACCTTCCATTCCTCGGCCACCTTCTCGGCGGTGATGCCCATGCCGTAGGCGATGGCGACGTGGTCGTCGGCGAACACGCTCGGCGACAGCGCGACCTTGTTGCCCATCATCGGCACCATCGACATCGATTCGGTGCCGCCGGCCAGCATCAGGTCGGCGTTGCCCAGGCGGATCTGGTCGGCGGCCAGCGCCACCGCCTGGATGCCCGAGGAGCAGAAGCGGTTGATGGTCTGTCCGGCCACCGAGTTCGGCAGGCCGGCCAGCAGCACGCCGATGCGCGCCACGTTCATGCCTTGCTCGCCCTCGGGCATCGCGCAGCCGATGATCGCATCGTCGATGCGCGAGGTGTCGATGCCCGGCGCCTGCGCGACCACCGCGCGCAGCACGTGCGCCAGCATGTCGTCGGGACGGGTGTTGCGGAACATGCCCTTGGGCGCCTTGCCGACCGGGGTACGGGTGGCGGCGACGATGTAGGCTTCCTGGATCTGTTTGCTCATGGCTTTCTCCGAAAGCCGGGATTGGGGATTCGGGATTGGGGATTCGTCAGAGCGGATCCCGGCGTCGAATGCTTTGCCCGGCTGATAAATGGTGGGAGGCGAGGGTGGCATCAGGTATTGGGGATCCGCCGTAACGAATCCCCAATCCCGACTCCCGAATCTCAGTTCCTCAACGGCTTACCCGTCTTGAGCATGTGCCCAATCCGCGCCTGGGTCTTTTCCTGCTGGGCCAGTTCGACGAAGTGCTTGCGCTCGAGCTTGAGCAGCCATTCCTCGTCCACCAGCGCGCCGCGGTCGACTTCGCCGCCGCACAGCACGGTGGCGATGCGGGTGGCGATCTCGTAGTCGTACTCGCTGATGAAGCGGCCTTCCAGCATGTTGACCAGCAGCATCTTGAAGGTCGCGATGCCGACGTCGCCGGCGACCTGGATGCGTCGCGCCGGCAGCGGCGGGCGGTAGCCGCCTTCGGCCAGGGCGCGCGCCTCGGCCTTGGCGATGTACAGCGATTCATAGCTGTTGAACACCACCTTGTCGGTGCCGCGCAGCAGGCCCAGTTCCTTGGCGTTGACCGCCGAGGTGGAGACCTTGGCCATGGCCACGGTTTCAAAGGTCTTCTTCAGTTCGGCGAACACGTCGCCGCCCGGACCCGCGGCCTGCGCCGCGCGCACCGCGATCTCCTTGAGGCCGCCGCCGGCCGGCAGCAGGCCCACGCCGGCCTCGACCAGGCCGATGTAGCTCTCCAGCGCAGCCACGGTCTTGGCGCTGTGCATCTGGAACTCGCAGCCGCCGCCCAGGGCCAGCCCGCGCACCGCCGCGACCACCGGCACCAGCGAATACTTGATGCGCTGGCTGGTGGCCTGGAAGTTGGCGACCATCGCCTCGAACGCATCGACCTTGCCGGCCTGCAGCAGGCCCAGCGCGCCGGCCAGGTCGGCGCCGGCGGAGAAGGGTTCCTTGTGCTGCCACAGCACCAGGCCCTTGAAGTCCTTCTCGGCGCGGCCGACCGCTTCCTGCAGGCCGTCCAGCACCTGGTCGGAGACGGTGTTCATCTTGGTCTTGAAGCTGACCACGGCGATATCGTCGCCGTCGTGCCACATGCGCAGGCCGTCGTTCTCGAACACGGTCTCGCCCTGCGCGAACTTCTCGCCCAGCAGCGGATCGGGGAAGCGCTGGCGCTTGTACACCGGCAGCGCCGAGCGCGGCAGCTTGGCGTCGCGCGCCGGGCTGTACGAGCCCTCGGCGGCATGCACGCCGTCGCGGCCATCGAACACCCAGTTCGGCAGCGGCGCGCTGCTCATGCTCTTGCCGGCGGCGATGTCGTCGGCGATCCACTGCGCGACCTGCTTCCAGCCGGCGGCCTGCCAGGTCTCGAACGGACCCAGCGCCCAGCCGTAGCCCCAGCGGATCGCCAGGTCCACGTCGCGCGCGGTCTCGGCGATGTCGGCCAGGTGGTGGGCGCTGTAGTGGAACAGGTCGCGGAAGGTCGCCCACAGGAACTGCGCCTGCGGATGCTGGCTCTCGCGCAGCTTGGCGAACTTCTCGGCCGGGTTCTTGATCTTCAGGATCTCGACCACTTCCGGCGCGGCGGCGCGGTCGGCCGGACGGTAGTCCTGCTTCTGCAGGTCCAGTACCACGATGTCCTTGCCGACCTTGCGGAAGATGCCGGCGCCGGTTTTCTGGCCCAGTGCACCCTTGCCGATCAGCGCCTCCAGCCACTTCGGCGCCTTGAAGAAGGCATGCCAGGGATCGTTCGGCAGCGTGTCGCCCATGGTCTTGATGACGTGCGCCATGGTGTCCAGGCCGACCACGTCGGAGGTGCGGTAGGTGGCCGACTTCGGACGGCCGACCAGCGGGCCGGTGAGGCCGTCGACCTCGTCGAAGCCCAGGCCGAACTGCTCGGTGTGATGGATGGTGGACAGGATCGAGAACACGCCGATGCGGTTGCCGATGAAGTTCGGGGTGTCCTTGGCGTAGACCACGCCCTTGCCCAGGGTGGTGACCAGGAAGCTCTCCAGGCCTTCCAGCACCGCCGGCTCGGTGTGCTTGGCCGGGATCAGCTCGGCCAGGTGCATGTAGCGCGGTGGGTTGAAGAAGTGCACGCCGCAGAAGCGGTGGCGCAGCTGTTCCGGCAGCACGTCGGACAGGGCGTTGATGCCCAGGCCGGAGGTGTTGGAGGCCAGCACCGCATGGTCGGCCACGAACGGCGCGATTTTCTTGTACAGGTCCTGTTTCCAGTCCATGCGCTCGGCGATGGCTTCGATGATCAGGTCGCAGCCGCGCAGCTGCTCCAGGCCGGAGTCGTAGTTGGCCGGGGTGATGGCCTCGGCAAGGGCGGTGCTGGCCAGCGGCGCCGGGCTGAGCTTGGTCAGGTTGGCGATCGCCTTGAGCACCACGCCATCGGCGGGGCCTTCCTTGGCGGGAAGATCGAACAGCACGGTGTCGACGCCGGCGTTGGTCAGGTGCGCAGCGATCTGCGCACCCATCACGCCCGCGCCCAGGACGGCGGCACGGCGGACGAGCAGGGGATTGGACATAGCGATCAGCCTCTGTGGGTCAACGTTTGCGGGATCAGGGAGCCGAGTGGGCGAGGAAGCCGGCTTCGGCGAAACGGATGAGTTCGCGGGCGGCGTGGGCACGGTGCGCGCCCTCGCTGACGCCGGCGGGGCGCTTGATCAGGCCGAAGTCGGCCATGGCGTAGGTCAGGGCGCCGGCCAGGAAATCCAGGCGCCAGTACAGTTCCTGCTTGCTCAGCCCGGGCACGCAGGCGGCGATGGCCTTGCCGAACTCGCGCAGCACGTGACCGTAGTGGTCGGACAGGAACTGGCGCAGGCTGTCGTTGTTCTCGGCGTAGGCGCGGGCGATCACCCGCACGAAGGCGCCGCCGCTCTGCCGCTCCTGGGCCATTGCCAGGGCCGGCTCGACGAAGGCGGCCAGCACCGGGCCGAGCTGGCCGGGATGCTGCCGTTGCGCGGCCTCCAGCTGCGCCATGCGCGCGGCGGTCATCTCGTCCATGCGCCGCCGGAACACCTCGTTGACCAGGTTTTCCTTGGACCCGAAGTGGTAGTTCACCGCGGCGATGTTGACGTCGGCCTGACTGGTGACCTGGCGCAGCGAAGTGCCGGAAAAGCCGTGCTGCGCGAACAGTTCCTCGGCCGCGCTGAGGATGCGGTCCTTAGTCGAGAAGTGCGCTTGCTTTGCCATGCGGCCGCCAGAATCAATCAAACGATTGTTTGAGTCTAGGCCCGGGCGGGGAGGGCGTCATGCTGCTTTGCAGCACGATTCAGGCCCGACCGTGCAAAGCCGGCGCCGATTGGATAGAATTGTCCATCGCAATTCTGGCTAAGCCCGCGTTTTGACGCGGGTTTTTTTCATGTTAACCTCGGGCCTTCAGTGGCCCGCCCAACGGAGAACTTCCCATGGCGCTGGAGCGCACCCTGTCCATCATCAAGCCCGATGCCGTCGCCAAGAACGTCATCGGCGAAATCTACTCGCGCTTCGAGAAGGCCGGCCTGAAGGTCGTGGCCGCCAAGTACAAGCAGCTGTCGCGCCGCGAGGCCGAGGGCTTCTACGCCGTGCACCGCGAGCGTCCGTTCTTCAACGCGCTGGTCGAGTTCATGATCTCCGGGCCGGTGATGATCCAGGCGCTGGAAGGCGAGAACGCCGTGGCCGCGCACCGCGACCTGCTGGGCGCCACCAACCCGAAGGACGCCGCGCCGGGCACCATCCGCGCCGACTTCGCCGATTCGATCGACGCCAACGCCGCGCACGGCTCGGATTCGGTCGAGAACGCCGCCAACGAAGTGGCGTATTTCTTCGCTGCCACCGAAGTGGTTTCGCGCTAAGCGAGGTCGTCGTGAACGAGGTCGTCCTTCCTCCCTTGGCCATCGCCGATCCCGTGCGGACCGGCGCGGCGGCCAAGCAGAATCTGCTCGACCTCGATCGCGAGGGGCTGGAGCGTTTCTTCGCCGAGACCCTCGGCGAAGCGCGCTACCGTGCCCACCAGGTGATGAAGTGGATCCACCACCGCTACGTCACCGACTTCGACCAGATGACCGACCTCGGCAAGGCGCTGCGCGCCAAGCTGCAGCAGCATGCCGAGGTCGTCGTCCCCAACATCGTGTTCGACAAGCCCTCCGCCGACGGCACCCACAAGTGGCTGCTGGCGATGGGCGTGGACGGCAAGAACGCGATCGAGACCGTGTACATCCCCGACAAGACCCGCGGCACGCTGTGCGTGTCCTCGCAGGTCGGTTGCGGCCTCAACTGCACGTTCTGCTCCACCGCCACCCAGGGCTTCAACCGCAACCTCTCCACCGCCGAGATCATCGGCCAGGTGTGGGTGGCGGCGCGGCATCTGGGCAACGTGCCGCACCAGATGCGCCGTCTCACCAACGTGGTGATGATGGGCATGGGCGAGCCGCTGATGAACTTCGACAACGTCGTGCGCGCGATGAGCGTGATGCGCGACGACCTGGGCTACGGCCTGGCCAACAAGCGCGTGACCCTGTCCACCTCGGGCCTGGTGCCGCAGATCGACCGCCTGTCCAGCGAAAGCGACGTGTCGCTGGCGGTGTCGCTGCATGCGCCCAACGATGCGCTGCGCGAGACCCTGGTCCCGCTCAACAAGAAGTACCCGATCGCCGAGCTGATGGCGGCCTGTGCGCGCTACCTGCGCGCCAACAAGCGCCGCGAGTCGGTGACCTTCGAATACACCCTGATGAAGTGGGTCAACGACCAGCCCGAGCACGCGCGGCAGCTGGCGCGGCTGATGCGCCAGTTCGACAACGCGGTGCAGGCGTCGAATGCCGGCAAGGTCAACCTGATACCGTTCAATCCGTTCCCGGGCACGCGCTACGAGCGCTCCGGCGAGACCGAGATCCGCGCGTTCCAGAAGATCCTGCTGGACGCGCAGGTGCTGACCATGGTGCGGCGCACGCGCGGCGACGACATCGATGCGGCCTGCGGGCAGCTCAAGGGGCAGGTCATGGACCGCACCCGTCGACAGGCCGAGTTCAAGCGCGAATTGCAGACGCGGGCGGATCGGGATGCGGCGGCGTAGCCAAGGGCGTTCCCTCGCGATGGTGGCGATCGCAGTGCTGGCCTTGCCGGGCTGCAACTGGATCGCGGCCAAGACCGGCACGGTGCGCACCAGCGAGCAGGTGCAACCGCAGTATTCCTTCCGCGACAACCGTGCGGTGAAGGCGCGGGTGGCCTTGCAGGAACAATTGGGTCTGGCCGCCAACGGGCTCGCCTCCGGCGACCTGGAGGCCGCGCAGACGCATGCGCGCAAGGCGCTGGCGCTGGATCCGCAATCGGTGGACGCGCTGACCGTTCTGGCGGTGCTCGCCGATCGCCGCGGCGACGCCACTACCGCCGGCGGGTACTACCGCAAGGCCGCCGAGCTGGCGCCGAGCAACGGTGCGACCTTGAATAACTACGGTGCCTGGCTGTGCGCGAATGGGTCGCCGGCCGAGTCGCTGGCCTGGTTCGACCGCGCGCTCGCGTTGCAGGACTACGCCACGCCGGCCTCGGCGCTGGCCAACGCCGGCGGCTGCGCCTTGCAGGTCGGCCAGCGCGAGCGCGGCGAACGCGACCTGCGCAAGGCGCTGGATCTGGATCTGGACAACGCATACGCGCTCGAGGCGATGGCCCGCAACGAGGTCGCGCAAGGGCGCTTTTTTGAGGCGCGCGCCTTCGCCGAGCGGCGTCTGGCGGCTGCGCCTGCCACCGCTTCCGTGTTACAACTTGCTATTCAGATTGAGCAAAGGCTGGGCGACAAGGCTGCCGCCGGCCGTTACCAACAGCGGTTGCGCAAGGAGTTTCCCGACGCCGCGACCACGACACCCGGGGCTAGTGCATTGTGATCAGTGATTCCAATCCGAACGCTTTCGATGGCGCCAAAGGCTGCGGGCAACAGCTCCGCGAAGCGCGCGAAGCGGCCGGCCTGAGCATCGACGACGTCGGCAGCCGACTGCGCATGCCGGTGCATGTGGTGCAGGCACTCGAGTCGGAGCAGTGGCAGCGCCTCGGCGCGCCGGTGTTCGTCCGCGGGCAGTTGCGCAGCTATGCGCGCCTGCTCGGCGTCGATCTGGAGCCGTTGCTGCAGACCGCGCAGATCGCGCCGGTGCAGCCGGTCGAATTGATCAGCCACACCCATACGCCGCCGCTGCGGCGCATGCTCGAAAGCGCCACGCGGCGCATGGTCTACGTGGTGATCACCGCCGGACTGGCGGTGCCGGTGTGGTACGCCACCCGCAGCCATTTCGCCGACGACAACGGCCCCAGCACCGCCTCGCTGGATGTGGTGCCGGGCACGCCGGGTACGACCCCGGCGGCAACGGCGACGCCGGCCAATGGCGCCGCTGCGGCGGCACCGGCCGCGCCGGCGGCCGCACGCCCTGCGCCGAGCGCGGCGCCATACATCGCCTCGCTGACGCCGATGCCGCGTCCGGCCGCCGAGCCGGAGAAGAACACGCTGAGCCTGTCGTTCCAGGGCGACAGCTGGGTGCAGATCCTTGCCCCCGACGGCACGCCAGTGGAAAAAGCCCTGCTGAAGGCGGGCGAGACCCGCACCTATGCGCCGGGCCAGGTCGGGCGCGTGGTGCTGGGCAATGCCTCCGCGGTCCAGGTTCAGCAATCCGGGAGTACCGTGGATCTGACCCCGTTCAGGCGCGCGAACGTGGCGCGCTTTGCGGTATCCTCTGACGGTTCCGTGGTGCCCGCCTCCGAGTGACGGCGGCGCGGTTCCTCACTTTCAACATTCCATGTCCCGTCGCAGCGGCGGGGCGAGAGTACGCATGGCGATTGACGACCTGCTCGACGAGCACGAACAAAGCGAACGCGTCCGCACTTGGCTCAGGAAGAACGGCGCCGGCCTGATCGGCGGCATCGTCCTGGGCCTCGGCGCGATCATCGGCTGGCAGTGGTGGACCAAGCAGCGGTCCAACGATCTGGCCCAGGCCAATGCCCGCTACGAAGCGGTGCTCAAGAGCATCCAGGCCAGTCAGCTGGACAAGGCGGCCAAGGACATGGCCGAACTGCAGCAGGGCTCGGCCAACATCTACGCCGAACTGGCGGCGCTGCGCCTGGCCAAGGCGCAGGTCGACGCGGGCAAGTCCGATGCCGCGTTGACCACGCTGCGCGCGCTCAAGGCCGACGGCGAAATGAAGGTGCTGGTCGACCACCGCGTGGCGCGGTTGCTGATTTCCGGCGGCAAGCCGCAGGACGCGCTGGCGCTGGTGGCCTCGGCCACCGATTCGCAGGGCCTGGAGATTCGCGGCGATGCGCTGATCGCGCAGGGCAAGCGCGATGCGGCGCGCGATGCGTACGCCAAGGCGCTGACCAGCCTGGGCGTGGCCTCGCCGCAGCGGCGCGTGGTCGAAACGAAATTGATGGATGCGGGCGGCAGCGTGCCGAATGCCGCGGAGCCGATCTGATGAAGGTAGTCATGTTCAAGCGTGTCGCCACCGTGGCCCTGCTGGGTCTGGCTCTGTCCGGCTGCAGCACCGTCAAGGGCTGGTTCGCGGGCAAGGATGCGGCCGCCAAGAAGGCCGCCGAGCCGGCCGAACTGGTCAAGTTCACCCCGTCGGTGAAGGTGGTGAAGCTGTGGTCCACCGACGCCGGCAAGGGCGAGCGCATGATCGGCGTGCGCCAGCACCCGGTGGTGGCCGACGGCAAGGTGTATGCGGCCGCGACCTCCGGCACGGTGTACGCGCTGGATCTGCAGACCGGCAAGACCATTTGGGAATACGACGCCAAGCAGGCGCGCAAGCAGCAGCTGTCGCAGGCCGAGGACCAGCCGAAGAGCCAGGTCGAGAGCGAGTCCGGCAAGAATTTGTCCAAGGACGAGCGTGCCGCCTACAAGCAGCGCCTGCGCAATGAGAAGCAGCAGGCCAAGGAACGCAAGCGGCTCGAGAAGAAGCGTCCGCTGCCACGTTTCGCCGGCGGCCCCGGCGTGGGCGACGGCCTGGTGGTGGTCGGTGCGCTGGATGGCGCCGTGATCGCGCTCGATGCCGCCAACGGCACCGAGAAGTGGCGCGCCAAGGTGCCCAACGAAGTGATCGCCGCGCCGGTGATCGCGCAGAACATGGTGTTCGTGCGCAGCAATGATGGCCGCACCACGGCGTTCGATGCGGCCACCGGCCAGCAGCGCTGGTTCAATGCGCAGGAACTGCCGAGCCTGACCGTGCGCGGCAACGCGCCGGTGGTGGCGGGTCCGGGCGTGCTGTTCATCGGTAACGACGACGGCACCCTGGCCGCGCTGGCGATGCAGGACGGCCGCGTGCTGTGGGAGCAGACCATCGGCGTGCCGGAAGGCCGCACCGAACTGGAGCGCATGGCCGACGTCGACGGCGCGCCGGTGCTCGACGGCACCACGCTGTACGCGACCAGCTTCAAGAACCAGACCGTGGCGCTGGAAGGCCCGAGCGGCCGCCCGCTGTGGAACCGCGATCATGGCGGCGCCGGCGGTGTCGGCGTCAGTTCCGGCAACGTGGTGGTGGCCGACAACGCAGGCACCGTGTGGGCGCTGGACAAGGCCTCCGGATCGGCGATGTGGTCGCAGCCGGGGCTGGCGCGCCGCTCGCTGACCGGCGTGGCGATCCAGGGCGATTACGCCGTGGTCGGCGACTACAAGGGCTATCTGCACTGGCTGCGGCTCGACAACGGCGAGTTCGCCGCGCGCGAGCGGGTCGGGCGCAAGCCGCTGGTGGCGCAGCCGGTGGTCGCGGACGGGATCCTGCTGATGCAGAACACGAAAGGCGACCTGACCGCGTTCCGGTTGGGTCAATAACAAGAGAAGGATGTCGCGATGCTGCCGCTGGTCGCCCTGGTTGGACGGCCGAATGTCGGCAAGTCCACGCTGTTCAATGCGCTGACGCGCAGCCGTGACGCGCTTGTCCACGACCAGCCGGGCGTCACCCGCGACCGCCACTACGGGGTATGCCGGCTGCAGCCGGACACCCCATTCGTGATCGTCGATACCGGCGGCATCTCCGGCGAAGAGGAAGGCCTGGCCGGTGCCACGGCCGAGCAGGCACGCGCCGCCGCCGGTGAGGCCGACCTGATCCTGTTCGTGGTCGACGGACGCGAGGGATCGTCCGCGCTCGACGACGAGATCCTGGCCTGGCTGCGCAAGCTGGCGCGGCCGACCCTGTTGCTGATCAACAAGATTGACGGCACCGACGAGGACCAGGTCCGCGCCGAGTTCGCGCGCTACGGCCTCGGCGACGCCATCGCGGTGTCCGCTGCGCATCGCCACGGCATCGACGATCTGCTCGACGAGGTCCTGGAGCGGCTGCCGGAAGAGGGCGCCGGCGAAACCCTGGATACCGACCCGGCGCGCATGCGTATCGCCTTCGTCGGCCGCCCGAACGTCGGCAAGTCGACGCTGGTCAATCGCCTGCTGGGCGAGGAGCGCATGATCGCCTCCGAAGTGCCCGGCACCACCCGCGACTCGATCGCGGTGGACCTGGAGCGCGACGGGCGGCTGTACCGGCTGATCGACACCGCCGGCCTGCGTCGCCGCGGCCGCGTCGAGGAGGCGGTGGAGAAGTTCAGCGCGTTCAAGACCCTGCAGGCCATCGAGCAGTGCCAGGTTGCAGTGCTGATGCTCGATGCCGGCGAAGGCGTGACCGACCAGGATGCGACCGTGCTCGGCGCGATCCTCGATGCCGGCCGCGCCCTGGTGGTGGCGATCAACAAGTGGGACGGGCAGAGCGACTACCAGCGTGCCCAGGCCGAAGACCTGCTGTCGCGCAAGCTCGGCTTCGTCAGCTGGGCCGAAGCGGTGCGCATCTCCGCCAAGCATGGCTCGGGCCTGCGCGAGCTGTTCCAGGCGATCCATCGCGCGCACGCCTCGGCAGTGCGCGAGTTCAGCACCAGCGAAGTCAACCAGGCGCTGGAAATCGCCTACGAGAGCAATCCGCCGCCGAGCATCCGCGGCCACGTCTCCAAGCTGCGCTACGTGCATCCGGGCGGCAGCAATCCGCCGACCTTCATCGTCCACGGCACGCGCCTGAAGGTGCTGCCGGAGTCGTACAAGCGCTACCTGGAGAACTTCTTCCGCAAGCGCTTCAAATTGGTCGGCACGCCGGTGCGCTTCATGTTCCGCGAAGGCGCCAATCCGTACGAAGGCAAGAAGAACGTGCTGACCGAGCGCCAGATCGCCAAGAAGCGGCGCCTGATGAAGCACGTCCGCGGCAAGTAGCCGCACGATGGACACGCGGCGCGCGATCACCCTCGGCATTCTCGCCGGCGGCCGCGCGCAGCGCCTGGGCGGATGCGACAAGGCCTGGCTGCAACGCGACGGGCAGGCGCAGGTGCAATGGCTGGTGCAGGCATTGGCGCCACGGGTGTCCGCGGTGCTGGTCAGCGCCAATCGCAGTTTGCCGCGCTATGCCGCCGTCGGCCTGCAGGCTGTGCCGGACCGTGTCGCGGCGCCGCCCGGCGCCGAACGTTCGCTGGGGCCGATCGCCGGATTGGATGCGCTCGCCGCCCACTGCGGCACACCGTGGCTGCTGACCGTGCCGGTCGACCTGTGGCGGTTGCCGCCGGACCTGCCGGCGGTGCTCGCCGCGGCCGCTGTGGACCGCGATGGCGCCTGGATCGAGGATGCCGCCGGCGCGCAGCCGCTGGTGGCGCTGTACCGGGTGGCTGCGTTGCGTCCGGCGCTGGAGGAGGCGCTGGCGGCGGGCCGTTATGCGCCGCGTGCCTTGCAGCAGCGCCTGCGGATGCGGCCGGTGGCGTTGCCGGAGATCGTGCTGGGCAATCTGAACACGCCGCAGGATCTGGCCGCAGCGGGTATCCTGCCGCCACCATGACCGACTATCCCTCCCGGATCGCCTATACCGACGCGCTGGCGATCGTCGCTGCCGCTGCGCGCGCCCGTCCCGTCAACAGCGAGCGCCTGGCGGCGTCGCGTGCCGATGGCCGCATCCTGATCGAACCGCTGGATGCGCCGATCGACCTGCCGCCGTTCGCCAACAGCGCGATGGACGGCTTCGCGTTGCGCCACGCCGACCTGAGCCCGGGGGCGGCGACCGACTTGCGCCTGGCCGGAGAGCAGTTCGCCGGCACCGATCGACAGCAGGCGCTCGCGCCCGGCGAGTGCCTGCGCGTGACCACCGGCGCGCCGTTGCCGGCCGGTGCGGATACGGTGGTGATCAAGGAAAACGTGCACGAGCACGATGGCCTTGTGCAGGTGCCGGACGGGCTCGCCGCGGGCGCGCACGTGCGGTCGCGTGGCGAGGACGTGCGCGCCGGCGAGCGCGTGCTCGAGGCCGGCATGCTGCTGACGCCCTCGCGCATCGGCCTGGCTGCGGCCCTGGGCGTGGACCAGCTGACGGTGGCGGCGCGGCCGACCGTGGCGGTGTTCGCCACCGGCGACGAGCTGGTCGAGCCGGGCCTGCCGTTGCAGCCCGGGCAGATCTACAACAGCAACCGCGACATGCTGATGGCGCAGCTGCGCCTGCTCGGCCTGTCGCCGACCGCCTGGCCGACCCTGCCGGACGATCCGCAGCGCATCCAGGCCATGCTCGCCGATGCGGCCTCGGCGTTCGACGTGGTGCTGACCTGCGGCGGCGTCTCGGCCGGCGAGAAGGACTACCTGCCGCGTCTGTTGGTCGAGCACGGCCGCATCCTGTTCTGGAAGGTGCGCATGCGCCCGGGCATGCCGCTGCTGTTCGGCGAGTGGGATCGCGCCCTGTTCCTGGGCTTGCCTGGGAACCCGGTGTCTGTGCTGGCCACCTTCCTGGCGATCGGGCGGCCGTTGCTGGATGCGCTGCAGCGACGCAGCGAACCGCACCGGGCCTGGCGGGCGCGACTGGCGGCCGGCTGGGACAAGCGCCACGACCGGCTGGAGTTCCTGCGCGGGCGCATGCGCTGCGACGCGCACGGCCAGTTGTGGGCGGAACCGAATCCCGCCGACGGCTCGCACCGCCTGCGCGGCGCCGCCGACAGCGACGTGCTGCTGCGGCTGGAGGAGGGCGCACGCCAGTTCCAGGCCGGCGACGTGGTCGAGGTGGTGCCGTATTGAGGGCATCTCCTAAGCACCCGCATCCAACACCAGCAAGCCGGATACAGGATGCCTGGGGGAATGGTTTCAGCGGGATGGGCGTTCCCGGCCAAGCGCGTCGCGGTTGAATGAGAGGCGCCTTAGAGCCGTGGCGGACGCGGGTCCGGTTTGCGCCGATAATGCGCGCATGGGCATTCGAGAACTCACCCCTGCACAGGCGCAGGCGCGGCAGGCGCAGGGCGCGCGGCTGATCGACATACGCGAGGAGCACGAGCGTGCCAGCGGCATGGCCGCCGGCGCGCAAGGCGTGGCCCGCGCGCAGTTGCAGGCCGACCCGGCCGCCTATCTCGGCGCCGACACCGAGGTGCTGCTGATTTGCCAGAGCGGCAAGCGCTCGCACGATACCGCGGTGCTCCTGGAGCAGGCCGGCTATCCGCAAGTCGCATCGGTGCTGGGCGGCACCACGCGCTGGCAGCGCGAGGGTTTGCCGCTGCAGCGACCGGCGCTGGAACCGGAGCAGGAAGACTTCTTCGACCGCTATTCGCGGCATCTGCGCCTGCCCGAGGTCGGGGTCGAGGGGCAGCGCAGATTGCAGGCCGCGCGCGTGCTGCTGGTCGGCGCCGGCGGCCTGGGCTCGCCGGCCGGTTTCTACCTGGCCGCGGCCGGGGTGGGGCAGTTGCGCATCGCCGACGACGACATGGTCGAGCGCAGCAACCTGCAGCGGCAGATCCTGCACGGCGAGGCGCGAATCGGCCAGGCCAAGGTGGACTCGGCTGCGGCGAGCCTGGGGGCGCTGAATCCGGGTGTGCGCGTGGAGGCGGTGCGAGAGCGGGTCACCGCGGACAACGTCGAACGTCTGCTGCAGGACGTGGATGTTGTGCTGGACGGCTCGGACAATTTTCCGGCGCGTTATCTGCTCAACGATGCCTGCGTGAAGCTGGGCAAGCCGCTGGTGTACGGCGCGGTGCAGCGCTTCGAGGGCCAAGTGAGCGTGTTCGACGCCGGCCGACGGCGCGGGCAGGCGCCGTGCTACCGCTGCCTGTTCCCGGAACCGCCGCCGCCGGAGTTCGCACCGAACTGTGCCGATGCCGGCGTGCTCGGGGTGCTGCCCGGCATCGTCGGGCTGCTGCAGGCCAACGAGGTACTGAAGCTGTTGCTGGAGATCGGCGAACCGCTGCGCGGCCGCCTGCTGCACTTCGACGCACTGGCGATGCGCTTCCGCGAAACCCGCCTGTCCGCCGATCCGCAGTGCCCGGTGTGCGCGCCGGACCGGCCGTTCCCTGGTTATATCGACTACGCGCAGTTCTGCGGCGCTGAGCGTTAGCTGCTACTAGGCGTCGTTGTTCGCGGCGGCGCCCGTACCCTCATCCGCCCCTTCGGGGCACCTTCTCCCGGTGGGAGAAGGGGGGAGGTCTCGATGGCTGAAACAGCATCGCGCACGCTCAAGCCCCTCTCCCACCGGGAGAGGGGTTGGGGTGAGGGTACGGCGCGAAGCGCCTCGCGATGTCTGGTTGCACTAGCTCGTCGATGGCGCAGCGGCGTCCGAACCCTCATCCGCCCCTGCGGGGCACCTTCTCCCGGTGGGAGAAGGGAAGCGGGGTTTCGATGGCTGAAACAGCATCGCGCACGCTCAAGCCCCTCTCCCACCGGGAGAGGGGTTGGGGTGAGGGTAGGGCGCGAAGCGCTTCGCGATGTCTGGCTGCACTAGCTCGTCGATGGCGCAGCGGCGCTCGTACCCTCATCCGCCCCCGCGGGGCACCTTCTCCCGGTGGGAGAAGGGAAACACGATCTACGTGTTGATCGCATGATCTTGACTGTCCGGCACGCGACCACATGCGTGTCGTGCGAGAGGTGCTTTGTGCGCAGCACGCAGTGCGCCGCGTCTCACCTCGCATTCCGCTCCATAGGGATGTCCGGACCTTGTGCGTAGAATCGGCGCATGACCAGTCCAGCCGACAGCAGCGAATTGATCAAGGTGGTGGCGCTGCTCGGCGCCGCCGTGGTAGCGGTGCCGGTGTTTCGCCGGCTCGGCCTGGGATCGGTGCTCGGCTACCTCGCCGCTGGCCTGGCGATCGGGCCGTTCGGCCTGGGTTGGTTCTCCGATCCGCAGGCGATCCTGCATGTCGCCGAACTGGGCGTGGTCATGTTCCTGTTCGTGATCGGCCTGGAAATGCGGCCCTCGCATCTGTGGAGCCTGCGCAAGCAGATCTTCGGCCTGGGCACCGCGCAGATCATCGTCTGCGCCAGCGTGCTGACCGGCGTCGGCCTGGCCTTCGGTTTCCCGCTCCCGGTGGCCTTCATCGCCGCCTCGGGGTTCGTGCTGACGTCCACCGCGGTGGTGATGCAGTTGCTCGGCGAGCGTGGCGACATCGCCCTGCCGGCCGGTCAGAAGATTGTGGCGATCCTGCTGTTCGAGGACCTGTTGATCGTGCCGCTGCTGGCGGTGGTGGCGTGGATGGCGCCGGTGCCCGCGGATGCCTCGGCGCCGTCGCGCTGGGTCGGCATCGGCGTTGGCGCCGCGGCGATCGTCGGCCTGTTGGCGGCCGGGCGCTGGCTGCTCAACCCGCTGTTCCGGCTGCTGGCCGCGGCCAAGGCGCGCGAGGTGATGACCGCGGCCGCCCTGCTGGTGGTGCTGGGCGCAGCGCTGCTGATGCAACTCGGCGGGCTATCCATGGCGATGGGCGCGTTCCTGGCCGGCGTGCTGCTGTCCGAATCGACCTTCCGCCACCAGATCGAGGCCGATATCGAACCGTTCCGCGGCATCCTGCTGGGGCTGTTCTTCCTCGGCGTCGGCATGGCGCTGAACCTGGCGGTGGTGGCCGCCAACTGGACCCTGATCCTCAGCGGCGTGCTCGCGTTCATGGCGGCCAAGGCCGCGTGCATCTACCTGGTCGCGCGGCTCACCGGCAGCGGCCATGTGCAGGCGCTGGATCGCGGCGTGCTGATGGCGCAGGGCGGCGAGTTCGCCTTCGTGCTGTTCGCCGCCGCCAGCGGCGCCGGCGTCATCGACGCGCAGATCAACGCCAACCTGACCGCCATCGTGGTGCTGTCGATGGCGCTGACGCCGCTGTTCGTGCTGCTGTACCGGCGCTGGGCGCCGGTGGAGGCGCCGTCGATGGAAGGCGTGGATGCGGCCGACGGCCTCACCGGCAGCGTGCTGATCATCGGCTTCGGGCGCTTCGGCCAGGTCGCCAGCCAGTCGCTGCTGGCGCGCGACGTGGACGTGACCATCATCGACAACGACATCGAGATGATCCAGAGCGCGGCCAAGTTCGGCTTCAAGATCTACTACGGCGACGGCACCCGTCTGGACGTGTTGCACGCCTCCGGCGCGCACAGCGCCCGTGCCATCGCGGTGTGCGTGGACAACCGCGAGGCGGCCAATCGCATCGTCGAGCTGACCACCACCGAGTTTCCGCAGGCCAAGCTGCTGGTGCGTTCCTACGACCGCGAGCACGCGCTGGAGCTGATCGCCGCCGGCGTCGACTACCACATCCGCGAGACCTTCGAATCGGCGGTGGAATTCGGCCAGGCCGCGCTGATCGAGCTGGGCATGGACGAGAGCGAGGCGCGTTCCATCGCCCGCGAGATCCGCCGCCGCGATGCCGAGCGGCTGGAACTGGAGATCGCCGCCGGCACCGTGCGTGCCGGCACCGGCCTGATGTACGGCAACATCACCCCGGCGGTGCCCACGCCGACCCCGTTCACGCCGCCGCGGCGCGAGAGCCGCACGCTGAACCCGGAAGGCGTGCCGGTGGCGGAGCCAGCGCAGGAGCGTGACGGCACATAGCCGCAATGGTTGGCGGGGAGTTGTAGAAGCGGCTTTTAGCCGCGACAGTACCTTCCTGGGAATGCCCGGTCGCGGCTAAAGCCGCTCCTACGACAGGCGCCCAGCCTCAGCGCAGGAACGCCTGCAGCGCCCGCACGTAGCCCGGATCGTCGCTGATGTCGTTGTGGTCGGCCTGTGCGAAGGCGACCACGGTCGGATGCTGCGGCAGGGCCTTGAGCAGGGCATCGGTGCTGGCCGGCGGCACCACCTGATCGCGGCCGGCGCGCAGGATCAGCAGTGGGCCGCGAAAGGCACGCAAGGCGCGCACCGAGTCGTAGCGATCGCGCAGCAACCAGCGCACCGGCGCCCACGGGTAGTGCGCCTGCGCCGCCGACACCAGGCTGTCGAACGGTGTGACCAGCACCAGCCGCGCCACCGCGCGCCGCGCCGCCAGTTGGCTGGCCACGCCGCTGCCCAGGCTGCGTCCCAGCACCGCGATCTGTGCCTGCGGTTGCGCGGCGTGCACATGGTCGTACAGCGCCACGGCATCGTCGATCAACGCGGCTTCGGTGGGCTTGCCGTCGCTGGCGCCGTAGCCACGGTAGGCGAGCAAATAGAGGCTGTGGTCGGGCAGGGCGGCTTGCAGCTGCGCGCGGGCGAAACGCAGATCCTCGGCATTGCCGCCGAAGTACAGCAGCACCTTGTCGTGACCGGGATTGACCTGCCAGCCGCGCAGCTCCACGTCCGCGCCGCGACGCAGCGCGAAATCGGTCTGCGCCGCTGCCACCCGCGTGCCCTGCGGGAAATACAGCAGGTCGCGCTGGCCCAGGTAGAGCAGGGCGCAGACCACCAGGTAGGCGGCGACGAGAATGGCCGCCGCGATCGCGGTGTAACGCAGCATTGCTAGCCGTGCTTGCGCTGCGCCTCGGCGAAGGCGGCCAGTTGCGCCGGGGTGGCCTCGGCCTGGTGCTGCGCCTTCCAGTCGGCGAACGGCATGCCGTAGACGCGCTCGCGCGCCTGTTCCTTGCTGAGATCTTCGCCTTCGGCGGCCGCCGCTTCGCGGTACCAGTCGGCCAGGCAGTTGCGGCAGAACCCGGCCAGGATCATCAGGTCGATGTTCTGCACGTCGGGGCGGTCGTGGTTGAGGTGCTGCAGCAGGCGGCGGAAGGCGGCGGCCTCGATGCGGGTGGTGTCGGTCATGGCGGAATCGGGGACAATGGACATCCCCCGACTCTACACCCGCCCGCCCCGATGACCGATTCCGTGCCCGTCTCCTCCGTCCCGGCCCGCATCCTCGACGGTCGGCGCATCGCCGAAGACCTGCTCGACGAGCTGAAGGCGCGGGTCGACGCGCGGCTGGCGGCCGGGCAGCCGCGGCCCGGATTGGCGGTGGTGCTGGTGGGCGGCGACCCGGCCTCGGCGGTGTACGTGCGCAACAAGCGCCGCGCGGCCGAGAAGGTCGGTATCGAGGCGTTCGACTACGACCTGCCCGCCGGTACCAGCGAAGCCGAGCTGCTGGCGCTGATCGACCGGCTCAATGCCGACCCCAAGATCCACGGCATCCTGGTGCAGTTGCCGCTGCCGGGCATCCCCGATGCCAGCCGGCTGATCCATCGCATCGATCCGCGCAAGGACGTGGACGGCTTCCATCCGGAGAACGTCGGCCACCTGGCGCTGCGCGAATTCGGCCTGCGTCCGTGCACGCCGCGCGGCATCGTCACCCTGCTGGCGCACACCGACCAGCCGGTGCGCGGGCGCAACGCCACCATCGTCGGCGTCAGCAACCACGTCGGCCGGCCGATGGCGCTGGAACTGCTGATCGCCGGCTGCACGGTCAGTTGCTGCCACAAGTTCACCCCGCCGGAGGTGCTGCAGGCGCGGGTGCGCGACGCCGACATCCTGGTGGTGGCGGTGGGCCGGCCGGGGCTGATCCCGGGCGAGTGGGTCAAGCCCGGCGCGGTGGTGATCGACGTCGGCATCAACCGCCTGGACGACGGCCGCCTGGTCGGCGATGTCGGCTTCGACGCAGCGGCGCAGCGCGCCAGCTGGATCACGCCGGTGCCAGGCGGGGTGGGGCCGATGACCGTGGCCACGCTGATGCAGAACACGATCGAGGCCGCTGAGGCGGCCGGGATTGGGGATTCGGGATTGGGGATTCATTGAAGGCTGCGCGGGATTCGGGATTCGGGAGTCGGGATTCGAGATTCGTTAAAGGCAGAGCAAAAAGCGCATGCACAGCCCTTCCGGTTTGTATGCGGGATCGGCAGGCCGTCGAGATCGCCCTGCTGAAAGAGAGGCAAACGGCCCGACCGCGCAGGGCGCGGTCTTGACGAATCCCCACTCCCGAATCCCCAATCCCCGCCCCAAATGCGTTAAAATGCCGCGCTTCTCCACACTCGGGTCCGCCGATGCTGCGCATCCAGGCTGAAGCTCTCACCTACGACGACGTCTCGCTCGTCCCCGCCCATTCGATCGTCCTGCCCAAGGACGTCAGCCTGGAAACCCGGCTGACCCGCGACCTGCGCCTGAAACTGCCGATCCTGTCGGCCGCGATGGACACGGTCACCGAGCACCGCCTGGCGGTGGCCATGGCCCAGCTCGGCGGCATCGGCATCATCCACAAGAACCTGACCCCGGCGCAGCAGGCGGCCGAAGTGGCGAAGGTCAAGAAGTTCGAGGCCGGTGTCATCACCGAGCCGTTCACGGTCGGTCCGGAGACCACCATCGGCGAGGTGCTCAAACTCACCCGCGCCCGCAACATCTCCGGCGTGCCGGTGGTGGACGGCAGCGAGCTGGTCGGCATCGTCACCAGCCGCGACATGCGCTTCGAGAAGAAGCTCGACGATCCGGTCCGCCACATCATGACCAAGAAGGATCGCCTGGTCACCGTGCGCGAAGGCGCCAGCGACGAGGAAGTGCTGCAGTTGCTGCACCGCCACCGCATCGAGAAGATCCTGGTGGTCAACGACGGCTTCGAGCTGCGCGGCCTGATCACGGTCAAGGACATCCAGAAGAAGACCGACAACCCGAACGCCGCCAAGGACGCCGCCACGCGGCTGCTGGTCGGCGCCGCGGTGGGTGTCGGCGGCGATACCGAACAGCGCATCGAACTGCTGGCCGCGGCCGGCGTGGACGTGGTCATCGTCGACACCGCGCACGGCCATTCGCAGGGCGTCATCGACCGCGTGGCCTGGGTCAAGAAGACCTACCCGCAGTTGCAGGTGATCGGCGGCAACATCGTCACCGGCGACGCCGCGCTGGCGCTGATGGACGCCGGCGCCGACGCGGTCAAGGTCGGCGTGGGCCCCGGCTCGATCTGCACCACGCGTGTGGTCGCCGGTGTCGGCGTGCCGCAGATCACCGCGATCGACATGGTCGCCGAGGCGCTGCAGGACCGCATCCCGCTGATCGCCGACGGCGGCATCCGCTATTCCGGCGACATCGGCAAGGCGCTGGTCGCCGGCGCCTCCACGGTGATGGTCGGCGGCCTGTTCGCCGGCACCGAGGAAGCCCCGGGCGAGGTCGAACTGTTCCAGGGCCGCAGCTACAAGAGCTACCGCGGCATGGGCAGCCTGGGCGCGATGGAGAAGGGCAGCAAGGATCGGTACTTCCAGGATGCCTCCGACGCCGACAAGCTGGTGCCGGAAGGCATCGAAGGCCGCGTGCCGTATCGCGGCCCGCTCAGCGGCATCATCCACCAGCTGACCGGCGGCCTGCGCGCGACCATGGGCTACGTGGGCTGCGCCACCATCGAAGAGATGCGCACCAAGCCCAAGTTCGTCACCATCACCGGTGCCGGCCAGCGCGAAAGCCACGTCCACGACGTGCAGATCACCAAGGAACCGCCGAATTACAGGATGGGCTGACGCCCATCCGGGAATGGGGAATCGGGAGTCGGGAATCGATGAACCAGCGTCTGCACCGCTTTGCCCATTCCCGATTCCCCGTTCCCGATTCCCGGCCCCAATGACCAACATCCACAGCGACAAGATCCTCATCCTTGATTTCGGTGCGCAGTACACGCAGTTGATCGCGCGGCGCATTCGCGAACTGGGCGTGTATTGCGAGATCTGGGCGTGGGACCACGATCCGGCCGAGATCGCCGGCTTCGGCGCGAAAGGCATCATCCTCTCCGGTGGCCCGGAATCGACAACGCTGCCGGGGGCGCCGGCAGCGCCGCAGGAAGTGTTCGACAGCGGCCTGCCGATCTTCGGCATCTGCTACGGCATGCAGACCCTGGCCGCGCAGCTCGGTGGCGCCACCGAAGCGGCGGACCAGCGCGAGTTCGGCCATGCCGAGGTCGAGGTGGTCGCTGCCGATGCGCTGTTCTCCGGCCTGACCGATCACGCAGGCGCGTCGCGCCTGAACGTGTGGATGAGCCACGGCGACCACGTGTCGCAGGTGCCGCCGGGCTTCACCATCACCGCCGTCACCGACCGCATCCCGGTCGCGGCCATGGCCAACGAGGCCAAGCGCTGGTACGGCGTGCAGTTCCATCCGGAAGTCACCCACACCCTGCAGGGTCAGACCCTGCTGCGCCGTTTCGTGGTCGACGTGTGCGGCTGCGCCACGCTGTGGACCGCGGCCAACATCATCGACGACCAGATCGCCCGCGTGCGCGCCCAGGTCGGCGACGACGAAGTGATCCTCGGCCTGTCTGGCGGCGTGGATTCGTCGGTGGTCGCCGCGCTGCTGCACAAGGCGATCGGCGACAAGCTGACCTGCGTGTTCGTCGACACCGGCCTGCTGCGCTGGCAGGAAGGCGACCAGGTGATGGCGATGTTCGCCGAGCACATGGGCGTCAAGGTGATCCGGGTCAACGCGGCCGACCGCTACTTCCAGGCGCTGGCCGGCGTCAGCGATCCGGAAGCCAAGCGCAAGATCATCGGCAACCTGTTCGTGGAGATCTTCGACGAAGAGTCGAACAAGCTCCGCAACGCCAAGTGGCTGGCGCAGGGCACCATCTACCCGGACGTGATCGAGTCGGCCGGCAGCAAGACCGGCAAGGCCCACGTCATCAAGAGCCACCACAACGTCGGCGGCCTGCCCGAGCACATGAAGCTGGGCCTGGTCGAGCCGCTGCGCGAACTGTTCAAGGACGAAGTGCGGCGCCTGGGTGTCGAACTGGGCCTGCCGCGCAGCATGGTCTACCGCCATCCGTTCCCCGGCCCCGGCCTGGGCGTGCGCATCCTCGGCGAAGTGAAGCGCGAGTACGCCGAACTGCTGGCCAAGGCGGACGCGATCTTCATCGACGAGCTGCGCAAGGCCGACCTCTACGACAAGACCAGCCAGGCCTTTGCCGTGTTCCTGCCGGTGAAGTCGGTCGGCGTGGTCGGCGATGCCCGCGCCTACGAATGGGTGATCGCGCTGCGCGCGGTGGAGACCATCGACTTCATGACCGCGCACTGGGCGCACCTGCCGTACGACTTCCTCGGCACGGTGAGCAACCGCATCATCAACGAACTGCGCGGCGTGTCGCGGGTGGTGTACGACATTTCCGGGAAGCCGCCGGCAACGATCGAGTGGGAGTGAACAGACGGTTGTTGCTGGAGAAGAAGGCGCTGCGGCGCCTTTTTCGTTGGTGTGACATGAATGCTAGTTCTGATGCCAAAATCAGGCTTACCTATCGACCTGATACCTCAATTGACGGTGGGGGCTTGGTAGCTATCAAGGAGAGGGCTGGAAATGAGCCGGATGTGGATGGTGCGCGGTGAAGGCGGCAGCCTCTACGACGCCTTTCGGGAGCGTGGGGTGGCTGCCGTGGGTTGGAACCAGTTGGCGGTGCAAGCCAAGCCTGGAGTCGGACGCAAGCAGTTGATCGCCTTGTATCAGACCGCCGAGCCCCTCGCGAAGCAACGCAATGCGGTTTCGGGCGCATCCCAGGCCTGGCGCTTTGTCAACGACATTCAGGAGGGCGACTGGGTCATCACCTATTCGCCCGCCAATCGCTTGAACTCCATCGGCAAGGTCGCTGGACCAGCGGAGCACTACCCCGAGCAAGGCATGCCGCTGGTACGTAAGGTGCAGTGGCAAGGGCAGGAACTGCCGCGCGACAACTTGGGCACCAGCACCAAAAACAGCCTGGGTTCGACACTGACTCTATTCGAGGTGCCGTCCAACGCGGCAGCCGAAGTGCTGGCGGCGCTGAAGGGTAAGCCGGCGCCAGCAGTGGAAGATGAAACTGAAGAAGTCATTGCCGATCCATTAGCCGATATTGAATCGCAGGCACTGAAACGCATCAAGGATCGGGTCAACGAACTGGACTGGGATGACATGCAGCAGCTAGTTGCCGGCATCCTGCGCGCCATGGGCTACAAGACCCAGGTCTCGCCGCCTGGCTCCGACCGTGGGAAGGACATCGTGGCGTCGCCGGACGGCTTCGGCTTCGAACACCCGCGCATCGTCGTAGAGGTCAAGCATCGCAAGGGACAGATGGGAAGCCAGGAGATTCGCAGCTTCCTCGGCGGCCGCCATAAGGATGATCGCGGGCTGCATGTCAGCACGGGCGGTTTCACCAAGGACGCCCAATATGAAGCTGACCGCGCCTCCATCCCGCTAGTGATGTGGACACTGGACCATGTGGTCCTCGCACTAGTTAAGCACTACGACGCGACCGACGCCGAAACTAAACGGATTGTTCCATTAAAGCGGCTGTATTGGCCAGCGTGAGTTGGAAATGAACGACATGAGCCAAACAGCCGTACAACAGGCACTCTATCAACGCAAGACAGTGCCACCCAAATATTTCATCAAGGTGAACCCACATGGCGCAAGCTGATACCTTGGTCGCCCTGGTAAAAGCAGCCAGCAGCGGCGACCAACCTTCTTTCCGAAAGTCGACCGAAGCCTTGATTCAAGAAGAGCGTGGCAAGGGTCACCGAATCCTGGCCGAGCGCCTGGAAAAGGCATTACGCGCGTCCTCTCATCAAGCAACCTTGTTCCAATCGTCCATGCCAACGGCGCGCCCCACACAGGCCGGCGGAGTTGCGCCAAAGGATTTGGTTGATGAATTGACACCGGAACGCGCGATGGAAGGCTTGGTGCTCGCTGATAGTATCCGCGAGCAATTGCGAGAAGTTGTCGAGGAACAGCATCGCACTGAGTTACTGCATGCTCATGGTCTGAGCCCTAGGCACCGAGTCTTGTTGGCTGGGCCGCCGGGGAATGGAAAAACATCGGTTGCTGAAGCGTTAGCATTTGAGTTGATGGTACCGCTGATCGTTGTGCGTTATGAATCATTGATTGGCAGTTATCTGGGGGAGACCTCTGTTCGTTTGAAGGCGCTTCTCGACTACGCCAGAACGCGGCGCTGCGTGTTGTTCTTCGATGAATTCGAGACATTGGGAAAAGAGCGAGGAGATACACACGAAACCGGAGAGATCAAGCGTGTCGTCAGCTCTTTGCTGCTTCAACTCGATGACCTTCCGGATTATGTGGTGGTTGTTGCTGCTAGCAATCACCCAGAGCTTTTGGATAGGGCCGTTTGGCGGCGCTTTCAGGTTCGACTAGAACTTCCACTACCCACGCGCGCGCAGTTGACCGCGTTCGTCGCCTCGATCAGCGAACGCAGTAAAGTCAATTTTGGTTTAGCGGCCGAGACCGTCGCAAAAAGGCTTTTGGGCCTCAGCTTTTCAGAAGTGGAAGAGTTCTGTCTGGGAGTAGTCCGGAGGGCGGTATTGGATCAAAAAGTGGATGACGCCAGAGCCATCGTCTTTTCCAGGTTAGATCAGTGGAAGAAACGGTTGAAACCTGCCAATAAAGAAGCATCAGACGAATAAGGCACAAGGAGGGGGTATGCCTGATGAGTACTTGCCGTTGCTGGTTTTTCCTGAGAAGCGAATTCTCCAGCCAGAAAAGGGCAATGGTTTTCCACCTGGGAAACGGAATTTGCCCGGCCATGGCGCCCAGGTAGCCCGTATTGGAAGACAGATCGAGCATCTGGAAGAAGCCTTCGCACGCTATCAGGCCAGCCTGGCTGGTGCTCTGGCCGGGCTCGAACCTGAAATGGTTCTAGTCATCGAGATCGTTGGACGTCTGGATGACTTCCGACAAGCCGTTGAAGCGGCTGGCTTAGAGTGGCTAGGGGAGACGGAAATCGACGATCTAGAGGCTGAGGATGAAGGCTTCCATGAGCGAGATGCTGCTGGTCAACCTGCGGTTAAGTCGCTGAGCGGTCGCATGTTTCTGGCCATGAGCAACATGGCTGGCTTGCGAGAGATTCTCGCGCTTTGGGAGCAATGGAAAGCCAATGGAAGCCTGCCCCACGGAAAAACAAAGTGGAAGGCCGTTTTCGAGCAATTGAACGTGCTGAGGCGCTGGGGCATTGAGGAGACATTGGTCGAAACAGGAATGATCGACCGCTGGCAGGACCTGCTTGAACCCCTTGACCCCGAAGAGAAGGTCAGATTTCAGATTGAGCTTTTCTACCGCAAGAGGGTTGAGAAGCGTCGAAATAATGAAGTGGCAATTCGTTCATTGCTTGAAGGCCTCGGAGGCCAAGCGCTTTCGGCGTTCCTTGATATGCCTCAGATCGCGTTCCATGCGGTCAAGGCCGAATTGCCTGCTCACGCCATTCAGTCGCTGCTCCGTCAAGTAGCTGCAGATGGAGCTGATATCGACATCGAACTGTTCAAATTCGCCGGCATCATGTATTTCCGCCCGACCGGGCAAAGCTTGGCGGTTTCTGAGGAGGGTGAGGGAGAGCCGGCTACGTTCCCTGAAAGTGTCAGTGACCTTCCTCCTGTTGCCGCGCTCCTTGATGGTGCTCCATTGCAATTGCATGAAGCACTGAAAGACCGACTGCTGGTTGATGACACATTTGGCTTGGAGGCCACTTATCAACCCGGTGAGCGCAAGCATGGCACCGCCATGGCTTCCTTGATTCTTCATGGGGATCGCAGCAATCCCGAGTCCGAACCGCTACCGCATAAACTGTATTGCATCCCGGTGATGCAGCCTGACCATCAGACACGCGACCATATTGAACATATGCCGGATAACGTCTTCTTTGAAGACCGCATCCATATTGCCGTTCGGCGCATGTTCGAAGGCTCTGGCGACGTCCCCCCGCAAGCGCCTACAGTCAAGGTCATCAATCTTTCCATTGGTGATTCAGCGCGGGAATTTATCCATACGCCAAGTCCTTGGGCACGGTTACTAGACTGGCTGGCCTACCGCCACCGCGTACTGTTCTGCGTCAGCGCGGGCAACTACTGCGGCGAGATTGATATCGGACTCAATCAGCAGCAGTTCGCGGCTCTTTCTGATGGAGAGAAGCTAAGCGCCACCGTCAAAGCGATATCAAATAGCTTGACATGCCGGCGTCTGCTTTCGCCGGCAGAAGCGATGAATGCCATTGCGGTAGGAGCCGCTCACGCCGATGATTCTGGAGATGCATATCCGCAATTTGGCCAGCGTGTCGATGTGCTGCCTTCGCAAACTCTGTTCAGTCCTGCCACCCGTCTGGGTTTTGGTTTTAAACGCTCCATAAAGCCTGACATCCTCATGCCTGGCGGGCGGCAACTCTACAACGCCCCTTTGCTAGCTAGATCAACCCTGTACAGCGTTGACAACTCCATCGTCCGGCCAGGTCAAAAAGTTGCGCTAGACAGCAGACAGCAAGGCGTTTTAAACAACGAAGCCTTCTGGCGTGGAACCAGCAATGCGACGGCGCTGGCCACACGAGGTGCGGTGCGGCTGTACGACATGCTGAACAGACTACGCCACGAGGAGGGGGAGGATATTCCCGATACGTTGATGTCGGTGCTGATGAAGGCGCTACTGGTACATGGGTCTAAGCAAGACGACGCTGGCAAGCAACACATCGAAAAAGCATTGAAAGACGCGCGCAACTCTCGCCAGTTCAAGCAAGTTATCACGCGCTACCTTGGCTATGGAGCCGTGGATATCGAGCGTGTGCTGACTTGCACTGCCCAGCGAGCAACTGTTTTGGGCTGCGGAGAAATTCGTGAAAACGAGGTGCATGAATACGCTTTCCCCATCCCTAGCAGTCTTTCTTCCCAAAGGATTTGGCGGCGGTTGGTCGTGACTCTCGCTTGGCTGACACCAATCAATCCGGACCACCGCAATTTTCGAGAGGCCAAGCTGACGCTAGAGCCAGGAGGGGGAAATTGGTCCAGTCAGATCCTCAAACTGGATCGTCAGGACGGTGACCACAATCAGGTCGAGCGTGGCACCGTGCAGCATGAAGTGTTGGAAGGCAAGAAGCAGATCCAGGCCTTCGAGGACGGCGAGATCTTGCGCATTCGCGTCACCTGTAAAAAGGATGCGACTGCACGCCTTGATGCTGTCATTCCCTACGGGCTCGCTGTGACGTTGGAAGCGAAGGAAGACATTCCGATCTATCAGCAAGTCCGCGCCCGTATCAAGCAACCGGTGCGTATTGCACCAGTCGTAGGCCGATGATCGTGACCTCATAACCGAGCAAAAGACCGGCGCGTTGTTCGGCGCGCTCATACCAACCGCGCCGGCATCGCCAACCATTGACGCAGGAACATCAACAAGGTGTCGAGACATACCGATGCAGAGGAGATCGCGCCGGCCATACTGGCAGCGTCCGGCGCAGTCTCTGCCTGCTTCGGTTTTCAGGAGGACGCGCCCTTTGCGTTTGAGAAGCGGCAGGACGTGCCGGAAGTGAGTCACGCGTCTGACGGCACGGCGCTGCGCCTGGACCGCGCATCGCCAGGACACACCTCCCAGCGCAGATCGCCGGTGTAGCGCGACGCCATGCGGCCCAGGTCGTCCAGCGCGAAGAGATGCAGCCAGCGATTGTCGAACAGCGCGCGAACCTGCGGATGGCGTTCGAGGATGCCGGTGATTGCCTCGGTCGGTGCCTCGATCAGTACCGACAGCCGCAGCGGTTCGTGGATGAGCCGTTCGCCGTCATGGACCGATTGCCAGGGGAGTCCGCCGCGCAGCAGGCCGCCGTTGCCCTCGACCACGCCGATGCCGCCGGTGACGTTGTGCAGCAGCTTGTTGCCGGCGCCGAAGACCTCGGGCGCGACGGTCGAGCCGTAATACTGCAGGCTGATCCAGCTGGCGACGACGACCGGGGCGGTGAGGATCAGCTCCAGCACGCCGAAACCTTCATCGCGCCGCCAGTCGTAGTCGTGCAGGAAGGCGCGTCCGGCCAGGTCGCGCCCGGCCGTGCGGGCGCGCGGCGCGGCGATGAAGGCCTGGCAGCCGGCCAGGGCCCATTCCGGGCGCAGTTCGGCCCAGTCGCGGGAGCGAGGCGCGATGTCCTGGCTGCGCTGTGCGCGTGGCAGACGCAGGGCGCGCTCGCCGCGCGTCAGCACGCCGGCGACGTGCAGCCAACGCGCCGCCTGGTCGAGGTCGGCGGCATGGTCGGGCGAAGGATGGTCGGCGCTGTACAGCGTGACCGCATCGGTCGTGGTGTCGTGCAGTGCGCCGACGAACAACGTATCGGCCGGGATCGCGATGCCGCGTTCGGCGAGACCGGCGCGTACCTCGGAGTCGTTGAGCAGCGCGGCCAGCAGCCGCGCGTTCACTTCGCCGGAATAGCCGCCGCAGGCGCCGCAGTGCAGGGCGCTGGCGTGCGGATTGTTGACCACGTTTGCCCCGTGGCCGGCGATCACAACGAGGCGGGCGAACCCGGTGGTGAGCGACATCGCGGTGAGGATGCACGTGGCCATGGTCAGTCGCGTGTCGAGGTCGAGCGCCTCCGCCGGGCGCGGCGCGGGATCGTTCGGCGCCGCTTGCCGCGTCAGCCCCAAGCCATCGCGCAGCAGCTTGGCGACGTAGATCGGGCCGGTGGCCTCGACGAAGGCGAACGAGGAAATGGCGGCCAGCTTGAAGCGTCCCCAGGCACGCTTCGCACGCGCCGCGATCCGCGCGGCGAGGTCCGCCTCGGCCACCGAGGCCGTCGCCGCTCCCGCGCAGGTGTGCACCGCCGGCGTCAGCAGCACCGGAATGCGTCCCTCGACCACGTCCGAGGCGAACCGGCGATGGCCGATGCCCAGCCCGAAGAATCCGGCGAATCCCAGGGTCTGGACGCCGGCATCCAGGCTTTCCAGCGCGCGACGGAACACTTCCGAGCGCACGTCGATGCAGAAGGCCATCTGCAGCTTCATCCGCTCGGGTGTCGCCGTGAGCGGGGCGGGTGCCGCAAGCAGGGCGTCGAGCTGCCGCTGCGCCGCGCGTTCGGCCGCTTCCTGCAGGAGGCTGTCGACGACATCGTCCGGTGTCGCCGCCACCGGCGCGCTGTAGGCGTCGATGGCGCTTCGCCACTGCGGCGCGATCGCCGCACCGAACTTGCCCAGCAGCGCGGCGTCCCAACTGATGCGGATGGCGAGCAGGTCGGTGACGCAGGCATCGGTTCCGCCGATCAACTCCGCTTGCCAGAGCCGATGCCGCGCAACCTGGCTCCAGCCGCCCAGCGTGGTCAGCAGGCGGTGGAAGTAGCCCTCCAGTGCCTCCGTTGCGAGGCCGAGGCGGGCGACCCCCTCGGCGATCGCTTCCTCGGCAGTCGCTGGCGCGTCCGCCACCTGCTGGGCGAATCGGGTGAGTCCGGCGATTTCCGGCGTCAGATCGTGGGTCGCGACCAGCCGCCATGCGTTATAGGCACCGCCGGACTGCCCGGCGACCCACAGCGCCTGGCCCTGATCGAAGTAGCTGGCGGCCCAGTGTCCGATGCGCTCTTCGACGATGCCCGGCCAGTCGACCAGCGACGCATCGCGTGCCAGATCGGCGACGGTCGGGATCGCCTGCGGGGCAGGGCGGGTGGCTTCGATGGCGAGCTTCAGGGCGGACACGCTCGGCGGGCGCAGCGCCGCCGGCGCGTTGTGCCAGGCCGCCTGCAGATCCTCTTCGGCGATCTCGCCGGACTGCAGCCGCTGCGCATACCAGGCGCGCGGCATGGTCACGGCGATGCCGGCGGCGCGCCGCAGCCGCGCCGCCGCGATCGGCAGCGGTTCGCCGGTCTGGCCGAGGAAGGGATTGACCGCCACGCTCGAAGCGAGCGGCCACAGCGGGGGAATGGCGCGCGCCGCACGCGCGGCGGCGGCGATGATCGCAGCGTGGGACAGGGGCGACGCGTCGGTGGTGGTCATCAGCATGGGGGTGTCCTGGCGGTTAGGGAGTCACGAGGTCTTGCGGACGGACCAGCCGCCGAGCAGGCGATCGAGCGTGGCGTTGGCATACAGGCCATTGGAGAGATGCACGCGCAGCCCGGCGGCGGCCGGGTGCGTGGCCCACAGCGGGAACAGCGCCTGCGCCACCGCCACCAGGCCGAAGCTCAGCACCGCCAACGCCATCAGCGTCCACTCCAGCCGGCCCGGCGCCGGCGTTGCCGGCAGCACGCCGGCGGTCAGCCATTCGGCGGCGGTCTGCAGCGCGAAGTAGCCGATCGCGGCGGCGCTGGCGTAGAGCGCGGTCCTGCGGGTGAGCGGGCGCGGCGCGGCATCGGCGAGGCCCTGGGCCAGCAGATAGGCCACACCGAAGATCAGGATGGCGCCCAGGGCCAGCGCCTGTGGCGACTTGTGCCCGAAGCCGAAGGCGAACCCGAAGGCCGCGCCGATGCCGATGTAGATCGCCAGCGCGATCAGGAAGGCGCGGCCGACCGCGGCCCCATCGGGCACCGCCACCGGCCCGGGTCGGCGAATCGACGCCACCTGCTCGACCGCGCCGCCGGAGGCCAGGAAGGCATGCGCCTTGTACAGCGAGTGCGCGACGATGTGCAGCAGCGCCAGCGGAAACAGCGCAAGCCCGCACTGCAGGATCATGAAGCCCATCTGCGCGACGGTGGACCAGGCCAGCGAGGTCTTGACCGCGGGCTGGGTCAGCATCACCAGCGCACCGAACAGTGCAGTGAACCCGCCCAGCATCGCCAGCACGGCGAGCACGCCAGGGGCCGCCAGCATCAGGTCCGCGAAGCGGATCAGCAGGAAGCCGCCGCCGTTGACCACGCCGGCATGCAGCAGCGCCGACACCGGCGTGGGCGCCTCCATCATCTCGGTGAGCCAGCCGTGGGTCGGGAACTGCGCCGATTTCAGCACCGCGGCCAGTGCCATCAAGGCGGCCGCCGCGGTAAGGGCCCAGCCATGCTGGCCGTTCCGCACCAGTGTGTTGATGGTGGCGATGTCGGTGGTGCCCAGGCTGTTCCAGACCAGCGCGGCCGCACTCACCAGGGCGATGGCACCGATGCTGGAGAACAGGCGCTTCTTGCGTGCGGCGCGCTGCGCCGCCACGCGGTCGGGATAGAACAGCAGCAGGCGATTGAGCGCGATGCTGGTTGCGATCCAGGCCACCACGATCTGGACCAGGTTGCCGGCCTGCACGAGCAGCAACACCGCGGCGAGCGCGACGCACAGCCAACCGGTGAAGTAGCCCTGGCGCGCCTCGCCATCGAGATAGGTGCGGGTGTAGCGCACCACGATCCAGCCGACGAAGGCGACCAGCAGCAGCATCGTGGTGCTCACCGCATCGAGCCGGACCGACAGGCCGATGCCGTTCGCTCCGAGCAGTTCGCTGTCGCCGGCGCCCCGGGCGATCAGCAGCGCCAACGAGGCGATGGCGACGATCAATGCGCCGAGCGCGGCACTTTCGGCGAAGGCGGGGAGGAAGCGGGGGCGTCGGCCGCTGCGGACGAAGCCGAACACGGCGGCAACCAGCAGCAGCAATGGGGCAGAGAGCGGCAGCAGATAGAGCGACAAGGCAATCCCCTCGGATCGGGCACGGTGGCGGGCGGCGCCACGATAGCGATCGCTGGGGTCGAACAAAAATTCATTGTTTTCACGATATCGTTCGTTATTATCGAACGATGGCCGCCCTTAACTACAACCACCTGCGCTACTTCTGGGCCGTGGCCCACGACGGCAATCTCACCCGCACCGCCGAGCGGCTCAACCTCACGCAATCGGCCCTGTCGGTGCAGATCCGCAAGCTGGAGGAGCGTCTGGGCCACGCGCTGTTCGAGCGGCGCGGGCGGCAATTGCATTTGACCGAGGCCGGGCAGATCGCGCTGGACCACGCCGATGCGATCTTCGCCACCGGCGATGAACTGCTGGGCACGCTGCGACAGACCGGCGCCGCGCGTCAGGCGCTGCGGGTCGGTTCGCTGGCCACGCTGTCGCGCAACTTCCAGTTGGAGTTCCTGCGGCCGCTGCTCGGCCGAACCGACATCGACCTGATCCTGCGCTCGGGCAGTGCCGGCGAACTGCTGCGGGCGCTGGAAGCACTGAATCTCGACGTGGTGCTGCTGAATCAGGCGCCGCCGAGCGACGCGCTGACGCCGTTCGTGACCCATCGGCTCGCCGAGCGACCGGTCAGCCTGGTGGGCACGCCGGACCGGCTGGGCCATGCCGCCAGCGTCGCCGATCGGCTTCGCCAGCATCCCATCATCCTGCCGACGGTGGACAACAGCGTGCGCGCGGGATTCGACGCCCTGGCCGATCGCCTGGGCGTGCGCCCGCAGATCGTGGCGGAAGTGGAGGACATGGCGATGATGCGCCTGCTGGCGCGCGAGGACATCGGCCTGGCCGTGCTCCCGCCGATCGTGGTCAAGGACGAGATCGCCGCCGGCGTGCTGGTGGAGGGTGATCAATTGCCGGACATCGTGGAGACCTTCCACGCCGTGACCATGGCGCGGCGGTTTCCGAATCCGTTGGTGCGGCTGCTGCTGCAGCCTTCGGCGGCATCTGGCAGTCTGTAGCGCCAATGGTCGCAGCCGTCGGGTACAGGCGTTGACCGGCGTATGCATAGGCCGCGTAGGCATTCGGCAGCACGAACTAGAATGGTTTCCACCCCGCCTTTTCCACATCAGCGACGAGGTGGCCCTGCATGGGTTCGCTCTCGACTTGCAGGCATGGCACCGGCGCCACGCCGAGATGGCTGTCTCGCCATGCAGCGCCGGTCTCCTTCGCCGCTGGTGACGCGATCGCGTGCGCCATGAGTGATGGCCCACGCACGCGCATCAGGCGGGTCGTGCAACCCAGAGGGTCCAACGGTCTTTCTCGACGATTTCCCCGTGCGCGGGCAATCGGTCACGGAGGTCGTCGATCAGGGACTGCAGTTCGTCATCGCTCAGTTCGTGCAGGATCGAGCGACCGGTGCGTGCCCCGAGGTCGAGGGCCAGCGATTCGAAGTCACCATAGCGTTTGCGTGTCTCCCACAGCGAATGCTCGGCGATGTCGGTGAAGCCGGCAGCTTGCATTGCCGCCGCGACGGTCGCGTGCGTAGGTCGACGGCCGGCCTCGATGGCGCGAAGCCGCGGAAAGCGGTCGAAGAAGTAGCCACGCAGGTGCGTGCTGGATCCAGGCAGGTCGACGTCCTCGGGTGTGCGGTCCTGCACCAGCAGGCGGCCACCGGGCGCCAGCAGGCGACGCGCCTCGGCAAAGCACGCCGCGTAGTCCGGCAGGTGGTGAATCAATGCGCGCTGGAACACCACATCGCAGCTCGCCGCGGGAAGCCCCGTCGCGGTGGCGGTGCCTTGTACGAAGCAGACGTTGTCCATGCCAGTGCCTCGCTCGCGGCTCGCAGCCACCATCTCCGCGGAGAAATCGACGCCTGTGACCTGGGCGGCGCCCAGCGCATGCCAGGCCAGCGCGTAAAGTCCGCCGCCGCAGCCAACGTCGGCAATCCGCTTGCCGGCAGGTTCGACAAGGGCGTGCACGGCTTCCATCCAGGCAGGATCGACGTCCCTGCCGGAGTACGTGTATCGGTTCTGGTGAGCGTGGAAATCGATGGGCATTGGCAGTGGACCATGGCGGGATGCACGGCCTGCGATGCTAGGCAGGGATAATCGGAATGTAAAATATCTGCTTGCTACCATGAGCAGATATTTTGAATATCATTAACGCCATGGAATTGCGCCATCTCCGTTATTTCGTCGCCGTGGCAGCTGCGCAGAGCGTGACCAGGGCGGCGGCACAGCTGGGCATTCAGCAGCCGCCGCTCAGCCAGCAGATCCGCGACCTGGAGCGCGAACTGGGTGTCGAACTGTTCCAGCGGACGCCGCGCAGCGTGCGCCTCAACGAGACGGGCCGCGTGTTCCTGGTGGATGCGCAGGCCATTCTGGCCGCGGCCGACGACGCTGTCGTTCGCGTCCGGTGTGCGGCGCAGGGGCAACTGGGGCGGCTGGTAATGGGCTACACCAGTTCGGCTGCGCTGCATCCGCTGGTACCGCGGATATTGCGGGCGTTCCGCGAACGCCATGCGCAGGTCGCGTTGGACGTACGTGAAAACACTACCGACAGCCTGTTTCGTGCGGTGATGGCCGAAGAAATGGATGCGGCGTTCGTCCGCGCTCCGGCCGAGCGCTTTGCGCCGCTGCGCGCCGTCACCCTGTGCGAAGAAGCGGTGGTGGTCGCGCTGCCGCGTGGACACCGGCTGAGCGCGGCAACCGGTGCGTTGGCGCTGGAAGAGCTGGCGATGGAGGAGTTCGTGCTGTATCGCAGCCCGGAGGGGCCGGGCATCCTGGACGTGCTGTCCGCTGCCTGCCAGCGTGCCGGTTTCGCGCCACGCGCGGTGGCCACCGTGCCGCGTCTGCTGTCTGCTGCCGCCATGGTGGCGGCCGGGCAGGGCATTGCGATCGTGCCGATGGCGCTGCAGTCGCTGCATCGCGAGAGCGTGGTGTACCGGATGCTGGATCCGGCATCCGCGTTCACCGTTCCGTTGACCTTGATCTGGCGCGATGCGTCATCCGGCTCGCCATTGGCGCGTTTGGTGGCGTTGGCGAAGGACGCATGAGGCGGCGCGGCGCATCCCGCCCCGGTTTGCGTCAGTAGTCGCTTGCGCGGACTTCGTATCGAGCATCGGCGAACTGCTGCGGGCGCTGGAAGCGCTGAATCTCGACGTCGTCGTGCTGAATCGGGCGCCTCCCGGCGACCGGCCGCCGGTGTTGTGGCGAGCTCCTCCGGCATGGGCCGTCAGCGAGACCCTGCCGCGTTTGTCGCCAGCAGTTCTTTTGCCATCTCCAGCGCCTGCTCACGCGAGGCGGCAAGCAGCATGGGGTAACCCCAGAACTTGGCGAACAGCACCGCAAAAGCCTTGTATCCGACGCGTTTGGCCGAGTTGGGTTCGATCTGGATCATCGCCAGCACCAGCCTTCGCAGTTCGGCCTTGTGTTTTTTCATCCACAGCGCCGTGCGTTTCTTTTCTTCCGGCGTGTGGTCGTGGTCTTCGCTTGGCGTGCTGTCGCTCAGGATCACGAACGGCTCCCCGCGCCGCAGGTTCGCCTCGAACTCATCGAAGTCCTTCTGGTGGTCATGCCCGGGTTCCTGGGACAGGTTCATCCAGACCAAGGGGAAGTTCGAACTATTCATGGGCATGGCCAACTCCTTGACGCTTGATGTGCCGCCAGGTGATCGCCATGGCGAACGCACCGGGCAGGGTGATGAAGAGCACGGCAGAGAGCGCGACATACCAGCCGTCGCGCAGCCCGTCCGCGATTCCTCCGAGGGTATTCAGGACGACGAGCACGCTGCCGAGGACCAGGGCGATTCCTTGCGTCCGGCGGGTCCCGATCAGTGCGAGCAGCACCGTGACGATCCAGCAGCCGTAGAAGGCGGAAAACATCCACAGGATGCCGGGATCGAACGTGATGGCCGCTGTCGCTCCGTGCGCTCTCACGAAGGTATTGACGTAGAAGAACAACTGGAAGGTCACGAAAAGCACGACACCCGTCGCGGTCGTCAACCAGAACAATGCGACCCTGTTCGGGGCGTGCATGGTCGCGTCTTGGGTAGGGCGTAGTGGGGCGGAGGGCTGAAGTGGCATGGGTAGGGTCTCTGAAATCGATGGCGGGATGGCCGGTTCTCACGCAGTGACGCGTTCGCCTGCGAGCGTCTCAGTACCGGTAGTCCAGCGTCACCATCACGTTGCGCGGTGCGCCGTAACTCACGGTGTCGAAGTCGCCCTTCTGCAGCGCGTACGTCCTGTCGAAGACGTTGTTGACGTTCACCGCCAGGCGAATTTTTTGGGTGATGGTGTAACGTGCCAGCAGGGAGGCGAGGGCATAGGAACGCTGTTCCCCGCCCAGTGAACTGGTGCCGGTATTGGGCGCCTCGTAGATGCGGCTTTGCCATTTGACGCCGCCGCCCACCGTCAACTTGCTCCACGCACCCGGCAATCGGTAGGTGGTGAAAAGCTGGGCCGTGGTGCGCGGGAGTTGCGAATTCAGGCGGACGCCATCGCCGTCTTCCGCGGTGAAGTGCGCGATGCCTGCAGCGATGTTCCAGCCATGCGCCAACTCGCCCTGCAGGTCCAGTTCGATGCCGCGCGACTTTGTCCCGTCGGCGCCTTTGTAGGCTTGCGCGCCGCCTGGCGTATAGGTCCCGGCGACGCTCTGCGCCGCGTTGTCCAGCGTGGTCTCGAACACGGCGATCGACGCATTCAGGCGTCCGTCGAGGTAGTTGCCCTTCAGGCCGAGTTCCTTGGTTTTCCCCTTGGACGGCGTGAGCACGTTGCCCTTGCTGTCCCGGTAATCCGTTTGCGGGTTGAAGATGCCGGTGTAGCTGACGTAGGCCGAGTAGGTCGTGTCGAGGTCGTAGATCAAGCCCGCATACGGGGTGAATTCGCCCGTCTTCTTGTAGTGCAGCCTGTTGTTGCCGGCGGTGTCGTCGATGTCGTAGTTGCTGACGCGGCCGCCGACGATGAATTTCAGTGGATCGGCCAGGGAAAAACGCGCCGCGCCATAGACACCGCTCTGCTTGACCCGGGTGCCAGTGGGTATCCACGTCATGGCGGCGAAGTCGGGCCGGGGATAGGGTTGGCTCAGGTCATAGACATCGACCGGCATGAAGCCCGCATAGAAGGGTGCGATGTCCCGCTGGCTGGCCGTACGACGCGAGCTCATCGCCCCCAGCACCAGCTCGTGCTGGCGGCCCAGCAGTTCGAATGGGCCGCTGGCCATCGCATCGACGGTGTTTTGCCGGCTCCGCCCGTCGGACGCCAGCGCGACCGGGTACGCCCCGTTGGGGTAGACGCCCAGTCCCGTGGCGCGATCGGGGCGGCCGACCAGGCCGAGGAGCTCGGCATCGTAGTCCGTGCGGTACTGGTTCGCGACGACGCGGAGCGTCCAGCCGTTGCCGAAGCGATGCTCGAGCTCGGCAAACCCGGTTTTGAGCGTGTTGTCCCAACGGCTCCAGTCCTGCGCATAGCTGCTGGAGCGCGGGTAGTGTGCCTGCGTGCCGTCGCTGAACCACAGCGGCATGCCGCCCCAGGTGGTGCCTTTCGGCGTGATGTCCTGATAGTCGACGCCCAGACTCAGTGTCGTGTCCGCTGTCAGATCCGCCTCGATGATGCCGTAGAACGATTGCCTCTGCGGTGTGTAGCGGTCGAGGTACGAATGGCCGTCCTGGTACGTGCCCACCACCCGCGCGCGGATGCGACCGTCGTGGGTTAACGGCGTGGAGACGTCGGCCATTCCCCGGTAGGTGTCCCAGCTACCCGCGCCCAGCGAGGCGGACGCGGAGAATTCCGGGGTCGGGCGTTTGCGCACGAGATTGATGGCGGCCGAGGGATTACCGGTGCCGGTCAGCAGGCCGGAGGCGCCGCGCACGACCTCGACACGGTCGTAGAACGCGGTATCGAGCGAACCGATGCCGCTGCCGTTGACGATGTTGCCGACCACCGTGGGAATGCCGTCGTACTGCAGGTTGTTGATCAGAAATCCGCGCGAGTAGAAACTCGTCCGTTCGCTGTCGGACTGATACGACGCGATCCCGGTGGCGTTCTCCAGCACGCCCTGCACCGACGTCAGTTGCTGGTCGTCCATACGTTGGCGCGTGATCACCGTGACCGACTGCGGCGTGTCCCGCAGCGACAGCGGCAGGCGTGTGGCCGCCGCCGTCTCGCCCGTGGTGTAGGAGCCGGTCCCTTCGGTCGCCGCCGCATCTGCGCGGAGCGTGACGTTGACCGCCGGCAAGGTCTGCGCTTCGTTGGACGCGTTTTCCCCAGCCTCGTTCGGTCGCTGCGCTGGCTCGGCGGCGCATGCGCCGTGCGTGCTGACGGCGATTGCCGCTGCGAGTGCCGAGCCCAACAGACTGCGGGGTGAGGGCGTGTGCTGATGCGCCGGCGGACGCGGGGCACGCTGCCCGATTTGCCGCTGGAGCGCGCCGACATCCGTAAGTTCGCACATCAAACGATACTCATTTGCGTTTGTGTGCGGTATTTAACACCGGGGTTGCGCTGGCTCGATGGCGAATTCAGGCCAGAGTGTTTTTCAATTCGGTCAGCTAGTCACTGGGCGCACAGGGTGGCCGGAACGCGACATGCTCTGGCCTGATGGCGCAATGCGCGCTGCGCATCCACGACTAGTCTGTGCAGGCGGCGCTGACGCCGTACTGGTGCGCAGCAGCGCGACGGCACTTGGCGTGCGTCGTCCGTAACAGCCGGGAGGCCACGCCGTTCCGGGGTTCCAACTGGCATCGCGAAGGGGGAGGAATGGAACCATGCGATGACGCGCTTGCGATCGTGGGCCTGGCCGCATCCTCCGAGCGGCGCGTGAAACGGCTGTCAGGCAAACACAAACACACGACGATGCGCAAAGCTGCAGCCAGCCTCGAGAGCGGATGCGTGGTGTCGACTCAGGAACGGCGCCTGATCGCGCACAAGCTGCGACCGACGGCCGCGCGTGCCGATGTCTTGCGCGCCTTGGAGCAGGCGGCGCCGAGTTGTCTCGATGCCAGCCGGGTGTACCGCCTCCTGAGCGGTCGGCGCGATCGCCTTACGCCGGGATCGGTGTATCGGGCACTGCACGATCTGTGGGTCGCCGGCTTGCTGGTTCGCACGGAAGGCACGCGTGGGCGTGCGTTCTACGCGATCAGGCCCGACCTGCTGACCGCCCGCCACGACACGCCGCGCTGTCGCTGCGGCGCGCGACTGGTGTTCATCGAAGACCCGGTCTTGCGTGCGCACCTTCGGTCACTGGCCTGCGAGGAGGGCTTCGTGCTCGACGCGGAGACCGTCTTCACCATCACCACGACGTGTGCGCGATGCGGGCAACTCCGCACTGCGGCACGTGGGGGGGCAGAGGACGATCGAAGGTCACGCACCAGGCGGGCCTGATCCGATCAAGGCGAGATGTCGTTGGGGAGCACGATGCCGGGCACGGGAGCAAGTTCGGCGCCGTTCCTGCGGTCGGACAGATAGCGCGCTGGCGGCTTGCCGACGGCCTTGCGGAACATGGTGACGAACCCGCTGGCGTTTTCGTAGCCCAGTTCCAATGCCACGGTCTGCACGCTTTCTCCCTTGGTCATGCGTTGCAGTGCCAGGATGACGTGCAGTTGCCGGCGCCAGCGCCCGAAACTCATGCCGATTTCGTGCAGCAGCAGGCGGCTCATGCTGCGCTCGCTCATGCCGATGCGGGTCGCCCAGACAGCCTTCGAGGTCTTGTCGGTGGGGTCGGCAAGCAGCAGTTCCGCGAGGCGGCGCAATCGTCCGTCGCGCGGCATGGGCAGATGCAGATCCTCGACCGGCGCTTCCACCAACTCGTCGAGCAATGCGGCAATCAGCCGATCTTCCCGGCCTCCCTGCGGGTACAGCGCGGGAAAACCGGCCACCTTCAGCAGCAACTCGCGCAGCAGGGGCGATACCGCAATGGTGCAACACGTGGTCGGAAGATCGGCGGCGGCATCGGGATCGACGAACAGGCAATGGCATTCGGTTTCGCCCGACCCGCGCGCCGCGTGGGGCAGGTCACCGGGGATCAAGATGGCGCACTGCGGCGGCACGATCCAGACGCCGTCTTCGATTTCGCAATTCAGGACGCCGCGAATGGAGTAGATCAGCTGCGCCTTGTGGTGCCGATGCCGCGCATTCTCCCAGCCCTTTGTCACCGAGGTGGCACGCAGGGCAACAACAGGGCGAGGCACGTTGTCGACGTCCAGAGACTCGATGACGTCGGTGATGGCAACGCTCGACATGATGCGCTGGAACTCGTGTTGCCGTGGACTGCTGTCTGTTTTGAATAATACTATTAAAAAACTTTCCAATTGCATGCGGCCGTTGTTGCGGCAGGCTTCTGCATGGCGCGTGGGGCGCGCGGCAGCATATTGCCTGGCATGGCGCCAGCGAGCGCCTTCGACTGCATCAGCCGTGGCTGGGCATCGGCGCGCCTACCGCTTCGCGAATGGCGGCCGGCGCCGTCGACCAGGCGCCTGCATGGAACGGCGGCTTCGGGTCGTACTGGATCTTCAGCTGTGCCTTCATCGCTTCCGCATCCCCGCGCAGGTGGCCGATGAGCGCCAGCGTCATGTCCAGGCCGGCCGAAACGCCCGCGGAGGTCCAGTACTTGTCGCTGACCACCCAGCGCTCGTCCACATAGGTTGCGCCCTGGTCGTTCAGCATGTTCTGCAGGGCCCAGTGCGTGGTGGCGCGGCGGCCGCGCAGCAGCCCGGCGCGGCCCAGGATGAGGGCGCCGGTGCAGACGCTTGCGGTGATCCGCGATGTCCTGTCGATCCGCCGGATCCAGCCCATGACGTCGGCATCGTTGGAAACGTCGCGCACGCCCATGCCGCCACCCGGGATGAGCAGGACGTCGGCCTTGTCGATGTCCTGGATCAGCGCATTCGCCTGATAGGTCACCATGCCACTGTCGCTGCGGTAGGGATCGCGGGTCTTGGCCGCCAGCACCAGGTCGATGCCCGGCACCCGATGGAGCAGTTCATAGGGGCCGATCCAGTCGAGCATGGTGGTGCCCGGGAACAGCAGGATCACCACCTTCGTCGGCGCCGCGGAGCCCGGCGGCGTCGTGCTATCCGGATGTGTCTTCGATGGCGCGGTGGGCGGCGTGGACGGCGCGGCCATCACGCGGTGGCCGGCCAACAGTGCGCCCAGGCCGAACAGCCCCAATTGGCTGACATACCGGCGCATCGCGTTGTGGTCCATGGGGTCTCCAGACTTGGGCATGCCGTTCTCCTTGTGATGGCGGTGGATGGTCGCTGCGGGCGACGCGTGCTGGCGGGGACTGACAGGGGCCGACAGGTCGGCGCCGCGCAGGCAGCTCAGAAGCTTTCGAGCACGATCTTGCCGCGCGCGCGATGCGTCTCGATCCATTCGTGCGCACGCCGCAGATTGGCGGCATTCACCTTGCCGAAGTGTCCGGCGAGCGTGGTGCGCAGCACGCCGGCATCGATCAGTGATCCGACGCGAGTCAGCAGTTCGTGCTGGCGGATCTGGTCGGGCGTCGCGTGCATCGACCGCGTGAACATGAACTCCCAATGCAGCGACACGCTCTTGGTTTTCAGCTTGCGGACGTCGATGCGATCGGGATCGTCAATGAGCGCGACGTGCCCCTGCGGATTGATCGCGGCGGCGATCTCGTCGAAATGGCGGTCGGTCTGGTTCAGGCTCGCGATGTAATCGACGCCGGCGAAGCCGATGCGCCGCAGTTCTTCGGACAGCGGCCTGGTGTGGTCGATCACATGTTGCGCGCCGAGGTCACCGACCCATTTGGCGGTTTCCGGACGCGACGCGGTGCCGATCACGGTGAGGCCGGTGAGCCGTCGCGCCAGTTGCACAAGGATCGAGCCGACGCCACCGGCTGCGCCGATCACCAGCAGCGTGGCGCCTTGCGATGGGTCGCCTTCCGGAATCTTCAGGCGATCGAACAGCAATTCCCAGGCCGTGATGGTGGTCAGCGGCAGGGCCGCCGCCGCCGCGAAATCGATGCGCTGCGGCATCCGTCCGGCGATGCGCTCATCGACCAGATGCAATTCGCTGTTGGTGCCGGGGCGCTGCAATGCGCCGGCGTACCAGACCTTGTCGCCGGGCTTGAAGCGCGTGACGGCAGTGCCCACGTCGCGCACCACGCCGGCTGCATCCCAACCGAGCACCTTGGCTTGGCCGGCTTCCGGCGCGACGTTTGCGCGGATCTTGACGTCGACCGGATTGACCGACACCGCGCGGACCTCGACCAGCAGGTCGTGTGCGCCGGGGAAGGGGTCGGGCAGGGTCAGCTCAACCAGCGCGTCGGCATCGCTGATCGGCAAGTTGCGGTAGTAGCCAATGGCTTTCATGTGCGCTCCGGACTGAGGACAGGATCGAACCGGCGCACGGCAGCAACGCGTCGTTGCGCCGCGGGTGGGTTCGGCTCACGCCATGATCGTCATGCGCCGCACGCGGTAACAGGCGCCGTGCGCGATATCAGTTTCAAAATTATTTTGAAATCTTCCGGTCCGGCGCGAGGTGCCCGTCTGCGTCACTCCAGATAGCCGTTGATCCTGTGCAGCAGGAAGTCGCGCAGCGCGTTGACCGTGGGCGACAGCATCGCCCGGTGCGCGCAGACCAGGTGCAACGGCGCGCGTTCTCCCTCGAAGTCCGTCAGTGCCGCCTCGAGGCGGCCGGCGCGCAGGTCGTCCAGTACATCCAGCCTGGACTTGTAGGCGATGCCGAGCCCCGCCACGGCCCAGCGCCGGACCAGTTCCCCGTCGTCGCTGCTGCGGTCGCCGTGCACGGTCACCACCTCCGGCGTACCGCCGCCGAAGAAGGTCCAGCGATCGTGCAGGGCATCGCTCAGGGCAAAGCGCAGGCAGTTGTGCCTGGCCAGATCGGCCGGTGTGGTCGGCCGTCCGTGGCGCAGAAAGTAACCGGGCGACGCGCACAGCACGCGCCGGTTCTCGGGCGCCAGCGGCAGCGCGACCAGCGAGGAGTCCTCGGACACGCTGTAGCGGATCGCCACGCTGACCGGGGCGCGGATCATGTCGGTGATCTGGTCGCCGATGCGGATCTGCAGGGAGACGCTCGGGTACTGCGCCTGGAACGCGTCCAGCCATCGCAGCAGCACGGTGCGCCCCAGGTCGGACGGCATCGACAGCGACACCGCACCGCCGATCATTTTCCGGCCTTGGGCCACCGCGTTGCGTCCGGCCTCGACCTGCTCCAGCACGTTGCGCGCGTACTGCAAGTAGCGTTCGCCATCCGGCGTCAGCCGCAGGCTGCGTGTCGATCGCGCGAGCAGCCGGGTGCCGAGTTCGGTCTCCAGCCGCTTCAGCGCCACGCTGGCGACCGCCGGCGTGAGGTCCAGTTGGCGGGCGGCCGCCGACAGGCTGCCATGGTCGGCCGCGGACACGAAGATCCGCACGTCTTCCAGTCTGATCATCCAGGTCTTTCCAGCAGATGCGCCGCACCACGCATGGCACGGGACGGCGGCGAAGGTGTGATTTTCAAAATTATCACAAGACTGCTTGCCCCGCCGGGTGCTGTTTCCGGACAGGTCGACTCACCACACTCCGGCAGGCCTGTCATCCACACGTCCTGCTGGAGAAACCCATGCCACACCACTTCGCCCCGCCTCGCTGGGTCCTTTTTGTCGCCGCCAGCCTCGCAGCTTGCGGTGCGTTCGCAGCGTCCGTCGCCGCAGCGCCGGCGACGGCACCCCCCGCTACGCTCGTCGTCGTGCGCGAGAGCCAGCAGATGCCGTGGAATGCGGTGGCGCTGGATGGGCGAGGGCGCTTCATCGTCAGCACGCCGCGCTGGACGGGCAATACGGGCCCGGCCGTGGCCATCGCGCGCAAGGATGGCGCGCTCGCCCCCTATCCGGACGTCGGCTGGAACAGCTGGACGCCGGGCAGCGCCGCGGGGCACGCGTTCGTCAGCGTCAACGCGATCCACAAGGACGCACGCGGCGACCTCTGGATCGTCGACACGGGCACGCCGGAGTTCGGCGGCACGCCGGTGGCCGATGGCGCCAAGGTCGTCCACATCGATCCGCGCACCGATCGCGTGGTGCGCGTCTACCTCTTCCCGAAAGACGCGATCCGCGATCACTCCTATGTCGACGACATCCGCATCCACGGTCGACATGCCTACCTGACCGATGCCGGCGAAGGCGCGGTGATCGTGCTGGACCTGGACAGCGGCAATGCGAGGCGCCGCTTCGATGGCGCAGCGTTTGCCCGCGCCCGCCCCAACGACAGGATCGTCGTCAATGGCAAAGTGCTCACCGGCAACGATGGCAAGCCGCTGCAGGTCAATGCCGATCCGTTGGAGCTGAGTCCGGATGGCCGCACCCTGTACTTCGGCCCACTGACCGGCCCGCTGTCGCAGATCGAGACGCGCCATCTGGACGACGACGCCATCGGCGACGCCGCCCTCGCGCAGCATGTGCGCCCGTGGTTCGACAATCCGCCGATCGGTGGCACCGCGATGGGCGCCGACGGCAGCCTGTACTACACGCCGCTGGCCGACAACACGCTGGTGCGGCGTGCACCGGACGGGACGGTATCGACGATCGCCCACGATCGCGATCTGCGTTGGGCCGATGCGCCGTTTCTCGATGGCCAGGGCCACGTCTACCTGCCGGTTGCGCAGATCGACGGTGCACCGGCCTTCAATCAAGGCACATCCACCATTCGCTTCCCGGTGAAGCTGTACCGGGTCGATCTGCCGGCAGGCCAGCGCTAGCTGTGCTTTAGGTGCGGCATGTTCGTCGCCGGGCGTGCTGCGCAGTCCTTCCGTCCATCAGAGAGCGCCGAGTGAGTCGGCACTTCTTTCCCCGGAGTCGAATTCCATGGCCCAGACCCTGCAGGTTCGTCTGCTGACGATCGATCTCTCGTTTCATCGTGCGGCCTCCGGTGTGATCCGGTCCGTTCTTGCCCGCCATGGCGTGGACGTGACGGAAACGCTCGCCCCGCACGCGCAGGCCTTCGCACAACTGCACGCGGGCGCGGCCGACATGCTGTGCAGCGCATGGCTGCCCGACAGCCACGGCGTCTATTTCGCTCCGATGGCGAGCAGGTTCGAGAAGGTCGCCGTCCTCTACCGCCCCTATGCGTACTGGGGCGTGCCGGACTACGTGCCGCAGGCCCTGGTGTCCTCGATCGAGGAGCTGCGCAAGCCGGAGGTGGCTGCACGCATGCACAAGCGCATCCAGGGCATCGGCGCGGGCGCGGGCATCAGCCGGTTCTCGCGCGCGGCGATGACGCAGTATGGCCTTGCAGAGGCCGGTTATCACTTCGAGAACGGCACACTGGACGACTGCGTGGCGGCGTACGAACATGCGGTGCAGCACGGCCATTGGGTCGTGGTGCCGTTGTGGAAGCCGCAGTTCCTGCATGAGACATACGCGATCCGGCCACTGCAGGATCCGCTGGGAGTGATGGGCGGCGCCGACGAGGCGACGCTGCTCGTGCGCCACGAGGTGATGCACCGGTTGCCGGAAGAGGCAGCGGCCGCGTTGCGTAACACGTATCTGGGCAACGAAGCGGTGTCGCGGCTGGATGATCTCGTCTCGCGCGAACGGATGGATCCGCTGGAGGCCGCGCGTCGTTGGTCGCAGGCCACGAACTAGCGATGCCCTGTCGCCGCGCCAGGTGAGCGGGTTCGGGACCGGTGCCAGCGCGAAAGTCTGCGTCTCAAGACATGCACCGCGGCTTCGGCCGCAGACCTTGATGCACGTCGCACGCTACGGCCGCGGAATCCGAGAGGACGTCATCCTGTGCGCGCTTATGCTGGCGGCGCGGCGAAGCTCTCCGGCCAGACCAGCGAACGGTGAAGCTGCGCGCCGGCCATGGCGCCGCTGCCCACGGCCAGTGACAGCGAATGCGGCGCTTTCGCCAGGTCGCCGCAGGCGAAGACGCCGGCCACCGAGGTCCTGTGCTCGGCGTCGATGCGGACCTGGAGGCCCATCGGCGTCTCTTCCAGCTGGCAGCCCATGGCTTCGGCGAGGGAGCCGGACGGGACGGTGCGCGGGGCCGTGAAAAGGCCGGCGAAGGTCAGCCGGCGACCGTCGGCCAGGACCACGTCGGCATGCCCGTCGATCCTGTCGATGGGCGCCTCCTCGATCGCCACGCCGCGGCCGGTCAGGCGAGCCCTGGCCGCTTCGTCCAGGTGCAGCGCGCCGTTGACGAGCAAGGTCACATCGCCCCATTCGGTGAGCAGTTCGGCCTGGTGCGCGGACAGCGGGCCGGCGCCGACGATGCCGATGCGACCCTGGTCCAGCTCGTAGCCGTGGCAGTACGGGCAGTGGAAGACCGCCGTGCCCCAGCGTTCGGCAAGACCGTCGACGGCCGGAAGCCGGTCGGCGACGCCAGTGGCCAGCAGGATGCGACGTCCCTGGTGAGTGCCGCCATCGGAGGTGGTCACCGTGAAGGCGTCCAGGGAGCCGGTGACGGTCAGTGCGTGGGCGTCGAGCCAGGCCAGCGTCGGATAGGCGTCGAGTTGCTGGCGCGCGGTCGCCGCGATGGCGTCCGGCGGCACGCCGTCCTGGCCGAGGAAGCCATGTGCATGGCGGGCCGTGCGATTGCGGCGCTGACCCGCGTCGATCACCAGCACGGAGCGGCGTGCCCGCAGCAATTGCAGGGCGGCGGCCATGCCCGCATAGCTGCCGCCGATGACGATGGTTTCGTAATGCATGCTCAATTCCTCGTGCGTCGTGCCGCCGCATGCCGGCGCGCGAAGTCGGCGGCCAGGTCGGCAAGGGTGATCTCCGAAAACCGCTTCAACAGCAACGCCTCGGCTTCTGCGAACGTGCTTTCCAGTGCGGCATTCACCGCTTGCTCCACCAGGCACGCCGGGGATTCGTGGCGATTGCCGATGGCGAACAGGGCCGGTTCGCCCAGTGCCTCGTGCAACTGGCGCAGAGTGACCGCGGCCAGGTCGGCATGGATGCGCCACCCGCCGGCGTGCCCGCGGTCCGAGGTCACGATGCCGGCTTCGCGCAGGTACCCCATCGTGCGCCGGACCACGACGGGGTTGGTGCCCAGGCACTGGGCCAGGGCGTCGGAGGTCATGGGGCCCTCGTGCTCGGCCATGTGCAGCAAAGCATGCAGGACGGAGGACAGGCGGCTGTCGCGTTTCATGTAACTAATGATGTTTCGAAATGCGTGGCGGGTCAAGCACGACCTGCATTCCGGCGTGGTCGATCGCGTGCAACCGGATTCGCTTTGATTGCGGATGCGCTGCTGTCGGCGGCCGGGCGTTTGTTCATCGTGGACAGGTAACGACCTTGTCGGGCGCCATGGCCGCGGCGCTGTTTGTCGACCGCTTCACGCCTCGGACCACGTACCTTGATCCAGCCTGAGATGCAGGCGGAATTCCCCGGATGGGAAAGGAACATGGAATGAAGACGAAGACGAAGGCGAAGGGCTTGGCGATCATGGCGGCAGCTGGGCTGGCGCTGTCCTTTCAGGCGCAGGCACAGTCCTGCTGTCCCTCTGGCGGGCATGGGGTGGTGGGCAAGGGACTCGGCGAAAGCGTGCCCAAGGCGCTGAATCTGGCCACGGACTCGGCCTGGCGCGTCTACGCGTTCTCGCGCGATGGCGTGAACTACCTGCAGATCAACGACGCCAGCGGTGTGGTGCGTGCCGCGGTCGGCCGCATCGGCAAGACCCTGTGGGTGCTGCCGATGGGCAGCGACGTGGCGCGGGTCTCGCTGACGGCATCGCCGGCGATGCCGGGTCGCGTGATCTATCGGACAGCGGATGTGGTGGTGCGGCTGCGCGAGGATGCCAGCGGCGACGCCTGGGAGATCACCGCGGTGGAGTGAGGCCGGCGGCCTGGCTTTCGGACACCAGGAAGCTGAAGCTCAACGCATGGCGGCGCCGGCAGGTGCCGCCATGCGCCTGCAGGCGGACCGCCAGCTCGCGCTCCGGCGCCTCCGGGCGGCGCCGCAAGGCGCTCAGCATCGCGGCATCGGCGGTGATGCGGATGGCGATGCCCTGCCGCCCTCTGGCACGCCATACGCGCGCCTGCAGCAGATGGGTGTGGGCCACGGGCAGCGTCTCGATCGCGTCGAGGATGCAGCGATAGGCCACCAGTTGCAGGCCCAGCGACAGCCGCCGCGGATCGCAATGCAGGCGGCAGCGGAACTCCGTCCCGCACAGGTTGGCGAAGGTCGGCGAGCGCAGGGTGGGGTACAGCCCATGCGTCTCGATGCCGAGCGGATACAGTGCAGTGACGTACTCGTCCAGCAACTGCGCCTGGATCACGCCGGTGCGGGTCATCTGCATGGCGGCGGCGTAATGGCCGCGCGCGCGCAGGTCCTCCACCACGTCGCGACGCAGCTTGTTGATCTGGGTGCTGAGGTCGGTGTAGTCGACCACGCGCCGGCGCAGCGTGCGTTCGGCCGACAGATAGCCGGCCTGCGCGAAGGCCAGCGCCTGCTCGCGCAGGCGTCCGTCGTCGCGCATGTGCCGATAGGCCGCGGAGATGCGCGATCCGAACGCGAACATCATCGTGGCCGTGGCAGCAAGCAGGATCTGCACCACGAACGCGTCGGCGTCGTGCATGCCGGGTGCCACGACCCTGGGCATGGACAGCGCCACGGCGACGTTCGCCAGGACCACGCCGAGCGCCGCGCCCCGCCACCCATGTCGCAGCGTCAGCACGATCGCCGGGATCACCAGCAGGACCATCAGCAGTTGCCGCAGCAGCGCGTCGCCGGCCAGGGCGATCGATGCCGACAGCGCCACGACCACGCCGATCGACGCCAGCCCCTCGCGCAGCAGCGAGGCCTGCATCTGCGCGGGCTCGTCGCGGCGCAACCACAGCAACGCCGGCAGCACGAACATCAGCGTGCCGAGGTAATCGCCAAGCCAGTAGCGCAGCAGCACGTCCAGTGGCGCGGGCCCTGCCGGCCCGCCAAGTGCGGTGTTGATCGCGATGTTGCACAGCGTGCTCCACAGCGCGGTCGCCAGTGTCAGCGGCAGCAGCCAGTGATCGTTGCGTGCCAGATCCGGAATGCGTTGACGCACGACGACCGGCAGCAGCGACACGGCCGGCATCAGCAGGAACGGACTCAGATATGCCCAGGTGGCGCTTGCGCCCCAGGCCTCGCTCATCGGAATGCGCAGCGTCAGCAACGCGGCGGCTTCGCCGGCCAGCAACCACGGCCAGCGCCGTGCGGGCAGGAACAACAGGCTGGCGACGCGCACGCCTGCCGGCAGATACCACTGGTCCACGGAGCAGCGCCAGGCCAGCAGGAAGGCGCTGCAGTAGGCCGCGCTCAGTAGAGCGCCTTTGGCGATATCTCGTCCCGCGGCCATCCCCGCCATCCGTGGTGTGTTGCCGCTACTGTATAAGCCAGCTCGCTGTCGAAGGTAGACAGTTGGCGGCGGACGCGACAGTGTGAGACGCATCGCAGTGATCGACGGATGCAGACGCATACCTGTTGGTTTTTCCTGGCTGTGCATTCGCGTTAGCGGTAACAACGCTGACGCTTCGCTCCGACACCCGGCGTTCGATCCCGTGACCGCAAGGCCCGCGCGAAACCTTGCAGCGAAGCGTGCTGTCGATACCTTCAGGCGGCGTGACATCGTTTCGATCGGCGAGGGAAACGGCCTGGCGTGTGCGGCCGCGCCCGCATCGTGTTCAGGACGGCCGGTCACAACGTTGGATGGTCTACGTTTGTAAGCGGGGAAGGCGTAGCATCGCGCCATGGCTTCCGTGCATCGGCCTCCGGTTCCGGCATTGCGCGGCCTGGTGACATCGGTGTGGGCGTACGATCCAGCACCGATGTCGGCAGCCGAACGGGCGCCCGTGCGCGAGCATGTGCTGCCGACTGGCGCCACGCATCTCGCTGTTCGGGTCGGCGGCGCTCCGTTGCAGGTGTTCGACCACGCCGCTGACCTGCATGGCCATCGCCTGGGCCATGCGGTGGTGGGCGGGGTGCGCACGGCGTATCACGTGCGCGATGTCGCGCAGCCCGCCGTCTCGGTCGGTGCGATGTTGCGTCCCGGCGCCACCGGCGTGCTGCTTGGCGTGCCCGAATCCGCGTTGGCCGGGCATCACACGCCGCTGGAGCTGTTGCTGTCCGCTGGCGAGGTCGATGCGCTGCTGGAACGGCTGCAGGTGTGCATCGATGCGCCAGCGCGGCTGGCGGTATTCGAACATTGGTTGACTGCGCGTGCTCGTGGCCGGCCACCGATGCTGCATCCAGCGCTGGAAAGGATGTTTGCGTGCGCCTGGCATCCAGGGTTGCGCGTGGAGACAATGGTGCGCGCCAGCGGGCTCAGCCATCGGCATTGCATCGCCATGTTCCGGCAGGCCACCGGTCTCGCGCCGAACGCCTGGCTACGGCTGCAACGGTTCTCGCATGCGCTGGAACTTGCCTGCGACCGATCGCGGGACTGGGCCGGGATCGCCGCCGCCAGTGGCTTCGCCGACCAGGCGCATCTGGCCAATATCTTTCGCAGCGTGGCCGGGGTGACGCCGTCCGCCTGGCGGCGGATGGCCGACCCGGCCGCACCACGGCACGTGCCGCGCTGAGCGGGGTGCAGGTCAAATCCTTGCAAGACGCTGTGCATGCGCCGCGGCACACTAATGGCCTGTCACCACACGAGGCCTCGACATGGCGATCCACGAGCTCTATGCCTACCAGTGCGTGCGCGACGCAGCCGCCGCAATGGCGTTCTACGCCCAAGCGTTTGGCGCACGCGAACTGTTCCGCCTCACCGAGCCGGACGGGCGCATCGGCCATGCCGAAGTGGATCTCGACGGCCATACGCTGATGTTGTCGGAGGAGTATCCGGACATGGGCGTGCGCAGCCCGGAACACCTCGGTGCCACGCCGGTCACGCTGCACCTGCATGTGGACGATGCCGACGCGTTGGTCGCCCGCGCGGTCGCCGCGGGCGCCACGCTCGAGCGCGGCATGCAGGACCACTTCTACGGCGAACGCTCCGGCACCGTGCGCGATCCCTTCGGCCACCGCTGGCTGATCGGCCACGCGATCGAGTCGGTGACGCCGGAGGAGATGCAGCGGCGCTATACGGCGCTGTTCGCGAAGGCGCCGACACCCTGAGCAGGGAGCTGATGGCGGCGAGGCCTACCAGCAGCCGTCGCAGTTCGACGTCAGCAAGTTCATCATCGCGAGGACCACGTCGTGGCCATCGGCCAGATCGCGCTCGCTACCGGCGACGCCGGGACGTCGCTGTTTTCCTATTGCGACGTCTGGCGATTTCGCGATGGGCGGATGGCGGAATTGGAGGCGTACGTGGTGCCGCTGCCGGCAGCACAGGACCGTCAACCTCGGGCGCGCGCCCGGCCTATCGCTCACTGCAACACGGTATCCGCCAGCAGCTTCAGGTTCAGCACCACGATCAGCGCGGCGATCGCCCAGGCCAGCCAGGCCAGGCCGCGCCGCACCACCAGCGGGCCCATGCGCTGCTTGTCGGTGACGAAGCGCACTAGCGGAATCACCGCGAACGGTAACTGCATCGACAGCACCACCTGGCTCAGCACCAGCAGCTTGGCGGTGCCCTGTTCGCCGTACAGCGAGGTCACGGCGACCACCGGCACGATCGCCAGACCTCGGGTCAGCAGGCGCCGCGCCCACGGCGGCAGGCGCAGGTGCAGGAAGCCCTCCATCACGATCTGCCCGGCCAGGGTGGCGGTGACGGTGGAGTTGATGCCGGAGGCCAGCAGCGCCACCGCGAACAGGGTCGAGGCCAGGCCGACGCCGAGCATCGGCGCCAGCAGTTCGTGGGCCTGTTCGATTTCCTCCACGTCGGTGCGGCCATGCGCATGGAACACCGCGGCGGCCAGGATCAGGATCGCGGCGTTGACGAACAGCGCCAGGCTCAGCGCGATGGTGCTGTCGGCCAGCGCCCAGCGCAGCGCCGAGCGGCGGCCCTGGTCGGTGCGCTCGTAGGCGCGGGTCTGCACGATCGACGAATGCAGATATAGGTTGTGCGGCATCACCGTCGCGCCGATGATGCCGATCGCCAGGTACAGCGCGGCTGGGTCGGTCACCACCTGCGCGCGCGGGATGAAGCCGGCCAGCACCTCGCGCAGCGGTGGCGCGGCCAGCACGATCTGCACCAGGAAGCAGGCGAAGATCACCGTCAGCAGGGCGATCACGAATGCTTCCAGCGCGCGGAAGCCGCGGCGCATCAGGAACAGCACAAGCAGCGCGTCGATCGACGTAATGATCGCGCCGGCGGTGAGCGGGATGCCGAACAGCAGCTTCAGCGCGATCGCGGTGCCGATCACCTCGGCCAGGTCGCAGGCGACGATGGCGGCCTCGCAGGCCAGCCACAGCAGGAAGTTCACCGGCTTGGAATAGTGCGCGCGGCAGGCCTGGGCCAGATCCAGGCCGGTGGCGATGCCCAGGCGCGCGGCCAGCCCCTGCAGCACGATCGCCATCAGGTTGGAGAGCAGGATCACCGACAGCAGCAGGTAGCCGAAGTGCGAGCCGCCGGCGATGTCGGTCGCCCAGTTGCCCGGATCCATGTAGCCCACCGAGACCATGTAGCCGGGCCCCAGGAAGGCCAGGAAGCGGCGCCAGCCCAGGCCGGTGCGCGGCACGGCGACGCTCGCGTTCATCGCCCCCAGGCTGGGGCGCGCCTCGCCATGGCTGGCGTGTTCGGCAGCGGAACTCGGCAGGGGCAGGGGGGCGGCCATGGCGACGACAGCGTGGGGCGGGGTGCGAACGAGTATATAGCAGATGCTATATGGATTAGCATTGGCAATTCAAATCGCTGCGATAGCCCGGATTTCGGCCAGAATAGGCAGGTGGCCGGCGGGCGCCGGCACAGGACAAGGGCGTTGCGATGCAGAAAAGCGGGAAGTCGATGGCGCCGCCGGCGGTGCTGCTCGACGCCGAAGTGCAGGTCGAAAGCTTCCGCCAGGTGCGCGAGGCGCACCGCCTGGAGCTGATCGAGGACTATGTGGAGCTGATTTCCGACCTGCTCGCCGACGGCGGCGAAGCGCGGCAGGTGGATATCGCCGCGCGCCTGGGCGTGGCCCAGCCGACCGTGGCCAAGATGCTCAAACGTCTGGTCAAGGGCGGCTGGGTGGTGCAGCGTCCGTATCGCGGCGTGTTCCTGACCGCCGAGGGCGAGGCGCTGGCCGCGGCCAGCCGGCAGCGCCACCAGACCGTGGAGCAGTTCCTGCTGGCCCTGGGCATCGACGCGGACACCGCACGCCGCGATGCCGAGGGCATCGAACACCACGTCAGCGAGGCGACGCTGGCGGTGTTCGCCGAGTTCGTGCGCAAGCACGGCGCGTCGCGATGAGCGCGGGCGACGACGCGCACCGGGCGCGCGACGCGCACTGGATGCGCCACGCGCTGGCCCTGGCCGAGCGCGCCGAACGCGAATTCGACGAGATCCCGGTCGGTGCGGTGCTGGTCTCTGCAGACGATGCGGTATTGGGCGAGGGCTGGAACCTCAACATCGCCGAACACGATCCCAGCGCGCATGCGGAGATCGTCGCGCTGCGCCAGGCCGGTCGCCGGCTCGGCAATCATCGCCTGGTCGGCAGCCGCCTGTACGTGACCCTGGAGCCGTGCGCGATGTGCGCGATGGCGGTGGTGCACGCGCGGGTGGCGGAACTGGTCTACGCCGCGACCGATCCCAAGACCGGTGCCTGCGGCAGTGTGTTCGACCTGCTCGTCGATCCGCGCCATAACCACCGCGTGCAGGTCCGCGGCGGGGTGCTGGCGGCGGAGGCCAGCACGCGCCTGACCAATTACTTCCGCGCCAAGCGCGGCAAGCCGCCGCTGGGCGCGTGAGCGGCAAGCCCCTGCCGGTTGCGCAGGCCGCGCGGTATCATTGAAGCCTGATACGACACTTCCGCGCCGGCCCCGCCGCCGCGAACGACAGGACGGTGATATGGCGCAAGCGCACGTGGCGAACGATCGGCTGATCTGGATCGATCTGGAAATGACCGGCTTGGATACCGATCGCGATTCGATCATCGAAATCGCCACGGTGGTGACCGACGGGCAACTCAACGTGCTGGCCGAGGGCCCGGAGTTCGCCATCGCCCATCCGCTGCAGACGCTGGAGGCGATGGACGAGTGGAACCGCAACCAGCACCGCCATTCCGGCCTGTGGCAGCGCGTGCTCGACAGCCAGGTCACCCTGGCCGGGGCCGAGGCCGAGACCATGGCGTTCCTGACCCAGTGGTGCAAGCCCGGCACCTCGCCGATGTGCGGCAACTCGATCTGCCAGGACCGGCGCTTCCTGCACCGGCAGATGCCGCGGCTGGAGCGCTTCTTCCACTACCGCAACCTGGACGTGTCGACGCTGAAGGAACTGGCGCGGCGCTGGGCGCCGGCGGTGTCGGCCGGGCTGACCAAGACCTCATCGCACACCGCGCTCAGCGACGTGCACGATTCCATCGACGAACTGCGCTACTACCGCCCGTTCATGGGCAGGCTGGGCGGGCAGGGCGAGGGCTGATCCGTCGTCCGCGGCGCTTTGTCAGGCGCGAATGCGGAATGGCGCCCGACAATCGTCGGGCGCGTGCCATAAAGGCAGGTGTTGACGCCGCCGCTCAGCGCGCCAGCGGCGGTCCCGGCTTGGTCTCGCCGTCGTCGGTCACGCCCTTGGTCAGCAGCTCGGCGATCGGGCGGCCGTCGGCATCGTGGTGGTACACGTGCAGGTCGCGCTGCGGATACGGAATGCTGAGCCCGTTCTCCAGCAACTGGTTGCGGATCTGCTCCAGTGTGCTGCTCTTGGCCGCGCCGAAATCGCCGTTCTTGGCGTAGCCGAACAGCATCAGGTCCACCGTGCTCTCGCCCAGGTTGGTGACCTGCACGAACGGGGCGGGCGTCTTCAGGATGTTCGGGTTGTCCTGGGCGATCTTCAGCAATAGCTCCTGCGCCTTCTTCAGGTCGTCGCCGTAGCCGACGCCGACGGTGATCTCCAGGCGCCGGTTGGGCAGTGTGCTGTAGTTGACGATCGGCGCGGTGGTGATGGTGCTGTTGGGCAGGGTCACCATGCGCTCGTCGAAGGTGCGGATGCGGGTCTGGAAGATCCGGATCTCGTCGACCACGCCTTCCTGACCGGCCACCACCACGTGGTCGCCGTCGCGCATCGGCCGCAGCACGATCAGCATGACCCCGGAGGCGATGTTGGACAGCGAGTCCTTCAGCGCCAGGCCCACCGCCAGGCCAGCGGCGCCGAGCACGGCGAACAGCGAGGTCGGCGGCACGCCGATCTTCTGCAGCGCAGTGACCAGCACGAGCACCAGCATCAACGCATAGGCGACGTTGCGCAGGAAGTTGCTGAGGGTGGTTTCCACCCGTGCGCGCAGCAGGGCGCGCTGCAGCCACATGCTCAGGCGCTTGGCGATCCACATCCCGACCACCACGATCAGGATCGCCACGCCCCAGTTGAGCGCGTACTGCGCCCAATCCAGGGTCCGCCAGTCGAACGGGCGCGCCGTCCGCGTCGCCGGCGCAGCGGTCGTGGCCGCCGTCAGTGCCGTCAGCCACGACTGCATCGGCATCACCCCTTGCTCTTGAGCTTGGCCAGGCGCAGCCAGGTGTCGACCACGGTGTCCGGGTTCAGCGACACCGACTCGATGCCTTCCTGCATCAGCCACTCCGCCAGGTCCGGGTGATCCGACGGACCCTGGCCGCAGATGCCCACGTACTTGCCCTTGGCGCGCGCGGCCTTGATCGCCATCGACAGCATCTTCTTGACCGCTGGATTGCGCTCGTCGAACAGGTGCGCCACGATCGAGGAATCGCGGTCCAGGCCCAGGGTGAGCTGGGTGAGATCGTTGGAGCCGATCGAGAAGCCGTCGAAGATCTCCAGGAATTCCTCGGCCAGCAGCGCGTTCGACGGCACCTCGCACATCATGATGATCTTCAGGCCGTTCTCGCCCTGGCGCAGGCCGTTGCTGGCCAGCACCTCGACGACCTTGCGGCCTTCCTCGAGGGTGCGCACGAACGGGATCATGACCCACATGTTGTCCAGGCCCATCTCGTTGCGCACCTTGAGCACGGCCTTGCATTCCAGCGCGAACGCGGCGGCGAAGCTCGAATCGACGTAGCGGCTGGCGCCGCGGAAGCCGATCATCGGATTCTCTTCGTGCGGCTCGTAGTTGCTGCCGCCGATCAGGTTGGCGTACTCGTTGGACTTGAAGTCCGACAGACGCACGATCACCGGGTGCGGCGCCACCGACGCGGTCAGCGTGGCGATGCCTTCGGCCAGGCGGTTGACGTAGAAGCTCACCGGGTCGGCATAACCGGCGATCTTCTCGTCGATCTTCTTCTTGGTCGCCGCGTCCTGCTTGGCGTACTCCAGCAGTGCGTTGGGATGGATGCCGATGTGCGCGGCGATGATCATCTCCAGGCGCGCCAGACCGATGCCGGCGTTGGGCAACTGGCCGAAGTCGAACGCCCGCTCCGGGTTGGCCACGTTCATCATGATCTTCAGCGGCGCCGGCGGCATGTTGCCCAGGTCCGTGGTGGTGCGCTCGAACGGCAGGCGCTCGCCATAGATGTAGCCGGTGTCGCCTTCGGCGCAGCTGACCGTCACTTCCTTGCCGTCCTCGACCAGCTCCATCGCGTTGCCGGTGCCGACCACTGCCGGCACGCCCAGCTCGCGTGCGATGATCGCCGCGTGGCAGGTGCGGCCGCCGCGATTGGTGACGATCGCCGAGGCGCGCTTCATCACCGGCTCCCAATCGGGATCGGTCATGTCCGCGACCAGCACGTCGCCGGGCTGCACCCGGTTCATGTCCTCCAGGCTGCGCACCACACGGGCGACGCCGGCGCCGATCTTCTGGCCGATGGCACGGCCTTCGGCGATCACCTCGCCGCGCTGCTGCAGCGCGAAGCGTTCGATCTGGGTCGCATGGCCGCGCGACTTCACCGTCTCCGGGCGCGCCTGCACGATGAACAGCTTGCCGCTGACGCCGTCCTTCGCCCATTCGATGTCCATCGGCCGCTGGTAGTGATGCTCGATCACCAGCGCCTGCTTGGCCAGTTCCTGCACGTCCTCGTCGCTGATCGAGAAGGTGTTGCGCAGCTCGGCTGGGGTGTCCTCGATGCGCACACGCTCGCCCGGAACGTCCGAATACACCATGCGGATCAGCTTGCTGCCCAGCGCGCGGCGCAGGATCGCCGGCTTGCCGGCCTTCAGGGTGGGCTTGTAGACATAGAACTCGTCGGGATTGACCGCGCCCTGCACGACCATTTCGCCGAGGCCGAAGCTCGAGGTAACGAACACCACGTCGCGGAAACCGGACTCGGTGTCCAGGGTGAACAACACGCCGGAGGCGCCGACGCCCGAGCGCACCATCAGCTGCACACCGGCCGACAGGAACACGTCCTCGTGCTTGAAGCCGTGGTGTACGCGGTAGGCGATGGCGCGATCGTTGTAGAGGCTGGCGAAGACTTCCTTGACCTTGTGCACCACGTCGTCGGCGCCGGTCACGTTGAGGAAGGTCTCCTGCTGGCCGGCGAAGCTGGCGTCGGGCAGGTCTTCGGCGGTGGCCGAGGAGCGCACCGCGACCGCGACTTCACCGCCGCCGTTCTCGTTGCACAGTTGCGCGTAGGCGTCGCGGATCGCCTGGTCCAGCTCCGGCTGCAGCGGCGCGTCGATCACCCATCCGCGGATTTCCTTGCCGGCGGCGGTCAGCGCGCCCACGTCTTCCACGTCCAGCGTGGCCAGCTTGTCGAAGATGCGCTGGTACAGATCGTTGTGGGCGACGAAGGCCTTGAACGCTTCGGCGGTGGTGGCGAAGCCGCCCGGCACGGACACGCCGAGCCCCGCCAGATTGCCGATCATTTCGCCGAGGGAGGAATTCTTGCCACCGACGCGAGCCAGGTCGGCCAGGCGCAGCTCATGCAACCACAGGATGTTCTCGTTCAAGCGCGATGCTCCGTTAGGCCATCGCCCGAGGCGGGCTGAATGGCCGCGTCCGTGAGGGAAGAAGCCGATATGATGCAGTGCGCACCCGAGCCGGCACAAGCGAAGCGGGCGCATCCGTTGGGTTTCAGCCAGGAGAATGCAGGCAATGTCGACGATCAGACCGGTGTTCTACGTGTCCGATGGAACCGGTATCACCGCTGAAACCATTGGGCATAGCCTGCTCACCCAGTTCAGCGGTTTCAGCTTCGTCACCGACCGCATGTCGTTCGTCGACGATCCGGAAAAAGCCCGCGATGCCGCGCAGCGCATCCATGCCGCGGGCGAGCGCTATCAGGTCCGGCCGATCGTGGTCAACTCCTGCGTCGACCCGCAACTGAGCATGCTGCTGGCCGAGAGCGGGGCGCTGATGCTCGACGTGTTCGCGCCCTTCATCGAGCCGCTGGAGCGCGAGTTGAACGCGCCGCGGCACTCGCGCGTGGGACAGGCGCACGGTCTGGTCGATTTCGAGACCTATCACCGCCGCATCAACGCGATGAACTTCGCGCTGGCGCACGACGACGGCATCGCGCTCACCTACGACGAAGCCGATGTGATCCTGGTCGCGGTGTCGCGCGCGGGCAAGACGCCGACCTGCATCTATCTGGCGCTGCATTACGGCGTGCGTGCGGCCAACTATCCGCTGACCGATGAGGACCTGGAGAGCGATCGACTGCCGCCGCGGCTGCGCGCCTACCGCAACAAGCTGTTCGGGCTGACCATCGATCCCGAGCGGCTGCAGCAGATCCGCCAGGAGCGGCGGCCGAATTCGCGGTACTCCAATGCCGAAACCTGCCGGCGCGAAGTGGCGGCGGCCGAAACCATGTTCCGCATGGAGCGCATTCCCACCTTGAGCACCACGCATACCTCGATCGAGGAGATTTCCAGCAAGGTGCTCGCGACGCTGGGGCTGCAGCGCGAGATGTTCTGATCAGGGTGGTTGCGGGCGGGTCTGCGCCGGTCGGGGCGGGGCCGCTCCTGGCAGCGATGGAATTTCCGCACTTCGCCGCATGGATCTCCAAGGTAGGCCGCTGACGCCGATCCGTCAATGCTGCCGCCGGCGCGATGCAGCGTGTAGGATCGGCCCATGCAGCACGCCCTGACCCGCAGCGAACGCATCCCCCGGCTCAGCCGTTTCGGCTGGCTGATGGGGCTGTACGCCGAGAACTATCTGCACCTGAACCGCCTGTTCGTGCCGGCCGACCTGGCCGCCGGCAGTTATGTGTCCAGCATCGGCGACGGGCTGGACCTACGTCTGGACGTGATCGAACGCCACCGCTACACCGTCGAGCTGCGCCTGACCTACGACCTGTGCGATCCGCTGACCGGCGAGCCGGACCCCTCGGCCTACGTGCGCCTGTACCTGGATGCGCGCCAGGCCGAGACCACGCATTGCTATGTCGGCCGCCGCTGGCAGGACGTGATGGGGCTGTACCCGCCGCCGGCGGAACTGATCAGCCACCGCATGCGCATGAACACCTTCCTCGGCAAATGGCTGGAATACCTGGCCGAGCGCGGCCACGGCGTGGCCACGTTGCGGTCGGCGCCGCCGCTGCCGCGCGCGGCGCAGGACGCGGCGACGCCCGCCGTCTAGCCACGGGCTAGACGAAGCGGCGGCGCGGTTACGGCATACTGCGCGCCCGTCGCCATCCGCCTTCTCCGCATGCCTTACACCCCCATTGTCGCCACCCTGGGCTACGTGCTCTCGCCTGACCGCAGCCAAGTGCTGATGGTCCATCGCAATGCCCGGCCCGGCGATCATCACCTGGGCAAGTACAACGGCCTGGGCGGCAAGGTCGAGGCGGACGAGGACGTGCTGGCCGGCATGCGCCGGGAGATCCTGGAGGAGGCCGGCATCACCTGCGAGGCGCTGCAGTTGCGCGGCACCATCAGCTGGCCGGGATTCGGCAAGCACGGCGAGGACTGGCTGGGCTTCGTGTTCCTGATCGAGGCCTACAGCGGGGAACCGTTCGCCGAAAACACCGAGGGCGCGCTGGCCTGGGTGCCGATCGCGCAGATGGACACGCTGCCGATGTGGGAGGGCGATCGCCACTTCCTGCCGCTGGTGTTCGATGGCGACCCGCGCCCGTTCCATGGGGTCATGCCGTACCGCGACGGCCGCATGCAGTCCTGGCGCTATTCGCGCGTCTGACATTAAGCCCCTCTCCCGCCGGGAGAGGGGTTGGGGTGAGGGTACGGCGCGAAAGCGACTCGCGGAGTTTTGCTGCGCCAGGCTCCGCCCGTACCCTCATCCGGCCCTTCGGGCCACCTTCTCCCGATGGGAGAAGGAACAGCCTCATCCTTCTCGCGCCCGGCTTGTCCACAGCGGCTGTGGATCGATCCTGCACAAACCTGTGGGCAAGCGTGGCAAGTCCCTGAAATGGCTGCCCGCTTTTGCCGGGTGGCGAAAATTTCAGCAGTCCCGGTCGCGCTTCTCCACAGCCGGTGTGGATGAAAGCGCATGAACGCTGTGGATAAGAGGCCGGTGGCGTTGTGCCGCAACGGTCACCGCCGCGCTGGCGAAAAATTCGCCAGCGTCGATTGCGCGAGCACGCAGCCGGACGTGCGTGCCTGTCGCGGTGCTACTGTGCGGTCCAGCCGCCATCGATGGCGATGGTCTGCGCGGTGATGTTGCGCGCCGCCGGCGAGGCCAGGAACGCCACGCAGCCGGCCAGTTCGTCGTAGGCGATGAACACGCCCTTGGGCATCGGCTTGAGCATTACCTGGGCGATCACGTCGGCTTCGGAAATGCCGCGGGTGCGCGCCTGGTCGGCGATCTGCTTGTCCACCAGCGGCGTCTTCACGTAGCTGGGGCAGAGCGTGTTGATGGTGATGTCGGTGTCGGCAGTCTCCAGCGCGATCACCTTGGAGAAACCGATCAGGCCGTGCTTGGCGGCGACATAGGCGCTCTTGTACGGGCTGGCGACCAGCGAGTGGATGCTGCCGATGTTGACGATGCGGCCGAACCCGCGCTCGCGCATGCCCGGCAGCACCGCCTGGGTCAGCCGCGCCACGCCGGTCAGCATTACCTCCACCAGCAGGCTCCACTTGTCCATCGGGAACTCCTGCAACGGCGCCACGTGCTGCAGCCCGGCGTTGTTGACCAGTACGTCCACCGGCCGGCTGACGGCCGCCAGCGCCGCGGCGATGCTGTCCGAACTGGCCACGTCCAGCGCCACCGCCTCGGCCGAGCCGCCGGCCTGGCGCAACTGCGCGGCGACCGCGTCGGCGGCGGTCGGGTCGAGGTCGCTGACGACGATGTGGTAGCCGCCGGCGGCCAGTTCTTTGGCGATGCCGGCGCCGATGCCGCTGGCGGCACCGGTGATCAGGACGGTCTGCATAAGGCAATACCTGCGCGAAAGTGGGGGGCCGTCAGCGTAGCAGCGCGCCGCGGCGCCCGGCAGCGCCCGCTCGCCAGTGCGGCGGCGCCACGCTACCCTGTGCCATCGCTTGCCGCTCACGCCGGATCCGCCACGTTATGCCGATGAAACGCCATTTCTCCATGCTGCGCGAGTTCCAGCTGGCCGACTGGTTCACCCTGGCCAACGCCTTCTGCGGCACCGGCGCGGTGTTCGCGGCGATGCGCTTCCTGCAGGACGGCCGCCGCAGCGACCTGCTGTTCGGCATGGCGCTGATTCCGCTGGCGTTCGTGTTCGACGCGCTGGACGGCCGGGTGGCGCGCTGGCGCAAGTCGTCCTCGACCCTGGGCCGCGAGCTGGACTCGCTGGCCGACGTGATCTCCTTCGGCGTGGCCCCGGCCGCACTGGCCTACGCCTGCGGCATGCAGGGCGGTTGGGACTGGCTGGTGCTGAGTTTCTTCGTCTGCTGCGGGGTCAGCCGCCTGGCCCGCTACAACGTCACCGCCGAGCAACTGGCCGGCGACGGCGACAAGGTGCCGTACTTCGAAGGCACGCCGATCCCGAGCAGCCTGGGGCTGGTCATCGTGCTGGCGATCGCCGCGCACCTGGGCCACATCGGCGATGCTTTGTGGTGGGGCGAGTGGCGGCTGGGACCGTGGCTGTTGCACCCGCTGGCGCTGCTGTTCGCGCTGTCCGGCTCGCTGATGATCAGCAAGACGCTGCGCATCCCCAAGCCCTGATCGCAGTGGGTTGCTATCATCGCGGGCCAGTTCGGGAGAGTGGCGATGAAGGCTAGCGGCGGCGGTGGCGCCGGCGATTTGGAGGCGATGACGCGGCAGTACTGGGAGGCCTGGAGCGCCGCGTTGCGTCAGGGTGTGCCGGCTCCCGCGTCCGCCGCGGCTGACGACGGCGCCGGCGCCTGGCGCGAGGCGATCGCGGCCTGGAGCCAGTGGTTGCCGCGCGGCAGCGCACCGCAGGCCGAAGACGCGGTGGCGCAGTTCCAGCAGCAGGCCGGCGACTGGCTCGGCGCGATGCAGCAGGTGGCGGCGCAGTTCGCCGGCCGCGACGCCAGCAGTGCCGACGTCGCCGACGCGTGGAAGCGCCAGGTGCAGGGCCAGCGCGAACAATTGCTGCAGTGGCTGCTGGGCGCCGTGCGCGGCACCGGCCAGGCCGGGATCGATCCGTGGTTGCAGCAGGCGGCGCAGTGGCTGCAGGGCCTGCAGCGCGACAGCGGGCCGTGGCTGCAGATGCCCGGGTTCGGCCCGGCGCGCAACCACCAGGCGCGCTGGCGGGCGCTGGCCAAGGCGCAGCAGGACTACCAGGCGCAGTTGCAGGCCTATCTGGGGCTGCTGCAGGGCGCCATCGACCGCGCCTTCGGCCTGTTCGAGGACAAGCTGCGCGCGCACGAGGAGCCGGGCAGGCAACTGACCAACGCGCGGGCGATGTTCGATCTTTGGATCGACGCGGCCGAGGAGGCCTATGCGGCGGCGGCGCTGTCGCCGGAGTTCCGCCAGGTCTACGCCGACGTCGCCAATGCGCAGATGCGCCTGCGCGCCCTGCTGCAGCGCGAGACCGAGCAGGTCTGCGAGCAGGTGGGCCTGCCCACCCGCACCGAGCTTGATGCCGCGCATCGGCGCATCGCCGACCTGGAGCGGCGGCTGCGGCGGCTGGAACGCGGCGAAGGGCAGGGCGCGCCTGCTGCCCCGGCCCCGGCGCCGACCAAGGCAACGCCGCAGAAAAGCACCAGGAAGGCGGCCGCCAAGCCTGCCGCTGCGAAGCCGGTAGCGGTCGCACCAAAATCCAAATCCAACGCCACAGCGGCAAAGAAGGCCGCGTCCGCGGCCAAGCCGCGGCGTGCCGGGACCACGTCCTCCGCCGCCCGCCGGAGTCGCGCATGAAGGGACCGCTGAGCTTCAGCAGCGACGATCTGGTCCAGGAAACCCTGGAGTTGCAGCGCAAGCTGCTGGAGGGCCTGCGCGTGCTGCCCGGCCTGGACACGGTCGACTACGGTGCCACCGCGCGGCAGGAAGTGTGGCGCGACGGCAAGGTGGTGCTGTACCGCTTCGTCGGCGAACGCCCGCCCACCGCCAAGGTGCCGCTGCTGATCGTCTATGCCCTGGTCAACCGTCCGTACATGGTCGACCTGCAGGCCGATCGCTCGCTGGTGCAGGGCCTGCTGGCGCTGGGCGAGGACGTCTATGTGCTGGACTGGGGCTACCCGGACCGCTCCGAGCGCTATCTGACGCTGGAGGACTACCTGCTGCGCTACATCGACGGCGCGGTGGACCACCTGCGCGCAGCCGGCGACGGCGCGCCGGTCAACATGCTCGGCATCTGCCAGGGCGGCACGTTCTCGCTGTGCTATGCCGCGTTGCAGCCGGAGAAGGTGCGCAACCTGGTCACCATGGTCACGCCGGTGGATTTCCACACCCCGGACAACATGCTGTCCAACTGGGCGCGCCAGGTCGATGTCGACCTGTTCGTGGACACCCTCGGCAACGTGCCGGCGGACCTGATGAACGTCAGCTACCTGATGCTCAAGCCGTTCCGGCTGAACCTGCAGAAGTACGTGGGCCTGCTCGACATCCTCGACGATCCACGGGCGCTGGAGGACTTCCTGCGCATGGAAAAATGGATCTTCGATTCCCCGGATCTGGCCGGCGAGACCTTCCGCGAGTTCGTCAAGCAGTTCTACCAGGACAACGCGCTGATGCACGGACGCGCGCGCATCGGTGCGCATACGGTGGACCTGGGCAAGGTCACCATGCCGGTGCTCAACGTCTACACCGAGCAGGACCATCTGGTGCCGCCGGACGCCTCGCGGGCACTGCGCGGCGTGGTCGGCAGCCGCGACTACGCCGAGCTGAGTTTCCGCGGCGGCCATATCGGCATCTACGTTTCCGGCCGCGCCCAGCGCGAGGTGCCGGCGGCGCTGCATCGCTGGCTGGCCGAGCGCGATGGCGGGCACTGAGCGCCCGCTGCGGCGCGCCCTCACGCCGCGCCTGCGCCGGCGGGCGTAGAGTCGTTCCGCCGTCGTCGCTGGAGCCCGTGCCATGTCGCAAGCCCGTTCGCTGTCGCGCTCGTTGAACGACCGCATGATCGCGGGCGTGATGGGCGGCATCGCCCATCGCTTCGGCTGGAATGCGACGCTGCTGCGGGTGCTGTACGTGGTCGGCTCGATCGTCTCGGCCGCATTCCCCGGCATCCTGGTCTACCTGATCCTGTGGCTTCTGATTCCCAACGAAGCCGATTGAAGCGGCCGCTGCCGCTGGCGTTTCGCCGTGCCGGCATCGTCTTCGGCGTTCTGTGGACCTCGCCAAACACGGCGCTCGGAGTGCTCGCGGGGACCATCACGCTGGCATTCGGTGCGCGCCTGCGTTTCAGCCGCCGCGAGCTGGCGCTGGTGTTCGAACGGGTGCCGTTGCGGCCGCGCGGGGCGATGACCCTGGGCAACGTGATCCTGCTCAGCGCCGACGATCTGGACGTGGCCTGCGCCACCTACGAACACGCCGCCGGTCGCTGCCGGCATCCGGCCGTGCGGCTCGGCGACCACGAGCGCGCGCACGTGCTGCAGTACATGCTGCTGGGGCCGTTGTTCCTGCCGGTGTATCTGGCCTGCGGTGGGGTCAGCGTGCGCAACCCGCTGGAGCGTGCCGCCGATCGCTACGCAATGCACGGCCGCGGCTGGTGGCCAGGTACTGGCTGAGGTCATGGCGCCTGCGTTCGCCAGGCATCGCATTGTCGCGTAGGAGCGGCTTCAGCCGCGACGGGGCATTCCCGGGAATGCCCCGTCGCGGCTGAAGCCGCTTGTGTCAAATAAGGGTCTATCGTTGCAGGTGAGAGCGGAGTGCGGCAGGCCGTTTAGCCGCAGTGCCAGCAAGCACGAGTAGGAGTCAGCGCCGCCGCACTCCGGTTCTCCTGCCTGACAAGCCCGAACAGTTGCCCGAGTGACGAGCTCGAACTCCACAAGCATGGGCATCGGCAGGAGCGCTCTCGTCCCTGAGTCTACTGCGGAGAACGTCTATGCGGCGCCATGTCGGGATCGATGTATCCAAGGCCGAACTGGTCATTCATGTCCTGCCGGACGAGCAGGCCTGGACCCAACCCAATACGCCACAGGGGCAACGCGCGCTGGCCCAACGCCTGGCGGAGCTGGGCTGCGAGCGGATCGTGCTGGAAGCCAGTGGCGGCTACGAACATGCCGTGCTGCAGGTGCTCCGAGAGGCAAACCTGCCGGCAGTGCGGATGGCCGCCGATCGTCCGCGCAAGCTCGCCCAGGCCTTGGGCCTGCATGCCAAGACCGATGCCCTGGACGCGCGCCTGCTGGCCATCGCCGCCCAGCACATCCCGACCATGCCCACGCCCGTGGCGCCCGAGCACCAGCAGTCTCTTCGCGAACTGCTGGACCTGCGTGCCACCCTGGTGAGCCAGCGTGATGCCCATCGGCGGCGCCTGGAGCACATCACCAGCGCCAAGGTGCAACACCGCTGCCGAGAGGTGATCGCCCTGCTGAACCAGCAGATCCAGACGTTGACGCAGGAGATCGAGCAGCAGGGCAAGACCTGCTCGAGCCTACCCAAGGTGCCTGGGCTCGGCACGATCCTGCGCGCGGTTCTGGCCGCGCGGCTGCCAGAGCTGGGCACGCTGCCGCCACGCAAGCTCGCTGCCCTGGTCGGGCTGGCCCCGTTCAATCACGACAGCGGCTGCTGGAAAGGCCAGCGCCGCATCAAAGGCGGACGTGCCGACGTGCGGCGCGTGCTGTACATGGCCACCTGGGCCAGCATCCGCGCCAAATCCCCCTTGGCCAACACTTACGCGCGCCTGCGCGCAGGCGGCAAACCGGCCAAGGTCGCCATCGTCGCCTGCATGCACAAGTTCCTGCGCTGGCTCAATGCCATCGCGCGCGATCAGGCCCCGTACGCTCCTCCTGTCATCGCAGGTGCATGACAGTTGACTCCTACGAATGTATCCGTGGCGCTTGTCGGCTGCTCGCGTCAGTCGAGCCGTGAAAAACCGAACAGGCGCTTGAGCGGATGCGCATGCCGCTCGATCTGCGCGCGCAGCAGGCCGGCGCCGATCATGTTGTAGGTGATGCCGTTGCCGCCGTAGGCCATGGCGAACTGCACGCGCGGGCCGTGCTGCGGATGCGGGCCGAAGAACGGCAGCCCGTCCTCGGTCTCAGCGAAGGTGCCGGCCCAGGCGAAGGTCGGCTGCAGCTCCAGCCTGGGCATCACCTTGGCGATCTTGCGCGAGAGCGTGCGCGCCTTGCTGTCCACGCGCGCGTCGCGGCGTGCCGGCACGTCGACGCTGTCGTCCTCGCCGCCAGCGACGATGCGGCCGTTGCCGGTGCTGCGCAGGTACAGATACGGCCGCGCGCTTTCCCAGATCATGGTGTCGCGCAGCGGGCCGAGGACGGAGGCTTCCAGCGGGTCGCTGACGAAGGCGTAGCTGCTGCGGTTGCGCGCCACGCGCTGGTCCAGCCAGTGTTGGTTGGCGTAGCCGGCAGCCATCACCACGTGGCCGGCGCGGACCTGCACGCCCTGGTCGGTGTGCAGGGTCACGCCGCGGCTGTTGACCACGATCCGTGCGATGCGGGTGCGGTCGTAGACGCCGACCCCGCGCCGGAAGGCGCGGCCGAGCAGGCGGTAGGTGAGGCGGTATGGATCCACCCGCGCCGCCTGGTGGCTGAGGATGGCGCCGTGCGCCTGGATGCCGTAGTCGGCGTCCAGCACCTGCGCGTCCAGCCATTCCACCTTCAGGCCGTGCCGCGCGCGCACCTCCAGCTCTTCCTGCAGCACCCGCACGTGGCGGCGCTTGCTGGCGTAGTACAGGCTGTCGTTCCAGCCGAAGTCGACATCACGCAGGGGTCGCACCAGGTCGCGCAATTGCTCCAAGGCCTGTGCGCAGGCGCCGTAGGCCAGCGCGGCGGCAGGTTCGCCATAGCGTTTGGCCAGGTCGATCAGGTGGGTGTCGATCTCGTACTGCAGCAGGGCGGTGCTGGCCGCGGTGCTGCCCCAGCCGATGTCGCGTTGCTCCAGGACCGTCACCGCGTGCCCGTGCGTGCTCAGTTCCTCGGCGATCAGGGCGCCGGTGATACCGCCGCCGACGATGGCGACATCGCAACGCACATCGTCGCGCAGTTGCGGAAAACTCTGCATCAGGCCATTGCGGACCGACCAGAAGGGATAACCGCTCTTGAGATCCATGGCGCCCCTGCGCAGGAAGGATGTGCGACTTACACGCAGGCCCGGTTAAGTCCGCGTGAGGCCGGGCGGACGTCATGTTGGGGCAAACAGCCGCGATTAACCTCGGTGCAGAAGTCCCTCACATCGCGCTGTGTATGGTGCGCGCCAGTTCCACGAATTCCCTGTAGAGGAAGCGTCATGTCGGTCGTTCTGTACATCGGTGGCAGCAAGGACGGAGAGAAGGGCGTGATGCCCTACGGTTTCCGCAAGTCCATGAAGGAAACCGAGGCAGGCCCGGAGATCTATGTCGAGCGCGTGCTGGCGCTGAGCGACCGGCAGGTGCGGATCATGGCGCTGGAATCGCTGCAGGACGATATCGTGGTAGAACGCTTGCATAGGTATTATTCGCGTTGACGCCGGCGTGCGAACCCCGGTGTGGTCGCCCGCCTAGGTGGGCCAGCGACGGTTCGCATCGACCTGCCATCGACCATGCCCGCACCAGAAACCAGCAACACCTCGGCGCCGCCGACGACCGTCGACCCGAACGCCCCCACCGACATGTCCAACCAGCGCAGCGATATTTTCTTCGCTGCGGTGCAGACCACGCGCATGCCGATGATCGTGACCGATCCGCGGCAGCCGGACAACCCGATCATCTTCGTCAACCGCGCGTTCCTGGAGATGACCGGCTACGGCCGCGATGAGTTGATCGGCAACAACTGCCGCTTCCTGCAGGGGCCGGACACCGACCGCGAGACCGTACGCAACGTCCGTGAGGCGATCGCCACGCACGACGAGGTGGCGGTGGAGATCCTCAACTACCGCAAGGACGGTTCCAGCTTCTGGAACGCGCTGTACATCTCCCCGGTCTACGACGACCGCGGCGAGCTGGTGTACTTCTTCGGTTCGCAGTTGGACGTCAGCCGCCGTCGCGACGCCGAGGACGCCCTGCGCCAGGCGCAGAAGATGGAAGCGCTGGGCCAGCTCACCGGCGGCATCGCGCACGATTTCAACAACCTGCTGCAGGTCATGTCCGGGTACCTGGAACTGATCGAGCATGCGGTCGAGAGCGATCCGCTGAATCCATCGCTGCTGCGCAAGAGCGTGGACCGCGCGCGCGACGCCGCCGGCCAGGCCGCGCGCCTGACCCAGCAGTTGCTGGCGTTCGCGCGCAAGCAGAAGCTGGAAGGGCGTGTCCTCAACCTCAATACCCTGGTCGCCGGCATGAGCGACGTGGCCGAGCGCACGCTCGGCGACGGCATCGCGTTTTCGCTGGAACTCTCGCCGGATCTGCGCAATTGCCGGATCGACCCCACCCAGGCCGAAGTGGCGCTGCTGAACATTCTGATCAACGCGCGCGACGCCATGGCCGACCAGGCCGCGCCGCGCCTGGTGATCCAGACCCGCAACGTCTCGGTGCGCGCCGACGAACCCACCACCTACGACAACCTGCTGCCCGGCCACTACGTGTGCGTGTCGATCACCGACAACGGCAGCGGCATGCCGCCGGAGGTGCTGGCACGGGTGCTGGATCCGTTCTTCACCACCAAGGAAGAGGGCAAGGGCACCGGCCTGGGCCTGTCCATGGTCTACGGCTTCGCCAAACAGTCCGGCGGTGCGGTGCGGCTGTATTCGGAGGAGGGCCACGGCACCACCGTGCGCCTGTACTTCCCGATCGACGACAACGTCGAGAACATGGCGCCGCGCGATTCGCGCACGCGCCGTCCGTTCGACCGGCAGGGCGACGAGACCATCCTGATCGTCGAGGACCGCCCGGACATCGCCGAGCTGGCGCGGCTGTTCCTGGGCGACCAGGGCTATGCCACGCACGTGGTCTACAACGCCCGCGAGGCGCTGGAGCTGCTCGACACCGGCGTGCACGTGGACCTGCTGTATTCGGACCTGATCATGCCGGGCGGCCTCAACGGGGTGATGCTGGCGCGCGAGGCGCGGCGGCGCCGGCCCAAGATCAAGGTGCTGCTGACCACCGGTTATGCCGAGTCCTCGATCGAGCGTACCGATGCCGGCGGCAACGAGTTCGAGGTGCTGGCCAAGCCGTACAACCGCCAGGAGCTGATCCGCAAGGTGCGCATGGTGCTGGACGGCCCGAACGGCGTCACCTGACGCCGCCAGCTTGGCGCGCGCCTGTCAACGGGTTCCCCGGCGGCGCGCGCACTGCGAAAATGCGGGGTTTCCGCAAGGCGGCTTCGGCCGGACGCAATGCACGACACTCAGCTCGCCCAGCAGATCGCCAATACCATCGCCGCCGAGATCGGCGCGCAGCCGGCGCAGGCGCGCGCCGCCATCGCCCTGCTCGACGAGGGCGCCAGCGTCCCGTTCATCGCGCGCTACCGCAAGGAAGTGACCGGCGGGCTCGACGACACCCAGTTGCGCAACCTGGAAGTGCGCCTGACCTATCTGCGCGAACTGGAAGAGCGCCGCGCCGCGGTGCTGGCCAGCATCGCCGAGCAGGGCAAGCTCAGCGACGAACTGCGCGCGGAGATCGTCGCCGCCGACACCAAGTCGCGGCTGGAAGACCTGTACCTGCCGTACAAGCCCAAGCGCCGTACCCGTGCGCAGATCGCCCGCGAGGCCGGGCTGGAGCCGCTGGCCGACGGCCTGCTGGCCGATCCGGCGCTGGTGCCGGAGACCTTCGCCGCCGGCTTCGTCGATGCCGACAAGGGTGTGGCCGACGTCAAGGCCGCGCTGGAGGGTGCGCGCGCGATCCTGATGGAGCGTTGGGGCGAGGATGCCGCGCTGGTCGGCGAACTGCGCAGCTGGCTGGGCGAGGTCGGGGTGATCCGCGCCCGCGTGGCCGAAGGCAAGGAGCAGGAAGGCGCCAAGTACCGCGACTACTTCGACCACGCCGAAGCGCTGGCCAAGATACCCTCGCATCGGCTGCTGGCGCTGTTCCGCGCGCGCCGCGAGGAGATCGTGTACCTGGAGCTGGATCCCGGCGCCGATGCGGAGGCCGGCCACCAGTACGCCGAGGGCCGCGTGGCGCTGCGCGCCGGCATCGCCAACCAGGGCCGTCCCGGCGACCGCTGGCTGCTGGACGCCTGCCGTCTGACCTGGCGCGCCAAGCTGCACATGCACCTGTTGTTGGACCTGTTCAACCAGGCCCGCGAAAAGGCCGAGGCCGAGGCGATCGCGGTGTTCGGCGACAACCTGCAGGACCTGATGCTGGCGGCACCCGCCGGGCCGCGCGTGACCCTGGGCCTGGATCCGGGCATCCGTACCGGCTGCAAGGTCGCGGTGGTCGACGCCACCGGCAAGATGCTGGCCACCGACACCATCTATCCGCACGAGCCGCGCCGGCAGTGGGACCAGTCGCTGCACACGCTGCGGCAGCTGTGCACGCAGCACGGCGTGGAACTGATCGCGATCGGCAACGGCACCGCCAGCCGCGAGACCGACAAGCTGGCCGCGGACCTGATCAAGCAGAATCCGCAGCTGAAGCTGGAGAAGATCGTGGTCAGCGAGGCCGGCGCCTCGGTGTATTCGGCCTCCGAATTCGCCGCCAAGGAGTTCCCGCAGCTCGACGTGTCGCTGCGCGGCGCGGTGTCGATCGCGCGGCGCCTGCAGGATCCGCTGGCGGAACTGGTCAAGATCGAGCCCAAGGCGATCGGCGTGGGCCAGTACCAGCACGACGTCGACCAGTACCGCCTGGCGCGGGCGCTGGACGCGCGAGTGGAGGACTGCGTGAACGCGGTCGGCGTGTACGTCAACACCGCCTCGGCGGCGCTGCTGTCGCGCGTGTCCGGGCTGTCGTCAAGCGTGGCCGAGAACATCGTGCGCCATCGCGACGACAACGGCCCGTTCAAGCGCCGCAAGGATCTGCTCAAGGTGCCGCGGTTGGGCGAGAAGACCTTCGAGCAGTGCGCCGGCTTCCTGCGCATCGCCGATGGCGAGGAGCCGCTGGACGCCTCGGCGGTGCACCCGGAAGCCTACCCGGTGGTGGAGCGCATCGTCGGCGCCACCGGCAAGCCGATCAAGGCGCTGATCGGTGATGGCGGTTTCCTGCGCGGGCTCAAGCCGGACCAGTTCACCGACGAGAAATTCGGCCTGCCGACCGTGCGCGACATCCTCAAGGAACTGGAGAAGCCGGGTCGCGACCCGCGCCCGGAGTTCAAGGCGGCGCGTTTCGCCGACGGCGTGGAGGACATCAAGGACCTCAAGCCGGGCATGGTGCTGGAGGGCGTGGTCAGCAACGTCGCCGCCTTCGGTGCGTTCGTCGATATCGGCGTGCACCAGGACGGCCTGGTGCACATCTCCGCGCTCTCGGACAGCTACGTCAAGGATCCGCGCGACGTGGTCAAGGCCGGCGACATCGTCAAGGTCAAGGTGCTGGAGGTGGACGTGGCGCGCAAGCGCATCGCGCTGACCCGGCGCCTGGACGACACGCCGGCACCGGCGCGTCCCGCCGACCGCGACACTGGCGCACGCAGTGCGGGCGGCCCGCCGCGGCGCGAACGCGACGGGCGCGGTGCCCCGGGCGGCGGCAATGCCAAGCCGCGGCCGGCGGCCGCGGCACCGGTCAACAGCGCGCTGGCCGACGCGTTCGCCCGCGCCAAGCGCGGCTGAGGTTCAAGGGGAAAGAGGAGCCGGCGCGCCTGCGCCGGTCCATCCGATGACGGCCGTACGGTGCGGCCGCGTGGCGCGCCGGATCAGGCCGATTCGGCGCGCGGGCTCTCGTCGGTGGCGAGCGTGGCCGGCGGCGGTGCCACCAGCGATGCGGCCAGTCCAAGCAGCTTGACCGGATCCACCGGCTTGCCCAGGTGGGCATCGAAGCCGGCTTCCAGGGCCAGCGCGCGGTCTTCGCTGCGCACGTAGGCGGTGAGGGCGATGGCGGGGATGCGGCTGGCCGCACCGGCACCGCGGGCGCGGACGCTGCGGATCAGGCTGTGGCCATCGCGGCGCGGCATGCCGACGTCGCTGACCAGTAGCGCATAAGGGCGCTCGCGCAGCAGCGCTTCGGCATCGTCGGCGCAGACCGCGGCCTCGACCACGGCACCGGCTTCCTGCAGGAAGCGCTGGGTGACGCCGCGCGAATCCATGTCGTCGTCCACCACCAGCACGCGCACGCCGTCCAGACGGATGCCGCCACGCCGCCGCACGGCGCTGGACAGCGCCGCGTCCTGGTCGCGGTGGATCGGCTCCAGGGGCTGCAGATCGTTGCGCGGCAGCAGCAGGGTGAACGTGGCGCCGAGACCGACGCCATCGCTGCTGACGGACAACTGGCCCTGGTGCAGTTCGGCCAGCTGCTTGGCGATGGCCAGACCCAGGCCGAGGCCGCCGGCACTGCGCGTGCTGCTCGCATCGGCCTGACGGAAACGGTCGAACACGTGCGGCAGGAACGCCGGGTCGATGCCGATGCCGGTATCGCTGACGGCGATGCGCACATGCGTGCTGATGCTGTCCAGGGTCACCGAGACCGTGCCGGCGCTCGGGGTGAACTTGATCGCGTTGCCGATCAGATTGGTCAGCACCTGCTGCAGCCGCACCGGATCGCCCAGGTAGGGCAGGGCGGTCGTGTCGTCGGCGACCAGCACGATGTCGATGCCCTTGTTCTGCGCGCCGGGGCGGGCCGCATCGATGGTGTCGCCGAGCAGCGTGCGCAGATCTAGCTCGTCCGTGTCCAGGCGCACCTTGCCGGACAGGATGGCGCTCATGTCCAGCAGATCGTCGATGATCTGCGCCTGCGCGTGGGCGCTGCGTTCGATCACTTCCAGCCCCTTGATCAGGTCCTTCTCGCGCACCGATGCGTCCTGCATCAGCCGCGACCAGCCCAGGATCGCGTTGAGCGGTGTGCGCAGTTCGTGACTGAGCGTGGCCAGGAATTCGTCCTTCATGCGGCTGGCGCGTTCGGCGTCGCCGCGCGCGCTTTGCTCGGCGGCGAGCAACTGCTGCAGGCGCAGGTCGGTGCCGCGGCGCTCGATGATGATGCCAGCCAGGTGCGAGGCCGAGCGCGCCAGGTCCTGTTCGTGCGGGTTGGGATAGTGCACGAATGGGTAGTACATCGCGACCACGCCCAGCACCTCGCCGTCGCTGGCCAGGATGGGGGTGGAGCAGCAGGCGACGATGTCCGCCTCCAGGGCGGTGGCGAGATAGTCCTGCCAATGCGGGTTGACGCGCACGTCGCTGCACAACACCTGCCGGCGCAGGTAGGCGGCGCGTCCGCAGCAGCCGGTGTTGGGGTCGATCGGCAGGCGCTGCACGGCCTTGCGGAAACTCTGCGGCATGCTCGGCGCGGCGCCTTCCAGCAGGCACTGGCGGTGCTCGTCGACCAGCATGATGGTGCAGCGCAGGCCGACATCGCTCTGCGACTCGATGCCGCGCGCGATTGCCTCCAGCACCGCGTTCAGCGGCTTGCCGGTGGTGATCATCTCCAGCGCAGCGCGCTCGGCCGCGGTGGCGTTTTCGATGCGCTTGCGCTCGGCGATATCCAGCAGGGAGCCGATGAAACCCAGGAACTGGCCGGACGAACTGAAGCGCGGCGTGGCGCTCGCCAGGCACCAGCGATACTCGCCATCGTGGCGGCGCAGGCGGTATTCCAGCGTGTAGGCGCGGCGGTCGGCGCAGGCGCGCGCCAGGGCGCGGCCGACCGAGGCCAGGTCGTCGGCATGGACCTGTTCCTGCCAACCGCTGCCCAGCGCTTCCTGCTCGCTTTGCCCGGTGAACAGATACCACTGGCGGCTGATGTACTCGCAATCGCCGTCGGCATTGGCCATCCAGATCATGACCGGCGCGTTGTCGCACAGTTGGCGGAAACGCAGTTCGCTTTCCTGCAGGCGCTGTTCCGTCAAGCGGCGGTCGTGGATGTCGGTATTGGTGCCGATCCAGCGCACGATGTGGCCGCTGTCGTCGCGGATCGGCAGGGCGCGGCCGAGGTGCCAGCGGTACTCGCCGTCGTGGCGGCGCAGCGGATATTCGATCTCGTACGGCCTGCCGCTGCGCAGCGCCTCCGGCCACACCTCCATCACTCGCGCCAGGCCTTCCTCGGTGTGCACATGGCGCCAGCTGTCGTAGCCGGCCTCGCCAACCGGCAACCCGGTGTACTCGTACCAGCGCCGATTGAAGTAGTCGACGTGGCCGTCGGGCATGGCAGTGAACACGATCTGCGGCATCGCGTCGGCCAGTTCGCGCAAGCGCGCGGCGCTGTTGGCCAGTTCTCTCTGCGCGTCCGCGCGTTCCATCGATTCCCAGCAGCGTGCCGCCACCAGCCGCACCAGCTCGATCTCGGCCGACGTCCAGACCCGCGGCTGGGCCTGGTGCACGCCGATCGCAGCGACCAGGCGGCCGGCCTTGTGCAGCGGCGCGGTGAGCACCGCGCGCAGGCCCAGGCGTAGGTAGTTGGGATCGTCCACGCGCATCGGCGGCTGGTGGGTCTCGGTGTCGTGCACCACCCACGGCCGGTTCTCGCGCATGCACTCCAACAGATCGCCGCCGAAGTCGCTGAAGCGCGAGCGCCCGGTCAGGTGGCTGGCGCCGTCGACGTAATCCGCACGCACGTCGAACGCGTCCTCGTCGGCCTCGACGATCGCGTAGGCGCAGCGGTTGGCGCCCAGGTGCTTGCCGAGCAGGGCGGCGCCGGTTTCGCAGATCGCTTCGGCGCTGTGCAGGTTCTGCAGGGTGTCCTCGAGCATCAGCAGGAAACTGTCGTGCGCCTGGGCGCGCGCCTGCTCGGTGCGGTCGATGCCATGCACCAGGATCCCGCTGACCTTGCCCTCGGCGTCGTGCATCGGCTGGTACACGCATTCCAGCGTGGTGTCCGAGGTCGCTTCGTGCGGACTGCGGCACAGCTGGAAGGTCATCGACTCGTCGATGAACGGCAAGCCGCTGGCGCGGACATTGTCGAGCAGGCGGATGACGCCTTGCTCCTGGATTTCGGGAATGGCCTCGATCAGCGGCCGACCGACCACATCGCGCGGCCCGACCAGTTGCTGGTAGCGCTGGTTGACGGTCTCGATCACGTAGTCCGGGCCACGCAGGATCGCCAGCGCCGCTGGGGATTGCTCGAAGGCATCGGCCATCTGCGCGCGTTGCGCTTCCAGCGCCTTCAGCAGCGTATCGCGCTCGCGCGCCAGGGTGATGCGCGCGGTGTCCTCGGTGCACACGCACAGCACGCCGGCGATGTCGCCTTCGTCGTCGAACAGCGGGCTGTAGGAGAAGGTGAAGTACACCTGCTCGCTGTAGCCGTTGCGCAGCATGGTCAGCGGGATGTGTTCGTTCCAGGTCGATTCGCCGCTGGCCATCACCTGGTCGGCCTGCGCCCGCACCTCGGGCCACACGTCCGGCCACACCTCTTCCATTGGCCGCGCGAACCCCTGCGGGTGCCGCAACCCGAGGATCGGCACGTAGGCGTCGTTGTACAGGTTGAACTGGCGCTCGCCCCAGCGCACCGCCATCGGAAACCGCGAGTTCAGGCAGATCGACAGCGCGGTGATCAGGCTCCGCGGCCAATGCTCCATCGGGCCCAGTTCGTGCTCGTGCCAATCGATGGCGCGCAGCAAGGCCCCCGTGGCGCTGCCGGCGGGAAACCGGACAGGAGGCGGCGAACAGTCCTTGGCGTTGATGGCTGAATCCCTCGAATCGTCCCCGCCAGGCGGCGGGCTTACGATCGAGGATTCTCAGGGGCGTGCGGTCGTCTTGGCGTGAGCGTCCTGCAGCGCCTTGATCAGCTGCTCGGACAGGTAGGGCTTGGTCAGCACCACGCCGGCGGCGAAGCTGGGGGGCAGGGTGTCGGCGGCGACGCCGGTGGCGAGCACGAAGGGCGTGCCGCGCTCGGTCAATGCCCGCGCCACCGGTTCGCTGGTCTCGCCGGCGGAGAGGCGGAAGTCGAGCACGGCCCGGTCCGGCCGTTCGCTGTCGATCAGCGCAAGCGCCTGCTGCACGGAGGCGGCGACGCCGACCACCTCGGCACCGGCCTGGGCAAGCTGCAACTCCAGCAGCGTGGCGTTCATCTCGTCGTTCTCGACCACCAGGATACGCAGGCCCCGCAATGCCGACATCGCTTGCTCGTTAAGGTTTGGGAACGGAAAGTATAACGGGACCGTCACAGCCGCCGCCTAGACAACCGACACAGGAAGATGAAGCGTTTACCTGTGCCTGCCTTCAGATGTGGTGGGCGCGCAAAAAACAAACGGCAGCCGAAGCTGCCGTCAGTCCTGGTGCCGAAGGTGGGACTCGAACCCACACGCTTTTAAGGGCGGCGGATTTTGAGTCCGCTGCGTCTACCGATTCCGCCACTTCGGCGCGGCCGCGGAGTATAGCCGACACTTCGGCTCGGCCGCCAGCGCATTTGCGCTCGCCGTCCTTGGGCAGGGCAGGCGGGGGCGATCAGCGGCCGTGGTGGCTGCCGAGCGTCTCTACATATAAGTGCACGCCTCGCAGGTAAGTGCGTTGTGCGGTATCGGCAATTGCCGGCGATGGGTGCGCTGGAGTCTCTGCCAGGCGCTTTGGCGCTTTCCGCAGACTGCATCCAGCGCTCGGTGCGAGGTGCGTACGCCGTTGAACGCAGTGACGCAGCGGATTTTGCGGGTCGCGGCGAGCGCCATCGCGACGTCGCGAACGTTCCGCAAAAAAACGCTTGCGTGTGCCGATCACGATCGTTAATATTCCGCTCCTCGCAGCACGTGGGGCCATAGCTCAGCTGGGAGAGCGCTTGCATGGCATGCAAGAGGTCGCCGGTTCGATCCCGGCTGGCTCCACCAACTTTTCGGACATAGGCCGTCCGCAAAAGCGACATCGTTAACAGCGTCCCCATCGTCTAGAGGCCTAGGACATCACCCTTTCACGGTGGCGACCGGGGTTCGAATCCCCGTGGGGACGCCATTTTTCAGCAGGAATTCCTAGCGCGTATCCGGGTTCGGCTCTGCCGAACGCAATGAGTGCGGGGTTTGTACATCGGAAGAAAATCGGGTAAGATTCCGCTTCTGCCAGTACACGTGGGGCCATAGCTCAGCTGGGAGAGCGCTTGCATGGCATGCAAGAGGTCGCCGGTTCGATCCCGGCTGGCTCCACCAACTTTTCGGACATAGGCCGTCCGCAAAAGCAACATCGTTATCCGCGTCCCCATCGTCTAGAGGCCTAGGACATCACCCTTTCACGGTGGCGACCGGGGTTCGAATCCCCGTGGGGACGCCACTTTTCGAAAACACCCGGCAATGCCGGGTGTTTTTTTATGTGCGCGGCGGTCGTGTGCGGTCGAGGCCAGATGGCGGCAGTGCCGGTGCTGGACGCCAAGTGGATCGCTGGCTGCTTCGAGCGAGCGGTGTAGCTGTTCCCTTCTCCCTTCGGGAGAAGGTGCCCCGAAGGGGCGGATGAGGGTACGGGCGTAGCCTCGCATGGCCAGAGTGGTGCAGGCGCTGCGCGCCCCGTACCCTCACCCCAACCCCTCTCCCGGAGGGAGAGGGGCTTTTGTCCTTGTCCTTGAGAGATGGCTAGCGCTGCGCCAGCTCAATGCAGCAGCCGGCGGATCTGCAGGATCGCCTGCGGCGTGCGTTGCACGCTGTGTCCAGAGACGATGACGGTTTCCGAGGCGGCGCCGGGCAGGTGGGCGCTCCAGTACGGCACGATGCCGTCGCTCGACTGCGCCAGCGGCACGCGCGGATCCTCCTGCCCGATGATGGAGTGGTAGGTCACCTGCGGCGAGATCGGCAACTGCGCCGCGGCGAGGATGAAGGGATCGTGGTCGCTGAGGCTGTCGATGCTGTTGGGCAGGGCGCCGAGCATATCCTTGCCGGCGATGTCCTTGAATTGATCCAGCACGCGCCGGGGCAGGCCGATCACGGTGCGTGCCAGCTCGCCGAGCGTGCCGGCGGCTTCCGGGGTGCCGCGGTGCGGGGTGGCCAGGAAGATCGCCTCGGACACTTCCGGCATCGGCGCGAAATGCAGCATCGGTCCGAGCCTGGCCTGCAGCGCCTGGCGCGCGCGCGGATCCAGAGTTGCATCGTCGAACAGGGTGCGCCACAGGTGGTCGCCTTCGCTGGAGGACACCATCAGTCGTGCCAGCACGCCGCCCATGCTGTGCCCGATCAGCACCATGTCATGCGCGGACACGCTGCGGCGTTGTGGATCGAGCCGGTCCAGCGTCTGCTGCAGCGCCGTGCGAACCTGCAGATGGGTGTAGGGAATTGGCAGGTTGGTCGGGTAGTACACCAGCCAGATCTGATAGCGCGCGCGGACCTGCGGATCGCCGAGCAGGTCGTTGGCCAGGTTGACCCAGGCCTCCGGGCTGCTGGCCAGCCCGTGCAGCAGCACCAGCACGCGCCGGTGCGGGTCGTAGGGCTGGGTCAGGAACACGTGCGGCCGGTCGATGCCGTGCCCGAGGCCGAGCAGGGTGCGCAGCGATTGCGCGGCGAAGCCGGCGCGCGCCATCCACACGCCATAGCCGGCGCTGAAGTTGGCGGCCAGCGGCACGTCGATACCGCCCATCGCCACGCGCTCGCCGAGCGAGGGATCGTGGACCTCCACGTGCGCGCTGTGACCGGCCAAGACGTCCTTCAGAGTGCGGCCGTCAAAGCGCAGCAGCACCGTGAGGTTGGGCGTGGGCATGTCGCTGTAGGCAGGCGCAGCATCGGCATCGGCCATGACGTCCGTCGTCGGCTGCGGCAGGACCGCGACCATTTCCGCGCCGAAGCCATCGCGCCGATACACGCTGCGCAGCCCGTCGAAGCGCAGATCGCCGGCCGCCAGCATCGCCTCGGGCATCGGCATGTCCTGCGGGTTGCCGGCGCCGCTGGCATCCAGCGTCACCGTCCAGTCGGGCAGGGTGGCGATCTGCGCGCCGGCGTCGTGCGTGGCGGGCGGATGCCGCCGGTAGCGCGCGAACAAGGCGGTCACCGCTCGCTGTACGGCGTAGTTGTAGTAGTCGCGCACCTGGGTCTGGCGTTCCTCGAAAGCGCGTTCGCTGGGCGTGCGTCCGCTGAAGAACAGGTAGGCGTAGGCATAGCGCGCGGTCTGCAGCCAGGCGGCCAGCGTGGCATCGCTGTCGGCGTGTTGCCTGGCGGCGCGTTGCGCGGCCAGCAGCGACAGCTCCGCCGCCGTCGCCAGGGCGCGTTCCTGGTCCATGTCGGCGTTGCCGAGCAACCGGTCGATGCACGGCGGCGCCTTCGCCGTGCAGCTTGCCGCGTCCAGGCCGGCGACGTTGAGCGTCTGCAGGGCGGCGTCGCTGGGGCGCGCGGCGCTCAGCGCATCGCCGCGCTTGGCCTGGATGTAGCGCGCCGCATCCACCCGCTGCAGGGTGACGCTGGCGCAGCCACCCGCGCACAGCGCCATGCACAGCACGGCGCAGGCCAGGATCACGCGGCGCCAGCGCTGGGGCATCACGCCGCAACATTCGCCGGCCTGCCGGCGCGGCGTGCGAACAGCAGGTCGTACAGCACCGGGATCACGCCCAGCGTCACCAGCGTGCCCAGGGCCAGGCCGCCGATCATGGTGATGGCCATGCCGGTCCACAGCGGCCCGGCGAACAGCATCAGCGGGATCAGGCCGACGATGCAGGTCAGCTTGGTCATCACGATCGGGCGCAGGCGCTTGACCGCCGCGGCGATCAACGCCTCGTGCCGGCTCAGGCCATCGGCCAGTTCGGCCTCGATCCGTTCGAGCAGCAGCACCGCGTTGTTGACGATGATGCCGGCCAGCGCGAGCAGGCCGAAGGTGGCCATGAAGCCGAACGGATAGCCGGTGACCAGCAGGGCGAGGGTGGCGCCGATCAGCACGAACGGAATGCTGGCGACCACGATGAACAGCTTGCGGAACGAATTGAACTGCCACACGAACAGCAGCAGGATCGCACCCAGCGCATGCGGCATGTACTGCAGCAGCGCCTGGTTGGCTTCGGCGGCGTCCTCCAGTTCGCCACCCATCTCGATGCGATAGCCGGGCGGCAGGCGCAGCGCCGCCACCTTGTCGGCCAGCGCGGCCACCACCTGGTCGGTGGTCAGGTCCGGATTGCGGCCGGTGACGGTGATGGCGCGGCTGAGGTTGCGGCGCTGGATCGTCGAGGGTTCCGAACTCAATTGGATGTCGGCGATCGCCGACAGCGGCAGCGGCGCGGCGCCGGAGGACGGATAGATCGGCGTGTCGCCGGGGTTGCCGCCGCGTGCACCCGGGCCGCTGTCGCCGCGCAGCACGATCGGCACGTTGCTGCCGTCGTCGTGGATCACCGAGGCGTCCACGCCGCCATAGCGCAGTTGCAGCGCCTGGGCGATGTCCTCGCTGGCGACGCCGGCGCGCCGCGCCTTGGCCTGGTCCACCTGCACCACGTAGCGCGGAATGCGGCTGTCCCAGTCGTCGCTGACGTCCAGCGTGCCGGGCAGGGCGCGCAAGGCGTCGGCGATGCCGGCGGCGAGGCGGCGCAGTTGCGCCTCGTCCGGGCCGATCACCCGGTAGATGGCCACGCCGGATTCGGTGGAGCCCAGCGAAAAGCGCTTGGGCTCGGCGCGCACCGCCGGATAGGCCTGGCGCAGGTGGGTGCGCACCTTGGCGATCAGCGCGTCGATGTCGGTGCCCGGCTGCACGCTGACGGTGAAGTAGGCGATGTTGGCCGCCGGTAACGGCGGGTTCAGCCCGAGCACGATGCGCGGGCCGCCGTCGGCGACATAGCCGATGCTGTCGACGATCTGCGGGTTCTGCTGACGGTCGGCCAGCCACTGGCTGATCGACTGCACGGTGCGCAGGGTCTCGCGCGCATCGCTGCCCGGTTGCAGGGTCACCGGCATCTGGAACTGCAGGCGATCGGACTTGGGCAGGAAGCTGTACGGTACCGAGACCAGCACGGTCACCGCCAGCGTCAGCAGAGCGAGCATGCTGCCCAGGAACAGCGCCTTGTGCGCCAGCAGCGCCTCGATCGCACGCCGGTACAGTCGGTAAGGCTTGGACGTGTAGCTGTCGCCATGGCCGTCGGCCGGCGCGGCATGCGCGCGGGCGAAGTACATGCACAGCAATGGGGTGATGGTGATGCTGAGCAGCCAGGAGCCGAGCAGGGTGACCGCCAGCACGATCGCCAGCGATCGCATGTACTCGTTGGTGCTGGTCTGGCCGAAGAAGAACGGCGAGAACGCCAGCACGATCACCAGCGAGGAGGTCAGCAGCGGGATGGCTAGGCTGCGGCCGGCGGCCTCGCAGGCGGCGCGGCGTTCCTCGCCGGCGGCCAGGCGCCGCTCGATGTCCTCGGCGATGACGATGCCGTTGTCCACCAGCAGGCCCAGCGCCAGGATGATCGCGGCGATGGACACGGTCTGCAGTTCCACGCCCAGCACACGCATCGCGATCAGTGCGCCGAGGATGGTCAACGGCACGATCGCGCCGACGATCAGGCCGGTGCGCCAGCCCAGGAACAGCATCACCACCGCCATCACGATGACGATGGTCTCGCCCATGACGTGGTGCATCTTGCCCATCTCGCGCTCGACCACGTCGGCCTGGAAAGTGACCACGTGCTGCGCGAAGCCCACCGGCAGCGCCTTGGCGGTTTCGCCCAGGGTGCGGCGCAGCGCCTTGCCGACCTCGGCAACGTTGTTGCCGGGCGCCATCGACACCGCCACCACCACCGCCGGCTGGCCCTGGTAGATCGCGCCGGCCTCCGGCGGATCCACCGGCATCAGCTCGATGCGCGCCAGTTGCGCCAGCGGGATCTGCCGCGGGCCGTCGGCGCCCTGCGTGGCGATCGGGGTATTGCGCAGCGCGTCCAGGTCGCGCACTTCGCCGGAGGTGGTGACGGTCATCGCCATGCCCGACGCGGCGACCAGGCCGCCGCCGACGACGATGTTCTGCGCGCGCAGTTGCTGCGCGATGGCGGCGGGGGTGAGGCCGGCCTCGCCCAGCCTGGTGCGGTCGAAGGCGACATAAACGCGCTCGTCCTGCACGCCGTGGAAGGTGACCCGCTCGACGCCGGGCACGGCGTAGAGCTGCGCGCGCATCTGCCGCAGCGGTCCGAGCATCTCGGCGGTGTTGAAGCCGGGCGCGGTGACCGCGATCGAGGCGATGGCGACACGGCCGAAGTCGTCGTCCACCAGCGGGCCCTGGGTGCCCGCCGGGAGTTCGGCACCAGCTTCGGCGGCCTTGCTGCGTACGCGCTGCCACAGCGCCGGCAGGTCCTTGACGCTGTCCTGTGCGGTGACCTGCACGATGGCGCTGCCGGGATGGATGGTGGTGACGATCTTCTTCAGCCCACTGACCTCGCGCAGGCGTTCCTCAAGCGGGCGCGCGAGCAGGTTCTCCACGCGTTCGCTGGGCATGCCGGGGAAACCGACCTGCACGATCGCGTCGCGCACGGTCACGCTCGGTTCCTCCTGCGACGGGAAGCCGAGGAAGGTGACGATGCCGCCGATCAGGATCAGGGCGGCGCTGAACAGCGCCAGGCGGCTGGATTGCAAGGTGGCGCGGGTCAGGTTCATGGCGAGACGGTGCCGAGGCGGGTGGTGGGACGGAACGGCACGACGTGCTGACCGTCGTGGAGGAAGGCGGCGCCGGCGGCGACGACGCGCTCGCCCGGCGCCAGGCCACGCAGGATCTGCACGCGGCCGCCATCGCTGTGCCCGGTGACGACCCGGCGGCGACGCACGCTGCCGCTGTCCTGGCGGTACACGAACACCATGGTGTGGCCATCGGCCATGCTCGGGAGCAGCGCGCTCAGCGGTACGCTCGGCGCCTGGTCGGCGCCGCTGTCGGGCAGGGCCAGCAGCAGCGATTCGCCGCTGCGCGGCTGCGCGGCATCGGCGCTGTCGCTGTCGAACAGCGCCTGCACGGTGGCACCGCCATCCACGCGTTCGGAGACGCTGCGCAGGCGCAGCGGCAAGGCCTGCTGCGGTGCGTTGCTGCGGTAGGCGAGGACACGCTGGCCGGGTTGCAGCGCCGCCGCATGATCGGCCGGCAAGGTCGCCAGCACCTGCGCGCGATCCGCACCGACCAGCTGCAGCACCGGCTGGCCGGCGCTCACCACGGTGTCGGGCTGCTGCAGCCGCGCCACCACGCTGCCGTCGAACGGCGCACGCAGTTCCGACTGGCGCACCGCGCGATGCGCCAGCGCCAGGTCCGACTGCGCGCTGCGCACCCGCGCCTGCGCCGCGGCGAAGGCGCTCTTGGCTGCGGTCAGGGCGGCCGCAGACGCGGCGCCGTCGTCGAACATGGCCTGCTGCTGGGCGAGCTGGGTCTGTTGCTGCTGCAGCTCGGCCGCGGCGATGCCGACGCCGGCCTCGGCCTGCTGCAGGCGCAGGCCGTTCGGCTCCGGGTCCAGGCGCGCGAGCACCTGGCCGGCGTGGACGCGGTCGCCCACGTCCACGGCGATGGCGGCGATGCGGCCGCCGCCTTCGAAGCTGAGGTCGGCGCGCTGTTGCTGGCGCACCTGGGCGAGGTAGCGGGTGCTGTCGTGCGCGGCATCGTTGCCGACGGTTTCCAGCTTGACCGCGCGTGGCGCGTCGGGGGGCGGTGCGGCCTCGTGGCCGCAGCCGGACAGCGCCAGTGCGGCCAGCGGCAGGCACAGTGAGAGAAGCAGGGTGGGGCGCAAGGTCATGGTCGGCGATGTCCCGAAAGCGATCAGAAGGTGTAGGTGACGGTGGCGCCGCCGCCGGCAGCGGCACGGCGACGCACCACCGGACTGCCGTCGGCGGGGCCGACGTAGCGGGTGGCGTCGAGCAGCAGCGAGGCGGTCCAGTGCGGCGACAGGGTGTGATCCCATTCGGCGCCGACCGAATAGGCGTACACGCCCGCATCGGCACGGTGCGGTTGCAAGCCGCTGGTCGCGCTCTGCGCATCGGTGACGCCGAAGTACGTCTGGTTGAAGCGGCGGTCGCCGAAGTGCGCGTCCAGGTCCAGGGTCACGTTGTCGGCCGCGGCCTGCAGCAGGGTGAAGCGCGCGCCGGCGCGGTAGCGGTTGCGGCGCGCGCCGTCCTTCAGCGCGAACTCCGCTTCGGCGTCCAGCGCCAGGTACGGGGTGAGTTGCTGCATGACCAGGCTGCGCGCGGTGATCGCGCCGGGGACGTCGCTCATGCCGGCCAGGCGTTTGGAGCCGGGACGCCAACTGCTGTTGCGTTGCAGGCGGCCCAGGTCGTAGCCGAACGACTGGCTGGCGGAGAAGCCGTGCGCGTTCTGGAGCTGCACGCCGGCGCCACGCAGCGTGTCCGCGAACAGGATGCCGCGCTGTATCGAAAACACCGGCACCGCCTGCACGCGGTCGTCGGCGGAGCCGGGATAGCGCGGGGTCAGCATGGCGCCGGCGCCCACGCTCACTTGGGTGCGATCGCCGAACAGGCCGGCGCTGGGCGTTGGGTCGGGGTCTGCGGCGTGCGCCGCTGGCGGCAGCGCCAGCACGGCGGCGGTCAGCGTCGGCGACAGAAGGGAGAGAACGTGCTTCATCGGGGCAACCTCGTGCGGGGGAAAGATCAGGGCGCGTGCGGCAACGGCACGCCGTAGAACGCGCGGAACAGCGCGATGCGATCGAGCAGCAGGTCCTGACGCGCCTGCACATGCGCCAGGTCGGCCTGCGCGGCCTGGATGTCGCCGGTCAACAGCTCGGGGCGGTCCTGCAGACCTTGCGCGACGCGCTGCTGCAGGCGCGCCACACGCTGGCGTTCGCGTTCGAGATTGGTGCGTTCGCCACGTTCGCGCTGCTGCAGCGCTGGCAACGCATCCAGCGCATCGGCGACCTCGCGGAACGCCGCCTCCACGGTCTTCTCGTAGTCGGCCACCGCGCCGTCCTTGCGCAGCTGTGCGATGTCCAGGTTGGCGCGGTTGCGGCCGCCGTCGAACAGCGGCAGCACCAGTTGCGGCATGAAGCTCCAGGTGCGGCTGCCGGGCATGAACAGGCCGTTCAATGCATCGCTGGCGGTGCCCAGCGAGGTGCTCAGGCGGATCGACGGGAAGAACGCCGCGCGCGCGGCGCCGATGTCGGCATTGCGCGCGCGCAGTTCGGCCTCGGCCTGGCGCACGTCCGGGCGCTGCAGCAGCAGCTGCGAATCGAGGTCGCGCCAGGCGCGGCTGTCGTCCTGCTCGGCGCCGGGCAATAGCTCCTGCAGGGTGCCGGCGCCGTCCGGGGCGGCGTAGCCGGCGAGCAGTTGCAGGGCGCGGCGGGCGGCGGCGCGGTCGCTGGCGGCCTGTTGCGCGCGCGCCTGCGCCTGGTCGTCGTCGTGGCGCTGGCGGTCCAGCGCATCGCGGGAAATGAGCCCGACCGCCTGCTGGCGTGTGGCGATCGCCAGCAGCGCGGCACTGCGCTCGGCGATGGTCTGCGTCTGCTGCTGGCCCTGCAGGGCGGCGCGTTCCAGCGTGTAGGCACGCAGGACTTCGGCGATCAGCGCGCCGCGCGCCGCCTGCCGGCCCTCTTCGGAGGCCAGGTAGCGCTGCTGCGCCGCCGCCGACAACGAGGCCAGCTTGCCGAACAGGTCCAGTTCGAAGCCGTCCACGCCCACTGCGACGGTACTCAGCTTCTGGCCATAGCGTGCCTGCGTGGCCGCGTCGTCGTAGTCGCGGCGCGTGTCCTGGGCATCGAGGCCGAGCTGCGGCAGCTGCTGCGCGCGTTCGATGCGGTACTGGGCGCGGGCCTGCTGCACGGTCAGCACGGCGTTGCGGAAGTCCGGGTCGTGGGCCAGCGCCTGGGTGACGAGTGGGGTCAGGTCGTGCTGCGGCGAGAACGCGCGCACGAACTGCTGCTCCTGCTCGGTGAGCGCACCGTCGCTTCGGCCAGGTGCCGCGGCCACGGTTGCGGCGGTCGCGCCCAGGGTGGGTGGCAGTGCGGTTTGCGGGCGCTGGTAGACCGGCGCCAAAGAGCAGCCACCCAGGGCAAGTGCGAGAAGCCCGAACAGGGCGTGGGTGCGACGCAGGCGGAGCAGCGGGGACGGTAGAATCATGGCGGCAGTCGGGTGATCGAACTCGACTGCCAGCATCGGCGGGCATGTTCAAGCCGCCTTCTAGGAATCTTCAAGATTCCATCAAGACGCCAAACACGGGCACCGGGCATGCACGCGAAGAAGATCCTGCTGGTCGAAGACGATGCCGACAGCGCCAGCATCCTCGAGGCCTACCTGCGCCGCGACGGCTTCGAGGTCACCATCGCCGAGGATGGACAGAAGGCGGTGGCGGTGCATGCGCAGTGGAAGCCGGACCTGGTGCTGCTGGACGTGATGCTGCCGCGGCTCAGCGGCACCGAGGTGCTGTCCACGATCCGCCGCAGCAGCGACACGCCGGTGATCATGGTCACCGCGATGGGCGACGAACCGGAGAAGCTCGGCGCGCTGCGTTACGGCGCCGACGATTACGTGGTCAAGCCGTACAGCCCCAAGGAAGTGGTGGCGCGGGTGTTTGCGGTGCTGCGCCGCGCCGGGCCGGCACGCGCCAGCGAGGAGCCGCTGCGCCACGAACGCCTCACCGTGGACACTGCCGCGGTGCGTGCCACCGTGCGCGATGCCGACGGGCAGGACGTGGCGCTGGAACTGACCCCGACCGAATTCAACATCCTGGCGACGCTGATGAAGACGCCGTTCAAGGCCTTCACCCGCAGCGAATTGCTGGAGATCTGCCTGCCCGACAGCGATGCGCTGGAGCGGGTGGTGGATGCGCACGTGCACAACCTGCGCAAGAAGCTGGAACACGAGCAGGTCACCGGGCTGCTGGTGACGGTGCGCGCCATCGGTTACCGCTTCCGATGAACTGGTCCTGGTTCCGCCGCAAGCCCCACGCGCCACTGTGGCAGTGGGTGGGCCTGCGCATGAGCGCGCTGGCGGTGTTGACCATCATTGCGATCGCGCTGGGCATGGTGCTGCGCTTCGCGATCTGGGACGTCTCCACCCTGAGCCGCCTGCCGCCGCAGGCGCGGCAGGAGATGCTGCAGCTGCGCGAGGATCCGCACAGCAATGCGCGGCGCCTGTGGGAGCTGTTCGAGACCTATTACGACGTGGCCGACTTCCTGCCGGGCCTGGCCAGCCGCGACTGGTGGCTGCTGGCGGGCATGGTGCTGGCGTCGATTCCGGTGATCGTGGTCTGCGGTCTGCTCGCTTCGCGGCCGCTGTCGCGGCAGTTCTCCAACGTGGCCGCGGCGGCGCGGCGGATCAGCGATGGCGATTTCGCCGCGCGCGCGCGGGTGGTGCCCGGTGCGCCGGACGAACTGGCCGGGCTGGCGATCGACTTCAATGGCATGAGCGCGCAGCTGCAGCAGTACGAACGCGAGGTGCGCGAGTCCAGCGCGATGCTGGCGCACGAACTGCGTACCCCGCTCAACGCGGCGATGGGACGGGTGCAGGGCATGCTCGACCAGGTGTTCCCGAGCAGCGAGGAGCAGTTGCGCATGGTCCAGCGACAGCTGGAGCAGATCAATCGCCTGGTCGGCGACCTGCACCTGCTGTCGATGGCCCGTGCCAACCAGCTGATGCTGGAGCCGCAGCGGTTCGCGCTCGGCGCGCTGGTCCGCGAGCGCCTGACCTGGACCGCGCAGCCGTTGCAGGAGGCCGGCATGCAGGTGCAGGTCCGCATCCCCGACCACCTGCACATCAGCGCCGACCGCGACCGCCTGGGCCAGGTGCTGTCGGTGCTGATCGACAATGCGCTGCGCTACGCCGCGGCCGGTGGCGAACTGGCCCTGGAGGCGCAGGCCGATGCCGAGGGTGTGCTGATCCGCGTCGCCGACCGCGGTGCCGGCGTCGACGAGGAGGCGCTGGCGCGGATGGGCGACCGCTTCTGGCGCGCCGACGACTCGCGTGCGCGCCATTCCGGCGGCAGCGGCCTGGGCCTGTCGATTGCCGCGGCGATCTGCCAGGCGCACGGCGGCGCGCTGGAATTCGCCAACCGCGAGGGCGGCGGGCTGTGCGCGCGGGTGCGCTTGCCGCCTGGATTGGCTGGCGAAGCTGGCAGGGGTAGCGGTAACGCGTCTGCGCCGAAGCCGCGTAAGCGGCAGGCTTGAGTTACGGCCTATGTAGGACGAGCGACCGCAGATTCGTGGTGCGGTAGAGTCGACTGCACGAACGGATGCGTTCAGTCCCAGATTTCCACGTGAGTACCGCATTGGACACAAACCGCCAACACCGCGCCGTCCCAACGGGCAAGACTGCCGAAGAATGGCAAGCCATCGAGCACGCCGCCATCCAGGAACTACAACGGCGCGCCGAGGAGGCACACGCGACCGTGATCGCGTTGCTGGATCGGCACAGCAGGAACTTCAGTGCCAAGCAGTTGGCTCAGATAAAGCGCCGGTTAGGGGAGCGTTGAGCGGCTAGCGCGCCGTGCACGTCCATAGTTCGTTTTACATAAGATACATTATGCGAAATTTCGTGCATGGCCACGCAGCGGCTGCGTTGGGTCTGGCTGTGGCTTACCTCTTGTCAGTTTCTTTAGTTCGTGTCCTTTTCGCTTGGATCGTGTGCCTGTTTGATTTAAAAGGATTTTTCTCTCTCCAAGGACACGATCCAGCTGTGCAAAGCGGCGCATCAGCGGGGTGTCTTATAGGGCCTCTTCCATCGCCGGATCGCTCAACGCGTACCGCTGCTGCAGGAAGTGGATTCGCAGCATTGTCGCCGGCGGATAGAGCTGCCGTCCCGGCCGACCCAGAGTCGGATAATGCGGCTCGATCAGCGCCAGCAGCGCCTTCCATGGCACCACCTGCTCCATCTCTTTCAGGAACAGCTCGCGTCGCGTGCGCTTGCGCAGGTTGGCGGCCTTGTTCAGAACTTCCCTAACAGATCACACTCAAACCCTGCAGTCACGGATGGGCACCTCGAGCAATGAGGTAGTCGCGAATCGCTGATCCCTTGGCCTGATTGAGTGGGGATCGACGCGCGCCCAGCTCGCTGTTGACGGCGAGGTTCACATTTGCGCCCCGACTGACCAGTGCCTTGACGTTCTCGAGACTGCCACTTCGTGCGGCGTTGATCAGTGGTGTTTCATCGCCGAGCGCAATGGCATTGACGTCGCTGCCAGCCGCGATGAGGTGTTCGATCAGCGCGGCGTTATCAGCCGTGGCTGCTGCCGCCATCAGCGGGTTGCCATCGCCGCGTACGGCAAGCTTTACATCGGCACCAAGCAGTAGCAACTCTTTGGCCATGTCAAGATTGCGCGTCCGGGCCGCGACAATGAGAGCGGATCCTTCATGCTCGACTACGGCATTGACATTGACGCCCGAAAGAACCAGCTCGCGGACGCTGTTCTCGTCACCAGCGCGTACCGCAGCGAGTAGAAGCAGCGCGCTCGTATCGACGCGCGCAGCGGCCCTCGTCGTTGCCGCCGTGTCCTGCGGCTGCGCGCTTACGACGACCGCCGCCAGCGCCGAGGCCAACACCCCGGCGGTCACGATAGGTCCGATCCAGACACCTTTTCTTGAAGTTTTCATCGGCAACTCCTGGGTTTGGCAATTGAGCGAGTAAGTGCTGACGCCTGCGTGCGATCAAGGGCTGTCTGACTTGAGCGCCTGCAGCAGGGCCTGTTTTTCTTCCGGGGTCTTGGCGTTTCGGTAAAGGGACAGCAGTGCTCCGCCATCGCCGTCTGCCATTTGGAGGGCCGCAATCGTCTCGGCGCGCAGCGGTGCCGAGCGGGCAACCATCGGATACAGCGCAAGCAGCTGTTTGTGCCCCCCAGCGACACCGAGCGCCTTGATGGCGTCGCGTCGAACCTCAAGATTGCTGTCGCCCGAAGCGATGCGCGCCAATGCATCAGCGTCTCCCGCCACGCCAAGTGCCTGAATCGCCGCACGGCGTACCGGAACCGCGGCATTCTCCCGTGCCGCTGCTTCCAATGCTGGCCCTGCACCTGCAACTCCCAACGCCTTCAGCACGCGTTGCTGCATGACCGGGTCCGTACTCGTGGCATACAACTGCTGCAATTGTGCGGTGGCGCCGGACACGCCTAGAAAGTGCACGGCCGCGCCGGCCAATGCGGGGTCTTTACCGCCGGCCACCTTAGTGAGTTGCTGCACTGCCTTGGGATCGTCGATCTGGCCGAGCACGAAAAGCGCCCGTCGACGATCTTGCTCGGAGCCACCGGCCTGCAACCGCTGGACAAGCTTCGCCACGGCCTGGTCTGCAGGCAGATTCAGCAAGCCCAGCAGCGCCTCTTCGTCGCGCTCGCCTCCCTGCAACCGTCTGGCCTGAGCAATCCAGGGACTGCCCGGATATTCCACGTGCAGACGCCGCAGTAACGGCTGGGCTTCCACGCCGCGTCCCGCCTGGCTCAGCGCGTAGGCCTGCCAGTACAGGGTCGCATCCGCGCCGCTGCGGCCATCAAGCTTGCGTTCGAGCGCGGCGAACTGCCGCACCGCCAGATCCCAGTCGCCCTCGCTGAGCGCTTGATGGGCCTTTCGATACAGAGCCTTCTCATCGTTCGAGTAAGCATCCTGGTCGATGGACGATGGCTGATCCGCTGACAGGGCTGCCATCGAGGCGGTGCCTGTACCAATGACCATTGCCAATGCGAAAAAAACAGGAAGTTTTGAATGTCTCATGGCTTCACCTCGATTCAAACACGCCGGCGTTCCGTCGCCTTGAGACCGGCCTCGACGGCACGGACCTGGAACAGCAAATCGGCATTGCGTACCACGTCCCGCATGCCGTTCTGATCCAGTTGGATGCCCGCGTCGGGCGTTTGGTTAGCCAATTCGAGCAATACCGGTTCGAGCGAGCTCAGGAAGACGGCCAATCCCCGATCGCCGCTGCGCGCCGCTGCCGCAGCAAGAAGTCTGTTGTCGTCCAGCAATACCTGGGCTTCGCCAGCGCTTCCAACGATGAAGAGCGTTCCGTCGCCGTTGAGCACTTCCACCAGCATTGCCTCGGTCCGACGGAGGTGAGACGCCATCGCGTCGTCGATGATCCGATTGGGTGTGGCGGAGATGGCAGTCGTCGTCGGGAGGCCGGGTTGTCGCGCAGGAGAGGTCGCCACTAAACGCTCCGGGGCGAGCATGGGCCGAACCACCAAGCCGATGGACAGTGCCAGGACGGCCGCCGCCGCCGCTCGCATCCAGCGTCGCCGCCGCCGCGGGACCGGCATGCGCAGTTGCACCAGGTGCTCCCTGCCCGCCTCTGCCCGCAGGCGCGGCTGGAGCTGCCGCCAGAGACGTTCTTCATAGCCTTGGTCCGGCTCGGGCACGAGCACGTCGTCTGCCGCTGCAAGCAATCGCTTCAGCGTGTCCAGACGCGTACGCACGGACGCGTCGTCCGCCAATGCGACCTCGATCTCCCGAAGCCGCGATGCCGACAATCCATCGCGGTAGTGAAACAGCACAAGTTCGTCGTCGCTGACAACATGTTTCATGGTCACCTCACCGATTCCAAAGCGCCGCGCAACTTGCGCACGGCGCGAAAAATCGCCTGTTTGCATTGCCCGATGTTCATCGACAGGGTTTGTGCGATCTCGTGCAACCCCTGGCCTTCGCAGTGCCTGAGCACGAAGGCGGCGCGCTCGTTGGCGCTCAGCGCCGCCATCTGGGCGCCAATACGATCGGCAAGTTGCGCACTTGCCGCGTGATCCTCTGGTCCGGGAAGCTCGTCGACCAACGAGGACAGATAGTCGGGGCCGTCATCGTCGACGTCCTTCCAGAGGCGACTGACTTCGTGCTGGTGACGGGCATTGCGGCGAAGTTGTTCCAATGCCGCGTTGACCGCGATCCGATGCAGCCAAGTCGGGAAGGCGGCGCGCTCGTCGAAGCTGCCCAAGTGTCGCCAGACGTTGTAGAACGTCTCCTGCACTGCATCGTCCGCCATTGCGGCGTCGCGGGTGATGCGCAGACACAGGCTGCGAACTTTGCGAGCATGCGCATCGAGCAGCCGACGGAATGCCTGCTGGTCACCGCGCCTCGCCAGCGCTAGCCATTGAAGTTCAGCATCGTCCATGGAAGTGGGATGTGTCTGCAGGCCCGCCGGTTAGCCAGGATCCATGGGAAATTGTGAGACTTCCATCAATCCTGTGGCGTTCAACTCAAAACCGGTACCTGACCTTGGCGAGCAATTGATCGGCATCGCGCAACCGCAGTGCTTCGTCGAGCAGGTCCAGGTCACCCACTCCGTCCCGCTCCTGACGTGTTGCTCCTCCACGTGAGTACGCCAGGAACAGATCCGATTGTGGACCCAGAAGATAGCGGTAGCGTAGCTGGAAACCGAAGTTGTTGACATCGAAGTTCGACAGGGACTCGCTAGCAGCCAACATGCGGCCATCGTCCGCCAGGACATAACGTTGGCCGTCCTTGGCGCGTACGGCCAACCATTCGAGTTTGAGGCGAAGCTCGTGGCGCATGCCCGGGAACCAGTTCATGTTGATGCTCAGGAAATCGACCCGGCGGGCGTAGCGACCGAAGTTGCGCTGGCCCTCCCAGATCAGCCAGTCATTGCCCCACTCCGGACCTAGTTCAAGCTCGGCATTGAACAGATCGCTCGGGTACCAGTTGGCGATGAGCGTCAGCACCTTGGACGGACGCGCGGACAGCCCGCGCCCGATCAGGTCGCCGGCACCGAAGAACGCCCAGTCGCCATAGCGTGGCGTGGTCCATTCGACGGTGGCCTTGTAGCGCCTGGACTTCTTCCACAGTCCATTGCCACGAGAAATGAGGTCGTCGGCACCTGGCGAGATTACGGACGTCTCAAGCACCAGTCGGTTGCCCGAGCGGAAATTCAGCGCGTTGGTCAGGATCAGGTACGTGGGCAGGTCGTCACCGGAATCGTTGCTGCGCGCCTGCACTTCCACTGCGGTTCGCACACTGCTCAATCGCGACGCGGCGTCCGGACTGCGATGGACATACTCACCCGTCGCCTCGACTTCGTTCAGGCTACTGCGCCGCTGGTAACCCAGGTCGTTGAAGTTGAGATCCCGACCGAAATGCGTTGCCTCCAGCTCATAGCTCCAGCGGCTGGAGGGAATCCAGTTGACACGTGTCCATGCACCGCTGTCGTGGGTCGATGTGCGGGCTTGGTCGGTGAAGCTGCCCAGCACCTGGGCGTTGACGATCAGGCGCTCGCTCGGACGCCAACTGATATCTACTGCCTGCACTTGCGCCGAACGGTTCAGGTAGGGTCGCTCGGTCTGGGTCCCGAGCCACCCGAGATTCAGAGTACGGCTGGCTGGGTACTGCAGTCGAGCCACGTAGAAGTCGCGTCCGGCCACTCCGTCTTCGGTCGCCACCATGAGCCCGTAGCCAAGCGCGCCTGCCGACCCGATGAGCTTGAGCGCCGCATCGATATCGCTCGCCCCCGATCCGTCATCGGCGTCGCCACCGATGCGGCGCGTATGTACCAAGCGGCCTTCATCGGGTGTGCGCAGGTCGAAGATGCCCTGGTTCTCGGTGAAGAAAGGGCGCTTGTCGCTGTAGAACGTTTCGATCGCGTCAAAATTGACCACCAGATCGTCCGATTCCACCTGTCCGAAATCCGGATTGAGGGTAGCGCTCAACTGGAAGTCGGGCGAAGGCTTCCAGAACAGGTCGATACCCGCCTCGTAACGGATGGCGCCGTTGATGAAATCATGTCGAGCGGTTGCGTATGGCCAGTAATGGAAAAGCGATTTGCGATACTGTGCGATCTCCACTGGCTCGAACCCGGACAGGAACCGGCTGCGCTCTGCCGAGACGCTGGGGAAGGCCTGGCGCTCCCTGGTACTTCCCAGCGAGCGTCCGAAGTACACGGCCACCTTGCGCGTGGGCTGTTCCACGCCGCGCATGGACGCCACTGACCAAGGGATGAGCATCTCCGCCTGCCATCCCTGCTCTCCCTCGCTCACTGCCCAAGTCCAGTCGGTGTCCCAGTCGAGATTTATTTCCCGCTCGTTGGTCACTACGCCATCCTGGATCGAGCCGGACAATCCGACCGTGAAGCTGTAGGCTGTGCGCCCATCGCCATCGAAATCGATGATGAAGTTCACCCGATCCGATTCTCGACGCTGGTCGCGCTCCAGTCGCGGCTTGACCCGGGCGACTCCCGGCCTCTGCTCGACCAAAAAGGCCACTGCGATGCCGTCAGGCGTAGACAACAGCCGAGCCTGGGTGCCCAGGCCGGGCTCGGGGGCGGTCAAACGGTACGGGTCGGTGACCTTGAAGTCGTCGAATCGTAGTGCCTCAGACCATTCCGGTTCATCGACCCGCCCATCCAGCTTGATCGCCCCGGATGCCGGGGCGCTGTGACACGCCAGCCCCCCTGCCAGCAGCAGGGAAAGCCACACCATACGCAGTTGCAGACCCATTGGCATCCGTCCTTGATCCTCAAACACTCCTGTCGTTAGATGCCCCACCGGACGAAAAGTCATCTGGCAACATCGCCTTTCCTGCGCGACAGGCCTAAAGATCCGCCACGCAACAAGCGCGAACAGAAGCCGCAGGCGCTTTTCCTTCAGGCGTCATCTTCTGCATACAGGCGGTTGGCGGACTCGGTCCATTGCGGCACAAAGCCCGGCGTTGTGTAGGCGAAGTTGATGGCGGTCCGTAACGCATCCACCCTCAACGGAGCCACACGATGCGCGGTGGTGTCGGTCTTGAGGAGATAAGCATCGGTGGCCTTGAGCGGCAAGCGGATGGGGTTGATGTCCAGGTCCGACAGCGCGCCATTCGGGCACATCTCCGCATACCCGCCGCCCTCTTCTCCGGGCGATTCCATGATGAGCACGAACGACAACGGATAGTCGTCGTAGTGCGCACCGAAGGTATCCGAAGAGCGTCGGAGCTGGTTGATCACGTATCTGTCGATATCGTCGTCGAGCGGCAAAACCCGCTCGCCGACCACATCTGAAAGGAAATCCAGCAACGTCGGAGAGTTGTACAACTCAGGGATTATCGTGGACATCCGCTCAATCGTGTGTCCGTTGACGACATTCATGCGCCGCGGGGAGTTCTCCATGCATTCCATGAGGAAGTCGCGCCGGCGCGAATGCTCCAGAAGACGATCGACTTCTGCCTTCAGCGTCGGAAAGAAGGCATCGCTGATGAAGCCGGGAAACGGGACGTGATGCAGATTCTGGTAGTGCAACCTGAGGTTGCCGGCGACGGCGTTCCCAGGTTGGTAGAGATCTTGTCGGAACATGAGGCTGCCTCAGCCGAGAGCGGAAAGGCGTCGGTCCGACCGGACCGACGATTGGATCAATCGAAATAGGACTCCAAACCGCCACGACGGCGCACATCCAGCGTGCAGCAATGGAATCCACCGCCGAAGCGGTTGAAATTGATCAGTGAGTAGGGAATCGGTTCGAAGCCCCATGCCTCGAACTGCCGCAGCAAGGGCTCCTCGCTGGCCTCCACGAAGATGCGCTTCTCGTCCAGCATGAAGGTGTTGGCCACAATCCAGTTGCTGCACATGGAGAATTCGCGAGTGATGTCGATGGTGGGCGGCGGCGGGACCAGCTTCTCCCAGGTATCAAACATTTTGGGCAATTGGTGGATGCGTTCGGGGTTGATGAGCACCTTGCCCGGTGCCAGCGGTGTAAAAGTGGCGTCGATGTGCATCGGGTGGGTGTCTACGACGTCAAGCGTATGGACCCGATACTCCGGTCCCAGGTGCCGCTGCAGCCAGGCAATCCCCATCTCATTGGTGACATTGCTCTTCTGCGCAAAGATGTCACGCCCACACCGGGCGAAGTCGGCCGCATCGAAGACCGGCTCGAATTCGGTGATGGCATACATCATCTCGTCCATGGACTCCGGGCTCTTGAAGTCCTGCACGTAGAGATCGTCCAGCAGTTCCGGCTTGGGCGCGGCGGTCCAGCGCGCCCCCTTGCGGAAATATCCCTTGAGCACCTCGCGAAATGCATTGGGTTCGAAGTAGCGGTTCCGCCATGCCATCGGCGCTTCGATGATGTCGTTTCCCACGACCAAGAACGTGTCGCGGGGCATCGCAGAGTACAGGCTCCCCTTGGCCTGCCAGTCCGGCGTGGCGAAAGGTCGGCTCTGGCGGATCGTCGCCGGCCGCTGCACGGTGACGCCGGCCTCGCCGAGAAGCTTCACAAAGCCCTCAAGCTCTTCGCGCGCCTTGTCCAGCATATCCTGCGGGAATCGCTCTCCGCCCTTGCGACGGAACATGTCCCAGGCAACTTCCGGCATCGTCGATTCCAAGGTGACGTGCCACTCCGGTACGACCGCGTCGTCGATGCGTCCGACCACCACTTCTTCCAGTGGGTCCCATTCGTTATAGGAGTTGACCACGCCGTAGTCCACGGTCGGCGCTGTACTGAAAAAATGATTCAGTTCATCCATTACACACGTCTCCATTTCAAGTCAGAAGTTCGGGTCGCCGTCTGGGCCTCCCCGGCCGTCATATCCCCTCCGCTCGCTGCGGACGATCACGTCTCCGACAGGTACGCCAAGGTCTTGCGCTCTCCTTTGAACGACTCGCGACCGTGCATCATCAGCACGTTGTCGATCATCAGCAGATCGTTGCGCTGCCAATCGAACAGCAGCTTGTTCTCATTCATCACCCTGCGGATCTCCGCCAGCACCGTTTCTTCAATGGGCGTCCCGTCGCCGTACTCGCACTCGTGCGGCAACCGCCCCTTTCCAAGCGCCTGCTCGAACATGGTGCGAATCGCCGGATTGAGTGCGGACGGATGCCATTGCTCCGCCTGGTTGAACCACACTTGTTCGCCCGTGCCAGGGTGAGTGGCAAAGGGCTCGCACAGCGTAGAGACACGCAGTGCGTCGCTCCCACTCCAGTGGCACACCGATCCCTGGTCGGCGGCGATCTGCTCCACTTGCTGGCGATCGTTGGACTGATATGTCGCCTGCCAGCTCTTTCCAAGCGGGATTTCGCTTTGGAAGTTGCGGATGTAACTGAGTTTGCGCGTCCCTAAGCGATCGCGGATGTCGTCGCGCAGCGATCGCAATACGTCGCCGCTGTTGGCAAGCGAGGTTTGTCCACCGGATGCCGCTGGAATCAGGCAGTAGAAGAACAGCCGGCTCGGCCAACGCGGCAGGTAGGACATCTCATTGTGCATCGAAATGATTTCGCTCGCTGGATAGTCCGTCGACGTATAGACGTCGACCGCGACCTGACTGCGTGGCGTGTTTCCGCCTATGTACTCGAACGGGCGTGCGCCGAGTGCCTCGGCGCCCTGACGGAAGCCTTCCGCGCCGTCCAGGGCGAATCCGCGGAACAGGATGCCGCCATGTTGCACAAGCCATTGCTGCAACTGTTCCTGGTGGCTGTGGATGTAGTCATGCAGTGCCGCGACGCTGGCATCGCCATCCGGCGTGATGACGATGGGATGGTGGGCGGCGGAGAACAACGGACGTACGTGCATTGCAGTTCCTTCTAATGATGCGCTTGCATCGAATGGTGCATTGGGGCAACGGCTAAGCGTGCAGCGGCTCGTGCACGTTGGACAGGGCGGCACGCACCTGGTCGACGACCTGTTGCCGATGCGTATCGATGAAGAAGTGCCCGCCGTCGAACCAGATCGTGCTCAGCGGATGGCTGGACTCCCGTCCCCAGCCGTCCACCTGGCCCTCTCCACGGATGTCGTCGTGCTCACCGGCAAACAACGTGATGGGAAGACCCAGTTGTGGTCCCCCACGATACCGGTACGTTTCCGCTATGGAGAAGTCGGCGCGCAACGCCGGCATCAGCAGATCCATCAACTCGCGGTTCTCCAGCACCATCCGTGGCGTGCCCTTGTAAACGCCGAGCACGTCGATGAACGCATCGTCGTCAAGGAGGTGGTAGTTGCGCGGCACGCTGCGGAACTGAGGGGCCTGGCAACCGGACACGATCAGCTGTCGCGGTAGCGACATCCCATGCAGGCGCAGGTAGCGGGTCAACTCGAAGGCGACCAAGGCACCCACACTGTGCCCGAAAAACGCAAAGGGCCGATCATTGTGTCGCGCGATCACCGGCACCAGGGATTGCAGCAATGCCTGCATCGTGGTGACTGGCGGTTCGGCCAGGCGCGCGCCGCGGCCTGGAAGCTGCACCGCGCAGACTTCCACGTCCGGCCCGAGGGCGCTTCCCCATCCGTGGAAGATGGAGGCGCTGCCACCTGCATAGGAGAAGCAATACAGTCGAAGGCGCGCGGTCGGAGCAGGCTGTCCGACAAGCCAACCGGCCTGGCTGGATTGACTCATGCAGGGCTCCTTGCGTCTCGCCAATCGCACAATGCTTCGGCCAGTTGGCCCACCTGGGGTTCGGCAAGCAACGTGTAATGGTCCCCCTCCATCCACACCACGTCGTTCGGATGTGTGTCGAGCGCTGCTTCGTCCTCCCCTCCCCCGACCCGGAACTGCTGGGTGGGCTTCATCAACGCGGTCTGGCTGAAATCCCGCAGAAGTTGAAGATGATGTGAGCCCACCGCGATCTGCGTCTGCAGATGTTCGAATGTGGGGCGGTCCATCGCTGGCTGTAACGCGGCTTCCAGCAAAGGGGATGCCTCTGCGTACGTTAAAGTAGGAAGCCTTGCCAACAGCAGATCCGCTGCATCGCCTGTATCGCGCAGCGTATAGCGGCTACCGCGAAGCTCGGCCATTGCCGCATAGCGGTACGCAGTGCTGGTATCGGCGGGGATTGCTGTCGTATGGGTATCGATCCAGCCGAGATACTCCACTACGGCACCCTGCGCCTGCAGGGCCGTGGCGACGGCTGCCGCGAACATTCCCCCGGTCGACCAGCCCAGCAGGTGATAAGGGCCCCGCGGGCGTACGTGCTGGATTGCCTGGGCATACTGAAGCGCCAACGCATCCAGGCTGGGCGATTCGCCGAGATCCACGACTTCGGCCGAACGCACCCCAAATACCTGCCAATGCGTCGATAGGCGTTGTGCCAATGGTAAATAGCGCGCCACCTGCCCACCGATCGGATGGATGCAGAACAGGGCCGGTGCTCCGGTATCGCCGGCCAGCATCGTCACCAGCGTCTGTGTTGCCGGGGCGGCGGGATCATACTGGCCGCGGCGGCTCCCATGCAGTGTTTCGGCCATCGCCGAGAGTGTGGGCGATGCGAAGACGGTGGCGAGTGAGAGTGTCGCTCCCAGCCTCTCTCGGGCGAGATAAGCCAGTCGAATGGCCGACAGCGAGTGACCGCCAAGTTCGAAGAAGTGATCGTCGCAGCCGACGCGATCCGTTCCCAATAGCTCGCTCCACAAACGTGCCAGCGCCTGCTCGTCCGGTGTGCGTGGCGCCACATAGGGACGTTGCGCCAGCGCGGCTTGATCCGGAGCCGGCAACGCGGTGCGGTCCAGCTTTCCGTTCGGACTCAGTGGCAATTCGGCGAGTTGCACGAAGGCGCTGGGAAGCATGAACTCCGCCAGGGTCAGCGCGAGCCGCTGGCGAAGGAAGCCGGCATCCAGATCGACACCCTTTTCCGGCACCACGTAGGCTACCAGGCGCAGGCCGGTCGCATGGTCGCGCGCCACAACGGCGCAGGCACGTATCCCCGGGATCTCACCTAGGCGCGCTTCGATTTCGCCCAGTTCGATCCGGAACCCGCGCAGCTTGATCTGGAAATCGTTGCGCCCTAGGTACTCGATCTCTCCGTTATCGCACCACCTGACCTTGTCTCCGGTGCGGTACATCCGCCCAGCTCCAGTCTGCATGAAGGGATCTTCGACGAAGCGCTCGGCCGTCAGCGCCTCGCGTTTCCAGTAGCCGAGACCGACTGCCACCCCTCCAACATGGAGTTCCCCGGGTACGCCAATCGGCGAAAGACGCCCCTGCTCGTCGAGGACGTACAGTCGGCAATGCCCCAGGGGACGTCCTATCGGGACATGGGTTTCGGCGTCAGGTAGACAACGGTGGAAGGTGGACGTCACCGCCGTCTCGGTGGGGCCATAGAGGTTGAAAAGCCGGTGCGTCGAGGCCCAGGCCCGAGCCAATGCGGGAGGCAGCACTTCTCCTCCCAGCATCAGTGTGATCGAGGATGGTATGGCTGCGCCGGCACCACAGGCCTGCAACGCTGAAGCGGGCATCGCGACATGGCTGATCTCGAATCGCCGCAGCGTGTCCACTAGCGCGTCGCCAGGGCGCAAGCTTTCGCGATCTGCCAGGCACAACGCCGCGCCGGAGCACAGCGACACAAATATCTCGAAGACGCTGCCATCGAAACTGGGCGAGGCGAACTGCAGGATGCGGCTGCTGTCGTCGATGCCGACCGCCTGCAACGAAGCACGTATCATTGCGCTGACACCAGCATGGCGATTGATGGCCGCCTTGGGGCGGCCCGTCGAGCCGGAGGTGTAGATCATGTAGGCCGCGTCGTTCGGCTGTGCTGCGGCCTCCTGCGCATGCAGGCAGTGCTCGCTTTCGCGCCGGGCCGACGGACCCATCATGTCCTCGAGCACAATCACGGTACCGGCGAACCCCAATCGGCGCACTTGCGTTTCCGCCGCTCGGGTGGCGAGCACCAACGATGGCGCGCTGTCTTCAAGCATGAACGTCAGGCGCTCAGCCGGATAGTCCGGATCCATCGGCACGTAAACCGCACCTGCCTTGAGCACTCCCAGTAGCGCCTGGATCATCGTTTCCCCGCGTTCCGCGAAGACGGCGATTCGATCGTGGCGAACGACGCCCTGCTCACGCAGAGCGCGGGCCAGGTGGTTGGCGATACGGTCTAGATCGTCATATCGGCAGTGGCCAAAAGCACCGTACAGCGCCACCGCATCCGGGCGCCGGGCGACTTGTGCCTCGAACAGTTGGACCAATGTTTCGGGCCGCCCGCAGGCCATATCGTCTGGCGACCTGGCGAACGCCTCGAGCAACTGCATGCGCTCGCCGACAGGCATCACGTCGACCGACAAAGCCTCGACTGCAGCTTCGCCGGCAAGGGCAGTGACCAGCCCCTCCGTTGCCTGAAGCAGATAGGCAACCACGCGCTTTGCATCAATGCTTCCGCATGTCTGCGCCGTCAGCGTGAAACCTGTTCCCAGATCGTCCACACACGCGCCGATGGGATAGTTGGTCCGCTCTTCCGTTCCAAGTGCATGAATCCCATCCCATACCTCTATGCTCTCTTCCCCGTCTTCCACCAGATGGCTGTGACGGTAGTTGAACAGCGTGGTGAACAACGGCAATGGAGCCCTCACCCCGCTGCAGCGCTGAGCGAGCGTCAACGATGCCTGCTCATACTGGAGCAGTTCGCCCAATGCCTGCTGCGCATGCTGCACAGCGTCGGTGACGGTGCAACCGGTCAGATCCAAGCGCAGCGGCAAGGTGTTGATGAACATTCCGACGACTTCATCGGCCGCCTCCGATCCTTGCAGGCGACCGGACAGCACTGTGCCGAACACAACATCGGCGCGATCGATCAGCCGGGCCAATACCATCGCCCAGGCCACGTGGAACAGCACGGCGGGCGTCACTCTGGAAGCGCGAGCCTGCTCGCGAACGGAGGTGGTCAACGACGACGGCAGGTCGACTCGCGCACGGCGAACGTAACCAGCTTTGCCGTGGATATCCAGCACGCCAAACGGCGCGGTGGGTTCAGTCACGGAACCGAGCTGTTTGCGGAAGTGGGCTTCATGCCCTGCGTCGTCCGAATCGACTGCCCGTGCGATGAAGGTGCGGTACGGCTGCGGAGGCGGCAAGGTGTGCGCATGCCCCTGCAAAATCGTCCGGATTTCGCGGTACAGCAGTTGCATGGAGTAGTTGTCGTCAACCAGATGATGGTTGAGCAGCGCCATCCGCCATTGGCCACTCGCAGTGTCTTCCACCACCTGGATACGGAGTAATGGGGCCTTCTCCAGGTCCAGCTTGATCCGGGCCGGGTCGCTGACCTTGAGCAACGCCTGCATGGGGGAACTTCCCTCCACCGGGCTCAGCACTTCCATCGGCAATGGCGCTCGGCGATGCACCACCTGCACCGGCCGCTCCAGTCCCTGCCAGCGCGGTGCGCTGCGCAGAATGTCATGCCGTTCAATCACCTGCTGCAGCGCTGCTACGAAGGCATCCAGCTTCTCCCGTCGGTCAAACGTGAACAACGACCGCACGAGGTAGGGATCACCCGGACGTTCACTGTCGATCAGGTGGTGGAAGAGGATGCCCTCCTGAAGCGGACCGAGGGGATAGATGTCCTGCACATTGGCGGCGCCCCCCGGTATGGATGCGACGATGGCGTCGATCTGAACCTGCGAGAGGCTCACCAGCGGCAGCAGGTCTGGCGTGATCCGTTCTGTGGCCGGGGTAATGGGATTGGCGGCGACGCTTCGCTGCACGGCCGCCGCCGTGCTCTGCAGCAGCGTCGCCAATTGCATGAGGACCGGGGTCATGAAGACCGCACGCACGTCGATGCTCCATCCGCGCTGGCGCAAGCGTTCGATCAGGCTCACCACCAACAGCGAGTGGCCGCCCAGTTCGAAGAAGTGATCGTGGCGACTGACCTGCTCCAGCGTCAGCAGCTCCTGCCAGACCTGGGCCAGCGCCTGCTCCCGCTCGCCCTGCGCCGCCTCGAACGGACGCTGCAGGACCGCGCTCTGATCCGGCACCGGCAGCGCCTGCCGGTCCAGCTTGCCGTTGGTTGTCAGCGGCAGCGCCTCCAGCGCCACGAATGCGCTGGGCAGCATGTATTCGGCCAGGTCGCGGGCCAGCGCCTGACGCAGCGCATGCACCTCGCACGCCTGCCCCGATTCCATCACCACGTAGGCCACCAGCCGCTTGTCGCCCGGACTGTCCTCGCGCGCGATCACCACCGCCTCGCGCACGCCGGCACAGGCGCTCAGGCGCGCCTCGATCTCGCCCAGTTCGATCCGGTAGCCGCGGATCTTCACCTGGAAGTCGTTGCGTCCCAGGTATTCGATCGTCCCGTCGGCGCGCCAGCGGCCCAGGTCGCCGGTGCGGTACATCCGCGCCTGCGGATCGGTGCTGAACCGATCCGGCACGAACCGCTCGGCGCTCAGTGCCGGCCGGTTGAGATAGCCGCGCGCCACGCCCGCGCCGGAGACGTATAGCTCCCCGCTCACTCCCACCGGCACCGGCTCCCCGCCCGCATCCAGGACATACAGCCGCAGATCCGGGATCGCCTGGCCGATCGGGCTGCCGTGCGAGGTCAGGATGTCGGCCTCGGTGATCGGCCGATGGGTCGCATGCACGGTGATCTCGGTGATGCCGTACATGTTGACCAACTGCGTGGACGAGGTCGGGGTGTGCCGCACCCAGTCCGCCAGCATCGCCGGCTCCAGGGCCTCGCCCCCGAATACGATCAGGCGCAGCGCATGCGCGCCCGCGCCCGCCGCCGCACTCAACGCACGGAACGCACTGGGCGTCTGGTTCAGCACCGTGACCTGCTCGGTCACCAGCAACGTGTAGAACTCCGCTGGCGCGCGCGCGCACAGCGATGGCACCACCACCAGCCGCCCGCCGTAGTTCAACGCTCCCCACAGCTCCCACACCGAGAAGTCGAACGCATAGGAATGGAACAGCGTCCAGACATCCTGCGGGCCGAAGTTGAACCAGTGCTCGGTGGCCGCGAACAACCGGCTCACCTGTGCATGTTCGACCATCACGCCCTTCGGCTGACCGGTCGAGCCGGAGGTGTAGATCACATACGCCAGGTGGTGCGGCTGCAGCCCCAACTGCGCCGGGTCTGGCGCGTGCACCGGCTGCGCCTGCCACTGTGCCGCCTGGTCCAGCGCCAGGATCGGGACGCTCGTTGCCGGCAGCGTGGCGGCCAGTGCGATCTGGGTCAGCACTGCCACCGGTGCGCTGTCGGCCAGCATGTAGGCCAGCCGGTCGCCGGGATAGGCCGGGTCCAGGGGGACGTAGCCGGCACCGGCCTTGAGAATGCCGATCAGGCCCACCACCAGTTCCAGGCCGCGCTCCACGCACAGCGCCACCCGCTCATCCGGGCGCACGCCCAGTGCGATCAACCGGTGCGCCACCTGGTTGGCGCGCCGTTCCAGTTCGCCATAGCTCAACGTCTGCCCTTCCCACCGCACCGCCGTGGCGTGCGGCGTGCGGGCCGCGTGGGCTTCGAATCCGGCATGCACCAGCCCGGGCGAGAACGTCTGCGCTCTTCCTGCATGGGCCTGCGCATGGAAGCCGCCCAGCACCTGCGCGCGTTCGTCCGCCTCCAGCAGCGGCAGCGCCATGAGCGGGCCATGCGCATCGGCCACCATCGCCGCCAGCAAGGTCTGCCACTGCGCCAGCATCCGCTCCACCGTGGCACGATCGAACAGGTCGCTGGCATAGACCAGACTGCCGCTCAGCGTCTGTCCCTGATCCACCAGCGACAGCGACAGATCGAACTGCGCCGTCTGTGCGGGGCTGGGCATCTGCTCAAGGGTCAGGCCCGGCAACTGCAGGCCGCCGCGGTCAGGCGTGTTGTTCAGGCTCAGCATCACCTGGAACAGGGGGCTGTGGCGCAGGCTGCGCACCGGCTGCACTGCCTCGACGACCTGTTCGAAGGGCAGGTCCTGGTGGTCGTAGGCCGCCAGCGTGGTCGCCTTCACCTGCGCCAGCAGGTCGGCCACGGTCGGGGCCGCCTCCAGGTTCACCCGCAGGGCCAGCGTATTGACGAAGAAGCCGATCAGCGGCTCCAGTTCGCGCCGGGTGCGGTTGGCCACCGGGCTGCCGATCACCACCTGCGACTGCCCGCTCAGGCGCGACAGCAGTGCCGACCAGCCGGCCAGCAAGGTCATGAACAGGGTCGTGCCATGCCGCTGCGACAGGGCGCGCAGCCCGGCGCTCAGCGCAGCCGGCAGATGCACCGCGAGCCGCTCGCCCGCATAGCGCTGCACCTGCGGACGGGGACGGTCGACCGGCAGTTCCAGCAACGCCGGCGCACCGGCCAGTTGCGCACGCCAATACTGCAGGTGCCCCTGCAACGTATCCCCCTGCAACCAGCCGCGCTGCCAGGCGGCGTAGTCGGCATACTGGATCGACAGCGCCGGCAGCGGGTCGGCCTGGCCCTGGCAGAAGGCGGCGTACAACGCGCTGACCTCCTGCACCAGTACGCCGATCGACCAGCCGTCGGACACGATGTGGTGCTGGGTCACCAGCAGCACATGCGTGTCCTGGTCCAGGCGCAGCAGGCGCCCGCGTACCAACGGCCCCTGCACCAGGTCGAACCGTGTGCCGGCCTCCTCCTGGCTGTGCCCGGCCACGGCCTGCGCCTGGGCATCGGGCAGCAACGCGGACAGGTCGTGCCACTGCAGCCGGAAGCCGATGTCGGCCGCATCGACGAGCTGGACCGGACCATCGGCTTGGCTGACGAAGCGTGTGCGCAGGTTCTCGTGGCGGGCGACGATGCGGTCCAGGCTGGCCTGCAGCGCGGCCCGGTCCAGTGCACCGTGCAACTGCAGCGCCACCGGCATGTGGTACGCGGCGCCGGCGGCCGGGTCCAACTGGTCCAGGAACCACAACCGCTGCTGCGCCCACGACAGCGGCAACGGCCGGCTGCGATCGGCCAGGGCGATGGAGGTCCGGGAGGGAGCGAGAGAGGCCGTGCTGTCGAGGCTGGCGGCCAGCGCCGACAGGGTCGGCCGTGCGAACAGTTCGCGGAGCGGGACCTCCAGTTGCAGCGATGCGTGCAACCGTGAGGCGACCTGCACGGCCAGCAGCGAGTGGCCGCCCAGCTCGAAGAAGTGGTCGTGGCGCCCCACCCGTTCCACGCCCAGCAGGTCCTGCCAGATCGCCGCGATCGCCTCCTCGATCTCCCCGTGCGGCGCTTCGTACGCACGCACCGGAACCGCCGCCGTCTCCGGCGACGGCAGCGCCTGACGGTCCAGCTTGCCATTGGCCGTCAGCGGCAACGCCTCCAGCGCCACGAACGCGCTCGGCACCATGTACTCGGCCAGCCGCTGCAGCAAGACCTGCCGCAGCGCCGACACATCGCAGGCCACCCCCGGCGCCATCACCACGTACGCCACCAGCCGCGTGTCGCCCTCGCCGTAGGCACGCGCCACCACCACCGCCTCGCGCACGTCCGCACACGCCAGCAACTGCGCCTCGATCTCCCCCAGCTCGATCCGGAAGCCGCGGATCTTCACCTGGAAGTCGTTGCGCCCCAGGTACTCGATCGTCCCGTCGGCCCGCCACCGGCCCAGATCCCCGGTGCGGTACATCCGCGCCTGCGGATCGGCACTGAACCGGTCCGGCACGAACCGCTCCGCGCTCAACTGCGCACGGTTCCAGTAGCCACGTGCCACCTGCACCCCGCCGATGCACAGCTCACCGGCCACCCCCACCGGCACCGGCTCGCCCTGCCCATCGAGGATGTACACCGGCACGTTCCGGATCGGACGCCCGATCGTCGGCGTCGCACCGGCCTGCTGCACGCCGATCAGCGTCGCATCCACCGTGCACTCGGTCGGACCGTACATGTTGAAGAACGCGATCCGCTCGGACCCGCGCAAGCGCGCCCACAACGCCGGCCCGATCGCCTCGCCCCCCAGCAGCACGCTGCGCGGACGATGGCCCGTCCCCTCCAGCAGGCCCGCCGCCAGCAGGCCTTCCAACTGCGAGGGCGTGCTGTCCAGCGCATCGATCCGCTCCTGCTCCAGGAACGCCAGCAGCGCCGGGCCGCTGGCCCGGATCTGCTGCGGTACCGGCATCACGCAATGCCCGGACAACCACTGCAGCCATCCCTTGAGCGACATGTCGAAGGCGTACGCGGCGTTCACCGCCACACGCGCATTGGCCGGCAGGTCCCGATGCGTGCTCTGGCGCATCGCACGCCAGAAGTTCACCGGCGAGCGATGCTCGATCATCACCCCCTTCGGCTGCCCGGTCGACCCGGACGTGTAGATCATGTACGCCAGATGCTGCGGCTCCAGCGCCACCGCCGGCGCCTGCGTCGGCTCGGCGGCCAGCGTCGCATCGTCCAGGTCCACCACCGGCACCGCCACCGACAGCTTCAGCGACGCCAGCACATCGCCCTGGCTGACCACCGCACGCGGGGCACTGTCCTGCAGCATGTACGCCAACCGCTCCTGCGGATACCCCGGGTCCAGCGGCACATAGCCTGCGCCGGCCTTCCAGATCCCCAGCAGGCCCACGCCCATCTGCACCCCACGCTCCACGCAGATCGCCACCCGATCGTCCGGGCGCACGCCCAGCGCCACCAACCGTTGCGCCAGCTGGCTGGACTGACGATCCAGCGTGGCAAAGTCCAGCGTCAGGCCGCCGAAGGCGATCGCCGGCGCCTGCGGCGTACGCGCCACCTGCGCGGCGAACAACCCCACCACGTGCTCGTCCGGCGTGCACTCCTCGATGCGGTTGAAGCCATGCACGACCAGCTGCCGCTCGGCCGCCGGCAGGATCGCCAGCTGACGCAGCGGCTGCTGCGCCCCCGTCTCCAGCGCGTCCAGCAATGCGCACAGCGCCTGTTCCATGTACCCCACCAGGCGCTGCGGGTCGATCCCGTCCACCGCCAACGCAGTCAGCCCGAACGCCTCCCCCAGGTCCTCCACCGACATCGTCAGCGGATAGTTGTTGCGGGTGTCGCCTCCGATCAGGCGCATGCCCTCCCATGCCTGTGCCGCCTGCGCGCTCTCCTCGGGCGTGGCGGCATGGCTGTGCCGGTAGTTCAGCAGCGAGGTGAACAGCGGCAGCGGAGCGGCCACGCCACTGCAGCGCTGTGCCAGTGCCAGCGACGCCTGCTCGTGTTCCAGCAGCGCGCTCAGTTGCTCGTGCACCGCCGCGACGGAGCCGCGTGCATCGGCTCCCTGCCCGATCCGCACCGGCAAGGTGTTCAGGAACATGCCCACCACCTGGTCGGCGCCCTCCGACCCCTGCAGCCGTCCGGAAAGCACCGTCCCGAACACCACGTCGCCATCGCGCCCGCTGCACTGCCCTACCACCCGTGCCCAGGCCACGTGGAACAGCACCGCCGGGCTCACGCCCAACTGCCGCGACTGCCTGCGGATCGCCTGCGCCATCGCCAGCGGCAGCCCACTGCGTGCCTCGTTCACCGCCGCCCCGTCGTGGCGGACGTCCATCACCCCGAACGGTGCGCTCGGTTCCTCGATGTCGCCCAGTTGCTGGCGGAAATACGCCTCGTGGGCAGCAACGTCCTCGTGCTGCATCTGCGCGATGAAGTGACGATACGGCCGTGCCGGCGGCAGCGTGCCGCCGCCCAGCAGCGTCTGGATTTCCGACAGCAGCAGATCCATCGCCACGTGGTCGCAGACCAGGTGGTGCCGCAGCAGCGCCAGCAACCATTCCCCGCGCACCGGGTCTTCCACCACAAACGCGCGCATCACCGGCGCCTGGCTCACCGGCACCCGATGCCGGCGCGGATCGGTCGCCTGCTGCAACTGCGCCAGCGCATCCTGGCCGGCGTCCACTGCCAGTTCCTGCACCGGCAAGCGCGCCTGCCGGTGCACGACCTGCACCGGTTGCGGCAGCCCCTGCCACTGCATCGCGCTGCGCAGGATGTCATGCCGGTCGATCATCTGCTGCATCGCCCACAGGAACGCATCCAGTCGTGCCCGGTCGGCGAAGGCCACTACCGAACGCATCAGATAGGCGTCGCCTTCGCGCTCCTGCTCCAGCAGGTGGTGGAACAAAATGCCTTCCTGCAGCGGCGCCAGCGGATAGATGTCCTGGATGTTGGGCACCCCGCCCGGCACCTGCGCCACGATCTGGTCGATCTGTGCCTGCTCCAGCCGCACCAGCGGCAGCAACTCCGGCGTAAGGCGGGTGGTCTGGGGGGTGATCGGATTGGCAGCCAGCGTCGGACCGCCCTGGTGCTCGGCGCCCATGCGCTCAGCCAGCGCGCTCAGGATCGGGGCCGTGAACACGCTGCGCACATCGGTGACATGGCCGCGCTGGCGCAACCGTTCGATCAGTCCGATCACCATCAACGAGTGGCCGCCCAGCTCGAAGAAGTGGTCGTGGCGCCCCACCCGCTCCACGCCCAGCAGGTCCTGCCAGATCGCCGCGATCGCCTCCTCGATCTCCCCGTGCGGCGCTTCGTACGCACGCACCGGAATCGCCGCCGTCTCCGGCGACGGCAGCGCCTGACGGTCCAGCTTGCCATTGGCCGTCAGCGGCAACGCCTCCAGCGCCACGAACGCGCTCGGCACCATGTACTCGGCCAGCCGCTGCAGCAAGACCTGCCGCAGCGCCGACACATCGCAGGCCACCCCCGGCGCCATCACCACGTACGCCACCAGCCGTGTGTCGCCCTCGCCGTAGGCACGCGCCACCACCACCGCCTCGCGCACGTCCGCACACGCCAGCAACTGCGCCTCGATCTCCCCCAGCTCGATCCGGAAGCCGCGGATCTTCACCTGGAAGTCGTTGCGCCCCAGGTACTCGATCGTCCCGTCGGCCCGCCACCGGCCCAGATCCCCGGTGCGGTACATCCGCGCCTGCGGATCGGCACTGAACCGGTCCGGCACGAACCGCTCCGCGCTCAACTGCGCACGGTTCCAGTAGCCACGTGCCACCTGCACCCCGCCGATGCACAGCTCACCGGCCACCCCCACCGGCACCGGCTCGCCCTGCCCATCGAGGATGTACACCGGCACGTTCCGGATCGGACGCCCGATCGTCGGCGTCGCACCGGCCTGCTGCACGCCGATCAGCGTCGCATCCACCGTGCACTCGGTCGGACCGTACATGTTGAAGAACGCGACCCGCTCGGACCCGCGCAAGCGCGCCCACAACGCCGGCCCGATCGCCTCGCCCCCCAGCAGCACGCTGCGCGGACGATGGCCCGTCCCCTCCAGCAGGCCCGCCGCCAGCAGGCCTTCCAACTGCGAGGGCGTGCTGTCCAGCGCATCGATCCGCTCCTGCTCCAGGAACGCCAGCAGCGCCGGGCCGCTGGCCCGGATCTGCTGCGGTACCGGCATCACGCAATGCCCGGACAACCACTGCAGCCATCCCTTGAGCGACATGTCGAAGGCGTACGCGGCGTTCACCGCCACACGCGCATTGGCCGGCAGGTCCCGATGCGTGCTCTGGCGCATCGCACGCCAGAAGTTCACCGGCGAGCGATGCTCGATCATCACCCCCTTCGGCTGCCCGGTCGACCCGGACGTGTAGATCATGTACGCCAGATGCTGCGGCTCCAGCGCCACCGCCGGCGCCTGCGTCGGCTCGGCGGCCAGCGTCGCATCGTCCAGGTCCACCACCGGCACCGCCACCGACAGCTCCAGCGACGCCAGCACATCGCCCTGGCTGACCACCGCACGCGGGGCACTGTCCTGCAGCATGTACGCCAACCGCTCCTGCGGATACCCCGGATCCAGCGGCACATAGCCTGCGCCGGCCTTCCAGATCCCCAGCAGGCCCACGCCCATCTGCACCCCACGCTCCACGCAGATCGCCACCCGATCGTCCGGGCGCACACCCAGCGCCACCAACCGTTGCGCCAGCTGGCTGGACTGACGATCCAGCGTGGCAAAGTCCAGCGTCTGGCCGCCGAAGGCGATCGCCGGCGCCTGCGGCGTGCGCGCCACCTGCGCGGCGAACAACCCCACCACGTGCTCGTCCGGCGTGCACTCCTCGATGCGGTTGAAGCCATGCACGACCAGCTGCCGCTCGGCCGCTGTCAACAAAGGCAGCGCACTCAGGGCTGCGTTCTCATGAAGACACATGCCGGCCAGCAGGGTGAACCACTGCGTCACCATGCGCTCGGCCGTGGCGCGATCGAACAGATCGCTGGCGTACTCGAGCTCGCCCTCCAGCGACACACCGCCATCGCTCAACAACATGCGCAGGTCAAAGTGCGCCGTCGGATGCGCAGGCTCCACTTGGATGACATCCAGGCCAGGCAGCGACAGGGTGCTGTTGCGAGGCGTATTGTCCAGCGTCAACATCACCTGGAACACTGGGCTATAGCTGAGGCTCCGCTCAGGCTGCAACGCCTCGACTACTTGGTCGAAAGGAAGATCCTGGTGGGCATAGGCGGCCAGCGCTGTGCGCTTGATTCGTTCCAGCAGCTGCAGGCAGGTCGGGTCATCGTCCAGTTGGACGCGTAGCGCGACGGTGTTGACAAAACAGCCCACCAGCCCTTGCGTTTCCACAGCATCCCGGTTCGCCACAGGGCTGCCTATCACCACGTCGGTCTGCCCACTCAAGCGGGCCATCAACGTGGACCAGCCTGCCAGCAGTACCATATAGGTCGTCGTGCCGCTCCTTTGTGCCAACTCCTTCAACGACTGGGTCAATGCCTCAGCAAACATCACCGGAACACGATCTCCGGCATAGCTCTGCACTGCGGGCCGGGGGCGGTCGGTCGGCAGCAGGAGCAACGGCGGGGCACCGCGGAGGTGTCCGCGCCAGAAGGACAGCCGATCTTCCAGTTCCTGTCCCTGCAACTGCTGCCGCTGCCATACCGCATAGTCTGCGTACTGGATCGGCAAAGGCGGCAACGGATCAGGCCGTCCCAAGCGGAAGCATGGATACAACGTAGTGAATTCGTTGATCAACACACCGATAGACCAGCCGTCGGAGACGATATGGTGCTGAGTCACCAGAAACAGATGCTCGCGCTCACGTAGCTTGAGGAGACAGGCCCGGATCAACGGCCCGTGCTCCAGATCGAACGGAGTACGCACCTGCTCCGATACGATCAACGCAACTTGGGCATCGTCCAGGCGTCCCGCAGGATCGCTGAGATCCTGGTAGTCCATCGGCAGTCCGTTGACGTCGTTCCGGATCACCAGCCGTGCCGCATCCCCCGATTTAACAAACACCGTCCGCAGGTTCTCGTGGCGCATGACGATGCGATCCAGGGTGGCCTGCAATGCCGACACGTCCAGGTCGCCGTCCAAGCGCAACGCCACCGGCATGTGATAAGCCACGCTTGCGGCTTGATCGAACCTTTCAAGGAACCATAGCCGCTGTTGCGCCCAAGACAGCGGCAGCGTACCGCTCCTGTCCGCGCGAGGAATGGATGGACTCAATGCAGGCTTGGCGGTGCTTGTCTTTGCCAAGCGGCGACGCATCAATTCCAGCTTAAGCAGTTCGATTTCCGACGATGATGAATGCGTCATGGCGTACCTACGGAACGAATTGCCGATCTGGCGAAAATGAGTCGATTCATGCGTCTTCTGTTTCCAGCAAGGCACGCAAGTCGTCGGCGGACAGGCCCTCAAGCGCATCGGCATGAGCCGCAATGGCGTCCTGGGGGTACTGCTCTACGATGGCGCTCATCACAAGTGCGGAGAGTGCCGAGAGCTGAGCGGCCTGAAACAGACCGGCAACCGGTACGCTGACGCCGAACCGCTCACGCAACCGTGAGGCGACCTGCACGGCCAGCAGCGAGTGGCCGCCCAGCTCGAAGAAGTGGTCGTGGCGCCCCACCCGTTCCACGCCCAGCAGGTCCTGCCAGATCGCCGCGATCGCTTCCTCGATCTCCCCGTGCGGCGCTTCGTACGCACGCACCGGAACCGCCGCCGTCTCCGGCGCCGGCAGCGCCTGACGGTCCAGCTTGCCATTGGCCGTCAGCGGCAACGCCTCCAGCGCCACGAACGCGCTCGGCACCATGTACTCGGCCAGCCGCTGCAGCAAGACCTGCCGCAGCGCCGACACATCGCAGGCCACCCCCGGCGCCATCACCACGTACGCCACCAGCCGTGTGTCGCCCTCGCCGTAGGCACGCGCCACCACCACCGCCTCGCGCACGTCCGCACACGCCAGCAACTGCGCCTCGATCTCCCCCAGCTCGATCCGGAAGCCGCGGATCTTCACCTGGAAGTCGTTGCGCCCCAGGTACTCGATCGTCCCGTCGGCCCGCCACCGGCCCAGATCCCCGGTGCGGTACATCCGCGCCTGCGGATCGGCACTGAACCGGTCCGGCACGAACCGCTCCGCGCTCAACTGCGCACGGTTCCAGTAGCCACGTGCCACCTGCACCCCGCCGATGCACAGCTCACCGGCCACCCCCACCGGCACCGGCTCGCCCTGCCCATCCAGCACATACATGCGGGTATTGGCGATCGGCCGTCCGATCGGAACCGCGGGCCGCGTCGTGCCCTCGGCACAGTTCCACCAGGTCACCTCGATCGCCGCTTCTGTCGGCCCATACAGGTTATGCAGCTCCACCTGCGGCAGCTTCGACCGTACCTGTGCCGCCAGCGCCAACCCCAGCGCTTCGCCGCTACAGAAGATCTGCCGCAGTCCCGCACACCGGCCCGCCGGCAGACGATCAAGGAACGCCTGCAACATCGACGGCACGAAGTGCGCCACCGTGATCTGCGCACTTTCGATCAACGCGATCAAATAGTCCGGATCCTGATGACCCTGCGGTTGCGCCAGGACCAGCCTGGCCCCGGACAGCAGCGGCTGAAATATCTCCCAGACCGACACGTCGAATCCGAACGGCGTCTTGTGCAACACCCGCTCGCCCACCATCCAGGGGAACTGCGTCTTGCCCCAGTGAAGGCGATTCATCACCGCATGGTGTTCGTTCATCACCCCCTTCGGTTGCCCGGTCGAACCGGAGGTGTAGATCACGTAGGCCAGGTGCTGCGGCGTCAACCCGGCGACCTGCAGGTCATGCGTCGGCGCGTCTTCCCACACCCGCGCCGTCAAGACCAGCGTCGGCACCTGCGCCTCCTGCGGCAGCAAACCGAGCGTGGACGGCTGTGCCAGCACCGCCGTCGGCGCACAGTCGGCCAGCATCCCCGCCAGGCGCTCGCGCGGATGTGTCGGGTCCAATGGCACATACGCCGCGCCGGACTTGAGGATACCCAGCAGGCCTACCACCATGTCCAGCCCACGCTCGGCGCAGATCGCCACGCGCGCATCGGGCCTCGCGCCCAGGGCGGCAAGCCGGTGCGCCACCTGATTGGCACGCTGGTTCAACTCCGCATAGCAAAGCGTCACCCCTCCGCACTCCAGCGCCACCGCGTCCGGCGTGGCACGAGCCTGTTCCTCGAACGCGTGGTGGATCAGCGTCATCGGCCGCGGCATCGAGGTGGCGTTGAACACCTCCAGCACCCGCTCACGCTCCGGCGACGGCAACCACGGCAGCGAGACCAGTGCGCCCTCGTGCGCGCACAGCGCCTGCAGCAGCGTCTCCAGACAGGCAACATGCCGCTCGGCCGTCGATGCATCGAAAAGATCGGTCGCATAGGACAGTTCTCCGATGATCCGGTTGCTCTGAGGCCGCAACGAAAGCTCCATATCGAAGTGCGCCTTCGACGCTTCGCTCTGCAGCTGCTCCACCTGCAACCCAGGCAACGACAGTGCTTCATCTCCAGGCGTATTGTCGAAACTGAGCATTACCTGGAACAGCGGGCTGTGGCTCATGCTGCGCACCGGTTGCACCGCCTCGACCACCTGCTCGAACGGCAGGTCCTGATGCTCATAGGCGCCCAGGGTCGTCGCCTTCACCTGTGCCAGCAGATCCGCCACGTCCGCCGCCCCGCCCACGTTCACCCGCAGCGCAAGCGTATTGACGAAAAAGCCGATCAGCGGCTCCAGCTCCGGACGCATTCGGTTGGCTACCGGTGTCCCCACCACCACCTCCGCCTGCCCACTCAGGCGCGACAGCAGCACGGACCATGCAGCCAACAGCGTCATGAACACCGTCGTGCCGTGTCGCCGAGACAGTGCTGTCAGGTCGTCGCACAGTCCAACTGACAACTGCACTGGCACGCATGCGCCGGCATAGCGTTGCACCGCAGGCCGCGGCCGATCAACCGGCAATTCCAAGAGAATGGGAGCGCCTCGCAGCTGCCCGCGCCAGTATTCCACCTGATCGCGCCGCCCCTCGGCATACGCAGGGCTGCGCTGCCACAGGGCGTAGTCGGCGTAATGCAACGGCAGCGGCGGCAACGGATCCGGCTGCCCGGCCCGAAATGCCGCATACAGCGCATTGATTTCGCTGATCAACACGTTGATCGACCAGCCGTCGGACACGATGTGATGCTGTGTCATCAGCAGCACATGCTCTTCATCCGCCAGACGTACCAGCGAACCGCGGATCAGCGGGCCATGCGCCAGATCGAACGGTGTGTGCGCTTCATCGTGGCGGAGACTGGCCAGCACGGCTGCCTGCTGATCGGCAGACTGCCCGCGCAGATCATGCGCCCGCAAGCAGAATGGCGTATCTCGCGCCGAAACGACCTGTACGGCATCTCCCTGGTGACTCACAAAACAAGTACGCAGGATCTCGTGCCGGCTGACAACCCGGTCCAGACTCGCTAGCAACGCCACATCATCCAGCACACCGCTCAAGCGCAATGCCACCGGCATGTGGTACGCCGCCCCGGCCGACGGATCGAGCTGATCCAGGAACCATAGCCGTTGTTGAGCCCACGACATCGGCAACGCAGGGGGCCGCGGTGCACCCAGTGCAACAGGCACCTGAACGGATGCAGCCGATTCGTCAGGACGGGCCAGCAACGCGGCCAGATCGAACAACCGAGGGTGGGTGAACAGATCGCGCAAGCGCACCTCGCGTCCCAGCGCCTCACGCAGCCGCGAGGCCGCTTGTGCTGCTGACAGAGAATGCCCACCCAGCTCGAAGAAATCGTCGTATCGCCCGACCTGTCGCAACCCCAGCAGCGCACACCACACGTCTGCGATACGCTGTTCGACGGGTCCGCAAGGGGGCTGGTGCGGTTGCCGTACCACTGCATCGTCGCCCGGTTCAGGCAGTGCTGCACGATCGATCTTGCCATTGGGCGTCAGCGGCAACGCGGACAGCACAACGTAGGCCGCAGGCAGCATGTAGGCCGCCAGTTCAGCGGCGAGCGCCTGCCGCAGCTCAGCGACTCCGATAGTAGCGCCTTGCCTTGGTACCACGTACGCGACAAGCCGCTTTTCCCGGTGAACGTCTTCTCTCGCGAGCACCACTGCTTCGTCCACACCCGGGAACGCTGCCAGGCGCGCCTCGATTTCGCCCGGTTCGATTCGAAATCCTCGGATCTTGACCTGGAAATCAGTGCGGCCTACGTATTCCAGGATCCCGTCTGCGCGTCGGCGACCGAGATCGCCGGTCCTGTACATGCGCGCCCGGGGATCTGCCACAAACCCATCACGCACGAAACGCTCGCTGGTCAACTCCGGGCGATTCCAATAGCCCAAGGCCACCTGAGGACCGGCGATGTACAGTTCACCCACGACACCTACCGGCACCAGCGCGCCCCATCGATCAAGCACATGCACTGCGGTATGCGCCACTGGATGGCCGATCGGGACATCCTGTCCCTCCTGCAATGCCCCCTGCTCGAGCAGCATCGCCGTCGCATATACCGTGGTCTCGGTCGGTCCGTAGGTATTGAGTACAGGACAGGCCGTGGCCTGACTCCATGCGTCGAAGAAGCGTCGCTCTACCTTTTCTCCTCCCACCACAACGCGGCGTACCGATGGCGACGGCGCACCGTCCCGCAGGGCAATAGCCCAGCGATTCCAGAATGCCGTGGGCAGGTCGACGGTGTCGATCCGGTGGCTGGCCAGGAATGCGGCGAACTCCGCGTCGGCAGCCAGCAATGTCTCTGGCCGAAATACCAGTGTCGCTCCGGCCGATAGCGTCGGAAATATCTCGACAACCGAGCTATCGAACGACGCAGAAGCGAACTGCAGCATACGCTGGCCGGGTGCCAATGCACAGTTGCCGATATGCACGGAGACCTGTGCTGCAAGGTTACCGTGCGTCACGGCGACGCCTTTCGGCTCGCCGGTGGAGCCGGATGTGTAGATGAGATACGCGACGTCGTCGGACTTCGGCGCATTCGCTGCGCTCAGCAGCATCACGTCAGCCTCAGCTACATCTATCCCTGGCAGCACCACGCGATCGACGTCAGCGCGCGTCGGCAGAACGTCATCGGATGCCGGAGATACGACTACGCAGGCTGGCAGGCTGTCATCCAGCATGTATGCCAAACGGGCCTGGGGATAGCCAGGATCGAGAGGTACGTAGGCTGCGCCCGCTTCCCACGTTGCCAGCATCGCGGCAACCAGTTCCGTACCGCGTGGCAGGCAAAGCGCCACGCGATCTCCACGGCCGACCCCTCTCTCGGCCAGTCGGCACGTGATCTGGCTAGCGCGCAGCGCCAACTCGGCATAGGTGACTTCGACATCGCCGTCAACGAGTGCAATAGCCTCTGGTGCAACCGCTGCCCAGTGCCTGAAGCCTTCCAGCGCCGACCGAACGGCCGCGCACCCTGCTATACCTCCGCTCATGCTCGCTGGCCGAGGTGGCATGAGTTCCAACGCATAGACCTTCTGCGTCTCGTCAGACGCCATGCTCCCCAGCAGATGTGCCCATGCGTTTGACCATTCGGAGATGGTCTCACGCCCGTACATTGATGGGTTGAAACGAAGGTCGCAGCGCACCCCGGTCTCGAGTTCCATCGCCTCAAGCATCAGTGGGAACGTCTCGCCGCCGCTCCGCGCTACCGGATAGCCCCGCAAGTGGAGACCCGCCCAGGCGGTCGGCATCGATGCCTGGCACTCTTCCCAGAGCGCACGCATGCCTGCGCCGTGGCGCGCGTGCTGATATACGAACATGGTCTGGAACAGTTCGATCGTCGACAGACCAGAGCGACCACGCAGATCTTCCACCAGGCTGGAATAGGGATAGTCCTGGTGCCGCAATGCGCGCCGAGAGTCGTTGCGCGCCTGTCGCAACACGTCCTGCACAGTGGTGTCTTCGGTGAATCGCGCAACCAGCGCGACAGGATTGACGAAGTCACCTACCACATGCTCCCAGCGCGCCCCGCTGCGGCCGGGCATCGGCGATCCCACCGCGATCTCGGCTTGGCCGGTGATGCGGTGCAGGAAAATCTGCCATGCCGAAAGAAGGACTGTATAGATGCTTGCGCCATGGCGGCGAGCGAGTGCGCGCAACGCCGTAGTCAACGTCGGCGCAAGCCAGACAGGCACCACCTGTGTTTCGCCTGCTACATCCTGGCATTTGCGATCCACAGGCAACTGCAACGCTGGCGGCAACGACGCCATGACATGATTCCAGTGGGAACGCTGCGAAGCCGCCCGCTCCGAGGAAAGCCAGTCGCGTTGCCAGCCTACGTAATCCGGATAGTCGATGTCGAGATCGCCTCCGAATGGAGCCTCGGCATCCTGCAAAAGCAAGCCCAATTGTTCCAGCAGTATCCAGAACGACCAGCCATCTACCGCAATGTGGTCGAACGCCAATGTGAGAATCTGTGTGCCCGCCTCCTGCGCATAGAGACCCGCGCGATACGGTGCTTCTTGCTCCAGCAAGAAAGGCTGAGATGTGGCCCGAACGATCTCCTGCTGCAACGCAGCTTCGTTCCAACCGGTCACGTCCTCCACATGCAGTGTCGGCGCGACCTCATGGATGAAACGCTGATGTGGTATTCCATCGTGCTCGACGATGCGCAGTCGAAGTACAGCATGACGTGCCGCCAGCCGAGCCAGCGCACTGCGCAACACCTCCGCGCACAGATGGCCCTCGATACGAGCGGCAAAAACGATGTTGTGATCACCCTGGCGTTCGGGTGCCATGCGATACGCCAGCCAGCGGCCGCGCTGGGCCGCAGACAACGGAATCCATTCGGTCTCGGCCACATTGCAGGTTGCCACGGACACGCCACCCCCCCGACGAGAAATCACGATCCAGCTTCAGCCTCGCGCCTAACCGCGTCGGGTTTGGCGCGACAGCGCCCGACGCACTGCACTGCAAGGCGTTTTCGATACCGGCATTAGCAAAAAAGCGCGCGAATCAGCTGGCGGCAACGCACATCGCATTGCCGCGCAGATAGGACGTCCCGCAGGCATTCACCGTAAACCGCACACGACCTTGTCATGCGACTGAAATTGCCGCATGGCGGATGCCGCAGAGCGAGTAGCGAGTGGCGCGTGGAAGACGCACATCAGACATCCTGTCCATCCCAGTTCATCCCTAAGCTGCAATGACCATGCAGACCATGGCATCGGCGTTGCTGCAAACAACGTTTGGCGCACCAAGTAACGAGTCGCTACGAATGCGTGGTGCGGCTGGACTCTAGCGTCCAAAGCGGGTCTTTCACAATCGCATCACGCGACAATCTCTGGATCTGTGGAGCAAGTCGCACTCTCGCGCAAAAACCAATGCGGCACGGGTTGCATCTAACGCGGCCCCGACGAAGACAACATCCGCGACACGTGCGAAACATGCGCGTTGCAGAACGTGAAAGTAGCCGAGCAACGATCTGGAACTGTTCAAAAGGTGTGATATACAGGCGCACGCCGACGTTGCCAATACGGCAACCAACAGAGATGGAACTGTTCTTCCTAGCGCAATCTGGAGGCGCTCTCCGAATGCTTACTCGCCCTGCCGATGATCTGCGCGCAAGCCCCGAGCATGCATTTTTCCGACACCCGGCCTACGGCCGCAGGACCGCATCGTGAGTGCACTCCGTCCCTTCCGCACGCACCCCGTTGCCGCACGACTCATCCTGCTGGTAGCGATCCCGCTACTGGCGCTTGCGAGCTGGATCTGGCTAGAACTGCGCGGCAGTCTGCCACCAGAAGCGGTCACACGAATCACGAGTGGCGTGTCCTCGCCGGTCGACATCGAACGCGACGCGCAGGGCGCCGTTCACATCCGGGCGAAAACGGATTCCGATGCCTTCTTCGCAGTCGGCTATGCCCAGGCGCAGGATCGGCTTTGGCAGTTGGAAGTGCAGCGACGCATGGCACGCGGCGAACTGAGCGAGGTGTTCGGCAAGGACAGCATCGATGCCGACGTATGGCTTCGAACCCTGGGCTTGCACGCATCGGCGCGCAGCGCCTGGACCACGCTCAGCGCGCCGGCGCGCGCGTCGCTCACCGCCTACACCGCTGGCATCAATGCGCGTATCGCTGAAACCGACAAGCTGCCCGTCGAGTTCAGGCTGCTGGGACTGAAGCCACAGCCGTGGACCGAGATGGATTCATTGGCTTGGGTCAAGGTTTTCGCCCTGGACTTGGGCGGCAATTATCGTCGCGAGATGGACTACTACCTGACCAGATCGCTGCTGGGAGAGGATCGCGCCGCGACCTTCTTCCCAGGCTATCGCAGCGCTACGCAGGCCACTGTGCCTGCAGCGACTCCATCGGCCGATACAGGCCTCCAAGCGATGGCTGACACGCATCGCCGAGTATTGGCATCACTGCACCTGGCGCTGCCAAACACCGGCAGCAATGCATGGGTGATCGGGGGAAAGCACACCACCGACGGGGGCGCGCTTCTCGCCAACGACCCGCATCTCGGGCTTCAGATTCCCTCGTTGTGGTACGCCGTCAGCCTCGAGACGCCGACCCTGCACTCGAGCGGCATGAGCCTGGTAGGCCTTCCTCTGGTCGTGTTCGGGCGCAACGACCACATCGCGTGGGGCGGCACCAACATGATGGCGGACACCCAGGATCTGTTCTTCGAGCGAACCGACGCAAATGGCGATCGTTACGATACCGACGGCGGCTGGATCCCATTTGAACAGCGCACCGAAACAATCCGGGTCCGCGCGGAGTTTCCCGACGTCCTGCGACGACAGTATGCCCCCGTTACTCTGCATGTCCGAAGTACCCGGCACGGCCCCATCATCAGCGATCAGTTCGCCGTGTTCGACCGACCTGTCGCCCTGCGCTGGACCGGCCTGGATCCCGACGATTCCAGCTATGAGGCATTCTTCAGGCTGAACTACGCCAAAGACTGGACGCAGTTCCGCAGCGCGCTTGATCACCTGGTCGCACCCGCCATGAACATGCTGTATGCCGACAGGGCGGGCAATATCGGCTATATCGGCGCTGGACGCATACCATTGCGACGCCAGGGCGAAGGAACACTGCCGGTACCGGGCTGGGACCCGGCTTATGGCTGGAAAGGCTCGGTCCCCTCCGCCGAATGGCCGCAACGCTACAATCCGCCCGAAGGCTACCTGATCAGTGCCAACGACGGCATCAACGACGCGGACTATCCCTACTTCGTCTCGCATGACTGGGCATCGCCGGCACGGGCGCGTCGCATCCGGCAGCTGATCCAGGCAGGCATCGGTGCAGGCAAGACGTTCGATGTCGCGGACATGGAGCGCATGCAGGCGGATACGCTGGATCTCAACGTAGCGGCGATGATGGCGACCCTACGGAACAGGCTCCCCCCTGACGGGCACTCCAGTCGCGCCGCACAGTACCTTGCGCACTGGGACGGGAACACCCAAGCCGACAGCCAGGCCGCGAGCATCTTCCACGCCTGGATGCGGCAGCTCCGCCAGCAGCTGTATTCCAATCCACTGCAAGGCGACTGGAATAATCCGCAACGCACGCGCCAGCTGCGTCGACTTGCCGGTACGGTAAGGCTCGAGCAACTGGAACAGAGCCTGCGCAACGATGACGGCCACTGGTGCAGCGCCGCCAAGACGGCTAACAGTGCGCTACCCGCCTGCGATGCCGTGCTTGCCACCTCCCTTACCGCTGCGCTCAACGAACTCCACAAGCTGCGTGGGGATTGGAGCATGGACAGTTGGGGGTGGGGTCAGCTTCACCGAACCGTGTATGCGCACCCACCGATGAGCCACATCAAGCCGCTCCGCCCGCTGTTCGAACGCCGGATCGATAACGGCGGCTCCGCCGACGCCATCAATGTCGCGTCGGCCGATTTCAGCGATGCGGAAGGCTATCTCCAGAAATTCGGCGCAGGCTTCCGCCAGGTGATCGCCATGAGCCGGAATCGCATACGGCACGAGTACATGAACTCCACCGGCCAATCAGGCAATGTGATGAGCCGTCACTACGACGACATGGTCGAACCTTTTCAAAAGGTACGCTACTACCCGCTGTCCCCCGCAGCGACTGGCACCGACAGCGCTACCTCCGCCCGCGGGACCCGGCCATGAATCTGCTAGGGCAGTTCTCGGGCCGGGCGCCGAATCGGGTCTTCGCGTCGATCATTCTCGGCGGGCTGTCCGGCATCAGCTATTCGCTGCTGATCCCTCTGGTGCTGAGCGTGATTCAAGATGGCGACCGCCGATTCGACGAAGTCGTCTCGCCACCCACCACGTGGCTCTTCCTGGAGATCGCGAACGCTCCGTTCGCAATCGTCTTTGCGGCTGTCTGCGTCTTCATCCTGGTATCGCGCACCGTATCGCAGATCATGTTGACGCGGGTGGCCATCGATGTCGCGTCGGACCTGCGATCGCAGATGTACGCGCGCATTGCCGCAGCGCCACTTCAGGCGCTAGAGCAGATCGGAGGGCCGCGGCTGATCGCCGCATTGACCACCGACGTGCCCCGCATCGTGTTGGGCGCACGCCTGATGCCGGATCTTCTCATCAATGTGGTCACCCTGGTCGGCATGCTCGGCTTTCTTCTCGTGCTAAATTCGGACGTGTTCGTGTTCGTATTGGGCTGCATCGTGTTCGGCGTGGTGACTTACCAGATTCCGATCATTTTCGGACGCCGATACTTCGTCCGCGCGCGTGCCGGGTTCGACCATCTGCAGGAGTCCATCCACGGACTCATCCATGGAATCAAGGAACTCAAGCTCAGCGACGTCAAACGCAACACATTCTTCGGCGAAGTGCTCATGCGCCATGAGCGGGAGGTGCGCGACAGCGAGAAGTCAGGACATACGCTGGTTCGGGCGGCAAGTAATTACGGTGACCTGCTCAGCTTCTTCGTCATTGGCTGCATCCTGTTCGTATTCGTGAACTACAGGATCGTGACCAGCTCGGAACTGATCGGCGTGATCATGGCACTTCTGTACATTACCGGCCCGGTAGCCATGATCCTCAACTACATCCCGCAGTTGACGATGTCCCGTGTTTCCCTCAACCGCGTGGAACGGCTGTTCAATGAAATTCCGGCCGAGGCCATCGCCATGGGCCAGCTTCCGGCTGTCACATGGGACCGCATTCGGCTCGAGTCCGTCTGCTACACACATGCTGCTGCCGACGGCAAGGGCTTCCGGGTCGGACCGCTCGATCTGGAACTCCGCCGCGGCGAAGTCACCTTCATTGTCGGCGGCAATGGGTCGGGAAAGTCGACCCTCAGCAAGCTCATCACCCTGCACTACCGTGCAGGGGAAGGGACCATTCGGTTTGGCAGCCAAGCCGTCACAGACGCCACGATCGGCACGTTGCGCCAGTGCATCGGCGCGATCTATTCGGATTATCACCTGTTCAACCGCGTGCTCGGCGATGCCGATCCTGACAACCGGACGGAACAGATCACGTACTACCTCAAGGCCCTTGGCCTGGAACACAAGGTCCGCTATGAGGACGGTTGCTTTTCAACGCTGGCGCTCTCCGATGGGCAGCGGCGACGCATGGCCTTACTGGCCGCCATCCTCGACGACAAGGACGTCTACCTGTTTGACGAATGGGCCGCCGACCAGGATCCAACATTCAAGGCCGTCTTCTATCACGAGATTCTTCCAGCACTGAAGCGACGCAACAAGGTGATCGTGGCGATCAGTCACGACGACCGCTATTTCGATATTGCCGACAAGATCGTCACGCTGGAGGATGGCCGGATCAGCCACATACGTGAAACCGGGGGGGACGCAATCCAGCGCAACTTTCAGCCACGTGGCGATACATTCGTGCTCAGGGACGATGCGAGCGTACCCTAGAGCGCGTTATGAATTTTGAAGTAGAGCCTTAGCATTTCCGAGCATGATGATGCTGAAGACGATAAAGTCGATTCCTGCCAGGGTTTCCGGTAGGCGCTCGTAGTCACGAGCCAGGCCTCGGAGCCGATTGACTCACCACAGCTGCGCTCTATGACCCAGCGACGCGGCAGTGGCACAAAGCCTTCTTGGCCTCCGGTACTTTACCGCGCGCAGTTCGATGCCTTCTTCCTGTGCCGCTTCTGCCGGGCTTTTGCCTGTGTCGCCTTGATGGATGAAAGCCAGTTCCTCGTCTTGCCCGTGACATGCTGGACTTCCTGCGCCAGTGATCGCACCTGAGCGCGCCCCTGCTCGCTGGCAGGGGTGACCTGTACTGCCAACAGGTGGCCTAGCGTGTCCACAGCCATATGCAACTTACTGTCGTTCTTGCGCTTATAGCCGTCGTAGCCAACACGCGGTCCGCTTTCGCATGTAATCTACAGCGTCCGGCCGATCCAGGATCGGCACGTCAGGTTGCCGTTGCTCGCCTTGCGCAACCGGCAAGATCAAAGACTAGTCGCCAACCATTGCCTTAAAGCAGTCAGCCCGCAACCCCCGCTCGGTAGCTGGTAGAACGCCTCCCACGGCGGAAACCCATGGGAATCAAGCGCCAGGGCGCCCCGGCTCCCGCCATCCAGCGCAAGGCATTGAACATTAAGCGCTGGTCATGCGCTGCCGTGCTTGCGGATCCATCAGCGTCAAGCAGGGTGCAGCGAAGGCCCATTCTTCATTGGATACGCCCATCGGATAGGGGAGACTTCATCCGCTACGATAGCCGTGCGAGCCTCAGGTTCATAACCTGCTTAGCAAGAAATGAAATGGATCCCCGGATCCTGTGGAAATGCTTCCTGCAGCGGAGGTGCTACGACGCTGGGATCAGGATTGTCTGTCAGAGGCGATACAGACTGCCAGCGCCGTCCGGTGACATCCCGTCAATGCAGTCCGCCATCGGCAACCCCTGTGACCATCCCGCCGCCATGGCCTGCGCATCGCGTAATGGATCGGACGCCTTGGCGCGCTCATTGCGAAGACGGCAGGTTTTGGGGTCTTGGGCGAAAAGACCGCGCGCGAACAGTCTGCCCTGCTCTGCCAGCTTGGTGGTCTTGGGTCCGCGGATTGCGGCGAAGCGCGGCAATGCTTGATCCAGCGCGCCGTCCGCCTCTTCGAGGCACCGCGCGAGATGCCAGGCGTCTTCCAAGGCCTGACAGGCGCCCTGGCCCGAGGTCGGCAGTGGCGCGTGCGCCGCATCGCCGACGAGCAGCACATTTGCTCGGCTCCAGGTGTGTAGCGGCTCCACGTCATGCACGGCGATCAGTTGGATGGATTGCGCCGGCGTGGCTTCGATGAGGCGGGCGACCGGCTCCGGCCATCCTGCAAACAGATCCATCACCTCCCTGCGCATCTCCGCTGCGGTAGTCGCCTCGGGCAATGGCCGCGCCTGCGCGGCGGCCCAGTACACCAGATCCGTCCGGATCGGGACGCAGCCGAAACGGTCGCCGGATCCCCAGTAGTCATGAATTGCCATGTCGCTCAGCAACGGGCCATTGCCCTGCGCAACGCCGATCCAGTTCACGAACCCTTGGTAGATGGGCGTGTTGTCCCCCGCGACGAACTTGCGCGCCACCGAGCCCATGCGGCCATCCGCGCCAATGAGCAGATCCGGACGGATGCTCTTCCCGTTCTCGAACCGTGCCACGGCCTTGCCGCCAGCATCCAGATCGATCGCGACGGCTCGATGCCCGAACTCCACCTGGATACCAGCGCGTGCCACGTGGTCCAGCAGTACCGCCTGCAAGTCGCGGCGCAGGATCGTATGGGTCGGGTAGCCCATGAGTCGGTCCAGCAGCGTGATGTCCAGGCCTCCCAGCGCGTTACCCGCTGCGTCTTTGCGGTGTACCGACACTGGCCGACCGCCCACCGCCCCGACATCCTCCAACAACCCGAGTTCCTGCAGCACAAAGCCAGCGTTGGGCCAAAGCGTCACGCCAGCGCCCATGGTGGCCGGCCCGTTCCGACGTTCATAGACGCGCAGGGTGTGCCCCTGCTTGTGCAACGCGAGGGCCACGCTCAAGCCTGCAATGCCGCCCCCCAGTATTCCGATTTCCATGCCGATGCATCCCGATTCGATTGGTCCAGGCGTGCCATTGCAGGGCAGCCGTTGGACGGGAGTGCATCTTGGACCTCGCCAATTCCGCCAACTAGCATGCGAAAATGGCGGAGTTTCATACCCCAGTTGGGATAATGGTGCGCAGCGACCTCGACCTCAATGCAGTCCGCGTCTATGTGGCCGTCGTCGACGCGCAGAGCTTTTCCGGGGCTGGGCGCCTGCTGGCGTTGCCGTCGTCCAACGTCAGCCGTCACGTCGCGGCGCTGGAGCGCAGGCTGGGCGTGCGCTTGCTGGAACGCAGCACGCGCCATCTGCGCATGACGGAAGCCGGACAGCTGGTGTACGCGCGCGCCAAGCCGGTCCTCGACGCTTTGCTGGCCACGGAGGAGGAGCTTGGCGTAGCACAGCGCGAATTGAAGGGCCCCCTCAGGATGTGCATGCCCAACGAAGCGCCCAGGCTGCTCGCGCCTATCATCGCGGAATTCTGCAGCCTCCATCCGGGCATCGAGCTGGAATGCGACACACGCCTGACCGGCCTGGAGGTGTTGCGCGAGGACATGGATCTCTCCATCGTCTTCCACCGCGGGCGTCAGGATGACAGTGCGTTCATCACCCGCGAACTGGCGACGTTGCCCAGTATCGTGGTCGCGTCCCCCACGCTACTGGCCCAGACCGGAATGCCGCGCCACGTGCGCGAACTCAAGTCCTTGCCGTGCATCACCACCGTGAGCGCCCTGAAGGGGCAGCCCTGGCAGTTCCTGGATCCTGCGGGCGAGATCGTGAAGGTGCCCGTGCGCAGCCGCTATCGCGTCAACAGCGGGGAACTCGCCGTGGCCGGCGCGCGCCAGGGTCTCGGCTTTGCGATTGTTGCGGCCTACCCGTGCCAGGAAGATCTTGCCGCAGGCAGGTTGCAGGAAGTGCCGCTGGATCTATGCCCTGCCCCGCTGCAATTGCTTGGCGCCTACAGGGCACCTCTAAAAACCCCACCTTTGGCATCATTGGTCTGGAGAACACGCCGAGGACGCCACGATGATCAGCCTGTTTGCCGGCCACGAACGCGAAGCCAAGCGGCAGCAGATCGGCGATCCTCTGGCTCTGCTGTCACGGCATATCGACTTTGCCGGGATTGCTCACGCCGTAGACGCGAAGCTGTCCTTGGGTACCGGCAAGCGCGGCGGCCGTCCGGCTTGGCCGACGCAGATGATGATCAAGCTGCTGCTGTTGCAGCAGTTGTACAACCTCTCCGACGATGCGCTGGAGTATCAGGTGCTGGATCGGCGCAGCTTCCAGCAATTCCTTGGACTGGAACACAGCGGCAAGGTGCCCGACGCCAAGACGATCTGGGTGTGGCGCGAACGGCTCAAGACCAAGGATCTGATGGGCGACATCAGCACGGCGATCGGTGAGCAATTGCAACGTGCTGGGTTCATTGCCCGCGGCGGTCAGATCATCGACGCCAGCATCGTCAGCGCTCCGATCCAGCGCAACACGCGCGAGGAGAACGCGCAGATCAAGCAGGGCGATGACGTCGGCCAGGACTGGAGTGATGCCAAGCGTGCGCAGAAAGACGTGCAGGCACGCTGGACCAGGAAGCATGGGGTGACGTTCTACGGCTACAAGCTGCACGCCAGCACGGACCGCCGCTGGGGTTTCATCCGCCGCTACGACGTGAGCGCGGCCAACGTGCACGACAGCCGCCACTTCGAGCAGGTGCTGGACCCGGACAACACCGGCCGCACGGTATGGGCCGATAGCGGGTATGCCGATGCAGCGCGAGAAGCAGACCTGAAAAAGCGTGGTTACCGCCCCGCGATCCAACATCAAGGGCAGGCACGCAAGCCCTTGAGCGAGGCAGCAAAGCGCCGGAACCGTCGCATTGCCAAGGATCGGGTGTTCGGCGAGCACCCGTTTGCGCGCTTGGCCCAACAAGGCGGCAAGTTCGTACGCTGCATCGGCTTGGCGCGGGCAAAGGTGGTGATCGGGCTGAAGGTCGCCAGCCATAACGTGATGCGGCTGGCACGGCTACAGGAGCGGGCCATGGTGCCGGCGTGATCGGCTGAGGTGGCCGAGCGGCCACCTCAGCCTCCCAACCACCACGATCAGGCGCCGCTCTGGTGCCGTTGCGACAGATGCTGCCCCTGGCTCCAGGTCGTGGCAGGTTGTTCGAGGTGCCCTACAGTCACCGTCATTCGGTCACTGCGCGGGTTCGGGCGTTGCTGGAGTTCATCCAATTGCGGTTGCAGGGGTTTGGTGGGCCATCCCAGGTGACCGCCAAATCAACGACGCGGCGTAGGAAACATGCCTAGTCAGGGCTGCGCGAGTTGCTGGCTGACCAGTTCCTGCTGTTCGCAGCCGTTGGCTTCGCAGTACAAACGCAACCATGCTCAGCGACAGGATTCCGGCAACTTCTCCAGCAAGCCCGCCACCACCGGTGTCAGCCGATTCGCGACTTCCGGCGAAATCGCCTCCCCCGCCCCCTGCCCGCCTGCGCTGCGGGCCTGCTCGCAGGCCTTGACGATCCGGGGGCGCATGCCGGACCAGAGCGCCCTGCACTGCCAGCCGTCCCGGCCAAGCGGCAGGACCGCGTAGGCGATGGACTGGCATTCCTGCGCGGCACGAACGCCCAGCGGCTGGCCGGCGTACTCGTGCGGCACGGTGTCCAGTGTCGGTTGGTAGTAGCTGTCGGGGAACGTTGCTGCGTAGCGCTCCGGGTCCAGTTGCAGCGGCAGGCCGGGCGCCGTGAGGTCGAGCGCGCGGCCGCAGGGCGCCGCAGCGGCGATGCGCTGGATCGCCTGGTAGATCGGCTGGTCCAGGTCGGGCTCGCGTGCCGTCACCTCGGACGTTGCGACCAGCACCGGCAGGCGGGCGCGGTTGGCCATCTTCGCCAGTTCACCAGAATGGGCCGGTGCGCAGCGTTCGCGGACACTGGCGGCGATCAGGAACGTGGCGTCGCGCGCGAATGCGGGATCGCTGTGCAGCAGTGTGGTGATGCGCTTGTCGGCTGCATCTTCGGACAATGGCGCGACATGAAATGCGGGCACAGTTGGCGGGTGGATCGCCGTGGTCGCAGCAGCACGCGGTGTCGGTGCCACGTGCCCGTGCGTGCGCAATGCCAACAGCACGCCGCCGGCAACGACGAGCCCACAGGCGGCGATCGCGATCGCCAAACGCATCGGCGACTGCAGGTGCATCGAACTGCCCTCAGCCCTGCACCGGGGTGATCGTGGCGTCCTCTGCCTCGTAGGTGGCATTGGCGATATCGGCCTTGAAGTCGGCCAGATGCAGCCGCCCCTGCAGGTGGAACGGGTCCCATAGCTCCGGCACGTCGATCGGGGTGCGCAGCACCACGTGCAGGATCTGGTTTGGTGGCGGAGGCGGCACGTGGATGCAGGCGCCATAGAACGGCACGAACAGCAGTTCGCTGACCTTGCCCTGGTCGTCGCTTTCCAGTGGCACCACGTAGCCGTCCAGGGCGAAGCGTTTGCCTTCCAGGCCTTTCACCACTTGCGACGAACCGAACTGGGCGGCGCGCTGGGTGCCGGAATGGTCGATCGGCATGCCGTTGACCACGGACGGGCCATCGTCGACGGGCGCCGGCTGATCCATCACCGCGGCGTCGCCGCGCCAGGCCGCGTTGATCCGCGGCGGTGGTCGCTGGTAGATGTCGTTGGCTGGTGCCAGTTGTTCCCAGCGTTCGACGGTGTCCGGGGCAGCGTCGGCTGCTGCGGTCGTGTGCTTTGCTGCCGGTGATCGTGTCGGCGTGGCGTCCGGCTGCTTCCCGCCATCACCGTGGCAGCCCGCCAGCAGGCACAGTACTCCAGCCAGCAGGAGATGGCGATCAGCCTTTTTCATAGGGATGCAGGTGGGCCTGCTCCATCGTGTAGGCGGTACCGGCGAGTTCGCCGTGCAGGGTTTCCGCGCGCAGTTGGCCGCTCAGGTAGAACGGGCTGTACATGTCGGGCGGGTCGATCGGGGTATCCAGGCGCACATGCACGATCTGGTTCGGCGGCGGCGGTGGCACGTGGATGCAGGCGCCGTAGTAAGGCACGAACAGGAACTCGCGCACGCGCCCTGCGTCGTCGCTGTCCAGCGGCACCACGTAGCCCGGCAGGCGCACCTTGCGCGCCAGCACGGCGGCCACGGTGTTGTAGGTGCCGGTCTGCGGCATCGCACGCTTGCCGGTGTGGTCGACCGCTGGTTCCTCGCTGTTTTCCAGCGCCTTCAGTTCGGCCGGCGGCAGCATCGCGCTCCAGTCCAGTTCGCGATAGCCGTCGGCATCCGGCTCGCCCAGCGGTGGGTTGATCGCCGCATCGTTGCCTGGTGCTGGCTGCGCCGCCGCTGTTTCCTGCGCTTTTTTCGGAGCGGCGGGTTGTTGCTGCCGGCCGCAACCGCACAACACGGCGAGCGCCAGCAAGGAAAGGATCCAGCGCGTCATGCTCACAGCTCCGGCGAGAGGCCATCGGCCAGGGTGCGGCGATAGGCCAGCAGGGCCGGCACGATGCCGGCGAGCACGCCGGCCAGCAGCACGCAGCCGAGCCAGCCCCATTCCGCCGCGCTGGGTGCGATGCGGTTGATCGCCAGGCCGAAATGATCGAGCACCCAGCCGCGCGCCAGCCAGCTGGTCGCGGTCACCGCCAGCAGTGCCAGTGCGCACGACACCACGGTGACCAGGCCGGCCTCGAACAGCAGCAGCCAGGCGATGTCGCGCGGCCGTGCGCCGACCGCGCGCAGGATCGCCATCTCGCGCCGGCGCTCCTGCAGCGTGGCCACCAGCAGCGCGACCATCGACACCAGGCCGAGCAGCACCACCAGCGAGGCGATCATGCGCAAGGCGCCTTCGGCGGTGCCCAGCGTGCCCCATAGCTGCTGCAGGGTGACGCCGGGCATGATCGCCAGCATCGCTTCCTCAGGATACTCGTTGATCCGCCGCTGCACCGAGAAGGTGGCGATGCGGGTCTTCAGGCTGAGCATGAAGGCGGTGATGGTGTCCGGGGTCAGGTCCATCGCCCGCGCCTGCGCGGCGCTGACGTGCTGGCCCGGCAGGCGCACGCCGGAGTGCCAGTCGATATGGATCGCCTCGATCGCCTGCAGCGACACCAGCACGCTGGAATCCACCGGCGTGCCGGTGCGGCGCAGGATGCCGACGATCCGGAACGGTTTGTCGGCATGGGTGGCCAGGCTGATCCGGCCGGTGCCATGGGTCAGCACGATCTCGTCGCCGAGGTGGCGGCCGAGCGCGGCAGCGACGTCGGCGCCGATCACCGCATCGTAGAGGTCGTCGAACGCCCTGCCCTGCGCGAACGCCAGCGGGTGCTTGGCGCCGTAGTGGTAGTGCTCGAAGAAGCCGGTGCTGGTGCCGACCACGCGGTAGCCGCGGTAGGAATCGCCCAGCGACAGCGGCACCGCCCACTTCACCTCGGGCATCGCGCTCAGGTCCTGGTAGCTCTTCCACGAGACGTTGTTGGTGGCGTCCCCGATGTGGAACACCGAGTACAGCAACAGGTTCACCGGGCCCGAGCGCGCGCCGACGATCAGGTCGGTGCCCGACACGGTGCTGGCGAAGCCTTCATGCGCCTGGGTGCGGATGCGCTCCACGCCCAGCAGCAGGGTCACGCTCAGGGTGATCACCAGTATCGTCAATGCCACGCCCAGGCGCCGGCTGCGCAGGCTGGCCAGCGCCAGCGTCAACAGCGTCATCGCGCACCTCCGGCGCTGGCGCGGTTGAGCGTGGCCAGGTCGGCCTGGGCGTCGAACAGCGGTGCGATCGACGGATCGTGGCTGACCACGATCGAGCTGGTGCCGCCCTGCCGGCACTCGGCGAACAGCAATTGCAGGAAGGCCTGCGCCGCGACCGGGTCGAGCGCGGAGGTGGGTTCGTCGGCGAGCAGCAAGGGCGGCCGCGCGATCAACGCACGCGCCGCGGCCACGCGTTGCTGTTGGCCGACGCTGAGGCGCGCGGCCGGGCGCGACCATAGCGCCGCCACGTCCAGGCCCAGCGCGACCATCAGCCGCTCGATCTCGGTGTCCAGCGCCTGCGTGCCCGCCGCCAGTCGACCGCGGCGCGCGGAGAACTGCAGGCCCAGCGCGATGTTGTCGCGGGTGCTCAGGAACGGCAGCAGGTTGAATTGCTGAAACACCACGCCGCAATGGTCAGCACGGAAGCGGTCGCGTGCAGCCTTGCGCAAGGCCGCCAGGTCCTGCCCGGCCACGCGCACGCGGCCTGCCGTGGGCTGCAGCACGCCGGCGATCAACGCCAGCAAGGTGCTCTTGCCCGATCCGCTGGCGCCGCGCAGCAGCAACTGCTGCCCGCGCGGCAGCGCAAACGATGCGATGTCCAGCACCGACGCGGTTGCACCGGGATAGCCGAAGCGGACCTCGCTCAGTTCGACCACATGCGGCTGGCTCATTGCGGCAGCGTCACCCGGGCCTGCCCGGCCACCACCTCGGTGCGGCCCTGGCCGGCGGCGGTGGCGACGTCGACCACCGCCGTGTTCAGCCCGGGGAAACGCTGCGGCAGCAATACCTGCAGGTGATCGAGCCGCGCCGGCCGCGCGCAGTCGAAGATGTAGTGAGCGTGGAATTCGGCATGGCTGTGGCCGGGTTCGTCCGGATCGGCCATCGCCACGTCGTAGCCCTCGGTGGTGACCTGCGCACTGCGCAGCGAACACGCCGCCGCGACCGGGAACTGCAACCAGCCGGCAGCGCGCAAGGTGGCGACCGCAGCTTGCAGCCGCTGACGTTCGTCGGCGTCGCGTGCCGGATGTTCGAAGTCGAGGATGCCGATGCCGGGCGCACTGAGTTGCACGTCCACGGCGGTGCCATCGACAGCGACCTCCAGGTTGGCCTGGCCGTGTACGTGCGGGCCGTGGTGGCGAACCGCTGCGGCGGCCGGCGAACTGGCGAAGAGGCACAACAGGATCAGGGGAATGCCAGGTCGCATATGCAGCGCATCGGTTGAGTTACACTATAACATTAGTGAACAATCGAACGTGGGCGCAAGCCTGTTGCTGCCGTCAGTCAGCCGCGGTTCGCATCCGGCCATCGCCGCCTCGCTTCGCAGGCCGGGCCTGCGATGCACGGCGCAGAACCTCAAGGAACCTCCATGTCGTCTTCCATCGTTCCCGACAGCTACACCGCCTGGCGCCACTGCATCGAGGTCGACTGCCGCCTGCGCCTGGAGCCTGCCTACATTGCGCAACGCATTGCCGCGCTCAACGACCCCAGCGACCACCACACTCAGCAGTTCGTGCGCTGCTGGGGCGAGCCGCATCGCCAGCAGGTGCTGCAGTGGTTTGCGCAGGCACAGGCCGCATTCGCCGACGGTCGCGCATGAACCCTCTCGCGCGGCAGGACGCAGTCGCTGGTGCCGCTGGACGGCGATGCATTCCTTCTGCGAACGCCGCACGGCCGGACGTGCTGAACGCGGCGCGGCATGACGATGCCCTGATCCCAATGAGGGCATTGCTTCGTCAAGCGATCGAGGTCGGCGGCGGCCGGCGCACGCATCGGCTGCGCGCTCTTCTCTGATGCGCTGACGCCCCTGGACGGGAACGCCAACTTCGCTGGAGCCATCTCACTGACACGTGCGCTGCAAAGCAGGCTGCCAAGCTACGACGGCTGCCGGTAGCATGCACGCGCATCGCCGCCGGCATCCACTTCCCACGCTCCCGCAAGGACACCCAACGTGCTTCTCGCTTCCATCGCCAGCGCGCATCCCGCGCGCCGCTTCCTGTCCGCCGCCCTGACCTGCCTGCTGCTGTCTGCAGGCACCGGCGCCGAGGCCCGGCCGCAGCCCTCACATTTCCAGATCGTCGAGAGCGTGCCCGAGGCCAGCGTCTACGGCGAGCCCGGGGTGCCGCGCACCCAGCAGACCTGGCTGGCGATGATCAACGGTGCCAGGCGGCGCATCGACATCGCCGCGTTCTATATCTCCGAGAAGCCCGGCACAGGACTGACCCCAGTGCTGGACGCGCTGGCGGCCCGCGCCCGTGCCGGGGTGGCGGTGCACCTGCTGGTCGACCATACCTTCCTGGCCAAGAACCCGGACAGCGTCGCCTGGCTGGGCAAGGTGCCGGGTATCACCGTGCGGGTGCTGCCGGTCGATACGCTGACCGGCGGCGTGCTGCACGCCAAATACATGATCGTCGACGATGCCAGCGTGTTCGTCGGCAGCCAGAACTGGGATTGGCGGGCGCTGGAGCAGATCCATGAGATCGGCGCGCGCATCGATGACGCGCGCTTCGCCAAGACCTTCGCCGCCAGTTTCGACTACAACTGGCGCCTGGCCGACGAAGGCAATCTGGCCAAGGCGCAGGCGCGCGGCGTGCAGCCGCCGGACTTCGCACCGGTCACCGCCGCCGATCCTGTGCTGCTGGATGCCGGCAGCGACGCGCCGCTGGTCGCCTTCCCCGCCTTCAGCCCGCCGGCGCTGCAGCCGGCCTGGGTCAGCGCCGAGGAGCCGGCGCTGGTCGAGATGATCCGCGCCAGCCAGCATGCGCTGCGCATCCAGGTGATGACGCTCTCGGCGATCCGCAGCTTCGGGCCCAAGGGCTGGTGGGCGCCGGTCGATGGCGCCATCCGCGACGCCGCCGCACGTGGCGTGCAAGTGCACATCATCGTCGCCGACCGGGCGCTGCGCGAACCGATGCAGGCGTACCTGAAGAGCCTGGCTGCGCTGCCCAACATCACGGTGAAGTTCAGCCGCCTGCCGCCGGCGCCGCAGGGCTTCATTCCGTATGCGCGGGTCGAGCATGCCAAGTACGCGGTCGCCGACGACCGCAGCAGCGTCATCGGCACCGGCAACTGGGAATGGAGCTACTTCAACACGGCGGTGGACGCCTCGGTATTCGTCAAGGGCAAGGGACCGGCCGAGACCTTGACGCGCATCTTCGACCGCGACTGGAATGGCCCTTACGTGACGACGCTGCAGCCTGGCCAGAGCTACGAGGCACCGCGGACCGAGTAGTCGCTGAGTCGTCCTGCGACGTGTGCATCCATGGGTGGGCCGGCGCGTGTCAAAGCATGCGCTCGGCCCGAAGACACGGCGCCGCGTCAATGCGCTGCGTTGACCTGCCGGATGCTGCTGCGAGGGTCTCGCGCGCCGATCGCTACGAAGTCTTAACCAGCGCTCCCTATCCTAGCCCCGCGCTGGAAGGCGCCCGTTGCGCCATGCATTGCCGCATGCGCCGCGACGCACGCCTCCAATTGCGTACGGACACCCACACACAAGGAGACGCCATGAAGAAGCTGCACGCACTCGTGTTCGCAGGAAGCTTGCTGGGCCTCGCCGCACCCGCCCTCGCTGAGGTCGCCAATCTCACCAACAGCGCCGACGGTGCCAACCGCGACGCCGGCATCGCCGCGGTCAAGAAGAAGTTGCAGGACGCCTGCACCGAACGCAAGGGCAAGCCGGACCCCAACTCGTTCGAGGTGGTGTTCGAGAAGACCAGCCAGAATCCGGACGTGCCCAAGCCGTACTACGTGGATGGAAAGATGAAGTGCGATCTTCCGCAGGGGTGAGTTCGACCTACGTGGTGCTATGCGTCGTATCGTTTACGTAAGAACAAGGCCCCGCATTTGCGGGGCCTTGTTCTTGTGCGCTTGACGAACGTCCAATCGTCCGGTGGATGACTGGGATTGGGTCGGACGATGGCCATTCTTTCGGTGTCGTGCCAACGGCGGTAGCCGGCAAGTAAGTCCACCGATTTCCCGACTTCTACGACGGCAACAGCTTCGTCATGACCGCCAGCACCACCAAATGTCCCAGATAGTATCCGTAGAACGCCCAGCGCATACGCGGGACCCGGACGTTGCGCGGCGCAAGCGCTACGAGCAACGGAATCGCGAGCAGTGCCCAGCCGTTGCGGTTGTACCAGCACAACAGGCCGAAGCCGGCGGCGACCAGGACCAGGCGCAGACTCCGTCCGTTCCACGGCCTCGTAGCAGCCGGCACAATCGCCGCGGATGTTGCACTTCGCGCTTCGATTGAGAAACGGAACAGCCACCACGACGACAGCACCAGCGCCAGGCCGAACCACTGGTAATCCACCAGAAACGGTGCGACGACGCTGCACATGCCCAGCAGCACCCACTGCCGCTGCTGGATGCTCCAGATAGCAGCGCTGGCCAGGGCGAAACTCAGCAGGACGTTGAATGGCGCCCAGTAGCCGAAGGCCAGACCGTGCGCAGGTTGCGCCAGGATGCCCCATAGCAGCAGCCGGCGAAACGATTTGAGTGCGTCCACCCCGGGCTGCGCGAGGTTGTAGGCCAGGACGACGGCGAACACCGGGAAGGCGGTGCGACCCAGTTCGGACACCACCGGGACATAACCGCCGTAAAACACCTTGGCGACATGGTCGCCGGTCATCAGGACCAGGGCGATCCACTTCAGCAGTTCACGGGCTCCGCTGGTCATCATGTCGATTCGAGGCTCGCTATTGGCGATCGCATTGCACCTTCCGCCCTCACCCACTCCCTTCGCCGGATCGGGCGCAAGGCGAGGCGCTGCGAACCAAGCCGCGCACTGTAGCCGGTCGGGCGTGCAGATGGAAAAAAAGCAAGATCCCGCCGCGCCGGTGTAGACCGCACAGGCGGCTCCCGAACGACTCAGGACGCGCGGTCGGCGAGCAGCAGCGGCGCCACGGTCCCGCGTTGCACCATCACGCATTGGTCAGCGATGGCAGACAGGCCAAGCCGATGCGAAACCGCCACCAGCGCCGTCTGCGGCAGGCGGCGCCGCAGCATGCTCAGCACCTGCTGTTCGGCGACGGCGTCGAGGGCACTGGTGGCTTCGTCGAGCAGGGCCACGCGCGGTCGGCGCAGCAGCACCTGGGCCAGCAACAGCCGCTGCAGTTCGCCGCCGGACAGGCGCGCACCAGTGCCATGCACGGCGGTGTCCAGGCCGGTGCCGCCCTGCAGGCGCGTGGCCAGGCCGACGTCGCGCAGGGCCTCCCACATCGCCGCCTCGCTTGCGGTCGGTGCGGCCCAGGCCAGGCACTGACGTACCGTGTGCTGCCAGGGCCGCACGCCCTGGGCGACGTAGGCCAGGGGTTGCAGTTCGGCGCGATAGCTGGCGAAGTCGAGCGCGCTGCCGTCGCAGTGGGCCACGAACTGTGGGGGCGCGACCATGCCGGCCAGGGCGTCCATCAGGCTGCTCTTGCCGACCCCGGACGGGCCACTGATCAGGGTCAGCGTGCCTGGTGCCAGCACCAGGTCGGTCAAAGCCACCGCGGCCAGCGGCGGCGCCAGACCGATGCGTTCGATCTGGATCGGCGACGGCGATGTCGCCACGGTCGCTGCAGGGGGCGGCGCCGCTCCCGTGCCCTGCAACGCCGGGGATGGCGTGCCGAGCGCGACGTAGCGCTGCCACAGTTCCAGCGCCGGCGCGGCCGAACGCAGTTGCTGCACGCTCTGTCGGGTCGAGACCAGGTACGGCAGCAGCCGCCCCAGCAGCAGGCCGACGGTGATCAGCGCGCCGCGGTCGATGCCATGCCACACCCCGGCCAGCAGCATGATCGCGGCGATGGCGGCCACCGCCGCCAGTTCCAGCACCAAGCGACCGGAGGCCACCAGCGCCTGCTGCCGCGCATAGCCATGCGCCAGCCGGCCGGCGATCGCCTCGTAGGCTTCCTGCTCGCGCGCCTCGCGTGCGAAGGAGCGCAAGTGGCGCAGGCGCCGCGGGAAGTCCTCGCTGAGCCAGAACAGCCGGGTCATGTCGGCGACGTACTGGCGGCTGACCCGTGCCTGTTCGTGGCCGGCGATGCGGAAGGCGAGCACGCCCAGCGCCAGCAGCGGCGGCAGCGCCAGCACCAGCATGGGCGAGACCAGGAACGCGGCGGCCAGGCTCACCGCCGCGGTGATCGCCGCCACCAGCAACTGCAGCAGCGCGCTGAAGCCCTGCACCACGATCTCGACGTTGTAGGTGAGCAGGTTGGCGATTTCCGCCGAGCTGGCATCGGCCAGCGCCGGTAGCGGCGCCTGCAGCAGGCGCGCATGCACCTGCCTGCGCAGGTCCAGCGCGTGACGGCTGGCCAGGTCCGCGGCCAGCCGCGTGCCCCACCAGCGCAGCAGGGCGAAGCCACTGCTGGCGGCGACGAACAGCAGGGTCTGCGCGAGGAAGCCGTTCGGCAGCGGCAAGGCGTGCCCGGCCAGGGTCAGCACGTGGCCCGGTTGCACCAACGGCACCAGCGCGACCGCGGCGAGCGCGCCGGCGAGCGCGCCGAGCAGCGACAGCAGCACGTACCAGGCGATGCGCAGGCGCTCGCTACGGCCAAGCACGGCGATGAAGGCGCGCAGCAAGTGCGAGACCGGATCCGGGCGCGCGCTCATCGGCACGCCCCAGCGGTGCGCATCGCCGCCTTCGTCGCGCGACGCGGATCGTCAGGCCAGCAGCGTCTGCAGCGCATCGACCGAGGCCTCCGGATGTGGGCCGCGCTGCAGCTCGTACACGCCCAGCCGCTGCAACTGGCGGGCGAACAACGGCCAGTGCGGCTGGCCCGCGGCATAGGGTTGGTCCGCAGCCAGGCGCGTCGCCACGTCGGCGTCGGGCACGGGCTGCAGCAGTCGCTGCGGATCGGCCGCGATGGTGGCCGAGACGAACACGGCGGCGACCAGCCGCAACGGTGCCTGTGCCAGGCGCCCCTCGCCGTGACGGATGTCCACCTCGTGCTTGAGCGCACCGCTGCGCCGGCGAATCATCGGCGCCGCGGCGATCCAGGCGCGGGTGTGCGGGTCGAGCAGGCGCAGCAGTTCCGGCCGCAGGTGCAGGAAGTTGCCGATGCCGGTGGCGAGCAGGGATTGCGGGGCGACGAACAGGGCGTCCTCGGCGAGGAACTCCAGTCCGCGCAGCAGGCTGTGCAGGGCCAGGGTGGATTTGCCGGCGCCGCTGCCACCGAGCAGCAGCACGCCACGGCCGTCGCGACCGACGCAGGCGCCGTGCAGCGGCACCAGCTGCATGCCGCGCGCGGCGAGCACGAACACGGCGAATTCGATCAGTTCGTAACGCACGTGGTAGGCGTGGGCGAGCATGTCCTCGGACACCACCACCAGCGCCCTGCCCTGCTCAGGCACCAGCACCACGTAGTTGTGCGCATCGATCACCCCACTCAGGACGCCGGCGCCGGAATGGGTCCGCACCGGCGGCGGCTCCACCGCCAGCGCGTACGGGGCCTCGCCGCGGTCCACCAGGGTCAGCTCGATGCGGAACGCCGCACTCTCCGGCAGGCGGTGCGCCGGCACCGCGCCGAAGGCGGCTTCCACCAGCACCAGCAGGGCCGGGCTGTTGCTCTCGAAGTGGAAGCGGCCGCCGAGCAGTTGCTTGCTGAGCGTGTGCGGGCGGCGCAGTTGCGTGTGGAACGGATCGCACGCGCCGTCAGCGGCGCCGACAGGTGCGGCGTGGTCGCCTGGTCCCACGTCCAGAACACGCGCGGTCGATCGCTGCATCGGAAAAAGATCGCTTGAATGGATGCAGCGTGGGTGCGCCTGCCGTGGCCAAAGGTTGCGCGGGCGAACGCCGGTCTTTCGCGCAACCAAACGGCACAGCCCCGGCACCTACCGCCACGGCCACCTGCGCGCGGCCATCGCTGCATGCGCCCTCCCCCGCGGCGCCGAACGAGACCTTTCGCCGATGCTCAAGATCCAGGTCAGCCACGCCTACTTCCTGCGCTACGACCCCAAGCAATGGGAGCGTGGAAAACCTTACCCACCGCTGGCCACGCTGCAGGTAGCGGCGCTGCTGCGCCAACACGGGCACGCGGTGACGCTGTTCGACGCGATGCTGGCCGAGGGCGTGGAGGACTACGACCACGCCGTCCGCGCGCAGCGGCCGGACCTGGTGGTGTTCTACGAGGACAACTTCAACTTTCTCACCAAGATGTGCCTGAGCCGGATGCGCGAGGCCGCGTGCCGGATGATCGCCGAGGCGCGCGCCAGCGGCAGCCGGGTGATCGTCGCCGGCTCCGATGCGTCGGATCACCCGGACGCGTTTCTTGCCGCCGGTGCCGACGCGGTGCTGATCGGCGAAGGCATCGCGGCCTTGCTGGAACTGGTGGCGCGCCTGCAGGCGGAACCGGACATCGCGCCGGCGCACTGGGTGGCCGGCATCGCCGAGGTGGCCAGCGCTGTGGCGCCGCAACTCCGGCGCGCGCAGATCGGCGCGCGGCCGCCGGATCCGCGGCTGTCGGTCACCGCCGCCTGGGACATGCTCGACATCGCGCGCTATCGCGCGTTCTGGCAGCAGCGGCACGGCCATTTCAGCCTGAACATGGCCGCCTCGCGCGGTTGCCCGTTTCGCTGCAACTGGTGCGCCAAGCCAATCTGGGGCAATCACTACAAGCGTCGCGAGGCGCAGGACGTGGCCGCGGAGATGATCCAGCTCAAGCGCAGCTTCGCGCCCGACCATGTGTGGATGGCCGACGACATCTTCGGCTTCCACGTCGACTGGGTGGAGGACTTCGCCGACGCACTGGCCGCCGCCGATGGTGCCGTGCCTTTCACGATCCAGACCCGCGCCGACCTGTGCAGCGAGCGCATGGCCGCGGCCCTGGCACGGGCCGGCTGCCGCGAAGCCTGGATCGGCGCGGAGACCGGCAGCCAGCGCATCCTCGACAAGATGACCAAGGGCACCGATGTGGAGGGCGTGATCGCCGCACGCCAGCGGCTGGGCGCGCAGGGCATCCGCGTCGGCTTCTTCCTGCAGTTGGGCTACCTGGACGAGCAACTGGACGACATCCTTGCCACGCGTCGGCTGGTGGCGCAGGCGCGCCCGGACGACATCGGCGTCAGCGTGTCCTACCCGCTGCCCGGCACCGTGTTCTACCAGCAGGTGAAGGACCAGCTCGGGCGCAAGACGCATTGGCAGGACAGCGACGACCTGGCGATGATGTTCCGCGGCGCCTACGACTCGGCGTTCTACCGCCAGGTGCGCGACCTGCTGCACCGGCAGGTGGAGCTGCAATGTCGCGAGGATGCGTGTCCGGCACCGGTGCATGCGCAGGACCGGGCGACGCTGGAAGCGGATTGGGACGCGCTGATCGCACGCGAGGCGCAGCATCGGACCGAGCCACCGCCCGCGCCGTCGGCCAAGGCAGTCGCGGCCGCCGGCAGCCGGCGCATCCCGTTGGTGCAACGCGCATGAACGACCTGGCGACGCCGGCGTCTCCGGCCGTGGCGGCCGATCTTCCGGCAACGGCATCCGCGGCCACGCCGGCGCACCTGCCGTTGCGGCGCATCGGTCGGGGCCTGCGCCTGGCAACCGAGGCATTGGCGCACGAGTTGGCGCGCCCAGGCGCGCCGATGCCGGCGTGGCACGGACTGCATTGGCAACTGGCGGCGGCAGCGGCGGTCGCGCACGGCGTGGCGCCACTGTTGAGCCAGCGCACGCAGTGGCCGGACCGGGCCTGGCGCGCGTTCCTTGACGGACAGCGCGAGCATGTGGCGCAGCGCTACCAGCGCATCGCCGCCCTGCTGCAGCGGATCGATGCCCTGGCGCAGACTGCCGGCCTGGCGATCGTGCCGCTGAAGGGGGCGGCGCTGCATGCGCTGCGCCTGTATCGGCCCGGCGATCGGCCGATGGCGGACATCGACCTGCTGGTGCGCCCCGAGGACGCCGAGCGCGCCGCGACGCTGCTGGGCGCGCTGGGCTATGTGGCCGAGTTCGCGCAGTGGAAGCACCAGACCTTCCGACCGGCACAGGCACAGGCGGTTGGCGGCCTGGGCGAGCACCGCGACACGCCGATCAACATCGAACTGCACGTGCGCATCCAGGAACGCCTGCCATTGCGCACTGCCGATCTCGGCACCGAGCTGCTGCCGCGCGACGGCAAGCCCGGCTTGAACCCCTACCCGAGCAACGGCGCGCTGATGCGCCACCTGCTGCTGCACGCGGCCGGCGGACTGTGCAGCCGCAGCCTGCGGCTGATGCACCTGCACGACCTGGCCCTGCTGGCGCCGCACATGCGCGTCAGCGACTGGCAGGTGCTGATCGGCGCCGATGCCTGGTGGGCGTGGCCACCGCTGCGGTTGATGCTGCGCTACTACCGCACTGCGATTCCATCGGCGGTCCTGCAGCAACTGCGTGCGCAGTGCCCGCCGCTGCTGCGGCTGCGCGTGCGCGGATTGGACCTGACCGCGGCGTCGTGCTCGCAACTGTGGCTGCCGGCGCTGCCGGGCATCGAATGGGCGCGTTCGGGCGGCGAGGTGCTGGACTATCTGCGCCAGCGCCTGCAGCCCTCTGCGGAAAGCCGGCATGAACGGGCCGAGATGATCCGTACCCAGCTGTGGCTGCAGGGCCAGGACTGGGTGCGCCTGCCGCAGCGGCGCCGTGTGCTGCAGCGGCTGCTGCATCCGGTACCGCGAATGGACACGCTGTATGCGGTGCGGACGGCGCTGCAGGGTTACGCGGCTTCGTCGGACTGACGCACGCTGTCACTGGACAGCGCCGTGAACTGCCGTTGTAGGAGCGGCTTCAGGGCACCTCGAACAACCTGCCACGACCTGGAGCCAGGGGCAGCATCTGTCGCAACGGCACCAGAGCGGCGCCTGATCGTGGTGGTTGGGAGGCTGAGGTGGCCGCTCGGCCACCTCAGCCGATCACGCCGGCACCATGGCCCGCTCCTGTAGCCGTGCCAGCCGCATCACGTTATGGCTGGCGACCTTCAGCCCGATCACCACCTTTGCCCGCGCCAAGCCGATGCAGCGTACGAACTTGCCGCCTTGTTGGGCCAAGCGCGCAAACGGGTGCTCGCCGAACACCCGATCCTTGGCAATGCGACGGTTCCGGCGCTTTGCTGCCTCGCTCAAGGGCTTGCGTGCCTGCCCTTGATGTTGGATCGCGGGGCGGTAACCACGCTTTTTCAGGTCTGCTTCTCGCGCTGCATCGGCATACCCGCTATCGGCCCATACCGTGCGGCCGGTGTTGTCCGGGTCCAGCACCTGCTCGAAGTGGCGGCTGTCGTGCACGTTGGCCGCGCTCACGTCGTAGCGGCGGATGAAACCCCAGCGGCGGTCCGTGCTGGCGTGCAGCTTGTAGCCGTAGAACGTCACCCCATGCTTCCTGGTCCAGCGTGCCTGCACGTCTTTCTGCGCACGCTTGGCATCACTCCAGTCCTGGCCGACGTCATCGCCCTGCTTGATCTGCGCGTTCTCCTCGCGCGTGTTGCGCTGGATCGGAGCGCTGACGATGCTGGCGTCGATGATCTGACCGCCGCGGGCAATGAACCCAGCACGTTGCAATTGCTCACCGATCGCCGTGCTGATGTCGCCCATCAGATCCTTGGTCTTGAGCCGTTCGCGCCACACCCAGATCGTCTTGGCGTCGGGCACCTTGCCGCTGTGTTCCAGTCCAAGGAATTGCTGGAAGCTGCGCCGATCCAGCACCTGATACTCCAGCGCATCGTCGGAGAGGTTGTACAACTGCTGCAACAGCAGCAGCTTGATCATCATCTGCGTCGGCCAAGCCGGACGGCCGCCGCGCTTGCCGGTACCCAAGGACAGCTTCGCGTCTACGGCGTGAGCAATCCCGGCAAAGTCGATATGCCGTGACAGCAGAGCCAGAGGATCGCCGATCTGCTGCCGCTTGGCTTCGCGTTCGTGGCCGGCAAACAGGCTGATCATCGTGGCGTCCTCGGCGTGTTCTCCAGACCAATGATGCCAAAGGTGGGGTTTTTAGAGGTGCCCTTCAGCCGCGACACGCGTCAGCTCGAATGGCTGTCGCGGCTGAAGCCGCTCCTACAAGACGAGCCGATACAACGCGATTGTCGCGAAAGCGCGTTGTCCCAATGCCACACTGCGCGTCAGCCATCCTGCGCCACGCGCCGGCCGTCCTCGCTGCGCGGAGCACACAGGCGCTGGTACAACGCAGTGAAGCCACGCACGCTGCAGTCGGCGTCTTCCCGCACGGCGCGGCATTGCGCCGCCCAGGCCAGGCGCAGGCGCAGTTCGTCGTCGCTGAGCACCTGACGCAGCGCATCGGCCAGCCCGGCCCAGTCGCCCACCGGTACCGCCAGCGCCGCCGATGGCGCCCACTCCTGCAGATGCCCGACCGCGGTGCCTACCGTCGGTACCCCGGCCACCGCGGCTTCCAGCAAGACCAGCGGCCCGGCTTCGTGCAACGATGAGAGCACCAGCAGATCCGCCGCTTCCACCAGCGGCCTCAGGTCGCGCTGGGTCTTGAAGCCGAGGAAACGCACCCGCTCGCTCAGCCCCAGCGTGGCCACCAAACGCTGCATCGCGCCGTCGAGGGTGTCCACCCCGACCAGGTCGATGTGGAAGTCGACCCTGGCGCGGGCCAGCGCCGCGAGGGCGCGCAGCAGGGTCGTCTGGTCCTTGACCGGATTGAGGCTGGCCACGTGCAGCAGCCGCGCCGGCCCGTCGCCGCGCGCACGCGGCGCGCGTGGCGGCCAGGCGCGCAGGTCCACGCCCAACGGCACGCGTTCGGCGGCGATGCCCAGCGCACGCAGGCTGTCGAGAATGGGCGCGCTGGCCGCGGTCACCGCGCTCGCCAGGCGCAACACCAGCGCCTCGCGCAGCCGCCCCTGCCATTTGCGTCGGCCGCCGTAACCGATCGCGTGCAGCGCGACGAGTTCGCCGCCGGCGATGTGCACCAGGCTCGGCCGTCGCAGCCAGCGCGCCGCCGCCACCGCAATCAGGCTGCAGTGGCCGGAGAACAGCGACTGCACCAAGTCGAACGGCGCGCGGCGGTGTTCGGCGCGGATCGCCGCGATCGCGCGCCAGCGCGTGCGCACCGCGCCGATGTTGTGAATACGCGCCCCCAGCAGATCCCATTGCGCCGGCAAAGGCTCCTGGTGCAGCACGAACACATGTAGGTCGTGCGCGCGCGCCAGCCGCTCGATCAGGCTCAGAAACGCCGGGATCACCCGGTACTCGCCGCTGCGGTCGACGCCGCCCGGCACCACCAACGCCAGCTTCATGCCGTGCTCCGCGATGCGGCGTCGAGCAGTTGCGCATAGGCGCGCGCCCAGTGCCGCCCGACCGCTGCGAACGACAGCTGCGCATCGAAATGCGCGCGCACCAGCGCCCGCGATGGCCCGTCGCGCGACGCCTGCACCAATGCGGCCGCCAGGCGTTCGGCGTCGCCGCATGGCCAAAGCGCGCCAATCCGGCCGCCGTCGCTGAGCGCGCGGAACGCCGGGATGTCGGTCAGCACCGGCACCGCGCCGCAGGCATAGGCCTCCAGCGCGGCGTAGCCGCAGCTCTCGGCCAGGCTGGCGGACACGAACAGGTCGGCTGCGCGCATCAGGGTCTGGATCTGCGCGTGCTCCACCCGGCCCAGCAGGTGCACGCGGCCGGTGAGCCGCGGATCGGCCTGGATGCGCTGTTGCACCGCCGGCAACAGCGGCGCATCGCCGAACGCGCAGAACAACTGCAGCCCTGGCTGGGTCGCACTAGCGATGGCCACGCCGTCGAGCACGGTGAGCGGATCCTTGCCCTCGCTCAGATGGCCGACCCACAGCACGCAGGGCGCGCCGTGCAGTCCGCTGTCGCGGCGCGCCTGAGTGCGCTCGCCGGGGCTGAAGCGACAACTGGATTCGGGAATGGCGAACAGGCGCGTGGACCCGGCGAACAGCCCTGCGCCGACGAAGCCACGCGCAAGGTCCAGCGAGGTGAAGGCGATGCCGCTGGCGGCCGCGTACCAGCGCCGCCACTGCGGTCGCCGCCACCAGCGCGGCGGGCGGTTGGCGTGGTCCTGCAGCAGGATCGGCCGCGACGGTCGCCAGCGCGCCAGCATCGCCGCCTCGCGCGCGAACTGCAGGCCATGCACGTGCACCACGTCGGCGTCGAGCTCGGCCAGCAACGCGGCGATGCGGCGCAGATGGCGCCGGCGTCCGGCCTCGGCACGGCGCAGGAAGTGATAGTCGACGCCGTTGCGCCGCAGTTGCGCATCGACTGCGGCGGTCTGGATCACCGAGACCCGTGTGCCGACGCTGGCTACCGCCTCGGCGATGTCGGCCAGCGACGGCCACAGCGCGAACGCCTGCTCCGGCGTCACTCCATCCGGCAGCGGCACGAAGTTGAGCTGCACGGCATGCACGGCGCGGGCAACGTTGCCGGCCATGCTCAGATCCCGGACACCTGCGGCCGGTGCAGGCGCACCAGCCGGTTGGCCAGGTTCAGCTCCCATGGCCGGTCGTAGCGCCGGTAGCGGTAGCGCCAGGCGGCCAGCGCGCTGAGCCCGCGCTTGGCCCAGCCCGGCGAACGCTGGTCCTGCGCGGTGGGATAGCGGCAGCCGAGCACGGTGACGAAATCACGGATGCGCTGGCGCAGCGCATCGCTGAGCCAGGGCGCATCGGCGTGGCAGGCGTAGTCCACCCACTGCGGCTGCGCCCATTCCTCCGGCGTGCGCGGGAACTGCACCGGCACGCCGTCGCGATCGAGCAAGGGCATGCCGGCGCGGCGGCCGCGGTCCTTCTCGTGGCGGCTGCTGTCCGGCAGCGGGGTGTACACGTAGACGATGATTTCCGACTGCGGGTTGATCCGCTTCAGCTCGCGGATGAATTCGAAGGTCTGCTCGGTCTCGCGCTCGCTGTCCTGCGGTGGCGCGACCATGAACGACAGCTCGGGGATCACCCCGTTGCGCCGGCACAGCTCGGCCACTTCCAGCGTCTGGTCCGGGCGCGTGCCCTTGCGGATCTCCTTGAGCATCGCCCCGCTCGGCGATTCGGCGCCGATGTAGGCCATGCGCAGGCGGCTCTTGCGCACCAGCTTCCAGGTGCTCTCGGACAGGTTGAGCAGCGCGTCGGCGCGGGCGTAACACCACCACGGCAGTTCCAGCTTGGCCATCACCTCCAGCAGCGGGATCATGTCGGCTTCGCGGTCGAAGAAGTTGTGGTCGAAGAACTGGATCGAATCGGCGCCCAGGCCGTATTTCAAATAGCCCAGCTCGCGCTCCAGGCGCGCCGCGGTGGGCAAGGCGGTGGCGCCGCCGAACATCGCCGCCACCCCGCAGAAGGTGCAGCGGAAGCGGCAACCCAGCGCGGCCTGGTGCGAGGCGGTGCGCTGGCCGAGGAAGGTGCGGCCGAGGTAGCGGCGCGGTTCGCCGAGCTTCTCGTAGGGGAGCGACGGCAGCGCATCGCCGCGCTGAAACGCCCGGTTGCGGTTGTGCACCACCACCCCGTCCTGCTTCCAGGACAGCCCGTCGACCTGCGCCAGCGTCGGCCCCTCGCCGCGCACCGCGGCCAGCAGTTCCGGCAGGGTGTCCTCGCCCTGCGCGCGGATCGCGTAGTCCACGTACGGTGCCGCCAGCGCGGTGTCCGGGTACAGCGTGGGGAAATAGCCGCCCCAGACGATCGGCAGTGCCGGGAAGCGCGCGCGGATGGCCTGCGACAGCGCGATCGACGGCGCCAGTTGCGGCCCGCCCATCACGCTGATGCCGACCGCATCGTAGTGCCGCTCCTGCAGTGCCTGCAGGCTGCGCTCGATGAAGTCGCGGTCGACGTTGCCGTCAATGATGCGGCTGTCGCCGTGGCGGTCCAACGCCGCCGCCAGGTTCAGCAACGACAGCGGAAAGCGGGCGCTGGATGGCTTTGTAATGGTGGGATTGACCAGCAGCGTGTTGGGTGTGGAGGACATACCGGGCGAACGCAGGGCGGAGGTCACGGCAGGCGCCGCAGGCGCAGCACCAGGGCCACCGGCACCTGCAATGCAACGGGATCGAAATGGGCGTCGGCGGGAATGTCCGCCGGGTCGAGCAGCGGTTCGCTGACGGCGTCGATGGCCAGCCCGAGCGCGGCGCAGGCGGCGTGCCAGTGGCTGTACAGGTGCTGGGTGTGGCGCACCGCGTAGCGCTGGCCGCCGGCCTTGAAGTCGCGGCGCCAGCCCAGCGCCGGGCCGATCGGATGCACGTCGCTGCACAGCACCCAGCCGCCGGGCCGGGTGACGCGGCGCAATTCCGCCAGGGCCGGCCCGAGCTGCGGCAGATGCCCCAATGCCAGCGCGCACAGGCTCAGGTCGACGCTGGCGTCGGCCAGCGGCAAGGCCTCCAGGCTGCCTTCGCGCAGCGTGCAGCGGCCGGCCTCGATCTCGGCCAGTTCCTGCGCGGCACGCGCCAGCATCTGCGGCGACAGGTCCACGCCGGTGACATGCCCGGCGCCACGCTGCAACGCATGCAGCAGGTAGCGGCCGCTGCCGCAGCCGGCATCGAGCACCTCCCGGCCACGCAACGAGGGCGGCAGCAAGGCCAGCATGGCGCGCTGTTCGGCCTGCATCACCGGGTTGTGCGCCTGCGCCGGATAGCTGTCCGCCCACAGCGCGTAGGCGGCGAGCGGATCGAGGGTCGGGATGGCGTTCATGCGGGGCATTCCTGCGACAACTGGGTCAGGCGCGAACGCGGCGGCGCAACCTGGACGTCCAGGCCCGGCTCCAGCGCGAGCAGCGCCGGGTCGGCGAGTTCTGCGGCGAGCAACTTCGGCACGCCGTCCAGCACCACCGGCACCGTGTCCACGCCGGACGCGGCGAACCATGGGGCGAAATCGGGATCGGAGATCCGTGGCCTGCCGTCTCGCACCACTGCGCGCAGCGCGCTGCGCGGCAGCCCGACCAGGCTCTGCGCCGGCGCCCCACCACGGTCGGCGACGATCAGCAGATCGGCGTGTGCACCCGGCGCCAGATGCCCGCGATCCGGCAAGCGCAGGATGTCGGCCGCGGCAGTGGTGGCCAGGGCCAGTGCCTGGCTCGCGTCCAGGCCATGGGCAGCGGCCAGGCGCAGATCCTCGAGCAGGTCGCGGCCGCCGCTGACCCGCGCATCGCTGCCCAGCGCCAGGCGTCCGGCCGCGCTCAGGCGCTGCGGATCGAGGGTGCGTCCGAGCAGGGTCAGGTTGCTGCTCGGGCACCACACCACCGCCGCGCCGCAGGCGAGCACGCGTGCGACGTCGGCCGCACTGAGGCCCACACCGTGGATCAACACCGTGTTGTCCGCCAGATAGCCGCGCCGCTCCAGTTCGGCGAGTTCGCCTGCGGCCACCGCGTCGGTGCCTTCGGCCAGGTGGATCATCCACGGCCAGCCAGCGGCCGATGCCGCGGCGAAGCTCTGCGCAAGCGGCGGCCCGTAGTCCGGGCCGTGCAAGGTGTAGCTCCAGCCGAAGTCGCGCAGCAGCGCCACCGGGAAGTCGGCCGCGTCCAGCGCCGGATGCCAGGGATCGTGGTGGGCCACGCAGGTCACCCCGGCCAGCAGGTTCTTCAACCCGCCATGACGCAGCCGCAGCGGCTTGGGCAGGGCCAGCGCCGCGGCCACCGCCGGGGTACGGAAATGCGCGGCGAACGCCTCGATCCAGCCGTAGCTGTTGGCGAACGGCGCGGCCTGCGGCAACGGCGGCACCGCATTGACGTGCAGATGCTCGTGGGCGTTGATCAAGCCGGGCAGCACCAAATGGCCCGCCAAATCGAGGCACAGCGCCGCCGGTGTGGCTGCCGCGGCGACACGGCCGGCGCGCAGTGCCAGCGGGGCGTGCACCGCGCCGCTGGCATGCGCGACACGCGCACCGTCCAGGCAGACGTCGACGGGGGCGGCGGGCGCGGCCATGCTCAGCGCTTGCGCAGCACGATCAGGAAGTGATCGCCCATGTCGCGCAGCAACGGCCAACCGCCGATGCGGTCGTCGAGGCGGCCCAGTGCCTCGCCCAGGCGCGGGTGGCGCAGGTAGTGGTCGACCAGGTACGGCGGCGGCAGGCACAGGCTGAGTGCGCGGTACGATTCAAGGTCGAAATGCGGCGCGAACGCGCGGTAGAACTCGCGCGGGAAGTAGTACCAGGTCCAGATCGTGTGCCCGTTCATGCCCACCGCGGTGGCGCCACGCGCGGCGCGGACCGCGGCACGGCGCAGGCGGCCGCGCAGCAGGTAGTGGCCCAGTTCCCACGGGCACAGCCGGCCGATCACCGAGAACACCAGGCGGCCGTCGCGGCGCAGCAGCCGTGCGCACTGGCTGGCGACCTGCGGCAAGTCCGGCGCGCAGTTGAGCGGGCCGAAGTTGGAATACATGCCGTCGAACTCGCCATCGAGCAGGTCCAACTGCTGGATGCCGACGTGCGCCACGCTGAGCCGTCCGTGCAGGCTGGGATCCTGCGCGCGGGCTCGGGTGCGCTCCACCATCTGCGGCGACCAGTCGGTGGCCAGCACGCGGTAGCCGCGCTGGGCGAAGGCATGTGCGTCCAGGCCGGTGCCGCAGCCCAGGTCGACCAGGCGCGAGCCGACCGGCAACTGGGTGGCTACCGTGTCCCACAGCGTGGTGCGCATGCGCTGGATCAGCGCGTTGTTGCCGCGCGGGCCATCGTAGTCGGCGGCCACGCTGTCGAATGCGCGCTGCGTGTCCAGCAACCGCACCGGATCGAGAGTGGTCGTGTGCGCCGCGGCGCCCGCCTTGCCATTCGCTGTCACCTGCACCTCTCCACTGCCCTGCCCGTGTCGAAATCCGCGCGAGCGCTCGCGCGGGACTGCAGGTAGGTGCGGCGCCAGCGGCGTTTGGTTGAATCGGCGAGTTGCCTTCAGGCGATGGCGTGCGCCCGTGCCGGCCGCGCCTGGCGCCGACGCAGCGCATTGCGCGCCACCGCCGCCAGCACGCCGCCGCCGAGCCCGGCCAGCAGGGCCGCCGCCAGCACCAGCACGGCGTTGGGGAACGCCGCGCGCAGCGGCACGTAGGTGTCCCAGGGCGCCGAGGTGTCGTAGGTGTAGCGCGTGCCGAGCCGGCCGAGCAGGTCCTCGCGCTCGGCCTTGAGGCCGCGCAGCGTGGTGGTCTTCTCCGACAGCAGCATGTTGCCGAGCAATTGCTGCTCCACGCTGCCGCGGCCTTCGCGCTGCTGCTGCAACAGGCGCTCGCGCTCGGCCTGGGTGGCGGCAATGTCCGCGGCCAGCTCCTGCAGTCGCGCACTGGCCTGCTGCAGTGGCCCGGCCTGGATGCGCCGGTGCAGCGCCTGCAACTGCGCGATGGTGGCCGTGGCCAGTTGCCGCGCCTGCTGCGGCGATTGCGCGCGCAGGGTCAGCTGGATCAGGTTGGCGTACGGGTCCGGATCCAGCTTCAGGCTGTCGCGGTACAGCGCGGCCTGGCGACTGTCCGAGGCCACGCCCACGCTGTGCAGCACCTGCTCCTGGAATTGCCGGGTCTTGATCCGGTCGATCACCCGCTGGAACGGCTCCAGCTTGGGGTCGCGCCCGGCCGGGGTCGGGCCGAACTCGCCGACCTGCACCCAGGCGGTCGCTTGCCACTGGCGGGTCGCACTGTGCAGGAACAGCGCCGCCACTGCCAATGCCAGCAGCAGCGGCAGCAGGCACCAGCGCCATTCGCGCCGCAGGATCCGCCACAGGTCGACCAGGTAGATTTCGTCTTGGGGCATGGCGGTATCGGTCATGGCAGCGGGGATCTCGGGGCAACGAAAGGCAGGGCCGTGGATGGCGCGGGGTCGTGGCGGTTCGGCAGCAAGGCGCTGCACGCATGCAGCAGCAGGCACAGCGCGACGAAACCGGCATTGGTCCAGGTGAAGGCCTGCGGCGCGAACGGCGACATCACGCAGGCGTAGGCGATGCGCAGGAACACCAGCAGGTTGAACAGCGCCACGCCGCGGCCGAGCAGGCGCACGCTCCACAGCAGCGCCGCATACAGCGCCAGCATCGCGGCCAGCGCGGCGCCGGGGCCGCCGGCCAGCAGGAACGGCAGGAACTCGGTACCGACATTGATGTTCGGCGCATCCAGTGGGATGCCGGTGCCGGCGGTGGCGATTGAACCGCTGAGCGGCACCAGTTGGTTGACCAGGAAGCTGGCGTTGGCGTAGCCCTTGCTGAGCAGCGCCCCGAAGTTGTACGGGCCGGCGCCGATGTACAGCAGCAGCCACTTGATGCCCTGCGGTGCGGCCCGGTACAGCGCGTCGAACGGCAGCGCCACCGAGTCCAGCGAGCCCGAGCGCAGCGTGCCCAGCAGCGAGAACGCGGCGGCGCCGGCGCACAGCAGCGCCAGCACGCGCTTCCACGGCAGCGGCCGCGCCGGGTCGCGGCGCAGCAAGACCAACAGCCCGACGCTGAACACCGCCGCGAACAGGCGGTTGCGGTCGATCACCAGCACCGGGAAGGCGAAGCCCGCCAGCAGCAGCAAGTTGCGCACGCTGCGCTCGCGCACGCACAGCAGGCCGATCGGCGGCAGGATCCAGCACATGTTCGACACATGCCGCACATGCGATTGCAGTGGGCTCAGATCGGCGTAGGCGGAGGGGTTGTGCAGCAAGGGGATCGGGAACAGCAACAGGTCCAGCAGGCAGAACAGCCCCACCGCGGCGGCCAGGCCGAGCGCGACGAAGGCCTCGCGCGTGCCGGCGTACTCGCGCGACCGGAACGCCGTCAGCGGCGGCAGGCGGATGCCGAGCAGTGCATCCAGGCCCAGCGTCGCCAGTGCCACGGCGGCCAGCAGTGCGATACCGGCCAGGTAGCCTGGCGGCAGGTCGAAGGTGAGCAAGGTCAGCGCGCAGCTCAGCAGCAGCGGCAGGCCGAAATACGCCGACGGCAGGCGCAGCAGGCGGCTCATGCGCGCTCGATCAATGCTGACTGGCCGCCCTGGCGAAGCCGCGCCAACAGCGACAGCCACGCATGCGCCAGCAGATGCCCGCCCAGCGCCAGCGGGCTGCGCCGCAGGAACGCGATCTTGGCGGCGATGTAGTGCGCCTGCGCGTGCAGCAGGGTGCGGCAGGCCGGATCGAACAGGCGCGCGCGGCGCAACGCCACCTGCCGCGACTCGGCCAGGTTGGCCAGGCGGCTGGGCAGATGCCGGGTGCGGCTGGCATTGTGGTCGTGCACGCGATAGGCGCAGACCGCCACATCCAGGAAGCCCAGCGCGTCGCGCGCGACCAGGCGCAGGAAGAAATCCCAGTCCTCGATGCGCAGGCCCTCGTCCCATTCGGCGCCCGGCTGCAGCGCGCTGCGCCTCACCAGCGCCACCGCCCCGCTCACCGCCCAGTGGCGGATCACCGCGCGGCGGATGCCGGCCTCGCTCAGGTACAGCCGTTTGTCCACGCCGTGCAGGTCACGCATGCTGCTCTGGTGCACGGTGCGGCCCTGCGTGTCGACCACGATGGCATCGCCGATCACCGCGGCCTTGTGCGGATGCGCGCCCAGGTACGCCACCTGCACACCCAGCCCGCCGGGCAGCAGGTAGTCGTCGCTCGCCCCCAAGCGCAGGAACTCGCCGCGGGCCATCGCCACCAGGTGGTTGAGCGTGGCGGCGATGCCGAGGTTCTCGCGTGGCCAGAAGCGCACGTGCAGTCTGTCGCCATGCTGCGCGATCCACGCGGCGATGCACTCGGCGGTGCCGTCGCGGGAGCCGTCGTCGGCGATCACCAGCTCCTTGTTCGGATACGGATCCTCCAGCACGCTGTCCAGGCAGCGCTGCACGAAGCGCACGTGGTTGTAGGCCGGGATCAGGATCGAGACCAGCGGGAGCGTCGATGGCGTGTGCATTGCGTCCATCAGCCCAGTCCTCGCAGGTAGCGGCGCACGACCAGTACGTTGAACGCCAGGTACAGCGCGTAGTTGCAGACGAACGCGTAGGCCGCGCCGATCAGCCCCATGCGCGCGGTGAACAACACCACCAGCCCCAGGTAGCTGGCGGCGAACAGGCATTCGGAGAGCACGAACAGCCGCGTCATCGCCTTGGCCAGCATCAGGTAGGACAGCACGAAGGAGGCGATCTTGAGCACGTCGCCGAGCAACTGCGGCGCGTACAGCGGCAACGCGGCGGCGAAATCGGCGGAGAACAGCAGCCGGGTGATCCAGTCGCGGCACAGGTACACCGAAGCCGCAGCCAGGACCACCGCCGGCAGCATATAGCGGTAGGCGCCGCGCAGTTCCTGCCACAGCGCTTCGCGCGTGTGCAGCGCCGCCAGCTTGGGCAGGTAATAGACGTTGATGGCGGTGGTGAAGAACAGCAGATAGGCATCGGACACGCGACTCACCGCCTGCCAGTAGCCGACCTGTTGCCAGCCGAGTTGGCCGGCCAGGTGATCGCGCACGCCGATGTTGACCAGCAGCGGCAGCAGCGCCGAGGCCAGGGTCATCGCCGAGAAGGCCGCCAGCCGCCGCACCATCGCCCGGTCGAAGCGAATGCGCAGCATCTCGCGGCGGAAGTACGGGCTGCGGCGCAGCGCCGGCACGCCCGCGCAGAGCCAGGCCACCTGCCCCAGCACCAGGCCCAGCAACGCGCCGGACAGGCCCATGCGATGCGCCAGCGCGGCCACCAGCAGCACGCTCAGCACCGCGCCGGCGACCTGGATCAAGGCCAGCCGGCGCACGTCCATGAAGCCGTTGACCACCGCCAGGATGTAGTTGGCCAGGGCGATGCCGAGCTGTGCTACGGCCAGCACGCAGATCAGCGGCTGGTACTGCGCGTCACCGAGCAGGCGCTCGGCGATCAGGCGGCTGCACAGCAGTGCGGCCACGCCCATCGCGCAGGCGGCAGCGCAGGCGTAGCCCAGTGCGCTGCCGAGCAATCGGTTCAGCGCAGCCGCATCGTCGCGGTATTCGGCCACGTACTTGACCACGCCGGCGCCGATGCCGCCGCCGGCCAGCACGGCCAGCAGCGACATCAGGCTGGTGAACTGGCCGAGCCGGGCGACCCCGGCCGGGCCGGCGTAGACCGCCACCAGCTTGAGCACCAGCAACGCGGCCAGCAACTTGGCCGCCGTGGCCACGCCGCTGTACACGCCGCTGCGCAGCACGTTCATGCCGCCACACCGGCAAAACGCTGGCAGGCGTCGATCACCTGCGCCACCGCCGCGTCGTCCAGGGTCGGGCCGATCGGCAGGCTGAGCACTTCTGCACCCAGCCGCTCGCACAGCGGCAACTGCAGCGCCGCCAGTTCCGGATAGGCCGGCTGCCGATGCGGCGGCGTCGGGTAATGCACCAGGCACTGCACGCCGTGAGCCTGCAAATGCTGCTGCAGCGCATCGCGCTGCGCGCAGCGCACCACGAACAGGTGCCAGGCGTGCGCTGTCGGCTCGGCTACCTGCGGCAAGGCGATCTGCGGATGCGCGATGCAATGCAGGTAGCGCTCGGCGATCGCGCGGCGCGCGGCAATGTCGGCATCCAGGTAGCGCAGCTTGACCCGCAACAGCGCCGCCTGCAGTTCGTCCAGGCGCGAGTTCACGCCCTGCACGAGATGCCGGTACTTGATGTCCGAGCCGTAGTTGCGCAGCACCCGAATCTGCGCCGCCAGCGCGTCGTCGTCGGTGGTCACCGCGCCGCCATCGCCCAGCGCGCCCAGGTTCTTGCCGGGGAAGAAGCTGAAGCCGGCGGCATCGCCGAAGCTGCCGGCGTGGCGGCCGCCGCCGCGCGCGCCATGCGCCTGCGCCGCGTCCTCGAGCAGCAACAGCCCGTGACGCTCGGCGATGGCGCGCAACGCCGCCATGTCGGCGAGCTGGCCGTACAGGTGCACCGCCAGGATCGCCCTGGTGCGTGGGCTGATCGCCCGTTCCACCTGTGCGGGGTCCAGGTTGAAGCTGGCCGCCTGCGGCTCCAGCGGCACCGGCCGCAACCGGTTCTCGCTGATCGCCAGGAAGCTGGCGATGAAGGTATTGCCCGGAACCAGCACTTCGTCGCCGTCGCCCAGCCGTCCCAGCGCACGGTAGCCGCGCAAGATCAGGGTCAGCGCGTCCATGCCGTTGCCGACGCCGATGGCGTGGGCGGTACCGCAGTAGGCGGCGAACTCGCGCTCAAACGCCTCCAGTTCCTCGCCGAGCACGTACCAACCGGAATCGATCACCCGCGCCGCCGCGGCCTTCAGTTCGTCGGCATAGCGCGCGTTGCTGGCGCGCAGGTCGAGGAACGGCACGCTGGCCGTCGGCAGAGTCATTGCAACTCCCAACGGTAGAAATCGTGGACGATGGCGCGCGCGCCGAAGCGCTCCTTCTGCTCGACCAGGCCGGCATTGAGCACCTGGCCGTGCCGCTCGGTGGAAATGCCCAGGCTGAGGAAGTCGCGCTGCGCGTAGACCTGCTCGATCAGCTCGGCCAGCAGCAGGCTCAGCGCATCGGCACGGCGGCCCTGTTCCGAACAGGCCAGGTACTGGGTGTGGACGACGTGGCCGAAGTCGTACACCAGCGTAGCGGCCAGCAGGTCGGCGCCGTCGCGCACTTCGTAGGGCACGATCTGCGTGGGGAAGCGCGCGCACAGCAGGCGCAGTTCCTCCAGGCTGTGCGTGGGGCGTGCGTCGTGTCGTTGCAGCACCTCGCCCAGCAGCGCATGCAGCGGCGCCGGGTCATCCACACGCTGCACACGCAGCCCGGCGCGGCGCGCCTTGGCCACCGAGCGTTTGCGTGCGGCGGCGAAGCGCGGCGGCGCGCGCAACGGCACCGCCGAAGACAGGTCGCGGCGGTAGAGATGCGCCCCCAGCCGATGCAGCGCGTACAGGTCCTCCTCCGCTGGACTGCGGTGGAACAGATGCGGCACGGCCTTGTACAGCAGCGAGCGCACGCCTGCGGCGCGGTAGTGCGCCGCGATACGCTCGAACGCCTCCAACGTCGCCGTCGCGCGCAGCGCGTGGGTCGACAGCAGCCCGGCATAGCTGAGCCCGGCATGGCTGGTCACCGCGTCGCCGTCGCGGTTGGCCGGGAACACCGCCACCGGCGTGCCGGCGTCCTCGACCAGCAAGGAGGCATCGACGAAGCGCGCCGCGTGATAGTCCATATAGCCGCGCCGGTGCAACAGATTGCCGTTGCGCGAAGCGTCCACCACGGAGTCCCACATCGGCGCGTCGGCGGCGGTGTAGGCTCTAACCGACAGCATCGGCATCCTCCCAGACGGTGCCGGCAGGCAGCACCGCCTCGGCCACGCCGAAGCCGTCGCGGCCCATGTCGTTGCCGTTGTAGAACAGCAGCAGCCGCTCGCCGTGGCGGATCAGTGCCGGGTAGCACAGCGTGCGCGCATCCCAGCCCACGGCCGACAGCGGCAGGCCCAGCGCAGCGTCGCAGCGCTGCCAGTGGCGACCATCGTCGCTGACCGCCATGCCGGGCAGATAGGCGCCGCCGCGGCTGCCGCGGGTGAACATCATCAGGTAGCGGCCATCGTGCCGATACACCCGCGGGCGGCCGATGCGGTATTCGTCGCCCTGCGGCTGCAGGCACACCGTGTCGTGCCGCGGGATCGCCTGCAGGTCGTCGGTCTCCACGCAGCGGATGTGGTAGCGCGGATACGGCGTGCCGCCGATCCATTCCCAGTCGTCGCCGACCGCGTACCACAGCCGCCAGCGGCCATGCGCGTAGTGCGCCGAGTGCACCGCGGCGATGGTGCTGCGACCCGGCGCGCGGTCCAGCAGCGGCGTGTCCTGGCGGCGCTGGAAGGTGTCGCCGCCGTCGGTGGACACCGCCAGGCCGGTGAAGGCCAGGAACTTGGCCCGCTCCACCTGCTGGAAGCCGACGTAGAACATGTACAGGCCATCCGGCCCATGCACCACGTCGCCGAGGATCATGCCGTTGTCGTCGAAACAGCCGGCGCGGCCGATGTCCAGCACTGGGGCTGCACTGACGCCCAGCACCCGGGTCGGATCGTCGGCGCGCACATCGACGTAGCCGATGCGGCTGACCCCGGCGTCGTCGCGGAAGCCGGCGTAGATCCGTAACCGCTCGGCATCCAGGCGCAACGGCGTCGGCGTCAACGCCGAATGCCGCATCCAGCCGCCGACGCCGTCGCGCGCGGTGTCGAAGACAAGACCGCGTTTGTGCCAGGCGAACATGCGCCTCACAGCTCTACGTCGAAGCTGGACTTGCCGGCCACCGCCCGCGCCGGCGCACCGACGTAGATGCGTCCGGGCTCGGTGTCGCGGGTCAGCAGCGCGCCCGCGCCGATCACGTTGTCGGCAGCCACCTTGACCCGGTCGCTGAGTGTGGCGTTGACGCCGACGAAGCTGCTGGCGCCGATCTCGCAGTAGCCGGAAATCACCGCATGCGAGGCCAGGAACACATGGTCGTGGAGGACCGTGCGATGACCGATATGGTTGCCGCTCCACAGGATGCAGTTGGCGCCGATGCGGGTGAACGGCTGCAGCACGTTGTGCTCGAACACGAAGCAGTGTTCGCCCAGTTCCACGTTGCGCCAGACGAAGGCCTGCGAGCTGACGTAGCTGGCCATGCGGTAGCCGCGACGCTTGGCGTCCAGATAGAAACGCGTGCGCAGCCGGTTGAGGCCGCTGGCCGGGATCGCCACGAACACCTCCACCTGCGACGGCGGATAGCGCTGCTCGAGATCCTCATAGGCCACCACAGGAAGACCGGCCAGCGTCGGCGTGGACAGGTAGTCGCGCTCCACGCTGAAGGCCAGCACGGCGTAGTCGCTGTCGTGGGTGAAGTATTCGCAGGCGATCTGCGCCAGTTCGCCGGCGCCGACGATGACCAGGGGGCGTGCCATCGCCTAGGCCTCCTGCCGGCGTACGCCCGCGGCTTCGCGCAGGAATTCGTCGTAGTCGAAGATGTAGTCGGTGGGGTCGTAGGCCTGGTCGGCGAGCACCATCAGCACGCAGTCCTCGCTGAAGTCGTACAGGTCGCGCCAGACCATGCTGCCCAGCAGCAGGCCCTGGCACGGATCGTCCAGCACCACCTGCACCGGCCCGCTGCCGTCGTCGAGCAGGAACGACACCGACCCGTGCAGCGCCACCGCCAATTGGTTGAGATGGCGGTGCGCGTGCTGGCCGCGATGCACGCCGTTGCGGGTGGCGAACAGGTAGTACACGCGGCGGATGTCGAAGGGCACATCGCGCTGCTGCTCCAGCGCCACGAGCTGGCCGCGCGCGTCGCCGTGCGTCCGCAACTGGATTCGTTCGATTGCCATCAGAGTGCCCGACCGGGCTCCGCATCGGAGCGTCCAGGCTGAGTGCCGCCGGTCCACGGAAAGGTTGCGCGAATCGGACGCGCAGCGCAACGCAACCTTTCGCCACAGCGCCGGCACCTATCGACGCAACAGCTGCAGCGATGCCCCGCATTGCGTGGCGCCCCACCTCGTCGCCTCCAAGGACACCGTGTACCGCCATGACCTCGCCAACGCCGGCCGCGCCAACACCGCCCGTTTCCCCTCCTGCTGCAACGGCCGCGTTGCCGCGGCCGATGGTGTGGCTGCACTGGCTGACCGTGATGTGCCTGGTGCTGGCGGCGGGGCTGATCCTGCTGCGCGAAGAAGTCGAAGGCCGCATGTGGCGGCAGTGGCTGCTGGAAGGCCACCGCCACTTCGGCCTGTTCGTGCTCGGCCTGTTCTGCGTGCGCGTCGTGTTGCGCATGCGCCTGGGCAAGCGTGACGACCCGGAGGCCGGCTCGGCGCTGATGCGCTTGCTGGCCGGCGCCACCCACGTGGTGATGTACGCGCTGCTGCTGACCTTGCCGGTGCTGGGCTGGGCGCTGAGCCAGTCGATGGGCAAGCCGGTGCATCTGTTCGGCGCCACCCTGCCCGAGCTGGTCGACGCCGATCCCGATCTCGCCGATCGCCTCGGCGCCTGGCACGTGGATGCCGCCTGGCTGCTGCTGGCCCTGATCCTGCTGCATATCGGCGCAGCGCTCTGGCATCACTTCGTCCGCCGCGATGGCGTGCTGCGCCGGATGCTGCCGTTCCTGCGCCGGCGCTGAGCCGCCCTTCCCTTCCTCGTTCGCGTCCGTCGCCGCACCCACCCGCCTGCCAAAGGACTTTCCGCATGCACCAGTCCCCGTCGTTCCCCTCCACCTCCTCCCGCAGCGACAGGACGCGCGGCGCCGAGCAGGCGCTGCTGTGGTCGGCGCTGGGCTCGCTGCTGCTGGTGCTGAGCCCGCGCGCGGCCGCGGTGCCGGCGTTCGCACGGCAGACCGGCTCGTCCTGCGCCGACTGCCACATCGGCGCCTACGGTCCGGCGCTGACCCCGTACGGCATGCGCTTCAAGCTCGGCGGCTATACCGACAGCGACGGCAACGGCACCAAGATCCCGGCGTCCGCGCAGCTCACCGCCACCCGCAGCGTGCCGGCGCGCGGCGAGAGCCGCACTCGCTTCAGCGAGGCCGACCTGTACCTGGCCGGGCGCATCACCGACAACGTCGGCGGCTACGTCAAGGTCGCCACCAGCAACAACGGCAAGAACGACTACACCACGCGCCTGGACAACGTGGACGTGCGCGCGGTGGTCAAGAGCTTCCAGCTCGGCGGCAAGGACACCCTGCTCGGCGTCAGCGTCAACAACAATCCCGGCAGCCAGGACCCGATCGGCATGCTGCCCAACGCCTCCGGCCTGGGGCCGGCCTCGGCCTATGCCAGCTCGACCACCCTGCTCAACCAGTCGTCGCTGTCCAACCGGGTGATCGGCACCAGCATCTACGGCCTGTACGACCGCAACTGGTACGGCGAACTCGGCACCTATACCGCGCTCCCGGTGTCGACCCAGGACGACCTGGGCTACGCCATCGGCGGCGACCCCGGCAAGCTCAGCGACACCGGCTACCTGCGCCTGAGCTACATGAAGGACCTCAAGCGGCAGTTCTTCTCCGCCGGCGTGGTCGCGCTGACCACGCGGCGGCAGCTGCCGCGCAGCACCGGCCCGCGCGACGACTTCACCGATCTCGGCTACGACCTCAACTACCAGTTCCTGGGCACCCGCGAGCACATCCTCAAGCTCGGCTACCTCAACATCTACGAGCGCCGCCGCTACGGCAGCGCGCTGATCGATCCCATCGATCCGAGCGTGGCCGGCCCACGCCGGGCCAGCGTGCGCGACCAGTCGTTCAGCCTCAACTACACCTACAAGCAGAGCTACAGCCTGCTGCTGGCGCACTTCATCAACACCGGCTCGGACGATCCGTTCCGCTACCGCCCGTACGGTGCGCCGGACACCACCAGCAACCTGATCAGCGCCTCGTGGGCGCCGTTCGGCAAGGACGACAGCTACTCGTCGATCTCCAACCTGCGCCTGTCCGCGACCTGGTTCCGTTTCAGCAAGTTCAACGGCAGCACCGGCAACGTGTTCGGGGCCACCCCGGTCACCCGTCCGCGCGACCTCAACCAGTTCGCGCTGAGCCTGAGCCTCGCTTTCTGATTCCCCCGCACGGAGCTTCCCCCCATGAAACGTACCAACCCCTTGTCCCTGTGCACCCTGCTGGCCGGCCTGCTGCCGCTGGCTGCCGCGGTAGCGCCGTCCGCGCATGCCGCCGGCGGCGCGCCAGGTGCCGGCGTGTTCGCCAGCGAATGCGCCGAATGCCACAGCGCCGCGCCGGCCAAGAACAAGAAGGGCCCGACCCTGTTCGGCGTGGCCGGGCGCCGCGCCGGCAGCGTGCCGGACTACGCCTACTCCGACGCGATGAAGCAGAGCCAGTGGACCTGGAGCGACGACAAACTGTGCAGCTACCTGTCGCAGCCGGCGTCCAAGGCGCTGCCCGGCGGCAAGATGAAGTACGACGGCCTGGACGACGCCAAGCAGTTGCAGGACCTGATCGCCTACCTGCACAGCCTGCATTGAACTGGCTGGCCGATCCGGTCATATTCGGCGCCCCACGGGCCGGCCACCGCGCCGCGCCCGTGTCCGATCCCTGACCTGCGAGCCTCGAGCCACCGTGCGTTTTCTCCCTGCCGTCCGCGGCACCTCGTCGTGGCTTCCCGCCGCATCCCGGCAGCGCGGGGCGGCCCGGGCATGCTGAACATGCGCGTGGGCCGGCTCGCCGCGACAGCCCGGCCGTCAGCGCGTCCAGGCGCCGGTGCGGCGCTGGCCGTGGGCCTGGCGCTCGCCGCCCTGCACGCACCGGCGGCGAGGGCCAGCGATGTCGGCGGCGCCGCCGGAATCAGCTCGCAGCTGGTCGACCGCGGTATCGCGCTGACCCGCGACACTCCGACCCTGCAGGGTGCGCTGTTCTGGCTGCCGGCGCCGGGCTGGTCGCTGAGCGGCTCGGCCAGCGTGGCGCTGGACGCGCCGGGCACGGTGCTGATGAGCAGCCTCGGCCTGTCGCGCAGTTGGACCCTGTCCGACAGCTGGCAACTGCAGGCCGAAGCGCTGCTGTACCGCTACCCCGGCGGGCGTGCCAACCGCCTGTTCAACCGCGACGAAGTCAGCCTCGGCTGGAGCTACCGCGACCGCCTGAGCCTGTCGCTGGCCGCCTTCCGCATGCCCGACAGCGGCCTGCAGCAGCGCTGGTACGGGGCGCTGGACCTGACCGCGCACCAGCCGCTGACCGGCCCGCTGTCGCTGTCGGTGGGCGCCGGCGTCAGCCAGGCGCCGCCGGCGCTGTACGGACTGGAGTACACGGCGCACTATCGCTACGGCCACGCCGGGCTGATCTGGAACGCCGGGCGCTGGAGCCTGGAGGTGGACCGTGTGTTCAGCAACGCCCGCACCGGCTATGCCGACCGCGGCCTGTGGCCCTGGGTGGCCAGCGTCTCCCGCAGCTTCTGAGGCGAGCGCAACCTTTCCGTGCCGCCCCGGCACATACCGGTGCCCGTTGCCACACCTGCTCCCATGAACGACACCGACCTGCTCGGCGATGCCACCGACCGCATGCTGCTCCGGCGCATGGCGGCCAGCGACCGCGAGGCGCTCGCCCGCCTGTACCGCGCCTACCACGGCCGCCTGTGCCGGTTCCTGTCGCGACTGACCCGGCGCCCGGACATCATCGAGGAAGCGATCAACGACTGCTTCTGGATCGTCTGGCAGAAGGCCGGCGACTTCCGTGGCGACTCGCAGGTCTCGACCTGGATCATGGGCATCGCCTACCGCTGCGGGCTCAAGGCGATCCGCCACCACAGCGACGACGCCATCGACGACGGCGTGGCCGCCGAGGACCACGCCGCGGCGGCCGACCCGGACGAGGACCGCGAGCTGCGCGACTGGCTGGGCAAGGGTCTGGACCGCCTGTCGGCCGACCAGCGCCTGGTGGTGGAACTGGTCTACGGCCTCGGCCACAAGCTGGAAGAGGTCGCCACGATCATGCAGTGCCCGGTGGGCACCATCAAAGCCCGGCTGTTCCATGCCCGGGTCAAGCTTCGCAACGTGTTGCCGGGATTGGCCGGCGATGCGTCCACGCTGACGGAGAGCGCGTGATGAAAACGGGCTTCAACGAGCCGGGCAACGAGTGCGCGCATGCCTGGGAACTGATGCCGTGGGTGCTGCAGGACAGCGCCACGGAACAAGAGAACGCATGGCTGGTGGCGCACCTGGCCAAGTGCCGGCACTGCAGCGCCGAGTTCGCCCAGCAGAGCCGCCTGCGCATGGCCATGACCCTGCCCAGCGACGTGCCGGTGGACGCCGAGGCCGGCCTGCAGCGCCTGCTGCAGCGCCTGGACGCGCCGGTTCCGCAGGCGCCGCCGCAGCGCAGCCGCGCCAGCTGGACCACGCGGGCGCTGGTCGCCGCCGCGCTGCTGCAGGCGGTGGGCCTGGGCGTGCTGGGCATGCGCCTGTCCGCCGAGCACGAGCGCAGCACCGCCTACCGCACCCTCAGCGATGCCGCGCAGCCGCTGGTGGCCGACGCGATCCGGGTGGTGCCGGACGCGCGCATGACCCTGGCCGACTGGGATGCGCTGTTGCGCAAGCTGCAGCTGCGGGTGATCGGCGGCCCCAACGCCGCCGGCGCCTACACCGTGGTGCCGACCCAGGCCGGGTCGCCGGCGCAGCCGCAGCGCAGCGTGCAGCAGTTGCGCGCCACCGCCGGCATCCGCCTGGCGGAGCCGATCGCCGCGCCATGAAGCTGCGTCTCGCCAGCCTGCTCCTCGCCTGCGTGGGCCTGGGCGCCTGCGCCCACGCCGCGCCGGCGGCCGTCGCCGATCCGGCGCCCGCAACGGACGCCAAGGCGCCCAGCCTGGATCCGTCGCCGGCGCTGGACAGCCAGCGCCAGATCGTCCTCGCCGTGGCCAACCCGATGGCCGCGCCGAGCCGCCATGCCGGCTCCAACCTGCTCGGCTACGCCTCGGCCCGCTACTACGGCGCCGGCACCCAGGCGGTGGCCACCCTGGACGCGCTGAACAAGCGCTACGGCCTGCGCCAGGTCGCCGGCTGGCCGATCAAGGCGCTGGGGCTGTACTGCGTGGTGCTGGAGCCGGCACCGGGCAGCGACCGCGCCGCGCTGCTGGCGCAACTGGCCACGGACGACCGCGTCGCGCTGTCGCAGCCGCTGCAGGACTTCGGCACGTATTCCGCGGACAGCCAGGCCGCAGCGACGCCGACGCAGCCGCTGCGCTACAACGACCCCTACGTGGACATGCAGCGCGGCTTCGCCGCCACCAACGCGGCCACCGCGCAGGCGCTGAGCCAGGGCCAGGGCGTGGACGTGGCGATCGTCGACACCGGCGTGGACACCGCGCATCCGGACCTGCGCGGGCGCCTGCGCAACACCCGCGACCTGGTCGCCGCCGACCCGGGGGCGTTCAACCGCGACCACCACGGCACCGAGGTCGCCGGCATCATCGCCGCCGGCAGCAACAACCACCTGGGCATCGTCGGCATCGCGCCGAAGGCGATGCTCGACGTGTACAAGGCCTGCTGGTATCCGCAGCATCCCGGCGCCGGTGCCGGCTGCAACTCCTTCACTCTGGCCAAGGCGCTGGCGGCGATCGGCGACACCCGCACCCGCATCATCAACCTCAGCCTCGGCGGCCCGGCCGACCCGCTGCTGCGCAAGCTGCTGGAACAGTTGCTGCGCGAGGGCCGCATCGTGGTCGCGGCGATGCCGCCGAACGGCCGCCTGGACGGATTTCCCGACGGCATCCCCGGGGTGATCGTGGTGCGCAGCAGCGCCGCCACGCCGGCGCCGGCGGGTGTGCTCAGCGCGCCGGGCGAGGACATCCTCACCACCCAGCCCAACGGCGGTTACGACTTCACCTCCGGCTCGTCGATGGCCACCGCCCACGTCAGCGGCGTGGTCGCGCTGCTGCTGGCGCTGGCGCCGCAACTGGATGCGCGCAGCGTGCACGACCTGCTGCTGCGGACCAGCCGCACGCGCGACGGCCTGCTGCAGGTCGATGCCGCCGCCGCGGTACAGGCGTTGCCGCGCAGCGCTCCCCTCGCCCGCTGAAGGCCTCCATGCGTTCCTGGATCCCGCTCTGGTTGCACCGGCTCGGCGCGTCGCCGACCTTCTACCGCGTGGCCGGCGCGGTGCGCCCGTGGAGTCTGGCCGCGGCCGTGCTGCTCGGCGCGGTGGCCTGTTACGGCGGGCTGGTGCTGGCGCCGCCGGATTACCAGCAGCACGATGCCTACCGCATCATCTTCGTGCATGTGCCGTGCGCGTGGATGAGCCTGTTCGTCTACGCCGCGATGGGCGTGGCCGGCCTGGTCGGGCTGGTGTGGCGGGTGAAACTGGCGGAAATCGCCTGCATGGCCTCGGCGCCGATCGGCGCGGCCTTCACCTTCGTCACCCTGTGTACCGGCTCGCTGTGGGGCCGGCCGATGTGGGGTACCTGGTGGACCTGGGACGCGCGGCTGACCTCGGAACTGGTGCTGCTGTTCCTGTACCTGGGCGTCATCGGCCTGCACCGCGCCATCGACGATCCACGCCAGGGCGCGCGCGCCGCGGCGCTGCTGGCGCTGGTCGGGCTGATCAACCTGCCGATCGTGCATTACTCGGTGGTCTGGTGGAACACCTTGCACCAGGGCTCCACGGTGCGCGTGCTCGGCCCGTCGACGATGCCGCTGTCGATGCTGTGGCCGCTGCTGACCGGCGTGGTCGCCAGCAAGTGCTATTACGTCGCCAGCCTGTGCGGGCGCCTGCGCACCGACCTGCTGGCGCTGGAGCGCGGCAAGGCCTGGGTGCGTGCGATCGCCATGCAATCCGTGCCGGTTAAGGCATCGCCAGCGGACACCGTGCCGCTGCCCGCGGAGCACGCGGCATGAGCGGGTTCTGGGCGATGGGCGGCTACGCCGTCTATGTGTGGAGCGCGTACGCACTGGCCTTGCTCGTGCTGCTCCTGGACAGCGCGCTGCCGCGCCGCCGCCAGCGTCGCCTGCTCGCCGACATCCGTGCGCAAGTGACGCGCGAACAGGCACGCCGTGCCCGCGGCAACGTTGCGACCAACGGAGCGCACGATGCATCCCACCCGTAAGCGCCGCCTGCTGCTGGTGCTGCTGTTGCTCGGCGCCGCGGCGCTGGCCACCGACCTGTTCGTGCTGGCCCTGCAGCACAACATCAGCTACCTGTTCACCCCCAGCCAGGTGCAGGCCGGCGCGGCCCGGGACTACCGGGTGTTCCGGCTCGGCGGCATGGTCAAGGCCGGCTCGATCGCACGCAGCGCCGATTCGCTGCAGGTGCAGTTCACCGTGATCGACAAGGCCGGTGCCACCGCCGTGGCCTACACCGGCATCCTGCCCGACCTGTTCCGCGACAACCAGGCGGTGATCGCCACCGGCTCGATGCAGGGCGCGCGCTTCGTCGCCACCGAGGTGCTGGCCAAGCACGACGAGACCTACATGCCGCAGGAACTAAAGGACGCGATGGCGCAGGCGCATGCCGATCGCGCCAAGACCGCTCGCACCGCCGCGGCGGCGGCTGCGGTCACGGCGCGGCCATGAGCCCGATCGCGTCCCGCCGCATCGGGAGCGCCGCGCCATGAGCGCCGAACTCGGCCAGTGCGCGCTGATCCTGGCCTTGCTGCTGGCACTGGTGCAGGGCGTGCTGCCGCTGCTCGGCGCCTGGCGCGGCCAGCGCGCCTGGATGGCGGTGGCGCGGCCGGCCGCCTACGCCCAGGCCGGCTTCGCCTGGCTGGCCTTCGGCCTGCTCGGCTATGTGTTGCTGCAGCTGGATTTCTCGGTGCGCTACGTCGCCGCCAACGCCAACCTGGCGCAGCCCTGGTATTACCGGCTGGCCGCGGTGTGGGGCGCGCACGAAGGCTCGCTGCTGCTGTGGATCGCCATCCTCAACCTGTGGACGGTGGCGCTGGCGCGCAGCGGCCGGCACTTGCCGGAAGCGTTCGCCGCGCGCGTGCTCGGCGTGCTCGGGCTGATCTCCAGCGGCTTCCTGGCCTTCGTCCTGTTCACCTCCAATCCCTTCGTGCGGCTCTCACCGATGCCGCGCGACGGCAGCGAACTCAACCCGGTGCTGCAGGACCCGGGCATGGTGCTGCATCCGCCGGTGCTGTACACCGGCTACGTCGGCTTCTCGGTGGCCTTCGCCTTCGCCATCGCCGCCTTGCTCGGCGGCGAACAGCAGCAGGCCTGGGTACGCTGGGCGCGGCCGTGGACCAACGTCGCCTGGGGCTTCCTCAGCGCCGGCATCGTCGCCGGCAGCTGGTGGGCCTACGCCGAGTTGGGCTGGGGCGGCTGGTGGTTCTGGGACCCGGTGGAGAACGCCAGCTTCATGCCGTGGCTGGTGGGCGCCGCGCTGATCCACACCCAGGCGGTCACCGATAAGCGTGGCGCGCTCGGCGCCTGGACCCTGCTGCTGTCGATCCTGGCGTTCTCGCTGTCGTTGCTGGGCACCTTCCTGGTGCGCTCGGGCGTGCTGACCTCGGTGCACGCCTTCGCCGCCGACCCGCGTCGCGGCCTGTACATCCTCGGCTTCCTGGTACTGGTGGTCGGCGGCTCGCTGCTGCTGTACGCACTGCGCGCGCCACGTCTGGCCGCGGGCAAGCCGTTCGCCGCGCTGTCGCGGGAGACCGCGATCCTGGTCGGCAACCTGATGCTCAGCGTGGCCGCGGCGATGGTGCTGCTGGGCACGCTGTTCCCGCTGCTCGGCGATGCGCTGCGGTTGGGCAAGATTTCGGTGGGGCCGCCCTACTTCGGCCTGCTGTTCCCGTTGCTGATGTTGCCGGTGGTCTTGCTGTTGCCGTTCGGCCCCTACCTGCGCTGGGGACGCACTGAACCCGGCGCACTGCGCGCGGTGGCCGCCCGCGCCGGGCTGGCCGCGCTCGGCTGCGCGCTGCTGGCATGGCTGTTGAGCGCGGGCACGCTGCGTGCGGTGGCCGGCGTCGCCGCCGCGGCCTGGGTCGGCGTCGGCACCGCCCTGTATGCGCTGACCCGCTGGCGCAGCGCGCCGCGTGGCCGCCGCTTCCCCGCCGAGCTGGCCGGCATGCTGCTCGCGCATGCCGGGGTTGCGGTGTTCGTGGCCGGCGTGCTGCTGTCGGAAAGCCTGTCGGTTGAACGCGACGTGCGCCTGGATCCCGGCCAGAGCGCGCAGATCGGCGCGCACAGCTTTCGCTTCGATGGCGTGCAGTTGATCGATGGCCCCAACTGGAAGGCCGAACAAGGCACGGTGAGCGTGCTGCGCGACGGCGCCGTCGTGGCGGTACTGCACCCGCAGAAGCGTCTGTACAGCAGCGAGCGGATACAGACCGAGGCGGCCATTGACGCCGGTGTGCTGCGCGATCTGTACGTCGCCCTGGGCGAGCCGGTCGACGACCAGCACATCGAGTACGGCTGGACCCTGCGCCTGTACGACAAGCCCTTCATCCGCTGGATCTGGGCCGGCGGCCTGCTGATGATGCTCGGCGGTTTCGTCAGCGCCGGCGCGCGCCGCTTGCGTGCGCAGCCGGCTGCGGCGAGCGCTACCGCGCCGGCCGCGCCGGCCGCGCTCGCCGGAGCCGCGCCATGAGCCGGCTGCTGCCGCTGGCCGCGTTCGTGCTGCTGGCCGCGCTGTTCGGGTTCGGGCTGTGGTGGAGCCGCAGCCACGACCCGCGCGAGGTGCCATCGCCGCTGCTGGGCAAGCCGGTGCCGGCGTTCGCGCTGCCGCACCTGGACCGCCCGGACCTGCGCAGCGGCAGCGAGGCGCTGCGCGGCCGCCCGTATCTGCTCAACGTGTTCGGCAGCTGGTGCATGGCATGCAGCGAGGAGCATCCGCTGCTGATGGCGCAGGCCCGGCACCTGGGCGTGATCCTGGTCGGCTACGCCTACCGCGACGAGCCGCACGACACCGCCGCCTGGCTGGCGCAGCGCGGCAATCCGTATGCGCTGGTGCTGGTGGACGCCGACGGCCAGCGCGCCATCGACCTGGGCGTGTACGGCGCCCCGGAAACCTTCCTGATCGATGCCGACGGCGTGGTCCGCTACAAGCACGTCGGCGTGCTGACGCCGCAGGTGCTGGCCGACGAAGTGCGCCCAGCGATTGCCGCGCTCGGCGGAGCGCGGCGATGAGCGTCCTCGTCGCACGGACGCCCCGGCGCATGCTGTGGTGGCGGTTGCTGATGCTGCTGTGGGTGATAGGCGGCGCAGTGCCGGCCTTCGCCCAGGCGGTTGACCCGTTACCCTTCAAGGACCATGCGCAGGAGCAGCGCTTCCAGCAATTGACCGCGCAATTGCGCTGCCTGGTCTGCCAGAACGAGAACCTGGCCGATTCCGACGCCACCCTTGCGCGCGACCTGCGCCACCAGGTGTTCGCGCAACTGCAGGCCGGGCGCAGCGATGCGCAGATCAAGCAGTACATGGTCGATCGCTACTCCGCCTTCGTGCTGTACGACCCGCCGCTGGCGCCGGGCACCTGGCTGCTGTGGTTCGGTCCGGCGCTGTTGCTGCTGAGCGGCGCCGGCGTGATCGTGGCGACGCTGCGCCAGCGCCGTCGCGCCATCGGCGCCGCGACGGCGGAAGCGGACGCGGAGGACGCCTGGTGATGCCCGGCTTTGTCCTGGCCGCCGCCGCGATGCTGAGCATCGCCCTGTTCGCGGTGCTGCGCCCGTTGCTCATGCACCGGAGCGGCGCCCGCGCGCAGCGCGGTATGACGCTGCTGCTTGCGCTGCTCCTGCCATCGCTCGGCGCCGGCCTCTACTGGCACGTCGGCACACCGACGGCCCTGGCCGGTGTGCCGCTGCAGCCGCTGCCGCCGTCCGCCGCGGATCCGAACGTCCAAGGGCTGCAGGACATGTTGCAGCAGGCCTGGGACGCCCAGCAGGCGAAGCGCCCGCAGGACGCGCAGCGCGCCTACGCGCAGGCCCTGCGCCTGGACCCGGACAACGTCGAGGCATTGCTCGGTTGGGCGGAGACCGACATGGCACAACACGCGGATCTGGCCGTCGGCCGCGCCGCCCGCGACATGCTCGACCGGGTCCTGGCGCAGCAACCGGACAACCAGCGGGCGCTGTGGATGCGCGGCATCGCCGCCTTCCAACAGCAGCGCTACGCCGACGCGGCCGGCGACTGGCGCCACCTGTCGACCCTGCTGCCCGCCGCGTCGCCGCTGCGCGAGGCGGTGGCGCAGAAAATTGCTGCCGCCGACGCGATGAAGGCCAATCGCGCGCCTGTGCACGCACCGCGGCGCTGACGCGATCGCAACAACGGTGATGGACGGCGATTCGCTCAGACGGCCTGGTCCAGCAGGTTCTTCAGCGCATCCGCAGCGAACAGCTTGGACGACGCGATCTGACACGCCACGCGGCGCACCGTGGCAGCCGCTCCAACTACACGACGCTCCAGGTGGTGAAGTCCCGCATTTGCGCCAAAGATAGGAATGCGTATCATTAACTGACATCTCAGCCACCGCCGCCACGCGCTGTCCTCCGCTGCCCAGCCGGTGCTTCCTCCCAACGGGCCTGCATGTCTTCTTCTTCCGCTTCGCTCCGCACCCCTGATGCCCCGGCCACGCCGCGGCGCCGCACCGTGCCGCCCTGGCTGGGCGTGCTGGTACGCACCCTGGCCGCCATCGTCGGCGGCTACGCGCTGGCCGCGGCCACCGCAGTGCTGCTGCCGCTGCTGTGGCCGTCGTTGCGTGCGCAGGCGGTGCTGAGCGGCATGATGCTCGGCATCCTGGTCTGCGCCTGCACCGCGCTGTGGGCGTTCGCCGCGCGCAGCGCCGGGCGCGCCTGGCTGGGCATCGCGGCATTGCTGGCACCGATGGCGCTGGCCATCGTCTGGCTGCAGCAGCACGCGCCATGAAGCAGGGATTCCGCCAATCGATGGCCTGGCTGCACACCTGGAGCGGCCTGCTGGTGTCCTGGGTGCTGCTGCTGATCTTCATGGCCGGCACCGCCAGCTATTTCCGCAACGAGATCAGCCGCTGGATGCGTCCGGAGCTGCCGGCCGCACAACCGGGCACCGACGTGGTCGCCGCACGCGCGGTGGCGCTGCTGCAGCGCGAGGCGCCGCAGTCGCCGCAATGGTTCGTGTCGCTGGCCAACCCGCGCGCGCCGTTCACCGACCTGTTCTGGCTCAACCCGCCGCCGGCCGACGGCACCCGCCAGAGCCGCAAGGAGATGTTCGGCAACGCCCTGCTCGACCCGGTCAGCGGCGAGGCCAGCGAGACCCGTGACACCCGCGGCGGCGATTTCTTCTACCGCCTGCACTTCGACCTGCACTACATCCCGGCGCTGTGGGCGCGCTACATCGTCGGCTTCTGCGCGATGTTCATGCTGGTGGCGATCATCAGCGGCGTGATCACCCACAAGAAGATCTTCAAGGACTTCTTCACCTTCCGCCCGGCCAAGGGCCAGCGCTCGTGGCTGGACTTCCACAACGCCAGCGCGGTGCTCGCCCTGCCCTACCACGCGATGATCACCTACACCGGGCTGGTCACGCTGATGCTGATGTACCTGCCCTGGGGCATCAAAACGGCCTATCCCGATGCGGAGCAGGCCTTCTATGCCGAGGCCTTCCAGGAGCCGCAGAACCTGCGCGAGGCCAGCGGCACGCCCGGGCACATGCTGCCGATCGCGCAACTGCTGGACGTGGCGCGCCGCGAATGGGGCGCGCAGGCGCCGATCGCCGGCTTCACCGTGTACAACGCCGGCGACGCCGCCGCGGCCATCCAGATCCGCCAGGGCGACGGCCAGCGGCTGGGCTACACCACGCCCTCGCTGTTGCTGGACGCGGCCAGCGGCCAGATCCTCGGCCGCAGCGGCGCACTGGGCGCCGCCGCGGCAACCCGCAGCACTCTGTACGGCCTGCACCTGGCGCACTTCGCCGGCCCCTGGCTGCGCTGGCTGTTCTTCGGCTGCGGCCTGCTCGGCTGCCTGATGGTGGCCAGCGGCGCGATCCTGTGGGCGGTCAAGGAGCGGCCCAAGCACGCCAAGGCCGGCCGCATCGGCCTGGGCCTGCGCCTGGTCGATGCGCTCAACATCGGTACCGTGGCCGGGCTGCCGATCGCCTTCGCCGCCTATTTCTGGGGCAACCGGCTATTGCCGCTGCAGCTGGAGGCACGTCCGGAGCGCGAAGCGGCGGTGTTCTTCCTGGCCTGGGTCGCGGCCCTGCTCGCCGCGCAGGTGTGGCCGAAGCGCGCCATGTGGGCCTGGCAACTGTATGCAGGGGCGGCGCTGTTCGGCTTGCTGCCGCTGCTCAACGCCATGACCACCAATGCGCACCTGGGCGTGAGTCTGCTGGCCGGCGACTGGGCGTTGGCCGGGTTCGACCTGGTCTGCCTGTTCCTCGGCCTGGCCCTGGCGCTGGCCGCGCGGCGCATGCAGCGCTGGCAACCGCCACTGTCGGCGGCCGAACGCCGCGCCCGCGAACGCGGCGGATCGGCCAAGCCGGTCCTGGCCACGGAGGGCGCATGACCGTGCTCGGCCTGTGCCTGGCCTTCTCCGGTTTCGTCGCGCTGTGCCTGGGCATGGAGAAACACCAGCTTGAGCTTTACGGCGCACAGCGCGCATCCGCGCCGCGCCTGCGGCAACTGCAGGCCGCCGGCTGGCCGTTGCTCGGCGCGGCGTTCGCCTGCTGCGTGGCCGCGCGCGGCTGGGGCATCGGCCCGGTGCTGTGGGTGGGCTCGCTCAGCGCCAGCGCGGCGCTGCTGACCCTGGGCCTGCTGCCGTACCGGCCGCGGCTGATCGTGCCGCTGGCGCTGCTGGCGCCGCCGCTGGGCGTGGGCGCCGCCCTGCTGGGCTGATCTCGACCATGCACCGCCGACGGTGATGCGCCGCAGGTCGTTTAGGCGGCGGCCTTACCCACGCGTCCATACTCGACCGGCACTTTCACGTAGCTCAGATCGAGCTCTTCCTCTGCCAAGGCCTGCATCAGCCGCTGGCAGGCGGCCTCATCCACCGACACGGTGACCGCGAGTGGCTGTTCGGCCAGCTCGAAAAAGTGCGTGGCATGCAGGTGGCCGCCGTGATCGAAGCCTTCGAGCCCGCCGACCACCGTGCCGCCGCAGGCGCCATGCGCCTTGGCGAACTGCAGCAACCATTCGCCGAGCGGCGCATGTCGGTGCCGCCGTTCCTGTTCGGTGAAGAACGTCAGTTGATAGCCTTGCATCGTCCTCGCCTCGCTCATGCATTTCGGACCAGTGAGATGGTGAACATGCCCAGCAACGTCATCAGCAGCGAGCCGCCCACATGCATCGCCAGCATTGCCGCCGACCAGCCCAGACGGCCGTCGCGCAACAGCAGTAACAGTTCGGCCGAGAACGTCGAGAACGTCGACAACCCCCCGGCCAGCCCGGTGATCACGAACAGGCGCCACGCCGGCGACAGCGTCGGCATCGCCGCGAAGAAGGCGATGCCGGCCCCGACGATGTAGGCCGCGATCAGGTTGGACGCCAGCGTTCCCATCGGGATCTGTGGCACCACGCCGTTCATCGCCAGGCTCAACGCGTAGCGCGCCAAGGCGCCGATCATCGCGCCGATCCCGATCGCGACAATGGTCTGGAGCGTGTTCATGGGGCGGCACCCTGGGCGCGAAAGGCGGAGTGAGAGCCCCCATTGTGCGCAAGCGGCAGTTCGCAGAGGAAGAGCACCGCGTGGACCTTGCGCAACTCCTCGGCATGGTCGGCCACAAAATCGCGCAGGCGCTGCTCGGTGTCCAGCAGTTCCAGGCAATGCGGATGGCGCATGCCGTTCAACTCCGGATGCCGATGCGACAGGCCAGCGCCGGGCAGATAGCCGCGCTCGACCGGATGCAGCATCGCCTGGGCAATGCGGCTGCGGCGCGCCATCGCCAGCAGGTGGTCGGCGAGCGCCGGCGCGGTCAGCCGGTGCCAGAAGCGCGTGGATCGCCCGGTCTTGGTGGAGAACGGAAAATACAGGCGCAAGGCCACCAGTTGCGCGGGAAGCGGCCGGCTCACGGCAGCCGCTCGGCGTCGACGTCCACCGCCGTGTGCTGCACGGGCAGCGGCCGGCGCCGCAACGGCCGCAGGTCGGCGATGCGCAGCGCCTCCGGCATCGGCCCTGCGGCGCGGCGATGCTTACCGTGCCCGAGGCGTTGTGCGTGATAGATGCCGGTGTGGCCCGAAAACAGGAACGCGGTGACGCAGCCGATCGCCGCCAGCGGTCCGATATCGGCCCCGAACAGTTCCATCGCCATCAATGTGGTGGCGATCGGCGTGTTGGCTGCCCCCGCGAAGACCGCCACGAAGCCGATGCCGGCAAGCAAGGGGAACGGCAGATGCAGCAGCGGCGCCAGCGCGTTGCCGAGGGTCGCGCCGATGTAGAACAAGGGCGTCACTTCCCCACCCTTGAACCCGCTGCCCAGCGAGGCGACGGTGAACGCGAACTTGCCCAGGAAATCCCACGGCGCCATCGGCTGGCGAAAGGACCGCACGATGTCGGGGATGCCCAGCCCGACATAGCGGTAGGCATCCAGCGCCCACGCGGCCGTGGCGATCACGATGCCGCCAAGGGCCGGTCGCAGGGGCGCATAGGCGACCGTCCGCTTGACCAGTCCACCGACGTGGTGCGTCGCGGTCGCGAACAGCATGCCGACCAGCCCGAACACGATGCCCGCGGCGACCACGGCCGTCACGCTGGCGGCGCTCACCGGCACGACCTGGCCGATCGCATAGGCGGTGTGCTGGATGCCCCAGGCGCGGCACACCTGGTCGGCGACGATCGCGGCGACGACGCAAGGGAACAGCGCGTCGTAGCGCATACGACCGATTGCCAGCACTTCCAGGCCGAACACCGCGCCCGCCAGTGGCGTGCCGAACACCGAGGCGAAACCGGCGCTCATGCCGGCCATCAACAGCATGCGCCGGTCCGGACGCTGCAGACGCAGCACATGGGTGAGCTGGTCCGCCAAGGCCCCGCCCATCTGCACCGCCGTCCCTTCACGGCCCACCGATGCGCCGAACACGTGCGACACCACCGTGCCGCCCAGCACCAGCGGCACCATCCGCAGCGGCACGACCTTCTTCGGATCGTGGATCTCGTCGATGATGAGGTTGTTGCCGCCATCGACCGCCTTGCCGAGCAGGTGGTAGACCAGGCCGACGCCGAATCCGGCAACGGGCAGCAACCAGATCGCCCAGCGATGCGCTTCGCGCCAGGCCGTGGCGCCGTCGAGCGAGAACAGGAACAGCGCCGACGCACTGCCTGCCAGCGTGCCGACGATCAGGGCAATCACCAACCATTTGCCCAGGTAGGGCAGCAATTCGAACTGTTCCAGGCGTTGCAACTTGGGCATCGGTCCTCTCCTCCGCCACGGATTGGGCCGACCGGAGCGAGGGATGCGGACGCGCGCGCCTACAGCCCCGACCTGGTCGGGCGACTGTAGGCGTCATCAACCACGCCGAGCGCGTGGTGGTTAGAGGAGGAACGCCATCTCCTGCCGCGAGTATGCGGGGCGTTGCGCGCGGGTGTCCAGCGGCATCGCGCGCCGCGGTTAGGTGGCCGTCAGCCGCGCCGCCCGGCCTTGTCAGCCCGCGCCTGCTCGCGCGCGGCGCGCAGGCGGTCCAGCTTGTCCTTGAGCTTGATCTCCAGGCCGCGCTCCACCGGCCGGTAGTAAACCCGCTCGCCCATCGCATCGGGGAAGCCGGTCTGGTCCAGGGCGATGCCGCCCTCGGCGTCGTGGTCGTACTGGTAGTCGGCGCCGTAGCCCAGCGTCTTCATCAGCTTGGTCGGCGCGTTGCGCAGGTGCAGCGGCACCTCCTGGGTGCCGGTCTCGCGCACTTCGGCCTTGGCCTGGTTGAACGCGGCATAGCCGGCGTTGGACTTGGCGGTGCTGGCCAGGTACAGCACCAATTGCGCGAAGGCCAGCTCGCCTTCGGGGCTGCCCAGGCGCTCGTAGATGTCCCAGGCTTCCAGCGCCATCGACTGCGCGCGCGGGTCGGCCAGGCCGATGTCCTCGATCGCCATGCGGGTCAGGCGCCGCGCCAGGTAGGACGGATCGCAGCCGCCGTCGAGCATGCGCGTGAGCCAGTACAGCGCCGCGTCCGGATTGGAGCTGCGCACCGACTTGTGCAACGCCGAGATCTGGTCGTAGAACTGCTCGCCGCCCTTGTCGAAGCGGCGGGTGCGGTCGGCCAGCACCTGCTGCAAGGTGTGCGCGGTGATCTCACCGCCCTCGTCCTGTGCAAGCTCGGCGGCGATCTCCAGCAGGGTCAGCGCGCGCCGCACGTCGCCATCGGCGGCGCCGGCGATCTCCAGCAGCGCCGCGTCGGAGACCTGCAGCTGCTCGGCGCCGAGGCCGCGTTCGGGATCGTGCAGCGCCCGCTGCAGCGCCTCGGCGATGTCCTGCGGCGACACCGCCTCCAGCACGTGCACGCGGCAGCGCGACAGCAGCGCCGAATTCAGTTCGAACGAGGGATTCTCGGTGGTGGCGCCGACGAACAGGATGGTGCCGCGCTCGATGTGCGGCAGGAACGCGTCCTGCTGCGCCTTGTTGAAGCGATGCACCTCGTCGACGAACAGCACCGTGCGGCGCCCGTCGGCGAAACGCTGCGCGGCCTCGGCCAGCACCCCCCGCACCTCCGGCAGGCCGGACAGCACCGCCGAGATCGCCTTGAACTCGGCCTCGGCGTACTGCGCCAGCAGCAGCGCCAGGGTGGTCTTGCCGCAGCCCGGCGGCCCCCACAGGATCATCGAGTGCACCCGGCCGGACGCCACCGCGCGGCGCAGCGCACTGGTCGGCGCCAGCAGGCGCTTCTGCCCGACCATCTCGTCGAGCGTGCGCGGGCGCATGCGCTCGGCCAGCGGGCGCATGGCCTCGCGGTCCACGCTCAGCAGGTCGGGGGCATCGGAAGCGAAGGGTCTGCGTTTGGCCATGCGCCCATTCTATCGCCGTGACCCGCGGACGCCGTGCCGCAGGCCTGCGCGACACCGACGCCAGCGCTAGAATCGCGGCGCCTCCGCTGCCCGGCCACCCCGCCATGAGCCACCACGACACCCTGGACGCGTTCACCCATCAGCACGACTTCCTCGGCACGCGCCACGAGCGCAATGCGCGCCGCACCTGGTCGGTGGTGGCGCTGACCGCCGCGATGATGTTCGTGGAGATCGTCGCCGGCTGGTGGACCGGCTCGATGGCGCTGCTGGCCGATGGCCTGCACATGGCCACCCATGCCGGCGCGCTGTCGCTGGCCGGCTTTGCCTACTGGTTCGCGCGCCGACACCGGCACAACCCGCGCTTCACCTTCGGCACCGGCAAGGTCGGCGACCTGGCGGGCTTTTCCAGTGCGCTGATCCTGGCGCTGATCGCCCTGGGCATCGGCGTGGAGTCGGCACTGCGCCTGGCGCAGCCGGTGCACATCGCCTACGACGAGGCGCTGTGGATCGCGGCGCTGGGGCTGCTGGTGAACCTGCTCAGCGCCTGGATGCTCGGCGCCGATCACCACCACGATCATGGCCATGGCCATGGGCACGGGCACGGGCATCATCATGACCACGCCGATGCCGCGCACCGGCATGACGACCACGCGCACCACGATGGGCATGATCACGATCACGATCACGATCACGCGCACGGTCACGGCCATCACCATCCTCACGATCACCACGGGCATGCGCACGCCCATGCCGCGCCCGCGCACAGCCACGATCGCCACGCGCACGCCGACCACAACCTGCGCTCGGCCTACATGCACGTGCTGGCCGACGCGCTGACCTCGGTGATGGCGATCGTCGCCCTGTTGCTGGCCAAGTACCTGGGCTGGACCTGGACCGATGCGTTGATGGGCATCGTCGGCGCCATCGTCATCGCACGCTGGTCGTTGGCGCTGCTGCGCGACACCGGCGCGGTGCTGCTCGACGCCTCGGCGCCGGCGGCGCTGCAGGCGCAGATCCGCGACCGCCTGCAGCAGGACGACGAGCGCATCGCCGACCTGCACGTGTGGCGGGTCGGCCCCGGCCAGCACGCGGCGATCGTGTCGCTGGTGACGCACAAGCCGCGGCCGGCGGCGTTCTACCACGCACGCCTGCAGGGCGTGGTCACGCTGGGCCACGTCAGCATCGAAGTGCAGACCTGCCCGGACTGACCGGGCAAACCGCCGCGCACCGACAACGTGCGCGGCGGCAGCCGGCTCAGCGATCGCCGACCACGTCCACGTCCTTGTCCGGGACGTAGCGGAAGGTGCCGGTGGCGAAGGCCGGATTGCGCTTCCAGTCGCTGAAGCTGATCTCGGTGCGCTGGCCGACCGGGTCGACCACTTCCATGCGCGCCAGGCCATTGCGGTCGAAGCCGAGCTTGGCCATCTGGAAGCTGGCCTCGGTGTCCACCTTCGGGGTCATGGTCAGCCACTGCAGCCCGTCGCGGGCCACGGCCTCCTCGCTGACGTCGTACTGGCGGTCGAGCTTGCCCGGGTCGATCAGCGCGGTCAGCGGGCTGTTCTGCTCCTCGCTGCCCTGCGCGCGCACCGTGGCCTGCTTCAGGTCCGGGTCGTACACCCACACCTTGCTGCCGTCGGCGACGATCAGCTGGGTATAGGGCTTGCGGTATTCCCAGCGGAACAGGCGCGGCGCCGACAGCGCGACGCGACCGCTGGAGCTTTCCTTCAGCGTGCCCTTGCCGTCGTAGACCTTCTGCGCGAACTGGCCGTCCAGGCCCTTCAGCCCGCGGGTGAAGGCGGTGAGGTCCTCGCGGGCGCCGGCGAAGGCGGAGCCGGCCAGCAGCGCGGTGGCGAGGACGGTGTAACGGAGTGTGCGAAGCATGCGGATGGATTTCCGGATGGAGTGTGGGAAGTGTGACGCGGCGCGCCTGAATAGGCGATCAGAGGGTGGACTGCCGCACCGCGGCTACGGCCCGGTCTGCATCCGGCGCAGGTCGCCGTACAGGATCTGCCCGCGGAAGCCGCGCCGCACCTGCTGATACAGCTCGCGGAAAGCGGCGTAGTCCTGCGGCTGGCACAGCGCCGCCGGGCCGTGGATCGCGCGCCGGTGCAGCGTGTGCGTGGCGGTCACGGTCTGTCCGTCGCGCACCCAGGTGGCGGCGTACTCGCCGGCGGCGTTGCGGAAATGGGTGTCGGCCGGGATCGCGATGATCGGCACGCTGTCCGGGAAGGTCAGCCGGTAGGTCTCGCTGCGCGCGTTGTCGTTGCAGTAGAACGGGGTCAGATTGCGCTCGGCCGAGGCGGTGCTGTAGACCCCGCGCACCGAGTCGGCGCCCGGCATCAGCGGCAGGCTCATGCCGCCGACCACGCCGAAGTCCACATAGTCGTGGGCGCGGAAGCGGTAGGCGTAGCCGAACGGCCGGCTCAGGTCCTGCGGTGCCCCCTGCAGCAGCAGCTCGCCGCTGCCGTCGAAGCCGGAGGCGGCGACGATCGACTCCTCGATGCGGGTGCGGTTCTGCGCATTGAGCTGCACGAACATGGTGCGCAGGCCGATCTCGCCGACGTCGCCGCTGTCCAGGCGGGTGATGCCGCTGACGCTGCCATCGGCGGCGAAACGGTAGTCGGTCTCGGCCAGGTAGCGGTTGACCTTGGCGTCGTCCGGCGGCGTGCGCGCCACGGTGCCGTCGGCGGTATGCAGCACCGGCACGCCGAGGTCGCCGGCCGGCAACTGGCCGAAGCGCGCATAGGGGCTGGTCGAGTCCACGTACAGCTTGAATTCGGGCAGATAGGTGATGGCGTGGTTGAACCGGCCCAGCACCGGCACCTCGGGCAGGGTCGGCCCGCCCTGCGCACCGAGCAGCACCGGCGTGCTGGCGATGCCCTTGGCCGCCAGCAGCGCTTCCAGCACCACGGTGTGGTCCTTGCAGTCGCCGTAGTGGTTGTCGAGGATGCTGTCGGCGCTGTTCGGCTGCAGCCCGCCGTTGCCCAGGTACACCGCCACGTAGCGGATATTGCGCGCCACCCACTCGTACAGCGCGGCGGCCTGCGCGCGGCGGTCGCCGATGCCGGCGGTGATCTGCTCGGCGCGGGCGCGCACCTTGGGCGTGACCTGCGCGGCAGCGGCGCTGCTGTGCTGGTAGGCCTGGGCCATCTGCGACCAGCGGCGGAAGCTGCTGGCCATGATGGTCGGGCTGAATTCCCAGGTGGCCGCCGACCAGTTCTGGCTCTTCATCGGTTCGCGGCGGCTGTAGCGCCATTCCCAGCGGGCCTGTTCGCCGTCGATCGTCGGCGTGTTGCTGCCCTGCACGCCGCGGGTGTACAGGTGCATCTGCAGGCGTCGCGGCGCCACCAGGGTCACCGTGGCGTCGTCGTACTGGGAGAACACGCTGAAGGTCTCCCACAGGCTGAAGTAACCGGGGAAGTACGGCACGTTCTGGGTGCGGCGCACCCGGTACACCAGGCGCGCGCCGGGCATCAGGTTGGGGAACACCACCACCTTGACCTTGCGGTCGGCGTACATCGCCGCCGTCGCGCTGGAATAGCTCTCCTGGGTGTAGATCTTGTCGGCCGGCACGTCGTGGCGCAGCCCGTCCGGGGTCAGCGTGTAGGCGGCCAGCACCTCCAGCGTCTCCAGCTTCTCGCTGTAGCCCAGCCGCACCTGGCTGAACTGGTCGACGCCGGCCTTGGTCTTGAGCAGCAGTTCGTACTCGTCGGTCTCCACGCTGGTGGCGTCCTCGCGTACCTCGTAGTCGGCGCGGTAGCGCACGTAGCTGTAGTTGTTGCTGACCACCGGTGCGGCCGCGGTGGCCGTGGCCTGGTCGTTGTCGCGGTGCGTGGCCGGTGCCGGCTGCGCGGCGGCGGCGCCGGCCAGCGCCAGCAGCGCCGAGCCGAGCAGCCAGCGCGCGGCGCGCAGCGGCATAGGTCCTCGCAGGCGCCGGCCATGGCCGGCGAATGGCGCGGAGCGCCTCACTTCGGCGGCGGCGGCGCCAGCACGCTGCGGTCGCCGTTGTGTTCGGGCGGGCTGACCACGCCGGCGGCTTCCATCGCCTCGATCAGCCGCGCGGCGCGGTTGTAGCCGATCTTCAGCCGCCGCTGCACGCCGGAGATCGAGGCGCGGCGGGTTTCGGTGACGATGCGCAGGGCCTCGTCGTACAGCGGGTCGGATTCGTCGCCGCCACCGCCGCCGGCTTCCGGCAGGCCGGTGGCGCCGATCACGGTGCCGTCGCCCATGGTCTGCACTTCGTCCAGCACGCCCTCGATGTAGTCAGCCGGGCCGCTGGCCTTGAGGTGCTCGACCACCCGGTGCACTTCCTCGTCGCTGACGAAGGCGCCGTGCACGCGGTCCGGCATCGCCGTGCCGGGCGGCAGGTACAGCATGTCGCCGTGGCCGAGCAGGGTCTCGGCGCCGGACTGGTCGAGGATGGTGCGCGAATCGATCTTGGAGCTGACCTGGAACGCGATGCGGGTCGGGATGTTGGCCTTGATCAGGCCGGTGATCACGTCCACCGACGGGCGCTGGGTGGCCAGGATCAGGTGGATGCCGGCGGCGCGGGCCTTCTGCGCCAGACGCGCGATCAGCTCTTCGACCTTCTTGCCGACGATCATCATCATGTCGGCGAATTCGTCGATGAAGATGACGATGAACGGCAGCGTGTCCAGCGGCCGCGGCGCCTCGGCCAGGTCCGGGTTGGGCTTGAACAGCGGGTCCATCAGCGGCTGCCCGGCGTCCTGCGCGTCCTTGACCTTCTTGTTGAAGCCGGCCAGGTTGCGCACGCCGACCGCGCTCATCAGCTTGTAGCGGCGCTCCATTTCCGCCACGCACCAGCGCAGGCCGTTGGCGGCCTCCTTCATATCGGTGACCACCGGCGCCAGCAGGTGCGGGATGCCCTGGTAGACGCTCAGTTCGAGCATCTTCGGGTCGATCATCAGCATCCGCAGGTCCTTGGCCGAGGCCTTGTACAGCAGGCTCAGCACCATCGCGTTGACCGCCACCGACTTGCCCGAGCCGGTGGTACCGGCGACCAGCAGGTGCGGCATGCGCGCCAGGTCGGCCACAGTCGGGCGCCCGGCGATGTCCTTGCCCAGGGCCAGGGTCAGCGGGCTGGCCGACTTGTCGTATTCCTTGGAGCGCAGCAGCTCGCTGAGATAGATCATCTCGCGGCTGACGTTGGGGATCTCCAGGCCGATCACCGACTTGCCCGGGATCACGTCGACCACGCGCACCGACTTCACCGACAGGCCGCGGGCAATGTCCTTGTCCAGCGAGCTGATCTGGCTGACCTTGATGCCCGGCGCCGGCTCGATCTCGAAGCGGGTGATCACCGGGCCCGGATAGGCCCCGACCACCTGCGCCTCGATGCGGAAGTCCTTGAGCTTGAACTCGATCTGCCGCGACAGGGTTTCCAGGGTCTCCTCGGAATAGCCCTTGGCCTGCGGCTTGGGATCGTCAAGCAGGGCCAGCGGCGGCACGCCGGACGGGTCGCTGCCGGTGCCGTGGAACAGCGGGATCTGCTGCTCACGCTTGGCGCGCTCGCTCTTCTCCACCACCGGCGCCGGCGGCGGCTCGATCTTGACCGGCTCGCGCTTGGCGCGCTGCACCGCGTCGACCTTGCGCACTTCCTCACGTTCCTCGCGCATGGCGCGGGTCTGCTGCCATTCGTTGGCCTGCTGGGTGCCGCGGCGGGCCAGCGCCGGCAAGGTCATCACCACCTTGCCGATGCGCTCCATCACCGCGAACCAGGACAGCCCGGTGGCCAGGGTCACCGACACCAGCAGCAGTACCAGCACGAACAGATTGGCGCCGAGCGCGCCGAAGCCCGCGCCCAACGAATTGCCGACCAGCTTGCCGAGGATGCCGCCGGCGCCGGCCACGTCGCCGGCGAACAGGCGCAGGTGCAGCAGCCCGGTGGCGGCGATCAAAAAGCCGACGATGCCGACCAGGCGCAGCGCCGGGCCGAGGTCGGCCTCGCCGTCGCCGTCCTGGTCCATGCCGAACAGCGCGATCCAGGAGATCGCGCCGATCACCACCGGCAGCAGGAAGGCCACGTAGCCGAACAGTTGCAGCAGCACGTCGGCGATCCAGGCGCCGAACTTGCCGCCCATGTTGTGCACCGGCGCGACCACACTGCCGGTGTGCGACCAGCCCGGATCGGTCGCCGAGTACGTGGCCAGGCTGGCCAGCAGGTACAGCAACAGCGGCGCGATCGCGATCAGCGCCAGATCGCGCCACAGCTTCTGCCGGCGTGGGTTGGGCGCGGCGCCCTGCTTGCGTGCCGCCGCATTGGCGCCCTGGGATTTGCCGCGTTCCGGAACCTGCTTCGCCACGCTATGACCAGACCTTAGAAATGCATCGTTAGTGATTGATAATAAACGACTCGCCCTCGCATTTCAGCAGGCGCTACCTGAATCGTCCGGTCTCGCGTCGCTGTGCCGCGGCGGCGCCTGCTGGCAGCATGCACTGGCGCGCCGCGGAGGCCGTCGGTCGCGACGGGCCGCAGCGTTTCCGCCACGCGGCTTGATTCGTTCCAGGCCGGCCGCCACTCTATGCGCCTTCGCCGGAACCCGCGCAATGCCGCGTTTCCGCCGCCATTTCACCCTGTTCGCGAGTATACATGAGCCCCTCTGCCGCCAATTCCGCCAAGCATTCCCGCCTGCTGATCCTGGGTTCCGGCCCGGCCGGCTGGACCGCCGCGGTCTACGCCGCGCGCGCCAACCTCAAGCCGGTGGTGATCACCGGCCTGCAGCAGGGCGGCCAGCTGATGACCACCACCGAGGTCGACAACTGGCCCGGCGACCCGCACGGCCTGATGGGCCCGGACCTGATGGCGCGCATGCAGGCGCATGCCGAGCGCTTCGAGACCGAGGTGATCTTCGACCACATCCACACCGCCGACCTGTCGCAGCGCCCGTTCCGGCTCAGCGGCGACAGCGGCGACTACACCTGCGACGCGCTGATCATCGCCACCGGCGCCACCGCCAAGTACCTGGGCATTCCCTCGGAAGAGGCGTTCAAGGGCCGCGGCGTGTCCGCCTGCGCCACCTGCGACGGCTTCTTCTACAAGGACCAGGACGTGGTCGTGGTCGGCGGCGGCAACACCGCCGTGGAAGAGGCGCTGTACCTGTCCAACATCGCCCGCAAGGTCTACCTGGTGCATCGCCGCGACACCCTGCGCGCGGAAAAGATCATGCAGGACAAGCTGTTCGCCAAGGTCGCCGCCGGCAAGATCGAGACCGTCTGGCATCACCAGGTGGACGAGGTGCTGGGCAACGAGGCCGGCGTCACCGGCGTGCGGGTCAAGTCGGTGCAGGACGGCAGCACCCGCGACCTGGAGGCGCACGGCTTCTTCGTCGCCATCGGCCATCACCCGAACACCCAGTTGTTCGACGGCCAGTTGGCCATGCACAACGGCTACCTGGAGATCCGCTCCGGCCTCGGCGGCGCCGCCACCGAGACCTCGGTGCCGGGCGTGTTCGCCGCCGGCGACGTCGCCGACCAGCACTACCGCCAGGCGATCACCTCGGCCGGCTTCGGCTGCATGGCCGCGCTGGATGCCGAGCGTTACCTGGACAAGGGTGCCTGAGTCCATTCTCGACCTGAGCTGCCGGCGCATGGCCGGCAGTCGGCGCGCGCCCGCAAGCGCGCGCGCCGACACAACCGGCGGTCGGGTCGCCTTTCTGCTGCGGCGGCCGGGGCGATGAGCCGGATCCGCTGGCTGCGCCAGCTCGACACGGTCGCCGCCGCCGACTGGGACGCCCTGCACGACGGCCACAATCCGTTCGTGGCCCACGCCTTCCTGGCCGGCCTGGAGCAGCACGGCTGCCTGCGCCCGGCCTGGGGCTGGAGTCCGCTGCATCTCACCGTGTGGGATGGCGAGGCCCTGGTCGCGGCGGCGCCCGGCTACGTCAAAAGCAACTCGCACGGCGAATTCGTGTTCGACCACGCCTGGGCGCATGCCTACGCGCGCTATGGCCAGGACTATTTCCCCAAGTGGCTGTGCGCGGTGCCGTACTCGCCGGTCACCGGACCGCGGCTGCTGGCGCGCGATCCGGCGGCGCAGCAGGAACTGCTCGCGGCCATGCAGGCGCTGACCGAGCGCACCGGCCTGTCCTCGGCCCACGTCAACTTCCACCGTGCCGACGAGGACGCCGCGTTCGGCGCCGACTGGCTGGAACGCAACGACGTGCAGTACCAGTGGCACAACGAGGCCGGCTGGACCGGCTTCGACGACTACCTGGGCGCGATGGACCACAAGCACCGCAAGAACATCCGCCAGGAGCGGGCCAAGGTGCAGCGCGCCGGCATCGGCTTCCGCGTGCTGCACGGCGACGAGGCCAGCGCCGCCGACCTGCAGGCGATGTACGGGTTCTACCTGCGCACCTTCGACGACTACGGCAATTCCCCGGCGTTGACCCTGGACTTCTTCTCGCATCTTGCGCAAACGATGCCGCGCAACCTGCTGATCTTCCTCGCAATGCATGAGGGCCTGCCGGTGGCCGGGGCATTCTGCCTGCGCGGCGGCGACACCCTGTACGGCCGTTACTGGGGCGGCGATGCCCTGCCCGGCTTGCACTTCGAGACCTGCTACTACCAGGGCATCGAGTACTGCCTGCGCGAGGGCCTGACCCGCTTCGAGCCGGGCGCGCAGGGCCAGCACAAGATCGCCCGTGGGTTCCTGCCGCGGCTGGTGCGCAGCCGCCACTGGATCGCCGATCCCGGCTTCCGCGTGCCGCTGGCCGAGTGGTGCGCGCAGGAGCGCGCCGAGGTGCGTCAGCACGCCGCGGCACTGCAGCGCCACTCGCCGTTCCGCCACGACGCCTGAGGCATCGGCTACGCTGCCGGCGATGCTTCGTCTCCCCGCCCTGCTCGCGGCCGATCCCGCCGCCCCGTTCCCGCCGCCGTCCAGCGCCCTGCGCGAGCCGGACGGGCTGCTCGCGATCGGCGGCGACCTGTCGCCGACCCGCCTGCTCGCCGCCTATGCGCAGGGCATCTTCCCCTGGTACTCCGACGGCGAGCCGATCCTGTGGTGGAGCCCGGACCCGCGTACTGTGTTCCGCAGCGACGGCGTGCGCCTGTCCTCGCGCTTCCGCCGCAGCCTGCGGCGCTCGCCGTGGACGGTGCGCGCCGACACCGCCTTCGCCGCCGTCATCTACGCCTGCGCGCAACTCCCGCGCCGCGGTCAGGACGGCACCTGGATCACCGCAGCGATGCGCGCCGCCTACCTGGCACTGCACCAGGCCGGCCACGCGCATTCGGTGGAAGTGTTCGACGGCGACGAGCTGGTCGGTGGCATCTACGGCGTGGCGCGCGGGCGCGTGTTCTTCGGCGAGAGCATGTTCAGCGCCCGCAGCGGCGGCTCCAAGGTGGCGCTGGCGGCGCTGGCGCGGCGCCTGCACGGCTGGGGCTGGCCGCTGATCGACGCGCAGGTGGAGAACGACCATCTGCTGAGCCTGGGCGCCGAGCGCTGGCCGCGCCCGCGCTTCCTGGAGGCCATCGCCCCGCTGGTGGCGGCACCGGCCGAGATCGGGCCTTGGACGTCGCAGTTCGGCACCCTGGCGGCCGCGGAACTGGCCCAGGGCTGAGCGGGATTAACGCAAACTTTGCATGGCGCGGCGCAGGCGAGTAAAATCCTCGCTCTTCAGGCCTTTGGCCGTTCCGAATCGCACAGGATTACATGTCGAAAGACGACTCCATCGAATTCGAAGGCACCGTCAGCGAGACGTTGCCCAATACCACGTTCCGGGTCAAGCTGGAAAACGGGCACGAAATCATCGCCCACATCTCCGGCCGCATGCGCAAGAACTACATCCGCATCCTGACCGGCGACCGGGTGAAGGTCGAAATGACTCCGTACGACCTGACCAAGGGTCGCATCACCTACCGCATGAAGTAATCCGCCACGGGCGGACATGAAGAAGGCGGCCACTGGCCGCCTTTCGCGTCTGCAACGGTGGAACGACGGTGACCTCGCCAGGCGGCTGCAGCCTCTGCAGCCGCCTTTCGTCCTGCCTGTCGGCCCGGCCTCAGTCCACCGTGGCCGGCAGCAGGCGCTCCGGCTCGGCCTGGGTCTCCACCACCAGCTCGCCGTCGCGCACGTCGATGGTGACGCGGCCGCCGTTGACCAGCTTGCCGAACAGCAGTTCGTCGGCCAGCGGGCGCTTGACCTTGTCCTGGATCACCCGCGCCATCGGCCGCGCGCCCATCAGCGGGTCGAAGCCGTGCTGGGCCAGCCAGTCGCGCGCGGTCGGGGTCGCCGACAGCGACACGTGCTTCTCCTGCAGCAACATCTCCAGCTCGATCACGAACTTGTCGACCACGCGCAGGATGTGGCTGAAGGCCAGCGGCTGGAACTGCACCACCGCGTCCAGGCGGTTGCGGAACTCCGGGGTGAAGCTGCGACGGATGATCTCCATCGCGTCGGTGGAGTGGTCCTGCTGGGTGAAACCGATCGAGCGCCGCGAGGCCTGGGTGGCACCGGCATTGGTGGTCATCACCAGGATCACGTTCTTGAAGTTGGCCTCGCGCCCGTTGGTGTCGGTGAGCACGCCGCGGTCCATGACCTGCAGCAGGATGTTGAAGATGTCCGGATGCGCCTTCTCCACCTCGTCCAGCAGCAGCACACAGTGCGGCGTCTTGACGATCTTCTCGGTCAACAGGCCGCCCTGGTCGAAGCCGACGTAGCCCGGGGGCGCACCGATCAGGCGGCTGATCGAATGCGGCTCCATGTACTCGGACATGTCGAAACGCACCAGTTCGATGCCCAGCTGCAGCGCCAGCTGCTTGGTGACCTCGGTCTTGCCCACGCCGGTGGGGCCGGCAAACAGGAAGTTGCCGATCGGCTTTTCCGGATTGCCCAGGCCCGAGCGCGCCAGCTTGATCGACGAGGACAGCGTCTCGATCGCCGGATCCTGGCCGAAGATCACCATCTTCAGGTTGCGCTCCAGGTGCTGCAGCACGTCCTTGTCGGTGGCGCTGACCTGCTTGGCCGGGATCCGCGCCATCTTGGCGACGATGGTCTCGATCTCCTCGATGTCGATCAGTTCCTTGCGCTGGCCTTCCGGCAGCAGCCGCTGGCGCGCGCCGGCCTCGTCGATCACGTCGATCGCCTTGTCCGGCAGAAGCCGGTCGCCGATGTGCTTGACCGACAGGTCCACCGCCGCCTGCAGCGCGTCGTCGGCGTAGGTCACGCCGTGGTGCGCCTCGTACTTGGGCTTGAGGCCCTGCAGGATCTCGAAGGTCTCGCCCACGGTCGGCTCGACGATGTCGATCTTCTGGAAGCGCCGCGCCAGGGCGCGGTCCTTCTCGAAGATGCCGCGGTACTCCTGGAACGTGGTCGAGCCGATGCAGCGCAGCTCGCCCGAGGACAGCGCCGGCTTGATCAGGTTGGACGCGTCCATGGTGCCGCCGGAGGCGGAACCGGCACCGATGATGGTGTGGATCTCGTCGATGAACAGCACTGCGTTGGGCACCTTCTTCAGCGAGGTCAGCACGCCCTTCAGGCGCTTCTCGAAGTCGCCGCGGTACTTGGTGCCGGCGACCAGCGCGCCCAGGTCGAGCGAGAAGATCACCGCGTCGGCCAGCACCTCGGGCACGCTGCCCTCGACGATGCGCTTGGCCAGGCCCTCGGCGATGGCGGTCTTGCCGACGCCGGCCTCGCCCACGTACAGCGGGTTGTTCTTGCGGCGGCGGCACAGCACCTGGATGGTGCGCTCGATCTCGTCGGCGCGGCCCACCAGCGGGTCGATGCGGCCGTTGCGGGCCTGTTCGTTCAGGTTGGTGGCGTACTCGGCCAGGGCATCGCCCTTCGGTTCGCCCTCACCTGCCTCGCCCTTGGGCTCGCCATCGCTCGGCGCGGCCTGCTCGCCGTCCTCGCCCATCTTGGCGATGCCATGGGACAGGTAATTGACGATGTCCAGGCGGGTGATGTCCTGCTGATTCAGGAAATACACCGCATGCGAGTCCTTCTCGCCGAAGATCGCCACCAGCACGTTGGCGCCGCTGACCTCCTTCTTGCCCGAGGACTGAACGTGGTAGACCGCCCGCTGCAGCACCCGCTGGAAGCCAAGGGTGGGCTGGGTGTCGCGGCCGTCGTCCTCGGCCAACCGGGCCACCGAGGCTTCGATGGCCTGTTCCAGGTCGCTGCGCAGGCGGTCGACGTCGGCGCCGCAGGCCTTGAGCACGGCCTGGGCGGAGGGATTGTCGAGCAGCGCCAACAGCAGGTGCTCCACCGTCATGAACTCATGACGTGCTTCCCTGGCGCGCTTGTAGCACTGGCCGATGGTCTGCTCGAGATCTTTGCTGAACATGGTGTACTCCGACGTCTGTTGCCGACAATATGTGGCTTGAGTTGCGAATTTCCACAACCCTATCGGATCAGTGTGTTCACACCGCGTTAGTCCGGGCAAACCGGTGACCGACGCCTCCCACTATCAGGCTTTTTCCATCGTGCACAACAGGGGGTGCTGGTTCATCCGCGAGAACTCGTTCACCTGAGCCACCTTGGATTCAGCCACCTCGCGGGTATAGACCCCGCAGACGCCGCGGCCGCGGGTATGCACGTGCAGCATCACCTGGGTGGCGCGCTCCAGGTCCAGGGAGAAGAACTGCTGCAACACGGTCACCACGAAGTCCATCGGGGTGTAGTCATCGTTCAGCAGCAGCACCTGATACATGGGCGGGCGGGCGACTTCCGGCTTGCCGGTCTCCACCATGACGCCATGATCGTGCTCGGGGGAATTCTTGCGGGGCATCCGCCCATTATATACGGGGCCCGCCGGCCGGGATTGGACGATCGCCGGCCCTGCCCGCACAATTCCCCTCCTTTCGATGGCGCTGCGCATGCATTCGACGATGTTCCCCAAGGTTCCGCTGCTCGCCGCACTGCTCGCCGCCGCCCTGCCGGCGGCCGCCGAGCCGCCGGATGCGGCGCTGGGCAAGCGGCTGCAGGCGCTGGGCTACGACGTGCAGGCCGACCAGGACGGCGACTACCAGGTGCTGTTCGGCCTGCGCGACCACGGGCAGGAGCGCAAGCAGCTCACCTACGTGCGCTCGCCGGTCGAGACCTTCGGCAGCTACCGCATCCGCGAGGTCTGGTCGCCGGCCTACCAGGCGCAGGGCGACAGCCTGCCCGCCAAGGTCGCCAACCGGCTGCTGGAAGACGCGCAGTCGGACATCCTCGGCGGCTGGGTGCGCCAGGGCGGTACCGCCGTGTTCGTGGTCAAGCTGCCCGCCGATGCCGACGATACGGCGCTGCGCGAGGCGCTGGAGGCCGCCGCGCGCGGCGCCGACGCGATGGACGCCGAACTCAACGGCGGCAAGGATCTGTTCTGATGACGGCGATCGCCGAGCCCTGGCAGCCGGATGTGACCGTGGCCACGGTGGTGGTGCGCGATGGGCGGCTGCTGCAGGTCGAGGAAGCGATCGCCGGTGCGCTGGTGCTGAACCAGCCGGCCGGTCACCTCGAACCGGACGAGAGCCTGATCGAGGCCGCGGTGCGCGAAACGCTGGAGGAAACCGGCTGGCAGGTGCAGCCGACCGCCTTCATCGGCGCCTACCAGTGGAAGGCCGACAACGGCCGCCACTACCTGCGCTTCGCTTTCGCCGCCGACCCGGTCGCGCACGATGCGCAGCGGCCGCTGGACACCGGCATCGTGCGCGCGCTGTGGATGACCCCGGCCGAGTTGGAGGCCGCCGCGCCGCGCTGGCGCAGCCCGCTGGTGTGGCAGGTGGTGGCCGACTACCTGGCCGGGCGCCGCTACCCGCTGGACCTGTTGCGGCAGGTGGCATGAGCGGCGCAGCGGTCATGGTCGGGGTTTCCGGCGGCGTGGATTCGTCGGTGGCGGCCTGGCAACTGGTCCAGCAGGGCGCGGCGGTGTCCGGTCTGTTCATGCAGAACTGGGCCGACGACGGCAGCGGCGACTGCCGCGCCGACGACGACCGCCGCGATGCGGTGGCGGTGTGCGGGCGGCTCGGCATCCCGTTCCATTTCCGCGATTTCTCGCAGGAATACTGGCAAGGCGTGTTCGCGCACTTCCTGGCCGAGTACGCCGCCGGGCGCACGCCCAATCCGGACGTGCTGTGCAACCGCGAGGTCAAGTTCAAGCATTTTCTGGACGCGGCGCGGGAACTCGGCGCCGAGCGCATCGCCACCGGCCACTACGCGCGGGTGGACTGCGTCGGCGGCCGCTGGCGGCTGCTGCGCGGGCTGGACCGCAACAAGGACCAGAGCTATTTCCTGCACCAGCTGGGCCAGGCGCAACTGGCCGCGACCCTGTTCCCGGTCGGCGAACTGCCCAAGGAGCAGGTGCGCCGCATCGCCCGCGAGGCCGGCCTGCCGACCCACGCCAAGAAGGATTCCACCGGCATCTGCTTCATCGGCGAACGCGATTTCCGCGAGTTCCTGGGCCGCTACCTGCCGGCCCGGCGCGGCGAGATCCGCGACCCGCACGAGCAGGTCGTGGCCGAGCACCCGGGGGTGTTCTACTTCACCCTCGGCCAGCGCGAGGGCCTGAACATCGGCGGGGTGCGCGGGCGTGCCGCGGCGCCGTGGTACGTGGTCGGCAAGGACGTCGCCCGCAACGTGCTGTACGTCGATCAGGACCGCGACAGCCCCTACCTGATGGCCACCTGGCTGCAGTCCGAGACCGCCCACTGGATCGCCGGCGCGCCGCCGGCAGGGCGCTTCGACTGCACCGCGCAGACCCGCTACCGCCAGGCCGACGAGCCCTGCACGGTCGAGGTCGGCGACGATGGCACCCTCTCGGTCCGCTTCGCGCGCCCGCAACGCGCCGTCACCCCCGGGCAGTCGCTGGTGCTGTACCAGGGCGAGCAATGCCTGGGCGGCGCCGTGATCGCCACCACCGATGCCCCGCTGGAGCGCCGCCTGGCGCAGCAGGCCCCCGCCGTACACGAGGACTCCATTCGATGACCGATTCCATGGACGCGCGCATGCTGGCGCTGGCGGGCCTGGCCCAGGCCCTGCAGCAGGTGCGGCGCATCGCCGAGACCGGCCAGTCGGAGGCGTCGCTGGTGCGCACCCTGCTCGACAGCGTGTTCCGCATCGACGCGCCCAGCCCCGAAGCGGTCTACGGCCGCCGCGCCGACCTGGCGCCGGGCCTGCGCCTGCTGCACAACTACTTCCGCAACCAGGGCCAGGACGAAGTGCTGCCGCGGCTGGCGATGGCGGTGATCCAGCTGGAGCGGCGCTTCGCCGGCGATGCCGAGACCGACGCCAAGGTCGACGCCGGCCTGGCGCGGATCGCGCCTCTGCTGGAGCGCCATGGCGACAGCACCCACCCGGAGGTGATCATCGCGCTGGGCCAGCTCTATGCCGACACCATCAGCCACCTGCGCCCGCGGGTGATGGTGCAAGGCAATCCGCATTACCTGGGCCAGGCCGGGGTGGTGGCGGAGATTCGCGCCCTGCTGCTGGCAGCGGTGCGCGCAGCGGTGCTGTGGCGGCAGATGGGCGGCAGCCTGTGGGACTTCCTGCTGGCCAAGCGGCGCATGCGCGAGACCGTGGACCGCGCGCTGCGCTGAGCACGGAGGCGGACGGCGCGGGCCGCCCCGCGCCCGTTCTGCGACGCCGATCCTGCGAAAGGACGCAGGTTTCGACGATCCGGCGATGACGCTGCTAAAGACCCGGGGGGGACGGCCGATACAGCAATCGTGAATCTGCCGAGAACTTCCATGTACTCACGCCTCCTGATCCGTCTGGCCGCCCCGCTCGCCCTGACGCTGCTGTTCCCCATCGCCACCGGTTTCGACTGGCCGGCCCCGGTCCGTTGGGCCATCCTCACCACCATGACGCTGAGCTGGCTCGGCTTTGCCGGCTGGACCGCGTACAGCCAGAGCCGGCGCTCGCCGGAGCAGGCCAAGGTCATGCGCGAGCAGGACCACCTGCTGACCGAGCTGCGCAGCTTCGTCGGCAACGAGATCGAGGGCTCCCGCTCCGAGATCGAACGCGCCCGCGAACTGATCCGCCAGGCGGTCAGCGGCCTGGGTGGCAGCTTCGAGGCGATGAACCGCAAGTCGCGGCAGCAGAGCGTGGCGCTGGCCCGCATCGTCGACCGCGCCGGCGAAGACGGCGGCGCCGGGGTGGACGTGGCCCGCTTCGCCCAGCATGCCAGCCAGCGCATGGAGCAGCTGGTCGAGGCGCTGGAACAGGTCAGCGGCCAGAGCAGCACCACGGTGCACTACATCGACGACATGTCCCAGCACCTGGACGGCATCTTCGCCCTGCTGGAGGACGTCAAGTCGATCGCCGACCAGACCAACCTGCTGGCGCTGAACGCGGCGATCGAAGCGGCGCGCGCCGGTGAGGCAGGCCGCGGCTTCGCGGTGGTGGCCGACGAGGTGCGCAACCTGTCCGAGCGCTCGACCACCTTCAACGAGCAGATCCGCAAGCTGGCGCACAGCTCCAAGGACGCCATCGCCAAGGTCCGCGAGACGGTCTCGAACATGGCCTCGCGCGACATGGACCGCTCCCGCGAGGCGCGGGCCGAGGCTGCGGCGATGCTGGACAACGTGGCCGCGATCAACCACTCGCTGGGCGACGGCATGCGCGAGATCTCCGAATGCGGCCGCGCCATCGACAGCAGCGTCGCCGAAGCGGTGCGCGCCCTGCAGTTCGAGGACATCGCGACCCAGGCCCTGGGCGGCGTGCACACCCACCTGGACCGCCTTACCGCGATCAACCGCGAGGCCGTGGCGCTGCAGGAACTGCTGCATCGCAATGGCGGCGTGTTCGACCACGAACTGCTCGACGCCCTGCAGCGGGTCGGCAACCGCCTGCGCGACATGCGCGTGGAGTGGGAGCGTCCGCCGCACAAGCCGGTGGCGCAGCAGAGCATGGGTGCCGGCACGGTCGAGTTGTTCTAAGTCCGTCTTGTCGCGCTCCACGCCATGAACCGACGAGTCCCCGGCCCCTGCCGGGGCTTGTCGTCTCTGCCCTTCCCGTCCGGCCCCGTCGATGTCGATGCATCTCCAGTCCCTGTCCCGAGTTGCGGCCATGTCCTGCGATGAAAGCAGCAGTGTGCACGTGCCTGCGTCCGAGCCGGTGGCCGATCCCGGCATCCGGCCGGCGGCAGCACCGCGCCAGCCCGGCCACGCCCTGCGACGGCTGGAGACGCTGGCCCAGGCCGAATTGCGGCAATTGCTGCTCGCGCGCGCGCCGGCACCGCAGGACGCGCGCATCGCCGACCCGGTCTGGGCCGGCCTGGCCTGGGACATGGGCCTGAACGGCAGCGCGGTCGCCGCGGCTGGTACGCCGGCGCCGCTGGTGCACTTCCCGCTCTACGACGGCGACTGAGTCGACGCGGCGTTGGCGATTGCTGTTGCGGGCGGCGAGTGGAGCCTTATGTGGGCATTGCGTTCAGCACGTCGCCAAACGTTTTGTCTCAGCTAGTTATTCTCGATTTCGCTTGCCGCATAAGACCGAGAGGGACGAGACAACCATGCGCGTCCCGCATCCGTAGGAGCGGCTTCAGCCGCGACGGATGGTCTCGGCAATGCTTCGTCGCGGCTGAAGCCGCTCCTACGAGGCGATGGCTAATCTCGCTAAAACACGGCAAAAGGCAGCGATGCGCAATGCCGTTCGGTCGCGAAAAGCGAGCGACACATGCCTGGCCGGCCGCATGCAGTCGGGACTGAAGTCCCTCCACAACGACTCCGATCGAATCGCGACATCGTTGCTGGAAAGGCGCATTCGGCGGCGAGCTACGACACATTGACCGATCGACGTCGCATCCAGGCGCGCGCCTGAACCCTTCTCCCGATCGCAAGCGCCCGGCCGCGGGGAAGCGTCACTGTGGGAGCGACTTCAGTCGCGACGCGCGATGCCGTCCGGCGCTTCGATGCGCCTGCAGTCGGGACTGAAGTATCTCCCACAACGACTCCGATCGGATCGCGACATCGTTGCTGCAAAGGGCATTGGGCGGCGAGCAAGGCCGTGCCTGACGCCGTTCCTGCAATGTTGGCCGTCCTGTCGCGGCTGAAGCCGCTCCTACGCGCGGCTGTACAGCTCGCTTGATCAGCTCGGATTCTCCAGCGAGAACAGGTCTGCCTGCTTGTCGTAGGCGAAGTACTCGGCGTAGCGCGCCCAGCTGGTGACCGCCTGGACCGTCTCCGCCGCATAGGCCTCGGACATGTGGTCTTCCAGTTCGTCGCGAAAACGGCGCGCCGGTGCGTGATGCGCCGGGCGTTCGTCGAGGACGCGGCGGATGTGCGCGGCCAGCGGCACGTAGGTGGCCAGGTGCTGGGCGAACAGCTGCTTGCGCGCGTCGGTGCCAAGTTCGGCGAAGCGCTGCCCGGCTGGGGTCAGTTGCAGGTCGCCCTGTTCGAAGACGGCGAAGCGCAGCAGTTGCAGGGTCTCGGCGATCGGGAACAGTTCGTCCACTTCCAGCTGCAGGCCGGCCGCCAGCGGCGGCAGGTCGGCGCGGCCGTGGTAGGGCTCGGCCGCCACCGCCTCGATCAGGCCGGCCAGCAGGTTGCTCGACACGCGCGGCAGGACCATGGCGATGCCGCTGCCCGGGAACACGCCTTCGCGGGTCTGCGGCCGCTGGGGGCTGGCGGTCATGCGCGCGTAGATGTCGTCGACCAGGGCGCGGAACGCCGGCGCCAGACGGTTGCGCGGCTGCGGCAGGGTCACCTCGATCTCGCCGATCACCCGCCCCGGATTGGCGCCGAAGATGACGATGCGGTCGCACATCAGCACTGCCTCCTCGATGTTGTGGGTGACCATCAGGATCGATTCGATCGGCATGCGCCCTTCCGACCACAGGTCCAGCAGGTCGGTGCGCAGGGTCTCGGCGGTCAGCACATCCAGCGCCGAGAACGGCTCGTCCATCAGCAGCAGCTTCGGCCGCACCACCAGCGCCCGCGCCAGGCCCACGCGCTGGCGCATGCCGCCGGACAGTTCCTTCGGGTAGGCGCCCTCGTAACCGTCCAGGCCGATCAGGTCGATCGCCGCCAGGGCACGCCGGCGGCGTTCGTCGGCGGCCACGCCACGCGCTTCCAGGCCCACTTCCACGTTCTGCAGCACGGTCAGCCACGGGAACAGGGCGAAGCTCTGGAACACCATGGCGATGTCGTCGGCGACCTGGCCGGGCGCGGCGTCGCGGAAGGCGATGCTGCCGGCGCTGGGCTGCAGCAGCCCGGCGATGGCACGCAGCAGGGTCGACTTGCCCGAGCCGGAGCGCCCGAGCAGGCCGACGATCTGCCCCGAGTGCAGGGTCAGGTCGACATCCTCCAGCACCACCAGCGGCGTCGCCCCACCCTTGTCGTAGGTCTTGCGCACGCCCTGCACGCGGACCAGCGGGGCGCGCTCGGGCACGCTTGCGGAATAGCTCATGGTCGGTCTCCAGGAATCAGTCGAAACGCAGGCGGCGTTCGGCGAACACGTACAGGCGTCGCCAGACCGCGCGGTTGAAGAGGGTCACGAACAGCGACATCACCGCCACACCGAGCAGGACCCGCGGGCCATCGCCGGCGGCGGTGGCGCGGGCGATGTAGGCGCCCAGGCCGTAGGCCTGTACCTGGGTGTGGCCCCAACTGGCCAGCTCGGCCACGATGCTGGCATTCCAGGAGCCGCCCGACGCGGTCAGCGCGCCGGTGATGTAGTACGGGAAGATGCCGGGCAGGATCACCCGCCGCCACCAGGTCCACGAACGCAGGTGGTAGATGGTCGCGGCCTCGCGCAGATCCGTGGGGAACGCGCTGGCGCCGGCGATCACGTTGAACAGGATGTACCACTGGGTGCCGAGGATCATCAGCGGCGACAGCCAGATGTTGGGATCGGCTCCGGTGCTGACGATGGCCAGCACCGCGAACGGGAACAGCACGTTGGCCGGGAACGCGGCCAGGAACTGCGCCAGCGGCTGCACCCGTTGCGCCACCTTCGGCCGCAGCCCGATCCACACGCCGATCGGCACCCACACCAGGCTGGCCAGGGCAATCAGCACCACCACCCGCAGCAGCGTGGCCAGGCCACCGCCGAAGGCCTCGGCCAGGTCGTGCAGGCCCAGGTGGCGGCGGCCGTAGTCGTAGGCGAACCAGGCCGCGGCTGCGCCGGCCAGCGCCAGCGCCGCGCTCCACAGCCGGTCGCCCCACACCCCGCTGCGGCCGGGTGCCTGCGGGGCGGGCAGCAGTTGCGGCTGGCGCCGCGGCGTCCAGCGCACCAGCATGGCGCGCTGCCAGACCCAGGCCAGCGGCGCGACCAGGCGCTTGGCCAGACGCGTGCGCCGCAGCAGGTCGTACAGCCACGACTGCGGCTTGTCCTGCGAGGCGGTCAGTTCGGCGCGGAACTTGTCCGACCAGGCCACGATCGGGCGGAACAGCAACTGGTCGTACAGCGCGATCAGCACCGCCATCGCCACCACCGCCCAGCCGACCGCGGCGAAGTTGCGCTGGGCGATCGCAAGCGCCAGATACGAGCCGATGCCGGGCAGCTCCAGGGTGTGGTCGCCGACGCTGATCGCCTCGGAGGCGACCACGAAGAACCAGCCGCCGGACATGGACATCATCATGTTCCAGATCAGCGAGGGCGTGGCGTACGGCGCCTCCAGCCGCCAGAAGCGCTGCCAGGCGCTGAGCCCGAAGCCGCGCGACACCTCGTCCAGGTCGCGCGGCACGTTGCGCAGCGACTGATAGAACGAGAACGCCATGTTCCAGGCCTGGCTGGTGAAGATGGCGAAGATCGAGGCCAGCTCGGCACCGATCTGCCGACCGGGGAACAGGCCCAGGAAGAAGGTGACGGTGAAGGTGAGAAAGCCCAGCACCGGCACCGACTGCAGGATGTCCAGCGCCGGCACGATCACCCGCTCGGCGCGGCGGCTCTTGGCGGCCAGGGTCGCCACCACGAAGGTGAACACCAGCGAGGCGGCCATCGCCGCGAACATGCGCAAGGTGGTGCGCAGGCCGTATTCGGGCAATTGCCACAGGTCCAGCGACACCGCATCGGTGCCGGCCGGCGGCAACGGCGCGCGCATGTCGGCAGCGCCGTGCAGCAGCAGCGCCCCCAGCCCCAGCAGCAGCGCGAACACCGCCAGGTCGTGCAGGTTGGGCAGCACGCCGGGGCGTGCGGCGAGCTGTCCGGGCGCGGTGCGGTCGCGAGCGAATGGCAGCATGGGAAGATCCGGCAGGAGCGGCAGCGGGCGCCGCAGGAAAAAGGACGCTGGCGCGGGTCGCGGAGCGGACCGCCCAGTGTGACCGGGGAAGATGTACGGCGTGCGTCAGCCGCTGCCGGCTGCGCGGGCGTCGCCAGGCAATGTGGCGCAGGCAGGACGTCGCCACCGCGCGCGGCTGGGCCGCGATGTCAGGTGGATCGGGAACGATGGCGATGGCAGGCGCATGGACGGCTCCGACGACGGGCAACGCCAGGGGCTACGCTCGGAGTCCTCGCGGATCGGGCTTGCGCACTTTCGGAATCAAGGCCAGCGCCGCAAGGGGCTGGCGAACGATCCCGTCCTGAGCGGACGGGACCCATCTGGGACGACCCAGACCGTGGCGGTCCTGTCAGCTCTGTCGCTGCAGCGTCGGTCTAGGATGACTGTCCAAGGAAGGTGGCCTCTGGCCGGGAAACGATGGGCGCGCGCAGTATAGCCAGCTGCTGCGCCGCCGCAAGTCGGCACGGCGCACGCAGCGCCGCGCATTCACTGCGCAGCCAGCACCAGCCGTGGATGCGTGGCCGGCGCCACCTGCTGGCGCGCGCGCAACCAGGCGGCCAGCTCGCGCGGCGGCAACGGCCGCGCGTGCAGATAGCCCTGGATCTCGTCGCAGCCCTGCTCGCGCAGCAGCGCCTCTTCCTGCACCGTCTCCACGCCCTCGGCCACCACCTGCATGCCGAGCGCGTGGCCGAGCTGCACGATCGCCTGGGTGACCTTGGCGGTGCCGCTGTCGTGCAGCATGTCCTGCACGAAGCTGCGGTCGATCTTCAGGCGCTGCACCGGGAAGCGGTTGAGGTAATGCAGGTTGGAGAAGCCGGTGCCGAAATCGTCGACCGCCAGCAGCACGCCTTCCTGTTCGAACAGTTCGAAGCAACGGCGCAGCGACTCGCTGTCGCGGATCAGCGCCGATTCGGTCAGTTCCAGTTCCAGCCGCTTCGGCGACCAGCCGTTGCGCTGGCACAGCTCGATCACCCGCTCGGCGAAGCCGCGGTCGCGCAACTGCATCGCCGAAACGTTCACCGAGACCCGGTCGAAGCTCAGCCCCGCCGCATCCCAGGCCGCGGCCTGGCGGCAGGCCTCGCCGATCACCCAGTCGCCCAGGCGCACGATCTCGCCGCATTCCTCGGCGATGGGAATGAACTCGGCCGGGTTGCAGTGGCCATGGCCGGGGCGGTGCCAGCGCAGCAGCGCTTCCACCGCCGGGGCGCGCTCGCCCGCCGCATGCACCAGCGGCTGGTACACCAGCGAGAACTCCTCGCGGTCCAGCGCGCCGTGCAGCGCATGCTCGATCTCCAGGCGCCGCTGCGCGCGCAGCAGCACGTCCTGGCTGTAGTAGTGGCAGGTGTTGCGCCCTGACTCCTTGGCCGCGTACATCGCCGCATCGGCCGCGCGCAGCAGGCCGTCGAAGTCCTGGCGCCCCTCCTCCATCAGCGCGATGCCGATGCTGGCGCCGATCTTGATCACGTTCTCGCCGCTGTGCAGCGGCTCGGCCAGCGCCGCGATCAGCTTGCGCGCCACGTGCCCGGCGTCGCCCGGCTCGGCGAGGTCGCGCAGCACCACCACGAACTCGTCGCCGCTGAAACGGCCGAACAGGTCGCTGGTACGCAGTTGCTGATGCATGCGGGTGGCCGCCAGCTTCAGCAGTGCGTCGCCGGTGGCGTGGCCGAAGGAATCGTTGATGCTCTTGAAGCCGTCCAGGTCGACGAACAGCATCGCCAGCGTGGTGCCGCGCTCCACCGCCTCGTGCATCGCCTTCTCGGCCTGCTCGCGCAGCAGTTGCCGGTTCGGCAGGCCGGTCAGCAGGTCGTAGTGGGCCAGCAGCTCGATGCGCTCGCTGGCCTCGCGTTCGCGGGTGATGTCGCGGAACAGCACCACGAAGCGCGGCGGCAGGCCGTCGCGTTCGTCCAGCTCGATCAGCACCTGCACCCAGATGCGCTGCCCGGAGGGCCGGTGGAAGCACAGGTCCAGTTGCTCGGGCAGGCCGCCTTCGGCGATGCGCACCAGCGCCGACTCGAAGGCATCGCGCGAGTCCTGGGTGTACAGCGCCAGTGCGTGGTCCAGATCGATGGCCTCCTTGCGCAGGCCATGGATGCGGTAGCACTCCTCGGTCCACTGCATGCGCCGAGTGCCGACCTCGATCTCGCAGCCGCCGATCTTGCCCAGTGCCGAGACCCGGTTGAGCAGTTCGGTGCGCCAGCGGATCAGCGCGTCGGTCTGGCGCTGTTCGGTGATGTTCTGCACCTGGCCGAGCACGCGCTGGATGCGGCCGTCGGCCTCCACCTGCGGCTGCGCCCACACCCGCAGGTGCAACGGCGACTCGCCGCCGCGCACCAGCTCGACCTCGAAGTTGGCCGGCTTGGCCTCGCGCGCCATGCGCCGCCATACCGAGATCAGCTGCGCCATCGAATCGCGGCTGAGCAGGCGCAGCCAGCCGCGGCTGCTCGGCGCCTGCTGTTCGTCCAGGCCGGTGACGCGCAGGAACTCGCGCGAGCACCACACCCGGTCGCGCAGCGGGTCCCAGGACCAGTTGCCCATGCGGGTCATGCGCTGCGCCTCGCGCAGCAGGGTCTGCTGGTCGCGCAGGCGCTGCTCGAGCAGCTTCTGCTCGTGGATGTCGGTGTGCGTGCCGATCATGCGCAGCGGGCTGCCGTCGGCGGTGCGCGCCACGATGCGGCCGCGGTCCAGGATCCAGTGCCATTGCCCGTCCTGCCGGCGCAGGCGGAACTCGCACATGTAGGTTTCGGTGCGGCCCTCGAAATGCGCGCGGATCGCCTGGCGCAGGCGCTCCTGGTCGTCGCCGTGGACCAGCGGCAGCAGCGCGTTCAGGCCGTCGGCCGGGGCATCGCCCGCGTAGCCGAGCATCCGCTTCCAGCGCTCGGAGCGGAAGATGGTGTCGCTGGGGATGTCCCAGTCCCACAGGCCGTGCTCGGCGCTGTCCAGGGCGATCTCCCAGCGGGTGGCGCCGTCGCTGCCGACCGGTTCGGGCACGCTGAGGGTATAGGCCAGCAGGCCGCCGCCATCGTCGCGCACCGCGCGCAGCCAGCCGTCCAGGCGCCGCCCGGCGGTGCCGGGCAAGGCGCAGGCGAGCATGGTCTCGCCGCCGAGCAGGCGCTCGCGGGCCGCACGCAACAGCTCGGCATACGCCTCCACGGTGCGCGGCAGCTCCAGTGCCTGCGCTGCCCGGTTCGCCGCCAGCGGCCTGCCATCGGCGTCCAACAGGACGAGCGCCGAGGTGAGCGGGTGCTGCAGCAAGCTTGCGATGACTCCTTGATCCACGCCGAGATACTCCGTTTCGCCGCCCTGAAGGCCAGCGGTCGAAGGTGATAACGGCACCCGGAGGCATTAATTGAGCGCCGGCAGCGCCCGGCGATGGGCCGCGGCGGCCGTCAGCGGCTAAGATGTCCGCCGGACACGGACCACCGCAGCAGGCTGCCGGGGCATGCAACCACAACGCGACAGTTCCCTGCCCACCCAGGCGACCTCCGGCATGCGCCTGGCGCAGCGCCTGGACCGCGGCATCTGGCGGGTGGTGCTGCTGTATGTCCTGCTGGGGCTGGCGCTGTCGATTGGCAGCGATCTGGTTCTGGCGCATTTCGTAGACGATCCCCGCACGTTGATCGTCCTGCAGCTGGCCAACGACGCCTTGTTCCTGGCCCTGACCGCAGTCGCCCTGTACTACCTGCTGCGCCCATTGGTGCGCGCCGCGGTGCAGGCGCACACCCGGCTGGCGCTGTCGGAGGCCGGCTACCGGCAGATGTTCCACGCCAATCCCAGCCCGATGCTGGTCTACGACCTGGAAAGCCTGCGCATCCTCGACGTGAACCCCGCCGCGGTCGCTTTCTTAGGCTGGTCGCACGACGAGTTCGTCGGCCTGGAGCTGGCCCGGCTGTGGCCGCCCAGCGCCAGCGCCCGCCTGGCCGAGGTGATCGAGACGATCCGCCAGACCCCGTCCAAGACCTGCGTGGTGGCCGAGCCGCTGCGCCTGCGCGACGGCACCCAGTGCATGGCCGAGGCGCGCAGCACCAGCCTGGACTACCACGGCCGACAGGCGCGGCTGGTGGTCATCAGCGACCGCAGCGCCGAGTACGACGCGCAGCGCCGCCGCGACCAGGCCCTGCAGCATCTGCAGGAGGCGCAGTCGATCGCGCGGCTGGGCTCCTGGCAACTGGACCGGGCCAGCGGCCTAGGCAGCTATTCCGAGCAGGTCTACCGCATGCTCGGCCGGCGCGTGCCGGACCAGCCGCGCCAGCACCGCCTGGAAGAACTGCTGGTCCCGCCCGATGTGGCCTCGCAGGCGCGCATCCAGCGGGTGATCGAGGATCTGTGCGGCAGCGCGCCGCTGCAACTGGACATGCTGCTGCCGGTGCTGGCCGCCGATGGCCAGGCGCGCATGCTGCACCTGCGCGCCGAATCGGCCAGCGATGACGAAGGCGGCGCCTGCGTGCACGGCACCCTGCAGGACGTGACCGAGCACGAGCGCTCGCGGCGCCTGCTGCACGAGCGCGAGGAGCAGTTCCGCGAACTGGTGCGGGTGCTGCCGGATGGCGTGGCGATCCTGCACCAGGAGCACGTGCTGTACGCCAACGCCGCCTGCGCCGGGCAGTTCGGCTTCGAGGGCGAGAACCTGCTAGGCGAGCCGCTGCAGGGCCTGGTCGACAGCGCCGATCTGGCGCTGGTGCGGCAGCGGATGGGCACGGCGGGCGCCAAGGGGGAACGCGGCGCCACCGCGCGCATGTGCCGCCGCGACGGCTCGCTGTTCCATGCCGGGCTGTCGTTCGGCAACGTCCGCTACAGCGGCCGCGACTGCAAACTGATGATCGTGCGCGACCTCAGCGAACCGGAGCGCATGCGCGACGCACTGGCGCAGAGCAACCGCGAGCTGCAGGCGATGGCGCGGCGCCTGTTCTCGCTGCAGGAAGACGAGCGCCGGGCGATCTCGCGCGATCTGCACGACGACATCGGCCAGGCGATCACCGCGATGAAGCTGTCCGCGCATGCGGCGCTGGACGAGACCGACGCCGAGCGCCGCCGCGAGGACCTGAGCGAGATCGTGCAGCTGGCCGACAGCAGCATCACCAAGCTGCGCAACCTCTCCACCCTGCTGCGTCCGCCGCAACTGGACGCGCTGGGCCTGGAGGCGGCGCTGCGCTGGCAGGCCGGCATGCTGTTCCGCGCCTCGCCGGTGCGCCTGCAACTGGACATCGCCGCCCTGCCCGAGCGCCCCAGCGGCGAGGTCGAGCAGGCCTGTTTCCGCATCGCCCAGGAGAGCCTGACCAACGTGCTGCGCCATGCCAGCGCCGGCGAGGTGCGGATGACCCTCGGCGACGAGGAACGCCAGCGCCTGCGCCTGGAGGTGGTCGACGACGGCGACGGCTTCGATCCGGCCGGGCCACGCGGCCTGGGCCTGATCGTGATGCGCGAGCGCGCGCAGAGCGCCGGCGGTACCCTGCAGATCGACACCGCCCCCGGCGCCGGCACCCGGGTGACGCTGTGCCTGCCCTACACCACCGCGGCACCGCCGTCGCCCCCGCCTGGAACCTGAGCCGATGTGGAATCCCGCCAGCGCCGTACCCGTGGACGACGAACTGCCGTCGCGCCTGGGTGCGGGCCATCCCGCCCTGACCGGCATGATCGCCGAGGCGCTCGCCGGCGGGCCGGGGGTGATGTTGCTGCACATCGACATCGACCACTTCGCTTCGATCAACGAGAACATGAGTCCGGAGGTCGGCGACCAGGCGCTGGCGCTGCTGGCGCACCGGCTGCAGGCGCACCTGCGCGGCCGCGGCCTGCTGTGGCGCCACGGCAGCGACGAACTGGTGATGGCGGTACCGCGCACCGCCGACGTGCCGCCGCCGGAAGCCTTCGCCGAGGAGATCCGGCAGCAGATCGAACTGCCGCTGTCGGTGCTGCCGTACACCCTGTTCATGACCGGCAAGATCGGCGTGAGCCTGTGCCCGGAACATTCCACGCGCCTGTCGACCCTGCTCGACTTCGCCGAGGACGCGGTCTACCAGGCCGCGCGCGAAGGCGGCAACCTGGTGCGCCTGTACGCCGCCGACGGCCCGCCCAGCGCGCACAGCGAGAGCATCATCTCGCGGCAGATCGTCGACGCCATCCCCAACGGCGAGCTGCGTCTGCGCTACCAGCCGATGGTCAGCGCCCGCGACGGCCGTGTGGTGGGCATGGAATCGCTGCTGCGCTGGCAGTCGCCAACCCTGGGCATCCTGGTGCCGGAGCGCTTCATGCGCACCGCCGAGCGCCTGGGCGTGATCGTGCAGATCGGCACCTGGGTGATGGAAGGCGCGCTGCGCCAGGCGCGGCTGTGGCGCGACCAGGGCTTCGACGACTTCACCATCGCGGTCAACGTTTCCACCCTGCAGCTACTGCGCCCGACCTTCTTCAACGAAGTGATGTCGGCGCTGCAGGCGGCCGGGGTGCCGCCGCAGATGGTGGTGCTGGAGATCAACGAGAGCGCGCTGACCAACAACGTCAACTTCGTCCACGAAACCCTGGCCAATCTCTGCCGCGAAGGCATCAGCCTGAGTCTGGACAACTTCGGCACCGGCGATTCCAGCCTCAGCGCGCTGGTGCGCTACCCGGTGGACAAGCTGAAGATCGACCGCAGCTTCATCAAGAGCGCGCCGGCTGGCAACCGCGAGGCGGCGATCGCCCGCGCGATCATCGCCATGGGCCACCAGCTGGGCATGGTGGTGATCGCCAACGGCGTCGAGTCGCAGGCGCAGCTCGGCTTCCTGCGTCGCAACGATTGCGACATCTTCCAGGGCTACCTGTTCGGCGAACCGATGTCGGCCGAAGCCGCCGGCATGGCCCTGCGCCGGCGCTACCTGCGCCCGGAATCGTTCACCGAGACCCGCCCGGACCGCACCCTGCTGCTGCTCGACGACGAAGAGAACGTGCTGCGCTCGCTGGTGCGCCTGTTCCGCCGCGACGGCTACCGCATCCTCGCCGCCGGCAACGTCCGCGACGCCTTCGACCTGCTCGCCACCAACGACGTGCAGGTGATCCTGTCCGACCAGCGCATGTCCGACATGAGCGGCACCGAGTTCCTGGGCCGGGTGAAGATGCTCTACCCCGACACCATCCGCCTGGTCCTGTCCGGCTACACCGACCTGGCCACCGTCACCGACGCGATCAACCGCGGCGCGATCTACCGCTTCCTGACCAAGCCCTGGAACGACGACGAACTGCGCGAACACATCCGCCAGGCCTTCCGCACCCACGACGAACAGCGGCGGGATGCGGGGCCCTGAGGGGCTGGGAATCGGGAACGGGGAATCGGGAATGGGAAAAGCCGCATCGCGGCTTTTCATTTTTCATATCAGATCATTGATGCAAAATCGGGTACGCGGAAATCGAATAGCGGCAGTGCTGCCCGCTTTTCCGATTCTCCATTCCCGATTCCCCATTCCCAGCTACTTCGGCTGCCTAACCGGAATCACGATCCGGAACGTCGAGCCCTCGCCCACGACGCTGCTCACGTCGATGCGGCCGTGGTGCTTGTTGATGATGCCGTAGGAGATCGACAGGCCCAGGCCAGTGCCGCTGCCGACCGGCTTGGTGGTGAAGAACGGGTCGAAGATGCGCTGCAGCAGGTCTGCCGCAATGCCGGCGCCGGAGTCCTTGAACTCGATCCACACCTCTTCGCCGTCCTGGCCGGTGCTGACCACGATGGTGCCGCGCTCGCCGATCGCCTGGCCGGCATTGAGCAGCAGGTTCATGTACACCTGGTTGAGCTCGGACGGCAGGCACTCCACCAGCGGCAGGTTGCCGTAGTGGCGTTCCAGGGTGACCTTGTACTTGAGCTCGTTCCAGATGATGTTGATCGTCGATTCCAGGCCCGAGTGCAGATCCACCAGCTTCCACGACTCCTCGCGGCCGGAATAGGAGAAGTCCTTCAGGTCGCGGACGATGCGGGTGACCCGCTCGATGCCTTCGCGCGACTCGGCCATCAGTTGCGGCAGGTCGCGGCTGATGAAGTCGATGTCGAAGCGGTTGCGGATGTCGTCGATTTCCGGGATCAGCGCCTTCGGATCCGGCGCGCGCAGGGCGCGCTCGTAGGCCTCGATCAGGGTGAACAGGCTGCGCAGATATTCCTGCAGGCTGCCCAGATTGGAATGGACGTAGCCGATCGGGTTGTTGATCTCGTGGGCGACGCCGGCGGCGAGCTGGCCGATCGAAGCCATCTTCTCCGACTGCAGCAGTTTTTCCTGGGCGCCGTTGAGGCGCAGGTAGGCCTGGCGCAGTTCGGCGTGGCGCTGCTGCAGTTCCTGTTCGTAGTCCTGCTGGCCTTCGATGCCCTGGATCAGCATCAGGTAATGGCCGCCGTCCGCATCGGCATGAAAGTAAAGATGCGCCAGCACCACGTGCTGTTCGGTCGGCAGGCTGCCGCTCCAGCGGCCGCTGCTGCGCGCCTGCGACAGCGCATCGCCCGGCAGCCATTGCGCCAGGTGCGCGGCCAGGCCGCCGGTGTCGGCGCCGGACAGATGGCGGCGTGCGGCGCTGTTGGTCAGCAGCAACTGGCCGTCGGCGCGGAACAGCACCACGCCTTCGTACAACAGTTCGCTGAGGGCGAGCAGGCTCTCGCGCGCGGGCAGGACAAGTGCTGCGTTGGGATTGATTTCGGCGAAATTCACAACAGGCCGTGGGCGATCGATGGATGCCCAATATACGCCGTTGCCGCCGGCGGATGCGCGCCCCGCACCGGGACGCGATGCGGCTTACGCGATCGCCAGGGGACGCTGGGCGAGCGGCGTGCTGGACTGGCCGTTGGCGTCGTAGGACGAGGCGCTCTCACTGCGGCCGAGGTGGCGCAGCGCCCAGTTGACCTCGCGCCGGCGCCGCGACAGCAGCGCGCCGTTGGCGCGGTTGGCGTCAGCGAGTTCGCGCAGCCGCAGTTCGGCTTCGGCGCCGGCAGGCACGTCGGCCTCCAGGGCGCGCAGTGCCGCCAGCTTGGCGCTGGTCGCCTGCATGAGGCCTTCCACGTTGTGATCCAACAACGCCTGGCGCTCGCCGGCGAGCGCGTCGCTGAGCTGCTGCAGGGGGTTGGTCACCGACGTGTTCATGCGCTGAGTTGCCGATCCATGTCGATCATGCGGCTGGCGATCGCGTCGGGGTTGATCTTGTAGCTGCCGTTCTGCAGCGACGAGCGCACGGCCTCCACGCGGCTGCTGTCCACCGCCGGAGCGGCCGAGAGCTGGCGTTGCAGGGTCTGCAGGCCGGAGGCCTCGCCGGTCAGGCGCAGGCTGTCGGTGGCTGCGGCCGCACCGACCGCACGGTCCTTGCCTTCCTCGGACGCGCCGGAGGCGGCCTTGGTCGAGACGGACGAGGTGCGAAGGGTGGCCGGGCTCGGCAAATTCCCTTCAATTTTCTGTGTCATGGCGGAAATCCTGTTACGGGTTCGGTGTAGGTAACGGCACAGCGTCGGAGAACTTTAGCCGGATTCTTAGCGCGTCACTAAAACGTCGCCGTTTTGTGACACAGTTCCCTGAACGATGCGCTTGGACGACAGGTTTTCGACGGTCACCCGCTCGTTTTCGCCCGCATCGCCCAATGCACGGCCGGACATGCGCACTTCCAGGCCACCGCTGCGTGCCACCAGCGCCACATTGTCGCCGCGCCTCACCAGCCGCGGCGCGACCAGGTCGGTGGCGGACAACAAGGTGCCGGCCGGCAGGGTTCGCCGCACCACCTTGCCGATCGCCGCCTCCGGCTCGGTCATCGCGGCGCCGACGATGCGCGCCGCGTCGCGCTTCTCGGGGACGATATCGGCCGCGCCGATGGTTTCTCCAGCGGACAGGCCGCGCGCCAGCACCAGGACATGCTGCATGCGCCGCACCTTGACCGGCACGAACAGCCGCCACCCGGTATCGCGCGGGCAGCTCACCTCCACGGTGGTGGTCCCGGTCGGCTGGGCCTGCAACGGCACCGGGCACAGCGGCACCCGGACCGACGGGTCCAGGGTCGCCTCGGCATCGGCGTCGGGCCCGGCCAGGGACAGCGCCGCGGCACGGATCGAATCCACCGACTGGAAGTCCGCGGCCCAGGCCGGCGTCGCCGCCAGCAGGACCAGCAATAGGATCGGGCGCATCGCCGTCTCTCTCGGAAAGGTCGCCGACACCATGCAAAGGCCGTGCCGCAAACCGAACGTCCAATGCGGGACGCGCCCTCAAGTTCCGCCGCGAGGGCGCCGATATGAACGCCATGAGTCATGACCTTCTCAACCGAATCGACCAGCGCACCCGCTTGGCGGGCCACAACCGGCTTGCCCTGCTGCTGTTCCGGCTGGGCGGTCGTCAGCTTTTTGGCGTGAACGTCTTCAAGGTGCAGGAAGTGCTGCGCCGGCCGGAGTTGTTCCAGGTGCCGGGGCTGCCGCTGCAATTCTCCGGTGTCGCCGACGTGCGCGGGCGCTCGGTGCCGGTGCTCGACCTGGGCCTGGCCATCGGCCACCCGGAACGCGAGCCGAACGCGGACACCGCGCCAGGCTATCTGGTGGTGACCGAGTTCAACCGCTCGGTGCAGGGCTTCCTGGTCAGCGGCGTGGAGCGCATCGTCAACATCGCGGTGGAGGACATCCATCCGCCGCCGGAACTGGGCGCCGAGTCCAGCTACCTGACCGCGGTGACCCGCTTCCAGGGCGAGCTGATCCAGGTGATCGACGTGGAAAGCGTGCTGGCCGACATCGCCCAGACCCGGGTCGAGGCCAACCTGGACCCGTCGCTGGCGCTCACCGGCCCGCAGCTGCAGGTGCTGGTGGTCGACGACTCGCGGGTGGCGCGGCAGCAGATCCGCAGCGTGCTGGACCAGCTCGGGGTCGCAGCGACCCTGCTCTCGGACGGTCGCCAGGCGCTGGACCATCTCTTGCAGATCCACGCCGCCGGCGAGAATCCGGCCGAGCGCTACGCCATGGTGATCTCCGACATCGAGATGCCGGCGATGGATGGCTACACGCTGACGACGGAAATTCGCCGCCATGCCGGCCTGTCCGGCCTGTACGTGCTGTTGCACACCTCGCTGTCGGGCGTGTTCAACAACGCGATGGTCGAACGCGTGGGCGCCAACGCCTTCGTCGCCAAGTACAGCCCCAACGAGCTGGCCGAGTACGTGCTGGCCCGGTTGCGGGTGGTGGCCGCGGCCGCGCAAGCGGCCGCCTGACCCGGGCGCCGCGCCTGGCTGCGCGGCCTGCCTGACGTTCTAATGGAGCGCGGGCGCTCCCCGCCTCCCGAGGCAACCCTCTGATCTCACGGGCCTTGCGCCCAGCTTTGGCACGCGCCTTGCCTGTGGTTTCGGCAACGAACCGCGGGATCGTGCCATGTCCAATCCGATCACAGGCTATTTCGGCGTCCACGGCGACGCCCTGCCGCTGCGCGAGCAGCGCATGAAGCTGATCGCCAGCAACCTCAGCAACGTCGACACGCCCGGGTACAAGGCCCAGGACCTGGACTTCGATGCCGCGATGCGCGCGGCCCAGGGACAGCGCGAGGGCACCCAACTCGCGGTGGACGACAGCCGCCACATCGCCGTCGGCGGCGATGGGCTGAACCCGTTCCAGGTCACCCGGGCCGCCAGCCAGCCGAGCATGGACGGCAACACCGTCGATCCGGACGCCGAACGCGCCGCCTACGGTCGCGCCGCGCTGGAGTACCGCGCGTCGCTGAGCTTCATCGAGTCCAAGGTGCGCACCATGCTCACCGCGATCACGGGCCAATAAGCATGAGCAATCTGCCGATCTTCGACGTCGCCGGCTCCGCGCTGCAGGCGCAGTCGGTGCGCATGAGCACCATCGCCAGCAACCTGTCCAATGCCGATTCGGTGGCCGGTTCGGCGGAGGCGGCCTACAAGCCGATTGAGCCGATCTTCCAGGCGGTGCGCAACCCGCACGACAGCAGCCTGACCTCGGTCAACGTCAAGGAAATCGCGACGACCAACGCGCCGCCGATCAAGCGCTACGAACCCGGCCATCCGCTTGCCGATTCCGACGGCTACATCTATTCGCCCGATGTGGATCCGGTCTCGCAGATGGTCAACCTGATCTCCGCCTCGCGCAATTACCAGGCCGGCGTGGAGGTCCTCAACACCGCCAAGGAACTGGCGCTGGCCACTCTGACCATGGGCCGCTGATCCGCCATCCCTCCGCCGCGTCACGTCCCAGGACCGCTTCCATGACCAGCGTCACCAGCTCCACCGACACCACCTATTCCAGTCTGGGCCTGAGCGCCTCGAGCAACACCAGCACCACCAGCGGCAAGGCGCTGCAGCAGGCCGACTTCCTCAAGCTGATGACCGAGCAGCTGCAGCACCAGGATCCGCTCAAGCCGATGGACAACAGCCAGATGGTCGCGCAGATGGCGCAGCTGTCCACCGTGCAGGGCATCGGCGACCTCAACAAGACCGTCACCGCGCTGTCCTCGTCGATGAGCACCGACCAGGTGCTGCGCGGCGCCAACCTGATCGGGCACAAGGTGCTGGTGCCGTCGGCGACGCTGCCGCTGGCCGCCGAGGGCAGCACCGGCGGCCTGGTCGCGGCCAAGGCCGCCGGCGTGGTCGACGTCACCGTCAGCGATGCCAACGGCCAGCCGATCAAGAAGATCAGCCTTACCGCCGACAAGGCCGGCCAGCTCGACTTCGCCTGGGACGGCACCGACGCCAGCGGCAAGCGCATGCCGGCCGGCAGCTACAGCATCACCGCTGGGCAGACCGATGCCCAGGGCAACCAGTTGTCCCTGTCCACCTACGTCCAGGCACCGGTCGAGAGCGCCATCATCGGATCGGACGGCATCTATCTCGACCTGACCGGGCTCGGCACCACGCCGCTGACCAACGTCCTCCGCGTCAGCTAATCCCGCGCCGACCATCCACAGGAGTCCACCATGGGTTTCAACACATCGCTGTCCGGCCTCAGGGCGGCCAATACCGACCTCAACGTCACCGCCAACAACATCGCCAACGCCAACACCACCGGCTTCAAGGGCTCGCGCGCCGAGTTCGCCGACCAGTTCACGCTCAACGGCTACGGCCTGGCGCGCAACGCGGTGGGTTCGGGCGTGCGCGTCAGCAACGTCGCCCAGCAGTTCTCGCAGGGCACCATCGATCCGACCGGGCGCAGCCTGGACCTGGCCATCTCCGGCTCCGGCTTCTTCACCCTGTCCAACAACGGCGCCCGCGTGTATTCGCGCGCCGGCAACTTCCAGACCGACGCCAACGGCTATGTGGTCAATCCGCAGGGCGCGCGGCTGCAGGTGTTCCCGCCGGCGAGTAACGGCAACGGCTTCGCCGCCGGCACCCTGACCGACCTGCAGCTGCTGACCACCGACAGCCCGCCCAAGCAGACCAGCACGGTCAACCTGACCTTCACCCTGCCCGGCAACACCCAGCCGCCGACGGTGACCACGTTCGATCCGAACGACGCCAACAGCTACAACAACTCCAGCGGCGGCACCACGGTCTACGACTCGCTGGGCGTGGCCCACGTGCAGACCTCGTACTTCGTCAAGACCTCCACGCCGAACCAGTGGACCGTCTACAACTACGTCGACGGCGTCGCTGCGGGCGGTGCCAGCACGCTGCAGTTCTCCGACAGCGGCGCGCTGGTCAGCCCGGCCGACGGCAAGATCGCGCTGGGCACCTTCACGCCCTCCACCGGCGCCGGCACCCTGTCGCTGAACCTGAACGTGTTCGGGTCGACCCAGTACGGCGAAACCTTCGCCCTGCGTGGCGCGACCCAGGACGGCTACGCCAGCGGCAAGCTCAACTCGATCAGCATCGACGAAAAGGGCATCGTCTACGCGCGCTACTCCAACAATGCCGACAAGGCGCTGGGCCAGATCGCGGTGACCAACTTCGTCAATCCGCAGGGCCTGAGTTCGCTCGGCGACAACGCCTGGGCGGAAAGCTCGGCCTCGGGCATCGCCCGCACCGGTTCGCCGGCGACCTCGGACTTCGGCAGCGTGCAGTCCGGCGCACTGGAATCGTCCACCGTCGACCTGACCGAGCAGCTGGTCAACATGATCGTGGCCCAGCGCAACTTCCAGGCGAACTCGCAGGTGATCTCGACCCAGGATCAGGTCACGCAGACGATCATCAATATGCGTTGACGACCACCGGGAATCGGGAATGGGGAAACGGGAATCGTAAACGCGGTTCCCGCCACCGACCTCCCGCTTTCCCCCATTCACGATTCCCCATTCCCGGTTCCCTCCAATGGACAAAGCCCTCTACGTCGCCATGACCGGCGCCCGCGCGTCGCTGCAGGCGCAGGCCACCGTGTCGCACAACCTGGCCAACGTCGAGACCTCCGGGTTCAAGGCGGCGCTGGCCAATACCGAGGCGTATCGGATTCCCGGCGCCGGTTATCCGTCGCGGATCGATGCGCTGCATATCGACCAGGGGTTCAACCGCGATGTCGGCGCGCAGCACCAGACCGGCAATCCGCTGGACTTGTCGCTGGACGCCGACCGCTGGCTGGCGGTGCAGTCCGCCGACGGCAAGGAGGCGTACACGCGCGGCGGCGAATTGGCGCTGACCCCGAACGGCCAGCTGGTCACCGCCAGCGGCCATGCAGTGCTCGACGACCAGGGCAATCCGGTGTCGATCCCGCCGCACCAGTCGCTGGAGATCGGCAACGACGGCACGGTGTCGATCGTGCCGCTGGGCGAAGCGCCCACCGCGATGAGCACCGTCGCCACCTTGAAGGTGGTGCAGGCGCCGGCGGACCAGCTCACCCGCCGGCCCGACGGCCTGATGCGCAACGTCAGCGACGATCCGGCCAAGGCCTTTGCGCCGGCCACCGGCAATTCGCTGCGGACCGGCGTGCTCGAGGGCAGCAACGTCGATGCCGCCGGCGCGCTGGTGCAGATGATCCAGTTGCAGCGCCAGTTCGAAATGCAGGTCAAGGTCATCAAGAACGGCGACGAGAACGCGCAGTCGGCCAACACGCTGCTGCGTCTGAACGGCTAAGACGGGCCTCGGCGCCAGCGGCGCCGGTTTGGCACGGCACATGCTTCACTCCCTGCGCCCCCGGCGCGTCGTGCCGGGGCCACCATCAGAGGAACTCGGGTCATGAATCAGGCTTTGTGGGTCGCCAAGACCGGACTGGATGCGCAGCAGACGCGCATGTCGGTCGTCTCCAACAACCTGGCCAACACCAACACCACCGGTTTCAAGCGCGACCGCGCCAACTTCGAGGACCTGCTGTACCAACAGCTGCGGCAGCCCGGCGGCGCCAGTTCCTCGCAGACGCAGCTGCCCTCGGGCCTGCAGGTGGGTACCGGCGTGCGCGTGGTCGCCACCGCCAAGGATTTCGAGCAGGGCAGCCAGCAGCAGACCGACCGCGCCCTGGACGTGATGGTCAACGGCCGCGGCTTCTTCGAAGTGCAGATGCCGGACGGCACCTCGGCCTACACCCGCGACGGCAGCTTCCAGATCGATGCGCAGGGCCAATTGGTCACCAACAGCGGCTACCCGATCCAGCCGGGCATCCAGATCCCGGAAGGCGCGCAGTCGGTGACCATCGGCTCCGACGGCACGGTGAGCGTGCAGGTCGCCGGCACCGCCGCGGCGCTGCAGGTCGGCTCGCTGACCCTGACCGACTTCATCAATCCCTCCGGCCTGCAGGCCCAGGGCCAGAACCTGTACGTGGAAACCGCCGCCTCCGGCCCGGCCACCAACGGCACGCCCGGCCTCAACGGCCTCGGCAAGATCGCGCAGGGCGCGCTGGAAGGCAGCAACGTCAATGTGGTGGAAGAGCTGGTGAGCATGATCGAGACCCAGCGCGCCTACGAGATGAACGCCAAGGCCATCTCCACCACCGACTCGATGCTCGGCTATCTGAACAACAACGTCTGATCCCCTCGCCTCCGGAATCCGCCATGTCGCGCCTGTCCTCTCTTTCCTTCTCCGCCGCGCTGCTGCTGCCGGTCCTGCTCGGCGGTTGCGCCGGCCTGGGCGTGGCCGCCGGCGACGTGCGCCCGTACGCGCCGATGGCGCCGATCACGCCGGTGATGGCCCCGCAGGCCCAGCCCACCGCCGGTGCGATCTACGCCGCCGGCCCCGGCCTGCAGCTGTACTCGGACCGCCGCGCCCGCGACGTCGGCGACCTGCTGACCATCACCCTGGTCGAAAGCACCAACGCCAGCAGCACCGCCAACACCAGCATCAGCAAGAAGGATGCGGTGACCATGGCCACGCCGACCCTGCTCGGCGCGCCGCTGACCGTCAACGGCACCAACATCCTCAACAACGCCACCAGCGGCGACCGCAGCTTCGCCGGCAAGGGCAACACCGCGCAGAGCAACACCATGCAGGGCAGCATCACCGTGACCGTGATGCAGCGCCTGCCCAACGGCAACCTGGTGATCCAGGGCCAGAAGAACCTGCGGCTGAACCAGGGCGACGAACTGGTGCAGGTGCAAGGCGTGGTCCGCGCCGCCGACATCGCCCCGGACAACACCATTCCCTCCAGCAAGGTGGCCGAGGCGCGCATCGCCTACGGCGGCCGCGGCGCGGTCGCGCAGTCCAACGCGATGGGCTGGCTGAGCCGCTTCTTCAACTCGCGCATCTCGCCGTACTGAGGCCCGCCATGAACGTCCTGTCCCTGCCCTGCCGCCTGCTCGCCGCCGTCGCCCTGTGCGCCGGCCTGGCCGCCCCGGCCGCAGCCGAACGCATCAAGGACCTGGCCCAGGTCGGCGGCGTGCGCAACAACGCGCTGGTCGGCTACGGCCTGGTGGTCGGCCTGGACGGCAGCGGCGACCGCACCAGCCAGGCGCCCTTCACCGTGCAGAGCCTGAAGAACATGCTCGGCGAGCTGGGCGTCAACGTGCCGTCCAACGTCAACCCGCAGCTGAAGAACGTGGCCGCGGTGGCGATCAGCGCGCAGTTGCCGGCGTTCGCCAAGCCGGGCCAGACCATCGACATCACCGTCTCCTCGATCGGCAACGCCATTTCGCTGCGCGGCGGCACCCTGCTGATGGCGCCATTGAAGGGCGCCGACGGCCAGGTCTATGCGGTCGCCCAGGGCAACCTGGTGGTCGGCGGCTTCGGTGCGCAGGGCAAGGACGGTTCGCGGATCTCGGTGAACGTGCCCAGCGTCGGCCTGATTCCCAATGGCGCGACGGTGGAACGGGCGCTGCCGGACGTGTTCGGCAACACCGGCGAGATCACCCTGAACCTGCACCAGCCCGATTTCACCACCGTCTCGCGCATGGTCTCGGCGCTGGAGAGCACCTTCGGCCCCGGCAGCGCGCATGCGGTAGACGGCTCCACCGTGGCGGTACGCTCGCCCACCGACCAGAGCGCGCGCATCGGCCTGCTGGCACGCATCGAGAACGTCGAGCTGTCGCCGGGCGCGGCGCCGGCCAAGGTGGTGGTCAACGCACGCACCGGCACGGTGGTGATCGGCTCACAGGTGCGGGTCAGCCCGGCCGCGATCTCGCACGGCTCGCTGACGGTGACCATCAGCGAAGGCACCCAGGTCAGCCAGCCCAATGCACTGAGCGGCGGCCAGACCGTGGCCACGCCCAAGTCCACCATCACCGCCACCAACGAAGGCAGCCGCATGTTCAAGTTCGAGGGCGGCACCTCGCTGGATCAGATCGTGCGGGCAGTCAACGAGGTCGGCGCCGCGCCTGGCGACCTGATCGCGATTCTGGAAGCGCTCAAGCAGGCCGGTGCCCTGAGCGCGGAGCTGGAGGTGATCTGACATGCGTATCTCGGCCGCTCCCTTCGACCTGCACGCCTCTACCCAGAACGATCCGGCCAAGATCGACAAGGTCTCGCGCCAGCTCGAAGGGCAGTTCGCCAACATGCTGGTCAAGAGCATGCGCGAGGCCAGCTTCGGCAATTCGCTGTTCCCGGGCGAGAACCAGACCTTCCGCGACATGTACGACCAGCAGCTGGCCAAGGGCCTGACCGACGGCAAGGGGCTGGGCCTGCGGGCGATGATCGCCAAACAGCTCGGCGGCGGGCAGACGAGCGAGACCGGCACGCCGAACACCGCGCTGGACGCCGCCAAGGCGGCCAAGGCCTACTCGCTGGTGTCCGGCCAGTCGAGCAATGGCCCGATGCCGCTGCAGGGCGAGGCCGCGCTCGCCAGCGGTGCCGCGGCCGGCGCCGGCGTCGGCCCATGGAGCGGCACCGACGCGACCGCCTCCCCGCAGCAGCAGGTGCTGGACATGATCGCCGGCCGCGAGAGCAGCGCCATGCACCAGGCCATCGGCAGCAGCCCGGCCGACGGTAGCGCCGGCCTGTCCTGGGCCGGTGCCGACGACCGCTGGTCGAACGTGCAGGCGTCCGCCGACAGCAGCACCGCCATCGATCCCAGCGCCGCCGCGGCCGCCAACGCCGCCGCGGCCAGCCTCGGCGAGCGCACCCCGGAAGGCTTCGTCGCCAAGATCTGGAACCATGCGCAGAAGGCCGCGCAGGAACTGGGCGTGGACGCGCGCGCCCTGGTCGCGCAGGCCGCGCTGGAAACCGGCTGGGGCCGCCGCGGCATCTCCCGCGGCGACGGCGCCAGTTCCAACAACCTGTTCGGGATCAAGGCCACCGGCTGGGACGGCGATCGCGTGACCACCGGCACCCACGAGTACGTGGACGGGGTCAAGCAGTCGCAGACCGCCGATTTCCGTGCCTATTCCTCGCCGGCGGAGAGCTTCGCCGACTACGTGCGTCTGCTGAAGACCAATCCGCGCTACCAGCAGGCGCTGAAGGCCGGCACCGACATCCGCGGCTTCGCCCAGGGCCTGCAGCACGCCGGCTACGCCACCGACCCGGCCTACGCGGCCAAGATCGCCGCCATCGCCGGCGGCCCGACCATCGGTCGCGCGGTCGCCGCGATCGGCAGTGCCGCCGCCGGCGGCATCGAGCGCGTGCTGGCCAGCACCGTCGATTCGTCCGGCCTCGTGCGCCGTTGAGGTAGCCGCCCATGTCCATCCTCTCCACCGGTACCGGCGCCCTGCTCGCCTTCCAGCGGGCCCTGTCCACGGTCAGCCACAACGTCGCCAACATCAACACCGACGGCTACAGCCGGCAGCGGACGACGTTCGCGACCACGGTTCCCAGCCAGTACGGCAGCGAGTTCATCGGCAACGGCACCCAGATCACCGACGTCTCCCGCGTCGCCGACCAGCTGGCGATCTCGCGCCTGTTCGACAGCACCGGCGAAGTCGCCCGGCTGAAGCAGCTCTCCAGCATGTCCAGCCGGGTCGACGGCCTGTTCTCGGACAAGGCCACCAGCATCGCCGGGCAGTGGTCGAACTTCTTCGACGCCACCAGCGGCCTGTCCTCCGACGCCTCGGCCAGCGCCAACCGGCAGAACCTGCTGGACGCCGGCAGCTCGCTGGTGACCCGCTTCAAGCAGCTCAACGGCCAGCTCGACTCGCTCGGCAGCGAGGTCAACAACGGCCTGCTGGCCGGCACCGCCGAAGCCAACCGCCTGGCCACCGAGATCGCCAAGCTCAACGGCCAGATCGGCTCGAATGCGAACGCCGCCGCACCCGACCTGCTCGACCGCCGCGACCAGATGATCAGCCAGCTGATCGGCTACACCGGCGGCAGCGTCATCCAGCAGGACGGCGGGATGATGAACGTCTACACCTCCGGCGGCCAGGCGATGGTGGTCGGTACCAATGCCTCGACCCTGGTCACCAGTCCCGATCCGTACCAGCCGGAAAAACTACAGATCGCGCTGAAGACGCCCGGCGGCTCGACGCCGCTCGACAGCAAGGCGCTGAGCGGGCAGATCGGCGGCTTCCTGGAGTTCCGCAGCACCGTCCTGGATCCGACCAAGGCCGAACTCGGCCGCATCGCCACCGGCCTGGCCAGCAGCTACAACGCGCAGCACCACGCCGGCATGGACCTGTACGGGCAGATGGGCGGCGACTTCTTCAATCTGCCGCCGCCGACCGTGGTCGGCAACAGCGCCAACACCGGCACGGCCGCCTTCACCGCCAGCGTCAGCGACCTGAGCAAGCTCGACGGGCAGAACCTGCTGCTGACCTACAACGGCACCAGTTGGAACGCCAGCCGCGCCGACACCGGCGCCAGCGTCGCCATGACCGGTTCCGGCACCAGCGCCGACCCGTTCGTGGTCAACGGCGTGACCCTGCAGGTGTCCGGCACCGCCGCCAGCGGCGACAAGTTCCTGCTGCAGCCCACCGCCAATGCCATCAACAAGCTGTCCGTGGCCATCACCGACCCCTCGCGCATCGCCGCGGCCACGCCGATCCAGGCCAGCGCCACGCTGAGCAACCTGGGCACCGGCAAGGTCAGCAACGTCGCCGCGACCGACGCCAGCAACGCCAACCTGCTGACGCCGGCGAACATCGCCTTCATCGATTCCACCCACTACTCGATCAACGGCGGCGCGCCGCAGACCTACACCGCCGGGCAGACCATCAGCGCCAACGGCTGGAGCCTGACCATGGACGGCGTCCCGTCCGCCGGCGACAGCTTCGCGGTGGGCCCGACCGGGGTCGGCTCGAGCAACAACGGCAACGCCCTGCTGATGTCCAACCTGGACGATGCCAAGGCCTTCAACGGCGGCACCATCACCCTCAACGGCGCGGTGGCCGGCCTGACCACCACGGTCGGCTCGGCGGCGCGCCAGGCCAAGTACGCGGCCGACGCGCAGGACGTGATCCAGAGCAGCGCCCAGGACGCGCGCGACTCGCTGTCCGGCGTCAACCTCGACGAGGAAGCGGCGGACATGCTGCGGCTGCAGCAGGCCTACCAGGCGGCCTCGCGCCTGATCTCCACCGCCGACACCCTGTTCCAGTCCATCCTGAGCGCGGTCCGATGAGCAATCGCATCTCCAGCGGCATGATCTTCAATCAGTCGCTCAACACCATGCTCGGCAAGCAGGCGACGATCTCGCACCTGCGGCAGCAGCTCTCCACCGGCCAGCGCATCGTCAGCGCGGCCGACGACCCGGTCGCGGCCGGCACCGCGGTCAGCCTGGATCGCACGGTGGCCGCCCTGGCGCGCTTCGGCGACAACGCCACCAACGTGCAGAACCGGCTCAACCTGCAGGAGAACTCGCTGTCGCAGGCCGGTGACCTGATGGCGCGGGTCAAGGATCTGACGGTGGAAGCCAATAGTTCGGCGCTGACCACCCCCGACCGCAAGGCCATCGCCGCGGAACTGAAGACCCTGCACGACAGCCTGCTGAGCCTGTCCAACAGCACCGACGGCGCAGGCCGCTACCTGTTCGGCGGCACCGCCGACGACTCCGCCCCGTTCGCCGTGGTCTCCGGCAACGTGGTCTACAGCGGCAACCAGACACAGCGCAGCGTGGAGATCGCGCCGGATACCAAGGTCTCCGACACCCTGCCCGGCAGCGAGATCTTCATGCGCGTGCCCACCGGCGACGGCACCGTCGACGCGCATGCGGCCGCCGGCAACACGGGCACCGGCCTGCTGCTGGACTTCAGCCGCGACAGCTCCGGCAGCGCCTGGAACGGCGGCAGCTACAGCGTGGTGTTCACTGCCGCCACCACCTACGAGGTGCGCGACAGCAGCGGCGCGGTGGTCAACACCGGCACCTACGCCGCCGGAGAGAGCATCGGCCTGCCCGGGCTGAAGATGCGCGTGGACGGCGCGCCCGCCGCCGGCGACAGCTTCCAGATCGGCCCATCGACCACCAAGGACGTGTTCTCCACCATCAGCAACCTGGTCAACCTGCTCAATACCGATCCGATCACCCCGACGGCCAAGGCGGCGCTGCAGAACGGCCTGCAATCGTCGATGCGCGACATCACCCAGGCCTCGTCGAAGATGATCGACGCGCGCGCCGCCGGCGGCGCCCAGCTCGCGGCCATCGACAACGCCACCGACCTGCGCGAAGCCAACAACGTGACCCTGAAGACCACCCTGTCCTCGCTGCGCGACCTCGACTACGCCCAGGCGATTTCCCAGTACCAGTTGGAACAGTCGGCGCTGAAAGCGGCACAGACCATCTTCACCCAGATGCAGAAGATGTCGCTGTTCGACCGGCTCGGCTAAACAGGCGATATACCGGATATACCAAAAGGCCCGGAGCGCGGCGACGCCTCCGGGCCTTTTCCGTTATACAAAAGACCGCCATCGCCGCTGGCTAAGTAGACAACGCGCAGGCAGCCCTAAAGTTTGTCGAAGTGCGGCCGAGAAAGGCTCACCGCGGTGTTTCCAGGTGTTTTGCGCATCGCCGGAACGGCAAATTTTCTGCAGTAAATCGCTAAAGGTTGCGCGCCTGTCGCCGTTACTTATATCACCAGCCGCACTGGCCAAATTGATGGCCCCCTGCGGAGACTCCAGGCACCAACCGGTTGCCGGACAAATCGCTTAGAGGAGATATCAAAATGGCACAGGTCATCAATACCAACGTAATGTCGCTGAACGCTCAGCGCAACCTCAACACCACCAGCACCAGCCTGGCCACGACGATCCAGCGCCTGTCCTCGGGCCTGCGCATCAACAGCGCCAAGGACGACGCCGCCGGCCTGGCGATCTCCGAGCGCTTCACCACCCAGATCCGTGGTCTGGACGTGGCCTCGCGCAACGCCAACGACGGCATCTCGCTGGCGCAGACCGCCGAAGGCGCGATGGTCGAAATCGGCAACAACCTGCAGCGTATCCGCGAACTGGCCGTGCAGTCGGCCAATGCGACCAACTCCAGCACCGACCGCGGCGCGCTGAACTCGGAAGTCAAGCAGCTGGCCTCGGAAATCGACCGCGTCTCCAGCCAGACCAACTTCAACGGCACCAAGCTGCTGGACGGCTCGTTCTCCGGCGCCCTGTTCCAGGTCGGCGCCGACGCTGGCCAGACCATCGGCATCAACAGCATCGTCAACGCCAGCGCCGCCTCGCTGGGCAAGGCCGGCTTCGCCGCCACCCAGACCGGCTCGGCCGCCCTGGCCTCCGGTACCGCCACCGCCAGCGGCAGCTTCTCCGGTATGGTCGTCAACGGCGTCACCATCGCCTCGGTCTCGGTGGCCGTCGGCGACGTCGGCAGCGACATCTCCAAGAAGATCGCCTCGGCGATCAACGACAAGCTGGCCCAGACCGGCGTGTACGCCTCGGTCGACAGCACCAGCGGCGCGCTGAAGCTGGAATCGGTCAAGGGCGGCCAGGACTTCTCCTTTACGGCGGGCTCGGCCACCGGCGCCACCGGCATCACCTTCAGCAACGCCGGCATCGCCGCCAGCGCCGCTGCCACCGCCGGCACCACCAACTACCTGGCCGACGTGGACATCTCCACCTTCCAGGGCGCGCAGAAGGCGCTGAGCATCATCGACAACGCGCTGACCTCGGTGAACTCCTCGCGCGCCGACATGGGTGCGATCCAGAATCGCTTCACCTCCACCATCGCCAACCTGAGCTCCACCTCGGAGAACCTGTCGGCCTCGCGCAGCCGCATCCGCGATACCGACTACGCCAAGGAAACCGCCGAGCTGACCCGCACGCAGATCCTGCAGCAGGCCGGCACCGCGATGCTGGCCCAGGCCAAGCAGGCCCCGCAGAGCGTGCTGAGCCTGCTCCAGGGCTAAGCGTCGCCAGCCGCATCGCACCACCGAGGCCCCTCCGCAAGGAGGGGCCTTTTTTGTTCCCTGTTCCCGCCACGGGCCGTCGCATCTCGGAGGAAGCGCCATCTCCGCGCGTTGCCGGTCCTCGACGCCGAAGGCCAGAGCTGCGCTGCCTTGTAGAGCGGCGGCCAGCAGACGGCGTGGTCATGCTACCCGCGATGATCCCGGTGCATGCGACCCGTTGTGCGGGATCGACGGGAAACGGCCACGGCCACCGACCGCCGGACTGTCGCGCGCCCCTTGAGCAATGGATTGGATGGCGGTCAGCGTCGGCGATGACCGTGGCGGCGCTCCAAGACCGCCTGTCATGTGTCGTCAGCGCAGCACACGACCTGACAGCGCGCCGACATTGCCCACATCGCCGGACGACCGACACTCCTTCTACTTCATCGCCAAGGATGGCGGGAAGGCGATCGGAGAGGGAGAGGGAGAGATGGCCAAGCCGTCGCGTCGCGATGCGCTGCGTACCGGCAGGTCAAGCGTTCGCGTCGTCGACGCGACACACCATCGAGAGCATCGAGCACATCGCTCCCTGCACGATTCGGGCCGCCCTTTCTCCGACTTGGGCATGAAGCCTAAAGTTTGACAGAGCGCGGCCGAAACAAGCCTTTCGCCGCGTTTTTGGTGTCACGCAAATCGCCCAAACGCCAAATTTTCGGCAGTAAATCCCTAAAGGTTGCGCACCGGCTGCCGTTACTTATACCAGCAGCGGCAATGGCCAATTGATGGCCCCCTGCGGAGGCTCCAGGCACCAACGGGTTGCCGGACAAATCGCTTAGAGGAGATATCAAAATGGCACAGGTAATCAATACCAACGTAATGTCGCTGAACGCTCAGCGCAACCTCAATACCACCAGCGCCAGCCTGGCGACGACGATCCAGCGTCTGTCCTCGGGCCTGCGCATCAACAGCGCCAAGGACGACGCCGCCGGCCTGGCGATCTCCGAGCGCTTCACCACCCAGATCCGTGGTCTGGACGTGGCTTCGCGCAACGCCAACGACGGCATCTCGCTGGCGCAGACCGCCGAAGGCGCGATGGTCGAAATCGGCAACAACCTGCAGCGTATCCGCGAACTGGCAGTGCAGTCGGCCAACGCCACCAACTCCAGCACCGACCGCGGCGCGCTGAATTCGGAAGTCAAGCAGCTGGCCTCGGAAATCGACCGCGTCTCCAGCCAGACCAACTTCAACGGCACCAAGCTGCTGGACGGCTCGTTCTCCGGCGCCCTGTTCCAGGTCGGCGCCGACGCTGGCCAGACCATCGGCATCAACAGCATCGTCAACGCCAGCGCCGCCTCGCTGGGCAAGGCCGGCTTCGCCGCCACCCAGACCGGCTCGGCCGCACTGGCCTCCGGCACCGCCACCGCCAGCGGCAGCTTCTCCGGCATGGTCGTCAACGGCGTCACCATCGCCTCGGTCTCGGTGGCCGTCGGCGACGCCGGCAGCGACATCTCCAAGAAGATCGCCTCGGCGATCAACGACAAGCTGGCCCAGACCGGCGTGTACGCCTCGGTCGACAGCACCAGCGGCGCGCTGAAGCTGGAATCGGTCAAGGGCGGCCAGGACTTCTCGTTCACCGCGGGCAGCGCCACCGGTGCCACTGGCGTCACCTTCAGCAACGCCGGCATCGCCGCCAGCGCCGCTGCCACCGCCGGCACCACCAACTACCTGGCCGACGTGGACATCTCCACCTTCCAGGGCGCGCAGAAGGCGCTGAGCATCATCGACAACGCGCTGACCTCGGTGAACTCCTCGCGTGCCGACATGGGTGCGATCCAGAACCGCTTCACTTCCACCATCGCCAACCTGAGCTCCACCTCGGAGAACCTGTCGGCCTCGCGCAGCCGCATCCGCGATACCGACTACGCCAAGGAAACCGCCGAGCTGACCCGCACGCAGATCCTGCAGCAGGCCGGCACCGCCATGCTCGCCCAGGCCAAGCAGGCCCCGCAGAGCGTGCTGAGCCTGCTCCAGGGCTAAGCGCCAACGCAACGCAAGCGCCACCAGACCCCTCCGCAAGGAGGGGTCTTTTTTTTGACGCGGGCGGAAGCGGCACAGGATTTGCATCGCATTGCGGGCCGCAGCGACGCGCGGGCGGCGCTCAAGAAGCGGGCCCGCGCGCCGATACTCCCCTCAGCCGCTGGCGCGTCGCGCGCCCGCCACCTCAAGGAACGCGATCATGTCCACCACGTCGATCGGCTCAGGCCTGGACATCCCCACCTTCGTCGCCAAACTGGTGGCGAAGGAACGCCAGCCGCAGGAAGACCGGATCAACCGCGACGGCACCGCGTCCAGCGCGCAGTTGTCGGCCCTGAGCACGATCAAGAGCGCGTTGTCCAACCTGCAGACGGCCATGAGCACGGTCTCCGACAGCGCCGACAGCGGTGCCTACAAGTCGAGCGTGGACGATGGCGCCGGCTACACCGCCACTGTGACCTCCAGCGCCAGCGCCGGCAAGTACGGCATCGAAGTTGTGAAGCTGGCGCAGTCGCAGAAGCTGACCTCGTCGGGCTACGCCAGCGGCGCCGTGGTCGGCAGCGGCACCCTGACCATCGCTTACGGCAGCACCACGCTCAACGTCAACATCGATACGGGCAGCAAGCTCAGCGACGTGGCCGCCTTCATCAACAAGGCCGCCAACGGCGCCGGCGTCACCGCCAGCGTGGTCAGCGCCGACGATGGCGACCATCTCGTCCTCAACGCGGTGGACTCGGGCACCAAGGGCGCCCTGACCATCACCGCCTCCGGGGGCGACGGCGGCCTGGCCAACCTCACCTACCCTGCCGGCAGCAGCGGCGGCCTGACCCAGACCATCGCCGCCGACGACGCGGTGGTGAAGGTGGACGGCTTCACGCGCACCTCCAGCAGCAACACCATCGCCGACCTGGTGCCTGGCGTGGCCATCAACCTCACCAAGGCCGTTGCCGGCACCACCTTCAATCTCAACATCACCAACGACAACACCCCGCTGAAGGCCAACCTGACCGCCCTGGTCAGCGCCTACAACTCCGCCAACAGCGTGCTCAAGTCGTCCAGCGCCTACGACGCCACCAACAAGAAGGCCTCGCCGATGACTGGCGATGCCATGGTGCGAGGCCTGCAGCAGTCGCTGCGACGGCTGGTCAGCGACAACGTCAGCGGGCTGATGGCGCTGGGTGTCACCATCGACAAGAATGGGGTGATGAGCCTGGACAGCAGCAAGTTCGACACCGCCGTGGCCACCGATCCGTCGGCCGCCAAGACCATGCTCGGCAGCGCCGGCAGCTTCGGCGCCGGGATGACCACGCTGCTGAAGAGCAACCTGGACAGCACCAGCGGCACGCTGACCCAGCGGACCGATGCGCTCAACAAGCACATCTCCGACCTGACCGACCAGCTCAGCGATCTGGACGCGCGCATGCAGACACTGACCGACCAGTACACCGCCCGCTTCACGGCGATGGAAACGCTGGTGACGCAGATGCAGACAACGAGCGACAACTTGACCAAGCAGTTCAGCTGACGCACGCGTGGTCGCGGCTCAAGTCGAAGCGCGTCGCGGCCGATATAAAGAGTATCGACAGTCATTGTGGATCTGCGGCAACAACCGCCCGGCGTCACCGCCAACCGGCAAGGCGCCAGGCCCCGCACATCCACCCGAGGAGTTTTCCATGTACGGTTCCAGCCGCCAGTACGCTGAGCAATATCGCAAGATGGGCATTTCCACCAGCGTCACCGATGCCGATCCGCACAAGCTGGTCGCCATGCTGTTCGCCGGTGCCTGCCAGCGCATCCGCCAGGCCCAGGCCTGCCTGGCGCAGGGCGACCAGGCGCGCAAGGGCAAGGCGATCGGCGAGGCCTGCGCGATCGTCGGCCATCTCAACGGCTCGCTCGATCACGAGGCCGGCGGCGAGATCGCCGGCAACCTGTCGGCGCTGTACGACTACGTGATGCACCGGCTGACCGAAGCCAACCTGCACAACGACGACGCGGCGCTGACCGAGGCACTGGAGCTGCTCAGCGAGATCGACGCGGCCTGGGCCGCCATTCCCGCGCAGCAGCGCGAACTGGCAACGGCGAACGCGTCGTGAGCATCGCGCTCGCCGACCTGCACAACGACCTGCACGAACTGCGCGAGATCCTGCGCGGCGAGGATTACGCGCTGGCCCAGGCCATGGTCACCGACCATGCGCGGCGCCTGCAGGCGTATCTGCAGCAGGAAGGCGCCGACCGCTCGCGCGAGGCGCTGAAGCCACTGCTCGCCTTGCAGCAGGCGGTGACCGCGCAGATGCGCATGGAGCGCGACCACGCTGCGGCCTGGCTGCGCGCCAGCCGCCAGGCCAGCCATGCCGCGCGGAGCTATTCGCAGGCCGGACTGCTGGGATGAACACCGGCCCGGATGGCGCGGCGCAGCATCCGGCCGACGCCGAACTGTTCCACGACACCCTCAGTTGCGCGCTGGCGCTGCCGGCGGATTTCCGCCTGGGCAACGGCGCCGGCCGGCTGGCTGCCGGCGAGGCGCTGTTGCGCAGCCTGGCGCAGATCGAGGATCTGCGCGGCGAAGACGGCAGCGACGACCGCAGCGAAGCCACCGCGCAGACGCAGCGGATGGAGGCCAAACTCGACCTGATGCTGGTGCTGCTGGGCCGGTTGGCCCGCCAGCACGAGGATGCCCTGCCGTTGCGGCCGCTGTGCTGGTCGCGCCGGGGCGTGCGGCTGGACCTGGGCGCGCGCTCGGGCGCCGCGCCCGGCGCCGCCGGCCTGCTGCGCCTGCAGCCCTCGGACTGGCTGCCGGACCACCTGGAACTGCCGGTTCGGGTGCTGGCCGAGGCCACCACGGCCGGGGTCGTGCAACTTTGGCTACGGTTCGAGACACAGCCGCCGGGGCTGGAAGAGGCCCTGGAACGCCACCTGTTCCGGCTGCACCGCCGGCAGATCGCCGACAGCCGGCGGGCGCGCTGAGCCCGCCCCGCGGGCACCGGCCGCTGCGACGAGGTTGGCGGCGGCGAGCGGCTCGGCTAAGGTGCGGATCTGAATAGAAGGACCTGCACCGTGCGAGTCATCATCGTCGACGATCACACCCTGGTACGCGCCGGCCTGAGCCGGCTGCTGCAGACGTTTGCGGACGTCGACGTGGTCGCCGAGGCCAGCAACGCCCAGCAGGCGGTGGACCTGACCACCCTGCACCGCCCCGACCTGGTGCTGATGGACCTGTCCCTGCCGGGGCGCAGCGGCCTGGACGCACTCACCGACGTGCTGCACAGCTCGCCCAAGACCCGGGTGGTGATGATGTCGATGCACGACGACCCGGTGCATGTGCGCGATGCGCTGGACCGCGGCGCCACCGGCTTCGTGGTCAAGGACGCCGCGCCGCTGGAGCTGGAGCTGGCGCTGCGTGCGGCCAGCGCCAACCAGGTGTTCCTGAGTCCGCAGATCTCCTCCAAGATGATCGCGCCGATGCTCGGCCGCGAGCGCCCGGTGGGCATCGCCGCGCTGTCGCCGCGGCAGCGCGAGATCCTGCGCCAGATCGGCCGGGGCCAGAGCAACAAGGAAATCGCCTCGGACCTGGGCATCAGCGTCAAGACCGTCGAGACCCACCGCGCACGGATGATGGAGTCGCTGGGCTGCCGCCGCGCCAACGATCTGGTCCTGCTGGCCGCACGCCACCAGGGCGAGCTGAGCTGAATTGAGGACGGCATCCCGACACGGAAGATTGGCATAGCGCTTGCCTTAACCGGTCAGCAGGCGTGACGATCCCGCCGAACCCCGCCGCATCAGGCAATCCGCCGTCGACTGTCCGGCGCCCACGACGCAGATGTCGGGAAATTCCTGACACTCTGTCGGGAATTTGACTACTCTACTCAGGAACCCCCCGATTCTGTTACCGTCGGGCGACAAGCACTATGCGTTCCACGGGCGCCAGAGGGTTGGCGCCGAACCGAGGAAGTCCGCATGAAGCCGACCGTTTCCGCCCAACTGGGCCAGCAACTGCATCTGACGCCGCAACTGCTGCAGTCGATCCGACTGCTGCAGCTCGACGGGATGCAACTGGAACTGGAAATCCGCCGCGCACTGGAGACCAATCCGTTGCTCGAGCTAAAAGAGCCCGAGGGCGCGATCGAGCCGGTAGTGAAGCACGAGGATGCGGCGCTGGAAACCGCGGCATTCGACGAACTTCCCGAATCCTCGATGTGGGACATCCCGGCCGCCGGCTGGAACGACGGCGAAGACGACCGCATGCAGCGCATCGCCGCCGGCGAGTCCACCGATCCGCACCTGCGCGTGCTGCAGCGGCTGGCGCTGGAACTGCCGGCGGCAGAATTGGAGGCGGCCGCGTTCTGGCTGGAGCACTGCGACGATGCCGGCTACCTGGACGGCCCGCTCGACACCCTGCAACAACTGGCCAGCGCCCGACTGGGCCTGTCGGTGGCGCAGGCCGAAGCCGTCCGCCAGCGCCTGCTGCATGGCGACCCGGGCGGCCTGGGCGCCTGCGACCTGCGCGAGTGCCTGCAGGCGCAGCTGAGCGACCTGCCCGGCCGCGTGCCCGGCCGCCATCTGGCCGCGCGCATTCTCGCCGGCGACCTCGACCTGCTCGCCAGCCACGACTACGCCCTGCTGGGCCGCCAGCTCGACGCCGAAACCGACGACGTGCGCGAGGCGGTGCGGCTGATCCTGTCGCTGCAGCCCCGCCCCGGCGACAGCCTGCAGCCGCAGGACCTGGGCCACGTGCTGCCGGACGTGGTGGCCTGGCATGCCGACGGCACCTGGCGGGTGGCGCTGAACCCGGCCACCACCCACCGCGTCACCGTCAACCCGATGCACGAGCGCGCCCTGGCCGAAGCCGGCGACGCCGCGCAGCCGCTGCGCGAAATGCTGCAGGAAGCGCGCTGGCTGACCCGCGGCCTGTCGATGCGATACGAGACCCTGCTGCGCACCACCCGCGCCATCGTCGAGCGCCAGGCCGCGTTCCTGGTCAAGGGCGAGGAAGCGATGGCGCCGCTGACCCTGAAGGAAGTGGCCGATGCGATCGGCATGCACGAATCCACGGTCTCGCGCATCACCACCGGCAAGTACCTGCAGACCCCGCGCGGCACCTTCGAGCTCAAGCACTTCTTCGCCGTGCGCCTGGAGGGCGCGGCGGTCTCCGGGCAGGCCGTGCGCGCGATGGTGCGGCGCCTGATCGAATCCGAGCCGGCCGGGCGGCCGCTGGCCGACGAGGCCATCGCCGGGCTGCTGTCGCGACAGGGCGTAAACGTGGCAAGGCGCACAGTCGCCAAGTATCGTGAACAATTGGACATCGCTCCCGCACGCGAACGCCGCCGCGGCAGCAAAACGCTGCTGGCCCGTGCGGGCTAAGGAAAAACGACGCATATGAACAAACTGTCCGTGCTTCTGGTCGACGACCACGAAGGTTTCATCAACGCCGCCATGCGCCACTTCCGCAAGCTCGACTGGATGGAAGTGATCGGCAGCGCCGCCAATGGCCTGGAAGCCATCGAGCGCTCCGAGTCGCTGCGCCCGCAGGTGGTGCTGATGGATCTGGCCATGCCCGAGATGGGCGGCCTGCAGGCCACCCGCCTGATCAAAACCCAGGACCAGGCGCCCTACATCGTGATCGCCAGCCATTTCGACGACGCCGAGCACCGCGAGCACGCCATGCGCGCCGGTGCCGACAACTTCGTCAGCAAGCTGTCCTACATCCAGGAAGTGATGCCGATCCTGGAGGGACTTCGCACGGAAGGAGTGCCGGCATGAGCGAATCGCGGATCCTGGTGATCGACGACGACGCGGTGCGCGCCGAGCGGACCGTGAGCCTGCTCGAATTCATGGACCTCAACCCGCGTTGGGTGACCGACGTGGCCGACGTCCAGCCCGGCCGGCACCGGCAGACCGAATGGATGGCGATCCTGGTGGGCGGACTGGACGACCAGGACCAGGCCGATGCCTTCTTCGGCTGGGTGGCGCGCAGTTCGCTGCCGCCACCGGTGCTGCTGCTCAACGGCGACGCGCAGGCCTTCGCGCAGCGCCATGGCCTGCACGAAGCCAACGTGTGGCAGCTGGAAGCGCCGCTGCGCCACGCGCAACTGGAAACCCTGCTTCGCCGCGCCAGCCTCAAGCGGCTGGACGCCGAGCATCAGGCGGGCGCCGCGCAGGACAACGGCCCGACCGGCACCAGCTCGGCGGTGACCCGCCTGCGCCGGCTGATCGACCAGGTTGCGGCCTTCGACACCACCGTGCTGGTGCTGGGCGAGTCCGGCACCGGCAAGGAAGTGGTGGCGCGCGCGATCCACCAGCAGTCGCCGCGCCGCGATGGCCCGTTCGTGGCGATCAACTGCGGCGCGATCCCGCCGGACCTGCTGGAGAGCGAGCTGTTCGGCCACGAGAAGGGCTCGTTCACCGGTGCGCTGAGCGCGCGCAAGGGCCGTTTCGAGATGGCCGAGGGCGGCACCCTGCTGCTCGACGAAATCGGCGACATGAGCCTGCCGATGCAGGTCAAGCTGTTGCGGGTGCTGCAGGAGCGCAGCTTCGAGCGGGTCGGCGGCAACGTCACCATCCGCTGCAACGTGCGGGTGATCGCCGCCACCCACCGCAACCTGGAAGAACGCATCGCCGGCAACCAGTTCCGCGAGGACCTGTTCTACCGGCTCAACGTGTTCCCGATCGAGATGCCGGCGCTGCGCGAACGCAGCGACGACCTGCCGGCGCTGGTCCACACCATCGCCGCGCAGCTGGCGCGGACCGGGCGCGGCGAAGTGCGCTTCTCCGAAGAGGCGCTGCAGGCGCTGCGCAGCTACGAGTGGCCGGGCAACGTACGCGAACTGACCAACCTGGTCGAACGCCTGGCGGTGCTGCATCCGGGCGGCCTGGTGCGGGTGCAGGACCTGCCGGCCCGCTACCGCGGCGACTTCGCCTCATCCATCGACGTGTCGGCGCCGCCGGCGCCGATCGCGGCCGATCCGCGGCGGGTGCCCAACGTGGTGGACCTGCACGCCGGCGGCAAGACCGGCGGCGCGGACGCCGATGCGGCGGCCCCGGCTGCAGCGACGCTGCCGGAAAGCGGCCTGGACCTGCGCGGGCACATGGCCAACATCGAGCTGGCGCTGATCAACGAGGCGCTGGAGCGCACCCAGGGCGTGGTCGCGCATGCGGCACAGTTGCTGGGCCTGCGGCGCACCACCCTGGTCGAGAAGCTGCGCAAATACGGCATCGACCGCGACCAGACCGAACTGGCGAGCTGAGTCGGCGCACGGCGCCGGGTGCGACGGCACCCGGCGCGCCCGTTGTGCCGCCGGATGCCATCTCCCCTCTGCCTACCCTTGAGACCGGACCCGCGCTGGGGCTGCTGCGCTGCGCGCCCGCGGCGATCACGCCACCCTTCGTCTGCATTGCATCCCGGTCGAACGCGCCGACAGTGGACAGGCACCTTTGGCATGTGGCTTGCTTCACGTTTCCACAGCACCGGGCGGGCGTTCCGCACCGGGGACTTCCACCCGTCGCCAGGCAGGTCCCATGTCCATCCCCGTCACCAGTCCGCTGCTGCCGCCCCTGGAGGCGTTCGTCCCCTACCTGGAGCAGATCTGGCGCAGCCGCATCCTGACCAACGGCGGCGACATGCACCGCGCGCTGGAGAAGGCACTGGCCGAGTACCTGGGCGTGAACCACCTGGCGCTGCTGACCAACGGCACCCTGGCGTTGCTGACGGCGCTGCAGGCGCTGCGCATCACCGGCGAGGTGATCACCACCCCGTACTCGTTCGTGGCCACCGCGCACTCGCTGCTGTGGCGCGGCATCAAGCCGGTGTTCGTGGACATCGATCCGCAGACCATGAACCTGGATCCGCTGAAGATCGAGGCGGCGATCACCCCGCACACCACCGCGATCATGCCGGTGCACTGCTACGGCACGCCTTGCGATACTGCCGCGATCGAGCGCATTGCCGACACCTACAACCTCAAGGTCATCTACGACGCCGCGCACGCGTTCGGGGTCAAGGACGAAGGCGGCTCGATCCTGCGCCATGGCGACCTCAGCGTGCTCAGCTTCCACGCCACCAAGGTGTTCAACACCTTCGAGGGCGGCGCCATCGTCTGCCCCGACGCCAAGACCTACCAGCGCATCAGCCGGCTGAAGAACTTCGGCTTCGTCGACGAGACCACCGTGGTGGCGACCGGCATCAACGGCAAGATGAGCGAGATCAACGCCGCCTTCGGGCTGCTGCAACTGCAGCACATCGATGCCGCACTGGCGCAGCGCGGGGCGATCGATGCGCAGTACCGGCATCGCCTGGCGCAGGTGCCGGGGATCCGCTGCCTGGCGCCGCGGGAACCGGCACTGTCCAACTACGCCTCGTTCCCGATCCTGGTCGAGGACGCCTTCCCGCTGGCGCGCGACGAGCTGCACCGGCTGCTGCGCAGCCACGACATCCTGGTGCGCCGCTATTTCTACCCGCTGATCAGCGATTTCCCGATGTACCGCGGCCTGCCCTCGTCCGCCCCGGCCGGCCTGCCGGTGGCGCGGCAGATGGCCGACCGCGTACTGTGCCTGCCGATCTTTCCCGGACTGGAGGCCGCGCAGGTGGACGCCATCGTCGACCTGATCGCCGCGGCGGGCGGCGTCATGCCCGCGTCCGATTCCCGTCGCACCCTCGCCTCTCCCTCCTTCGCCCAACCCGTGGAACCTGCAGCATGAGCCAAGAGACGTTTATCGAGAATTTCCTGTCCGCGACCGATTTTCAGAATCCGGTTGAGGTGACCATGGATACGGTGCTGCGCGAACTGCCGGAATGGGATTCGCTGGCCGCGCTGGGCGTGATCGTGATGTTCGACATGGAGTACGGCAAGACCATCACCGGCGAGCACCTGGCCGCGGTGGTGACCCTCGGCGATCTGTACAAACTGACCGGGGCATAACATGCCGACCTCCACGCTGCGCAACGTCCGCTTTGCCGGCATGGCGACCTGCGTACCCAAGCGCGTCGTCTCCAATCTCACCGATTGCCGGCCGCAGATCCGCTCCGAGCGCGAGCGGCTGGTGCGCAACATCGGCATCCAGACCCGGCGCATGGCCGCGGACTGGCAGTGCTTTTCCGACATGGCCTTCGACGCGGCGCAGGTGCTGCTGGAGCGCCTGCAGTGGCAGCGCGAGGAGGTCGATGCGCTGATCGTGGTCACCCAGTCGCCGGACTACCCGATCCCGGCCACGGCGATCATCCTGCAGGACCGCCTGGGCCTGTCGCACGCCACCGTCGCGTTCGACGTCAACCTGGGCTGCTCGGCCTACCCGTTCGGCATCAACCTGCTCGGCTCGATGATCGCCGCCGGTGGGGTCAAGAAAGGCCTGCTGCTGGTCGGCGACCGCAGCGCCACCTTCGACGACCCGATCTTCTCCGACTCCGGCACCGCCACCGCGCTGGAGTTCAGCGCCGACGCGGCGCCGATGCACTTCGACCTCAACAGCGATGGCAGCGGCTACCGCGCGATCATCCTGCCGGTCGGCGGCCACCGCGAGCCGGTCGGGGTGCAGCACCTGATTCCGTACCGCGCCGACGAGAACGACCACTGGCATCGCGGCGTGGACCTGCAACTGGACGGCGTGGCGGTGCTGAGCTTCTCCACCCAGCGGGTGCCGCCGGCGGTGCAGAAGCTGCTCGACTACAGCGGCGTGTCCAAGGACGAGGTCGATTACTTCGTGTTTCACCAGGCCAACCGGATGATCAACGAGACCATCCGCAAGAAGCTCGGCCTGCCGCCGGAAAAGGTGCCCTCCACCCTGCACGATTTCGGCAACACCAGCGGCGCCTCGCTGCCGGTGACCATGACCGCGCGGATCAACAAGGAGCTGGAAGCCGGCCGCAAGCGTGTGCTGCTGTGCGGCTTCGGCATCGGCCTGTCGTGGGGCACCTGCCTGGTCGATATCGACGGCGCGGTGTTCCCCGACCTGATCGAGTCCTGACGATGGCGCCTGCCGCACCCACCGATGCCTTCGGGCTGCAGGGCAAGACCATCCTGGTGACCGGCGCCTCTTCGGGCATCGGTGCCGCCGTCGCCTCGCTCTGCGCGCGCCTGGGCGCGACGCTGGTCCTCAACGGGCGCGATGCGGAACGTCTGCAGGCGGTCGCCGCGGCGCTCCCTGGCGAGGGCCACCGCAGCGTCGTCGGCGACCTCACCGAGGACGCGACCCGCACGCAGCTGTTGGAGGCGGCCGAGCGCTACCACGGTCTGGCCTCGTGCGCCGGCATCGCGGCACTGGTGCCATTCCGGATGGCCGCCGAGAAGCACCTGCAGCAGATGCTGTCGGTGAACTATCTGGCGCCGATCGTGCTGACCCAACAGTTGCTGGCCAAGCGCCGGCTGCAGGAAGGCGCCTCGCTGGTCTACGTCTCGGCGCTGACCGCGCGCGCTGCGCCGCAGGCCAGCGCCGGCTACGCCGGCTCCAAGGCGGCGCTGGAGGCCGCGGTGCGGTCCTTCGCCCTGGAACAGGCCCGGCACCGCATCCGCGCCAACTGCATCGCCCCGGGCTATGTCGACACGCCGATGCTGAGCAAGTTGGGCAGCACGGCGGACATGGGCGACAAGATCGCTCTGACCCCGCTCGGCCGCATCGACCCGGCCGATGTCGCCAACGGTGCCGTCTACCTGCTGTCCGACGCCAGCCGCTGGATCACCCGCAGCACCCTGACCATCGACGGCGGGCTGTCCCTGCCGATCCGCCTATGAGCCCGGAGACCTCCATGTCCGTTGCGGAAACGCCTGCCACGCTGCTGCAGACGCTGTACGGCGTGCACGGCAAGCGCATCCTGGTGACCGGCGCCTCCAAGGGCATCGGCGAGGCGGTGGCCAAGGCCTGCGCCAGCGCCGGTGCGCAGTTGCTCGTCGCCGGCCGCGACCTGCCCCGGCTGCAGGCCCTGCTCGACGGCTTGCCTGGCGACGGTCACCGCCTGTTCGCCGGCGACCTCTGCGACGCTGCCACCGTGCAACGCCTGGCCGCCGAGAGCGGGCCACTGGACGGCGTGGTGCACAGCGCCGGCATCCGCGGCCTGTCGCCGATGAAACTGGTCAGCGAGCGCTTCCTCACCGAGGTGATGACCATCAACTACGTCGCGCCGACGATGCTGACCCGCCACCTGCTCGCGCGCCAGGCGCTGCGCCCCGGCGGCTCCATCGTCTTCCTCGCCTCGATCGCCGCGCTGACCGGCACCGTCGGCGTCGGCCCCTACGCCGGCTCAAAGGCGGCGCTGATCGGCATGCTGCGGCCGTTGGCGCTGGAACTGGCGCGGCGCCAGATCCGCGCCAACGCACTGTGCCCGGGCCTGGTCGAGACGACCCTGATCAACGAGGACAAGGCCTGGTTCGAGGAGAGCCGCAAGCGCTATCCGCTGGGCATCGGCGATCCCGAGGACGTGGCCCTGGCCTGCCTGTATTTCCTCTCCGACGCCAGCAGCAAGGTCACCGGCCAGGCCTTCAGCATGGACGGCGGCGTGGAGTTCGCATGAGCGCTGCGCCACCGCAACACGTGCTGATCGTCGGCGCCGGCGGCTTCGGCCGCGGCATCGCAGCAATGGCCTACAACGACGACCCGGGCCATGGCCAAGCCTGGGACATCAAGGGTTTCCTCGACAGCCGCAGCGAACTGGCCCCCGGTCTGCGCTGGCCGCTGCTCGGCGACCCGGATACTTACCAGCCGGTGCCTGGCGACCTGTTCGTGTGCGCGCTCGGCGATCCGGCGGCGCGCCGCCGCTACAGCCAGCCGCTGCTGGCGCGCGGCGCCGACTTCATGGTGCTGCGCCCGCGCCTGCGCGAAGCCTCGGACACCCCGATCGGGCGCGGCAGCCTGTTCGAGGTCGGCGTGTCGATCGGCGCCGACAGCCGCATCGGCGAATTCGTCACCATCCTCGCCACCACCATCGTCGGCCACGACGTGGTGATCGGCGACTACGTGCAGATCGGCAACTTCGTGTTCATAGGCGGCGGCGCCCGCATCGGCGACGACGTGGTGATCCACCCACACTCGACCGTGCTGCCCGGCATCGCCATCGGCGACGGCGCCGTGATCGGCGCCGGCAGCGTGGTGGTCAAGGACGTGCCACCGAATGTCACCGTCGCCGGGAATCCGGCGCGTACCATCTTCAGCCGTTGACCCTACGCGCAGGATGCCTCGCCGCATGACCCGCCACGCCCTCGACGCCGAGCACTACATCAGCCCGCACAGCCTCCGCCTGGAACAGCAGCGGCTGTTCGGCAAGCTGTGGATCTTCGTCGGCTTCGCCTCGATGGTGCGCGAACGCAACCAGTTCTTCGCGCGCCAGGTGGCCGGGGTGCCGGTGCTGGTGCAGCGCACCGAGGCCGGCATCCGCGCCTTCCTCAACCAGTGTCCGCACCGGCAGTCGGCGATCCAGATCGAGCCGCACGGCAAGCGCCCGTTGGTGTGTCCGTACCACGCCTGGTCGTTCGGCGCCGAAGGCGAGTTGCGCGGGCTGCCCAATTCCGGGCTGTACCAGTTCACCGCCGAAGAGAAGGCCGGCATCTGCCTGACCAAGCTGCATCTGCAGCAGGTCGGCGAACTGCTGTTCGTGAACATGGCCGAGCAGCCGCTGCCGCTGGAGGAGCAATTTGCGCCGGCGTTCCTGGAGACCATCGCGACCGCCTCCTCGCATCTGGATTCGCAAATCGCCTACAGCTGCCACCGGGTGCGCTACAACTGGAAGCTCAACATGGAGAATGTGAAGGACTACAACCATGTTCCTTTCGTTCACCCAAAGACGTTCGGCCCGCTGATGACGGAGGCGGAAAGAACCCCCGCCAACATCGAGCGCGCTGCCGATGTTCCTTCCGATGTCGAGCAACTCCTGAGCACGCACGCGCCTGCGCACTTGCATCGCTTGAGCTTCCCAGCCAAAGGAGCGCTTGTGCCCCAGGACAACTGGTTCCGGAGCCAGTGCGAGCGTTATGGCGACGAGTCTGCTTACTACAACTGGTTCATCTATCCGAACGTGAATTTCTGCTGCGTGCGCGGGGACCACTTCCTGCTGCAGCAGTACGATCCGGTCGCCCCAGGAGAAACCGACTATCACCTATGGGTCATGACCGCCCGCCGCAAGGACGCACGTACCGACTTCACCGCGTTGCTGAGCAGCTTGATCAGGGCCGAGCGGCTGGTGATCGCGGAAGACACGGCCTTACTGGAGCGCATGCAGGCCGGGATCGGTCCACACTCGCTGCCGTTCACGCATGGCGACTACGAAACCGAGCTGGTGCGCCAGCATCTCTGGTATCGGGCCAACGTGCTGGAGCAGCCGGCATGAAAACGCTGGTACTGATCGGCCAGGGCCACGCCTTGGAGCAGGCACAACGCACCGCGCAGGCCTGCAGCCTGGCGCACGCGAGCATCGCCCTGGAATCGGCCGATCGCTACAACTTCGACCTGGGCGCGCTGCATGCAAGCTATTCGCCGTCGGCGACCAACGTGTTCGTCGCGATGGACGAACGCGCAGTCAATCAGTCGCGGCACAAGCTGCTGGCCGACGTGCGCCTGGCCGGCTACGGCAGCGTCGATCTGGTGTGGCCGCAGGCGCACATCGATGCAGGCGTGCGCCTGCTCGGCAACGTGCATGTGGGCCCCGGCTGCAACCTGGCGGCCGGCAGCAGCATCGGCTCTGGCGCATGGCTGGAACGGCAGGTGATCGTCGAACAGGACGTGCGCATCGGCGCCTGCGTCACCCTGCATGCCGGCGTGCACCTTGGCCGCGACACCCAGATCGGCCAGGGCAGCACGCTGGGCGGCGGCAGCATGACCCGCAGCGGTTCCAAGATCGGTCGGCACTGCGAATGGCTGCTGCCCGGCACGGTGCCGGACGTGCTGCCGGACCGCTGTTTCTACGATGCGCTGATGCCTGGCGGCGCGCGGATCCTACGTTGAGGTTAGGACAGGCGCGCATGGCGCCCCCCGATCGGATTGCGGCCTGGTTGAGGAATGGATTACGCCAATTTCAAGGAGAATCGCCGTAATGACGCCAGACTTCGTTTTTATCGTGGGCATGGAAAAAAGCGGTACCACCGCGCTGGCCAGCTGGCTGGTCGACAACGGTCTGGCGCGCTTCAGCGTGCCGGGAGTCAAGGAACCGCATACCTATCTGCTGCCCGGAACCATGCAGCTTCCCCCAGCAGAACTGCCCTGGCTCGACGCCAGCGCCAGTTATGCAATGAGTCCGGACGCAATCGCGCGTTTGCCGCAACACCGCACGAAAATCGTATTGTGCCTGCGCAACCCGTTACAGCGCGCCTGGAGCGCCTACCGGATGAAGAAAATCGCGGCACTCGGCGGGGCTGCGGCATCGCAACTACACGCGGAATACACGCATCATGCGGGTTGCTTTTCCAGCAAGACCCCGGCAGGCGAGCCCAGCGATACTTCTACATTGAATGTTCTGCGCGACATCTCCTTACTGTTCTTTCCACGCGCCTCAGCGCCGCACGTCGAGCGCCACTTCGTTGCCGAGGCGCAGCGCCTGCGCACAACGACATTCGCCGACCGCGCCGCTTACGAGATGCGCTTCATGCTATCGCGCCGGGCGTTTCCGTTCCTGTCGATGCTGGAAGGCAGTTTCTGCTACAACGGCTTGCGCGCCATCGCCGACCGCTACTGCGCGCAGGACATCATCCTGGTCTCGCTGAATCGTCTGCATACCAGCGAGGGCCGAGCGGGATTCCTGCATCGGCTGCTTGGCCGAACGCCGACCACAGAGCCAGTTCCATTTGCGTTCTCGTCGCAGGATGTCCCGCTGGACGAGCTGCCACCGGACTACACAGCACCGGCGCTGAGCACGTTGCGCGACGCGCTGACCTACGATCTGCAGCAATGCATGCACCTGATCGCCTCATGCGGCATCGCCGACGATCTGCTGGATCTGAACGCGCTGCACCGCCATCTGCAGTGATCGCCGGGCAGCGGCCGACCTTGCGATGCAGTTCGGCCGACATGGCCAGCGCATCGCTGGTTCCCTCGACCGGTGCCGCATCGCCAACGCGAGCGGCATACCGGTTCTGCATGTGGCACAACGGCCACGGTGGCAATCCTGCCGCTCGCCCATCGAGGACGGCGATCCGGCGTCGCCACCCTACCCCGGCCAAGCAGCCTCCCCTGTCGCGCATCTCCAGCCGGCACACTTATTGCATTTCAGCCGTGCGGTCCGATCCTGCATCGGCATCGGGCCGCCCTGTTTCCCTTTCCGAGACGGTCCAACCTTCATGCGTTCCCAGCCCCTGGTCAGCGTGGTCATGCCGGCCTACAAGCTGCGCTACTTCGAGCAGGCACTCGACAGCGTGCTGGCCCAGACCTATCCGGCGCTGGAACTGGTCATCTGTGACGACAACCCCACCGAGGCGATCGCCGAGGTGGTGGATCGCCGCGCCGCCACTGCCCCGTTCCCGATCCGCTACCACCGCAATCCGGAGCGCTACGGCGAACTCGGCAGCACCGCGCGTGCCATCGCCCTGGCCCAGGGCGAGTACGTGAAGTTCCTGCACGACGACGACGTGCTGGCGCCGGATTGCGTGGCCGCGCTGGTCGCGGCGATGCAGTCCGCGCCGGACGTGCTGCTGGCCTCCTCGCGGCGGCAGCGTATCGACAGCCACGGCGCGCCGCTGGAGGACATCCACGCCACCGCCTTCCCGTTCGCCGGCGACGTGCTACTGGACGGGCCGGAGCTGCTGTCGTTCCTGGCCGACCACACCATCAACTTCGTCGGCGAGCCCAGCTGCGTGCTGTGCCGGCGCAGCGATTTGCTGGAGATCGGCGACGAGCTGATGACGCTGGCCGGCAAGGTCATCAACTGGGTCGGCGACCTGGCGCTGTACGCCAAGCTGCTGCACCGCGGCCACCTGGCGCTGCTGGCAAAGCCCTTGACCCGGTTCCGGGTGTCGGAAGAGCAATACAGCCAGGCCGGCCGCGACCAGCCGGGCATCGGCGACCAAGGCCACGCCAACTTCCGCCAGGGCGTGCGCGCCATGGGCTGGTACCGCGGCGATGGCGACGTCCGCCAGGTCACGGTGACGCCGCTGGGCGGCGGCCCCGGCACGCCGGTGGACCTGCTGCAGGCGATCCAGGACGCCTACGCGCGGGTCTGCGTGCAGGCCGCGCTGCGCGACTGGCAGGCGCGGCGGACGCTGACGCCGGCGCAACGCGACCTCCTCGACGCGCGCCTGGACGCCCTCGGCGGCGCGCCGCGGCTGGCCGTGCTAGTCGACGCACGCGGCGCCGACCGTGCCGCGCTGGACGCCACGCTGGACAGCCTGCTGCTGGAGGGCGCGCCGTTCGCGCAGGTGCAGGCGTTGGTGCTGGGCGACGCCTTCCTCCGCGTGTGGCCCGACCCGCGGGTGCGGATCCTGCCCCCGCTGCCGGCCGAGGCCGATGCCGCGGCGCTGTCCGCCGCGCTGGACGCCTCGCCGGCCAGCGACTGGTGCGTGCGCGTGGTCGCAGGCAGCCGTTTCTACGCCGGCGGCCTGCTGCGGCTGCTGCTGGAACTGGCGCGGCAACCGCAGTGCAACGCACTGTATGCGGACGAATGGCTGGCCGTGGACGCGGACACCCTGGCGCCGCTGCTGCGGCCCGACCCGGACCTGGACCTTCTGCTGGGCAACCCGCTGGTCACCGCCGGGCACTGGGTGTTCCGCCGCGCCGCGGTGCAGGCGCTGAGCGGCTTCGATCCGGCTTACGACGGCGCCAGCGAGCTGGACCTGATCCTGCGTTTGTTCCTGCGCGACGGCGGCGACGGCATCGCGCACCTGCCCGAGCCGCTGCTGGTCGCCACGTCGGCCAGCGCCGAGGCCGGCGGCCAGGCGCGCCAGCGCGCGATCGCCGCGCACCTGCAGGCCCGCGGCTATCCGCAAGCCACGGTCGAACCGTTGCCGGGCGGCCTGTTCCGCATCGACTACGGCCATGCCGCGCAGCCACCGGTCTCGATCGTGCTGTTGGCGCAGGACAACCTGCCGGCGCTGCAGCGCGCGGTGGTCAGCCTGCTCGAACAGACCGCCTACCCGGCCTACGAACTGCTGCTGGTGGACAACGCCAGCCAGGCGCCGGAGGTCACCGCGTGGATGCAGGCGGTCGCCGAACTGGGCAACGGCCGCATCCGCGTGTTCGCGCTGGAACAGCGGGTCTCCCAGGCCGAGGCGCACAACCTCGCCGCCACCCAGGCGCAAGGCGAGTACCTGCTGTTCCTGGACGCCGACAGCGCCGCGGTGCAGGACGGCTGGCTGCACGCGCTGATGAACCAGGCGCAGCGGCCCGAAGTGGGCATCGTCGGCGCCAAGGGGGTGTCCGCCGATGGCCGCATCACCCATGCCGGCCTGCTGCCGGGCCTGCTGGCCGGCGCCGGCCACGCCTTCACCGGCGAGGCGATGGCCCAGCCGGGCTACATGGGCCGCTTGCAGGTGGCACACCGCTACAGCGCGGTGTCGGCGCACTGCCTGCTGGTGCGGCGGGCGTTGTTCGAGCATTTGTCCGGCTTCGACGCGGCCGGCTTCGCCGCCGGCGGTGCCGACGTGGATCTGTGCCTGCGCGCTGCCGCGGCCGGCGCCTGGACCGTGTGGACGCCACAGGCGCTGCTGCTGCAGCCGGCCCCGGCCACCCGCAGCGAGGCGGCCGACGAGGCCCTGCTGCAACGCTGGCTGCCGGCGCTGGCGCAGGATCCGGCGTATTCGCCCAGCCTGGGCCTGGACCAGCCCGGCGGTTTCCAGCTGACCGAGTCCGAATTCTCTTGGCAGCCGCTGCCGTGGAAGCCGCTGCCGCGGGTGCTCGCCCACCCGGGCGACACCTTCGGCAGCGGCCAGTACCGGGTGATCCAGCCGTTCCAGGCGCTGGCCGAGGCGGGTCAGATCGACGGCCTGTACTACGCGCGCCTGCTCGATCCGGTGGAGCTGCAGCGCATCGGCGCCGACGCGGTGGTGCTGCAGCGCCGGGTCGGCGATGCGGAACTGGCGCGGATGGAGCGCATGCGCCGGTTCGGCAATGCCTTCATGGTCTACGAACTGGACGACTACCTGCCCAATCTGCCGCTGAAGAGCGCGCATCGCGAGCAGATGCCCAAGGATGTGCTGCGTTCGCTGCGGCGTGCCGCCACGCTGGTGGACCGGGTCACCGTCTCCACACCGGACCTGGCCGAAGCGCTGGCCGGCCTGCACGGCGACATCCGCGTGGTGCGCAACCGGCTGGAGCCGCAGCTGTGGGGCGCGTTGCCGGCGCCGGCGGCGTCCGCCGCGGCCAAGCCGCGGGTCGGCTGGGCCGGCGGGCTCAGCCACACCGGCGACCTGGAACTGATCGCCGACGTGGTGCAGGCGCTGGCCGGCGAGGTGCACTGGGTGTTCATGGGGCTGTGCCCGGAGCGGCTGCGCCGGCACGTGCACGAGGTGCATGACGGCGTGGACTTCGCCCGCTATCCGCAGGCGCTGGCCGCGTTGGGCCTGGACCTGGCGCTGGCGCCGCTGGAAGACAACCTGTTCAACCGCTGCAAGAGCAACTTGCGCCTGCTCGAGTACGGCGCCTGCGGCTATCCGGTGGTGGCCAGCGATCTGGCGCCCTACCGCGACGGCGGGCTGCCGGTGACCCTGGTCAAAAACCGCTTCCGCGACTGGGTCAATGCGATCCGTGCGCACCTGGCCGATGCCGACGCGCGGGCGGCGGCCGGCGCTGACTTGCGCGCGGCGGTGCAGCGCGACTGGATGTTGCAGGGCGCCAACCTGCAGGAGTGGCGGGCGGCCTGGCTGCCGGACTGAGGCCGCCCTTCCCGCCCGAGCCGAGGTCGCTGCGCTGGCGCCAGCGCGCGACCGTGACGACGCGCACAGCGTCAACCCGCCGACACGTCGCCCACGCCTGTCCCGCGTCATCGCCGCGGCCGGCGCCGGGAACCCGTCACCGGCCATCCGATGCCCCCACCCGCGCCCGCCTGGGTGCCGGGCGGCGCGTGCCGGCCGTTTCGGCACACCGCTTGCATTGCATACGGGCAAGCCGTTTCCCGGCAGGGACTTCACCGTATGAGCGACTCCATCAGCTCCATCCTTTCGCAGATCCGCAGCTACCAGGGCCAAGTCGGCCAGGCGGCGCAGACGCGGGTGGGCGATGTCGGCCGCAGCAATGCGATCGAAGGCCTGGGCGGCAGCCAGGGCGTGCAGGGCCCGAGCTTCACCGAGACCCTGCGCAACGCCATCGGCGGCGTGAACGAGGCCCAGCAGAAGTCCGGCGACCTCGCCAAGGCCTTCGAACTGGGCGACCCCAGCGCCGATCTGGCCAAGGTGATGCTGGCCGCACAACAGTCCCAGGTGGCGTTTCGCGCTACCGTGGAAGTCCGCAACCGACTCGTCCAGGCGTACCAGGACGTGATGAACATGCCGCTGTAAGGGTAGAAGACGATGGCGCTTGCGATCAGCAAAGAGACGTTCAGCAGCGAAAAGGCCGGCGCGTGGTTCGACCGCCTGCAGAGCCTGCAGCTCACCCGCCGCATCGGCCTGATGGCCATGATCGCGGTGGCGGTGGCGGCCGGCCTGTTCGTGTTCTTCTGGTCGCAGAAGCCGGCCTATACCCCGCTGTACACCGGCCTGGACGAGAAAGGCACGGCCGAGGCGACCGACCTGCTGCGCACCGCGCAGATCCCGTTCAAACTCGACCAGGCCACCGGCGCGATCACCGTGCCGGAGGACAAGCTGTACGACGCGCGGCTGAAGCTGGCCGGCTCCGGCCTGACCGACAACGGCAACATGGGCTTCGAGGTGATGGAGAAGGATCCCGGCTTCGGGGTCAGCCAGTTCGTGGAGAACGCGCGCTACCAGCACGCCCTGGAAACCGAACTGGCGCGCACCATCGCCAGCCTGCGCCCGGTGCGCGAGGCGCGGGTGCACCTGGCCATTCCCAAGCCGAGCGCGTTCACCCGCCAGCGCGAGGCCGCCAGCGCCTCGGTGGTGCTGGAACTGCGCGGCGGCACCACCCTGGAACGCAACCAGGTCGATGCCATCGTCAACATGGTCGCCTCCAGCATCCCGGACCTGGCGCCGGACCGCGTCACCGTGGTCGACCAGAGCGGGCGCATGCTGACCATCGCCGACCCCAACAGCGACGCCGCGCTCAATGCCGCCCAGTTCGATCAGGTGCGGCGCCAGGAAAGCGCCTACAACCAGCGCATCCGCGAACTGCTGGAGCCGATGACCGGCCCGGGCCGGGTCAACCCGGAAGTGAACGTGGACATGGACTTCTCGGTGGTCGAGGAAGCGCGCGAGCTGTACAACGGCGACCCGCCGAAGCTGCGCAGCGAGCAGGTCAGCGACAGCAGCACCAGCACCAGCGGTCCGCAGGGCGCGCCCGGCGCGACCAGCAACTCGCCGGGCAGCGCGCCTGGCCAGCCGGGCGCCACCGGTGCCCCGCCCGCCGCCGGCACCGCCGGCACCCAGCAGGCCGCCGCCGCGACCCCGACCGAAAGCTCCAAGAGCGCCACCCGCAACTACGAGCTGGACCGCACCCTGCAGCACACCCGGCAGCCGGCCGGGCGCATCAAGCGCGTGTCGGTGGCGGTGCTGGTGGACCACGTGATGCGGCCGGGTGCCAAGGGCAAGATGACCGAACAGGCGCTCAGCGCCGCCGAGCTGACCCGCATCGAAGGCCTGGTCAAGCAGGCGGTGGGCTTCAATGCCGAACGCGGCGACACCGTCTCGGTGATGAACGCCCCGTTCGTCCGCCAGGCCCCGGAAGCGACCGACAAGCCCGGTTGGTGGGAAGATCCGCGGGTGATGAACGTCGCGCGCCTGGTGCTGGGTGCGGCGGTGGTGCTGGCGCTGCTGTTCGGCGTGCTGCGCCCGGCGCTGCGCCAGATCGCCGGTCCCGCACCGGCTGCGGCCGTGGGCCACGACCGCGAGGGCGGCGAGCCGCGCGACGCCAAGCTGTCGATGCTCGACGACGACAACCCGCTGCTGCCGTCGCTGGGCGAGGACACCGCCAGCCTCAGCGGCGGCGCTGGCGGCAACCCCGCCATCGCCCTGCCCGACGCCTATGAAGAACGGTTGCGTCAGGCCCGCGAAGCGGTCAAACAGGATTCCAAGCGCGTGGCGCAGGTCGTGAAGGGATGGGTCGCCAGTGAAGCCTGATGCGAATGCAATGAATGGCACCCAGCGCGCCGCCGTGCTGCTGCTGTCGCTCGGCGAGGCCGACGCGGCCGAGGTGCTCAAGCACATGGACCCCAAGGAGGTGCAGAAGATCGGCATCGCCATGGCGACGCTGAGCGGCATCTCGCGCGACCAGGTCGAGAAGGTCATGGAGGAGTTCAACGCCGAGCTGGGCAGCAAGACCTCGCTGGGCGTGGGCGCCGACGACTACATCCGCAACGTGCTGGTGCAGGCGCTGGGCGCCGACAAGGCCGGCAGCCTGATCGACCGCATCCTGCTGGGCCGCAACACCACCGGCCTGGACACCCTGAAGTGGATGGACCCGCGCTCCATCGCCGACCTGGTGCGCAACGAGCATCCGCAGATCATCGCCATCGTGATGGCGCACCTGGACAGCGACCAGGCCGCCGAGGCGCTGAAGCTGCTGCCCGAGCGCACCCGCGCCGACGTGCTGATGCGTATCGCCACCCTCGACGGCATCCCGCCGCACGCGCTCAACGAGCTCAACGAGATCATGGAGCGGCAGTTCTCCGGCAACCAGAACCTGAAGTCGTCCAACGTGGGCGGGGTCAAGGTCGCCGCGAACATCCTCAACTTCCTGGACAGCGGCTCGGACCAGGGCGTGCTGTCGGCGATCAGCAAGATCGACGCCGACCTGGGCAGCCGCATCCAGGACCTGATGTTCGTGTTCGACAACCTGGTGGAGCTGGACGACCGCGGGCTGCAGACCATGCTGCGCGAAGTCAGCGGCGACCGCCTCGGCCTGGCCCTGCGCGGCGCCGACATCAAGGTGCGCGACAAGATCACCAAGAACATGTCCCAGCGCGCCGCCGAGATCCTGCTGGAAGACATGGAAGCGCGCGGCCCGGTGCGCCTGTCCGACGTGGAGGCCGCGCAGAAGGAGATCCTGGCGATCGTGCGGCGCCTGGCCGATGAGGGCGCGATCAGCCTCGGCGGCAGCGGTGCGGAGGCCATGGTATGAACGGCAACGTGGTGCGCTGGCTGGCGCCGGAACTCGATGCCCCGCCCCCGCTGGCGGCGCAGCCGTACGAGGATGTGCTGCCGGACGAGCCGGTGCTGCGCCCGCCGAGCCTGGAGGAGATCCAGGCGATCGAGGCCGCGGCCCAGCACGAAGGCTTCGAACGAGGCCACGCCGAGGGCCTGGCCCAGGGCCAGGCCGAGATCCGCCGCCTGACCGCGCAGATCGAAGGCATCCTGGACAACTTCTCGCGGCCGCTGGCGCGGCTGGAGAACGAAGTAGTCGGCGCGCTCGGCGAACTGGCCGTGCGCATCGCCGGCAGCCTGGTCGGCCGCGCCTACCAGGCCGACCCGGTGATGCTGTCGGAGCTGGTCGCCGAGGCGCTGGACGCGGTCGGCGGCGCGCGCCGCGACGTCGAGGTGCGCCTGCATCCGGACGACATCGCCGCGCTGACCCCGCTGCTGACGCTGATGGACCAGGGCATCCGGCTGGTGCCGGACCTGAGCCTGAGCCGCGGCGACCTGCGCGTGCACGCCGAATCGGTGCGCATCGACGGCACCCTCGAGGCGCGCCTGCGCGCGGCGCTGGAGACGGTGATGCGCAAGTCCGGAGCGGGCCTGTGAGCGCGCTGTCCGGCACCCACCCCGGCGACTGGCTGGATGCGCGCAACCTGCGCCTGGCCGGCCGCCTGGGCAAGCTCGATCTGGACGCGGCCGCCGGCCGCGGCCTGATCCGCGAGGGTATCCTGCGCCGTGCGGTCGGCCTGACCCTGGAAGCGGTCGGCTGCGAGGCGCCGATGGGCGCCACCTGCAAGGTCGAGGTTGACGGCGGCTGGGTCGATGCCGAAGTGGTCGGCTTCTCCGGCGATCGCACCTCGCTGATGCCCAGCGCCGAAACCCACGGACTGCTGCCCAACGCGCGGGTGGTGCCGCTGCACCGCCGCGGCGGCGTGGAAGTGGGCGAAGGCCTGCTCGGCCGGGTCATCGATTCGGACGGCGTGCCGCTGGACGGCAAGGGCCCGATCCGCGCCGAAGGCTCGGTGGGCATGGCCGGCGTGTCGATCAACCCGCTGGCGCGCGAACCGATCACCACCCCGCTGGACGTGGGCGTGCGCGCGATCAACGCGCTGCTGCCGATCGGCCGCGGCCAGCGCGTGGGCCTGTTCGCCGGCTCCGGCGTCGGCAAGTCCACCCTGCTGGGCATGATGACCCGCTACACCGCCGCCGACGTGATCGTGGTCGGGCTGATCGGCGAACGTGGTCGCGAAGTGCGCGATTTCGTCGAGACCACCCTGGGCGAGGAAGGCCTGCGCCGCGCCGTGGTGGTCGCCGCCCCGGCCGACCGCCCGCCGCTGGCGCGCCTGCACGGCGCCTACCGCGCCACCGCCATCGCCGAATGGTTCCGCGACCAGGGCCTGAACGTGCTGCTGCTGATGGACTCGCTGACCCGCTTCGCCCAGGCCCAGCGCGAGATCGGCCTGTCGGTGGGCGAGCCGCCGACCACCCGCGGCTACCCGCCGTCGGTGTTCGCCAAGCTGCCGGCGCTGGTCGAGCGCGCCGGCAACGGCGCCAAGGGCCGCGGCTCGATCACCGCCTTCTACACCGTGCTCACCGAAGGCGACGATCCGCAGGACCCGATCGCCGACGCCGCGCGCGCCATCCTCGACGGCCACATCCTGCTGTCGCGGCGCGTCGCCGACAGCGGCCTGTACCCGGCCATCGACGTCGAGTCCTCGGTCAGCCGCGTGGTCCAGGACATCGCCGACGAGCCGTGGCGCCTGCGCATCCGCTCGCTGAAGCGGCTGGTATCGGCGTACTCGGCCAACCGCGACCTGATCACCATCGGCGCCTACCAGCGCGGCAACGATCCGGCCGTGGACGAAGCGCTGGAGCGCTGGCCGGAGATCATGGAATTCCTCGGACAGGACGTCGCCAAAGCCGCAGATCTGCCCCACAGCCAGGCCGCCCTCAAGCGCCTGGTCGACCGCGAGAACTAAGCCATGATGCAATCGCAACGTCTCGATCCCCTGCTCCGCCGCGCCCAGCAGCACGAAGACGAGGTCGCCCGCGATCTCGCCGAGCGCCAGCGCGCCCTGGCCACCCACGAGTCGCGGCTGGAAGAACTGCGCCGCTACGCCGAGGAGTACGCCAACAGCCAGATGGCCGCGACCAGCCTGGCGCAACTGGCCAACCGCCGCGCCTTCCTGGACCGGCTGGAGAGCGCGGTGCAGCAGCAATGCCAGACCGTGGACCGCAACCGCGAGAAGGTGGAGATGGAACGCAGCCGGCTGCTGCTGGCCAGCCGCGACAAGCAGGTGCTGGAACAGCTCGCGGCCAGTTACCGCGCGCAGGAACGCAAGGTCGACGACCGCCGCAGCCAGCGCGAGATGGACGACCTCGGCGCGCGCCGCGCGCGCCTGGCGGCCACCGCCGACGAACACGATGACGGAGACGGACGATGAACAACGCGCTTTCCGCGCTGGGCGGCAGCGGCCGCGCCAGCCAGATCGGCGGCGGCAGCGGCACCCAGGGTGCGGACCGCAGCGGCGGTCGCGACAAGGACTTCGCCAAGCTGCTCGGTGGCGGCGGTTCGGCGCGCACCACCGCGCCCAAGCCCGCCGCCCGCGAGACGGCCAAGGCGGCGCAGGGTGCCGACAAGGACCAGGCCGACAAGCGCCCGGCCGCCGCGGACGACACCGCCAGCGATCCGGCGCGCAGCGCGCAGGCCGGCGACAAGGTCGCCCAGGACAATGAAAAGAGCAGCACCGAGACCAAGGCCACGGGCAAGGACAAGGCCAAGACCGAGGACAAGCGCGACGACGCCAAGCCGGACGACAGCGCCTGGCCGCCGGCCGGGCTGGCCGGCATCGGCCTGGGTCTGCTGCCGGCGATCGGCGCGGCGGTCCTGCCGGCCGCCACCGCGACCCCGCTGGGTGCGGCGGCCGGGCTGGCGGTCGGCGTCGCCGGCGCCGTGGCCAACGGTGTGGGCGCCCTGCTCGGCGGCGACGCCGCCACGCAGACCGCGGCCGGCGCCACCGATCCCAATGCCGCCACCGCCGGCAGCGCTGCCGCGACGGCCGGCACCGCGCCCGCGTCCGCCGCCGGTGGCTTTGGCGCGATGCTGCTGGCGCAGGCCGGGTCGGCCGACAAGGCCGGTGGCGCCGACACTGCGGCCCCGCTGGCGGCGCTGGCCGCCATCGCCGCCGCAGCCGGCGGCAAGACGGGCGAGAGCGGCGACGCCGCGCCCGCCGCCGACCCCAGCGCCATCGTGCCGACCGCGGCGACGGCGCCGCTGCACGCCACCACCCGGCTGACCGATCCGCAGCCGTTCACCGGCTCGCCGACCCCGACCCCGAACCTGCACGGCAACCAGTTCGACGAGGAACTGGGCGCGCGCATCAGCTGGCTCGCCGACCAGAAGATCGGCCATGCCCACATCAAGCTGAATCCGGCCGAGCTGGGCCCGGTCGAAGTGCGCCTGCACATGACCGGCGACCAGGTCAACGCCAGCTTCAGCAGCGCCCAGGCCGACGTGCGACAGGCCCTGGAGAACAGCCTGCCGCGCCTGCGCGACATGCTCGGCCAGCACGGCTTCCAGCTCGGCCAGGCCGATGTCGGCCAGCAGCAGCCGCAGCAACAGCAGGCCAATCCGCAGGGCACGTCGCAGGGCGGCAGCAGCCTCGGTGGCAGCGAGCTGGGCGACGACCTGTCCGGCAGCGTCGGGATTCCGTCGGTGGTCCTGCGCCAGCGCGGCCTGCTCGACGCCTACGCCTGATCCTGGCGGCGTAGCCGCCGCCCCGGCTGGGGCGATGTGGGTGGTGCAGGGGGCGACGGCCCCGGCGTATCTCGGGGGAGTGCGTCGGGGCCGTAACGCTTCCCCTGCCGGAACCCGTTGCCCCGCAAGGGTCTCGCCCGCGCCTGCATGGGCGCGCGGCGCCACCGTCAAACACCCGGCGCGCCAGGCGCGCGGTTTCGGCACGGCGATTGCATCCTCAGGGGCAGACCCCCTTCAGGAGCCCGCTCTGTGTCAGCCGCCGACAAATCCAAGAAAGACGCCAAGGACGCCCCGGAAGGCGGCAAGTCGAAGAAGAAGCTGCTGATCATCGTCGTTGCGGCGGTGCTGGTGCTGGGCGGCGGCGGTGCCGGTGCGTTCTTCTTCCTGAAGAAGCCCGAGGGCGGCCACGCCAAGGCCGAGGCGAAGACCGCCGAGATTCCCAAGCCGGCGCAGTACTTCCCGATGGAACCGGCGTTCGTGGTCAACCTCAACGGCGGCGCGGAAGACGGCCCGCACTATCTGCAGCTCGAAGTGCAACTGATGACCCGCGACCCGGAAGAGCTGAAGCTGATCACCGAGAACGCCCCGGCGATCCGCGCCAACCTGTTGATGCTGTTCTCGCAGGTGCAGGCCACCGACATCGCCAACATCGACGGCCGCAAGAAGCTGCAGGCCGAGGCGCTGGCCACCGCGCAGAAGCTGATGACCGCCGAGACCGGCAAGAAGTGCGTGGAAGAACTGCTGTTCACCAGCTTCGTCACCCAGTAAGGCGCCGCCGCGATGACCGACCTGCTCTCCCAAGACGAGATCGATGCCCTACTGCATGGCGTCGACGCCGGCGTGGTGGATACCGAGCCGGCGCCGGCCGAGCCTGGCGAAGCGCGCAGCTACGACTTCTCCAGCCAGGACCGGATCATCCGTGGGCGCATGCCGACCCTGGAGATGGTCAACGAGCGCTTCGCCCGCCTGTGGCGGATCGGCCTGTTCAACCTGATCCGGCGCTCGGCCGACCTGTCGGTGCGCGGCATCGACCTGATCAAGTTCAACGACTACATGCACTCGCTGTACGTGCCGAGCAACCTGAACCTGATCAAGTTCAAGCCGCTGCGCGGCACCGGCCTGATCGTGTTCGAGCCGACCCTGGTGTTCACCGTGGTCGACAACTTCTTCGGCGGCGACGGCCGCTACCCCACCCGCATCGAGGGCCGCGAGTTCACCCCCACCGAGATGCGGGTGATCCAGCTGATGCTCAAGCAGACCTTCGCCGACCTGGCCGAAGCCTGGGCGCCGGTGATGGAGGTGGAGTTCGAGTACCTCAATTCCGAGGTCAACCCGCACTTCGCCAACATCGTCACCCCGCGCGAGTACGTGGTGGTCAGCCGCTTCCACGTGGAGCTGGAAGGCGGCGGCGGCGAGATCCACGTGACCCTGCCGTACTCGATGCTGGAACCGATCCGCGAACTGCTCGACGCCGGCATCCAGAGCGACCGCGTGGACCGCGACGAGAGCTGGAACATCATGCTGCGCGAGCAGTTGTTCGGCTCGGAGGTGACCATCTCCAGCGTGCTGGCGCAGAAACAGATGAGCCTGCGCGAGCTGACCCGGCTGAAGATCGGCGACGTGCTGCCGATCGACCTGCCCAAGCAGGTGCCGCTGTGCGTGGAGAATATCCCGGTGTTCACCGGTGAGTTCGGCATCTCGCACGGCCAGAACGCGGTGAAGATCACCGCCACCCATCCCCCCGGCGCGCTGCGCCGCCGCCCCGCTCTCCAGGAAGACCTGCCATGACCCAGACCGATCCCACCCAGCCGGCGCCGGCCCAGTTCGACAGCCTGCAGCCGGATGCCATGGCCGAGTCCAACGACCTGAACCTGGACGTGATCCTGGACGTGCCGGTGACCCTGTCGCTGGAAGTGGGCCGCAGCCGCATCCCGATCCGCAACCTGCTGCAGCTCAACCAGGGCTCGGTGGTGGAGCTGGAGCGCGGCGCCGGCGAACCGCTGGACGTGTACGTCAACGGCACCCTGATCGCGCACGGCGAGGTGGTGACCATCAACGACCGCTTCGGCGTGCGCCTGACCGACGTGGTCAGCCCCAGCGAGCGCATCCGGAGACTGCGGTGAGCCTGCTGCTCGCCGTCGCCGCGCAGACCGCCAAGCACGGCGCGGGCGTCGGCAGCGCGGCGCCGTCGGCGCCCAGCCTGGTCGGTGCGGTGTTCGCGCTGCTGCTGGTGCTGGGCCTGATCCTGGCCATGGCCTGGGTGCTCAAGCGCCTGCCCGGCAGCGGCTTCCGTCCGGCGCAGGGCCTGCGCGTGGTCGCCAGCCTGGCGGTCGGCGCCAAGGAACGGGTGGTGGTGGTCGAGGTCAACGGCGAACAGCTGCTGCTCGGCGTGTCGCCCGGCGGGGTACGCACCTTGCATCACCTGCCCGAGCCGCTGCCGCAGGCGCCCGCGCCGACCCTGCCCTCGATCAAGCAGTTCAAGCAGCTTCCCGATTTCGCCCAGCTTCTGGCGCAGAAGCTGCGCAAGGACAAATGACCATGCCGTTTTTCTGGAACCGCAACGCCCGCCGCCTGCGCCTGCTGTTGATCCTGTTGACGCTGAGCCTGCTGCCCGCGTTCGCCTGGGCGCAGGCCAAGCCGGCGCCGGCCACCACGCCGACCGCGCAGGCCCCGCAGAACGCCGCGCCCACCCTGCCCTCGCTGCCGGAGGTCAACGTCGGCAAGATCGGCGCGCAGCCGGTGAGCCTGCCGCTGCAGACCCTGCTGCTGATGACGGCCATCACCCTGCTGCCGTCGCTGCTGCTGGTGCTGACCGCCTTCACCCGCATCACCATCGTGCTCGGCCTGCTGCGGCAGGCGCTGGGTACCGGGCAGACACCCTCCAACCAGGTGCTGATGGGCCTGGCGCTGTTCCTGACCGCGCTGGTGATGATGCCGGTGTGGGAAAAGGCCTGGGGCCAGGGCATGAGCCCGTATCTCAACGGCCAGATCGATTTCCAGACCGCGTGGACGCTGACCACGCAGCCGCTGCGCGCGTTCATGCTGGCGCAGGTGCGCGAGACCGATCTGATGACCTTCGCCGGCATGGCCGGTAACGGCACCTACAGCGGCCCGGACGCGGTGCCGTTCCAGGTGCTGGTGGCCTCGTTCGTGACCAGCGAGCTGAAGACGGCGTTCGAGATCGGTTTCCTGATCTTCATTCCGTTCGTGATCATCGATCTGGTGGTGGCCAGCGTGCTGATGTCGATGGGCATGATGATGATGTCGCCGATGCTGATCTCGGCGCCGTTCAAGATCCTGCTGTTCGTGCTGGTCGACGGGTGGGTGCTGACGGTCGGCACGCTGGCCGCCAGTTTCAACGGGGTCTGAGCCATGAGTCCGGAGCTGGCGTTGACCGAGTTGCGTGGCGGGTTGATCACGGTGTTGTGGGTGGCGGGGCCGTTGTTGCTGGCGATGTTGGCGGTGGGTGTGGTGATCGGTGTGTTCCAGGCGGCGACGCAGCTCAATGAGCCGACCATTGCGTTCATCGCGAAGGTGGTGGCGTTGACGGCGATGTTGTTCGCGACGGGGAGCATGTTGCTGGCGCATCTGGTGGAGTACACGACGATGCTGTTTCAGCGTATTCCGCATTTGATTGGGTAGCTGGGATGGCTGCTCTGCTTGCTGCTTTGCTTTTTGCTATTAAAGAGCAAGAGCTTTCGCCTGGCGGCGAGTCACTTTTCTTTGCTTGTGCAAAGAAAAGTAACCAAAAGAAAGCACACCCCGCCGCAGCGCCCGCTACGCGGGTCCGCTCCGCTGACGGGATTTTCGGACGGGGCATCCTGCCCCGGCCGAAAACGGCGCACATCCTTGTGCGCCGCCCCCCTCCGGGGGGTTTGACCCGCCAGCTCCGCCGCTGCGGAGGGGACCCGGTGGAGCAAGAGCAAAACAACAGCAAAAACAACGGCAACGGCAACGGCAACAGCGATAGCTGCGGCCATGGGGGCGTTGTCTTGGGTGACCGTCGTGCGGTATCCGTTGTTGTTCGCGGACTCGCTGATCCGTCTTCGGCTGCAGACCGCTCGCGTCGCGCGATTGGCGCTGGCAGTTCCTTCGTGATGTCTGCCGGGGTCTCGGGCTGATGGATGCCGCCACGCAAATGGTCGTCGATGGGTCGCGGGCGTTCGCGATGATCGGTGCGGTGCTGTGGACGATGCTGCGGATCGGGGCGATGTTGACGGTGATGCCGATGGTGGGGAGCAAGGCGGTGCCGGGGCGGGTGCGGGTGATCCTGGCCGGGACGCTGGCCATCGCGCTGGCGCCGATCCTGCCGCCGGTGCCGGATTGGGATGGGTTCAATGCCGCGGTGGTGCTCAGCGTGGCGCGGGAGCTGGCGGTGGGGGCCAGCATGGGCTTCATGCTGCGGATGATCTTCGAGGCCGGGGCGATGGCCGGGGAACTGGTCTCGCAGAGCACCGGCCTGGGCTTCGCGCAGATGGCCGATCCGCTGCGCGGGGTTAATTCGCCGGTGATCGGCCAGTGGTTCTACCTGGCCTTCGGCATGATGTTCTTTACCGCCAACGGGCATCTGGCGGTGGTGTCGCTGCTGGTGGACAGCTACAAGGCGCTGCCGATCGGCACCGCCCTGCCCGATGCGCAGGCCATGGCCTCGGTCGCGCCGAACTTCTTCATGAGCATCATGCGCGGGGCGGTGACCCTGGCATTGCCGGTGATGGTGGCGATGATGGCGGTGAACCTGGCCTTCGGCGCGCTGGCCAAGGCAGCGCCGTCGCTGAACCCGATCCAGCTCGGTCTGCCGGTGGCGGTGGTGCTGGGTCTGGCGCTGCTGGCGGTGCTGGTCGGCGAGATGGGGCCGCCGGTGCAGCGCCTGTTCGATGCCGCCTTCGACGCCGCGCGCGCGCTGACCGCATAGCCAGAACTCAAGCTGCACCACAACGCGGCCGATACCGGCAGAAGGCTATCGTTGGCGCGCCAGGATGGGCGGCACCGCCGACCGTCCCGGATACCGCCGATCGCCGCGGTCCGTCCCTTCGTCCATCGCTCGCCGCACGCCATGCCCTATCGCTCGCCAGCGTCCGCTCGTGCCTGCCCTCGCCGTGTCCCACGGCGGTGCGGCGGCGGCTGAGCGTCGTATGCGCACGGTCATGGGGCGATCCCTGTGGTGGCCGCTCTGGCTGCTGCTGTCCACCCTGACCTGCATGGGGTCCACGCAGGCCCAAGTCATCCCGTTGCGGCACTACGCACAGGACCAGGGGCTGCTCGGCCTGGCCGGGACCTGCCTACTGCAGCGGCGCGACGGCAGCCTGCTGGTCTGCAGCGAAAGCGGGCTGTACACCTTCGACGGCGACCAGTTCCAGCAAGTGACGCTGCAGGGCCGGGGTGGCCATTACATCTCCGATGCCGCCGAAGATGCCGAGCGGCGGCTGTGGGTGGCCACCTTCGATGCGATCTATGTGGACGACGGCGCGCCGGCGCGGTGGATCCCACTGGAACACGACCGCCTGCCGTCGCATCGAAAGTTGAATCGCCCGCGCCTGGCCGCCCCGGCCTGGGGCACGGTGGTGCTGGACGACCGCCGCCTCCTGCGCGCGGTGCGCAAGGCCGATGCCAGCGGATGGGAGCTGCGGCCCCTGTTCGATGCGGCGATGCTGGCGCGGCAACCGGAGCTGGCCGACATCCACGACCAGTTCGTCGTCGACGACACGCTATGGCTGGGCTGCGCCAAGGCCTTGTGCCGGGTCGATGCCGACGGCCGCGCCACCCGCTACGACCAGGCCCACGGCCTGCCGCCCGACTTCTGGCGCAACGCGGTGCGGGACCGCGCCGGCAGCCTGTGGGTCGTCGGCAGCAACAAGGTGATGCGGCTGCCGGCCGGCGCGACGCGCTTCCAGGAGCAGACACCCCCTGGTCTGGAGGGGCCGACCCTGGTGACATGGCGCACGCCGATCCTGCTGGACCCGCAAGGCCGCGTGCTGGTGCGCACCAACCATGGCCTGGCGCGCTGGGAGGATGGGCACTGGCGCAGCTTCGACCGTCGCAACGGCCTGCCCGAGGGCAACCTCGTCGCCATGCGCTTCGACCAAGCCGGCGACCTGTGGCTGAGCATGGACGGCGAAGGCGTGCTGCGCTGGAACGGCTATGGCTGGATCGAGAACTGGGATGTATCGCAGGGCATCAGCCGGGCGCCGACCTGGAGCATCCAGCGTACCCAGCGCGGCGAGCTGCTGAGCGGCAACGAGGGCGGCGTCGACCGGCTGCGCGAGGACGGCCGCTTCCAGCGCTGGCCCAGCGACCACGGCACGCAGATGATCGGCCTGCGCCGCGCCGCGGACGGCACGCTGTGGAGCATCGGTTCGATCGGCGTGCTGCGCCACTACGACGCGCAGGGCCGGCTGCTGCGTGCGTATCCACCGCTGCACAGCGGCAGCGGCCGCCAGCGAATGGTGATCGCCAAGCAACTGTTCGTGGACGCGAGCGACCGCGTCTGGATCCTCACCGACGACGGCGTCTACCTGCTGACGCAGGCGACTGCGGACGCCGTCCCGCAACGGCTGTGGACGCTGCCCGGCGGCGAGTACTCGGATATCCAGCAGCGCCACGACGGCAGCGTGCTGGTGACCGGCGCCGCCGGGCTGTTCCGCCTGCGCGGCGACACCTGGACCCCGATCCGGTTGGTCGCGGACGGCGCGCCGGCGCAGCCGGTGCTCAGCAAGCTGCTGGTCCTGGACGACGGCCAGGCCTGGGCCAGCCTGTACGGACCGGGCGCATGGCAAGGCCGGCTGGACGGCGACACGCTGCACCTGCGCCCGGCCGACGTGCAGTTGAGCGGCCTGCAGATCTACAGCCTGCGCCACACCCGCAACGGCTGGATCTGGATCAGCCACAACCAGGGCGTGGACGTCTATGACGGACGCGCCTGGGCGCGGCTGACCCAGGCGCAGGGCCTGCTCTGGAACGACATGTCCGAGTCGGCCTTCCTGGAGGACCACGACGGGTCGGTGTGGCTGGGCAGCAGCCGTGGCCTCACCCATCTGCTGAATCCGGCGCGGCTGTTCCCGGCGCAGCCGCCGCGGTTGGTGCTCAAGGAATTCAGCCGCGGCGGCGTGCCCGTCGGCGCCGGCACGCGCCTGCGCTGGAGCGAGGACCCCCTGCATATCGCGGTCGGCTCGCCGGACCTGTACGACGAACGCAACCGCATCAGCTTCCGTTATCGCTTCGAGGGCGCGCATACCCGCTGGCTGCACACGCCCAACTTCGAATTCGAGCAACCGCCGCTGGCACCGGGCGACTACGTGCTGGAGGTGCAGTTGCTGGACGCATACCGGCGCAGCGCCTCGGCGCCGCTGCGGGTGGCGTTCTCGGTGGCGCCGGTGTGGTGGCGCAGTCAGCCGATGCTGGTGCTGTACCTGTTGCTGGGCGGCGGCCTGGTGGTGGCGCTGCTGCTGTGGCGCGAACGCCGCCTGCACCAGCGCCAGCGCGAACTGGCCGACCTGGTGGCGCGGCGCACAGAGGAACTGGAACACGACAAGCGCGAACTGGAGATCGCCCGCGCGGCGCTGGCGGTGAAGGCCTCGCACGACGCGCTCACCGGCCTGCTCAACCGCGCCGGCATCCTCGAGGCGCTGGCCGCGCAGATGCGCCGCAGCGACGCCGAACAGACACCGCTGGCCGTGGCGATGATCGACCTCGACCACTTCAAGCGGATCAACGACGAGCATGGCCATCTGGTCGGCGACGCGGTGCTGATCGAGGTGGCGCGGCGCCTGGGCGCCAATCTGCGCGACGCCGACCTGGTCGGCCGCTACGGCGGCGAGGAACTGCTGGCGGTGATGCCCGGATTGCCGACGAACTGCGGCGACCGGCTGCAGGCCTTGCGCACCATCATCGCCGAGCAGCCGCTGCGCATCGGCGAGCGGCAGTTGGCGATCACCGCCTCGATCGGCGTGGCCTGGTACCGGCCCGGCGAACCGCTGCAGCAGTTGCTGGCGCGCGCCGACGCCGCCCTCTACCAGGCCAAGCGCCTGGGCCGCGACCGGGTGGAGTTGCAGCCGGCCTAGCTGACGCCGAGCGCCGCGCCGCGGCGGCGCCCGGCCTCGCTCCCGGGACCGGCACGGTCCTTGCAGTGCGCAGGGTCGATCCTGGCCGAGCGCACCCCCGATGTCCGAGAGCGAAGAAGGCGCAGAGCGCACAGAACAGCCAACAGACAAACGCCTGCGCGAAGCCCGCGAGCAGGGCAACATCCCGCATTCGCGCGAGCTGGCGACGGCCGCGGTGTTCAGCGCCGGCGTCTTCGCCCTGATGGGCCTGTCCACCTCCATGACCGCCGGGGCGGTGGCCTGGCTGAAACAGGCGCTGCGCCCGGACCTGTCGATGCGCGAGCATCCGGAGGCGATGTTCGGCCATTTCGGCGACCTGCTGCTGAACCTGCTCTGGGTGGTGCTGCCGCTGGTCGGCATCTGCCTGGCGGCCAGCTTCGCCGCGCCGGTGCTGATGGGCACCCTGCGCTTCTCCGGCCAGGCGCTGATCCCCAAGTTCGACCGGCTCAACCCGATGAACGGGCTCAGCCGCATGTACGGCGCCGAGACCATCGTCGAGCTGCTCAAGTCGATCCTGCGCATGGGCTTCGTCGGCGGCGCCGCGATGCTGTGTCTGTGGGGCAGCACCGACTTCCTGCGCGGCCTGCTGCTGCAGCCGCTGGAACAGGCCATCGGCCACGGCCTGGGCTTCACCCTGCGGCTGCTGCTGTACACCGCCGGCGCACTGGCGCTGCTGGCGGCAATCGATGCGCCCTATCAGAAATGGAATTACATCCGCAAATTGAAGATGACCCGGGAGGAAGTGCGCCGGGAAATGAAGGAAAGCGACGGCAGCCCCGAGGTCAAGGGCCGTATCCGCCAGATGCAGATGCAGATGTCGCAGCGGCGGATGATGGAAGCCGTGCCCAAGGCCGACGTGGTGGTGGTCAACCCCACCCACTACGCGGTGGCGCTGAAGTACGAGAGCGGGCGCATGCGCGCCCCCACCGTGGTCGCCAAGGGCGTGGACGAGATCGCCTTCCGCATCCGCGAGGTCGGCGAGCAGCACCGCGTGGCGGTGATCTCGGCCCCACCTTTGGCACGCGCCTTGTATAGGGAAGGCCAACTCGGCAAGGAAATTCCCGTGAGACTGTATTCCGCGGTGGCGCAGGTCCTCTCGTACGTCTACCAGCTGCGCGCCTGGCGCAGCGGGCCGATGCCGCCGTTGCCGCCGTTGGAAGTGGATGAATTCGCCCCGGGGAGCCAGCCATGAGCCAGCCTGCCGCGCAGATGAACACGCGCAAAGTGATGGACATGATCAAGCACGGGCTCGGCGCCCCGGTGATCGTGTTGCTGATGCTGGCGATGGTGGTGGTGCCGCTGGCCGCCCCGGTGCTGGACGCCCTGTTCACCTTCAACATCGCCATCTCGCTGATGGTGCTGCTGGCGGTGGTGTACGTGAAGCGGCCGCTGGAGTTCAGCATCTTCCCGATCGTGCTGCTGATGACCACGATGCTGCGCCTGGCGCTGAACGTGGCCTCCACCCGCGTGATCCTGATCAACGGCCAGGGCGGCCACGGCGCGGCCGGCAAGGTGATCGAGGCCTTCGGCGAATTCGTGATCGGCGGCAACTATGCGGTCGGCATCGTGGTGTTCGCGATCCTCACCATCATCAACTTCGTGGTCATCACCAAGGGCGCCGGACGCGTGTCGGAAGTGACCGCGCGCTTCATCCTCGACGCCATGCCCGGCAAGCAGATGGCGATCGACGCCGACCTCAACGCCGGCCTGCTGACCCGCGAGGAAGCCAAGGCCCGCCGCGAGGAAGTGCGCGAGGAAGCGGACTTCTACGGCTCGATGGACGGCGCCAGCAAGTTCATCCGCGGCGACGCCATCGCCGGCATCCTGATCCTGTTCATCAACCTGATCGGCGGCATGGCGGTCGGCGTCCTGCAGCACGGCATGCCGGTGGCGCAGGCCGCCTCCACCTACACCCTGCTGTCGATCGGCGACGGCCTGGTCGCGCAGCTGCCGGCACTGCTGGTGTCCTCGGCGGTGGCGATGCTGGTCACCCGTGCCTCGCGTTCGCAGGACATGGGCGCCTCGATGATGGGCCAGGTGTTCGGCCAGCATAAGGCGCTGGCGGTGGCCGCGGCGATCCTGGGCCTGGTCGGCCTGATCCCGGGCATGCCCAACGTCGCTTTCTTGACGCTGGCGCTGATCCTGGGCGTGCTGGCCTGGAAGATGTGGAAGCGCAGCCTGCAGCCGACCCCGGCCGCCGCCGAGGCGGCGCCGCAGGCTGCGGCCGCGGCCCAGGCCAACGCCGAACTGGGCTGGGACGAACTGCGCCCGATCGACCCGCTGGGCCTGGAAGTGGGCTACCGGCTGATCCCGCTGGTGGACAAGGCCCAGGGCGGCGAGTTGATGGCGCGGATCAAGGGCGTGCGCCGCAAGCTGACCCAGGACATCGGCTTCCTGGTGCCGCCGGTGCACATCCGCGACAACCTGGAACTGCCGGCCAACGCCTACCGCCTGCTGGTGCATGGCGTGCCGGTGGCCACCGCCGACATCCACCCGGACCGCGAACTGGCGCTGGACCCGGGCGGCGCGCTGGGCAAGATCGACGGCATTCCCGGCAAGGACCCGGCGTTCGGCCTGGATGCGATCTGGATCCAGCCGCACCTGCGCGCCCAGGCCGAGACCATGGGCTACACCGTGGTCGACCCGGCCACGGTGATCGCCACCCACCTTTCGCACCTGATCCGCGAGCACGCCCCGGAACTGCTCGGCCACGAGGAAGTGCAGCAGCTGCTGGCGACCCTGGCCAAGAGCGCGCCCAAGCTGGTCGAGGACCTCACCCCCAAGGCGCTGCCGCTGTCGGTGGTGGTGCGGGTGCTGCAGAACCTGCTGATCGAGAAGATCCCGGTGCGGCAGCTGCGCAAGATCGTCGAGGCCCTGGTCGAGCACGCCCCACAGAGTCAGGAACCCGGCGCGCTCACCGCCGCGGTGCGCAACGCCCTGGGCCGGTTCATCGTCCAGGAGATCGCCGGCATGGCCCCGGAACTGCCGGTGTTCACCCTGGCCCCGCAATTGGAACGTGTCTTGCAGGACTCTACCCAGGGCAACGGCGCGGCGCTGGAACCCGGACTGGCCGAGCGCTTGCACCAAAGTCTGGCGGACTGCGTGAGCAAGCAGGAGGCGCGCAACGAACCGGCCGTGGTGCTGGTCCCGGCGCAGGTCCGCGCCGCCCTCGCCCGCCTGGTCCGCCACAGCGTCCCCGCGCTGTCGGTCCTGTCCTACAGCGAAGTGCCGGAGGACAAGCGGCTGAAGCTGGTGGGGACGATCAGTTGAGATGACGGGAATCGGGAACAGGGAATGGGGAATCGCACCCTTGCCCCGGCAGCGGAGAGAGCAATGAACACGATCACGAAAAACCAGACACGACACCGCGGCCCGCCACGTATCGGCACCGATCACGCATCCATTCCCCATTCCCCATTCCCCATTCCCGGCTCCCACCCATGAAGATCAAACGCTTTGTCGCCCCCGACATGCGCACCGCCTTCCGGATGGTGCGCGACGAGCACGGGCCGGATGCGGTGATCCTGTCCAATCGGCGTACCGACGAGGGCATCGAGATCGTCGCCGCCAGCAACTACGACGAGGCCCTGGTGCAGCGGGCGCTGGATGCGGTGCGCCCGGACGAGGCGCCGCGCGCCGCGGCCGCGCAGGCAGCGGCCGCTCCCGCCCCGCGCGCTGCACGGAGCGACAGCGCCGCCGCCAGCCCGGCGATGGCGATGATGGCCGCGATCAGCGAGCGCCGCGGCAGTGCCGCGCCGGCCGCTCCCGCCGCACGGCCGCTGACCCAGCCGGCCGCCCTGGCCGCCTCGGCGATGCCCGCCGCGGCCGCCCCGGCTGCCGCCGCACGCCAGGCCGCCCCGGCCAAGGCCGCGGCACCGGTCACCGGCCGCGCCGACTTCAGCATCCCCGAGGACGTGTTCCGCAACGCCCCGATCAGCGTACCCATGCCCAGCCCGTTCGCCGCCGCAACCCCGGCCCCGGCCCCGGCCGCGGAGGCCATGCCGGCCTGGCGCGACGACGTCGCCGCGGTGGCGCTGACCCCGCTGGCGAGCCCGAGCACGGCTCCGGCCCCGGCCGCGCCGAGCGTGGCCAAGGCCGACGCGCCGGCCGCTGCCGGAATCCCGGCGGCCGCCACGCTGGCGGCGGTGCCGACCTTCCCCGCCCCGCAGAACGACGAACAATTGACGCAGCTGCGCGACGAACTGGCGCTGATGCGGCAGATGATCGAGCGCGAGATGAACCGCCTCACCGACGAGCGCCTGCGCGGCTCGCCGGTGCGCGCCCAGGCGCTGGAGCTGATGGACGACTACGGCTTCGACAGCGGCATCACCCGCGACGTGGTCATGCAGATCCCCGCCGACCTGGAGCTGCACCGCGGCCGCGGGCTGATGCTGGGCCTGCTCTCCAAGCGCCTGCCGATCGCCGCGCTGGACCCGCTCGAGGAAGGCGGCGTGATCGCCCTGATCGGCCCGACCGGCGCCGGCAAGACCACCACCATCGCCAAGCTGGCCTCGCGCTTCCTGGAGCGCCATGCCGCCCGCGACGTGGCCCTGGTCACCACCGACACCATCCGCGTCGGCGGCCGCGAACAGTTGCACAGCTACGGCCGCCAGCTCGGCATCGCCGTACACGAGGCCGACAGCGACGCCGCGCTGCAGCAGCTGCTGGAGCGGCTGGCCGACTACAAGCTGGTGCTGATCGACACCGCCGGCATGGGCCAGCGCGACCGCGCCCTGGCTGCCCAGCTGCACTGGCTGCGCGCCTCGCGGGTGGTCCGATCCTTACTGGTACTCCCCGCCAACGCCCATTTCTCCGACCTGGACGAGGTGGTGCGCCGGTTCGCCGGCGCCGACCCACAGGGGGTCATCATGACCAAGTTGGACGAGACCGGGCGGTTCGGCAGTGCCTTGTCGGTGGTCGTGGACCACCGCCTCCCCATCACCTGGGTGACCGATGGACAGCGTGTGCCGGACGACCTGCACCGCGCCAACGCCGCCAGCCTGGTATTGCGCCTTGAAGATTTGCGGCGCGCTGCCGATAAGCCCTGTACTCCGGAGCAGACCCATGCCGTCGCGTGACTACGTCAATCTGACCAATGCCTTCCCCCTGTCGGCGACGCGCAGCGAACCGCTGGGTCCGGTGCGCACCATCGCCGTGACCGGCGGCAAGGGCGGCGTGGGCAAGACCAACATCTCGGTGAACCTGTCCATGGCGCTGGCCGACATGGGCAAGCGCACCCTGCTGCTGGACGCCGACCTGGGCCTGGCCAATGTCGACGTGCTGCTGGGGCTGACCCCCAAGTTCACCGTGGCCGACCTGGTGGCCGGGCGCTGCACCCTGGAAGAGGTGCTGATCGACATGCCCAACGGGCTGATGGTGGTGCCCGCCGCCTCCGGCCGCCGCTACATGGCCGAGCTGCCGCCGGCCCAGCACGTGGGCCTGGTCAACGTGTTCTCGGAACTGCAGCGCGAGCTGGACGTAATGATCGTCGACACCGCCGCCGGCATCACCGACAGCGTGCTGACCTTCTGCCAGGCCGCGCAGGACGCGGTGGTGGTGGTCTGCGACGAGCCGGCCTCGATCACCGACGCCTACGCCCTGATCAAGGTCCTCTCGCGCGAGCGCGGGGTGGACCGGGTGCAGATCGTCGCCAACATGGTCCGCGACCTCAACGAAGGCCGCCTGCTGTACGACAAGCTCAGCCGGGTCTGCGAGAAGTTCCTCGGCGATGTGTCGCTGAACTACCTGGGCTGCGTGCCGCAGGACGACTGGCTGCGCCTGTCGGTGCAGCGCCAGCAGCCGGTGGTCAAGGCCTACCCGTCCAGCCCGTCGGCGCAGGCGATCTCCGAGATCGCCCGGCGCACCGCGCGCTGGCAGGCGCCGACCGCCCCGCGCGGCAACGTCGAGTTCTTCGTCGAACGCATCATCCAGCGCGGGGTGGCCGCATGAACGCCGCCGCCCACTACCGCGCCGTCCAGCGCAACAGCGCCAACGACTACATCACCCAGCACTCGGACCTGGTCCGGCGCATCGCCCACCACCTGGCGGCGCGGCTGCCGGCCAGCGTCGAGATCGACGATCTGATCCAGGCCGGCATGATCGGCCTGATCGAGGCCTCGCGCAGCTACGACGCCGAACAGGGCGCCTCGTTCGAGACCTACGCCTCGATCCGCATCCGCGGCGCGATGATCGACGAGATCCGCCGTGGCGACTGGGTGCCGCGCTCGGTGCACCGCCGCGCCCGCGACGCCGCCTCGGCGATCCGCAAGATCGAACAGAGCACCGGCCGCGCCGCCGCCGCCAACGAAGTGGCCGCGGCGATGGACATGCCGCTTCCCGAATACCTGCGTTTGATGGAAGATGCCGCCCGCGGCCAGGTGCTGAGCCTGGAGTCGCGCATCGAGGACCATGGCGAGCTGGATACCATCGCCAAGGGCGGACCCAATCCGCAGCAGATGCTCGAGCGCAGCGAATTCGGCCGCGAGCTGGGCAAGGCGATCGCGCAGTTGCCCGAACGCGAGCAGTTGGTGCTGTCGCTGTACTACGAGCAGGAATTGAACCTCAAGGAAATCGGCGCGGTGCTCGGGGTCAGCGAGTCGCGCGTGTGTCAGATCCATGGCCAGGCCACGGTACGGTTGCGCGGACGCCTGAAGGCGTTCGAGGTCGCCGATGCCGGTCTGGAAGACGAAGAATAGGAACCCTCAGGAGTCAGTGGTGAACAAGAACATGCGGATTTTGATCGTGGACGATTTCTCGACGATGCGACGCATCGTCAAGAATCTGCTCGGCGATCTGGGCTTCACCAATACCGCCGAGGCCGAAGACGGCAACAGCGCCCTGGCCGCGCTGCGCTCGGCGCCGTTCGAGTTCGTGGTCACCGACTGGAACATGCCGGGCATGACCGGCATCGATCTGCTGCGCAACATCCGCGCCGACGACAAGCTCAAGCACCTGCCGGTGCTGATGGTCACCGCCGAGGCCAAGCGCGAGCAGATCATCGAGGCCGCGCAGTGCGGCGTGAACGGCTACATCATCAAGCCGTTCACCGCGCAGACGCTGCAGGAGAAGCTGGGCAAGATCTTCGAACGCCTGGGAGCGACCGCCTAAATGGAAGCCACCGCCGAACGTACCGCCCTGATCGAACGCCTGCAAGGCGCGCTGGACGCGCTGGAAAACGGCGACGAGGCCGGCTGGCGCAGGGAGATCGACACCCTCGCCGCCTGGCGCACGCGGCCGATGATGCAGGGCCTGAGCCGGCTCGCGCGCGATCTTGGGCAGGCGCTCGGCGAACTGCCGGTGGTGCCCAGCGAGGCCGGCGAGCTGGACGACGCCTGCTCGCGCCTGGACCACGTGGTGGAGATGACCGAACAGGCCAGCCACCGCACCCTGGACCTGGCCGAGGAATGCCGTGCGCTGGCCGACCAGCTCGCCGCCGGCGGCCTCAGCGGCGACCAGGGCGAGATCCTCGACAAGATCCGCCACAACCTCACCGAAATGGCCCTGGCGCAGAGCTTCCAGGACCTGACCGGGCAGATCATCCGCCGCGTTGCCGGCATCGTGCGCCGCGTGCACGAGGGCTTCGGCGCGTTGGGTCTGCCGCCGAAGGAAGAAAACAGGAAGGCCGACGGCAGCCTGGCCGGCCCGGCCCTGCCCGGCCTGGACCGCCACGGCGTGTCGCAGCACGACGCCGACGACCTGCTGTCCGGACTAGGACTGTAACTTTATGAGCGCCGTACCCGACGACATCGCTGCCGACTTCATCATCGAGGCCCAGGAAATCCTGGACCGGCTCGGCGAGCAGTTGGTGTCGCTGGAGCAGGCGCCCGAGGACAGCGGCCAGCTCAACGCCGTGTTCCGCGGTTTCCACACGCTCAAGGGCGGCGCCGGCTTCCTGGCGATCAACGCCATGGTCGAGCTGTGCCACGCCGCGGAGGAAACCCTGGGCATGGCCCGCGCCGGCCAGGCCACCCTGCAGGCGCGGCACTTCGACGCCGCCCAGCAGTCGCTGGACTACCTGCAGTCGATGCTCGACGCCTTCGGCAGCGGCCAGGAGCCGCCGCGCGCGCCGCCGGAGCTGATCGCGCAGTTCGACGCGCACGGCGACGCCGCGCCGGCACCGGCACCGGCCAAGAGCGCCGCGCCGGCGCCCGCCGTAGCAGCGGCCGCCATCCCGGCCACCGCCGCGGCTGCGGGAGACCTGATCAGCGACGACGAATTCGAGGCGCTGCTGGACCAGTTGCACGGCGATGCGCCGCCGGCGGCCACGCCGCAGGCGCTGCAGCCGGCGCCGCGTGCGCCCAGCGCCGCGCCCAAGGCCGCGGCCGCCCCGGCCAAGGCCGCCGAGCCCGAGCACACCGTGCGCGTGGACACCAAGCGCCTGGACGCGATCGTCAACCTGATCGGCGAACTGGTGCTCTCGCGCAACCGTCTCAAGACCCTGCGCGTGCGCCTGCGCGACGAGGAACTGGACCGCGCGGTCAGCAGCCTGGACATCGCCACCGCGCGCCTGCAGTCGGCGGTGATGCGCACGCGCATGCAGCCGGTCGGCAAGGTGTTCTCGCGCTTCCCCAAGGTGGCGCGCGACGTCGCCCGCTCGCTCAACAAGGAAGTGGAGCTTGAGCTGATCGGCGCCGACACCGAACTGGACCGCAACCTGGTCGAGGCGCTGGCCGATCCGCTGGTGCACCTGGTGCGCAACGCGATCGACCACGGCATCGAAGCCCCGGCCCTGCGCGAAGCCACCGGCAAGCCGCGCGGCGGCCATGTGCGCCTGTCGGCGCAGCAGGAAGGCGACTACGTCAGCATCGAGGTGCAGGACGACGGCGCCGGCATCGACCCGGAACGGCTGCGCGCCAAGGCCCGCGAGAAGGGCCTGATCGACCCCGAGGCCGCCGCCCGCCTGACCACCGAGGAATGTCTGCACCTGGTGTTCCTGCCCGGCTTCTCGACCAAGTCCGAGGTCACCGACATCTCCGGCCGCGGCGTCGGCATGGACGTGGTGCAATCGCGCATCCGCGAACTCAGCGGGCAGATCCAGATCCAGTCGGAACTGGGCCGCGGCAGCCGCTTCCTGATCCGCGTGCCGCTGACCCTGGCGATCCTGCCGACCCTGCTGGTGCAGGCCGGCGACACCGTCTATGCGCTGCCGCTGGCGCGCGTGGTGGAAGTGCTGCATGCCCCGCGCCGCTCGCTGGGCTGGTTCGACGGCCGCGCCGTACTCGACCGGCAGTCGCACACCCTGCCGCTGGTGGACCTGCGCCAGTGGCTCAACATCGACGCCCCGCAACTGCCGCTGCTCACCGTGGTGGTGCTGCAGGCCGGCGAATCGCGCATGGGCCTGGTCGTGGACCAGGTCCGCGGCCGCGAGGAAGTGGTGATCAAGCCGCTGCCGCGCTCCCTGCGCGGCCTGCCCGGCTACGCCGGCGCCACCCTCATCGGCGACGGCCGCCTGGCGCTGATCCTGGATGTGGATGGCTTGAAGGCTTGAGGAGCTGGGATTGGGGATTCGGGAGTGGGGATTCGCAACGGCGACTTCCCTGGCGCCTCGTTTTCCCTGATTCCGCCGTAGGAGCGGCTTCAGCCGCGACGCGGTGAGGCTGGGATTGACGATAGCACGCACAGCGCAGTGCCAATTGCCGAGACGATCCGAACGATTGTGCTCAGGTAACGCGCCAAGGTCCGCGCGTCGCGGCTGAAGCCGCTCCTACGGCACACCGACCAACCCTCTGCCCTCGCGCTCTTGCGAATCTCCAATCTCCAATCCCAAATCCCGCCCCCATCAAGTCCCAAGCCCCGTTGCCGATACCTCCTGCATGGACAAGCTCAGTCTCATCGGCCTGCTGTTGGCGATTCTGTCGCTCATCGGCGGCAGCATCCTCAAGGGCGCCGGCATTTCGGCGCTGTGGTCGCCGGCTGCGTTCGTGATCGTGATCGTCGGCACCGTCGCCGCGATCCTGGTGCACACCCCGCCGTCCGTGTTCCGCCGTGCGTTCCAGATCGCCAAGTGGATCCTGTGGCCGCCGCCGAGCGATCGCCAGGCGCTGCTCAAGCAGATCGTGGAATGGAGCAACATCGCGCGCCGCCAGGGCCTGCTCGGGCTGGAGAACCAGGTGCCGCAGCAGCAGGATCCGTTCGTGCGCAAGGGCCTGCAGATGCTGGTGGACGGCGTGGAGCCGGAAGCCATCCGGCACATGCTGGAGATCGACCTGGACGGCCAGGAACATTGCGACCTGGCCGCGGCCAAGGTGTTCGAGGGCATGGGCATCTACGCACCGACCCTGGGCATCATCGGCGCGGTGCTGGGCCTGATCGCGGTGATGAAGAACCTGGCCGACCCGAGCAAGCTCGGCCACGGCATCGCCGCCGCGTTCACCGCCACCATCTACGGCATCGCCTCGGCCAACCTGCTGTTCCTGCCGATGGCCGCCAAGCTCAAGAGCGTGATCAAGCACAGCTGCGGCGAGCGCGAAATGATCATCGAAGGGTTGATCGCCATCGCCCAGGGCGAGAACCCGCGCAACATCGAATCGAAACTGGCCGGATTCTTGCATTGAGTTGCCAATGGCCCGCAAGCACTCCCACGACGAGCACGCCAACCACGAGGCATGGGCCATCCCCTATGCCGACCTGATGACGTTGCTGCTCGCCTTTTTCGTGGTGATGTACGCGCTGTCCACGATCAACGAAGCCAAGTACCGGGTCATGGCCGACGCGATGAGCGCGGCGTTCGGCGGCACCCCGACGACCCTGCGCCCGGTGCAGGTCGGCGACCACGCGCTGCAGGGCCAGGGCGGCGAGCGGCCGACCCCGATCAAGTCCAGCCCGGCGCTGACCCTGCCCGACCCCAACCGCCTGCCCTCCGGCACCGCGCAGCGCGGCGACGACCTGCGCGATGCGCAGCAGCTGCGCCGCGCGCAACGCCAGCTCGACAGCATCGCCGACCGCCTCGGTGCCGCGCTGGCGCCGCTGATCCAGAAGAAGCTGATCACCGTGCGCCGCGCCGGGCTGTGGATCGAAGTGGAGATCAACAGCGACATCCTGTTCGGCTCCGGCTCGGCCGCGCTCGACCAGAGCGCACGCGCCACTCTGGCGGAACTGGCGCAGGTGCTGTCCGGCGTGCCCAACGGGGTGCGCGTGGAGGGCTATACCGACAACACCCCGATCGCCACCGCGCAGTTCCCGTCGAATTGGGAACTGTCGGCGGCGCGCGCGGCCAGCGTGGTCCACCTGTTCGCCGACCAGGGCCTGCAACCCTCGCGGCTGTCGATGATCGGCTACGGCCAGTTCCGCCCGCGCGCCAGCAATGACACCCCGGCCGGCCGCAACGCCAACCGCCGCGTGGTGCTGGTGATCCTGGCCGATTCCGGCGACAGCAGCGATCCGACGCCGTCGGCCCCCGACCGTCTCAGCGCCGGCGCCACGCCGGCCACCCCGACACCCCCCGCCGCGGCGGCCGCCGGCAGCGCCGGCGGGCCCCGCGCAGTACCTGCCATTGAAGGAGTCAACTGATGCGCATCTGGGCGATCGCCAACCAGAAAGGTGGCGTGGGCAAGACCACCACCACGCTGGCCCTGGGCCGTGGGCTGGCCATGCTCGGGCACCGCGTGCTGATGCTCGATCTCGATCCGCACGCCTCGCTGACCCGTGCCTTCGACGTGCCGCAGGAACCGCAGCCGCCGGGCGTGCTGGATCTGTTCGGGACGCCGCCGGGCGAACTCGCCGCGCTGGCCCGCGACACTGCGGTCGAGCGCCTGAGCTTCGTCTGCGGGCAAACCGCGCTGGCCACCCTGGAACGCCGCAGCGCCAACCAGCCCGGCCTGGGCCTGGCGCTGCAGCAGGCCATGGCCCGCCACGCCGGCCAGCACGACTACATCCTGCTCGACTGCCCGCCGACCCTGGGCCTGCTGATGATCAACGCGCTGGCCGCGGCCGACCGCGTGATCATCCCGACCCAGGCCGAGCCGCTGGCCCTGCACGGCCTGGCCAGCATGGTCCGCACCGTGGACATGGTCGAGCGCTCGCGGCGCCGCCCCCTGCCCGCCTCGATCCTGCCGACCCTGTTCGACAAGCGCACCCGCGCCGGCAACGAGACCCTGCGGCAGATGCAGGACAGCTACGGCGAGCGGGTCTGGGAAGACGCGATCCCGGTCGACACCAAGATCTGCAACGTCAAGGCGCTGACGGTGGCCGGCGTGCCCGGCGACTACCCCGGCCGCGGCCTGGCCGCCTACCGCCGCGCGCTGGAATGGCTGGTGGCCAGCGATGCGACGCCGATGGAGCAAGCCGCATGAGCACTCCCGGCATCATCGACGATTATCTGGAAGGCCTGCTCCACGACGTGATCGCGGAGGAGCAGAAAGCCGTGCCGCCGAGCCCCGCGCCGGTCGCGGTCGCCGACGTGCAAGCACAAACCGAGACGCCGGCACCGGCCCCGGCCCCCGCCGGCCCGACGCCCGAACAGATCGCTGCCGCGGTCCTGGCCGAAGCCGACTCCGATCCGGCACTGGCCGGCATCATGTCGCAGCAGGCGCTGGCGCCCGCCCCGACCGGCCCGACTCCGGAACAGATCGCCGCCGCAGTCCTGGCCGAAGCCGACTCCGACCCGGCCCTGGCCGGCATCATGTCGCAGCAGGCACTGGCGCCCGCTCCGGCTGGTCCGACGCCCGAAGAAATCGCTGCCGCGGTCCTGGCCGAGGCCGATTCCGATCCGGCCCTTGCCGGCATCATGTCGCAGCAGGCGCTGGCACCCGCTCCGGCTGGTCCGACGCCCGAAGAAATCGCTGCCGCGGTCCTGGCCGAAGCGGATTCGGATCCCGCCCTGGCCGGCATCATGTCGCAGCAGGCGCTCGCACCCGCCCCGACCGGCCCGACGCCCGAACAGATCGCCGCCGCCGTCCTGGCCGAAGCCGATTCCGATCCGGCGCTGGCCGGCATCATGTCGCAGGACGCGCCCGCGCCTGTCGCGTTGACCCCGGCCCAGCAGGCCGAGCGCCAGGCCGACCTGGATGCGGTCGCGGCGATGGAGCGGCAGCGTGCCGCCGTGCCGCGCGATCTGGCCGCCGAAGACGATGCCGCCGCCGCGCACGCAGTCAAGCGCCCGCCGATGGCGGTGCCGCCGGAACGCCGCGCCGAGGCCAGCCGCGCCCAGGCCGCCGGCGCCAAGCTGCCGCCGAACCTGCAGTCCTTCATGGCCCCGAGCGTGCCGCACGGCTCGGCCATCGCCCCCGACCGCCTGTCCGAGCGCCGCACCCGCTGGCTGCGCCTGCGCTGCGGCGAGCAGGCCTACGCGCTGGAGCTGCTGAAGGTGCAGGAAGTGGTGCTGCCGGTGCCGCTACTGGCGCTGCGCGGCACCCCGCCGGCCATGCTCGGCATCATGAACCTGCGCGGCCAGGTGGTGCCGGTGCTCGACCTCGGCGTGCACCTGGGCGCGGCCCCGATCGAGATGGACATGCAGACCCGGGTGGTGGTGCTGGAAGAGAACGGCGAGACCCTCGGCCTGCGCGTATCGGCCGTGGAAGACGTGGCCAGCCTCAGCGACCAGCAGATCGAGCCGCCGGACAACGCGCGTATCTGCCGCATTTCCAATCATCTGTTCCGCGGCGTGGCGCGGCTGGCGCAACAGCCGATGATCCTGCTCGACGCCGAGCAACTGCTGCACTGACCCGGGCCGGCGGGCGGCAACTGCGAACGGTGCCGCACTTTCCAACCGCCGCTAAAGCTTTTCAGGCCACGGCCGTTATCTGCCATAGACCATTGGTGCGGAGTAGTGATGAGCACAGTCCCCCTTGGCGAAGATCTCGGTATCGAGACCAGCGCCGACCTGAAACAACGCCTGACCGCGTTCCTTGCGTCGGACGACGTGCTGCGGCTGGACGCCGGCGAGGTCCGCCGCATCCATACCGCGTCGGTCCAGGTGCTGTGCGCATTCGTCGATGCCCGCCGCAAGGACGGCAAGCGCACCGAATTCGAGGCCTGCAACGCGACCTTCCGCGACGCGGCCCGCCTGCTAGGGGTCAGCGAATCGCTGGGCCTTCCTGCAACCCCTGACAATCTGAAATCTGTGGAGAACGCGGCATGAGCGCACGTATCTTGGTTGTGGACGATTCGGCGTCGATGCGCCAGATGGTCTCCTTCGCCCTCACCTCGGCCGGCTTTGCCGTCGAAGAAGCCGAAGACGGCGCGGTCGCACTGGGCCGTGCCAAGGGCCAGCGCTTCAACGCGGTGGTCACCGACGTCAACATGCCGAACATGGACGGCATCACCCTGATCCGCGAACTGCGGCAGCTGCCGGACTACAAGTTCACCCCGATGCTGATGCTGACCACCGAGTCGGCGGCGGAAAAGAAATCCGAGGGCAAGGCCGCCGGCGCCACCGGCTGGCTGGTCAAACCGTTCAATCCCGAACAGCTGATCGCCACCGTCCAGAAAGTCCTGGGCTGATCCCTTCCCTCCTTTTCCGGATTCCCGCCCCATGAGCATGGACCTGCAACGTTTCCACGCCACCTTCTTCGAGGAAAGCCGCGAAGGGCTGGATGCGATGGAAGCCGGATTGCTGTCGTTGGAAGAAGGCAATCGCGACCCCGAGACCATCAACTCGGTGTTCCGCGCCGCGCACTCGATCAAGGGCGGCGCCGCCACCTTCGGCTTCGAGGCGATGGCCGGCCTGACCCACGTGCTGGAGACGCTGCTCGACGAGCTGCGCGCCGGCAAGCGCGAAGTCGAAGCGCACGCGATCGACGCCATCCTCGGCTCGGTGGACGTGCTGCGCGCCCTGCTGCGCGAAGCCGAGCACGGCGTCCCGGCCGATCCGGCCGCGGTGAAGGCCGTGCACGACCGCCTGCAGCACGCACTGAACGGCGGCCCGGCCGCACCGGCCGCGGCCACCCCGGCGGCGAACCAGCCGGCCGAGCCGGAAGCCTGGCAGATCGGCTTCACCCCGGCGCCGTCGCTGTTCATGAGCGGCAACGACCCGCTGCGCATCATCCGCGAACTCGAACACCTCGGTCCGCTGCAGGTCGCCTGCCGCACCACGCGCATGCCCGGCTTCGCCGAACTCGACCCGCTCGAGGCCTACCTGGCCTGGGACCTGGGCCTGGTCGGCAAGATTCCGCGCAGCGCCATCGAAGACACCTTCGCCTGGGTCATCGACGATTGCGAACTGGAGATCCGTCCGGTGCCGCCGCCGAGCCTGGCTACTGCGCCGGCACCGGTGCTGACCGCGCCGCCGACCGCCGCCACCGCCGCGCCGGCCGCCGCCGTGGCCGCCAACGCACCGGCCGGCAACGCCGCCGCCGCGCACGAAGCGGAAAGCTCGATCCGCGTCAGCGTCGACAAGGTCGATGCGCTGATCAACCTGGTTGGCGAACTGGTCATCACCCAGGCCATGCTCAAGCAGGTCTCCACGGGCCTGGACCAGGCCGTGGCCGAGCGCCTGTTCGCCGGCCTGGACCTGCTCGAACGCAACACCCGCGACCTGCAGGAAGCGGTGATCGGCGTGCGCATGCTGCCGGTGGACGCGGTGTTCCGCCGCTTCCCGCGCCTGGTCCGCGACCTCTCCACCCGCCTCGGCAAGCAGGTGCGCCTGCGCACGATCGGTGAGGGTACCGAGCTGGACAAGGGCCTGATCGAGAAGATCGCCGATCCGCTGGTGCACCTGGTGCGCAACTCCATCGACCACGGTCTGGAACTGCCGGAGGCGCGCCGCGCCGCCGGCAAGGACGAGACCGGCACCATCACCCTGGCGGCCTCGCACCAGGGCGGGCACATCGTCATCGAAGTCAGCGACGACGGCGCCGGCCTCAACCGCAACCGCATCCTGGCCAAGGCCGCCGAACGCGGCATCGCGGTGCCGGACAACCCGAGCGATGCGCAGGTCTGGGACCTGATCTTCGCCCCGGGCTTCTCCACCGCCGACGCGGTCACCGACCTGTCCGGCCGTGGCGTCGGTATGGACGTGGTCCGCCGCAACATCCAGGGCCTGGGTGGCGAAGTGCAGTTGGAAAGCGAATCCGGCCGCGGCACCCGCGTGCTGATCCGCCTGCCGCTGACGCTGGCGATCCTCGACGGCATGACGGTGGCGGTGTCGGGCGAAACCCTGATCCTGCCGCTGGCCTACGTCATCGAGGCGCTGCAGCCCAAGGCCGACGACATCCGCACCATGGCCGGCGAAGGCCGCGTGCTGCGGGTCCGTGGCGAATACCTGCCGATCCTCTCGCTCAGCGACTCCTACGGCTTCGGCCGCATCGAGCAGAGCGAAGAACCGCTGGTGGTCGTGGTCGAGGCCGACGGGCAGAAGCTGGCGCTGGAAGTGGACGAGCTGATCGGCCAGCAGCAGGTGGTGGTCAAGAACATCGAGAACAACTACCGGCGCATCAGCGGCATCTCCGGTGCCACCATCCTCGGCGACGGCCGCGTCGCCCTGATCGTGGACATCGGCGGCCTGGTCCGCTCGCTGCGGGTGCAGCAGGCGGCTTGATCGCACCGCCTGGCGCGTCGCGTCACACACGAGCCCCGGCAGCGATGCCGGGGCTTTTTGTTTGCGGTGCGCGCCGCAGCTCCACCTGTTCGCGCACGGTCGCCGCGGACAGGCGCGATGTGCGCTGCATGCGGCGCTAAAGAATTCCCTGCGCCTGTCGATACAAAATCAAGCGCACGCTTTTTGTCTACATCGGTGCGTGCCGGCACGGCCTGGGGAGGTCCACCGGCGCTTCAGAGGGAACGATCGGCAGACACGCCGGTCGCTGAAGTCGAATACCAAACGGGGGAAGGTCACAAGGCCTGAGGACTGATCTTTTCGTGCATGCATGCCATGCGCGCAGGCTCGACTTGCAGTTTTTCGCCACACGTTTCGTCCAGGTCGCACCACACCCCGGATCCCCGGCGCACCGCAACACGCGTCGTTTCTTCTCTCGTACACGGGGGCCCAGCATGCATGCGATCTTGCGACACCAGGACGCATCCACCGAGACGACCATTCGTCGCCACAGGCGATTCCAGGTGCGGATCGGGCATGCCAACGCCATGGTCACCGTCGCGATTGCGGCGCTTTCGCACGCCTTGCCCAAGGCGTCGCCAGTCATCACGCCATGTGACTGCCGACGTCTCCAACGCACGCCGTGTCTCTGTGCCCGCGTCAACCGCCGACGTCGCATCCCTGCGCGCCGAGCCACCTTTTTGCCCCTTGGAGATGTGAAATGACCCGCTTTCTGCAACGCTACAACGTCGGTATGCGCCTATCGGCCGCATTCGGCCTGCTGATTGTTCTTTCGGTGATCCTGGTGATCATCGGGCTGTCCGGCATGGCCGACGCGCGCAAGCAGTTGGACATGATCGTGCTGGACCGCATGGCGAAGATCGAATTCAGCAACCAGATGCTCGACGCCAATTCCTCGGTGCTCGTCGCCCTGAGCACTTACACCACCTCCACCGATCCTGCGATCCGCAAGCAAGCATTGGAGACGTTCACCAAGCAGCGCGAGCGCTACGCCGCGGCACGCGTCAAGATCGACACGCTCTCAAGCACCCCGACCGGCCGCGCGATGCGGGCGGACATGGATGCCAAGCGTGCCGTCGCGAAGAAGATCAATGACGCCATCGTGGCGACGCGCGAAGCGGGCGACATCGCCAAGGCTGTGGAGATGCTCAATCGCGACGCGCTGCCCGCGACCCTGGCATGGCAGAGCAAGATCCGCGAGTTCGCCGATCGGCAGAAATCGCAGGCGGCCGCGGGCTACCAGGCCGCGCTGGACGCGATGCAGCGCGGCCGCATGCTGCTGATCGGCGGCACCGTGCTGGCGCTGGCGCTCAGCGTACTGCTGGCACTGACCATCACCCAGAGCCTGACCGCGCCGCTGCGCCTGGCCACCCGCACCGCCGAGGCCATCGCCGATGGCCACATGGACAATGCCGTGCGCACCGAGGCCCGCGACGAGACCGGCCGCCTGTTGAACGCCATGGGACGCATGCAGCAGCAGTTGCAGGCCGTGCTCGCCGCGCAGGCCGAGATGGCGCAGCGCCACGACGCCGGCCAGATCAGCTACCGCATGGACGAAAGCACCTTCCCCGGCGACTACGGCCGCATGGTCCGCGACAGCAACGCCCTGGCGGCCTCGCACATCGCGGTGAAGCTGCGCCTGGCGCAGATCATGGGCCGCTACGCCATCGGCGACCTGTCCGACGACATGGACCGCCTGCCCGGCGAAAAGGCCGTGCTCACCGAGACCATGGACAAGGTGAAGCAGAACCTCACCGCGATGAACCACGAGATCAAGCACCTGGCCGGCGCTGCAGCCGCAGGCGACTTCAGCGTGCGCGGCGACGCCGAGCGCTTCCAGTACGACTTCCGCCTGATGGTCGACAGCCTCAACCAGTTGATGGCCACCGCCGACGGCAACCTGCAGGCGCTGTCCGCCCTGCTGCAGTCGATTGCCGCCGGCGATCTGACCGCGCGCATGCACGGCCAGTTCCAGGGCGTGTTCGCCACCATGCGCGACGACGCCAACGCCACCGCCGAACAACTCGCGGCGATCGTCGCGCGGATCCAGACCGCGGCGGTCAGCATCAACGGCGCCGCCAGCGAGATCGCCGCCGGCAACGACGATCTGTCGCGCCGCACCGAGCAGCAGGCCGCCAGCCTGGAAGAGACCGCCGCCTCGATGGAGGAGCTGACCTCCACCGTCAAGCAGAACGCCGAACACGCCCGCCAGGCCAACCAGCTCGCCACCGGTGCGGCCACGGTCGCCTCGCAGGGCGGCGCGGTGGTCGGCCAGGTCGTGGAGACAATGAGCGGGATCGAGGCCTCGTCGAAGAAGATCGCCGACATCATCAGCGTCATCGACGGCATCGCGTTCCAGACCAACATTCTGGCGCTCAACGCGGCGGTTGAAGCCGCGCGTGCCGGCGAACAGGGCCGCGGCTTCGCGGTGGTCGCCAGCGAGGTGCGTACCCTCGCCCAGCGCTCGGCCAACGCCGCCAAGGAGATCAAGGGTCTGATCGACGACTCCGTCGGCCGTGTCGCCCAGGGCTCGGCGCTGGTCGACCAGGCGGGCAAGACCATGCAGGAGATCGTGACCTCGGTGCAGCGTGTCACCGACATCATGGGCGAGATCGCCGCCGCCTCGCAGGAGCAGTCGGCCGGCATCGAGCAGGTCAACCAGACCGTCACCCAGATGGACGAGACCACCCAGCAGAACGCCGCCCTGGTCGAGGAAGCCACCGCCGCCGCCCGCTCGATGGAAGAACAGGCCGGCCAGTTAAGCCAGGCCGTGGCTGTGTTCAAGATCGAGGCGAGCAGCGCCCCGCTCGGCCAGCCTACTGTCGCCAGCGTTCCCAGCGCACCGGCTCGCCCGGTCGCCCGTTCGGCGGCCAAGCCGGTGGCCAAGTCCGCTCCTCGCCCGGTCCGACCATCGGCCCGTCCGGTCGCGGTCGCGGCGGGCGACGACAGCTGGCAGGAGTTCTGAGCCCACGCAGCGGCCGTCCATCCAGCGTCAACGGCCCCGGGAGCACGCGCTCCCGGGGCTTTTTCATTTCTCGCCTTACGCTCGGCAAGTGCCGAGCGCTCTCGTCCCGCGCCAAGGCCGCCTCTGTCGCGTGGGGGCGCAGCCGGCCCCGACGCTGGAACGCCTGGCGTATCGCACCCTAAACGCCCACTAAATTTTTGGGATGCCGTGCCGATAACGGAAGGGTCGCGCATGTCTCCGCTTCGTTTGCGGTGCCCGCAGGCTAGAAGCTCCAGTTCACGACGCGCGCGCGCTCCATCCTCCCATCGAGACGACCGCGATGCCCACGACGTCCTCCACACGCCCGAGCAGTGTCGCCACCCGCCTGATGCTGGGCGTGGCCGCGATCGCCCTGCTGTGCTTCGGCATTACCGCCGCCATCATCTACGCCCGCAGCAGTTCCGCCCTGCTCGCCTCGGCCAAGGTCGGCATGACCGACGCCGCGCGCCTGGAATCGGAGCGCATCGGCAACACCATCGGCGCCTCCGCCGTCTCCAACCAGGCGCTGGCCAATGCGCTGCTCGCCCAGCGCGGCCAGGACAAGGCGCGCGAGCTGTTCAGCGACAGCCTGCGCCGCGAACTGCAGCACCACCCGGACTGGACCGGCATCGGCACGCTGTGGGAACCGCAGGCGCTGGACGGCAAGGACGCGGACTACGCCAACAGCGCGGGCCATGACGCCAGCGGCCGCTACATGGTGTACTGGTCCTGGCAGAACGGAAAACTCGTGCGCGATCCGCTGCGCGACTACGACGTGGCCGGCGCCGGCGACTGGTATCTGAATCCGCGCAAGCTGCTGCGCCCAACGGTCGCCGAACCCTACGATTACGAGATCGCCGGACAGAAGGTGCTGATGACCACGGTCAGCACGCCGATCCTGGAAGACGGCAGGTTCCTGGGCGTGGTCACCACCGATTTCGGCCTGGCCGCGCTGCAGCAGCGTGTGGCCAAGCTGCGCCCGCTCGGCGCTGGCCACGTGCGCCTGCTCTCGCCCGGCGGCGCCATCATCGCCGACCGCGATCCCGCGCTGGTCGGCAAGACGCTGCAGGATCCGGCCACCCGCGCCTTGCTGGCCGACATCGCCCAGGGCAAGACCGTCAGCCGCGACACCGTGGATCCGCAGACCGGCGCCACCGACGTGGAAGTGTACGTGCCGCTGCAGATCGGCCAGGCCCAGGAGCGCTTTGCGCTGGGTGTGGCGGTGCCGAAGGCGGTGCTGATGGCGCCCGCGCACCACCTGCTGTGGACCATCGCCGCCGTCGGCCTGTGCGCCGCGCTGCTGCTCAGCGGCGGTCTGTACCTGCTGCTGCGCCGGCTGGTGGTCAAGCCGCTGGCGAGTGCGGTGGAAGTGTCCAGTGCGGTCGCCGCCGGCCGCCTGGACAGCCGCATCCAGTACCCGCGCAACGACGAACTAGGACAGTTGCTGGGGTCGTTGCAGCGCATGCAGCAGCAGCTGCGCGCGGTGCTCGACGCGCAGAAGGAAATGGCCCATCGCCACGATGCCGGCGAGATCAGCTACCGCATGGACGAGCGCGCCTTTCCCGGCGACTACGGGCGCATGGTCCACGACAGCAATGCCCTGGCCGCCTCGCACATCGCGGTGAAGATGCGCCTGGCGCAGATCATGGGCCGCTATGCCATCGGCGACCTGTCCGAGGATATGGACCGGCTGCCCGGCGAAAAAGCGGTGCTGACCGAAACGATGGACACGGTCAAGCGCAACCTGACCGCGATGAACACCGAGATCAAGCACCTGGCCGGCGCCGCCGCGGCGGGCGATTTCAGCGTGCGTGGCGATGCCGAGCGCTTCCAGTACGACTTCCGCCTCATGGTCGAAAGTCTCAATCAGTTGATGGCCACCGCCGATGGCAACCTGCACGCGCTGTCCACGCTGTTGCAGGCGATCGCCGCCGGCGACCTGACCGCGCGCATGCACGGCGACTTCCAGGGTGTGTTCGCGACCATGCGCGACGACGCCAATGCCACCGCCGAGCAGTTGGCGGCGATCGTCACGCGGATCCAGACCGCCGCGATGAGCATCAACGGGGCCGCGGCCGAGATCGCCGCCGGCAACGACGACCTGGCGCGCCGCACCGAGCAGCAGGCGGCCAGCCTGGAAGAGACCGCGGCATCGATGGAGGAGCTGACCTCCACCGTCAAGCAGAACGCCGAGCACGCGCGCCAGGCCAACCAGTTGGCCGCCGGCGCCGCCGCGGTGGCCTCGCAGGGCGGCACACTGGCCAGCCAGGTCTCGGACAAGATGAGCGGCATCGAGACCTCGTCCCGCAAGATCGCCGACATCATCGGCGTCATCGACGGCATCGCTTTCCAGACCAACATCCTGGCCTTGAATGCTGCGGTGGAGGCGGCCCGCGCCGGCGAACAGGGCCGCGGCTTCGCCGTGGTCGCCAGCGAAGTGCGCACCCTCGCCCAGCGTTCGTCGAATGCGGCCAAGGAGATCAAGACCTTGATCGACGATTCGGTCGAGCGTGTCGCCGAGGGCTCGGCCCTGGTCGAACAGGCCGGCACCACCATGCAGGAGATCGTGGCCTCGGTGCAGCGCGTCACCGACATCATGGGCGAGATCGCCGCCGCCTCGCAGGAGCAATCGGCCGGCATCGAGCAGGTCAACCAGACCATCACCCAGATGGACGAGGCCACCCAGCAGAACGCCGCACTGGTCGAGGAAGCCACCGCGGCGGCACGCTCGATGGAAGACCAGGCCGGCCACCTCAACCAGGCCGTGGCGCTGTTCAAGCTGGAGACCGGCGCCAAGGCGGGGACCGTTGCACCGGCGCCCGCACGCCGTCCTGCCGCGGCGACGCCACGGCGGCCGGCGGCGGCGCCGTTGCGCGCGGTCCCGCACGCGACCGCGCCGCCGGACGACGCGCAGTGGCAGGAATTCTGAGCCGCCCCACCGTCCCTGACACGCGCGAGGCGCCCGAGCGCCTCGCGCGCCCTCCAGCCCTCTGGTGCGTCGATCGCCGCAGAGCGCTTAGCACGTCACGTTCGTAAAGAAACGGTCTTCAGGGTCGATATAGACAGCGGAACTGCCACGCCATGGGCACCGCACGCGCCTCGGCGCCGGACGCACTGCGCCCGGATCCCCGGTTCCGACCGAACCGCCATGGGAGGCGCCATGAAGCCAGTCGTTCTTGCCAGTTGTCTGACACTGTTCGGCCTCGCCGGAGGGGCGCATGCCGAAGCCGAGCCGATCGCTACCGATCGCCCCGACTTCGTGGAATCCAGCCTCACCGTCGGCGACCGGCGCCTGCAGGTAGAAACCAGCGTGGCCTGGGAACGCGACGGCGACGTGGATGGCTACACCACGCCCCCCCTGTTCCGTTACGGCATCGGCCCGAGCTGGGAACTGCGCGTGGAAACCGACGGCTGGCAGACCATCGACGTCCCGGTCGGCGACGACGTCTCCGGCTTCTCCGACATCTCGCTCGGCCTCAAGCACCACCTCGCCAGCGAGATCGGCGGCGCTTCGCTGGCCTGGCTGCTGCATGTGGACCTGCCCAGCGGCGCGCGCGACGTGCGCGGCAGTGGTGCCCGCCCGTCGTTCCGTCTGGTGGCCGAATGGGAACTCAGCGAGAGCGTCTCGCTGGGCATGATGCCCGGCGTGATCCGCGACGAGGGCGACGGCGGACATCGCTACACCGCCGGCATCTTCGGCGTGGTGCTGGGCAAGGCCTGGAACGATCGCACCCGCTCGTTCGTGGAACTGGCCCTGCCGCAGATCGCGCATGCCGACGACGGCGGCACCGTCGCCCTGCTCGACGTGGGCTCGGCCTGGTTGCTCAGCCAGGACGTGCAGCTGGACGTGGTGTACAGCCGCGGCCTCAACGACCGTTCGCCGGACCACGCGCTCGGCGCGGGCCTGTCCTTCCGTTTCTGATCGGGCCACACCGATGAAAATCATGCATATGCTCGGGATCCTGGTGCTGGTGGCGGTGCTCGCCCTGCTCGCACTGAGCGGGGTCGGCTACGGCGCCCAGCAAGGCCTGCTGCGCTCGGTCGCCGCGCAGGTCACCTCTTCGGACGCGCTGCGCAACCACATGCAGGCCGACATGATGCACGACGCCCTGCGCGGCGACGTCACGTCCGCGCTCCTGGCGGCGGCGCGGCAGGATGCGGACGGGGTCAAGGCGGCGCGCACCGCGCTGGGCGAACACGCCGGCCAATTCCGCAAGGCGCTGGACGACAACCAGAAGCTGCCGCTGGACGGCACCCTGCGCGCGCAGCTGGATGCGGCGGGGCCAGCGCTGCAGCGCTACATCGCCGCCGCCGACAAGGTGGTGACGCTGGCCGAGACCCACGGCGACAGCAGCGCCGCCTATGCGGACTTCACCGCGCAGTTCACTCGGCTGGAAAGCGAGATGGACACGATCAGCGACAGCATCCTGGCGCTGAACGAGCAGAGCCGCAAGGCCGCCGAACAGCAGAGCCAGCGCGCCACCTGGCAGCAGGCCGGCGCGGTACTGGTCGCCATGCTGTGCCTGGCCGCCGCCGCGGCCTGGATCCTGCGCTCGGTCGCGCAGTTGCTCGGCGGCGAGCCGCGGGTGGCGATGGACGCCGCCCAGCACATCGCCGAGGGCCGCCTGGACCAGCCGATTCCGGTCGCCGCCAGGCACGGGCGCAGCCTGATGGCGGCGCTGGCGCGGATGCAGCGCGAACTGCGCGAGCGCATCGAACGCGAACGCAGCGTCGCCGCGGAGAACCTGCGCATCCGCACCGCCTTGGACAATGCCTCCACCGGCATGTACATCGCCGATCCCGACCTGACCATCATCTACGCCAACACCGCGCTGCAGACCCTGCTGCAGACCCACGCCGAGGACATCCGCGCCTGCGCGCCGGCGTTCGACCGCACCGCACCGCTGCTGGGCCAGTCGGTGGCGCTGCTGGAAGTGGGCAATTCGCAGGACGCGGAAATCTACCAGCGGCTGGACCGGCAAGGTGCGGCGCAGCGCGAGGTCCGCTACCGCGAGGTCTGCATCGCCCAGGAGATCTCCGCCATCCGCAATGCCGAGGGCGCGCACCTGGGCTTCGTCTGCGAATGGCGCGACCGCACCGCCGAGACCCGGGTGGAAGCGGAAGTGGCCGCGGTGGTGCGCAGTGCCGCCGCCGGCGACCTGTCGCAGCGCATCGACCGCACCGGCAAGCAAGGCTTCTTCCTGATGCTGGCACAGCAACTCAACGGCCTGCTCGACGCCAACGCCATCAGCATCGCCGAGGTCTCGCGGCTGCTCAGCGCGCTGGCCGACGGCGATCTCGGCGCGCGCATGCACGGCGAGTTCCATGGCATCTTCGCCACCATGCGCGACGACGCCAACGGCACCGCCGAGCGCCTGGCCGACATCGTCGGCCGCATCCAGCGTGCCGCCGGCGACATCCACAGCGCCGCCACCGAAATCGCCCAGGGCAATAGCGATCTCTCGCAGCGCACCGAGCAGCAGGCGGCCAGCCTCGAAGAGACCGCCGCCTCGATGGAAGAGCTGACCGCCACGGTCAAGCAGAACGCCGAGCACGCACGCCAGGCCAACCAGCTCGCCGCCGGCGCCGCCGCGGTCGCCTCGCAGGGCGGCACAGTGGTCGGCCAGGTGGTCGAGACCATGAGCGGCATCGAGACCGCATCGAAGAAGATCGCCGACATCATCTCGGTCATCGACGGCATCGCCTTCCAGACCAACATCCTGGCGCTCAACGCCGCCGTCGAAGCCGCCCGTGCCGGCGAACAGGGCCGTGGCTTCGCCGTGGTCGCCAGCGAGGTGCGCGTGCTGGCGCAACGCTCGGCCAATGCCGCCAAGGAGATCAAGGGCCTGATCGACGACTCGGTCGGCCGCGTCGCCACCGGCGCCGAGCTGGTGCAGCGCGCCGGCCAGACCATGCAGGAGATCGTGGCCTCGGTGGGCCGCGTGACCGACATCATGGGGGAGATTTCCGCGGCCTCGCAGGAGCAGTCCGCCGGCATCGAGCAGGTCAACCGCACGGTGACGCAGATGGACGAGAGCACGCAACAGAACGCTGCGCTGGTCGAGGAAGCCACCGCCGCGGCCCGCTCGATGGAGGACCAGGCCGCGCAGTTGAGCGACGCGGTGGCGGTGTTCCGATTGGAACAGCACGCCACGCGTGCCACCCCTGCCCCAGCCTTCGTCGCCACGGTGGTGGCCGGCCATTCGGCCACCGCTGCAACGTCGCATGCCACGCAGGCATCCCAGCCGAACGCGCAGGCCATCGCCGACGCGATCGGCACCGAATGGCAGCCGCTGACCGCGTGAGGAACCACGTAGGGAAATGAATCAGACAGCGTCGGGAATCGTCTTACGACCAACGACGTATCGAGGAATGTGCCGTCACGCCGATATCACATTCGGGTGACGGCGAAACATGTTGTACAGCAACGCAGTGGTTTTCCTTTCTTCACTTTTCTGACCGCTACGCCCCCCCTCCGGTCGCGCACCTGCCGCCGGAGCCAACAGGGACAAGGACCTGGACGTCCCAGGGACACCGTCAACGAAGAGGTCGACATGAATGCCTTTCTGCAACGCTACAACGTCGGACGCCGGCTTGCTGGTGCGTTCGGTCTGCTGATCCTGTTGTCCTGCCTGCTGGTCGCAGCCGGCATGGTCTCCATGTCGCGCGCCCAGACCGAGCTGGACCAGATCGTCAAGAAGAACGTCGAGAAGACCCGCATCAGCAACGACATGCTCGACGCCAACAACAAGATCCTTGGCGCGCTGGGCACGCTGGCGATGGTGACCAGCGACGAACTCAACCAGCAGGCTGTGGCAGAGGTCAAGAAGCAGCGTCAGCGCTACACCGAATTGCGTGCCGAGCTGGACAAGTTCCCGCCCTCCGCAAAAGGCAAGGTTGTACGTGCCAAGATCGACGCGGCACGGGCGACCGCGCGCGCCCTGAACGACCAGGTCATCGCGCTGTCTCTCGCCAGTCGCAACGACGAAGCGCAAACCCTGCTGATCAATCGCTCGCGCCCTGCGACCCTTGCCTGGAACGGCTACATCCGCGAGAACGTGGACCTGCAGAACGAGCAGTTGCAGACCGCCTACGCCAACGCGACGCAGGCCATCGCCAATGGCCGCAACCTGTTGCTCGCCGGCGGTGTCATGGTGCTGCTGGTCAGCGGCCTGCTGGGCTGGACCATCACCCGCAGCCTGACCCAGCCGCTGCACCGTGCCACACGTGCCGCGGAAGCCATCGCGAGCGGGCGCCTGGACAACGACGTTGCCACCGACGCGCGCGACGAACCGGCGCGGCTGCTGAATGCCATGCACACCATGCAGACGCAATTGCGCAACCTGATCCGGGCGCAGGAAGAAATGTCGCGCCGCCACACCCTCGGCGAGATCAGCTACCGCATGGACGAGACCGCGTTCATGGGCGACTACGCGCGCATGGTGCACGACGTGAACAAGATGGTCGGCGATCACATCGCAGTGAAAATGCAGACCGTGCATCTCATCGAACGCTACGCGATCGGCGACCTGTCCCAGGACATGCCGCAGCTGCCCGGCGAGAAGGCCACGATCACCACGGCGATGGCTGCGGTGAAGGGCAATCTGATGCGCATGAGCGGCGAGATCAACCAGCTCGCCGCCGCCGCCCTGGCCGGCAATTTCGCCGCACGCGGAGACGCCGTCTACTTCCAGTACGATTTCCGCGCCATCGTCGAGAGTCTCAACCAACTGATGGCCACCGCCGACGGCAACCTGCAGGCACTGTCGCAGATGCTGCAGTCGATCGCCGCCGGTGACCTCACCGCGCGCATGCACGGCGACTTCAATGGCGTGTTCGCCAGGATGCGTGACGACGCCAACACCACCGCCGAGCAGTTGGCGGCGATCGTCGGCCGCATCCAGACCGCCGCAGTCAGCATCAATGCCGCGGCCACCGAGATCGCTGCCGGCAACGACGACCTGTCGCGCCGCACCGAGCAGCAGGCCGCCAGCCTGGAGGAAACCGCCGCTTCGATGGAGGAACTGACCTCCACCGTGAAGCAGAACGCCGAACACGCGCGCCAGGCCAACCAGTTGGCGGTGGGTGCGGCGGCCGTCGCCTCGCAAGGCGGCAGCGTGGTCGGCCAGGTCGTCGAGACCATGAGTGGGATCGAGGCGTCCTCGAAGAAGATCGCCGACATCATCAGCGTCATCGACGGCATCGCCTTCCAGACCAACATCCTGGCGCTCAACGCCGCGGTGGAAGCGGCCCGTGCCGGCGACCAGGGTCGCGGTTTCGCCGTGGTCGCCAGCGAAGTACGCACCCTGGCGCAGCGCTCGTCGAACGCGGCCAAGGAGATCAAGGGGCTGATCGACGACTCGGTCACGCGCGTGACCGAAGGTTCGGTCCTGGTGGACCAGGCCGGCCGCACCATGAGCGAGATCGTGGCATCGGTGCAGCGCGTGACCGACATCATGGGCGAGATCTCCGCCGCCTCGCAGGAGCAGGCGACCGGCATCGAACAGGTCAACCAGACGGTGGTGCAGATGGACGAGACCACCCAGCAGAACGCGGCCTTGGTGGAAGAGGCCACCGCCGCAGCGCGTTCAATGGAAGAACAGGCCGGTCAGCTCACCAGCACCGTGGCGCTGTTCAAGATCGACAGTATCGGCGAAGCGGCCGGCGGCATGCGCCCGGCCCCGGTACGCGGGCCGTCCGTTGCGGCCAACGCACCGCGTGTCGCCAAGGCAGCAGTCCGTTCGCACAAGCAGCCCGCCAAGCGCGCTGCGGTCGCGGTCGGCGGCGACTGGCAGGAGTTCTGAGTCGCACGGTCGCCATGCCGCGGGCATGGCGACCGCTTCGGCGGCATCGCCCGGTATCCACCGAGCAGCCAGCCCATCCATGCACCCATGCATGCCCGCAAGACGCAAGGCAAAGACCGGTGCATTACGCGCCAGCGCATGTCGGAATCATGTCGGATTTCGCCCTCGCCGACCAGCACGCGCCAGAGGGCGGACAGCTTCCTGAGCGCTTGCCAACAATTCGGTGAGAAATGCTCAACTTCTCACCGACATGTCGATATTGAGGGTGCGACACGGCATTGCCAGGTCGTGTCGCAATCGCTGGTCGTCAGCACTTGCGCCCCGGTTCCCCTCTGTCCCCCGAAGGTCGGCTATGAACGCACTTCTGCAACGCTATAACGTCGGTCGGCGCCTGGGCATGGCGTTCGGCATCCTCATCCTGCTGTCCGGCGTGCTGGTCGCCATGGGCCTGTTGACCATGGCCAGGGCGCATCGCGAACTGGACAGCATCGTCAACCGCAACATGGAAAAGGTGCGCCTCTCCAACGAGATGCTGGATGCCAACACCAACGTGCAGATCGGGCTGTTGTCCATCACCATCGTCGATGGCGATGCGGCCAACCAGAAGATGATCGACATCGTGCAGCGCAACCGGGCGCGCTACAAGGCCGCGCACGATGCATTGTCGGCGATGCCGGCCACCCCGGCCGAACGCCAGGCCATGGCCACGATCGAGAATGCGCGCGCGCAGTCGGTGCAGCTCAACAATCAGGTGATGGCGCTGGGCGAGAAGGATCTCAACACCCAGGCGCAGGCGTTGCTGCTGGGCGATGCCGCGGTGGCGATGGAGAAGCAACAGGCGGCGATCCGCGCCAATGCCGATCTGCAGCGGCGCTTGAGCCGGGAAGCCTATGCGATCTCCTCGGCAGCGATGGCGCGCGGCCGCATCATCCTGATCTCCGGCGGCCTTGCGGTCCTGCTGGTCAGCGGCCTGCTGGGCTGGACCATCACCCGTAGCCTGACCGGGCCGCTGGGCCGCGCCACCCGCGCCGCCGAGGCCATCGCCGACGGCCGCCTGGACAACGACGTGGCGACCGATGCGCGCGACGAACCCGGCCGCCTGCTGGTCGCGATGAGCCGCATGCAGACCCAGTTGCAGCGCTTCTCCAGCGAAACCGCGCTGATGATCGAACTGCATGCCGACAAGGACATCAGCCACCGCATGCCGCAGGACTTCCCGGGCGTGTACGGCGAGCTGAGCAAGGGCATCAACACCATGATGTTCGAGCACCTGGACGCCATCGTCGACGCCATCGCCGTCCTCAACGAATACGCCAACGGCGACTTGCGCCGCGACGCGCGCCGCCTGCCCGGCAGTCGTGCGGTGCTGCACGAGTCGATGGATGCGGCCAAGGCCAGCCTGTTGGCGATCAATACCGAGATCAAGCGCCTGGCCGCCGCCGCCGCGGCCGGCGATTTCAGCGCCCGCGGCGACGCCGCGCACTTCCAGCACGACTTCCGGCTGATGGTGCAGGACCTCAACGCGATGATGGAGGTCAGCGACCGCAACCTCGGCAAGCTGTCGGCGCTGCTGCAGGCCATCGCCGCCGGCGATCTCACCGCGCGCATGCACGGCGAGTTCCAGGGGGTGTTCGCGCGGATGCGCGACGACGCCAACGCCACCGCCGACCAGTTGACCGGCATCGTCGGCCGCATCCAGACCGCCGCGGTCAGCATCAATGCCGCCGCCACCGAGATCGCCGCCGGCAACGACGACCTGTCGCGCCGCACCGAGCAGCAGGCCGCCAGCCTGGAAGAAACCGCCGCCTCGATGGAGGAGCTGACCTCCACCGTGAAGCAGAACGCCGAACACGCCCGCCAGGCCAATCAGTTGGCGGTGGGCGCCGCCTCGGTCGCCTCGCAGGGCGGCGACGTGGTCGGCCAGGTCGTCGAGACCATGAGCGGCATCGAGGCATCCTCGAAGAAGATCGCCGACATCATCTCGGTGATCGACGGCATTGCCTTCCAGACCAATATCCTGGCGCTCAACGCCGCGGTGGAAGCCGCCCGTGCCGGCGAACAGGGCCGCGGCTTCGCGGTGGTCGCCAGCGAAGTGCGCACCCTGGCGCAGCGTTCGGCCAATGCCGCCAAGGAGATCAAGACGCTGATCGACGACTCGGTCAGCCGTGTCGCCACCGGCTCGGCCCTGGTCGACCAGGCCGGCAAGACCATGCAGGAGATCGTGAGTTCGGTGCAGCGCGTCACCGACATCATGGGCGAGATCTCGGCTGCTTCGCAGGAGCAGTCGGCCGGCATCGAACAGGTCAACCAGACCGTCACCCAGATGGACGAGACCACCCAGCAGAACGCCGCGCTGGTCGAAGAAGCCACCGCCGCCGCGCGCTCGATGGAAGAGCAGGCCGGCCAGCTCAGCGATGCGGTCGCGCTGTTCAAGATCGACAGTGTCGCCAGCATCGCGCGGCCGGCCGCGGTGCGCGCGGCGCCGGCCAAGCCGCTGGCCCGGGTCGCGAGCAAGGCCGGCACGGCCCCACAACCGGCGGTACGCAGCCCCGTGGTGGCCGCCGCCAGCAATGGCGACGCCTGGCAGGAGTTCTGAGGCCATGGTGGCGAGGGCGCACACGGCCTCGCCACCTCGCGTCTGTCAGCGGCACCCCCAGTCGTCCCTGGCCTGATCGAACGCCGGCTGCGTGGACACGCGCAGCCGGCGATCGGCTGTCCACGCGTCTACGCGCATCGCGCGTCTCCTTCGGCACGTCAGCGCCGACCTGCCTCGTGCGCCCCCGCGTCACAGCGGCGCAGCCCGCTCTGTCGGCCGCGTGCGAAACCAGCAGCGCGGGCACGCAACGCGCCCATCGCGCGAACGGATCGGGCGAGGACGTTCCTCCCACCCGCAGACCGCCGCCGTTCACGGCATCTCGGCAGGTCGACGCATTCCGGAACCGTGCCGTCATCCGCGGATCGCACAATACCCTGCATCGCAGCTGCATCCGTGCGGCGTGGCGCCACGTATGTTTGGCCCAGTGTGTCCTCACGCAGGCGCTACGACCCTGATGACCGTTTAACTCGCTCGGATCACAGATTCAATTTTTGTCTAACGCCGCCGCTAAAGATTTGCCCGATTCGGTCGAGCCCCGGCGATCACGCCGCAGGCACGCGTTCCAGCCGGGCGAAGCTCGACGACGGTCCGCTCCACCCTGCATTCCCATGGCCTGCGCTCCCCCCCGGAACGCAGGCCTTCTTTCGCTCTTCCTCCGAGACCCGCGCAATGAAGTCGCACTCCGCGAACCACGCCGCTCCGCCCGCCTCCGAACGCCGCTCCCGTTTGCGGATCTGGCACGACCTCCCCATCGCGCGCAAACTCAGTCTGATCGGGGTCCTGGCCCTGATCGGCCTGGTCATTCCGCTGCTGCTGTACACCCGCACGCTCAACGACGGCGTGGAGGTCAGCCGCGCCGAGTTGCGCAGTTATGCGCCACTGCGGCAGATGCTGACGCTGCTGGCGGCCTTGCAGGAAGAGCAGGTCGGCACCGGCGCCGATGCGGCGCAGGCGCGAGTGACCGCGGACCGGGCGCTGGGCGAACTGCAACGGACCGTGCCGGCCCTCCCCGGCTTCGACCGCAGCACGGCGGCGCTGGCGCAGCTGCAGCAGACCTTGCAGACCAGGCGCAACGACTTCGCGGCGGTCGCCGACAAGGCCGACGACGCGCTGGACGCCCTGCGCGACGACAGCCAACTGGTCTACACCCCCTATGTGGAGAGCTACCACCTGGTGGTCAGCAGCCTGATCTACGCCCCGGTGACCAGCCAGACCCTGACCCGACTGGACGCGATGCCCGATCCGTCCCAGGCAGGCACGGAGACCCCGATCCTGCGCGCCCAGATCGGCGAGTTGGCACGCAACCAGGCGCGCCTGCGACATGAACTGAAGAAGGCCCTTGGCCTGCTCGAGCAGCAGGATCCGGCGCTGACCCAGGCGGTGAGCAACGAAGCCGCCGTCGCCGACCGCGCCCTGCCGCAACTGGCGCAGGCCCTGGACAGCGGCGGCGCCGACGCCGACCAGCGCTGGAACGCGGCCCTGCACGGCTGGGACGAGGCCCTGCATGGCCTGAGCGCCACCGCCTTGCAGGCGCTGCAGCGCCAGTCGCAGCGGCATCTGGACGCGTCGCTGCAGGCGATGTGGTCCGCGGCGGCCGGGCTCGGCGTGTTGACCCTGCTGATCGCGGCGATCTGTGCGCACACGCTGATCACGCTGACCCGCAATGTGCGTCGCGCTGCCGGTGTCGCCGCCGACATCGCCGAAGGCCGCCTCGACGCCCGCATCGTGGTGCCCAGCCGCGACGAAAGCGGACGGCTGCTGGCCGACATGCAGCGCATGCAGCAACAGCTGCGCGAAGTGCTGGCCGCACAGACCGAGATGGCGCGGCGCCACGACGTGGGCCAGACCAGCTACCGCATGGACGAAAGCAGCTTCCCCGGCGACTACGGGCGCATGGTCCGCGACAGCAACGCGCTAGCCGCCGCGCATATCGCGGTGACCGAGCGCCTGGCGCAGATCATGGGCCGCTACGCCATCGGCGACCTGTCCGAGGACATGGATCGGCTGCCCGGCGAGAAGGCCCGCCTCACCGAGACGATGGACACGGTCAAGCACAACCTGACCGCGATGAACACCGAGATCAAGCACCTGGCCGGCGCCGCGGCGGCCGGCGACTTCAGCGTGCGCGGCGATGCCGAACGCTTCCAGTACGACTTCCGGCTGATGGTCGACAGCCTCAACCAGCTGATGGCCACCGCCGACGGCAACCTGCAAGCGCTGTCCGCCTTGCTGCAGTCCATTGCCGCCGGCGACCTGACCGCGCGCATGCACGGCCAGTTCCAGGGCGTGTTCGCCACCATGCGCGACGACGCCAACGCCACCACCGAACAACTGGCCGCGATCGTCGCGCGTATCCAGACCGCCGCGATCAGCATCAACGGCGCCGCCGCCGAGATCGCCACGGGCAACGACGATCTGTCGCGCCGCACCGAGCAGCAGGCCGCCAATCTGGAGGAGACCGCCGCCTCGATGGAGGAACTGACCTCCACCGTCAAACAGAACGCCGAGCGCGCGCGCGACGCCAACCGCCTCGCCGCCGGCGCGGCCTCGGTCGCCTCGCAAGGCGGCGACGTGGTCGGCCAGGTGGTGCAGACCATGAGCGGGATCGAGACCTCTTCGAAGAAGATCGCCGACATCATCAGCGTCATCGACGGCATCGCGTTCCAGACCAACATCCTGGCGCTCAACGCCGCAGTGGAAGCCGCGCGTGCCGGCGAACAGGGCCGCGGCTTCGCCGTGGTGGCCAGCGAAGTGCGCACCCTGGCCCAGCGCTCGGCCAACGCCGCCAAGGAGATCAAGGGCCTGATCGACGAGTCGGTCGGCCGCGTCGCCGAAGGCTCGGCGCTGGTCGAGCGCGCCGGCACCACCATGCAGGAGATCGTGACCTCGGTGCAGCACGTCACCGACATCATCGGCGAGATCGCTGCGGCCTCGCAGGAGCAATCGTCCGGCATCGAGCAGGTCAACCGCACCGTCACCCAGATGGACGAGAGCACCCAGCAGAACGCCGCACTGGTCGAGGAAGCCACTGCGGCCGCGCGCTCGATGGAGGAACAGGCCGGGCAACTGCGCCAGGCGGTGGCGGTGTTCAAGGTGGAAGCGCAGACATCACCGCTGCGCCCGTCGGCGGTGTCGGCCGCACGCAGGCCGGCGGACGCCTTCGCCTGAGTCCACGCAGGCAGTGGCGCGAGCACAAACGCCACCTGTCGCGCCCAGGCCTCGGCCCCCCACGCCAAGACCTCACCCACACACCACTCGGCCGCGGACCAGTTCCGCAGCCGAGCGGGTTTCTGGCACTGCGCAGCAAGTTTTTCGCGAGATGCGCACATCAGCGTCGTTACCACCACGTGAATTGTGATGACTGCCACCTTAAGGAACGATAGGTGCTGTCGATAACGTGAGCAGCCGGTGAGTACCGGCGTCGCGCTGGCTGTTTCCCATGCAGGCACTCTCCGCCACGACGCACCGCTCGCGACATTTCGCCCGCGTGCCATGGGGACTGTTGCTGCTGGTGCTCTGGAGCATCTGGGCGGCCACCCGGTTGGTGGCACTCGCCACCCCGCCACCGGCCGACAGTGCCGACGCCATCCGCACACGCCTGCTGGCGTTCGCCCCCGCCGCCCTGCCCTCCGGCCAGGCCGTTGCGTTTCGCCTGCGCGTGGCCGGCTGTGCCTGCGCCGCACCTGCGGCCCTCGCGCTGCCGGGCATCCACAGCGTGGACCTGCGCGACCGCCCGGCGCCGCTGGCGCTGCCGTATGCGCTGATCGTGTTCGATGCGCATGCGCGCCTGATCTACGCCGGTCCGGCGCAACTGGCCGGATGCGGCACGTCGATCGCCGCCGCCGCGCTGATCCCACGCTTGCTGGCCAGCGCCGATACCTCGCCGCTGATCTCTCCTGTCCAGTGCAGCTGTCCCACCGACTCCAAGGAGCCCCTTGCATGAGCGCCTCGCCTACCCAAGGCCACTTTCTCGTCGGCAACGAGCGCTACGTCTACCTGCAGAAACTGGCGGCGCAGGCCGACCGGCTGTTCGTGGCGGTGTCCGTCGTGGCCACGCTCGCCAGCCTGGCCGCCGCCTGGCACGAGGCCGCGTGGACACCATGGCTGGCGGTCAGCCTGCCGACCCTGGCGGTCGTTGCCCTGCAGGTGAAGCTGTACCCCGGCAGCCTGTTGAGCCGCTGCACCGTGGCGCTGGGCCTGATGGTGCAGGCCGCCGTGCTGATCCAGCAGTCCGGCGGCATGGTCGAGGTGCACTTCGGCGTGATCCTGCTGATCGCGCTGCTGCTGTACTACCGCGACTGGCGCCCGATCGTGGTCGCCGCCGCGGCGATCGCCGTGCATCACGTGCTGTTCTTCTGGCTGCAGCACCGCGGCCTGCCGGTGCTGGCATTCACCGCCGACGCGGGCATCGGCATCCTGGTCATCCATGCGCTGTACGTGGCCGTGGAAACGGCGATCCTGGTGCCGATGGCGGTGCAGATGCGCCGGCAACTGCTGGACGTGGGCCACGATCCGCACGACCTGGCGCAGGCCGCGCGTGCGATGGCCCAGCAGCAGCCGCTGTCGGCGGCGATCCGCGCGCTGGACCTGCCGGAAGGGTCCATCGCCCACACCCTGGTGGCGGCCAACGCGCAGTTGCTGCGCAGCCGCGAGCAGGACAGCGAGGCGCAGCGCGAGACCCTGCGCATCCGCACCGCGCTGGACGACGTCACCACCAACGTGATGATCGCCGACGCCGAGCGCCGCATCGTCTACGTCAACCGGCCGCTGCTGCAGATGCTGAGCGACGTGCAGGACGACCTGCGCCGCGACCTGCCGCAGTTCGATGCCAGCGACCTGCTGGGCAAGACCATCGACGTGTTCCATCGCCATCCCGAGCACCAGGCGCGCATGCTCGCCGAGCTGAAGGGCACCCACCGCGCGCAGATCCGCGTCGGCGGCCACACCATGCGCCTGATCGTCAATCCGGTCACCGACGCGACCGGCAACCGCCTGGGCTTCGTGGTGGAATGGGCCGACCGCACCGAGGAAGTGGCGGTGGAAGAGGAAATCGCCGGTATCGTGCGCGGCGCGGTCGCCGGCGACCTGGGCGGGCGCATCCGCCTGGACGACAAGCACGGCTTCCTGCTGCAGCTGGGCGAACAGATCAACGCCATGCTCGCCGCCGGCGCCTCCGGCCTGGGTCACATCCAGCAGATGCTGCGCGCGCTGGCCCAGGGCGACCTGTCGCGGCGCATCGATGCCGACCTGCAGGGCGTGTACGCGAACATGAAGGACGACGCCAACGCCACCGCCGAGCAACTGTCGGCGATCGTGCGGCAGATCCAGGGCGCGTCGGATGCGATCAACACCGCCGCCGGCGAGATCGCCGCCGGCAACGAGGACCTGTCGCGCCGCACCGAGCAGCAGGCGGCCAGCCTGGAAGAGACCGCCGCGTCGATGGAAGAACTGACCTCCACCGTCAAGCAGAATGCCGAGCATGCGCACCAGGCCAACCAGTTGGCGGTGGGTGCGGCGGCCGTCGCCTCGCAAGGCGGCAGCGTGGTCGGTCAGGTGGTCGCCACCATGAGCGGCATCGAGACCTCCTCGAAGAAGATCGCCGACATCATCTCGGTCATCGACGGCATCGCGTTCCAGACCAATATCCTCGCGCTCAACGCCGCGGTCGAGGCCGCCCGTGCCGGCGAACAGGGCCGCGGCTTCGCCGTCGTGGCCAGCGAGGTGCGGGTGCTGGCGCAGCGCTCGGCCGGTGCCGCCAAGGAGATCAAGGACCTGATCGACGATTCGGTGACCCGCGTGGCCGAAGGCTCGGCGCTGGTCGACCAGGCCGGCAAGACCATGCAGGAGATCGTGAGCTCGGTGCAGCGCGTCACCGACATCATGCGCGAGATCGCCTCGGCCTCGCAGGAGCAGTCGGCCGGCATCGAGCAGGTCAACCAGACCGTCGCGCAGATGGACGAGGCCACCCAGCAGAATGCCGCACTGGTCGAGGAAGCCAGCGCCAGCGCCCGCTCGATGGAACAGGAAGCCGGCGCACTGGCGCGCGCCGTGGCATCCTTCACCCTGGAGCAGCGCCCGCCGCTGGGCGCCAGTGCCACAGTCGGCAACGTGCGTCCGGTCTACAAAAACGCCGTGCTCAGCCGATAGCATGCGTGGGGCGGGCCGACGCGCGCCGCCTCACCCACCACCAGTACGCATTGTCCACCATGGCCGAAGGCATCCCCAGCGACTCCCCTGTCCCGTCTTCGCCGGAAGAAGAAGTGGAGGACGATCGTTTCCTGCTGACCAAGCCCCGGCAGATCCGCCAGTTGCTGCAGTCGCTGATCCAGCAGCGTTCGCAGGTCAGCGCCCACGTCGGCGGCCGCGACCAGGCCTTCTCGACCGCGCTGCTGGACCTGGACGAGGACAGCCTGTTGCTGGACCTGAGCGTCAACGAAGCCTCCAACCGCGCCGCCGAGCAGGCCGAGTACCTGCTGTGCTTCGCCCAGTTGGACAAGGTGCGGGTACGTTTCCGCATCGAATCCCCGCAGCGCACCGACGACGACGGCCAGCCGGGCTTCCGCGCCGCGCTGCCGGAATCGCTGTACTACCTGCAGCGGCGCGAGCATTTCCGCCTGGAGACCCCGATCACCGACTCGCCGCTGTGCGTGCTGCGTTTCGAGGACGATGAGGGCAAGGTGGAACTGAAGCTGCGCGTGGTGGACATCAGCGGTGGCGGCCTGGCCGTGGCCCTGGTGCAGGGCCAGCCCATGCCGCAGCTGCAGCAGAGCTACCCCAACTGCGTGCTGCAGTTGCCCGATGCCGATGCCATCCGCCTGACCCTGCAGGTCTGCAACATGTATGTCTGCAAGCTGGCCAACGGCCAGGACACGCTGCGCGTGGGCATGCGCTTCCAGGACCTGCCGCGCGGTGCCGACGCGGCGATCCAGCGCTACGTATTCCGCATCGAACGCCAGCGCAGCGCCCGCAAGAGCGGCGTGCTTTCCTGAATGCCGGCAGCGGCACCCCGTTCCGGGCCTAAAGTTCGCCGCCACCGCGCCGATCTAGCATCAGAGTCGCGCTTTCCCCTTACGCCACCACCCGCAATCCCGTGCGCACCAGGAGCACACGATGAACGACAAGACCAGCTCCACCTCCGACGCCACTGGCGGCGAATTCCTCAGCTTCACCCTCGGCGAAGAACACTACGGCGTGGATATCCTCAAGGTGCAGGAAATCCGCGGCTACGATTCGGTCACCCGGGTCCCGGACGCCCCCGAGTACATCAAGGGCGTGATCAACCTGCGCGGTACCATCGTGCCGGTCATCGACCTGCGCCTGAAGCTGCGCCTGAAGGAAGCCCGTTACGACGCCTTCACCGTGATGATCGTGCTCAACGTGGAGAACCGCGTGGTCGGCATCGTGGTCGACAGCGTCTCCGACGTGATCCCGCTGAACCAGGAGCAGATCCGTCCGACCCCCGAGTTCGGCGCCGCGGTCGACACCCGCTTCATCTCGGGCATCGGCACCCAGGACGACAAGATGTTGATCCTGCTGGATATCGAGACCCTGCTCGACAGCGCCGAGTTCGGCCAGCAGCACGCCCACGTCGACGAAGCCGCCTGACGCGGCCTGCGCCGCCGGGCTGTAGACGAAACCCGCCGCCCGGCGGGTTTTTTATTGAAATGCGAACTGTTTATCACTTGTGAGAATCAAGTTAACCGGTTTCAGGCCGATAGCTGAAGAGTGGCCGGCATCACACGGCCCTCACTTCATCCCCCCGCCCTCAAGGAGTCGTTCCATGAAACCGAGCTTTCCCATGCTGCTGGTCCTGCTGCTCGCCGCCAGCCCCAGCACCTTCGCCCAGTCCCAGCAGATGATCCCGCCGGAGATGGCCACCCGGTTCGTCGGCAAGGACGGCATGGTCTGCGGCAAGGTCGAGAAAGCCAAGTACGCACAGAACTCCGAGGGCGAGCCGACCTTCCTGTACATGGGCGGCATGTTCCCGCGCCACACCTTCTCCGCCCGCATCGCCGGCGCCGACCGCAGCAAGTTCGGCTTCCCGCCGGAAACCCTGGAAGGCAAGGACGTGTGCGTGATCGGCAAGATCGAGCGGGACAGCTCGCGCGCCGAAATCCAGGTCAGCGCGCCGTCCAGCCTGAAGCTGGCCACCATCAAGTAAGCCCCGGCGCCGCCGTGCTGGACCCGTGCATGCGGTCCGGCGCGGCGGCGTTTGCCGTTCTTGCCCTTGTCGCCCCCTCCGAATTACGGGAAACGCGCTCATGCAGTGGATTAAAGATCTCAAGGTGATGCCCAAACTGATGCTGGCGTTCGGCGTCGTGCTGGCGTTGATGCTCATCCAGGGCGTGGCCGCCTATCGCGGTCTGCACTCGCTCAATGGCGTGGCCAGCAACGTGTCGGCGCAGGTCGTGCCGAGCGTGCGCACCGGCGGCGAAATGCGCGGCATCCTCGGCGAGTACCGCAATGCGGCCTACCAGAGCCTGATCCGCAGCAGCGATGCGCTGAAGAAGGAATCGGCCGCGCGCAAGGTCGCGCTGAAGAAGCAGATGGACCAGATCCTGGCCCAGTATCCGCCCAAGATCGGCAGCCCGCAGGAAAAGACCATCTACGAGCGTCTGGTCGCCGACTGGAAGAAGGCCAGCGCCTCCTACCAGTCCGTCGACGAGATGCTGCAGCTCGACCTGCACGACGACGCCATCGACACCTTCACCGGCGAGACCCGCACCCTGCACAACAAGGTGGTGGACGACGTCGTCGCCCTGATCGCCGAGAACGACCGCCAGGCCAAGGCCGCGGCCGATGCCGCCAGCGGCACCTACAGCAAGGCCTCCGCGACCCTGTTGATCTGCCTGCTGATCGGCCTCGGCGCGGCGGTCGGCCTGGCCGTCCTGTTCGGGCGGATGCTGGCCAACAGCGTGCGCGATGCGGTCAAGGTGGCCAGCGACGTGGCCGGCGGCAAGCTCGACGGGCATATCGACGCCAACGGCAAGGACGAATTCGGCGAACTGATGCAGGCGCTCAAGCGCATGCAGCAGGACCTGCGCGGGCGCATCGAGCGCGACGCCGCGGTGGCTGCCGAGAACCTGCGCATCCGCACCGCGCTGGACAATTCCTCGACCGGCATGTTCATCGTCGACCTGGACTACAACATCGTCTACGCCAACCCCTCGATGCAGGGCCTGACCGACAAGTACGCCGAGCAGATCCACTCGGTGGCGCCGGCCTTCGATTCGAGCCTGCCGCTGGTCGGCTCGCCGGTCACCGTGCTGGAGTACGGCAACCAGCACGATCCCAAGACCCTGTCGGAGCTGGAAAAGAAGGGTGTGATGGAACGCGAGATGGCCTACGTCGACGCACGCATCGCCCAGACCATCACCGCCATCCGCGACCAGCACGGCACCCACATCGGGTTCGTCTGCGAATCGCGCGACCGCACCCTGGAAGCGCAGGTCGAGCAGGAAGTGGCCAAGATCGTGCGCGAGGCCGCCGCCGGCGACCTCAGCGGGCGCGTCGGCCTCGACGGCAAGCACGGCTTCTTCCTGCAACTGGCGCAGCAGCTCAATGGCCTGCTGCAGGCCAATGGCGACAGCATCGGCGAAGTGTCCAAGCTGCTGACCTCGCTGTCGCAGGGCGACCTCACCGCGCGCATGCACGGCGACTTCAAGGGCGTGTTCGCGACCATGCGCGACGACGCCAATGCCACCGCCGAGCAACTGGCGGCCATCGTCGGCCGCATCCAGCAGGCGGCCAACGCGATCAATGCCGCGGCCGGCGAGATCGCTGCCGGCAACGACGACCTGTCGCGCCGCACCGAGCAGCAGGCCGCCAACCTCGAAGAGACCGCGGCCTCGATGGAGGAACTGACCTCCACCGTCAAGCAGAACGCCGAACACGCGCGCCAGGCCAACCAGCTGGCCGCGGGTGCGGCCTCGGTGGCCTCGCAGGGCGGCGACGTGGTCGGCCGGGTGGTCGAGACCATGAGCGGGATCGAGGCGTCCTCGAAGAAGATCGGCGACATCATCTCGGTCATCGACGGCATCGCCTTCCAGACCAACATCCTGGCACTCAACGCCGCAGTGGAAGCCGCGCGTGCCGGCGAACAGGGCCGCGGCTTCGCCGTGGTCGCCAGCGAAGTGCGTACCCTCGCCCAGCGCTCGGCCAACGCCGCCAAGGAGATCAAGGGCCTGATCGACGCGTCGGTCGGCCAGGTGGCCAATGGCTCGACCCTGGTGCGCCAGGCCGGCCAGACCATGACCGAGATCGTCGCCTCGGTGCAGCGCGTTACCGACATCATGGGCGAGATCGCCGCCGCCTCGCAGGAGCAGTCGGCCGGCATCGAACAGGTCAACCAGACCGTCACGCAGATGGACGAGACGACCCAGCAGAACGCCGCCCTGGTCGAGGAAGCCACCGCCGCCGCCCGCTCGATGGAAGAGCAGGCCGGCCAGCTGACCGAAGCCGTGTCGATCTTCCGTGTCGAGCAGTCGGCACAGGCCGTGGCGACGCATGCCCCGCACGCGGTGGCCACGCCGAAGCCGGCACCGGTGGCGAAGAAGCCGGCGGCCGTCGCTCCCGCCAAACCCGCCGTGCGCGCCCGCAAGGCCGAACCGGCGCTGGCCGATTCGGACTGGCAGGAATTCTGAGGCCGGCCCAGCCTGTCGCAGCGTTTCCCATCCCCGGCCTTCGCGCCGGGGATTTTTTTGTGGCCGCGTCGACGCGAGGATTGTCTACATCGCGCCGCACGGCGCACTCAACTTCTTCCCTGCCGCGGCCGTTAAAGCCTAGTGAACACTCCAAGGACCACGTCCATGTCGTCTCGCTCACTGCTCACCCGTCTCTCGGATCTGCCGCTGCGCCGCAAGTTCCTGTGGCAGACCGTGTTGTTGGGTGCCGGCATCGTCCTGCTGTCGGTGATCGCCGCGCGGATGCAGTACCTGGACATCCGCAATACCCGCGAGCAGGCGCTGAAGGGACAGATCGAACTGGCGCTGGGCGTGGTACGCGCCTATGCCGCGGAAGTGGACAAGGGCAGCATGCCGCTGGAGGAAGCGCAACGCACCGCCCTGCGCACGCTGGAGTCGATGCGTGCCCGCGACGGCGTGGATTACTTCTACGTGCACGACATGCATCCGACCATGCTGATGCACCCCACCCGCAAGGACCTGGTCGGCAAGGACATCGGCCAGGTGCTCAGCGCCGACGGCAAGCCGGTGTTCCGTGAGTTCGTGAAGGTGGCCGAGGCCGGCGGCGGCTACGTCGACTACCTGTGGCCCAAGCCCGGCAACGACAAGCCGGTGGAGAAGGTCTCCTACAACGCGCCGTTCGCGCCCTGGCACTGGGTGATCGGCACCGGCGTCTACATGGACGACGTGCAGGGGCAGGCCTTGATCTTCACCGGCGTCATGACCCTGGCCGGCGGCATCCTGGTGCTGCTCACCTTCGGCATCAACTGGCTGATCGGCAGCTCCGTGCTGCGCCCGGTAGCGCGCAGCCTGGACGCGATCCGCGCGGTGTCGCGTGGCGATCTCAGCGTGCGCATCGACAATCCCGGCCGCGACGAGACCGGCCAGATGCTGGGCGCCACCGGCGAGATGATCCGGATGCTGGAGCGCTTCTCCAACGAGACCGCACGGATGGCGGTGCTGCACGCCGACAAGGACATGTCCCACCGCATGCCGGAGGATTTTCCCGGCGTGTACGGCGACCTGGCCGCGAGCATCAACCGCATGATGTTCGAGCACCTGGACGCGATCGTCGATGCCATCGCCGTCCTCAACGAATACGCCAACGGCGACCTGCGCCGCGACGCCCGCCGCCTGCCCGGCAGCCGCGCGGTGCTGCACGAGTCGATGGACGCGGCCAAGGCCAGCCTGCTGGCGATCAACACCGAGATCAAGCGCCTGGCCGCCGCGGCCGCAGCCGGCGACTTCAGCGTGCGCGGCGACGCGGCGCGCTTCCAGCACGACTTCCGACTGATGGTGCAGGACCTCAACGCGATGATGGAGGTCAGCGACCGCAACCTGGGCAAGCTGTCCACGCTGCTGCAGGCCATCGCCGCCGGCGACCTGAGCGCGCGCATGCACGGCGAATTCCACGGGGTGTTCGCGCGGATGCGCGAGGATGCCAACACCACCGCCGACCAGCTTGCCGACATCGTCGGCCGCATCCAGGCCGCGGCGCGCAGTATCCACGGCGCCACCGCCGAACTGGCCACCGGCAACGAGGACCTGTCGCGCCGCACCGAGCAGCAGGCCGCCAACCTCGAGGAGACCGCCGCGTCGATGGAGGAGCTGACCTCCACGGTCAAGCAAAACGCCGAGCACGCGCGGCAGGCCAATCAGTTGGCGGTGGGCGCCGCCTCGGTGGCCTCGCAGGGCGGCGACGTGGTCGGCCGGGTGGTCGAGACCATGAGCGGCATCGAGGCCTCGTCGAAGAAGATCGCCGACATCATCAGCGTCATCGACGGCATCGCCTTCCAGACCAACATCCTGGCGCTCAACGCCGCGGTGGAAGCGGCACGCGCGGGCGAACAGGGCCGCGGCTTCGCCGTGGTCGCCACCGAAGTGCGGACGCTGGCGCAGCGTTCGGCCAACGCCGCCAAGGAAATCAAGACGTTGATCGACGAGTCGGTCGGTCGCGTCAGCGAGGGCTCGGCCCTGGTCGACCAGGCCGGCCGCACCATGAGCGAGATCGTGACCTCGGTGCAGCGCGTCACCGACATCATCGGCGAGATCGCCGCGGCCTCGCGGGAGCAGTCGATGGGCATCGAGCAGGTCAGCAGCACCGTGGCGCAGATGGACCAGGCGATCCAGCAGAACGTCGCCGTGGTCGAGGAAGCCGGCGCCTCGGCACGGGCGCTGGAAGAGCAAGGCCGCCGGCTCGGCGAGGCGGCGGCGGTGTTCCGGCTGGACGCGGCGCCGGCCGGCGCGGACGGCGGCGCGGGCACCGCGCCCCCGGTAACGGCACGCACCACCACACGGCAGGCGCCGCTGCGGCTGGTCCGCACGGCCGGCCCGACCGTCGGGGCCGATTGAGCGCCAATACCGCTGCGATAGGAACAATCACGCGACGCGCGAGGATTCGCCCCCTGGCGCGGTTCAAGCAATCGCCGCACGAGTCGATAACAGGATCACGCTCCGTGATCCGCGCATGACATCGCCGGGTCACGACCGCGACCGTTCAGGGAGCACGTGATGTCTAGCCTTCGCCATCCACCATCAGCCAGCCTCCCGTGGCGAGGCCGCGTCGCCGCATGCACGCGCAGTCCCGGCACCGGCCGGCGTTTGCCCGCCGGTGCCGCCCACCCGCTCTCCGCTACGCGGTCTCACCGGAGATCCTGGAGCCGCCTGCGCACGCTCCGGGATGGCCTCCGCCGCGCCTGCCCCCTGTCGCCGCCCTCGCCTCGCCTCATCGTTGCCGGCTGACCCGCCGGTCGCCCCGTCCTTTTCAATCCGCTGCTGCACATGGAATGCCCATGAACGTCCTCGCGCACCTGAAAATCCGCGACAAGCTGATCGTCGCCTTCGCCGTGACCACGCTGCTGACCTTGGTGCTGGGGGCCCTCACCTACTCGCGCACCAATCTCTCGATCGCCGAGTTCAGGCGCATCCAGCACGACTGGGTACCGGCGACCCAGGCCATGGCCGAGGTACGCGCGCAGCTCGGCGAATTCCGCACCTACGAACTGGCGCAGTTGGCGCGCGCGGACGATCCCAAGGCCCAGGCCGACTACTTCAAGCGCATGCAGAAGGTGCGCACCGAGGTGGCGAAGAACCAGCAGGTCATCGCGACGATGATGCGCGATGCCAAGCAGGTGCAGATGTACGCCGGCGTGCAGGAAACCTTGAAGGCCTACCTGCAGGCCAACACCGAGATGGGCGCCGCGCTGCGTGCCGGCGACGTGGCCGGCGCGCAAACGATCTCCGACACCCGGTCGCGGGCGCTGCGCCGGACCCTGTTCGATCGCATCGTGGCGCTCACCGAGTACAACGTCGCCGAACTGAATCGGGAAATGGACCGCGCCGACAGCCAGTTGTCCAACACCAAGACGCTGATCCTGGCGCTGCTGGGGCTGGCCGTGCTGTTCGCCGGCGTCACCGCCTGGCTGATCGCGCGCGGCATGGCACGCCAGCTGCACGCGGCCAAGCGCCTGTCGCAGGCGGTGGCACGCGGCGAACTGGAGGGCGCCACCTACCCGCACGCCAAGGACGAGATCGGCGAGCTGATGGACGACATGCTGATCATGCGCTCGCGCATCCACACGGTGATCCGCGCGCAGGAGGAGATGGCACGCCAGCACGCGTACGGCACCATCAGCTACCGCATGGACGAGAACGCCTTCCCGGGCGAATACGGGCAGATGGTCAAGGGCACCAACGACCTGGTGGCCTCGCATATCGCGGTGAAGATGCGCCTGCTGGACATCATCAAGCGCTATGCGATCGGCGACCTGTCCGAGGACATGGACCGCCTGCCCGGCGAAAAGGCCGTGCTCACCGAAACCATGGACATGGCCAAGCAGAACCTGACCGCGATGAGCGAGCAGATCAAGCAGCTGGCGGAGGCGGCGGCGGCCGGTGCGTTCGGCACGCGCGGCGACCCCGAGCGGTTCCAGTACGGCTTCCGGACGATGGTGCAGGACCTCAACGCGATGATGGACGTCAGCGACCGCAACCTGGGCGAGCTGTCGACGCTGCTGCAGGCCATCGCCGCCGGCGACCTGACCGCGCGCATGCATGGCGAGTACCACGGCGTGTTCGGACGCATGCGCGACGACGCCAACGCCACCGCGGCGCAGTTGGCGGCCATCGTCGGCCGTATCCAGGCCGCCGCCGCCAATATCAATGTCGCCTCCACCGAGATCGCCAGCGGCAACGGCGACCTGTCGCGCCGCACCGAGCAGCAGGCCGCCAGCCTGGAGCGCACCGCCGCGTCGATGGAGGAACTGACCTCCACCGTGAAGCAGAACGCCGAGTACGCGCGCCAGGCCAACCAACTCGCCGCCGGCGCGGCCGCCGTCGCCTCGCAGGGCGGCGACGTGGTCGGCCAGGTGGTCACCACCATGAACGGGATCGAGGCCTCGTCGAAAAAGATCGCCGACATCATCGGCGTCATCGACGGCATCGCCTTCCAGACCAACATCCTGGCGCTCAACGCGGCGGTGGAAGCCGCCCGTGCCGGCGAACAGGGCCGCGGCTTCGCCGTGGTCGCCACCGAAGTGCGGACGCTGGCGCAGCGCTCGGCCAACGCCGCCAAGGAGATCAAGGGCCTGATCGACGAGTCGGTCGGCCGCGTCGCCGAAGGCTCGGCCCTGGTCGACCAGGCCGGCCGCACCATGCAGGAGATCGTGACCTCGGTGCAGCGCGTCACCGACATCATGAGCGAGATCGCCGCCGCCTCGCAGGAGCAGTCGGCCGGTATCGAGCAGGTCAACCAGACCGTGGTGCAGATGGACGAGAGCACCCAGCAGAACGCCGCGCTGGTCGAGGAAGCCACCGCCGCAGCGCGCTCGATGGAGGACCAGGCCGGCCAGTTGGGCGCGGCCATCGCCGCCTTCAAGCTGGACACCTACCACGGCGTCGCCGCCAATGCGCCGACCGCGCCGAGCACCCCCGCCCCCGTTCGTGCCGGAACCCGGGCGACGGCGCGGCCGCGGCCGGCCATCGCGGCGGTCGCGACCAGCGAGGCGCAGTGGCAGGAGTTCTGAGCAGGCAAGCCACCGCCGGCGGCCGTCCCTGACCGCCGGCTGTCAATTTCGGCCGCGCCCGGCCGATAACCCGATTGACCGACCATCGCTGCGCACCATGGCCATCCAGACTCCCGCTTCGCCCTCCTCCGGTTCCGACAATCGCGACTTCGACTTCAGCGACCGCGATTTCAAGCGGGTCTGCGACCTCATCTACCAGAAGGCCGGCATCGCCCTGGCCCCGGCCAAGCGCGACATGGTCTACGGCCGGCTGTCGCGGCGCCTGCGCGTGCTGGGCCTGCGCTCGTTCCGCGACTACCTGGACTGGCTGGAGCGCGACGGCGGCGACGAATGGGAGGCGTTCACCAACGCGCTGACCACCAACCTGACCTCGTTTTTCCGCGAGCCGCACCATTTCGAGCGGCTGCGCGAGGAGCTGCAGAAGCATTCCGGCGCCGCACCGCTGAAGATCTGGTCCTGCGCCTCGTCCACCGGCGAGGAGCCCTACTCGCTGGCGATCACCGCCTGCGAGGCGTTCGGCACGCTGACGCCGCCGGTGCGGATCCTGGCCACCGACGTCGACACCCAGGTGCTGGCCACCGCCTCGCGCGGCGTGTACGCGCTGGAGCGCGTCGCCAGCCTCGACCCCGCCCTCAAGCGCAAGTACTTCCAGCGCGGCAGCGGCGCCAACGAAGGCCAGTGCCGGGTGCTGCCGGCGCTGCGCGACCTGCTCGAGTTCCGCCAGCTCAACCTGCTGGAGCCGCGCTACGATGTGGCCGGTCCGTACCTGGCGCTGTTCTGCCGCAACGTGATGATCTACTTCGACAAGCCGACCCAGCGCGGCATCCTGTCGCGGCTGATTCCGCACCTGGACGAGGATGGCATGCTCTACACCGGCCATTCGGAAAACTATCTGCATGCGGCCGACCTGATCCAGCCCTGCGGCCGCACGCTGTACCGCCGGGCGCAAAAGGATCGCACATGAGCCCCGCAGCCATGGCCGTAGACCAGGTGATGCGCTATCACGATACGCGCTTCCAGACGACGGCGGCCAAGCTGCTGCCGACCCAGTACCTGGTGGTGGACGACGACACCGCGCTGACCACGATCCTGGGGTCGTGCGTGGCCGCCTGCATCCGCGACCCGCTGCTGAAGATCGGCGGCATGAATCACTTCATGCTGCCCGACGGCCAGAGCGGCGACGGTGCGCCGGCGCGCTACGGCAGCTATGCGATGGAAGTGCTGATCAACGACCTGCTCAAGCGCGGCGCCGCCCGCAACCGCCTGGAAGCCAAGGTGTTCGGCGGCGGCAACGTGCTCAAGGGGTTCACCAACAACCCGGTCGGTACGCGCAATGCCGACTTCGTGCTGAACTATCTGAAGGCCGAGCAGATCCCGGTGGTGGCCGAGGACCTGCGCGGTATCCATCCGCGCAAGATCTGGTTCTTCCCCGGCACCGGCCGCGTGGTCGTGCAGCGCCTGCCGCACGCGCACGAGGAGGCCGAAATCGCCGCGGCCGAGTCGGCGGTGCGTGCCCGTCTCACCAAAGCCCCCGTCACCGGCGCCGTGGAGTTGTTCGAATGAGCCTGGAAGCCCCTTGCCGCGTGCTGATCGTCGACGACTCCGCGGTCGTGCGGCAGATCCTCACCGAGATCCTGTCCGGCGCCCCCGGCATCGAAGTGGTCGGCTCGGCCGCCGATCCGCTGCTGGCGCGCGAGAAGATCAAGCGCCTGAACCCGGACGTGATCACCCTGGACGTGGAAATGCCGCGCATGGACGGCCTGGCGTTCCTGGAAAACCTGATGCGGCTGCGGCCCACGCCGGTGGTGATGATCTCCTCGCTCACCGAGCGCGGCGCCGACACCACGCTGCAGGCGCTGTCGCTGGGCGCGGTCGATTTCGTCTCCAAGCCCAAGCTCGACGTGGCCCGCGGGCTGGAGGGCTACGCCGAAGAGATCGTCACCAAGGTCAAGAACGCGGCCAAGGCCAAGGTCCGCGCGCTGGACCGGCCGGCCGCACCGAAACCGGCCGGCGCCACCGCCACGCCCGCCGCGGTGTCCTCGCTGAAGTTCCGCACCACCGACCGGCTGATCGCCATCGGCGCGTCCGCCGGCGGCACCGAGGCGCTGCGCGTGGTGCTGGAAGGCATGCCGGCCGACGCCCCGGCGGTGGTGATGACCCAGCACCTGCCGGCCGGCTTCAGCACCGCCTTCGCCGACCGCCTCAACCGGCACTCGGCGATGGCCGTGCGCGAGGCCACCGAGGGCGAAGCGATCCTGCCCGGCCACGCCTACCTGCCGCCGGGCGGCAAGCACCTGCAGGTGATCCGCGACGGCGCACGCTGGCGCTGCAAGATCGACGATGGCCCGCCGGTCAACCGGCACAAGCCGGCGGTGGACGTGCTGTTCCAGTCGGTGGCGCGCAATGCCGGCGCCAATGCCATCGGCGCGATCCTGACCGGCATGGGCGACGACGGCGCCCGCGGCCTGCTGGAAATGCTGCAGGCCGGCGCCAGCACCCTGGTCCAGGACGAGGCCACCAGCGTGGTCTGGGGCATGCCCGGCACCGCCTTCCGCATGGGCGCGGCGCAGGAAGTGCTGCCGCTGGACAAGATCGCCGAGCGGCTGATCGCGCTGTCCGTGCAGGCCCGCTGAGACCATGCCGGGCCGCCGCCTCGTCACGTCGAGCGCGCCCAGCGACGCCAGCGTGGAAGCGGCGCGGGTCGCATCGGCCCGATCCGAACTGGATCTGCTGCTGTGCCTGCAATACGCGCCCGAAGGCGTGCTGATCGTCGATCCGCAGGGGCGCGTGGTCGCCTTCAACCACACCGCCGAAGCGCTGTGGAACCGTCCCCGCGCGCAGGTGCTGGGGCGTCCGCTGGGCGAGCTGGCCGATGCCGAGGTGCGCGACGACTTCCTCGCGCATTGCCTGCACGACAGCGGCAGCGGCAGCTACGAACTGCTGACGCACGACTACGAGGGCGCGGCGCGCTGGCTGGCGGTGAGCGCAGCGCGGGCCCCGCAGCACTACAGCCAGCTGCAGGTGCTGTTCGTCCGCGACATCAGCGCCGAGCGCGCCCGCGATGCCAGGATGCGGCTGCTGTCGCTGGCACTGGACTCCAGCGACGCCGCCATCGTCGTCTGCGATCCGCAGTTGAACATCCTCTACGTCAACGCCGGCTTCAGCCAGGTGTTCGGCTATGCCGAGAGCGAAGTGCTGGGGCATCTGCCGAGCAACGTATTGGCCGGCCCCGGTACCGACCTGCAGACCGTGCAGCACACCCGCGAGCGCGTGCGCGCCGGTTTCGGCCACCAGACCGACATCCTCGCCTACCGCAAGGACGGCACCCCGCTGTGGGCCACCCTGGTCGCCACCCCTATCGCCGGCGAGGACGGCAGCCAGCAGCACTACATCCTCTCGTTCACCGACATCACCCAGAGCAAGATGCACGAGGTGCTGCACAAGAACGTGCTGGAGGCGCTGGTCCGCGAACAGCCCTTGGTCGAGGTCGCCACGCTGATCTGCAAGGAGGTCGAGCGCATCGCGCCACAGCTGATGGCCGCGATCGTCAGCGTCGACGGCAGCGGCCGCCTGCAGCCGCTGGCGGCGCCGAGCATGCCGGTGCGGTTCGGCGAGACCATGAGCAACATGCGCGCGGGACCGCGTGCCGGCGCGCTCGGCACCTCGATCTGGCGCGGCAAGCAGGTGCTGGTGCTCGACCCGCGCACCGACCCGCTGTTCGCCGACTACATGGGGCTGGTGGACCATGTGCAGTTGGGCACCTGCGTGGCCACCCCGATCAAGTCCAGCAGCGGCCGCGTCCTCGGCAGCTTCGCGCTGTGCTACCGGCAGGTGCGCGAGCCGCTGGCCTGGCACCTGCGCCTGATCGAACTGTGTGTGCACCTGTGCGCGCTGGCGCTGGAACGCGAGCAGACCAGGGCGCGCGTCCACCAACTCGCCTTCTACGACTCGCTCACCGGCCTGCCCAACCGGGTGATGTTCAGCGCCCGTGCCGAGCAGGCGCTGGCCGCCGCCGAGCATCAGGGCACGCCGGTGGCGATCCTGTTCGTGGACATCGACCGCTTCAAGCGCGTCAACGAAACCCAGGGGCATACCGCCGGCGACGGCCTGCTGCGCGACATCGCCCGGCGCATCTGCGACACCCTGGGCGTGACCGACCTGGTCGGCCGCCAGGCCGGCGACGAATTCGTGCTGATGTTGCCGCACTGCAGCGCCGAGCACGCCGCCGGCGTCGCCGAGCGCCTGCTGCTGGCGCTGGCCGAACCGGTGGTGGTGGGCCAGATGACCCTGCATCCCAGCGCCAGCATCGGCGTGGCGATGTTCCCCGAGGACGGCACCGACATCGAGACCCTGCTGCGCCATGCCGACCTGGCCATGTTCCGGGCCAAGCACGAGGGCGGTCACAGCGTGCGCTACTTCAGTTCCGACATGAACCGCATGGCGCAGGAACGCGTGGCGATGGAGACCGCGCTGCGCGAGGCCCTGCATCGCGACAGGCTGCAACTGCACTACCAGCCGCAACTGGACAGCCAGGCGCCGCATGCGCTGTACGGCGTGGAAGCGCTGCTGCGCTGGGAGCATCCGAACCTCGGTGCGATCTCGCCGGCGCGGTTCGTGCCGATGGCCGAGGAATGCGGCCTGATCGACGAACTCGGCCACTGGGTGCTGCGCGAGGCCTGCCGGCAGATGGCCGACTGGCGCCTGCGCGGCGTCCCGGTACCGCGCGTGGCGGTGAACCTGTCGGCCAACAATTTCGCCGATCCGCAGCTGCCGGCGCGGGTGGAGGGCCTGCTCGCCACCTTCGGCCTGCAACCGGCCGACCTGGCCCTGGAGATGACCGAGAGCGTCATGCTCTCCAACCCCAACGCGGTGCTGGCCAACCTGCGCCAGTTGCAGGCCAGCGGCGTGCTGCTGTCGCTGGACGACTTCGGCACCGGTTACTCCAGCCTCAGCCATCTGCATCAGTTGCCGGTCAACGAACTGAAGCTGGACATGAGCTTCGTCAGCGACCTGGAGCACTGCCAGACCTCGCGGACCCTGACCACCTCGGTGCTGCGCATCGGCGAGACCCTGGGCCTGCATACCGTTGCCGAGGGCGTGGAAACCGAAGCGCAACGCGCGTTCCTGGCGCGGCTGGGCTGCCGCGTGCTGCAGGGCTTCCTGTTCGCGCCGGCGCTGCCGGCCGCGGCGCTGGAACACTGGCTCCACGGGCGTGCGCCCGCGCTGCCGGCGTGAGCGTAGCCTCAGCGCGGCCAATCTGTCGCGCGTCGCAACGCTGGCAACACCCACGAAAAAGCCCGGCACTGCCGGGCTTCTTCGTTGCGACGGTGCCGCATGCGCGGCACCTCGCGTCAGCGCATCGCCGGGGCGATCAGGCCGCGACCGTGGCGGCCACGTCCTGGTAGTCCTGGATCTGATCGAAGTTCATGTAGCGATAGATCTGCTCGCCACTGGTCTTGATCACGCCCACGTCGGCCATGTATTCCTCCTTGGTCGGGATCCGGCCCAGGCGCGAGCAGATCGCCGCCAGTTCCGCCGAGCCCAGGTACACGTTGGTGTTGCGGCCCAGGCGGTTGGGGAAGTTGCGGGTGGAGGTCGAGAACACCGTGGCGCCCTCGCGCGCCTGCGCCTGGTTGCCCATGCACAGCGAGCAACCCGGCATTTCCATGCGCGCGCCGGCGGCGCCGAAGGTGCCGTAGTGGCCTTCCTTGGTCAGCTCCGAGGCGTCCATCTTGGTCGGCGGCGCAACCCACAGGCGGGTCGGGATGTCGCGCTTGCCTTCCAGCAGCTTGGCCGCGGCACGGAAGTGGCCGATGTTGGTCATGCACGAACCGATGAACACTTCGTCGATCGCCGCGCCGGCGACGTCGGACAGGGTCTTCACGTCGTCCGGATCGTTCGGGCAGGCCACGATCGGCTCGTGAATGTCGGCCAGGTCGATCTCGATCACCGCCGCGTACTCGGCGTCGGCATCGGGCTCAAGCAGCTGCGGATCGGCCAGCCACTCTTCCATCTTCTTGATCCGCCGCGCCAGCGAACGCGCGTCGGCATAACCTTCGGCGATCATCCACTTCAGCAGGGTGATGTTGCTGGTCAGGTACTCGACGATCGGTTCCTTGTTCAGGCGCACCGTGCAGCCGGCGGCCGAGCGCTCGGCGGAGGCGTCGGACAGTTCGAACGCCTGCTCCACCTTCAGTTCCGGCAGGCCTTCGATCTCCAGGATGCGGCCGGAGAAGATGTTCTTCTTGCCCTGCTTGGCCACGGTCAGCAGGCCCTGCTTGATCGCGTACAGCGGGATCGCGTTGACCAGGTCGCGCAGGGTCACGCCCGGCTGCATCTGCCCCTTGAAGCGCACCAGCACGCTCTCGGGCATGTCCAGCGGCATGACGCCGGTGGCGGCGGCGAAGGCCACCAGGCCAGAACCGGCCGGGAACGAGATGCCGATCGGGAAGCGGGTGTGCGAGTCGCCGCCGGTGCCGACGGTGTCGGGCAGCAGCATGCGGTTGAGCCAGCTGTGGATCACGCCATCGCCCGGACGCAGCGACACGCCGCCGCGGGTGGAGATGAACTCCGGCAGGGTGTGGTGGGTCTTGACGTCCACCGGCTTCGGGTACGCCGCGGTGTGGCAGAACGACTGCATCACCAGGTCGGCGGAGAAGCCGAGGCAGGCCAGGTCCTTCAGCTCGTCGCGGGTCATCGGGCCGGTGGTGTCCTGCGAACCCACCGAGGTCATCTTCGGCTCGCAGTAGGTACCCGGGCGCATGCCCTGGCCTTCCGGCAGCCCGCAGGCGCGGCCGACCATCTTCTGCGCCAGCGAGAAGCCCTTGCCGGTATCCGGCGGGTCCATCGGCAGGCGGAACAGGGTCGACGCCGGCAAGCCCAGGAACTCGCGCGCCTTGGCGGTGAGGCCGCGGCCGACGATCAGCGGGATGCGGCCGCCGGCGCGCACTTCGTCGAACAGCACGTCCGATTTCATCGCGAACTCGGCGATCACCTGCCCATTCTTCAGCGCCTTGCCCTCGTACGGACGCAGCTCGACCACGTCGCCGTGCTCCATCTGCGACACGTCCAGCTCGATCGGCAGCGCACCTGCGTCTTCCATGGTGTTGTAGAAGATCGGCGCGATCTTCGAACCCAGGCACACGCCGCCGAAGCGCTTGTTGGGGATGTACGGGATGTCCTCGCCGGTCCACCACAGCACCGAGTTGGTCGCCGACTTGCGCGAGGAACCGGTACCGACCACGTCGCCGACGTAGGCGACCAGGTGGCCCTTGGCCTTGAGGTCGGCGATGGCCTGGATCGGGCCGCGCTTGCCGTCCTCTTCCGGCTCGAACGGCGCGCCGTCGCGCTTGTTCTTCAGCATCGCCAGGGCGTGCAGCGGGATGTCCGGGCGGGTGGTGGCGTCCGGCGCCGGCGACAGGTCGTCGGTGTTGGTCTCACCCGGCACCTTGAACACGGTGATGGTCAGGCTCTGCGGCACTTCCGGCTTGCTGGTGAACCACTCGGCCTCGGCCCAGCTCTGCAGCACCGCCTTGGCGTGCGCGTTGCCGGCCTCGGCCTTTTCCTGCACGTCGTGGAAGGCGTCGAAGATCAGCAGGGTGTGCTTGAGGCCTTCGGCGGCGACCGCGCCCAGCTCGGCGTTGTCCAACAGCTCGACCAGCGGATGGATGTTGTAGCCGCCGAGCATGGTGCCCAGCAGTTCGGTGGCGCGGGTGGGCGAGATCAGCGGGGTGGTCTCGCTGCCGAAGGCGACCGCGGCCAGGTACGAGGCCTTGACCTTGGCGGCGTCGTCGACGCCGGCCGGCACGCGTTGGCTCAGCAGTTCGACCAGGAACTGCTCTTCGCCGGCCGGCGGATTCTTCAGCAGCTCGATGACCTGCGCGGTCTGCTGCGCGCTCAGCGGCAGCGGCGGGATTCCGAGCGCGGCGCGCTCTGCAACGTGGTGGCGGTAGGCTTCCAACATGCGGGTTCTCCGGAAAAAAACGGTGGGGATGAGCGGTAGCGGTTGCGCGGCGTCAGCCGGCGGGCTTGGGCACGATGATCTTCAGGCCCTTGAAGTAATCGCGGAAAAAACCGTCGTCGCGGGTGATCAGGCCATCGCATTGCAGCAGCGCATGCGCCCCGATCAGGAAATCGGCCACCACCCGCTCGCGCTTGCCGCCGCGGGCGCGGAAGCGGCGCTGCATCTCGCCGGCGCGCAAGGCCGACTTGGCCTCCAGCGCGCTGAAGCGGATGCTCATGTCCTCCAGCACCGACAACGCCTCCGCGCCGTCGCGCAGCGCGCTGCAGACTTCGGCCAGGACGATGTCGCAGACCACCACCGGGCCGGTGCTCAGGCACTGGCGCAGGCAGGCTTCGGCGGCGTCGGCCTGCGGGCCGTCGGCCAGCAGGTCCACCAGCACGGAGGAGTCGATGGCGATCATGCGCCGGCGTCGGGTTCGGGCTCGAACGGATCGCCCGGGGCGCGGCCGCGAATCGCGCGCATCGCCTCGTCGGTGCTGGCGAAGCCGTCGAGCTTGAAGCGGCCGCGGGCGCGCGAGATGGCATCGTCCACGCTCTTGCGCAGGATGATCCGGCCGCCGTCCAGTTCCACTTTCAGGATGGTGCCCTTGCTCAGGCCCAGCGCATCGCGCACGGCCTTGGGAAGGGTGATCTGACCGCGTTCGGCGACAGTGGCTTCCATCGGTGTAGGCCCGGTTCGGTATGCACGGATTATACATACCCAAGCGGTCATACCGCCAGCGACGGACGTGGTGCGGCACAGCGCCCGGTCAGCTGGCGGGCGCCGTGCCGCCGGTGCGGAACGACCTGGCGCCGGCCGCCCTGCCCTCGCTCAGCGGCTCAGAACGCCACCTGCAGGCGGGTATTGAAGGTGGTGCCCTGGTCCCGGCCCTGCACCGTGCCGCTGCGGTTGTCGGTCTGCCAGCGGATCACGTCGAGCATCAGCCGGCTGACATCGTTGAGGTACCAGTTGGTCCCCAGCGTCCAGGCGTTGCCGCGGCCGCCGCCCGGCAGTTCGGCGTAGTCCACATCCTCGTAGCGCAGCTTCAGTTCCCAGGCGCCGGCGCCGCCGGCGGTGACCGGGTCGGCGACCTTGACCCGGCCCCAGGTGCCGGTCTTGCCGGCATACGCGGGCAGCGCGCCGGACAGGAACCAGCCAGCCGATACCGCCCAGGCCTGGTGATCGAGATCGTAGCCGCCGGCCGCGCCACGCCCGCGCAGGTTGCGCGTGCCCCACTCGCCGCTGGCCCAGGCCGGGCCGAAGACGCCGGCCAGTTCCGCACCGTAGGCGTCGCTGCGCTGCGCGCCCAGCAGCGTTCCCGGCGCGATCCGGACCTGGTCGTTGAAGTGCCCGGCGATCGCCGAACTGCGCAGCACCCCGTTGGCGCCAGCGGCGATCTCCTCGTGGAAGGCCCAGGCGCCCAGGTGCACGGTCGCGGCCTTGCCGGCCAGCGGATTCCAGTGCGCGCGCGCCGCCCAGGTCAGGCTGTCGTTGTCGTCGCCGGCGTTGTTGAGGTCGTTGCCGGCCACCGACAGGCTGGCGTGCCAGTCGCGCCCGTAGAGGCGCTCGGTCAGGCCGACGCCGAACAGGCCGCGTTGCGGCAGGATCAGGGTGCCGACCACGTTGCGGTCCTGGAACGGGGTGTTGGAGGTGCTGCTGGCGCCGTCGATGCCGCGATCGTTCAGGCGATTGCCCACGCTCAGCTCGGCCGGCAGGCCGAACAGGCGATGGTCGATACTGGCGTACACCGATTTCCAGGCCACCGCGTTGTCGGCGAAGTCGCCTTCCACCACCCAGCCGAGCTGCCCGTAGCGGCCTTCGGCGCCTAGCCGCACCGAGCGGATCTCGGTGCCGGACAGGTTGCGCTGGCTGGCGGCGGAACCGTCGGTACTGGAGGCATCGACGAACAGGCGGCCGCGCGGACGGAACACCACGTTGCCATCGGCGCTGGCGAACTCCGGCGCGCCCTTCGACCACGACACCTTCGGCGCCTTGGTCTGCGCCGATTCGAGCGCGGCGACGCGACCTTCCAGCGCCGGTGCGGTGGTGGCGGGCGCCGGACTCGGCGCGGCGGGGGCCTGCAGCGCGTCGAGCCGCGCCTGCAGCTGCTGGATCTGCTGCGCCTGCTGCCGCACCAGCACGGTCAGTTCGGCCTGGCTCAACGTGGCCGGCGCGGCCGGCACGGTTTGCGCAGCGGCTTCGTTGGCGCCGCCGAGCAGCAGGCCGAGCGCGAGCGTCAGCGCTGCGCGGGGCAGCACGGGATGGGGATGCATGGATGGGTCTCTCCGGCCAGCCGGGCGCCTGGCCTGGCGCTGGCCCGTTGCGATGGTGCGGGGGATGCGATGCGCGCGACAAGCGCGCCACCGGCCGGGCCGGCGGCGCGCGGCCGCGGTCAGCTGGTGGCCTGGTTCTGCGCGTTGGGACGCCAGGTGATCAGGCGGTTCTCGATCACGTCCAGCAGCGCATCGATGAGCAGCACGAAGGCGGCCAGGATGATGATGCCGGCGAACACGCCCACGGCATTGAAGTTGCCCTCGGCCTGCGCGATCAGGTAGCCCAGGCCGGCGGAGGCGCCCAGGTATTCGCCGATGATCGCGCCGACCACGGCAAAGCCCACCGAGGTGCGCAGCGACGACAGGATCCAGCTCGCCGCCGCCGGGAAGTACACGTGGCGCAGCAGGTCGCGGCGATTGGCGCCGAGGATGCGCGCATTGGCCAGCACCACCGGATTGACCTCGCGCACGCCCTGCATGGCGTTGAAGAACGTGGTGAAGAACACCAGGGTCACCGCCAGCGCCACCTTCGACCACAGGCCCAGGCCCAGCCACAGCACGAAGATCGGCGCCAGCACCACGCGCGGGATCGCGTTGAAGCCCTTGATGAAGGGATCCAGGATCCGCGCCGAGCGCCGGCTCAGGCCCAGCCATACGCCGCCGGCCACACCCAGCGCGGTGCCGATGACGTAGCCGAGCGCGGTCTCGGTCAGGGTGATGTAGACGTGCTGGTAGAACCCGGTGTCGGACAGCCAGGCCCAGGCCTGCTGCACGATCGCCGTCGGCGCCGGGAAGAAGAACGGGTCGATCAGACCCAGGGCGATGCCGCCCTCCCAGCCGCCGAACACGGCCACGACCAGCGCGAGCTGGATGAGTTTGTCAGTCTTGGCGTGCATAGCTCTTCTCCACTTCGCCGCGCAGGCAGGCCCAGATGTCGCGGTACAGGTCGGTGAAACGCGTGTCGAGCTTGATCTCGGCGACGTTGCGCGGGCGCGGCAGGTCCACGTCGAAACTGCGCACCACGCGGCTGGCGGGACCGGAGGACAACACCACCACGCGATCGCCCAGCGCGATCGCCTCCTCCAGATCGTGGGTGATCAGGATCACCGAGCGGCGCTGCTCCTGCCACAGCCGCAGCAGTTCGTTCTGCATCAGGTGGCGGGTGTGGATGTCCAGCGCCGAGAACGGCTCGTCCATCAGGATCACCTTCGGCTCCACGATCAGCGCCTGCGCCATCTGCACGCGCTTGCGCTGGCCGCCGGAGAGCTGGTGCGGGTAGCGGTGCTCGAACCCGGCCAGGCCGACCTTGGCCAGCCAGGCATTGGCGCGCTGCTTGCGCTCGGCGTCGGCCACGCCGCGAAAGCGCAGGCCCAATTCCACGTTCTGGAAGGCGGTCTTCCACGGCAGCAGCGCGTCCTGCTGGAACAGGTAGCCGACCGCCTCCTGCACACCGGCGACCGGGCGGCCGTCGATGACGACCTGGCCAGCAGACGGCGACAGCAGCCCCGCCACCGAATTGAGGATGGTGCTCTTGCCGCAGCCGGTGGGGCCGACGATGGCGAGGAATTCGCCATCGGCGACCTGGATGTCCACGTCGCGCACGGCGGTGAAATCGCCGAAGGACATGGTGACGTTGTTGATCGCGACCATCGTCTGCGCCGGATCGAGGTGTGGCGCGCCGTTGAGGCGCTGCACGGTAGCGTTGCGTGCCATGGTTCCTCCGCTCACGGTTGGGCCGCCTTCGCCGCACCGCTGGCGCGATCCACGAAGGCGTTGGTGTAGGTCCTGGTCAGATCGATGTCCGCGCGCGCCACGTCCTTGTTGAACTCGCGCAGCACGGTCAACGGCGTTTCCAGGTCGGCGGCGACGAAGCGTCCGTCGCGGGTGAAGATGGCACGGGCGTTCTCCACCGCACGCGCATAGGTGGCGCGGTCGCCGGAGACATAGGCATCGGGCAAGGCCGCGACGATCTCCTCGGCGGAGTGGTCGGCGATGAAGCGCAGCGCCATCTGCTCGGCACGCACGATCTTCTCCGCATCCTGCGGCCGCTGTTCCAGGAAGCTGCGGTTGGCGTACATCACCGAGGTCGGGTACAGCCCACCGTAGACCTGGCGTGCGCCGGCATCGCTGCGCGCGTCGATCAGGATCCTGCCGATCTTGCGCTCGCTGATCAGGGTCGCCGCCGGGTCGTAGTTGACCAGCAGGTCGATCTTGCCCTGCTCCAGGGCCGCCACCGCGGCCGCGCCCGAGCCCACGCCGATCAACGACACCGCGCTCTCGGCGATGCCGTTGCGCGAGAGGTAATGGCGCACGAAGAAGTCGGACGAGGAGCCCGGCGCGGTGATGCCGACCTTCAGGCCCCTGATGGTCTGCGGCTTGGCCGGATCGAATGCGGTGTCGTTGCGCCCGGCCAGCACCAGCCCGGAATTGCGCGAGAGCAGCACGAAGGCGACCACGTCCTTGCGCTTGGACTGCATCTGGATGGTGTGGTCGTAGAAACCCACCGCCACGTCGGTGGAGTTGGCCACCAAGGCCTGCAGCACCTTGGAGCCGCCCTGGGCGAAGTTCTCGGTCTTGACCTTGACCCCGACCTGGTCGAAGTAGCCGTTGGCGTCGGCGATGAAGAACGGCAGGTTGTTGAGATTGTAGGACCCGACGCTGATGCGCACGGGGGTGGCGTCGGCGCTCGCCGCATCGCCGCGGCCCTTGCCGCAGGCGGTGAGAAGCAGCAGGCCGGCCGCGGCGAGCGCCACGGTGAAGAACGTTCTGGACAACATAGATCCCTCCCAGGATTGAAGCGTGTGCGTTGTCGGTCGCGGACGCCGTGCGTGCGTGCAGGCGCCCGGCCGGTTCGGGTCATGTCATGCCGCGGAGATCCATTGGCGGGCCTCGGTGGACACGGGCGAGGTCGCGAAGACCCGCCCTTCGAACAGCCGGCGGGCGGTGCGCACCACGCTGGCGACGATCGGCGCATCGGCCGCGGTGCGGCTCAATCCCACCTCCAGGGCGCCGCTTGGATGTTCCAGGACGACGTGGCGCGGCAGCACCGCATCGCCGACGAAGGCATTGGCCAGGGTACCCGGCGTGGCCGCCGCGGTGGCGATGCCGACCGCGCCGGTGATGGCCAGCGCGGTGTGGCACTGCTGCGGCATGAAATAGCGCACCTGCAGGTCGCCGCCATGCTGCGGCGCCGACAGCAGCACCGGCTTGGGAATCACCTTGCTGCCGGCGTCGGCGATGCCCATGCGCGCGCCCGCCTCGATCCGCAGCGCCTCCAGCCGCGCCAGCAGCGCGGCATCGGCATTCAGCTCGGCAGGCGAGGCATCGCCGCGCACGCCGAGATCGGCGGCACGCAGCAGCATCATCGGCATGGCGCAATCCACCAGACTCGTCGCGACCCCGTCGATGGTGTCCTGCGCATGGCCGCTCGGCAACAGCTTGCCGGTGCGCGCGCCGGCCGCGTCCAGGAACGACAGCCAGATCGGCGCGGCCGCGCCGGGCGCACCGGCGATGCGCGTCTCGCCACGGTACACCACCCGGCCATGCGGCGTTTCCACCGTGGCCACGATCAGCTTGCCGGTATTGACGTTGTGGATGCGCACCTGGGTGCGCGGATGCTGCGCCTGCACCAGGCCGCGCTCGATCGCGTACGGCGCCACCGCCGCCAGCATGTTGCCGCAGTTGGGCGAGGTGTCCACCACCTGCTGCTCGACCCGCACCTGCGCGAACAGATAGTCCACGTCCGCGTCGGCGCGGCTGGAGCGGTCGATGATGGCGACCTTGCTGGTCAGCGCGTTGCCGCCGCCGATGCCGTCGATCTGCAGCGGATGGCCGGCGCCCATCACCTCCAGCAGCAGGCGGTCGCGGCGGGCGGGATCGGCCGGCAGGTCCGGCGCGAAGAAGAACGGCCCCTTGGAGGTGCCGCCGCGCATGAGCACGCAGGGAATGCCGAGCAGATCGTTGGACATGGTGTAGATTGATGCGCCATGAAGATGAATGTCTTCGTCTGATTCGATACTGGCATGACCCCAATTGATCTGTGAATTGCTAATTTCCCGATGATTGATTACCTATGAGCATCAATTGCGAAATCCTCGACCTGCGCGCGTTCCTGCTGGTGGCCGAGACGCGCAGCTTCCACCGCGCGGCCGAGGCGCTGCACATGTCGCAACCGGCGCTGAGCCGGCGCATCCAGAAGCTGGAACAGGCGGTGGGGTCGCCATTGCTGGAGCGCACCACCCGCAGCGTGGCCACCACCGCCATCGGCGAGAACCTGCTGCCGCTGGTGCGGCGCATGATCGAGGAGTTCGACGGCTCGCTGTTCTCGGTGCGCGGCCACAACGATGCGCGCGGCGCCACCGTCACCATCGCCTGCCTGCCGACGGCCGCGTTCTACTTCCTGCCCAGCGTGATGGCGCGCTTCCGCGAGGCGCATCCGCACGTGCGCTTCCGCATTCTCGACATCCCGGCCACCGAGGGCCTGCAGGCGGTGGAACGCGGCGAGGTGGAGTTCGGCATCAACTTCATGGGCGCCAACGATCCCAACCTGGATTTCGACGTGCTCGCCGAAGACCCGTTCGTGCTGGCCTGTCGTCGCGATCATCCGCTGGCGAAGAAACGCCGGATCGAATGGGCCGACCTGGCCCAGCACCAGTTGATCACCGTGCACCGCACCAGCGGCAACCGCACCCTGCTCGACGGCGCACTGGCGCGCGAGAACCTGAAGCTGAGCTGGCACTACGAAGTGACCCACCTGTCCACCTCGCTGGGCATGGTCGAAGCCGGCATCGGCGTGTCGGTGCTGCCGAAGATGGCCACCCCCGACGGCGAACATCCGATCCTGGTGACGCGGCCGATCGGCAATCCGGTGGTCTCGCGCACCATCGGCATCGTGCGCCGGCGCAGCGCGCTGCTCTCGCCCAGCGCCGAGCGTTTCCTGCAGATGCTGATGAGCCGCTGGCGCGGCAAGCCGTGACACGGGCGCTACATCTGAACGTGTAAGCTTCGGCCCGACGCCTTGGGCCGCCGCGCCTTCCGGCCGCGCCGCGACGCGACGCAATGCCGGCAACGCAATGGCCCGGCACTCGCAAGCAGGCTCGTCACAGCGGGCCACTGCAAGCCACCCGCAATCAGGAGTTCCCCCGCATGAACGACTCGTTCTCCACCCGCAGCCAACTCCACGTCGGCGGCAAGACCTACGGTTACTTCAGCCTGCCCAAGCTCGGCGAGCGCTTCGACATCTCGCGCCTGCCCTACTCGCTGAAGATCCTGCTGGAGAATCTGCTGCGCCACGAGGACGGCGGCGCGACCGTCGGCAAGGAGCACATCGAAGCGGTGGCGCAATGGCAGCCGACCGCCGAGCCGGACACCGAGATCGCGTTCATGCCGGCACGCGTGGTGCTGCAGGATTTCACAGGCGTGCCGTGCGTGGTCGACCTGGCGGCGATGCGCGATGCAGTGGTCAAGCTCGGCGGACGTCCGGAGCAGATCAACCCGCTGATTCCCTCGGAACTGGTGATCGACCACTCGGTGCAGGTGGACGTGTTCGGCAAGCCCGACGCACTGGATCTCAACGGCAAGATCGAATTCCAGCGCAACAAGGAGCGCTACGGTTTCCTGCGCTGGGGCCAGAAGGCCTTCGACAACTTCAAGGTAGTGCCGCCGAACACCGGCATCGTGCACCAGGTCAACCTGGAGCACCTGGCGCGGGTGGTGATGACCGGCGAACGCGACGGCGAGGCGCTGGCCTATCCGGACACCGTGTTCGGCACCGACAGCCACACCACCATGATCAACGGCATCGGCGTGCTCGGTTGGGGCGTGGGCGGCATCGAGGCCGAAGCGGCGATGCTCGGCCAGCCCTCCTCGATGCTGATCCCGCAGGTGGTGGGCTTCAAGCTCACCGGCAAGCTGCCCGAAGGCGCCACCGCCACCGACCTGGTGCTGACGGTGACGCAGATGCTGCGCAAGCACGGCGTGGTCGGCAAGTTCGTCGAGTTCTTCGGCGACGGCCTGCAGCACCTGCCGCTGGCCGACCGTGCCACCATCGGCAACATGGCGCCGGAGTACGGCGCCACCTGCGGCATCTTCCCGATCGACGCCGAATCGCTGACCTACCTGCGCCTGTCCGGCCGCAGCGAGGAGCAGATCGCGCTGGTCGAGGCCTACGCCAAGGCGCAGGGCCTGTGGCACGACGCCGACAGCGCGCACGCCAGCTACAGCGCGACGCTGGAACTGGACATGGGCGAGGTCAAGCCGTCGCTGGCCGGCCCCAAGCGCCCGCAGGACCGCGTGCTGCTGGAAGACATGCAGCGCAACTTCCGCGACAGCCTGGTGCCGTTCGCCGACGCGCGCAGCAAGCGCCACAGCGATGCGAAACAGGAAGACCGGCTCAAGAACGAAGGCGGCGGCGGCACCGCGGTCGGCGCCCAGGCGGCGCAGGCGCAGGAGGCCGAGGCCAGCGGCGCCGGCTGGCGCCTGCGCGACGGCGCGGTGGTGATCGCGGCGATCACCTCCTGCACCAACACCTCCAACCCGGCGGTGATGCTCGGCGCCGGCCTGCTCGCACGCAACGCCCTGGCCAAGGGCCTGAAGGCGCAGCCCTGGGTCAAGACCTCGCTCGGGCCGGGCTCGCTGGTGGTCACCGATTACCTCAAGAAGGCCGGGGTGATGGACGACCTGGAACAGCTCGGTTTCTACGTGGTCGGCTATGGCTGCACCACCTGCATCGGCAACTCCGGCCCACTGCCGGAGGACGTGTCCGCGGCGATCGCCCAGGACGACCTGGTGGTGGCCTCGGTGCTGTCGGGCAACCGCAATTTCGAAGGCCGCGTGCATCCGGAAGTGAAGATGAACTACCTGGCCTCGCCGCCGCTGGTGGTCGCCTACGCCATCGCCGGCACCACCGACATCGACCTGACCCGCGACCCGCTCGGCACCGGCAGCGACGGCCAGCCGGTGTACCTGCGCGACATCTGGCCGAGCAACAAGGAGATCGGCGACACCATCGCCGCAACGGTCGGCCCGGAGATGTTCAAGCAGAACTACGCCGACGTGTTCAAGGGCGACAGCCGCTGGAACACCATCGCCTCGCCCGATGGCGAGCTGTACGCCTGGGACGGCGCCTCCACCTACATCAAGAACCCGCCCTACTTCGACGGCATGACCATGCAGGTCGGCCGCATCGAGGACGTGCACGGCGCGCGCGTGCTGGGCCTGTTCGGCGATTCGATCACCACCGACCACATCTCCCCGGCCGGCAACATCAAGAAGGACTCGCCGGCGGGCCGCTTCCTGCAGGAGCGCGGCGTGCAGCCGGCCGACTTCAACAGCTACGGCAGCCGCCGCGGCAACGACGACGTCATGGTCCGCGGCACCTTCGCCAACATCCGCATCAAGAACCTGATGTTCGGCGGCGAGGAAGGCGGCAACACCCTGTACCACCCGCCCGGCGGCGGCCAGCCGGAAAAGCTGGCGATCTACGACGCGGCGATGAAGTACAAGGCCGACGGCGTGCCGCTGGTGGTGATCGGCGGCAAGGAATACGGCACCGGCTCCTCGCGCGACTGGGCAGCCAAGGGCACCAACCTGCTCGGGGTCAAGGCGGTAATCGCCGAAAGCTTCGAGCGCATCCACCGCTCCAATCTCGTCGGCATGGGCGTGCTGCCGCTGCAGTTCCTCGACGGCCAGAACGCGCAGAGCCTGGGCCTGGACGGCTCGGAAGTCTTCGAGATCACCGGCCTGCAGGACGGCGCCAGCAAGCGCGCCAAGGTCGTCGCCACGAAGGCCGACGGCAGTGCGCAGACCTTCGAGGTGGCGGTGATGCTGCTGACCCCGAAGGAAGTGGAGTACTTCCGCCACGGCGGCCTGCTGCAGTACGTACTGCGTCAGCTGGCGGCGCGCTGACCGACCCTGCGGTTTCCGGCAGCGGCAGCCCGGCCCCCGCGCCTGCGCGGGGGCGCTTCGCAGCACTGCCGGCAGCGAAGGGACCATGTCCAATCATCAATCCGCGGCCGCGACGTCCGCAGTTGCAACTGCAGTTGCAGTTGCAGTTGCTGTTGTATTTGCTCCTGCTCTTCCGGGTTCCCTTCCGAAGCGGCGGCCGTCCCGGGGAAACACCCGAAGGGCGGCGCACATGGATGTGCGCCGTCCGCGGCAGGGGCAGGATGCCCCTTCCGCGGATCCCCGGGATGGACGCGAACCCGGAGCGCGCAGCGCGGAGGGCGCGTAGGCAGGGTGTGCTTTCTTTTGGTTACTTTTCTTTGCACAAGCAAAGAAAAGTAACTCGCCCGAAAGGGCGAAAGCCTTTGCTTGGCATTGCCCGGCAAGCACCAAGGCGCCAGCACTCGCCGCAGCATTTCAAGCGCTCAGCGTGCAGCGCACAACACCAAGAAAATCAACGACTCCCCGCAACAACCACCCCACCCCTGTTCGCCTTTTCCCTACGGAACGGTATGCTGCCGTTGCCGGTTCTGACGGATACTGTCCGTCGTGAGCCAATCAACACGTTTCCTGGAGGGGGAATATGAGTCTGGATCGTCCGTGGTTGCAGAGTTATCCGGCCGGCGTTGGCGCCGACATCGATGTCGAGGAATACCGCTCCGTCGCCGCCGTCTTCGAAAGCTCCGTGGCCAAGTTCGGCGACCGCCCCGCCTACAGCAACTTCGGCAAGACCCTGACCTACCGCGAGGCCGGCGAACTGGCCCGGCAATTCGCCGGCTACCTGCTGGGCGAACTGCAGCTCAAGAAGGGCGACCGCGTCGCCCTGATGATGCCCAACTGCCTGCAGTACCCCATCGCCACCTTCGGCGTGCTGCTGGCCGGCATGACCGTGGTCAACGTCAACCCGCTGTACACCCCGCGCGAACTGCGCCACCAACTCATCGACTCCGGTGCCAGCGCACTGGTGGTGATCGACAACTTCGGCACCACCGTGCAGGACGTGCTCGCCGACACCCCGGTCAAGCAGGTCATCACCACCGGCCTGGGCGACATGCTGGGCTTCCCCAAGGGGCCGCTGGTCAACTTCGTCCTGAAGTACGTCAAGAAGCTGGTCCCGGACTACGACATCCCCAACGCGATCCGCTTCCGCGACGCGCTGACCCTCGGCCGCCTGCACACGCTGCCGCCGATCGACATCGCGCCGGACGACATCGCCTTCCTGCAGTACACCGGCGGCACCACCGGCGTGGCCAAGGGCGCGATGCTGACCCACCGCAACCTCGTCGCCAACATGCTGCAGGCCGGCGCGTGGATCTCGGCGACCGGCAAGCTGGAGGAAGGCAAGGAAGTCATCATCACCGCGTTGCCGCTGTACCACATCTTCGCGCTGACCGCGAACGGGCTGGTCTTCATGAAGCTCGGCGGCCTCAACCACCTGATCAGCAATCCGCGCGACATGCCCGGCTTCGTCAAGGAACTGCAGAAGACCCGCTTTACCGCCTTCACCGGCGTCAACACCCTGTTCAACGGCCTGCTCAACACCCCCGGCTTCGACAAGGTGGATTTCTCCTCACTGAAGTTCACCCTGGGCGGCGGCATGGCGGTGCAACGTGCGGTGGCCGAGCGCTGGAAGCAGGTCACCGGCGTCACCCTGGTCGAGGCCTACGGCCTCACCGAGACCTCGCCGGCGGCCTGCATCAATCCGCTGACCCTGACCGAATACAACGGCGCGATCGGCCTGCCGATCCCCTCCACCGACGCCTGCGTCAAGGACGACCAGGGGAACGTCCTCGCCCATGGCGAGGTCGGCGAGCTGTGCATCCGCGGGCCGCAGGTGATGAAGGGCTACTGGCGCCGGCCGGAGGAAACCGCCAGCGCCATCGATGCCGACGGCTGGCTGCACACCGGCGACATGGCGCGGATGGATCCGCAGGGCTTCTTCTATATCGTCGACCGCAAGAAGGACATGATCCTGGTGTCCGGTTTCAACGTGTATCCGAACGAGGTCGAGGACGTCATCGCGATGATGCCGGGCGTGCTGGAAGTGGCCGCGGTCGGCGTGCCGGACGAGAAGTCCGGCGAGGCGGTCAAGGTGGTCATCGTGAAGAAGGACCCCAACCTGACCGCCGACGAGGTCAAGGCCCACGCCCGCGCCAACCTCACCGGTTACAAGCATCCGCGCATCGTCGAGTTCCGCAAGGAGCTGCCCAAGACCAACGTCGGCAAGATCCTGCGTCGCGAGCTGCGCGACGCGCCGCCGCCTCAGTAAACGGGTCCGGCGGGCGCCCGCGCGGCGCCCGTGCGGGCGCTGGCAGGGCGGGTTCCGGCCACGGCACCCGGGTGTAGCATCCGCCGGGTGGAAACGCACTCGCCCGCTGCGCCACGCCATCTCCGCGGGCGTCTTTCCGAGAGCCCGCCATGAGCACGATCGACCCGCTGCCCCGTACCCGCGCCTACTCCAGCATCCGCATCGATGCCGACGGCGACGACGATAGCCACTGGCTGTACATGCATGCAGGCGGTGCCGCGAAGCAGCGGCCCTGCTTCCATCCCACCTTGATGCGCGAGATGCACAGCTATCTCGCCGCGATCAGCCAGCCCGGCACCCTGGCCTCGGCGCGGCTGGGCAGCCTGGTGCTGGCCTCCGATGGCGGCGCGTTCAACCTGGGCGGGGACCTTGAACTGTTCGGCCATTACATCCGCCGCCGCGATCGTGCCGGTCTGATGGCCTACGCGACGAGCTGCATCGATGGCGTCCACCGCTTCCATACAGGACTCGGCGGCAATTTCCGCACCATCGCCCTGCTGCAGGGCGACGCGCTCGGAGGCGGCCTGGAGATGGCGCTGTCGTGCCATCTGATCGTGGCCGAGGAAGACGTCGGCATGGGCCTGCCGGAAATCATGTTTGGCCTGTTTCCCGGCATGGGCGCGTATTCATTCCTCAGCCGTCGCATCGCGCCGCATGCCGCGGAGAAGCTCATCCTGGGAGGCCACGTCTTCAGCAGCCAGGAGATGCATGCCATGGGCATCGTCGACGTGCTGGTCCCCAAGGGCCAGGGCAAGGAGGCGGTGCGCGACCTGATCCAGCAACAGCGGCGCGCGCCGCTGGCGCATCTGGCGATGAACGCGATGCGCAACGTGGTGCAGCCGGTCAGCCGCGAGGAGTTGCTGACGGTGACCGAAATCTGGGTGGACGCCGCGCTGGCCCTGGGCGAGAAGTCGCTGCGGACGATGGATCGGCTGGTGCGGGCCCAGGTCCGGCGCGCGCAAGCCGGCGTCGTTGCCGCCTGAGCGGCATGCCGGCGGCAGCGAGGGGATGACCCGGCCCCGCGCCGGGCGTTCCTCAGCGCAGTTCGCCGTCCTGCACGGCGCTCTGCCGGGCGCGGAATTCCAGGGCTTCGCGGCCTTCGGTCAGGCTGGCGTTGAGCGCCATCAAGCGCTGGCGCCACTCGCTGCGCACCTGCCATTCCGGCATCTGCATCAGCTCGCCGCCAAGGCTGGCGAGCCGTATCAGGCCGAGGTTGCTGGCGACGCCCTTGATCGCATGCGCGTGTTCGCGCAGGCGCTCCCAATGCTCGGCTTCGCCGGCGATCTGCATGCCGCCGAGGCAGCCCTCGGCATCGTTGAGGCATTGCGAGATGAACTCGCGCTCGAAGCCATCGCCCATGCCAAGCCCGGCGAGTTCGTCCAGGACCGACGAATCCAGCACCCCTTCGCTCGACACCGGCATCTGCCGCACGGTCGTGTCGTTGCCGACGCGCAGGCGCCCTTCCATCGCAATGTCCGAGAGCGTGTCCAGCAGGCGGTTGGCCACCACCGGCTTGGCCAGAAAGGTCCTGGCGCCGGCCTGCTCGCAGCGCTGGATCGATTCGGGCGTCACATCGGCGCTGAGCACCACCACCGGCGTCCGCGGTCCGCCGGCCTGCATCACCCGCAACTGCCGCAGCATGTCCAGGCCGCTCATGCCGGGCATGTGCAGGTCGACGATCACCGCGTCGAATTCGGTCTCGGCCAGCGCGTCCAGCACCGCCTCCGCGCCGTCGACGCAGATGACACGATGGCCGGCCTTCTGCAGCATGCGCTGCAGCACCATGCGGTTGGCGGCGTGATCGTCGGCGACCAGGATGCGCATGCCGCGCACCCGCGCGCGGTGGCGCAGGAACGGGTCGGAGAAGGCGATGACGTTGCCGCTGGTATCGAACTCCTCGGCCGCCGCCGGCACGCTGGCCTGCTGCGCACCGAGGTCCGCCGATGCCGGCACCGCCGCGGCCACGAACGGCAGTTCGAACCAGAAATGGCTGCCGCGCGGCGCATTCTCCTGATAGCCGATGCTGCCCCCCATCGCCTCGACCAGGCCCTTGGCGATCGTGGTGCCGAGGCCGCTGCCTTCGTAGCGGCGCGACAGGCCGACGTCGGCCTGCTCGAACGCCTCGAACAGGCGCGGCCGCATGTCCGGCGTCACACCGATGCCGGTATCGACGATGTCGAAACTCAGGCGCGTCGGCTGCCCCTGCTCGTTCTTGTGCAGGCGTACGCGGATGTCGACCCGGCCGGTCTCGGTGAACTTGATCGCATTGCCGGCCAGGTTCAGCAGCACCTGGCGCAGATGGCCCGGGTCGCCGGAGAGGTAGTCAGGCACGTCCGGGGCGACATCCACCTGGTAGGTCAGCAGCTTGGCGCGTGCCTGCGGCTGCAGGATCAGGCTGATCCCTTCCAGGGTTTCGCGCAGCGAGAAATCGCGCTTGTCGAGCCGCAGCTTGCCGGCCTCGATCGCGGAAATGTCCAGCACTTCCTCGACCAGTGACAGCAGGCTGCGCGCGGACGCCTGGATGGTGTTGACGCACTCGCGCTGCTCGGCGTCCAGGCGCGTGGTCGCCAGCACCTCGGTCATGCCGGACAGGCCATTCAACGGGGTACGGAACTCGTGGCTCATGTTGGCCAGGAAACGGCTCTTGGCCTCGCTGGCGCGGCGCGCCTCGGCAGTGGTGCTGGTCAATTGCCGCAACAGTCCCGACAGATACAGCGGGATGGCGGCCAGGCCGACCAGCAGGCCGATGCCCAGGCCGCGATTGGCGATCCAGTAGTCGCTGGTCATCAGCGTGATGCTGAAACTGGCCACCGCCATGGCCACGGCCAGGTACAGATAGCGGTTGCCGTAGCGCAGGCCGTTGCCGATGGTGACCCACATGATGACCACGTAGATGCAGGCCATCGGCTCGCCGATCGCGCTCATCGCCATCGACATCAGCCCGTAGTCGGCCACCATGCCGATGATCCGGCGCACGTCCGAGCGCTGCGGCCGGAGCACGATCCAGGTCATCAGGGCCAGGGCCACCGCCTGCGAGATCAGGGTCAGGCCGATGACGTAGGCGCGCTGCCGCGGGGCGATGTCCCAGCCCTGCGAGAACGACAGTTCGTAGGCCAGGATCAGCGCGACCATGCAGATGCGGACGAACGCCTGGCCGTGCTCGGTATCCTTGCGCTCCGCGAACCGTTGCCGCACCCACCTGATCGCCGAGATCATGTCAGACTCCTGGTCTCGCCGAGGCGGTGGAGAATTTCTCGCAGATCACCTGCAACTGCTCGCGGCCGCGGAACAGCGCGTCCACGCAGCGCGGGTCGAACAGGCGGCCGCGCTGGGCGTAGAGGTAGGCCAGGGTCGCATCCATGGTCCAGGCTTCCTTGTAGGGACGCGGCGAGATCAGGGCGTCGAACACGTCGGCGACCGCCACGATCCGCGCTTCCAGCGGAATCGCCTCGCCGACCAGACCGTCCGGATAGCCGCTGCCGTCGTAGCGCTCATGGTGGCGCAGGGCGATCAGCGCGCCGACCTGGATGAAGCGGTTCTGGCTACCGCTGAGCAGTTCGTAGCCGATGCGCGGGTGCATGCGCATCACCGCCATCTCGTCCTCGCTGAGCTTGCCCGGCTTGAGCAGCACCGCGTCGGGAATGGCGATCTTGCCCATGTCGTGCAGGCTCGCCGCCATCTCGATGACCCGCACCTCGTCCTCGGACAGGCCCAGTTGCTCGGCGATCAGCCCGGCCACGTGCGCCATCCGCTCCAGGTAGGCGCTGGTGCCGACGTCGCGGTACTCGATGGCCCGGGCCAGCCGCGACAGGGTCTCGCGCTCGCGTTCCTCGACCTCGCGCATGCTGGCCAGCAGGCGCTGCTCCAGCGACATCGCGCGCTGCTTGATGTTCTCGCTCTGCAGCCGCAACTGCAGCAGGTTGTGGCAGCGCGCGCGAAGTTCGCGCGGGCGGATCGGCTTGACCAGGAAGTCGATCACCCCCGCCTCCAGCGCCGCCTGGCGGATCGGCTCGTCGCCGACCACGGTGATCAGGATGATGGGAATGTCGCGGTGCTTGGGCAGCCGGCGCAGGCGCCGCGCGAACTCCAGCCCGTCCATGCCCGGCATGCGGTAGTCGAGCAACAGCAGATCGACCTTGCCCGCTTCGCACCAGGCCAGCGCGGCCTGCGAGTCGCCGAAGTCGCGTACGGTCAGTTCCGGGGCGATGTCCTCGATGACATGCCGCAGCATCGTGCGCGCGGAGGTCTGATCGTCGACGATGACGATGTTCAAACGATTGTCGCTTCTGTCCGCCCAGTGGAGACGGTCCCCGTTCGAGGACGCGCCGGAGAGGCTCATGCTGGCATCATGCATCTGCAATCCTCCGCCCGTCGCATCTGCGCGGGCTGCTGAGACGACAACGGGAACGCACCGGCGCGGGGTCACCCGGCGCGTCCACCTCACTTCCTTTTGCGTGCAACGCCTAGTGCAAGAACCGCACCACCTCGTCCGCGGCTAGGTTAAGCCTCCGGACGCATATACGGAAACAGCAGCACGTCACGGATTGAGCTGCTGCCGGTGAGCAACATTACCAGCCGGTCGATGCCGATGCCCAGGCCGCCGGTCGGCGGCAGCCCCACTTCCAGCGCCCGGATGTAGTCGGCATCGAAATGCATGGCCTCGTCGTCGCCCCCCTCCTTCGCCGCCACCTGGGCCTGGAACCGCGCCGCCTGGTCCTCCGGGTCGTTGAGCTCGGAGAAGCCGTTGGCGATCTCCTTGCCGTTGATGAACAGCTCGAAGCGGTCGGTGTAGCCCGGCTCGGTGTCGCTGGAACGGGCCAGCGGCGACACCTCGACCGGGTGGTCGGTGATGAAGGTGGGCTGGATCAGGGTGTGCTCGACCGTGGCCTCGAAGATCTCCAGCAGCAGCTTGCCCCAGCCGTAGGACGGCTTGGTGCGGATCTTCAGCCGCTCGCAGTGACGCAGCAGGGCCTCGCGGTCGGTGCAGTCGGCGGCACTGATCTCCGGGTTGTGATGGCGCACCGCCTCGTCCATGCGCCAACGACGGAACGCCGGCGCCAGGTCGATGTCGGCGCCGTCCCAGTGGACCTGGGTGGTGCCCAGCACCTCGCGGGCGACGTCGCGGATGACGTTCTCGGTCACGTCCATCACCTCGTGGTACGTGGCGTAGGCCTCGTACAGCTCCATCATGGTGAATTCTGGATTGTGCCGGGTGCTGACGCCTTCGTTGCGGAAATTGCGGTTGATTTCGTAGACCCGTTCCAGGCCGCCGACCACCAGGCGCTTCAGGTACAGCTCCGGGGCCACCCGCAGGTACAGGTCCAGGTCCAGGGCGTTGTGGTGGGTGGTGAACGGCTTGGCGGTGGCGCCGCCGGGGATGTAGTGCATCATCGGCGTCTCCACTTCCAGGAAGCGGCGCGCGTCCAGCCAGGCGCGCATGGCACGGATGATCTTGGAGCGCTTGACGAACACCTCGCGCGCCTCCGGCGACACGATCAGGTCGACGTAGCGCTGGCGGTAGCGCTGCTCCACGTCCGACAGGCCGTGCCACTTGTCCGGCAGCGGCCGCAGCGCCTTGGTCAGCAGGCGCAGGCCGGTGGCCTTGATCGACAGCTCGCCGGTCTTGGTGCGGGTCAGCCCGCCTTCCACGCCGATGATGTCGCCGATGTCCCAGCCCTTGAAGGCGTCGTAGGCCTCGCCCAGGGCGTTGGCCTGCAGGAACAGCTGGATGCGCCCGGACTCGTCCTGCAGCTGCACGAAGCTGGCTTTGCCCATCACCCGCTTGGCCAGCAGGCGCCCGGCCAGGCGCAGGCTGCGGCCCTGGGCCTCCAGCGCCTCGGCGGTCCAGCGCTCGGTGTCGGCGAACTCGGCCTGCAGATCGCCGGCGAAGTCGCTGCGGCGGAAATCGTTCGGATAGGCCACGCCCTGCGCGCGCAGCGCGGCGAGTTTGGCGCGCCGTTCGGCGATGAGGCTGTTCTCGTCGACGGGAAGGGACGGCGCGGGGGTCTGCTCGGTCATGGGATGGGGGATGCGTGAGGAAGGGAAAGAATGCACCAGCCGACGCGGCCGTGTGCCGCCGCACGGCCTCCGTCGCCAGGACGGAGGCCGCCGGTTCAGGCGTCGCTGCGTTTCGCGCCGGCTTCCAGGCCGGACTTGAGGCTGGCTTCGACGAACTCGTCCAGGTCGCCATCGAGCACCTTCTGGGTGTCCGAGCGCTCCACGCCGGTGCGCAGGTCCTTGATCCGGCTCTGGTCGAGCACGTAGTTGCGGATCTGGCTGCCCCAGCCGATGTCGGACTTGGTCGCCTCCACCGCATCGCGCTCGGCGTTGCGCTTCTGGATCTCCAGCTCGTACAGCTTGGCGGCCAGCATCTTCATCGCGTTGTCGCGGTTCTGGTGCTGGCTGCGCCCGGTCTGGCAGGCCACCACGATGCCGGTGGGCACGTGGGTGATGCGCACCGCCGACTCGGTCTTGTTGACGTGCTGGCCGCCGGCGCCGGAGGACCGGTACACGTCGGTCTTCAGGTCGGCCGGATTGATGTCGATGTCGATGTTGTCGTCCACTTCCGGCGACACGAACACCGAGGTGAAGCTGGTGTGGCGGCGGTTGTCCGAGTCGAACGGCGACTTGCGCACCAGCCGGTGCACGCCGGTCTCGGTCTTCAGCCAGCCGTAGGCAAAGTCGCCCTCCACGCGCAGCGTGGCCGACTTGATCCCGGCCACTTCGCCGCCGGAGACTTCCATCAGCTCGGTCTTCCAGCCGCGCGACTCGCACCAGCGCAGGTACATGCGCAGCAGGATCTCGGCCCAGTCCTGGGCCTCGGTGCCGCCGGCGCCGGCCTGGATGTCGACAAAGGCATTGCTGGCGTCCATCTGCCCGGAGAACATGCGCTGGAATTCCAGCTTCTCCACCTGCGCCTGGAAGCGGTCGACGTCGGCCAGCACCGCCTGCGCGGTGGCCTCGTCGTTCTCGCTCTCGGCCAGTTCCAGGAATTCCAGCGATTCGTTCAGGCCATCGAGCACGCTGGCGATGCCGCCGACGGTCTTCTCCAGGCTGGCGCGTTCGCGGCCCAGGCCCTGGGCGCGCTCAGGGTCGTTCCAGACGTCGGGGCTTTCCAGCTCCCGGGTGACTTCCTCTAGACGCTCCTTCTTGGCGTCGTAGTCAAAGAAACCCCCGTAGCGACAGCACCCGATCGGACAGATCGGCGATGCGGTGGCGAATCGGATTGAGTTCGATCATTGCGGCGTTTCCGGCAGACAAGAGCGCGATTCTAGCAATTCCGGCCGCCGCGCCACAGCGCCGCCGGCCTACTCGACGGGGGCGGCCTCGCCCTCCCCGGCCGCCACCCGCAGCCCGGCGCGGTAGCGGCGGCTGCACGGGACCTGGCTGCCGTCGCGCAGGTGCACGCGCGCCTCGCCCGCCTCCAGCGGCTCGATCGAGACCACGCTGGCGAGGTTGACGATGTAGCTGCGGTGGATGCGCACGAACCGCGCCGGATCCAGCCGCGCCTCGATCGCGGCCATGGTGCTGCGCAGCGGGTAGTCGTGGCCGCGCACGCGCAGGTTGACGTAGTTGCCGGCCGCCTGCAGCCATTCGATGTCGGCCGCGGCAACCAGGAAGTCGCGGCCCAGCTTGCGCACCAGGAAGCGCTCCGGCCGTTCCAGCGAGCCCACCGGCGGGCCGGCGTCCGGCGCGCCGAGCAGCGCCGCTTCGCCCTGCCAGCGCCGCAACAGGAACCGATACATCTCCACGCACAGCGCGATCGAGGCCAGGCTGCGCACGTCCTTCAGATACTCGTAGGCCAGGCCCTGCGGCCACGGCCCGAAGTCGTAGTGCTGGCCCTGCAGGCGGTAGACCAGGCTGCGCACGGCCACCATCCCCACCACGTGCAGCACCGACAGCGCCACGCTGCCCAGCAGGTAGCCCGGCAGCCGGTGCCGCCAGGTGTCCCAATGCAGCGGGTAGCGCCGAGTCAGCAGCACCACCAGCGGCACGATCAGCAGGAACATCAGTTGGCTGGACCACTCCCACACCACCGGCTCCCAGACGGCGAAGTGCAACCCGGTGGTGCGGATGTCGATCAGCACCGTGATGCTGTTGGCGGTGGCGTTGATCAGGGTCAGCGCGACCCAGAAGCCGATCTCGAAACTGCGGCGCCAGGGCTGGAAACGGGAGTAGGCGCTGGCGCCGGAGGGGTCTGACATCGGCAAAGTGTAGCGCGCCGGCATGACCGCACCGGCGCGCCCTGGGCGGATCAGCGCACCTCGAACTCGCCGACCAGCACCGTCTCCTTGCGATCGGTCAGGCGCAGCGTCACCTGCTGGTCGCGTTGCGCCGCCGTGCCCCAGCCCGTGCTCAGTTGCAGGTGCAAGGTGGTCGCGCCGGTGACCAGGGGCTGGCGCTCGCCGAAGAAGTTTGCTTCCACCTTGTACTTGCCGGGCTTGGCGGTGCGCAGCGAGAACTCCTCCGGCCCGTAGCCGCCGGTGAAATCCGGCGACAGCTGGCCGCCCTGGTAGGTCGCGCGGTTGCCGTAGTAGCAGCGCTCGCCGTTGGGGTCGGTCACCCACAGGTCCATGTCGCTGTTGTCGCTGTCCCAGTTCAGCACCACGCGCAGGTCCAGCGGCAGGTTGCGCAGCAGCCGCGGATCGATGAAGCCTGTGTCCAGCGGCCGCGGCGCCCGCGCCACGATCGCGTTCAGTTCGTTGAGCGCGATCATGCTCACCCCGTCGAAGCGCGTGTCCCAGTCGCGCACCACCACCTGGTACAGCTGCGCGATCGCCGCCTGCGCGTCGCCGCGCGCGGCATAGGCCAGGCCCAGGTCGCGGAAACTCTGCGGCTCCTCCTCGCCCAGCCGCAGCACCTGCTCGAACACCGGCACCGCCAGATCGGCGCGACCGGCCTGCAGCAGCCGGTAGCCGAGCACGCGCAGCACGTGGCGATTTTCCAGTTGCAGTTCGGCCAGGTTGGACAGCACCCGCAGCGCCAGGTCGCGCTGGCCGCGCGCGAACAGCACGTCGGCCACGTCCAGGTAGAACGCCACGCTGTCGGCGTGCGCGGCGCGTTCGCTCAGGTACAGCGGATACACCGCGTCCGCCGCGGCCGCATGCAGGCGCCGCGCATACGGCGAATCCGGCTGCCAGGGCTGCAGCGCCAGGGAGATGGTGGCCGCAGACGCCACGCGCTTGCGCGCCGCCGCCGACGCGGCAACATCGCCGGGCGCAGCGGACGAACCGGCAAGGATATTCAGTTCCAGCGGAGTGGATGCAGGTGCGGCCGCGGGCATCGGCGCAGGTGCTGCAAGGGCCATGGGCGGCGGCGCACCGGACGTGGCCTGCATCCGCTGGTCGGCGTCTTCAGCAGCGACGACGGCCGTTGGCGGCGCGTCCTTGGGAAAGCGCCGCTGCCACCAGGCGATGCGTTGCGCGAACGCCTCGGCGATCTCGTCGATGCGTCGCTCGCGCGTCTGGCCCTGCATCTTCTGCTGCCGCGCCTGCGCAGCCGCCACCGCCGCGCGCAGCGCCGGGGGTGCCGGGATTCCGTAGCGGACGTAATCGTCGACGTTCTCCAGCACCAGCAGCGAGGTGTCGGCGCTGACCAGGCCGAAGCGTGTAGCCAGTGCCTCGCGACGCGCGGACGCACCCAGCGGATCGGCAGACAGGCTGCGCAGCATGGCGCGCGCCCAAGCGCCCGGGATCAGGTCGCCGGGAACGTCATCCGCCGCGCGCAGCGGCAGGCGCAGGTGCCGCGTGCTGGCGGCCGTAGCGATCTCCAGGTGCAGGCTCGCATCGGACCCGAGCAAGCGTCCGGCAACGCGCAGGTAGCCATCGTCGGCGTCGCGCGCGTCGGCGACCAGATCGGCGACCTGGATGCCGTCCATCGCGACCAGTTCGCCGCCACGCTGCAACAAGCGTTCGCTGGCAACCTGGACGCCCTGCAGTCCGTCCAGCGCGATCGCACGTCCGCCGCGTGCTTCCGCGATCGCCGCCAGGCGCGCGGCATCCGCGTGCACACCGGCCGAGTCGATCGCATACAGGCGCTGCGTCGGCGCCAGCGTCGGCATGGCCTGCGCGCCGTAATTGCCCAGGCCATCGCTGAACAGCAGATACTCCTGCACGTGGGGCGCCGCTTGCCAGGCCCCGAGCGCGCTGGCGCCGTCGGGCTGCTCGGCCTGCAACGCCGCCTTCAGGGCGCTCCAGTCGCCATTGCGCACCTGGAACCTGCGCGGCGCCGAGGCGCGGTCGCGCAACACGATCAGATCGACCTGGGCCGTGCCGACCGCGGCGAAATAGCGCTGCAGCAAGGCCAGTTCGGCGGGGATGTCGCGCTGCCGCGCCGAGCCGGACGCATCCCACAGCAGGCCGATACGCTGCGGCAGCGGACGCGGGCCATGCAGGTCGGCGATCGGCACCAGCGCCTGGAAGTAGCGCTGGCCATCGTGGAGACCGGTCGCCACGCGCGGTGTGGCGCCCGCGCGCAGCGACAGCACCAGCTCCGGCGGCAACTGCGCCGGGCTGCCGGACCAGGACGCGGCGTAGCCGCCGTCCGCCGTCGGCAGCAGCCGCATGCCGGGCGTCGCCACGCGTTCATCAGGCGCGGCCTGGGTACTCAGCGCGACCTGCAGCGACCGCGCGCCGGCCGCATACGCCAACGGCAAGCGCCACTGCCAGCCGGCGGCGGTGCGCTGTAGCGATTCACGATAGACCAGGCGTACATGGCGGCTGCCGTGCGCCGGCAGTGGGTAGACGCGCAGCCGGAACTGGTTGCCGGCGGTCTGCTCGAGCAGGCCCGGATCCACGCCGCGCCGCTCGACCGCCTCGAACACCTGGCGCCCGCGCGCCTTGGGCACCGGCACCGCGTCGCGCATCTGCCCGTCGATGTCCAGGGCGAAACCGCTGAGCTGCTGCCCGTCGCGCAGCGGAAACGTCATTTGCCCTTCCAGCACGCGCGCGTTGGGATTGAAGAACTCCAGTTCGACCGTGGTCTCGGCCAGGCCGGCGGCGGCCTGCGCACGCACTGTCGCCGAGCGCAGCTCGACCGGACGTTCGCCGGCGTCGGTGTGCATCAACGGCGCCACCAACTGCCGCTGCGGCGCAGCCTGCGCCCCGGCCGGGCCCGCGACGAGTAACGACAACGAAAGCAACAACACGCACACGTTTCTGCGCATGGTGGACGGCATGGATCGCTCCTTGATGGGACGGTATGGCTTGAACGTCCGCCGCGGCGCGATGGGGTTGCCTGTGTGCGTCCAGACTCAGGCGACGCGCAAGCCCCTCTCCCATCGGGAGAGGGGTTGGGGTGAGGGTCCGGCGCAAGGCGCGATGCAACAGACGGCGCGAGGCTGCGCCCTACCCTCATCCGGCCCTGCGGGCCACCTTCTCCCGGTGGGAGAAGGAACAGCCAAAGCCCCTCTCCCATCGGGAGAGGGGTTGGGGTGAGGGTCCGGCACCACCTGCAGCGTCAGACCGCCAACTGCTCAGCCATCCAAGGGCAAACAGTGCTCCACCACCAATTGCACCGCATCGCCGCCGCGGTAGTCGTCGGCGACCAAGCGATAGGCGATGTGCACGCGACGACCAAGTTCGCGGCCGTGCCAGCCGTTGAAGTGGATCGCGTTCAAGGGCGCGGCGCGGCCGGGGCAGCGCAGGCTCAGCTTGAGGTGGCGCTCCTTCAGCACGCGCCACTGCAGCACCTCGAATTCGCCATCGAACAGCGGCTCGGGGAAGCCCTGCCCCCATGGCCCACCCTGGCGCAGCGCCTCGGCATGGCGATGGTCGAGTTCGTGCGGTTCCAGCATGCCGTCGCTGAGCAGTTCGGCCTGCAGCAGTTCCGCGTCCAGGCTGGCCAGCGCATGCGCGCGGAACACCTCTTCGAACTCGGCCAGCGCGTCCTGCGGCAGGCTCAGGCCCGCGGCCATGGCGTGGCCGCCGAACTTCTCCATCAGGCCCGGCCGCTGCGCCTCCACCGCCGCCATCGCGTCGCGGATGTGGAAGCCGGGAATCGAGCGCGCCGAGCCGCGCAACTGGGTGCTGCCCGGCTCGGCCGGGGCGAAGGCAATCACCGGCCGGTGCAGGCGGTCCTTCATCTTCGAGGCGACCAGGCCGATCACGCCGGGATGCCACTGCGCATCGAACAGGCACACCGCCACCGGCGGCTGCTCGGGTGCGGCCAGCAGCGCCTTGGCCACCACCGCCTCGGCCTCGTCGGTCATCTGTTGCTGGACCGCGCGGCGCTCGGCGTTGATTTCTTCCAACGTTGCGGCGATCGCGCGCGCCTGCTGCGGGTCCTCGCACAACAGCAGTTCGATGCCCAGGGCCATGTCCTCAAGCCGGCCGGCGGCGTTGAGCCGCGGGGCAAGGGCGAAGCCGATGTCGCTGGCGCTCAGCCGTGCCGGGTCGCGGCCGCTGGCCTCGATCAGGGCGCGCAGGCCGATGCAGCCCTCGCCGCGCTGCAGGCGGCGCAGGCCGGCCGAGACCAGCGCGCGGTTGTTCGGATCCAGCGGCACCAGATCGGCGACGGTGCCGACCGCGACCAGATCCAGCAGCACGCCCAGGTCCGGCGGCGCGGCGGCGAACGCACCGTGCGCGCGCAGGTACCGGCGCAGCGCCAGCAGCACGTAGAAGATCACGCCGACACCGGCCAGCATCTTGCTCGGGAAGGCATCGCCGGCCAGGTTCGGATCGACGATGGCATCGGCCGGCGGCAAGGCCGGACCCGGCAGGTGGTGATCGGTGACCAGCACCTGCCAGCCCAGCGCCTTGGCCGCGGCGACGCCGGCATGGCAGGCGATACCGTGGTCCACCGTCACCAGCAGGTCCGGCTGCAACGGCGCCAGTTCCGCGACCAGCGCTGGCGACAGCCCGTAGCCATGGACCATGCGGTTGGGCACCGCGTGCAGCACCTGCGCGGCGCCGAGCAGGCGCAGCCCGCGCACCGCCACCGCGCAGGCGGTGGCGCCGTCGCAATCGAAATCGCCGACCACCAGGATGCGCTTGCCCGCGGCGATCGCCTCGGCCAGCAACGCCACCGCGGCGTCGATGCCGCTCAGTGCATCGGGCGGTAGCAGTTGCGCCAGCTTGGGCTGCGCCAAGCCACTGTCGTGCGCGCCGCGCGCGGCGTAGATGCGCCGCAGCAGCGGCAAGGTGGCCTCGTGCCACGGGCCGGCCGCGGCCGCCGCGGGCCGCCGCACGATGCGCGCGCTGGACCTCATGCGTCCAGGCGCGACAGCGGCCGCCGCCACAGGCGCCAGCGTTGCGCGGGGGCGATGCGGAAACAGGTGCCGTCCTCGAAATCCAGTTGCAGCTGCTGCAGTTCGCCATCGCGCAGCGCCTGCAGCAGCGGCTGTACCACCTCGCCGACGAACTGCTCGGGCGCGCGCAGCTGGCGCAGGTCGACCAGCGCATCGACCCGCGGTGCCTGTGCGTCGGCGACGCCGGCGGCCTGGGCGAGCGCGCGCAACAGCGGATCGCGGCTGCGCACCTGCGCATGCGCGGTGCCGACCGTGGCCGGCAGGCGGCCGCCGCCCCAGAACCACAACGAATTGATCGCCGGCTGGCCGCGGGCGACGCGTTCGCGGTTCCACGGATGCTGGTGCAGCACGATCTGCGCCTCGGTCAGCAACGCACGCCAGCGGCGCGCGTCCTCCCCCTGCGGCAGGTGATCGAACAGGTCCGCGCCGAGCACCTGCGCCGGGGCCGCGAACACCGGCAGCACGCTGTCGGCCGGCAGGCGCAGGTACCAGCGGGTCGGATCGGGCGCGTCCAGGGTCAGCCCGCTCTCGGCGAACAGGGCCTGCACCGCCGGCAACAGCGCGTCCAGGTCCACCGCGTCGAGCGGCAGCATGTCGCCATGCGCCATCAGCCGCGCGCCCTGCATGTCCGGCACCACGTAAGCGGGATCGGCGCGCAGCCACAGGCCGTCGCCGGCATCGCCGGCGTCAAGTTGCCGGGTCAACGCCGCCGCCGGCAGCGATGCTTCTGCCAACGCGAAATGGCGGCGCAACTGCGCCTCGCCGCCCGGCGCGGCCTGCGTGCGATCGGCGCGACCGAACGCGCGCGCCACCTCGCCGGCCAGCACGGCGCCGGCCAGGCGGACCCGCTCGGGCAACAGCAAGGTGGCAACCGCCATCGGATCAGCCGACGTAGGCGACGCTGACGATCTCGTACTCGCGGCGACCGGCGGGGGCGTCGATGCTGACGCTGTCGCCTTCCATCTTGCCGATCAGCGCACGCGCCAGCGGCGAGGAGATCGCGATCAGGCCGAGCTTGATGTCCGCTTCCAGGTCGCCGACCAACTGGTAGCGTTTCTCCTCGTCGGTCTCGACGTCGGCCAGGGTCACGGTGGCGCCGAACACCACCTTGCTGCCGACCGCCAGCTTGCTGACGTCGATGACCTCGGCGTGCGACAGCTCGCTTTCCAACTGTTTGATGCGGCCTTCGATGAATCCCTGCTGCTCGCGCGCGGCGTGATACTCGGCGTTCTCCTTGAGGTCGCCGTGGGCACGCGCCTCGGCGATCGCGGTGATGACCTCGGGACGCTTGACCGACTTCAGGTGATCCAGTTCCTCGCGCAACCGCTGCGCGCCTTGCATGGTGATCGGGGCTCTCACGCTTCCAGCTCCTTGTGCAGTTCCTGCAGCGCCCAGACCGGACCGGTGCCGCGGAATTCCAGTGAATGCACCAGCGCACGCGCGCCGGCGACCGTGGTCGAATAGGTGACGCGATGCTGCAGGGCTTCGCGACGGATCGAGAACGAGTCGGAGATCGCCGCCCGGCCCTCGGTGGTGTTGACGATATACACGATTTCGCCGTTCTTGATCAGGTCGACGATGTGCGGGCGGCCCTCGGCGACCTTGTTGACCTGCTCGCACTGCAGGCCGTGCTGCTGCAGCCAGGCGCACGTGCCGCGGGTGGCGACCAAGGTGTAGCCGCGCTCGACCAGCGCCTGCGCCACCGGCAGCACGCGCTGCTTGTCCGGATCGCGCACCGACACGAACGCCTTGCCCAGCGGCGGCGCCTTGATGCCGCCGGCTTCCTGCGCACGCGCGAACGCCGCGCCGAAGCTGCGCCCCACGCCCATCACCTCGCCGGTGGAACGCATCTCCGGGCCGAGGATCGGATCGACGCCCTGGAACTTGGCGAACGGGAAGATCGCCTCCTTCACCGAGTAGTAGTCGGGCACGATCTCCTTCAGCGCGCCCTGCTCGGCCAGGGTCTTGCCGGCCATGCAGCGCGCGGCGATCTTGGCCAGCGGCACGCCGATCGCCTTGGACACGAACGGCACCGTGCGCGAGGCACGGGGGTTCACTTCCAGCAGGTAGACGATGTCGTCGCCGGCATCGTTGACCTGCACCGCGAACTGGGTGTTCATCAGCCCGACCACGTTCAGCGCCTTGGCCAGTTCGACCACCTGGCGGCGCAGCTCGGTCTGGGTGGCCGGCGACAGCGAATACGGCGGCAGCGAGCAGGACGAATCGCCCGAATGCACGCCGGCTTCCTCGATGTGCTCCATCACGCCGCCGATCAGCACCTGGCCGCTGTGGTCGGCGATGATGTCCACGTCCACTTCCACCGCGTTGTCGAGGAAGCGGTCCAGCAGCACCGGCGAATCGTTGGAGACCTTGACCGCATCGCGCACGTAGCGCGCCAGGTCGGATTCGCCGTAGACGATCTCCATGGCGCGGCCGCCGAGCACGTAGCTCGGGCGCACCACCAGCGGGTAGCCGATCTCGCGCGCCAGCACCAGCGCTTCCTCGGCGTTGCGGGCGATGCGGTTCGGCGGCTGCTTCAGGCCCAGCTTGTCGACCAGCTGCTGGAAGCGCTCGCGGTCCTCGGCCAGGTCGATCGAGTCCGGCGAGGTGCCGATCACCGGCACGCCGTTGGCTTCCAGCGCGCGCGCCAGCTTCAGCGGGGTCTGTCCGCCGTACTGCACGATCACGCCCTTGGGCTGCTCCAGCTCGACGATCTCCAGCACGTCTTCCAGGGTCAGCGGTTCGAAGTACAGGCGATCGGAGGTGTCGTAGTCGGTGGACACGGTCTCCGGATTGCAGTTGACCATGATGGTCTCGTAGCCGTCCTCGCGCAGCGCCAGGGCCGCGTGCACGCAGCAGTAGTCGAACTCGATGCCCTGGCCGATGCGGTTGGGGCCGCCGCCGAGGATCATGATCTTGTCACGATTGCTGGGCGCGGCCTCGCACTCGTCCTCGTAGGTCGAGTACAGGTAGGCGGTGCTGGTGGCGAATTCCGCCGCGCACGAGTCCACCCGCTTGTACACCGGGCGCACCTTGTGCGCGCGGCGCAGCGCACGCACCGCCGCCTCGTTGGTGCCGGTCAGCTGCGCCAGGCGCGCATCGGAGAAACCGGCGCGCTTGAGCGTGCGCAGGCGCTTGGCGTCCAGCGCGCCGAGACCGTCGGCGGCCAGTTGTGCCTCCTGCGCGATCAGGTCTTCCATCTGGTCCAGGAACCAGGGATCGATGAACGACAGCGCGTGCACCTGCTCCACGCTCATGCCGGCGCGGAAGGCGTCGGCGACATAGAACAAGCGCTCCGGACCGGGCGCCTTCAGCTCGCGCTTGAGCGTGGCCAGGTCGTCTTCGCTGCTCAGGTCCAGGCCGGTCGGGTCCAGCCCGATCTTGCCGGTCTCCAGGCCGCGCAGCGCCTTCTGCAGCGATTCGGAGAAGGTGCGGCCCATCGCCATCACCTCGCCCACCGACTTCATCTGCGTGGTCAGGCGCGCGTCGGCCTGCGGGAACTTCTCGAAGGCGAAGCGCGGGATCTTGGTGACCACGTAGTCGATCGACGGCTCGAACGAGGCCGGGGTCAGCCCGCCGGTGATCTCGTTCTTCAGTTCGTCCAGGGTGTAGCCCACCGCCAGCTTGGCCGCGACCTTGGCGATCGGGAAGCCGGTGGCCTTGGAGGCCAGCGCCGAGGAGCGCGACACGCGCGGGTTCATCTCGATCACCACCACGCGGCCGGTCTGCGCGTTGATGCCGAACTGCACGTTGGAACCGCCGGTGTCCACGCCGATCTTGCGCAGCACCGCGATCGAGGCGTCGCGCAGGCGCTGGTATTCCTTGTCGGTCAGGGTCTGCGCCGGGGCCACGGTGATCGAGTCGCCGGTGTGCACGCCCATCGGGTCCAGGTTCTCGATCGAGCAGACGATGATGCAGTTGTCCGCGGTGTCGCGGACCACTTCCATCTCGAACTCCTTCCAGCCCAGCACCGACTCCTCGACCAGCACTTCGCTGGTCGGCGACAGTTCCAGGCCGCGGCCGACGATCTCGATCAGCTCTTCGCGGTTGTAGGCGATGCCGCCGCCGCTGCCGCCGAGGGTGAAGCTGGGGCGGATGATGGTCGGGTAGCCGACCGTCGCCTGAATCTCCAGCGCCTCTTCCAGGGTGTGCGCCACTGCCGCCTTCGGGCATTCCAGGCCGATCTCGCCCATCGCCACGCGGAACAGTTCGCGGTCCTCGGCCATGCGGATGGCCTCGCGCTTGGCGCCGATCAGCTCGACGCCGTACTTCTCCAGCACGCCGTGGTCGGCCAGGTCCAGCGCGCAGTTCAGCGCGGTCTGCCCGCCCATGGTCGGCAGCAGCGCATCGGGTTTTTCCTTGGCGATGATCTTCTCGACCGTCTGCCAGTTGATCGGCTCGATGTACACGGCGTCGGCCATGTTCGGGTCGGTCATGATCGTGGCCGGGTTGCTGTTGACCAGCACCACGCGGTAGCCCTCGTCGCGCAGCGCCTTGCACGCCTGCGCGCCGGAGTAGTCGAACTCGCAGGCCTGGCCGATGACGATCGGGCCGGCGCCGATGATGAGGATGGTTTGGAGGTCGGTGCGCTTGGGCATGGGGGATTCTCAGTAGAGGCGGTCCTGCCACGCCGCAGGGGCGCGCCAGGTGATCTGATCGGGCGAACGCGCATCGATCGCGCCATGGTCGACCGCGGCGCGAACCTCGCGCTGCATCGCGGCCCAACTGCTGGCGGTGGCGCCGATGCGCGCGCCGATCCGGTTGTTGTGGGCGTCCATCGCCCGGCTGGCGTTGCCGTGGCCGTCGCGCTCCATGACCGCCGTGACCCAGTCCACGCAGCGTGGCGACAGGGTGTAGGCGACCACGGCGCTGGCCAGGCTGTGGCGGTACGCATCGGCCGGGCCGTCGCGCCCGCCCGGCAGGCCGGCGCTGAGCCATTGCGGATACACCGCGCCCAGCACGAAGGCCGGATACGCGGCCAGCACCAGCAACGCCGTGGCCGGCCACCGCCAGCGGCGGGTCGGCGACGGCATGGCCGGCGCGGCGACCATCAGGCGGCGGCCGCCATCAGCGCGGTGAAGCGGTCGAACAGCGGCGCCACGTCGCGCGGACCCGGCGAGGCTTCCGGATGGCCCTGGAAGCTGAAGGCCGGCGCGTCGGTGAGCGCGATGCCCTGGTTGCTGCCGTCGAACAGCGAGCGATGGGTGACGCGCACGTTGGCCGGCAGCGTCGCCTCGTCCACCGCGAAACCATGGTTCTGCGAGGTGATCATTACCCGGCCGCTGTCCAGGTCCTGCACCGGGTGATTGGCGCCGTGGTGGCCGTGGCCCATCTTCAGGGTCTGCGCGCCGGCGGCCAGCGCCAGCAGCTGGTGGCCCAGGCAGATGCCGAAGGTGGGGATCTTGCGCGCCAGCAGTTCCTTGATCGCGGCGATCGCGTAGTCGCACGGCGCCGGGTCGCCGGGGCCGTTGGACAGGAACACGCCGTGCGGGTTCATCGCCAGCACCTCGGCGACCGGCGTCTGCGCCGGTACCACGGTCACCTCGCAGCCGCGCTCGGCGAGCATGCGCAGGATGTTGAGCTTGACCCCGTAGTCGTAGGCGACGACCTTGAACCTGGGCTCGGCCGTCACGAAGGTGTTGCTGTCCAGGTCGAGCTGGCCGTCGCGCCAGGGATAGACCTTATCGGTGGAGACCACCTTGGCCAGGTCCATACCCTTCAGTCCGGGGAACTTGCGCGCCGCGTCCAGCGCGGTGTCCACGTTCACCTCGCCGGCCATCAGCGCGCCGTTCTGCGAACCCTTCTCGCGCAGGATGCGGGTCAGCTTGCGGGTGTCGATGCCGGCGATGGCGACCACGCCGCGCTGGATCAGCCAGTCCGGCAGCGCCACCTGGTTGCGCCAGTTGCTGGGGCGGCGCGGCACGTCGCGCACGATCAGGCCGGCCGACCAGACCTGGGCGGCCTCGTCGTCCTGGTCGGTGCAGCCGGTGTTGCCGATATGCGGATAGGTCAGCGTGACCAGTTGGCGGGCGTAGGAGGGATCGGTGAGGATCTCCTGGTAGCCGGTCATGGCGGTGTTGAACACCACTTCGCCGACGGACAGGCCGGCAGCGCCTACGGATTCGCCCTCGAACACGGTGCCGTCTTCAAGGACAAGGATTGCGGGTTGAGTCACGGGGTTCGCCTTGGGGAGAGAGGAACCCTGCCCCACCAACTTGCAGGCTGCAAGAAACCGCGAACTCGGCGCTTCTCCGGGTCCGTGGCGATGGGTAACAGGCGAGCGAGAATTGTACCGGCGCGGGGCGGTCCGCGCCAGCCGTTTGGGTGAAGCGCCTGTTCAGCCGAGCAGATCGCGCAGCCGGTAGGCCCCGGGCGCACGCCCCGGCAGGCGCGCGGCGGCATGCAGCGCGCCGCGGGCGAAGATGTCGCGGTTGCTGGCGCGGTGCACCAGTTCGACCCGCTCGCCGAGCCCGGCGAACTGCACCAGATGCTCGCCGACGATGTCGCCGGCGCGCAGGCTGGCGTAGCGCGGGGTGGCGCCGCCGTGCGCGGCCGCCTCGCCCAGAGTGAGCGCGGTGCCGGACGGCGCGTCCTGCTTGTGCACGTGATGCGATTCGACGATGTCGCAGTCCCAGCCCGGCAGCGCCGCGGCGGCGCGCTCGACCAGATCGTGCAGCACCGCCACGCCCAGGCTGAAGTTCGACGCCCAGATCAAGGGAATGCGCTCGGCGGCGGCGGCCAGCGCCTGCCGCTGCGCGTCTTCCAGCCCGGTGGTGCCGGACACCAGCGCCGCGACGCGCGCCGTGCACAGGGCCAACACCGGGTCGAAGCCCTGCGGCAGGCTGAAATCGATGGCCACGTCGAAGGCCGGCACGCCGCCCAGTTCGGCCGCGGCGAAGTACGGCACGCCGTCGATCACCCGCTGCGCCGGCGCGCGCCGCACCACCGCGGCCACCACCTGCAGCGCCCGGTCCTGCGCGGCCAGCCGCAACAACGCCTGGCCCATCCGGCCCGACGCACCATGGATCAACACACGCAGCGGAGAAGTCGTCATCGGCAAAGGCTAGCGGTTTGCGCGCGGGTGCGACAGAGGGCGTGTGCGCCGGAGACGCATGCTCCCGACGAAATGCCAGCGACGTTCGACGTCGCGCGTGCGCTGCTTCGGAGGTGAGCGGCTTTGCTCGTCGCGGCTGAAGCCGCTTGTGTCAAATAAGGGTCTATCGTTGCAGGTGAGAGCGGAGTGCGGCAGGCCGTTTAGCCGCAGTGCCAGCAAGCACGAGTAGGAGTCAGCGCCGCCGCACTCCGGTTCTCCTGCCTGACAAGCCCGAACAGTTGCCCGAGTGACGAGCTCGAACTCCACAAGCATGGGCATCGGCAGGAGCGCTCTCGTCCATGAGTCTACTGCGGAGAACGTCTATGCGACGCCATGTCGGGATCGATGTATCCAAGGCCGAACTGGTCATTCATGTCCTGCCGGACGAGCAGGCCTGGACCCAGCCCAATACGCCACAGGGGCAGCGTGCGCTGGCCCAACGTCTGGCTGGGATGGACTGCGAGCGGATCGTGCTGGAAGCCAGCGGTGGGTACGAACGTGCCGTGCTGCAAGTGTTGCGGCAGGCCGATCTGCCCGTGGTGCGGATGCCCGCCGATCGTCCGCGCAAGCTCGCCCAGGCCTTGGGCCTGCATGCCAAGACCGATGCCCTGGACGCGCGCCTGCTGGCCATCGCCGCCCAGCACATCCCGACCACCCCCACGCCCGTGGTGCCCGGGCACCAGCAGTCTCTTCGCGAACTGCTGGACCTGCGTGCCACCCTGGTGAGCCAGCGTGATGTCCATCGGCGGCGCCTGGAGCACATCACCAGCGCCAAGGTGCAACACCGCTGCCGAGAGGTGATCGCCCTGCTGAACCAGCAGATCCAGACGTTGACGCAGGAGATCGAGCAGCAGGGCAAGACCTGCTCGAGCCTACCCAAGGTGCCTGGGCTCGGCACGATCCTGCGCGCGGTTCTGGCCGCGCGGCTGCCAGAGCTGGGCACGCTGCCGCCACGCAAGCTCGCTGCCCTGGTCGGGCTGGCCCCGTTCAATCACGACAGCGGCTGCTGGAAAGGCCAGCGCCGCATCAAAGGTGGACGTGCCGACGTGCGGCGCGTGCTGTACATGGCCACCTGGGCCAGCATCCGCGCCAAATCCCCCTTGGCCAACACCTACGCGCGTCTGCGCGCAGCCGGCAAACCGGCCAAGGTCGCCATCGTCGCCTGCATACACAAGTTCCTGCGCTGGCTCAATGCCATCGCGCGCGATCAGGCCCCGTACGCTCCTCCTGTCATCGCAGGTGCATGACAGTTGACTCCTACGACGGGCTGAACGCAATCGCAGCCAATGAGGCATTCCACTGTGGGAGGGGCTTCAGCCCCGACGCGGTGCGACGACAGACACAGGAACGGCGCCTTGCTGCCCTACTCCGGCGCCTGCCCCAACAAGCGCTTGTCCCAGTTTTCCACCGCGCGCTGCGCCAGGCGCCGCTCGAACAGGGTGCGCCAGTTCGGCACCAGCGGCAGCGCCAGCACGTCCTGCAATTGCGCCGGGTCGATCTCGCGCCGGTACAGCAGGCCGACCAGCCGCGCCAGCGGCCACTGCGGATACGGACGCTCCAGCAACTCCAGGCGATCGCCGGCGGCGACCTCGCCCGGTTGCAGCACGCGGTAGTACCAACCGGTGCGGCCGCTGTCCTGCACGCGCCGCGCCAGCGCCGGCACGCCGAAGCGGTCGGACAGCTTCCAGCACGGCTGCCGCGACTGCGAGACCTCGACCAGCGCGGTACCCAAACGCAGCCGATCGCCCAGGCACAGGTCGGCTTCGGTCACGCCGCAACTGCTGAGGTTCTCGCCGAATGCGCCCGGCGCGTCCAGCAAGGCATGCGCGCCGAGTTCGTCGCGCCAGGCCGGGTAATGGTCGCGCGGGTAATGGTGCAAGGCCTTGTCGGGACCGCCATGCACGCGGCGGTCGCCCTGCTCGTCCAGTTCCAGCCCTTCCGGGCCGATGCGCAGGCGCCCGTCCTGGGGCCGCTTGTCGATCGCGCTGCGGCTGCCCGGGCGGGTGAACGCCTGCGCGCGGCCGACCAGCACCGCATCGATGGTCCAGCTGGCGACCGCGGAACCGGACGACGTCATCGACAGACGCGAGGCCAGGCTCAGGCCGTCGCGCGTCGGTGCGCGGCGACCTCGTCCTGCAACAGCGCGCCGAGGATGCGCACGCCGGTCTCGATGCGCTCGGCCGGCACGGTCACGAACGACAGGCGCAGGGTATTGCGCTGCGGCGCGACCGCGAAGAACGGCGCGCCCGGCACGAACGCCACGTTGCGCTCGATCGCCTTGCTCAGCAGCGCGCCGCCGTCCATGCCCTCAGGCAGCTCGACCCAGATGAACATGCCGCCGGCCGGGCGGTTCCAGCGCACCTGCGCGGGGAAATACTTCGTCAGCGCCGCGAGCATCTGCTCGCAGCGGCTGGCGTACAGCGTGCGGATGCCGGGGATATGCGCATCCAGGAAGCCGTCCTGCACCGCCTCGTACACGATGCGCTGACTGAACGAGGGCGTGTGCAGGTCGGCCGCCTGCTTGGCCTGCACCAGCTTGGCATGCACCGACTCCGGCGCGACCACGTAGCCCAGGCGCAGGCCGGGGGCGAACACCTTGGAGAACGAGCCCATGTAGATGGCGCCGTCCGGGTTCATCGACAGCAGGCTCGGCAGCGTGTCGCCGCTGTAGCACAGTTCGCCGTACGGATCGTCCTCGACGATCGGCACGCCGGCTGCGGCCGCACGCGACACCAATGCCTGTCGGCGATGCAGCGGCAGGCGCCGCCCGGTCGGATTCTGGAAGTTCGGCAGCACGTACATGAAGCGCGCGCCGGCCAGTTGCGCATCGTCCAGCGCGTCCACCACCACGCCGTCGTCGTCCGACTGCATCGCCGCGAACGCCGGCTGGAACAACGAGAACGCCTGCAGCGCGCCGAGATAGCTGGGTGTTTCCACCAGCACCTTGCTGCCTTCGTCGATGAACACCTTGCCGAGCAGATCCAGGCCCTGCTGCGACCCGGTGGTGATCAGCACCTGGCTGGCCCGGATGTCGGCGCCGTCGCGGCTCAGTCGCGCCGCCACCCATTCGCGCAGCGGCAGATAGCCTTCGGTCGGGCCGTACTGCAGCGCCGCCTGCGGCGCGTCGCGCAGCACCTTGTCGCAGGCCTCGCGCATGCGCGCGACCGGGAAGGTGTCCGGCGACGGCAGGCCGCCGGCGAAGGAGATCACTTCCGGGCGTTCGGTGACCTTGAGGATTTCGCGGATCGCCGAACTGGTCAGCGCCTGCGCACGGCGGGAGAACTGGAATGGGCTGGTCATCGGCATAGGATAGTCGCCGCCCTGGCCGCGCGCATGTGCGGCGCACAAGCGCGCGCCGGCCGGCAACGCGTGGCGCGGCTCAGTGCCGGCGCGGCGGCGTTGGCCCGCAGCTGTCGCAGCCGCCACAGGCGCCTGCACCGGCACTGGCCGGCGGTGCGATGCGCCGCCCCAGCGCCTGCAGCCAGGCCGCCCGGCCGGGCTTGAGCAGGCGTAATGCGAGTGCGCCGCGCAGCTTGCGCGCGGTGCCCGGAAACTGCTTCTTCAGCACCACCCAGGCGCTGACCAGCACCGCCAGCGCGATCACCAGGTACTGCAGCAGCAGCGAGGCGCTCATCTCAGCCGGCCCCCAGCGCCACCGCGACCTGGTAGGTGACCAGCGAGACCAGATAGGCCAGCGCGAACAGGTAGAACGCGGCGAAACTCATCTGCTTCCACGAGTTGGTCTCGCGCTTGATCGTGGCCAGGGTGGAAAGGCACATCGGCGCATAGATGTACCAGACCAGCAGCGACAGCGCGGTGGCCAGCGACCAGCCGTCGTGGATCAGTGGCGACAGCGCCTGCGCGCCGGCATCGTCGTCGGCGGCCGACAGCGCGTACACCGTCGCCAGCGACGACACCGCCAACTCGCGCGCGGCCAGGCCGGGGATCAGCGCGATGCAGATCTGCCAGTTGAAACCCAACGGCGAGAACACCGTGGTCATGGCGTGGCCGATGCGGCCGGCGAAGCTGTAGTCGATCGGCGGCAGGGTGGCGTCGGCCGGTGCCGCCGGGAACGACAGCAGGAACCACAGGAGGATGGTCAATGCCAGGATGATGCCGCCGACGCGCTTGAGGAAGATCGCCGCGCGCTCCCACAGGCCCAGCGCCAGGTCGCGCAGATGCGGCACGCGGTAGGACGGCAGTTCCAGCAGCAGCGGATGCTCGCCCTTGTCGCGGCGCCATTTCTTCATCGTCCACGACACAACCAGTGCACTGGTGATGGCGGCGAAGTACAGGCCGAACAGCACCAGCCCCTGCTGGTTGAACACGCCCCATACCTGCTTCTGCGGGATGAACGCGCCGATCAGCAAGGCGTACACCGGCAGGCGCGCCGAACAGGTCATCAGCGGCGCCACCAGAATAGTGGCCAGGCGGTCGCGCGGGTCCTGGATGCTGCGCGTGGACATGATCCCAGGCACCGCACAGGCGAAGCTGGACAGCAGCGGAATGAACGAGCGCCCGGACAGGCCGGCCGCGGCCATCATGCGGTCGAGCAGGAACGCCGCGCGCGGCAGGTAGCCTGATTCCTCCAACGCCAGGATGAAGGCGAACAGGATCAGGATCTGCGGCAGGAACACCACCACCCTGCCGAGGCCGGCGATGATGCCGTCGACCAGCAGGCTGTTGAGCGGTCCTTCCGGCAAGGTCGCATGGACCCAGGCACCGAGCGCATTGCTGCCGCCGTCGATCAGGTCCATTAGCGGCGTGGCCCAGGCATACACCGCCTGGAAGATCAGGAGCATCACCACCGCCAGGGTCAGCAGCCCGGCCACCGGATGCAGCAGCCAGCGGTCCAGCGCATCGTCCACCCGCGAGGTCCGCGTCGGCATCGACACCGCCGCCGCCAGGATCGCGCGCACCTGCTGGTGATAGTCGCCCTGCCCCTCGGCCGGCGCCACCGCCGGCGGCAGTGCCGGCGCCAGCGCGTCGAGCCGCTCGACCAGGGCGCGCGCGCCGTTGCGGCGCACCGCCACGGTCTCGATCACCGGCACGCCCAGCGCCTGCTCCAGCGCCTGGCGGTCGATCTGGATGCCGCGGCGCTGCGCCGCGTCGACCATGTTCAGGGCAACCAGCATCGGCTTGCCCAGCTCGCGCAGTTCCAGCGCGAAGCGCAGGTGCAGGCGCAGGTTGGTGGCGTCGACCACGCAGACCAGCACGTCCGGCGCCGGCTCGCCCGGATAGAAGCCGCGGCACAGGTCGCGGGTGATCGCCTCGTCCAGGCTGGCCGGCTGCAGGCTGTAGGCGCCCGGCAGGTCCAGCACCGCGAACTCGCGCCCGGACGGCGCGCGGAAGCGGCCCTCCTTGCGCTCGACGGTAACGCCGGCGTAATTGGCGACCTTCTGCTTGCTGCCGGTCAGCTGATTGAACAGCGCGGTCTTGCCGCAGTTCGGGTTGCCGACCAGGGCCAGACGCAGCGGCGCGGCCACCGCGCTCACGGGCGCACCTCGTCCAGCGCGCTGACCTGCACCCGCGCCGCCTCGCTGCGGCGCAGCGCGAAGCGCGTGTAACCCACCTGCACCAGCAGCGGTTCGCCGCCGATCGGCCCGCTGGTCAGCACCTGCACCTGCTCGCCGGCGACGAAGCCCAGCTCGCGCAGACGCCGCGCAATGGCGTCGTTGGGCTGGCGGTCGTGCACGGATTCCACGAGGGCGCTGCTGCGCAACGGCATGTCGGACAACGTCACAGCACGTTCCGTCGATAAGAATGGTTATCAATTGTAGCATCGCCGCGGCGCGTCATGGCGGCGCTGACGCGGCCGGCTATGATCGCCGTATGGCTGCCGTTTCCCCTTTGTACGAGCGTGTTCGATGAGCGATGCCCTGTTGTTGCAACGATCCGGCAAGGTCCTGACCCTGCAGTTGAACCGACCCGAGGTCCGCAACGCCTTCGACGCCGTGCTGATTGCCCAGCTCAGCGACGCCCTGCTGCAGATCGGCGCCGATCCGCAAGTCCAGGTCGTGGTCCTGGCCGGCGCCGGCGCGGCGTTCTCGGCTGGGGCCGACCTGCAGTGGATGCGCTCGATGGCCGGCGCCAGCGAGCAGGCGAACCTGGACGATGCGCTGGCCCTGGCACGGCTGATGCGCCTGCTCGATGAACTGCCCAAGCCCACGGTGGCGCGGGTGCAGGGCGCGGCGTTCGGCGGCGCGGTGGGCCTGGTCGCCTGCTGCGACATCGCCGTGGCCGCCACCGATGCCCGCTTCGCACTCAGCGAAAGCCGCCTGGGCCTGCTGCCGGCGGTGATCTCGCCGTACGTGATCGCCGCGATCGGCGCGCGCCAGGCGCGGCGCTGGTTCGCCAGTGCGGAAACCTTCGACGCCGCCACCGCGGCGCAGATCGGCTTGGTCCACCAGGCGGTGGCGCCGGAGGCGCTGGACGCGGCGGTGCAACGCCAGGTCGCACTGCTCGGCCAGGCCGGGCCGCTGGCTGCCGCCGGCGCCAAGGCGTTGGTGCGGCGGGTCGCCGCTGGCGGCGAGCGCGATGCGCTGGACCAGGCCAATGCGGCGCTGATCGCGCAGTTGCGGGTCTCGGCCGAGGGCCAGGAAGGACTGAATGCGTTCCTGGACAAACGCGAACCGGCCTGGAGGGCCTGCCCATGAACCCGCTCGACCATCTCGGCCTGCGCTGCAGCGACCTCGACCGCAGCCTGGCCTTCTACCGCGCCGCCCTGGCCGCGCTGGACCTGGACGTGGTGATGCAGGTGAGCGCCGAACAGAGCGGCGGCCAGCGCCACATCGGCTTCGGCCGCGACGGCAAACCCAGCTTCTGGATCGCCGACGGCGGCCGCGACGCCGGCGACAACGGCGTGCACGTGGCCTTCGTCGCCGTCAGCCGCGCGCAGGTGGATGCCTTCCATCGCGCCGGCCTGGCCGCCGGCGGCCGCGACCATGGCGCGCCGGGCCTGCGCCCGCACTACCACCCCGACTACTACGGCGCGTTCCTGCTGGATCCGGACGGCCACAACATCGAAGCGGTCTGCCACCGCCGGGCAGCAGACTGATCCGTGCTGCCGCGTCGTACCCGCGCACGGCGCTGGCCGTGCTGCCGGTGCTTCACCGCCTCCCTCTCAGGAATTCGCATGATCCTCGTTGCTTCCCGTCTCATGCGCATTGCCCGGCAGACGCCGCGGCGCGCGCACTCCCTCCCGGTGCAGGAGCGTGCGCGATGAACGACAGCGTCCGCATCGTCGAAGTCGGCCCGCGCGACGGCCTGCAGAACGAGAAGGCCTGGGTCGCCACTGCCGACAAGATCGAGCTGATCGCGCGGCTGGGGCGCACCGGCCTGCGCAGCATCGAGGCGACCAGCTTCGTCAGCCCCAAATGGGTGCCGCAGCTGGCCGATGCAGCCGAGGTCTACGCCGGCATCGCGCGGGTGCCGGGGGTGGACTATCCGGTGCTGGTGCCGAACCTGCAGGGCTACGAGCGCGCCGCCGCGGTCGGGGTGCGCGAGGTGGCGGTGTTCACCGCCGCCTCGGAGGCCTTCAACCGCACCAATACCAATGCCGGCATCGATGAATCGCTGGCGCGCTTCGCACCGGTGCTGGAGCGCGCGGCGGCGGATGGGGTCAAGGTGCGCGGCTACGTCTCCACCGTGCTCGGCTGCCCGTACCAGGGCGCGGTGCCGCTGGACGACGTGGTGCGGGTGGCGCAGCGGCTGCACGCGATGGGCTGCTACGAGATCTCGCTGGGCGACACCATCGGCGTGGGCACGCCGGGCAAGGCGCGGGCGATGCTGCGCGCGGTCGCTGCCGCTGTGCCGATGGACGCATTGGCGGTGCATTTCCACGATACCTACGGCCAGGCCCTGGCCAACATCGCCGCCTGCCTGGAAGAAGGTGTGCGCGTGGTCGATGCCGCCGTCTCCGGCGCCGGCGGCTGCCCCTACGCCAAGGGCGCCAGCGGCAACGTGGCCAGCGAGGACGTGGTCTACCTGCTGCACGGCAATGGCGTGGACACCGGCATCGACCTGCCGGCACTGGCCGCGACCGGCCGCTGGCTGGCGCAGAAACTCGGCCGACCCACCGGCAGCAAGGTCGGCCAGGCGCTGGCCGCCGAAGCCTGAGCGCGCTAGCTCCGCACCCGACGACAGGCTTGCCCACAGCGGCCGGTCGTCGCGTCTCGCCGCGACGGGGCGGCAGCCTCTAAACTGGACGTTTTCCTGGGAGGGAACATCCATGCAGCTTGCCGATCTCAAAGCGGTGGTCACCGGCGGCGTGTCCGGCCTCGGCCTGGCGGTGGCGCAACGCATCGTCGCCGAAGGCGGCAAGGTCGCACTGTTCGATCTGAACGACGACAAGGGCGCGGCCGCGGTCGCCGCGCTGGGTGCGGAGCGGGCCTGCCACCTGCGCACCGACGTCAGCGACGAGGCCAAGGTGGCGGCGCAGCTGGCGGCGGCACGCGATTTCCTCGGCGGACTCAACGCCGCGGTCAACTGCGCCGGCATCCTCGGCGCCGGCCGCGTACTCGGCAAGGAAGCGCCGATGCCGCTGGCCACCTTCCAGGGCACGGTTATGGTCAACCTGGTCGGCAGCTTCAACGTCGCCAAGGCCGCCGCCGACCTGATGCAGCACAACGCCCCGGGCGAGGACGGCGAGCGCGGCGTGATCGTCAACACCGCCAGCGTCGCCGCCTACGAGGGCCAGATCGGCCAGGCCGCCTACGCCGCGTCCAAGGGCGGCGTGGTGGCGATGACCCTGCCGATGGCGCGCGAACTGGCGCGCTTCGGCATCCGCGTCAACACCATCGCCCCGGGCATCTTCTGGACGCCGATGGTCGACGGCATGCCCGAGGCCGTGCAACAGTCGCTGGCCGCGTCGATCCCGTATCCTTCGCGTCTCGGCCGTCCGGACGAATTCGCCGACACGGTGATGTTCCTGCTGCGCAACCGCTACCTCAACGGCGAGACCATTCGCCTCGATGGCGCGGTGCGGTTGGCGCCGAAGTAGCCGGGAACGGAGAATCGGGAATCGGGAATCGCAAAAGCGCTTCCCTCCGATTGCCAGTTCTCCGCCTTTGCTTTTCCCATTCCCGATTCCCAACTCCCGATTCCCAGCCCCAAATGAAAGCCAACGAAATCAAGAAAGGCAACGTCGTCGAGTACAACAACGGCGTGTACCAGATCCGCGACATCGAGCGCAGCTCGCCGCAGGGCCGCGGCGGCAACGTGCGCTTCCGCTTCGTGATGTACAGCGTGCCGGGCGGCAACAAGCTCGATGCCAGCTTCGACGGCGACGACGACCTGCGCGAGGTCGAGCTGATGCGCCGCCAGGCCACCTTCTCCTACAAGGACGGCGAGGCCTTCGTGTTTCTCGACGACGAGGACTACACGCCCTACACCCTGGACGCCGATGCGATCGGCACCGACGCCGGCTACATCACCGACGGCCTCAGCGGCATCTACGTGCAGGTCATCGACGACCAGCCAGTGGCGATCCAGCTGCCGCAGAGCGTGACCCTGGAAGTGATCGAGACCCCGCCGGAACTCAAGGGCGGCACCGCCACCAAGCGCCCGAAGCCGGCCAAGCTCAATACCGGCATCGAGATCATGGTGCCGGAGTACATCGGCAACGGCGAGCGCGTGCTGGTCAACACCACCACCGGCGAATTCGCCGGCCGCGCCGACTGAGTCCGTGCGCGGGCGCCGTGCCAATCACGCCTCCCGCGCCGGCCGCGCCGGGCACGCGCCACGGCGCGCGTCCCTCGGTCTGCTGCTGGCCGTGACGGCGCTGGCGCTCGCCATGCCGGTGCCGCCGGCCACCGCAGCCGCGGCCAAGCCCGCGTGCACGATTCCGGACGCGGTCGATCCAGAGCATTACGAAGGGTTCTGCGCGATGCCCGCGCCGATCCGCGCCTTCGTCGCGCGCCAGGACACCTGCACCCATTTCGCCGGCGAAGAGCCCTACGACGCGGCGCGGCGGCGCGAACTGGAACAGGCGATGGCCAAGTACTGCGACGGCAACGAACAGACGTGGGCGACGCTGCGCGCGCAGTACCGCCAGGATCCGCCGCGCGACACCTGGCTGCGCCGCTACGGCAAGGATGTCGGTCTCGAACTGCCGTGATGGCGGTTTGCGTGCGGGCAAGGTAGCGCCCTTGCGGGCATCGGCGTCGGCCTGAAGGTAGTCGCCATCGGCCAGCTCCCCCGCTTCGCTCGTCGCGGCTGAAGCCGCTCCTAAAAACCGAGCGGAGGGGACGCCGCTTTTTTGTGGGAGGGACTTGAGTCCCGACGACTGGAACTATCGGCCTCCTTTCATAACGAAAAGGCTGCGCTGCAACCAGCCGATGCAACAAACCCACCGCCGGCCGCGTCGTAGGAGCGGCTTCAGCCGCGACCGCGCCGCCGTCAACCGCACGCGCGATACATCTCTCTTCGATCGCCTCGCATCGCAAGCCCGCATGCCGCACTAGGGCTGCCCACCACGCTGCCGCAACAGCGACGGCGAATCCAACTGCAGCCCGCCACCTTCGCGGTTGAGCGTGCGCAGGCGTTCGCCCAGCGTCGCCAGGTTGGCATCGATCTGCGCCAGGTCCGCCTGCAGTGGCGCCGGCAGCAACCCGCGCAGGCGCACCTGCAACGCGACACCATCCTCGCGCAGCGCCGCGATCCGCGCCTGTCCCTGGACCTGCAGCCAGGCGCGCTCCTGCGCCTGCGGCAGGCCATAGCCAGGCTGCCCCTGCAGCAGGCTCGCCGGCTGGCTGAGCAGCCCCTGCTCGGCCAAGACGGCGCGCACGGCGCTGGCGGCGTCGCGGGTGTCGGCAGCCGCCTTGCCCTCGCCCGCAGCGGCCACCGCGGACGGCAGCGGCGTGCCCAGATAGCGCCGCTTCAACGCATCGCGGCCGCGCTGTTCGGCGCGGCGCCGCGCGGCGTTCTCCAGCACCAGCAAGGCCGCACTGGCGCGCAGGTCACCGCGCTGCAGCCACGGCGCGCGCTGCGCGGCCGGCAGGTCCAGCCACGCGTCGGCAGTGCGCGCCGGCAGCGCCAGCCCACGGCGCGCCACCGCGAACATCTCCGCGAAGTGCGCGCTCGCCGCCGGGAAGTAATAGCCCTCCCGCACCGCCGCGTCGGCATCGTCGAGCACCGACGCATCGGCGATGCCGGCCCGTACCAGGCGCCGGCGCAATCCGGTCGGGCTGATGCCGGACAGGTGCGCGGCCGACAACCGCGGCACGCCGTCGTGCAGCAAGGCGTAGGTCTCCACCGCGCAGTTGTTGCTGAGGAAGTAATAGCGGCCGTCGTAGCTCCAGTGCAGTTGCGCGGCGCGCTCCAGCAGCGCGGCGATCTCCTCGCGCGAGAGCCGCAGCGGCAGCGACTGCAGGCCACGCAGTTGCACCTGGGTGTAGTCGTCCACCACCTGGCGCAGCGGCAGCACGAACAGCCGCGACGGGTACGAACCGGTCAGCCCGCGCAGGCTGGAGATCTGCACATCATCGACGAAGGCGCGGAACGACAAGACCCGGTGCTCGGCCAGGTCCAGCCGGCATGCCGGCCCCAGCGGCCGCCCCGGCGCGCAGATCACCAGGCGCAGCATGCTGTGGCCCCAGTGGCTCATCGGCTGCGCGTTGCCTTCGGCCAGCAGGTAGTCCACCGCGTAGACCCGCGCCGGGTCGATCTGCAGCAGCGCCGCCTGCTCGGCCAGCGGATCCTGCACGAACGCCAGGCCCGGCGCGCAGTCGCGGGCCGGTGGCGTCCACGCCAGGCGCTCGGCGAAATACGCGGCCAGCGCCGGGCGGCGGCACGCATAGTCCGGATCGAGCAGGACGTGTTCGAGATTCACCGCCACGAACTCGGCCGGCGACTGCAATTCGTAGCGGTCCGGGCTGCGCTCGGTGAAGCGGTTGTGGCCGCGGCGCAGGCCCAGGCGCATCGGGCTGACCTGCCAGCCGGCCAGATCCAGCAGCCGCGGATCGGACGACAGCCGCCCTGCGGCGGCACGATCGTAGAAATGCGCCAGTTCATGCAGCACCGCGGCCAGGGCCGGTCGCCGCGCCGGATCGATGGCCGGATCGGTGTCGGAATCCTCTGCCGCCATCCAGTCGCGCAGCAGGCGCTTGTTCAACAGCAGGCGTCTGGCCTGCGCGCGCCCATGCACTTGCGCGGGAAGGTCGTCGCGCCATTGCAGCGGCAGCCCTGTCGGCAGCGCCGCGGCCCAGGCCGGGGGCAGCCGCGCCTGCGCCGCGGCCAGCACGGCCTGGCTGGCCGTGCGCTCGGCTGGGCTCAGCTCGCGCTCATCGACGGACACCGTCGCGGCCGCTGCGGGTACCGCAGCGGCGAGCGCCAGCATCACCAGCCACCGCGCGACTAGGCGCCGTGGCCGGCGCGCGGTCACAGCGCCAGGATCGCCTGCGCCAGTTCCAGGTCGCTGGCCTGCTGCGCCTGCGGGTTGCGTTCGCGCAGCACGCGCAACGCCGCTTCCAGTTGCACGCCGCGGATGCGGCCGGCGCTGGCGACGAAGCCGGCCGCGTCGTCGCGCGCCTGCAGCACCACCTTGTCGTTGTTGGAACTGCTGTCCGAGGACGCCGAGCTGCCGGCCGAACCGGCCGAGGCCGAACCGGCGGAGCTGCCAGCGAAGCTGGACGCCTGCGCGAACGCGGGCAGGATCAAGGCGAACAGCAGGGCGCAGCGCGCGGTCACTCGGGTCATCGCAATCGTTCCAAACAGGATCGTGAAAAGGGGGACGGCCAGGGCCGCGCCGCATAGCCTAGCGGCCCGCCGCGCGCAGCGCCTGAACGGGCCGTGCGGCAGTGCTGCGGCCGGGCTCAGGGATCGAACAGCTTGCCGGGATTGAGCAGACCGGACGGATCGAACACGCGCTTGACCGCACGCATCAGCGCGATCTCCTCGGCGCTGCGGGTGCTGTCCAGGTACGGCTTCTTGACCAGGCCGATGCCGTGCTCGGCGGAGATGCTGCCGCCGTGCTCGGCCAGTACCTGCGCCAGCAGCTTGGTGACCTGCTCGCAGGCGGCGATGAACTCGGCCGGCGCGGTGGCGTCGGGCTTGAGCACGTTGATATGCAGGTTGCCGTCGCCGATGTGGCCGAACCACACCACCTCGAACTGCGGGTAGGCCTCGCCGAGCAGCGCCTGGGTCCGTGCCAGGAACGCCGGCATCGCCGAAATCCGCACCGAGACGTCGTTCTTGTACGGCGTGTAGCGCGCCACCGCCTCGGTAATGCCTTCGCGCAGGCGCCACAGCTGCGCGGCCTGCGCCTCGCTCTGGCTGATCACCCCGTCCAGCACCCAGCCCTGCTCCATGCAGGCCTCGAACGCGGCCAGCGCCGCGGCCTCCTGCGCCTCGTTGCCGCTGGCGTATTCGGTGACCACGTAGTACGGATAGACGGTGTCGAACGGCGCCTGCGCGCCATGCGCGAGCACGTGCTGCAACGCGCGGTCGGTGAAGAACTCGAACGCCTCCAGCTGCAGCCGGCTGCGGAACGCGGCGAATACCTGCATCAGCACCTCGAACGAGGGCAGCGCCAGCAGCATCACGTTGCTCGGCGGCGGCGGATCAGTGAGCCGCAGGGTGGCCTCGACCACGATGCCAAGGGTGCCTTCGGAGCCGATCAGCAACTGGCGGAAATCGTAGCCGCTGGAATTCTTGATCAAGCCGCGGTTGAGCTCGAGCAGCTCGCCGCTGCCGGTGACCACCTTCAACCCGGCGATCCATTCGCGGGTATTGCCATAGCGGATCACGCGAATGCCGCCGGCGTTGGTGGCGATATTGCCGCCGATCGAGCACGACCCGCGCGCGGCGAAGTCCACCGGGTACAGCAGCCCGTGCTCGCGCGCGGCGTTGTGCACCGCTTCCAGCGGCATGCCGGCCTGCACGGTGAGGGTGCGGTCGACCGGATCGAACGCCAGCGCCTTGTTCATCCGCTCCAGGCTCAGCACCAATTCGCCGTGCGCGGCCACCGCGCCGCCGGACAGGCCGGTGCGGCCGCCGGAGGGCACCACCGCCACCGCGTGCTCATTGGCCCAGCGCAGCACCGACTGCACCTCTTCCACCGTCGCCGGCAGCGCGATCGCCAGCGGCGCCGGGGTCCAGCGCCGGGTCCAATCGCGGCCGTAGTGTTCCAGGTCGGCGGGATCGGTCTTCAGGCGCAGGCCGGGAACGGCGAGGGCCAGGGCATCCAGGCGCGGGTCGGTCATGGGCGGAGAGGCATCGGCGGAGGCAAGCATTCAAGCGTGCCAGCGTTGCGCAACGGCGTCCAGTTCGCTGCCAGCAGGTCGCGCCTTTGCGAATCCCCACTCCCCACTCACGAATGCCCTCGCCGGCCGCTGCCAATCGATGCACCTGAAACCGTCCGCCGGCGTTGCATCCACGGCCTCCCGGCATCCTATTGCGGCGCACCAAAGCGCGGAGCCATCTGGCATAGTGACCGGCCCGTTGGCCATCGCTCACTCGCCGCAATGTCGCCCAAGAAGACCTCGTTTCCGAAGCAGGATATCCGCGTGCTGCTGCTCGAAGGCATCAGCCAGACCGCCGTCGACGTGTTCCGCGCGGCCGGCTACTCGCAGATCGAACTGCACGCCAAGTCGCTGCCGGAAGACGAGCTCAAGCAGCGCATCGCCGAGGCGCACATCGTCGGCATCCGCTCGCGCACCCAGCTCAGCGCCGAGGTGCTGGCCAACGCCAAGCGGCTGATCGCGGTCGGCTGCTTCTGCATCGGCACCAACCAGGTCGACCTGGATGCCGCCGAACTGGCCGGCATCCCGGTGTTCAATGCGCCCTACTCCAACACCCGCAGCGTCGCCGAACTGGTGATCGCCGAGGCCATCCTGCTGTTGCGCGGCATTCCGCAGAAGAACGCCGAATGCCACCGCGGCGGCTGGTCGAAGTCGGCCGCCGGCAGCCACGAGACCCGCGGCAAGGTGCTGGGCATCGTCGGCTACGGCCACATCGGCACCCAGGTCGGCGTGCTGGCCGAGGCGCTGGGCATGCAGGTGATCTTCCACGACATCGAGACCAAGCTGTCGCTGGGCAACGCCCGCACCGCCACCGACCTGGACGACCTGCTGGCGCGCTCGGATGTGGTCACCCTGCACGTGCCGGAAACCGCGGCCACCCGCGACATGATCGGCGCGGCGCAGCTGGCGCAGATGAAGCCGGGCGCGCACCTGATCAACGCCTCGCGCGGCACCGTCATCGACATCGACGCACTGGACGCGGCGCTGCGCAGCGGCCACATCGGCGGCGCCGCGGTGGACGTGTTCCCGATCGAACCCAAGGGCAACGGCGACCTGTTCGAATCGCCGCTGGTCGGGCACGACAACGTGATCCTGACCCCGCACGTGGGCGGCAGCACGCTGGAGGCGCAGGACAACATCGGCGTGGAAGTGGCGGCCAAGCTGGTGCGCTACAGCGACAACGGCAGCACCCTGTCGGCGGTGAACTTCCCCGAGGTGACCCTGCCCGAGCACGCCGAGAGCCTGCGCCTGCTGCACATCCACCGCAACGTGCCGGGCGTGCTGTCGCAGATCAACGAACTGTTCTCGCGCCACAACGTCAACATCGACGGCCAGTTCCTGCGCACCGACCCCAAGGTCGGCTACGTGGTGATCGACGTGGGCGCCAGCGAGGAGCAGGCGGCGGTGCTGAAGGAGGAACTGGCGCAGGTGGCGGGGACGTTGCGGACGCGCATTCTTTACTAGCTGGGATTGGGGATTGGGGATTTGTGGGTGCGCTGCGCGCTCTTACCCTCACCCCAACCCCTCTCCCGAGGGGAGAGGGGCTCTGGCTTTCCCTTCTCCCATCGGGAGAAGGTGCCCCGAAGGGGCGGATGAGGGTACGGGCGCAGCCTCGTGTTGCCAGATTGGTGCAGCGCTTCGCGCCCGACCCTCACCCCAACCCCTCTCCCGGGGGGAGAGGGGCTTGCCGCTCCAGCCATTTGCGCGCCATGCGCCGCAGCGACGGATCCAGATCCGCTTCATCCAGCAATTCGGCAATCGAGCGCCAGGCCAACGCCAGCGATTCTTCGCTGACCGCGAAGGCTTCGTCCGCGCCGGCGCGGACCACATACCGCGCATCGTAGTGCCAGTGCCCCGGCACATCGCCTCGCTCAGGAATCCAGTGGCGGTCCAGGTCGAAGATCGCGCCGTCGTCCACGACCAGGCCAGCCAGCCCCGACTCCTCCTCGGCCTCCTTCAACGCCACCCGCGCCAGATCGCGGTCGCCGTCGGCGTGTCCGCCCAGTTGCAGCCAGCGCTGCAGCTTGCGGTGATGGGTCAGCAGGGTGCGCGTGCCATCGGCGCTGACCAGCCAGGCCGAGCCGGTGAAGTGGCCGTCCAGGCGCGCGCGCACGAACGGATCGGCGGCATCGTCGAGCAAGGCCAGGAACTGCGCGGCGACCTCGGCCTGCTCCGGACACTGCCGGGCATGGGCCTGCAACTGCTGGCGTAGGGACGACTCCGGCATCGGCGTTCTCGCGTTCGGGGGCCGCCATTATCGCCGCCGACGGTGCAGCGCGGCTTGTGGCGGCCGGCCGGCTTTGGCATGGTACGACGCTTGCGTCGCCCGCTGCGGGCCCGGCGCTTCGCCATTGCCGGGGCCGCTTGCCCCGTACCGCCACCTGGGGATGCACCGAATGCTCAAGTCTCTGCTGAGGGTCAAGCCGATCGAACCGGCCGGTCACGTCGATGCCGGCGAACCGTTCGAAGGCAGTCTGGAGGGGGAAGCCACCCTCAAACGCACCCTCACCGCCAGACACCTGATCCTGCTCGGCATCGGCGCGGTGATCGGCGCCGGCATCTTCGTGCTCACCGGCCAGGCCGCGGCCAATCATGCCGGCCCGGCGGTGATGCTCTCGTTCGTGTTCGCCGGCCTGGCCTGCGCCTTCGCCGGCCTGTGCTACGCCGAGTTCGCGGCGATGCTGCCGGTCTCCGGCAGCGCCTACTCGTATTCCTACGCCACGCTCGGCGAAGGCGTGGCCTGGTTCATCGGCTGGTGCCTGGTGCTGGAATACCTGTTCGCCGGCTCCAGCGTCGCGGTCGGCTGGTCGGCCTACCTGATCAGCTTCGTCACCGGCACCCTCGGCCTGCCCTTCCCGGTGGAACTGGCCAGCGCGCCGCTGACCTGGACCGGCCACGCGTTCGTGGCCTCGGGCAACCTCGTCAACCTGCCGGCGGTGCTGATCGTGGCCGCGGTCAGCACGCTGTGCTACATCGGCGTCACCCAGTCGGCCTTCGTCAACGCCATCGTGGTGGCGATCAAGGTGCTGGTGATCTGCCTGTTCGTCGGCGTCGGCCTCTTCTACATCAACCCGGACAACTGGCACCCGTTCATCCCCGAGAACACCGGCCCGGGCGAGTTCGGCTGGAGCGGCATCTTCCGTGCGGCCTCCATCGTGTTCTTCTCCTACATCGGCTTCGATGCGGTCTCGACCTCGGCCGGCGAGACCAAGGACCCGCAGAAGAACATGCCGATCGGCATCCTGGTGTCGCTGGCCATCTGCACCATCATCTACATCATCGTCTGCGCGGTGCTGACCGGCCTGCTGCCCTACACCCAGTTGGGTACCGCCAAGCCGGTGGCCACCGCGCTGGAGCACTACCCGCAGTTGGCGTGGCTGAAGACCTTCGTCGAGATCGGCGCCATCGCCGGCCTGTCCTCGGTGGTGCTGGTGATGCTGATGGCGCAGCCGCGCATCTTCTACACCATGGCCCGCGACGGCCTGCTGCCGAAGCTGTTCGGTAAGGTCCATCGCCGCTTCCACACGCCCTACGTCGGCACGGTGGTGGTCGGCGTGCTCGCTGCGCTGCTGGCCGGGCTGATTCCGCTGGACGTGCTGGGCGAACTGGTGTCGATGGGCACTCTGCTGGCCTTCGCCACTGTTTGCGTCGGCGTGATGGTGCTGCGCTTCACCCGTCCCGACCTGCCGCGTCCGTTCCGGGTACCGCTGTTCTGGGCGGTGTGCCCGCTGGGCGCGCTGTTCTGCGTGGGCCTGTTCTTCCAGGCGTTCCAGGAGCATTGGAAAGTGTTCGTCGGCTGGACCCTGATCGGCCTGTGCATCTACTTCTTCTACGGCATCCGCAACAGCCGCCTGGCCGCGAAGGCCTGATCCGCTCCCCCGAAGACCGGCGTCCGCGCCGGTCTTCGCGTTCGTCCCCTCTTCCTCGCGCGCCGCGCCCGGCTGGAACCGCTCCATGCTCAAACAACTCTTGGCCACCAAACACCCCCACGCCAGTCACGAGGACGCCGGCGGGCTGGGCCTGCAACGCGCGCTCGGCCCCTGGGGCCTGACGGCGCTGGGCATCGGCGCGGTGATCGGCGGCGGCATCTTCGTCATCACCGGGCAGGCCGCGGCCAACCACGCCGGGCCGGCGATCATGCTCTCGTTCGTGCTGGCCGCGGTGTGCTGCGCGTTCTGCGCGCTGGCCTACGCCGAGTTCGCGGCGATGGTGCCGGTCTCCGGCAGCGCCTACACCTACACCTACGCCACCTTCGGCGAACTGGCGGCCTGGTTCATCGGCTGGATGCTGGTGCTGGAGTACGGCGTGTCGGCCTCGGCGGTGGCGGTGAGCTGGACCGGCTATTTCCTCAGCCTGCTCGACCACTTCGACATCCATCTACCGGCGGCCCTGGTCAACGCGCCACTGGACGGCAAGCTGCAGCCCACCGGCGCGATCGCCAACCTCCCCGCCGCCGGCATCGTGCTGCTGCTGACCTGGCTGTGCTACGTCGGCATCCGCAAGTCCTCGGCGATGAACATGGCGATGGTGGTGCTGAAGAGCGGCCTGATCGTGCTGGTCATCGCCGCCGGCTGGAAATACGTGGACCCGGCCAACTGGCACCCGTTCATCCCCGCCAACGAAGGCCCGGGCAAGTACGGCATGGACGGCGTGCTGCGCGGCGCGGCGATGGTGTTCTTCGCCTACATCGGCTTCGAGGCGGTGTCGGTGGCGGCGCAGGAATCGCATCGGCCACAACGCGACCTGCCGATCGGCATGATCCTGTCGCTGGTGATCTGCACCGTGCTGTACATCGCCATGGCCGCAGTGATGACCGGGCTGGTGCCGTTCGCGCAACTGGGCACCGACGAGCCGGTGGTGACCGCGGTCGCCGCGCATCCGCAGCTGGGCTGGCTGCGCGTGGTAGTGGAGGTCGGCGCGCTGATCGGCCTGTCGTCGGTGGTGCTGGTGATGATCATCGGCCAGCCGCGCATCTTCATGATCATCGCCCGCGACGGCCTGCTGCCGCCGGTGTTCACCAAGATCCACCCGACCTACCGCACCCCGCACGTCAACACGGTGATCACCGGCATCGGCATCGCCCTGCTGGCGGCGCTGTTTCCGCTGGACGTGCTGGGCGAACTGACCTCGATGGGCACCCTGATCGCCTTCGCCGCGGTCTGCGCCGGCGTGCTGATCCTGCGCCGCACCCAGCCGGACCTGCCGCGTCCGTTCCGCATCCCGTTCGCCTGGCCGATCTGCATCGCCGGCGTGCTCAGCTGCCTGGCACTGCTGTCGGCGATGACCGCGCACAACTGGATGCTGATGGCCGGCTGGACGGTGATCGGCCTGGCGATCTACTTCGGCTACGGCTACCGCCACAGCCGCCTGCGCGGCAGCCAGGGCTGAGCGCCATAAGCCCCTCTCCCTCCAGGAGAGGGGTTCGGTGAGGGTACGGCGCGCAAAGCGCTGCACCCAGCTGGCGACACGTGGCTTCGCCCGGACCCTCATCCGCCCCTGCGGGGCACCTTCTCCCAAGGGGAGAAGGGAGAAGCCAAAGCCCCTCTCCCCCCGGGAGAGGGGTTGGCGTGAAGGTAAGGCATGAGCAGATGCGCTTGGATCCAGCCACCTGTCATCCCAATCCAACCCCCAAGCCCTACACTACGCGCATGAACGCACTGCCCTACGATTCCGAGCGCCTGCGCACGCTGGCGCACCTGCTGATCGACAACATCCGCGAACTCTCGCAGGCCGGCTGGACTCCCGCCACCAGCAGCAACTTCTCGCACCGCCTGGACGAGCGCCACGCGGCGATCACCGTCTCCGGCCGCGACAAGGGCCGGCTGGTGGAGGACGACATCATGGTGGTGGACTTCGACGGCCAGGCCGTCGGCCGTCCGCTGCGCCCATCCGCCGAGACCCTGCTGCACACCCAGTTGTACCGGCGCTTCCCCGAAGTCGGCTGCATCCTGCATACGCATTCGCCGGTGCAGACCATCGCCTCGCGCCTGTACGCACCGCAGGGCCATATCCGCCTGGAAGGCTACGAGCTGCTGAAGGCGCTGCACGGCAACCAGACCCACGAGACCGCGGTGGACCTGCCGGTGTTCGCCAACACCCAGGACATGACCGTGCTGGCGACGCAGGTCGACGCCCTGCTCGACCGCACGCCGCTGTGGGGCTACCTGATCGACGGCCACGGCCTGTACGCCTGGGGCCGCGACATGGCCGAGGCGCGACGCCACCTGGAGGCCTTCGAGTTCCTGCTGCACTGCGAGCTGGAGCTGCGCAAGCTGCGCGCCGCCGGCTGAGCCGCCGCGGCGCGACAGCGTTCCAGCGCCGCAACGGCCGCCAGCCGCGCACCTGCTACCCTTTTCGTTCCCCCTGCCGCTTTCGCCCGCCGCCATGAGCCGACTCCGCATCTTCGCCGACACCACTCCCGACACGCCGCTGTTCGACAGCCGCGATGGCGACGCGATCGCCGCCGAACTGCGCAAGATCGGCGTCACCTTCGAGCGCTGGCAGGCCAACCAGCCGATCGAGGCCGGCGCCTCGCCGGAAGCGGTGATGGCTGCCTACAAGGCCGACATCGACCGCCTGGTCGCCGCCAACGGCTTCAAGACCGTGGACGTGGTCAGCATCGCCCCCGACAACCCGCAGCGCGAGGAGATGCGCAAGAAGTTCCTCGACGAGCACTTCCACAAGGAAGACGAGGTGCGTTTCTTCGTCGCCGGCTCCGGTCTGTTCACCCTGCACGTGGACGGCAAGGTCTACGAGATCGAGTGCGTGCAGAACGACCTGATCGCCGTGCCCGACGGCACCCACCACTGGTTCGACATGGGGCCGGAACCGCGCTTCGTCGCGATCCGCTTCTTCACCGAGCCGGACGGCTGGGTCGGCCACTTCACCGGCACCGACATCGCCCAGCGCTTCCCGCGCTACGAGGCGAAGCTGCGCGGCGAGGCGCACTGAGCGATGACCGATCCGCGCGTCGTTCTCACCGACATCGAAGGCACCACCAGCAGCATCTCCTTCGTCAAGGACGTGCTGTTCCCGTACGCGCGCCGCGCCCTGCCCGGCTTCGTGCGCGAGCATGGCCAGCAGCCGCAGGTGCGGCACTGGCTGGATGCCGTCGCCAGCGAATGCGGCGGCATCTGCACCGATGCGGTGATCGTGGAGACCCTGCAGGGCTGGATCGACCAGGACCGCAAGCACACCGCGCTCAAGGCGCTGCAGGGCATGATCTGGGAGGCCGGCTACCGCGATGCCGACTTCACCGCGCACATCTATCCCGATGCCGCCCCGGCGCTGCGCCGCTGGCATGCCGACGGCCGCGCACTGTACGTGTACTCGTCCGGCTCGGTGCCGGCGCAGAAACTGTTCTTCGGCCATAGCGACGCGGGCGACCTGCGCGCGCTGTTCTCCGGCTGGTTCGATACCGAGATCGGCGGCAAGCGCGAGCAACCCAGCTACACGCGCATCGCCGAGGCGATCGGGGTGGCGCCGGCGCAGATCGTGTTCCTGTCCGACGTGGTCGCCGAACTGGATGCGGCCCGCGCCGCCGGCCTGGACACGGTGCTGATCGACCGCCGCGACGATTACCCGCAACCGCGCCAGGGCGAGGCCTGCAACGGCCACCGCCGCGCGGAGAGCTTCGCCGACCTGGGCTTCTCAGAACACGCATGCGCCGGCCTGCCGCTGCCCTGAGGGCCGTCCTGGCGGCGTGGCAGCGACCGCTCGTTTTGCTGCGACGCCGCTTGCTGCCGGCCGCGCTGCTGGCGCTGGCCCTGCCTGCCTGCCATTCCGATGCCGGCGCCATGCCGGCCGGCGCGGCCGACACCGCGCAGGACGAGGCGGCGCAGGACGAGGCGGCACCGGATCCGGTCGACCAGGCGCAACTGCGCCAGGCGCTGGGATCGCTGCAGGCGCAGCGCCCAGGCATTCCCGACCTGTACGTGGTCGGCTTCGCTGGCGACGCCAGCGAGGACGTATTCCGCAACGAAGTGCTGTACCTGCGGCAGATGTTCACGCAGCGCTTCGGCGCCGCGGGCCGCATCGCCACCCTGATCAACCACGGCGACAACCTGGGCGCGCACGCCTACGCGCCGCAGGCGTCCTACGACAACCTGGCCGATACGCTGGACCGCGTCGGCAAGCTGATGGATCCGCGCGAGGATGCGCTGCTGCTGTTCCTGACCAGCCACGGCACCGACAAGCACGAGCTGTACCTGCAGTTCGGCCCCGGCGAGGATGCCGAGTACGACACCATCACCCCGCAGGAACTGCGCCGCCTGCTCGACGACGCCGGCATCCGCAACCGCATCATCGTGATCTCGGCCTGCTACTCCGGCGGCTTCGTGCCGGCGCTGAAGACCGCCGACACCCTTGTGATCACCGCCGCACGCCGCGACCGGCCCTCGTTCGGCTGCGGCAACACCGCCAGCGCCACCTATTTCGGCCGTGCCTGGCTGATCGACGCACTGGCGCGCACCAACGACATGATCGAAAGCTACAGCCTGGCCAGCGCCGAGATCAGCGCACGCGAACAGGCCGAAGGCGAAGCGCCGTCGTATCCGCAGTTGTACGTGGGTGCGCGCATCGGCAGCTGGCTGCAGCACTGGCGCGCGCAGTTGCCGAACGCCGCCGCACCGCCCTATCCGTATCCGGAACCCGATGCGGACGACGCAGCGACTGCGGCCGATGCCGAACCGGACCACGCGCCCGGGACCACGCAAGCCACTGCTCCCTCGACGCCTGCAAAACAGGCCCGACCATCGACTGCCGCTCCCGCGCAGTGAGCCGCCCTGCTGCGTCGAGCAGCGCACGTACAGCCCGTCGGGGGCGCTCCAGCGCTCGGTGCCGCCCGGGGCCTGGAGCAGGAGTCCGCAGCGACCCACAGATGAGATTGATTCGCGTTCGATCGCCGATCGCGCGCGGCCGCTACACTGCGCCCCGCAGCAAGCCCGCCAGCCTTGCGCCAGCCAGCTGCGCACCGATCCGCCCGCCAGCCTTCGCTCGCCAGCCAGGATCCTCTCGTCTCATTGGCCTCCTTCATGGAGGTTTTTTTTGTTTCATGCCGATGCCACACCGGCAGTACGCCGGGCCGCGCCGCAGCGGCGGTCCACACCCGATCGGCAGGTCGATGATGTGGCTGTTCGGAGCAGTGACCGGGCCTGGAGCGTGTACGATTGCCCAATCCCGCCTCCCCAATCCCGCGCCGCGCCGCTGGCGCGGCGCTTACCAGCGCGGCGCCTTCGTCAACGGCGGCGCCTGGTGCTGGCGGTCGTAGGCGCGCAGGTCGTCGCGGATGTGGGCGATGCGCTGGCGGCCCAGGGCGTTGCGGCTGTCGTCCAGGACCACGCCGTCGAGCAGTTCGCCCATGCGCTGCACGGTCGGCAGCATCTTTTCCCAGGCGTCGAGCGCGGTCATCGGCGCCGGCAACGTCAGGAAGAAGGCGATCGCCGGGGTCTCCATCTCGCGGATGTGCGCCATGTCGAAGCTGCCCGGCTTCATGATGCTGGCCATGCTGAAGATCGGGCCGCGCTCGGGATGCCCCTCGACCAGGCGGTGGAATACGTTCATGTGGCCGAAGGTCAGGCCGGTCTTCTCCGCGGCCACCACGATGTCCTCGCCGCGCAGCACCTGCCCGGCGCGGGCGGCGACGTACAGGGAGACGATCTTGTCGAAATCCTGGCTCGGGCGCTTGCCGAGCTCGGCGCCCGGCGCTTCCGCCGCGGGCAGGCCCAGTTCGGGCTGGCGCGCGTCGCCGTCGACACCATCGGCAGCCAGCGCGTCATCGCCGACCGCCGGGGCGGCGTCGCCCAGCGAGGGTTCGCGGCGCGGCGCGGCCGGATCGGCCGGCTCCACGCGCCGGCCCTGGCTCGGTTTCTTGGGGCGGCCGAACAGGAAGATCGCCGCAATCAACAGCAAGCCGGCGGCGAGGATGCCGATGCGTAGCATTGCCATGTCGGACATTCAGGGGTTACTCCGGCAAGGGTACACAGGGGGAACGTAGCGGCTTGCGCACGAGGTCTGTCCCTACAGCGACAGCGCCTCGACGCGCATCACGCCCTTTAGCATGTCACGTCAGGCCGCGCCCGCCAAACGCGCGGCCTCCTCGAGGTCCACGCTGACCAGGCGGCTGACGCCCGGTTCGCGCATGGTGACGCCGCTGAGCTGGTGCGCCGCCTCCATCGTCGCCTTGTTGTGGCTGACGAACAGGAACTGCACCTTCTCGCTCATTTCCTTGACCATCGCCGCCAGGCGGCCGACGTTGGCCTCGTCCAGCGGCGCGTCCACCTCGTCGAGCAGGCAGAACGGTGCGGGGTTGAGCTGGAAGATCGCGAACACCAGCGCCACCGCGGTCATCGCCTTTTCGCCGCCGGACAGCAGCGAGATGCTGGACACGCGCTTGCCCGGGGGCCGCGCCATGATCGCCACGCCGGTGTCCAGCAGGTCCTCGCCGGTCAGTTCCAGGTAGGCGTGGCCGCCGCCGAACAGGCGCGGATACAGCGCCTGCACGCCGGAGTTGACCCGGTCGAAGGTGTCCTTGAAGCGGCCGCGGGTTTCGCGGTCGATCTTGCGGATGGCGTCTTCCAGGGTCTCCAGCGCGGTATTGAGGTCGACGTCCTGCGCTTCCAGGTACTCGGCGCGCTGCGCGGCCTCGCCGTACTCGCTGATCGCCGCCAGGTTGACCGGCTCCAGCCGGCGCATGCGCGCGTCGATCTGCTGCACCGCCTGCTCCCACTCGGCCGGGTCGGCATGTTCGGGCAGGCCATTGATCACGTCCTCGAGCACGAAACCGGCCTTGACCACCGCCGCCGACAGTTGCTCGGCGCTGAGCACCAGCGCCTGCTGGTCGAGCCGGCGCTGGGCGATGCGTTCGCGCTGCGCCAGCGCCTGTTCGTCGCGCTGCTGGCGGGTCTGCTCCAGCGCACGCAGTTCGTTGTCGATGCCGTCCAGCAACGCGCGCGCCTCGCCGAGCGCGCGATCGGTACGCACGCGCTCTCTGAGCGCGGCCTGGTGCTCGGCCTCCAGCGCCAGCACCGGCGAATCGCCCTCGTTCAACTGCGCGCTGAGTTCGCCCAGGCGCGCGTCCAGTTGCCCGCGCTGGTTGCCCATGCGCTCCAGCGCCTGGCTCAGCGAGGCGATCTGGGTGCGCTGCGACTCCAGGGTCAGGGCCAGCGCGTGCGAGGCTTCGCGCACCCGCCCCGCAGCGTCGCGGGCCAGGTCGCGCGCTTCGGTAAGCTGGCGGCGCTCGCTTTCCAGCGCGTGCCGCACCGACTCCAGGTCGCCCATGCTGGTGACCGCGTCTTCCAGCTTGGAACGCGCCTCGCGCGCCTGCTCGCGGCTGCTGTCCAGGGTTTCCAGCAGCTGCGCGACCTCCAGCTCGATGCGTTCGATGCGGGTGCGCGCGGCGTCGACCTTGCCTTGCTGGCTCTGCAACTGGCCGGCCAGTTCGGAAGCGCTGCGGTGCGCCTGGTACAGCTGGCGCTGCGCGTCCTCGCGCTGCTGCTCGCCGGCCAGCAACTGCGCGCGCATCTCGCCGAGGCGGTGTTCGAGATCGGCCTCGCGCTCCTGCAGCGTCTCGATCTGGCCGCGCAGGCTCTGGATCTCGCGCTCGCGCAGCAGCGCGCCCTGCTTGGCCGCGCCGGAGCGCGACACCCGCAGCCAGCCCTGGCCCAGGCGCGCGCCGTCGCGGGTGACGATGGAGTCGCCCTCGCCCAGTTGCGGCAGCAGCGCCCGCGCTGCACTCAAATCTTCGGCCGCGTGCAGCCGCGCCAACAGCCGGCGGATCGCGATCGGCCCCTGCACCTTGGCCGCCAGCGAGGTCGGCGCGAAGGTCTCGGCCGCCTCCTCGCCGCTGACCAGGGCGATGCGGCCTTCGCCGAGTTCGCCCAGCGCGTCGACCAGTTGTTCCGGCGCCTCCACCAGCACGCCTTCGATCAACTGCCCGAGCGCGCCTTCGACCGCGTTCTCCCAGCCACTCTCGACGTTGAGCCGTTCGCCGACGCGCGCCGCCGAATCCAGCCCGCGCGCCTGCAGCCAGGCCACTGCCGCGCCCTGCTCCTGGCCGAGTGCGGCCTGCTGCAGGGTTTCCAGCGACGACAGCCGGCCGCGCGCGGCCTGCGCCTGCTTGCGCACGTCGGCCAGTTCGGCCTGCGCGGTGCGCTGCTGGTCCTGCAGCGCCGCCACCGCCTGCTTGCGCGCCTCGACCTGCTCGGTCAGGCCGTCCAGCGCGGCGCGCTGGGTCTCGTGCTGCAGTTCCAGTTGCGCGAACGCCTCGGCCAGCGCGTCCAGGTCCAGCCCGGCGCGCTCGGCCAGCAGCGCCTCGCGACGGCGCTCGGCCTCCAGCGACTGCCGATCCAGGTAATCGACGCGGGTGCGCTCCACTTCGCCGGCACGCGAGGCTTCGGCGGTATTGCGCTGGTGCGATTCCCAGCGCTGCTGCCAGTCGGCCAGGCGCGCCTCGGCCTCGCGCAGCGCTTCCTGCTTGTATTCGTTGTCTTCCTGCAGATGCTCCAGCTGCGGGCCGGCCACGTCCACCGATTCGCGCAGCAGCGCCAGCTTGGCCTCGTCGGTGCCGATGTGCTGGCCGAGTTCGGCCAGCGCCGTTTGCGTCTCGTCGCGCGCCTTGTGCAGGCGCTGCGACAGGTCGCGCTGATGCTGGATCTGCTGCTCGATCCGGGCCAAGGTGCTGCCGACCTTGTAGACCTCGGCCTGCGCGGTGCTCAGCGCCTCGGCGGCCTCCTCGCGGCGCACGCGGCCGGTCTCGATGCGCGCTTCGGCATCCCGTTGTTCGGCGATCAGCTGCTGCAGGCGGGTCTCTTCCTGGCCCAGCGCCTCGCGCAGGCCCTGCAGGCGGCCGTCCAGGCCGCGGTATTCCAGCGCCTTCCACTGCGCATCCTTGATCCGCCGTTCCTCCTGCAGCGCCTGGTACTGCTCGGCCTGGCGCGCCTGGCGCTTGAGGTGCTCGAGCTGCTTGCCGATCTCCTCGCGCAAATCGCCCAGGCGCTCCAGGTTCTCGCGGGTGTGGCGGATGCGGGTCTCGGTCTCCTTGCGCCGCTCCTTGTACTTGGAGATGCCGGCGGCCTCCTCCAGGTACACGCGCAGGTCTTCCGGGCGCGCCTCGATGATCTGGCTGATCATGCCCTGCTCGATGATCGAGTAGCTGCGCGGGCCCAGGCCGGTGCCCAGGAACAGATCGGTGATGTCGCGGCGCCGACACTTGGTGCCGTTGAGGTAGTAGCTGCTGCTGCCGTCGCGGCTGACCTGGCGCTTGACCGAGATCTCGTTGAACGAGGCGTACTCGCCGGCGATGGTGTGGTCGGTGTTGTCGAAGATCAGTTCCACCGTGGCCTGCGACACCGGCTTGCGCGCCGAGGAACCGGAGAAGATCACGTCCGTCAGCGAATCGCCGCGCAACCGGCTGGCCGAGCTTTCGCCCATCACCCAGCGCACCGCGTCGATGATGTTCGACTTGCCGCAGCCGTTCGGACCGACGATGCCGGTCATGTTGGTCGGCAGGTGCAGCGTGGTCGGATCGACGAAGGACTTGAAGCCGGACAGCTTGATGGTCGACAGGCGCATGGTGCGGGCAATCCATGGCAGACGCCGCCGGCATTCCGAGCTGCGCTGCCGCTAGTGAAGATCCAGGTGAGGTCCTGCGTCCAACCCATTGATGCGGCTACAACGCCGGGCCGACATCGGACACGAGTCGCTGAGTATAGCGGCCCCTGCGCGGCACTGGGGCGGCCGGCGCCGGGCGGCGGCGATGCGACGGCGGTCGCATACGCGGGCGACCGCGACCCACCGGCCAGGGCAGCACGGCACACTCAGGTGGCGCAGATCGGCAAAAACGACACGGGCACCTTGCGGTGCCCGTGTCGGTACAGCGATGACGCAGGGATCAGGCGTCGGCTTCGACCACGACCTTGACCGTGGTTTCCACGTCGGCGTGCAGGCGCACCAGCACCTCGTACTCGCCGATGTTGCGGAACGCGCCTTCGCCCAGCACCACTTCGCCCTTCTCCAGCGGCATGCCGGCGGCGGTGAAGGCCTCGGCGATGTCGCGCGGGCCGACCGAGCCGTACAGCTTGCCTTCGGTGGAGGCGTTGGCCTTGACGGTCACGCTGGCACCTTCCAGCTTGGCGGCGCGGGCTTCGGCGTCGTCGTGGATCGACTTGGCCTTGGCTTCGTACTCGGCGCGCTTGGCTTCGAACTCAGCGATGTTGGCGGCGGTGGCCGGCACGGCCTTGCCCTGCGGCACCAGGTAGTTGCGGCCGTAGCCCGGCTTGACGTCGACCTTGTCGCCGAGGCCACCCAGGTTGGTCACTTTCTGCAGAAGAATCAGTTGCATGGTCTTGCTCCGTTATTCGTTAGCGTCGGCACGCGGCCGCCGCAACGGGTGCTGTCCGAATAGGAGAAGCCGGGATTGGGGATTGGGGAGTCGGGATTGCGCCCGACGGCACCGCACTTTTCTAATCGCCAGACTTCGCTTGAATGCCCGCACCGGACGGTGCGGGCCGTATCGCTCCGGGAAACCCGGAATTAGACGTCGTGGTTGTCCGTGTACGGGATCAGCGCCAGGAAACGCGCGCGCTTGACCGCCGTGGCCAGCTGACGCTGGTACTTGGACTTGGTGCCGGTCACGCGGCTCGGCACGATCTTGCCGTTCTCGGTGAGGTACTGGCGCAGGGTGTTGAGATCCTTGTAATCGATCTCCTTGACGCCCTCGGCGGTGAACTTGCAGAACTTGCGACGACGGAAGAACTTGGACATGAGCGTGCTCCTTAGGCGGCTTCGGCGGCGTCGCCGTCGGTTTCGGTGGCGGCGGCGGGCGCATCGCCCTCTTCGTCGTCGCGACGACGGCGCTCACCGCGCTCGGGCTTGTCGGCCTTCTCGTCCTTGCTCTTCATGATCAGCGACTGCTCGGTGTCGGCGCCGTCGCGCTTGATCACCAGGTGGCGCAGCACTGCGTCGTTGAAGCGGAAGCTCTCGACCAGCTCGCTCAGCACGGCCTGGTCCACTTCGATGTTCAGCATGACGTAGTGGGCCTTCACCAGGTTCTGGATCGGGTACGCCAGCTGGCGGCGGCCCCAGTCTTCCAGACGGTGGATGGTGCCCTTGCCGTTCTCGACCAGCGACTTGTAGCGCTCGATCATGGCCGGGACCTGCTCGCTCTGGTCCGGGTGGACCAGGAACACGATTTCGTAATGACGACTCATGGTGTGTACCTTTCGGATGTGGCCTTGCGGCCGGACAGCCCCCCGCGGTGCGACGGCGGTGGGGCAAGGACTCCTGCCGGGAAGGCAGGAAGCCGCACATTATGACCGAGATGCCCGGTCACCAACAAGCCAGCCGTTCCCGGCGCGGGACAGGGACGCCACCGCAGTGTACGAAGCCAATCAAATCAATGACTTGAACCAAACCATATCCACATGCAGGCGATGCTGGCCGCACTGCAAACAACGGAACAGTCACGCGACCGTCGGCAATACACCAGGGACACAGAAACTGCGGGGCGTCGCCGGCGCAGTAGAACAGCCCCTAGTAGCGCCATGCGCGGGTTTCGCCGCAGCAGTTGCAGACGCCGCCTTCCTGCGCGAAGCACAGCGCATAGGCGTTGGGGTGACGCAGAACTCAGGCAGTTGCATGCGACAACCGGGGCGCCCTGCCCCGCGCCCTCCGCAAGGAGGCTACCCAGCCGCAGCGGCGACGCTCAGGGCGCGCCGGCGTGCGCGGCGTCGGTGGTGAAGCTCTCGCCGCAGCCGCACTCGGCGGTGGCGTTGGGGTTGCGGAACACGAAGGTCTCGCCCAGGCCCTGCTTGGCGAAGTCGATCTCGGTGCCGTCCACCAGCGGCAGGCTGGTCGCATCGACGTAGATGCGCACGCCGTCCTGCTCGAACACCGCATCGTCCGCACGCGCCTCGCGTGCCAGGTCGGTGACATGGCCCCAGCCGGAACAACCGGTGCGCTCGACGCCGAAACGCAATCCCAGGGCGCCGGGCGTCTGCGCGACAAAGCGCTGCACGCGGGCGTGGGCGACGGGGGTGAGACGGATGGCCATGACGAACTCCGGCGACTGCGAACGGACATTATAGGAAGGACGGCGGCCGATCGCCGCATGCCTCGCAAGCGCCGCGCTTCAGCCAGTACACTTGCCCCTTCCATATCGAGTCGCTGCGGCGAGGATTCAAGTCATGACGGTGGTGAGCGTTGCACATGCGCTGGCCGGGAAGATCCCGGAAGGCGGCGAAGTCACGGTGCGGGGATGGGTGCGCACGCTGCGCGGATCTGCCGGACTGGCTTTCATCAACGTGACCGACGGCTCCTGCTTCGCCCCGATCCAGGTGGTGGCGACCGACGCGCTGCCCAACTTCGACGAGGTCAAGCGGCTCACCGGCAGCTGCTCGCTGATCGCCAAGGGCGTGCTGGTGAAATCGCAGGGCAAGGGCCAGTCGTACGAGATCCAGGCCAGCGCGGTCGAGGTGGTGGGTTGGGTCGAGGACCCGCTGACCTACCCGATCCAGCCCAAGCCGATGTCGCCGGAGTTCCTGCGCGAGGTCGCGCACCTGCGCCCGCGCACCAACCTGTTCGGCGCGGTGACGCGCATCCGCAACTGCCTGGCGCAGGCGGTGCACCGCTATTTCCACCAGAACGGCTACAACTGGATCAGCACGCCGATCATCACCACCTCCGACGCCGAAGGCGCCGGGCAGATGTTCCGCGTCTCCACCCTGGACATGGCCAACCTGCCGCGCGACGCGCAGGGCCAGGTCGACTTCGGCCGCGACTTCTTCGGCAAGGAGACCTTCCTGACCGTGTCCGGCCAGCTCAACGTCGAGGCCTACTGCCTGGCGCTGAGCAAGGTCTACACCTTCGGCCCGACCTTCCGCGCCGAGAACAGCCACACTACCCGCCACCTGGCCGAGTTCTGGATGATCGAGCCGGAGATCGCCTTCGCCGACCTGGCCGAGGACGCGCGCGTGGCCGAGGACTTCCTCAAGTACCTGTTCCGCGCGGTGCTGGACGAGCGCGCCGACGACCTGGCGTTCATCGCCGAACGCGTCGACAAGACCGCGATCAGCAAGCTGGAGACCTTCATCAACTCGCCGTTCGAGCGCATCGAGTACGGCGACGCGATCGGCCTGCTGCAGAAGTCCGGGCAGAAGTTCGAGTTCCCGGTGGAATGGGGCCTGGACCTGCAGACCGAGCACGAGCGCTGGCTGACCGAGCAGCACGTCGGCCGTCCTGTGGTGGTGACCAACTACCCCGAGCACATCAAGGCCTTCTACATGCGCCTGAACGACGACGGCAAGACCGTCGCGGCGATGGACGTGCTGGCACCGGGCATCGGCGAGATCATCGGCGGCAGCCAGCGCGAGGAGCGCCTGGACGTGCTGGATGCGCGCATGCTGCAGTTCGGCCTGGATCCGCAGCACTACGGCTGGTACCGCGATTTCCGCCGCTACGGCACGGTGCCGCACGCCGGCTTCGGCCTGGGCTTCGAGCGCCTGGTGGTGTACGTGTGCGGGCTGAGCAACATCCGCGACGCCATCCCCTACCCGCGCGCGCCGGGCAGCGCCGAGTTCTGAGCATGGCCGGCGACGCCGCCACCACGGTGACCATGTACCGCCCGCTCGGACCGGAAGAGTTCGAGCTGCTGCGCGCCAGCGGGTTCCGGCGCTGGCCTCCGCGTTTGCCGGAGCAGCCGATCTTCTACCCGGTGACCAACCAGCGTTACGCCGAAGAGATTTCAGCGCGCTGGAACGTCAAGGACAGCGGCATCGGCTACGTGGCGCGCTTCGCGGTCCGCGCAGACTTCGTTTCTGCTTACCCGGTGCAGAAGGTTGGCGGCGCACACCACACCGAGTGGTGGATTCCGGCCGAAGACTTGGACGCGCTCAACGACAACATCGTCGGCCCGATCGAGATCATCGGCCGGTTCGACGGCAGCGAGCCAGCCCAGCCATGATCCTGTTCTTCGCGCTGTGCTTCGTCGGCGTGGCGATCGCCGGGGCCAGCGCGTTCCTGATCTTCTGGCCGCTGACCCTGGTGCACATCCGCGACCGCCATCCGCCGCTGGTGACGGCGTTCGGGCCGGGCGCCTTCCTCAAGCCGGTCGCGCTGGGCTGGCTGCTGGCGCGGCGCTACCGCCCGCTCGGCGACCGCGGGCTGTCCGGCCTGGCGACACCGGCCTGGCTGTCGCTGATGACCATCTTCTTCGGCCTGGGCATGGCCGCCCTGCTCTGGCTGCTTTCCCTGGTGATTCCATGACTTCAGATTCTCCCGCCCACGATCAGTGGTACCTGGCCAGCCTAGGCCGTCTGCTGGTGTGGGCGCGCCTGCGCGTGCGCGACGCCGGCACCGCCGAGGTGCTGGACAGCGACGGCAATACCCTCAGCTACGACAGCGAGGACACCGCCCGCGCGGCGCTGTTCGACGCCGAGTTCGTCGCCTTCGATGGCCTGGACGAGGACGATGCGCGGGCGCGCGGCTTCTCGCTGGGCGAGGTGTCGCCGCCGCAGGCCGACGACGATGCCGGCCTGCGCGGGCGAATGACCCAGACCCTGGGCGCGCGCGCCTGATCCGGCGATGCACGTTCCGCCCGCCTTCGCCGAAAGCGACCTGGGCGCGCTCGATGCGCTGATCGCGGACAACCCGTTCGCCACCCTGGTCACCGTCGCCGATGGCCTGCCCTGCGCCACGCCGTTGCCGGTGCTGTACCGGCGCGACGGTGAACGCATCCTGGTCGAAGGCCATTGGTCGCGCGCCAACCCGCAGGCGCGGCACGCCGGGCCGGCCTTGCTGATCGTGCACGGCCCGCACGCCTACGTTTCGCCAAGCTGGTACCCGGACAAGGAAGCGATGGCGCGGGTGCCGACCTGGAACTACGCCACTGCGCACCTGCACGGGCAGTTGCACCCTAGCGACGACGAAGCGCTGCTGGCCGATGTGGTGGCGCGGCTGAGCGAACGCCATGAGCGCGCGCTGGGCAGCGAGTGGCGCTACGAGCCGGACAACGACGCGCACCGGCGCCAGTTGCGCGGCATCGTCGGTTTCCGTTTCCAGGTCGAGCGGGTCGAGCTGAAGTTCAAACTCAGCCAGAACCATCCGCCGGCGAACCAGGCTGCGGTGCGCGAGGCGCTGCAGGCCCAGGCGAACTCCGGCGCGCAAGCCGTCGCGGCGCTGATGCACGCGCGACGCCCGGACTGACCCCACGTCGCCACGCAGCGGCTGACGGGACCTCGCACCGTCGCCACCCGGCTGCGCCGCCGCGGCGTGCGCCGCCTCACCCGCAGCGGCTGGCCGGCCCCTGGCGGTCGTGCTCGGCACGACGCGCACTGGCCCTGCCGCCTTCCAGCGGCGACAGGCCTTCGCGGATCGCATAGCGCGTCAGTTGCGCGATGCTCTGCATGCCCAGCTTGAGCATGATGTGCTCGCGATGGGTGCCGATGGTCTTGACGCTGATGTGCAGGCGCGCGGCGATCTCTTTGGTCGACAGCCCCTCGGACAGCAACTGCACGATCTCGCGTTCGCGCGAGGTCAGCAGCGTGTAGGCCGAGACCGCGTCGCCGGGCGGACAGCGGTACTCGCTGACCAGCGACTGCGACAGCTGCGGGCTGATGTACAGCTGGTCGTTGCCGACCTGCTGGATCGCGCGCAGCAATTCGTGGAAGGTGCTGTTGCGCGCCAGGTAGCCCTTGGCGCCGGCATCGATGACCGCGCGCACGTTGGCCGCGGCGTCGGAAGCGGCAATGCAGATCGCCTTGCTGCGCGGGCTGCGCTGCAACAGCCGGCGGGTGGCCTCGATGCCGTTGAGGCCAGGCAGCATCACGTCCATCAGCACGACATCCGGCTGCCGTCGGGTCACCAGTTGCACGCACTCCAATCCATCGACCGCGTGGCCGACCACCTCGATGCCCGACGTGTTGTTCAACAGGGCGACCATGCCCTCCAGCACGATGCTGCGTTCGGCGGCAATCACGATACGTGTGTTCATTCTCTACCTGTGTTCGCAATGGATCTCCAACGCGCGACCGCGCGGTAACCCGCGTCCCATGCAGCGCGACGCGCCCCTTTTCTTCAACCGATGCGACAGCGCTGAACCCGCGCTTGCGTTGCGCCCCCAGCTTGTCACGCTGCGCGATGGCAGCCATCGGGTTCAGGCTGATATGGGCGAGCAGGACGGCTGAAATTGTGCGAATTACCGCATTCGTCCAGTTTCGTAGACAGAATCTCGTGCTAGCGCGCTCGGCCTGTGACGCAGACCGAAGTCCTGCGTCGCGATCGATGCTGAGGACGCGCGCGGTGCGGACGCCACGCGACTGCCATCCGGGCACGTCCAACGCGCGGCTTCGCCGCGCGACAGGAGGTCTGATGGAGCGGCGCGCGTCCCGTCCTGCGGGATCCGCCACGATGGAGCTTCCCGGCCACGCCAGTCGCAGCCGCACGCCGTTCCTGCGTGTGGGTCCGGTTAGCGAGGAAAGGCGCGCTTCAGTCGGACGACGCTGACGGCGGCGGCAGCCGCGCGGCTTCCACCTGCAGCATCGCGCGGGCGAACTCGGCGAGACGTTGCTGGATCGCCGCCGGCGGCGTGCCCGCCTCGATCGACTGTTGCAGCGCCATCAGTTGCGCGGCCAGTTCGCCCTGCCAGCGCATGCGCTCGGTGTCATTGCTGGCGCGCTGCACCTCGAGCGAGGCCTGCGCCTGCGCCGAGGTGTCGCCGCGCACCAGCGTTTCCATGGCATCGACCAGGCGTTGCAGCAGGCGGTACACCGCCGTGGCGGAAAAGCCGCCCAGCATCGCCAGGGTCGGCTTGCCGAAGCTGCGCATGCTGCCGGTCTCGAACAGGTCCGGCGGCAGCACTTCGACCAGGATCAGGCCGGCGATCAGGCCCAGGATCATGCGCGCGCCATAGGAGGCGTCGTACTTGGGGTCGTAGTTGGCGTCGGCGACGTAGCGGTGCACCTGGAACAGCGAGGAGAACGAGGCGCCCAGGCCGGCGCAGAACAGCAGGAACAAGGCGTTCCACAGCAGCACGCTGCCGGACGAATCCAGGAATCCCAGGCGCACGTTGTCCGCACTTACCTTGCTGGACAACGCCGTGGCCACCACCAGGAACAGGAACATCAGGGAGGTGGCAGTGAGCGCGCGCACCAGCGGTAGCGGGCCGAGCAGGGTCGCCCAGTGCGGGCGGCGGCGCTCGGCATCGAGCAGGAACACCGCCTGCGGCGTCGCCGGGCGGATCAGTTGCGCCAGCCGCCGATGGGTCACCGCCAGTTCGTGCGCGCGCACCTCGATGTCGCTGTCGCCGGCCGCGCCCTCCGATGAGCCGACGCTCACCAGCACCGACAGGCGTGCGATCAGTTCCGGCGGCACCGCCAAGCCGTGCTCGAGCGCATAGCGGGCCATCGCTTCGCACTCGGCGAGCAACTGCGGCAGGATGCCCGGCGGCGGCAGCCGCGGCACGCCACTGTGGGCCGCGGTCAGCCGGCGCCGCAACGCGCCGGCCAGCATCTTGATCCAGACGTTCATTGCGCCACTCCTGGACGGAAACGGCGGCCGGCGCGCATGCGCCACGGATTACCGGCTGGCGGACACGCGCTTCAGCGGCACGAGTTGTGGGGACTTCCCGGCCTTGCCCGCGATCTGGAGACTGACGCCCCCGTCCGGCGTTGCACGCAAGACCAGCCGGCCGTCGCTCAGTTCCGCGCAGTGCCCCTTGTCGTTCATGTCCAGCGAATACACCGCCGCATCCGCGCGCATGCCAACGTAGCGCGCCTGCACCTTGCAGCCCCAGGGCGTGCCGTAGTGCAGTTCCACCGTGGGACTGCCTGGCGCCTGCGGGCTGGGAGAGACCGTCACCTCCAGTGTCGGCTTTTCGAGGATCTTTCCGCCAGAGTCCAGCCCCTGCCATGTGCCCGTCAGCGGACTGGGCCGACCAGGATCGGTGTGCAGCACCACCAGCAGGGCCTTGCCGTCGACGAACAGCCGCAGGTCGTCGCCACTGCGCTGCACGCGCAGCGGCTTGCCCATCAACTTGTCGCAGTAGGCTCCCCCGTTGATCGAGTCCAGAACGAAGCCGCCAGCACGCTGCGGCTTGACCAGCGCGTTGCAGTTCTGCGGCGAGCCGAAGGCGAGCCTGGCCTGGCCGCTGTCCTGGATCAGGCGCAGCGCGACCAGATTCTCCGCACCCGGCGGTTGTGCTTCCAGCGTCAGGGTGCCGCTCCACTGGCCAGCCGGCAGCGCCTCGGCGTTGGCCGCCGCGCCCGGCTTGGCCGCAGTGGCCGCCTGCAGCGCGGCGCCGGCTGCGGATGGCAAGGCCAGGCACAGCGCCAGCCAAACCGGGAAATGTGCAACATCACGCGAACGGATACGCATGCGACTCTCCTCTGGAAACACGAAAGGGAAACGAACGGTGCGGTCAGTGCAGGCCGCGCCAGACCAGTGCCACCACGGCCGCCGCCAGCAACAGGGCCGCAAGCAGCCACAGCGCCCGCCGTTGACGCCGGCGCAAGCGCTGCGCGCGGGCCAGCGAGCGCAGATCGATGTGCAGCTCTCGGCACCACAGGTCGGTGTCGTGCCGCGACAGCAGGAACCCGTGTCTACGCATGTGCCGTCTCCTGGTCGGGGTCGTGCGGGGTGGCCGGTTCGGACAGGTGCCACAGCTTCAGCTGCTGCCCGTCGAAAAGCACCTCGCCGACCGGGGTATGGGTGCCGCGGAACAGGATCTGCAGACGGTGGCCGGGCCGGCGCGGCCTTCGCGGCGACACCTGCAGCAGCAGGCGCGGCGCCTCGTTCGGCATCTCCACCACCTCCAGTTCCACATCGAAAGACAGGGCCAGTTCGCCGATCTGCGGCAGTTGCCATGCACGCAGTTCCCACAACGGGATCTGCAACGCCGGCGGCTCGGTTTCCTCCGTCACCACCTGCACGGTCTCGGCGGCGCCGAAGCATGCGCGCAGTGCCCGCGCGTGGCGCGCCCGGCAGCGCCGCTGCGCCTCCAGCAAGGCCGCCGACAATCCCTGCAGCAGCAGGTCGAAGTCGCAACGCAGCCTGGCCATCAGTCGTCCTTCAGCCAGCCGGGCTTGCGCGGGAAGCCCACGTGGTAGCACAGCCACTGCATCACCACCTGGTGCTCGCCGATCTGCAGCACGGCGAAATTCTTCTCGGTGCCGATGATCGCGCCCTTGGGCGAATCGCTCAGACATCGGTTGAGCAGGGCCCGGGCGGCTTCGATCTGCTCGGGCGTTTGCATCTGCGTCGGGTTGTCGCTACCGACCACGACCCGCTTGACGAACTTGACTTCAGTGAGGTCGAACATGGTTGACGAGTCCCCCGACGAGATGGTTCAACGGATCGCTAGCGGATTACGGGGTGACCGCAACCGGCTTGCCGACCTTGCGCGGGGCCACCGCGGTCTGCAGGATGTCCAGCACCCGCGCCAGGCCTTCCGGCGGCCCCTTGTCCGCGGCATGCACCGAGACGTGGTACTTGGCCGAGTTGTCCGAGCTGCGCGTGTTCTCCTTGCTCGTGGCCACCGAGCCCTGGATGTGCACCTTGGCCTTGAACAGGCCGAAGCCGTATTCCACGTCCGCCGACATCGACGCCGACGCATCGGTCTTTTCCTTCGAGGAGAAGGACGACTTCACTTCCATGTCGAAGGTGACGTCCACGGTCTGGATGCTCAGGCTGGGCACGTTGACGATGGCCAGCAGCGGCACTTCCAGTTCGACCTCTTCCTCGGCAATGCCGCCGGCATTGTCCGGATCGTCGACCGGCCGCTTGAAGCGGAAGCTGGCGGTGCGGGTCGCGCCGGTGCCCTGCGGATCCTTGGGATCGGTCGGCGGCAGGAAGCCGATGACGCGGATGAAATCGGCGGTGGCGCGGGCCAGCTTGACCTGCGCGTCGCAGGCCGCATCGAGCGGTCCGCCGATCAGGTCGCCCATGGGCAGACCCTTGAATTGACTTGACATGTTGACGAGTTCGTCAGCCATTGCAGTGACTCCTTAGTTGGTGGGATTGGTTACATCGTCCGTGCCCGCGACGTCCGGCTTGTCGGCCATGACCGTCTTGAACACGCCCTGCGTCTGCGCCAGATGGTTGAGCAATCTGGCCGCTCCGTCAGTCGGTTCGGTGCCTTCCACGCGCAACACGACGTGGACGGCACTCTGGCGCTGGCTCCGCGCGCTGGCGCTGGTATCCACGCGCACGCTGGAACGGGTGGCGGTGCGCTTGGCCTGCCAGGCCGCCTGCGGGCCGGGCGGTTCCGGCGCGAAGAAGCCGTCGGCGGACTGCAGGCCGCCGAGGTCGCCGAGCTGCGCATCGAAGCTGATCTCCACGTCCTTGATCCGCAGCACGTTGGTCGAGACCAGCGGCAGCAGCGGCGCGCGGTAGTAGTCCTCGTCGCCCTCGGCCGCCTGCGGGTGCTGCGACGGCAGGCGGATGATCACGCTCTTGGGCCGGTGGAACTCGTCGAAGTAGTCGCCGAGGTTGGCCATCTGGTGCTGCTCGATGCGGTCCTGCGCCTCGATCACCGCGCCGGCCAGCGCTTCGATCAGGTCGTTCAATGCGGTCGGTCCAGCCATGGTCGCTCCGGGAGAAGGAAGGCCACCGTCGGCGACGGCGGCGGATCGGCGGCGCGCGCCGGGCGCGCTCGCTCAGGTCAGCTCAGATCAAGTCAGGTCGGGAAAGGAGTCGGTGCGCGCCAGCCAGCCCTTGAGGAACTTGCCCAGCGGCGGCTTGGCCGCGACCAGGCGCTGGTAGTAATCGCGCCGGCCCTGCTTGTAGCGTGCGTACAGATCGCGCTGGTCGGCGGCCTTCAGCGCCGCCAGGGTGGCCGGGCCGAACTTGCCGTCCTCCGGTAGCTTCAGCGTCGGCGTCTGCGCGTTGAGCACGCGCTGCAGCAGCTTGATGGCGTTGTTGCCGGCGTTGACCTGGAAGTCGAACAGAATGTTGGCCAGCGGCTGCAGCGCGATCTCGTCGCCATGCACCGCATTCCAGTAGCAGGCCTTGTAGATCACCCCGGCCTGCGCGTCGGTGAGCGCACGCAGATTGTCCAGGGTCGGCTCCAGTTGCAGCAGGCTCTTGGCGTACAGGCGAAACGTGGCCAGGGTGACGCCCTTGTTGGTGGCACCGCCCGGGTCCACCGGATCGTTGACGAAGCCGCCCTCGTGCTTGAGCAGGGTCGGAAAGAATGCGTTGAAGTCGGCCATGGGATCCTCCGCTGATGCCCGGTGTGGGCGTGGAGGAAGTCTGCGCAGCGGCCCGCGTCGGCGGGATCGGCAAAAGCCCGATCCGGCGGCGCCTGCGCACTGAGCCGCCGCGCGCATCCGCAAGCCGGACATGCAGGCGCTGCATGGGCGCGGGCCGCGCGCCGGCCGCGGGCTTCTGGGATAATGGCCGGCAATGAGCAAAATCGCCGAACTCCTGCGCAACAACCGCGCCTGGTCCGATCGCATCAGCCGCGAAGACCCGGATTTCTTCAGCCGCCTGTCCAAACAGCAGACGCCGGAATACCTGTGGATCGGCTGCTCCGATTCGCGGGTGCCGGCGAACCAGATCATCGACATGGCACCGGGCGAGGTGTTCGTCCATCGCAACATCGCCAATGTGGTCGTGCACACCGACCTCAACTGCCTGTCGGTGATCCAGTTCGCGGTCGAGGTGCTGAAGGTGCGGCACATCCTGGTCGTGGGCCACTACGGCTGCGGCGGCGTGCACGCGGGCCTGACCCGCGCGCGGCTGGGCCTGGTCGACAACTGGATCCGCCACGTCACCGACGTGGCCGAGAAGCACGAGCAGTGCCTGCAGCAGGCCGGCGACCTCAACGTGCAGCATGCGCGCCTGTGCGAGCTCAACGTGCTCGAGCAGGTGGTCAACGTCAGCCGGACCTCGATCGTGCTCGACGCCTGGGCGCGCGGCCAGGAACTGACCGTGCACGGTTGGGTCTACAGCCTGCGCGACGGCCGCGTGCACGACCTGGGCATGGAACTGGACCGCATCGAGGACCTGGTCCCGCGCTACGACGCCGCCCTGGCGCGGATCGGCCAGGACCGCGAGGACCGCTGAGCGGTCCGCCGCTCCGTCCCTTTCCGCAAGGAACCCCCATGCTCCCCGGCCCGCTCAACCTGCACGCCTGGATCGACGCCCACCGCCACCTGCTCAAGCCGCCGGTGGGCAACAAGTGCCTGTATGCCGGCGACTTCATCGTCATGGTGGTCGGTGGGCCGAACGCGCGCAGCGACTACCACTACGACGAAGGCCCGGAGTGGTTCTACCAACTCGAAGGCGAGATGGTGCTGAAGATCCAGGAAGACGGCGCGGTGCGCGAGATCCCGATCCGCGCCGGCGAGACCTTCCTGCTGCCGCCGAAGGTACCGCACTCGCCACAGCGCGGGCCCGACTCGGTCGGCCTGGTGATCGAGCGGCGACGCCTGCCGCACGAGCAGGACGGCCTGCTGTGGTTCTGCGAGCGCTGCAACCACCTGCTGCACGAAGCCTACTTCCCGCTGCAGGACATCGAGACCGACTTCCCGCCGGTGTTCGCGCGCTTCTACGCTTCCGAAGCGCTGCGCACCTGCGCCCGCTGCGGCCACGTGCATCCGCTGCCGGCGGCCGCCGCGCCGTGATCGCCTGGCGCCCGCGCCATTCGGGACCGCAATGCTGCGCAGCCTGATCGCGCTCAAGCCGCGCGACGTGCCGGTGCGCGTGGCCCTGCGCAACACCGCCGCGGTGGTCGCGCCGCTGGCGCTGGGCGTGGCCGCCGGCCATGCCGAGCTGGGCCTGGCGGTGTCCACCGGCGCGCTCAACACCATGTTCTCCGACCAGCCCGGCCCGTATCGGGCGCGGATGCAGCGCATGCTGATGGCGGCGCTGGCGGCGGGCGTGGCCGCGTTACTGGGCATGCTGATCGGCGCGCACACGGTCGCGCTGGCGCTGAGCGCGCTGCTGCTCGGCCTCGGCGGCGGCCTGCTGGTGGCGTTGGGCCCGGTGGCGGCGCGGGTCGGGCTGACCAGCATGATCCTGCTGGTGGTCAGTGCCGACGTGCGCCTGCCGCCGCTGCAGAGCGTGGGCGTGGCCACGCTGATCTTCGCCGGCGGCGTGCTGCAGATGCTGATGGCGCTGGCGGCCTGGCCGCTGCAGCGCTACCGCCCGGAGCGCTTCGCCCTGGCCGACCTGATGCGGCAACTGGCCGGCATCGCCCGCCAGCGGCCGAGCGCCACCGCGGCGCCGCCGGCCACCGAGGCGGTGCTGGAGGCGATGGTGATGCTGCACGGCGAACACCGCTCGCGTGGGCGTGCGGTGCAGGCGTTCCGGGTCATCGCCGAATTGTGCGAACGCGCGCGGCTGGAACTGCTGACCCTGGCCGACCTGCACGGACGCCTGGAGCCGGCATCGCCGGCGCGGCTGCCGATCGAACGCGTGCTCGAGCGCAGCGCAGTGGTGCTGGACCAGCTCGCGCACGCACTGGACAGCGCCGAGGACCCAGACGCGGCCACTGCGTCGATGACCGGATTCGACGATCTGGTGGACGCGCTGGCGCAGGTGCAGGCGCAGGCCGAGGACACGCGCGAGCGACGCCTGCTGCGCATCGCGGTGGCGCGCGCACAGGGCCTGGGGGGCCAGCTGCGCGCGCTGGCACGCAACGGCCGCTGGGCCAGCAGCCGCGGCGAGATCCAGGCCGAACTGGCCGAAGCGCAGTTGCCGGCGGCACTGCGCCCGCTGGCGCCGCTGCAGACCTTGCGGGCGAACCTGAATCTGTCTTCGGTGGCGTTCCGGCATGCGCTGCGCTGCGGGGTGTGCCTGGCGCTGGCGGTGTTGTTCACGCGCTGGCAGGCGATCCCGCACGGCTACTGGATCCCGATGACCACGGCGATCGTGCTCAAGCCGGATTTCGGCGGCACCCTCAGCTTCGGCGCGCTGCGCGTGGCCGGCACCTTCGCCGGGCTGCTGCTGGCCACCGTGCTGGCCCACTTCGTGATGGACGGGGTGGTGGTGCGGCTGCTGTTGCTGACCGTGTTCTGCCTGGGGTTCCGCCTGCTGACCCAGGTCAACTACGGGCTCGGCGTGGCGTCGCTGACCGGCATGCTGGTGCTGTTGCTGTCGTTCGAGGGCATGGCCCCGGGCGAGGCGATCGGCGAGCGCATCCAGGCCACCGTACTCGGCAGCGCGCTGGCGCTGGCCGCCTACGCGCTGTGGCCGACCTGGGAACGCAAGCACATCCGCGCGATCCTGGCGCAGTTGCTGCTCGCCTACCGCGACCATCTCGACGCGGTGCTGGAAGGCCGCCTGCAGGCGCTGCCGGAGACCCGCGCGGCCTCGCGCACCGCGCGCACCAACGCGCAGGCCTCGATCGAACGCCTGCGCGGCGAGCCGCGGCGCAAGCGCAACTTGCGCGAACTGACCCTGGCCGAATCGGTGCTGGCCAACGGCAATCGACTGATCCGCGCCTCGCTGGCGCTGGAGGCGGTGCTGCGCGATGCGCCGCCACCGCCGCCGCTGCCGGAACTGCAGCACTTCCGGCAGCAGGCGCATGCCGCGCTGACCGAGCTGGCCGAGGGCCTGCGCAGCGGCACGCCACCGCCGCAGGCCAGCCTGCGCGCGGACGAGCGGCGCCTGGCCGAGGCGCTGGCCGCGCAGCCGCAGGACGGCAGCGACGGCGGCGCCCTGTCCGCACTGGGCGACACCAGCGACCGCGTCGCCGACAGCATCGGCACCCTCACCCACCTGGTCCGCAGTGCGCTGCTGCCGGCGACCGCGGCCACCAAGGAACATCCACCGGCGACCGCGCACCGCAGCGGGTGAACACCGACGCGGCCTACGCGCTCGGCAAGGCCCGCGCGGCAGCGCCCGCCCACGCCGCCCGGCAGTCACCTCACGTCGTCCCGCACGCTCTAGACTCTCGCCCTGCTTCCCGGAACCAATGCCGATGAACGAGATCCTGTCCCGCCAGCACGCCATCGCCCTCGACGCCGCCGATCCGCTGCGGGCCCTGCGCCAGGAATTCCTGTTCCCGCAGCACCAGGGCGCGGACCAGGCCTATTTCGTCGGCAACTCGCTGGGCCTGCAGCCGCGCGGCGCGCGCGCCGCGGTGCAGGAGGTGCTGGACAAGTGGTCGTCGCTGGCGGTGGAAGGCCATTTCAACGGCGATACCCAGTGGATGACCTACCACGAACTGCTGGCCGCGCCGCTGGCGCGGCTGGTCGGCGCGCATCCGCACGAAGTGGTGGCGATGAACACGCTGACGGTGAACCTGCACCTGCTGATGGTCAGCTTCTACCGGCCCACCCGCGAGCGCCCGGCGATCCTGATCGAGGCCGGTGCGTTCCCCTCCGACCAGCACGCGGTGGCCTCGCAGATCCGCTTCCACGGCTTCGACCCGGCCACCGACCTGATCGAAGTGCAGCCCGACGGCGCCGACGGCACCGTGTCGCTGGCGGCGATCGAGCGCGCCATCGCCGAACACGGCCCGCGCCTGGCGTTGGTGCTGTGGCCGGGCGTGCAGTACCGCACCGGCCAGGCCTTCGACCTGGCCGCGGTGGCGCGGCTGGCACGTGCGGCCGGCGCCGCGGTCGGCTTCGACCTGGCCCACGCCATCGGCAACGTGCCACTGCACCTGCACGATGCCGCCCCGGACTTCGCGGTGTGGTGCCACTACAAATACCTCAACGCCGGCCCCGGCGCGGTCGCCGGCGCCTTCGTGCACGCTCGCCACGGCCACGGCGACACCCCGCGCTTCGCCGGCTGGTGGGGCCACGACAAGCGCACCCGCTTCCGCATGGCGCCCGAGTTCGTTGCCGCGCCTGGCGCCGACGGCTGGCAGCTGAGCAATCCGCCGATCCTGAGCATGGCGCCGCTGCGCGCCTCGCTGGACCTGTTCGAGCGCGCCGGCGCGGACGCGCTGCGGCAGAAGTCGCAGCAACTCACCGGCTACCTGGAGACGCTGATTCGCGCCCGCCTGGCCGATACCCTGCAGATCATCACCCCGTCCGACCCGGCGCAACGCGGCTGCCAGCTGTCGCTGCGCGTGGCCGGCGGCCGCGAGCGCGGCCGCGCCCTGTTCGAGTACCTGCAATCGGTCGGCGTGCTCGGCGACTGGCGCGAGCCGGACGTGATCCGGATCAGCCCGGTGCCGCTGTACAACCGCTACCGCGACGTCTACCGCTTCGTCGAGGAAGTGGAAACCTGGGCCGGCGTCTGAGCCGCCTTCTTCGCGCGGCCAGCCGCCGCGTCTTCCGGACACCGCATTGAACGCATCCCCCCGCAGCATCACCCTGATCGGCGCCGGCCTGGCCGGCTCCCTGCTCGCCATCCTGCTCTCGCGCCAGGGCTGGCAGGTCACCGTCTACGAGCGCCGCGGCGACCCGCGCGTGCACGACTACGAGCGCGGCCGCTCGATCAACCTGGCCCTGGCCGAACGCGGCCTGCACGTGCTGCGCCAGGCCGGCGCCGATGCCGCGGTGATGGCCAAGGCGGTGATGATGCGCGGGCGCATGGTGCATTTCGCCGACGGCCAGCAGCAGCTGCAGCGCTATGGCCGCGACGACAGCGAGGTGATCTGGTCGGTACACCGCAACGATCTCAACATCACCCTGCTGCAACTGGCCGAGCAGGCCGGCGCGCGCATCCATTTCTACCGGCGCCTGCACACGGTGGATTTCGACGCCGGCTATGCGCGTTTCATCGACGACCGCGACGACCAGCCGCACGACATCCGCTTCGACAGCATGATCGGCGCCGACGGTGCCGGCTCGGCGTTGCGCGCGGCGATGCAGCGCAAGGCGCCGATGGCCGAGCACATCGAGTTCCTTGACCACTCGTACAAGGAACTGGAGATCCCTCCCGGCGCCGACGGCGGCTTCCGCATCGAGCCCAACGCCCTGCACATCTGGCCGCGCGGGCACTACATGTGCATCGCCCTGCCCAATCACGAAGGCACCTTCACCGTCACCCTGTTCCTGCCCAACAAGGGCGAGCCCAGCTTCACCACGGTGCGCAACGGCGAGGAGGCGCTGGCGCTGTTCGCGCGCGATTTCGCCGATGCGCTGCCGCTGATGCCGCAACTGGCCGAGCACTGGGAGCAGCACCCGCCGGGCCTGCTCGGCACGCTGCGCCTGGAGCGCTGGCACCTGGGCGGCCGCGCGGTGCTGCTGGGCGACGCCGCGCACGCGATGGTGCCGTTCCACGGGCAAGGCATGAACTGCGCGTTCGAGGATTGCGCGGCGCTGGCCGCGCATCTGCAGCGCGAGCCGGACCTGGCTCGCGCCTATGCCGCCTTCGAGGCCGAGCGCAAGCCCAATGCCGGCGCGATCCAGCAGATGGCGCTGGAGAATTACGTGGAAATGCGCGACCGCGTCGGCGACGCCGGCTTCCTGCTGCAGCGCGAACTCGGGCAGGCACTGCAGGCGCGGCACCCCACCCGCTTCGTGCCGCACTACACCATGGTCACCTTCCTGCGCACGCCGTACGCGCAGGCGCTGGAACGCAGCGAGGTGCAGCGCGACATCCTGGTCCAGGCCACCCAGGGCCACAGCGATCTGTCGCGGATCGACTGGGACTGGCTGGAACGGATGGTGCACGCGCGGCTGGCGCCGCTGGAGGGGGCGCACTGATCCGGCGTACCCTTGCAAGGACAGTGGCAACGGAGGAAGTGTGGCAACGAATACAAGCCGATTCACCCCGAAAAATCCGCATTGGTATGAGGACCTCGCGCCGCGCGCGTCGGCAATCGATTTCGATGAGCGCCTGGATAGCCCGTGCCTCGATGAGGATCTGAATCACCTCGATGAGAACTACCTGGAGATTTCGCGCACCTCGTCGGTCATCAGGGGACTGGGTGTCTTGGTCGGAGGCGCGTTTCTCCTGAGTGTCGCCGGGTTCTTTCTCCCGCTCCTGATCAAGCTGAGGCACGAGTACCTCCACGAAGCTCCGCTACTCGGGCTGTATATGTGCGTCATGCTGGTCGGCGGAATCGTGGCGGCGGGAGGGATGCTCCTGTACGACTGCCTGCTTCCAAGAGACACGCCGATCCGGTTCAATCGTCACACCAGGAAAATCTACGTCTACGAATACATGGCGTCATTAAAACGTCTAAAGCGCTGGCGCAAGGAGATCAAGATCCATGACTGGGAACAGATCGAGGCGGAGATCGCCAAGGTTTCCGGATCGACAGGAAAGACCTACGTCGTCCGGCATGCACTGATCCTGGTGATCTGCAAGGCCGGAACCAATGAGGTGATCGACCGCATCTCACTCAAGGGCAATGACGTCACCGTTGAGACCTTATACCAACTGTGGTCCTACCTCCGGCGGTTCATGGCGTCCGGACCGACTGGCGTTCCTGAACTGCAGCCGAGAGAGCAAACGGTCGGCTTCGTCCAGAGCCTGTTCCACTTCATGCCCTACCTCTCTCCAACCGAAACAGGGCGCCGCTTCCGCAGCAAGATGCGCTGGCTGGATTATCCGATCATCTTCCTGACGGTGTGGTTTTTCTGGATATGATTGCCGCTGGGTGTCTGTCACTACATCGCGATGAAGTGCGCTCCGGAGCCACAATGGCCGGCGGACGTGGATGAAGAGAGTCGCCGGGGCAAAGAAACCGCGCTTTTTTGACACACCTGACGTCGCCGCCCCTTCCATCTGCCTTGCCCCGCCATTCGCCCCTCCATGCCAGACAGCTTCCTCTTCTACGACCTGGAAACCTTCGGCGCCGATCCACGGCGCACGCGCATCGCGCAGTTCGCCGCGGTGCGCACCGATGCCGAGTTGAACGTGATCGAGGAGCCGATCAGTTTCTTCGTCAAGCCGGCCGACGACCTGCTGCCCTCTCCGGTCGCCACCCTGATCACCGGCATCGCCCCGCAGCAGGCCTTGCGCGAGGGCGTCAGCGAAGCCGAGGCGTTCGCGCGCATCGCCGAGCAGATGGCGCGACCGCAGACCTGCACGCTGGGCTACAACTCGCTGCGCTTCGACGACGAGTTCGTGCGCCACGGCCTGTTCCGCAACTTCTACGATCCCTACGAACGCGAGTGGCGCAACGGCAATTCGCGCTGGGACCTGCTGGACATGCTGCGACTGATGCACGCGCTGCGTCCGGAGGGCATCGTCTGGCCGCAGCGCGAGGACGGCGCCACCTCGTTCAAGCTTGAGCAACTGGCGCTGGCCAACGGCGTGCGCGACGGCGATGCGCACGAGGCCCTGTCCGACGTGTACGCCACCATCGGCATGGCCCGGCACTTCCGCCGCAGCCAGCCGCGGTTGTGGGAGTACGCGCTGAAGCTGCGCGACAAGCGCTTCTGCGGCAGCCTGCTCGATGCGGTGGCGATGCAGCCGGTGCTGCACGTGTCGATGCGCTACCCGGCCGCGCGCCTGTGCGCGGCGCCGGTGCTGCCGTTGGCGCGCCATCCGCGCATCGACAGCCGGGTGCTGGTGTTCGACCTGGAAGGCGACATCGAGCCATTGCTGCGCTATTCGCCGGAACAGATCGCCGACCGCCTGTACACCCCGCAGGCCGACCTGCCCGAGGGCGAACAGCGCATCCCGCTCAAGGAAGTGCATCTGAACAAGGCGCCGGCACTGGTCGCCTGGGCACACCTGCGCGAAGCGGATTTCGCCCGGCTGCGGCTGGACCCCGCGCAACTCCTGGCCAAGGCAGAGTGCCTGCGCGAGGCCGGCCCGGCGCTGGCGGAGAAGGTGCGGCGGGTGTTCGCCAGCGAGCGCGCCGCAGTACCGGCGGATGTCGACGCGTCGCTGTACGACGGCTTCCTGGCCGATGGCGACAAGCGCACGATGGCCCAGGTCCGCGCCACGCCACCGGCGCAACTGGCGGCGCTGGAAGGCCAGTTCCGCGATCCACGCCTGCCCGAGCTGCTGTTCCGCTACCGCGCGCGCAACTGGCCGCAGAGCCTGTCCATCGCCGAGCAGGCGCGTTGGGACGACTACCGGCGACAGCGCCTGCAACAGGACAGCAGCCTGTCCGAACTGAACTTCGACGCGTTCTACGCGGAACTGGCCGGTTTACGCCTGGCTCACCCGCAGGATGCTACCAAGCAAGCCCTGCTCGACCAGTTGGCCGCCTGGGGCCACGACCTGCAACGCAGCCTATGACCAGCTATTTCAGCGACGCCAGCTTCAAGTTCCTGCGTGCCCTGGCGCGGCACAACGACAAGGCCTGGTTCAACGACAACCGGCACAAGTACGAAGAGCACGTGCGCCAGCCGTTCCTGCGCCTGATCACCGACCTGCAGCCGGACCTGGCCCAGGTCAGCGAGCATTTCCGCGCCGATCCGCGCGGCGTCGGCGGCTCGCTGTTCCGCATCCACCGCGACGCGCGCTTTTCCCACGACAAATCGCCGTACAAGACCTGGCAGGGTGCGCGCCTGTTCCACGAGCGGCGCAAGCAGGTGCCGGCGCCGTCGTTCTACATCCACCTGCAGCCGGGCGAGAGCTTCGTCGGTGCGGGGCTGTGGCATCCGGAGCCGGACACCCAGCGCAAGGTGCGCCAGTTCATCTTCGACAATCCCGGCAGTTGGAAGGCCGCCGCGCATGCGCCGGCGCTGCGCCGCCGCTTCGACTTCGAGGAAAGCGAAATGCTGGTGCGCCCGCCGCGCGGCTTCCCGGCCGACTTCGAGTGCATCGACGACCTCAAGCACAAGAACTGGGTGTTCTGGCGCCAGCTCAACGACGCCACCATGACCGGCCCACGGCTGCGCACGCAGATCGCCGCCGACCTGCAGACGCTGGGCCCGTTCGTGGACTATCTGTGCGCGGCGCTGGATCTGGAGTTCTGAGACGACAGCGCTTCGCGTACGCGACGGGCGTCATGGATCGCGTCGGTCGCGGCTGAAGCCGCTCCTACAAACGCGAGCACCCGCTCCGACCCGAGGACATCCCATGAAGAAATGGCTGGCATTGCTGTTCCTCGCCCTGTTCGCCCTCGGCGGCTACGTCGTCGCCGGGCCGTACCTGGCCATCCGCGGCATCGACCAGGCGTTGCGCGAGCGCGATGCGGCGGCGCTGGAGCGCTATGTCGACTTCCCCACCCTGCGGGTGAACCTGAAGGCCCAGGTGGACGACGCGCTGGTGCGCCGCGCCGGACCCGACATGCAGTCCAGCCTGTTCGGCGGCGCACTGCTGTCACTGGCCGGCGGCCTCGGTGGGATGAGCGTGGATGCGCTGGTCACCCCGGCCGGGATCGGCGCGCTGATGCAGGGCGACGCGCTGTGGAAACGCGCCAGCGGCGACACCGTCGGCGGCGACACCTACGCCGCGCCGCGCCCGCCGCAACCGCTGCGCCAGGCCGAACACCGCTTCGAATCGACCACGCGCTTCGTCGCCACCGTGCACACCGCCGACGGCACCGCGGTGCCGTTCGTGTTCACCCGCGAGGGCCTGCAGTGGAAACTCAGCAACATCCTGTTGCCGTTGTAGGCGGTGGCGGCGGCTTGCGGCTGGGCTGTGGTCGCCTTTCGGAGCATCTCCAGCAACCCGTTTTGCTGGGATCGTGCTGTCTCGTAGGAGCGGCTTCAGCCGCGACGAAGCAGCCCGTGCGTGGCTGTCGCGGCTGAAACCGCTCCTACGGGTGCGCCCTGTCTTGATCGGAGGCGACCTTCAGTCGCGACGATCGAAACGCGTATGTCTCATCAGGCAGTATGCATAGCCTCGGGATCTGCGCTCGCTTGCGCAGGCGGGGACGCAGCTGACTCGTGTTGCGGACGCATCGATGCGCGGACTCTTCCATCAAACGAGCGGGAATTCTTGCAAATCGCAACTGAGCGCAACGTGTTTGCCAGCAATGGCGTGCAACGTCAGCCAGGCGCCGTGTGCGATGCACGCGCAATCAATGACCCGATACCGCCAGTCCTCGCCTAGCGCGGCGCGCCCGACCCCGTCCTGCCCGCCAGCGCCTGCTGCACGCGCCGGAACGGCGTGCGCAGTTGCCAGCGTGCCGACCACGGCAGGCGCGCCAGGGCCGCGTGCGCGTCCAGCGCCGGCAGCGCACCGCTCCAGGCGAACACCACGTGGTTGTCCATCTGCGGCTCGTCCAGACGCAGCACGCGGCCGCCGAACAGCGCACGCAGATGCATCAGATGGCGGCGGGTGTCGGTGTCGTACAGGTTCACCGCCAGCACCCCACCCGGTGCCAGCGCCGCGTGGCAGTCTTCGTAGAAGCCGCGGCTGAGCAGCGCGGCCGGGATGCCGTCGGCGTCATAGGCGTCGAGCAGCAGCAGGTCGTAGCGATCGCGCCGTTGCCGCAGCAACCGCGCGCCGTCGCCGTGCACGGCCTCGAAGCGCGCGTCGTCGTTCGGGATGCGGAACGCCGCGCGCAGGGCCAGCACGTCGGCGTCGGCCTCGATCGCCTCGATCCGCGCCTGCGGCAGGTGCCGATAGCAGAACTTGGCCTGCGAACCGCCGCCGAGGCCGACGATGCCGATCCGCCGCGGATCCGGGCGCAGCAGCAGCGCACCGAGCATGCTGCGGGTGTAGCCCACCTGCAGCACGTCCGGCCACCAGGTGTACATGCGGCTCTGGGTCACTTCGCCCTTGAACTGCAGGCTGGTGTAGCGCCAGCCATGGCGCACGTAGGGTCGCCCGGGACGCAGGTCGGTGGGCGCGTCCGCTCCCTGCCGCAGCAGGCGGCGCAGCGCGGCCCAGCGGCCGCCGCCGGGCGCCGCACTCACGGCTTGACGATGTCGTTGGCGACCCCGTGCGGCACATGCCCGGCGGCGACGCGCTCGCGGGCGGCGCTGTCGATGTTGTGCTGCGAATCGTCGAAGAAAATGTCCGCGCCGAACGCCTGCAGGAACGGGCCCTTGTGGCGGCCGCCGAGGAACAGCGCCTCGTCCAGGCGCACGCCCCATTCGCGCAGGGTGCGGATCACCCGCTCGTGCGCCGGCGCCGAGCGTGCGGTGACCAGCGCGGTGCGGATCGGCGAGGCTTCGCCGGCCGGAAACGCGGACTGCAGCGCATGCAGTGCCGACAGGAAATTGCGGAACGGCCCGCCGGTCAGCGGCTCGCGCGCGTTCTCGCGTTCGTAGCGACCGAACGCCTCCACGCCCTGCTCGCGCGAGAAACGCTCGCCCTCGTCGCCGAAGATCACCGCATCGCCGTCGAAAGCGATGCGCAGCTGCGTGGACAGGCGGTCGGCGTCGATCGCGCCAGCCGCCGCGGCCGCTTCCTGCGCGTGCTCGCCCGGCGGCTTGGGCAGGATGGTCGCCGCAGCGATGCCATGGCTGAGCGCGCGGCGCACCGACTCCGGGTTGGCCGACAGGAACAGGTCGGTGCCGAATGGCTTGACGTAGGGCCAGGTCGCCTCGCCGGAGGTGAAGGTGGCACGCACGATGCCCAGGCCGTAGTGCTGGATCGAATTGAAGATGCGCAGTCCGGTATCGGCGGAATTGCGCGAGAGCAGGATCACCTCCACCGGCGGCGTCTCCGGCGGCGTGCCCTGGTTCAACGCCAACAGCTTGCGCACCACCGGAAACGCCACCCCGGGCGCCAGCACATCGTCCTCGCGCTCGCGCTGATACGCGCTGTACGCCTCCACCCCCTCCCGCTCGAACAGGGCATGGCCCTCTTCCAGATCGAACAAGGCGCGAGAGGTGACCGCGACGGTGAGCAGACGGGGGGAGTTGTCGGACATTTTTGGGCTGGGAGTGGGGAATCGGGAATGGGGAATGGGTAAAAGCGGTTTACAGGCGTGGAATTTATCCAGGGAAAGGGAATTGCTAGGAAACCGCTCTTGCGATTCCCCATTCCCGATTCCCCACTCCCAGCCCCTACACCATAAATTGCTCGCTCAAGATCCGCTCCTCCAGGTTGTGTTCCGGATCGAACAGCAGGGTGACCAGGCGGTCGCGGGATTCGCGGATGGTGACTTCGACCACGTCGCGGGTCTCGTGCGAGTCGGCGGTGGCGCTGACCGGGCGCTTGTACGGGTCCAGCACGCGGAAGCGCACTTCGATGTCGGCCTTGAGGATCGCGCCACGCCAGCGCCGCGGCCGGTACGGGGCGATCGGGGTCAGCGCCAGGGTGTGCGAGCCCAGCGGCAGGATCGGTCCGTGTGCGGAGGAGTTGTAGGCGGTGCTGCCGGCCGGGGTGGACACCAGCACACCGTCACAGATCAGTTCGTCGACGCGGGTCTGGCCGTTGAGGTCGATGCTCACGTGCGCGGCCTGGCGGGTCTGCCGCAGCAGCGAGACCTCGTTGTAGGCCAGCGAGCCGGTGGTGGCGCCGGATTCGGTCTGCGCCAGCATTTCCAGCGGCCGCAGCTTGGCCGGTTCGGCCAGGGCCAGGCGCGCGACCAGGTCGTCGTCGCGGAACTGGTTCATCAGGAAGCCGACCGTGCCCAGCTTCATGCCGAACACCGGCTTGCCCAGGCTGCCGTGGCGATGCAGGGTCTGCAGCATGAAGCCATCGCCGCCGAGCGCGCACAGCACGTCGGCGTCGGCCGGCTCGCAGTCGCCGTAGCGTGTCACCAACTGTTCGCGCGCGTGCTGCGCCTCCGGCGCGACGCTGGCGAGGAAACAGATGCGGGGCGAGGACGGCAGGACGGAAGCATTCATGGCCCCGATCATACCCGCGGCGCCATGACTGGCGCGCGCCGGCGCACCGGCGACACCTATTTGCGGTCGCAGCGATGGCGCTGTCTGCGCGCGCCGCGGATGGCGCGTGCGCCTGCGCTGCGCTTGCGATCGGCCCCTGCGTCGGAACGCGTCCGCAGTCCCTACGATTGCCGTCCGGGCCTGCGGCCGAGCCTTGTCGCGCGGTCCGGCCTATCTGCCGGACAGGTAATCGTCGCGCGCGGTGCGCGCGGCCTGCTCCTGCATCGCCTGGCGCACCGGCGCCGGCACCAGCGGGGTCAGATGCGCCCGCACCTGCTGCGCCAGTTCCACCGACCTGATCTCGCCCATGCCCTCCTGCTTGCGCGCATCGGCCAGGCACAGCCAGTACCAGGCGCGCGCCTCGTCCCTGCACGCCTCCGGGCCGCAGGCCTGGATCCAGGCAAGTTCGGGCTCCCAGCCAGCGCCCGCGCACCAGCCGGGACGGCTCCATTCGGCCAGCAGCGCGGCGTGGTCGGGCGTGGCGCCCACGCCCAGAAAACGACGGCGGCCATACTCGCGCAAGGCCACGCTGCAGCCACAGATGTCCAGCCAGGTGCGGGCATGGACCGCACGCTTCAGTGCAGCCAGCGCTGCGGCCTGCTCGCCCTTGGCGTCCAGTTGCAGAAACAGCGCATAGGCCGCATCGCCAACGGATGCCCTGGACAGTGCGCGCAAGCGCCTCAGGTCGCCCTGCCGCGCCTGCTGCAGTGCCTGTTGCAGCCGCACCTCCAGCGGGGGCTGCCGTGCCTGGAGGATGATCCACAACAGGATCAGCGCGGGGATGACCAGGAACCACATGATGCGTCTCGAAAGAAGGCGCTGCAGGCGCATGCGCGCCGCATGGCACGGATGGGATCGGCTAGCTTTACAGGATCGCCCTGCGGTGCGCAGCACGGTCGACAGCAGCAGCGGGGTGTTGCCGAACTGGCAATCGACGCGAGCAACAGTGCAATGCGGCGTGCCCGCCAACGGCGCGTCGCCGCAAATGCAGGCGACCGCCCAGGCGGTACCACGCAGTGACGCGGTACCGCTGTGGGCCAGGTTCGCGAGCGCGGACCTGGCCATCGACACACGACCTCAGACGCCGTGCGCCGCCAACTGGCCCAACCGCTGCACCGCCACCGACACGGTCGGGTAGTCCAGGGTCTTCTGCGCGGCCAGTTCCTGCAGCATGCTCAGTGTGAAACGCAGGCTGCTGTCGTCGCGCTGCAGCCAGTGCTGCACCTTGGCCTCGGCGCTGCCGCCCGGCAGGCTCAGCGCCTGGCCGGCCAGCGCGCTGTGGTGCTTGGCCAGTTCGTCGCGCAACACGCCGCGGGCCACCGCATGCCAGCGGCCGTTGACCTCCAGCGCGTCGATCTGCTCGAACAGCCACGGCAACTGCAGCGCCTCGCCCAGGCGGAAGTGCACCTTGGAGACTTCCACCGGCTTGAGCTTGCGGGTGCGCGCCATTTCGATGATGTCGAACGCCGGCTCCAGGAAGCGCAGTTCCGACAGCTGCTGCGCCAATGCCGGCGGCAGGCCCTTGTCCTGCCACTCCTGCACCAGGGCCTCGTAGCGCGGACGCTGCGAATCGGGCAGCACGCCGGAGGCGACGCGGATGTCGTTGAACGGCTCGTAGTAGCGCTCCACCGCCGCGGTGATGCCCGGCATCGGGCCCGGACGGAACAGCAGCCAGCGCACGAAGGCGCGCTGCAGCGTCCAGATCACCTCCAGCGCGTCGATCTGCACCGACTCGGGCACCTTGCCGTCCAGCGCGTCGATCTGCGTCCACAGCGCGCGCGCATCCAGCGTCTCGCGGCTGATGGTGTAGGCCTTGGCGACCTCGGCGATGCTGCGGCCGGTGTCTTCCTGCATGCGCATCAGGAAGGTGGCGCCCATGCGGTTGATGGTGGTGTTGGTCACCGCGGTGGCGATGATCTCGCGCTTGAGGCGGTGCCGCTCCATCGCGTCGGCGTACTTCTTCTGCAACGGCTGCGGGAAGTAGCGCTGCAGTTCCTTGGACAGGTACGGGTCCTCGGGGATGTCCGATTCCAGCAGCTGCTGGAACGCAACCAGCTTGGAGTAGGACAGCAGCACCGCCAGTTCCGGCCGGGTCAGCCCCTGGCCACGCGCCTTGCGTGCGGAGATCTCCGCGTCCGAGGGCAGGTATTCGATCTGCCGGTCGAGCAGGCCCTGCGCTTCCAGGGTGCGGATGAAGTGCTGCTTGGAACCCAGGCGCTTGACGCTCATCCGCTCCATCAGGCTCAGCGCCTGGTTCTGGCGGATGTTGTCCCACAGCACCAGTTCGGCGACCTCGTCGGTCATCGACGCCAGCAGCTTGTTGCGCGCCTCCAGGGTCAGCTTCTTGGCCTGCACCACGTCGTTGAGCAGGATCTTGATGTTGACCTCGTGGTCGGAGGTGTCCACGCCGGCCGAGTTGTCGATGAAGTCGGTGTTGAGCAGCACGCCGACCTGCGCGGCCTCGATGCGGCCGAGCTGGGTCAGGCCGAGGTTGCCGCCCTCGCCCACGATCTTGCAGCGCAGTTCGCCGCCGTTGACGCGCAGACCGTTGTTGGCGCGGTCGCCGACGTCACCGTGGGTTTCGCTGGCGGCCTTGACGTAGGTGCCGATGCCGCCATTCCAGAACAGGTCCACCGGCGCCTTGAGGATGGCGTTCATCAGGTCGTTCGGCGAGAGCTGCTTGACCCCGGCCTCTAGGCCCAGCGCCTCGCGCACCGGCGCGCTGATCTCGATCGACTTGAGCGTGCGCGGATAGATGCCGCCGCCGGCGCTGATCAGCTTGGCGTCGTAGTCGGCCCAGCTGGAGCGCGGCAGCTTGAACAGGCGCTCGCGCTCGGCGAAGGACGCCGCCGCATCCGGGTTCGGGTCCAGGAAGATGTGGCGGTGGTCGAACGCGGCCAGCAGGCGGATATGGCGCGACAGCAGCATGCCGTTGCCGAACACGTCGCCGGACATGTCGCCGATGCCCACGCAGGTGAAGTCCTCGTTCTGGCAGTCGCGGCCCAGCGCGCGGAAGTGGCGCTTGACCGACTCCCAGGCGCCACGCGCGGTGATGCCCATGCCCTTGTGGTCGTAGCCGACCGAGCCGCCGGAGGCGAACGCATCGCCCAGCCAGAAGCCGTGGTCCAGCGCCAGGCCGTTGGCGATATCGGAGAAGGTGGCCGTGCCCTTGTCGGCGGCGACCACCAGATACGGGTCGTCCTGGTCGTGGCGCACCACCTGCGGCGGCGGCACGATCTTGCCGCCGACGATGTTGTCGGTGATGTCCAGCAGGCCCTGGATGAACAGCTTGTAGCAGGCGATGCCCTCGGCCAGCACCGCATCGCGATCACCGCCGACCGGCGGGCGCTTGCAGAAGAAGCCGCCCTTGGCGCCGACCGGCACGATCACCGTGTTCTTGACCATCTGCGCCTTGACCAGGCCCAGCACCTCGGTACGGAAGTCCTCGCGCCGGTCGGACCAGCGCAGGCCGCCACGCGCCACGGCGCCGAAGCGCAGGTGCACGCCCTCCACGCGCGGGCCGTACACGAAGATCTCGCGGTACGGACGCGGCTTGGGCAGGTCCGGCACCTTGGCCGAATCCAGCTTGAAGCTGATGCAGTGGCCCAGCCCGCCGTCGGCCGTGCGCTGGTAATGGCTGGTGCGCAGGGTCGCCTCGATCACGCCCTTGAAGCTGCGCAGGATGCGGTCCTCGTCCAGACTCGCCACCTGGTCGAACAGCTTCAGCAGCGCCGCCGAGACCGCCTCCAGCTGCGCCTCGCGATTGCCGCTGCGCGCATCGATCACCGGCTGCAGCGCCTTCAGCGCGGCTTCGTCGCCGTTGGCCAGCAGGCGCAGCTGCGCCGCCAGCGCGGCCTGGCCCTCGGCGATCTGCGCCTTGCTCTCGCTGCCGGTGGCCGGGTCGAAGCGCGCCTCGAACAGCTCCACCAGCAGCCGCGCCAGCAGCGGATAGCGGTTGCAGGTCTCTTCCACGTAGGCCTGCGAGAACGGCACGCCGGTCTGCAGCAGGTACTTGCAGTAGCCGCGCAGCACCGCGACCTGGCGCCAGCTCAGGCTGGCGCCGACGATCAGGCGGTTGAAGCCGTCGTTCTCGGCGTCGCCGCGCCAGATCCGCACGAAGGCCTCGCACAGCGGCGCGTCGGCGGCTTCCACGTCGATGCTGCCGGTCAGCGGCTCGACCTCGAAGTCCTGGATCGACAGCGGCGTGCCATCCACCACCAGCCGGTACGGGCGCTCGGAGATCACCCGCAGGCCGAGGTTCTCCATCATCGGCAGCACGTCCGACAGCGGCAGGTCGTCGTGCTGGCGGTACAGCTTCAGGCGCAGACTGTCGGCGCCGTCGCGGCGCAGCGCCTGCAGGCTCAGGTGCAGGTCTTCGGGGCCGCGCAGCGCGGCCAGGCGCTCGACGTCGCGCGCGGCGATCTGCGCGGTCGATTCTTCGATGTAGCCGGCCGGCAGCGCGCGGCCATAGCCGGCGGCCAGGCGCAGGCCGTCGCGCTCGCCGCGGCTGGCCACCAGCGCCTCGCGCAGGTCGTCGTGCCAGTTGCGCAGCAGGTGCGCCAGGCGCGATTCCAGTTCGGTGGTGTCGAACTCCAGCGCCTCGCCGGGCTTGGGCCGCACGATCATGTGCAGCTGCGCCAGCGGCGACTCGCCCAGCACCACGTTCGAATCGATGTACTCGCCGTGCAGCGCGTCCTTCAGCAAGGCCTCGATGCGCAGGCGCACGTCGGTGTTGAAGCGCTCGCGCGGGATGTACACCAGCGCGGAAATGAAGCGGCCGTACTTGTCGCGGCGCAGGAACAGGCGGCTGCGCACCCGCTCCTGCAGGCCGAGGATGCCCATCGCGGTGCGGTACAGCTCTTCCTCGTTGGACTGGAACAGCTCCTCGCGCGGCAGCGTCTCCAGGATGTGGCGCAACGCCTTGCCGCTGTGGCTGCTCGGGGTCAGCTCGGACTTGCGCATGACCGAGTCGAAGCGCTCGCGCACCAGCGGGATCTCCCATGGGCGGCGGTTGTAGGCACTGGAGGTGAACAGGCCGAGGAAGCGCTGCTCGGCGACGATGCGGCCCTTGGCGTCGAACTCCAACACGCCGATGTAGTCCATGTAGCCGCTGCGGTGCACCCGCGAGCGCGCGTTGGTCTTGGTCAGGATCAGCGCTTCCTTGGTGCCGGACTCGCTGAGGCCGTGCGCAGCCAGCGTGCGCACCGGCCGCGCCGGCGACTTGTCCTGCCCGCGCAGCAGGCCCAGGCCGCTGTCCTCCAGCGGCGCCAGCACGTCTTCGCCGCCCTGCTTCTCCACGCGGTACTCGCGGTAGCCGAAGAAGGTGAAGTGGTCGGCCGCGGCCCAGCGCAGGAATTCCTGCGCCTCGCGCCGGCCCTTGTCGTCCACCGGCAGGCGGCGCGTGGTCAGGTCGTCGGCCAGCGCCAGCATCTTCTCGCGCATGCCGCCCCAGTCGCGCACGATGTTGCGCACCTCGCCGAGGATGCGCCGGATCGCCGCTTCCACCTGTGCCATGTCCTCCGGCGGCTGGCGGTCGATCTCCAGCGCCATCAGCGATTCCGGCTTGCCCTCGCCCACGCTTTCCAGCGTGCCGCCCTTGTCGCGCTGCATGCGCAGCACCGGATGGCCCAGCACGTGCACGCCGATGCCCAGTTCCGCCAGCGCCATGCTCACCGAGTCGACCAGGAACGGCATGTCGTCGTTGACGATCTGCAGCACCGTGTGTGACGACTCCCAGCCGTCGTCCTTCAGGTTCGGATTGAACACCCGCACATTGACCGTGCCCGGCTTGCGCTTGCGCGCGAACTCCAGCATCGACGCGGCCAGCGCCGCCCACTCCTGCGCGCTGTGGTGGGGGAACTCGTCCTCCTCCATGCGCTTGTAGAACTCTTCGGCGAACGTCTGCGCCTCGTCCTGGCGGCCGGCCGGATAGCGCTTGCGCAGCGCCGCGAACACCGGGGTCAGGCTGAAACCGCTGGCGGCTGGCGCCGCGTCGATCACCTTGGCCGTGGCCGGAACGGTCGCGGCCAGCTTGGGCGGCGTCGCGGCCTTGCGCGGGGCGGCGGGCTTGGCTGCAGGCTTGGCGACCGCCTTGGTCTTGGCAGGCGCCTTGGCCGGCTTGGTGGCGGACGGGGTCGCGGAGGTGCGGGTGGCGGCCGAGGATTTGGAACGGGAAGCGGCGTGTTTGGGTTTCATGACGGAGAGCAGCAGCGATGCTCGATGGGAAAGCGCGAATTGTACCGGTGCGTCGTTCAACTACCTTGCTGCATCGCAAACCGAGCGCGCTGCGAAGGCGACGCGCCAGATCGTGCAAAGCGGTCGCAACACCATCATCACGCCGCGGTCACCATGCTTTGCCGACCACGCTGTTGTCAGCAAGAACGCCCCGGTGTCAAGGCTGTTCTAATTCTAAACTGGACGGTATAGTCCACAATCGATGAACACCCCCCTCGCCTCTGCCGCCCAGCGCCAGGCGCGCGACCAGCGCGTGTACGCCGCCGTGCGCGAGTTGCTGGCCGAGGAAGGCATGGGCCTGAGCATGGAGGCGGTGGCGGCACGCGCCGGCTGCTCCAAGCAGACCCTGTACAGCCGCTACCGCAGCAAGCAGGGCCTGCTGCGGCGGGCGATGCAGGATCACCTGGACCTGGCCACCGCGCACCTGGAGCCGGTGCAGGACGACCTGCGCGGCAGCCTGCTGCGCTTCGCCTGCGAATACCTGGAGCAGTTGTCGGAGCCGCGGGTGCTGCAGAGTTGCCAGCTGATCGCCGCCGAGTCGCGGCACTTCCCCGACGAAGCGCGCGCCATGTTCCGCGACAGCGCTGGTGCGCTGATGCAGCGCCTGGGCGAATGCCTGCGCGGCGCCATGGCCCGCGACCAGCTCCGGCATGACGATCCGCACTTCATGGCCGAACTGCTGTTGAGCATGATCGTCGGCATGGATTTCGAGCGTCAGCGCTTCCACAGCGCGCATCGCGGCGACGCCGCCGCGCAGCGTGCCTGGGCCGAGTTCGCCGTGGACGGCTTCCTGCGCGCGTTCGCCGCCACCCCTTCCCTTCCTTCTACAAAACCAGACCGGAGTACCACCCGATGACCTCCCCGTTGCGTTCTCTCGCCCTGGCCTGCGCCGTCGTGGTGGTGTTGGCGTCCTGCAAGAAACAGGAGCAGCAGCAGGCCATGCCGCCGCCGGAAGTGGGCGTGCTGCAGGCACAGCCGCAGACCGTCCCGCTGCAGCGCGACCTGGTCGGCCGCCTGTCCGCATTCCGCAGCGCCGACGTGCGCGCCCGCGTCGCCGGCGTGCTGGAAAAGCGCCTGTACACCGAAGGCACCGACGTCAAGGAAGGCCAGCCGCTGTTCCAGATCGACCCGGCGCCGCTGCGGGCGACCCTGGCCTCGGCGCAGGGCCAGCTGGCCGCGGCCGAAGCCACCTACGCCAACGCCAAGGCCGCCGCCGCCCGCGCGCGCAGCCTGGCGCCGCAGGCCTACGTGTCCAAGTCCGACCTGGACAACGCCGAGGCCACCGAGCGCAGCTCCGCCGCCTCGGTGCAGCAGGCCCGTGCGGCGGTCGAAACCGCGCGCATCAATCTCGGCTACGCCACCGTCACCGCGCCCATCGCCGGCCGCGCCGGCAAGCAGCAGGTCACCGAGGGCGCACTGGTCGGCCAGGGCGACAGCACCCTGCTGACCACCATCGACCAGCTCGACCCGCTGTACGTCAACTTCTCGATGAGCGCCGACGAACTGGCGCAGCTGCGTCAGGCGCAAACCGAGGGCAACGTCGCCCTCAACGCCGAGGACAAGTCCACCGTGCAGATCAAGCTCGGCGACGGCAGCACCTATGCGCATGCCGGCACGCTGGACTTCTCCGGCGCCGCGGTCGACCCGAGCACCGGCTCGGTGACGCTGCGCGCGTTGCTGCCGAACCCGGACCGGGTGCTGCTGCCCGGCGCCTTCGTCAGCTTTGCGGCCAACCTGGGCGAGCGCAAGGACGTGTACCTGATCCCGCAGGCGGCGGTGCTGCGCGACGCCAAGGGCCCCTACGCCATGGTCGTGGGCAAGGACGGCAAGGTGGTGCGCAAGGATCTGACCACGGCCGGCCAGCAGGGCGACAAGTGGATCGTCAGCGGCGGCCTGCAGAGCGGCGACCAGGTCGTGGTCAGCGGCCTGCCCAAGGTCAAGGAAGGCGCACCGGCCGTGGCCAAGCCGTGGGACCCGAACGCCGCCGCGCAGGGCCAGGGCCCGGGTGCCGGCGCGGCACCCGGCCAGGGCGCGCAAGGCGCCGCGGCGCCGGCCAAGGGCGCCGCCCCGGCGCAGGGCGCAGCGCACGGCGACACGCCGGACGCCGCCTCGCATTCCGACCAGCCGAAGCAGTAACGGACTCCCCCCATGCCTAAGTTCTTCATCGAACACCCGGTCTTCGCCTGGGTGGTGGCGATCCTGATCTCGCTCAGCGGCGTGATCGCCATCCTCAATCTCGGCGTCGAGTCGTATCCCTCGATCGCCCCGCCCCAGGTCACCGTCACCGCCACCTATCCCGGCGCCAGCGCCAGCACCACCGAACGCTCGGTCACCCAGGTGATCGAGCAGCAGCTGACCGGCATCGATCACCTGCTGTACTTCAGCTCGTCGTCGTCCTCCAGCGGCACCGCCACCATCACCCTGACCTTCGAGACCGGCACCGACGCGGACATCGCCCAGGTGCAGGTGCAGAACAAGGTGTCGCTGGCCACCCCGCGCCTGCCCTCGGAAGTGACCGCGCAGGGCGTGGTGGTGGCCAAGGCCAACGCCGGCTTCCTCAGCGTGATCGCGCTGCGTTCGGACAACCCGTCGATCGACCGCGACGCGCTCAACGACATCGTCGGGTCGCGCGTGCTGGAGCAGATCTCGCGCGTGCCCGGCGTCGGCAGCACCCAGCAGTTCGGTGCCGAATACGCCATGGACATCTGGCTGAACCCGGAGAAGCTGCAGGGTTACCACATGTCCGCCAACGACGTGTACACCGCGATCCGCGCGCAGAACGTGCAGTTCGCGGCCGGCTCGCTGGGTTCGGATCCGGCGCCGCAGGGCCAGTCGTTCACTGCCACGGTCAGCGCCGAGGGCCGCTTCACCTCGCCCGAGCAGTTCGAGAACATCATCCTGCGCGCCGACGGCAACGGCACCGTGGTGCGGCTGAAGGACGTGGCCCGGGTCGCGTTCGGCCCGACCAACTTCGGTTTCGACACCCAGTACAACGGCAAGCCCACCGGCGCCTTCGCCATCCAGCTGCTGCCGGGCGCCAACGCACTGAACGTGTCGGCCGCGGTCAAGGCCAAGATGGACGAGTTGCAGCCCAGCTTCCCGCAGGGCGTCACCTGGTTCACGCCGTACGAGAGCACCACCTTCGTCAAGATCTCGATCGAGGAAGTGGTCAAGACCCTGGCCGAGGCGATCGTGCTGGTGTTCCTGGTGATGCTGGTGTTCCTGCAGAACTTCCGCGCCACCATCATCCCCACCCTGGTCATCCCGGTGGCGCTGCTGGGCACCTTCCTGGGCATGTGGGCGATCGGCTTCACCATCAACCAGCTGACTCTGTTCGCGATGGTGCTGGCGATCGGCATCGTGGTCGACGACGCGATCGTGGTGATCGAGAACGTCGAACGCATCATGTCCGAGGAGCACCTGGCGCCGAAGGCGGCCACGCACAAGGCGATGACCCAGATCACCGGCGCGGTGGTGGCGATCACCGTGGTGCTGGCGGCGGTGTTCATTCCCTCGGCGATGCAGCCGGGTGCGGCCGGCGCGATCTACAAGCAGTTCGCGATCACCATCGCCATGTCGATGGCGTTCTCGGCGTTCCTGGCGCTGAGCTTCACCCCGGCGCTGTGTGCGGCGTTCCTCAAGCCCACCCACAACGACAACCCGAACTGGGTCTACCGCACCTTCAACAAGTACTACGACAAGCTGTCGCATCGCTACGTCGGCGCGGTCGGCAGCACCATCCGCCGCGCGCCGCGCTGGATGGCGGTGTTCGCCCTGCTGTTGGTGCTGTGCGGCTTCCTGTTCACGCGCATGCCGGGCAGCTTCCTGCCGGAAGAGGACCAGGGCTTCGCGCTGGCGATCGTGCAGTTGCCGCCGGGTGCGACCAAGACCCGCACCAACGAGGTGTTCGCGCAGATGCGTGGCGTGCTGCAGCAGCAGAAGGCGGTCGAAGGCATGCTGCAGGTGGCCGGCTTCAGCTTCCTGGGCCGCGGCGAGAACGTGGGCATGGGCTTCATCCGGCTCAAACCCTGGGATGAGCGCGACATCGCCGCGGGCGATCTGATCCAGCAGTTGAACGGCATGTTCTACGGAATCAAGGACGCGCAGATCTTCGTGGTCAATCTGCCGACCGTGCAGGGCCTGGGCCAGTTCGGCGGCTTCGACATGTGGCTGCAGGACCGTAGCGGTCAGGGCGAGGAAGCCCTGCTGCAGGCGCGCAACATCGTGCTCGGCAAGGCCGCGCAGCGCCAGAACGCGCTGGCCGGCGTACGTCCGAACGGCCTGGAGAACTCGCCGCAGCTGCAGTTGAAGGTGGACCGCGTGCAGGCGCAGTCGATGGGCCTGTCGGTCAGCGACATCTACCAGTCCATCCAGCTGATGCTGGCGCCGGTGTACGTCAACGACTTCTTCTACGAAGGCCGCATCAAGCGCGTCAACATGCAGGCCGACGCGCCGTTCCGCACCGGTCCGGAGTCGCTGCGCAACTTCTACGTGCCCAGCAGTACGTCCACCGATAGCAGCGGCCTGCCGCAGATGATCCCGCTGAGCACGGTGGTGAGTTCGGACTGGATCTACAGCTCGCCGTCGCTGAGCCGCTACAACGGCTACTCGGCGGTCAACATCGTCGGCAACCCGGCGCCGGGCGGCAGCTCCGGCCAGGCGATGAGCGCGATGGAGGACATCGTCAACAACGACCTGCCGCCGGGCTTCGGTTTCGACTGGAGCGGCATGTCGTACCAGGAAATCATCGCCGGCAATACCGCGACGCTGCTGCTTGTGCTGTCGATCGTGGTGGTGTTCCTGTGCCTGGCGGCGCTGTACGAGAGCTGGTCGATCCCGGTGTCGGTGCTGCTGGTGGTACCGATCGGCGTGCTCGGCGCGGTGGCGTTCTCGCTGCTGCGCGGCCTGCCCAACGACATCTACTTCAAGATCGGCCTGATCACGGTGATCGGTCTGGCGGCCAAGAACGCGATCCTGATCGTCGAGTTCGCGGTGGAGCAGCGGGCGATGGGCAAGACCCTGCGCGAGGCCGCGGCCGAGGCGGCGCACCTGCGCTTCCGCCCGATCCTGATGACCTCGTTCGCGTTCATCCTCGGCGTGCTGCCGATGGCGATCTCCACCGGCGCCGGCGCGAACGCCCGCCACGCCATCGGTACCGGCGTGATCGGCGGCATGCTGTTCGCCACCGTGCTGGGCGTGCTGTTCATCCCGCTGTTCTTCGTGATGGTGCGGCGCATGCTCGGCGACAAGCTGGACGAGCCGTCGAAGGAGTTCACGCAGATGCAGGAGGCGGGCCTGTCGCGGCACCAGCCGGATCGCTGAGGAGCCGGGAGTGGGGATTCGGGAGTGGGGATTCGTCAGGCGAGTCCCGCTCCCGGTCCTGATGCCTCTCTGTAGAAACAAACAAAAGCGGCCGCAAGGCCGCTTTTTGTTGTCTGGAACCAGATGGGGAAGCGCAACCCAAAACTCCACGCACTGAGAGCGCCTTGAAGGCTGAGCGCTCCTCGTGGGAGGGACTTCAGTCCCGACGCATTGCAGCCCGAACGCCGCTCATCCCTTTTCCGCGAAAAGAAAAAGCGGCCTCGCGGCCGCTTCTCCTGATCCCTCAACCGATTCGGGAACCGGCGAATCCCCAATCCCGAATCCCCACTCCCGGCGTCACCGCAACCCGGTCTCGTTGCGCGCGATCACCAGGCGCTGGATCTCGCTGGTGCCTTCGTAGATCTCGGTGATCTTGGCATCGCGGAAGTAACGCTCCAGCGGCATCTCCTTGGAGTAGCCCATGCCGCCGTGGATCTGCACCGCCTGGTGGGTGATCCACATCGCCGCCTCGGAGGCGGTCAGCTTGGCCACCGAGGCCTCGGTGGTGAAGCGCTGGCCCTGCCCCTTCAGCCAGGCCGCGCGCAAGGTCAGCAGCAGCGCCGCGTCCAGCTTGCACTTCATGTCGGCGATCTTGGCCTGGGTCATCTGGAACGCGCCGATCGGCGAACCGAACGCCTTGCGCTCCTTGACGTACTCCAGGGTCGCCTCGTAGGCGGCGCGGGCCAGGCCGATCGCCTGCGAGGCGATACCGATGCGGCCGGCGTCGAGCACGCTCATCGCGATCTTGAAGCCCTCGCCCGGCGTGCCCAGCACCTCGTCGGCGCTGGCCACGTAGTCCTGGAACTCGATCTCGCAGGTGGCCGAGGCGCGGATGCCCAGCTTGGGCTCGGTCTTGCCGCGATGGAAGCCCGGCTTGTCGGTGTCGACGACGAAGGCGGTGATGCCGCGCGCGCCCTTGTCCGGCTCGCTCATCGCGAACAGCACGATGTACTTGGCGACCGGGCCGGAGGTGATCCAGCTCTTCTTGCCTTTGATGACGAAGCTGCCGTCGTCCTGGCGCACCGCGCGGCACCGCATCGCGGTGGCGTCGGAGCCGGACTGCGGCTCGGTCAGCGCGAAGGCGCCGATCTCGCGACCCTCGGCGATGGCGCGCACATACTTCTGCTTCTGCTCCTCGTTGCCGTTCTTGAGAATGCCGGCGCAGAACAGCGAGTTGTTGACCGACACGATGGTCGAATGGGCGGCATCGCCGGCGGCGATCTCCACCATCGCCAGCACGTAGGCGATCGGGTCCATGCCGGCACCGCCGTATTCCTCCGGCACCTCGATGCCCATCAGCCCGTTCTCGCCCAGCAGGCGGATGTTCTCCAGCGGGAATTCGCCGGTGCGGTCGTGGTGCTCGGCGCTGGGGGCGATCCGCTCCTGGGCGATGCGCCGCGCCACGTCCTGGATCATCAATTGCTCTTCGGTAAAGCTGAAATCCACGTCGAACCCCTCCCGGGCTTGTTGGTGCGGCCATTGTAGCCGTGCCGACCATACGCTGGCGTGTGCAACTTGACCGGAACCGCCGCCCGGACCAAAATATCTCTATATCGCGATAGGAAGATATTTATGGATCTGGAGGACTGGTCGTCCCGGCTGAAGGTCTTCGCCGACGCCACCCGCGTGCGCCTGCTGGCGCTGCTGGAGCAGGAGGAGCTGACCGTGGCCGAGCTGTCGGCCATCACCCGCCTGGCGCAGCCGCGGGTCTCGACCCACCTGGCCAAACTCAAGGAAGCCGGGCTGGTGCGCGACCGCCGCGCCGGCGTGTCGGCCTATTATCGCTTCGACGAGACCCTGCTCGACCCGGCCCAGCGTGCGCTGTGGCTGGCGCTGAGTACCGGCAGCGACGACCCGCTGCTGCGCCAGGACGCCGAGCGCGTGGCCGCGGTGCTGGCCAACCGCGCCGCCGACCAGAACTGGGCCGACTCGGTGGCCGGCGACATGGAGCGCCACTATTCACCCGGCCGCACCTGGGAAGCGCTGGCGCGCACCGCCCTGCCGCTGCTGGAAACCGGCGACGTGCTCGACATCGCCTCCGGCGACGGCGTGCTGGCCGAACTGGTGGCGCCGCACGCGCGCCGCTACGTCTGCATCGACACCAGCGCGCGGGTGGTGGCCGCGGCCAGCGAGCGCCTGCGCCGGCTCGGCAACGTGGAAGTGCGCGAGGGCGACATGCACGCCCTGCCCTTCGCCGACGCCAGCTTCGACCTGGTAGTGATGATGCACGCCCTGACCTACGCCACCAAGCCGGCGCAGGCGGTGTGCGAATCGGCGCGGGTGCTGCGCCCGGGCGGGCGCCTGCTGCTGTGCAGCCTGGCGCGCCACGAACACAAGGCCGCGGTGCAGGCCTACGGCCACGTCAACCTCGGCTTTTCGGCCAAGGAACTGCGCAAGTTCGTCGGCAAGGCCGGGCTTGAGGTCTCCAGCCTGGAAACCGTGACCCGCGAGAAGCGCCCGCCGCACTTCGAGGTGATTTCGTTGATTGCGGGGAAGCCGGGAATCGGGATTGGGGAATCGGGAGTGGAGAAGGCAAAAGCCAAGGCGGAGGCCGGAGCATGAGTGGCGCGGCGGTTTCACCAATCCCCAATCCCCAATCCCCACTTCCGGGCCTGCCCTGGCTGAACCCGGAGCGCACGCAGAAACTGCTGCAGGCCCTCTCCAAGCGCATCCTGATCATCGATGGCGCGATGGGCACGATGATCCAGCGCCATGGGCTGCAGGAGGCCGATTACCGCGGTGAGCGCTTCGCCGAGGGCTACGACGCGCAGGCCGGGCACGTGCACGGCCCCGGCTGCGACCACGCCCCGCAGGGCCACGATCTGAAGGGCAACAACGACCTGTTGCTGCTGACCCGGCCGGAGGTGATCGCCGAGATCCACCGGGCCTATCTCGACGCCGGGGCCGATCTGCTCGAGACCAATACCTTCAACGCGACATCGATCAGCCAGGCCGACTACCACCTGGAACACCTGGTGTACGAACTCAACAAGGCCGGCGCGCAGGTCGCGCGCGCGTGCTGCGACGCGGTCGAAGCCCTGACGCCGGACAAGCCGCGGTTCGTGATCGGCGTGCTCGGCCCGACCAGCCGCACCGCCTCGATCAGCCCGGACGTCAACGACCCCGGTTTTCGCAACACCAGCTTCGACGAACTGCGCGCAACCTACCGCGAAGCGATCGACGGCCTGATCGACGGCGGCGCCGACACGCTGATGGTGGAGACCATCTTCGACACGCTCAACGCCAAGGCCGCGCTGTACGCGATCGAGGAAGTGTTCGACGCGCGCGGCGGGCGCCTGCCGGTGATGATCTCCGGCACCATCACCGACGCCTCCGGCCGCACCCTGTCCGGGCAGACCGCCGAAGCGTTCTACGCCTCGGTCGCGCACGGGCGGCCGCTGTCGGTGGGGCTGAACTGCGCGCTCGGCGCCAAGGACCTGCGCCCGCACGTGGAGACCCTGGCGCGGATCGCCGACGGCTACGTCAGCGCCCACCCCAACGCCGGTCTGCCCAACGCCTTCGGCGAATACGACGAGACGCCGGAGGAAATGGCGGCGACGCTGCACGAGTTCGCCGAGTCTGGGCTGCTGAACCTGGTCGGCGGCTGCTGCGGCACCACCCCGGCGCACATCCGCGCCATCGCCGAGGCGGTGCGCGGGCTGCCGCCGCGCGTGCCGCTGGCGGCGCAGGCGCAGGCCGCCTGATGAACGCCGCGCGCACCCTCGCCGTCGCCACCCGCGTGCGCGCCTGCACCTCCCCGTTTCCGGAACGCTGATCATGTCCTCCGCCCGCCACACCCGCTTGTCCGGCCTGGAGCCGCTGCTGCTGACCCCGGACCTGCTGTTCGTCAACGTCGGCGAGCGCACCAACGTCACCGGCAGCGCGCAGTTCCGCAAGCTGATCAAGGAAGAGCGCTACGAGGAAGCGGTGGAGGTGGCGCGCCAGCAGGTCGCCAACGGCGCGCAGATCCTCGACGTCAACATGGACGAGGGCCTGATCGACTCGGAGAAGGCGATGGTGCGCTTTCTCAACCTGATCATGTCCGAGCCGGACATCGCGCGCATCCCGATCATGGTCGACTCCTCCAAGTGGAGCGTGATCGAGGCCGGGCTGAAGTGCCTGCAGGGCAAGAGCGTGGTCAATTCGATCTCGCTCAAGGAAGGCGAGGCGCAGTTCGTCGAACACGCGCGCAAGGTGCTGCGCTACGGCGCCGCCGCGGTGGTGATGGCCTTCGACGAGGTCGGCCAGGCCGACACCTGCGCGCGCAAGGTGGAGATCTGCACCCGCGCCTACCGCATCCTCACCGAGCAGGTCGGGTTCCCGCCGGAAGACATCATCTTCGATCCGAACATCTTCGCCGTGGCCACCGGCATCGAGGAGCACGACAACTACGCGGTCGACTTCATCGAAGCCACCCGCGAGATCAAGCGCACCCTGCCGCATTGCCACATCTCCGGCGGTGTCTCCAACGTGTCGTTCTCGTTCCGCGGCAACGAGACCGTGCGCCAGGCGATCCATTCGGTGTTCCTGTACCACGCCATCGCCGCGGGCATGGACATGGGCATCGTCAACGCCGGCGGCATGCCGATCTACGACGAACTGGATGCGGAGCTGCGCGAGCGCGTGGAGGACGTGATCCTCAACCGCCGCCGCGACGCCACCGAGCGCCTGCTGGAGATCGCCGAACGTTACAAAAAAGCCGGGAATCGGGATGCGGGAACCGGGAATCGGGAAAAGCTGGCGTGGCGCGAGAAGACGGTGCGCGAGCGCTTGAGCCATGCGCTGGTGCATGGCATCGACGAGTTCGTCGAGGTCGATACCGAAGAGGCGCGGCAGCAGGCCGCGCGGCCGCTGGACGTGATCGAAGGTCCGCTGATGGACGGCATGAACGTGGTCGGCGACCTGTTCGGCGCCGGCAAGATGTTCCTGCCGCAGGTGGTGAAATCGGCGCGTGTGATGAAGAAGGCGGTCGCCTACCTGCTGCCCTACATCGAGGCGGAGAAGCTGCGCAGCGGCGACACCGGCAAGTCCAACGGCAAGATCATCATGGCCACAGTCAAGGGCGACGTGCACGACATCGGCAAGAACATCGTCGGCGTGGTTCTGGCCTGCAACAACTTCGACGTGATCGACCTGGGGGTGATGGTGCCCACCCAGACCATCCTCGACCGCGCCCGCGCCGAGAACGCCGACATCATCGGCCTGTCCGGGCTGATCACCCCGTCGCTGGAAGAGATGACCCATGTCGCCCGCGAAATGCAGCGGCAAGGCTTCTCGATGCCGCTGCTGATCGGCGGCGCCACCACCTCGCGCGCGCACACCGCGCTGAAGATCGACCCGCACTATGCGGCGCCGACGGTGTGGGTGAAGGATGCCTCGCGCGCGGTCGGCGTGGCGCAATCGCTGATCTCGCGCGACCTGCGCGCGGCCTTCGTCGCCGCCAACGATGCCGACTACGCCGAGATCCGCCAGCGCCACAAGAACCGCGGCGACGCCAAGCGCCTGGTGTCGCTGGCCCACGCGCGCGGCCAGCGCTTCGACGGCGGCTGGGACGCCTACACCCCGCCCGCGCCGCGCCAGCCCGGCCTGCACGTGTTCGACGACTACCCGCTGGACGACCTGGTCCCGCTGATCGACTGGACCCCGTTCTTCCAGGCCTGGGAACTGGCCGGCAAGTTCCCGGCGATCCTCACCGACGAGATCGTCGGCCAGCAGGCCAGCGAGCTGTACCAGGACGCGCAGACGATGCTGCAGCGGATCGTCGCCGAGAAATGGCTGACCGCCAAGGCCGTGTTCGGGCTGTGGCCGGCGCAGTCGGTGGGGGATGACGTTGTGGTCCTGACTGAACGGGAATCGGGAGACGGGAATGGGGAATCGTCGAGCGGGACTGCGCCGCTCGACCATTCCCGATTCTCCATTCCCCATTCCCTGCATTTTTTGCGGCAACAGGTCGACAAGCCCGCCGAGCGCCCGGACTTCTGCCTGGCCGACTTCATCGCCCCGCGCGACAGCGGCAGGCAGGACTGGATCGGTGCCTTCGCGGTCACCGCCGGCATCGGCATCGAGCCGCACGTGGCGCGCTTCGAGGCCGCGCACGACGACTACAACGCGATCCTGCTCAAGGCCCTGGCCGACCGCCTGGCCGAGGCGCTGGCCGAACGCCTGCACCAGCGCGTACGCACCGAGTTCTGGGGCTACGCCGACGACGAGACGCTGGACAACGAGGCACTGATCGCCGAGCGTTACCGCGGCATCCGTCCCGCACCCGGCTATCCGGCCTGCCCCGACCACAGCGAGAAGCAGACCCTGTTCGCGCTGCTCGACGCCGGGCGCAACGCCGGCATGTCGCTGACCGAGAGTTTCGCGATGCTGCCGACCGCGGCGGTGTCCGGTTACTACTTCAGCCACCCGCAGAGCCAGTACTTCGTGGTCGGCCGGCTGGGCAAGGACCAGCTCGCCGACTACGCCCGGCGCAAGGGCGTCTCGCTGCAACAGGCCGAGCGCTGGCTGGCGTCGAACCTGGATTACGATCCGGAGTGAGCCGGGACCCGCCGCCGCTGCGCGCACCATCGCCTGCCTCGGCATTCCTCAACCGCCTTCGCGCCCATCGCCGATGCCCATCTCCATCGCGTCCCCGCTGAAGATCGTGGTCACCGGCAGTGCCGGCCGGGTCGGCCGCGCGATCCACATCCGGCTCTCCCGCGAGCACCGCGTCAGCGGCGTCGACCGCACGCCCTGCTCCACCGCCGACTGGGTCGGCGACCTCGACGATGCCGCGCTGCTGGCGCGGGCGCTGCAGGGCGCCGACGCGGTGATCCACACCGCCGCGCTGCATGCGCCGCACGTCGCGCACGTGCCGGCGACGCGCTTCCGCCAGGTCAACGTCGACGGCACCCGCCGTGTGCTGGATGCCGCCGCGGCGGCCGGCGTGCACCGCATCGTGTTCACCAGCACCACCGCGCTGTACGGCAGCGCCGCCACGCCCGATGGCACCGCGGCCTGGGTCGACGAGACACTGGCGCCGCAGCCGCAGACCATCTACCACCACACCAAGCTGGAGGCCGAGGCGCTGCTGCGCGAGGCCGCCGACCAAGGCGGGCCGAGCGTGCGCATCCTGCGCATGTCGCGCTGCTTCCCGGAGCCGGTCAACGTGATGGCCGCGTTCCGCCTGCATCGCGGTATCGACGCGCGCGACGTGGCCGAGGCCCATGCCGCGGCATTGCGGCATGCCGGGCCGGCGAGCGCGACGTTCGTGATTTCCGGCACCACGCCGTTCCAGCGCGAGGATTGCGCCGAACTGCACCGCGCGGCGCCGGTTGTCCTGCAACGTCGCGCACCCGAGTTGGTGGACGCATTCAAGCAACGCGGCTGGACGCTCCCGGAGCGGATCGACCGCGTCTACTCGGCACAGCACGCGATGCAGGCGCTGGATTGGCGACCGCGCTACGGTTTCGAGGAGGTGCTGATGCAGTACGACCAGCACGTCCCGGAGGTGCTGCCGCCCGGCGATGGCACGGCCGCGCGCGAGTAAGCATGCGCCAGTAGGGGCAAGAATCTCGCGCACTCCAGCTCCACGAGACGCTTCGGGCCGCCCCTCACCCCAACCCCTCTCCCAACGGGAGAGGGGCACGCGTATTACCGCTCCTCCCTTCTCCCCTCGGGAGAAGGTGCCCCGAAGGGGCGGATGAGGGGACGGGCGCAGCCACGTCACCCCAGACACCACGAGACGCTTCGCGCCAACCCTCACCACACCCCCACTCCCGACAGGAGAGGTGCGCGCGTACTAACGCCGTTCCCTTCTCCCCTCGGGAGAAGGTGCCCCGAAGGGGCGGATGAGGGTACGGGCGCAGCCACGTCACTCCAGACACCACGAGACGCTTCGCGCCTACCCTCACCACATCTCCTCTCCCGACGGGAGAGGGGCTTCGGGCTCAGCGCAGCAACACCGAAATGCCGAGGCCGCCCTGCCAGTCCGGGGTCTGCGACGACAGGCCGCGCAGCACCGACACATCCAGTTGCACGCGCTTGGCGAACAGCCAGGTGACGCCGCTGCCGAGCGCGCGCATGTCGTCCTCGCCGCCGCCGATGCCGGCCTCGACGTAAGCGCTCAGGGTGTCCCCGGCGTAGAAGGTATAGCTCGGCGACACGCTCCAGCCGGAGCCGTCCTCACTGTCGCTGACATTGCCGTACAGCGCCAGGCTGCGCCCTTCAGGCAGGTCCCAGCCGGCGCTCACGCCCAGGTCGTAGCGGTGGCCAGCGTCGCCGTAGGGCGCGCGCCCGACCGGCAGGCTGGCGCTGCCGAGCAGCGCCCAGGTGAAGCCGTCGCTGGCGCTCGGCAGCGCCTGCTTGATGCCGACGCTGCCGTCGCCGCCGCTGTGCCCGCGCCGATCCTGCCCGCCACCGCGCACGCGTTGCCACACCTGGCTGTCGATCGCCAGTTGCAATTCGGTGCTCGCGCTCAGGCCGAACCGCAGGCGGCTGTTGGCGACGTACTCGGTGCTGCGCACGTCGCCGTCGCGGTCGTAGCTGCCGTCGAAGAACGCCTGCTCCCAGACCACCTGGCCGCGCTGCAGAGTGGTCGAGGCGAAGCCGATGCCGGGCCGGTCGAACGCGGGCGCGTCCTCGGCGCAGGCGACACCGGCGGCACCGGCCTGGGCGGCCAGCAGCAGCGCCCCGCGCAGCAGCGCATCGCCGCGGCGGCGCAACCGCGGCCGGCGACAGGCAACGGATGGCGGGACGACCGGCGATCGGCGCGGCGCGACGAAACGTGGAACGGGCATGCGCGAACTCCTTGCGACGCGGGAGGCGCAGGGCTGCGCCTCAGGGCACCGGCGGCGAGTTTGCCTGAATCGCAGCGAAATGGGACGTGAAGCCCGGCAGCAGCACGCGGTTGCCGTAGCCGCTGAGGTGGTCGGCGTCGAAGAACAACGGACGCCCGTCGCGGCGGCCGCTGCACTGCTGCGCGTCGCACAGCAGCGGCAGCGGATCCCACACCGAGGCATGCGGCATTTGCGCGGCGATGCGCTGCAGGCTCTGCAGCACCGGCGCGCGGTAGCGCTCCATGGTCGCGCGCGGGATCGGGATGCCGTGCGCGCAGATCGGATTGCCGCGATTGAACCAGTCCGAGCAGCGGTACGGCGGCGCGCGCAGCACCGGCTTGGGCGCCTCGAAGACGATGCGCACGCCGCGCTGCGCCAGCGGCTGCAACAGCGCCACCGCGGCCGTTTCGCCCGCGCTGCGCGCGGCCTGCGCCGCAGCGCCCTCCTGCTCGGCCATCACCGTCGTCTCGTCGAACAGGCGATCCTGGTCGGCCAGCCGCAGCACCCGCAGCGCGGGCAGGAACAGCACATCGCCGCTGCGCGCGTGCGCGGCGACGTCGGCCAGGGTGCTGCGTTCGTAGGCCTGGCAACCGGGATTGCCGGCCTGCCAGGCCTGCAGGCCGACGATCGGGCAACCGCCGACGCCGTACAGGCGCACCGGCACCCCGCTCTGCAGCGCGAAGCGTCGCAGCAGTTCGTTGTAGGCCAGCGCATGCGAGTCGCCGGCGACGAACAACTGGCCGCCATCGCGGTTGTGCAGCGTGCAGGCACCGCGCTCGAACAGCTTGGCGCTGCCCACCTGCACCGGCACCTGGCGGGTCTGCAGCGTGCACTGCGGGAACTCCCGGCGCAGGCCCTTGGCATACGCATACCAATCCAGCGGATGCCGGCTGACCGTGCTCAGCCCGTAGTAACGCTGGGTGTCCTGCAGCAGCGCCTGCATGCCGGCGGCGAGCAGCACCAGCCCCACTCCGGCTGCGATGGTCCGCGCCGGCGTGCGTGCGCGGCCGATCCGGCCATGCCGCCACGGCAGCTCCACCCAGCGGTACGAGGCCAGCGCCAGCAGCGCCACCAGCAGCAGCGCCGCGGCCCTGGTCGAGGCCGATTCCAGGCCGACGGTCCAACGCAGCAGCACGAACACCGGCCAGTGCCACAGATACAGCGAGTAGGACACGCGGCCGATCGCCACCGGCACGCGATGGGCCAGCGCGCGGCGGGTCCAGCCGGCGGGGGCACCGTGCAGCAGCGCCAGCAGACCGAGCGTGCCCAGCACCAGCCACAGCCCGTCCGGCCACGGCGAGTGGCCGGGACGCGCACGCCACAGGCCGACCGCGACCGCGCCCAGCGCCGCCGCCAGCAGCGGCGAGCGCCAGGTCCAGGCGCCCGGCGGCGGCGCCTGCGTGCCGGCGTCGAAGCGTCCGCGCAATGCCAGCACCTGGTACAGCAGCACGCCGCTGCCGAGTTGCCAGAAGCGTGCGGTGGTCAGGTAGAACGCCGCCGCGGCATCGCCGGCATCGCGACTGCGCAGCCAGGCGAACGCCAGCGACGCAGCCGAGGCCAGCGCCACCAGCAGTGTCGACCACAGCCGGCCGCGGCCGCCGCGGTTCCAGGCCAGGAACAGCAGCGGGAATAGCAGATAGAACTGCTCCTCCACGCCCAGCGACCAGGTGTGGGTGTACGGATTGAATTCGGCCTTGGGCGAGAAGTAGTCGTTGCCGGTCGCGGCCAGCACCCAGTTGCTGAGGCCGACGAAGGCCATGCGCCCGGTCTTGGCGCTGGTCTCGCTGAGCCAGGACTCGGGAATGAACAGGCCGCTGGCCAACGCCGTGAGCAGCAGGCACGCCACCAGTGCCGGCGCGATGCGGCGCATGCGCCGCGCGTAGAACTGCGCGAACACGCCCAGCTGTCCGGCCGCCGGCAGGCGCTGCAGCGAGGCGCTGACCACGAAGCCGGAGATCACGAAGAACATGTCCACGCCGGCGAACCCGCCCGGCAGCCATGCCGGGTCGAGGTGATAGGCGATCACCGCCAGTACCGCGATCGCGCGCAGCCCGTCCACGTATGGCAGGTAGCCGCCCGCGTGCGGCGGCGCGCGCAGACGCCCGGCGTCCTGCGTGCCCGTCCCTGGCAGCGCCACGCTTACCAGACCAGATCGTCGGGGATCTGGTACTTCGGGTCGGCGTAGGGGTCTTCCTCGGCAGGCGCGTTCGGGTCGACCCGCAGCGCCACCGCCGCCGGGAAGATCGCTTCGGCCTGGTCGAGCAGCGCCGCGGTCACCAGCAAGTAGCGGCCGTTCTGCTGCAGCACGCCCAGTTCGCCGGCGTTGAGCGCCTTGAGCTGGTCGGCGGTGACGTAGATGCGCTTGATCTTGCCGCCATAGGGGAAATGGCGGGCGATGTCGGCCTCGGCGTGGTTCAGCGCCTGGCCCTTGAGCAACTCGTCGAGCTTGGCCCGCGCCTCACGGCGCAGGCGCGCTTCTTCCTGTTTCTGCCGCTCGGCCTCGATGCGCTCGTCCTTCTCGCGCTGGGCGCGGATCGCGTAGGCCTTGGCCAGATCGATGTCCTCGCGGCTACGCGGCGGCCGCGCCGGCTGGCCAGCCGCGCCCTGCGGCTTGCCGTGGCCATTGCCGTGCGGACGGCCACGCCCGCCGCCGGGCTTGCCGGCACTGGGCGCGCCACCGGGAGCGCGCTCGCCGCGCGCCCCGGCCGGTGCCGGGCGCTGGCCCGGCCGTCCCTGCGGCCGCGGCGCGGCAGGCGGGGCCTTGCGTTCGGGTTTCGGCGCAGGCTTGAAGCCCAGGCCCAGCAATTGCTCGCGGAGGGTATCGCTCATCGGGACGGCATCGGTCGGTTCGGGGGATCAGTAATGCGGCGGCGGCGGTTCGTCGGCCGGGTCGGCGTAGAGCGTGCTGCGCACCTTGCCCAGATCCTCGAGCAGGTGACGCAGCAACTCGGCGTTGCGCTGGCTTTCGATCCGCGCTTCGGCCAGGGCATCGCTCATTTCCGCCAGCGCCTGCTCATGGAAGGAGAGGCGCGTTTCCAGCTCGATCAGGCGGTTCTCCAGCAACCGATCCTGGGTGGAAAAATCATGCTGCATGGATCGAACGTCCGCGGCCGATGCCGTAGTACGCCAGGCCGAAGCTCTCGATTTCCTGCGGATCGTAGAGATTGCGGCCATCGAACACCACCGCATCGCCGATCAGTTCCTTCATGCGGGTGAAGTCCGGGCTGCGGAACTGCTTCCATTCGGTGACCACGGCCAGCGCATCGGCGCCTTCCAGCGCGTCGAAGGCATCCTCGCAGAAGTGCAGATCGTCGCGCTCGCCGAAGATGCGCTTGGCCTCGTCGGTCGCCTCCGGATCGTAGGCGCGGACCGTTGCGCCCGCTTCCCACAGTTGCGCCAGCAGGCGGCGGCTGGAGGCGGCACGCATGTCGTCGGTGTTGGGCTTGAACGCCAGGCCCCACACCGCGAAGGTCTTGCCCTTGAGCGACTGCGCCGCGCCGTAGTGGCGCTGGATCAGTTCGTACAGATGGCCCTTCTGCGCCTCGTTGACCGCCTCCACCGCATCCAGCAGCCTGGGCGCGTGGCCGTACTGCTGCGCGGTGCGCGCCAGGGCCTGCACGTCCTTGGGGAAACACGAGCCACCGTAGCCGGCGCCCGGGTAGATGAAGTGCCAGCCGATGCGCGGATCCGAGCCGATGCCCTGGCGCACCTTCTCCACGTCGGCGCCGACGCGCTCGGCGATGTTGGCGATCTCGTTCATGAAACTGATCTTGGTCGCCAGCATCGCGTTGGCCGCGTACTTGGTCAGCTCGGCCGAGCGCACGTCCATCTCCACGATGCGGTCGTGGTTGCGGTTGAACGGCGCGTACAGGCGACGCAGGCGCGCGGCCGAGCCGGGCTTGCTGCTGCCGATGACGATGCGGTCCGGACGCATGCAGTCGGCGACCGCATCGCCCTCCTTCAGGAACTCCGGATTGGAGACCACGTCGAAGTCGATCGCTTCGCCGCGCGCCTCCAGTTCGGCGGCGATCGCCGCACGCACCTTGTCCGCGGTGCCCACCGGCACCGTGGACTTGTTGACCACGATGGTCGGCCCCTGGATGTGCTGGCCGATGGTGCGGGCCACCGCCAGGACGTACTGCAGATCTGCGCTACCGTCCTCGTCCGGCGGCGTACCGACGGCAATGAACACGATATCCCCATGCGCGATGGCGCTGGCCGCATCGGTGGTGAAGAACAGCCTCCGTGCGGCGTGGTTGGCCTTGACCATCGGCGAGAGGCCAGGCTCGTAAATCGGGACCACGCCCTTGTTGAGCCCATCCACTTTGGCCTGGTCGATGTCTACGCACACCACGTGGTGGCCGACTTCGGCCAGACAGGTTCCGGTGACGAGCCCGACATAGCCGGTGCCGAATATCGCTACGCGCATGTAATCTCCTTTCGGTTATTGAAGGATGTTCAAAAGTTCCACGTCGAAGGTCAACATCGCATCCGGGCCGATCGGGCCGCCCGGCGTTCCCTGCGGGCCGTAGCCCAGGTTGGACGGAATCCAGAAGCGGTACTTGGATCCCACCGGCATCAGCGCCACGCCCTCGCTCCAGCCCGGCACGACCTGGTTGAGCGCGAACTCGGCCGGCTGGCCGTTCTTGTACGAACTGTCGAAGACGGTGCCGTCGAGCAGCTTGCCTTCGTAGTTCACCCGCACCTTGCTGGTGGAGGTGGGCCGCGGGCCGCTGCCTTCGCGCAGCACCATGTACTGCAGGCCGGACGGGGTGGTGATCACGCCCTTCTGGTTCTTGTTCTGCGCCAGGAAGGCATTGCCTTCCTGCTTGTTCTTGGTCGCCACCGCGGCCTGCTTGGACGCACCGAAGGCCTGCAGCGTGGCCATCGCCTGCTCCTGGGTCATCGCGGTCTGGCCCTTGGCGAACACCGTGCGCACCGCGCCCATCAGCGTCGGCAGGTCGATGTCGTTCTGGATCCGCGCCAGCGACGGACCGACCGCACGGTCGCCCAGCATCAGGCCCACGTTCTCCTTGGACACCGGCGGCGGCTGCGTGCCCGGCGCCATGCCCGGCACCGGCTGGCCGTTGCGCGCGGCCAGCTGCGTGCGCAGCGCGGTATCGGTGGCCTGGGTCTGCTCATCGGACAGCAGCGGCTTGCCCTGCTTGAAGGCGTTCTCGATCGCGCGCTGCATCGCGTCCACGTCGATGTCCTGGGCGATGGGCTCGAACGAGCGCGCCACATCCATGCCGATCGCGTAGCTGACCTTCTGCTTTTCCGTGCTCAGCGTCGTCGCCGTGCTGCCGGCCGCCGGCGCCTGCGCGGACGCATGACCGGCGACCATCGCCATCCCCACCACCAGCGACGCCACGGCGCCGCGCATTCCCATCTTCATTCGCTACTTTCCCTGGAAGTGAACTGTGTACTGGATGCGCCGGGGTGGCGCGGAGGCCGGCATTGTCGCACGCGCGGCCGAGATGTTGACCCGCTTTCAGTGCGACGCCGGCTGCGCTTTCAGTTCGCGTTCGATGGCACTGCGCAAGGCCGGATCGTCGGGCGTGACCTTGCTCGGAAATTGCGCGACCACGCGTCCGTCGCGCGCGATCAGATACTTGTGGAAATTCCAGCCCGGCGCCACACCGGTGGCCTGGGTCAGTTGCTTGTACAGCGGCGTCGCGTCGTCGCCGATCACATGCACCTTCTCGAACATCGGGAACTTCACCCCATAGGTGAGCGTGCAGAATTCCTGGATCTGCTTCTCCGATCCGGGCTCCTGGCCCTTGAAGTCGTTGGACGGGAAGCCGAGCACGCTGAAGCCCTGCGCCGCGTACTGCTGCTGCAGCTTCTCCAGGCCGTCGTACTGCGGGGTATAGCCGCACTTGCTGGCGGTGTTGACCACCAGCAGCACCTTGCCGCCGTAGGTCTTGTTCAGGTTCACCTTGTCCTTGCCGGCCAGCGGGCGGTAGTCCCGGTCCAGCAAGGAGCCCGCCCAGGCACTGCCGACGGTGCCGGCAGCGGCCAGGATCGCGAGGAAAAACAGACGCTTGGAAATTTTCATGAGGCACCGTCAGAGAAAAGGGGAAGTCGCGGGCAACCAGGTCGGAAGTTGGGTCCGCAGCGTGTTGACATGCCGTGTAACGGTGTTATAGTTAAATACAACACCACTCACCCAGAGCAGGTCCCACGATGAACCTCAAACGCCTCCAGCGCAGTCTTCCGGCCCTGGTCATCGTCGGCACCCTGCTCTGCGCGAGCTGGATCGGCGCCCAACGCCACCAGGGACGGCCGCTGGATTATGGCGCCAGCACGCCGCACGACGACAGCGCCGCCGGCGCCGCACCCACCACCGTCCCGGCGGTGCGGCGTCTGCGGGCCTCGCTGTCCGTGCCTTATTTCTCCTTCGCGCGCACCCTGCGCCCACGGAGCTGACCATGAGCGATATCCAATGGAGCGACGGCGCTCCGATCTACCGCCAGCTGAAGGACCGGGTCATCGCGATGATGCTCGACGGCATCCTCAAGCCCGGCGACGCTCTGCCCTCGGTGCGCCAGGTGGCCGCCGAATACCAGCTCAACCCGATCACCGTCTCGCGCGCCTACCAGGAACTGGCCGACGAGGCCCTGGTCGAGAAGCGCCGCGGGCTGGGCATGTTCATGACCGAGGAAGCGGCGCAGAAGCTGCGCGGCAGCGAACGCGACCGCTTCCTCAACGAAGAGTGGCCCCTGGTGCTGGAACGCATCCAGCGCCTGGGCCTGACATTGGAAGACTTGTTGCCACCGGGGAAAACGCCATGACTGCCGCTGTCGCCGCATCCGAATCCGTCGTCTACGCGCAGGGGTTGCGCAAGACCTACAACCACAAGCCGGCCCTGGCCGATGCGTCCTTCACCATCGCGCCCGGCCGCATCGTCGGCCTGATCGGCCCCAACGGCGCCGGCAAGACCACCGCATTGAAGGCGGTGCTGGGCCTGACCGCCGTGGAAGGCGAACTGCGCGTGCTGGGGATGGACCCGCGCAAGCAGCGCGACGCGCTGATGAACCAGGTGTGCTTCATCGCCGACGTGGCGGTGCTGCCGCGCTGGATGCGGGTGAGCGAGGCGATCGACTTCGTCGCCGGCGTGCATCCGCGCTTCGATCGCGCCAAGTGCGAGCGCTTCCTGGCCAACACCAAGCTCTCGCCCAAGCTGCGGGTGCGCGAGATGTCCAAGGGCATGATCGTGCAGTTGCACCTGGCGCTGGTGATGGCGATCGACGCGCGCCTGCTGGTGCTGGACGAGCCGACCCTGGGCCTGGACATCCTGTACCGCAAGGAGTTCTACCAGCGCCTGCTGGAAGACTACTTCGACGAGCAGAAGACCATCGTCATCACCACCCACCAGGTGGAGGAGATCGAGCACATCCTCACCGACGTGCTGTTCATCCGCGACGGCCGCATCGTGCTCAGCGCCGACATGGAGCACATGGCCACCCGCTACACCGAACTGCTGGTGCCGGCCGAGCGCATCGAGGCGGCGCGCGCCTTGCAGCCGATCGACGAACGCGGCCTGCCGTTCGGCAAGTCGGTGTTCCTGTACGACGGCGTGCCGCAGGCGCAGCTGGCCGCACTCGGCGAAACCCGCACTCCCGGCCTGGCCGACCTGTTCGTCGCCATCATGAAGGGCACCTACGCATGAACGCTCCCGCCAAGACAATCTCTCCCGTGTCCACCTTCACGTGGTTGCTCAAGCGCGAATTCTGGGAACACCGCGGCGGCTTCCTGTGGGCGCCGGTCATCACCGGCGGCATCGTCGCCACGCTGTACACGGTACTGTCGATCATCGGCAGCATCGCCGGCCGCAACCATGGCGGCAGCTCGCGCCTGAACGACGTGCAGTGGGACGGCCAGGCCCAGAACGCCCACCAGATCATCGGCGCGGTCGGCGACGGCACCATGCTCGCCGGCGTGGTCCTGGCCTGCATCGTGGTCGGCTTCGTGGTGTTCTTCTATGCGCTGGGCGCGCTGTACGACGACCGTCGCGACCGCAGCGTGCTGTTCTGGAAGTCGCTGCCGCTGTCGGACACCAGCACCGTGCTGTCCAAGGCCGCCTGGGCGCTGTTGCTGGCGCCGCTGCTGGCGATCGGCGTCGGCCTGCTGATCGGCCTGGCGCTGTGGGTGGTCACCGCCCTGACCCTGTCGGTCAACGGCATCCCGCAGAGCACCGCGGTGTTCACCGAATCGCACCCGCTGCGCATCATCGGCATGGTCCTGGCCGCGCTGCCGGTGCAGGTGCTGTGGTCGTTGCCGGCGATCGGCTGGCTGATGCTGTGCTCGGCCTGGGCGCGCAGCAAGCCGTTCCTGTGGGCGGTGCTGATCCCGATCCTGGGCTGCGTGACCGCCAGCATGATGGGCATCCTGCCGATGCTCAACGTCAACCACAACCTGATCTGGTACACCGTGGTCTATCGCGGCCTGCTCAGCGTGCTGCCGGGCAGCTGGGGTCCGGTGCTGAACGAACAGGTGGCCGAAACCCACATCAGCGGTCCGCAGGACCTGGTCAACGCGATCCATCTCGGCGACACCTGGGTGCTGTTCCGCGATCCCGACCTGTGGATCGGCGCCGCGGTCGGCGTGGCCTTCATCGTCGCCGCGATCTACGTGCGCCGCTGGCGCGACGAAGCCTGATCGCAACGCCGTCTCTCTTCCCATTTCCGCAAGGAGTTTCCCGATGTACAAGACCCTCGCCGTGTGTGCCCTGCTGTCGCTGCCGGCCATCGCCATGGCCGACGACTGCAAGTATTCCGAACCGCGCGAACTGAAGCTGGACCTGGCCGGCGTCAAGTCGGTGCTGCTGGACGTGCAGCAGAACGACCTCAAGCTCACCGGCGCCAGCGGCGGCGACTCCACCCTGCGCGGCCGCGCCTGCGCCTCCGACGCGGACATGCTCAAGGAGTTGACCTTGCGCCAGCGCCACGACGGCGACACCCTGGTGGTGACGCTGAAGCACGAGGGCAAGATCCACGGCATCAGCGTCGGCAACCGCTACGCCTATCTCAACGTCGCCGGCAGCATCCCGGCCAACCTGCCGGTGCAACTGCAACTGGGCTCGGGCGATGCCGAGATCAGCGGCGTGGCCTCGCTCGACGCCAAGATCGGCTCCGGCGACCTGCATGCGCAGAACATCCGCGGTGCGGTCAGCGCCACGGTCGGCTCCGGCGACATCGAACTGCGCAATGTCGGCAGCGTGGCCCTGCCGACGCTGGGCTCGGGCGACGTCAAGGCCGACCAGGTCGGCGGCGACGTCAAGGTCGGCACGGTCGGCTCCGGCGACCTGACCGTGCACGGGGTGCGCGGCGGCGTGCAGGTCGACAGCGTCGGCTCCGGCGACGTGCAACTGCGCGATGTCAGCGGCAGCGTCGCGGTGCAGACCGTGGGTTCCGGCGACCTGGATGTCGGCACCGTCGGCGGCAACCTGAGCGTGCAGAAGGTCGGCAGCGGCGACGTCACCCATCACGGCGTGCGCGGCAGCATCAACCTGCCCAAGCCGCGCTGATCCGACGCGCCACTTTCTCCCTTCCGCACGAGGACCCGCCCATGCAATTCCGTTCCCTGTCCCTGGCCGGTGTCGCCCTGGCCGTGCTGTTCTCGCTCAGCGCCTGCCAGCGCTCGGCCTCGTCGAACGACCGCGTCGTGGTCGACCACGGCGGCGCGCAAAGCCTGACCTTCCTCAACGGCGACCTCACGCTGAAGGCCAATGGCCAGCCGCCGGCCACCATCACCCGCGACGGCAAGCTGCTGATCGACGGCAAGCCGGTCGCCCTGGACGCCGAGCAGCAGCGCCTGCTGCTGGCCTACCGCGGCCAGATCGAAGCGGTGGGCAAGCAAGGCGTGGAGGTCGGCAAGGCCGGTGCGGCGCTGGGCGTGAAAGCGGCCGGCGATGCGATCAGCGGCGTGCTCAGCGGCGACACCGACCATATCGGCGAGCGGGTCGAGGCGCAGGCCGACAAGATCAAGCAGGCCGCGCTGAAGATCTGCGACCAGGTCGCCGCGCTGCGCGCCGCGCAGGATGCACTGATGGAAAAGGTGCCGGCGTTCCGTCCGTATTCCACGCTGGAAGACAGCGACGTGCGCGACTGCAAGCATTCGGCGGCGTAATCGGCGGCAGCCACGCTGCCGCGACCATCGTCCACGAGCGCCCGCTGAGTCCGCGCTCCACCCGGCAGTCGTGCAATCGCCGGGCGGGTCGCGGTCTCAACGGGCGTAGCGTTTTGCGCCGGCCACGCAGACCATCGCGACCAAGGTCACCGCCAGCATGGTCCAGCTCACCGTTTCGTGCAGCAGCAGCGCGGCCAGGCCCAAGCCGATGAAGGGCTGGAACAACTGCAGTTGCCCGACCGCCGCGATCCCGCCTTGCGCCAGGCCGCGGTACCAGAACACGAAGCCGATCAACATGCTGAACAGCGAGACATAGCCAAGGCCGAGCCACGCCGGCATGCGCACAGTGCCGAACGACGCGGGCTGCGTCAGCAAGGCCAGGGACACCATCAGCGGCAGCGATAGCACCAGTGACCAACAGATGACCTGCCATCCGCCCAGCGTGCGCGACAGGCGCGCGCCCTCCGCATAGCCCAGCCCACACAGCACCACTGCGGCCAGCATCAGCAGATCGCCCTGCCACGAGGCGTCGATCCCGCCGATCGCCGCATAGCCGACGACACTGCAGGCACCGGCAAGCGAGAACACCCAGAACGGTGGACGCGGGCGTTCGCCGGCGCGCAACACGGCGAAGACGGCGGTGCACAACGGCAGCAGGCCCACGAACACGATGGAATGCGCCGAGGTCACATGCTGCAGCGCCAGTGCGGTCAGCAGGGGAAATCCGGCCACGACCCCCAGCGCCGTCATTGCCAAGGCGGGGAGCTCGGCGCGGCGCGGACGCGGTTGCCGAAACCCGAGCAGGAGCGCCAGCCCAAGCGCGGCGGCAATGCTGGCGCGTGCGCAGGTCAGGAACACGGGGGAAAAATCGGCGACCGCGACGCGCGTTGCGGGCAACGACCCCGCAAAAATCATCACGCCGATACATCCATTGATCCAGTCACCGGTGGTTTTTTCCATGCGCTTCTCCTTCTGCATCGCCGCTGCAGTAGACGCCCCGCGGGACCGATCCGGCCAGATACGATCCAATACGGTTTCGCAGTACTGTTATGGCTCAAGACCCAGTACAGCTGACGACAGTGGACAGACCTGAAGCGCCCGGCACGCGCATCGATGCGGTGATGGCCGACATCCGCGCCCGCATCGCCAACCGCACCAGCCTGCCGGGAGCGCGCCTGCCCTCCGTGCGCGCGCAGGCGCGCGCGCTGCGGGTGTCGGTGTCGACGGTGGTGGAAGCCTATGAGCGGCTGGCGGCCGAGGGCGCGATCACGGCGCGCCCCGGGTCGGGCTTCTATGTGGCCGGGTCGGTGGCCCCACTGGCGCTGGCGCAACTCGGCCCGAAGCTCGACCGGCAGATCGATCCGCTGTGGGTGTCGCGGCAGTCGCTGGAAGCGGATGCGCGCGTGCTCAAGCCCGGCTGCGGCTGGCTGCCACCCGAATGGCTGTACGGCGCGGGCATGCGCCGCGCACTGCGCACGCTGGCGCGCGCCGACACGCAGGAACTGACCGAGTACGCCACACCCCTGGGCCACCCCGGCTTGCGCCAGTTCCTGTCGCGACGGCTGGCGGGCAATGGCGTGCAGGCGCCGCCCGAACAGATCCTGCTCGCCGAATCGGGCACGCATGCGATCGACCTGATCGGCCGTTTCCTGCTCTCGCCCGGCGACACGGTGCTGGTCGACGACCCGTGCTACTTCAATTTCCATGCCTTGCTCAAGGCGCATCGCGTGCAGGTCGTGGGCGTGCCCTATACGCCGAACGGACCGGACGTGGCGCACTTCGAAGCGGCGCTGCGGGCGCATGCGCCGCGGCTGTACATCACCAATTCGGGTATCCACAACCCCACCGGCGCGACGCTGTCCGCGACGACGGCGCACCGGCTGCTGCTCCTGGCCGAGGGCTCGGACCTGGTGATCGTCGAGGACGACATCTTCGCCGACTTCGAGACCAGCCCCGCCCCGCGGCTGGCGGCCTTCGACGGCCTGGCGCGGGTCATCCAGCTCGGCAGCTTTTCCAAGACGGTGTCGGCGTCGCTGCGTTGCGGCTACATCGCCGCACGTGGCGACTGGATCGAAAGCCTCGCCGACCTGAAGATCGCCACCAGCTTCGGCGGCGGCCGGCTGGCGGCCGAGGCCGTGCTGATCGCCCTGACCGACAGCGGCTACCGCAGGCACATGGAGACCTTGCGGCGACAGTTGGCGGAACAGATGGCCAAGACCGTGGCGCGGCTGCAGGGCCTCGGCATCCGGCCTTGGCTGATCCCGCAAGCAGGCCTGTTCCTCTGGTGCAGGCTGCCCGAGGGCATGGAGGCCGCCGCCATCGCGCACGCCTGCCTGCAGGAGGGCGTGGTGCTGGCGCCGGGCAATGCGTTCAGCCAGTCGCTGAGCGCGGGCGATTTCCTGCGCTTCAACGTCGCGCAATGCACCGACGAGCGGATGTTCAGCGTGCTCGCGCGCGCCATGCAGTCCGCTTCGAACTCACGCAGCTGATGCGCGGCCCGCGCGCCTCGGCACGACCGCAGCCGCCGCACGTTCTAGAATGCCCGCACTCCCCCACTGCATCGCCTCCATGAAGAAGACGCTGTTCGCCTGGTTCTCGCTGCTGTCGCTGTGCCTGCTGCTCGCCGCCTGCGGCGGACGCGGCGGCGAGACCGCCTCCTCGCGCGCCGAGCGCAGCAAGCCGCGGGTGGCGGTGGACAGCATGAACGTGATGCTGCGCCGCGCCCCGGCCGCCAACGCCACCATCGGCCCTGATGGCAGCCTGCGCATCGACGACATCGAGCTGCCGCTGCCGCCCGCGCAGCGCACCGAACTGCAGCAGTTGTTCATGCACCTGCAGATGCAGCGCCAGCGCACCCTGGAGACCGCGGCGCCGGACCCGAACATGCGCTCGGTCGGCTTCGCGCCGACCCAGGAGATCACCGAAGCGCAGGCGGCGGTGTTGCGCGACATTCCCTCGCTGCAGCCGTACCGCGACAGCTTCGGCAACCTGCAGGCCGAGCGCCGCTGAGGCGTGCTCGCGCGCGCAAGTGCCGGCACAAGAGCGCCTCCAGTAACGATGGAGGCCTTCCTGTAGGAGCGGCTTCAGCCGCGATGGGCCTTCCCGATAACGCCCATCGCGGCTGAAGCCGCTCCTACACAGGGGCTTGCGATGCGGTGTCTGGGCGCGATGTGGGAGGGACTTCAGTCCCGACGGCTGTCAGGTTCAACCGCCAGCATGCGCTCCGTCACGGCTCAGCCACCGCCCCCCGCACCGGCATGAATACCGCCTTCGGTCAGCGCAGCCGGATCCAGCAACCGGCGCAGTTCGTCCTCGCCCAGGCCGCTGTCTTCCTTCGCCACCTCCAGCACCGGCCGGTTCTCCTTGTAGGCGCGCTTGGCGATCGCCGCGGCCTTCTCGTAGCCGATGATCGGATTCAGCGCGGTGACCAGGATCGGGTTGCGGTCCAGCGCCTCGCGCACCCGCTCCTCGCGCACCTTGAGCCCGGCGATCGCCGAATCGGCCAGCAGCACCGACACGTTGCCCAGCAACTGGATCGACTCCAGCAGGTTGGCGGCGATCAGCGGCAGGGTCACGTTCAACTGGAAGTTGCCGGTCTGCCCGGCCACGGTGATCGCGGTGTGGTGGCCGATGACCTGCGCGCAGGCCATCACCGTGGCCTCGGGAATCACCGGATTGACCTTGCCCGGCATGATCGAGCTGCCCGGCTGCAACGCCGGCAATTCGATCTCGCCGAGGCCGGCCAGCGGCCCGGCATTCATCCAGCGCAGGTCATTGGCGATCTTGATCAGCGCCACCGCCAGCGCATTGAGCTGGCCGGACAGTTCCACCGCATCGTCCTGCGCGGCCAGGCCCTCGAACTTGTTCTCGGCGCTCTCGAAGCTAACGTCGGTCAGCGCCGACAGCGCCTTGGCGACCTTGCCGCCGAAGCGCGGATCGGCGTTGATGCCGGTGCCGATGGCGGTGCCACCCAGTGGCAGCCGGCGCAGGCGCTTGAGGCTGTCGTCGATGCGCGCCTGCGCCGACACCAGTTGCGCCGACCAGGCACCGAACTCCTGGCCGAAGGTCAGCGGCATCGCGTCCATCAGGTGGGTGCGCCCGGTCTTGACCACGCCCTGCAGTTGCTTGGCGCGCTTGTCGATGGTCTTGCGCAGGTGCTTGAGCGCGGGGAGCAGGTGCTCGCGCGCAGCGAGCAGCGCAGCGACGCGGATCGCGGTCGGCACCACGTCGTTGGAACTCTGGCCGAGGTTGACGTGGTCGTTGGGGTGCACCATCGGCAGCGCCTTGCTGCCGTTCTTGCCCTCGCCCTTGGCGCTGCGGTTGGCCAGCGTGGCGATGACCTCGTTGGCGTTCATGTTCGACGAGGTGCCCGACCCGGTCTGGTAGATGTCGATCGGGAAGTGCGCGTCGTGGCGGCCGTCGGCCACCTCCAGCGCCGCGGCCTGGATCGCCTTGGCGACGGCCTTCGGCAGCAGGTCCAGGTCAGCGTTGACCCCGGCCGCGGCGGCCTTGATCAGGCCCAGCGCGCGGATGAAGCCGCGCGGCATCGGGCGCCCGGACACCGGAAAGTTCTGCACCGCACGCTGGGTCTGCGCTCCCCACAAGGCCTCTGCAGGCACCTGCAGTTCGCCCATGCTGTCGTGTTCGACCCTGAATGTGTCACTCATCGCGCAATCTCCGCATCTGCAAAAAGGAATCCATCGGCGCCGTCGTCGGACGTCCGGGGAGGCAGGCTGGCGGGATGGCGGCTGGCGCACGCATTATCCGCGGCGCAGCGCCCGGCGTCAGCAGTGTGCGCCGGCGGATGTTAGGAATGTCTGGAGGCGTGCCTGGTGCGCGCCCGCGGTGATCGGCGGATGCAGGCAGCCAACGCGGTGCCCGCCGACGGTCCGCAGTGGCCGGCCGAAGCGCCGGCAAGACGCGGCGACACTCGGGCGGCCATGGCGACCGCCGCGGCAGGACCGGCGGCATTGCGCCGCCGGCCAGGACGCTTACTGCTGCCGATTGCTCTGGAACACCAGGTCGTTGTAGCTCTTCATCAGGCGTGCCGGCGAGCCTTCCGGAGCGACGATCGGATTGTCCAGGGTGCGCTGCTCGAAGGCGCTGTACGGAACCTTGTCCGCCACCCGCTTGATCCGCGCCTTGGATTCCTTGCGGAAATCCTCCGCGGCTCTCTCGAAACCGCTCCAGTCGGACTTGCCCGGCTCCTGGTTGGCGACCTTGGCGTGCGCCTCGTCGGACAGGCGGTTGAAATCGGCCACCAGCGCCGTGGCCTTGGCGGTGTCGAAGTCGTCGTCCTGCATCAGCCCGACGATGTCCTTGGCCTCGAGCATCATCGACAACCGGTAGAAATCGCGGGTACGGCCCTCGGCCTTCTCCATCGCCTTCAACTGCTCGCGCTGCGCGGCGTCGTTCTGCGCCTCCAGTTCGTGGCTGAAGGCGTCGCTGGCCTCGTGGAATTCGGACAGCGCGGCCATCAGCGGCGCATGCAGTTGCTTGCCCTTGGCGAACTGATCGTCCTGGTAGTCCTCACGGTCGTAGTAGTCGCGGGCCTGGTTGGCCAGCGGCTGCAGCGTCTTCAACGCGGCCAGATAGCGCTTGGCCGCCGCATCCAGCGCCGGCAACGCCGGCTTGGCCGCGATCGCCTCGGTCATCGGCGCGTCGCACTGCTTCATGGCGTATTCGTCGATCGGGGCGGGCCCGTACACGCTGGTTTCCTTGCCGGTGGGGCCGGCCTTGGGGTCGGCCATCCAGCGCACGTACTGCTGCGCACCTTCGTGGATGGATCCGTCGACCTTGTTGAAGCACTCGATGTAGGCGTTGAGCTTGCGGGTCAACGCCTGGTCCGCTTCGTCGGCGGCGGCGTCTGCGGGAGCATGGCTGGCATCGGTGTCGGTCGGCGTGGCCGAGGGCTTGCCGCCACAGGCGGTGAGGAAAACGGACACAGCGGCGGCCAGCGCCGCAAGACGCAAAGAAGATGTCATGGGGAAATAGCGAGGTTGAAAACGGTTACAGAAAGTCTAGCAAACGAAAAGATCGTCGCGGCGTGATGGTTGAGTGCGGGGATTCGGGAGTGGGGATTGGGGATTGGTAACAGCGGTTCTGCGCGTCGATCCATGGTGCATGTCGCTGCGCTGCCTTGTGACCGAATACGCGAGACGGCGCGTGCGGGCGCCGCCATCGCGGCGCATCGGCTAGACTCCGATGACGTATCACCGACGGAACTCTCACGCCGCCATGGGCGACGATTCAGACTGTAGATGCCGGCGCACGCTGCGCCGGGCCACGCTCCCCGCCGTTTCGATCCTGCCCGCCTGGCGCTCTGACGCTCCAGCGACGCGCGCTGGGGAACGCACATGATCGGCAACCTGCTGCTGTTGGCGCTGGCGATGCTGCTGGTGCTGCTCAACGGCTTCTTCGTCGCCGCCGAGTTCGCCCTGGTCAAGCTGCGCCACACCCAGGCGGTGGGGCTGGCCGAGCATCACGGCTGGCGCGGGCGCCTGCTGCTCAACGTGCACGGCCACCTCGACGCCTACCTGTCGGCCTGCCAGCTCGGCATCACGCTGTCCTCGCTGGGCCTGGGCTGGGTCGGCGAGCCGGCCTTCGCGCACCTGCTGCAGCCGTTGTTCGACCTGCTGGGGCTGAGCGAAGAGGCGGCGCGCCTGAGCGCCTTCGTCATCGCCTTCAGCGTCATCTCGTTCCTGCACATCGTGCTCGGCGAACTCGCCCCCAAGTCGATGGCGATCCGCCGCCCGGAGCGCATGTCGCTGTGGACCGCGGCGCCGCTGTACCTGTTCTACTGGGCGATGTATCCGGCGATCTGGCTGCTCAACACCAGCGCCAACGGCTTGCTGAAGGCCGTGGGCTGGGGCGAGGTCGAGCATGCCTCGCACCGCTATTCGCGCGAGGAACTGAAGCTGATCGTCGGCCGCCAGCACCCCGCCGGCGGCGCACCCGACCACGAACTGACCCTGATGAGCCACGCGCTGGAGCTGCCGGAACTGGTGGCGGGCGATCTGATGCGCGCGCGCGACCACCTGCGTGCGCTGCGCGAGGGCATGCCGCTGGAGGCGGTGATGGCCGAGTTCGCCGACAGCCGCTACAGCCGCTATCCGTGGTTCGACCGCCACAGCGAGCAGGTGCTGGGCATCCTGCACATGAAGGACCTGCTGGTGGAGATCGCCCGCGGCCGCCGCAGCGACGACCTGCGCCCGCTGCTGCGCCCGGCCAACCTGATCGCCCTGGAGACGCCAGTGCCGCTGGTGCTGGAGCGCTTCCGCACCGGCGCCACGCACATGGCGCTGTGCGTGGACGAGCACGGCCGCATCCTCGGCTACTTCACCCTGGAAGACCTGCTGGAAGTGGTGGTCGGCGACATCGAGGACGAGCACCCGCACGTGGTCAAGGACGCGCCGACCCGCGGCGCCGACGGCAGCGTGCTGGTGGCCGGCTCGACCTCGATCTTCCGCCTCGAACGCCTGCTCGGCCGCGACCTGCGCGCGCCGGAGCACCTCAACTCGGTGGGCGGGCTGATCGTGCACCAGTTGCAGCGCCTGCCCGAGGAAGGCGAGCGACTGGAGATCGACGGCCACCTGTTTACGGTCAAGCGCATGGCCGGTCACCGCATCCAGGCGGTGACCGTACGCCTGGCGCCGGCCGAGGCCGCGCCGACGTAGAATGGCGCCCCCGCCGACACCACCCCACGCCCCCGCCATGTCCGATTCCGCCCTGCTCGCCCTGTCCCCGCTCGATGGCCGCTATGCCGGCAAGGTCGACGCCCTGCGGCCGATCTTCTCCGAATACGGCCTGATCAAGGCGCGGGTGAAGGTGGAGATCGAATGGCTGCTGGCGCTGGGCGCCGAGCCGGGCATCGCCGAGCTGGCCGCGTTCTCGCCGGCGGCGGCGCAGCGCTTGCGCGCGCTGGCCGAGGGCTTCGGCGTGGAGCACGCGGCGCGGGTCAAGCAGATCGAGCGCACCACCAACCACGACGTCAAGGCGGTGGAGTACTTCATCAAGGAGCAGCTCAAGGACGACGCCGAACTCGGCCCGGCCCTGGAGTTCGTGCATTTCGCCTGCACCAGTGAGGATATCAACAACCTCAGCTACGGGCTGATGCTGGAGCAGGCCCGGCGCGAGGTGCTGCTGCCGACCCTGGACGCGGTGATCGCGACGCTGCGCGCCCTGGCCCATGCGCAGGCCGCACAGCCGATGCTCTCGCGCACCCACGGCCAGACCGCCTCGCCGACCACCCTGGGCAAGGAGATCGCCAACGTGGTCGCCCGCCTCGAGCGCCAGCGCCGGCAGATCGCCGCGGTCGAGCTGACCGGCAAGATCAACGGCGCGGTCGGCAACTACAACGCCCACGTCGCCAGCTACCCCGACGTCGACTGGCCGACCTTCGCGCAGCGCTTTGTGGAAAGCCTGGGCCTGGTGTTCAACCCCTACACCACCCAGATCGAGCCGCACGACAACGTCGCCGAACTGGGCGACGCCACCCGCCGCGCCAACACCGTGCTGATCGACCTGGCGCGCGACATCTGGGGCTACATCTCGCTGGGCTATTTCAAGCAGAAGCTCAAGGAAGGCGAAGTCGGCTCCTCGACCATGCCGCACAAGGTCAATCCGATCGATTTCGAGAACGCCGAAGGCAACTTCGGCATCGCCAACGCCCTGTTCGAGCACTTTTCGGCCAAGCTGCCGATCAGCCGCTGGCAGCGCGACCTCACCGACTCCACCGTGTTGCGCGCGCTCGGCACCGCCTTCGGCCATACCCAGGTGGCACTGGACTCGCTGGCCAAGGGCCTGGGCAAGCTGACCGTGAACCCGGAGCGCCTGGACGCCGACCTGGATGCCGCCTGGGAAGTGCTGGCCGAAGCCGTGCAGACGGTGATGCGCCGCCACGGCCTGCCCAACCCCTACGAACAACTCAAGGCGCTGACCCGCGGCCAGGGCATCACCGCCGACTCGATGCGCGCCTTCGTCGAGACCCTGGACCTGCCCGAGGACGCCAAGCAGCGCCTGCGCGAGCTGACCCCGGGCGGCTACGTCGGCCTGGCCGAACGGCTGGCGCGCGACATCTGAGCCGCGTCCCGTCCATCCTGGGTTAATCGGCCAGGGGCATGCTGGTGACTCACAGCAGAGCCCCGCGATGAAACGCACCCCGTTGTTTGTGTTGCCGCTGCTGGCCCTGGCCGGCTGCGCGCAGGCGCCACGCCCGCCGGCCGGCGATGGCGCGCACACCGCCGCCCCGCGCACCGTGGTCATGCAGGCCGCGCCGCCGATCGCGGCGGCGCCGTCGGCCGGCGACATTGCCGATGGCGACGAGCGCGACGCCGAGGCGCCGATCCGCATGGCCGCCTCGGCCAGCGGCGACATCGATTGCGACGGTCGTGACCTGAACATCGTCGGCCGCGACGCCACCCTGGTGCTGCACGGGCACTGCGCCACCGTCAGCCTGTTCGGCCGCAACGGCAACCTGCAGATCGAACGGGCCGACACCCTGCGCGTGCTCGGCGACAACGCGCAGGTGACGGTGCACGGCGACGCCGGCCAGGTCGCGCTGTTCGGCCGCCACGGCCGCTTGCAGATGGCGCGCATCGCCACGCTGGAGGTGTCGGGCGACCAGAACCAGTTGCAGGCCAGCGCGATCGGCGCCATCGCCCTGCAGGGCAACGACAACGCCATCGTCCAGCGCAGCGGCACGGCCCAGGTCGACGACAGCGGCCGCGACAAGCGTATCCTCGACCAGTAACGCCCAGCGCCTCGCCCGCTGCGACGCGGCCGCCACGCGCCGCGGACGTCCCGAACCGCCGGCGGCGCACACCCTGCATGCACGCATGCGCCAGAACCGGATTGCCGGATCGCCACCGCCTTGGCCGACGGCGATCCGCCAAGCCCGCCGCGATGGCCCCACGGGCCAAACCGGCGGACAATGGCCGGGTCCGGCCGGCGCCGCCGCGCGCCCGCCCTTTCCTTCCGCGTTGCAAGGACCCCACCGCACATGGCTGCCCGCAAGACCGCCGCTCCCGCCTTCGAACTCCACGCCCGCCCCGGGCAACCGCTGGGCATGCCCGCCGCGACCTTCCTGCGCGATTACTGGCACAAGCGCCCGCTGCTGATCCGCAACGCCTTCCCCAACTTCGTCTCGCCGATCGAGCCCGGCGACCTGGCCGGCCTGGCCTGCGAAGAGGCGGCGCTGTCGCGGCTGGTCGAGCACGACCGCGCCAACGACCGCTGGCGCGTGCGCAGCGGCCCGTTCCAGGAGCACGAGTTCCCCGGCATGCCCGACCACGACTGGACCCTGCTGGTGCAGGACGTGGACAAGTGGGACCCGGACATCCGCGCCCTGCTCGAGCAGTTCCGCTTCCTGCCGCGCTGGCGGGTGGACGACGTGATGGTCAGCTTCGCCGCGCGCGGCGGCTCGGTCGGCGCGCACGTGGACCACTACGACGTGTTCCTGCTGCAGGCCCACGGCCACCGCCGCTGGCAGATCGACGCCAGCGCCGCGCTGGGCCGCCCGGCGCCGCCGACCGACTTCCGCGACGACGTGGAACTGAAGCTGCTGCGCCAGTTCGAGCCGACCCACGACTGGGTGCTGGGACCGGGCGACATGCTGTACCTGCCGCCGCTGGTGCCGCACCACGGCGTCGCCGAAGACGCCTGCCTGACCTTCTCGGTGGGCATGCGCGCGCCGTCCTCGGCCGAGTTGATCGCCGATTACCTGGACACGCTGATCGACGGCGCCGACGAGGCATTGCGCTACCACGACGAAGACCTGCAGGCGCCGGCCGATCCCTACGAGATCGATGCGGCGGCGATGGGCCGGGTGGTCGAGGCGCTGAACGCGCTGCGCATGAACGACCCGGACAAGCTGGGCGCCTGGTTCGGGCGCTTCATCACCACCTACCGCGCCGCCGGCGAGATCCTGCCGCCGGCCGGGCTGCCGCCGGCGGCGGAGATCGCCGCAGCGCTGGAACAGGGCTTGGTCCTGCAGCGGCATCCCTGGGCGCGGCCGGCGTGGCGGCGCGCCAGCCGCGGCGCCATGCTGTTCTGCAGCGGCCTGGAGTTCGCCCTGCCGGTCAAGGACGCCAAGCGCCTGGCCGCGGCCGAGCACATCGACGGCAGCGACTACGCGGCGCTGTCGGCAGCCGGCAGGCAGACCCTGCTGGAACTGATCGAAGGCGGCTTCTACCAGCCGCTGGAGGCCGAGGACGCCACCGGCGAGGACGCCGACGCGGCCTGATCCGACCATGCCCGGTCCCGGTTTCCGCATCGCTGCGCTGGATCCCGTCCACGACGGCGCCGAACTGCGCGCGCTGCGTGCCGCGGCCGGCACCGTCGCGGACCCGGCCGACCCCACACGTGGAGCGCAGGACGCGCTGGGCGAGCACCTGGTCGCGCGCAGCGACGACGGCCAGCTGGTGGGTGCGGCCCGGCTCGGCGCGGACCGGCGGATCGCCGCGCTGATCGTGTTGCCGGCCTGGCGTGGACGCGGCGTCGGCGGCGCGCTGCTGCGCGGCCTGATCGCGCAGGCACAGCAGCGGGGCTGGCCACAGCTGGAGCTGCATGCGCCCGCCGCGACACTGGCATTCCATGCCCGCCACGGCTTCCTGCCGCCGCCGGGCGGCGTGGCCGCCTCCGCGGAGGCGGTGCCGCTGCGCCGCCGCTTCGACGGCGCGGTGGCGGTGGAGGACGCGGCGATGGCGATCGCCGCCAGCATCGCGGTGCTGGCGCAGGCCCGCCGCCAGGTGCTGATCCACAGCCGCATGCTGGATCCCGGCCTGCTCGACGATGCCCGCGTGGTGGAACAAATGCGACGCTTCGCGGTCGCCGCGCATGCCAAGCAGGTGCGCGTATTGCTGCACGACGCGGCCGCGCCGCAGCGTGCCGGCGCCCCCTTGCTGGCGCTGGCACAGCGCTTGCCCAGCGTGTTCCAGTTCCGCGAAGTCAGCGATCCGGTGGACCGCAGCGACGCCACCGCCTACCTGGTCGACGACGGCGGCGGCTACTACTTCCGTGGACTCGGTCACCGTTACGACGGCGAGACCGACCTGCTCGGTGTCGGCCGCGCGCGCCAGTTGCGCGCCACCTTCGACCGGGTCTGGGAGCGCGCCCGGCCCTGCAGCGAACTGCGCGCACTGGGCTGGTGAGGCGGCGGCGACCGCACCGCCGCAACTGCCACGGATGAACCGGGATCGGCCTTGACCACGCCGAATGCACACCCCGGCTGGTTCATGGGGGTATAATTTTTGCGCTTGATTACGCCCGCGCGGCCCTCGCGTCCGCCGGTTCCTGCCGCAAGCCACCCCAAACAAAGCGACCGCACCCCACCATCGTGGACAATCTACTCAAGCAGTTTGCGCAGTCATCGCAACTCGCCGGCGGCAATGCCGCCTATATCGAAGACCTGTACGAACAGTATCTGGTCTCTCCCGACAGCATCGATCCCAAGTGGAAAACCTACTTCGACGGCTTCCAGGGCCGCGATGCTGGTGACGTTCCCCACTCTGCGGTCATCGCCCACATCGCCAGCGCCGCGCGCCAGGCCGCCAACAGCGGCACCGGCCCGAGCGGCGACGAGCGCGAGCGCCATGTCGGCCGCCTGATCACCGCCTACCGTTCGCGCGGCCACCTCGGCGCGCGCCTGGATCCGCTGGGCCTGACCCCGCCGGTGAACCCGCCGGACCTGGGCCTGCCGTTCCACAGCCTGTCGGAAAGCGATCTGGGCAGCGAGTTCAGCACCGGCGGCCTCGGCGGCCAGCCGCGGATGAAACTGCGCGACCTGCTGGCGCGGCTGAAGGCGACCTACACCGGGTCGGTCGGCAGCGAGTTCATGCACATCTCCGAGTTCGAACAGCGCCAGTGGATCTACCAGCGCCTGGAGAACGCGGGCGGCAACATCGCCGGCGACGCCGCCAGCCGCCGCCGCACCCTGGAGCGGATCACCGCCGCCGAGGGCCTGGAGCGCTACCTGCACACCAAGTACGTCGGCCAGAAGCGCTTCTCGCTGGAAGGCGGCGACTCGCTAATCCCGATGATGGACGTGCTGGTGCAGCGCGCCGGCAACGACGCGGTCAAGGACATCGTGGTCGGCATGGCCCACCGCGGCCGCCTCAACGTGCTGGTCAACACCCTGGGCAAGAACCCGCGCAAGCTGTTCGACGAGTTCGAAGGCAAGTTCGAGCACGCCCACGACGACCGCGCCCACACCGGCGACGTGAAGTACCACATGGGCTTCTCCGCCGACGTGGCGGTGGCCGACGGCAAGTCGGTGCACCTGGCGCTGGCGTTCAACCCCTCGCACCTGGAAATCGTCGACCCCGTGGTGGTCGGCAGCGTGCGGTCGCGCCAGGAGCGCTACGGCGACGCCGCGCGCAAGTCGGTGCTGCCGGTGATCATCCACGGCGACGCCGCGTTCGCCGGCCAGGGCGTGGTCATGGAGCTGTTCCAGATGTCGCAGGCGCGCGGTTTCGCGGTCGGCGGCACCGTGCACATCGTGGTCAACAACCAGATCGGCTTCACCACCAGCGCCCGCGACGACGCCCGTTCCACGCTGTACTGCACCGACGTGGCCAAGATGATCGGCGCGCCGGTGTTCCATGTGAACGGCGACGATCCGGACGCGGTGGCGTTCGTGGCCAACCTGGCCTACGACTTCCGCCAGCAGTTCAACAAGGACGTGGTCATCGACCTGGTCTGCTACCGCCGTTGGGGCCACAACGAGGCCGACGAGCCGGCGGCCACCCAGCCGGTGATGTACCAGACCATCCGCAAGCACAAGACCACCCGCGAACTGTACGCCGCCCAGCTGGAAAGCGAAGGCGTGCTGCAGGCCGGCGAGGCGCAGGCGCTGGTCGACGGCTACCGCAACAAGCTCGATTCGGGCGAGTACACCACCGAGCTGGCGACCCGCAAGCCCGACGAATTCGCCATCGACTGGTCCAAGTACCTGTCGGGCAAGCTGTCGGACAAGGTCGACACCACGGTCAAGCGCAAGACCCTGGACCAGCTGGCCAAGATCATCACCACCATCCCGGGCGGCGTCGAGCTGCACCCGCGTGTGGCCAAGATCTACGAGGACCGCGTGAAGATGGCCGCCGGCGAACTGCCGGGCGACTGGGGCTTCGCCGAGAACCTGGCCTACGCCACCCTGCTGGGCGAAGGCCACAAGCTGCGCCTGGTCGGCCAGGACGCGGGTCGCGGCACGTTCTTCCACCGCCACGCGATCCTGCACGACCAGAAGACCGACAGCTACTACCTGCCGCTGCGGCAGCTGGTGGAGAACCCGGAAGACGCCACCGTGATCGACTCGCTGCTCAGCGAAGAGGCGGTGATGGGCTTCGAGTACGGCTACTCCACCACCGATCCCAACGCGCTGTGCATCTGGGAAGCGCAGTTCGGCGACTTCGCCAACGGCGCGCAGGTGGTGATCGACCAGTTCATCGCCGCCGGCGAAGCCAAGTGGGGCCGCATCTCGGGCCTGTCGCTGTTCCTGCCGCATGGCTACGAAGGCCAGGGCCCGGAGCACAGCTCCGCACGCCTGGAGCGCTTCCTGCAGCTGTGCGCGCTGGAGAACATGCTGGTCTGCGTGCCGACCACTCCGGCCCAGGCCTTCCACATGATCCGCCGGCAGATGCGCATGTCCACGCGCAAGCCGCTGGTGGTGATGACGCCCAAGTCGCTGCTGCGCCACAAGCTGGCGGTGTCGACCCTGGAGGAACTGGCCGGCGGCGAGTTCCAGCACCTGATCCCGGACGCCAAGGCCGATCCGAAGAAGGTCAAGCGCGTGGTCGCGTGCTCGGGCAAGGTCTACTACGACCTGCTCGAGGACCAGACCAAGCGTGGCCAGGACGACGTCGCCATCCTGCGCGTGGAGCAGCTGTATCCGTTCCCGCGCGAGCTGCTGTCGGCCGAACTGAAGCGCTACGGCAATGCCACCGACCTGGTCTGGTGCCAGGAAGAGCCGCAGAACCAGGGCGCCTGGTACCAGATCAAGCACCACCTGCAGGCCTGCCTGGCCGACGGACAGAGCCTGCACTACGCCGGCCGTGCCCGTTCGCCGTCTCCCGCCGCCGGCCACTTCGCCGAGCACGTGGAAGAGCAGCTGAAGCTGGTCGCCGATGCGCTGTTGAATCCGTTCAACGACCAAGTCGCTGAATAAACACCCTTTCACACTTCAAAAAAGACACCACTAGGACGCCCCCTGCAATGGCCACCGAAGTCAAAGTTCCGGTACTGCCCGAATCCGTATCCGATGCCACCATCGCCAGCTGGCACAAGAAGGCCGGCGAGGCGGTCAAGCGCGACGAGAACCTGGTGGACCTGGAGACCGACAAGGTCGTGCTGGAAGTGCCCTCGCCCGTCGATGGCGTGCTGAAGGAGATCAAGTTCGAGACCGGCGCCACCGTGACCAGCTCGCAGATCCTGGCGATCATCGAGGAAGGCGCGACCGCCGCTGCGGCGCCTGCCGAGGCCAAGGTCGCCGAGGCACCGAAGGCCGAAGCGCCCAAGGCCGCCGCCGCGGAAGCGCCGAAGGTCGCCAAGGCCGACGCGCCGAAGGCCGCCGGCGATGTGTCCAGCCTGCCGCCGGGCGCGCGCTTCAGCGCCATCACCGAAGGCGTGGATCCGTCGCAGGTCGAAGGCACCGGCCGCCGCGGCGCGGTGACCAAGGAAGACATCCTCAACTACGCCAAGAACGGCGGTGCCGGCAAGGCCAGCGGTGCGCGTCCGGAAGAGCGCGTGCCGATGACCCGCGTGCGCAAGCGCATCGCCGAGCGCCTGATGCAGTCGAAGAACTCGACCGCGATGCTGACCACCTTCAACGAAGTCAACCTGGCCAAGGTCTCGGCGGCGCGCAAGGAACTGCAGGACGAGTTCCAGAAGGCCCACGGCATCAAGCTCGGCTTCATGAGCTTCTTCGTCAAGGCCGCGGCCAACGCGCTGCAGCGCTTCCCGCTGGTCAACGCCTCGATCGACGGCGACGACATCATCTATCACGGCTACAGCGACATCTCCATCGCCGTGTCCACCGACAAGGGCCTGGTCACGCCGGTGCTGCGCAACGTCGAGCGGCAGTCCTTCGCCGACATCGAGCAGGGCATCGCCGACTACGCCAAGAAGGCGCGCGACGGCAAGCTGAGCCTGGAAGAACTGCAGGGCGGCACCTTCACCGTGACCAACGGCGGCACCTTCGGCTCGCTGCTGTCGACCCCGATCATCAATCCGCCGCAGAGCGCGATCCTGGGCATGCACGCGATCAAGGAGCGCCCGATCGCCGAGAACGGCCAGGTCGTGATCGCGCCGATGATGTACCTGGCGCTGTCCTACGACCACCGCATCATCGATGGCAAGGACTCGGTGCAGTTCCTGGTCGACATCAAGAACCAGCTGGAAAACCCGGGCCGGATGCTGTTCGGTCTGTAAAAGCCGGGAATCGGGAATGGAGAGTGGGGAATGGGACAAGCGCCCATTTCCCTGCCCTGTTCCCGCCTGGACCTGGATGGGAGGCGGCAGGCGCATGCGCTTTTGCGATTCCCCATTCCCTATTCCCCATTCCCGTGTGAGCGAATGAAATGAGCGAACAATACGACGTCGTCGTCATCGGTGCCGGTCCCGCCGGCTATCACGCGGCCATCCGCGCCGCCCAGTTGGGCCTGAAGACCGCGTGCATCGACGCGGCGCTGGGCAAGGACGGCAAGCCGGCGCTGGGCGGCACCTGCCTGCGCGTGGGCTGCATTCCGTCCAAGGCGCTGCTGGATTCCTCGCGCCAGTTCTGGAACATGGGCCACCTGTTCGGCGAGCACGGCATCAGCTTCAAGGATGCCAAGATCGACGTCGCGGCGATGGTCGGGCGCAAGGACAAGATCGTCAAGCAGTTCACCGGCGGCATCGCGATGCTGTTCAAGGCGAACAAGATCACCCCGTACTACGGCTTCGGCGAACTGCAGCCGGGCAACGTGGTCAAGGTCAAGCAGCACGACGGCAGCGAAGTCGAGCTGAAGGGCACCAACGTGATCCTGGCCGCGGGCTCGGATTCGATCGAGCTGCCGTTCGCCAAGTTCGACGGCGAGACCATCGTCGACAACGTCGGCGCGCTGGATTTCACCGAAGTGCCCAAGCGCCTGGCGGTGATCGGCGCCGGCGTGATCGGCCTGGAACTGGGCAGCGTGTGGAAGCGCCTGGGCGCCGAGGTCACCATCCTCGAGGCGCTGCCGGACTTCGTGGCCCTGGCCGATGCCGAAGTGGCCAAGACCGCGCTGAAGGAATTCAAGAAGCAGGGCCTGGACATCAAGCTCGGCGCCAAGGTCTCCAAGACCGAAGTCACCGGCAAGGGCAAGAAGCAGGAAGTCGTCGTCACCTACAGCGATGGCGAAGGCGAGAAGACCCTCAACGTGGACAAGCTGCTGGTGGCCGTCGGCCGCCGCGCCGCCACCAAGGGCCTGCTGGCCGACGGCACCGGCGTCAAGGTCAACGAGCGCGGCCAGATCGAGGTCGATGCGCACTGCCACACCGGCGTGGACGGCGTGTGGGCGATCGGCGACTGCGTGCGCGGGCCGATGCTGGCGCACAAGGGCTTCGAGGAAGGCATCGCGGTCGCCGAACTGATCGCCGGCCTGCCCGGCCACGTCAACTTCGACACCATCCCGTGGGTCATCTACACCGAGCCGGAAATCGCCTGGGTCGGCAAGACCGAGCAGCAGCTCAAGGCCGAGGGCGTGCCGTACAAGGCCGGCAGCTTCCCGTTCGCGGCGATCGGCCGTGCGGTGGCGATGGGCGAGCCGGCAGGGTTCGTCAAGGTCATCGCCCACGCCGAGACCGACCGCGTGCTGGGCATGCACCTGGTCGGCGTCGGCGTCTCCGAACTGGTCCACGAAGGCGTGCTGACCATGGAGTTCAACGGTTCGGCCGACGACCTGGCGCGCATCTGCCACGCCCACCCCACCCTGTCCGAAGCGATCCACGACGCGGCCATGGCGGTGAGCAAGCGGGCGATTCATAAGGCCAATTGAGGCCGGGATTGGGGATTCGGGAGTGGGGATTCGCCAAAGCCGCTTCCCTGCCTCCATCCCCGATCCTTTATCCCACAGCGCCGGGCACATGCCCGGCGTTGTGCTTTGCGGATCGCCCCACGCATGAAGCCGATCAAGCGATGATCCGCGCCCACTCCGGCATCATCAGCACCCCGACCCACTCACCGCTTTTACGAATCCCCAATCCCGAATCCCGAATCCCGAATCCCATGAAAAGCATCTGCGTCTACTGCGGCTCCAACGCCGGCAACAAGCCCGCCTATGTCGAACGTGCCACCGAATTGGGCACCCGCATCGCCGAGCAAGGCCTGCGACTGGTCTATGGCGGCGGCAATGTCGGTCTGATGGGCACCGTGGCCAATGCAGTGCTCGCTGCTGGCGGCGAGGTCACCGGCGTGATTCCCAAGCAACTGGCCGACTGGGAAGTGGCGCACCGCGGCCTCACCGAACTGGAGATCGTCGGTTCGATGCACGAGCGCAAGTCGCGCATGTTCGATCTGTCCGATGCCTTCGTCGCCCTGCCCGGCGGCTTCGGCACCATGGAGGAAATCTTCGAGATGCTGACCTGGCGCCAGCTCGGCATCGGCAACAAGCCCTGCGCCTTCCTCGACGTGGAAGGGTTCTACGCGCCGCTGATCGGCATGATCGATCGCATGGTCGAAGAGCGCTTCCTGCACCCGGACCAGCGTGCCGACCTGTGGTACGGCAGCGACATCGACACGATGCTGGGCTGGATGCGGGACTACACGCCGGCGCAGGCTTCCAAGTGGATCGACGAGAAGCGACGCAACGCGTTGCGCTGAGACTCCGAGAGCAGCAACGTCATGACGCGTGGCGACGCGTCATCCATCTCGGCGCCCGATTGTTCCCGCGGCGCGGATCGACGAAAAGCGGCGCAGCGCGTTGCGCCAAGGGAATCGGATCCACTGCAAGCGCTTGGGGCGTGGCAGCCCGTTAGGTCACCGACGTGTCCTGTAGAAGCGGCTTCAGCCGCGACGGGCGTTCTCGGTAAAGCCCATCGCGGCTGAAGCCGCTCCTACGCGGCGACCCGCCATGGCGACACCTTCAGTCGCTCCAGCGTCGGAAGCGCGAATCCAACAAACGCGCCATAACGCATCGCGCTGCGCCCAACGAGCGCGTGGGGACAGCGTGTGCCGGGCGCATGGCGCCGCACTCCACGTTCGATCGCCTCAAAGCTGCTGCGGTGCGGCGGCCGGGCGGCCCAGCAGATAGCCCTGCCCGTAATTGCAGCCCAGCTCGCGCAATGTCGCCAGTTGCTGCTCGGTCTCGATGCCCTCGCCCACCGTCTCGATCCCCAGGGTGCTGGCCAGGGCAAGGATGCCGCGCACCAGCGCGTGGCTGCCGGTGCCGCGTTCGTCCTGCAGGCCGGCGACGAAGCTCTGGTCGATCTTCAGCACCGAGATCGGGAAGCGATGCAGGTAGGACAGCGCCGAGAAGCCGGTGCCGAAGTCGTCCAGCTGCGCCAGCACGCCGCGCTCGCGCAGTGCCTGCAGGATGGCCAGGGTGCGCGGGGCGTCGTCGAGCAGCGCCACCTCGGTGATCTCCACGCGCAGGCGGCGCGGGTCGGCGCCGGCGCTGTCGATCAGCCCGAACAGCCGCTCGGTGAAGTCCGGCGAGCGAAAGTGCCGCGGCGAGACGTTGACCGAGACGTAGCCGCCCTCGCTCTGTGCCAGGCGCCGGATCACCTGCGCGTACAGCAGCCAGTCCACCTGCTCGATCAGGCCGCTCTCCTCGCCCAGATCGATGAACTGGCTCGGCACCAGCAGCCCACGGCTTTCGTGGCGCCAGCGCAACAGCGCTTCGTGGCCGATCACCTCGCCGTCGTGCAGGCGCACGATCGGCTGGTAGAACGGCTCGAAGTCGCGATTGTTGATCGCACGGCGCAGGTCCGCCTCCAGATCGAGGCTGCGCAGCGCCGCCTCGCGCATGGCCTCGTCGAACACCACGCAGCGGTCCTGGGTCTGCGCCTTGGCCCGGTACATCGCCGCGTCCGCGTCGCGCAGCATCTCCTCGCCGTTGTGGTAGCGCGGATGCCAGGCCGCGATGCCCAGGCTGCCCGAGGGGAACAGTTCGCGGCCAGCCACCCACATCGGCTGGCCGAGCACATGCAGCAGGCGCCGCGCCAGTTCGCGCGCACCGTCCAGGCCGTGCTCGCTCGGCGTCAGCACCGCGAACTCGTCGCCGCCCAGGCGCGCCACCACGTCCTGGCCGCGGATCGTGGAGACGATACGCTTGGCCACCTGCACCAGCATCTCGTCGCCGGCGGCGTGGCCGATGCTGTCGTTGACCAGCTTGAACCGGTCCAGATCCAGAAAGAGCACGGCGAAGGTCTTGCCGCCGCCGCGGGCACGCGAGATCGCCTCGCTGAGCCGGTCCAGCAGATGCGAGCGGTTCGGCAACCCGGTCAGCGCATCGTGCAGCGCCTGGTGGGTCAGCCGCTGCTCGGCGCGCCAGCGCTCGGCGATCTGCGCCAGCAACTGCTCGTTGACTTCGGCCAGTTCGCGGGTGCGCTCCTCCACGCGCTGCTCCAGTTCCGCGTGGGCCAGCCGCAGCCGTTCCTGCGCGCGTTGCCGCGCCAGGCCGCTGCCGACGTTGTGCGCGACGAAGGTGAGCAGGCGCTGGTCGTGTTCGGTGAAACGCACCTTGGCGATGTAGCTCTGCACCACGATCGCGCCAATCACCTCGCCTTCGTCGAACAGCGGCACGCCCAGCCAGCTGTAGGGGCGCTGGCCGTATTCCTGCACCTCGCCCTGCGCCAGCAAGGCGTCGATGTCGGGAAGCTCCAGCAGTTGCGGGCGCCGCACCCGCATCACGTACTCGGTCAGTCCGCGGCCGCGGCGCCGCTGCGGCCGGTACGGGGTGAACTCGTCCAGCGAGTACACGAACTCCAGCATCGTGTCGTCTTCGGACAGCAGCGCGATGTACAGATTGCGCGCGTCGATCAGCCCGCCGACGATGGCGTGCACCTCGGTATAGAACTGCTGCAGGCTCTCCGAGCGGATCGCCAGCTCGGCGATGCGGAACAGCGCCAGTTGCAGGGTCTCGGCGCGCTTGCGCTCCTGGATCTCCTCCTGCAGGTCGTGGTTGGCACGCTGCAGTTCCTGGGTGCGCAGGTGCACGCGCCGCTCCAACTGCACCTGCGCATGCCGCCGGTCCATCGCGGTCTGCACGTGCTGGGCCACGTAGGCCAGCAAGGCGCGGTCGGCATCGGTGTAGCGCAACGCGTAGTCGTAGTTCTGCGCCACGATGGCCCCGCACACGCGGCCCTCGCGCAACATCGGCACGCCCAGCCAGTCGCGGCTGTCCGGGCCGTGTTCGGCGTTGTAGCCCACCTGCAGGCGCTCGCGCACCTGTTCCGACGGCCCACGCACCGCACGGCCGTGGCGCAGCAGCCCCACGGTGAGGCTGTTGGGCATGTCGCGCAGCAGGTAGGTCTTCTCCGGATCGGCGACGAAGTCGTCGTGACGGTCGGAGAAATACAGGAAGCGCATGCTCTGCTGGTCTTCGTCGTATTCGACGATGTAGCAGTTCTCCGCGTACATCAGCGATTCCAGCACCGCATGCACGCGCTGCAGCATCTGGCCCATTTCCAGATCGGCGCCGGCCAGGTCGGCGATCTCGTACAGCGCCTGCTGCAACTGCTTGGATTTTTCCAGGCCCGCGATGCGCGCGCGCATGCGCTCGGTGTCGAGCAGGTTGAGACCGAACGCGACCGCGGCCTGGCACCAGGCCGCGCGATACGCCGCATCCAGCGGCTGTCTCGCCTGCGCGCCAATGACCACGCAGGCCCCCTCGGCGGTGCGGTGCACGTGCAGCACCGTCGGTGTCGTCGACGGCGGCAACTCGGTGGCGGCCAGCGTCTGCGCGACCAGCGCCTGCAGCCACTCCGGCGCGTCCGCGCTGGCGCCGTGGAGGCGCCCGACCACACCGTCGCCGCAGCCGATCACCACGGCGCTGCCGGGCGGCAGCAGCCCGCACAAGGCCTGCGCCGTGCGGGCGGGCGCATGGCCGCCGGATGCGTCTTCGCGGGCGGTGGCGGACGAATTGAACAGCATCGACAACGATTCTCCTGCAGGGCCCCCCGGAACCGCTCCACGCTCGCCCTTCATCATCAGCATACCTGTTGCATGGACCGATCGACGGCAGATCGACCCCGACGCGACGAGATAGGCGTTTGTCTACACATGTTGTCAGAATTTCCGCCGTCGCCACTCTCTGCCGGCCCCTCGCCTCCCGACTATGCGGCGGCCCGGCGAACGCTTAGGCTTGCCGCCGTGGACGCCCCGGTCGAAGCGAGCGACGAAGCCCTGATGCTGGCCTACGCGGCCGGCGACGCGCGCGCGTTCGAGACCCTGTACCTGCGCCACCGTGGCCGCCTGTACCAGTACCTGCTGCGACAACTGCGCGACCGTGCGCTGGCCGAAGAGCTGTTCCAGGACGTGTGGCAGCGGGTGATCGCCGCACGCCTGGAGTGGCAGCCGCAGGCCGCGTTCACCACCTGGCTGCTGCGCATCGCCCACAATCGGCTCGGCGACCACTGGCGCGCGGCCAAGCATCGCCCGCCGGCGCCAGCCGACGCCGACCTGCGCACCGCACGCGTGCAGGACCCCGACACGCCGGAGCGGCAACTGTCCGCCTTCGAGCAGCGGCGCCAGCTGCAACTGGCGCTGGATGCGCTTCCCGAGGAGCAACGCGACGTGCTGCTGCTGCGCCTGGAGCAGGAATTGAACCTGGACGAGATCGGTCAGATCACCGGCGTCGGCCGCGAGACGGTCAAGTCGCGGCTGCGCTATGCGATGGACAAATTGCGTGCGAGGTTGGGCGGATGAGCGCCGACGAACCGCTGACCCCGGAAGAACGCGCGCTGGCCGAACGCCTGCGCCTGGGCCGGCAGGCATTGCCGCCGCCGGCGCTGGATGCGGCGATCCTGGCCGCCGCGCGCGCGGCGGTCGCACCGGGTGCCGCCGAGGTCCCGGAGTATCCCAGCAGCGCCGCGGAGCGCGCGCGGGCGCAGGCCGCCGCGGCGATGACCGCGGCCGCGCCCGCCTCCATCGCGACCGCCGACCCGGCCGAGCCAGGCCCGGCGCCTGCATCGCGTGCCGCCCCGCCTGCGTCGCGTGCACGCTGGCCGACCTGGCTCGGCCTGGCCGCCTCGCTGGTGCTGGTGGCCGGCATCGCCTGGCGCGCACGTCCACCAGCACCCTCCGCGCCGGCGTCGGCATCTGCCGCGGCCCCGGCAGCCACGTCCGCCGCCGACGCCCCCGCCACACCCGTCGCCTCCCCGGCCCCACCCTCCAAGGAGCCAGCACCGGCGACCGCTGCGCCGGCAGCCCCTGAGACAGCGGCCCCCGCCCCTGCGGCCTCCGCGCGCATCGCGACGGAGACAGCCGACGCGCCGCTGTCCGAGCGTGCGCAGGCGCCGATGCACAAGCCAGCGCCCACGCGCAGCATGCCTTCTCCCGCGCCAGCGGCCATGGTGGCGCCCGCCGCTCCACCGGCCCCGGCCCCGCCACCGCAGGCTTTTGCGGCCGACAGCAATGCGTCTGCCGCCGAGCAGCAAGCTACGCCGGCCGCAATGCCGCTGCGTGCACCCACGCGCGCGGAAACGGCGCAGGACGCCTTGGCGCGCAATGCGCCCGCCGACACTCCCACCCCGTCCAGGCTGGCGACCTCCGCGCGCGCGAAGGCCGCTGCGGCCGAGACGGCGGACACCCTCTCGCTGCGCCCTTCGACATCCGCTGCGGCCCCCGCCGCGGCATTGCCGGAGTCCGGCACCAGCGCCCTGGCGGCCGCGGTGGAGGCCGATGCGCAGCTATCGCCGCGCAGCTGGCTGCAGCGGATCCGTGAGCGCCGCGACCAAGGCGAACTCGAGACCGCACGCGCCAGCCTGCTGCGCTTCCAGCATGCGCATCCGCAGCGGTCGATCCCGCAAGATCTGCGCCCGCTGCTGCCGGACTGAGCTGCGCCGCGACCGCCACGGCGGGCCGAGGCCGCACCTCGTCTACAATGCCGCCGATGCCCGACACGCTCCCGCACCCCGTCAGCCACAGCGTGGAGATCAAGCACAGCCGCTTCATTGCCCACGCCGCGCCGATCGCCGACGCCGGCGCAGCGCTGGCGTTCGTACAGCAGGTGATGGTGGCCGACGCCACCCACAATTGCTGGGCCTACCGCCATGGCGACGAATACCGCTCCAGCGACGACGGCGAGCCCGCCGGCACCGCCGGCCGGCCGATCCTGGCGGCGATCGACGGCCAGGGCTTCGACCGCGTGGTGGTGGTGGTCACGCGCTGGTACGGCGGCATCAAGCTCGGCGCCGGCGGCCTGGTCCGCGCCTATGGCGGCAGCGCGGCCGAATGCCTGCGCCTGGCGCCGCGGCAACCGTTGCTGGCCTTGAGCCTGCTGACCCTGCACTGCGGCTTCGACGACCTGGGCGCGGTGCATGCCGCGCTGAGCGCCTGCGCCGCGGAAAAACTCGATGAACGCTTCGATGCCGGCGGCGCCGAACTGCGCCTGCGCCTGCCCCGCGATCGCGTCGACGCCTTGAAAACCCGCCTGCGCGACGCCACTCGCAATCGGGTCCGCTGTTCGGAACCCGCCCCCGCATGAACACCCCGTCGGCCGACCAGGCCAAGTCGCTGCGCAGACTCGGCAGCCTGCGCACCCTGTGGCCGTTCGTGCGTCGCCGGCGCGGGCTGCTGATCGCCTGGCTGGTGGCGCTCGCGATCTCCTCCAGCGCCACGCTGAGCCTGCCGGTCGCGGTCCGGCAGATGATCGACCACGGCTTCGAGGACGTCGGCCTCATCAACCAGTCGTTCGCCCTGTTGTTCGCGGTCTCGGTGGTGCTGGCGGTGGCCACCGCCACGCGCTTCTACTTCGTGTCGCTGCTCGGCGAGAAGGTGGTCGCCGACCTGCGCGAACGCCTGTACACGCATCTGATCGGGCTGCATGCCGGTTTCCACGACCGCAACCGCAGCGGCGAACTGGTCTCGCGCCTGTCGGCCGACAGCGAACTGCTGCGCGGGGTCATCGGCAGCACCATGTCGGTGGCGCTGCGCAGCACGGTCACCGCGGTCGGCAGCGTGGTGATGCTGTGCGTGACCAGCCCGCACCTGGCCGCCTACACCCTGCTCGGCATTCCGGTGGCGGTGCTGCCGATCGTGCTCGGCGCGCGGCGCCTGCAGAAGATCTCGCGCGCCAGCCAGGACCGTGTCGCCGAGGCCAACACCCTGGCCGCCGAGACCCTGGGCGCGGTGCGCACGGTGCAGGCGTACGCGCGCGAAGGCTACGAACGCGGCCGCTTCGGCGAAGCGCTGGCGCAGACCGTGGCGGTGGCGCGGCGCCGGGTCCGCGCGCAGGCGCTGATCACCGCCGCGGCCATCGTGTTGGTCTTCGGCGCCATCGTGCTGGTGCTGTGGTTGGGCGCGCACGAGGTCGCCGCCCACGAACTCAGTGCGGGCGCGCTCGGCCAGTTTTTGCTGTACGCGATGTTCGGCGGCGGTTCGGTGGCCTCGCTGGCCGAAGTCTGGAACGACCTGCAGCGCGCGGCCGGCGGCATGGGCCGCATCGCCGAACTGTTCCAGGAACATCCCGAGATCGTCGCCCCGGCCCAACCGCGTGCGCTGCCGCAGCCGCTGCGCGGCGAGGTGCGCTTCGACAACGTCAGCTTCCGCTATCCGCAGCGCCCCGATCAGCCGGCGCTGGACGGCTTCGACCTGCACGTGCGGCCCGGCGAGAGCGTGGCCCTGGTCGGCCCCTCCGGCGCCGGCAAGAGCACGGTGCTGGCACTGTTGATGCGCTTCCACGATCCGCAATCGGGCAGCGTGCAGGTGGACGGCCTGGACCTGCGCACGCTGGACCCGTCGCAACTGCGCGCGGCGATCGGACTGGTGCCGCAGCACCCGACCCTGTTCGCCGCCAGCGCCGCCGACAACATCCGCTACGGCCGGCTCGAGGCCAGCGAGGCCGAGGTCGAGGCCGCCGCGCGCGCGGCCGAAGCCGACGCGTTTCTGCGGCGATTGCCCGACGGCTATGCCAGCGAACTGGGCGAACGCGGCGCGCGCCTGTCCGGCGGCCAGCAACAGCGCATCGCCATCGCCCGCGCCCTGCTCAAGGACGCGCCGATCCTGCTGCTGGACGAGGCCACCAGCGCCCTGGACGCGCAGAGCGAACACGCCGTGCAGCAGGCGCTGGAGCGGCTGATGGCCGGGCGTACCACCCTGGTGATCGCGCATCGCCTGGCCACCGTGCTGAAGGCCGACCGCATCGTGGTGATGGACCATGGCCGCATCGTCGCCCAGGGCACCCATGCGGAGCTGCTGGCGCAGGACGGGCTGTACGCCGAACTCGCTCGCCTGCAATTCATCGACTGAGCACGCCGCGCTAACGACGCCGGGGCTACGGTCGGACCGCGTCTGCGCTGCGGCCGCGCGCCCGCGGCCGCCGCTCCGGCGTCCCGCATTCGATGCAGCGTTCGACAGGAGGCTTCCGATGTCCTTTCGCCAATTGCCCGCCCTCGGTCCCGACGGCGAGGCCTATCTGATCACCGAGTTCCAGGACGATGCGCCTCGCCAGCAACAGGCGCAGCACGACCCGCACGCCGACAGCGGACTGCGCTACGAACTGGCCGACGGCCGCAAGCTGATCCGCCGCGGCCAGCAGTTCGTCACCACCGGCGGCGAGTTGACCCTGACCGCGGTCTAGCATCGCCACCACAGTGTGCCGCCGTGCCGTGTCATCGCCACTGGCGTTCGGGGTGCTGGCGGCAAGCTGGTGAATTTTTCGCCACCTCTCTTGACAGGCTTGCCCCGCAAGGCGCGCCGACAGTTATCCACATGTTTGCGCAGTGGCCATCCACATGCGCTGTGGATGAATTGCGGCAGGCGTTGGTGGTTCCCGTGCACGCGTCTGGCGAGTTGCACGGTCGCGGCTGAAGCCGCTCCTACGACGGGTGTTGCGTGCTTTCGTAGGAGCGGCTTCAGCCGCGACGAGCGAAGCGGCATGCGTCCTCATGGCGCACCGCGTCGGGACTGAAGCCCCTCCCCACAGTGCCCCAGCCAACTCGCCGCAAGTTCTTGTAAGAGCGGCTTCAGCCCCGACGGCGTGCGATGCAATTCACCCCGCCAGCACCCGCCCGATCCCACTGGCATCGATCTCCGCCGCCGCGCCGCGCACCGCCCCCGCATCGCTGGCCGGATCGAAGCCGAGCCGGAAATGCAGCTCGCCCGCCTGCGTGCGCGAGGAATGGATCGAAGCGAGATTCACCCCATGGCGCTCGAACACGTGCAACAGCGCGCGCAGCGAACCGGCGCGGTCCTCCGGCAGGTAGACGCTGAGCGTGGACTGCTCGGTCAGGTCGGCCAGCAGATAACCGACGCGCTCGTAGCTGTAGTTGCCCTGGGCGATGGCCGCCTCGCCCAAGGCCTGCCGGTTTGCGTCGAGGAACTCGGCGCGGAATTGCGCGCGCGCCGCATCGTCGCCGCGACCGACCTGATCGCGCAGCCGCGACAGCTGCGCGATCAGCCCGTCCAGCACATCGCCTACATGCGGATTGCCGAACTGGATGTCTTCGTAGATGGCCGGATTCAGGGCCAGGATGCGCGCGATGATCGCGGTATCCAGTTCGAACGAGGCCGAGCGGTACGGCAGCAGGGCCTGCAACGGCCCCAGCGCCGGCGCATGTTCGCGCAGCACGCCCGCCTGGGCCAGGTGCGTGGCGTGGACCATGGCCTGCACCAGCGCCATCACCTGGTCGTGGTGCGCGGGCGTGGTGTGCACGCACTCGCCTTCCAGCGCGGCGCACATGGTGTGCAGCCAGGGCTGCCACTGCGCCACCCGCGTCTCGCACACCACCAGCACGCGGCCCTTGAGCGTGGGCGACTTGGGCGGCGCGGTCATCGGATGCAGCCCGGCCACTTCCGCCTGCGAGGCCAGCATCGCCGCCACCGGCGCGGCCTTGACCGAGGTGACGTCCAGCCAGAGCTGGTCGCGCTCGCGGCCGCCGGCGCGCTGCACGTACTCGCCGATCAACGCCGGCGTGTGCCGGATCGGCGCGGAGAAGATCAGCACCTGCGCCTGCTGCAGCAGCGCCTCCGGCGCCAGCGACTGCGGGTCGGCCGGATCGTGGCCGATCACCTGCAACTGCATGCGCTCACGGAAGAAGCGGCTCAGCCAGCGGCCATAGGCGCCGGCACTGCCGACGATGCCGACGACCGGGCGCAGGCTCACGCCAGGCGCTCGGCGGTAAAGCGCAGCGGCGTGGCCAGCGCAGCCGGTGCCGCCGCCAGCACGTCCAGTTCTTCCACGTCCGCGGCCAGGGTCGCCTCCAGCGCCGCGTGCACGCCGGCGATGGCGCGGCCGATCGCCGCCTCGAAGCTGTCGCCACGCAACAGGAATGCCACCAGCAGCGCCATCAACACATCGCCCGTACCGGCCACGTCCACCGGCAGCAAGGGCGAGCACCAGCGGTAGACCGCCTCGCGACTCACCGCCAGCGTCACCAGTTGCCCGGCATCGCCGCCGACGCTGTGCGCAAGCACCCATTCCGGTCCGCGCGCCAGCAGCACGCGTGCTGCGGCGATCGCGTCGTCCTGCGCCAGTGCCGGCATGCCGGTCAGGCGGCCGAGCTCGAACGCGTTTGGCGTCACCAGCCACGCGTGGGGCAACAGGCGCTCGGCGAAGATCGCCTCCAGGCCCGGCTCCACGTAGGGACCGGTGTGCGTATCGCCGATCACCGGATCCAGGCAGTAGCGCAGCGTCGGGCACTGCGGCAGCGTCGCGTCGAGCCAATCGGCGAAGGCGGTGCCATTGCCGACGCTGCCGAAATAGCCGGACACCAGCATGCGCGCACGCTGCGGCAGGCCGCGTTCGCTGGCGCCGAGCAGCAGATCGGCGAACCAGTCCGACGGCAGCACCTTGCCGCGCAGCGTGGCGTAGAACGGCGCATTGCTCAGCAAGGTGGTCGGGATCTCGGCCACGCGCAGGCCCAGCGCGCGCAACGGCGGCACAGCGGCACTGTTGCCGGCGTGGCCATAGACGAGTTGCGACTGCACGGAAATGACGTCGACCGGCACCGGTCCGTCGGGCCGCTGGCGGCGGCCATGGATGAGATGACGTGCGGTGGCGTTGTCGGCGGAAGCGTTCATCGCCGTAGTGTAGCGCCGGCGCAAGGACGCCCTGATGGGCGCGTGCCGGCGCGTTGCATGGCTTTCAGCAACAACGGCCTCAGCTGCGACGCTCCGACGAGAAAGCGTCGCGGCTGAAGCCGCTCCTACACAACAGGGAGTCCGGACGGATGCGGAAGAACGGCCGAACATCCGGAATCGAATCTTGATACCTCTGCTATAGGCAGCGGCCGAAACATTCCAGCACAACATTCCGCTGTAGGAGCGGCTTCAGCCGCGACGCTTTGACGGTAAAGCGTCGGGGCTGAAGCCCCTCCCACAAAAGCCTGGCAGCGACCAGGAACGCTTGGAAAATCCAGAATCCCGGCCTTCAACAGCCGCAGGCTGTCATCCCGAATCCCGAATCCCGAATCCCCGGCTTTTCAGCAGCCGAATGGCTGATCATCCCGGCCTCACGACGTCATCCGGTCCCAGAACCCCTTCACCCCATCGATGAAGGTCGCCGACTTCGGCGAATGCTTGCGCGCGTCCTCGCCGGTGAAGGTGGACTCGAACTGCTCCAGCAGCTTGCGCTGGTCGGCGGTGAGGTTGATCGGGGTCTCCACCACCACGCGGCAGTACAGGTCGCCTTCGCTGCGGCTGCGCACCGAGCGCACGCCCTTGCCGCGCAGGCGGAACAGCTTGCCGGTCTGGGTCTCGGCCGGGATGCGGATCTCCGCCTCGCCGCCCAGGGTCGCCACGCGCACGGTGTCGCCCAGCGCCGCCTGCGAGATGCGGATCGGCACCTCGCAGTGCAGGTCGTCGCCGTCGCGCTGGAAGATTGCATGCTCGCGCACCCGCACTTCCACGTACAGATCGCCCGGCGGGGTACCGGCAGGACCGGCCTCGCCCTCGCCCGACAGGCGGATGCGGTCGCCGTTGTCGACGCCGGCGGGGATCTTCACCGACAGCACCTTGGTCTCTTCCACACGCCCGGCGCCATGGCACTCGCCGCACGGGTTCTGCACGATCTGGCCGCGACCGGCGCAATGCGGGCAGGTCTGCTGCATGGCGAAGATGCCGCGCTGGATGCGCACCTGGCCGCGCCCGTGGCAGGTACCGCAGGTCTCGACCTTGCCATCCGCCGAGCCGCTGCCGTGGCAGTGCTCGCATTCGCTCAGGGTCGGGATTTCGATGCGGCGCTCGATGCCGGCCACCGCTTCTTCCAGGTCCAGCTCCAGCACGTAGCCGATGTCGGCACCACGCCGCGGCGCACGCCCGCCACCGCCGGCGCCACCGAAGATGTTGCCGAAGATGTCACCGAAGATATCGCCCATGTCCGGGCCGCCAGGGCCGCCGCCCATCCCGCCCATGCCGTGCTCGAACGCGGCGTGGCCGTGCGCGTCGTACATGCGCCGGCGGTTGCCGTCGGAGAGCACCTCATAGGCTTCCTTGCATTCCTTGAACGCGGCCTCGGCGGCGTGGTCGCCGGGATTGCGGTCCGGGTGGTACTTCATCGCGCAACGGCGATAGGCCTTCTTCAGCTCGTCGTCGCTGGCGGTGCGGGCCACACCCAGCACTTCGTAATAGTCGCGTTTGCTCATAGGGCGGGGATTGGGGAGTCGGGAGTCGGGATTCGTTCAATGCAAAAGCGGAGAGCCTCGGCTCTTCCGCTTTTACAAACTTGATGGACAGGGATGGGAGTGGGAACCAACAGGCCAAGGCCTTCGCGAATCCCCAATCCCGAATCCCCAATCCCGGCTTACTTCTTGTCGTCCTTGACCTCGGTGAACTCGGCGTCGACCACGTCGTCGGACGAGGCCGAGGACGCATGCGCGCCGCCGGCGTTGCCGCCCGGCTGCTGCTCGCCCGCCGCCGCAGCCGCGTACAGCGACTGACCGGCCTCTTCCAGCGCCTTGGTCTTGGCCTCGATCTGGCCCTTGTCGTCGCCCTTCATCGCGGTTTCCAGGTCCGCCAGCGCCGACTCGACCTTGCCGATCACGTCGCCGCCGACCTTGCTGCCGTGCTCGGTGATCGCGCTGCGGGTGGCGTGGATCAGGCCGTCGGCCTGGTTGCGCGCCTGCACCAGCTCGTGGAACTTCTTGTCTTCCTCGCGGTTGGCTTCCGCGTCGGCGACCATCCGCTGGATCTCGTCGTCCGACAGGCCGGAACCGGCCTTGATCTCGACCTTCTGTTCCTTGTTGGTCTTCTTGTCCTTGGCCGACACGTGCAGGATGCCGTTGGCGTCGATGTCGAAGGACACCTCCACCTGCGGCAGGCCGCGCGGCGCCGGCTCGATGCCGGACAGGTCGAACTTGGCCAGCGACTTGTTGAAGCGGGCCTGTTCGCGCTCGCCCTGCAGCACGTGCACGGTCACCGCCGACTGGTTGTCCTCGGCGGTGGAGAACACCTGCGAGGCCTTGGTCGGGATGGTGGTGTTCTTCTCGATGATCTTGGTGAACACGCCGCCCAGGGTCTCGATGCCCAGGCTCAGCGGGGTCACGTCGAGCAGCAGCACGTCCTTGACGTCGCCGGCCAGCACGCCGCCCTGGATCGCCGCGCCCAGCGCCACGGCCTCGTCGGGGTTGACGTCCTTGCGCGGCTCCTTGCCGAAGAACTCGGCCACCGCCTGCTGCACCTTCGGCATGCGGGTCTGGCCACCGACCAGGATCACCTCGGTGATGTCGCTGGCGCGCAGGCCGGCGTCGTTCAGCGCGGTGCGGCACGGATCGATGGTGCGCTTGACCAGGTCCTCCACCAGCGCCTCGAGCTTGGCCCGGGTCAGCTTGATGTTGAGGTGCTTCGGGCCCGACGCGTCGGCAGTGACGTACGGCAGGTTGACTTCGGTCTGCTGCGAGGAGGACAGCTCGATCTTGGCGCGCTCGGCGGCATCCTTCAGGCGCTGCAGCGCCAGCGGATCCTTGCGCAGGTCGATGCCCTGGTCCTTGTTGAACTCTTCCACCAGGTAGTCGATGACGCGCTTGTCGAAGTCTTCGCCGCCCAGGAAGGTGTCGCCGTTGGTGGCCAGCACTTCGAACTGCTTCTCGCCGTCGACGTTGGCGATCTCGATGATCGACACGTCGAAGGTGCCGCCGCCCAGGTCGTACACGGCGATCTTGCGGTCGCCGCCCTGGCCCTTGTCCAGGCCGTAGGCCAGCGCAGCCGCAGTCGGCTCGTTGATGATGCGCTTGACGTCCAGGCCGGCGATGCGGCCGGCGTCCTTGGTCGCCTGGCGCTGGCTGTCGTTGAAGTACGCCGGCACGGTGATGACCGCCTCGGTGACGGTCTCGCCCAGGAACGCCTCGGCGGTCTTCTTCATCTTCTCCAGCACCTGCGCGGAGATTTCCTGCGAGGCCAGCTTGCGCCCGTCCGCGGTGGCCACCCAGGCGTCGCCGTTGTCGTGCTGGACGATGCTGTACGGCACCAGGCCGATGTCCTTCTGCACTTCGGCGTCGGTGAACTTGCGGCCGATCAGGCGCTTGACCGCGTAGAAGGTGTTCTTGGGGTTGGTGACGGCCTGGCGCTTGGCCGAGGCGCCCACCAGCACTTCGCCGTCCTTGGTGTAGGCGACGATCGAAGGCGTGGTGCGGTCACCCTCGGAATTCTCGATGACGCGGGCCTTGCCGCCGTCCATGATCGCCACGCACGAGTTGGTCGTGCCCAGGTCGATGCCGATGATCTTGCCCATTGCAATGACTCCTGAAAGGTCGTGTAGCCGGCCAGTGCCGGGATCTGGTTCGGATATAGGGATGGCTGCGGGTCATTCAAGCCATCGCCGCAAATTAGCGTTCCACGGCTGCCGCGCCGGGTTCAGGCGCGGCGGCCGGCGCTCAGTCGTGCTTGGCCACCACCACCAGGGCGGGCCGCAGCAGGCGGTCGTTGAGCAGGTAGCCCTTCTGGAACACCTGGATCACGTGCCCCGGGGCGACGCCCTCGGCCTCGGCCTGGCTGATCGCCTGGTGATGCTCGGGGTTGAACGGCTCACCGGTCGGGTCGAGCAGGGTCAGGCCGTTGTCGGCGGCGACCTTGAGCAACTGCTTGTAGGTCAGCTCCAGGCCGTCGCGCAGCGGGCTGGGCTCGCTGCCGGCGGCGCTCAGCCCCGCATCCAGACTGTCGAACACCGGCAACAGGTCGCCGAGCAGGCGCTCGTTGGCGAACTTGCGCGCCTGCTCCACGTCGCGGGCGATGCGCTTGCGCTGGTTCTCCAGGTCGGCCCGCTCGCGCAGGACGTCGGCCTTGACCAGGGCCAGTTCACTGCGCAGCGTCTCGATCTCCGCCTGCAGCGGATCGGTCGAGGGCTGCTGCGCCTCGGTCAGGTGTTCGGAATCGAATTCGGGGTGCTCTTGCGTCATGTCCGGGTCCCTGGCGGGGTACGTCCCGCCTTACCGGACCACCTATGTGGGCGGTGCGGGCGGATTCAAGTGAATCCAGGGATTGGGGAGTCGGGATTGGGGATTCGCCTTGTACGGCGGGACGGTCGGCTGGCGGAGGGCGCTGCGGGCGCCCCGTGCGCGTGGGTCAGCGGTCGCCGGGCGGGGATGGGTCCAGGCGGGCGCCGAGGACGTCGGCGGCGGTCTGGACCAGGGGGATGACCCGGTCGTAGTCCATGCGCTTGGGGCCGATCACGCCCAGCACGCCCAGCACCTGGCCCCCGGCCATGTACGGGGCGGTCACCAGCGACACGCTCTCCAGCGGCACCATGCCGGTCTCCTCGCCGATGAAGATGCGCACGCCCGGCGCGCGGATGGTGCGTTCGAGCAGTTGCAGGATCTCGCGCTTGCTGGCGAAGACCTCGAACAGTTCGCGCAGCCGCTCCAGGTCCGACAGGTCCTGCACGCCCATCAACTTGGTCTGCCCGGCCAGCACCATGTCGTCGCCGGCCGGAGCCAGCGCCTGCTCGGCCAGTTCGACGCTGTGCGCCAGCAGTTGCTCCATCTCGTCGCGCGCGTGGCGCAGGTCGCGCAGCAGGCTGGCGCGGATGTCGGCCAGGGCGCGCCCGGCGAAATGCCGGTTCAGATAGTTGGCCACGCGCTCCAGTTCGGCCGGCTCGTAGGCCTTGCGCGGCTCGATGACCCGGTTCTGCACCTCGTTGTCGGCGAACACCAGGATCGCCAGCACCCGCCGCGCATCCAGCGGCAAGAAGTCGATGTGCCGGAACGCGAACTGCTCGCGCTTGGGCGCGCTGACCACGCCGACGAAGTGGGTCATCGCCGACAGCAGCTCCGAGGCGCTGCCCAGCAGCGCCTGGGTGCCGGCGGCATTGGCCATCTCCGCGCGCAGCCGTGCCACCTCGCCTTCGGCCGGCGGACGCATCTGCACCAGGCTGTCGACGAACACCCGGTAGCCGGTGGCGGTGGGCACGCGCCCGGCCGAGGTGTGCGGCGAGCTGAGCAGCCCGGCGTCCTCCAGGTCGGCCAGGATGTTGCGGATCGTCGCCGGGCTCACGTCCAGCCCGGCATGCCGGGCCAGGGTCTGCGAGCCGACCGGCTCGCCGTCGCGGATATAGCGCGAGATCAGCGTGCGCAGCAGCTGCCGGGCACGCGGATCGAGGCTGGAATGGACCGGGGAAGCGCGCATGGAATCAACCCGTGAGACTGGTCCTTAGATAATGTCTGCACGCCGGCTTGGCAAGTCATTGGCCCACCTACCCGCGCATGCTAGCGTTGCGCGGCTCCGGATGCAGACCCCATGCTCAGACATCTCTCGATCAAGGATTTCGCCGTCGTACGCGGCACCGAACTGGAATTCGGCCCCGGCATGACCGTGGTGTCCGGCGAAACCGGCGCCGGCAAGTCGCTGATGGTGGACGCGCTCGGCTTCCTGTCCGGGCTGCGCGCCGACAGCGGCGTGGTCCGCCACGGCGCCGACCGCGCCGAACTGTCGGCCGAGTTCGTGCCCCCCGCCCAGGCGCGCGCCTGGCTGCGCGAGAACGAACTCGACGACGACGAACACTGCCAGCTGCGCCGGGTGATCCGCGCCGACGGCGGCTCCCGCGCCTGGATCAACGGCCGCCCGGTGACCCTGTCGCAACTGGCCGAGCTGGCCGGCCACCTGGTCGAGATCCATGGCCAGCACGAACACCAGGCCCTGCTCTCGCGCGGCAGCCAGCTCGGCCTGCTCGACGCCTACGCCCGCAACGAAGCCGAACGGGCCGCGGTGCGCGCCGCCGCTGCCCGCTGGCAGGGCCTGCTCAGCGAGCGCGAGACCCTGCTGGCGCAGGGCGACGTCAGCGACCGCATCGGTTTCCTGCAGCACCAGTTGGCCGAACTGCAGCGCGAGGACCTGGACCCGGCGGCGATCGCCGCCCTGGACGTCAACCACCGCCGCCAGGCCCACGCCGCCGCGCTGATCGGCGCCTGCGAGGGCGCGGCGCAGCGGCTCAACGGCGACGAGGCGCCGGCGGTGCTGGACCTGCTGCAGCAGACCCGCCACGAGCTCGGCAAGGTCGGCGAGTACGACCCGCGCCTGGCCGAGGTGCAGGCGCTGATCGACAGCGCCGGCATCCAGCTGGAGGAAGCGCTGGCGCTGATCGACCGGGTCCGCGACGACCTGGATGCCGACCCGGCGCAGTTCGATGAGATGGAACGCAAGCTCGGCCGCCTGCACGACTTGGCACGCAAGCACCGGATCGGGGTGGACGCGCTGGCCGGCCACCGCGACGCCCTGCTGGCCGAAGTGGAGAGCCTGCGCGGCGCCGGCGAGCGGCTGGACGTGCTCGACGCCGAGATCGCCCAGGCCACCCAGGCCTGGCGCGACGCCGCGGCCGCCCTGACTGCGACCCGCGAGCGCGGTGCGCAGGCGCTCTCGCACGACACCACCGCGTTGATCGGCGAACTGGGCATGGGCGGCGGCCGCTTCCTGATCCAATTGGAACCGCACGAGACGGAGCGGCCGGACCCGGCCGGCGCCGAGCGGGTCGAGTTCCTGGTCGCGGCCAACGCCGGGCAGCCGCCGCGCGCCCTGCGCAAGGTGGCTTCCGGCGGCGAACTGTCGCGCATCTCGCTGGCGATCGAGGTCGCCGCGCTGGGCCTGGACGCGGTGCCGACCATGGTCTTCGACGAAGTGGACTCGGGCATTGGCGGCGCCGTCGCCGACATCGTCGGCAAGAAACTGCGCGCGCTCGGCGAGCAGCGCCAGGTGCTGTGCGTGACCCACCTGCCGCAGGTCGCCGCGCAGGGCCACGCCCACTACCGGGTCAGTAAGGCGCCGGTCGAGGGCATGACCCAGAGCTCGGTGGAACTGCTGGCCCCACGCCAGCGCGAGGAAGAACTGGCGCGGATGCTGGGCGGGGTCGAGGTCAGCAAGGAAGCCCGCGCCGCGGCCAAGCGCCTGCTGCTCAGCGCGGGCTGAGCGGCTGGCGATCGGGCAGCGCTGCCAGCGCCTGGCAATGCAGCCCCACCCAGGCGCCGCAGGTCACTGAAAGCATCAAAGGCCCCTCTCCCACCGGGAGAGGGGTTGGGGTGAGGGTCAGGCGCAGAGCAACCCGCTGACGTGATCCACACGGCGACACCCCACACCCTCATCCGCCCCTGCGGGGCACCTTCTCCCGATGGGAGAAGAGAGAAGCCTTAGCCCCTCTCCCGTCGGGAGAGGGGTTGGGGTGAGGGTACGGCGCGGAGCGACCCGCTGACCTGATCCAACGCGGAGACACCCGGACCCTCATCCGCCCCTGCGGGGCACCTTCTCCCGGTGGGAGAAGGGAGAAGCCTCAGCCCTTCTTGCCGCTCGGCCGCTTGCTGCGCACGTACAGCACCAGGGAGTGCTCTTCCAGCTCGTAGCCGTGATCGGCGGCGATCTTGCGCTGCAATTCCTCGATCTCCGCGCTTTCGAACTCGATGATCTTGCCGGTGTCCACGTCCACCATGTGGTCGTGGTGGCCGCCGCGGTCCAGCTCATACACCGCCTGGCCGCCCTCGAAGTTGTGCTTGAGCACCAGCCCGGCCGCCTCGAACTGGGTCAGCACGCGGTACACGGTGGCCAGGCCGATCTCGTCGCCGTGGTCCAGCAGCTGCCGGTAGATCTCCTCGGCGGTCATGTGGTGCCGCGCCGATTTCTGCTCCAGCAGCTCGAGGATGCGCATCCGGGGGTGCGTGACCTTCAGGCCGACTTTGCGCAGATCGTGGGATTCCATGGCGTCTCCGTTCATAGCTGGTTTATCGCCAGCTGCCTGGGAATGGGTCGCGGCGGTCGCCGGGAGTGTATCATCGACGTGATTTCATTCAGCCATGTCCCCGATGCGCAATTTCCTGCTGGTCGCCGCTGTTGCCCTGTCCACCGCTGGCTGCGGCATCATTTACAAGCAGCCCATCTACCAGGGCAATCTGATCAAGCCGTCGGCCGTGGAGCAGCTCAAGGTCGGGCAAAGCAAGCAGCAGGTCAGCGCGCTGCTGGGCAGCCCCTCGATCCCGGATCCGTTCCATGCGCAGCGCTGGGATTACACCTCCACCGAGCGGATCGATCGCGTCGGCCATACCGAGATCAAGAACTTCGTCGTGTTCTTCGACAACGACATGGTCACCCGCTGGGAAGGCGACTACTTCCCGGATCAGGACGAAGAACTGGCCAAGAACAGCGTGCGCCAGTTCGGCCGCAACCTGGCCAAGGACAAGAAGAAGCAGCGCCGCGGCGAATGAGCCGGCGGCCGCGTCGCGCCCCGCCGCTCAGCGCGGCTTGGCGCGGCGCCGCCTGGCGTCCTTGGGATCGATCAGCAACGGCCTGAGCAGTTCCACCCGGTCCCCATCCTGCAACAGCCGCGTCGGCGCGGCGACTTCGCCGTAGACCGCACATGGCATGTCGGGCGTCGCACCGGGCAACGCGGCGGCGGCCAGCGCATCGGCGACGGTCGCGCCTTCCGGCAGATCCAGCTGCTGCGACACGAAGCGCTCCGGCCAGGCCAGCACCACCTCGATCTGCATGGCGGCTAGGCCTGTTCCCGGTCGGCCACGCGCACGAAGTCGTTGACCATGCGATCGGCCAGGCTCTGGAAGCCCAGCGCCAGCGCCGGCCCCAGCAGGCGCGAGGCCGGTTCGAAGTCGAGCATCAGGCTGACCTTGCTGGCATGGTCGTTGAAGCCCTGGAAGGTCCACTGCCCCTGCAGGCGCTTGAACGGGCCGTCGCGCAGCTGCATATCGATGCGATCCGGGCGCTGCAGGCTGTTCTCGGTGGTGAACCAGGTGCGGAACGAACCCAGGCCCAGGTCCAGCCGCGCGACCAGGACGCGGTCGTTCTGCTCGAGGATATGCGCCGCATCGCACCAGGCGAACCGGCGCGGATAGGCGGCGACGTCGTTGACCAGATCGAACATGCGCGTTGCGGCGTGTTCGACCAGAGCGCTGCGGCGGATGATAGGCATTCGGGACGGAAGTGGGACCAAGACGTTCGGGAGGCCCCGAATCGGAGACAATAGCAAGATGAGCAAGAAACCCGCCAAGGATAAAGCAAACGGCGCGACGGCCAATAAGACCATCGCTCTGAACAAGCGCGCGCGCCACGAATACCACCTGGAGGACCGCTACGAGGCCGGCCTGGCCCTGCAGGGCTGGGAGGTGAAGTCGATCCGCGCCGGCCGCGCCAACATCGGCGAGAGCTACGCCTTCGTGCGCCAGGGCGAGCTGTTCCTGTTCGGCGCGCAGATCACCCCGTTGATCCAGGCCTCCACCCACGTGGTGGCCGACGACCGCCGCACGCGCAAGCTGCTGCTGCACCGGAACGAGATCGACAAGCTGATCGGCCGCGTCGAACGCGACGGCTACACCCTCGTGCCCACCGCGATGTACTGGAGCAAGAACAAGATCAAGCTCGAGATCGCGCTGGCCAAGGGCAAGCAGGACCACGACAAGCGCAACGCGGCCAAGGACCGCGACTGGGCCCGCGACAAGCAGCGCATCATGCGCCGGCACAACAAGAATGCCTGAGGGGCTGGGAGTGGGGATGATCAGCCATTCGGCTGCTGAAAAACCGGGGATTGGGGATTCGCAAGAGCGAGTCTCCTGCCCCGCCTCAGCACTCTCGCCCGCCTCTCCTTTCCCGTAGGAGCGGCTTCAGCCGCGACCCGGTGAGATCGGGAATCGGGAATCGGGAATAGCAAAAGCCGCTTAAAGGCGCACCAATTCAGCCGCACCCAGCGCAACAACGCCGAAATTTCGGCAATAGCAAAACCTCCGGTAGCGCATGAATGCCCTCGTGGGAGCGGCTTCAGCCGCGACGCGATGACGCCGGAATCGCGACGTGATTCGGAGGCGCCCGTCGTACAGAGCACCCCAGCCGTCTCAAGCACCGCTCCTGAAGCGTTGACATTCAACCATGTCGGCGCAAGCAGATTCTCGAATGAAAAACGATGCGGCCTGGAAACGGCTGTTGCGAATCCCCAATCCCCAATCCCAGGCTTTTCAGCAGCCGAATGGCTGATCATCCCCGCCCCACTCACGTCCCGCCAAGCATCCGCATCAAACTCGGCAACCCGCTGCCCTGCATGTAGCGATCGCGCTGCAGGTCCAGGCACTGCGCCAGCACCAGTTGCTTGACCCGGTCCGGGGCGCCGATGAACTCGCGGCGTACCGACAGGAACGCGGCGATCAGCCCGGACACATGCGCCGCGGCCATGCTGGTCCCGCTCATCTCCACCATCCAGGTGCCGGGATCCTCGACCAAAAACCCGTGGTGCGCCGACAGGATCTTTTCGCCCGGCGCGACCAGGTCCGGCTTGTAGCGGCCATCGGCCGTCGGGCCGCGCGAGGAGAAATACGAAATGCCGTAGCTGTGCGGGCTGCTCTTGTGCACCGAACCCACCGCCAACGACTCCTCCAGGTTGGCCGGGTCGCCGATGCTCAGGTCCAGGTTCAGCGGGTAGGCCTCGCCGTCGCCCTGCATCAGCCAGGCCAGACCGTCGTTGCCGGCCGCGATCACCACCACCACGCCCTGCCGCCACAGCCGGCGCAACTCGTTGCACAGCGGGGTGAAGCCGCAGCCGTAGCTCTCGGCGTCGAAGTAGCCGCCCAGGCTCAGGTTGACCCCATGCACCACCAGCTCGCCGGCACGCTCGTTGAGTTCGGCCACCTGCTGCACGCCCTTGATGATCCAGGAGTCGCGGCCGTTGCCGTCGTCGTCCAGCACCTTCAGGCCGTACAGCCGCGCCAGCGGCGCCATGCCGGCGAACTGCAGCGGCGCAGTGGCCGGCAAACCGGGCAGCGGCGCCTCGCACTGCCCGGCGATGATGCCGGCCACGTGGGTACCGTGACCATTGCCGTCGAGCGCATCGAAGCCGGCCTCGCCCAGGCGCAGCGCGCGCGGGCGCCCGCGCTGGGTGCAGTCCCACTGGGCGAGCACGGTCGCCGGTTGCCCGGCGGCATGGAAGTGCGGATGCGCCGCGGCGATGCCGCTGTCCAGCACTGCCCAGCCGATCCCGGTGCCGAGTGCGCGATAGGCCACCTGCGCCGCGTCCACCTGGATCGTGCTGCGCGACTGGTAGATCAGCGCGCGCTTGCCCGCATCGCGCCACAGGCGTTTCAGATTGAGGTCGCGATAACGCTCGCGCAGGCTCTCGATCTCAAACCGGGTCAGCCGTGCCGACACGTAGCGCTGCATCGTGTCCTCCAGTTCGATCTGCGCATCCAGCGCCTCGCCGTGCAGGCCGGTGGAGGCCTCGGTCAGCGCACGCAACGCGGCGATCAACTCATGCTTGCGTTGCGCCGGATCGCCGGCGTCGGACAACCGCTCGAGTTCGATCAGCACCTCGTGGCGATAGTCCGGCGCACGCGCCTCCAACTGGTCGGACAAATCCTTGATCAACACCGGGTGCGCGATCGGCTGATCGAAGCCCACGCCCACCGCACGCCGCACCTCGGCCCGCACGTCTGGGATGGACAGGTAGCCGGCCGCCGAATGCGGGTTGTGCTGCCAATCCGGATTGATCTTCGACCCGGCGATGTTGTGGAAGCGCTCGCCGGCATCGGCGATGTCGTCGCTGAGATCGGCGTCCAGGGCCACCGGGTCGCGCCGCTCGGCGACGTTGACCCAGCGCGCTACGCAGGGCGGGAACGGCAGCTTCGGCGTACCGGTCCACTCCTTGAACATGCTGCGCACCACCGGCAGCCCCAGCGGCGAGCCGAGCGTGAGTAGCAGCGACACCTCGCAGTCCTGCGGCTGCAACTCGCGCAGCACGTCGTAGGCGATCAGCGACCCCTGGCTGTGCGCGACGATCACGAATGGGCCGCCGCCGGCGCGGATGCGCTGCAGCAGGCTGTCGCGCATCTGCTCGCGTCGCGCCGGCACGAAGAAGAAATCGTGCACGTCCTGCAGCAGCGCCGCGGAGATCAGCTTGAGCAGTGCGCGGTTGAACACGTCGATCACGCCCTGCGCATGCACCTCGGCCGTCCCCGCCGCCGATGGCGGCGCCGCCGTCTCCACCTCGTCCAGCACCTGGTGCAAGCGCGCGCGCTCGGCGTCGCTGCTGGCCAGGGTGTCGGCGAGCTGGCGCAGATCGGCCAGTTGCGGCGCCACGCCGAGCGCGCTCAGCATGCGTTGCTCGGCCTGGTTCAATACCGGGCCGCGGTCCTGATCCTGGCAATCGCCCGGCTCCGGCGACGGATAGCGTTCGCGATTGACCCAGTAGGCCATGCGCGTGCGCTCGCCCATCGCGCGGCCGAACAGCGCGCGATCCCACTGGCAGCGCAACACCTCAGCCGGTGGCTTGTTGCCGATGCCATGGATGTAGACGACCGTGCGCGCCTGCCCCTGCGCCAGCGAGCCTTCGCCGGTGGCCTTGGGCCGCAGCGCGGTACGCACTGGCGGCGTTGCGGCGCGCGTCGCCGAGGCAGGCCTGCTGGCGCCGGGAGCCGGAACATTGGAACTGGACGCTGTTGCGGGCCTTGCCGACGCAGCCTCTCCTGCCGGCGTCGTCTTCTGCGCCCGCTTGGCAGCACCTACGCCGCCTGCCGCCGTCTTGCGCGCTGCCGCCTTTGGCTTGGCGGCGGATGTCGGCTGCGCCTTGGCCGGCGTCTTGCCAGGCTTGGAGATCGGGGAGGTGACGGGTGCCTTGGGCGCGCGCCCGTTGCTGCGGCCACGCGGCTGTCTGCTTGCCATTGCGCTGCTCCATGCCTGGGGGAATGCCTGGGGACGGCGGCGTGACGGGCCGGCGTCGCAGTGAAGCCAGCTTAAGCGCGGCCTGTCTCAAGACTTGTGACTGCCCTCCCCGATCCCTACACTGTGCAGGTCAGCGTTTGACGTTGTCCCCGGGGGTGCACTGGTTTCGACGGGGGTTGCAAAATCGCTTGGCGCATGCCGAGGGGGCAGCTTTCCTCGTAAATCCAGCCGCAAACTTATAGTTGCCAACGACGACAACTACGCTCTGGCCGCTTAAGGCCTAGCCCCGAAATCGCTTGTGTCCGTGCTCGCGACGTAGGGTCATTATCACGGAATCGCCGGTGGTGGCTGCCTGTCAGCCATTGGCTAAATCAAGCAGGCTGGTCCCGGGATGCGCTTCGCACATCGTGCTGTTCCGGGGCGAGATCCAACGATGAGCTAAGCATGTAGTGCCGGGGATGGAGTGCCTTCGGACGGCGGTTCGATTCCGCCCACCTCCACCATCCAAACGTCCATGGACGTGCAAACAAAGCTGGAATCCCGATTGCATCGAGGTTTCCGGCTTTTTTTGTGCCTGATGACGGCCGGCAACCCACGGAACGGGTCCTACGCAAAGCGCCACGTTCGCCAACCTTGGCTCGGTCGATCACGCCGTCGCATGCCATGATGAGCGGAACGCCAAAGGCCCAGCAGTCTTACCGGGCGCCGCGATCAATCGCTGAGGAAGGCCCATGAAGCGCATTCTTTTCGTGTCCCTGCTATGGATGGCGCTGACCGGCACCGCGCAGGCCGGTGAACCAGAGTTTGCGCAGGTGTCACCCGGCGTGTGGATGGTGACGGTCAAGAACCACGCCGGCATCTTTGCCAGCGCTGCGACGACCAAGCGCAAAGCGCTTCTCGCCGCCAACGCATTCGCCGCCGCCAAGAACATGCAGGCGGTACCGGTGGCAATGGAAGCGGTGGACGCAGGCGGACCGGGCCAGTGGCCATACGTGGAGTATCAGTTCCGTCTAGTTCCGCAAGGTTCCGATGAGACCGTCGGGCTGCAGCCGCGAGCCGACATGCAAATCGAGGTGAACGCGAGCGCGACATCGCCGGCCGCCACCGGCGATGCGCCGCGCGCACTCGGCGCGCAGCCCGATCTATACGCCGAACTGCTGAAGCTGGACGACCTACGGAAGAAAGGTCTGCTCACCGATGCCGAGTTCCAGGCGCAGAAGGCCAAGCTGCTGTCGCGCTAGCCGCGTCGAAAGCAGCACTCACGCGCTGTGCCTCGTACGACTCACCCCGCGATGGTCTGCACCGATCCCGAATCGACCCGGAGGCCGGCGCCATTGATGAAGCTGGCGCGCTCGGAGCACAGGAACGCGACCGCCGCCGCCACCTCTTCCGGTCGGCCACGCCGCTTCAGGACCATGCCGGGACGCTCTTCGTCCAGGAACGACGCCACCGCTTCATCGAAGGTCATCCCCTTCTCCTTGGCGCGCTTGTGCATCATCGCGTCGGTCATCGGGGTATGGATGAATGCGGGCGAGACCGTATTGACCAGCACGTTGTCGCCGCCGTACGCCTTGGACAGGCCCTTTGCCAGGCTCAGGATGCCCGCCTTCGACGCGCAGTAGGCCAGTTCGTCCACATAGGGCTGCACGGCGTCCTCGGACGCGAACAGCACGATCCGCCCCCAGCCGTTTCGGCGCATCGCGGGAATCGCTTCGCGGCACATCCGCACCGCGCCCATCAGGTTGATGTCGAGCGTTTCCAGCCAGCCGGCATCGCTCACGTCGAGGAAGTCGCCGGTCGCGCCGGTGACGCCGGCCGCGTTGACGTAGATGTCCGGATCGCCCAGTTGCGCCCGGACCTGCGCCCAGATCTTCGCGACATCGTTCGCACGCGTCACATCGCCCGCCACCGCGATGACTTCGCCCAGGCCCGACAGCTCGGACAGCGCCTGATCGAGCGTGCCGTCCGCACGGTCGGTGATCGCCACGCGCACGCCGGCCTGCAGCAGGTGGCGGGCGGTCTCCTTGCCCATGCCCGAGTCGGCGCCACTGATCAGGGCAATCCGCTGGTTGATTTCAAGGTCCATGTCGTTTTCCTCGTTGGGTAAAAGGGAAAGCAGCCGTCTAGTGCGCGAGAAACCGCTCGGCCGTGCGCAGGCCGAGTGCCATCTGCGTCAGGGCCGGATTGGCCGCCAATGCGCTGGGAAAGACCGAGTTGTCGCAGACGTAGAGATTGCCGATGTCGAACGAACGGCCATCCGCATCGACCACGGCCTGCGCGGGATCGCGGCCCATGCGGCAGGTGCCGAGCGTGTGCGCCGAGCGCGCGGCGGCAAAGATGTCCTCGGCACCGGCCGCCTCCCAGATCGCCTGCAGCGTGCGCCTGGCGTGGGCATCGATCGCCTGTTCGTTGGGGCCGTAGCTGAAGTCGACCCGCGCCTTGCGCATTCCGAAGGCATCTCGCTCGTCGGCCAGCGTCAGGCGATTGGCGTCTTGCGGCAGGCATTCGCCATTGATGCCGATACCGGCCAGGCGGTTGTAGCGCGTCATGGTCTGCACCAGCGCCGCGCCCCAGCGACCGGCGCCGCGCGCCAGCGTATTGGCCAGGGTCACGGGCTGCACGCCCAGGCTCTGGATCAGATAGCCGCCGGCAAACTCGGCCTGCGCGGGGCGTAGCATGTCCTCGCTCATCAGCGAGGAGGGGTAGCCGCGGTTCATGCGCATGTCCATGTCGAACGTGCCCCAGACCTGGGTCGCGATATGCGCCATGAAATTGCGCCCGACCTGTCCACTGGAATTGGCCAGTCCCAGGTTCAGCAGCAAGCGCGGCGTTTCCACGCCGCCGGCGCACAGGAACAAGGCCGCGCAACGCTGGCGTAACTCGCGCTCGCCCTGCCGGTAGACCACGCCGGTGACGGCACCCAGGCCGTTGCGCTCGATGCCGACGACCCGGCAATCGCTGCGCAGGTCCGCACCGTGCGCACGCGCCAGCGGCAGCCAGGTCGTGTGCACGCTGACCTTGGCACCGTTGCTGCAGCCCTGATGACAGGCACCGCAGTTGTTGCAGGCCACGCGCGTGCCCCAATGCGGCTGCTCGTGCGTGCGGGTGACCAGCGCCGCCGGCGCATCGGCGGCGGTGATGCCGAGGGCACGGCAGCCGCGCTCCATCGCCTCGGCGGGCGCGTTGCGCTGGGCCGGCGGGAACGCATGGCAGCGCTCGCCGTCCCAGGGGTAGACCGCCGGCCCGGACACGCCGATGAAGCGTTCGACGCGCTGCAGGTAGGACAGCAGTTCCTGGTGCGGGATCGGCCAGTCTTCGCCCTGGCCAGTCTGCGTGCGCAGTTGCAGATCGCGCGGGTCCGGACGCGGGCAGAACGCGCCCCAGTGCAGCGTCGATCCGCCGAGCCCCGTCCCGGAGTTGTTCGGGCCGAACGCCGTCGGCGTGCGCCCGCCGCTGAGGCGTTCTTCCATCCAGTAGATGTCCGTCGCCAGTTCGTCCGCGAGGTGCGCGTCCGGCCCGAACGCGGCGCCGGCTTCCAGCACCACCACCGAGACGCCGGCCTGCGCCAGCCGCGCGGCCAGCGGGCCGCCGCCGGCACCGCTGCCGACCACCACCGCATCCACCGCCGCAGGCGATGCGGCAGTCATGGATGCGCCTTGGGCAGCAGTTGCCAGGCCTCGCGCCGGTCGGCGGCGGTTTCCTGGTAGCCGGGGCTGCCCGCGCCCAGTCCGCCGACGGCGAACCCGTCGTAACCCAAGGCGGCCATGGTGGCGGGAAGGCTGGTCCAGACCCGCACCGTCTCGGCGCGCACGTCTTCGAACCAGGCGGCGAGTTGCGCCGCGCTCCATCCGCACTCGCGACAGTCGCCTGCTCCGTGCACGGAGATGGCGTGCAGCCAGTGGTCCTGGTCCTGGGCGGGCAAGGCGGCGAAGCCGCCGGACAATGCGTCCAGCGCATCCAGCCCCGTCGGCCAGGCGAGACGATCGGGCGGCAGGTCGGCGAACCGCCACCCGTCTCCCACCCCGTTGGCGAGATCGACGTCGATGCGGCGTGCGATATCGCCGGCGTCGCCCGCACCATCCAGCACGCGCTCGATCACCGCGGCAAGCGTGCGGGACTGATGCGCGCTCAATATCCCTCTCGCCGCACTGGACGGCCCAGCATGGCGATGCAGCAGCGTCTTGCGCATCCTCGGGGCGACACGCTCGGCGTTGAGCAATGCCACGAAGTCGTCGGGCAGCCGGCGTGCCGCGGTGCCATCGACATGCGCGGCGATCAGCGCCGCGAGTGCCTGCGGTCGCTCGTAGGGAATCAGGTGCGCCGCCTGCGCCACCACGGTCAGGTGCGCATCGCGGTAATGCGGGAGGTTCCAGCGCCGCTGCGCTGCCTCGTCGAGATCGCCGTCCTCGCTGCCCGCGACAACGAGCGCGGGCACCTCGATGCAGCCAGCCTGCGTCGCGCAATCCTCGCGGCTGCCATGGGTGAGCCAGGCGTTCCATGCGCGCGCACTGCTGCGCAGGACATCGTCGACGGCGCCGTCGCGCGGCGGCGTCGGCAATGGCGCCGCGCAGTTGTCGTCGATGAACTGCTCGGCTTGCTGCCTTGTAGGGCCGGCGGCGTCGAACCACGACAACATGGTCTGCCGCCGGGATTCGTCCATCGGCTCGGGCGCGGGCGGCGATGCGGCCACCATCACGACGCCGGCCAGGCCGGCGAGTCCGGCCACGCCATCGCGGGCGCGCGCGGCGGTCAGCGTGGCGATCTTTCCGCCCATGCTGTGGCCCACCACATACCAGCAATCCGGCCTGTCCCGCGCGACCTCGCCTGCGAACCAATCGACCAGCGCCGTGACATCGGGACGGTCCAACGCCGGCGCATCGCCGAAGCCGGGAATATCCAGTGCGATGCAATCGAAGCGCGCGCCCAGGAGATCGATCACCGAAGACCACTCGCGTCTGCTCGAACCGAGGGCGTGCAGGAAGTACAGGACCGGTGTTGCCATGGCGCACCTCGATGACGGTCACGCACGATGGAACAGCCCTCGTCCACGCCACGTGCAGGCCGACGTAGCCGCGTGCCGTCTTCACCGGGCCTCGGCAGAGGGGCCACTACCGTCGGGCTGCCCTTCCCTTCGCACCTGCCCCCATGCTTCCTCGACACGTCATGCTGGAATCGACGACGCCCCAGCGCGGCCTTGGCACGTGTTGGCGTGGAGCCTGAGCACGTGCCGACGACCGCCCGGCCACGCCGCTCGACCTCCAACGTCGACCGCAGCGAGGGCGTACTGCCGATCGAGCAGTACGGCGCACTCGGCGAAGGACGCTCGGTCGCCCTGACCGGGACGGACGGATCGATCGATTGGTGGTGCGCACCCAACATGGACAGCGCGCCACTGTTCGACCGGCTGCTGGATGCCGAACAAGGCGGCTACTTTGTCCTCGCCCCGGACCAGCCGTTCCGCACCGAGCGGCGCTATCGGAAAGACAGCAATGTCCTGATCACCACCTTCACCACCGCCTCCGGGCAGGCAACGCTGACCGAGTCGCTCAACAGCGGCCATGCGGGGCGCCTCCCCTGGTGCGAGCTTGCACGCCGCATCGAATGCCAGCGCGGGAAAGTGCGCTTCCGGCTGGAGCTGAAATTCAGCTTGCGGGCGCAGAACGCCAGCCCCTACTGCGCGGCGATCGGCCCGCATACCGTGTTCCATGTCGACCGCCTGCTTGGCGTCATGATCCACGACGACAGACTGCGCTGCGTGTGGTCGGACCATGGCGTTCGCGGCGACATCACCGTCGCGAAGGGACAACGCGCGACGATCGCCCTGGTCGTCGGCGAGGACGAGCCGCTGGTTGCGCCCACCATCGAGGAGATCGACAGCCGCATCGATCTGACCGACAAGGAATGGCGGGCCTGGTCGAAGAACGTGACCTTTCCGCGCGAGGGCCGGGATTTTTTCGTACGCAGCGCGCTTGCGCTCAAGTTGCTGCTCTACTCGCCCTCCGGTGCCATCGCCGCTGCCGCGACGACCTCACTACCCGAACGCATCGGCGGCGACAAGAACTTCGATTATCGCTACGCCTGGGTCCGCGATGCCGGCTACACCATCCAGGCGTTTCTGGCCGCGGGTCTGGAAGCGGAATCGAAGGCCGCGTTCACCTGGCTGATCCGGCAACTGCGCCAGCACGGGCCGAAAGTGGTGTTCACCCTGGATGGCGGACTGGTGCCCGACGTCACCGAACTGGAGGCCGCGGGCTACCGCAACACCGTGCCGGTGGTGCGCGGCAATCTCGCCGGTGGGCAGCACCAGCACGGCATCTACGGCGACATCTTCGAGACCGCCTATTGCTTCGTGAGCCGCGGCAACATCCTGGACGCCGCCAGCGCCGAACTGCTGTCCCGGCTTGCCGACCAATGCGCCGATCACTGGCGCAAGGCCGATTCGGGGATCTGGGAGTTGCCCGAACTGCAGCACTACACCATGTCCAAGGTCAGCTGCTGGCAGGCGCTGGCCAGGGCCGTCGAACTGGCCGACCAGGGACAACTGCCAACAACGTGTCGCGATCGCTGGGAACGCGAGCGCGACAGGATCAAGGACTGGATCGAAGTCCACTGCTGGTCGGATGCGCAGCAGGCCTTCGTGATGTACCCGGGCAGCGACAAGCTGGATGCGTCGGTGGCGCTGGCTGCACGCTTCCGCTTCGACGGCAAGGAACGCCTGCTGGCGACACTGGACGCGATCGACCGCGCATTGGGCGCCGGCGCGTTCCATTACCGCTACTCCGGCATGGCGCAGGAAGAAGGCTGCTTCGTCGCCTGCTCCTACTGGATCGCCGAAGCCTATGCCCGCCTGGGACAGAAAGCCAAAGCCAAAAAACGGCTGACGCAACTCAACGACGCGCTCGATCGCTGCAATGGCCTGTTGAGCGAGATGGTCGATCCGCACTCCGGCGGATTCCTCGGCAACTTTCCGCAAGGACTGAGCCATCTCGCGCAGATCATGGCGATGTCGAGCATCGAGAACACGAAAACCAACCCGGTAAAACTGCAACCACACGCCAAGAAGAGGAAGACGCGATGAACGATCGACTGAAGATGCAGGACCCGCGCGAACAGTACCCCAAGCCGCCTTTCCCGCCGCAGCCGCAACCGGTGCCGGGCAAGGCCTCGGAGATGGACCCGGTGCCAGACCACGGCGAGACCAGCTATCGCGGATCGGGCAAGCTGGCCGGTCGCCGGGCGCTGGTGACCGGCGGCGACAGCGGCATCGGCCGCGCCGCGGCAATCGCGTTTGCGCGCGAGGGCGCCGATGTGGCCATCTCCTTCCTTGACGAGGAAGCGTCGGACGCACAGGAGGTCATCGCCCTCATCGAGGCCGAAGGGCGCAAGGCAATCAGCCTGCCGGGCGACATCACCGATCGGCAGTGGTGCGCGGAATTGGTCGATAAAGCGGTGGCCGGCCTGGGCGGCCTGGACATCCTGGTGATCAACGCGGGGCGGCAGCAATATCGGGAAGAGATCGGCGACGTGAGCGACGAGGATTTCGACAAGACGCTCAAGACCAATCTCTATGCCATGCACTGGATCTGCCGCGCCGCGGTGCCGCACCTGCCGCCGGGCGCGGCGGTGATCACCACCGCGTCGATCCAGGCGTACGATCCGTCGGCGATCCTGCTCGACTACGCGACCACCAAGGCCGGCATCGTCGCCTACACCAAGGCGTTGGCGGCGCAGTTGAGCGAAAAGGGCATCCGGGCGAACGTGGTGGCCCCGGGTCCGTTCTGGACCGCACTGCAGTCCTCCGGCGGCCAACCGATGGAGGCGGTCACCCAGTTCGGCTCGAAGACGCACTTCAAGCGCCCGGGTCAGCCGGTCGAAATCGCGCCGCTGTATGTGCTCCTCGCCAGCCAGGAAGGCAGCTACCTGACCGGCGAAGTGTTCGGCGCGACCGGTGGCGCCGGCGTCGCCTAGCGCCTGGCGGCACCGACGCATCCCCCACGCCATGGCGCGCCTGTACGTGCCATGGCGTGTCCAGCCGCCAATCCCTTCGCGCGCTGCAAAAGCGCGCGACGCAGGCAGCACGCCTTCGCCTGCAATGGCGGCAGCCGATCCACCCGACCCGATGGTCTGCATCTTCGAGGGCGAGGCCGCAAACCACGGCCCTGTCTACGCGCAGCGTGAGGGTTGCCGCCCACCCTGCATTGCAGCAACGCGCTGACGCACAAACACATCGGCAGGCCAGTGGGCCTGCCGATGTGTCGATAAAGTGGTCCAGCCGCGGATGCCTGCATCCTTGAAGCAGCCCCAGGCATCGCCCCGGCCGCACAGCTGGTAGGCGCATCATGCGTGGGGGTCCGTTACGCCGGCGTCCTCGAGGCGTTGCGGAATGATGTCGGCGGCGTCGTGGCGGTGCGACGACAGGCGTGCGGCGGCGTTGGTCCTCGCCGCGATCACGTGCAGCGGCATCGGCGCGACATCCGGCGCCGCGCCGACATGCCCGTCACCCGCGGCCTGTAGGGTGGAATGCCCTTTCCGATCCGAGACGGCACGCCATGCCCCTGACCCAGGAACAACTGCGCATCCTGCAGGACATCCACGCCACCACGCCGGTCAGCGAGGCGGAAGCGAACTGGGCGGTGCGCGAGAATTACGCGGCGCAAGGCGAGGACGGCGATCTTGCGCTCAGCCAGAAAGGGCTGAAGGCCATCGACGGCAGCGAAGCGTAGCCGTCCCTGGCGGGCAGATTGCGCTCATCCCCTCGCTGCTAACGTGACCGGTGCCGGCGTGGCACGCCAGCGCCGCAGCCTGCACCGTCGTGCATGCAATCGACCCCGATGCGACCGCGGCATGCATCCCGGTGCACGCCAGGCTTCGCCCGAACGCTCCACCCGGCGATGCACGGCGCTTCTCACGCGGGAAAAGTTTGGGAAAAAGCACCAGGCGAGCTTGCTTCAGCAACGCTGCCCTGTTCGTCGCGGCCAGACACCGCCTGCCGCGTGACGCAGGGCCATCGGTACGACCCCACTCCCTGAGCCAACGTGACGCCGTTGCGGCGCCCTTGGTGTGGGTACTGTCGCCTTTCCCGGGTCAGCACGGGATACACACCACAAAAGAAATCCAGGCATGGAACTTGCCTCTGGCATTGCAACACTCTTCCGCCATTCTGACGTCGCCATGTTCGTCGCCCGCCCCGCTTCACCCGCCCGCCATGACCGTGCGCCGTGCCGGAGCGCTGCTCCGTGAGCGCGGGCCTGACCCTGCGCCGGCACTTCCGGCTCGGCATCATCAAGGTCCTGGGCCCGTCCACGGCGGCGGTGCTGCTGCTGTTCGCCGTGTACCAGATGGCGATCGGCGCGCCGGCGATCGCCCTGGCCGGCACCGCGCTGGCCGGATTGGCCGCGCTGGCCACCTGGCTGGCACTGCAACGCGGCGATGGCCGCATGGATCCGTTGCTGTCGCTGAGCTGGCTGCTGGGCAGCGCCCTGGCCTGCCATGCGCTGCGCCATGCCGCGGTGCCGTGGCTGTATCTGGTGATGATGAGCAACTTCTTTGCGGTGACGCGCCATGTCGCGCTGGCCTGCAACGCCACCCTGATCGCGGTGCTGCTGGTGGTCACGCCGAGCACGCTCGGCGCCGAGCATTTCTTCTCGATGGTGTCGGTGTCGCTGTTGATCACCGGGCTGGGCTACATGCTGGCGTTACGGGTGGAAGGCGACCGCGTGCAACTGGAACAACTGGCATCGCACGACTCGCTGACCGGGCTGCCGAACCGACGCATGCTCGAGCGTAGCCTGTCGCAGCGGGTGGCCGATCCGCGCCGCGCGACCCGCCGGCATGGGTTGATCGTGCTCGACATCGATCACTTCAAGGAAGTCAACGACCTCTACGGCCATGCCGAGGGCGACCGGGTGCTGGTCGAGCTGGCGGCGCTGCTGCGCGCACAGGTGCGCGCACCGGACGAGGTGTTCCGCTTCGGCGGCGAGGAGTTCGTGGTGGTGGCGCGGCTGCAGTCGGCGACCGAACTGTCGGCCTTCGCCAGGCGCCTGCACGACGCGGCACGCACCACGTTGCAAGGTCCCAATGGCACGATCACCGTGTCGCTGGGCGCGGCCATGCTCTGCGACGAGGCGCAGTGGCACGACTGGTTCTCGCGCGCCGACACCGCGTTGTACCAGGCCAAGAACAACGGACGCGACCGCTACGTGATCGCCGAGGATGTGGCGCAGGATTGAGCGACCGGCATCGGCAGCGATCTGCCGCGTGCCCGGCTGGTCTGCGATCCGGTCGCCGCAATCAGGAGAGCTCTAATGGCAGGAAACCCTCTGTGGGCGTCAACTGTCATGCCGCGCGGAAGTGGAGCGCGTTCCGATGGCGCAATGCGTCGGGACTGAAGTCCCTCCCACAGTGCACACGGAGGGCTCGCCGCAAGCCGTTGGAGTCAACTGTCATGCAACCGCGACGGGCTTCACCGGGAACGCCCGTCGCGGCTGAAGCCGCTCCTACAGGAAACCCGCACCGGCCTGATGCTGACAAAAAGCAGATGAAGTGAGGCGCCGAGAAGGCCGCGGCGCGTGCAGTCGGCCCGCACCGCGGCCTTTGAGTACCCTGCCCGCTCAGCGCGCCTGCACCGCCGATGCCGCCCCCGCGGTGGTCGCGATGTCCCTGCTGCCGGCGTCCGTGCCCGCATCCTGGCCCCAGCCGCCGAGCGCCTTGTACACCCGCACCACGCCGATGTTCACCGCCGCCTCGGCGTCGGCCAGGGCGGCCTCGGCGGTCAGTTGCGTGCGCTGCGCATCGAGCAGGGTCAGGAAATCCTCCGAACCTTCGCGATAGCGGATCTGCGCCAGCGCTTCGGCCCGCTGCGCGGCCTGCGTCTGCTCGGCCACGATCGCCAGCCGCGCCTGCTCGTGGGCGTACGCCGTCAAGGCGTTCTCGGTGTCCTCCAGCGCGCCGAGCACGGTCTTTTCGTAGTCGGCGGCGGCGCCGTCGGCCTGCGCCTCGCTCGCGCGCAGGCGTGCGCGCACGCTGCCCAGGTCGAACGCCGCCCACTGGATCGAGGGCGTCAGCGACCACGCCTTGCTGCGACCGTGCAGCAAGGCGCCGGCATCGCCGGAGAGGAAGCCGACGAAGCCGGACAGGCTGATCCGCGGGAACAGATCGGCGGTGGCCACGCCGACCTGCGCGGTCGCCGCTGCCAGGCGGCGTTCGGCGATGCGCACGTCGGGACGCCGGCGCAGCAACTGCGTGGTGTCGCCCAGCGGCAAGGCCCGCGCATAGGCCGGGGTCGGCTGCGGCGCCAGCAACGGGTCGAGCGTGCCCGGCGGCTTGCCCAGCAGCACCGCCAGCCGGTGTCGCGCCTGCGCGGCATCGACTTCCAGCAACGGGATGTCGGCCTCGATCGCCTTCAGCCGCGCACGACTGCTCTGCACGTCCAGCTCGCTGCCCGCGCCCAGCCGCCAGCGCGTCTCGGTCAGGCGCTGTGTATCGCGCAGGTTGTCCAGCGTGGTGCGCGCCAGGGCGATGCGCTTCTGCGTGCCGCGTAGCGCAAAGTAATTGCGTGCGATCTCCGCGGCCACGGTGACCTGGGCGTCGGCCAGGCCGGCCTGCTCAGCCTCCAGGTTCGCGCGCGCGGCCTCGCTGGCACGGCGCTGGCGCCCGAACAGGTCCAGCTCCCAACCGGCATCGAAGCCGAGCCGGTAGCTCTCGGTGAGCACGCGCGCGCCGCCGGCATCGGCATCCGGGGCCTTGCCGCGGGTGTAGTCGCCGCCGGCGGTGACGTGCGGCGCCTGGTCCAGGCGCTGCTCGGCGAAGACCGCGCGCGCCTCGTGCACGCGCGCCAGGGCGATGCGCAGGTCGAGGTTGGCGACCAGTCCGTCGTGCACCAGTTGTTCCAGCACCGGATCGTCGAACTGCGCCCACCAGGACGCGACCGGCGACTCGGTCGCGAACACCGGCGACGCCGCGCCCTGCAGCGTCACCGGCGGCTGCGCCGGTGCATGGTAGTCGGGGCCGACGCTGGCGCAGGCGCTGAGCAGCGCCAGCGCCAGCGCGCCGAGTGCGGGCCGGATCACCATGGCAGCACCTGTCCGACATGGGTGTAGCTGCCGGTGGGGCCGTCCGCGTCGAGCAACGCCATCATCACGCTGCTGCGGGCGCCGTCGGCCACTTCCAGCTCGCCCTCGCCCGCGTTCATGTCGGTCTTCACGTAGCCGGGGTGGATGGTGTTGACCTTGATCGGGGTCTCGCGCAGTTCGTAGGCCAGCTGGATGGTCCAGGCGTTCACCGCGCTCTTGGACACGTTGTACGCGGGCACCTTGAAGTCGTAGATCGGCGAGCCCGGCTGGCTGTGCAGCGTCAGCGAGCCGAGCAGGCTGGAGACGTTGACGATGCGCGCGGCCGGCGCCTCGCGCAGCAGCGGCAGGAACGCCTGGGTGACGGCGATCAGGCCGAACAGGTTGGTGTCGAAGGTCTCGCGCCAGGACTCCAGCGACTGCTGCGACACGCTCAGGCGCAGGTCGTCGCGCAGGATGCCGGCGTTGTTGACCAGGATGTCCAGCCGCCCGTGGCGTGCGCGCACGGTCTCCACCGCGGCGGCGATGCTGGCGGCGTCGATGACGTCCAGGGTCAGCGGCTCCACCGGCAGGCCCTCGCCCTGCAGTTCCAGCGCCGCGGCGCTGGCACGGGTCGCGTCGCGCCCGGCCAGCAGGGTGTGCACGCCGGCTTCGGCCAGCTGCCGCACGGTGTGCAGGCCGATGCCGCGGGTGGCGCCGGTGACCAGGGCGATCTTGTGTGCTGCGTTCATTGCGAAACTCCTGAGAAGGATGGAAAAGGAATCAGCCGTGCGCCGGCGCGTCGGCGTGGGCCGGCGCATGCGAGACCAGCGGCCGCCCGGCCAGCTTGCGCAGGGCGACATAGAACACGGGGGTAAGGAACAGACCGAACAGGGTCACGCCCAGCATGCCGGCGAACACGGTGATGCCGGTGGCAGAGCGCACTTCCGCGCCGGCGCCATGCGAGAACACCAACGGCACGGTGCCGGCGATGAAGGCGATGGACGTCATCACGATCGGGCGCAGGCGCAGGCGGCAGGCCTGCAGCGCCGATTCGACGATGCCCTTGCCCTGCAGCTCCAGTTCGCGGGCGAACTCGACGATCAGGATCGCGTTCTTGCACGCCAGGCCCATCAGCACCACCAGGCCCACCTGCACGAACACATTGTTGTCGCCGCCGCTCAGCCACACCCCGAACAACGCCGACAGCAGGGTCATCGGCACGATCAGGATCACCGCCAGCGGCAGCGTCCAGCTCTCGTACAGCGCAGCCAGCACCAGGAACGCCAGCAGCACCGCCAGCGGGAACACCACCAGCGCCGCATTGCCCTGGGTCGCCTGCTGGTAGCTCAGGTCGGTCCACTCGATCTCCATGCCGTTGGGCAGCACCTGCTTGGCGATCTGGGTGATCTTGGCCATCGCCTCGGCCGAGGACAGCGCACGCGCATCGGCTTCGCCGGCCAGGTCGGCGGCCGGATAGCCGTTGTAGCGCAGCACCGGATCCGGGCCGTAGGTCTGCTTGATGGTGACCATCGAGCCGATCGGCACCATTTCGCCGTTGGCATTGCGGGTGCGCAGCCGGGCGATGTCCTCCACGCTCTCGCGGAACGGCGCATCGGCCTGGGCGATCACCTGCCAGGTGCGGCCGAACTGGTTGAAGTCGTTGACGTAGGTCGAGCCCAGGTAGGTCTGCAAGGTATCGAACAGATCGGTCAGGGCCACGCCCTGGGCCTTGGCCTTGACCCGGTCGACCTCGGCGTCGAGCTGCGGCACGTTGGCCTGATACGTGCCGATCGGGAAGCTCATGCCCGGGGTCTGCGCCACCGCACCCTGCATCGCGCTGACCGCGTTCTGCAGCGCGCCGTAGCCGAGGTTGGCACGGTCCTCGATGAACAGCTGGTAGCCGTTACCGTTGCCCAGGCCGAGGATCGGCGGCGGCATGAAGGCGAAGGACATGCCCTCGCCCAGCTGCGAGATGCGCTGGTTGATCTCGGCATTGATCTCCAGCGCGCTGCGGTGGCGCTCGGCGAACGGCTTCAGCGGCAGGAACACCACGCCGGTGTTGGGCGTATTGGTGAACTGCAGCGCGTTGAGGCCCGGGAACGAGATCGCGTGGGCCACGCCGTCGGTCTGCATGGCGATGGTGGCGACCTTGCGCAGCATCGCGTCGGTGCGCTCGATCGAGGCGCCTTCCGGCAGCTTCACACCGGCGATCAGGTACATCTTGTCCTGGGTCGGGATGAAGCCGCCCGGCACCGCCTTGAACATCAGCCCGGTGACCAGCAGCAGCACCACGTACACCGCGAACACCGCGCCGCGGCGGCCGAGGATGCGCGACACCGCGCCCTGGTAGCGGTCGGAACTGCGGTGGAAGAAGCGGTTGAACGGGCGGAACAGCCAGTTGCCGAACAGCCGCTCCATGCCGCGCGACAGGCGGTCCTTGGGCGCGTCGTGGCTTTGCAGCAGGCGCGCGGCCAGCGCCGGCGACAGGGTCAGCGAGTTGATCGCCGAGATCACCGTGGAGATGGCGATGGTCACCGCGAACTGCTTGTAGAACTGCCCGGTCACCCCGGACAGGAACGCCATCGGCACGAACACCGCGCACAGCACCAGCGCGATGGCGATGATCGGTCCGGAGACCTCGCGCATGGCTTGGTGCGCCGCCGCCAGCGGGCTCAGCCCCTCCTCGATGTTGCGCTCCACGTTCTCCACCACCACGATCGCATCGTCGACCACGATGCCGATCGCCAGCACCAGCCCGAACAGGGTCAGCGTGTTGATCGAGAAGCCCAGCAGGTACAGCGCGGCGAAGGTGCCGACCACCGACACCGGCACCGCGATCAGCGGAATGATCGAGGCGCGCCAGGTCTGCAGGAACAGGATCACCACCAGCACCACCAGCAGCACCGCCTCCACCAGGGTGTGCACCACCGCGCTGATCGAATCGCGCACGAAGATGGTGGTGTCGTACACCGCCTCGTACTTCACGTCGTCCGGGAACTGCTTGGTCAGCTCGTCCATCTTGGCGATGACCTGGTCGCGGATCTGCAGCGCATTGGCGCCCGGCGCCTGGAAGATGCCGATGCCGACCGCGTTCTTGCCGTCCAGCTGCGCACGCAGGGTGTAGTCGCCGGCGCCCAGTTGCAGACGGGCGACGTCGGACAGGCGCACGGTCTGGCCGTCGGCACCGACCTTGAGCACGATGTCGCCGAACTCCTGCTCGGTGCGCAGGCGGCCCTGCGCGTTGATCAGGGTCAGGAACTTGCTCTGCGGCATCGGCTCGGCGCCGAGCTGGCCGGCGGACACCTGCACGTTCTGCTCGCGCATGGCCGCGACCACGTCGCTGGCGGTGAGGCCGCGTGCGGCCACCCGTTCCGGGTCCAGCCAGGCGCGCATCGCGTAGTCACCGCCGCCGAACACCTGCGCATCGCCCACGCCCTGGATCCGCGCCAGCGCGTCCTTGACGTGCAGGCGCGCGTAGTTGCGCAGGTACAGGCTGTCGTACTTGCCCTTGGGCGAGGTCAGGTGCACCACCATCAGGAAGGTCGGCGACTGCTTCTGCGTGGTCACGCCCTGCCGGCGCACGTCCTCGGGCAGGCGCGCCTGCGCCTGCGCGACGCGGTTCTGCACCTTCACCGCGGCATCGTCCGGATCGGTGCCCGGGCGGAAGGTCACGGTCATCTGCAGCACGCCGTCGGAGCCGGCGACCGACTTGATGTACATCATGTTCTCCACGCCGTTGATCGCTTCCTCCAGCGGCGTGGCGACGGTCTCGGCGATGACCTTGGGGTTGGCGCCCGGATACACCGTGCGCACCACCACCGAGGGCGGCACCACGTCCGGGTATTCGCCGATGGGCAGCAGCGGGATGGCGATCAGGCCCGCGGCGAAGATGACGATCGACAGCACGGCAGCGAAGATCGGCCGGTCGATGAAGAATCTGGAAAAGTCCATGGGTGGTGGTCCTGGAAACGGTTGAAACGGGGGCCGGGCGCGGACGCAGGCATGCCGGTGGCGGCGCCGGGCCATGGCGGACCCGGCGGAGACGGCCGGCACTGGCCAGCCGGTGCTGCGTCGGCGCCCGCGACTCAGTCGAGGGCGACGGCCTGACGCGGTGCGGCCGGGGACGTGGTCTGCAGCGCGATCGGCTTGGCCTGCACCGGCATGCCGGGCATGAACACCTTCTGCACGCCGTCGACGATGACCTTGTCGCCGGCGGACAAGCCGCTCTGCACGATGCGCAGGCCCTCGGCGCTGCGGCCGAGCTGCACGTCGCGCCGCTGCGCCTTGCCGTCCTTGTCGACCACGTAGACGTACTTGCGGTCCTGGTCGGTGAGCACCGCGCGGTCGTCGATCAGCACCGCGTCGAAGCGGCCGCTGCCGAGCAGCCGCACCCGCGCGAACAGGCCCGGGGTGAAGCGGCGGTCGGCGTTGTCCAGCAGCGCACGCACGTGGATGGTGCCGGTGCTGCGCACCAGCTGGTTGTCGAGGAAATCGACCTTGCCGGCATGCGGATAGCCATCCTCGCCGACCAGGCCGACCTGCACCGGCAGGCTGCCGTCGCGTTCGCTCGGGCGCTGGCCGTCGCGCGCCATCTGCGCATAGCGCAGGAAGGTGCCTTCGTCGGCATCGAAGTACACGTGCACCTTGTCCAGCGACACCAGCGTGGTCAGCACGCTGGCGCTGTCGCCGGCGGTGACCAGGTTGCCGGCGGTGACCATTGCGCGGCCGGCGCGGCCGTCGATCGGCGCGCGCACCTGGGTCCATTCCAGGTTCAGGCGTGCGCTGTCCACCGCCGCCTGCGCGGCCAGCACGTCGGCCTGCGCCTGCTCGGCGGCGGCGCGTCGCTGCTCCCAGCTCTCGGTGGAGATGGCCTGCTGCTCGGACAGGGTCCTGGCACGCGCGGCCTCGCTGGCGCTGAGCTTGGCCTGGGTGCGCGCACGCGCCAGATCGGCCTCGGCGCGCGCCAGCTCGGCGCGGTAGCTGCGCGCGTCGATGGTGAACAGCACCTGGCCCTTCTTCACTTCCTGGCCTTCGACGTAGGCGACCTTGTCGATGTAGCCGGACACGCGCGGGCGCAGGTCGACGTGCTCCACCGCCTCGACGCGGCCGCTGAACTCGTCCCACTGGCTGATCTGCTTCTGCAGCGCTGGCGCCACGCCCACGCTCGGCGGCGGCGGCGCGCCCTGTTCGTTGGCCTGGCTGCCGCAGGCGGCCAGCGTGGCGACCAGCAGCGCCACCGCCAGCGGGCGCAGGGCGCCCGGCAGCAGGCGCGACGGCATCGGAATCGGATTCATGGAGAGACCTCGTGGGTGGAGAAGGAAAACGGCAAGGGGGTGAGCAAGGCGCTGCGCGGCTGGGCGAAGTGGCGGCGGTCGATCTCGACCAGCGCACGGTCCGGCCGCTGCGGTTCTGCGAGCAGGTGGACCACGGCGCGGCCGACGCCGAGGGTGGTGAACCACTCCGGGCAATCGTCGATGGCGGCGTCGCTGCGGCACACCGGTTCGGACAGCGACAGCAGATGCACGTGCACGCCGAGCGGCTTGGCTTCCTCGTGCAGCACCTGGGCGAGCATGCGGATCGCCGACGCCGCCACCGAACTGTCGCCATGCCCGGACCAGGCGCGCAGCGCGCAGGGACTGCCCAGCAGCACGTAGCGGGCGCCGCGCTCGTGCTGCGCCAGCAGCGGCACCAGATGCCGGGCGGCAGCCAAGTGCGGCAGCAGGTCGGCATCCAGGCGCTTGCGCAGCGCGCCCAGCGGCCGCTCCAGCAGGCGCCCCGGCCGCAGCGGGCTGCCGAGCGCGGCGACCACCCCGGCCAGCGGCCGCGGCCGCTGCGCGACCTCGGCGACCAGGGCCGCGGCGGCCGCATCGGTGGCGACCGAGCCGGACAGCACGTCCAGGCCGGGTTCGTCGCGGTGGCGTTCGCGCAGCGCGGCCAGACGGGCGCGGTCGCGCGCCACCGCCAGCACCGGGCTGCCCGCTTCCAGCAGCGCCTGCACCACGCCCTGCCCGACCGTGCCGCTGCCGCCGAGGACCAGAACCTCGGGGGCCAACGTCCCGCTCACGGGACTTTTCCTCCCGCGGACGGGACAATCGCGATTCGACCCAGCCGGTCGTTGCCGGACGCGCCCAGGCGCAGGCTGCTGCCGCCCTGCCGCCGCGGCGGCGGCGTGAACTCGCGAAACGCTTTCGGATAAAGGGATTGCGCCGTCGCCACGGACGCGGAACGGCGCCGCAGCTGGCGATCGGGGCAGGCGAAAAACTGGAACAGGGTGCGCATCGACATGGGCAAACACCGTCGGTGATGGCGAATGCGGACAAATTAGGCGCCAAAGCCGCACTTGATTAGTCCGAATTAAGGGGAATAATCGTCCCGCTACCGGTCCAATCGTCTCCACCTCAAGGAACCGCCATGAGCCACGATCTCAACGACACCCTGATCTTCGTCAAGGTGGTCGAGCAAGGCAGCTTCATCGCCGCGGCCAATGCCCTCGGCCTGCCCAAGACCACCGTCAGCCGCAAGGTGCAGGACCTGGAGGCGCGGCTGGGCGCGCGCCTGCTGCACCGGACCACGCGCCGGCTCGGGCTGACCGAGGCCGGCGCGGTCTACCACGAGCATTGCCAGCGCATCGCCCGCGAACTGGAGGAAGCCGAGAGCGCGGTGGGCCAGTTGCAGGCCGGCCCGCGCGGCTGGCTGCGCTTCAGCGTGCCCTATTCGGCCGGCATCTCGTGGGTGGCGCCGATCCTGGGCGAATTCCACCGCCAGCACCCGGAAGTGCGGCTGGAGATGATCATGACCAGCGACAAGGTCGACCCGATCGCCGAAGGCGTGGACGTGGCCCTGCACATGGGCACGCTGCCGGATTCGACCATGGTCGCGCGCAAGCTCGCCACCTTCCGCACCCAGGTCTTCGCCAGCCCCTATTACATCGAACGCCACGGCGAACCACTGCATCCGGACGATCTGCAGCACCACCGCACGCTGGCGCTGAGCAACGGCCGCGGCGGCGGCAACCGGCTGTGCTGGCCGCTGCGCAACGGCAAGCAGAGCGGCGAGTTCCTGGTCCAGCCGATCCTGCTGGCCAACGATTCGGCAGCGCTGATCGGCGGCCTGGTCTGCGGCGAAGGCCTGGTGCTGGCCAGCGATGCGACGATCAAGCCGCTGATCGAGGCCGGCAAGGCGCGGCGCGTGCTCGGCGGCTGGGTCGGGCCGGACCTGGACTTCAACGCGGTGTTCCCGGGCGGGCGCATGCTCTCGCCGAAGGTGCGCGCCTTCGTCGACTTCCTGGTCGACAAGCTCAACTTCGACGTCAGCTACATGATGGCGCAGTGCCCGGCCAAGCTGGCCACGCAGCAGGCCGAGGACGGCGCCGAGTTCACCCTGTGCAGCGGCGTGGCGATGAACACGCAGTCGCTGGCCACCCTGCCGCGCGTCGCCGCCGCGCCTGCGCCCGTTCCTGCGGACGCGGCACTGGAAGCGGAAGCCGAGGACGAAGAGGACGCGGCGCTGGTCTGAGCCGCGTCGCGCACGGCCCTTCGCATCGGTACGACAAAAACGCGAACGGGCCGCAGTGCGGCCCGTTCGTCGTCACCATTGCCAGATCGGTCAGCCGGCCGAGGAGCGCAGCGGCACCACGCGGATCTCCACGCGGCGGTTCTGCGCGCGGCCGGCCTCGGTGCTGTTGTCGGCGATCGGATACTTCTTGCCGGCGCCGAGGGTCTGGATGCGCTCGGGCTGTACGCCCTGCGCGGTCAGGTACGCGGCCACCGAGGACGCGCGCTGTTCGGACAGGCGCTGGTTGACCGCATCGCTGCCGATGCTGTCGGTGTGCCCGACCACTTCGATCATGGTCTGGTTGTATTCGCCCAAGGTCTGCGCCACGCCGTTGAGTGCCGAATAGAACTGCGGCTTGAGCGTGGACTGGTTGAAGTCGAAGGTGATGCCGTCGGGCAGGTTCAAGGTGATGTTGTCGCCGTCGCGACGCACGTCGATGCCGGTGTTGGCGGTGCGCTCGCGCAGCGCGCGTTCCTGCCGATCCTGGTAGTTGCCGATCGCCGCGCCGCTGAGCGCGCCGATGCCGGCGCCGATCATCGCGTGCTGGCGGCGCTCGGTGGCGCTGCTGCCGCTGAGCAGGCCGGCGGCCACGCCGACCGCGGTGCCGATCAGCGCGCCGCGACCGGTGCGGTTCTGCTGCTCGGTGGGATTGCCGTACTGGTCGCGCTGCACGTAGGAGCCGCCGGTGGCGCAGGCGGACAGCACCAGCGCACTGGCCAGGGCCACGGATATGCCGCGAATGGCGGTCGTTTTCATCATGTTCTCTCCGAACCTGGATGGACGTGGTGGCAGCATAAACAGCGCCACGCGAGGCGCGGATGAACGCGGCGCGGCGCGCGATGCGCCAGGTTCAGGAAGACGGCAGCAGGGTCTCGGCGTCGGCCGCGCTCAACGGCTGCTCCCAATCGCTCATCAGCGCCAGGTACAGCAGCTTCTCGAATTCGGCGCCGACCCGCCGCATCACCGCGTCCGGATCCGGAATCAGCCGCGCATCGCCGATCAGGCCGAAGTGCACGCGGTGGTTGTAGCTCATGATCGACACGCCGACGCCGATCGAACCGGTCTGCGGCACCCAGAACATCATCTCGCGCACGCGGCTGCCGGCCAGGTACAGCGGCTGCTGCGGCCCCGGCACGTTGGTCGCCACGGTGGTGGCTTTGCGGCTGAACAGGTCCAGCGCCGCCGACTGCAGCGCCGCCGGCGCCATGCCCACCGCCGCGAGCAGACCGAACACCACCATCGCCTGCCGCGACTGCTTGAGCTGCTGCATCGATTCGGCCACGCATTGCAGCCGCCGCACCGGATTGGCCTCGCCCACCGGCAGGTCCAGGAACACCAGGCCGAAGTGGTTGCCGAGCTTGCGCGCGTGCTCCAGCGGGCGCAGGTTGACCGGCACGGTGGCGCGCAGAGTCACCCCGTCCAGGCGTTCGCCGCGCTCGAGCATGTAATCGCGCAACGCGCCGGCCATGGTCGCCATCAGCACATCGTTGACCGTGCAGTCGCAGGCGCGGCCGACCGCCTTGACCTCGTCCAGGTCCAGCGGTTCGGCCCAGGCCACGCGCTTGCTGACGCCGAGGCGGCCGCGCAGCAGCGTCGGCGGATCGTCGGCCAGCAGCAGCGCATTGACCAGTTCGCGGCCGATCAGCCCACCTTCGCGCGCCAGCATCTGCGGCAGGTTCGGGTCTTGCGCCATCGCCCGGCCCTTGTCGAGCATGCGCCCGCCGAGCTTGAGGTAGCGGTCCACCGCGCCGACCCGGCGCACCACTTCCTTGCCGTCGTCCTTAAGCCAGGCGCGCTCGAGCTGCGCCGACGGCTCCGGGGTGCGCTGGGTATCGGTCAGCGACAGCAGCACCTGAACCAGGGCGATGCCGTCGGCGTAGCTGTGGTGGATCCGCGCCACCAGCGCCGAGCCGCCTTCGTAGCGCTCGATCAGGTGGAACTGCCACAGCGGCTTGGTCTTGTCCAAGGGCGTGGACGCCATCTGCCCGGCGAAGCGCTCCAGCGCCTTCTTCTGCCCGCGCCCGGGCAAGGCCGACAGGCGCACGTGCCAGTCCAGGTCGAAATCGTCGTCGCGCTGCCAGTAGGCGCCGGTGGCGGTCTCCACCGGCTTCTGCAGGAATCGCGGAAACGCCAGGAAGCGCTTGCGCACCAGTTGCTTGAGCGCAGACAGGGTCAGCGGCTCGTCGAACATCAGCACGCCGGTGATCATCATCGGATTGGTCGGCCGGTCCATCCGCAACCAGGCGGTGTCCACGCGCGACATCGGTTCGCGCTGCGGCTTGCGGCGAGCTGAGCTGGTGGCCATGCGGGCTCCTGTCCGAGCCCGGAGTGAATCATGGCCCCGCGAAGGGCGTCAATCGCGCCTGCGGCCGTGCTGCGCCGCGCAACACGGCGCGATGTTCAACCGGCAGCGGTCTCGCGGTACGCGGCCAGCGCCGCGTCGCGGCCGGCGGCCAGGTCCACGATCGGCTGACGCGGATACTGCGGCGCAGCCTGCGCCAGCCGCTGCGGCGCCTGCCAGGGCGCGAAGCGATCGGCCACCGGCAGCGCTGCCAGCTCCGGCACCCAGCGCGCGATGTACTCACCCTTCGGATCGAACTTCTGCGCCTGGGTCACCGGATTGAACACGCGGAAATAGGGCGCGGCGTCGGCGCCGGTGCCGGCCACCCACTGCCAGCCCAGGGTGTTGTTGGCCAGGTCTGCATCGACCAGGGTGTCCCAGAACCAGCGCGCGCCCTCGGACCAGTGCACGCGCAGGTGCTTGCACAGGTAGCTGGCGACGATCATGCGCACGCGGTTGTGCATCCAGCCGGTGTGCCACAGCTCGCGCAGGCCGGCATCGACGATCGGCACGCCGGTGCGTCCACGCTGCCAGGCGTGCAACTGCGCGGGATCGGGCGTGGCCCAACGGAAGCGCTCGAAGCGCGGATTGAGGTTGCGCTCGGGCGTGTCGGGAAAATGGTGCAGCAGGTGATGGGCGAAGTCGCGCCAGCCGAGCTGGCGGATGTAACCGTCGATGGCCGCGGCGGTGGCGGCGCGGCGCTGCTGTTCCAGCGTCGCGACGATGCGCCAGGGCGCGATCTCGCCGAAATGCAGGTGCGGCGACAGCCGCGAGGTGCCGACCTGGTCCGGGCGGTCGCGGCCGTCGAGATAGTCGCGCAGCGCGCCATCGACGAACACCTCCAGCGCCTCGTGCGCGCCCGCCTCGCCCGGCTGCCAGACCTCCCAGAAGCCGCGATCCCAGTCCAGCGCCGGCGCCAGGCCGAGCCGCTCCAGCGGCAGGCTGTCCAGATCCGCGGGCGGCGGCGGCAGCGACTTCGGCGCGGCCTGCAACGCCGGCACCTGCCAATGGCTCAGCGCGCTGCGCCAGAACGGCGTGAACACCTTGTACGGGCCGCCCTGCTGCGTCGCCAGTTGCCAGGGTTCGAACAGCAGCGCGCTGTTGTGGCTGTGCACCTCCAGCCCCTGTTCGCGCAGTTCGCGCTTGAGCCGCGCGTCGCGCGGTTGCGTGGCCGGCTCGTAGCGGCGATTCCAGTACACCGCCTCCGCGCCGCAGTCGGCGATCACCTGGCGCAAGGCGACCTCGGCCGGACCCTGGCGCAGGATCAGACGCGAACCGCGCGCGCGCACTTGCGCGTCCAGCGCCGCCAGCGAGCGCTGCAGCCAGCTGCGCGAGGCCGCGCCCGCGGCCCATGCGCCCTCGTCTTCCGGACTGTGCAGGTAGACCGGCACCGGCGTATGCCCGGCATCCAGCGCGGCCTGCAGGGCGGGTTGATCGTGCAGGCGCAGGTCGCGCCGGAACCAGACGATGGCGTAGCTCATGCGAGGAGACGCAGCGAAGGACGCGCCATGATACGGATCGGGTGCAGCGGCCAGGTGAGCATGCGGCGACGCGACCCGCACGTGCCTGCACTTTGACTTCCCTGGCCCGATGCGGGTCGCACTGACCGGATTTCGTAGACATCGCCGCGCGCCGCGCGCGTGTGCCGCACCCGCCCTGCTATAACGCCTAGGCGGGCGCCGTCATGTCGAAGCGGCGCCGCGACCGCTGCTGTTGGACGACGTTCCGGGGAAGGACGTCATCCGTGCTCTCGCTGCACCGCGCACGACACGGCCACGGCCGTCTCGCGCGCACGGGGAACATCCGCCATCGCTTCTGCGACCTCACGGCCACCACGGCCGGCGAGCGCGGCTGCGTGCGGCCCGAACCGCCCGCGCCCGGACCTGCATCGACAGGGCCGCGCCGCGCTGCGGGCAGCCGACGGCGCAGCACGGTCATGCCCATCGCCGACATCCGCAACACCCTCAGGAGAGCAAGACCCATGGACAAGCGCATCGCAAAAGCCGCCCTCACCCTCGCGCTGTGCCTCACCGCCCCGCTGGCGATGGCCTGCAGCACCGAGATCGAGGAAGGCCCGGGATCGTGCGGTTATCAACCGCCGGGCAGCGGCGGCAGCAGCACGCCGGTCTACACGCTGCAGGGCGTGATCCAGAACCAGGGCTACGAGTCCGACAACCGTCCGGCCGGTGGCAAGCGTCTGAAGATCCGCGCCTACTCGCGCTTCGCCAACGCCAACAACGACCGCGTCGACGCCAACTACATCAACGTGCGCTGCAACGCCTACGACCCGTACGGCAACGGCTACACCACCGATTACGACGAGGAAGGCAACGGCGCCCTGGTCGACGTGCACTTCACGTCGAACTTCGTCTACGGCGCATACCGCAAGATCACCGTGGTCTGCACCCATCATGCCGAGTACGGCGCCAACACCTACGACACCACCAGCAACGCCCAGATCGACATTCCCTACTGATCCTCGCTGCCTCCGCCCGCACGCCGGCGTCCGCAGCCTTGCGTGCGGGCGTCGCGCGTCGCGACCGCTGCCCGCAGGTGCGGGCTGCGGATCACTCGAACGCGCCCACCGAATCGTGGGCGAGATTGTCGAAGCGGGTGTATTCGCCGAAGAACTTGAGCTTGCACGACCCGGTCGGGCCGCCGCGGTGCTTGCCGATGATGATTTCGGCCAGGCCCTTGTCCGGCGAGTTTTCCTTGTTGTAGTAGTCGTCGCGGTAGATGAACACGATCATGTCCGCGTCCTGCTCGATCGCGCCGGATTCGCGCAGGTCGGCCATCACCGGGCGCTTGTCGGTGCGGGTTTCCAGCGAGCGGTTGAGCTGCGACAGCGCGATCACCGGCACACCCAGCTCCTTGGCCAGGCCCTTGAGCGAGCGCGAAATCTCCGAGATCTCGGTGGCGCGGTTCTCGCTGTTGCCGGGTACCGACATCAGCTGCAGGTAGTCGATCACGATCAGGCCCAGGTCGTGCTCGCGCTTGAGCCGGCGCGCCTTGGAGCGCAGCACTTCCGGCGACACGCCCGGCGTGTCGTCGATGAAGATCTTGGTCTCCTTGAGCATCTTGATCGCGCCGGTGACCCGCGCCCAGTCCTCGTCCTCGAGCTGGCCGGTACGCAGGCGCTGCGCGTTGATGCGGCCGTTGGAGGAGATCAGGCGCATCGCCAGCTGCGAGGCCGACATTTCCATCGAGAACACCGCCACCGCCTTCTTCGACTTGATCGCCGCGTACTCGGCGATGTTCAGCGCGAAGGTGGTCTTGCCCATCGCCGGACGCGCGGCGAGGATGATCAGGTCGGTCGGCTGCAGGCCGGCGGTCATCGCATCGAAGTCGGTGTAGCCGGTCGGCAGGCCGGTGATGTTGCCGCCGTTCTCGAAGCGGTTGCGCAGTTCCTCGAACGCGTCCTTCAACGCACCTGGCATCGCCACGAAGTCGCTACGCCCGCGCGCACCGGCCTCGGCGATCTGGAATACGGCCTTTTCCGCCGATGCCAGCAGCTCCGAACTCTCGCGCCCTTCCGGCTGGAAGCCGTCGTTGACGATGGTGGTGCCGACCTCGATCAGCTGCCGCAGCACCGCCTTGTCGCGGACGATTTCGGCGTAGGCGACGATATTGGCCGCCGACGGCGTGGTGCTGGCCAATTCGATCAGGTAGGCGCCGTCGCCGACCATCTCCAGCTTGCCCTGCGACTCGAACCACTCGCCGAGGGTCACCGCGTCGAACGGGCGCCCCTTCTCGGCCAGCTCGCGGATCGCGCGGTAGATCAACTGGTGATCGCGCCGGTAGAAATCGTTCTCGGTGAGCTGGTCGTTGACCCGGTCGTAGGCGTCCGGCGCCAGCATCAGGCCGCCGAGCACGGCCTGTTCGGCCTCGATCGAGTGCGGCGGCACGCGCAACTGGTCGAGACGCGGCTCGCTGCGTTCGCTGCGCTCGCTCTTGCGATCGCCGCGGTAGCCGGGACGGGCGGACATAGGCTGGGTCTTCTCTGTGGGGCGCGGGCGCCGGGCGCGGCCTCACCGCGGCCCGGGCACCGATTTTAGTCGCCGCGCCCGGCCGGGGCTAGGGCGGGACGCCTGCCGAACGACAGCGCGCCTCACCGCGATCGGCACTCGCTGGGGACAAGTCTGGGGACAACCGGTTGAGAACCTCGCCGAGACCTTGCGGCACAAGGCCCGCCCTGCCCGATCCAGGCGTCACCGACCGCGATTGCAGTGGCAGCGCTTCAGGCCTGCAGCTCGTCGATCCAGGCAATGAACTTGTCGACGAAACCGGAGAGGAACTTGCGGGTGCGCTCGTCGTCGATCGCGCCGTCCTCGGCGATCAGCCCCTCCTTGAACTGCAGAAAGATCTCCGGCTGCCCCAACACCGGCATGTCCAGGTAGGCCAGCACGTTGCGCAAGTGCTGTTGCGCCAGGGCGGTGCCGATCGACCCGGGCGAGGTGCCGCACACCGCCGCCGGTTTGCCGGCGAAGGCGCTCTCGCCATACGGACGCGAGCCCAGGTCGATGGCGTTCTTGAGCACGCCGGGGATGGAGCGGTTGTATTCGGGGGTCACGAACAGAACCGCGTCGGCGCCGCTGACCTGCGTCTTCAGGCGCCGGCCCTGCGCCGGATAGTCGTGGTCGTGGTCCTGGTTGTACAGCGGCAGGTCGCCGATCTCGACGTACTCGAAGCGCGCACGGTCGCCGGCGAGGCGCTCCAGCGCGTGCGCCAGGCGCCGGTTGAACGATTCCTTGCGCAGGCTGCCGACGAACACGGCGATACGGTACTGGCTCATGGCGTAGCTCCAGACTGAATGGATCTTCAGGCTAGCCGCCGCCGCGCGGCAGTCAGGTGAACGCCACGTCTGCACCGGCCTGCGCCAGTCGCGCGCGCACCTCGTCCGGCAGCGGTGGCAGCGCCACGAAGCCCGGCGTCGCGCGCACCCGCTGCAGCCAGTCGCACAGCGCCGGATACTGCGTCAGCGCGATACCGGCATCGCCGGCACAATGGGTGTAGGCGAACAACGCGATATCGGCAATGCCGTAGGCCGGGCCGGTGAACCAGGCCTGCGCCTGCAGGTGCTGCTCCATCACCGCCAGCGCCCGCACTGCGCCCTCGCGCAGGCGTGGCAGCTCGGCGCGCCGCGGCGAATCGGGTGGCGTCCAGCCGCAGACGAAGCGCGCCACCGCCACGTAGGGCTCGTGGCTGTACTGCTCGAAGAACAGCCAGCTCAGCGCCTGCGCGCGCTGCCAGGGATCGGCGGGCAGATAGCCGGTGCCCTCGGCCAGCCAGCACAGGATGGCGTTGGATTCGGCCAGCACGCGCCCGTCCTCGCGCTCCAGCAGCGGCACCTTGCCGTTGGGATTCTTGGCCAGGAAGGCCGGGGTCCGGGTCTGGCCGTTGGCGCTGTCGATCTCGACCCAGCGGTAAGCGCAGCCGAGCTGGTCCAGCAGCAGCCGCACTTTGTAGCAGTTGCCGGACAGGGCCATGCCGTACACGGTCAGGGGAAAACGTTCGGATGCCATGCGCCGCTCCTGTGTGGACGTCTGCTGTCGTTGGGGTTCAGCGCCGCGCCTGCCATTGCGCGCGCGACTGGCCCCAGACCTCGATCGGTTCCTGCGGCAGCGGCTCCGGCAATTGCCCGGGACGCAGATACCGCGAGCCCAGCTTGCTCGCCACCGCCTTGGAGTTGGCGTTGTCCGGGGCGATGACGTGGATCACCTCGCTCCAGCCCAACTGCGCGAACGCCCAGTCGATCGACGCCGCGGCCGCCTCCGGCGCATAACCCTGGCCCCAGTGCGGATGCGCGATGCCCCAGCCAACCTCCGTGCCCGGCCAGCCGTGCGGCTGCCAGGGGCCGACCCGGCCGATCCACTGCCCGCTGCGCTTCTCGATCACCGAGAACATCGCAAAGCCCTGCAACTGCCAGCTGCCGACCATCGTCGCCAGGCCGCGCCAGACGACCGACGGCGCCTGCACGCCGCCGAGGTGATGCATGGTCTGCGCATCGGCGGAAAACGCGCAGAACGCCGCGAAATCCTCGGCGGTCGGCGGGCGCAGCAACAGGCGCTCGGTTTCCACGCGCACATCGAAGACGCTCATCGTCGGGTCTCCTGCAAAACGGGCCCGCGCCGCGCGCGGGACATGGGTTCAAAACGCGTTGATGCCGGTCAGCTCGCGACCGACCACCAGTTGGTGGACGGTCTCGGTGCCTTCGTAGGTGATCACCGATTCCAGATTCAGGGCGTGCCGGATCGCGCCGTAGTCGGTGGTGATGCCGGCGCCGCCGAGCAGGTCGCGGCACTCCCGCGCGATGTCCAGCGCCATGCGCACGTTGTTCCACTTGGCCAGCGAGACCTGCGCCGGCTGCAGGGTGCCGGCGTCCTTGAGCCGGCCCAGTTGCAGCGCGAGCAACTGTGCGGCGGCGATACGCCGCGCCATGTCGGCCAGCTTGATCTGCGCACTCTGCGTCGCCGCCAGCGCCCGTCCGAACAGCATGCGTTCGCCGGCATAGGCCAGCGCCTCGCGCAGGCAGGCGATGGCCGCGCCGATCGCGCCCCAACTGATGCCGTAGCGGGCCTGGGTCAGGCAGCCCAGCGGGCCCTTCAGCCCGCGCACGCCGGGCAGGCGCTGGCTGTCGGGCAGGCGCACGTCATCGAAGAACAGCGCCGAGGTCACCGAGGCGCGCAGGCTCATCTTGTGCGCGATGTCCTGGGTGCCGAAGCCCGGCGTGCCGGCCTCGACCAGGAAGCCCTGGATGCCGTCGTCGGTCTGCGCCCACACGATCGCCACGTCGGCGATGCTGCCGTTGGTGATCCACATCTTGCTGCCGCTCAGGCGCCAGCCGTCGCCGTCGCGCACGGCACGGGTCTGCATCGCCGCCGGGTCGGAGCCGCCCTGGGACTCGGTCAGGCCGAAGCAGCCGATCGCGGTGCCGGCGGCCATCGCCGGCAGCCAGCGCTGGCGTTGCGCGTCGCTGCCGTAGGCGTGGATCGGGTACATGCACAGCGAGGACTGAACGCTGACGAAGCTGCGCAGGCCGCTGTCGCCGCGCTCCAGTTCCTGGCAGATCAGGCCGTAGCAGACCGCGTTGAGGCCGCCACCGCCATCGGCTGCGGGCAGGCTGGCGCCGAGCAGCCCCAGTTGCGCCAGTTCCGGCACCAGCTCGCGCGGGAACCGCGCCTGGTCGAAGGCATCGCCGATCACCGGCAGCACCTTGGCGTCGACGAAGCGCGCCACCGCCTGCTGGATCGCGCGCTCCTCCTCGCTGAGCAGCGCGGCTACGTTGAACAGGTCGTCGCAAGGCAGGGGCATGGCGGTGTCCACGGCGAAAGCCGCATTGTATCGGCCCTGCCTGCGCCACCGCCCTCAAATAGAAGAAGGCCGGCGCAAGCGCCGGCCTTCGGAGGTACAACCGCGCTGCGATTCAGCGCTGGCTGACGGTGGTGTCGCCGGCCGAGGCGGTCTGGGTGACCAGGCGGCCGTCCAGCACCGGCAGGCGGTCGCTGTTCGGACGGTCGTCCATGCGCACGGTCTTTTCCTGGCCGTCGTAGCGGTAGGTCACGTCGTAGCCCTTGACCACGTCCTGCGACCCCATGGCGATGCGGTTGCCCGGCTTGCTGTCCATGCGCATGGTGCCGGTGGTGCCGTCGTCGTTGCGGTAGGTCACGTTGTAGCCGGTGATGGTCGAGAACTGCGCGGTGCTGTTCTCGGTATGGCACTGGCGCTCGGTGCGGTCGACCACGCGGCCGCCGACGTGGTTCTGGTCGATGCGGTTGCCGATGAAGCCGCCGGCCACCGCGCCGGCCGCGGTCGCGGCCTTGCGGCCGTTGCCGTGGCCGATCTGGTTGCCGAGCAGGCCGCCGACCACCGCGCCGACCACGGTGCCGCCGACGTTGCCGTCGCGCTCGGGCAGGCGCTCCTGCACCACCACGTCGTTGCACACCTGGCGCGGCGTGGTCGTGGTGGAGGTCTCGCGCAGCGGCTCGGTGCCGATCACCTCGGCGTAGCGCTGCTGCTTCTGGGTGATCGGATCGACCCGCACCACGTCGGCATACTCGAGCTTGCCGCCGACGCTGTTGTCCATCGCGCTGTCGCCGCGCGTGTTGTCCAGGGCCGGGCGCACGTCGCTGCTGCCGACGTCCACCGGTTTGTCGCGATTGTTCATGAAGGCCGCGGTGGCGACGCCGCCGACGAGCAAGGCGCCAGCCGCGACCAGAACGGTTGTCGTAGTGCTTTTCATGTGTGCTCTCCTGCGGGCTGACCGCGTTGTCTACGGTGCTGTGATTACCATGCCGAAGCTGAACCGATCCGCTCCCTATTCAGTAACGTGGCGTACACATGGCTGGTAACGCCCGCGGAACGTCGCCATATCGAGGCTGTTAGCGTTTCCACCGCTCCCCGGAGGACGTGCCGTGCCCAATCCGATCGTGTATCCGCTGCTGCGCTGGGCGGGCAAATTGCGCTACCCGACCCTGTTCAAGATCACCGCCGGCCTGTTCGTGCTGAGCGTGCTGCTGCCCGACCCGGTGCCCTTCATCGACGAGATCGTGTTCGGCCTGGGCACGCTGCTGCTGGCCAACTGGAAGACCCGCACACCGGCGCCGGCTACCGAGCCGTTGACCTCCACCGCCCGACGCGTGCGCCGCTGAGCGCCGATGCAGTTGATCGACAGCCATTGCCACCTGGACGCGGCGGAGTTCGACCCGGACCGCGCCGCGGTGATCGCACGCGCGCAGGCGGCCGGCGTGCAGGCGCAGGTGGTGCCGGCGATCACTGCGGCCTCCTGGCCCAAACTGCGTGATGTATGCGCGGCCGCGCCCGGCCTGTATCCGGCGTACGGGCTGCATCCGTTGTTCCTGGATCAGCACCGCCCCGAACACCTGCCCTTGCTCGGCGAGTGGATCGAACGCGAGCGTCCCTGCGCCATCGGCGAATGCGGCCTGGATTTCTTCGTCGAAGGCTTGGACGAAGCCGAGCAGCACCGCTACTTCGTCGGCCAGTTGCAACTGGCACGAGAGTTCGACCTGCCGGTGATCGTGCATGCGCGGCGCGCGGTGGACGCGGTGATCCTGGCGATCCGCAAGGTCGGGCGCCTGCGTGGCGTGGTGCACAGTTTCTCCGGCAGCGCCGAACAGGCCGCACAGTTGCGATCGCTGGATTTCCTGATCGGTCTCGGCGGGCCGGTCACCTACGAACGCGCGCAGCGCCTGCGTCGGCTCGCCGCCACGATGCCCCTGGAGCAATTGCTGCTGGAAACCGATGCGCCGGACCAGCCCGACGCGGCGATCCGCGGGCAGCGCAACGAACCGGCGCGGCTATGCACGGTGCTGGACACCATCGCCGAACTGCGCGATGCACCTGCCGCCGCCATCGCCGCGCAGACCACGGCCAACGCGCGGCGCCTGTTCGGCCTGCCCGACACGCGCGCCGGCACGCCCGTCATCGCCTGACCCAACGCGTTTCTGCACACCGCACATTCCGACGCTGCGCGTCGCTTTTTGACGCACTGACACAGGAACAGACGCCGCACGTCGGCCGCGCAATGCGTGATTGCAAGGCGGTCGACGCGGCACATCGCCTGGCAAAACGGCTTTCGTCCGAAACTGTGACCTGGGCAGGCGGATGCACGCCTTTCGACCGGGTTTCGGCGCACTTGCTTCTGCTACTGTGCACCGCGCTGAAACGGCGAGCGGCGCTTTATCCGCCAGGTACCGGAGTGTGAACCCGTTCGCTCTCAGCGAAGGCTCGGCGGCCGGCTCGATGGCACGCGTTCTGGCAGATCGGATCATCCTGGCGTGAAACAGTCGGCAAGCCGCATTCCCTACCCGCTTCTCCCCAGCGCGCGGCGCCCGCGTGCGATCGCCTCTTCCGCGGCCGCTCGGGCGCGAACGGCGCCGTCGCGCATGCGAGCGCTGCGGCAATGAAGAGCGGCGCAGCTTCGGAAAAACATGCCTCCAACGGCGAAAGCTGGGTCTCGCTGAAATTCCGCGACAGCAATCGCAGCCGCAAGATGCGCAGCACCATGACCCTGGCCGGGGTCTCGTGCACCTCGCTCGGCGCGTTGTGGACCGTGTGCTACCTGTACTACGGCCGGCCGGAACTGGCGATCGCCTTCGTCGGGCTGACGGCGGTCGGCCTGCTCGCGCTGGGCCGCCGCCGCCACTGCGACGAGGGCTCGCTGTCGCTGGTCGCGCACGGCGTCTTCGTCGTGGTCCTGGTGATCTCGATCATCGACGCGCCGATCGGCACGGTGCCGCGGTCCGTGCACACCTTCTTCCTGCCGCTGGCGGCCGGCGCACTGTTCGTGTTCGATCGCAGCCGCCGCTACCGCGCGCTGGTGTTTCCCATGGCGTGCCTGGCCGCCTTCGTCGCCTTCGGCTCGGGCGAACTGGACTGGCTGGCGCCGCATGACTCGCCACCGCAGCGGATGCGCCGGCTCGGCGCCATCTGCAACATGGCCTGCGCCGCCGGCCTGTTGGCGGCGATCCTGCACATCTACCGCAACGACGTGAACGCACGCATCTCGCTGGAGCGGGAACTGGCGCGCGCGGTCGGCAACGGCGAGATCGAGGTGCTGTACCAACCGCAGGTCAACGCGAACGGCAGCATGCTCGGCGCCGAGGCGCTGGTGCGCTGGCGCCACCCCAACGGCAAGCTGCTGACCCCGGACAAGTTCATCCCGCTGGCAGAAGAGAGCCAGCTGATCCGCGACGTGGGCCTGGAAGTGCTGCGCCAGGCCTGCGCTACGCTGCGACGCTGGTCGCACGACCCGGACCTGCGTGCGCTGGTGGTCGCAGTGAACGTCAGCCCCGTGCAGTTGCTCGATCCCAATTTTGTGTCCACGGTGAAGCAGGTGATCACCAGCGAAGGCGTGGCGCCGGCGTCGCTGGAATTCGAGCTGACCGAATCGGCGCTGTACGTGGATACGGCCGGGGTGCGCGCCAAGATGCACGAACTCAAGGCGTTCGGCATCGGCTGGGCGCTGGACGACTTCGGCACCGGCTTCTCGTCGCTGGCGATGCTCCGGACGCTGCCGGTCACCAAGCTCAAGATCGACCGGCAATTCGTCAACGACGCCAGGGCCGACGAGTCCTCGCGGCGCCTGCTGGCCAAGATCGTGGAGATCTCCGAGGTGATGGGCATGGTCGCGCTGGCCGAAGGCATCGAGGATGCGCAGCAATGCGAGATGCTCTCGGCGATGGGCTGCCGGCACTTCCAGGGCTTCCTGTTCGGCCGGCCGCAGCCGGCGCAGGACCTGGAACGGCTGGCGCTCCTGCAGGCCAGCACCGAGCGCAACCTGATGAGCGGCGCGGCGGCCCACCCAGCGGATGCGCCGCAGCCGCACACCGGCAGGCGCTAGGCGGCTGCGGCCTCGCGCGCCGCGGCGCGCTTCAACAGCATCTCCAGCGCCTTGCCGACCGCGGCGAAGGCGAACGCCCCGGTGATGTGGGTGGCCGCGCCCAGCCCGGCGCCACAGTCCAGGTTCAAGGCCGCATCCGGCCCCAGCGCCGGCCGCAGTCCGCAGACGCTGCCGTCGGCCTGTGGGTAGCGCACGTTCTCCAGCGAGTACACCGCCGGCACGCCGAAATAGCGCTGCGCGTTCTTGGGGAAGTTGAATTCGCTGCGCAGCTTCTTGCGGATCAGCGCCAGCATCGCGTCGTGCTCGGTCCGCGACACGTCGCGGATCCGCACCAGGGTCGGATCGGTGCGCCCGCCGGCCGAGCCGACGGTCAGCAGCGGCAGCTTGCGCCGGCGGCACCAGGCGATGGTCTCGACCTTGACCCGGAAGCTGTCGCAGGCGTCGATCACCAGGTCGAAGCCGGCGTCGAGCAGCTCGGCGATGTTGGTCGGGGTCAGGAAGGCCTCGACCGCCACCGCCTCGATCTGCGGATTGATCGCCACGCAGCGCTCGGCCATCGCCACCGCCTTGTTGCGCCCGTACTGCCCGGCCAGCGCCGGCAGCTGCCGGTTGGTGTTGGACACGCAGATGTCGTCGGCGTCGATCAGGGTCAGATGCCCGACCGCCGAGCGGGCCAGCGCCTCCACCACCCACGAGCCGACCCCGCCCATGCCCACCACCGCCACGCGGCACTGCGCCAGCCGCGCGATCGTGCCTTGTCCGTAGAGCCGGTCGATGCCGGCAAAGCGCTCGCGCCATTGTTCGTTCATCCGTGCATTTTAGGGGATTGCCGGTGGGGCCGGGATTGGGGATCGGGGATTCGCGCCGCGGCTTGGTCGCCCGCGCGCGACGCGTTGCCGCAGGCGTACCATCAGGGTTCCATCCCGCCGTGCATGCCGCCCATGGCCAAGCCGCCCCCGCCCGCCTCCACGTCCCGCTATCTGTTCGTGTTGCTGGCCGGGCTGCTGCTCGGCCTGGTCCTGACGGTGATGGCGTTGCGCGCGGTGCAGGCGCGCCAGGATCCGTTCCCGCGCAGCCTGATGCAGGTCATGGGCAAGCAACTGGTACTGCTCGAACGCGACGCCGCGCACCGGCAATGCAGCGGCGCCGGTCCGCAGGCGCGACTGCGCACGTTGCGCCTGCTCGGCGACGAACTGGACACCGCGTTCCCCGACCTGGCCGACGACAGTCGCTTCCGCGAGCATGCCGATGCGCTGCGCGCCGGCGTGGACGCGACGCTGGCGCAGCCGCCGGCCGACTGCGCGGCACTGGCGCAGGCCCGCCAGCAGATCGACGAACGCTGCGACGCCTGTCACCGCGATTTCCGCTGAGCTTCCGGCGACGCTCGGCGCCGACGGTCCAGCGGGCGGTGTCGCTGCATGCCAGCGCACGCGTCGCCGATGACCTATCGGCGGACTTTTCCAGCGGCGTGCCATCGCAACGCTCGATGCGCTGCCAGCACCGCGTTCGTGCCGACCACGGCAGTCCGCCTGGATGAATTGGCGCTGAGGCCAGCCGCCGCGAGCCTGAACGGCGCCTGCCAGGGTTGGCGTTGCATTCACGCAGGGATGGACAGGATGCGTGCGAACGCGGCGCTGCCGCCGCGCTCCACCACTGTCTGTCGAGGAGAGCACCCATGAAGATCCAACTGATGGCCACCGCTGCCGTGGCGACCCTGGCGCTGGCAGGCTGCGCCACGTCCCCCGGCTATGGCGGCGGTTACGGCGGCGGCTACAGCCAGCCGGCGCGCGGCGGTTACACCCAGACCCGCTGCGCCGACTGCGGCATCGTCACCCGCATCGACACCGTGCCGTCGGGCCGCACGGCGCCGTCGGCCACCGGCGCCATCCTCGGCGGCATCGTCGGCGCAGTCGCCGGCCACGAGATTTCCGACCACACCGGCGGCAGCAAGGGCAACCAGAACGTGTCGGCCGTGGCCGGTGCGGCGGCCGGTGCGCTGGCCGGCAACGAGATCCAGAAGAACGTCACCAGCGACACCTACGACGTGCACGTGCAGATGGACGACGGCCGGGTGATCGTGGTCAACCAGCGCGACCTGGCCGGCGTGCGCGAGAACACCTACGTGCGCGTGGTCAACGGGCGCGTCGTGCCGCGCTGATCGGCCTCGCCGACCTGCCCTGAAACGCAAAAAGGCCCGCACCGCGGGCCTTTTTGCTGCGCTGCGCGCGATGCAGCGCGGCAACACTCAGAGCGGCTGCACCGCGTCGGCCTGCAGGCCCTTCTGGCCCTGCACCACGGTGAAGCTGACCTTCTGGCCTTCCTTCAGGCTCTTGAAGCCCTGGGTCTGGATGGCCCGGAAGTGCACGAACACGTCCTCGCCGTTTTCGCGGCTGATGAAACCGAAACCCTTGGCGTCGTTGAACCACTTCACGACGCCGTTTTCGCGATTGCCAGTACCGGTCATGATCGACTTACTCCTTGGAACACGTCTCAGGGGTGGGTACGCCGTGGGGTGCGGCGGCTGGTTGCAAGGAGGAAGCGAGGTATAACGATGTAGCGGATCGATGGATCTACCGCATCAGGCCACGATTCACGGTGACCTTTGCAAACGCAGCGGCTGCAACTTACCCCGGTCAAAATGAAAATGCAATCAGCAAAAAGACCCCATCTGTCAACCCCCAAATCTCCCCCGCGGTGAGCCACGTGGACCCTGCGTTCATCTATTACGTCTGTGCCGGTCTCCTGGTTCTGGTCGGGCTGGCGGGGGTGCTGCTGCCGGCCCTGCCCGGCACCCCGCTGATGTTCGCCGGGATGCTGCTGGCGGCCTGGGCCGACGGCTTCCAGCGGCTCGGCTGGCCGACGCTGACCGTGCTCGGCGTGCTCACCGCGCTGTCGCTGCTGGTCGACCTGCTGGCCACCGCGTTCGGCGCGCAGCGCGTCGGCGCCAGCCGCAAGGCGCTGTGGGGATCGGTGCTGGGCGGGATCGCCGGCATGTTCTTCATGCCGATCGGGCTGTTCGTCGGCCCCTTCGTCGGCGCCCTGGCCGGGGAGTACTGGCATGGGCGCGAGCTGCGCCAGGCGACGCGGGTCGGCGTCGGCACCTGGCTGGGCATCGTCCTGGGTACCGCCGCCAAGCTCGGCCTGGCGCTGGCGATGCTGGCGGTGTTCGCGGTGGCCTGGCTGCTCTGAAGCAGCACCCCTGAAGACGACGTCGCGGCGGCAGCATGAACGTGTGATGACCCTGTTGTCGTCACTTCCTGTATTTTCCCTGCCGGCCATTCACCCCGGCAGCGCACCACCCGCCCGCGCCGCCCGTTGCAGCGAGAACCGCATGTCCCATCGTCAGGTCCGTCCCCTGTTGCTGCTGTCGATCGCGGCCGTGCCGCTTGCGCACGCGCAGGAAGTCCTGCCCACCCCCGCCTCGCCGGAAGCCTGCGTGGCCATCTCCAGCGACGCCGCCCGCCTGGCCTGCTACGACCAGGCGCTGTCGCGCCGCACCGCCGACCCGCAGGCGGCCGACGCCGCGGCGCAGGCCGCCAGCGAACGCCAGAAGCAACAGCTGGACGCCAGCGTGCCGGAGGATGCCGGCGTCGCCGAGCGCACCCGCCAGCGTGCCGCCGCGATCTTCAAGCAGGACCGCTACGACAGCACCATCGCCAATGCCGGCAAGGGCTCGCTGCTGGACAGCCGCTGGGAACTGGCCAAGGACTCCAAGCTGGGCACCTTCCAGCTGCGCGCCTACAAGCCGGTGTACCTGCTGCCGGCGTTCTGGACCAGCAAGAAGAACGAGCTGCCGTCCTCGCCGAACCCAGTCAATACGGTGACCACCGCCGAGCCGCTGGACAGCGTGGAGGCGAAGTTCCAGCTGAGCTTCAAGACCAAGATCGTGGAGAACATCTTCGGCGACAACGGCGACCTGTGGGGCGCCTATACCCAGAGCTCGCGCTGGCAGGTCTACAACGCCGAGCAGTCGCGGCCGTTCCGCGAGACCAACTACGAGCCGGAACTGATGCTGGTGTTCCGCAACAACTACAGCCTGTTCGGCTGGAAGGGACGGATGACCGGCATCCAGCTGACCCACCAGTCCAACGGCCGCAGCGATCCGCTGTCGCGCAGCTGGAACCGGGCGATGCTCAACATCGGCCTGGACCGCGACAACTGGGCACTGGTGCTGCGCCCCTGGTACCGCATCCCGGAGAGCCGCAAGCAGGACAACAACCCGGACATTGAGGACTACATGGGCCGCGGCGACGCGACCCTGATCTACAACCGCAACGGCCACGAGGTGGCGCTGATGGCGCGGCATTCGCTGCGCGGCGGCGACCGCTCGCACGGCGCGGTGCAACTGGACTGGGGCTTCCCGATCAGCAACCTGCTGCGCGGCCATGTGCAGGTGTTCGACGGCTACGGCGAGAGCATGATCGACTACAACCACCGCGCCACCTACGTCGGCGTCGGCATCTCGCTGCTGGAATGGTTCTGATCGGCCACGCCTGAGCGACGCGCGCGACGCCCGCCTGGGCGTCGCATGCGCTAGCCGCGGTTGCGACGCGACCGCGCCCACCAATCGCCGATCGCTCAGAACCGGTAGTTGCCCTTCAGCCACAGGTTGCGGCCCGGTTCGGCGATGCGCACCGGGTCGGCCGGGAAACCGAAATCGGCGCTGCCGGCCAGGTTGAGATGTTCGCTGTAACGCCGGTCGAAGACGTTGTCGATGCCGGCGCTCAGTCGCAGCCCCTCGCTGACCCGGTAGCCGGCGCTCAGCCCCAGCGTGGCGAAACCGGCGCTGCGACCAAGATCGCGGCCGACCACGTTGCCTTGATCCAACGCCACCCGTCCCTGTCGCGCGACCGCGCGCAGCAGCGCCCCGGCCGACCAGCGCTGCCCTTCCCACTCCATGCGCCACCGCGACTCCAGCGGCGGCATCTGCGGCAGCGGCGTGCCGTCGCTGCGGTTCTCGCCCCAGGCATAGGCCAGCGTGCCGCCGAGGGTGAGGCCGTGCAGCGGCTGCCAATCCACGCCCGCCTCAGCACCGGCGATGCGCGCATCGACGTTGTCGACGCGGGTGGTGGTGCCCATCATGCCGCCATCGGCATAGGTGAACAGGATGAAGTCCTGCACCCGCCCGGCGTACGCCGAGACCCAGCCCTGCACGGTCGCGCCGCGGTACTGCAGGCCGAGATCGAGCTGGGTGGTGCGCTCCGGGCGCAGCCCGGCGAAGGCGTTGGCCGCGCCCATCGGGCCCATGTCGGCAGAGAACAGTTCCCAATAGTCCGGCATGCGTGCGCTGCGGCCCAGGCCGGCATACCAGATGGTGTCGGCCGAGAGGCTGCGCTCCACGCGCAGGAAGCCGCTGCCCAGGTCTTCGCGGCGCGTCTGTCCGGCGGTGGGATTAGGCATGCCCATCATGCCGATGCTGCGGCGCGTGTCCTCGACCTGCGCGCGGTCCAGACGCAGACCCGCGATCCAGCGTTGTGCGCTGCCGGCACCGAAGGTGAGTTCGGTGAAGGCCCCCAGGTTGTCAAAGCGCGCGTCGGTGCGCCACGGCACGCTCCGGTACGCGCCCTCGCCGCTGGCGCTGCGGTCGCGGTGGCGACTTTGCTGGGTATCGACGCCGGCCTGGACCACGACCTGGTCCCAGCGCCACTCCGATTCCACACGTCCGCCGCGGGTCCGCCGGTCGACGTTGGAGGCCATCGGCATCGGCATCGCCGACTGCGGATTGGGCCGGCGCAGCGTGTAGTTGTCCATGACGTGGTCGGCGTCGTTGACATAGGCATTGGCGCGCAACGCCTCCCAGGCGCCGGGCAGATCGCTGCGCTCGAAGCGCGCGGCATAGCTGGTGCGACGGAACTGGGTGCCGTCCATGCTGCGCCCGGCGTAGCGCGCCAGGCCGTCGCCGCTGCCGGCGGAGAATTCCAGCACGGTATCCGGGTCCGGAGTCCAGCCGACCGCGGCATCGGCATTCCACTTGCGCCAGCGCGACGGCACCACCGCGCCATCGCCGTCGCGGTAGTCGCCGGACTCGGAGCGGTTGGCGTCCGCGCGCGCGTAGCCGCTGCGGTTGCCGCCGCGCAGGTCCAGGTTCTGGTCGTTGCGGTTCCAGGAGCCTACCAGCGCACTGGCCTCGCCTTCCAGGGTCGGCGCGGCGTAGTGCGGGGTGTCGCGTTCGAAGCGCACGGTGCCGGCGGAGGCACCCGGCCCCCAGCGCACGGTCTGCGGGCCCTTGACGATGGTGAGCCGGTCGAAGGTTTCCGGGGCGATATAGGACAAGGCGTTGTCCATCCGCGCCGGACACGCACCGACCAGGGTGCCGTCGTTGCTGAGCACGTTGAGCCGCGAACCGAACATGCCGCGCAGCACCGGATCGCCATTGGTGCCGCCGTTGCGGATCGCGGCGAAACCGGGGACGGTCTTCAGGTAATCGGCGCCGTCGCTGGCCGGCACCGGCTGCCGTGGCAGTTTCGGATCGACCGTCCAGGTCAGCGGCGCGACCGGCGCGGTGGCGGTGACCTGCATCCGGTCGAGGGTGGTGGCATCGGGCGCCTCGGCATGGCCGGACGCGGGAAACAGACTGGCGAAAATGCAGCACGACAACGCCGCCCGCGCGGGCGACGGCAGGAACTGGGACATGGATTGGACTCCAGAAAAGAACGGCGCCGGCGCGCCTAGCGCACCGGAAACAGGAGGGCGTTCTGGAGATTGGGTGGCGGTCCGCGTGCCGCGTGCGCGCGCCAGCGCACGGCCGCGTGGACGCGATGACGCAGCGGCGTGGTGGCCGCCGGCGCCGGCAGCGCCGCCGCCAGCAGCAGGACGATCGCCAGCCACGGCAGCAGCCGCGCGGCGAGCAGGCAGTAGTCGCAGGCGGCGTGCGCCTGACCACGGTCGCGCTGCGTGCCCGACGCGTCTTCGTGGCCGGCATGGACGGCGCCGTGCTGCGGCGGCACATTCGCGTCGGCCTGCAATCCGGCAGCGGTGCACAACGGCACCGGCAGCGTCGCCGCTTCGAGCAGGCGGCTGGCCACCGGCGCGACCACCAGCAACAGCGCGGCCAGCAAGGCGGGCCAGCGCATCAGGCGGCGCAGTCGGGCGGGAGCACGGAGGGCGGACACCGCGCCATTCTAGGTGGCACTGGCGGCAGTGAACGGACCGGGGAAGCGGGTGCGACAACGTGACGCAGGCGGCAAGGCCGTGCTCAGCGCTGCTCGCCGCTTCCAAGCGTGCGGTGCAAACCATGCAAAAGGTCAGCGCGCCCGCCTTCGATACATGCGGCGTCGGTGCGACTCCCACGAAGGCCAGGAAAAAGCGCGCGCCAGTGCGGATGGTGCGAGTGCCGGCGCGATACCCCGAGAGCGCCGCAAAGAAGCTTGGCAACCGCGACAACAGGCAACGCGGTCGCCGACATCCGGCGCGACGCCCCGCGCCGCCACTCACATCCAGTCGGTAATGCCTTCCCGCCGATAAGCCTCGTGGAACGCCGGGCGCGCCTTCATCCTGTCAGCCAGCGCCTTCAGCGCCGGCCAGGTGTCGGTGGGCCGCGGCATGTTGCGCGACCAGCGCATCAACATGACCAGCACGAAGTCGGCGGCGCTGCAGTGCTCGCCCAGCAGATACGGGCCGCCCTGCTCCAGGTGAGCCGCCACCTCGTTCCAGGCCTTTTCCAGGAACGCGCGGGCACTGGCGCGCACGCGCTCGGCATTGTCGGCGCCGGCCGGTTCGTCGGGATAGAACCAATCGCGGTAGGCCGGCATCAGGGTGTAGGCGCCGAACAGCATCCAGCGGTAGTAGGCCGCGCGCTCGGGCGTGCCGGGCGGCGGCGCCAGGCCGGCGTGCGGATACAGGTCGGCCAGGTGCATGGCGATGGCGACCGATTCGGTCAGCACCTGCCCGTCCAGCACCAGGGTCGGCACCCGCCCCTGCGGGTTGAGCGCCAGGTACTCGGGGCTTTTCTGCTCCTGGCGGTCGAAATCGAGCATGCGCAGTTCGAAATCGACCTGCAGTTCGATCAGCAACCAGTGCACGACGAACGAGGCGGTACTGGGCGAACCGTAAAGCACGATGGACACGACGCTTTCCCCGGAGACGGAACCAGCGCCGATTATTGCCGCGCCGCCGGCACGCCGCCAGCGCGGTGCAGAACGCCGGCACTCGCGCCGGCGTTCGCGCTGCGGCCGATCAGGCCTCGACCACCACCGGGATCTTGCCGATGCGCGCCTGCCACTCGCGCGGGCCGGTCTTGTGCACCGACTCGCCGCTGGCATCGACCGCCACGGTCACCGGCATGTCCTTGACCTCGAACTCGTAGATCGCCTCCATGCCCAGGTCTTCGAACGCCAGCACCTTGCTGGCCTTGATCGCCTTGGACACCAGGTAGGCGGAGCCGCCGACCGCCATCAGGTACACCGCCTTGTTGTCGCGGATCGCGGCGATCGCCGCATCGCCGCGCTCGGACTTGCCGACCATGCCCAGCAGGCCGGTCTGCTCCAGCATCTGCCGGGTGAACTTGTCCATGCGCGTGGCGGTGGTGGGACCGGCCGGGCCGACCACTTCGTCGCGCACCGGATCGACCGGGCCGACGTAGTAGATGAAGCGGTTGGTGAAGTCCACCGGCAGCGTCTCGCCGCGGTTGAGCATGTCGATCATTCGCTTGTGCGCGGCGTCGCGGCCGGTCAGCAGCTTGCCGTTGAGCAGGATGGTCTCGCCCGGCTTGAAGCTGGCCACTTCCTCGCGGGTGATGGTGTCCAGGTTCACCCGGCGCGCATTGGTCGGGTTATAGGTGAGCGTGGGCCAGTCTTCCAGCGAAGGCGGATCCAGCATCACCGCGCCGCTGCCGTCCAGGGTGAAGTGCGCATGGCGGGTGGCCGCGCAGTTGGGGATCAGCGCCACCGGCAGGTTGGCGGCGTGGGTCGGATAGTCCTTGACCTTGATGTCCAGCACCGTGGTCAGGCCGCCCAGGCCCTGCGCGCCGATGCCCAGCGCGTTGACCTTCTCGTACAGTTCCAGGCGCAGTTCCTCGGCGCGGTTGGACGCGCCGCGGGCCTGCAGGTCGACGATGTCGATCGGCTCCATCAGCGCTTCCTTGGCCAGCAGCATCGCTTTCTCGGCGGTGCCGCCGATGCCGATGCCGAGCATGCCCGGCGGGCACCAGCCGGCGCCCATGGTCGGCACCGTCTTGAGCACCCAGTCGACGATGGAGTCGGAGGGATTGAGCATGGCGAACTTGCTCTTGGCTTCCGAGCCGCCGCCCTTGGCCGCGACGATGACGTCGACGGTGTCGCCGGGGACGACCTTCACGTTGACCACCGCCGGGGTGTTGTCCTTGGTGTTCTGGCGCTTGCCGGCCGGGTCGGCCAGCACCGAAGCGCGCAGCTTGTTGTCCGGATGGTTGTAGGCGCGGCGCACGCCCTCGTTGACCATGTCCTCCACGCCCATGGTGGCGTCGTCCCAGCGCACGTTCATGCCGATCTCGAGGAACACGGTGACGATGCCGGTGTCCTGGCAGATCGGCCGGTGGCCCTCGGCGCACATGCGCGAATTGATCAGGATCTGCGCGATGGCGTCCTTGGCCGCCGGCGACTGCTCGCGCTCGTAGGCTGCGGAGAGATTCTTGATGTAGTCGACCGGATGGTAGTAGCTGATGTACTGCAGCGCGTCGGCGACGGACTGGATGAGGTCTTCCTGCTTGATCGAGGTCACGGCTGGCTCTGCGGCTGGCGGGGGGAAACCCACCCATTTTAGGGCAAAGTGGCGGCCCCGCCCGCTGTCACGCCGGCACGCCCTGTTCCGTCCTGGTGGTCATGACCCACGATCCGACCTTTGAATCCCACAGCCCCCGGCTGTTCGGCCTGGACTACCGCCTGCTCGGCAGCCGCGCCGACGCCGAGGACACCGTGCAGGACGCCTGGCTGCGCTGGCAGGCCAGCGACCGCGGCACGATCCGCGACCCCGAAGCCTGGCTGGTGACCGCCACCACCCGGCTCGGCCTGGACCGGCTGCGCGCGGCACGCAGCGCCCGCGTCCACTACGTCGGGCCGTGGCTGCCCGAGCCGCTGGAGATCGCCGACGCAGAAGACGCCGACCCGGCCGAGCGCCATGACCGCGCGGAGCAGGTGTCGCTGGCCTTCCTGGCGTTGCTGGAGCGGCTCGGCCCGCACGAGCGCGCGGCCTTCCTGTTGAAGGAAGCGTTCGACTACGACTACGCGCAGATCGGCCGCACCCTGGAGCGCAGCGAGGCCGGCTGCCGGCAACTGGTGCACCGGGCGCGCGAGCGGCTCGGCCAGGGCCAGGCGCGCTTCGCGGTCACGCCCGAACGTCACCGCCAGTTGCTGGAGCGCTTCCTGCACGCTTCGCAGCGCGGCGACCGCGCCGCCATCGCCGCCCTGCTGCATGCCGACGCGCAGTTGCGCTCCGACGGCGGCGGCAAGGTCACCGCCAGCCTGCGCCCCTTGCACGGCGCGGAGCGCATCGGCCGGCTGTACTGGGCCGTGGCGCGGCGTGGCCTGGGCGTGCAGGCGCGGATCGGCACGGTCAACGGCGAACCGGCGATCCTGCGCTTCCTGGGGCCGCGGCTGCACTCGGCGACCGTGCTGGTGATCGACGGCGAGCGCATCGCCGAGGTGCTGACGCTGATGAACCCGGACAAGCTGCCGACGCCGACGGCGCCCCCTGCAGTCAGCCGAGCCTGACCTGCGCCGGTGCTGTCACGCCGGGACGCGCCGCCGCGTCCTGGAGGGGAAGGCGGCCATGGTGGCCGCCATGTTCGGACCCACCATGCCTTTCCATCGCATCGACTACAGGGCACCTCTAAAAACCCCACCTTTGGCATCATTGGTCTGGAGAACACGCCGAGGACGCCACGATGATCAGCCTGTTTGCCGGCCACGAACGCGAAGCCAAGCGGCAGCAGATCGGCGATCCTCTGGCTCTGCTGTCACGGCATATCGACTTTGCCGGGATTGCTCACGCCGTAGACGCGAAGCTGTCCTTGGGTACCGGCAAGCGCGGCGGCCGTCCGGCTTGGCCGACGCAGATGATGATCAAGCTGCTGCTGTTGCAGCAGTTGTACAACCTCTCCGACGATGCGCTGGAGTATCAGGTGCTGGATCGGCGCAGCTTCCAGCAATTCCTTGGACTGGAACACAGCGGCAAGGTGCCCGACGCCAAGACGATCTGGGTGTGGCGCGAACGGCTCAAGACCAAGGATCTGATGGGCGACATCAGCACGGCGATCGGTGAGCAATTGCAACGTGCTGGGTTCATTGCCCGCGGCGGTCAGATCATCGACGCCAGCATCGTCAGCGCTCCGATCCAGCGCAACACGCGCGAGGAGAACGCGCAGATCAAGCAGGGCGATGACGTCGGCCAGGACTGGAGTGATGCCAAGCGTGCGCAGAAAGACGTGCAGGCACGCTGGACCAGGAAGCATGGGGTGACGTTCTACGGCTACAAGCTGCACGCCAGCACGGACCGCCGCTGGGGTTTCATCCGCCGCTACGACGTGAGCGCGGCCAACGTGCACGACAGCCGCCACTTCGAGCAGGTGCTGGACCCGGACAACACCGGCCGCACGGTATGGGCCGATAGCGGGTATGCCGATGCAGCGCGAGAAGCAGACCTGAAAAAGCGTGGTTACCGCCCCGCGATCCAACATCAAGGGCAGGCACGCAAGCCCTTGAGCGAGGCAGCAAAGCGCCGGAACCGTCGCATTGCCAAGGATCGGGTGTTCGGCGAGCACCCGTTTGCGCGCTTGGCCCAACAAGGCGGCAAGTTCGTACGCTGCATCGGCTTGGCGCGGGCAAAGGTGGTGATCGGGCTGAAGGTCGCCAGCCATAACGTGATGCGGCTGGCACGGCTACAGGAGCGGGCCATGGTGCCGGCGTGATCGGCTGAGGTGGCCGAGCGGCCACCTCAGCCTCCCAACCACCACGATCAGGCGCCGCTCTGGTGCCGTTGCGACAGATGCTGCCCCTGGCTCCAGGTCGTGGCAGGTTGTTCGAGGTGCCCTACACCCGCCACGAACCCGAGGCGTACCGCGCCCTGCTCGGCGCCAGCCAGCAGGTCCACGACGGCACGCTCGGCAGCGCCCTCACCGAACTGGTGTTCCTGCGCGTCTCCCAGCTCAACGGCTGCGCCTACTGCATCGACATGCATGCCACCGCCCTGCGCAAGGCCGGCACCGAACCACGCAAGCTCGACACCCTCGCCGCCTGGCGCGACAGCCGCTTCTTCGATGCCCGCGAGCGCGCCGCGCTGGACTGGGCCGAGGCGCTGACCACGCTACCCGCCGGCGCGCCGCCGCAGGCCGTGTACGACGCACTGACGGCGCAGTTCGACCCGGCCGGGATCAGCGCGCTGACCATGGCGGTGGCGGTGATCAACGCCTGGAACCGATTGGGAGTGGGCCTGCAGCCGACGCTGCCGTAAGGGCGCTGCGCGCCGGGATTGGGGATTCGGGACTGGGGATTCGGAGGCAGGATCGCGTAGTCGGCAAGGATGCGTAGCATTTCAAAACTCCCGAATGCTCACCGCTGGACGCACGACCACGCATGCCAACACCAGGCAAACCCAGCGCGCGCGGCTCTGCTTGCACGAATCCCCAATCCCGAATCCCCGGCTTTTCAGCAGCCGAATGGCTGATCATCCCGCTGGCGTACGCCACCAGTCCACCGACATGTCCCCGCAACACGCCGCCGCTAGCGTGGCGCGCATCCCCGACGCGGAGCGCGCGCATGATCGAGAACGTCCTTGCTGTCGGCCTGGCCGATGAGACCGACCTGGCCCTCGCTTCCCCCGAACCGCACTCCCGCGCCAGCGCCCGCTACCGCCACCGCCTGCTGATGTGCGCGCCGCAGCACTTCGCGGTGGACTACGTGATCAACCCCTGGATGGAAGGCAACGTGCACGCCGCCAGCCGCGAGCGCGCGCAGGCGCAGTGGAATGCGCTGGTGGCTGCCGCCGAGGCGGCAGGCGCCCGCGTCGACTGCATCGCTGCCGCGCCCGGCCTGCCGGACATGGTGTTCAGCGCCAACGCCGGCCTGGTGCTCGGCGACCGCTTCGTGCCCAGCCGCTTCCGCCACGCCGAACGCCGTGGCGAAGAAGCCTTGTTCACCGCCTGGTGCCGCCAGGCCGGCCTGCGCATCCAGGAACTGCCCGAGCAGGTGTATTTCGAAGGCGCCGGCGACGCGCTGCTGGACCGCGGCGCGCGCCGGCTGTGGATGGGCCACGGCCACCGCAGCGACCTGGCCGCCGCGCACGAGCTGACCGACCTGCTGGACATCGAGGTGGTGCCGCTGCGCCTGGTCGACGCGCGCTTCTATCACCTGGACACCTGTTTCTGCCCGCTGCGCGATGGCTACCTGCTGTACTACCCGGCCGCGTTCGACGCCGCCGCGCAGCAGGCGATCGCCCAGCACATCCCGGCCTCGCGGCGCATCGCCGTCGGCGAGGCCGATGCCCTCGCCTTCGCCTGCAACGCGGTGGACCTGGACGACACCCTGCTGCTCAACCGCGCCTCGCAGGCACTGTGCAAGGCCCTGGCCGCGATCGGCTACCGCGTGGTGCAGACCCCGCTGGACGAATTCCTCAAGGCCGGCGGCGCGGCCAAGTGCCTGACCTTGCGGCTGGACGAGTAGGTCGAGCGCGGCGTCATTGGATTGGCCGTTGCACTGCGCAGTGGACTTACGCTCATGGGTTCATGTGAGTACAGGCTGTCGCGGCTGAAGCCGCTCCTTAGAAAGCCAGCAAATCCCCTGTAGGAGTGGCTTCAGCCGCGACAGGCATTGCCGACACGCCCGACGGGCAGATTTTCTGCAGCAACACCATGTCGAACGTCGGCAAGGGCTCTGGCGTAACAGCACGGTGCGCGGAATGGGCGAATGGGAGTACAGGCGACGCCTGGTGCACCCAACTTCGCGAGACGCTTCGCGCCGTACCCTCACCCCAACCCCTCTCCCGGGGGGAGAGGGGCTAGTCGTTCCCTTCTCCCCTCGGGAGAAGGTGCCCCGAAGGGGCGGATGAGGGTACGGGCGCAGCCTCGTGCACTCGAACTCCGCGAGACGCTTCGCGCCGGACCCTCACCCCAACCCCTCTCCCGGTGGGAGAGGGGCTTGATCCCCACACTCCCCGCCCACACCCGCCCCCGGCACAATGCGCCGATGGCATCTTCTTCTCCTTCTCATGGCGGCGCCCGCGCCGCGTCCCGCACCGGTCCGAGCCTGCGCGAACGCTTCGACGCGATGCGCAACCTGCCGCCGTTCCTGCGCCAGATCTGGCAGACCAGCCGCTGGCTGACCCTCAGCAGCATCGGCCTGCGCGTGCTGCGCGCGCTGCTGCCGGTGGCCTCGCTGTACGTCGGCAAGCTGATCATCGACGAGGCCATCCACCTGGTGGCGCAATCGCCCGGCTTCGATTCGCTGGGCCAGGCCCTGGCCAGCGGCCGCCTGAACCGGCTGCTGGAACTGCTGGGCCTGGAGCTGGCGCTGGCGATCGCCTCGGACCTGCTCGGGCGGCTGGTCAGCTACGCCGACACGCTGCTGTCGGAGTTGTTCAACAACACCACCAGCGTGCAGTTGATGGAGCACGCCGCGCAACTGGACCTGGAGGATTTCGAGGATCCGGAACAGCAGGACCGGCTCGACCGCGCGCGGCGCCAGACCATGGGCCGGATGAACTTGATGAGCCAGTTGTTCGGCCAGGTGCAGGACGCGATCACCGTGGTCAGCTTCGCGGTCGGCCTGCTGGTCTACGCGCCCTGGCTCATCGCCCTGCTGGCGGTGGCGCTGGTGCCGGCCTTCATCGGCGAGGCGCACTTCAACGCGCTGGGCTACTCGCTCAACTTCCAGTGGACGGCCGAGCGCCGCCAGCTCGACTACCTGCGCCAGCTCGGCGCCAGCGTCGAGACCGCCAAGGAAGTGAAGATCTTCAACCTGCACAACTTCCTGATCGCGCGCTACCGCGCCCTGGCCGACCGCTACTTCCAGGCCAACCGCGCGCTGGCGCGCAAGCGCATGCTGTGGGGCACCGTGCTGGCGGCGCTGGGCACGCTGGGCTACTACGGCGCCTACGGCTACATCGCCTGGCGCACCGTGCGCGGCGACTTCAGCATCGGCGACCTGACCTTCCTGGCCGGCAGCTTCCTGCGCCTGCGGCAGTTGCTGGAAGGCCTGCTGATCGGCTTCTCGCAGGTGGCCGGGCAGGCGCTGTACCTGGACGACCTGTATTCGTTCTTCCGCATCGTCCCGGAGATCCGCACCCGCCCCGGTGCGGTGCCGGTGCCGCGGCCGATCAGGCAGGGCTTCGTGTTCGAGAACGTCGGCTTCCGCTATCCGGACGCCGAACAGTGGGCGGTGCGGCACCTGGACTTCGCCCTGCGCGCCGGCGAGGTGCTGGCCCTGGTCGGCGAGAACGGCGCCGGCAAGACCACCCTGGTCAAGCTGCTGGCGCGGCTGTACGACCCGGACGAGGGCCGCATCCTGCTCGACGGGCGCGACCTGCGCGATTACGACCTGGACGACCTGCGCGCCAACCTCGGGGTGATCTTCCAGGACTTCGTGCGCTACCACTTCAGCGCCGGCGAGAACATCGGCGTCGGCCAGGTCGACGCACTGGACGACGCGCCGCGGATCCGTGCCGCCGCGCAACGGGCGATGGCCGCCGAGCTGATCGACGGCCTGCCGCAGGGCTACGCGCAGGTGATCGGGCGCCGCTTCAAGACCGGCGTGGACCTGTCGGGCGGGCAGTGGCAGAAGATCGCCATCGCCCGCGCCTACATGCGCGATGCGCAGGTGATGATCCTCGACGAACCGACCGCCGCACTGGACGCACGCAGCGAGTTCGAGGTGTTCCAGCGCTTCAAGGAGCTGTCCGACAACCGCACCGCGGTGCTGATCTCGCACCGCTTCTCCAGCGTGCGCATGGCCGACCGCATCCTGGTCCTGGCCGACGGCCGGATCGAGGCCAGCGGCACCCACGACGAACTGATGGCGCAGGGCGGCCGCTACGCAGAACTGTTCGAACTGCAGGCCGCTGGGTATCGTTAGCCCGTCCGCCCCTTCCGACGCCGCCATGCTCCGTACTCTGCCCTGCCTGTTCGCCGCCGCCCTCGCCGTCCCGGCGCTCGCCGCTCCCGCCGCGGACACGCCGGCGCCGTCCGACTACGCCGCGGCCAAGGCCCTGGCCGACCGCGACGAAGCCGGCCTGCCGGCGGCGATGGAGGAACGCCTGCAGACCCTGCAACGCGCGGCGCTGGACGAGGGCGTGGCCAGTTGCGCCACGCCGCGCCCGGATACCTCGCCGTTCACCGTGGTGGTGCAGGTGCAGGCCGACGGCAGCGTCGGCGCCAGCTGGCGCAACGGCACCACGCCGCTGGCCCTGTGCCTGGAGCGTTTCCTGCGCCAGCGCCCGCTGCTGGCGCCGCCGCAGGCACCGCTGTACCTGTCCTACGAGGTTTCGTTCGAGAAGTGAGCCAACGCCGTGATCGGCCTCGCCCTCAAATGAGATTTGATCTCATTTGAACCGGCATGGGGTAGAATGGCCGCCGTTCCTTCCCCATCACGATCAACGGCATGTCTTCCGCTTTTGGCCCCGAAACGGTGCTCGATGTCCGCCACTGGACCGAGGACTACTTCAGCTTCACCACCACCCGCAACGACGGCTTCCGTTTCGACAACGGCCAGTTCGTGATGATCGGCCTGGAGACGGAGACGCGGCCGCTGCTTCGCGCCTATTCCATCGCCAGCGCCAACTGGGAAGAGCAACTGGAGTTCTTCAGCATCAAGGTGCCGGACGGCCCGCTGACCTCGCGCCTGCAACACATCAAGCCCGGCGATTCGGTGCTGGTCGGCAAGAAGCCCACCGGCACCCTGCTGATCAGCGATCTGCACCCGGGCCGCCACCTGTATCTGCTGGGCACCGGCACCGGCCTGGCGCCGTGGCTGTCGGTGATCAAGGACCCGGAAACCTACGAGCGCTTCGACAAGGTGATCCTCACCCACGGCGTGCGCTTCGAGAAGGACCTGGCCTACCGCGACTATTTCGAGAAGGAACTGCCGCAGCACGAGTTCCTCGGCGAGACCATCCGCGAGAAGCTGCTGTACTACCCGGCGGTGACCCGCGAGGACTTCCGCAACCGCGGCCGCCTCACCGAGTTGCTCGAGAGCGGCCAGATGCAGCGCACCCTGGGCCTGCCGCCGCTGAACCCGGAACACGACCGCGCGATGATCTGCGGCAGTCCGCAGATGCTGGCCGACCTGCGCCAGACCCTGGACGCCCGCGGCTTCGTCGCCTCGCCGCGCATCGGCTCGCCGGGGCATTACGTGTTCGAGCGCGCCTTCGTCGAGAAGTGACGCCGCTGTGCATCTCCCGTCGTAGGAGCGGCTTCAGCCGCGACGGGCGTTACCGGTAAAGGTCGCGGCGGAAGCCGCTCCTGCCGGCATAAGCGATACGGCGACAGGTCAAAGCGAAATAGTGGGGAGTATTTTGTGGGAGGGACTTCAGTCCCGACGCCTTTAACTCGAACGCGTCGGGACTGAAGTCCCTCCCACAAGAGCAAGCATCCAGCATTCAAGACCACGCCTAGCGTCCTCGGCCGAATCGTTATCCCAGCGCCCGCTCGATAGCGTCGGCCAGCGCCTCCGGCTTGTCGGTCGGCGCATAACGCGCCAGCACCTGGCCGTCGCGACCGACCAGGAACTTGCTGAAATTCCACTTGATCGCGGCGATGCCGAGCAGCCCGGATTTCTGCTGCTTGAGCCAGCGCCACAGCGGATGCGCACCGTCGCCGTTGACCTGGACCTTGGCGAACATCGGGAAATCGACGTCGTAGCTGAGCGAACAGAACTGGCGGATCTCCGCGGCATCGCCCGGCTCCTGATGGCCGAACTGGTCGCAGGGAAAGCCCAGTACCACCAGCCCGCGCTCGCGGTAGCGCTGCCACAGCGCCTGCAGCCCCGCGTACTGCGGGGTGAAACCGCACTTGGAGGCGACGTTGACGATCAACAGCACCTTGCCGGCGTACTCGTCGAGCGGCTGCTCCTGCCCGTCCAAGGTGGTCGCGGTGAAGGCGTAGGCAGTGGTCGGCGTGTCCATGGGTCCTCGTGGCGCGGCGCGCCACAGCGGCGCTGGTTCGACGCGATGCTACGCGGTGGCCGCAGGCGTCGCCAGCAGGCCGGAGCCAATGTGCGAGGCCGCCTGGCAGACGTCCGCGCGAACCAGCCAACACACCGCCAGCGCACCACCGATGCGTGCCTGCACAGGCACAACCACGCAGGAGAGCGCACTGCATCAAGGTTCACGCCAGATGCCGCAAAGCCCTGGGAAACAAGCGCCTATGCTGCAGCGCTCCCATGGCTTTCGTCACGGGTCACGCCTGCCGGCCTGGGGTAGCCTGCCCGATCACCATGATTGCGGATACCGCTTGATGACCTCTCGCCTCGCCCTTGCCCTCGCCGCCACGCTCGGACTCGCCATGCCCGCCTACGCCGCTCCGGCCACCACGCCCACCGCTGCAACCGCCGCCACGCAGGCCAACCCGTTCTTCGCCGAAAGCCCGCTGCCGCTGCACTACCCGCAGTTCGACAAGATCAAGGACAGCGATTTCGCGCCCGCGTTCGACGCCGGCATGGCGCAGCAGTTGCAGGAAGTGCAGGCCATCGCCGACCAGACCGCCAAGCCGACCTTCGACAACACCATCGTGGCGATGGAGAAGAGCGGGCAGGTCCTGGACCGCGCCACCACCGTGTTCTTCAACCTGGTCGGCGCCGACACCAACGACACCCGCAAGAAGCTGCAGGCCGAGTACGCCGGCAAGCTGGCCGCGCACCGCGATGCGATCGCGCTCAATCCCAAGTTGTTCGCGCGCATCCAGACCCTGTACGACACCCGCAACCAGCTCGGCCTGGATGCGGAAGGCGTGCGCCTGATCGAGAAATACCACAGCGACTTCGTCCGCGATGGCGCCAAGCTCAACGACGCCGACAAGGCCAAGCTCAAGGCGATGAACGCCGAGCTGGCCGAACTGGGCACCAAGTTCAGCCAGAACGTGCTGGCCGAAGTGAACGCCGCGGCGGTGGTGGTGGACGACGTCAAGCAGCTCGACGGCCTGTCCGACGCGCAGATCGCCGCGGCCGCCGAAGCGGCCAAGGCGCGCAAGCTCGATGGCAAGTACGTGATCGCCCTGCTCAACACCACCGGCCAGCCGCCGCTGGCCCAGCTCAAGGATCGCGCCCTGCGGCAGAAGATCTACGAGGCCTCGGTGTCGCGCGGCAGCCACGGCGGCCCCTACGACAACACCGCGCTGGTGTCGCGGATCATGACCCTGCGCGCCGACCGCGCCAAGCTGCTCGGCTATCCGAACCACGCCGCCTACTCGCTGGAAACCCAGACCGCCAAGACCCCCGAAGCGGTCAACGCCATGCTCGGCAAGCTGGCCCCGGCCGCGGTGGCCAACGCCAAGCGCGAGGCGGCCGACCTGCAGGCGATGATCGACCAGGAGCAGAAGGCCGCCGGCAAGCCCAGCTTCAAGCTCGAGGCCTGGGACTGGGCCTACTACACCGAGAAGGTGCGCCAGGCCAAATACGACTTCGACGAGTCTCAGCTCAAGCCTTACTTCGAACTGAAGAACGTACTGGAAAACGGCGTGTTCTACGCCGCCAACCAGGAATATGGGCTGACCTTCAAGCAGCGTACCGACCTACCGACCTACCGCGACGACGTGCTGGTCTACGACGTGTTCGATGCCGACGGCAGCCAGTTGGCGATCTTCATCGCCGACATGTACGCGCGCGAATCCAAGCGCGGCGGCGCCTGGATGAGCTCCTACGTGTCGCAGTCGGCGCTGACCGGCGACAAGCCGGTGGTCGCCAACCACCTCAACATCCCCAAGCCGCCCGCCGGCCAGCCGACCCTGCTGACCTGGGACGAGGTCACCACCGCGTTCCACGAGTTCGGCCACGCGCTGCACGGCATGTTCTCGAACGTGAAGTACCCCTACTTCGCCGGCACCAGCGTGCCGCGCGACTTCGTCGAGTTCCCGTCGCAGGTCAACGAGATGTGGGCGGACGATCCGGCCATCCTCAAGCACTACGCCAAGCACTACCAGAGCGGCGCGCCGATGCCGCAGGCGCTGCTGGACAAGGTGGTGGCCACCGCCAAGTTCAACCAGGGCTTCGCCACCACCGAGTACCTGGGCGCGGCCATGCTCGACCAGCGTTGGCATCAACTCAGCCCCGGCCAGGTGCCGCCGGCCTCGGGCGTGATGGACTTCGAGGCCAAGGCGCTGGCGGCCGACGGCATCGCCTACCCGCCGGTGCCGCCGCGCTACCGTACGCCGTACTTCAGCCACATCATGGGCGGCTACGCGGCCGGCTACTACGCCTACATCTGGGCCGAGGTGCTGGACGCCAACACCCAGCAGTGGTTCAAGCAGCACGGCGGGCTGAGCCGCGCCAACGGCGACCGCTTCCGCAAGACCCTGCTCTCGCGCGGCGGCAGCGTCGACGCGATGCAGTTGTTCCAGGACTTCGCCGGGCACGCGCCGCAGATCGAGCCCTTGCTGGAGAAACGCGGCCTCAACGCCGCGCCGGCGGCGACGCCGAGCGCACGCTGAGGCGCACTGCGGCACCGCCCCGGCCGTGCCGCGACGTCGCGACGACGTCGTTGGGACGCTCCCACGACCAACCCGCATGACGCGAAACGCACGACGCCCGGCTCAGCCGGGCGTCGTGTTTTTTCAGCCAGTGGCTTCGATGGCGACGCGCGGTACGCCGCGCGTGGCCGTCAGCGGCTTACTGGCCGTCGCTGGAGGCGTTGATGCTGGCACCCAGCGAGGCATTGCCGCCGGCCTGCCCCTGCGCCTGACCGCTACCGGCCTGCGCACCGCCCTGGCCGCCCGCACCCGCCTGGCCCGACACCGACCCGCCATGCGTGCCCGCGCTGTGCGAGGCGCTGCCGCTAGCCGCACCGTTGGCACTGCCGCTGCCGGACAGCGCCGGCACCGTCGGCAGGCTGCCGCCGCTGGCGGCGCCGTTGCCGCTGCCGTTACCGGCCGCGCTCGACGCAGCACCGTGACCGGTCACGCCATTGACTGCACCGGCGGCAGTGCCGGCGGTCGACAGCGCCGCAGTGGGATTGGCCGCGCTGGTCGCCGCGCCGAGCGCGCCGTCGGCCTGGCCCATCGCGCTGGCGGCCGCGCTGCGCGCCGCCGCACTGCCACTGGCGGCGGCATTGCCGGCCAGCGTGCGGCCCTGGTTCACCGCAGCGCCGGCGGTCTGCGCCGCACCTTCGGCGGTGGCCGCGCCACGCGCCGCCGTCCGCTGCGCCGCCATCCGCGCACGCTGCGACGACTGCTCGATGCCACTACGCGCGGCATCCAGCGGCACTCCGGCGTCCAGGCGGCCGGCGCCCATGCCGTTGCCGCCGAGGCTGCCGCCCCCCAGGCCGCCCAGGGTGCCATTGACGGCACCGCCCACGCTGCCCGCACCGCCCAGCAACTGCGCGCCGGCCACGCCCGGGATCAGCGCCACCGACGCCACCAGCACCGCGCTTGCCAACAGAGTCTTGCCGTTCATCGCATTCTCCTCGTGTCGCCGCAGGCCATCTGCGGCTCTCATGTCTCCCTACGAATCGAGCGACGCAGAACATCCCGTGCCGGCGGGACGCAGACAGAATGCGTTCAGCCGCCCGGCGCGCGCTGCAGCGCCAGGTCCGCACCGAGCAAGCCGGCGCCATACACCGGATCGGCGCCGGGCGCACCGAGATCGCGCGCCTGCGCCTGCAACTGCGTGCGCACCTGCGCGGCCGCCTGCGGATTGGGCTGCGACAGCGCCTGCGCCGCCAGCCGCGCCACCAGCGGCGCCGCGAAGGAGGTGCCGCGCTGCGTCTGCCAGCGGCCCTGCGGCGCGGCGGCGATCAATTCGCCGACCGCGGCGAAGGCCACCTGCGGCCCACGCCCCGCCTCCGGCAAGACCCGCCCACGCGCATCCACCGCGGTGACGCCGATCACCCCGGGATAGGCCGCGGGATACAGCGGCGGGGCAGCCGGACCGTCGTTGCCCACCGCCGCGACCAGCACGTGGCCGCGCGCGAGCATGCGCTGCACGGCAAGTTGCAGCGCGCGGTTGGGGCCGCCGATCAGGCTGATGTTGATCACCGGCACCTGCTGCTGCGCCATCCATGCCAGTGCCCCGACCAGTTCGACCACGGTGCCGCCATCGGCCTGGCCGCAATAGATGTCGGCCGCATACAGGGTGCGCGCGAACGGCCCGTGCGCCACCGCGCGTCCGGCCAGCAGCGAGGCGACGGCGGTGCCATGCGGCTGCGGGCGTACCTCCCCGTCGCAGCCCCAGGTCTGCACCTGCACGCCGGCCAGCGCCGGATGCGCCGCGTCCACGCCGCTGTCGATCAGCCCGACCACGAAGCTGCCCGTCGCGGCACCCTCGGCTACGCGAACGGCGGACGCGCTGGCTGGCGCCGGCGGCGCTGCCGCCGATCCGCTGTAGACGTGGTTGTAGTCGTACTCGCCCTGCGGATCGCGCTCGCGCAGTTGCTGCAGGGCGCGGCGCGTGGACAGGCCCAACGGTACCTGCAGCACCACCAGGCGCAGGCCGAATTCGCCGAAGCTGCGCTGCTCCAGTACCACGAAGCCGGCCGCCTGCGCCGCCTGCAGCGCCGCCGGCTCCGGCTCCAATGCCACCACCTGCCCGCGCATCACCACCGCGCCGCCTTCGTCGCGCTCCAGCCCGCGCGGATCGCTGCGCAGCAGCGCCTGCAGGCGTTTCAGCCGCAGCCGTTCGAGATCGCCGCGCGCATCCTGCAGCGATTCTCCCAACCGATTCATGCCGCCCTGCATGCCCTGGGTCACGTCCTGCACCAGCCCGCCCGCCGACGGCAACGCCAGTTGCGCCAACGCCGGTGTCGCCACCGCCAGCCACGCCACGGCCATCCAGCGCACTCGCCTGCCCGTCGCCATGTCCCGCTCCGTTGTCCGCCCCTGTTGGCGTGCCACACTAATCCTGCCATCCCGACCCGCCGTGAACGCCGCGCCGCGCCCATGGAAGAAAACGCCTCCGCCGAACGTATCCCCCACATGCACGCCGATCCCACGGCCGCCGTCGGCGACGGCATCTGTACCCTGCTGCCGCAGTTGCGGCGCTTCGCGCGTGCCGTCGCCGGGCATCGCGAGGACGCCGACGACCTGCTGCAGATCGCGATCGAACGCGCCCTGCGCCGCGCCGCGCAGTGGCGGCCGGAGACGCCGCTGCAGTACTGGCTGTACGGCATCATCCGCCACGCCTGGATCGACGAGGTGCGGGCGCAGCGGCGACGGCGGCAGGTGTTCGTCGATGCCGCCGAGGGCGAACACGTCGGCGACACGCCGCTGGAGCGGCAGCAGGACTGGATGGCGGTGCAGGCCGCGATGGCCAGCCTGCCCGAGGAACAACGCCTGGCGATCGCGCTGGTGCTGATCGAAGGCCTGTCCTACAAGGATGCCGCGGCGGTGCTGGAGATTCCGCTGGGCACACTCACCAGCCGGCTCGCGCGCGGACGCGAAGCCCTGCAGGCGTCACTGGAGGCGACCGCATGACCACCACGATCGATTCACTCACCCTGCAGGCCTACGCCGACGGCGAACTGGACGCGGCGCAGGCCACGCAAGTGGAAGCGGCGCTGCGGACCGACCCGCAGTTGGCGCAGGCCCTGGAGCGGCTGCGCAGCCTGCAGGCGCGGCTGCGTGCCGGCTTCGCGCCGGTGCTGGACGAACCGGTACCGGCGCGCCTGCTCGCCGCGGCGCGCGCACGGCCGGCCGACGCGCCCGGCCAGGACGCCGCTGTCGCCGCGCTGCCGCCCTCGCCCATCCATGCGACGGCGCAGGCAAGCCGGCCGACGCCGCTGCGGCCGCGTGCGCGCCGCCGCTGGGCGCTGCCCGCGGGCTTGGCGGCGGCGCTGCTGCTGGGGCTGTGGATCGCGCAGCGGCAATTGCCGCAGGGCGCCGCGCCGGGCCCCACGGTCGCGGCCACCCAGGGTGGCGTCGCCGAGGGCGCGTTGGCGCAGGCGCTGACGCAGCAGTTGTCCGGCCAGCCCCAGGGCAGCGTGCGCATCGGCCTGAGCTTCCGAGATCGCGACGGCCATTACTGCCGCACCTTCGCCATGCCACGCGCCAGCGCCGGCCTGGCCTGCCAGCGCGACGGCGCATGGCGGGTGGAATTGCTGGTGCCCGCCGGCGAAAACAACGACGGCGGCGGCATGCGCATGGCGGCCAGCCCAATGCCGGCCGCGGTGCTGCAGGCGGTGGATGCGCGCATCGCCGGCGAAGCGCTGGATGCCGACGGCGAACAGCAAGCACGCGCGCACGGCTGGCGCTAGCAATAGCTCGATGCCGTGCCTGCTTTGGGAGCGACAACGCGCCTTCGCACCGCTGGATCATGCCGGAACGCGTCCCGTAGGAGCGGCTTCAGCCGCGACGCGCGTTTCCGAGGAGCCCGTCGCGGCTGAAGCCGCTCCTGCGGCGCACATCGCATCCCGCTCGATTTCCGCGGACGCAATGTCTCCGAGGTGCCCTCAGGGCAGCGCGGCCGGCGTCTTCGCGCCGGCGGCAGCGTCGAGGCCGTCGATGCCGGCCAGCATCTTCTTCAGCAGCGTCTCCAACTGCTGCTGCTCGCCCGCATCCAGTGCCGCGGTTTCCGCATCGAGGAACGCGCACACGTCCGGCAGCAGCCGCTCGATCAGGGCGATGCCGGCCGGCTGCAGGGTCAGCGTGACCTTGCGCCGGTCTTCCGGGCTGGCTGTGCGCAAAAGCAGCCCCTTGCTGCACAGGCTGTCGGTGAGGCGGGTGATGTTGGCCGGCTTCTCGCTGGCGGCCTCGGCCACCTCGGTGGGGGTGATGCACTGCTCGGGCGTGCCGTACAGCATCATCAGGATCTCGTACTCCGGCGGGCTGATGCCGTACGCCTTGAGCATGCCGCTGGCGTTGGCATGCACGCGCTTGTACAGATGCTTGACCAGGCGGACCAGGACGGCGGGCTCGCGCGGGAACGCGGGATAGCGTGCGCAGGTGTGCGCGACACGCCGCTCGGTCTGATCAAAACTGCCCATGAGGAAATCGCGTGCAAGTGGGGTAGCCGCCAATGCTACCCATTGCGCATCGCCCCGACGAGGGCATGCGTTGCGTTCCGGCACGCTGTCGACGCGATGCACCGCACGCCGTTGCCGACGCGCGCGTGCGCGCCGGCGACCGCTCAGGTGGCGAACAGCGGCGCGTACTCCGGCGCCACCAGTTCGCGCAGCACGCTGGCCGGCACGTCCACGGTCTGCGTGCCATCGGCATACGGCCCCACCTGGTACGGCGGAAACACGAAGCGCAGCGCAGTGATCTTGCCCGCCGCATCGACCAGCGGCTGGAACTGGCTGAAGTTACCGGGCTGCGGCTCGGTGCCCTCGGCGATCATCTTGCTGGCGCTGCGCACCTGCTCGTCCTGGTCCTCCGGCGGCACCTGCTCGGCACCGACCCGCGTCTGCACCGCCTGGCGCAGTTGCGCGGCGACATAGCCGGCCACCGGCTTCCAGTGCGACGCATCCGGAATGAGTGTTTCGGCGGTGAGCATGCGCTGCTGCTGCGGCAGCCACACCCAGCGCGCCACCAGCGGTTCGCCGTGGGCGCCGCCGGTGTAGCGGCTGCCGTCGGCGCTCAGCGCGACCAGGTCCGGGCGCTCCAGCAGCATCTCGAACTGCAGCGAGAGTTCGTAGGGCGCGCGCGGACGATCGTTACCAAGCCCGTCGACCGCTTCCATCAGTTCGCTGCGCGCGCTCTGCGCGTAGCGGTTGGCCGCGTCGGCCAGGCCCGGGTAACGGTTGATCGACGGCGGGAAAGTGATCCCGACCACATAGCTGGGGCTGTGCTCGACGATGTCCTTCAGTTCCGGCGGCGCGGTCTGCGCCTGCTCCGGCGCCGCCGGTGCGGCAGCCTCGGCCTGTGCCGGTGCCGCCGCGGGCGCCGGTGCGGCAGCCGGTTCCTCGCGCTTGCAGCCGGCCAGTGCCAGTGCTGCCGCGACCGCCAGTGCCGTCCATGCCATCCGCCCGTTGCCCATCGTCTCTGCCCTGCTCACGTCGACTGCCCCTGTTCCTGCAATGCCTATGGAAGTGGCGCGCATTATCGCGCCGTTGCGATGCCGCCGGCTCAACCGAGCAGCGCCGCGTACTGCGGATGCCGCTGGATGAACACCGCCGCGTACGAACACGCCGGCACCACCTTCCAGCCTTGCGCCTGCGCGTGGTCCAGCGCAGCGGTCACCAGTTGCGCAGCCAGGCCGCGCCCGCCGATCGGACCAGGCACCCCCGTGTGGGTGATGACCATGCGGCCCTGTTCCAGCACGTAGTCGAGCTCGGCACGGTGGCCGTCGACCTCCAGGGTGAAGCGCCGCTGTTGCGGATCGTGCGCGATCGGGACGTTGGCTGCGGACATGAGGAACTGGGTGTGGCGCGGAGCACGCAGTGTCCGCTGCCGCTTGCCGCGGCCGTGTGAAGCACCTGCCCCAGCGCGTCACGCCGCCGACGCGGCGCGTCAGCCGTCCGCCGCTCGCATCGTGCCGCTCAAGTCGTGCCGCGCGCCGCCGATAACCCGAGACAGGTCGAAAACCTGGCATGGGAGTTGCACCTCCCATCACGCAGCAATCCAACAGGGAGCCACGCGCATGAGCGAGAACGAGAGCAAATACGACCAGGGCGACCACAACGCCTCCCTGCTGGAAGGGCTGTTCCAACTGTCGGTCAGCGGCGATCACCAGGGCGGCGAGTTCCAGCAGCTCGACGACGAGGTCTACCAGCGCCTCAAGCGCACCTACGAGAATGCCGCCATCGGCAGCGCCAAGGTGCAGTTGCGCGGTCAGCAGACCCGCTGAACCCGAAGGGCGGCCCGACGGACCGCCACCTGCCCAGGCGCGATGCGTGCCCACGACCGCATCGACGCCACAGCGCCCGGCCCGCGCAGCGAACCAGGTGCGCACCGACCCGGCGCCGCACTCCCGCGCGGGCGCCGCGGCGCCACGGATCAGCCGCGGCCGAAGCGTGGGTTGGCCAGCTCGTCGAGGAAGTGCTGCAGCACCGACGGCTCCATGATCAGCAGGAACATCACGCCGAACGCCGCGCCGGCCAGGTGCGCGCTGTGGTTGACGTTGTCGCCGCCGCGGCGGTCCATCCAGATGCTGTAGCCGACATAGAACACGGCATACAGGATGGCCGGGATCGGAATCGGGATGAAGAAGAAGAAGATCCCGGTCCACGGCGCCATCAGGATGAAGGCGAACAGCACCGCCGACACCGCGCCGGACGCGCCCAGGCTCATGTAGTTGGGGTTCTTCTGGTTCTTCAGGTAGCTGGGCAGGATCGAGACCACCAGCGCCGACAGGTAGAACAGCGGATACACCAGCATGTTGCCGGTGTGCCGCTCCATCAGCACCTCGATCGGGCCGCCGAAGAAATACAGCGTGACCATGTTGAACAGCAGGTGCGGGAAATCGGCGTGGATGAAGCCGTAGGTCACCAGCCGGTCGTACTGCTTGTGGCGGTCGATCGCCGGTGGCCACAGGATCAGCCGGTCGAGCAGCCGGCGGTTGTTGAACGCCGCCCACGACACCAGCACGGTGAGGACGATCAGGATCAGGTTGACGGGGGTGACGGAGGGCATGCGGGGTCTCAGGCGGGGCGGTAGTGGTCGACCATGCGGTAGCGGCGCGCGTACAGCCCGAACAGCAGTGCGGCGATGCAGGCGAAGGCGGCGAAGAAGAACATCAGGAAGGCGGTCTCGCTGAGTCCGGTGCTGCCGATGTGCGCAGTGACGCGGTCATTGCGCACCGCGGCGTTGGACAGCAGCACCCACAGGTTGCCGACGGTGGTGGTGAGATTCCAGAAACTCATCACCACGCCCTTCATCGACTGCGGCGCCTGGCTGTAGGCGAACTCCAGGCCGGTCGCCGAGACCAGCACTTCGCCGAAGGTCAGCAGCGCGTACGGCAGGATCTGCCAGGCGATGGACAGCGCGTCGCCGCCATCCATCATCACCTGCAGCGTCCCGACCACGATCCAGGCCAGGCCGCTGAAGGCGATGCCGGCGGTCATCCGCCGCAACGCGGTCGGCTCGTAGCCGCGCCGGCGCAGCAGCGGGTACAGCACCAGGTTGTTGAACGGGATCAGCAGCATCACCAGCGCCGGATTCAGCGCCTGCATCTGCGAGGCGCTGAACCAGTCCGGCATCTGCATCTGCTGGCCCTGCAGCACCCAGGTCGAGGCCTTCTGATCGAACAGCGAGAAGAACGGGGTGACCAGTGCGAACACCACCAGCACCCGCAGCACCGCGCGCACGCCGTCCACCGCCGCATCCGGATGTACCGCGCGGGCGCGTTCCAGTTGCCACCAGGTGCCGCCGCCGATGCCGGCCAGCAGCAGCACCAGCGCCAGGCACAGGCAGATCACCAGGCCCAGCGTCGGCACCAGCGCGAAGGTGGCCAGCGCCAGCAGCACCGCCACGCCGGCCAGGGCCAGCCCGGGGCGCCCCTGCCCCGGCGCCTGCCGCAGCAATGCGGTGCGCACCACCTGGCCGAAACCGTGCGGATCCTTGGGCGGCAGCGGCACGCGCACGTAGCGGTGGCGCCCGGCCCAGAACACCAGGGTGGCCACCAGCATCAGGATGCCGGGAATACCGAACGCCCACGCCGGGCCCAGGTTCTTCAACGCCAGCGGGATCAGCAGCGAGGCGAACAGCGAGCCGAAGTTGATGATCCAGTAGAAGGCGTCGAACACCACCTTGGCCAGGTGCTTGTTGCCCTGGTCGAACTGGTCGCCCATGAACGAGGCCACCAGCGGCTTGATCCCGCCCGCGCCCAGCGCGATCAGGCCCAGGCCGAGGAAGAAGCCGGTGCGATGGCCCTCGAACAGCGCCAGGCACAGGTGCCCGGCGCAATAGACCAGGCTGAACCAGAGGATGGTGCTGTACTTGCCGAAGAAGCGGTCGGCCAGCCAGCCGCCGAGCAGCGGGAAGAAGTACACGCCGATCATGAAGCTGTGCATGATGTGCTTGGCCTCGGCCTCGCGGCCGGGCGCGGTCACTTCCTGCAGCAGCAACGAGGTGATCAGGAACTGCACCAGGATGTTGCGCATCCCGTAGAAGCTGAAGCGCTCGCAGGCCTCGTTGCCGATGATGTACGGAATCTGCCGCGGCATCCGCGCTGCGGCGCGCTGCTGCGCCGCGCTCATGCGGCGTGTCTCGTGGTGGCTTGGCTGCTCACGGGCCCTCGTCCAGGCAAAATTTTCAGAAGGTTACCCGATCGTTCCGGCGAATCGAACCGCTAGGGCACGCCCTAGGTGCTTTCGCAATCGGCGCGCTGCCCGCATCATGGTGGCCTGTCCCGAGACGGTGCCGAGATGATCCGACCCTGGCTGGCCACCCTGCTGTTGCCGATGCTGCTGTGCAGCATGCCGTCGCTGGCCAGCGAGACGGGCCTGTCCACCGAAGCCGAGCGCAGCGGGTTCGCGCGCACCGGCCGCTACGCCGAAACCATCGCCCTGTGCGATGCGTTCGCGCAGCGCTATCCGCAGGCGGTGCGCTGCTTCGACTTCGGCATCACGCCGGAAGGCCGGCCGATGAAGGCGCTGGCGGTGTCCACCTCGGGCGCGCTGGATCCAGCGGCCGCGCAGGCGCGCAGGCTGCCGGTGGTGCTGATCCAGGGTGGCATCCACGCCGGCGAGATCGACGGCAAGGACGCCGGTTTCCTGGCGCTGCGCCAGTTGCTCGACGGCCAGGCCGCGCGCGGCGCGCTGGACAGGCAGGTGTGGCTGTTCGTGCCGGTGTTCAACGTCGATGGGCACGAGCGCTTCGGCGCCTGGAACCGGCCCAACCAGCGCGGCCCGGAGCAGATGGGCTGGCGCACCACCGCGCAGAACCTCAACCTCAACCGCGACTACGTCAAGGCCGATGCGCCGGAGATGCAGGCGATGCTGCGCCTGGTCGAGCAGTGGGATCCGCTGCTGTACGTGGACCTGCACGTGACCGATGGCGCGCAGTTCGAGCACGACGTGTCGATCCAGGTGGAACCGCTGCACGCCGGCGACACCGCGCTGCGCGGCGACGGCCTGCGCCTGCGCGACGCCGTGCTGGCCGACCTGAAGCGGCAGGGCTCGCTGCCGCTGCCCTACTACCCCTCGTTCGTGGTCAACGACGACCCGGCCTCCGGCTTCGAGGACGGCGTGCCGACGCCGCGCTTCTCGCACGGCTATTTCCAGCTGCGCAACCGCTTCGGCATGCTGGTGGAAACGCACTCGTGGAAGCGCTACCCAGAGCGCGTGCGCATCACCCGCAACACCATCGTCTCGGTGCTGCAGCAGGTGGCGCGCCATGGTGCGCAGTGGCGCGCCGACGCGCTGGCCGCCGACGCCCGCGCGCAAGCGCTGGGCGGCAAGACCGTGGCGCTGGACTACCGCACCACCGACGCCTCGCACCTGGTGGATTTCCGCGGCTATGCCTACACCCGCACGCCCTCGCCGGTGTCCGGCGCGCTGATGACCCGCTACGACGAGCGCACCCCGCAACTCTGGCGGGTGCCGCTGCGCGACCAGGTCGTGCCCAGCGTGGAAGTCGCCGCGCCGCGCGCCGGCTACCTGGTGCCGGCGGCGCAGGCCGCCCTGGTCGGTGCCAAGCTGCGCCAGCACGGCATCGCCTTCCGCATTCTGGACCACGACGCCACCCTGCCGGTGCAGACCTTCCGCGCCGACACCGCCAGCTTCGCCGCCCGCTCGTCCGAAGGCCACCAGCGGCTCAGCGTCACCGGCGCCTGGAAAGCGGAGACCCGCGCGGTCGGCGCCGGCGCGCTGTTCGTGCCCATCGCCCAGCCCAAGGCACGCCTGCTGATGACGCTGCTGGAACCGCAGGCGCCGGACTCGCTGCTGCAATGGGGCGAGTTCAACAGCGCGTTCGAGCGCGCCGAATACATGGAAGACTACGTCGCCGAGGACGTGGCGCGGCAGATGCTGGCCAGCGACCCGGCGCTCAAGGCCGAGTTCGAGGACAAGCTCGAACACGACGCGGACTTCGCCAAGGATCCGCAGGCGCGGCTGGAGTTCTTCTACCGCCGCCACAGTTCCTGGGACGAGCGCTACCGCCTGTACCCGGTCATGCGCAGCGACGAAGCCCCGTCCTGACGCGCAGTTCCGCCCTCCCCCCGACTCCCCCCGATGCGCCTTCCCTTTATCTGCTGAAGAGGCTGTACGCCCCGATATGAAAACGTTTACAGGATCCCTTTGCCTGACCCTGGCGCTGGCCGCGCCCGCCACTGCCGCACCGCCGGCGACGGCCGGGAGCGCAGCCTCCGTGCCGAATGCCAGCGCCGCCGCGCAGCGCCCCTGGAACGACCGTAGCCTGTCGCCGGACCGGCGCGCCGCGCTGCTGGTACAGGCGATGACCCCGGACGAGAAGTTCCAGATGCTGCACAGCTACTTCGGCCTGGGCAAGGACGGCGGCCCGCGGCCGGCTGGCGCGCTCGGCTCGGCCGGCTACGTGCCGGCGATCGAACGCCTGGGCATCCCATCGCAGCAACTGGCCGATGCCGGTCTCGGCGTGACCAATCCCGGCAACATCCGCCCCGGCGACCACGCCACCGCGATGCCCTCCGGCCCGGCCACCGCCGCCACCTGGAACCGCGCACTGGCCTTCGCTGGCGGCGCGACCATGGGCCGCGAGTCCTGGCAGCAGGGCTTCAACGTGCTGCTGGCCGGCAGCGTCAACCTGCAGCGCGACCCGCGCAACGGCCGCAACTTCGAGTACGCCGGCGAGGATCCGCTGCTGGCCGGCACGATGGTCGGCGAATCGATCCGCGGCGTGCAGAGCCAGCACGTGGTCTCGACCATGAAGCACTTCGCGATGAACGACCTGGAGACCGGGCGCAACACCCACAGCGCCGACATCGGCGAGCAGGCCATGCACGAGTCGGACCTGCTGGCCTTCGAGCTGGCGCTGAAGATCGGCCAGCCCGGCTCGGTGATGTGCTCCTACAACCGCATCAACGGCGTGTACGGCTGCGAGAACGACTACCTGCTCAACCAGGTGCTGAAGCAGGAATGGAAGTTCCCCGGCTACGTGATGTCCGACTGGGGCGGCGTGCACAGCGGCTCCAAGGCCGCGCTGGCCGGCCTGGACCAGCAGTCGGCCGGCGAAGTGTTCGACAAGGCGGTGTACTTCGACCAGCCGCTGCGCATGGCGGTGGCCGCCGGCACCGTGCCGCAGGCGCGCCTGGACGACATGGTCAAGCGCATCCTGCGCGCGTTCTTCGCCACCGGCAGCTTCGACAACCCGCCGCAGCACCAGCCGATCGACGACGCGGCCGGCGGCCTGGCCGCGCAGCGCGTGGTCGAGGAAGGCACGGTGCTGTTGCGCAACGAGGGCAAGCTGCTGCCGCTGTCGCACACCGTGCGCCGCATCGCGGTGATTGGCGGCCATGCCGACAAGGGCGTGATCGGCGGCGGTGGTTCGTCGATGGTCGGCGTCACCGTCAACGGCGGCAACGCCGTGCCCGGCATTGCCCCGACCACCTGGCCCGGCCCGGTGATGTTCCATCCGTCCTCGCCGCTGCAGGCGCTGCGCAAGGCCCTGCCCGACGCGCAGATCGACTACGCCAGCGGCGACGACCCGGCGGCGGCGGCCAAGCTCGCGCGCGAGGCCGACGTGGCCATCGTGTTCGCCACGCAGTGGTCGGCCGAGTCGGTGGACCTGCCGGACATCGCCCTGCCAGACAGGCAGGACGCGCTGATCGCCGGCGTGGCCAAGGCCAATCCGAAGACGGTGGTGGTGCTGGAGACCAACGGTCCGGTCGCCATGCCGTGGCTGCAGCAGGTGCCGGCGGTGCTGGAAGCCTGGTACCCGGGCATCCGCGGTGGCGAAGGCCTGGCGCGGCTGCTGCTGGGCGAGGTCAACCCGTCCGGCCGCCTGCCGGTGACCTGGCTGCGCGACGTGTCGCAACTGCCGCGGCCGTCGATTCCCGGCCTGGGCTTCAAGCCGGCGCAACCGGCCGGCAGCAACGTCGACTACAGCATCGAAGGCGCCAACGTCGGCTATCGCTGGTTCGCCGCGCGCGGCCTGGAGCCGGTGTATCCGTTCGGCTACGGCCTGTCCTACACCACGTTCGCCTACAGCAACTTCAAGGTGCAGGCCGACGGTCGCCATGTCGTCGCCAGCTTCGACGTGCGCAACACCGGCGACAGCGAAGGCGCCGACGTGCCGCAGCTGTACCTGCGCCTGCCGCAGGGCCACCACACCCCGATCCGCCTGGTCGGCTGGGACAAGCTGATGCTCAAGCCGGGCGAGAGCCGCCACGTCAGCATCGTCGCCGAGCCCAAGACCCTGGCCGATTACGATCCGAAGAAGCGCCACTGGCACATCGCCGCCGGCGACTACGAGCTGCTGCTGGGCCGTTCGGCGACGCAGGTGGAGGCGCGCGCGCCGTTGCACCTGAAGGACGGCGTGCTGCAGCCCTGAGCGAGGGCCGCGGCGTGCGCGCCGCGGCCCAGCCCCGCCTCCGCGCCCGTATGCGTTGGAGGCGGGGCGATGGTCGCCGTTGTCACCTGCGCAACATCGATTGTGTGGCGGACGCCGCAGCGCCGCCGACTGTATACGCCCCTCTGAGGCCCCGCGCCGTAGCATCGTCCGCATGAACATGCGCGTCTTCCGATGGCATCGCACCGGCTGGCTGTTGCTGGCCGTGACGGCATTGGCACATGCGCAGGCGATGCCGGACGCGATGCCGACGATCGCGGCGCCCGCGGACAGCCCGCTCACCATGGTCACCCTCACGCTGGCCGGCGATCCGCACGCGTCGCAGGACGGCGACGACTGGAGCGCGCGCCGCGAGCGTATCGTCGCAGCCCTGCAACGCCTGCATCCCGATGCCATCGCGCTGCAGGAGGTGCTGCAGACGCCGGAGATCCCGAACCAGGCGCAATGGCTGGCCGCGCGCCTGGGCTACCACTGCCATTTCATCAGCCCCGATCCGCCGAGCCGGCCGCAACGCCGCGGCAACGCGCTGCTGACCCGCCTGCCGGTGCTGGAGGAAGCCGAGACCCTGCTGCATCCGCTGGAGGACTACAGCGTGGCCGGCCTGGTGCGGGTGGATCTGCACGGGCAGCCGGTGAACCTGTACTTCACCCGCCTGCACGCCGCGCGCGACGGTGGCGCCAGCCGCCGCGAACAGGCCGAGGACCTGATGGCATGGATCGACGCCACCGCCGAGGGCGTGCCTTCGCTGCTGGCGGGTGGCTTCTTCGCCGCGGCGCGTGCGCCCGAGTTGGCGCCGTTGGCGACGCGCTTCGAGGACGGCAGCGTGCGCGGCGAATCGGCGCGCAACCGGATCGACGTGCGCGCGACCGGCACCGCGGCCGCGGCCGACCACGTGTTCTTCGAACGCGGCCACTTCCGCCCGCTGCACGGCGCACGCCTGTTCGCACCGGCGCGGGAACTGCCCGCGGCGGGCGCACGCGGCCTGCTGATGGCGCTGCAGCCGCTCGACCCGACGCCGGATCCGCTTCCGCCGGTGCAGTAGGACACGACGGCGTGCGCGTGCGTGCGTGCGTGAACCGTGCAATCGATGCCGCCTGGGGATGGGGCGGCATCGGCCCGGGACGACCGGGCAGCGCTCCTTCCCCGATTCGTCACGCATCACCCATCTCGTAAGAGCGGCTTCAGCCGCGACCGGCGTTCCCGGGAATGCCGTCGCGGCTGAAGCCGCTCCTACGCATGCACCGCCGGGCTGTAACGCAGCGGCGCAAGTGGTGGCTCATGCGGCACAGGCCGGCATCGCCGCGCAGCACGCGACTCACGCGGCTCACGCGCACGAACATACGTTGGCCCCACCACCTGCACCAACAGCGCTTTCGTATGGCACGCCCACAAAAAAAGGCCGGGCGAACCCGGCCTTCTCTGCTGCGGCGCTGGCGCGCGATCAGCCGATCGCGGCGTGGTAGCGGCGCTCCACTTCCTTCCAGTCGACCACGTTGAAGAACGCGCCGATGTAGTCCGGACGGCGGTTCTGATACTTCAGGTAGTAGGCGTGCTCCCACACGTCCAGGCCCAGGATCGGGGTGTTGCCCTCGAACAGCGGGCTGTCCTGGTTGGCGGTGCTCTCGACCACCAGCTTCTTGTCCGGGGTGACGCTCAGCCAGGCCCAGCCGCTGCCGAAACGGGTCAGCGCGGCCTTGGTGAACGCGTCCTTGAACTTGTCGAAGCCGCCCAGTTCGGCGTCGATCGCCTTGCCGACGTCGCCACCGGGGGTGCCGCCGGCATTGGGCGCCATCACCGTCCAGAACAGCGAGTGGTTGGCATGGCCACCACCGTTGTTGCGCACCGGACCCTGCAGGTTCTCCGGCAGCGACTTCAGCTTGGACACCAGCGCCTCGATCGGCAGGTCGGCGTACTCGGTGCCTTCCAGCGCGGCGTTGACGTTGTTGATGTAGGTCTGGTGATGCTTGGTGTGATGGATCTCCATCGTCTGCGCATCGATGTGCGGTTCCAGCGCGTCGTAGGCGTAGGGCAACTTGGGGAGGGTGTAGGCCATGCGGTTCTCCTGGACTTTCGCCGTCGAAAGGACGAGCGTTGCGTGAGCAATGGTAGGGACGGTCGGCGACCTTACCAAGGGCGCGGCTGGGGAAACATCGTCCCATCCCGCGGCGGCGGTGCCGGCCGGCCTGCGAATCGGCGCCTACCATGCCCCACGCCCCGGTTAGTCGCGTGTGAATCGCCTGGGTCACCGGCGTGACCGGCGACGTTTAGAGCGGGAACAGGCAGGCAGGCCCATACTGTGCGCGAGGGCGCCTCGCCGCGCGCCGCCGCCGTTCCTGCAGGAGAGTCCATGCGCAAGCCCGTGCTGTTGATCGCCGCCATCGTGTTGCTGGTGGGCGGGCTGTGGGGCATCCGCGGGCTGCAGCATCCGCCGCACCAGCAGTTCGCGCCCTCGCTCGACGCGGCCGCGCAGGCGCCTTACACCGCGCCCGGCAAGGCAACGCCCGCCGCCGACGCGGCAACGCCGGACCTTCCCGCGTTCCTGCCGCCCGAAGCGCGCGCCACGGTGGCGCTGATCCTGCGCGGCGGCCCGTTCCCGCACCGCCAGGACGGCAGCGTGTTCGGCAACCGCGAGAACCGGCTGCCGGCACAGCCGCGCGGCTACTACCGCGAATACACCGTCGATACCCCAGGCCTGTCGCATCGCGGCGCGCGCCGCATCATCACCGGCGGCACGCCGCCGCAGGTCTGGTATTACAGCGACGACCACTACGACAGTTTCCGCAGCTTCCAGGTCGGCGCGCCGAGGCCGACGCCATGAGCGGCTTCCCGTTCGCGCTGAACCTGGCCGAGCCGGCCGCCTCCGGCGTCTACCGCGTCGCCAACCGCGACCTGGACAGCGTCGCCGCCCTGGCCCGCGACGCCGGCCTGCGGCTGTGCCGGATCGACCTGCACGGCTGCACCGGCAAGGCCATGCTGCTGATGCGCCTGGCCGCGCAACTGGACTTCCCGCCCGGCTTCGGCCGCAACTGGGACGCGCTGACCGACGGCCTGCGCGACCTGTCCTGGCTGCCCTCGCCGCGCGGCTATGCGCTGCTGCTGGAGGACGCCGGGCAGTTGCAGGCGGTGGCGCAGCCGGCCTTCGACGTGCTGCTGGAGATCCTCGACGACGTCGCCCGCGAGTGGGCGCAGGACGGCGTCAGCTTCGTCGCGTTCGTGGGCGGCAGCGAGGAACCGGAAGCGGCCGCCGAGCAGGATTGACCTGACTGCGTTGCGTCGAACCGCTTGCACAACAGGCCCGCCGCACGTACCCCTTGTGGGAGGGGCTTCAGCCCCGACGCGATACGCCCCAACGCCCACGCATCCGGTCTTCGATCTTGGTAAAGCGGCCGCCGTGGTCGTTATCGCTGCAGGCCCAGGGTGTTTGTCCCGAGCCCCGGCTCTTCAACCGTCCAGTTCGCTCCACCGCGCATACGCCGCATCCAGGTCGGCCTGTGCCTGGCTCAAGGCCTGGGTGTGCGCGTTCACCGCGGCCGCGTCGCGCTGGTAGAACGCCGGATCGGTCATCGCCTCGGTCAGCGCCGCGACCTGCTGTTCCAGTGCTTCGATCCGCGCCGGCAACTGCTCCAGTTCGCGCGCATCCTTGTAGCTGAGCTTGCGCTTGGCCGGCGCCGGCGCAGGGGCCGCTGCAGTCGCCGCCACCGACGTGGTCGCCGCCGCAGTGGCCGAGGCCTTGGCCACCGCCATCGCGCTGGCCGGCGCCGCCGGACGCTGGCGCACCCAATCGCTGTAGCCGCCGACGTATTCGCCGATGCGGCCGTCGCCTTCCATGACCATGGTCGAGGTGACCACGTTGTCGATGAAGTCGCGGTCGTGGCTGACCAGCAACAGCGTGCCGCTGTAGTCGCCGAGCAGTTCTTCCAGCAGCTCCAGGGTTTCCACGTCCAGGTCGTTGGTCGGTTCGTCCATCACCAGCAGGTTGGACGGCTGCGCGAACAGGCGCGCCAGCAGCAGGCGGTTGCGCTCGCCGCCGGACAGGCGGGTGATCGGCGCGCGCGCTCGCTCGGGGGTGAACAGGAAGTCCTGCAGGTAGGCATGCACGTGCTTGCGCTTGCCGTTGATCTCGATGAAGTCGCGGCCCTCGGCCACGTTCTCGATCGCGCTCCAGTCCTCGCGCAGGGTGGCGCGGTACTGGTCGAAATACGCCACCTGCAGGTTGGTGCCGGCACGCACTTCGCCGCCATCCGGAGGCAGTTCGCCCAGCAGCAGCTTCAGCAGCGTGGTCTTGCCGCTGCCGTTGGGGCCGATCAGGCCGATGCGGTCGCCGCGCAGGATGGTGGTGGAGAAATCGCGCACCATGCCGCGCGCGCCGAAGGCGAAGCTCAGGTCCTTGGCCTCGATCACCTTCTTGCCAGAGGACTCGCCCTGCGCGGCCTCCATGCGCACATTGCCGCCGAGTTCGCGGCGCTGGGTGCGCTCGCGGCGCATCGCTTCCAGCCGCCGCACCCGGCCCTCGTCGCGGGTGCGCCGGGCCTTGATGCCCTGGCGGATCCACACTTCTTCCTGCGCCAGCAGCTTGTCGAAGCGCGCGTTCTCCTGCGCCTGCGCATTGAGCCGCTCCTCGCGGCGGCGCTCGTAGTTGGCCCAGTCGCCCGGCCAACTGCTGACCTGGCCGCGGTCGATCTCGACGATGCGCGTGGCCAGGGCACGCAGGAAACGCCGGTCGTGGGTCACGAACACCACGCTGCCGTTCCAGCCCTTGAGGAAGCCTTCCAGCCAGTCGATGGCCTCGATGTCGAGATGGTTGGTGGGCTCGTCCAGCAACAGCAGGTCCGGCGCCGACACCAGCGCGCGCGCCAGCAGCACGCGGCGCTTCATGCCGCCGGACAGCCGCGCGAATTCGGCGTCGCCGTCCAGCTCCAGTCGGGTCAGGGTCTCGTTGACCCGCTGGTCCAGCGCCCAGCCATTGGCGCCATCGATCTTGGACTGCACCGCGCCCAGCGCATCGCCGTCGAACTCGGCGGCATGGCTGAGCCGATGGAACTCGGCCAGCCAATGGCCGAGTTCGCCCAGGCCATCGGCGACCACGTCGAACACGCTGCCGGCGGCGCCGTGCGGCACCTCCTGCTCCAGCCGGGCGATGCGCACGCCCTGCTGCACGCGCACCTCGCCGTCGTCGGGCTTGAGCTCGCCTGCGATGAGTTTCATCAGGGTGGATTTGCCGGCGCCGTTGCGGCCGATCAGCGCGATCCGTTCGCCCGGCTCGATCGACAGGTCGGTCTTTTCCAGCAACAAGGGACCGCCGACGCTGTAGTCGAGGTTCTGCAGAGTGATAAGAGGCATCGCGCTATTGTACGTGGATGTGCCCTGCGCCGACGCCGACTGCCGTGCCCACCCCTGCGCAGCGGTCATCGCCGCCGAATCGCGCGCATCACGGTGGAGCGGCTCCCGGTGCGGTTGGTGCCGACGCCTGCTATGCGCCGGTCGAGCCTCTATAAACGCGCGTCGCGCCACAATCGCGACAGGCTCAGCCAAGCATGCTTGTCGAGGCCGAAGACGCGCAACGGGCATGGCGCGATGCTCGGCGCTTGCAGAGACCCTACCCAATCCCGAATCCCCACTCCCGAATCCCCGCCTTCAACCGGCTAAAATGCCGCATGACCGATTTCGCCACCCTCTCCCTCTCCCCGGCGCTCGCGCCCGGCATCGATGCTCTCGGCTACACCCGCATGACCCCGGTGCAGGCGCAGAGCCTGCCGCCGATCCTGGCCGGCCAGGACGTCATCGTGCAGGCGCCTACCGGCAGCGGCAAGACCGCGGCGTTCGGCCTGGGCCTGCTGCACAAGCTGGATCCGGCGCTGAGCCGCGCGCAGGCGCTGGTGCTGTGCCCGACCCGCGAACTGGCCGACCAGGTCGGCAAGCAGTTGCGCAAGCTGGCCACCGGCATTCCCAACATGAAACTGGTGGTGCTGACCGGCGGCATGCCGCTGCCGCCGCAACTGGCCTCGCTGGAGGCGCACGACCCGCAGGTGGTGGTCGGCACGCCCGGCCGCATCCAGGAACTGGCACGCAAGCGCGCACTGCACCTGGGCGGGGTGCGCACGCTGGTGCTGGACGAGGCCGACCGCATGCTCGACATGGGCTTCGAGGAGCCGATCCGCGAGATCGCCAGCCGTTGCGACAAGCACCGGCAGAGCCTGCTGTTCTCGGCCACCTTCCCCGAGGAAATCCGCGCGTTGGCGCGCGACCTGCTCAAGGAACCGGCGGAAATCACCGTCGAAGGCGCCGATAGCGCGCCGGAGATCGACCAGCAGTTCTTCGAGGTCGACCCGACCTACCGGCAGAAGGCGGTGGCCGGCCTGCTGCTGCGCTTCACGCCCGAGTCCAGCGTGGTGTTCTGCAACACCCGCAAGGAGGTCGACGAGGTCGCCGGATCGCTGCAGCAGTTCGGCTTCTCCGCGCTGGCGCTGCATGGCGACATGGAACAGCGCGACCGCGACGAGGTGCTGGTGCGCTTCGTCAACCGCAGCTGCAACGTACTGGTCGCCAGCGACGTGGCCGCGCGCGGGCTGGACGTGGAAGACCTGGCGGCGGTGATCAACTACGAACTGCCGACCGACACCGAGACCTACCGCCACCGCATCGGCCGCACCGCGCGCGCCGGCAAGCATGGCCTGGCCCTGAGCCTGGTGGCGCCGCGCGAGACTGCGCGCGCGCAGGCGCTGGAAACCGAACAGGGCCAGCCGCTGCGCTGGTCGCGCGCGCCGCTGGCCACCGCACGGCCGGCGCAGTTGCCGCAGGCGGCGATGGTCACCCTGCGCATCGACGGCGGCAAGACCGACAAGCTGCGTCCGGGCGACATCCTCGGCGCGCTGACCGGCGATGCCGGGCTGTCCGGCGCGGCGATCGGTAAGATCGCCATCTACCCCACCCGCTCCTACGTCGCCATCGCCCGCGCCCATGCCGGTAAGGCGCTGGCGCAGCTGCAGGCCGGCAAGATCAAGGGCCGCCGCTTCCGGGTCGCCAAGCTGTGAGCGCGGCGGCGCAGGTCCTGGCGTCGCTGCAGCCGGACGAGGACGGCGACCTGTGGAGCGAGGCGGTGCCGGTCCCGTGGATGCGCGGCAGTTGCTGCTTCGTGCTGGTGGGCTGCGAGGCTGACGACGTTCCGGCCGACGCAGCGCCCGCAATCGAGACCTTCCTGCAACTCGATGCCGCGGTCTTCGCCGCGGCAGCGCCACATGTGTTCGCCTACTACCGGCACACGCAGGCGCTGTGCGCCAAATACGGATGGCCTTCGCCGGACATCGCCGGCCCCGCCGAGGTGTGGGCGCACGTGCAGTTCGGCAGCGAGGCGTATGTCGACCGCCATCGCGACGACCGCCTGCGCATCAGCCTGGAATGCAACTGCGACTGGGAAACGGAACACGGACTGCAGCTGGTGTTCGCCGACGACGGGCGCATCTGCAAGGTCGGTCCGTTTGATGGCCAGCTGAGCCACGCCGCCGCGCATGCCGATCCGGCGCTGGAGGACGTGGTCTACCCGCATTGAGCCGCCCGTCGCGGGCGTGGCCGATACCCGCTTCGCCCACGCGCGGCGTCAGTAACGCAGCGGCGCGGTGAGCGGAATGTCCGCCGGCCAGCGCGCCCGCGCGCCCAGCCCGGCCAGTTCCACCAGCACCGTCGCCGCGACCACCTCCGCGCCCATCCGCTGCGCCAGCGCCAGCGCCGCCAGCAGGGTGCCGCCGGTGGCCAGCACGTCGTCGACCAGCAGCACGCGCATGCCCGGCTGCAGCGCATCGGCATGGATCTCGATGCGGTCGCGGCCGTACTCCAGGCCGTAGTCCTGGGCCAGGGTCTGCGCCGGCAGCTTGCCGGGCTTGCGCACCGGCACGAACCCGGTGCGCAGTTCGTGCGCCAGCGGCGCGCCGAGGATGAAGCCGCGCGCCTCGATGCCCAGCACCGCGTCCAGCGGGGTGCCGCGCCAGGGCTGGGCCAGCGCATCCACGGCGGAGGCGAAATCCGGGCCGTCGGCCAGCAGCGGGGTGACGTCCTTGAACACGATGCCCGGCTTCGGGAAATCGGCGATATCGCGGATGCGGTCGGACCAGTGGGCCGGTGCGTCGCTGGGCGCGCCGCAACAGGAAGAATCGTTCATCGCGCGGTCGTATGGCGTGGGGAACCGCAAAGTCTAGTCGCAAGGCGGCACCACGTCGCGGGGCCGCCTCGTCGGTCTACGGCTTACGCCGCCGCAGCGCTCGCGTCCTGCCGCGCCGAACCGTGAAACAGACGGCGCACCAATACGAAGAACAGCGGCACCAGCAGCACCGCCAGCGCGGTGCCGGTGACCATGCCGCCGATCACGCACACGCCGATCTCGCGGCGGCTGGAGGCGCCGGCGCCGGTCGACAGCGCCAGCGGCAGCACGCCGGCCACGAACGCCAGCGAGGTCATCACGATCGGCCGCAGGCGCAGCCGCGCACCTTCCAGCGTCGCCTCCAGCAAGGGCATGCCCGCGCGCTGCCGCGCCTCGGCGAACTCGACGATCAGGATCGCGTTCTTTGCCGACAGACCGATCGTGGTCAGCAGGCCGACCTGGAAATAGATGTCGTTGACGAACCCGGCCAGCGTGGTCGCCAGCACCGTGCCGACCACGCCCAGCGGGATCACCAGCAGCACCGCCACCGGGATCGACCAGCTCTCGTACAGCGCCGCCAGGCACAGGAAAATGAACAGGATCGAGGCCGTGTACAGCCACAGCGTCTGGTTGCTGGACAACTGCTCCTGGTAGGACAGCCCGCTCCACTGCAGGTCGAAGCCGTCCTGCTTGGCCACGATCGCCTGCATCCGCTGCATCGCCTCGCCGGAACTGCTGCCGGCCGCCGCGCCGCCCTGGATCTGCGATGCCGGCAGGCCGTTGAAGCGCTGCTGCAGCTGCGGGCCGCGGGTCCAGTGGGTGCTGGCGAAACTGGCGAACGGCGCCATCTGTCCGCCGCTGCCGCGCACGTACCACTGCGCGATGTCCTCCGGCAGCGCGCGGTACGGCGCATCGCCCTGCACGTACACGCGCTTGACCCGGCCGCGGTCGATGAAATCGTTGACGTAGCTGCCGCCCCAGGCGGTGGCCAGGGTCGCGTTGATGTCGCTCTGCGCCAGGCCCAGCGCGCTGGCCTGGGCGTGGTCGATGTCCACCTGCAACTGTGCCTTGTCGCCCAGGCCGTTGAGCCGCACCGCGGTCAGTTGCGGATCGTCGCCGGCCTCCTTGAGCACCTGCTGCTGCGCCTTCAGCAGCGCCGCGCGGCCGGCGCCGTCGCTGTCGCGGATCCACAGCTCGAAGCCGCTGGACTGGCCCAGGCCGCGCACCGCCGGCGGCGACAGCACGCTGATCTTGGCGTCGCTGACCCCGCGGAAATGCGCGTTGGCGCGGTCGATGATGGCCTGCGCGGTGTTGTCGCGGTTGCGCTCGCCCCACGGCGTGAGCGCCACGAAGGCCTGGCCGGCGTTCTGCCCGGTGCCGGCGTTGTTGCGGCCCACCACCATGAAGATCGCGGTGAGATTGGCCTTCTCGTGGGTCATGAAGTAGTCGCTGATGCGCTCACCCAGGGCCTGGGTCTTGGCCAGCGGCGTGCCTTCCGGCGTGGTGAACTGGATCTGCACCTGGCCCTGGTCCTCCACCGGCAGGAAGCCGGTGGGCATGCGCATGTACAGCACCACCATCGCCAGCGCCACCAGCGCATACAGCGCCAGCCAGCGCCGCGGCCGCTGCAGCACGCCGCCGAGGCGACGCTGGTAGGCCTGCTGGCCGCGCTCGACGCTGCGGTTGAACCACTGGAAGAAGCGGCCGAGCTTGCGCTCCTGTTCCACCGGCTTGAGCAGGGTCGCGCAAAGCGCCGGGGTCAGGGTCAGCGCGACCAGCGCCGACAGCACCATCGCCGAGGCGATGGTGATCGAGAACTGCCGGTAGATGATGCCGGTGGAGCCGCCGAAGAACGCCATCGGCAGGAACACCGCGCCCAGCACCACGGTGATGCCGATCAGCGCCCCGGTGATCTCGCCCATCGAGCGCTCGGTGGCCTCGCGCGGCGGCAGGTGCTCCTCGTGCATGATCCGCTCGACGTTCTCCACCACCACGATGGCGTCGTCGACCAGCAGGCCGATCGCCAGCACCATCGCGAACAGGGTCAGCGTGTTGATGGTGAAACCTGCCGCGGCGAGGATGCCGAAGGTGCCCAGCAGCACCACCGGCACGGTGATCGCCGGGATCAGCGTGGCGCGCCAGTTCTGCAGGAACAGGAACATCACCACCACCACCAGCACGATCGCCTCGGCCAGGGTGTGCACCACGTTCTCGATCGAGATCCGCACGAACGGCGTGCTGTCGCGCGGATAGGCCACGTCCAGGCCCGGCGGGAAGGTCGGCTTGAGCCGTTCGATGGTGGCGTGGATCGCATCGGAGGTGGCGATCGCATTGGCGCCGGCCGACAGCGTCACCGAGAAGCCCGACGCCGGGTGGCCGTTGAGGGTGGCGTTGTTCTGGTAGTTCTCCGCACCGATCTCCACCCGCGCCACATCGCCCAGGCGCACGCTGGAACCGTCCGCGCGCGTGGCCAGGATGATCTGCCGGAACTGCTCGGGGGTCTGCAGCCGCGACTGCGCGGTGACCGTGGCGTTGAGTTCCTGCTCGGCGCCGGTGGGCAGCGCACCGAGTTCGCCGGCGGTGACCTGGGTGTTCTGCGCCAGGATCGCGCTGCGCACGTCACCCGGCATCAGTTGGTAGGCATTGAGCTTGTGCGGGTCCAGCCACACCCGCATCGCGTACTGCGCGCCGAACACGTTGATCTCGCCGACGCCGTTGATGCGGCTGATCGGGTCCTGCAGGGTGCTGACCAGGTAGTCGGAGATGTCGACGTTGTCCATGCGGTCGGTGCGGTCGTAGATCGCCACCGCCATCAGGCTGTCGCCCTGCGACTTGGCCACGGTCACGCCCTGCTGCTGCACTTCCTGCGGCAGGCGGTTGAGCGCCTGGTTGACCCCGTTCTGCACCTGCACCTGGGCGATGTCCGGGTTGGCCGCCTGGTCGAAGGTGATGCTGATCCGCGCCTGCCCGGACGAGGAACTGGTTGAGGAAAAGTACAGCAGGTGGTCGATGCCCTTGATCTGCTGTTCGATCACCTGGGTGACGCTGTCCTCCACGGTCTGCGCCGAGGCGCCGTTGTAGGTGGCGGTGACGTTGACCGACGGCGGCGCGATGTCCGGGTACTGCTCGATCGGCAGGGTGAACACGGCGATGGCGCCGGCGGCCATGATGCAGATCGCCAGGACCCAGGCGAAGATCGGGCGGTGGATGAAGAAACGCGGCAGCATGCCGGCTCAGCCCTGGCTGGCGGCAGGCGCGGCGGCGGCGGCGGCCTTCACCGTCACCTTGGCGCCGTCGCTGAGGCCTTGCCGGCCCGCCACCACCACCCGCTCGCCGGGCTTGAGGCCATCGCCGACCAGCCAGCGGTCGCCGACCGCGCGCAGCGTGGTGAATTCGCGCTGGCGCACCACGTTGTCGGCGCCCACCACCCAGGCCACCGCCTCGCCGCGCGGGGTGCGGTCCACCGCCGACTGCGGCACCAGCAGGGCCTGCTGGCGCACGCCCTGCCCGACCAGCGCGCGCACGTACATGCCGGGCAGCAGTTGCGCATCGGGATTGGGGAAGCGCGCGCGCAGGGTCACCGCACCGGTGGTCTCCTCCACGTCGATGTCGGCGAACTCCAGCGTGCCGGGCAGCGGATACTCGGTGCCGTCGGACAGGGTCAGCCGTACCTGCGTGCTGGCCGGCTGCACGCCGCCAGCGGCGATCGCGCGGCGCAACGCCAGGAACTGATTGCCCGACTGGGTGATGTCCACGTTCATTGGATCCAGTTGCTGGATCTTGGCGATGGCGTCGGTCTGGTTGGCAGTGACCAGCGCACCCGGGGTCACCCGCGCGCGGCCGATGCGCCCGCCGATCGGCGCCAGCACCGTGGCGAAGCGCAGCTGCGTGCGCGCGGTGTCCAGCGCCGCGCGTTGCGCGTCGCGGCTGGCCAGCGCCTGCTTGTAGGCGGCCTGCGCATCGTCCACGTCCTGCTGCGCGGCCAGTTGGGTCTTACCCAGGGTACGGTAGCGCTCGGCACGCAACGTGGCGGCGGCGAGCGTGGCCTCGGCGGTGGCCAGGTTGGCCTGCGCCTGGTTGGCCGCGGCCTGGTACAGGGTCGGCTCGATCTGGAACAACGGCTGCCCGGCCCGCACCACGGCACCCTCCTCGAACAGCCGCTGGCGCAGGATGCCGCTGACCTGCGGCCGCACCTCCGATTCCTCCGACGCGACGGTGCGCCCGGCCAGCTCCACGCTCAACGGCACGCTCTGCGGCTGCAGGGTCACCACCTCCACCGTCTTCGCTGCCGGCGCCGGCGCCTTGCCTCCGCCCTTGCAGCCGGCGAACCCAAGCACCACGACGGACAGCAGCAACGGCAGCGCGCGGCGGCGCTGGACGAGAGGCGCGGGCATGCGCTTGATCCTGGGGACGACGAGGAGGATCATTTAATTTACTCAAAGACAAAAAAACATTCATGAAGGGAAGCACAACCCTTCGCCAGTCGGGTGCGCAAGCAACGACTGCGACACCCGAGGCAGCGGCTGCGGGCGCGCCCGCCCGGCCGCGCGGCCGGCCGGCGCTGGCCCGCCCGCGCCTGCTGGCGGCAGCGCGTACGCTGCTGCTGGAGCATGGGCTGGACGTGTCGCTGGAACAGATCGCCAGCCAGGCCGGGCTGACCCGGCAGAGCCTGTACAACCACTTTTCCAGCAAGGCCGAGCTGCTGATGCAGGTGTTCGAGGCCCTGGGCGAGGAATTGCAGACCCGCCTGGAGAACATCAGCAGCGCCACCGCGCAGGACCTGCCGGCGACCCTGCGGCAGATCGCGGTGACCGTGCCGGCGCACCTGTACGCGCCCGACGCCCTGCGCCTGCATCGCCTGCTGGTGCAGGCCAGCGCGCAGATGCCGGATCTGCTGCAATCGCTGCACCAGCGCCGCGCCGGCCGCCTGCGCGAGCGCCTGAGCGCCCTGCTGCAGACCCTGCACGCGCGTGGCGACGTGCAGGTCGAGGCGCCCTTCCTCGCCGCCACCGCCTTCATCGGCGCGACCTTCGGCTACGCCTATCCCAGCGCCATGCTCAACGGACAGGCGCCGGACGCGGCCGCCCAGCAGGCGCTGGCGGAAGAAGTGGTGGCGACCTTCCTGGCCGCCTGGCGCTACCGTGGCGCGACCGCGTCCTGAGCGCACGCGCCGCCCCCGCTCAGGAACTGCACGACAGCATCGAACAGCCGGCCCGGGCTCGCGCCCAGTCCGGACGCTTCGCCGCGAAGGCCTCGCGCCCCGGCTGCTCGTCGTAGGGACGCCGCATCACCTCCAGCAGTTCATCGATGCCGCCGGTATCGCCCTGCTCGGCGCGGTCGATCGCTTGCTGCGCCAGGTAGTTGCGCAGCACGTAGCGCGGGTTGGCCGCACGCATCTGCTCCGCACGCACGGCGGCGGGCAGCGGATCCTGCTGCAGGCGCTGCGCATAGCGGGCCAGCCAGGCCTCGAACGCCGGCGCCTGCGCCGCCAGTTTGTCCGGGTCGTAAAACGCGTCGGCCAGTGCCGCCAGGGCCTGCGCCGGCGTCCACGGCTGCAGCGGCAATGCGCTCAAGCCGCGGAACCACAGGGTCATGTCGACCTCGCCCTGCTGCAGCAGGTCCAGCACGTCGCGCATCAGCGCCACATCGTCATCGCCGCACTGTTGCAGGCCGAGCTTGGCCGCGATGTTGTCGCGCTCGGCCTGCGCATAGTCGGAACGGAACCGTTCGAGGCCGTCGTGCAGCGGTGTCACGTCGTCGAACAGCGGGGCCAGCGCCTGCGCCAGCCGACCCAGGTTCCAGTACGCGACCTGCGGCTGCGTGCCGAACCGGTAGCGGCGCCCCTGCGCATCGGTGGTGTTGGGCGTCCACTCCGGGTCGTAGTCGTCGACCCAGCCATACGGGCCGTAGTCGATGGTCAGCCCCAGGATCGACATGTTGTCGGTGTTCATCACCCCGTGCACGAAGCCGACCTGCATCCAGTGCGCCACCATGCGCGCAGTGCGCGCACAGATCTCGGCGAACCAGGCCGCGTCGCGCGCGCCGCCGGTTCCCGGCAATTCCGGGAAATCGCGCGCGATCACCAGATCGGCCAGGCGCCGCAGCAATGCGATGTCGCCGCGCGCGGCCGGCAGCTCGAAACTGCCGAAGCGCACGAACGAAGGCGCCACCCGGCACACCACCGCGCCCGGTTCGGCGCGCGGGTGACCGTCGTAGAACATGTCGCGCACCACCGTCTCGCCGGTGCCGACCAGGCTCAGCGCGCGCGTGGTCGGCACGCCCAGGTGATGCATGGCCTCGCTGCACAGGAACTCACGGATCGAGGAGCGCAGCACCGCGCGGCCGTCGGCGCCGCGCGAATACGGCGTGGGCCCGGCACCCTTGAGTTGCAGCTCCCAGCGCCGCCCGTCCACACCCAGGGCCTCGCCCAGCGAGATCGCGCGGCCGTCGCCCAGTTGCCCGGCCCAATGCCCGAACTGGTGGCCGCCGTAGTTCGCCGCGTAGGGCTGCATGCCCGCATAGAGCGCATTGCCGGCGAACACCGCGGCGAACTGCGGCGCCTCCACTTCCTGCTCGGACAGCCCGAGCAAGGCCGCCACCTCCGGCGAGTACGCCAGCAGCCGCGGCGCCGCCACCGGCGTCGGCTCGACCGGCGACCACAGCGCCCCCAGCACCTCGCGGCGCCGCGGCCCGGTTTCCGGGTCGCCAGGCAACTCGGCGACGAAACGATTGTCGAAACGCAAGGAGGACATGGGAGACAGCGTAGAAGTCGCAGGCTTCATTGGAAAGTCCGCAAGGTGAGCATCCAGTGCACGCTTCGTGGCGCGCAGGCATGCCAAGCCCCTCTCCCCCCGGGAGAGGGGTTGGGGTGAGGGTCCGACCACCGCGAAATCAAGGCGCAAGCGCAAAGCCGCGCTTTTGCGAATCCCGACTCCCCACTCCCAAGTCCTCGCCCCACCTCCACTCGCCGCCGACACCCGCATCCGGCATGCTCCGCGCTCCTCTCCGGGATCGCCCATGTCCGACCGTCCGTCTCGCCCCCGCTGGCCCCGCAACGCCCTGATCGCCCTGTCCTCGCTGCTGGTCTCGGCCTGCAGCAGCCTGTTCTTCGGCGGCCTCAACGCCGGCTCCTCGCGGCATGGCCTCAGCGAGCAGCGCGGCATCGTCTACGACGCCGCGCACGGCCTGGCGCTGGACGTGTACCGCCCGGCCGGGGTGCAGCACGCGCCGGTGGTGGTGTTCTTCCACGGGGGCACCTGGAAGACCGGCACCCGCCAAAACTACCGCTGGGCCGGCGAAGCGCTGGCGCGGCACGGCGTGGTCGCGATCGTGCCGGACTACCGCAAGTATCCGCAGGTGACCCTGGACGGCTTCATGCGCGACGCCGCCGCCGCGGTGGCCTGGAGCCAGCGCCATGCCGTCGAGTACGGCGGCGATCCGCAGCGACTGGTGCTGATGGGCCACTCCGCCGGCGCGCACATCGCCGCACTGCTGGCCACCGACGGCCACTGGCTGCAGGCGCAGGGCCTGTCGCCGCGGCAGCTGTGCGGCCTGGTCGGGCTGGCCGGCCCCTACGATTTCCTGCCGCTGACCGATCCGGACCTGATCGGCATGTTCGGCCAGGACCCGGCGCAGCAGCGGCGTTCGCAGCCGGTGAACTTCGTCGACGGCGACGAGCCGCCGGCGCTGCTGCTGCACGGCGATGCCGACACCGTGGTGGAGCCGCACAACAGCCAATCGCTGCAGGCCGCGCTTCAGCGTGTCGGCGTGCCGGCGGAACTGAAGACCTATCCCGGCATAGGCCACATGCGCCTGGTGCTGGCGCTGCGCAAGGACGACTCGGCGCTCCCGGTCATGGCCGACAGCATCGCCTTCATACGCGCCTGCCCGGCCCGCCCCGCCGTCCGCTGACCGCGCGGGAGGCGCGGCCCGCGCGCGACAGGCTCAGTCGTTCGCGCCGCCGAGCAGTTCGAACGGACCGCCCTGCTGCAGCGCCCGCTGGTAGGCGGGGCGCTGCTCGATCCGCTGCACGAACCCGGCCAGGTTCGGATGCGCCTGCAGGCCGATGCGTGCCGCCGCGGCCTGCACCGGGAAGCTCATCTGCACGTCCGCGGCAGTGAAGCGGTCGCCGGCGAACCAGCCGGTGGCCGCCAGCTCGCGCTCCATCCAGTCCAGGTGCAGGCGCACCTGCGGCCCGACGAAGCTGCGCATCGCCTTTTCGACGATGCCCTTGGCGATCGGCCGGGCGAAGAACGGCATCTTCGCCGAGCGGATCCGCCCGAACACCAGGCTCATCAGCAGCGGCGGCATCGCCGAGCCCTCTGCGTAGTGCATCCAGTAGCGGTAGCGCAGGCGCTCGGGCGAATCCAGCGGCTGCGGCGCCGGCGACAGCGTGCAGCCGGTATCGTAACGGTCCACCAGATAGTCGAGGATGGCGCCGGACTCGGCCAGCACGTGGCCGTCGTCCACCAGCACCGGCGACTTGCCCAGCGGATGGATCGCGCGCAGCTCCGCCGGCGCCAGCATGGTCTTGGGGTCGCGCTGGTACTTGATCACCTGGTACGGCAGCGCCAGTTCCTCCAGCAACCACAGCACGCGCTGCGACCGGGACTGGTTGAGGTGATGCACGGTGATCATGGCGGCGGCTCCGGCGACTGGGGGCCGCCATCGTAGCCGGATGCGGGTGTGAACCGGCGTGTGCACGGGCATCGCCGCAGCGCTCGGCGCTGCGCCGCGAACGGCCACCGCTGGCGCGAACGCGCGCCCGACGCCAGCATCGCCCAAAACAAAAACGCCGGAAGCTTGCGCTTCCGGCGTTCGGCACCTTGCGGTGGCGGGCGTCCTTAGACGGCCTGCACCTGGTCAGCCTGCATACCCTTCTGGCCCTGCACGGCGACGAAGGTCACCTTCTGGCCTTCCTGCAGCGACTTGAAGCCGGTGCCCTGGATCGCGCGGAAGTGCACGAACAGGTCCGGGCCGCTTTCCGGGGTGATGAAGCCGAAGCCCTTGGCATCGTTGAACCACTTCACGGTACCGCTCTGACGATCAGACATTTGCTAACTCCTGAAACATTGAATTGAAGAAATCGCAGCCATCGGAGATCGAGGCCGAGACTGAGTTGCAGGCGTTAGTAAAGCGAGCGGAACGATGAAGTGGATCGCGAGATCTACTGCACCAAGCCACGATTCACGGTGACTCTAGCAAACACAGTGGAGCCACCATACGCGGGTCGCGATCAAAAAGCGACATCTTTGTGTAGACAAACCGGGATCCACCACAAGGAAGCTGAACCTCACCCTAAAGTTAGTGCCGGCGCGGCCGATCCTGCTGCCGATCCGCGAAAACTGCGCAAATCTGCCGCCTGCCGGGCAACGGCGACTGAGGCGCTGAGCGCCACACACACCGCCGCATCCACCCAGCGCTCCCCTCGCCTCTGCCATCCCACCCGGCATCGATCCTCGGGCCCCACCCGCGGCACGGGTCGGCGGCGGCTCCGCACACCGTATCCTATTGCGCCCTCGATCCCGGTAGCCGCATGGCCCTCACCGCCACCCTCCGCAAGGCGGAGCTGCAGATTTCCGACATGGACCGCGGCTACTACGCCGCCCACTCCCTGACCCTGGCGCAACATCCGTCCGAGACCGACCAGCGGCTGATGGCGCGCCTGCTGACCTTCGCGCTGTACGCCGAGGAGCGCCTGCTGTTTGGCAAGGGCCTGAGCAGCGACGACGAGCCCGACCTGTGGCGGATGGACTACACCGGCGCGATCGAACAATGGATCGAGGTCGGCCAGCCCGACGAATCGCGGGTGCGCAAGGCCTGCGGGCGGGCACGTTCGGTGGTGGTGGCCAACTACGGCGGCCGCGCCGCGGACATCTGGTGGGACAAGAACGCCTCGGCGCTGGGCAAGCTCAAGCAGGTGCAGGTGATCGACCTGCCGGCCGAGGCCGTGGCCGCGGCGGCCGAGCTGATCCAGCGCAGCATGCGCTTCGACGTGGTGATCCAGGACGGCGAGGTGCAGTGGCTGGGCGACAGCGGCAGCTTCGCCTTCACCCCAACGGTGCGCAAAGCCGCGGCATGAGCGCCGGGACAGCCCCCCTCCGCACCGACGTCGTGGTGATCGGCGCCGGCGCCGCCGGGCTGATGTGCGCGATCGCCGCCGGCCAGCGCGGGCGCCGGGTGCGGGTGATCGACCACGCCAACAAGGTCGGCAAGAAGATCCTGATGTCCGGCGGCGGCCGCTGCAATTTCACCAATACCGGTACCGGCCCGGGCAACTTCCTGTCGGCCAACCCGCACTTCTGCAAGTCGGCGCTGGCCCGCTACCGCCCCACCGACTTCATCGACCTGGTCGAGCGCCACGGCATCGCCTATCACGAGAAGGAACTGGGGCAGTTGTTCTGCGACATCTCCTCCAAGCAGATCGTGCGCATGCTGATGGACGAGTGCGCCGCAGCCGGCGTCACCGTGCGCACCGACTGCAGCGTGCGCGCGGTGGAACGCGGCAGCGAGGGCTTCCGCCTGGACACCGACGACGGCCCGGTGCAGGCGGATTCGCTGGTGGTGGCGACCGGCGGGCTGTCCATCCCCAGCCTCGGCGCCAGCGGCTTCGGCTACGACCTGGCGCGGCAGTTCGGCCACGCCGTGCTGCCGACCCGCGCCGGCCTGGTGCCGCTGACCCTGAGCGGCAAGCACCAGGAACGCCTGCACGACCTGTCCGGCCTGGCCTTGCCGGTGGAGGCCCGTTGCAATGGCACAAGCTTCCGCAACTTCATGCTGATCACCCACCGCGGGGTCAGCGGCCCGGCGATCCTGCAGATCTCCTCCTATTGGCAGCCGGGCGACGACCTGCGCCTGGACCTGCTGCCGGGGCAGGACGCGGCGACCTGGCTGCGCGAACACAAGCGCCTGCGCGGCGCCAGCGAACTGCGTACGGTGCTGGGCGAGGCGCTGCCGCGCCGCTTCGCACAACGCCTGTGCGAGGTGTGGCTGCCGGACAAACCGGTGCGCCAACTTGACGAGCCGCAGCTGCGCGCGGCCGCCGAGCTGCTCGGCGCCTGGCCGCTGGTGGCCAGCGGCACCGAGGGCTACCGCACCGCCGAAGTCACCCTGGGCGGCGTGGACACCGACCAGGTGTCGTCCTCGACCATGGAATCGCGACGCGTACCCGGCCTGTACTTCGTCGGCGAAGTGCTCGACGTCACCGGCTGGCTGGGCGGCTACAACTTCCAGTGGGCCTGGGCCTCGGGCCATGCGGCGGGCTTGGCGGCCTAGCGGCAGGGAATGGGGAATCGGGAATGGGGAATCGAAACACCGCTCGTTGCGAGCGCGTCCCGGTCCGCCCGCGAACGTTCAGACACAATAGCCCGCTCTTGCGACTCCCCATTCCCGATTCCCCATTCCCGAACAACATGGACGCGACAGCGGCCATCGTGTATTAAACCCCGTCCCCGGGAGGCTTCATGCACACAGGCAAAGACATCACCCTCCGCCTGATGATCGTCGACGACAGCGGCGAAGACGCCGAGGCGATCGTCAGCAGCCTGCGCAACAGCGGCATCGCGGTGCGCCCGTCGCGGCCGCAGCACGCCGAGGAGTTGTCGGCGATGCTGGCCGCGCAGCCGATCGACCTGGTGCTCAGCGCACAGGCCCAGTCGATCCCCCTGCCGCAGGTGCTGCAGCGGGTCGCGGCCAGCGGCAAGGACATCCCGGTCATCGTGCTGGCCGAGCGCATCGACGAGAACGAATGGCTGGAGGCCGTGGCCGGCGGCGCGCGCGCGATCGCGCTGCGGCAGCGCCCCGAGCACCTGCTGGCGGTGGTGCGCACCACCTGGGCCGATCTGCAGGCGCGGCGCGGGCTGCGCCGGATCGAGGCGCAGATGCGCGAGACCGAGCGCCGCTGCGATGCGTTGATCGCCTCCTCGCGCGATCCGATCGCCTACATCCACGAAGGCATGCACATCCGCGCCAACGACGCCTACCTGGAGATGTTCGGGTTCGCGTCGTTCGACGACGTCGAAGGCGTGTCGCTGCTGGACATGGTCGCGCCGCAGCACGTGGAAGGCTTCAAGCAGGTGCTGAAGTCGCTGAGCAAGGGCGAGCCGCCGCCGGCGCAGTACCAGGTGGACGCACGCACCCTGGAAGGCGACAGTTTCCCGGCGACCATGGAATTCGCCACCGCCAGCTACGAGGGCGAGGCCTGCGTGCAGGTGGTGTTCCGCCGCCGCGAGGAGTTCGACCCGGAACTGGCGCGCGAGGTCGAGGACCTGCGCCAGCGCGACCAGGTCACCGGCCTGCTCAACCGCCCCACCTTGATGCTGGCGCTGGAAACCGCCGTGGCCCAGGTCGGCCGCGGCGAGGGCCAGTACGGCTTCTTGCTGGTCGAGCCGGATCATTACGCGCGGCTGCTGGCCGACATCGGCCTGGATTCGGCCGACGCGCTGGTCGCAGCATTGGGCCAGCACCTGGCCGCGGCCATCGACGGCGACGTGCAGGCGGCGCGCTTCGGCGAGCACAACTTCGCGCTGCTGCTGGAAGGCGACTACGCGCGCACCGCGGCACTGGCCGAGCGCCTGCTGCAGGCCTACGCCAGCCATGTGTTCAGCGTCGGCGAGCGCTCGGCCACGGTCACCGTCAGCATCGGCGGCGTGCAGATCGGCGAGAAGATCGCCAGCGTCGGCCAGGTCCTGGCGCGCGCCAGCGAGAACGTGCAGGCGACCGTGGAGCTGGGCGGCAACGCCTGCAAGATCTTCGACCCGGGCGCGGCCGATCGCCTCGAGGAGGAGCGCGTGCAGCGCTGGGTGCAGCACCTGCGCGAGGCCCTGGCTGGCGACGGCTTCCTGCTGCACTACCAGCCGGTGCTGAACCTGCAGGGCGACCAGCACGAACTGTACGAGGCCTACCTGCGCCTGGAGCGCAACGACGAGCTGATCGGCCCGTCGACCTTCCTCGGCATCGCCGCCGAGCATGGCCTGACTGCCGAGATCGACCGCTGGGTGGTCTCTCGTGCGATCGCCGTGATCGGCGAACGCCAGCGCGCCGGCCATGCCACCAGCCTGCTGGTCAAGGTCAGCCCGGAGGCCTTCGCCGACACGCAGATGGTCGACCTGATCCGGCGCGAACTGGCGACGCACGGCGTGCCCGGCGACCGCCTGTGGTTGCAGACACCGGAAGCCAAGGTGTTCACCCATCTGCGCAATGCCCAGCAATTCCTGGCCGACGCCACCGCCCTGGACTGCAAGGTCGGGCTGGAACAGTTCGGCTCCGGCCTGGATTCGTTCCAGTTGCTGGCGCACTTCCAGCCCTCGTTCCTGAAGCTGGACCGCGGCTTCACCCAGGACCTGACCCAGACCCGCGAACACCAGGACAAGATCCGCGAGATCACTGGGCGCGCGCAGTCTGCCGGCATCCGCACCATCGCCGAGTTCGTCTCCGACGCCACCTCGATGAGCCTGCTGTTCAGTGCCGGCGTCGATTACGTACAGGGCGAGTTCGTCGGCCTGGCGGCGCCGGGGATGAACTTCGATTTTGCCTGAGAGGCCGGGATTGGGGATTCGGGATTGGGGATTGGCAAAAGCCGCTACAGGCGCAGGCATTTGCTGCGCCTGTAGCGGTCGACCTCAGCTCACTGTCGCGTTGACGTGCGAGGCGCGCAGGGTGGCGATGCGCTCGGCCAGCGGCGGGTGGCTCATGAACAACTTGCGCAGGCCCTGGCCCAGGCCGCCGGCGATGCCGAACGCCTGCACCTGCGACGGCAGCGTGCTCTGGCCATGGTTGAGCTCCAGGCGCTGCAGCGCCGCGATCATCTTGGCGCGGCCGGCCAGGCTGGCGCCGCCGGCGTCGGCGCGGAACTCGCGGTAGCGCGAGAACCACATCGCGATCATCGTCGCGAACAGGCCGAACACCAGTTCCAGCACCATCACGATCGCGTAGTAGGCCAGGCCGCGACGGCCGTCGCGGTTGCCCGACAGGTAGCTGTCGACCACGCCGCCGACCACGCGCGCCAGCACGATCACGAAGGTGTTGAGCACGCCCTGCAGCAGCGCCATGGTCACCATGTCGCCGTTGGCGATGTGGCTGATCTCATGGCCCAGCACCGCCTCGGCCTCGTCCTCGGTCATGTTCTGCAGCAGGCCGGTGGAGACCGCGACCAGCGCGTTGTTGCGGTTGGCGCCGGTGGCGAAGGCGTTGATTTCCGGACCGTCGTACACGGCGACCTCGGGCATGCCGATGCCCGCGGCCTGCGCCTGGCGCTGCACGGTCTGCAGCAGCCAGCGCTCGGTGTGGTTGCGCGGCTCGGTGATGACCTGCGCGCCGGTGGCGCGCTTGGCCATGAACTTGGACAGCAGCAGCGACACCAGCGAGCCGCCGAAGCCGAAGATCGCGGCCATCACCAGCAGGCCGCCCATCTGGTTGGGGTTGACCCCAAACACGGACATGACAATGCCGGCCAGGACCAGCACCGCCAGGTTGGTGATGAGGAACAGGACGATGCGATTGAACATGTGAGCGTGGGCTCCGCACGGATTAAATGGTAGGGATTGGCTCGAATCTGCGGTGTCGGCCGCTTGAATTCAAGCGCGTACCTGACCGAGGATTCAGCTTATCCATGTCCCCGCCCCCCTACCGCGGCCGCTTTGCGCCCTCGCCCACCGGCCCGCTGCACCTGGGATCCCTGCTCGCCGCCTTCGGCAGCTGGCTGTTGGCGCGCCACGCCGGCGGCGAATGGCTGCTGCGCATCGAGGACGTGGACCGTCCGCGCAGCGTGCCCGGCGCCGCCGAGCGGCAACTGGCCAGCCTGCGCGCCTGCGGCCTGGAGGCCGACGGGCCGGTGCTGCGGCAGAGCGAGCGCGACCCGGTATACCGCGACGCAGCGCAGCGACTGCTGCAGGCCGACCTGGCCTTTCCCTGCAGTTGCAGCCGCAGCGACCTGGCGGCGCAAGGCGGCGTGCACCATGCCTGCGTGGCGACCCAGGTCCGCGCGCACCCGGCGCTGCGCCTGCGCGTGCCGCCCGGCGCGGCCAGCGTGGTCGCCTTCGACGACGGCGTCCGCGGCCGGCTGCGCCAGGACGTCTACAGCGAGGTCGGCGATGTGGTGCTGCTGCGCGCCGACGGCTGCTGGGCCTACCAACTGGCGGTGGTGGTCGACGATGCTGCACAAGGCATCACCGACGTGGTGCGCGGCGCCGACCTGCTCGATTCCACGCCGCGGCAGATCCTGCTGCAGCGCGCGCTGGGCCTGCCGACGCCGCGCTACCTGCACCTGCCGCTGCTGCTCGGCCCCGACGGCCGCAAGCTGTCCAAATCGCATGCCGCGCTGCCGCTGGACGACGCCGACCCGCTGCCGGCGCTGCGCCTGGCCTGGGCGACGTTGGGCCAGCCGCCGGCCGCGCTGGCAGGCGCCGGATCGGTGAGGACGCTGCTGGACTGCGCGCTGCGCAGCTTCGACCCGGCACGGCTGCCGGCGCAGGACCGACGCGTGGACGCCGCAGCACCGGCCGCGCCCGCTATCCCCAGCGACATCAAGGCTGACTAGAATCGCACCCTGGGCCGCGCCGCGGCCGCCCTCCTTCTTTCTCTATCCGGAGCGACATCCATGACATCACGCGTTGCGCTGGTCACCGGCGGCACCGGCGGCATCGGAACCGCGATCTGCGAGCGGCTGGCCGCACAGGGCCACCGCGTGGCCAGCAACTACCGCGACGAGGCCAAGGCCCTGGCCTGGCAGCAGCGCATGCGCGAGCGTGGTCACGAGGTCGCCATCGTCCCCGGCGACGTCGCCTCGCCCGAACACGCGCAGCGCCTCATCCGCGAGGTCGAACGCCAGCTCGGCCCGGTCGAGATCCTGGTCAACAACGCCGGCATCACCCGCGACACCACCTTCCACAAGATGACCGCCGAGCAATGGCACGAGGTCATCAACACCAACCTCAACTCGGTGTTCAACGTCACCCGCCCGGTGATCGAGGGCATGCGCCAGAAGCGCTGGGGGCGGGTCATCCAGATCAGCTCGATCAACGGCCTCAAGGGCCAGTACGGCCAGGCCAACTACGCCGCGGCCAAGGCCGGCATGCATGGCTTCACCATTTCCCTGGCGCGCGAGAACGCCAGCTACGGCATCACCGTCAACACGGTCTCGCCCGGCTACGTCGCCACCGACATGGTGATGGCGGTGCCGGAGGAAGTGCGCGCCAAGATCGCCGCCGACATTCCCACCGGGCGTCTCGGCAAGCCGGAGGAGATCGCCTACGCCGTGGCGTTCCTGGTGGCCGAGGAAGCGGCGTGGATCACCGGTTCGAACCTGGACATCAACGGCGGCCACCACATGGGGTGGTGAGCGGCTGAATCGCTCAGGCGGCGGCTTTCGCGCGAGGTAACGCTATCCCGCATTGGCCGCCACGGCGGCCTGCGGACGTTCGCTGCGCTGCGAATGCTGCGCAGCATGATTTTTTTGCTGCACCCGCGTGTTCAGGTACTTTCGGCGGTTGCAAGCCCTGCTGCGCTGCGCCATGCTGCGCGCCTACCGTCACAGAGCGATCGCTTCATGGCTGAGATTCGCATCATCAAGAAGTATCCCAATCGCCGCCTCTACGACACCGAGATCTCCAGTTACATCACCATCGAAGACGTCCGCCAGTTGATCATCGACGGCGAGGAATTCGAAGTCCGCGACGCCAAGACCGGCGAAGACCTCAGCCGCGCAGTGCTGCTGCAGATCATCGCCGACCAGGAACAGGACGGCGAACCGATGCTGTCCACGCAGTTGCTCAGCCAGATCATCCGCTTCTACGGCGACTCGCTGCAGGGCTTCATGGGCAACTATCTGGAGCGCAGCATGCAGGTGTTCCTCGACCAGCAGCAGCAGTTCCGCCAGCAGATGGGCAACCTGCTGGGACAGACTCCGTGGACCATGATGAACCAGCTCACCGAGCGCAACCTGGAACTGTGGCACGAGTTCCAGCGCAACCTCGGCGCCGGCTTCGGCCGCCCGGCCGCCGGCACCGGCAAGCCCGGCGAACCGCCGGCGGGTGCCTCGCCGAAGTCGCGTTCGCGCTGAGAGGATTGCGACCGGGTGGGTTCGGCAGGGCGCTGCGCGCCCCTACCCTCACCCCAACCCCTCTCCCGGTGGGAGAGGGGCTCTGGCTTCTCCTTCTCCCGCCGGGAGAAGGTGCCCCGCAGGGGCGGATGAGGGTACGGCCGAAGCCTCGCAGGCGTGGGTCAGCGCGACTTTGCCGGCTTGCAATTCCCGCAGATCCGCTGGACCTTGTAGCCGCGCGCACGCAGGCCGTCGACCACGCCGTCCGGCCCGAGCAGATGCAGCGCACCGACCACCACCAGGGTGTCGCCGCCACCGTCCTTCAGGCGCTGCTCCAGGCGCGGCAACCAGGCCTGGTTGCGCTCCACGTCAATGCGCTGGTACAGCCGCGGATAATCGCGCTTCATCTGCGCGCCGATCTCCTGCCATAGCTGGCGCTCGTCGCCGCGACGCCAGGCGTCGTGCAGGCGCAGGGTCTGCGCCGCGCCCTGCTCGGCGTCGTCGAGCGCCTCGGTCAGCATCTGCTTCTGCTCCACCGGGTCCATGCCGTCGAGCAGGTCGATCTGCGCCTGCGCGGTCTCCAGGCCCTCGGCGGTCTTGCCGTCCTGCTGGGCCAGGCGCATGAAGTGACGGTCCAGCCCGGCATCGGCCTGCAGGCCCTGCGTCTGCATGTCGGCGATGCTGATGCTGAGGCCGACGAACCACGGCTCGAAGCCGCTCATCTGCGCCAGCGGCAGGCCGTGGCCGGCGGCATAGCGACGCAGCCGTTCCCAGATGGCCGGGTCCAGGTCGTCCTGCAGCCGCTTGCCGTCGTGGCGCTGCGCCGCCTGCAGCATCTGCGCGCCCAGTTGCGGCGCGTCCACGTCCTTCGGAGCCAGTTCGAACAGCAACCGCGGCGACGCCGCATAGGCCGCATCGACCTCGCGGGCCAGCGGATAGTCGTCGGCCTTGAGCATGTGGAACGAGCCCAGCAGGTACAGCGTGCCGCGCGTCCCGCTGACCTTCCACAACAGCGGCGTCGGCGGCGCCACCGCGGGCGCGGCGGCAGGAGCGACCGGCGGCGGCGGCGTGCGGGCCAGTGCCGGCAGGGCCAGGCACAGCGAAAGCCCCAGCAGCAGGCGGCGCAACGGGCGCGGGAACGGGGTCATCGGCATCCTCGGGTCAATGGGCAGCGGCGTAGGTCTTCTCGCCGGCATCCACCACCAGGTCGAGGCGGTTCTCCGGCGGCGGCAGCGGGCACGTGGCGAAGGGCGTGAATGCGCACGGTGGGTCGTAGGCGCGGTTGAAATCCAGCACCACGCTGCCGTCGGCCGCAGGGGCGTCCACGTCCAGGAAGCGTCCGGCCGGGTAGCTGCCGCGGCCGCTGGTGCGGTCGGCGAACACCACGAACAGCGGCTGGCCGGGTTCGCCGATCGCCTGCAGGCGGTAGCGCTTGCCGCCGCGTTCGAACTCCAGCGCGCCGGGATTGGGCGATGGCGTGGTGACGCCGATGATGTCGACGATGGGCAGGGTCGTGCCCGGCGGATTGGGCACGAAACGCCCGCGCACGCGCCAGGATTCGGCCAGCGGCCAGTACGGCACGCCAGCGAAACCGAGCCGGGTCGGCGCATCGGCGTGCTTGACCCGCAGCGCGTAGCGGCCGCCGCGTTCGATCAGGCTGAGCTTGCCCTTGCCGTCGTCGAAGTCGATCACCGTCGGCTGCGGGTCATGATCGCTGTACAGGCGGATGCGCCCCTGCACCGGCGCACCGGCGACGCTGAGGGCGGCGCCGCGTTCGGGCGTCAGGTACACCTCGCGCTGCACCTGCGACACCAGGGCCATTCGCGCCGGCCCGACCGCCAGGCGGATGCCGCTGTCCGGGCCGCTGCCGACGTAGTGCTCCTTCAGTTCCAGCCAGTGCAGGCCGACCAGGCTGGTCCAGCCATCCGGCGCCTGCAGTTCGCGCTGGCGCTGCGCGCGCCAGGCCTGTTCGTCGGCCACGAAGCGCGCGTCCATCGCCTTCGGCGCGGCCGGCGCCGGCGCCTGTTTGCCGCATCCGCCCAAGGCGACGAGCGCTACCAGCAGCGCCGTCGTCCACACTTGCTTGTCCATCACCGCCCCCGCAGGAACCAACGATCGATCTCGCCCAGGGTGAACCGCGCCCAGGTCGGACGCCCATGATTGCATTGTCCGGAGCGCTCGGTGGCCTCCATGTCGCGCAGCAAGGCGTTCATTTCCGGCACGGTGAGGCGACGGTTGGCGCGCACCGCGCCGTGGCAGGCCATGGTCGACAGCAACGCGTCGCGCGCGCCGGCGATGCGGCCGCTGTGGCCGTGTTCGCGCAGGTCGGTGAGCACGTCGCGCAGCAAGGCCTCCGGCTCGGCCTGCGCCAGCAGCGCCGGGATGCTGCGCACTTGCAGCGACTGCGGCCCGCTGCGGGTGATCTCGAACCCGAGCGCGGCCAGCGTCTCGGCCTCGCGTTCGGCGGTATCGGCATCGCGTTCGCCGACCGCCAGGGTGATCGGCACCAGCAGCGGCTGCGCGTGCAGGCCGATGCCGTCGTGTGCGGTCTTCAGGCGCTCGTAGCCGATGCGTTCGTGCGCGGCGTGCATGTCGACCACGATCAGGCCATCGGCGTTCTCGGCCAGGATGTAGATGCCGTGCAACTGCGCGATGGCATAGCCGAGCGGCGGCACGCCGCTGTCGGCGGCGGTCGGCGGCAGGCCGCCGGCCGGGTCCTGGGTCTGCCGCGGCAGGCTGGCGGCACTGCCCGCTTCCGCGGCAGGCGCGTACAGCGCCGCATAGGCGGCCGGCGCCTCTTCCACGCGCAAGCCCAGCGGCGATTGCGCCGGGCGCCACTGCGCGCCGTAACCGTAGCCCTGCCCGCCGCCACCACCCGTACCGCCGCCGTTCGGCGCGCCTGCACCCGCCCAGGCCGCAGCGCCCGCGGCTGGCGGCGGCAGCGCCGCGTCGGCGCCGATCACGCCGGGCAGGCTGCCGGCGCGGGTCTGCGCCAGCGCGTCCTGCAGCGTGCGATAGACGAAGTCGTGGATCAGCCGCGCGTCGCGGAAGCGCACCTCGTGCTTGGCCGGATGCACGTTGACGTCGACCCGCGCCGGCTCCAGTTCCAGGAACAGCACATAGGCCGGCTGCCGGCCATGGAACAGCACGTCGCCGTAGGCCATCTTCACCGCATGGGCGACGCTGCGGTCGCGCACCGAGCGACCATTGACGTAGAGGTACTGCTGGTCGGCACTGGCGCGCGAGTAATGCGGCTGCGCGATCCAGCCATGCAGGCGCAGGCCGGCACCGCTGTGGTCCACGCGCAGCGCCTGCTTTGCGAAGTCCTCGCCCAGGGTCTCGCCCAGGCGCGCATCCGAGTACAGGTCGCCCGGCTTGTAGCGCCGCGATGGCTTGCCGTTGTGCGAGACGCGCAGCTCCACGTCCGGGCGCGCCAGCGCCAGCGAACGCAGCCACTCCTCGATGTGGCCCAGTTCGGTGCGCTCGGCACGCAGAAACTTGCGCCGGGCCGGCACGTTGTAGAACAGCTCGCGAACCTCGACCAGCGTGCCAGGCGGCAGCGCGCGCGGCTGCACCTCGCCGACCTTGCCGCCTTCGACCTGCAGGGCAGCGCCGTGTTCGTCGCCGGCACGGCGCGAGGCCAGGGTGAAGCGGCTGACCGAGGCGATCGACGGCAGCGCCTCGCCGCGGAACCCCAGCGTGCCCACCGATTCCAGGTCGTCCAGCGAGGCGATCTTGCTGGTCGCGTGCCGCGAGATGGCCAGCGGCAGTTCCTCCGGCGCGATGCCGCCGCCGTCGTCGCGGATGCGGATCAGGCGCACACCACCTTCTTCCAGATCGATGTCGACGCGGTGCGCGCCGGCGTCCAGCGCGTTCTCCACCAGTTCCTTGACCACCGAGGCCGGCCGCTCGACCACTTCGCCGGCAGCGATCTGGTTGATCAGGATCTCGGGCAGCTGCCGGATACTCATGCCGTCTTCGCTCCATGCACGCGCAGACGCGCACGGGGCTTGGCGACTGGAGGGAAACGACAGCATGCAAAGAACATCGGCACGGCTCGCGGCGCGGACGCCGTCATCGAGGATCAGCCGTTAATGATAGCGCCTCAGCGGCTGCCGCCGGCCACGGTGCTGGCCGCTTCGGCCTCGGCCTGCGCGCGCGCGGCGAACAGCGTGCCCGGCGGCGGCTGTCGGGTGAAGAAGGTGCTGACGCCGTCGAGCACGGCGCCGGCGATGCGCCGCTGGTAGGCCGGATCGGTCAGCCGGCGCTCTTCGTCCGGGTTGGAGATGAAGGCGGTCTCGACCAGCATCGCCGGCATGTCCGACGTGCGCAGCACCGCGAAGTTGGCGCGCTCGATCTCGGGCTTGTGGTTGTTGCCGATCCGCTTCAGCCCGCCCAGCACGTGCCCGGCCGCGTCTTCGGAGGCCTTCATGTGCCCGCTCTGGGCCAGGTCCAGCAACACGTTGGCCAGGGTGCTGTCGGTCTTCTGCAGGCGCACGCCGCCGATCAGGTCGGCGGCGTTTTCCTTGTCCGCCAGCCAGCGCGCGCGCTGCGAGGACGCGCCCTTGGTCGACAGCACGTAGACCGAGGAGCCGGTGGCGCTGCGGTTCTCGGCGGCGTCGGCGTGGATCGAGATGAAGATGTCGGCCTTGGCCGCACGCGCCTTCTGCGCGCGCATCGGCAGGGGAATGAACACGTCTGTGGTGCGGGTCATGTACGCCTTCATGCCCGGCGTGGCGTTGATCTGGCGGGCAAGCTCGCGACCGATCGCCAGGGTGACGTCCTTTTCGTGCTTGCCGCTCGGGCCGCTGGCACCCGGGTCCTGCCCGCCGTGGCCGGGATCGATGGCCACGATCAGCGGGCGCATGCCCGGCGCCATCTTCACTCGCGCCGCGGCGCTCGGCATCACCGGGCGCGCTTCGGCGGCCGCGGCCACCGCCGCGTCGTCGTCCGCGTCGTCACGCTCGGAGGGCGCGTTCGCCGGCGGCGCGACTGGCGCGGGCGCAGGCGACGGCACGCTGCCAGGCGCAGGATGGCCGGGCGCCGCCGCAACGCTCGGCGCAGATGCAACGACGGTGGGCGCAGGCGTGGGCGCGGCCGGCGGCACCGGGGTCGGCGCCGGCTGGCTGGCACGCTGCACCACCGACGAGGTCAGCGCCGCGGTCGCGCGTGCCGCTTCGGCGCGCGCATCCACTGGCTTGGGCGCCGGCATCGGCGCGGCCTGGGGCAGCGGGGTGGCGGCTGTCGGCGCGTCGACGGCGACCGCCTTGCCTGCTGGCGCTTCACCCGGCCATTCGATCACCAGCACCGAACTGCCGCCGATGGTCTGCATCTGCGGCTTGAACGCCACCACCTGGCTGCTCAGGTCGAAGACGATGCGCAAGGTGCCCGGCACCGGGTGCCCGGTCCGCACCGCGCTCACCACGCCGCCGCCGGCCGGCAGCTTCAGGCCCTTGGCAGCGGAGGAATCGGGAAGATCGACGACCAAGCGGTTGGGGTTGGCCAGCGACAGCGTGCTGAAGCCACCGCTGCCCTGCAGACGGATCTCGGCGCGGGTGCCGGTGGCGCCGTTGTCGAGCGAGACCGACTGCACCTGTCCGGCAAACGCCGTCTGCGCCGCCAGGCACCAGCCTGCGGCAGCGGCGAAACTGGCGAAAAAACGGGTCCCCGGGCGCATACCGCGATTCAAACATCGCCGGGAGTCAAAGGCAAGCGGTTTTCCCTTAATAATCCATAACCTGCCTTCACTTTCTAGCGTCAGCCGGCAAAAAGTCCCTGCAAGTCGGCCTGTCTACCCACCCGGGCCAGCCAAGCGATGCCCGCCTCGGTGCGCGCCTGCAGGGCGACGCTGCGCCCATCGCCACGCACTGCCAGGCGTACGTCCAGATCGGCCGGGGCCAGCACGTCGCCGCCGCGTTCGGGCCATTCCACCAGCCACAGCGTGGCCCCGCCCTCGTCCAACCCCAGGAAATCCAGCTCGCCGGCCGCGCCGATGCGGTACAGATCCAGATGCCAGGCTTCGCCATCGGCCAGCGGGTAGCGCTCCACCAAGGTATAGGTGGGGCTGCGGATCGCGCCCTGCACGCCGAGCGCGCGCAGCAGCGCCCGCGCCAGAGTCGATTTGCCGGCGCCCAGATCCCCGTGCAGATGCACCGAGGCCTGCGTCGGGCGGGTCGCGGCCAGCGCGCGACCGAGACGTTCGGTGGCGTCGCTGTCGGGCAGGAACAACATGAGGCTCATGATTCGGATTCCGGATTGGACAGGCGCCGCAACGCCGGCAACAGATCGGTCGGCAGCAGCCCGCGCTGGCCCGCGGCAGCCGCGCGATCGCCGGCGCCGGCATGCAGCAGTGCGCCGACGCCGGCCGCCTCGAACGCCGACAGGCCCTGCGCGCGCAGCGCCGCGACCACCCCGGTCAACAGATCGCCCATGCCGCCAACCGCCATGCCAGGATTGCCGGCGGCGATCACCCGTGGCGCCTGCCCCGGCGCGGCGACCAGGCTGCCGGCGCCCTTCAGCACCACCGCTGCCTGATAGCGCTCGGCCAAGGCCGCGGCGGCCGCGAAGCGATCGCGCTGCACCTCTGACGTTGCAATGCCGAGCAGGCGCCCGGCCTCACCCGGATGCGGGGTCAGTACCGCCTGAGGGACGGGCCGCGACGCCTGTGCAAGCAGGTTCAGTGCATCGGCGTCCAGGATCAGCGCGCGGTCCGAATCGGCCAGGACCGTCTGCCACAGCGCCTGCGCCCAATCGTCCTGGCCCAGTCCGGGGCCGAGCGCGACCACACTGGCCTTGTGCAGCAACGGCGCCAGTGTCCCTGCATCGTCGATCGCATGCACCATCGCCTCCGGACAGCGCGCCAGCAGCGGCGCCACGTGCGCGCCACGGGTGGCGACGCTGACCAGACCGGCGCCGCTGCGCAGGGCCGACTCGGCGCTCAGCATCACCGCCCCGCCGCTGCCGAGGTTGCCGCCGACGCACAGCACGTGGCCGGAATCGCCCTTGTGGCTGTCCTGCCGGCGCGGCGCCAGACGGCTGCGCAAGGCGCCGACGGTCCAGGCCTGTGCGCGCGGCGCGCAACCGGCGAACGCAGCCGGCGGCACCTCCAGCGTCGCCAGTGCGCGCTCGCCGACATGGTTCAAGGCCGCACCGGTATGCAGGCCGGCATGGGCGACGATGAACTGCAACGTCAGCGACGCCGGCAACACCGCGCCGGGCACGCTGCCGGTTTCGGCGTCCACGCCGCTGGGCACATCGAGCGCCAGTACCGGCGCGCCAAGTCCGCCCAGCGCGCCGAGCAGCGCCGCCAGTTCGGCGTCCGGCGCGCGATTGAGGCCGATGCCGAGCAACGCATCGACCACCACGTCGGCCTGCGCCAGTGCCGCGTCGAACTCCTCGATGCGACCGCCGACGCCGATGTAGTCGGTGCAGGCGCGCTGCGCCAGCGGCGACTGCGGACCGCGCCCGGGCAACTGCAGCACGCGCACCTGGCGCCCGGCGCGATGCGCCAGCCGCGCCAGCACGTAGCCATCGCCACCGTTGTTGCCGCTGCCGCAGGCCACCAGGATGCGCTGCGCCTGCGGCCAGCGCTGCAGCAGCGTCTGCCAGGCGGCCTGGCCGGCGCGCTGCATCAGCGTGTAGCCGTCGCCGCCCAGCAGCGCGGTGGCCTGCGCATCGATGCGGCGCGCGTCCGCGGTGGCATAGAGATCGAAGCAGTCGTACATGCACGGGATTCTATACTTGCGCGATGTCCGCCCGTCTCGACATCGCCGATCCCCACGCTGCGGCCGCGCGCATCCGCGCGCTGGCGCGCACGTTCGGCTTCCAGCGCTGCGGCATCGCCGGGATCGAACTGCAGCAGGACGAGGCGCATTTGCGCGACTGGCTGCAACAGGGCCTGTACGGCACGATGCACTGGATGGCCCAGCACGGCGACAAGCGCTCGCGCCCGGCGGAGCTGATCCCCGGCACGTTGCGGGTGATCTCGGTGGGCCTGGACTACGGCCGCAACGATGACGATTCGGCCTGGGACACGCTGCGCGACGGCGAGCGCGCCTATGTCGCACGCTATGCGCTGGGACGCGATTACCACAAGCTGATGCGCAACCGCCTGCAGAAGCTGGCCGAGCGCATCCAGGACGAGATCGGCCCGTTCGGCCACCGCGTGTTCGTCGATTCGGCGCCGGTGCTCGAACGCGCCCTGGCGCGCGACGCCGGCCTGGGCTGGATCGGCAAGCACACCTGCCTGATCGACCGCAACGGCGGTTCCTGGTTCTTCCTCGGCGAGATCTACGTCGACCTGCCGCTGCCGATCGACCCGCCGGCCAGCGCCCACTGCGGTACCTGCACGCGCTGCATCGACGTCTGCCCGACCCAGGCGATCGTCGCGCCGTACCGGCTCGATGCGCGCCGCTGCATCGCCTACCTCACGATCGAGCACGACGGCGCGATTCCCGAGGAACTGCGCCCGGCGATCGGCAACCGCATCTTCGGCTGCGACGACTGCCAGCTGATCTGCCCCTGGAACAAGTTCGCCAAGCGCAGCGACGAGCCGGACTTCCGCGCGCGCAACGACCTGGACAAGGCGTCGCTGGCGCAGTTGTTCGCCTGGGAGGAAGACGAGTTCCTGCGCCGCACCGAAGGCAGCGCGATCCGCCGCAGCGGCCACGAACGCTGGCTGCGCAATATCGCCGTAGCGCTGGGCAACGCGCCGACCACGCCGCAGGTGCTGGCCGCGCTCGGCGCGCGCGCGCAGCATCCTTCGCCGCTGGTGCGCGAGCACGTGCAGTGGGCGCTGGCCCGGCACGCAGCCAAGTCGACGCAGCCAGCCGCAGCTGCCGACGTGCGAGGATAGGCGTCCGTACGCCCTGCACTGCCCGCATGTCCGATCGCGCCGACCAGATCCTCAGCCCCAGCCAGCTCAACACGCTGGCCCGCGACCTGCTGGAGAGCGCCTTCCCGCTGGCCTGGGTGGAGGGCGAACTGGGCAATGTCACCCGGCCCTCGTCCGGCCACCTGTACTTCACCCTGAAGGACGCGCGCGCGCAGGTGCGCTGCGCGATGTTCAAGCCCAAGAGCCAATGGCTGCGGTTCGTGCCGCGCGAAGGCCTGCGGGTGCTGGCGCGCGGGCGCCTGACCCTGTACGAAGCGCGCGGCGACTACCAACTGGTGCTGGACCATCTGGAGGAAGCCGGCGAAGGCGCGCTGCGCCGCGCGTTCGAGGAGCTCAAGGCGCGGCTCGCCGCCGAGGGCCTGTTCGCCAGCGAGCGCAAGCGCGCCCTGCCCGGCTTCGTGCGGCGCCTGGCGGTCGTCACCTCGCCCAGCGGCGCCGCCGTGCGCGATGTGCTGAGCGTGCTCGGACGGCGCATGCCGCTGCTGCAGGTGGACATCCTGCCGAGCCTGGTCCAGGGCGACAGCGCCGCGACGCAGATCGCCACGTTGTTGCGCCAGGCCGACGCCAGCGGCCGCTACGACGCGATCCTGCTGACCCGCGGCGGCGGCTCGCTGGAGGACCTGTGGGCGTTCAACGACGAACACCTGGCACGCACGATCGCTGCCGCGGTCACGCCGGTGGTGTCGGCGGTCGGCCACGAGACCGACGTGACCCTGGCCGATTTCGCCGCCGACCTGCGCGCGCCCACCCCGTCGGTCGCCGCCGAATTGCTGGTGCCCGACCAGCGCGATCTCGGCGCGCGCCTGCGTGCCCAGCACGCCGCGCTGCTGCGCTGGCAGCAGCACCGGCTGCGGCAAGCGCAGCAACGCGCCGACCGCGCCTTGCTGCGCCTGCAGGCGCAGAGTCCACAAATGCGCCTGCAACTGCTGCAGCGCCGCCAGCACGAGATCGGACGGCGGCTGGCGGCGGTGTGGCGGCAGCAACAGGAGCGCCGCCATGCGCAGTTGCGCCATGCCGCCGCGGTGCTGCGCGCCGCACAGCCGCAACGGCGGCTGGCGATGCTGCGGGTGCGGCTGCTGGCGCTGGGGCGGCGTCCGCAGGCGGCGATGACGCGGCAACTGCAGGCCGATGCGCAGCGCCTGCGCGCGCTGGCGCGCGCCCTGGAGACGGTCAGCCCGCTGGCCACCGTCGCGCGCGGCTACAGCATCCTGACCCGCGTCGACGACGGCAGCGTGGTGCGCTCGGCCGCCCAGGTGGCGCCCGGCGATCGGCTGCGCGCGCGCCTGGCAGACGGCGAACTGCAACTGCGTGCCGAGCGCGAAGAATGATGCCGCTGCCCACCTGGCCCCCACGCGCATGACCGACAGCCTCCACGACGACAGGATCAAGGCGATCCTGCACGGCATGCGCCGCGCCGAACGACGTCGGGCCGGGCAACGCGCCGGCAACAGCGACCTGTTGTCGCTGATCGACGGCGCTGCCTATGGCGCCCCGGAGGATGCGCAACGGGCACTCGCCTGGCTGGCGCATGACGGCACCCTGGAGCATCTGAACCACGCCGACCTGCACAATGTCGGCGACACCATCTGCGTGGCCTGGAACGGCTGCGGCAGCGGTCTGGCGACGCTGTCGCAGTGGTTGCGGGAGATGCGCCTGGCCGACGGCCGCGGCGCCCTGCAGGCGCTGCGCGACGGCGACAGCGCGACACTGCTGGCCACCGCATTGGCGGCGTTTCCCGGCTGAGGCCGATCGCCCCAGGCGTCCGTCGCCCCTGCCCCAGAACGTACTGGCCCCAGTTGCGCGATGCGCCACCGATCAGCGCCGCTCACTCCAACGGCGCGACCACCAGCAGCGGGTCGAGGTCGTAGCCCATCGCCACCGCCTTGGCCTTGATCGCCTCGAACACGCTGCGCTGCATGCGCGGCGAGCGCGACAGCACCCACAGGTACTTGCGTCCCGGTTCGCCGATCAGCGCCCACTGATAATCCGGATCGAGCGCGATCACCCAGTAGTCGGCCCACACCATCGGCAGCCAGGACAGCCAATCCGGCGCGAAGCGCACCTGCAGCCGCCCGGGATGGCCCTCCACCCGACGTGCCACGCCCTCGGCTGCGAGGGTGGAGCCGTCGGCGGTGCGACACGCGTTGCGCACGCCGACCTGGCCGTCGTCGCGCAGTACATAGGCCGCGGTGACGTCGCCGACGCATTTCTTCTGGAAGGAGACCGGCAAGTGCGCGATCTCGTGCCACTGCCCGGCATAGCGGCCGAGATCGAACGCGGCGACCGAACTGACCGGCTGCGCGGCACGCAGCGGCGGTGCGAGGCACAACAGGCACGCCAGCAACAGCAGCGCGATCGGCGAAAGACGCATGCGCAGGTTCCGATGGACGGGAAACAGCAGCTTATGCAGGAGCTGCGCAGCGAAGTAAAGCGCGGCGCGGAACGCCGGCGGCGAAGGCGTGAACGGTCAGTGGCTCAGATCGGCCATGCCGCGCTGGTCAGGCTGGCCGGCACATTGCACCGGCTCGCGCAGCACCACGCGCTCGACCACGCCGTCGTGCCGCTGCACATAGGTGTTGACCATGACGCACTCGGAGCCGACCTGCTCGATGTAAGGCGCATCGGCGCCGGGACCGCCCTGCTCGCCCGCATGCTCCCCCTGCTCGGCGGGGGCCGCCATGGCCGCGCCAGCCAGCACCCACAGCAGCGCCGCGCCGCTCCATCTCCGTCCGAATCCGCTGGTCACTGGCAGTCCCCCCCCGATCGCCCGTGCCTATGATTACGACAGGCAGCGTCATTGATTGAGCGGAAGATCCCGAAAAACCGTGAGCTGGGTATGTTTGTCTACAAGCGTGGACACGCCTTCTTCACGCGGAATCGGTCCTTTACGCCCTCGGGCAGGCATCACGAATGCGGAAATCTGCATAGCGCGGAGGTCGGTACCTGCCCGAGACGAGGCGCTGCAGACACCATGCGCCGGCGCGCCACGCGGCATGCTCCAGAACCGGCGCAAGCCCGAAAAAAGAAAGGCCCTACATCGCTGTAGAGCCTTGATATGAATGGTGGCCGAGGACGGAATCGAACCGCCGACACGGGGATTTTCAATCCCCTGCTCTACCAACTGAGCTACTCGGCCACTGCGCAACGCGGCAGGACCGGTGCGAGGACGCGCATCATAGCGAGGCGATCGGAATTGGGCAAGCGCAATGTTGCAGAATTTTCCTACCCATCGTCGCGGCGCGCACCGACGGCGCCCGAATCCTGCACCGGCGATGCTGAGCGCGTCCTCGGCATCCGGCTGGCGCACGGCAGGGACGCACGGTGATGGCCGCCAGCCGGATCGCCGAGGACCGCTCAGGGGGCAGGCGCCCTGCGGCACTCCGGGCCTGCCATCGCTGCGCCACCATCGCATACCGGGGCGTGGTGTAGTCTTCGCCGGTCTTCCCCTCCATGGATTGCGCTCATGCGTCACCCGCTCCGCCTCGGCTTGCTTGTGTTGTGCACCGCGTTGCTCGGCGCCTGCAGCGACGGCATGGTGCGGCGGGTGTCCGACCCGGCCGCCAGCGTGCAGCAACTGACGGTCAACATGGACGGCAGCTGGAAGGTGGACCTGCGCCTGCAGAACTACAGCAGCATCCCGATGCGCTACGACAGCCTGCGCCTGGACCTGGGGGTGGGCGGCGAAGCGGCCGGCACCCTGCAGGCGGCTCCCGGCATCTCGATCGGCCCGGAGACGGCGGATGTGGTGAGCGTCGCGCTTCGCCCCAGTTCCAGCGCGCGCATGGCCATCGCCGATGCCCTGGCCGGCCGCCGCAGCCTGGAGTACACCCTCAAGGGCAGCATCGCCGCCACGCCCGAGGACAAGAAGCAGCGCAGCTTCGACATCGACGCCCGCAACATGCTCTCGCCGGCGCCCGGCCTGGACGGCGTGCTGCGTTGACCACACGGTGGCGCTGAGGCGCCACCCGGCCCCACCTGTCTCGAACGCGCCGCCCCCCGGCTTCGGGGGCACAGCACGCCTGCGCGTCGACCTGGGCTTCACCTTATCCAGGCGCGTCCTCGACCTTTTCTTTGGCACGCTGGCGCACGGCCACGTCGGTGCCCGCCCGCGCGTGCGCGTTTCCCATCCCCTGTCTTGCACCCACCTCGTTCAGCCGGGATTACCGCAAAATTAATACATAAATGTATTATCTACATATGTATAAGATCCCGAGCCGGCCATGAGTCGCTTTGCCGCCACCGAGCAGCGCCTGGACGTGACCGCGCGCAAGCATCCGCCCTTCCCGCGTGAAGCCGCGCTGCTGCTGCGGCTGATCAAGCTGCTGCACAAGCTGAGCCTGGACCAGAGCAACGAGGTGTTGCGGCCCTACGGCCTGAGCTATGCCGAATACAACGTCCTGATGATGATCGACGCCAGCCCGGACGGGACCTTGAACCCGTCCCAGCTCGGCGACGCGGCCGGCGAGAAGTCCGCCAACATCACCCGCCTCACCACGCAACTGGTCGACAAGGGCCTGATCCAGCGCACGCCCAGTGCCGAGGACCGGCGCATGCTGCTGCTGCGCCTGACCGACGCCGGCGAGCGCCTGATCGACGCGTTGATCCCGGCCCTGTGCGCCCAGCTCGACGCCTATGTGCGACACCTGGATCCGGCGGCGATGGCGCAGTTGCAGACGCTGCTGAAGGCCTTGTTGCGCGGCGTCGAGGACGCGGCATGAGCATGCCGCAGCCCAACGCGACCGCCGCTGCCGACGCCGCACCCGGCCTGCGCACGCTGCTGGCCGACGCCTTGCGCGGCGAAGGCGAGGCCTGGCTGTTCGTGCTGCGCACCCTGCTGTCGATCTATCTGGCCGGCTGGATCGCGCTGCGCCTGGACCTGGCGTCGCCGATGACCGCGATGATCACGGTGGTGGTGGTGATGCACCGGCAGACCGGCATGGTCTTCGCCAAGGGCTTCTACCGGATACTGGGCACGCTGATCGGCAGCGTCGCCGCGCTGACGATGGTGGCGCTGTTCCCGCAGGAGCCGGTGCTGTTCGTGCTGGTGCTGTCGCTGTGGATCGGCGCCTGCACCGGTGGGGCGCTGCTGTACCGCAACTTCAAGGCCTACGCCTTCGTGCTGTCCGGCTACACGGTGGCGCTGATCGCGCTGCCGGCGGTGAACCAGCCGCAGAACGTGTTCAACCTGGTGGTGGCGCGGGTGACCGAAGTGGTGCTGGGCCTGCTGGTGACCGGCATCGTCAGCGACGTGGTGTTCCCCAGCCGGCTGCGCCAGACCCTGCGCGACACCGTGCGCCGCGCCTCCGACGGCTTTCTGGACTTCGTCCGCGACGCCACCGGCGGCCAGTTGCCGCGCGAGGCGATGGAGCAGGCGCACCTGCGCTTCGTGCGCGACGCGGTGACCATCGAGGACCTGCGCAGCTCGGTGGTGTTCGAGGATCCGGAGGCGCGGGCGCGCAGCGGCCGCCTGCGCCTGCTCAACCAGCGCTTCATGGCGGTGTCGACCAGCTTCCAGGCGTTGCACCACTACATCAACCGGCTGCTGCGCAGCGGCGATGGCAACGTGGCCGAGGCCCTGATCGGCCTTTACCGGCCGCTCAAGGCCGCGCTCAGCGACCGCGGCGGACGCGAGGGCGCCGCCGCGACCGCGCGCAAGCTGGCCGCGTGCCGCGATGCGCTGGCGACGCGGGCGGCCGCGGCGCGTGCAGCGATGCCCGCCGCGCAGCACGAAGGCTTCGACACCGGCGTGTCGCTGCTGCAGCGGTTCTTCGCCGACCTGCGCGACTACGTGGCCACCGAGGCGACCCTGGTCGCGCCGCAGCAGTGGCGCACGCCGCAGGACGGCAGTGGCGATACCGCGGTGTTCGTGCGCGGCAACGACTACGCTGCGGCGGCGCTGACCGCGCTGCGCAGCGCGCTGCTGGTGGCGACGATGTGCTGGCTGTGGATCCAGGCCGGCTGGATCAGCGGCGCCACGGCGGTGTTCCAGGCGGTGGCGCTGAGCGCGATCCTGTCGTCCAGCGCCAATGCACCGGCCGCCGCGCGCTCGCTGTTCAATGGGTTCGTGTTCGGCATCGCGCTGGGCGTGGTCTGCCAGTTGCTGGTGCTGCCGCAGATGGACGGCTACGGCCTGTTCGTCGCCGGCACCTTGCCGTTCCTGCTGGTGACCCTGTACCTGGCCTCGAAACCGGCGCTGTACGGCTTCGCCACCGGCGCCAACCTGGCCTTCGTGTCGATCCTGGCGGTCCAGCCCACGCCCACCTTCAACGCCGCAGCCACCTTCAACAGCGTGGTGCCGCTGCTGCTGGGAACGCTGGCGGTGAGCGCGACGTTCGTGTTCGTACCGCCGGTGATCGGCACCCGCTGGCAGCGCCGGCGCCTGCTGGAGCGGCTGCGGCGGCAGACCACGCTGGCCGCGCGTGCGCCGCTGCCGGGGCTGGCGCTGCGCCTGGAGAGCGTCAACCGCGACCTGTTCCAGCAGATCGTGGCGCACACCCCGCCGGGCAGCGACGAACTGCGCGACCTGCTCGGCTGGGCGCTGTCGGTGCACGAAACCGGGCGCACCCTGGTCGAACTGCGCCGCGACGCCGCCGAAGGCACGCTGTCGCCGGCACTGGCCACCGCGGTGGACGCCGCCGTGCAGGCGCTGGCCGACCTGTATCTCGACCCCGGCCCGCAACGGCACCGCCAGGCCCTGCAGCGGGTGGAGGCCGCGCTGGTCGCCAGCCAGGTGGAGGGCGCGGTGCCGCTGCGCTGGAAGCCCACCCGCGAGCACCTGTTGCTGCTGCGCGGCGCGCTGCTCGACGCCGATTCCGTTCTCGCCGCGCTGGCCGATACGCCTGCGCCGACCACCACCACGCCAGGAGCCGACGATGCTGCTGCCCGCTGAACTCTCGATCGCCGGGGTGTACGTGCCCGGCCTGCTGGTGCTGGGCCTGGCCCTGCTGCTGGTCGCCTGGGCGCTGGACGCGGTCGCCGGCCGCGCCGGCCTGTACCGCTACGCCTGGCACCCCTCCCTGTTCCGTCTGGCCATCTACGTCGGCGCGTTCGCCGCGCTCGGCCTGCTCCTTTTGCCCTGAGTCCCGCCATGAAGACCCCTGCCCTGATCCGTTTCGCCCTGACCGCCATCGTGGTGCTGGTCGCCGCCCTGCTGGCGCATGCGCTGTGGCGCCATTACATGCTCTCGCCCTGGACCCGCGACGGCCGCGTGCGCGCGGAAGTCGTGCGCATCGCACCCGACGTCTCCGGCCTGGTCGATGGCGTGGCGGTACGCGACAACCAGCACGTCAAGCGCGGCGACCTGTTGTTCAGCGTGGACCGCAAGCGCTATGAGCTGGCCCTGGAAAAGGCCCGCGCCAACCTCGCGGTCGCGCAGGCGCAGGCGCGTGCGGCCGGCGCCAGCCTGTCGGCGGCGGCGGCCACCCAGGCGGCCAGCGAAGCCGAGTTCCAGATGCGCCGCGCCCAGGCCGAACGGCGCGCGCGCGCCGCTGCGGTGATCTCCGCCGAGGCGCGCTCGGATGCCGAAGCCACCGCGCGTTCGGCACAGGCCGACGTGCACCGCAGCGCGGCGCTGCGCGGCCAGGCCACCGCGGCGCAGGCGCAGGCCGTCGCCTCGGTGGAACAGGCGCAGGCCGCGCTCGATCTGGCCGAGCTGGATCTGCAGCGCACCCAGGTCCGCGCCACCGCCGACGGCTACATCACCAACCTGGAAGTCCGCGTGGGCGACTACGCCCAGGCCGGCGGTGCACGCCTGGCGCTGGTGCGCGACGATGCGATGTGGGTCTACGGCTATTTCGAGGAAACCAAGCTGCCGCGGGTGCACGTCGGCGATCGCGCCGACATCCGCCTGATGAGCGGCGGGCTGATGCTGCACGGCCAGGTAGAGGGCATCGCCCGCGGCATCGCCGACAGCGACAACCCGACCGGCACCTCGCTGCTGGCCGACGTCAGCCCCACTTTCAACTGGATCCGCCTGGCGCAGCGCGTGCCGGTGCGCATCCGCATCGATCCGGCCAGCGTGCCGCAGGGCACCCTGCTCGCTGCGGGCATGACCGCCACGGTCAGCGTGCATCCGCGGCAGGAGTGATGCGGCGTCTGCAGGAGCGGCTTCAGCCGCGACGGGCTTGCTCGGCAACGCCCATCGCGGCTGAAGCCGCCCCTACCGCTGCAACGATGGATCCCGCGAAGCGGTGGCGGCAACGCGTTACCAGGATGCCGACACCGAGGATCCGCAGCAACGGCACCAAGGCACGGCGCAGGCCTTGCACCTGCGCGCGTGCCGTCGTTGCAGCGACCTGCCCTCAGTCCTGGGCCTGCCGATTGACGCCGAGGAAGCGTCCCGCGATCACCGCGTAGCCGCTGCGCGACACCGTGCTGCCCGGATCGAAGTAGGCATGCAGGGTCGGCTGCAGGTCCTGCGGCCCCTGGGTCACCGCGAAGCGCGCGTTGAGGATGCCGGCATCCAGCGCCAGCTGCACGTAGCCGCGCAGGTTGCTCGGGATCGCCGCCACGTCCTCGATCGGCAGGCGCTGGTTGTTGTAACTCACCGACAGCGTGCCGTCGAAGGCCAGCGCCTGCGTCTGCAGGCCCAGCGTCTGCACCAGCGAATACGCCAACTGCAGTTTGCTGACCGCGTCGTTGGGGCGGAAATCGCCGGCGACCAGCCCCAGCACCGCTGCCTGGTTCTGCTGCAGGTCGCGCAGCGCCCCGCCCTTGCCCACCGCCGCCTCGGCGAACGGATAGGCCGGGTCGTTGCGGCCAAGCCCGCTGAAACTGGGCGCGGCCGGCAGCGCCTGACGCACGCCGGCGCCCATCACCAGATAGCGCGCCAACTCCGCGCGCTTGAGCGGATTCTGCGGACGGAACAACCCATCGGCATAGCCATCCATCAAGCGGTTGGCGACCGCGTACTCCACCGCGCCGCGATCGCGGTCGCCGCTGGCGACGTCGTTGAGGCCGGTGTAGCCGCCGCTGAGCAGGAAATCCAGGGTGCCGCGCACCGTGCCCGGGGCTGCCAGGCCATTGCTGCCCTTCGGAGCAACCGGGACACCACTGATCGAGCCGATGCCGCGCACGCTGATGGTCCAGGTGCCCGGCTTGCCCGGCGCGCCGACGCTGACCGTGCTGCCCAGCAACGGCAGCGCCACCGGCGAGCCGTGGCTGACGCCGTCCGGATCGGTCAGCACCAATGCCTGGGTGTTGGCGTCGATGGTGGCCTTGGCGCTGACCCAGGCGACGTCCTTGCCGACGGTGAACGACTGGGTCTGCGGCGTGCCCACCGGCGAGAACGCCACCTCGAACGGCCGGCTGCCGCCGGGCAGCACCAGCGCGTTGCTGTAGAACGGATGCAGGGAATTGACCGTCTTGCCGAAGCCGCTGCGCTGCTTGCTCGCTTCCAGCAGCGCGGCATAAGCGTTCACGTAACCGGCACCCGCCTCCCAGTACGTGCGCCCGGGGATGTTGGTGGCGGTGCGTTCGAGCAGATCCTTGACCTGGTCCGGGGTCAGGTCCGGGTTGGCCTCCAGCAGCAGCGCGACGATGCCGGCCACGTGCGGGGTGGCCATCGAGGTGCCGCTCATGGTGGTGTAGAACGGCAGTTGCGCCGGCGCGATCAGCTTGCTGTCCTTGTCCGCAGCCAGCGGCGGCAGCGCGCCGGTGGAATCGCGGGTGGACACGATATCCACGCCGGGCGCGGTGATCGTCGGCTCGTTGAGATAGGTCCAGGTCTTGCCGTCGGCCATGGTGAAGCTGCCGCCCTCGCCGCGCTTGCCGCGCGAGGAGAAGTCGGCCAGCGTGCCGTCCTTCTCGCCAGCGGCCACCGAGATCACCCACGGCGCCTGCGCGTACGGATTGTGCGTGTCCTCGTTGGGGCCGTCGTTGCCGGCGGCGAACACGCTGACGATGCCGCGCTTGTACAGTTCATAGGTGGCGACGTTGACCGGGTTCTGCGGATCGAACTTGCCCGACGAGCCCCAGGAATTGCTGGTGACGCGGATCGGATCCTTGAAGCTGAACTGGTGCGTGGCGGCATAGTCCAGGCCGCCGACCGCGTCCAGGATCAGCAGCACCGCGCCGGATCCGTAGCCGACCAGGCTGGCGCCGGTCGCCACGCCACGGTAGGCGCCGTTGGACTGCGCACCGGTGCCGCCGACGGTGCCGGCGCAATGGGTGCCATGGCCGGAGCCGAGGTCGGTGTTGGGCACGCCTTCCGCATAGGTGATCGGTAGCATCGCGTCGACGTTGGCCAGGTTGGTGGTGCCCAGCACGTTCTGCACGACGCGGGTACCGTAGGCGAGATCGCGATGGGTGGCATCGATGCCGGAGTCGTTGATCATCACCCCGACGCCGCGGCCGCTGTACGGCAGCGCGCGGCCGAAATCGCCGGGATTGCCCTGCGCGCGGTCCACGCCGGTCAGTTCGCGCGCTTCCTTGTTGAAGTAGCGCAGCGGCGCGTTGTAGTAGATCGAGGCGACGTCGTCGCGCTGCGCCAGCGCACGGATCTCGGCCGGCGTGGCCAGCGCGCCGGCGATCGGCAGCGTGCGCATGGTGATCCCGCGGGTGATGCCCAGCGCATGCAGCGCGGTGAGCTGCGAGGCCGACACCGGCCCGGTCTGATCGTAGGTGATCACGATCTGCAGCTCGTCTGCCGCAGGCGCCGCGGCGAGCTTGGCCTCCAGCAACTGGTCGAGATGCGCGGCGGCCACGGCGTCGCCACCGACGAAGGTGCCGCCGGCAAGGACGGCGCAGATACCGATGGCAAGAACGGGACGGCGAATGGACATTGCGGAGTCTCCGGATCGTCGAAGCCCGGAACGGGCGGTCGCCGCAGCGTGCGGGGCGCGCCGAGGCGCGGCCAATCCGGTATCGCACCCAGGCCGGCCGGGTGGAAACACTCAGCCGCGACGCATGCAACTACCACGGAATGAAGGTGCGCTCCCCTGTCGCCGCGCGCGACAGTCGGCGCCGGGGCGTGCCGCTCGATCCAGCGAACACCGCGGCTGGAACGGCAACAGAGTGCATTGCAGGCAGAAGGCGCCGACATGCGGCAACGACAGGGTGCGGCAGCGGCAGCGGCGCGCCCGATCCGGCGCATTCGGCGCGCGGTGCGGCCGAACGGGATGCGGGACGTGCGGGGCCCGTTCCGATTCCCGGACGCCATTCCGGGGAGCGGTGGAACCCCGCACGTCCAGCACGGGGGATCGCGGTGGCTGCCGACCACGCCGCCGAACGGCGACGGCGTGATCGAAGGCAACCGCGAAAACGTCAACGACATCAGGGCACCTCGAACAACCTGCCACGACCTGGAGCCAGGGGCAGCATCTGTCGCAACGGCACCAGAGCGGCGCCTGATCGTGGTGGTTGGGAGGCTGAGGTGGCCGCTCGGCCACCTCAGCCGATCACGCCGGCACCATGGCCCGCTCCTGTAGCCGTGCCAGCCGCATCACGTTATGGCTGGCGACCTTCAGCCCGATCACCACCTTTGCCCGCGCCAAGCCGATGCAGCGTACGAACTTGCCGCCTTGTTGGGCCAAGCGCGCAAACGGGTGCTCGCCGAACACCCGATCCTTGGCAATGCGACGGTTCCGGCGCTTTGCTGCCTCGCTCAAGGGCTTGCGTGCCTGCCCTTGATGTTGGATCGCGGGGCGGTAACCACGCTTTTTCAGGTCTGCTTCTCGCGCTGCATCGGCATACCCGCTATCGGCCCATACCGTGCGGCCGGTGTTGTCCGGGTCCAGCACCTGCTCGAAGTGGCGGCTGTCGTGCACGTTGGCCGCGCTCACGTCGTAGCGGCGGATGAAACCCCAGCGGCGGTCCGTGCTGGCGTGCAGCTTGTAGCCGTAGAACGTCACCCCATGCTTCCTGGTCCAGCGTGCCTGCACGTCTTTCTGCGCACGCTTGGCATCACTCCAGTCCTGGCCGACGTCATCGCCCTGCTTGATCTGCGCGTTCTCCTCGCGCGTGTTGCGCTGGATCGGAGCGCTGACGATGCTGGCGTCGATGATCTGACCGCCGCGGGCAATGAACCCAGCACGTTGCAATTGCTCACCGATCGCCGTGCTGATGTCGCCCATCAGATCCTTGGTCTTGAGCCGTTCGCGCCACACCCAGATCGTCTTGGCGTCGGGCACCTTGCCGCTGTGTTCCAGTCCAAGGAATTGCTGGAAGCTGCGCCGATCCAGCACCTGATACTCCAGCGCATCGTCGGAGAGGTTGTACAACTGCTGCAACAGCAGCAGCTTGATCATCATCTGCGTCGGCCAAGCCGGACGGCCGCCGCGCTTGCCGGTACCCAAGGACAGCTTCGCGTCTACGGCGTGAGCAATCCCGGCAAAGTCGATATGCCGTGACAGCAGAGCCAGAGGATCGCCGATCTGCTGCCGCTTGGCTTCGCGTTCGTGGCCGGCAAACAGGCTGATCATCGTGGCGTCCTCGGCGTGTTCTCCAGACCAATGATGCCAAAGGTGGGGTTTTTAGAGGTGCCCATCAGTCGATCGGACGGCGCTTCATTTCGTCGAAGAACGGCGGCGTCCGGACTGCATCGCAAGCACCGACACGGCGGTCGACTGCGCTTGCGGCGGATCGGGCGGACGCTGGCGTCCACCCGATCCGGTCACTTCTTGCTGGCCTCGCGCAGCGCCGAGTAGGCGTTGAGGTAGCCGGCGCCAACTTCCCAGGAGGCGCGCCCCGCCATCGGCGTGGCCGTGCGCTCGATCAGGTCCTTGACCTGGTCCGGGGTCAGGTTCGGATTGGCCTCCAGCACCAGCGCCACCACACCCGCCACATGCGGCGTGGCCATCGAGGTGCCGCTCATGGTGGTGTAGAACGGCAGCTGCGCCGGCGCGATCAGCTTCTCGTCCTTCTGTGCCGCCAGCGGCGGCAGCAGGCCGGTGGAGGCGCGGGTGGAGATGATGTCCACGCCCGGCGCGGTGATGCTGGGCTCGTTGATGTGGGTCCAGCTCTTGCCGTCGGCGGTGGTGAAGGTATCGCGCTCGCCGGCCTTGCCGCGCGAGGAGAAGTCGGCCAGCGTGCCGTCGACGTTGCCGGCGGCGACCGAGATCACCCAAGGCGCCTGTGCGTACGGGTTGTGGGTGTCTTCCTTGGGACCGTCGTTGCCGGCAGCGAACACGCTGACGATGCCGCGCTTGTACAGCTCGTAGGTGGCCACGTTGACCGGATCGGCCGGATCGAACTTGCCGGACGTGCCCCAGGAGTTGCTGACGACGCGGATCGGATCCTTGAAGCTGTTCTGGTGCGAGGCCGCGTAGTCCAGGCCGCCCACCGCGTCCAGCACCAGCAGCACGCCGCTGGAGCCGTAACCGACCAGGCTGGCGCCGGTCGCCACGCCGCGGTACTTGCCGCCGGACTGCGCGCCGCTGCCGCCGACCGTGCCGGCGCAGTGGGTGCCATGGCCGGAGCCGGCGTCGGTGTTCGGCACGCCTTCCACGTAGGTGACCGGCAGCATCGAATTCAGATTGTGCAGGTTGGTGTTGGCCAGCACGTTCTGCACCACGCGGTCGCCGTAGGCCAGGTCGCGATGGGTGGCGTCAATGCCCGAGTCGTTGATCAGCACGCCGACGCCGCGACCGGTGTACGGCACGGTGCGCCCGAAATCGCCCGGATTGCTCTGCGCGCGGTCGACGCCGGTCGCCTCGCGCGCGTCCTGGTTGAAGTAGCGCAGCGGCGCGTTGTAGTAGATCGAGGCGACGTCGTCGCGCTCGGCCAGCGCCAGGATCTCTTCGGGCGTGGCCAGCGCGCCGGCGATCGGCAGGGTCTGCATGCTGACGCCGCGGGTGATGCCCAGCGCCTTCAGCGCGGTCAGCTGCGCCGCCGACACCGGCTTGGATTGCTTGTAGGTGATGACGATCTGCAGCTCATCGGTCAGCGGCGCATTAGCCAGCTTGGACTCCAGCAGGCTGTCCAGATGCGCGGCGGCTTCGGCCTTGCCGCCGGCCAGGATACCGCTGGCGAGGACGGCGCAAATGCCGATGGCGAGAGCGGGACGACGGATGGGCATCTGGAATCTCCGGTGAGTGGGCCCGGGACGGGCCGGTGACTGCAGCCTGACGCGACGGCCCGGCGGCGCCTATCCGGGATCGCCCCTAGCCGTCGTGAGTGGAAACACCCAGGGCCGCGTGCATCGCCCGTACGGATCGGTATGATCCAGGCGTAGGCCGCTGCCTCGCCGCGTCGCCGGGCGGAACGCGGGTGCGGTGCGCGGTGCCGGCACATGCAACAGGGGGTTTCAGATGCACACGATGTTCGCAAGGGTTTGCCTGCTGTTTTGCGCCGTGGCGGCGCCCGGCGGGCTCGCCGCGCAACCGCTGCCGGTGCAGGTGGAGGTGAGCGGCAATGTGGCGACGGCGGCGATCGGCGCCGGTCCGCACCCGCTGGCCGAGGTGACGCTGGAATTCGACAGCGCCAGCGATCTCAACCCGGGTAGCCTGGGCCTGAGCGCAGAGTTGCTGACCCCGGCACAGGTCACTGCCTTGCTGCCGCGACTGCCCAGCACGCAAGCCGGCCAGGTGCCATCGCAGTTGCCGCTGCTGATCACGGTGACGCCGCCGCCGAGCGGCGGCCTGTCGTTCCGCCGGGTCGTGCATGTGGAACTGCATACGCATGCGCTGGCCTACACCGCCGACAGCACCCTGCGCCTGGTCAAGGCACCGCTGGGAGGCGATTTCCGCGACATCACCGACGAGATCGCGCCCGGCAGCGTGCGCGCCCGCGGCACCACTGGCGGCTTCTCGCAGTTCATCGTGATCCACGACCTGCGCCCGACCGCCGCGGTGGTGGCCGCCAAATTGAACCGCCTGCAGGCGCTGGTGGCGCAGTTGCCCGCCAATGAGGCGGCGCCGCTGGCGAGCATGCTGAACAGCGTGCAGAGCGCCCTGGCCAACGCCGACTACACCGCCGCCACGGTGGCGCTGGACGGGTTCCGCGAGCAGGTGTCGGCGCGCGCCGGCCAGGGCATCGCGCAGACCTGGTACGCCGGCATGAGCGAGGGCAACCCCGCCGGTGAACTGCTGGCCGGCGCGGCGACCCTGCGCTTCTCCATCGACTACCAACGCCTCTACGCGCCTTGAGCGCTGCGGGACCGGTCACGCACGCCGCCACGAAGGACATCCCGCGATGCCCGCGCGCCTGACCGCCTACCTGCCCGACGCGCCGGCGCCGACGCTGCTGCTCGCCGCCGGGCAGACGCTGGCGATCGGCCGCGCGGCGGACAACGCGCTGGCGCTGGAACATCCCTCCGTGTCGCGCTGGCATGCGCGGCTGCAGCCGCAGGCCGACGGCCACTGGCAGTTGCACGACCTGGGCAGCAAGAACGGCAGCTTCCGCGACGGCGTGCGCGTGGCCGCACCGATCGCGCTGGAGACGGCGACCTGGTTGCGCTTCGGCGACATCTACGCCGAGTTCGCCCCGCTCAGCGCGGCCGATGCGGAACTGGCCGAACGCCGCCAGCGCGCCCGCTGCGATCGCGCCACCGCGCTCACCCAGGGGCTGGCCCAGGTCGGTGGACTCGACGACCTGCTCGGCGCCAGCCTGGACGCGGTGGTCGAACTGGCCCAGGCCGAACGCGGCGTGCTGGTCCTGGCCGAACCGCAGGGCCCGCGCATCGCCGCCAGCCACGGCACCGGGCCGATGCCGCTGCAGCGCGGCCTCGCCGGCAGCGAGGGCGCCCTGCACCGGGCCCTGCGCGACGGCCAGGCCACCGTGGCCCACGACGTCGGCGGCGTGCCCTGGCTGGCCGAACGCGCCTCGGTCTGCGCCGCCGGCCTGCGCACCATGCTGTGCCTGCCACTGCGCGACGGCAGGCGCGTGCTCGGGGCGATCTATGCCGACAGCCGCCGCGCCGGCAGCGCCATCGGCGCGCTGGACATGCAGCTGCTCGAGGCCTTCTGCGAGCGCGCCGCGCTGTGGATCGCCGCACGCCAGGCGCTGCGCGACAGCAGCGCCGAGGTCGGGCCGGCATGAGCGACGCGGCCACCGCCACCGGCCTGCATGCGCAGGAAAGTCTGACCCCGGGCGAGGTGCTGGCCGGCCGCTTCCGCATCGAACGCCTGCTCGGCATCGGCGGCATGGGCCTGGTGTACCTGGCCCACGACCAGGCATTGGGCATTGACGTGGCGGTGAAGCTGCTGCGCCCGGAACTGGCGCAGCGGCCGCAGGCCTTCGCCCGCTTCCGCCAGGAACTGCTGCTGGCCCGGCAGGTGTCCAGCCCGCACGTGGTGCGCATCCACGATCTGGCCGAACACGCCGGGCGCTGGCTGATCAGCATGGACTACGTGGACGGCGAATCGCTGGAAGCGCGGCTGCAGCGCGAAGAACGGCTGGATGTCGACACCGCCCTGCGCATCGCCAGCGGCATCGCCCGCGGCCTGCAGGCGGCGCATGCGCGCGGCGTCGTGCACCGCGACCTCAAGCCGGCCAACATCCTGCTGCAGCGCGACGGCGATGCGCTGATCAGCGACTTCGGCGTGGCCTGTTCGATGGCCAGCAGCGGCCTCGGCGCGACCCTGGGCAACGTCATCGGCACGCCCGCCTACCTGTCGCCGGAACAGGCGCGCGGCGATGCGCTCGACCCACGCAGCGACCTCTACGCGCTGGGCCTGATCCTGTACGAGATGCTCGCCGGGCAGGTGCCATTCGCCGGCGGCACCCTGTCCGAGACCCTGGCCCAGCGCATGCTGCGCGAGCCGCCGCCAGTGGACCGGCTGCGCGCGGACGTGCCGGCCTGGCTGGTGCGGCTGCTGCAGCGGCTGCTGCGCCCACAGCCGCGCGATCGGCTGCAGAATGCTGGCGAGGTGATCGTGGCGATCGAGCGCCGGCAACTGCCGCGCGATCGCCGACGCTGGCGCCGGGTCGGCCTGGGTCTGGCCGCGATCCTGGCCGGCGCCGCCCTGCTCGGCGCCGGCGCCTGGCAATGGCAGGCGCAACGCGCGAGCGCGCCGCCGGTGGCGGCCGTGGAGCCGTTGCCGCGGCTGCTGGTGCTGCCGCTGGCCGGCGACCCGGCCAGCGCCGAACAACGCCTGGCGCTGGGCGCCTGGCTGCGCGGCAGCCTGGGCGAAACGCTGACTGTGGTCGATGACGAACGCACCCGCCAGGCGCTGCGCCAGTACGACCCCACCGGCCAGGCGCCGCTGGACGTCAAGGCGCTGCGCCGGCTCGCCTCGGCGCAGCGCGTGCTGCAGCCGAGCCTGCAACGCCAGGGCGCCGGCTGGCGCCTGCAGGCGCTGCTGCATCCGCCCAGCGGCGCGGCGCAGCACATCGACGGACCGACCGCCGCCGATCCGGCCGCGGCCTACGCCGCCTGGCTGCCGATCGCATCCAGGGCGCTGCTCGCCGACGGCGCTGCCCTGCCCGATGACCTGCCTGCGCCCGCCGCACTGCAGGCCTATGCGCGCGGCCTGGCGGCGCGGCAACACGACGACAGCACGCAGGCGCTGCAGCAGTTCGCCGACGCCAGCGCACAGGCGCCGCAGTCGGCACCGCTGCGCCTGGCCGAGGTGGTCGCGGCGCAGGCCATCGGCGAAGAACAGAAGGCGCGCGAGGCGCTGGATGCGCGCGCGCCCGTGGCGCCGGCACGGCCGCGCACGCTGGCGCTGCTGGCGGCGCTGCGCCTGGAGGCCGAAGATGATCTCGCCGCCGCCGACCGCGCCTGGCAGGCGCTGGCCACGGCCCGGCCCGACGACAGCGTGGTGCAACTGCAGGTCGCACGCGTCCAGGCGCAGGCCGGCCACCTGGACGCGGCGCGCGACCGCCTGCGCACGCTGGCGCAGCGCGATCCCGACGACCCACGGTTGTGGCTGGCGCTGGGCAAGCTGGCGATCCTCAGCGGCAACGCCGCCACCGCGGTGGACGAGGACCTGCTGCGTGCGCAACTGCTGTTCCGCCGCGGGCGCGACCTCTATGGCGAAGCGGAAACGGTGAACGCGCTGGGCGTGGGCTATGGCCGTCTCGGCCTGGCGCAGCAGGCGCAGGCGCAGTACCTGCGCGCCGTGGAACTGCGCCGGCAGGTCGGCAATCGCCGTGGCGTCGCCACCAGCCTGCGCAACCTGGCCGGCACGCTGAGCATCGGTGGCGCCTTCGCCGAGGCCGAAAAGAAGCTGCAGCAGGCGCAGGCCCTGTACGCCGAACTCGGCGACCGCGATGGCCAGGCTGCCGCCGCCAACGAACTCGGCCTGCTGGCCGAGGAGCGCGGCGATTATCCGCAGGCACTGCAGGCGTTCCGCGGTGCGCTGTCGGCGTGGCGCGCGCTCGGCGATGCGCATGGCGTCGCCGAGACGCTCAACAACATCGGCTTCGCGCACTTCCAGTTGGGCGACCTGGACAGCGCCCAGGCGTTCTGGGAACAGGCCGCACGCGCCTACGCCGACCTCAACGACGCCACCGGCCGCGTACGCACTGCGCAGAACCTCGGCCTGCTCGCCACCGCGCGCGGCCACTGGGCGCAGGCGCAGACCTTGCTGACCCAGGCCCTGCGCGAGGCCGAACGCCACCAGATGCTCGAGGAGGTGGCGGTGAGCCGGCGCAACCTGGCCGAACTGGCGTTCTGGCAAGGCCAGCGCGCGGTGGCACTCACCGAACTGGACCAGGCGCAGCGGCTGTTCCAGCAGAGCCACGACCAGCGCGGCCAGACCGACATCGCCCTGTTGCGCGCGCAGGTGTGGCTGGCGCTGGACGACCCGGCGCAGGCACGGCTGGCGCTGCAGCAGGTGCAGCGGCAAGCGCCCGCCTCGGTGTCCAGCGAACAGCGCGCCGGTGCCGCGCTGCTGCAGGCGCAACTGGACGAGCGCGACGGCGATGCCGCTGCAGCCGCCGCGTCGCTGCGCCAGGCCGAGGCGCTGGCGCGTGCCAGCGGCACCCGCCTGCTGCAACTGCAGGTGCAGGTGCATGCAGCGCACGACGAACCCGCGCTCGCCGCGCTGGAGGGCGACGTCGCCCGCCTGGGCAACGCCGGGCTGCGCCTGCGCTATCTGCAGCAGGCGCTGCGCTACGGTGCGGCCGACCAGGTGGCGGCGCGCTACGCGCAGGCGCAGGCACTGCTGCTGCGCGGCAGCCCGCTGTTCGCCGCGACGCTGCACGCACAGGCCGCGCAACGCCTGGAGGCGCTCGGCGACCACGCCGCCGCGCAACGCGCCCGCCGCGCCGCGGCGCAGGCCGCCGACGGTTCGTCTGTCGCACGCGCGGGCACTACGCCATGACCGACGCAGCCGCCGCCGACCGCTATCGCCTGCTGCTGCAGCGCCTGGAAGCCAACGAGCGCGAGTTCCGCCGCCTCGGTCGCGCCGTGGTCAAGGTCCAGGAGGACGAACGCCGGCGCCTGGCGCGCGAGCTGCACGACGGCGTCGGCCAGAACCTCACCGTGCTCAAGCACCGGCTGGCGCAACTGGGCGCGGCGCTCGGCAGCGCCGACGCGGCGCTGCGCACACCGCTGGAGGAGGCCATCCAGTTGTGCACGCAGGCATTGGAAGACACCCGACAGATGTCGCGGCTGCTGCGCCCACCGATCCTCGACGACCTGGGGCTGGAGGCCGCGCTGGGCTGGCTGGGCCGCAGCCAGTCCGCCGCCGGCGCCATCCCGGTCGCGGTCGAGATCGGCCCGCTGCCGGCGCTGGACGAAGCGCTGCAGACCCTGCTGTTCCGCAGCGCGCAGGAGGCGCTGACCAATGCGCTGAAGCACGCGGCTGCGCAGTCGGTGCTGCTGCGGCTGGTCGCCCGCGACGGCTGGGCGCAGTTGCAGGTACTCGACGACGGCCGCGGCTTCGATCCGCAGCAGGCGCTGGCGGCCGGTGGCAGCGGCCTGAGCGGACTGCGCGAACGCCTGCGCCTGAGCGGCGGCAGTCTGCGCCTGCAATCGTCGCCGGGCGAAGGCTGCTGCGTGCAGATCCGGGTCCCGCTGGAGGCCGATTGAACGTCATTGCCCTCCCCCATGCCGGCAACCGCACGGCCCTGCAGGCAACGCGATCGGCGGCGCCGCAACAAGCTGCCGCCCGCCCCGGCAACCACCACGGACGCACACCGGCATGAACGCCCCGATCCGTGTCCTCATCGCCGACGACCACACCCTGGTGCGCGAAAGCCTGGTCGCTGTGCTCGACGCCGTGCCCGGCATCCAGGTGGTGGCGCAGGCGGCCGACGGCATCGAGGCGCTGGCCAAGGCCGAGGCGACCCGCCCGGACGTGGCGATCGTGGACATCTCCATGCCGCGGCTCAACGGCATCGACGTGGTGCGGCGGCTGGGCGAGATCGTGCCGCTGGCGCGGATCCTGGTGCTGACCATGCACGAGGAGCACGAGTACGTGCTGCACGCGGTGCGCGCCGGCGCCTCCGGCTACCTGCTCAAGGACAGCGCCAGCGCCGACCTGATCGCCGCCGTGCGCAACCTGCACGCCGGCCGCGGCCACTTCTCGCCGCAGGCGGCGCAGGCGCTGGTGACGCAGATGCAGCAGCCGCAGGCGCTGCCGCCCGATCCCTACCGCAGCCTGACCGCGCGCGAGCGCGAGGTGTTCCACCTGATCGTGGAAGGCCGCACCACCAAGGAAATCGCGCGGGTGCTGCAGATCAGCGTCAAGACCGCCGAGAACCACCGCTTCCGCGTGCTCAACAAGCTGGGCATGCGCAATACCGCCGAACTGGTGCGCTACGCCGTGCGCCACCGCCTGCTCGACTGAACGGCCGCACGCAGGCGCGCCTTCGCCGCGGCTGCGCATACTCCATACGCCATAGTATCCTGACGCCCTCGGCCGCGCCGCGGCCCTAGCCACGAGCGATCGCATGAGCACCTATCAAGCCCCGTTGACCGATCTCCGCTTCGCGCTGCACGACGTGCTGCAGGTGGAGGCGCTGTTCGCCCGCCTCGGCCATGCCGACGCCAATGCCGAACTGATCGACGCGGTGCTGGAGGAAGCGGCGCGCTTCACCGGCACCGTGCTGGCGCCGCTGAACCGGGTCGGCGACGAGCACGGCTGCACCCTGGACAAGGCCACCGGCGCGGTCACCACCGCCCCCGGCTTCCGCGAGGCCTACCAGCAGTTCGCCGAGGGCGGCTGGACCGGGCTGACCGCCGCCGCCGAGTTCGGCGGCCAGGGCCTGCCGCACACCCTGGGCGTGCCGCTCAACGAGATGGTCAACGCCGCCAACCTGGCCTGGGGCAACTTCCCGCTGCTGTCGCACGGTGCGGTCGAGGCACTCAAGCAGCACGGCGAGGCCTGGCAGCAGGAGGTGTTCCTGAAGCCGCTGGTGGACGGCCGCTGGACCGGCACAATGTGCCTGACCGAGCCGCATTGCGGCACCGACCTGGGGCTGCTCAAGACCCGCGCCGAACCCAACGCCGACGGCAGCTGGTCGGTCAGCGGCACCAAGATCTTCATCACCGCCGGCGAGCACGACTTCACCGACAACATCGTGCACCTGGTGCTGGCGCGGCTGCCGGACGCGCCGGCCGGGGCCAAGGGCATCTCGCTGCTGGTGGTGCCGAAGTTCAAGGTCGCCCGCGACGGCAGCGTCGGCGAGCGCAACGCGCTGCGCTGCGGCTCGCTGGAGCACAAGATGGGCATCCACGGCTCGTCCACCTGCGTGATGAACTTCGACGGCGCCCAGGGTTACCTGGTCGGGCAGCCGCACAAGGGCCTGCAGGCCATGTTCACCATGATGAACACCGCGCGCCTCGGGGTCGGCCTGCAGGGCATCGGCCTGTCCGAGCGCGCTTACCAGAACGCGCTGCGCTACGCCCGCGAGCGCCTGCAGTCGCGTTCGCTCAGCGGCGCCAAGCTTCCGGAGAAACCCGCCGACCCGATCCTGGTGCACCCGGACGTACGCCGCATGCTGCTGACGGTGAAGGCGCTGACCGAAGGCAGCCGCCTGCTGGCGCTGCACGCCGCCACCCTGATCGACATCGCGCACAGTGCGCAGGATCCGGCCGAGCGCGAGCAGGCCGACGTGCTGGTCAGCTTCCTCACCCCGATCTCCAAGGCCTGCCAGACCGAGTGGGCGGTGGAGAACACCTACCACGCGCTGCAGTGCTTCGGCGGCCACGGCTACATCCACGAGCACGGCATGGAGCAGTTGGCCCGCGATGCGCGCATCACCACCCTGTACGAAGGCACCACCGGCATCCAGGCACTGGACCTGATCGGGCGCAAGACCGCGTCCAGCCAGGGCGCCGGGCTGAAGCTGTTCCTGGCGCAGATCGAGGCCTTCCTGGCCGAGCACGCCGACAACCCGGCGGTGGCCGAATTCGTCGCCCCGCTGCGCGAGAAGGCCGCCGAGTGGGCGGCGCTGACCAAGCGCATCCTGCAGCGCGCCGCCGGCAATCCCGAGGAACTGGGCGCGGCCAGCTACGACTACGTGTTCTATTCCGGCTACGTGGTGCTGGCCTACTGGTGGGCGCGCAGCGTCGCCGCGGCCGAGGCCTCGGCCCATGGCGAGGCGTTCAAGCAGTCCAAGCGCGAGACCGCGCGCTTCTACTACGCGCGCCTGCTGCCGCGCACGCTGACCCACGCCGCGGCCATCGACAGCGGTGCCGAGCCGCTGATGGCGCTGGCCGACGCGCAATTCTGAGTCGCACATCCAGGTCCCGACGCAGCCCCCGGCACGCACGCCGTGCCGGGGCTGCAACGCCCGCCACGGCCGATACACAAACCGTCACCAATCGGGTATAAGCTGTCTTCCCGATGGAGACAGACACAACAACGCTTGGTCTGATCGATACCGGGGCCTGCGGCGCCTCGGCCGCGGTCCCGTCGCCTGCGGCGTCCCCTTCCCACCTGCCCTCGGTCCGGCTGCTGTCGCTGGACGCGCATGGCCGCGTGCTGGACTGGATCAACTGGCAGGACGCCGCCTGTCTGTATGCGCGTGGCGCGGTCGCCTGGACCCTCGGCGAGCCGTGCATGCACATCCATGGCGGCATCAGCCGCGCCAGCGGCGAGCGCAGCGTGCTGGAGCTGCATCCGATCATCGCCGCGCGCGGTCACGCGCATGCGCGTGCGCTCGACCCCACCCCGACCCTGACCAATACCGCGCTGTTCGCCCGCGACGCCCAGCTGTGCCTGTACTGCGGCCAGCAGTTCAGCCGCCCGCAACTGACCCGCGACCATGTGCTGCCGGTGTCCAAGGGCGGCCGCGACATCTGGGAAAACGTGGTCACCGCGTGCTTCCACTGCAATTCGCGCAAGGGCAATCGCACCCCGCAGCAGGCGTCGATGCCGCTGCTGGCGGTGCCGTACCGGCCGAGCTGGATCGAGCATCTGATCCTGTCCAACCGCAACATCCTGGCCGACCAGATGTCGTTCCTGAAGGCGCAGTTGCCGAAGCGCTCCAAGCTCTCGTTGTAGCCGCGCGGCCTCACGCCGCCGTCACGCCCGCTGCGACGGATTGCCGCACCCCAGGCAAAACAGCCCATCCACGCGCCCGCGACCGCACGGGTTGATTGCGTGTGCCCGGAATGGAGAGGAAAATGACAGGTCCGCTGAACCTCCATTCCGATGATCGACCCCACCCGCTATCCGCGCCTCTCGCGCATCCAGGTCCCCGAAGAACTGCGTCGCTTCGATGAATCGGAGCTGCCGGCCATCGCCGAGGAACTGCGCGCCTTTCTGATCGAGTGCGTCGGCAAGAGCGGCGGCCACTTCGGCGCCGGCCTGGGCGTGATCGAACTCACCGTCGCCCTGCACTACCTGTACGACACGCCGGTCGACCAACTGGTGTGGGACGTCGGCCACCAGACCTATCCGCACAAGATCCTCACCGGGCGCCGCGACCGCATCCACACCGTCAAGCAGGCCGATGGCGTGGCGCCGTTCCCCAAGCGCGAGGAAAGCGAGTACGACACCTTCGGCGTCGGCCACTCCTCCACCTCGATCTCGGCCGCGCTGGGCATGGCGGTGGCACTGCAGCGCATGGGCGACGAACGCAAGGTGGTGGCGGTGATCGGCGACGGCGCGATGACCGCGGGCATGGCCTACGAAGCGCTGAACCACGCCGGCGGCATGGACCCGGAACCGAACCTGCTGGTGATCCTCAACGACAACCGCATGTCGATCTCCGAGGCGGTCGGCGGGGTCACCAAGATGCTGGGGCGGATGAGCGGCAGCAAGACCCTCAACGCCATCCGCGAGGGCGGCAAGAAGATCCTCGGCGACAAGAAGAGCAACCCCACCGCACGCTTCGTGCGGCGCTGGGAAGAACACTGGAAGGGCATGTTCGTGCCGTCCACGCTGTTCGAGGAAATGGGCTTCCACTACACCGGCCCGATCGACGGCCACGACCTGCCGGCGCTGCTGGGCGCGTTGAAGACGCTCAAGACCCTCAAGGGTCCGCAGCTGCTGCACGTCATCACCACCAAGGGCAAGGGCTACGAACTGGCCGAGGGCGACCAGATCGGCTACCACGCGGTCGGCCCGTTCGACCCGAGCAAGGGCCTGGTGGCCAAGCCGGGTGCCAAGGCGCCGACCTACACCGACGTGTTCGGCGACTGGATCTGCGACATGGCCGCGGCCGAGCCGGCGCTGCTGGCGATCACCCCGGCGATGCGCGAAGGCTCGGGCCTGGTGCGCTTCAGCAAGGAGTACCCGCAGCGCTACTTCGACGTGGCCATCGCCGAGCAGCATGCGGTGACCCTGGCCGCGGGCATGGCCGTGCACGGCGCCAAGCCCGTCGTGGCGATCTACTCCACCTTCCTGCAGCGCGGCTACGACCAGTTGGTGCACGACGTGGCGGTGCAGCAGCTCGACGTGCTGTTCGCGATCGACCGCGGCGGCGTGGTCGGCCCGGACGGCGCCACCCACGCCGGCAACCTGGACCTGAGTTTCCTGCGCTGCGTGCCGCACCTGGTGGTGATGGCGCCGGCCGACGAAGCCGAGTGCCGGCAACTGCTCAGCACCGGCCTGCGCCATCCCGGCCCGGCCGCGGTGCGCTACCCGCGCGGCACCGGCCCCGGGGTCGCGCCGGGGACCACGCTGGACACCCTGCCGATCGGCAAGGCGCAGTTGCGCGCGCAAGGTCGCACCGTGGCGCTGCTGGCGTTCGGCGCGACCCTGGCGGCCGCCGAACAGGTCGGCCGCGAGCTCGGCCTGAGCGTGGTCAACATGCGCTTCGTCAAGCCGCTGGACCGCACCCTGCTGCTGGAGCTTGCGCAGAGCCACGAAGGCTTCGTGACCATCGAGGACAACGTGGTGGCCGGCGGCGCCGGTTCCGGCGTGGCCGAACTGTTCAACGCCGAGGGCGTGCTGCGCCCGGTGCTGCACCTGGGCCTGCCCGACGCGTTCCAGCACCACGCCAGCCGCGAGCAACTGCTGGCCGAAGCCGGCATCGACGCCGCCGGCATCCGCGCCGCGGTACTGAAGCGCTGGCCGCAACTGGCCAGCAGCGCCAGCGCACCGCGCACCGCGGCAGGCTGACCGCTGCGGTCAGCGGAGACGGCACGGCGTCAGCGCATGCCGTCTCCGTTTGCTTGCGCCTGCGCGCGCAACGCTGCACGCCCCCCCCAAGTCGGCGCGTCCCATGGACCGACACATCTCGTGTACGCGCTAAGGCGCGATCACCTCGGCGCCGCTGGCACGTAGCCGATCCAGCGGCCCACCCGACTCCTGCAGGGTCGGCATCGGCAACGCCGCGAAACTGGAACGATTCTGCGCCAGCGCCCGCTCGGCTTCCCGCAGCCAGGCCGCCATCGCCCGCTGGCGCACATCGCCCAGGCCCAGCTTGCGCGCGATCGCCGCTTCGCCGACCGCGTCCAGGCAGATCCGGTACTGGTCGTTGGCCGGCAGCGTGGCCAGCGTATCCAGATCGCCCTCGGACCAGGCGTTGGCGCGCTGGCGCATCGTCTCCAGGTCGCGATCGATGACCTGCAGCGTGCGCGCGAAACAGGCACTGTCGTTGAGCGAGGTCGCCCGGAATTCCTGCAGCGCGCGCTTGGCGTCGGGGACCTTGACCTCCACCACCACCGGCACGATCGGCACCCTGGCGCGCTTGGCCGCACGCTCGATCACAGGCTGCACCACGCTGCCCAGGCTCAGGCCGGAGGTGCGCATCGCCGCCTCGTACAGTTCCTGCGCCGCGAACACCGGCCGCCAGCGTTCCACGCTGGCATCGCGGCCCAGGTAACGTGCCTTCAGCGGCAGCCAGCGCGCATACAGGTCAGGCGGCAGCACCTGCTGCAGGGTGCGGTCGTCGGGATTGCGCCGCGCCTTGAGCAGGGACGGCAACAGCAACAGGGAGCGGAACATGCCCAGGCCCGAGTCCAGGGTGACGCTCGGCGCTGCGATCACTTCCTGCGACTGGGCGATCACCCGCTCCACTTCGCCCGATTCCCACTGCATGCGCTTGGGCAGCGGCGACACCGTGCCGAGGATCCACAACACATGATCGCCGCGGCGGACCTGCCACAGGCCCGGGCCGGGCTGGCGCCCGCTCACCAGCACCGCTTCCAGGTCGACCACCGGTGGGTTCGCCGGCGCGACCGGCAGCGCGGTCTGCGCCTGCACGATGGGCACAGCCGCCGCCAGCAAGGCCGCGACCAGGCACACCACCGGGCCGCGCCGGCGCGCGACGGTTCCCGGCGCGGTCGCCGCGCGCGCCGCGCCCGGTCCCGGCATCAGTCCGCCAGCTTCGGCAGGTGCGCCGCCAGCGGATCGGCCGCGGCCAGCAGTTCGAAGCGCTCCCACAGGAAGCCCGGCGCCACCACGCAGCGCACCAGGCAATAGTCGGCCAGCGGCCGCGCCGCCTGCCAGGTGCCGGCCGCGATCACCACCGAGGGCATGCCGCCGCGCTCGCTGGCGTCCAGGCGGTAGCGCTGCAGGCCGTGGTTCGGGTCGAAGCCGAACAGTTCCAGCGGCCCGCCTTCTTCCCATTGCCAGGTCTCGTCGGCATCGATGCGGTGCCAGTTGCTGACCTCGCCGCGCTCCAGCAGGAAGCGGATCGCGGTGCAGGCCGGGCGCAGCGTCTGCGCGTGCTGCACCGTCAGGGCCGAGGTATGCACGCGCGCATAGCGTCCGCCCTCCGGGTGCGGCAGCAGCGACAGGTCGCGCACCAGGGCGGCGATTCGGAAGGCGGCGGCGCTGGACATGCGTCCAGTCTAATCCCGGGCATGGCCGCGCGAATGTCAGGCAGCGCCCTTTTGTCGGCGACAGCCGGTCGGCGTCACGAGGGCCGCAGCGAGTCCCGGACAGGCGGCGTGGCGCCCAGGTGCCGGCCGCGGCGCAGGCACAGGGCGAAGAACACCAGCAGGTCCCAGCTGTAGCGCTTGAGCAGGCGCCGCGGCTCGCGCAGCAGGCGATAGATCCATTCCATGCGCAGCCGGCGCACCCAGGCCGGCGCGCGCCGCGCGGTGCCGGACAGGAAGTCCAGCAACGCGCCCACGCCGAACGCCAGCGGCACCTGCAGTTGCGCCGCGTGCTGCAGCAGCCAGCGCTCCTGCAGCGGATTGCCGAACGCCACCAGCAACACGTCGGCGCCGCTGGCGTTGATACGCGCGGCCAGACCGGCGCCGGCGGCGGCGAACTGGGCATAGCCGTCGCAGGTGCCGATCACCTCCTGCCCCAGCGTTTGCCGCAAGGTCTGCGCCGCGGTGTCGGCCACGCCGGGACGGCCGCCGAGCAGGAAGAAGCGCAGCGGCCGCGGGCTCTGCCGGCACAGCGCCGGAATCAGGTCGGTGCCGTTGAGGTTGCCGGCGAAGCGGCGGCCGTGCACCAGCAGCGCGCCCAGGTCCATGCCGATGCCGTCGTTGACGATGCACACGTCCGGCGCGGCCAGTTGCGCACGCAGGGCCTGGCACTGCACCACGAAGTTGGTGTTGGCGAAGAACACCTGGCGGCGCTCGCCGCGCGCCAGCGCCTGCAGCAAGCTGGCGACGAAATCGGCTTCGGTGCTGCGGAGGATCGGATAGCCGCCCAGTGCCAGCACCTCGCCCGCCGCGCGCTCACCAGAGGTCATGCGGAAAGCTCTCCAGCAGACCGCGCTGCACCGCCGCCAGGTCGAACACGGTATTGCCGCCCAGCGCGATGCATTCCTCCACCGTCTGCCCGGCATGCCAGCGGCTGCGGCCGGTGCCGGCGTAATAGTCGTCGTACTTGAAGCGGTCCTCGCCGTTGCCCCAGTCAAGGTACACCGACGGCACGCCGTAGGCTTCGGCCAGGATCAGCCCATGCAAGGAACTGGACACGACCAGTTCGGCGCCGAGCAGTTGCCGCACGAACGCGGCCGGCTGGCGGTTCGGCAGCACCAGGTGTTCCTTGTACTGCGCATACTTGTCCAGGGATTCGTTGAAGTGCGGCACCACCATGACCGGCCGCCGTGCCGGCGGCGGCGCCAGCGCCTCGCGCGGGAAGAACAACGGCATCAGCAGGCCCGGATCGCCGTACACCTCCGGCACCTGCAGGCCGCGCTCGCGCAGGAAGGCGCGGGTCTTGGGCCCGCGCACGGCACGCACATCGAGCTGGCGGAAGGTATGGCGGTCGGCGGGGATCTTGCCGTTGACGCCGCTGCCCCACACGGTGTCGCCGTCGCGGGCGAAATGCAGCACCGAGCCGATCGCGATCAGCCGCGTGCGCTTGTCGCGCTTGTCCAGCAGGGTGCGGTCGCGCTGGCCGAGCACGTTGGAGACGATGATCTTGGAGAGATGATCGCCGACGTTGATCTCGCCGTTCTTCGGCTTCCACCAGAACAGCGCCCGGCGCTCTTGGTAATCGATCCATTTTTGCAATGCGGACATCGGTCCTCCTTGGTTGCGCGGGATGTAAGGCAGACACGCCGGCGACGTGTGTTCAGGCGGTGCGGTCGGCGAACAGGCGTGTCTCCGGGTAGGCGGCCGGGTCCAGCACCCGGTCGGTGGTGTCGGACCAGCTCAGGCACTGGCGATGGCGCACGTGCGGCGCCTGCAGCGCCTGCCCGATCGCGGTGACGATCGACGCCTCGTCGCCCGGGGTGTAGCCGAAGCGCGACGGATAGCGGCCGACCACGGCATTGGGGCACACCGCCGGCAGGCCGAAGAAATCGTACTGCAGCAGCTTCATCGAACTGTCGGCCAGGTACGCCGGCACCTGCTCCGACGCATACGGGGCGATGCCGAAGCGCGCGTGCTTGATGTAGCGGATGGTCTCGGCGTGCTTCATCTCGCCGTACACCACCACGTTGTCGCCATAGCCCGGCGCGCGGCCCATGCCCGAGCCGATCACGTGGAAGGTGACCTGCGGGAAGGCGCGGCTGGCGGCGACGAAGAACTCGGGATCGAACAGCATCGAGCCCACCGCCACCGCATGGATGCCCTCGCCGTACGGCGAGGGATCGCCGAGCGTATGCAGGTCGTGATCCACACCATGGCCGACGTGGTACACGTTGTGGCGGCTGGCGACCTCCTCGGCCATCGCGGGCGACACCAGTGCGATCACGTCCAGGCTCGGCGCCACGCGGTCGAACTCGCGCTCGATGTAGTCAGCGACGTTGATCGTGCTCAAGCCGTCGGAGGCGCGATACACCTTGCGTGCGGTCGGGTTGATCCGCGCCGCCAGCGCGATGAAGGCCACCGCGATGCCGCTCTCGAACACGATCACGTCGGCCTCGCGCATCCAGCGGATCAGCGTGGCCGGCGCGCGCGCCGCGTAGACCTTGAACATCAGGTCTTCCAGCGGCCGCAGCCAGCGCCGCCGGGTGTTGAACGGATGCAGCAGCGCGCGCCACAGGTAGCAGTCCACGCCATTGTGGCGGACCACCTGGTTGGCGGTGGCGTCCAGCGGCAGGCGCAGGTCGCCCTTGAGCCGCGACAGCAGGCTGTAGCGCAGCGAAAAGAACCGCGTGGTGCCGCGCTTGGCCAGTTCATCGGCGATGAAATGGATGTTGGCGCGGCGCGGCGTGCGGTAGTCGTGCGCCGACAGCACCAGATAGCACGGCGCACGCCCGCTGGTGGCCGCGGCCGGTGCCGATGCGGACAGCGCCGCTGCGGAAGAATCGCTCATGCGCTCGCTCCTGTGCGGAATGAAGGAAAGGAAAGACGCGGCCGGCCGACGCTCATCGCGCTCCCCGTGCCTGGCGCAACAGCGTGCGCATCTGCAGGATGGCCAACACATCGCGGCGGAACGCCGGCCACAGCGCGAACACCAGCAGGCCGGACAGCGCCATTGCCGCGGCGCCGACGATGAGCTGCATCCACAGCGACGCGCCGCCCCACTGCTGCGCGGCCAGGTAGGCGGCGACGCCGCAGACGCCGTAGCCGAGCACCGCGCGCAAGGCGTTGTTGAACAGCTCCCAGGCCGGAATCTGCGGCGCGATACGCGCGATCCAGATCACCGACAGCGGCCACATCACCAGCAGACCCAGCGTGTAGCCCACGGTCACCCCCATCACGCCCCACAGCGAGCCGGCGAAGATGCAGGCGATCAGCATCACCCGCCCGACCACCGAGTAAACCAATTGCTGGCGCATCAGGCCCAGCGCCAGGAACACCCAATACGTGGCGTAGGAGGCGGTCTGGAAGATGCCGCCGAGGGTCAGCACCTGGAACAGCGGCACCGCCGGGCGCCACTGTTCGCCCAGCACCAGCACGATCAGTGGCATCGCCAGCGCGCAGGCGCAGGAAAACAGCGCCACAATCAGGTGCACCATCACCGTCTGCCCGCGCAGCAGGAAGTTGCCGAAGCGTGGCGGGTCGTCCTGCAACTGCGACAGCACCGGCAGCGCCACCGAGGTGGCCGGCGCGTTGATCTGGTTCAGCGGCATCATCAGCAACTGGAACGCGCGGTTGTACAGGCCCAGCGCTTCGGCGCCGATGCGGTGGCCGATGATCACCTGGCCGACGTTGCGGCTGGCATAGCCGAGCAACTGCGCCGCCATCAGGTTCCAGCCGAAGCTCAGGAAGGTGCGCATCGGCGCATCGCGCCGATAGCCGCGCGGCAGCCAGCGCGCGCAGGCGCCAGCGATCAGCAGATTGACCAGTGCCTGCACCACCTGCTGCCAGACCAGCGCCCAGTAGCCGTAGCCGGCCAGGGCCACGCCGACGCCGGCCAGCAGGCCCAGCACCTGCGCGCCGACGTCGCTCAGCGAGACCTGGCCGAAGCGCAGCGCACGGCTCAGGTGCGCGCGGTACTGCGTGGTCATGCCGTTGAGCAGGAAGGTCACCGCCAGCGCCTGCGAGATGCCGAGCAGGGCCGGCTCCCGGTAGAAGTGCGCGATCCACGACGAGGACAGGAACACCACGATCGCCAGCGCCAGACCGATGCCGCTGTTGATCCAGAACAGGTTGTCGCGCTGCTCGCGGCTGACGTGCTTGGCCTGGATCGCGGCCGAGGACAGGCCGAAGTCGCGCAGGATCTCGGCCATGCCGACGATCGCCGTCACCATCGCCATCAGGCCGTAGTCGTATGGCGTCAGCAGCCGCGCCAGCAGAATGATGCCGCCGAACTGCACCACCATCTTGGCCAGCTGCCCGGCCATGGTCACCGCCGCGCCGCCAGCGGCGCGCGCGCCCAATCCGGGTTGCGGCGCTGCCGGCCGCGGGGTCTCGGCGCTACTCATGCGTCCTCCCCGCGGCGCGCGGTCAGCGCCTGCAGATAGCTGCGGTAATGCTGCAGACCGATGCCGTTCCAGTCGCGCCGCGACAGGTCCGGCACGGCATCGGCGGGCAACTGCTGCGCGTGCGCCAGGGCCTGCGCCAGTTGCGCCGCATCCAGCTCGCCCTGGTACAGCTGCACCCACTGCGCGCCGACTTCGTCGACGATGGCGGCATTGGCCTCGCTCCACGGCGCCAGCACCGGGCGCGCCAGCGACAGCGCCAGCAGCAGGGTGCCGGAGTTGTGCATCTGCCGGTACGGCAGCACCACCAGTTCGGCCTCGCCGACCTCCTGCGCCAGTACCGCATCCTCCACGTACTGCAGGCGTGCACTGATCCGCGGGTCCTCGGCGCAGGCGCGCTCGACCACGCCGCGGATCTGCGCATCGATCGGGTTGCCGGCGATGCGCAGGCTGAGCTGCGGATCGGGCAATGCGCCGAACGTCGCGATCAGCGTCTCCACGCCTTTGTAGGGGCGCAGCAGTCCGAAGTGCAGCAGGCGCCCGCGCACCCGCGGCGGTTGCGGCAGCGGCGCGTACCAGTCGCGGTAATGGCCGTGCAGGATGGTGTCGGTGGCCGGCGCACGTTCGGGCGTGGTCGCATTGATGCGGATCCAGCGCGCGGTCTGGCGGTCGATCCAGCGCAGCAGCAGGCGTTCGCGCCAGCCCTTGTCCTCGTGCGGCGCCACGTTGTGCAGGGTGCGCACCAACGGCACGCCTGCCACACGCAGGCGCAGCAGCAACAGCGCGACGCAGGCCTGCTTGGCCAGCGTGCCGAGCGCGGTGCGATGCCGCAGCAGGTACTCCGGCCAATGCAGATGCAGCACGTCGTAGCGCGACAGCAGCGCCGCGCACATCGAGAAGAAGCGCAGTTGCACCTGCGGCGGCAGCGCCGCGTAGAGCTGGGTCAGGTAGGGATTGGTGGTCGCGGTCGGGCGCTCGGTGGACAGCAGCACGGTGACTGCCGGCGCAGTCTGCTGCGCCGCGCCGTGGCGTTGGCGCTCGCCGCTCATCGGCCGCCCTCCGCGCCGCCCAGCGCCAGGCGGTACTCGTCCAGATAGGCACCGACCACGCGGTCCCAGTCGTAGCGATGCGCATACGCCATCGCCGCGGCGCGCTGCGCGGCGAAGTCCGCATCGGTGGCGGAGGCAAAGGCGCGCACCGTGGCCGCGGCCGCCTGCGGATCGGCCGGGTCGACCAGCACGCCCCGCCCCGACTCGCGCTGCAGCCGCGCGAACGGCGGGATGTCGCTGAGGATCGGCAGCAGTCCCGCGCTCATCGCTTCCACAGCAGCCAGGCCGAACCCCTCGTGCCGCGACAGGCACACGAAGTACTGCGCGCTGCCGAGCAACTGCGCCAGTTGCGCCTGGGTCGGCGCTACCTGCAGGCGTACCCGCTGCTGCAGGCCGCGCTCGGCGATCGCCTGCTGCAGGTCGGCCATGCTGAAGTCGTACTCGCGCCCGGCCACGATCAATTGCCAGGCCGGATCCTGCGCAGCCAGCGCGCGCACCAGGTCCAGGGTCTCCAGCAGGCCCTTGTTGACCGACCAGCGCCCGAAGTAGATCAGCGTGCGCCCCGGCGTGGCGCTGCCCTGCCCGGCGAACTTGTCCACGTCCACCCCGTTCTCGATAACCCGCAGCCGCTGCGGCGCGACCACCTGCGAGAACAGCCGGCCATCGTTCTCGCTGGTCGCCACCACCCGCGCATAGGCGAGCGCCGAGGCGCGGGTGAGGGTCTTGAACCAGAGCATCTTCAGGCGCGAGGCATAGGTGGTGTGGAAGAAACCGCCATGGGTGGACACGATCATCGGCACACGGTGCAGCGGCCGGGTCAGGGCCAGAAAGTCGTAGAAGAAATCGATGCCGTGCACGTGCAGCAGATCCGCGCCGCGCACCGCCGCCAGCACCGACGGCGCCAGCGGGTAGCGCGAGGAGCCGCGATACGGCAAGCGCACGATCGGCACGCCCTGGTGGCTGTCGCGCGGGGCCAGGTGTTGCTGCGGATCGGTGAACACCCGGTCCAGGCTCACCACTTCGACCTGGTCGCGGCCCTGCTGCAGATGGCGGCGCGCGATGTTCAGCACCACCTCCTCCATGCCGCCGACCGACGGATGGAACTGGCGCACCACATGCACCACCTTCATGCCGTCGCTCCCGCGACCGCGCTGCGACGCACGCCGATCATCCACGGCGCAATCCGCACCAGCACCGCGCGCATCGGCACGCTGACCAGCACCGCCAGCACACTCACCGACACCGCCCAGGCCGGTCCCCAGGCGTCGCCGCGGACCAGGCCGGTACGGGCGGCGACGCCGGCCATCACCGAGAACAACAAGGTGTGCGTGCACAGGATCAGCAAGGTGTTGCGTCCGATCCACTGCAGCCAGGCCCAGTGCTGCAGCAGCCCGGCGATGCACAACGCCATCGCGCTGCCGAGCAGGCTGGCGGCCAGAAAGCTCAGCGGGGAATCGCCGAACTTGAGCATGTTCACGTCCACGCGGCCGTTATGCCAGGCGATCGCGAACCAGGCGGCGCCCAGCAGCAGCGCCGCCAGCGCATTGCCGGCCGGCCGCGCCGGCCACCACTGCGCCCGCGTGGCGGCGAGCGCCCCGATCGCGAAGAAGCACAGCGCCACCGGCAACACGTCCAGGGAGAACGGCAGGCGCATGTCCTGCCCCGGGAACCAGCACGCCCAGCCCCAGGCCAGCGGCAACGACAGCCCGGCCAGCACCGGCAACGACAGCGTCCGACGCAGCGCCAGATACGCCAGCGTGGTCACGAACAGCGCCGGCAGGAACCATAGCGCCGGCATCACGTAGAGCTTGGGGCCGATGCCGCTGACCAGGCCCAGCAGCGGCTCCCACCACGGCCGATCGCCCCACAACTGCGCCTTGCTGCCGATATGCCGGGTCAGCATCCAATACGCGTAGGCGACGAAGAAGAACGCCACGTACGGCAGCAACAGGCTGCGCGCCAGCTTGCCGACCGTGGCCAGGGTCAGCGGGCGGTTGCCGAAGGCCTCGCCGACCCAGCCCGACAGCAGGAAGAACATCGGCACGTGGAAGCTGTAGGCCAGGATCACGTAGGCGTGCGGAATGCCCTTGGCATGCCCGAACACCACCAGCAGGATCGCCAGCGCCTTTGCCGCATCGATGCGCATATCGCGCGGCGCACGCGTCCGCGCTGCGCGCGCCTGCGCCGGCACCGACGCGGAGACAGCCGTGGCGGGCGCGCTCATGCCGGCACCGCCGGGAGACGCGGAGCCGGCGTCGTCGCGGTCGCCGGCAGCGCGGGCGCATCGCGCAGGCGCGGCGTCATCTGCCACAGGCAACCGCACACGAACCACCACAGCGCCGCGGTCTTGATCGAGAAGTAGCCGTTGGAGACCAACAGGCTCAGCGAGAACGCGAAGATCAGCAGGTTCTTGAACAACTGCCCTTCGATGGTGCGCATCAGCATCGCGAACGAGTACGCCAGCAGGAACGCCAGCACCAGCAGCACCGACTGCGAGGAGATGAAGTAGGCGATGCCGCTGTCGAAGTAGCGGTACGGCTGGTCCACGTCCAGTCCCATCCACGCATCGGCGCTCATCCTGCGGATCGAATCGACGGTGAAGAACACCCGCCCCAGGGTGGTGTCCTCGTAACTCTGGATGCCCGAGGCCCAGACCAGCAGCCACGCCCCGCCCATCACCAGGAAGAAGATCAAAAAGCCCAGGCGCTGGTCGGTGCGCAGCAGCAACGGGCTCAGCAGCGCCATCATCACGCAGGTGCCGGCGGCCAGACGCCCGTCCGAGGCCACGATCAGGAAGCCGATCATCGCCACCGAAGCGACGATCGCCAGCGGCCGCATCCAGCGCCAGAAGGTCAGCAGGATCGCGGTGAAGAAGATGATGAAGTTGCCCATCGTCACCGGCTCGATGAATACCGAGGAGGCGCGTGGCAGGTTCGACGACGGCAGGAAGTTGCGCGCGCCGGGCCTGGTGGCGCTGACGAACAGGTTGCTGTCCTGGTTCCAGAAACTCGACGCGCTGGCGCCGCGCGCGTTGACGAAATAGCTCTTGGGGTTGACCACGTCGCCGTAGACCTTGGGCAGCGCCAGCTCGAACACCGCCACCAGCGACACCAGCAGCGCCATGCGCACGAACATGCGCGGCAGCGAGCCGGTATACGCCGCGCCGAGCATCAGGAAGGCGAACGGGATCAGCGCATCGCGGAAGAACTTCGGATCCAGCGTCCACGCCATGAACAGGCGCACCAGCATCAGCAGCGCCAGCAGGGCGATGCCGGTGAACACCATCGCCATGCGCTTGCGGTCCAGCGCGCGCATGCCAAGCAGGAAACACGCCGCATAGACCGCCAGTTCCACCGCGTAGGTCATCGCCGGGCTGACCCGGAACACCTTGGCGTTGATCACCGCCAGCACGAAGTTGTAGCCGACGGCGAACAACAACACCAGCTCGATCAGCAGGTTGCGACGCTGCTCGCGCAGCGGCATGTCCGGCGCGCTCAGCATGCGCACCCCGCTGCGGCGACGGCGCATCGCGCGACGACGCCACGCTGGACGCGTGCCGGGCGTGGCGCCGGCATGCGGCGCGCGAGCCCAGTCGGTGCAGGCAATGCAGGAACGACGGCGACGCGGAGGCGACGCCGACGCTGCACACGGTCGGCGGGAAGAAGACGCATCGGGCGCATCAGTAGGCGGTCTTCTGCCCGAGCACCTTGAACGCGGTCAGCACGATGATCCGCGTATCCAGCCACAACGACCAGCGGCGGATGTAGTCCAGGTCGTACTGGATGCGCTTCTTCATCGTGCGCAGTTCCGGCGTCTCGCCGCGAAAGCCGTTGACCTGCGCCCAGCCGGTGATGCCCGGCTTGACGTAGTGCCGCTGCATGTAATGGTGGATCAGCTTCTCGTAGTGGGTGTTGTGCTGCGCCGCGTGCGGACGCGGCCCCACCACCGACATGCTGCCGCCGAGCACGTTGAACAGCTGCGGCAGTTCGTCCAGGCTGGTGCGGCGCAGGAACGCACCGAAGCGGGTCACCCGGCTGTCGCCGCGCGTGGCCTGCACCACCACGTCGCTGGGCTCCTGCTGCACGCGCATGGAGCGGAACTTGTACATGTAGAACTCGCGCCCGCCCAGGCCGTGGCGGCGCTGGCGGAAGAACACTGGGCCCGGCGAGCTCAGCTTCACGCCCACCGCGATCGCCAGCATCAGCGGCCACAGCACCGCCAGCGCGGCCAGGGCCACCAGCTTGTCCTGCAGCGCCTTGGCGACCACGAAGTAGGTGTTGCGATCCACCCCGCCCTGGCGCAGGTTGATCACCGGCACGTTGCCGATCTGGTCGCCGGACTGGTTGAGCATGCCGAAGTCGAACAGATCGGGAATCAGCCGGACCTGGATCGGATAGCGGTCCATGCGCTGCAGCAGCTGCTTGATGTGGTCGCGTTCGCCCAGCGGCAGCGAGATCCACACTTGCTCGACCTGGTGGTCGTCGAGGTAGTCGATCAGCGCGTCGGCGGTGCCCTCACCCAGGCATTGCAGCTTCTGCGGATGGTCGGCCACCGACAGGTCGTAGTCGCTGCTGAAGTAGCCCACCACCTGCATGCCCACCCAGGGATTGCGGCTCAGGTAGTTGTGGATCTTCACCACCGGATGGCGCAGGCCGACCACGACCACGCGCTGCACGTCCACCCCTTCCGAGCGTAGCCGGTTGAGCACGCCGCGCACCACCGTGCGCGAGAGCAGCAACGTTCCCAGGCTGGTGACGAACCAGGTGCCGATCCACAGGCGCGAGACCTGCTGGCCGAACTGCACCACGAACGCATGCATGGCGAACAGGGCGAACACGCCGCCGCAGGCCAGGCTCAGCACCATCATCTCGCGCAACAGGCCGCGCCCGCGCCAACTGCGGTACAGCGGGAACAGGGCGAAACAGATCACCGCGTACAGCAACGTAGTGCCGATCGCCACCCGATATGCCGGTTCCGGCATCCAGGTACCGAACAGCAGCCGGTGGGTCAGCAACGCGCCGCCGACCATGACGGTCAGGTCGGACACGCGCAACAGGATGTCTGCCGCGGCCGCGTACTTGGACAGCATGCGCGGCGAGGAGGTCGTATAGGTGGCGCTACTCAGGTCTGCCAAAAGCATGATCGGGATTCCTATCCAAACCCGGTCGATCGGCATGCGGGGGAACATGCGACGCCGCCGGGCCTCGATTTCGCCTGCCTGTGGACCGCTGCGGCGCCTCCCTCGCCGACCCCAGGTCCACGGCAGCCCGTGATTACTTCAACAGAAGAACGTCTTCGTACAACCGCGCTGGAAAATAATGGAGCACCTCATTGCCTAGCTGAACCACGTATCACCTCACTGAAGACTGTGCGTCGAACCGATGCCGATGTGTGCGTTGCGGCACGCGCTCGCGCATTGCGCGGTGCGGCGCGCCATGGCGCTGCGACATCTCATGCCGAGGCCGCCGCCGCGGCTTCGGCCTCGCGGATGAAATAGCGCACCAGCGCCACCGCCACCGCCAGGAACAGGCCGAACACGAAGGCCAGCGCCAGGCCGAGCAATTTCTTCGGCGAATTCGGCTTGCCGGGCACATCGGCGCGGTCGACGATCGAGATGTTGTTGGTGCCCACGTTGCCGACCACGCCGATCTCCTTGTAGCGCTGCAGCAGCGCGTCGTAGAGCTGGCGGTTGGTGTCGGCCTCGCGGCGCAGCATGGTGTAGCGGATGCTGCGGGTCTGCAGGTCCAGTTCGTCGTTCTTCAGTGCGGCGATGCGGTCGGCCAGCAAGGTTTCCTGCTGACGCGCCGATTCGTAGTCGTTCTTCAGCGCGCTGCGGATGTTGGCGACCTCGTCGGCGATCTGGCGCTTGGTCTCGGCGATCTGGTTCTGCAGGCGCTGCATCTCCGGGTAGCCGGGCTGGAACGTCGCCAGCTTCTGCTGGTAGTCGGCCGTCATCTTGGCCTGCTCGGCGCGCAGGTTCTGGATCAACGGGTTGCTGACCACCTGCGGCAGGCCCATGCCGTCGCCGATGCCGGCCTGGCGCCAGGCCGCCTCGGCCTTGATCCGCGCGTCCTGCGCGGCGGCCAGGCGCACATTCAGTTCGCTCATGTTCTGCGTGGGCAGCGACGGTTTGTCGTCGCCCATCGACACGATCTGTTCCTGGCTGGAATAGTCGACCGCGTTCTTCTCCGATTCCTCGACCTTGTCGCGCAGCTGCGCCAGGCGTTCGGACAGATAACGCGCAGCGAACGAGGACGCCTGCAGCCGGCGTTCCTGGGTCGAGGCAATGAACATCTTGGCGTAGGTGTTCGCCACGCGCGTGGCCAGCACCCGGTCGGGCGAATCGAAGTTGATCCGCACCAGCCGCGAGTCGCGCACCGGCTCGATGGTCAGTGCATCCAGCACCGGGCCGACCAGCGCGTTCTCTGCCGCGGCGGCACGCGCCTGCGGCGTCGACGCACGCCCGTCGCCGTTGTCCTGCAGCTTCTCCAGGGCTTCGTCGACCAGCGGCTTGAACGCCGGTTCCTGGGTCAGCTTGGCCTCGCGGATCACCTGCCGCGCCAGCGACCGGCTGCCGAGCAACTCGTACTGGGTCTGGTAGAAGTCGCGGTCCTGCGGCGATTCCACCGGCATCAGGTTGGCGACATTGGCGACGTTGAGCGATTCGCGCTCGATCTGCAGCACGCTGGTGGCGCGGTACTTCGGCGTCATCAGCAGCAGGGCCAGCAGCGCCAGCAGCACCACCGCCGCGGTGATGCCGACGATCAGCCAACGCTGGCGGTACAGCGCATTCCAGTAATCCAGCAGGCCGATGTCGGCCGGGCTCAGCGGCGTGCCCACGGGGCGCGCACGCGGCGCGGAGGCGGGAGGCAAGGTGGAGGCGCTCATCGGTAGGCCCTCCAGACCATCACGAACGGGGTCAATTGCACCACGGTCCGCAGCAACACCAGCGCATCGGAGCGGTACACCACCACGATGTCGCCACCGTAGATCGCCGGATCCGGCGCGGCACCCTTCTGGATCTCGCGCAGATCGAAGCGGGCCAGCATCTTCTGCCCATCGACGGTCCGGAACACCACCACGTTGCCGCGGCTGGCCACGTCGCTGACACCCTTGCCCAGCGACAGCGCCTGCTGCAGGGTCAGCGCGGAGCCCTGGATGGGATAGATGCCCGGCTCGCTGACCGCGCCGGTGACCGTGACCCGGTTGCCGGTGAATTCGTCGACCAGCACCGAGACCTGCGGGTTCTGCAGATAGCCGTTGCGGTAGCGGTCGGCGATCTCCTTCTGCAGCGCATTGACGCTGGAGCCGGCGGCCTTGACGTCGCCGATCAGCGGCAGCGAGATGCGGCCCTCGTTGTCGACCCGCACCTGGCGCTCCAGGTCGTCGACCTGGAACACCTTGACCGTCAGCAGGTCGCCCGGGCCGAGCAGGTATTCCGGCTTGCCCATGGAAGCGGCAAGCGGATCGCCCGCCGGCAGGTCGGTACGCATCGCCGGCCCGCTGCTGCACGCAGACAGCAGTCCCAGGCAGAACAGGGCCAGCGCCCAGTGGAAGGTCACGGAAAGTTTACCCATGCGCGATGCTGATGCCCTCTGTCGAATGGTTTTCGAAGCGCCGCACTCGTCCAACCGGCCAGGGCTCCGTCCCGGCCAGAGGATGATTACGGTGTCAATTCCTGCCCGGGACGAACGGCCCTGGCCAACAGCGAAGCTTCGTGTTGCAACGCACTATGGCACAGCCATCTGCCGTCACCAAGGCGTTACCCGACATTTTTTTGACGCAGTAACAGGAGGGTTCAACTACATGTCCGACGATTCAGCGTAGCAAGGGCCGGTGAACGTTCCATCGACGCAATGTTAACGTGATCAATGTCAATGCATTGACGCTGCATCGCTCCCAGTTCTGGCGCGGCTTTCCGATCTGACGAGGCGGCGCCGGCGCGCAGCCTTGGCGCATTCCTGCGAATTTTGTCTACGGCAATGCGTTTGGCCCCAAACGAATGTTACGGATCGTCGGCTTCGGCACCGCTGCCATGAGCGGCGCTCGCCTCGGGGGGGCCATGCCCGTCTACCGGCGCGTGGAGGTCGGCAGCCCAGCCTGGCCAAACAAAAAGGCCCATGTCGCAGACATGGGCCTTCGAAAGATGGTCGGGGTAGCCGGATTCGAACCGACGACCACTAGTCCCCCAGACTAGTGCGCTACCAGGCTGCGCTATACCCCGATGTGTTGCGTCTCCGCCGTCATGGCGGACCCGTCTTGCGGCGAGTTGGCGATTATAGCGGGTTTGCCGCTGGCATTCCTAGCGGCGGTGGCCGCCCTGGTTCAACGCCGCAGCAGCTGCAGGACTTCTTCCAGCTCCTGCCGCACCTGCTTGATGATCTGGTTGCTCAGCGCCGATTCCTGGCGGGCGCCCTCGCCTTCCAGGCGCAGCCGCGCACCGCCGATGGTGTAGCCCTGTTCGTACAGCAGGCTGCGGATCTGCCGCACCATCAGCACGTCGTGGCGCTGGTAGTAACGCCGATTGCCGCGCCGCTTGACCGGTTCCAGGCTGGGGAACTCGGTCTCCCAATAGCGCAGCACGTGCGGCTTGACATCGCACAGCTCGCTGACCTCACCGATGGTGAAGTAGCGCTTGGCCGGAATCGGCGGAAGTTCGCGGTTACTGCCCGGGTCCAGCATATGCCTCCACTCGCTCCTTGAGCTTCTGTCCGGGACGGAAGGTCACCACCGTCCGCGCCGAAATCGGGATCTCTTCGCCGGTCTTGGGATTGCGGCCGGGCCGTTGGTTCTTGCGGCGCAGGTCGAAGTTGCCGAAACCGGACAGCTTCACCTGCCGCCCCTGCTCGAGCGCATCGCGCAGCACGTCGAAGAACGCATCGACGAATTCCTTGGCCTCGCGCTTGTTCAGCCCGACTTCGTCGAACAACCGCTCGGCCATTTCCGCTTTGGTCAACGCCATTGCCCTGCTATCCCCTGTCCTTCTCAACCACGCATCCGCGCGTCGTGTTCCCGCGCCAGCGCGGCCACCGCATCGGCGACCACCGCCTCCACGTCGCGGTCTGTCAGAGTGCGCGTGTTGTCCTGCAAAATCAAGCCCATAGCGAGACTCTTGCAACCAGCCTCGACCCCCGCGCCGACGTAGCGGTCGAACAGCACGACCTCGCGCAGCAAGGGCCCCACCGCCGCGCGCACGCTGCGCGCCAGCGCCGCCCAACTCACTGCGTCAGACACCACAAAGGCCAGGTCGCGACGCACCGACGGGAACCGCGACAACTCGGCGGCGCGCGGCAAGGCACGCGCGGCCAGCGGCGCCAGGTCCAGCTCGAACGCCAGCACGTCCACGTCGATCTGCATCGCCTGCAGCAGCCGCGGATGCAGTTGGCCGATCCAGCCAATCCGCACGTCGTCGCGATAGACGTCGGCCGAACGGGTCGGATGCGCGAACGGGTGCGTCGCCGGCCGATAGTCCAGGCGTGCGCCGGACGCCGCGGCCAGGGCCTCCAGATCGCCCTTGAGGTCGTGGAAATCGACCTTGCGCGCCGGCAGGCCCCACTGCAGGGCGTCGGCATCGCCGCACACCGCCGCCGCCACCCGCTGGGTCTCGGTCGGCGCGGCACCGGCTTCCGCCGCGGCGGCGAACACCTTGCCCAGTTCGAACAGGCGCACGCGCCCGGCCTGGCGCGCGGCATTGCGGCCCAGCGCCGCGACCAGCCCCGGCAGCAGCGACGGACGCATCACCGCCAGTTCGGCGCTGAGCGGATTGGCCAGGGCCACGCGCCCGTCGTGCAGGCCCCACTGGTCCAGCAGCGCGGCGTCGACGAAGGCGTAGTTGATGGTTTCCAGCAGCTCGCGCGCCAGCAACTGCCGGCGCACGCTGCGCTCGTCCAGCTGGGTCTCGCTGTCCATGGCGATGCGCGTGGCGCCACCGGGCAAGGTGGTCGGCAGGCGGTCGTAGCCGTGGATGCGCGCCAGTTCCTCGATCAGATCCTCTTCGATGGCGATGTCGAAGCGGCGGCTGGGTGCGGTGACCTGCCAGCCATCGGCCGAAGCGACCACCTCCATGCCCAGCGCGCGCAGGATGCGTTCCACGTCGGCATCGGCGATCTCGATGCCGAGCACGCGCAGGATGCGCGCGCGGCGCAGCGCGATCGGCGCCGGCGCCGGCAGGAATTCGGGCAGGGCGGCCTCGACCACCGGGCCGGCGCGGCCACCGGCCAGCTCCAGCACCAGCCGCGTCGCCAGCTCCAGCGCCTGCCGCGGCAGCGCCGGGTCGACGCCGCGCTCGAAACGGTGGCCGGCATCGGTGTGCAGGCCGAGCTTGCGACCGCGGCCCATGATCGCCGCCGGGGCGAAATGCGCGGCCTCCAGGAACACGTGGCGGGTGGTCTCGGTGACGCGGGTGGCGTGGCCGCCCATCAGCCCGGCCAGCGCCACCGGCCGATCGGCGTCGGTGACCAGCAGGAAGGCCGGATCCAGCGCCGCCTCGCGGCCATCGAGCAGGGTCAGGGTCTCGCCGTCGCGCGCATGGCGCACGCCGACCGGGCCGTGCAAGGTGTCCAGGTCGAAGGCATGCATCGGCTGGCCCAGTTCCAGCATCACGTACTGGGTGATGTCCACCAGCAGCGACACCGGGCGCACGCCGCTGCGGCGCAGGCGCTCGGCCATCCACAGCGGCGTCTTCGCCGCCGGATCCAGGTCCTCGACCACGCGGCCGCAGTAGCGCGGCGCGTCGGCGCCCGCGTCCAGCGCCACCGCCAGCGTGCGCTCGCTGCTCACCGCCGCAGGCGTCACCGCCAACGGCAGCACATCGCTGCCGCAGGCCGCGGCCACGTCGTAGGCGATGCCGCGCACGCCGAAGCAGTCGGCACGGTTGGGGGTGAGCTTGATCTCGATGCTGGCGTCGGGCAGCCCCAGGTACTCGGTCAGCGCCTGGCCGACCGGCGCGTCGTCGGGCAGCTCGAACAGCCCAGACGCATCGCTGTCCAGCCCCAGCTCCTTGGCCGAGCACAGCATGCCGTTGGACGCGACCCCACGCAGCTTGGCCGGCTTGATCGCGATGCCGCCGACCTGCGCACCGACCAGCGCCAGCGGCGCCACCAGGCCCGCGCGTGCATTGGGCGCACCGCAGACGATCTGCAGCAGCTCGCCCTGCCCGGCATCGACCCGGCACACCTGCAACCGGTCGGCCTCGGGATGCGGCGCGGCCTCGACGATCCGCGCCACCACCACCTGCTGCAGGCCATCGCCGAGCGGCACGACCTCCTCGACCTCCAGGCCGATGGCGGTCAGGGTCGCGGTGAGCTGCTCACGCGAGGCCTGGGTCGGAACGTGGCTACGCAGCCAGTTTTCGCTGAATTTCATGGAAAGGCCGGGAATCGGGAATGGAGAATGGGGAATCGAAAGAGCGCTCTACTAGGACGGAAACGGAGTGGGGAAACGAGCTTTTGCGTTGCTTTGCCCATTCCCGATTCCCGTTTCCCGACTCCCAGCCTCAAGCAAACTGCCGCAGGAACCGCACGTCGTTCTCGAAGAAGGCGCGCAGGTCGTTGACGCCGTAGCGCAGCATCGCGAAGCGCTCCACGCCCATGCCGAAGGCGAAGCCGGTGTAGCGCTCGGGGTCGATGCCGACGTTGCGCAGCACGTTCGGGTGGACCATGCCGCAGCCGAGCACTTCCAGCCAGCGGGTACTGCCGTCGGGTTGCTGCCAGGCGATGTCGACCTCGGCACCGGGCTCGACGAAGGGGAAGTAGCTGGGGCGGAAGCGCATCTGGAAATCGCGCTCGAAGAACGCGCGCACGAACTCGGCCAGGGTGCCCTTGAGGTCGGCGAAGGTCGCGTGCTCGTCGACCAGCAGGCCTTCGACCTGATGGAACATCGGCGAATGGGTCTGGTCGCTGTCGCTGCGGTAGACCTTGCCGGCGGCGATCATGCGCAGCGGCGGCGCATGCTCACCCATGTAGCGCACCTGCACGCCCGAGGTGTGGGTGCGCAGCAGGCGGCCGTCGCCGAAATAGAACGTGTCGTGCATCGCCCGCGCCGGGTGGTGCGGCGGGAAATTCAACGCCTCGAAGTTGTGCCAGTCGTCCTCGATCTCGGGGCCGTCGGACAGTTCGTAGCCCAGCCGCGCGAAGATCTCGGTGATGCGCTCCAGGGTGCGCGTGACCGGATGCAGCCCGCCGCGTTCGCCGCGCCGGCCCGGCAGGGTCACGTCGATGCGCTCGGCGGCCAGGCGCGCGTCCAGCGCCGCGGTTTCCAGCAGGGTGCGGCGCTCGGCCAGCGCGGCGGACACCGTGTCGCGCGCCCGGTTGATCGCCTCGCCGGCCAGCTTGCGCTGCTCCGGCGCCAGCGCACCGAGTTGCTTGAGCTGGGCGGTTATGCTGCCGCTCTTGCCGAGCAGCGCGACCCGCAGTTGCTCCAGCGCCTCCGGACTCTGTGCCGCGGCGATGTCCGCCAGCGCCTGCCCGCTCAGGGAATCGATCTCACTCATTGCACTCGCGCCTCACTGCTCCGGCCGAACCGTGGCCACCGTGTCCCACCGATGCGGGACCTCACCTACCCGGCAGGCACCCCGCATCGGGACGCCCCAAAAACGCAAAAGGGGAAGGACTTGCGCCCTTCCCCTGCATGCCTGCGATGGCTCCCGCCGAAACCCGGCACGTGGACGCGCGGGTTTCTGCAGGGACTCGCAAACTTATGCCGCCAGCGCGCCCTTCGCCTTCTCCGCCAGGGCGGCAAAGCCCTGTGCGTCGTGCACGGCGATGTCCGCCAGCACCTTGCGGTCGAGGGTGATGCCAGCCTTGAGCAGGCCGTTCATGAAACGGCTGTAGCTCATACCGTTGATGCGGGCCGCCGCATTGATGCGGGTGATCCACAGCGAACGGAAATTGCGCTTCTTCTGCTTGCGGCCGATGTAGGCGTACTGCTGCGCCTTGATCACCGCCTGCTTGGCGACGCGGAAGACCTTGCGACGGGCGTTGTAGTAGCCCTTGGCGAGGTTCAGAACTTTCTTGTGACGACGGCGCGCCTGGACGCCACGCTTGACTCGAGCCATGGTTCAGTCCTCAGAGGTAGGGAAGCATACGGTCCAGACGGCCTGCGTCCTCGGCACGGACGTGGTTCGTCTGCCGCAGGTTGCGCTTCCGCTTGGTCGCTTTCTTGGTGAGGATGTGGCTACGGTTGGCGTGGCCGGCCTTGTACTTGCCGGAGGCGGTCTTGCGGAAACGCTTGGCCGCCGCCCGGTTGGTCTTGATCTTGGGCATTGCAATGTCCTTGATGGTGTTTTGTCACTGGTCAGGGCGGTGGCTGCGCCACACTTTCCGTCCATGCCCTTACCTGCTTGTAAGCCCTTGATCCACTGAGGATCCGGGCGGGTCCTAGTGCCGCCGGAGCGGCAAACCCGATGAACTGGGCCGCGCATTATGCCAGGGCTTGGAATGCCTTGCAAATCATGCGGTTCGGTGGGCGCGCAGTGGCGCGCCGGGAATCGAGAATGGGGAATGGGGAATCGAAAACGGCGCGCACGGCATCCCCACGCAGTCTGCGCCGGGGCAAAAAAGCCGGGATGACCATGACAGAGGGCGCCGTTGGCGCCCGTGCGGCCGCGCGCCCGCACGGGGCGGGGCGCGATCCTGGACTGGGTCAGCGCTTCTTCGGCGCGATCATCATCACCATCTGCCGGCCTTCCAGGCGCGGACGCGATTCGATGACGATGTCCTCGCCCAGATCGGCCTCGATCCGCGCGGCCATTTCGCGGCCCAGCTCCTGATGGCTCATCTCGCGACCGCGGAAGCGGATGTTGACCTTGACCTTGTCGCCTTCCTCGATGAAGCGGCGCATGTTGCGCAGCTTGATCTGGTAATCGCCCTCGTCCGTGACCGGACGGAACTTGATTTCCTTGATCTCGACCTGCTTGGTCTTCTTCTTGGCTTCGTTGGCCTTCTTCTGCTGCTCGAACTTGAACTTGCCGAAGTCCATGATCTTGCAGACCGGCGGATCGGCCTGCGGCTGGATCTCGACCAGATCCAGACCGTCTTCCTCGGCCATCGCCAGCGCTTCGTCGCGACTCAACACGCCGACCATCTCGCCGTCTGCGCCGATCACGCGCACGCGCGGCACGCGGATCTCTTGGTTCTTGCGATTCTGTTTGTTGTCAGGGGTACTGATGTTGCAATCTCCCAGGGGAATCGGACTGGCGCGGACGGAGGCTCCGTCCGCGCCAGGGTGGTGTCACGCCAACTGCTCGGCGCGCAGCCGGTCGGCGAAGGCGGCGACCGACATGGTGCCCAGATCCTCCCCCGACCGCGTACGGACCGCAATCGCGCCGTTTTCCGTCTCGCGGTCGCCCGCGACCAACAGGTACGGCACCCGCTGCAGCGTGTGTTCGCGAATCTTATAACCGATTTTTTCGTTCCGCAAATCGGCCTCGATGCGGAAGCCTTGATTTGCAAGGAGTTTCCGCACGTTGTCTACATAGTCTGCCTGCGCGTCCGTGATGTTCATGACCACGGCCTGCACCGGCGCCAGCCAGGCCGGGAACATGCCGGCGTGGTGCTCGATCAGGATGCCGATGAACCGCTCCATCGAACCGACGATGGCCCGGTGCAGCATGACCGGATGCTTCTTCTGGCTGTGCTCGTCCACGTACTCGGCGCCGAGGCGGCCGGGCATCATGAAATCCACCTGCATGGTGCCGAGCTGCCAGGTGCGGCCGATCGCGTCCTTCAGGTGGTACTCGATCTTCGGACCGTAGAAGGCGCCCTCGCCCGGCAGTTCCTGCCACTCCACGCCGCAGGCGCCGAGCGCGGCGCGCAGGGCGGCCTCGGCCTTGTCCCAGGTGGCGTCGTCGCCGAGGCGCTTTTCCGGGCGCAAGGCGATCTTGATCTGGATGTCGTCGAAGCCGAAGTCGCCGTACACCTTCAGCGCCTGCTGGTGGAAGGCGGTGACCTCGGCCTCGATCTGCTGCTCGGTGCAGAAGATGTGGCCATCGTCCTGGGTGAAGCCGCGCACGCGCAGGATGCCGTGCAGCGCGCCGGACGGCTCGTTGCGGTGGCAGGCGCCGAACTCGCCGTAGCGGATCGGCAGGTCGCGGTAGCTGTGCAGGCCCTGGTTGAACACCTGCACGTGGCCCGGGCAGTTCATCGGCTTGACCGCGTAGGTGCGCTTCTCCGACTCGGTGAAGAACATGTTGTCCTGGTAGTTGTCCCAGTGGCCGGACTTCTGCCACAGCGACACGTCCAGGATCTGCGGGCAGCGCACCTCGCCGTAGCCGCTGTCGCGGTAGACCTTGCGCATGTACTGCTCGACCACCTGCCAGATCGACCAGCCCTTGGGGTGCCAGAACACCAGGCCCGGGCCCTCTTCCTGCAGGTGGAACAGGTCCTGCTGCTTGCCGATCTTGCGGTGGTCGCGCTTGTCGGCCTCTTCCATGCGCAGGATGTAGGCCTCGAGCTGCTTCTTGTCGGCCCAGGCGGTGCCGTAGATGCGCTGCAACTGTTCGTTCTTGGCGTCGCCGCGCCAGTAGGCGCCGGAGATGCGGGTCAGCTTGAAGGCCTTGAGGAAGCGCGTGTTCGGCACGTGCGGGCCGCGGCACATGTCCACGTATTCCTGGTGGTAGTACAGGCCCATCGCGGTGACGTCCTCGGGCATGTCCTCGATCAGCCGCAGCTTGTAGTCCTCGCCGCGCTGCTTGAACAGCTCGATCACCTCGGCGCGCGGGGTGACCTTCTTGATCACGTCGTAGTCCTGCGCGATCAGCTCCTGCATGCGCTTCTCGATCGCCGCCAGGTCCTCCGGGGTGAACGGGCGCTCGCTGTAGATGTCGTAGTAGAAGCCCTCGGCGATGACCGGACCGATCACCATCTTGACCTCGGGATACAGCTGCTTGACCGCATGGCCGACCAGGTGCGCGCAGGAGTGGCGGATGATCTCCACGCCCTCGGCGTCCTTGGCGGTGATCAGGCGCAGGCTGGCGTCGTGGTCGATGAGGTCGCAGGCGTCGACCAGGCGGCCATCGACCTGGCCGGCGATGGTCGCCTTGGCCAGGCCGGGGCCGATGGACTGGGCCACGTCCATGGGGCTGACGGGATGTTCGAATTCGCGGCGGCTGCCGTCGGGGAGCGTGATCGTGATCATGGGAGTCGGCGGAAAGGGAAACGGGGGGATGACGTCCGCGCCACCTCGGCGGCAGGCCAGTCTGGGCGCGGGACAGAAAGAAGGCGCCACAAGGGCGCCTGCTCGGACAGCCTTGGGCGGGAACTCAAGCGAGGGCGGTGGTAGTGCTCATGTCGCACGCTCGGCCGGCGTTGCCGCGGGCCACCCATGTCCGGATCAGGTCGATAGACAGGAATGGTAAACCAGCTTTTACCAAAATGGTAATTGCGGTCTTTTACCAAAACGGTCATTCCTGGTATGCCGCCGAGGCCTTCGCTGCGCCGCAGCAAGAGCTACGGCAGCCGCCATGGCATGCTTCGCCGACGTTTTCTCCGCACCGGACGCGCCGTCATCAAAGGCAAGGCCACATCGCTGGACATCGCCTACCTGGCAGGCGTGTCGCAACCCACGGTCTCGCGCGCGCTGCGCGGCAGTCCGGCAGTCAACGAGCAGACCCGGCGCAAGATCCTGGCGATCGCGCGCGAGCTGAACTACAAGGTCGACAAGCACGCCTCCAGCCTGCGCCTGCGCAATGCCGGCACCCTGGCGTTGCTGTTCTTCGAAGACCCGACCACCGACGACTCGCTGATCAACCCGTTCTTCCACTCGATGCTGGGGTCGATCACCCGCGCCTGCGCCCGCCACGGCTACGACCTGCTGGTGTCGTTCCAGCAGTTGTCGGACAACTGGCGTGCCGACTACGGCGACAGCCAGAAGGCCGACGGGCTGATCCTGCTCGGCTATGGCGACTACCTGCAGGCGCAGCAGCGGCTGCAGCACCTGGTCGACCAGGGCACGCATTTCGTGCGCTGGGGCGCGGTGCTGCCCGGGCAGCCGGGGGTGTCGATCGGCAGCGACAACTTCCAGGGCGGCCACGACATCACCGCGCACCTGCTGGCGCAGGGCCGCCGCCGCATCGCCTTCCTCGGCGACGCCTCCAACCATTACCCCGAATTCCTGGAACGCTACCGCGGCCACCTGCAGGCGCTGCGCGCGGCCGGCACCGAGGCCACGCCGGCGCTGCAGGTCGATGCGATCACCACCGAGCAGTCCGGCTACGAGGCGGCGCTGGCCCTGCTCGGCCGCGGCGAACGCTTCGATGCGCTGTTCGCCGCCAGCGACCTGATCGCGATCGGTGCACTGAAGGCCTTGCGCGAGCACGGCCTGCGCGTGCCCGAGGACGTGGCCCTGGCCGGCTTCGACGATATCCCGGTGGCCGCCAGCGTCGATCCGGCGCTGTCGACGGTGCAGCAGGACACCAAGCTGGCCGGCGCGGTGCTGGTGGACACCCTGCTGGCGCAGATCGCCGGGCAGCCGGTGAGCAGCCGCACCTTGCCGGTGACGCTGGCGCTGCGCGGCTCGTCGCTGCTGCGCAACTGAGCCCTGCTCGGGCGCTGACGCGCCGACGGCCGGCGCGCTGACGCCGACCGGCAGCGCCGCGTTCACGGCGTCGGCGCGGCCCCGTCCTTGGCCGCCATCAGCCAGCGCAGCCGCGCGCGCAGGTCCGGGCGCACGATCGGCGCATCGGACAGGAACACGCGCACGCCGTGTGCCGGCACCTCGGCGCGCAGCGCATCGGTCACCTCGGTGGCGCTGCCATCGAAGCCGTCGTGCCAGGTGCCGGGCTGCAGGTAGCGGCGCACTTCCAGCGTGCGCGGCGCGTCGCTCTTGTTCAGCAGCACCAGCGCGGTCTGGGTTGTACCCGCATGCTGGAACACCCGGTAGAACACCGCCTCGTCGCCGGACAGCTGCAGGTTGAGCTGCAGGCCGCGCTGCAGCGCCGGGCTGCGCTGGCGCAGCGTGGCGATGCGCCGCAGCGGCGCGAAGATCGGACTGCCGGGCGCCGCGTTCACCCGCTCCTGGCCGAAGTAGTTGCGGTTGCCGGCGTGCTCGGCGCGCCCGCGCATGAAGCCGGTCTCCGAGCCGTAGTAGATCACCGGGATGCCGCGCGCGGTGAACAGCCAGTTGTGCGCGTCGATGAAGCCGGCGTCGCTGGCGTCCAGCCGCGCCATGTCGTGGTTGTCGTAGAAGGTCATCAGCTCGTACGGATTGGCGTACGGGCCGCGCTCCAGGTACAGCGCCGGCTGCAGCGTCTCATAGCCGCGCCGGGCGTGGCCGAAGGTCGCCGCCAGTGCCTGCTTGAGCGGGAAATCCAGCACGCTGACGCCGGCGTTGCTGGCCCAGGTGTGGCCGGCGATCTTGTGCGCGTTGTAGTCGAAGTCCTCGCCGAACATGAACATGCCCGGGCGCTGCGCGCGGATGCGGCGCACGAACTCGTGCCAGAAGCTGTCCGGCATCCAGCCGATGGTGTCGATGCGGAACGCATCGGCGCCCTGCCCCAGCCACTGCGAATAGGCGCCGACCAGATACTCCATCACCGCCGGGTTGCGCTCGTTGAAATCGGACAACTGCGCCAGGTTGCCGCCGGTGTTGTAGAACGCGTGCAGCGGATTGTGCGCCGGGTCCAGCCTGGACGGCGGCAGGTTCTGGTGGTCGGCGATGAGCTTGCCGTCGCGATCGAACACCTGACCGAACATCGGCTGCCGCTTGGGCATGGTCCAGGCCGGCGAGCCGTGGTTGCCGACGATGTCCAGCACCACCTTCAACTGCTGCGCGTGCATGGCCTGGGTGAAGCCGGCGAAATCCAGCCCCGGGCTCGGCAGATGCTCGTCGAGCTTGTAGAAGTTGACGCCCCAGTAGCCGTGGTAGCCGGTCTTGCCACGATCGCTCAGCGAGCTACCCCAGGTGATCGGCTTGCCGCCGGTAAAGGCCTCGTCCGGGTTGTCGACGATCGGGGTGATCCACACCGCGCCGAAGCCCAGGTCGCGGATGTAGCCGGCGTTGTCGACCACGCCCTTGAAGTCGCCGCCAAGGTAGCCGATGTTGTCGCTCTCGCCCGCCGGCGCCGGGAGCGGGATGTCGAAGGTGCGATGTGCGCCGCCCTGGTCGCGATGGTCGTTGCCCGGATCGCCGTTGACGAAGCGATCGGTGACCACGAAGTACACCGCCTCGCTGGCGAACGGCTCCAGCGTGCCGTAGAACTCCTCCTGCGCGGGCGCCTGGGCCTGCGCCGACGCAGCACAGGCTCCCAGCAGGGCCAGCGCCAACAGCGACCTCCGATCGATCATGCGTTCGCTCCCGAATCCGACGGCACCCACAGCACGCACAGCGCCGCCACCAGCAGGCTGCCGCCGCCGATCGCCAGCGCGTACAGCGGCCGGCCATCGAGCCAGTGCGTCAGCACGAAACCCAACACGCTGACCGCGACCAACTGCGGGATCACGATGAAGAAATTGAAGATGCCCATGTACACGCCCATCTTCGCCGCCGGCACGCTGTCCGAAAGCAGCGCATACGGCAGCGACAGGATCGACGCCCAGGCGAAGCCCACCCCGACCATCGACAGCAGCAGCCACTGCGGATCGCGGATCCACAGGAACGACAGCAGGCCGGCCGCGCCCAGGCACAGGTTGAGCAGATGGCTCATGCGCAGCCCGCAGGCGCGCACCAGCAGCGGAATGGCGATCGCGGCCAGTGCGGCGAAGCCGTTGTAGGCGGCGAACAGCACGCCGACCCAGTTGGCGCCCTCGTTGTAGGCGGCCGAGGTGACGTCCTGGGTGCCATAGTGGGTCTGGGTGACTGCGGCAGTGGTGTTGATCCACATCGCGAACAACGCGAACCAGGAGAAGAACTGCACCCCGGCCAGGCGCCGCATCGCCCGCGGCATGGTCTGCAGATCGCAGACGATCGCCGCCAGCATGTGCCCGCGACGCAGGCGCGGCGCCACGCCCTGCAGCACGCCGTAAGCGATGCACAGGCCGGCCAGCACGTACAGCATGCGGTCGCCGCGGCACCAGGCGATGGCCGCCGCTCCGGCAATGCCTACCGCGCACCACAGCGCAGCGGTGCCATCGACACGGCGCGGTTGCGCCGCCGCGGCGGCCGTGGTGGCGACGTCGAAGCCGTGCAGGTCTTCGGGCGGATACTCGCGGGTGCGCAGCACGGTCCAGCCGATGGACAGGAACAGCACTGCGCCGCCGACATAGAACGCGTAGCGCACTGTCGCCGGCACCTCGCCGGGGGCGGCGGTATTGCTGACGCCCCAGTGCGCCAGCAGCCACGGCAGCATGCTCGCCACCACGGCGCCGACGCCGATGAAGAAGCTCTGCATCGCATAGCCGGCGGCGCGCTGGCGCGTCGGCAACTGGTCGCCGACGAAGGCGCGGAACGGCTCCATCGAGATGTTGATCGAGGCGTCCAGCACCCACAGCGTGCCGGCCGCCACCCACAGCGCCGGCGAGTTCGGCATCACCAGCAGGGCCAACGTGGTGAACAGCGCGCCGACCATGAAGTACGGGCGACGCCGGCCGAAGCGGTTCCAGGTGCGGTCGGACAGGTAGCCGACGATCGGCTGCACGATCAGGCCGGTCAGCGGTGCGGCGATCCACAGTCCCGGCACCTGCTCCATGTCGGCGCCCAGGGTCTGGAAGATGCGGCTGGCGTTGGCGTTCTGCAGCGCGAAGCCGAACTGGATACCGAGGAAGCCGAAGCACATGTTCCAGATCTGCCAGAACGACAGCGCCGGCTTGGCGCGTGGCATGGCGCTCATGGGCGCTCCTCGATCGGGCCGGCCGGCGCGATCAGCAGCGCGGCGACATCGGCGGCATTGACCACGCCATCGGCGCCGCCCTGGCCACCGGTGTAGCGCGCGAAGTGCTGCAGTGCGCTCATGTTCGCCGCCGGCAGCAGCCGCGCGACGCAACGTTGCCCGGCCTGCAGCACGAACAGCGCCGTCGTGGAGGTCTGCTCGCCGACGCTGTGCGGCATCACCAGCGGTTGCGACTGTGCTGGCGCGGCGCCGCACTGCACCTGCAGGCGCCTGACCGCGGCGGTGACGCCGGTGTTGATCGGACCATGCGCATTGACGTAGCGCACGCTCAGCCAGTAGGCGCCATCGCGCGGCGCGGTCCAGGTCCAGTCGTCGGCACCGTCCACGCGCGCAACGTCGCCGACGCAGACGGCGGGGCTGTGCAGCGATTCCCAGCGCCCCACTTGCCGGGTCAGGCTCAGGCACTGCACACGCTCGGCCAGCGGCAGCAGCGCGCCGTCGGCGTGCCCCGTGTGCGCCTGCCCATCGACATACAGCACCGTGTCCGTAGCCGCCTGCACCCGCCAGCCTTGCGCTTCGCGCCGCACCTGCGGTGCCGGCGGTGCCAGCGGTGCGAAGGCGTCTTCCGCCGCCAGCATCTGCAAGGGTGCGCTGCCGCTGTGGCGCGCCACCAAGTCGACGGTGGTGGTGCTGTCCTGGGTACTGGTCTTGCCGGCGACCAGCAGGTTGCCCTGCAGCTGCGCCGGGCGGCGCAGCACGATGCGGCGGTCGTTCAGTTGCAACGCGATTTCCTGGCGCTCGCCGAACAACAGCGGCACCAGGCTGGTCGGCAGCTTGGGCAGCACCCGGCCGTCGTCCTCCACGCCGAACACGCCCTCGATCACCATCGCCAGATAGCCGGCCACCGACCACAGCTGCCGCGGCGAATTGACCACCGGCCCACTCAGTGGGCCGTCGTCGACATGCGCGGCCTGGCTCAGGAACTCGTAGTTCTCCATGTTCGAACCGGCCAGCGCGGCGCCGCGCAGCAGCGAGCGCACTTCCAGGTCGATGCGCGCGCTATCGTCGGTGTGCCGGGCCGCACGCAGCGCGTAGGCGCTGACGAATGGCCAGATCGCCCGGTTATGGTAGATCGGCACGTCGCGCTGCTGCGGCCACACCACCGGACTGCCCGCCTCCACCGCCGGATAGCGCGCCAGCGCCTGGCGCGCACGCGCGGCCGGCAGCACGTCGGCCAGCACCGCCAGCGACAGGCCCAACAGATCGTAGCGTTCGTAGCGCACCGGATGCTCGGCGGTGCCGATGTAGCTGACGTAGGTGCCGCGGTCCCTGCGCCAGAAACGCTGCGCGATGGCCTGGCGCAGCGCGTCGGCCCAGCCGGCATAGCGCGCGGCCGCCTGCGTGTCGCCCTGCTCCCGGGCCAGACGCTCGCCCAGGCGCAGCGCCTGGTAATGCAGCACGTTGGTGGACAGCGCGAAGGAACTGGCGATGAAGCCGACATCCTCGCGCGTCCAGGCCGGATAGGTCTGCTCGCGCCAGTCCAGGAATGAGGTCTCGCCGCGATACAGGCCGATGCGCGGGTCAAACGCGAACGCGCGATCCTGCGCCAGCGTGGCCGTGAGCGCGGCGCGGGTATCGGCGGCAAAGGCCGGATCGTCCAGCAGGTGCCGCGCAGCCAGGAACCACACCACGCGGTCGCTGCTCACCGGCCAACTGCCGCCGGAGCCGGTGTCCTGCGCCACGAACAGCCCAGGCAACGCGTCGGTGCCGCGCATGGGCGACAGCTTGAAGCGCAGCGAGCGCCGCGTGCGCTGCGGATCCAGCCGCGCCAGGGCGAGGTCCGCGGCATAGCTGACATCGCGGGTCCACACATAGGGCCAGCGCTCGCCGGTCTGGTAGCAATCGCACGGCAACGGCTTGCCGTGATCGAACGCCGGGTCGCGGATCGCCTGCACCTGGTCGTCGTGCAGTTCCTGCTGCGCCAGCGCGAACAGCGCGTCGAACAACGGACTGTCGGTCTCGCTGCGCAGCGGCTGTGCCGGCACCGTGCGCGTGCCCCGCGCCGCGTGCAGCACGAAACCGCCGTCGGCCGTGGCCTCGGCCTGCGCGGTCTGGCCACGCCATTGCAATGACGTCTGTCCAGCAGACGCCGACGCCGCGGCACCCAAGGTGGCGGCCAAGCAAATCATCTTCAGCATCGAAGCGGCAGACCGGCTCGCACCGATCGACCTCCCTCCCTCCCTCTTTGCCTGCATGGTGGAAGCGCAGGCCGGCACGCCGGCGCTGCGGTCGCCGCCTCCGCATCGCGGGGCGCTGCGGACATGGTAGACGGGCGGCACCGCGACGCGTGCAGTTGCATACGTATTCATCGCATGCGCCACGGCGGCCGCGGACCGCGTCGCTATAGTCGATGCGCTGCCACGGTCGCCCTGGGAGGGGATATGCCGCTGTTTGAGGTCCTATCGCGCCTGCGTGCGCCGTCGTTGCTGGCGAGCGTGTCGTGGTGCGTTGCGCCATGCCTGCACGCCGCGCCGCAGACGGTGGCCAGCGTGGACTCGCCGGGCAAGGTCCTGCGCGTCTCCCTGCAGTTGGACGACGGCCGCCCCAGCTATCGCGTGCAGCGGCTGGGCGAGGCGGTGATCGGCGAATCGCGGCTGGGCTTCCAGTTGCGCGACGGCGCGCTGGATCGCGATCTGGCGGTGCTGGACCAGCACAGCCGCAGCGTCGACGAGACCTGGGAACAGCCGTGGGGCGAGCGCCGCTATGTGCGCAACCACTACAACGAACTGCGCGTGGACCTGGGCGAGCGTGGCGGCCGCCAGCGTCGCTTCGCGGTGGTGTTCCGGGTCTACGACGACGGGCTCGGCTTCCGTTACAGCTTTCCGGAGCAGCCCGGCATGCAGGAGTCCGTCATCGACGAAGAGCTCACCGAGTTCGACATCGTCCCCGATGCGACCGCCTGGTGGATTCCCGCCGGCGCACCCATCCACTACGAATACCTGTACCGACGCACGCCGCTGCGCGAGGTGCCGCTGGCGCACACGCCGTTCACCCTGCGCAGCCAGGACGGCCTGCACCTGGCCATCCACGAGGCGGCCCTGGTCGACTACGCCGGGATGTGGCTGCGCCGCGGCGCAGGCCAGCGCCTGCATGCGCAACTGTCGCCGTCGGCAGAAGGCTGGAAGGTGCGCCGGTCCCTGCCCTTCGGCACGCCGTGGCGCACGCTGCAGATCAGCGACACCGCCGGCGGCCTGGTCGATTCCAACCTGATCCTCAATCTCAACGAACCCAATGCCCTGGGCGACGTGAGCTGGGTGCACCCGGCCAAGTACATCGGCGTGTGGTGGTCGATGCACCTGAACCGGGAAACCTGGGCGCGCGGCCCCAGGCATGCCGCCACCACCGCCAACACCCGCCGCTACATCGACTTTGCCGCAGCGCACGGCTTTCGTGGCGTGCTGGTCGAAGGCTGGAACCCCGGCTGGGACGGCAACTGGGTCGGCCACGGCGACGACTTCGACTTCACCCGCGCCACCGCGGACTTCGACATCGAAGCCCTGAGCGCCTACGCGGCGAAAAATGGTGTGCACCTGATCGGCCACCACGAGACCGGCTGCGCGGTGGAACATTACGAAGACCAGCTCGATGCAGCGCTGGACCTGTACGCGCGGCTGGGCGTGGACACTTTCAAGACCGGCTACGTCTGCGACGACGGCCAGGTGGACCGGCGCAATCCCGCCGGCGGCCCGCTGTGGCGCGAATGGCACGACGGCCAGTTCATGGCCCGCCACCATCTCAAGGTGGTGCAGGAGGCGGCCAGGCGCCACCTGTCGGTCAATGCCCACGAACCGATCAAGGACACCGGCCTGCGCCGCACCTACCCGAACTGGCTCTCGCGCGAAGGCGCGCGCGGCATGAAGTACAACGCCTGGGGCGAGCCGCCAAACCCGCCGGAGCACGAAGTGAACCTGGTGTTCACACGGATGCTGGCCGGACCGATGGACTACACCCCCGGCATCCTCAGCCTGAAGGGCCGCGGCGGACGCGCGATTCCGAGCACGCTGGCGCGGCAACTGGCGCTGTACGTGACCCTGTACAGCCCGATCCAGATGGCGGCCGACCTGCCCGAGCACTACCTGCAGCACCGCGACGCCTTCCGCTTCATCGAGGACGTGGCGGTGGACTGGGACGACAGCCGCGTGCTCGACGGCGAGATCGGCGAGTACGTGACCATCGTGCGCAAGGACCGCCACAGCCGCGACTGGTTCCTGGGCAGCATCACCGACGAACACGGCCGCGTGCTGCCGATCGCGCTGGGCTTCCTCGAACCGGGCGTGCGCTACCGCGCCGAGATCTATCGCGACGGCGACGCCGCCGACTACCGGCACAACCCGTTCGACTTCGTCCGCGAACAGCACGAGGTCACCAGCCGCGATCAGTTGCTGCTGAAGCTGGCACCTGGCGGCGGTCAGGCGATCCGTTTCGTGCCGCTGGACCCGGCGCCGGCCTCGGCGGGCTCGGCTGCGTCGCACTGACGCGTTGAGGCGTCGCTGCGCCGCCATGCCGCTGGCTCGACACCAGCGGCGCACCCCGCGATGAAGACGCTCGGTGCCTGATCACTGCGCCGAGGACAGCGCCACGGCGCCCGGCATCCGCATGGGACGAACCAGTGACTGCGCCGGGTCGCGGCAGCGCGGCAGAGAACGCGTAGCCCCGTGCGGAACGACCTCGTCCTGGCGGGCAGCACCGAGCGTTCGCGATGGACGACCTCGTCGACACCGACGCAGATGTTCACAGTCGCACCGGCATACCGCTGCATGCACGACATTGCGATCCTGAAAGCGCTTCCAATGCGATGCAGGCCAGTGAATACGTATGCAGCGGGCGTTCGCGACCAAGCCGCGTGTCTACCATACAGCGCAATCGCGACACCGCCCTGCGGCTGCGCGACACGCACATCCGGCCGCCTCGCCGGTTCAGACATTCGCAAGACAACATTGCCTGGGAGGGGAAAATGTTGAACCACAAGCGCAACGCGCTGACGCTGGCGCTGGCCGTCGCGATGACGCCGATGCTGGCTGCGGCACAGTCCGAGACCACCGCCACCACATCCAACGATCCGGTCACCGAACTGGACAAGGTCCAGGTGACCGGCATCCGCCGCGGCATCGAGAACGCCATCGCGATCAAGCAGGATTCGACGTCCATCGTCGAAGCGATCTCGGCCGAAGACATCGGCAAGCTGCCGGACGTGAGCATCGCCGAATCACTCGGCCGCCTGCCCGGCCTGGCCGCACAGCGCGTCGCCGGCCGCGCCCAGGTGATCAGCGTGCGCGGCCTGTCGCCCGACTTCGCCACCACCCTGCTCAACGGCCGCGAAGTGGTCAGCACCGGCGACAACCGCAGCGTCGAGTTCGATCAGTACCCGTCGGAGCTGGTCAACGGCGTGACCGTATACAAGACGCCCGATGCCGGCCTGGTCGGCCAAGGCCTGTCCGGCACCATCGACATGCAGACCGTGCGTCCGCTGAGCTTTCCGGACCGGGTGATCGCCGTCAGCGGCCGCTTGCAGAAGAGCTCGCTCGGCAAGGCCGCCAACGTCGACGCCTTCGGCAACCGCTTCAGCGCCAGCTACATCGACCAGTTCCTGGACAACACCCTGGGCTTCTCGATCGGCTATGCCCACAGCGACATGCCCATCCAGGAAAACCAGGTCGGCCTGTACGAGCCGTGGACCACGCAGAACACCGACAACGGCAGCCGCCCCGGCGTGGCCCCGGGCACCTACTTCTCCGACGGCATCAAGGCGCTGCGCCGCACTGGCAACAACAAGCGCGACGGCGTCATGGCGACCGTGCAGTTCCGTCCGTCCAACGCCTGGACCAGCACCTTCGACGCGTTCCATACCGAAGCCGAGCAGATCGACACCGCCAACCAGTTCGAGGTCAATCTCAGCAACTACAACGGCGGCTACACGCCCGGCCTGCTGATCACCAATCCGCAGGTCGACGCCAGCGGCAGCTTCACCGGCGGCACTGCCAGCGGCGTGTACCCGCTGGTGCGCGGCATGTACAACAAGCGCAAGGACAAGATCGACGCGTTCGGCTGGAACAACGAGTTCAACCTCGGCAGCGTGCGCCTGATGGCCGACCTGAACTACTCCAAGGCCACCCGCAAGGAGCTGAACCTGGAGAACAACCTGCAGCTGGTGCCGATGCCGCAACTGGACACGGTCGGCCTGGTGATCAAGCCCAACGACTTCTCGCAGATCACCCCCGGCCGCGACTACTCCGACCCGAACAACCTGTTCCTGACCAACACCATCTATGGCTCCGGCTACGGCAAGGTGCCGGAGGTCGAGGACCGGCTGAAGGGCGGCCGCCTGGCGGCGACCCTGCCGGCACCGCAGGCGCTGACCTGGTTCTCGGACATCGACGTGGGCGTCAACTACGCCGACCGGCGCAAGCAGAAGACCCAGGCCGAAGGCAACATCCTGCTCGGCGCGCAGGGCGACACCAGCATCGCCAGCGATCTGCAGTACGACCCGGTCAACCTCGGCTTCGCCGGCATCGGCACCATCCCGGCCTGGAACGTGCCGGCGGCGGTCTCGCGCTACATGAACTTCAACCCGGTCACCAACCTGGACTACCTGATTCCGAAGTCGTGGACCGTGCAGGAGAAGATCACCACGGCCTGGCTCCGCGCCAACATCAACACCGACATCGGCGAGGTCGGTGTGCGCGGCAACATCGGCGTACAGCTGCAGCATGCCGATCAGAGCTCGCAGTCCAGCTACTTCGACCAGTCCCGTCCGGCCGGCCAGAACGTGCTGCCGATCGACGCCGGCAAGACCTACAACGACTGGCTGCCGAGCCTCAACCTGGCCTTCCTGTTCCCGCACCAGCAGACCCTGCGCTTCGCCGCAGCCAAGCAGGTGGCGCGGCCGCGCGTGGACCAGATGCGCGCCGGCCTGGACTTCGGCGTGGACACCTCTACCGGCAAGCCCGGCGGCAGCGGCGGCAATCCCCTGCTCGACCCGTGGCGGGCCAACGCGCTGGACCTGTCGTACGAGAAGTACTTCGGCGAGAAGGCCTACGTCGCCGCGGCGGTGTTCTACAAGGACCTGAAGAGCTACATCTACACGCAATCGCGCGACGATTACGACTTCTCCGCCCTGCTCGCCAGCTACGTGCGCCCGCCCAACATGACCGTGCCGGTGCAGACGACGGGCACCTTCTCCTCGCCGCAGAACGGCAAAGGCGGCACCCTGCGCGGCCTGGAGCTGACCGCCTCGCTGCCGCTGGACATGTTCACCGACAGCCTGCGCTGCTTCGGCATTCAGGCCAGCGCCACGTTCAACGACAGCGACATCAAGATCGTCGATCCCGAAAGCGCCTCCAGCGTGGGCTCGGCGCCGATCGACCTGCCCGGCCTGTCCAGGCGCGTGTACAACTTCACCGCCTACTACGAGCGCAACGGCTTCGAGGCGCGCGTCAGCCAGCGGCGGCGCTCGGACTTCATCGGCGAGATCGGCAACTTCAACGGCAACCGCACGCTGCGCTACGTGGTCGGCGAGAACGTCACCGATGCCCAGGTCAGCTACACCTTCGCCGACGGCAGCACCCTGGACGGGCTGAGCCTGCTGCTGCAGGCGAGCAACCTGACCAACTCGCCCTACCGCACCTACGCCGGCACCAAGGATCGCCCGCTGGAGTACGTCGAATGGGGACGCACCTACATGCTCGGCGTGAACTACAAGTTCTGAGCCCGGCTTAGAGCACGTAGACGACGCCCGCCGGCGCACACCCGGCGGGCGTTTTCTTTGGGCGATTGCCGGCTGCGGTGCTGCCGAGCACCCGGATATCGAGCGGCGAAGCGGAATTGCGATCGCGTTGCGATGGCGGTGTGCTTTGCCTGGCGGAGGGAAGACGCGGGGTTCGCAGGAAATCGCCGCTACGCTTCGCGAAGGTGGGACAGCTCCATCCCGGCATACATCCGATCGGCGGTCCGAATCACCGACGCTGGTCGTCCTCCGGGCCATCGGCGCCGAAAAAGCGGCGCTACGGCCGCCGACCAAGAGAGGGACAGCAGGGCCGATGCATAGCTTGCAGCCAAGAGGCGGCAGATGCGCCACTGGCGCTGCTGGAGGGAACCGCATTGGCCTGGCGACGCGCGCGCTTGGCGATTTCCTGGCGATGACCGACAGTGCGGCACACGTCCCTTGAAGCTTCGTGGCAGTAGCGCCAGCGTGGGCAGCGTGGCATGGCGAGACCGTTTACCGCCCGGATCAGCAACGCAGCCTCTGGATTGGCTGTCTGACCGCAGCCGGCCAACTGCCTCGATCTCATGGCGAACACCGGACGCCACCAACGGAAGACGGCAAGCCCGATGAGCGCTGTTCAATCGGGCGCAGACGTCGTCACCACCTACACGCTGCCGAATCCGGCGCAATGCGCCGCCGGATTGTCCCTTCACCCAACGGAATGCTTGCTGTGCCGCAGATGCATCAACGGCTGCTCGGCAAAGCCGTCGCCCTGCGCGCTCACGCGCCCTGCAGGCACACCATCGCATAGCCGGGCAAGCGCAAGCGCTCACCGACGGCGCCAGGCACCACACCTGGGACCTGCATTGCCTGCCAGCCTCCCTCGGGCATGGCCACGTCGACGGCCTCGGCGGACAGGTTGAACGCCAGCAGCAAGGTTTGCGTGGCGTGGCGACGCTCGAACATCAATACCGGCTCGGCTGTTTCGTGGAAGAGGATGTCGCCCTCGCGCAGCGCGGGATGGCGTTTGCGCCAGGCCAGGAACTGGCGGATCGCAAGCAGGACCGAATCCGGGTCTGCCTCCTGCGCCGCCACCGATTGCGCGCGATGCGCCGGCGCGACCGGTAGCCACGGCGTGCCAGTGCTGAAACCGGCGTGCTCGCCAGCCTCCCACGGCAGCGGCGTCCGGCATCCATCGCGGCCCTTGAAATTCGGCCAGAACGCGATGCCATAGGGATCCTGCAGCGCCTCGAACGGCACCTCCGCCTCGCCCAGGCCCAGTTCTTCGCCCTGGTAGAGACACACCGCACCACGGAGCGAACACAGCATCGCGATCAGCAGCCGCGCAAAGGCCGGCGTCTCCGCGCCCTGCCCCCAACGCGTCACCGCGCGCTGCACGTCATGATTGGAGATCGCCCAGCACGGCCAGCCTTCGGTCATCGCCGCTTCCAGGCGCGAGACCGTCTCGCGGATGTAGGCGGCGCTGAAATCGTCGGTCAGCAGTTCGAAGCTGTAGCCCATGTGCAGGTGCCCGGCCCGGGTGTACTCGGCCGTGGTCGCCAGCGAATCCTCCGATGAGATTTCGCCCAGGCTCACCGTGCCCGGATAGCGATCGAGCAGGCTGCGCAGCTTCTGCAGGAACGGCAGGTTTTCCGCCTGGGTGTTGTTGTAGTAGTGGTATTGGAACGCGTACGGATTATCCGGGCTGAAGCCACGGCCGACGCGCTTTTCCGGCGGCTTGGGCGGGTTGTCGCGCAGTTGCGGATCGTGGAAGCAGAAATTGATCGCATCCAGCCGGAAGCCGTCGACGCCGCGCGCCAGCCAGAACTCCACATTGTCCAGCGTCGCCTGCTGCACCTGCGGATTGTGGAAGTTCAGATCCGGCTGCGAGGCCAGGAAGTTGTGCAGGTAGTACTGCCCACGGCGCGGCTCCCACTGCCACGCCACACCGCCGAAGATGGACAGCCAGTTGTTCGGCGGCGTTCCATCCTCGCGGGCGTCGGCCCACACGTACCAATCCGCCTTGGAATTGTCGCGGCTCTGCCTGCTCTCCTTGAACCAGTCGTGCTCCACCGAGGTATGGCTGAGCACCTGGTCGATCATCACCTTCAGGCCCAGCGCATGCGCCTTGGCCAGCAAGGCATCGAAGTCGGCCATGGTGCCGAACAGCGGATCGACCTCGCGATAGTCGGCGATGTCGTAGCCGAAATCGGCCATCGGCGACTTGAAGAACGGCGAGATCCAGATCGCATCCACGCCCAAGGCGGCGATGTAGTCCAGCTTGCGCACGATGCCGGGCAAATCGCCGATACCGTCGCCATTGGCGTCGAGGAAGCTGCGCGGATAGATCTGATAGATGACAGCACCGCGCCACCATGGAGCCTGAGACATGCAACGCCCCCCTTCGGGCAGAGATCGCGCGTGCGACGGGCACGCGAAACGCTGCGTTAGAGTAGCGTTGATGCAGGAATCTCAGCGGGGCCTGCATACGTATTCAGCGAAAGTCGACTTACATAACACTTCAACAATCTTGGAGCAACCCGGCATTCACTGTAACCAACGCCTTAAACAAATAAAACGTCAAAATTATAATCAAGGAAAATAAAATAACGCATTGAAAATAATGCCAAGACAAAAATCCACTAATCAATATTTCTTGAAAATCGGCATTGTGCAATCTGAGAAAACGACTGAACACTTTGCAGCTGATTTCTTTTGACAATCACTCAATGCTCTTTGACTGGCAACCTTTTCGCTTGCGCCAGTATTAGTATTGACGCCTGTATTACTAGAACCAGCAACAGCGATGCATTGATTAAAATATGTCGCATCCAAGATGCAATCGCGCCCCCCAGCCTGAGAACATTTACTCAAAACGTCCTCGCGCGCCTCTTCCTCACTAAACTTTCCTTTTGTCGACCAAGCGCCATGCACACCATTAGAACTGGAAAGAGCCCCCCAAGTCTTGACCCACTCACCCGTGGGCCTGGATGGCGCAGCTGCTTCATCATCAGGCAAACATTGTGCGCTTCCTGCCTGCGTCCCAGCAGGACAGCGAGTCTGAGCAAAAGAATCGAGAGAGATGAGGCATCCCACGCTCAGAAAAAGACAGACGGAGAAAATTTTATTCATAATTAATTAAACCCTACCATCATAAGCGGCACGACTCCCAGGCATCGCGACCTGAGTCTGATCGCCAGAATTTCTATTCATATTAGCGTAATTGCTAACCTGAGAATTTACAGACTGATTTGGATTGCCATTCATTCCAAGGTTGGGCGACTGAGGGGTGTAAGGCCTTCCAGACCCCGGATCCTTGCCAACCGCACCAAATCCGGAGTACGGCGAGAACTGACCCAACGTGCCCTGGAAGAACGAGGCTGCCATCGGCGGGGCCGTGATGATCAGCGTGCTCAACACCAAGCCGATTCCTCCTTGTTGCAACGCCATACTGCTGACACCTTCGCCCGTCCCATTCGACGCGGCCCACGTGGCGAGAAACCCCGCCCCCACCGCAGCAATCACCTTCGTGGCGAGGCCCACCGTAAAGCTCAGGACGGCCAGGGAGAAGACGGTGCCGATTCCGTACATCAACCATTTCTGGAACAGCGACTTGGTGGCATCAAATAGCAGGCACAGGATGAACAAAGGCCCAAAGCCGATGAACAGCGCCATCGCCAGTTTGTTCAGCAGCAACAACGACCCGCCGACTACACCCGGCCCCGCCATGCCCAGGCCGGTGAAAAGCCGTGCACGGTCCTTTTCCTTCTCGCGCTCGGCGTTACCGGCCGTGTTGATCTGATCGATGCTGGTCATCGCCACCTGCATCAGCGCGAGATTCTTGTCGATCGCGGCATAGGGGCTCTCCGAACTGCCGGTCACTGTCTTCACGATCGCGCTGCTCAGCCCGTCGGTCAGCTTCCAGTAAAGGCCGTCCATCGCGGCGTCACCGGAGGTCGCCCCCGGCCTGGCGGCGGACACCATGCTCATCGCCACGCCGATGATCAACGCAGAACGCAGCGATGTCACCACCAGCTCCATGGCCGACTCACGCGACTGGCCCGTCGCGACGCGATAGCCTTTCAACAGAATCCACAGCGTCAATGCGCTCATCGCCGTGACCGTGACCCACCACGACATGCGAATCAGCAACGACCATTGGAAATAGTCGATTTCATCGCGCAGAAAATTGTTGATGAGCGTAAAAAACGCGTAATTGCTGAAACTATCGAGAAATCCCATGACCGCTCCGTAACGCCGACGCCCACCGCTGGGCAGCTTCTTGCCGATCGATTCCTTTCAGAACGGATCGGACTATGTAATCAGTCTTCGATGCTCAATCGCTTGAAACGGTCCGGCTGAGACGTCTTCACCGCCTGCAACGCCCCGCCCATCACTGCGCCACCGACGAGCTTGCTGGCGAAGTCGCTCAGACCGGAAAATCCTTCGAACAGGCCACCACCGCCCGTGTTCGTGGCCGAAGGCGCCTTCTTGCCATTCATCGCCGCCCACGCACCTGCGGATTGCACCTGATTCAGGTAGGAAAGCCGCTTCTCATACGCGAACATCGCTGCCTCCGTCTGCTGCCGGTCGATGTCCATCAGCGCCTTGAGCGCGATCAGCTTGTTGGTGTTGTCTTCCAGCTTGCCGATCTGCGTCTCGTTGATTTGCTGACGCTCCTTCTCGATCGCGCGCAGCCGTTCCAGCCGCTTCGCAGTAATGTCGTACATCGCGACCATGTAGTTGAACTGCGAGTTACGCGTCTTCTGGATGAGTTCGCACGTCTGCTGCTGTTCCGTGGACACGGGCGTTCCGGACGTGGTACTCGCGCAATCGGAAACGCCGTAGTTGTCGTCGATCTTTTCCAGTTTTTCCTTGGGCTTCTCGACTTCCTCACCGCTGGATTTTTCTCCTCCCGCCTTACCGATCTGATTGTCCTCGCGGATCTTGTCGAGCTTCTTATCCAGCGTATCGGTATTCTTTTCGTTCTGCTTGATCTGCTCCCTGTCGATCACCTCCCACTGCGCAAGCGCAGTGGCGGGCAACAGCATGCACAGCGCAAACGCGACGACGACGATGCGAATTCGATTTTGAGATTTCATAGCCTTGTCCATACACACCTCGACACAGAACTTTCAGAGAGACGCAGAAATTCGTGGACGCGCCGGCGCGCCGGTCAGATGACCGCGGCAGCCCCTCGGTTGTCCGAAGACGGCGACCTGACCGGAGCCGATTTTCCGGAGCCCTTGCGCTTGTCATAAAACTCGTTCAGCCACTGCTCCGGCTTCAGATCGTCCGGCGCGACGCCATGTTCCTTGGCCTTGCGCTCCAGCACCTGGTGCATGATTTCGATGTTGTCGGTCGACGCCGAGATCACCGACAGCGCGTCGTCCATGCCGCGCAGATTCAGCTGGCACACCGACGAGCCGTGACCCTGCTTGACCAGGAAACAGCGCGAGCGCTCGTCCAGGCTGACCACGACCTGGTACTCGGCCTCGGTGAGCTTGAGGCCGTCCATGTAGTCTTCTTTGCTCGCATTGGGATTGGGCAGCAGGATCATGGTCGCGGTCTGTTCGACCAAAGCGGCGGAGATGTCGCTGGCCAGCGCATCCTCCGGACTCTGGGTGGCGAAGATGCCCAGGCCGTTCTGCTTACGGATGGTCTTCTGCTTGTTCTTGGCGAACTCCTTCAGGCCGCCCTTGCCATCGAGGATCTTCCAGAACTCGTCCATCACGTAGATCAGCGGCCGGCCATCGATCAGCGCCTCCAGTCGATGCAGCAGGTAGTTGATGACCGGAACGCGCACTTCCGGGTTGTCGATGACGTCGGTGTAGTCGAAGCCGATGATGCTCGCCTTCTCGAGGTCGATCGTATCGACCGGATTGTCGAACACCCAGCCGTGCGAGTTACCGGCGGTCCACTTGCGCATGCGCGCGTACAGGCCGTCATCGCCCATGTTGGGCAGGCTCTTGCGGAAGTTGGTCATGCTGCGCAGGTGCATGGGCGTATCGAGCATGCCTTCCACGCCGCGGAAGATGTCCTCCTCCTCGCGCGAGGTGTACTCGAGCTTGCCGGCCAGGACCTTGATCAGGTCGGCCAGGAACTGCACGTTCGCCTCGGTGCGCTCGCACTGGAACGGATTGAAGCCGGTAGGCTTGCCGTTCTCCATCGCCAGGTAGTTTCCGCCGCAGGCGCGCACGAAGATCTCGGCGCCGCGGTCCTTGTCGAAGAAAAAGATGGTCGGGATCGGATCGAACTTCTGCACCTGGCTGAGCAGAAAATTGATCAACGCGGTCTTACCGGTACCCGACTTGCCGATCACCATGGTGTTGGCGATCGCCTTCTCGCCGAGCGAGTTTTCCGCCGGATGCGTCGCGTGGAAATTGAAGTAATACGGCTGACCGTTGGTGGTCTGCAAAGTGGTGACGCATTCGCCCCACGGGTTGTTGTCACGCTTGCCCTGGGCGAAGTTATGCAGCGGCGACAGGCCGAGAAAGTTCAGCGAGCTGACATTGGCCAGACGCGTGCGATAGCGCCAGTTGCCTGGCAATTGCGCGTAGAACGAAGAGGCGACCGCCAAATCCTCCTTGGTCGAGACGAAGCCGGCGTTGGACAGCTCGGCACGCGTCGTCGCCACCTGCTGCGCGAGCTTTTCCTGCGTCTCGGCGTAAACGGCGATGGTGAAGTGATACTCGCCCAACACGAAATTGCCCGACGACAGCTGATCCATCGCCAGGTCGAGCTCATGGATCTGGCTGACCGCCTTGTCGCCCGAGGACACCATCATGCCCTTGGTGCGATCGAGCACCTTCAGCGCGTCGTGCCGGCCCATCGGGCTGAAGGAGTGGGTCACCACATACTCGAAGTCGAGATACTTCAGACCATTGAGGATGCCCGGATAGGTGCCGTCGGTGTATTCCTTGATGTTCAGAATGGCGCCGAAATGATTGATGCCCTCCGGCGTCTTGATCACGAAGTCGCCGGTCTTGTTGGCGAACATGTGCTTGCTGACCGGCAGGTAGGCGGGCACCGGCGCCTGCAGCACCGGCACCGGCTCGTCGATGCGGTTGATCAGATAGCCGAAGAACTCCAGCGCCTCGGAGAACACCACGCCGTTGCTGGCTTCGTACATGCTCAGCCGATAGGGCGAGTAGTCCTTCAGCACGGCTTCGACGTTGCCGGCGAGCTCAAGCACCTTGGCGATCGCCTGGTCCTGCTCGGATTGCAGCTGGGGAATACTCGACGACTTGTCCATGAGCCGCTTGCCGGTCACCACCGGGCGATAGATCATGGTCATGTACAGCTCGTTCTGCATGATCTTCTGCGAGGACAATGTCCCGTAGTACTGATCAGACAAGGCCTGGTTGAACGCCTGCTTGAACTTGCTGCCGTTCTTGATGCGGCGGCGTCGGCGCACATCGTGCACCCAGAACGCCACGTTGGCGAAATCCGGGGCGCGCAACGTCTGCAGCATGCGGTTGAAGGTATTGTGCCGGTGTTCGATCTCCCACTCTTCGCGGCCCACGAACGGAAGCCCGCCCAAGTGCCAGACCAGCATGAAATCTCCTCCCGTCGTCTTCAGAACGGACGGCGCCACATGCGTGGAGATAGAGATGAACTCGCTGATCGACGTATCTGGGATGAACATAATTGGGTAACTCAGAATCCGTTTCGTCTTGCCAAGGCCCGGCGCTCACGCCCCGGGAACCGCCGACCTCGCCCACACCAGCACTGCCGGCGAGTCGACATGAAAAACCGAACAACCCCATGCACGACACAGGCGTCGTGCATGGGGTCTAGACCCGACACCCGGTTCCAAGCTAGCGCTTGGCGCCCGGCACCTCTTTCCTGTACTCATTCGGCGAGAACACCCACATGCCGGAGTAGCGCTGGAGATTGCGCACGCGCATCCTCATCATCCAGCGCAACCCGAGCATGCGGAAGATCATCTCGTCCCGCTTGGTCATCTGCTGCATGACGAAGACGACGATCGGAATGAGCAGCAACAACCGCATGTCGAAATAGATACCCATCAGGAAGCCGCCGCCCGCGCCAATGAAGAACGGGATGTAGGGCACCCCGAAAAACATGGCAGGCCGGGTGCAGCCCCGGAAAAGTACATTCTTATGCATAGTGCAGTACGTGCTGGATGAACTGGATGCTCGCGGACGCGGCGGTGCCGTCGCAGTTCCCAGCATCCTTGCCGATCAGCATCTTCGCCAGCTGTCCCGCTGCACCGATCAGCACACCACCAAGCAGCACCGGCGCCACTTCCGCCACCCGCTTGTGTGCGAACGCAATCTGGTAGCCGGCGAAGATGACCGCGATGGTCACCACCAGGACGGACGCCATGTTCAAGATGCCGTTGGTATTGTTGAGGAAACCGCAGACCTTGGTATCGGTGCCTGCATAAGTGTTGCCCGCCGCCATCGCGACGCCAGAAGCGAACACGGCTGCGGTGAACAATGCCGCCTTCAGGGCCGCCAGGCCGACAATCTTGGCGTTGGAATTCACTTCACCTTTCTTGAACATCATGAGTATCTCCTTGACTGGGAAACAGGGGGTAGAAGCCATTTGCATGGCCGGCTTACTGCATCTGGCTAGAATACGAAAGCTCCGTCGCCAGACGTCGGCGAAGGCGTACTTGTGCCAGGAACGGCCGCTCCCGCCACGGCCTGAGGCGCGGACGCGGGAACGTGCGAAGCGGGGGGCGCTCCGCCACCTGCAGGAACCGCCACTCCTTTGCCGGCGCCTGTCGGTCGTATCACATAGAGATCGGGGTCGGACGCGGCAGCCGGCTGCATCGGAGCAACCGCAGCGCCCAACACACCCGCCGGCTGCTGCGCCGGCAGGGCTGCCTGGGGACGCATCGATGGCTGGCCTTGCGCAGCGAGCCCGTTGGCAAGTCGATCGGCCGCCGAGTCGATGCGCCGCGACACGATCGAATCGACTTCGCGCACCGCCGCGGCCTTCACCGAGTCGTTGACCGCACGACGCACGCCTCCGGCGGGAATCACCGGAATCGCACCAGCGGTGGACGCGGCCAGCGCCCTGCCCTGGTTGATCGACGCATAGACCTTCTGCACGTAGCCGTGGCGGTACCCGGTCTCGAAGTTACCGGAGTAGTAGCAACTGAACGACTTGCCCCAGTTGCCGCCCGAGCGGCTGTAGCACTCGGCCAGGATCTTCGACGCGGCCTGCAGGTTGGGACAGGTCTTGAAGGCCTTTTCGTAGGTATCCAGGCCGTACTTGATCAGGTTGTAGCGATTGACCTGCCCCAGACCGAGGGAAAAGTTGTAGCCCTTCTCTTCCAGCATCCGCGCGGTGGCCACCGCTTCGGACAGGTTCTGCGGCTGGCGCACCAGGCGACCGCCGACCACGCCGATCGCGAACGGGTTGTGCGACGACTCGACGCGCACAACGTGCTGCATGACTTCAGCCGGAACCGCCATTTCGGGACAGCTGAGTAATTCCATGCCTGGCAACATGCCGTGGTTACTCCCTATGCATCGGCGTCATGGCAATCGACCGGAACGCCGCAGTGTCGCAAATCAATCGTGTTGGAAGAAAAATTCAAAGTCAATCGGCGGGTTTTCGCCTTGTCACCTCAATGAACATATTCACCCTCCACCCGAATGCGTGCGCTCCGGATCGAAATCGATACCGGTGATATAGCGCCGGCCTGCATGCGATTTGATGTGGACAACGATGTCGATGGTCATCATCAGCAACCGCTTGATGACGGCGAACTCCAGGCCCGAGCCTTCGGCCGAGGCCTTGACCATCAACGCCAGCTGGTCCCAGGTCTGGCCGATGCTGCCAGCATGGCAGCTGGTGATGGAGCCGGGATGACCGGAGGCGCAGTTGCGGATGAAGTAGAACGACTCGTCGCCACGCAGCTCCGCGAGGATGATGCGGTCGGGCTTCATGCGCAGGCACGCTTCCATGCAACTCTTCGCGGTGACGTTGCTCGTGCTTTGTCCACCTTTGGAGTAGAGCAAATGCACGGAATTGGGCTGGCTGATGAAGAGTTCGCGCGCGTCCTCGATCGTCACCAGCCGCTCTTCGTGCGGGATGTGATTCACCAGCGACTTCATGAAGGTGGTCTTGCCGCTACCGGTGGCGCCGGCGACGACGATGTTCTTCTTGAACAGCACCGCCTTCTTGAAGAATTCAGCGTAATCACGCTGCCGCCGCAACTCGAGCAACTCAAGGTCCTGCTCGCCGAGCCCCGACTGCACCTCCAGGATCTCCTGGAAGAAGCCGTCCTGCTTGTACTGCTCCAGGGTCTTGGTGTGCTTGGACGGCAGACGGATGGTGATCGACACCTTGCCGGCATCGCAGGCCGGCGGGATCACGAACTGCGCGCGCTGCCCGGTGGGAAAGGTCAGCGACACCACCGGATCGGCATCGGTGATGCGCTGACCGGTATTGCTCTCGTTGACCACCGCCGTACAGAACTGCCGGGCGCGGTCGAAGGTCAGCGACGGGATGTCCATCCGCTGCCAGCCGCGCAAGGTCTCCAGGTACAGCTCGCCGGGACGGTTGATGCAGATTTCCGTCACTTCCGGCGAGTTCAGATAATCCAGGATGCCCAGCACCGAATACTGGTAATCCAGGAAGTCCGTGGAGATCTGCGCGGTCGGAGAGTCGTCGAACGTCACGTCGCTGTCTCGATCTCGGTCAACGCGGCAACACGGCCGTGAAGTCGACGTCCTTGGCGACGTAAACGTTCACGATGGTGCCCTGGTTGATGGTCACGGTGGCGGGACGGCGACGATCCAATGCCTGGTCGGCCAGACGCTGGATGGACTGCGCCGTGTTGCTCTCGAACGGCTGCTCGGTGACGATGCCGGAATTGAGGCCGGTGGTCGTGGTCTTCGGACCATGCTCGGCCGCCGCCCACTTGAAGGCGTCGCTGAGCATGCTGATCATCAGCGCGGACGAAATGCGGCTGGCCCAATGCGCGCTGTACTGGCCCGGATGGCCGGCGCTGCCGAGGTTGTCCACACCCGGTCCGACCAGGGTCACATCGATGCCGGTCGGCGTGGTGATGCGGTCCCAGACCACCTGCATGCGCGGGCCGCTCGGCTCCGCGGCGCCATACTGGCCGAGGATCTTCGATCCCTTCGGCAGCAACAGGCGGCGGCCGTTGATGGAGTACACCGGCTCGGTGATGATGCAGGAGGTGAAGCCCGGGAAATCGGTGATGATCCGGGTCTCCAGCACGCAGCGGATATAAGTGCCACGCACCAGCAACCCATCCGGATTGGCAATCGGCTTTGCCGACGTCACCTGATCCTGCGGTGCGCCACCCTGCTCCTGCGCCTGCGGCATGCCACCGATGCCCTGCCCGGCACCGGAATCCTGCTGCAGACCCGCCATACGCCGCTCGAGCAACGATGGCCCACGCTCTTGCCGAGACGGCTGCATCGAGGGGTCATTGTCGGTAGGCATCGGCGGCAGCGGCGGCAGGCTCGGCTGTTCCGCCAGTGGCACCGGCTCGGCCGGCTGCACCGGCGGCGGCGCCGCGGTCTGCGGCAGCGCAGGCGCTACCACCGCTTCCTGGCGCGGCTTCGGTGCCGCTTCTGGCTTGCTGGTGCCGCTCACCAGCCAGAAGATCGCCACGATCAGCAGCGCGGCGATACCGGCCAGGAACACCAGCGCCTTGCGATTGAGCTTCTTCAGGTCGCTGGAGCGCAGCACCGGCTCGTTGGCATCCAGATCCGGGTCGGCAGTCTGCTGCTGGCGAGCGAAATAGGGATTCTCGCGCGGCGCGTCGTCCGCTTGCGGATTGCGCGGCTGGCCGTTATCGCGGCCGTAGTTTTCGTCAGACGGAGGTAGATTCGAGTTCACTTTTGCTTGTTCCTACGCAAGCCGACAACATTCTTGCCGTGGCGGATGACCAGGAAGGGATAGGTCCCGTGGACAATCAGGGTGTTGCCCTCGACGGTGGTATTGACCAGGAAATCCTCGTCGCTTTCCTTCTCGCGGCCGAACACGGCCGGGAAATTGCCTGTCGGGAACCGCGTCAGATCCATTTTGATATAGGTGAACTTGCCGTCGTCGTAGACGCTGCTCGGCACGATCCACATCTGCTTGGAGCGCGTGGAATAGTCGTAGTCGAAGTAGTAATGGCGGTCCTTGGTCAGCCGCGTATCGAGCTGCGACTCGTCCTTCACCTCGTCGCTGGCCGCGGCAAAGCTGGTGTCCTTCGGATAGATGAAGGTGACCTTGTACTGCACGCCGGCCTGCTTGGCCTGCTCCAGCCGCTGCCAATCCGTGGCCACCACCTTCAATTCCAGGATGTAGGAATGGGTCGCGGTGCGGATCATCATGTTGGTGTCGACGTCGACGTTCTTCGGCTTCAGATAGAAGACGTTCTCGCGACGGCTGAGTTCCCAGCCACTGGTGAAACCGGTGCTGTAATCGAGGATCTTCTCGTTCGGGCTCAGCTCGATCTGGGTGGTGATGCCCAGGCCGGTACGCACCTGATAGATCTTGTCAGGCTCGTACTCGTACTGCTGGACCACCTGGGCCGACGCGATCGGCGCGAACAGGCCCAGAGCCAGCAACGCAATATGCGCCGAACCGGTTTTCGTCAGGAAACTCATCGAACGTTCGCTCCATTACCATTGTGCTGAGGTGCAACGTTGGGTGCAGCAGGGGCCGCAGCGGGCTGCGTCCCCGGATAGACGGGCGCGCTCCCCGGATTGGCCACCGGTGCCTGCTGCGGAGCGGGCATTGCGCCGCCTGCTGGCACGACCTGCTGACCGGGCATTTGCTGCGTCGGCAGTTGTCCGGTGGCGCCCGGCATCTGACCGGCAGGCAGCTGTTGCGCCGCTCCGCCCGTAGGCGCCTGCACGGCAGGCGACGGCGGAACCGGCATGGCCGAATAATCGTTGTCCACACGATAATCAGTCACTTGAAAACCCAGTGGATTCTGCGTCCGCAGATCCTCGTCCATGGCCAGGTTATTGTTGTAACGAAAACCGAGAATGGCGAACTTATTGTCGAGAAAGGTCGATTGACCGGTTCTCTTGTCATAGATGCTGCGCTGGAAGCGCACATTTGCACCCGTGTACGGCTTGCCGTTGCCACCGAGCAATGAGATGCTCAGGATCTTCACACGAATGGACCGCGTCTTGCCATAGATGTAATAGGGCGCGGAGGGATTACTGGGCGCGTGAAGGCTGAAGTACTCCGCCCCTACCCCGGTATCGCGTGGCGCCATCGAAAACACCAGGCTCCAATCGTTGAGCCCCATCATCTCTGAATCGTAGGATTCTCTGGCGGTAATGAAACGCGCCACGTTGCTCCTGGCCAACGCCTCGCTGTTGGTGACGCTGCGAACCTCGCCAACATCACGCAACACGGACACCGTGGAATTGCCGGTGTACGCATCCGCCATCACCAGATACGGCACCTTCTCCTTCAGCGGCAGCATGTAGTAGTACCCGCCGCCCAGCAGCAGGCACATGATGATCGCGCCGAAGGCGACCCACCATGCGCGGCGCTCGCTGCGGCGCGCCAGATCCGCAATGCTGATCTCGTAGTTGACCGCCTTCGCGACCGCTTTGTTGACGTTTTCGCTTTCGGCCTGCTTTTTACCGAACATCAGACTTCACCAGGTTCGTAATATGGCTGCCGGCGCGCAGCGTGCGCACCGGCGGTGACGTCACTTCGCGCTGCCGCTGGTCGCCGGCGTACCGCTCACCGACGACGACGGCTGCACCAGGATGCGATTGCCCGCAGCGGTCACGCTCAGGCCTTCCTGTGCATAGACCACGCTCAGCTCGGCGACTGCCTGCTGGATGCTGGTGGTGTTGATCTTGGCCACCGGCGCATACAACGTGTAGTCGGACTGGATGCCGTAGGACAGCTGCATATTCGAATCCTTGGCCCAGCGCTCGAGCATCGTCTTCAGCGTGCCGTCCATCGGAATCGCCTGGTACACGTACGACGAGTACAGCGGGATCTCCATGGTCGACTCGGAGAAACGGTTGACCGGCTTCCATTTGCCGCGAAAGTCGGGCGCGGGCCTGGTTGCACAGGCGCTCAACAGCGCGACGGCACTCAACGTAGCGATCAGCCGAAACATATGCGTTCTTTTCACGCGAGCCTCTGAATTGCGGAAACGTGTAGAGAGCGGGCGGCGCGCAGGCGGCCCACTGCTGGATGGCGGAATTCGACGCAACCACGCGACACAGGCGCCGCAAGAAGGGAGCTGCCGGGAGCGGCACGGACACGGATCCGCGGCAGGCAACGGCATGCTCCCGAGGCCGCGCGATCGGCGCCGAAGAAAACGGAATTTGACGACAAACCTTCCATGTCACCCCTTACGTGCGCCTGTCGGCCCACGCCCCTGTTCCTGTACCTGTTTCTGTTACCAACGCATCGCCATACTCGCGAGAATGTGCCGGAGGGCATGCTCACGTCAAGCATTTGGCAAAAAATCGTTCAAATGATAAATTCGCCCAAAAAATAGGTGTTTTTCGTCACACTTTTAAATCGAGAGCGTCGGAATGTCGACTTTGGGCCGCAGTCGCGCGGTGAAGTGGCGATCCTTGTAGTACTTGATCTTGTCGCACTTCACCGGGTGCGGAATGCCCTCGTACAAGAACACCTCTTGATCGTTTCCCATCGCCTTCAACTCCTGCGGCAGCATCAGCGCCCGCTTCTCCTCCGACACGCTCCGGGTCACGTCCTTGCCGCGCGTGACGTTCTTCTTGCGGAAGGTGGTGTAGCCGAGCATCTCGGAGTAGTCGTTGGCATCCTGCTGCTCGCGCGGAGCGTAGAGAATCTGCAGTGCATGATTCGTGATGATGGTCCGCGAGATGTCCTTGCCATAGGTGGCATCGAGCTGGGCCATGCTCTGGATGATCGGCAGAAGACGGACATTGTAGCCAGCCATATATGACACTGCCGAGGCGATGATGTCGACCTTGCCGATGGCGGTGAACTCGTCCATCAGCAGCAGGCACTGATACTTCAGCGCCGGATTGCTCTTGGGCAGTTCCTTGGTGTTGAGGTTGATGATCTGGCTGAAGAACAGGTTGATGATCAGCCGGCTTTCGGCCAGCTTGTTGGGCTGGATGCCGATGTAGATGGTCATCTTCTTCTTGCGCAGGTCGGTGAGCAGGAAGTCGTTGTCGCTGGTGGCCGCATCCAGCACCGGGTTAATCCAGGCGTTGAGCGGCTCCTTGAGCGTGCCCATGATCGAGGCGAAGGTCTCGTCCGCCTGCGACAGCAGGTTGGAGAACGCCGACTTGGCATTGCCGCTGAGGAAGCGCCGCTCCGACAGCGACTTCAGGTACTTCTTCAGGTCGGTGCCGTCGCCGGAAGACAGGCGGTAGATCGCGCCCAGCGTCGGCGTGCCGAGACCGCCGGGGAAGCCGATGTTGCGCTCGTCGTCCCAGTTCTCGAACAGGTACAGCGAGAACGCCATGAACGCGTTGCGCGCCTGGCTGACCCAGAACTTCTGGTCGTCCGAGCCGTCCGGGTACAGCATTGCGGCGATGCTCATCAGGTCCGACACGCGGAAGGCAGGGTCGTCGGAGACGTAGCTGAGCGGGTTCCAGCGGTGGGTGCGGCGGTCCTCGGCGAACGGATTGAACAGGAACACCTCCTGGCCCTGGCTGGCACGCCAGCCGCTGGTCAGGTCGAAGTTCTCCTGCTTGATATCCAGGACCACCACCGATTCCTGGTACTCGAGCAGGTTCGGAATGACCACGCCGACGCCCTTGCCCGACCGGGTCGGGGCGGCCAGGATCACGAACTGCTGGCCGCTGAGGCGCACCAGCTTGCCGCGGAACTTGCCGACCACGATGCCGTCGCCGCTGGTCTTGAACAGCCCGTGCTTGGACAGGTCAGCCGCACCGGCAAAGCGTGCGTCGCCGTGCAGGCTGCGCTTGGCCGGCTTGAACATCAGCACCAGGATCAGCAGGGCCACCAGGCCGGGCAAGCCGAAGCCGAGGTAGCCGGCCCATTTGATCTTGCCGACGTAGGGAGCCACCTCCGGCAAGCCGATGGCGTGGACGTACTGGTAGTAGGTGCCAGGCCCGAACATCCGCGTGTCCAGCTTCAACAGCAACAGGACCAGGTAGCCGGACAGGAAATAGCCGCAGACGGCCGTGAGCACGACGACGAGCGCCGCCGCAACGAGTTTACGATTCGACAAGCCCTATCCTCCCTGATCCATCCTGGCAAATATTCTAGAGCGAGTTCCGCATTTTGAGACGCCCCGTGTCGACAGTCTGCGAGGCGGGCGGGAGTGCCTGGCGCAGGCTCGGCCGGAACAGCTCATCGTTCAAGGGCGGCGTCGCCAGGCAGCCCATGACCACGATGGCACCAGGCGCCCCCATGGCTGCGGCTCGCCTTGCCCGCCAGCCGTGCGGGCGGCGCCACGGCCTCGGATGGGTATTGCGTTTCAGCGGCGCTGCCGCGTGCTCGGCCTGTTCCGCGAAGGCTTCTTTTCCGCACTGACCGCGTCCCGATCGCGCTCGACCAGGCTATCCAGGAAGACCCGTGCCTCGTCCCAGGACATGTCGTGCGGATCCATGCGGGCGCCGCCGTCGGTGGTGACCGCATAGCCGACCACGTTGGCCGGGCTGTATTCCGGCTCCCGGGTCAACGCCACGAGCTGGTAGCGTCCTTTGACTTGCACCGTATGATGGTATTCCACCATGCGCCTGGCCTCCTCGCCTGATCGTCCGCTCGGATGCTAAAGCAAGCCTGGCCGCGCGGCCAGCGCTCTGCTGCCGAGCTGGCCGATGGCCATCGCACAGGCGCAAAAAAGCCGGCTTGCGCCGGCTTTGTCGTTTCCACGCTCGCATCTCGCGTCGTGGTGGGCGGTACAGGGTTCGAACCTGTGACCCCTACCATGTCAAGGTACGTGAAAACATTGTCATTTCAACACCTTGCGAATAAAATAGCAGTTGTTGGGACAGTTCTGGGACAACGACATGGGGACTATCTCCAAGCGCGGGGATAAGCAATGGCAGGCGAAGGTCCGGGTCAAGGGCTATCCCTCGATGTCCCGGACATTCGACTACAAAGCCGACGCTGAAAAGTGGGCCCAGGCGACGGAGCGGGAACTGCAGACATCTGGCTTTGTTGATCGGCGCGAGGCCGAGAAGACCACCTTTGCGACTGTCTTGAAGCGCTACGCGCGGGAAGTCTCCCCGACAAAGAAGAGCATGGCAATGGAAGCCGTGAAGATCGGCATCTTCCTCGAAGACCCTGTCCTTCCATTCCTGAAGATGTCCGCGATCACAAGCGCAGCGCTCGCGGAATGGCGCGATCGCAGATCCAAGAGAGTCGGGCCGGCGTCGATCCTGCGCGAGCTCGGCATCTTGTCAGCAGTCCTCAATCATGCGCGCCGTGAATGGGGCATCCACATCGAGAACCCTATCCGCTACGTGAAACGCCCCACGCCGCCGCGGGCACGGGAGCGACGCTTGAGTACCGATGAGGAGCACTACCTGCTCGCTGCGCTCCAAGCTACTGAGCGCCCGCAAGGGAACAGCTACGGCAAAGGCATCGCCAGGAATCCCTGGCTTGCTCCCCTGGTCCGCCTGGCCATCGAGACCGCCATGCGACGGGGCGAACTGCTTTCGCTTGCCTGGGAGCATGTCGACCTCAAGCGACAGGTTGCACACCTTCCTGATACAAAGAACGGCGATCCCCGTGACGTGCCGCTATCGAAAGAGGCTCTAAGGATCCTCAAAGAGCTTCCCCGAAACCTCGCCGGGCCAGTGTTCCCAACCACCGCAGAGGCGATCAAGCAAGGCTTTTCGCGGGCATTGAAGCAGGCCCGTGCAAGTTACTTCAAAGATTGCGAGGAAGCCCAGCGCAGCCCATCTCCGAAGTTCCTTGAGGATGTGCACTTCCACGACCTTCGCCACGAAGCTGCCTCACGGCTCGCAGAGAAGCTGCCCAACCTCATTGAGCTTTCATCTGTCACTGGACATCGGGACCTGCGGATGCTCAAGCGCTATTACCATCCCAAAGCCGAGGATCTGGCAAAGAAGCTTGGCTGATAGGCGATATGGTCACGTAACGCAGTCATCAGGGCGCGAACACGCGACCTGGCGTCCAGGGCCCGCGGCCGCGCACAAACTGGGTAGGCACATGGAGGACACGACGGCCATAGCGGGCGGCCGAAGCCGCCCTGTCATCGGCGGGAGTTCCCCCGCCACCTCCTACTTTGAACCGCTGCTCTCCCGTCGATTAGGAAGCATTCCACACCAACTCCGCATTGGCCGAGAGAACCAAGAGAGCTGAGTGGTCAGGCCACCTTCTCGCCAGGATCATTGGCTGCCAACCGCCACTCAACGTCCGGAGCAAAATCGAGAGGCATCTCGATAGGTTCATCGTCTTTATGAACCCGATTCCAATGCTCAACATCCAGCGTCAGCTGGACCGCATCGCCGATCATCTGCTCACGCCGCTGGACGAAAGCCTTTCTTGCGATAGGACGGGGAGCCTGGTCAATATCGGCCCACAGCACCAACTGGCTGCCATTGCTGTATTCGGTGTAAGCCAGATTTGATCGGTACGGGCGACCGGTAACCTCATCATGACGAGTTTCCTCGCGGGCGGCGCTGGAGAACTGCTCAGCGAGACGATCCAGTGCACTCTTCGGAGTGGGTAACGGCCACCCCATCTTGGCAGCAAACTTTGCAACCTCGTGCATGTTCACTGACACATCGCCTGTAGATTCGCGGTACAGGCGGATGATTCTCTGCATCTCTTGGCGCTTGCGGGCCATGCGTCACCTCCTAATCGGAAATCGGGGCGACGTTGCCCCATCCATCAACGATCGCACTTGGCATCACGATCGACCTGACCTTCACCAGGTGGTCCCGGAAAAGGTTGTACTTACCGATCCTGCGCTGCAGTTGACCTGCAACTAACCCCGGATGGACCTTGAGAGTTCGGGCAAATCCGACAATGTCGTCACTGTGGAAAAACGGCGCCTTCCTTACCACGAAGGCATCCATCTTTGTCTTTGGCACTAGGAATTCCGCCGCTGCTAGATTGGCAGCTCGCTCTTCCTCGGCCACATCGCTGCCTGTGCCTCCAGCCGACCCGTCAAGGTCAGCGTCCACAACAGCTTCACTTTTGCCGTCGCCCCGTAAGACATGTTCGAGTTCATGCCGAAGAACGAACCAAAAGTTGTCAATGCGATCGAACCTGATGCTCATACCGATCACTGGTGCAGTGTCCGAGAGCCACAGGCACACACCGTCAATTTTTGCGCCCGGCAAGGTTTCAACGATGACGAAGCGGATGCCATGTTCGGCCAGGACCCGGGGGACCTTACGTGCCTCGTCCGCTGAAGCCAGAAGGATGCTCAGACGTTCAATTGCAGCGCGCCCTTTGGCTTCCGAATAGGTGGGGACGACCATTTCGCTGGCCAATCGCTTGACGCGATAGAGCCAGGCCATCTGTGTTGGTGTTGCTGAGGCTCCCACCTCGGACCGCTTCGCAGCGTGCGGAAGAAGTTCAATCTGCTCTGGCGTTTCGACGTCAAAAAAACGCGTCAACGCCGCGTTGACGGCAGGGCGATCTCGTACTGAGGGTGCATCGAGCCAACCACGCTTGATCATCGCCGAAAGCGGGAGTTCGCCATAAATCAGCTGACGCTGAGCCGCCTTTGGGTCGGGCCGCTGCTTCAAGCGCGCAATGGCCAAATCGTATGCGGCCTGCAGGCGAAGGAACTCTTCAGCCGGCACCTCGAAGATTTGCTCTAGCTGGAGAGCGAGAACTGCATTGATCGGCTTCTTGTCACCAACCAATCGGCTCGCAGTACCTTCATCCAGACCGATGACGCCGGCAAAAGCGCGATTGTTCCACCCCCGGGTTGCGAGGAGGTGCGTCAGGAGCTGACCAGGAGTCGTCGGTTCATCATGCATGGACGGACAATACGGCAGTTTGGCAAAATTAGCAAACTCCCGCTTCCGGTCGCAATCCAGTACATTGGTCTGCTTCTATTGAGCCTGCTGTGCGATCACAGGTGCGACTTGGTTGAATGATAGGCGTCATCGTGTCCGGTTTCATACGCAGCGGTGGGTCTTGCGGCGATAGCGCCCGCCCAGCACGCAAACTGCGTATGATCATCTGACTTGCGCCGCTGATCATTTCATTTGACGCAGTGCTCAACAGGCTGGTTGTGAGCCCCTCGTTCATTTTCATGAAAGCCCAGGCTCGAGAGGGAAGGCCCTGTAGCCTAGCTACAACCTTAAGATCCCGAAACCCCGGAAAGCATTTGCTTGCTGTAACGGCTGCATAACGCTATAGTCTGCTTCGTAAGACGAAGCGACTGACCCGGTGAAATCGAGCGCTTCCCAGCGGCTTCGGCCGTAGGCATCCACGATGCCTCGTAAGTGGTTCCGGGGTCTGAGTACTGAAAAGGGCGCTTCGGCGCCCTTTTCTTTTGCCCATTACCGTCTGCGCCGCTTGTTGGGCTTCTGAGGATTGGCTAGGTAGGCCTCACCGCACACGATCACGAATGGCCGCCAGCTGCCCGTGGTGGTCGGTGCGTTGCGTGTCTCCTGATACGCGCTTTCCACGATCACATCGACATCCTGCCAAGTTCGCTTTTCCTTGGCACTGCGCTTGATCGTCAGAAATAAGTGGTACGGCCCGCTTGGGTCCTGGATTGTTAGGGTGTGGACCCAAGTCGTTTCATGCGCAACGAGGATCACCTTTTTCTCAGGCATCGCGCGGATTAGATCCGGCAAATCCTTAGAGAGCCGATAGCGCGTCGGGCAGAAGGTCCGCATCTTCTGCCCGTCCCAAATCACCGTATCGCCGGCCGGGTGCGGGATCTCTCCATACGAAGCACTGAAGCAGTGATTGGTGAAGGTGACAGCGACCCTCAAGGCCTTCCCCACCTTCTCGCTCTCAAAGGTGATCGTCAGAGGATCTAGGTGCGACAGGTCGACCCTTTGACCACTGACCACTAGCTGTGGGAAGTACTCCGTTCTCAATGCCATTCCTTGTGGCCATCGGGTGCTGGCCGATAGCGTCATTATCCTCGCTGTCAGCTCTTCCGGGGGTCAATCCTACCTCGCAAATGGCTTGGTGGCTCTCGGTTGCCCTACTTGCCTGCAGCCTACTCCTCTGTCCTGCATAGCCGCCAAGCCAACCGCAGCACCTCCGCATCGTTCAGCGCATGGTGCCGGCGCGCCCGGAACATCGGGCGGCTCTCGAATAACCACTCCACCTTGCGATCGATCTCGCCGCCGTCACGACGTCCCCCCAGTTTTGAGTAGCACGGCGATTTGGAGTCCAATCCCCAACGAGACGGAGATTGGACGTGAAGAAGCGCTTTTCCGAAGAGCAGATCATCGGCTTTCTGCGTGAGGCCGAAGCCGGCGTGGCGGTGAAGGACCTGTGCCGGCGGCACGGGTTCAGCGAGGCGTCCTACTACCTGTGGCGCAGCAAGTTCGGCGGCATGAGCGTGCCGGAGGCCAAGCGGCTCAAGGAGCTGGAGGCGGAGAACACGCGGCTGAAGAAGCTGCTGGCCGAGCAGCTGTTCGAGAACGACGTCATCAAGGATGCCCTGCGAAAAAAGTGGTGACCGCACCGGCGCGCAGGATGCTGGTGCGGCAGCTGATGGAGCGCGGGCTCACGGAGCGACGGGCTCTGGCCGTGGTGCGGATGAGCGCCAGCGCGCTGCGCTACGTCCCGCGTCCGGATCGCAACGTCGAGCTGCGCGAGCGGATCCTGGCGCTGGCGCAGCGGCACAAGCGCTACGGCGTCGGGATGATCTATCTGAAACTGCGGCAGGAGCAGTGGCCGGTGAACTACAAGCGGGTGGAACGGCTGTATCAGGAGGCCAGGTTGCAGGTGCGCCGGCGCAAGCGGAAGAAGGTGCTGCTGGGCGAGCGCCAGCCGTTGCTTCGGCCTGAAGCCGCCAACCAGGTCTGGTCGATGGACTTCGTGTTCGACCGCACCGCCGAGGGCCGGGTGCTCAAGGCCCTGACCATCGTCGACGATGCCACGCACGAGGCAGTGGCGATCGAGGTGGAGCGGGCCATCTCTGGTCACGGCGTGGCCCGGGTGCTGGATCGGCTGGCGCTGACACGGGGTCTGCCGCAGGTGATCCGCACCGACAACGGCAAGGAGTTCTGCGGCAAGACGATGGTGACGTGGGCCCACGAGCGCGGTGTGCAGCTGCGCTTGATCCAGCCAGGCAAGCCGAACCAGAACGCCTACATCGAGAGCTTCAACGGCCGCCTGCGCGACGAATGCCTCAACGAGCACTGGTTCCCGACGCTGCTGCACGCCCGCACCGAAATCGAGACCTGGCGACGGGAATACAACGAGGAGCGACCGAAGAAGATCTTGGGCGGCCTGCCCCCGGCCGCCTATGCCCAACAGCTAGCAGCCAAAGCCGCTACGATGAAACCCGGACTCTAAAGAGCCCCGCTACTGAAAGCGGGGGGACGTCGGCTCCGGGAAAGCCGCTGGATCTGGAGCTGATTGGCAAAACGCTCGTTTTGAACGCCGCGAATGTACTCTGAATACGACATGGCTTTAGCTCTGCCCGCCTATCACTTGACAATGATATTGATACAACAAAAATTGTCTTTCAATACTATTTTCATTGTTATTTTTACAATTGTGAAGGAGACCACATTTGGACTCAAAGGTTCAGTGATGGCCCACGCGGCAGCGGATCCCCCAACCCGGGACGACCTAGGGCCTTATCGCTCTCCATGGCCTTGACCAGCAGTGCGGCACGCTCCTCTGGCCACATGTTGGCTTGGATAGCTGCTTGGTGAGGGGAGTGCTCCAAAATTGTTTGCACCACCGTGACCTCGCTCAGAGCCGACCCGTCGCGGCCAGCCTTTGCTGCCTCGCGCCACTGCACATCAACGCCATCCCAGGCAACGCGGGTGTGGTCGCCGACCGCTTTGATCGCCTCAATGGCAGCCCGTGCATAGCGTCCGGCGGCCGATGCAGCATTCCTGGCTAGCAGCCGGCCTAACTCTGCCGCGCGCCGCGCGGCCTCTGCAGCGAGCTGAGCGGCGCGCTGCAGCCCCTGGGCGTGCTCGACCAACTGGGCGAACTGCATCGGCGGGAGATCCCTTACCACCGCGACCAGCGGCGCGATCTGGGCGATTTGATCAGCCTTGGCCTTAGCTGAGGCCTCAGCCTCCAAGCGCTTCTTGCGTTCGACCCCAGTGCCGCCGGCAGCCGCGACGGTCGGGGCGTATAGCTTCCGCATTCCAGCGGTGAGACGCTCGGCGACCTCCTCCGGCGTCTCGACCACCGTCCTCCTCAGGAAGCCGCCCTCCTCGACAACGCGCGGTTCCAGAGCGCTCGCCGGGATAGCTTCCAAAGGCCGCCCGACAGCTTCAAGGCCGGCGTAGAACTCACGCACGGTAGTGTGCTTTGCCCTGCTGCCCTCGACGCCACGGACCAAGCCATGACGCTTGCCAACCTGGGCAGCGAAGTCCGTCTGCAACTTGGACAGCTTGGCTCGGCCGTCCAGATAGTGTGAGGCCGACAGGCGCACGCCGGCAGCTCGCTGCTCGACGCGCGTCTCCCGCCGCTTACTGCCGTCGGAATTTGTGCCGGCGATCACCACTCGATTTAGTGTTTTGGCCTCGAACTCGACCAAAGGCACAACGTAGACCACCAAGTGGGGAGTGAGCTCGTCTAGCTGGATGTTGGCAGCAACGATGTTGGCCGCGCCATGCTTCCGCTCGACCCAATCCATGGCGTCGAGGAAGTAGGCGGCACTGTCTACCAGGCCGCCATTCTCGCGAAAGGCATGATGGTTCGCAGTGACTAGGTACTCGATGCACCGAACCGGCTTGGCTGCCATCTTCTCTGTGACGGCGGCCAGTCGTTGCTCGACCGCCGAACGGAGGGCATCCGAACTGGTGATCGGACGCAGATCCTGGTTGTCGGGTGTGCGGGCTGGGTCGGCGTTGTGGGTTGGGCGCTCGCGCCAGGTGTGGGAACCCGACGCGACAACCTGCGCCAGCGTGGCCAGCTTCTTAACGCGAATGATGACGGGATAGTTGGGCACGTTGTGGTCCACGTAAGGCCAATCAAGGGCGCAGCCCGCAAGCGGCCTGTACTCACTACGGAGGTTGTACGGGCTGCGCCCTACAACCTCCTCGTTCGCCCTGCGGGGCTGGTGACCTCGTAGAGGTCACCAGGAGCAAAAGCAAAACCAAAATCCACCGACGTCGAATGGGACCAATTTGGTGGCCTTAAAAAGCAGCCTGCAGGGAAGGTGCGGCCCCTCCCTGCTGGTGGCGGGGCGCGCGAAAGGATCACCTTGACCTCCGAGGCGAGCGCGACGGTGGCTCTTAGACGCGCGCCCACGCCCCCGCCCTGCTGACCGCGCTTCTCAGCGTCAGGCCCCATAAACGAGCGCCGCCGCCGCCGCTGACACCGCTCTGCGACGGAGTTGCTCATCGGGGTCCGCCCTCAGAGCCTCCTGTCGCGCCGTCTCGACCATCCTCTGCTGTAGCTCGGCAGCTTCTCTTGACCGCCGGCTCCGCTCTTTCGCAACCGCGCAGCCAGCGTCCGGCGTGAACTGGTCATTGGCAGCACGCTCAATCACGCGGAGAAGCCAACTGATTGGCTGCTTGGGCGGGGTGAGACTTGCCATTTTGCCGGTGAACTCATCAAGCACCTCTTGCCGCAATTCGCCAGGCAAGCCGTGCTTTTCAAATTCCCTTTCCACTACTACCACTTCGCGCATTCCAAGCGAGTCAGGCCAGATCAAGCAGTGGTTGGTAGTAGTAGTGGTCGTATTAGCGTTCGTATTAGTGCTCTTTAAAGTCGGATTACCGGATGCCGGCTGACCGGCTTCTGGTGAGCGCATCTCGGTAACCGGAGTGCGATTTCCGCACTCCGGTTGGTTGGAGCATGGGGATTGCGGCGGCGCAGGGAGCGGCGATTGGTGCAAGTGCGGCGAGTCATAGATCGTGGTGGTCGTAGACCACCTACCCCGGCTGTCCTGCTTTTTTTCTTGGACGAGGTACCCGACCTCCCGCAACTCCCTGAGCGCCCCCAAGATCCTGTGGCGCCCCTCACTCGGAGAATCGGCAGCAAGATCGTGCGCGGTCATCCTGTACCCATCGACATTGGTCAACAGTCGGATTGCCACCCCTCGAGCGAGGAGAGATAAGCGTTTGTCTCTGATGAGATGGCTAGGTACTACTTCAAAGCGATCGTGACGCACGGCGCGCGTGATGATCATGCTCGACGCCTTCCCTCGGCCACTTGATGCTCGGCGTTGCGCCGGGCCTGAATGGCTCGGGCAGTAGCTCCTAGAGGCCGCCCAGGGCGGCGAGGCGGCGGCTCAGCAGCGGGTGCCCGCTTGCCGCTGGCCAGCCAAGCCAGAACGTCGCCTAGCCACCAGCACCATTTTTTGCTGCCGGGGCGCTTGAAGGCTCCCGGCGGCGCGAGATGCCGCCATTTTGGCTGGCACATGTACAACCGGATCGACTGGCTGCTCAGGCCGGTCACGGTGCTCAGTTCTTTGACGCCAATGACGCGCGGAAGCTGCTCGGCAGCGGCTTCGTCCAGTGCGTTAGCGCGCGGTATTCGTTCTCGTATCATGCGCGAACTCCGACATTTGCCGCATTTGCATGCAGCAGTCGAATGAGTCCGCGACAGCCATGGCTTGCTTAACCCGCTGGACAGGCTGGCAGGCCGATCCTGGGTGTTACAACGACCACCTAGCTGGTCGTTTGAGCCAATGGCGGGGTTGTGCCCCAATTCAGTCCTGCTCTCCCGCCGGCATCGCTCTTTGAATCCCAACCTCACTCAGGTTCGGGGGCTAGCCTTTCACTCGGTATTTGCCGAGTCTGGTCGGGCGATTGCCGCAAGCCGCACGGCATCCTTTCCTACCCGCGAAGTGGGTCGCTTACTCCTCGCGGTCTGCTGGGCTCGTTCTGCCGCCGAACATCAAGAGAAGTGCCTGCCCAGCCGCCTCTCCCGATAGAACGATCGACACCAGTCCTACCAGCGCATTGCCAAGGATTGTTGATCTTGTTGAATCACGCTGTCAAGACGAGCTTGGAGCAGCCGCGCGTTGGGACAAATCCGGGACAGCGGCTCTGCAAAACCAGTTCAACACGCTTGTATTCATCGTCGTTGAATGATTTTTCCGGAGACACAAAAAAGCCCGGAAAATCCGGGCTTTTCAAGGCTTTACATTACGTCCAACCCGCTAGGAGTTGGTGGGCGGTACAGGGTTCGAACCTGTGACCCCTACCATGTCAAGGTAGTGCTCTACCACTGAGCTAACCGCCCTTCTCTGCCGCGGCGCACCGCTGCAGGGGCGCGAATCTTAGCCCACCTGGAGGACAAGAACAATACCCATCATCCGATCAGGTGCCGCTGCGGCCCGCCTAGCCCACCAGGCTGGCGTCGCGCAGCTTCTTGATCTGGTCGCGGACCCGCGCCGCGTCCTCGAACTCCAGGTCGCGCGCGTGCTGGTACATCTCCTGCTCCAGGGCCTTGAGCCGCGCGGCGATCTCCGCCGGGGCCAGCGCCCGGTAGTCGGCCGGCTCTTCCGCGACCCGACGCGCCTTGCCCTTGCCTTTGCCCTTGCCCGACTTGGCCTCGGCCACGTCGTCACGCGCACCTTCCAGGATGTCCACGATCGGACGCGCCACCGACTTCGGAACGATCCCATGCTCCAGGTTGTACTCCACCTGCTTCTCGCGGCGGCGCCCGGTCTCGTCGATCGCGGCCTGCATCGAACGCGTCATCTTGTCCGCGTAGAGGATCGCCTTGCCGCGCAGGTTGCGCGCGGCACGACCGATGGTCTGGATCAGCGAGCCGGTGGAGCGCAGGAAGCCCTCCTTGTCGGCATCGAGGATGGCGACCAGCGAGACCTCCGGCATATCCAGGCCTTCGCGCAGCAGGTTGATGCCGACCAGGACGTCGAACTTGCCCAGGCGCAGATCACGGATGATCTCAACGCGCTCGACCGTGTCGATGTCCGAGTGCAGGTAGCGCACCTTCACCCCATGCTCGCCGAGGTATTCGGTGAGGTTTTCGGCCATGCGCTTGGTCAGCGTGGTGACCAGGACGCGGTCGCCGTCGGCCACACGCAGGTTGATCTCCGACAGCAGGTCGTCGACCTGGGTCGCGACCGGGCGGATCTCCACTTCCGGGTCGATCAGGCCGGTCGGGCGCACCACCAGTTCGGTGATCTCGCCGGCGGATTCGCGCAATTCGTAGGGGCCGGGCGTGGCCGAGACGTAGATGCTGCGCGGCGAGCGCGCCTCCCATTCCTCGAAGCGCAGCGGCCGGTTGTCCAGCGCCGACGGCAGGCGGAAGCCGAATTCCACCAGGGTTTCCTTGCGCGAGCGGTCGCCTTTGTACATCGCGCCGATCTGCGGCACGGTGACGTGCGATTCGTCCACCACCAGCAATGCATCCGGCGGCAGGTAGTCGAACAGGGTCGGCGGCGGCTCGCCCGGTGCCTTGCCGGTGAGATGCCGCGAGTAGTTCTCGATGCCGTTGCAGAAGCCGACCTCGGCCATCATCTCCAGGTCGAACTGGGTGCGCTGCGCCAGCCGCTGCGCCTCGACCAGCTTGTTCTGCGCGTACAGCTGCTCGAGCCGATCCTTCAGCTCCAGCTTGATCGTGTCCACCGCGCTAAGGGTGCGCTCGCGCGTGGTGGCGTAGTGGGTCTTGGGGTAGATGGTGTAGCGCTGCAGCTTGCGCAGGGTTTCGCCGGTCAGCGGATCGAACAGGGTCAGTTGCTCCACGTCGCCATCGAACAGCTCGATGCGCAGCGCCTCGCTGTCGGATTCGGCAGGGAACACGTCGATCACCTCGCCGCGCACGCGGAAGCTGCCACGGTGCAGTTCGTATTCGTTGCGGGTGTACTGCAGGTCGGTCAGGTGGCGGATCAGTTGGCGCTGCTCGACATGCTCGCCGATCGACAGGATCAGCCGCAGCGACAGGTAGTCCTCCGGCGCGCCGAGGCCGTAGATCGCCGAGACCGTGGCCACCACCAGGGCATCGCGCCGCGACAGCAGGGTCTTGGTCGCGGCCAGACGCATCTGCTCGATGTGCTCGTTGATCGAACTGTCCTTCTCGATGAAGGTGTCCGAAGACGGCACGTAGGCCTCGGGCTGGTAGTAGTCGTAGTAGCTGACGAAGTACTCGACCGCGTTGTTGGGGAAGAACGCCTTGAACTCGCCGTACAGCTGCGCGGCCAGGGTCTTGTTCGGCGCCATGACCAGGGTCGGCTTCTGGATCGCCTGGACCACGTTGGCGATGGTGTAGGTCTTGCCCGACCCGGTCACGCCGAGCAGGGTCTGCTTGGCCAGGCCGGCCTCGAAGCCGGCCACCAGCTTCTCGATCGCCTGCGGCTGGTCGCCGGCCGGCGAATACGGCGATACGAGTTGGAAACGGTCGGACATGCCTCTTCACCTGCAGATGACCAATGAGTATAGCCAGCACAGGATGACAGCGATGTTTGGACTATTCCTACAGCCTGATCAGCTTCCCGGCGATGCCGCTGCGCCGCCCTGCGCCGCAAGCTTGGGACGCGAACCGAGGAGTGGACATGGCCACAAGGACTCAAGGCTTCACCCTATTGGAGGCGACGATCAGCCTGGCGGCCGTGCTGGTCGTACTGAGCCTCGGGCTCCCCACTTTCGGGCGCCTGTTCGACAGGCAGCGGGAACTGGCCACGACCAACGCGCTGCTGGCGCACCTTGCCCTGGCGCGCAGTTGGGCTGTCGCCCGTGGGCACCCCGTGGCCTTGTGCCCCTCGAAGACGCCAGGACGCTGCGCCCCGGATATCGACTGGAGCGGCAACTGGATGATCTACGCGGATCCTGATGGCGACAGGCAGCCGAATCGACGCGACGACATCCTGACCGAAGCCGCAGCACCCGGACAGCCCAGGCTACGCGTACTTTCGTCCTCCGGGCGCTCGCAGCTACGCTACCTCCCTGATGGGCGCGCTGCGGGAAGCAATCTCAGCTTCAGCGTCTGTCGCCACAACGCGATGACCGCCGAGGTAATCGTCAGCGCGACCGGAAGGGCGCGCTCGGTCCGCCACGCCGACGGGCAACGATGCCGGCTGTAGCGACAAAAAAGGCGCTTGCCAGCCGCCCGAGATCTGCTTACAATGCGCGCCTCGCCCGAATAGCTCAGCCGGTTAGAGCACTTGACTGTTAATCAGGGGGTCGTTGGTTCGAGTCCAACTTCGGGCGCCACCTTAGAAAAACCGCCGTTGCACGGCGGTTTTTTTTTGCCTCACCAGCACTTCGCCGGGGTCGAGGACAGAGAGCCACTGGCGGAACGCAGGCCGCTCTGATTGATCGTCAATGTCGCGCAGTCCGTATCGCGCGCCTGCGCCTTTCCTGAGATCGGCACTGCGGTGATGCTGAAACTGGTTGCATTACTGGCAGCCAGGCTGACCGTGTAGAAGTTGCTGACGTCGGCACTGCATGCCGGCAGCGCAGGAGCGGTGCCGGCCGCGCTCACATAGCTCATGTTGGTGGTGTGGAAGCGCTCCATGTATTGCGCCGCTTCCTGCAAGCAACCGGCAGCGGCCGAGCGCCGTGCTTTGATCATCGCCCAGTTGTAGCTGACCATGGCGATGCTGGCGAGGATCGCGATGATCGCCACCGTGATCATCAGTTCGATCAGGCTGAAGCCGCGCTGTGCGGCGAATCGATTACGACTGGGCATGCCTTGGCTCCAATGAATACGGGAAACGTTTCGGGGCGAGCGCTGTCATTCCTGGAGTAGTTCCTTCCACTGCACACGTCCCACCTTGCGAATTTCGCGGATCTTTTTGCAGACCGCACTGCCATCGTTGATATTCAGGCACGCCAGACCACCGCTGCCGCCCGCTCCTCCGGTGAAGTAGCTGCTCGCGCTACCCAGGCCACCGAGGGCGACCGACGCGACGGGGATCGACACGCCACCGACCGTCAGCGTTTCGTCGGCATAAGAACCGTCCTGGTCCAGGTCGAAGAACGACTGATTGAGACTGGAACCGGTGAACGCATCGATGGCATTGTCCTGGCCCTTGCCACCGGGCAGGCACGGATCGTCGTCGGGGATGTTGCTGGTGAAGGTCAGCACGCCGGAAATGACGTTCACGCCGGTGTAGACGCGCTCGCCTTTGGCCGTTGCAGGCGCAGGGTCGGCCACAGGCGGATCGATCAGATCCAGATACCAGCCCTTCTTGCCGGTTGCCAACGCGCTGTTGGCCTCCATGACGCGCACCATCTGATTGTTGACCACGCCGCTCGCCACGAACTTGCGCCGCTGCAGGTCGGCCTTGGCGACACTGGTCGTGGAGTCTTTGATTCCGTAGACCGATTGCACGGTGGTGTTGGTCACGTCGTCGGTGGTGAGAAAACGACCTGTACCAAAGAAGATCCACAACTGGAAGTTGGCTGGGTCGCGCGCGATCGCCGGCGCCGACGTGATGGGCTGAGGCGTGCCTGCGGAATTGGTCGCAGTGAACAGACGCAGGCGATTGCCGGCGGCGTTCCAGCTGGAAGACGTGGTCGCGGAGAGGTCGAAGCGCCAGAGGTTTCCTTGCATGTCGCCGGCGTAAACGTAATCAATGGTCCCGTTGCCGTCCACGTCGCGCACAGTCGGCGCAAACAGTCCATTCGGAGACGATGAGGACCCCACCCCCGTGTCGATTTCAGACAGCAACGCACCATCGCTGAGCCGGTACACGAACAACACGGCGCGCTCGTTGGTGCTGTTGGGGCCGTTGGCCACGATCACCGCAAGATCGCCGTTGTTGAGCTTGGCTATGACCGGAGCACCCAGATTCAGACCCATGTTGTTGTCGGCCGTGGTCGACACCTGATTGTCGCCGGACTTTTCCCACAGCACGTTGCTGTTGGAGAAACTGTCGGGACTGGTGACATCCAAAGCATAGATGCCCTTGCCGCCACGACCGAGCGTGCCAACCAGGATGGTCTGATTGTTCAATTGATCCCTGCGGGAAATGCTGATCGGGCCATCCACGAAGAAGCGGTGGTCGTAGTCGGGCGCACTGAGGGTGGCCAAGTCGGTGAAGTTCAGACTGGCTGGCACATACGCGAAGCGCTCCACGCCGGTCTCGGCGTTGAACGCATGCATCATGCCGTCGTTGGCGCCGATGAAGATCGTCCCGCTGACCGCATCGTAGGCCGGCGAGGAATTGACGATGTCGCCGATCAAGGTACTGCGGATACGCAAATACCCGTTGGGACGGTTTTGCTCCAGGTCCTGGGTGCCGGTGATGTAGGCCGCATTGTTGGCTCCAGTCACAGCGGCAGCGGTTGGGGTCGCGGCACGCGCCAATGCCGTTTGCTGCGCGGAAGTGGGGAAGCTCGCGCCCGCGGTACCGCTCCATGTGCGGATCGTACGCCCCGAACCGGGAATGCTCGCCACCCAGGACGGATTGGTCGCGTCCACGCCGGTACTAGTCACCGGAATCGCCTTGAGCGCCCCGGTCCACTTACCGGAAACGAAACTGGCCTGATAGACATTCGTACTGCTGGTGAGACTGCTGGAATTCGCGGCGAGGTTGCCGGCGGTACCGGTACGCTCGACGATCGACCCAAGTGCGGACTTCAGCCCCTGGGTGAATTCGTCGGGATTGCTTGCCACGATGAAACTGCCACGGCCATTGACAGCCGCATGCCACAGATCGTCGATATTGGCGATGCTGTCGTTGGAAGGCGTCGGCCAGCTCTTCGCGCCCGAGGTGAGCGCCGGAAGATCAGTCTCCGGATCCAGAATGCCCTTCGCACCGATGGAAATCGCAAAGGTGGTCATGTGCTGCCAGAACGCAGGATCCGCAGAGTTGGTGGGGACGGAGTTGGCCATGTCGGATCTGAGATCCGATTTCCAGTAGCGCATCGCCACATCGGCAAGGGTATCCGAATCAGGACTCGCATAAGGCCGTGCCGGGGCATAGGTGTACGTGTTGCCGGTCGGCCCGGAAATGGTCGGGCCGGCGACGTTGTCCTGCTCGTTGACAGGCGTGTAGCCCCCCTTGGAATTCCAGTAACCATCGGTGGTCAAAATGGTGAAATTCTGCCGGCAGACGAGCTGCGCGGCGCCGGCTTGTGGGCCATAGGGACCCGAAGCATCGCTGCTACTGAAATATGCGCCAGCATTGCTGAGCGCCCTGTGCAGTGGCGTGCCATTGCTGCCATAAGCAGCATATAGCCGGTCATACCAGACCTTGCGATTATTATTATCCCCATTCAGCCCATTGGGATTATCGAATAGGCCGTCATTCCTGGTCACCGGAATGGGATTTGCGTCGTTCATTGGCAGTGAATCCGCGGTTCTCTGCCAGATCGTGCGGAAACCGACCCGAACATTGGTCCCCAGATCGGCAAACGCATGCCCTGCACTGCCCTTGGCGACCTTTATTCGCGTGCGGCTATAGGAATACCAGGTCGCAAAGTTGGTACGCTCGGCCGCCTCGCTTCTGCCAGTCGGCGTCGCGCGAGTACAGTTTTTCCACTGCCAACCGCTACTGCTGTTGGTGCAACCACGGCCACTCAATCCCTGTTGGTTCGCGACGCCGTAAAGCAGTTCGCTGCGAATGATTACGCCATCACCCATGATCTGGTAGCGGTAGTAATTTGCGCTGTTAGAAAGATAGGATTCAGATTTTTCGCTCAGATCCTTTGGAACATAGAACGTCAGCGTATAATCGTAAAGATTGATTGGCGACGTCAAATCATGCGTATTGCTATAGACGCTTCCATAATCCATGCCGCCGGTCATCGGCGCGCCACTAGCGTCAACCCAAGGCTGATAGTTCGTCGCAGGGTTGTAGTAGATCGAATTTCGCGTATACACGTTATTACTAATGTTATTGCGACCGCCGCTATCTGTGGCCTGCGGCACCGAATCCGGCATTGAAGTGCTTTCCATGGAGCCGGAGTCGTCCAAGATGAACAACACATTCGGCGCGATGCGCCCCCCCGACTGCAGCGGGTAGCCGGGCACCACAATGCCGGCACTGGCCGGGAACGCCAGCATGGTGCAGGCAAAGGCCGCAGCGAATGCGTTGAGACGGGGCCAAAGGCCGCGTCGCTGCACACGATGGTCGTGAAACTGGCTCATGGGGGTGACTCCGTCTTACGGCGCGATATAGCTGGACTGAAGAATGACGCTGGCGCGACCAGGCGCCTGGCTGCGCGCCACCACCCGATACATGGGACGCACACAGATCTGCTGGCCGGTGTACTTCTCGTCGCTGTTGCACTCGAACCAGGCTTCGGACGAGCCCATGTACTCGATGTAGAAGCTGGTGGTCGACGCCGACGCACTGCGGCTGGCGGTGCTGGCGTTGATCCAACCTGTGAAGCCGGGATCGCGCCAGCGCTCGGTCTGGGTGGCCAGCGGCCGCCCGCAAACGCCAGCGCTGCATCCGCTGCCGGTGGGCACTACGGTCTGCGCGGCCGCCAGCGCCTCGCCCTCACGCAACGCCGACTCGGCAGCCTGGAAGTTGACGCTGCGATCGAGCAGGTTGCCGCTCATCCGTTCCTGCATCAGCGTTCCGCGCACGACCGCCAGGCCCAACAGGGTCATCACCAGCAGCAGCAGCAGCACCACGATCAAGGACACGCCGGTCTGGCGCGCGATCGGACTTTGGCAGGGGGTCGTGCTCATTCGTTGCGATTCCGCAAAGTGATGACATTGCTGATCGTGCGCGTCACCGGCTGCCCGTTGGTTCCGATCGCGTCCTGGGTCTGGAAGGTCAAGGACAGATTGATCGCAGTCACCTGGCTCCAGCGCGCGCCCACGGTCGCCGCACTGACGTAGCCGCCATCGTCGGGAATCAGATAGGTGATGGTCATGTTCTGCACGTTTTCGGCCACTTCCTGATCGACGATCGCCGGAATACCGGTGGTGTTGGTCAACACGCCTTGATACAGCGAGCGACCGCCGCGCGGGTTGGTGCCGATGAACCAACGCGATGCGTTGAGCCGACTGAGCAACGTGTTCGGTCCGTAGGTGAAGACCGAACCGTTGATGCCAAGGTTGGCACTGGCATTTCCCGGCGACCCGGATGCCGCATGGCCGATGGTGGTCCCGCCCTGGCCGCTGCTCATCTGGAACAGCGCACCCATCCGCAACACCCCGGTGCCCTGGGCATTGGGACCGCAGGCGATCAGGAGATCACCGTTCCTGAAACCATGGGTATTCGCGTTCACTGTGAACTGCGCGGATGCCGGGTTGTGCGCGGTGACGACGGCGGTCGCGTCACCGGAAGACAACAGCATCAGGCCATCGGTATTGGCCACGCGATTGGCCACGACGTCAGGAAAGCTGCCGCTCGCCGACACGCCGACCAGGCGGTTGCCCGACCAGTTCGTCCACCAGCGCGACGCAGGATTGTTGATGACGTTCGACATCCCCATGTTGTCGCTGCTGTTGCACTGATTGCCGCCAGCCTCGCGAATGTCGCGGGTCATCAGCTCGAACGCGGTGCGCACGTTTTCCTGGATGCGCCCCAGGTTCTCCGTGGCCGTGTAGGTCCGCTGGTTGGTGAGGAAGATGCCGATGGCCGCCCCCACCACAAGCAGGCCCAGCACCAACGAGATCATCAGCTCGATCAGGCTCAGGCCCGCACTGCGGCGCCGGCCCGGCGCGTTCCCACGGCGCATGCGGCTCATAGCCTGGTCACCGTCTGGAACTGTTGCGTCTGCGCCGCCGTCGCATCGGCAGCCGCATGACTGCCCCTGCTGTCGTCCCACTGCACCGTCACCTGGCACACGGTGGCGTTGCAGTTGATCGCGCCGCATGCCGAAGCGCCCATGATCGCCTGCAGCGAATTGATGAAATTGCGCTGATCGACGACCACCTGCGAAGCCCCGTTCGGCGCGCTGCAGGTCATGCTCATGTTGTAGTTGCCGTTACGGGCCGCATCGAGATTGGCCCGCATCGCGTCGAAGATGCCGGTGGTGCCGACCACCACCTGGCTACGCTCAAAGGAACTCTGGTTGTTGCGCAGCGCGGTCGCCTGCAAGGCCGCCACGCCCAGCATGCCGATACCCATGATCAACACCGAGATCATCACTTCGATCAGGCTGACGCCGCGTTGCGCTGCGATCGGGATCGGTCGCGGAATGGAAATAAGCATGGCGTTCACGTCGATGGAGAATCCGAGGGCGCAGGGCATGCGATATTGCCGGGAGTAGTGAAGAAGGCCACCCGACTGCCGCCGGCGATGTACACCACGCGCAAATTGTCGCTCGGCCGCGTGGTGGCGATGCAACTGGAAAAGCCCGCATTGAGCAGCGTTCCGGTGCTGCTGCGGGCAACCCCGTCCGGACTGAAGACGATGCGGTCGCTGTTGCCGCTGACCGCCGCGCTCACGCTCATCTGTACCGGCGCCTTGACACCACTGACGCGCAGGACGGTGGCGTCGGTCACCACGATGGTGATCCATTGGTTCCATGCGCCGCCGGCGGTGCAACTGCTGCCGTTGTCGCTGCGGCACACCGCCACGTTGCGGTTGAGCCGGATCGCTTCCGAGCGCGCCAGCTGCAGCGAGGCCACCATTTCGTTGGCGGTGGAAGTCAGCCGGTTGGAATTAACCAGATAGGTATAGCTGGGGATGGCGATGCTCATCAGCACCGCCAGCACGGCGACCGTCACCATCAGCTCGACCAGGCTGAATCCCCCGATCCTTCGATGCCATCCGGAGCAGCGCGGTCGCGCGGCGTGAAAACGCAGCATGTCGTATCCCCAATTTCCCAATACCAAGCTAGAACTCCGGCCGGACCGATGCCAGCGGGGGCCGATGGGCGGTTGCAGATCGTAGCCGAACGGCGCATTTGGCGACATGGGGCCGGAACCCGGGCATGATGCGCCGAGTCCCCCCTGCACGCCGCCATGCGCTCCGCCGCCCCCTCCCCTCCGGCCATGAGCCTGGACATCCTGTGGCAGCCCACCAGCCTGATGTGGGTGGTGCTGGCCGGCGAAGCGGTGGCAGCCGTGTTGAGCCTGGCGCCAGGACAGTCCAGCAACGGCTGGATCCATTTCGGCCTGGCCTCGCTGCTGCTGCAATGGACAGCATTGACGACACTGGCCTTGCTCTATTCGCTGCGCGGCCGCCTGCGCCGCCGCCGGTCGCATCAGGTCGCCTATCTGGCGGTGGCCCTACTGGTGATCGTCGCCGTCGCCGTGCATGCGATCGCCTGGGCAACGCTGAGGGAGTTGTCGCTACTGCAGGGAGACTGGCGTATTTTCCTGCTGAAAGTGGCGGCCATCGCCTTGACCCTAGGACTGATGGCGCTGCTGGCGTTCCAGAACCACTGGCGGGTGCAACAGTTGGCGGTGCAGGCCAAGCACGCCCAGCTCGAAGCGCTGCGCGCCCGGATCCAGCCCCATTTCTTGTTCAACACGCTGAACACCGGCGCTGCCCTGGCGCGCTCACGCCCGGAACAGGCGGAGCACCTGCTGCTGGATCTTGCCGATCTGTTCCGCGCGGCGCTGGCCGGGCCGGATCGACTGAGCCTGGAAGAAGAGTTGTCGCTGGTGCGGCGCTATCTCGGCATCGAGCAGATGCGCCTGGGCGATCGATTGCGCGTGGAATGGCAGGTTCCGGATCCGCTTCCGGTGATCGAGGTGCCCACGCTTTCCATCCAGCCGTTGCTGGAAAACGCAATCCGGCACGGCATCGAACCCAGCATCCGCGGCGGCCATGTGCGCCTGCGCATCGAACAGGACGCACACTGGATCAGGATCGAGATCGCCAACTCCCTTCCCGCCGCCGGCGCGTCGACGGTCGGCGGCGGGCATGGCATCGGCATGGCCGGAGTGCGCGCGCGCGTGGAAAGCATCGGCGGCGGTCGTCTGAGCGCCAAGCGCGAAGCCGACCGCTTCGTCAGCCTGCTGGAACTGCCCCGCCTCGCCTGATCGCGCCGAGCCGGCGCGACCAGCGCAGCAGCGGTTGCACGCTCAGGCCATGACCCGGTAGCAGGGCCGATACTCGCCGGAGATCTTCATGCGGCGCTGTTCGACGAAGGCGCGCAGCAACTCGTCCAGGGCCTGCATCATGTCCGCATCGCCGTGGATCTCGAACGGGCCATGCTGCTCGATCCGGCGCATGCCGTCTTCCTTGACGTTGCCGGCGACAATGCCGGAGAAGGCGCGGCGCAGGTCGGCGGCCAGCGCATGCGGCGGACGGCCATGGTGCAGATCCAGCGCGGCCATCGCCTCGTGGGTCGGCTCGAACGGACGCTGATACTCCAGCGGGATGTCGACCGACCAGTTGAAGTAGAACGCGTCCTTCTGCTCCTTGCGGTGCGTGCGCACGTGCTGGATGCCGGCGGCCATCTTGCGCGCCACCGCCACCGGGTCGCCGACCACGATCTCGTAGCGCGAGGTCGCCACCTCGCCCAGGGTCAGGCGCAGGAAGCGGTCGATCTGCTCGAAGTACGGCGCGGCTATGGTCGGGCCGGTGAGGATCAGCGGGAACGGCAGGTCGCGGTTCTCCTCGCGCAGCAGGATGCCGAGCAGGTACAGGATCTCCTCGGCGGTGCCGACGCCCCCCGGGAACACGATGATGCCGTGGCCGATGCGGACGAAGGCCTCCAGGCGCTTCTCGATGTCCGGCATGATCACCAGGTGGTTGACGATCGGGTTCGGCGATTCGGCGGCGATGATGCCCGGCTCGGTCACGCCGATGTAGCGGTTATCGTGTTTGCGCTGCTTGGCGTGGGCGATGGTGGCGCCCTTCATCGGCCCCTTCATCGCGCCCGGACCGCAGCCGGTGCAGATGTCCAGCCCGCGCAGACCCAGCTCGTAGCCGACCTGCTTGGTGTACAGGTACTCGTCGCGCGAGATCGAATGGCCACCCCAGCACACCACCAGCTTGGGATCGTTCGGCTGCAGGATGCGCGCGTTGCGCAACTGGCCGAACACGGCGTTGGTGATGCCTTCGCTGGACTGCAGGTCGGTGGTCGACTCGGGGCCGAGTTCGATGGCCATGTAGGCCAGGTCGCGGACCACGGCGAACAGCAGTTCGGCCACGCCGTTGATGATCTCGCCGTCGACGAAGGCCATCGCCGGCGCATTGAGCAGATCGATGCGCACGCCGCGGTCGCGCTGCACCACCTGGATGTCGAAGTCGGGATACAGGTCGCGCGCCGCGCGCGGATCGTCGGAGGCACTGCCACTGGTCAGCACCGCCAGCGCGCAGCGCCGCAGCAGTTCGTGCAGGCCGCCGCTGGACGCATCGCGCAGGCGCGCCACTTCCACGCGCGAGAGGATGTCCAGGCCGCCACGCGGGTAGATCCGCGCATCCACTACCGGCAGCGCGCGCGCCGCCGTATTGCTGGTCGTCATATCGAATGTCTTGTCGGTGTCGTCAACCGGCGACTTTAACGTCAGCCCCCGCAAAAAGAAAACGGCCGGGTCGCCCCGGCCGTTTCCAACGCTTCAGCTTGCGCCGCGATCAGAACTGATAGCGGAAGCCCAGCTGCATGGACCACTGCGACACACCGATGTTGAAGCCGTCGGCGTCGGCATTGGCGGCCGTCGGCTTGTCGGTGTACAGGGTGTTGTACACGTACTTGCCCTGGTAGATGCCTTGCAGGTTGGCGACGCGGGCATCGGCGTAGAAGCCGTAGTCTTCGATCCGGCCCCACTTCTTGTTCAGCAGGTTGCCCACGTTCTGGATATCCAGCCAGATCTCGGACTTGTGGCCCTTGAAGAAGCCCGGCAGCTGCTGGGTGATGCGCACGTCGAAGGTGTTGATCCAGCCGGAGCGGAAGCCGTTGGCCGGGGCGTAGCTGCCGGCGTACTTGGCCAGCTGCGGGTTCTTGGCCAGCCAGTCGAAGAACTGCTGCTGCAGCGCCGGGTTGGCGGTGAACGCACCGGTGCTGCTCAGCGTGCCGAACAACACGTCGCCCGGGCCCTTCGGCACGTAGAACAGGTCGTTGGTGCTGCGGCCGTCGCCGTTGGCGTCGCCGTTGAACACGTAGCTGTACGGACGGCCGCTGCGCCCTTCGTAGACCAGGCCCACGCGGGTCTCGTAGTCGCCGAAGAACATGTGCTTCCAGTCGAGCGAGCCGGAGATCCGGTCCTTGATCTCGTAGCGCGAGCGGTTCTCGGTTTCCGAGTTGGCATTGAAGGCGTACTGGTAGCCCCAGCCCGAGCTGGCGGTGGAGCTGGTCAGCGGGCCGACTTCGGTGGCGTGGGTATAGGTGTAGCCCAGGGTCCAGGACCAGTCGCCGCCTTCGCTGAACGGCTTGGACAGCGACACGGTGAACTGCTGGGTCTTGCCCTTGTCGGTGTTGTCGATCAGGTAGACGTCGCTGTACGCGCTGTTGCGGTTGTAGCGGTTGTCGCTGGTCGCCCACGGGCGGCCGGTGCGGGCCGGGTTCCAGTACAGCGCGCGGCCGTCCGGACCATAGTAGGCCGGGCTCGGATCCTGGCCCGGGCCGTTGACGCGACCGATGTTCAGGCTCTTGTAGTACAGGCCATCCTTGACCTTGGTCACCAGCAACTCGGCCGAGGCGACGATGCCGTACCACGGCAGTTCGTGATCCAGGGCCAGGTTGGCCTTGTACAGCGACGGCAGCTTGAAGTCGTTGCCGACGAAGCTCACACCCTGGGTCGCCGAACCAGGACGATTCGGGATCGGCTGAGTATCCTTGTTGGCGCTGAACGGCACCGTCGGATCGTACGTGGTCAGGCTATAAGCGTTGTAGTTGAAGCCGGTATTGGAGTAGCTGTTGCCGATCCACACCTGCGGCGCATCGCCCTGGAACAGACCAACGCCACCGCGCAACTGGGTCGGACGGTCGGTGTCGAAGGTGTAGTTGAAACCGAAGCGCGGCTGGATCAGGAAATCGCCGCTGAAGATCTTGCTGTTGTCATAGCCAAACACCGCCTGCGCACCGGCGTTGTAGGTCGGATCCGGGCTCACCTGCGGACGGTCGCCACGCAGGCCCAGGGTCAGGGTCAGGTTGTTGTTGACGTACCAGGTGTCCTGCACGAACAGGCCGAGGTTGCTGTTCTTGTAGTCGGCCGCGATCGAACCCGGGCTACGCTCCTGGTTGAGCTGGTACGAGCTCCAGCGGCCGCTGGCGAAGTTGTCCAGGCCGAAGAAGGTGTACACGCCCCAGCTGTTGCGGCCGTACAGGTTGTAGATGTCGTTGGTGCTGTAGTCGACGCCGAACTTCAGGTTGTGGTTGTCCAGGGTCAGGGTGCCCGCACCGTAGTAGTTCCAGGTCTTGGTGGTGAGGATGTTGCCCTGCGAGTTGGTCTCGGTGCCCAGGAACAGCACGTCGCCGGTCGGGTTGGCGACCGAGCCGTCGAAGTACACGGCGATGCTCGGCGCATTGGTCGGCACCACGCGGATCGCGGAGTAGTCGCGGTAGGACACCTTGAACTCGGTGGAGAAGTTCTCGGACCAGTCGCTGAACAGCTGGCCGACATAGCTCTCGACCGACTTCTCGTGCTGGTACCAGTACGAGCTCAGCGAGGCCTGGCTGGAGCTGCCGGCGCCGTTGATGCGCAGCTTGCTCTGGTCGAGCTTGCTGTAGCGCAAGCTGGCGCGGTGGTTGTCGCTGATGTTCCAGTCGAGCTTGAGCGCGTATTCCTTCAGGTCGGTGTTGCCGTCGCTGTCCAGGCCGCCGGCATCGAAGCCGTAGTTCTTGGCGATCTGCTGAGCGCGGGTCACGTCGGCCATGCCGTACTTGGCGTTGGCCTTGCCCAACGCGGTGCTGCCGAGGTCGACACCCGGCGCGTCCTGCTGGAACTTCTCGTAGTTGGCGAAGAAGAACAGCTTGTCCTTGACGATCGGGCCGCCGAAGGTCGCGCCGTAGGTCTTCTCCTTGGTGAAGCCGTTGAACTTGGTGCCGTCCGGGTTGTCGCCGAACCAGTCGCCATCGCGATAGCTGCCGTACACCGAGCCGTGGAACTCGTTGGTACCGGACTTGGTCACCGCATTGACGGTGGCGCCGGCGGCGCTGGCGATGCTGACGTCGTAGTTGGACAGGTTGACGTCGATGGCTTCGATGGCTTCCATCGACACCGGCTGACGCCGGGTGGTCATGTTGTTGCCTTCCAGGCCGAAGGTGTCGCTGGCCGAGACGCCGTCGATGTTGATCGAGTTGTAGCGCGGATTCAGGCCGCCGGCGCTGATCGTGCCCGAGGCGCGATCGACGAAGGCCACGCGCGGATCCAGGCGCATGTAGTCCTGGATGTTGCCGTTGATCGACGGCAGCGCTTCGATCTGCTCGCGACCGATGTTGGTGCCCGAGCCCGTCTTGGTGGCGCTGAACACTTCCGAGCCGGTGGCCACGGCGACGGCATTGACCGTCTCCAGGGTGGTCGGCGCGGCCATGTCGCCGGTCAGGTCGGCATTGATGGTGGCGTTCTGGTTGACGCTCAGGTACACGCCGTCTTCGGTCTTGGTGCCGTCGCCCGACTTGGTGATGGTGATGCTGTACGGACCGCCGACGCGCAGGCCGCGCGCGTTGTAGCGACCGGCGGCATCGGTGGTGGCGCGGCTGACCGTGCCCGACTCGACGTGGGTGATGGTCACCTCGGCGCCGGCGACCGGCTGGCCGCCATGGGTCACCACGCCGCCGACACCGGCGGAGGTGCTCTGGGCGAACACCGGCGCCGCGGCCAGCGCCGCAACGAGGCCCAGGGTGAGCTTGGACATCCGCAGACGGGGTTGAATCATTGCAATAGCCTCGATGGAGTTTGACGAAATGCGCATGGCAGTGCCGCGCGAGTACGGGCGCACGGCCGCGGGATGGGGGCTGGTCACCCTTGCCGATTCCCCGCAAGGGTTAACATGAGTTTAACACCATAGGGCCAATTTGTTGCCGAAACGTGACAACCGGGCACAAATGGACATGACTTGCCATGGATCCCAGTTTTTTGACTGCATCCGGTCATGCCCTGGCACAGGCGCGCACGGGCTTGCCGCCCGCCAGGCCGCCGCGCGCGGCAGCTGGGCCGAGCGTTGCGCCGCGACGCCAGCAGCGCAGTGACCGAGCGCCCCCCACTCTTCAACTCCCCAGGCGTCGGCGGCGCGGTGGCGTCAGCCCCACCCTGCTTCCGCGTGCCATGCCCCCCCGCCCCGCTCGGCCACCGACCAGGCAGTTTCGGGAGGCCGGCGCGATCCGGTCCTCGCGCGGCGCCCGGCGCCAGACCCTGCTCCCCCGTGGCCCTGGCCCTCGGGAGGCACCCTGGATTCTGCCGACCCGGCGCCGGGCGGCCGACGGCATGCCGGCCCGGGATCCACACGCCCGCGGTCAGGCCGGCGACGTTCCCCGACGTCGCATGCCCGCAAACGCAAACGGCCGGGGCGATGGCCCCGGCCGTTTGCGTCTTGCCTGGTCCAGCCCGGGTGCGGGCTGGCAGTGCCTCAGAACGAGGCGCCGACGGTCACCGCGAACGCGCGCGGCTCCAGCACGGAGTAGTACGGCGTGCCGGTGGCCGCCACGTCCGGGTAGTCGCTGGCGCCGGACGCCGCCAGCACCTGGCTGGTGCTGACCCAGGTAACGGCCTGCTTGTCGGTCAGGTTGTACAGGTTGAGCTTGATCGACGGCTTCTTCAGCCAGCCCCAGTCGGCGAAGGTATAGCCGGCGTCGGCGCCGAAGGTGGTGTAGCCCCCCACCCGTTCGGTGTTCAGATAGTCGCCGTAGCGCGGGCCGGAGTAACGGCCCTTCAGCGCGACCCAGAAATCGCCGATGGTGTAGCTCAGGCGCAGATTGGCCAAGTTCTTCGGCGTATTGGCCAACTGCTTGCCGCCGACTGCGTAGTCGTAGATGCCCTTGGACGTGCCCACCGCCAGGCTGTCGCTCAGGATCCTGGCCTGGGTATAGGTGTAGGAGCCGTACAGCTTGAGGTTGTCGGTGATGTTGTAGCTGGCCTCGCCGTTGAAGCCGCGCATGCGTACCTTGCCGATCGAGATGTAGGTGGTCAGCGCGGTGGCCTGGTCGTAGCTGGACATCTGCTTGTTGCGGTAGTTGCTCTGGTACAGCATCGCCGACAGCGAGAAGCGGTCGCCGTAGTAGCGCCAGCCCAGGTCGTTGGTCCAGGCCGATTCCGGTTGCGGGATCTCCTGCGCCGCCGACAGGTTGATCGAGATCGAGTTGGTGGCCGGCACGCGGAAGGTCTTGGCGACGCCGTAGTAGAACTGGGAGCGGCTGTCCGGCGCGTACTTGATGCCGAACGCCGGCAACAGCTTGCTGTAGCTGTTGTCGAAGTCCACGCCGATCTCCTTGGTGCTGTCGGGCCATTGATAGTTGTGGCCCTTGCGCGTGGCATGGATCCAGGAGACGCCGTAGTTGACCGCCCAGTCGTCGGCGGGAGTCCAGTTGTCCTGGATGAAGTACTTCTGCACGTCGGTCACCGTGTAGGTGCGGTAGCTCTGCTGCACCTGGCCGTCGGCATAGGTCAGGAAGCAGCCCTCGCTCTCGGCCCAGACGTCGCACGGCTGCCCGGTGCTTTGATCGGTCTTGACGATGCTGCTGTTCTGGCTCTTGCGCGAACGGTCGTACCACAGGCCGTAGACCAGGTTGTGGTCCATGCCGATGTCCTGGAAGAACTTGGCGACCACGCCCGGGCGCACCGTCGCGGAGTAGGAATAGGTGTAGTCGACGTCGCGGCTGCCGCTCACGCCGCTGGCGTAGCCATAGACGTTGCTGCTGCTGGTGGACGGGTACACCGACGCGGCGCTGGAACCGCCGCCCTCGCCCCACCACACGTAGGGCACCACCGACAGACGCAGGGTGTCGCCGAGGGTGAACTCGCCATCCAGGCTGGCCAACAGGCTCCTGTAGGGATTGCGCCGCAGCTTCCAGTAGGACTGGTCGGCGGAGGTGCTGCCGCCGCCCCAGGTGGCGTTGTAGTCGTAGGCGTAGTCGCTGGCCAGCTGCGCCTTGCTGGCGGTGTTGTAGGAGTAGTTGGACTGCCGGTTGTACTGGAACGAGGCGCTGATCGAGTTGCCGGGGCTGATGTCCCATACGCTCTTGCCGTCGATCTTTGCGACCGACATGTCGCCATTGCCCTTCCACTTGTCCGCGCTGTTGGTCGAATACGACACCCACGAGCGCAGCGGACCGGTATCGCCGGTGTTGACCCGCACGAAGGTGCGCCGGTAATCGTTGCTGCCGAAGCTCTGGTTGAAATCCACCCCGAACGCATGGCTGGGATCGATGGTCGACCAGGCGATCTGGCCGCCGGTGGCGCCCATCTCCGGCTGGTCCACGTTCGGCGTGCCCTGGGTGACGGTGATGTCGTTGTAGTTCTCGGCATCGCCGTATTCGGTGGCATACACCGAATAGCTGCCGCTGTCGGTCACCGGGGCACCGTTGACGGTGATGCCGATCGCCGAGGAATCGAAACCGCGCAGGCTGTAGTTGCCGTTGTTGAGGCCGGTCACGTCGCTGGTGGAGGCGTCCACGCCCGGGATCGCATCGATCATCTGGGTGAAGTTGCTGCCACCGGACGCCTGCGCGATTGCCTCGCGGGTCACCGTGGAGATCGCCTTGCTGGCGGTCTGCACGGTCATGTTGCCGCCGCCGAGGACGTAGCTGCTCTTGTCGGCGCTGACGTTGACCTTGTCCAGTTGCTGCACGCGCTTGGTCTCGTACGCGGCGGTGGTATTGGACGTGCTGGAGGCGGTGACCCGCTGCGCCGACTCGCTGCCGGCGTCCTGGGCGAAGGCGCAATGGGCCGCGAACGCCGTGGCCAGTGCAAGGGAAAGTGGGGAAACACGCGGAGTGCAACGGAACGTCATCGGGCAAGCGCCTCTGGGACCAAGCGGGGAGCGGCAGAGACGGCAGGCGGCCCGGCGCGCCCATGGCACACCGCCGCCTACCGCATCGGAAGGCGCCAGGGTAAGCAGGCTATTTCGCCCGCATATGCCCAGGGCATTGACGAGAACTTAATGTGCCGCCACGCCCCGACACGCGCGGGCACAAAAAAGCGCCGCGCATGTCATCGAACTGCCGCAGACGCGCGGTACGTCGCAGCGCTGACGCACGCGACAGGCAAGACGCGTCAGCGAGCGGAGACGCGCGGCGGCGGGCGCGCCCGCTCAGCCGGCGACCGGCAGCTTCAGGTAGGCGCTGATTCCGTCCAGGAACATCTGCACCGAAATCGCCACCAGCAACATGCCCATCAGCCGCTCGACCGCGGTCAGCACGCGCATGCCGAGCAGCTTGTACAGCAGCGTGCCCGAGAACAGCAGCGCCGAGGTGCCCAGCCAGGCCAGGATCAGCGCCAGGCTCCATTCGCCCAGCCGGGTCGGCTCGTTGCTGCCCATCAGCATCACCGCGGCCATGCCGGAAGGGCCTGCCACCAGCGGGATGGCCAGCGGCACGATGAAGGGTTCGCCGTCGGGAATCTCGCCCATCAGCCCTTCCGGGCGCGGGAAGATCATGCGGATGCCGATCAGGAACAGCACGATGCCGCCGGCGATCGCCACCGATTCCTGGCGCAGGTGCATCACTTCCAGGGCGTACTTGCCGCCCCACAGGAAGCCCATCAGCACGCCCAGCGCGATCAGCAGTTCGCGCGCCAGCACGATGCGCTGGCGCCGCGCCGGCAGCGGCTTGAGCACGCTGAGGAACACCGGGATGTTGCCCAGCGGGTCGAGGATCAGAAACAGCAGCAGCGCTGCCGACAGGATGGTCATGCCAGGGGATTCCAGATCTCGCCGCGGTGCGCGGCGCCGGCGGGCGACAGCAGCTCGACGCAGGCGCCGGCGTAGCGCACCGGGTCGACCGCGTCGCGGTCTTCTTGATGGGTGTAGGCACGGGCGCGCAAGGCGGTGCGCATCGGGCCCGGCTGCAGCCCGGCCACGCGCACGCGCGAGGCCGCCAGCTCGCCGTGCAGGCTCGCCAGCAGGCCACGGCGGCCGTGCTGGGCCGCGCCGTAGCCGCCCCAGTAGGCCTGGCCGACCCGCGCCGGATCGTCCACCGCGAACACGATCGCGGCATCCTCGGCCTGCCGCAGCAACGGCAGGCAGGCCTGGGTCAGCCAGGCCGCAGCGGTCAGGTTGACGTGGACGGCGCGCGCGAACTGCGCCGGATCGGCATGCTCGAACGGGGTCAGCCCGGCGAAGTCGGCAGCGCAATGCAGCAGCCCATCCAGGCGCCCGAGCTCGCTTTGCAGGCGCTCGGCCAGGGTCGCGTAGTCCGGCGGAGTGGCGCCGAGCAGGTCCAGCGGATACAGCAGCGGCGCGGCACCGACCGCGGCGATCGCGTCGTAGACCCGGTTCAGACGCGGCGGCTTGTGCCCGAGCAGGACCACGGTGGCCCCGGCCTGGGCGCAGGCCAGCGCCGCGGCGCTGCCAAGCCCGCCGGCGGCGCCGCTGACCAGGATCACCCGCTGCGCCAGCGCGCCGGCCTGCGGCGACGCAGGCGCACTCACGACTGGTAGGCCTCGGTGACGATGCGCTGCAGTTCGCCGGACTCGAACAGCTCCATGGTGATGTCGCAGCCGCCGATCAGCTCGCCATGGATGAACAGCTGCGGGAACGTCGGCCAGTTCGAATAGCGCGGCAGATTGGCCCGGATCTCCGGCTCGTCGAGCACGTTGACCGTGTGCAGGCGGTCGGCGCCGGCGGCCAGCAGCGCCTGCAACGCGCGGCTGGAAAAGCCGCACATCGGGTACTGCGGCGTGCCCTTCATGAACAACACGATGGGATGGCGTTCGACGTCGGCCTGGATGCGCTCCATCACCTGCATGCGGGTTCTCTCCTGCTGGGGCGAAAGAACGACCTTGGCGGTCGGCTAGACTCTCGCGTAGCCGCATAGTGTAAGCCCTGCGCGCGGCAGTACCGCGACACGCACCCGAAACCGCCCGAGGATCCATGCCCATCGAACTCGCTCCCCTGCCCTACGCCGCCGCGTCGCTGGCCCCGCATCTGTCCGCCGCCGCGGTGGAGCAGCACCATGCCCATGAGCGCGCCCTGGTGGAACGGCTCAATGCGCGCCTGGCCGGCAGCGACCTGGCCGAGCTGGCGCTGCCGGACCTGCTGCGGCGCGCCCAGGGCAGCCTGTTCCAGGAGGCGGCCGAGGTCTGGAACCACGCGTTCTATTGGCGCGGCCTGCGCCCGCGCGGCGGCGGCGAACCCGGCGGCGCGCTCGGCGAGCGCCTGGCCAAGAGTTTCGGCGACGTGGCCCGGTTCAAGGCCGAGTTCGAGCGCATGGCGCTGGCGCTGTTCGGCTCCGGCTGGATCTGGCTGGTGCAGCGTCCGGACGGCAGCCTGGCCGTGGTCAACACCGCCAACGCCGGTACCCCGCTGACCGGCGACGACATGCCGCTGCTGGCCTGCGACGTGTGGGAACACGCCTACTACACCGACTACCCAGGCGACCGCGCGCGCTATCTGCAGGCGTTCTGGAAGCTGGTCAACTGGGAGTTCGCGGCGTCCAATCTGCGGTAAGCGGGGATTCGGGAGTCGGGATTGGGGATTCGCAGGAGCGGCGGCCGCAGCCGCCGTTGCCTAGCCCAGGCGTCGCCTGGGCCGCGTGCTGCCGACTCAGCGCTCGCCGCGCAGGGCGGCGATCACCGGGGCGACCTGGGCCTCGCGCTGCAACTGCGCGCCCACGGTCTGCAGGGCCTGCGCCAGCGCCTCGGGCGTGTCCTCGCGCAGGGTGGCGTGGCCGACCTTGCGGCCCTCGCGCGGCTCCTTGCCGTAGTCGTGCCAATGCCCGCCGGGCTGCGCCAGGACCGCTGCGGCATCGGGCATCGCGCCGATCCAGTTGAGCATGCAGGCATGGCCACGCATGCGCGTGGAGCCCAGCGGCAGCCCCAGCACCGCGCGCAGGTGGTTCTCGAACTGCGAGGTCTCCGCGCCTTCGATGGTCCAGTGGCCGGAGTTGTGCACGCGCGGGGCCATCTCGTTGGCCAGCAGTTCGCCGTCGCGGCAGAACAGCTCCAGCGCGAACACGCCGATGTACTGCAGCCGCTCGGCCAGGGCACGCGCATGCGCCACGGCCACCTGCTCCAGCGCGGCATCGGCCTGCGCCGGCGCCAGGCTGGCTGACAGCACGCCGTGCACATGCCAGTTCTCGGTCAGCGGCCAGGTGCGGAACTCACCGTCGCGGCCGCGCACCGCCACCACGCTGACTTCGCGCTGGAACGGCACGAACGCCTCGGCGATCAGGCCCACGCTGGCTGCCTGCGCGCCCAGCGCGTCCCAGGCCGCATCGGCATCGGCGGCGGAGGCGATGCGGAACTGGCCCTTGCCGTCGTAACCCAGCCGGCGGGTCTTGAGGATGCAGGGCGTGCCGACCTGCGCCAGCGCCGCGTCCAGATCGGCGCGCGTCTCGATCGCGGCGAAGGCCGGCACCGGGATGCCGAGTTCGCGGAACAGGGTCTTCTCGGCCAGGCGATCCTGCGCCACGGCCAGCGCATCCGGGCTCGGGAACACCGGCACCTGCCCGGCCAGCCAACCGGCGCTGGCCGCGGGCACGTTCTCGAAATCGAAGGTCGCCACGTCGACCGCGTCGGCGAACGCGGCCAGCGCGGTCTCGTCGGCATAGTCGCCGACCCGCAGCGGCGCGATCTGTCCGGCGCAGGCATCGGCCGCCGGATCCAGCAGCGCGAAGCGCAGGCCCAGCGGCACGCCGGCCACGGCCATCATGCGTGCCAACTGCCCCGCTCCCAGGATGCCGACGGTGGTCATTGGCGCGGATCGTCCTTGGCCATCACGTCGTCGGTCTGGCGCTGGCGGAAGTCGCCCAGTGCGGTGCCGATCTCGGCGTGGTCGTGGGCCAGCATCGCCGCGGCGAACAGCGCGGCGTTGGCCGCGCCGGCATTGCCGATCGCGAAGGTGGCCACGGGGATGCCGGCCGGCATCTGCACGATCGACAGCAGCGAGTCCATGCCGTTGAGCGCCTTGGACTGCACCGGCACGCCCAGCACCGGCACCGCGGTCTTGGCCGCGAGCATGCCCGGCAGGTGCGCGGCGCCGCCGGCACCGGCCACGATCGCGCGCAGGCCGCGCCCGGCCGCCTGCTCGGCATAGGAGAACAACACGTCCGGGGTGCGATGCGCCGACACCACCTTCACTTCATAGGGCACGCCCAGCGCATCGAGTTTCTGCGCCGCATGCTGCATGGTCTCCCAGTCGGAGCGGGAACCCATCACGATGCCGACGAGCGGCGCGGTTTGCTTGGAGGTCATGGCCGTCCCCTGCCTTAAAGACGTATTCTAGCCGTCTTCCACGCAAGACGAAGACCGGATGGACCGCAAACTGCTCGACCTGCTGTGCTCGCCCGACACCCGCCAACCGCTGGCGCTGCTGGAGGCGCGCGGCCTGGAGGCGTTGAACCGCGCCATCGCCGCCGGCGGCGTGCAGCGCGCCGATGGCAGTGCGCAGGCGCAACCGCTGCGCGAAGCCCTGATCACCCGCGACCGCAAGCAGGTGTTCCGCGTCGACGACGGCATCCCGGTGCTGCTGGCCGAAGAAGCCATCGGCACCGTCCAGCTCGCCGACTTCCCGGCCAAATGAGCCGCGACACGGCGCCGCCGCAGGCGCCCGCCGCGGACCTGATCGCCGCCGATGTGGCGCGCGCGCTGGCCGAGGACCTCGGCAGCGGCGACGTCACCGCCGCGCTGTTGCCCGACAGCGCCGACAGCGCCTACCTGCTGTGCAAGCAGGACGCGGTGATCGCCGGCCGGCCCTGGTTCGATGCCTGCCATCAGGCGCTGGACCCGCAGGTCCGGATCGACTGGCAGGTGGCCGAAGGCCAGCGCGTGGCCGCCGGCACCGTGCTGGCCTTGCTGCACGGGCGCAGCCGCGCCCTGGTCAGCGCCGAGCGCGCCTCGCTGAACTTCCTGCAGACCCTGTCGGCCACCGCCACCGCCACCGCCGCCTATGTGGCCGCGGTCGCCGGCACCGGCGCGCGCATCCTGGATACGCGCAAGACCCTGCCCGGCCTGCGCCTGGCGCAGAAGTACGCGGTGCGCTGCGGCGGCGGCGACAACCACCGCATCGGTCTGTACGACACGGTGATGCTGAAGGAAAACCACATCCACGCCGCCGGCTCGCTGCCTGCGGCGGTGGCCGCCGCGCGCGCGCAGTGGCCGGCGCTGCCGCTGGTGGTGGAGGTGGAAACCCTGGAGCAGTTGCGCGAAGCGCTGCAGGCCGGCTGCGACCGCATCCTGATCGACGACTTCACCGCGGAACAGCGTCGCGCCGCGGTGGCGATCGCCGCGGCCGCACCGTTCAACCGTGCGATTCCGCTGGAAGTCTCCGGCGGCGTCGACCTGGAGGCGGTGCGTGCGATCGCGCAGGACGGCGTCGACTGCATCTCCATCGGCGCCCTCACCAAGCATGTGCAGGCCGTGGATCTGTCGCTGAAACTCGGAACGCCGCCGCAGTAGCGACCGGCACTTGGCCTGGGAGCCGCCGCTACGGCACCTCTTAGGCCAGCAACGCGCACCCTCGCAGCGCGCCGCGATACCGACGTCGACGCCTCCAGCCGCCGCGGGATCGCGCCAGCAGCCCGCCAATCAGGCCACGAAACGGCGCGGCGCGCCACATGCGCGGGTGCCAGGGCGACGCGGCACACGCGATCGACCCATCGCCGAACAGACTCCCTACACTTCACGGCACCACCGACGCCGCTCTGCGACGCTGCCCGCTCCCCTCCCCGCCGAGTTAGCCGATGTTCCGCCCCTGGTTCGCGCTGCTGTGTGTCGCCGCCCTGTTTCCCGCCGGCCGCGCCGCGGCCGCGGAAGTCTGCGATCTGCCGCCGCGTTTCGGCCTGACCCCGGCGGCGGTGGCGATCGTGCGCACCGCCTGCAACGAACACCGGCTGTGGTGGCGCCCGTTCATCGATCGCGACGGCCGCCTGGCCGGCCTGCGCGTCACCGAAGCCGAACGCGCCGACCTTGCCGACGACGGCATCGAAGCCTGGCAGCGCGTGGCCGCGTACTGGCGCGACAGCGGCACGCTGGGCGCGATGGGGCAAATCGACGGCGCCGCGAGTTGCCAGCAACTGGACGGATCGCGCTACCGGGAGAACGACTGCCGCGCCTTCATCGTCGACAATCCATGGTCGGCGGCCTTCGTGTCCTACGTGATGGTGCGCGCCGGCGTGGCCGGCTTCCACACCTCGATCCGCCATATCGACTACATCCGCGCCGCCTACCAGGCCGGCGCCGACGGCCTGCCCTACCGCTACGCCGACCCGCAGCAGGAAAAACCCGCCCCCGGCGACCTGCTGTGCTTCCTGCGCGGACGCCGGCAGCCGGTCGGCGCCGCCGGCCTGCGCGAGGCGCTGGCGCGCGGCCGTCCGCTGCCGTGGGAATCGCATTGCGACATCGTGGTCGCGACCAACGTCGGCGGCGACCAGACCCTGTACCTGATCGGCGGCAACGTGTTCAACGCGGTGACCATGCGCAAGCTGAAGCTGGACCGCAGCGGACGCCTGCAACTGGACGCGCCGCTGGCGCAGGAGCAGAACGACGAAGGCGCCGCCCTCGAATGCACGCCCGGCCATGAGGAGCTGTGCGACGTCAACCGCCAGGACTGGTCGGCCCTGCTGAAGCTGCAACCGCAGGCGCAGCTATTGCCGCCCGTCCCGCCCACCGTGCCTGCCTCCATGCCGATCACGCCGCCGCCCGCGACGCCAGCAAGCGCGACACCGGGCACGCCCGCCGTCCCGCCAGCACCGCCCACCGCGCCGAACCCGCCGGCCCCGCCACCGGCACCCGCCGCAGCACCTGCTCCGCCACAACCCGCCGCGCCCTCCAGTAACGACATACCTAAGACCGAACCGCAGTCCTAGCTGCAGCGCGCGCGACCCACCGCAAGGTTGGCCCACAAAAAGATTCCTGCAGGTAGGCACACCGTGCAATCACGGCAATTTGTGGGTGTTGCGCAGGAGGATGGTGGCGATGGAGCACTTCGGCTGGGCGTACCCAAACACACCACCAGGTGCGCGACCACGCGGCATCGCCCGGCAGTGCACCGCCCCAACAGCCGCCGACCCACCTGCCAATCCCCAATCCCGAATCCCCAATCCCAGCCCCACAGATTGCCCACCCACCGGCGCCTCGCTACAGTGGCGCCATGCCCAGCCTGATCCTGTTGATGATCGCCGGCGCGGCGGTGTTCGCGTTCTGGAACGCCTCGCGCGCCGCCGCCGAACGCGCCGAAATCCTCGGCCGTAATGCCTGCAAGGCTGCCGACGTGCAGTGGCTGGACCAGAGCGTGCACGGCACCGGCCTGCGCCTGCGGCGCTTGCCCAACGGTTGGCTCGGCTTCGAGCGCAGCTTCCGCTTCGACTATTCCTACGACGGTACCGACCGCCACAGCGGCCGCCTGGTGCTGCTCGGCGACCAGTTGATCGCCTTCACCGGGCCGTCGGTGGCCAGCGTGAGCAGCCTGCAGGACGCGCGCGCACAGCGCGAATGAGCCAAGGCACCACGGCTACGCATCGATGGCAAGCAGCCTCTTGGGCGACTGCCAAGGTGAGTGGGAAACCGCTTCGCATGCCATCTCGAATGGACGGCAACTGCTGGGATCTATCGCCCGTCGTAGGAGCGGCTTCAGCCGCGACGGGCGTTACCGGTAATGCCCGTCGCGGCTGAAGCCGCTCCTACGGCAGAACGCAGTGGGTGCGATGCCCGCACACGGGGAACGCCAACGCTTGACTGGGCGCAGCGCGGCCAAAGAGGCCACGCCTCCTGACTTACTTGACCACGCGCAGGCGCGGACGCTTGCCGGCGTCGTCGGAACCGCCCGGCCGCGGCGGTGGCGGGGTGTCGTCGCCCGGCGGCTCGCTGGCGCCGTGGATGTCGTCCGGCAGCGCCATGCCCTGCCCGGTTTCGCGCGCATACACGGCCAGCACCGCGGACATCGGCACCTGCACCGGGTAGCTGACGCCGCCGAAGCGGGCGGTGAAGCTGACCCCGTCGTTGTCGATCTGCAGACGCACCACGGCGCGCTCGGCGATGTTCAGCACCACCCGCCCGTCCTTGACCGCGCTCGGCGGCACCTGCACGCCGGGCAGGCCCGCATCCACCAGGATGTGCGGGGTCATGCCGTTGTCGTTGATCCATTCCACCAGCGCCCGCAGCAGGTACGGACGATGGCTGGTCATGCGGGAAGTGTCTTCGGTCATGCGCCCATTCTACGTGCCGGCGCGCGACGCCGGTACAGCTCGGAACACAGCGGGGACGGCGCGACGCACGGCATCATGCCGGCAGGTCGCGCAGCTTCTTTTCCTGGTCGGTCAGGCTGCGGATGAAACCGGGATTGCGGAAGATGCGGTTGCCGTAATCCTCGATCGCCTTGCCGTCCTTCGGCAGCGGGATATCCAGCGCCTGCAGGCGCCAGATGATCGGCGCCATCGCGCAATCGGCCAGGCTCATCTCCGGATTGAGGAAGAACTTGCTGGCCTTGAACAGCGGCACGGAGGCGGTCAGCAGTTCCTTCAGGCGCTTGCGCCCGGCTTCGGCCTGGGCCTTGTTGCCGAGCTGGATCGCCTGCACCTGCGGCACCCAGTCGTGCTCGATGCGCAGCATCGCCAGGCGCAGGCGCGCGCGCGAGAGCGGGTCGACCGGCATCAGCGGCGGATGCGGATAACGTTCGTCCAGGTACTCGCTGACCACCGAGGCGGCGTACAGCACCAGCTCGCGCTCCACCAGCGTCGGCACCGAGTGGTAGGGATTCAGGTCGATCAGGTCTTCCGGCGGATTCTGCGGATCCACCGCCACGAAATCGTAGGTCACGCCCTTGGCCGCGAGCACCAGGCGGACGCGGTGGCACAGGACATCATCCGTGGAGGAAAACAACGTCAAGGTATTTCGCATGCGCAAACTCGCCGCCATTCAAGGCTCTCCGACGGCCGGAATCCGCCGGCCGCATCGACGCCGCCCGCACATTGCGGACGGTCGTCACGGCCCCTGAGTGTGCAACCCTCGCTCACAAAAGCCAATAGGATGAACAGGGAATCGGCTCAGCAACGGTGCAGCCGGGATGCGGCCGGAACGGCCGCCGCTCAATGCACGTCCTTCCAGTATTCCTTCTTGAGCAGGTAGGCCAGGAAGGTCAGCAGCGCCAGGAACAGCACCACCCACACGCCCAGGTTCTGCCGCTTCAGCGCCGCCGGTTCGCTGGCGTACTCGAGGAAATTGCTGATGTCGCGCACCGTCTGGTCGAACTCGGCCGGGCTCTGCTTGCCCGGCATGGCCAGTTGCAGCCGCTCCACCGGCTTGTCCACGCCCGGCTGCTCGGCCTTGCCGTACACCGGTTGCTGCAGGCCCTGCAGGTCCCACAGCGGATTGGGCATGGAGGCGTTGGCGAACAGCTTGTTGTTCCAGCCCAGCGGCCGCGACTGGTCGAGATAGAACGACTTGAGGTAGGTGTAGACCCAATCGGTGCCGCGCACGCGGGCGATCAGGCTCAGGTCAGGCGGCGCCTTGCCGAACCACTTGGTCGCCGCATCGTGTGGCATCGCCGTCTCGATGTGTTCGCCGATCTTTGCGCCGGTGAAGTTGAGGTTGTGCATCACCTCGTCCTCGCTCAGGCCCAGATCCTCGGCCATGCGCTGGTAGCGCAGGTACTTCAGCGAATGGCAGCCGGAACAGTAGCTCATGAACAGCTTGGCGCCGCGTTGCAGCGAGGCGCGGTCGCCCAGGTCGTTGCCGGCCTGCAGGGTGGCGGCACCCTCGGCGGCCATGGCCGAGGCGGACAGCAGCAAAGCCGACGCGAAGCCGGCGAGCACGGCGATCAGGCGCTTAGTCATGGCTGCTCACCCGCTCCGGCACCGGCTTGGTTCGATCCAGCGAGGTCCATATCGGCATCGTCAGGAAGAAGGCGAAATACAGCACGGTCAGCACGCGGCCGATGTAGGTCTCGATGATCTCGGTGCCCGGGCCGGAACCGATCACGCCCAGCCAGACGAAGCACACCGCAAGAATCCCCAGCATCACCCGCGAGATCCAGCCGCGGTAGCGGATCGACTTGACCTTGGCGCGGTCCAGCCACGGCACCAGGAACAGGATCGCGATCGCCGAGAACATCACCAGCACGCCGCCGAGCTTGTTCGGCACCACCCGCAACATCGCGTAGTAAGGGGTGTAGTACCAGACCGGCTTGATGTGCTCCGGCGTCACCAGGCGGTTGGCCTCGGTGAAGTTGTCGTGCTCCAGGAACAGGCCGCCGAAGCCGGGGGCGAAGAAGATGATGAAGGCGCCGATCATCAGCAGGAAGCCGACGCCCACCAGATCCTTGACCGTGTAGTACGGATGGAACGGGATGCCGTCGGCCGGCTTGTTCGGGTTCCAGCGATTGCCCTTGGGCCCCTTCTTGATCTCCACGCCGTCGGGATTGTTGGAACCGACCTCGTGCAGCGCGCCCAGGTGCAGCACCACCAGCAGCAGCAGCACCAGCGGCAGCGCGATCACGTGCAGGGCGAAGAAGCGGTTGAGGGTGGCGTCGGACGGCAGGTAGTCGCCCATGATCCACTCGGTCAGGCCGTTGCCGATCACCGGGATCGCGCCGAACAGCGAGATGATCACCTTCGCGCCCCAGAACGACATCTGCCCCCAGGGCAGCACATAGCCCATGAAGGCCTCGGCCATCAGCACCAGGTAGATCAGCATGCCCAGGATCCACACCAGCTCGCGCGGCTTCTTGTAGCTGCCGTACATCAGCCCGCGGAACATGTGCAGGTACACCACGATGAAGAACAGCGAGGCGCCGGTGGAGTGCATGTAGCGGATCAGCCAGCCCCACTCGACGTCGCGCATGATGTACTCGACCGAGTTGAACGCCTCGGCCGCGCTGGTCTTGTAGTGCATCGTCAGGAAGATGCCGGTGACGATCTGGTTGACCAGCACCACCATCGCCAGCGAGCCGAAGTAGTACCAGAGGTTGAAGTTCTTCGGCGCGTAGTACTCGGTGACGTGCTTGCGGTAGAACGGCATCAGCCCCGGAGCACGCTCGTTGACCCAGTCGAACACGTTGCCCGCGGTGCGGGTGAGGATGTTGTCGGCCATGACTTACGCCCCTCCCTTCGCGGACGCGCTCGGGTCCACGCCGATCACCAGCGTGTTGTCGTCCTGGTAGTGGTGCGGCGGCACCAGCAGGTTGATCGGCGCCGGCACGCCCTGGAACACGCGGCCGGACATGTCGAAGCGCGACTTGTGGCAGGGGCAGAAATAGCCGCCCTTCCAGTCGGGGTCGTAGGGTTCGGGGCGGATCTCGGCGACCATTTCCGGCGAGCAGCCCAGGTGCGTGCACAGGCCGACCAGCACCGAGACGTCGGGCTTGATCGAGCGGTACTCCGGGTTCTTCAGCACGTAGTCCGGCTGCTGGTCCTTGTTGGTGGACTCCGGATCCTTGAGCCGGCTGTCCAGCGACGGCAACGCATCGAGCATCGCCTTGGAGCGCTTGACGATCCAGATCGGCTGGCCGCGCCATTCCAGGATCAGGCGCTGCCCTTCCTGCAGGGCGCTGATGTCGGCGGTGACCGGCGCGCCGGCCAGCTTGGCCTTTGCGCTCGGATTCCAGGACTTGATGAAAGGAACCGCCACGAACCCCGCACCGACCGCGCCCACGACGGACGTGGTGGCGGTGAGAAAGCGGCGGCGTCCTGCGTTTACAGAATCGTTGACCCCATCGTTGGCCATCCGGCACTCCGATCTGTGATTGGGTAGCGTGAGGCTGCCAGCAGCTCGGTGGGGGTCGAGCCGCACTGAATCCACTGCAGTGTAGCGGAACCCTTAACGCGACGACAATGGACGCGCGACGCCTCCTGCCGGGCCGCGGCGATGGCTCAATGCGCGGTCGCCAGCACGCCGCGATAGCGCTCGGCGAGCACGCCCACCCGTTGCACGTAGCGTTGGGTTTCGCTGTACGGCGGGATCCCGCCGTGTTTGTCTACCGCGCCCTCGCCGGCGTTGTAGCCGGCCGCGGCCAGGCTGAGGTTGCCGTTGAAGCGCTTCAGCAGCCACGCCAGGTACTGCACGCCACCGCGAATGTTTTGCGCTGCATCAAACGAATCGCTGACGCCGAAGCGGCGTGCGGTCGGCGGCATCAACTGCATCAGCCCCTGCGCACCGGCGCGGCTGAGCGCCATCGGGTTGTAGGCGGATTCGGCATGGATGATGGCGCGCACCACCGCCTCGTCGACCCCGTACTCGCGCGCGGCCGCGGCGATCTCGCTCTGGTAGGCGGTGGTGTTCAGGCGTACCGCACCGAAGTTGACCCCGGGATTGGCGCAGGCGTAGCAGGTCTCCATGAAGCTGTAGCGGATCGTGCGCACCGCACCGAGATTGGCGACCTGGGTCGGGCGCGCGCTGGTGTAGTGGCGCACGCCGTCCTTCATGTACGAATACAGCTGGCCACTGACCAGGCGCCGTGGCGCGCCGCTGTTGCCGGGCGATACCGGGGCGACCCGGCTGGGCACGGCGTTGGCGGTGACCGGGGCCGGCGCGGCGACCGGGGCGCTGATCAGGGTGGCCGGCGCCACCGTGCCGGCAGTGGCGATGACGCCGCGGCTCGAGCGCTCGACACTGGCCTTGGCCGGCGCAGGCGCCGGAGTGGCACGCGCGGCGCGGCGGTCGGGGGTATAGCGGCCGATCACGCTGCAACTGGCGCCGGACACGCGCTTGCTGCCGTAGCTGGGCACGCCGTCGCTGCCAGTGCACTTGTACAGGGTGCCGGCGCTGGCCGGCGCAGCCGTCAACGTGGCGAATCCCAGCCCCAGGAGCCACAGCATCCCCTTCATGGCGGCGAGTGTCCCAACTTCCCCGGCGCTTGCCAAGTGCGCGCCATCCCGGCACCGCCGCGAGGCATGGTCGCCGGCGGGCCCGGGCGCCTATTCCTCGGGCACCGGCGCCGGAAGCTGCTCCAGCAACGCGTTCAGGGTCCTGCGCAGCGCCGCCAGCACGTCGGGTTCGGCCTGCAGCCCGGCGAACGGCACATCGATGGTCAGCAGCTGCGCCGCCAGCCACGGCACCGCGTCGGCCAGCAGCGACAGCCGGCAGTGGCCATCGGCCTCGTCCTGCAGGGTGCCGCACCACAATGGAATGCGCGCCCCCAGCTCGGCGGCACTGCCGCGCAGCCGCACGCTGAGCGCGTAGCCCAGCGCCTGCGGGCTGTAGCGGATCGCCGCATCGACCATGGCCGCTGCGTCCTGCGGCGGCAGGCGCAATGCCACCGCCGCGCCGAGCTGCAGGGGCGGCACGATGCGCTCGGCGCGGAAGGTGCGCCAGTCGCCGCGGTCACGGTCACAGGCCAGCAGGTACCAGCGGCGGCCGGCGTTGACCAGGCGCAGCGGCTCGACCAGGCGCTGGCTGGCATGGCCGCCGTGATCGCGATAGACGAAACCCAGCAGCCGACGGTCGCGGCAGGCGCTGGCGACGCCGATCAGCACCCGCGTGTCCGGCCGCAGCGGGTCCTGGCCCAGCGCCAGGGTCGCCCCCTGCAAGGCGTCGGCGCGCTGGCGCACCCGCGCCGGCAGCAGCGGTTCGAGCTTGGCCAACACCCGCACCGCGGTGTCCTCCAGACCGGCCATGCTGGCGCAGGCCGCGCGCAGTGCCACCGCGACCGCCACCGCCTCGTCCTCCTCGAACAGCAGCGGCAGCATCTGCGCGCCGGCCGCCAGCCGGTAGCCGCCGCCGACCCCGGCCGCGGCCTCCACGGCGTAGCCCAGCGCGCGCAGCCGCTCCACGTCGCGGCGCAGGCTGCGCCGGTCCACGCCGAGCCGCTCGGCCAGCTCGGCGCCGGACCACAGCCGGCGGGTCTGCAGCAAAGCGATCAGGCGCAACAGGCGGGCGGCGGGCGATGACATCGGTGCACGCTATTGCGGACAGGATCTGTCCGCAATGGGGTCTAGGGTGTTCGCACCGACCAGCCAGGAGCCGCCCATGACCAGCGACCGCCACATCACCCTGTTCCACAACCCGCGTTCGCGCTCGCGCGGCGTGCTGATCCTGCTCGAGGAGTTGGGCGCCGACTACGCCATCCAGCGCATCGACTTCGACCGGCAGGCGCAACTGGCGCCGGACTACCTGGCGATCAACCCGATGGGCAAGGTGCCGGCGATCGTGCACGCCGGCGCGGTGGTGACCGAACAGGGCGCGATCTACCCCTACCTGGCCGACCTGTATCCCGAAGCCGGGCTGGCACCGCCGATCGGCGACCCGCTGCGCGGGCCTTACCTGCGCTGGCTGGCGTTCTACGGCGCCTGCTTCGAGCCGGCGCTGGTCGACCGCGCGCTCAAGCGCGAACCGCCGCCGCGGGCGATGTCGCCCTATGCCGACTGCGATACCGTGCTGGCGGTGGTGGACGCGCAACTGGCACGCGGCGATTACCTGCTCGGCGCGCGTTGCAGCGCCGCCGACGTGCTGTGGGGCAGCGCGCTGGGCTGGATGCTGCAGTTCGGCCTGCTCGACTCGCCGGCGCCGACCCGCGCCTACGCCGCGCGGATGGCCGCGCGGCCGGCGGTGCAGCGCGCGCTGGCGGTGGACGCGGCAGGATGACCTGCGCCCGCGCGCCGGCAGGGGTAGACTAGCCGGCTTCCTTTCCACCCGCCTGGATTAAGCGCCATGCCCGGGACCGTCCTGCATCCCCTGCCCTCCGCCGGCACCGCCGCCGCACCCGCGCCGGTGCGCGGCAAGCTGTACATCAAGACCCACGGTTGCCAGATGAACGAGTACGACTCGGCCAAGATGGCCGACGTACTCGCCGCGTCCGAAGGCCTGGAGCTGACCGACAATCCCGAAGAAGCGGACGTGGTCCTGGTCAACACCTGCTCGATCCGCGAGAAGGCGCAGGAAAAGGTGTTCAGCCAGCTCGGCCGCTGGAAGGCGCTGAAGGCCGGCGGCAAGCCGGTGATCATCGGCGTCGGCGGCTGCGTCGCCTCGCAGGAAGGCGAAGCCATCGTCAAGCGCGCGCCCTACGTGGACCTGGTGTTCGGCCCGCAGACCCTGCACCGGCTGCCTGAGCTGATCCGTGCGCGGCGCGAATCGGGCAAGTCGCAGGTGGACATCAGCTTCCCGGAGGTCGAGAAGTTCGACCGCCTGCCGGAACCGCGTGCCGAAGGCCCGTCGGCCTTCGTGTCGATCATGGAAGGCTGCTCCAAGTACTGCTCGTTCTGCGTGGTGCCCTACACCCGCGGCGAGGAGATCAGCCGGCCGTTCGAGGACGTGCTGGTGGAAGTGGCGCAACTGGCCGCACAGGGCGTGCGCGAGATCAACCTGCTCGGCCAGAACGTCAACGCCTACCGTGGCCCCTATGCCGACGCCGAGGCCGGCGAGGAAGCGCAATACGCGGACCTGGGCCTGCTGATCCGCAGCATCGCGCAGATCGAGGGCATCGGCCGCATCCGCTTCACCACCTCGCATCCGCTGGAATTCAGCGACTCGCTGGTGGAGGCCTACCGCGACGTGCCGCAGCTGGCCAACTACCTGCACCTGCCGGTGCAGGCCGGCAGCGACCGCATCCTCAGCGCGATGAAGCGCGGCTACACCGCGCTGGAGTTCAAGCAGAAGATCCGCAAGCTGCGCGCGGTGCGCCCGGACATCTCGATCAGCTCGGACTTCATCGTTGGCTTCCCCGGCGAGAGCGACGCCGACTTCGACAAGACCATGAAGCTGATCGAGGACGTGGGCTTCGACCAGAGCTTCTCCTTCATCTATTCGCGGCGCCCGGGCACGCCCGCCGCCGACCTGGAAGACGACACCCCCGAGGCGGTCAAGCACGCGCGGCTGGCGCGGCTGCAGGCGCACATCAATGCGCATGCGCAGACGATCTCGCAGGGGATGATCGGCAGCGTGCAGACCGTGCTGGTGGAAGGCCCGTCGAAGAAGAACCCGGCCGAGCTGACCGGCAAGACCGAGAACATGCGCTCGGTGAACTTCCCCGGCCACCCGCGCCTGATCGGCCAGTTCGTCGACGTGACGATCACCGAGGCGCTGAGCAATTCGCTGCGCGGCCGCCTGCACCTGGCCGAGGACGACGCCGCGGCCTGAGCGGCGGCGGGCGCGCGCTAGTCGAGCGCGCTGAGGAAGCGCTCGCCGCGCGGGCCGATCTGCACCACCCGCGAATCCGGCACGCGCCGGGCCAGGCCGGTGTCGAGCAGATAGCGAAGCAAGGCGCCGCCCAGCGCACCGGCGACATGGTCCTGGCGCTCGCTCCAGTCCAGGCACGGCCGGCACACCGGCCGGCGCGACGCACGCAGCGCCGCCACGTCGATGCCGATCGCCGTACACCAGGCCGTGCCGGACGCGCTCAGCGCCATGCCGTCACTGCACAGCAGGTGCCCGCGCGCCTCCATCTGCTGGCGCCAGCGGATCGCCAGTTCGCCGGCGAGGTGGTCGTAGCACACCCGCGCCCGGCGCAGGCCGGAATCCGCCGGGCCGACCCGCCGGGTCTGCGGCGGCACGAGCCCCATCATCGCCTCGACTGCCGCGGCAACCTGCGCATCGGCGAGGCGGAAATAGCGGTGCCGGCCTTGGCGCACCACCGCGAGCAGGCCGGCCTCGACCAGTTGCGTCAGATGTTGGCTGGCGGTGGACGGCGCCACGCCGCCGTCCAGGGCCAGTTCCGTGGCGGTGCGCGCCTGTCCGCTCATCAACGCCGCCAGCATGCGGCTGCGCGCGGCGTCGCCCAGCAGGAAGGCGACACGGGACAGCGGTGTGGCTTCGCTCATGCTTCGATTCTAGACGAAGCATGGCACCGCGCTGGCGCCTACCTTGCCCGCTTCCCATACGAGGCAGGCACATGGCCGACACGCTGCACCACTACGCTTCGCAGTTGCATTGGACCGGCAACCGCGGCAACGGCACCGCCGACTACACAGGCTACGGACGCGACTACACGCTGCAGGTTCCCGGCAAAGCGGCGCTGACGGGCAGCGCCGATCCGGCGTTCCGCGGCGACCCGGCGCTGCACAACCCGGAAGACCTGTTCGTCGGCGCCCTCGCCGCCTGCCACATGCTGACCTACCTGGCGCTGTGCGCGCATGCCGGCATCCGGGTCCTGGCCTACGACGACCAGGCGCAAGGTTGGCTGGAGCTGCATCCCGGCCGCGGCGGGCGCTTTCGCGAGGTGGCGCTGGCGCCGCGGGTGACCATTGCCGCGGACAGCGATGCGGCCCGCGCGCACGCGCTGCACGCACAGGCGCACGCGCAGTGCTTCATCGCCAACAGCTGCGCGGTGGCGGTGCGTTGCGAGGCGACGATCGTGCACGGCGAGGCGACGGCGGAGGCGCTGCGATGAAGGACGTGGAGATCCATCTCGACGATCGCCCCGGCGCACTGGCGGCGATGGCCAAGGCGCTGGGCGCGGCCGGCATCAGCATCGAAGGTGGCGGCGCGTGGCGGGTGGGCGGCAACGCGGTCGCGCACTTCCTGTTCGATGCCGCCGCGCCGGTACGCGACGCACTGCAGGCGCACGGGATGCGCATTGCCGCCGAGCGCCCCGCGGTGCTGCTGCGCCTGGACCAGGACACGCCGGGACAACTGGGCTTGCTGACCGGCCTGCTCGGCGACGCCGGCATCGACATCGCCGTGCAGTACAGCGATCACCACGGTCAACTGGTGCTGGTGGTGGACGACCTTGCCGGTGCGCGGGCGGTCGCGGACGCGTGGATGCAGGCCCGCGACGCGCGCGGCGGCGGTCGCTGTCGCTAAGGCCCGCCGCCACCGATTCCGGGAGGACGAGCGCCGCGGCCACGCACGGTCCGCGGCCCGTGCGCTGCGGTTTTTTTCGCCACCGCGGGCCTGCGCCTTGCGCGGCAAGGCGTTCGCACGGTTGTCCACAGGCTTTTGGACAATCGATCCACATCCATTGTGGACAACGTTGCCATCGCCACGTCGCGCACGTCGCGATCTTGGCGTGCACCGAGGCGTGCGCGGACCGGCAAGGGGCAACTCGACGGCGCCACGTGCACACGCCGACGCCGCCGCCGCGCCCCTTCACTGGCCCGGCTACGCGCTGCGCGCTACCCTTTGCGCCCCTCTTTTTTTCGACGTCGCCGCTGGCGGCGCGCGCCCGCCATGACCACCCCTGCGCAACGCGACTTCACCCTGGATCCCGCCGACACCGAGCGCCTGGCCAACCTGGCCGGTCCGTTCGATGCGCACCTGCGGCAGATCGAACTGCGCCTGGGCGTGGAGATCTCCAACCGCGGCAACGTGTACCGGGTGACCGGGCCGGAGCCGGCGGTGGCGGCGGCCGAGCGCCTGCTGCAGGCGCTGTACGCCGAGGCCGACCACGTCGTCTTCGACGACCAGGAAATCCACCTGCGGCTCAACCAGTCCAACGTCGACCAGGTGGCGCAGCGCGCCTACCAGCCGCAGGAGGTGGCGATCAAGGTCAAGCGCGGCACGGTGCGCGGGCGCGGCGCCAACCAGGCCAAGTACCTGCACCAGATCGCCACCCACGACATCAACTTCGGCATCGGCCCGGCCGGTACCGGCAAGACCTTCCTGGCCGTGGCCAGCGCGGTGGAAGCGCTGAACGAATCGCGGGTGCAGCGGCTGATCCTGGTGCGCCCGGCGGTGGAGGCCGGCGAGAAGCTGGGCTTTCTGCCCGGCGACCTCAGCCAGAAGGTCGACCCCTATCTGCGCCCGCTGTACGACGCGCTGTACGAGATGCTGGGCGTGGAGAAGGTGATCAAGCTGCTGGAGAAGAACGTCATCGAGATCGCGCCGCTGGCGTACATGCGCGGGCGCACCCTCAACGACGCCTACGTGATCCTGGACGAGGCGCAGAACACCACCATCGAGCAGATGAAGATGTTCCTGACCCGCCTCGGCTTCGGCAGCACCGCGGTGGTCACCGGCGACCTGACCCAGATCGACCTGCCCAAGCACGTCAAGTCCGGCCTGCGCGATGCCATCGAGGTGCTGCAAGAGGTGGACGGGGTCAGCTTCACCTTCTTCGAGGCGCGCGACGTGGTCCGGCATCCGCTGGTGGCGCGCATCGTCAACGCCTACGAGAAGCGCGACGTCGTCGACCGCGCCAGCGGCCCCACCGCGTGATCCGCGTCGTGCCCACCCTGCTGGCAACGCTGCTCGGCGTGGCCGGCAGTGCCGGCGGCCAGACGCCCGACACAACGCCAGCGCAGGATCCGGCGCCGCAGCGCAGCGCCCTGGCGCAATCGCTGACCCCGCCGTGCCTGACGATCGTGCAGGACACCGCCAGCATCGGCCTGCCGCGCGATGTGCTCGAGCGCGCCGCGGCGATCGCCCGCACTTCGCCGACTGCGCCGCGCGGCAGCGAAGCGCAACGCCTGGCCTGGATCGCCGGCACCCGGGCGCAGGCGCTGCTCGATGCGGCCGAAGGCGCCGGCGTGACACGCGACCGCTTCGGCTGCAATGCGCTGGCCTACGCAAAGGTGCCAGCGGACAGCTTCTACCTCGTCGGCCAACTGCTCGAACACGGCCAGGCCGCGGTGTGGCTGCCCGCGTCGGGGCGCTTCGCCGCCACGGTGGACATCCGGCGCGACAATCCGCAGTGCCAGCGAGGCCCGATGGGCAGCCTGGCCTACCGCATCGACGACGAAAAGACCCCGCTGCTGTTCCTGGTCGCATGCGTGACGTGAGCCTGCTGCCGCGCGCTTGCCGCTGCTGGGCAAGGCGCGCAGTGGCGGCAACTCCGCCGCGGACGCCGGCATCGATCGCACGGCGGACAACGCCGCTGTGATCGAGATCGCCTACGACGCCGGCGACTGGGCGTCGCCCTGAGCGTGCGTTAGCGCGATACTGTCCACCCCACCGCTGCACCCGGCCGTTCCGCCATGACCAAAGGTCCCGTCCGCCTCGATGTCGGCGTCAGCTACGCCCTGCCCCGTGCCGGGTTGCCGGCGGCGACGAGCTTCCGCAAATGGGTCGCCGCGGCGCTGAAAGGCCGCATCCGCGAGGCCGACCTGGCGATCCGCCTGGTCGACGACCGCGAAGGCCGCGCCCTCAACCAGCACTACCGCGGCAAGGACTACGCCACCAACGTGCTCAGCTTCCCGGCCGAACTGCCCGAGGGGCTGCCGAAGGGCGTGAAGCTGCCGCTGCTCGGCGACCTGGTGATCTGCGCGCCGGTGGTGGCGCGCGAAGCCGCCGAACAGGACAAGCCGCTCAACGCGCACTACGCGCACCTGACCGTGCACGGCGTGCTGCACCTGCTCGGCTGGGACCACGAGGACGACAAGGAAGCCGAGGCGATGGAGCAGCTGGAACGCGAGATCCTGGCCGACCTCGGCGTCTCAGACCCCTACGCCGGCGAGCGTTGATCCGAGATCCCACGCCCTCTGCGGCGACCTACCCTCACCCCAACCCCTCTCCCGGGGGGAGAGGGGCTCGTGTGTCCCCCACCCGCCCCGCGCTGGTCAAGCGCGAGCCCCGGCGGTAACGTGGCCGCGCGGCGATCGCCGCAGCCCCGTTCTGCTTCGAGGTTCCGTGCGTTGATCCGTCCCTCGCTCGTCCTGCTCGCGCTCGCCTGCGCCATCCCTGCGGCTGTCGCCGCGCCTGCCGCGCCGCCCACTGCAACGCCTGCCGCCGCCACGGCTGCCGATCCGGCCATCGACCTGCCGGCGCTGCTGGAATGCCGCCAGCACGAGGCCGACTTCGCCGCGCTGGCGCCGCTGCTGGCCGATCCGCTGAAGGCGGTGGCGCACGGCTGGCGGCCGCTGCCGCAGTCCAACCCGTTCATGACCGAGTACGCCCTGGTCCGGCCGATCCAGGTGTTCGGCTACAGCAGCGAGCAGATCGCCTTCTCCGGCGCCAGCGTGATGGCGATCCTGGACCTGCCCGACCCGCGGCCGCTGGCCAAGCGCCTGAATCTGGAAGCGGCGGTGGATACGCCGGAGAAGGCCATGTTCGGCCGCGAGGTGCTCAGCCGCGACGTGCACGACCCCAAGACCGGCGAGCCGATGATCGAGTCGATCATCCTCAGCGTGTCCACGGTGAAATCGCACCCCGGCAAGACCCTGGCCGGCTGCAGCTACAGCCTGGACCTGCCCGAGGAGCCGGGCGCGCCCCCGGCGCCGGACGCGCTGCACACGCCGCCCAAGGGCGGCTGAACCCGCGCCGGCGGGCCTGCCGGCACGCGCCGCCGGCGTCGCGATGCTGTCGCGACCGCCCTGCTAGACTTGCGGCTACCGCCCGTTCGACCGGGCGCCTGACCACAGAACATGTCTGAAGACGGACCGAGTAGCTCCTCCCCCGAACCCCACGAAAAGCGCCGCGGCTGGCTGGAACGCCTGACCTCGGTGTTCTCCGGCGACCCGCACACCCGCGACGATCTGGTCGAGGTGCTGCGCGACGCGCAGCACGACGGCCTGATCGCCGCCGACACGCTGCGCATGATGGAGGGCGCACTGTCGGTCTCCGAACTCACCGTCGGCGACGTGATGGTCTCGCGCGCGCAGATGGTGTCGCTGCCGGTGGAGTCGCGCTTCCTCGACCTGATGAAGCAGGTGGTCGAATCCGGCCACTCGCGCTTCCCGGTGCACGGCGAGAACAAGGACGACATCCTCGGCATCCTGCTGGCCAAGGACCTGCTGCGCGGCGTGGTCGCCGACCACGGCCCGGGCACGGTGCGCGAACTGCTGCGCCCGGCGGTGCTGATTCCCGAGTCGAAGAAGCTCAACGTGCTGCTCAAGGAGTTCCGGCTCTCGCGCAACCACATGGCGATCGTGGTCGACGAGTACGGCGGCGTGGCCGGGCTGGTGACCATCGAGGACGTGCTGGAGCAGATCGTCGGCGACATCGACGACGAGCACGACGATGCCGAGGACGAGGCCTCGCTGATCGCCGCGCAGGCCGACGGCCAGTACGTGGTGGATGCGCTGACCCCGATCGAGGATTTCAACGAGCGCTTCGGCGCCGACTTCCCGGACGACGACTACGACACCGTCGGCGGGCTGGTCACCGAGGCCATCGGCCACCTGCCCGAGACCGGCGAGGAACTGACCCTGGGCCGATTCGCCTTCCGTGTGGCGAAGGCCGACGCGCGCCGGGTGCAGGCGTTCCACGTCACCATCCTGCCGCCTGCCGAGCAGGACGGCGCTTGAGCGCGTACACCGTACCGCGCACGCGCGCGGCGTACTGGCTGGGACTGCTGCTGGCGCTGTGGGCCGGGTTGGCGTTCGCGCAGACCCCGCCCGCGGATCCGGCGGCCCCGCCGCCGCTGGCCGGCCCGCCGGCGCCGACAGGATCGCCAGCCGACGCTAGCGACCCGGCGCCGCGCATCGGCGTGGCCACGATGCAGCCCGGCGAAGTGTTCTTCGAGCGCTTCGGCCACGACGCCATCGTGGTGCTCGACCCGCGCAGCGGCCAGGCCACCTCCTACAACTTCGGCTTCTTCGACCCCAGCGAACCGGGCTTCGTCGGCCGCTTCGCCGCCGGCGACATGCGCTACTACCTGGTTGCGCTGCCGCTGCAGGAGGACCTGGAGCAGTACCGCGAGGCCGGCCGCGGCGTCGACATCCAGTGGCTGGACCTGGCTCCGGCGCAGGCACGCGCGCTGCAGCAGGCGCTGGCCTGGCGCGCACGGCCTGAGAACGCCCGCTACCGCTACGACTACTACACCGCCAACTGCGCCACGATGGTGCGCGACGCGCTGGACCGGGCCATGGGCGGGGCGCTGCACGCGCAGCTGTCCGGCCGCTCGCGCGGCAACACCTACCGCAGCGAATCGGTGCGCCTGGCCTCGCCGGCGCCGTGGATGTGGCTGGGCTTCGACCTGGGCCTGGGCCCGTACGCCGACAAGCCGCTGTCGCGCTGGGAAGAGGCCTTCGTGCCGATGCGCCTGGCCGAAAGCCTGAACGAGGTGCGCAACAGCGAAGGCCGCCCGCTGGTGCAGGCGCGCCAGCAGTTGCTGCCGCAGCGGCTGCCGCCGGAGCCGCCGGAACAATTGCGGCACTGGTGGCCGTGGCTGCTGGTCGGGCTGGCCGCGGCGGCGGGCGTGCTGGCGCTGGGCCGCCGCCCGCGCTGGCTGGCCGCGCTGGCGCTGCCGTTCTGGCTGCTGTGCGCGCTGGGCGGCGCGGTCCTGTTGTACCTGTGGGGCTTCAGCGAGCATCGCGCCGCCTGGGGCAACCGCAACCTGTTGCTGCTGGATCCGCTGTGCCTGCCGCTGTTGGTCGGCGGCGTGGCGCTGCTGTGCGGGCGCAGTCCGGGGCGCTGGTTCGACGTGCTGCTGTGGCTGGTGGTGGCGCTGGCAGGCGCCGCGCTGCTGATCCACTGGCTGTCGATGCTGCAGCCGCAGTTCAACCTGCAATGGATCGCGCTGCTGCTGCCGGTGCACGCGGCGCTGGCCTGGGCGCTCACCCGCCCTCGCCCGCAGCGCTGATACCGTCGACGCCACTCGCCCCGCGCGTCTCCGCCGAACCCGCTCCCGCCATGGCCTCCGCGACCGCCAATCCCGCCTGCGTCATCAACTGCGTGCACTACGACGGCCACGGCCGCCGCCACGATATCGCCCTGGAACAGATCAGCGACGTGCTGGCCGGCCACGACGACGGCTTCGTCTGGGTCGGCATGTACGAGCCCGGCGACGCGGTGCTGCAGCAGCTCAAGGAGGAATTCCAGCTGCACGAACTGGCGATCGAGGACACCCGCAAGGCGCACCAGCGGCCCAAGGTCGAGGCCTTCGGCAACTCGCTGTTCCTGGCGGTGCATACCGCGCAGGTGATCGACGAGCGCATCGTCTACGGCGAGACCCATGCCTTCCTCGGCGAGCGCTTCCTGCTGACCGTGCGTCACGGCGCCTCGCTGCCCTACGCACCGGTGCGCGAGCGGCTGGAACGCGAGGCCTCGCTGATGAAACTGGGCCCGTCGTACGCGCTGTACGCGGTGCTGGACTACGTGGTGGACAACTACCAGCCGATCCTCGATGCCTTCCGGCAGAGCCTGGAACGGCTGGAGGCCGACATCTTCGCCGAGTCGTACCGCCGCGACACCGCGATCCGCCTGTACGAACTCAAGCGCGAACTCAACCAGATGCGTCTGGCGGTAGCGCCGCTGCAGGACGTGCTGGCGCACCTCAAGCGCCACCCCGGTCCGCTGATCGCCGAGGAAGTGCGGCTGTACGTGCGCGACGTGCTCGACCATGCGGTGCGCACCAACGACGCCATCGACACCCTGCGCGAAATGCTCGGCACCGCTCTGAGCGTGAACCTGTCGCTGGTCACCCTGGCCCAGGGCGAAACGGTCAAGCGCCTCGGCGCCTGGGCCGCCCTGCTCGCCGCCCCGACCCTGATCACCAGCTGGTACGGCATGAACTTCAAGCAGATGCCGGAACTGGAATGGCCCTGGGCCTACCCGCTGATGGTCGGCGGCGTGGCCGCGGTGTGCGTGGCGCTGTATGTGGCGTTCAAGCGGGCGAGGTGGTTGTAAGCCGCCGCGCAGCGGCGGCGGGAATGGAGAAACGGGAATCGGGAATGGACGGCGCGCCGCAGGCATGATGTAACGCTGCATCGTTAGGCGTGCAGCAATCATCCGTGACAGACGGCGCCATCAGGCGCCGCCGCTTCTCCCATTCCCAATTCTCCATTCCCGATTCCCAACTCAAGCCACATACACCGACTTGATGTTCATGAACTCATGGATGCCATGCTCGGCCAGTTCGCGGCCGAAGCCGGAGCGCTTGATGCCGCCGAACGGGAGGCGCACGTCGCTCTTGACGATGGCGTTGACGAAGGCGGCGCCGCATTGCAGCTGGCAGGCCACGCGCTCGCCGCGGGCGCGGTCGGCGGTCCAGACGCTGCCGCCGAGGCCGAAGGTGGTGTCGTTGGCCACGCGCACCGCCTCGGCTTCGTCGGCCACGCGCAGGATCGCCGCGACCGGGCCGAACAGTTCCTCGTCGTAGGCCGGCATGCCCGGCGCCACCTGGTCGAGGATCGAGGCCGGATAGCCGGCGTGGCTGCCGCGTTCCGGCTCGCAACCGAGCAGCGGCTTGGCCCCCTTGGCGATGCTGGCCTGTACCTGCTTGTGCAGTTCGTCGCGCAGATCCTGCCGCGCCATTGGCGCCAGCGTGGTCGCCTCGTCCTGCGGATCGCCGAGGCGGCGCTCGGCCGCGGCGGCGACGAAGCGGCGCACGAATTCCTCGGCGATCGCCTCCACCACCACGAAGCGCTTGGCCGCGATGCAGGTCTGGCCGGCGTTGTCGAAGCGCGACTTCACCGCTGCGGCGACGGTGGCATCGAGGTCGGCGTCGTCCAGCACCACGAAGGCGTCGCTGCCGCCCAGTTCCATCACGCACTTCTTCAGCTGCCCACCGGCATTGGCGGCGATGGAGCGACCGGCGCGTTCGCTGCCGGTCAGGGTGACCGCAGCCACCCGCGCGTCGCGCAGCACCTCGGCAGCCTGGTCGTTGTCGATGTGCAGCACGTCGAACACCCCATCTGGCACGCCGGCGTCGGCCAGCACCTTGCGGATCGCGTCGGCGCAGCGCGGCACGTTGCTGGCGTGCTTGAGCAGAGCGACGTTGCCGGCCATCAGCGCCGGCGCCAGGAAGCGGAACACCTGCCAGATCGGGAAGTTCCACGGCATCACCGCCAGCACGCAGCCCAGCGGCTCGTAGCGCACGTAGCTGCGCTGTGCATCGGTGGCCACCGCTTGTTCGCGCAGGTACCCGGCCGCGTGCTCGGCGTAGTAGTCGCAAGCCGCGGCGCACTTGTCGAGTTCGGCCAGGGCCTCCTTGCGCAGCTTGCCCATTTCCGCGGTCATCACCCGCTGGATGGCGTCACGCTGTTCGCGCAATTGCGCACCGGCCTTGCGCAGCAGCGCGCCGCGTTGTTCCAGCGGGGTCGCCGCCCAGCCGGGGAATGCCTGCGCCGCAGCGGCCAGGCGCTGTTCGACGGCGGCGGCATCCATCAGCTCGAGGCTGTATTCGACCTGGCCGGTGGCCGGATTGACGGTGTCGTAAGGCATCGCGCGGACTCCTGGAAAAATGTCCGGTCAGCCTAGCGCCGTGGACGTTGCCGCGACGTGGCGATGGCGCCGCGTGCGATGGCTCACAGTGTTCCGCCATTTCCGTAGGAGCGGCTCTTGTCCCCTTTTCGGGATCAGCCGCGACGGGGCGTTGTCGGAAGGCCCCGGTCGCGGCTAAAGGGCACCTCTAAAAACCCCACCTTTGGCATCATTGGTCTGGAGAACACGCCGAGGACGCCACGATGATCAGCCTGTTTGCCGGCCACGAACGCGAAGCCAAGCGGCAGCAGATCGGCGATCCTCTGGCTCTGCTGTCACGGCATATCGACTTTGCCGGGATTGCTCACGCCGTAGACGCGAAGCTGTCCTTGGGTACCGGCAAGCGCGGCGGCCGTCCGGCTTGGCCGACGCAGATGATGATCAAGCTGCTGCTGTTGCAGCAGTTGTACAACCTCTCCGACGATGCGCTGGAGTATCAGGTGCTGGATCGGCGCAGCTTCCAGCAATTCCTTGGACTGGAACACAGCGGCAAGGTGCCCGACGCCAAGACGATCTGGGTGTGGCGCGAACGGCTCAAGACCAAGGATCTGATGGGCGACATCAGCACGGCGATCGGTGAGCAATTGCAACGTGCTGGGTTCATTGCCCGCGGCGGTCAGATCATCGACGCCAGCATCGTCAGCGCTCCGATCCAGCGCAACACGCGCGAGGAGAACGCGCAGATCAAGCAGGGCGATGACGTCGGCCAGGACTGGAGTGATGCCAAGCGTGCGCAGAAAGACGTGCAGGCACGCTGGACCAGGAAGCATGGGGTGACGTTCTACGGCTACAAGCTGCACGCCAGCACGGACCGCCGCTGGGGTTTCATCCGCCGCTACGACGTGAGCGCGGCCAACGTGCACGACAGCCGCCACTTCGAGCAGGTGCTGGACCCGGACAACACCGGCCGCACGGTATGGGCCGATAGCGGGTATGCCGATGCAGCGCGAGAAGCAGACCTGAAAAAGCGTGGTTACCGCCCCGCGATCCAACATCAAGGGCAGGCACGCAAGCCCTTGAGCGAGGCAGCAAAGCGCCGGAACCGTCGCATTGCCAAGGATCGGGTGTTCGGCGAGCACCCGTTTGCGCGCTTGGCCCAACAAGGCGGCAAGTTCGTACGCTGCATCGGCTTGGCGCGGGCAAAGGTGGTGATCGGGCTGAAGGTCGCCAGCCATAACGTGATGCGGCTGGCACGGCTACAGGAGCGGGCCATGGTGCCGGCGTGATCGGCTGAGGTGGCCGAGCGGCCACCTCAGCCTCCCAACCACCACGATCAGGCGCCGCTCTGGTGCCGTTGCGACAGATGCTGCCCCTGGCTCCAGGTCGTGGCAGGTTGTTCGAGGTGCCCTAAAGCCGCTCCTACGCGGAGCAAGGCAACGCCCTAGCCCGCCTGCTGCTGGGCAAGCTGGATGTCGCGCTGGCGGCGCTTTTCGCTGCGCGCCATCAGCCACCAGCCGATGAATGCGGCGATCGAGACCGCCAGCACCATCAGCGTGGCCAGGGCGTTGATCTTGGGCTTCAAGCCCATGCGCACCGAGGAGAACACGGTCATCGGCAGCGTGGTCGAATCCGGGCCGGCGACGAAGTTGGCGATCACCACGTCGTCCAGCGACAGGGTGAACGCCAGCAGCCAGCCCGACACCAGCGCCGGGGCGATGATGGGTACGGTGATCAGGAAGAACACCTTCAGCCGGTTGGCGCCCAGGTCCATCGCCGCCTCCTCCAGCGAGCGGTCCAGCTCCTGCAGGCGCGAGGACACCACCACGGTGACGAAGGACAGGGTGAAGGTGACATGCGCCGCCCAGATCGCCACCACGCCCTTGGGCGGGATGCCGAGCACGCCGCCCATCGACACCAGCATCATCATGATCGACAGGCCGATGATCACTTCCGGCATCACCAGCGGCGCGGTCACCAAGGCTCCGAACAGGCTCTTGCTGGGAAAGCGGCGGAAGCGGGTCATCGCCATCGCCGCCAGCGTGCCGATCACCATCGATGCGGTGGCGGTCCAGAACGCCACCTTCAGGCTGATCCACGCCGCCTGCAGGATCTGCCGGTCGCGCAGCAGCTCGCCGTACCACTTGGTGGAGAAGCCGGCCCACACGGTCGCCAGCTTGGAGGCGTTGAACGAATACACCATCAGCAGCAGGATCGGCAGGTACAGGAAGGCGAAGCCGGCTCCCAGCACCGTCCAGCGCAGCACCGCGCCCATGCCGCCGCGCACGCCGCTCATGCCTGCCCGCCTTCGAGCTGGCGCTGCTGGTAGCGGTTGAAGATCAGGATCGGCACCATCAGCAGCGCCAGCATCGCGATCGCCACCGCCGAAGCGGTAGGCCAGTCGCGGTTGTTGAAGAACTCGCCCCACAGCACGCGGCCGATCATCAGCGTGTCCGGGCCGCCGAGCATTTCCGGGATCACGAATTCGCCCACTGCCGGGATCATCACCAGCATGCAGCCGGCGACGATGCCCGGCCGCGACAGCGGCAGGGTCACGGTCAGGAACGCCTTCCACGGCGGCGCGCCGAGATCGTAGGCGGCCTCGAGCAGGCGCTGGTCGAGCTTGACCAGGGTCGCGTACAGCGGCAGCACCATGAACGGCAGGTAGCAGTAGACGATGCCGATGTAGGCGGCGACCGGCGTGTACAGGATGTGCAGCGGCGCATCGATCAGGCCCAGCGCCAGCAGCGCGCGGTTGAGCACGCCGTTGCTGTCGAGGATGCCGATCCAGGCGTAGACGCGGATCAGGAACGAGGTCCACGACGGCAGCACCACCAGCATCATCGCGATGTTGCGCGCCGACGGCGAAAGCCGCGCGATCGCGTAGGCCATCGGGTAGCCGATCAGCAGGGTCAGCACGGTGGAAATGCCGGCGATCTTGATCGAGCCCCAGTAGGCCTCGATGTACTGGTGGTCGCGCAGCAGCGCCAGGTAGTTCTGCAGGGTCAGCTTCAGCGTCAGCACGCCGTCGCGGAACTCCAGCAGTGCGCTGTACGGCGGGCTGCTGATCGCCTGCTCGGCGAAGGAGATGCGCAGCACGATCAGGAACGGGATCGCGAAGAACAGCAGCAACCACAGGTACGGCGCGGCGATCACCAGCCAGCGCATCGCCGGCAGCGAGTGCAGACGCAGGCGCTGCGGCAGGCGCCGCCGCGGCGTCGGCTCGGGCGGCACCGGCACGACGGGCGCGCTCATGCGGTCAGCACCACGCCGTCGTTGTCGTCCCACGACACCCACACCGTGTCGCCCCAGGTCATGCCTTCGCTGTCCCAGCGTTTCTGGTTGGCGAAGTTGGACTGCACGCGGATGCCGCTGGGCAGACGTACGTGGAAGATCGAGTGGCTGCCGAAATAGGCGATGTCCTCGATGGTGCCGCGCGCCTTGTTGTAGGTCTGCTCCGGTTCGCCCTTGGTGATCCAGACCTTCTCCGGGCGCACCGCGAACGCCACCTCCTGCCCTTCCACGCCGGTGATGCCGTGGCTGATGTAGATCGGCACCGGGAACTGCGGGCACAGCACGGTCACGTGGTCGGGGTGGTCCTCGCCGATGCGGCCCTCGAACATGTTCACCGAGCCGATGAACTCGGCGACGAAACGGCTGTTCGGCGACTCGTAGATGTCGCCCGGCGTGCCGACCTGACGGATGCGGCCCTGCTCCATCAGCGCGATGCGCGTGGCCATGGTCATCGCCTCCTCCTGGTCGTGGGTGACCATCACGCAGGTCACGCCCGAGGTCTCGATGATGGACACCAGCTCCAGCTGCATCTGCGAGCGCAGCTTCTTGTCCAGCGCGCCCATCGGCTCGTCCAGCAGCAGCAGCTTGGGTCGCTTGGCCAGCGAGCGCGCCAGCGCCACGCGCTGCTGCTGGCCGCCGGAGAGCTGGTGCGGCTTGCGCTTGCCGAGCGTGCCCAGCCGTACCAGCTCCAGCATCTCGCCGACGCGGCTGGCGATGGCGCTGCGCGACAGCCCGTCCTGCTTCAGCCCGAAGGCGATGTTCTGCTCCACGCTCATGTGCGGGAACAGCGCATAGGACTGGAACATCATGTTGAGCGGACGCTGGTACGGCGGCAGCCCATCCAGCGGCTGGCCGTCGAGCACGATACGGCCGCGGCTGGGCTGCTCGAACCCGCCCAGGCAGCGCAGCAGCGTGGACTTGCCGCTGCCGGAGCCGCCGAGCAGCGCGAAGATCTCGCCCTGGCCGATGTCCAGGTCGATGTCGTCCAGCGCGACGAAGCCGTCGAACTCCTTGCGCAGCCCGGCGATGGACACATAGCCGGCGCCCCTGGCCGGCGGCGGCGCCAGCAGATGGTCGGTTCTCGCTTCGCTCAACGCCATCGGTGATTCCCCGTGAAGCACGCCGTCGTGCGCAGCGCCGATGCGGCGGCGACCGTGGCGCGGTGGATATCAGTGTAGCGGTGGGCGGGTGGGATTCGGGAGTCGGGATTGGGGATTCGCAAAAACGGTGCGCTTACTGCCTCGTGACTGGCGCTGGTGCGGACGCCGGTGCCTCCGGTGCCGCCCAGCCCAGGCCCAGGCTCTTCTGCAGGGCCACGTAGCGCAGCAGCACCTGGGTGTGCGCCTGCAGCGCGCTGTCCTGGGCCGAGGCCTGCTGGCGCTGCACGTCCAGCGCATCGATCAGCGACGAGGCGCCAGCGGCATAGCGTTGCTGCAGCAGCGCGGCCGAGCGATCCGCCGAGGCGGCGGCCTTGTCCGCCGCCAACGCCTGCTGACGCGCGGCGCCGAACCGCGCCAGTGCGCCGTTGGCGTCCTGCAACGCGGCCAGCACCGTGCCCTCATACGCCGCCAGCCGCGCTTCATTGCCGGCGCGGGCCTGCTCGACCTTGGCGCGGGTGCCGCCGAAATCGAAGATCGACCATTGCAGGAACGGCGCCACCACGCTGTTGAGCGCATCGCGACCGAGATCGCCCGGCGAGGTCGCGGCCATGCCGATGTTGCCGAGCAGCCGCACTTGCGGGAAATACGCTGTCAGCGCTTCGCCGATCTTCGCCGAGGACGAGGCCAACTGACGCTCGGCGCGGCGCACGTCCGGGCGACGGCGGATCAGCGCGCCGGCATCGTCCACCGGCACCGTCGCCGGCAGCGTCGGCAACGGCCGGTCCGCGGCCAGCTCGGCGTCGAGCGCGCCCGGCTCACGGCCGATCATCAGCGCCAGTTGGTCCAGCGCCACCTGCGCCTGCGCCTGCAGGTCCGGCAACACCGCTTCCTGCTGCTGCAGCTGCGCCTGCGCGCGTTCCACCTGCAGGTCGGCGTCGGCGCCGCGCTCGCGGCGCTGGCGGGTCAGTTGCAGGGTCTGCCGGGCGGCCTCCAGGTTGCGCTGTGCGATGGTCATGCGTGCACGGGTGCTGCGGTAGCCCAGGTAGGCCTGCCCCACTTCGGCGGCGATCTGCACCTGCGTGTCGGCCAGGTCGGCCTCGTCGGCCTGGGCGTCGGCCAGTGCGCCTTCGCTGGCGCGGCGGCGGCGGCCGAAGAAATCCAGCTCCCAACTGGCATCGATGCCGACGCTGTAGAGCTGCATGCGCGGATCGATCTCCACCGGCTGGCCGGTGCCGGCGGCGATGCTGCCCAGGCGGTCGGTCAGCGCGTCCGGCGCGCGCGCGTTGAGGTAGGCCGCGTTGGCGCCGACGCTGGGCAACTGCTCGGCGTGGCGCTGGTCGACCAGCGCGCGCGAGGCGCGCAGGCGCGCCTGCGCCACCCGCAGGTTGGGGCTGTGCTGCAGGGCCTGATCGACCAGCATGCTCAGCTGCGGGTCCTGCAGGGTGTCCCACCAGCGCTGCGGCGGAGGCGCCGGCACCACGCCGGCGGCGGCCGCCGTGGCATCGGCGCGGTGCAGCCGCGGCTGCGCCAGCGCTGCCTCCGCCACCGGCGGCGGCTTCACGTAGTCCGGGCCGAGCATGCAGGCCGACAGCAGCGAGGGCAGCGCGGCGGCGACGAGAACGCGGGAAAAACGCAGGGCCATGGAATCCTCAATGCATCGCGAGCGGAGCGCCGCCCTTGGGCAGCGGCTTGAGCAGGAACGCCAGCGGGATCGTGCAGACCACGATCACCCCGAAGATCCAGAACAGGTCGTTGTAGGTCATCACCAGCGCCTGCTGCTGCACCAGCCGCGCCAGCTGCGCCAGCGACTGCATCGCCGCGCCGGCGCCGGAGGCCGACTGCAGTTGCGCGGCGACGCCGTGCAGGTAGTCCTGCGCCAGCGGCGAATTGGCGGTGGTGCCGCTGCCGAGCATCTGCGTATGGAACACCATGCGCCGCTCCTGGAAGGTGGAGATCAGCGCCAGCCCGATCGAGCCACCCATGTTGCGCGCGGCGTTGAACAGGCCCGAGGCGTCGCCGGCCAGGTCCGGCGGCACCGAGGAGATCGCCGCCTGGTTGAGCGACATCATCGCCAGCGCCAGTCCGCAGCCCTGCAGCAATTGCCCGACGACGAAATGCATGCCGACCGACTCGGCGGTCAGATGCATGTTGACGAAACAGGCCGCGGCGAAGCAGCTCAACCCGCCCAGCACCAGCACGCGCACGTCCACCGTGGTCAGCAGCTTGGGCATCATCGGCATCAGCAGCACCGTGGGAATGCCCGACAGCAGCACCACGTAGCCGGACTGCTCGGTGTTGTAGCCGGAGATCACCGCAAGGAACTGCGGGATCATGTACATGACCCCGAACAGGATCATGCCCACCGCCATCACCATCACGAACACCGCGCCGAAACTGCGCTGTAGCAGGATCGACAGGCGGATCACCGGCTGCCGGCTGAGGAACTGCGAGCCCACCAGGGCGATGAAGCCGACCAGCGACACCACGCTCAGCAGCACGATTTCGGTGGACTCGAACCAGCGCTCGCGCTGGCCTTCCTCCAGCACTACGGTCAAGGCGCCCAGCCCCGCGGTCAGGCCGAAGATGCCGAGCCAGTCGGCGTCGAGCAACCCGCGCAGGTACATGCGCTCGTGCGGCAGCCCGAGCAGCAGCAGCGCCACCAGGCCGGCGCAGACCGGCACGTTGAGGAAGAACGCGTAGTGCCAGCTCACATTCTCGGTGAGCCAGCCGCCCAGCAGCGGCCCGATCACCGGGCCCAGGATCACGGTCATGCCGAACAGCGCCGTGCCCAGGGTCTGCTGCGCCGGCGGCAGGCGCGTGGCGACGATGGTCAGCGCGGTGGGGATCAGCGCGCCGCCGGCGAAGCCCTGGCCGACCCGGCCGAGGATCATCATGGTCAGGCTGTTGGACAGCCCGCACACCACCGAGAAGAAGGTGAACAGCAGCGCGCAGATCAGCAGGAAGTTGCGCAGCCCCAGGGTGCGCACGAACCAGCCGGTCAGCGGGATCATCACGATCTCGGCGACCAGGTAGGAGGTCGAGATCCAGGTGCCCTCGGTGCCGCTGGCGCCGACCTCGCCCTGGATGGTCGGCAGCGCGGCGTTGACGATGGAGATGTCCAGCGTCGCCATGAACGAGCCGATGGTGCCGGCGGCCACCGCCAGCCACGCGCCGGTGTCGGCCTTTTGCGGCGCCTGCGCGCCGGCCGCCGCGGCCGCTTCGCTCACGGGGTGCGCCCGCGCGGCGCGACCGCATCCTTGCCTTGCGCGTCCTCTTCCTTCACGCGCTCCTTGGCGTCCTTGGCGCTGCGCGTATCGACCGTCACCGTGACCGACATGCCCGGCACCAGCACCTTGCGCGCCTCGGCGCCGGCCTTGAGGCGGATCCGCACCGGCACCCGCTGCACCACCTTGGTGAAGTTGCCGGTGGCGTTCTCCGGCGGCAGCAGCGCGAACTGCGACCCGGTGCCCGGGGCGATGCTCTCGACCACGCCATCCAGTTCCACCCCGGACAGCGCATCGACCTCGATCCGCGCCGGTTGCCCCGGCCGCATCAGCCCGACCTGGGTTTCCTTGAAGTTGGCGCTCAGGTACAGCGCCTCCACCGGCACCACGCTCATCAGCCGGGTGCCGGCCGCGACGAACTGGCCGACCTGCACGGTCTTGTCGCCGATGCGGCCGGCGATGCGCGCGGTCAGGCGGGTGTCCTCCACCGCCACCTGCGCCTGCGCGGCGTCGGCCTGCGCCTGCACCAGCGCGGCGCGCGCTTGGTCGAGCTGGGCGCTGGTGCCCTGCACCTGGCTCTCGGCGGCGACCACCTGGGCCTTGGCCGCGTCGAACTGCGCCTGCGCGCGGTCGCGGTCGTGGAGGATGCTTTCGTAGTGTTCGTGGGTGTCGGCGCCGGACGCGGCCAGCGGCCCGAAGCGCTTGGCCTCGCCCTGGGCGAAGCGCAGGCTGGCGGCGGCCGCGGTCACCTGGGTGCGCGCCTGCAGCAGGCTGGCGCGCTGCGCCTGCAGCCCGGCCTCGGCAGCGGCGATGTCGGCCTGGCGCACCGCGATGGCGGCCTGCGCCTGCTCCAGGGTGGCGCGGTAGGTGCGCGGGTCGATCTCCAGCAGCGGCTGCCCGGCGGTCACTGTCTGGTTGTCGCGCACGTACACCGCGGTGACATAGCCATTGACCCGTGGGGCCACCGCCACCGTGTCGGCCTGCAGGTAGGCGTTGTTGGTCTCCTGCAGGTAGCGGCCGGTGGTGAGGTAGTAGATCAGCCACACCACCAGGCCGATCACCACCAGCAGGCCGATCAGCAGCAGGGTCCATTTGACCTTGGGGTTCTTCAGCGGCGACGGGGTGTCCGCCTTGCCGGCGTCGTCGTCGCGCGCGCCGTCCTGGCGCTTGCCGGACTGGCCCTGGTCGGCGTGGGCGTCGCGCGCGGCGGCCTGCCGCGGCGCCTGCGAGGAGTCTGGGTCGTGGTTGCTCAAGTCGCTGATTCCTGGGGAGAGGAAGAACGTCGCCGGGTCGGGACGGCGACACCACCAAACGGTAGCGTACGCCCGCCGGCGCATTATTTGTACCGGCGAGTACAGAGTGTGTGAGCATCGCGTGGCGGTGGCGCTGCGGCGTCTCCGCGAGTGCGGATGCTGTGCGGCGCCAGATCCGGGCGCCTGCGTCGAGGAGCGATTTTTCGGTCGCTCAGTCCGATGGGGCACCATGCGCAGAGGCGCCCTTCGGTCGCGCGAAGGGCGCTATCGGGAAGGCCTGTCGCGGCTGAAGCCGCTCCTACGGGAGAGGTGCTGCCCGCTCCGATCTCGACCGGGAGAGCGTGCCGGCGCGGTACCTGCGTGCACCGGCAAAAGGGGAAGGAGCGGCTTCAGCCGCGACGGGCGAAGACGCGATGCGCCCCAGGCAGCATCGCGTCGGGACTGAAGTCCCTCCCACAACAGGTGCTTGCACTTGGCATGGCCGGCTCGGGCAAGCGTGTCGTGCTGCCCCGCCCGGATCAACGACAACGCATCGCCCGGGACAGCAAAGACCAGCGGCTCAACGCCCGGTCTTGATCTCCGTCCACAGGCGGGTGTACAGCTTGTCCACCTCGGGCGGGTTGATCGAGTAGGTGAACATCTTCGCGGCCACTTCCGGCGGCGGATAGATGGTGGGGTCGTTGCGGATCGCCGCGTCCACCAGCGGGGTCGCCTGCGGCACCGGGTTGGCGTAGTGGATGAAGTCGGTATTGGCCGCGGCCACCTTCGGCGTCAGCAGGTAGTTGATGAACGCGTAGGCGTTGTCCGGATGCTTGGCGTCCTTGGGAATGGCCAGCATGTCGAACCACTGCGGCGCGCCTTCCTTGGGAATCGAATAGGCCACGTGCACGCCGTTCTTGGCTTCCTCGGCGCGGTCGCGGGCCTGGATGATGTCGCCGGACCAGCCCACCGCCAGGCAGGTGCTGCCGTTGGCCAGCGAGGTCACGTACTGCGAGGAGTGGAAGTTCTGCACGTACGGGCGGATGCGCTTGATCAGCGCCGCGGCCTGCTCGATCTTGGCCGGATCGGTGCTGTGCGGATCCTCGCCCAGGTAGTGCAGCGCGATCGGGATCAGGTCGGAGGGTGTGTCCAGCAGGGTCACGCCGCAATCCTTGAGCTTGGCCAGGTTCTCCGGCTTGAACACCAGGTCCCAGCTGTTGGCGATGTCGGTGCTGCCGAACGCAGCCTTGACCTTGTCGACGTTGTAGCCGATGCCGGTGGTGCCGACCATGTACGGCACGCCGTACTTGTTGCCCGGATCCTGCTGCGCGATGCGCTGCATGATCTGCGGATCGAGATTGGCCAGGTTCGGGATCTTGCTCTTGTCCAGCGGCAGGAACACGCCTGCCTGGATCTGTCGGCCGAAGAAGTTCAGCGTCGGCACCACCACGTCGTAGCCGCTGCCGCCGGCCAGCAGCTTGGTCTCCACCATCTCGTCGCTGTCGAAGACATCGTAGGTGACCTTGATGCCGGTCTGCTTCTCGAAGTCGGGAATCGTGTTCTCGGCGATGTAGTCCGAGTAGTTGTACACGTTGAGCACCTTCGCCTCGCCCTGCCCCGCCTTGTCCGCGTCGCCGCCGGAACCGCCGCAGCCGGCGAGCAGCGCAGTGGCCAGGGAAAGAGTGAGCAGTCGCAAGGTCATGGCAGGTCTCCGCGGGTCCATGGGCAAGAGGGGGAAGGATCGGCGCCGCGCGCCGGTCCGGGGGACGGTCCAGACTACCCAGCGCCGGGCTATTTGCCCAGGGCCTGCGCGGTGTCCTCCAGCGCCCGCCAGGCCTTGTCGAACAGTTCGTCGACCTGGGCGCGGCTGAGGATCAGCGGCGGCGACAGCAGCATCGCATCATTGGTGGCACGCAGGATCAGGCCGCGGCGCAGCGCGTTGTCGCGACACAGCGCGCCGACCTTGCCGCGCTCGGGGAAGGAGTGCCGGCGCGGCTTGTCCGGCACCAGCTCGAGCGCCCCGATCATGCCGACGATGCGCGCCTCGCCGACCAGCCGGTGCTCGCCCAGCTCGGCCCAGCGCTGCGCCAGGTACGGCGCGATCTCGCTGCGCGCGCGTTCGACGACGCCCTCGTCCTGCAGCAGGCGCAGGTTCTCCAGCGCCACCGCCGCGCATACCGGGTGGCCGGAATAGGTGCAGCCGTGCGCCAGTTCGCCGCCCTGCTCCTTCAGTACCGTGGCCACGCGCGTGCCGAACATCGCCGCCCCGAGCGGGATGTAGCCGGAGGTGATGCCCTTGGCGATGGTCATCACGTCCGGCTGAAAGCCGAAGTGCTGCGACCCGAACCATTCGCCAGTGCGGCCGAAGCCGCAGATCACCTCGTCGGCGACCAGCAGCACGTCGTAGCGGCGGCAGATGCGTTCGATCTCCGGCCAGTAGCTGCGCGGCGGGATGTACACGCCGATCGCGCCCATGATCGGCTCGCCGATGAACGCAGCGACCCGCTCCGGCCCCAGTTCCAGGATCTTGTCCTCCAGCCTGCGCGCGGCCAGCAGCCCGTATTCCTCCGGGTCCATGTCGCCGCCGTCGCCGAACCAGTACGGCGGATCGATGTGGTGGATGTCCGGGATCGGCAGACCGCCCTGGCGATGCATGCCCTTCATCCCGCCGAGGCTGGCGCCGGCCATGGTGGTGCCGTGGTAGCCGTCGTGGCGGCCGATGAAGATGCTCTTCTGCGGCTGGTCCTGCACGGCCCAGAAGTGCCGCACCAGGCGCAGGATGGTGTCGTTGGCCTCGGAGCCGGAGTTGGTGAAGAAGGCATGGTCGAGGTCGCCCGGCGCCAGTTCGGCGAGCTTGGCGGCCAGGCGGATGGTGGGTTCGGTGGTGCACTGGAAGAAGCTGTTGTAGTACGCCAGCTGTTCCATCTGCCGCGCGGCGGCCTGGCCCAGTTCCTTGCGCCCGTAACCGACGTTGACGCACCACAGGCCGGCGAAGGCGTCCAGCAACTGGTTGCCGTCGGCATCCCAGACGTAGGCGCCGTCGCCGCGGGTGAGGATGCGGGTGCCTTTCTGCGCCAGGGCGGCGTTGTCGTTGAACGGGTGCAGGTGGTGCGCAGCATCCAGGTCCTGCAGGGCGCGCGTTTCGATCGGGTCCATGTCCACTCCAATGTTGTTACCAAGGCCGCAACGCGGCCAAGCTTTGCTGTTGCTGTTGCTGTTGCTGTTGCTGTTGCTGTTGCTCTTGCTGTTGCCGTCGCTTTTGACTTGCCGGGTTCCCTTCCGAAGCGGCGGCCAGCCCGGGGAAAAACCCCGAAGGGGCGGCGCACATGGATGTGCGCCGTTCGCGGCAGGGGCAGGATGCCCCTTCCGCGAATCCCCGGGGTGGACACGGACCCGGAGCGCGTTAGCGCGGAGGGCGCGAGGCAGGGTGTGCTTTCTTTTGGTTACTTTTCTTTGCACAAGCAAAGAAAAGTGACTCGCCGCTAGGCGAAAGCTTTGCTCTTGCTCTTGCTCTAGCTGACGCGGAGGCGGCCGCTGAATCGTAGGAGCGGCTTCAGCCGCGACAGCGAGAGCCAATTGTGTCTGTCGCGGCTGAAGCCGCTCCTACAGATATTCTCGTCCGACAGAAAAATTTCAATCAACAGCAATAGCAACGGCAAAAGCTTTAAAGGCTTTCGCCCTTGCGGGCGAGTTACTTTTCTTTGCTCGCGCAAAGAAAAGGTAACCAAAAGAAAGCGCGCCCTGCCTTCGCGCCCTCCGCGCTGCGCGCTCCGGGTCCGCGTCCATCACGGGGATCCGCGGAAGGGGCATCCTGCCCCTGCCGCGGACGGCGTACATCCATGTACGCCGCCCTTCGGGTGTTTCCCCGCGATGGCCGCCGCTACGGAAGGGAACCCGGTAAATCAAAAGCCAAAAAGCAACAGCAGAAGCAACAGCAACAGCAACAGATGAAGCGGGAGCAGAAGCGGAAGCGGCAAGATCGAAGCAGCGTCGAGGAGTACGAACGACTGCGCAGCAGCCCAACCACAACAGCCAACAGCAGCTCACACGTTCAACAACAAAAACTCCCGCTCCCACGAACTGATCACCCGGAAGAACGTCTCGTACTCCTTGCGCTTGACCGAAATGTACGCCCGCACGAAGCGCGGCCCCAGCAACTCCTGCAACGGCGCGCAGCGCTCCAGCTCGTCCAGCGCCTCGCCCAGTGAACGCGGCAACTGATAGCCCATCTCCTTGCCGCTGCCGGTGGTCGGCTCGGTCGGCTCGAGCTTCTCGCGGATTCCGAGCAGGCCGCAGGCCAGCGTCGCCGCCATCGCCAGATAGGGATTGGCGTCGGAACCGGCGAAGCGGCTCTCCACGCGCATGTTCTCGATCGTGTCGATCGGCACGCGCAGGCCACAGGTGCGGTTGTCGAAGCCCCACAGCACGTTGCTCGGCGACACCTCGCCGAACATCAGCCGCCGGTAGGAATTGACGTTCGGCGCGAAGAACGCCATCGCCATCGGCACGTACTTCTGCAGGCCCGCCAGGTAATGGGCGAAGGTGCGGCTGTACTCGCCGGCACGGCGGCCGCTGAAGACGTTCTTGCCGTGCTTGTCCACCAGGCTCTGGTGGATGTGCATCGCACTGCCCGGCTCGTTCTCCATCGGCTTGGCCAGGAAGGTGGCGTAGACGCCGTGGCGCAAGGCCGCCTCGCGCATGGTGCGCTTGAACAGGAACACCTGGTCGGCGCGCGACAGCGCATCGTCGTGGGTGAAGTTGACCTCCAGCTGCGCCGCGCCGGATTCGTGGATCAGCGTGTCCACATCCAGTTCCATCGCGTCGCAATAGTCGTACATCAGGTCCAGGATCGGGTCGAACTCGTTGACCGCATCGATCGAGTACGACTGCCGCGCCGTCTCCGGGCGCCCGGAGCGGCCGGCCGGCGGCAGCAGCGGGAAGTCCGGATCGGTGTTCTTCTGCACCAGGAAGAATTCCAGCTCCGGCGCCACCACCGGCTTGCAGCCGATCGCCGCATACGCCGCCAGCACGCCGCGCAGCACGTTGCGTGGCGCCAGTTCGTGCGGCTTGCCCTCCTTGGTGTAGCAATCGTGGATCACCTGCGCAGTGGGGTCAGCGGCCCATGGCACCATGCGCACCGTGTCCGGGTCCGGACGCAGTTGCATGTCCGAATCCGACGGCGAGGTCAGGTCGTAATAGTCGTCTGGGTAATCGCCAGTGACGGTGGTGGCGAAGATGCCCTCGGGCAGCCGCGTGCCGTAGTCGTGCGAGAACTTGGCGGCAGGAATGATCTTGCCGCGGGCGTTGCCGGTGATGTCCGGCACCAGGCATTCGACCTCGGTGATGTGGCGTTCCTTGAGCCAGCGCCGCAGCGAGCTTTCCTGCTGTTCCGGCGTGTGCTTGCGCGATCGGGGTCGACTGGCCATGGGACTCAGTGCCTGCGGGTGGCCGCATAGTGGCGACAGGCGTCGCCGAAGGATTGGAAGATGCCGAGATAGAACGCGTCGTCCAGCACCCGCCACTCCGGATGCCATTGCACGCCCAGCAGGAAGCCGGGGCCGATGCCGCGGAAGGCCTCGATCAGGCCGTCCGGCGCCAGCGCCTCGACGATCAGGTCGCCGCCGAGCCGGGCCACGCCCTGTCCGTGCAGCGAGTTGACCCGCACCCGGTCGCGGCCGGCGATCTCCTCCAGCCAGCCGCCGTGACTCAGCGTCACCTCGTGCGCCGGCGCGTACTGCGCCTCCAGCGGTGCCTGCGGATCCTCGCGATGATCGGACAGCCCCGGCTGCGCATGCACCTTCTGGTGCAGGGTGCCGCCGAGGGCGACGTTGATCTCCTGGAAGCCGCGGCAGATCGCCAGGATCGGCAGGCCCAGCGAGATCGCCTGCGGAATCAGGTCCAGCGTGTTGGCGTCGCGCGCCGGGTCGTGCAGGTTGCCGAGCCAGCTCGGCTCGTCGCTGTAATGATGCGGTTCGATATTGCTGACCGCACCGGTCAGCAGCAGGCCATCGAGCCGGGTCAACCACGCGCGGGCATCGACCGGCGGCTGCAGCGACGGCAGCAGCACCGGGGTCACCCCCGCACCATCGACGGCGGCGCGCAGATACTTCTCGCCCGCGGCCAGAAACGGATGCTGGCCGATGAGCTTGCGGTCGGTCGGCACGCCGACCAGGGGCGATACGGCCATGCGAAGAACTCGTGTGGCGTCGTCGCAAGTTACCGCGGGCGTTTTATTTTTACAACACGACGCACTGCGGAACGCGGCACAGACTGCATGCGCGGCGCCCCACGTTACGCACGCAACGCCGTGAAATCTTGCCGCAGCGTGACGACAGTGCGGCCGACCGTTGGCACAGCGCGCCCCGCGGCCGTTGAGTATTCTTGACGCCATGGCGCTCTGCTAAGCTCGAACCACTCCCGCAGTCCGCCGCGATGACCCGCATGCACGATGCTCCGCTGCTGCCCCCGGACGACGCCCAGACCCTGCAGCGCATCGCCGGCTGCGAGCAGATCGACCTGCTGCTGCCGGACTGCAATGGCCTGCTGCGCGGCAAGCGCATCGCCCGCGATGCGTTGGACAAGGTCTACCGCAACGGGGTGTGCCTGCCGATGTCGCTGATCGCCACCGACATCACCGGCAACACCGTCGAGGAAACCGGGCTCGGCTACGACATCGGCGACGAGGACCGGCTGTGCTTTCCGGTGCCGGGCAGCCTGCGGCCGGTGCCGTGGGCGCCGGTGCCGTCGGCGCAACTGCTGCTGACGATGCAGGACGGCGCCGGCGGCGCGCTCGACTTCGCCCCGCGCCAGGTGCTGGCGCAGGTGCTGGCGCGGCTGCAGGCACGCGGGCTGACGCCGGTGATCGCGGTGGAACTGGAGTTCTACCTGTTCGATCCGCACGCCGATGCGCACGGCCGCCCGCAGCCGCCGCTGCACGCCCACAGCGGGCTGCGCAGCGACAGCACCCAGGTCTATTACATGCAGGAACTGGACGACCAGCGCGGCTTCACCGACGCGGTCGCGCAGGCCTGCCGCGCGCAAGGCATCCCGGCCGACACCGCGGTCGCCGAATACGCGCCGGGCCAGTTCGAGATCAACCTCAAGCACCGCGCCGATGCCCTGGCCGCCTGCGACGATGCGGTGCTGCTCAAGCGCGCGATCAAGGCGATCGCGCAGCAGCAGGGCCTGCTCGCCAGCTTCATGGCCAAGCCGTTCGCTGCGCAGTCCGGCAGCGGCCTGCACCTGCACGTGAGCCTGCTGGACGGTGCCGGCGACAACGTGTTCGCCTGCACCCCGCAGGCGCCGGCCACGCCCTTGCGCCATGCCATCGGCGGACTGCAGCACAGCGTCGAGGACTGCCTGCTGCTGTTCGCCCCGCACGCCAACAGCTACCGGCGCTTCGTCGCCAACGCCTTCGTCCCGCTCAACGACAGCTGGGGCTTCAACAACCGCACCGTGGCGATGCGGGTGCCGCACAGCGATCCGGCCAACACCCGCATCGAACACCGCATCGCCGGCGCCGACGCCAATCCCTACCTGGTCGCCGCGGCGGTGCTGGCCGGCATCGAGCACGGCCTGGCGCAAGGTCTCGATCCGGGCCCGCCGACGCAGGGCAATGCCTACGCCCAGCACCCCGCACGCGAGCCGGACTGGCGCGGCGCGATCGCCCGTTTCCTGGACAGCGATTTTGCCGCCACTTACTTCGGCACGCGCTTCCGGCATATCTACGGCCAGCAGAAGCGCCGCGAGCTGCTGGATTTCCAGGCGCAGGTCAGCGATGTGGACTATCGCTGGTATTTGCGCACGGTTTGAAGGCTGGGAATCGGGAATGGTGAATCGGGAATCGAAAGCAGGCACCGCGAATGCGCCTGCAGCCCGGCGCGTGGTGTGCCTGGGTCATCGCAACGGTTCGCCACCATGACCAACGCTTCTCCGATTCCCGATTCCCAATTCCCGACTCCCGGCGCGTCCTGGTACCTCGACAGCGCCGCACCGTTCCCGAAACAGGAACCACTACGAGGCCGGGTACGCGCCGATGTGTGCATCCTCGGTGCCGGCTATACCGGGCTGAGTGCGGCGTTGGCCTTGGCCGAGGCGGGGTATCGGGTGGTGGTGCTGGAGGCGCAGCGGGTCGGCTGGGGCGCGTCCGGGCGCAACGGCGGGCAGGCCATCGTCGGTTACGGCTGCGAGCAGCACACCCTCGAAGCCCTGCTCGGCCAGGACGATGCGCGGCTGCTGTTCGATTTCTCGCGCGACGGCATGCACCTGCTGCGCAGCCGCATCGCCCGCCACGGCATCGCCTGCGACTGGCGCGACGGGCATGCGCACGTGGCGATCAAGCCGCGCCAGGAACGCGCCTTGCGTGCCGGCATCATCGAGATGGCGCAGCGCTACGACTATCCGCTGCAATGGTGGGACCGCGCGCAGTTGCAGTCGCAGTTGCGCAGCCCGCGCTATCTGGGGGCGATGTACGACGCCGCCAGCGGCCACCTGCATCCGCTGGAGTACGCGCGCGGCCTGGCGCGGGCGGCGCTGGCTGCCGGCGTACGCATCCACGAGCAGACGCCGGTCACGCAGCTGCTGCGCGGCGCGCGGCCGATCCTGCGCAGCGCGCACGGCGAGGTCGAGGGCGAGTTCGCCATCCTCGCCGGCAATGCCTGGCTGCGCGGCATCGCCCCGGAGCTGGAATCGCGGATCATGCCGGTCGGCACCTACATCGGCGCCAGTGCGCCGCTGGGCGAGGCGCTGGCCCGCGAGCTGATCGGCAACGACATGGCGGTGGCCGACGTCAACTGGGCGCTGGACTACTTCCGCCTCAGCCGCGACCACCGGCTGCTGTTCGGCGGCCGCGCCAGCTATTCCTCGCTGCCCCCTCCAGGCCTGCGCGGGGTGATGACCCGGCGCATGCGCCGGGTGTTCCCGCAACTGCGCCGGGTGGAGATGGAGTCGGTGTGGGGCGGCTACGTCGACATCACCCGCAACCGCGCCCCGCACTGGGGCCGGCTGACCCCGAACGTGTACTTCGCGCAGGGCTTCTCCGGCCACGGCGTGGCCGCCACCGGCCTGGCCGGCGCGGTCATCGCCGCGGCGATCGGCGGACAGGTGCAGCGGCTGGACGTGTTCGCGCGGATTCCGCACGCACCCTTCCCCGGCGGCCGCCTGCTGCGTACGCCGCTGCTGGTGGCGGCGATGTCCTGGTACAAGCTGCGCGACGCGCTGTGGTAGCCGTCGGGCCACCCTCAAGTTTGCGCGCGCGCGGCCGCTAACCGGGTTCCACCCCTGGATTGCCGCCCGCGAGGCCTGCATGTCGCACCCGTTGTCGATCGCCCCGATCGCCCCCGACGGCAGCCCCGCACAGCAGCGCATCCTGCTGGTGGAAAACTCGCGGACCTTCACCGACCTGCTGCGCGCGGCGATCGCGCAACGGGTCGAACTGCCGGTCGTGGTGGTCTCCACCCTGGCCGAGGCGGCCGCCGCGCTGGACGACGGCGGCTCCTGGTTCCTGGCACTGACCGGGCTGGTGCTGGCCGATGGCGACCGCGACGCCGTGGTGGACTTCTTCGTCGCCCGCGGCCTGCCCACGGTGGTGGTCAGCGGGGTCTACGACGAAAGCCTGCGCAAGCGCATCCTGACCCAGCAGATCATCGACTTCGTACTGAAGAACGCGCCGGACAGCATCGACTACCTGGCCTGGCTGGTGCAGCGGCTGGCGCGCAACCGCGCCATCACCGCGCTGGTGGTGGACGACTCGCCGTCGGCGCGCGCCTACGCCGCCTCGCTGCTGAAGATGTATGGCTACCGCGTGGTCGAGGCCGCCGACGGCGCCGCCGGGCTGCGCGCGATCGAGGCCAACCCATCGATCCGCCTGGCGGTGGTGGATCAGGAGATGCCGGGCATGGAAGGCGTGGAATTCACCCGCCGGCTGCGCACCTTGCGCGCACGCGACATGCTGGCGGTGATCGGCCTGTCCGGCAACAACGATCCCTCGCTGGTGCCGCGCTTCCTCAAGAACGGCGCCAACGACTTCCTGCGCAAGCCCTTCTCGCGCGAGGAGTTCTTCTGCCGGGTCTCGCAGAACGTGGACCAGCTGGAGCTGATCGGCACGCTGCAGGACCTGGCCACGCGCGATTTCCTCACCAGCCTGCCCAACCGCCGGCACTTCCTCGAACAGAGCCAGCGCATGCTGCCACAGTGGCTGGCGCGGCAGGAACCGGTCAGCGTGGCGATGCTCGACATCGACCACTTCAAGCACATCAACGACACCTGCGGCCACGAGGCCGGCGACGAGGCGCTGCGTGCGGTCGCCGCGACCCTGGCCGCGCACGCGCGCCCGCAGGACATGGTGGCGCGCTTCGGCGGCGAAGAGTTCTGCATGCTGGTGCCGGGCCTGGACGCAGCCGCGGCCACCGACTACTTCGAGACCCTGCGCGCGCGCATCGCCGACCTCAAGATCCCGCTGGGCACGCAGACCCTGCGCCTGACCATCAGCATCGGCGTCAGCAGCAGCGGCCCGCAGCGGCAGGCCCTGCATCCGCTGCTGACCGAAGCCGACAAGTATCTCTACCTGGCCAAGGCCGGCGGCCGCAACCGGGTCGAATGCGCGCCGCCGCCGGAGCAGGCGCTCAGCGACGCGGCCGCCTGATCGCCAGCAGCGCCAGCAAGGTCAGCAGCGCCGCCGCGCTGAGGTAGTAGCCCACCCAGGGCAGGCCGTACTGCTTGGCCAGCCACACCGCGACATACGGCGCCGGTGCCGCGCCGACGATGCCGGCCAGGTTGAACGCCAGCGAGGCGCCGGTGTAGCGCACCGGCACCGGGAACAGTTCGGCCAGCAGCGTGCCGCAGGGGCCGTAGGTCAGGCCCATGAAGAAGAAGCCCAATGCCAGGAATGCCAGCACCTGCCAGGGCTGCCCGGCCTGGAACAATGGCGCGAACAACAACCCGAACGCGACGATCGCCACGCTGGCCACCAGCATCGCCGGGCGCGTGCCACGACGGTCGCCATACCAGGCCGACAACGGGATGCCGGCGGCGAAGAACAGGATGCCGACCATCTGCAGCAGCAGGAACTGCTCGCGGCTGTAGTGCAGCGTCTTGGTGCCGTACTGCAGCGCGAACACCGTCATCAGGTAGAACAGCACGAAGGTCGCCAGCACCGCGAACGTGCCCAGCAGCGTTGCGCCGATGTGCTGCGACAGCACCGTCTGCATCGGCAGGCGCACGCGCTCGTTGCGGTCCAGGGCGCGCTGGAAATCCGGGGTCTCGTGAATGCGCAGGCGCACCCACAGCCCGGTGATCACCAACAGGGCGCTGGCGACGAACGGAATGCGCCAGCCCCAGTGCAGGAACTGCGCCTCGTCCAGCAGCGCGCCCAGCAGCAGGAAGATGCCCGAACACAGCAGGAAGCCGAGCGGTGCGCCCAACTGCGGGAACATGCCGTACCAGGCGCGCTTGCCCGGCGGCGCGTTCTCGGTGGCCAGCAGCACCGCCCCGCCCCACTCCCCGCCCAGGCCCAGGCCCTGGCCGAAGCGGCACAGCACCAGCAGCGCCGGCGCCCACAAGCCGATGCGCCCGTAACTGGGCAGCAGGCCGATCAGCACGGTGGACAGGCCCATGGTCAGCAGCGCTGCCACCAGGGTGGCCTTGCGCCCGATCCGGTCGCCGAAATGGCCGAACAGCGCCGACCCCAGCGGCCGCGCGACGAAGGCCACGGCGAAGGTCGCCAGCGACTGCAACTGCGCCGCATCGGCATCGCCTTCGGGGAAGAACAGCTTGGGGAACACCAGCACCGCGGCGGTGGCGTAGATGTAGAAGTCGAAGAACTCGATGGTGGTGCCGACCAGGCTGGCCAGCAGCACGCGACGCGGCGAATTGACGGGCGGAACGGGAGACGCGGCAACGGTCATGGAGGCGACATCGACAGGCAATCGGTCGATTCTGGCAGATCGGCGCCGAGGCGACGCGCTTGGTTGCGCCGGCAACGGTCACCGGCGCGGCGCCTCACGTCACGCAGGCCCGCGCGCGCCCGCCCTGCTTGGCCAGATACAGCTGCGCATCGGCCTGCGCCAGCAACTGTGCGGCGCTGGTCTCGGCCTGGGGCAGCGCCACCGCACCGCCCAGGCTGATGCTCACGCATGGCCCCAGCGGCGAAGCCGCGTGCGCCAGTTGCAGTTCGGCGACCCGCTGCAGCATGCGCTGCGCCACCTCGCGCACGCCCTCAGCCTCGCTGCCCGGCAGCAGCGCCACGAACTCCTCGCCGCCGTAGCGGGCCAGCAGATCGTGCGGACGCAGCACGCAGCCGGCCAGCGCCTGGGCGACGGCGCGCAGGCAGCCGTCGCCGAGTTGATGGCCGTAGTGGTCGTTGTAGCGCTTGAAGTAGTCCACGTCGATCATCAGCGCCCCGCAGGGCTTGCCTTCGCGCAGGCAGGCCTGCCAGTGCGTGCCCAGGGCCTCGTCGAACCGGCGGCGATTGGCCACCCCGGTCAGCCCATCCAGCAGCGCGACCTCGCGCAACAGGTCGCTCTGCAGTTTCATGATCAGATGGTTCTGCACCCGCGCCCGCACCACCACCGGCTGCACCGGCTTGCTGATGAAATCGGCGCCCCCGGCCTCCAGCGCGGCGACCTCATCCTCCGGCGCATCCTGCCCGGTGACGAACACCACCGGAATGTCCGCCGTCACCGGGTCGGCCTTGAGCCGGCGGCAGACCTGCAGGCCGTCAAGCTCCGGCATCATCACGTCCAGCAGCACCAGGTCCGGCGGCTGCTGCTGGCACAAGGCCAGGGCGCGCGCGCCATCCAGCGCCATGCTGACCTCGCAGGCATCGCGCAGCAGTTCGTGCAGCGCGTGGATGTTGATCGGCTGGTCGTCCACGATCAGCACGCGCGGGCGTCGTCCCTGCGGGGCGAGGCGTCGGTAGGCAGCGAAATCGCTCATGGGGAAGCGGTCTCCAACAGGGTGTTCAGGGTGACGAGGGCGTCGTCGAAACGCAGCGCCTGCACCTGCTCGCGCAACCGCAGCGCGTCGCCGGCCTGGGCGCCGGCGATGGCCGGCGGTGCCTGGGCCAGCAGGGTCAGCGCGGCCAGGTCGGATTGACGCAGCAGCGGTTCCAGCGCACGCAACCACGGCTGCAGGGGCGCTTCGCTCATGGCGTCCGTCGCGGCAGGCGGCGTGGGCGTGCGCAGCGGCGCGGCCGCGGCGCGCAGCGCGTCCAGATCCTGCGCGGCCACCGCGTGCAGCGCCGCCAATGTCGCCGCTGCGTCGGGCAGCTGCCCGCCGCGTGCGTCCTGCTCCAACACGGCGGCGGCCTGCGCCAGGTTGGCAGCCCCCAGCGTCGCCGCGCTGCCTTTCAAGGCATGTGCGGCATCGGCGCTGGCGCCGGCATCGCCCTGCCGCAACGCCTCGTCGACCCGCTGCAGCAGCGTGCGATGCTCTTCGGCGAAAGCGTCGAGCATGCGCACGAACAGGCCGGCGTTGTTGCCGAACCGGGCCAGGATCGTATCGAGCGCCGCCGGTGCAGGCCGCGCCGGCTGCGGGGCCGGCTGCGGGGCCGGCGCGGCCGGCGCAGCGGCACGGCCGCTCAGGCGCAGCAGCGCTTCCACCATCTGCTCCAGATCGATCGGCTTGCCGATATGCGCGTCCATGCCCGCCGCCAGGCAGGCATCGACGTCGTCCTGCGCAGCGTTGGCGGTCATCGCCAGGATCGGCAGCCGCGCGAAACGCGCGTCGGCGCGGATGCGCCGGGTCGCTTCCAGGCCGTCCACGCGCGGCATCTGCATGTCCATCACCACCACGTCGAAGACCTGGCCGCTCTCGCGCACGCACTGCACGCCGGACAGGCCGTCCTCGGCCAGCGCCACCTGCGCGCCCTCCGCGCACAGCAGTTCCTCGGCCACCTGCCGGTTCAGCGCATTGTCCTCGACCACCAGCACGCGCAGCCCGGGCAGGCGCGCCACACGCTGCGGCACCGTCGCTGGCGCGGCGATCCTGGCGCCGCCGTTCCAGGCCCGCTCCAGCGCTTCGATCACCTGGCACGGCGTCACCGGCTTGACCAGGTGATCGGCGAACGGCGGCGACACGTGGCCCTGCGTCTGGCCCAGCAGTTCGCTCTGGTAGGCGGTCAGCATCAGCACTAGCGGCGGCACGGCGCACATCGCGCGCAGTTGCGCCGCCGCGGTGACGCCGTCGATGCCGGGCAGGCGCCAGTCCATCAGCACGGCGTCGTAGCGAGCACCCTTGCGCTCGGCCGCGAGCACATGCGCCACGGCCTCCTCGCCGCTGGCGACGCCGTCCACCCGCCAGCCGCATGCGCCCAACGCATCGATCAGCACCTCGCGCACCAGCGCGCTGTCGTCGACGACGAGCACATGCCGCGGGCGCGCGCAGCCGCATCCAGTACCCGCCTCGGCGTTCGCGTCCAGCGCCAGCGGCAGGTCGAACCAGAACCGGCTGCCCTCGCCGAGCACGCTGTGCACCTGCAGCTCGCCGCCCATCATGCCTATCAGGCGCCGGCTGATCACCAGGCCCAGGCCGCTGCCGCCGAAGCGGCGACTGATCGAGGCCTCGGCCTGGGTGAAGCTGTGGAAGATGCGCTGCTGCTGCTCGGCACTGATGCCGATGCCGGTGTCCTCCACGATCATGCGCAGGGTCACCGCCTGCGCCTGCCGCTGCAGCAGCTCCACGCGCAAGCGCACATGTCCGTGCTCGGTGAACTTGAGCGCGTTGCCGGCCAGGTTGATCAGCACCTGCTGCAGACGCAGCGCGTCGCCGATCACCCGGTCGGGGATGCCGCGATCGAGCTGGTAGACGATCTCCACTTCCGGCCGCTGGTGATTGCCCGCCAGCACCACCGCCAGGTCGCGCAGCAGTTCCTCGATGCGGAACGGATGCAGGTCCAGCTGCAGCTTGCCAGCCTCGATCTTGGAGTAGTCGAGAATGTCGTTGAGCAGGCTCAGCAGCGACTTGCCGGCCTTCTGCGCCTTGCCCACGTAGTCGTCCTGGCGCGCGTCCAGCGCGGTGCGCTGCAGCAGCTGCAGCATGCCCAGCACCGCGTTCATCGGCGTGCGGATCTCGTGGCTCATGTTGGCCAGGAACGAGGACTTGGCCTGACTGGCCTCGTCGGCGCGCGCCTTGGCCTGGCGCAGTTCCTGCTCGGCCTGCAGTTGTGCGCTGATGTCGCGGTTGATGCCGATGACCCGGGTGACCCGGCCCTGCGCATCGCGCTCGGTGTGCGCGCCGGCCTGGATATGCCGCAGGCCGCCGTCGCTGCACTGCACCCGGAACACCGGGTCGTAGACCGTCCCGTGCGCCACCGCCGATTGCAGGCTGGCCTCGGTCATCGCGATGTCGTCGGGATGCACCTTCACCCGCCAGTCGGCATAGCGCAGGCCGCGTTCGCGCAGCGCTGCAGGCCACTCGTACAGCTCGTACATGCGCTCGTTGCATTCCAGCGCGTCGTCGCCCGGGGTCCAGGTCCATATCCCGAGTTCGGCAGCGTCGGCCGCCATCGCCAGTTGGTCGCGGGCGCGCGTCAGCGCCTGGCGCTGGCGGTGCCGATCGGTGATGTCGGCGATGACGCCGACCAGCAGGCATTCGCCGTCGATCCACATCGTACCGAGGCTGATCTCGATCGCGAACGCGTCGCCATTCTTGCGCAGCGCCTGCAGTTCGCGGGCGCTGTCGACGCGCTCCGGCCACGCGCCCGTCGGCGGCACGTCGGCCGCCATCGCCGCGTGCAGGCTGGACGCCGCCTCGGGCATCAGCCGGCTGACGTCCTCGCCGACCAGTTCGTCGGCGCCATAGCCGAACACGCGTTCGCCGGCGCGATTGACCGAGCGTACCTTGCCGCGCGCGTCGAAGGTGATGATGGGGTTGACCGCGGTGTCAAGGATCGCCTGGGTCAGGGCCATGCTGCGCGCCAGCGAGCGCTCGGCCGCCTGCCGTTCGCTGATGTCCAGGGCGATGCCCAGGTAGCCGGAGAGTTCGCCCTGTGCGGTGCGGATCGCCGTCACCACAAGGCTCACCTGGCGGGTCGCGCCGTCGCGGCGCACATATGTCCACTCGCAGGTATCGGCGCCATCGCGCTCTGCCTTTTCCACGAACACGCGGAAGCCTTCCACCGGATGCCCCAGCTCGGCGGCCAGCATCGCGCCGCGGGCGGCCACCTCCTCGGCCAGGTGGAACGCGCCAGGCGTCAGCGTGCCGACCACGTCCTCGCGGCGGTAACCGAGCAGGCGCTCGGCGCCGGTGTTGAACAGGGTGATGGTGCCGTCGCGGTCGGTGGCGATGATCGCCACTTCCGAGGCGGCGCTCAGCACGCCTTCGAGCATCGCGGTGCTGCGGCTCAACTCGGCGGTCCGCGCCGCCACCTGGCTTTCCAGGGTCGCGTTCAAGGCCAGGATCTGCGCCCGCGCGGCCTTTTGCTCGGAGATGTCGCGCACCGTCTTGGACGCACCGATCGGCCGGCCTTCGGCGTTGTAGATCGGCGATACGCTGACCAGCACGTCCAGCAGGCGTCCGTCGGCATGCCGGCGCACGGTTTCGAAGTACGGCACGTCCTCGCCGCGTCCGATCCGCCGCAGCACCGATTCCTCCTCGTGCATCAGTTCCGGCGGCACGATCAGCTCGCCCAGCCGCCGCCCCATCGCTTCGGCCTCGCTGAAGCCGAACAGCTGTTCGGCGGCCCGGTTCCAACTGGTGACCACGCCCTCGAGCGTCTTGCCGATGATGCCGTCGGCGGAGCTTTGCACGACGGCGACCAGGTTCGCCTGGTCGCGGGCGATCTGCCGGCGCCGCACGCGGTTGCTGCACAGCGCGAACGCCAGCGCCGACGCCAGCACGCTCAGCACGGCGCCCAGCGACAGCGCCGTGCGCAGCGACCACGGCGTGTTGGCCGCCAGGAATGCCGGCCCCGCGGTCACGCGCAGCTGCCAGCGCCGCCCCATGACCTCTCGCTGCAGCGCCACCACCGGCGCCGGCGCGTCGGTCGGCTGCGCCGCACTGGCATAGAAGGTGCCCGCATCGGCGGCATCGAGGTCGCGCAATGCCAGCCCCGACCATCGCGGATCCGGATGCAGGGCCTGCATCATCTGCGACATCAGCAGCGGCGCATAGGTCCAGCCAAGCAGCTCGCGCTGGCGTTGCGCTGGCGCGGCGGGCGTCGCGCCATCGCGGTACACCGGCAGCAGCATCAGGAACGACTGCGCACGCTGCGCGCCGGCCTGCACCAGGGTGATCGGCGCGGACAGCCGTGGCGCACCGCTGTCCGCGGCCGCCTGCGCGGCGGCGCGGCGGGCGGACTCCGAGGCGATGTCCAGGCCGACCGCGGCAGCATTGTCCGCCAGCGGCTCGATGTATTGGATGACGAACCGGTCGCCAGCGTGCGGCGCCAGCTGGCGGATGCCGAAGCCCGGCCGTCCTTCCGCGCGCGCAGCGGCGACGAAGGCGTCCTGCCCGGTCTCGGTGACGCGGCGGATGAAGCCGAAGCCGCGCGCGCCCGGAAACTCCGTGCGCAGGTCGCGACTGCGCGTATAGCGTTGCACCTGCGCCTGGCTCAACCCATCGCCGGCGGTCAGCACCACGCCGCGCATCCCGCGCAAGCCGTATTGATAGCGGTACAGCACCTCCTCGATCTCGTCGAAGGTGGCGCGCGCATGCGCGGCGAGCTGCGCCTGCACATGGCGTGCATTGGCCCGATGCAGCTGCACGGCGACGATCGCCGTCGCCGCCATTCCCAACAACAGGACGCTGCCCGCCCAGTAGAACGGCCAGCGCGTGATGCGCCGCTTCGCCATGCGTGTCCCCGGTGCGGCATCGGCGGCTGCCCACGGCAGCGCGACCGACGCCCGACGTGCCTTCCGCCCGGCATGACGCGGAAGCTGCAGTCGTTGCTGGCGTGATCGGCGTGGGCCGGGCGAACTTGACCGTCGGCGGGCGCGAATGCCGCCCGAAACGCGAGAAACCAAGGGCTTTTCACGCATGCTGTGGTGAACATCACAGGCCATGCCGGGCGTTTCCCGCAGCGTCGCGCGACGCCAGCAGCTCGCCGGGCAGCGCTGTCTGTCGACGCCGCACGGCGAGGCAGAGACGGCGCGCCTGCAGATTCAGTCGTGCCCGACCTCCGCATGCAGCGTCTGTGCCGCCGCCCGACCGGCAGCGGTCAGCACCGCCAGCTCGCGCTCGCCCGCCCGCTCCACCCGCACCCAACCCGGCCCGGCCTGCCCGACCAGTTCGGCATCGCCGAGCCAGGCCAGGGTGCGCAACAGCACGCTCATGCGCACCTCCAGGCGCTTGCACACGCGGGCCAGTGCCATGCCCTCCGGCGCCTCGGCCAGCAGGTGCAGCAGGCGCGCGGTCAGCAGTGGATCAGCGGACAAGCGCGACTCCGATGTCGCGCGGGGCCGCTGCGGTGGCGTCGGCCAGATGCGCGGTGACTACCACCGGAATCGACTTGGAGGTCGGCGTGCGCGCCTCGTCGGCGAAGCTGGACAGCGGTACCAATGCGTTGGTTTCGGGGTAATAGGCCGCCAGGCAGCCGCGCGGGATGTTGTATTCGACCAGCATGAAGCGCTTGGCCTGGCGCGGCACGCCGTCCTCGCACAGGCTGTGCAGGTCCACCCAGTCGCCGGCGCGCATGCCCAGGTCGGCGATGTCGGCGGCGTTGATGAACAGTACCCGGCGCTCGCCGAACACGCCGCGGTAGCGGTCGTCCAGGCCGTAGATGGTGGTGTTGTACTGGTCGTGCGAGCGCGTGGTGGCCAGGGTGAACACCAGTTGCCCCGGGTGCTGGCGGCGCGCGCGGTGGATCGGGTTGTCGGTGGGCACCGCATGCACCTTGAACACCGCGCGGCCTTCGGGCGTGTCCCACACGCGATCGCGCGCGCCGTTGGACAGGCGGAAGCCGCCCGGCACCCGCACCCGCGCATTGAAGTCGGCGAAGTCGTCGAACATCTGCCCGATCAGGTCGCGGATGCGATCGTAGTCGGCCACCAGCCAGCGCCAGCGCACCGCACTGCGCGCGCCGAGCGTGGCCTCGGCCAGGCCCGCGACGATCGCCGGCTCGGACAGCAGGTGCGGCGAGGCCGGCGGATTGATGCAGCCGGACAGGTGCACCATGCTCATCGAATCCTCGACGCTGACGTGCTGCGGCCCGCCCTCCTGGATGTCGATCTCGGTACGGCCCAGGCACGGCAGGATCAGCGCGTCGCGGCCGTGCACCAGATGGCTGCGGTTGAGCTTGGTGGTGACGTGCACGGTGAGTTCGCAGCGACGCAGTGCGCGATGGGTGGCGTCGGTATCGGGCGTGGCGGTGGCGAAGTTGCCGCCCATGGCGAAGAACACCTTGGCGCGGCCGTCGGCCATCGCCTCGATCGCGCCCACGGTGTCGTAGCCGGGCGCGCGCGGCGGGGCGAAGCCGAACACCGCCTGCAGCCGGTCCAGGAACGCCTCCGGCGGCTTCTCGTAGATCATCATGGTGCGGTCGCCCTGCACGTTGCTGTGGCCGCGCACCGGGCAGGCGCCGGCGCCGGGACGGCCCAGATGGCCGCGCAGCAGGAGCAGGTTGGCGATCATCTGGATGGTCGCCACCGAATGCTTGTGCTGGGTGATGCCCATGCCCCAGCAGGCGATCAGCCGCTCGGCCTTGAGGTAGATCTCGCCGGCCTTGCGCAGCGCGGCCTCGCTCAGCCCGGATTCCTCGACGATGGTGTCCCACGGCTCGGCCGCGACCTCCGCGGCGAAGGCCTCGAAGCCGACGGTGTGGCGTTCGATGAACTCCAGGTCCAGCAGCCGCGGCTGGCCGCCGCTGGCCGCTTCGGCGTCACGCTCCAGCACGTGCTTGATGATGCCCTTGACCGCCGCCAGGTCGCCGCCGATCTTGAGCTGGAAATAGTCCGAGGAGATGCGCGTGGAGCCGTTGTGCAGCATCTGCAGCTTGTCCTGCGGATCGGCGAACTTCTCCAGGCCGCGTTCGCGCAGCGGATTGAACGAGACGATCGCCGCGCCGCGCTTGGCCGCCTGGCGCAGTTCGCCGAGCATGCGCGGATGATTGGTGCCGGGGTTCTGGCCGAAGATGAAGATCGCATCGGCCAGTTCGAAATCCTGCAGCGATACGGTGCCCTTGCCGACCCCGATCTGCGCCTTGAGCGCGGTGCCGGACGGCTCGTGGCACATGTTGGAGCAGTCCGGGAAGTTGTTGGTGCCGAACTCGCGCACGAACAGCTGGTACAGGAAGGCGGCCTCGTTGCTGGTGCGGCCGGAGGTGTAGAAGATCGCCTCGTCCGGCGACGCCAGGCCATTGAGATGCCGGGCGATCAGCGCGAACGCCGCGTCCCAGTCGATCGGCACGTAGTGATCGGTCTCGGCGTCGTAGCGCAGCGGCTGGGTCAGCCGGCCCTGCCCCTCCAGCCAGTAGTCGCTGTAGCGGGCCAGTTGCGCGACGCTGTGCTGGGCGAACAGTTCCGGAGTGGCTCGGCGTGCGGTGGATTCGGCGGCCACCGCCTTGGCACCGTTCTCGCAGAACTCGAAGGTCGAGGTGTGGTCGCGGTCGGGCCAGGCGCAGCCGGGGCAGTCGAAGCCGTCGGGCTGGTTGGCGTGCAGCAGGGTCTTGGCGCCCTGCACCGCCACGTCCTGCTCCATCAGATGCTTGGCCACGGCGCGCAACGCGCCCCAACCGCCGGCCGGTTGCGTGTAGGGCTGGATGGTCTTCTTGCTCATGCGGGCTCTCCGGCGGGTTCGGTCTGCGCTAGGCGCTGCGGATGGCTGTAGACGACGTAATCGTGATCGCGGGCGAAGCCGATCAGGGTCAGGCCGGCGCTGTCGGCGAGCGCGATGGCCAGCGCGGTGGGTGCGGAAATGGCGGCCAGCAGCGGGATGCCGGCCTGGGCGGCCTTCATCGCCATTTCATAGCTGGCACGGCTGGTGACCACCGCGAAGCCGGCGCCCGGGTCGAGGCCGGTGCCGGCCAGCGCGCCGATCAGCTTGTCCAGCGCGTTGTGGCGGCCGACGTCCTCGCGGATCAACTGCAGCTCGCCCTGCGCATCGGCCCAGGCCGCGGCATGGGTCGCGCCGGTGAGCGCGTTGAGCGTCTGCCGCGCGCGCAGGTCGCACAGCGCCCGGGCCAGCGCCTCGGCCGCGATCGGCACGCCGGCCGGCACCGGACGCGGCGTGCGCAGCACCGCCTCCAGCGACTCGCTGCCGCACACGCCGCAGCCGCTGCGCCCATCCAGGTTGCGGCGCCGAGTCTGCAGCGCGGCGGCCTGGGCCGGCGGGATCCGCAGGCGCAGCGACACACCTTCCAGATAGGTTTCCACCGCCTCGATGCGCAGCTGCGCCGGCGCCGCGACGATGCCCTCGCTGAGCGAGAAGCCCAGCGCGAAATCCTCCAGGTCTTCCGGCGTGGCCATCATCACCACGAACGGCGTGTCGTTGTAGGCGAACGCCACCGGCACCTCGGCCGCGACCAGGTCCTGGGCGATGGCCGTGCGCCCGCCGCGGTGGCGACGCACGCCGCGCGCGACCGCACCTGGCCTGGATGACGCACCCGAATACATCGCGACCCTCCGGACTCAGTGGAACAGCACGAACGCCTTCTGCAGGGTGACCCAGATGCCCCACAGCATCGGCACCCCGACCGCCAGCCAGGCCAGCACCAGCCACAACGGGTTGCCGCCGCGGCCGACCTGCGCCAGTTGCGCCGCGTCCGGCGCCGTCTGGCCGCTGCCGCCGACCCGCTCGTGCGCCAGCCGCTTCTCCGTCGCCAGTTCCTCCGGCGTCATGAAGTGCCTGGCCGCGACCGGCCGTACCAGCAGGTTGCAGATCAGGCCCAGCACCAGCATCCCGGCAAGGATGTACATGGTGGTGTTGTACACCTGTGACGGCGGCACGCCCATGCCCAACTGGTACTCGCGCATGTAACCCACCACCACCGGGCCGAGGATGCCGGCGGTGGCCCAGGCGGTCAGCAGGCGGCCGTGGATGGCGCCGACCATCTGCGTGCCGAACAGGTCGGCCAGGTAGGCCGGAATGGTGGCGAAGCCGCCGCCGTACATCGACACGATCACGCAGAAGATGCCGACGAACAACGCACTGCCGCCGAACTTGCCGGCCCACGGCGCGGCCGCGTACAGGGCGATGCCGAGCACGAAGAACAGCGAGTAGGTGTGCTTGCGGCCGAGCTTGTCGGACATGCTGGCCCAGAAGAAGCGCCCGCCGATGTTGAACAGGCTCAGCAGGCCGGTGAAGCCGGCGGCGATGGCGGCGATGGCCGCCAACTGCGTGGTGTCGAGGCTGGCGAAACCGGCATCGACGCCGATCAGGCGGCCGCCGAACACTTCCTGCAGCATCGGCGAGGCCATGCCGATCACGCCGATGCCGGCCGACACGTTCAGGCACAGCACGCCCCACAGCAGCCAGAACTGCGGGATGCCCCAGACCTTGCGCACGTGCACGTGGTGGGCGGTGATCATGGCATTGGCGCTGGCCGTCGGCGCGGTCCAGCCGGCCGGGGTCCAGCCGCTCGGCGGCACCCGGTAACCGAACGCGCCGGCCATCATGAACACGAAATACAGCCCGGCCATGACCAGGAAGGTTTCCTTCACGCCCACCGAATCGGGGCCGGCGAAATGCCGCATCAACGCGTCGGCCAGCGGGCTGCCGATCATCGCGCCGCCGCCGAAGCCCATGATCGCCATGCCGGTGGCCATGCCGCGGCGGTCCGGGAACCACTTGATCAGCGTGGACACCGGCGAGATGTAGCCCAGCCCCAGGCCGATGCCGCCGATCACGCCCGAACCCAGCCACAGCAGCCAGATCTGGTGCAGGTGGATGCCCAGCGCCGAGATCACCAGGCCGCCGCACCAGCACAGCGCCGCGACCACGCCGGCCTTGCGCGGGCCGGCGCGTTCCAGCCAGCCGCCCCACAGCGCCGCCGAGCAGCCCAGCAACACGAAGAACAGCGTGTACATCCACTGCAGCTCGCTGATCTTCCAGTCGCAACTGGCCGAGACGATGCGCGCCAGGAAGCCCATGTCGGGCGGACAGGCCACCGCCGCGGTGACGCCCAGCGCCTTGGACAGCGGCAACCAGAACACGCTGAAGCCGTAGGCCATGCCGATGCACAGATGGATGGCCAGCGCCGCCGGCGGCACCAGCCAGCGATTGAACCCGGGCCGGGCGACGATGCGTTCCTTCGAGAGCACGCCGGCGTGATCGGCCGGCACGGAGCCAACGATGCGGTGCGGTTCGTTCATGCAGTTGTTTCCTCCGAGACGTGGCCCCCTGGTTGCGGTGGAGCGCCTGTGGCATCTCCACCCTGCCGCTTGCTGAACGGCGCCATAACGAGCGACCGGACGGACCGAGGGTATTACAAAACGCGCAGCGCCGCCGCGCCCGCCAGCATACGACCGCCGTGCGCTGGCGCACGAGGGCGGACGTGTGCCCCACGATCCACCAGCGCACAGAACGCTGGTCGATGCGTGGTTCCGCTCCTGCAAGCCGGTCGGTTAGGCTTGCGCCCCCTTCGCCCGCGAAACGTCCATGCCCGTCCTGTCCCGCCTCGGCGTCGCCGCCACCCTGCTGCTCGGCAGCCATCTCGCCCATGCGGCCGACCTCCCCGCCGACGTGCTGCGCCAGGTGCCGGCCGGCTACCAGCCATTGGCGCAGTTGCAGCCGATCTCGATGGCGACGGCCGCGCCGACTACCTGCTCGCGCTGCAGCAGCGCGGCGAGGCGCAACGCGATCCGGCGCCGGCCCGACCGTTGCTGATCTTCGTGCAGCAGGGCGATGGCCACTACCGGCTGGCGGCGCGCAACGACCGGGTGATCCTCAAGCGCGACGAGGGTGGCCAGTGCGACCCGTTCACCGATGGCGAGGACCCCCTCGCCGTCAAGGGCCGCTATTTCACCTTGCAGAACGGGGTCTCCTGCGGCCAGCACTGGACCGACTTCATCACCTTCCGCTACGACGCACAGCGCAAGCAGTGGCTGTTCCACAAGCGCATCCAGGAGCGCTGGAAAATGAACCCGAATCCTGCGCCCGACGCCGAGGCGCTGGTCAAGGACGGCGACCAGGTGCAGTCGGCCGATCCGCGGCATCCGGTCGATTTCGCCGCTTACGTTCCGCGCTGAAGCCGCAAGGCGCGGCGTCCCGTCGGCGCGCCCGCGACATCGTGGCGTGTCGCCGACCCTGGCGGCGACGCACCGCACACCGCACATGGCCAATGCCGCGTCCGAATGCGGCCAGCACGATATCAGCGCGAACGGCACGCTGCGCGCTCCATCCGTTCCCGGAGCCGCCATGTCCAGCTTCCGTTGCGTCGGCCTGCCCGCCGCCCAGTTCGCCCCCCTGTTCGACCTCGACGACGCGCACCTGCAGGCGCGCCACGCGCGGCGCCTGCGCGCCGACAGCGCGCTCGGCTATCCGTGCAGGATCAGCCTGGAGGACGCGCGGCCCGGCGAGGAACTGCTGTTGCTGCACTACCTGCACCAACCCGCGCAGACGCCGTACCGCGCCGCCGGCCCGATCTACGTGCGCCGCGACGTCGCCACTGCCACGCCAGCGCCGGGCGAGGTGCCCGATGCCATCGTCCGCCGCCTGATCTCGCTGCGCGGCTACGACGCCGACGACATGTTGATCGCCGCCGACGTGCAGCCCGGCGAGCGCATCGCCACCGCGATCGCCTGCGCCTTCGCCGACCCGCAAGTGCGCTACCTGCACCTGCATCATGCGCGGCAGGGCTGTTTTGCGTGCCGGGTGGAGCGGGAGCCGGGATTGGGGAGTCGGGATTGGGGATGAGTGGCTGCGCCGCGACCTGGAACACCCCCGGCGTTGTAGGAGCGGCTTCAGCCGCGATGAGCGTTACCGGGAAAGCCCGTCGCGGCTGAAGCCGCTCCTACGGCAGCCACAACCGCCGCCGCGCTTTTCACCAATCCCCAATCCCGACTCCCCAATCCCCGCTCCCGGCTACTCACCCAGCTTGATCCAGGTCGCCTTCATTTCCGTGTACTTGTCGAACGCATGCAGCGACTTGTCGCGGCCGTTGCCCGATTGCTTGTAGCCGCCGAACGGGGCGGTCATGTCGCCGCCGTCCCAATCGTTCACCCACACGCTGCCGGCGCGCAGCTTGCGCGCCACGCGGTGCGCGCGGCCGATGTCGCGGGTCCACACGCCCGCCGCCAGGCCGTAGTCGCTGTCGTTGGCCATGCGCAGGGCGTGCGCCTCGTCGTCGAAGGCGATCACCGACAGTACCGGGCCGAAGATCTCCTCGCGGGCGATGGTGTGTTCGTGGCCGACCTCGTCGAAGATGGTCGGCTCCACGTAGCAGCCGCCGGGCACCACCTCCACGCGCTTGCCGCCGAGCAGCAGGCGCGCGCCTTCGGCGTTGCCGCGGGCGATGTAGTCGAGCACGCGGTGGGTCTGGGTTTCGTCCACCAGCGCGCCCATCGCCGCGTCGTCGTCGAACGGATGCCGCGGCTGCAGCGCGCGGCCGGCGGCGACCACGCGTTCGACGAAGGCATCCTTGATCGAACGCTCCACCAGCAGGCGCGAGGCCGCCGTGCAGACCTCGCCCTGGTTGTAGAAGATCGCCGCGGCCGCCGCCTGCGCCGCCTGCTCCAGGTCCGGCGCATCGGCGAACACCAGGTTCGGGCTCTTGCCGCCGCACTCCATGTACGCGCGCTTCATGTTCGACAGCCCCGCGCACTGCAGCAGGCGCCGGCCGACCGCGGTGGAGCCGGTGAACACCAGCCCGTCCACGTCCATGTGCAGCGCCAGCGGCTCGCCGGCGCCCTTGCCGAAGCCGGGGACCACGTTGAACACGCCGTCGGGGATGCCTGCCTCGGCGACCAGTTCGGCCAGGCGCAGCGCGCTCAACGGCGATTTTTCCGACGGTTTGAGCACCACCGAGTTGCCTGCGGCCAATGCCGGAGCGATCTTCCACGCCGCCATCAGCAGCGGAAAATTCCACGGCACGATCGCGCCGACCACGCCCAGCGGCTCGCGGGTGATCAGGCCCAGTTCGTCCTGTCCGGTCGGCGCCACTTCGCCGTACAGCTTGTCCACCGCCTCGGCGGTCCAGGACAGGCAGCGCACCGTCGCCGCCAGGTCCACCGCGCGCGCATCGCGCACCGGCTTGCCCATGTCCAGCGATTCCAGCAACGCCAGTTCGTCGGCATGGCGTTCGACCAGTTGGGCCAGCGCCAGCAGGGTCTTCTTGCGCTGCGCTGGCTTGGCCTGCGACCAGTGCCCGGCCTCGAAACTACGCCGCGCCGCGGCCACCGCGCGGTCGATGTCCGCGGCCTCGCCTTCGGCCACGTGGCCGAGCAGGCGCCCGTCGATCGGGCTGACGCAGTCGAAGGTCTTGCCGCTGGCAGCGTCAACGTAGCGGCCGTCGATGAAGGCCTGGGTCCGCGGACGCAGCGTGTCGGCCAGGGCCTGCCAGGCATCGCGGGTGCGGGGTGCGGTCATCGGGAACTCCTGCGGCGGCGGAAGGATCGGAAAGACGCGACGGCGGGCGGCGCGGCGCGCATGCGATTCAGAAGGTGGCCGGCGTGTTGGCGCTGACCAGCACCGCGGTGTCGCGGCCGACGTTGCGGAACCGGTGCGGCACCCGGCTTTCGAAATAGTAGCCCTCGCCGGCGCGCAGTACCCGTACCTGGCTGCCGACGGTGATCTCCACCTCGCCGGCCACCACCACCCCGCCCTCTTCGCCGTCGTGCACCAGCATCGCGCTGCCGGTGTCGCTGCCCGGCGGCATCACCTCGCGCAGGATGCACATCTGCCGCTGCGGGCGATGCTGGCCGACCAGGTAGTAGTGGATGCCGTCGCTGCCGACGTCGGGCAGTTCGTCGGCGCGGTAGAACGGCGCATCGGCCTCGCCCGGGTCCAGGTCCTGGGTGAAGAATTCGGCCAGCGAGATCGGGATGCCGTCCAGCACCTTCTTCAGCGAGCTCACCGACGGGCTGACCTTGTTCTGCTCGATCAGCGAGATGGTGCTGTTGGTCACGCCCACCCGCTTGGCCAGCTCGCGCTGGCTCAGGCCATGGGCGGTACGAACCCGATGCAGGCGGGCGCCGATGTCCATCGCGGGGGAACGCCGGTGACGGTGTTGCCGGATACTTTACACACCCGCCCCGGACGGTCAATTTCGTGCAGCGCGCCCGTGCTGCGGCGCAACCAGGAAATGCCGGCACCGCTTGCGCCAACTGTGCCATGCCGGGTCACCCCCGGCGCAGCGGCATGGTGTAAAGTTTTTTCAACATCCCTCGCGTGGAGCCTGCGATGCGCCCTCAGCCGCCCCTCTCGCCCCAGGCGCTGTCCGACCATTACGCCGCGCAGGCCACCCGCGAGCCGGACACGCTGGAGGCGTTCTGGATGCCGTTCACCGCCAACCGCCAGTTCAAGGCGCGGCCGCGGCTGCTGGCCTCGGCCGAAGGCATGCACTACCGCAGCGTGGACGGGCGCCAGATCCTCGACGGCACCGCCGGCCTGTGGTGCTGCAACGCCGGCCACGCGCGGCCGCGCATCGTCGAGGCGGTGGCGCGGCAGATCGCCACGCTGGATTTCGCGCCGACCTTCCAGATGGGCTCGCCGCTGCCGTTCGTGCTCGCCGAACGCCTGGTGGCACTGGCGCCGCCAGGGCTGGACCACGTCTTCTATACCAACTCCGGCTCCGAGTCGGTGGATACCGCGCTGAAGATCGCGCTGGCCTTTCACCGCGCCCGCGGCGAGGGCCAGCGCACCCGCTTCATCGGCCGCGAGAAGGGCTACCACGGGGTCGGCTTCGGCGGCATTTCGGTCGGCGGCCTGCCGAACAACCGCAAGGCGTTCGGCCCGCTGCTGCCGGGCGTGGACCATCTGCGGCACACGCTCGACCTGGAGCGCAATGCGTTCTCGCGCGGCCTGCCGACGCATGGCGCGGAACTGGCCGAGGACCTGGAGCGGCTGGTGACGCTGCACGACGCCTCCACCATCGCTGCGGTGATCATCGAACCGATCTCCGGCTCGGCCGGGGTGGTGCTGCCGCCGCACGGCTACCTGCAGCGCATCCGCGAACTGTGCGACAAGCACGGCATCCTGCTGATCTTCGACGAGGTCATCACCGGCTACGGCCGCGTCGGCCACGCCTTCGCCGCGCAGCGCTTCGGGGTGACCCCGGACATGATGACGACCGCCAAGGGGCTGACCAACGGCTGCGTGCCGATGGGGGCGGTGTTCGTGTCCCACGCCATCCACGAGGCTTTCGCGCACGGCCCGGCCAACGCCATCGATCTGTTCCACGGCTACACCTACTCTGGCCATCCGCTGGCCTGCGCCGCGGCGCTGGCGACGCTGGACACCTACGCCGAGGAACAGTTGTTCGACAAGGCGATCGAGCTGGGCCCGGTGTGGGAGGAGGCGATCCATCGGCTGCGCGATCTGCCGCACGTCATCGACATCCGCAACTTCGGCCTGATCGGCGCGATCGAACTGGCGCCGCGCAAGGGCGCGCCCGGCGCGCGCGCCTACGAAATCTTCGAGCGCTGCTTCCACGAAGGCGACCTGCTGATCCGTGTCACCGGCGACACCATCGCGCTGTCGCCGCCGCTGATCGTCGAGCCCGTGCACATCGAGCGCATCTTCGCGGTGCTGGCGGACATGATCCGCAGCACGCCCTGACCCCTCCCCACCCAACCCACCGCCCGCGCTCCCCACGCGCCGCGTCTGCCTGGAGAACCGCTCATGCTGGTCGGCGTTCCGAAAGAGATCAAGAACCACGAATACCGGATCGGGCTGACCCCGTCCGGGGTGCGCGAACTGGTGCTGCACGGCCACCAGGTGCTGGTGCAGCGCGGTGGCGGCCAGGCCATCGGCCTCACCGACGCCGAATACGAACGCGCCGGCGCACGCATTGCCGAGGATGCGGCCAGCGTGTTCGCGCAGGCCGAGATGATCGTCAAGGTCAAGGAACCGCAGCCGGAGGAATGCGCGATGCTGCGCCCCGGGCAATTGCTGTTCACCTATCTGCACCTGGCGCCGGATCCGCAGCAGGCCGCGGCGCTGCAGCGCTCCGGCTGCACCGCCATCGCCTACGAGACCGTCACCGACGGCCACGGCGGCCTGCCGCTGCTGGCGCCGATGAGCGAGGTGGCCGGGCGCATGGCGATCCAGGCCGGTGCGCATGCGCTGGAGAAGGCGCAGGGCGGATCCGGCGTGCTGCTCGGCGGCGTGCCCGGGGTCAAGCCGGCGCAGGTGCTGGTGATCGGCGGTGGCGTGGTCGGCATCAACGCCGCGCGCATGGCGATGGGCCTGCACGCGCGGGTGACCGTGCTGGACCGCTCGCTGGAGCGGCTCAAGTACCTGGACGAACTCTACGGCCAGCAATTGACCACGCTGTACTCCACCCGCGATGCGATCGAGCAGTGCCTGCCGCACACCGACCTGGTAATCGGCGCGGTGCTGATCCCCGGCGCCGCCGCACCCAAGCTGGTGTCGCGCGACCAACTGGCGCTGCTGCGGCCCGGCTCGGTGCTGGTGGACGTGGCGATCGACCAGGGCGGCTGCTTCGAGACCAGCCACCCGACCACGCACCAGCAGCCGACCTACGAGGTCGACGGCATCGTGCATTACTGCGTGGCCAACATGCCCGGCGGCGTCGCCCGCACCTCCACCTTCGCCCTGACCAACGCCACCCTGCCGTTCGTGCTGCTGCTGGCCGAACACGGGCTGCAGGCGCTGCGCGACGACCAGGACCTGCGCAACGGCCTCAACGTGCACGCCGGCAAGCTCACCCACCGCGCGGTGGCGCAGGCCCTGGGCCAGGACTTCGTGCGGCCGCTGGACGCGCTGGGCTGACGGTTTCCATGCGAGGACCGAACACGATGGGCGAGATCCTGTCCCACTACATCGATGGCCAGCCCGTCGCGTTCCGGGGCGACGAGCACGCCGAGGTCTTCGACCCGGCGACAGGCGCCGTCCAGCGCCACGTGCCGCTGGGCGCCGCGCATGCGGTGGAGATGGCGGTGCGCGCCGCCAGTACCGCTTTTCCCGACTGGGCGGCGACGCCGCCGCTGCAGCGCGCGCGGGTGCTGTTCCGCTTCCGCGCGCTGCTGGAACGCCACACCGACGCCCTGGCCCGCTGCATCAGCGCCGAGCACGGCAAGACCGTCACCGATGCGCGCGGCGAAGTGGTCCGCGGCATGGAGGTAGTGGAGTTCGCCTGCGGCATCCCGCACCTGCTCAAGGGCGAGCATTCGCACGACGTCGGTCGCGGCGTGGATGCGTGGAGCGAGTACGCGCCGCTGGGCGTGGTCGCCGGCGTCACCCCGTTCAACTTCCCGGCGATGGTGCCGCTGTGGATGCTGCCGGTGGCATTGGCCTGCGGCAACAGCTTCGTGCTCAAGCCTTCCGAACACGCGCCTTCGGCGTCGCTGCACCTGGCCGAATGGCTGCACGAGGCCGGGTTGCCGGCCGGCGTGTGCAACGTGGTGCACGGCGCCAAGCCGGCGGTGGATGCGCTGCTGACGCACCCGCAGGTGCAGGCGCTGAGCTTCGTCGGCTCCACCGCGGTGGCCGCCGACCTGTACGCGCGCGGCAGTGCGCTGGGCAAGCGCGTACAGGCGCTGGGCGGTGCCAAGAATCACCTGGTGGTGCTGCCGGATGCCGACCTGGACGACGTCGCCGATGCCCTGCTCGGCGCCGGCTACGGCTCGGCCGGCGAACGCTGCATGGCGATCTCGGTGGCGGTGTGCGTGGGCGATGCGCTGGCCGATGCGCTGGTGGCCAAGCTCGCGCCGCGCGTGGCCGCACTGCGCCTGGGCCCCGGCTGCGCCGAGGGCGGCCGCGACGAGCCGGACATGGGCCCGCTGGTGAGCGCTGCGCACCGCGAGCGCGTGCTCGGCTACCTCCACAGCGGCGTGGCCGAGGGCGCACGCCTGGTGGTCGACGGCCGCCCGGCGGGCGCGGCCGGCCACCCGGACGGCTTCTTCCTCGGCGGCAGCCTGTTCGACCACGTGCGCAGCGACATGCGCATCTACCGCGAGGAGATCTTCGGCCCGGTGCTGTGCGTGGTGCGGGTGGCCGACGCCGCCACCGCGCTGCGCCTGATCGCCGACCACGACTACGGCAACGGCGCGGCGGTGTTCACCCGCGACGGCGGCGCGGCGCGTGCGTTCGCACGGCAGGTGCAGGCCGGCATGGTCGGCATCAACGTGCCGATCCCGGTACCGATGGCCTTCCACAGCTTCGGCGGCTGGAAGCGCTCGCTGTTCGGCCCGCTGCACGTGCATGGCCCGGACGGAGTGCGCTTCTACACCCGGCTCAAGACCGTCACCGCACGCTGGCCCGAGGCCGCGGGCGGCGCCGAGTTCGCGATGCCGACGATGCGGTAGGCGATGAAGCCGGGAATGGAGAATCGGGAATAGGGAATCGCAAAAGCATCCCGGCGCGCACCGGTCGACGGGCAGGCGCATCCCTTGCTGTTGCTGTTGCTGTTGCTGTTGCTGTTGCTGTTGCCATTCCCCATTCCCGACTCCCCATTCCCGGCCCTGCGCCCGCCGCAGCGCAACACGCGCCGGCCTTACCCAGGTGTAGCCTTGCGCCACCCCGGCACCCGGCCGGGGTCCGCCGCCGCCACAGGAGCCGCTCCATGATCAAGGTCAGCGTGATGTACCCGTACACGCCAGGCGCCCGTTTCGACCATGCCTACTACCGCGACACGCACATGCCGCTGCTGCAGGCGCGCATGGGCGCCGCCTGCCTGCGCTACACCGTGGACAAGGGCCTGTCCGGCGGCACCCCGGGCAGCGACCCGACCTACGTCGGCATGTGCCACATCTTCAGCGACTCGGTGGAGGCCTTCCAGGCCGGCTTCGGCCCGCACGCGGAGGAGATCCTCGGCGACATCAAGAACTACACCGATCTGACGCCGGTGATGCAGATCAGTGAGGTGGTGGTGGGGTGAAGCCGGGAATGGGGAAACGGGAATAGGGAATCGCAAAGCGCCGCATGCGCGAACGACTCAGGCCATGCGGCCGCGACACACGCTGTTGCCATTCCCGATTCCCCGTTCCCGATTCCCGGCCTCTACAATGCCGCCCCCGTCGCCACGCCGCACCGCCCGTTGATGAACATCGTTGTCAAAGAAGACCTCAAGGCTTACATCGATCCGCTCACCGCCGACGAATACGCCGCTCTGGAGCGCAGCCTGCTGGCCGAAGGCTGCCGCGACGCGCTGGTGCTGTGGGGCGACATCCTGGTCGACGGGCACAACCGCTACGGCATCTGCCAGAAGCACGGGTTGCCGTTCCAGACCGTGCAGAACACCCGCTTCCAGTCGCTGCAGGACGTGCACCTGTGGATGATCGACCAGCACCTGGGCCGGCGCAGCGTCTCCGACTTCCAGCGTGGCGTGCTGGCGCTGCGCAAGCGCGAGATCCTCGCCGAGCGGCGCGCCAGCGCGGCCGCCGCGGAGGTGACCGCGGCCGACAGCTCCGCCCCGGAGGCTGCCGCCACCGATGCGGCGAACGACGCCGATACGCCCCCCTGGGCCGACGCACCGGCACCGCTCAGCCGCGCCGAACTGGCGCGCGTGGCGCGGCTCAGCAACAGCCAGGTGGTGCAGATCGAGAAGATCCAGAAGCAGGCCGCCGCCGAAGTGGTGGAAGCGGTCAAGTCCGGTACGATCTCGATCAATGCCGCCGCGGCGGTGGCCAGCCTGCCCGAAGAGGAACAGCGCGCCGCGGCCATGGCCGGCAAGGACGAACTGAAGCAGGCCGCCAAGCGCGCCCGCGAGTCCAAGCGCAAGCCGAAGCAGACCCAAGCGGCCGATGCCGATGCCCACGCCGACGCGCAGGCGCAGGACGCGGCGGGCGACGCCACGATGGCGCTGCGTCAGCGCGTCGCCGAACTCGAAGCCGAGAACCAGGCGCTGCGCGAGGAACTGGCGGCACTGCGCGCGCAGCTGTCGGGCTGATCCACGCGCACCGGCCATCCCTGCCCCAGCCGGATACCGGGGCGCCGCGCATGCAACCGCGCTCACCGCGCACTGCGTAGACTCGGCCGCATGAGCGTGTCTCCCGGCCTTCCCCTGCCCCCCGATCCGCGCCGCGCACAGTTGCGGCGCATGAAGCTGCTGGCGGCGCTGTTGCTGCTGGCGATGCTGTGCGGCTTCCTGCTCAGCCATGCCATGGGCCTGCACGGCGTGTGGGCCTGGGTCGGCGCCTTCTGCGAAGCGGCCACGGTCGGTGCGCTGGCCGACTGGTTCGCGGTGGTGGCGCTGTTCCGGCACCCGCTGGGCCTGCCGATTCCGCACACGGCGATCATCCCGCACGGCAAGGCGCGCATCGCCGACAGCCTGGCCGTGTTCGTGCGCGATCAGTTCCTGGAGCCGGCCGCGCTGCTGGCCAAGCTCAGCGCCTTCGATCCGGCGGCACGGCTGGGCCAGTGGCTGGCCGAACCGGCGCAGTCCGCACGGCTGGCCGACCTCGCCCGCGGCTGGGCGCTGCAGGCGCTGGATCTGCTCGACGAAGCGGCCGTGCGGCGTCGCATCCACGGCTTCGTGGTCGCGCGGCTGCGCGACTGGGACGCCGCCGCCACCGCCGGCGAGCTGCTCGGCCTGCTCACCGCCGACGGCCGCCACCATGCCTTGCTCGACGAAGCGCTGACCCGGCTCGGCCGGCACCTGGACGATGCCGCGGTCAAGCAGCGGGTGTCGGCGATGATCGTCAAGTACGCGCGCCGCGAGTGGCCCAAGCTGGTCGGCACCGTGGAGTGGGTGAAGCCGGTCGAGGGCATCGCCGACACCCTCGCCGAGCGCCTGGCGCATGCGCTGCTGGAGGAACTGCAGGAGGTGCTGTCGCAGCCGCAGCACCCGCTGCGCCAGGACTACGAGCGCTGGCTCGGCGGTTACGTGGAACGGCTGCGCACCGATCCGGCCACCGCCGACAAGGTGCAGGCGCTGAAGCAGCGGCTGATCGACCACCCCGGCGTGCAGGCGTACGTGCAGGGGCTGTGGGACCAGATCCATGCTGCGCTGCGCGAGGACCTGTCGCGCCAGGACGGTGCGCTGGTGCAGCATCTGCAGCGCGCGCTCGGCGCGCTCGGCCAGTCGCTGGCGCAGGATCCCGCCCTGCGCGAGGCGCTCAACCAGCACCTGCTCGGCGGCGCCGAGCGGCTGACCCAGCGCCTGCGCAGCGGCGTCACCGAGCATATCGCGCAGACCGTGAAGGGCTGGGACGAACGCCACCTGGTCGAACAACTGGAACTGAGCGTGGGCCGCGACCTGCAGTACATCCGTTTCAACGGCACCCTGGTCGGCGGCTTGATCGGGTTGGCGCTGCACGCTGCCGTCACGCTGCTTGGCTGAGCGTGGCTGGCAAGGATGCACTGCGCTGCGCGAGCGGCCGGCCCGCCGCCGACGCACCACGCCACCCGGACACCCCGCTTGGCGGACCGCGCGCCCGCGGCAGACCTGCCAGCCGCGCAGCAAGGTGTAGACACGCCTCGGCTCTTCGGCCTGGAGGGCTGGCGCGACCGCCGCGCCCGCGCTAGCGTTGAGGGACGACCCGCGGGACGTTCGCCGCCACTGTGAACGTCATCCCGCAACCAACCGGGGAAGCCGTGCCGCGTGCAGCTCGCGCGTTCGCCAAAGGAAGGGGGAGCATGTCGAATCAACGCCGGACACCCGTCGCCGGCCCGGCGCGTCTAGCGCGGCTCGCCGCCCTGGCCGTGCTGGCCGTCGGGCTGCTCGCCGCGCTGCTGATCGCGCACGGCGTGCAGCAGCGCAATCGCGCACAGGCACAGGCGCGCTTCGATCAACTGGCCTCGCACGTGGCCAGCGACCTGCGGCAACGCCTGGACATGTACGAGCACGGCCTGCGCGGCGCGCGCGGCGCGGTGATCGCCGCTGGCGGCGAGCACATCTCGCGCGAGCGTTTCGCCCGCTACAGCGCCTCGCGCGACTACCTGCACGAGTTTCCTGGCGTGCGCGGCTTCGGCTACATCCAGCGGGTGCCGCGCGCGGACGAGGCGGCGTTCCTGCAGCAGGCCCACGCCGACGGCGCGCCGTCGCTGCGGATCGTCGAACTGGCCCCGCACGACGGCGACCGTTTCGTCATCGTCTATATCCAGCCGCTCCGATCCAACAACGCTGCCGAGGGCTTCGACATCGCCTCCGAGCCGGCACGGCGGGCCGCGGCGATCGCCGCGGCGCGCTCCGGTACGCCCACCATCACCGCGCCGATCCGCCTGGTACAGACGCCAGGACTGGGCCAGGGCGGTTTCCTGCTGCTGTTGCCGGTGTACCGCGAAGGCATGCCGCTGCAGACCCCGGAGCAGCGCTGGCAGGCCACCACCGGCTGGGCCTATGCACCGCTGAACATCGCCGAGGTGCTGGCCTCCTCCGACGATCACAGCAACGAGCTGCGCCTGCGCCTGGCCGACAGCCAGAACCCGGCACAGCCGTTCTACCGCGACGACGCCACGCCGATCCTGGCCGGCGGGCCGGCCGCCGAGCGCACCCTCGACGTGTACGGCCGCCAGTGGCGGATCGGGGTGCAGGCCACGCCAGGCTTCGTGCGCTCGCTGGATCAAATCTCCCCGCTGCTCGCCGGCGGCCTGGCCGCCGGCATCGCGCTGCTGCTGGCCGCGCTGCTGTACGTGTTCCTGACCAGCCTGCGCCGCCGCGACCTGATCCTCAGCGAGCAGAGCCAACTGGCCGCGCTGGTCGCCGGCACCAGCGAGGCGATCGTCGCCGAAGACCTGCACGGCCGGGTGACCCACTGGAACCCGGCGGCCATGCGCATCTTCGGCTACACCCCGGAGCAAGCCATCGGCCAGCCGCTGCAGCAGTTGCTGGGTACGCAGATCCGCGATCCGGCCAACGGCGGCGACGGCGTGCGCGAACTGCGTCACCGCGACGGCCATGCGGTCAGCGTGCTGGCCAGCGTCTCGCCGATCGTCGGCACCGGCGGCGGCACCATCGGCCATTCGCACCTGCTGCACGACGTCACCGAGCAGGTGCGCGCGCAGGCGCGGGTGCTGGAACTCAACGCCACGCTCGAACAGCAGGTGGCCGAGCGCACCAGCGAACTGGTCACCTATTCGGCGCTGCAGCGCGCGATCCTGGCCAATGCCGGCTACGCGATCGTCGCCACCGACCCGGACGGCGTCATCACCCTGTTCAACCCGGCCGCCGAGACCCTGCTCGGCTACGCCGCGCACGAACTGATCGGACGCAAGGCCACCGGCCTGTTCCTGGATCCGGAGCAACTGGCCGCGCGTGCCGAACGCATGGCCACGCAGTCGGGCATGCCGGTGCAGCCCTCGTTCGAATCGGTGGCGGCGCTGTCCACCCTGGGACGCAGCGATACCCGCGAATGGACCTACCTGAGCAAGGACGGCCATGCCTTCCCGGTGTTGCTCACCCTGAGCACGCTGCGCGACGACGACGACCGGGTGATCGGCTATCTCGGCATCGCCGTCGACCTGACCGAGCAGAAGCGCCACGAGCGCGAGCTGCGCCTGGCCATCGACGCGGCCGAAACCGCCAACCAGTCCAAGAGCGATTTCCTGGCCAACATGAGCCACGAGATCCGCACGCCGATGAACGCGATCCTGGGCATGCTGTACCTGCTGCGGCACAGCGCCCTGTCGCAGGCGGCGCAGGACATGATCCAGAAGATCGAGCTGTCGGCACGCAACCTGCTGGAGATCATCAACGACATCCTCGACTTCTCCAAGATCGAGTCCGGGCGCATCGACCTGGAATCGGCGCCGTTCGACCTCAACGAACTGCTGGAGAACATCCCCGCGCTGATGACCTCGGCGACCAGCGCCAAGCCGGTGGAGATGATCGTCGAGCCGCTGCCGCCGGGCTGCCGCTGGCTGCAAGGCGACGCGCTGCGCCTGAACCAGGTGCTGATCAACCTGGTGGGCAATGCCATCAAGTTCACCGAACAGGGCGAGGTGGTGCTGTCGGTGCGCGCCTTCCCTGGCGCCGAACCCGGCAGGCTCAAGCTGCTGTTCTCGGTGCGCGACACCGGCATCGGCATCGCGCGCGAGAAGCAGAGCCTGATCTTCTCGCCGTTCCTGCAGGCCGACACCTCCACCAGCCGCCGCTACGGCGGCAGCGGCCTGGGCCTGACCATCAGCCGGCGCCTGGTGGAGCTGATGGGCGGGCAACTGGAAGTGCAGAGCGCCCCCGGCCAGGGCAGCGATTTCTACTTCGTCATTCCGTTCGCGGTGGCGCCGGCACCGGCCGACGACGACGCACCGGCGCAGGCGCGACGGGTGCTGATCGCCGACGACCACGAGCTGGTGCGGCGCAGCCTGACCGACATCGCCAACGGGTTCGGCTGGCAGGTGGAAGCGGTGTCCAGCGGCACCGCCGCCTTGGCCGCGGCCGCGCCGGAACGCGACGAGTTCGACGTGATCCTGCTGGACTGGCGCATGCCCGACCTGGACGGACTGAGCGTGGCCCAGCGCATTCGCGCGCAATCGGCGCCGGACCGGCAGCCGATCATCGTCATGGTCACCGCCTACGAACGGCGCATGATCCAGGAGCAGCAGCCCGGCGTGGCCGACGTGGATGCGGTGATGACCAAGCCGGTCACCGCCTCGGCCCTGCAGCGCACCATCGCCATGCTGCTGGCGCGCCGCAACGGCGAGCTGCCCGCAGCAGCGCCCGGCGACGGCGTCGCGCGCCTGGCCGGGGCCCGCTTGCTGGTGGTCGACGACAGCGACATCAATCGCGAGGTCGCGCAGCGCATTCTCGAAGGCGAAGGCGCGGTGGTCGACCTGGCGCAGGACGGGGCCCAGGCACTGCAGCGGCTAAGGCGCGATCCCGGCCGTTTCCACGTGGTGCTGATGGACGTGCAGATGCCGACCATGGATGGCTACGAAGCCACGCGGCAACTGCGCGCCGACCCGGAGCTGGCCAACGTGCCGGTGATCGCCCTGACCGCCGGCGCCTATCGCCAGCAGCAGGAAATGGCGCTGTCCAGCGGCATGAACGATTTCATCGCCAAACCGTTCCAGGTCGAGGACCTGATCGCGATCATCCGCCGCTATCTGCCGCCGAACCTGGCCGCGCTGCCGCTGCTGCCGCTGGCGCTGCCGCCGTCGATGCTGCCGACCGACGACTGGCCGGTCAGCGATCCGGCGTTGCTCGATACCGTCCAGGCGCAGCGGCTCTGGGGCGAGCGCGATCCGTATTGGCGCTATCTGCTGAAGCTGTTGCAGGAGTATCCCGATCCGGCGGCGAGCGTGCGCGCCCTGCTGGACGCGCAGCGACCGGGCGAAGCGGTCTCGCTGGCGCACAAGTTGCGCGGCTCGGCCGGATCGCTGGCATTGCCGGCATTGAGCGTCGCCAGCGCCGCGCTCGAAGAACGCTTGAGCACGGCGCCAGCGGAGGCCGAGGCAGAGATCGCGGCGCTGGCCGCGGCGATGGCCGACACCGCCGCCGAAGTGCTGCGCTTCGCCGACGCCACCCAGATCGCCACGGCGCCTGCGGCGACAACCGACGCAGCAGTGGACCCGGCGACGTTGCAGGCGTCCTGGTACCAGGTGCTGCAGGTGCTGGACAGCGACGATCCGGACCGCATCGACCACACGCTGCGGCAACTGGCCGCGGCCCTGCCCGCGGCGCAGACCGCCGAACTGCAGCAGTTGCTGGAGAATTTTTCCTTCCGTGAGGCCGAGGCCAAGGTCAGGCAATGGCTGGCCGAGGCAACCGACTGAGCGCGTAACGAGACGCCACCATGACCCAGCCGTGCATTCTCTGTGTCGACGACGAACCCAGCAACCTGGCGCTGATCCGGCAGTTGCTGCGCGAGGACTACGCCCTGGTGTTCGCCAAGAACGGCGCCGAAGCGCTGCGCGGGGTGGCCAAGCATCGCCCGGCGCTGATCCTGCTCGACGTCGACCTGCCCGACGTCGACGGCTACACCCTGGCCCGCACGCTCAAGCAAGATGCGCGCAGCGCGGCGATCCCGATCATCTTCGTCACCGGCAAGGACAAGGACGCCGACGAGAGCATCGGCTTCGACGCCGGCGGCGTCGACTACATCACCAAGCCGTACTCGCCGAGCATCCTGCGCGCGCGGGTGCGCACCCACCTGTCGCTGGTCAGCGCCGCCAGCCTCGCCGACAGCCACCGCGCCGCGATCGAGATGCTGGGCATGGCCGGCCACTACAGCGATTCGGACACCGGCACCCACATCTGGCGCATGGCTGCCTACGCCCGTGCGCTGGCGCTGGCCGCGGGCTGGTCGCGCGAGGACGCCGAGCTGCTGGAACAGGCCGCGCCGATGCACGACACCGGCAAGATCGGCATTCCCGATGCGGTGCTGAAAAAGCCCGGGCCGCTGGATGCGGACGAGTGGCAGGTGATGAAGCGGCACCCGCGGATCGGCTACGACATCCTCAGCCGCAGCAGCGCGCCGCTGTTCCGCCTCGCCGCCGAGGTGTCCCTGTACCACCACGAGCACTGGGACGGCGGCGGCTACCCGGCCGGCGTGTCCGGCACGCAGATTCCCGAATCGGCACGGATCGTGGCAGTGGCCGACGTGTTCGACGCCCTCACCTCGCCGCGCCCGTACAAGGCGCCGTGGACGCTGGAGCAGGCGATGGAACTGTTCCGCGACAAGTCCGGCAGCCAGTTCGAGCCACGCCTGGTCGCGTTGTTCGAGGCGATCCTGCCGCAGATCCTGCAGATCCAGGCGTACTGGAACGAACGCGAGGGCGAGGACGACCCGCCGCCGCGCGGCAAGGCGCAGGTCGCGTTGCGGCAGCACGGCGGCTGATACACGCCCCTCTCCCCCGGGAGAGGGGTTGGGGTGAGGGGACGGCGCGAAGCAAATCGCAGAGATTGAGGACACGAGGCTTCGCCCGTCCCCTCGCCCGCCCCTTCGGGGCACCATCTCCCGGAAGGAGAAGGAACAGCGCACTACGCTCCGCGATGGGCGGTACCGGTAACGCCTGTCGCGGCTGAAGCCGCTCCTACAGAAAAACACACGAGGCGCCGCGCGCTCAACGCCGCTGCAGACGCCAGGCGCGATGGATGCGCGGGTTGCGCTCGAAGTCCGGATCGATGGTCTGCGCGCTGATTTCCTCGCACACCGCGAACTCGGCCAGCGCGTTCTCGTCCAGCTTGAAGCGGCGGAAGTTGTTGGAGAAGTACAGCACGCCCTCGGGCATCAGCCGCGCCACCGCCGCGCGCAACAGCCGCACATGCTCGCGCTGGATGTCGAAATCCTCGGCGCGCGCGGAGTTGGAGAAGGTCGGTGGGTCGCAGAAGATCACGTCGTAGCGGTTCTTCTCCGCCTCCAGCCAGCTCAGCGCGTCGGCCTGCACCAGCCGGTGCTGGGCGCCGCCCTTGCCGTTGAACGCCAGGTTGTCGGCGCACCACTGCAGGTAGGTGCCGGACAGGTCGACGCTGGTGGTGGAATCGGCGCCGGCCACCGCCGCCTGCACGCTGGCCACGCCGGTGTAGCAGAACAGGTTGAGGAAGCGCTTGCCGCGCGCCTGCTGCGCCATCACGCCGCGCAGGGGGCGGTGATCGAGGAACAGCCCGGTATCCAGGTAGTCGAAGAGGTTCACCCGCAGCAGCGCGTCGTGCTCGCGCACCACCAAAAACTCGCCGCGCTGCTCGAAACGGCCGTACTTGCTGCCGCCCTTGCCGCGCTCGCGGGTCTTCAGCGCCACCTGTTCGGCCGGCACCGCGAACACCTCGCGCGCGGCCGCCAGCAGTTCGTTGCGACGACGGCGCACGTCCGCGTCGGGAATGCTGTCCGGCGCCGCGTACTCCTGCACGTGCAGGAAGGTGCGCGCCTGGCCGCCGTCCTCCTGGTACACGTCGATCGCCGCCGCGTACTCGGGCAGGTCGGCGTCGTAGGCGCGGTAGCAACTGATCCCCGCCCGGGCGCGCCAGGTCTTGAACTTGCGCAGATTCTTGCGCAGGCGATTGGCCACCATCTGCGCACCGTCGCTGAGCACGCGCGGCTCCTCGGTGGCGCCGGCGCGCGGCGCGACCGCGATCGGGTCGCAGACGATCAACGGGCACTCCAGCGCGCCGTTGAACATCTGGTATTTCTTGGCCGCACGCAGGCCGGTGGCATAGGCCAGCTCGTCGCTGCCGCACAGCAGGCTGGCGCGCCACTGCGGCACCGCGCGCTTGAGCGCATCGCCCAGGCGCCGGTACAGCGCCGCGTCGGCGGCCAGGCGCTCGTCGTAAGGTGGGTTGCACACCACCGTACCCAGCGCCTGCGCTGGCGCGGGCAACGCGGCGACGTCGTGCACGGCGAAGGCGATCGCCTCGGCCACGCCGGCGGCCTGCGCGTTCTCGCGCGCCGCGCGCAGCGCATGCGGGTCGAGGTCGCTGCCGTACAGCACCGGCCGCAATGCGGCGCGGCCGGTCTGGGCACGCTGCCGCGCCTCGGCCAGCAGCGTGCGCCAGGCCGCCACGTCGAACCCCAGCCAGCGGCTCGGCGCGGCATCGGCATCGGTGTCGCCGCGCTGCTGCGCCGCCAGCTCGCCGCGCAGCAGGCCCGGCGCGACATCGGCGGCCATCAGCGCGCCTTCGATCAGCAGCGTGCCGCTGCCGCACATCGGATCCAGCAGCCCGCCACCCTGCGCATACAGCGCCGGCCACTGCCCGCGCAGCAGCACCGCCGCAGCCAGGTTCTCCTTCAGCGGCGCCTCGTTCTGCGCCTGGCGCCAGCCACGCCGGTGCAGCGAGCCGCCGCCCAGGTCCACCGACAGCGTGGCGCGGCCCTTGCGCAGCGACAGGTTCAGGCGCAGGTCCGGGTGCTCCACGTCCACCGACGGCCGCTCCAGGCCCTCGCCGCGCAACGTGTCCACCACCGCATCCTTGACCCGCTGCGCGGCGAAGCGCGCGTGGGTGATGCCGGTGCCGGACACATGCGCGTCCACCGCCAGGGTGTGTTGCGGCGCCAGATGGCTGCGCCACGGCAGCGCGGCCACGCCGGCGTACAGCGCCGCCTCGTCGGGGCAGTCGAAGGACTGCAACGGCCACAGCACACGGCTGGCCAGGCGCGACCACACCACCGCGCGCTGCGCGTCCTGCAGGCTGCCTTCGGCATTGACGCCGGCGACGGTGGCGGTGGCCTGCGCCACGCCGAGCGCGAGCAGTTCATCGACGAGCAGGTATTCCAGGCCCTTGGCGCAGGAGACGAAGAATTTCACGGAAGGCGGACCACAAGGGACGGGAAAGGGCGCGACGGGCACGGCGGCCGCAGGGGCCATCCAAGGCACACGACAGACTGCGGGCGGTTGCGCAGCGCCTGCGACGGCATGGCGCGTCGCGGAGGCGCGCGACAGGATGCCCACGCACGCCATCGAAACGCGGCGCAGAATAGCACAGCGGCTCCGGCCGCCCCGGCCGCGCCAAGACGACGACCGATGAGCGCACGCCCCGATGACCACGGTCGCCCCCTGCCCCGCCCGCCACGCTCGCCCTCCAAGGCCGACCACGACAACGGCGCCGCATCCACTCACCACGGCGTCAGCCGCCAAGCCTCGGCGTCGGCCTGCAAGCGCTGCTGCAGGCGCAATGCGTCGAGAAAGTCCGCATCGTGCGACACCACCAGCAGCGCGCCGGGATACTGCAGCAGCACGGCGCGCAAGGCGTCGCGGGCCTCGCGGTCCAGGTGGTTGTCCGGCTCGTCCAGCAACAGCAGTTCGGCCGGCGGCGTGCGGTAGAAGGCGCAGGCCAGCGCGGTCTTCAACCGCTCGCCGCCACTGAGCTGGGCGCAGGGTACGCCGATGCGCTGCGCGTCCAGGCCGAGCAAGGCCAGCCGCGTGCGCAGGTCGGCGAGCGCCACGCCGGGCGCGGCGGCCTGCACCTGCGCCAGCGCGGTGGCGTCCGGGTCCAGCGCCGCCAACGACTGGTCCAGGTAGGCGCTGGCGGCGCGCACCCGGCAGGTGCCGGACAGCGCCGTCACCTGCCCGGCCAGCAGCCGCAGCAGGGTCGACTTGCCGCTGCCATTGGCCCCGACCACGCCGATGCGTGCGCCGCCCTGCACCACCAGGTCCAGCGGCTGCCGCGTCGCCGGCGCGAACGGCAGCCGCACTGCCTGCAGCTCGACCAGGCGACGGCTGGCCGCCTCGGCCGAAGGCGGCGCGAACAGCGCCACCGGCGCGTCCGGCTGCACCTGGCACGCGGCCTCGGCGATGCGTGCCAGGCTGCGCGCCTGGGTGGCCTGATGGTCGCGTACGCGCTTGCCGGCGCTGTCCTGGCTGCGCTGTTTCTGCCGGCCGAGCAGGATCGGCGCCTGGTTGGCCGCGCCGGCCTGCTGCCGCCCGCGCGCACTGCGCCGCTGCTGCCGGTCGTGCTGCGCCTGCCAGGCGGCGTTGTCGCGCGCGTGCTGCAGCTTGTACTGGGCCAGTTCGGCCTGCGCGGCGTCGCGCTCGCGGGCCCGGCACTGCAGGTAGAACGCGTAGTCGCCGCCATAGTCGCGCAGCCCGCCGGGCGACAGTTCCAGCGTGCGCTGCATGTCCTGGAGCAGCAGCGCATCGTGGCTGATCACCAGCAGACCGCCCGGCCAGCGCTGCAGCGCCTCGCGCAGGCGCTGCCGCTGCGCCGCGTCCAGGTGCAGGGTCGGCTCGTCCAGGATCAGCGCATCGGCCTCGGCCAGCCAGGCGCCGATCAGCGCCACCCGCATCGCCTCGCCGCCGCTGAGCGTGGCTGCAAGGCGGTGCGGCTCCAGCGCGCCCAGGTCGTGCGCGTGCAGTTGTGCCTGCAGGCGCTGGGCGATGTCCCAGCGCTCGCCGAGCGCGTCGAAATCCGCCGCGTCGGCACTGCCGGCCTCGATCCGCGCCAACGCCCGCAGCGCCGCGCCCACCCCAGCCAGATCGGCGACGGTGGCGTGCGGCGCCGGCGCGATCTGCTGCGGCACGTAATGGAGGCGACCGTGGCGCACGCAGCGCCCGGCGCTCGGTATCAGTTCACCGGCGAGCAGGCGCGCGAACACGCTCTTGCCGACGCCATTGCGGCCCACCAGGCCGGTAGGCCGCGCATCGAGCGCGAAGTGCAGATCGGAAAACAGGGTCCTGCCATCGGGCAGGAGGTATGTCGCGCTGTCCAGCGCAAGCAGCGGATGCGTCATGGGAACCTCCATGGATGCCGGTCGTGCCCGCCGACCGCTCGGCAGGAAGGACAAAGGCCGTCGCGAAGACGGCGGCATCAATGGCGCATCGGCATAGATGCTCGATGAAGGGGCGCGATGATGCTAACGCACCCGACCCGCGCCGGGCGACATCGCGCTGTGCAGGCTCAGGGCGCGGACAGGAAGGCCGGGTGGTATTCCACCTCGGCCATCGGCGGCAGACGCTCGCCGAAGGCCAGCGCCTGGAAGGCCTCGACCGGTGCGCCCGGCAGGGTCAGCCCCGGTTCCGGGCGGAAGCCGAAGCGCGCGTAGTACGCCGGATCGCCCAGCACCACGCAGCCGGCCGCACCCAGCGCCTGCAACTGCGCCAGCGCCTCGCGCACCAGCCGCGCACCCAGGCCCTGTCGCTGGTGGCCCGGCCCCACCGACAGCGGGCCCACGCCGTACCAGCCGCGGCTGCCGTCGGACAGGCTCACCGGCGACACCGCGACGTGGCCGACCACGTAGCCCTCGTGCTCGATCACCAGCGACAGGGTCAGCGCGCCATCCGCGCGCAGCCGTTCGATGATGTCCTGCTCGTCGTGGCGGCTGTGCGCGACGCGGAAGAAGGCGACCAGGGTCAGCGCCTCGATCGCCGCCGCGTCGGCCGGCCGCTCGGCGCGCAGCAGCATGGCGTCGGCTGCGCTCACAGGCGCTCCAGCAGCTCGGCGAAGGCGTGCGCCGAGGTCGCCACGTGCTCGCCCAGGCGATGCGTGTCGTCGACCAGCAGCAGCCGCGCCGCGCGCGCCTGCGCCCACGCGATCACCTCGGCGGCGGGAATCAGTTCGTCGCGCCAGGCGTGCACCACCGAGGTCGGCACCGGCGCCGCGTCCAGCGCCGGCAGATGGCCCATCCGCGTCGGCGGCACCATCAGGAACAGGCCGCGCACCGGCACGTGCAGCGACACCTGCGCGGCGATATAGGCGCCGAGGCTGGAACCGGCCAGCACCAGCGGCCCGCGCTGCGCCGCCGCCTGCGCCAGTTCCAGCAGGCGCTGCAGGCGGGTTGGCACGTCGCCGAGCGGGCTGATGTCGCGGCGCGCGTCCAGGTCGGTGTAATCCGGGCGCGAATGGGTCCAGCCCAGGCGCTCCGCGACCTCGGCCAGTGCGGTCACCTTGATCGCGTCCGGCCCGCTCTCGAAGCCGTGCGAGAGAATGCAGTGACCGCGGCTCACAGCGCCACCACCGCATCGCCCAACCGCAGCGTGCCGCCCTGCACGATGCGCGCGCACAGGCCGCCGTGGCCGCGCATGGCGTTGTAGCCGCCCGGCCCCAGCGCCTGCTCCATGCGCGAGCACGGATCGCACGGCGCGATGCCTTCCAGTTCGACCTCGCCGATGCGGAAGCGGCGCCCCTTCAGGGCGATCAGCGGAATGCCGGAGACCACCACGTTGCGCCGCAGGGTCGCCGGCGCCACCGCCGCATGGCCGGCCAGCGCGGCGATCGCCGGCAGGTGTTCGGCCTGGATCAGGGTCACGCCGCGCTTGCCGTTGCGGCCGGCGTAGCGGTCGCCGTGCAGGCCGCCCTCGGTCTGCGCGGTGGCGGCGTCGACTTCGCGCATCGGCACGTCGCGCGCCGGGCGCAGGCCGATCCATTCCACGCGTCCGGCGCGCGGCAGTGTGGCCAGCAGGGTCGCCAGCGGGCTTTCGGAATTCAGGGTCATCGGCGAATGCTAGCATCCGCGCATGTCGCCTACCCCGCCGTTGCCGATCCACGATGCGCCCCTGCCCTACGTCGACCTGCTGCAGGAGCGCGCGCCGGACAGCATCACGCTGGCGGTGATCCACTGCACCGAGTTGCCGGACCTGGCCAGCGCGCGCCTGTACGGCGAGCGTGTGCTGTATCCGTCGGGCACCGGCAACAGCGGCCACTTCTACATCGACCGCGACGGCAGCGTGCATCGCTACGTGCCCGCGGAGCGCATCGCGCATCACGTGCGCGGCTACAACCCGCAGTCGCTGGGCATCGAACTGGTCAACCGCGGGCGCTATCCGCTGTGGCTGGATTCGCGCCACCAGGCGATGTGCGAAGACTACCCCCCGGCGCAGATCCAGGCGCTGATCCGCTTGCTGCAGCAGTTGCGCGCGGAGTTGCCGCAGCTGCGCCACATCGCCGGACACGAGGCGCTGGACCGCAGCCTGGAACCGGCCAGCGACGATCCGACGCGGCAGGTGCAGCGCAAGCTGGATCCAGGGCCGCGCTTCCCCTGGCCGCAAGTACTGGAGGCTGTGGCGCTGGCGCCGTATGCGCCGTCCGCTGATCAAGCCTTGTCGTAGAAGCGGCTTCAGCCGCGACCGGGCATTGCCGATCGCATCGGGTCGCGGCCGATCCCGCAAAAGAGGCCGAAAACCAACCCAACAAGAGTGCCGCACGCGCTCAGTGCGCGCCGACGTAGTTCTTCTCGCCGGCGGTCACCGGCAGGTCCAGGCGATTGCCCACCGGCGCCAGCGGACACACCACGTGCGGGGTGAACGCGCACGGCGGGTTCTGCGCCAGGTTGAAATCCAGCACGATGCGGTCGCCCTGCGGCGCCGGCACGAACAGATAACGGGCGCCGCCATAGCTCTCGCGGCCGCTGGTGCGATCGGAGAACGGCAGGAACAGGCGCTGGCTGGCGCCGTCGCGCAGGACCTGCAGCTTGTAGCGCCGCCCCCGCAGCACGAACTCGGCGCTGCCGACCAGGGCCAGCGGCTGCGGCGTGCCGATCGAGGTGAGCAGCACCATCGCCTGCGGCGCCGGCACCGGATGCCAGTCGGCCACCACCCGCCACTGCGGATCGATCGGGAAGTAATCGATGCCGCGGAAGCGCGCGCGCGCCGGCGCCTGCGGATCGCGGAAGCGCCAGCCGAACAGGTTGCCGGTGCGCACCACGTAGAACTCCTGCGCCCCCAGCGCCAGCCGGGTCTGGGTGTCTTGCGCCGCGTCGGTCTCCAGGCGGCCACCGGCGAACGGCTGGCCGTTCACCTGCACCGTCGCGTCCGCCGCGGGCTGGAAATGCACGCCTTCCTGCTGGTCCACCTGCAACGTGCCCAGATGCGCCGGGCCGGCCGGCAACTGCACGTCGTTGTCCGGTGCGCTGCCGACCCGGTGCAGGCCGCTGTGCAACCGCCCGGAGCCGGTGAAACTCAACCAGCCCGACGGCGCGCGCAACGTCGCCAGGCGCTGCGCACGGTTGCGCTCCACCTGCTCGCGATAATGCGTGGCCGATTGCGCGCGCGGCGAGGCATCGGCGCCATCGGCCGACGTGCGTCGCTCGCCGCAGGACGCCAGGCCCAGCATCAACGCCAGCCCGCAGGCCTCACGCCAGCGCATGGTGCGGCCCCTGTCGCGCGCCATCGTGCATGCGTTCGGGTGCGCCGCGGCCCTAGCCGACAGCGCGCGGCCGCGCCGGATCGGCGATCCAGCCGCTCCAGGAGCCGGCGTACACGCGCGCGCCGTGCAGGCCGGCATGCTCCAGCGCCAGCAGCAGATGGCAGGCGGTGACGCCGGAACCGCACATCAGCACCACCTCGCGTGGATCTCGCCCCTGCAGCAACGGCTGTAGTTCCGCGCGCAGTTCCTGCGCCGGGCGCAGGCGGCCGTCGCGCAGGTTCTGCGCCAGCGGCAGGTTGAGCGCGCCGGGCACGTGTCCGGGCAGCGGGTCGATCGGCTCCACCTCGCCACGGAAGCGTTCGCCGGGGCGCGCATCCAGCAACCAGCCCGGCGCCTCGTGCAGACGCGCGGCGACCTCCTCGGCGGAGACGATGCGCGCCGCATCGAACGCCTGCGGATACGGCGGCAGCGGCGACGGCGCGGAGGCCGCGTCGGTTTCCGGCAGGCCCAGCCGGCGCCATTCGGCCAGGCCGCCGTCGAGCACGGCGACCCGGCGATGGCCGAGCAGGCCCAGCATCCACCACAAGCGGGCGGCGGCCATGCTGCCATCGCCGGCGTCGTAGACCACCACCTGGTGCTGCGGGCCGATGCCCCATTGCCCCAGGGTGCGCGCGAAGGCCGCATCGTCCGGCAACGGGTGCCGGCCCAGGCCGGGACGGCCGAGATCGGACAGATCGGCGTTCAGATCGGCGTAGACCGCGCCGGGCAGGTGCGACTGCGCATAGGCCGCGCGCGCCGCCGCTGCCGCGGCAGGATCGAGCAGCGCCGCCGGCACGAACCGCGCATCGACCAGGCGCAGCGCGGGATCGCCGAGCGCGGCGGCCAGTGCCGGCGCCTCGACCAGGGTGTGCCATTCGGGGGACGTTACGGTCATGCGGCTTGCTCCAGTCGGCGGCGCAGGTTGAGCAGGATCGCCGCGGTCGCGCCCCAGATCCGCTGGCCGGGCCAGCCGTACTCCAGCACCACGCGCGGGCGTCCGCGGTAATCGGTCTCGATGCTGCGCAGGTTGTCCGGCGCCATCAGGTAGGCCAAGGGCACCTCGAATACCTCCGCCACTTCGCCCGGATGCGCCTGCGGCACGAAGCGCGGATCGATCGCCGCGACCACCGGCATCACCCGGAAACCGCTGATGGTGACGAACGGATCCAGATAGCCCAACGGCTCGGCCTGGGACGCCGCCAGCGCGATCTCTTCCTCGCTCTCGCGCAGCGCCGCGACCACCGCATCGGCATCGCTGGCCTCGATGCGGCCACCGGGAAAACTGACCTGGCCGCCGTGGTGACGCAGGCTGTCGGTGCGCCGGGTCAGCAGCACGTGGGTGCCGTCGGCGCGCGGCACCAGGCCGGCCAGCACCGCCGCTTCCACCGGCGCGCCGTCCGGCAGCAGATCCTGCAACTCGTGGTGATTCCAGCCCGGCCCCGTCGGCGGCTGCTGCAACGGATGCAGCGCGCGCAGCAGATGTGCGCGTTCGGCCAGGCGCTGTCCCGGCGACGGCGACCAGCCGCGGCCCGGCAGCACCTCGTCCATGTAGCGGCGGCGTTCGGCGTCGCTCATGCGGCGCCAACCTGCGATTTCGTCGCCGTTGCGCAGGCAGCCCGTGCAATAGCCCTGCGCATCGAGACGGCAGATACCGATGCAGGGCGTGAGCGGGGCATGCGGAACGGGATCCATCGGATTCGACACCTTGCCAGCCTAGCGCGATTCGTCGGCGCCGTCGTCGCCTGCCCAAAAAAATTGCGCCGGCATCGCTGCCGGCGCAATCGTCGTGCACTGAACCAGCGTGCTTACTTGACGCTGACCAGCTTGATCTCGAACTGCACCGCCACGTTCGGCGGGAACGGCGTACGCGGGTCGGCACCGTAGGCCTTGTCCGGCGGCAGGGTCACTTCCCACTTGGAGCCGGCCGGCATCTGCAGCAGCGTGTCGCGCATGGCCTGCATCTCGACTTCGCTGACCTTGATCGCCGGGATCTGCTGCGCCGGACGCGCCTGCGCCGGGCGCTGGCCGAACGGGTACGGACCGGCCACTTCCAGCTGCACGGTGCTGGCCTGGGTCGGCTTGGCACCGGTGCCGGCCTCGATCACGCGGTACTGCACGCCGCTGGGCAGGGTCTGCACGCCAGCCTTGGCCTTGTTCTGGGCCATGAACTGGTCGCTCTTGGTCTTGTTCTCGGCAGCGGCCTTCTCGTAGTCGGCCTTGGCCTGCTGGGCGCGGGCCTGCTCGCGCTTCTGGAACGCTTCCACCGCCGGCTTCAGCTGGTCGGCGCTGACCGCCGGCTGCTTCTTGGCGTAGGCGTCCTGCAAGCCCTTCACCACCGCATTGATATCGAGCTGCTCGCCGCGGCCGGTGAGTTCGGCAAGGTTGTTGCCGTAGTCGTAGCCGAAGTAATAGCTCAGCTTGCCCTTCTCGGACGAGGTGTCCTGGGCGAACGCATTGCCGCTCAGGGCGAGGGCCGCGACAGCGACCGCAATAGAACGCAACTTCATCAAACAATTCTCCAGGGTGGTGGCACAGGGCGGCCCGTGCCGCCTGAGATGACGCGTTAGGATAGCCGCCGCGGCGCGTAACCGCTACCGACGACGCTGCTCTGACTGGTGCGGCCCGCCCAGAGTTCCCATTACTTTTTTTTAACAACCAGGAATGCACATGTCCGGCACGCCGGTCCTCGCCGATACCCAGGGTGCGATCCGCATCCTCACCGTGAATCGAGCCGACAAGCTCAACGCCTTGAATCGCCAGGTTTTGCAGGCGCTGGATGCGGCCTTCGCCGCGGCCGCGGACGACCCGCAGATCCGCGTGGTGGTGCTGACCGGCGCCGGCGAGAAGGCCTTCGTGGCCGGCGCCGACATCACCGAAATGAACAAACTGACACCGGTTCAGGGCCGCGATTTCTCGCAACTGGGCCAGCGCCTGATGCGCAGGATCGAGCGCATGCCCAAGCCGGTGCTGGCGATGGTCAACGGCTTCGCCCTCGGTGGCGGGCTGGAACTGGCGATGGCCTGCCACCTGCGCGTGGCCGCCGACGGCGCCCGCCTGGGCCAGCCGGAGATCAATCTCGGGCTGATCCCCGGCTTCGGCGGCACCCAGCGCCTGCTGCGGCTGGTCGGCCGCGCCGCGGCGCTGGAACTGTGCCTGCTCGGCGCGCCGATCGACGCGGCGCGCGCACTGCAGTTGGGCCTGGTCAACCGCGTGGTCGCCGCCGGCGAACTGCAGGCGACCACGCTGCAGTTAGCGCAGCAACTGGCCGATGCCGCACCGCTTGCGCTGCGCGGCATCCTCGACGCGATCCAGATCGGCGGCGAAAGCGCGATCGAGCAGGGACTGGAGTACGAAACCGCGCAATTCGGCCTGCTGTTCTCCAGCGACGACATGCGCGAAGGCACCCGCGCCTTCCTGGAGCGGCGCCCGCCGCAGTTCCGCAACCGCTGAGCCCGCGCACGATGTCGCACGCCCCCACTCCCGCCACGCCGCTGCAGTTGCTGCGCTGGATCCTGGACGACGATCTGGATGCCGCGATCGACGGCGGCCTGATGGACTACCGCGGCACCGATCCCGGCGACGACGCGCTCGACCCGGCGCATCCGCAGTTGCGCGCACAATTGCTCGCCGCGCAGCAGCGCCTGCGCGACGCCTGGGCCGCACGCGCGCGCTATCGGGCGCGCACCGCGCGGCTGCAACGCCGTGCCGCGGCGCGCCAGGCGCGGCGTGCGAGCGTTGCAGCGACCGCCACGAGCACGACCACGTCCGCACCCGGCACGCCGGCGCTGCCCGCCGCGGCCGCGGCGATCCTGGCCCGCGCCAAGGCCAAGGCCGCGCAGCGAGGCGGCCGATGAGTGCGACCGCGAGTACCGGCGCAAGCACGCCTGCACGGCGCGGACGCCTGCTGAGCAAGGACGAGATCCACGAGTTGTTCTCGCGCCTGTCCGAACTCAATCCCAACCCGACCACCGAGCTGGAATACAGCACCCCGTTCGAACTGCTGATCGCGGTGATCCTCTCGGCGCAAGCCACCGATGTCGGCGTCAACAAGGCCACCCGCCGCCTGTATCCGGTGGCGAACACGCCCGCCGCGATCCTGGCGCTGGGCGAGGACGGGCTGAAGCGCTACATCTCCACCATCGGCCTGTTCAACGCCAAGGCCAAGAACGTCATCGCCACCTGCAAGATCCTGGTCGAGCAGCACGGCGGCGAGGTGCCGCGTGCGCGCGCCGCGCTGGAAGCGCTGCCCGGGGTCGGCCGCAAGACCGCCAACGTGGTGCTCAACACCGCCTTCGGCGAGCCGACCATGGCGGTGGACACGCACATCTTCCGTGTCGCCAACCGCACCGGGCTGGCTCCGGGCAAGGACGTGCGCGCGGTCGAGGACTCCCTGCTCAAGCGGGTGCCGGCGCAGTTCCTGCAGGACGCGCACCACTGGCTGATCCTGCACGGCCGCTACGTGTGCAAGGCGCGCAAGCCCGACTGCCCGCAGTGCGCGATCCGCGACCTGTGCCGGTACAAGGACAAGACGCCGGTTTGAGTGGTGTGCGGCATGGTCTGGAGCCTTGTCCGGCGCGAGCTTCTGGTCATCGGCTCCGGCAACGTGTACGACACGCTACGTCCGCCGCTGCGCTCGTCGCGGTTGAAACCGCTCCTACACCTCTACCGAAGCGCTCGCTGGATGCAGCACTTGTGGGAGCGGCTTCAGCCGCGACAGTCTCCGCCGCCGACACTGCCTCGCCTGCGCGTCGCGGTTGAAACCGCTCCTACAGATCTTCGAATCGCCAACCGGAAACACGGCCGGCCACGCCACCGACTACGCCGCCCGTTGCCCCTCCACGCGCCGGTCCAGTTCCTTCCAGTCCACCACCAGCGCGCAGCCGCGGGCCGCGGCGTTGCGGCTCCAGTCGCGCAGCAGTTCCAGGCACGCGTGGTCGACGTGGCGCAGCCGCGCCACGTCCAGGTGCAGCTCGGTATTCGGCGGCAGCCGCTCCAGGGTCCGCGCCATGGTCGGCACGCGCAGGAAGGTGGCCGAGCCTTCCAGCGACAGGCGCAGCTTGCCGGCCCCCTCGCCCGCGCCCGCGTCGCCGGCGTCTTCATGCGCATGCACCCCGACCGTCAGCCGCGACTGCTGCAGCGCCAGCCGCAGCAGCGACAGCGCAAAGCCGATCAGCACGCCGGTCAGCAGGTCGGTGGCGACGATGGCGAAGGTCGTCGCCAGGTAGATGGCGGCGGTGCCGCGACCGTAGGCGGCCAGTTCGCGCACCTGCCCCAGCTTGACCATCTTCAGCCCGGTATAGACCAGGATGCCGGCCAGGCATGCCACCGGCGTCATCCGCAGCAGCCACGGCAGCAACAATGCGAACACCAGCAGCCACCCCGCGTGCAGCATGGTCGACACGCGCGTCGCCGCGCCGGCCTGCACGTTGGCCGCGCTGCGCACGATCACCCCGGTCATCGGCAAGGCACCGAGCAAGCCGCACAGCATGTTGCCCACGCCCTGCGCGGCCAGTTCGCGGTCGTATTGGGTACGCGGCCCCTGGTGCATGCGGTCCACCGCCGCCGCCGACAGCAGGGTCTCGGCGCTGGCGATGAAGGCGAAGGTGAGCGCCGACAGCAACAGCGTGGCATCGAGCACGCCGAGCAGGTCGTCCAGGCTCGGCACGCGGATCGCCGAGAGCAGGTTGGCCGGCACGTCCACCTTGCGCACGTCCAGCGCCTGCACCTGCACCAGCGCGGTCATCGCCACCACCGCGAGCAAGGCGCCGGGGACGAAGCGCAGGCGCTGCGGACGCAGCCGTTCCCACGCCAGCATGATCGCGATGGTACCCAGGCCGACCAGCAAGGCGGCGCGGCCCACGCCTGCGTCCAGCGCGCGCCACAGCACCGCCGGCAACGCGGCGAAGTTCTCCAGGCCGCGTGCCTTCGGTGCGGCGTCCAGCAGCACGTGCGATTGCGAGGCGACGATCAGGATGCCGATGCCCGACAGCATGCCGGCGACCACCGCCGGCGAGGTCATGCGGAACCACACGCCGGCGCGGCACAACCCGGCCAGCAACTGGATCGCGCCGGCCAGCAGGATCACCGGCCCCAGCGCCGCCACGCCGTGCGCGCGGACCAGTTCGAACACCAGCACCGCCAGTCCCGCCGCCGGGCCGCTGACCTGCAGCGGCGAGCCGGCGATCAGCCCGACCACCAGTCCGCCGACGATGCCGGTGATCAGGCCGGCGGCCGGCGGCATGCCCGAGGCGATCGCGATGCCCATGCACAGCGGCAAGGCGACCAGGAAGACCACCACCGAGGCCAGCAGGTCGCGGCCGAAGGCGCCGCCGCGGAGGTAACGTGCCAGCGCGGAGGCGCCGGCCGGAGCGTGCTCTGTCATGGTGTGCATGGCGGCTCCTCCTCAGACGGCGACGTTGCGCAGGACCGGCGCCAGGCGCGGCGGCGGCGTGGCATCGGGCGGGCGTCGACCGGCCTCCGGCAGCAACGGCAGGAACCGCCCCTGCTCGGCATCGAAGGCGCGGATCTCGCCATGGCCGATGTCGTAGATCCAGCCGTGGATGCGCAGCGCGCCGCGCGCCAGCCGCGCCGCCACCACCGGCTGCGTGCGCAGGTGGTCCAGCTGCGCCACCACGTTCTCCTCGGTCAGGCAATGCAGCGCGTCCTCGGCATGCGCGGCATGGCCGTGCTGCGCGGCGACCTGGCGCGCGCTGTCGGTGTGCTTGAGCCAGGCCGCCACGGTCGGCACGTCCTGCAGCGACGCGGGATTGAGCACCGCCTTCATCGCGCCGCAATCGGTATGGCCGCAGATCACGATGTGCTCGACCTGCAGCACCGCCACCGCGTACTCGATCGCCGCGACCACGCCGCTGACGTGCTGCGAGTACGGCGGCACCACGTTGCCGATGTTGCGGTAGACGAACAGCTCGCCGGGCTGCGCGGCGAACATCAGTTCCGGCATCACCCGCGAATCGGCGCAGGTGATGAACAGCGTGTGCGGGGTCTGGCCGGCGGCGAGTTGCCGGAACAGCCCGCGCTGGCGCGGATAGACCTCGTTGCGGAAATGGCGGAAACCGTCGAGCAGACGTTGCATGGGATATCTCCAGGCACGGGGGGAGAGAGGCCGCACCGCAATGGGTACGACGCAGACGCAAGCAGCAGAAGCAAAGGATCGGCACCGCCAGCGGCGATGCGGGCGTCAGGCCCGGGATGGAGGACGCAACGCGGGACGGCGATAGCTGCGGCAAGGCGCTGCCGCGCGCACCGGCAAGCCAGGCCCGATCAGCAGAGCCGGCGGAAACAACGCGGATGCGACCGCGAGCGGTGCGTCGTGCGGATCGGGATCGGCGGCGGACGCTTCCAGCGCGGGCGTGACTCCATCGAGGTCGGCGTCGACATCGCTGGCGCAGATGCTCGCGCACAGCGCCGCCGGTGCCGCCGCCGCGGCCGATCCTGCACGGATCGCGGACAGCGCCAGCAACGCGGTCAACATCAACATGGACAGACGGGCGAGCATGCTTCGACAGTAGGAAGGCGCATCGCCGATGACAAGTGCTGCGCCGCACAATTCACTGCATCGTCCACGGCCGTCGACGCGAACCGTGAAAGCCACCCCGGCCCGCGCCCATCTTGCGGGTCCGGGCGGTCACGCCGCAAAAACAAAAGGCGGCGCAATGCGCCGCCTTTCGTACACCGTGCGGAACGTCCGCGAATCAGAACGACAGGTCGCCCCAGACGCCGAATTCCTTGGTTTCCACGTCGGTCTTCTTGCTGGCGTTGTCCTGGTGCGTGTACTTGTACACGGTCGCCAGCTTCAGGTTCTTCAGCACCGGGAACTCGACGCCGACGTTCCAGTACTTGTCGGCCAGGGTCGGGTCGATGGTCTTGCTCAGGTCGGTCTTGTCGTAGCGGGCGAAGGCATTGATGCCGCCGTCGGTCAGCGCCACGCTGCCCCACACCGACCAGCCGCTGGACTTGTCGGTGGCCGCGGTCAGCACGTTGTTGAGGTTCTTGGCCTGGAAGTACTCGCCGCCCAGACGGAAGTTGGAATTGGCGTAGGCGACCATCGCATCGGCGCGGGTGTAGTCGTGCTGCGCGTCGAGGATGTCGGTTTCCTTGCCCAGCTTGCCCGAGTAGGCGCCGACGGCGATGGCCAGGTTCTGCATCGGCATGTAGGCCACGCGGCCTTCCACGTCCATGCCCTTGCCGCGGGTCGGGTTCTTGTAGCCGGCACCGTTGACCACCGACATCGCGTAGTTGACCTGCGAACCCAGGTCGCCGAAGGCGTGCAGACCCCAGTCGGAGGAGTTGGCGTACTTCAGGCGGTCGGTCAGGGTGTTCTCGACGTAGCGGTAGCCGTAGAACTTCTCGACGAACGGCACCCACGGCATGTCGGCGGCACCGATGCGCAGCGCGAAGGCGTCGTCGAACTTGCCCTGCACGTAGGCCTTCTTGACGAACAGCTGGGTGTTGGACAGCGCCGAGCTGTACTGGAAGTCGGTGGTCAGGTTGGCCGACCAGATCTCGTTGAAGCTGTGGTCGACGGTCAGGTAGAAACGCTTGACGTCCAGGCCGGTGCCGCTGGCCGCAGTCTTGGCGCCACTGCTGGTGCGGTCGATGTTGGTCAGGTCGAAGAACATGCGGCCGCCGATCTTGTTGTCGTTGACCAGCTTGGCGAGCTTGTCGACCTTGGCGGCGCTGGCCTGCGCCGTTTCGGTCGCCTGGGCCTGCACGACATTCACTTCCGACTGCGCGTCGGACTGCGCCTGCAAGGCCTCCGACTGCGCCTGCAGCTGCTGGACCTGGGTCTGCAGCGCTTCGATCTGGGCCTGCAGTTGCTGCAACTGGGCAGCGCTGACGGCGGGCGGGTTGCTGCTGGCCTTGGCCTTCGCCGCGAACGCCTGCGGCGCGGCCGCCAGGCCGAGGCTGGCGAGGATCGCCGTGGCGAGAACATGAGAACGCATTAGGATGTCTCCGATGGGTGGTGGCAGGGTGGGATGGGTGCGGTGCGGCCCCAGTGCGACGGCCCGACCATTTGTAAAGATTCCGTCAAAGACATGACGGTTTTGAGTCAGCTTCGTGTCGAAACGAAGGCATCCGCGCCCGGAAAGGCTGTCACCGGACTGACATCTGATTTTCTTCAGACGTTCATGAAAAAGTCTTGGAATGCACTCGATGCCGGCAGGGGTGCCGGCTTCCCACCTATTCCAGGAGTTCTCCCGATGCGTTCCCTCAAGCTCCGACTGCTGGCAGCCGCCGCGGTCGCTACGTTTTCGCTCGCGGCGCAAGCCACCGATGTCACCGGCGCAGGCTCCAGCTTCGTCTATCCGGTGCTGTCGAAGTGGTCGGCTGCCTATGCCGAGAAAAGCGGCAACCGCGTCAACTACCAGTCGATCGGTTCCGGCGGCGGCATCGCGCAGATCCAGGCGGCCACGGTCGATTTCGGCGCTTCCGACAAGCCGCTCAGCGGCGCGGAGCTGGACAAGTTCGGCCTGGGCCAGTTCCCGGTCGTGATCGGCGGCATCGTGCCGGTGTTCAACGTGGCGGGCGTGGCCCCGGGCGCGATGAAGCTGGACGGCACCACGCTGGCCAACATCTTCCTGGGCAAGATCAGCAAGTGGAACGACCCGGCGATCGCCGCGCTGAACCCGGGCCTGGCCCTGCCCGACCTGAAGATCACCATCGTGCACCGCTCCGACGGTTCGGGCACCAGCTTCAACTTCACCAACTACCTGTCCAAGGTCAGCCCGGAGTGGAAGAGCAAGGTCGGCGAAGGCACCGCCGTGCAGTGGCCGGCCGGCATCGGCGGCAAGGGCAACGAGGGCGTGGCCGCCTACGTCAAGCAGATCCGCGGCGGCATCGGCTACGTCGAGTACGCCTACGCGCTGCAGAACAAGCTCAGCTACGCCGGCATGAAGAACGCCGCCGGCCGTTTCGTGATGCCGGACGACAAGACCTTCTCCGCTGCCGCCGCTACCGCGGACTGGAAGTCGGCCAAGGACTTCAACCTGATCATGACCAACGCGCCGGGCCAGGACGCGTGGCCGATTACCGCCACCACCTGGGCCATCATGTACAAGAAGGCCAAGAAGCCGGCGTCGTCGAAGGCCGCGCTGGACTTCTTCAAGTGGTCGTTCGAGCAGGGCCAGGCGCAGGCCAAGGCGCTGGACTACGTGCCGCTGCCGGAGCCGCTGGTCAAGCAGATCGAAGCCTACTGGGCGCAGAACATGAAGTAAGCCGGCGTCTCGTCCGTGCCGGCGCGCTCGCCCGGCACGGCGATACTCCAAGGCGCGGACCGCAGGGTCCGCGCTTTTTTTTGTGCCCGCTGGCGGCACCGCAACGACGCCGACGGGTGGCAGTCCCCCTGCCCCGCGCAGCCCCTGCAGCACGGCGCGAACGCCGCATCCCGTGATGGCGTCCGCCAACCAGTCCGCAAGTCATCTGGCTGTAACAAAAATATCATTTCATAGCGAGCATCCGCCGGATGTCCCGGCGCTCTTCGCTACGGAGTGACCCCATGAAACTGCAGCCGGCGCGCATTGCCGTCCTGTCCCTCGCCCTGGCCTTCGCCGTCACCGCCTGCCAGCCCGGCAACGGCGACAAGCAGGGTGCCGCCGACGCGGCGGGCGGGTCGCCCGCTGCCGCCCCGGCCGCCGGCGCCAAGACCGCGGCCGAGATTTCCGGTGCGGGTGCTTCCTTCATCTATCCGCTGATCTCCAAGTGGTCGGCCGACTACAACGCGGCCACCGGCAACAAGATCAACTACCAGTCGATCGGCTCCGGCGGCGGCATCGCCCAGATCAAGGCCGGCACGGTCGATTTCGGCTCCTCCGACAAGCCGCTGGACAGCGCCGAACTGGCCGCGGCCGGCCTCGGCCAGTTCCCCTCAGCGATTGGGGGGGTGGTGCCGGTGGTCAACCTGGACGGCATGGACGCGGGCAAGCTGCGCCTGACCGGCCCGGTGCTGGCCGACATCTTCCTGGGCAAGATCAGCAAGTGGAACGACCCGGCGCTGACCGCGCTGAACCCGGGCGTGACCCTGCCCGACACCAAGATCAACCTGGTGCACCGCTCCGACGGCTCGGGCACCAGCTTCAACTTCACCAACTACCTGTCCAAGGTCAGCCCGGAGTGGAAGGGCAAGGTCGGCGAAGGCACCTCGGTGCAGTGGCCGGGCGGCGTCGGCGGCAAGGGCAACGAAGGCGTGGCCTCGTACGTGCAGCAGATCAAGGGCTCGATCGGCTACGTCGAACTGGCCTACGCGCTGCAGAACAAGATGCCGTACGCGTCGATGCAGAACGCCGCCGGCAACTGGGTGCAGCCCAATGCCGAGAGCTTCGCCGCGGCCGCCGCGTCGGCAGACTGGGCCAACGCCAAGGACTTCAACCTGGTCATCACCAACGCCACGGGCGCGCAGGCCTGGCCGATCACCGCCACCAACTTCATGCTGATGCACAAGCAGGCCAAGGACCCGGCGCGCAGCAAGGCGACCCTGGACTTCTTCAAGTGGGCCTTCGAGAAGGGCCAGCCGCAGGCCGACGCCCTGCACTACGTGCCGCTGCCGCCGGAACTGGTGCAGCAGATCGAGTCCTACTGGAGCAAGGAATTCAAGTAAGCGCCAACGCGGTGCGTCCTGCGCGCACCGCGGCGGCACCCGGCGACCGGCGGTGCGCTCCAGGCGCCGCCGGTCGCCGTCTCGGCACCTTCTGATCCGGATTTTCGGGTTCCCGCCTGTGCGGGAGCGATGCAACCACCCACCGCGCGCGCCTCACCGCGCCGCGGCTACGATCGGAGCGCGCAGTCGCGCGCTCCGGCGACGACCGAGCCCATGAACAGCACTGTCCTTCCCGAAGCGATGTCGGCGCCACGCGGACGCGACCTGCGTGACGCCCGCGCCGACCGAGTGTTCCGCTGGATCCTCACTGCCACCGTCGTGTTCGTGCTCGTCGCCCTGGGCAGCGCGGCGCTGTCGATGCTGTGGGGCGGCCGCCATGCCCTGCAGTTGCAGGGCCTGAGCTTCTTCTACTCCAGCGAATGGAATCCGGTCGAGAACAAGTACGGCGCGCTGGCGCCGATCTACGGCACCCTGGTGACCGCGTTGATCGCGATGCTGATCGCGGTACCGGTCAGCTTCGGCATCGCCTTCTTCCTGACCGAAGTGGCGCCGCGCTGGCTGCGCGGGCCGGTGGGCACCGCGATCGAACTGCTGGCCGGCATTCCCTCGATCATCTACGGCATGTGGGGCCTGTTCGTGCTGGTGCCGATGATGACCGAGTACGTCACGCCCTGGCTCAACGACCATCTCGGCACGCTGCCGCTGATCGGCCCGATGTTCCAGGGCCCGCCGCTGGGCATCGGCCTGCTTACCGCCGGCTTCGTGCTGGCGATCATGGTGATCCCCTTCATCTCCTCGGTGATGCGCGAGGTGTTCCTGACCGTGCCGACCCGGCTCAAGGAATCGGCCTACGCGCTCGGCTCCACGCGCTGGGAAGTGAGCTGGGACATCGTGCTGCCCTACACCCGCTCGGCGGTGATCGGCGGCATCTTCCTGGGCCTGGGCCGCGCGCTCGGCGAGACCATGGCGGTGGCCTTCGTGGTCGGCAACACGGTGCGCCTGTCGCCCTCGCTGCTGGAGCCGGGCACCACCATCGCCGCGCTGATCGCCAACGACTTCGGCGAGGCGACCGAGACCTACCGCTCGGCGCTGCTGTTGCTGGGCTTCGTGCTGTTCATCGTGACCTTCATCGTGCTGGCGATCGCCCGCCTGATGCTGGCGCAACTCTCGCGCAAGGAGGGCAACTGAGATGGCCGCCGACGTCGCCCACCGCCTGTACAACCGCCGCCGCGTGGTCAACGCCGTGGCGCTCACCCTGTCCTGCCTGACCGCGCTGTTCGGCCTGGTGTTCCTCGCCTGGATCCTGTGGACCCTGGTGGCCAAGGGCATCTCCGGCATCAACCTGAACCTGTTCACCCGCATGACCCCGCCGCCGGGCGAAGAAGGCGGCCTGGCCAACGCGTTCTTCGGCAGCGCGGTGATGTGCGGCCTGGCGCTGCTGATCGGCACCCCGCTCGGCGTGGCCGCCGGCACCTGGCTGGCCGAATACGGCAACGCGCGCAAGACCGGCCAGGTGGTGCGTTTCGTCAACGACATCCTGCTGTCGGCGCCGTCGATCGTGCTCGGCCTGTTCGTCTACACCCTGTACGTGATGCAGACCGGCGGCCGCTTCTCGGCGCTGGCCGGTGCGCTGTCGCTGGCCTTCATCGTGCTGCCGGTGGTGGTGCGCACCACCGACGAGATGCTGCGGCTGGTGCCGGCGCAGATGCGCGAGGCGGCGCTGTCGCTGGGCATCCCGCAGTGGAAGGTTACCATGCAGGTGCTGTACCGCAGCGCCTCGGCCGGCATCGTCACCGGCGTGATGCTGGCGCTGGCGCGCATCAGCGGCGAGACCGCGCCGCTGCTGTTCACCGCCTTCGGCAACCAGTACTGGAACAACAACATCTTCCAACCGATGGCCAGCGTGCCGGTGGTGATGAACTCCTTCGCCGGCAGCCCCTACCCGAGCTGGCAGCTGCTGGCCTGGTCCGGCGCGCTGGTGCTGACGGTGTTCGTCCTGCTGGTCAGCCTCGGCGCGCGCGCCCTGCTGGTGCGCAACAAGATCTCCAACGATTGAACCCCCTATGGACCCGGCCATGAACGATCACCACAACGCCGCACCGATGCACCGCATCGCCATGCCCAACGGGCACACCGCGCTGGCGCCGTCGCCGGTCAAGATCGCCGCGCGCGGCCTGGACTTCTACTACGACAAGTACCACGCGCTGAAGGGCATCAACCTGGAAGTGCCGGAAAAGCGCGTCACCGCGCTGATCGGCCCCTCCGGCTGCGGCAAGTCCACCCTGCTGCGCATCTTCAACCGCATCTATGCGCTGTATCCGAAGCTGGAAGCGCGCGGCGAGGTGCTGCTGGACGGCGAGAACATCCTCTCGCCGAAGTACCCGATGAACCGCCTGCGCAGCAAGGTCGGCATGGTGTTCCAGAAGCCGGTGCCGTTCCCGATGACCATCTTCGAGAACGTGGCCTACGGCATCCGCCACCACGAGAAACTGTCCAAGGCCGACATGGCCGACCGCGTCGAGCAGGCGCTGCGCCAGGGCGCGCTGTGGGACGAGGTCAAGGACAAGCTCGGGCAGAGTGCGCTGGGCCTGTCCGGCGGCCAGCAGCAGCGCCTGTGCATCGCCCGCGCCGTGGCGCTGCGCCCGGACGTGCTGCTGCTCGACGAGCCGACCTCGGCGCTGGACCCGATCTCGACCAGCCGCATCGAGCAACTGGTGGAAGAGCTGAAGAACGACTACACCATCGTCATCGTCACCCACAACATGCAGCAGGCCGCGCGCGTGTCCGACTACACCGCCTTCATGTACCTGGGCGACCTGATCGAGCACGACCGCACCGAAATCATCTTCTCGCAGCCGAACAAGCAGCAGACCGAAGACTACATCACCGGCCGTTTCGGCTGAGCCGCGGCCGCCGCTGCCTCGCCGCAGCGGCTGCGCCCGTCGCCCTCCGGGCGGGCGCCGGGCGACGCCAGCACCGCAGCGCCAGGCATGGCCGCGGCGACACCAACGCACTTATTGGACCTACGACATGAACACTCAGCCCAACGAGCACATCGTGAAGAGCTACGACGAAGAACAGCATCGCCTCGCCGCCGAGATCGTGCGCATGGGCGAAACCGCGGTGGCGCAGTTGGAAGCGGCACTGGACGTGGTCGAACGCCGCGACGACAACGCCGCGCTGCGCATCGTCGTCAACGACGAAGCGATCGACGCGCTCGAACACTCCATCAGCCACGACGTGATGCGCCTGGCGCTGCGCGGGCCGATGGCGCGCGACCTGCGCGAGATCCTCGCCGGCCTGCGCATCCCCGCCGACGTCGAACGCATCGGCGACTACGCCGCCAACGTGGCCAAGCGCTCGATCGCGCTGAACATGTCGCCGCCGATGCCGCAGACCCTCGGCCTGCGCCAGCTCGGCAAGCTCGCCGCCCAGCAGGTCCGCGCCGCGCTGGCCGCCTACCAGAGCAACGACGCCGACGCCGCGCTGCGGGTGCGCCAGGGCGACGCGCAGCTCGATGCGCAGTACACCGCGCTGTTCCGCGAGTTGCTGACCTACATGATGGAAGACCCGCGCAACATCACCCCGTGCACGCATCTGCTGTTCATGGCCAAGAACCTGGAGCGGATCGGCGACCACGCCACCAACATCGCCGAGAACGTGTGGTTCCTGGTGCATGGCGACGAGCCGTTGCCGCCGCGCGACAAGCGCGACGAAACCAGCTCCACCAGCGGCATCTGACCCCTGCCCTGCGGACCGGCCCTGCGCCGTTCCGCTGTCGCGGCATCCCGGGCTCCGTGCACAGCGGAGCCTTTTTTGTCGCCACGCACTGCCGCATGCAGCGCCGTGCGCCAGCGAGTAGGCTTGGCGCAGCGCCGGCCACCACGGCCGGCGTCCGCCCATCGCCAGGAGCCTGCGCATGTCCAACGCGTCCCGTTCGTCTTCTGTCCTCGCCGGTGCGGTCCTGCTCGGCGGGATCGGCCTGTCCACCTCCGCCCTGGCCATGACCGACCTCGCCCAGGGCTATGCGCTGGGCGCACAGGCCGCCGTCCCCCCGACGCAGGACACCGGATCGACCACGCCGGCAACGCCGACGCCCGCGCCGACGGCGCACACCGGGCAGGCCGCCGACCCGGCCAAGGCCAGCGAAGGTGGCTGCGGCGCCAAAGCCGGCGACGGCAGCTGCGGAGCGCACGCCCCGGCGGCGACGCCGGCCAAGTCCGCGGCGGCCGGCGCCGCCACGCCCGAGGCCAAGCACGACGACAAGGCCATGGCCGAAGGCAAGTGCGGCGAGGGCAAGTGCGGTGGCAGCCTCTGATCCACCCCGGTACGACGCCCGGCCGCTGGCCGCGGCCAGTGCCGGCCTCGGACTGCGTCGCGGCCTGCTGCAGGACCTGCTGCAGGCGCCGGCAGATGCGTTCGACTTCCTCGAATGCGCGCCGGACAACTGGATCGGCGTCGGCGGCCGCCCCGGCGAATTGCTGCAGACGCTGAGCGCGCGCCATCCGCTCAGCTGCCACGGCCTGTCCTTGTCGCTGGGCGGCGTGGCGGCGCTGGACACCACCCTGCTGCAGCAGACCCGCCAGTTCCTCGAGCGGCACCGGGTCGCGTTGTACAGCGAACACCTCAGCTACAGCGCCGACGACGGTCAACTCTACGAACTGCTGCCGCTGCCGTTCACCGAGGAGGCCGTGCGCCACGTCGGCGCGCGCATCGCCCAGGTCCAGGACATGCTGGGCCGGCGCATCGCGGTGGAGAACGTCTCCTACTACGCCGCCCCGGGCCAGGCGATGAGCGAAGCCGCGTTCGTGGCCGCGGTGCTGGACGAGGCCGATTGCGACCTGCTGCTGGACGTCAACAACGTGCACGTCAACGCCAGCAACCATGGCGACGACGCGCTGGCCTTCCTCGCCGCCATGCCCAGCGCGCGCATCGCCTCGTACCACGTCGCCGGCCACCGCGACGATGCCGCCAGCGGGCTGAAGATCGACACCCACGCCGCGCCGGTGGCCGACCCGGTGTGGGACCTGCTCGCCGCCGCCTACCGCCTGCACGGCGTGCGCCCCACCGTGCTCGAGCGCGACGGCCAGTTCCCGCCGCTGCGCGAACTGCTGGACGAGGTGCAGTGCATACGCGCCGCGCAGGCGCAGTCGCGCGACGCATGAGCGAGACCCTGCGCGCGCAGCAATTCGCCCTGACCCGGCACCTGCGCGATCCGCAGCGCTACCCGGCGCCGGCGGACATCCCGCCGCAGCGCCTGGCGGTGTATCGCGCCCTGTTCTTCGACAACCTGGCGCAGTTGCTGAGCGGCCAGTTCCCGGTGCTGCGCGCCACCCTTGGCGACGCCGACTGGACAGCGCTGCTGCGCGCGTTCTGCGCCGAGCACCGCGCCCGCACGCCGCTGTTCCCGCGCCTGGGCGAGGAACTGGTGGCGTTCCTGCAGCAGCGCGCAGCCGATCCGCAGCGTCCCTGGCTGGCCGAACTGGCGCACTACGAAACCGTGGAACTGCAGGTGCAGATCGACGACGCCGTGCTGCCGCCGCACGATCCGCGCGGCGACCTGCTCGACGGCATCCCGCTGCTGTCGCCGTGGCTGCGCCTGTTGCTCTACCACTGGCCGGTGCAGCGCATCGGCCCGGCCTGGCAGCCGGACACGGCCCCGGCGCAGCCGACCTGCCTGCTGGCGCGGCGCGCGCCCGACGGCCAGGTCCGCTTCGCCGAACTGGCGCCGCTGGCCTACGCCGTGCTGGCGGCGCTGCAGCCGGGCACGCGCAGCGGGCGGGCGCTGCTGGTGGACCTGGCCGCCGCGCACGGCCTTGCGCCGGACGCCCTGCTGCACGAGGGCGCAGCCCTGCTGGAACGGTTGCGCGCGCAGGGCAGCGTGCTCGGCACGCGCCTGCCGGAGTGACGCCGCGGCGGCCGGCGGCCGCGCTCTGCTAACCTTGGCGGATGAACGATTCGGTCGACAGCCCCTCGCAACCCCTGGTCATCACCCCGATGTCGCGGCGTTTCCGCGGCTACCTGCCGGTGGTGGTGGACGTGGAAACCGGCGGTTTCGACTGGAACAAGCATGCGCTGCTGGAGATCGCGGTGGTGCCGATCGAGATGGACGATTTCGGCCAGCTGTATCCCGGCGTCACCGCCAGCGCGCACGTGGTGCCGGCGCCCGGCACCCTGATCGATCCGAAGTCGCTGGAGGTCACCGGCATCGTCCTGGACCACCCGTTCCGCTTCGCCAAGCCCGAGCGCGAGGCGCTGGACCACGTGTTCGCGCCGGTGCGCGCGGCGGTGAAGAAGTACGGGTGCCAGCGCGCCATCCTGGTCGGCCACAACGCCCATTTCGACCTCAACTTCCTCAACGCCACGGTCGCCCGCTGCGGCCACAAGCGCAACCCGTTCCACCCCTTCAGCGTGTTCGACACCGTCACCCTGGCCGGCATCGCCTACGGCCAGACCGTGCTGGCGCGCGCGGTGCAGGCCGCCGGCTTCGACTGGAACGCCGCCGACGCGCACAGCGCTGTCTACGACACCGAGCAGACCGCCCGCCTGTTCTGCAAGATCGCCAACGCCTGGCCGGCGCCGCAGGTCGGCGTTGTGCCATAGCCGCCGCATGTATTGCACGACACGCCCGCGCCGCTGTCGTGTTGACCCGGCGGCATTGCGGCCGAACCATCCATGGTAGCGCCGCGCACTCGCCGGCAGCGGCTCGCATGACCCGCCACCTGCTGTTCGTGTGCAGCCGCAACCGGCTGCGCAGCCCCACCGCCGAACAGGTGTTCGCCACCTGGCCCGGCGTGGAAACCGCCTCGGCCGGCGTCGACCACGACGCGGACACCCCGGTCACCCCGGAATTGCTGGAGTGGGCGGACATCGTCTTCGTCATGGAACCGATGCATCGCACAAAGCTGTCGCGCCGGTTCAGGCGCCACCTCGGCCGCGCACGCATCGTCTGCCTCGACATCCCTGACGACTACGGCTACATGGATCCGGCGCTGGTGCAGGTGCTGACCGCGAAGGTGTCGCGGCACCTGCCTGTGCGCTGATCCTGGTCCTCGACCGCCCTTCCGAAACACGCCGGCACACGTGCTACGCTCGCCGCCGCGCCGGCCAAGGCGCCTGTCCCAGGACGACCGCCTCATGCAAGCATGGAAGCGCCGAAGCATCGGCATTCTGGATATTGGCGGAGCCGGCGTGGGCATCATCGCCATCGTCAGCCAGTTTCCGAACCTGCGACAGCCAGCCGATTGGATCATTTGCGCCGCGTTCGTCGCGCTCTATGCCTGGGGCATCCACTGCGGCACGCAATTGCTGGAGGGTCGCCGCAACGCAGTGCGCGCCAATCTGGCGTTCTGGCTGGCTCAGGTGCCGACCTTCAGTACGCCCCTGGTGAGCTACGTATTCAATTGCGGCTTCCACTTCACCGCTGGCGTGCAGTTCGCGCCGTTCAAGTTCGGCGCGAACTTCCTGTTCGGCAGCCGCTTCGCGTTCACCCTGTTTCCGTCGGAGACCGCGACGTTCTTCGGCCTGAACCTGTTCGCCCTGGCGGTCGTCTTCGTCCTTGCGCAACACCTGCGCCGCGGCGCCGACGCAACGACGAAAGCAGGCGCTGCGCCACCGCACGACAACGCACATCATGGCGAGCCATGACGGCAAACGCGCGCCAGTGAACAAGACCGATTCGATGGCGTTCCTGCGCGCGCAGCAACCGCTGCCCGACGACGACCAGCTCAGCCAGGACCTGATCGACGCCTACGACGCGGCGAGACGGCTGTTTGTCGCGGATCCCGATCGCGCCGCGCTCCCGCTGTTCCTGCGCTCCTTCGGCAACGGCGACGGCTGGGGCGTCTATCCGTTGGTCGAGGACGTGTTCCATGCCTGCGACCGCAGCGCCGCCGTCGCCGCGATCCGCGAGGCGCTGGAAGATCCCACGCTGCCCGACGGGAGCCGCTACTGGGTCACGCAGCTGGCGGCGGCCTTTGCGGACTCGACCTTGCGCGAGGGCCTGGCGCGGTCATTGCGGTCGGCGCATCCGGACGTCCGTGAGGCAGCGGAGATGGCGTTGGAGATGCTGGATCGCCACGCCACACGCTGAACCGCGTGCGCCTACGATGCACGCTGCAAGGTAGAACGACAGCACCGAGTGGCATGCCCGGACGCGTGCTCAGCCCACGCACACCCGATCGCGCCCCAGCCCCTTGGCGCGGTAAAGGGCGCCGTCGGCGCGCTCCAGCCACTGGCTCGGCGTCTCGTCCGCGCGCAATGCGACCAGGCCGCCGCTGAAGGTGACGCGCAGCGCCGGGGCCTCGGGCGCCCACTGCAGGCGCGCGTGGAACAGGTCGCGCAGGCGCGCGGCCAGACGCTCGGCCTCGGCCAGCGGGGTGTCGCCAAGCAGGATCGCGAATTCTTCGCCGCCCAGGCGCGCCGGCAGGTCGGTGGTGCGACAGGCGCCCAGCAGCAGTTGCCCGACCTCGCGCAGCACCGCATCGCCGGTGGCATGCGAGTAACCGTCGTTGATCTGCTTGAAGCGGTCGATGTCCATCACCAGCAGGCACAGCGGCGCGCCGCTGCGCTGCGCACGCTGCATGCTGCGCTCCAGCACCTCGTCGAAGTGCCGCCGGTTCGGCAAGCCGGTCAATGCGTCCTCGTGCGCCAATCGCTCGAACGCGGTGGCCTGGCGCTGCAGTTCCGCCAGCAACTGGCTCTTTTCGGCATCGGCCTGCAGCAGGCGTTCGGTCTGCAGCCGCAGCGCGCTGGTGCGCCGCTCCACCAGCCGCTCCAGGCGTAGCGCGCGCCGCTTGTAGCGCGCGATCAGGTAGCGGTACAGCAGCACCAACGCCAGCACCAGCACCGCCACGGCCGCCGCATGCACGCTGTGCCGCTGCCACCACAGCGGCGCCACGCTGAAGCGCCACACGGCCTCGCGGGTGCTCCAGGCGCCATCCGGATGCGCCGCGGCCACGTGCAGGGTGTAGTCGCCCGGCGGCAGGCCGATGAATTCCACGCTGCGCTGGTTGCCGCGGTCGATCCACCCGCTGTCCAGGCCGTCGAGGCGGGTGCGGTAGCGGATGCGCTCGGGCAGCAGATAGCTCAGGCCGACATAGGACACGCTGATGCGCTTGGCGCCAGGAAGTTCCGTCCTGGTCTGCCACGGGAAGGGCTGGCCGTCCAATAACACGCTCTCGATCGCCGCCGGCGGCGGCAGGCGATCGCGAAAGCGCGCCAGGCGCCGCGGGTCGACCATGCTGACGCCGCCGGCGGTGACCAGCCACACCGTGCCGTCGTGGCGCACGATCATCGACGGCCCGGAACTGCCGTTGCCCTGCGCGTTGGACATGCCGTCGATCTCGTCGTAGCGGCTCACCTGCAGCCGCGCCTGGCGGCCGTCGGCGACCGCGTCCAGCGCCGCCGCGGTGGTGCGCAGCACGCCGCGGTTGCTGCTGATCCAGACATTACCGAGGCGGTCGCGGACCAGCTGGAACACCGTATCCACCGGCATGCCCTGCTCCAGTCCCACCCGTGCCAGCTGGCCGTCGCGGTCGCGGTGCAGGCCGCGGTCGGTGGAGATCCACATGTCGCGGCCCAACGCCTGGAACCCGAACACGGTGCGCGCGCCGCCCAGCGGCTCCAGCGCCAGCGTCCGCACCCGGCCGTCGCGCAGCACCGCCGCGCCTTCCACCGAACCGATCCACAGCGCGCCATCGACACTGGCCAGCGCGGTGATCAGGCCGTCCGGCAGGCCGGGCACGTCGGGCGCCGAGAGCCTGTCGCCGTCGATGCGCATCACCCCGCTGCGGGTGCCGATCCAGACCGTGCCGGCGGCATCGACGCTGAGCGCGCGCACCTGACCGCTGGGCAAGCCCTCGTTGGTTCCGTAGTGGCGCACGACGCGGCCGTCGCGCAGGCGGAGCACGCCATCGGCATAGGTGCCTACCCACAGGTCGCCGTCGCTGCCGCGCGCCAGGCTCAGCACCGAGGGCGCATCGTGCAGCGCGACCGGGGCGATGCGGCCGTCCGGCGCCATCCGGTCCAGCCCGGCGGCGCTGCCGATCCACAGCGCGCCGTCCGGCGTCTCCAGCAGCGCACGCACGTAGTCGCCGCTGAGTCCGTCGCGGCGGGTGTAGCCGGCGAACAAGGTTTCGCGCAGGCGGAACAGGCCGCCATTGGCGCCGATCCAGATGCTGCCCTCGGCATCCTGCAGCAGGCTGACGATGCGCCCGTTGGGCAGCACGTCGCCCGGCAGCATGCGCTCGATGCCGTGCGCACTGATCCGCAGCAGCCCCTGGTTCTCGGTGCCGAGCCAGATCGCGCCATCGCGATCGCGCAGCATCGAAGTGAAATGGCCGTAGCCCGGCAGGTGCTGCACCAGCACCGCGCGCTCGCCCTGCACCCGGTACAGGTTCTCTCCCGCCACCAGCCACAGCGAGCCGTCCGGTGCCCGATACGGCCAGGCCAGTCCGGGCGGCAGGCCGAACGCGGCCGGCGCGCGCCGCAGCACGCCTTGCGGGTCCCGGTACAGCAAGCCGTCGAGACTGCCGATCCAGACCCGCCCCTGGTCGTCGGCGGCCAGGTGCGGGAAGCTCGCCGCCAACGGCAGGTCGCGCGGCGCCGGCTGGTAATCGAAACGGCCGTCGGGCCACAGGCAGCCCAGGCCATTGCCTTCGAACAGCAGCCACATGCGGCCGTCGCGGTCCTGGGTCATCGCGTGGATCAGCGCATGCGGCCAGCCCGGCGGCTGTCGCCAGAACCGCCAGTGGCCGGCGGGATCGTGGCGGCCGAGATTGCCGCGCGAATCGCTGAGCCACAGCGCGCCGGCGCGGTCCACGTACAGCGAGCCGACCCCGTTGTCGGGCAGACCCGGGCGGGTGCTGCGGTCGATGACGGTGAAGTCCAGGCCGTTGTAGCGCACCAGTCCTTCCCAGGTGGCGAACCACAGGCGGCCATCCGGGGTCTGCGCCAGATCGCGCAGGGAGTTGTGCGGCAGGCCGTTGCGCGAGGTCCAGGAATCGATCGCGTAGTCGCGCAGCGGGGGCACGCCGTCTGCGGCGCCGTCGGCGGCGACCGCGTGCCACGCCACGCCCAGTACCAGCGACAGGATCAGCAACACCGGCCATGCAGGCGGCCACGCACGCCCGCGGTCGCGTACGAGCGCCGCTTCCCCCTTCCCCCTGGCGACGTTCACTGTCCCGACCCGATCCGACGCAGACGGGGTGCGACAGGACCCTGGCGCGGGGGGCCAGCGTCAAGGGGACGGGGGCGACGCAGACTCATTACCGGAACAGAACACGGGACGAGCGCCCATGGTAGGCAAAAACGCGGCACTGCGGGTGCAGGCGGTAGCAGGTCACCGAAAAAGAACGCGTGAAGATTGCGCGGCGGTTAAGCCGGGCTGGCCCATGCAAGCGCAGCGCCTCCCTTCTCCCATCGGGAGAAGGTGCCCCGAAGGGGCGGATGAGGGTACGGGCGCAGCCTGGGAAAACGTCGATTGCAGTGGTGGATGAGGGTGAAGGGCGAAGCTTGGTGTCGCCATGATGCTCGAGGGGCTTCGCCCCCGGACCCTCACCCCAACCCCTCTCCCGGGGGGAGAGGGGCTCTGGTGCCGCGCGTCTCCCTTCTCCCTCCGGGAGAAGGTGCCCCGAAGGGGCGGATGAGGGTACGGGCGCAGCCCGGGGAAACGTCGATTGCAGCGGCGGTTGAGCGTGAAGCGCTAAAGCTTGGTGTCGGCCTGATGCGGCGAGGGACTTCGCCCCGGACCCTCACCCCAACCCCTCTCCCGGGGGGAGAGGGGCTCTGGTGCCACGCGCCTCCCTTCTCCCTCCGGGAGAAGGTGCCCCGCAGGGGCGGATGAGGGTACGGGCGAAGCCTGGGGAAACGTCGATTGCAGCGGCGGTTGAGCGTGAAGCGCTAAAGCTTGGTGTCGCCCTGATGCGGCGGGTGCTTCACCCCCGGACCCTCACCCCAACCCCTCTCCCGGAGGGAGAGGGGCTTTCGAAGGGGCGCTCAGCCCATGCGCTGCCGTACCGCCTCGAACAGGGTGACGCCCGCGGCGACCGAGACGTTGAGGCTCTCGATCTCGCCCGGCATCGGGATGCGGACCAGGCCGTCGCAATGCTCGCGGGTCAGCCGGCGCAGGCCGTCGGACTCGCCGCCCAGCACCAGCGCCACGTTGCCGCGCAGGTCCTGCGCGTACAGCGAGGTCTCGGCCTCGCCGGCCAGGCCATAGATCCACACGCCCTGCTTCTGCAGGTCACGCAGGCAGCGCGCGAGGTTGGTCACCGCCACGATCGGCAGGCGATCGGCGGCGCCGGCCGAGGTCTTGCGCACGGTGGCGTTGACCGGCGCCGACTTGTCCTTGGGAATCACCACCGCCGTCACTCCGGCCGCGGCGGCACTGCGCAGGCAGGCGCCGAGGTTGTGCGGGTCCTGCACGCCGTCCAGCACCAGCAGCAGGGCGCGGCCTTCGGCGGCGCTGACCAGGCCTTCCAACTCGTTCTCCGACCAGGTCCGCGCCGCGGCGTAGCGCGCGGCCACGCCCTGGTGGCGCACCGCGCCGCCGACGCCATCCAGCGCCTGCGTGTTCACCCGCCGCACGTCGATGCCTTTGCGCCGCGCGTTCTCCTCGATCTCCTGCAGGCGCGGATTCTTGCTGCCCGCCTCCACCAGCACCTCGCGCACGTTGTCCGCGTCGTTCTCGATCGACGAGGCCACGGCATTGACGCCGACGATCCACTGGTTCTGCTTGCTCATGAGGCGGGACTACGCGAAAGGAAAGCGGGCATGGTAGGGGTTGTGGCCGCTGGCGTCATGCCTGGGGGCTGGGAATGGGGAATTGGGAATGGTAGAAGCGGCTTGGCCGCGACGTCGTGCTTTCCTGCGATGCCCGGGGCATGCGTGCCGCGGCGGCAAGACCACCGACGCAGAGTCATCCAGTCAGGGCGCGGCGCAGCCTTGTGGGAGGGACTTCAGTCCCGACGCGGTGAACTGGGGAACCCCGGCCTGCTGCCTGGCGCGCCGATGACCCGAGGTTACCGGCACCGACACGCTCCGCGCGACGTCGGCACCGCCGGTCTTACCTCAAGCCGGCCAGTGCTCGGTGTCGTGGTCCGGATGCTGGCGCGAGACGACATCGGCCAGGAACGACGCGGCGGCCAGATCGCCCTCGGTACGGATTGCCGACAGGCGGTGCAGGTCGTCCACGAACGGCAGCTTCGCTTCGATGCCGTACTGGATGGTCGGCGGCAAGGCCTCGGGATGGTCGAAGGCGCCGGCGGCGATGGCGACGCCATCCGGGGCCTCGTAGGTCAGCGGCGTGCCGCAGTCGGCGCAGAAGCCGCGCTGCACCAGATTGGACGAGGCGAAGCGCTTTGGCGTGCCGCGGGTCCAGGTCAGTTCCGCACCGCGGGTGGAGACCAAGGGCGCGTAGTAGGCGCCGAAGGCCTTCTGGCACATCCGGCAATGGCAGATCGAAGCGTCGTGCAGCCGTCCGCGCACACAGAAGCGCACCGCGCCGCACTGGCAACCGCCGCTGTACTGGTCCTGCTCCATGACCACTCCTCCCGCGCATGCGGGGCGGCGCAGCGGCGGTCGTCACGACCGCCGCGACGCACGCCGTCAGTACTTCTTTTTCTTGCGCTTGGCCGGCTGCCCACGCGGTGGCGGCGGCGGCAACTCGTCGTGCGCCGGTGCGCCTTCCTCGACCAGGCGGAAGTCGATCTTGCGCTCCTCCATGCTCGCCTTCAGCACCAGGATGCGCACGCGGTCGCCCAGGCGGAACTCGCGCCCGCGGCGCTCGCCGGTCAGGGTCTTGCGGGTGGCGTCGAACTGGTAATAGTCCTGCGGCAACTGGGTCACGTGGATCAGGCCGTTGACCTTGGACTGGTCCAGCTCGACGAACAGGCCGAAGCTGGTCACGCCGCTGACCACACCGTCGAACTGCCCACCGACGTGCTTCTCCATCCACGCGGCGCGGTAGCGCTCGTCGACCTCGCGCTCGGCCTCGTCGGCGCGGCGCTCGCGCTCGGAGCACTGCAACGCCAGCGCCGCCATCGCGCGCGGCGCGTACAGGTACTTGTCCGGCGCGCCGCGGGTCAGCGCGTACTTGATCGCGCGGTGCACCAGCAGGTCCGGATAACGGCGGATCGGCGAGGTGAAGTGCGCGTACGCCTCCAGTGCCAGGCCGAAGTGGCCGGCGTTGTCGGGCGAATACACCGCCATGCTCTGGCTGCGCAGCAGCACCGATTCCAGCAGCGCCGCGTCCGGGCGCTCGCGCACCTTCTTCAACAGCTTGGTGAAGTCGCCCGGCACCACCTTGCTCCACGCCGGCAGGCTCAGCTTGAACTCCTTGAGGAACTCCAGCAGGTCGGCGTACTTGGATTCCGGCGGCCGCTCGTGCACGCGGAACGGCGCCGGGATGTGCGTCTCCAGCAGGTAGCGCGCCGCGGCCACGTTGGCGGCGATCATGCATTCCTCGACCAGCTTGTGCGCGTCGTTGCGTACCAGCATGCCGGCCTGGGTCACCTCGCCGGTGTTGTCGAGCACGAAGCGCACTTCCGAGGACTCGAACTCGATGGCGCCGCGGCGCGCGCGCGCCTTGGCCAGGATCTGGTACAGCTGGTGCAGCCGCTCCAGCTGCGGCAGCACCGCCGCCACGTCCTTGCGCACCTGTTCGTCCTTCTCGCCCACCGCCTGCCACACCTGTTCGTAGGTGAGCCGCGCGTGCGAGTTCATCACCGCCTCGTAGAAGCGCGCACCGGCCACCTCGCCCTGGCGGTCGATCTGCATGTCGCAGACGAAGCACATACGGTCGACCTTGGGGTTGAGCGAACAGATGCCGTTGGACAGCGTCTCCGGCAGCATCGGCACCACGAAGCCGGGGAAGTACACCGAGGTCGCGCGCTTGACCGCTTCGGTATCCAGCGGCGTGCCCGGACGCACGTAGTGCGACACGTCGGCGATCGCCACCACCAGGCGGAACCCGTCGGCGTTGGGCTCGCAGAACACCGCGTCGTCGAAGTCCTTGGCGTCGGCGCCGTCGATGGTCACCAACGGCGTATGCCGCAGGTCCACGCGGCCCTTGATCGCCGCCGGCTCCACCGTCAGCGGCACCGCCGCGGCTTCGTCCAGCACCTCCTGCGGGAATTCGTAGGGCAGCTCGTGACCGTGGATCGCCGCTTCCACCAGCAGCGACGGGGTCAGCTTGTCGCCCAGCACGGCGATGATCTTGCCGATCGGCGGGCGCCGCGCATCCGGCGCGGAGGTGAGTTCGCACACCACCAGTTGCCCGTCGCGGGCCTCGCCGACGGCGTCGGCAGGGATCTGCACGTTGCGCTGGATGCGCTTGTCGTCGGGCACCACGAAGGCGATGCCCGCTTCCAGGCTGAAACGGCCGATCATGCGGGTCAGGCCGCGCTCGAGCACGCGCGCGATGCTGCCTTCGCGGCGGCCGCGGCGGTCGATGCCGGTGACGTTAGCCAGCGCGCGGTCGCCGTGCAGCACCTTGCGCATTTCGTACGGCGGCAGGAACAGGTCGTCGCCGCCCTCGTCCGGGCGCAGGAAGCCGAAGCCATCGGGATTGGCGATCACCACGCCGGGGATCAGGTTGGTCTGCTGCAGCGGCGCGTAGCCGCCGCGACGGTTCTGCACCAGTTGCGCCTCGCGCAGCATCGCGCCCAGGCGCTTGCTCAGCGCTTCCTTGCGCGTCGGCTCGGTCAGGCCGAGCTGCTCGGCCAGTTCGTCCAGGGTCTGCGGGCCGTCGCAGCGTTCGAGCAATTGCAGGATCGCCTCGCGGCTGGCGATCGGCTGCGCATAGCGCTCGGCCTCGCGCGCGGCGTAGGGGTCCTGGATCGGCGCGGCGGCCGCGGGTGCGGTCTCAGGGGTGCCACCCCGCTGTGGCGACGGCGGGTGCAGCGGTTGCAGCGGCGGCTTGGGTCCGCGGCGCAGGAAGCTGGGCATCCAGGCGGGCAGACGCGATTTCTTCGGCGTATCGGGGGTGGAAGCGTCGCTGGAGGCGGATTTGCCGGGCTTGCCGGACTTGCTTTTGCGGGTTGTCATCCGGGCATGGTACTCCCATGCGGGTGGTCACCACCCGAACCGGGCGGTGCGCCCCCCACGGACACGCCCCCCCAGAAACGACGAAGCCCGCGTCAGCGGGCCGGTCGGTGCGAGAGTTCAGCGCTCCCGCGGTCTTGCTTTTGGTGCCCAGGAGAGGACTCGAACCTCCACGGTTTTACCCGCTAGTACCTGAAACTAGTGCGTCTACCAATTCCGCCACCTGGGCGCTGAAGGCCGCGAATTCTGCGGTGCCCGCGCGACCTTGTCAACGCCTATTTCGCATTCGCTCGCGATCGCCTGCGCCGATGCCACGACCGCACCGGGGCAAGCAGCCGCACCGCGCGCGTCGGCGGCGCACGCAGTCGGCGGAAAACCGCAGGTGCACTGCGGATTCCGACACGGCGCCGTCACAAGCGGACCCGCTTCGAAGATCCGGCGTGACGGCAGCGGAAGTTCGCGATTTTGTCGGTTGACCCGGATCGGCGCCCCGCTAGTTTGCATCCGGCAATCCGTCGCCCTCCCCCACGCTCCGGAGCATCCCCATGCACAGCCTGTCCGCCTCCCTGCTCGCCGCCGCCCTGTTCGCCAGCGCCACCAGCGCCTCCGCCGCCACCGCGGGCGCCGACGACGCCACGCTCAATTCCCTCACCGAGATCCAGCGCGCCCTGGACAGCGGCGCCTCGGTCGCCGTGGCGATCGACCTGAGCCAGTGCACGCCCACTTCCGGCGGCGCCACGCCCAGCCAGACCCGCGGCGGCCTGCGCATCGGCGCCTACCGCGTCGTCGCTGACGGCACCCTGTCCTTCGCCGACGAGCACGTCACTGTCGGCCGCGACGGCAAGCCGATCCAGCAGTTCCTGCGCTACCAAGTGCATCCGGACAACAGCATCGACTTCACCATGTTCGTGTTCGCCCTGCCCAGCTACCAGCAGACCGGCAGCACCCTCGGCTATCGCTGCGCGATCAATCAAGGCCTGCGCTTCAACGTCGGTTACTGACGTCGCGATCGATCGCACGACAGCGGTGCAACGCCGCTGTCGCAAAACGCTTGACAGCGCCCGCCACCGCGCGCAGAATTCTCGTTCTGAGTTGCCCAGGTGGCGGAATTGGTAGACGCACTAGTTTCAGGTACTAGCGGGTAAAACCGTGGAGGTTCGAGTCCTCTCCTGGGCACCACGACCGACAAGTCGAGCATGATCTCAAAACCCGCTTCGGCGGGTTTTTTGTTGGCTGCATGCAGGCCGCGACGCTCAGCGCTGCGGCGGACGCAACGGACCGATGTCCACACGCACGCCCTTCACCCACACCGCCACCTTGTAGGCACGATAGCCCGGGTTGTGGCGCTCGGCCGCACGCGCGGCCAGGTAGGCATTGGCGGCATGTACCAGCACCTGCAAGGACGGCTCCAGTTGCGCGACGCGCCGGAGTCTCACTTCGTAGGTGGCCATGCGCCCTCCCCCACGCACCGACGGGCGCCGTGTCGTGCCGCTGTCGGCCGGCACATCGCGGCGGCGCACCGCTGTGCCGACACCCTCGTGTCCATGACGTCCTTGTGCTGCATGCGCATCCTCGCGCGTCCGTGCGTTCCGCACCGCGTGAGTATTGTATTTCCGAACAATTCGAGTCAAGCGCAGCTGTACGACAAGCCGGCGGATGCTCCATATCTTGGTAGGCCCGCCGTCCCCCAAGGCCCACCGCGATGAATAGCTTCGGCGAGCGCTTGCGCGAAGCCAGAAGAGCCGCAGGACTCACCCAGGAGCAGTTGGGCTTCGCGCTGGACGTCACCAAGTCGTCGGTCTCGGCCTGGGAGAACGACCGCGAAACGCCCAGCTTCCGCCTGCTGCCGACGCTGCGCAGCGTGCTGAACCGCTCGCTCGACGAGCTGGTGTGCGGCGTGGGCCCGGGCAAGCGCGTGCAGGACCTGCCTTCCGACTATCCGTTGCTGGCGCAGGATGCGCAGGAACGCGCACTGCTGGCCCGCTATCGCAACGCGCCGCCGGGCCACCGCGAAGCGGTCCTGCAACTGCTCAAGCCCAGCAGCGGCTGAGGTCGCGTTCGCGGCCGTGGCCGCCTTGGGTTGCCTCGCGGGGGACCCGTCGCGGCTGAAGCCGCTCCTACCAGAGCAACGACATCTGCCGCCGAGCGGCAGCAAACGCGCGTCGTTCGACGCGAGCTTCAGCCGCCGACGCCGATCTCGCGCAAGGCGTCGCCCCAGATGCGGTAGCCGGCTTCGCTGGGATGGGTGCTGTCCGGCATCAGTGCCGCCGGCAGCGTGCCGTCCGGCTGCAGGAACCGCGCGCCGATGTCGAGCCAGCGCACCTGCGGATCGTGGCCGAAGCGCGCGGCCAGCAGGCGGTTGGTCTGCAGGATCGGCGCGCGCTGCGGCGCATCGGCGGCGAAGCCGCGCGGGAAGATGCCCATCAGCACGATCCGGCTGCGCGGCAGGCGTCGCCGGACCTCGGCGACCACCGCGGCGACGCCGTCGGCGGTCTCCTGCGGCGTGTTGGCGCGCGCATGCTCGGTGCCGGTGAGATTGTTGGTGCCGAGGTTGATCACCACCCAGCGCGGTGCCAGGCCGTCGACCTCGCCCTGGCGCAGCCGCCACAGCACGTTCTGGGTGCGGTCCCAGCCGAAGCCCAGGTTCAGCACGCGCGCGCCGCCGAAGGTGCGCTGCCAGGCCTGCGCACCGTTCACCCGGATCGCCTGCGGCGCGCCCGCCCAGAAATGGGTGATCGAGTCGCCGAGCATCACCACCTGCGGCTGCAGCTGGCGGGCGGCATCCAGCGCGGCATGGTGGCGGCCATACCAGTCGTAGGAATCCTGCTCCAGCCAGGGCACCGCGATGCGCGCGGTGTCGACGTCGGTCATCGCGTCCAGCGGCACCCGTGGCGCGTCGTCGAGCAGCCGCGCCAGGGTCGGCTCGATGGCCTCGGCCATGCGCCGCTGCCCGCGCGTATCCGGGTGCAGCGCGCCACTGCCCGGCCGCTGCCGCGGATCGTAGAACAGGCTCGGGTCCAACATGCCGTCCGCGCGCTGGAACACGGTGCCGATGTCCAGGTACGTCACCCGCGGGTTGTCGCCGTAGCGCACCGCCAGTGCGCGATTGACCTCGGCATCGCGTGCGCTCTTCTGCGCCGACAGCGCACTGGGCAGCAGTCCCAGCAACAGGATGCGCGTGTGCGGCAGGCGCTGCTCCAGCGTGGCGACCACCGCCTCGATGCCGCGCACCGTGTCCGCCGCGCCCTGCCCCTCGTGGCCGGTGTTGTTGGTGCCGATCAGCACCAGCGCGACCTTGGGCCGCAGGCCGTCGACTTCGCCGTGCTGCAGGCGCCACAGCACATGCTCGGTGGCGTCGCCGCTGAAGCCGAGGTTGAGCGCGCCGCGACTGCCGTAGAAGGTCTGCCAGGTCGACTGGAACTCCTGGTCCGGCGCCTGCGCCTTTTCGTAGTTCTGGGTGATCGAATCGCCGATCAGCAGCAGCGGCGTCTCCGGCTGCGCACGCACCTGCGCCAGCACCTGCTGGTGGCGCTCGGCCCACCAGGCCTCGTGCAGACGGTCGGCCGGGGTCACCGGCACCGGCGATGCCGCGGGCGGCGAAGCGGCCTGCGCATGCGCCGGATGTACGCCGAGGCACAGCAGCGCGAAGACGGCCGCGCCCGGAAACGCGATGACGAAGCGGGCGCCGAAGGCGCGGAGAAGACGTTGCATGGGCGGGGCTGCCGAAGCCTGCGGAGCGCCGATTCTGGTGCGCGGGCCGCAGCGGCGGCAAGTAGATCGGCACCGGAGCGCGACGCCGGGCACGCAGGTCGCGCTGGCCGCGTCGCGGCGGCGTGCCGGGACGACACGCCGCCGCACAAGGGACACATTGCATGACCGGCAGGCGAACGACGTCGCCGGCCGTCGCTGCCTCAGTGGCCGCCGGCGGCCGCCGCGCCACCACCGCCGCCGAACGGCGGCTTGGCCAGCCACAGGAAGAAGATGATCGCGAGGAAGGTCCAGCCCAGCAGGTAGAAGATGTCGTTGAAGCCCATCTGCGAGGCCTGGTGGTTGATGGTGTTGTTGAGCAACGCCGCGCCGTTCTGCAGGCTGCCGTTGCCCATCATCTGTACCTGTTCCTGCATGCCCGGCGTGTAGGTGGAGATGTGTTCGGTCAGGTGCGCATGGTGCAGCTGCGTGCGCTTGGCCCACAGGTAGGTGGTCAGCGAGGCGGCGAAGCTGCCGCCCAGCGTGCGCAGGAACGTGGCCAGGCCGGAACCGGCGGCGATCTCGCGCCCGTCCAGGTCCGACAGCAGGATCTGCAGCACCGGCATGAAGAACAACGCCACGCCCACGCCCATCAGCAACTGCACCCCGGCCACGTGCGGGAAATCCACCTGCAGGTTGAAGTCCGAGCGCATGAAGCTGGTGGTGGCCATAAAGATGAAGGCGATGCTGGCCAGCAGCCGCAGGTCGAAGCGCGAGGCATACTTGCCGACGAACGGGGTCATGATCACCGGCAGGATGCCGATCGGCGCGGTGGCCAGGCCGGCCCAGATCGCGGTGTAGCCCATGTCGCGCTGCAGCCACTGCGGGATCAGCAGCGACACGCTGAAGAACGCCGCATAGGCCACGATCAGCGCCATGGTGCCGGCGCGGAAGTTGCGGTGGCGGAACAGGCGCAGGTCGACGATCGGATCCTTGTCGGTCAGTTCCCAGATCAGGAACACCGCCAGCGCCACCGCCGAGATCGCGGCCAGCACGACGATCTTGGTCGAATTGAACCAGTCCTCGTCGTTGCCCAGGTCCAGCACCACCTGCAGGCAGCCCACGCCGATGATCAGGGTGATCAGGCCGACGTAGTCCATGCGCGGACGTTCGGTGGGTTCGGGACGGTCGCGCAACTGCGAGCCGACCACGGTCGCGGCGATGATGCCCAGCGGCACGTTGATCAGGAAGATCCATTCCCAGCTGTAGTTGTCGGTGATCCAGCCGCCGAGGATCGGCCCGGCGATGGGCGCGACCACGGTGATCATCGCCAGCAGCGCCAGCGCCTGGCCGCGTTTCTCGCGCGGATAGATCGACACCAGCAGGCTCTGGGTGATCGGGTACATCGGGCCGCAGACGAAGCCCTGCAGCGCGCGCGACACCACCAGCATGCCCATGCTCTGGGCCAGGCCGCACAGTAGCGAGGCCGCGGTGAAGGCCAGCGTGGCCCACACGAACAGCTTGGTCTCGCCGAAGCGGCGGCTGAGGAAGCCGGTCAGCGGCAGCGCGATGGCGTTGCTGACCGCGAACGAGGTGATGACCCAGGTGGCCTGCTGCGAACTGGCGCCGAGGTTGCCGGCGATGGTGGGCAGCGACACGTTGGCGATGGTGGTGTCGAGCACCTGCATGAACGAGGCCATCGCCAGGCCCACCGTGCACAACGCCACACTGGCCGGGCGGAACCCGGCGGCCGGTGCGCCCGGAGCCCCGGGCGCGGCGGGAGCGGCAGCTTGGTTGGACATGACCGGGCTCAGTTCGCCTTGGCGGCGTCGGGCAGGTTGGCGTGGATGATCTGCTTCACGGCCGCGTCGGCCTGCTGCAGCTGCTGCGCATAGACGTCGGTATCCAGCAGCGTGCCGCTGGCCGGCTTGGCCGGCAGCACCCCGCCGTTCTGGTCATGCAGGTTGACGTCGGCCTTCATCGACAGGCCGATGCGCAGCGGGTGCTGCTCCAGTTGCTTGGCGTCGATGGCGATGCGCACCGGCACGCGCTGCACGATCTTGATCCAGTTGCCGCTGGCGTTCTGCGCCGGCAGCAGCGAGAACGCGCTGCCGGTGCCGATGCCCAGGCTCTGCACGGTGCCGCGGTAGGTCACCGCGCTGCCGTACACGTCCGACTCCAGTTCCACCGGCTGGCCCAGGCGCATGTGCTTGAGCTGGGTTTCCTTGAAGTTGGCGTCCACCCACACCTGGTTCAGCGGCACCACTGCCATCAGCGCGGTGCCGGGCTGCACGCGCTGGCCGACCTGCACCGAGCGCCGCGCCACGTAGCCGGACACCGGCGCGACGATGGCGCTGCGGGCGTTGTTGAGGAAGGCCTGACGCACCTGCGCGGCGGCGCCCTGCACGTCGGGCTGGTCGGCCACGCCGTTCTCGTCGATCAAGGCGCGGTTGCGCGCCAGGGTCTCGCGCGAGCCGCTGACCGCGGCCTCCGCGGCGGCCAGCTGGTCGCGGGCATGCGCCAGCTCTTCGGCGGAGATCGCGCCGGTGGCGACCAGGCTGGCGCGGCGGGCGACGTCGGCGCGGGCGCGCTGCAGGGTCACCTGCTGCGCGGACAGTTCGGCCTGGGCGCCCTCGACCGAGCGGTACAGACCGCGCACCTGGCGCACGGTGCGCGCCAGATTGGCCTCGGCCTGCTGCAGCGCGACCTCGGTGTCGGCGGGGTCGAGCTTGACCAGCGGCTGGCCGCGCTCCACGCGCATGCCGTCGTCGGCATCGATGCGCACCACGGTACCGGCCACCATCGGGGTGATCTGCACCAGGTTGCCCTGCACGTAGGCGTCGTCGGTGTCCTCGTGCCAGCGGCCGACCAGGAAGTACCAGATCGCCAGCGCGATCAGCACCAGCACCACTACCACGGCCAGGCCGCGCAGCAGCTTGCCGCGCCGGCTGGAGGCGGGAGCGGAGGAAGCGGGGGTCGTTGTCTGATTCATTGCAGCGATCTCAGGAATGCGAAGGTGCGGAAGAAGAGCTCGGCGCGTCGGCGGCGGAGGTGGCGTCGTAGCCGCCGCCCAGCGCCTGATTCAGGCGCACCGAGACCAGGATCTGGTTGGCTTGCAGGGACGCCAGGCGCTGTTGCGCGTCGAGCAACTGCTGCTGCGCGCTGAGCACGTCCAGGTAGTTGCCGATGCCGGCGCGGTAGCGCTGCTGCGACAGGTCGAAGGCCGCCTGCGCGGTCTCCAGCGCCTGCGCCTGCTGCTGCGCCTGCTCGGCCAGCGAACGCGCCGCGTTGACCTGGTCGGCCACCTCGCGCAGCGCCCCCACCAGGGTCTGGTTGTAGTTGGCCACCGCCAGGTCGTACTGCGCATCGCGCTCGGCCAGCTGGCTGCGCAGCCGCCCGCTGTCGAACAGCGGCAGGCTCACGCCGGGGCTGAGCAGGCCCAGCACCGAGGAACTCTTGAACAGGTCGCCGGGGTTGGTGGCGGCGACGCCGCCCAGCAGGCTCAGGTTGATGCTGGGATAGAACTGCGCCTTGGCCGCATGGATGCCCTGCGAGGCGGCTTCCACGCGCCAGCGCGCGGCGACCACGTCGGGCCGGCGGCCGAGCAGGTCGCTGGGCAGCACCGACGGCACCCGCGCGGCCTGCGGGTCGAGCAGGCGCGGCCGCTCGATCTGCAGCCCGCGGTCCGGGCCACGGCCGAGCAAGGCCGCCAGCGCGGTACGCGCTTCGTCGATCTGCTGCTGCGCGGCGGCCTGCTGCTGGCGCGCCGCCGGTACCCGCGCCTCGGCCTGGCGCAGTTGCAGGTTGCTGTCGATGCCGGCATCGCGACGCTGCCGCACCAGCTTCAGGCTGTTCTCCGAGCGCGCCAGTTCGGCGCCGGCCAGGTCGTACAGATGCCAGGCGTAGCCCAGCTGCGCGTAGGCGCGGGCGACGCCGGCCGACAGGTCCAGGCGTGCGGCCTGCGCGTCGACCTCGGCCGCATGCGCCTGGTCCACCGCCGCCTCCCACGAGGCGCGCTTGCCGCCCCACAGGTCGAAGCCGTAGCTGAAGTCCAGCAGCGCCTGTTCGTTGTGGATGTACTTGCCGCCGATCTCGTCGCCGACCAGGCCCTTGGGCAGTTGCAGGCCGGTGTAGCCGGCCGACAGCGACAGCTTGGCGCCGCGGTCGGCATCGGCCGCGCCGGCCTGCGCCTGCGCCAGGCGCAGCCGCGCATCGGCGGCGTCCAGGCTGGGCGTGCCCTGCAGGGCCTCGGCGATCAGCGCGTCGAGCTGCGGATCGCCCAGCGCCTTCCACCAGTCCTGCTGCGGCCACGGCGCCGGCGCCAGTGCGTCGGCGGCCAGGGTCTTGTCGATGTGCAGCTGGCGGTCGGCATCGAGTCGGCGCCCCTGCGGTTCCAGGCCACGGCTGCTGGCGCAGGCCGCCAGCGCCAGGGTGAGGGCCGCGACCGCGAATGGACGCAGGCAGGAAGGAGAAGAAGACAGAGTCATGTGGGCGGGTTCAGTGCGAATTGAGGGAGTCGCGGACGCGGGCCAACAACGAGAACAGCTGCTCGCGCTCTTCGGCGGACAGATCGCGCAGCGCGTCGGCGATGGCGTCGTCGCCGCGCTGCTTGAGTTGCTGCCACAGCGCGCGGCCGTCGTCGGTGAGCACGATCTGCAGCGCGCGGCGGTCCTGCGCATGCGCCTCGCGGCGCACCCAGCCCAGGTCTTCCAGCTTGTCCAGCAGGCGCGTCACCGCGCTGGGGTTCTGGTCGATGGCCTGGGCCAGTTCGTTGGCGGTGCATGGCGCCATGTAGGCCAGGGCCTTCATGCCCAAGTAGTGGCTGAAGCCCAGTTCCGGCTCCAACCCGGTCATGGCCTGGTCGAGGCGGCGCATCAGGCCGTCACGCACCTGGCGCAGGAGCAGGCCGAACGAGGGCGGGCCAAGCAGGGAGGGAGCGCAGTTCATGGGCGCCTATTATTTTCACTTAGAAATATGTGTCAAGAAAATATCCCAATGGAAATTAGATGCTGCGTTGCAACGGAGGAACGCTGACGGCGAGCGCACTGTAGCGGCGGCCGGGCCTGGCTCGGTATTACAATTGGGACAATGGATATCGAAATCGAGCCAACCCAGGCCGTGCCCTTTCCGGTCGCGAACGGATCCGACAGTGCCCTGGACCCGCGCGCCATGGAGTGGTTCGAACGCGCCGATGGGCCACCCGCGCTGGCCTTTCTGGCGCATTCGCCGGTGTCGCTGCGGCGCGAGGTGGACTGGCACCGCCACGTGCGCGGCCAGTTGATCTACGTCGAGGACGGCGTACTTGGCACCCGCACCGCGCACGGCCAGTGGTCGCTGCCGCCGGGCTGCGCCGGCTGGATGCCGCCGCAGGAACTGCACACGGTGCAGGTGTCCGGGCGGGTGCGCAGCTACCTGGTGCTGCTCCGCCCCGACGTCTGCGCCGACCTGCCGCCGCGGACCTGCGTGATCGGCATGAACGGCCTGTTCCGGGAGGTGCTGCGGCGGATGACCCAATGGGGCGTGCCGCTGGACCTGGAGGCCGAGCAGCAGCGCCTGTGCGCGGTGCTGCTGGACGAGGTGCGCAACGCCCCGGTCGAGCACCTGCACCTGCCGATGCCGCGCGACCGGCGCCTGCTGCGCATCGCCACCCAGTTGCTGGAAACCCCCGCCGACGACCGCTCGCTGGCGCAATGGGCGCACTGGGCCGGGCTGTCGCCGCGCAGCCTGAGCCGGCACTTCCGCGACGAGACCGGGTTCGGCTTCGCCGGCTGGCGCCAGCAGGCGCGGCTGGCCGAGGCGCTGCGCCGGCTCAGCGACGGCGCCAGCGTCGCCGACACCGCCTTCCGCCTGGGCTACAGCAGCCCCAGCGCCTTCGTCACCGCCTTTCGCGGCCGCTTCGGCCATCCTCCGGCCCGTTACCTGGCCAGCGCCGGCGGCACGCGCGGCTTGGCATCGCCAGCCGCATCCGGATAATCGACCGGCTGACCTGCGGCGCCTGGCGCCGCGTTCCCCTATAGGTACTTCCTGCGCATGATCGATCTCGCCCGCCCCGCCTTCCATGGTTTCGAACAGCTGCCGCTGCGCGAATACGCCGAACGCGCCTACCTCGACTACTCCATGTACGTGGTGCTGGACCGCGCCCTGCCGTTCCTCGGCGACGGGCTCAAGCCGGTGCAGCGGCGCATCATCTATGCGATGAGCGAGCTGGGCCTGAACGCGACGGCCAAGCCGAAGAAGTCCGCGCGCACCGTCGGCGACGTGATCGGCAAGTACCACCCGCACGGCGACAGCGCCTGCTACGAAGCGCTGGTGCTGATGGCGCAGCCGTTCTCCTACCGCTACCCGCTGATCGAAGGCCAGGGCAACTTCGGCTCCACCGACGACCCGAAGTCGTTCGCGGCGATGCGCTACACCGAGTCCAAGCTGACCCCGATCGCCGAAGTGCTGCTGGGCGAACTGGGCCAGGGCACGGTGGACTGGTCGCCGAACTTCGACGGCACCCTGGACGAGCCGACCTGGATGCCGGCGCGGCTGCCGCACCTGCTGCTCAACGGCACCACCGGCATCGCCGTGGGCATGGCCACCGACGTGCCGCCGCACAACCTCAACGAGATCGTCAGCGCGCTGATCCGCCTGCTCGACGACCCCGATGCCAGCGTCGCCGATCTGTGCGAGCACGTGCGCGGCCCGGACTACCCGACCACCGCCGAGATCATCACCCCGGCCGCCGACCTGCGCACCATTTACGAAACCGGCCATGGCAGCGTGCGCGCCCGCGCCACCTACCAGAAGGAAAACGCCAACATCGTGGTCACGGCGCTGCCCTACCAGGTGTCGCCGTCCAAGGTGATCGAGCAGATCGCGCAGCAGATGCGCGCCAAGAAGCTGCCGTGGCTGGAAGACATCCGCGACGAGTCCGATCACGCCAACCCGGTGCGGGTGGTGCTGGTGCCGCGCTCCAACCGGGTCGACGCCGAGCAGTTGATGGGCCACCTGTTCGCCACCACCGACCTGGAGCGCAGCTACCGGGTCAACCTCAACGTGATCGGCCTGGACGGCCGCCCGCAGGTCAAGAACCTCAAGACCCTGCTGGAGGAATGGCTGCGCTTCCGCAGCGACACCGTGGTGCGCCGCCTCAACCACCGGCTGGAGAAGGTCGAGCGCCGCCTGCACCTGTTGGAAGGGTTGCTGACCGCGTTCCTCAACCTGGACGAAGTGATCCGCATCATCCGCACCGAGGACGAGCCGAAGCCGGCGCTGATCGCGCGCTTCGGACTCAGCGAGGAACAGGCCGACTACATCCTGGAAACGCGCCTGCGCCAGCTGGCGCGGCTGGAAGAGATGAAGATCCGCGGCGAGCAGGACGCGCTGGCCAAGGAACGCGAGCAACTGCAGGCGCTGCTGGCCAGCAAGACCAAGCTGAAGAAGCTGATCAAGGACGAACTGACGGCCGACGCCAAGAAGTTCGGCGATGCGCGGCGTTCGCCGCTGGTGCAGCGCGGCGCGGCCCAGGCCATCGATGAGACCGAGCTGGTGCCGAGTGAGCCGATGACCGTGGTGATGTCGGAAAAGGGCTGGATCCGCGCGGCCAAGGGCCACGACGTGGACCCGGCGGCGCTGTCCTACCGCGACGGCGACGGCCTGCTGGCGGCGGTGCGCGCGCGCAGCACGCAGCAGGTGGCGTTCCTGGATTCGGAAGGCCGCGCCTATTCGACCCTGGTCCACACCCTGCCCTCGGCGCGCGGCAACGGCGAGCCGCTGACCGGGCGCTTCTCGCCCGCGGCCGGCGCGTCGTTCCAGGCCATCGCCAGCGGCGAGAACGACAGCCGCCTGGTGCTGGCGTCCTCGCACGGCTACGGCTTCGTCACCCGCTTCGAGAACCTGACCAGCCGCAACAAGGCCGGCAAGGCCATGCTCAACCTGACCCCGAACGCCAAGGTGCTGCCGCCGGCGCCGGTGAGCGGCGCCGGCAGCGACCGCATCGTCGCGGTCACCAGCGCCGGCCACCTGCTGGCGTTCCCGGTCGCCGACCTGCCCGAGCTGGACAAGGGCAAGGGCAACAAGATCATCGACATCCCCAAGGCCAAGCTCAGCACCGAGCGGGTGGTGGCGATCGCCGCGGTGGCGCCGGGCAACACGCTGCTGGTCAAGAGCGGCCAGCGCACCATGTCGCTGTCGTTCAAGGACCTGGACGCCTACCTCGGCGCCCGCGCCAGCCGCGGCGGATTGCTGCCGCGCGGCTGGCAGAAGGTCGACGATCTGGCGGTGGAGTAAGCACCGCCTCGCAGGCAAAGGCCCAGAGGACGGCGCGACCGCATCCGCGCCGCTTCTCTAAGTCGTTTCGCCAGGTCGCACGGATGCCGGCGCCGCATCGGTCCGCGCCCCCTCGGCCGCACCCTATGCGGTCGCCAGCGCGCGAATGCGCGCGGCCACGCCGGCATCGACGGGCGTGTAGACGATCATGCCCAGGTCCGGTCGGCCGTCCACGGCGAAGGCCGAGTACTCCAGCGCGATCTCGCCGAGCAGCGGGTGCCTGAGACGCTTTTCGCCATCGCCCTCGCCGTGGCTCAACACCTCGTGGTCGTGCCACAGGGCCGCGAACTCGGCGCTGCGTGCGCACAGTTCGGTCACCAGGGCCGCCGCATCCGACGCGATGCCGGCGCGCACCACGTCGGCACGAAACGCGCCCACCACGAAGCGTGCCACCCTCGCCCAATCGTGCTGCTTGGCACGCGTGGCGGGATGACAGAACAGGAAGCGCAGGATGTTGCGCTCGCCAACGGGGAGCTGGCCGTAGTCGGTCAGCACCACCGCCGCCGCGCGATTCCAGGCCACCACGTCCCAGGTCGGCGTCTTGACGATGGCCGGGCTCGTTTCCAGCGCATCGAGGACGCGCTGCAGCCGCGGGTCGACGCCCGCCACCGCGCGGTAGCGCACCTCCGGCCGGCGCCCCAGCGCGACCATGAACAGGTGGTCGCGTTCGGCCTCGGTCAGCAGCAGCGCGCCGGCGATGCGCTCCAGCACCTGCGCCGACGGCGCGCCCCCACGCCCCTGTTCCAGCCAGGTGTACCAGGTCGGGCTGATGTTGGCGCGCTGCGCGACCTCCTCGCGGCGCAGGCCCGGCGTGCGCCGACGGCCGGAGAAGCCGAAGCTGGCGGGATCGAGCCGGGTCCGGCGGCTGCGCAGGAAGTCGCCCAGGGAATGGGCCGGATCGGGATGCATGGCGAGCCTGTTAGTCGCTTTACTACGATGACGTCACTACTTTAACGGGATACGCCGATGCCGGAGAGTCGCTCGCACCGACACAACGGAGTGCACCATGCGTATCTTTCTGACCGGCGCGACCGGTTTCATCGGCGCGGCGCTGGTTCCCGAACTGCTCCAGGCCGGCCATCGCGTGCTCGGCATGACCCGCTCGGAGGCCGGCGCACAGGCGCTGCGCGCGGCCGGCGCCGAGGTCCACCACGGCACGCTCGAGGAGCCGGACAGCCTGGCGCGTGGCGCCGCGCAGGCCGATGCGGTGATCCACGCGGCGTTCGATCATGACTTCAGCAACTTCGCCGCGAACTGCGAGAAGGACAGACGCGCGATCGCGGCCCTCGGCGCGGCGCTGCACGGCTCCGATCGCCCGCTGCTGATCACCTCGGGCACCGGCGTGGGCAGCGGCGAACACGGCGCGCCGGCCAGCGAGGACGTGTTCAACGCCACCCATCCGAATCCGCGCATCGCCTCCGAGCAGGCCGGCAACGCGTTGCTCGAGGCCGGGATCAATGTCTCGGTGCTGCGGCTGCCGCAGGTCCATACCCCGTTTCGGCAAGGGCTGGTCACGCCGCTGGTGGCGATCGCGCGCGACAAGGGCGTGGTCGCCTATGTCGGCGACGGCAGCAACCGCTGGCCGGCGGGCCACCTGTCCGACGTGGTGCGGCTGTATCGTCTTGCGATCGAGAGGGCGCAGCCGGGCGCGCGTTATCACGCGGTGGGCGAGGAAGGCATCCGCAGCCGCGAGATCGCCGAGGCGCTGGGGCGCGGCCTGACGCTGCCGGTGGTGTCGATCGCGCCGGGCGAGGCGGCCGCGCATTTCGGCTGGATGGCGATGTTCGTGCAACTCGACATGCCGGCCTCGAGCGCGCTGACCCAGGCCAGGCTCGGCTGGACGCCGACCGGCCCGACGCTGATCGCGGATCTGGACGCAGGCAAGTTCGCCGCCTAGCCGGTCGGGGCGGCACATGCAGCGTCCTGCGGGTGCCGCGCCTTGTCTGCGGACGCGTCGCTGCTGGCTCAAGCGGCGTCTGTCGACGCCTGCTTCGCGCTGTCATCGGCCGCCGCGCCGTCGCGCAGTTGCTCGATATGGCTGGCGATCATCGCCGCCACCGTATCGGCCACCGCGCGGGCGCTCAGGCGGGTGTCGAACAGCAACTCCACGGTCGCATAGATCAGGTCGACCACGATGCGGCTGACCAGGCGCAGCTGGCGCGGGTCGGCATCGGGAAAGGCCTCGCTGAGGAAGCGCACCTGGCCCTTGGTCACCTGCGCATGCGAATCCAGGCGCACCTGCTGCAGCGCCGGCACCGCGCGCAACGCACGCAGCACCCAGACACCGCCTTCGGTCGCCTTGGTGACGCGGTAGGTATCCAGCACCAGTCCGGCCAGCGCGCGCTGCAACGCCTCGCGCGTGCCGCTCATCGCCTGCAGGGTGATCCACTTGGGGATGAGCTGGTTCTGCCGCTCCATCAGCCGCCGGCCCAGTTCCGACAGCAGCGCGTACTTGTTCGGGAAATAGCGGTACAGCGCCGGCGGCGTCAGCCCGGCCCGCGCGCACACCAGGTTGGTGGACAGCCGCTCCACGCCGACGTCGCCGAGCAGTTGCGCGGTGACCGAGAGGATCTGTTCATAGGTCTCGGTGGCGCGATGCTGGGCCGGCACCTTGTTCCCGGTCAGGCGCGGGCGGTGCGGTGCGGGGGAACGCGGCGTGTCGGCGGGCATGGGATCTCGATGGTGATGAAGCGGCACAGGCCGCGTTGCGGCGCGCATCGCCGCGGCCCTGCGCGCGCGGACGGCGCCGCAGCGCCGCTGCACGCGCCGACAACGCATATTACCGCGCGCGTCCCTGGCCCATCGGCAACGACGCTCAGCGCCGCGCCAACCAACCGCTGAGGCCGGCCGCCAGACGTTGCTGCAGGGCGGTGTACGGAGGAAAGAACGCCTTGACGATCGGCAGGCGCGCACCGTGCAGCAGCGCGCGCTCGTGCGAGAAGGTGCGAAAGCCGTGCACGCCGTGCGCACTGCCGAATCCCGAGGCGCCGACCCCGCCGAACGGCAGGCCGCTGTGCACGAACTGCTGCAGGCAGTGGTTGACCACCGCACTGCCGGAACTGGTGCGCGCCACTACCCGCGCGATGCCGGCGCGGTCGCGGCTCCACAGGTACAGCGCCAGCGGCTTGGGCGCGGCATCGAGTCGGTCGAGCACCTCCTCCAGGCGCTCGAACTCGACCACCGGCAGCACCGGGCCGAAGATCTCTTCCTGCGCGATGCGCGCCTGCGCCGGCACCTGCGCCAGCAGCGTCGGCGCCACGTAGCGCCGTGCCGCGTCGTGCTCGCCACCGGCCAGCAGTTGCGCTCCATTGGCGCACGCCTGGTCGATCAGCGCGGCCACGCGCGCGGCATGGGCCGGGTGGATCATGCGCGCCAGGTGCGGACTGGCGGCGACCGCCTGCGCGTCGGCACCGTAGCGCTGCACCAGCAGGGCGCGACAGTGCTTGAGCAGGCGCGCGCTGACGTCGCGATGCACGAACAAGGTATCCGGGGCGATGCAGGTTTGCCCGGCATTGACCAGCTTGGCCCAGACGATCACCTCGGCGGCGCGGCGCAGGTCGGCGCTGCGGTCGACGATCACCGGCGACTTGCCGCCCAATTCCAGCGTCACCGGCGTCAGCTGCCGCGCCGCCGCGGCCATCACCTGCCGGCCCACCGCCGCCGAGCCGGTGAAGAACACATGGTCGAACGGACAGGCCAGCAAGGCCTGCGCGGTGGCCGCCCCGCCCTGCACCAGGGCCACCTCTTCCGGCGCGAATGCCTCGTCCAGCACCGCCTGCAGCACCGCGTTGACCTGCGGGGTGAATTCGGAGGGTTTGATCAGCGCCGTGTTGCCGGCGGCCAACGCCGACACCAGCGGCCCCAGCACGGTGGCGACCGGGTAGTTCCAGGGCCCGATGATCAGGCAGCGGCCCTTGGGCTGGAACGCGATGCGCGCGCGCGTCCCCAGGGCAAGCAAGGTGGGCGCGACCTTGCGCGGACGCATCCAGCGCGGCAACTGCGCGATCGCGGTGGCGATCTCGTCGACCACCGGCAGCACTTCGGTCAACTCCACTTCCAGCGCCGGCTTGGCGAAATCGGCGGCGAAGGCGGCGATCAGCGCCTGCCGTCGCGCCAGCAGCGCATCGCGCAACGCACGCAGGCGGGCACGCCGCGCGTTCGCCGAGGCGCCGCGCCAGGCCAGCGCGGTGGCCTGCTGCGCGGCGAACAGTGCCGCGATCGTCTCCGGTGCGGTGTCCTGTACGGGCTCAGGCGACATCGTCGTTCTCGTGTCTGGCGGAGGTCGGCACCCCCGCTGCGCGTGGCAGCGCCCTGCCCTGCGTCACGCACGGCATGCCGGCACGCATCGCGGCGGCGATCAGTGCACGCGCGTGGCGCCCCTCATCGCGCATGCGAGCCGGCCTGCAAGGCAGTCGCATGGCGTTGTCGCCGGCCGATCCACAACGCCAGCAGCGCCGCGGCGAAAGCAAAGCCCAGGCCGACCAGCGGCACCGGCGCCGGATCGTCGGCGTGCAGCAGCAGCGAGGCCAGCAACGGCCCGCAGGCCGATCCGATCAATTGCGCGGCCGGCACCAGCACCGCCACCCGCCCCTGCGCATCGGCGCGCAACGCCAGGCCGACATGGAACGGCATCAGGAACATCCAGGCGAAGCCGAACGCCACACACACCGCCGCGAACCCGAGTGCCGGCGCGCCAGGAACCCGATACATCGCCGCGGCCACCAGGCACAGCGCCAGGCTGCCGAGGGTCAGCGTCGCCGTCACCGACAGCCGCCGCACCCAATAGATCGCCGCCAGCCCGCCGACGATCTGCATGCCCAGCACCCACGAGGTCTGCAGTTGCGCCGCGTGCGCGTCCAGTCCCGCGCGCAGCGCCAGCGGCTCCAGGTAGGCCCACAGCGCGCCGATCGCCGACATCTGCAGGAACGCCACCAGCAGCGGCGCCAGCGTCGCCGGCGACCAGCGCAGCCTGGCGGTGGCGGTCGCCGCGCACTGGATACCGGCAGCGGGGGCCTGGTTCGCCGCTGCCGGCAGGGCCGCCGCCAGCGGCAGCACCAGCAGGCAGGTCGCGGCCATGGCGACGAAACCGCCCTTCCAGCCGGCCGCCGGCAACACCCACAGCGCGAGCGCCGCCGCCAGCGCGATCTGCGCCAGCGCCTGCAGCACCATGAACACCGCGGTGACCCGGTCCGGCGTGGCCGCGCGCACGATGCTGACCGTGGCCACCCAGACCAACAACCCTTCGGCCAGGCCGGCGGCCGCACGCAGCGCGACGAAAGCCGCATCGCCCTGCGCCTGCACCGTGACCAGGTTCAGCGCCGCGGCCAGCAGCGCCGCCACCACCGCCGTGCTGCGCTGCCAGGACACCGGCAGCAGCGCATCGCCCAATGCCACGCCGATTCCCAGCGCGATGATCTCGCCCATCGCCACCACGCCGACGCCGGGCAGCGTGATCAGGCGCTGCTCGACCAGCGCGCCGAGCACGATCGGCTGCACGCCGAGAATCAGCAGGGCGATGGCGCCGATCGACAAGGCCGCCGCGAGCGGACGCGTGGCCTGGACGGCGCTTGCCGCGCTGGAGGACGGGGATGGCATGGCGGTCATCGCAGTGGACCCTCAGTAGCCTTTGCTTTCGACAGGCAATTCGCCCGCGGCGAAAGCCGCGGCGGCACGCCGCTGGTCCTTGCGCAGGCGCCCGTTGGCGATGCGCCGGACCCACCAGGGCAGTTCCCGCACCCGGCCCCCGGTAGCCGCGGCGAGGACGTAGGCCTTGGCGCATTTTTCGAACAATTCCACGTTCAGCGCCAGCCGCTGCGCGGTGATGCCCAGACACAGCGGGCGTCCGCCGAGGAGCAGCGCGCTGCCGCCATCCGGCGGTGCCGTCGCGAGCGCATCAGCCCCCGCCAGCGGCGCCGGCATCGCCCCGATGTGGCGGGCCTGCTCGTCGAACACCTGCGGCAGCACGCCGCCGACGTCGGCCAGGCGCAGGCCGAACAGACCGGCCGACCACGCAGTGGCGCCGACATCCGGACGCCGCGCGTACACCTGCGCGTGCACCTGCGCCGCGGGCGGCAGCGCCGGGTCGCGCCAGTCCAGCCACTGCGGCCGCTCCGCAGCGAGCGCGCCGCAGCACATCGCCGTGGTGCCAGGACAACGCAGCGCCAGCGCCGCCGCGTCGTCGCCGAGCAGGCGCTTGGCGGCGAGCCGCTCGCGGGTCTGCAGCCACAGCGCTTCGATGTGCGAGAGGGAGGGCATGCGCTACACCAGCTTGAACACGTCGTCGAAGCGATTCAGCGCCTCGTCCACCACCGCGTCGGTATCGGCGCGGCTGGTGTAGATGCGGCTGCCGGCCAGGGTGATCAGCCCGTGCGCGGAATACGCCGCGCCCATCTCCTCCATCATGTGCTTGCGCTCCTTGGCCTCGTTGCGCACGCGCCACAGCTTGTACAGGTTGCCGGTATCCAGCAGCAGCACGCCGGAGGTCTGCAGGTGCACGATCGAGCCCATGTTGTAGACCACGTACGGCAGGCCGAGGCGGCGGATGATCGCCTCCAGGCCCTGCCGCAGGCGATCGCCGGCGCGGCCGGCCTGGCCGGCGGCGTCGCTGCGCTGCGCCTCCAGCAAGGCGTGGTAGCCGGCCACGCAGGACAGCGGATTGGCCGACAGCGTGCCGCCGACGAAGGCCCGCCGCGCGGTGGTGCCGATGCCGCCGACCAGGCTCATCATCACCTCGCGGCGGCCGCCGATCGCGCCGGCCATCGGATAGCCGCCGGCCAGGCATTTGCCGAGCACGGTGATGTCCGGCATGACCCCGAAGTAGCCCTGCGCGCCGCCCGGGCCGAGCCGGAAGCCGGTGACCACCTCGTCGAAGATCAGCAGCGCGCCGAACTCGTCGCAGAGCTTGCGCACCTGACGGTTGTAGTCGTGATGCACCGGCCGCGTGCCGCTCTCCGGCCCCAGCGGTTCCAGCAGCACCGCCGCGGTGCCGCCGCGCAGGCGGTTGAACTGCAGCTTGCGGCGCAATGCCTCCAGATCGTTGGGGTGGCATTCCTGGGTGTAGGCGGTGGCGCCACGCGGGATGCCGATCGCCTCCATGCGCCCGGTGCCCGGCAGGCGCATGCCGTACACCAACTGGTCGCTCCAGCCGTGGTAGGCGCCGCCGATCTTGATGATCCATTTCTTGCGGGTGTGGGTGCGGGCCAAACGCACCGCGCCCATCACCGCCTCGGTGCCGGAGCCGAGCAGGCGCAGCATCTCCACTGCCGGCATGCTGGCGCAGACCAGTTCGGCCAGCTTGACCTCGTATTCGTGCAGCAGGCCGGTCACCGGGCCGCACTGGTCCAGCACGGCCTGCACGTGTTCGCGCAGTTCCGGCGGATTGGACCCGAGCAGGGTCGGGCCGCCGGCCTGCAGGAAGTCGATGTAACGGTTGCCGTCGACGTCGGTCAGGTACGCGCCCTCGGCGCTGTGCATCGCCAGCGGGAACGGATGGTTGAACGCCAGGTTGTGCTGCACGCCGCCGGGGATCACCTGCTTGGCCGCCTCGCCCAGGCGTTTTGAGCCCTGGCAACGCGCGTCGAAATAGCGCATCACCTTGGCCATGCCGGCGGCGCCGATCGGACGCATCGGCTGGTTCACCAGCGCATGGAAGCGCGCGTACAACTGGTCCACATCGGGCCACTGCGAAATGGCGGGGGTCTGGCTCATGGTCGGTGCCGGGTTCGGGGGAGCGGAAACGGAAAGCGCGTGCATGGGGTCAGGCCTCCAGGGCGGTGAGGACGGCACGCAACGGCGCGGCCAGGCCGGCGTCGTGCAGGGCGCGGCGTTCGATGCGGCGTGCCAGGTGTACGCGCGCCACCTGCTCCAGTGCATCCACCGCCGCCACGGCCTGCTCCAGGCTGCGGCCGCAACACAGCACGCCATGGTTGCGCATCAGGTAAGCGTTGCGCGACGGCCGCAGCTGGCGCGCCAGCAGCCAGGCCAGCAGCCCGGTGCCGGACGGGAAGTAACCGACCATCGGCACGCTGTGGCCGATCGTCACCTGCAACGCCGGGTCCTCCACCGCCAGCGCCGCGCCGAGTAACGCGCAGGCGCTGGCCACCGGCTGGTGGGTGTGGATGCTGCAGGCCACGTCGGGGCGGCGGCGCAGCACCTGCGCATGCAGCCCGGTCTCCACCGACGGCGTGGCGGCGCCCTCCAGTTGCCGCAGGTCGGCCAGGCGCACCACGCAGATGTCTTCGGCGCGCATCGCCAGGTAATCGATGGCCGACGGCGTCACCGCGAAGCGCTCGGCATCCAGGCGCAGCGCCACGTTGCCGCCGGTGCCGGCCAGGTAGCCGCGCCGCGACAACTCCACGCACAGCGCGACCACGCGCGCGCGTTGTTCATGGACAAACATGCTGGGGAACCTCCTGCACGCTCTCGGGAGCGGGATTCATGCGCCGGTAGATCGGCGCCAGGGTGCGCTGCAATTCGCGGAACGTCGCATAGCGATCGTCGTACAGCGCGCGCGTGGCCGCAGCGGGTTCGTACACCCGGCGTGCGCGTTGCAGCGCCGGCAGGTCGGCGAAGCGCAGCCGGCCCAGGCCCACGCCGGCGATGAAGGTGGCGCCGATCGCATTGGCCTGGATCGGGTTGTGCAGTTGCCGGATCGGCTGGCCGCTGACGTCGGCGATGATCTGGCACCACAGGTCCGACTGCGCGCCGCCGCCGACCGCGGCGACCACGCCGGGATCGCGGCCGAGCAGGCGCGCGAACGGCTCCATCATCCAGCGCGTGTTCAACGCCACCCCTTCCATGAAGGCGCGGATGATGTCCTCGCGGGTGTGCATCAGCGACAGGTTGACCAAGCCGGCGCGCAGGCTGTGATCCTCCACCGGGGTGCGCTCGCCGAACAGCCACGGCATGTACACCAGGCCGTTGGCCCCGGGCGGCACGCGCGCGGCGATGACGTTGAGCACCTCGTACACGTCCGGACGTTCTTCGTCGCGCAGCAGTTCGTCGGGATGGAACAGGATGCGGTCGCGCAGGAACGACAGGTTGGCGCCGGCGGTGGACTGCAGCGCGGTGGCCAGGTAACGCCCGCTCACCGCGCACGGCACCGCGGCGATGTTGCTGAACACATCGGTCTTCATCCGCGGCACGTGCGCGCCCAGCCACGACGAGGTGCCCAGGTACAGATGCGCGGCGTAGTCCTCGACCGCCGCGGCCACCGCCACCGCCGAGTTGTCGATGGCGCCAGCGATCACCCGGGTCTGCGGCGACAGGCCCAGCTGCGCCGCCACCTGCGGCAGCAGCGGCCCCAGCACCTCGGTGGAGGCCACCAGGTCCGGCAGCTTGTCGCGCTCGATGCCGAGCAGGCGCAGCAAGCCGTCGTCGTAGCGGATGCGCATCGGGTCGCGGTTGTCGGTCACCCACGTGGTGAGCACCGAGTCGGCGGTGGCGCAGAAGCGTCCGGTCAGGCGCAGGTTGAGATAGTCCAGCGCATTGAGGAACTTGTGCGTGCGCTGGTAGCGCTGCGGTTCGTGGTCGCGCAGGTAGGCGATGTGGCCGGCGCAGTCCTTGCCGCTGCCGGCTGGCGCGCCGCCGCTCAGGCGCAGCCAGCGCAGCAGCTTCAACGGCGCGTAACCGCGTACGTTGAGCCAGCGCCCGCGCAGGCGCCGCGCGATCGCCGCCTGCCCGCGCATGTCCAGCCACAACATGGCGTTGCCCAGCGCGCGGCCGTCGCGATCCACGCAGACGGTGCATTCGCCCTGGGTCGAGCAGCACACCGCGGTCACCCGCCGGCGCAGCGCCTCGCCGCCCTGCAGCACCGCCGCGGCGGTAACCAGCAGCGCGTTCCACCAGTCGCGCGGATCCTGCTCGGCGCAGACCCCGTGCACGTGCAGCGGCACCGGCTCGAATGCCCAGGCGATCACCTGGCCGTCCAGCGTGACCAGCGCGCACTTGCAGCCGGAGGTTCCCAGGTCCACCGCCAGCACCAGCGGTTGGTCGCCGCCCCGGTCGGCATCGAGCAGTTCGCTGCGCATGGGTCAGAACGTGTAGTCGATCGAAGCCACCAGGGTGTCGCCGTCGGTCTTGCGGATGCGCGCGCCGTCCTGCACCCAGTACAGTTCATGCGCGTTGACCCGGGTGCTGACCCAGTCCAGGTTCCAGTCCAGCCCCCAGCGCTTGTGGGTGACGCCGATCTGGTAATCGGCGAAGCTGCCCTCGCTGAAGTTGCGCAGCTTCTGGTAGCCGGCGTGCAGGCGCAGCGTGGTCGACGGCAATACCGACGGCAGCAGCGGCGTCTGGTAGTTGAGATCGCCCAGCAGCGTGCCGCGCGAGTCGTGCTCGCCACGCGCGAAGCAGCGCAGCGCCGTCGTCGGATCGGCGGCGAACTGCAGGATCTGCGCACACACCCCGCCGGTGTCGGCGCCGCGGTAGGTCTTGGAGAACACGTACAGCACACGGCCTTCGATCGCGCCGTAGCCGAGTTCGAGCACGCCGAAGTTGCTGTTGTAGTTGGTGCGGCGGATGTCCTCCGGCGTGCCGGTCTCCAGGTCGATCCGGTGCGGAGCCAGGAAACTGGCGCCGGGGAAGCGCTCGGTCGCCAGGCCGACACCGGCATGCCAGGCATCGGGATTGCCGAAGCGGTAGCCGGCCGCGGCGGTGATACCCAGGCCGTCGCCGTCGAGGAACTGTTTCTTGCTGACCTTGGCCACCTCCAGCAGCGCAACGAAGCCGCTGGCGTGCACGAACTGGGTGGTCCACTTCAGCGACGGGCGCATCAGCGAGTCGGACACGCTGCGCGTGCGCTGCTCGCTCATCAGCTTGATCTGGTTCTGGAACTCATAGTTGACCATGCCATCGGCGTCGGCCTGCTGGGCGTGGGCCCGGGCGCAGCAGGCGCCGTGCAGGGCCAGTGCGCCCGCGAGGGTCGCCATGAAGCGGACTGCAGTCATCTCAATCTCCCCTGGTTCGCTGAGGTGGGACGCGCGGCGACCGTCGGCGGCCCGCACGTCGATGGCGCCGGCGCGTTGCGCGCGCGGCGGGTGACTACTTGGCGCAGACCGGCGTGCTGGGCAGCGCCTGCACGCGGGTGAAGCGTTCGGTCTCGCCGAGCACTTCCACGCCGACAAAGGCGCGCAGGTCCAGCGATTTGCCGCTGGCGCGCAGCGTGGCCTTGTAGCGCTTGCCGCTGCGCGGATCGAAGGCCCAGCCGTCGCGCCAGGTGTCGCCGTCCTCGCGCGCCAGACGTGCGATCTGCACGCCGCAGGTATCGGTGGCGGTGCCGGCGTCCTTGTCCCAGACGATGCGCCCGCACAAGGCGGTGGCCGCATCCGCGCAGGGCGCGAACTCCACCACCGCGTCCTTGGCCGCGGTCAGCCACAGCCCCTGCGCAGCGGCCGGTGCGGCGCCTGCTGCAGCCGGCGCCAGCAGCCACCCCGCAATGACCACGCCGTACCACTTGATTCCCGGACTCGCCTGCATCGAACGCCCCCTCGCCATCGCGCAATTAAGTAGTGAAAACTACCGTATAGCGATCACTACCGTTTTGCAAGCACTGTCCGCGCGGCGTTCGCCGCGGGCGCGACGAAGCGTGCAACCGCTTGGATTTGAAGGGATTACCTGAGCGGCGCCATGCGTGCGTCGGCCGATCTTTGCGGCATCGCAACAGCCGACAGCGAACACAGCGGCCACGCATCGGCGCACGTCACGGCCACGGCATCGCAGTGCATGCGGCGAACGCGTCGGCCACAACAGCCAACGCCACAGCCGAGCGCGGCGCGCCGCCCGACTCGATCGGCAGTTTCAAAAAACGAGGAGGACAGAACGCTGGTCGGCGCTTGCGGCCACCAGACTGCAGCGGCAACCGCCACGGCATCGAGAATGGGGCCGCCGCACATGCGTGGCGGCATTGCCGATGCAGGCCAGTGCGAGAGGTGGCGACCGGCACGAGCGGCCGGTCGCAGGCAGCCGGCGATCGCACGGCCGCGGTGGCGGGGAACTCCCCGCTCACTGCATCGGCGCCTCCCGCAAGCGGGAGGCGCGCGTCTGGATCAGGCGTCCTTGCCGGACACGTGCCCGTCGATCTTCGAGGTCTGGTACAGCGCCATGCCGATGCGCTTGATCAGGCCGAGCTGCTGCTCCAGCCACCAGGCATGGTCTTCCTCGGTGTCGCGCAACTGCGCCAGCAGCACGTCGCGGCTGACGTAGTCGCCGTGCTGCTCGCACAGCTTCATGCCCGCGGCCAGGTTGGCGCGCACTTCGTACTCGACCTTCAGGTCCTTCTCCAGCATTTCCTCGACCGTGCGCCCGGGCTCGAAGGCATGCGGGCGCATGTCCGGGTCGCCCTCCAGGAACAAGATGCGCCGCAGCAGTGCATCGGCGTGCTCGGTCTCCTCCTCCATCTCGTGGTTGATGCGTTCGTACAGCGCCAGCAGGCCCTGGTCCTCGTAACGCCGCGAGTGGATGAAATACTGGTCGCGCGCGGCCAGTTCGCCGCACAGCAGCTCCTTGAGGCATTGCACAACGTCGGGGTGTCCCTTCATGGGCGGGCTCCGTGGGGTCGACTGAGGGCGCCATAGTGCCCGATGCCGCCGCGCCGCGTTCCAATCGGAATCATTCACATCCCGAGTCGCACCACCCACGATGCGTGACCCCGCGCACAGCGCGCCGCGCCTACGCGGGAACGACACGCATGCGTGTCTAGAATCGGAGACTTGTTACCGGAGAGAGACGATGCGCGGTCGATGGAAACGCCTGCTGCTGGGCACGCTGTTGCTGGCGGCCGCCATGGTCCTGGGCGTCTGGCTGCTGCTGCGCGGCAGCCTGGCCACGCTGGACGGTAACGCGCCGCTGCAGGGCCTGCAGGCGCCGGTGAGCATCCAGCGCGACGCACTGGGCACGGTCACCATCGAGGCTGCCGACGAAGCCGATGCGATGCGCGCGCTCGGCTACGTGCATGCGCAGGAGCGCTTCTTCGAGATGGATCTGCTGCGCCGCGCGGCCGCCGGCGAACTGTCCGAACTGGTCGGCCCGCACGCACTGGGCGTGGACAAGGCGCGCCGTGCGCAGCGCCTGCGGGCCCGCAGCAGCGCGCAACTGGCCGCATTCGCCGGCACGCACGCGGCGGCGCTGCAGGCCTACAGCGCCGGCGTCAACCAGGGCCTGCACGCGCTGCGGGTGCGGCCGTGGCCGTACCTGGTGCTGTTCGCCGCGCCGCGCGACTGGCAGCCGGTGGATTCGGCGCTGGCCGGCCAGGCGATGTACTTCGACCTGCAGGGCAAGCAGCTCGATCGCAAGCTGGAGCTGTACCGGCTGCAGCAGCGCTTGCCCGCACCGCTGTACGCCCTGCTGCGCCACGAAGGCAGCCGTTGGGACGCCGCGCTGGATGGCAGCGCGGTCGGCGACGCAGTGTTGCCCGATGCCAGCCAGATCGATCTGCGCAGGCTGCCAGGCGGCAGCGCCCAGGCCGACGCCGACGCGGTGGCTCCTACCGCGCCCGGCAGCAACAACTGGGCGATTGCCGGCAGCCGCACCGCCGACGGCCGCGCCATCGTCGCCAACGACATGCACCTGGGCCTGCGCGCGCCCAGCCTGTGGTTCCGGGTGCGCCTGCGCTATGCCGATGCGCAGGCGCCAGGCGGCCGCGTGGACGTGTCGGGGTTCTCCCTGCCCGGCCTGCCGGCGGTGATCGTCGGCAGCAATGGCCACATCGCCTGGGGCTTCACCAACAGCTATGCAGATACCGCCGACTGGTACCGGCTCACGCCCTGCGCCGCGACGCCGCAACCCGGCTGCACGCCGGTCACCGTACACAACGAACGGATCCGGGTGTCGGGCGCGCCCGACACCGTGCTGCGGGTGGAAGACACCGCCTACGGTCCGATCCTGCAGCATGAACCCGACGGCGGCGCCCTGGCATTGCGCTGGGCGGCGCAATTGCCGGGTGCGCTGAACCTGGGCCTGGCCGACTTCGCCCGCGCCACGTCCCTCCCCGATGCCTTCGCCCGCGCGCAACGCATCGCCACGCCCGCGCAGAACCTGGTGCTGGCCGACCGCGACGGCCACATCGGCTGGCGCGTGCTTGGCCCGCTGCCGCTGCGCGGCCCGCATTGCGCAGCCGATGCGGTGATGCACGACGTGCGCGCGTCGGTGCCGGCGGACGCGCGCTGCGCGCCGTGGCCGCTGTCCACCACCCAGTCGCCGCAGCGCATCGATCCCGCCGACGGGCAACTGTGGACCGCCAATGCCCGCGTGGTCGGCGGCGCCGAACTGGCACCGCTCGGCGACGGCGGCTACGCGCTGGGCGCGCGTGCCCAGCAGATCCGCGACGACCTGCGCCTGCATCCGCACCTCGACGAACAGCAGTTGCTGGCGATCCAGCTCGACGACCGCGCGCTGTTCCTGCAGCGCTGGTGGGCGCTGCTGCAGCAACGCGATGCCGGTGCGGCGACGCCGGCGCTGCACGCCGTGGCGCAGGCGGCGAAGCACTGGGAAGGCCGCGCCAGCACCGGTTCGGTGAGCTATACCCTGGTGCGCGCCTGGCGCCTGGCGGTGCTGACCCGGATCCGCGACGGCCTGATCGCACCGGCGCGTACAGGATCGGAGACCGATGCCGCGCCCCCGGCGCTGCCGCAACTGGAAGGCGTGGCCTGGCCGCTGTTGCAGCAACAGCCGCTGCACCTGCTGCCGCGCCGCTACGGCAGCTGGCAGGCGCTGGTGGAAGACGCCGCCGTCGAGGTGCGCACGCACCTGCAGGCCCAAGGCCCGCTGGACACGCGCCGCTGGGGCCTGGAGAACCGCGCAGCGATCTGCCATCCGCTGGCGCAGGGCCTGCCCGGGCCGCTGCGCGGCTGGCTGTGCATGCCGGACACCCCACTCCCCGGCGACGACAACATGCCGCGGGTGCAGCGCCCCGAATTCGGCGCCTCCGAACGCATGGTGGTAGCGCCCGGCCACGAGGCCGACGGCATCGTGCACATGCCGGGCGGCCAGAGCGGCCACCCGCTGTCGCCGTTCTGGGGCGCCGGCCACGCCGACTGGGTGCAGGGCCGTGCCACAAAGTTCCTGCCTGGCCCGACCCGGTACACGCTGACATTAAGCCCGACCGCACCACAATGACCTGATCTCGGTCCGCGCGGGCGCCTGTCCGCCCGCGCTGGCCTGCCGCCTTCCCTCCCCCCACTGCCGAGTCTGCCTACCGATGAAGCACCCTCCCCTGCTCGCCCTGTTGCTGCCGCTTGCCGCGGCCGTGTCGTTCTCCGCCAGCGCCGCACCGGCCGCCGACGCGCCCACTGCCGCCGCCGACTGCAGCGTGCGCGCCGAACCCGGCGACGACCTGCAGGCCGCGATCGACCGCGTCCCCAACGACGGCAAGCCCGCCACCGTGTGCCTGAGCGCGGGCGAGTTCCCGGTGAGCAAGCTGATCTCGATCCAGCGCGACGGCCTGCGCCTGCGCGGCCAGGGCGACAGCACCGTGCTGCGCATGCGCGACCACGTGCAGCAACCCACCATCGTCATCGGCGACTACCAGAACGAGCGCCCGATCCGGCCGATCCGCGACGTGCGCGTGGAGCAGTTGCAGATCGTCGGCGGCACCATCGACAAGGAGTTCATGCCCGAGCGCCCGTACCTGAGCAATAGCCTGGTGGTGGTGCGCAACGGCCAGAACATCCAGCTGACCCACCTGCGGGTGAGCAAGTGCCGCAGCGCCTGCCTGCTCAGCGAGTTCGACAGCCGCGACCTGCTGATCGCGCACAACGACGTTTCCGGCGCGACCTGGGACGGGGTGTCGTTCAACCGCACCGCCAAGGTCAAACTGATCGACAACGTGATCCACGACAACGTCGCCGCCGGCATCACCACCGAGCACCTGGAAGACAGCGAGATCCGCGACAACCGCCTGGAGCGCAACGGCAGCCAGGGCGTCTATCTGGCCGACGCGAGGCGCAACCTGTTCGCGGGCAACCAGTTCATCGACAACAAGGGCGCCGGGCTCTACCTGACCTGCTCGATCCGTCAGCGCACGCCGCAGATCCTGTGCTGGGACAACAGCATGAGCCAGGACAACACCTTCGAGAACAACACCTTCCGCGGCAATCCCTACACCTACACCATCGGCGTGGACAGCGCGGCCAACTGCACCGGGCCGGACTTCCGCCCCAACCTGTGGCGCAAGAACAACCAGGCCGATGCCTCGGGCATCGACATCCAGCCCGAACGCTACGGCCACTGCGTGCGCTTCGAGTAGGCGCACGCAGCCGCCGCACCTGCGACATGCCACTGCTGCCTCGGCAGGGTGGCGTTGCGGCTTGGCGCGGCAGGCGCACGCCAGGCTTCGCGCCTGCGCATGACGGCGCCCGGGTCTGTGCGCCCGGTATCCCCTGCTTCGCCCGCCCTACGCCGCACGCCTGCCCGCCACCCTGACCACGGCGGGTGCGCCGGCGAACGCGGCAAGCCCCTCAAGCTCTCCCTGCAGCGGCCGCTAACCGGTGACGACGCCCCAGCGACCGACGGACCGCGCTGGACCACCGATCGGCCGTGCCGCGCAGGCGCTGGAGTGTCGCCGCGCGCTCTGGGAGAGCAGATGAACTACCACCTTCATGTCCGCCGCACCCTCGAACGGCCGATCCTGGCGATCCAGGGCCTGACCCTGTGCGTCTGGCTGGCGCTGCTGCTGTGCAACCCCTACCTGCGCCATCCGCTGGACCCGCGCTACGCGCTGGCGTTCGTCGCCATGCTCGGCAGCGGCTTGGTCATGCGCATGGCCAGGCAATCCTGGCAATGGCGGCTGGGCGCCTTCCTGTCGGTGATCGCGTTCGACGCCGCGTTCCGGCTGCAACTGCATCACATGGGCGGCGCCAGCGTGAGCTGGATGCTGCCGGTGGCGGTGACCCTGAGCCTGGGCTACAGCGTGCTGTTCAGCCACGCGCGCGACTATCTGCTGGCCCTGGCCTGCACCTGGGCGATCATGCTCGGCTGGCACGACAGTCTGGTGCCGAGCGCGACCGACCTGCCGCTGCTGGAACTCCTGGTGGCGGCGGTGACGATCATCGGGCTGGCCATGAACCACGTCGTCGTGACCGCCCTGCGCAGCAACTACGCGCATCGGGAAAACGATCGACGCCTGGCCGCCACCGATGCACTGACCGGACTTCCCAACCGGCGCGCGCTCATCGCCGAGCTGGAGGCGGCGATCGGCGCCCGGCATGCCGTGCAGCTGGCCATGCTGGAGATCGACGACTTCGAGCGGATCGGCGCCGAGCACGGCCACCACGTCGGCGATGCGGTGCTGCAGGCGCTGGCGACGGAGCTGGTGCGGCTGGATCCGCGCTGCCGTGTCGGCCGCCTCGGCGGCGAGGAATTCGGCCTGCTGTTCGAGGGTGTGTCGCAGGCCAAGGCGAGCGAACGGCTGCAGCGCCTGCAGCAGCGCATCCGCAACCTGCGCGTGGACGGGGCCGCGTTCACCTGCAGCGTCGGCCTGGCCTCACTGCCGGCCGGCGGCGAGGTGTCGGACCTGCTCGCACGCGCCGACCGCGCCTTGTCTGCAGCGCGGCACGCGGGCGACGGCAGCCTTTGCCTGGACGGCGCCACGCCGGCCGCGGCCGGCACGCCCACAACGTTCGCGCACGATCCCGTTCTGCCGGCGGCCACACCGCTGTAGCGCGAGGCCGGCAGATAGGGGGTGACGGCGTCCCTCGCCCCCACCGCGCGCCCGCACATCACCAACCCGCCGGGACGCAGCACTGAGCAGCACATGACGTACCCGGAGCACATCCGCCACCTGTTGGGCCGCTCGACCACGGCCATTCAAGCGCTGACCCTGTCGATCTGGGTGGCGACGCTGCTGCTCAATCCGTATCTGCAGCGGCCATGGCCCCTGGCCAACGCGATGCTGCTCGCCGCCATGCTCGGCGCCGTCGCCAGCACCCTGCTGGTTCGCCGCTTCTGGCAAGGGCGCATGAGCGGCGCACTCTACGTGCTGCTGCTGTCGTGGGCATACCAGGTCGAACTGCGCCAGATGGGCCCACACGGCACATTCTGGTGGCTGCCGACGACCGCCACGCTGTGCCTGGGCATCAACCTGCTCTTCCCCTTCACCAGAGACTACCTGCTAGCGCTGGCCTACATCTGGGCGATCATGTTGATCAGCCGACCGCTGCCGCTGGCCGCCGATGGCGATCCAGCGCTGCTGGGGCTGCTGGTCGTGGCGGTTTCGCTGATCGGCGTGGCGATGAACCGCACGTTCGCGCGGAGCATGCTGATCACTTACCAATTGAAGGAAGACTACCGACGCATTTCCGAGACCGACGCGCTCACCGGGTTGGCCAACCGGCGCGCCCTAATGGCGCAGTTGCATGCGCTGGCGAGCGGGCGCCGCGATTGCGGCACGCTGCAATTCGCGATGCTGGATATCGACGATTTCAAGCAGGTCAACGACACCCATGGTCACGATGTCGGCGACGCCGTGTTGCGCGCGCTAGCCGCGGAGCTGACGACGCTGGAGCAAGGCTGCCGGGTCGGCCGGCTCGGCGGCGAGGAATTCGGGATCGTGATCAACGGCATGAGCGACACGCAGACCGAGGATCTCTTACAGCGGTTGTTGGAACGGGTGAAGCGGACCAGCGCAAAGCGTGTGGCCTTCACGTTCAGCGCCGGTGTCGCGGGCATGCGTCCGGACGGCGACATCTCCGATCTGCTCAAGCGTGCCGACCGTGCGCTGTACGCGGCCAAGCGCGACGGCAAGAGCCGGATCCGCACGGACAGCCACACACCGCCAGCAACCATGGCCGCCCTGCAGCATGCGCCCAACAGCGCGACGCAGGCCACGGATTCGGCATAACTGCAGGCTCGACTCGCGGTTACACGCGCGCATGCAACTCAGGCCCAGGCCCAACACGCTCATCAGCACCGCACTGAGCCGGTCCAGGGGCCGCCGCGAGCGCATCCACCAGCGCGAATCAGACCGCGTGGATGACGAACGGCAGCAGGCTGGCGCGCTCATCCTATCGTTCTGCGCGCGCATCCCGGCCACCGTGCGGCCGGAGGGGTCGGCAATCCTCGCGCGAAACTAGCGTCACGGCGATCGCAACTGGCGAGGAACAGGCGATCAGCTTGCCACCGTGGCCATCTCGGCATCGGTCGGATTAGCGGTGGTTTACCGGACCATTGATGCGCCGAAATCGGATCGGACTACGTTGCGGGAACGCAACCGCTAGGTGAATCAGGGATGACGCCATGGTTGGAGCCGCGCTGGCAGACGGCGATGCGTGGCACGAGCAGCCACAAGCAGACCAGAGCTGGCAGACCGAGCACACCGCAGGCAACTTGCCATGCGATGCGCATGCGGCGCGAGAGATGCGTCAGACGCAAACGCATCGAGGCGGCCACGGCGGAAGCAAGCATCAAGCCAATTGCCAACAGGCCGATGCCGCTGGGCATAGGTCCCGGAGCGGTCACTGTCAGTCGCGAGTTGGGAGCAAAAAGCGCCTTGGCGTACTCCTGTAGTAGATGCAGCACCGGCGACGGCCACCAGACGCGATAACGATGAATCGCCGGATAGTCGAAGGCGAGTTTTCGCCATTGGACGATGTCAGACCGACCATCGGCACGCACGCGCAACAGAAGAATCGCGGGGACAGCGCCATCCGCGGCATGCGCCTGTTCGGAGTACGTCAGGCAGACCAGGTAGCCGTCTGGCAATTCGATCAGGTCCAGCTTGCTCAAGTCGCCGATCGCGCCTGGCAGTGGAATGCGGACACGTTTTCTTGCAACAACACCATCGTGCGCAGGCTCAACAAAATAAAGCGCTCGATCGCTGAGCAGCATCATTCGACTGCCGACGCGACCCAAGCCTGCCAGCACTTCTCCAGCGTCGACCGATACGTAAGGAAGAACCTTCTTTTCTGAACTTGCATAGCGATATAGGGTGTCGCCTCCGACTAGGGCGACGTCGCTACCAGGCCATCCTGATAGGTTGCCGATGGGAAGTACCACGCGCGGGAATGCGTGCCCCTGCACAGCGACTCCCAAGCTTCCGACGAATTGACCGTCCAACAGGCTATAGCCGTTCAGGCGCATGCTGTCATGGCTGAATACCCAGCGAATGTTGCGTTCCGCGTCGTCGAACCGCATCGGTGCGACGTTGGCCAATTCATTGCGTTGCGGTTGCTTGCCGAGGCGGATGTCGAGACCCGAGGGCTTTGCGCTCTTCACCGCAATGGCCAACTGACCGGCATCGGGATATCTGCTGTCACGCAGCGCAGCCAACATCCTTTTGCGCGGCTCCATTTTTTCGACCTCGATGTGTCCGCCAGGAGGCGGGACCGCCATATTGAGCGGATGCGATCCTTGCGCGATCCACACCAATTCCAGCGCGAAAAGCACCAGAACCATCAGCATGTAGATTCCCATCGACAGCGGTATTGCAAGCAGCAATGTCGCCCGCACCCCATCCACTGGAGCCTCCGGATTCGGCCTGAATGCCTCAATCAACAAGGCGCCCAACCAGAACAGCGCGACCAGTTCGACTGCAATCATGCCCACCCCGGTTGCGCGGGCGAAGACCGGCCAGGCAAGCAACGCCAGAGCGGCAGCCGCCTGACGCGGGCCACGCAAGACGCAGAAGGCGCCAGCAAGGTATCCCGACATGGCGACGCACAAAGCCGACAAGGCCAGCAGCCAATGGCGCACATCCACAACATGCCCAGCGATTTTACATTGCCAGACTGCGATCAAGAGGAGTGGCAGCACCACCGCGAGCAGCATCAATAGCCCCCCCGTTGCAATGAATGCGATGGCGATATGTTCATGAGGCAGCGGCCGGTGGAGCAGGCTCAGCCATTGACTGGGTCGACGGTAGCTTCCCACGTGGTAGACGCCAAGCAGCCACCCAGCTAGCCCGTAGACGCCGCCGACGACCCAATGCATCCAGAGCGGCTGCTGACCTAGATCGGCAATGCGGGCAAAGAATGCCAATGCACCCAGATGGACCAGAGCCGCAAGGATCGCCCATGTCCGGAAACGCATGAATTCAATCCTCAGCAGACACCACATGCTTCTTCTCCGGGAACACGTCAGTGCAAGAATGGGACCGTATCGCCCCTGCCGAGAAATGCATTGACCGCACGATCCAGACTGACAGGCATCGAATTGATCGACCGCGCGCCCGCTGCATGCAGGAAATCGGCGAATCCCTCGTTCTGGTCAAGCACCAAATAGTGATGCAGGCCGGCAAGCCGGCGCGCCTCCAAAAGACCTGGGATGCTGTCGTGCGCAGGCCCCTTGAAGGGAATATCGGCTACCCAGTAGGTCACCCGCGCGCAGAACGCTTCCGGCGTCGACATATGCCGGAGCTGACCGTTGCCCAATACGATCAGGTTGTCCGCGACGCGCTCGATCTCGTCCATTTGGTGCGAACAGTAGATGATCGTGCAATCCTCCACGACGTTGTCCTGGAGCAGCGATTCCAGGAAGGCTCGCTTGGCCACTACATCCAGACCAAGCGTGGGCTCATCCAGCAATAGCAACTGCGGACGCTGAGCCAGCGCCAATGCAAGGTTGAATACAGCGCGCTCGCCCCGCGAAAGCTGGGAGATCCGCTGACGCGGCACCAAGCGGCAGCGACCGATCGCATTGTCGAGGATCGAATGGCTCCAGCGCGAGTACTGGCGGCGTTGCATTTCTATCAACTCGTGCACCCGCATCCATCCCGGAAGCGTGTGTTCTTCGTTCACGAACCCGATACGGCCACGGTCTTCCGGTGTGAGCAGTTGGCTGTCGCGGCCGAGTATGCGTGCTTGCCCACCACTTGGCGCGAGAAAACCGAGCAGGATGCGAAACAGGGTGGATTTGCCGGCGCCGTTGGCGCCCACGATGGCGTGGACGCCCCCGCATGGGATGTGCAGGTCTAGGCTGTCCAGCACAAGCGTGCTGCCATAGCGCTTGGTGAGATTGACGGCTTCCACCACGAACTCGTTTGCAACATTCATGCGATGTCCTGCGCAGTGTTCGTTTGATTGATCACGCGATCTTTCGCGGCAAGGCCCGGAGCAGACCTTGCTGGATGCGTTCCTGTACCGTTTCGGCGGAAAAACCGAGCGGAACCACGTCGTGGATCAAGCGATCGACCGCTTCGTCCAAACGACGCCCGCGTTCAACATCCGAAAGCCGCTGCCGCGGCGGGGCAACGTAGAAACCCATGCCTTGCCGCGAATCCAACCAACCCTCTGCGACGAGCTCGGCATACGCCTTGACCACCGTATTGGGATTGACGGCCAACTGCTGAGCAAGACCGCGCACACTTGGCAATTGCTCGCCATGAGCGATCTTTCCCGTGGCAATGCTCATACGCACCGCATCGATGATCTGACGGACGATAGGACGAGCATCTCCGGTCGCGATCTGAATCATCAAGGCAGCCATACGCGCCATATTTCCCACCCCATTGATTTGTACTAATACAAATAGTACAGTCAAGCACTCCCCACTGTCCAGCCATACGTCACCCGCCGCACGTGTACTCCAAGCATCGGTTGCGGTGTCCCCGCGTCAAATCACTGTACTACTTGTATTAGTACAAAAATATCAAGGAGATCCAATGACCATCCCTTCCCGTCGCCTCACTCGTTTGCGCCAACTGGCACTGGCAACGCTGTCTTCTACGATTGGCCTGACTGCTTCCGCAGGAATTCCAGACGCTCCAACCTCTTCTTCCGCAGCGATTGCGCACTATCTCGCCCAATGCCACGCGGTCAGGATATGCAACGGCAGTTTCCGCGTGTCCGAGCACGGCAGACTGATCTATACAACCGCGCTGGGCGACGCGGACGCTGGCGGTAAGGAACAACTGACGGTTGATCACCAGTTCGACATCGGCTCGGTCAGCAAACAGTTCACGGCTGCGGCTATCGTGCGCCTGGCGGAGCAGGGGAAACTAAACCTCGATGATCCCGCCGCCAAGTATCTGCCGGAACTTCCCTACTCGGAAATCACCCTGCGACATCTGCTTACGCACACTTCCGGGGTTCCTGATCTGTTCCCCGTATATCGGGAAATCCTAAAGAACGGCAAGACCAGCGCGCCGATGCAGGGCAATGAAGCGGTCGCTCTTCTCGTCGCTCACAAAGCACCATTAAGCTTCGTCCCCGGATCCGCATTCGACTACAGCAACACCGGCTACATCCTGCTGGCGCAGGTGGTTGCCCGAGTGTCGGGGATTGATTTTGCACAGTTCATGCAACGTGAATTCTTCGGACCGCTGCAGATGGCGCACACCCATGTTCGCGTACCCGGCAACGAAACCTACATCCAGCCACGCGCTTACGGCTTTGTCGTGCGTTCGGACGGCACACGCAAAGCGCTGGACCAGATACCGGGGTTTTATCCGGTTGGCCCGGGTGGCATTTACTCCACCACTAGCGACCTGCAGCGATGGGCCGATGCACTCGACCAGGGCAAGGTCATGTCGAAGTCGAGTTGGACGCTGGCATCGGCCCCTACTCGTCTGACAGACGGCAGCACGGTACCTTACGGGTTTGGCTTCAAGCTACAGCGCTCCGCACTCGGACGACCGATGGTTGCGCACGGTGGGGATTGGCGCGGCTTCAAGGCTGATTTCACACTATTGCCGGAGCAGGGTGTCCAGATTCTGATGCTGACCAACAACGGGCAAGACGACAGCGTGGAAGCCGCTCGCGATGCGATTGAGGCGATCCTGGCCGGCAAACCGCATGTCGAACTGCGCGAATCGGTGCATTGGGAGCTGTTCCGTCGCGCAAATGACGCGAACGCAACGGAACTGAAAGCATGGTTGCTAAAGGAATGGGAGAAGCGTCCACAACGTTACGATTTCCCTGGGCAGCCGCTAGAGCAGGTCGCAAGCGAACTATTGAGGAGCAAGGAATCCGACAAAGGACTTGCGGTGCTGGAATTCAATGCGCAAGTCCATCCCGGGTCGCTGGATGCGCTCGACAGCCTTGCCAATGCCTACCTAGAGACCGGTAACCGTCAGGCAGCCGTTGAGCAGATGGAAAAGATGCTGAAGATAAAGCCGGACTCTCGGCGCATCCGCGAACGTCTCAAGCAGATACAGAAATAGTCGATGGCATTCTGCCGGCGGACAGAAACTCGCCCGCCGGCAGTTGCCAGGATCTTCCCCGGTGCAGTGCTGTCTGCATGGGATCCGGTGAAGCCGTCGCTCGTGGCTTGGCGAGTACGAACCGGACCGCCCTTGATTTGTCATCCCAGCGCCTGCGCGTGCACCCCGGCCACCGCGCGGCCGGAGGGATCGGCCATGGCCGCGAAGCTGGCATCCCAGGCGATCGCCGCCGGCGAGGAGCAGGCGATCGACTTGCCGCCGGGCACGGTCTCGGCCGCGGCCGAAGTCGGGAACACGCGCTCGAACAGGCTGCGGTAGTAATAGGCTTCCTTGGTCTGCGGCGGGTTCACCGGGAAACGCTTGTCGGCCGCGGCCAGTTCGCGGTCACTCACCTGCGCCTCGGCATGCGCCTTCAGCCCGTCGATCCAGCCGTAGCCGACGCCGTCGCTGAACTGCTCCTTCTGCCGCCACAGGATCGACTCGGGCAGGTAGCCCTCGAAGGCTTCGCGCAGCACCGCCTTCTCGATGCGCTTGCTGCCGTCGGCGCGGGCGCCGGCCATCTTGTACTGGGCGTCCATGCGCATGGCCACGTCCAGGAACTCCACGTCCAGGAACGGCACGCGTGGCTCCACGCCCCAGGCCATCATCGACTTGTTGGCGCGCAGGCAGTCGTAGTTGTACAGCGCGTCGAGCTTGCGGATCAGCTCTTCGTGGAATTCGCGCGCGTTCGGCGCCTTGTGGAAGTACAGGTAGCCGCCGAAGATCTCGTCGCTGCCTTCGCCGGAGAGCACCATCTTCACCCCCATCGCCTTGATCCGCCGCGCCAGCAGAAACATCGGCGTGGAGGCGCGGATGGTGGTGACGTCGTAGGTCTCGATGTGCCGGATGACTTCCGGCAGCGCGTCCAGGCCTTCCTCGAAGGTGTATTCGAAACCGTGGTGCACGGTGCCCAGCGCCTCGGCGGCGATCGCCGCGGCGGCCAGGTCCGGCGAGCCCTTCAGGCCGATCGCGAACGAGTGCAGGCGCGGCCACCAGGCCTCGGCCTCGTCGTTCTCCTCGATGCGCTTGCGCGCGAAGCGCGCCGCCACCGCCGCGACCAGCGACGAATCCAGCCCACCGGAGAGCAGCACGCCGTAAGGCACGTCGGTCATCAACTGGCGATGCACGGCGCGCTCGAAGGCCTCGCGCAGTTCCTGCTTGCTCACCTCCACGCCCTGCACCGCCGCGTAGTCGCGCCACGGCTTGCGGTAGTACTGCACCAATGCGCCGCTGGCGCTGTCGTAGTAGTGGCCCGGCGGGAACTGGGCGACGTCGGCGCAACTGTCGGCCAGCGACTTCATCTCCGACGCCACCCGCAGGCGGCCCTGCGCGTCATGGCCCCAGTACAGCGGACACACGCCCATCGGATCGCGCGCGATCAGCACGCGGCCGGCGGCCTTGTCCCACAGTGCGAAGGCGAAGATACCGTTGAGGCGGTTCAGCAGCGCGTCCGGCGTGGTTTCGCGGTACAGCGCGTTGATCACCTCGCAGTCCGAGCCGGTCTGGAAGGCATACGGCTGGGCGAGTTGCTTCTTCAGTTCGCGATGGTTGTAGATCTCGCCGTTGACCGCCAGCGCCAGTTGCCCGTCGTCGGAGAGCAGCGGCTGCGAGCCGCCGGCCGGGTCGACGATGGCCAGGCGCTCGTGGACCAGGATCGCGCCGTCGTCGACATACACGCCGCTCCAGTCCGGGCCGCGGTGGCGCTGCCGCTGCGAGCAGTCCAGCGCCTGCCGCCGCAGCGCCTGCAGGTCGTCGCCCGGTTGCAGGCCGAAGATGCCGAAGATCGAACACATGGGAAAGCTCCTGATCGTGGGGTGGTGGTTGCGGAAGGGAGACACCCAGGCACAAAAAAACCCGCATCGGCCGATGCGGGTTTTCTGGTGGCTGGGCGTGGTGTTTCTGGTAGCGCCTAGTCGCAGACCCGCATCGGCCGCGCACGATTATTCGCCAGCGCATTATTGCGGCCGTTGGCGTTGCTCGAGCGGAGGACGGACAGCGAGGTCATGGGGCGACCCTAACCCGGCGCGCGGGCCGGCGCAACTGTTACCGCAGCAACCGTTCGATCAGGCGCAGGTACAGGTCCGGCAGCGCCTCCAGGTCGGCCACGCGCACGTGCTCGTCGACCTGGTGGATGCTGGCGTTGACCGGGCCGACTTCGATGCACTGCGCGCCCAGTGGCGCGATGAAGCGTGCATCGGAGGTGCCGCCGCCGGTGCTCTCCTCCGGCGGCGCGCCGGCGACCTCGCCCAGCACCTCGCGCGCCACCCGGCGCAGCGTGCCTTCGGGGGTGTAGAACGGCTCGCCGCTGCGGTGCCAGCGCAGTTCGTAGTCCAAGCCATGACGATCGAACAGCGCGGCGATCTCCGCCTCCAGCCGCGGCGCATCCCAGTGCGGGGTGTAGCGCAGGTTGAAGGCGACCTGCAGTTCGCCGGGGATCACGTTGTTGGCGCCGGTACCGGCATGGATGTTGGAAATCTGCAGACTGGTCGGCGGGAAGCTTTCGTAGCCGTCGTCCCAGTGCCGCGCGACCAGCTCGGCCAGTGCCGGCGCGGCCAGGTGGATCGGGTTGCGCGCCTTGTGCGGATAGGCCACGTGCCCCTGCACGCCACGCACGCGCAGCGCGCCGGAAAGACTGCCGCGACGGCCGACCCGCAGCAGGTCGCCGAGCCGTTCGGTGGACGAAGGCTCGCCGGTGATGCACCAGTCGATGCGCTCGCCACGCTCGGCGAACACGCGCGCCACATGGCGCACGCCGTCGATCGCATCGCCTTCCTCGTCGCTGGTCAGCAGCAGCGCCAGCGTGCCCGGGTGCTGCGGCTGCGCGGCCACGAACCGCTCGGCGGCGACCACGAAGGCGGCCACGCTGCCCTTCATGTCGGCGGCGCCGCGCCCGTACAGCACGCCATCGCGGACCTGCGGCGCGAACGGATCGCTGCTCCAGGCCTCGCGCGGCCCCGGCGGCACCACGTCGGTATGCCCGAGCAGCGCCAGCACCGGACCGTCGCCGCCGCGATGGGTGGCCCACAGGTTGTCGACCTCGCCGCAGCGCAGCCGCTCGATGGCGAAACCGGCGCGCTGCAGCCGCTGCGCGATCAACTCCTGGCAGCCGGCATCGTTAGGGGTGACCGACGGGCGGGCGATCAGGTCGCAGGCGAGTTCAAGGACATCGGACATGCAAGGACACCGTTGGAAGACACGAGAGAGACGCGATGAGGATCGCCAACGGCACCGTCGCGTGCGGGCGGCGCCACAAACGCAGTGTACGAGCGCTGCTGGCGGATTCGAAAGGTCTGCCCGTGTCGCCTGGCAGGCGCGCGGCGCGGTCGCGGCTTCGCTACGACGCGACGCCCGGCCAGCGCATGCACTGCACGCGCACCGCGAAGACCTCGTTGCCAGGCATGCGCCCGCCGTGCATGCCGGTTTCGACGAAGCCACAGGCGCGATAGAACGCCAGCGCCGCGGCATTGCCCTCCAGCAATTCCAGGGTCAGGCCGGCCGGCCTGGCGTCCTGCACCGCGGCCACCAGCGCCTGGCCGACGCCGCGCCGGCGCGCGGCCGGATCCACGTACAGCCAGGCCAGTTCCTCGCCATCGTCGGCGACGAAGCCGAGCACCTGCCCATCGCACTCGGCGACCTGCACGCGGTAATCGAACAGGCCTTCGCGCTCGGCCGCGATCGGCAGCGGCAGGAACGCCTCCACCAGCCCCGCCGCCTGCAATTCCTCCAGGCGCGCGGCGTCGTGGATGGCGCACAGCCGCGCCCAGTCCTCGGCACGGTACGGGCGGACGGTCACGCCACCCCGAACCGCTGTTTGAAGCCGTTGTCGGAGAAGCCCTGGCTGAGCTTGCCGTCGTCGGTCACCACCACCGGGCGGCGGATCAGTTGCGGATACTCGCGCAGCAGCAGCTTCCATTCGGCATCGGAACCGGGTGTCTTCTTGTTGTCGGGCAACTGCCGCCAGGTGGTGGAGGACTTGTTGACCAGCGCGTCGAAGCCACCGGCCTGGCCGGCCCACTCCAGCAGGGTCTCCGGGGTCGGCTTGTGCTCGCGGTAATCGACGAAGGTATAGGCCACGCCGAAGCGGTCCAGCCACTTCGTCGCCTTCTTGCAGGTGTCGCAGTTCTTCAATCCGTACAACGTCGTCATCGAAACATCCCTTCAAGCGAATAAAGCCCCTCTCCCACCGGGAGAGGAGTTGGGGTGAGGGTCGGTCGGCCCCGGACAGATCGCCGCCCAAAGCGCCGCGCACCGCCTTTCGGCGGGCGATGCCATCAGCAGACGAACCGGGCATGCCGTCATCGACAGGCAGCAGCGCGCGTGATCTTACCCGCCGCGCGCGCCATCGGCCTCCCGGCGCAAGAAGAAGCCGTCATGCCTCACTGAGCCGACACTTCCTGGAGCTTGGCCGAGTCGATCCGCCAGCGCAGTTGCGCCGCCGAGGCGCCATCCACGCCGTTGACCCGGCGCAGCACGTAGTCGCCACGGAAGCGTTGCCGCGTGCCGTCGGCCAGCGTCGCCTCCACGGTGACCGGGACCGGCTGATACACCGAGCCGGCGGCGCCGTCGCTGCGGCCCAGCGTGCCGATCGTCGCTTTCACCGCGCGCGTCTGCGCGAAGCCGGCCTTGAACGCGGCGTAGGACTGCCCCGGGCGCCCGTCCTCGCCCCACTGCTGCCAGGCCGTGGCGTAGTCGCGCGCGTTGATCGCCGCGTAATAGCGCCGGACCACGTCGGCCGCCGCCTGCGGGCTGTCGGCGGCCGGGCCGCAGCCGGCCGTGGTCGGTCCGTCGCGGCCGAGCAGCGCGCAGCTGCGGGCGATCTCGTCGTCGATCATCGCGCAGCTATTGGCGGCATTGCAGGGCGGATGCGTGGCCGGCGACACCGCGCGGCAGGTATCCACGCGCGCCGCCGCGGCGTCGGCGCCGATCTCGTCGGCACAGGACAGCGGCTCGCCTGCGGCGCTGCCGCTCTGCGCCGTCGTCGAAGGCGCTTGCGCAGGCGCAGGTGTCGCGGACGAAACGGGATTTGGCGCAGCGGCCGCCGCCGCTGGCGTGTCGCTATCCTTGGGCGCCGTCGGTGCCGGCGCGCCCTCACGGCCGCACCCGGACAGCGCGAACGCTGCCGTCATCCAGCAAGCCCATTTCATCTTTCGCATCAGTGTCTCCTGTCGTCGCAGCGGCCGCGCCCGGAGACGCTCTGCGCCGGGCATCTAGTCCAATGCGCACCGCCGCAAAAAGCGCCCGGACCTGCGTGTGGCAGCGTATCCCGCCACCGATGTACGCTGGGTGTGCACCCTGCCCTGGCCGCGAGATCGCGAGTCCTGCGAGGCACACGCGTTGCACCGTGCGACGACTCTATGGTGTGCCCGGGCTACCCGCAGATGGCGCACTGGCCTTGGATTCGCGGGGGGTTCGGCACCCCAGCGTGCCGATGACAACGAAAGCCACAATGTGCTTTTCCGCCGTTGCGCTTGCTTTTGATCTACCGGGTTCCCTTCCGCAGCGGCGGATGGACCGGGGAAACACCCGAAGGGCGGCGCACATGGATGTGCGCCGTCCGCGGCAGGGGCAGGATGCCCCTTCCGCGGATCCCCGGTGCATCCGCGAACCCGGAGCGCGCAGCGCGGAGGGCGCGTAGGCAGGGTGTGCTTTCTTTTGGTTACTTTTCTTTGCACAAGCAAAGAAAAGTAACTCGCCGCAAGGCGAAAGCCCTTGCTGCTGCCTTGAGCTCAAGGCTATGTAGCGTCAATTGAGGAAGCAGCACACCAAAGCGAGACCGGGCTGGGCCCGGTCCCACCATGCTCAGTCGGCCAGCCCGCGCAGCAGATCGTTGACGCTGGTCTTGCTGCGGGTCTTGGCATCGACCTGCTTGACGATCACCGCGCAGTACAGCGAGTGCGAGCCGTCCTTGGACGGCAACTGCCCGGACACCACCACGCTGTACGGCGGCACGTAACCGTAGGAGATCTCGCCGGTGGCGCGGTTGTAGATGCGCGTGCTCTGGCCCAGGAACACGCCCATGCCGATCACGCTGTGATGGCCGACCACCACGCCCTCCACCACCTCCGAGCGCGCACCGATGAAGCAGTGGTCCTCGATGATGGTGGGGCTGGCCTGCAGCGGTTCGAGCACGCCGCCGATGCCGGCGCCGCCGGACAGGTGGCAGTGCTTGCCGATCTGCGCGCAGGAACCGACCGTGGCCCAGGTGTCGACCATGGTGCCTTCGCCGACGTGCGCGCCGATGTTGGTGAAGCTCGGCATCAGCACCACGTCCTTGCCGAAGTAGCTGCCGCGACGCGCCACCGCGCCCGGCACCACGCGCACCCCGGCCTTGCGGAACTCGGCTTCGTGATAGCCGGCGAAGCGCGCCTCCACCTTGTCCCAGAACGGCGCCGGCTGCGCTTCCACCACGGCCATCTCGTTGACCCGGAAGTACAGCAGCACCGCCTTCTTCAGCCACTCGTTGACCTTCCAGCCGCCGTGCCCATCCGGCTCGGCGACGCGGAACTCGCCGCTTTCCAGGCCGTCGATGACGCGGTTGACCACCGGCCGGGTGGATCCCTCGATCTCGTCCAGGGTCAGCGTGGCGCGGCGCTCGAAGGCGCTGTCGATGGTGAACTTCAGTTCGTCGGCGCTGGGCACGGCGACCGGCTTGGCGCGCAGCGGCTTCGGCGCGGGCTTGGCCGGCTTGGCTGCCGCGGTGGGCGTTGCCGGCTTGGCGGCGGCGGGCTTGGCAGTCTTCTTCGGGGCCGTCTTCTCGGGCGCCGCCGGCTTGGCAGCGGACTTCTTGGCGGCGGGCTTCTTGGTGGCCATCAGCGGGGGTCTCCAGGCGGGGTGTCGGGGTCCAGGCACGCCTGCAGCGCCGCCTGCAGCGCCTGGCGGGCGGCCTCGGGCAACGGCAGGTTGTGCTCGTCGGTGATGTGGAACAGATCCTCGGCGCGCTCGCCGAAGGTGGCGATGCGCGCGTCGTGCACGCGCAGGTGGTGCCGGCGCAGCACCTGGGCCACGTCCGCCAGCAGTCCCGGGCGGTCCGGCGCAACCAGACCGAGCCGGGTCAGGCGGCCGTCGAGGCTCTCGCGGAACTCGATGCGCGGCGCGAAGCGGAAATGCCGCAGTTGGCGCGGCACCACCCGTCGCGCCGGGCGCAGGCGCGCCAGGTCGCCAGCCAGCGCCTCGCGCAGCCCCGCCTGCAGTTGCGCCAGGTCGCCGCTGGCGAAGGCATCGGCGGGCATCACCTCGAAGGTATCGAAAATCGCGTTGTGCGGGGCGTCGAGCACCCGCGCGCGATGGATGCCGTAGCCGAGCCGGTCCAGGGTCATCACGATCGCGGCGAACAGGCCGTCGCGGTCCGGCGAGTACACGAACACTTCCAGCGCCGCATCGTCGGGCGTGACCGGGCGCACCTTGACCAGGGTGCCGCCCAGTTCCACCTCCATCAGCGAGGTCGCCTGCCAGGCCAGTTGCTCGGGGCGGAAGCGCAGGAAGCTCTCGTCCGGCATGCCGGCGAACTGGCGGTCGATGGTGACGTCGTCGTGGCCCTGGATGTGCATCAGCGCGCGCGTGGCCTCGCGTGCTTCCTGCAGGCGCTCGGCCACCGGCAACGGGTGCTCCAGGCCTTCGCGCAGGGCGCGGCGCGCAGCGAAGTACAGGTCGGCCAGCAGCCGGTCCTTCCAGGCGTTCCACAGCTTGGGGCTGGTGCCGGCGATGTCGGCGCAGGTCAGCAGGTACAGATAGTCCAGCCGCTCGCGGTCGCCGACCAGGCTGGCGAAGCGATGGATCACCTCCGGATCGGCGATGTCCTGCTTCTGCGCGGTCACCGACATGCGCAGGTGCTGCTCGACCAGCCAGGCGACCAGGTCGGTGTCGGCGGCGCTGAGCGCATGCGCGGCGCAGAACGCACGCGCATCCACCGCGCCCAGTTCCGAATGGTCGCCGCCGCGGCCCTTGGCGATGTCGTGGAACAGGCCGGCCAGCAGCAGCAGTTCCGGCTTGCGCAGCCGCGGCCACACTTCATGCGCGATCGAGAAGCGCTCGTCGGCGCGCGCGTTGGCGAACACCGCCATGTTCTTCAGCACCATCAGCGTGTGCTGGTCGACCGTGTACACATGGAACAGGTCGAACTGCATGCGCCCGGACACCTGCGCGAAAGCCGGGATCCACTGCCCGAGCACACCCAGCCGCGCCATGCGGGTCAGCGTCTGCACTGCGCGCGGGCCGCGCAGCAGCGCCAGAAAGCGCTCGCGCGCGGTGATCGTGGCGTCGGCGTAGGCCAGCAGGTGCGGCAGCGCCTCGGCCAGCGCGCGCGCGGTCAGCGAATGCAGGCCGCGGATCTCGCCGTGCGCGGCCCAGGTGGCGAACAACGCGAACACCTGCACCGGGTCGGCCTGCGGCCAGCGCTCGTCGTCGGCGGCCAGGTAGCCGCGGCGCAGCGAGAAGCCGCCGTGCAGCGGCTGCGGCTGCGCCTCGCCGTCGAACTGTTCCTCGAAGCGCTGCAGCAGGCGGTCGCTGAGCCGGCGCACGATCGCCGCGCTGCGGTAGAAGCGCTGCATCATCTTCTCCACGCCCAGGCTCTCGGGGTCGTCGGAGAAGCCCAGGCGCTGCGCCAGCGCCTTCTGGTAATCGAAGCGCAAGCGCTCTTCCGGGCGGTTGGCCACCAGGTGCAGTCCGTAGCGCAAGCGCGCCAGTTCGCGACGCTCGCGGCGCAGCGCCGCGGCTTCGTCGCCGCCGACGTGGCCCAGCCCGATCAGCGGCTCCAGGTCGCGCACGCCGAACGCGCGCAGCGCCATCCAGCCGAGCGTGTGCAGGTCGCGCAGGCCGCCGGGGCCGTCCTTGATGTCCGGCTCCAGGTTGTCGGCGGTGTCGCCGAAGCGCTGGTGGCGGGCCTGCAACTCCTCGCGCTTGGCCATGAAGAATTCGCGCGGCGGCCACACCCGCTGCGGCGCGATGGCCGCCGCCAGCGCCGCCTTGGCCGTGGCGTCGGCCTGCAGCGGGCGCGCCTCGATCAAGGCGGTCAGCACGGTCTGGTCGGCGCAGGCCGCGGTGCACTGCGCGGCCGAGCGCACCGCATGGCTGACCGGCACGCCGGCATCCCACAGCAGCGGGAACAGCCGCGCCAGCGCCGGTTCGTGCGCCGGGTCGAGCTCGCCGAACACCAGCAGGTCGATGTCCGAGCGCGGGAACAGTTCGCCACGGCCATAGCCGCCGACCGCGAACAGGGCCAGCCCGGTCTCGCGCGGCACGCAGCGGCTCCAGGCATGGCGGATCAGTTGATCCAGGGCGCGGGCGCGCAACGCCAGCAGGCGGTCGATGTCGTCGCCCTGGTCGAAGCGCTTGCTCAGCCTCGCATCGGTCTGCGCCAGCAGTTGCCGGACCGCGGCTGCCCAACCGGCGTCGTCGACACCGGCGCCGGGCATGCCGGCATCGGCGCCGGCCGGCAGCAGGCTCACGGCTCGCCGAGGCCGCCCGGCGACAGGGTCAGGACCTCCACCCCATCGTCGGTGACAGCGACCATGTGCTCCCATTGCGCGGACAGCTTGCGGTCCTTGGTCACCACGGTCCAGCCGTCCGGCAGCACGCGGGTGTAGCGCGTGCCCTCGTTGATCATCGGCTCGATGGTGAAGGTCATGCCCGGCTTCAGCACCAGGCCGTCGCCCGGCCGGCCGTAGTGCAGCACCTGCGGTTCGTCGTGGTAGACCTTGCCGATGCCGTGGCCGCAGTACTCGCGCACCACGCTGAAGCGCTCGCTCTCGGCGTACTGCTGGATGGCATGGCCGACGTCGCCGAGCGTGGCGCCCGGCTTCACCGCGCGGATGCCGCGCCACATCGCCTCGTAGGTGGCCTCGATCAGGCGCCGCGCCATCACCGAGGGCGTGCCGACGCAGTACATGCGGCTGGTGTCGCCATGCCAGCCGTCCTTGATCACGGTGACGTCGATGTTGACGATGTCGCCGTCCTTCAGGACTTTGCTGTCGCTGGGGATGCCGTGGCAGATGACGTTGTTCACCGACGTGCACACGGTCTTCGGGTAGCCGCGGTAGCCGACGTTGGCCGGGACGGCGCCCTGCACCTTGACGATGTGGTCGTGGCAGATGCGGTCCAGCTCGGCGGTGGTGACGCCGGGCTTCACGTACGGGCCGATCAGGTCCAGTACCTCGGCGGCCAGGCGGCCGGCCACGCGCATCTTCTCGATGTCCTGCGGAGTTTTCAGATTGACGGTCATGGCCGTCATTATCGCTCATCCCGGCGCTGGCTGAACGCGCCGGGCGGCTTGGCGGCTTTTTGGCACGCGGCCGTGACCATCCCCGCCTTCACCGTGATGAACGCGGCGCGGCGTGGTGGTCATCTCATGTGAAAGCTGGATAGCGATCCAAAATAATGTGAACTGGCGCGCATTTTGCACTGGCAGCGGCACCGGCGGTTGTCCGCCATCACCGAAGAACCCTGCCATGTACCTCTTCCATCGCGTTCTCGCCTTCCTTGTGCTGTTCGCCGCCGGGACCGGCCTGGCCTGGGCCCAGTCCGACTCGCGCACCTTCAACGTCAAGATCCAGATCACCAGCGTCTGCGACATCCAGACCGCGCCCACCGACGTCGATTTCGGCAGCGTCAATTCCACCCAGGCCTCGATCAACAGCACCGGCACCTTGAACGTGCGCTGCACCTCCGGCACGCCGTACAACATCGCGCTGAACGCCGGTTCCGGCTCCGGCGCCACGGTCACCACCCGCACCATGGGCAGCGCCGACGCCAGCAATACCGCACGCGTGCCGTACGCGCTGTACCGCAACGCCGCGCGCACCCAGAACTGGGGCTCGACCATCGGCACCGACACCCAGGCCGGCACCGGCAATGGTGCAGTGCAACCGATCACCGTCTACGGCCAGGTCGCCAGCACCAACTACCCTGCCGGTTCATACAGCGACGTCGTCACCGCCACCGTCACCTGGTAACCGGAGCCGCCTGCATGCGTTTGCGACTGCCTTCCTTCCTGCGCCTGCCGGCGCTCGCCGCGCTGTGGCTGGCCGCGGCCGGCGCGGCTGTCGCCGCGAGTCTGCAGGTGGCGCCGACCTCGGTGTCGCTGCGTGCCGAGGAGACCGCGCAGGGCCTGTGGCTGAGCAACAGCGGCGACGTGCCGCTGCGCGCGCAGGTGCGCGCGTTCCGCTGGCAGCAGCGCGATGGCGAGGATGTGCTCGACCCCAGCGACCGCATCGCGCTCAGCCCGCCGATGCTGGAACTGGCGCCGCACGCGCGGCAACTGGTGCGGGTGATCCGCCTGGACCCCGCACCCGGCGCGCACGAGGACGCCTACCGTATCCTGGTCGACGAGTTGCCCGGCCAGGATCCCGCCAGCGGCGCCAGCGCCGGGTTGCAGTTCGTGCTGCGCTATTCGGTGCCGGTGTTCCTGCAGCCCGCCGTCGCCACCGCGCCGACGCTGCGCGCGCGGCTGGTCCGCGACGGCGCCACCGCGGCGCTGGAAGTGGCCAACCAGGGCAACGGCCAAGCGCAACTGGTGGACCTGCAGTTCGTCGCCGGCGACGGCCGGCGCACCGCGATCGCCGAAGGCCTGGCCGGCTACGTGCTGCCGGGCCAGCGCAAGCGCTGGCCGCTGCCGGCGGCGCTGGCGCAGACACAGGGAACGTTCGAGGCAAGGATCAATGGCGAGCCGCACGCGCAGTCGCTGGTCGTGGACACCGCGGCGCCTTGAACTGCTGCTGGCGCTGTGGGTCGGCACTGCCGCGCTCGCCGTCGCCCAGCCGCAGGTTCCTCCCCAGCCCCAGGCCGCGGCACCGGCGCAGGAGACCCTGTACCTGGAGGTCACCCTGAACCAGACCCGCCAGCCCGGCCTGTTCCAGTTCCAGCGCGACGGCGAGCAACTGCGCGCCAGCGCCGCCACGCTGCGCCAGCTCGGCCTGCGCGTGGACGGCAGCGACGCCAGCGCGGCGATCGCCCTGGGCGACCTGGACGGCGTGCGCTTCAGTTACGACGCCAACCTGCAGACGCTGGAGATCGACGCACCGGTGGCGCTGCTCGACGTCGCCACCACCCGGATCGACGCGCGCGGCGGCGTGCCGTCGCTGCCGGCGACCAGTTCCCCAGGCGCCCTGCTCGACTACGACCTCTACGCCAGCCGCCAGGGCGGCGCCAGCAATCTCACCGCCAGCGGCGAACTGCGCGTGTTCGGCCTGGGCGCGGGCCTGCTGCGGCAGTCCTTCGTCGGCCGCCTGTACCGCGAGCCGCAACGCGACTGGCGCGCCCAGGCGATCCGCCTGGACACGCAATGGCAGTGGTCGCTGCCCGAGCGCATGACCAGCGTGGTGCTGGGCGACACCTTCAGCAGCAGCACCAGTTGGAGCCGCACCGTGCGCCTGGGCGGCGTCCGGGTGGGCAGCGACTTCGGCCTGCAGCCGTATCGCGCGATCACCCCCTTACCGGAATTCCTCGGCGAGGTGGCCGTGCCGTCCAGCGTGGACCTGTACGTCAACGGCATCCGCCAGTACAGCGCGCAGTTGCCGGCCGGGCCGTTCCAGCTGTCCGCGGCGCCGGGCGTGGACGGCGCCGGCAACGCCCAGGTGGTGATCACCGACGCCTACGGCCGCACCCGCTCGCTGGCCTTTCCGTTCTATGCGACCCAGGACTTGCTGGCCAGCGGGCTGACCGACTGGTCGCTGGCGCTGGGCCGGGTGCGCGAGGAGTACGGCGTCGCCGACTTCGCCTATGCCGGCGACACCGTCGGCAGCGCCAGCTGGCGGCGCGGCCTCGGCCCGCGCTTCACGGCCGAGGCGCACGCCGAGGCCGGGGCCGGCGTGCGCAACGCCGGGGTCGGCGGCCTGTGGCTGCTGCCGCGCGCCGGCGTATTCGGCGCCTCGCTGGCGCACGGCGGCGCTGCCGGACAGCAAGGCCTGCAATATGCGCTGAGCTACCGCTGGAACAACGGCCGCTTCAACCTGGCGATGGATACCCAGCGCGCGCAGGCCGGCTATCGCGACGTGGCCGCACGCTACGGCGCCGCGCCGCCGCGGGTCAGCGAGCGCGCCCTGTTCGGCAGCACCTGGAACGGCGTCGGCAACATCGCCCTGAGCTACGTGCGCCTGGCCTATCCCGACAGCGGCGACCAGCGCTACGCCAGCCTGTTCTGGACCCGGACCCTGCCGCGGCAATCGTCCTTGAACCTGAGCATCAACCAGAATCTGGATCAGGCCAGCGACCGCAGCGTGTACCTGGGCTGGTCGATCGCCCTGGACGGCCGCCGCCAGGCGGGCGTGGCCATGCAGCGCATCGGCGCGCGCACCAGTGCGACGGCGGACCTCAGCCAGGCGGCGGCCGCCGATGGCGGCAGCGGTTGGCGGCTGCAGGCGCGCGGTGGCCAGGACGGCGGCGGCGGCCTCGCCGAAGCCAGTTGGCGCAGCGCCAGCGCCCGTTATGCCGGTGGCATCGCCAGCGCCGGCGGCCAGACCTACGGCTATGCCGAAGCCTCGGGCGGCCTGGCCTGGATCGGCGGCGGCTGGTTCCGCGGCCGCGATCTCGACCAGGCCTTCGCCCTGGTCTCCACCGGCGGCGTCGCCGACGTGCCGGTACTGCTGGAGAACCGGCCGATCGGCCGCACCGACGCGCGCGGCTTCCTGCTGGTCACGCCGCTGCTGGCCTGGCAGCACAACCGCCTGTCGATCGATCCGATGCGCCTGCCGGCGGAACTGCGGCCCGAGCAGGTCGACCAGATCGTGGTGCCGCGCGACCGCACCGGGGTGGTGGTGGCGTTCCCGATCCGCCGCAGCGACGGCGTGCTGGTGCAATTGCACGATGCCGCCGACCTCCCGCTGCCGGTCGGCAGCCGGGTGCGCGGCGCGGGCGTCGACACGGTGGTGGGCTACGATGGCCAGGCCTATGTGGAAGGGCTCGCGCCCGGCCGCAACGACCTGGAGGTGGACATGCAAGGACGCCGTTGCCGGTTGCGGATCGAGCGCCCGACGCAGGCACCGCCCACCCGGCTGGGCCCGCTGCGCTGCGTGCCGGAGACGACGCCATGAGCGCGCGTGCCTGGCCGATGGCGCTGACGGCGCTGCTGCTGGCGGCCGTGGCGCTGCTGCCGCAGCGCGCCGCGGCCACCACCACCTGTACCGCGCAGGCGACGGCGGCGAGCTTCGGCACCCTCTCCGACACCGCCGCCACCGACACCACCGCGCAGATCCTGGTGACCTGCCAGACCGGCGCGATCAGCGTGCTGGGCACGATCTATGTGCGCATGTGCCTGAACATCGGCGAGGGCGCGCAGGGCGCCGGCTTCGGCATCACCCCGCGGCGCATGCTCAACCCGCTCAACGACATCCTGGGATTCCAGCTCTACCGCGACAGCGCGCGCAGCCTGATCTGGGGCAGCGCCCTGAGCGGCTCCACCCCACTGCAGGTGGACCTGACCTATTCGTCGCTGGCGACCGGCGGCACCGGCACCGCGACCTACACCCTCTATGCGCGCGTCCCGCTGCAGAGCGGCATCGCCACGGGGACTTACCAGAACAGTTTCAGCGGCGTGTACACCAACCTGCAGTACCGCTACGACGAGCCGTTGGTCGGCAACCCCGCGTTGATTCCCACCTCCTGCACCACCGGCGGCAAGGGCGGCGGCACCTCGGTGCAGTTCCCGTTCGTGGCCAGCGCCACCGCCGCGCCGACCTGCACCATCGCCAGCATCGCCGACCTCGATTTCGGCACCCAATCGGGCCTGATCGACAATGCGCTGAACTACACCACCACGCTCAGCATGAACTGCCGCGCCCGCACCGCCTGGCAGGTGAGCCTGGACAACGGCCAGAACGCCAGCGGCAACGTGCGGCGCATGCGCAGCGCCAGCGGCCAGTACCTGACCTACGAGCTGTATCGCGACGCCGCGCGCACCCAGCGCTGGGGCAGCACCCTGAATACCGATACCCAGACCGGCACCGGGACCGGCAGCGCCCAGTCGCTGACCCTGTACGGGCAGGTTCCCGCGCGGCAGACCCCCGCCCCGGGCAGCTACAGCGACGTGGTCAAGGTCACCGTCACCTACTGAGGCCTGAACGGCGCCGCGGTGCCGGTCAAGTTGCCGGGATGGGAGCCGTTATCGGTTGTGTCTACTCCGGAGTGCCGATCGATGCGCCTGCCGTTTCTACGACCGCTGCTGTTGGCTAGCCTGTGCGTGGCCGGCGTCGACGCGGCGGCGCAGCCGGGGGCCGGCAGCGGCGCCGCCATGCTGCGGATCGGTATCCGCATCGAGCGCAGTTGCGAAATCGGCGCCGCGGCGCGTGCGCAGCCCGGGGTGCTGCCGACGGTCGCCTGCAACCGCCCGCTGGCCTACCAGGTCAGCATCGACGGCATGCCCGCGCCCGACGCCGCCACCGCCCTGGCCTTGAGCATGCCTGCGACAGGCGCCACGCCGCGCATCCCGGCACGCTACGCCACGGTCGCGTTCTAGTGGGCGATGCCCGCCGCATGCGCGCGCGCCTGCTGCTGGCGCTGCTGCTGGCGCTTGCCGGCAGTGCCGACGCGGCCGGGGTACGGATCAGCCCGACCCTGGTGCAACTGGCCCCCGGCGAGACCAGCACCGAGATCTGGCTGAGCAACACCCAGGACCGCCCCTGGCAGGCCCAGGTCCAGGTGTACCGGTGGCGGCAGACCGACGGGATAGACGACCTGGAGAGCACCGACGAGGTCCGCACCAGCCCGCAATCGATCGACATCCCGGCGCAGGGGCGGCAACTGCTGCGGCTGGTGCGTCCCGGACCGGCCAGCGCCGACGAAAGCGCCTACCGCCTGGTGATGGAGGAACGCCCCGCCCCAGCCGACCCGGCCGCACCGGCACCCGCCACGCCGGCCCCACCCCTGCTGCTGCGCTATTCCACCCCGGTGTTCCTGAGCCCCGCGGACCCGGCAGCCGCGCCGCGCCTCAGCGCCCACCTGAGCGCCGGCGCGCGCGGGCCGGAGCTGGTGGTGCACAACCGCGGCAGCGCCCATGCCCGGCTCAGCGACCTGAGCTTCGTCGGCGCCGACGGCCGCACCCTGCCGCTGTTCCCCAGCCTCGCCGGCTATGTCCTGGCCGGCGCCTACAAACGCTGGCCGCTGCCGGCCGCCGCGACCGCGCCCGGCGGTCACTTCGCGGCCAGGCTGGACGACGAGGCGCCGCTGCAGGCGCTGCCCGCCGAGTGAACCGCCCGGCGCATTGCGCCAGCGGCCCCCGCCAGGTATAGTGCGCAGCTTCGTCGTGCCCGTCATGGGCCGATGGACCGTTCACGCCGGACGCACCGGCGAATTCACACCTGCCGCCATCGCCCGTGCCGGGGTGCTCCGCAAGGAGTTCGGCCACGGAGGCGGCAGGGAGGCCCAACCCCGGAATCGTCGTGCGGCCCGCAAGGCCGCCGTCATGCGCGCGCTTCACCCATTCCTGCCCGCGCACGGCCGGTTCCCCATCAGGAGTCACTGCAATGCCCCAGGTCACCATGCGTCAGATGCTGGAAGCCGGCGTCCACTTCGGCCACCAGACCCGCTACTGGAACCCCAAGATGGCGCCGTACATCTTCGGCGCGCGCGGCAAGATCCACATCATCAACCTCGAGAAGACGGTTCCGCTGTTCAACGACGCGATGAACTTCATCTCCAGCGTCGCGCAGAAGCGCGGCACCATCCTGTTCCTGGGCACCAAGCGCAGCGCCCGCGACGCGGTGAAGGAAGAAGCCGAGCGTTGCGGCCAGCCGTTCATGACCCAGCGCTGGCTGGGCGGCACGCTGACCAACTTCCGCACCGTCAAGCAGTCGGTGGCGCGCCTGAAGGAGCTGGAAGCGGCCGAGACCGACGGCACCTTCGACAAGCTGGTCAAGCACGAAGTGCTGACCCTGCGCCGCGAGCGCGACAAGCTGGAAGCCTCGCTGGGCGGCATCAAGGAAATGAACCGCCTGCCCGACGCCCTGTTCGTCATCGACATCGGCCATGAAGACATCGCCATCAAGGAAGCCAAGAAGCTCGGCATTCCGGTGATCGCGGTGGTCGACACCAACTACAACCCGGACCTGGTCGACTACGCCATCCCGGGCAACGACGACGCCATCCGCGCCGTGCAGCTGTACGCCCGTGCCGCCGCCGACGCCGTACTGGAAGGCAAGGCCGCTGCGCCGAACGCCGCCAGCGTGCGCGAGGAAGAGTTCGCCGAGGGCGGCGACGACAAGGGCCGCGGCCCGCGCAAGAACGGCAAGAAGGCCGAAGAGACCGCTCCCGCCGCCGAGTAACCGGCGCGCCATGCGGCTGCGCGATCATGCGCAGCCGCCGCCCGGCGCGTTCGGCGCGCCCGGCTTCGCGAGCGCCGCCCGCGGCGCCCGCTTCCCAGATCTACCGGCCGGCCGCAAGCCGGCCTTCTCCCACCTTTCGTGAGGACATCCCGTGGAAATCACTGCTTCCCTGGTCAAGGAACTGCGCGAGCGCACCGGCGCCGGCATGATGGAGTGCAAGAAGGCGCTCACCGAGAACGCCGGCAACATCGACAACGCCGCCGAGTGGCTGCGCAAGTCGGGCCTGGCCAAGGCCGACAAGAAGGCCGACCGCGTCGCCGCCGAAGGTCGCATCGCGATGGCCCAGGACGGCGGCAAGGCAGTCCTGGTCGAAATCAACTCCGAGACCGACTTCGTCGCCAAGGACAACAACTTCCTGGCCTTCACCGATGCCGTCGTCCAGGCCGCCCTGGCCTCCGGCGCCGCCGACGTGGAGGCGCTGAAGAGCGCCAAGCTGCCCAGCGGCGAGACCGTCGAGGAAGCCCGTGCCGCGGTCATCGCCAAGGTCGGCGAGAACGTGCAGGTGCGCCGCCTGGTGCGCATCGATAGCGCCAACAACGTCGCCGCCTACGTGCACGGCGGCCGCATCGGCGTGCTGGTCGAGGTCAAGGGCGGCGACGCCGACCTGGCCCGCGGCATCGCCATGCACATCGCGGCGATGAACCCGCCGCACATCAAGGCGTCCGACGTCCCGGCCGAGTTCGTGGCCAAGGAAAAGGAAATCGAGCTGGCCAAGATGTCGGAGAAGGACAAGGCCAAGCCGGCCGACATCCTGGAGAAGATCATCAGCGGCAAGATCGCCAAGATCGTCAACGAAGTCACCCTGTACGGCCAGCCCTACGTGCTGAACACCGACCAGACCGTGGAGCAGGCGGTGAAGGCCGCCGGCGCCGACGTGGTCGGCTTCCAGCGCCTGGCCGTGGGCGAAGGCATCGAGAAGGTGGTGGAAGACTACGCCGCCGAAGTGATGAAGCAGGCCGGCCTGGCCTGATCCCGCGCCCGGGAAGAAAAGAGCCGCGCATTGTCGCGGCTTTTTTTTTACGGGTGTACGCTGCACAGGCCGGGACAGGCCGCTCCCCCACCTCTCATTCCATGCCGTATCGGAAGTGCATGCATCCTGAACTCGAAGCGATCCTGAGCCACTCCCGCGACCTGCCCTCGCCGCCCGGCGTGGCCTTGCGCATCATCGAACTGGCACAGGATACTGACGTGGATCTGGCCGCCACCGCCGATGCCATCGCCATGGACATGGCGCTGAGCGCGCGCATGCTGCGCATCGCCAATTCCCCGCTGTACGCCAGCCGGCGCCGCGTCGACAACCTGGGCCAGGCGCTGACCATGCTCGGCCTGAACGCCGCGCTGAGCCTGGCGCTGGGCTTCTCGATGGTGCAGAGCCTGCGCGGCGGCAGCGGCGAGCCGCAGGAACGGCTGTGGCGACGCAGCGTGCTGGCGGCGCTGGCCAGCCGCCTGCTCGGCCAGGCTGCGGGCTTGCGCAAGCACGAGGAGCTGATGCTGGCCGGGCTGTTGCAGGACATGGGCGCACTGGCCCTGCTGCACGTCTGCCACGACCGCTACGCCGCCCTGCTGCACGAGGCCGCCGGCGACCCGCAGCGACTGAGCGCGCTGGAGCGCGAGCACCTGGGCGCCGACCGCGCCGAGGTCGGCGCCTGGCTGGCGCACAAGTGGAAGCTGCCCACCTACCTGCAGCGCAGTATCGGCAGCGGCGGCGATACCAGCCCCGCGACCGAGCCCTTCGACATCTGCGTGCGGCTGTCCGGCCCCATCGCCGACATCTGGCTCGGCGACGATCCCGAAGCCGCGCGCACCCACGCCATGCAGTGCGCCTATCGCGACCTGCAACTGGACAGCCGCCGCTTCGACGAGGTGGTGGGCCACATCGCCGAGGCGCTGCCGGCGGTCAGCCCGATCTTCGATGTGCGCATCGCCCAGCCGGAGCGGGTCGATGCGATCATCAGCCATGCCCGCGAACTGATGGTGCTGCGCAACCTGCGCGAAGTGCAGGAAGCCAACCGCGTGCGCCAGCGCGCCGACGAATACGAGCAGCACGCACGGCGCCTGGCCGAGCAGGCCAGCCGCGACGCGCTCACCGGCGTGTTCAACCGGCACCAGCTGGACACCTTGCTCAAGCAGCAGTTCGAACTGGCCAATCGCCACGACTGGCCGCTGTCGGTGGCCTTCATCGACCTGGACGATTTCAAGAAGATCAACGACGCGCACGGGCACCTGGTCGGCGACCAGGTCCTGCGCGCATTCGCGCAGACCCTGCAGCCGATGCTGCGCGCCAGCGACACCGTGGCGCGCTTCGGCGGCGAGGAATTCCTGGTGCTGTTGCCCAACACCGGCGAAGAGGCCGCGCTGGGCGTGATGCGGCGCATCCTCGCCGAGATCGCGCAGCGGCCGATGGCCGACACCAAGCAGGGGCCGTTGCACATCAGCTTCTCCGCGGGCGTGGCCACACAGGGCGGCCGCGAGCGTTTCAACAGCGCGCAGGAGCTGCTGCAGGCGGCCGACGACATGCTGTACAGCGCCAAGCACGGCGGCCGCAATCGCGTCACCGCGCGCTCGTGCGGCGAGGCGCAACGCTGAAGCATCGCCGACGGCGCAGACGCACTGGCGCGCATCGGCTAAAATCGTGTGGTTTGCCCGTCATCCCCCAACGAGGTCGCCATGTCCCAGCTTGCCTATCGCCGTATCCTGTTGAAACTGTCCGGCGAAGCGCTGATGGGAGACGGGGACTACGGCATCGACCCCAAGATCATCAACCGCCTCGCCCATGAAGTGATCGAGGCGCAACAGGCCGGCGCGGAAGTGGCGCTGGTGATCGGCGGCGGCAACATCTTCCGCGGCGCCGGCCTTGCCGCCAACGGCATGGACCGGGTCACCGGCGACCACATGGGCATGCTCGCCACCGTCATCAACGCGCTGGCGATGCAGGACGCGCTGGAAAAGCTCGGCGCCAAGGTGCGGGTGATGAGCGCGATCAAGATCAACGACGTGTGCGAGGACTTCATCCGGCGCCGTGCGATCCGCCACCTGGAAAAGGGCCGCATCGCGATCTTCGCCGCGGGCACCGGCAACCCCTTCTTCACCACCGACTCCGGCGCGGCGCTGCGCGCGATCGAGATCGGCGCCGACCTGCTGCTGAAGGCGACCAAGGTCGACGGCGTGTACGACAAGGACCCGAAGAAGCACGCCGACGCCGTGCGCTTCGACAGCCTGACCTACGACGAGGTCATCGCCCGCAACCTGGAAGTGATGGACACCGCCGCCTTCGCCCTGGCCCGCGACAGCGACCTGCCGCTGCGCATCTTCGACATGGGCCAGCCCGGCGAACTGCTGAAGATCCTCCGCGGCGCCGAGATCGGCACGTTGGTCAAAGGTCGGGGCTGATGCCCCGACCCGGGATTGGGGATTCGGGATTGGGGATTCGCGAAGGCGTTGCGCGCTGCAGCATTGCGGGCACGGGCGCGTTATCGCATCTCATTGCGCCTGAAGCGCCGCTTTTGCGAATCCCCAATCCCGAATCCCCAATCCCGGCCCCACGCCTTTCCCGGCTATAATCGTCCGATTCAGATTCAGCACGGACACCGGCGATGCTCAACGAAATCAAGCAAGACGCACAGACCCGCATGGCCAAGAGCATCGACGCGCTGCGTCATGCGCTCATCAAGGTGCGCACCGGCCGCGCGTCGACCGCCTTGGTCGAGCACCTGAAGGTCAACTACTACGGCTCGGACATGCCGCTGAGCCAGGTCGCCAGCGTGGCCGTCGCCGACGCCCGCTCGCTGACCATCACCCCGTGGGAAAAGCAGATGGTCGGCGCGGTCGAGAAGGCGATCCTGGCCTCGGACCTGGGCCTGACCCCGAACACCGCCGGCACCACCATCCGCCTCAACCTGCCCGCGCTCACCGAGGAGCGCCGCCGCGAGCTGTCCAAGGTCGTGCACGGCGAAGGCGAGGACACCAAGGTCGCGATCCGCAACATCCGTCGCGACGCCAACCAGCAGGTCAAGGATCTGCTGAAGGACAAGAAGGTCACCGAGGACGAGGCCCGCGCCAGCGAGGACGACATCCAGAAGCTGACCGACAAGGCGATCAAGGACGTGGACGACGTGGTCAAGGGCAAGGAACAGGAACTGATGGCGGTCTGAGCCTGCGCCTGCCGGCCATGCCTTCCGACCCCATCCCCATGTCCCTGCCCCGCCACCTGGCCATCATCATGGATGGCAACGGCCGCTGGGCGCAGCGCCGCCGCCGGCCGCGCGTGATCGGCCACCGCGCCGGCGCGCGTGCGGTCAACCGCACCATCGACTTCTGCCTGGAGCGCGGCATCGGCGCACTGACCCTGTTCGCCTTTTCCAGCGAGAACTGGGGGCGCCCGCAGGAGGAAGTGGATGCGTTGATGAAGCTGTTCCTGCACGCGCTCGACCGCGAGGTCGACGAGCTGCAGCGGCGCGGCGTGCGCGTGCGCTTCATCGGCGACCGCTCGCGCTTCGCGCCGTCGCTGTGCGAGCGCATGGCCCAGGCCGAGGCACGCACCCGCGACAACCAGGCCCTGCACCTGTCGATCGCCGCCAGCTACGGCGGCCGCCAGGACATCGCCCTGGCCGCGCGCGCGCTGGCCGAGGACGTCGCCGCCGGACGCCTGCGCCCGGAGCAGATCGACGAGGACGCGCTGTCAGCGCGCATGGCGCTGGCCGACCTGCCGCCGCCGGACCTGTTCATCCGCACCGGCGGCGACCTGCGCATCAGCAACTTCCTGCTGTGGCAGCTGGCCTACACCGAACTGTGGTTCACCGAGACCCTCTGGCCCGAGTTCGGCCCCGAGGTGCTGCAACAAGCCCTGGACGACTACGCCCGCCGCGAGCGGCGTTTCGGCCTCACCAGCGCGCAGGTCGCCGAAGCGGCGACGGAGAACGTTTCCGCATGACCCGTACCCGCGTCATCGCCGCGCTGATCATGGCCCCGCTGGCCATCTGCGCCATCCTGCTGCTGCCGACCCAGTGGCTGGTCGCGCTGGCCGCCTTGATCTTCCTGATCGGCCTGTGGGAATGGCTGAAGCTGGCCGAGGTCGACGACACCTTGCCGCGCACCATCCTGCTGATGCTCAACCTGCTGCTGATGGTGCTGCTGGTGTGGGCCTCGGCCGGCTCGCTGGTGCTGTTCCAGCTGACCACCCTGATCGGCGCCGGCTGGTGGTGCGTGGCCTTGCTGTGGCTGGGCTTCTACCGCTTCGGCTCCGACCATGCCACCTACGCGCGGGTGTTCAAGCTCGCCGCCGGCACTCTGGCGATCGTGCCGGCCTGGGCCGCGCTGGGCCTGATCCACGCCAGCGAGCCGAACGGCCACCGCTGGCTGCTGACCGCCCTGGCGACGGTGTGGGCCGCCGATTCCGGCGCCTATTTCGCCGGCCGCCAGTTCGGCAAGCACAAGCTGGCGCCGCGGGTCAGCCCGAACAAGACCGTGGAAGGACTGGTCGGCGGCTTGCTGGCCGGCCTGCTGGTGGCCGCCGGCTTCGGCTGGCTGGCCGGGGTGACCCTGCCGCACCTGCCCGGGCTGCTGATCGTGGCCGCGGTCACCGTGCTGGCCTCGGTGGTCGGCGACCTGTTCGAGAGCCTGCTCAAGCGCCATGTCGGCGCCAAGGACTCGGGCAACGTGATTCCCGGCCACGGCGGCGTGCTGGACCGGATCGACGGCGTGCTGGCGGCGCTGCCGATCTTCGCGCTGGGCAAGGACATCTTCGGGTTCTGAGGCCAGTGAACACGCAACACAGCAAGGACCCGGCGGTCCGCACCATCGCGGTGCTCGGCGCCACCGGCTCGATCGGCGCCTCGGCGCTGGACGTGATCGCGCGTCATCCGCAGCGCCTGCGCGCCGGCGTGCTGGCGGCCGGGCGCAACGTCGAGGCGCTGCTGGCGCTGTGCGCCGCGCACCGCCCCGCGCATGCGGTGATCGCCGACCCTGCGCTGTACCCGGCGCTGCGCGACGGCCTGCGTGCGGCCGGGCTGTCGACCCAGGCGCATGCCGGCGACGCCGCACTGGACCAACTGGTGGCCAGCGACGCCTGCGACAGCGTGGTCGCCGCCATCGTCGGCGCCGCCGGCCTGGCCTCGACCCTGGCCGCGGCCCGCGCCGGCAAGCGTCTGCTGCTGGCCAACAAGGAAGCGCTGGTGCTGGCCGGCGAACTGGTCACCGCCGCTGCCGCGGCGGCCGGCGCCGAGATCATCCCGATCGACAGCGAGCACAACGCCATCTTCCAGTGCCTGCGCTCGCGCCAGACCGGCGCCGAGGTGCGGCGCGTGCTGCTGACCGCCTCCGGCGGCCCGTTCCGCGGCTGGGACCGCGCACGCCTGCAGGCGGTGACCCCGGCGCAGGCCGTGGCGCACCCGAAGTGGTCGATGGGGCCGAAGATCTCGGTCGATTCGGCGACGTTGATGAACAAGGGCCTGGAAGTGATCGAGGCCCACCACCTGTTCGCGCTGGCGCCCGAGCGCATCGAGGTGCTGGTGCACCCGCAGAGCCTGGTGCACTCGCTGGTCGAGTTCATCGACGGTTCGACCCTGGCACAGATGGGCCTGCCGGACATGCGCACCACCCTGGCGGTGGGCCTGGGCTGGCCGGAGCGCATCGCTTCCGGGGTCGCCGGGCTGGACCTGCTGGCGCAGGGACGGCTGGACTTCGAGGCACCGGACCTGGACGCGTTTCCCTGCCTGGGCCTGGCCTGGCGCGCGATGCAGGCCGGCGGCAGCGCCCCGGCGATCCTGAATGCGGCCAATGAAGTGGCTGTTTCAGCCTTTCTTCAGGGCCGAATCGGTTTCCTATCGATTCCTGCGCTGGTCGAGAACGCCCTGACCGAGCTGCCTGCGGTCGCGGCCGATTCCCTGGACGCATTGCTGGCGGCGGATGCGCACTCGCGCAAGATCACCGAACTCGCCATTGCCCGCCACTTCGCCCATGCTTGATGCCCACGCCGCCATGAGCCACGCGCATGGGTAATTTCGTTGGCTCCATCTGGTGGATGCTGGTCAGCCTGGGCATCCTGGTGACGTTCCACGAGTTCGGGCATTTCTGGGTGGCCCGCCGCTGCGGGGTCAAGGTGCTGCGCTTCTCGGTGGGCTTCGGCAAGCCGCTGTGGTCGCGCTATGACCGCCACGGCACCGAGTTCGCGATCGCCGCGATCCCGCTCGGCGGCTACGTGAAGATGCTCGACGAACGCGAGGCCGAGATCGACCCGGCCGAGCGCGCGCAGGCCTTCAACAACAAGAGCGTGTGGCAGCGCATCGCCATCGTCGCCGCCGGCCCCATCGCCAACCTGATCCTGTGCGTTGCGTTCCTTTGGGCGATGTTCGTCATCGGCAAGCAGGACTACGCGCCCATCGTCGGCCGCGCCGAGGGCCTGGCGCAGCAGGCCGGCTTCCAGGCCGGCGAGCGCATCGTCCGCGTCGGCGACCGCGACGTCGCGACCTGGAGCGAGGCCGCCATGCAGCTGACCGTCGCCGCCATGGACCGCGAGGACGTGCCGGTGCAGACCGAGGACGCGCAGGACGGCACCAGCCATACCCGGACCCTGCGCCTGTCGCAGCTGCCGGTCGGTTTCGACGAGCGGCAGGTGCCGGCGCTGGCCGGCCTGACCTGGCGCTTCACCCTGCAGCCGGCGGTGATCGCCAACGTCGACCCCGGCTCGGCCGCCGACGGCGTGCTGCGCCCCGGCGATCGCGTGCTGGCGGTGGACGGCAGCCCGATCACCAGCGCCGACCAGGTCGCGCCACGGGTGCAGGCGCTGGGCCGCGAGGGCGGCAACGGCCTGATCGAGGTCGAGCGCAACGGCGAGCGGCTGGCGCTGGAAGTCCATCTCAAGCAGGCCGCCGGCCCCGGCGCGCCGAGCTGGAAGCTGGGCGTGGCCATCGGCGAGCAGCGCCGCCCCGCCTACGACGCCACCCTGCGCTACGGCCCGCTGGCGGCGATCCCGATGGCCTTCGGCGAGACCGGCCGGCTGGCCGGCGACACCCTGGGCATCCTGCGCCGCATGCTGACCGGCGACGCCTCGCTGAAGAACGTCTCCGGCCCGATCACCATCGCCAAGGTCGCCAACATCTCGGCCAAGGAAGGGCCGGACGGATTTCTGAATTTCCTGGCGCTGCTGTCGCTGAGCCTGGCGATCATGAACCTGCTGCCGATCCCGATCTTGGACGGCGGGCACTTGCTGTATTACCTTATCGAGTTGGTCAAGGGCAGCCCGCTGAGCGAGCGCGCCATGGCGGCGGGGCAGTTCGTGGGCCTGACGTTGCTGGCAGGACTGATGGGGTTGGCGTTCTACAACGACCTCTTCGGGCAGGCCCTGCGATGACCCGCGCCGATCCACTCGACCCGCTGTCGTCTTGCGCCGGCGCCCATGCAACAACGATATCGACCTCTACCGGACGTGACATGACGAGATTTCCCACTCGCCGCCTGCTTGCCCTCGCCCTCGCCGCCAGCCTCAGCCTGCCGGCCCTGGCCCAGGTAGCGGAGCCCTTCACCGCCAGCGACATCCGCGTCGACGGGCTGCAACGCATTTCGTCCGGCACCGTGTTCACCTACCTGCCGGTAGAGCGCGGCGACACCGTGGACGAGGCCAAGGTCGCCGAGGCGATCCGTGCGCTGTACCGCACCGGCTTCTTCGAGGACGTGCGCGTCGACCGCCAGGGCAACATCCTGGTGGTCACGGTCAAGGAACGTCCGGCGATCAACAAGCTGACCGTCACCGGCAACAAGGACATCAAGAGCGAGGAACTGCTCAAGGGCCTGTCCGACATCGGCCTCAGCGAGGGCGGCACCTTCGACCGGCTGAGCCTGGACCGGGTGACCCAGGAGCTGACCCGCCAGTACAACAACCGCGGCAAGTACAACGTCGAGATCACCCCGACGGTGAGCCCGCTGGACCGCAACCGCGTCGACGTGGCCATCGCGATCAAGGAAGGCAAGGCGGCCAAGATCCGCCACGTCAACCTGATCGGCACCGAGAAGTTCCTCAACCAGGACATCCTGGAGAACTGGGAGTCGCGCGAGCACAACTGGCTGTCGTGGTACCGCCGCGACGACCAGTACTCCAAGGAAAAGCTCTCCGGCGACCTGGAGAAGCTCAACTCCTGGTACCTGGACCGCGGCTATGTCGACTTCAGCGTCGACTCCACCCAGGTCGCGATCAGCCCCGACAAGCGCGACATGTACCTGACCGCCGGCATCACCGAAGGCGAGCAGTACAAGATCTCCGACATCAAGGTCACCGGCGACACCATCCTGCCGCAGGAAGAGATCGAGAAGCTGGTGATCCCCAAGGCCGGCGACACCTTCTCGCGCGCGCTGCTGGAATACAGCTCCGACGCGATCACCAACACCCTGAGCAACATCGGCTACGCCTTCGCCAAGGTCACCCCGATCCCGACCACCGACCGCGAGAAGCGCACGGTGGCGGTGAACCTGCAGGTGACCCCGGGTCCGCGCGTGTCGGTGCGGCGCATCGTGTTCCGCGGCAACACCCGCACCTCCGACGAAGTGCTGCGCCGCGAAATGCGCCAGTTCGAGGACACCTGGTACTCGCAGGCGGCGATCGACCGTTCCAAGATCCGCCTGCAGCGCCTGGGCTACTTCGAGTCGGTGGACGTGGAAACGCCGCCGGTGCCGGGCAGCAACGACAAGGTCGACGTGGTCTACAACGTCAAGGAGACCACCTCGGGCAGCTTCACCTTCGGCTTGGGCTACTCGCAGACCTACGGCGTCACCACCTCGGTGCAGCTGTCGCAGAACAACTTCCTCGGCGGCGGCAACCGCGTCGCGGTGGACGCCTCGCGCAGCAGCTACCAGGAGCGCTACGCGTTCTCCTACACCAACCCGTTCTTCACCGACGACGGCGTGTCGCTGGGCTACAACCTGTCGTGGCGCAAGCTGGACTACTCCGACTTCGGCACCGCGCAGTACAACAGCACCAACGGCGCGGCGCAGGTGATCTTCGGCGTGCCGATCACCGAGACCGACAGCGTCTCGCTGATGTTCGGCATCGACAGCAACCAGATCACCACCTACCCCGGCTATACCCCGCAGGCGATCATCAACTACATCGATGCGATGGGGACCAAGACCTTCCACGCCTGGCGCAGCGAATTGGGCTGGGCCCGCGACACCCGCAACGACTACTTCATGCCGACCCGCGGCATGTACCAGCGCATCGGCCTGGAAGCCACCCTGCCCGGCTCGACCGTGGAGTACTGGAAGCTCAACTACCAGATCTCCAAGTACTGGCCGATCTCGCCGGCACTGGTGCTCAATACGCGTGCCGAATTCGGCTACGGCGACAGCTACGGCAGCGACGTGTCGCGCGATATCTGCGGCACCACCACCACCAACAGCTCCGGCACGCCGGTGTACACGGCGCAGGCCTGCGACGGCACCAACCTGGTCCGCCGCGTGACGGCGTCCGGCCTGCCGTTCTACGAGAACTTCTACGCCGGCGGCACCAACTCGGTGCGCGGCTTCGAGGACAACACCCTCGGCCCGCGCTCGGAGGCCACCGCCTCGTACAGCCGTGGCCAGCCGCTGGGTGGCTCGTTCAAGACCGTGGGCTCGGCGGAAATGTACTTCCCGAAGCTGTTCGACAGCCCGTCGGCGCGCATTTCGGCGTTCGTGGACGTCGGCAACGTGTTCAATGGCGTGGACAACTTCAAGTCCAACCAGCTGCGTGCCTCCACCGGTATCGCGTTGCTGTGGCGCGCGCCGGTCGGTCCGATCTCGATCAGCTACGCGATTCCGCTGAAGAAGGAAGACAACGACGAGATCGAGCGTCTGCAGTTCACGTTCGGTGGGCAGTTCTAAAGAACTGCCCACCCGCTGCCAGGGCTGCGCCCTGGCAGCCAGGTTTTCGCGGTGCGAAAACCTGCTGGGGCTTGGCCTGCCTAATCCCCGCGCCTTCGGCGCGCCCCCTTTAACAAAAGGGGTCTTTGCTCCAGTCGGTTGATCGTCTCTGATCGGTGATCGTGGCCTGTTCGGGCTGGTGTTGCGCGGCCGCGTCGCACGCGCCCTACGCGGGCGTACGTATGACCGTGTTGATGGCACACGGTAGAATCTCCCGGTGAATACTTCGACCTATACCGCTGACGAGATCGCCGAGCGTTTCGGCCTGCAGGTGCATGGCGACGGCAGCGTCGCGGTGCATGGCGTGGCCACGCTGGCGCAGGCCGGCCCGGGACAGCTCAGCTTCCTGGCTAATCCCCGCTACCGCGCGCAACTGGCCGACAGCACCGCGGCGATCGTGGTGCTGCGCGCCGACGACGCCGAGGCCGCGCCGGGCACCGCGCTGATCGCGCGCGACCCGTATGTCGCCTTCGCCAAGATTGCCGCACTGTTCGACGTGGCCCCGCTGCGGCCGCCCGGCATCCATCCCAGCGCCAGCATCGATCCCAGCGCGCAGGTCGCAGCCAGCGCGCACATCGGCGCGTTCGTCAGCATCGGCGCGCGCAGCGTGGTCGGCGAAGGTTGCGTGATCGGCCCCGGCTGTGTGATCGGCGAGGACTGCCAGGTCGGCGCCGGCAGCGAACTGATCGCCCGCGTCACCCTGGTCACCCGGGTGCGCCTGGGCCAGCGCGTGCGCGTGCATCCCGGTGCGGTGCTCGGCGCCGATGGTTTCGGCCTGGCGATGGACGCCGGCCGCTGGATCAAGGTGCCGCAGCTGGGCGGTGTCCGCATCGGCGACGATTGCGAGATCGGCGCCAACACCTGCGTGGACCGCGGCGCGCTGGAAGACACCACCCTCGAAGAAGACGTGCGCCTGGACAACCTGGTGCAGGTCGCGCACAACGTGCACATCGGCGCGCACAGTGCCATCGCCGGCTGCACCGGCATCGCCGGCAGCGCCAAGATCGGCCGCTACGTGATGCTCGGCGGCGCGGTCGGCGTGGTCGGCCACCTGGAGATCTGCGACAAGGTCGTGGTCACCGGCAAGTCGGTCGTACGCAACTCCATCCACGAGCCGGGCGAGTACTCGTCCGGCACCCCATTGACCGACAACCGCACGTGGCGCAAGAACGCCGCGCGCTTCAAACAGCTCGATGCCCTGGCCCGTCGCATCCTGTCTGTCAGCAAGGAGAAGGAATGAGCCACGATCAGCCCCTGCCGGACGCCACCCTGCCGGACATCAACCAGATCCGCGCACTGCTCCCGCACCGCTACCCGTTCCTGCTGGTGGACAAGGTGGTCTCGCTGGATTTCGAGAACCGCCGGATCGTCGCGCACAAGAACGTCAGCATCAACGAGCCGTACTTCCAGGGCCATTTCCCCGGCCAGCCGATCATGCCGGGCGTGCTGATCATCGAGGCGCTGGCGCAGGCCGGCGGCATCCTGACCCAACTGGCGATGGGCCGCGACGCGCAGTCCAAGCTGTTCTACATGGTCAAGGTCGACAATGCCCGCTTCAACAGCCAGGTGGTGCCCGGCGACGTGCTGGAACTGCACGTGGAGATCAAGCGGGTGATCCGCAACATGGCGGTGTACTACGGCGAGGCCAAGGTCAACGGCAAGGTCGTGGCCTGCGCCGAAGTGCTGTGCGCCGGCACCCGCGAATGACCCTGGCAGGAGACCTGCGATGAGCGCCAATGCCCCCCTGATTCACCCCTCCGCGATCATCGATCCCGGCGCAACACTCGCCGCCGACGTGCGCGTCGGCGCCTTTACCGTGATCGGCGCCGAAGTGGAGATCGGCGAAGGATGCGAGATCGGCTCGCATTGCAGCATCGTCGGCCCGACCCGGCTGGGCCGCGACAACCGCCTGGTCGGCCACGTCGCGCTCGGCGGCGACCCGCAGGACAAGAAGTTCGCCGGCGAACGCACCGAACTGGTGATCGGCGACCGCAACGTGATCCGCGAGTTCGTCACCGTCAGCCGCGGCACCGGCAGCGGCGGCGGCATCACCCGCGTGGGCAGCGACAACTGGTTCCTCGCCTACACCCACGTCGCCCACGACTGCATCGTCGGCAACCACTGCGTGTTCTCCAACAACACCACCCTGGCCGGGCATGTGGAAGTGGGCGACCACGTCATCATCAGCGGCTTCGCCGGCGCGCATCAGTTCTGCCGCATCGGCGATCACGCCTTCCTCGGCATGGGCGCGCTGATCAACGGCGACGTGCCGCCGTTCACCATGGTCGGCGGCAATTCGCTGGGGCGCCCACGCGGCATCAACAGCGAAGGACTCAAGCGCCGCGGCTTCGATCCCGAACGCGTGGCCGCGATCAAGCGCGCCTACCGCGCGCTGTACGTGGCCGGCCTGCCGCTGGCCGAAGCCAAGCACCAGTTGGCGGTGCTGGCCGAAGGCAGCGAGGACGTGCGTGCGATGCTGGAATTCATCGAATCCAGCGAGCGGCCGTTGTTGCGATGACGGCCGGGAATGGGGAATCGGGAATGGGGAATGGGAAGAGCGGTCGCCCGCCCGGCCTCGGCTCCGCTGTTGCTTCAACCATTCCCCATTCCCCATTCCCCATTCCACGCGCAGCGAAGCTGCGCATCGCCCTCGTCGCTGGCGAGGCCTCCGGCGACCTGCTGGGCGCGGGGCTGATCGAGGCGTTGCGCGCGCGCTATCCCGACGCGGAGTTCGCCGGGGTCGGGGGCGAGGCGATGCGCCAGGCCGGGTGCCAGACCTGGTTCGACGCCAGCGAGCTGGCGGTGATGGGTCTGCTGGAAGTGCTGCGGCACCTGCCGCGCCTGCTGAAGCTGCGCCGCGCGCTGCGCGAGCGGCTGCTGGCCTGGCAGCCGGACGTGTTCGTCGGCATCGACGCCCCCGATTTCAATCTCGGCGTGGAGCGCTGGCTGAAGCAGCGCGGGCTGCGCACCGTACATTACGTCAGCCCGTCGGTGTGGGCCTGGCGCGAGCAGCGCGCGGCCAAGATCGGCGCCAGCGCCGACCGGGTGCTGTGCCTGTTCCCGATGGAGCCGCCGATCTACGCCAGGCACGGCGTGGACGCGCGCTTCGTCGGCCACCCCATGGCCGATGCGATCGCGTTGCACGAAGACCGCGGCGCGGCGCGTGCGGCCATGGGCGTGGCCGCCGACGTGCCGGTGCTGGCGGTGTTGCCGGGCAGCCGCCTGGGCGAGATCGGCAAGCTCGGCGACACCTTCTTCGCCGCCGCCGCGCAGGTGCTGCAGCAGCTTCCCCATGCGCGCGTGCTGGTGCCGGCCGCCAATGCCGCGTGCAAGGCGCTGATCGCCGAGCAACTCGCGCGTTCGGCCTTGCCGCCGGCCGCCACCCAGGTGCTGGACGGCCACGCGCGCGCCGCGCTGCTCGCCGCCGACGCGGTGCTGCTGGCCTCCGGCACCGCGACCCTGGAAGCCATGCTGGTGAAGCGGCCGATGGTGGTCGGCTACAAGGTCGCCCCGCTCACCTACCGCATCGTCAAGGCGCTGGGCCTGCTGAAGGTCGACCGCTACGCCCTGCCCAACATCCTGGCCGGCCACGACCTGGCGCCGGAACTGATGCAGGACGCCTGCACCCCCGACGCCCTGGCCGCCGCGCTGCTGCACTGGCTGCGCAACCCGCAGGCGGTGGCGGCGCTGCAGCCCGAGTACGAACGCCTGCACCTGCTGCTGCGCCAGGACGCCTCGGCGCGGGCGGCCGATGCGGTGCTCGAATTGCTTGGGAGCCGGGATTCGGGAGTGGGGATTCGGGATTCGTCAGGAGCAACGGCATGAAGCGCTCCCTTTCCCCGCCGTCGCCGCAGCAGTCGCTTTTGTCCCATTCCCCATTCCCCACTCCCGATTCCCGGCTCTACGCCGGCGTCGACGAAGCCGGGCGCGGTCCGCTGGCCGGGCCGGTGGCGGTGGCGGCGGTGGTGTTCGATCCGGCGCGTCCCCGTATCAATGGGTTGGACGATTCCAAGCAGCTGACCGCGGCGCGCCGCGAAACGCTGTACGCGCGCATCGTCGAGCGGGCGCTGGCCTGGCAGGTGGTGCTGATCGAGGCCGAGGAGATCGATCGGCTGAACATCTACCAGGCGACCATGCTGGGCATGCGCCGTGCGGTCGAGGGCGTGGCCCACGTGGCCGGCTTCGCCCGCATCGACGGCAACCGCGTGCCCAAGGGCCTGCCCTGCGCCGCCGAGGCCCTGGTCGGCGGCGACGCTCGCGACCGCGCGATCATGGCCGCCTCGATCGTGGCCAAGGTCACTCGCGACCGGATCATGCAACGCCTGCACGACGAACACCCGCACTACGGCTTCGACCTGCACAAGGGCTACGCCACCCCGGCGCATCTGGCGGCACTGGCCGCGCACGGCCCCTGCATCCACCACCGGCGCAGCTTCGCGCCGGTCAGGATGGCCCTGGCGGGCCGGGAGCCGGCCGTGGAGATCGGGGATTCGCTGGAGTCGCTGCAGCTCGCGTAGGACGTTCAACGCGGATAGGCGGGAGATCACGCGCACTCAACGCCCAGTGAGACCGCAACGAATCCCCAATCCCGACTCCCGAATCCCCGCCCTCACCTGTCAAGCCTTGCCCGGCTCGCCCCCCGCCGCTACCCTGCCCGGGCATCGCTCTGGTTCCGCATGTCCACTTCCCGCTTCGCCCATCTGCACATCCACACCGAGTTCTCGCTGGCGGATTCGACCATCCGTGTGCCCGAGAAACCGGATCAGGCTGACCCGAAGAAAGCCAAGCAGGCCAACCTGCTCAGCCGCGCGGTGGAGCTGGAGCTGCCCGCGCTGGCGGTCACCGACCTCAACAACCTGTTCGCGCTGGTCAAGTTCTACAAGGCCGCCGAGGGCGTGGGCATCAAGCCGATCGCCGGCGCCGACCTGCTGATCGCCGACGGCACCCAGGCGCCGTGGCGGCTGACCGTGCTGTGCCGCAATCGCGACGGCTACCTCAGCCTGTCGCGGCTGCTGACCCGCGCCTGGCTGGAAGGCCACCGCAGCGAAGGCGGCGTGGCGCTGCGCCCGGAATGGCTGCAGACCGGCAGCGACAACCTGTTCGCGCTGGCCGGCCGCGAGAGCCTGGCCGGGCGCCTGGCCAGCGAAGGCCGCCACGACCTGGCCGAGCAGCAACTGGCCGACTGGCAGCGCATCTTCGGCGATGGCCTGCATCTGGAACTGACCCGCACCGGCCGCGACGGCGAGGAGGCGTTCAACCAGTTCGCCCTGCACGCCGCCGGCACCCGCGGCCTGCCGGTGATCGCCAGCAACGACGTGCGCTTCCTGTACGCCAGCGATTTCGCCGCGCACGAGGCGCGCGTGTGCATCTCCTCCGGCCGCGTGCTCGACGACCCCAAGCGCCCGCGCGACTACAGCGACCAGCAATATCTCAAGTCGGCCGAAGAGATGGCCGCGCTGTTCGCCGACATCCCCGACGCGATCGACAACACCCTGGCGCTGGCGCAACGCTGCAACATCGAGATGCAGCTGGGCACCTACTTCCTGCCCGCCTACCCGGTGCCCGACGACGAGACACTGGACAGCTGGATCCGCAGCCAGTCGCGCGACGGCCTGGCCGCGCGCCTGGAAAAGAATCCGCTGGCGCCCGGCAAGACCCGCCAGGACTACGTGGACCGGCTCGAGTTCGAGCTGGACACCATCATCAAGATGGGCTTCCCCGGCTACTTCCTGATCGTGGCCGACTTCATCCAGTGGGGCAAGAACCAGGGCATCCCGATCGGCCCGGGCCGCGGCTCCGGTGCCGGCTCGCTGGTGGCGTGGGCGCTGCAGATCACCGACCTGGATCCGCTGCCGTACAACCTGCTGTTCGAGCGCTTCCTCAATCCGGAACGCGTGTCGATGCCCGACTTCGACATCGACTTCTGCATGGATCGCCGCGACGAGGTGATCGACTATGTGGCGCGCAAGTACGGCCGCGACCGGGTCAGCCAGATCATCACCTACGGCACCATGGCGGCCAAGGCGGTGGTGCGCGACTGCGGCCGCGTACTCGGCTTCCCGTACGGCCTGGTCGACGGCGTCGCCAAGCTGATCCCCAACATCCTCGGCATCACGCTGAAGGATGCGATGGGCGAAGGCAAGGACAGCGAGATGGCCTCGCCGGAGCTGATCCAGCGCTACCAGGCCGAGGACGACGTCCGCGACCTGATGGACCTGGCGCGGCAGCTCGAGGACCTGACCCGCAACGCCGGCAAGCACGCCGGCGGCGTGGTGATCGCGCCGACGCCGCTGTCCGACTTCTGCCCGCTGTTCGCCGAACACGACGTCGACAACTTCGGCAAGAACCCGGTCACCCAGTTCGACAAGGACGACGTCGAGCAGGTCGGCCTGGTCAAGTTCGACTTCCTCGGCCTGCGCACCCTGACCATCATCGACTGGGCGGTGAAGGCGATCAACGTGCGCCACGCGCGCGCCGGCGTCCCGCCGGTGGAGATCGCCGCGATCCCGCTCGACGACGCGCCGACCTACAAGGGCATCTTCGCCTCGGGCAACACCGGCGCGGTGTTCCAGTTCGAATCCTCGGGCATGCGCCGGCTGCTGAAGGACGCCCGCCCCGACCGCTTCGAGGACCTCATCGCGCTGGTGTCGCTGTACCGCCCCGGCCCGATGGACCTGATCCCCTCGTTCAACGCGCGCAAGCACGGCCAGGAGGAGATCGTCTATCCCGATCCGCGCACCGAAGCGATCCTGAAGGACACCTACGGCATCATGGTGTACCAGGAGCAGGTGATGCAGATGGCGCAGATCGTCGGCGGCTACTCGCTGGGCGGCGCCGACCTGCTGCGCCGCGCGATGGGCAAGAAGGTGCCGGCGGAAATGGCCAAGCACCGCGAGATCTTCCGCGAGGGCGCGGCCAAGGGCGGCGTCGGCGAGGCCAAGGCCGACGAAATCTTCGACCTGATGGAGAAGTTCGCCGGCTACGGCTTCAACAAGTCGCACGCCGCCGCCTACGCGCTGGTCAGCTACCAGACCGCGTGGCTGAAACGCCACTACCCGGCCGAGTTCATGGCGGCCACGCTGTCCTCGGACATGGACAACACCGACAAGGTCGTCGGCTTCCTCGACGAGGTGCGCAACCTCGGCCTGACCGTGCTGCCGCCGCGTATCAACGCCTCGGCGTACATGTTCGAAGCGGCCACCCCGGACACCATCCAGTACGGCCTGGGTGCGATCAAGGGCGTGGGCCGCGGCGCCTGCGAGGCGATCGTGGCCGAGCGCGAGCGTGGCGGCGAATACGCCTCGCTGCTGGATTTCTGCACCCGCGTCGAATCGGCCAAGCTCAACAAGCGCACGCTGGAAGCGATGATCAACGCCGGCGCGATGGACGGGCTGGGCAGCAACCGCGCCACGCTGATGCTGCAGTTGCCGGAGGTAATGAAGGCCACCGAGCAGATGGCGCGCGAGCGCGCCTCCGGGCAGAACTCGCTGTTCGGCGGCGCCGACACCAGCGCCCCGGCGCTGCGCCTGGACCTGCCGGAGAGCAAGGAATGGCCGCTAGGCCAGTTGCTGGCCGGCGAGCGCGAGACGCTGGGCTTCTACCTCAGCGGCCATCCGTTCGATCCGTACCGCGACGAAGTGCGCGAGCTGGTCGGCTGCGACCTGAGCGCACTGGAGAAGATCTGCGCGCAATCCGGCGGCGGCCGCGGTGGTGGTGGCGATGGCGAGAAGCGCGCCTGGCGCCCGGAGGTCAGCGCGATCCTCGCCGGCCAGGTGGTCGGCGTGCGCCGCAAGGGCGACAGCCAGGTGTTCGTGCAACTGGAGGACGGCCGCGGCCGCATCGAGTGCAGCGCGTTCTCCGACGCCATCGCCGAGTTCGGCCACCTGCTGACCCGCGACCGCATCCTGATCGTCAAGGGCGGCGTGCGCGAGGACGAATTCAACGGCGGCTACGCGATGCGCATCCGCCAGTGCTGGGACTACGAGCAGATCTGCACGCACCACGCGCAGCGCCTGTCGCTGCGCCTGGACCTGCGCCAGCGCAGCGCCTGGCCGCGCATCGACGGCCTGCTCGCCCGCCACCGCCCGGGCAAGACCCCCCTGCGCCTGGACCTGCTGCTGCAGTCGGCGGAGGGTGGCATCGCCGGCATGCTCGACCTCAACGGCAGCCATTCGGTGCGCGTGGATCCGCAACTGCTGGACGCCCTGCGCGGCGACCCGGCAGTGCGCGCGGTGAAGGTCAAGTACAGCCCGCCGTGGGCGAACTGACCCTCGCTGCAAACCGAATCGACTCTCTGTTTTTTCCTTCCGTTCTGGATATCCGCGTGCGCTTTTTGCTCCTGTCCTGCTGCATTTTGTTGTTGACCGCCTGCGGCAAGGGTCCGCAAACCTTCCGCTTCGACAATCCGACCGGGCAGGCGCTGCCGATCCAGGTCGATGGACAGTCGCACAGCATCCCGGCACATGCCGAACTGGCCCTGGAACTGGCGCCGGGCGCGCACACCCTGCAGACCGCACAACTCGGCCGCGTCCCCTTCATCGTCTACGCCGATCACGACGGTGCCCTGGTCAATCCCACCCTGTCGGATTACTACTGGATCGACGAGATCTACTGGACCAGCACCGCACGTCCGCGCGAGTTTCAGGGCGAAGGGGTCGTCGAGGTGCGGGGCGTGGCACTGAAAGGCCGCTACGGGCAAGTCCACGACCTGTTCATCGTCAAGGACTGGGACTTCGACGTGCATACCCCATTCCCCGAGAACGCCGTCGGCGCAGTCGACAGCAGCGGCGGCAGGCGCATGCGCAAGATTTTCGCGCCCGACGACTTCGTCGCCTACGTCGAGAGCAGCCACGATGCCCCTGGCTATGTCGCAGCGCATCAGCCGCGCGATTGGCAGCCGCCGCAGCGCCGGGTCACGCCCGCGGCCGAACGCCTGCCGGCCTTGCCGCCAGTGATGGAGGCGCACGCCCGGCCGCTGCGTGCGCTGGCCAACGCCTACCTGCACGCGACCAATCCGGCGGAGCAACAGCGCCTGCGCAAGACCTACGTGTCCACGCAGATCGACTTCACCCATGCCACCGCGCGCCTGTTCAGCGGCCTGTCGGTGGACGACAACAAACGCGTCAACGCCTTCGTCGAGGGCATGCACCAGATCATGAACAGCCCTGCGCTGGTGACCGGCCCCTGAGCCGGGTACCGGACGGCCGCGTACGGGCCGCCACGCGGCATTCGGCTAAACTCCCCACTTCACGTTCTCCACGGCTTCCAATGAACCCGAACTACCTCGACTTCGAGCAACCCATCGCCGATCTGGAAGCCAAGATCCAGGAACTGCGCAACGCCAGCACCGGTCCGGCGGTCAACGTCGATGCCGAGGTCAGCGCGCTGGAAGACAAGCTGCGGGTGCGCACGGCACAGATCTTCCGCGACCTGTCCTCGTGGCAGATCTCGCAGTTGGCGCGGCATCCGCAGCGCCCGTACACGCTGGACTACATCAACGTGTTCTGCGACGAGTTCCAGGAGCTTGCCGGCGACCGCGCGTTCGCCGACGACAAGGCCATCGTCGGCGGCCTGGGCCGCATCGACGGCCGCGCGGTGGTGATCATCGGCCACCAGAAGGGCCGCGACACCAAGAGCAAGATCGCGCGCAATTTCGGCATGCCGCGCCCGGAGGGCTACCGCAAGGCGCTGCGCCTGATGAAGCTGGCCGAGCGCTTCAAGCTGCCGCTGCTGACCTTCATCGACACCCCCGGCGCCTACCCCGGCATCGGCGCCGAGGAGCGCGGCCAGAGCGAGGCGATCGCGCGCAACCTGCTGGAAATGGCCGAACTGAAGGTGCCGGTGATCTGCACCGTGATCGGCGAAGGCGGCTCCGGCGGCGCGCTGGCGATCGGCGTGGGCGACCGCACCCTGATGCTGGAATACGGCACCTATTCGGTGATCTCGCCGGAAGGCTGCGCCTCGATCCTGTGGAAGGACGCCTCCAAGGCCAAGGACGCCGCCGAACAACTCGGCCTGACCGCCAAGCGCCTGTCCGCGCTGGGCCTGGTCGACAAGGTGATCCGCGAACCGATCGGCGGCGCCCACCGCAACCCCACGCAGATGGCCAAGCGCCTGAAGGCGGTCCTGCTCAACGAACTGCACGCCCTGGAACAGCAGCCGATCGCGCAACTGCTGGAGAAGCGCTACGCGCGTCTGCGCAGCTACGGCGCGTACGAGACGGCGTGAGGCGCCGGTCGGCGCCTCGGGATTGGGGAGTCGGGATTGGGGATTCGTAAAAGCCCGTTCCCGGCGCCGAAGTGTTATGGGTAGCCGCGATCAATATCAGGCTGGAAGACCCCGCTCTTGCGAATCCCGAATCCCGAATCCCCAATCCCCGCTCAAAACGGCTTCGCCAACACCAACCAGATCACCACCAGCAGCGCCAGCACCGGCACCTCGTTGAACAGGCGCAGGGCGCGCGAGGACGGCAGGGCCTGCGGCTGGCCGACACGCTTGAGCCAGCGGCCGGTGAAGATGTAGTAGGCCAGCATCAGCGCCACCAGGCCGAGCTTGGCGTGCAGCCAGCCGCTGTGGCCGGGCGCAACGACCATCGGCATGGCGTTCGGCAGCACCTTGTAGCCCAGCCACAGGGTCAGCCCCAGCAGCAGCGCCAGGCCGAACATGCTGTGGCCGAAGCGGTACAGGCGCCGCCCCATCAGCGCCAGACGCTCCTGCACCTGCGGTTGGCCCGCGCTCTCGGCGATGTTGACCAGGATCCGCGGCAGGTAGAACACCGCCGCCATCCATGCGATCACGAACAGCAGATGCAGGGACTTGATCCACAGGTAGAGTTGCATGCGCTGGCTCCGGGTCGCTGGCGTAGGATGTGCGGCCATTTTCGCCGATTCGTCCGGCGCCCGCACGGACCACACGCCCGCATGGACAAACAGTACGACGCCGACTACTTCCAGCGCTGGTATCGCCGCGACGGCATCGGCGACGCGGCGCGCCTGGCGCGCAAGGTCGCGCTCGCCGTGGCTCAGGCCGAGTACTACCTGGAACGGCCGATCCGCAGCGTGCTCGACATCGGCTGCGGCGAAGGCGCCTGGCGCGCGCCGCTGCTGAAGCTGCGGCCGAAGCTGCGCTATCTCGGCTTCGACAGCAGCGACTACGCCGTCGCCCGCTATGGCCGCCACCGCAACCTGCACCCGGCGCGCTTCGGCGATTTCGCCTGGCTGCGGCCGTGCGCGCCGGTGGACCTGCTGGTGTGCTCGGACGTGCTGCACTACGTGCCCAGCCGCGAACTGCGCCAGGGCCTGCCCGGCCTGGTGGAGTTGTGCGGCGGCGTGGCGTTCCTGGAGACCTTCGCCGCCGAAGACGACTTCGACGGCGACCACGCCGGCTTCCAGCCCCGCGCGGCGCGCTGGTACCGGCGCCGGTTCGGTGCGCTCGGGCTGCGCCCGGTGGGCAGTCATTGCTGGCTGGCGCCAGCGCTGGCGGGGGATGCGGCGGCCCTGGAGACGATTGGTCTGGTGCCCCATTAAGGTGCAAACCGCGCGGATGCGTTATGCTGCACGGCAGCATACGCTCAGGATGGAAACACCGGCATGCTCTACCAGTGGCACGAACTGACCCGTAACCTGCTCGCCCCCTGGGTGCACCAGGCCGAAGCCAACGCCAAGATCTTCTCCGACCCCAACAGCCTGTGGTCGACGCTGCCCGGCGCCGAGCGCCTGGCCGCGAGCAACGAGTTGATGCACCGCCTGGGCAAGGACTACGAGAAGCCGGCCTGGGCGCTGGACCATGTCGAGGTCGACGGCCACGCGCTGCCGATCGTCGAGCAGGAAGTGCTGCGCAAGCCGTTCTGCCGCCTGCTGCGCTTCAAGCGCTTCAGCGACGACGCCAAGGTCGTGGACGGACTCAAGAAGCAGCCGGCCGTGCTGGTGGTGGCGCCGCTGTCCGGCCACCACGCCACGCTGCTGCGCGACACCGTGCGCACCCTGCTGCGCGACCACAAGGTCTACGTCACCGACTGGATCGACGCGCGCATGGTGCCGCAGTCCGAAGGCGACTTCGGCCTCGACGACTACGTGCGCTACGTGCAGGACTTCATCCGCCACATCGGTGCCGAATCGCTGCACGTGATGAGCGTGTGCCAGCCGACCGTGCCGGTGCTGGCGGCGGTGTCGCTGATGGCCGGACGCGGCGAGACCACGCCGCGCTCGCTGGTGATGATGGGCGGGCCGATCGACGCGCGCCGCAGCCCCACCGAGGTCAACAACCTGGCCACGCGCAATCCGCTGTCCTGGTTCGAGCACAACGTCATCCATACCGTGCCGCCGGCCTACCCCGGCCACGGCCGCGCGGTCTACCCGGGCTTCCTGCAGCACATCGGCTTCCTGGCGATGAACCCGAGCCGGCACTTCATGTCGCACTGGGATTTCTACGCCAACCTGGTCAAGGGCGACCTGCAGGACGCCGAGGCGCACCGCCGTTTCTACGACGAGTACAACGCGGTGCTGGACATGCCGGCCACCTACTACCTGGACACCATCCGCGTGGTGTTCCAGGAGTTCCTGCTGCCGCGCGGCGAATGGGTGATCGACGGCCAACGGGTCGACCCGGCCGCGATCCGCGACACCGCGCTGCTCAGCATCGAAGGCGAACTGGACGACATCTCCGGCCTGGGCCAGACCGCTGCCGCGCAGGACCTGTGCACCGGCATCCCCGCCGCGCGCCGCCAGCATCTGGAAGTGCAAGGCGCCGGCCACTACGGCATCTTCAGCGGCCGCCGCTGGCGCGACATCGTGTATCCGCAGGTGCGCAGCTTCATCGCCGCCAATGCCGGCGCCAGCCGCGCGCCGGCGGCCGGAAACGTCACCCCGCTCAAGCGCCGCGGCAGCCGCAAGGCCGGTTGAGCGGCATCTCGCTTGCGGCGATCCGCCGCGGGCGATCGTGCATCAGGGCATCAGGCCTCTGCGCTGCGCACCAGCAGGTGCTTGGCGAGCAGGCCATGCGCCTTGCCGAAGCCGCGCGACAGGTGCAGGGTGACGAAGAACAGCGCTGCGCCCAGCACGCTGGCCAGCAGCAACGGCAGCCACGCCTCGCTGCCGATCCAGTGCAGCGGACCGACATGAACGGTCAGATCCGCGACGTCCGGGGCAAACAGCGCGGCAGGCGCCAGCAGCAGCAGCAGCAGCGACGTACTCAGCAAGGCCGCGAATACCGTGAAGTAGAAGATCCCCAGCGGCAGCATCAGCAGGAAATACAGCATCGTGGTCCAGGTGCGCGCATCGGTGAACATCTGCCCGATGCGCTGCAGCCACGGCTGTTCGGGTGCGCTGTACAGCGGCCGTCGCGGCATGCGCTCGCCCAGCAGCACCTCCACCACGCGACCCTCCACCAGCGACAGCAGCCGCACCGAACCGAAGAACAGCACCAGCAGCGGCACCCCGACGATCAGGATCAGCAAGCCCGCCGACACGCTGACGCCTGTCACCAGCCAGGTGAAGTAGAAGATGCCGGTGACCAGCGACAGCAGCATGTAGAACAGGCTGCCGTAGGCGCGCGGGTCGGCGACCACGCCGAAGAAGCGGCCGGCCAGCGACTTGCGCTTGGGCGGCGCAGGCGGCTTCAGCGCGCGGCTGACCGTGACCTCGGTATCGCGGTAGATCTCGGCCACTTCCTCCGGTGCGCCGTAGCTGCCGGCGACGCCGGCGATGACCTCGGCCTCGCTCTTGCCCGGCTGCTCGGCCAGCTCCGAACGCAGGTATTCCTCCGCGTCGTACAGCGCGTCCTGGACCAGCGCGGGGTCGGCGCCGGCCAGTGCCGCGCGCAGTTGCGCGAGGTAGTCGGGAATGGTGGTCGGCAAGGGCCGCGGTGCGGTGTGTGCGCTGCTCATTCTGGAATCCCCTTCAGCACGGAATCGACGGAATCGCGGGTGGCGCGCCACGCCGCGGCCCATTGCCGCAGCGTGGAAAGACCCGCCGCGGTGATGCGGTAGTAACGCCGTGGCGGCCCGGCCACCGACGGCTCGACATGGCTGGACAGCAGGCCGGCCGCCTCCAGGTTGCGCAGTACCGGGTACAGCGCGCTCTGCTTGCCGCTGAGCACGCCCTCGCCCACCTGCTCCAGGCGCTTGGCGATCAGGTAGCCGTACAGCGGCGCCTCGGCCGCAGCCAGTACCGCCAGCAGGGCCAACGACACGGTGCCGGCGCTCAGCTCCTTCTGGAATTTCTTCAGCTGTGCATCCGGCTCGACCATGACGCCCCCGCTAGGTTGAGGTGGATACTAGTGCATAGTTCGACATAGCCCCTGTGCCGTTGGTCATGTGCGCCGCCCTGCCCGGCGCTGCGGCGGCAAACGTTTCGACAACGTCGCGCTGGCTACACTGCGGGACCTTCCTTTGTGCATGCCATCCAGGAGGTCACGCATGAGTTCGACGCCCGCTACCCCACAGCCCGGGGAGGCCACCGAGGCCAGCTTCGCCAGTTCCGGCAACCAGTTCTCGACCGGCGCGTTCAAGCGCGATCCAGAGGCCGGTTCGGCCTCGGTCGAGTACAGCCGCACGGCCGCACAAGCCAAGTACGGCCCGCTGGAGTACGCGGCGGTACACACCGGCAAGGTCGGCGCCGGCCGCAAGGAAGAAGACGGCAAGACCGTGTTCAACGTCGAGATGGAGTTCACCCAGGGCCATCGCATCCAGGGCGACTTCAAGGCCGGGCGCCTGGCCGCCGACGGCAGCCTGACCCAGGCCACCGGCGAGCGTGGCCGCTACGAGGTCCGGCTGCGCGGCGAGGCCACGGCCGACGCCGCTGCGCGGGTGAACCCCTTCGACCCCACCACCATCCCGGAAGGCGGCAGCGTCAAGCTCGACGGCCAGGTGTTCGCCAAGACCTCGATGGAGGCCGCGTTCCGCGGCTTCGCCACGTCCAGCGAGCGCACCGACGCGGCCGGCGTGAGCTATGCGGTGCAGCGCGTGGATGCCGACCACGTGCGCGTCGCGGTCGGCCCGACCCAGGCGGTGGAGCGGCTGGAGGCCGTGGGCCTGAAGACCGACGTCGCCCAGGCCATGCTCGGCCGCCAGGATGCGCTGGGCCAGGCGACCATGCGCACCGCCACCTTCGACCTGCGCGAGCCGCAGGCGCAGGCCGCCTATCGCGACTTCCTGGCCAGCGGCCGACTCGCCGCCAACGCGCCAGGGGTCACCGACGTGCAGAAGGTCGAAAGCCTGACCATGAGTTCGGAGACCCGCGCGCAACTCGGCCTGGGTCCGTTCAAGGCCGAACTGGGCGGCCAGCGCAACACTGGCGAGAACGTGCGCACCACCTATGCCGACGGCAGTTCCAGCGTGGTCGGCAAGGTGCAGTACGCCGGCAACGTGCCGATGACGCTGACCCGCCAGTTCGACCCGGCGGGCAAGGAACGCGTGGACGAACGCAGCTATCAGTTCAGCTTCGACAAGGTCGACCACAACCAGGCGCAACTGCTCAACGCCGCGCTCACCGGCAAGGACACCGCCTCGGCCGATACGCCGATCGCAGCCGGCCAGAACGCCACCCTGCGCTTCTCCGAGCAGCAGATGGACGCGTTGCGCCAGCAGTACCAGCGCGCCGCCCAGGCCAGTCCGATGACCGCGCATGAGGCTGCCGAGTATGCAAAGCAGAGTCCGCAGGACTTCGCGATCGGCCTGGCGCGCAACCTGGGCAATTCCCAGTACGGGCTGAGCGAGCGCCTGTTCCACGTGTCCAGCAGCGCCGGCGGCACGCCGGGCGGCGACCTGGTGCGCATCGACGCGCAGGTCGACCGCGCCGACCCGCCATCACCGTCAGCGCCCACGCGCGCCACCCCGACCACCGGCGCCGCGCCCGATGCGCGCGCCTCCGCCGATCCGCAACAGCAGGCCATGCAGCAGGCGATCGAGCGCAAGCTCACGCCCTACGACGCCAACGTCGCGAGCGGCCTGCTGCTGGCGGCGCGGCGCGATGGCCTGACCCAGGTCAATCACGTCCTGCGCAACGAGAACGGCCGCGTGTTCGCGGTGCAGGGCGACCCGATGTCCGCCGACAAGCGCGTGGCCTACGTGGACGCCGCGCAGGCGGCGACCATCCCGGCCGCCGAAAGCGCCAGGCAACTGGCCGCACTGCCCCCGACGCCGACCCAGGCACCGGTGCAGGAGGCGCAGGAACCGCAGAAGCGCGCGCTGTCGTAGGCGGACCTGTCGGCGGCACGGCGATCGCGCCGTGCCGCCGGCGCATTGGCAGCGGCCACTGCTTCGGTGAGAATCGAGCGCTCACCGATCGGGCCGCCCTCATGCCGCTGCGCACTTCCCTGCTCGCCCTCGCGTTGTCGCTGTCCGCCTCCGCCGCATGGGCGGGGCCACCACCGCCGGCCGTGCCGTACCGCAGCCCGCAACAGATCCTGGACGCGTCCAAGCCCAGCGACTGGCGCACGCTGGATCCGGCCAACACGCTGTACCTGGAGCTGGACACCGGCCGGGTGATCATCGAACTGGCGCCGGCGTTCGCGCCGCAGCACGTCGGCAACATCCGCACCCTGGCCCACGAGCACTTCTGGGATGGCCTGAGCATCTACCGCTCGCAGGACAATTTCGTGGTGCAGTTCGGCGATCCCGATGGCGAGGAACCCGGCAAGGCCAAGTCGCTGGGCAGCGCCAAGACCCACCTGCCCGCCGAATTCCAGCGCCCGGCCGCGGGCCTGGCGTTCCAGCCCCTGCCCGACCGCGACGGCTGGGCACCGCAGGTGGGCTTCGTCGACGGCTTTCCGGTGGCGCGCGATCCCAAGGACGGCACCGCCTGGCTGGCGCATTGCTACGGCACCGTGGGTGCCGGCCGCAACAACGACGAAGACAGCAGCATCGGCGCCGAACTGTACGTGGTCACCGGGCAGTCGCCGCGGCAACTGGACCGCAACATCACCGTGGTCGGCCGCGTGGTCAAGGGCATGGAACTGCTCAGCGTGATCCCACGCGGGCCGGACCCGATGGGCTTTTACGAAAAACCCGAGCAGCGCACGCCGATTCGCGCGATCCGCCTGGCCAGCGACGTGCCGGACGCCGAGCGTACCCCGCTGCAACTGCTGCGCACCGATAGCCGCACCTTCCGCGAGGTGGCCGAGGCGCGGCGCAACCGCCGCGACGATTTCTACAAGCGTCCGGCCGGGCACATCGACCTGTGCAACGTGCCGCTGCCGGTGCGTCCGCCGCCGAAGTGACGCGTCATGCGCGCGCCGGGCGGCGCGCGCTCAGGCGCCGCCGATGCTGCGCCGCTGCGGCTGCTGCGCGTGCAGGAAACGGGTGAACAGTTCGCGCGGCTGCTCCACGGCGCATTCGGTCAGCAGCATGGCGATGTTGCCGCGATGGAAGGCGCCATGCGCGAGGATGTGGAACAGCATTTCCTGGCGGCTCATCCGGCCGGCATCGCCATCGGTGAAATGGAACGCCAGCGTCTGCTGCAAGGCGGGCGCGTCGAGCCGGGCGACATAGTCGGCATACCAGCGGTCCGATTCGGCCACCGCCGCACCCAGCACCTCCAGCTCCGGCGTCTGCGGCGTGTTGCTCGCGGTGTATGCGTGCGTGCCGCCGTCCAGGTGCGCGGCGAAGATCCGGTCCACCACGTAGGTGTGGTTCAACAGCCGGATCGCGCGCTGCCGCTGCGCCGGATATGCGACCGCATCGATCTGCGCCAGCGCCTGCAGCATCTCGGCGTTGGCCCAGGCCTTGAACGCGAACTGCGATGCGAGCAGGGAATCGGTCATTGCGTCGTTCTCCAGGCCAAGGGAATGTGCCGCACGGCAGGTGCGGCGCACACCAGCATCGGCATCCTCGCGCACGCCTGCAAGCTGCGCTGCTAGCGTGCGCGCTGGCTGAAGGCGACGCTGCCCAGGATCAGCATGCCCGCCAGGAGCATGGTCCAGGTCAGCGGCTCGCCGAGGATGGCCCAGGCCAGCAGCGCGCCGAACACCGGGACCAGGTAGGTCACCGTCGATGCGCGGGCCGGGCCGATGCGCTGGATCAACCGGTAGTACATCAGGTAGGCCAGGCCGGTGCAGACCACGCCAAGACCGCCCGCGCAGGCCCAGGCCAGCGCCGACACCGGCGCGGCCGGCCAATGCGTCCACGCCAGCGGCGCCAGCAGCAGCGCGCTGCAGCCGAGCGTGGCCGCCGCCGACGCGGCCGGCGGCAGGTCGCCCATGTGCCGCTTCACCAGGTTGTAGCCGATGCCGTACAGCAACGAGGCGGTGGCGCCGGCGAAGGCGGACGGACCGACGCTGAGCCCGGCCGACTTGCCGGTGGCCAAAACCAGCACGCCGATGAAGCCGACCAGCAATGCCAGCGCACGCCGTGTGCCGATGCGCTCGCCGAAGAACAGGAAGGCGATCAACGCAGTGAACAGCACCGTCATCGCGTTGCAGATCGCGCCGATCGCCGCCGGCGCATGCTGCGCGCCCCACGCGAACAGCAGGAACGGCAAGGCGGAATTGAGTACGCCGATCGCCGCCAGGGTCAGCCAGCGCCGCAGCGGGAAGCGCGCCCGCGCCAGCCACAGGAACGGCAGCAGCACCGCCGCGCCCAGCGCCAGGCGCAGTTCCACCAGCGCATAGGCGCCGAACTGCGGCGCCGCCACGCGCATGAACAGGAACGAGCATCCCCAGACGACGCCGAGGAACCCCAGTTCCAGCGGCGTGCGCCAATCGCGCGCTACTGCAGGGTCGGACACGGGCGTGGGAGAGGCCGAGGTGATGGCCGGCTGCAGGGAGGGTTCGGCGGTAGGCATGGAGGAGGCTCGCGGTCGATCGGCAACGCGCCGCAGCGATCGTGCGACGCCACGCATCCGCTGTCGGCGGCGGATACCGGTCGGCGCCTCTGCACCGACCTCGCATCGCCACCGGCCACGCATGTCGTGTTCGGCTGCCAGCATCGCCTCGTACCGTAGGGTCGACAAGCGCGTAGTATCGTCGCGAGCCACAAATCTGCCGCGTGTCTGACCGTGCAACTACGCCCGTCCCTGCTGCCCGCGCTCGGCGTGTTCGCCGCCGCGGCGCGCCACCAGAACTTCGCCCATGCCGCGGAGGAACTGCATCTCACCGCCAGTGCGGTCAGCCACCATGTGCGGCGCCTGGAAGCCCTGCTCGGCGCCACGCTGTTCCAGCGCCACGCGCGCGGGGTCAAGCTGACCGCCGAAGGCCGGCAACTGGCCGATGCCGCCAGCGCGGCGCTGGCCGACATCGCCGCGGTGGCCGGCAATCTGCATCCGCAGGCCGACACCGCGCCGCTGCGCCTCACCACGTTGCGCTCGCTCTCGTACTGCTGGCTGCTGCCGCGCCTGCCGCGCTTCTGCCAGGCCTATCCGCACGTGCGGCTGGACATCCAGACCGATGCGGCGTTCTCGCGCTTCGAGGAGGGTGGCCCGGATCTGGGCATCCGCTACGGCCAGGGCGCCTGGCCGGGCCTGACCTCGCACCACCTGATGGACGATGCGTTGTTCCCGGTGGCCTCGCCGGCGCTGCCGCAACTGGCGACGCTGCACCGGCCCGAACAGATCGCGCAATTGCCGTTGCTCACCGACATGTCGCCGCAGGGCTGGCGCGACTGGTTCCGTGCCGCCGGCGTGCGCGGCGTGGCGCTACCGCCGATGCACACCTTCAACGACAGCACCGATGCGATGCGCGCGGCGGTCTACGGCGTGGGCGCGGTGCTGGCGCGCAAGCACATCGCCCAACCCTACCTGCAGCGCTACGAACTGGTGCGCCTGCCCGGGCCGGCGCTGACCGCGCGCTATTCCTACTACATCGTGCATCCCACCCACCGCCTGCTCAGCCCGGCCGCCAGCCACTTCATCGACTGGCTCAAGCGCGAGGCGCTGGACGAACGCACGCCGCTGCCGGCATTGCCGGCTGAATTGCTCGGGTTGCCGCCGACGGCGGGCTAGCGCTGCTGCGTGGTATCGACCGCTTCGTAGATACCGTCTTACCCCCTAGCAGGCAAGGCCCCTTTTCGGATCGAACGCCGTACCGGATTTGAGAACCCCGTAGGCTAGGTGCAGGAGCTTGCGCATGGCGGCGCACACGATCTGCTTGCCGGCTTTGCCGCGTTCGCTCAGTCGCTGTTTCAGCGTCCGGATGATCGGGTTGTGGGTCATGGCCACCAGGGCCGGCATGAACAGGCCCGCGCGCAGGCGGGGCGAGCCGGTGCGCGAGATGCAGACGTGGCCTTTGCGCTCGCCCGACTCCTGCAGGCACGGATTCAGGCCCGCGAAGGCGGTCACCGCCGAGGCATCGGCGAAGCGCCTCACATCGCCAAGCTCGGCCAGCATCAAGGCCGCGCTGGTGTCGGCAATCCCCTGGATGCTCACCAGCAGTTCGCGCTGCCCACGCAAGGTCGGATCCTGGTCGATATGGTCATCGATGGCCTGCTCGATCTGGGCGATGTGGTGTTGCAGATCGGCCAGATGGACCTGGATCGAGTCCTTCACCTGGGCCGGAGCGACGTCCAGCCGGTTGCGCTCCATCTGCAGCATCTGTTGCAGATCCTGGCGCCGGCGCACCAGCGCTTTGAGCTGCTTGAGCGCCGGCGGATCAGGGTGCCAACGGCGTAACTGCTCGCGGTGACGCAAGGCATAACTGGCGATCAGCTTGGCATCGCTGCGATCGGTCTTGACCCGGCTGAGCTGGCTGCGCGCGTACGCGGCCGTCTGCGCCGGGTTGAGCACGCACACCCGATAGCCGCGTGCGTGGAGGAACTCGGCCAGCGCCTGGTGGTAGGTGCCGGTGGCCTCCATGGCGATCCAGCTATCGGGCTGCGCATGCGTCTGCAGCCATGCCTGCAGGGCCTGGAAGCCCTTGGCATCGTTGGACAACTTGGCCTTGGTACGGTGCTTGCCATTGGTCAGATCGATGGCCACATCGAAACTGCGTTTGGCGACGTCGATGCCGATGACGGGAGACATACGCGATTCCTCCATCGTGTCAGGGTCATGATCGGCGCTGGGCCCGGTCCTGCCTTGTCGATGCGAGTTCACGCCCAGGGGCGGACTCTGGATACCGTTCGGACACACAAGGGCCAGCATGTGGAGGGCGGAGCCGATCTACGATGCAAGCTCGAAGCTTTAGGAGCGACTGGACCTCCCACACCTCCTCCGATGATCAGTCGGAAGACATGACGCCTGTTTAGGGGCGACATGTCCAGATACAAGGAGCGGCTTCAGCCGCGACCCGCAACCCATCATTGCCCGCTGCTGCTGGACGAGCTGCCACCGCTCCGTCGGCAACGCATCGCAGCACCGCTGCTCGCGCATCACCTCCATCCGTTCCCGCCCGATCCCGTCGGACGGGAACCGCCTCCCCCGCTAGGCGGAACGACGCCGACGTCGGCGCCAGGCGATCAGCCGCCACAACGCATAGCCGAGCAGCACGAACGGGGCCAGCCCCACCACCGCGCGAATCGCCCAAGCGATCGATCCGGCGAAGATTTCGCCGCTGTCGTGCAGCGCCTCGCCGATGTCGCTGCGGCTCCGCTCGGCGGTCGGCGCCGAGAACGTCAGCGTCACCCGCTGCGTATCCAGGCGCCGGCGCTGCTGTGCGGCTTCCTGGCTGGTGGCGAGCAGTTGCGTCTCCACCGCGGCCAGCTTCTCCGACAGCGCAATCATGTCGGCCACGCTGAGATCGCGGTGCTGCTGGAACTCCTGCAGGCGCCGCTGCTCGGCCTGCAGGCGCTGGCGCTGCGCGTCGTTGTCCTGCACCGCCTGCGCCAGGTCCTCGGCATGGGTGGTACGGCTCTCGATCTGGCCGCCCTGGCCCGCCTCCGCGATCAACGGCTCGACCCCGGTGGGCGCGATCCGCACGCTGAGTTCGCCGCGCGGCCGCTCGCCGCCGCGCTGTTCGACCTGCAACACCGTGCACGCGCCGAAACCGGATGTCCGGCAGCGTTCCTGCAACTGCTTGAGCCGTGCGGGAATCTGCGCTGCCGGCAGCGCCACATCGACCTCGTGCTCATAGGCCAGGGACGGCGCGGCGTTCACCTCGCCACTCGGCGGGGGCGCTGCGACGGCCGCCTCTGCCGCCTGCGCCGTGGCCTCGGCGGCACTGGCCGCGCTACTGGCGGCATCGGCGGAATAGAGATGGGCGGCCGGCAGTGCCGCGCTCTCGCCGCCGCGGCTGCAGGCAGCGATGGACACCGCCAGCGCCAGGGAAGCGCCCCAGCGACACCAGCGCCGACGCGCAGGCGCGACGACATCGACCGTGCCATCCGCTGCTGCAACGCCCTCCGGATCGATCGCGGTGTCGCGCACGACATGGCCATGATGGCGACGTCCCTTGTCCTGCATTGCAGTGCTCCTGATTGGCGAAAGCCTTCAGGGTAATCCAATGGCAGGGGCGCTGGCAGCACGGCACGGCTACCCTGGCGGATCGACCCACTCCAGGAACCCCGATGCGCAAGCACCTGCTCGCCGCCGCCCTGCTCGCCGCCCTCGCCGGCTGCCAGAAACCCGCCGACGCGCCCGCCGCCAGCAACGCAGCCCCCAGCCAGGCCGCGGCCGCGCCCGATGCAGCCGCCGACGCCAGCTTCGCCGCGCTGTCCAAGCGCGCCGTCGACACCTGGATGCAGCTGTCCCCGGTCGGCGCCACCCAGACCGGCGACCATCGCTACGACAGCGAACTGGACGACCTCAGCGCCGCCGGCCGGCAGAAGAGTCTGGACGCGAGCAAGCAGTTGCTGGCCGAACTGGACAAGCTCGACGTGGCCAAGCTCTCGCGCGAGAACCAGGTGGACGCGGCGATCCTGCGCAACCAGTTGCAGTCGGACATCTGGAACAGCGAGGTGGCGCAGGGCTGGGCGACCGATCCGCAGGTCTACAACGGCCTGGCCGGCGGCGCGATCTACGGACTGATGGCGCGCGAGTTCGCGCCGCTGCCGGAGCGGCTGAAGTCGGCCACTGCGCGCATGGAGAAGATTCCGGCGCTGTTCGCGCAGGCGCGCGCCAACCTCGACCCGGCCCGCGTGTCGGAGATCAGCGCCAAGACCGTGGCCAAGCAGAACCGCGGCATCCTCAGCATCGTCGACAGCTTCATCGTCCCGCACATCCAGGAACTGCCGCAGGCCGACGCACAGCGCCTGCAGGCGGCGATCGAAGGCCTGAAGAAGGCCGTGGCCGAACAGCAGACCTGGCTGGACCAGACCCTGGTGCCCAACGCCAAGGGCGACTTCCGCCTTGGGGCGGAGAAGTACGACCAGAAGCTGAAGTTCGCGCTCAACTCCTCGCTGTCGCGCGCCGAGATCAAGCAGCGCGCCGAGGCCGAGCTCACGCGCGTGCGCCAGGACATGTACGGCATCGCCCGCACCGTGCTCAAGGACAAACCCGGCGCGCCGCCGCTGGTGGATGCGCCCAGCGACGAACAGCAGCAGAAGGCGATCGAGGCGGCGCTGGAGCTGGCCTATGCGCAGCATCCGGCGCGCGACAAGGTGGTCGAAGCCGCCAAGGCCTCGCTGGCCGATGCCACCGACTTCGTGCGCAAGAAGGATCTGGTGACCCTGCCCGATGCGCCGGTGGACATCATCCTCATGCCCGAATTCCAGCGCGGCGTGGCGGTGGCGTACTGCGATTCGCCCGGTCCGCTGGACAAGAACCTGAAGACCTTCTACGCGGTGTCGCCGATTCCCGACGACTGGACCGCGCAGCAGGCCGATTCGTTCCTGCGCGAATACAACAGCCGCATGATCCACCTGCTGAGCATCCACGAGGGCGTGCCCGGGCATTACGTGGAAGGCTGGCATTCGGCCAAGTTCCCGTCGACGCTGCGCGGCGTGCTGCGCTCGGGCGTGTTCGCCGAAGGCTGGGCGGTGTACACCGAGCGGATGATGCAGGAGCAGGGCTACCTGGACAACGACCCGCTGTTTCACCTGGTGCAGTTGAAGTTCTACCTGCGCAGCATCGCCAACGCGCTGCTCGACCAGGGCGTGCACGTGGACGGCTGGAGCAAGGAACAGGCGCTGCACCTGATGGTCCACGACACCTTCCAGCAGCAGAGCGAGGCCGAGGGCAAGTGGGTGCGCGCACAGCTGACCTCGGCGCAGTTGCCGACCTACTTCGTCGGCGTGCAGGAGCACCTGGACCTGCGCAAGGCGATGCAGGACAAGCTCGGTGCCAAGTTCAACCTCAAGGCCTACCACGACCAGGTGCTGTCCTACGGCGCGCCGCCGGTGCGGTTCGTGCGCGAGCTGATGCTGGACGAGCCGATCAAGTAGTCGGGATTGGGGATTGGCAACGGCGGCATTGCTGACATGCTCAGAGAAAAAAGCCCCCTCGCTTGAGGGGGCTGCCGCAAGCGGCGAAAAACGTGCGGTCCGGATTGTGTGGCTGGAGCTGATGGTCGCAGCGCAAGCAGCCATCTTGCTGCGATCGCACCGCGATCGCGTCAAGCCGATGCGTGACCAGTAGCGCCAAGGCGCTTTGCCAGGCGCCGCCGTCAGCGGCGACGCCTGCGCGGCTCACTCGCCGTACACCTCGATTTCCGAGTAGGCCAGCCACGAATACAGGTTGTTGGCCTCGATCTTCAGGTACTGCGAGACACTGCCATCCAGGGCGATGTACACCGGCGCCACGTCCGACTGGTCGGGCTCGGTGTAGTACTGCGGATTGTCGAAGTACACCGGTCCCGGGCTGGAGCTCCCGCCGAACACCGCGCCGTGACGGCCAGCGGAGACGGCGAAGTCGATCGGCTGCGGCGTGCCCGCGGTTTCGCTGGCTGCGGTGCGCACGGTGATGCGCACGCCGGTGACCTTGCGCATCTGTCCCAGGTTCACGGTGACGCTGCCCCAGTTGGTGCGCGCGTTCCAGTACTCCGTGTCGCTGAAGAAGCGGCCGTCGTACAGCGAGGCCAGGTTGTCCGAATTGGTCGGCGAGGTCGCACCGATGATCGGCAGGCGCTTGATCAGGTTGAGCGAGGACGGCGCCACGTACTGCACCTTGCGTAGCGGCAGGCCCGCCTCGCTGTAGCCGGTGTTGCTCAGGCCGGCCTTGATGTAGGCCTCGCGCTCGATCGGCCGCGTCTGGGTGTTGCCGTAGCGCGAGGCGATCGCAGCGACGATCGGCGCGGCGAACGAGGTGCCGGAAACCGCTTCGGTGAGCCCTTGGGACAGGAGGGTGATTTCGTGCGCGGGCGCCCATGCCTCGATGCAGGGACCCACGGCCGAGCCCTTGGCATAGCCGCCCCAGTTGTCGCTGTTCTGCGCGCCGGCGAATCGTGAGCCGTCACGCTGCAGCCCGCCGACGACGACGATACCATCCATATCGCGCGCATAGCCCTTCTGGGTCTGCGCATCGACGTAGCCGAACGCAACCTTGCATGCGTCCTGCTCCTGCGGCGAGAGTCCGACCGTGTAGGCATTGCCGGCAGATTCGGTAATGAAGAAACGATTACTCGCCGCTCGTATCCTGCGCCCCCACTTCCGATTCGCATCGAACGGATTAGGACTTACGCCGGCGCTCTGGTTGAATGACATGTTCAGCACCGCGAATTCGCCGACCGACTCGGCGTAGCGCACGGCGGCGTTCAGCGCCGTAGCGACGGCGTCCTCTTCAAGGTCGGCCAGCCCGAACGCCTTGATCGGCTGTCCGGGATTGATGCCGCGCACCAGGTACCCATTCTGCTTCCCGCCCACCAAGCCGCCGATTGCCGTCGCATGATCCCTGGGATACACGAACGGTGGGTTCTGCTGATAGGCGACATTGAGTTCCTGGTCCGGATTGTCCATCACCCCGTCGAGCAGATAGAACGGGTTGGTCGTGGTGACCCCATCGTTGGTCTGCGTATACGGCAATGCCCACGACGTGATCTCGCCACCATTGACGATGTCGCCCGCGGCCGAGAACGTGGCGTGCGCCGCCTCGACCCCGCGCACCGACACCACCCAGTCGGCCTTGAGCAGTTGCGCCGCGGTGCGCTCCGGCATCCAGGCATAGACGGTGCTGGAGACCGTGGACAGCACCCGCTCGATCTTCACCCCCGGCAACTGCGCGATCTGGTCGGCGAAATGGACCATGCCGGTGCTGTTCTCGTGCGCGCGGATCGCCGGATCCAGCGTGCGGTAGTCCGAGGGACGGGACTTGGCATACAGGCGCGTGGTCTCCTGCAGCACGAACGGGTTGAGATCGATCGCGTACAGGCGTCGCCCCTGCGTATCGGTGCGCGGCATGGTCGCTTCCTGCAGCATGCGCTTGGCCGGGAACTTGCCGCCGCCGGCCGCTTGCGGCTGCGCGTGCGCGGAGGCGACGGACAGGCTCGCCAGCAGCGCGGCCAGCAGCAGTTCGGTCGATGTCTTCTTCATGGACTCATCCTTTGACTGGGGGATGCCCCGCTCATCGGGGCACCGGAACAGGGGTTCCACCCATCAAGGACGAGAGGCATGCGCACCTCCCCTACCGCATGCGCGGCATCGTCTACTCAGGCAGACGCTGCACGCTGCGCATCACAGTCCGCGCATGTGTCGCATCGCTGCAGCAGCGTCGGCAAGGCGATAGAGAGTAGGCACCGATGTCGCGATGCGATGACGCAAATCCTGTGCGCATGCGCGATGCCTGGCATGCGCAGATCCAAGGCACGAGGCGTCGCAGCGCGCCCGTGTGCGGGCGCGGCGACGCGGCGCGTTATCCGACGCGTTCTGTCGGCGTCTCGCTGCTCCACAGCAGCATCGCGTCGCCGTAGCTGAAGAAGCGGTAGCGCTGGGCGATGGCGTGGCGGTAGGCGGCGAAGATGCGCTCGCGGCCGGCGAAGGCCGAGACCATCATCAGCAGCGTGCTCTCGGGCAGATGGAAGTTGGTCACCATCGCGTCGACGCTGCGGATGCGGTAGCCGGGCAGGATGAAGATCTGCGTCTCGCCGGCGAACGGATGCAGCTCACCGTCCTTGGACGCGCTCTCCAGCGCGCGCACCACCGTGGTCCCGACCGCGATCACGCGGCCGCCGGCCGCACGCGTGCGCCGTACCTGCTCGACCAGGCTTGCACCGACATTGAGCCACTCGCGGTGCATCTGGTGCTGCTCCAGCGCTTCCACCCGCACCGGCTGGAAGGTGCCGGCACCCACATGCAGGGTCACGTGCCCGACCTCGACCCCGCGCTGCTGCAGCGCCTGCAGCAACGGCGCGTCGAAATGCAGCCCGGCGGTCGGCGCGGCGACCGCACCGGCCTCGCGCGCGAACACGGTCTGGTAGCGCTCGCGGTCGTCCAGGCCCGGCTCGCGGCGGATGTACGGCGGCAACGGCAACCGCCCGGCCTGCTGCAGCCAGTGCTCCAGCGCGCCGTCCACATGGAACTGCAACTGGTAGAACTCGCCATCGCGGCCCAGCACCTCGGCCTCGCCGCCGGCATCCAGGGCGATGCGTGCGCCGGCCTTGGGCGACTTGCTCACGCCCAGTTGCGCCCGCGCGCGCTGGCCGCCGAGCAGCCGCTCGATCAGGATCTCGACCCGCCCGCCGGTGCTCTTCTGCCCGAACAGCCGCGCCGGGATCACCCGCGTGTCGTTGAAGATCAGCAGGTCGCCGGCACGCAGCAACTCGGGCAGATCGCGCACATGCCGATCGGCGAAGAGCGCCGGTGCCGGCGGTACCAGCAACAGCCGGCTGGCCGAGCGCTCGGCCAGCGGCTCCTGCGCGATCAGGTCTTCAGGCAGGTCGTAGTGGAAATCGGACTTTTTCAAGGCGCCGGGACGATCAGGAACGGGGCCGGCCATTGTAGCGGCGCCGGGATTGGGGATTCGGGATTGGGGATTCGTTGAAGCAGAAGCGGGATCGCGCTCTTACGAAGCCTCACTCCCTAATTCCGAATCCCGGCCTCTCACCGCTCGAACTTGGTGGACAGAATGATCGACGAAGTGGTGCGCTCCACCCCATCCAGCGCGCCGATGCGGTCGGTCAGTTCGTCCATGTCGTTGACGCCCGGCACCACGCCGAGCGCGATCAGGTCGAAGGAGCCGCTGACCGAATGCAGCACGCGCACCGCATCGATCTCGCGCAGCGCCTTGACCACCGAGGTCATCTTCTTCGGCAGCACGGTGATCAGGATGTGCGCGCGGATGTGGCCCTGTTCGTAGTCGTCGCGGGTGCGCACGGTGTAGCCGCAGATCACCCCCTCGCGCTCCAGGCGCTCGATCCGGCTCTGTACCGTGGTGCGCGACAGGCCGAGGCGGCGGGCGATCTGGGCGGTGGAGGCGCGCGCATCCTCGCGCAGCAGCGACAGCAGGGCGTCGTCGGAGGCGGTGATCTTCATGACCACGGATTTTCGTCGAATCGACGAAATCGCGTCAATTCCTGCACGGATTCACGCTGCCATTCGACGATCCTGTCCCGATAATAGACAGGATCGTCACCAGACAGCCCGCCTTCAGGAGATCGCCCATGACTGTACTCGGCCCCCTCGCCCCGCTCCGTGCCCATGCCGGCGACCGCCTGACCCATGGCCTGGACGACGCCAGCATCGAACGCCTGGCGACGTCGCATCCGGCACTGCGCGCGGCGATCGAGGCCGCAGGCGACGACTACGCGCGCATCGCTGCCGAATTCGGCGAGTTGCTGGAACTGGACGAGGCCGAGCAGATCCGCCGCCTGCAGGCCGGGTTCGTCAATTTCTACGCCGACGACGCGGTGACTCCCTACGTGGCGCTGAGCGCGCGCGGCCCGTGGGTGGTCACGCTCAAGGGCGCCGTGCTGTACGACGCCGGCGGCTACGGCATGCTCGGCTTCGGCCACACCCCGGAGGCGGTGCTGGAGGCGATGGCGCGGCCGCAGGTGATGGCCAACGTGATGACCCCCAACCTGTCGCAGCTGCGCTTCGAGCGCGCGCTGCGCGCGGAAATCGGCCACCGCCGCGGCGGCTGTCCGTTCGCGCGCTTCATGTGCCTCAACTCCGGCTCCGAAGCGGTGGGCCTGGCCGCGCGCATCGTCGACATCAACGCCAAGCTGCAGACCGATCCCGGCGCGCGCCACGCCGGCGCCAAGATCAAGCGCCTGGTGGTCAAGGGCAGCTTCCACGGCCGCACCGACCGGCCCGGCATGTATTCCGATTCCAGCCGCAAGACCTATCTGCAGCACCTGGCCAGCTACCGCGGCGACGATGCGCTGATCGCCATCGCGCCCTACGACGTGGAGGCGCTGCGCCGCGCCTTCGCCGAGGCCGAGCAGCACGGCTGGTTCATCGAGGCGGTGTTCCTGGAGCCGGTCATGGGCGAAGGCGACCCCGGGCGCGCGCTGCCGCCGGCGTTCTACGCCGCTGCGCGCGAACTGACCCGCACCCACGGCAGCCTGCTGCTGGTCGACTCGATCCAGGCCGGGCTGCGCGCGCACGGCGTGCTGTCGGTGGTGGACTATCCCGGCTTCGAGCAGCTCGACCCGCCGGACCTGGAAACCTATTCGAAGGCGCTCAACGCCGCGCAGTATCCGCTGTCGGTGCTGGCGGTGACCGAGCACGCGGCGCAGGTGTACCGCAAGGGCACCTACGGCAACACCATGACCAGCAATCCGCGCGCGCTGGACGTGGCGACCTCGACCCTGGCGCAACTGACCCCGCAGGTGCGCGCCAACATCCGCGAGCGCGGCGCCGAGGCGGTGCAGAAGCTGGAGAAGCTCAAGGCCGAGCTCGGCGGCGCCATCACCCAGGTGAAGGGCACCGGCCTGCTGTTCTCCTGCGCACTGGCCCCGCAGTACAAGTGCTACGGCGCCGGCTCCACCGAGGAGTGGCTGCGCCAGCACGGCGTCAACGTGATCCACGGCGGCGAGAATTCGCTGCGCTTCACCCCGCACTTCGCGATGGACAGCGACGAGCTGGACCTGCTGGTCGGGCTGATCGGCCGCGCCCTGCGCGAAGGCCCGCGCGTCGCCCAGGCCGCGGCGGCCTGAAGCCCGCGCTGACGGCGCCGGCACATCGGCGCCGCAGCAGCCAGATCGCGCACGCATCATCGGCGTGTGTTGTCATTGGCCGGCCGGCATACGCCGTCCCGGCCCGGCCTCGTCGTCAACCGCACAGGAAACACCATCGCGGCACCGGAGCGGGCACGGCGCAGCGCTGCGTGGCCGTGCATACCGCGGATGTTGTGCGACGGCCCGACCGCGCCGATGCACCGTCGGCACCAGGCCATCCCCAGGTACATGCGCTGCCTGACAGCGGCGCTCATTTCTGATCCTTCGCCTCGGACTTTCACGCAGCCACAGCGCTCGCATCGCCGCGCTCGGCGGCGCCGTCCAAACGGCGAACCCGTCGCCACCCTTCCCAATGGTCCGCCTAGGCCAATGGAGCACGCCTTTTGTGTGTGCTGGCGGCATGCAAGCAATCGCGGATCGGCGCCAACCGCAAAAGATATTGCAAACAATTCGCATTTGCATAGAAAATGAACGCCCTGCCTGCAGCGCGTCCGCGGCAGACACCCTTTCGGCCAACGGCCCGATCGAGCCGCCGTCGCTCCCAGCAGGGACGACGGCGCACGTGATCGGGCCGCCCTTCATCCTGCAAACCGAACCGCCCATGACCTCTCCGATCAAGCGCCGCAAACACACCGTGACCCGTCAGGCCCCGGCACCGACCCTCAGCACCGCCGTGCTGCTCGGCGGGCTGAGCCTGCTCTCCACCGCGCATGCGGAGACCGGCGACCAGCCCACCACCCTGGACAAGGTCGACGTGCAGGCGCAGCGCGCCAAGCGCTACCTGGTGGAGGTGCCGGACTCGCCGAAGTTCACCCAGCCGCTGATCGATACCCCGCAGACCCTCAACATCATCGGCAAGGACCTGTTCAACGAACAGGGCGCCACCACCCTCACCGAAGCGCTGCGCAACAGCCCCGGCGTGGGCACGTTCTATGTCGGCGAAAACGGCAATACCAGCACCGGCGATGCGATCTACATGCGCGGTTTCGACAGCTCCAGCAGCATCTTCGTCGACGGGCTGCGCGACCTCGGTTCGATCTCGCGCGACGTGTTCAACATCGAGCAGATCGAGGTCGAGAAAGGCCCGGCCGGAACCGACAACGGCCGCAGTGCGCCGACCGGGGCGATCAACCTGGTGAGCAAGCAGGCGCACCTGGACAACGCCAGCAGCGCCACCCTGTCCGGCGGCGACCATGGCCAGCGCCGCGCGACCGCGGACTGGAACCAGGCGCTGGGCGCCAGCAGCGCGCTGCGGGTGAACGTGATGGGCCAGGACAGCGACGCCATCGGCCGCGACCATGTCGCCAACAAGCGCTGGGGCCTGGCCTCGTCGCTGGCGTTCGGTCTCGGCACCGACACGCGCTACCTGCTCGACCTGCTGTACGTGAAGCAGGACAACGTGCCCGACGGCGGCGTGCCGACCATCGGCCTGCCCGGCTACAGTTCGCCCGATCCCACACGGCCGTGGCTCGGCAGCGCGGCGCGTGTGGACCGCAGCAACTTCTACGGCACCCGCGCCGACCACGACGACGTGACCGCGAAGATGGCCACCTTCCGCATCGAGCACGACGTGTCCGACACGGTCAAGCTGACCAATACCGCGCGCTGGGGCCGCAACGAACAGGATTACCTCTTGTTCGCGTTCATGCCCAACGCCGCCAACCTGCGCACGCCGAATCCGGCCGATCCGGCGACCTGGACGGTGGCGCGCAGCCTGCCGACCTTCAAGGACCAGCAGTACACCCTGCTCGCCGACCAGTTGAACCTGCGTGTGGACTTCGCCACCGGCGCGGTACGGCACAACCTGAGCACCGGCGTGGAAGCCTCGCGCGAGGAACTGCGCAGTTGGGGCCACAACCTCGTCGACCGCGCCGCCTGGCTGGCGGCCAATCCGGCCAACCTGTATGCGCCGGACTGGAACACCACGCCGCTGCGCACCGCACGCAACGGCGCGCGCAGCCACGGCACCACCACCACCTACTCGGCCTATGCCTTCGACACGCTGAAGTTCGGCGAGAGCTTCCTGATCACCGCCGGGGTGCGCGCGGACCGCTACAAGACCGACTTCGACAGCCTGGTGTGCAGTTCCGCCACCTCCACCGCCGCGCCCTGCACCACCGTGGTCGGCCTGGACACCGACATCGCCGACACGTTGTTCAGCTGGAAACTCGGCGCGGTCTACAAGGCCAACGAGGACGTGAGCGTGTACGCGAACTTCGCCACCTCGCAGCAGCCGCCCGGCGGCAGCACGCTGGAACTGAGCGCCTCGGCGAACAACGCCAACAATCCGCGCTTCGATCCGCAGAAGGCCAAGACCGCCGAGGTCGGCACGAAGTGGAATTTCCTCGACGATGCGCTGTTCGCGACGCTGGCGCTGTTCCGCACCGACGTGAACAACGAGATCGTGCAGGGCAGCGACGGGCTGTACTACCAGAGCGGCGCAAAGCGCGTGCAAGGCGTCGAACTGTCGGCGGTGGGCAAGCTGACCGAGCGCTGGTCCGTGTCCAGCGGCTACACCAAGCTGGATGCGCGGGTGCGGCAAGGCACGACGGTCTCGCAGGACGGCAGCCAGGACCTGGCCTATACCCCAGACAGCGCGTTCACCGCCTGGACCACCTACACCTTGCCGTTCGGACTGACCGTCGGCGGTGGCGTGCGCTACTCGGGCGAGATGAAGCGCGGGCGCGACGGCGCGGTCGGCACGCCGGCGTTCGTGAAGTCGTACACGGTGTGGGACGCTGTGCTGAGCTACCCGGTCAACGACCACGTGGCGCTGCGCCTCAACGCCTACAACCTGTTCGACAAGGACTACGTCGCCGCGATCAACAAGAGCGGCTTCCGCTACACGCCGGGCGCGCCGCGCTCGGTGCTGCTGACCGCCGAGGTCCGGTTCTGACCGACCGCGCCTTCCAATGCGCGGTGGACGCCCTATCCTGGGCGTCCACCGCCGGAGCGCCGCATGCTGCTGCATATCCCCTACATCCTCAGCGCCGATGAGGTCGCACGGTTCCGCCAGGCGCTGGCGTCCGCCGACTGGGTGGACGGCCGCGAAACCGTCGGCGCGCAGGGCGCGCAGGTCAAGCGCAACCAGCAACTGGCCGATGCCTCGCCGCTGAAGCAGGAACTCGGCCAGGCAGTGCTGAGCGCGCTGGCGCGCAGCCCGCTGTACTTCGCCGCGGCGCTGCCGTTGCGCACCATCCCGCCGCGCTTCAATCGCTATGCCGGCGGCGGCAGCTACGGCCTGCACGTCGATGGCGCGGTGATGACCCAGGCCGCCACCGCCGCGCAGCCGGCGCTGACCGTGCGCAGCGACCTGTCCTGCACGCTGTTCCTCAGTGCGCCGGAGGAGTACGACGGCGGCGAACTGCTGATCCACGACACCTACGGCGAACACGAGGTCAAGCTGCCCGCCGGCGACCTGATCCTGTATCCGTCCAGCAGCCTGCACCGGGTCGCGCCGGTGACCCGTGGCGCGCGGCTGGCTTCGTTCTTCTGGGTGCAGAGCCTGGTGCGCGACGCCGGCCGCCGGCAGACGTTGTTCGATCTGGACACCGCGATCCAGGCGCTGACTGCCAGCGGCGCGGACGCGGCGGCGCTGCTGCGCCTGACCAACGTCTACCACAACCTGCTGCGCGACTGGTCGGAGACCTGAACGTGCGCGGCGACGCGGACGCGGCCCGCACCGCCAGCGTGCGTGCGCGCAGCGCCGGGTGCCGGCGTCCCGGCATTGCAGCGCAGCGCGTGGTCGACGCATGACCGCCGCATCCCGCCCCAATGCCGGCATCGCCACCCTGCACGGCCGCAGCATGGGCACGCACTGGAGCGCCAGACTGGTCGCACCGCGCGCGCATGACCTGCCGGTGCTGCGCGACGCGATCCAGGCCCGGCTCGATCTGGTCGTCGCGCAGATGAGCACCTGGGACGCGCAGTCTGATCTCGTCCGCTACAACCGTGCCGACGCCGACAGCTGGCACGCCTTGCCGGCCGCGCTGGATACGGTGCTGCGCTGCGCGCTGGAGGTGGCGCAGCGCAGCGACGGCGCCTTCGACCCCACCATCGGCGCCGTGGTCGGCCTGTGGGGGTTCGGCGCCGAGGCCGGCGATCGACGGGTGCCCGGCGTCGCGGCACTGCAACAGGCCCGCGCCGCCGGCGACTGGCGCCGGCTGCACGTCGACGGCGCTGGCCGCTGGCAGCAGCCGGGCGGGCTGCAGTTGGATCTGTCGGCGATCGCCAAGGGCTACGGTGTCGACCTGGCGGCGGCGGCACTGCGTGCGCATGGCGTGGAGAGCGCATTGGTCGAGGTCGGCGGCGACCTCTACGGCTTCGGTCGCAAGCCGGATGGACAGGCGTGGCGCGTGCTGATCGAGGCTGCGCCTGCAGAGGAACGACGTGGCGACGTGGCGCCACGCGCGCTCGCGGTCGACGGCCTGGCGGTGGCCACGTCCGGCGATCGCTGGCACCACTTCGAGCAGGACGGCCGGCGCTACGGACACATGCTGGACCCGCGCAGCGGCCGCCCGATCGCCGCGACGCTGGCCGCGGTCACGGTGGCGGCTGCCGATGCGATGCGCGCCGATGCCTGGGCCACGGCATTGGGCGTGCTTGGGGTCGAGGCCGGACTGGCCTGCGCCGAGCGCGAGGGGCTGGCGGTGCGCTTCCTGCTGCGCCACGCCGACGGCGTGCAGGAACGGCTCAGCAGCGCCTTCGCCACGTTGCTCGACGCATGAGCGTGCGCCGGTCGCGATGGCCGCGCTTCGGCACGAGTGCGTAGACAGCCCGTTGCCTGCCGCCGTTTTCTGCCACCAGTGTCTGCAGTGTCATCACGAGCGCATCGATCGCGCCCCGCCTCCACCGCGCGATGCTCGAAGGCGTGATCGCGCGACATCGGGTACAGCACAGGCGGCGCACCGTGTCGGGCCGTCGCATGCCGGCCGGATGCGCATGTAGCGGGAGGCTCGACAGCGATTCCCGCCTCGCGTCGCGCGCCGATGGCCACGGTCCGCCGCGAAGGCGGACCGTCGCGGTTACGCGGCGACCGAGAACGAGGTCGACGCGCTGGCGTTGCTGCCGTAGCTGCGATACTGGTCCGACGCCAACTTGAGCAGCAATGCGTAGGCATCCTGCGCGCTGCTGGTACTGGAGGCGGAGCTGGAATCGGAACTGCTGGCAGAACTGGAACTCGAACTGCTGGCGGCGCTGCTATCGGCACCGCTGGTACTGTCAGTGGCACTGGCGCTGGCACCGCCCTCGCCACCCCGCGGCGGCGGCGGCCCCATCGGGCGCATGCCGCTCTTCAGTTCCTGCAGGCTGATGCCGCCGTCCTTGTCGCTGTCGAGCTTGGCGAACAGATCGCTGCTGTCGCTGCCATTGGCGGCGGCGCTCAGTTCCTTGCTGCTGATGACGCCGTCGCCATCGGTATCCAGGCTGCTCAGGATCGACTTGGCGTCCTTGTCGGCACCGCCCTGCGGCGGCGGCGGCGGTGCGAGGGCCTGGGAAAACTCGCTCTCGCTGACGGTACCGCCACCGTCCTGGTCCAGCATGCTCATCAGGCCATCGATGTCGATGCTGGAACTGCTGTCGCTCTTGCTGGACTTCAGCGCCGCGCTCAGCTCGGAACTGCTGAGGCTGCCGTCGTTGTCGCTGTCGATGCTCTTGAACAACTTCTGCAGCGGATTCTGCTCCGCGGTTTGCGTCGTTTGCGCCGTTTGCGCGGACGCACTGCTGGCCGTACTGAAGCGGCTGGCAGCATAGGCCGAACTGCCACTGCTGATGCTGCTGATCATGCGAACCCCCTAGTGTCATGAAGTGCAGTCGTGGAATGCAGCGATCGCTGCGGTCATGGCTGCTCCGACGGATCAACCCGACGCCAGCAGTGTCGGGGCATGGGTTGTCAGCAAGATATCGGCTTTGTATCAGAACTGAAACACACGCTGAATTGACATCTAGCGTGCCGGGGGGCGTGTCAGCGGCTGATGTCGCGCGGCACCCGCGCACCGGCGCATGCCCGGGCCAGACGACGCCGCCCATCGGTGAGGCAGCAACGCTGCGGGGCGGAAAACGCAGGTCCGGCAGGACCGGGCACGCCGCTGTGGGCACGCGGCCAGGCCGGCCCCGCTCAGCGGACGGCGGGCGCCCCCACCTGATGCGGCTCGAACAGATACCCCTTGCCGCGCACGGTGCGGATCCATTGCGGCACCAGCGGGTCGTCGCCGAGCTTCTGGCGCAACCGCGAGACCTGCAGATCGATGCCGCGGCTGCCCGCCGCGGCGCTGGCCTCGCCATCGCCCAGTGCGGTGCGCAGCGTCTCGCGCGTGAGCACCTCGCCGGGCTGCTCGAGGAAGACCGCCATCAACCGCAGTTCGCCGGGCGACAGCGGAATCGTCCGCCCGTCCGGCGCCACCGCCTGGTGACGCGCGGCATCGACCTACCAGCCGCCATGCGCCGCCGGCGGCGGCTGCGTGGCACGGACCCGGCGCAACACCGCATTGAGCCGCGCCACCAGTTCGCGCAGGTCGGGCGGCCGCACCAGGAAGTCGTCAGCGCCCAGATCCAGCCCGATCACCCGGTCCACCGGCTCGGCGCGATCGGCCATCATCACGATGGCGATGTCGCCGCGATCGCGCAGATGCCGGCACAGGCGCAGGCCCTCCGCACCGTCGAGACCGGCATCGAGCACCACGGCGTCGTAATGCCCGGCCGCCAGTTGCGCCTGCAGCTGCGGCGCACTGTCGGCGTCGTGGGTCTGCAGGTTGAAACAGGCCAGGTAACCGCGGATCCGGTCGCGCAAGGCCGCGTCCGCGTCCGCCACCAGAATTTTCGCCATCCACCTGTTATCCGAGACCACCTGTCGGCTTCCGCTGTTCGGCCCGGGTGGCCGCGTCCGCGCATTGGACGCGGTCGGCGCCGACGCCGCAAGACCCGCGCGCACGGCGTCGCAGGCTCAGTCGGCGGGGGTCGCCAAGGCCTCGATGCGCATCGCCAGCAACTCCCCGCCCCCGCTCAAAGCGAAGCGGCGCCTGGCATCGGCGGCCAACCAGGCACTGTCGCCGGCCGCCAATGGCGGCAGTCCGCTGGCCGCATCGAACTGCGCTTGCCCTGCCAGAAGATGAACGGCCCAGGCGACACCGGGTTCGGCGAAGAACAGCATCGGCCCGACCAGCGGCCGGTGCAGCAGTTGCGTGCGCAGCCGGTCGCGTCGCCACATGAGGTTGAAATCGTGGGTCGGGCCATCCAGCAACTCGCCGCGCAGCGGCCGCTCGCCGGCGAAGCGCAGGCGCGCGCACGGGTCCTGCAGCACCTGCTCCTCGCCGTCGTCGAAGCGCAGGCGCACGCCATTGCCACGCAGCAGGACCAGTTCGCGATCGATCCCGGGAAACGGTGAAAAGGCGGCGTCCTGCTCGATCTCGGCGATGGACAGGCGCAGCAGCCAGTCATCGCCGACCGCCGGCAGTCGCAGGATCTCCCGGGTCCAGCCCAGGCCGTTGCGCCAGCGTTCGCGGCGATACTCGTTGGCGGGAATGACCCGCGCAGACAGCGTGCACCCATCCATCCGCACATTCTGCCCGATCGCGGCGATGGCACCGGTTCCCCGGCCCGCCCGCGGGGACGCGGGGCAACGCAAGACGCGCCATGGCCCCAAAAAAACATCGCCCGGCTGCACGTCACTGTGCAACGCCGGGCGACGATGTACCTCCCTGTCGGCTTCCTGCCTTCCCCCTTCGCGTCCTGCTCAGTGAGGCTGCGGCCGCGCATCCAGCGCCGGCCCTATCCTTTCGTTGCAAATCCCTTTAACGCCTTTCCACCGGCTTGGCAGCTGCCTGCTTGGCGGCTGTCGGCGCGGGTGCCTTCGTGGCGCCCACATCGATCCGGTCGCGGTTCCGCTCGACCGTCTTGAGTCCGATGCCCTTCACCAGTGCCAGTTCCTCGGCGCTCTTGAAAGGTCCGTGCGCCTGCCGGTAGTCGACGATCGCCTGAGCCTTGGCGGCTCCCACGTTCACCAACACCTGGTCGATTTCCTCCGCTCCAGCGGAGTTGATGTTGACCTTGTCCGCAGCGAGCGCGGAACCGGACAGCATCAGGGCAACGACCAGCGACTTCAGGACCACGATAAAAGACTGCATGGCAACGCTCCTTGTGACTTGGATGGGGACTTCGCCGGCCTTTCCTGCCGGCGTGGTCAGCATCGCTCGCCACATGGGTACAGCCTATCGTCGGAGCGCGTCACAAACAGCAGGTAAACGGCGCGTCGCCGTGTAGGAAAAACCCTACACGGGCACCGGGGCGTAGAATGGCTGCACACGTGTGCAATCACCCCGGAGTTTTTCATGGACAGTGCCAATATCGACCGTTTCCTGAGCGAAAAGTGGGATGACGACATCGTCCCGCAACTGGTCGATTACATCCGCATCCCCAACAAATCGCCGATGTTCGACGCCGATTGGGTCGCGCACGGCTATATGGCCGATGCGGTGGCGCTGATGGAGCGCTGGGCGCGGGCGCAGGCGATCCCCGGCCTGCAGGTGGAGGTGGTGCAACTGGAAGGCCGCACGCCGTTGATCTACCTGGAGGTGCCGGCCAGCAGCGATGCCACCGGCGAGGACACCGTGCTGCTGTATGGGCACCTGGACAAGCAGCCGGAAATGACCGGCTGGGACGCCGACCTCGGCCCGTGGACGCCGGTGCTCAAGGGCGACCGCCTGTACGGTCGCGGCGGCGCCGACGACGGCTACGCCCTGTTCGGTTCGCTGGCGGCGATCCAGGCGCTGCAGGACCAGGGCATCCCGCACGCGCGCTGCGTGGTGCTGATCGAGGCCTGCGAGGAATCGGGCAGCTACGACCTGCCCGCCTACGTCGACCACCTGGCGGCGCGGATCGGCAAGCCCTCGCTGGTGGTGTGCCTGGATTCGGGCTGCGGCAACTACGAGCAACTGTGGTGCACGACCTCGCTGCGCGGCCTGGCCGGCGGCAACTTCAGCGTCAAGGTGCTCAGCGAAGGCGTGCACTCGGGCGACGCCTCCGGCGTGGTGCCGTCGAGCTTCCGCGTGCTGCGCGACCTGCTGTCGCGGCTGGAGGACGAAGCCACCGGCAAGATCAAGGTCGACGGCCTGTACGCCGACATCCCCGAGGAGCGGCTGGCGCAGGCGCGCAAGGTCGCCGAGGTGCTGGGCGACGAGGTCTACAGCAAGTTCCCGTTCCTGCCCGGCATGCGTCCGATGCACGAGGACCTGTCCGAGCTGGTGCTCAACCGCACCTGGCGCCCGGCGCTGTCGGTGACCGGTGCCGACGGCCTGCCGCCGCTGGCCTCGGCCGGCAACGTGCTGCGCCCGGAGACCGCAGTGAAGCTGTCGGTGCGCCTGCCGCCGACGCTGGACGGCAAGCGCGCCGGCGAACTGCTGAAGGAGGTGCTGCTGCGCGACCCGCCGTACGGCGCCGAGGTGTCGCTGGCGCTGGAGAAGTCCTCCTCCGGCTGGAACGCGCCGGCGCAGTCGCCTTGGCTGACCGATGCGATCGAATCGGCCTCGCAGGCCGCGTTCGGCAAGCCGGCGATGTACATGGGCGAAGGCGGCTCGATCCCGTTCATGGGCATGCTCGGCGAGAAGTTCCCCGGCGCGCAGTTCATGATCACCGGCGTGCTCGGCCCGCATTCCAACGCACACGGCCCCAACGAGTTCCTGCACATCCCGATGGGCAAGCGGGTCACCGCCTGCGTGTCGCGGGTGATTGCGGCCCACCACGCCGCAAGCCTGCGCGGCGAGACCACCGGCAGCGCCGCGGTCGCCGGCGGCGAGCAGCATGGTGGGCATGGGTGCTGTTGATGGAGCCGGGATGACCAGCCATTCGGCTGTGTAAAAGCGGGGATTCGGGATTCGGGATTGGCGGAGCCGGTTTCCTGAGTGCCTGATTTTCCCTGGTTTTCTGCAGGAGAGGCGTCGTCTAAACGCGACGTCCTTCCCTAGCGTTGACCATTGGACAGGGCGAGCGGCCAGCCCCCTTGGGCGTGCCGCCTGCGCGGCGCACGCAAGCATCGACGCCATCACAGTCGATCTGGCACGATCCGATGCTGATTCCCTTCCGCGTCCGGATCGCTCTCCATGCACACTCTGTTCGGCAGCGACAGCTGGCTCTACATCATCCTGGTGGGCTTCGTGGTCGGCCTGCTGGCGCGCTTCCTCGGCCCCAGCAGCGGGCGCTCCGGCTGCCTGTTCACCGTGTTGCTGGGCATCGCCGGCGCGTTGCTGGCCGGCTGGTTCGGCCACTACATGGGCTGGTACAGCCGCGGCGAGCCGGCGGGCTTCCTCGGTGCGCTGCTCGGCGCCATCGCCCTGCTCGCCTTGTTGCGGCTGTTCTCCAGCAAACGCTGAGGCACGCGGCGCCGCTCGCCACAGCGGCGGCGCCCGTTTACGCTGTGCGGCTCGTTTCCGCCACAGCCTGCCGATGAGCGCCAGCCCCACCGTTCCCGATGTCCTTGCGGCACGCGCCGCGCACCGCCTGGCCTGGGCGCGTACGGCGCTGGGCGATGCACAGGCGACGCTGGAGCGCGCCTCGGTGGACGCCGGCCAGCGCAGCTACTGGCGCAGCCACGGCCGCGGCATCAGCCGCATCGTGATGGATTCGCCGCCAGACCTGGAAGACGTGCGGCCGTGGCTGCGCATGCACGCCCTGCTGCAGGGTGGCGCGGTGCGGGTGCCGGAAATCCTGGCGCAGGACGCGGAGGCCGGTTTCCTGCTGCTGGAAGACCTGGGGCAACCGACCCTGGCACAACGCCTGGACACGACCACGGCGGACGCGCACTTCGACGCGGCGCTCGGCCAGTTGCTGCGGCTGCAGGCCATCGCGCCGCCACCGGGACTGGGCGTGTTCGGCGAGGCGCTGCTGCAACGCGATGCCGGGCTGTTCGAAGACTGGTTCCTGCAGCGCCACCTGGGGATCACCCTGGAGGCCGACGAGCGCGCGGCCCTGCACGGGGTGCAGCGCCAGCTCATGGACAACGCGCTGGCGCAGCCGCAGGTGCTGGTGCATCGCGACTTCATGCCGCGCAACCTGATGCCGGCAGCCGACGGCCCGGCGGTGCTGGATTTCCAGGACTGCGTGGTCGGGCCGGTGGCCTACGACCCGGTCAGCCTGTTCAAGGACACCACGGTCAGCTGGCCGCTGGCGCAGGTGGACGCATGGCTGGCCGGTTATCACGCGCGCGCGCTGCAGGCCGGGATCCAGGTGCCGCCGCTGGCGCAGTTCCTGCGTGACGCCGAGTGGATGGGCATCCAGCGCCACCTGAAGAACCTGGGCATCTTCGCGCGGTTGAACTATCGCGACGGCAAGGCCTGGTACCTGGACAACGTGCCGCGCTTCATCGCCTACCTCGACGAGGCGTTGCCGCGGCACTCCACCTTGCAGCCGCTGGCGCAGCTGCTGCAGACGCGGATCAAGCCGGCCCTGGCGCAGCGCGCGGCGGCTGGCGCATGAAGGCACTGATCTTCGCCGCCGGTCTCGGCGAGCGCATGCGGCCGCTGACCGCGCACACGCCCAAGCCGCTGCTGGCGGTGGGCGGCACGCCGCTGATCGTCTGGCACCTGCGCAAGCTCGCCGCGCTGGGCGTGCGCGAGGTGGTGATCAACACGTCCTGGCTGGCCGAGCAGTTCCCGCAGACGCTCGGCGACGGCAGCGCGTTCGGGCTGCATATCGCCTATTCCTATGAAGGCGCCACGCCGCTGGAAACCGGCGGCGGCATGCTGCACGCGCTGCCGCTGCTCGGCGAGGCGCCGTTCCTGCTGGTCAACGGCGACATCTGGACCGACTTCGATTTCGCCCGGCTGGCGCCTGAGCCGCCCGGTCTGGCGCAACTGGTGCTGGTGGATCCGCCGGCCTATGCCGCGCATGGCGATTTCGCCCTGCAGGACGACGGGCACGTGCACAACGCCGGCGAACCGCTGCTCACCTACGCCGGCATCGGCATGTACCGCCCTGCCCTGCTGCGCGACTGGCAGACCATCGCCGCCCCGGCGCCGACCGCGCCGGGCGTGCCGCCCCGCTTCTCGGTGGTGCCGCTGCTGCGCGCGCATGCAGACCAGGGGCAACTCCATGGGCTGCGGCACCACGGACGCTGGACGGACGTGGGGACACCGCAGCGGTTGGCGGAGTTGGATGAGGTGCTGGGAATGGGGAATCGGGAATCGGGAATGGGAAAAGCCGAGGTCCCATAGGTTGCCTGCGCCACGGCGGCAAGCGGGCATCTCCAGAACCCTTCGATTCCGAGCACGACACCCGGAACATCAGCGGCGCCGTGCCCGGTCACGCGGCGCGAAGCGCGGTTTTTCTCGAATGCCGCAGTCCGGCTTCGGTTGCGGGAATCTCAGTTTTTCCCCATTCCCGATTCCCCATTCCCGATTCCCACCCTCCGCAAAAACGGCACCGTCACCCGCCGCTGCGCCGCCAGCGATTCGCGGTCCAGGCGTTCCAGCAGGCCGATCAGGCCGGCCAGGTCGCGTCCGGCATGGGTCAGCAGCCAGTCGATCGCCGCATCCTCCAGCACCAGACCGCGGCGCTGGGCGCGCTCGCGCAGCACCGCGGCGCGGCCGGCGTCGTCCAGCGGCGCCAGCGCGATGCGGGTGCACTGCGACAGCCGCGAGCGCAGGTCCGGCAGGCTGAGCGCCAGGCCATCGGGCATGGCCTGCGCGGTGTACAGCAGGGTCACCCCGGCGCTGCGCGCACGGTTGTGGAAATCGAACAGCGCCACCTCGTCCTCGCGCTGCCCGGCGATCGCTTCCAGACCGTCGAGGGCGACCAGATCGCGACCCTCCAATGCTTCCAATGCATCGCGCAGGCGGCCGGCAGCGGCCTGCAGCGGCAGGTAGGCGGCGCTGCGCCCGGCCTGTTCGGTGGCCGCGCACAGCGCCAGGGCCAGGTGGGTCTTGCCGGTGCCGGCGGGGCCGGACAGGTACACCCAGTCGTCGGCGGCGCCGTCGGCGACCGCCTGCAGCTGCGTCAGCAGCCCGTCCGGCGCGCCCAGATAGCGGTCCAGGCGCTGCTCCGGCGGATAGCGCAGGGCCAGCGGCAGTTGCGGCACGCTCACGGCTGGTCGGGGCTGCGCGGCGGCAGTTCGATGATGGTGGTGCGCTCGGTGGCGGTGTCCAGCAGGATCGCCGACTTCTCGCCAGCATACAGATCGCTCTGCCGGTACTGCTCGTGCAGGTAGTGCAGCAGCACGTTGGCCACCGCCGCCACCGGCAGCGCCAGCAGCATGCCGAGGAAGCCGAACAACTGGCCGCCGGCCATCACCGCGAAGATCACCGCCACCGGATGCAGGCCGATCTTGTCGCCGACGATGCGCGGGGTCAGCACGTAGCTTTCCAGCAACTGGCCGACGGTGAACACCACGCCGACCAGGATCAGCAACTGCAGATCGAAGCCCTTGGCCTGCACCAGCGCGGCCAGCACCGCCAGCAGGATGCCGGTGGTCGCCCCCAGGTAGGGAATGAAGCTGATCAGGCCGGCGACGATGCCGATCAACAGGCCGAGCTTGAGCCCGACCAGGGTCAGGCCGCCGGCGTAGATCACGCCCAGCGCCAGCATCACCAGGAACTGGCCACGGATGAATGCGCCCAGCACCTCGTTGGACTGCAGTGCCAGGCGGGTGATGGTGGCCACGTGGTTGCGCGGAATGGTGGCGGCCACGCGCGCGACCAGCAGGTCCCAGTCGCGCAGGAAGTAGAAGGTCAGGATCGGCAGCAGCACCAGGTTGACCACCCAGGTCACCATCGCGAAGCCCGAGCGCGACAGGTAGCCGAAGAAGGTCGCGGCGACGCCGCCGGCCTGCTGCCAGTGCCCGCGGATCCAGTCGATCAGCCGCTCCGGGTCCAGCCAGCCCATCAGCTCCAGCCCAGTCTTGTGTTCGGCCCAGGGGATCGCGGTGCCGATGAACCAGTCGCGCGCCTGCGGCAGCACGTCGATGAAGGTGACGATCTGCCGCTCCAGCATCGGCACCAGGATCACCAGCGCCAGCACCAGCAGCAGCACCATCAGCACGAACACCAGGGTCACCGCCATGTTGCGCGAGCGCCCGGCGCGCTCCAGGCGGTCCACCAGCGGGTCGCCGAGCCAGCCGAGCAGCAGCGCCAGCACGAACGGGGTCAGGATCGGCGCCAGCAGCCACATCACCCACAGCACGCCGACGATCACCGCCGTCCATTTCAGGCGGCGCAGGAACAGCGCGATCTCGGCTTCGGGCGACAACGTCATTTCAGGCGGTACTCCGTCGGCTCGCTGTTGAGGATCACCGGACCCTCGACCGGCGCGACCACCGGCTGCAGCGCGGCGTCCGGGCCGAGCATGCGGTTCAGCCCGGACACGCCGCTGAGCAGGTCCAGATCCAGTTCCAGGCGATCGCCATCGGCGCGGATCGGCACGATGCGCCGCACCACCGAGGCGTTCTGCAGCGCGGCGGAGGCGCGCAGGTAGTCGTCGGCGCTGCGGATGCCGGTGATCACCACCCGGTAGATCCCGGCCGGGCCGGCGCTGACCGCCTTGGCGTAGCGCTTGACCAGGGCGTCGGCGGCACCGTCGGCGCCGCTGGCCATGGCGCGGCGGGCATCGGCGTCGCTGGCCGACCAGGTCGACAGCACCTTGCCGCCATCGACGAAGGTCCAGTCCGCGGTCCAGCCGCCGGCCTTGCCGCGGTACAGCTTGCCGATCAGTTGCATCGGCGGGCTGTAGCGCGACGAGGCGCTGGCCACCGCGGCGGTGTCCTGGCGCCAGATCGCGCCGGCCAGGGCCTGCTCGGCGGCGTTGCCGGTGGGCAGGCCGAGGCGGAAGCCGCGCTCGATCGCCCGGTCGAGCAGGCTGCGCGCGGCGTTGGACTGCTGCACGCCCACCAGGCGCGGGCCGCTGCCGTCGTCGATGGCCAGCCACACCACCGGCTTGGGCCGCGGCTGCGGCCACACCGGCAGCCCCAGCGCCGCGGCCAGGCCGTCCACGTCCTGCGGGCGGAAGCGCGCCACCAGGATGGTGCGGAAGGTGGGCGCGCCGCTCGGCGAGGTGCCCTGGTCCTGGCGGTAGTCGAAGGTGTCGACCAGATTCTTGGCGTTGCGCAGCGCCTGGGTCACCCCGGGCCGCGACATCACGCCCTTGTCGCCGGAGATCTTGCCCAGCACCACGCCGAGCGCGCGGGACAGGGCGCCGTTGCGGTCGGCCTCGCTCTGGCTGTTGACCGGCACTTCGGCGTCGTAGGGGCCGGTGGCGCCGGCCACGTCGCCCTCGGTGCGCAGCTCGGCCTGGGCCAGGGCGCTCACGGCAGGCAGGCACAGCGCGAAAGACAGGAGGAAGGCAAGGCTGCGGCGCATGAAGGGTCCAGTACTCGACGTATCCGGGGCGAATTGTTGCCCGAATGCGGGCCTAGCGCCAATGCGGCCTGTTAAAATCGCCGCCTTTCCGCCGACCCCGCCGCCCGTGACCACTTCCCAGCCCCCCGCCGCCGCCCCGTTGACCTACCGCGACGCCGGCGTCGACATCGATGCCGGCAATGCCGTCGTCGAACGCATCAAGCCCCTGGTCAAGCGCAGTTTCCGCCCCGAGGTGATGGGCGGACTGGGCGGCTTCGGCGCGCTGTTCGACCTGTCCGGCAAGTACCGCGAGCCGGTCCTGGTGTCCGGCACCGACGGCGTCGGCACCAAGCTGAAGCTGGCGCAGCAGCTCGGCCGCCACGACACCATCGGCATCGACCTGGTGGGCATGTGCGTCAACGACGTGCTGGTGCAGGGCGCCGAGCCGCTGTTCTTCCTGGACTACTTCGCCACCGGCAAGCTCGACGTGGAGACCACCGTGGCGGTGGTCGGCGGCATCGCCCGCGGCTGCGAACTGGCCGGCTGTGCGCTGATCGGCGGCGAGACCGCGGAAATGCCCGACATGTACCCGCCGGGCGAGTACGACCTTGCCGGCTTCACCGTCGGCGCGGTGGAGAAGTCGCAGCTGCTCGACGGCGCCCGCGTGCGCCAGGGCGACGTGCTGATCGGCATCGCCTCCTCCGGCCCGCACTCCAACGGCTACTCGCTGATCCGCCGCATCTACGACCGCGCCGGGCGCCCGGCCGACCTGCAGGTGGGCGGCGTGGCCCTGGCCGACGCGCTGATGGCGCCGACCGCACTGTACGTCAAGCCGATCCTGTCGCTGCTGCGCGAGCAGGGCGAAGGCATCCACGCCATGGCGCACATCACCGGCGGCGGCCTGACCGAGAACATCATCCGCGTCATCCCGGAGGGCCTGGGCCTGGACATCCGCGCCAGCGCCTGGACCCTGCCGCCGGTGTTCGAGTGGCTGCAGCGCGAAGGCGCCGTGGCCGACAGCGAGATGTGGCGCACCTTCAACTGCGGCATCGGCTTCGTGCTGGTCGCCGCGCCGGCGCAGGTGGCCGCGCTGGAGCGCAGCCTGGACACCCTCGGCCTGGCGCACTGGCAGATCGGCGCGGTGGTGGCCGCCGCGGACGCTGGCGAACGCGTCCACATCGGCTGAGCCGCATGGCGGCGGCCAAGCGCGCCTGGCTGGCGCTGGCGCTGGCGGTGTTCGCCGCCAGTTGGCTGCGGCCGCTGTGGCCGGCGGAACAGGCCATGCACAGCTCCCTGGCGGTGCTGGGCCTAGCCTGGCTGGTCTGGCACGACCGGCGCTGGCCGCTGCGCACCGGCCATTTCGCCGCCATCTGCCTCTTCATCAGCGTGCACAACGTCGCCGCGCACTGGCTCTATTCCAATGTGCCCTACGACCAGTGGCTGCGCGCGCTGACCGGTGGCTGGTCGCCGAGCGCGGCGTTCGGCTGGCAGCGCAATCACACAGACCGGCTGATCCACCTGCTGTTCGGGGCGTGCTTCGCGCCGGCGCTGCGCGACCACGCGCGCCAGCGCTGGCCGGCGCTGTCGGCGCGGCAGGCCTTCGTGCTGGCGACGATGACGATCATGTGCGCCAGCCTGGTCTACGAATGGCTGGAGTGGTTGATCGCGCTGTTGCTGTCGCCGCAGCAGGCCGAGTCCTACAACGGCCAGCAGGGCGATCCCTGGGATGCGCACATGGACATGCTGCTGGCCACGCTGGGCTGCGCCAGCGCCTGTCCATGGCGACGTGCCGCGCCGCCGCTCCCCTCCACGCCGCGCTGAGACCGACGATGTCGCTGCCACCGCCTCTTCCCGCACGCGGCCACCCCGACACCGAGGTGGCGCGCGCCAACTTCGACTTGAACACCCTGTCGACCTTGTATGGCGTGATGGCGGGGATGCAGATGGTGGCGATGCTGCTGGTGGGCGCCGTCCTGGCCTACGGCGTGCACGAGGAGGCGCAGCTCAACGCCGTCGGCCAGAGCCCGGACGAGGCCCAGGGTGGCGTCGTCGCGATCGCGATGCTGTCGTTCCTGTTGGGCGTCATCCTGCTTTCCCTGATCCTCAACATCCTGGTAGCGCAGGCCTTGCGCCAGCGTCGCCGGCTGCGGCTGTGCTACGCCGGCGCCGCGATCACCTGCTTCGGCTTCCCGCTGGGCACTGCGCTGGGCATTGCCACCTTGCTGACGCTGCAACGCCCCGCGGTGGGCGCCCTGTTCCGGAACCCTGTCCGATGACGCTTCGCCTCGCCGTGCTCGCCTCCGGCCGCGGCTCCAACCTGCAGGCCATCCTCGCGGCGATCGCCGCCGGCACCCTGGATGCCGAGGTGGTCGGCGTGTTCGGCGATCGCCCCGAAGCGCCGGCGCTGGCGATGGTGGCGCCGGACCGCCGCTGGGCGGCCCAGCCCAAGACCTTCCCCGACCGCGCCGCGTTCGACCAGGCGCTGGGCGACGCCGTCGCCGCGGCGCAGCCGGACTGGGTGGTCTGCGCCGGCTACATGCGCATTCTCGGCGCCGGCATCGTGCAGCGCTTCGGCGGACGCCTGCTCAACATCCACCCCTCGCTGCTGCCCAAGTACCGCGGGTTGCACACCCACGCCCAGGCCTTGGCGGCCGGCGACACAGAGCACGGCGCCAGCGTGCATTTCGTGGTGCCGGAACTGGATGCCGGCGCGGTGATCGCGCAAGTACGGGTGCCGGTGCAGGCCGGCGATGGCCCGGACGACCTGGCGCGGCGCCTGCTGCCGCGCGAGCACCGGCTGCTGTGCGCCGTGCTGCGGCTGGCGGCCGCGGGCCGCCTGGCTGAACGGGACGGCAAGGTGTGGCTGGACGGTCAGTGCCGGTTTAGTCCGCTGCGCCTAGATTGCGACGACGTGCTGCTTCCCTGAATGCGCTGCCGCACCTGTCCGCGGCCCCTCCCCTCTTCCCTCCCGCTCACGCCAGCCGATCCCATGAAGCTCGCTCCGCGTCCGTTCGCCCTCCTCGTCGCGTCCGGCCTCGGCCTGCTGGCGCCCATCGTCGGCGCACAGGTCGCGCCGGCGCCCGCCGCGCAGCCGGCGCCGCAGACCGCTCCCGCACCCACGACGCCTGCCACCGGCTCACCCGCGCCAGCTTCCGCAGCGGCGCCGGCGCTGCCGGCGGAGGCCTGGACGCCGCCGCCGCTGCAGCCCTTCGTCGCCACCTACGACGCCCTGTACAAGGGCAAGCCGGCCGGCGACGCGCGCATGGACGTGGTGCATACCGGCGGCGACCAGTGGCGGGTCGACCTGGGCGTGCACGGCCGCAGCGGCTTCGCCAGCATCCTCGGCCTGAACATCGAGCAGAGCACGGTGTTCACCGTGCAGGACGGCCGCTACGTCCCGCAGAGCCAGAGCACGGTCAAGAAGGCGGTGTTCTTCGGCAAGAAGGTCACCGGGGTGTACGACTGGAAGCAGGGCGTGGCGCGCTGGGACGGCGACCTGAAGAAGGACCGGCAGGCGCCGATCCCGCTGCAGCCCGGCGACCAGAGCGCGCTGCTGCTCAACCTCTCGCTGATGCGCGACGCGCAACCCGGCAAGACCATGACCTATCGGTTCGTCGACGTCGGCCGGGTACGCGAACATGTGTACCGCGCCGCCGACCAGACCGAGACCGTGCAGGTCGGCGACATCAGCTACGACGCATTGCGGGTGTCGCGCACCAACGGCGGCCGCAATGAGACCATCCTGTGGATCGCCAACGGCGTGCCGACGCCGGTGCGCATCCTGCAGCGCGAAGACGGCGAAGACCGCATCGACCTGCGCCTGACCGAATACCAAGGAGCCTGACCATGACCCGCATCGCCCGCCCGCTGACCGCCCTCGCCGCCGCCCTGCTGGCCACCGCCAGCCTGCCCGCCCTGGCCCTGGAGCCGTTCACCGCGGACTACCAGGCCAGCTACATGGGCATGCAGGCCAACGGCGTGATGACCCTGGCCAAGCAAGGCGGCGACCGCTGGCGCTACAGCCTGGCGATCAAGAACCAGGTCGCCGACCTCAGCCAGAGCACCGTGTTCGAGGAGAAGGGCGGGCAGTTGCGTCCGCTCAGCAGCGACGACCGCTCGGTGTTCCTGATCAAGAAGAAGGCGGTGACCGCCAACTACGACTGGAGCACCGGCCAGGCGACCTGGGGCGGCGACCTCAAGGCCGACCGCCGCGGCCCGGTGAAGCTGCAGCCGGGCGACATGGACGCGCTGCTGATCAACCTGGCGATCGCGCGCGACGTCAACGCCGGCAAGACCCCGAGCTACCGCATGGTCGACGAGGGCCGCGCCAAGCCGATGACCTACCGCATCGCCGGCAAGGAAGCGGTCACCGTCAACGGCAAGACCGAACAGGCGACCAAGGTCAGCCGCACCGACGGCTCCAAGGAAATCGTGGCCTGGATCGTGCCGGACATGCCGGTGCCGGTGCGCATCCTGCAGCGCGAGAACGGCCAGGACGCGCTGGACCTGACGATCAAGGCGTTGCGCTGAAGGGCCGGGATTGGGGAATGGGGATTGGGAAATCGTGAAAGCGGTTCCCTGGGCGTGATCGTTCCCGTGTGAGGGCTGGGATTGGGGAATCGCAACGGCGGCTTCCCCGCCCGGGTTTTTCCCATGTAGGAGCGGCTTCAGCCGCGACGCGCTGAGCCGGGATTCGGGATTTGGGATTTGGGATTCGGCGGAAATCGCAATAGCAATTCCCTGCCCGTGGTGTTTCCCATGTGGGAGGGGCTTCAGCCCCGACGCGCGGATGCGAATCGTCTTGCGGAAACCAGTTGGCGACTTGCAGCAGACCCCAAGCGGCGCGCGTCGACTCCTATCCACGGCACATGGACCGTGACGACCGACGGGCCTTTCTCTACAGCACTCCCCACGCGGGCGCCACCTAGGCGGCGCCCTGCCCCACGCCGTTACTTCTTCTCCGCCGGCGCGGCCTTGAAGGTAGTGCGGCAATCCACGCGGATCTGCGCGCCGGTGCTGCGCCAGTAGAACGTGCTGCACTCGCGCGGGCCATTGTGGGTGCGGCTGACGCCGACCGCGTAGAACGACTGCCAGATCTCGTCGCGGGTGACCTGGCCGTCGCCGTTCCAGTCCATGTCGCGCTCCTCGATGCCCTGGGTGATGGCGATGCCGGTGTACCAGGCATAGCCCACCCAGGCCAGCAGCACCACCACGATCGCCAGCAACACCTTGCGCCGGCGGCTGAAGCGGCCGCTGAGGATCATGCGACGCGCCGGATGGACGCGCCCAGCGCCCCCAGCTTCTCCTCGATGTTCTCGTACCCCCGGTCCAGGTGGTAGATGCGGTCGATGGTGGTGTCGCCGTCGGCGACCAGGCCGGCCAGGATCAGCGAGGCCGAGGCGCGCAGGTCGGTGGCCATCACCGGCGCGCCGCTGAGCCGCTCGGCGCCGCGCACGATCGCGGTATGCCCTTCGATCTGGATGTCCGCGCCCAGCCGCAGCAGTTCGTTGACGTGCATGAAACGGTTCTCGAAGATCGTTTCGTTGATCACGCCGACGCCGTCGGCCACGCAGTTGAGCGCCATGAACTGCGCCTGCATGTCGGTGGGGAACGCCGGATACGGCGCGGTGGTCAGGCTGACCGCGCGCGGGCGTTTGCCGTGCATGTCCAGGCGGATCCAGTCCTCGCCGGTCTCGATGCTGGCGCCGGCCTCGGTGAGCTTGTCCAGCACCGCGTCGAGAGTGTCGGCGCGCGCGCGGCGCACGGTGACGCTGCCGCCGGTCATCGCCGCGGCGACCAGGAAGGTGCCGGTCTCGATGCGGTCCGGCAGCACCGCGTGGCGACCGCCGGACAGGCGCTCCACGCCGTGCACGACGATGCGCGAGGTGCCGGCGCCTTCGATCTTCGCGCCCAGCGCGTTCAGGCAGTCGGCCAGGTCGCTGACCTCCGGCTCCATCGCCGCGTTTTCCAGCACAGTGGTGCCGTCGGCCAGGGCCGCGGCCATCAGCACGTTCTCGGTGCCGGTGACGCTGACCATGTCGAACACGTAGCGGCCGCCCTTGAGCCGGCCGTTGCTGCTGGCCTTGATGTAGCCGTTCTCGACGCTGATCTCCGCGCCCAGCGCCTGCAGGCCCTTGATGTGCTGGTCGACCGGCCGCGAACCGATCGCGCAGCCGCCCGGCAGCGACACTTCGGCCGCGCCGAACTTGGCCAGCAGCGGTCCCAGCACCAGGATCGAGGCGCGCATGGTGCGCACCAGCTCGTACGGGGCGACGTGCTGGTCGACCTTGCGCGGGTCGACGGTGATCGCGCTGCCGCGCGCCAGCGTGCCTTCGTCGATGGTGACTTCCGCGCCCAGCTCGCCGAGCAGCTTCACCGTGGTGATCACGTCGTGCAGTTGCGGCACGTTGGTGATCTCCACCGGCGCATCGGCCAGCAGGGTCGCGCAGAGGATCGGCAGCACGGCGTTCTTGGCGCCGGAAATGTTCACTTCACCGTGCAGCGCGTTGCCGCCGGTCACTACGATTTTGGCCATGGGTCTCGTGGGGGAAGGGAAAAAGGGAAAAACGGGCGCGGCGGCTCAGCCGGCGGCGTGCCCGGCCTGCTCGGGGGTCAGGGTGGTCAGGGCCAGCGCGTGGATCGCCCCGCCCATCAGTTCGCCCAGGGTGGCATAGACCATGCGGTGGCGGGCCAGCGGGAGCTTGCCGGCGAAGGCGGCGCTGACCACGGTGGCCTCGAAGTGCACGCCGTCGTCGCCCTGCACCTGCACCTGCGCGTCCGGCAGGCCGGCCTCGATGAGTTTACGGATGGTTTCGGCGTCCACCGGGCTTTCCTAATAAAATGATCGGCCATTCTACCCTCCGACCGGCACCCGCATGGATGTATCGCCCCTGTCTCCCACGATGCCCGACGACGCCGGCCTGGTCGCCAGCGGCCGTCGCGTGGTCGAGATCGAACAGGCCGCGCTGGCGGCGGTCGGCGCGCGCATCGGTGCCGACTTCGCCGCCGCCTGCCGATTGATCCTGGGTTCGCGCGGGCGCGTGGTCGCCACCGGCATGGGCAAGTCCGGCCACGTGGCGCGCAAGATCGCCGCCACCCTCGCCTCCACCGGCACCCCGGCGTTCTTCGTGCACCCGGGCGAGGCCGGGCATGGCGACCTGGGCATGATCACCGACGCCGACGTGGTCCTGGCCTTGTCCTACTCCGGCGAGTCCGACGAGATCCTGATGCTGCTGCCGGTGCTCAAGCGCCAGGGCAACGCAGTGATCGCGATGACCGGCCGTGCGCAGTCCACGCTGGCGCGCGAGGCCGACCTGCACCTGGACGTCAGCGTGCCGGCCGAGGCCTGCCCGCTGGACCTGGCGCCGACCTCCAGCACCACCGCCTCGCTGGCGCTGGGCGATGCGCTGGCAGTGGCGCTGCTGGACGCACGCGGTTTCACCGCCGACGACTTCGCCCGCTCGCACCCGGCCGGCAGCCTCGGCCGCCGCCTGCTGCTGCACATCACCGACGTCATGCACCGCGGCGACGAACTGCCCAAGGTCCGCGAAGACGCCAGCCTCAGCGAGGCGCTGGTGGAGATGAGCCGCAAGCGCCTGGGCATGACCGCGGTGGTGGACGCCGACGACCGCCTGCTCGGGCTGTTCACCGACGGCGACCTGCGCCGGGCGCTGGACAGCGCGCTGGACGTACGCCAGACCCGCATCGCCGAGGTGATGACCCGGCAGCCGCGCACCATCGGCGCCGACCAGCTCGCCGCCGAGGCCGCCCGGCTGATGGAGACGCACCAGATCAACGGCTTGATCGTGGTCGACGCTGCCGGCCGCGCGGTCGGCGCGCTCAACATTCACGACCTGTTGCGCGCCAGAGTGGTTTAACAGACTGAACCCGTTCACTGCCCGCGGCGCCCCACGCCGCTGGCCCTGGCCGCTGGAAAGCCGGCCTCCCCGCCCCGATATCCCGAACATGCCCTATTCCCCGCTGGCCGACCTCCCCGCCGACCTGATCGACCGCGCCGCCCGGATCCGCCTGGCGTGCTTCGACGTCGACGGCACACTGACCGACGGCCGCCTGTACTACGACCGCGACGGCAACGAGAGCAAGGCCTTCAACGTGCTCGACGGCCAGGGCCTGGTGCAGTTGCGCCGGCACGGCATCGACGTGGCGCTGATCACCGCCCGCCCCAGCCTGGCCGCGGAGAAGCGCGGCCAGGAGCTGGGCCTGCTGGTGCAGATCGGGGTCAAGGACAAGCGCGCCGGCGTGCAGGCGCTGTGCGACGAGCGCGGCATCGGCCTGGAGCAGGTCTGCTTCATGGGCGACGACCTGCCCGACCTGGCGCCGCTCCGCGTGGTCGGCCTGGCCGTCGCCCCGGCCAACGCGCATCCCTGGACGGCCGAACACGTGCACTGGACCACCCGCGCCCGCGGCGGCGAAGGCGCCGCGCGCGAACTGTGCGACGTGCTGCTGGCCGCACAGGGCCATGTCCCCTCACTGCTGCAGGAGCACGGCGCATGAACTGGCGCACCACCCTCGGCGGCCTGCTGCTGGTCGGGGCGCTGATCAGCGGCTGGTCCGCCTGGAACCAACGCAGCAAGCCGAGCCGCAATCCTTCCGACGAAGCCAGCGTGGACTACATCGCCCGCGACTTCGAGATCGTCAGCCTGGACAAGCAGGGCAAGGAAGCGATGACCCTGCGCGCGCCGCAGATGGAGCGCAGCCGCGCCGACCAGACGATGTCGATCGTGACCCCGCTGTTCCTGCTGCCCGACGCCAACGGCCAGCACTGGGAAATGCGCAGCAAGACCGGCTGGGTCAGCGCCAACGGCGACGAACTGCGCCTGCGTGGCGACGTCGCCGGCGACAGCCCCAAGGTGCCCAGCATCCCGCCCACCACGTTCCGTACCCAGAGCCTGGACGTCTTCCCGCAGACCAACAGCGCGCGCACCGCCGACCCGGTCACGATGACCCGGCCCGGTATGATGCAGACCGGCGTCGGCTTCCAGGTCGACCTGAAATCCCGGCAGTACAAGCTCCTTTCACAGGTCAAGTCCCGTTATGAACCGAATGCTGCCCGCTAAGCTCGCCCTGCTCGCCCTGCTGCTGCCGACCCTGGCGCTGGCCAAGTCGACCGACCGCAACCAGCCGATGGACATCAAGTCCGATGCGCAGGACGGCAACATGATGGCCGACGACGGCAAGGTCCGTTTCTTCGGCAATGTCGTCATCATCCAGGGCACGCTGGAGATCCATGCCGATACCGCCGACCTGTTCCGCAAGAACGGCGACATCGATCGCGTCGTGCTGACCGGCAAGCAGGCCACTCTGAAGCAGGAACTGGACGACGGCTCGCCGATGGACGCGGTCGCCGACAACATCGACTACAAGGTGCCCACCGACACGGTGATCCTCACCGGCAATTACCGCATGACCTCGCCCAAGGGCACCAATGCCGGCCAGCGCATGGTCTACAACACCAAGACCGGCGACATGCAGGGCGGCGGCGACGGCACGCGCGTGCACACGGTGATCCAGCCGAAGAACGCCGGCGCTGCTCCGGGCGCCACGCCTGCCAACGGCGCCAAGCCCGCCGCCAAGCCGGCCGCGGCACCCGCCAAGCCGGCCAAGCAAGGAGGCCAGTGATGCTGCTCGCCGAAGGCCTGCGCAAGCGCTACAAGCAGCGCGAAGTGGTGCGCGACTTCGCACTGACCCTGGAAGCCGGCGAAGTGGTCGGCCTGCTCGGCCCCAACGGCGCCGGCAAGACCACCTGCTTCTACATGATCGTCGGCCTGGTCGACGCCGATGCCGGGCGCATCGTGCTCGACGGCAACGACATCACCGCGTTGCCGATGTACAAGCGCGCCAAGCTCGGCGTCGGCTACCTGCCGCAGGAACCGTCGGTGTTCCGCAAGCTCAGCGTCGCCGACAACATCCGCCTGGTGCTGGAACTGCGCGAGGACCTGGACGCCGCCGGGCAGGAACGCGAACTGGTGGCGCTGCTGGACGAACTGCAGATCAGCCACGTCGCCGACCAGCTCGGCGCCAGCCTCTCCGGCGGCGAGCGCCGTCGCTGCGAGATCGCCCGCGCACTGGCGGCCAAGCCGCGACTGATGCTGCTCGACGAGCCCTTCGCCGGCGTCGACCCGATCTCGGTCGGCGAAATCCAGCGCATCGTCACCCACCTCAAGCAGCGCGGCATCGGCGTGTTGATCACCGACCACAACGTGCGCGAAACCTTGGGAATCTGCGACCGGGCGTATATCCTCAACGAAGGCAGCGTGTTGGCGCAGGGGGCGCCGGAAGCGCTGCTGGCCAACAGCGACGTGCGCCGCGTCTACCTCGGGGAAACCTTCAGGCTCTGACCGCGCACGCGCCGGCTACGCTCCTTCCGCGCTCGGTACAGGCATGAAAGCACGGCTGCAGACATCGCTGGGACAGCACCTGGTCATGACGCCGCAGTTGCGGCAGGCGATCAAGCTGTTGCAGATGTCCAGCGCCGAGCTGGAGGTGGAGATCGCCGAGGCGGTGGAGAGCAATCCGCTGCTGGAATGGTCCGAGGACGCCGCACCCGCGTTCGAACGCAGCGAAGGCGCTGACCAAGGGCTTGACCACGACCACGCGGCAGGCGACACACCCAGCGACGGCGATGGCGACCGCGGCGAATCCGCGCCGGCCAGCGACGGTGCCGACTGGACCGACGCCGAACCGGCCTGGGCCGGCGGCAGCGGCGGTTCGTTCGACGACGACGACCTCGGCAGCGCGGCCGAGCGCGTGGCCGAACCGGACACACTGATCGACCACCTGCTGTGGCAGCTGCACCTGTCGCCGCTGTCGGCGCGCGACCGCAGCATCGGCGCGGCGCTGATCGACGCGCTCGACGACGACGGTTACCTGCGCGAGCCGCTGGCCGCGATCGCCGAGACCCTGCGCCCGGACATCGCCGCCGAGGAGGACGAGATCCTCACCGTGCTGCACCAGATCCAGCGCTTCGACCCGGCCGGCATCGCCGCGCGCAGCCTGGGCGAGTGCCTGACCCTGCAGTTGGACACCCTGCCCGAGGACACGCCGGGCCTGGCGCTGGCCCGCATCATCGCCAACGGTCCGCTGGAGCGGTTGCCGCGCAGCGGCGTGGCCGGGCTGGCCCATGAACTCAAGCGCCCGGCCGCCGAGGTCGACACCGCGGTCGCGCTGCTGCGCTCGCTGGACCCGCGCCCGGGCAAGCAGATCGGCGAGCTGGGCAGCGACACCTACGTGGTGCCGGACTGCGTGGTCTGGCGCCAGCGCGGCGTCTGGCATGCGGCGCTGTCGGCGCACGCCCAGCCCAAGGTCACCATCCACCGCGGCTACGAGCGGCTGATCCGCCAGTGCGGCGAAAGCGACGCCGGCTACCTGCGCGGGCAACTGCAGGAAGCGCGCTGGCTGCTGAAGAGCCTGGAGGCGCGCGGCGAGACCCTGCTCAAGGTGACACGTTGCCTGCTCAAGCAGCAGGCCGGCTTCCTGGAGTTCGGCGAACAGGCGCTGCGGCCGCTGACCCTTCGCGAGATCGCCGGCGAACTGGGCCTGCACGAGAGCACCATCTCGCGCGCCATCGCCCGCAAGTACGTGCGCACCCCGCGCGGCACCATCCCGCTGCGCGCCTTCTTCGCCTCGGGCATCGACACCGACAGCGGCGGCGAGGCGTCCAGCACGGCGATCCAGGCGATGATCCGGCGGTTGATCGAGGCGGAAAATCCGCGCAAGCCGCTTTCTGACGCCAAGCTGGCCGACCTGCTGAAAAGTGCCGGCGTGCCTGTAGCGCGCCGCACCGTGGCGAAGTATCGTGAGGCCATGAGCATTTCCGCCTCCCACGAACGCGTTCGAATCGGCTAGCGGCGGCGGCGATGGTTCATAGGTGTGAAACCCGAACCAAGGAGTATCCGATGCGTATCGAGACCTACGGCCAGCAGATCGAAGTCACCCCCGCCCTGCGCGAGTATGTGGAGACCAAGCTGCAACGGCTGAAGCGACACTACGAGGAAACCATCGAGGTCCGCGCCCAACTGGCGCTGCGCAAGCCCGACCACCACGTCGAGGCCACCGTCAATGTCCCCGGCCGCACCCTGCACGCCGACGCCAGCGCACAGACCATGTACGCGGCGATCGACCTGCTCGCCGACAAGCTGGACCGGCTGATCATCAAGCACAAGGAAAAGAAGCACGACCACCATGCGGCCGAGGTGCGCGACAATCTCGCGTGATCCTCCCCACGTTGCGCCGCCATGCCCTTGACCGATCTGATGGCGGCCGTCAGCACCCAGGTGCTTCCGGCCGCCGATCGCGACACCCTGCTGCACACCGCCGCCGGTCTGCTGGCCTGCCAGCAGGCCGGCGCCGATGAACTCTTCGCCAGCCTGCGCGAGCGCGAGCAGCTCGGCAGCACCGCCATCGGCCATGGGATCGCCATCCCGCACGGCCGTGCGCCGGACCTGGACGCCCCGCGCGGCGCACTGCTGCGCCTGCAACAGCCGATCGATTTCGACGGCCAGGGCACCCTGGTCGACCTGATCTTCGCCATGGCGGTCCCGGCGCACTACACCCACCAACACTTGATGCTGCTGTCCGAACTGGCCGAGCAGTTCTCCATCGAGGAATTCCGCGACGCCCTGCGCAGTGCGCCGGACGCCGCTGCACTGTATGCGCTGCTCGGCGGCGCGCCACGGGCCGCCGCATGAACACCAGCATCGACGCACGCGAACTGTTCGACCAGCAGCGCGACCGCCTGGGCCTGCGCTGGCTGGCCGGGCACAAGGGCGAACACCGGGTGCTGGAGGCCGGCAATGCGGTCTCGCGGCGGCCGTCGCTGGCCGGCTACCTCAACACCATCTACCCCAACAAGGTGCAGATCCTCGGCACCGAGGAGCTGGCCTGGCTGGACTCGCTGGACGCGCGCCAGCGCTGGGAGACCATCGAGAAGATCGTGCAGGTGCGGCCGCTGGCGCTGGTGGTCACCAAGAACCAGTCGTGCCCGGAGGACCTGCGCGCGGCCGCCGACGAATCCGATACGCCGCTGTGGGTCTCGCCCAAGCGCGGCCACGAACTGCTCAATCACCTCTCCTACCACCTGGCACGCACGCTGGCGCCGCGGGTGATCCTGCATGGCGTGTTCATGGAGATCTACTCGATCGGCGTGCTGATCACCGGCGAGGCCGGTTCGGGCAAGAGCGAGCTGGCGCTGGAACTGCTCAGCCGCGGCCACCGCCTGGTCGCCGACGATGCCCCGGAATTCACCCAGATCGCCCCAGACGTACTCGACGGCACCTGCCCGGAACTGCTGCAGGACCTGCTGGAAGTGCGCGGGCTGGGCGTGCTCAACGTGCGCGAGATGTTCGGCGACACGGCTGTAAAGAAGAACAAGTATCTTCGGCTCATCGTGCACCTGACCCGGCCCATGACCGAGCCCACGCCCCACGGCTACGAGCGCCTCACCGGCGATTCCGGCACCCGCCACGTGCTGGACCTGGACGTGCCGCTGATCACCCTGCCGGTGATGCCCGGCCGCAACCTGGCGGTGCTGACCGAGGCCGCCACGCGCCTGCACATCCTGCGCACCAAGGGCATCGATCCGGCGGCGATGTTCATCGCCCGCCACAGCAACCTGCTGGAGCGGCGCAATCCATGACCGCCGGCGCCAACACCTCCACCCTGGTCATCGTCAGCGGCCTGTCCGGCTCCGGCAAGTCGGTGGCGCTGAAGACCTTCGAGGACCTGGACTACTACTGCGTCGACAACCTGCCGGTGGAACTGCTGCCGGCCTTCGTCAAGAGCCTGGTGCGCGAGGACGCCGGCCCGAGCAAGCTGGCGGTGGGCATCGACGTGCGCAGCCGCCACAGCGACCTGACCCAGCTCTCGCGCTGGCGCGAGGCGGTGGCGCAGTTCGGCCTGGATGCGCGGCTGCTGTTCTTCGACGCCAACGACGAGGCCCTGATCAAGCGCTACGCCGACACCCGCCGGCGTCATCCGCTGTCGCACCAGAGCCTGTCGCTGCCGGAGGCGATCGAGCGCGAGCGCGCCCTGACCGAGCCGCTGCGCGAGGCGGCCGATGCGGTGATCGACACCAGCACGCTCAACGTGCACCAGTTGCGCCGGCGGGTCACCACCGAGTTCGCGCTGTCCGCCGAGAACACCTTGTCGCTGCTGTTCGAGTCCTTCGCCTACAAGCGCGGGGTGCCGGCCGAGGCGGATTTCGTGTTCGATGCGCGAGTGCTGCCGAATCCGCACTGGGACCCGGAGCTGCGCCCGATGACCGGCCGCGACAGCGGCGTGCGCGAGTACCTGGACGCGCAACCGGACGTGCAGCGCTACACCGCGCAGCTGATCGACTTCCTCGACACCTGGCTGCCGCGGCTGCGCAACGACACCCGCAGCTACGTGACCATCGCCTTCGGCTGCACCGGCGGCAAGCACCGATCTGTCTACCTGGCCGAACGCCTGGCCCGCCACGCCCGCGAACAGGGCTGGCCGGAAGTGGCGACCTTCCATCGCGAGCAGGATTGATCGAAAAGCCGGGATTCGGGATTCGGGATTGGGGATTCGGGATTGGCAAAAGCGGCATTGCTCTGGCTCTTGCGAATCCCCAATCCCGAATCCCCAATCCCAGCTCCCCACAGGCATTCCCTGCGCCCTGCCTGACCTGTTAACGTTCTCCCATGGCCTGTGGCATTCTTCTCATCACCCACCCTGGGATCGGCGCCGCGCTGCTGAGCGTGGCGACCCGGCTGTTGCGGCAATTGCCGCTGAAAACCGAAGCGTTCGACGTGCCGTTCGATGCCGACCTCGACGCGCTGCTGCCGCAGGCGTCTGCGGCGTTGCGGCGGGTGGACGATGGCGATGGCGTGCTGGTGGTGACGGATCTGTACGGGGCCAGCCCGAGCAACCTTGCCGCGCGGCTGGCGCGCCTGGGCACGCCGGTGCGGCGCGTTTCGGCGCTGAGCCTGCCGATGCTGCTGCGGATCATGAACTACCCCGAACAAGGACTGGAGCAGTTGCCCGCGACCGCCGCCGCCGGCTCGCGCAACGGCGTGGTGATCGACGATGCTTGAACGCGAACTGCTGGTCTCCAACCGCCTCGGCCTGCACGCCCGCGCCACCGCCAAGCTGGTGCAGACGCTGTCCTCGTTCCGCTGCAATGCCACGCTGGCGGCCAAGGGCCGCGAGGTCAACGCCAAGAGCATCATGGGCGTGATGCTGCTGGCCGCCGCGCAAGGCACGCCGGTAACGGTGCGGGTGGACGGCGCCGACGAAGCCGAGGCGCTCAAGGCCGTGGTCGACCTGTTCGAGCGGCGCTTCGACGAGGACAGCTGAGCATGCGCCGCCGGCGGCCGCAGGCAGGGACGCGGTGCTGCCGCACGGGGCACGCGCGGTGAGCGTGCGCATCGCCGGCCATGGCGCCTCGCGCGGCAATGCCCTGGGCCGGGCGCGGGTGCGCCTGCCGCATGCGCTGGAGGTGGCCGAGCAACGCATAGCCGCCGCACAGATCCCCGAGGAACTCGATCGCCTGCACCGCGCGGTGGACGCCGCGCGCGAGGAGATGCACGGCCTGCGCCAGCGCTTGCACGGCGCCCTGGCCAAGGAGGTCGGCGAATTCCTCGACCTGCACGCGCTGCTGCTCGACGACCCCGAACTGCTGCACGGCCTGGACGAACTGATCCGCACCGGCCGCTACAGCGCCGACTACGCGCTGCGCCTGCAGCGCGACCGCCTGGCGACCGTGTTCGACGACATGGAGGACGCCTACCTCAAGAGCCGCATGGACGATCTGGACCATGTGATCGGGCGGATCCATGCGTTCCTGCAGAAACGCCAACCGGACAGCGAAGGCCTGGCCGGCGAGATCCTGGTGTGCGAGAACGTGGCACCGTCGGAGCTGGCGCAACTGCAGGCGCAGGGCGTGGTCGGCATCGTCACCAGCGCCGGCAGCACCTTGTCGCACAGCGCGATCCTGGCGCGCAGCCTGCATCTGCCCCTGGTGGTCGGCGTCGCCGACGCGCTGCAGAAGATCAACGACGGCGACGTGCTGATCGTCGACGGCACCCAGGGCGCGGTGCTGGTCGACCCGACTCCGGACGACCTGCGCGACTACCGCAGCCGCGTACGCGAGCAGGCCAGACTGCAGCGCGGCCTGAGCAAGCTGCGCTCCAAGCCCAGCCGCACCCGCGACGGCGTGGACATCACCTTGCTGGCCAACGCCGAGTCGCGCGACGACGTCACCCGCGCGCATGCACTGGGCGCCGACGGCCTGGGCCTGTACCGCACCGAATTCCTGTTCCTGCAGCGCGACGCCCTGCCCGACGAGGAAGAACAGTTCCACACCTACCGCGACGCGGTGCTGGGCATGAGCGGGCGGCCGGTCACCATCCGCACCCTGGACCTGGGCGCGGACAAGGCCGATCGCACCGGCCTGACCATGAGCAATGAAGAAAACCCGGCACTGGGACTGCGCGGCGTGCGCCTGTCGCTGGCCCGGCCCAAGGTCTCCGACACGCAGTTGCGTGCGCTGCTGCGCGCCTCCGCGTACGGGCCGGTGCGGGTGCTGGTGCCGATGGTCAGCGCGCGCGAGGAACTGCTGGCGATGCGCCGCCACCTCAAGCGCATCGCCGCGCAGTTGCGCCGCGATGGCCATGCCATCGCCGAGCAGGTGCAACTCGGCGCGATGATCGAGGTACCGGCGGCGGCGCTCGCGCTGGACACCTTCATCGACGTCATCGACTTCCTGTCGATCGGCACCAACGACCTGGTGCAGTACCTGCTTGCCGCCGACCGCAACAACGAGGCGGTGGCCGAGCTGTATTCGCCGCTGCATCCGGCGGTGCTGCGCCTGATCGCGCAGGTGATCGCCACCGGCCAGGCCCACGGCAAACCGGTGGCGGTGTGCGGCGAGATCGCCGGCGACCCGGCGCTGACGCCGATGCTGCTGGCGCTGGGGTTGCGCGAGTTCAGCCTGCACCCAGCGACGATGCTGGAAGTGCGCCAGGTGATCCGCGACACCGACCTGCAGGCCCTGCGCCAGCGCGGCGCCAAACTGCTGCAGGCCCGCGACCGCAAGGGCATCGAGCGTTGGCTGGCTTGAGAGCCGGGATTCGGGATTCGGGATTCGGGATTCGGGATTCGGGATTCGGGATTGGGGATTGGGGATTGGGGATTGGGCAGGATGTCCTTCCTTTGATCGCAGGCAAGCGATTTTCTGAAAGGCGCGCGGCTTGGTCTCTGCGAGCACAGCGCTCTCTCGTCAAGAAACCTATCGATTTTCTGTAGGAGTCAACTGTCATGCACCTGCGATGGCAGGAGGAGCGTACGAGGCCTGATCGCGCGCGATGGCATTGAGCCAGCGCAGGAACTTGTGCATGCAGGCGACGATGGCGACCTTGGCCGGCTTGCCCGCTGCGCGCAGGCGCGCGTAAGTGTTGGCCAAGGGGGATTTGGCGCGGATGCTGGCCCAGGTGGCCATGTACAGCACGCGCCGCACGTCGGCACGTCCGCCTTTGATGCGGCGCTGGCCTTTCCAGCAACCGCTGTCGTGATTGAACGGGGCCAGCCCGACCAGGGCAGCGAGCTTGCGTGGCGGCAGCGTGCCCAGCTCTGGCAGCCGCGCGGCCAGAACCGCGCGCAGGATCGTCCCGAGCCCAGGCACCTTGGGTAGGCTTGAGCAGGTCTTGCCCTGCCGCTCGATCTCCTGCGTCAACGTCTGGATCTGCTGGTTCAGCAGGGCGATCACCTCTCGGCAGCGGTGTTGCACCTTGGCGCTGGTGATGTGCTCCAGGCGCCGCCGATGGACATCACGCTGGCTCACCAGGGTGGCACGCAGGTCCAGCAGTTCGCGAAGAGACTGCTGGTGCCCGGGCACCACGGGCGTGGGGGTGGTCGGGATGTGCTGGGCGGCGATGGCCAGCAGGCGCGCGTCCAGGGCATCGGTCTTGGCATGCAGGCCCAAGGCCTGGGCGAGCTTGCGCGGACGATCGGCAGGCATCCGCACCACGGGCAGGTCGGCCTGCCGCAACACTTGCAGCACGGCATGTTCGTAGCCGCCACTGGCTTCCAGCACGATCCGCTCGCAGCCCAGCTCGGCCAGGCGCTGGGCCAGCGCACGCTGCCCCTGTGGCGTATTGGGTTGGGTCCAGGTCTGCTCGTCCGGCAGGACATGAATGACCAGTTCGGCCTTGGATACATCGATCCCGACATGGCGTCGCATAGACGTTCTCCGCAGTAGACTTATGGACGAGAGCGCTCCTGCCGATGCCCATGCTTGTGGAGTTCGAGCTCGTCACTCGGGCAACTGTTCGGGCTTGTCAGGCAGGAGAACCGGAGTGCGGCGGCGCTGACTCCTACTCGTGCTTGCTGGCACTGCGGCTAAACGGCCTGCCGCACTCCGCTCTCACCTGCAACGATAGACCCTTATTTGACACAAGCGGCTTCAGCCGCGATGGGCCTTCCCGGGAATGCCGTCGCGGCTGAAGCCGCTCCTACATGCGCAGACGTCCGGGTGCGGAAACCCGCGAATCCCCAATCCCGACTCCCCAATCCCGGCCGTCCACTGTGCTTCCCGCAACATGCAGGCGATAATGTTGGGATGAACATCTGACCGACCGCGTTTCTCCGGAGCGCGGCCTCACCCAAAGGGAGCAGCGCATGGCCGACGCCGTCCGCCACGACAAGACCGCGCGGCAGCTGCGCATGCTGTCCGATGCGCTGGACAGCGGGCGCCTGGGCCCGGTGCGGCGCCTGGTCAATACGCTGGCACCGGCCGAGATCGGCAACCTGCTGGAGTCGTTGCCGCCGGGCAAGCGCGAGGTGGTGTGGGGGCTGGTCGATCCGGAGGACGACGGCGAGGTGCTGGTCCACGTCGGCGAGGAAGTGCGCGAGAGCCTGCTCGCGGACATGGACCCGGACGAAATCGTCGCCGCGGTCGAAGACCTGGACATCGACGACCTCGCCAACCTGGTCGAGGACCTGCCGGACACGGTCATCGACGAAGTGCTCAAGTCGATGGACCGCGAGAACCGCGAGCGGCTCGAGCAGGTACTGTCGTATCCCGAGGACAGCGCCGGGCGCCTGATGAACCCGGACGTGGTCACCGTGCGCGCCGACGTCAATGTCGATGTGGTGCTGCGCTACCTGCGCCTGCGCGGCGAACTGCCGGACCACACCGACCACCTGTTCGTGGTCAGCCGCCGCCACCAGTATCTGGGGCGGGTGTCGCTGGCGGCGCTGGTGACCCACGAGGATTCCACCCCGATCAACCGGCTGATCGACGACGAGCAGCCGGCGATCGACGTCGGCGAAGGCGCCGACGAGGTCGCGCGGCAGTTCTCCGACCACGACTGGATCTCCGCGCCGGTGGTGGACGACAACAACATCCTGCTCGGCCGCATCACCATCGACGACGTGGTCGACATCATCCGCGACCAGGCCGAGCACCAGGCGATGAGCGCGGCCGGCCTGGACGAGGACGAAGACCTGTTCAGCCCGGTGCGGCGCGCGTTCCGGCGCCGCCTGCTGTGGCTGACCATCAACCTCGGCACCGCCTTCATCGCCTCCAGCGTGGTCGGCCAGTTCGAAGGCACCATCGCCAAGCTGGTGGCGCTGGCCGCGCTGATGCCGATCGTGGCCGGCATGGGCGGCAACGCCGGCACCCAGGTGCTGGCGCTGATGGTGCGCGGCCTGGCCCTGGGCCAGATCGGCGCCTCCAACGTGATCGTGCTGCTGCGCAAGGAGCTGTCGGTGGCGCTGATCAACGGCCTGGCGCTCGGCATCGGCCTGGGCCTGATCGTGCTGCTGTGGTTCAAGCAGCCGCTGCTGTCGCTGGTGATCGGCTCGGCCCTGACCATCAACCTGCTCACCGCCGCGCTGGGCGGCGTGCTGGTGCCGCTGACGCTCAAGCGCCTGGGCTTCGACCCGGCCCTGGCCGGCGGGGTGATCCTGACCACGCTGACCGACGTGATGGGCTTCCTCAGCTTCCTCGGCCTGGCCACCCTGGTCCTGCTGTAGAACGTGCGCGTGCGCGGCGACTGCACGCGTCGCCGCAACCACCCCGGCACAGCGCGCACGCCGCGCCGGCACGCGCCTTGGCCGCCGGCTGACTGGCGCATGTCCGCCGCCGCTGTCCGGGTTGTCGGAAAGACGCCAAGGCCACGATACTGCGGGCTCACCACCCGAGGGCCAGCCATGTCGATGCGTTCGTTGCTGCTTCTGCTGTGCCTGTCGATGGTCGGCTGCAGCAGTTTGCCCAGCGACCCGGCCACCGGCCACTTTGTCAGCCGCCAGCTCACCCTCGATGGACGCATCTACCGCTACCAGGTGTTCGTGCCGGCGCCGGCGCATCGCCAGGGCCCGGTGCCGGTGGTGCTGTTCCTGCACGGCTCTGGCGAGCGCGGCGACGACGGCCGCGACCAGACCACGTCCGGCCTGGGCCCCTACCTGCGCCGCCACCTGGCTGATTTCCCGGCCCTGGTGGTGATGCCGCAGGCGCCCGACAGCGAGGAATGGAACGGTGCCAACGCGACCATGGCGCTGCAGGCGCTGGACGACAGCAGCGCCGAGTTCAACGGCGACCCGCAACGCACGTATCTGACCGGCATGTCGATGGGCGGCTACGGCACCTGGGAGATCGCCCTGAAGCAGCCGCAGCGCTTCGCCGCGCTGGTGCCGATCTGCGGCGCGATCCTGTCCCCGCACGAGGACCGCGAGTACCTGGTGGTGACGCCGGTGGCCTATCTGGCCGATCCCTACAGCGCGCTGGCGCAGCGCCTGCGGCACGTGCCGGTGTGGATCTTCCACGGCGCCCAGGACGACGTGGTGCTGCCGCACGACGACCGCAAGATTGTGCGTGCGTTCAAGAACCTCGACGCCGACGTGCGCTACACCGAATACCCGCAGGGCAACCACAACGCCTGGGATGCCACCTACCGCGACCCGAAGATGTGGCAGTGGCTGTTCGCGCAGAAGCGCAGCGACGCCGCCACGCCGACCACCGCCGACAACTGAGTGCTGCAGCCATGCGCTGCGCGCTTGCCTTGGTGTAACCGGGATGCTTACCTGACAGCGACTTTCCACCACCGTTCGATGCAGGGGGATGCATGCGACACAAGGGGATGCTGCGCGCCACAGCGTGCGCGCTGTTGGCCTGCGCCGGCCAGGGCGCGGCGGCACAGGCGCTGACCGAGCCGGTCACCACCTACCTGCAAGGCAAGGCGGCGACCGCACGCCCAGGTGTGGAGTACCGCAAGGACATCGCCACGCTGCAGACACGCTTGGACAGCATGGATGCGGCGGACATCGCCCTGCTGGACCGGATCATCGCCCATTGCAGCAGCTGGCAACGGCCCGGCCTGCGCGTGATCAGCGTCGCCGACGTGCACGAGTACGAGGCCTACATGGCCGCGCATGACGACGGCCAGCCGACCGAATGGATCGACCTCAGTTGCGCCAACGCGCTGCAAATGCGCGGCTTTGCCGCCGCCGCACAACGGCAGTGGTCGGAGGCGCTGACATGGCTCGACCAGGCGATCGCGCTCGGGCCGTATCTGTTCTCCGCCTATACCGAACGCGGCTATGCGTTGCGCAACCTCGGGCGCACGGACGAAGCGCTCGCCAGTTATCGGCAGGCGCTGGCGCTGGCCGACGTCTCGCCACGGGCGCGCGCGGGCCGCGCGATCGCGCTGCGCGGCATCGGCTCGCTGTTGATCGACACGCCGGACAAGGCCGGCGCCCGCGCGGCCCTGCAGCAGTCGCTGGAGCTGGAACCCGGCAATGCCGTCGCCCTGCACGAACTGCAGTATCTCGACCGGATGGAGGCAGCAGCGTCGCCACCGCATTAGGCGCCGCCCACGCTCCCGCGCATATCGCGCCATGTTCGTAGACGCCTGCGGCAAACAACGACGCAGATCTGTACGCGCCAATGCGCCACGGCCAGGCCTGTCGACTTCGGCCTGCCATTACGCGCGGCATGCGTCGGCGGCCAGCACCACCGCGGGTGCGATCGGGCACGACGCGGCAAACATGGAGCGCGGCGCTGCAGGCAGGGCGCAGCGGTCCTGCGGTGACGCAGGACAGTCTCCATCGCGCGACGCCATCACCTGTCGGCGATGCGCCAAACCGCGTACAGTCCGCGCTTTCGCGCACAGGGCCGGCATGGCGACCATTCCTTCCGCATCGCAGACCGCCTTCCACGCCCGCCTGCGCGCCCTGGATCCAGGTGCGGCGACGATCCCCGGTGCGGCGATTCCACCGCTGCTGCTGCCGGCATGCGACCACGATGCCTCTCCCCTGCAGCTCAGCGACAGCGGACGCTGGCTGTTGCAGGTGCTGGACGCACTGGACGCCCTGCACCAGGCCGCGCAGGCCAGCCGCCTGTCCGCCGATGCGCTGCGTCGCGACCAGAAGTTCGCCCCGCCCGGGCGGCCGTCGCTGCACCTGGTGCAGTTGCGCCAGCAGCAGGCGGCCGCGCAGCAGGCCGTGCGTCGCGCCAACCAGGCACTGGCCCAGGCCGCCACCGGCTTCGTGCGCAGCGCCGGGCTGACGCCGCCGCCACGGACCGGGCCGGTGGCGTTCGTGCAAGGGTGGATCGCACGCCATCTGGGGTAGCGGCACCGCGGTGCCGCGCGGCCCTGCCATGCAGGGATGTGCGGACAGCCCGGCGACGCGTGTCTACGCAAGCTAAACCGCGGGCGCCGGAGCGCCCATGTCGGCCCGGCCTGCACCTGCCCCGCTGCTATCCTGCACGCCCCTCGGACTGCGCTGCCCGACGCCCCATGCCCGTTCCCTCCCCCATCGCCCTCCCCTGCCTCGTTCCAGCGACCTCTTCGCGCGCGCGCATCGGCGCCCGTGCCACGGCAGCGGCGGCATGAGCATGCCCGTCGCGCATACGGCCAATCTCGCCACCTGGAGCATCTGCGCGCTGGCCACCGCCGGCGTGATCGCGCGGCCGTTCAAGCTGCCCGAGGCGTGCTGGGCGGTGGGCGGCGCGCTGCTGCTGATGGTGCTGGGGCTGATGCCCGGCGGCGAGGCGTGGCAGGCGGTGCTCAAGGGCCTGGACGTGTACCTGTTCCTGATCGGCATGATGCTGCTGTCGGAGACCGCGCGCGCCGAAGGCCTGTTCGATTGGGTGGCGATGCATGCGGTGAACCTGGCCAAGGGCTCGACCCAGCGTCTGTTCGCCCTGGTATTCGGCGTCGGCATCGTGGTCACCGCGTTCCTGTCCAACGACGCCACCGCGGTGGTGCTGACCCCGGCGGTGTACGCGGCCGCGCGCAAGGCCGGCGCCAAGCCGCTGCCGCTGCTGTTCGCCTGCGCGCTGATCGCCAACGCCGCCAGCTTCGTGCTGCCGATCTCCAACCCCGCCAACCTGGTGCTGTACGGCGGCAAGATGCCGACCCTGGGCGCGTGGATGGCCGCGTTCGCGCTGCCGTCGCTGCTGGCGATCGGCGTGACATTCGTGATGCTGCGCTGGGCCGAGCGCAAGGACCTGACCGGCCATTGCGCCGCGCGCGTGGACACGGTGCCGCTGACCCGTGGCGGCACCTTCGCCCTGGTCGGCATCCTCGCCACCGCGGTGCTGCTGGTCGGCGTCTCCGCGCTGGGCCTGGACCTGGGCCTGCCGACCTGCCTGGCCGGCCTGGCGACGCTGGGCGTGGTCTGCCTGGGCGGCCGGCAGTCGCCGCTGCCGATGGCCAAGGCGGTGTCGTGGTCGGTGCTGCCGCTGGTGGCCGGCCTGTTCGTGCTGGTGGAGGCGCTGTCGCGCACCGGCGTGATCGGCCTGCTCGCGCGCACCCTGGCCGACGCTGCCGCGCACTCGCCGCAGGCCACCGCCGGCGTCGCCGGCACCCTGCTGGCGTTCGGCTCCAACCTGATGAACAACCTGCCGGCCGGCCTGATCGCCAGCACCACCGTGGCCCAGGCACAGCCGCCGCAGTTGGTGGTGGATGCGCTGCTGATCGGCGTGGACCTGGGGCCGAACCTGTCGATCACCGGCTCGCTGGCGACCATCCTGTGGCTGACCGCGATCCGCCGCGAAGGCGAGGACGTGGGCTTCTGGCGCTTCCTCAAGGTCGGCGCGCTGGTGATGCCGCCGGCACTGCTGTGCGCCCTGGGCGCACGCCTGCTGCTGGGCTGAGCGGCGCGCGTGCACGTCGTGGATTCGGCCGCGGCGGCTTTCATCGCAGCGCGTCGCGGCTGAAGCCGCTCCTTGTATCTGGACATGTCGCCCTTAAACAGGCGTCATGTCTTCCGACTGATCATCGGAGGAGGTGTGGGAGGTCCAGTCGCTCCTAAAGCTTCGAGCTTGCATCGTAGATCGGCTCCGCCCTCCACATGCTGGCCCTTGTGTGTCCGAACGGTATCCAGAGTCCGCCCTCGGGCGTGAACTCGCATCGACAAGGCAGGACCGGGCCCAGCGCCGATCATGACCCTGACACGATGGAGGAATCGCGTATGTCTCCCGTCATAGGCATCGACGTCGCCAAACGCAGTTTCGATGTGGCCATCGATCTGACCAATGGCAAGCACCGTACCAAGGCCAAATTGTCCAACGATGCCAAGGGCTTCCAGACCCTGCAGGCATGGCTGCAGACGCATGCGCAGCCCGATAGCTGGATCGCCATGGAGGCCACCGGCACCTACCACCAGGCGCTGGCCGAGTTCCTCCACGCACGCGGCTATCGGGTGTGCGTGCTCAACCCGGCGCAGACGGCCGCGTACGCACGCAGCCAGCTCAGCCGGGTCAAGACCGATCGCAGCGATGCCAAGCTGATCGCCAGTTATGCCCTGCGTCATCGCGAGCAGTTGCGCCGTTGGTCCCCTGATCCGCCGGCGCTCAAGCAGCTCAAAGCGCTGGTGCGCCGGCGCCAGGACCTGCAACAGATGCTGCAGATGGAGCGCAACCGGCTGGAGGTCGCTCCGGCCCAGGTGAAGGACTCGATCCAGGTCCATCTGGCCGATCTGCAACACCACATCGCCCAGATCGAGCAGGCCATCGATGACCATATCGACCAGGATCCGACCTTGCGTGGGCAGCGCGAGCTGCTGGTGAGCATCCAGGGCATTGCCGACACCAGCGCGGCCTTGATGCTGGCCGAGCTTGGCGATGTGAGGCGCTTCGCCGATGCCGCGGCGGTAACCGCCTTCGCGGGCCTGAATCCGTGCCTGCAGGAATCGGGCGAGCGCAAAGGCCACGTCTGCATCTCGCGCACCGGCTCGCCCCGCCTGCGCGCGGGCCTGTTCATGCCGGCCCTGGTGGCCATGACCCACAACCCGATCATCCGGACGCTGAAACAGCGGCTGAGCGAACGCGGCAAAGCCGGCAAGCAGATCGTGTGCGCTGCCATGCGCAAGCTGCTGCACCTGGCCTACGGGGTTCTCAAATCGGGCACGGCGTTCGACCCGAAAAGGGGCCTTGCCTGCTAGGGGGTAAGACGGTATCTACAAGGGCAGGTCCGCGAGCTGTCGGTGCCGTCGCAGGAGCGGCTTCAGCCGCGACAGGCCTTACCGCGACACCTGCCGCGGTTGCTCCATGAAAAGCAACACGCGCCGCCGCTGCGGCGACACACGTGACGCGCGCAAAGCGCTGTCATGCAGCCGCGACGAACAAAGCAAACGCCGTCCGATACCCTCACGCGTCGGGACTGAAGTCCCTCCCACAACGGCGTGCCGCCACCGCCGGAGCGCGCACCCTACCCCGCGCGCAGCCGCCGCGCCACGCCGCTGACCACGGCGATCACCGCGGTCAGCGCCGCCATCGACAGGAACTGCGTGCGGGTGTCCGGCGAGGCCACCAGCAGGCCGAAGATCAGCGCCAGGATCGCCAGCGCCAGCACGGTGAGCACCGGATAGCCACGCATGCGGAACGGCAGGCGGGTGCCGGCGCGGTCGGCGCGCGCGCGCAGGATCAGTTGCGACAGCAGCGAGATCGTCCACACCAGCAGGCAGGTGGCGCCGACGATGTTCAGCAGTACCGGCAGCACCCGGTTGGGATACAGCAGCTCCAGCACCGCGGCGACGAAGCCGAACAGCACGCTGGCCAGCACCGCCAGCCACGGCACCTGCTGGCGGCTGGACGCGGCCAGCGCGCGCGGCGCTTCGCCGCGCTGGGCCAGCGAGAACATCATCCGCGAGGCGCCGTACAGATTGGCGTTGAGCGCCGACAGCAACGCGATCACCGCGATCAGGGTGATGCCGGTGGCGGCGCCGGGGATGTTGGCCACCTGCAGCACCGCGGCGAACGGCGAACTCAGCGCCTTGCTCTGCCAGGGCACCACCGCGATGATCACGCTCAGCGAGCCGATGTAGAACACCAGGATGCGCCAGGCGACGGTACGGATGGCACGGGCGATGCTGCGCTCCGGGTCGGCGGTCTCGGCCGCGGCCACCGCCACGATCTCGGTGCCGCCGAAGGCGAACACCACCACCAGCAGCGCCGCGCCGATGCCGGCCAGGCCCTTCGGCGCAAAGCCGCCGTTGCCGGTGACGTTGGACAGGCCCGGCGAGGGAACACCAGGCAGCCAGCCGGCCAGCAAGGCGATGCCGACCAGGATGAAACCGACGATCGCCGCCACCTTGAGGATGGCGAACCAGAATTCGAATTCGCCGAAGTTGCGCACGCCCAGCAGGTTGATCGCGGTGAACGCGGCCATGAACGCGATCGCGGCCGCCGGCACCGGCAAGCCCGGCCACACCGTCGCCAGCAGGCCGGCCGCGCCCACCGCCTCGGCGGCGATCACGATCACCAGTTGCAGCCACCACAGCCAGCCCACGGTGGCGCCGGCGGTCGGCCCCATCGCGTCGGTGGCATAGACCGAGAACGCGCCGCTGGCCGGCTTGGCCGCCGCCATCTCGCCCAGCGCGTTCATCACGATGATCACCAGCGCGCCGGCGACCAGGTAGGAGATCAACACCGCCGGCCCTGCCGCGTGCACGCCGACGCCGGAGCCCAGGAACAGACCGGCGCCGATCGCGCTGCCCAAGCCCATCATGATCAGTTGCCGTGGTTTCAGCGCATGGCGCAGAGCGGGAGCGGCGGCAGGCGGGACAGGCGCGGACGGATGCGGCATCGGCTCGGTCGGGTGCGGAAAACGCGACACGATACAGGCTGACGGCGACGACGTGCGGCTGCGCATGCGTTTGGCCGCTTGCGGCCGCGGATCGGCCCGCCGCAGCGGGACGGCTGCTGCAACGCAGCGCGGATCCGCGCACGTGGTTGCCAGCGACACCGCGCGGGGATGCCGACGGCCGCCTTTCGCTGCAAACGACACGGCGGAACGGCCCAACCCTGCCAATGTACGGAATCCCCTTACATCCGACACCAACGCCATTCCCGCTTACATGGTTGATTTTTCTTATTGACAGAGATACTAACGTCAGAAATACTGAACTCGACGCCTGCAAAGTCTCCTATTTCCGCACCTGCCGATGAGGGCGAACACGGAGCCGGGAGGACCGCAGGCGACGACGGACCGGGAGACGGCCCGTTGCGGGCGCCCCGGCCGGAAAGGACCACGGCTGTCGCTCGTCCCATGGCGTACAGGTCCGTACATCCAGACAAGGAGAGACACCATGATCAAACCGCTGCTGACCCTCACCGTACTGGCGGCTGCGCTGGCCGCGCCCTGCCTGCAGGCCGCCCAGCGCGCGCCGCTCAACGCCGCCGACGCGATCCAGGGCATGGGCGAACGCCTGCCCATCGGCAAGCAGAACGTCAGCCTGTCGCCGCTGTTCAAGGTCTACACGTTCGAGAAGGCCGGCCTGCGCTTCGTGCAGATCAACTCGCTGCAGGACGAGGTCATCACGGTGCTGAGCGCTACGCCCGGCACCGACACGCGGCTGCCGATCGGCAGCGCCGCCGAGGAGCAGATGATCGCGGTCAACGACGCGAAGAACCAGCCGCTGGGCATGGTGACCGCCGCGGCCAGCTGCCCGTGCAACGCCACCGTGGTCTACCGCGATGCCAACACCACCATCGTGGTGGTCTATGACTCCAATGGCCAGTACATCACGTCCTACGTGATCAGCACTCCGCGGGGCACGGCGCCCAAGTAAGCTGACATGTGTGTCTTTGCTGCGTCCTGCAGCGAAGGAAAGTGATTTCACGCACTTGGGGTTACCGCCCCACAGCGTTCGCACGGCATGACCCCCTTCTATCTGAGGGGGTCACGCACGCTGCAACTCAGCAATGCCAGGCTGACAGGCTCAGAACTCCTGCCAGTCCTTGTCCAGCGCCACCGCCGCGGCGAACGCCGGCGCGCGTCGTGCCGGTGCGGCCGCGGCCAGCGGGCGCGGGCCGCGCATGGCCGTCGGCACGGCAGTCCTGGCACGCGCCTGCACCGGTGCTGGCGACGGCGCGGCAACGGGTGCGCCGTCCAGCTTGAACAGCGCCACCGCCTGGGTCAGCTCCACCGATTGCTGCTCCATCGAACGCGCGGCCGCGGTGGCTTCTTCCACCAGCGCCGCATTCTGCTGCGTGCTTTCGTCCATCTGGGTGACGGTCTGGTTGACCTGCTCGATGCCGGCAGACTGCTCCTGCGAGGCCGCGGAGATCTCGCCCATGATGTCGGTGACGCGCTGCACCGAGGCGACGATCTCCTGCATCGTGCTGCCGGCGCGATCGACCAGCGCCGAGCCCTCGGCAACGCGGGTCACCGAGTCGTCGATCAGCGTCTTGATCTCCTTGGCGGCGTTGGCCGAACGCTGCGCCAGGGTCCGCACTTCGCTGGCGACCACCGCAAAACCGCGACCCTGCTCGCCGGCACGCGCCGCTTCCACCGCGGCGTTGAGCGCCAGGATATTGGTCTGGAAGGCGATGCCGTCGATGACGCCGATGATGTCGGCGATCTTCTTCGAGGACGCCTCGATCCCGCTCATGGTCTCGACCACCTGGCCCACCACCACGCCGCCCTGCGAGGCCACCGAGGCCGCACCGCTGGCGAGTTGGTTGGCCTGGCGCGCGTGTTCGGCGTTCTGCTTCACCGTGGAGGTTAGCTCCTCCATCGAGGCCGCGGTCTCCTCCAGGCTGGCGGCCTGCTGCTCCGTGCGACGCGACAGATCGTCGTTGCCGGTGGCGATTTCGGTGGCGGCGGCATTGATGCTGACCGCCGCGGTCTGGATGCGGCCGACGATACCGGTCAACTGGTCGGCGGTGGCATTGGCGTCGTCGCGCATCCGCGCGAACACCCCGTGGAACTCGCCGTGCATGCGCGCGGTGAGATCGCCGGCGGCGATGGCCTGCAGCAGGGACGACAGCTTGCCCAGGTTACGATCGCTGACCTCCATCATCGCGTTGAGGTCCTGCACCATCAGCCGGAAGTCGTGCTGGAAACTGGCCGCATCGCCGCGGGCACTGAAGTCGCCGGCCGCGGCCGCCGCCGCCAGACGCTTGATCTCGGTATTGATCGCCAGCAGGCTGGCCTTGGCCGCGTCCATCGATTCGTGCAGCACCGCGCGGCTGCCGGGCAGGCGGCGGGCATCGCGGCGCAGGTCGCCGTTGGCGTATGCGTTGAGCACGTCGATGGCGTCGACGATGGCGTCCAGGTGCTCGAACATCATGGTGTTTATGCCCTTGCTCAGTTCACCGTACACGCCGGGGAAGTCCTGCGGCATGCGGTGGCTCATGTCCTTGTCCGCGTGCAGCTCGATCATCAACGTGGTTTCGCGGGAGAAGCGCTGCAACTGCGTCTGCATCCCATTCATCGCCAGCAGCAGGCGGCCAGGTTCGTCGCGCGCGTCGGTGGCCACGTCGTTGTCCAGGCGGCCGGCTGCGATGGCCTCGGCGGCACGGGTGGCGCGATTCAGCGGCACGGTCAGGCTGCGGGTGATCAACCAGGCCAGCACGCTGCTGACCAGCACCACCGCCAGGCCGCCTGCGATGAGCATGGCGCGCCCACGCGCCATCGCCGCCGTCGCCGCCGCATAGGCCTCGTTGCTGCGGGTGGCCTGCAGATCGGCGTAGCGGGCGATGGCGTCCTGCCACTTCTGCGTCAGCGGCGCGGACTGCCCCATCAGCAGGGCCAGTGCTTCGTCAGGCTTGTAGTGCATGCCCAGATCGATGACGCGGTTGTTGACGTCCACGGTCAGCTGCCGCGCGCGATCGACTTCCGCCAGCACGGCCTGGCTCTGCGCACCACTGGGAATGGCGCCCGCCCGCTTGCGCGCCTCCTGGTAGCGCGCGCGCTGCTCGGTAATGACCTTGGCGAAGCGGATGTTGTCCTCCTGGGAGGTCGGCAACACGATGTTGCGGACATTGATCGCCACGGCCGAGCTCGCGTTGAGCATCTCGCTGGAAGCGCGGATCGCGGCGATGTTGCGCTGGACGATGCCGTCCAGCCGCTCGCGTGCCTGGAACAGGGTGAACAGCCCGGCAACGACCAGCGCCGAGGACAGCAGGATGAGGAGGCCGAACGCGGTGGCGAGCCGGGCACCGACGTTGTAGCGCTGAAGGAATGCAATCATGGAATGGCCTGTTTGGGGGAATTTGAAAGGGGCGATCAGGTGCCCCGGACCGCGCACGCCGACCAGTCGCCGTTGTGCGCGCCCGCATCGAATCAGGATGAAGAAACCGTGAAAAAAGCGTTTCAAATCAAACGCTTGATACCGCACCCTGCTCAATGTGCGGGCGATGTAACGGCCCCCCGTGGCCGGACTTGAGAGGCGATTGCAGAGAATTTATTGAACACCCTCAGGCATATGACAGGGGTGTGGAGAGCCCATGCGCGCGACGCGCGAACCGACGGTTTTGCGTGAAAGGCGTGTGCATTCCTTGTTGCAACAAGCGGCATGACGTTTGCTTGCAGCACGCACGCGCGGCGAACGGGAAATGGGTCGATCCGATGGCGCACGCCCCCATCCGGATGCGCGGCACAGGCGGGGAAACGCGATCGCGTTCGCATTGCCGCATCTGTCGGAGAAGAGAAGTTGCGCGACGGCGCTCGGCGCGTGCGCGACATGGAGGCACGTCGACGGTGACGCGCGATGGATGCACGGATGACGGCGACGCATGCGGCAGACTGCGCGCGCGCCTGCGCAGGAGGAGCAACGTGACGGCGATGCACGGCGCAAAGGCACGCGGTGGCGACGCCCTCCGGCCAGTCGCCGCATCGACCAGGATGCGGTCGCTCGGCTGCCGCACGCGGCGCCCGGATCGGCTGGACACGACACCGGCGGCACCAGGGCCGCCGGCCTTCGACAGAGCGAGCGGCGCGCACTGCGCCGCCCGCCCGATGACACAACCTCGTGCGGCTCAGAACTCCTGCCAGTCCTTGTCCACCGCCATCGCCGCTGCCGGCTGTGCCGCACGTCGTGCCGGCAAGGCCTTCACGACTGCCGGACCGACGCTGCGCTTGCCTGCGGGCGCCGGGGCGGCGTGCTGACGCGGCGCCTGGACCACCGGCGTGGCCGCCGAGGCGTCCAGCTTGAACAGCGCCACGGCCTGGCTCAGTTCTACCGCCTGCTGCTCCATCGAGCGCGCCGCCGCACTGGCCTCTTCCACCAACGCAGCGTTCTGCTGGGTGCTCTCGTCCATCTGCGTCACGGTCTGGTTGACCTGCTCGATGCCGGCCGACTGCTCCTGCGAAGCCGCGGAAATCTCGCCCATGATGTCGGTGACGCGCTGCACCGAGCTCACGATCTCGGTCATGGTCTTGCCGGCCTGGTCGACCAGCGCCGAGCCCTCGGCGACACGGCTCACCGAGTCGTCGATCAGACCCTTGATCTCCTTGGCAGCGCTGGCCGAACGTTGCGCCAGGGTGCGCACCTCACTGGCGACGACGGCGAAGCCACGGCCCTGGTCGCCGGCGCGCGCCGCTTCCACCGCGGCGTTCAAGGCCAGGATGTTGGTCTGGAAGGCGATGCCGTCGATCACCGAGATGATATCGGCGATGCGCCGCGACGCATCCTCGATCCCGCTCATGGTGGTCACGACCTGGCCGACCACCGCCCCGCCCTGCGAGGCGACCAAGGCGGCGCCCACCGCCAACTGGTTGGCCTGGCGGGCATGCTCGGCGTTCTGGCGCACCGTGGAGGTCAACTCCTCCATCGAGGCTGCGGTTTCTTCCAGGCTGGCGGCCTGCTGTTCGGTGCGGCGCGACAGGTCGTCGTTGCCGGCGGCGATCTCGGTGGCCGCGGCATTGATCGACACCGCCGAATGCTTGATGCGGCCGACGATGCCGGCCAGTTGTTCGGCGGTGGCGTTGGCGTCGTCGCGCATCTGCGCGAACACGCCGCGGAAGTCGCCGTGCATGCGCGCGGTCAGGTCGCCCGCGGCGATCGCCTGCAGCAGCGTCGACAGCGCCTGCAGATTGCCGTCGGCGGTGGCCATCAGCTGGTTCAGGCTCTCCACCATCACCCGGAAGTCGTACTGGAAGCGCTCGGCGTCGCCGCGCGCGCTGAAATCGCCGTCCGCGGCGGAGGTGGCGAGTTGCTTGATCTGCCCGTTCATCGCCGACAGGTTGGCCTTGACCTCGTCCATGGTCTGGCTCAGCACCGCTTCTTCGCCCGGCAAGCGGTCCATGTCCTGCGACAGGTCGCCGATCGCGTAGCGGCCCATGATCTGCGCCAGGCGCGTCTTCACCGCCAGGTGCGAGGCGACCAGCGCGTTGGTCTCGGCGGCCATGCGGCCGTAGTCGCCGGGGAAGGCCTGCGCTTCGATGCGATGGCTGACTTCGCCGGCGTCATGGCGCTTGGCCATCTCCAACTGCGCGCCGATCAGGTTGCTGACCTGCTGCTGCATGCCCTGCATCGCGACCAGCAGGCGCCCGGTCTCGTCGCGGGCATCGGTGCGCACGTCGTTGTCCAGCTTGCCGCTGGCGATGGCCTCGGCGACGCGCGTGGCACGGGTCAGCGGCACGGTCAGGCTACGCGTGATCAGCCACGCCAGCAGGCCGCTGACCAGGACCACGACGATGCCGCCGGACACCAGCAGGCTGCGGCCGCGGTCCATCGCCGCGTTGGCGCTGGCGTAGGCTTCGGCGCCGCGCACGCGCTGGCGGTTGGCATAGGCGGTGATGGCGTCCTGCCATTGCTTGTTCGCCGGCGCGGCCTGGCCCAGCATCACCTTCAGAGCTTCGTCGGGCTTGTAGTGCATGCCCAGCTCCAGCACCTGCTGGTTGGCCGCGCGGGTGCGCTGGTAGGCGTCGTCGATCTGCTTGCGCATCTGCGTGCCGGTGGCGTCGCTGACCGGAATCGCATAGAGCTTGTCGTGGATCTGGTCGTAGTAGCGGCGTTGCTCTTCGACGATCTTGGTGAAGCCTTCGTTCTCCTCCTGCGTGGTCGGCAGCACGATGTTGCGCAGGTTGATCGCGATCAGCGAACTGGCGTTGCGCATCTCGCTGGTGTAATCGAGGATCTGCATGCGTCGGTTGACGATGGTGTCCATCATGTCGCGCGCCTGTTTCAACGTCAGCAGACCGGCGACGACGAGCGCACAGGACAGCAGGATGAGGACGCCGAAGGCGGACGCGAGCCGCGTCCCGACGTTGTAGCGTTGCAGGATTCCGATCATGAGCAGGCACCAAGTAAGAAAAGGAGAGCGACCCGCGCCACGATCTGGATCGCGCAGGACGCCCTCAGGCCAACGGCCTGGGCGCGATGCGACGGAGAAGAAGGAAAGGACACTTCCAGCCCCGACCGCATCGGCGATGTCCCGTGCGGGTACTCGCAGTAGGTAACGGCGGTCGGCTGCGATTCTTGATGCGCAACTGCGCACAGTTTTTTGAATTGGGTCAACCTTGTGACCGGCGCGTGCACGCCGCACGGGGACCGTTCCCCGATCGGTCCGCACGTGTGAAATCCATGTGAATTAATGGCCTGCTCTGGCGTCGCCGATGCGATACGGCCCGAGCGGCCGTTGCCGCGGCCGCGACGCGGGTGCGGCCGACATGCGGCAAACGACACACAGTTCAGCCGCCGTCGACCGCCTCCGCGCCATCGGGCACGGAGGCGGGGCGCTTCATTCGGCCAGATTGGTGCCTGCACCGGCGGTGGCGATGACCTTGGCCTTGACTTGCGCGGCGGGGATCGCCGTGTACAGATAGCCCAGCGGCTCCGGGTAGGTCTTGGACGAAATCCAGGTTGTCGCGTTGGCGTAGGGCTTGCTGGTGCTTTCCGGCACGGTCCAGGTGATGCCGCTGCCGACGTAGTTGTTGATCAGGTCCCAGTAGCCGATCTCGCTGCTGTCGCGCGAGGTGACCGGGTTCTTGATGTTCTCGAAGTAGTTGGCCTCGATCAGCGCCACGCCGCCCATGCGCACGTTGATGCCGGAGGTGAAGACGTTGTTGAAGTAGTTGTTGTAGATGTGGCTCAAGCCGCGCCGCTGCAGCGGCAGGCGCGATTCCACGTTCTCGAAGCGGTTGTGGTGGTAGGTGGTGCGTGCGGCGGCATTCTGGGTGTCGCTGTCGCTGTAGCCGTTGAGCGCGACCTTCTGGTAGTCGTGGATGTAGTTGTAGGACACGGTGACGTGGTTGACGCCCTTCTTCATGTCGATGCCGCCGTCGAAGGAGGCGTCGCCGGCGCCGGCGCACTTGGTCAGCGAGGCGAAGATGGTGTTGTGGTCCACCCAGATGTTGGACGGCTGGCCGCTGGAATTGCCTTCCAGGGAGATCGAATCGGCATCCTCGCCGCCGGGCAGCAGGCCGATGGTCATGTTGCGGATGATGACGTTGTGCGCGTTGCCGACCACGCGCACGCCGAAGTTCGCCGACGAGCCATTCGCGCCCTTGATGGTGATGTCGCGCTTGTTCTTGATCTGCACGGTCTTGGCCGGCAGCTTCCATTGCGTGCACACGTCGGTGATGCTGGCGAAGTTGAAGCTGCCGGTGTAGTTGAGCACCAGGCCGCCGGAGCCGGCGTAGTTGTCGATCGCCGCCTGCATCGCCTCCATCGTGGCGACGTTGACCGGGATGGCACTGCCGCCGCCGGTGGTGTTGGCCCCATAACCGACCGGGCCGGCGAAGGCCGGAGCGGCGCACAAGGCCAGAGCGAGCGCCAATGCGCCCTTGCGGAACTGCTGCTGCATGATCTCTCTCCCATCTGTCGCGATGAGTGCAGGCCACATGGCAGTGCGCGCATGCGCCAACACGGGGGCGTGGGGGCCGGCGCATTCTTGGAATGCGCGCGGCGGCCCACGCAATCGCCGCGACACCGAACTGGAATCCCACACTCCGTTCGCCGCACAGGACAGGACAAGCGGACACGCACGGTCCGCAGGAGACAGACAGCGACAGGCGGAGACAGGCCGTCTGCACGCGCGCCACGGTGGGCGCCGGCCGCCGGCAACGACGGCGAACGCACGCGCATCGCACGCGCCGCCAACACCAACGGCGCGGCGAACAGGGACAGGCGCGCGCCGATGGCGGGCGGCCGCGAATGTTGCGGCCGCAGCACGTTTGCGCGGGCGCGGCGGTACTGCGGACCGCCGCGCGCGGCTCAGCTCACCGTATCGAGGCGGTTGTCGCTGCGGTCGGCGTCGGGCAGCACGTGGTCCGGATCCAAGGTCACGTGCAGCACCTTCTGCGTGCTCGGCACACGGATCTGCGGCTGGGTCTGCTGCATCCAGGTCTCCACCGGCACGCGCTGGTCGAGGTGGCTGCCGTCGGCGAAGTCAATGCGCAGGGTCGCCGGCATCACCAGCTTCTGGCGGCTGCGCAGGGTCACCAGCAGGCCCTTGGCCGGGTCGTGGTCGACGTAGGCGGCCGCGCGCACGCCCATGTCCAGCTGCCAGTTGTTGAAATACCAGCCGCGCCACCACCAGCTCAGGTCCTCGCCGGACTCGCTCTCCATCAGCCGGAAGAAGTCCGACGGCGTCGGGTGCTTGTAGGCCCAGGTGGCGATGTACTTGCGGAACGCCGGATCGAAGCGCGCCGGCCCGAGGATCTGTTCGCGCAGCAGCACCAGGCCCAGCGCACCCTTGAAGTAGGTCAGCGGATGCCGGTAGGTCTCGCTGGTGGCGTCGGCGCGATCGAGCAGGGTCGGCGCTTTCGCGTCGGCCAGCAGCGGCAGGATTTCGTCCACCGGGTTGCCGCCGCCGGGCGCGTACTCGCCATCGCGCTTGGGCGCGAATTCGCCGTGATTGATCGCGTCGGAGGCGTAGACGTCAATGAAGGTGTTGAAGCCCTCGTCCATGAACGCATGCCGGCGCTCGTTGGAGCCGACGATCATCGGGAACCAGCCGTGGCCCAGTTCGTGCGCGGTGATCCAGAACAGTTGCTTGCCGCCGTCCTCCATGTCGTCGAAGACGATGCCCGGGTACTCCATGCCGGCGCCGTGGCCGCCCAGGTTCACCGCCGCCGGCCACGGGTACGGATACCACTGCGAGAAGTGCTCGATCGAGGCCTTCACGAACTCGGTGGAGCGGCCCCACTTGTCACTGCCGACCGCGCTGCGCGGATACACCGACATCGCCAGCGCATGCTTGCCCGCGGGCAGGTTGATCCGCGCCGCATCCCAGACGAAGGCCGGCGAGGCGGCGAACGCAACGTCGCGGGTGTGGTCCATGTGGAAGCGCCAGGTCTGGGTGCCGCTGGCGCTGGGCCGGCTGGCCGGCGTACCCACTTCATCGGCGCCGCGGATGGTCACGGTGCTGTCGCTGGCGGCCGCCTGCGCCAGACGCTGGCGCTGGGTGGCGGTGAGCACCTGCGCCGGGTTCACCAGTTCGCCGGACCCGGCGACCAGGTAGTCCCACGGCACCGTCACCGCGTAGTCGAAATCGCCGTACTCCAGGTAAAACTCCGCGCCCAGGTAGGGCTGGGTGTCCCAGCCGCGCAGGTCGTCGTACACCGCCATGCGCGGATACCATTGCGCGATCTCGTAGATGTCGCCATCGGCGGTGGGCGTGACCGCGGTGCGGCCGCCCCAGGTACCGGGCACGGTATAGGCGTAGTCGATGTGCAGCTTCAGCGCCTTGCCGCTGGCCAGCGACTGCGGCAGGTCCACGCGCATGCGCGTGTCGTCGATCAGGAAGGTGGCCGGCACGCGCTTGCCGCCCTGCTCCAGTTCGACCTTGGCGATGCGGTAGCCGTCGGTGCTCTGCGGTGCAGGCCGGTCGGCGCGCACGGCGCGCAGGGTGCGGGCGCGGGCATCGGCGCGGTACAGGTTCTGGTCCAGTTGCAGCCACAGCACGTCCAGGGTGTCCGGGCTGCGGTTGCTGTAGGTGATGGTCTCCTGGCCGCGCAGCGTGTGCGTGGCCGGTTCCAGGGTGGCGTGCAGGTCGTAGTCGGCGCGGTTCTGCCAGTACTGCGGGCCGGGCACGCCGCCGCCGCTGCGGTGGGCGTTGGCCGGCTGCGGCAACTGCAGCGGTGCGAACAGCGCCTGCGGATCGTAGGTGCCGGCGCTGTCCGCGGCAGCCGTAGCAGCAGTGGCGGCGTCGGCCTGGGCGGCGGCGACAAGGGAAACACAGGCCGCGGCGAACGCAGCGCGGCGCAGGACAAGGATCATGGTGGCGTCCGTGGGGAGGATCGCTACCGATGGTAGGCCGAATCGGGATGGCGCGGATGTGCCGATCGCCATCTTCGGCAGCGGATGCATGGCAAGACGGGGTAGGAGCGGCTTCAGCCGCGACAGGCCTTACCGGGAATGCCTGTCGCGGCTGATCCCCGAAAGGGGGACAAGAGCCGCTCCTACGACAGCGGGGAGACACTTGCCGCGCTCAGCCCAGCAAGGTCTCCAGCACCGCCATGCGCACCGCCACGCCGTTGGCAACCTGGCGCAGGATGCACGACTGCGCGCCGTCGGCGACCTCGTCGGTGATCTCCACGCCACGGTTGATCGGGCCCGGATGCAGCACCACCGCGTCCTTCGACGCACGGCGCAGCCGCTCGGCGGTGAGGCCGTACTGGCCGTGGTAGTCCTCCAGCGAGGTCACCAAGCCTTCCTCCATGCGCTCGCGCTGCAGGCGCAGCATCATCACCGCGTCCACGCCGTCGAGCATGGCGTCGAAGTCCTCGCCCACCACGCAGCCGTCCAGGGTGCCGTCGTCGGGCAGCAGCGCGCGCGGGCCGCAGACGCGCACCTCGCCGGCACCGAGGGTGCGCAGCGCGTGCAGGTCCGAGCGCGCCACCCGCGAGTGCTTGACGTCGCCGACGATGACCAGCTTGAGCTTGGAGAAATCGCCGCCCTTGGCGTGGCGCAGGGTCAGCATGTCGAGCAGGCCCTGGGTGGGATGCGCGCTGCGGCCGTCGCCGGCGTTGATCAGCGCGGTGCCCTCGCCCGCCGCCTCGGCCAGGCGCTCCACCGCACCGTCCTCGGGGTGGCGCACGACGAAACCGCGCACGCCCATCGCTTCCAGGTTCTTCAGCGTGTCGCGCGCGGTCTCGCCCTTGCGCGTGGACGAGGTGGAGGCGTCGAAGTTCAGCACGTCGGCGCCGAGCCGCTGCGCGGCCAGGTGGAACGAACTGCGGGTGCGCGTGGACGGCTCGAAGAACAGCGTGCACACCGCGGTGCCGGCCAGCACGTTGCGCTTGCCGACCCGGCCCACCGCCGCGTCGCGGATCTGCCCGGCGCGGTCCAGCAGTTGCAGCAGGGTCGCGCGCGGCAGCCCTTCCAGGGTCAGCAGGTGGCGCAGGCGCCCGTTCGAATCGAGTTGCGGATCAGTCATGGCGGGTCCGGGCTGTGGATCAGGAAAGGGGAATGGCGTCGTCGGGCGCGGCCAGCCAGCGCTCCACGATCACCGCGGCGGCGACCGCGTCCAGCGCGGCGGCATCGCGGCGGCGCTTGCGGCCGGCGGCACGGTCGACGGCGAAGCGTTGCGCAGCCTCGACCGAACTGGAGCGTTCGTCGACCAGCACCACCGGCAGGCGGTAGCGCGTGCCGAGCTCGCGTGCGAAGGCATGCGCACGCTTGCGGTTGGGCTGGTCGGCGCCGTCGAGGGTGAGCGGATCGCCGACCACCAGGCCGTGCGGCCGCCATTCGGCGTGCAGGCGGTCCAGCGCCGGCCAGTCCGGCCCCTGCGCGTGCACGTCGATCACCGCCAGCGCGCGCGCGCCGGTGCCGAACGGGCTGCCGACGGCCACGCCGATGCGGCGGTGGCCGACGTCGAAGCCGAGCACGGTGCCGTCGCGGCGGATCGTCGCGGGCGCCGGCGCACCAGCCTCAGGCAGGCCGGACTCAGGCATGCCCGCTGTAGTCGGTGAGGCGGAACAGGTCCACGCCGATGCGCCCGGCCGCGGTCTGCCAGCGCCGCTCCAGCGGCAGCTCGAACAGCAGTTCGGCATCGGCCGGTGCGGTCAGCCAGCTGTTCTCGCCCAGTTCGTACTCCAGTTGGCCGGCGCCCCAGCCGGCGCAGCCCAGCGCGACCACCGCGTTGCGCGGGCCTTCGCCGCGCGCCATCGCCTCGAGCACGTCGCGCGAGGTGGTCAGGTACAGGCCGTCGGCGAACGCCAGGCTGGAATCCCAGCCGTGCGCGCCGTCGTGGATGACGAAGCCGCGCTCCGGATGCACCGGGCCGCCGCTGAGCACCACCTGCTCGCGCAGCGTGGCGTCGATGGTCTCGATGCCCATCTGTTCCAGCACTTCGCCCAGGGTGTATTCGGAGGCGCGGTTGACCACCACGCCCATCGCGCCGTTTTCGTCGTGCTGACAGATCAGCGCCACGCTGCGGGCGAAGTTGGGATCGGACAGCGCCGGCAGCGCGATCAGCAGTTGGTTGGCCAGAGGCGTGGGCAAAGCGGACATGGCCCCATTCTATCGTCCCTCCCGCGTGCGCGCTGCCCGGGCGGCGGCGGGCTGCCATAATCCGCCCGACCGCGGCCGCGACCGGTCGCCCAGGAGCACGCACGCATGGACACGCCCCCCGACCTGCCACGCCAGACCCGCGCCTTCATCGTGCTGGTGGCCCTGCTGCAGGGCGCGCTGCTGTACCTGGCGCAGCGCGGCGCCGAGAGCGGCCTGTGGCCGTTCGGCTCCCTGGGCGGTCAGGTGTGCTGGTACACCCTGGTGCTGACCGTGCCGACCATGACCCTGCTGTCGGTGCGGCACCTGGGCGCGCTGCGCCTGTGGCAGCACACCATCGCCGTGGCGGTGCTGGTGGCGGCCCTGTCGGCCTGGGCCGTCTGGAACGCCACCGGCGCGCCCGGCCTGCGCGCCAGCGAGGTGCTGGGCCCGTTCGGCGCGACCCTGGCGCTGGCGATGTTCGTGCTGCTGCCGTGGCTGCAGTGCCGACTGCAGTACGGGCGCTGGCACGCGCCGTACCGCGACCTGTTCGAGCACGCCTGGCAGAACGCGCTGACCCTGGCGCTGGCGCTGCTGTTCGTGGGGATCTGCTGGCTGGTGCTGTGGCTGTGGGGCGCGCTGTTCGCGCTGGTCAAGCTAACCCTGTTCCGCGACCTGTTCCGGCAGACCGCCTTCGTCTATCTGGCCACCGGCACCATGTTCGGCCTGGGCATCCTGATCGGCCGCACCCAGCAGCGCGCGGTGCAGGTGATGCGGCAGATCCTGTTCGCGATCTGCACCGGGCTGCTGCCGCTGCTGGCGTTCGTGGCGGTGCTGTTCGCGCTGAGCCTGCCGTTCACCGGTCTGCAGCCGCTGTGGGAAACCCGTGCGGCGGCCAGCATCCTGGCCGCCGTGGTGGTCACGCTGGTGGTGTTCGTCAATGCGGTGTACCAGGACGGCACCGCCGACGCGCCCTACCCGGCCTGGCTGCAACGGGTGATCGACGCCGGGCTGCTGAGCCTGCCGCTGTACGCAGGGCTGGCGCTGTACGCGCTGTGGCTGCGCATCGCGCAGTACGGCTGGAGTACCGAGCGCTTTGCCGGCGTGCTGGTCGCGGTGGTCGCCTGCGGCTACGCATGTGGCTATGCCTGGGCGGTGCTGCGCCCGGGCGCACGCTGGCTGCAGCCGCTGGCTCCGGTGAACCGGGTGTTGTCGTGGGTGGTGATCGGCGTGGCGCTGGCGACCAGTTCGCCGCTGCTGGACCCCTACCGCCTGGTCGTCGGCAACCAACTGCAGCGCCTGGCCGATGGCCGCACCAGCGCCGCGCAACTGGACCTGGCCTATCTGCGCTTCGACAGCGGCCGCCGTGGCTACCGCGCGGTGCAGGCGCTGCGCGAGGTGCCCGCGTTCGCCGACGATCCAGTGCAGCGCGAGCGCCTGCAGCGGATGCTGCAGCGCCAGAAGCGCTGGGGCGACGAGGACGACGAAACGCCGCGCAGCGACGATCCGCTGCAGGTGCGCCAGCGCGTGGTGGTGGCCGCCGGCAGCGTCGATCCCGACGCCGCGTGGTGGCAGGCGCTGCTGGCCGGGCGCATCGAGGACGCCAACTGTCGGCGCGAGCACGCGCACTGCGTGGCGCTGCGCCGCGACCTGGACGGCGATGGCCACGACGAGGTGCTGCTGTGCAATGCCAGCGTCGGCTATGGCGTCGAATGCCGCATCCACACCGACCCGGGCAGCGGCTGGCGCGACGTGGCGCGGACGCATTTCTTCCCGCGTCGTGGCGACAACGCCGAGGCGCTGTACCAGGCACTGCGCGACGGCAAGCTGCAGGTGCTGCCGCGGCGCTGGCCCGACCTGCAACTGCCCGGCACCCAGCGGACCGAGCTGTACCCCGCCGACCCCAACGACCAGATCGACTGACGGACACCCGCCGCATGAGCAGCTATTGCGATATCGCCCCTGGCCATCCGGTGCATGGCCACTACCACGACCACGAGTATGGCGTCCCGCAACGCGCCGAAGCCGACCTGTTCGAGCGGCTGGTGCTGGAGATCAATCAGGCCGGGCTGAGCTGGGAGCTGATGCTGAAGAAGCGCGCCGGTTTCCGCGCCGCCTACGCCGGCTTCGACGTGGACACGGTGGCGGCCTTCGGCGAGGCCGACGTGCTGCGCCTGCTCGGCGATGCCGGCATCATCCGCAACCGGCTCAAGGTGCAGGCGGCGATCCACAACGCGCAGGTGATCCAGGGGCTGCGGGCCAGCCACGGCAGCTTCGCCGCGTGGTTGGACGCACACCATCCGCGCAGCAAGGCCGAGTGGATCAAGCTGTTCAAGCGCACTTTCCGCTTCACCGGCGGCGAGATCACCGGCGAGTTCCTGATGAGTCTGGGCTACCTGCCCGGCGCGCACCGGGAAGACTGCCCGGCGTTCGCGCGCATCGCGCAACTGGATCCGCCGTGGATGCGCGCCGGCTGAGGACGCCGGCACGCAAGCGCCGGCACGACGTCGCCTTGGCGCGGCCTGCACGAGCGCTGCACGACAGCGACGGCATGGTCGGCGCATGGCTTTGCGCATCGGCATTTCCGGCTGGCGCTACCCGCGCTGGCGCGGCGTCTTCTACCCGTCCGAGCTGACCCAGCGGCGGGAGCTGGAATATGCCGCGCGATGCTTCCGCTCGGTGGAACTCAACGGTTCGTTCTATTCGCTGCAGACCCCGAAGAGCTACGCCGCCTGGCACGACGCCACCCCGGGCGGCTTCGTGTTCGCGGTCAAGGGCCCGCGCTCCGTCACCCACCTGAAGCGGCTGCGCGACTGCGAGCAGCCGCTGGCCAATTTCTTCGCTTCCGGCCTGCTCGCGCTGGGACCGAAGCTCGGGCCGCTGCTGTGGCAGTTGCCGCCGTCGCTGGCCTTCGATCACGACCTGCTGGATGCCTTCCTGACGCTGCTGCCGCGCACCAGCGAGGCCGCCCTGGCGCTGGCGCGCAAACGCGACACTGCGCGCATGCGCGAACGCAGCGTGCTGCGGATCGACCGCAACCGGCGCCTGCGCCATGCACTGGAAGTGCGCCACCCCAGCTTCGCCACGCCGGAGGCGGTGGCCTTGCTTCGGAAACATCGGGTGGCGCTGGTGCAGGCCGACACGGGCGGCAAGTGGCCCTACCTGGAAGACGTGACCGCCGACTTCCTGTACCTGCGCCTGCACGGCGATGCGCAACTCTATGCCAGCGGCTACGACGACAAGGCGCTCGACGCCTGGGCCAGGCGCATCGACGCCTGGCACCGCGGCGGCGAGCCGGCCGACGCACAGCGAGTCGGTCCTCGCGCCCCGACGCGGGCGCGCCGCGACGTGTACTGCTATTTCGACAACGACATAAAGGTGCACGCACCGTTCGACGCGCGGCGCCTGGCGCAACGGCTGGGCGTGCCGACGCCGTGCCCGGCGCGCGGCGACAGCGACGATTGAGCGGCCCGCTATGCCGGGACTACGCGTCACACCACGGCGCTGTCCCGCCGCTATCGCGTAGGAGCGGCTCTTGTCCCCTGTTTGGGATCAGCCGCGACGCGGCGTTACCGGCCATGCCTGTCGCGACTGAAGCCGCTCCTGCGCACTGCCTTTCGTCATGATGAAAGGATCGCGGACGTCACGCCTGCGCGTGCTTGCCTCTCCCATCGTGCTCAAAGACGCGATACGCACTGGGCAAGCCAGGCGCCGCGCTCCAGTGCCGCCGCATCACTCCGCCAGCCGCGCCTGCCAGAACGGCGCCTGCGCCCAGCGCCGCTCGCGCGCGTACAAGGCCCCGCGCTCGCGCAGGTAGGCGCGGAAACGCGCGAACACACCGTCCTGGTACGCCGCCAGCGGTGACGGGCCAGCACCTTGCAGATGCGCCGCCAGCGCATGCGCGGCTGCCTCGCCGTCCTGCAAGGCCTTGACGATGCCGTGGGCGGTCAGCGGATCGTAGGCGCTGGCCGCGTCGCCCACCGCCAACCAGTCGGCGCCCACCACGCGGCTGAGAATCGCCGACGGCCCCAGCGCCGCGATCAGGCCATCGGTCTCGGGCGCGCGCGCCGCGCCCTGCGCCAGCCACTGTGCAACATGCCGGGTCTGGTGTGCCGCCGCCAGCCACGCGTCGCGGTGGAGGAAGTCCCGCTGCCGGCGCGGCTCCAGCGCCAGGGCCAGCATCAGGCGCTGGCCCGGCAACTTCGCCGCATACCACCAACCGTCGGCGCAGGCCTCCAGCAAGGCCTGCGACGGAATCGCCTCGGCCCGCTCCAGTGCGAACACGCCGGCGACGAAGGCCAGGCAGTCCACCTCGTTGCGGGCAACGCCCAGCCGACGCACGGCTGCGGCGGCGATGCCGCTGGCATCCACCAGGAACCCGGCGCGCAGCCGGCGCACGTCGCCCTGCGCGCCGTGCAGCTCCAGCACGTGATCGCCATCGGCGGCGCGGCCGACTGCACCCAGGCGCAGACCGCGCAACAGCGTCCCGCCCTGCGCCGACACCGCCGCGGCCAGCATCGCGTCGAAGGCGGCGCGGTCCACGTGCCAGCCCTTGCCCTGGCCGGCGACGATGAAGTCGTTGTAGCCCAGCTCCGGCCGGCCCCAACTGGCACAACTGCCGGCCGAGGCCAGCGGCCGCTGCGCCAGGAACGGCTCCCACACGCCCAGCCGCTGCAGCGCCGCGCTGGCGGTCGGCGCCAGCGCCTCGCCCAGCCGCCAGCCCGCGGCGCGACCCATGTCGACCACCACCACGTCCTCGACCCCGCGCGCGGCCAGCGCCAGCGCGGTGGCGCAGCCGGCGGCGCCGCCGCCGACGATGGCCACCGCATGGCGCGCATCCGGCGTCGTCGCTGCCGCCGGCTCAGCCACGCGCATCGCACTCCACGTGCGCGCTCATGGCAGATCCGGATCGACTGGCACGTTCGCCATCGGCCAGGGTGCGACGAACTCCTTGCCCGGATCGAACCGGCTCGCCACTTCGAGAAACAACTCGGGCGGATACGGCGGCTTGCCGGGCACCTGGGCGATCCGCGCGCCGCTGATGACGAAGCCGACCTTGGACCAGTTGGCGACGAAGTCCGCATACGCCTGGAAGCGCCCTGCCCTGGTCGGATACGGGCTGTCGGTGCCGGTGCCGCGCACCGAGTACACCTGCGGTCCCAGGTACCAGGTGTCGTCGTCCGGATCGACCTGGCACAACTGCGCCGGATACACCGCGAACGGCCGCTCCGACGGCCACGACCAGAACAGGGTGTTGTTCGGATTCACCGTGTCCTTCCCCGGATTGGGATCGGGCAGATGGGTGGCGCAGGAGTTGTAGTCGGTATGCCACGGCACCGACATGAACTTGGACAGGTCGCCCGGCTCCACCGGATGCGTTTGCAGCGGCACATAGCCGAAGCTCAGCAGCGCGCTGTCCTTGCTCGCCTTGCTGTAGTCCAGCGGCGCCTGGTTGATGCGGAACGGCCCGCAGTCCTTGGCCTGCCAGTCCTGCACGTAGAGATTGACGTCGCGGATCGGGAACGACACCTCGATCCCCGGGCTGTAGCGCCCGCCCAGGCAGTTCTGCAGGGTGACACGGTCCAGCACTTCGCCGGCACCCAACACGGGTGCGCCGCCTTGCGCGTAGTTCTTGCCGTGCCATTGGCTCAGCAAGAAATACTGGGTGGAACTGACGCTGAGGAAGCTCTTCTGCGCGTCGCCTAGAGAAAGCGGCATCATCGGCGAGCCGGTCTTGGCATCGTCGCTGGAGGCCGGGTCGCGGATCAGCGTCTTCAGATTGGGGATCTTCACGGTCGGGTCGTCGGTCGGCTGGATCGCCCCGATCATGTCGTGTCCCTTGATCGCCCCCTTCGGCAGGTTGGTGTTCCACCGCTGCAGCATCGCCGCGTGGAAGATCGGCTGGATGTCGTCGCTGAAGGACGGCCGGTAGCTGGCAAGGAAATCGCCGTTGGCGTACAGCGACGGCACCAAGCCCAATTCGCGTACCCACACGTCGTAGACGTCATCCCAGGTGGAGACCACGTTGCGCGTCTGCGGCGCATAGCCCGGATCGCCGGTGACGTACCACGCGCCCTGCACGCTGGCGGTGCTGCCGTCGGTGAAGAGCAACACGGCATTGACCGGGCCATCGGCGGCATCGTCGTACCACAGGCCGTTCTCGGTCGGGTCGCCCAACTCCGGATACTTGCCGTCGGCCCCTATCACCGCCGAGGTCCGGGCGAAGCCGCCGGCGACGATCAGCGCGCCTGTGCCCGGCTCCACCCGCATGTCGCCGAGCGAATCCAGCGGCCCCAGCGGCTCATGAAGCTGATGGAAGTCGGCCGGGAAGCTGCGCGGATAGTCCGGCTGCTGGCGGATAGCGCCACTGGCATCGGCATAGCTGGCCGGAGTGCGCGTGTCGAAGCCGACCACGGAGGCATTGGCAGCCGCGGCGCTGATCGCGCGCGGGCCGGGATCGATCACCAACTGCCGAAGGCGCACCGGGTCGTTGGGGTCGCCGGACTTGGTGTAGTCCGCATTGCGCAGTTCCAATAGGCTGGGTGACTCGTATGCGCCGATGCCGCGAAACTTGCCGTCCTTGCTCACCGTCGAATAGTTGTTGAGCTTTTTGTTGGCAAGATGCACGGTCCAGACGATGTCCTTGACCCGCTTGCCATCGACGACGCTACCCACGTCCACGCGCACGCCGCCGCCGTTGGGATAGGTGCCGGAACTGCCGCTGGGATAGGCGTAGATATGGAAGCGCGCCGCCTGGCGCTTGACGTTGCCGGCGGCATCGCGGAAGTCGTGCTCGGAGATCGGCGTGGACTCGGTTCCCGGTTGCACCGGCAGTCCGCCGAACAGGCCGTCGGCGTCGCGGGTACCGGCCGCGGTGACCGGTGCCAAATAGAACTCCTGGCTGTCGCCGACGCGGCCGATACCGATCGCCGGATGCACGCGAAACACGTTGCTGGTCATGATGACTTGCTCCTGATCCGGGTGAGAGGGGCGCGCTTCAGCGCGGCGTGGCCGGCCGCGCTGCCGGTGGTGCCTTCTGCGGCACCTGCGCCTGGAAGTAGTCGTTGATCACCACGTGGCTGATGTTGACGTTCAGCCCCGGCAACGACTGCGCGCGCGGATCGGACGAGATGACCTGCGTGGTGTTATGGCAGGCGAAGCAGTTGTTCTGCGTGCTCTGCACCTGGGTGAAGGTCTCGATGGTGGAGTTGGACAGCTTGATCGAGCCGGTGATCAGCGGCGGCGCACCCGCGGGTGTCGGCTTAGGAATGCACTCCAACGCCGACCCGGGCTGGAACGTGCAATTGGGCTTCAAAGCATCGGGGGCGACGAACCAGATGGCACCGACCTCGAAGTAGTTCTTCCACACATCGTTCAACTGGGTCTGTACCGAGGCATTGAGCGCCTTGATGTTGTCGATGTTGCAGTCGCTGCCGCTACACGGCTTTTCTCCGCCATAGGGCTCCATGCGGCATACCTGGGTGACGGGACTCAGCGTCTGCGCCGTCTGGTTCAAGGTGAGCGCACCGGCACCGGCCGCGTTGACGTTGCATTGCTCGATCGGGGTACCGGCCTTGTAGAAGGTCCAGTCTCTCTTCGAGACGGGCTCGCCAGGATTGAGGTTCTTCGTCACGTCCGGCGCGTTGTTGCGGTGCTCGAAGGTGGCCCAGATCATTTCCGGGTGGCCCTTGACCGTGCCGCCAATGTGGAAGCCGACCAGGGCCACGGTCTCGGTCCTGGGCACGGTCTTGCCCGACTTGTCCGTGCTCACGATCTTGCCCTTGCGTGTGTAAAGTGTCGCGATCTCCGCCTGGCGGGTATAGAACCCGGACACATCCTCGCCCGGTTGCACCACTTTCCAGGCCGCCTTCAGGGTCATGCTGCCGACCGGGAACGGCGTGTCGGCATCGAAGTGGCGCAGCGTCTCGGGATCCTTCAAATTTTTGCTGGCGATGAAGTTGCCGAACACGTCGTTGGAGTGGATCGAGTAGTACACCGCGCGTCCGTCGCGATCCACCAGCACGCCATCCGGCCCTGCCTGCTCGATCAGTTCAACGGTGCGCGCCTGCTGCGAGCGCCCGATCAGCGGGTCGAGCACGCCATCGGGGATACCGGCGATGCCGTCGGCGGTCATGCTCAGGAAGCGCGGCTGCCCTTCCCCCACGTCCTGAGTCAGCCACAGAAACGCATTCCACGACCACTGATGGAACTGGCAATTGGTCTCGAACGTAAATGACGCCAGGTTCGGGTCCTGCGTCTTCGCGTGCGGGAACCAGCTCGGGAAGTCGGGAGAGGGGGGCGGCGGCAGGCATGGTCGTGGTGCTGGTTGGTCGGTACTGGTCACCACACTGCTGTTGGGGCCGGGGCCCGTGTCAGGACGTCCATTGGCACCCGGATTCACGGCAGAACACGCCGCGACCACCACACAGACCAATGCCGCGAATCCCATCGCACGTTTCATCGCACTGTCCTCGTTCCGTGGAAAAGCTGTAGGCGCCGGCATCCGCCGCAGTGCACCGGACAGGCGGCACCGCGCCGCCGCGCAGGCGCGGCGTCGAACATCGTGGTCATGTCGTGCAGGTGGATCGCGCTCCCCGCGATCGCGTGCGCCGTCTGTGCGCACTCACCTTTTCTGCAAGGTCAGCATGCGCTGCGTCACACTCGGGCGGCAAGACCATTCCGTAGACACCGCGGAGATTCCGTAGACAGTTGCCGTGCTGCGCGGCGGCTGTTGCGCGCAGCACGGCGCGACAGTGCGTCGTTGGCCTGCAGCCAGTGCATGCAGGTCATGCGTAACCAGATGCGGTGCGTGCAGATCGCGAGACGTTCGCGCATCCGCGAGGAACATCTGCATGCGCGATGAGCACAGCGCCGATCGCGCGACGGCGACCGGCCGTGGACTCACACGCCCATGTAGCGCCCGGCGCGATGGTTGAACATCAGCACCAGGCTCAGCACCACCGCGCCGATCGCCGAGTACAGCACCTGCTGCGGCGCCAGCAGCCAGAACGCCACCGCCATCAGCGCCGCGTCGAAGCTCATCTGCACCTTGCCCGCGCTCCAGCCGCGGCTGCGCTGCAGGTAGACCGCCAGGATGCCGACACCACCCAGGCTGGCGCGGTGGCGGATGAAGAACAGGATGCCGAGCCCGACCAGCGCGCCGCCGACCAGTGCCGAGAACAGCGGCGTCATCCTCGCCCACTGCGCCCAGCGCGGCAGCAGATCGGTCAGCAGGCCGCAGGCGGCGACCGCGACGAAGGTCTTGAGGGTGAATTCCCAGCCCATGCGCCGCACCGCCAGCCAATAGAACGGCAGGTTGACCAGCACGAACATCAGGCCGAAGTTCCAGCCCAGCGCGTAGTGCAGCAGGAAGGCCACGCCGGCCATGCCGCCGATCATCAGGCCGCCATGGGCGAACACCGCCAGCCCCAGCGAGGCCACCAGGGTCGCCAGCACCATCCCCTGCACGTCCTCGGCCACGCTGTGGCGCAGCGCGCGCGCATCCTGCACGGTGCCGGCCGAATCCGGCGGCGGGGTCAGCGGTCCGGCGGTGACGACGGTGCCGTCGTCGGGCAATGGGTCCAGGTCCGGACGCAGATCGGAATCGGGAAGGCTCACGGGAGGGGCACAGCGTGGGGGGCGGTATTAGACACCAGCCAGGAGGTGGTTGCACATGAAACTTTGAAGACGCGCAGCGGATCGTCCCTGCCGCGTGTCGGCGCCGGATGCCGACCTTGTGGCCTTCCCCGATTCCGCCGAGCGTTTGGGACCTATCGCTGCGGCAGATCGATGTCGATGGGGAGGCCGACGGTCACCGCCCTCACCATCGAGATCACCACCAGCAGCACCACCGGCCCAGCGATGGCCAGCCACGTCCACGTCCAGGCGTTGAACCGCTCCACCGCGCTGCGCGGCAGCCCGCGCGCCTGCTTGAACCGCGCCAGCCGCTGGTTGACCAGCACGACCGGCGTCCACGTCAGCAGCGTCAACAAGGACAACGCGGAGGGCCACGCGCCCAGCAGGCTCAGGCAGACATAGGCCAGCGCCGGCCCGAGCCAGCCGACCAGCGCGCCGCGCTGCGCGCCGACGGTGCGTTCAAGCCCGCGAAAGCAGGCGAACACCCAGATCAACGAGAACACCGAGCGCCACACCGGGGAGATGCGCCGGCGCCCGGGCAGCAGGCGCAGGGCGCGCCAGTTGCGGTAGAACCAGTACAGCGCATACCAGCCGAAGCTGGTCGCGCACAGCAACGCCAGCTTGGCCGCCGAGGGCGCGAACAGCGTGGAGAGGGGGTCGGTGGTCGCCGCAGCGGTCTCGGTGTCGGGCAGCGTGGCGACGGGAGCGGCGTAGGGGTTGTCTGTTTGCATGGTGGCATTCTGGCTTACCGCACCCTCATCCGCCCCTTCGGGGCACCTTCTCCCGACGGGAGAAGGAACGGCTAAAGCCCCTCTCCCCTCGGGAGAGGGGTTGGGGTGAGGGTACAGCGCGAAGCGTCTCGCAGCGCCAGGACGCACGAGGCTCCGCCCGTACCCTCATCCGTCCCTTCGGGGCACCTTCTCCCGAGGGGAGAAGGAACAGCAAAGCCCCTCTCCCCTCGGGAGAGGGGTTGGGGTGAGGGTACGGCGCGAAGGCGTCCCGCCGAACCAAACCACGAGGCTCCGCCCGTACCCTCATCCGCCCCTTCGGGGCACCTTCTCCCGAGGGGAGAAGGAACGGCTAAAGCTCCTCTCCCCTCGGGAGAGGGGTTGGGGTGAGGGTCCGGCGCGAAGCGTCCCGCCGAACCAAGACCACGAGGCTCCGCCCTCCCCTCATCCGCCCCTGCAGACCACCTTCTCCAGACGGGACAAGCGGAACCCTCAGCGCACCGCCACGGCGCGGCGCTGCCGCTTGTCCGCGTACATCTCCGCATCCGCACGTGCGAGCAGTTCCTCCAGCGCTTCCGCATCCAGATCCCGCAAGCTGCACAGGACCAGGCCGAAACTGGCCGACAGGGCGGTCGCGAAGCCGTCGTCGTCGCCGGGTTTGGCCAGCGCCCCGCGCAGGGCATCGATCAGCGCGTCCGCCCGCTCCGGCGTGGTCAGCGGCAGGTACAGCGCGAATTCGTCGCCCCCACGACGCCCCAGCAACTGGCCCGGCCGCAGGCAGCGCCGGCAGCGCTTGACGAAGGCGCGCAGGGCGGCATCGCCGGCGGCGTGTCCGAACTGGTCGTTGATCGCCTTGAGGTTGTCCATGTCGGCGACGATCACCGCCAGCGGACGCGGATCCTGCGCGGCCAGTTGCAGATCGTTGAGCACCTGCTCCAGGAATCCGGTCCGCGACAGCGCGCCGGTCACCGGATCGCGTACCAGCGCATGGCGCAACCGCGTGTTGTCGGCGTAGAGCCCGGGGACCGCCAGCCCGAAGTAGCTGTTCGCCGCCAGGCTGATCATGGCGAACTGCAGCGCCAGCGCCTGCGCCTCGAGCCGCAGCAAGGGCGTGGCCAGGGCGATCAGCAGGCTGAAGGCGGCAATCGCCACCAGCGCCTGCAGCATCCCGTGGGTATGCACGATCCACAACTGGATCACCACCACCACGAACAGCGCGAACACCACCGCCGGCTGCCGCGGCAACGCGGCCGCCAGCGCCATCACCGCCAGGGTGACGCCGAGCAGCAGCGCCAGCTTGACCAGATAGCCCGACACGCTGCCGGTGGGCGCGATCATCCCCGAGAAGCGCGGGATGCCCGGCTGCGGCACGATCCGCAGCGCCTCGGCCAGGCGCAGCACCGCGACGATCGCCAGCGGGCCGAGCGCCAGCAGGCCGGCGTAGTCGCCGATCGCCCATGGGATCGACTGGGCAAGCAGGGTCGGCAGATCGATGGCGCCGGTGACGGCCAGCCCGGCCCCGCCCAGGCAGGCCGACAGCAGCGCGGCCACGCCGCCGCCCAGGATGAAGGAGGTGACCACGCGCGGCAGGCTGGTCGAGGACGCGCCACGGCCCACCCGGCGCAGCAGCCAGGCCAGCCCACCCCAGATGCAGAACTGTTGCGCGGTGAACAGCAGCGCATAGGCCAGCACCGCACGGTCGGGGACGGCCGCGTGGTCGCTCGCGCGATAGAAACTGAGCAGCGTGGCCAGCACGCAGGCCGTGGCGATCGCCGGCGCGCCGCGCCAGCCCAACACCATGAACGTGGCCAGCGTCACCGCGACCGGCGGGAACCACAGGCTGGTGTGCGGCTGATAACCCAACACCCGCGCCAGATCGAAGACCGCCAGCCACGCCACCACCAGCACCGCCGACAGCAGCACCAGCACGCCAGGGCGGCGCGGCGCCGCGGCGCGCGTGCGAAACGGCGCCTCGGCGTCCCTGCCTGTCATCCATCCGACTCCGCGCGGCCACGGCCGATGGCCGAACCGGGGCCGACGAAGGCGGTGACCGTGCTGTCGTCGCTGCCGCCCACCACCACCGTGGCACCGCTGTTCAGACGGATCGGCCAGCTCATGTTGCCCGTGCCATAGGACCATTGCTGGGTGCCGTCGCCCGCGTTCCAGAGCGTGAACGCGCCGGGCGTGCCGTCGGGATGGCCATCGGCCAGCCCCAGCCACTGTCCGTCCGGGTCGAACGCCAGGTCGTTGGGCGAGTGCGCGCTGTGCGCGGTCCACTGCAGCGTCGCGGCGGTGCCGGCATCGGCGTACACGGCGACGATGCCACCGCCGCTGAGATTGCCGGCGATCGCGACCTTGTCGCCGGCACGATCGCAGGCCACCCCGTAGATGGTCGTGGCGCCTTCGGGCACCGTCTGGGTCCAGGCCGGCCCAGGGGTTTTCTGGAACGTCGCCACGTCGAACGCGTACAGCGTGCCGTCGCTGGCACCGGCATAGGCCCGGCGCCCATCGCCCGACAGCGCCGCGGCATGCACGCGGGCCTGCTTGGGCAACTGCCAACGCGTCAGCGTCCCCGGTTGTCCCGCGGCGATCGGGAACAGGATGATTTCGCCCTGCGCGCTGGCCACCAGCCCGATCGTGCCATCGGCGGCGATGCCGGTGGCGATGACGCTGTCGGCGCTGTCGCCGGTGCCCCCGGCGGTCAGCGCGATGCACGCGGGCGTGGCGGAGAACGCCGCATCGCCCTCGCGGTAGAACAGATAGCCCTGCTCGGCGCCGGCCAGCAAGGTCCGCCCGCCCGCGTCCAGCGCCACCATGTTGCCGCGGACGGGGAGCGCGAAGGACAGCAGCTCGTCGCCGCCGGGAACCGCCCAGGCACCGACGAAGCCCGCATACGGCGACTGGCTCTTCCAGCCGCAGCTGGCCATGGTGCCACCGTGCGCCGCCACGTCGACCCAGTACACGCCCTGCCAGCCGTCGAACTCCTTCGTCAGCAGACGGTTGCCGGCGCGATCCCAGGCATAGGTGCCGAAGCAGCCCTGCTGGTTGCCGCCGACGTCGCTGCGGGTGGCCGCAGGCGCGATGCGCTCGAAGATCTTGCGCTGCTCGACCGGCACCGCCTCCAGCCCGGGAATCTGCGACAAGCCGCCGTACTGGTGGAAAAAGGTGCCGGCGACGATGACATTGCCATCGTCGGACACCGCCACCGAGTTGATGTAGTAGCCGGCATGCGGCTGGGTCGACCAGAGCAGTTCAGGCACGTCGTTCATCGCGGCTTTCTCCCTTCGGCTGAAGCGTCCGTCCTCCACCGACGGAAAGCAGACGCTGGACTGAAACACGACACCCGTGAACGACGCCGAGCGTGCAGCCGCGACGTGGGGCCCTCAACCGCCCCGGGCGCCGACGCGCGCGCCTGCCGGACGGCTCAGCGCACCTCGGCGATCTCGACCCCGTCCAGGCCCTGCGCCAGGGTGCGCGCGTCGCCGCCCTGGGCCAGCTTGATGCGCAGGCGCACCTCGTTCTGCGAATCGGCGTGGCGCAGCGCATCCTCGTAGCTGATCTCGCCGGCCTGGTACAGCTCGAACAGGCTCTGGTCGAAGGTCTTCATGCCCAGGTTGGTGGACTCCTTCATCACGTCCTTGAGCTTGTGGATCTCGCCCTCGCGGATGTAGTCCTGCACCAGCGGCGTGCCGAGCATGATCTCCATGGCCACGCGGCGGCCCTTGCCGTCCGGGGTCGGGATCAGCTGCTGCGCGACCACGCCGCGCAGGTTCAGCGACAAATCCATCAGCAACTGGCTGCGGCGGTCTTCGGGGAAGAAGTTGATCACGCGGTCCATCGCCTGGTTGGCGTTGTTGGCGTGCAGGGTGCACAGCACCAGGTGGCCGGTCTCGGCGAAGGAGATGGCGTGGTCCATGCCCTCGCGGGTGCGCACCTCGCCGATCATGATCACGTCCGGCGCCTGGCGCAGGGTGTTCTTCAGCGCGTTCTCCCAGCTGTCGGTGTCGATGCCGACCTCGCGCTGGGTGATGATGCAGCCCTCGTGCTTGTGCACGAACTCGATCGGGTCCTCGATGGTGATGATGTGCCCGGTGGAGTTCTGGTTGCGGTAGCCGATCATCGCCGCCAGCGAGGTCGACTTGCCGGTGCCGGTGGCGCCGACGAAGATGATGATGCCGCGCTTGGTCATCGCCAGGGTCTTGATGACCGGCGGCAGGTTCAGCTCGTCCACGCTGGGAATGCGCGTCTCGATCCGGCGCAGCACCATGCCGACCTGGTTGCGCTGGTAGAAGCAACTGACGCGGAAGCGCCCGACCCCGGCCACGCCGATGGCGAAGTTGCACTCGTGGGTCTTCTCGAACTCCTCGCGCTGCGCCGGCGTCATCACGTTCAGCACCAGGTCGCGGCTCTGCTGCGGCGTCAGCGGCGTCTGCGTGATCGGCGTGATCTTGCCGTGCACCTTGATCGCCGGCGGCATGCCCGAGGTGATGAACAGGTCCGACGCCTTCTGGTGCGCCATCAGTTTCAGGAAGGAGGTGAAGTCGATGGTGCTCATGGTCGGCTCCTTCGGAGCTGAGAATCGGGAATGGAGAATCGGGAATCGCAACAGCGGGCATCCGGAAGCGGGAAGGATGGGGCCGTTGCTCTTCCCATTCCCGATTCCCTGCTCCCGATTCCCGGCCTCACTCGAACAACCGCTTGTCCTTGGCGTATTCGCGGGCCTGGTTGCGGGTGATCAGGCTGCGCTTGACCAGGTCCTGCAGGTGCTGGTCCAGGGTCTGCATGCCGTTCTGCTGGCCGGTCTGGATCGCCGAGTACATCTGCGCCACCTTGTCCTCGCGGATCAGGTTGCGGATGGCGGGGGTGCCGACCATGATTTCCCAGGCCGCGGTGCGGCCGCCGCCGACCTTCTTCAGCAGCGCCTGCGAGATTACCGCGCGCAGCGATTCGGACAGCATCGAGCGCACCATCGGCTTTTCGCCGGCGGGGAACACGTCGATGATGCGGTCGATGGTCTTGGCCGCCGAGCTGGTGTGCAGGGTGCCGAACACCAGGTGGCCGGTCTCCGCCGCGGTCAGCGCCAGGCGGATGGTTTCCAGGTCGCGCAACTCGCCGACCAGGATGATGTCCGGATCTTCGCGCAGCGCCGAGCGCAGCGCCTCGTTGAAGCCGTGGGTGTCACGGTGCACCTCGCGCTGGTTGATCAGGCACTTCTGCGAGGTGTGCACGAATTCGATCGGATCCTCGACGGTGAGGATGTGGCCGTATTCGTTCTTGTTGATGTAGTCGATCATGCCGGCGAGCGTGGTCGACTTGCCCGAACCGGTCGGCCCGGTGACCAGGATCAGGCCCTGCGGCTGGTCGATCAGTTGGCGGAAGATCGGCGGGCAGCCGAGGTCTTCCAGGGTCAGCACTTCCGAGGGAATGGTGCGGAACACCGCGCCGGCGCCGCGATTCTGGTTGAACGCGTTGACGCGGAAGCGCGCCAGGCTGGGAATCTCGAAGGAGAAGTCGACCTCGAGGAATTCCTCGTAGTCGCGGCGCTGCTTGTCCGACATGATGTCGTAGACAAGCGCGTGCACCTGCTTGTGGTCCAGCGCCGGAATGTTGATGCGGCGGACGTCGCCATCGACCCGGATCATCGGCGGCAGGCCCGCGGACAGGTGCAGGTCGGACGCCTTGTTCTTGACCGAGAACGCCAATAGTTCAGCGATATCCATACGCTGCTTTTCCCCTTGGGCTGCGACTGGAAGGATGATTCCCCGGCCGGCAGTATAGCGCCCTTCCCTTTGCCGGAACGCCGCCCGTGCCCCTCTCGCCGCTGCAACAGATCCGCCTGGACATGGACCGCGCCGCCGACGCCGCAGGGCGCCCGCACGCGCACTTGCTGGCGGTGTCCAAGACCCAGCCGGCCGAGGCCGTGGCAGCGCTGGCCGCGCAGGGACAGCGCGCCTTCGGCGAGAACTACGTGCAGGAAGCGGCGGCCAAGATCGCCGCGCTGGCCGAGGCCGGACTGGAGTGGCATCTGATCGGCCACCTGCAGTCGAACAAGGCCGAACAGGCCGCGACGCTGTTCGACTGGGTGCAGACGGTGGACCGGCCCAAGCTGGTCGCCGCCCTGGCCAAGGGCCGTGCGGCTGCGCCGGCGCGCGCGCCGCTGAACGTGTTGATCCAGGTCAACATCGACGACGAGGCCAGCAAGCATGGCTGCCAGCCCGACGCCGTGGACGCCCTGGCCGCGGCCCTCGCTGCACAGCCGGCGCTGGCCTTGCGCGGGTTGATGGCCATTCCCGCGCCCTGGCCGGAGGCCGAGCGCCGCATAGACGCATTCGCGCGCATGCATGCCTTGTTCGTGCGGCTGCGCGCCGCCCATCCGCAGGTCGACACCTTGTCGATGGGCATGAGCGGCGACTTCGCCGATGCCATCGCCGCCGGCGCCACCATGGTGCGGGTCGGCACGGCCCTGTTCGGCGCGCGCGGCCCGCGCGTTTCCGGCTGAACCGGCTGCTGCCGCGCCGCATTACCGCATCGCCCGTGACATCGTGATGATTTGTCTACGACACCTTCAAAAACGATTCACCAACATCGGAATTCTGTCGTAGCCGATCTACTTGAAAACCATAGAGTTTCAGGATGAATGAAAGGTTCGCGCCGACAGCGCTTCCTGAACCATGCGACACGGTTGCGAACCGTTAATTCAGTCACGTTTCAGACGCAGGCGCTTCGCTTCACATGGCGGCCGACCGCGGGTCCTCCGCAGTCCATCGCCGAATGCGCTCGGCTCGAACGAGGTCACAGATGCAAGCATCCACCCGATTGCTGTTCGCTTCCTGCTTCATCGGTCTGCTGCACGTCCCCGCGGCCATGGCCGCGCCGACGGCGACGCCGGCCTGGACCAACGAAGAAGCGATGATGTCGCCGGCGGAAGTCCAGGCGCGCACCGCCTGGCGCGAAACCATGGCGCATCAACCGACGCCGGCGGAAGGCTGCTTCCATGCCAGCTACCCCGACACGCAGTGGCAAACGGACGTCTGCAAGACCCTCACCCGCCACCTGCACCCGGTGCCGCACAAGATCCGCTTCGGCGCCACCGAAACCACCGGCAACGGCTACGACTACGCGCTGCGCTCCAGCACCCTGATCAGCAAGGCCGTGGGCAGCTTCCCGCAGGTCACCGGCGTGACGTCGGAGAAAGGCGTCGGCGTGGCGGCCTTCGGCGGCGGCGGCATCCTCGGCCCGAACGAGTACTCGCTGCAGATCAACTCCAACTACGACGCCACCACCAGCGTCTGCGGCGGCCGCTCCGGCTGCACCGTGTGGCAGCAGTTCGTCTACGCCACCGACTACGAGACCCAGGGCCAGGCCGCGGTGTTCATGCAGTACTGGCTGATCGGCTACGGCAGCAGCTGCCCGAGCGGCTGGATGAGCGGCGGCGGCTCGGACTGCTACCGCAACAGCAACGCGGTCAGCGCGCCGGACGTGCCGGCCACGCAGCTGGCCAACCTCAAGCTGACCGGTTCGGCCACCGCCAACGGCAACGACACCATCACCTTCACCAACAACGGCACCGCCTACAGCGTCAGCGCCAAGGACAGCGTGGTCAAGCTGGCCACGGTGTGGAAGGACGCCGAGTTCAACGTGGTCGGCAACGCCGGCGGTTCCAGCGCCAACTTCAACTCCGGCTCGTCGATCACGGTGAAGGTGGCCGCCACCAACGGCTCCACCGCCGCCCCGACCTGCGCGGCCAACGCCGGCAGCACCGGCGAGACCAACAACCTCAACCTGGGCAGCTGCTCGACGGCCGGCGGCAGCACGCCGTCGATCACCTTCACCGAGTCCAACTGAGTCCGTCGCGCCGGTCAGCACACAGCGGCCGGCGCGTTCTCGCCTGGCACGATCCGGTTGCGCCGCACCGCAGCAACGCGGCGCGGCGCAGCCGCTACCATGGCGCTCCCTCTTCGCGACGGTGCGCACATGGCTTCCGCTTCCCCCGATTCCCACGCGGCCGATATCGCCTTCATCGGCGGCGGCAACATGGCGCGCAGCCTGATCGCCGGGCTGGTCCGGCAAGGCACCGATCCGCACCGCATCCGCGTGGCCGAGCCGGTGGCGGCGCTGCGCGAGGCGCTGGCCGCCGAGTACGGCGTCCACGCGGTCGCCTCCGCGGCCGAGGCCGCCGACGGCGCGGCGCTGTGGATGTTCGCAGTCAAGCCGCAGGTGCTGCGCGGGGTCTGCACCGGACTGGCCACGCTGGCGCAGGCGCAGCGGCCGCTGCTGGTGTCCATCGCCGCCGGCATCACCACCGCGCAACTGGACCGCTGGCTCGGCGGCGGCCACGCCCTGGTCCGCGCGATGCCCAACACCCCTGCCCTGCTCGGCGCCGGCGTCACCGGCCTGTTCGCCAGCGCCGGCGTCGATGCCGGCCAGCGCGCCCACGCCGAGCGCGTGCTGGCCGCCGCCGGCGTCACCGTGTGGGTCGAGGACGAAGCGCTGATCGATGCGGTCACCGCGGTCTCCGGCAGCGGGCCTGCCTACGTGTTCCTGCTCGCCGAGGCGATGGAAGCGGCGGGCATCGCCCAGGGCCTGCCCGCCGACACCGCCCGCACCCTGACCCTGCAGACCGTGCTGGGCGCGGCGCGCATGCTCACCGAGTCCGGCGAGGCGCCGAGCGAACTGCGCCGCCGGGTGACCTCGCCCAACGGCACCACCCAGGCCGCGATCGAGACCTTCCAGCACGGCGGCTTCGAGGCGCTGACCGCGGCCGCGATCGCCGCGGCGGCCGCGCGCGGCCGTGCCCTGTCCGCCGCCAACGACGACTGATCCGGAGAACGCCGATGCGTGTCCTGCCCGCTGCCCTGCTGTGCCTGGCCCTGGCCGCCTGCTCGGACCAGGACACCCCACGTCCGGCGACGCTGCTCGCCGCCACCCCGGCGCAGGCCGATTTCGGCGCGCTGCGCGTGCACTACAACGCCTTGCCCACATTGGCGATGAGCGAAGACGTCGCGCGCCGCTACGGCATCGCCCGCGAAGCCGACACCGCCCTGGTGATGATCGCGCTGCGTACCCTGCACGGTGGCGAGGAAGCGCCGGCGGTGGGCACGGTGGAGGCGGTGGCGACCGACCTCAGCGGCCAGCGCCAGCCGGTGGCGCTGCGCGCGGTCCGCACCGACGCCTACACCGACTACGTCGGCACCGTGCGCAGCAGCGCCCACGACCAGTTGCGCTTCGTGGTGCAGGTGCGCAGCGCCGACGGCAGCGGCACGGTGCGGTTCACCCGCAATTTCTAGCGCGTGTCCGTCCACGCTCCGCAGGCCACACAAGCGGCAATGCCACGACATCCACCGGCGTCGCGTCGGGGCTGAAGTCCCTTCCACAGCGTCTGGGTTCGACATAGCGGTACCGTCGCGTTATCGCGACGCCCGTCGCGGCTGAAGCCGCTCCTACGGAAAGCTGGACAGACCGACCGACGCACAGCGAGCGCGGTCCATTGTGGGAGGGACTTCAGTCCCGACGCGGTAACGGTGGACGTGGCGGCATTGCGCGCGGCTGCTGCGCGCAGACGCAGCGATCACTCCTCCGCCCAGCGCTGCGGGCCGTCGCCGTACGCGGCCAGGGTGTCGGCCGGGTTGCTCAGCCGGCAGCGGCGCAGCGACAGGCAGCCGCAGCCGATGCAGTCGGTGAGCTGGTGGCGCAGGCGGGTCAGCTGCAGGATGCGTGCGTCCAGTTCCTCGCGCCACACCGCCGACATCCGTGCCCACTCGGCGCGGGTCGGGGTGCGCGCGTCGGGCAACTGCGCGAAGGCGGCCTTGACGCTGTCCAGCGGCACGCCGACGCGTTGCGCCACGCGGATCACCGCCAGCCGGCGCAGCACGTCGCGGGTGTAGCGGCGCTGGTTGCCGACGGTGCGCATGCTGCGGATCAGGCCCTTGCTCTCGTAGAAATGCAGCGCCGACACGGCCACGCCGCTGCGCGCGGCGACCTGCCCCACGCTCAGTTCTTCCTGCATCGCTTGACCTCGAGTCCGGTTGAGGTTGCATGCTGCATGGCCTGCAGGCGCCCACGCAAGTCGCCACCGGCAGCCGTCCAACCGCTTTTCCAGGTATCCCGATGCAAGACCACAGCACCACCGCCGCTGCCCCGTCCGCCCCCGTCGTTGCCGGATCCGTGCTGGCGCCGGCCTACCGCGCCACCACCATCGGCATGGTCGCACTGGTGTCGCTGATCGCCTTCGAGGCGCTGGCGGTGGCCGCGGCAATGCCGACCGTGGCGCGCGAACTGGATGGCTTGCGGCTGTACGCGCTGGCCTTCGGCGGCACGCTGGCCACCAGCGTGATCGGCATGACCGTGGCCGGGCGCTGGAGCGACCTGCACGGGCCGGCGGCGCCGCTGTGGGCCGGCCTGGCCTGCTTCGTCTGCGGCCTGCTGCTGGCCGGCTTCGCTCCGTCGATGGACGTCCTGCTGGCCGGCCGGCTGGTGCAGGGCCTGGGCGCCGGCGCGATCTCGGTGGTGCTGTACGTGCTGGTCGCGCGGCTGTATCCGCAGGCGATCCGCCCGCGCATGTTCGCCGCGTTCTCCGCCGGCTGGGTGGTGCCGTCGCTGATCGGCCCCAGCATCAGCGGGCTGATCGTCGAACACGCCGGCTGGCGCTGGGTGTTCCTGGCGGTGCCGCTGCTGGCGCTGCCGGCGGCGGCGCTGCTGTGGCCGGCATTGCGGCGCCTGCCGCCCGCCGCCAGCGCGGACGGCAGCAGCGGCGCGTCGCGGCTGTGGTCGCTGGGCGCGGCGGCCGGTGTCTGCCTGCTCTACCTGGGTGGCCAGCAACGCGGGCTGTGGGCGGCACTGCTGTTGCCATCGGCATTGGCGCTGCTGGTGCTTTGCACCTGGCGGCTGCTGCCTGCGGGCACGCTACGCGCCGCGCGCGGCCTGCCCAGCGTGATCGCGCTGCGTGGCATCGCCGGGTCGGCATTCTTCGGCTGCGAGGCGTTCCTGCCGCTGCTGCTGTCGCGCGAACGCGGGCTGTCGCCGGTGTGGGCGGGCGTGGCGCTGAGCGCCGGTGCGCTGGGCTGGTTCGCCGGCTCCTGGTACCAGGGCCACTACGGCCGCGACGCGACCCGGCTGCGGCGGCTGCGCCTGGGTGCCGCGCTGATGGCCTTGGGCATCGCGGCCACCACGCTGGCACTGCTGCCGGCGGTACCCGCCGCGCTGGCGATCGGCGGCTGGACCGCCACCGGCCTGGGCATGGGCCTGATCTACCCGACCCTGGCGGTGCTGACCCTGACCCTGTCGCCGCCGGCGCGGCAGGGCCGCAACAGTTCGGCGTTGCAGTTGAGCGAGGCGATCGCGGTGGCGACCACGCTGGCCGTCGGCGGCTCGCTGTTCGCCGCGCTGCTGGCGTACTCGGCGGCCGTGGCCTACCTGTCGACCTTCGCCGTCGCCGCGCTCATGGCCCTGCTCGGCCTGGGCATCGCCGGCCGTACCCAGCCGGCGTCTGGCTAGAGGCATCATCGCGCCCGGTCGCCGCCGCGTCGTCGTGACGGGCGCATCGCAAGAGGATGCGAAGCGGCCGTTCTTCCGCGACACACGATGCCGCGGCCACGGACGCATCGCGACCGCTTCGACTGCGGCCTGGCAGGCAGCCCCGCCCTAGCGCGCGCCCACGCCCCTGGCCCAGGCCTGGATGATGTCGGCGATGGCGCGCACGCCGTCGGTGAGCGCGGCCGGCCCCGGCTGCAGGATCAGCGGCGACTTGATCTCGAACAGTTGCCCGTCGCGCACCGCCGGAATCGCCGACCAGCCCGGCCGCGCGGCGACGCGCTCGGGGCGGAAGCGCTTGCCGCACCAGGAGCCGAGAATGATGTCCGGCGCGCGCCGCACCACCTCGTCGCCATTGGCCAGGATCCGCGCCTTGGCCAGCGGCTGCACCGACAGTTCCGGGAACACGTCCTGGCCGCCGGCGATGCCCACCAGTTCGGCCACCCAGCGGATGCCGGTGATGATGGGCTCGTCCCATTCCTCCAGGTACACGCGCGGCCGCCGCGTCAAGGTGGCGGCCTGTGCGGCGATGGCGTCGAGGCCGCGTTGCAGCTCATCGGCGTAGGCATCAGCGCGCGGCCCGGCGCCGACCAGCGCGCCGAGCCGGCGCACGTAGTCGAGGATGCCGTCGACGCTGCGATGGTTGGCGATCCACACCTCCACCCCGTGCCGCACCAATTCGGCAGCGATGTCGGCCTGGATGTCGGAGAAACCGATCGCCAGGTCCGGCTGCAGCTTCAGGATCTCGCCGATCTTGGCGCTGGTGAAGGCGCTGACCTTGGGTTTGTCGCGGCGCGCCTGTGGCGGACGCACGGTGAAGCCGCTGATGCCGACGATGCGCTGTTGTTCGCCGAGCGCGTACAGCGTTTCGGTCGGCTCTTCGGTCAGGCAGACGATGCGCTGCGGGCCCATGCTCAGCGCGCCTCGTGCGGGCACGGGTCGACCGCGGCGGCAGCGGCGCGGCAGGCCGGGCCTGCCCCCCTCACGGGAACAGCATCCGCTTGCTCCAGTGGCCGGCTGCGTCGGCCTCGTAGCGCCAGCGCTCGTGCAGGCGGTACTTGGCGCCGTACCAGAACTCGAAGCTGCGCGGCACCACGCGGAACCCGCCCCAGCCGTCCGGGCGCGGCACCTCGCGGCCCTCGAAGGTGGCCTCGGCCTTGGCCACGCGTTCCTCGAATTCCTCGCGCGAGGCCAGCGTGCGCGACTGCGCCGAGGCCCAGGCGCCGATCTGGCTCATGCGCGGGCGCGATGCGAAATAGGCGTCGGCTTCGGCCGCGGCGACCAGTTGCACCTCGCCGTCGATGCGCACCTGCACCCCGTCCTCGCGCATGCGCCGCCACAGGAACAGCAGCGAGGCCTGCGGATTGGCCTGCAGCTCGCGACCCTTTTGGCTGTCCAGGTGGGTGTAGAACACGAAACCGCGCGTGTCGTAGGCCTTCAGCAGCACCACCCGCGACGACGGGCGCGCCTCCAGCGTGGCCGAGGACACGACCATGGCGTTGTATTCGGCCTCGTCGCTGGTGCGCGCCTCGGCGAACAGGTCGGCGAACGTGGACAGGGCTTCGGCGTAGAGATCGGGCATGGCGACAGGCACTCGGCGGACGATGCGCCATTGTCGCGCCATGCACCGCGCGACGCACGCTTCGCCGCGCGAGGCCCTGCGCACGCGCCTGCGCGGCGCGCGGGGCGGCATCGGTGTCTGCTAGCATCGGCGGATGAATCCCGCCCCCAACCTGGTGCTGGTCGGCCCGATGGGCGCCGGCAAGAGCGTCATCGGTCGCCGCCTGGCCGAGCGCTTCGGTCTGGTTTTCGTCGACAGCGACCAGACCATCGTCGAGCGCACCGGCGCCAGCATCGCATCGCTGTTCGAGCACGCCGGCGAAGCCGGCTTCCGCGAACACGAGCGCGCGGTGCTGGAAAGCATCCTGAGCACGCCCGGCCACCTGATCTCCACCGGCGGCGGCGCCGTGCTCAACGCCGACAGCCGCCGCGAGATGCGCGAGCACGGCTTCGTGGTGTACCTGCGGGTCGGCGTGGCCGCGCAACTGCAGCGCCTGCACCGCGACCGCAGCCGCCCGCTGCTGCAGCGTGGCGACCGCGAGCAGGTGCTGCGCGACCTGCACGCGGTGCGCGAACCGTTGTACCGCGAGGTCGCTGACCTGATCCTGGACACCGACCACCTCACCCCGGCCGAGGCCACCGCGCAACTGGTCGTGCGCCTGGCCGCGTCGTGGAAACTTCCGGAACCCACTGCATGACCGCACCATCGCGCACGGTCGAGGTCGCTGGCGACCCGGCCTACACCATCCGCATCGGCCCCGGCCTGCTCGACGACGGCGCCGCCCTCGCCGCGCAGGTGCGCGGCCGCCACGTGTTGCTGCTCAGCGATAGCCAAGTGGCGCCGCTGTACGCCGCGCAGGTCCGCAGCGCGCTGCTGGCGACACGCCCCGAGTTGCAGATCGGCGAGTTCGTGATTCCCGCCGGCGAGGCCTCCAAGACCCTGGACAACTTCGCCGCGGCGATCGCCGCGCTGGCCGCGCTGGGCGCCACCCGCGACGCCTGCGTGCTGGCGCTGGGCGGCGGCGTGGTCGGCGACCTGGCCGGGTTTGCCGCCGCCTGCTGGATGCGCGGCGTGGACTGCGTGCAGCTGCCGACCACGCTGCTGGCGATGGTCGATTCCTCGGTCGGCGGCAAGACCGCGGTGGACATCCCGCAGGGCAAGAACCTGGTCGGCGCCTTCCATCCGCCGCGCGCGGTGCTGGCCGACACCGCCACGCTGCGCAGCCTGCCACCGCGCGAACTGCGCGCCGGCCTGGCCGAGGTGATCAAGTACGGCGCCATCCGCGACCCGCTGTTCTTCGAATGGCTGCATGCCGAACGCCGCGCACTGCTGGCCGGCGAGCCGGCGGCGCTGGCGCAGGCGATCGCGCGCAGCTGCGAGCACAAGGCCGAGATCGTCGCCCGCGATCCGCTGGAAAAAGGCGAGCGCGCCCTGCTCAACCTCGGCCACACCTTCGGCCACGCCATCGAGACCGAACAGGGCTACGGCGCCCCGGACAACGCCAACCTCAACCACGGCGAAGCGGTGGCGGTGGGCATGGTGCTGGCCGCGGAACTGTCGGCCCGGCTGGGCATGGCCAGCGCGCAGGATACGGAGAAACTGCGCGCGCTGCTGCAGGACTTCGGCCTGCCCACCGCGCTGCCGGCCGGGCTGGCGCCGCAGGCGTTGCTGGCGCGCATGCGCCTGGACAAGAAGAACCTGGCCGGCCGCCTGCGGCTGGTGCTGTGGCGCGGCATCGGCCACGCCGAGATCGTGCCCGACGTGGACGAGGCCGAAGTGCTGGCGGTGCTGGCCGCCGGCTGAGCGCGCAGGCCGCCGGGCGCGTGTCCGCGCGCGCCCGGCTAGCCGCGACTGCCCCCGCTCAGCGTGCCTGCCGCCACGCGCGCGGGGTCTGCCCGACCTGCGCCTTGAACACACGCGACACCGCGGCCTCGCTGCCGTAACCCACCTCGTCGGCAAGCTGCTTCAGTGGCCGTCCCTCGCGCAGGCCGCGCTGCACCAGGGCGATGCGCCAGTCCTGCAAATATTGGCCCGGCGTGCCCCCGAGCGTCTCGCGAAAACTGCGCGCGAACGCACTGCGCGACATGCCGGCACGCGCGGCCAGGCTCTCCAGCGTCCACGGCTGCGCCGGGGCGTCGTGGATACCGGTCAACGCCAGCCGCAGCCGCGCATCGGCCATGCCGGCGAGCATGCCGCCGTCGGTGAGCCCCTGCTCCATCAGTTCGCGGATCACGTGCACCAGCACCACCTCGAACAAGCGATTCAATACCGCCTGGCGCCCGCAATGTTGCGCGAACGCTTCCTCGAACAGCAGGTGCAGCAGCGTCTCACCCTGGCGCAGCGCGTCCAGCGGCAGGCAGATGCAGGCCGGCAGGGCGCGCACCAGCGGATTGGCCGCGCCGCCACTGAAGCGCAGGTGCGCGCAGGCGAAATCCGCGCCGCGTTGCGCATCGGTCTCGAAGCGGTGCGGCATGGCCTGCGGGTACAGCAGCAGGCTCGGCCGGTCGATCCGCAGCACGTTCCCGTCACCGTTGTGGACGACCACGCTGCCCTGGCGCAGCAGGTGCAGTTGCCCGCGGTCGCCGTCGTCGAGCCGGTGCAGCCCGCACAGCGTGCCAGCGTGGAAGACCTCGGCGCTGACCGAGAAGTGGGTCAGCAAGGCGGCCAGGCGGTCGGCCATTTAGGACTCCAGGGAAAGTTTTATGGACGATTCGCCACCTATCGTATCGCCTTGACGCGCAAAGTCACTCGTGTCGCCGGCACACCGCCCGGCATGCCCCAGGAAACCGCCATGAAGACCCTGCTTCCCTTGCTCGCCACCTCGCTGCTGGCCGGTGCGATCGGCACCGCCACCGCCGCGACGCCGGCCGACCAGCCCGCGCCGCTGCGCCCGGTCGCGACGTTCCTCGATGCGCTCAACGGCAGCGGCGGCAAGCCGATCGAGCAGCTCACGCCGGCGCAGGCGCGGCAGGTGCTGCGCGACGCCCAGGCCAATACGCCGTTGCCGCCGGCCGAGGTCAGCCGCACCACCATCCAGGCCGACGGCAAGCCGCTGAACCTGGTGATCGTGCGGCCGCCGCACACGGGCGGCCAGGTGTTGCCGGCCTTCATGTTCTTCCACGGCGGCGGCTGGGTGCTGGGCGACTTCCCGACCCACGAACGCCTGATCCGCGACCTGGTCAACGCCTCCGGCGCGGTGGCCGTCTATGTGGACTACACGCCGTCGCCGGAAGCGCAATACCCGGTCGCCATCCACCAGGCCTATGCCGCCACCCGCTGGGTCGCCGAGCACGGCGCGCAGATCGGCGTGGACGGCAAGCGCCTGGCGCTGGCGGGCAACAGCGTCGGCGGCAACATGGTCGCGGCGGTGGCGCTGCAGGCCAAGGCCGCGGGGACGCCGGCGCTGCGCTACGACCTGATGCTGTGGCCGGTGACCGATGCCCGCTTCGACGATGGCTCGTACCAGCAGTTCCAGAGCGGCTACTTCCTCACCCGCAACATGATGACCTGGTTCTGGGACAACTACACCACCGACCCCAGGGCCCGCGCCGAGATCACCGCCTCGCCGCTGCGCGCCACCCCGACGCAGCTGGCCGGCTTGCCGCCGACGCTGATCCAGACCGCCGAACTGGACGTGCTGCGCGACGAGGGCGAAGCCTTCGGTCGCAAGCTGGACCAGGCCGGCGTGACGGTCACGGTGACTCGCTACAACGGGCTGATCCATGACTTCGGCCTGCTCAATGCCCTGCGCGACGTGCCTGCGGTGCGGACCGCGATTCAGCAGGCGGGCGACGGCCTGCGCGAGCACTTGAAGTAAGCGCACGTTGGGCGGCACGCCCTGCAGCGCTCCCGGCTGCAGCGTGCCGCCCACTCGCATCCAACGCACTCAGGGCTGGGTGCGCTCCAGCGAGGCATCCCCGCCCAGGGTGCGATACAGCGTCACCCGATTGGTGGCCGCGGTCAGTTCCACCGCAACCAGACTGCGCTGCGCGGCGTAGTAGCTGCGCTGCGCATCCAGGTTGGACAGCGCGCTTTCCACGCCCTCGCGGTAGCGCTGTGCGCTGGCGTCGTAGGTGTTGGCGGCATCGGCGAGGAGCGCGCGCTGCGCCTGCACCTGCGCATCGATGGTGCCGCGCCGGGCCAGGGCATCGGCCACTTCACTGAAGGCGGTCTGCACGGTCTTTTCGTAGCCGGCTACCGCGGCATCGCGCTGCGCCTCGGTGTAGCGCACATTGGCGCGCGCCGCGCCGCCATCGAACACGGTGTAGGCGACGCCGGCGCCCACCGATGCGGTGCGCGCGTCGTGGGTGAACAGCTGCGACAGCGCGGTGCTGGTCAGGCCCAGCAGGCCGCTCAGGCTGATGCTGGGAAACAACGCCGCGCGCGCCGCACCGATCTGGGCATTGACCGCGCGCAGTTCGTATTCGGCCTGCACCACGTCGGGCCGACGCAGCAGCACGCTGGTGTCCAGGCCGGCCGGCGGATCGCCGATGCTGGCCGCGACCTCCTCGATCGAGGCCGGCAACAGCGCCGGATCGACCGGAGCGCCCACCAGCAACTGCAGCGCATTGACGTCCTGCGCCAGCGCCGTGGTCTGCGCAGCCAGGTCGGCCTGCGCGGCATGCAGTACCTGGTTGGCCTGGTCCAGGTCCGAGTGCGGCACGATGCCGCCATCCACCCGCTGTGCGGTCAGCGCCACGCTGGCGCCGGCGCTGCGTTCGGTGTCCTGCGCGAGCGTCAGCAGGCTGCGGTCGCTGGCGTAGGTCAGCCAGGTTGTGGCGATGTCGCCGACCAGGGTCAGGCGCGTGGCCCGGGCCGCGGCTTCCTGTTCCAGGTAGCGCTGCTGCGCGGCCGTGCTCAGCGCGTGCAGACGGCCGAACAGGTCGAGTTCGAAGGCGGTGACGCCTACGCCCAGGTCGTAGTTGCTGGCATAACCGGCAGCCGGCGCGGCCGCTGCGTTGCCGCCCTGGGTCGCGTCGTTGGCCGGCGCCGCGCCCTTGCCGCGGTAGGAGCGCGTGTAGGTCGCGCTGGTCCCCACCTCCGGCAGCAGCGCCGCGCGCTGAATCCGGTACTGCGCGCGCGCCTGGGCGATGTCGGCAAGCGCGATCCGCAGGTCGCGGTTGTGGTCCAGCGCCTGCGCGATCAGCGCCTGCAGCCGCGGGTCGGCGAACACCTGCCGGTAGCTCAGCGACGGCAGCGTGGCCTCGTGCTGCGCCAGGTAGGCGTCGCCCACCGGCCACGACGGCGGGATCGGTGCGGCGGGACGCACGTAGGCCGGCGTCAGGCTGCACGCCGACAGCAGGCACGCGGCGCCAAGCGCGAGCGCGCGCATCAGGCCGGCTCCGGCCGCGTCGGCGCCGACGGCGGCGCGGCGCCGTTGCGACGTGCGCGGCGGCGCGCCAGCCACTCGGCCATCGCGATGTGGAAGGCCGGCGTCAGGTACAGGGTCAACGCCTGCGAGAACAGCAGGCCGCCGACCACCGCGATGCCGAGCGGGCGCCGCGCCTCAGCGCCGGCGCCGAAACCCAGCGCGATCGGCAACGACCCCAGCACCGCTGCCAGGGTGGTCATCATGATCGGGCGGAAGCGCACCGTGGCCGCTTCCAGCATCGCCGCACGCGGCTGCTGCCAGCGTTCCTCGCCCGAGCGCTCCAGGTCCAGCGCGTAGTCCACCATCATGATGCCGTTCTTCTTGACCAGCCCGACCAGCAGGATCAGGCCGACGAAGCTGAAGAGATTGAGCTCCTGGCGGAACAGCACCAGCATGAGGATGGCGCCGAACCCGGCCAGCGGCAGCGAGGTCAGGATGGTGATCGGGTGCAGCGCGTTCTCGTACAGGATCGCCAGCACGCCATAGATCAGCAGCACGGTGATCAGCAGCAGCATCGGCAGCGTCTTCATCGAATTCTCGAAGGCCTGCGCCGAGCCGGCGAACTGGCCGCTGATGGCGCGGGCGTCGTCCTTGCCCAGGGTCTGCGCCATCAGGTTGCCGATGCCGGCGGCGGCCTCGCCCAGCGACACGCCCGGCGCCAGGTTCATCGACAGGGTCACCGCCGGCAGGCCGGCGTAATGGTTGATCGCCACCGGCCCCACGCCCATGCGCACGTCGGCCACCGCGCGCAGCGGCACCATCGGGCCGCCGGCGGCGGTCAGCACCGCACTGGTGCCGGAACTGCTGTTGGAGGTCTGCGTGCCGATCGCGGTGATGCCGGGATTCTGGTTGCCGTTGAACGACAGCGCATCCAGGCCGTTGAGGTCGGCCTGCGCCGCGGGATCGACCTGCAGCAGCACTTCGTACTGATCGGTGTCGCCGTAGATGGTGCTGATCTTGCGGCCGCCGTAGGCGCTGGCCAGGGTGTCCTGCAGGCCGGCGGCGGTGACCCCCAGCGCGGCGGCCTGCTCGCGGTGCAGCACCACCTCGATCTCCGGGTTCTTGAGTTGCAGGTCGCTCTGCGGATCCTGCACGTCGCGCAGTTGCCGCAGGCGCTGCAGGATGGTGTCGGACTGGGCGTACAGCGCCTTCTGGTCGGTGGACTGCAGCACGTACTGCAGCGATCCGTTCGAGGCGGTCGGCCCCATGTCGATCGCCGGCGGATTGCGCATGTTGAGGGTGATGCCCTGGATTGCGGCGACCTGCTTGCGCACGTCCTGGATCACCTCCTCGGCGCTGCCGCTGCGCTCGGACAGCGGCTTGAGCCCGATCAGCAGGCGCCCGCTGTTGCTGAGCGAGTTGTCCGAACCGATCACCGATTCGACGTTGGCCACGTTGGGATTGCGCTGGATGATCTTCACCACCGCCGCCTGCTTGGCGACGAAGTCGGCGAAGGCGGTGCCCTCCGGCACGCGGGTGTCGCCGTCGATCTTTCCCGAATCCACCTGCGGGATGAAGCCCTTCTCGACCACGGCATAGACGCCGGCGGTGCCGACCAGGGTGGCCACGCCGATGACGCACATCAGACCGATGCGCTCGGTCGCCCAGGCCAGCGAGCGCGCGTAGCCGCGTTCGCTGGCGTCGACCAGCCGGTCGAAGCGCTCGAACACCCAGCCCGTGCTCTTCTTCGGGTCCAGCCAGCGGCTGGCGAGCATCGGGGTGAGGGTCAGCGAGACGATGCCGGACAGGATCACCGCGATCGCGATCACCATGCCGAACTCGGAGAACAGCCGCCCGACCAGCCCGCCCATGAACACGATCGGCAGGAACACCGCCGACAGCGACACCGTCATCGACAGCACGGTGAAGCCGATCTCGCGCGAGGCGGCGATGGCCGCGTCCATCCGACTGGCGCCCTGCTCGGCGTGGCGGACGATGTTCTCGATGACCACGATGGCATCGTCGACGACGAAGCCGACCGACAGGGTCAGCGCCAGCATCGAGATGTTGTCCAGACTGAAGTGCAGCAGGCGCATCACCGCGAAGGTGCCGATCAGCGAGGTCGGCAGCACCAGCGCCACGATCAGGGTCGCCATCCAGTTGCGCAGGAACAGCAGGATCACCACGATCACCAGCACCAGCGAGCCGACCAGGGTCCACTCCACGTCCTCCACCGAGGCGCCGATGTAGTCGCCGCGGTCGTAGAGCACGTCGAGCTGGGCGTCGCCGGGCAACTGCGCGCGAATCCCCGGCAGCGCCGCCTGGATGCCCTGGGTCACCGACAGCGTGTTGGCGCCCGGCTGACGGTGGATGTTGATCTCGATCGCGCGCTGGCCGTTGAGCGAGGCCGCGGTCTGCAGGTTCTCGACGCTGTCCTCGGCATGGCCGACGTCGCGCAGGCGCACCGGCGCACCGTCCGCATAGCTCAGCACCATGGCGTCGAAATCGGCCGCGCGCTTGAGCTGCCCGTCGGCGCGCACGGTGTAGGACCGCGCGCGCCCCATCAGCGTGCCGGCCGGCGCGTTGCTGTTGCCCGCCTGCACCGCCGACACCACCTGGTCGAAACCCAGGTGGCGGGCGGCGAGCAGATGCGGATTGACGAACAGGCGCACCGCGTACTTCTGCGCGCCGTTGACGTCGATCTGGCCGGCGCCCGGCACCGAGGCCAGGCGCAGCGCCACGCGGTCCTTGGCGAACTGGTTGAGCAGCGGCAGCGCGATGGTCCTGGAGCGCAGGATCAGGTGCATGATCGGCGCGGCGCTGGGATCCTCCTTCTGGATCTGCGCCGGATTGATCTCGCGCGGCAGCAGGCCGGCCGCCTGCGACACCGCGTTCTGCACGTCCTGCGCGGCGGCATCGACATTGCGGCTCAACGCGAACTGCAACACGATGCGGGTGCTGCCGACGCTGCTGGTCGAGCTCATCGTGTCCAGCCCGGGCAGGCCGCTGAACTGCCGTTCCAGCGGCGTCGCCACCGCCGCGGCCATGGTCTCGGGATTGGCGCCGGGCAGCGACATGTTGACAGTGATGGTCGGGAAGCTGACGTCGGGCAGCTCGCTCACCGGCAGCGCGAAGTAGGCCATGCCGCCGGCCAGCACCAGCCCGATCATCAGCACCGAGGTCATCACCGCGCGGCGGATGAACAGCGCCGACAGGTTCACGCAGGCCGTCCGGTCGCCGCCGCGTTCGGCGTGGCGTGCGGGTTGCCGGATTGCACGGCGCTGCCGTCGCGCAGTTCGTTGGGCACGGTGAGGATGACGCGGTCGCCCGCGCGCAGGCCCTTGGCGATCACCGCCTGCCCGTCGACCATCCGCGCCACGGTGAGCGGCCGCGCCGCGGCGTGGCCATCGACCACGCAGTACACGTACGGCCCCTGCTGTCCCTGCTGCAGGGCGCTCTCGGGCACCGACAGCGCCTGCGGGTCCTCTGCCAGGATCACCCGTACGGTGACGAACTGCCCCGGCCACAACGTGGCGCCGGCGTTGGCGAAGCGTGCACGCGGCTCCAGCGTGCCGCTGCTGGTGTCGAAGGCGTTATCGAGAAACGCTACCTTGCCGCGATCGAGCAGCGTGCCGCTCACCGCATCCAGCGCCAGCACCGGCAGCCCCAGGCCCTGGTGCCCCAGCGGCGCGGCGCGCACGGCATCGACCTGCACATGCGCCAGCGCGAAGCGCACCTCGATCGGGGTGCTGACGTTGAGCGTCACCAGGGCGGTGCTGGACCCGCTGGACACCAGGTTGCCCGGCTTGACCGCGATGGCACCGGCGCGGCCGTCGATGGGCGCGCGGACCTGGGTGTAGGCCAGCGACAGCTGCGTCTGCTCGACCTGCGCCTGGTCGGCGGCGACGGTGCCGCGCAGCGAGCGCAGCGTGTCGGCCGCGGTGGTGTAGGTCTTGGGATCGACCGCGCCGGTCCTGGACAGCTTGGCATAGCGCGCCTCGGTATCGGCCGCATCCGCCGCCAGCGCCTGGTCGCGGGCCAGGGTGGCGCGTGCCTGCGCCAACGCCGTCCGCAGCGGCCGCGGGTCGATGGTGAACAGCAGTTGCCCGGCGTGGACCTGTTCGCCGTCATGGATCAGCACCGACTGCAGCACCCCGTCGGCCTGCGCGCGCACCTCCACGGTCTGTGGCGACAGCAGGGTGCCCGAGGTCTCGATGATGTCCGGCACCCGGTGCTGCGCGACGGTCATGGTCTGCACGCGCAAGGGTTCGGGCGCCGGCGCGGGTTGCTGGCGATGTGCGCGCCAAACCCACACGCCGAGGATCAGCAGGCTCACTGCGACGAGGCCGGCCAGCAGTGCGACCCGGCCCAGGCCGCGCGCAGCGTACGCCGTCGCATACTTCGCCACACGCCGGCGTGTTGTGCGCGGCGCCGCACTGTCATCGTGGATGGCAACGTGGCGCGCGGCGTGATCGCGTTCCGCGCCGACGTTTGGGTGCTGCCCAGGGAACCGCCCATCGCTCTGGCTTCGCATGCCGGCCGCGTCCGCACTCGTGGTGATTGGCGATGCCGTGACACCAGGATCTCTGTGCGCACGCAGCGGCATAGCCTGTCCCAATGAGGCCAGATCGACAGTGATGGCTCCGTGATAGAGCGCACATGATTAGGCGCGGTGTGCGCCGCGCTGTGCACACGTCATCGACGGACCCACGTCTCCGCCCACCGTGTGGACAAGGACCGCAGCGCACGCCGGCCAGGGGTGCGCCCGAACGCTCACGGACTGCCGTCGCGCTCCACCACCAGCACCCGCGCCGCGCCCTGCGGGTGCGCCACGTGCTCGGTACCCTCCGGCGCATGGAACACATCGCCGGCCTGCAGCAGCGCGGCCTGTTCGACGCCGTGCACGCGCCAGCGCATCTGCACCTGTCCATCCAGCACCACGAACACCTCCTGACCGTCGTTGACATGCCAGACATAGGGCTGGTCGGTCCAGTGAATGCGCACGCCGACGCCGTCCAGCAGCGCCACCGGCAGCGCCTCCCAGGCGCGGCTGCCGGTGAACTCGCGCGCCCGCAGCACCCGCGGCGCGGCGCTCATGCCAGACCCCGCGCGCGGCGGTTGGACTGCAGCACGCTGTCGCGCGGCAGCGACTGCCCTGCCTGCACCGTCGCGATCCACTGTGCGGTGTCGGCGGCCGCGGCGAAGTTGCTGTGGAACACCACCCCGAACACCCGGTGGATCTCCTCGGCGCTGGCCTGGCCGGCGGCGTTGGCGTAAGGCAGCGCGCCGCTGGCGTCGCCCAGCACTTCCACCGCCAGCCCGCGATGGAAGGCCTCATACACGGTGGAGGCATTGCAGTTGTGGGTCATGTAGCCGGCCACGGTCAGCGTGTCGATCGCGTGCTGCTGCAGCCAGTCGGCCAGGTCAGTATCGGCGAACACGCTGGGCCGGGCCTTGCGCAGCAGACGCGCATGCGGCCGCGCGGCGACCTGCGGGTGCAACGCCCAACCGGCGCTGCCGTCGGCGAACACCGGCGCCTGCGCCGGCGCGGTGTGCTGCACCACCAGCACCGGCACGCCGTGCGCCTGCGCGACATCCATCGCCTGCAGGATGTTGGGCAGCGATTGCGCCACCGGCGGATGGGCGATGGGCAGCGCGCCATCGAAATACTCGTTCTGGACATCGATGACCAGCAGGGCGCGGCGGGGAGAGGACATGCGGTGGCTCCGAGGCGAGGGGCATCCAGTGTCGGCGGCCGCACCTGCGCCGACGAGTGGCCCGAAACACCGTTTTCGCTAAAATCGGGCCATGTCGCCGCATCGCATCGCTGTGGTCGCCTTCGACCGCATCAGCCCCTTCCACCTGGCGGTGCCCTGCCAGGTGTTCGAGGCGCGGCCGGACACCGACCTGCCGGCCTTCGACCTGCGGGTCTGTGCGGCCGACCCAGGCCCGCTGCGCACCGACGCCGGCTTCGCCATCCAGGTGCAGCACGGCCTGAAGGCGCTGGAGGGCGCCGACACGGTGATCGTGCCGTCCTGGCGCGATGCCACCGAGCCGGCACCGGCGGCGCTGTGCCAGGCGCTGCGCCGCGCCCACGCCGCCGGCGCGCAGGTGGTGGGGCTGTGCCTGGGCACCTTCGTGCTGGCCGATGCCGGCCTGCTCGACGGCCGCCCCGCCACCACCCACTGGGCGGCGCTGGCGCGCTTCGCGCAGCGCCATCCGCAGGTGCGGCTGCAACCGGACGTGCTGTACGTGGACGACGGCGACGTGCTGACCTCGGCCGGCACCGTGGCCGGCATCGATTGCTGCCTGCACCTGGTGCGGCGCCGCCACGGCGCCGACGTCGCCAACCGCATCGCCCGGCGCCTGGTGGTGGCGCCACATCGCCAGGGCGGGCAGGCGCAGTACATCGAACAACCGCTGCCGGCCAGCCGCCGCGACGCCCAGTTGGGCCCGACCCTGGACTGGATGCTGCAGCGCCTGGACCAGCCGCAACGGCTGGATGCGCTGGCCGCGCACGCGCGGATGAGCCGGCGCAGCTTCACCCGGCAGTTCCGCCAGGTGACCGGGACCACTGTGGTGCAGTGGCTGGCGCACCAGCGGCTGGTGCGCGCCCAGCAGTTGCTGGAGCGCACCGACCTGCCACTGGAGCGCATCGCCGCCGACTGCGGCTTCGGCAGCGCCGGCGCGCTGCGCCTGCAGTTCACGCGCGATCTGGGGTTGCCGCCGTCGGCGTATCGCCGCGGCTTCCGTGCCGGCTGAGCGGCCGCTGCGTTCCGCCGACCGGGCCACGTCGCCTGCACCGGCACCCGCTACAATCGGCGCATGCGCGTCTTCCTCCAGCAACGCCCCGACGGCAACGAGCCGCCACGCTACCTGCAGCTGACCCTGCAGCCGGACCTGCTCGGCGGCTGGGAACTGTTGCGCGAGAGCGGCCAGATCGGTGGCCGCGCGCAGCTGCGGCGCGAGCTCTATCTGCAGCAGGAAGACGCCAACGCCGCCTTCGAGAAAGCCCGCGACGCCCAGCTCAAGCGCGGCTTCCAGGTCATGTTCACCCGTGGCGCCGACGCGCCGCGCTAAGGAATCCCCCATGCTCAAGAACGACCGCCTGCTGCGCGCGCTGCGCCGCGAGCCCGTGGACCAGACCCCCGTGTGGCTGATGCGCCAGGCCGGGCGCTACCTGCCCGAGTACCGCGCCACCCGCGCCCGCGCCGGCAGCTTCCTGGCCATGGCCAAGACCCCGGAACTGGCCTGCGAGGTGACCCTGCAGCCGCTGGCGCGGTTCCCGCTGGACGCGGCGATCCTGTTCTCGGACATCCTCACCATTCCCGATGCGATGGGCCTGGAGCTGTACTTCGTCGAAGGCGAAGGCCCCAAGTTCCGCCACCCCGTGCGCGACGCCGCGGCGATCGCCCGGCTCGGCGTGCCGGACATGGAGACCGAGCTGCGCTACGTGATGGACGCGGTGCGGGTGATCCGCCGCGAACTGGACGGCAGCGTGCCGCTGATCGGCTTCTCCGGCAGCCCCTGGACCCTGGCCTGCTACATGGTCGAGGGCGGCGGCAGCGACAACTACGCGCGAATCAAGGCGCTGGCGCTGAACGACCCCGCGGCGCTGCACGCGCTGCTGTCGGTCAACACCGACGCGGTGATCGCCTACCTGGCGGCGCAGCGCGCGGCCGGCGCGCAGGCGCTGCAGGTGTTCGACACCTGGGGCGGCGTGCTGAGCCCGGCGATGTACCGCGAGTTCTCCCTGCCCTACCTGCAGCGCATCGCCCGCGAACTGGCGCGCGGCGACGGCGCCGAGCGCACCCCGCTGATCCTGTTCGGCAAGGGCAATGCGCCCTACCTGGAAGAGCTGGCCGGCTCCGGTGCGGAAGGCGTGGGCGTGGACTGGACCATCGACCTGGCCAACGCCGCGCGCCGCACCGGCGGCCGCGTCGCCCTGCAGGGCAACCTGGACCCGGCGATGCTGTACGGCGCGCCGGAGGCGATCGACCGCGAAGTGCAGCGCGTGCTGCGCAGCTATGCCGACGGCAACGGCGGTTCGCTGGACGGACATGTGTTCAATCTCGGCCATGGCCTGTCGCCGGACATGCAGCCCGAGCATGTCGGCGCGCTGGTGGAGGCGGTGCAGCGGCATAGTCGGCGCCACGTACCGGGGTAAGCCATATGGCCAGCGGTAGCCGCCGCTGAGCCGCTGGCGAATATTGCACCTGCCTGCCCAGGGTCAGACTGCCGCATTATGCGTCGCGGAGGCGAATGCCCAAGTCTGCGCATTGTCTACCCGCGCAAGACCTGAAGATTGTAACTTTGAACAGCATCAAGGACGTTCTATCACCCCTTCGCAGCGAGGGCATTGCTTTACAAGCACGCCGCATCGCACCGCATGCCCAGCATGCGGTCTTATCGAAAAATCAAGGACGATTTTTATGAAAAAAATACTCGCAGGATTATTTTCACTCCTCTTCGCATGTTCGTTTTTGGCAAAAGCAGATGATACTGCATCCGTATGCAACGGATGCTCGAACCAAGCGCTTAGATTTCAAGCGCAGGATCTCGGCAATGGACATCACTACTTTTGGGATTTCACCAATCGCAAGCTGACACATTACCTCACGCAGGGCATAACCACTCCATATGCGCACATCCAAAAAAATAGCATTTCATTTGCAAGCAAAATTTCCGTTACAGTGATTCCACTGACACCCGAAGACTCGCAACTACTGAACTACGGGCTAGAACTTTACGATTCCACCGGAAGTACGGATATACGGTCCACCATCGCATCCGACTTTGACATCCCCACCGCTTCAGCGCGATCAGAATTTAGAACAGCAAGCGAGACGACTCGCAAAATGACGGCATTCGATGCGGTGACCACACCAGCCTATCGAGAGGCCGTGATCAATATAAACTTCAGCTACAACAACCTCGGACCTTTCTATTGGGCCCACGACAGAATCCGCACAGCCCTCTCAACCCTTACAAATTTCGCAGCGGTCACCGGCCTAAAAACCCCCTTCACAATAGTAAACAACATCCAGCTTCCTGATGGATCTTATTTTCAGGTCGGCTGGGACTTCAATACCAGAGCATATACCTATCTAAAGGGCTCGGCACATGACGCTGCAGGAAACCGCATACCTGAAAACGTGGTTGATGCGGGCGGCGGCCTCGGAGGAAGTACAAACTACGCCTATCCAGACACCGTCTCGGGAGTAACAACGGGAGGCGAAATGACGGATCACCTGGGCTCGCTTGGCGTAAAGTGGAATACACCAGCAGGCGCCCCAGTAAACCAAGGATTTATAATCGGATGCTCCTCTACCCCTTCCGGCACGTATTGCACCATACAGCCCCTGACCCGATGAATACCATCCCCGTCGGTAACACTCCTCTCGTCCGCTCGTTCCTGTTATTGTTTTTCGCCATCGGCCTGGCATCGATCGGGTGGCAATCGACAAACGATCTGGATTGGCGAGCAGCCTTGTTATATGGCGGCATGATTGCTGTGTATGCCACTGGCGTCATCTTCTACTACAGGTCCCTGCAGAAGCGCAGACCGTTCGTCAATTACGGGTATTCCACTTTCTTGTTGCTTACTAGTCTGCTGGCGCTCATCAGTGGAGTAGTTACGTTGTTGGTGCGCCTGTAGCGCAGGAACGCGGCCCCGCTGCCACAGGTCCATCCGTGGCAGCGAGGCTGTCCGCTATCGCACTCGTAGAACACGTCCACTGTCGTTACGGCGCTCTGAAGCGTCCCACGCGCGCGCCGGACCAGCCACGACGCCGATGGCGCGGCACTGCAGCCCCTCCGCCCCGCCATCCGCATGAACCCTGTCATCTACTTCGAAATCCCGGTCGCCGACCTGGAGCGCGCCATCGCCTTCTACGGCGCCGTGTTCGGGCCCACGTTCGAACGTGCGGACGTGGACGGCAACGCGATGGCGTTCTTCCCTTACGCGCCGGACCGTCCGGGCGCCAGCGGCGCGCTCGCCCAGGGCGACAGCTACACGCCTGGCCACGCTTGCGCGCGCCTTTACTTCACGATGCAGGACATCCGCGCCACGCCCGACAAAGCAGTCGCCGCCGGAGGCCGCGTGCTGTATCCGCCGACCTTGGTCGACGTTTTCGGCGAGGTCGCGGAAATCGAGGATTGCGAAGGCAACTGCGTGGCGCTGCAGGCGCCGCCGCTCGCCGCCGACACCGCGGCCTGACGGCCCCCGGAAGCATCGACTCCTGAATAGAATCGCTGTCACGCGAACTGATGAAAGAAGTGGCGATTTTCTTGTAGAAGGGTCTTCAGTCCCGACGGGCTTTCACGGTAATGCCTGTCGGGACTGAAGTCCCTCCCACAGTGCAATGGCAACCGCGGTGCACGCTTGGTGGGCGCAATACCGGCTACCGGGTAGCGGATGTCGCCCTTTCAGCGTCATCTCTGAGCGCCGACTAGACGGCAAACGCCTCACGCGCGCAACTGCACGACACGGCGACGCGATCTGCGCGATCCTAGTGCTCCCCCCGCGTCACCCTGCGTGCCGATGTCCGCGCCCTCCTCCGATCCGATCGCCGTTCCCAACGCGCGCAGTTTCCGTCCGCTGCTGTGGCTGGTCTCGCTGGCCATCTTCATGCAGATGCTCGATGCCACCATCGTCAACACCGCGTTGCCGGCGATGGCGCGCAGCCTGGGCGAAAGCCCCCTGCAGATGCAGTCGGTGGTCTTCAGCTATGCGCTGGCGGTGGCGATGTTCATCCCCGCCTCCGGCTGGATCGCCGACCGCTACGGCACGCGCCGCACCTTCCTGACCGCGATCGTGCTGTTCACCCTCGGCTCGCTGCTGTGCGCGGCGGCGCCGCGGCTGCCGTATCTGGTGGCCGCGCGGGTGCTGCAGGGCATCGGCGGCGCGATGCTGCTGCCGGTGGGCCGGCTGGCGGTGATGCGCTCGGTGTCGCGCGCGCAGTTCCTCAGCGCGATGAGCTTCATCGCCATCCCTGCGCTGATCGGGCCGCTGGTCGGGCCGACCCTGGGCGGCTGGCTGGTGCAGGTGGCGTCCTGGCACTGGGTGTTCCTGATCAACCTGCCGATTGGTGCGATCGGCTTCGCCGCCGCGCTGAAGATCATGCCGGACTTCTACGGCGAACAGCGCACCCGCTTCGACCTGATCGGCTACGCAATGCTGGCCTTCGGCATGGTCGCGCTGTCGCTGGCGCTGGACGGCATCTCCGAGCTGGGCCTGCGCCACGCCTTCGTGATGCTGCTGGCGATCGCCGGGCTGGCGGCGCTGATCGGCTACTGGCTGCACGCGGCCAACGCGGCGGCGCCGCTGTTCCCGCTGCATCTGTTCAAGGTCACCAGCTTCCGCATCGGCATCCTCGGCAACCTGTTCTCGCGCGTGGGCAGTGGCAGCATGCCGTTCCTGATCCCGCTGCTGCTGCAGGTGGGCCTGGGCATGAGTCCGATGAACGCCGGCCTGATGATGATCCCGGTGGCGCTGGCCGGCATGGCCTCCAAGCGCGCGGCGGTAAAACTGGTGGAGCGCTTCGGCTACCGCCGCGTGCTGATGACCAACACGGTACTGGTCGGCACCGCGATGGCCAGCTTCCTGCTGTTCGACGCCGGCCAGCCGCTGGGCTGGCGGCTGCTGCAGCTCGCCCTGTTCGGCGCGGTCAACTCGCTGCAGTTCACCGTCATGAACACCGTGACCCTGCGCGACCTGGACCGCGACCAGGCCAGCGCGGGCAACAGCCTGCTGTCGATGGTGATGATGCTGGCCACCGGCTTCGGCGCCGCGGCCGCGGGCAGCCTGCTGGCCGCGTTCAACACCCACCTCGGCGATACCCACGGGGCCACCGCGGCGCTGCATGCGACCTTCGTCTGCGTCGGCGCGATCACCCTGACCTCGACCCTGATCTTCTGGCAGTTGCCGGATACCCGGCCGCTGCCGAAGCAGGTGGAGGAAGTGGCGGAGTAGCCGAAAAGCGGGGATTGGGGAGTCGGGATTGGGGATTCGCAACGGCGGCGGTATCGCGGTCTGCAGGATCCGTTGAAACGCGTAGGAGCGGCTTCAGCCGCGACCGGGCGTTCTCGGCAATGCCCGGTCGCGGCTGAAGCCGCTCCTACGACGGTGGCGGTGGCGCGGCGAACGCGCTAAGGGCGATCGTCGCTGCCGTGCTTCCCCGTTTGCGGTGTTTCTTCCAGGCCCGGCTCACCCTCCACCGCCTTCGCCAACATCTCGCCCGTCACCGGCTTGCGCAGGAACCCGCTGAAACCGGCGGCACGCGCCTGCGGTTCGGCGTCGGCGTCGGCGCGGGCGGTGACCGCGATCAGCGGCATGACGTAGCCGAAGGCGCGCAACTGCCGCGCCAGCGCCAGGCCGTCCAGGCCGGGCAGATCCAGGTCCAGCAGAGCGATGTCGAAGGGGCTGGCCGCCGCTTCGGTCAGCGCGGCCAGCGCGTGCGCGGCGTGGGTGACGTGGTGGCCGCGCGCGCGCAGCAGGCCGCCGACCACTTCGGCCACGGTCGGGTCGTCCTCGACCAGCAGGATCCGCCGCGGCGCTGCGGCGCCGGCGGACGCGCTGGCGTCGCGCGGTGCCTGCGGCAGCTGCACCGGCGCCCACGGCAACGGCAGATCGACCACGAAGCGTGTGCCGGCACCGAGCCGGCTGCTCAGGTCGATGCGCCCGCCCATCGCCACCGCCAGTTCCTGGCTGATCGCCAGGCCCAGGCCACTGCCGCCGTAGCGCGCGGCGGTGCGCGGCCCGTCGGCCTGCTCGAAGCGCTGGAACAATCGCGCCTGCTGTTCGGCATTGATGCCCGGCCCGGTATCGGCGACCTCGAAGCGCACGCCCTGCTGCGGCTGCAACGGCGCCACCCGCAATTGCACGCTGCCGTGCTCGGTGAACTTGATGGCGTTGTTGAGCAGGTTCAGCAGGATCTGCCGCACCCGCGTGGCGTCGCCGCACGCGGTGACCTGCGGCGGCATGGCGTTGTCCAGGGCGAAGACCAGCCCGCGGCTGCGCGCCATCGGCCCCATCATCGCCTCCAGTTCGGCGATCAGCCGGCCCAGGTCGAACGGCTGCTGCTCCAGTTCCAGGCGCCCTGCCTCGATCCGCGCCAGGTCCAGCGCATCGTTGACCAGACGTAGCAGATGCGAGCCGGCGTCGTGGATCGACTCGGTGTAGCGTCGCTGCTTGGCATCCAGCGACGTGGCCAGCAGCAGTTCGCTCATGCCCAGCACGCCGGTCATCGGCGTGCGCACCTCGTGGCCGAGCGTGGCCAGGAAGCGGGTCTTGGCCAGCGAGGCCTGCTCGGCCACCTCCTGCTTGTGCACGGCCAGTTGCCAGGCAGCGCGGCGGCGCAGGCGCCGCCGGTAGAGGTAGGCGAGCAGCCACAGCGCCAGGGCGGCCAGCGCCGCCAGCCCGGCCACGCCCCAGGGGCTGCGCCACCAGGGCGGCAGCACGCGGAAGCGCAGCGTGACCACCTTCGACCATACCTTGTCGGCAGTACGCGCCTGCATCTCCAGGGTGTAGTGGCCCGACGGCAGCCGCGAGAACAGGCGCTCGCCGCTGGCGCCCACGTCGACCCAGTCAGGGTCGTAGCCGCTGAGGCGGAAGCGGTAGGTGTTGGCGTCGGTGTCGGAGAACGACAGCAGGCGCGCGACCACATGCAGATCGCGATCGCCTTCCTGCAGCACGATGTGGTCGGCGTGCAACAGATCCAGCCCACGCTCGCCGCGGCGCACGCCGATGTGCTCGATCACCAGCGGCGGCTGCCGCTGCGACGGCACCACCTGCGACGGCTCGAACAGCACCACCCCGTCCGGGGTGCCGCCGAGGATCTGCCCGCTGCGCGCCTGCACCAGGCTGCGGGTCTGGAACTCCTGGTTGGGCAGGCCGTCGTGCACGCCATAGAAGCGGATCGCCTTGCTCGCCGGATCGACCCGGATCAGGCCGCGCATGCTGCTCAGCCAGGCCACGCCGCTGGCATCGACCACCAGGCCGTTCGGCGCCAGCGCCGGGAACTCCTGCTCGGCATCGATGCGGTCGAGCAGGCTCAGCCGGCTGCCATCCCACAGATAACGCTCGAGGCAGCCGACGCTGGCCAGCCAGACCACGTTGCCGTCGCTGATCGCCAGCGCGCTCAGCGGGCGCTGCGGTGCGCCGGGCACCGCTTCGAATCGCGCGCGCGCCGGGCTCCAGGCGAGCAGCCCGTGCTGCCCCAGCAACCAGGGCTGGCCCTGCGGCCCGAGGCTGGCCTCCTGCACGGTCAGATCCGCAGGCAGGCCGGCGTTTCCCGGCGCCATGGTGCGCAGCACGTGGCCATCGAGGTCGCGCACCTGCACGCCGCTGATGTCGCTGAAGATCCAGAGGTGGCGGTCGCTGCTGAAGACGATCCGGTCCACCTGCTCCATCATCGGCGCATCGGCACCGGCGTCCTTGCCCCAGCGCCGGACCTCGCCGCTGGCCGGGTCGTAGCGCAACACGCCTCCGGCGGCCGCCGCCCACAGCCGGCCCTGCGGGTCCTCGGCGATCGCCCGCGTCCAGTCCAGACCGAACAGCGCGCGCATGTGCCGACGCACGGCACCGGTGGCCGGGTCGAGCTTGTCCAGCACCCCGCGCGTGCCCGCCAGCCACACGCCGCCGTCGCGGGAAGCGGCGGTGGCCAGCACGTAGGGATTGCCCATCGACTCCGGGTCGTCCACCCGGTAGGACAGCACCGAGAACTGCTGCCAGTTGGCCGGCAGGTGCCACAGGCCGGCATTGCCGCTGGCGAACCACAGGCCGCCCTCGCGGTCCTCGAAGGCCAGCGACCAGTTCGGCTTGACCAATCCGTGCGCGGAGTTGCTGTACAGCGGTACATTGCGGATCAATCCGGACTCGCTTTCGCGGCCCAGCCCGTCCATGGTGTCGAACCAGCGCGTGCCGTGGCGGTCGTGGACCAGCATGCCCAGCACGCTGTCGCTGGGCATGTTGCGCCAGTACGGCTCCACCACGCTGGCGTCGGCGCGCACCAGGCGCGCCCCGCCGGTGGTGGCGACCCACACCGTGCCATCGCGTTCGGGGGTCAGCCCCTGCACCTCCGGCCGCGGCAGCGCGGCAGCATCGAGTCGCTGGAAATCGTGCCCGGTCCAACGCGCCAGACCACCGCGGGTGCCCACCCACAGGGTGCCGTCCGGCGTGGTCGCCAGATGGGTGACGCTGGCCGAAGGCAGGCTGTGCGCGTCGCCGGGGATCGGCATGAAGCGGCGCAGGCGGCCGTCCGGCTGCAACTGGTGCAGGCCACCAGCGGCGGTCCCGAACCAGACGCTGCCGTCCGGCGTGGACGCGATGGCCCACACGGTGGTGGAGCCGATCTGCGGATAGGTGCTGCGATCGTAGTAGCGGAACTGGCGGCGATCGGCGGAGAGCATGCCCAGGCCGGCACCGTCGGTACCGAACCAGACCCGGTTCTGCGCATCGACGTGCACCGACCAGATCTTGTTGGCGTGCAGGCCGTCCTCGATCCGCCAGATGCGGTAGCCGCGTCCGTCGAAGCGCGCCAGGCCGTCACCGCTGGCCAGCCACAGATAGCCGAGCTTATCCTCGGCGAAGCCATTGATGCTGTTGGACGGCAGGCCGTCGGCCACGGTCAGCTGGCGCGGCTGCGGCGTCGGCGGCACTGCCGCGCCGGCGACCGCGGACCACGCCAGCAGCAGCCATCCCAAGATCCGTCTCGACCGCATCGCCTCTGTCTCCCCCCGACGGGCATCCGTCCCGCGTCACCGGCGCCATCGTCGGCGATAAACGCCAGCGCTGGCAACCGCGGCATGCATCGGCTCAGAACGGCGGTGGCGCGCCGTCCAGCACCGCGTCGATGGCCGCTTCCAGCATCTGCCCGGTGACCGGCTTGCGCACGAATCCGGCGAATCCGGCAGCGCGCGCGGCGGCCTCGGCCTCACCGTCGGAGCGCGCAGTCACCGCCACCAGCGGGAAGCCATGGCCCAGCGCACGCAACTGCCGCGCCAGCGCCAGGCCGTCGAGCGCCGGCAGGTCCAGGTCGAGCAAGCCGATGTCGAAGCTGCCCTGGCTGGCTTCGGTGAGCGCTTCCAGGCCGTGCGCGGCCCAGGCCACTTGGTGGCCGCGGCCCCGCAGCAACTCGATCATCACCTGCGCCACGGTCGGTTCGTCCTCGACCAGCAGGATGCGCAGCGCAGTGCGCGCCCGCGGCGCCACCGCCGGCGCCGCCGGCTCCTGCGCCAGGCGCCAGCGCAGCGGCAGGCCCACGCGGAAACGCGCGCCATGCCCGAGCCGGCTCTCGACCTGGATGCGCCCGCCCATCGCCATCGCCAGTTCCTGGCTGATCGCCAGGCCCAGGCCGCTGCCGCCCTGGCGCACCGCGGTGCGCGGCCCGTCGCCCTGCTCGAAGCGCTGGAACAGCCGCGCCTGTTGTTCGACGCCGATGCCCGGGCCGGTGTCGGCGACCTCGATGCACAGCCCGTGGCCGTCCTGCGTCGGCGCGACCGTCAGCGCAACCGAACCGCTGCTGGTGAACTTGATCGCGTTGCCGAGCAGGTTCAGCAGGATCTGCCGCACCCGCAGCGCATCGCCCTCCACCGTGGTCGGGCCGGGCATGGCGTCGTGCAGATCGAAGCGCAGCCCGCGCGCCTGCGCCAGCGGCGCCATCAGGTTGACCACTTCGGCGATCAGCGCCTGCAATGCGAACGGCTGCGACTCCAGGCGCAGGCGCCCGGCCTCGATCCGCGCCAGGTCCAGCGCGTCGTTGACCAGGTGCAGCAGGTGCGTGCCGGCGCGGCGGATCGACTCGGTATAGCCGCGCTGCTTGGGGTCCAGCGGCGTGGCCAGCAGCAGTTCGCTCATGCCCAGCACCCCGGTCAGCGGCGTGCGCACCTCGTGGCCGAGCGTGGCCAGGAAGCGGGTCTTGGCCAGCGAGGCCTGTTCGGCCAGTTCCTGCTTGTGCAGGGCCAGTTCCCAGGCGTGCTGGCGGCCCAGGCGGCGCCGGTAGGCGCGCAGCGACACCAGCAGCAGCAGGCCGGCCGCGGCGAGCAACCCGACGATGCCCCAGACGCTGCGCCACCACGGCGGCTGCACCTGGAACGGCAGGCGCAGCGTCGGCGACCACGCGCCATTGCGGGTGCGCGCCTGGATCTCCAGCACCTGCGCGCCGTCGGGCAGTTGCGGCAGGGTGCGTTCGCCGCTGGCGCCGGTGCTGACCCAGTCGCGGTCGTAGCCCGGCAGGCGGAACCGGTAGACGATGTGTTCGGGATCGATGTACGACAGCAACCGCACCGCCACGCGCAGGTCGCGATCGTCCGAGCGCAAGGTGAAGTCGCCGCGCGTCGGCAGGCTCAGCAGGCGCGGGCCGCGCCGCACCTGCACGCTCTCCATGCTCAGCGCCAGCGGCACCGGCACCGGATCCGGCTGCTGGGTGTCCAGCAGCGCCACGCTGCCGTCGGCGGCCGCGGCCACCAGTACCCCGTCGGCGGTCATCAGCAGGCCGCGCCGGACCAGTTCCTGACTGCCGAGCCCGTCGCGGGTACCGAACGCGCGCACCGCCGGGGTGCGCCGCGGATCGACCCGGAACAGACCGCGGCGCATGCCCAGCCAGGCGCGCCCCTGCGGATCGGCGACCAGTGCGCTGGACTCGGTGGCCGGCAGCCCGTCGGCCACCGCGTAGCGCTGGCTGCGCTGCCACCTGCCGCCGGTGCGCCGCCACAGTTCCAGCCCGGACAGCCGGTGCACCCACAGCGTGCGCGCGTCGGCGAAGGCGAACGACTGCACTTTCTCGCCGGCCAGTTCCGGCGGCGTGCGGAACTGGCCGGCCGCGTCGTCCCACTGCTGGAACTGTTCGGCGGCCACCCACGGCGTGCCGTCCGGCGCCATCGCCAACGCCGCGATGTCGGTGCCGGCCAGGCCGTGCTGGCCGCCGGGAATGTTCTGCAGCACGCGGCCGTCGCCATCCCGCACCTGCACGCCATAGCCCGGTGCGCCGATCCACAGCCGCTGGCGCGCGTCCAGTTGCAGCCAGGCAAGCGTGCCGTCCGGGATCGCGTCTGCCTCGCCGGCGGCGCGGGTCCAGCGCTGCAGGGGGCCGCCGTCCAGCGGGCCACGCAACAGCACGCTGCTGCCGCCGATCCACAACGCGCCGCGCGGGTCGTCCAGCACCGACAGCGTGCGTCCGCTGGGCGCGCCGTTGGACCAGTGCGGCGCGCTCAGCGCACCGCTGGTGGTATCGAGGCGGAACACGCTGGCGCCGGCGCCTAGCAGCCACACCCCGCCCGCGCGCGCCGGCGCCAGGCCGACGTACTGGTCGGCGGGCAGGCCCTGCGCGGTGCCCAGCACCGCCAGCCGGCGCCAGTCCGGACGCAGGTAGCCCAGGCCGCGGGTCGGCAGCGGCACCCACAGGCCGCCCTCGCGATCGCGCAGCAGGGTCTCCACCACGCTGGCGCCGGACACCGCCGCGCCGCCGGTGTCCACCCGCCGCGCCGGCCCGTCGGCCGGCTTGTGCCACAGGCCTTCGCCGTTGCCGAGCCAGTAGCCGCCGGCACCGTCCTCGGCGATCGCGTTGGCGGCGCGGTGCAGCGCGCCGATCCAGTCCGCACGCAACCAGCGCCCGGCACGGTCGCGCCGGAACAGGCCGGTGTTGCCGCTGAACCACAGGCCATCGCTGAGCCGGGTGATCGACATGATCACCTGCTCCTCCTGCGGCATGCCGTCGTCGATGCGGTAGGCGCTGGCGTGGCGGCCGTCGTAGCGCACCAGGCCCTTGAAGGTGCCCACCCACAACACCCCGGCGTCGTCGAAGGCCAGAGTCAGCACCGCGCTGTCGAGCAGCGCGTCCACCTTCGGGTCGCCGGCACGGATGCGCTGCACCCGGCCATCGTCGCCCAGCCGGTACAGGCCGCCGCGGTAGGTGCCGAAGAACACCGCATCGCCGCGGCTGGCGATGGCGAACACCTCGTCGCTGCGCATCGCCGGCTGCGTGGCCATGTTGAAGTGGCGGAAGCCGCGCCGGTCCGCGCCGAGCATGCTGAGGCCGCCGCCCTCGCAGGCCACCCAGATGCGGTCGCGCGCGTCGATGTGCAGGTCCTGCACGTAGTTGCAGCGCAGCGACGCCGGATCGGCCGGGTCGTGGCGCCAGACCCGGAACTCGCGCCCGTCGTAGCGGGCCAGGCCATCGCCGCTGGCGATCCACAGATACCCGTCGCGGTCCAGCTGCAGCCCGGAGATGTCGCTGGACGGCAGCCCCTGCTCGCTGGAGAACACCCGGAAGCGCGGCAGTTGCGGCACCCCGGCCCAGGCGTCGGCGCAGACGCCGGCCAACGCCAACAGGCAGGCCAGCCCCCAGCAGCGCCACCGGCGTGGGGGATGCGGGATGGGCATGGACATCGGCTCCGGCAAAGGACGTCGGCGGATGAACACCGGCGCACTGCCGGGGCCGGACGCGCGGGGCGGCCGCTCCGTATGCCGCTCGCCGCGGCAGCGTTCTTATACCGCGCGGCCGCGGAAAAATCACACCTGTCGCGGCGTGCAACGAACCGTTACGTGGCGCAGGTGCGCAGCCGGGCCGGACTGTGACTAGAATCCGGCGACCCTCCCAGCGCGGCCCGCTTCATGCTCAAACCCTCTCTCGTGGCGCTCCTGCTGGCCTTGCCGGGCGCCGCCCTGGCCGCGCCGGCGCAGTACGCGCTGGACCCGGTACACACGCGGGTGCTGTTCGCGATCGAGCACGCCGGCTTCTCCAAGGCGCTGGGTACCGTGTCCGGCAGCACTGGCACCCTGGTGTTCGACCCGGACGACTGGCGCAGCGCCCGGCTGCAGGCGCGGGTGCCGTTGCAGCGGCTGGATCTGGGCGATGCCAAGTGGAACCGCGCCGCGCTGGCGCACAACCTGCTCGACGGCGACCGCTACCCCGAGGCGCAGTTCGTCTCCACCCGCGTCGAACCCATCGACGCGCAGCACGCCAAGGTGATCGGGCAGTTGACCCTGCACGGCGTCACCCGCGAGGTGACCCTGGACGTGACCCTGAACGCGGTCAAGCGCCATCCGCTGCCGCCGTTCCGCCGCACTGCCGGCTTCTCCGCCACCACCACGCTGCAGCGCGCCGACTTCGGCATCAGTGCCTGGCCGTCGGTGATCGGCGGCACGGTCGAGTTGCGCATCGAGGCCGAGGCCACCCGCGAAGGCGGCGCCAAGGCCGAGCCGGATCCGGCACCGGGCACCCCGCCCGTCACTCCCACCGACACCACCACCGCGCCGAATGCGCAGGACGGCACCCCATGAGCGCCCGCAACACTCCCGACCGCTGGGGCAGCGTCAGCCAGACCCTGCACTGGCTGATCGCCGCGCTGATCCTGCTGCTCGGCGTGGTCGGCCTGACCATGGGCGAGCTGCCGAAGACGCCCAAGTATTTCTGGGTCTACACCGCGCACAAGTCGCTGGGCCTGACCGTGCTGGCGTTGGTGATCGTGCGGCTGGGCTGGCGCCTGTACGCCGGTGCGCCCAAGCCGGTGCCGGGCACGCCCGGCTGGCAGGAGCGCATCGCCGACGCCACCCACGCCTTGCTGTACGTGATGATCTTCGCCATCCCGCTGTCCGGCTGGCTGTACGACTCGGCCAGCGGCCTGCGCCCGTTCCGCTGGTTCGGCCTGGTCGCCGTGCCCAAGCTCAGCGCCCCGAACGAGCACCTGCGCGACCTGTCGCACACGGTGCACGAATGGGGCTTCTGGCTGCTGATCGCGGTGGTCCTGGCGCATGCCGGCGCCGCCTTCTACCACCACCTGTTCCAACGCGATGCCACCCTGGCGCGGATGCTGCCGCGCGGCTGGCTCACCCCCAAGTCCTGAGGAGCTGTTTCGATGTCCACCCGTTTCGCGTCCCCCGCCGCCGTTGCCGCCAGCCTGGTGGCCCTGCTCGCCGCCGCCCCCGCGGTGCGGGCCGCCGACTATGTGCAGGCCCCCGGCTCCACCCTGGTGTTCGCCAGCAAGTACGACGGCGAAGTGTTCACCGGCCAGTTCCCCGGCTTCGACACCAAGCTCAGCTTCGACCCGGCCAACCTGGCCGGCGCCAAGCTCGACGTGACCATCCCGCTGGCCGGCGCCAAGAGCGGCAACACCGACCGCGACTCCACCCTGCAGGGCGCGGATTTCTTCGACGTGGCCAAGTTCGCCACCGCGCACTACCGCGCCGACAAGTTCCGCGCGCTGGGCAACAACCAGTTCGCCGCCGACGGCACCCTGGAACTGCGCGGCGTGTCCAAGCCGGTGACCCTGACCTTCACCTGGACCCCGGGCGCGCAGCCGGTGCTGGCCGGCAAGGCCACGGTCAAGCGCCTGGACTTCGGCGTGGGCGGCGGCGACTGGGCCGACACCAAGACCATTCCCAACGAAACCGCAATCAGCACCAAGGTGGTGTTCAAGGCGAAGTGATTCGCCACAGGCCGCGGGCGCGCGGCCGCTGAGCGGCGGATTTCCTCGTCGGGTCCGCCGCTTTTTTTATGCGCGTCTTACACGCGTTCGGCCGCAGCCGCCAACCAGGCGCGCACGCCGTCCGCATCGAACGGCCAGTCCAGTTCGCACCCGTCGGCGGCGCGCAGCACCGGCACGCGCACGCCATAGCGCGTCTCCAGCTTATCGTCGTCGTCGATGAAAACGCTTTCCAGGTCGGCCACGCGCGCCTGCGCCAGCACCTGCAGGGCCTGGTCGCACAGATGGCAGTCGTCGCGCTGGTACAGGGTCAGGGACATGCTCGCGTCCAATGCTGCGCTGCGGACCTGTGCCGCGCGCCGGAAGCATAGAATAGACGGTCTTTCGCCCACCCTTCGGCACGCGCATGGCTGTCAGTACCTTCGACCTGTTCAAGATCGGCATCGGGCCGAGTTCCTCGCACACCGTGGGGCCGATGCGCGCCGCCGAACGCTTCGTGCACCGCTGGCTGTTCGACCAGGGCCGCCTGCAGGACGTGGTGCGGGTGCGTGCCGAAGTGTTCGGCTCGCTGGCCCTGACCGGGCGCGGCCACGGCACAGACAAGGCGGTGCTGCTGGGCCTGGAAGGCCAGCGCCCAAACCTGATCGACCCGGACATCATCCCCGGCGCGCTGGAGCGCATCCGCGGCAACAAGCGCATCAACCTGCTCGGCCAGCACGAGATCGCCTTCGACGAGAAGCGCGACCTGGCGATGAACAAGCGGCAGAAGCTGCCGTATCACACCAACGGCATGCGCTTCACCGCCTACGCGGCCAACGACGAAGTCGTCGCCACGCGCGACTACTACTCGGTCGGCGGCGGCTTCGTGGTCAACCAGGACGACGCCGCCGACGACCGCATCGTCGCCGACGAGACGCCGCTGCCCTACCCGTTCAAGAGCGGCGACGAGCTGCTGGCGCAGGCCGCGCGCAGCGGCCTGAGCATCGCCGCGCTGATGTTCGAGAACGAGAAGTGCTGGCGCAGCGAGGACGAGATCCGCGCCGGCCTGCGCGAGATCTGGGGCGCAATGCAGGCCTGCGTGACGCGCGGCATCCGCGAGGAAGGCACGCTGCCCGGCGGCCTGCACGTGTCGCGGCGCGCGCCGGCGCTGTACCGCGAACTGTCGTCCAAGCCGGAAGCGGCGATGCGCGATCCGCTGACCACGCTGGACTGGGTCAACCTGTACGCGCTGGCGGTCAACGAAGAGAACGCGGCCGGCGGCCGCGTGGTCACCGCGCCCACCAACGGCGCGGCGGGCATCATTCCGGCAGTGCTGCACTACTTCGACCGCTTCTGCCCCGGCGCCGACGAACAGCGCGTGTTCGACTTCCTGCTCACCGCCGCGGCGATCGGCATCCTGTACAAGGAGAACGCCTCCATCTCCGGCGCAGAAGTGGGCTGCCAGGGCGAGGTCGGCGTGGCCTGCTCGATGGCCGCCGGCGGCCTGGTCGCCGCGCTCGGCGGCAAGCCGGGACAGATCGAGAACGCCGCCGAGATCGGCATGGAGCACAACCTCGGCCTGACCTGCGACCCGATTGGCGGCCTGGTGCAGATTCCGTGCATCGAGCGCAATGCGATGGGTGCGGTCAAGGCGATCAACGCCAGCCGCATGGCGATGCGCGGCGACGGCAAGCACAAGGTGTCGCTGGACAAGGTGATCCGTACCATGCGCGACACCGGCCGCGACATGCAGGACAAGTACAAGGAAACCAGCCGCGGCGGGCTCGCGGTGAACGTCACCGAGTGCTGAGCCACCCCGATGGACGCTGGCCCACCCGATCACCAGCGTCCTGACTGCCGCGCGCATCAAGATCCGCGCGGCGTTGCCGCTAACCACAGAGACGTCGGCCGATCCGGCATTGGCATGCTCTTGCGGTTCCCATACGCCTCCTGGCGCCTGCTGGCGCTACAGCTGGCCATGCTCTCGACAGCGTGGAGCGCGTGTGTGCCGCAGGCGCGGGCATTGCAGCCGGACAAGCAGTTCAACCACTACGAGCGCGAAGGCTGGGGGCTAGACCAGGGCCTGCCGCAGCTGAGCGTGCAGGCGTTCGCACAGGACCGCCAGGGCTATCTGTGGATCGGCACGATGGGCGGGCTGACCCGCTTCGACGGCGTGCGCATGACCTCGTTCAACGAGGGCGCGCCGGCGCACCTGCCCGGCAACCTGATCAAGGCGCTGCACGTCGACCCCGCCGGCACGCTGTGGATTGGCACCTACCGCGGCCTGTCGCGCTACCGCGACGGGCGCTTCAGCACGCTGCTGCCACAGGATCCGCAGGCGCCACTGCTCAACATCGAGGCGATCGCGACCGATGCGCACGGCACCGTGCTGGTCGCGGCGCAGGATGGCGTGTACGCGGTGCAGGGCGATCGCCTGCAACTGCGCCACCGCATCGCCGGCGGCGCCTCTGCGCTGTTGCCGCGCGCCGACGCGCTGTGGGTGGGCACACGCGGCGAAGTGCTGCGCTTCGTCGCCGGCCAGGACGCGCCGGTCTCGCTGCCGTTGCCGCAGGAGGCCGCCGCGGTGCCGGTGCAGCATCTGCTGGAGGCGCAAGGCACGCTCTGGGCCGGCACCCGCGATGGCCTGCTGCTGCGCCGCGACGGGCGCTGGCAATGGCTGCCCGATGCAGACGGGACCAGCCGGCGCGCCGTGCAGGCGCTGTTCGAGGACAGCGACCGCAACCTGTGGGTGGGGCAGCCCGGCGCGCTGCTGCGCGTGCGCGATGGCGCCATCGTCGAACGCACCCCGGAAAACAAGCCGAACGTCGGCGTCAACGCGATCTTCGAGGATCGCGAGCGCAACCTGTGGCTGGGCAGCAGCTGGAACGGCGCCACGCGGCTGTGGAACGGCTGGACGCGTCGCTACAGCACGCACGAGGGCCTGGACGATGCGCTGGTGTGGACCCTGGCGCGCGATCCGGACGGATCGCTGTGGGCCGGCACCGACAGCGGCCTGTCGCAACTGCGCGATGGCCGCTACCAGCAGCGCCTGAACCTGGCGCAATTGCACAACGAAGCGCCGTACACCTTGCTGGCCGAGCCAGGACAGCTGTGGATCGGCACCCGCCACGGTGCCGCCCTGTACCGCGACGGCCGGCTCGGCCAGCCGGACTGGCTGGCGCCGCTGCGCGACCTGCAGATCAGCGGGATCGTCCGCGATCGCGCGCAGCGGCTGTGGTTCGCCAGCACCGACGGCCTGTTCCGCGTCGACGGCACGCGGCTGCGCCGCTACGGCACGGCCGAGGGCCTGCGCGATCCGCGCGTGCGGCTGATCCACGAGACCCGCGACGGGCGCCTGTTGATTGGCGCGCAGTCGGGCCTGTACGCACTGCGCGGCGAGCGCCTGGCCGCACTGGCGCCGCCGGGCTCGGCGCTGGCCAGCGCCGACATCACCGCGATCCACGAACTGCCCGGCGGGCAATGGCTGGTCGGCACCCTCAACGAGCAGTTGTGGCTGTTCGACGGCACGCACTGGTACGCGTTCGGCGAGCAGGACGGGCTGCCGGTGAACGCCGCGTTCTTCATCGCCGACGACGGCCGCGGCGCGATCTGGGTGGCCGGGCTGCGCGGGGTCTACCGCGTGCGCCTGGCCGACCTGCAGCGCCACGCGGCGTCGCCGCAGGCGCCTCTGAACGCCGAACTGATGCTCACCGAGCGCGCGCAGCGCCACGGCGGCGTGCAGGGCATGTGCTGCAACGGCGCCGGTAACGGCAAGGGCCTCATCGAGCACGGCACGCTGTGGCTGCCCAGCCGCGATGGGGTGGTCGCGCTGGACACCGCCGGCATCGTCAAGAATCCGGTGGCACCGCAGCCGGTGGTGGAGCGGGTACGTGCGCTGGGCCTGTGGCTGACGCCGCAGGCGCTGCCCACCCCGCTGCCCGAAGCCGCGCGCGACCTCGACTTCGAGTTCACCGCCGCATCGTTCCAGGCGCCGCAGAACGTCGAGCTGCGCTACCGCCTGCGCGGCTACGACCGCGGCTGGCGCACCCTCGACGACATCCGCCAGCGCTCGGTCAGCTACACCAACCTGCCCGGTGGCGACTACGTCTTCGAAGTCACCGGCAGCAACAACGCCGGCGTGTGGGCGGCAGCGCCGGCGCAGTTGCCGCTGCGGATCGCGCTGCGCTTCCAGGAAACGCCGTACTACAGGCTGCTGCTGACGCTGGGCGCGTTCGCCCTGCTGCTGTGCGCGGTGGCGCTGGCGCGGCTGCACAACCGGCGCCAGCGCGACATTCTCGAACGCCAGGTGCGCGAGCGCACCCAGGCATTGCAGGCGGCCAACCAGCGCCTGCAGGAGGCCAGCTTCACCGACGAGCTGACCCAGTTGCGCAACCGCCGCTACCTGTCGCTGCACATCCCCAGCGACATCGCGCTGTACCGGCGCATGGCCGCCAACGACGAGGACATGCTGTCCTCGGGCATGCTGTTCGCGCTGATCGACATCGACCATTTCAAGTCGATCAACGACAGCGGCGGACACCACACCGGCGACGCGGTGCTGCAGCAGATGGCGCAGTTGCTGGTGCGGCTGACCCGCGAGAGCGACTACGTGGTGCGCTGGGGCGGCGAGGAATTCCTGCTGGTGCTGCGCTCGGCGCCGCGCGAGAACCTCACCATGGCCGCCGAACGGCTGTGCCGCTCGGTCGCCGCGCACCCGTTCGTGTTCGACCACGGGCGCCAGGGCCGGGTCACCTGCTCGATCGGGCTGGCCGAATTCCCGTTCGTGCACGACCCCGACAATCTGCTCGGCTGGGAGCAGTTGCTGGTGCTGGCCGACCGCGCGCTGTACCAAGCCAAGGCCAAGGGCCGCAACGGCTGGGCCGCGTACCGGCCGGTGCTGGGCGCGCATGCCGAACAGGTGCTGGCGGCGCTGCAGGAGCCGCTGGCGCAGATGGAGCGGCACGCCTGCCTGACCCTGGTGCACAACGGCGGCAGCCTGCCGCCACCCGCGTGACGCGTTGACGCCTGGCAAGCGCGCGCCGGGCTAAGGTCGTGCTCCTTCACGTCTGCCGTCCCGCTCCCATGCGCCACTGCCTGCTGCTCGCCGCCCTCGCCCTGTCGCCGCCCGCATCCGCCGCGGCCACCGACGCACCGCCGCGCTATGGCGCGCAACTGGAAGGCTTCGCCTATCCCTACCCGGTGCACTGGTACCGCTTCGACTCGCAGCGCCAGCCGCTGCAGATGGCGTACATGGACGTGGCCCCGACCGGCACGCCGAACGGCCGCACCGTGGTGGTGCTGCACGGCAAGAATTTCTGCGCCGCGACCTGGGAATCGACCATCGCCGCGCTGGTGGCACAGGGCTACCGGGTGCTGGCGCCGGACCAGATCGGCTTCTGCAAGTCGAGCAAGCCGCAGGCCTACCAGTTCACCTTCGCGCAACTGGCGGCCAATACCCACGCCTTGCTGCAGCAGGCCGGCGTGCGCCGCGCCGCGATCGTCGGCCATTCGATGGGCGGCATGCTCGCCGCGCACTACGCGCTGCAGTACCCGCAGGACGTGAGCCAGCTGCTGCTGGTGAACCCGCTCGGGCTGGAGGACTGGAAGGCCGCCGGCGTGCCGTGGCGCAGCGTCGACGACTGGTATGCCAAGGAGCGCAAGACCGATGCGGCCTCGATCAAGCAGTACCAGTTGAACGCCTACTACGGCGGACAGTGGAAACCCGAGTACGACCGCTGGGTGAGCATGCAGGCCGGCCTGTATGCCGGCCCCGGCGGCGATCGCGTGGCCTGGAACCAGGCGCTGACCTCGGACATGGTGTTCAACCAGCCAGTGGTGCAGCGCTTCCCGCAACTGCGCGTGCCGACCACGCTGTTCATCGGCCACCGCGACCGGACCGCGATCGGCAAGGACCTGGCGCCACCGGCACTGGCGGCGACCCTGGGCGACTACCCGACCCTGGGCAAGCGCGCGGCCGCGGCGATTCCCGGCGCGCATCTGGTCGCCTTCGACGACCTCGGCCATTCACCGCAGGTGGAAGCGCCGCAGCGCCTCAACGCCGCGCTGCTCGAGGCGCTGGACAAGACGCCCTGATCCCAGGCGCCACACCAGTCGTGCCTGCACGGCGGCGCGAACGCGTCTTGTCGCGCAGTTTGAGTGATCGGGGCAGCGTGCCGGTAGCGACAGCACGTCGCCTGGGCGCTGCACGAACCTGGCCGCCATGCGCCGTGCCAGCCCCGCCGCAAACGCGGATGCACCCGACGCTGCAGCCATTGCGCTGCAGCATCGGCCGTCCATGAAAACGTTGTCATCGCAGTGATTCTGGATACATCTCGCATTCGCCCGAATTGTCTGTTGACAACGTTGTCTTCTGGCCAGAACCCTGCGCCTGCCCGGTCCGCGCACGAACGCCACACGACGTCGGCGTCAAACGCTCCCGGGTGATCGGATCCAAGGAACCAGACAGCGGCGAACCGCCGCTCCTCAGTCGCGTTACCTACCGCATCGGAGGCGTCACCATGCACACGAAATCCGCTGGATCGTGGTTGCTGTTCTGTTGTCTCGTCCTCGCCGGCCTCGCGCCCGGCCAGGCCTCGGCCGCCGCGTGCAGCGGCGTCGCCGCATGGAACCCGGCCACGATCTACGCCGCCGGCGACACCATGACCTACGCCGGCCACCTGTACCGCGCCAATGGTCCGATCTGGAACACCGCGCCGACCTACTGCACCAGTTGCGGCTGGTACCAGGACCTGGGCACCTGCGACGGCAGCACCAGCAATCAGCCGCCGAGCGTGGCGCTGACCGCGCCCACGAGCGGCACCCGCTTCGTGGTCGGCACCACCATCACCCTGCAGGCGTCGGCCAGCGATCCCGATGGCAGCGTGGCGCGGGTCGAATTCTTCCGCGGCAGCACCTCGCTCGGCAGCGTCAGCGGCGCGCCGTACACGCTGTCCTGGAGCGGCGCAGCGGCCGGCGACTACAGCCTCACCGCCGTGGCCACCGACAACGCCGGCGCCCGCACCACCTCGGCCGCCGTCGCGATCAGTATCGCGGCGGCGTCGACCGATACCACCGCGCCGAGCGTGCCGACCGGCCTGGCCGCAGCCACGCGCGCCAGCAACGCCATCACCCTGAGCTGGAACGCGGCCTCCGACAACGCCGGCGGCAGCGGCCTGGCCGGCTACGACATCCTCCGCGACGGCAATCGCGTGGGCACGTCCAGCACCACCGCTTACACCGATTCGGCGCTGACCGCCGACACCGCGTACACCTACGCGGTGCGCGCCCGCGACAATGCCGGCAACGTCTCGGCCAGCAGCGCCATGCTGAACGTGCGCACCCTCCCCGCCAGCGCCGGCGGCGGCAAGCGCGTGATCGGCTACTTCACCCAGTGGGGCATCTATGGCCGCAACTACCAGGTCCGTGACATCCAGACCAGCGGCGCCGCCGGCTACCTGACCCACATCAACTACGCCTTCGGCAACGTCCGCAACAACCGCTGCGAAGTCGGCGTGACCCAGCCGTCGGACAGCAGCACCGGCGCCGGCGGCGACGCCTTCGCCGACTACACCAAGGCGTTCTCCGCCGCGCAGAGCGTGGACGGCGTGGGCGACACCTGGGACCAGCCGCTGCGCGGCAACTGGAACCAGTTGAAGAAGCTCAAGGCCGCACACCCGGGGCTGAAGGTGCTGATTTCGCTGGGCGGCTGGACCTGGTCGCGCGGCTTCTCCAGCGCTGCACGTGCCGAGAATCGCCAGGCGTTTGTCGCCTCGTGCATCGACGCCTACATCCGCGGCAACCTGCCGGTCACCGACGGCGCCGGCGGCAGCGCGGCCGCGGCCGGCGTGTTCGACGGCATCGACATCGACTGGGAATACCCGGTGGCGTGCGGCATCGCCTGCGGCAGCGCCGAGGACCGGCAGAACTTCACCGCGCTGCTGGCCGAATTCCGCCGCCAGCTCGACCAGGTGCGGCCGGGGCTGCTGCTGACCGTGGCGGTCGGCGCCGGCATCGACAAGATCCGGGTCACCGACCCGAACCTGTACGCGCAATACCTGGACTACCTCAACGTGATGACCTACGACTTCCACGGCGCCTGGGATCCGCAGACCAACCACCACTCCGCCCTGTTCGAGTCGTCGGCCGATCCGTCCAGCGGCGACCAGCGCTACTACAACAGCAACGACGCCATCCAGGCCTTCCTCGACCGTGGCGTGCCGGCCGCCAAGCTCAACCTCGGCATCGGCTTCTACGGGCGTGGCTGGACCAACGTGCCCAACGTCAACCGCGGGCTGTACCAGAGCGGCAGCGCCGCGGCAGGCACCTACGAAGCCGGCATCGAGGACTACAAGGTGTTGCGCGGCCGCAGCGGCACCGACTACGTCGATGCCCAGGCGCACGCGCACTGGAAGTACGACGGCAGCACCTTCTGGAGCTACGACAACCCGGCGCTGGTCACCGAGAAGATGCAGTACGTCAAGACCCAGGGCCTGGGCGGCGCGTTCTTCTGGGAATTCAGCGGCGACTACCAGGGCGAGTTGCTGAAGACCATGGGCCAGGGCCTGCAATGAGCTGAGGTGCCGGCCGTCGCGCAACGCGCGACGGCCGCGCTGCAGCACATGGCGTGCCCGCATCGCATCGGCTTTGCGGGCGATGCCGGCACCACGCTGGTGGGTATCGACGCCAGTCCGAACCGCGACGCCCGCACGTGATGGCGGGCGTCGTTGGCTTCGCTCAGCGCACCGCGATCCGCAGCACGTCGTCGAGCAAGGCCGCCGCAGTGACATCGGCACCGGCGCCCGGCCCCTGGATCAGCAGCGGCTGCTGCAGGTAGCGGTCGCTGTGGATGGCGACGCGGTTGTCAGTGCCGGCGCCGCTGGCCAGCGGATGCGTCAGCGGCAGCGCGCGCAGGCCCACCGATGCGCCATTTGCATCGAAGCGACCGACGAAGCGCAGGCAGGCACCAGCGGCCTGTGCCTGCGCCAGGCGCGCCGCCAGCGGCGCGTCCAATTGTTCGAGTGCGGCATCCAGCTGCGCCAGCGGCACCGTGGCCAGCGCGGCCGGCACCAGCGACTCCACCTGCACCTGCTCGGCGCGCAACGGCAGGCCGGCGGCGCGGGCCAGGATCAGCAGCTTGCGCCGCACGTCCTCGCCGGACAGGTCCTCGCGCGGATCGGGCTCGGTGTAGCCGGCGGCCGCGGCCTCGCGCACGCAAGCGGAGAAGGCACGGCGGCCGTCGTAGCGATGCAGCAACCAGGCCAGGGAGCCGGACAGCACGCCTTCCACCACGTGGATGTGGTCGCCGCCGGCGACCAGCGCGCGCAGGCTGCTCAGCAACGGCAGCCCGGCACCGACCGTGGCGCTGTCGCCGTAGTGGGTGCTGGCGGCATGCCGTGCGGCCTGGATCTGTTCGGCCCGCGCCAGCGCGGCGCCCTGGCCGAGCTTGTTGGCGGTGACCACGTGCACGCCGCGCCGCAGCCATTCGGCATGGCGCTGCGCCACCGCCTCGCTGGCGGTGGCGTCGACCACGATGTCGCCACGGCCCAGGTCCTCCGGCAGCGTCACTGCCTGCGCTGTGCGCGCGGCGGCATTGGCCGCGGCCAGCGCCTGCGCCGGCGTCACCGCACAGTCGGCGACCGTGCGCGAATTGGCCAGCCAGGCGAAGGTCGGCAGGCCGGGCCGGCGCTGCTGCAGCGCCTGGTAGCGCGCGACGAAGGCGCGGCCGACGGTGCCGGTACCGAGCAGGCCCAGCCGCGCGGTGGCCGCGACGGGCGCCGCACGCAGCGGCGCCGATGGTGCATCGGCCAGGCCGCTGCTCACGCGTCCACCCGTTTGCGTGCCAGCGCCTCGCCGGCGCGCTGCGCGCGCTGCAGGCCCGCCTGCAGGTCGGCGACCAGATCCGCGCTGGATTCGATGCCCACCGACAGGCGCAACAGGCCGTCGGAAATCCCGGCCTTGGCGCGCGCCTCGGCGGTCATCGCCGCATGGGTCATGGTCGCCGGATGCGCGACCAGGCTCTCCACGCCGCCCAGCGATTCGGCCAGGGTGAAGTAGCGCAGGCCGTCGACGAAGGCGCGCACTTCGGCCTCGCCGCCGGCCAGTTCGAAACTGATCATCGCGCCGAAGCCGCGCTGCTGCCGCGCCGCCACCGCGTGGCCCGGGTGCGAGGCCAGGCCGGGGTAGTACACCTGGCGCACCGCGGCATGCGTGGTCAGCAGTTCCACCACCGCCTGCGCGTTCTCCTGGTGCGCGCGCAGGCGCGCGTCCAGCGTGCGCAGGCCGCGCAGGGTCAGGAACGCGTCGAACGGCGAGCCGGTGAGGCCCAGCGCATTGGCCCACCACACCAGTTGCTGGTGCAGCTCGGCATTGGCGGCGATCACCGCGCCGCCGACCACGTCGCTGTGGCCATTGACGTACTTGGTAGTGGAGTGGATCACCAGGTCGGCACCGAAGGCGATCGGGGTCTGCAGCGCCGGCGACAGGAAGGTGTTGTCGACCACCGCCAGCGCACCGGCCTTGTGCGTGGCGTCGATGACGAAACGCAGGTCGGTGATGCGCAGCAGCGGGTTGGACGGGGTCTCGATCAGCACCAGCTTCGGCGCCTGCGCCAGCGCATCGGCCAGCGAGCGCGGATCGGTCAGGTCGGCGGTGATCAGCTCGAAGTGGCCCTTCTTGGCCAGCGCGTTGAACAGCCGCCAGCTGCCGCCGTACGCATCGTGCGGCACCACCAGCTTGTCGCCGGGCTGCAGCAACGCGTTGAGCACCAGGTTGATCGCGCCCATGCCGGTGGCGGTGATCACGCCGCCGGCGCCGCCTTCCAGTTCCGCCAGCGCTTCGCCGAGTAGGTCGCGGGTGGGGTTGCCGCTGCGGGTGTAGTCGTACTGGCGCTTGTTGCCGAAGCCGTCGAAGCTGAAGTTCGACGACAGCACGATCGGCGGGGTCACCGCGCCGTAGGCGGTATCGCGGTCGATGCCGGCGCGGACCGCGGCGGTGGCGGCACTACAGGGCAGATCGGTGTCGTGGGCAGTGCTCATGCGGCAACTCCGGTGGGGCGAAGGGCGGTGGCGAGGATCGCGTCGATGCGATCGGTTTCTTTCAGGAAGGCGTCGTGGCCGTAGGGCGAACGCAGCACGCGCAGGCTGCCGCGTGGGCCCAGGCCTTCGACCAGGGTGACCAGGTCCGACAGCGGCACCAGGCGGTCGCCTTCGACCGCCACCACCACCGTGGGCACGGCGACGGCGGCCGGATCGATGCGGTGCAGGTCGATGGATTCGGACAGGCGCAGGTAGGCGTTGACCTGGGTGCGCGCGACGTACTGCGCGCCGGCGGCGTCCAGGTAGTCTTCGGCGGCGACGCGGACGCGGCCGTTGATCACTTCCGGCGCCGCATCGAAGCGTTCGCCGAATTCCTCGGGGGTGCGGTAGCTGAGCATCGCGAACTGCCGCGCCAGCGACAGCCCGTGGCTCTCGGCGCACTGCAGTTGGCCCAGCGCCACCGCGCGACGCTGCAGCGCGCGCCAGGCCGCGGCATACGGATGCGCGCGGTGCGCGCCGCTGACCGCGATCAGCTTCTGCACGCGTTGCGGATGCCGCACCGCCAGTTGCAGGCCGACCAGCGCGCCGTAGGAGTAGCCGACGAAACCCTGCAGTTGCGCGATGTCCAGCGCGTCCAGCAGCGCGGCGATGGCATCGGCCTGGTCGGCGCTGTCGATCGGCGCATCCAGGCTGCCGTCGGCGCCGACGAAATCGAACGCCAACAGCCGCCGCTGGGTGGGGTCCAGCGCCCGCCCCGGCCCGACCAGGCCTTCGGCCCAGCCCTTCTCGGGGAAGCTGGCGTTGGCGGCGAGATGGCGGTGCGCGGAGATGCCGCCGGCGACGAACACCACCGACGCGGCAGCGGGGCCGCTCAGTTCGTAGCGCAGGCGCAGCAGTTGCACGCCGGCGTGGCGCAGCGGCAAGGCGACGGCGATCTCGCCACGCATCGCGTGCACGCCGTCGGCCGGCGCGGCAACGCGGTCGTGGGACGGAATGGCGGAGGTGGGGCGATCAGGCGAGTTCACGAGGCGCATGGCGGTATCCAGGGAGGAACGGCCATCGAGCTTCGCGGAGCTCGCGTTCGCCATGCAGAAGGCATGGATCGAACCATCTTTCGGCGGACGCGTGGGTCCCCGCAGGATTTGGCACCTACACGAACGCTTGCGCGTCCGCTGGCTGCCCCGGCATCAAAGGGCCTGTCCCTCCGCCGGTCTCGATGGTGAAGCCACGATGCCAGCGATTTTCCGCAATGTCAATCTCTTTATTCGGATGAAGCGATATGATTTTTCGATCCCTGGCCTCGGCCATACTCCGCTTCCCCCATCGCTGTCCCTGTCCGTGCGCCGACGCCGCCCCCGCCGCTGGCTTGCCGTGGTCCTGTCGCTGGCGGCAGCGACCGGCGCGCCCGGGCAGCCGCTGCTGCGCTGGAATGCACCGCGACCCGTGCCGCCACCGCCCCCGGCATGGCTGGAGGTGCAGGCCCGCGACAGCGGCCTGCGCGAGGTGGTGCTGGGCAATCCGCTCGGCGGCCCGGTGCAGATCCGCCTGTTCGGCGACAGCGCCGGCTTCACCACCGTCCCCGCGCTGCCGTTGACCGTGGAGCTGGCCGCCGGCGAGCGCCGCGTGGTCGCGCGCCTGTATCCGTCCGGCGACCTGGCCGAGACCGACGCTGGCGACGCCCGGCTGCGCATCGAGGCGGTGCCCGGCTCGCCGCGTGCCCATGCCGACGTGGCGCTGTACGCCCTGCCCTTCGCCGATCGCCCGGTGCGCATCGACCAAGGCTTCGGCGGCGCCTTCAGCCATCGCGATCCCGCCAACGCCTATGCGCTGGACTTCGCCCTGCCCGAAGGCACGCCGGTGCTGGCCGCACGCGAGGGCGTGGTGATGGAGGTGCGCGACGACTTCCGCGAATCCGGCACCGACCCGCGCCTGGGCCAGGCCGCCAACCTGGTGCGGGTGCTGCACGCCGACGGCAGCATGGCGATCTACGCGCACCTGGCCGCCGGCGGCGTGCAGGTGCGGGTCGGCCAGGCGGTGCGGTGCGGCGAGCGTCTCGGCCTGTCCGGCAACACCGGCCTGAGCAGTGGCCCGCACCTGCATTTCGCCGTCCAGCTCAATCGCGGCCTGCACCTGGAATCGGTGCCGTTTCGCATGGCTGGCCCGCTGGGCGAACTGCGCTTCGCCCATCCCGCCCCACCCTGAGCGCGCCTACCGTTCGTCGGCAGACGCATTGACATCTGCCAAGTGTATTGATGTATTAATACACATGGATGCAACCCACCTCCACGTCCAGCCCAGCGCCCCCGAGCCGATCTACCGGCAGATCGCCGAGCAGATCCGCCGCCTGGTCGCCGCCGGGCAATTGCGCCCAGGCGATGGTCTCCCCTCGGTACGCGAGGTCGCCGCCACCCACGCGGTCAACCCGATGACGGTGTCGCGCGCCTACAGCCAGCTCGAGGCCGAGGGCGTGCTGGAGCGCCTGCGCGGCCGCGGCATGGCCATCGCCGCGACCGCCGCCGCGCCGCAACGGCAAGGACAGCGCCTGGAACTGATCGAACCGCGCCTGCAGGAATTGGTCCGGCATTGCCGGGAACTTGGCCTGCCGTCGCCTCCCGTGATCGAACGTCTTGAACAGTTGTTTGGAGAACCTGGCGATGAGTAGCGTGGTACTGCAGAGCGCAATCCAGGCCGACCTGGACATGGACCTGCCGCTGGCGGCGCACGACCTGCACCTGGCCTTCGGTACCAGCAAGGTGCTGCAGGGCGTGAACCTGCAGGTGGCGCGCGGCGAGGTGGTCGGCCTGATCGGCCGCAACGGCGCCGGCAAGAGCACCCTGCTGGCCTGCCTGCTGGGCCTGCTGCAACCGCAGCGCGGCCAGACGCGGGTGTTCGGCGGCCCGGCTTTGCGCCTGGACGATGCGCGCAAGGCGCAGTTGGGCTTCGTGCCGCAGCAACCGCAGGCCTTCGGCTGGATGCGCGTGGAGGAACTGCTCGCCTTCGCCGCGCAGCTCTATCCGCACTGGGACGTGCAGCGCGCGGACACGCTACTGCGCCGCTGGGAGTTGGATCGGACCCAGAGCATCGGCAAGCTCTCGCCCGGCCAGGCCCAGCGCCTGGCCCTGGTCCGGGCGCTGGCCGCGCGGCCGGCGTTGTTGGTGCTGGACGAACCAGCCTCGGCGCTGGACCCGGTCGCGCGTCGCGACCTGATGCGCGAGATCGTCACCGAAACCTGCGACGCCGGCACCACCGTGCTGTTCTCCAGCCACATCGTCAGCGACCTGGAACGCGTGGCCTCGCGCGTGGCCTTCCTCAACCAGGGCCGGCTGTTGCTGGACCAGCCGCTGGACGAACTCAAGGACCGGGTCCTGCGCATCGGCATCCCGGCGCCGGCAGCGGCGACGCTGGACGCGCCGTTGCGCGGCGAACTGGCGCGCCGCCACGCCACCGACGGCGGTGTCGTGGTGGTGCTGCATGCCGACGAGCTGCCGTCCGCGCTCTTGACCGTCCCCGGCATCCGCATCGACCGGCTGGGCCTGGAAGACCTGTTCATCGAGGTGGTCGGATGAACCGTCTTCCTGCAGATCTGCGCCTGCTCTGCCGCGCATCGGGCGTGACCGGATGGCTGTATCCGCCCACCCTCGCCGCCGCCTTCGCCTGCACCTGGCTGCCTGAAAAAGCCGCCAACCTGCTGCCGCTGGTCCTCACCGCGATCCTGGCGATGTTCGTGTGGATGTTGCTCGGCGCTCGCCTGCTGGGACTGCTGGAACAAGGACGCCAACTGCGTCTGCCGTCCATGGCAGCGCGCTTCGTCAACCTGTTCGGCGCCGCACTGGTCTTGACGGTACTGCTGCCGACGCTGCTGTTCGCCGTGCGCGGCGTCGAGCCTGGCCTGTCCCTGTCGGTCCTGCTGCTCAGCGCAAGCTTCGGCATGTTGGTCGCCACCCTGCCGGCCTGGTGTGCGCCCTTGATCGGCATCTTGCCGGGGACATTCGGCGGCTTTTTGCCCAAGGCCAGTTTCGTGCCGCTGATCCTGCATCCACGCGCCAGCCTGCTGCTCGCTGCGCTCGCCTGCGCGCTGATCAGCCTGTGGTCGTACCGATACTTGCGTGGTCGCCCGGCCGATGCGCTGTCGGCATGGTCGCGCCCGATGTGGATCGGCGTGCAGCAGCGCCAGCCCGGCGACGGCACCACCAAGCAGGCCGTCGAATCGCAGAGCGGGCGCCTGGGCTGGATCCAGGGCATCGCGCGTCCCGCCTTTCCCACCGATCTGCGTCATCAACCGGAACGCGCCATGCGCTATGCCCTCGGCCCGGGCTTCGCCCCCGGCAACGCCGCCGGCACCTTCCTGGCCGCATTGGTCACGCCGGCGCTGCTCCTGCTGCTGTGGACGCCCCTGTTGCTGCGCGCGCAATCGCCGACGCTGCCATTGGTCATGGCCAACGTCATGGCCAATCTGTCCAGCGTGAAGTTCCTGCAACGGCTGTGGCTGTGGCGCAAGCACGGCAACCTGGGAATGATGGAAAGCGCGCTGCTGCCGGGCCTGGGCGCCCCCGGGCAGGCGGGCAAGCTGTTCAACCAGGTGATCCTGAAGCGCGCGCTCGCGGCGATGCTGCCCTGGCTGGGCCTGTCCTGGCTGCTAGGCGCGCTCAAGCATGCGCCGGCGGCCTATTACTCGCTGACCGTGTCGATCACCCTGACCGCGACGCTCGCCGCCAGCAGTCTGCTGTTGGCCTGCATGCGTTGGCCGCGCGGCGCGCTGTTGCTGACCGTGACCCAGTTCGTCCTGGCCATGCTCGGCGGAATCAGCATCGGCCAGGTCGGCCTGCCCGGCGCGGTGGCGCCGCACTGGCTGGCGCCGGCCTGGAGCCTGCTGCTGCTCGGCATGGTCGTCGCCTACAACCTGGTGGCCCGCCAATCCAGCAAACGCCCGCATCCCTGGCTGCTCAACTGAACGGCCCTTGCGGGAAGCCCGCTATAATCGGCGGCTTCCTCCGTTGCCGATGACGCCCCTTGCGGGCGTGCCGCCCATGTCCGAAGTCGCCACCGAAGCTGCGCGCCGCCGCACCTTCGCCATCATTTCCCATCCCGACGCCGGCAAGACCACGCTGACCGAAAAGCTGCTGCTGTTCGGCGGGGCGATCCAGATGGCCGGCTCGGTGAAGGGCCGCAAGGCCGCGCGCCATGCCACCTCGGACTGGATGGCGCTGGAAAAGGAACGCGGCATCTCGGTGACCTCGTCGGTGATGCAGTTCCCGTACGAAGGCAAGATCATCAACCTGCTCGACACCCCCGGCCACGCCGACTTCGGCGAGGACACCTACCGCGTGCTCACCGCGGTGGACTCGGCGCTGATGGTGATCGACGTGGCCAAGGGCGTGGAAGAGCGCACCATCAAGCTGATGGAGGTGTGCCGGCTGCGCGACACGCCGATCATGACCTTCATCAACAAGCTCGACCGCGAGGGCAAGGATCCGATCGACCTGCTCGACGAGGTGGAGACGGTGCTGGGCATCGAATGCGCGCCGGTGACCTGGCCGATCGGCATGGGCCAGCGCCTTAAGGGCGTGGTGCACCTGGTGACCGGCGAAGTGCACCTGTACGAGCCCGGCCGCAACTTCACCCGCCAGGACTCGACCATCTTCCCGTCGCTGGAGGCGCCCGGCCTGGCCGAGAAGATCGGCGAACAGATGCTGGCCGAACTGCGCGAGGAACTGGAACTGGTGCAGGGCGCCAGCCACGCCTTCGACCTGGACGCCTACCGCGCCGGCAAGCAGACCCCGGTGTTCTTCGGCTCCGGCGTCAACAACTTCGGCGTGCAGCCGCTGCTGGACTTCTTCGCCGAGCACGCGCCGCCGCCGCAGCCGCGCGCCACCACCGGCCGCCAGGTGCAGGCCGGCGAGGACAAGCTCACCGGCTTCGTATTCAAGATCCAGGCTAACATGGATCCGCAGCACCGCGACCGCGTCGCCTTCATGCGCATCTGCTCCGGCCGCTTCGCTGCCGGCATGAAGACCCTGCACGTGCGCACCGGCAAGGAGGTCAAGCTGGCCAATGCGCTGACCTTCATGGCCAGCGATCGCGAGATCGCCGCCGAGGCCTACCCCGGCGACGTCATCGGCATCCACAACCACGGCACCATCTCCATCGGCGACACCTTCACCGAGGGCGAATCGCTGTCGTTCACCGGCATCCCCAACTTCGCCCCGGAACTGTTCCGCCGCGCACGCCTGCGCGACCCGCTCAAGCTCAAGCAGTTGCAGAAGGGCCTGGCGCAGCTGTCCGAGGAAGGCGCCACCCAGTTCTTCCGCCCGCTGATGAGCAACGACCTGATCCTCGGTGCGGTCGGCACGCTGCAGTTCGACGTGGTCGCCTACCGGCTGAAGGACGAGTACGGCGTGGACGCCAGCTTCGAACCGGTGGGCGTGGTCACCGCACGCTGGGTGCACTGCGACAACCCCAAGAAGCTGGAAGAGTTCCGCGAGAAGAACGCGATGAACCTGGGCATCGACGCCGCTGGCGAACTGGTCTACCTGGCGCCGACCCGGGTCAACCTGCAACTGGCGCAGGAACGCGCGCCGGACGTGCGCTTCGCCGCCACGCGCGAACACGCACACAGCGTGGCAGTGGAATGACCGTCATGTGACCGCGGGCGTGCGCCGGCTGAGCGCACGCCCAACCGGCGTCGCAGTGCTGCGCCGCAGCGGATGCGAACCGCTCGCAATTGCGCTACCGTGCGGCCCCATGGATGCAGACCGGTCGCCCGCCTACTCGAACGCCGACGCGCAGCCTTCCACGGACTGGCGCGACGAACTGGCCAGTGCGCTGACCCACGGCCTCGGCGCCATCGCCGCGCTGGCCGGCGGCTCGGTGCTGATCACCCTCGCCGCGATCTACGGCGACGGCTGGCAGCTCGCCACCGCGATCGTGTTCAGCGTCACCTTGCTGCTGCTGTACGTGGCCTCGACGCTGTACCACGCCATCCCGCATCCCGGCGCCAAGGCGCGCCTGCAGATCTTCGACCACTGCGCGATCTACCTGCTGATCGCCGGTACCTACACGCCGTTCACCCTGATCGGCCTGCGCGGCCCGTGGGGCTGGGGCCTGTTCGCGGCGATCTGGACCATCGCCGTGGCCGGGGTGATCTTCAAGCTGTTCTTCACAGGCCGCTTCCGCCTGTTGTCGACCATCCTGTACATCGCGATGGGCTGGCTGATCGTGGTGGCGATCGAACCGCTGCTGCGCTCCATCGATGCCTGGACCCTGGGCTGGCTGCTGGCCGGCGGCCTGTTCTACACCCTGGGCACATATTTCTACCAGCGCGACACCGTCCGCTACTTCCACGCCATCTGGCATCTGTTCGTCCTCGCCGGCAGCGTCTGCCACTTCGTGGCGGTGACAGGCCAGGTGCTCTGAGACAGCCGATCGCTTTCGCACCCCGTGCACAGCAGCGGCCTAGGATGGCCGCATGGCTCGCGACCCCGTTTCCGCATCCGGCGCACGCCGCCGCTCCTGGCCCTGGCGGCGCAACGACGGCCGCCTGCGGCGTTGGCCGTTCGTGCTCGGCGCGCTGGTGCTGCTGCTGCTCGTCATCATCCTGATCTTCGACTGGAACTGGTTCAAGGCGCCGGTCGAACGCGCGGTGCAGGCACGCACCGGGCGCGCCTTCCATATCGACGGCAACCTCGACGTGGACCTGGGCCGCATCATCACCGTGCGCGGCGATCGCCTGCGCTTCGCCAACGCCGACTGGTCGAAGCAGCCGCAGATGGCCAGCGCCGACCGCGCCGAACTGGATATCGCGCTGTGGCCGCTGCTGCGCGGCCGCGTGCGCATCCCCGAGATCCGCCTGACCAAGCCCGATCTGCTGCTGGAGACCGGCCCGGCCGGACAGCCCGGCAACTGGGCGTTCGGCCAGTCCGACGACAGCGGCAGGCCGGTGGTTCTGGGCGCCTTGCTGGTGCAGCAGGGACACCTGCGCTTCCAGGATCCGGTCGGGCGCACCGAGATCGATATCGCCGTCGACAGCCAGGTCGGACAACGCCGCCGCGGCGATGCCGCACCGCCGATCGCGGTCAGCGGCGATGGCCGCTGGCGCGGCAACCCCTTCACCCTCAAGGGCAATACCGCCTCGCCGCTGGAACTGAGCGAGAGCGACCATCCGTTCCGCGTCGACCTGCGCGGCAGCGCCGGCAGCACCCGCGCGCACATGCGCGGCACCCTGACCAATCCGTTCCAGTTGCGCGTGTTCGACTTGCAACTGCAATTGGCCGGCACCGACATGGCGCATCTGTATCCGCTGCTGGGCATCGCCATTCCCTCCACCCCGCCCTACCAACTGGATGGGCGCCTGCAGCGCGACGGCGATCGCTGGCGCTACCAGGACTTCCGCGGCCGTGCCGGCGACAGCGACCTCGCCGGCACCGTGCAGATCGATACCGCCGGACAACGCCCGTTCCTGCGCGCCGACCTGCGTTCGCAGCGGCTGGATTTCGACGACCTGGCCGGCTTCGTCGGCGCGCCGCCGCGCACCGGTGCCGGCGAGACCGCCAACGCCGAGCAGAAGGCGCAGGCAGCCAAGCTGGCCGCCACCGACAAGGTGCTGCCGTCCACGCCCTACGACCTCGGCAAGCTGCGCGCGATGGACGCCGACGTGCGCTGGAGGGCGCAGCGCATCAATGCGCCATCGCTGCCACTGGACGACATGGACGCGCACCTGAAGCTCGACGACGGCGTCCTGCTCCTGCAACCGCTGAACTTCGGCGTCGCCGGCGGCGACCTGCGCTCGGACATCCGCATGGATGCACGCAAGCCCACGCTGTTCACCCGCGCGCAGGTGTCGATCCGCGGCGTGCAGCTGGGCAAGCTGTTCCCCGACGGCAAACTGGCCAAGGAAGCGGCGGGCGCGATCGGCGGCGAGATCGCGCTGGCGGGCAGCGGCAACTCGATCGCGCAGATGCTCGGCAGCGCCGACGGCAGCGTCGCCGTCGGCATGGGCAAGGGCCGCATCAGCAACCTGGTGATGGAGCTGGCCGGGCTGGATATCGCCGAATCGCTGAAGTACCTGGTGACCAAGGACCGCGAGATCCCGGTGCGTTGTGCGTTCGGCGACTTCGGTGTCCAGCACGGATTGATGACCTCGCGCGGCCTGGCCTTCGACAGCACCGACACCCTGCTGGTCGGCAGCGGCACCATCGACCTGAGCCAGGAACGCCTGGACCTGCTGCTGAAGGCGCAACCCAAGGACCACAGCATCCTCGCGCTGCGCTCGCCGCTGCGCGTCGGCGGCACCTTCAAGGACCCCAGCTTCCGCCCCGACCTCAAGGCCCTGGGCCTGCGCGGCGCCATCGCCGTCGCCCTCGGCAGCATCGCCCCGCCAGCCGCCCTGCTGGCGACCATCGAGACCGGGCCGGGCAAGGATATTCAGTGCGGCCGTTGAAGCCGGGAGTGGGGAATCGGGAATAGGGAATCGCAAGATCAAAAGCGAATTCCGCGCATCCATCGTGTCGGGCCACCGATGTCTCAAGGTGGATTAAGGAGATCGGCGCTTTTGATTTCCTATTCCCAATTCCCCATTCCCGACTCCCAGCCCCTCAACTCCTGATGTACTCCTGCAACTGATCCAGCTCCTCGCGCTGCTCTTCGATCACCGCCTTGACCAGGTCGCCGATCGAGATCACGCCGATCACGCGGCCGGCGTCCACCACCGGCAGGTGGCGGATGCGCTGCCCGGTCATCAGTTCCATGCACTGCTGCACGCTCTGCGCCGGGTCCACGGTGTGCACCTTGCTGCTCATGATGTCGCGCACCGGCGTGGTCGCCGAGGAGCGGTCCTGCAGGACCACCTTGCGTGCGTAGTCGCGCTCGGACAGGATCCCGGACAGTTGTCCGTCCTGCATCACCAGCACCGCGCCGATGCCCTTGGCGGCCATCAGCCGCAGCGCCTCGATCACCGCCGTGTCCGGCGCGACCGCGTGGATCTCATTGCCCTTTTCGCTCAAGACCTGCCGTACCGTACGCATCGCTGCCTCCCGGTTCGCTTGATCGCACGGCCGAGCATACTCCTTCGCCCGGTGCGCGCCAGGTCTCCACCAGGTACAGCGGTCGCTGTTTGGATTCCTCGTACAGCCGGCCCAGGTATTCGCCGATCAGGCCCAGCGCGATCAGTTGCACGCCGCCCAGGAACAGGATGACCGCCATCATCGTCGGCCAGCCCGCCACCGGGTCGCCCCATAGCGCCGCCTTGACCACCACCCAGATCGCGAACAGGAAGGCGCCGACCGCGGTCGCCAGCCCGAGATAGGTGGCCACCCGCAACGGCGCGGTGGAAAACCCGGTGATGCCGTCCAGGGCGAAGTTCCACAGCCGCCACAGGCTGAACTTGCTGCGCCCGGCCAGGCGCGGCGCGCGCCGGTACGGCACCGCCAGGCGGCGGAAGCCGATCCAGCCGAACAAGCCCTTCATGAAGCGATGGCGCTCGCGCAACTGCCGCAGCGCGGCCAGCGCGCGCGGCGACAGCAGGCGGAAATCGCCGGTGTCGGCCGGGATCGGCGTCTTCGACAGGCGCCCGATCACCCGGTAGAACAGCGCCGCGGTGCCGCGCTTGAGCCAGCCCTCGCCTTCGCGCACCAGGCGCGTGCCGTAGATGTCGTCGTAGCCGGCGCGCCAGTGCGCGACGAACTGTCCGATCAGTTCCGGCGGATCCTGTCCATCGGCGTCCAGCAGCATCGCCGCGCCGCGATCGACGCAGTCCAGCCCGGCGGTCAGCGCCAGTTCCTTGCCGAAATTGCGCGACAGGCGCAGCGCACCGACCCGCGGATCCGACGCGGCCAGCGCCTGGATCGTCTCCCAGGTGGCATCGCGGCTGCCGTCGTCCACGTACAGCACCCGCCCCTCCAGCCCAGGCACGGCGTCGAGCGCGGCAAGGATGCGCGGGTGCAGCAGCGGCAAGGTCTGCGCCTCGTTGAACGCAGTGACGACGACGGTGAGGCGTTCGGATTCCATCGGCGGATGGTACGGAGCGGCCTGCGCGTTCACCAGCGGCGCGCGTATCCCTGGCAAAAGCGGGAGCTCCTCCCTTCTCCCACTGGGAGAAGGTGCCCCGAAGGGGCGGATGAGGGTGCGCCTGCCGCCGAACCCCACCAGGCTCACGTGCGGCCCTACCCTCACCCCAACCCCTCTCCCGGGGGGAGAGGGGCTCAAGCTACGGCGCCTGCAGGTAGGACGGGCCGCCCAGTTGCCGGGTCTGGCGTTGGATCCAGTTGGCGCGGCCCTGCACGTAAGGGCCGGGACGCGTGGCGTTGTAGCGCTGCGGCGCCGGCAGCACCGCCGCCAGCAGCGCGCTCTGCGCCGGCGTCAGCTGCGCCGCGTCCTTGTTCCAGAAGCTGCGCGCGGCCGCCTGCGCGCCGTACACGCCGTCGCCGAACTCGGCGACGTTGGCGTACACCTCAAGAATGCGCTGCTTCGACCACAGCGCCTCGATCAACACCGTGTACCAGGCCTCCAGCCCCTTGCGCAGCCAGCTGCGGCCCTGCCACAGGAACAGATTCTTGGCGACCTGCTGGCTGATCGTGCTGGCGCCGCGCAGGCGCCCGCCGCGGGCGTTGTGGTCGCGCGCCTTCTCGATCGCATCCAGGTCGAAGCCATGATGGCTGGGAAAGCGCTGGTCCTCCGCGGCGACCAGCGAGATCGGCAGGCTCGGCGCGATCTGCGCAGAATCGCGCCAGTCGTAGGCGATGCGGTAGGACCAGTCGCCGCCGGCCCAGGCACCGAGCTGGCGCTCCAGCATCATCGCCGAGAACGGCGGATCGACGAAGCGCAGCAGCAGCACCTGCGACACGCTGGCCAGCACGAACAGCAACGGCGCCAGCAGCAGCCAGCGGCGCCATCGCCTGGTCCGTGGACGCGGCGATGCGGCGCCACTTGCATCGCGGCGCCCCGCCCCCATTCCTATGCTTTCTTCGATCTGGTCCACCATGACGATCCACGTTCGTGCGGTCGCCATCTTCCCATGCGCAGCGAGGCCGCAATGCATTCTTCCGACGATCGTCTGACCCGCTTCCTGCTCCCCGGCGCCGGCGTGCGCGGCGTGCACGTGCGCCTGCACGACACCTGGCGCGAGATCCTGGCGCCGGCCAGCTACCCCGCCGCGGCCACCGAATTGCTGGGCGAGGCCTGCGTCGCCGCGGCCCTGTTCACCGGCCACACCAAGGTCGACGGCCGCCTGTCGGTGCAGTTGCGCAGCCAGGGCGCGCTGCGCACCTTGTTCGCCGAATGCACCGCCGCCGGCACGCTGCGCGGCATCGTCCAGTTGGGCGAGGGCCAGGACGCGCCGCGCGACCTGCGCGCGCTCGGCGACGACGCCCTGCTGGCGATCACCATCGAGAACCCCGGTCTGGATCCGCGCGAACCGCAGCGCTACCAGAGCCTGGTGGCGATGTCCTCGGCCGAACTGGACGAGGCCTTCGAGGACTACTTCCGCCAGTCCGAGCAGTTGCCCACGCGGCTGATCCTGGCCGCCGACGGCAGCCACGCCGCCGGCCTGCTGCTGCAGAAGCTGCCCGGCGACGCTGGCGACGAGGATGGCTGGAACCGCGCCGGGGCGCTGTTCGAGACCGTCGGCGAGGCCGAATTGCTGGCCACGCCGGCCGAAACCCTGCTGCACCGGCTGTTCCACGAGGAGACCCCGGAGCTGCTCGGCGACCGCCCGCTGCGCTTCGGCTGCTCGTGCTCACGCGAGCGGGTGGCGGCGATGCTGCGCTCGCTCGGCGAGGAAGAAGCGCGCGCCGCCGCCGAGGCCACCGGCCAAGTTGAGATCCGCTGCGAGTTCTGCGGCCGGCACTATGACTTCCCCTTGACGGAATTCGGAGTATTGTTTGCCGTAACGCAGGCTGAACCGGCATCCTCGGAGCGCTTGCACTAGCTGAAATGCGCGTCGCGACCGGGGAGTCCGACTTGTTAAAGAAACATAAACCCACTAGCATCGACCACCCTGCCTGGCGGGAACTTTCGTTCCCGCCCCAAGTCTCAGATTGCTGATGCGACCCTTCCTGCGCCTACCGCTCGCCCTGCTGATCGCCCTTGCGGCGAGCACGGGCGCGCACGCGCAGAGCAAGCCGGCCAGCGGCCAGGACCGCACCGTCCTGCCGGTCTGGAACAAGGGCAGCGGCAAGGTCGAGGCGCTGCTGTACCTGGAGCCCACCGGCGAACAGGCCGTGGGCGCGCGCTGGCATTTCGGCCGCAACTCGCTGGATGCCGCGTTCGGCCTGTCCTCCGGCGACTCGCTGGGGCTGCTCTGCAACAGCGCCAGCGGCAGCAGCATCAGCGGGCTGGCCAGCCACTGCATGCTGGCCAGCCTGGGCGACGACGACGGCACCACCGGCCACCACGTCGCCGCCACCACCACCTTCAACCGCCCCGGCGGGCGCCTGTCGCTGTCGGCCGGCACCGGCCGCGAGAACCTCCCCGCTTGGCTGGCCGGCGCCAACAAGACGCCATCGATGCGGATGGAGCAGAACGACCTGACCGTCTTCGCGCAGCAGAACATCGGCCGCGAGGGTTTCGTCTCGATCGGCGGCACCTACGCCAAGGCGCGCCTGGTGCCGATCGCCGACGCCACCCCGGCCATGCTCGACCGCTGGGACAGCAAGAGCCTGAGCATCGGCGGCGGCTACGGCTCGTTCAGCGCCAACGTCATCGGCCGCGTCGTCGACGCCCCCGGCCAGCCCGGCAAGTGGACCGGCCTGGGCGTAGGCCTGACCTGGCGCACGCCGTGGAGCGGCCAGCTGACCGTGGGTGCCGAGAACGTCATCACCCGCGGCAAGAACCCGTTCTCGCCGAACAACATCAGCACCGAAGAGGGGACCATCCCCTACGTGCGATACGAGCAGGACCTGTAGCGAGCAGCCTGCGGCATATGCCGCCCCATCACAATGCATTTTGTGATGGAGACGTGATTTTTAATCGAATTCACGTCAAAACACTCCCTTGTTAACGGGACTTTAATTCTTCCTCCGACCGGGATAACATCCAGGCACCCTGAAGGGATTTGGAATCGCGCTTTCGATTCCGCCCACAGGCAAACCTTGGGCTTTACCCAATCTCATTCGGAGAGATAGCTAATGAATTGCAAGACCAACAAACTGCGCGACGCAGTGGTGCTCGCGCTGGTCGTGGGCGCTGGCGGCAGCACTGGCGCAGCCTTCGCTCAGGACGCGAGCACCAGTGGCGCCACCAACCTGGATCGCATCGAAGTCACCGGTTCGCGCATCCGTTCGGTGGACGTCGAGACCGCCCAGCCGGTCTTCACCGTATCCTCTGAGGAGATCAAGAAGTCCGGCCTGGTGAGCGTCGGCGACATCCTGCAGAACCTCACCGTCTCCGGCACCCAGACGTTCAGCAAGGCAGCGGTGCTGACCTCGAACGCGGAACAGGGCGGCCAGTACGTCAACCTGTACAACCTGGGCGAGCAGCGCACCCTGGTGCTGGTGAACGGCAAGCGCTGGACCTCCAGCCTGGCCGGCTACACCGACCTGTCGACCATCCCCAGCGCCCTGATCGATCGCATCGAAGTGCTGAAGGACGGCGCCTCGGCGATCTACGGCTCCGACGCCGTTGCCGGCGTGGTCAACATCATCCTGCGCAAGAATTTCGAAGGTGCCGAAGCCTCGGCGCTGTTCGGCCAGAACGGCCGCGGCGACGGCCAGAAGCAGTCGTACTCGATCACCCTGGGCGCCAGCGGCGACCACTCCTCGCTCGTGTTCGGCGCCAGCTACACCAAGGAAGATCCGGTGTTCGCCAAGGACCGCGAACTGACCCGCACCACCTTTGGGCCGAACCACCCGCTGGACGGCCTGAGCGCCACCGGCCCGTGGGGCCGCTTCAACTACAACGGCAGCACCTACGTCCTCAACCACACCGGTTCGTGGGACGGCAACGGCGTCGGCGCCGATTCGCGCAACCTCGCCAACTACCACAACGGCCTGACCACCGACGATCGCTTCAACGTCACCCAGCAGATGATGCTGGCGCAAGGCAATGAGACCAAGTCGGTATTCACCTCGGGCAGCTTCGATCTCAACGAGAACATCACCTTCAAGTCGACGGCGATGTACTCCGAGCGCGATTCCACGCGCCAGGTCGGCGGCTATCCGCTGAGCGCGACCTCGCAGCGCACGTTCCCGGTCTCCATCAGCGGCCAGAGCTACTACAACCCGGTCGGCCAGGACATCACCTCCTGGTTCCGTCGCATCACGGAAGTTCCGCGCGTGTCGGAAAACGACGTCAAGAGCTTCCACTTCGACGCCGCTCTGGAAGGCGCGTTCAATGTCGGCACCCATGGCTGGAACTGGGACGTCGGCATGAACTACAACAAGTACGACGTCACCCAGATCAGCACCGGCAACGTCAACTTGCTGGCGCTGCAGAAGGCCCTGGGGCCGTCCTTCCTGAATGCACAGGGCGTGGTCCAGTGCGGTACCGCGGCCAACCCGATCGCGCTGGGCACCAACCTGGCTGCCGGACAGTGCACGCCGTTCAACATCCTCGGCGGCCCGTCCGCGTCCACCGCCGACGCGTTGAAGTACATCAGCACCCTGGGCCAGGCCACCCAGCAGAGCGTAAGCAAGCAGTACTTCGCCAACATCACCGGCGGCCTGTTCGACATGCCGGGTTCGGCAGGCGAATTCGCGTTCGCGGCAGGTGTCGAGCACCGCGAAGTCAGCGGCTACGACTACCCGGACCAGCTCTCCAGCGCCGGTTACACCACCGACCTGGCCGCCGCGCCGACCACGGGCAAGTACAAGACCAACGAAGCGTACCTGGAACTGATGATTCCGGTCCTGAAGGACGTGCCGTTCGCCAAGGAACTCTCGTTCGACGTGGCGAGCCGCTACTCGGACTACGACCGGTTCGGCAACACCACCAACAGCAAGTTCAGCCTGACCTGGAAGCCGGTCGAGGATCTGCTGGTGCGTGGCACGTACGGCAAGGGCTTCCGCGCCCCGACCCTGGACGACACCTTCGGCGGCGGCTCGCAGTCCTTCGATCCGTTCACCGATCCGTGCGATGCACGCTTTGGCCAGCTGTCCACGCCGGCCGTGGCAGCGCGCTGCGCGTCGGAAGGCCTCTCGACGAACTTCCGCCAGACCGACAACGCCGGCCAGCCTGTCAGCGCCCGCGAAACGCAGAGCAACACCGCGTTCCAGGCCGGCGTGGGCAACGCCGAGCTGCAGCCGGAGTACAGCAAGACCCGCACGGTCGGCCTGGTCTTCAGCCCGCACTGGGTGCAGGGCCTGGACTTCTCGCTCGACTGGTACAAGATCAGCATCTCCAACGTGATCACCGCGGTCAGCGCGACCTATGTGCTGAACCAGTGCTACAACGGCGTTACCTCCTTCTGTAACTACACCCGCGATGCGGCCACCGGCCAGGTGGTCAGCCTGAGCCGCGGCAACACCAACCTGGGTGCGCTGGAAACCGAAGGCTACAACTTCGTCGCGAACTATCGCCTGCCGGAATTCGCGGTCGGCCAGTTCTCGCTGCGACTGGACAGCAACTACCTGGTTGCGTTCCGGCAGCAGAGCGACAACGGCAGCCCGTGGAACGACTACGCGGGCTACTGGAACTACCCGCGCGTTCGGGCCACGCTCGGCGTGAACTGGGTCAAGGGCGACCTGTCGGCCAGCTGGAACCTGCGCTACTACGGCGGCTACCGCGATTACTGCCAGTACGCCGAAGAGTGCAACGAGCCCGACTACCAGACGCCCAACGCCGGCTGGGGCGGTGGCGTGGGCGCCAACAAGAAGGGCGCCATCACCTATCAGGACGTCTCGATGACCTGGTCGGCCCCTTGGAACGGCGCGGTCACCGTGGGTGCTCGCAACGTGTGGAACAAGCAACCGCCGATCACCTACTCGCTGACCAACAACAGCTCCTCGTCCATCGATCCGATGCTGGACTACGACCGTTACCTGTTCATGCAATACACCCAGCGGTTCTGATACAGCAGATGTAGCGACAACAAAAACGGCCCCGAAAGGGGCCGTTTTCTTATGCAGCCAGCTTTTTCAATACAAACAAATCGGCCAGCTAGCGTCGCATTCAATACGAATGCAAATGCTGCAGGAATCAGCCGGGAATCAAGGTCACGATGACGTGTTCGACGTAGGCCTCGAAGTCCTCGCGCGCCTGCTTGGGCTGGTGCAGTTGCAACGACAGCTGCAGGAAGCCGACGTAGGCGGCATAGGCCAGGCGTGCGCGATGTTGGGCGTCGGTGCGACTGAGCCCGGCCTGGCGGAACGAGGCGATCAGGTACTCCATGCGCCGCTGCGAGACCCGGTCGATCACCGGGCGCACCGCGGGATGGTCGAGCGCCTTCAGCAGCTCGCTGTAGATGACGTGCGGCTTGACCTCATGCGCGACCAGTTGAAACAGCGCGCGCAGCCGCGTGCGCGGATCCGGCACTTCTTCCAGGCTGCCGAACACCTGCTGCTGCTCGACCAGTTCCCAGCGTTCCAGCGCAGCCTGCAGCAGCGCATCACGCGAGGGGAAATGCCAGTAGAAGCTGCCCTTGGTGACGCCCAGGCGCCGCGCCAGCGGCTCCACCGCCACCGCGCTCACGCCCTGTTCGGCGATCAGGTCGAGGGCGGCCTGCGCCCAGTCTTCGGCACTGAGCCGGTTGTTGCGGCCACCGCCGGAAGCGGCGCCGTCGTCGGAGGAAGAAGCGGGCGCGGTATTCATCCGTGGATTTAACCATACGGGGACGTCAGTTGCAGTATGTGGCCTTCGCGCGGTGGGCGCAAACGCCCGGCAGCATTGGCTTTTCGCACCCATACTGCATCGTATTGACATGCCGCGCCGGGCGACCATACTATCTCGTATGGTTTCTGCTTCCGCCACTGTCGCGCAGTCCGTCCCGGCCACCCTCTCGGGCGCTGGCGAGCTGGCGCTGGCTGCGACCGTCACTGGTCCCGGCGAGGCAGGCTCGGTGCTGTTCGCACATGGCTTCGGCCAGACCCGGCACGCGTGGTCGGCAACCGCCGCGGCGCTGCAGGCGCACGGCTACCGCAGCGTCGCCTACGACGCGCGCGGCCATGGCGACTCCGCACGCAACCCGGCGGACCTGCCCTATCGCGGCGAGCAGTTCACCGACGACCTGATCGTGGTCGCCGGCGAGATGTCGCCACCGCCGGTGCTGGTTGCCGCGTCGATGGGCGGACTGTTCGGGCTGATCGCCGAATCGCGCTGGCCGGGCCTGTTCCGCGCGATGGTGCTGGTGGATATCACCCCGCGCTGGCAACCGGCCGGGGTCGAACGCATCCTCGCCTTCATGACCGCGCACCCTCAGGGTTTCGCCAGCCTGGACGACGCTGGCGACGCGATCGCCGCGTATCTGCCGCAGCGCGCGCGCAAGTCGCCCGAGGCCTTGCGCAGCGTCCTGCGCCAGCACGCCGATGGCCGCTGGTACTGGCACTGGGATCCGCGCCTGGTCGAAGAGCTGGCGCGCGACAGCGACCAGCATCAGGGCGCGATCGCGCAGGCCGCCGCGCACGTGCAGTGTCCGCTGCTGCTGATCAGCGGCGGCCGCAGCGACCTGGTCACGCCGCAGACTATCGAAGAATTCCTGTCGCTGGTGCCGCACGCGCAGCACGCGCATCTGCCCGAGGCCACGCATATGCTGGCCGGCGACGACAACGCCGCATTTACCGCCACTGTGTTGCACTACCTGGACGCCCTGCCACCGGCCTGCGCCGGCGCATCGTCCGCCGTCACCGAGTACCTCCCCGGAGCACGCCCATGAGCATCATTGCCCCCTTCCTCGTGTTGTTGCTGGCCGGCGCGTTCGCCGCCTATCACCGCATGCGGCTCGCCGTCTGGGCCGCGTTGAGCGCCACGCTGCTGGTCGCGTGCTGGCTGCTCGGCGCCAACCACGTCGCCACCATCGTCGCGGCCGTCGTGCTGGCGGTGGTCGCGGTGCCGCTGCTGTTGCCGTTCGTGCGCAAGCCGCTGCTCACCGCGCCGATGCTGAAGGTGTTCCGCAAGGTGCTGCCGCCGCTGTCGCAGACCGAGCGCATCGCCCTGGAAACCGGCTCGGTCGGCTTCGAAGGCGAACTGTTCACCGGCGATCCGGACTGGCAGAAGCTGCTGAACTATCCCAAGCCGCAGCTGACCGCCGAAGAGCAGGCCTTCCTCGATGGCCCGGTGGAAGAACTGTGCCGGATGACCAACGACTGGGACATCACCCATGTCCATGCCGACCTGCCGCCGGAACTGTGGAGCTTCATCAAGAAGAACAAGTTCTTCGGCATGATCATTCCGAAGGAATACGGCGGCCTCGGCTTCTCCGCGCTGGCCCACCACAAGGTGATCCAGAAGATCGCCTCGGTGTCGAGCGTGGTCAGCTCCACCGTCGGCGTGCCCAACTCGCTGGGCCCGGGCGAACTGCTGCTGCACTACGGCTCCAAGGAGCAGAAGGACTACTACCTGCCGCGCCTGGCGGTGGGCCAGGAAGTGCCCTGCTTCGGCCTGACCGGTCCGTTCGCCGGCTCCGATGCCACCTCGATCCCCGACTACGGCATCGTCTGCAAGGGCGAGTGGAACGGCGCCAACGTGCTCGGCGTCAAGCTGACCTTCGACAAGCGCTACATCACCCTGGCCCCGGTGGCGACCCTGGTCGGTCTGGCGTTCCGCATGTACGACCCGGAAGGCCTGATCGGCGACACCAAGGACATCGGCATCACCCTGGCGCTGCTGCCGCGCGAGACCCCGGGGGTCGAGATCGGCCGCCGCCACTTCCCGCTGAACTCGCCGTTCCAGAACGGCCCGATCCACGGCCGCGAGGTGTTCATCCCGCTGAGCCAGCTGATCGGCGGCGTGGAGATGGTCGGCAAGGGCTGGAACATGCTCAACGAGTGCCTGGCCGTGGGCCGTTCGATCACCCTGCCCTCCACCGCCAGCGGCGGCGCCAAGTTCGGCGCGGTCGTCACCGGCGCGTATGCGCGCATCCGTAAGCAGTTCGGCCTGTCGGTCGGTCGTTTCGAAGGCGTGGAAGAGGCGCTGGCGCGCATCGGCGGCAAGGCCTATGCGATCAGCGCGCTGTCGCAGGCCACCGCCGCGGCGGTGGACCGCGGCGACGTGCCGTCGGTGCCGTCGGCGATCGCCAAGTACCACTGCACCACGATGAGCCGCGAGGTCATCAGCGACGTGATGGACGTGGTCGGCGGCAAGGGCATCATCCTAGGCCCGCGCAACTTCGCCGGCCGCAGCTGGCAGGCCGCGCCGATCGCGATCACCGTGGAAGGCGCCAACATCATGACCCGCAGCCTGCTGATCTTCGGCCAGGGCGCGATCCTGTGCCATCCGTGGGTGATGAAGGAGATGAAGGCCGCCGGCAATCCGGACCACAAGGCCGGCGTCGACGAGTTCGATCGCAACCTGTTCGGCCACATCGGCTTCGCCATCTCCAACGCGGTGCGTTCGCTGTGGTTCGGCCTGACCGCCGCACGCATCGGCGCCGCGCCGGGCGATGCCTACACCCGCCGCTACTTCCGCAAGCTGGATCGCTACTCGGCGAACCTGGCGCTGATGGCCGACGTGTCGATGCTGATGCTCGGCGGCAAGCTGAAGTTCAAGGAGTCGCTGTCCGGACGCCTGGGCGACGTGCTGAGCCACATCTACATGACCAGCGCGATGCTCAAGCGCTACCACGACGACGGCGCGCCGGCCACCGATCAGCCGCTGCTGGCCTGGGCCTTCCACGACAGCGTGCACAAGATCGAGCTGGCGCTGTCGGCGGCGCTGCGCAACTTCCCGATCCGCCCGGTCGGCTGGTTGATGTGGGCACTGATCTTCCCGTGGGGCCGCCGTGCCGAGGCGCCGGGCGACCGCCTGGGCCATCGCGTCGCCGCACTGCTGATGACCCCCAACGAAGCCCGTGATCGCCTGGGCCAGGGCGTGTTCCTGACCCCGTGCGAGAACAACCCCGGCGGCCGCATCGCCAGCTATCTGACCAAGGCGGTGCTGGCCGAGCCGGTGGAGCGCAAGTTCCTGAAGGCGCTCAAGAGCAAGGGCATCGAGGCGCTGGACTTCGCCTCGCAGCTGGACGAGGCGGTGCGCCAAGGCGTGCTGTCGGCCGACGAACGCCGTCAGCTGGAGGAGTTGCGCGAGATCACCATGGACACGATCAGCGTCGACGACTTCGACACCGACGAACTGCGCTCGGCGAGCTACTACCAGCGTGCCGCGGCCGCGGCCGCCGACGGGCATTCGCGCGAAGCGGCCTGATCCTTCTGGTCATGCGACACCCACGACGGCGGACTTCGGTCCGCCGTCGTGCGTTTGAGGACACAGTCATGAGCCAACTGCTTTCGCTCTATCGCCGCATGCAACGCTGGCCGGCCGGCTCCTGGCTGTTCGCGCGCGCGGTGTGTTTCAAGGCGCCCTACTTCGCCAGCATCGCCCCGCGCATCACCGTGCTGCAGCCGGGCCGCTGCGAGGCGCGCATCGCGCACCGGCGCCGCGTCAGCAACCACATCGGCACCGTGCATGCGATCGCCCTGTGCAACCTGGCGGAACTGGCTGGCGGCCTCATGGTCGACGCCAGCCTGCCGTCCTCGATGCGATGGATTCCCAAGGGCATGCAGGTGGACTACCGCAGCAAGGCGGTGGGCCCGATGCATGCGGTGGCCACGCCGGACGTGGCGATCGTCGCCGCCGAGCGCGGCTACGACCTGCCGGTCAGCGTGGAGATCCGCGATACGCGCGGGCAGGTGGCGTGCGTCGCGCGCATCGCCATGTGGGTGTCGCCACGCACGCCGAGCACCGCCTGATCGCCGCGCTACGTGTCTGCAGCGCGGGTGCGGCTCAGTACGCCAGCAGCACCGCCGCGATCGCCAGCGCCGCCGGCAGCGCCTGCACGAACACGATGCGGCGGCTGACGCTCCAGCCGCCGTACAGGCCGGCCACGACCACGCAGCCGAGGAAGAACAGCATCACGTCGACCCGCTGCGCGACCAGGCCCCAGGCCAGGCCGGCGGCGAGGAAGCCGTTGTAGAGCCCCTGGTTGGCGGCCAGCACTCGCGTGGCCTGCGCCTTCTCCGGGCTGTTGCGAAACACCTTCATGCCCAGCGGACGCGTCCACAGGACCATTTCCAGCACCAGGATGTACAGGTGCAGCAGCGCGACCGCGCCGACCAGGATCGAAGCCAACAGGATCATCGTGCTATCCGGCACAGGAGACAGGGCGCCAGCATAGCCAGCGTCCCGATGGGCGGCCAGTCCTCGGCCACGCGGCGACGGCTCAGCGCGTCGGCGGCGTGCGTTCCGGCGGCAGCTTGGCCGCCTCGCGCAGCAGCCGCCACGCGCCCAGGGTCATGCCGGAGGCGGCCAACAGGCCCGCGACGAACACCACCTGCGAGCCGAACCCCGACAGCAGCTTGTACAGCCAGGCGAAGCTGAGGTCGCTGCCACGGTAGATCACCGTATCGATCGCCGCGCCGGCCTTGTAGCGCCATTCGCGGCCGACCCGGGTGTACAGGGTCTCGCGCGCCGGCTTGGCCAGGGAGAACTCGCCGGCGCGGGTCACCACCTGCACCACCGCCACCAGCATCGGCAGCGGCGACACCGCCAGCACCGAATAGCCGAGCAGGATCGCGCAGCCGGGAATCAGCAGCGCCGGTCCGATGCCGAAGCGCGACAGCAGCGCGCGGGTGACCAGCAACTGCATCACCAGGGTCACCGCGTTCACCGCCAGGTCGATGTTGGCGTAGAAGGCGGTACTGGCCGCCGCATCGGTGTACAGGCGGCGCACGATCGCCGCCTGTTCGTTGTACAGCAGGGTGCCCACGCCCACGCCGAACACCGACATCAGCGCCAGCCAGCGCAACAGCGGTTCGCGCGCGATCAGCTTCAGCCCGGCCAGCACGTCGCCGCCCATCGGCGCCTCGCCGCCGACCACGCCGCGCTCGCGTTCGCGGGCGACCGCCCACAGCCGCAGGCGCAGCAGGCACACCACGCTGACCACCAGGAAGCCGGCCGACACCAGCATCAGGTTGGCGATGCCGACGCGCTCGACCAGGCTGCTGGCGATCACCGGCCCCAGGAACGCACCGAGCGTGCCGGCGGCGCCGATGTAGCCGTAGCAGGCGCGCGCTTCGGCGTTGCTGAAGACATCGGCCATGAAGCTCCAGAACACCGCCACCGCGAACAGGTTGAACACCGAGATCCACAGGAAGAAGGCCATGCCGCGCCCGGGCACGCCGCTGTCGAACAGCACGTAGAACAGCAACAGCGTGGCGATGAAGAAGCCGTACACCACCGGCAGGAACACCCGCCGCGGATAGCGGCTGACCAGCGCGCCGTAGATCGGCTGCAGCAACAGCATGATCAGGAAGGTGCAGGTGAACAGCACCTGCAGCGCGAACTCCTTCAGCGGCATGCCGTGCGCCGCGAAGAACGCGATCATCGCCGGCGGGAACACCGCGGCCACGTCGGCGGAGGCGCCCATCGCCTCGCGCACCGGCCGCAGCACGTAGTAGCCGCTGAGCAGCGAGAAGAAGTACAGGAACGCCCACGCAAGCGGCGGCGAATCGCGCAGGGCGCCGCGCAGCCGCGCCAGCGCACCGGGAGCATGCGGGGTGGCGCTCATCGGCGGCGGACCCTGGCGCAGGAACGGGACATGGCGATTTTCGGGGGGCGGAAAACGCGCACGGTAGCTGATGCACCGCAACACCGCCAGCGCGTGCGCGATCCGCAGCCCGCGCCATACGCGCCTTGTGTCCGGCGGCGGCCGCGCCGAGCATATGCTCTATCCTCGGCGACTAGCGTCGGCGCCAGGAACTCAGGGGACACCGCGGGTGTACGACTACATCATCATCGGCGCAGGCTCGGCCGGCTGCGTGCTCGCCAACCGCCTGAGCGAGGACCGCGACTGCAAGGTGCTGCTGATCGAGGCCGGGCCGCGCGACCGCAATCCCTTCATCCACATGCCCGCGGGCCTGGCGCGCCTGGCCAGCAACCGCCGCATCAACTGGAACTACCTGACCGAGGCCGAGCCGGCCTTGAACGACCGCCGCCTGTGGTGGCCGCGCGGCAAGGTGCTGGGCGGCTCCAGCTCGATCAACGCGATGTGCTACGTGCGCGGCGTGCCCGCCGACTACGACGACTGGTCGGCCGACGGCGCCGACGGCTGGGACTGGCGCGGCGTGCTGCCCTACTTCCGCCGCAGCGAACGCAACAGCCGCGGCGGCGATGCGCTGCATGGCGGCGACGGACCGCTGCACGTCTCCGACCTGCGCTACCACAACCCGCTCTCGGACGTGTTCATCGCGGCCGCGCAGGAAGCGGGTTTCCCGCACAACCCCGATTTCAACGGCCCGCAGCAACAGGGCGTGGGCCTGTACCAGGTCACCCAGAAGGACGGCGCACGCTGCTCGGCGGCGGTGGCCTACCTGGCGCCGGCGCGCGCGCGGGACAACCTGCAAATCGTCACCGACGCGCTGGTGCTGCGCCTGCTGATCGAGGGCGGCCGCGTGGTCGGCGTCGCCTATGCGCAGGACGGCCGCGAGGTGCAGGCGCGCGCCGCGCGCGAGGTGCTGCTCAGCGCCGGCGCGGTGAACTCGCCGCAGCTGCTGATGCTCTCGGGCATCGGCCCGGCCGATGCGCTGCGCCGCCACGGCATCGCGGTGCACCTGGACCAGCCGCAGGTCGGCGCCAACCTGCAGGATCACCTGGACGTGTGCACGCTGTACCGCACCCGCCCCGGCATCAGCTACGACCGCCGCAACCAGGCCAAGATCGCCTTCGACTATTTCCTGCGCGGGCATCGTGGCGCCGGCAGCAGCAACATCGCCGAGGCCGGCGGCTTCATCCGCTCGCCGCTGGCGCCGGACGCGCGCGCCGACATCCAGTTGCATTTCGTGCCGGCCATGCTCGACGACCACGGACGCAACCGCCTGCCCGGCGACGGTTTCACCCTGCATGCCTGCCACCTGCAGCCGCGCAGCCGTGGCCGCATCGCGCTCAACGACGCCGACCCGCGCACGCCGGCGCGGATCCAGGCCAACTACCTCAGCGATCCCGATGGCTTCGACCTGCGCATGCTGGTGGAATGCGCGCGGCTGGCGCGGCACATCCTGCGGCAGCCGGCGTTCGATGCATTTCGCGGCGCGCCGCTGCTGCCGGCACGCGAGGACCTGGACGAGGCCGGGCTGGTCGCCTTCATCCGCGCCAAGGCCGAAACCATCTATCACCCGATCGGCACCTGCCGGATGGGCAGCGACGCGCAGGCGGTGGTCGACCCGCAACTGCGCCTGCGCGGCCTCGACGGCCTGCGCGTGGTAGACGCCTCGGTGATGCCGCGGCTGGTCAGCGGCAACACCAACGGGCCGACGATGATGATCGCCGAACGTGCTGCGGATCTGATCCGTGGGCGGGCTGTGCTGCGGGAGGGGTGAGGCGGCGGCTGCGTGCCGCTGCGCGGAGGGGGCGAGCGCACGAGTATCGCGGCGGTAGATCCGCTGCTAGGCGACCTACCCTCACCCCAACCCCTCTCCCGGGGGGAGAGGGGCTAGGCAAAGCCGTGCGCGGCACGGTGATTGCATGTCCGTGGGCATCCGCCGCAGTCCCCGCCACCGCTCCGCCGGCAGGCCTGCGCACCCCCGCACGAGGCGGGAAATCCCCAGCAGGATCAAGGCGATGCCTATTCATCTTCTCCCAGTTTGTGCATTCGAGAAATCCGGCGCTAGAATCGTTGCCGGCAGCACCTCACAGGCCTCAGGCGCAATGACACAGAACAGCAGGCACCGGCTCCTTCGACCGGTGGCAACCGGGTTGCTCGGGGCATTGCTGCCCTTTGCGATGTCCTCCACCGCACAGACGCCGGCGCCCGCACAACCGTTGCCGCCGCCGCTGCACACCGAAGCCACGCGCTACACCTCGCCGACCCAGCCGCTGCCCTACCGCGCCTCGCTGACGCAGAGCCAGGTGCTGCCGCTGGCCCGGGACTTCGACGTGGCCGCGCTGGAGTCGGCCGCCGAACAGCTCACCTACGGCGAGCGCGTACCCGGCCTGGCGATGGCCATCGTGCACAACGGCCAGGTGCTCAGCGCGCGCGGCTACGGCGTCACCGACGTCAACCGCCCCGAGCCGGTCGATGCGCATACCGTGTTCCGCCTGGCCTCGCTGTCCAAGGCCTTCGCCGGCACCATGGCCGGCCTGCTGGTTACCGACGGCACCCTGCGCTGGGACAGCAAGGTCGTCGACTACGTGCCGGGCTTCCAGCTCAGCGATCCGGTGGCCACGCGCAAGTTGAATGTCGCCGACCTGCTAAGCCACCGCGTTGGCCTCACCTACAACGCCTACGACCGCGACGTCGAATCCAACCTCGACTACTACACGCTCAGCCACAAGCTGGCCTATGCGCCGCTGAAGTGCGCGCCGGGGGAGTGCTACGCCTACCAGAACGTCGCCTTCAGCCTGATCGGCGACGTGGTGTTCGCCGCGTCCGGCAGCTTCTATGAGCAGTCGGTGGAACGGCGCATCTTCAAGCCGCTGGGCATGAACGACGCCAGCATGGGCCTGGCCGGCATCCAGGCCAGCCCGCGCTGGGCGCGCCCGCACGTGCGCAGCCGCAACGGCTGGGTCTCGCTGACGCCCAAGCCGACCTACTACCGCCTGGCGCCCGCCGCCGGCGTCAATGCCAGCATCAGCGACATGGCGCAGTGGCTGATCGCGCAGACCGGGCATCGCCCGGACGTGTTGCCGGAGCCGTTACTGGCGACCCTGCACGCGCCGCTGATCCTCACCCCGGGCGAGATGCGCTCCGGCTGGCGCCGCGCCCGCGTCAACTCGGCCAGCTACGCGCTGGGCTGGCGTGTGTTCGACTACTCCGGCCACCAGGTGATCTTCCATGCCGGCGCGGTGCAGGGCTACCGCGGCCTGATCGCGCTGGTGCCGGAACGCGACTTCGCCGTGGCGATCCTGTGGAACGGCGAGAGCGGCCTGCCCTCGGGCCTGCTGCCAACCGTGCTCGACCGCGCCATCGGCCTGCCGGCGCAGCGCTGGCTGGACGTGGACACCGACTTCGGCAGCGACAACCTGATGGCCGAGCGTCCGGACCCGAAGGACAAGAAGGGCGCGTCCTCGTCCAAGTCGGTGGCCTCGCCGCACTGAGCGCGGTCTCCGAGCAGCACCCTCGCAGAAGGCGGCGCAAGCCGCCTTTCTGCTGTCTGCGGCACTGACCTGCGCTGCGTTGTGCGGTCCCGCTGCCCCATCGCGGCGATGCAGCCTTGTCGCGTTGCGACGGCGTGGCGATGCGGCGGCGCGATCGCCTCGCCCGAGTGCCGCCGCAATGGCCGAGCTGACGCCACAAGGAAATTCAGCGCCCGCATCGCCCTGACGGCAGCGCGCGCTCGTGGTGCCCGCCGATGGCGCGCACCGTCGCTTCCACGGATAACGCACAAGGCGCGCAGCGCACGTTCTCGCCGCCGTCCACGATCTCATCGTGGACATGTCACGCCACGTCGCCTCACGCCGGGGCGGGCGTGCTGGCAACGGGATGATGCGCTGTCGCACAAGAGCGCTGGGCACCTGCTAGGCAAGATACATCCTTGTAGGAGCGGCTTCAGCCGCGACAGGCGGTCCGGGTAGCCCGTCGCGGCTGAAGCCGCTTGTGTCAAATAAGGGTCTATCGTTGCAGGTGAGAGCGGAGTGCGGCAGGCCGTTTAGCCGCAGTGCCAGCAAGCACGAGTAGGAGTCAGCGCCGCCGCACTCCGGTTCTCCTGCCTGACAAGCCCGAACAGTTGCCCGAGTGACGAGCTCGAACTCCACAAGCATGGGCATCGGCAGGAGCGCTCTCGTCCATAAGTCTACTGCGGAGAACGTCTATGCGACGCCATGTCGGGATCGATGTATCCAAGGCCGAACTGGTCATTCATGTCCTGCCGGACGAGCAGACCTGGACCCAACCCAATACGCCACAGGGGCAGCGTGCGCTGGCCCAGCGCCTGGCCGAGCTGGGCTGCGAGCGGATCGTGCTGGAAGCCAGTGGCGGCTACGAACATGCCGTGCTGCAAGTGTTGCGGCAGGCCGACCTGCCCGTGGTGCGGATGGCCGCCGATCGTCCGCGCAAGCTCGCCCAGGCCTTGGGCCTGCATGCCAAGACCGATGCCCTGGACGCGCGCCTGCTGGCCATCGCCGCCCAGCACATCCCGACCATGCCCACGCCCGTGGCACCCGAGCACCAGCAATCTCTTCGCGAACTGCTGGACCTGCGTGCCACCCTGGTGAGCCAGCGTGATGTCCATCGGCGGCGCCTGGAGCACATCACCAGCGCCAAGGTGCAACACCGCTGCCGAGAGGTGATCGCCCTGCTGAACCAGCAGATCCAGACGTTGACGCAGGAGATCGAGCAGCAGGGCAAGACCTGCTCGAGCCTACCCAAGGTGCCTGGGCTCGGGACGATCCTGCGCGCGGTTCTGGCCGCGCGGCTGCCAGAGCTGGGCACGCTGCCGCCACGCAAGCTCGCTGCCCTGGTCGGGCTGGCCCCGTTCAATCACGACAGCGGTTGCTGGAAAGGCCAGCGCCGCATCAAAGGCGGACGTGCCGACGTGCGGCGCGTGCTGTACATGGCCACCTGGGCCAGCATCCGCGCCAAATCCCCCTTGGCCAACACCTACGCACGTCTGCGCGCAGCGGGCAAGCCGGCCAAGGTCGCCATCGTCGCCTGCATGCACAAGTTCCTGCGCTGGCTCAATGCCATCGCGCGCGATCAGGCCCCGTACGCTCCTCCTGTCATCGCAGGTGCATGACAGTTGACTCCTACGGCGCGTGCGACGTTCGGCTTGAACGGGGCCAAGCAGGTGACCCAAGATTCCCTGCGATCTACGCAATGCGCGGAAACAGCTTTGCGGTGTCGAGCGTCGGGCAAGGCCACGCTGACGCGCTGCGCGCGTGGCGCAAGACGGCTGGGCTGGTCCGAGGATGCCAGAAGCGTCTCGATAACTGCAGCGGGTCCGATTGCGGCGACCGGTCGATCCACATTCGGTCGGTGCATTCAATCCGATACCCCGCTGCACTGCAGGCCGCCGCCGTGCGGTGGCTGGCCTATCGCGTTCGCGCAGGTCCCTCGCCGAACCCGCTTGCTCACGCGTGCTGCGCGCTTGATCGGCAGGGCGACAAACGCAGTGGGGAAGACCGGATGGATGCGCAGCCATCGCCGCAGGCACCCGATCGCGGAGCGGTGGTCCCGATGCAGGCTCGTTCCAATGCGAGAGACGCAGGCAGATCCCTACCTGCCGACCTGGCGATCAAGGCAAAGAGGACAGTCGACGTGGGTTGGAAACAGGCGAGCGGCGGGTGGCCGCGAGTCAGTGGGGCGAGATATACGGCACGATGTGCACGTCGCGACCTGGCACGCTGGGCGCAGAGCGCGGTCTTCGATGGTCGAGAAGACGAACGCCACCTGTACCGTCAGGCAGAGAGGCGCGCTGCGATCGCACCGCAGGATGCCGCACATAAAAAACTCCCTCCCCGCTGGGCACCGGGGAGAGAGTCTAGGAACAGCGATCGGGATGGATCAGATCAGCGGCGCGGGCGTGGCCGGCAGCGCGACCGGAGCGGCCTTCTTCTTGCGAGCGGCCGGCTTCTTCTTCGCCACGGTCTTCTTGGCGGTGGCCTTCTTCGCAGTTGCCTTCTTCGCGGCCGGCTTCTTGGCAGCCGACTTCTTCACCGTCTTCTTGGCAGCGGTCTTCTTGGTCGCAGCCTTCTTCGCGGTCTTCTTTACGGCCTTCTTGGCGACGGCCTTCTTCGCGGTCTTCTTGGTGGCGGCCTTCTTCGCCGTCTTCTTCACTGCCTTCTTGGCAACGGCCTTCTTGACCGCCTTCTTCACCTTGGCGACCTTCTTGGCCACCTTCTTGGCGACCTTCTTGACCGCCTTCTTTACCGAAACCTTCTTCGCTGCCGGCTTCTTGGCGGCAGTCTTCTTGACCGCCTTCTTAGCGGCCGGCTTTTTCGCAGCTTTTTTCGTGGCCATGGGATGGCTCCTCGTCAGTGAACTATGGATTGAAAATGCCCAGTTAAAGCAACCTCGCGGCGATGCTCCGCCTGCGGGAACCGCCGGCGCGCGCTGCGGGCCGGATCGGATACAGAAACACCCGTACCGGATAGCGATACGGGTGCGATGCCAGGGGAGACGTTGCGTTTCTCGGAGGGAAGCGACTCCAACTCCACCATCTTCGGGTTCCTGGCGGATGTCCAAGTTGTGCTTCGCGTTTTGATGTCGATCCGATTCACTCGCTTGCGCAGCAACGTCTGCTGGGCGAAACCTAATCACGGTTTTTTTTACTGTCAACACTTCCGCGCAATTTTTTTTTCGCTGGCGCGCACTCCACGACCGCCGCATGCCGCGCCAGCCGCCTTGCCGACGCCACCGATCGCCGATGCCGGCACCACAAGGAAAACGGCGCGCGCAAAAAAAGCAGGGAAATTTCCGTGTTTTCTGTAACGACGCGACGCGGCCATCGCGTTGCGGACGGGTCGCGACAACGCGTCGGCAGCAATCGCGGGAGCACACGCCAGGCTGTCCGCTAGCTGAAAAAAAATTTCGCGACCGCGTGCGGTTCCGGCATCGCACAAGTGCAAATGCGCAAAAGTGCGCAAACTTTTTTGCGTCGTGCGCCGGTCGCGACGCACGCGATGCATCGCGCTGGGCGTCGCCGCGACGTGGCGCATCGCGCCACTGCGACGCGACCTGCACTCACCTCGTCGCCACGCCACAACGCAGGCGACCACCTCGCCCACCTCCACGCCATGCCGCCACCGACAGCTTCGCGCGGGTACATCGACCGACACGGATCGCACAGGTCGCCGGCTGGCGCCGGCACGCACCGCTACGGCGCGCTGCACCGCACCGCACCCTGCGCCGCGTCGGAAAACCGGCGCCGCCGGGCATGCGCGTCGAATGCATCGGACACCGCCACGCGGCAACCACGCTGCGCTCGAAGTGCAGTCCAGCGACAACCTCACACCGTCTTCGCATCAACACACGCCGCGACGTCAGCGACACGGGTTGCCGCAACGGCCATGCCGAGGAGGGCGACGCCGATGCGGACAGCGGTGGCCGCTGCGTGGCGCCCAAAAAGAAACCGGCCGCACGAGGCGGCCGGTTCGGGTGTCGCGACAGGGCGGTCGGCTCAGTGGCCGTCTTCCTCGAGCAGTTCGGCGTACTCGTCCGGCGACAGCAGTTCGTTCAACTGCTCGGCGTCGTCCGCTTCCAGCACCAGAATCCAGCCTTCGCCATAGGCGTCTTCGTTGATCGTTTCCGGCTTGTCGCTCAGCGCGGTGTTGACCTCGACCACCTTGCCGCTGAGCGGGCTGTACACGTCGGAGGCGGCCTTGACCGACTCGACCACGGCCACGCCGTTGCCGGCCTCGACGTGATCGCCGACGTTCGGCAGTTCGACGTAGACCAGGTCGCCGAGCAGGCCCTGGGCATGATCGGAGATGCCGATGGTCACGCGACCATTGCCCTCGACGCGGGCCCATTCATGGGACTTGAGGAATTTGAGGTCGCCAGGGATCTCGCTCATGGGGCTGCTCCGGAAGAAGACGGTATCGAGGATGGGAGGCTAGTGTAGCGAACCGCGCGCGTAGGGAAGAAGTCGCGCGCGGCGAATGGAACTCAGCCGAGCACGCCGGGCTGGACCTGGCCTTCGCGCACGAACGGGAATTTGACCACGCGCACCGGCACTTCCTTGCCGCGGATGTCCACGCGCACCGCGCCCGGCTCGCCGGCCGGCACCCGCGCGAAGGCGATCGCCTTGCCCAGCGTCGGCGAGAAGGTACCGGACAGGATCTCGCCGTCGCCGTTCGCGGTCAGCACCTTTTGCCCGTGGCGCAGCACGCCCTTCTCGTCCATGACCAGGCCGATCATCTGCCGCGGCGCGCCGCCGGCCTTCTGCGCTTCCAGCACGGCGCGGCCGATGAAGTCGCGGCCCTCGTCGAGGGTGACGGTCCAGGCCAGCGCGGCCTCGTAGGGCGAGACGCTGTCGTCCATGTCCTGGCCATACAGGTTCATGCCCGCCTCCAGGCGCAGCGTGTCGCGCGCGCCCAGGCCGGCCGGCTTGACCCCGGCGCCGATCAACGCCTCCCAGAACGCCGGCGCCTGCTGCTGCGGCAGCACGATCTCGAAGCCGTCCTCGCCGGTGTAGCCGGTGCGCGCGACGAACAGCGGCACGCCGTCGATCGAGGTCGCCTCGATCGCGGCGAAGCGGCCGAGCTTCTGCGCGGCGGCGCGGTCTTCCTCGCGCAGCAGGCCGATCGCCTTGGTGCGCGCGTTCGGTCCCTGCACCGCGATCATCGCGAAGTCGTCGCGCTCGCGCACCTGCACGCCGAAGGCCTGTGCCTGCTCGCCGATCCAGGCCAGGTCCTTGGCGCGGGTGGCGGCGTTGACCACAAGGCGGAAGAAGGTCTCGGACATGTAATAGACGATGAGATCGTCGATCACCCCGCCCTGCGGGTTGAGCATGCAGGTATACAGCGCCTTGCCCGGCGCCTTCAGCTTGTCCACCGAATTGGCCAGCAGGTGGCGCAGGAACGCGCGGACCTGCTCGCCGTGCAGATCGACCACGGTCATGTGGCTGACGTCGAACATGCCGGCGTCGCGGCGCACCTGGTGGTGCTCGTCGATCTGCGAACCGTAGTGGATCGGCATGTCCCAGCCGCCGAAGTCGACCATCTTGGCGCCGAGGGCGCGGTGGCTGTCGTTGAGGATGGTCTTCTGAGTCATGGCGCGGGTCCGTGAGAAAAGTCCCCCATTATCGCTGGCTGGGGGCCGGGATTGGGGAGTCGGGATTGGGGGTTCGTAGGAGCGGCCGTCCTGAGCCGAAGGACTCCGCTTGATCGCGTGGTGTCGTAGTGCCGTAGGAGCGGCTTCAGCCGCGACCCGTCATCGGCCCCAGGTCGCGGCTGAAGCCGCTCCTACGAATCCCCAATCCCGGCTCTTTCAAGCCGCCTGGACCAGCAGCGTCATCCCATCCACGCCAACGATGCGCACCGTGCTGCCGACCGGCAGGTCGGGGCCGCCGACCACCCAGAAGGCGTCGTCGACCTTGGCGCGGCCGCGGCCGCCGTGGATCGGCTGGTCCAGCGTCACCACGCGGCCGATCAGTTGCTCGGCGCGACGGTTCAGCAGCGGCTGGTCGCTGGCCCGGGCGCGGTTGCGGAACCAACTGCGGTACACCTGGATCGAGACGAAGCTCAACACCACGAACGCGCCGACCTGCAACAACAATGGCATGCCCGGAACCACCAGCAAGGCCAGGAAGACCGCCGCGGCAGCGAAGCCCATCCACAGCATGAAGGCGCCCGGCGCCAGCGCTTCGGCTGCGAACAGCAACAAGGTCAGGGCACCCCAGGCCATCACCTCGATGCGCATGGCTCAGACTCCGCTGCGCGGCGGAACGCGCGGCACTGCCGGCGGCGTGCCCTGCTTGTTCAGCGCCTCGCGCGCCAGTTCGGCGATGCCGGCGATCGAGCCGATGATGCCGCTGGACTCCATCGGCATCAGCACGAACTTCTGGTTCGGCGCCGTGGCCAGTTCCTTGAACGCCTCCACGTACTTCTGCGCAATGAAGTAGTTGATCGCCTGCACGTCGCCTTCGGCGATGGCCTTGGACACCATCGCCGTCGCCCGCGCTTCGGCCTCGGCCAGGCGCTCGCGCGCCTCGGCGTCGCGGAACGCGGCCTCCTTGCGGCCTTCGGCCTCCAGCACCGCGGCCTGCTTCTCGCCATCGGCGCGCAGGATCTCCGACTGCCGCGAGCCCTCCGCCTCGAGGATCTGCGCGCGCTTCTCGCGCTCGGCCTTCATCTGCCGGGCCATCGCATCGACCAGGTCGCGCGGCGGCTGGATGTCGCGGATCTCGATGCGGGTGACCTTGATGCCCCACGGATTGGTGGCATGGTCGACCACGTTCAGCAGTTGCGCATTGATGGTCTCGCGCTGGCTCAGCGACTCGTCCAGGTCCATCGAGCCGATCACGGTACGGATGTTGGTCTGCACCAGGGCGATGGTGGCGATCTCCAGGTTGGACACTTCATAGGCAGCCTTGGCCGCATCCAGCACCTGGAAGAACACCACCCCGTCCACGCGCACCACCGCGTTGTCCTTGGTGATGACGTCCTGGCTGGGCACGTCCAACACCTGTTCCATCATGTTGACCTTGCGGCCCACCCCGTACACCACCGGAATCAGGAAATGCAGGCCGGGCGACAGGGTGTGGGTGTAGCGACCGAAGCGCTCCACCGTCCACTGGAATCCCTGCGGCACCATGCGCACAGTCTTGAACAGAATGATCACGCCGGCGGCCAGCAGCACCACCGCGAAGAAGAACGTGGACGGCATCAGGTTGCTCCATTAACCAGAAAGAAATCGAATCCGCAGTATAACGAGCGCCGCCGCGGGCGCCGGTTACCAGCGGATGCGGCCCAGCAGCATGTCCTTGAACATCACCCAGTCGCCGGCAAGCGAGTACAGCGGGTGTTTGAACGTGGCCGGCCGGTTCTTCTCGAACACGAAATGGCCGATCCAGGCGCAGCCGTAGCCGCAGACCGGTGCGGCCCACAGCCAACGCGGCTGGCCGGTGCACAGCGCCAGCAGCAGGCTCGCCAGCACGCCGAGGCTGCCGACGAAATGCAGCCGCCGCGACACCCGATGCCGGTGTTCGCTCAGATAGAACGGATCGAACTCGCGGAAATTGGCGAAGCGGCGCATGCGATGGCCCTCCCGAGGCGACGCAGGCGTCCAGCATACGCCGTGCGCGCGGGCGTGGCGCGCCGTACAAGGACGCGACGCGCGGGTGTCATGCGGCCACGACGCGCAACGTGGCGCGGCTCTGATGATGCAATGCGTCGGGACTGAAGTCCCTCCCACAGTGCACTTGCCGAGGTCGCCGCAAGCGCATGTGGGAGCGGCATCAGCTCTGCCGCGGCGCGAACATGATCACCGCCATGCCGGCCAGGCACAGGCCGGCGCCGAGCAGATCCCAGCGCGTGGGACGCATGTCCTGCACCGTCCACAGCCACAGCAACGCGACGGCGACATAGACGCCGCCGTAGGCCGCGTAGACGCGGCCGCTGGCGGCGGGATGCAGGGTCAGCAGCCAGACGAAGGCCGCCAGGCTGCCCGCGGCGGGCAGCAGCAGCCAGGCGCTGCGCTGTTCGCGCAGCCAGAGATAAGGCAGGTAGCAGCCGACGATTTCCGCGATGGCGGTCAGCACGAACAGCAGCAGGGTCTTCATCCGGCCGCGGCGCGCTCTTCGTCCTTGGCGCGCTGCCAGTACGCCTCCTGCTGCGCCAGCGACAGGCCGTCGAGCGCGCCGCCGTCCTGCTGCGCCAGCCGTTCCATCGCGCGGAAGCGACGCTCGAACTTGAGGTTGGCGTGGCGCAGCGCCGCACCGACATCGACCTTGGCATGCCGCGCCAGGTTGGCGCAGACGAACAGCAGGTCGCCGATCTCGTCCTGCAGCCGTGCCGGATCGACGGCGGCGCCATGCGCCAGTTCCGCGCGCACTTCCTCCAGCTCTTCCTGCACCTTGTCCAGCACCGGCGCGGGGCCGGGCCAGTCGAAGCCGACCCGCGCCGCGCGCGACTGCAGCTTCAGCGCGCGCTGCCATTCGGGCAGCCCGCGCGCGATGCCGGCCAGCGCCGAGGCATCGCGCTCGCCGGCGGCGGCACGCTCGGCGCGCTTGATCTCTTCCCACTTCAGCGTCTGCTGCTCGGCATCGGCCACCTGGCTGTCGCCGAACACGTGCGGATGGCGGCGCACCATCTTGTCGCAGATCGCCGCGACCACGTCGTCGAAGCCGAACGCGCCCTGCTCGCGCGCCATCTGCGCATGGAACACCACCTGCAGCAACAGATCGCCGAGCTCGTCCTTCAACCCGGCCAGGTCCTGGCGGTCGATCGCATCGGCCACTTCGTAGGCCTCTTCGATCGTGTACGCGGCGATGCTGGCGAAATCCTGCTTCAGGTCCCAGGGACACCCCTGCGCGGGATCGCGCAGGCGCGCCATGATGTCGAGCAGGGCGGGAAGATCGTAGCGAGTGGGAGTCACGGGCGGGTTCCGGTGCGACGGCACCGCTGCCGCCACCGCCTAGTGTGGCAGAGCGCGCGTCGCGCGGCGCGCGCTCGCGGTGCGGCTCAGCCCAGCCAGTCGCGCCAGGGCAGCGCCGGATCGCCCAGCGCCACGAAGTCGCCGTTGAGCAGCGATTCGCGGCGGTTGTAGCGGAACGGCTTGCCGGTCGCGGCGGCCAGCAGCGCGCCGCCGGCGGCCTGCAGCACGCACTGCCCGGCGGCGGTGTCCCACTCGGAGGTTGGGCCGAAGCGCGGGTAGACGTCCAGGTCGCCGTCGGCGATGCGGCAGAACTTCAGCGACGAACCCTGCGCGACCAGTTCGATCTCGCCCATGCGTTGCAGCAGCGCGTCGGTGCGCGCATCGCGGTGCGAGCGGCTCGCCGCCACCCGCAACGGCGCGGTGGCCGGGCGCCGGGTGTTCAACGCGGTATCGCGAAAGCCTTCGCGGCGGTACGCCTGCTCGCCACGCACCGCATGCCAGACGCGGCCGTCCACCGGCGCCTGGACCACGCCGAACACCGGCGCGCCCTGGTGGATCAGCGCGATGTTGACGCTGAATTCGCCGTTGCGCTTGACGAACTCGCGGGTGCCGTCGAGCGGGTCGACCAGCCAATAGGTGGTCCAGTGCTCGCGCACCTCCCACGGAATCTGCGCCGATTCCTCGGACAGCACCGGCAGGTCCGGGGTCAGCCGTTCCAGGCCCTCGACGATGATCTGGTGCGCCGCCAGGTCGGCCTGGGTCAACGGGCTGGTATCGGCCTTGTGCTCCACCTCGAAGCCGGTGGCGTAGACGGACATGATCGCCGCGGCGGCATCGATGGCGATGGCGATCACGGTTTCGCGCAAATCACTGGTGAGACGGATCATTCGGCGCGACCCAGCCACTCGCGGGCAATGAACAGCGCCGCCAGCGAACGCCCCTCGGAAAAATCTTCACGCAACATCAGTTGATCCAGTTCAGCCAGTTTCCAGGGCACCACTTCCAATTCCTCCGGCTCGTCGCCGGCTAGTCGTTCGGGATAGAGATCTTGCGCCAGCACCAGCCACGACTGGTGGCTCATGTAGGTCGGCGCCAGGGTCATCGCGCGCAGCACGCGCAATTGCCGCGCGCCGTAACCGGCCTCTTCCTTGAGTTCGCGGTCGGCCGCCTGCAGCGGGGTCTCGCCGGCATCGATGCGGCCCTTGACCAGGCCCAGCTCGTAGCGGTGCACGCCGGCGGCGTATTCGCGCACCAGCAGCACGGTCTGCGCATCCAGCATCGGCACCACCACCACCGCGCCGTGGCCGGGGGCCTTGAGCCGATGGAACACGCGACGTTCGCCGTTGCTGAACTCCAGGTCCAGTTCCTCGACCCGGCGCTCGGCGGCCGATTCGCTGCGCTCGCGCACGGCGTGGATGATCGGCAACGGACGGGTCACGCCGGCACCCTGCGGCGCCGGGCGGCGTCGGTCGATAGAATGCGCGGAGCGAAGAACCTGTTCATGAGCGCGAAATGCTATCAGACCTGACCGCAGCACAGATGGCCGAGGCGTGGCGCCAGCGCGACCTCGCCGTGCTCTGGCACCCGTGCACGCAGATGCGCGAGCACCCCGACACCCTGCCCCTGGTCCCGATCGCGCGCGGCGAAGGCGCCTGGCTGATCGACCACGGCGGCCGCCGCTATCTGGATGCGGTGAGCAGTTGGTGGACCAACCTGTTCGGCCACGGCGAACCGCGCATCGCCGCGGCCATCGCCGCCCAGGCCACGCAACTGGAGCAGGTGATGCTGGCCGGCTTCAGCCACGAACCGGCGGTGCTGCTGGCCGAGCAGTTGCTGGCGCTGGCGCCGCGCCAGGACGGCCGCGCGCCGCTGGCCAAGGTGTTCTATGCCGACAACGGATCGGCCGGCGTGGAAGTGGCGCTGAAGATGGCCTTCCATTATTTCCAGAACCGCGGTGAACCCGGGCGCACCCGTTTCGTCGCGCTGGAGAACGGCTACCACGGCGAGACCATCGGCGCGCTGGCGGTCGGCGACATTCCGCTGTATCGACGGGTGTACGCGCCGCTGCTGGCCGAGGCGCTGTTCGCACCCTCGCCCGACGCCTACCAGGCCGAGCCGGGACAGAGCGCACGCGAACGCGCCGATGCCGCCGCCGATGCGCTGGCCGACCTGTTCGACCGCCATCCCGGCGAGATCTGCGCGGTGATCCTGGAGCCGCGCCTGCAATGCGCCGGCGGCATGCGCATGCACGATCCGGCCTATCTGCGCCGGGCGCGAGAACTGTGCGACGCCAACGGCGCGTTCCTGATCGCCGACGAGATCGCCACCGGGTTCGGCCGCACCGGCACCCTGTTCGCCTGCGAGCAGGCCGGGGTGATGCCGGACCTGCTGTGCCTGTCCAAGGGCCTGACCGGCGGCTTCCTGCCGCTGTCGGCGGTCTTGGCCACCCAGCATCTGTACGACGCCTTCCTCGACGACAGCCGCGAGCGCGCCTTCCTGCATTCGCACAGCTACACCGGCAACCCGCTGGCCTGCGCGGCGGCGCTGGCGTCGCTGCGGATCCTGCAGGAGGACGACGTGATCGCGCGCAACCGCAGCAACGCCGAAACCATGCGCGCGCTGTCGGCGCCGTTCGCCGAGCATGCCCACGTGGCCGATGTGCGCCAGGCCGGCATGGTGGTCGCGTTCGAACTGACCCGCAACGGCGACAAGCGCACGCCCTTCCCTGCGTCCGCGCGCGTCGGCCTGCATGCCTATCGTGCCGCGCTGCAACGCGGGGTGGTGCTGCGTCCGCTGGGCGACGTGCTGTACTGGATGCCGCCGTACTGCGTGGACGCCGCACAACTGGCGCTGCTGGCCGAGACCACGCTGGCGGCGATCGACGAGGCCGTGGCATGCGCCTGACCCGCTGCCACGTGGAGCTGCCGCTGCATGCCGGTGCCGAAGTGGCGCTACCGGACGATGTGGCCAACCACCTGCTGCGCGTGCTGCGGCTGCGCGAAGGCGACCCGTGCGTGCTGTTCAACGGCGACGGCTGCGACTACGACGCCGAACTGCTGCAGGCCGGCAAGCGCAACGCCAGCGTGCGCATCGGTGCGGCGCGGCCGGCCGACAACGAATCGCCGCTGGCGATCACCCTGCTGCAGGGCGTGGCGCGCGGCGAGAAGATGGACCTGATCCTGCAGAAGGCCACCGAACTCGGCGTCGCCGCGATCGTCCCGGTGTGGGCCGAGCGCACCGAAGTGAAGCTGGATGCGGCGCGGGTGGACAAACGCGTGGCGCATTGGCGCAGCGTGGTGATCGCGGCCTGCGAACAGTCCGGTCGCGCGCGCGTGCCGCAACTGAGCGCGCCGCTGGCGCTGGCCGATGCGGCACGCGCCGCGGCGGACAGCCCCTGCCGGCTGATCCTCGACCCGCAGGGCGAACAGCGCCTGCGTTCGCTGGCCATCGGCGGCGATGCGGCGACGATCGCGATCGGCCCGGAAGGCGGCTGGTCGCCGCGCGACCGCGCCACGCTGGAGGCGGCCGGCTTCGTCGGCCTGCGCCTGGGGCCGCGCATCCTGCGTACCGAAACCGCCGGCCTGGCCGCGATCGCGGCGCTGCAGGCGCATCACGGCGACCTGTGAGTTCGCGCACGCGATGACGCTGCAGACAGCGGCGTCACCACGCAGGCGCTGATGGCATAGACATATATATGTGTCGACGCGCTCGGCACGCCAGGCGCGCCGCCCATCGGCGCGGCCATCGCCGCGCCGGGCCGCTCAGTGGCGCTGCTGCAGGAACCAGTTCGCCGCGCCGATCACCCCGAGCTGGCCGTGTTCGACCAGCTTCACCGGGATCTGCTCCAGCGCCGGACGCATCGCGCCCTTGTTCAAGTAGCGCTCGACGAAACTGCTGGCGGACAGGAACGCGCCGATCTGCGGCAGGAAGCCGCCGGCCAGGTAGACGCCGCCCTGCACGCCGTACAGCAATGCCATGTCGCCAATCACGCTGCCGAGCAGGCCGCAGAAGGCGGACAGCGCCTCGTGCGCCAGCGGGTCGCCGCCGGCCAGCGCGGCCGCGGTGATGTCGCTCGGTGCAGCAAGCGCGGGCGTGGCGCCACGCAGGTCGCACAACGCGCGATAGAGATTGAGCAGCCCCGGGCCGGACAGGAAATGTTCCATCGGCACATATGGACGGTCGCGCAACAGGCGCTGCGCCAGCGCCAGTTCCAGATCGTTGCCGACCGGCAACGCGGCATGGCCGGCCTCGGTCGCCAGCACCACCGCGCCGCCATGGGTCGGAATCCACACCGCCGCACCCAGGCCGGTGCCGGGACCGATCACCAGTGCCGGCCCGCGCTGCGCCTTGCGCGGCCCGGTCAGATGCAGCACTTCGCTGGCGTCCATCGACGCGGCGGCATACGCCACCGCTTCGAAATCGTTGACCAGATGCAGCGCCTTCAGGCCCAGGCGCTCGCGAATCTCCGGCGGCGACAGCGTCCACGGCAGATTGGTGGTGATGACGCGGCCATCCTCGAGCGCGTAACCGGCGCTGGCGATCACCCCGCGGGTCGGCTTCGGCCCCTGCACCTGCTCGAGGAATTCGCCAATGATCTCAGCCAGGCCGGGGTAGTCGGCGCAGCGATACTTGCGATAGTCCAGCACGTCGACCGACGGCGCCGGGCCGACATCGGCAACGCGCGCGACCAGGCCGATCCGGACATGGGTTCCGCCGACATCGGCAGCAATGAAGGGCTCGGCGCGCGGCACGGCCGCTGCCACTGATGAACTGCTTGCGGACACATCTTCTCCCGTTGCGCCAGAGCAGGCGCACGCCGATTCGGCAGATTGATCGATCGAGTGTCGGACCACCTTGACAACGTTGTCAAGATGAATTTCATCGGTTTGTCGTTTTGGCTTCACCACCCCGACGTTATGAGCGGGTCGCCTGCCGGAGCAGAGAGTCGATCACGAGGGCGCGTTGCATTGGTGAACACCCGTCGCAAAATTTCGCCGCATCGCACAAATTTTTGCCGCACGCCTGTCACGCCGGCAGCGCCTGCCGCACCGGGGCCTCCCGGCCACCATGCCGACGCCGCCACCCGTCTCCACCATGTTTTCTTTTGTAGACAAGCACCTAGCGCGGGCCTGCGGCGGGACCGGAAAGGCTCCGGAAAGATGTCCAGGCAAGGCTTGACTGCAATCGTCAAAAGTGTGTGAAACGGGTGTTGACAACGCTGTCAGCGCTACGACAGACTCGGCTCACACAAGTTTTACAACTTCAAGACATGCCACGTTCAGGGGATTCAGAAACAGCGACGCATTGCCGCTCCTCCCGCGCCAAGTGGCAGGACGCACGCTGACGCTGCGACCGGCACCCCCGAACCGACGAGACCACGCCCCAAGCCGGGCCCGAACGCAGCGGCGTGCGGATCAGGCCACAAGGTGCACTGCTGTATTGCTGGACTTGGTTGTTACCTGCAGGAACACAGGAAGGACCGGCGCCCTCGATGCCGCCGGTTGGCTAACTTCCGCGTCAGCGACCGGACGACGCGCATCGAGATGCGATCCGCGCAGCGCCACCAGGCGCGGCGCCATCCACAAGGCCGGGCAGCGGCCAGCACACCGGAACATCGGTTGGCACCTCATGCCCAAGTACTCACCCAGAGGTTTAGCCAATGAATAGCCGCACCACTACCCTAGCCATCAGCATCATGGCCGCGCTGTACCTGTCCGGTAACGCCGCCGCGCAGGAAGCGCCCGCTTCCGCCAGCGCGGATTCCAAGAACGTCCAGCAGCTGGATGCCATCACCGTCACCGGCTACCGCGCCTCGCTGGAGAAGAGCCAGTCGGTGAAGCGCTCGGCCAACTCCATCGTCGATGCGATCAGCGCCGAGGACATCGGCAAGTTCCCGGACACCAACGCCGCCGAGTCGCTGGCGCACCTGCCGGGCATCAGCGTGGACCGCCAGTTCGGCGAAGGCGAGAAGGTCAGCATCAACGGCACCGACCCGGCGCTGAACCGCGTGCTGCTCAATGGCCAGACCATCGCCTCGGGCGACTGGGGCGGCAACCCGACCGACACCAGCGGCCGCACCTTCAACTACACCCTGCTGTCGCCGGAAATCATCGGCCTGATGGAGGTCTACAAGACTCCGGAAGCGCGCATCGACGAAGGCTCGATCGGCGGCACCGTGATCGTGCACACCCGCAAGCCGCTGGACCTGCCGAAGAACACCATCCGCGGCTCGATCGGCTACAACTACAACGACCGTTCGGAAGAAGGCAATCCGCGCGGCTCGGCGCTGTGGAGCTGGAAGAACGACGACGAGACCTTCGGTGCGTTGATCTCCGCCACCCACGACAAGCAGGACCTGTCGCGCGCCGGCATCGAGTTCTTCGGCTACAACACCGGCTCGGGCATCTCGCCGACCGCCAATATCTCCGGCGACGGTGGTAACGTCGCGACCGCCAAGATCCCGGTGGGCATCAACAGCGCCTTCTTCCAGCAGACCCGCGAGCGCAACGGCCTGCAGGGCGCGCTGCAGTGGAAGCCGAACGATCAGAACGAGTTCAACCTGACCGGCATCTACATCAAGGGCAAGTACAACAACTTCAGCGAATCGCGCTACGTCTGCCCGGGCTGCGGCGACCAGGACAAGATCACCAGCGCCACGGTGCAGAACGGCTACATCACCCAGGCCACGGTCACCGACGGCGCCGGCAACGGCAAGCAGCCGTATGCGCAGCTGGACACCAACTACCGCGAAAGCACCGTCACCACCAAGAGCCTGAACCTGCGCCACGACTTCTATGGCGACAAGTGGGTGTTCACCACCCAGGCCGGCACCACCGAGGCCACCGGCGGCAAGAACCCCGAGTACCTGATGAAGTTCCTGCTGCAGGATGGCGGCTACAACTTCAACTATGACGGCACCAACACTGGCGTTACCTACGACAACAACAGCGCTAGCAACTGGGGCCTGAAGTCGGGTCAGCAAGCCGGTGGTATCGAATACACCACCACCAAGGACAAGGAGAAGTACTTCCAGTTCGATGCAGCGCGCGATCTGGATTGGGGCCCGCTGAACAAGCTGCAGGTCGGCTACAAGTACATCAACCACGAAAACGGCCAGGATTCGCGCGGCAATGCGATCTATGCGAACCAGGACATTCTGCTGACGTCATTCAACCCGGGCACCACTCCGAGCGGTCTGTACGACGGACTCCACGCCAGTTCGGACCTTGTCAACTGGCCGACCGCCAACCTCAACTCGGTGCTGTCCTATCTGAAATCTCTTCCGCAGGGGGCCTTGGAGAGCAAGTACGGCCAGATGTTCGATGTCAAGGAGATCACCAGTGATCTCTATGCGCAGATGAACTTCGAGTCCGGCAAGTGGCGCGGCAACTTGGGCGTGCGCTATGTGGACACCAAGGACAAGTCGCAGTACTGGCTCAGTTCCAATGGCGGCACCTACACCCCGGTGACCTCGACCAAGCAGTACTACAAGCCGTTGCCGAGCTTCAATATCGCGTACGACCTGGATGACAACAAGGTTCTGCGCTTCTCTGCAGCGAAAGTGATCGCACGTCCTCGCTACCAGGATCTTGCAGGATCTGTTTCGCTCAACAGCACCAGCAGCGATGGCACGACCTGTAACGGCAATACGTCGTGCAACCTGACCGGCAGCGGCGGCAACCCGGACCTGAAGCCCTACCAGTCGACCAACTACGATCTGGCCGCGGAATGGTATTTTGCTCCGTCCAGCATGCTGTCCGGTGAAGTGTTTTATCGGGACATCAGCTCCTACATCGTGACCGTTACCACCGCGCAGCAGTTGACCGATCCGATCAACGGGGTGAGCGGCATCTACCAGATCAGCTCGCCAGTCAACGCCTCCGATGCCAAGGTCAAGGGCGCCTCGCTGAACTACCAGCAGGCCTACGGCTACGGCTTCGGTCTGCAGGCGAACTACACCTACGCCACCGCCGACGCCAGCACCGGCCTGAACCTGCCGTACCTGTCGAAGAACACCTACAACGTGATCCCCTACTGGGAAAACGGTCCGTGGATGGTGCGCCTGAACTACAGCTACCGCTCCAAGTACTTCACCCAGGTCGGCCGCCTGAACTCGCAGGTGTTCACCGACGAGTACAAGCAGCTGGACCTGACCGCCTCGTACGAGGTCAACGACTGGATGAGCGTGAGCTTCAGCGCGACCAACCTGCTCGACTCGACCTACTACTGGTACAACGAGGTCAAGTACGCGCCGATCGGCATGTACAAGAACGGCCGCGGCTACCAGGCGCAGCTGAACTTCAAGTTCTGATGTAGCACCGGCGCGCCACCGTCCCTCCACGGTGGCGCGCTTTTTCGTGTCCGGCGCGGCGGCGCCGGCATCGTTCCCTGCAACAAAGGAGTGCCGTTCCATGACGACCGAGACCCGCCCCCGTGCGGACCGATCCCGCCACGCCGGAGCCGCACGCCAGACCCTGGCCAGCGCGCTGGCCCTCATGCTCGCGCTGACGGCCCTGCCCGCCGGCGCCGCGGATGCGCCGTCGCCGACCGCGCCCACCGCCACCACCCTCAGTCCGGAACAGATCGACCAGCAGTGGCTGCAGGCCACCGCCAAGTACGCGCCCGAACGCGCGCGACTGGTGCGCGAAGCCAACGACGGCGCGCGCGGCGGTCCGTTCCGACCCGACTGGACCTCGCTCAAGCAGTACCGCTCGCCGTCCTGGTACGACAACGCCAAGTTCGGCATCTTCATCCACTGGGGCGTGTTCTCGGTGCCGGCCTTCGGCAACGAGTGGTACTCGCGCAACATGTACCAGCAGGGCAGCAAGGATTACCTGCACCACCGCGAGACCTACGGCCCGCAGTCGCGCTTCGGCTACAAGGACCTGATCCCGCTGTTCACCGCGCCCAAGTTCGATCCTCAGGCCTGGGCCACGCTGTTCCGCGACGCCGGCGCCCGCTACGTGGTGCCGGTGGCCGAGCACCACGATGGCTTCGCGATGTACGACTCGCAGCTGTCGGACTGGACCGCGGTGAAGATGGGTCCCAGGCGCGACGTGATCGGCGAGCTGTCCAAGGCGATCCGCGCGCAGGGCCTGCATTTCGGCCTGTCCTCGCACCGCGCCGAGCACGACTGGTTCTTCGACGGCGGCCGCCAGTTCGACTCGGACGTCAACGACCCGCGCTACGCCGGCCTGTACGGCCCGGCGCAGGTGCGCCTGCCGGGCAAGGACGACGCCGACGTCACCAACGACTGGACCCACGTGTCGCAGGCCTGGCTGGACGACTGGCTGGCGCGCAACACCGAGCTGATCGACCGCTACGACCCGGACCTGATCTATTTCGACTGGTGGATCGCGCACCCGACCTTCCGCGGCACGCTGCCGACGATGCTCTCGTACTACTACAACCACGGCGCGGCCAAGGGCGGCGTGGTGGTGAACTACAAGCTCGGCGCCTTCCCCGAGGGTGCGGGCACCCTGGACATCGAGCGCGGCCAGCTCACCGGCATCCATCCCACGCACTGGCAGACCGACACCTCGGTCAGCAACGCCTCGTGGGGCTATGTCGAGAACGACACCTACAAGACCCCGACCTTCATCATCCACATGCTGGTGGACGTGGTCAGCAAGAACGGCAACCTGATGCTCAACATCGGCCCGCGCGCCGACGGCTCGATCCCGGACACCGAACGCGCGATCCTGCTGTCGATCGGCAAGTGGCTCAAGACCAACGGCGAGGCGATCTACGACAGCACGCCGTGGCGCACCTACGGCGAAGGCCCGACCGAAGTGGTCGGCGGCACCTTCCAGGACACCAAGACCAAGCCCTACACGCCTGAGGATTTCCGCTTCACTACCGGCCACGGCGCGCTGTATGCGATCGAGCTGGGCTGGCCGGCCGATGGCCAGGCGCTGATCCGCTCGCTGAAACCGGCCGATGGCGTGCGCGGCGTCACCCTGCTCGCCAGCGGTAAGCCGGTGCCGTTCGAGCAGCGCGCCGACGGCCTGCACCTGCGCCTGCCGGCCAACCCGGTGGGCGACCACGCCTACGTGTTCCGCATCGACCTGACCTCCCCCACTCCGCCAACGGATCCCTCCCGATGATGAAGCGTTTCGCAGGGCTGCTGTTCGCCCTCGCCCTGGCCTGCGGGCCGGCCATGGCCAAGAACCCGACCGCGCTGTTCTATCTGATGAACACGCAGAAATCGACCAATTCGTTCCTGGCGCACGTCGACAAGATCGACGTGGTGGTGCCGACCTGGTACGGCGTGGACCAGAGCGGCCTGGTCAACGGCACCCCGAACATGTACCTGTACGAGATCGCCAAGCAGCACAAGCTGCGGGTGATGCCGATCCTGTCGATGACCGCCGGCCGCGAGGGCTTCCACAAGCTGCTGCACGACGAGGACGCCAAGCAGCGCATGATCCAGGCGCTGCTGATCCACGGCCGCAAGCACGGCTACTACGGCTTCCAGTTCGATTTCGAGAGCATCGCCTGGACCGACCGCGACGCCTACTCGCTGATGGTCAAGCAGACCGCCGAGGCGCTGCACAAGGCCGGCTTCAAGCTGTCGGTGGCGGTGGTGCCGAACGCGCCCGGCTATGCCGAAGGCGGCGCCTTCGCCAAGTGGATGTGGGAGTACTGGCGCGGCGCCTACGACCTCAAGGCACTGAGCGCCTCGGCCGACCTGATCAGCCTGATGACCTACGACCAGCACACCCGCTGGACCGCGCCCGGCCCGGTCGACGGCATGGTGTGGATGAAGAAGCACCTGGACTACGCGCTGACCCAGGTGCCGAAGGACAAGCTGTCGCTGGGCATCGCCACCTACGGCTACCGCTGGTACACCGGCAATCCGGTCAAGCCCGACGGCACCGAAGCCTCCAACATCACCGCCGACTACATCGACGCCGACGAGTCGTTCCCGCTGGCAGTGGAGCAGAACGCCACCGTGCAATGGGACCCGGTGGAGCAGGAATCGTGGTTCTACTTCTACCGCGACGACATGCGCGAATGGGTGTTCCGCCCGGACGCGCGCAGCTTCCGCGCCCGCTACGAGCTGACCAAGCAGTACGGCCTGGAAGGCTTCAGCTGCTGGGTGCTGGGCGCCGAAGATCCCAAGGTCTGGGACGAACTGCCGACCGCGGCGCGCTGAGCGGCCGCACGATCGCGATGCGATACAGGAGGCATGCGGCGCGCGGCGAACGCGCCGCGCTCACCTCAGGCTACCCCGCAGCCTCTACGATATGCATCTCGATCGCTTGAGGTAGACCGATGACTGCAGTGGGTGCACACCCCCGATTGCCGCACCGCCCGATGCCCGCCGCCGCGCGCATCGCGGCGGCCTCCCGCAACGCCTGGCTGGGGTTGTCCCTGCTCGCCTGTGGCAGCCTGCTCGGCGGCTGCGACCGCGCTCCGCCGCCGGCACCGGCGCCCGCGGCCAAGCCTGCCGCAGCGCCGCCGCCGGCCCCGAAACACGATGACGACGACGACAAGACGCCGCTGCCGCTGATCCCGGCGCCAGCCAAGGCCGAGCGCGACGGCGGCACCCTGACCATCGGCACCGGCGCCGTGCTGTCGGTGCCTCTCGACGACGCCGGCGCGCAGCGCGTGGCGCAGCAACTGTCGCAATTGCTGAGCAAGACCCGCGGCCTGTCGCTGGAGGTGCGTGCGGAAACCATCCCCGCCGACGGCAGCATCCGCCTGCAGCTCAATCCCAATACCGAGGTCGCGCAGGCCGAGGGCTACACGCTGGACGTGGACCCGCGCACCATGCTGATCCAGGCGCGCGAGGAGCGCGGCCTGTTCTATGGCGCGATCAGCGCCTGGCAGTTGATGACCCCCGATGCCGGCAAGGGCGAGGTGGACGTGCCGCAGGTGCACATCCGCGACTGGCCGCGCTTCGGCTGGCGCGGCGTGCTGCTCGACGTGGCGCGGCACTTCCATGGCCCGGACACGGTCAAGCGCCTGCTCGACGCCATGGCCCAGCACAAGCTCAACGTGCTGCACCTGCACCTGACCGACGACCAGGGCTGGCGCATCGAGATCAAGCGCTATCCCAAGCTCACCGAGATCGGCGCCTGGCGCACCCCGCCCGGCGCGGGCAGCCACGGCCTGCCCGATCGCTACGGCGGCTTCTACACCCAGGACCAGATCCGCGACCTGGTGGCCTACGCCGCCGAGCGCCACATCACCATCGTGCCGGAGCTGGACATGCCGGGGCACGCGCAGGCGGCGGTGGCTGCGTATCCGGAACTGGTCGGGGTGACCCGGCAGCGGCCCAAGGTGTCGGTGGACTGGGGCGTCAATCCCTACCTGTTCAACACCAACGACAAGAGCATGACCTTCATCCGCGGCGTGCTGGATGAAGTGCTGCAGCTGTTCCCCTCGCCGTACATCCACATCGGCGGCGACGAAGCGGTCAAGGACCAGTGGGAACGCTCGCCGGCGGTGCGCGCGCAGATGCGCAAGCTCGGCATCAAGGACGCGCACGCGCTGCAGGGCTGGTTCAACCAGCAACTGGCCGACTACCTGACCCAGCACCAGCGGCGCCTGATCGGCTGGGACGAGATCCTGGAAGGCGGGCTGCCGGCCAGCGCCTCGGTGATGTCCTGGCGCGGCGTGGACGGCGCGGTCGCCGCCGCCAAGCAGGGCCACGACGTGGTGCTGGCGCCGGCCGGCTGGATGTACCTGGACAATCTGCAAAGCGCGCGCAACGACGAGCCCAACGGCCGTCTGGCGACGCTGCCGCTGCAGAAGGTCTACGGCTTCGACCCGGTGCCGGCGGCGCTCAGCCCAGAAGAGAGCAAGCATGTGCTCGGCGTGCAGGCGGCACTGTGGAGCGAGTACATCCCCTCCACCTGGCATATCGACCATGCGCTGTTCCCGCGGCTGAGCGCGGTGGCCGAGGCCGGCTGGTCGCCGATGGCCGCGCGCGACTGGAACGGCTTCCTGCAGCGCATGCCGGCGCAGCTGGACCGCTACCGCCTGCAGGGCATCGCCTACGGCGACGGCGCCTTCGCCCCGGACATTGCTGTGCAGGGCGGCAATAACGCGGCGCTGGACAGCGGCCAGGCCACGGTGGTGCTGGGCAACCAGGCCAAGTTCGGCAGCTTCCGCTACACCACCGACGGCAGCGAGCCCAAGGCCGATTCGCCGCGCTACACCGCGCCGTTCGCGGTGACCCTGCCGGTGACCGTGCGCGCGGCCACCTTCGCCGACGACGGCCGCCTGCTGGCCGCGCCGCGCAGCCGCATCCTCGACCGCGCCAACCTGCTCAGCCGCGACACCCAGGGCCTGGCCTCGTGCGAAGGCGGCGAACTGGGCCTGCGCGTGCCGCTGCTGCCGGACCTGGCCGACCAGGACACGCCGGTGTTCAACATCGACCTGTTCACCAGTTGCTGGCGCTACGCCGACGCGCGCCTGGACGGCATCGACCGCATCCGCATCGACGCCGCCCGCCTGGCGCGCAACTACGGGCTGGCGCACGACCAGGCCAAGGTCAAGCGCTACCCGGCGCACAGCGCGCGCGGCGAGTTCGAAGTGCGGCTGGGCGACTGCAAGGGCAAGCTGCTGGCGCGGCTGCCGTTGCCGGCCGGCAAGACCCTGGGCGACCAGTTCGCGCTGGAAGCGCGACTGCCCAAGCAGCGCGGCGTGCATGACCTGTGCCTGCGCTCCACCGCGCCCATCGCCGGGCCGTACTACGCCATCGGCGCCGTCCATCTGATCGACACCGCGGCGCAGGCGCCCCCCGCCGCCGCGCACTGACCACGGAGACCCTCGCATGACCCAGCCGCCCCGCCGCCCCCGTTCCGCGCCGCGCACGCGCCTTCCTGCCCGCCTCGGGTTGCTGCTGGCGCTGGCCTTGCCGGCGCTGGGCCAGGCGGCGGCGCCGACGACGCTGTCGCTGCAACAGGGCTGGCAGGTGCGGCTGGCGCCTGGCGACGCCAATGCCAAGGCGCATCCGAAGGCGGCGCAATGGCTGCCGGCGCAGGTGCCGGGCACGGTGCAGACCGACCTGATCGCCGCCGGGGTGGTGCCCGATCCGTTCTATCGCGACAACGAAGCGCAGATCCAGTGGGCGGGCCTGAGCGACTGGCAGTACCAGACCCGGTTCCAGGTCGACGCGGCCCTGCTGGCGCGCCCGCACCTGGAACTGGTGTTCGACGGGCTGGACACCTTCGCCGAGGTCTACCTCAACGGCAAGAAGCTGCTCGCCGCCGACAACATGTTCCGGCAGTGGCGGGTCGACGCCAAACCGCTGCTCAAGCGCGGCGACAACGTGCTGGAAGTGCGCATCGCCTCGCCGATCAAGAAGATCCAGCCGTGGCTGGCCACGCAGCCGTACGCGCTGCCCGGCGCCTACGATTCGGCGTTCGGCGACGAGCCGGTGGCGCGGCACAGCTCCACCTACGTGCGCAAGGCGCCTTACAACTTCGGCTGGGACTGGGGCCCGCGCATCGTCACCGCCGGCATCTGGCAGGGCGTGCGCCTGGAGGCCTGGGACGAGCTGCGCGTGGACGGCCTGCGCATCGCCCAGCAGCGCGTCGACGCCAACGCGGCGCAATTGCTGGCGCAGTTGCAGGTGCAGGCCGGCCGCAGCGGCGAAGTCCAGCTGGACCTGGACGTGCTCGGTCCCGACGGCCAGCGCGTCGGCCAGTTCAGCCAGCGCGCGGTCGTCGACCCGGGTGCCAACACCCTGACCGTGCCGGTGCGCATCGCCAAGCCGCAGCGCTGGTTCCCGGCCGGCTATGGCCGCCAGGACCTGTACACGTTCAAGGCGCACCTGCACGATGCCGCGGGCGAGCGCTTCGAGGCGCAGCGCGTCACCGGCCTGCGCAGCGTCGAGCTGCGCCGCGAGAAGGACCAATGGGGCAAGAGCTTCGCCCTGGTGGTCAACGGCATCCCGGTGTTCGCCAAGGGCGCCAACCTGATCCCGTTCGACAGTTTCCCCACCCGCGTCGACGCCGCGCGCATGCGCGGCTTCCTGCAGTCCGCGCGCGACGCCAACATGAACATGCTGCGCATGTGGGGCGGCGGCCATTACCAGCCGGACAGCTTCTACGAGGACGCCGACCGCCTGGGCATCATGATCTGGCAGGACTTCATGTTCGGCGGCGCCATCCCGCCCTACGACGTCGCCTTCCGCGAGAACACCCGCGCCGAGGCCGAGGAGCAGGTGCGGCGCCTGGGCGACCATCCCAGCATCGTCATCTGGTGCGGCAACAACGAAGTGCAGACAGGCTGGGAGAACTGGGGCGACCGGGTCAAGTTCAAGCAGTCGATCGACCCGGAAGAGCGCGAGCGCATCGTCCGCGGCATGACCACGCTGTTCGGCACGGTGCTGCGCGAGGCGGTGCAGAAGTACGACAGCGACACCCCGTACTGGGCGACCTCGCCGGGTACCGATTTCGACGGCGCTGCCGACCAGCCCGACGACGGCGACATGCATTACTGGAAGGTCTGGGGCGGCCCGGCGCTGCCGGTCACCGAATACCTCAACGTGACCCCGCGCTTCATGTCCGAATACGGCCTGCAGTCGTTCCCTGAACTGCGCACGATCCGCGCCTTCGCCGAACCCGGCGACCTGAAGCCGGAATCGCCGGTGATGCGCGCGCACCAGAAGTTCGACAAGGGCAACGGCAACCAGCGCCTGCTGCTGTACATCCGCCGCGCGTTCGGCGAACCCAAGGACTTCGCCAGCTTCGTCTATTTGAGCCAGATCATGCAGGCCGAGGGCATCACCCTGGCCGCCGAACACCTGCGCGCATCGCGGCCGCAGACGATGGGCTCGCTGTACTGGCAGCTCAACGACGTGTGGCCCGGTGCGTCGTGGTCGAGCGTGGACTACTTCGGCCGCTGGAAGGCGCTGCAGTACCACGCGCGCCGCTTCTACGCGCCGGAACTGATCGCCGCACTGCGCGACGACAAGGGCCAGACCACCGTATCGCTGGTCTCCGACCGCACCACGCCGCTGGCCGCGCGCTGGCGCATGCGGGTGATGGACCTGTCCGGCAAGGTGCTGAGCAAGACCGAGAAGCCGGTGACCCTGGCGCCGCTGTCCAGCGTGCGCGTGGGCAGCTTCAGCGATGCGCAGTTGCTGCGCCGCGCCGATCCGCGCCGCAGCGCGGCGGTGTTCGAGCTGCTCGACGGCGAGCGCGTGCTGTCGCGCACCCTGGTGTACTTCGACGCGGCCAAGCGCCTGCAGTGGCCGCAGGCCGACATCCGCAGCGACCTGCGCGCCGATGGCGACGGCTACGCGCTGACCCTGAGCAGCGCCACGCTTGCGGCGCAGGTGTGGCTGAGCTTCGGCGATCTCGACGTGACCCCGTCCGACAACGCCTTCGACCTGCTGCCGGGCGAGCCGCTGACCGTGCGCGTGCACAGCAGCGCCACGCTGGAGCAGGTGCGTGCGGCACTGCAGGTGCGCGACCTGGGTGGGACCCTGGCCGGTGCGCCGGCCGAGCCGGCGGAGGCGAAGTGATGGGCATGCCGATGTCGCGGGCGGGCGTCACCTTGTGGGAGGGACTTCAGTCCCGACGGGGCGTTACCGGTAAAGCGTCGGGACTAAAGTCCCTCCCACAAAGGCGCATCTACCTGGCGCTGTGCGCGATCGGCCTGCTCGCCGCCCCGCTCGCCCATGCCGACGACGCAGAAGACCGCGCCGCCGCGCTGGTGGCGAAGATGACCCGCGCCGAGAAGATCGCGCAGGCGATGAACGCTGCGCCGGCGATCCCGCGCCTGGGCGTACCCGCCTACGAATGGTGGAGCGAGGGCCTGCACGGCATCGCCCGCAACGGCGAGGCCACGGTGTTCCCGCAGGCGATCGGCCTGGCCGCGACCTGGAACGCCGAGTTGCTGCACGACGTCGGCACCGTCACCTCCACCGAGGCGCGGGCCAAGTTCAACCTCGCCGGCGGGCCCGGCAAGGATCATCCGCGCTACGCCGGGCTGACCATCTGGTCGCCCAACATCAACATCTTCCGCGACCCGCGCTGGGGCCGCGGCATGGAGACCTACGGCGAGGATCCCTACCTCACCGGACGGCTCGCGGTCGGCTTCATCCACGGCCTGCAGGGCGACGATCCGGCGCATCCGCGCACCATCGCCACGCCCAAGCACCTGGCCGTGCACAGCGGGCCGGAACCAGGCCGCCACGGCTTCGACGTGGACGTGTCGCCGCACGATTTCGAGGCGACCTACTCGCCCGCCTTTCGCGCCGCCATCGTCGACGGCCAGGCCGGCTCGGTGATGTGCGCGTATAACTCGCTGCACGGCACACCCGCCTGCGCCGCCGACTGGCTGATCGACGGCCGCGTGCGCGGCGACTGGGGCTTCAAGGGGTTCGTCGTGTCCGATTGCGATGCGATCGACGACATGACCCAGTTCCACTACTACCGCCCCGACAATGCCGGCTCGTCCGCGGCCGCGCTCAAGGCCGGGCACGATCTGAACTGCGGCACCGCCTACCGCGACCTCGGCATCGCCTTCGACCGCGGCGAAGCCGACGAAGCCTTGCTCGACCGCTCGCTGGTGCGCCTGTTCGCCGCGCGCTACCGGCTCGGCGAACTACAGCCGCGGCGCAACGATCCGTACGCACGGCTGGGCGCCAGGGACATCGACAGCGCCGCGCACCGCGCGCTGGCGCTGCAGGCCGCGCAGCAATCGCTGGTGCTGCTGAAGAACGCCAACGCCACCCTGCCGCTGCGCCCGGGCCTGCGCCTGGCCGTACTCGGCCCCAACGCCGATGCGCTTGCCGCGCTGGAAGCCAACTACCAGGGCACCTCGGTGCAACCGGTGACGCCGCTGCTGGGCCTGCGCACGCGCTTCGGCGCCACCCAGGTCGCCTATGCGCAGGGCGCGCCGCTGGCCGCCGGCGTGCCCGGCATGATCCCCGAGACCGCGCTGCGCAGCGATGGCAAGCCCGGGCTGCGCGGCGAGTACTTCGACAACCTGGACCTGGCCGGCACGCCGCGCGTGCAGCGCCAGGACCGCGTGGTCGGCTTCAACTGGGACCACGTGGCCCCGGCCAAGGGCGTGGACAAGGACCGCTACTCGGTGCGCTGGAGCGGCGAACTGCTGCCGCCCGGCCCCGGCGACTACACCCTGGCGGTGCGGGTGGCGCGCTGCTTCGACTGCGCCGGCCACGACCCCGTGCGCCTGTACGTCGACGACCAGTTGGTGATCGCCGGCAACGCCGAGGACAAGCACCTGCCGGCCGGCATGCACAACGCCGACGGCCGCAACGTCGAGGCGGTGCTGCATTTCGACGACGCGCGGCCGCGCCGCATCCGCCTGGAGCTGGAGCACCGCGGCCAGGACCAGGGCCTGCGCCTGGAGTGGCTGGCGCCGCCGGCGCTGCAGTTGGCCGAGGCCGACCGTGCGGTGGCGCAGGCGGACGCGGTGGTGGCCTTTGTCGGCCTGTCGCCGGACGTGGAAGGCGAGGAACTGCGCATCGACGTGCCCGGCTTCGACGGCGGCGACCGCAACGACCTGGCCCTGCCGGCGGCGCAGCAGGCCTTGCTGGAACGGGCCAAGGCCAGCGGCAAGCCGCTGGTCGTGGTGCTGATGAGCGGCAGCGCGGTGGCCTTGAACTGGGCCAAGCAGCATGCCGACGCGATCATCGCCGCGTGGTATCCGGGCCAGTCCGGCGGCACTGCCATCGCCCAGGCGCTGGCCGGCGACATCAATCCCGGCGGCCGCCTGCCGGTGACCTTCTACCGCTCGACCAAGGACCTGCCGCCCTACGTCAGCTACGACATGAAGGGCCGCACCTACCGCTACTTCAAGGGCGAGCCGCTGTTCCCGTTCGGCTACGGGCTGAGCTACACCCAGTTCGCCTACGACGCACCACAGCTGTCGGCCGCGACGCTGCAGGCCGGCCAGCCGCTGCAGGTGAGCACCACCGTGCGCAACACCGGCGCGCGCGCCGGCGACGAGGTGGTGCAGGTCTACCTGCAGTACCCGCAGCGTGCGCAGTCGCCGCTGCGCAGCATGGTCGGCTTCCAGCGCGTGCACCTGCAACCGGGCGAGGCGCGCACGCTGAGCTTCGCATTGGATGCGCGCCAGCTCAGCGACGTCGACCGCAGCGGCCAGCGCGCGGTCGAGGCCGGCGACTACCGCCTGTTCGTCGGCGGCGGCCAGCCCGGCACCGGCGCGCCCGGCGAGGACGCCGCGTTCTCGATCAGCGGCCGCATGGCCCTGCCGAAGTGAGCGACGGGGGCCGCCGCCCGCAGCCCCTGTCTACAAAATGCGCCAGCGCATGCGGCGGTGCAGCGTAACGGCCCGGCGCGCTCCCACCGCCGGGCTCCAGCTCCCTGCGTTTCAGCGCCCTGCTCATTTATTTTTCACGACCTATTGACAGTCTTCCGGGACAGAGGTATCGATAAAACGTCGGTGCCACGCGCCGACGATGCCAGACGCGCCGAACGCCGCAGCACTTGCGGCGTTTTCCAGGGCAGTTCCAGGGGTGATGTGCCATGTCATGCAGTCGTCGCAGCCAGGATCGATGCCTCGCCGGAGTTCCGGCGCCCTGCCTGTCGTCCGCGTTCCGCGCGGGCACGCACGGGAGCCGCTGCGCATGACCCGTCGCTACAAGCTGAGCGCGCTGCGTTCGCGCTCCAAGTGCATCGCTGGCTACTCGCCGCCACGCCACTGATCACCATCTAACGGTCCGCCCAGCCGGCAGACGCCTCGCGTCGGTCGCCGCTCGCTCTGTCCTGTTCGCACGCCGTCCGGCGTGTGGTTCGAGCGCGCGCGCCTTCCGTCCACCGTGTCTGCCATCCAGGAACGCAGCGGCGCGTCGCCTTCGGCGCGTGCCCGCCCCGATCACGATCAGCGAGGTGTCACGTGGCAACCCATCCCCATTGCAAGCGCAAGGCGCTGTGCGCCGCCATTCTGGCCATCACCGGCCTCGCCGCCACCGCACCTGCGCTGGCCGGCACCGTGCAGGGCGAACTCAAGGAGCGCAGCAGCGGCAAGCCCGCCGCGCACGCCAAGGTCGCCATCGCCGGCACCGCACTCAGCGCCGTCACCGACGCGCAGGGCCGCTTCGCCATCGCCGACGTGCCGGCCGGGCAGTACGCGCTGCAACTGGACTACCCCGGCTTCAGCGCCCCGGAAACCACCGTGCAGGTCGCCGACAGCGGCGCCGCCACGGTGTCGATCGCGCTGGACGAGGCCAAGCAGTTGCAGACCATCAGCGTGGCGGCCAACCGCTACGACGCCAGCACGCTGAAGATGAACTCCTCGAACACGGTGGACGTGCTCTCGGCCAACGACCTTGAGCACACCGCCGTGCACAACGTCGCCGAGGCGCTGGGCCTGATCGCCGGCATCAACATCACCTACAGCGGCTCGGGCTACTTCGGCGGTGTCGACGGCGCCGCGCGCGGCGAAGGCATGTTCGCCTCGGTGCGCGGCCTGCCCTCCGAGTACAACGTCAACCTGATCGACGGCGTCACCGTCGCCCAGGGCATGCCGTACAGCCGCAGCGTGCAGTTGAGCCTGCTGCCGCCCTCGGGCCTGCAGACCATCGTCGCCAACAAGACCTCCACCGCCGACATGGACGGCGACGCGATCGGCGGCACCCTGGATTTCCGCACGCCCACCGCCTACGACTACAAGGACGCCACCAGCGGCAGCGTCACCGTCAGCGGCCGCGTCGAGAGCCGCGCCCGCGACTACGGCGGCGACGGCCTCGGCGGCGGCCTGGCCGGCGAGTTCCAGCACAAGTTCGGCGACGAGCAGCAATTCGGCTTCTACGCCAGCGCCTACTACGACTACCGCACCTCGACCAACAGCGAGGTGGCCGCGGCCACCAGCGCGCTCAACGACGGCTCCTGGAAATTCCTGCACGCCAACGCCGACGGCAGCAACGCCGCCGGCTACGCGCCGCAGGACAACCTGACCAGCACCGGCATGAACGTCGGCGTGGTCGCCGGCTGGGAGCGCCGCTACGGCGGCAATGCCGCCTTCGACTGGAACGTGGACGAGACCCTGTCGCTGTACGCGCGCGCCACCTACGCCTACGCCAAGACCGACCAGGGCACCACCTTCGTGCAGTTGCTGCCGCAGGACGTCAGCTTCGTACCGACCGCCACGCCGGGCGTGTATTCGCCCAACATCAACCGCATCGCCGCGCGCTTTTGGTACGAGACCAACCCGGAAATCGCCGACCTGGCCACCTTCCAGGTGGGCGCGCGCAAGACCGTCGGCAACTGGACGCTGTCGCCGAACCTGTTCTACAGCTTCGGCGACAACGACCGCCCCGACCACATCGAGATCGACGGACGCGAGGACAAGTTCAGCCAGGCCAACTTCGCCTACTCCGGCAGCAGCCTGATGCAATACGGCAGCGGCGCCTTCCCCTATCCGCAGCTGACCCCGGCGCTGCTGGCGCAGGTCAACAACATCCCCTCGCTGTACGCCAGCAGCTACGGCGAATCGACCAAGATCTACTCCGGGCAGAAGAAGGGCGGCGCCAAGTTCGACGCACGCTACGACTTCGCCGACGGTGCGCTGACCGCGCTGCAGTTCGGCGTGAAGTACAGCAAGAGCAGCCGCCACTACAGCAACCGCGACTGGTGGACCGGCCCGGTGCCCGACACCAGCACCCTGGGCGACCTGGGCATCTTCAACGGCGGCTACGCGGCGATCTTCCCCGGCAAGTACCACTGGGCCACGCCGCGGGTCAGCGAAGGCGCCGTGGCGCAGGTCATCGCCAACCACCTCACCGACGACGACCTCGACACCTGCGGCAGCGCGTTCTACGTCAACAACTACAACTGCAACACGATGCGCGGCACCGAGGCGGTCAGCGCCGCCTACGCGATGGCGACCTTCTCCTTCGGCAGCCTGGAAGTGGTGCCGGGCGTGCGCTTCGAGCACACCAGCATCCACAACACCTTCTGGACCACGCCCACCGACAGCGACGGCAACCAGCAGGTCGGCTACTTCGCCGCCAACAGCACGCACTACGACCAGCCGCTGCCGAGCGTGTTCCTGACCTGGCGCCCGGACAGCGCCACCACCTATCGCGCCGCGCTGTGGACCAGCTATACGCGTCCGGCGTTCGTGCAGTTGGGCGGCGGCACCCAGATCAACATCTCCAACGGCATCACCACCATCACCCAGGGCAACCCCGACCTGAAGGCGATCACCTCGACCAACCTGGATCTGTCCGGCGAGTGGGCAACCGACCACGGCGGGTTCTTCTCGGTGGCCGGCTTCTACAAGCGCCTGCACCACTACATCTACGACGCCGGTTCCGGCCAGGCCAATTCGGGCACCAGCGGCAGCGGCACGGTGTTCTACCAGATGCCGACCAATGGCGGCGACGGCCGCGTCTACGGCGTGGAAGTCAGCGCGCGGCAGCGCTTCCAGGATCTGCCGGCGCCGTTCGACGGGCTGGGCGTCAGCGCCAATGCCACGCGCCAGCATGCGCACGCGGATCTGGGCATGGTCGGCTTCGAAGACGAACAGATGCAGTCGGCGCCGAATGCGATGGCCAATCTGGAGTTGTTCTACGAGCGTTCGAAGTTCTCGGTGAACCTGAGCTATCACTTCAGCAGTTCGTATCTGCTGAACTACGATTTCCTGCACCAGAACGCGCCGTGGGACGATCTGTGGGCGCGGCCGACGCGGCGGGTGGATCTGCATGCGGGCTATCGGTTCGACAATGGGGTGAATGTGGATCTGTCGATCTCCAATCTCACCAAGGAATACAGTTACTGGGGGCATGTGGGCCGGCACAATCTGGCGGTGTCGGACATCGTGGATGCCGGCATGATGACGCTGTTGACCGTCAAGTACGCGTTCTAGGGCGCGGCGGCGTGCGCACTGGGATGCCATCGCGGAGCGGTGCCAGGGTCTCTGCGGGGGCTTCTTCAGTCCCGACGGGCCTTATCGACTTCGCCTTGGCCACGCTTTTTGTGGGAGGGACTTCAGTCCCGACGAGCTTTACCGATGCGGCCTGGATCAGGCCGCATCGGCAGCCCGCTCGCGCAGCGCGCACCCCGCTTGTCGTAGGAGCGGCTTCAGCCGCGACAGGCTCCACCGACAAAGCCTGGACCATCGCTCTTGTGGGAGGGACTTCAGTCCCGACGGGCGTTACCGATGCGGCCTGGACCAGGCTGCATCGGCAGCCCGCTCGCGCAGCGCGCACCCCGCTTGTCGTAGGAGCGGCTTCAGCCGCGACGGGCTCCACCGACAAAGCCTGGACCATCGCTCTTGTGGGAGGGACTTCAGTCCCGACGGGCTTTACTGGGAATGTTGGAAGGCAAAAGCAAAAGCTTTCGCCTGGCGGCGAGTCACTTTTCTTTGCTTGTGCAAAGAAAAGTAACCAAAAGAAGCCGCTTTACAGCAGCCGAATGGCTGATCAAGCACACCCCGACTCAGCGCCCGCTGCGCGGGTCCGCTCCGCTAGCGGGATTTTCGGACGGGGCTTGTCTGCTTCGCAGCCAAGTCCGGGGCAGTCGCCTCACGGCGCCAGCCCGCCCGCCGGGGCGAAGCAGTGCTTCGCCTTTTCCCGGCGAGCCCTGCCCCGGCCGAAAACGGCGCACATCCTTGTGCGCCGCCCCCCTGCGGGGGGTTTTACCCGCCAGCTCCGCCGCTGCGGAGGGGACCCGGGAAGAGCAAAAGCTGAAGAGCAACAGCAACAGCAACAGCAAGATCAGCATCAGCATCAGCAATACGAGGTTAATTCGTGGATCGACACCGTCGATGCAGTTGGTGTCACGACGCCCGACTTTGTTTCCTGCATCCAACACTCCTCTCCTTCCTTCGGGACTTCGGTCGCCACTGAGCGCCGCCAAACATCCTGGAGCGCGCAATGAAACGCCGCACCTTCTGCAGGTTCGGGTTGCTCGCGCCATTGGGCTTGGCGGCGATGCCGATGCTGCGCGCGGCGGCGCCGGCATCAGCGCCGGTGCCGGACGGGCGGCCGCACGCATTCGGCTTCGCCCAGGGCCGCTTCACGCTTGACGGGCAACCATGGCAGATCCGCAGCGGGGAACTGCATCCGCTGCGGATCGCGAAGGCGGATTGGTTGCATCGGATTCGCATGGCCAAGGCGATGGGGTTGAACACCATCGCGCTGTACCTGATGTGGAATGCGCTGGAAACGGCGCCGGGGCAGTTCGATCTGGACAGCGGCGAGCGCGATTTCGTCGGCTTCATCCGGCTGTGCCAGCAGGAGGGGCTGTGGGTGTATCTGCGGCCGGGGCCGTATGTGTGCGCGGAGTGGACGCTGGGCGGGTTGCCGCCGTATCTGCTGCGCGAGGCGAACATCCGTCTGCGCGATCGCCACGATGCGCGCTACATGGCGGCGGTGGAGCGCTACATCGGGGCGATCGCGCCACGCATCGCGCCGTTGATGGCCAGTGCCGGTGGGCCGGTGCTGATGCTGCAGATCGAGAACGAATACGCGATGCACGGCAGCGACGTCGGCTATCTGCAGGCACTGGCCGCGCTGTGGCGTTCGCATGGGGTCGACGGGCCGTTCTCGCTGGCCGAAGGGCTCAAGGATCTGCGTCGGCGCCAGGCCATGCTGCCCGGCGCCGCGCTTGGCCTGGATGGTCCCGATCTGCACGATCTGCAGGCGGCCACCGCCTTCGCTGGGCAGGCGCCGGTGTGGGTGTCCGAGGGCTACCCCGGCTGGCTCACGCATTGGGGCGAGCCGCAGTTCGCGCGCCGCGACTATGCGCCGCTGCTGCGCCGCATCGCCGCCGCCGGCTATTCGTTCAATCTGTACGTAGTGCACGGCGGCACCAACTTCGGCCTCAGCGCTGGCGCCAATGCCGAGGACGACGGCTCGCAGTTCCAGCCGGCGCTGACCAGCTACGACTACGGCGCGCCGATCGACGAGGCCGGCCGTGCCACGCCGGCGTACTTCGCGCTGCGCAAGATCATCGCCGCGCAAGCCGACACGCCACCGCCGCCACTACCAGCAGCACCACGCCGCGCGCACTTCGATGCGGTGCAGGCCAGGCCCGTGGCCGCGCTGTGGGACAACCTCGGCCCCGCGCTGCAGACCGACACCCCGATCGACAACCAGCGCCTGCTCGGCCAGGACCAGGGCCTGGTGCTGTATCGGCGCCGGATCGGCGCGGGCCAGGCACTGCACCTGGGACAGGTCCACGACTACGCGGTGGTGCATCTGGACGGGCGCGAACTCGACCACGTGTCGCGGGTGCGGCATCCGCGCCTGCACAGCGCGCTGCAGTTGCGCCTGCCCGATGCAGCGCAGGACACCCGAGATCTGGAGGTGCTGGTCGACAGCTTCGGCCACATCAACTTCGGCCCGGCGCTGGGCGATCGCAAGGGGCTGCTCGGTCCGGTGCGTCTCGATGGCCAGGACCTGCACGGTTGGGAGGTGCGCGGGCTGGCGCTGGACGCAGACCCGACGCCGTCGCTGCGTCCGCTGCAGGCGCCGCCGCAGCGCCCGGGCCTGTTCTTCGCCTCAGAATTCACCCTCGACCAGCCCGGCGACGTGCACCTGGACATGCGCGATTGGCGCAAGGGCTATCTGTGGGTCAACGGGCGCCTGCTCGGCCGCTATTGGGACATCGGCCCGCAGCAATGCCTGTACTGCCCCGGCGCCTGGCTGCGCGCCGGTGCCAACCAGGTGCTGATCCTCGATCTGCATCGTCTGCAACCGGGCCTGGTGCGTTGCGCCGACGGTCTCGTCCCCACGCCTGCCACGCAGGCCTCCGCTCTCCTTCCCTCCCCGCAGGATCGCGCATGCACATGACGTCGCTCGCCGCCCCCGTCGCGTCCTCCGCCGAGGACCAGGGCGCGCCACCACGCACGCTGGGCTTCTGGAGCGCGCTGTCGGCGAACCTGCTCAACATGATCGGGATCGGCCCGTTCATCACCATCCCGCTGGCGCTGTCGGCGCTGGCCGGGCCGGCGGTGCTGCTGGGCTGGGTGGTCGGCGCGCTGCTGTGCCTGTGCGACGGCCTGGTGTGGGCCGAACTGGGTTCGGCGATCCCGCGCTCGGGCGGGCCCTACCACTACCTGCGCGAGGCCTATGGCCGCGATCGCGCCGGGCGCCTGTTCGGCTTCCTGTACCTGTGGCAGACGCTGCTGACCGCGCCGCTGTCGGTAGCGGCGGCCGCGGTCGGCTGCGCGCAGTACCTGGCCTACCTGATGCCCGGGCTGAGCCACACTGCGCTCACCGGCATCGCCATGGCGCTGTGCCTGTTCAACACCGCGCTGCTGTACCGGCAGGTGCGCTCGGTGCAGTTGCTGTCGCTGCTGGTCAGTGCGGTGGTGATCGCCGCCTGCGTGTGGATCGTGCTCAGCGGCGCGTTGCATTTCGACATGGCGCTGGCGCGCGAGTTCCTGCAGGCGCGGCCGGCCTCGCCGCACGGCTTCTGGCTGGGCTTCGGCGCGGTGGCGCTGATCGCGGTGTACGACTACGGCGGCTACAACAACGTGTGCATGCTCGGCGGCGAGATCCGCAAGCCGCGCCGTACGATTCCGCGCGCGGTGCTGTGGTCGATCCCGATCGTGGCGGTGCTGTACCTGGGCTTGAACGTGACCCTGCTCGGCGTGCTGCCGTGGCAGCAGGCCGCGCAGTCCAAGGCGGTGGTGGCCGACTTCATGCAGGCCATCTACGGCCCGGTGGGCAGCACCGTGGCGGTGGCGCTGATCGTGCTCGCCAGTTGGGGTTCGGCGCTGGTGGTGCTGCTGGGCTATTCGCGGGTGCCGTATGCCGCGGCCGCGTCCGGCCAGTTCTTCGGCGTGTTCGCGCGGCTGCATCCGCGCGGGCGCTTTCCCACCGTGTCGCTGCTGTTCGTCGGCATCGCCTCGGCGCTGGCCTGTCCGCTGTCGCTGGACGACCTGATCGCCACGCTGATGATCATCCAGATCCTGTTCCAGTTCCTGGCGCAATGCCTGGCGGTGGTGCTGCTGCGGCGGCAGCCGCGGCGCCGCGCCCGCTTCGCCATGCCGCTGTATCCGTGGCCGCTGCTGATCAGCGTCTGCGGCTGGCTGGCGCTGCTGGCCACCAGCCCGCTGCCGCGGTTGCTGGCGGCGGTGCTGGCGCTGTGCTTGGGTACTGCGCTCTATCTCATCCAGGCCAAACGCGAGGCAGCATGGCCCTTCCAGCAATGAAAACCCACGACGTCGCGGTGGTCGGCGAGGTCTATCTCGACCACATCTTCAGCGGCTTCACCGCCTGGCCCGGGCCGGGCGAGGAAGCGATGGCGCGGCACTACCATCGCGACCTCGGTGGCGGCACCGTCAACACCGCCTGCGGGCTGGCGCGGCTCGGACGCAAGGTCACGCTGATCGGCGCGATCGGCGCCGGCGACCGCGACTGGTTCGCGCAGCGCCTGGGCGCGTTCGGCGTCGGCACAGAAGGCCTGGTCGACCACCCCGCCGGCACCGGCGTCACCGCCAGCGTGTCGCTGCACGACGACCGCTCGTTCTTCACCTATCCCGGCGCCAACGCCGAGTTGGAACCGCTGTTGGGCAGTGCGGCCGCGCTGCAGGCGATGTGCGCCGCGCGCCATGTGCACTTCGCCCTGCCGCTGCCGGCGACGCTGGCGCGCACGCTGCTGCCGGCGTTGCGCGCGGCCGGCTGCAGCACCTCGCTGGACGTCGGCTTCAACCCGGCGTGGCTGGCCGATCCGGACAACCACGCCACCTGCCGCGCGGTCGATCACTTCCTGCCCAACCAGAAAGAGGCGGCACTGGCCGGCTGCACGGGCGATGACGTGGCGTCCTGCCACGCCTGGGCGCAGGCGCTGGGGCTGGCGCAGGTCACGATCAAGCTCGGCGGCGCCGGCGCCTGCGTGGTGGATGCGGCCGGCGCGCGACGGGTCGCCGCGCCCGCGGTCGCCGTGCAGGACACCACCGGCGCCGGCGACGCCTTCGATGCCGGCTTCATCGACGCGCTGCTGGACCACCTTTCCCTCGATGCCTGCGCGCAGCGCGGCTGCCTGTGCGGCGCCGCCTGCTGCACCGCGCTCGGCGCGCTCGACGGCCTTCCCGATCCCCCACGTCTCAGGAGTCTCCATGAGCAGTTCCTTTCCCAACCGTAAGCTCGCCCTGATCGGCGGCGGCGGCGTGCGCGCGCCGCTGGTGGTGTACGGCGTCAACGACGCCGCCGAAGCGCTCGGCGCGCGCGAGATCGTGCTCTACGATCCCGACCAGGAGCGGCTGGCGCTGATGGTCGCGCTGGGCCGCGCGGTGGTCGCCGAGTTCGGCGGCGACCTGCAGGTCAACGCGGCCAGTTCGGCGGAAGCGGCGATCGACGGCGCGCACTTCGTGCTCAACAGCATCCGCATCGGCGGCATCCATCAGCGCGCCACCGACGAGCACACCATCATCCGCCACGGCTACGCCGGGCAGGAGACCACCGGCCCCGGCGGCGTCGCCAAGGCGCTGCGCACGGTACCGGTGGCGATCGAGCAGGCGCGGATGGTGGAGCGGCTCAGCCCCGATGCCTGGCTGGTCAGCTTCACCAACCCGGCCGGGCTGATCACCCAGGCCATCAGCCGCCACACCCGCGCGCGCGTGGTCGGCATCTGCGACACGCCGGTGGAGCTGTTCCACAACATCGCCCGCGCGCTCGGCGAGCCGCCGGCGGACGTGGACTGCGAGTACGTCGGCCTCAACCACCTGGGCTGGATCCGCGCGGTGCGCGTGCGCGGCGAGGACGTGCTCGACCGCATCCTGGCCGACGACGCGATCCTGCGCCAGCTGTACCTGGCGCCGCTGTTCGACTTCGACATGCTGCGCACGCTGCGGCTGATCCCCACCGAGTACCTGTACTTCTACTACGAGCGCAGTCGCGCCCTGGAGAACCAGCGCGCCAGCGGCGCCAGCCGCGGCAGCGAGATCGAACGGCTCAACCACACCCTGATCGCCGACCTGCGCAGCCGCCTCAACGCCGGCGACGGCAGCGGCGCGGTACAGACCTACGCCGCCTACCTGCAGCAGCGCTCCGGCTCGTACATGCGGCTGGAGGCCGAGGCCGGCTCGGCCTTCGCCGACGACCTCGCGCCGCAGCCGGACCCGTTCCGCGCCAGCACCGGCTACCACCGCATCGCCGTGGACGTGATGAGCGCGCTGACCGGCGCGCTCCCCGGGCGGCACGTGGTCAACGTGCGCAACCAGGGCTGCATGCCGGAACTGGCCGACGACGACATCGTCGAGATCTCCTCCACCATCGAGCGCGACCGCATCACCCCGCTGCCGGCGCGGCCCATGCCCGAGGCGATCCAGGGCCTGGTGCGCACGGTCAAGGCCTACGAGCACGCCGCCATCGACGCCGCGCTCAGCGGCAGCCACCTGGACGCGTGCAAGGCGATGCTGATCCACCCTGCCATCGGCGAGTGGAGCCCGTCGCGGCGGCTGCTGGAGGCATTGTTCGGCCATGCCGGCAACGGCGACGACGACGGCGAGTGCGTGTGCTCGGGACCGATGCACTGGCACGGCGCGCATCACCATCCGTGAGCGGGCCGGTTGTGCAGTCGCAGGATGCATCGGACGGCCACACATTGTAAGGTCGTCGCAAATTGGTCCGTCATAGGTACCATCAACCTGCCCTCCCGGCCGCGGCCGGCACCTCCCCGGTGCCGGCCCGCGCCGGGAGCGTTCGTCGATTCCACGGAGCGTTCCAGGCCATGCCCACCCGCCGCGACATCCTCCACTTCCTCGGCGCCAGCGCCGGCGCCGCGCTGCTGAGCGGGGCGCTGCCGGCCGCCGCCGCGGCCTCGGCCTCCACCGCGCTGCCCAGCAAGCGGCCGCCGCCGGGCAAGCGCCGCTTCGTCAGCGCCGCGGTCGAGCGCCAGTTGCGCACGGTCAAGGCCGGCATCGCCGATCCGCGCCTGGCCTGGCTGTTCGAGAACTGCTACCCCAACACCCTCGACACCACCGTCGAAACCGGCACCCGCAACGGCAAGCCGGACACCTTCGTCATCACCGGCGACATCGAGGCGATGTGGCTGCGCGACTCCTCCGCGCAGGTGCATCCCTACGTGCCGCTGGCCAAGCGCGACCCGGCGCTGCGGCGCATGTTCCATGGGCTGATCCAGCGCCAGGCCGCCTGCATCCGCCTGGATCCCTACGCCAACGCGTTCCTGCCCGACGGCACCAGCCAGCGCCTGAAGTGGTCGGTGGCCGACATCACCGAGATGAAGCCCGGCGTCGGCGAGCGCAAATGGGAAGTGGATTCGCTGTGCTACCCGATCCGCCTGGCGCACGAGTACTGGCGCGCCAGCGGCGATGCCGCGCCGTTCGACGACGACTGGCGCGAGGCCATGCACGTGGTGGTACGCACCTTCCGCGAGCAGCAGCGCCTGCACGGCCGCGGCCCGTACAGTTTCCAGCGACCCTCGCCGCTGGCCACCGAGACCCTGGTGCTGGACGGCTACGGGCAGCCGACCCGGCCCAACGGCATGATCCACTCGATGTTCCGCCCGTCCGACGACGCCTGCCTGTACCCGCTGTTCGTCCCCGCCAACCTGTTCGCGGTGACCTCGCTGCGGCAACTGGCGGCGATGAGCGAGGCGCTGCATCACGACACCGCCTTCGCCGGCGAATGCCGCGCCCTGGCCGACCAGGTCGAGACCGCCACCCGTCAGTTCGGGCAGATGCGCGATGCCGACGGCCAGCCGTTCTGGGCCTACGAGGTGGACGGCTACGGCAACCAGTTGTTCATCGACGACGCCAACGCGCCCGGCCTGCTGAGCCTGGCCTACCTGGGCTGCTGCGATCGCCGCGATCCCGTGTTCCTGCGCACCCGGCAACTGGCCTGGAGCGAGCGCAACCCGTACTTCTATCGCGGCCGCGCCGCCGAGGGCGTGGGCAGCCCGCACAGCGGCCTGGGCACGATCTGGCCGATGTCGCTGATGCAGTACGCCCTGGCCAGCGACGACGACGCGCAGATCCGCCAGTGCCTGCAGTGGCTCAAGACCACCGACGCCGGCAGCGGCTTCATGCACGAAGCCTTCGACAAGGACAACCCGAGCACCTTCACCCGCGACTGGTTCGCCTGGGCCAACACCTTGTTCGGCGAGCTGATCATCGACCTGCATCAGCGCAAGCCGCACCTGCTGTCGTAGGAGCGGCTTCAGCCGCGACCGGGCGTTCCCGGTAACGCCCATCGCGGCTGAAGCCGCTCCTACAAAAAACCAAACCCCCACCGCACCGCCGCACACCCCGAGGACAGCACCATGGCTACACGACGCGGTTTCCTGCAGGGCGCCATCGCCCTGGCCCTGTTCGGCAGCAGCGGCATCGCGCGCCTGGCGCAGGCACGCGCCGGCAGCTACGCGCTGCCGGCCGACGCGCGCGCCAAGGCCGAGCTCATCCGCAACGTCGACGTGTTCATCGGCACCGGCGGCCACGGCCACACCTTCCCCGGCGCCACGCTGCCGTTCGGCATGGTGCAGCTGAGCCCGGACACCTACAACGCCGACTGGGACGCCTGCTCCGGCTACCACGCCGACGACAGCTCGATCATGGGCTTCTCGCACACCCACCTGTCCGGCACCGGCGTCGGCGACATGCTCGACTTCCTGGTGGTGCCGGCCACCGGCCCGGTGAAGCTGCAGCCCGGCACGCGCGAGCATCCCGAGACCGGCTACCGCTCGCGCTTCGACCACGCCGACGAAGCCGCCTCGCCCGGCTACTACCGCGTCCGTCTGAAGGACAGCGGCGTGCATGCCGAGCTCACCGCCACCGCACGCGCGGGCCTGCATCGCTACCACTTCGCCAAGGGCAAGCCGGCACACCTGCTGCTGGACCTGTGCCACGGCATGCAGGACAAGCCGGAGATCCCCACCCGCGTCGAGGACGCCAGCCTGCGCCTGGTCGACGCGCAGACCGTCACCGGCGGCCGCCGCGTCTACCAGTGGGCCAAGGGCCGCTACATCTACTTCGCCATGCGCCTGTCGCGGCCGTTCGCCAGCGCGCAGCTGTATGCCGACGACCAGCCGCTGGCCGCGAGCGCGCGCAGCGCCGACGGCAACCGGCTGAAGCTGGCCCTGCACTACCCGGATGCGGCCGATGCGCCGCTGCTGGTCAAGATCGGCCTCTCCGCAGTCAGTGCGGAGAACGCCCTGGCCAACCTCGACGCGGAACTGCCCGACTTCGACTTCGCCCGCGTGCACGCCGCCGCCGTGGCCGAGTGGGAGAAGGAACTGGGGCGGGTACGCATAGACAGCGACGACGAGGCGCAGCGCCGCATCTTCTACACCGCGCTGTACCACAGCCTGATCGCGCCGACCCTGTTCAGCGACACCGACGGCCGCTACCGCGGCATGGACCTGCAGGTGCACCAGGCGCCGGCCGGCTACCACAACTACAGCACCTACTCGCTGTGGGACACCTACCGCGCCCTGCATCCCTTGCTGACCCTGGTGCAGCCCGAGCGCGTGCCCGACCTGGTGCAGTGCCTGGTGCGCGGCGCCCACGAATCGCCGCAAGGCGTCGCCATCTGGCCGCTGCAGGGCGTGGAGACCGACTGCATGATCGGCTACCACTCCGCCGTGGTGCTGGCCGAGGCGCATGCCAAGGGCTTCACCGGCATCGACTGGAAAGCCGCCTACCCGGCCTGGCGCAAGCGCGCGATGGACGACGACGTGCACGGCCTGGCGCTGTACCGGCAGATGGGCTACATCCCCTGCGACAAGGTCGACGAATCGGTCAGCCGCACCCTGGAATTCGCCTACGACGACTGGGCGGTGGCGCACCTGGCGCAGGCAGTCGGCGCCGACGACGATGCCAAGCACCTGCGCGAACGCTCGCGGCAGTACCGCAATGTGTTCAACCGCGAAAGCCGCTTCGTGCAGCCGCGCCTGAGCAACGGCCAGTGGGCCACCCCGTTCGACCCGCGCGCGATGGGCCACAGCACGCAGTGGCGCGACTTCACCGAGTCCAACGCCTGGCAGGCCACCTTCCTCAACCAGCACGACCTGTACGGCTACATGGACCTGTTCGGCGGCCGCGACCACTTCGTCGCCAAGCTCGACGAACTGTTCACCACCAGCTCCGAACTGCCGGCGGACGCGCCGCCGGACATCGACGGCATGGTCGGCCAGTACGCGCACGGCAACGAACCCAGCCACCACGTCGCCTATCTCTATGCCTACGCCGGGCAGCCGTACAAGACCCAGGCGATGGTGCGGCGCCTGCTGCGCGAGCAGTATCACGACGCGCGCAACGGCCTGTCCGGCAATGAGGACTGCGGGCAGATGAGCGCCTGGTTCGTGCTCAGCGCACTGGGCCTGTATGCGGTGGACCCGGTCAGCGCCAACTACGTGCTGGGCAGCCCGCTGTTCAAGCGCGCCGAACTGGACGTGGGCAACGGCCGCACCCTGCGCATCGTCGCCCACGGCAACAGCGCGACCAACGTCTACATCCAGAGCGCACGCTGGAACGGCAAGCCCTACACCCGCAGCTGGCTGCGCCATGCCGACCTCGCCGCCGGCGGCACGCTGGAACTGGAGATGGGGCCGAAGCCCAACACCGCGTTCGGTGCGGGCAAGGACGACCTACCGCCATCCTTTAGCTGATCCTCGCGTCTCGTAGGAGCGGCTTCAGCCGCGACCGGGCCTTCCCCGCAACGCCCGGTCGCGGCTGAAGCCGCTCCTACACGTAAAACCCGAACTCGCTACCGGAAGAAACCCCACATGCTGCGCCGCTCCCTGTCCGCCCTTGCCATGTCGCTCCTGCTGTCGCTCCCCGCAGCCGCGCAGCCGACTCCAACCACCGCCTGGCCCGCCTTCACCACCCAGGGCGATCACTTCATCCGCGACGGCAAGCCGTACCAGGTCATTTCCGGCGCCATCCACTTCCAGCGCATCCCCCGCGCCTACTGGAAGGACCGCCTGCAGAAAGCGCGCGCGATGGGCCTGAACACGGTGGAGACCTACGTGTTCTGGAACCTGGTGGAACCGCGGCCGGGCCAGTTCGACTTCAGCGGCAACAACGACATCGCCGCCTTCGTCGACGAAGCCGCCAAGCAAGGTCTCAACGTGATCCTGCGCCCCGGCCCCTACGTGTGCGCCGAGTGGGAAGCCGGAGGCTATCCGGCGTGGCTGTTCGCCGAACCCGGCATGCGCGTGCGCAGCCAGGACCCGCGCTTCCTCGCCGCCAGCCAGGCCTATCTCGACGCACTCGCCGCCCAGGTCAAAGCGCGGCTCAACGGCAACGGCGGCCCGATCGTGGCGGTGCAGGTGGAAAACGAATACGGCTCCTACGGCGACGACCACGCCTACATGCGCCGCAACCGCGCCATGTTCGTCCAGGCCGGCTTCGACAAGGCGCTGCTGTTCACCGCCGACGGCCCCGACGTGCTCGCCAACGGCACCCTGCCCGACACCCTGGCCGTAGTGAACTTCGCCCCCGGCGATGCCAAGAACGCCTTCGAGACCCTGGCCAAGTTCCGCCCCGGGCAACCGCAGATGGTCGGCGAATACTGGGCCGGCTGGTTCGACCAGTGGGGCGAGAAGCACGCGGCCACCGACGCCACCAAGCAGGCCAGCGAATTCGAATGGATCCTGCGCCAGGGCCACTCCGCGAACCTCTACATGTTCGTCGGCGGCACCAGTTTCGGCTTCATGAATGGCGCCAACTTCCAGAAGAACCCCAGCGACCACTACGCCCCGCAGACCACCAGCTATGACTACGACGCCGTGCTCGACGAAGCCGGCCGCCCCACCCCCAAGTTCACCCTGTTCCGCGACGCCATCCAGCGCGTCACCGGCATCGCCCCGCCGGCGTTGCCCAAGCCGATCCGCTTCGCCGAACTCCCCGCCACGCCGCTGCGCGAATCTGCCTCGCTCTGGGACAACCTGCCCGCCCCGGCCGCCACCACCGACACCCCGCAGCCGATGGAGCGCTACGGCCAGGCCTACGGCTACATCCTCTACCGCACCACCGTCACCGGCCCGCGCAAGGGCAGCCTGTACCTGGGCGAAGTGCGCGACTACGCCCGCGTCTACGTCGATCGCACACTGGCCGGCAGCGCCGAGCGCCGCCTGCAGCAAGTGGCCGTGGACGTGGACATCCCCGCCGGCCCCCACACCCTCGACGTGCTGGTGGAGAACACCGGCCGCATCAACTACGGTGCCCACCTCCCCGACGGCCACGCCGGCCTGGTCGACCCCGTGCTGCTCGACGGCAAGCCCCTCACCGGCTGGCAGACCTTCCCCCTGCCGATGGACGACCCGAGCAAACTCACCGGCTGGACCACCGCCAAGGTCGACGGCCCCGCCTTCCACCGCGGCACCGTCAAGATCGGCACGCCTGCCGATACGTTCCTGGATATGCGCGCCTTCGGCAAGGGCTTCGCCTGGGCCAATGGGCATAATCTGGGCCGGCACTGGAATATCGGGCCGCAGCGGGCGTTGTATTTTCCGGCGCCTTGGCAGCGCAAGGGCGGCAATAGCGTGATTGTGTTTGATCTGGATGGTGTGGCGGAGGCGAGTGTGCGTGGGGTTAAGGGGCAGGTTTGGAGTACGCCCAGTAATTGAGTTACTCGCGGAGCGCGCCGCCGGGTAAAGCTAGATGGCGCGGCATAAAAAAACTTGTCTACAAATTGAGGCCGCTGCGAGCAGCATCCCCAAGCTCCGTGATCCTTTGCCTGATCGATGACGTGGACCGTGAAGCGGACCGCGCCGTCGAAAACCGACCGTCCCCCCCGCGCAGGCGGGGGCCCAGCGCCTTCCCACAGCAAAGGCGCAAGACACTGCGCCCCCTCCCCCTGGGTCATCCCCGCGAAAGCGGGAAGCGCTCCACAGCGGTCCGAAGGACCGATCATCCAAGGACTTTCGAATCGAACGCGGCGGCGCCCGTTCCCGCCTTCGAGAGCACCAATCGGATGTTCCGAAGACAACTTTGGCCTTGAGCAGGAACATTACGACGAAGAAGCCCCCTGAAACCCGCCGCGAATCAGCGCCGACCATGCAAGGCCAGTCAATCCAAGGCGAGACCTCCCTGCCCCACCCAACCTGCCTCATGGATCAGTGCAAGCGCTCGCCGCCCACGGCCTGCGACACCCGCCCCACCGCATAGACCGCCCGCTCCTCGCGCACATCGCTTTTCGGCAATGGATGGCGCAGCGGCTGGCTTTCAATCTGCGTCAGCAGCGTACGCACTTCGGCCACCGCATCGAAGATCACGTCGCCCATTTCGGGCGGCGTCTTGCCGGCGCGCTTGGTCGCATCGCCAACCGCCACCACCCGCGCGTGGGCCGAGACAGTCTCGACCAGCAGGTTGAGCCGGTCGATCTGTTCCAGCGTGACCCGGAATCCGCCGCCCGCTGCTTGCGTCACCTCGGCGATGGCATCGGGCCGGGTAACACCCGTCTTGCCGGTACGTTGCGCTGGGTAGGACACCTCGTCCAGCACCAGGTCCACCTGCTCGGCGAGCAGCTCCAGGCAGAATGCCAGTTCGCCCATGCGCACCTTCGGCTCGGCGGCACGCTCTTCGGCTTGCGTGCGCGGCTGCGCCATGCGGGCCAGGAACCTGACGTGGTCGCTCAGCCTCGCCAGCCGGAACTGGCTTTCCTCCGGCAGGAAATAGCCGGGCATGTCTTCGTCATCCAAACGGTCGTACGACATCGCTGCCTCCTCGTTCCATCGAAGTGACCCGTCCGCCGCGAACGGCGGACGGGAAGTCGGGAGGCTCGAAACCGCACACAGCCGGCGGGCGTATTCCCCTTGCGGGTGTTGTATTAGCCGCCCTCCCGACACAGGCATCGCGTCGGCTGCGCCCGCAAAGAAACATGCGGGCACAAAAAACCCACCGGTTTGTCGGAGGTGGGTACCGCTGTGTGCGGAGTTTCGAGGCTCCGTGGGTCGAGAATGCTACTGGCAACCAGCCACGTCAAGACGTCCTTACGCCAACGAACGGTTGATTGCCCGGACCTGCTCAAATGGATAAATAACGACAAAAACCATTCCTACGCCTGCCGATGGATGTAGCCAGATCGCGCGGCACGATCATCACCCTGCATCCAGGCCCGATACCCACAACACCCGGCGTGGCCTACTATTCGCATCACAAGATGCGATTGGCCGCCCTGCCCCTCAGTACGGATACGCGAGTGACTGTCGACAGCAACTTTTCCTTCCTGCAGGAACACGATCCGGTCTTCTTCAAACTGGCCTCGATGGCCGAGCAGGTCTTTGCCAGTGATCCCAACACCACGCTAATCAAGCTCCGGCAGTTCGCCGAAGCACTTGCGCAGGATCTCGCGGGACGTGCCGGCATCATCCACGACCAACGGACAACCCAGGCAGATCTGATCTACCAGCTCGCGCGCGAGCTACGCCTGGACCGGCGGATCCAGGAGCTGTTCCACGTGCTGCGGGTCGAGGGCAACAAGGCGACCCACGGCTTCACCACGCCACACCGCGAAGCGATGGATGGCCTGAAGGTCGCTCGCGACCTGGCGGTCTGGTATCACCGAGCCTTCGGCAGGAACGCCGCCGAATTCAAGGCCGGTGCTTTCGTGCCCCCAAAGGATCCAGCCGCGCCGTTGCGCGAAGTGCAGGCCGAAGTCAGTCGCCTCAGAGCGGAGCTGGATACCGCCCGCCAGCAACATGACCAGAGCCAGGCGCTCGCCGAACTCAAGGACCGCGAAGCCAAGCTCAACGCCGATCTCGCCGAAGCGATGGATGTCGAAGCGCGTGCGCAGTCGGCGCTGGCAGTTCAACGTGAAAAGGAACTGCAAGGGCTTCGCGAGGACTTCGAACAACGCATCGCCAACCTGCAACAGCCCGACACCGGCCGCCAGGCCGCCACCCAGCAGGTCGCCGGCGCCACCCAGCAGGCCAGCAATAACTTCGACCTCAGCGAAGACCTCACCCGCATCCTGATCGACCAACAGCTACGCGAGGCCGGCTGGGAAGCAGACTCGCTCGACCTCACCCACGCCAAGGGCATCCGCCCGGAAAAAGGTCGCAACCTCGCCATCGCCGAATGGCCCACCAGGGTGCCGCGTGCCAACGCCGACTATGTGCTGTTCGCCGGCCTCACCCCGGTCGCCATCGTCGAGGCCAAGCGCAAGCAGATCAACATCGCCGACCGGATTCCCCAGGCCGAGCGCTACGCGCGCGACTTTGTGATGCGTGGCGAGCTAGCCCCCGCCTACCCGGCCACCAGCTCGATCGCAGGCTGGGCCGATGGCCAGGGCGGCCATTTCCAGGTGCCGCTGGCATTCGCCTGCAACGGCCGTCCTTATATCAAGCAGCTGGCCGAGCAATCGGGCATCTGGTTCCGCGACCTGCGCTCACCTGCCAACCTTCGGCGACCGCTGCAGAAGTTCCACACGCCCGAGGACATCGCCGATCTGCTCACCCGCGATCGCGACCAGGCCGAGCGCAATCTCGCCAACGAAGGCATGGCCTACCTCAACCTGCGCGACTACCAGCAGCGCGCGATCGAGGCTGTGGAAGGCGCGCTGGCATCGGGCTCACGCAACTGCCTGCTGGCGATGGCGACAGGCACCGGCAAGACACGCACGATGATTGGCCTGATCTACCGTTTGCTCAAGGCCGAGCGCTTCCACCGGATTCTGTTCCTGGTCGACCGCTCCGCGCTCGGCACCCAGGCCACCGAGACGATGCAGGACATGCAGCTGGAGCAGAACCAGACGCTGGCGCAGATCTACAACCTCGATGGCCTGGACGATACCCGCACCGCCGATGAGACCCGCGTGCAGGTCGCCACGGTGCAGGCGATGGTCCGGCGCATTTTCCAATCCGATGACCCGCCACCGATCGGCACCTTCGACTGTATCGTCGTCGACGAGGCCCACCGCGGTTACACGCTCGACCAGGAAATGACCGAAGGCGAGCTGGCCGTGCGCGACCACGCGCAATACCTGTCGCAATACCGCCGCGTGCTCGATTACTTCGATGCCTGCCGTATCGGCCTGACCGCCACGCCGGCCAAGCACACCACCGAAATCTTCGGCAAGCCGATCTACACCTACAGCTACCGCGAAGCAGTGGCAGATGACTGGCTGATCGACCACGAGCCGCCCATCCGCTACACCACCGCGCTCGGCAAGAACGGCATCCACTTCGATCGCGGCGAGCGCGTCAGCGTCATCAACACGCAGACCGGCGAAGTCGACACCGCAGACCTGGAAGACGAACTCGACTTCAATATCGAGTCGTTCAACCGGCGTGTGATCACCGCGGACTTCGACCGGGTCGTCTGCGAGCAGCTCGCCATCGAACTGGACCCGGACGGCGAGGAAAAGACCCTGATCTTCTGCGTCAGCCAGCCCCACGCCGAACGCGTCAAGAACCAGCTGGACGAGGCCTTCAAACAGGTCCATGGCGATTACTACAACCAGGCCAGCGTCGCGGTGATCACCGGCAAAAGCGACAAGGTCGACCAGCTGATTCGCAACTACAAGAACGAGCGTTACCCCAATATCGCCATCACCGTGGACCTGCTGACCACCGGCATCGATGTGCCGCGTATCGCCAACCTGGTGTTCATGCGCCGGGTGCGCTCGCGCATCCTCTACGAACAGATGAAGGGCCGCGCCACCCGCCGCTGCGACGACATCGGCAAGACCGTGTTCCGTATCTTCGATCCGGTCGATCTGTACACTGCGCTCGAAGACATCGACACCATGCGCCCGCTGGTCAAGGACCCCAATATCAGCATCGAGCAGTTGGTCCACGAGCTCGGCCAGCAGCGCAGCTTCGATGCCCCCGGCAGCAACGGCGGCAGCCATGCCGACGACGCGCTCGACCAGTTGAGCCAGCGCATCATGCGCGTGCTGCGCAAGGCCCAGCATCGCGCCGAGCAGCGCCCGGATCTGCGCGACAAGCTCAGCGAGCTGGAAACCTCCTGGGGCGTGGCGCCGGCCGTGCTGCACACCCACCTACACAAGCTCGGCGCGCGCAATGCCGCCAGCTTCCTCCGCGAACACCCGCGCCTGGTGGAGCAACTGGGCGAAGTGGGCGTGCTGCTGGGCACCGACCGCTACCCGGTCATTTCCGAACACACTGACACCCTGCTCGAACGCGCGCAGAACTACGGCGTCAACGAAGCCCCGGCCGATTACCTGGACAGCTTCAACGCCTTCATCCGCGAGCAGATCAACCAGTCAGCCGCGCTCAGCGTCATCGTCAACCGCCCCCGCGACCTCACCCGTGCCCAGCTGCGCGAGGTGCGCCTGCTGCTCGACCAGCACCGCTACAGCGAGGCCCACCTGCGCGGAGCCTGGCGCGACAGCACCCAGCAAGAAGTCGCTGCCAGCATCATCGGCTACATCCGTCGCGCCGCGCTGGGCGAGGCATTGGTGCCGTTCGAGCAGCGCGTCGACAAGGCCATGCAGGGCATCTATGCCCAGCGCAGCTGGACGCCGGTGCAGCGGCGCTGGCTCAAGCGGCTGGCCCAGCAGCTGATACACGAGGTGGTGATGGACCGCGACACCGTACAACGCAACTTCAGCGGCGACGGCGGCGCCCTGCAGTTGGACCGCCTGCTCGATGGCCGGCTGGACCAGATCTTGGGCGATCTGGGCGAGCATCTGTGGGATCAGACCGGCTGAGTCGGTGGTTCACACTGGCATATGAGCCGATTAGCCGGGATAATCGGCTCATCCAAAGAGCCAATTAATCCAGCCAATCGGCTCACCAATGTCCAACCAAGTAACCGAACCCCGGCCTCGCTGGATCTGGCAGCAGCCCGACTGGCCTCGCTTCCACTGGCAGGCCAATGCCCTGGCGGCACTGTTGCGCGACTGCCAGCACGCCCACGGCCAGCTGCTGGGCATGGCCGGCGCAGTCGCCGGCGACCAGCAGGCCGCCGAAGCACTGGACACTCTGCTCTCCAACATCGTCACCTCCTCGGCCATCGAGGGCGAGCGGCTGGATGTCGGCTCGGTACGCTCCTCGCTGGCCCGCCATCTGGGGCTGGCCGAAGACAGCCCGCGCCGCACCACCGGCCGCAGCGAGGGGCTGGCCGAGCTGATGCTGGACGCCACCGGCCGCGCCGACGCCCCGCTGGACCTGCCCCGCCTGCTGCAATGGCACCGCTGGCTGTTTGCCGAACAGGACAGCCTGCTGCCCACGCGCATCCGCATCGGCGCGCTGCGTGGCGATGAACCGATGCAGGTCGTCTCCGGCCGGCTCGACCGTCCCACCGTCCACTTCGAAGCCCCGCCGCGCGACGGCCTGGACGCCCAGCTCGCCGACTTCCTCGACTGGTTCGCCAGCTCGCGCAACGACGCCACGCTGGACCCGCTGCTGCGCGCCGGCATCGCCCATCTGTGGTTCGTCACCCTGCACCCGTTCGACGACGGCAATGGCCGCCTCACTCGCTCACTCACCGATCTCGCCCTGGCCCAGGCGCAACCGCAGGCGATCCGCCTCCATGCACTGTCGGCCAGCATCCTCGCCGACCGCAGCGGCTACTACCGCAGCCTGGAAACCACCCAGAAAGGCTCGCTGGACATCACCGGCTGGCTGCGCTGGTTCCTCACCACCCTGCACGACAGCCTGGTGCAGGCACTGCACCGTATCGATCGGGTACTGGCCAAAGCACGCTTCTGGCAGCAGCATCACGCACAGCCGCTGTCGGCCGAACAGGTCAAGGTGCTCAACCGCCTGCTCGATGGCGGCGAGCGCGGCTTCGAACACGGCATCAGCGCCTCGCAATACCAGGCCGTGGCCAAGGTCTCCAAGGCCACCGCCACCCGCCACCTGGCCGACCTGCTGGAAAAAGGCTGCCTGCGCCGCCTGCCCGGCAGCGGCCGCAGCACCCGTTACGCCATCAACACGCCGGCCTCCAGCATCGCGCTGCCGGCCCGCACCACTTCAGAACAAGGCAGCACCCCATGACCCATAACGACATCGTCCAGAAACTCTGGAACCTCTGCGACGTCCTGCGCGACGACGGCATCAACTACAGCGACTACGTCACCGAGCTGGTGCTGCTGCTGTTCGTCAAGATGGAATACGAGCAGGTGCAGAACAATCCCAACTTCGAGCACAAGCTGCCTGAAGGCAGCCGCTGGCCGGATCTGAAAAGCAAGTCTGGCCTCAACCTGCTCAACCACTACCGGCAAATGCTGCTGAACCTGGGCCAGAGCAGCGATCCGATGATCGCGGCCATCTACGCCGACGCACAGACCCGCCTCAAGGAGCCGCGCCATCTGGAAACGCTGGTCACCGCGCTGGACGGGCTGGACTGGTTCAGCGCGCGCGAGGACGGCCTGGGCGACCTTTACGAAGGCCTGCTGCAGAAGAACGCCAACGAGACCAAGTCCGGCGCCGGCCAGTACTTCACCCCGCGCCCGCTGATCGACGCCATCATCCGCTGCCTGCAGCCGCAGCCCGGCGAAACTCTGCAGGATCCGGCCGCCGGTACCGCCGGCTTTCTGATCGCCGCCGATGCCTACATCAAGGCCAACACCAACGCTCTGTACACGCTCGACGACAAGGCCCGCCGCTTCCAGCAGCACAAGGCCTATACCGGCATGGAGCTGGTGCCCGGCACCCGCCGCCTGGCGCTGATGAACTGCCTGCTGCACGGCATGTCCGGCGAAGGCGCCGGCGTGGTCCAGCTCGGCAACAGCCTCGGCAATGCCGGCGCCGCCTTGCCCAAGGTGGACATCATCCTGTCCAACCCGCCGTTCGGCACCGCCAAAGGTGGCGGCGGACCCACCCGTGACGACCTCACCTACAAGACCAGCAACAAGCAGCTCGCCTTCCTGCAGCACATCTACCGTGGCCTGAAGCCCGGTGGCCGCGCCGCCGTGGTGCTGCCGGACAACGTGCTGTTCGAGGCCGGCGTCGGCACCGACATCCGCCGCGACCTGATGGACAAGTGCAACCTGCACACCCTGCTGCGCCTGCCCACCGGCATCTTCTACGCACAGGGCGTCAAGACCAATGTGCTGTTCTTCCAGAAGGGCGCCGCCGCCAATCCGCGCCAGGACACCGGCTGCACGCAGGCGACGTGGGTCTACGACCTGCGCAGCAACATGCCCAGCTTCGGCAAGCGCACCCCGTTCGGGCCGACGCATCTCAAACCGTTCGAGCAGGCCTACGGCACCGATCCCAACGGCGCCAGCCCGCGCACCGATGAAGGTGACCAAGGCCGCTTCCGTTGCTTCACCCGCGCCCAGATCGCCGAGCGCGGCGACTCGCTGGATATCAGCTGGCTCAAGGACGCCGACAGCGTCGATGCCAATAGCCTGCCCGCACCCGAAGTGCTGGCCGCCGAAGCGATGGCCGAACTCAGCGAAGCCCTACGCGAACTCGACGCGCTGATGCAGGCGCTGGGTGCAGGCGACGAAGCACTGGAGCAGAAGCGGCTGCTGGCCGAAGTGATGGGGCTGGAAGTGACCAGCGGCGAGGTGGAAGGTGAGTGAGTTGCCAGGTGGATGGATGGAGCTCAAGCTCGGCGATGTTGTCAATTACGCAGACAACACAACCGTGCAACCGGATGCAATGCAAGAAGACGCATGGCTACTCGAACTCGAAGACATCGAGCGCGACTCGTCACGCATTCTCGCCTACGAAACGGTCGGCAAACGCAAACCACAAAGTGCCAAAAACAGCTTCCATGCCGGCGACGTGCTTTACGGAAAGTTGCGCCCTTATCTCAATAAGGTGGTTCGCGCAGACCGCAACGGATATAGCTCAAGTGAAATTATCGCAATTAAGCCCAATCAGCTAGACAGCGGCTATCTATTTCACTACCTCAAATCGCCACGCTTCCGCGACTACGTACAAGCAGTGACACATGGCGTGAGAATGCCGCGCCTCGGAACAGAACAAGCAAAAGCTGCCCCGTTTCTGCTGCCACCACTCGCAGAGCAAAAGCGCATCGCGCAGAAGCTGGATGCGCTGCTGGCCCAGGTCGACACCCTCAAGGCCCGCGTCGACGCCATCCCCGCCCTGCTCAAGCGCTTCCGCTCTTCTATCGTTGAGAGCGCGACTCGTGGAAGTCTGACCAGCGATTGGCGGACTCTGAACTCGACTACTGATTGGGTCAAAACGGTAATTGGCGAACTTCTCAAGGAGAAGCCAAGAAACGGGTACTCGCCCAAGCCGGTCGACTACGAGACAAAAACGCGCTCTCTGAGCCTATCAGCCACAACATCGGGAAAATTCAGGCCTGAGTTTTCAAAATTTATTGCCGAAACCATTCCTTCCGACTCACACCTTTGGCTTGAGCCAGGGGACATCCTGATACAGAGAGCCAATACACTGGAATACGTGGGTGTATCAGCCCTGTTTGATGGGCAAGCTGGCAATTTCATTTATCCAGATTTGATGATGAAGTGCAGGGCCAAGCCGAGCGTCGCCCCGGCATTTCTTCAACTTGTTCTCAACTCGAAATCAGTGCGCAAATACTTTCGAGACAACGCGACTGGCACGGCGGGTAACATGCCGAAGATCAATCAACAGACGGTGGTGAGTGCTCCAGTGGCGTTGCCCATTATTGAAGAGCAAGTCGAAATCGTCCGCCGCGTCGAACAACTCTTCGCCTACGCCGACCAACTCGAAGCCAAGGTCGCCACTGCCCAGCAGCGCATCGACGCGCTGACGCAGAGCCTGCTCGCCAAGGCGTTCCGCGGCGAACTGGTGCCGCAGGACCCCGGCGACGAACCAGCCAGCGTGCTGCTGGAACGCATCCGCACCCAGCGCGCCGCCTCGCCCAAACCAAAGCGCGGCCGCAAGGCGGCGACAAGCTGATCCGATCCATCCCATCCATCAAAAGGAAGCGAACCCATGACCACATTCGACAGCAACAAACTGCCATTGAAAGACCTGCTCCAGCGTGCGAATGTCCACCAGCGCCAGCGTCTGGCGACGCCGTGAAGTCATCGCCTTATCGGCCGCGCTCGCTCGGTGCCCTCCGCTCGGATGGTTGTGGGAAACGATGACCGCGGCCGCATTGAGCCGTAGCGCCTGCTTCACCACCTCGCGCCGATGCACGTCCGCGGCGTCGACCGTGCCGTGGAGCATCTCCACGTAGTAGATCAGACGATGCTTTGTGTCCAGGAACAACACCGCGAAGACCTCGTGCTCGAAGCCGGCCAACTTGGCCAGCAGGTACTCCTTCACTGCCGCCGGCGAAGTGAATGCCCCCCCCCCCCCCCCCCGCGGATAGTCAGTACATCCGCACAAGTCTCCCCATCGGGCGACGTCCAGAGTCCGTGTAGGGGAAGTGCACTGTAACTCTGGTTTTGCTCTCCTCCACTACAGTTGCGCCACTCCGCATCCCAGCGTAAAACTCCAGCGCGAGGGCCATGATCGTGCCCGACATCCCGAAGGAGCGACAGACATGGACCTGCACCAGCACCCCACTTTCGACTGGCTGCAGTTCCCCGAAGGCCGCGCCCGATTCTCCGGCGGCGTACGCGGCATTGTCGACGAGCAGCGTCATGAGACGTTCGCGGTAGAGGTCGACGCAGCTGAATACTTCGGCGAGATCCAAAGAGCCTTCCTGCCCGGCGGCAACGACTACAACATCGAAATCGTCTCGTTCGGCTACGGCCGCGATGGCGACGTCGGCATGCACATGCCGGGAACCTGCCGCGTCTTCAGTATCCCGGAAGTCGGCAGGATTCAGACGCTGGCAGTGCGCTTGATCGAAGCAGGCATGCAGTTCAACGACCGTCCGTCGCTCCTGACCGAGTATCCAAATGCGCACTTCATGGGCAAGGTTCTTTTCAGGGATGGCTGGATCCTGACCGATGCGGAGCGTGTGTCATGAGCGACGACTACGCCAAGCAAATCGATCAGATAAAGCGCGCGACGTCGCTTGATGAAATTCAGGCCCTGGCGCGCCAGTATTCGGCCAAAGCCTCCGGCGATGGCGGCATCCTCTACAGCCGAGATATCGGCAATGTATCGTCCGAAACGATCGCCCTCGAACTGGCGGGCAAGACCGGCGAACCGATCATCAACAGCACCCCCAGGGCGCAGTTCCTTGGCAATAAACAGGTCGAAGCAGCCGCGCGGTCCACTGCCGAACGCGTCTTCGTCTCTCAGGGACAAAGCCTAGCCGACGCGGAAAAAGCTGCTGGCCATTTCCTCTACGGCGACGCCAAGGCTGCTGCGCGAAGCGCTACCTCCCTCGAAGGTTGCCTATGGGGGGAAGCATCGCAGGAGTTCGCTGCCTCGCTGCGGGGCGACATCAAGCTGATCGCAACCAATGCCAACGTGGAGCGCGTCTTCGGCAAGGTGGAATTGCCGACGGTGCTGGACAATCCCAACGTCAGGACATTGGGTGGGCAGCCGGTCGCTGCGCTGAAGCCCATATACGCGCGCCAGGGCGCTACCGATGTGCTGCCCATGGTGCAGGCGCAGTTCATTGAAGCCGCGCCCAAGGGCATCTTCGTCGCACCCGATGGCGCCGGACCGAAAGTCACGAAGGTCGCGATTTCGCGAGAAGCAGCCGCTACGCTTGGGGCAGATGCTGCCAAGTTCCCGGCCGCTGCCGAACTCAGCGCCGCCGGTCTGGCCCGCGCACCGTTGGGACTCGGGGCAGCTCCCGCGGCCTCAGTCGGAGAGGCCGCCGTTGCCGCAGAGGCGGTCGGCGCCTCTCGCGGTCTTTCGCCAGGCGTGCTATCGAAAGGTGCGACCGCGGTCGCAGTTGCGGCAGTGGCCTACGACTTCGCTACCACCGGCCATCAGGTGGTGAAGCTGGAAGCGCAGGGCAACACCATAGGCGCCGAGTCGGCCAAGACCCATTTCATCGGTCGCAATGTCGGTGGCATTGGGGGGGGCATCGCACTGGGTTTCGTGGCAGGTGCCGGATATGGTCTGGCGGGCGGCGCGGCGACTGGTCCAGGCGCACTTGTCACATCCGGCGTCGGCGGCGTCGTAGGAGGCGTCGGTGGCGCGTTTCTCGGGGAAAAATGGGCGCAGCAAAAGGACCTCGAACGTGTTTTCACGCAACAGGATCGGGACGGGAACACGTGGAGCCGCGACCCAAAAGATCCGAAAGGCACGTGGACGCGCGTCGCCGAAGCGCAACACATCACTGCGGAAACCCACATCGGCGCAGGCCGCACGACACCGACCTACGGCAAGGTTCGCTATGTCGCTGGAGACATGCTGGCGAACGAACTGAACTACAAGTCCGCCAACGCGTCCTATGAACTGGGGCTGGCAAATCTGTCCGCCGCGCAGAATCCCTACTCCATTGCACCTGGCAATGGCGACACGCGCAGCGCGGATGGCGAAGGAAACTGGGTGCGCGACGCCCACACCCATGCGTGGTCACGTACCGTGGTCGATCAGTACCTTGAGCATGGCATGACGGCCAGCCATGTGGAGACGGCCTCTCCTCAGCGAGCCGCCGAGCTGGATCACGCAGCGAAGCTGATCATCGCGCAGAATGCCACCAATACGCCCGCCGCGATCGCGGGCCGGTACCAGATCGCGTATAACCAGTTCGGCTGGAACCGGCATGGGGAAGTGCCTGTCGCCGCCCAGAATGCGAGTACCCAGACCGAATCGCTCGCCGCCTCCGACGGCCATACGTATACGCGCAACGCGAACGGTGAATGGATGACACCGGGGATGATCTACGGCACCAATCAGGCCAGCGGCAATGTGCGCGACGAATTGAACGAGGTGTATCGGAGCCAGCAAGCCGGGTTGCAGCAATACGCGGTCCTGGCAAACGAGGCCCTTGCGCATCCGACGCTACCGCAACCCACCCCGATGCGTAGCCTGGTGGCGCATGCCTACGCCAACGCGGGGATTGCGCGTACCGAGGCCGACATTGATGCAGCCACCGCGGCAGTCGCTCGCACGCACGCACAGGCCGGACTCGACAGAGATGGGCGTCCCTACTCCCTCACGCTGCAACCCGATCAGAGCACAGGACGGCCAGGGCCGAACAGCGCCATCGTCACGATGATGGACGATGGTCAGAAAGGACTCTTCTCCAATAGCAGAATGGTGCCGAAGGCCGTCACCACGGCGGAAGAAATCAAGCACGCGGCACAGCCGACCCAGAGCGAACGCTCGACGCCGGTCGGTCCCGCTAGGACACCCGACGCTGCACCGCATACGGAACGGCCGGCGGCTGTTACGCCCAACGCCACCACGGCCAATGGCGCAGGGCACGCTACGCACGGCGATCAGCAACCGGGGCCACACGACGGCCTTTCGTCGAACGACCAGACGATGTTCTACAAGCTCAGAGCGGCGACCCCGCGTGAGATCTCCGACGAGCACGTCGCCCATGCCATGCTGTTGAGCAAGAAGGAGGGCATCACGGACGCCACCAAGATTGATGGCGTACGCATGTCTGGCGATACCTTGTGGGTCGTCGGGACCACACCAGGCTTCAAGGTGTCGCTGGATACCCGCGAGCCGGCTCCCCCCTTGCACGAGACGTCGCAACACGCCCAAGCCTTCGACCGGCAGCAGGCACAGCAATTGGCATACGACGCTTCGCAACAGGAAAGGGTTGCCCGAGGAGGCCAAGTGGTCTGAGTTCATCGGCCATGAATTCTGTCAGAGACCGGTATGGCCAAAAAACGGGCCGATCCCTTCTTCGTTACCCACGCAATCAGATCGATAGGCACAACTTCCCAAAATGCTTCCCCGCCGCCTGATGCGCAAACGCGTCGGCGATGTCTTCCAGCGCGAAGGTCTGGTCGACCACCGGCTTGATGCCGGTCGCGTCGAGGGCGCGGACCATGTCGCGCTGGTGGCGGCGGCTGCCGACGATCAGGCCCTGCAGGGTCTGGTGGCGTTGCATCAGCGCCACGGTCGGCACCTGGCCGGCAATGCCGGTCAGCACGCCGATCAACGCGATATGGCCGCCGATGCGGCAGGCGCGGATGGACTGACCCAGCGTGTCGGGGCCGCCCACTTCGATCACCACGTCGACGCCGCGGCCGTTGGTGTAGTCGAGCACCTTGGCCGCCCAGTCGGTGTCGCGGCGGTAGTTGATGGTGAAATCGGCGCCCAGCGCCTGCGCACGCGCGAGCTTTTCGTCGGAGGACGAGGTGACGATCACGCTGGCGCCCATGTGCTTGGCGAACTGCAGGGCGAAGATCGACACGCCGCCGGTGCCGAGCACCAGCACGGTGTCGCCGGCCTTCAGGTGCGCGTCCACCACCAGTGCGCGCCAGGCGGTGAGCCCGGCGGTCGTCAACGTCGCCGCTTCGGCGTGGCTGTAGCCGCGCGGGGCGTGCGTGAACCAGTGCGCGGGGCGAACGACGTATTCGCGTGCATAGCCGTCGACGCCATCGCCGGGCACGGTGGCGAAATCGGCGATGGTCGGGCCGCCCTCCAGCCAGGTCGGGAAGAACGTCGAGACCACCGCGTCGCCCACGGCAAACTCGTCCACGCCCTCGCCCACCGCCTCGACCACGCCGGCGCCATCGGACATCGGGATGCGGCCGTCGGCGCTGGGCATGCGCCCGGTCACCACGCCCAGGTCGTGGAAGTTGAGCGAGCTGGCATGCACGCGCACGCGGAGTTCGCCGGCGCCCGGCTGGCCGGGGTCGGGCAGATCGACGAGGCGGAGGTTCTCGAGGCCAGCGGGTTGGCGCAGGGTAATGGCTTTCATGGGCACGACATCCTTAGCGGAAAAGTGGCGAGGGGCAGCGCCGCATCGGTTGCAGCGAAACCGCATTGCAGGCATTGTCGGGATGCACTTCCTGCATCGCAAGAACGTACAATTTTCGCAGGTACTATCAATTTTGTAGGTACAACGACCATGCGTCTGAAACGTCTGGATGGCAAGAGCGGCTGCGCGGTCGAAGTCACGCTTTCGGTGATCGGCGGGGTGTGGAAGCCGGTGATCCTGTTCCACCTGCTCTCCGGCAAGAAGCGCTTCATGGAACTGACGCGCCTGGTTCCCAACGCCACGCAGCGCATGCTAACGCTGCAGTTGCGCGAGCTCGAGGAGGACGGCGTCATCGTGCGCCACGTCTATCCGCAGGTGCCGCCCAAGGTCGAATATGCGCTGACGCCGCTGGGCCACTCCCTTGCGCCGGTGCTGATCAGCCTGCGCGAATGGGGCGAGGCATATCGCAGCAGCGAACTGTCGCGCGCATCGGCCGCGGCCGCGGACTGCGTTGGTCGCGAGACAGTGGCGAGTTGATGGGCGCGTAAGCGCTCCCTGAGAGCGCGAGCACTGGTGTCGGTGCCGTTGGTATCGCATCGCCCGACGCCACTCGGATCTGCACCGTGTTGCGATCTCCGGCGTCGCGTGCGGCGAACGCGCGGCAGGCGTTCGATCCCGCCATCGGTGAGCAGTGGCCTCAGTCGGCGCGGCGATCGGTCCACGGCGGACAGGCGGCACGCGCCGGCGTGTCCTCGCCGTCCGACACCGACATCGCCGCCGCGCCCTGCAAACTGGCCTTGGCATACAGCGCGCCGAGGTCGTGGACGCGCAACAGGTGGCGGCGTCGGCTGACCAGGCCGCTGCGGACCCAGCGCTGCAGTTGCGCATTGAGTTTGGAGCGGCTGGCGTTGAGCATCGCCGCCAGGATGCTCTGGTTCGGCGGGAGCGCGACCGTGTCGCCGCCGCCCGCATGCGGCGCCTGCAGTTCGAGTTGATGCAGCACGTAGCGCGCTAGGCGCACTTCCAGGCGGTGCAGGCAGATGCTTTCCAGGCTGTCCAGGGTCTGCCGCAGGCGCAGACGCAGCAGCGCATCGATCCGCTGCTGGAACAGCGGCACCGTCATCAGCGCGGCGAAATGGCGGCGCGCGAGTTTCAGCACGCAACTCGGGCCGAAGGCGATGGCGGTGAAGCTGCGCCCATGCTGTTCCAGCAAGGCCTGTTCGTCGACCAGCCCGCCCGGCTCGATGGTGCCGACGATCAACTCCTGCCCATCGGGTCCGTACAGCACCTTGTACAGGCGCCCCTGCACCACCACCCCGACGAAACTGCTGGGATCGTGCTTGAAGAACAGCACGCTTCCCGCGTCCAGGGCGCATTCGCTGGCATGCGCGAGCAGGTAATCGAGCGCCGACGCCGGCATGCCCTGGAACACGGCCGAGCGCTCCAGCAACGGGCGATGGCGCGCACCGGCCGCATCCGCGGGCGGGGCGTCGCTGGCGTCGGCCGGCAGGATGCGGTCGGCGCGCTGCAAATCGGCGATTGCAGGAAGGTCCATAGTTCCCCTTCCCTGGGCGCAGGGGGCGTGGCGCCAGGGCCTCGAACGCACCCTGTCGCGGCAGGCAGCCAAGGCGCGTGCCGGTCGAGTGCAGTGGGTCATCAAAGGGCGGCAATGGCCGCGTGGTGATGGCGTCGCTCCGGCCCGTGTCGGGACCGGAGCGACGCGTCCAGCCGGCCGGCGCCACGCAGCCGCGTGACGTCGTGCCTTGCGGGCTTAGCCCTTGCTGTAGGGCGAACCCTGGAACGCCTGCAGCACGGTCAGCAGGCTGGTCAGGTTGTCCGACACGCCGGTCTGGGCGATCTTCTCCGACGCGCCCGCGGCCGCGGTGGTGTCCAGGCTGTACACCTGCATGACGCCCTGGTTGTTCGCCGCCTGCGCCAGCGTGTTCTGCTGCTGCTGCGCGGCGACCGCGTTCTCGTACAGGATGCCGCTGGAGTGCGCCAGGCTCTGGTAGATCGAGCCCATCGCGAAGGCCGGCGCTTCGCCGATGACCTTGACGTTGGACTGGGTGACGGCGTCGGTGATCTGGTTGTTGACTGCGGTGGGATAGGCCATGGAACGGTCCTCGTTAGGAAGGGAGTTGCATGGCTAGCGCCGCCTTGCGGCGGCGTTAGCGCGCGTGGCTTACGACTGCTTGAACGCGTTGAGCACGGTCAGCAGGCTGGTGAGGTTGTCGGACACGCCGGTCTGCGCGACCTTCTCGGTGGCGCCGGCGGCGGCGGTGGAATCGAGGCTGTAGATCTGCATGACGCCCTGGTTGGCCGCGGCCTGCGCCAGGGTGTTCTGCTGCTGCTGCGCGGAGACGGCGTTTTCGAACAGGATGCCGGTCGAGTGCGCCATGCTCTGGTAGATCGACGCCATCGCAAAGGCCGGCGCCTCGCCGATGACCTTCACGTTGGACTGGGTGACCGCATCGGTGATCTGGTCGTTGACCGCGGTGGGAAATGCCATGTGTTCGCTCCTGGTTGGGGTACGGCCCACGCCGTACGATCTCTGAAAACGGGACAGTGCAGAACCTGTGAAACCTGTGCGGCGTTTGTCTCGCCAGCGTCGTCGCGATGTGTGTGCGACGCAGGAACACCGACCGCGATACGCCGCGACCTCGACCGATGCGTGTTGCAACCACTGCGGCGCAGGCCGCCTCGCTGCCTCCGCCACCATGCAGTGCGATTCACCGGTACCGCAGTCGAACGGACGATGGCGAGCGACCTGACACCGACTGCATCACCGACGGTACGCAGCTGCGTTCGCTGCCGGGACGTGGCGCCACAGCCGACGCATGCCACACGCGCCACACGCCATGCCTGAGTTCGTGCGCAGCAGACACGCGCACACGGCGCACGCCTCCGCGTGGAATCCGCGGAGGCGCCGCCGTGCAGCGGAACGGCTCAGGCAGCCGGAGGCGACGATGGCGCGTGCGGCTCCGCGGCCGGCGTGGCCGCGATGAGCCCCTGCGCACGCGCCGCCTCGACCACCGCCTGCATCTGCTGGGCCAGGCTGCCGAACTCACGCTCGAAGCACGCGCGCACTTCGGCCTGCACGAGATTGGCCAGGCGATCGGCGATCTGCGACATCACCAATTGGTTGCTGCCGCCCTCGCCGCTCTGCGGCGGCCGCAACTGGCCCGGCCGCAGCTGATCCAGCGAATTGGCCGACTGGACCGCCCTGAGCACCGCCGCTTCGCTGGCCGCGGTGGCGCCGTTCAGGTCGCCGCGGGTGTTCTGCATCTTCTGCATCATCTGCTGGATCAGGCCCTGCACCCGCTGGCGCTCGGCATCGATCAGCGACGGCGAAGTGCCGACTGTTTCGGCGGCAGGCACTGCCGGCGGTGCGGACGTTTCCGACGCGAAGCGCCGCAGTTGCTCCTCCTCGGCGCCGACCAGTGGACGGCCCAGCCACTTCTCGGCGAACTGGCGCAGCGTGGCGAAATCGGATGCTTGGTTGTCTTGCATGGTGCTCCCCTGTGCGTGTGGTGAAACCGGTGGTGCGAACGGCCTAGGTAGACGCGGACTTGCGGCCGCGCATCAGGTCCGCGTACTTGGCGATGCTCTGGTCGATCTTGTCGATGGCGAAGCCGGCGGACTCGGCCTCCAGCGCGCCGGCAGCGGCCGCCACCGCTGCGGCGGCCCCGACCAGCACGTCGGTGGCCAGCACGCCCAGCGCATCCTCGGCGGCCTGCTCCATCTTGTTCTCGGCCAGGTTCTCGGTCATCTGCTTGAGCAGCACGCCCTGGCTGGCCAAGGCCATCTTGCTGACACCGTCGAAGTACACCGCCGCCGATTGCGCGATCAGGCCCGAGGCCTGGCTGATCAGCATGTTCGAGCCAACCACGATCTGCGACGGCGCGTAGGCCATGGTCTCGGCATTGGTGAGCTGCACGGCCTGCACGATCTTGCTGTTGAGCGCATCGCTGGCCGGGCTGGCCGCCGAGGCCTGCGCGAGCATGTGCGTATTGAGCGTCCTCAACATGGACGGCGGCGGTGGCGGCGGCGGCGAGACCGCAGCCGCAGGCGATGCCGTGGGCGGCGCGGCGCCATCGCCACCTGCCGCTGCTGCGGCATCGGCGCTGGACTCGGCTGTGCTGGGCGCGGCGGCGCCTGCGGCTGCAGCGGCCGGCGCGCTGTCGCTCGCCGGCGCTGTGGCGGACGGGTCGCTCGCCGCGGCCGTAGCTGGTGCTGCTGTGTCACGCACCGCAGCCGAGGGGGCTAGCGCTGCGTCGGTCGTCGCCGGTGCCGCCGCAGGCGCGTCCGGCGTCTGCGCCGCAACCGCGGCCGATGCAGGCGCCGTTGCCGCGCTGGCGGGCGCCGCGGCCGTGGGGGATACCGGGGGTTTCTTGCTTGCGAAAGGCCACATGCCACTCTCCTGATGGATGGATCGGTGCCCGCCTCAGCCGCCGCGGCGCGGGCCACGGCGCTGCATCACTTCTCGCCGATCGCCATGATCAGCGCCACCGCCTTGGACACCACGGCGTTGGAGACCTGGTTCAGCGCCTGCTGGCTGTGCACCGCGTTCTGCAACGCCAGCCCGGTGGAGTGGCTGGAGACCTGGTACAGCGAGGCGATCGCCTGGGCGGGCGCCTCGGCCACCACCTTGACGTTGGTCTGGGTGACCGCGTCGGTGATCTGCGAATTGACGAGCGTGTTGTCTGCCATGAGCCTGGTTCCTTGGTGAGTCGCCTGCCGGGGAGGCGCCGCGACGGGGATGGCCGGTGCCACGCCCCGCCGCGGCGCCCGCGATGCCGCGGCCCTGGACGGCCCGGCGTGGAGGGAAAACGCCGCCGTGGGCGGCTTGTGAAACAGCCGCCGACGCGCTCATTCGGCCACCATCGCCAGCCGCAGCCGCTTGCGCAGCAGTTCCACACGCTTGCGCGCCAGCGGCTGGTTGATGCGCAACAGGTTGGCGATGGCCGGATACGGCAACTCCTCGACGAAGCGATAGGCGAACAGGCGGCGCTGCTCCCGACTCAGCGCCGCCACCGCCGCCACCACGCGCTCCATCTGCTCCTCCAGCTCGGCGCGTTGCAGGGCGGTCATTGCTTGATCGGCCACGGCGTCCACTTCCTTAGCCTCGGATGGGCGGTCCAGCGGTTCGCCGCCGCCGCGGCGCCGTCGCACCAGGTCCAGGAACACGTGGCGCAGCACCACGAACAGGAATCCCTGCGGGTCGGTCATCGCCTCCGGCGAGCGGCGCATGAACAGCAGCGCCTTCACCGCGGTATCCGACAGCAGGTCCTCGGCCGCGTCCGCACGCCCGTTGGCCAGCCGCAGCGCACGCCGCCGCAGGTCCGGCAGCGTCGCGCGCCAGGCGCGGGTGAACATCTCGTCGGCCTCCACGAATCGCTTGGCGGTTGTGCCTGCCTTTTCCTTTGCCGTCTCCATCGCATGCTCCAAAATCCCGTTGTGCGACGAGTCTCTGTGGCGGTCGGCGGCAATAGCTGTTCCCTGGGTGACAACCGCAGGCGCGATGCACGCGCAGCCGCACGGCGTGTGGGGCGCGCGCGCGCTTTGTCTACGCCTGCATACGGCTGAAGCGGCGGCGCTGCGGTTATGTGGGCCAGTCGCGCAAAAAAATGGGCCCGCTTCACGGACAGCGGGCCCGAATCGTGTCTTGCGAGCGGCTCAGCGCAACAGCTTGATCAGCGCCTCCAGCACCTTCTGGTCGCTCAGCGCATGCAGCAAGCGCTGCATGTCCGCCGTGGCCTCGGTTGCCGGCGGCACCGGCGTCGGCGCTGGTGCCGGCGACTGCGACGACGGTGGCGGCGGCTCGTGCGGCGGCGTCGCGGGCGGTGCGGTCGCCGTGCCGGCCGTAGGTGTGGGGGTCGATGTCGGTGCGGGCGCGGTGACGGCCGCACCGACACGCGACAGTTCCGTGTGCCACAGGTAGGCGGCGACGTCGTCCGTCGCCGTCGCGTCCCAGGCGCCGATCATGCCGCTGCCGGCGGCGAACGCCGCACCACGACCACCGAGGCCGGGCCCTTGAAGCCATCCAGCGATTCCAGCCCGAGCAGGCTGCCAGTGACCTCCAGCGCGTTGGTCGGCCCCACCGTGGCGCGCCAGTAGCTCAACGCCAGCCGGCGCAGCAGCACGGCCATGGTCTGCAGCAGATCCACCTGCAGTTCGTTCTGGTTGCTCGGCAGCAGCTTGTAGATCAACAGCACCAGCATGCGCAGGTATTCGCGCTGCACGCCGGTGTGCTCCACGCCCTGGCCGTCGGCGCCCAGCAGGTAGGACCGCCAGTTCTGCACGACCAGCAGCGCACGCACCATGGCCTGGTAGCGCAGCGCTGCGGCCGGGGCGTCGCCGGCGCAGTACAGCACCAGCTTGCAATAGGTGCCGAACAGGAACTCGGCCTGCGCCGGGTCGTAGATCGGCTGCAGCGCCGCCTGCAGTTGCCCCTGCAGATACGCCTGGTTGTTGTTCAGCGTCTCGGCCAGATCGCCGGGCTGCTGGCTGATGGCGATGAACTGGGCGATCTGCGCCCGGTCCAGCCCCTGCGCCTCCATGCTCAGCACCGCATTGCCGACCACCTCCAGCACGTCGGTGTCGATGTAGCCGTCCAGTTGCCGATAGCCGCGATTGAGCCGGTAGCCCTGTACCGAATCGAACAGCGCCGAGGCACCGGTGATGGCGTTGCTGCCCAGGTTGGTGTCGAATGCCAGCCACGGGTAGCGTGCGGCCATGTAGCTGCGATAGTAGTAGTCGTGCCCCAGGCGGAACGCGTACAGCGGGTTGTTCTCCACCAGCGCGTGGTAGACGTCGCGACCGCCGTCGAGCGATGGCTGATCGAGCGCTTCGCTCAGCGCCATCACGTTGCGCTTGGCGTTGTAGCCGGCCAACTCGCGCGACAGCGGTGCGTTGATGTCGAAGCGACGCAGCACGTGCCCGTCGTGACTGAAAGCCGTGTTGCTGAACAACTCCTCGAACAAGCCCTGCGGGGTCGCGGTCCCGCGGGTGGGGCGTGGCGTGGCGCCGCGCTTGCCCTTCGCAGCGCTCCAGGCATCCAGCACGTGCACGGACAGCGCGGCGTAGAAGCGTGCATCCGGGTCGCCGATCTGGTGCAGGTAGTAGCCTGTCACCGAGCGGTTCTCCGCACCGAAACCGCTGCCCTCGCCGCAGTGGATGTGCACGATCGCGCGCAGCGCGCGCTTGCCGCTGCCGCTGCCGAAATTGGCGCTCAGCGCGTTGGCGTTGCGCTGCAGCCAGGTGAACAGTTCGGCGTAGTTGCCGACCTTGTTCTCCGCGCCGAGCAGGTCCAGCCCGACGATGGTCGAATCGCCTTTGCCGTGCCCGGTCAGCAGCGGCGCGATCTTCTTGTCCAGGAAGTCCTTCAGCTTGTCGTCGGCCATGTAGTGGTCGGCCGAATGCACCAGCAGGCGGTAGTCGGTGCCGTACTGGACGTTGTAGTCCTGCGCCAGCTCGGCCAGTTGCGGAATCTCGTCCTCGGTGGCGGCGGCCTGGATCAGCAGCACACCGTCCTCGCGCAGGTAGCCGAAGGTCGACCACACCCACAAGCGGTAATCGGCCTTCTGCGAGTCGCTCCAGGTGTTGTAATTGGCCGGATCGCCCTGGCAGAGCTGCTTCACGAAATGGCCGCGCAGCTTGTAGGCATCGTCGAACGGTGTGTACTTGCTGGCGCTGTAGAACTTGTTGTTGAAGTAGCGCACCAGGCTGCGCAAGTTGGCGCTGGGCCCCTCCGCCGAGGCCAGGGCCGGGGCGACGATCTCGGCGTCCACCAGCGTGTAGAGCATGGGCGATTGCGGCGGCAGCGCCAGTTCGCTGCGCGCATAGCCGTACTCGGCGGCGATCACCTGGCAGGCGATGTAGATGTTCTCCGCCACGCATTCGGCACGTTCGTACTCGGTGCGGTCGCGCTTGGCCAGCAGCTTTGCGAAGGGATTGCTGCCGCGCTCGCTCATCAGCTTCAGCGCATAGCGGAACAGCAGCAGCTCGCCCTTGGCCGACGCATGCGGATCGTCGGCATAGAAGCGCTGTGCCAGCAACTGCGCCAGCGATGGCCGCGTGTCGTCCAGGGCCTTGCGCTGGGTCGGCAGGATGCCGGTGAAGTGGCTGTGGAAATCGCAGACGTAGCGGTTCAGTTGAGTCTGCTGGGCAAGTTTGAAATAGGCCATGGCGGATCCTTGGAGGGAAGAGAACGGCAGCGGCAACCGCTGCCCGGGAACAGGGCCGCAGCCCGGTATGCAAGCGCTTTCCGCAGCGCGCCGACGTCGCCATGCGGAAGCGGGGAAGGACGCGCTTCGCGCGGCGGCGAAGATCGGCAAGACACGCAGACAGCTACGCCACGGCCGTGGACCGGCGCGAGCACGCGCAGCGCGTGCAGCAACGCCTGCGAGCTCAACGGCGCACTGCGCGCATCCCAGGACGGCGCCAGCGCCACCGCCAGGCAGGCCAGGGTCACGCACATGCCCTGGCGCAGACGCGCCCACTGCCGCAGCCGTCGACGCCGTTCGGACGACAGGGCACGGAACCGGGATCCACCTGCGCGATCAGGCATGGCGTTGCTCCACGATGACGGGACCACCCCGGCGGCTCGACCGCAGCGCGTCGGCGGCACGGCACGCGCCCGGGATGGGGGGCGACATTCCTCTAAACGTGGCCGCGGCGGCGGCGTGAATGTGACGCGTGTCGGATGCAATCGCACGCAGGCAGACGGAACGCGGCATGCGCACGCGGTGCGTGCCTCCAGATCGGCACGCGGTGCCTGTCGTGTGCTATTGCGTGCTCTCGTGGCGCAGGTCGCGACCGTAGGAGCGGCGTGCGGCCGTACCCTCACCCCCGGCCCCTCTCCCGGGGGGAGAGGGGGGAGTGCACGTCGCGGGCTGGGATCAGCGGGTGGCGGCAGCGCCCACGTTGAACAGTTGGAACGCGCGGATGTGCGCGGCATCCACGCTGGACAGGATGTTCAGGCGCACGCGCGAGGCGGTGACCGCGGGGAAGTAGTCGATCTTCATGTGGCCGCTCGCCTGCGCCTGCGCTCGGTGCCGTAGCGCGCCTGCAGCGCCTGGCCCATTCCTCCGGCCGCTGCACGTCGACCTCGGGCAGCAGGCCGCGCTTGTCCGGCACGATGCCCAGCCATCTGGCCGCCGCTGTCTTCCCAGATCTGCACCAGGCTCGTCGACGCTCTTGAGCGCCTGGTCGCTGTTCGGGTGCCAGAACCACTGCAGCCTGCGCAGCGGCGTGTCCACCTCGACCGGGCGTCAGCGCAGCCGTGGCGATCGATGGTGTTCCAGTTCTCGCCCTCGATCACCCCGGCCGCGTTGCCGACCCAGCGTACGTCGCCGTACTCGAACAGCGCGGTGCGGGCGAAGACTCGGCGAGCAGCGGCGGCGCGGCCAGCACAGTCAGGCCGAATGCGGCCAGCCGGCGGGGCGGAGACAGCGGACGGTCCGGACTGGCGATTCCGCGCAATCGTCGGTCGGGCAGGCAGGCGGCGTTATCGCTGGTGTCAGCATATGGTATTTAATTGATGCTAAATAGGTATCCCCATTTTCGGGCCAGGACCGTACCACATGATGTCGCCTTCGCTGTTCCCCCTGCTGTCGCTGTTCGCGGTGCGCGCCATCGCTGGTACGGCCGCCGTCGCCCCACCGCAGGCGCCGCCCTCGCCCATCGTCTACAGCGAATTCGTCAACGCGCAGGCGCCGACCGCGCAGTGCCACGCCTCCACCCTGGTGGAAACCCGCGACGGCCTGCTCGCGGCCTGGTTCGGCGGCCGCCACGAGGGCGCCGACGACGTCGCCATCTGGGTGGCGCGCCGCGACGCGCAGGGTTGGCAGCCGGCGCAGCGCGTGGCCGACGGCGCGCAGCCGCAGGGCAAGCCGTTGCCGACCTGGAATCCGGTGCTGTTCCAGCCCGCGCAAGGGCCGCTGCGGCTGTTCTACAAGGTGGGTCCGGACCCGAAACGCTGGTGGGGCATGCAGACCACGTCCAGCGATGGTGGCCATCACTGGTCCACGCCCGAGCGTCTGCCCGACGGCATCCTCGGCCCGATCAAGAACAAGCCGGTGCAGTTGCCGAGCGGCCGCATCCTCAGCCCCAGCAGCAGCGAAGACGCCGGCTGGGTGGCGCACATGGAATGGTCCGACGACAACGGCGCGCACTGGACCCGCGGCCCGGCGATGAACGACCCGGCCAGGATAGGCGCGATCCAGCCCAGCGTGCTGCTGCACAAGGATGGCCGCCTGCAGGCGGTGGGCCGCAGCCAGCAGAACCACGTGTTCAGCACCTGGTCGCGCGACAACGGCCGCACCTGGGAACCGATGACCCTGCTCGACCTGGCCAATCCCAATTCCGGCACCGACGCCGTGGTGCTGGCCGACGGCCGCTCGCTGCTGGTCTACAACCCGACCGAGGCAGGCAAGGACTGGTGGGACGGCCGCGGCGTGCTCGCCGTGGCACTATCCGACGACGGCCAGCACTGGACCCGCGTGCTGACACTAGAAGACAGCCCCAAGGACGAGTTCTCCTACCCTGCGGTGATCCAGACCCGCGACGGCAAGGTGCACATCAGCTACACCTGGAAGCGCACGCGCATCAAGCACGTGGTGCTGGATCCGAAGCGATTGAGCGGCACGCCTGCGGCAGGCGAGTCACGCTGACCACGCTTCGATAGTGCGCCGCGCACCACCCATCAGCGGTGCTCTGTGCGGTGCAGCCTCCCCCCAAACCGCCGCCCCGCGTAGGAGCGGCTTCAGCCGCGACACGCGAATCTCGTCACCATCCGCCGCACCGCTGCGATCCGATGCTCACCACGCATCGGCGGCGCCCTACTCCGCCAGCAACGCCACCATCCGCCGCACCCGCGCCACATCGGTCTGCATGCGATCGCCGCCGAGGCTGCGCACATGCGGATGCGGCGACATCGCCCGCGACGCCAGCGGCCCACGCGCCGAGCCATGGAACTCGCGCGCGCCGGTGCGCGCGCGCAACTGCGCCAGGTTGGCTTCGGTGACGCCAGATCCCGGCATCACGCTCAGGCGCGCACCGGCCTGCTGCACCAGCTCGGCGATCAGGTCGGCGCCCTCTTCCGCGGTCTCGCGCGCACCGGAGGTCAGCACGCGCTCGCAGCCCAGCGCGATCACGTCTTCCAACGCGCGCCGCGGATCGGCACTGACATCGAAGGCGCGATGGAAGGTGACGCCGAGCGGCCCTGCCGCGGCGATCAGCTCGCGCATCGTCGCCGTGTCCACCTCACCGTTTGCGGTCAGCGCGCCGAGCACCACGCCGTCGCAGCCCAGGCGCACGCACTGCTCCACGTCGCGGCGCATCGCCTCCACCTCCGCCGCGTCGAACACGAAATCGCCGACCCGCGGACGGATCAACACATACAGCGGGATGCGCAACCGATCGCGCACCGCCGCCAGCGTGCCGAACGACGGCGTCAGCCCACCGCCATCCAGGCCGCCGCACAATTCCACCCGCATCGCCCCGCCATCCTGCGCGGCCAGCGCCGAGCCGATCGCATCGGCCGCCACTTCCAGGCCCATCGGCACGCTCGCGCTCATGCCGCCGGCGCCGCGAAATGGCTCTGCCCGGGCAGCAGCAGATCCTGCCGCTGCGCATCGCAGACCGCATAGCTGAAACCGGGCTGGATCGCGAACGCACCGACCTCGCCGCGCTTGTTCATCGCCAGGAACCCCACCTGCAGATCGCGGGTGAGTTCCGGCTTGCGTCGCACGATGCGCATCACCACCTCGCGGCAGGCCTCGGCCGGGCTCTTGCCCTGCCGCATCATCTCCACCACCGCGAAACTGCCGACGTTGCGGATCACCTCCTCGCCGACGCCGGTGGAGGTCGCCCCGCCCACCTCGTTGTCCACGTACAGCCCCGCCCCGATGATCGGGCTGTCGCCGACCCGGCCGTGCATCTTCCAGGCCATGCCGCTGGTGGTGCAGGCCCCGGACAGATTGCCGTGCGCATCCAGCGCCAGCATGCCGATGGTGTCGTGGTTGTCCTTGCCGCCGGGCAGCGTGCCGCGGCGATAGGCACGGTTCTCGATATTGGCCTCGGGCGCGTAGTGCGACGTCTTCAGCCACTCCTTCCACGCCTGTTCCGACTCAGGGGTGAGCAGCTTGGTGCGCTCGAACCCCTGCGCCAGCGCGAACTGCAGCGCGCCATCGCCGACCAGCATCACATGCGGCGTCTTCTCCATCACCCGCCGCGCCACCGAGATCGCATGCACGATGTCTTCCAGCGCCGCGACCGACCCGCAGCCGCCGGTGTGATCCATGATGCAGGCATCCAGCGTGACCCGCCCATCGCGGTCCGGATAACCGCCCAACCCCACCGTGTGATTGTCCGGATCCGCCTCCGGCACGCGCACCCCGGCCTCCACCGCATCCAGCGCCGCGCCGCCGCGCGACAGCACCTGCCACGCCACCTGGTTCGCGGCGACGCCGAAGTCCCAGGTGGAGATCACCCGTGCTGCGCCCTGTGGCAAGGGGCCGACGTTGGTCTTGGCAGATGCCTTGGCCGCGGCGCGCGCGCCAGGCAGCACACCGCCCAACCCGGCGGCCAGAGCGCCGAAGGCGGCGGTTTTCAGGAAGTGGCGACGTTGCGGCATGGAAGGCTCCGGCGTTGGGAGGGCGCGCGGGATGGCGTGCGCTTAGCCTTACATCATGCGGCAGAGTTGGATGGGATTAAATGGTCTGCTCGGCGTTACCAGAGTTGGCTTGGCTACTTGCTCCGGCAGGATTGCATCGAAATATACCCGAACTTTATCAAACTCATCACGCACTTCAGAAGAGTGTCAACGTTAAACGTCAATCGTCCAGCCACTACAACCTGGCTGGCACTTTGCATAAAACTTCAAGCCCCCCACTAGAAACCGGCTCAATATAATAGAATATCTTTCCATCACGCGCCTTCAGCAGGCCGAGCCCCTCCCCACTACACCTATAATAATAACTACTCACCCCTCGAGGATACTTTGCAGGCGAGTGTACCAAAGAAAATGCTCCTTCAGCAGATGTAAAATACGAATCATCGAGCCTGGCAAAGCCCTTAAGGAAGTTGTCATTGGGCGCAGAGAAGACAACCGCAATCCCACCAGCATCAATACTATGCCGTTCATAGATATCCGCAGCATTCTGCGGCAAAAAGTCCGGCACCCACCCTTTTGCGATAGCGCCACCCGCCACCGCATCACCATAAGCCGCATAGAACTTTGAAGAATTATTCACGCACCCTGAAACATAAATAATTAACGAAAAAAATAAAATATAGACCCTAGCAGCGCGCACCATATACTGTGCGCCTCAGGAGTCATTGAAGGCTTGATATTCAACAGCCGCATTACGGACATCATTCCATGCAGCGTGGCTAAAATCCGAAGCCCCATCAACAGCTGCATCCGGAATACCTTCGGCCGCCATGACTATTTTTTTTATCGCTTCACGTTTTGATTTTGGAATTCCCCCCCATGCAATGAGTGGTTTACCGGATAGAAATTCCTGCTTAACTTCCCAAGCTGCACCCGGATGATCACCAAATATTTTGTGCAAATAGTCAACACCAAGACAGAAAGAAGATACAACCTCATCAAAATACAAAAGGCATTGCAACAATGATTCTTCAACAGAGATCCCCGAGTCATCCAGCGAACCTTGTCTAATTTCGAACTCATCTTTCATTATCTTCGTTCCTTATCGCTATATCTTGCTCTTCGGTAGCATTAAGCGAATCCGAATAAGTTGCAAAGAATGCACCCATACCCCACCTAGACGTGATTCCGAGCAAGCGAATCCATGGGATTTTGGTTGCGGGTGCAGGATGAGCCTGCTGTGCAGTCTGAGGTATCCCGTTAAGCTTATAACGTTGCCAAGACGTGCCTGGAGTCTTGGTTTTCCAATACGCCTTTGGCGCGGTTTTGGGGCCACCATTATTTCCATCCGGCACATATCTACATATTGCTCGGTCGGCGCCATTTTTTGGACCAAAAAATGTTCCAGGCGGCTGCCCCGGAGCTGGCATCCACGGACCGCCGGGGATATTATTTGGCGGAGTCGTTCCCGGCGAGTAGGCTTGCAGACCATATATATCAATTTCAGCAGCGGGATTTTGGCGCGAATATCCATATAGGCTTACTCCACCCAAAAATCCAATAGGATCACTCTGCACATAGCGCCCCGTACCGGGCTCGTAATCGCGGAAGTAGTTCTGATTAAGCCCACTCAGCGCGTCGTAGCGCTGACCCGGGAACCGCATATCGAACACGAAGGCAGTGCCATCCTTGTCCGGGTCCTGATCCGGCGCGGTGGCGCCAAAGGCTTCGCCCTTCAGGTCCCAGCGCCAGATCGCCACGTCGCGGACCGGGTCGATCACCGCGCGGGGGGTGCCCAAGTGATCCGGCTGCACGTAGCGCAGCGTGGTCTTGGCCAGCACGCCGACCGGTAGGTCATCCAGCCAGATCGCCTGCTGCACGACTGCACCATTGGCGTCGTAGTCGCCCAGCCAGTGGCCGCTCTCGTCGTACAGCGTGTAGACGTTGGTCTTGCCCACCCGCCGCACCTGCTCGCCGCGGCCGTTGTAGGCGTAGTTCGCCACGGTGGTACCGCTGCGCTTGACCTGTGTCAGCCGGCCATTGGCGCTATACACGTACTGCACGGCCGTGCCGCCGACCGCGGTGGTGTTGCCGGCCGCGTCGTAACTGCGTGCGGTACCGGCCACGCTATTCAGACGATGGCTGGTGGTCGGATAGCTATAGGTCTGGGTAGTGGTATTGACCTTGGCACTGAGGCGGTTGCCGGTGGCGTCATAGGTATAGCCGTCGATCACCGTATCGGTCGGACCATCCTTGAACGCGGTCAGCCGGCCCAGCGGGTCGTAGTCAAGTTTGATGACCGGCGCGGTGTTGCCCGGCGCAGTTAGCGCGCTGAGGTTGCCGACCGGGTCGAAAGCGAAGCCCACCGCAAGACCATCGCTGCGCGTGTCGTTGACCGCCAGCGGGCGGTAGTCCTGGTCCAGCACGCGCTGCATCGGACGGCCGTTGCCGTAGGTCCAGCCGGCCACCGGGCCGAACGGATAGTAGGTGGCCTGGTTCAGCAACACCTGACGGGTGCCGCCAGGCGGGGTCACCCCGACCTCGGTGGTCTGGCCCTGGGCGTTGCGCACGTAGTCCACCACCGCCCCATCCGGATAGGTCAGCCGGCTCAGCTGCCCGGCCTTGGTGTAGGCATAGCGGACCACGAACACCTTGCCGTTGGTGGTCTGCACCTTGCGCACCAGATCGCCGAAGCGGTCGTAGCAGTAGTCGGTGCTGCCGCTGCCGTCCTGCATCCGGGTCAGGCGGCCGACGCCGTAGGTCTCGCCGCTGGCGCAGGTGCTCTGGCTGACATCGTAGGTGTAACTGACGTTGAGGCTGGTGGTCGGATAGGTGACCTGGGTCAGCCGGTTCAGCGCGTCGTAGCCGTAGCTGGTCTTGATGTTGCGCGCATCGGTCTGGGTGGCGCGGTTGCCGGCGCTGTCGTAGGTGTAGGTGGTGCTGCCGGTGTCCGGGCTGGTGAGCTTGGTCAGGTCGCCCAGGCCGTTGTAGGCGTAGGTGGTATCCAGGCCCTTTGGATCGGTGACCTTGGTCAGGTTGTCCAGCGCGTCGTAGCCGAACTTCGTCTCGGCGGCGATGCCGCCCACGTCCTGCAGCGTGCGCGCCAGGCGGTTGAGCGGGTCGTAGTCGTTCTGGGTGGCATGCCCAAGCGCGTCGGTGACGGTCTTGGTGTTGCCGTTGGCATCGTAGCCGAAGTCGGTCGGATCGCCCTGAGCGGTGGCCTGCGTGGCCAGTTGACCAAGCTGGTTGTAGATGCGCGACAAGCTGCGCTTGAGCGTGCCAGACGCGTCCTTGGTGTCTTCCTTGGACCGGTTGCCGGCATTGTCCAGGGTGTAGTGGATGGTGTTGCCGGCGTTGTCGGCAATATCGGTCAGCCGCTGCGCTGTGTCGTAGGTGAAGCGGGTGAACGCGCCATCGGGCTGGGTCACCTGCTTGACCAGGCCGGTCGCCCAGTAGTCGATCGCGGTGATGCGGTCATCGCTCTCGCTGCTGTCGTCGGCTCCGCGCACCTTGCTGGCGGTCAGCCAACCGCGCGGGTGATAGGTGTAGTCGGTGACCACGCCATTGGCGTCTTTCACCGACAGCACGCGGCCGGCGCCGTCGTAGGCCAGGTACTCGGTGACCTGGCCGAGCGCGTTGGTCACCTTCCACAGGTCGCCCTTGCGGTGCGGGCAGGTGGTTGCGGACGTGGCGCAGGTGCTGTCGTCGGTGGCGTAGTAAGTGAAGCGGGTGATGTCGTTGACGTCGGTGCGCGCGCCATCGACCGTCTTGGGCAGGCCCAGGATCGGGCAGGTGCTGTCGGTCACCGCCACGTCCGCCGCTTCGCAGTAGCTGTAGGTGACCGTGCGCTGCTTGCCTGAAGCCGTATCGCTGCTCGCCATCTGCACCGGCTGCAGGCGATCGTTGTAGCTGTAGGACACGGTGCGCCCGCCGGTCTGCACCGACAGCAAGCGATTGCTGTCGGCCGCGGTGCGCGTCGTCGTGGTGCGCTCCTGCGGTTGCCCGACCGCCTCGCGCACGGTGTGAATGTTCACCGCGACACCGTTCTCGGTCGCTTCGGCATAGCTGTGCTGGGTCTGGATGCCACGGCGATCGGTGACGCTGCTGAGCCGGCGGCGGAAGTCGCTGGACTGATCGTTGTAGCTGTACTGGAGCGTCCCGTCGGCCCTGGCGACAGTGGCGACCTTCGGCGAGGCACCACCCGCCTCGGTCATCGTGTAATCGTTGACATCACCCAGCGCATCGGTGACACGAGTGCCGGAAGCCGAGTAAGACAACGTGATGCCGTCGATGCCACCGGCGTGCTGGCTGGAGATCGCCCGGCCGACCTCGTCGTAGGCGAAGGTGCTGAAGCGCTGGCCATCTTCCGTGGTCACGCCCGTCAGATGACGCGGGAAGCGCGTGTCCTCGTAGTGATAGATCCGGCTGTGGCCGTCGGCATAGGTAACGCTCGTCAGGCGCTGCTGATCGTAGCCGTAGCTCGCTAACTGCAACCCACCGGAGACGATGCCGGTAATCAGCGCATCGTCATTGTCATCGGCATACACGAGTTCGATGGAGCGGCCCTGCAACGAAGCGATACTCTGCAGGCGTCCATGCGCGTTGTAGCCGTACAGCCACCCACTGCCATCCTCGGCCATACGCGAGACCAGCTTGCCCTTGGCATCGAAGGTGTAGATCGCATCCTGGCGATACAGCACCCACTGGTCGCCATTGGCAACGATGCGTTCGCCCGAAGCATTGGCTGCGCGATACTCGGCCCCCAGCTTGCGGAACGGCACCGCATAGCCGCTCCCCTCGATCAGGCCCAGCGTATCGCCCTGGATGGTCAGGTGCAGACTGTGCGAGAAAGTCCAGCCTGGGCCGAATCCACCAGTGTTCAGCGCGATGCCGGAGTGGTAGTAGCGCGTCAGGGTGACCCAGCCCATATCCAGGTCGCGCTCGGTCTGAAATTTCTCGCCGGTCTTGACGTCGCAGGGGTTGCCACGCATGCCGGAGTTGCCACCATTTTGCGTCTCACATTGCAACGTCGAGACTTCGATGGTCGCGAAGATGTCCTTGTTCGTGCAGCCTTGGTCGCTGATGTGCCAATTGGTGTAGGGCTTTGGACACTCGGTCCGCTTGGACCTATCCATGTATGTGGTGTAGTCGGAGGTGCCACTGCAATCTTCAAAAAAAGCGCGCACCGTGTAAGCCCTGGACTGATGCACCATCCCAATGTCGTATTCCGGATACGGGCCTACTTGCATTCCCCATTCGCCTTGGGGAGCGACAGAGGCAGTTCCACATTGGGGAGCCATCTCGCTCACCTTCTGCACAAGTACAGCAGCGGTTTCTTCTTCCGTGGGAATCTTCTCAGAGCCCCAGACGGTATACATCCAATCCTCGTCCTTCGCCTCCTCACGCCCCATCCAGTAGGTGATCAGCCCCTTGCCGTCCTCTCCAATCACTGAACTCTTGATGGTATCGACGTACTTATAGGCATCTTCCATATTCTCCGGCCCAGGAATCGTCTTGATCGCGGCCTCGGCCTCGGCTTGGGTGGCATAGACACCGCGGTCATTCCCTTCCGCATCGCGCAGCTGGAATTGCTGCTTCTTCCCTTCTGCCGATGCGAATGCGCCCCCTGAGAGAAATAACAGCATCGCGATCAGAGGCACGAAGCGAATGGCGCCAGAGTAAGTGGGAGTGCGGGGCGTAGTGATCATTGCGTGTCCTTGCAAGAAGTCCATCAATTCGGTCGAATCAGGGAGCAGTCGGATGTCGAGCGGATCCATGGGACTCGACCGGCCTCCTTCTGGCGCGCAATAGCGCATAGCCAACGGCGGCCACTGATGCGGTCGCGAGATCGGGGACATCCAAATAAAACGCCCGGCATCGGGCCAGATCGGCCCATCCCTGAGCGAAGCATTACAGCGAACGGAAACCACACGTTGCGCATACGACAGTCCTTGTCATTACAAGAGGCGATGCTAGACGATTGCACTACCCACTGGCAACAAACCGAGGCGGTCTTCGCTCAAGCGCGCATAGCATCGACCAGGATGATTGCGGTACGCAGTCATAAGCAAGGCCGTTGCAAGACTGCTGCCGATCTAGATGACCACCGCAAACCGCTCCACCACCATCCCCTCGATCGCCTCCAGATCCGGCAGCAACGCGCTCTGCTCGCCCAGCAGCACGCGCATGTGCACGCCGGGCGGGAGGGTTTCTTCGGAGGCGTCGGCGAGCAGGCCGTCGCGGGGGACGGAGATCAGTTGCGGGAAGGATTGGGTCAGCAGGGCGACGTACGGCAGGTCGGGGTTGCCGCCCAGGGCCTTGAGCACGACGATCTTGTTGTTGGCGGCCACGATCTCGGCGCCCAGGCCGGTCAGGCGGGCGAAGGAGACCAGCGGCACTTTCCAGCCGTACCAGGCGATCTGGCCAAGCAACCAGTGCGGGGCGTCGGGCAGCGGTTCGACCGGCACGCGCGACATCACTTCGGCGATGGTGGCGTTGGGCAGCAGCACGCGCTCGCTGCCGGCCAGGATGAGGACACCGCGGATTTCGTCGTTGCTGGCGTAGCTGCTCATGGAGTGACTTCGTCCTGAAAACGGAAAAAACGCGCGATACGGGCGCAGCGGTGAATGGCGTGTGCCGCCTCGCTCAGCCGCTCCACCGCGCGGTCAAGGCCTGGGCCAGTTGCGCCGGATCGCCACCGGGATGGCCCTGCAGGATCAGCTGCGCGCCGGCGGCGGGGTCGTAGCAGCCGTCGCCGGATTGCCCGGCCACCCAGGCGCCCTGCGCGGCCAGCGCCAGCACGGCCTCCACCTGTTGCGGGTCGCTGCCGCTGAGCAGCAGCACCGCGCTGTGCGCGGCCGGCAGGCCAGCGACCACGGAGGCGCCGGCGTCCTGGGCGACGAAGCGCAGGCCGGCCGTGCCGTGCACGCCGACGTCGTCGGGCAGGATGTAGACGTTGCCTGGAACGACCGGCTCGCCGGCCTCGGCCAGCAGCACCGGCAGCGCGGACACGCGCGCGATCTGCTTGACCAGGTTGCCGTAGCGGCCGCCGTCCAGGCGCAACTGCACCAGCAGCGGCAGCGGGAAACTCTCCGGCAGCGCGGCGAGCAGACGACGGATCGCGTCCGGGCCGCCGATGCCGGCCATCACCAGCACCGCGCCGCGTGCGGCGGCGCCTGCACCGGCGCCGCTCGTGGCCGCGGGTTCTTCGGACTCCAGCGCGACCAGCGACAGGCCTTCGGTGGAGAATTGCGGGATGTGCTGCGGCGCGCGCGGCGCAGCGGCGGGCAAGGGCGCGTCGTCGTCGACCAGCGACCAGGCACTGGCCGGCAGCGCCGCGGGTGTGGCGGCGGGTGCAGCGGGTGTCGCATCGACGTGCGGCGCAGCCGGCTGCGCAGACGCTTCGCTGGCGGCGGCCTCGGCGCGGGCGAACTGCAGGTCCTCGAACCCGGGCGCGACGTCCGCCGGCGGCTGCCAGGCATACATGCCGTCTTCCGGCGCGGCCTCGGCGAAGCCGGCGGCTTCGTCGACGTGCAGGCCGATTGGCGCGTCGTCGTGCAGTTGCGCCGGCGTCGCCGGCAGACCCGGCTCCGGCTGCAGACCGGTTTCGGTTTCGCGACCGGGCGGCAGCACGTCCTGGTGGCCTTGCAGCTTGGCCGCCAAGTGCCGCGCCCAGCGCTGCGCTTCCCAGCCTTCGCGGCGCGCGGCCAGCTCGGCCTCGTCGAAGATCACGGTGAGGCCGGGCAGGTCCAGCGCCGCGTCGAGCCGCTCCAGCGCATCCTCGATCGCCGGCTCCAGCGCGATCAGCACCGCCGCGGGCGCAGCGTCGGACAGGGTCTGCGCGTCGATCGCACCGGGGTCGTCCTCCAGCACGATCGCCGCGCCGACCAGGTGCAGCGCTTCGCGCAGGCGCTCGCGCGCCTTGCCGGGACGGGCCAGCAACGCGACCGGCGTGGCGGTGGCGTCGCCGTCATTCGCGAACACGGGCGATCCCCAGCAGGTCGTAGACGTTGCGCATCAGATCCAACTCTTGGTAAGGCTTGCCGAGGTAGCGCTGCACGCCCAGTTCGAAGGCACGCTGGCGATGCTTTTCGCCGCTGCGCGAGGTGATCATCACGATCGGCACCGCGGCGTAGCGCGGGTCGGCGCGCATGGCGGTCGCCAGTTCGTAGCCGTCCATGCGCGGCATCTCGATGTCCAGCAGCATCAGATCGGGCACACGCTCTTCCAGGCGCTCCAGCGCCTCGACGCCGTCGCGCGCGGACACCACGTCGAAGTTGTGCCGTTCCAGCACGCGGCCGGTGACCTTGCGCATGGTCAGCGAGTCGTCGACCACCATCACCAGCGGCACGCGCCGCTGTTCGGTCGGCACCGCCTCCACCACCGGCCGTTGCGGCTGCGCCAGGAAGCGACGCACCAGCGGGGCGATATCGAGGATCACCACCACGCGGCCGTCGCCGGTGATGGTGGCGCCGTAGATGCCGGGCACCGAGGCGATCTGCAGGCCGACCGGCTTGACCACGATTTCGCGGTTGCCGAGCACCTGGTCGATCGCCACTGCCGCGCGCAGATCGCCCGCGCGCACCAGCAGCAACGGCACCTGCGCCTGGCCTTCGGCGCGCGCCGGCGCCTGCCCGACCAGCGAGCCGAGGTCGTGCAGCGCGTATTCCTCGCCGCTGTAGCGGTAGCCGCCGGTACCGGCCTCGAAACGCTCGCGGCCGATGCGGCCGATGCCGCTGACCGAGGCCACCGGCACCGCGAAGGTGGTGTCGCCGATCTGCACGAACACCGCCTGGGTCACCGCCAGGGTCTGCGGCAGGCGCAGGGTGAAGGTGACGCCCTGGCCGCGCACCGAGTGGATGTCCACCGAGCCGCCGAGCTGGCGCACTTCGTTGCGCACCACGTCCATGCCGACGCCGCGACCGGCCAGCTGGCTGACCTGGTCGTAGGTGCTGAACCCGGGCGCGAAGATCAGCGCATCCAGTTCGTCGTCGGACAGCACCGCGTCGGCGGCGACCAGCCCGCGCTGCTCGGCGCGGCGGCGGATCGCCTCGCGGTCGAGTCCGGCGCCGTCGTCGGCCACTTCCAGCACGATTTCCGAGCCTTCGCGGCGCAGGCGGATGGCGATGTTGCCCTCCTCCGCCTTGCCTGCGGCGCGGCGCTGTTCGGGCGTTTCCAGGCCGTGCGCGACCGAGTTGCGCAGCATGTGCTCCAGCGGCGCGACCATGCGGTCGAGCACGTTGCGGTCGAGTTCGCCGTGGGTGCCTTCCAGGCTCAGGTGCACCTGCTTGCCGGTCTCGCTGGCGGCCTGGCGCACCACGCGCCGCAGCCGCGGCACCAGGCCGTCGAACGGCACCATGCGCGCGCGCATCAGCCCGTCCTGCAACTCGGAACTGACGCGCGACTGCTGCTGCAGCAGGCCGTCGTACTGCCGCGCCAGGTCGTCGAGCACGCCCTGCAGGCCGCCGAGGTCGGCCGCGGACTCGTTGAGCGCGCGGCTGAGCTGCTGCAGCGTGGAGAAGCGGTCCAGTTCCAGCGGGTCGAAGCTCTGCTCGGCCTGATCCTGTTCGCGCTGGTAGCGGGCGACGATCTGCGCCTCGGTTTCCAGGTCCAGGCGCCGCAACTGGTCGCGCAGACGCGCATTGGTGCGGTCCAGTTCGGACATCGCGCCGCGGAACGCGCCCAGCTGCTGCTCCAGCCGCGAGCGGTAGATCGCCACTTCGCCGGCGTGGTTGACCAGGCGGTCGAGCAGGTCGGCGCGCACGCGCACCTGTTCCTGCATCGGCCGGGCGATCGTCGACTCTTCGTCGAGCGTGCCCTCCACCGGCAGCGGTGCCGACAGCGGCGCCGCCACGGCGGCCAGGGCGGCGGCAGCCTGCGCGTCCTCGGTCGCCGCGACCGGCGCCGCAGCGGCGGTGTCGACATCGCCGATGGCGGCAGGCGCCTGCCCATGCGCGCGCGCGTCGAACGCGCCGATCAGGTCCTGCGGCATCGCCACCGCGCGGTGGTTGCCGGTCAGGGTCAACAACTGGTGCAGGCGATCGAAGCCGCGCTCCAGCAACTGCACGTCCTGGCGGTCGAGTTCGGTGCGATGCGCGGCCACCACCTCCAGCAAGGACTCGATGCCATGGCCGAGATCGCCGATGGCATTGATGCCGGCCATGCGCGCGCCGCCCTTGAGCGTGTGCAGATCGCGCTGCAGGCCGCCGAGCACCTCGCGGTCCTGCGGCGCGGCGCGCAACTCGGCGATCAGGCGATCGCAATGGTCGAGCAGGTCCTTGCCTTCGTCGACGAAGATATCGACCAGTTCGCGATCGAGGTCGGCGAAGTCCAGCGGGCCGAGATCGACGGCCGACAGATCGGTCCGCGCGGGATCGGCCGCGGCCTGCGCTGCGTCGGTGTCGGACGGCGCGGGTGCGGTGGCCTCCGGCGCGTGCTGGTGGTGTTCTTCGTGGAGATCGCCGGCGGACGCCGTGTCGGCATCGGCCGCCGTGGTCGCGTCGCCCTGACCGACGGCGTCCTCGGGCGCGTGGTGCGCTTCGTCGGATGCCACGGGATGCGCGTCCGACGCCGCTTCGCCGTCGGAAGGCGTCTCGTGCGCGGCATGCTCCGCTTCGGCGGCGCCGTCGTGCGGCGCGCCATCACCCGCATCACCGGTCGGCGCGACGTGTTCCGCATCCGCTTCGGCGTCGGTGTGTTCGCCCACCGCGTCGGTGGCGACAGACGCCGCATCGCCCTCGTGCGTTGCGTCCTCCGGATGCGCTGCGGCATCCGGTATCGCGTCGCCGTGCTCGGCGGCGGACTCGGTATCGTCGTTGGCCGAGGCCACGCCATCGTGGCGCCAGCCGCTCGACGGTGCCAACGGCTGCCGGTGCAAGCCGATCGCAGGGGCGTCCTCGTTGAGCTGTTGCTCGTGCGCTTCAGCGGTGTCGTCCGCGGGCGCGTCTGCGGCGCCATGCGCGGCCGCGTCATCCGCTGCCTGCGGTTCCTGCGCTTGTGCATCGCGGATGTCGTCGGCCGGCGTTTCGGTCGCCTGGTCCGCGGCAGCGCCGTCGACTGCCATGTGATCTGGCGCCTGCGCATCGTGCGCGTGCTCGGCGTCATCCTGGGTGTCGTCCATGTGCGCATCGGCCGCGTGGCCTTCGGCAGCGCCGTCGACCGCCGGGTGATCGGATGCCTGCGCATCGTGCGCGTGCACGGTCGCGTCCTGCGTCGCATCGGCCCGTTCCTCGGCCTGGCGATCCTCGGAATCGTGCGCTTCGCCTTCGTGCGACGGTGCCTGTGGTTCCTGCACGTTCGTCGGCGTGTCGATCGGGGCATCGACGTCGGCCGCATCGGCCGTCGCGGCCGGCGCCGCAGCCAACGCGTCCGGCGCGGGATCGTCCGACACCTGCTCGGCGCTCAGCGGCGCCTCGACCGTCAACGCGTCGAGCTGGCCGTCCTGCGCCAAGGCCGCCTGTTCCTCGGCATGGACTGCATCCTGCGATGCCGCCGGTTCTTCGACCGGGGGCGCGTCCTGAGCCGAAGCCTGATCCTGCGCGGAGGCCGGTGCCTCTTCCGAAGACGGTGCGACTGCCGTGTCCGCATGGACATCGGCGGCATGCCGATCGACGTCGCCCTCGCCTGCCTGGCCGGCCGCCTCGTCCGCTGGCAGCGTCTCGTGCAGATGCGCGGCATCGCCGAGGAACGCCGACAGATCGTCGGCCGCGGTGAGCTCCACCGACTGCACGGCTTGCTCGTCCAGGCCAGCCTCGGCCGGTGCCGACGCGGACAGGTCGTCGTCGTCCTCGTCGTGCGCGATCGGCGGCCACTGCACTTCCGGCAAGGTCTCCACCAGTGCGCGCAGGCGCTGCGACAGCTCGGTGAACGGCGGGATCACCGGCGACGACGCCTGCAGTTCCGCGATGGTGTCGGCAACGGCACGCGCCGACTCCTCGAGCGCGCGCACGCCTTCGGCGCTCGGAACGCTGCCGGACGCCAAGGCGCGCTTGACGTAGCTCTCGGCCGGGCCAGTGACCGCGGTGATCTCCGGCACGTCGGTCATCGCGAACGCGCCGCTCATGGTGTGCACCGCGCGCAGCAGCGCTTCGGTCGCCGGCTGCGGTGCGTCCTGCAGCCAGGCGTGCACGGTCTCCAGATGGGTGGCGACCTCGGCTTCGAGGATCTCGCGCAGCACGCTGTCCACCGACGCCGGCGTGCCCGCGCGCGGAGTGGCGCTCGCCTGCGGCGTGGCGAAATAGAACGCGTCCTCGCCAGAGGCGATGCGCTCGGCCACGGCCTGGATCGCGTCCAGGTCGGCCTGCACCGTGCCGTTGCCGCGCAGCGCGGCATTGAGCTGCGGCAGCACTGCGTAAGCCTGCTCGACCATGGCCACCACCGCCGGACTGGCCGGGCGCGAGCCGTCGAGCACGCGATTGAGCATGCTCTCGATCTTCCAGCTGAACTCGCCGAGCACGCGCGCGCCGACCAGGCGGCCGCTGCCCTTCAAGGTGTGGAACACGCGGCGGATCGGCCGCAGGCTTTCGGTATGGGCAGGCGCGGCGCGCCAGGCCGGCAGCAGCGTGCCGAGATTGACCAGTTCCTCGTCGAATTCCTCGAGGAACACGGCGCGGATCTCGTCGTCGATCTCGCCATCGCCGTCGATGAAGCCAGTCTCGAGGGCAGGCGTTGCGGTAGCGGGCGCGGCACTCGCCTCCGCGCTGGCGGGCGTTGCGGCCGCGGACTCGCCGCTGCTCGCGGCAGAAGTCACATCGAACTGCGCGGCGGCAGCCTCCAGGTCGGCGAGGAACGCGGCTTCCGCGTCCGACACCGGCGCAGCGGTGGCCGCGTGTTCCGGCGCCGGTTCGGGCGCCGCAGGTTCCTCGAACCCCAGCGCGGCATGCTCCGGCGCCGATGGCGCATGGGCCACAACATCGATGTGCGCTTCCTCGCCGATGGCGGCAAGGTCGGCATCGACATGCGCCTGGTCATCGAGGGAAGCGTGAGGAGCGGCCTCGTGTGCGGCGTCGCTGGCGGCAACCTCCGCGGTCTCGGCCGGGCTCGCGTGCGCGGCGTCTTCGGCGTCGGCATCGGCGTCCTCGAAAGGCTCAGCCACTCCTGCCGCGTCGAGGCGCTCGCCGTGCGCAATGTGCGCGCCCGCGTCGGCCAGCGCATCCGCATCCGACGGCAGCGCGGACGCGGCTTCCTCGTCCTGCGACGCCGGGGTGGCATGCCAGTCGAGCACCTGCGCCTCGTCGGCAGCCAGGTTCGGCGCGTCGGCGAAAGCAGGCGCGTCTTCCAGTTCGATGACCAGCGGCGGCGTGGCGGCGTCGATGTGTTCTGCCGCGGCGGGCGTGTCGACGATGATCAGGTTGGGATCTTCGTGTTCGCCAAGCTCGGCGAATGCAGCCGGCCCATCGGCCTGCGCCTCGTCGTGGTACTCGGCGGCCACCGGATCGAAGCCGGTGACCTCGGAGGCGGACGCCGCGGAAGCGGCTACCGCATCGTCTTCCCGCGCGAACGCCGGAGGCGTCTCCGGCCGCAACGCGTCCTGTTCCAGCACCAGGGAATCGAGACTGATGTGCAGCGGCTCGACGGTGCCGGTCCAGCTGTCCTGTTCGGCCGCGACCGGATCGAAGCTGAGCGCCTGCGATGGCGCGACAGGTTCCTGCCCGTGCACGTCGCCCGCGGCGCCAGCGTCGGCGGGCGCGGAGGCATGTTCGGCGGCGGTGTCGGGCTCGTCCGTCGCCAGGCTCCACTGCGGTGCCTGCGGTGCGGACGGCGTGTCCTGCGTGCGCGACGTCGTCTCCGGCGCGGCCTCGGCCGGCGCCAGATCCCAGGCCGGCACGGCCGGTGCGGCGATGGACGGTGGCGACGCAGGTTCGGCCATGCGATCGGCAACCACCGGCGGCGCGGCCTCGGCCGACTCAGCAGAGTCGCTTGCGCTCGGCAACACGCCGGGCGCCGCCGGCGCGGTGTCGGGCAGCGGCCAGTAACGCAGCGCTTCCAGGCTGCTGCGGGTGATGTCGAGGATCTCCTCGCGCCCGGGGCGGCGCTCGCGCAGCGCTTCCAGGTAGTACTCGAGGCTGGCCATCGCGTCGGCCAGGGTGTCGAGCTGGCGGCCGCTGGGCACGCGGCGCTTGCCGATCAGTTCGGTGGCGACGTAGCGGCGCACGCCTTCCAGATAGTCGGCCGGCTGCGGCAGTTCCAGCATGCGCAACGCCCCGGCGACTTCGCCGAGCAGGCGCGGCACCTCGTCCAGGCGCGCATGGTCCCAGTTGGTCTCGATGAAGGCGACGAAGTGCTCGCGGGCGCTGCCGAAGTTGGCAATGGCTTCGTGCGCCAGCACTTCCACCGTGCGCCGCGCCTCGGCGGCGCTGGCGTCGTCGTGCACGTCGCCGCCAGCGCCCAGGTAGGCGACCTGGTCGTCGAGCGAGGCGTCCACGTACAGCAGCGCACCGGCGATATCCAGCAGCAGGCCTTCGTCGGCCGCGCGCGCACCGTCGACGATGCTGCGCAGCGCATCGCGCTGCTGCACCACCACGCTGCGCGCCACGCCCAGGCCCATCACGCCCAGGGTATCGGCGACGCTGCCCAGTTCGTCGACCTGGGTCTGCAGCGCGGCGACATCGCCGCCGGTGCGCAGGTGCAGGTCCAGCGCGTCCTTGACCCGCAGCAGTTCTTCCTTGATCGCGGTGCCGACGGTGTCGAGCAGTTCGCGGTTGCGGCCGGCGAGGCTGCCGCGCGCATGGTCCAGTTCGGCCTCGGTGGCGGCGGCGGCGTCAGGGGCCAGCGCGAACAGCGCGCCCTCGCTGAGGCCGGCTTCGCCGCGCGCGGCGCGGATCTCGTTGAGCAAGGGCAGCAGCACGATCGGAATGTCGCGATGGCCGTCCTGCAGGCGCTCCAGGTAGTCGGGCAACAGCACGGTACCGCGCATCAGCGTGGCGCAGGCCTCGTCGCGGTCGGCCGCCTGGCCGTTCTGCACCGCCGTGGCCAGCAGTTCCAGCTCCTCGGCCACCATCGCCGGCGCGTACAGCTCGACCATGCGCAAGGTGCCCTGCACCTGGTGCAGGTAGCCGGCGCAGAAGCGCATGCGGCCGGTGTCGGCCGGTTCCTCGACGAAGGCTTCGATCTCGCCGCGGACCTGGCGCAGGGTCTCGTCCAGTTCCGGCTTGACCCAGCCCAGCGCGGCGTGGCTCATCGCATCGCGCAGCGCGCTCATCGCCGCGTCCCCGCGGCCGGGCACGCGCCGTGCCGCGCGAGCGCGGCGACGGAGTGCGGGAGTTGTTCACGGTACGTCATGCGCGCTTCCTTCCACCCGGTTCCGGCCCGCTTACGCCGGCAGCTTGAAGTCGGCGACCGAGCGCCGCAGGTCCGCCGCCAGTTGCGCCAGGCGGCCGATCGATTCGGCGGTCTGTCCCGCGCCTTGCGAGGTCTGTCCGGTGATCTGCCGGATCACGTCCATCGTCTGGGTGATGTCGATCGCCGCCGCCGACTGCTGGTGCGCGGCGATGGAGATGTTCTTGATGAGGGTGTTGAGCGCGTTGGACACGCGCTCGATCTCGGTCAGCGCGGTGCCGGCGTCCTCGGCCAGGCGCGCGCCGGACACCACTTCGGAGGTGGTCTGCTCCATCGAGCTGACCGCTTCGTTGGTGTCGGCCTGAATGGTCTGCACCAGGCCTTCGATGCGGCGGGTGGCGCCGGAGGTGCGTTCGGCCAGGCGCTGCACTTCGTCGGCGACCAGGGCGAAACCGCGGCCGGCCTCGCCGGCCGAGGCGGCCTGCACCGCGGCGTTGAGCGCCAGGATGTTGGTCTGCTCGGAAATGTCGTTGATCAGTTCCACGATCGAGCCGATCTCCTGGGTCGATTCGCCCAGGCGCTTGATGCGCTTGGAGGTCTCCTGGATCTGGTCGCGGATCTGGTCCATGCCCTGGATGGTCTCGCGGACCACGCCGGCGCCCTCGGCGGCGATCACCACCGAGCGCTGCGCCACTTCCGCCGATTCGGTGGAGTTGCGCGAGACCTGCTCGATGCTGGAGGCGATTTCGTTGATGCGCACCGAGGCCGAACCGATCTGCTCGGCCTGGTGCCCCGCCGCCTCGGCCAGTTGCCGCGCGGTGGCCTGGGTTTCCTCGGTGGACACGGCGACCTTGGCGGAGGTGTCGTTGATGGTGGTCACCAGGTGGCGCAGCTCGTCGACGGCGTAGTTGATCGCGTCGGCGATGGCGCCGGTCATGTCCTCGGTGACCGAGGCCTTGACCGTCAGGTCGCCTTCGCCGAGCGAGCTGATTTCGTCGAGCAGGCGCATGATCGCCTGCTGGTTGCGGCTGTTGTATTCCACCTGGGTCTGCAGGCGGATTTCCTGCTCGCGGCTGCGGCTGCGCACCGTGGTCCATACGAAGCCGATGATCGACAGCAGCGCCAGCAGGCCGGACACCACGCCCAACCAGAAGTTCGGGAACAGGCGGGTGTCGCGGGCGGAGCCGAACGCGGAGAACGCATCGAACAGCTTCTTGCTGTCCTCCAGCATCTTGCCCGAGCCGGCGGTCAGCGCCGCGGCGGCGGATTGGGCGGCGAACAGGCTGCGCGAGCTGGCCTGCAGCGCGTCCAGGTCCTTCTTCATCTCCGCCCACTGCGCCTGCGACTGCTCCAGCGCGGCCAGGGCGGCAGCGTTGCGCACCGGGGCGATGCCCAGTTCCTCGTTGCCGTTGCGCAGGCCCTCGAGCATCTGCCCGAACACCACCGCGTCGCGTGCCAGCGCGTCGCCGGCGCTGGCCGCGCCGCGGCCGCCGGCGCGCATTTCGGTGACGCGGCGGGCCATGGTGCCGGCCACCACCACCTGCTGCAGGGTGTTGTAGATCTGCGCGGCGGGGGCGCCGCCGACGGTCATCGCGCGCACCACCTCGTTCAACTGCGCCTGCAGTTGCGGCACGCCGCCGACGAAGCGGTCGGCGTTGCCGGCCAGCGTCAGCACCGCCGGTTCGCTGTCCACCACCTGCTGCGCGTTCTTGGCCAGCGGCGCCCAGGTGGCGTCGAGGGCCTGCAGCGGCCCGGACACGCCAGTCTCGTTGGCATAGCGTGCGTTGAGCTCGGCGACGGTGCTCTCCACCTTCGCCTTGGTCTGCTTGAACTGCTTGTAGGTCTCGGCGTTGCCGGACACCGCGTCGCGGGCCTGGTTGGCCAACTGTTGCGACAGCACCTGCAGGTCGGCCGCGCCGGTGCTGGCGCCGGCCAGGCGGTTGCCCTGCCAGGTGGCCACGCCGGTATTGGCGCCGAACACGACCAGCGACAACGCCAGCAGGCCCAGCCAGAAACTCGTGCCCACGCTGCCGAGCTTGCTGGCCTTGCGGGCGTCCGGAGCAGTACTCATGATGCGACCTCGGTCTTCGATGCGGAGGCAGCGCGCGCGCTCAGGCGGCGGCTTGCCGGAATTCGGGAGTGCGCGACAGCAGCGACAGCGAGAACACGCCCCAGTCCTGGGCGTCGCCGCGGAAGGCGCGGTCGATGAAGTGCGCGTAGCGGCCCTGGGCCAGATCGCCCGGCTCCACCGCCTGCGCCTCGGTGAAGCTGCGCTGGCCGAACAGTTCGTCGATGGTCAGGGCCACGTCGCCACCGCTCTGGCGCATGATCAGCACGCGCTGGCCTTCCTGCAGTGCGGTGCGCTCGCCTTCCAGGAACTGCTTCAGGTCGACCACCGGGAACAGGTTGCCGCGCAGGTTGCCCACGCCCAGCAGCCACGGCTGCGCGCCCGGCACCGGCGTGACCGGCGGCATGCGCACGATCTCCACCACTTCGCGGAAGTCCGAGACCAGGTGGCGCTTGCCGACGCGGTAGCCGACCCCGCGCCAGACGTCGTCGTCGAAGGCGCGTTCGGGCATCTGCACGGCGTGCGCCAGGCTGCGCCGCTCGTAGGCCTCGAGGATGTCGAAGGGCGAGCGCACGTCAGCCCACCAGCTGGTTGATGCGGGCGATCAGTTCGTCTTCCCGCGGCGGCTTGACGATGTAGTCGGTGGCGCCCTGGCGCATGCCCCAGACCTTGTCGGTCTCCATGCTCTTGGTGCTGATGATCAGCACCGGGATGTGCCGGGTGGCCTCGTCGCGCGACAGCGCGCGGGTGGCCTGGAAGCCGCTCATGCCCGGCAGCACCACGTCCATCAGCACCAGGCTCGGCGCCTGCTCGCGCACCAGCTTGATCCCGTCCTCCGCATTGTCGGTGGACAGGACCTGGTGCCCGGCTTTTTCCAGCCACTGCGTGAACACCGCCCGGTCGGTCGGTGAGTCCTCGATCAACAAGATACGGGCCATGCTGCCTTTCCCCCTGGTCAGGCGTTGACGTATGTACGGATCGCGCCCAGCAGCTCTTCGCGTGTAAAGGGTTTGGTGAGGTACTGCTCGGACCCGACGATGCGCCCGCGCGCCTTGTCGAACAGGCCGTCCTTGGAGGACAGCATGATCACCGGCGTGGACTTGAACAGCTGGTTGCCCTTGATCAGCGCGCAGGTCTGATAGCCGTCCAGCCGCGGCATCATGATGTCCACGAAGATGATCTGCGGCTGCTGGTCGGCGATCTTGGCCAGTGCCTCGAAGCCGTCGGTCGCCGTCACCACTTCGCACCCTTCGCGCTTCAGCAACGTTTCGGCGGTACGACGGATTGTTTTCGAATCGTCGATCACCATGACCCGCAAGCCTGCGAGTTCCCCACCCGCAGTCGTGTTTTCACTCATCACTTGCCCCCAAGCGCGCGACGCTTCATCGGATCCGGCTTCGCTGCGAAACGCCATGTATCCCAAGACCCGCTGCGACTGTCAAGGCCGCCGCTGCCGGTCTGCGTTGAACCACGTAACAGCACAAACTATGTCACAGTTTGGCGGATCACGTGCGACACCGTGCGGCCGCGCCCGACACCCGGTGCGCGGCGCCCCCGCCGACCCGCTACCATCTTCCGCTCAGTCTCTCAGGTGCCCCCATGCCGTTCGATGTCATCGTGGTGATGGATCCCATCGCCAGCATCAAGATCGCCAAAGACACGACCTTCGCGATGCTGCTGGAAGCGCAGCGCCGCGGGCATCGGCTGCACTACGTGCGCCCCGGCGGGTTGACCCTGCGCGACGGCCGCGCGCTGGCCCAGGCCGCGCCGCTGCGGGTGCGCGACGACAAGGCCGGCTGGTTCGAGCTGGACGCCTTCGCCGAGCTGACCTTCGGCCCCGGCCAGGTCGCGCTGATGCGCAAGGACCCGCCGTTCGATGCGGAGTTCCTGTACGACACCCACGTGCTGAGCGTGGCCCAGCGCGCCGGCGCGCAGGTGGTCAACGACCCGCAGGGCCTGCGCGACTTCAACGAGAAGCTGGCCGCCCTGCTGTTCCCGCAGTGCTGCCCGCCGACACTGGTCAGCCGCGACGCCGCCACGCTGAAGGCCTTCGTGCTCGAGCACGGCCAGGCGGTGCTGAAGCCGCTGGACGGCATGGGCGGGCGCTCGATCTTCCGCAGCGGCACGGGCGACCCCAATCTCAACGTGATCCTGGAGACGCTGACCGACGGTGGCCGCAAGCTGGCCCTGGCGCAGCGCTTCATCCCGGACATCAGCGCCGGCGACAAGCGCATCCTGCTGGTCGACGGCGTGGCGGTGGACTACTGCCTGGCGCGGATTCCGCAGGGCGACGAGTTCCGCGGCAACCTGGCCGCCGGCGGCCGCGGCGAAGGCCGCCCGCTGAGCGAGCGCGACCGCTGGATCGCTTCCCAAGTCGGCCCCGAGATGAAGCGGCGCGGCATGCGCTTCGTCGGCCTGGACGTGATCGGCGACTACCTCACCGAGGTCAACGTCACCAGCCCCACCTGCGTGCGCGAACTGGACGCGCAGTTCGGGCTCAACATCGCCGGGCTACTGTTCGACGCCATCGAGGCCTACCCGGCGCGATGAGCGCGGCCGCCGCGACGCCCGCGCCGCGTATCGGCGAGCGCGAACGGCTCAGCGCCACCCTGGTGCTGTCGCTGATCGTGCACGGGCTGCTGATCCTCGGCGTGGGCTTTGCGATCGACGACGACGCACCGCTGGTGCCGACCCTGGACGTGATCTTCAGCCAGACCAGCACGCCGCTGACGCCGAAGCAGGCCGACTTCCTGGCCCAGGCCAACCAGCAGGGCGGCGGCGACCACGACACGCCGCAGCGCCCGCGCGACAGCCAGCCGGGCGTAGTACCGCAGCGCCAGGACGGCCTGGCCCCGCAGGCGCTGCGCGCGCAGACCGCGGCCGCCGCGCCGGAACCGACCCCGCGCGTGGTCAGCAGCGCGCGCGGCGAGCAACCGCTACCGGTGGCGCAGACCCAGCCGCGCACCGACGATCCGCAGCGGCCGGTGGACGCGCAGCGCGAACAGCGCGATGCCGAGATGGCGCGGCTGGCCGCCGAGGTGCACCTGCGCTCGGAGCAGTACGCCAAGCGCCCCAACCGCAAGTTCGTCTCCGCCAGCACCCGCGAATACGCCTACGCCAACTACCTGCGCGCCTGGGTCGACCGCGCCGAGCGCGTCGGCAACCTCAACTATCCCGACGAAGCACGGCGGCGCCGGCTCGGCGGCCAGGTGGTGATCAGCGTCGGCGTGCGCCGCGACGGCAGCCTGGAAAGCAGCCGCATCCTGCGCTCCAGCGGCGTGCCGATGCTCGACGCCGCCGCGCTGCGGATCGTGCAACTGGCGCAGCCGTTCCCGCCGCTGCCGCGCACCGACGACAACGTCGACATCCTGCAGGTGACCCGCACCTGGGTGTTCCTGCCTGGCGGTAGCTTGGTCGACGACCGCTGAGCGGCATGCAGATTGCCCCTCTCCCCCCGGGAGAGGGGTTGGGGTGAGGGTACGGCGCGCAGCGTCTCGCGAAGTTCAGGCGCACGAGGCTCCGCCCGTACCCTCATCCGCCCCTGCGGGGCACCTTCTCCCGGTGGGAGAAGGGAGAAGCGCTGCCCCTCTCCCACCGGGAGAGGGGTTGGGGTGAGGGTACGGCGCGCAGCGAGTCGCGAAGTTCGGGTGCACGAGGCTTCGCCCGTACCCTCATCCGCCCCTTCGGGGCACCTTCTCCCGATGGGAGAAGGGAGAAGCGCTGCCCCTCACCCCTCACCCCTCGGGAGAGGGGTTGGGGTGAGGGTAAAGCCACAAGCAGCCCGGCGAAGAAGGACATAACCATTGGTGCCGCCGACATAACGACGCGGCATTTCTGTGATGGCGTCCTATTAAGGTTAATGGAGCGGGGGAACGTTACCGCGCACACCGCATCATCCAGGACGGGCGGATTCGAGTCGGCGCGGCGGGCCCCCGCCCCCACCACCCGAGTCGCCTTCCGCATGCACAATCATCGCTCCCTCCGCAGGCCCGCCCTGCTCGCCCTGGCACTGAGTGCCGCCCTCGCCCTGCCGCCGGCCCAGGCCCAGTCCACCACCGGCGCCGTCGCCGGCCAGGCGCCCGCCGACACCCAACGCATCCTGGTGCGCAGCGACAGCGGCCTCAGCCGCGAGGTCGCCGTGGACGCGCGCGGCCGCTACAGCGTCGGCCAGTTGCCGCTGGGCACCTACACCATCATCGCCAAGGGCGCCGACGGCAGCGTGCTGGGCAGCCGCGACGGCGTCGGCCTCACCGTCGGCGGCGTCACCGAGGTCTCCTTCGCCCCAGCCACCACCAGCCTGGCGGGCGTCCAGGTCAGTGCCGATCGCGCCGCCGCCGCGATCGACGTGAGCAGCGTGGACTCGCGCACGGTGATCAATGCCGAACAGCTGCAGCGCCTGCCGCTGGGCCGCTCGGCCGAGGCGATCGCGCAGCTGGCGCCCGGCGTGGCCGGCAACAGCGGCAGCGGTACCTACATCGGCCCGACCGGCGCGCAGCTGCTCAGCTTCGGCGGCTCTTCGGCCGCGGAAAACGCCTATTACATCAATGGCTTCAATACCACCGACCCGCTGCGCGGCCTGGGCGGGCTGACCCTGCCCTACGGCAGCATCGACCAGTTAGAGGTCTACACCGGCGGCTACAGCGCCAAGTACGGCCGTTCCGACGGCGGTGTGATCAACGCCGTCGGCAAGCGCGGCACCAACGAATGGCATTTCGGTGGCCAGGCGACCTGGGAACCGGATGGCCTGCGCTCCGCAAAGAAGGACGTGTACGCGCCCGGCAACGGCGCGCTGTACCGCCCGGACAGCAAGAGCGGCTACACCCTCAGCACCCAGAGCGTCTACGCGGGCGGCCCGCTGATCCAGGACAAGCTGTTCTTCTTCGGCGCCTACGAATTGCAGCGCCAGGACGGCGACAGGTTCTACGGCACCCGCGAAACCACCCCTGGCAACTACTATTACGACTACCAGTACCGCCGGCCGAGCTGGTACGCCAAGCTCGACTGGAACATCAGCGACAGCCAGTTGCTGGAAATCACCGGCGCCTCCAGCCGCTACATCACTCGCGGTAAGTACTATCTTTACAGCGGGCGCGAGATCGGCATCCTGCGCGGCGATGCCGACACCACCAAGACCGGTGGCGACCTGTGGAGCGCCAAGTACACCGGCTACCTCACCGACCGCCTGACCTTCAGCGCGCTGTACGGCCAGCAACGCACCGACGACTACAGCCGCAATCCCAGCTACAACGGCGCGCTGACCTATCTTTCCAGCACCAACTTCCAGAATCCGGCCTACACCGGCGGCACCCCGATCACCAACGCGCAGACTACCTCGCTGCTGGTCGATCCCGCGCGCGGCAACCGCACCGACAACCTGCGCCTGGATCTCAACTACGCCATCGGCGCGCACAGCATCACCATCGGCATCGACAACCAGAACGCGCGCGCGCTCAACCGCGGTTCGGTGGCCTCGGGCGACGGCTACTACTGGATCTACGGCCAGGCCAAGCCCAACGTACCGATCAATGCCGACCTCGTACCGGCCACCGGCAACTACCCCAACGGCCAGGACGGCTACTACGTGCGCAAGTACATCTACAGCGCGCTGGCCTCGGTGCGCTCGGCGCAGCGTGCGCAGTACGTGGAGGACAACTGGCAGGTCACCGACCGGTTGCTGCTCAACCTCGGCCTGCGCCTGGACCAGTTCACCAACTACAACCGCGACGGCGCGCCGTACATCAAGCAGACCAGCGGGCAGTGGGCGCCGCGGCTGGGCTTCAGCTGGGACGTCGACGGCGATGCGCGCTTCAAGGTGTACGGCAACGCCGGCCGCTACTACCTGGCGCTGCCGCTGAACCCGGCGTTCAACGCCGCCGGCGCCACCCTGGCCACTTCGACCTATTACACCTACGGCGGCATCGACGCCAACGGCTACCCCACCGGACTGACCCAGATCTCCGGCGCGGTTTCGGCCAACAACAACTACGGCATCCTGCCCGATCCCAAGACCGTCGCCACGCAGGGCATCAAGCCCTCGTTCCAGGACGAGTTCATCCTCGGCTTCACCAAGGCCTGGGGCGACAGCTGGGTCTATGGCGCAAAGGGCACCTATCGCCTGCTGCGCAGCGGCGTGGACGACTACTGCGACAGCGATACCGTGTTCGCCGCCGCCGCGGCGCAGGGGCACACGGTGACCCTGGCCAGCAATCCGGTCAGTTGCTGGCTGATCAACCCGGGCCGGGCCAACACCTTCACTCTGGTCGACACCTCGGGCAACTACGTCAAGGTGCCGCTGAGCAACGCGCAGTTCGGCTTCCCCGCGTTCAAGCGCAACTACTACGCGCTCAACCTGTCGCTGGAGCATCCGTTCGACCAGCGCTGGTACGGCCGCCTCGACTACACCTGGTCGCGCAGCTACGGCACCACCGAGGGCCAGTTGCTGTCGGGCATCGGCCAGACCGCGGTGTCCACCACCCAGGCCTGGGACTTCGCGCAGCTGATGGAGCACACCAACGGCCCGCAGAGCAACGACCACACCCATCAGTTCAAGTTCTACGGCTACTACCAGATCACCCCCGCGTGGCTGGTGTCGGCGAACTTCAAGCTGATCTCCGGGTCTCCGTTCAGTGCGCTGGGTTCCTACGGGCCAGACCACAGCGACCCTACCTTGTACGGCATCGCCTACCACTACTACCAGGGCCAGCCGGCGCCTCCCGGCAGCCAGGGGCGCCTGCCGTGGCTGCAGCAGCTCGATCTCGGGGTCACGTGGCGCCCGTCCTATGCAGACCGTAAACTAGCTTTCAGCCTGGACGTGTTCAACGTCTTCAACGGCCAAGCCACGCTATGGAAGTATCCGTATTCAGAGATAGGCCCGGGTAACTCGAACCTGGACCCGGTGTACGGCGCGGCACTCTTGCGCCAGGCGCCGCGCTCGCTGCGGTTGAGCGTTAGCTACGACTACTGAGAGGTACTGCGGTGCGCGCGGGTGCTGGCCGCTGGCGGTCGGCACCCAGCCTGACGTCACTGCGTCAGGCTGGCTGAATATAGGCGATCGGCTAATGCCACGATCTCCGCGGCATCCTGCACCCGCGCGCGCCATGCCGCGGGGATGCCATGCAAGCTGTAGAACGCGCCAGCCAACTGCCCGCAGATCGCGGCCGTGGTGTCGGCGTCGTCGCCGAGATTGGCCGCACGCAGCACCGCATCGGCGAAATTGTCGGTGGTCGCGAAGCACCACAGCGCCGCCGACAGCGCATCGACCACGTAGCCGGTGCCGCGGATCTGCGCCGCCGGCACCGCCGCATGGTCGCGGTCGACCAGCCCACGCAGGGCCGGGGTCTGCATCGGCGGCGCACCGGTTGGCTGCAGCACCTGCGCATGGTCCTCGCCCAGCAAGGCGGCACGCAGTTGGAACGCGAACAGCCGGCTGGCGTCCAGCACCTCGCCCGCGGCATGGGTGGTGCGCGAACTGTCGGCGGCACGCGCGGCCAGTTCGTCGGGGCGCTGCGCGTAGAACATCGCCACCGGCGCCAGTCGCATCAGCGCGCCGTTGCCGGCCGCGCGCGGATCGTCGCTGCCACTGAACGCCGGCCCGCCCTGCAGATACCGCTCCAGCGCGGCGCGCACGGTGTTGCCGATGTCGAAGCACGTGCCGGTGCTGCTCAGATAGCCGTGCCGGTACCAGTTGCAGTAGCGGTTCATCTGGTCGGCGGCGTCGAAGCCCTGCCGGTACAGCAGGCTGTGCGCCAGGCACAGCGCCATCGAGGTGTCGTCGGTCCACTGCCCCGGCTGCAGCTCGAACGGGCCGCCGCCGACCATGTCGTCGATCGGCGCAAAACTACCGGGCGCCTTGAATTCCAGCGTCGTCCCAATCGCATCGCCCACCGCCAGACCCAGCAGGCAACCGCGGAAGCGGTCGCCGGGCGTCACCGCGGCGCTCATCGTGCGGCCCGCTGCGCCTGTTGCTCGGCCAGGGTCAGGGCAACGTTGTCGCGCAGGTAGGCCGGCTCGGCGCGCTCCGGCGCGATGCCTTCGCCGCGCGCGTACGCGGCCGCGGCCAGGGTCAGCACGTCGGCGGCATGCGGCAGCGCCTGCGCGTCGGCGCTGCGCCAGTGCGCGCCGAAACGGCGCTGCATGGTGCCATCGACCGCGGCCAGACCGGTGCCGACCGCGGTCCAGGCCGCTTCCGGCTCGGGCAGCACGAAGGCCTCCGGATTCATCACCTGCTCCGCGGTCAGCGCCTGCAGGCCGCCATCGGCCTGGCGCGCGTAGGCCGCGGTGTAGACCTCGCCCATGCGCGCGTCGATCGCCGCCAGCACCCGCGGCGCATCAGCCGGCGCGCGCAGCGCCAGCACCTGCAGCGTGGACACCGGCAGCACCGGCAGGTCTAGGGCCAGGGCGATGCCCTGTGCCACGGCGATCGCCAGGCGCACGCCGGTGAACGCGCCGGGGCCACGGCCGAAGGCCACCGCATCGAGCTGGCGGCGGCCGATGCCGGCCTCGGCGAGCAATTGCTCGGCCCACGGCAGCGCCAGTTCGGCATGCCGCCGCGGCGCCAGGTCGAAGCGCTCCAGCACGCGGTCGCCGACCATGACGGCGACGGAGCAGGCTTCGGTGGAGGTTTCGAAGGCGAGCAGATTCATTCGGGAGCCGGGATTGGGGATGCGGGATTGGGGATTCGCAAAAGCAGGAGCGGCGCGGCGGCTAGTCGGATGGCGACATGCCGGCCTCGGGATTATCGCCCGGCGGCGGGGCTTCGGCGGCGAAGAACTGGCGGACGTCCTCCACGTCGCGGGTGCGGGCAAACGGCGGCAGCGACTCCAGGAAGGTGCGGCCGTAGGACTTGGACAGCAGGCGCGGGTCGCACAGCACCAGCACGCCGCGGTCGCGCTCGCTGCGGATCAGGCGGCCCACGCCCTGCTTGAGCGCGATCACCGCCTGCGGCAACTGCTCCTCGCGGAACGGATTGCCGCCGTCGCGGCGGATCGCCTCCAGGCGCGCCTCGAACACCGGATCGTCGGGCGCGGCGAACGGCAGCTTGTCGATCACCACCACGCTCAGCGCATCGCCGACCACGTCCACGCCCTCGCGAAAGCTGGCCGAGCCGAGCAGCACGCCGTTGCCGGAGGCGCGGAAGCGATCGAGCAAGGTCGCGCGCGGTGCCTCGCCCTGCACGAACAGCGGCCAGGGCCCGTCGCGCAGCGCCTCGGCCGCCTCGCGCAGCGCGCGGTGCGAGGCGAACAGCAGGAAGGCGCGGCCCTGCGAGGCCTCCAGCACCGGCTGCAACGCGGCGATCAGCGCCGTGCCGAAGCCGCGAGCGGCGGGGTCGGGCAACGCCGGCAGGTAGCACAGCGCCTGCCGCGCCCAGTCGAACGGGCTGGGCTGCAGCAGGGTCATCGGATCGCGCAGGCCCAGGCGGGTGGCGATGTGCTCGAACTCGCCCTTCACCGCCAGCGTCGCCGAGGTGAACACCCAGGCCGCGTGCGAGGCCTCGCGGTGCGCGCGCAGCGGCCCGGACACGTCCAGCGGCGTGCGCTGGCAGCGGAAGCCGCGCGGGGTCAGCTCGTACCACAGCACATCGTTCGACGGCGCGTCCGCTTCCGGTTCGGCCTCGAAGTCCGGGATCGGCGCATCCTCGCCGAGCCAGCGGCCCAGCCGCGTGCACAGTTCGCGCGCGCGCGCCGCGCAGGCGTCGAAGCCGGGCGAGGCCTCGCGCAGCACCGCCAGCGGTTCCTGCAGCCGCGCCAGATCGGCCAGCAGCGCATCGAAACCGTCGCGCACCTGCGGCTTGGCCAGCAGCCGCCACTGCGTGCCGCGCGCCGGCAGCCCTTCCATCGCCGCGCGCAGTTCGCGCAGGGTCTGTTCCAGCGCCTGCGCCGGCGCCTGCAGGCTGGCCAGCGCGCCGGCGACATTGCGGCTCTCGGCCAGGCAGTCGCGCGCCAGTTCCTGCAGCGGGCGCATGCCGAAACCTTCGCCGAAGAAGTTCGCCGCCAGCTCCGGCAATTGGTGCGCCTCGTCGATCACGAAGGCCTGTGCGCCGGGCAGGATCTCGCCGAAGCCTTCCTGTTTCAGCGCCAGGTCGGCCAGCAGCAGGTGGTGGTTGACCACCACCAGGTCGGCCGCCTGCGCGCGCTGCCGCGCCTGCACCACGAAACACTCGCCCCAGAACGGGCATTCGGTGCCCAGGCAGTTGTCCACGGTGGAGGTGACCAGCGGCAGCAGCGGCGAGTCGTCGGCCAGCGCATCCAGTTCGGCGATGTCGCCGAAGCGGGTGCGCCCGCTCCAGGCGACGATGCGCTGGAACTGCGCCACCTGCTCGCGCGCGGTGAACCGCGGCTCGCCGCGGGCCTGCTGCAGGCGGTACTTGCACAGATAGTTGGCGCGTCCCTTCAGCAGCGCACTGCTCAGGCCCACGCCCAGCGCCGCCCGCACCCGCGGCAGATCGCGGTGGTAGAGCTGGTCCTGCAGCGCGCGGGTGCCGGTGGAGACGATGGTTTTCAGCCCCGACAACAGCGCCGGCACCAGGTACGCATAGGTCTTGCCGGTGCCGGTGCCGGCCTCGGCCAGCAGCACGTCGCGCTGCTCGAACGCCTCGGCGATCGCCGCGGTCAACCGCAACTGCGCCGGCCGCGGCACGAACGCATCGAGCTGACGCGCAAGCGCCCCGCCTTCACTGAGGGCTTCGGTGCTTGCGTGAGCTAACGACATGGGAATGGGGAGTCGGAAATAGGGAATGGTTAGAGCAGCAGCGCTACCCGCTCACTGTCACGGCCGCCGGCAGAGCGGGAAGATCGAACGCCGCCAGGGTGACGAGCCGCCAGAAACGCAGCTTTTACCCATTCCCCATTCCCGACTCCCCATTCCCGGCCCTTTAGTACCTCTTGATCCCCGGCACCGTGCACCCGGCGATCTGCGCGTGCGCCGAGGCGGCGTTTTCCTTCTGCCCGCGTGCCAGGCGTGCCTGTTCGATGGTCGCCCAGTGGCGGCGGCACAGCGGGCCGGTCTGCGAGCCGAGGTCGATGGCGCGCTTGGCGAAGGCTTCGGCCTGGGCGTCGTCCTTCTGCAGCAGCGCCACTTCGGCGCGGTCCTGCAGCAGCGCCGGGTCGTCCGGCACCAGCTTCAGCGCCTGGTCCAGCGCCGCGGCGGCGCCGGCCAGGTCGCCGGCGCTGCGCTTGCGCTTGGCGCTCTCGCGCAGGTCCTCCACTTCCGGATCGCGCAGCGGCTGTACGCTCAGTTCGGTGTCGTCGGCACCGCCGCTGGCGTCGATCGCGGCGATGCGCTGCGCCGGCGTGGTGGTGTCCACCGGCGCAGCCGGGGGCGGCGGCGGCGGGGCGCTGACGCAGGAGGCGAGCAGCAGGCTGAGGGCGGCGATGGCGGGAAGACGTGGGGGCATGAGCGGTATCCGGGATCCGGGAATCAATGCGCCGGCGGCGGCGCGGCCGCGTCGGCAGGCGGGTCTTTCTTCTTGTCCAGGCCGAACCAGCTGCGCCAGCCGCCGCCCTGGTGCTCGCCCTCGGCGGGGGCGGCTTCTTCCGGCAGCGCCTGCGGCGGCGTGCACGCGGCATACGCCGGCACGAAGCCGACCACGAACGGGAACTGGCGCGCGCCGGGGCAGCTCGGGTCGGTGCTGTTGTACCCCACCGGGTCCATCCACTGCCAGTCGATGCCCTTGCCCTGCACCTGCAGCGGCGCGCTCGGCAGGCGCGAGAAGATGCCCGACCACACCCGCATCGCGCCGGTGGCGCCGTACAGGCCGGTCTGCTTGTTCTGGTCGTTGCCGATCCAGATCACCGCCAGGTGATCGCCGGTGTAGCCGGCATACCAGCTGTCCACGCCGTCGTTGCTGGTGCCGGTCTTGCCGGCCGGCGACAGCTTGCCCAGGCCATCGCTGAGCAACTGCCGCGCGGTGCCGTTGCTGACCACCTGCTGCAGCGCCATGCCGACCAGGTTGGCGGCGATGGAATCGCCCTCCTGCGCCGGCGCCGGGGTCTTGTCGTAGCGCTTCAGAAGCTTGCCCTGCGGATCGAGCACGCCGCGCACCGCATGCAGTGGCTGGATCTCGCCACCGGAGGCCAGGAACTGGTACAGCTGCGCCATCGCGTACGGGCTCTGGTCGGTGGCGCCGAGGATCAGCGAGGGATTGACCTCTGCCTCGATGCCGGCCAGCACCTTCACCAGTTGCGCCACGCGCTCCGGCCCGACCTGCATGCCGACGCGCACCGTGGCCTGGTTGTAGGAATGCGCCAGCGCATCGACCACCCGCACCGTGCCATGGCTGCGACCATCGGAATTGCCCGGGCTCCAGGTGCGGCCGCGGCCCAGTTGCACGGTGACCGGCGTGTCGTCGACCCAGCTGGCCAGCGAAAAACGGTCCGGCTGCGCCAGCGCCAGCAGGTACACGAACGGCTTGAGCAGCGAACCGACCTGGCGCTGCGCCTCGATCGCGCGATTGAAGCCGGGCTGGGCCACGTCGCGGCTGCCGACCACCGCCAGCACCTCACCGTTGTGGGTGTCGGTGAGCACCAGCCCGGCCTGCAGCGGCGGGCGCTTCTTGTTGGTCTCCAGCGCGGTAATGGTGCGGGTCACCGCGCCCTCGGCGTACGCCTGCGCCGACGGCGACATGCCGGTGAGCACGCTCAGGCCGGCGCCCTGCAGCGCGCTTTCGGGGTAATCGCGCGCCAGCTGGCGCCGCACCAGGTCAACATAGGCGGGGAAGCGGTTGGCCGCGACCAGGCCGGGTTCGGCCGGCACGCCCAGCGGCGCGGCCAGCGCCTTGCGGTAGGTGGGTTCGTCGATCAGCTCGCTCTCGCGCAGCTTGCCCAGCACGAAGTTGCGCCGGTCCAGCGCGCGCTCGGGGTAGCGCCGCGGGTCGTAGTAGGACGGCCCCTTGACCAGGCCGATCAGCAGCGCCACCTGCTCCGGCGCCAGCGCGTCGAGTTCGCGGCCGAACCAGAACTCCGCACCCGAGGCCACGCCATGCACCGCCTGGCTGCCGCGCTGGCCCAGGTACACCTGGTTCAGATACGCCTCGAGGATGGTGCGCTTGTCGTAGCGCGCCTCCATGATCAGCGCGTACAGGATCTCGTTGAACTTGCGGGTGACGGTCTGTTCCTTGCCGATGCCGAGCAGGCCGCTGCGCGCCAGCTGCTGGGTCAGGGTGCTGGCGCCCTGCCGGCTCTTGCCGCCGGAGCGCACCATCACCCAGGCCGCACGGACCATGCCGCTGAGGTCGATGCCGTGGTGCGAATTGAAGTCGCGGTCCTCGACCGCCTGCAAGCCGGTGACCAGCAGTTCCGGCACCTCGTCCACGCGCACCAGGCGCCGCTCTTCCTGCTTCTGCCCGTACAGCGTGGCGATGCGCGCCGGATCCAGCCGCGCGGCCTTGAGCGCCTTGCGCGTCTGCGCATCGCGCAGCGCCACCACGCGCCCGCCGGCCAGGCCCACCTCGATGCGCCGCGGCGCAACCCGCCCGTCGACGTCGACGTAGCCGCGGCTGGCGATGGTGAAGCGGCTGCCGTCCTGCTGGTAGCTGCCGGGGCGCTCGGCACCGGCGTCGGCGCGATAGCTGGCGGCATCGAGTTCGGTCTTCAGCGTCTGCGGGTCCATCGCCGTGTCCGGCGCCAGCACCAGCGGCCGCGCGTACACGCGGGTGGGAATCTGCCAGCGCAGTTCGCCGAAACGCTGGGTGACCTGTTTGTTCAGATAGACCGTGTACGGAATCAGGAAGCCCAGGCCGAGTGCGGCGGCGGCCAGGCCCCAGGTAAGCAGGCGCCTGCGCCATACGGCGGCGGGGCTGTCCAGGGCGTCGTCCTGATCGTCGGTGTCGTGATCGTCGTAGCGTCGGGGCACGGGAATGCGAGAATGTAAATTCCGCCGAGTCTAGCGCAGCCCAGCGGGCAGCGCGGCGCGACGGCCTCTTCGTTTAAGTTGGAGTGGTACCGGATGTCGATGTCGTGGGCGAATGCGCGCTACGCCCTGAACCGCCTGGCCGGCCTGGTCCGGCGCGGCCTGACCAGCCTGCGCACGCGCGGCTGGCGCAGCACCTGGGAGCGGTTGCGCGTGCATGCGCAACCGCTGCCGCCGCCGCAGCGCGCGCTGTTCGCGGTGCAAGCGGCGCCGTTCGCGCCGTTCGCCGTACCGAACAGTCCCGCGCCGCTGGTCAGCATCGTGATCCCGGTCTACAACCACGTCGCGCATACCCTCGCCTGCCTGCGTGCGCTGGCCGCGCATCCACCGGCCGCGCCCTGCGAGATCCTGGTGATCGACGACGGCAGCAGCGACGACACGCCACAGTGGCTGCCGCAGGTGGTCGGCCTGCACTACCACGTACGCGAGCGCAACGGCGGCTTCATCGCCACCTGCAACGACGGCGCTGCGCGCGCGCAGGGCCGCTACCTGGTGTTCCTCAACAACGACACGGTGCCGCAGCCGGGCTGGCTGGACGCGTTGCTGGACACGTTCGCGCAGCTGCCGCAGGCCGGCCTGGTCAGCGCGCAACTGCTGTATCCCGACGGCCGCCTGCAGGATGCCGGCGGGGTGGTCTTCGCCGACGGCAGTGCCTGGAGCTACGGCCGCTTCGAATCGCCCGACGATCCGCGCTATGCCTACCTGCGCGACGTCGACTACGGCAGCGGCGCGGCGCTGGCGATCGAGCGCGCGCGCTTCCTGGCGCTGGGCGGTTTCGACACGCGCTACATGCCGGCGTACTACGAGGACACCGACCTGGCTTTCGCGGTACGCGCCGCCGGCTTGCGCACGCTGGTGCAGCCGGCCAGCCGCGTGGTGCACGACGAGGGCACCAGCAACGGCACCGACACCGGCAGCGGGATCAAGGCCTACCAGGTGCGCAATCGTGCGGTCTTCGCCGCCAAGTGGGCCGAGGTATTGCCGCAACACCTGCAACCCGGCGAGGTACCGACGCCAACGCTGCTGCATCGCCGGCAGCGCCAGGTACTGATCCTGGACGAAGCGCTGCCGCAGCCGGACCGCGATTCCGCCTCGCTGCGCCAGCTCAACCTGATCCGCCTGCTGCTCGAGGAAGGCGCGCACGTGGTGTTCGTGCCCAGCGAGCGCAGCTATGCCAGCCGCCATAGCGAGACCCTGCAACGGCTCGGCGTGGAGGTGTGGTACGCGCCGTACCTGAAGAACCTGACCTGGTTCCTGCAGCAGCACGGCGCACGCTTCCACAGCGTGCTGCTGGTGCGCCACCACGTCGCCCATGCCTGCCTGCCGCTGCTGCGCCGGTTCGCGCCGCAGGCACGGCGCCTGTTCGACACCGTGGACCTGCACTACTTGCGCGAACGCCGTGGTGCCGAACTCGCCGGCGACGCGCGCCTGCTGCGCGAGGCCGAGCGCACCCGCGCGCGCGAACTGGAGGTGATGGCACAGGTCGACGTGACCGTGCTGGTCAGCGCGGTCGAACGCGAACAGTTGCAGCGCGAGGCGCCGCAGGTGCGCACGGCGCTGATCTCGAACCTGCACGAGGTCGCCGGCCCCGGCCTGCCGTGGGCGCAGCGCCGCGACCTGGTGTTCGTCGGCGGCTTCCGCCATGCGCCCAACGTGGACGCGGTGCGCTGGTTCCTGCAGGAGGTGTTTCCGGCGGTGCGCCTGCGCCTGCCGGAGGTGCGCTTCCACTGCATCGGCGCGGACATGCCGGAGGACATCCGCCGCCTCGGCGAGGCCACCGCCGGCGTCGAGCTGCTCGGCCACGTCCCCGAGATCGCCGCCTACATGGACGGCATGCGCATCGCCGTGGCGCCGCTGCGCTTCGGCGCGGGGGTCAAGGGCAAGGTCAACCTCAGCATGGCCCATGGCCAACCGGTGGTGGCCACCGCCTGCGCGGTGGAAGGCATGCACCTGCGCGATGGCGAGGACGTGCTGATCGCCGACGACCCCGCCGCGTTCGCCGACGCCATCGCGCAGCTGTACGCCGATCCGGCGCTGTGGCAACGGCTGTCCGACAACGGCCTGCGCAACATCGAAACCCACTTCTCGCTGGATGCCGCCCGCGCCACGGTGCGCGAGGCGTTCCTGGCCTGAGCGGCGGTGGCACGCCGTGGCCGATCGCGTCGGGACTGAAGTCCCTCCCACAACGGTGCTGCAGGCATTGCCGCCATGGCAGGCACCCGGCAGGCGCTGTCGCACCCCCACGCGGGCACGGCAAACCAGGACGCACGCAGCCGCGGAGATACAACTGATCGCCGGAATCGCTCAGCGCCCCCCTGTGGGAGGGACTTCAGTCCCGACGCGCCGCACCATCAGCCTGGGGAAGCACCCACTTCACTGCGCCCACTAACGCCCCGGACTGAGGCTGCGCAAACGCCGCTCGAAGGCGGCCAGTTCCGGGGTGGCCGGATCGATCGCGCGGGCACGCTGCAACGCCTGCCGCGCGAACGCGGCATCGCCGCCGCTCAGGCGCTCGTCGCCGACCGCCAGCCAGCGCTGCGCTAGGCGCCGGCGCGCGGTGACCAGGCCATTGCCGCCCGGCGCCAGTGCGCGCCAGGCGTCGTAGCAGGCGCTCGCCGCCAGCACCCGGTTGCCGCGCATGGCATCGTCGAAACAGCGCCGCAGCGCCGCCAGCACGCGCTGCTCGGCCGCGCGCACCCGCGCATCGCGCGGCGCCAGGGTCTGCGCCGCCAGCAAGGTGTCGTAGGCGCTGGCGCCGGGCGGTGTGAGCCAGTCGCCGCGCGCCTCGGCGGCCTGCAGCTCGGCCAGCAGACGCTGCAGGCGCCGCTCGCGCTCGGCCGGCGACACCCGCGAAGGCGGCGTGGCCTGGCTTTGCCGGGCGCGCTGCAACGCCTGCTTCGCATCGGCCAGCGCGCGGCTGTCCGGCGCCAGGGCCTGGCCCTTGCGCAAGGCGCGCTCGGCCTCGCCGAAACGGAAATCGGCGGCGGCACGGCTCGCCTGCAGCGCATAGGCCGCCGCCACCCGCTCCAGGCCGTCGCTGGCGCCGGGGGCATCCGGCACCGCCGCGTGCCACTGCGCAAACGCGTGTGCCGCCGCGTCCAGGCGCTGCCGGCGCAGGGCCTGCTCGGCCTCGCGCTGCAGGCGCTCCAGCGCCCGGTTCAGTTCCGCCTGGGTCTCGGGCAGGTCGACATGCCCGGGGTCATAGCCACGCGCGCGCTCCACCAGCGCCGCGGCGGCAACCAGGTCGCCGCGCGCCAGCGCACTGCGCGCGTGCTGCAGCAGTTCCGACAGCGCATCCTCGCGACCTTCCAGCGCCGCGGTGCGTTCCGGCGCGTACTCCAGCACCCGCTGGTACAGCGGCAGGGCCGCGTCCGGGCCATCGTCCAGATGCCCGTCGCGGCGCGCCTGCGCCGCCCGCTGCAGCAATTGATCGATGCCGGCGTGCGCGGCCTCGCGCGCGCGCAGTGCCGCCTCGATGCGGTCAGCATCGGCGCGCGGCACCTGCAGCGCGCGCGCCAGCGCCAGCGCCTCGCGCGCCTGCGGATAGCGCCCGGCGGCCAGCGCCGCACGCGCCTGCCCCAGTGCCGCACGCCCGGTCGCGGCCAAGCCGATGCGCGCCTGCATGCGGTCGCTGTCCAGCGCCAGCGCGGCTTCGAAGCGCTCGCGCGCGCCGCTGCCGTCGGCGGCGCTGAGCCGGCCCGCGCGCAGTGCCGCGTGGCCCTGATCGAGCAATTGCTGGATACGCGTCTCCGGCCAGATCAGGTCGGCCAGCGGGCGGCGGAACACCACCACGGCCATCCCCAGCACCAGCAGCATCGCCAGCGCCCAGCGCCAGACACGCCGATCGCGCCACAGCGGCACCGGCCGCTGCCTGCGCGTGGGTTCGTCCCTGACGTGATCCGGCGGCATGCTCACCGCGCAAGCTTAGCGTCGGCCCGATGACGAACAGCTGTGCATGGCAACGGCCATCGCCACGGCGGGCGCCCCCGCGGCGCTGCCCTTAGCCCAGCCGCCGCGCCTCGTGCACGCCCGGTAGCGCGTCGAGCTTGCCGAGCAAGGTGGACAGTTGCCCGTAATCGCCGACCTTCAGCCGCAGCCGCAGTTGCGCCAGGCCGCTGTCGCGCACGTTGTCGCTGTTGATCTCCAGCACGTGCGCCTCTTCCTGGGCGATCAGGTTGGTGATGTCCTTGAGCAGCCAGCGCCGGTCCACCGCGCGCACCAGCACGTCGACCTCGTAGCCGCCGCCGGCCTGGCCCCACTCCACCGGCAGCACCCGCTGCGGATGGCTGGCGGCCAGCCGCGCGAACGCCGCGCAGTCGCTGCGGTGCACGGTGACGCCGCGGGTACGGGTGAGATACCCGGCGATCGGCTCGCCGGCCACCGGCTGGCAGCAACGCGCCAGTTGCACCAGCAGATTGCCCACGCCCTGCACGGTGAACTTGGATTTGCCCAGGCCGGTGCGCCGTGCGGTCGGCCGCGGCATGGCCGGCGCCGCCGGCTGCGCCGCGGCACGCTCGGCCTCGTGCAGGGCGCGCCCGACCTGGCTGGGGCCGACATCGCCCAGCGCCACCTGGATGTACAACTCTTCCACGCCATCGGCATGAAACTTCTTCGCCGCCGGCAGCAGGTCGGCCTGCTGCAGTCCCAGGCGCTTGAGCTCGCGCTCCAGCAGTTCCTTGCCGGCCTGCACGTTGCGCGCGCGGTCCAGCTTGTGGAACCAGGCGCGCACCTTGTCGCGCGAGCGTCCGCTGGCCAGGTAACCGTTGGCCGGCAGCAGCCAGTCGCGGCGCGGCTCGGCCTCCTTGCCGGTGAGGATCTCCACGCGGTCGCCGCTGCGCAGCTTGTGGGTCAGCGGCACGATGCGGTTGTTGACCTTGGCGCCGCGGCAGCGGTGCCCGACCATGGTGTGCACGTGGTAGGCGAAATCCAGCGGCGTGGCGCCCTGCGGCAGGTCGATCACCTCGCCCATCGGGGTCAGCGCATAGACCCGGTCCTCGACCAGTTCGGCGTCCAGCGCCCCGGCCAGCCCGCCCTGCTCACCGTCCTGCGACTGTTCCAGCAGCTGCCGCATCCAGGTGATCTTGCGGTCGAAGGCCTTCTCCGCGCCCTTGCCGCCTTCCTTGTACTTCCAGTGCGCGGCCACGCCCAGCTCGGCCTGCGCATGCATGTCGTGGGTGCGGATCTGCACCTCGATCGTGCGCCCTTCCGGCCCGACCACCGCGGTGTGCAGTGAGCGGTAGTCGTTGGCCTTGGGCCGGGCGATGTAGTCGTCGAACTCGCTGGGCACCGGCGCCCACAGCGCATGCACCACGCCCAGCGCGGCGTAGCAGGCGGCGACGTCGTCGACCATCACCCGCACCGCGCGCAGGTCGTACAGCTGGTCGAAGGCCAGGCGCTTCTTCTGCATCTTCCGCCAGATGCTGTAGATGTGCTTGGGCCGCCCGCTGATCTCCGCGCGCAGGCCCTGCTCGGCCAGCGCCGTGGACAGGATCTTCTTGACCGCATCGATGTAGCGCTCGCGCGCCACCCGGCTCTCGTCGACCTCGCGGGCGATGCGCCGGTAGGTGTCCGGCTCTAGGTGCCGGAACGCCAGATCCTCCAGCTCCCATTTCAGCTGCCAGATGCCCAGGCGGTTGGCCAGCGGCGCGTGGATGTCGCGGGTCAGCTGCGCCAGCGCGCGGCGCTGCGCCTCCGGCGCCTTGTCGGCCACGCGCATCTGCGCCAGTTGCCGCGCCAGCAGGATCGGCACCACCCGCAGGTCCTGCACGATCGACAGCAGCAGCCGGCGCAGGCCTTCGCTGTTGCGCCCGGCCTCGCGCCCGGCATGCAGCGCCCACACCGGGTCGGCGGCGTCCTGCGCCTCCAGCAGACCGGCCACCGCCTGCGCCCGCGCCGGTGGCGCCACCGGCAACTGCGGCAACTGTGCGCGCAAGGCCGGTAGGTCGAACAGCAACGCCGCCAGCAGCGACGCCTCGTCGGCCGACAGCAGCGCCAGCGCGTCCAGGGTGTCGGCCAGCACCGGCCACGGCAGCCGCGGCAGCGGCTCGGCCTGTGCCTGCCAGGCCTGCAGCAGCGCCGCGCGCAGGGCGGGCGCCAGGGTCGCGGCCGACGGGCGCTGCAGCAACGCCTCCAGGCCGGAGTGGACGGTGTGGTTCAAGGACGGACGCAGTCGACAAAACGGTGCCGCCTACACTAACGCGCTTGTGCGCGTTCTCACAATTGCGCCGGCCGCGCGCGCGGGGCGTCCGGCGGATACGCACCGCCGCGTCACTGTGATCCGGTTGCGACTTGCGGCGGTTTTACCGGAATTTCACAACCGCCCAAATCCCCGCGCCTATGCTCGACGCGACGGCGACCCGCTGCTGTCTGCATGCGCCGCTGCCGTCGTCCCTGGACCGACTCGAAGAGGAACGCACATGAAGAAGTGGAACAAGCCTGTGATCCGCGAGATCTGCGTCGGCGCGGAAATCAACTGCTACGCCTCCGGCGAGCTCTGACCCGCGCACTCCTCCCTTCCCGCGACCGAAGCGCGACCGGCCAGGCGCCATCAACGGAGACCGGATGCACCTCATCGTTTTGGGATCGGCGGCAGGCGGAGGGCATCCGCAGTGGAACTGCCACACGCCCGCGAGCCAACGCGCGTGGCAGCAACACCCGGGTGCCCAACGCCGTACCCAGGCCAGCATCGCGGTCAGCGTCGACCGCCAGCGCTGGCTGCTGATCAACGCCTCACCCGATTTTCGCCAGCAAGTGCTGGCCACCCCCGCACTATGGCCACAGCGCGACCAGCGCCATTCGCCGATCGAGGCGGTGTTGCTGACCAGCGGCGAGATCGACCATATCGCCGGCCTGCTGTCGATGCGCGAAAGCCAGCGCTTCGACCTGTACGCGAGCAGCCGCGTGCTCGACCTGCTGGCGCAGAACCCGGTGTTCGACGCGCTGCACCCGGCCTACGTGCACCGCCATCCGTTCGCCCTCGACACACCGCTGTCGCTGCTCGGCCTGCAGGTCACGCCGTTCGCGGTGCCGGGCAAGGTGCCGCTGTTCATGGAATCCCGCCACAGCGGCGACCTGGCCGGCTCGGCCGAGGAGACGCTGGGCCTGACCATCGACGACGGCACGCACCGCCTGCACTACATCCCCGGCTGCGCGGCGCTGACCGACGCATTGCGCGAGCGCCTGCGCGGCGCCGAACTGGTGTTCTTCGACGGCACCCTGTGGCGCGACGACGAGCTGGTGCAACTGGGCATCAGCGCCAAGACCGGCCAGCGCATGGGCCACATGAGCATCGACGGCGAGGCCGGCACCCTGCGTGCCTTCGCCGACCTGAGCGTGGCACGCAAGGTCTTCATCCACATCAACACCACCAACCCCATCCTCGACGCCAACTCCGCCGAGCGCGCAACGGTCGCCGCGCACGGTTGGGACGTGGCCCACGACGGCATGGAGATCGCGCTGTGACCCCTGCCGCCCCATCGCCTGCGAGACCGACCCCGTGAGCGCACTGCTGAGCCCGGAACAACTGGAAACCGCGCTGCGCGGGATCGGGGCGCGGCTGTACCACGACCAGCACCCCTTCCACGCCCTGCTGCACAGCGGCCGCCTGAACCGCGGCCAGGTCCAGGCCTGGGCGCTGAACCGCTACGAGTACCAACGCTGCATCCCGCTCAAGGACGCGGCGATCCTGGCGCGGATGGACGACCCGGCGCTGCGCCGGATCTGGCGCCAGCGCATCGTCGACCACGACGGCAGCACCGAGGGCGAAGGCGGCATCGCCCGCTGGCTGCACCTGACCGACGCGCTGGGACTGGACCGCGACCTGGTGCAGTCCGGGCGCGGCCTGCTGCCCGGCACCCGCTTCGCGGTGCAGGCCTACCTGCACTTCGTGCGCGAGAAGAGCCTGCTGGAGGCCATCGCCTCGTCGCTGACCGAGTTGTTCGCGCCCGGCATCATCGGCCACCGCGTCGCCGGCATGCTGCAGCATTACGACTTCGTCTCGCGCGAGGCGCTGGCGTATTTCGAGCATCGCCTGCACGAGGCGCCGCGCGATTCGGACTTCGCCCTGGACTACGTCAAGCGCCACGCCGACACCGTGGAGAAGCAGCAACTGGTGCAGGACGCGCTGCGCTTCAAGTGCGGCGTGCTGTGGTCGCAACTGGATGCGCTGCACTTCGCCTACGTGCAACCGGGCGTGGCCTGGCCGGACGCGTTCGTCCCGGACGCGGCGCAGGCCGCGGCATGAGCGCACTGGACGCCAGCAGCCAACCGCGGCTCGCCGCCGGCGTGCGCCTGCAGCACGACCGCGCGCGCGACCAATGGGTGCTGCTGGCGCCGGAGCGGGTGATCGAACTGGACGCCATCGCCCACGCCATCGTCTCGCGCTGCGACGGCGCGCGCAGCCTGGCGGCGATCGCGGCGGAACTGGCGACCGAATTCGAGGCCGACCCGGCCGAGGTCGAACACGACGTGCGCGAACTGGCGCAGCAGTTGCACGCCAAACGGCTGCTGCGCGCGTGAACGCCTCGGTGCCGCCGCCGCTGTCGATCCTGCTGGAGCTGACCCATCGCTGCCCGCTGGCCTGCCCGTATTGCTCCAACCCGATCGCACTGGCCGGCCTGCGCGAGGAACTGGATACGGCCGGCTGGCGCTCGGCGCTGGACCAGGCCGCGGCGATGGGCGTGCTGCAGGCGCATTTCTCCGGCGGCGAACCGATGCTGCGCAAGGACCTGCCCGCGCTGGTCGCGCATGCACGCGCGCTGGGCCTGTACAGCAACCTGATCACCTCCGGCGTGGCCGGTGGCGCGCCGATGCTGGCGGATCTGGCCGCGGCCGGGCTGGAACACGTGCAACTGAGCGTCCAGGATGCCGACGCCGCCGGCGCCGACCGCATCGCCGGCTACCGCGACAGCCTGGCCAAGAAGCGCGCGTTCACCGCGGCGGTGCGCGCGCTCGACCTGCCGCTGACGATCAATGCGGTGATCCATCGCCACAACGCCGAACGTGTCCCGGCGATGATCGAGCTGGCGCTGGAGCTCGGCGCCGAACGCCTGGAAGTGGCGCACACCCAATACTACGGCTGGGGCCTGCGCAATCGCGCCGCGCTGATGCCGAGCCGCGCGCAGATCGACGCGACCGTGGCCGCGGTGGACGCCGCCCGGCTGCGCCTGCAGGACCGCCTGCACATCGACTTCGTCACCCCCGACTACTACGCGCACCGGCCCAAGGCCTGCATGGGCGGCTGGGGCCAGCGCTTCGTCAACATCTCCCCGCGCGGCGACGTGCTGCCCTGCCATGCCGCCGAGACCCTGCCGGACATGCGCTTCGAGAACCTGCGCACGCGCCCGCTGGCGGCGATCTGGGAAGACGGCGAGGCCTTCGTGCGCTTCCGCGGCAGCGCCTGGATGCCCGAGGTGTGCCAGGGCTGCCCGAAACGCGAGGTCGACTGGGGCGGCTGCCGCTGCCAGGCGCTGGCGCTGAGCGGCGATGCCGCGACCCTGGACCCGGTGTGCGAACGCGCCCCGGCGCACGCGGCGCTGCAGGCGCTGGCACAGCGCGAAGCCGCCGCGCCGGCCCCGGACTTCGTGTACCGGCGGCCGCCACGCGCCACCGCCGTGCCCGCCTCCGCCGACGACTGAATCGGACGCCGACGCGGTCTCGGGCGCGCCCGGCGTCCCGTGCGCGGTCACCGCTTGCGACTACACTACGGCGCATCCCACTGCCCGGATCCCCGCCATGTCCCTCGCGCGTCTCGCTCCCCTGGTCCTGTGCGCGGCGCTCGCCGTGTCCGCCGCCCCCGCGCTCGCCCAGCGCACCGTCTCCGGCGATCTGCAGACGCAGATGTCGCCGCAGGAGTTCAAGGCGGCCGGGTTGGACAAGCTCTCGCCACAGGAGCTGGCCGTGCTGAACGACTGGCTGCAGGGCAAGGTCGCCAAAGAAACCGCGGTGGCGCTGGAAAAGGCCAAGGAAGAGGGCCGCCGCGAGGTGATCACCAAGAACCGCGGCTTCTTCGACTTCGGCAGCGCCGAGCCGATCGAGAGCACCCTGATCGGCGAGTTCTCCGGCTTCGCCAAGGGACGCCACTACGTGCTGGCCAACGGCCAGGAGTGGGAACAGACCGAAGCGGCGAGCCTGCCCGGCGTGCACCTCGCCGCACCCAAGGTGAAGATCACCCCCGGCATCATGGGCGTCTGGTACATGCAGGTCGGCACCTACAACACCCGCGCCAAGGTCCGCCGCGTCAAATAGGGTCGCGCGCCGTGAACATGCGCCCGCGGCCGGGACTGGCCGACGCCTCGCACAGCCTCGCCGACGCGCTGCGCCGGCGCCTGCGCGCCAGCGATGTCTGGTTCATCGCCCTGGCCCTGCTGGTCGGCGTGATCGCCGGCCTGCTGACCCTGTTGCAGAGCAGCCTGGCGCACGGCGCGCAGGCCCTGCTGTACGGCCTGGAGGCCGACGAGCGGCTCAGCGCCATGTCCGAACTGAGCGTGCACCAGTTGCTGGTGCTGCCGCTGGGCGGGCTGCTGGTCGGCCTGCTGGGCATGGCCGCACGCGCGCGCAAGCGGCAACTGGTCGACGCCGTCGAAGCCAACGCGCTGTACGGCGGCCGCATGTCGATGCGCGACAACCTGATCGTCTCCGTGCAGACCCTGTTCTCCAACGGCGTCGGCGCCTCGGTCGGCCTGGAGGCGGCGTACACGCAGATGGGCGCCGGCAGCGGCTCGCACCTGGGCCGGGTGCTGCGACTGCGCCGCGCCGACATCCGCACCCTGGTCGGCGCCGGCGCCGGCGCGGCCATCGCCGCCGCGTTCGGCGCGCCGCTGGCCGGGGCGTTCTACGCCTTCGAGATCGTGATCGGCGCCTACTCGCCGTCGGCGCTGGCACCGGTGGCGGTGGCCTCGCTGGGCGCGGTGTTCGTGTCGCAGTTGGCCGGGGTGCAGCCGTACCTGCTGCCGGCCTCGGCGGCCTCGGCGCTGGAGGCGCGCGACTACGTGCTGTACGCGCTGCTGGGCGTGCTCTGCGCCCTGCTGGCGGTGGCGGTGATGCGCCTGATCGGCGCGATCGAACAGGCGATCAACCGCAGCCCGCTGCCGCGCTGGGCACGCCCGGTGGCCGGCGGCCTGCTGCTGATCCCGTTGGCGCTGATCACCCCGCAGGTGCTGTCCTCCGGACACGGCGCGCTGCACCTGGACCTGACCAGCCCGACCTCGCTGCGCTGGCTGGGCATCCTGTTGCTGCTCAAGTGCCTGGGCTCGGCCATCTCGCTGGGCTTCGGCTTCCGCGGCGGCCTGTTCTTCGCCTCGCTGTTCATGGGCTCGCTGGTCGGCGGGCTGTTCGCCGGCGTGCTGAATCTCGGCAGCGGCATGGCCCTGGTCGACGGCACCGCCGCGTCGCTGGCCGGCATGGCGGCGATGGCCGCCGCGGTGATCGGCGCGCCGATGACCATGGCGATGCTGGTGCTCGAGGGCACCCACGACTTCGTGCTGGCCAGCGCGGTGATGGTGGCGGTGCTGGTGGCCAACACCATCGTCCGGCAGATCTTCGGCTACTCGTTCTCGACCTGGCGCCTGCACCTGCGCGGGGAGACCATCAAGAGCGCGCGCGACGTCGGCTGGGTCAAGCACCTCAGCGCCGGGCGGATGATGCAGAAGGACGTGCATCCGCTGGCCGCCACCACCAGCGTGGCCGAATTCCGCCGCCGCTTCCCGCTCGGCTCGGGCACTCGCGTGGTGCTGGAGGACGAGAGCGGCCATTACGCCGGCCTGGTCACCCTGGCCGCCGCCTACGCCGACGGCGTCAACGCCGACGCGGCCATCGTCGACTACGCCGGCAACCGCGACGTGGCCCTGCCCGCCGACACCGACGTGGTCACCGCCATGCGTCAGTTCGACCTGACCCAGAGCGACGAACTGGCGGTGGTCGACGAGCACGGCAAGGTACTGGGCGTGCTGAGCGAAAGCTTCGTGCGCAAGCGCTATGCCGAGGAACTGGACAAGCGCCAGCGCGAGCTGATGGGCGAGCGGGTGGATGATTGAGGGGCGGGGATTGGAGATTCGCAGGGTTGCTGTCGGCTGAGACATCGAGTGGCGTGATCGCACATCGCTTGTCGTAGGAGCGGCTTCAGCCGCGACGCATGGCGCCACGACGGTCGCGGCTGAAGCCGCTCCTACCCCCGCATCAGCGAGATGCTGCCGAGCAGGCGCTTGGCAATCCAAAAGACGTGCCATTACCGCGCAATTCGCTTGCCCTCCACACGGCGCAACTCTCTTGTGCAAGGGCTTCAGTCCCGACGCTTTTGGCGGCAATGCGTCGTGACTAAAGTCCCTCCCACAACGGTCGCCGTGACCACTCCACGCGCGGCATCTCCCTTTGTGGGAGGGGCTTCAGCCCCGACGCATTACCGCCAGAGCGTCGGTAATACAGCGCACCTTCAACCATCCTGGGGGCATACGCGTAGGAGCGGCTTTAGGGCACCTCTAAAAACCCCACCTTTGGCATCATTGGTCTGGAGAACACGCCGAGGACGCCACGATGATCAGCCTGTTTGCCGGCCACGAACGCGAAGCCAAGCGGCAGCAGATCGGCGATCCTCTGGCTCTGCTGTCACGGCATATCGACTTTGCCGGGATTGCTCACGCCGTAGACGCGAAGCTGTCCTTGGGTACCGGCAAGCGCGGCGGCCGTCCGGCTTGGCCGACGCAGATGATGATCAAGCTGCTGCTGTTGCAGCAGTTGTACAACCTCTCCGACGATGCGCTGGAGTATCAGGTGCTGGATCGGCGCAGCTTCCAGCAATTCCTTGGACTGGAACACAGCGGCAAGGTGCCCGACGCCAAGACGATCTGGGTGTGGCGCGAACGGCTCAAGACCAAGGATCTGATGGGCGACATCAGCACGGCGATCGGTGAGCAATTGCAACGTGCTGGGTTCATTGCCCGCGGCGGTCAGATCATCGACGCCAGCATCGTCAGCGCTCCGATCCAGCGCAACACGCGCGAGGAGAACGCGCAGATCAAGCAGGGCGATGACGTCGGCCAGGACTGGAGTGATGCCAAGCGTGCGCAGAAAGACGTGCAGGCACGCTGGACCAGGAAGCATGGGGTGACGTTCTACGGCTACAAGCTGCACGCCAGCACGGACCGCCGCTGGGGTTTCATCCGCCGCTACGACGTGAGCGCGGCCAACGTGCACGACAGCCGCCACTTCGAGCAGGTGCTGGACCCGGACAACACCGGCCGCACGGTATGGGCCGATAGCGGGTATGCCGATGCAGCGCGAGAAGCAGACCTGAAAAAGCGTGGTTACCGCCCCGCGATCCAACATCAAGGGCAGGCACGCAAGCCCTTGAGCGAGGCAGCAAAGCGCCGGAACCGTCGCATTGCCAAGGATCGGGTGTTCGGCGAGCACCCGTTTGCGCGCTTGGCCCAACAAGGCGGCAAGTTCGTACGCTGCATCGGCTTGGCGCGGGCAAAGGTGGTGATCGGGCTGAAGGTCGCCAGCCATAACGTGATGCGGCTGGCACGGCTACAGGAGCGGGCCATGGTGCCGGCGTGATCGGCTGAGGTGGCCGAGCGGCCACCTCAGCCTCCCAACCACCACGATCAGGCGCCGCTCTGGTGCCGTTGCGACAGATGCTGCCCCTGGCTCCAGGTCGTGGCAGGTTGTTCGAGGTGCCCTTTAGCCGCGACGAGGCCTTGCCGGGAACGCCGTCGCGGCTGAAGCCGCTCCTACAGATGCAATGACGCTTATGACGAACCCGGGTGATGTGACCTCCCTGAAATCCCTTCCACAGAACGCCGCAAACGCGAACACCTCGGCCACGGGCAGCAGGAAACGCACGGGAATCCCGCCACCAATCCCCAATCCCCAATCCCCAATCACCGCAGCAAAGCCACCCGCTGCGCCAGCTTCTTGGCCGAAATGCCGGCACGGGCACCCAATTCCTGAGCAAACAGCGACACGCGCAGTTCTTCCAGATCCCAGCGAAGCGCCTGCCATTCCGGCGTGTCGCCGCGTCCGGCCGCGGCCGCGTCGGCCAGTGCGTCGACGAACGGCTTCAGCTCCAGCATCCGCGCCTGGTCGCGGGCCGGATCGCGCTTGGCGCGCTCGGCGCGCAGGATCATCGCGCGCAGATAGCGCGGGAACTGCGCCAGGGCCGTGGCCGGGGTTTCGCGCAGGAAGCCCGGATGCAGCAAGGCCGCCAGTTGCGCGCGCAGGTCGTCGAGGTTGCCGCTGGCCCAACCCATCAGCGGCGATTCCAGTTGCGGCTTCAGCTCCGCCGCCGCACCCATGATCGCCTCGGCCAGCTTCAGCCGCTCCATGGCCTCGCCGAACAGCTGCTTGGCGGCGGCATCGCGACGCTGGGCGAAACTGTCCGCATCGCGGATCGCCTCCAGCCCCTGCTCCAGCAGCACGTTCAACGCCGTTTCCACCAGGTCGCCGCGCAGGCGTTCCTGCGATTCGATCGCCGCGTACAGCAGGCCGGTCTTGGGCGACACCGGCAACTGCTTGCGTGCCTGCTTGACCTTGTCGGCCAGGGCGATCTCCAGCAACCGGCGCACGCCACGCGGATGCGCGGCCTCGGCCTGCGCGCGGTCGGCGAAGATGCGCAGCGCGGCGCTGTCGCCCTCGTCCACCAGCGCCGGATACGCCGGCACGCCGGCTTCGCCCGGCACCTGCAGCGGAATCGGCGTGGCCGGGAACTCGCGCAGCCCGGTCGCGGCCATGGCGCGGCCAGCGCGCGCGGCGAAGGCCTGCCCGGCCCGCTCGCCGAAGCGCGCGCGCAGCGCGTCCAGGTCGCGCGACTCGGCCAGCACCTTACCGGCCTCGTCGCGCAGGCGCAGGTTCATGCGCAGATGCGGCTCCAGCGTGCCCTCGTCGAACTCCAGGGCACTCAGCGGCGCACCGGTGGCGCGCTGCAGGAAGCGCGCCAGCTCGCCGCGCAGGTCGTCGGCGCTGGGCTGCGGGAACGCCTCGTAGAACGCGCGGGCGAAGTCCGGCGCCGGCACGTAGTTGCGGCGCAGCGCCTTGGGCAGGCTGCGGATCAGCGCCGCCGCCTTGTCGGCGACGAAGCCCGGCGCCAGCCACGACAGCCGCGCCGGATCCAGCGCGTTGAGCAGGTGCACCGGCACTTCCAGGGTCACGCCGTCGTCGGCCGCGCCCGGTTCGAAACGGTAATACAGCGGCAGCCGCGCATCGCCCAGCGGGAAGTACGTGGGATAGCGTTCGGCCGCGCTGCCCTCGCCCGGCAGCAGATCGGCCAGCGACCAGTGCAGCGCGCGCCGCTGCTCCGGCGCCAGCGCCTTCCACCAAGCGTCCAGACCGGAGGCGGAATGGATCTCGCCGGGAATCCGGTCCAGATACCAGCGCGCCTGCCAGTCCTCGTCGGCGACGATGCCGGCGCGGCGCAGCTTGGCCTCTTCCTCGTGCGCCTGCGCCAGCACCTTCTGGTTGTCGGCCACGAAGCTGGCGCGGGTGTTGATCTCGCCCGGCACCAGGCCCTGGCGCACGAACAACTCGTGCGCACCGGGCGGATCGATGCGGCCGTAGTGCACCGGCTTCTTCGGCGCCAGCACCAGCCCGAACAGGCTGATCTGCTCGGAGGCCAGCACCTGCCCCTGCGCGCGCGACCAGTGCGGATCGAAATGCTTGCGCGCCAGCAGGTGCGGCAGCTCGGCGATCACCCAATCCGGTTCGATCGCGGCGTTGGTCAGGCCCCACACCTTCTGCGTGTCCAGCAGCGTCGCCGGCAGCACCCACGGCGGCGGCTTGCGGGCAAGCGCCGAACCGGGGAACAGCAGGAAGCGACGCTGCCGCGGCGCCAGGAAATCGCCCTTCTCGGTGCGGTGGCCGACCTGGGTCGGCAGCCCGGCCAGCAAGGCGCGGTGCAGCGCCTGGTAGGCGGCGGCACGCTCGCGTTCGCTGGCGCGCGGCGCCTCGCCTGCATCGGGTTGCGCCGGCGGCGGGGTCGGCGCCGCCGGTGCGGGCGCGGCCGGCGTGCCGCGACCTTCGCGAGCCAGGCGCGCGGCGCGGTGCAATTGTCCACGGGTCGCACGCGCCGCGGTCTCGGCATCGCGCGCCGGCGCGGGCGCGGAAGCGCCGGCCAGCAGGGGCCGCAGGGAGGCTTCCGCCGGCTCCTCGATCCAGCCCAGCTCCGCGCACAGCAGATGCAGTTGGCGGTGCAGTTCGCGCCACTCACGCATGCGCAGGAAGCCGAGGAAATGCCGTCCGCACCAGTCGCGCAGCTTGGACTGGGTCAGGTCCTCGTGCGCCTGACGGTAACCGTCCCACAGGCGCAGGATGCCGACGAATTCCGAGCGCGTATCGGCGAACTTGGCATGCGCGTTGTCGGCGGCTTCGCGCGCCTCCGGCGGGCGCTCGCGCGGGTCCTGGATGCCCAGGAACGCGGCGATCACCAGCATCGGCCGCAGGCAGCCGTGCTGCTGCGCCGCCACCAGCATGCGCGCCAGCTTCACGTCCACCGGCAGCCGCGCCATCTTGCGGCCGATCTCGGTGAGCTTGCGCAGGCCATGGCGGTCCGGCTCGCCGACCGCGCCCAGCTCCACCAGTTGCTGCCAGCCGTCGGCCACCGCACGCTCGTCCGGCGGCTCCAGGAACGGGAAATCCTCGATCCTTCCCAGCCCCAGCTGCAGCATGCGCAGGATCACCCCGGCCAGGCTGGAGCGGCGGATCTCCGGGTCGGTGAACTCCGGCCGCGCCTGGAAATCGGCCTCGGCGTACAGCCGGTAGCAGATGCCCTCAGCGATGCGGCCGCAGCGACCCTTGCGCTGGTTGGCGCTGGCCTGCGAGATCGGCTCGATGTGCAGGCGGTCGAGCTTCTGCCGCGGGCTGTAGCGCTTGACCCGCGCATAGCCGGGATCGACCACGTAGCGGATCCGCGGCACCGTCAGCGAGGTTTCGGCGACGTTGGTGGCCAGCACCAGCCGCCGCCGTGGGCCCGGATTGAACACCCGGTCCTGATCGGCGTTGGAGAGCCGCGCGTACAGCGGCAGCACCTCGGTCTCGCGGTACTTGCGCCGTTCCAGCGCATGGTGCGCATCGCGGATCTCGCGTTCGCCGGGCAGGAACACCAGCACGTCGCCGCGCGGATCCAGCCGGGTGATTTCGTCGATCGCCGCCACGATCGCCTGGTTGACCGTGCGGTCGCCGGCGTTGTCGCCACTGTCGGCGTCGGCCTCCTCGCCGCCCGCCTCCTCCAGCGGCCTGTAGCGCACCTCCACCGGATAGGTGCGGCCTTCCACGCTGATCACCGGCGCATCGTCGAAATGCGCGGCGAAGCGCGCGGTGTCGATCGTTGCCGAGGTCACGATGACCTTCAGGTCCGGGCGCTTGCGCAGCAGTTGCTTCAGGTAGCCGAGCAGGAAATCGATGTTGAGGCTGCGCTCGTGCGCCTCGTCGACGATGATCGTGTCGTAACTGGACAGCCAGCGGTCGCTGGCGATCTCGGCCAGCAGGATGCCGTCGGTCATGAACTTGATGCGGGTCTGCTCGCCGACGCGGTCGTTGAAGCGCACCTGGAAGCCCACGGTCTCGCCCACCGGCGTGCGCAGCTCCTCGGCCACGCGGCTGGCCACCGCGCGCGCGGCGATGCGCCGCGGCTGGGTGCAGCCGATCATGCCGGCGGCGCCGCGTCCGGCGGCCAGGCACAGCTTGGGCAACTGCGTGGTCTTGCCCGAGCCGGTCTCGCCGGCGATCACCACCACCTGGTGCTCGCGGATCAGCGCGACGATGCGCTCGGCCTCGCGCGCGATCGGCAGTTGCGGATCCAACGTGATCGCCGGCTGCTGCGCCGCGCGCGCGGCGCAACGCGCCTGCGACGCCTGCAGCGCGTGCTCGAACGCCGTCTCCAGCGCGGCATTGCCGGGCGCGGCCTGCCAGCGCGACCATAGGCCCAGCAGGCGGCCACGGTCGCGGGTCAGCGCGCCGTCGATCGCGGCGCGGCGTTCGCGCAGGCGTGCCGGCACGGTAGGTTTTTCGATAGCGTTCATCAATCGGATGCCATTGAACGTTGAATCACAGCACATGCTTTAGTCTGTCTATTGTGACGCCATCTCGTCTGTAACCCCCAAAGAGGAATTCCCATGGCCAAGAACAAGACCCCAGGCAAGACCAAGAACGCCGCCAGCAAGGCCGTCGCCGGCCAGCCGCTGGCCGGCCTGGCGCCGTCCGCGCCCAACATCGATATCGGGATCGGTGGCGGCGATCGCAAGAAGATCGCCGACGGCCTGTCGCACTACATGGCCGACGCCTTCACCCTGTACCTGAAGACCCACAACTTCCACTGGAACGTGACCGGGTCGATGTTCAACTCGCTGCACCTGATGTTCGAGACCCAGTACACCGAGCAGTGGGCGGCGCTGGACGACGTCGCCGAGCGCATCCGCGCCCTGGGCTTCAACGCCCCCGGTTCGTACAAGGAATACGCCGCGCTGACCTCGATCCCGGAAGAGGAAGGCCTCGGCGACAGCGCCGACTGGCGCGAGATGGTGCGCCAGCTGGTGGTCGGCAACGAAGCGGTGTGCCGCACCGCGCGCAAGGTGCTCAAGACCGCCGACGACGCCGGCGACGACCCGTCGGTGGACCTGCTGACCCAGCGCCTGCAGACCCACGAGAAATACGCCTGGATGCTGCGCTCGCTGCTGCAGTAAGCGCTGCCGCCCTGCCTGCCCGGCAGGCAGGGCCAGCCGCCCGCGCGCCCCGCCGCGCGGAGCGAGACGTTGGCTGGGTGCACTGTGGGAGGGACTTCGGTCCCGACGCCTTTCGATCTCGGCCCCGGCAGGCTTCGTCTGCCGCGACCGCAAGGCAGTCGCCACCTACAGACCAGCGCGCGTTCGCCTGACACGCGCTTGCGCAGACCAGGAAGGCAACCGCCCTTGCGCGGCGCGGTATCCTACACAGATGTCTTCCCCCGCCCACGCCTTGCTCAGCCGCGTCTTCGGCTACGACCAGTTCCGCGGTCTGCAGCAGGACATCGTCGAACACGTCGCCGCCGGCCACGACGCGCTGGTGCTGATGCCCACCGGCGGCGGCAAGTCGCTGTGCTACCAGATCCCCTCGCTGCTGCGCGACGGCACCGGCATCGTCATCTCGCCGCTGATCGCGCTGATGCAGGACCAGGTCGAGGCGCTGCGCCAGCTCGGCGTGCGCGCCGAATACCTCAACTCCACTCTGGACGGCGAGACCGCGCAGCGGGTCGAGCGCGCTCTGCTGGCCGGCGAACTGGATCTGCTGTACGTCGCTCCCGAACGGCTGCTGACCCCGCGCTTCCTGTCGCTGATCGAGCGCAGCCGCATCGCCCTGTTCGCCATCGACGAGGCGCACTGCGTGTCGCAGTGGGGCCACGACTTCCGCCCCGAATACCGCCAGCTCACCGTGCTGCACGAGCGCTGGCCGCAGACGCCGCGCATCGCCCTCACCGCCACCGCCGACCCGCCGACCCAGCGCGAGATCGCCGAGCGCCTGGACCTGGCGCAGGCCCGCCATTTCGTCAGTTCCTTCGACCGCCCCAACATCCGCTACACCGTGGTGCAGAAGGACAATGCGCGGCGCCAGCTGCTGGACTTCCTGCGCGCGCACCGCGGCAGCGCCGGCATCGTCTACTGCATGTCGCGGCGCAAGGTCGAGGAAACCGCCGACTTCCTGGTCCGCGAGGGTCTTAACGCCCTGCCCTACCACGCCGGCCTGCCGGCCGAGGTGCGCGCCGACAACCAGCGCCGCTTCCTGCGCGAGGACGGCATCGTGATGTGCGCCACTATCGCCTTCGGCATGGGCATCGACAAGCCCGACGTGCGCTTCGTCGCCCACACCGACCTGCCCAAGTCGCTGGAGGGCTACTACCAGGAGACCGGCCGCGCCGGCCGCGACGGCGAGGCCGCCGAGGCCTGGCTGTGCTACGGCCTGGGCGACGTGGTGCTGCTCAAGCAGATGATCGAACAGGGCGAGGCCGGCGAAGAACGCAAGCGCGTGGAACGGCGCAAGCTCGACCAGTTGCTGGGCTACTGCGAATCGATGCAGTGCCGGCGCCAGGTGCTGCTGGCCGGCTTCGGCGAGACCTACCCGCAGCCCTGCGGCAACTGCGACAACTGCCTGCAGCCGGCCGACGCCTGGGACGCCACGGTGGCGGTGCAGAAAGCGCTGAGCTGCGTGTACCGCAGCGGCCAGCGCTTCGGCGTCGGCCACCTGATCGACATCCTGCGCGGCAACGAGGGCGAAAAGATCAAGCAGTTCGGCCACGACCAGCTCAGCACCTACGGCATCGGCAAGGACCTGGACGCGCGCGCCTGGCGCGGCGTGTTCCGGCAACTGGTCGCCACCGGCCTGCTGGAAGTGGACAGCGACGCCTACGGCGGCCTGCGCCTCACCGACGCCAGCCGCCAGGTGCTCAAGGGCGAACGCAAGATCATGATGCGCCGCGAACTGCCCAGCCGCGGCCGCGAACGCGGCGACCGCAGCGGCAGCCCGCGCACCGGCGTGCCGGTGCAGGCGCAGGACCTGCCGCTGTTCAATGCGCTGCGCGACCTGCGCGCCGGCCTGGCCAAGGAACAGAACGTGCCGGCCTTCGTGATCTTCCACGACAGCACCTTGCGCAACATCGCCGAGCAGCGCCCGACCAGTCTGGACGAACTGGCGCGGGTCGGCGGGATCGGCGGCAGCAAGCTGGCCCGCTACGGCCAGCAACTGATCGATATCGTCCTGCAGCAAGGCTAGCGGCGCCAGGTGCGAGGCGCCGCTTGCCGGCGCATCGCGAAAGATGGCCGGCGCCGGCAAGAAAATTTCCCGGTGCCGACAGGCCGGGTTCAACGTGGTATTGATAGCGTCAGCGTCATGGCGGGGAGTTTCACCGACCCCGCCCGGCCCTCTCTCTCCTGGCGGATGCCCGATGAACCGCAGCCTCCTTTTTCTCGTCTGCACCCTGCTCGCCGGCCCCGCCCTGGCCCAGACTGCCGATGCCACCAGCGACAGCGAGGCCGCCAAGCGCAAGCTCGACCTGAGTGTGCCCCAGCAGCCGATCACCTATGCCGATCCCGGCACCAAGGCCGATCCGCCGGGCACCTACTACGGCGACACCAGCGGCACCTCCGCCTCGGCGCAAAAGGCCGCCGCCGCTCAGGCGCGCGCCGAGGCCCTGCAGGCACAGGCCGACCGCTGCAACGGCGACGTGCACGGCAGCGTCGCCACCGGCATCGGCTATTCCACGCATGGCGGCAACAGCAACTACCAGGCCGCCAATCTGAACATGTGCAAGACCTCCTACACCGACGACGGCAAGCCGCGGCAGATGGGCATCAGCATCAGCGTCGGCCGCGGCGATGGCCCGGCATTCGGTCGCGGCTACTATCCTGGCGCGTACGGCCCGCCGCCGTTCGGCTGGTAAGCGCGGCGACGCGAGGGCAGCGCCAACAAGCCACGCCCGCCACGGTCGAACCGATGCACGTAACCTCGTAGATACCGTCTTACCCCCTAGCAGGCAAGGCCCCTTTTCGGATCGAACGCCGTGCCCGATTTGAGAACCCCGTAGGCCAGGTGCAGCAGCTTGCGCATGGCAGCGCACACGATCTGCTTGCCGGCTTTGCCGCGTTCGCTCAGCCGCTGTTTCAGCGTCCGGATGATCGGGTTGTGGGTCATGGCCACCAGGGCCGGCATGAACAGGCCCGCGCGCAGGCGGGGCGAGCCGGTGCGCGAGATGCAGACGTGGCCTTTGCGCTCGCCTGACTCCTGTAGGCACGGATTCAGGCCCGCGAAGGCGGTCACCGCCGAGGCATTGGCGAAGCGCCTCACATCGCCAAGCTCGGCCAGCATCAAGGCCGCGCTGGTGTCGGCAATGCCCTGGATGCTCACCAGCAGCTCGCGCTGCCCACGCAAGGTCGGATCCTGGTCGATATGGTCATCGATGGCCTGCTCGATCTGGGCGATGTGGTGTTGCAGATCGGCCAGATGGACCTGGATCGAGTCCTTCACCTGGGCCGGAGCGACCTCCAGCCGGTTGCGCTCCATCTGCAGCATCTGTTGCAGGTCCTGGCGCCGGCGCACCAGCGCTTTGAGTTGCTTGAGCGCCGGCGGATCAGGGGACCAACGGCGCAACTGCTCGCGATGACGCAGGGCATAACTGGCGATCAGCTTGGCATCGCTGCGATCGGTCTTGACCCGGCTGAGTTGGCTGCGTGCGTACGCGGCCGTCTGCGCCGGATTGAGCACGCACACCCGATAGCCTTGTGCGTGGAGGAACTCGGCCAGCGCCTGGTGGTAGGTGCCGGTGGCCTCCATGGCGATCCAGCTATCGGGCTGCGCATGCGTCTGCAGCCATGCCTGCAGGGCCTGGAAGCCCTTGGCATCGTTGGACAACTTGGCCTTGGTACGGTGCTTGCCATTGGTCAGATCGATGGCCACATCGAAACTGCGTTTGGCGACGTCGATGCCGATGACGGGAGACATACGCGATTCCTCCATCGTGTCAGGGTCATGATCGGCGCTGGGCCCGGTCCTGCCTTGTCGATGCGAGTTCACGCCCGGGGGCGGACTCTGGATACCGTTCGGACACACAAGGGCCAGCATGTGGAGGGCGGAGCCGATCTACGATGCAAGCTCGAAGCTTTAGGAGCGACTGGACCTCCCACACCTCCTCCGATGATCAGTCGGAAGACATGACGCCTGTTTAGGGGCGATATGTCCAGATACAAGGAGCGGCTTCAGCCGCGACAGGCTTTCCCGGTAACGCCTCATCGCGGCTGAAGCCGCTCCTACCGCGCACTTCCCGACGTGATTGCCAGCGCCCGCGGCTCTCCCGGCCGGGTACGCACGCGGCCTGGAACTCCCGGCAGCACGTCCCGAGTCGCGTCGCCCCGCGGTGCTTCATGTCGAGTCAGCACCCCTGAAACCGCCAGGGCCAGCTCGCGCTCCTCTACACGTCCCCAATCATGCAGTGCGCATTGCGAGCACGAAGCGTGCACCAATGCCCCCATCCAAGAGTGGCGGCCGTCACGCGCGTGGCGACGGGATCGACCAACGTGCCGCCGCACGCGCCGCAGCAACGCATCGCGTCTACAATCGCGCTGCACCGGCATCTGCACATGCGGCGGCGGCACGCACTAAAGCGTGCGCGCCGCGGACAGGCGCCAGGCGATATTCCCTCCATGTGGCACCGCTTCCCCCCGAGCCCACGCCATGTCCAACGTAGTCCGGCTGCACAGCGCCCGCGAACGCGAGCAGCGCCTGCACGATGACGTCCTCGATGCGGCCGAGCGCTGCATCGTCGAAAACGGCCTCGGCGCCACCACCTTCGAACTGATCGCCGGGACCGCCGACGTCTCCTGCAGCGCGGTGCGCCGGCAGTTCGACGATAAGCGCGGCCTGGTCCAGGCACTGATGGAACGCGACTACGAGCGCGCGATCCGCACGATGTGGCTGCTGCAACCGCCACCGCACCAGGACGCCACCGCCTTCATCGCCGGTGCGCTAGAAGAATGGCTGGTGGCCGATGCCAACCAGCGCCGGCGACGCCTGGACCTGGAGATGGATCTGGCCGCCGCGCGCGATCCGGAACTGGCGCAGTACGCGCGCCGGCTCAACGTCTCCCTGGTGCAGAACCTGGGCGACCTGCTGCGACGCATGCTGCGCGACCACGGCTGGAGCGGCGGCGAGGCGGAGTTCCAGGCCCGCGTCTATGCGGTCGCCGCGATGTGCGGCGGCCTGCACATGATGATGACCACGGGCGTAGAGCTCAACCGCATGCACCTGCAGTTGATCCTCAGCGAAAGTCTGGCCCGGATCTTCAGTACGGCACGCACCTGACGCTGTCCTGCGCCACTCCCTGCGTCCCGCCGATCGTCCATCTGCATCTCCAAAGCACCGACGCGGCGCCTGGTGCGGCCTGCCGACGCCGTCCTTGGTCACCGCAGGCACCACGCCTTTGCACGGAACTGCATGCGAGCGGCGCCATCCCCGGCATGGCCCGTCGGATCCAGCGCAACGCGCGATATCGATGCTTGAGGCCACCGCAAGCAACGCTGTCTGGGCGATGTTCGACGCCGGAGCAGGCGACCACCGCGAGGCCACTCAGGCAGGCGCTGATGGCGCATGCATCTGCCCCGCCGCGTTACGCAACGCCCGACCGATGTGCTGCAGGGTGCTGGAACGCACCGCCACGTGCTGCCAGTACAACGGCACGTCGAGCCAGCGCTGCGGATCGACGACGACGATCTGTCGCTGCCGCAGCGCGGCCACCAGCATCTGCTCCGGCGCCAGACACCAGCCCAGGCCGCGCGCGGCGGCCTCGACGAAGCCGATGGAGGTCGGCAGGTAGTGGATCGGCGGGTGCAACCGCGCACGGGTGATGCGACGCACGAAGCGTGCCTGCAGCGCGTCCTTGCGGTTGTAGACGATCATCGGGGCGCGGGCCAGCGCTGCCGCATCCAGGCCATCGGCGAAGTAGCGGTCGAAAAAGACCGGCGAGGCGATCGCGCGGTAGCGCATCGCCCCCAGCGCCAGCACATTGCAGCCCTGCAAGGCCTTGCCGACGGAAGTGACGGCGCCGAGCACCGCGCCACTGCGCAGCAGCTCCAGCGTGTGGTCCTGGTCGTCCACGTGGATGTCGAACAGGAACCCGTGCGCATCGTGCAGGGCCGCCAGCGCGTCCAGGAACCAGGTCTGCAGCGAATCGTCGTTGACGGCGATGGCGATGCTGCGGGCCGCTGCGCTGCTGGCAGGCGCCGGCAGCAGATCGGCCACCGCCTCAGCCTCCAGCACCTGCATCGGCCGCACACTGCGCAGCAGGCGCTCGCCGGCAGGCGTCGGCCGGCAGGGAGCCTGGCGCACGATCAGCACCTGGCCGAGCCGGTCTTCCAACGCCTTGATCCGCTGCGAGACCGCCGACGGCGTCAACGCCAGGCGGCGCGCGGCGGCCTCGAAGCTGCCTTCTTCCAGCACGGCGGCGAAGGCGGACAGTTGGGGATGAAGCAGATCCATGGCAGCAAGGCAGATTAGGAACGCTTCACAGCCTACAGAAAAATGAGTTTGGCTAATCCTGCTGGCACATGCAGCATGCTTGCCCACGCCACCGGGCACTCCCCATGTTGCTGCACGCACTGTTGGCCGGCCTCGCCGCCGGCGCCAGCCTGGTCGTCGCCATCGGCGCACAGAACGCCTTCGTACTGCGCCAGGGACTGCAGCGTCGGCATGTCGGCCTAGTCGTGGCCGTGTGCGCCGCCAGCGATATCGCGCTGATCGTCCTCGGCGTCTCCGGCATCGGTGCCGTCGTGGACGCATGGCCCGGCGTGCTGCAGGCATTGCGTTTCGGCGGCGCGGCCTTCCTTGGCGCTTACGCCCTGCTGGCGGCACGACGCGCCTGGCGCGGCACTGGCGGCCTGCAGGCGCAGGGCAGCGATTCGCAACGCTGGCAGCGCGTCCTGCTGACCTGCCTGGCCTTCACCTTCCTCAATCCGCATGTCTACCTGGACACCATGGTGCTGCTGGGCAGCCTCTCCACGCGCTACCCGGGACAGCTGCGCTGGGCGTTCGCACTCGGCGCCTGCCTGGCCAGCGCGACCTGGTTCAGCAGCCTGGGCTACGGCGCGCGGTTGCTGCAGCCGGTGTTCCGCAAGCCCGCCGCGTGGCGGCTGCTGGATGCGGCGGTCGCACTGTTCATGCTGGGCTTGTGCCTCGCGTTGCTCCTGCAGCCCCTTGGATGAACGCTCGGAAGCGTTGAACACCGACACAGTACGACTGCGCCAATGCAGCGACGCCGACATCCGAGACGCCAAGCACGTGCCAGCACCGTCCACTCTGATCACCCCTCAGCGGGCGCAGACTTTCAACACGGCAGAGATGGCGCGGGTGTGTGCGCTTTAGCTGTCCCCCGCGACACGAATGAAGCGAGCAACAAAAACCCCGGCGCGTGGCCGGGGCTCGGAAGGTGCTGATGTTGGCGCGCGCCGCGGCGTCGGATCAGTCCCAGAAGTTGTTGTAGTCGCGCGCCTTCTTGTCTGGTGCCTGGGAGCTGACCAGTTCGCAGTCGCTGGAGACCGGCGGGTTGCCCGAGTCGATCGACGCACAGACGAAGCGCGCCAGGTCGCCGACCTTGGCACCGGTCGCTGGGACATGAGCGCCACCTCTCAGGGTGGTGCTTCCGGCGCTGACGTCCACGACGGTCCCGACGATCTCTGGGCGCATGTCGTCGTCCGGCATGCTGGCAATCGTGAGTGGTTTGCGCTAGACCATATAGCGGCCAGATTGGGCGGCGTGTACGGACACGGAAAAAAGCGCCAGGACGGCGGTGAAAACAAAAGCCTTCGATCGCATAGCAAGTCCCCTGTAGACAAAATTCATGATAGCAGCTTGAACTGAGTGTTCAGATGCAGGGAAGGGACATGCGTGCCGCTTCGGCAGCCTCTGAGAGCGTTCACCATGCGCCGCCAAGAAAGGCGTCATCGCCGCCGGTCATCGCGTTGCGTCGCACGGCCACGACGCATCGAGGCCACCGTGGATTCGGATGACGAGGGCACAGGCGGCTGCAAAACGAAGTCAATGCGGCAATGCTGCGAACACGCACTGCCGAGCATGGATGCAGCAACTACCGTCGTTTTCAGGAGAGCTTTCAGGAGCCGGCGAAAAAACCAGCAAAGGCGACGCCTAACTCTTTGAGACTCGTGGTGGGCCGTGATGGATTCGAACCATCGACCAAAAGATTAAAAGTCTTCTGCTCTACCGACTGAGCTAACGGCCCAAAACAAGACCCCGGCGTTGCACCGGGGCGCGTAGTCTACCCCAGCACGGGGCGTTTCGCGAAATCAGGCGTAGCGGGTCGGGTCGGCGACGCCCGCGTCGGCGAAGCCGGCAGCGCGCAGGCGGCAGGCGTCGCAGTGGCCGCAGGCGCGGCCGGCGTCGTCGGCGCGGTAGCAAGACACGGTCAGGCCGAAGTCCACGCCCAGGCGCACGCCCTCGCGCACGATGTCGGCCTTGCTCATGTGCTGCAGCGGCGCGTGCACGCGCAGCCCGGCGCCCTCCACCCCGGCCTTGGTCGCCAGGTTGGCCAGGGTCTGGAACGCGTCGATGAACTCGGGGCGGCAATCGGGATAGCCGGAATAGTCCACGGCGTTGACCCCGCAGAAGATGTCGGCCGCGCCCAGCACCTCGGCCCAGCCCAGCGCCACCGACAGCATGATGGTGTTGCGCGCCGGCACGTAGGTGACCGGAATGCCGTCGCCGCCGGCATCCGGCACCTCGATGTCGTCGGTCAGCGCGGAGCCGCCGATGCTGCGCAGATCGACGTTGACGGTCTTGTGCGCCACCGCGCCGAGCGCACTGGCGACGCGCGCGGCCGCGTCCAGTTCGGAGGTGTGGCGCTGGCCGTAGCGGACGCTCAGGGCATGCACGGCGAAACCCTGCGCACGGGCAATGGCGACGACGACGGCGGAGTCCATGCCACCGGAGAGAAGGACGACGGCGTTTTTCATCTGGATGCCGGGAGTGGGGAATGGGGAAACGGGAATGGGAAGAGCGTAGCAGTCAGGCTGAACCGGGAAGATCGAAGATCTTCGAGAAGCGAAAGCGGATCAGGTAGAGCCACGCCTACCGTGCGGCGCTTTTCCGATTCCCGCTTCCCCATTCCCGATTCCCGGCTGCGCGCCAGCGCGCAGCTATCGGCCAGGCTCGTCGTTCCACAACAGCTTGTGCAACTGCATCTGGAACCGCACCGGCAGGCGGTCGGCGACGATCCAGTCGGCCAGGTCGCGCGCGGTCAGTTCGCTCTTGCTCGGCGAGAACCAGACCGTGCAGCGGGTCTCCAGCCGGTGTTCGGCGACCACGCTGCGCGCCCACTCGTAGTCGGCGCGGCCGCACAGGACGAACTTGATCTGGTCGCGCGCGGTCAGCAGCGGCAGGTTCCCCCAGCGGTTGCGGTGCGCCTCCTGCGACGCCGGGGTCTTGATGTCGAGCACCCGCGACACGCGCGGGTCGACTTCGGCGATGTCCAGCGCCCCGGAGGTCTCCAGCGACACGTCGTAGCCGGCGTCGCACAGGCGCTGCAGCAGCTGCAGGCAGCGTTTCTGCGCCAGCGGTTCGCCACCGGTGACGCAGACATGGCGCACGCCGTGGCGCGCCACCTCGTCGAGGATCGCGTCGATGTCCCACCATTGCCCGCCGTGGAAGGCGTAGGCGGTGTCGCAGTAGCTACAGCGCAGCGGGCAGCCGGTGAGACGTACGAACACGGTCGGCCAGCCGGCGCTCTCGGCCTCGCCCTGCAGCGACAGGAAGATCTCCGTCAGCTTCAGGCGGGGCAGCGGGCTTTGGACGATATCGCTGGGAACGGCGGCCATGGCGGGAGAAGAGTGCTCCCGCGACGGCGGCGGCAGCGTTAGGGGCTCAGCGCAGCTGCTGGCCGAGACGGATCGACTGCAGGCGGTCCTGCGCGGTCCGCGCGGCATCGGACCCAGGATACTTCGCGCCGACCTGTTGCAGGGTCTGCTCGGCGTCCTGGACGCGGCCTTCGCCGTACTGGGACAGGCCGAGCTTGAGCAGCGCACCGGGCGCCTTGTCATGGGTCGGGTAGCGGCCGATCAGGTCCTGGAACTGGGCCTCGGCCAACTGGAAGTTCTTGGTGGCGTAGTAGCTTTCGCCGAGCCAGTACAGCGCGTTCGGCGCATACACGCCGTTCGGGTAGGCCTGCAGGAAGTTCTGGAACAGGTTCGCCGAGTCGGCGTACTTGCCCGCCTTGAGGGCGTCGAAGGCGACGTTGTAGGCGGCACGCTCGTCGCCGGCGGCCGCCAGGGTGCCGGCGTCGCCGTGCACCGACGGCGGCGGCTCGGCGACGGCGGACGGCTTGCCTGCGGGCGCGGCCGGCGGGACAGCCGGTGCGGCGCCATTGGCCGGCGGCAACGGCGGCGTCGCCCCTGCCCCTGCACCATTCTCGAGCCGGCCCACGCGGCCATCCAGGTCCAGGTACTGGTCCTTGATCTGCTGCTTGAGCTGGTCGTTGCTGTGCTGCAGTTGTTCGATCGTGGCCTCCATCGACTGCATCTGCGTCCGCAGCTGGTTGAGCTGGTTCAGCATGTCGGTGTTGGCTTGGGTATTCATGGCCTGCTGCTCGAGCGCGGAAACGCGGTCGGCCAGGCTTGCGCGCTGCGCATGAGCCGGCGCGGCGGCCACGAGGGCCGCCGCGACGATCATCGATGTAAGGACACCGATACGCATCTTTTCTTACTGCGCCGTGTAGACGATCTCGACGCGACGGTTCTGCGACCAGCAGGACTCGTTCGACTCGGTGCAAACCGGACGCTCTTCGCCGTAGCTGACCACGGTCAGCTGCGCAGCCGAGCCACCGTTGGCCTGCAGCGCCGAGGACACGGCGTTGGCACGACGCTCGCCCAGGCCCATGTTGTACTCGCGCGAACCGCGCTCGTCGGTGTTGCCCTGCAGGGTGATGCGCGAGGACGGACGGTCACGCAGGTACTTGGCGTGGCAGGCCATGATCGCCTGGAACTCCGGCTTCACGGTGTCCTTGTCCAGGTCGAAGTAGACCACGCGCTGACGCAGGCAGGAATCGGTGTCCAGGTCGCCCGGGCCATACAGACCGGAGGTCGACGGGCCGGTCGGGGCGGTGGTACCGGTGGTGCCGGTGGTGTCGGTCTGGGGCTGTTCCTTGACCTTCTTGGCGCAGCCGGCCAGAGCTGCAACGGACAACAGCGAAACAAGCAGAACGCGGGTGGTCTTGTTCATGGGGATACCTTGTGGCTCCTGGGCCGATGAGGGGTTCAACAGCGAAATATTAACACCAAACTTACATGTCAACGTGCGGTGCGATACGGCGACCAGGACGGCTCGCGCACGTCGCCATCGGCGAGCACCAGGCGCTGCCGCACGCGGGCATCGGCCGAGACCGCGTACAGCACGCCACGGCCGCCTTCACGCGCGGCATACAGCACCATGCTGGCGTTGGGGGCAAAGCTCGGCGACTCGTCCAGCGAGCCGGTCGACAGCGTGCTCCAGCGCGGCGAACCCAGGCTGCGGTCCATCATCGCGATCTTGTAGGTGTTGCCGCTGCCCTGCGCCACGACCAGCTTGTTGCCGTCGAAGGACACGCTCGGGGTCGCGTTGTAGTTGCCCTGGAAGGTGATGCGGGTGGCGCTGCCGCCGGTGGCCGGCACCTGATAGATCTGCGGGCGGCCGCTGCGGTCAGAGGTGAAGTAGATGCTGTTGCCGTCCGGCGCCCAGGTCGGCTCGGTGTCGATGCCGAAGTGGTTGGTTAGCTGGGTCAGCTGCTTGCTGCCCAGGTCCATCACGTAGATCTCCGGGTTGCCGCTGCGCGACAGCGCCAGTGCCAGCTTCTTGCCGTCCGGCGAGAACGACGGGGCGCCGTTGATGCCGCGGAAGCTGGAGACCAGCTGGCGCGCGCCGGTGGCGATGTCCTGGATGTAGATCGACGAGTTGCCGCGCTCGAAGCTCACGTAGGCCAGCTTCTTGCCGTCCGGGCTCCAGTTCGGCGACAGCAGCGGCTCGGCCGAGCGGACGATGGTCTGCGGGTTGTAGCCGTCGGAGTCGGCCACCATCAGCGCATAGCGCATCGCCCCGCCCTTGCCGCTGGCGGTGACGTAGGCGATGCGGGTCCAGAACGCGCCGCGCACGCCGGTGATCTTCTCGTAGATGGCATCGGCCATCTGGTGGGCGACATCGCGCATGGCGTTGGCGCGGGCGGTCATGGCCAGACCGAGCATGCGCTCGCCCTTGCCCACGTCGAACAGTTCGTACTCGACGCGGTAGGCGCCCTCGCCGGCGTCCATCACCCGACCGACGACCAGGTAGCTCTGCTTCAGCGCGCGCCAGGTGGCGAACTGCACCTCGCTGCCGCGGGTCGGCCGCTCGACGATCTGCGACTCGGGCAGGTTGCGGAACTGGCCGGAGCGATCCAGGTCGGCGCGGACCACGGCGGCGACATCGGTGCTCGGCGGGGTCGCCGAGCCCTGGTACGGCATCGGCACGACGGTGATCGGGGTCGCCGAGGCATTGCCGCCGACGATGTCGATTTCCAGGCCCTTGTCCTGCGCGGACGCGGCGAGAGGCAGCAACAGGGCAGTGAGAACGGCAAGCCAGCGCGGCAGTTTCTTCATGGGTCGCTCAGCAGGATCGGAAAGGCGCAAGAGATAGCAATGCGCGGGTGAACGTATTCGCAATCATGAACCATCGCCATGTGAAGCCGATGGCAGGACGCTCTCCATTATCGCCCATCGCCTGTCCGATGGATGGCCGACGCCGCGCGAACGCGGCGGTGGCCGTCGGGCTCATTGGTCCTGGGCAGTGAAGTTGAAGGTCAGATTGCGCGCGAACACGGTCTCGAAGCCGCGGTAGGGCAACGGCTGGGCGCGCAGCACCGCGGCCTCGATCGAGCGGCGACCAGCCTCGTCGTAGGGGCAGTCGGGGCTGACCTTGGCCTGCATGACCTGACCACCGGGAATCTGCGTGATCGAGATCTTGCACTTCTGCCCCAGCGGCACCGAGTCCGGGCGCACCCACTGGCTCAGCACGGCCTGCTGGATCGCCGCGGCGTACTTGGCCTGCAGGTCGGTATTGGTGCCGTTCTGGCCCGGCGCCTGCTGCGGCGTGGTGGCCGCGGCCGCCGATGCCTTCTTCGCGTTCAAGTCGGCGATCTGCTGCAGCTTCTGCTGGGCCAGTTGCGCCTCGCGCTCGAGCTTCTCGCGCTGCTTGCGGATGTCGGCGATCTTTTTCTGCCGCTCCTCTTCCTGCTGCGCGGCCAGGCGTTGCTTCTGCTCGGCCTCCTGCTGGCGCTTCTGCTCGGTCAGGTCGATCTGTTCCTGGCGGCGCTTGGCCTCCTGCTCCTGCTTCTCCTTTTCCTGGGAGATCGCGGTGCGGGTGGCGCGGTCCTGGTCGACCTTGTCGGGCACCGGGACGAAGTCCTGCGCCTTCTGCTGCTGCGGGGTCGGCGCCTGCTGCGGCTTGGGCGTGGGCAGCGGCTGCGGCGGCGGCACCGTGTCTTCCTCGGCGACGTCCTTGACCGGTTCGGGCAGCGGCTCGGGCAAGGGCTTGGGCGCGTCCTTCACCGCCTTCTGCGCCGAGCGCACGTCGGCGGCCGAGACCACCAGCGAGGCCTCGACCATCGGCGAACCGGCGGCCGGTTCGACCTGGCGTACCGGCGACCACCACCAGGCCAGGAAGAACAGCAGCGCGATCAGCACATGCACCAGCAACGCCAGGGCAACCCCGAGGATCAGGCCCTTGTCGTCGCCGCGCGGCTGCGGCGGGCGGAAATCGGCTTCAGCGTGCATTGTTTCCGGGCTGACTCATCAGGCCGACCTTGGGCACGCCGGCCTGCTGCAGCATGACCATGGTGTCCATGACCAGTTGATAGTTGGAGCTGCCGGGCGCGGCGACGAACACCGGCACGTCCTTGTTCTGGCCGACGAAGGCCTGGATCTTGGCCTTCAGTTCCGGCGCGGCGATCTTCTCCGGCTTACCGTCCTGCAGGGTCAGGGTGTAGCGGCCTTCGGCATCGACGGTGACGATCACCGGGTCCTTCTTGCTCTCCACCGAGCGCGCGGTGGAATCGGGCAGGTCCACGTCCACGCTCAGGCTGAGCAAGGGCGCGGTGACCATGAAGATGATCAGCAGCACCAGCATCACGTCGATGTACGGCACGACGTTGATCTCGGACTTGAGCTTGCGGCGCTTGCGACGGGAAATGGCGGCAGTCATGCGGGAATCCTGGGAGTCGTGGGCAGGCGGGCGACGCTCAGTCGCCGCTGGCCTGGCGCTGCAGGATGGAGCTGAACTCTTCGGAGAAGGTCTCGAAGCGCACGGCCAGGCGCTCGACCCGGGTGGTGAAGCGGTTGTAGGCCCACACCGCCGGGATCGCCACGAACAGGCCGATGGCGGTGGCGAACAGCGCCTCGGAGATGCCCGGCGCGACCGCGGCGATGCCCGCCTGCTGCCCGCTGTTGATCATGTCGTGCATGGTCACCATGATGCCGAACACGGTGCCGACCAGGCCCACGTAGGGCGCGGTGGAGCCGATGTTGGCGAGCAGTTCCAGGTTACGCTCCAGGCGGTCGACCTCGCGCGCGTAGGTGGCGCGCATCGCCCGCTGCGCGCCTTCCAGCTGGATGCGTGCGTCGAGCCGGCGCTTGTCGCGCAGGCGGGTGAATTCGCGGAACCCGGCCTCGAAGATCGCCTCCAGCCCGCCGACCACGCGATTGCGGTCGGTGGCGCCGGCGTAGAGCTTGCTCAGGTCGGTGCCGGACCAGAAGCGGTTCTCGAAGTCGTCGGCCTCGCGGTTGGCGTTCTTGAACACCTTGCCCTTGCGGAAGATGATGACCCAGCTGATCAGCGAGCCGAGCAGCAGCAGCAGCACGATCACCTTGACCGGCAGGCTGGCCTTGACCATCAGGTCCAGGTAGTTGATGCCGCCGTGGGCGGCGGTGCTGGCGACGGCCTGGGTGGCGGTCTGGGTCACGTCCTGCGGCAGCGCCTCCACCACCGTGTCCTGCAGGGCCAGGAGCAATGCGATCATCCGTCGTTCCTCAGTAATTCGGCTTCAGTGATTTCAAGAACTTTCAATGCATCGTGCAGCGCGTCGTCCATGCCGCGCGGGCGGAAGCTGCCGGCGCTGAGCGCCGCCACCCGCACCTGCGCGCGCAACAGCAGCTCCCCGTCGTCGCGGCGGATCGACTGCGCGAACACCAGGCTGGCGCGCTTGCAGTGCGACAGCGCGACGCCGACCTGCAGGGAATCGTCCAGGCGTGCCGGGCGCAGGAAGTCGAGCTGCATCGCGCGCACCGCGAACACCAGATCGTGTTGCAGGCGCAGACGCTCCTGACCATACCCCAGTGCCCGCAACCACTCCGTGCGCGCCCGCTCCAGGAAGGCCACGTAGCGCGCGTGGTAGACCACGCCACCGGCGTCGGTATCTTCCCAGTAGACGCGTGTCGGCCAACTGAATAGACGGGAATCGGGAACAGGGAATGGGGAATCGGCAGTCAAGAGCGGCGCTCCTGTCGGTAGCTGGATAACCAGAACATCCTAGAACAGCGCCCCCGATTCCCCATTCCCGATTCCCGATTCCCTGTTCTTGGGCTGCAAGCCCAAGTGCAGATAGGCCTTGTTGGTGGCCATGCGGCCGCGGGCGGTGCGGATCAGGTAGCCCTGCTGGATCAGGTAGGGCTCGATCACGTCCTCCAGGGTGCCGCGTTCCTCCGACAGCGAGGCGGCCAGCGACTCGACGCCGACCGGGCCGCCGTCGAAGTAGTCGATGATGGTGCGCAGCATGCGCCGGTCGAGTTCGTCGAAGCCCTCGGCGTCGACCTTGAGCATCTGCGTGGCGGCCTGCGCCACCGCCAGGTCGATCTGCCCGCCGGCGCGGACCTGGGCGAAGTCGCGGACCCGCCGCAGCAGGCGGTTGGCGATGCGCGGGGTGCCGCGCGCGCGGCGTGCGATCTCGGCGCAGCCGTCGGCGTTGCAGGCGATGCCGAGGATGCTGGCGGAGCGGCGCACGATCTGCGCCAGCTCGTTCGGGGTGTAGAAGGCCAGGCGCTGGACGATGCCGAAGCGGTCGCGCAAGGGCGCGGTCAGCAGGCCGGCGCGGGTGGTGGCGCCGATCAGGGTGAACGGCGGCAGGTCGATCTTGATCGAGCGCGCGGCCGGGCCCTCGCCGATCATGATGTCGATCTGGAAGTCTTCCATCGCCGGATACAGCACTTCCTCCACCACCGGCGACAGGCGGTGGATCTCGTCGATGAACAGCACGTCGTGCGGCTGCAGGTTGGTCAGCAGCGCGGCCAGGTCGCCGGCCTTCTCGATCACCGGGCCGGAGGTGACCCGCAGGTTGACCCCCAACTCGTTGGCGATGACGTGGCTCAGCGTGGTCTTGCCCAGGCCCGGCGGCCCGAAGATCAGCACATGGTCCATCGCCTCCCCGCGCGCCTTGGCCGCCTCGATGTAGATCGACAGCTGCTCGCGCACCGGCTGCTGGCCGAGGTAGTCGTCCAGCCGCTTGGGGCGGATGCTGGCCTCGGCCGCCTCATCCTCGCGGGTGGCGCTGCTGGCGATGATGCGGTCCATTTAGAGCCGGGATTGGGGAGTGGGGATTCGGGATTGGTAGCGCAATAGTATCGGCTGCGGGACGGTCTCAGCGCCATGGCCTTGACCAATCCCGAATCCCGACTCCCCAATCCCGGCCGCCGCAGGCGGCCTCAGATCTCCACCTGCGCGCCCAGTTCCACCAGGCGGTTGCCGGGGATGCGGAAGAAGCCGGTGGCGGGGGCGGCGTTGCGGTGCATGACCGCGAACAGCTTGTCGCGCCAGATCGGCATGCCGCGGTTGGCGCTGGCCACGATGGTCTCGCGGCTGGCGAAATAGGTGGTGTCCATCGGGTCGAAGTAGATCCCGCCCTGGTCGCAGGAGCGCATCAGCGCCAGCGGCACGTCCGGGGTCTCCATGAAGCCGAAGCGCACGTAGACGCGGTAGAACTCGTCGCCAATCGCGTCGATCTTCAGCCGCTGCCCGGCCGCCGCATACGGCACCTGCAGGGTCTCCACGGTCAGGAACACGTTGCGCTCGTGCAGCACCTTGTTGTGCTTGAGGTTGTGCATCAGCGCGTGCGGCACGACCATCGGGTCGGCGGTCAGGAACACCGCGGTGCCGGGCACGCGCACCGGCGGCGCCAGCATCAGCCCGGGCAGGAAGGTGTCGAGCTTGATGCCGTCCTTGCGGATCTCGTCGTGCAGCAGCTTGCGGCCGCGGCGCCAGGTGCGCATCAGGGTGAACAGGATCAGGCCCAGCAGCAGCGGGAACCAGGCGCCGTCCAGGAACTTGATGATGTTGGCGTAGAAGAACGCGCAGTCCACCGCCAGGAACACCAGCGCGAACAGCCACAGCAGCGGCGCCGGCACGCGCGGGTTGGCGCGCGCGTAGATGACCATCAGCACGGTGGTGATCAGCATGGTGCCGGTGACCGAGACGCCGTAGGCTGTGGCCAGCGAGGTCGAGTCGCCAAACCCGATCACCGCCACCACCACCAGCGCCAGCAGGCACCAGTTCACCGCCGGCACATAGATCTGGCCAATCGTGGAGTGCGAGGTGTGGCGGATGTGCATGCGCGGGATGTAGCCCAGCTGCATGGCCTGGCTGGCCACCGAGTAGGCGCCGGTGATCAGCGCCTGCGAGGCGATCACCGTGGCCGCGGTGGCCAGCACGATCATCGGGTACAGCGCCCACTCCGGCACCGCCTCGTAGAACGGATTGCTGACCGCAGCCGGGTCGCGCAGCACCAGCGCGCCCTGCCCCAGGTAGGTCAGGGTCAGCATCGGCAACACCACGCACTGCCAGGAGCGGCGGATCGCCTTGGCGCCGAAATGGCCCATGTCCGCGTAAAGCGCCTCGCCACCGGTCACCGCCAGCACCACCGCGCCGAGCACGAACACCGCGTGCCAGTTGTGTTCGGCGAAGAAGCGCACGCCCCACCAGGGGTTGAGCGCGTGCAGCACTTCCGGCGCCCGCGCCATGTTGTAGACGCCGATCGCGCCCAGCGCCACGAACCAGACCAGGGTGATCGGCCCGAACGCCTTGCCCACCCGCTCGGTGCCGTAGCGCTGGGCCATGAACAGCATCCCCAGCACCACCAGGGTGATCGGCACCACGAACGGTTCCAGCTTGGGCGCGGCCACCTCCAGGCCCTCCACCGCCGACAGCACCGAGATGGCCGGGGTGATCACGCCGTCGCCGAAGAACAGCGAGGCGCCGAAGATGCCGAGGATGCCGACCACGTACATCGAGCGCGAGCCGCCCGGCAGGGTCCGCTGCGCCAGCGCGGTCAGCGCCATGATGCCGCCCTCGCCGTCGTTGTCGGCGCGCATGATCACGGTGACGTACTTGACCGTGACCACCAGCATCAGCGCCCAGAACACCAGCGACAAGATGCCCAGCACGGTGTCGTGGTCCGGGGTCAGCCCGTAGTGCGGCGAGAACGCCTCCTTGAGCGTGTACAGCGGACTGGTGCCGATGTCGCCGAAGACCACGCCGATGGCGGTCAGCATCACCCCCAGGCCCGTTTTGGCATGCGGATCGTGGCTGCCCGGGCGGGCGGCGGAACTGGAGGAGCTGGACATGGTGGGAAGAGTAGCGCCAGAACGTGAAGAAAGAGCGGGGAGAAGCCGGGCCGACCGGGCGGTCAGCGCAGCGCCGCCTGCAGGGCCTTGCGGATCACCGTGGCGACCTCGTCGCCGTCGGCGGCGGCGTCGCGCGCCATCTTCGCCGCCTCGGCCGGCTTGTAGCCGAGCTGCTGCAGCGCCACCGTGGCCTCGGACACCGCGTCGGTGCCCAGTTGCCCGGTGATCGGCGCGCCGCCGCTGAAGTCTGCCGCGCGGTCGCGCAGCTCCACCACCATGCGCTCGGCGGTCTTCTTGCCGATGCCGGGGATGCGGGTCAGCGCGGTGACGTCGGCGGCGGTGATCAGCCGCGCGAACTCGTCCACGCTGACCCCGGACAGCACCGCCAGCGCGATCTTCGCGCCGATGCCGCTGACCCGCTGCACGTCGCGGAACAGGCGCCGCTCGCCCTCGCGCAGGAAGCCGTACAGCGACACGCTGTCCTCCTTCTGCGCATAGTGGGTGAACAGGATGACGTCGCGGCCGACGTCGGGCAGGTCGTAGAAGGTGCTCATCGGCGCCTCCAGCTCATACCCCACCCCACCCACGTCGATCACCAGCCACGGCGGCTGCTTGTAGGCCAGGATTCCGCGCAGACGGCCGATCATTGGGCGCCTCGTGCGAGGTGCCGGGATTGGGGATTGGGGATTGGGGATTCGCCAAAGCGGGGCCGGCGCACATGCGCGCGGCTGTTGCCAATCCCGAATCCCGAATCCCGAATCCCAGCTCCACTCATTTTCTACTCCACGCCTGCTGCGTGCTGACGCCCAGGCGCTGCGCGGTGGCGCGCACGTGGGCATGGGTGATGGCGACGGCCAGCGCGTCGGCGGCGTCGGCCTGAAGTTTGCCGGTCAGGCTCAGCATGAGACCGACCATGTGTTGCACCTGTTGTTTCTCCGCCGCGCCCTTGCCGACCACGGCGAGCTTGATCTCTTTTGCCGCGTACTCGTGCACCGGCAGTTCGCGCAGCACCGCCGCGCAGATCGCCGCGCCGCGGGCATGGCCGAGCTTCAGCGCCGCGTCGGCGCTCTTGCCCATGAACACGCGCTCGATCGCCACTTCCTGCGGCCGGTACTCCTCGATCAGCGCGTCCAGTCCGTGCAGCAGGCGCTTGAGCCGCAGGGCGAAGTCGCCCTCGCCCAGCAACACCAGCGGCGCGTGGTGCACATGCCGGGTACGGCCGGCCGCGTCCACGTCGATGATGCCCACGCCGGTGCGCTGCGAGCCGGGGTCGATGCCGAGGATGCGGGTGGAGCCGGGATTGGGGATTCGGGAATCGGGAATCGGGAAAGCAGCGCCCGTGCGGGCAGAGATGCCCGTGGCAGCCATCGATGCCTGCGATGCCTCCGGTGCCGGCACGGCGTTCTTCCGGGTTCCGGGTGTTGGGCCCCGGGCCCCGGCGGTCATGGTCTCAGCCCCCGTCACTCAGCGCGGCCTGGTCCACGTTGGAATAGACGTTCTGCACGTCGTCCAGGTCTTCCAGCATGTCCAGCAGCTTGCGCACCTGCACCGCGGTGTCGCCGTCCACGGCGATGTCGTTGTCGGCACGGAAGGTGATTTCGGCGTGGTCGGCAGCCAGGCCGGCCGCGTCCATGGCGTCCTTGACCGCCTGGAACGCCTCCGGTGCGGTCAGCACGTCGATCGCGCCGTCCTCGGGGTAGACCACGATGTCGTCGGCGCCGGCCTCGATCGCCGCCTCGGTGATCTTCTCCTCGTCGGCGCCGGCGGCGAAGCTGAGCACGCCCAGGCGCTTGAACATGAAGGCCACCGAGCCGTCGGTGCCCATGTTGCCGCCGCACTTGCTGAAGGCGTGGCGCACATCGGCCACGGTGCGCACGCGGTTGTCGGTCAGGCAGTCGACTATCACCGCCACCCCGCCCGGGGCGTAGCCCTCGTAGCGCACTTCCTCGTACTCCACGCCCTCCAGTTCGCCGGTGGCCTTCTTGATCGCGCGCTCGATCACGTCCTTGGACATGTTGGAGGCCAGCCCCTTGTCCATCGCCACGCGCAGCCGCGGGTTGTTGGACGGATCGCCGCCGCCGGCGCGCGCGGCGACGCCGATCTCGCGGATGATCTTGGTGAAAATCTTGCCGCGCTTCGCATCGGATGCGTTCTTGCGGGCTTCGATCGAGGGGCCTCTACCCATGGGGCGTTCCGGACAGTTGTAAGGACAAGGCGCGGATTTTACCTGATGCAGCGCACATCCCGCGGCCCAGGCGGGCCGACGACGACCGGGGCACGTGTCCGCGCGTGCGTCCCGCTCCCCGACGGTGCCTCCCGCTCGGGTGCGCGCCGGCCCGTGGTGGCCGTCAAGTCTTGGCGGGCTGTCTACCCCGGCGCGCGGACTGCCGCCAAGACTGTAGCGCCCCACTGGGAGGCTGAACGCGCCGGTCGCGCCAGCGTTCCATCGCATCGAAGGAGATCCCCCATGTCCTGCAGCACGTCCCTCGCCCACCCGTTCCTGTCGCTGGCCCTGCGCTGCCTGGCCCTGGCCGCCCTCGCCGCCCCGGGCCTTGCCAGCGCCCAGACCGATGCCTTCCGGGGGCGCTACAGCGCCGGCGTCACCACCTATGCGATCAGCGGCCAGGAACCCCGCGCGGCCGGCAAGTACCCGGTGTACGTGCATATCGGCGGCACCGGCGAGAACTACCAGAGCAATTGGGCGATGGCCGCGGTGAACGCCGCCGCGGCCAAGGGCTTCGTGGCGGCCTCGGTGGAGTACGACAACGCCAGCTTCGGCAGCTGCGGCGTCATCGGCAATCGCGCCAAGGCCATCTTCGATGCGCAGAATCTCAACAGCGCCATCGCCCAGCTCTGCGCCCGCGACAAGGCCGACTGCTCCAAGGGCGTGGTGACCGGCGGCCTCAGCCAGGGCTCGATCATCTCGGTGCTCGCGCACGACTACGATCCCCGGGTCGCCGCCTCGTTCGGCCAGGGCACAGGCGCGACCTACACCGCCTACTACAACCTGGCGTCGTGCATCGCCGACGGCAACCACTCGCTGCCGTCCGATCGCCTGCGCATCATCAACGGCGAACGCGACATGTTCGTCGGCGGCACCGAGAACATCGCCCGCACGCAGGCGCAACTGGTCACCGGCCTGCGCTGCGACGGGCAGCAGTCGTGCTTCCGCAGCAACGGCAGCGGCTGGTACGTCGTCAAGGACCGCGAGGTGCAGGACCTCTACGCCGACCACTGCTTCATGGGCTTCGGCGGCTATCCGGGCACCCAGTGCGCGGGCGTGCTGGTCGACGGCAACTACCGCAGCGGCACCGCCGCCTGGGCGCTCAACCCCACGCTGGACTGGTTGAAGACCTTCGTGACGCCGTAAGCGGCGGCATCGCCCTACGCCGGCGCCAGGCGGTCGCGATGGATCGCAGTGCGGCGCGACCGGCGCCGCAGCGCATTGGGTTCTGGCAGACGCCAGCTCAGGCGGCGAAGCGGCCGTCGCGCAGGAACGCGGCGGTCTGCCGCGCGGCCTCCACCGAGAACAGCAAGCCGCTGTGGCTGGCGCGGACCTGGCAGTGATCGCCCAGGCCAGGCACGCGGGTCTCGGCCAGCGCCACGCTGCCGTCGGACGCCGGCCCGAGCGCGGCAAAGCGCGCGCCAAGGCCGCGGGCCACAGTGCCGGCGATCATGCCGACCTCGGCCGCCCCGTCCCAACGCGCCACGCCCCGCTGCAACAGCGCCGCACTGCGGCCCAGCGCCCGCCCGAGCCGCCGTTGTGCCAGGGCGCGCGCGGCGGCACTGCCGGCCAAGGGGCTGCCCAGGCACACCACCCGGGTCACCGGCAGTGTTGGCGCCTGCTGCAATGCCTGCAAGGCGATCAGGCCGCCGAGGCTATGCCCGACCAACGCCACCGGACCGGCGTCGGCCATACGTTCGATGCGCGTGTGCAGCCGTGGAAGCGCGGCCTCGGCACCGCCGAAGGCGGTCGAATAGCCGAAGCTGGCGACGCGCCAGCCCTCGCGGCGCAGGCGCAACGCCAGCGGCAGCAGCCACGGCCGCGCGTTCCAGATGCCATGCAGCAACAGCACCTGCGGCGCGGCGGGCATGCGCGGCTCAACCGCAGGTGGTGCGGACGATGTGATTGCTGCCATCCAGGAATACGTTGAGCCGATCCAGGCGCAGGTCGCGGGTGACCGCCTGGCCCGGCGCGATCGGCCGCACCACGCCGGCCCCGCTCTCCTTCCAGACCCGGCTCATGGTTGCCTGGGTGGCCTCCTGGCCCACCGCCCAGGCCACGGCCTCGACGTTGCAGCGGCCATCGCCCTGCACGCTCGGCCCGCCACTGGCCGGCTGCAACTTGGCCGGAGGTGCGCACGCGGCCAGCAGCGGCAACACGGCGGCGATTCCCATCCACGGTCGGAACATGGCGCGTTCTCCTGCAGGCTGGACAGACCAGCACTCTAGCGCGCGTTCGTTGCCGCTGTGTCGACGCGGCATCCCTGGACGACGTCCGGCGGCAGGCGTCAGCCCGCGCGCGGCGGCCGACGCAGGATGAATTCGAGATCGCGCACCTGCCCCACCGGGAATTCGTAGGTGCCGACCTTCTCGAAGCCGTAGCGCGCGTAGAAACGCTGCGCGCCCAGGTTCTCCGACCACACGCCGACCCACAGCGTGCGCGGGCCGTCGCGCTCCAGCCAGGCCAGGGCGGTCTCGAACAGCCGCGCGCCCCAGCCGCCGTTCTGGTGCGCGCGCAGCAGGTACAGCCGCTTCAGTTCGCCGTCGCCGGGCGTCACCTCGGGATGCGGCAGGCCGCAGGGGCCGGCGGCGGCGTGTCCCACCACCTCGCCGTCATGCTCGACCAGCCAGATCGCGTAGTCCGGATGCGCCAGCACCACCTGCGCGCGCTCGATCGAATAGGCTTCGTCGAGGAAGGCCTGCAGATCCTGCGCAGGGTACAGATGGCCGAAGGTTTCGCAGAAGGTGGCCGTGGCGATGCGGGTCACCGCCGCGGCATCGTCCGGCGTGGCGCGACGAATCAGCACGGCTCAGCGCGCCGGGTGCGCGGCGTCGGCGTCGGCCTCTTCGCCGTCGTCCTCGTCGTCGCCTTCTTCCTCGTCCTCGTCCTCTTCTTCCTCCTCGTTTTCCTCGTACTCGTAGTCGTCCTCGCCGAAGTCCTCGCCGTCCCAACGGCCCTCCGGATCCGGCACGAACGCCAGCGGCGCGTTGGCGCCGCTGCCGGCACGCACCAACCAGCCGCCGAACACGCGCGCGCGCTGGGTGACGATGGCCTCCACTGCGCCCTCGTTGCCGAGGGTTTCCCACTCCAGATTGAATGCGGTCTCGCTCATGTGTCGGCCTGCGCTACGGTTGGAAGAAAGGGATCACTGCGCCTGCGGGCGCACCTGCACGTGCACTTCGGCCAGCTGCGCGTCGGCGATCGGCGACGGCGCGTCCGTCATCAGGTCCTGCGCGCCGGTGGTCTTGGGGAACGGGATCACGTCGCGGATCGACTCGGTGCCGGCCATCAGCGCGGCGATGCGGTCGATGCCGAAGGCGATGCCACCGTGCGGCGGCGCGCCGTAGTTCAGCGCATCCAGCAGGAAGCCGAACTTGGCGCGCGCTTCCTCGGCACCGATGCCGAGCAGCTCGAACACCGCGCTCTGCATGTCCGGGCGGTGGATACGGATCGAACCGCCGCCGATCTCGTTGCCGTTGAGCACCATGTCGTAGCCGCGCGACACCGCGGTCTTGGCGTGGGTGCGCAGTTCGGCGATGTCGTCCACGGCCGGCGCGGTGAACGGGTGATGCAGGGCCACGTAGCGCTGCGCCTCCTCGTCCCACTCGAACATCGGGAAATCGGTGACCCACAGCGGACGCCAGCCGTCGGCGACCAGATTGAAATCCTTGCCGGCTTTCAAGCGCAACGCGCCCATGAAGTCGGAGACCTTGCCGTAGGCGCCGGCGCCGAAGAACACGATGTCGCCGTTGCCGGCACCGACGTGGGCGAGCAGCGCGGCGAAGGCGGCCTCGCCGAAGAACTTCTGGATCGGCGAGCTGATCTCGCCGCTGTCGGCGATCTTGACGTAGGCCAGGCCCTTGGCGCCGTACTTGGCGGCGTGCGCGGCGTATTCGTCGATCTGCTTGCGCGAGAGGCTGGCGCCGCCGGGAATGCGCAGTGCGGCGACGCGGCCGTCCGGGTCGCCCGCGGCGTTGCTGAACACCGCGAAGTCGCTGTCCTTGACCAGCTCGGCGACGTCGGTCAGTTCCAGCGCGATGCGCAGATCCGGCTTGTCCGAACCGTAGCGGCGCATGGCCTCGGCCCAGGTCATGCGCGGGAATTCGGCATCCAGTTCGACATCGACCACTTCCTTGAAGATGGCGCGCACCATCGCCTCGACGAAGTCCTGCACGTCGCGCTCGCGCACGAAGGCGAACTCCATGTCGAGCTGGGTGAACTCGAGCTGGCGGTCGGCACGCAGCGCCTCGTCGCGGAAGCAGCGCGCGATCTGGTAGTAGCGATCGAAGCCGGCCACCATCAGGATCTGCTTGAACAGCTGCGGCGACTGCGGCAGCGCGTAGAACTCGCCCGGGTGCATGCGCGCCGGCACCAGGAAGTCGCGCGCGCCTTCCGGGGTGGCCTTGGTCAGGATCGGGGTCTCGATGTCCTGGAAGCCGCGTTCGTCCAGGTAGCGGCGCAGCGCCTGCACCAGCTTGATGCGGGTGCGCTGCATGCGCTGCATCTCCGGGCGGCGCAGGTCCAGATACCGATACTTCAGGCGGGTTTCCTCGCCCGGGTTCTCGTGCGCGTGGAACGGCAGCGGCGCGGCCTTGTTGAGCACGGTGATGGCCGTGGCGATCACCTCGACCTTGCCGCTGCGCAGCTTGTCGTTGACCGCATGCCGCGCGCGCACCACGCCCTCGACCTGCAGCACGTCCTCGTAGCCGAGGCTGGCGGCGACCTTGAACACGTCTGCGTTCTCCGGCTCCACCATCACCTGCACGATGCCTTCGTGGTCGCGCAGGTCGATGAAGCACACGCCGCCGAGGTTGCGGGCCACGTCGGTCCAGCCGGCCAGGGTGACGGTTTGGCCGATCAGGGTCTCGTCGACCAGGCCGCAGAAGTGGGTACGCATCGCTAGCTCCAAACAGGGGGCGGCCGGCGCAGAAGGCGCCGGCAAGCCGGATATTCTGCGGCGCGGCGCCGGCCCGGGCAAATCGTCGCCCGGCTCACCCTGGCTTAAGTTTGCCTGCGGCTATAGTCCGCGCACCATTCACGGGGAGGAGAGAACCCATGTTGAAGCCCCTTGGCACCTGGCTGGTGATCGCCGCGCTGGCCCTGGCCAGCGCCCCAGCCGCGGCCCAGAGCGCCCGCGCCTATGCCCCGCAGGACCTGCGGCAACTGTCGGTCCCTGGCCGGGTCCGGGTGATCGAGCGCGAATACGCCGACCAGTCGCGCGGCCGGCAGATCCCCGACGACCAGCTCGAGTTCTATCTGGACCAGATCGACCGCGGCTGGAGTTTCGGCAACATCCAGCAGGACATCGCCACCTCGCTGCGCGGCAGCGGCGGCGGCTGGCGGCAGGAACCGGGCTTCGACGGCCGCACCGTCGCCTGCTCCAGCAACGACCGTCGCCGCCAACAGTGCGCGACCCCGTTCCGCGGGCCCGCCCGCTTGGTCGGCACCCTCTCCGACTCGCCCTGTATCGAAGGCCGCACCTGGGGCTCGGCGCCCGGCGTGGTGTGGGTGGACCAGGGCTGCCGCGGCCGCTTCGTCGAAGGCCGCGGCGCTCCGGGCGGCAACTGGGGCGGTGGCGGCGGTGGCGGCGTGGCCGGCACCGTGCGCTGCGAAAGCCAGGACCAGCGCCAGCGTATCTGCCCGACCGGCTGGCGCAATGCCATGCTGGTGCGACAGCTGTCGGACACCCGCTGCATCGAAGGCCGCACCTGGGGCTCGCGCGATGGCGCGGTGTGGGTCGACGACGGCTGCCGTGGCGAGTTCGCCGAGGGCCGCGGCGGCGGTGGCTGGGGACCGGGCCGGCCGCCGCTGGACAACGGCTACACGGTGACCTGCAGCAGCGACGACAAGCGCCTGCGCACCTGCGCCTGGGACCGCCGCCAGGGCCGCCCGGTGCTGATCGAACAACTGTCCGGCACCACCTGCGCCGAAGGCCGCAGCTGGGGCTACGAAGGCAATACGGTGTGGGTCAACGGCGGCTGCCGGGCGCGCTTCGGCGCGCGCTGAGCGAAGACACACGGGCCGCGTGGCGTGCTGCGCGGCCCGATGCATGGCTACAGGCCGATTTTAGGGCGGCGCTTGCCGTTCTTTTGGATTAGCCGCGACCGGGTAATCCGCGGTCGCGGCTGAAGGGCACCTCGAACAACCTGCCACGACCTGGAGCCAGGGGCAGCATCTGTCGCAACGGCACCAGAGCGGCGCCTGATCGTGGTGGTTGGGAGGCTGAGGTGGCCGCTCGGCCACCTCAGCCGATCACGCCGGCACCATGGCCCGCTCCTGTAGCCGTGCCAGCCGCATCACGTTATGGCTGGCGACCTTCAGCCCGATCACCACCTTTGCCCGCGCCAAGCCGATGCAGCGTACGAACTTGCCGCCTTGTTGGGCCAAGCGCGCAAACGGGTGCTCGCCGAACACCCGATCCTTGGCAATGCGACGGTTCCGGCGCTTTGCTGCCTCGCTCAAGGGCTTGCGTGCCTGCCCTTGATGTTGGATCGCGGGGCGGTAACCACGCTTTTTCAGGTCTGCTTCTCGCGCTGCATCGGCATACCCGCTATCGGCCCATACCGTGCGGCCGGTGTTGTCCGGGTCCAGCACCTGCTCGAAGTGGCGGCTGTCGTGCACGTTGGCCGCGCTCACGTCGTAGCGGCGGATGAAACCCCAGCGGCGGTCCGTGCTGGCGTGCAGCTTGTAGCCGTAGAACGTCACCCCATGCTTCCTGGTCCAGCGTGCCTGCACGTCTTTCTGCGCACGCTTGGCATCACTCCAGTCCTGGCCGACGTCATCGCCCTGCTTGATCTGCGCGTTCTCCTCGCGCGTGTTGCGCTGGATCGGAGCGCTGACGATGCTGGCGTCGATGATCTGACCGCCGCGGGCAATGAACCCAGCACGTTGCAATTGCTCACCGATCGCCGTGCTGATGTCGCCCATCAGATCCTTGGTCTTGAGCCGTTCGCGCCACACCCAGATCGTCTTGGCGTCGGGCACCTTGCCGCTGTGTTCCAGTCCAAGGAATTGCTGGAAGCTGCGCCGATCCAGCACCTGATACTCCAGCGCATCGTCGGAGAGGTTGTACAACTGCTGCAACAGCAGCAGCTTGATCATCATCTGCGTCGGCCAAGCCGGACGGCCGCCGCGCTTGCCGGTACCCAAGGACAGCTTCGCGTCTACGGCGTGAGCAATCCCGGCAAAGTCGATATGCCGTGACAGCAGAGCCAGAGGATCGCCGATCTGCTGCCGCTTGGCTTCGCGTTCGTGGCCGGCAAACAGGCTGATCATCGTGGCGTCCTCGGCGTGTTCTCCAGACCAATGATGCCAAAGGTGGGGTTTTTAGAGGTGCCCTGAAGCCGCTCCTACGAGAGGCCGCGCGCTTGCGCGGCCTGGCGAGGCTCAGGTCGCCGCAGGCTTGGCTGCGGCGGGCGCCGCGGCAGGCGTGGCCGCCGCAGCAGGCTTGGCCGGCGCGTCGGACGTCGCAGCGGCGGGCGCGGGCTTGCTGTCCCCGCTGCTGCCGGGGCTGCCCGACTCGGCGAGGTTGCGCTTCTTGTCGCCGTCCTTCTTGAAGTCGGTCTCGTACCAACCGCTGCCGGACAGGCGGAACGCCGGCGCGGTGAGCTGGCGCTTGACCGCCGGGGCGGAACAGGCCGGACAGGTCTCCGGATCGGGATCGGACAGTTTCTGCAGGCGGTCGAAGCTGTGACCGCATGCGGCACATTGGAAAGCGTAGATCGGCATGGCGGCAAAAACGCGAGAGCAACGGAGGCGGCCAGTATGGGGGCCGCACGCCGGCTTTCAAGCGTCCCGGCTCACGCCGGCCCGGGCTGGGGCCGCGGCGCGGTCTCCGGTGCGCCCGCCGACGGCGTCGGTGCGTCCACCAGCGGCGCCTCGGCGACCGGCTCATCCGGTGCCGTCGGTGCCTGCGCCGATGCGGGATCTGCCGGCGTGGCCGGCGCCGTCTCCAACGGGCTGACATCGAACGGCATGCGCAGCAGCAGCGCTGGCAGCAGCGTGGTCAGGGCCGCGTACAGCAGCAACGCGCCGAACAGCGCATCGGCGATGGCGAAGCGGTCGCGCAGGATGCCGGCCAGCACCAGGGTGAAGATCAGCGTCGGCGACAGCGCCAGCGACACCCGCAGGCTGCTGCGCGCGCCTTCGCCGAACAGCACCCGCCGCTGCAGCCACAGGATGCCGATGCGCAGCGGCAGCACGCAGGCGGTCATGGCCAGGCCCAGGCCCAGCGCCTGCAGGCTCAGCGCCCCGCTCGGCACCTTGGTGCCGGCATTGAAGAAGTAGAACGGCACGAAGAACGAGGCGAACAGGCGCACCGCCTGCAGGTTCTCGTCGGAGGCCAGCAGCGGCATGCGCTGGCGCAGCAGCCGCGCCACCAGCCCGGCGATGAACGCACCGACCAGGTAGTACACGCCCAGCGAATAGGTGATGTAGGCGGCGATCAGGCCGACCATCACCAGCAGCGAGAACTCCGACCCCGGCGCCTGCGGCGCCACCCAGCGCCCCAGGGCCACGAACAGCAGCGGCAGGCCGACCAGCATCGCCACCAGCGCCAGGCTGGACAGGCCCATCTGCCAGGGATCGCCGGCCTGCAGGATCACGAACAGCGCCGCCAGCGCCAGCAGCTCGCCGGCGATAGCCTTGCTGGTGACCCAGAAGCGTTCTTCCTCGTCCAGCCCCAGCCGCCCCAGCGATTCGATGATGAAGCCGGTGGACGGGGTCAGCAAGGCCAGCGCCAGCAACCCGGCCGCCTGCCATGGCAGCGCGGCGTAGCGCCAGGCCAGCCAGCCGACGCCGAACAGGGTGGCACCGCGCACCACCAGGTGCAGCAGCAGCGGCCACAGGCCGCGGCGCAACGCCTTCGGGTCCACCTCCAGGCCGGCGAACAGGAACAGCGAGGAGATGCCGAGCGTCGCCAGCAAGGTCACCACCGGATCGTGCGCACGCGGCCCCATCGCCAGCATCGCGATGATGCCGAACAGCAGGCAGGTCAGCGGCGCCGGCATCTTGAAGCGTTGCAGCGCGCGCGGGATCACCAGCAGGGCGAAGATCAGCAGCAGGTAGATCAGTTCGTGGCTCATCGGGCAGGAGATTCCGGTGGGGACCCGCCAGCGGCGGCAGCGGCGATGATGCCGGGTCGGCCGTGTGCTGCGCCATCACGGCGGAGCGCTGGCTGCGGTCGCGCCACCGCGCGGCGCCTGCGTGCGCCTGTGTGCGCCCCGCGAAGGACACGTGCTCGCTGTGGCGAATCCGCATCGCCTGCCGGCATCCGTGCCCGACACGCACCGTCAACACCGCACGCGCCGCTCACTGCGACGCCGTGCCGAACAGCCGCGCACACGCAGTGGCTCCGCCGCAACCGCCAGCCACCCGTTGCCAGTGCGCGTGGCGCCGGGTACCGCCCCGCACGCGATTCATGCAGATTTGCGCATGATGCACCGATTCGCAAGATCCCGGTCACACGCACGAAACCGCACGGCACGAACATGAGCGCCCCTCACGCAGCTGCGCAACCGATGACCGTTTCGGCGTATTTCCGCACCCCTTCTCCGACCCTGCTGGCGCTGGCGCTCGCCGCCAGCATCGCCTGCGCCCACGCCGCCGAGGCCACCGACGCAGCAGAGACCGCCGCGCCTGCCGACAGCAGCGACCAGGTTTCCACCCTCGACCAGGTGCAGGTGCTCGGCCAGGCCACCACCTACGCCAAGATCAACGTCAGCAAGGAAGCGCTGGACCGCCAGTTCGCGATGAGCAGCGTCAACGACGCGCTCAACGAACTGCCTGGCGTGATCGCCACCGAGGCCGATGCGTTCGGCTCCTCCGACTGGGGCACCCAGATCAGCATGCGCGGCTTCGTCACCAACCGCGACGACCAGCAGATCGGCACCACCATCGACGGCGTGCCCAACGGCGGCTCGGCCTACGGCGGCGGCTCCAAGGCCAACCGCTTCATCGACACCCTGGACCTGGAGACGGTGGAGGTCAGCCAGGGCACCGCCGACATCGCCTCGCGTTCCAACGAAGCGCTGGGCGGCACCCTCAACTTCCTCGCCAGCGAGCCGCTGGACCAGCAGCGCGTGCGCCTGGCCTTCGGCATCGGCGACAACCAGGCGCGCAAGTACTACGCGCGCTACGACAGCGGCGACCTCGGCGGCACCCGCGCCTGGGTCAGCGGTTCGCATGCCAGCAACGACGACTGGATCGACGGCAGCGGCCACACCACCCGCGACCACCTGGCCGGCAAGTTCGTCAGCGACCTCGGCGCGTGGACGCTCAGCGGCTACCTGTCCTACGACGACGCCAACGAATCCGAATACAGCAGCGTCACCCCGGCGCAGTTCGCCACCGATCCGGACCACGACCTGCTCACCGGCACGCTCACCGGCATCCCCTACTACGACCAGAACTACCGCTCCGGCTCGCGCGCTTTACGCAAGAACACCTTCGGCTACCTGCGCGGCCTGTTCGACGGCGGCAACGGCTTCAAGGCCACCCTGACAGGCTACGCGCACCGCATGAAGGGCCGTGGCGACTGGATTCCGCCGTATCTGGTCGACGTCACCAACGATGGCGCCGGCCAGCCCGAATCCGAATACACCGGCGGCCACACCGTGTACGGCGGCAGCGCGCTGGGCAAGCTCTACTTCGTCACCCCGAGCGGCGCGGCGGCGAGCATGCTGCCTGGCTGCGCCGACACCGCGACGCTGCCGGCCGAGTCCAACCCGGCCTGCTACCCGGCCGGCTCGCTGCCGGTTCAGTCCTACCGCCACAGCCACTACGACAACCAGCGTGGCGGCGTCACCGCCGACGTGGAATGGGCGCAGGATGTCGGCGGGCTGCACAACACCGTGCGCGGCGGCCTGTGGCTGGAACGCTACGACCGCAGCGTCACCCGCGACTGGCACCGCCTGCTCAACGTCGGTACCAACATCGCCTTCGACCACGTGCCGTACTGGGTGCAGTTCAAGGACGACTACCGCACCGACGAGCAGATGTACTACGTCGAGGACGTGATGCGCTACGGCGACTTCGCCTGGCGCGTGGGCGTCAAGCAGTTCTTCGTCGACCAGACCCGCGACCGCCGCATCGGCGACGCCGCGCACATCGAATCGGATTCGCACTCCGATCCGCTGTTCTCCGCCGGCCTGACCTGGACCACGCCGCTCAAGGGCGTGGAAGCCTTCGCCGGCTTCTCGCAGAACTTCGGCGCGATCCCCTCCGGCGTGCTCGGCGAGACCGATCCGCTGGTGCTGAGCAAGGTCAAGCCGGAAACCGCCGACAACATCGAAGTCGGCCTGCGCATGAGCCGCTGGCCGCTGACCGGCAGCATCACCCTGTACGACATCCGCTTCGACAACCGCATCGTCTACGTGCCGGCCAACTTCGTCACCGGCATCGACTACCTGGGCGAGACCGACGGCGTCTACGAGAACTTCGGCGGCGTGCACGCGCGCGGCGTGGAGCTGGCGCTGGGCTACGCCTGGGACAACGGCTGGCGGCTCAACGGTGCCTACACCTACAACAAGGCCACCTACCTGGGCAGCGGCAACGCCGCGCGCGACCAGGCGCTGGAGATCGCCCCGGGCTCGCAGGTGATCGGCCAGCCGCGGCAGACCCTGGTGCTGTCGGCCGACTGGCAGGGCCAGCGCTGGCACGGCGGCCTGTCCGGCCGCTACCTGGGCCGGCGCTACCTGGACGCGGCCAACAGCGCGGCGCTGGATGCGGTGACCACCTTCGACGCCAACCTCGGCATCGCCCTGGGCGGACTCAGCCCGCAACTGCAGCAGGCCAAGCTGGACCTGGTGATCAGCAACCTCACCGACAAGCGCTACCTCAACGGCGTGGACGGCAGCGACAGCGCCTTCATCGCGCCGCCGCGCACCGTCGGCCTGACCTTCATGGTCGACCTGTAACCGGCGCCGTGGCAGTCTCGCGGCGGCGGCCGATCCCGGCCGCCGCCGCATTGCGTTTCCCCGGACCACCATGACCGACCAGACCCGCCGCCGGCTGCTCCGCGCCGGCCTCACCGCCAGCGCCGCCGCCCTGCTGCCGCCGAGCATCGCCCGCGCCGCGGCGATCGCCCCGGACGTGCGCAGCGGCACCCTGGACGACCTGCAGCACGTGGTGATCCTGATGCAGGAGAACCGCGCCTTCGACCATTACTTCGGCAGCCTTCCCGGCGTACGCGGCTTCGGCGACCGTTTCCCGATCCCCGCCCCGCCGCTGCCCGACACCGCACCGCGCACGGTGTGGCTGCAGCCCAGCGCCGACGGCAGCCGCCAGCTCGCGCCGTTCCCGCTGCGCACCGCGCGCGACTTCGCCACCATGCGCGTGCAGGGCACCCCGCATACCTGGCCGAACGCGCAGCAGGCCTGGGACCACGGCCGCATGGGCCAGTGGCCGGCGGCCAAGCGCGACCACGCACTGGCCTACTACGAACGCGACGACCTGCCGTTCCAGTTCGCCCTGGCCGACGCCTTCACCCTCTGCGACGCCTACCACTGCGCGATCCAGGCCGGCACCAATCCGAACCGCGTGTTCCTGTGGACCGGGCAGAACGATCCGCATGCGCGCGCCGGCGGCCCGGCGATCGCCAACTCGCACGACAACTTCCCGGAACTGGGCGGCGACCCGGACGACTATCGCTGGCCCAGCTATGTCGAGGCGCTGCAGCAAGCCGGCGTGTCCTGGCAGATCTACCAGGACATGGCCGACAACTTCACCGACAACCCGCTGGCCGGCTTCGCGCCGTTCCGTGCGGCCTGGCGCGGCGCGCCCGGGCACGATCCGCAACTGCGCGCACGTGGCGTGTCCAGCCGCAGCCTCGCCCAGTTGCGCGAGGACGTGCTGGCTGCGCGGCTGCCGTCGGTGAGCTTCATCATCGCCGACGCCGCCGGCAGCGAGCATCCGGATCCGTCCAGCCCGGCGCAGGGCGCGGCCTACACCGCGCGCGTGCTCGATGCGCTGACCGCCGACCCCAAGGTGTGGGCACGCACCGCACTGCTGCTGATGTTCGACGAGAACGACGGCTTCTTCGACCACGTGCCGCCGCCGGCGCCGCCCTCGCCCTCGTCGTCGCTCGATCCGGCCATGACCGCGGCCGGCGGCTGGGCCGGCGCCTCCAGCGTCGCCACCGATGGCGAATACCACCTGCATCCTGCGCCTGGCGATGCCAAGGCCGATCCGCCGGAACTGCGCGGACGCCCCTACGGCCTCGGCCCGCGCGTGCCGCTGTACGTGATCTCGCCGTGGAGCCGCGGCGGCTGGGTGGATTCGCAGGTCTACGACCACACCTCGGTGCTGCGCCTGCTGGAACGCCGCTTCGGCGTCGCCGCCAGCGGCGTGAGCGCCTGGCGCCGCGCGGTCTGTGGCGACCTGCTCGACGCCTTCGATTTCCGCCAGGCCGATACCCGCCCGTTCGTCGCCGACCTGCCGGATGTGCGCGAGGCAGCGGCGCGCGCCGCCGCATTGCGCGACCACGCGCTGCCGCCATTGCCGGCGCAACTGCAAGCACCGCGACAGGCGTTTGGCGTGCGCCGTTCGCGCGCCCTGCCGTATCGGCCGACGGTGCAGTTGCAGTACGTGCAGGCGCGCGGCGAGGTGCAGTTGCGCATGGCCAATACCGGCGCCGCGGCGGTGCTGCACGTCTACGACCGCTACGACCTGGCCGCACTCCCGCGCCGCTACACGGTCGGCGCCGGCGCGATCCTGGACGGCACCTGGACCACCTACGACGGCCGCTACGACCTGTGGCTGCTCGGCCCCAACGGCTTCCACCGCCACTACCGCGGCGACCTAAGCGCCCCGCTTTTGCAGGCCGAGATCGTCCAGGACCTAGACGACACGCAGGCGCTGTGCCTGGTCCTGCGCAACCCGGGGACCGCGCCGCTTAGCGTGTCCCTGGAACCGGCCGCCTACGCCCAGGCACAACCGCGCCAGCGGGTGACGCTGGCGCCTGGCGCCGAGCAGCGCATTCGCTGGAATGCCAAGCCGAGCGGCGGCTGGTACGACCTGTGGCTGGTCCAGGACAACGCCCGCCAGCGCCTGGCCGGTCGCGTGGAAACCGGCAAGCCCGGCATCAGCGACCCGGCGATGGGCGGACCGGCGCGGCTGTATCAGGAGCCCGCCGGAGGCGGGCGGGATTAGGGATTCGGGATTGGGGATTCGTGAAAGCGCAATCCGCGCGCCGACACGCTCTTGCCAATCCCGAATCCCGAATCCCCAATCCCGGCTATTACGAATCCCTAATCCCGGCCCTCAAGCACCCCGATCGTCCGCAGCCAGGTCTCCACCAGCTGCGGCCACTGTGCGATCGGCAGGTTCTTCGCGCGCAGGCCGAAGGCATGGCCGCCCTGGGCGTAGATGTGCATTTCCGTCGGCACGTCGGCACGTCGGCATGGTTGAGCGCGACGAAGTACGCCAGCACCTGCGAGATGCCGTCGACATAGTCGTCCTGCGCCTGCAGCAGGAAGGTCGGCGGCGTGTCGGCGACGACGCGGATGTCCGGACGCAAGGCCAGATCGGTGGGATTGCGGGTGTCGGCGTCCTCGTCCTCGTGCACCCACAGATGGCCGGGATACACGGCGATGGCGAAATCCGGGCGGCAGCTCACGCGGTCGGCGGCATCCACCAACGGATAGGTGCGTTGGGCGAAATGCGTACTGGTCGCGGCGACCAGATGGCCGCCGGCGGAAAAGCCCATCACCCCGATCTTGTGCGGGTCCACGCCCCAGGTCGCGGCCTGCTGGCGCACCAGGCCCAGCGTGCGCTGTGCGTCCTGCAGCGCGGTCTGCACCTTGGGGTAGTAGCGCCGGTCGTTGACCCAGGTCGGCCCGGAGTTCGGCACGCGGTACTTCAGCAGCACGCAGGTGATGCCGCGCGAGACCAGCCAGTCGCAGATCTCCGTGCCCTCCAGGTCCATCGCCAGCATCTGGTAGCCGCCGCCGGGAAACACCACCACCGCGGCGCCGGTGTTGTGGCCCTGCGCCGGGTACACGGTCATGGTCGGCCGGCTGACGTCGTGGATGGCAGGCCACCACGGCTTGCCCGGGCCGGGACCGGCCGTTTCCGGCTTCGGGTGCGGCAACGCATCCGGCACCGCGCCGGGCCAGATCGGCACCTGCACGTGGCCCGGTGTGGGTTCCCAGACCCGCGCCTGCGCGGCGTGGACAGACAGACCGAGGGCGATGGCCAACGAACAGCACACGAATCGACGCATGGGACGCTCCGAACAGGATGGGGAATGGAAGGGACCGCACGATCAGTGAGCACGGCCGCGGTGGCCGTAGCCGTTGGTACAACGCAGGCGATCGCACGCGGCATCGGCACGACGGCGCCGCCGATGATCGCGAGCAGCGGCTCGTGCGAATGGCTGTTGTCCCGCTTGTGGAATCAGCCGCGACGGACCTTCGCGGTAAAGCCTGTCGCGACTGAAGCCGCTCCTACCGGAGAGCGACCTGCATCCGCCACGACAGCGCACAACGCGCCTAGCCAGTACGCAGTGCCTGCGCAGGCAGCGAGGCCACCACCGCCTGCGCCACCGCCTTCAGCGCCGCATCGCGTCCGGCGCTGTCGACCGTGGCGCCGTTGAGATACGCGGTGAGCAGCAGCGGCGTGGCCCGCCCCGGCGCCCACACGATGGCGATGTCGTTGCGGGTATCGGTGCCGTTGCTGCCGGTCTTGTCGCCGATCCGCCAGCCCGCCGGCAGGCCGGCCCGCAGGCAGTCGTTGCCGGTGCGGTTGTCGCGCATCCAGTCGATCAGGCGCTGCCGCGACGCGGGCTGCAGCGCCTCGCCCAGCAGCAGGGTGCGCATCGTCGCGGCCATCGCGGCGGGCGTGGTGGTGTCGCGCGGATCGCCGGCGACGAAGTCGTTCATGCCCGGCTCGTTGCGGTCCAGTTGGGTCTGCGCATCGCCCAGCGCACGCAGGAAGCGGGTCACCCCTGGCGGGTCGCCGACCAGCGGCAGCAGCAGGTTGGCCGCGGTGTTGTCGCTGTAGATCATCGCCGCGCGGCACAGCTCGGCCACGCTGAGGGTGCCGCCGACATGGCGCTCGGACACCGGCGCATTCGCCAGCAGATCCGCCTTGCGCACCGGCAGGCGCCGCTCCAGGGACAGCGCGCCACGGTCGACCTGCTGCAGCACCGCTCCCGCCAATAGAAATTTGAAGGTACTACACAGCGGGAAACGCTCGTCCTGGCGCTGTCCGCCCAGCGTCGCACCGCTGCCGTCGAGCAGGCTCACGCCGAGCCGGCCGCCGCTGCCGCGCTCGATGTCAGCCAAGCGCTGCTGCAGCGTCTGCGCGGGATTTTTTGCGGTTTTTGCCTGTCCTCCAGCCACCGCCAGCAGGCTCGCACCCATGCCCACGCCCTGCAGGAACCGTCGTCTCGTCAGCATCGTCCACCTCCGTCGGGAGCCAGGATGATGGCCGCATTGACCCACCCCCACCAGCGAGGTTATTCAATCGCACCCATGAGCCGAATTGATACCTGGCGATGATCCGTCCGCATCTGCCGCTGAATGCCCTGCGCGCCTTCGAGGCCGCGGCGCGGCACCAGAACCTGACCCGCGCCGCGGCCGAGCTGTGCGTGACCCAGGCCGCGCTCAGCCACCAGATCAAGCATCTGGAATCGCGCCTGGGCGTGGTGCTGTTCCAGCGCCTGCCGCGCGGTGTGGCCCTGACCGACGAGGGCCTGCGCCTGCATCCGGTGCTGACCGAGGCCTTCGACCGCATCGCCGGGACGCTGCAGCGCTTCGCCGGCGGCCGCTACCGCGAGACCCTGAGCGTGGGCGTGGTCGGCACCTTCGCGGTGGGCTGGCTGCTGCCGCGGCTGGACGCCTTCCACGCCGCGCACCCGGATATCGAACTGCGCGTGTACACCCACAACAACCGGGTCGACCTGGCCGGCGAGGGCCTGGACCTGGCGATCCGTTTCGGCGATGGCGACTGGCAGGGCCAGCACGCCACGCCGATCCTGGACGCGCCGTTCGCACCGGTGTGTGCGCCGGCGCTGGCGCCGCTGCTGCGCACGCCCGCCGACCTCGCCAGGACCACCCTGCTGCGCTCCTACCGGCTGGACGAATGGCCGCGCTGGCTGCAGGCCGCCGGCGCGCCCGAGGTGCAGGCCGGCGGCCCGATCTGCGATGCCTCGCTGACCCTGGCCGGCATCGCCGCAGCCGGCCACGGCGTGGCCCTGCTGCCGCTGCGCCTGTTCGCCCAGGACCTGGATGCCGGGCGTCTGGTCTGTCCGTTCAGCACCCGCATCGACCTGGGCCGCTACTGGCTGACCCGGCTGCGCTCGCGCGCGGAAAACGACGCCGCCCGGCGCTTGCGCGCGTGGCTGCTGGCCGAGCAGGCAGCGTCGGCCGAGTGAGTCGGCGGCGGCGCGCGCAGGCAAGTGCCTGGATGCACGGCTTGTCGGGCACTCGGCCAGTGTGAACGGGATCGCCGAAACAGCGCGCGAAACTGGTAACGATACCCATGTGAAGATTTTGTGCAGTGCCGCTTGGCGACCGGTTTGGGGCGAACTATGATCCCGGTCGCAGTCGCAATGTGCGCCTGGGGAAGGCGCCCACAGTTTCTGGGGGAAACTTGCTGATGAACCGTATTGCCTTGACCGCCCGTCCGGGACTGGTCTCGCGTGACGTCGTGCTCGCGGCCGCGCTGGCCTGCCTGTGTGTTCTGCACCTCGCCTACTTTCTGCGCAGCGGCGCAAGCGAATGGCATTGGGCGCTCAGCGCCGCCGGTTTGGCGCTGATGGCGCTCAAGGCCGGCCTGCGACCGACGCCGACCGCCCGCCCCTCGCTGCAGGGCCTGCGCTCGCGCACGCCGCTGGACTGGGCGGCGATCGCCGGCGGCCTGCTGGTCGTGGCCAGCGCCGCGGCCTGAGCGGCGTCAAGAAGCGATTGAAGCCCCTCTCCCACCGGGAGAGGGGTTGGGGTGAGGGTACGCCGGCACGCGCGGCCGGCTGCTCCGGACTCCGCAGGCACCCGCACCCTCATCCGCCCCTTCGGGGCACCTTCTCCCGCAGGGAGAAGGAACTGGCTCGACGGGAATCATCCGAGTTCGGCGGCGACACCATCGCCGAGCCGCATCCGCGCGAACAGACCCAGCCCGGACACCCACCTCTCCTGTCTCTCCAACGCCCGCCCTGCCGGCGGCGCCGCTACACCGCGCGCTTGCCGGCCTCGCCGCCCACCTGCGCCGCCACCAGTTGCCGGAAGGCGTCGCGCTGCGCGGCATCGGCGAACCAGGACGTCGGCACCAGGTCGAACAGGATGTCGTTCTGGTACAGCATCAGCACCTGCGGATTCTCGCGATAGCGCACGTAGTCGCGCCAGGAACGACGCACGCGGCCATCCGCCCAGGTGACCTCCAGGCCGGCTTCGTCCCAGCGATAGGTGAGGCGATGCCGCAACGCCGCCTGTTGCGCATACAGGCGCCGGATCCTGCGCGGCATCGTCCATGCCGACTGGATGGTCTGGCCGATCAAGCCACCGCCACCGGCGCCGGCCAGCACGATGCCGAGCATGGCCAGGCCGGAGCCATGCCGGGCGAAGGCGAACAGCGTCAACCCGCTCAGCAGCACCGCCGCCATCGCCACCAGCACGCGCCGCACGGCGCGCCGTTGATGCAGGCGCTGGGCGATCAAATAGTCCTCCAGCGTGATGTTGCCGCTGATCGTCATGCTGTTCTTCCCGCTGTCCTGCACCGGCCAGAGCGGGAGCGTGCCACGCGCGGCAGGGCCGGCGCAAAGCCGCCGGCAGGCGCGCTGCGCGGCCTTTACCGCGGCGTCGGTCTACCTGCCAGCAAGGCAGGCCCACGGCGCGCCTCAGCCGTCGATCAACTCCATCCACGTCTGCTCGGCCTGCGCCAGCTCGCGCGCGGCGGCCTCGCGCTCGCGGCCCAGCACCGCCATCTTTTCCGCATCGGCGTAGTGCTTGGGATCGGCGAGTTGGCGATCGAGCTCGGCCAGCGCCGCTTCCAGTTCGCCCACGCGCTTCTCCGCGGCGGCCAACTTGTGCGGGTTCGGCGGCTTCTTCGCCGGCAGCGGCTTGACCGGCGGCGGCGGGGTCGGCGCGGCCTCGGCCAGTTTCTGCTTGGTGCCCTGTGCGGCCGGGCGGGTGCGCAGCCACGCGGCGTAGGCGTCGAGGTCGCCATCGAACGGCTCCACCACGCCGTCGGCGACGCGCCAGAAGGTGTCGCAGACCAGGCCGATCAGGTGACGGTCGTGCGAGACCATCACGATCGCGCCCTCGAAATCGCTCAGCGCCTCGGCCAGCGCCTCGCGCATCTCCAGGTCGAGGTGGTTGGTCGGTTCGTCGAGCAGCAGTACGTTGGGCTGCTGCCAGGCGATCAGCGCCAGCGCCAGGCGCGCGCGCTCGCCGCCGGAGAAGCCGTCGACCGGCTCGAACGCGCGATCGCCGGGGAAATTCCACTTGCCGAGGAAATCGCGGAACGCCTGGTTGCTGGCGTCCTTGTCGATCTCGCGCATGTGGTCCATCGGCGACTGGCCTTCGTGCAGCGACTCCACCGTGTGCTGGGCGAAGTAGCCGATGCGCAGGTCCGGATGCGCCATGCGCTCGCCGGCGATCGGCGGCAGTTCGCCGACCAGGGTCTTGACCAGGGTGGTCTTGCCGGCGCCGTTGGGGCCGAGCAGGCCGATACGCTGGCCGGCCTCCAGGCCGAAACCGACGTTGTGCAGGATCACCGCGTTGGCGCCGTAACCGGCCTCGGCGTGGTTGAGGCGGATCAACGAGAACGGCAGCTTGGCCGGCGGCGCCAGTTCGATGCGGAACTCGCGTTCGGCGCGCACCGCCTCGGTGCCGGCCAGCTTCTCCAGGCGCTTCATCCGGCTCTGCGCCTGTGCCGCCTTGGAGGCCTTGGCCTTGAAGCGGTCGATGAAGCTCTGCAGGTGGGCGCGCTCGGCCTGTTCCTTCTCGTGCGCGATCTGCTGCTGGCGCAACTGCTCGGCGCGCTGGCGCTCGAAATCGGTGTAGCCGCCGGTGTACAGCTTGGCGCCGCCGTTGTGCAGATGCAGGGTGTGGGTGGCGACGTTGTCGAGGAACTCGCGGTCGTGCGAGATCAGCAGCAGCGTGCCCGGATACTTCAGCAGCCACTGCTCCAGCCAGTACACCGCGTCCAGGTCGAGGTGGTTGGTCGGTTCGTCGAGCAGCAGCAGGTCGCTGGGCATCATCAGCGCGCGCGCCAGGTTCAGACGCACACGCCAGCCGCCGGAGAACGAGGACACCGCGCGATGATGGGTCTCGGCCGGGAAGCCGAGGCCGTGCAGCAGCTTGCCGGCACGCGCATCGGCGTCGTAGGCGCCCATCTCGGCCATCTTGGTGTGCGCGGCGGCCACCGCCTCCCAGTCCTCGCGCGCGGTCGCCTCGGCCTCTTCGGCCAGCACCGCGGCCACCGCGGTGTCGCCGCCGAGCACGAAGCTCAGCGCCGGGTCCGGCAGCGACGGGGTTTCCTGGGCGACGCTGGCGATGCGCACCTTGCCGGGCAGGTCGACGTCGCCCTTGTCGGCCTCCAGTTCGCCCTTCACCGCCGCGAACAGGCTGGACTTGCCGGCTCCGTTGCGGCCGACCACGCCCACCCGGTAACCGGCATGCAGGGTGAGGTCGACATTGGACAGCAACAGCCGCTCGCCGCGGCGCAAGGCGAAATTACGTAGGGAAATCAAGGCAGGGCACTCGGCTAGCGAGGCGGAAGTGTAGCCGCTTCGCCCGCCCTGGCCCACCCGGGGCGGCGACACGGCGCGGTCCGGGGCTGCCCGCCGGGCGCCGCAAAAACCGGACCCAGGTCCGGATTTGTATACGCGCCCGCGTGAAAAACGGATTTCAATCCGATGGCAACCGCTGCACCGCAGCATTCACCCACCCCAATGGAAATCGCCAGACCCACGCCACCCCCACCAGCCACTGGAGTCTCCGCCCGATGACGCAACGCCGCCTCCCCCTCGTCAGTGCCGTCCTGCTCGCGCTCGCCTCCGCCAACAGCCTCGCCCAGTCCCAGCAGGCGCCGACCACGCTGGACAACATCATCGTCACCGGCACCCGCATCGCCGACCGCACGGTGGCCGAGTCGCAATCGCCGATCGACATCATCGCCCCCGAGGCGCTGCAGGCCACCGGCGCCAGCGACCTCGCCAGCGCCCTCGGCAAGCTGCTGCCGTCCCTGAACTTTCCGCGCCCGGCGATCAACGACGGCAACGACGCGCTGCGCCCGGCGACCCTGCGCGGCCTGTCGCCGGATGCGGTGCTGGTGCTGCTGGACGGCAAGCGTTACCACACCACCTCGCTGGTCAACTACAACCCGTCGGTCGGGCGCGGCTCGGCGCCGGCCGACCTCAACTCGATCCCGATGTCGGCGATCGCGCGCATCGAGGTGCTGCGCGACGGCGCCTCCGCGCAATACGGCTCCGACGCCATCGCCGGGGTCATCAACATCGTGCTCAAGCACGGCGCCAAGCCCGGCAGCAACAGTGTTTCCGTCAGCGGCGGCATCATGGACAAGGGCGACGGCGCGCAGAACGGCATCGACGGCTCCTACGGGCTGGCCTTCGGCGGTGCGCCGGACGGCGAGGCGCCGGGCTGGGTGCGGGTGTCGTGGAACTACCTCAACGCGATGAATACCAACCGCGCCGAGAACACCGACAAGGCCACCACCCTGGCCGGGGCCGCCAACCCCAGCGGCGTTCCCTACGAGCGCTACGGCGACCCGGCGCTGAAGACCTATCAGGGGCTGGTCAATTTCGGCTACGCGCTCACCCCGCACGTCGACCTGTACGGCTACGCCAACTTCAGCCGCCGCGAGGTGCTGTCCAACGGCTACTACCGCGCCTGGGACAACAGCGACCGCAACGTGCAGGCGGTCTACCCCAACGGCTTCCTGCCGCAGATCTACAACCCGTCCAACGACCGCGCCGCCGTGCTCGGCGTCAAGGGCAGCACCGACAACGGCTGGACCTGGGACGTCTCCGCCGACTACGGCAAGAACGACGTCACCTTCGACCTGCGCAACACCATCAACACCAACCTGTACTGGAGCACCGGCGCCTCGCCGACCCGCTTCAACGCCGGCGGCTTCCGCAACGAGCAGAACGCGCTCAACGCCGACTTCAGCAAGTCCCTGGACTGGGGCCTGGCCTATCCGGTCAACCTCGCCTTCGGCGCCGAGTACCGGCAGGACAAGTACGCCGTGGTGGCCGGCTCGCCCACCTCCATCTACTTCGATCCGAACGCCATCAACCCCGAGACCGGCGCGCCCTACCCCGGCGGCTCGCAGGTGTTTCCCGGCCTGTCGCCCTCGGTGGCCGGGCAGTTCCAGCGCCACAGCAAGGCGGTGTACGCCGACCTGGAAGCGGACCTGAGCGAGCGCCTGTCCGGCGGCGTAGCCGCACGCTACGAGGACTACAGCGATGCCGGCACCACCCGCTCGGGCAAGCTGTCGGCGCGCTACCAGCTCAACGACGCCTTCGCCGTGCGCGGCACCATCTCCAACGGCTTCCGCGCGCCCTCGCTGGCGCAACAGAACTACGCCTCGGTGGTGACCCTGCCGGTGGACGGCGTGCTCAGCCAGATCGGCACCTACCGCACCTCCGACCCGGTGGCCATCGCGCTCGGCGCCAAGCCGCTGGCGCCGGAGAAATCCACCAACTACAGCATCGGCGCGGTCTGGCAGCCCGGCGGCGGCTTCAATTCCACCCTGGACCTGTACCAGATCCGCATCTGGGACCAGATCCTGTATTCGGACCAGATCTCGCTGGCCGTGCCGATCGGCCAGGTCAGCGCCGCGCAGTTCTTCGTCAACGGCGCCACTACGCGCACCCGCGGCGTGGACTGGGTGAGCAACTACCTGCTCGACCTCGACCGCGCCGGCGCGCTCAACCTCAGCTTCAGCGCCAACTACAACAAGATCGAGATCCTGGAGATCTCCGATCCGAACTTCGGCCGCGCCAGCCAGGGCCTGCTGACCGACGCCACGCCGCGCACCAAGTACGTGCTCAGCGGCGACTGGACCCTGGCCGGCTGGACGCTGCATGGCGACGCCACCCGCTACGGCGCCATCACCCGCCGCGGCGACGAGGCCGACGGCAGCCAGGACCAGGCGTTCGCGGCGCGCTGGCTGCTCAACCTGTCCACCAGCTACGCCTGGCGCGACCTCACCTTCACTGTCGGCGCCGACAACGTCACCAACCAGTACCCGACCCGGACCGCGCTCAACAACATCTACGACGACCGCCCCAACGGCCTGCAGTACTCGCCGCTGTCGCCATTCGGCTTCAACGGGCGCTACTGGTATGGGCGGGTGAGCTACCGCTTCTGAGAAGGCCAGGGACCGTGGCGTGGCCGCAGGGGCGCGGCCACGCACCGGCGCGGGCTTAGAACGTAAAAGAATAAGAACATGCGCTTGCATCCTGCGACGCAGCACGCATGTTAAAAAATAATAAGCCGCCCCTGGGACGCGGCCCGCCTGGCCATGCCGGCCGCCGCGCCCCGCCTGCCGTTTCGGCACCTGCTGGAGTTTCCATGAACCGTCCGTTGTCGCTGCTGGCGAGCGCCGTGCTCGCCGCCCTCGCCACTCCCTCCGTCTTCGCCCAGACCGCGCCCGACGCGTCCGCCGCGCCCAGCACGCTGGACACGGTGATCGTCACCGGCACCCGGGTCAGCGACCGCACCGTCGCCGAGTCGCAGTCGCCGATCGACATCATCACCCCGGAGGCACTGCAGGCCACCGGCACCTCGGAACTGGCCACCGCGCTGTCGCGCGCGCTGCCCTCGCTGAACTTCCCGCGCCCGGCGCTGACCGACGGCACCAGCGGCATCCGCCCGGCGCAGCTGCGCGGGCTCTCGCCCGACCAGGTGCTGGTGCTGGTCAACGGCAAGCGCCGCCACACCTCGGCGATGATCAACGTCAACGGCACCATCGGCCGCGGTTCCTCGGCGGTGGATCTCAACGCGATCCCGATCGCCGCGATCGAGCGGGTGGAGGTGCTGCGCGACGGCGCCTCGGCGCAGTACGGCTCCGACGCCATCGCCGGCGTGGTCAACATCGTGCTCAAGGGCGCTGGCGAAGGCGGCAGCCTGGCGGTGGAGCACGGCCAGTACTCGGCCGGCGACGGCGCCAAGTCGCAGTTGTCCGGCGACACCGGGGTCGGCTTCGGCGACGGCCGCGGCAGCCTGCACGTGGCCGGGCAGATCAGCCAACAGGACGCCACCAACCGCGCCGGTCCCTACCAGGGCACCGCACCGAACACCGGCAACTATCCCGGCATCGGCCAGACCACCTTCGTCTACGGCGATCCCAAGGTCGACGCCACCGCGGTCTCGGCCAACGGCGAGTTCCGCTTCAGCGACCACCTGACCGGCTACGCCACCGCGATCGCCAGCAACCGCGACATCACCTCGTTCGCGTTCTACCGCTCGCGCAACCACAACGGCCAGACCGCGCTGCTGGCGCAGGTCTACCCGGACGGCTACGTGCCGCAGATCGAGCAGTACTCCAAGGACCGCTCGCTGGTCGCCGGCCTGAAGGGCAGCACCGCCGGCGGCTTCGCCTGGGACATCAGCTACAACTACGGCTACAACAAGGTCGACTTCCACACCGCCAACAGCATCAACTACAGCCTCGGCGTCGACAGCCCGCGTCGCTTCTACGATGGCGCGCTGGAGTACACCCAGAACGCGGTCAACGCCGACTTCACCCAGCCGCTGGAGTGGGGCCTGGCCTATCCGGTGACGCTGTCCTTCGGTGCCGAGTACCGCCAGGAGAAGTGGAACCAGTCGCCTGGCGAGCCGGCTTCCTATACCGGCACCACCGGCGGCGCGCAGGGCTTCGCCGGTTTCGCGCCGCTCAACGCGGTGCATTCGGACCGCCACAACTACGCGGTGTACGCGGGCCTGGAAGCCGACCTCACCGACAAGTTCTCCGCCGGCCTCACCGGCCGCTACGAGGACTACTCGGATTTCGGCAGCAAGACCTCCGGCAAGCTGTCGGCGCGCTACGCGTTCACCGACAAGGTCGCGCTGCGCGGCACCGTCGCCAGCGGCTTCCGTGCGCCGTCGCTGGCGCAGCAGCAGTACCAGGCGGTGACCAGCAGCTACATCAACGGCAGCTTCTTCGAATCCGGCACCTTCCCGGTGAACAGCGCCGTGGCCCAGGCGCTGGGCGCCGCACCGCTGAAGGCCGAGACCTCGCTGTCCTACAGCCTGGGCCTGGTGCTGCAGCCGGTCGAGCGCCTGTACCTGACCGTGGACGCGTACCAGATCGAGATCGACGATCGCATCCTGCTCTCGTCCAATCTCAACGACGCGGCGGTACTGGCCAAGCTGCGCCAGCTCGGCTACAGCAACGTCACCAGCGTGCGCTACTTCAGCAACGCCGCCGACACCCGCACCCGCGGCGTCGACGTGGTCGGCACCTACAGCATCCCGTTCGCGGCCAGCACGCTGGACCTCACCGCCAGCTACGGCTACAGCAAGACCGACATCACCCACGCGGTGACCCAGCCGCAGGCGCTGGCCGCCATCGGCTCGACCCAGACCACGCTGGGCCGCGACGAGATCGGACGCCTGGAAGACAGCTACCCGAAGGACAAGCTGATCCTCAGCGGCACCTGGAAGCTGCCGAAGTGGGACCTGAGCCTGGCCGCCACCCGCTACGGCGAGTTCACCGTGCGCAATTCGGCCACCGCCGCCCGCGACCAGACCTACGGCGCGGACTGGGTGGTCGACGCCTCGGCCAGCTTCAAGCCGAGCACCAACTGGACGCTGACGCTGGGCGCGGACAACGTGTTCGACCAGTACCCGGACAAGACCGCCAACCTGATCAACTCCACCTACGGCATGCTCCCGTACAGCAACTACTCGCCGTACGGTTTCAACGGCGCCTACGTGTACGGGCGGATCAATTACCGCTGGTGATCGCGAGACCAGGCGCGCTGATAGCGCCTGCGCCGAGCACGACGACGGCCTGGGTTTCCTGGGCCGTTGTTTTTTGGGGCGGGGATTGGGGATTCGGGATTGGCAATTTATCGGTTTGCGATGTGCTCTCCTGCCTGGTTTTTTGTAGGAGCGGCTTCAGCCGCGACGCGATCGTGCACGGGTCGCGGCTGAAGCCGCTTGTGTCAAATAAGGGTCTATCGTTGCAGGTGAGAGCGGAGTGCGGCAGGCCGTTTAGCCGCAGTGCCAGCAAGCACGAGTAGGAGTCAGCGCCGCCGCACTCCGGTTCTCCTGCCTGACAAGCCCGAACAGTTGCCCGAGTGACGAGCTCGAACTCCACAAGCATGGGCATCGGCAGGAGCGCTCTCGTCCATGAGTCTACTGCGGAGAACGTCTATGCGGCGCCATGTCGGGATCGATGTATCCAAGGCCGAACTGGTCATTCATGTCCTGCCGGACGAGCAGGCCTGGACCCAACCCAATACGCCACAGGGCCAGCGCGCGCTGGCCCAACGCCTGGCGGAGCTGGGCTGCGAGCGGATCGTGCTGTACATGGCCACCTGGGCCAGCATCCGCGCCAAATCCCCCTTGGCCAACACCTACGCACGTCTGCGCGCAGCGGGCAAGCCGGCCAAGGTCGCCATCGTCGCCTGCATGCACAAGTTCCTGCGCTGGCTCAATGCCATCGCGCGCGATCACGCCCCTTACGCTCCTCCTGTCATCGCAGGTGCATGACAGTTGACTCCTACGAAACGCAACGCTAGAAACGCGCACGACGTTGCCGCACGCCGTCTCCCATGGTTGAACCGAGCGTGCCTTGCCATACCCGCCTCAACGAGCCAGACGAACGCGTCGCACGCGCTTCGGTATAGCCTCAGCAGCGTACGCCGTGGCACGCGTAGGAGCGGCTTCAGCCGCGACGCCTGATCAATGAAGCGTCGCAACTGACGGCATGGCTGAAACGACCAACCACGCGATGGCCACCTTCGACGGCACAACCGCCGGCCAATCCACACGAAGACGCCCGCAGCCCGCAGCCCGCAGCCCGCAGCCCGCAGCGTCAAGCAAGACACGCACCCCATCCCGCGCAGGCACAGCGCATGCACCGCGCCATCGCGCGCAACCCGCATTTTGTCTACAACTCCAGCAAATCCGCGGATGCGCGCTGCCGCAACGCCTGCAGCGGTGGTTGCACCTGCAACCTCCGCCCTGCGCTTAACGGAACATTGACACTCCTGACATCCGCCGGTAATCCCTAGAGAGCGTCGCCGCATCCGCCAGGGGCAAGGGGAGCGCGCATGCAGCGACGCTTCCCCCACTACTGGAGCCGCCTCCCTCATGACGCGCACGCTCACTCCGCTCGCCCACGCCGTCGCCCTGTGCCTGGCGACGTCCGCCGTTTCCGTCCATGCGCAGAACGCCGGCAACGCGCAAACGCTGGACACCGTCATCGTCACCGGCACGCGCGTGGCCGACCGCACCGTGGCCGAATCGGCGTCGCCGATCGACATCATCTCGCCGGAAACCTTGCAGTCCACCGGCACCACCGAACTGGCCACCGCGCTGTCGCGCGCGGTGCCCTCGCTGAACTTCCCGCGCCCGGCGATCACCGACGGTTCCGATGCGGTGCGCCCGGCGCAACTGCGCGGGCTTTCGCCGGACCAGGTATTGGTGCTGGTCAACGGCAAGCGCTACCACACCACCGCCCTGGTCAACCTCAACGGTGCGCAGGGCCGCGGCTCCTCACCGGCCGATCTCAACACCATTCCGATCGCCGCGGTCGAACGTATCGAAGTGCTGCGCGATGGCGCCTCGGCGCAATACGGCTCCGACGCCATCGCCGGCGTCATCAACATCGTGCTCAAGGGCAGCGGCAAGGGCGGCAGCCTGGCCGGGCGCTACGGCAAGTACAGCGCCGGCGACGGCGAGCAGTACCAGCTCTCCGGCGATGCCGGGCTCACCTTCGCCGAGACCGGCAGCGTGCACTTCGCCGCGCAGGCCGGCCACCAGGACCAGACCGACCGCGCCACGCCGTACCAGGGCCAGGTGCAACAGCGCTACGGCGATCCCGACGTCGACCAGGGCGCGTTCTCCTACAACGGCCAGTACAGCCCGGCCGACTACATCACCTTCTATTCCTACGCGATGCTCAGCCGCCGCGAAGTGCTGTCCAACGGCTACTTCCGCTGGTCCGGCGACAACCGCAACCGTCCGGAGATCTACCCGGACGGCTTCCTGCCGCAGATCTACAACGTCAGCAAGGACGTGTCCTGGGTCGGCGGGGTCAAGTCCAGCACCGCCGGCGGCCTGGCCATCGACCTCAGCTACAACTACGGCCGCAACGACCTGAGCTTCGACGTGCGCCACAGCCTCAACAACAGCCTGGGCCTGGCCAGCCCCACCGAGTTCTACGCCGGCGCGCTGCAGGTCACCCAGAACGTGCTCAACGCCGACTTCAGCAAATCGCTGGAGGTCGGCCTGGCCTACCCGCTCACCCTGGCCTTCGGCGCCGAATGGCGCGGCGAGAAGTTCAACGAATCGCCGGGCGAGCCGGCGTCCTACGTCAACGGCGGCATTCCCTCGGCCAACGGCACCCTGCTGCCGGGCGCGCAGGTGTTCGCCGGCTTCAAGCCCAGCGACTCCGGCCACTACGACCGCAACAGCTACTCGGCCTATCTGGACCTGGAAGGCGACATCACCGACAAGTTCTCCGCCGGCCTGGCCGGGCGCTACGAGAACTACAGCGACTTCGGCGACACCGCCACCGGCAAGCTGTCGCTGCGCTATGCCTTCAGCCCGAAGGTCGCGTTGCGCGCCACCGTCTCCACCGGCTTCCGTGCGCCCTCGCTGCAGCAGCAGTATTTCCAGTCGGTCGCCACCAACTTCATCAACGTCGCCCAGCCCGACGGCAGCATCGCCGCCACGCCGTTCGAGATCGGCACCTTCCGCACCGACAACCCGGCGGCGATCGCGCTCGGCGCCGAACCGCTGAAGGCCGAAAAATCCAAGAACTACGGCCTGGGCCTGGTGCTGCAGCCGGTGGACGCGCTGTACATCACCCTCGACGCCTATCGCATCGACATCGACGACCGCATCGTGCTCTCGGAGAATCTCACCTCCACGGCGGTACGCAACTACCTGCAGGGCAACGGCTACGTCGGCATCGGCGGCGGCCGCTACTTTACCAACGCCATCGACACCAAGACCCAGGGCGTGGACGCGATCGGCACCTACAAGATCGCGCTGCCAGCCAGCAGCCTCGATCTCACCGCCGGCTACAACTACAACAAGACCGACATCGAGAAGATCGCCGGCAATCCTGCGGTCCTGGAAGCGATCGACCCGACCGCGGTGCGCATCGGCCGTGCCGAGATCGGCCGCATCACCCGCGGTTCGCCGCGCGACAAGTTCTTCCTGAGCAGCGTGTGGTCGCCCGGCGCCTGGGCCTTCACCGCCACCGCCACGCGCTGGGGCGAATTCACCGACTTCGGTACCACGCCCGCCGCCGATCAGACCTATGCGGCCAAGTGGACGCTGGACCTGTCGGCGGCCTACACGCTGGGCCGCTGGCGCGTCACCGTCGGCGGCGACAACGTGCTCAACGAGTACCCCGACCGTTCGCGCGCCGGTGCCGGCACCCGCACCTATCTGCCGTACAGCACGTCCTCGCCGTTCGGCTTCAACGGCGCGTTCGCCTACGCCAACGTCAACTACAGCTGGTGATGCGTGTGCGGCGGCGGTGTCCCGAGGCACCGCCGCCGCATTTTCTATCGGCAGTCTCGATACCGCCCCGCCACGTCCGCATCGCTGACGTGTGGCATCGCCGCGCTGCAGGAATCGGATGCGTGCCCGCGCAGCAGCGATGGGATGTCGACAAGGCCTGCGCGTGCCGGCCTTGCCGATGTCGCAGGGCACCGCAGCGCATTGCGGCAGTCACCCGCTCTACGCACACGGCCGCCGCGAGGCGCCATCCCAGCGCCATCGGCAGCGACGCAGACGCGTCAAGCCTTCGTCGCGCGATCCAAGCGCATCGGGCTGCCGCATTAGCGCAATAGATTTACTCGCACCGCAACTCGCGCCCGATAGATAGAGGCATTCGACACTCAACGCCGGCGCCCATCCGCGCAACGGCGGGCAGCGAAATACGCTGCCACTGTGTTGCGAAGCTTTGCCTGCAATAAATGGCATGGAAACTGCAATGCAGTCCACGCCCGACATCCCGGCACTGCCGGGGGTCGACGCGATGTTGCGCGACCTGGGGCCATACCTGAGCAAGCCGATGCGGCGCATTTTGTGGAAATCATTCCGCATAAATAAGCGTGAGCCGCATCACAAGTATGAATCGATTGATTATTTGTCAACAGTGGCCTGTTGCGATTCGCGTAATGTGGAATCGCCTGAACGGCAGGCAAAAAATCCCTTATGGGGAAGGATCTGATTATGTGGAAAACTTCCAAATTCGCGACGCTTTCGGGCATCGCGCTTTGCTCTGCGCTGGCGTTCAATGCCTCGGCGCAGAGTTGCTGCCCGGGCGGCGGCAACGGCACGCCGATCGCCATCCGTGGGCTTGGCGAAAGCGCCCCGGCGGCGACCAACCTGTCCACCAACGCATCGGCACGCATCTACCAGTTCGAGCGTAATGGTGTGACCTACCTGCAGATCAACGACGCCACCGGCCAGGTGCGCGGCGCGATCGGCCGCGTCGGCGACACCGCCTGGGTGACGCCGATGGGTCAGGACGTGGATCGGGTGAGCACCGTCGAGACCTTCGACAGCAGCCGCGGCACCGTGGTCTACGATGCGCGCTACTTCACCGTGCAGCTGGCCAGCAGCGCCAACGGCGACGTCTGGACCGTGACCATCAAGAAGTAACGGTCTTTTGCAGCGGCTCGGAGATCAGGAAACTGATCTTTCGCTCATGACGGCGCCGGCAGGTGCCGTCATGAGCCTTCAACCGGCTCGCCAGCTCCCAGTCCATCTCGTCGGCGTTGTGCTGCTTGCGGCCGCTGCCCGGCATGGTCGTATCGGCTTCCAGCGTCACCACCACGCCGCGCTTGCCGCGCGCCGACCAGACCCGCGCCGTGATGATGTGCCGGCCCGCGTTGGGCAGGATTTCCATGGCATTGAGCACGCACCGGTACGCCGCCAGTTGCAGCCCCATCGACAGCCGCCGCGTATCGCCGTGCAGGCGCGCCTCGACCTCGGTCTCGCAGGCATTGGCGAAGGCGATGGAGTTCAGCGCGCCGTACAGGCCATGGGTTTCGATATCCAGCGGATACAGTGCGGCGACGTAATCGTCCAGCAATTGCGCCTGGATCACCCCGGTACGGTTCATTTCCATCGCCGCGGCGTAGTGACCGTGCTCCTTCAGCGTGGTGGCGATGTCGCGGCGCAGCTTGTTGATATGCACGTGGATGTCGGTGTACTCGATCACCCGGTTGCGCAGGGTGCGTTCGGCCGACATGTAGCTGGCTTGAGCGACCTGCAGTGCTTCCTGTTCGGCGAAGCCCATTCTCCGCGCCTGATCCAGTGCGCCCGCGATCTTGGTGCCCAGCACGAACAAGGTGGTGGAGCCGAACGCGACAAGCAATTGCACGTAGAACGTATCGAGATCGAACGCGCCGGCATGATGCGACTTCGGCAAGGACATCGCCACTGCAATGTCGGCCATGACGATGCCCACCGCAGCGCCGCGCCAATCATGCGAGAGCGTGAGCCAAAAGCCGGGAACGACCATCATCACCAGCAGGAACTGGCGGATCACTCCAGCAGGAGCGTTCATGGCGGTACCAAACAAAATCGCGATCACCACAGCGGCGATCAGCGAGTCCTGAACGAGCGTGCGCGGCACCGCCGCTCCTTCTCGCCTGACCCACAGCAGCGCCGGGAGCACGACAACGAGGATGCCGAGATAGTTACCTAGCCAGAACTTGAGGGCATTTTCCAAATTGATGTAGGTGGCAGGGCCGCCCAACACCCAGTTCAACGCCTTGTTGGCCAGCACGCTCCACAGCGCCATGCCCAATACAACCAGCAGCAAGCGCTCCTGCCAGGCAAAAACATCGGGGACGCGCCTGCGGAACCACAGCGGCACCAGTGCCTGGATCGGCATCAGCAGCAGCGGGCTCAGATACGCCCACACCGCACTCTGCCCTTCATCGATGAGCGGCACACGCAGAACCAGCATCGCCGCAGCGTCGCCGAGCAGCAGATAGGGCCAGAGCCGCAACGGCATGAAGAGCAAGGCGGCCACGCGCAGTCCGGCCGGCAGGAACCATTGGTCCAAAGAGAACCGCCACGCGGCCAGGTAGCCAGCGCAGTACACGGCGCTCAGGAGGAGTCCCTTCGCGAAATTATTCATTCTAGCCATGCCCCTGTCCCGGCAGGACACCAATGGGCGCAAACATACACCACGGAATGGGCCGAAACAGTAGACAGATAACGTCCACCATGCGCTGTAATGTCTTTCCTGACAGGGAGTTGCGTGCGGGCACGGTTCGCTGCGACCTCCATCCCAGTCGTGCTGTCGGGGAGCGACATTCCGAACCGTGTTGCGGCACCGCCGACGCAGCCGATTGCGCGATGATCGTCGCCACACACCCCGTCGCTCCCCCCGGCCGGCGCGACCGGAGCGACCGGGTTCCGCCACTTCCGCCAGACGCGGCTGAGTGGATCCGGGCAACGCCACACCGAGCGCCCGCCGAGCGCCGCGTCGCCGCCCGGCCCCGCCACACCGATTTGCCGACAAAAGCCCCGATCGGCGACACTCCAGGCTTCCTTGTTCTGCGATCCTGAATGCATCACGACACCAGTCTCATCGACATCATCGCGGTCGGGCTCGCGCTCGCCTTCCTCCTCGGCACGCTCGCCCATCGCCTCAAGCTCTCGCCGCTGGTCGGCTACCTGGTGGCGGGCATCTGCGTGGGGCCGTTCACGCCCGGCTTCGTCGCCGACCAGGCCCTGGCCACCCAGTTGTCGGAACTGGGGGTGATGCTGCTGATGTTCGGGGTGGGGCTGCACTTCTCGCTCGAAGACCTGATGGAAGTGAAGTGGATCGCGATCCCCGGCGCGCTGGCGCAGATCGCGGTTGCCACCCTGCTCGGCTGGGGGCTGGCCTGGAGCATGGGCTGGCCGACCCTGCACGGCCTGGTGTTCGGCCTGGCGCTGTCGGTGGCCAGTACCGTGGTGCTGCTGCGGGCGATGGAGGAACGGCGCCTGCTGGAAACCCAGCGCGGGCGCATCGCGGTCGGCTGGCTGATCGTGGAGGACCTGGTGATGGTGCTGGCGCTGGTGCTGCTGCCGGCGCTGGCCGACGCGCTCGGCGGCAAGGGCGCCGACACCGGGGCGATCCTCGGCGCGCTCGGCGTCACCCTGCTGAAGATGGCCGCGTTCGTGGCGGTGATGCTGGTGGTCGGCCGCCGCGCCATCCCGTGGGCGCTGGAGAAGGTCGCCGCGACCGGCTCGCGCGAGCTGTTCACCCTGTCGGTGCTGGCGATCGCGCTGGGCGTGGCGTTCGGCTCGGCCACCCTGTTCGGCGTGTCGTTCGCGCTGGGCGCATTCTTCGCCGGCATGCTGCTGAAGGAATCGGAACTGAGCCACAAGGCCGCCAACGACTCGCTGCCGCTGCGCGACGCCTTCGCGGTGCTGTTCTTCGTCTCGGTGGGCATGCTGTTCGACCCGCATATCCTGGTCGAGCATCCCTGGCAGGTGCTGGCCACCTTCCTGACCATCACCGTCGGCAAGTCGCTGGCCGCGTTCGTGATCGTGCGGGCGTTCGGCCACCCCACCGGGATCGCCCTGACCATCTCCACCAGCCTGGCGCAGATCGGCGAGTTCTCCTTCATCCTCGCCGGCCTGGGCGTGAGCCTGGCGATCCTGCCCGAGACCGGCCGCGACCTGATCCTGGCCGGCGCGCTGCTGTCGATCATCGCCAACCCGTTGCTGTTCAGCTGGCTGGACCGCTGGCAGGCGCGCCAGGCGGTGGAGGCGCCGGTGACGGTGGAACCGGAGCTGCCGCCGGGTCCGTCGCTGGATCTGGTCGACCACGCCATCGTGATCGGCTATGGCCGGGTCGGCAGCGCGCTGGCGGCGGTGCTGCGCGAGCGCGGCGTGCCGGTGCTGGTGATCGACGACAACCGCGACCATGTCGAACGCGCCCACGCCGACGGCATCCCCGGCATCCGCGGCAGTGCCGCCGCCGACCGCGTGCTGGCCGAGGCGCATCCGGAGAAGGCCAAGATCGCGATCCTGGCGATCCCGCAGCCGCTGGAGGCCGGCGAGGCCCTGGCCAAGCTGCGTGCGCTGAATCCTGCGCTGACCCTGCTGGCGCGCGCGCACAGCGATGCCGAGGTCAAGCACCTGCTCGACCACGGCGCCGACGGCACGGTGATGGCCGAGCGCGAACTGGCCTATTCGCTGGCGGAAATGGTGATGGCGACGCCGCCGTACCGGGGGATGCGCGCCGTCGCGCGCTGAGGCCTTGACTGCAGGGATTGGGGATTAGGGATTGGGGATTCGCAGAGCGGCTCCTCTTCGGCGAGTGAGTCGCAGCGAAAAGCGCGGTAGCGCACAGAAAGCGTCTACGGCGGCTGTGAAGACCTGCAGCGAATCTTCTTGATAAGCATTCTCGTTTGCGGCAGGATTGCGCTCCCTTCCCCAGTTCCGCTTGCCCTCCCCCATGGCCTGCAAGATCGGGTTGCTCAACTCCGTGCCCAGTGCCCTGCTGTGCGAGATGTTCGGGCATGTCGGCTACGACTTCGCGGTGCTGGACCTGGAACACGTGCTGCGCTCGCCGGCCGAGCTGGAACACGCCATCCGCGCCTGCGAGCTGGGCGGCTGCGAAGCCTGGGTGCGCGTCCCCGAGGTCGACGCCAAGCTGATCGGCCGGGTGCTCGACGCCGGCGCCCACGGCGTGGTCCTGGCCGGGCTGGACAGCGCCGAGCAGGCCGAGCGCGCGGTTGCCGCTGCGCACTTCCCGCCGCACGGCCGCCGCGGCATCACCGGTGGCCGCGTCACCGGCTTCGGCAGCGTGGCCCTGGCCGACTACATCGCCCGCAGCCGTGAGCGCCTGCGCGTGATCCCGATGATCGAAAGCGCCGCCGGCGTGCGCGCGTTGCCGCAGATCCTGCAGGTACCCGGCGTGTCGCTGGTGATGGAAGGCGCGTTGGACCTGGCGCTGGACCTGGGCGTCGGCCCGCAGCCCACCCACCCGCAGGTCTGGGAGCAGTTGCTGGCGATCGACGCGGCCTGTCGCGCCGCTGGCATTCCGTTCTGCCCCAATCCGCGCGACGCCGCGCAACGCGCGCACTGGCTGGCGCAGGCGGATCTGCAGTGGCTGTTCGCCGGCGAGGACCGCGCGCTGCTGCAGGCCGCGTTGCGCCAGCGCGCGGCCGACCTGCGCAGCCCCTGACCGTTTCGTTCCTGTTGGAGTCGTCGTCTTGATCGCTTCGCTATCCCCTTCGCTGCTGGCCGTCGCCCTCGCCGCCGCCATGCTCGCTCCCACCAGCGTGCGCGCCGAGGACACCCCGCCCGACGCCGACGCGCAGGCGCGGATCCGCCAGCTCGACGCGGTGCAGGTGAAGGGCAGCCTGCTCGGCCGCTCCACCGTCGAGGACGTGCAGCACTACGCTGGCAGCCGCCAGGTGATCGACAACGCGCAACTGCGCACCGGCGCCAACCGCTCGCTGGACGACGCGCTGCAGAAGGTGCCGGGCATCAAGGTGTTCGACGAGACCGGCACCGGCGCGCTGCCGCAGATCATGCTGCGCGGGCTGTACGAGAGCCGCAGCGGCCGCGTGCAGGTGCTGGAGGACGGCATTCCGCTGGCGCTGGCGCCGTACGGGCAGACCAGCCTGTCGCTGTTCCCGGTTGGCCTGAACCAGGTCGACCGCATCGACATCGTGCGCGGCGGCGCCGCGGTGCAGTACGGCCCTAACAACGTCGGCGGCGTGATCAACCTGATCAGCCCGGACATCCCCACCACCTGGACCACCACGCTGGGCCAGAAGGTCACCGCCGGCGGCGCCGGGCATTACCTGGGCGACACCGCGATCAGCACCGGCGGCTACGCCAGCGACACGTTCGGCCTGCAACTGGACGCCAACTGGACCAAGGGCGACTACTGGCGCGAGCACAGCGCCACCGACATCAAGAACCTGCGCCTGCGCGCGGAATGGTGGCTGGCCCCGGACAAGCTGCTCAAGGCCAGCGTGCAGCGCTATGTCGCCGACATGGACATGGCCGGCGCCTTGTCCGTCGCCGACTACCTGCGTGATTCCCGCCAGTCGACGCGGCCGCTGGACGAATTCACCGGCCGCACCACCCGCGCCTCGCTGGTCTACCAGCAGGACTTCGGCGATGTGGGGCCGTTCCAGGACCTGCGCCTGGACTGGAGCAATTTCAGCGCGCGCAGCAGCCGCAACTTCATCGTCGGCATGCGCTCGGCGTCCAGCGAGACCTGGCGCCCCGACCTGCCGCCGCAACTGCGGCAGAGCGCGCCGCGCGACTTCCGCGTCTATGGCAGCGAGCCGCGGCTGAGCTGGACGATGGGCGACGGCGCGGTGCGCCAGCAGTGGACGTTGGGCGCGCGCGCGATCAACGAAGACATCGACTTCCTGGTCGGCAACACCCGCCTCAGCGATGGCCTGTACACCCTGGTGCGCGACTGGCGCTTCAAGGACCGCGGCGCGGCGGCCTACGTGAGCGACGGGATTTCCCTGGCCGACGGCCGCGTCACCGTCACCCCCGGCCTGCGCTACGAGCAGGTCGATTCGCGCTACTACAACCTGGCCAGCGGCGCGCGCACGCGCAACAAGACCGACGACGTGCTGCCCGGCCTGACCCTGGGTTTCCAGGCCAGCCCCCAGTGGTACCTGTACGCCGACGGGCAGCGCTCGCTGCGCGCGCCGCAGGTCACCCAGATCATCTTCGGCGACAACCTCGACGCCGAACTGGCCTGGAATTACGAGGCCGGCGCGCGCTACCAGCCCAACGAACGCACCCGCGTGCAGTTCGGCGGCTACCTGATCGACTTCGACCAGCAGATCCAGCTCGACAACACCACCCGCACCTACCGCAATCTCGGCAAGACCCGCCACCAGGGCGCCGAAGTGGAAGTGCAGTGGAGCCCGGCACAACTGCGCGCGCTGACCCTCAACGCCGGTTACGCCTACCTGGACGCGCGGCAGGAATCGGGCGTGTACGACGGCAATCGCGTGCCCTACACCTCGCGCAACCAGCTCACCCTCGGTGCGTCGTACCGGCCCGACTCCGGTCATACCACCGTCGCCGTTTCCAGCTATTACTTCAGCCGCGCCTTCAGCGATGCGGCCAACACCGTGCAGGAGAACGCCATCGCCTCGGTCGGCGAACTGCCCTCCTATTGGGTGTGGAACGCGCAGCTGAGCCAGGTGCTCAGCGAAGGGACCAGCGGCAAGCTCAGCGCGTCGCTGGCGGTCAACAACCTGTTCGATCGCAAGTACTGGTACCGCGGCATCGACACCAGCCCCTGGGGCCGGCAGCCGGCGCCGGGCCGCAGCGTCACCGTCGGCCTCGAGTACACGTTCTGATCCATCCCGGCGTCGGACGACGACGCCGGACGCCGCACCACCGCGCGCCAGCACGGCGCGCCGCCGCCCGCGGGAGACGCGGGCCAGTGCAACGGACGCAGCCGCGTCCTTCCCTACCCAGCGCGCGCCCGATGCGATGCGCCAGGCAACCACGCGACCCCGCCGCAGCCGCGGCGCATGCCTCCCGTGTCCGCCTCCATGCGGCCGCGCTGGCGGCGTGCGTGCGCCTGCGCCCGACGAGACCCGCACATGACCTCGCACGACGCTCCCCTGCTGATCCTCAGCCACGTCTGCCACCCGGCGGTGACCGATGGCTTCCTCCCCGCCGCGCAGCGCCTGGGCGTGCCGGTGCTGCTGCTGACCGACCACCGCCACGCCCACCTCGAGCACTTCCGCCGCCATCCGCCGGCCGCACCGGTGCAGGTGCTGGAGTGCGACGTGTTCAATCCGCTGGGCGTGCTCGACCTGCTCGGCAGCCTGCCGCAGCCGCCGCGCGCGGTGTTCAGCAACAGCGACCACCTGCAGACCAGCGCCGCCGTGGTCGCCGCCGCGCTCGGCGTGCCCGGCAAGGATTGGCAGGTCTGCTACGCGGCCAAGAACAAGGCGGCGATGCGCCAGCGGCTGCGCGCGCTCGGCCTGCCGACGCCATGGTTCTGCAGCCTGGCGCCGGGCGCGATGCCGCCGGCGCAGGCGCCATGGCCGCTGATCGCCAAGCCGCGCGAAGGCGTGGCGAGCATGGACGTGCGCCACTGCGCCGATGCCACGGCGCTGCAGACCTATCTCGATGATTTCTGGCAGCGCCACCCGCAGCGCAGCGTGCTGCTGGAAAGCGTGCTGGACGGCCCGCTGTTCACCCTGGAAACGCTCGGCGACGGGCGCAGCCTGCAGCCGATCGGCGGCTTCGACGTGCAGCTCTCGGCGCCGCCACATTTCGTCGAGTGCGAGGCGCGCTGGCGCGGTGCCACCGACACCACGGTCGTGCAGCAGGCGCTGGCGCAACTGCAGGCGTTCGGCATCGGCTTCGGCGTGTGCCACAGCGAGTTCATCCTTACCGCCGACGGCCCGGTGCTGGTGGAGATCAACTACCGCAGCATCGGCGACGGCCGCGAATTCCTGCTCGACCGCCTGTTCGGCGGGCACTGGTTCGACAGCGTCCTCGGACTGCACCTGGGCCGGCCACTGCCCACGCTGCAGGCGCGCCGCGCGCACGCCCTGGTGCGCTACTACGTGGCCGAGCACGACGGCACGCTGGCCGTGGCCAGTGCCGACCACGCCAGCAGCGACGCGCACTGGGAAGCGCGCTACCGGCGCCTGCGGCAACCCGGCGAGGCCATCCGCCTGAGCCATTCCAACAAGGATTACCTGGGCGTGCTGGACGTGCTCGCCGACACTGAGGCGGACCTGCAGCAGGCGCTGGCCAGCACCGAGGCGTCGCTGCACTGGCGCATCGACAGCAGCATCGGAGCGGCCGCATGAGCCAGGACACCGACCGCTGCTACATCGACCTGCGCGTGATCGACGCCTGCCTGCGCGAAGACCTGCGCGGCATCGTCAGCCGCGGCGCCGCTGCCACGCCGCCGCCGGCGGTGCTCGCCGCCTGGACCCGGGCGCCCCTGCCTGCGGACGCCATCTGGTGGCGCATCGCGCACCTGCCCGACGGCGAACTGTGGCTGCCGCTGCGCCGCGCCGGCTACCTGCAGATGGTGAGCGCCTGCAGCGACGGCTGGGTGCTGCACACCGGGCAGCACAGCGCCTGCGAATCCGGCGCGGCGCAATGGCTGGCGCGGCTCGGCGCCGGGCTTGATGCGGAGACCCAGGCGCTGCACCGCGCCTACGTCGAGGAAGCCGAGTGCGCGGTGCGCCAGCGTGGGTTGGCCCGGCAGGCCTATGCGCAGCAACGGCCGCTGCTGGCCACCGCGCTGGACGCGGCCGACGCGCACGAACGCGCCTACCGCTGCGAACAACTGGCCAGCCACCGCGACCATCCGTTCTATCCCAGCGCACGCGCCAAGCTCGGCCTGGACGACGCCGACCTGCCGCGCTACGCCCCGGAATTCGGCCCCAGCTTCGCGCTGCGCTGGCTGGCGCTGCCTGTCGCGCAGGTCACCCAGACCACGCCGCCGCCGGCGTTTTGGCCGCGCCCGAGCATGCTCGGCCTGGACCCGGCGCTGGATGCCGACCATGTTGCCTGGCCGCTGCATCCGCTGATCTTCGAACGCCTGGGCGAGGACGGCTTCGCCCTGCCGGCGGGCGCGATCGCCGCGCCGCAGCCGTGGCTGCAGGTGCGGCCCTCACTGTCGCTGCGCACGGTGATTCCGCTGGCGTTTCCGGATCATCATCTGAAGCTGCCGGTGCCGATGCGCACGCTCGGCGCACTCAACCTGCGCCTGATCAAGCCGTCCACGCTGTACGACGGGCACTGGTTCGAGCGCGTGCTGCGCGACCTCGCCGCGCACGATCCGGCGCTGGGCGAACGCTACCTGCACGTGGACGAGGCGCATGCCGGCCACATCGGCGAGACCCGGCACCTGTCCTACCTGCTGCGCCGCTATCCGGCGCTGCCGGACGCAACCCTGGTGCCGGTGGCCGGCCTGTGCGCGCTGCTGCCCGATGGCCGCCCATTAGCCATGCACCTGGCCGAGCGCTTCCATGGCGGCGACATCACCGCCTGGTGGGACAGCTACCTGGCGCTGATGTGCGAGGTGCACCTGCGGCTGTGGCTGCGCTACGGCATCGCGCTGGAGGCCAACCAGCAGAACAGCGTGCTGATCTACGCCGCCGGCCGTGCGCCGCGACTGCTGATGAAGGATAACGATGCGGCGCGGGTGCTGCTGTCGCGGCTGCACGCGCAACGCCCGGCGCTGGCCGCGCTGGGCACCCCGCGCGACACACGCATCGCGGTGCAGGACGACGCCGCGCTGGCGCGGATGTTCTGCACCATCATCCTGCAACTGGACCTGCAGGCGGTGCTGGAAGGGCTGGCGGAATGGCAGCCGGGGCTGCGCGCAACGCTCTACGCGCTGCTGCGCGCACGCCTGCACGGCACCCTTCGCGCGCTGCGCGAAGAAGGCATCGACACCGCGCCGGCGCAGGCGCTGCTGGATGCACCGAAGCTGCCGGTGAAGTACCTGCTCAGCGCCGGCAGCCTGCTCGGCAAGCAGGTCACCGGCGCGGCGGACATCAACAAGTTCTATGGCGACAGCGCGCCCAACCTGCTGCGCGAGGATACGCTGGCGGCGCGGGTGGCCGCAGCCGGGACGGCACGATGAAGCGCATCCTCGGCCCGGTGCTGGCCGCGCACTACCTGGCGGCCTTCACCGCGCTGGGCATGCCGCTGTTCCTGCCGCAGGTGCTGCAGCAGCTGGCACCAGGCGCGGCGATCGGCTGGAGCGGCGTGCTATACGTGCTGCCGACGCTGTGCACCGCGCTCACCGCCAGCGCCTGGGGCCGGCTGGCGGATCGCTACGGACGCAAGCGCTCGCTGCTGCGCGCGCAACTCGGCCTGGCGGCAGGCTTCGCCATGGCCGGCTTCGCACCGAACCTGGGCTGGCTGGTCGCCGGCCTGGTCGTGCAGGGCGCCTGCGGCGGCTCGCTGGCCGCGACCAACGCCTATCTCAGCAGCCAGTCGCAGCACGGCTCGCTGGCGCGGGCGCTGGACTGGACCCAGTTCTCGGCGCGACTGGCGATGGTCACCGCCCCCGCCCTGCTCGGCCTGGCCACCACGCTGGGCCCGGCGCAGTCGCTGTACCGCTACCTGGCGCTGCTGCCGCTGCTCGCCTTCGCGCTCAGCTGGCGCTTGCCGGACGATCCGCCGCGCGCGCCCGCGCCAGTCGTATCCACGCCCGCGGTGCCGCACACGGATGCGGCGCAGCGCCGCCAGCGCTGGGCGCTGTGGACCACGCAGTTCCTGTTCTGCTTCGCGATGGTGGTGACCTTCCCCTACTTCCTGCCGTATGCGCAGGCGCACGGCATCGGCAGCAGCGCGGTCGCCGGCCTGCTGTACAGCCTGCCGCACCTGGTCTACCTGGTGCTGATGCCGTGCTGGCGCGGCCGCGACCACCGCGCGTCGCCGCTGCCGGCGGGCCTGGCGCTGTTCGCGCTGGCCTGCCTGCTGCAGATGGCGCCGCCCGCGCCGGGCTGGCTGATCGCGGCGCGGCTGCTGTTCGGCCTGGGCATGTGGATGGCCCTGCGCGGCCTCAACCGCAGCCTGGCCGAGATCGCCGGCGGGCGCGGCGCCGGCCAGTTGTTCGGCCGTTTCGATGCTGCCGGCAAGTACGCCGGCGTCGCCGGCGGCGCCCTCGCCGGCGCCCTAGTGCAAGGCCATGGCCTGGCCGTGCCGTTCCTCGCCGCCGCCGCGGCCGCCCTGCTGGCGCTGCTGCCGGCCCTGATGCTCACGTCCGTTCGGAGAACCGTCCATGTCCCCGTTGCCGATGCATGACCCTTGGTACGACAGCCTGGCGCAAGCGCAGGCGATCACCTGCTGGCTCAACTGCTACCTGCGCGAAGTCGCGCTCGGTCGCGGCCTGGCCGACTTCGACTATCGCGGCCTGGACCGGCCCGGCATCGCCGCCGCCGGCGAGCGCTGGCTGCGCCTGCGCCTGCCCTCCGGCGCCACGCTGTGCGTGCGCCTGGCGCATGCCGACGGCCTGGGCCGCTGCCGCTTCGCCTCGGCGCCCTACCTCAAGGCCGACGGGCGTCCCTGGCACTGCCTGGACGCAGAGGCGCTGGTGCGCCGGCTGTTGCAGGAACTGAGCGAAGGCGAACAGGCGCCGAACCTGGAACTGCTGGCGCAGAGCGCCAACAGCATCGCCATCACCGCGCAGTTGCTGCGCCAGGCCGAGGCCGCCCCGGCCACCGGCGAAGCGCTGATCGATGCCGAGCAGTCGATGCTGTGGGGCCACGCCTTCCATCCCACGCCCAAGAGCCGCGAAGGCGTGCCGCTGGACCAGGTGCTGGCCTGCGCACCGGAAGCGCGCAGTGCCTTCCCGCTGTTCTGGTTCCGCATCGACCCACGCCTGTACCGCGCGCAGGGCGACGACGTGCGCGCCACACTGGCGCAGGCCGGCGGCGGTGCCGACCTGTATCCGTGCCACCCATGGGAAGCCGAGCGCGTGCTGGCGCATCCGCTGCTGCGCCAGGCGCAGGCGCGCGGCTGGATCGAGCCGCTGGGCGAACGCGGCCTGGCGCTGCGCCCGACCTCGTCGGTGCGCACGCTCTACCACGCCGAGCTCGATCATTTCCTCAAGCTGTCGGTGCACGTGCGCCTGACCAACTGCGTGCGCAAGAACGCCTGGTACGAACTGGAAAGCGCGGTGGCGCTGACCCGCCTGCTGGCCCCGGACTGGCAGGCGCTGGCGCAGCGCGTGCCCGGCTTCCACGTGCTGCTGGAGCCGGCCGCCACCGACCTGGACTTCTCCGCGCTGGACGCCGATGCGCAGGCCTGCCGCGAACTGGGCGAGAGCTTCGGCGTGCTGTACCGGCAGGCGATCCCCGCGGCGCAGCGGGCGCGCTATCGCCCGCAGGTGGCCGGTGCGCTGTTCACCAACGACGCGCGCGGCCAGCCGGCCTGCACCGCCGCGCTTCAAACACTGGCGCAACGCAGCGGCAGCAGCCTGGAGGCAGCCACTGCGGCCTGGTTCCGCGCTTACGCGCAGTTGCTGCTGGATGGCGTGTGGAGCGCCTGGTTCGGCTACGGCATCGTGCTCGAGCCGCACCTGCAGAACACCGTGATCGGCTGCGAAGACGGCCTGCCGACACAGGTGTGGATCCGCGACCTGGAAGGCACCAAGCTGCTGCCGTCGCGCTGGCCGGCCGCGCGCCTGCCCGGCATGTCCGAGACCGCGCGGCAGTCGCTGTACTACAGCGCCGAACGCGGCTGGAACCGCATCGCCTACTGCGCACTGGTCAACAACCTGGCCGAAGCGATCTTCCACCTCGCCGATGGCCACGACCGCCGCGAACGCCAGCTATGGCAGATCGTCGGCGACATCGCGCGCGCATGGCAGCAGCGCCACGGCACGCAACCGGCACTGCAGGCCCTGCTCGACGGCGCGCCGCTGCCGGCCAAGAACAACCTGCGCCTGCGCCTGCTGCAACGCGCCGACCGCCATGCCGACTACAGCTTCCTGCCCAACCCGATCGGCAGCGCCGCGCTGCGGCAGGCGGCGGCATGAGTCTGCGCATCGATCCCGCCCCACTGCAGGCGGCGCTGGCGCAGTTGCGCGCGCAGGCGGACGGCCCGGTCTGCGCCTACGTCTACGACCTGGCGGCGCTGCAGGCGCATGCGGCGATGCTGCGCGCACACCTGCCTGCCGAGTGCGAGCTGTTCTATGCGGCCAAGGCCAATGCCGAACCGCCGGTGCTGCGCACACTGGCGCCGTGGGTGGACGGTTTCGAGGCGGCCTCCGGCGGCGAACTGCAATGGCTGCACACGCATCAGCCAGGCCGCCGGCTGCTGTTCGGCGGCCCCGGCAAGCTCGACAGCGAACTGCAGTTGGCCGCCAGCCTCCCCGACTGCAGCGTGCACGTGGAAAGCCTGGGCGAGCTGCAGCGGCTGGCGCGCATCGCCGCATCGAGGGAGCGGCCGCTGTCGGTCTTCCTGCGCCTGAACATCATGGTGCCGGGCATGCAGGACACGCGCCTGGTGATGGGCGGGCGGCCCTCGCCGTTCGGCCTGGACGTGGACGACCTGGACGCGGCCATGCAGGTGCTGCGTGGCGCGCGCGGACTGCGCCTGGATGGCTTCCACTTCCACCTGCTGTCGCACCAGCGCGATGCGCACCTGCAATTGCGCCTGATCGCGCACTACCTGCAGACCGTGCAGGGCTGGCGCCAGGCCTACGCGCTTGGGTCGCTGACGGTGAATGCCGGCGGCGGCTTCGGCGTGGACTACGCCGATCCGGCGGCTTCGTTCGACTGGGCCGCGTTCTGCGCGGGCCTGCCGACGCTGCTGCGCACGCATGGCGAAGGCCTGCGCCTGCGCCTGGAGCCGGGCCGCTACGTCAGCGCCGCCTGCGGCTGGTACCTGATGGAAGTGCTGGACATCAAGCGCAGCCATGGCGCGCAGTTCGCCATCGGCCGCGGCGGTACCCATCATTTCCGCACGCCTGCCGCGCAGGGCCACGACCATCCATTCCTGGTCCTGCGCGGCACCCAGCCGCCGGTGCTGCGCGATGCGCGGGTGACCCTGGTCGGCCAGCTGTGCACGCCCAAGGACGTGCTGGCCCGCGACCAGCCGGTGGCCGCGCTGGCGCCGGGCGACTGCCTGGCGTTCCCGCTGGCCGGCGCCTACGCCTGGAACATCTCGCACCAGCAGTTCCTGATGCATCCGCCGCCGCAGATGCTGTTCCTCGACGGCCCTGCGCAGGCCGCCGATGCCATGCCGCAGCGCCGCATTGCCGACCCGGCCACCGCCGCGTCATGATCCGCTCGCCCGTGCCGGCGCATCCTGCCGGCACACCCTCCGGAGCTGCCGCCATGACCCGTTCCGCTCGCTTCGCCGCCACCTGTTTGCTGCTGAGCTTCACCGCCGCACCGCTGCTGGCCACCGCCGCGCCCAAGCCACCGACCGCACAACAGACCCTGATGGCCAAGTGTTCGGCCCAGAACAAGGGCAAGAAAGGCGACGAGTACAAGAGCGCGCAGAAGGCCTGCCTCAGCGGTGGCAGCGCACCGGCAGCGGGCAACGCCTCGCAGCAACGGATGAAGGACTGCAACGCGCAAGCCGCGACGCAGAAGCTGCAGGGCGACGCCCGCAAGACCTTCATGAGCGGTTGTCTGAAGAAGCAGTGAGCCGACTAGCCCCTCTCCCACCGGGAGAGGGGTTGGGGTGAGGGTACGTCGCGTAGCGTCTCGCGATGTCTAGGTGCACGAGGCTGCGCCCGTACCCTCATCCGCCCCTTCGGGGCACCTTCTCCCGGAGGGAGAAGGGAAAGCGCTAGCCCCTCTCCCCCCGGGAGAGGGGTTGGGGGTGAGGGTACGTCGCCTAGCGTCTCGCGATGGTTGGGTGCACGAGGCTGCGCCCGTACCCTCATCCGCCCCTGCGGGGCACCTTCTCCCGGAGGGAGAAGGAAAAGCGCTAGCCCCTCTCCCCCCGGGAGAGGGGTTGGGGTGAGGGTGCGGCGCGTAGCGTCTCGCGATGTCTAGGTGCACGAGGCTGCGCCCGTACCCTCATCCGCCCCTGCGGGGCACCTTCTCCCGGAGGGAGAAGGAAAAGCGCTAGCCCCTCTCCCCTCTGGAGAGGGGTTGGGGTGAGGGTACGACAGCCAGCGAGGCCAACAACAACCGCATTGCCAACCGCCACTGCTCCTACGAATCCCGACTCCCCACTCCCGAATCCCCGCCACTCAACGGCAAACCCGCATGATCCACCGGGATCGGCGCATAGTCCTCGCCGAACGCCACTTCGCCCGGCGTCCACCCCGAGCGGCGCCGCACCGCCCCCCAGAAACGCTTGAGCCCTTCCACCTGCAGCGCCACCAGGCCCAGCTCGTTGTCGCGGTCCACCATCGGATCGCCCACCCCGGTCGGCCGCACCGGCTCGCCGTACAGCGCGGTGCCGAACAGCACGTCCCAGAACGCAAACACCTGGCCGAAGTTGCAGTTGTGCAGCCCCGGCCGCTCCGGGTCCACGCGCATGTGGTGCAGGCGGTGGAACGGCGGATCGACCAGAATCTTGTTGAGCACCGGGCCGAAGCCGAAACGGGTGTTGGCGTGCGACAGATTCTGCACCAGCTCGCCGAGCAGCATCAGCCAGGCGAACTCGTCGGCCTCGATGCCGAACGCGATGCCCACCGCGGCCAGCACGAACGACTGCAGCATGCCGTCCAGGTAGTTGCTGCGGTCGTTGGCCCAGCAGCTGAGCTGGCGCTGGCTGTGGTGCATGCTGTGCATCGCCCACCACCACGGCATCCAGTGCTGCACCCGGTGCATCCAGTAATAGGTGAAGTCGTAGGCCAGGTAGTACAGCGCGAACAGCACCAGCGGATGCTGGTCCAGCCACGGCCACAGATGGCGCAGGCCGGTCTCCGGCGCCGCCGCGGCGTTGGGGTCGGCGCCGCCCAGCGCGTTCACCACCGGAGTGAGGATCAGGAACGAGAACAGCGGGAACACCCCGATCAGCATCAACCAGGTGTAGTGGAAGTCGATCCGCGCCAGTCGCCGATGTTCCCAGCGCTCGGCCGGCCACAGGCTCTCCAGCGGCCGGAACAGCACGCCGATGATGGACAGTTGCAGCGCGGCCACCAGCAGCGAGGCGGCGATGTCGTGCGGATCGTCGCTGAGCCCGGTCAGGTGCAGCGCCGCCAGCAGCGGCGCCACCGCATGGCTGGCGACCAGGTCGACCAGCGTGGACCAGGCGTGGGCAATGGACGAGACCAGGGCGATGACAGGCATGCAGAAGCGGCGATGGGGGCGCGACGGCCGGCGCGACAGCATGCGGTCGCTGGCTTTCGCCAAGCTGTCCGCGCCGGCCGATGCCGGCCGCGCGCGGTGGCGCTAGTGCGCCGCGACGGCGTCGGCCCGCCGGCTCGGCAGCAGCGCCGCGACGATGCCCAGCAGCGGCAGGAACGACATCACCTGGTACACGAAGACGATCCCGCGGTGGTCGGCGAGCAGCCCCAGCACCGCCGCGCCCAGCCCGCCCATGCCGAAGGCGAAACCGAAGAACAGCCCGGAGATGGTGCCGATGCGCCCGGGCATCATCTCCTGCGCGTACACCAGGATCGCCGAGAACGCCGAGGACAGCACGAAGCCGATCAGCACGGTCAGCGCGGTGGCCGCATGCAGGCCCACGTGCGGCAGCGCCAGCGCGAACGGCGCCACGCCCAGGATCGACACCCAGATCACCGGCTTGCGGCCGATGCGGTCGCCGACCGGGCCGCCGATCAGCGTGCCCAGCGCCGAGGCCAACAGGAACGCGAACAGATGCAACTGCGCGCTCTGCACCGAGACGCCGAAGCGCTGGATCAGGTAGAACGTGTAGTAGCTGCTCAGCCCGGCGATGTAGAAATACTTGGAGAAGATCAGCAGCAGCAGGATGCCGACGATGCGCACCACCATGGCGCGCGGCAGCGCCGGCACCGCGGCGACCGGCCGCGGCGCCGCGCGCGCGGCCTGCAGGTGCAGCGCGTACCAGCGCCCGACGTAGGACAGCAGAGCGATGCCGAGCAACGCCGCGCCGCCGAACCAGGCCACGCTGTGGCGGCCGTTGGGCACGATCACCGCCGCGGCGATCAGCGGCCCCAGCGCGGTGCCGGTATTGCCGCCGACCTGGAACACCGATTGCGCCAGGCCATGGCGGCCGCCCGAGGCCAGCCGCGCGATGCGCGAGGATTCGGGATGGAAGATCGCCGAGCCGATCCCGACCAGCGCCGCGGCCAGCAGCACCATGGCGAAGCTGGGCGCGTAGGCCAGCAGCAACAGGCCGCACAGCGTGGAGCTCATGCCCAGCGGCAGCGAGTACGGCGCCGGACGGCGATCGGTGCGCAGCCCGATCAGCGGCTGGAACAGCGAGGCGGTGATCTGGTACGTGAGAGTGATCAGGCCGACCTGGGCGAAGCTGAGCTGGAACTGGCCCTTGAGCACCGGGTACAGCGCCAGGATCAGCGACTGCATCATGTCGTTGATCAGGTGCGAGGAGGTGATCGCGGCGAGCACGCCGGCGGCGACCTTGCGCGGGGCGGCGGTGCCGGCAGGCGAGGAAACGACGGGGGCGGCAGGACGCAAAGTGGACATGGCGGGACGGGCATTGCCGGAAGTGCGTGCATGGTAGGCTGCCCTGCCTCGACCTTCTTGCGCGACATGCCCAGCAACCATCGCAAAAAGGGCGCATTGGTGCCGCGCTCCACGCGCAACGCGGACGACGCGCCCGCCGACGTGGTGTGCAAGGCCGTCGACTACGCACCCGACAGCGCCATCGCCCCGCACCGCCATGCGCGTCACCAGTTGATCTACGCAGTGTCCGGACTGATGGTGGTGCGTTCGGGCCAGGGCCACTGGGTGGTGCCGAGCACGCGCGCGCTGTGGATTCCCGCCGGCACCGAGCACAGCGTGCGCTGGATCGGCAGCCTGCACATGCGCAGCCTGTACATCCGCCCCGCCGCGATCGCCGGCATGCCCGACACGCCGGCAGTGATGGCGGTGGAGCCGCTGCTGGAAGCGCTGATCCGCAGCGCCGCGGAGATCCCCTGGGACCACGCCGCCGACTCGCGCGACGGACGGCTGATGCGGCTGATCCTGGACGAACTGCACGCGCTGCCGGCGCTGCCGCTATACCTGCCGCAGCCGCGCGATGCGCGCCTGCTGCGCATCGGCGCCGCGCTCGACGCCGACCCGGCCGATGCCACCACCCTGCACGCCTGGGCCACGGCACTAGGCGTGGACGTCAAGACCATCCAGCGCCTGTGCCAGCGCGAACTGCGGATGCGCTTCGGCCAGTGGCGCCAGCAACTGCGCCTGCTGCGCGGGCTGGAACGGCTGGCCGCTGGCGACCGCATCATCGACGTGGCCGTGGAACTGGGCTACGACAGCCCCAGCGCGTTCACCGCCATGTTCAAGCGCCAGTTCGGGCAGCCGCCGAGCCAGTTCTTCCGCTAGCGGCATCCGCGACGCGGCGGCGGCGCATCGACCGCGCAGCCACGCCACCACCGCCCACGCGCGCGATGTCCGCGCGGCCAGGCGCGCGAGTCCAGACCTGCAGCGCGCGACCGCTCACGGCACCTGCGATCAGGCGCGGGACTTGGACGTGGCCGCGGCGGACGCGCGACGCGCGCTGATGCGCTCGACCGTCTGCATGTGCTGTGTGCCCCACTCGCACAGCCCTGCCAGCGCCGCCGCCAGGGACTGCCCGAACGGCGTCAGCGCGTACTCGACCCTGGGCGGGATCTCCTGGAAATCGATGCGCGCCACGACCTGGTCGCGTTCCAGTTCCTTGAGCTGCTGGATCAGCACCTTGTCGGTCACCCCGCCGATGGCACGCCGCAGTTCGCCGTAACGGTGCACCTGCTTCGCCAGGTGGTAGAGGATCAGCGGCTTCCACTTGCCGCCGAGCACGGACAGCGCGGCCTCGAGACCGCAGCTGAAAGTGGGGTTCGCCATGGTCCGACCGCTCCGAAGGTACTTACCAAATGGTGCATACTATTCAAAAGAATAGCCAGGTTCTACAGTGCCGCCTCCCCATTCTCTGGAGCGCAGCATGAGCAGGCTCGACGGCAAGATTGCAGTGGTGACCGGCGGCAACAGCGGCATCGGTCTGGCGAGCGCGATTCGCTTCGCGGCCGAAGGCGCGCAGGTCGTCATCGTCGGGCGTCGGCAGGAGGAACTGGACAAGGCGCTGCGCCTGATCGGCGCCGACGCCGTCGCCATTCAGGGCGACATTTCCAGGCTGGACGATCTGGACCGCGTCTTCGCCCAGGTCGAAGCCAGCAAGGGCCGCATCGACGTGCTGTTCGCCAATGCCGGGCTGGGCGATTTCCAGCCGCTGGGCTCGATCACCGAGGAGTCCTTCGATCGCACCTTCGGGGTCAACGTCAAAGGCACGCTGTTCACCGTGCAAAAGGCGCTGCCGCTGATGCGCGCCGGCGGCTCGGTGATCCTCACCGGCTCCACCACCGGCAGCATGGGCACCGCGGCATTCAGCGTCTACAGCGCGACCAAGGCGGCCCTGCGCAACTTCGCGCGCAGCTGGGCGCTGGACCTGAAAGGCACGGGCATCCGCGTCAACGTGCTCTCGCCCGGGCCGATCGCCACGCCCGGGCTGGACTCGGTGCTGTCCGGCACCGGCCAGCAGGAGGCGATCGTCGCCGGCATGACCGCGCAGCTCCCGCTAGGCCGCATCGGGCGCGCGGAAGAAGTCGCGGCGACGGCGCTGTTCCTGGCCTCGGACGAGAGCAGCTTCATGACCGGCAGCGAGGTGTTCGTGGACGGCGGATTCGCGCAGGTCTGACCGACGCGACGCCGGTTACACCCTGCCGGCACAGCCCGGCCGACCGGTCGAATCGCGCGCCGATCAGGACGGCAGCGGCGCCGAAGGCATCAGCGGCGCCTGCGATTGCACGCGTTCCTGCGCGCCGGCCTGGAGGTACTCGCGCGCGCAAAGCGCCATGTCCCACAGCACCATCGCCGTGTGCCAGTGCGCCTGGGCCTGCGCGTCCAGACGGTCGCCCGCCAGGACCGCATGGTGGCGCGCCGCGCGCATGGCCTGCTGGGCCACGCCCGGCAGGTCGCCGCGCGCAAGCCGGCGCAGCACCGCACGCACCCGCGGCCCCGGCGCGCCATCGGTCCGCGCCAGATCGAGCGCGTCGCTGCCCATGCCCAGCGCGCCGAGCAAGGCGGCCAGGTCGCGCTGCAGCGTCGCCTCCGGCAGCGCGGCGGCCAGGCCCAGGCGCGCGCGCATGCGATCGGCCATCAGGCCGAACCATGCGCGCCGTTGCATGCGCCGCGGATGCAGCGCGATCGCCGCGAGATCGGCGTCGACCGAACGCCGCAGCCGGCGCAGGTAGCGCTCGGCCCCGCTGGGCAGCAGCACGGTGAACATCAGCACGCCGATGCCGATGCCCAACAAGAGCGTCAGCGCGCCATTGAACAGTTGCACCACGCCGGTCGTGGTGCCGTTGAGCGGCCCCACCAGATCGATGAAGAAGATCGAGCCGCTGGCGCCCAGCGCGGCCGTCGACGGCCGTCGCATCGCCAGCCCCGCCAGGATCAGGAACGGCGCCAGCACCGCCACCAGCCCGGCGAAATCCTCCACCCACGGCAGCAGCCAGACGATGCACACGAAGGCGGCCAGCGCCGCCAACCCGGCGCCCTTGAGGAAGCCGATGCTGCCGGACACCGGATCGGGCCGGGTCGCATACAGCGCGCACACCACGCCGACGATGGTCACCATGCCCGCACCGGCGCTCCAGCCGCTGTAGACCCAGAACAGCGACGCCGCCCCCATCGCCAGGAAGGCGCGCACTCCGTTGTACGCCGCTTCGTACAGGTCCCGATGGCGGCGCGTGGCGAAGCGGCGACGCGACGGCTGGCCCTGTTCGAACGCCGCCTGTTCGTGCTGGCTGGCCTGCATGTCGCGCACGATGCTGCGCGCGTGTTCCAGCGCGAAGGCACGGTCGAAGGCGTCGCGCCGCTGCATGCACAGCCGGCGCAGGCGGCGATGGCGCCGATCGAGCCGCCCCAGCGTGGCCGCCAATGCGTCCTCGCCGGGCGAGCGGCCCTCGGCGCGCTGGATCAACAGGTCGTGCACGCCGCGCAGCGCACGCGAAGGCGCGCGTCCCTCCAGGCCGACCCGGCACGATTGCGCCGCCAACAGTTGCGCCAGCATCAGGTAACTGATGTGACGCAGGCGGCCGCCCAACCGCGCGATCTCGCGCGACCGCGCGGCGGCATAGTCGACTGCGTCGTTGAGCGCCAAGGCGCTGGCGAAGAAGCCGTGGATCTGCGTGCCCGTCGCCTCGCCGCGCAGCAGCCGTGCGGCCAGCGCACTGCCCTGGCGCAGATACGTCTCCAGCCGTCGCTCCAGTGCCGGGCGCGGCGACGCCGGCGAGAAGATCGACGCAATCACGCCTTCGACCGCAATGCCGATCAGGATCTCGGTCGCGCGCGCCACGGCGATGTCGAACACCTGCTGCGGATGGGCGGTGGAAGACATGCCCACGATCACCGCCGTGTAGCCGGCCAGCACCACGCCATAGCTGCGGAAGGCCGAGACCACGCTGGCCATGCCGGTGCAGGCACCCAGCCACAGCGCCAGCGCGATCATGAACAACGGCGGCGCCTGGCCGAACAGGCCCATCAACACCACGGCCATGCTCGCCCCCACCAGCGTGCCCACGATGCGGTTGCGCGCCTTGACCACGCTCATGCCGCGGTCGGCCTGGGCCACGATGAAGACCGTCATCGCCGCCCACTTGGGGTCTTCCATCGAACAGAGCAGCGCGATGGCCAGCGCCAGCAGCGCGGCGGCCGTGGTCCGCAGCGCAAACCACACCTCGGGAGAAGGACGGAGACGGACCATCGACACCGCGTCGAAGCTGGGCAGGCGCATGGACCTCATCGTAGCGGCGGACGGTTTTCAGCATAATGCGGCCGGAGATGGATAGACTCTTGCCAGAAACGGAAGAAAACGCGCGCGCCGGCCGCGTGGACTTCGACAACGTGCGGCTGTTCCTGCGCGTGGTCGAACAGGGCAGCCTCACCGCCGCCGCGCGCCAGGCGCGCGTGCCGCTGACCAGCGTCAGCCGTCGCATCAAGGCACTGGAACAGGCATTGGGCGTGCAACTGCTCCATCGCAGCACCCGCCGGCTGGCGGTGTCCGAGGCCGGGCGCGCCTTCTATGCCCGTTGCGTGGAGGCCGAACAGACCCTGCAGGATGCCGTGCAGGACGCGCGCGACCTGCGCGCGCAGGCGCGCGGCACCCTGCGTGTGCTGGCCCCCTATGCGCTGGGCCTGCTGGTGCTGGAGCCGCAGCTGGCGCGATTCCGCCAGCGCCACCCAGGCGTGCAACTGGCGCTGACCTACGACGATCAGCCACTGGACCTGCTCAGCCATGGTCTGGACGTTGCCGTCCACGTCGGGCCACCGCCCCACTCCAGCTACGTTGCGCGGCCGTTGGGCGCCTCGCGCGCCATCCTGGTGAGCAGTCCCGATTATCTGGCCCGTGCCGGCACGCCTGCGCATCCCAAGGACCTGCTCGGCCACGCGGTGCTCGCGGTCGGCGCGGATGCCCCGCTCGTGGTCTGGGCGTTGCGGCACGGCACCGGCGAATCGATCGAGCTGACCCTGCGGCCGCTGCTGATTTCGAACGAATCGACCACGGTGATCCGCCAGGTGGCGCAAGGGGCCGGCATCGCCCTGCTCTCCCAGCCGCTGGTCCAGGCGCGGCTCGACCAGGGCCAACTGGTGCGCCTGCTGCCAGACTGGCAACGCTGGCCGGATCTGGAGATCACCGCGCTCTATCCGCGGCGCGCCACCCAGGAACGCAAGGTGCGCGCCTTCGTCGACTTCCTGCTGGAGATCTTCGCCGATTGGCGCGTGTGCGACTGAAGCACCTCTCAGGTTGCCCTGTAGGAGCGGCTTCAGCCGCGACGGGCGTTATCGGGAACGCCCCGTCGCGGCGACGCTGCCTCGCGCTCAGGCCTGCGCCAGCGCCTGCTGCAGGTCGGCGAGCAAATCGTCGATGTGTTCGATGCCCACCGACAGCCGCACCGTGTCCTCGCTGACGCCGCTGCGCTGCAATTCCTCGGGCGAGAGCTGGCGATGCGTGGTGGATGCCGGATGGGTGGCCAGCGACTTGGCATCGCCGATGTTGACCAGGCGGGTGAACAGTTGCAGCGCATCGAGGAAGCGCGCGCCAGCGGCGCGGCCGCCGCGCAGGCCGAAGGTCAGCACGCCGGAACCGTGCCCGCGCAGGTACTTCTGCGCCAGCGCGTGCTCGGGATGGTCCGGCAGGCCGGCGTAATTGACCCACTCCACCTTGGCTTCGCCCTGCAGGTGCCGCGCCAGTGCCAGCGCGTTCTGGTTGATCCGGTCCATGCGCAGCGGCAGCGTCTCGATGCCCTGCAGGATCTGGAACGCGTTGAACGGCGACAGCGCCGCACCGGTGTTGCGCAGCGGCACCACCCGCGCGCGGCCGATGTAGGCGGCCTCGCCCAGCGCCTCGGTGTAGACCACGCCGTGGTAGCTCACGTCCGGCTCGTTGAGGCGGCGGAAGCGCTGCGCGTGCGCCGCCCACGGGAAGCGCCCGGAATCGACGATCGCCCCGCCCAGGCTGGTGCCATGGCCGCCCAGGTACTTGGTCAGCGAATGCACCACGATGTCGGCGCCGAACTCGAACGGCCGCAGCAGGTACGGCGTGGGCACGGTGTTGTCGACAATCAGCGGCACGCCATGCGCATGGGCGATGGCGGCCACCGCTTCCAGGTCGGTGACGTTGCCGCGCGGATTGCCGATCGACTCGACGAAGATGGCCTTGGTGCGCTCGTCGATCAGCCCGGCGAAGGCGCCCGGATCGCGGTAGTCGGCGAAGCGGGTCTGGATGCCGGACAGCGGCAGCGTATGCGCGAACAGGTTGTAGGTGCCGCCGTACAGCGCGCTGGAGGAGACGATGTTGTCGCCGGCCTCGGCGATGGTCTGGATGGCGTAGGTCACCGCCGCCTGCCCGGAGGCCACCGCCAGCGCACCGATGCCGCCTTCCAGCGCGGCGATGCGCTGCTCCAGCACGTCGGTGGTGGGATTCATGATGCGGCTGTAGATGTTGCCCTGCACCTTCAGGTCGAACAGGTCGGCGCCGTGCTGGGTATCGTCGAAGGCGTAGGCCACGGTCTGGTAGATCGGCACCGCCACCGCGCGGGTGGTCGGATCGGGACGATAGCCGCCGTGCACGGCGATGGTTTCCAGCTTCCAGTTCGGGTCGGACATGGGCGACGAGTCTCGGCAGGGAGAGCGGAGACAATAACGGCGATTCGGTAAGGGCCTGCTAACCGCTGGTTATGAGCCTATACCCGGAGTGCGCGAAGCGCTTTGAAATTCCCGTCCGCCGTGCCACATGTCCTGGCTTTGCGCGAGCCACGCGACGGCCCCGATCATCGCCTTCGCCGTGCGGAGCCGTTGGCGTCGTTCGGCATGGCGGCCATGGCAAGACGCTGAAGCACCGCATTACTGCCATTGATCACCACGCTATTTGCGCACCAGATATCCTACCAGTGCGCCGCCTACCGCGGTAAGGAACGACATCGCCCACTTCTTGTCGTCAGCCGATACCTTGCCGGTCGTATCCAGCAGCGTCGCCAGACAGAACCAGCCGATCGCGCCGATGAAGATCGAAGCGAACAAGAACAGCAGGACGTCCTTGATCAAGCGTACCGCGCGCTCGGCATCGGTTTCGTTCTTTTCGACATTGACCTTGAAGCTATGTCCGCTTGGCGGATTGTTCAGGTCAAGCGTACTCATAACCCGATGATTTCGGTTTCGAGCTGGCGGGTCTCCGGATTCACCAAGCCGATCTTGCGACCCTGTTTAGTGCCGTCACGGGCAGCGAGGTAAAGCTGCAACGCCTTGCGCAGGATCTCGCTCTTGCTCTGCTGGGATTCCAGGGCGGCCTGGTCGATAGCTTTGTTGAGATCGTCGGAAAGGTTCAGGTTCAGACGGACAGACATGACAGCCTCCAGATCGCGCAATGAGGCAAATATACATCAAATATCCTCAAATACACCTCACCACGCATTGCGGGCCGGCTCGTCCATCGCCCAGGCTCGCCCCGGGCGATGGCGGCCGCAACGTGCCGTGCGCCACCTCAGGCCTTCTCGAACACCAGCTTGCCGCCCTCGGCCTCGACCTTGATGGTGTCGCCGCTGACGAACTGGCCGGACAATATCTGATGCGCCAGCGGGTTCTCCAGTTGCGCCTGGATCGCGCGCTTGAGCGGCCGCGCACCGTACACCGGGTCGAAGCCGACGTTGCCGAGCAGTTCCAGCGCGCGGTCGCCCAGTTCGATCTTCAGCCCGCGCTCGGCCAGGCGCTTCTCCAGACCATGCAACTGGATGCGCGCGATCGACTTGATCTGCGCCTTGTCCAGCGGGTGGAACACCACGATGTCGTCCAGGCGGTTGATGAACTCCGGGCGGAAGTGCGCCTGCACCACCCCCATCACCGCCGCCTTCATCTGCGTGTAGGCCTCGGCGCTGCCGTCGCCGCTCAGCTCCTGGATCTGGTGCGAGCCCAGGTTGGAGGTCATCACGATGACGGTGTTGCGGAAGTCCACGGTGCGGCCCTGCCCGTCGGTGAGGCGGCCGTCGTCGAGCACCTGCAGCAGGATGTTGAACACATCGCTGTGCGCCTTCTCGACCTCGTCGAGCAGGATCAGCGAATACGGCCGGCGCCGCACCGCCTCGGTGAGGTAGCCGCCTTCTTCGTAACCCACGTAGCCAGGAGGCGCGCCGATCAGCCGCGCTACCGAGTGCTTCTCCATGAACTCGCTCATGTCGATGCGGATCATCGCGTCGCTGCTGTCGAACAGGAACTCGGCCAGCGCCTTGCACAGCTCGGTCTTGCCGACGCCGGTGGGGCCCAGGAACAGGAACGAGCCGCTCGGCCGGTTCGGATCGGACAGGCCGGCGCGCGAGCGGCGCACCGCATCGGACACCACCTTGATCGCTTCTTCCTGGCCGACCACGCGCTGGTGCAGCTCGTCCTCCATGCGCAGCAGCTTGTCGCGCTCGCCCTCGAGCATCTTGTTGACCGGGATACCGGTCCAGCGCGACACCACCTCGGCGATCTCCTCGGCGGTGACGCGATCCTGCACCAGCTTGAAGTCGTGCTGTTCGGCTTCGTTGGCCGCGGCCAGCTGCTTCTCCAGGTTCGGCAGCAGGCCGTACTGGATCTCGCTCATCTTGGCGTAGTCCTGGCGTCGCTGCGCCGCCTCCAGCTCGACGCGCGCCTGCTCGATCTGCTCCTTGATCTTGGTCGCGCCCTGCAGCGCGGCCTTCTCCGACTTCCACACCTCGTCCAGGTCGGAGAACTCGCGCTCGAGCTTGTCGATGTCGCTCTCCAGGTCGGCCAGGCGCTGCCGCGAGGCCTCGTCCTTCTCCTTCTTCAGCATCTCGCGCTGGATCTTGAGCTGGATCAGGCGCCGCTCCAGGCGATCCAGTTCCTCCGGCTTGGAGTCGATCTCCATGCGGATGCGGCTGGCCGCCTCGTCCATCAGGTCGATGGCCTTGTCCGGCAACTGGCGGTCGGTGATGTAGCGGTTGGACAGCGTGGCCGCGGCGACGATCGCCGGGTCGGTGATCTCCACGCCGTGGTGCACCGCGTAGCGCTCCTTGAGCCCGCGCAGGATGGCGATGGTGTCCTCCACGGTCGGTTCGCCGACGAACACCTTCTGGAAGCGCCGCTCCAGCGCCGCGTCCTTCTCGATGTACTTGCGGTACTCGTCGAGGGTGGTGGCGCCGATGCAGTGCAACTCGCCGCGCGCCAGCGCCGGCTTGAGCATGTTGCCCGCGTCCATGGCGCCATCGGCCTTGCCGGCGCCGACCATGGTGTGCAGTTCGTCGATGAACAGGATGATCTGGCCTTCGTTCTTGGCCAGGTCGTTGAGCACGCCCTTGAGCCGCTCTTCGAACTCGCCGCGGAACTTGGCACCGGCGATCAGCGCGCCCATGTCCAGCGACAGCACGCGCTTGCCGCGCAGACCTTCCGGCACTTCGCCATTGACGATGCGCTGGGCCAGGCCCTCGACGATGGCGGTCTTGCCGACGCCGGGCTCGCCGATCAGCACCGGGTTGTTCTTGGTGCGCCGCTGCAGCACCTGCACGGTGCGGCGGATCTCCTCGTCGCGGCCGATCACCGGGTCCAGCTTGCCGCTCTCGGCGCGCGCGGTGAGGTCGATGGTGTACTTCTCCAGCGCCTGGCGCTGTTCCTCGGCGTTCTCCGACTGCACGGTCTCGCCGCCGCGCAGCTTGTCGATGGCGGCCTCGAGCTTCTTCTTGTCGGCGCCGGCCGCGCGCAGCGCCAGGCCCAACGGGCCGCCGTCGTCGGCCGCTGCCAGCACGAACCACTCGCTGGCGATGAACTGGTCGTTGTGCTGCTGCGCCAGCTTGTCGGTCTGGTTGAGCAGGCGGCTGAGGTCGTTGCCCATCGACACGTTGCCGGGCTGGCCGCTGACCTTGGGCAGCTTGTCCAGCGCCTCGCCCAGGCGTTCGCGCAGCACCGGCACGTTGACGCCGGCCTGCGCCAGCAACGGCCGGGTGCTGCCACCGGCCTGATCGAGCAGCGCGACGAACATGTGCACCGGCTCGATGATGGTGTGGTCGCGGCCAACGGCCAGCGACTGCGCGTCGGCCAGGGCCTGCTGGAAGCGCGAGGTGAGCTTGTCCATCCGCATCGGAAAGTCCTCTGAAGGAAAGGGCCGGCCGTGCCGGCATGCCAGCAAAATGCGGCTGTCCGCCCCTGTTTCAAGGCCGTCGGCGGCGTCTGTATACGCTACGCAGGAGCACCGCGACGCGGTGTGCGGTTCGCCGCACTTTGGCACTGGCCAGTCACACGCCGCTACCGCAAGGGCGCTACCCTCGGTGCCATTGTTCCCACGCACAGGCACGCCATGCACTACGAGCTCTACTACTGGACCGGCATCCAGGGCCGCGGCGAGTTCGTGCGGCTGGCGCTGGAGGATGCCGGCGCCGGCTACCGCGACGTGGCCCGCGAGCAGGGCGATGCGGCGATGCAGCCCTTCCTCGACGGCGCCCATGCCGGCGCGCGGCCGTTCGCACCGCCGTTCCTCAAGGCCGGCCGGCTGGTGATCGCCCAGGTCGCCAACATCCTGCACTACCTCGGCCCGCCGCTGGGCCTGGTACCGGACAGCGAATCGCGGCGACTGCAGGCGCTGCAACTGCAACTGACCATCGCCGACCTGGTCACCGAGGTCCACGACAGCCACCACCCGATCGCCAGCGCGCTGTACTACGAAGACCAGCAAGCCGAAGCGCGGCGGCGCGCCGAAGACCTGCGCAAGCAGCGGCTGCCGAAGTTCCTGGGCTATTTTGAGCAGGTGCTGGACCAGGGCGGCGGGCGCCACGTGCTGCGCGAGCATTCCTATGTGGATCTGTCGCTGTTCCAGCTGATGAGCGGACTGGACTACGCCTTCCCGCAGGCGATGAAGAAACTGTCGCCGAAGCTGCCGCGGCTGCGCGCGCTGCAGCAGCGCGTGTGCGAGCGCCCGGGCATCGCCTCCTACCTGGCCTCGCCGCGGCGCCTGCCGTTCAACGAGAACGGCATCTTCCGGCATTACCCGGAGTTGGATGGCTGAGCGGGCCGGCGGCCTTGTCATTTACCGGAAGCCCGCTGTCACCCGGCGGGCTGACAGATGACGGCATCGCGGTTGTAGGAGTCAACTGTCATGCACCTGCGATGGCAGGAGGAGCGTACGGGGCCTGATCGCGCGCGATGGCATTGAGCCAGCGCAGGAACTTGTGCATGCAGGCGACGATGGCGACCTTGGCCGGCTTGCCCGCTGCGCGCAGGCGCGCGTAAGTGTTGGCCAAGGGGGATTTGGCGCGGATGCTGGCCCAGGTGGCCATGTACAGCACGCGCCGCACGTCGGCACGTCCGCCTTTGATGCGGCGCTGGCCTTTCCAGCAGCCGCTGTCGTGATTGAACGGGGCCAGCCCGACCAGGGCAGCGAGCTTGCGTGGCGGCAGCGTGCCCAGCTCTGGCAGCCGCGCGGCCAGAACCGCGCGCAGGATCGTGCCGAGCCCAGGCACCTTGGGTAGGCTCGAGCAGGTCTTGCCCTGCTGCTCGATCTCCTGCGTCAACGTCTGGATCTGCTGGTTCAGCAGGGCGATCACCTCTCGGCAGCGGTGTTGCACCTTGGCGCTGGTGATGTGCTCCAGGCGCCGCCGATGGACATCACGCTGGCTCACCAGGGTGGCACGCAGGTCCAGCAGTTCGCGAAGAGACTGCTGGTGCTCGGGTGCCACGGGCGTGGGCATGGTCGGGATGTGCTGGGCGGCGATGGCCAGCAGGCGCGCGTCCAGGGCATCGGTCTTGGCATGCAGGCCCAAGGCCTGGGCGAGCTTGCGCGGACGATCGGCAGGCATCCGCACCACGGGCAGGTCGGCCTGCCGCAACACTTGCAGCACGGCATGTTCGTAGCCGCCACTGGCTTCCAGCACGATCCGCTCGCAGCCCAGCTCGGCCAGGCGCTGGGCCAGCGCACGCTGCCCCTGTGGCGTATTGGGTTGGGTCCAGGTCTGCTCGTCCGGCAGGACATGAATGACCAGTTCGGCCTTGGATACATCGATCCCGACATGGCGTCGCATAGACGTTCTCCGCAGTAGACTTATGGACGAGAGCGCTCCTGCCGATGCCCATGCTTGTGGAGTTCGAGCTCGTCACTCGGGCAACTGTTCGGGCTTGTCAGGCAGGAGAACCGGAGTGCGGCGGCGCTGACTCCTACTCGTGCTTGCTGGCACTGCGGCTAAACGGCCTGCCGCACTCCGCTCTCACCTGCAACGATAGACCCTTATTTGACACAAGCGGCTTCAGCCGCGATGGGCATTTCCCGGTAAGGCCCGTCGCGGCTGAAGCCGCTCCTGCGAGAACCAAAAGCCCGCGACCGCATGACGCGGCACGCGCCTCGCGCCCGGCTCAGGTCCGCGTCAACTCCACGCGCACCGCACGCAATTGCGCCTTCACCGCCGCGGCCTGGGTCGGGCCCATGCGCAGCAGCGCCTTCTGCCCGATCGACAGCGATTCCAGCGCCGGATCCACGAAGCGGTACTTGCCGCGCACCGGATCCATCTCCACCGCGAGCGGCGCGGTCGGCGTCGGGGTCTGCAACAGGTGGTCGATCACCTGCACCAGCCGATCGTTGAAGTAGCCCTGCGGATAGCCCAGTTCCACGTAGGCCTGCTGGAACAGCGGATAGAAGCGCCGGTAGGCCGCCACCGCCGTGCCCGGATCGGCGCGGGTGAACGCCTCCACGTAGGGTGCATAACGCTGGGCATTGGTGTCGGCGATGACGCTGGCGCCGCTGGCATCGGTGCTCACCTGCAGGTCGCCCGGCACCTGCTTGAGCGCCAGGGAGCGGGCAGTGACGCGGCGCTGGGTCAGGTTGTCGACCATGGTCACCAGGCGCTGGATCAGGTGGTCGCGCACCAGCAGCGCCAGCGGTGCGTCGCCGCCGGCCAGCGCGCTCAGTGCCGACCAGGCCGCATCGTCGCTGGCGGCAAGCGCCGGAATCGCCGCATCGGCCGCGGCCGCGGCATCGATCGGGTGCTGGATCGGCGGAGGTGTTGCCGCCGGCGCGGGCGCGGTCGGCGCGACAGGCGGAGCCGCGGCGGGCGCTGGCGTGACTGCGGCAGGCGCCGGTGCGGCGGCCGGCCATAACGCTGCGATGTTGTCGCGGAACAACCATGCCGCAGCGGCGGCCACCAGCACGGCGACCAGGATCCACGGCCAGAACGAAGGACGCGACTGCATGGGATGCACATCTCCATCGGACAATGGAGGTGTGACCGCCGCGATGCGCACCGGTTCCAGCGTGCGACGGCTGGCGTTCAGCCTCGACGCATCGTCCCCATGCAATGTCGCCATGGCCGGCGCACCACCGCGCCGCTCACTCCACCAGCACCGCGCGCGGCTTCTGCAACGACAGCAGGCCGAGCAAGGCGGCCAGCACCAGGTAGCCGCCGACGAACTGCCAGGCGATCAGCTTGGGCACGCCGCTCAGCGTCCACGGCAGGTACAGGCCGCCGCGTGGGTCCACCGAATGGATCAGCCCGAACAGGGTCAGCCCGGCCGCCACCAGCAGGAACGCGGCGGCGCGACGCAGGCGGCCGTCGACCATCGCCGCCACTGCGGCGATCCACAGCATCGCGGTGATGATGAAGCCGTTGCCCAGGGTCAGGATCACCGCCAGCTCCGGCAGGCCGTGGCCGTCGAGGGTGGTGGTGAGTTTGGCCAACTGCTCCGGGGCGATCCAGCCCGGCGCCTTGATCGCCAGCAAATAGGCCACCGACGGCAGGAAGCCCAGCACCATCGCCCCAGCGTGGCGCTTGGGCGTGGCCTGGAAGGCCTGGGTGGTGATGTCGATGGCGACGTAAACGATGATCGGCGCCAGCACCGCCATCGGCAGCCACTGCACCAGGCCGGCGACCAGCCCGAGCATGCCGCCCAGGCCGATGAAAAGGCCGGTGAGCAGCGTGTAGCCGCTGCGCGCGCCCATGTGCTTGTAGGCCGGCTGGCCGATGTACGGCGTGGTCTGGGCGACGCCGCCGCAGACGCCGGCGATCAGGGTCGCGCCGGCCTCGACCAGCAGGATGTCGCGGGTGCGGTAGTCGTCGCCGGCGGCGCGCGCGCTCTCGCTGACGTTGATGCCGCCGACCACCATCAGCAGGCCGAACGGCAGCAGCAGCGGCAGCAGCGGCACCGTGTCGGCCAGGCCGGCGACGAAGCCCAGGCTCGGCCACGGCAGCACCAGTTGCGGCGCGATCCACTGCGGCGCCTGATGGCCGGGAATGCCGAAACCGGCCGCATTGGCCCAGTAATACAGGCCGGTGCCCAGGGCCAGCGCCACCGGCACCCCGGGCAGGCGCCACGGCAACCGCCCCTTGGCGATCAGCACGTACAGCAGCAGGCCCAGCACCACCAGCCCGACCAGCGGCGTGCGCAGCGTCTCCAGCAGCGGCAGGAAGCCCATCAGCACGATGGCGATGCCGGCGATTGAGCCGAGCAGCGCGGCGCGCGGCAAGGCGCGGGTGACAGCATCGCCGAAGAACGACAGCACGGTCTTCAGCCCGCCCATCACCACCAGCGACGCCATGCCCAGGTGCCAGGTGGCCAGCGCCGCGGCCTGCGGGTCCAGGCCCTGCTGCTTGTAGCGCACGAACGCCGGGCCGAGCACCAGCAGGGCCATGCCGATGCTGGTCGGCGCATCCAGGCCCAGCGGCATCGCGGTGACGTCGCTGCGCCCGCTGCGCGCAGCCAGCCGCCGCGCCATCCAGGTGTAGAGCAGGTTGCCGACCAGCACGCCGAAGGCGGTGCCGGGAATCATCCGGGTGTAGATGACCTCGGCGGGGAACTGGAACAGGCCGACCAGTGCCAGGGTGATGAAGCCGAGGATCGACAGGTTGTCGACCACCAGGCCGAAGAAGCCGTTGAGGTCGCCGGCGACGAACCAGCGCAGGCGCGGCGAAACGGGAGCGGGACTGGACATGCGGGCAGTGGCGGCGTGGGGAGTCGAGGGATGGTAAGGGGAAGCGGCACCGACGGATCGGTGCACGCGCAGGATGCCGTTTTCCGGCGGCGGCGCACCGCTACGGCGACAGCGGCAGATGCAGGAACTGGTTGAACGCGCTGGGCACGTAGTCGCCGAACGCCGGCCCGTTGCGGAAGCCGCGTCGGCGATACAACGCCAGCGCCGGCTCGAATGCCGCGCCGCTGCCGGTCTCCAGGCTCAGCCGTTGCAGGCCTTCGGCACGGGCGAGTGCGATCAGGTGGTCGAGCAGCGCCGCGGCCGCGCCCTGGCGCAGGAGCGACGGATGCGTGCGCATCGACTTCAGCTCGCCACCGCCATCGTCCAGCGTCCGCAACGCGCCGACCGCGGCCAGCGCATCGTCGCGCCACACGCTCCACACCCGCACCTGCGGCTGCCGCAGGCCGGACAGATCCAGCGCATACACGCTGCCCGGCGGCGACTGCGCATGCATCTGCTGCACGTGGTACTCCAGCAACCCACGCACCGCCGGATCGTCCAGATCACCAGGCCGAATCACGAACGACCCCACCGTCACCGCAGCGCTCCGCTTTTGCGAATCCCCACTCCCCACTCCCGAATCCCGGCAGTCAAAACGACACGTCCACCGCCTGCCGCGCCCAAAGCACCGACTGGTGCCCGGTGGCCTGCTTCCACGCCAGCCGGATCGCCTCGATGTCGGCGCGGCGCTGCGGGGTGTCCTCGTGCAGGATCACCAGCACCTTGGTGTTGAGCCGGTTCGGTTCCTTGGCGCCGCGGAACAGCCACTGGCCGTAGGCATCGAACACGGTCAGGCCGTCGGGAAAGCGCGGCGTCACTTCCTTGTCCAGGAACGCGCGCCAGCGCGCCTCGCTGATCGGCTCGGCCTGCGGGCGGTCGGCCGGGCCGCTCTCCTCGCCGACGCCGAAGTACAGTTCGCTGCGCACCCAACCGCTGGCCTGCGCCGGCCGCGCCGCATCGCCCTGCATGGTCGCGCTGACCTTGCTCGGCGCGGTGGGGGCAGACGGGGCGACGCTGGCGCAAGCGCTCAGGGCCAGGAGGACGGCGATCAACGGGGCACGCAGCAGCATCGGCAAGGTCTCGGTCGGAAGGGGCAGACAACACACGATCGTAGGCCAGGTGCGGACCGGGCCGGATAACCGCCGGGCATGAGCTCATGCCCGAGCGCACCGAACACGCGGCTCGCACATCGCCTTAACGTCAGGATAATATATCGCTTCATCCGGATGGATGCAGCAACCTTTGCCGACCCCAGTCGCCGCCATGGCCGGCGCGGCCGGTCTTGATGGTCATCGTTTCAGGAGAGAGCCCCCATGTCGTCCCCGTTCGTCAGGCCGTTGAGCCTGGCCATCGCCCTGGCCCTGGCGGCCCCCGCCTTCGCCCAGGACGCCGCCCCGGCCACCACGACCAACCTCGATACGGTGATCGTCACCGGTACCCGCGCCAGCGGCCGCACCGTGCTCGAATCCACCGCCCCGGTGGACGTGCTCAGCGCCGAGGACATCCGCAAGGCCGGCGTAGTCAACGGCGAACTCGGCAGCGCGCTGCAGGCGCTGCTGCCCTCCTTCAATTTCCCGCGCCAGTCCAACTCCGGCGGCGCCGACCACGTGCGCGCCGCGCAGCTGCGCGGGCTCTCGCCCGACCAGGTGCTGGTGCTGGTCAACGGCAAGCGCCGCCACACCTCGGCGCTGGTCAACACCGACAGCAAGATCGGCAAGGGCACCACGCCGGTGGACTTCAACGCGATCCCGATCAGCGCGATCAAGCGCATCGAGGTGCTGCGCGACGGCGCCGGTGCGCAGTACGGCTCCGACGCGGTGGCCGGGGTGATCAACGTGATCCTCGACGACGACCCGGACAGCGCCGCGCTGGAAGCCAGCTACGGCGCCAACCACACCGACGTCAAGCCGATCCACCGCACCCTCACCGACGGCCAGACCGGCTATGCCAGCGGCAAGGTCGGCACGCGCCTGGGCGAGGACGGCGGCTTCTTCAAGGTCGGCCTGGAACTGAAGAACCACGAAGCCACCAACCGCGCCGGCTTCGACCAGATCCCCTCGTTCGAGGAACAGACCCCGGCCAACCTGGCCCTGGCCGGCAAGCGCAACTACGCGCTCGGCGACGGCGCCAGCAAGGACCTCAACGCCTGGCTCAACGGCAAGCTGCCGTTCGGCCAGAGCAGCGAGGTCTACGCCTTCGGCACTTATAATCAGCGCGACACCCAGGGCGACAACTACTTCCGCTACCCCGACGGCGCCGCCAACTGGACCCAGGTGTATCCGCAGGGCTACCGCCCGGTGTCGCTGGGCGAGAACCGCGATCTGCAGGCGGTGCTCGGCGCGCGCGGCCAGTGGGGCGAATGGGCCTACGACGCCAGCCTCGACTACGGCCGCAACGACTTCACCTACCGCCTCAAGCACTCGCTCAATGCCTCGCTGGGCCCGGGCAGCCCGACCCGCTTCAAGACCGGCGACTACGCCTTTGCGCAAGGCGTGGCCAACCTCGACCTGAGCCGCAGCTTCGACGCCTCCGGCGCCACCCACACCGTGGGCACCGGCGTGGAACTGCGCCGCGAGCACTACCGCACCCGCCCGGGCGACCCGGCCAGCTACGCCGCCGGCCCCTACACCGACCGGCCGACCGGCGCCCAGGCTGGCGGTGGCCTGACCCCGCAGGACGCGGCCGACCTGTCGCGCAACGTCGCCAGCCTCTACGCCAGCGTGTCCAGCCAGTTCGGCGACAAGCTCTCCACCGACCTGGCCGCGCGCTACGAGCACTATCAGGACTTCGGCGGCGAACTGACCGGCAAGCTGGCCGCGCGCTACGAGTTCGTCCCGGCGTTCGCCCTGCGCGGCGCCATCTCCAACAACTTCCGCGCGCCGTCGCTGAGCCAGATCGGCTACGAAGCCAGCTCCACCGGCTACAACGCCAACGGGCAGTTGCTGCAGGGCCGCCTGCTCTCGGTCGACAACCCGATCGCGCAGGCGCTGGGCGCGCGCACGCTGCAGCCGGAGAAGTCGCGCAACTACAGCCTGGGCTTCACCAGCCGTGTCGGCAGCCACTTCGACCTGTCGCTGGATCTGTTCCAGATCGACATCGACAAGCGCATCGCGCTGTCGGAAAGCATCGACGGCGACGCCCTGACCGACTTCGTCGCGCAGCGCTTCGGCATCACCGGCCTGCAGAGCGCCAGCTTCTTCGTCAACGCCGCCGACACCCGCACCCGCGGCGCCGAACTGGTCAGCAACTGGCGGCAGGCGCTGGGCCAGGGCCAACTGCAGCTGACCGGCACCTGGAGCTACGCCAAGACCGAGCTGGAGAACGTGGTGGCCACGCCGGCGCAGTTGCTGGCGCTGAATCCGGACTACGTGCTGTTCGGCGTGGAGGAGCGCAACACCCTGACCGAGGCGACCCCGCGTACCCGCGCGCAGCTGGCGGCGAACTGGAGCGACGCGCGCTGGTCGCTGCAGACCCGCGTCACCCGCTACGGCAGCGCCACCCGCGTGTTCGACTTCGGCGGCGGCTTCGCCCCGGAGCAGACCTACAGCGCCAAGTGGCAACTCGACGCCGAGGTCGAGTATCACCTCACCCCGCAGTGGAGCGTGGCGGTGGGTGGCCAGAATCTCACCGACGCCTACGCCGACCGCTCCAAGCCCGACATCGCCTACTACGGCAACCTGCCCTACGACGTGCTGTCGCCGATCGGCAGCAATGGCGCTTACTACTATGGGCGGGTGCGGTACACCTTCTGACGAAGGTGTGGGGAATGGGGAGACGGGAATCGGGAATGGGTAAAAGCAACAGCCGTGCGCGCAGGCCCGCCTTTGCTCCTCCCATTCCCGTTTCCCCATTCCCGATTCCTGGCCCAGACACCTTCTGACGAAGGTGTGGGGAATGGGAAGACGGGAATCGGGAATGGGTAAAAGCAACAGCCGTGCGCGCAGGCCCGCCTTTGCTCCTCCCATTCCCGTTTCCCCATTCCCGATTCCTGGCCCAGACACCTTCTGACGAAGGTGTGGGGAATGGGGAGACGGGAATGGGGAATGGGTAAAAGCAACAGCAGCGCGCGCAGGCCCGCCTTTGCTCCTCCCATTCCCGTTTCCCCATTCCCGATTCCCGGCCCCCGACCAATCCACCTGACGCTAACGCCACCCCGTTCATCATGGCGGAATGGCAGACGCGCTCCCCCTCCGACCGCCGCCGCCGCGTCTGGACGATGCCTGCGCATTGTTCCTGGACGTGGACGGCACCCTCATCGCCTTTGCCGAACGTCCCGACCAGGTGCAGTTGCTGCCCGAGGTGCGTGAGGCGATCGGCCGCCTGCACCAGCGCCTGGGTGGCGCGGTGGCGCTGGTCAGCGGACGTCCGCTGACGCAGCTGGACGCCTTGTTCGCGCCGCTGCGGCTGCCTGCCGCCGGCCTGCATGGCCACGAACTGCGCAGCGACGCCGACGCGCAGGCGGCGATGCCCACCGACACCTCCGACTTTCTCCATGCGCTGCATGCACGCGCCGCGCATCTGCGCCAGGCGCATCCGGGCGTACTGGTCGAAGACAAGGGCGCGAGCATGGCCCTGCATTGGCGGGCCGCGCCGGCCGCCGCGGAGGCGGTCCTGGCGTTCGCCAACGAACAGCTCGCCGACCTGCCCGGCTACCGCCTGCAGCCCGGCGACCACGTGGTCGAGTTCGTGCCCGAAGGCAGCGACAAGGGCGTGGCGCTGACCACGCTGTTGCAGCAACCGCCGTTCCGCGGGCGCCGCCCGGTGTTCGTCGGCGACGATCTCACCGACGAATTCGGCTTCGCCGCGGCCAACCAGGCCGGCGGCTGGAGCGTGCTGGTCGGCAGCCGCGCCGACAGCGTCGCCACCTATGCGCTGCCCGATCCACGCGGCGTACACGCCTGGCTGCGCGATAACGCCGGATGAGGCCGCCGCAACGCCCGTCCGTCCGCGCCCCGTGGCCGTTTCCCCCACTGCTTCCGCACAAGGACCCGACCGCTCCATGAGTTCCCCCAATCTCGACCTCGGCGTCATCGGCAACGGCAGCTTCGGCGCCCTGATCGACAAACGGGCCAGCGTGGTGTGGAGCTGCCTGCCGGCCTTCGACGGCGACCCGGCGTTCTGCGCCCTGCTCTCCCCGCGCGCGCATCCCGGCGGCGATTTCAGCATCGAGCTGGAAGATTTCGTCGACAGCGACCAGCACTACCTGGCCAACACCGCGATCCTGCGCACCGTGTTGCGCGACGCCCACGGGGGCGCGGTGGAGGTGATCGACTTCGCGCCGCGCTGGCGCAACCACGGCCGCTTCTACCGGCCGGTGAGCATCATCCGCCAGGTGCGGCCGTTGGCCGGCAACCCGCGCATCCGCGTGCGCGCGCGGCCGCTGGCCGACTGGGGCGCGCGCCAGCCGGAGAGCACCTGGGGCAGCAACCACGTGCGCTGGCTGCTGCCGGATTTCACCCTGCGCCTGACCACCGACGTGCCAGTGCGCTTCATCCGGGAAGAACTGCCATTCGTGCTCAACCACCCGGTCAACCTGATGCTGGGCGTGGACGAGTCGCTGACCCGCTCGCTGACCGGCTACATCCAGGAAGCGCAGGAACGCACCGAGGAATACTGGCGCGAGTGGGTGCGCTATCTGTCGGTGCCGCTGGACTGGCAGGAGGCGGTGATCCGCAGCGCGATCACGCTGAAACTGTGCCAGTACGAGGACAGCGGCGCGATCATCGCGGCGATGACCACCTCGATTCCCGAAGCGCCGGACACCCCGCGCAACTGGGACTACCGCTACTGCTGGCTGCGCGATGCCGCCTTCGTGGTGCGCGCGCTGAACCGGCTCGGCGCCACCCGCACCATGGAGCAGTTCCTCGGCTACATCTTCAACATCGCCACCACCGACGGCAGCCTGCAGCCGCTGTACGGCATCGGCTTCGAGGCGGCGCTGGAGGAACACGAGGTCGAGTCGCTGGCCGGCTACCGCGGCATGGGCCCGGTGCGGCGCGGCAACCTGGCCTGGATCCAGAAGCAACACGACGTGTACGGCAGCGTGGTGCTCGCCTCCACCCAGTTGTTCTTCGACCTGCGCCTGAAGGATCCCGGCGACACCCACACGTTCCTGCGCCTGGAACCGCTGGGCGAGCGCGCGTTCGAACTGCACGACGTGCCCGACGCCGGCCTGTGGGAATTCCGCGGCCGCGCCGAGGTGCACACCTACACCAGCGCGATGTGCTGGGCCGCCTGCGACCGCCTGGCCAAGATCGCCGCGCGGCTGGGCCTGGAAGACCGCGTGCTGTACTGGCGCGAGCGCGCCGACCGTATCCACGCGCGCGTACTCAGCGAGGCCTGGAGCGCGGACCTCGGACACTTCACCGACACCTTCAACGGCCACCGGCTGGACGCATCGCTGCTGTTGCTGGCCGACATCGGTTTCATCGCCCCGGACGATCCGCGTTTCATCGCCACCGTCGAGGCGATCGGCCGCGATCTCAAGCATGGCGATGCGCTGTACCGCTACGTGGCGCCGGACGATTTCGGCGAACCGGAGACCAGCTTCACCATCTGCACGTTCTGGTACATCGACGCGCTGGCCGCGATCGGCCGCAAGGAGGAGGCGCGCGAGCTGTTCGAGCGCATCCTCGCCCGGCGCAATCACCTGGGCCTGCTGTCGGAGGATCTGGCCTTCGACAACGGCGAAGCCTGGGGCAATTTCCCGCAGACCTATTCGCATGTCGGCCTGATCATCGCCGCCATGCGCTTGTCGCGCAGTTGGCAGGAGGCATCATGAGCAGATTGGTGGTGGTATCCAACCGTGTGGCCTTGCCCGGCGAGAACCGCGCCGGCGGCCTCGCGGTTGGCTTGCTGGCGGCGCTGAAGGAGCGCGGCGGCGTCTGGTTCGGCTGGAGCGGCAAGACCGTGCGCGGCGACAGCGGCGCGATGCACGAACAGACCCAGGGCGACATCCGCTTCGTCACCATGGACCTCAATCGCGCCGATCTGGACGCGTACTACAACGGCTTCGCCAATCGCACGCTGTGGCCGCTGCTGCACTTCCGCCTGGACCTGGTCGACTACGACCGCGCCACCCGCGAAGGCTACCGCCGGGTCAACGCCATGTTCGCCGACAAGCTCGCGCCGATGCTGCGTGAGGACGACACGGTGTGGATCCACGACTATCACCTGATTCCGCTGGCCTCGCTGCTGCGCGAGCGTGGCATCGGCTGCCGCATCGGCTTCTTCCTGCACGTGCCGTTCCCCTCGGCCGACCTGATCCAGGCGCTGCCGGACCACGCGCGGCTGTTCTCCGGCTTCTACGCCTACGACCTGATCGGCTTCCAGACCCGCCGCGACGTCGACCGCTTCCAGGCCTATGTGCGCCTGTTCGGCGGCGGCAAGGTGATCAAGGACGGCGTGCTGGAAGCGCCGGGCGGGCGCCGGTTCCGCGCGGCCATGTTCCCGATCGGCATCGACACCGAACTGATCGCGCAGCAGGCGCGCGCGGCGATGTCCAAGCCGGCGGTGCGCGATCTGCGCAGCAGCCTGCGCGATCGCCAACTGGCGATCGGCGTGGACCGGCTGGACTACTCCAAGGGCCTGCCGGAACGCTTCCTCGGCTTCGAACGCTACCTGGAACGGCATGCGGACCAGCGCGGCAGCCTCACCTACCTGCAGATCGCGCCGGTCTCGCGCGGCGACGTCACCGAATACAAGCAACTGCGCAACCAGCTCGAGCAGATCGCCGGACACATCAACGGTGGCCATGCCGAGCCGGACTGGACCCCACTGCGCTACGTCAACCGCAACTTCACGCACGCCACGCTCACTGGCTTCTACCGCGCCGCGCAGGTGGGCCTGGTGACGCCGCTGCGCGACGGCATGAACCTGGTGGCCAAGGAATACGTGGCCGCGCAGGACCCGGAGAATCCCGGCGTGCTGGTGCTGTCGCTGCTGGCCGGCGCCGCCGACGAACTGAAGGAGGCGCTGCTGGTCAATCCGCACGACCTGGACGGCGTGGCCGATGCCATCGCCACCGGCGCGTCGCTGCCCAAGCCCAAGCGCATCGAACGTTGGCAGGCGATGATGGATCACCTGCGCAAGCACGACATCAATGCGTGGCGCCAGCGCTATCTGCAGGCGCTGGAGAGCGTGCGCTAGCGGCAGCGCACGCTTCCCGCGACGCGGCGCGCATCGCCTGCGCGTCGCACGATCCGACCTTGCACGCCATGCGGCGCCCGCCATGGCACCGCATGACGCAGTGTTCCGTGCTCCGTCACGGCCCGACCACCTGCGTCGCCTAAAATAGCCATCACGCGCCGCGCCGGTTCCTCTGCTTTGCCAGACCACCGCAGCGCGGCCGCTGCTTCGCGATGCACGCCGCGCTTGCGGCCCCGCTCCCGCCTCTCCCCCCACGATCCGCCTGCACCGCCGCCATTCGCGCCACGCGCAGGGATCCTCGTCGGATGTTTCGCTCATGACCGTTTCTTCCCCACCGAATGCCGGCCGCTGGCTGTTCGCCGGCTATGCCGTCCTCATCGCCGCGATCGGCGTCGCGCTCGCCCTCATGGGCGGGCAACTCGTCGCCGTCGGCGGCTCCTGGTACTACCTGCTCGCCGGCGTGGCGCTGGCTGTGTCCGGCGGGCTGCTCGCGCTCGGCCGTCGCACCGGCCTGTGGCTGTTCGGCGTGACCCTGGCCGCGACCATCGCCTGGGCGCTGGCCGAGGTCGGCCTCGACGGCTGGGCGCTGATCCCACGCCTGGCGATGATCTCGGTGCTCGGCCTGCTGCTGTTGCCATTCTGGAAGGTCGCACGTTGGCGTCTGGCGCCCGTCTCCGGCATCGGCTACCTGCTGGTCGCCGGCGTGCTGCCGGTGCTCGGCGCGGCGCTGGTGTTCGTGCCGCTGCTGTTCCCGCGCACGGTGGAACTGGCCGACCCCAGCCTGGCCGCGCAGCGCCCGCAGGCCGCCTTCAGCCGCGCCACGGTGGACAGCCCCGACGGCAACGTCGCCGGCAACCACGACGCCGGCAACTGGACCGCCTACGCCGGGTCCAACCTGTCCAACCACTACAGCCCGGGTGCGCAGATCACCCCGGACAACGTCAAGGATCTGAAGATCGCCTGGGAATTCCACACCGGCGACCTCAAGCCGGCCGGCTCCAAGCTCGGCTACGCGTTCCAGAACACCCCGCTCAAGGTCGACGACCTGGTCTACATCTGCACGCCCACGCAGAAAGTGATCGCCGTGGAGGCGACCACCGGCAAGGAGCGCTGGCGCTTCGATCCGCACACCGATCCCAAGGCCATGGCCGGCGTCGCCGCCACCACCTGCCGTGTTGTGTCTTACTTCGAGGCCACCACGCCGGTCGCCGAATGCGCCAAGCGCATCTTCTGGCCGATGGTCGACGGCCGCCTGGGCGCGCTCGACGCCCTGACCGGCAAACTGTGCGAGAGCTTCGGCACGCACGGCTATGTCGATCTGAACAAGGACACCGGCAACACCAAGCCCGGCTACGTCGGCCCGACCTCGCCGCCGGTGGTGATGCGCGGCGTGGTGATCCAACCGACCGGCCAGGTCCGCGACGGCCAGGAGCGCGATGCGCCGTCCGGCGTGGTGCGCGCCTTCGACGCGGTCAGCGGGCAACTGCGCTGGGCCTGGGACCTGGGCAACCCGGCGATCGCTGCGGCCCCGCCGGCCGGCCAGACCTACACCCGCTCCACCCCGAACGTGTGGTCGCTGATGGCCGCCGACGACCAGTTGGGCCTGGTCTACCTGCCCACCGGCAACGCCTCCGGCGATTTCTTCGGCAAGCAGCGCACGCCGCAGGAAGAGGAGTACACCGCCTCGCTGGTCGCGCTGGATGCGGCCACCGGCAAGGAACGCTGGCATTTCCGCACGGTCAACCACGACCTGTGGGACTACGACATCGGCCCGCAGCCGAACCTGGTGGATTTCCCGGTGCCCGGCGGCGGCACCCGCCCGGCGGTGATCCAGGCCACCAAGTCCGGCCAGGTGTTCGTGCTCGACCGCGAAACCGGCGCGCCGATCATGCCGGTGGAGCAGAAACCGGTGCCGCAGGGCACCGACCACGGCGACTGGACCGCAAGGACCCAGCCGGTGTCCCCGGGCATGCCCAACACCGTCGGCGCGCCCAGCCACGAGTACGAGACCCTGGTCGAATCCGACGCCTGGGGCATCACCCCGTTCGACCAGTTGGTGTGCCGCATCCAGTTCAAGCGGCTGCGCTACGAAGGCATGTTCACCCCGCCCAGCCTGGGCGGCTCGCTGGCCTTCACCGGCAACCACGGCGGCATCAACTGGGGCGGCGTGTCGGTGGACCTGCAGCGCGGCATCATGGTGATGAACAGCAATCGCCTGCCCTACACCGAACACGTGTACCCGCGGCAGGAAATGCAGTCGCTGGGCGTGGTGTCGGTGTTCAACGGCAAGAGCAGGACACCCGGCTACATGGCCCAGGAAGGCCTGCCCTACGGCGCGCGCAAGGAACCGTGGATGTCGCCGCTGAACACGCCGTGCGTGGCGCCGCCGTGGGGCTACATCTCCGGCGTGGACCTGCGCACCCAGCAGGTGATCTGGCGGCGTCCGCTGGGCACCGGCTACGACCAGGGCCCGATGGGCATCCCGTCGAAGATGAAGTTCGAACTGGGTACGCCCAACAACAGCGGTTCGCTGGCCACCGCCGGCGGCGTGACCTTCATCGGTGCGGCGCTGGACAACTTCCTGCGCGGCTACGACACTCAGACCGGCAAGCTGCTGTGGGAAGTGCGCGTGCCGGCCGGCCCGCAGGCCGCTCCGCTGAGCTACACCGTCGGCGGCAAGCAGTACATCGTCGCCGCCATCGGCGGCCACGACCGCATGGACACCAAGGCCGGCGACAGCGTGATCGCCTGGACCTTGCCGGACACGGCGCCGGCAAAGTAACCGCCCACCGCGCACCACCGGCCGCCTGCGGCCATGGCGGGTGGCCGGCAGCGGCGATGGGCGACCCCGCAGCGGGCGGCGGACTATCCAAGCGCCCGCCACAGGCGCCTCCGCCGCTCACCCTGCTGCGATGCAGCACGCCAGAACATCCCATGCAGACACCCATGGACGTTCAGGCCACGTAAAGTTTCCGACGAACGGCAGGTGCAGGCGATCAAGCCAGCGTGGTGATGCGCCGATACTGGATAAGCCCCCGCGCGACCGCCTCGCCCTCGCGGCGATGCCCGTTGTTTTCCAGCCGGTGCAGACCATGCCCTCGCCATCCGCCGTTTCCCGCTCCACCACAGCCTCATGGCTGCGCTCCCGTTCGACGCTGCTTGCCCTTTTCCATGCGCTGCTCCTGCTGGCGCTGGCCGGCTATGCGCTGCACGTCGGCCGCACGGTCGGTGCAACCGGATCGGCGCTGCCGCGCTTGCTGCCGGCCCTGCTGATCGCCGTGGCGGTGGCCGCGGCGCTGGCCTGGTTCGGCAGGCGCAGCGCACCGCGCGCTCTGGCGCAGGCCACGCAGGCGCTGCAGGCGCTTGGCGAGGGCCGCTTCGCGCAACGGGTGGAGTTGGCCGGCGACGCCGCCGAGGTGGCGCTGCTGCGCGCGCTGCAGCACGCACAACAGGCGCTGGCGGCGCGCCAGGCGCAGACCGAGGCGGAGCTGCAGCATGGCCGCTTCGTGATCCAGGCGCTGGACGATCTCGACACCATGGTGCGCATCGCCGACGACGATGGCCGGGTGCACTTCGCCAACCGCAAACTGCTGCAGATGTTGAAGACCATCGAACCGGACGTGCAGCGCTTCCGTCCGGAATTCCGCGCCGAGCAGTTCGTCGGCGGCAGCATCGGCGACATCTATCCGGACAGCCAGGCGGCGATCGACCGCATGCGCGCACTGACCGGCTCCAAGCGCGTGCGCGCGCCGTTCTTCGGCCGCCAGATCGATTTCGTGTACAGCCCGATCGACGGCGCCGACGGCCGCCGCCTGGGCACCATCGCGCAATGGGACGAGGTGACCGCGCAGGTCAACGCAGAACAAGCGCTGGCCACGGTGATCGAAGCCGCCGCGCACGGCGATTTCAGCCAGCGCATCGAGACCGCGGCGATGGACGGCGTCCTCAAGTCGCTGGCCGAGGGCGTCAACCGCATCGCCGATGGAGTGGAGAGCAACCTGGCGCAACTGGCCGGGGCGCTGGCGGCACTGGCCGAAGGCGACCTCACCCACCGCGTCGACGGCCAGGCGCAGGGCGTGTTCGCGCGGCTGCGCGAGGACACCAACCGCACCGTCGCCAAGCTCACCGAGATCATCGTCGGCATCCAGGACTCGGCCGAAACGATCCGCCGCGCCGCCTCGGAGATCGCCGCGGGCAACACCGACCTGTCCGACCGCACCGAGCAGCAGGCCGCGAGCCTGGAGGAAACCGCCAGCTCGATGGAAGAGTTGACCTCGGCGGTAAAGCAGAATGCCGATAACGCCCAGCAGGCCAACGGCCTGGTGCAGAACACCGGCGAGGTCGCCCGTTCCGGCGGCAAGGTGATGGACGACGTGGTGGCGACGATGCGCGCGATCAGCACGTCTTCGCAGCGCATCGGCGAGATCATCGGGGTGATCGACGGCATCGCCTTCCAGACCAACATCCTGGCGCTCAACGCGGCGGTGGAGGCCGCGCGCGCCGGCGAACAGGGCCGCGGCTTCGCCGTGGTCGCCTCGGAAGTGCGCTCGCTGGCGCAGCGCTCGGCCGATGCGGCCAAGGAGATCAAGGAGCTGATCGAGGCCTCCACACGTACCGTCGGCGAAGGCGCCGAACTGGTCAACCGCGCCGGCGCCACCATGCACGAGATCGTCGGTTCGGTGCAGCGGGTCACCGGCCTGATCGGCGAGATCAGCGCCGCCAGCGGCGAGCAGTCCAGCGGCATCGAACAGGTCAACCGCACCGTGGCGCAACTGGACGAGGTGACCCAGCGCAACGCCGCCCTGGTCGAGGAAGCCACCGCCGCCGCGCGCAGCATGGAGGAACAGGCCGGTGGGCTGGCTGCGGCAGTTGCGGTGTTCCGGATCGACAGCGGCCGTGCCGGCGGCGGCGACGGCAAGGTCGTGCCGTTCGCGCGCGGCGCCGGCTGAGCCGGTCCGCGCGAGGCGCTCAGTCCAGGAAGCGCGCGCGCTGTTGCGGTTCCGGCAGGAAACACTGTGCAGTCGTGCCGAACCAGCGATGGCGGTTGCGCGCCAGCACGCGGTAGCCGGCATCGCGCCAGCGACGCGGCAGCAGGCGCAGCAACGCGACGCTGCGCCACACGCCGCCGAGCCCGGCGATCACCGCAATCGCCGCGTCCGAATCGGTCAAGGCGCCGTGCCGTGTCAGCAGCAGGAACGACAGCGGATCGGCCGGATCCAGGCCATGCTCGCGCAACAGCGCGCTGCCGCGCGGCGACTGCATCGCCGCGAAGCGATAGCGGCCGCGGCGATCGAAGCGCAGCAGGAACCGCACCCAGCGGCTGCACAGCGCGCATACCCCATCGAACACGACGATGGCCGTGTCTTCCGACGCCGCAGGCGCCGCACCCGGTGGCGGCTCAGGCCGGCGCAAGCCAACCCTCGTAGCGGATGAACGGGCCGATCCACGGCAGCGTCACCGCGATCACGAACGCGTAGCAGCCGTCGCGTTGGTCTTCGCGGCAGTGCACGCCGGCCAGCCAGCGTCGCGGCAGCGGCAGCACGCCGAAGGCCCAGGCCCGCGCCGCGCGCCATTCGATGCCCGCGCCATCGACCCGCAAGGCGAATTCGAACACCACCGCGCCCAGGCGCTCGCGCAGCCGGCCGCGGTGCAGCCATAGCCGGGACGGCATGGCATGCGTGCCGAAGCGGCGTTCCCAGCGCTCGCCGCGGGCATCGGCGCGGAACACCACCTCCACCGGCGTCGCCGGCCCGGTGCGCGGCAGCCGCACCAGCCACGCGCACAGCGGCAACAGCGGATGGCGACCGCGCTGCACCATCGCCTGGCCGACATAGCGCGACTGCGACGAGGGCGTGTGCAGTTCGCGCAGCACCGGCGGCAATTGCGCGAACGCCGGTCCCAGCACCTGCGCGAACAGCGGCGGTGTCAGGGCGCGATCCACGCCAGGGTGGCCATGCGTCCGCTGCGACGGTCGCGCCGATAGGAGTAGAAGCGCTGCGCATCGGCGATGGTGCACAGCCCGCCGCCGTGGATCTGCTCCGGCACCATGCCGGCCGCGACCAGGCGCTGCCGCGCCAGCGCGTACAGATCCACCAGCCAATGACCGGGTCGGGTGGCGACGAACGCGGCCGCGGCGGCCGGATCGTGGCGCAGGAACGCCTCGCGCACCTCGACGCCGATCTCGTAGTGCTGCGGTCCGGCCGCCGGCCCCAGCCAGGCCTGCAGTTGCGCCGGCGCCGTGCGCAGCGCGGCGACGGTGGCCTCCAGCACGCCGCCGGCCAGCCCCTGCCAGCCGGCATGCGCGGCGCCGACCTCGCTGCCGTCGCGGGCGGCGAACACCACCGGCAGGCAGTCGGCGGTCAGGATCGCCAGCACCACCCCCGGCTCGGCGGTGACCGCGGCATCGGCGGTCGGCTCGGCGTCAATGCCGGTGCCGTGCGGCGGCCCGTCGAAACGCAGCACCTGCACGCCGTGCACCTGCCGCAGCCAATGCGGCGGCGTCGGCAGCGCCAGCCGCGCGGCCAGTTCGTCGCGGTTGCGCTGCACCGTGGCCGGGTCGTCGCCGTCGGCGGCGCTGCGGTTGCCCAGGTTGAAGCGGTCGAACGGCGGCAGCGAGGCGCCGGCGCCATGGCGCAGCGTGGTCAGGGCATGGACGCGCGGCGGGGCCGGCCAGTCGGCCTGCAAGGCGAAGTCGCTCATCGGCGCCGCCCTCGCCCGACATGGGGCGCCATGCCGCCCGCCTGGCGTCCCAGGCCGCAGCACGAGACGGAGCCACGCGCCACGGCGCGGGAGACCGGCAACCCGGCCATGCTCAGCGCCGCGCCCGCTCGGCGGCCGCCTGCGCATCCACGCGCAGGGCGGCCATCAGTTGCTGCAGGTCGGCGGGCACCGCCGCGGTGGCGCGGACCGGCTCGCCGCTCAGCGGGTGCTTGAACTCCAGGGTCTCGGCATGCAGCGCCTGGCGCTTGAAGCCGCGCAGTTCGGCGATCAGTTCCTCGCTGGCGCCCTTGGGCAGCTTCAGCGGGCCGCCGTACAGCGGGTCGCCGACGATCGGGTGCTTGAGGTGCGCCATGTGCACGCGGATCTGGTGGGTGCGGCCGGTCTCCAGGCGGCATTCCAGGGCCGTGTGGGCGCGGAAGCGCTCGCGCAGCCGGTAGTGGGTGACTGCGTCGCGGCCGTCCTCGCGCACCGCCATGCGCAGGCGGTCGCGCGGGTGGCGGTCGATCGGTGCGTTGGCGGTGCCGCCGGAGACCAGGGCCCCGACCACCACCGCCAGGTACTGCCGGTGCACGTCGCGCGCGGACAGCTGCGCCACCAGCGAGGTATGCGCCTGCAGGGTCCGCGCCACCACCATGGCGCCGCTGGTGTCCTTGTCCAGGCGGTGCACGATGCCGGCGCGCGGCAGCGCCGACAGCCCCGGATCGCGGTACAGCAAGGCATTGACCAGGGTGCCGCTGGGGTTGCCGGCGCCCGGGTGCACCACCAGCCCGGCCGGCTTGTTCAGCACGATGACCTGGTCGTCCTCGTACAGCACCTCCAGCGGGATGTCCTCGGGCAGGGCGTGGGTCTGGGTGTCCAGCACCGCGTGCAGGCTGGCGATCTCGCCGCCGCGCAGCGGATCGCGCGGCCGTGCCGGGGCGCCGTCGAGCAGGGCGTCGCCGGATTTGATCCATTCGGCCAGGCGCGAGCGCGAGTATTCGGGGAACAGTTCGGCCAGCACCGCGTCGAAACGGCGGCCGGCGGCGTGATCGGGGACGCGCGCCTGGCGCGGGCCGTCGCTGACGGCGTCCTCGGGCAGATCCGGGGGGGTATGGGGCATGGCAGGGGCACGGCTTGGGTCGGAAAAGGGGGTCGCGGCGGCCGTAGTCAGTCGCAGGACAGGCCACTAGGCTATCATCGCCCCTTCGTATTCCTGCCCTGCCGCGCCCGAACCCATGATCCGACGCTCCGTCCCGCTGTCCGCGCACGTCCGTTTCATCGCCCTGCTGCTGGTCACGCTGGTCGTGGCGACGGGTTGCCACCGTCAGAAGAAGAACCCCGAAGAAGGCATGCCGGTGGAGCAGCTCTACCAGAAGGCGCACGGGCAGATGGAGACCGGCAACTGGGCCGGTGCCGAGAGCAGCTTCAAGCGGCTGATCGCGCAGTACCCGTACGGCAACTACACCGAGCAGGCGATGATCGAAAGCGCCTACGCCCAGTACAAGGCCGGCAAGCACGACGACGCGGTGTCGACCATCGACCGCTTCATCCGCACCTACCCGACCCAGCGCAACATCGCCTACATGTATTACCTGCGCGGGCTGTCCAACTCCAACCGCGACACGGTGTTCCTGCGCCGGGTGTGGTCGCTGGATCCCAGCCGCCGCGACCTGTCCACCCCGCAGCAGGCCTATGCCGATTTCAACACCGTCGCCGAGCGCTACCCGAACAGCCGCTACGCCGCCGACGCGCGCGCGCGCATGATCGCCCTGCGCAACGTGTTCGCCCAGCACGAGCTGGACAACGCGCTGTACTACCTGCGCCGCGATGCCTGGGTGTCGGCCGCCTCGCGCGCCACCTACCTGCTCGAGACCTACCCGCAGAGCGCCTACCAGAACGACGCGGTGGCGGTGCTGGCCGATGCCTACACCCACCTGGGCAACAAGACCCTGGCCGCCGACGCGCGCCGCGTGCTCGAACTCAACGATCCGCAGCACCCGTGGCTGACCGGCAACTGGCCGAAGTACCCGTGGATGATCCGCAAGCTCAACCCGTTCGCCGGCGAGAAGTCCGCCGCCACCGGACAGTCGAATTCGCAGATGCAGCGCTGATCCACCGCGCCGGCACGATGCACACCGACAGGGGCCGCAAGGCCCCTGTCGCGTTCTGGAGGGCGATCGCTGCGGCCGCCCTGCAAGGCGAGCCGATCCGAACCGGTACACGCCACGAACGCCGCGCCGCAGCGCAACGACGCCGGGCCAGCCTGGCGCTGCGGACTGCGACGCATGCCCCAATCCGGACGATTGTCGGCCAGGCCACTGCGCAGGCTTGCTAGGCTGCCCGCACACCTCCTCCGTGCCGATCCGCTGGGACCATGCCCATGCCCATCCTGCGCCCGCTGCTGTGGTTGTTCGCCGCCGTCCTCGCCACCGCCGCCCTCCAGGCCGCCGCGGCACCGGCCATCGTGTACGGGGTCAATGGCCACGACGGCCGCCAGGCCTACCCGCTCAGCCAGAGCGAGGCGGTGTTCCGCCTGCTCGATCAGCGCAACCTGCGCAGCTACCGGTTCGACGTGGACCCGCGCAACTTCACCGTGCTCGACCGGCTGGTGCAGCTCTCGCGCCAGTACAACATCGCGCTGCGGCCGATGGTGTATCCGATGTCGCGCGAGATCGGCTACGCACTGGCGCGCCGCTATGCCAACGACATCAAGGTCTGGGAGATCGGCAACGAGCAGGACCTGGACCGTGCCGCCGCGCCGGCGCGGATCGCGGCGATGACCACGATGTACCGCGGCATGAAGCAGGCCTCCGACGAACTGGGCGCCGGCCTGCAGTTCACCATCAACATCACCGCCTGCAACAGCGACGATCATTCGGCCACCGCGCGCTGCCCGGGCGACCGCAACGGCTCGCTGTGGTTCCTGGACCAGGCCAAGGCCGCCGGCTTCGACTTCGACCGGATCAGCTTCCACTACTACGCCTTCCACGGCGAGCGCGGCTACTGGATGGACCTGTATCTCGGACAACTGCGCGCCGCCGCGCAGAAATACGGCACCAAGGTCTACGTCAACGAACTCAACTGCGCCGAGATCTACACCGGCACCACCGATGGCGGCCATCCCGGCGATGGCGCCTGCTACGACAGCGTGGCGGAGTTGCTGCAGACGTTGCGCAGCGACTATGCCGACGTGGTCGCCGAGATCAATCTCTACGAACTGCTCGACCAGCCTGACCAGCAGGGCGCGGAAGCGCATTTCGGCCTGATGTACGACCTGGGCCGGCCGAAACCGACGCTGGACCTGCTGACCGACGTCGCGCGCTGAGCCGGCCGCGTCTTCGCACGGCGTGGTCGCCGCCTGCGGCTATGCTGCGGCGATGTTCGAACTGCATCGGGTCACCCGCCGCTACGGCGACATGCTGGCGCTGGACCGGGTCGATCTCTGCATCGCCCCCGGCCGCACCACCGCGTTGATCGGCCCCAGCGGCGCCGGCAAGTCCAGCGTGCTGCGCCTGCTGCTGGGGCTGGAATGGCCGGATGGCGGCGAGGTGCGCTTCCAGGGTGAACCGCTGCGCCGCGCCACCCTGCTGGCGCAGCGCCGGCGCATCGGTTACGTGATCCAGGAAGGCGGGCTGTTCCCGCACCTGACCGCGCGCGACAACGCCGCCCTGCTGGCACGCACGCTGGGCTGGACGCGACCGCGCATCGCCGCGCGCCTGCACGAGCTGGCCGAATTGTGCCGGCTGCCGGAAGCGCTGCTGGCGCGTTACCCGGCCGAGCTGTCCGGCGGCCAGCGCCAACGCGTGGGGCTGATCCGCGCGCTGTTGCTGGATCCGCCGGTCCTGCTGCTGGACGAGCCGCTGGGCGCACTCGACCCGATCGTGCGCCACGAACTGCAGACGCAGATGCGCGAGCTGTTCGCGCTGCTCGGCAAGACCGTGGTGCTGGTGACCCACGACGTCGCCGAGGCCGCCTACCTGGGCGACACCCTGGTGCTGATGCGTGGCGGCCGCGTGCTGCAAGAAGGCAGCGCGCGCCAGTTGCTGGAGGCGCCGGCCGATCCGTTCGTCGGCCAGTTCCTGCAGGCGCAGCGCACCCTGGAGGATGCGCGATGACGTCGCTGGGCGCGCACTTGCGCGCGGTCGCGCTGCTCGCCTTCGGTGCAGTAGCCAGTCTGCTGAGCCTGCCGGCCGCCGCCGCCGACACCAAGGTCGTGGTCGGCTCCAAGAACTTCACCGAAGCGGTGGTGCTGGGCGAGATCGCCGCCGGCGCCGGGCGCCAGGCCGGCGTCGAGGTCGAGCACCGGCGCCAGCTCGGCGGCACCCGCATCCTGTGGCGCGCGCTGGAGCAGGGTTCGATCGACGCCTATGCCGAGTACACCGGCACCCTGGCCGCCGAACTGCTGCACATGCCCGACGCCGACGACGACGCGCTGCGGCAGGCGCTGGCGCAGCGCGGCCTGGCGATGAGCGCGCCGCTGGGCTTCGACAACACCTATGCGTTCGGCATGCGCCGGCAACGCGCGCAGGCGCTGGGCATCGCGCGCCTGTCCGACCTCGCCGCGCATCCGACGCTCAAATTCGGGCTGAGCAACGAATTCGTCTCGCGCGCCGACGGCTGGCCCGGCGTGCGCGATGCCTACGGCCTGCCGCAGGTGCCCACCGGCCTGGACCACGACCTCGCCTACCGCGCGCTGGACAGCGGCGCGATCGACCTCACCGACCTGTACAGCACCGACGCCGAGATCCCCGCGCACGACCTGCTGGTGCTGCAGGACGACAGGCATTACTTCCCGCGCTACGCCGCGGTGTTCCTGTACCGCGCCGACCTGGCGCAGCGCGCGCCGCGCTTCGTGCAGGCGCTGCAGGGACTGGGCGGACGCATCGACGCGGCGACCATGCAGCGGCTCAACGCCGAAGCCAAGCTCGACAAGCGCGCCGAGAGCGCCATCGCCGCACACTGGCTGGGCATCGCCGCGCCGGCCGAGGACGGCCGCCTGCCGCGGCTGCTGCAACGCACCCGCGAGCACCTGGCGCTGGTCGGGCTGTCGCTGGGCCTGGCCCTGCTGGTGGCGCTGCCGCTGGGCATCCTGGCCGCGCATCGACCAAGGCTCGGCCAGGCGGTGCTGGCCCTGACCGGCGTGCTGCAGACGCTGCCGTCGCTGGCGGTGTTCGTGTTCATGATCCCGCTGTTCGGCATCGGCGCCAAACCGGCGATCGCCGCGCTGTTCCTGTACAGCCTGCTGCCGATCGTGCGCAACACGCACGCCGGCATCACCGGCATTGCGCGCGAACTGCGCGAGACCGCCGCCGCGCTGGGCCTGCCGCCGGGCACCCGGCTGTGGCGGATCGAACTGCCGCTGGCGCTGCGCACCATCCTCGCCGGCATCAAGACCGCCGCGGTGATCAATGTCGGCACCGCCACCCTGGGCGCGCTGATCGGCGCCGGCGGCTATGGCCAGCCGATCCTGACCGGCATCCGCCTGGACGACCTCGGCCTGATCCTGGAAGGCGCGGTGCCGGCCGCACTGCTGGCGTTGCTGGTCCAGGGCCTGTTCGAGCTGCTGGAGCGGGTGCTGACGCCGCGCGGGTTGCGCCTGGCGGCGCGGCGCTGAAGCGGGCGCCGCACCGGGGAAATGCGATGCGCGCTGTACGTTCGCGGCGCAGGCGCACACGACACGCATGACACCGACGTGGTGGTCGCGGCTGAAGCCGCTCCTGCGGCATGCGTGCCGCGTCTGTCGTAGGAGCGGCTTCAGCCGCGACGAACGAAGGCATGCATCTCAACACGATCGACGATTCGGATCGGTCGTCGGCCGCTGACAGACCACGTCGCACACGCGTGCCTCAGCCGCGCACCACCGCCACCATCTCGCGCGCCAGGCCGCGCATCGCCTCTGGCGTCAGTTGCAGGTACGGCGCGATCCGCAGCGCGCCGTGCCGATGCGTGCAGATGACCTGCGCGCGCTGCAGCCATGGCAGCAACACCGGCATCGTCGAGGCCGGCGGACGCAGCGCGTACAGATGCGGCGCATGCCCCGACGCGATCCAATCGTCCGCGCCCAGCGCCTGCAGTTCCGCATCGAACGCCGCGCCAAGTTCACCGAGCCGCTGCGCGATGCGTGCCGGCTGCCAGTGCTGCACCTGCTGCAGCGCCGCGTTGGCCATCGCCAGGCGCAGCGGATCGGCCACGCCGCCGGCATCGAAGCGGCGCGCGCCGCTGCGGTAGGGCGGCGGCGCCTCGGCAGGGAATTGCCAATCCGCGCCCGGATCGCGCGCCTGCCAGTGCTGCTCGAACGGGACGCCGTGCGCGCGCCAGTGCGGCGAGGCCCACAGCCATGCCAGCCCCATCGGCCCGAGCAGCCATTTGTGCCCGACCGAGACCACGAAATCCGGCCGCCAGGCGTCCAACCGGACCGTCAGCACCCCCAGGCTCTGGCTCAGGTCCAGCACCAGCATCGCGCCGGCCGCATGCACGCCCGGCGCGATGCGGTCCAGATCCAACAGACCGCCGTCGCGCCAATACGCATTCGGCAATGTCGCCACGCGCACGCGCGGCTGTGCGTCGAGCGTGGCCAGCACCGCATCGGTCCAGTCCTGTCCGGGCGCCCGCCGCACCACCGCCAGGTGCGCACCGCTCTCGGCGCAGCGTTGCTGCCACGCCAGCAGGTTGGACGGGAATTGGCCATCGAGCAGCAGCACAGCATCGCCGGGCGCCAACGGCACCTGCCGCGCCGCGATGGCCAGGCCGTAGGCCGCCGACGGCACCATCGCCACCCCTTCGCTGTCGCCCGAGAACGCGGTGGCGGCGGCCAGCGCACGCAGGTCTTCGATCTGCGCGCGCCAGGCATCGAAGGACAGCGTCCACGGCGCGATCGACTCAGCCAGCGCCGCCTGCCCCGCGGCCAGCGCACGGTGCAGGCGCGGCCCCTTGCTGGCGGTGTCCAGGTAGCGCACCCCGGCCGGCAGGGCGAACGCCTCCGCCGCGGCATCGAGGTCGACCAATTGTCCGGTGGACGCCAGACCGGCTGCGTGGCGCGAGGCGATCGTAGACATGTGCCTAGGGTAACGCCACGGTCTGCGACGCGTGACGGTCCGTTCACGCCCCAGCGCTAAGACTGCGTCGATGCAAGCGATCTCTCCGGCGTCACCGCCCTCGCCCATCACGTCCGCCGCGACGCTGGCCGAGCGCCTGCGCCGCGTGCGCGCCCGCAGCCGTCATCTCGCCGCACCATTGAGCGAAGAAGACGCGATGGTGCAGAGCATGGACGACGCCAGCCCGGCCAAATGGCATCTGGCGCATACCACCTGGTTCTTCGAACGTTTCGTGCTCGGCGCCGATCCGGCGTACCGCGCCCGCGATCCGCAGTGGGACTACCTGTTCAACAGCTACTACCAGAGCATCGGTCCGGCGCATGCGCGGCCGCATCGCAGCCTGCTGTCGCGGCCATCGCTGGCGCAGGTGTTGGACTACCGCGCGGAGATCGAAAGCCGCGTGCTGGCGCAGCTGCAGGCCGGCACGCTGGAGCCGCAGACGCTGCAGATCCTGGAGCTGGGCCTGCAGCACGAGCAGCAACACCAGGAGTTGCTGCTCACCGACATCAAGCACGCGTTCTGGCGCAATCCACTGGGCCCGGCCTATCGCGCCGACCTGGCGACCCAGCACGCGCCCGCGTCCCCGCTGCGCTGGCTGCAGCGTGACGAACAGATCAGCGAGATCGGTGCCGCGCCGTGGCCGGCGCATGGCGACTTCGCCTACGACAACGAATCGCCGCGGCATCGCGTGCTGGTGCCGGCGCATGCGCTGGCCAGCCGCCCGGTGAGCAACGCCGAATATGCCGAGTTCATCGCCGATGGCGGCTATCGCACGGTCGGGCTGTGGCTCAGCGACGGCTGGTCCAAGCGTTGCGCGGAGGACTGGCAACGCCCGCTGTACTGGCATGCCGACGGCGCGCGCGAATTCACCCTCGGCGGCTGGCGCGAACGCGATCCGCATGCACCGGTGTGCCATCTCAGCCTGTTCGAGGCCGATGCGTTCGCGCGCTGGGCCGGCGCACGCCTGCCGACCGAGGCGGAGTGGGAACAGGCCGCCGCCGGCGTCGCCGTCGCCGGCAACTTCGTCGAACGCGATGCGCTGCATCCGCAGTCGACGGCGCCGGCCAGTACTGGCCTGCAGCAGTTGTTCGGCGATGTCTGGGAATGGACCGGCAGTGCCTACCTGCCCTATCCCGGCTTCCGTCCGTGGTCGGGCACGCTGGGCGAATACAACGGCAAGTTCATGAACGCGCAGTGGGTGTTGCGCGGCGGCAGTTGTGCCACGCCGCACGATCACATCCGCGCCAGCTACCGCAATTTCTTCCCCTCCGATGCGCGGTGGCAGTTCGCCGGCGTGCGCCTGGCCAAGGATCCCGCATGAATGCCGCAACCGCCCGTGCCCTCACCGAAGCCGCCCTGACCGACCTGCATCCGCAGCCGGACGACATCACCGCCGATGCGATCGCCGGCCTGTCGTGCAGCCCCAAGCAGCTGCCGTCCAAGTATTTCTACGACGCCGAGGGCTCGCGCCTGTTCGAGGCGATCACCCGCCAGCCCGAGTACTACCTGACCCGCACCGAGCTGGATCTGCTGGAAGCGCGGATGCCCTCGATCGCGCAGGCGGTGGGCACCGGCGCGCACGTGGTGGAACTGGGCAGCGGCAGCGGCCGCAAGACCCAGCTGCTGCTGGACGGCCTGCGCATGCCGGTGGCCTACACGCCCATCGAAATCTCCCGCGACATGCTGATGTCCAGTACCGCGCGGCTGGCCGAGCGCTTCCCGCACATCCAGATGCTGCCGGTGTGCGCCGACTTCACCGCGCCGGTGGCGCTGCCGGCGCCGCAGCGCGGCGCGCGCCGCACCCTGGTGTTCTTCCCCGGCTCGACCCTGGGCAACTTCACTCGCGAGGACGGCATCGCCCTGCTGCGCTCGATGCGCCAGACCATGGGCGCGGACGGCTGCGCGCTGATCGGCATCGATCTGGTCAAGGACACGGCGCTGCTGGAGGCCGCCTACAACGACGCCGCCGGGGTCACCGCCACATTCACGCTGAACCTGCTGCGCCGGCTCAACCGCGAGATCGGCAGCGATTTCGACTTGGTGCAGTTCCGCCATCGCGCGGTGTACTCGGAAACGCGCCAGCGCATCGAAACCTTCCTGGTCAGCCAGCGCGCGCAGCAGGTGACCGTGGCCGGGCGCCGCTTCGATTTCGCCGAGGGCGAAGCGATGCAGGTCGAGTACAGCCACAAGTACACCGACCAGAGTTTCGCGGCGATGGCCGCCGAGGCCGGCCTGCGCGTCAGTCATGGCTGGAATGCGCAGGACGATGCGTTCGGGCTGCGGTTGTTGCAAACGGTCTGAAGGGTGGGGATTTGGGATTGGGGATTGGGGATTCGTAAAAGCGAATACGGCGCGATGCCGTAGCTTCCTGTCAACGACACCCGCGTAACATCTCTCGTAGGAGCGGCTTCAGCCGCGACGGGCTTTACCAGCAAGGCCCGTCGCGGCTGAAGCCGCTCCTACAGATGAGGCAGATGCCAGGTCGAGGACCGCGTCAGGCCTGGTACCCGTTGCTGATCGGATAGCGCCGCTCGCGGCCGAACGCGCGGCGCGACACCTTCGGCCCCGGCGCGGCCTGGTGGCGCTTCCATTCGCTGATGCGCACCAGCCGCACCACGCGATCGACCACCTCGGCGGCATAGCCGGCGGCGACGATTTCGTCGCGCGACTCCTCCTGGTCGACGTAGCGGTAGAGGATGCCGTCGAGCACGTCGTACGGCGGCAGCGAGTCCTGGTCGGTCTGGTTGGCGCGCAGTTCCGCCGAGGGCGGCCGCGCGATCACCGCCGGCGGGATCACCGGCGTACCGCCGACCGTGTTGCGCCACTTCGCCAGGCCGAACACCTCGGTCTTGTACAGGTCCTTCAGCGGCGCGTAGCCGCCGCACATGTCGCCGTAGATGGTGGCGTAGCCCACCGCGTACTCGCTTTTGTTGCCGGTGGTCAGCAGCAGGCCGCCGAACTTGTTGGCCAGCGCCATCAGGATCACGCCGCGGCTGCGCGACTGCAGGTTCTCCTCCGTGACGTCGGGCTCGGTGCCGGCGAACAGCGGGCCGAGCGCGCTCAGCAAGCCCTCGAACGCCGGCTCGATTGCCACCGTCTCCAGCTTCACGCCGAGGACGCGGCATTGATCCGCGGCCAGGTCGTTGGACAGGTCGGCGGTGTAGCGCGATGGCAAGCGAACCGCGGTGACGTTGTCCGCGCCCAGCGCGTCCACCGCCATCGCCAGCACCAGCGCCGAATCGATGCCGCCGGACAGGCCCAGCCAGACCTTGGAAAAGCGGTTCTTGGCGCAGTAGTCCTGCAGCCCGCGCACCACCGCGCGCCAGGCCAGCGCATCCATGCTCTCGTCGCCGTCGTCGGTCCAGCGCAGCGGCGCGAAGCGGCGCGCGGCGGTGTCGTACTCCACCACCAGCCATTGGTCGGTGAAGGCGGCCGCCGCCGGATGCACGGTGCCGTCGCCGTCGGCCACCACCGAGGCGCCGTCGAACACCAGCGCATCCTGGCCGCCGACCACGTTGAGATAGGCCAGCGCCGCACCGCTCTCGCGGCTGCGCTCGGCCAGCAGCGCGTCGCGCTGCGCATGCTTGCCGCGTTCGTAGGGGGAGGCATTGGGCACCAGCACCAGTTCCGCGCCCACTCGCACGGTCGCCGCCAGCGGCTCCGGGAACCACAGGTCCTCGCAGATCACCAGGCCGACCGGAGTGCCCTTGACCTCGAACACGCAGTTCTCGCCGTCCGGGTCCACGTCGAAATAGCGGCGCTCGTCGAACACTGCGTAGTTGGGCAGTTCGCGCTTGCGGTAGGTGCGCTCGATGCGGCCGCCGCGCAGCACGCTGGCGGCGTTGTAGACCACGCTGCCGGCGCTCTGCGGCCAGCCGACCACCGCGACGATGCCACGCACCTGTGCGGCGATGCGCTGCACCGCGCGCTCGCAGTCGGCCAGGAAACCCGGCCGCAGCAGCAGGTCCTCCGGCGGATAGCCACTCACCGCCAGCTCCGGGAACAGCACCACGTCGGCGCCGTACTCGTCGCGCGCCTCCTCGATCAAGGCGATGATCCGGTCGGTGTTCTGGGCCACGGCGCCGACCGGGAAATCGAATTGGGCCATGGCGAGGCGGAGCGAAGAAGACATGGACAACCTTGCAGAAGCGGGAGGGGAAAGCGCGGCGGTCGTGCCGATGCCGGCCACCCACGGCGGTGCCAGCAGCAGCGCAGCCGAGATGCGCACGGCAGCAATGCGCAGTGTAGCGCCGCACCGCGGCCGGCGATCCGGTCGGCCGCACTTCATGCGGTGCCGGCCACCTGACGAATGCACTGTGGGAGGGACTTCGGTCCCATCTGATGCCGAAGCCGGCCGCTGACAGACTCCGCGTCGCGACTGACGTCGCTCCCACAAGGAGCGGCATGCCAAGTGCTGTCGGGGCACCGTCGTAGGGACTTCAGGGCAACTCGAACAGCGTGCTCTTGCCGCGGCTCAGCGGATATCTCGTGCCCCTCGTACGAGCGGCTTCAGCCGCGACGGGTATTCCCGGTAACGCCATCGCGGCTGAAGCCGCTCCTACAGGGACGCGACGCAGCAACGGAAGACGGCATGCTGGCCAAGCGCTGTGGGAGGGACTTCAGTCCCGACTGCATCACTCCCAAGCGCTAACCCGCCACCGCCATGTGCTTCAGCGGACGCCAGCACCGGTCCGTGCACGGCGCCGCCGGCGCCAACGCCGCACCAGCATCACCATTCCCGCGCACAAACTCAGCGCGGCGAGGCCCAGCACCGCCATGCGCACGCCGACGCCATGCTGGAACACCACGTCCTTGCCCGTGCCGTCGAGCGTATAGGCGACCACGTAGTCGCCCATCGTGCCCATGCCCTCGCGCCCGCCGGCCGCGATCACCACGTATTGCTTGCCGCCCACCGCATAGACCGAGGGCGTGGCCTGGCCGCCGGCTGGCAGCTTGGCCTCCCACAGGGTCTTGCCGGTGGCGCTGTCGAGCGCGCGCAGGCGCGCATCGGCCGCCGCGGCAATGAAGGTCAGACCACTGGCCGTGGTCACCGCGCCGCCGAGCAGCGGCGTGCCCACCTCCAGCGGCAGCCACGGCAGCTTCTCTTCCAGGGTGCCGAGCGGGCGCTCCCAGGCGATCTTGCGCGTGCGCAGATCCACCGCCACCAGTCGCCCCCACGGTGGCTTGACGCAGGGAATGCCGCCGGAGGAGCTGAGCATGCCGCGGCGCATGTAGTACGGCGTGCCTTCCATGTCGTTGAACTGCTGGTCCGGATGGCGCGCACGCTCGGCCTTGCTGAACTGCTCGCGCGGGATCAGCGCTACCTGCATCGGCAGGTCCGACACCGGCAGGATCGCCAGCTGCCGCTGCGGATCCACCGCGATCCCGCCCCAGTTCACGCCGCCGGCCCAGCCCGGCAGCGCGATCGTGCCGCGCACACTGGGCGGGGTGAACAGGCCTTCCGAGCGCAGCCCGGCGATCAGCGCAGCGCATTCGCGGCGCGCGCCCGGCGTCGCCCCCCAGGCATCGGCGGCGGTCAGCGGTGTATGCCGTGCCAGCCGCAACCCCGGCTCGGGCATCGGCTGGGTCGGCGAGGTGCGCTCGCCCGGCACGTCGGAGGCCGGCACCGGCACCTCGCTGATCGGGAACAGCGGCGTGCCGTCGCGGCGATCGAAGGCGAACAGGAAGCCGGTCTTGGTCGCCTGCAGCACCGCCGCGCGCGGCCCCTGCGCGGTCTGCACCGTGGTCAGCACCGGCTGCGAGGCCTGGTCGTAGTCCCACAGATCGTGGTGCACCAGTTGCTGCGCCCACACCCGGCGCCCGCTGTGCAGGTCCAGGGCCACCAGCGAGTCGGCGTCGCGGTTGTCGCCCAGGCGCTCGCCACCGTAGTAGTCGGGGCTGGCCGAGCCGGTCGGCACGTAGACCAGACCCAGCGCCGGATCCACCGACAGCGGCGCCCACGCATTGCCGCCGCCGACCGTGGCCGCCTGCTCCGGCTGCCAGCCGGCCGCAGCCGCCTTGGCCGGATCGCGCGGCACCGGATCCCAGCGCCACAGCTCGCGACCGCTGCGCGCGTCGTAGCCACGGACCACGCCCTGCTCCAGCGCATGCCCGCGGTTGTCGCCGATCGAGCTGCCGACCACCAGCACGTCGCCGGCCACCACCGGTGGCGAGGTCACCGCATAGTTGGCCCAGGCATCGCTGGCGTTGTCGTGCACGTCGATGCCGGCATGCAGGTCGATCGTGCCGTCCTCGCCGAACCCGGCGCAGGGCTTGCCGTCGGCGGCATCCAGCGCGATCAGCCGCGCATCCAGGGTGCCATACACGATGCGCTCGCGGCACGCGCCCGCCGTCGCCTGGGTATCGCGCCAGAAACTCACCCCGCGCGAGGCCGGGTCGCTGTAGTGCTTGTTGCGCGCGACCTTGGCATCGAACGACCACAGTTCGCGGCCGCTGGTCGCATCCAGGGCGAAGGCGATGCCGGTCCCGGTGGTGAGGTACATGCGCCCACCCAGCACCAGCGGATTGGCCTCGAAGCGGCGCCGTTCCGGATCGGGCAGGCCCGCGCCGAGTTCGCCGGTGCGGAACGACCAGGCGATGCGCAGCCGGCCGATGTTGTCCGGGGTGATCTGGGTCAGCGGCGAATACTGCCCGCCGCCGGGCGCGCCGGCATAACTGGCCCAGTCGCCTGGCGCCGCCGCGCAGAGGCCACCGATACCCATCGCCATGCCCGCCCCGCATACCGCTGCCCGCCATCGCCTGATCACGCATCCGCTCCTGTCGCTGTCGAAGAAAGTGGCGCCAGTGTCGGAGTCGTGCCGGGCCCTGTCAGCGCAGCAGGGACGGCAACCCCAGGCCTGGGGACCAATGGCGGGTCGGCAGGGACGAGTGGCGACCCCGGGGATGGCGCAAACGCTTGATTGCGCAGGGGGCTGGTCGGCTGCAGCGCGTGGCCGCCCGCACCCGGCCCGTCACACCAGGCACGCCGCAACGATGCCGTACACCGGCCAACCAAAACGAAAAAGGCCCCGCTTGCGCGAGGCCTTTCCGGACAGCGGCGGCGACAGCGACAACCCGAAGGCGGGTCGCTGCCGCGGCGCTGACGCCTTACTTCACCAGCGAGGCGATCGCCGCACCCAGGTCGCCCGGCGAGCGGACGGTCTTGACGCCAGCGGCTTCCATCGCCGCGAACTTGCCTTCGGCCGTGCCCTTGCCGCCCGAGGCGATCGCACCGGCGTGGCCCATGCGCTTGCCGGCCGGCGCCGAGGCACCGGCGATGAAGCCGACCACCGGCTTCTTGACGTGCTTGGCGATGTACTCGGCACCGGCTTCCTCGGCGTCGCCGCCGATTTCGCCGACCATGATGATGCCTTCGGTCTGCGGGTCCTCGTTGAACAGCTTGAGGCAGTCGACGAAGTTCAGGCCGTTGATCGGGTCGCCGCCGATGCCGATGCAGGTGGACTGGCCCAGGCCGACTTCGGTGGTCTGCTTGACCGCTTCATAGGTCAGCGTGCCCGAACGCGACACGATGCCGATCTTGCCCGGCTTGTGAATGTGGCCCGGCATGATGCCGATCTTGCACTCGCCCGGGGTGATCACGCCGGGGCAGTTCGGCCCGATCAGCACGGTGTCCGGATGCGAGCGGGTCAGCACGTTCTTGACGCGCAGCATGTCCAGCACCGGGATGCCTTCGGTGATGCAGACGATGACCTTGATGCCGGCCGCGGCCGCTTCCAGGATCGCGTCGGCCGCGAACGGCGGCGGCACGTAGATCACCGAGGCGTCTGCGCCCGTGCTCTGCACGGCATCGGCCACGGTGTTGAACACCGGCAGGTCGATGTGGGTGGTGCCGCCCTTGCCCGGCGTGACACCGCCGACGACCTGGGTGCCGTACTCGATCATCTGGGTGGCGTGGAAGGTGCCCTGCTGGCCGGTGAAGCCCTGCACGATCACCTTGGTGTTCTTGTTGATCAAAACAGACATTGGAGTTCCTTGGTGTCGTGGATCAGGCGGCGTTCTTGACAGCTTCAACGACCTTCTTGGCGCCGTCGTTGATGTTGTCGGCCGGGATGATGGCCATGCCGCTGTCGCGCAGCAGCTGCTTGCCCTCTTCCACGTTGGTGCCTTCCAGGCGCACCACGACCGGCACCTTGACGCCCACTTCCTTGACCGCCGCGATGATGCCCTCGGCGATCATGTCGCAGCGGACGATGCCGCCGAAGATGTTGACGAAGATGCCCTCGACCTTGTCCGAGGACAGGATCAGCTTGAACGCCTCGATCACGCGCTGCTTGTTGGCACCACCGCCCACGTCGAGGAAGTTCGCCGGCTCGCCGCCGTTGAGCTTGATCACGTCCATCGTGGCCATGGCCAGACCGGCGCCGTTGACCATGCAGCCGATGTTGCCGTCCATGGTGACGTAGTTGATGTCCAGCTCCGAAGCGGTCACTTCGGTCTCGTCTTCCTGGGACTTGTCGCGCATGGCGACCAGTTCCTTGTGGCGGAAGTTGGCGTTGTCGTCGCTGTTGAACTTGCCGTCCAGCGCGTAGAGGTTGCCGTCGTCCAGGATGGCCAGCGGATTGATCTCCACCAGGGCCAGGTCCTTCTCGTTGAAGATGCGGTACAGGTTGACCATGATGCTGGCGAACTGACCGGCCTGCTTGGCGGTCAGGCCCATCTTGAAGCCGATGTCGCGGCCGTGGTAACCCTGCACGCCCTCGACGAAGTCGACGTTGAGCGTGTGGATCTTGTCCGGGGTCTCGGCGGCGACCTGTTCGATCTCCATGCCGCCCTCGGAGGAGGCGATGTAGCTGATGGTGCGGGTGCCGCGGTCGACCAGCACCGACAGGTACAGCTCCTTGACGATCTCGCCGGCGGTGGTCACCAGCACCAGGTTGATCGGCAGCTCGACGCCGGCGGTCTGATAGGTGGCCATCTTGGTGCCGAGCAGCTTCTCGGCAACGGCCTTCACATCGTCGGTGGTCTTGCAGAACTTGACACCGCCGGCCTTGCCGCGGCCACCTGCGTGGATCTGCGCCTTGACCATCCAGGGGCCAGCGCCCAGCGACTTGGCGGCTTCAACCGCTTCTTCCGGAGTCGCCGCGACCTTGCCGGCCGGGACCGGGATGCCGTACTCGGCAAGCAGTTGTTTTGCCTGATATTCGTGGAAATTCATGCGTCACCGTGGGAAAAGGAACGGCCGTCCCGCAGCGATCCGGGCCCTGAGTGGCGGCCGGGAGCGGTACGGACGGGACGCCTATTGTCGCCGACCCAGGGCGGCGGCGCAAAAGCGGCGGCGCTCCGACCCGGCCGAGGACGCCGGGAAGGGCCGCGGCGGCAGCATCGACTGGAGCAGGCACCGGGCCGTCCCCGCCCTGCCGCACTCGCCCGTCCTTCTCTTGCCCGGACCGAGCACCGCCTCCCCGCGGCGACGGCCCGACCAGGCCGCCGCCGTCCCGGCTGCCATCCGCGCAGACGGCACCACCCCTATACTCGCGCCGTCCGCTGCCCGCCCGGAGTCCGGCTTGCCCCCCAGCGCCTCGCTCATCGATCGCATCGAGTCCATCCCGCGCCGCGAGCTGTATTTCTTCGCGCTGTACCGTGTGCTGGTGGCCGGGCTGATCGCCGCCCTGGTGTTCAGCCCGCTCGGCGTGCTGGTCGGCGAGCCGCGCTACCCGCAACTGGCCACCACCCTGTCCACCGCCTACCTGGCGGTGGCGCTGGCGCTGCTGGTGTGGGGCCGCAACGAGGCGCACCTGGCGCCGATCGTCGGCTTCAGCGCCATCGCCGACATCGTCGCCGCGACCCTGGCCGCGCATGCCCTGCCCGCGGCCAGCGCCGGCATCGCGATGATGCTGCTGTTCAACGTCGCCGCCGCGGCGATGCTGCTGCGCCTGCGCGGCGGCCTCGCCGTCGCCCTGACCGCCTCGGCGGCGACGCTGGCCGAATACATCTGGAGCGTCCTGGACGGCGCCGACAACACCCGCAGCCTGGCCGAACTGGCGATGTTCGCCACCAGCTATCTGGCGGTGGCCTACATCTGCAACCGCCTCGGCCAGCGTGCGCGCGCCAGCCAGAGCCTGGCCGAACGCCGCGGCGCCGAGGTGGCCAATCTCTACGAAATCAACGAACTGATCATCCGCCGCATGCGCACCGGGGTGCTGGTGGTGGACACGCAGAACCGGGTGACGCTGGCCAACGAGGCCGCGTCGGCACTGCTCGGCGACACCGACGGCAACAGCGAAAGCGGCCGGCTTGACCTGCTCAGCGCCGCGCCGGAACTGGCCCGGCGCCTGCAGCGCTGGCGCAACGGCTGGAACCAGGACGAAAGCCCGCTGCAGCTGTCGCCGGACCAGCCGGAGGTGCAGCCGCGCTTCGCCCGGCTGCTGGCCGAGGGCGACCTGACCCTGGTGTTCCTGGACGACGCCACGGTGGTGTCGCGACGCGCCGAGTCGTTGACGCTGTCGGCGCTGGGCCGCTTCTCGGCCAGCCTGGCCCACGAGATCCGCAACCCGCTGGCCGCGATCAACTACGCCTCGCAGTTGCTGGAAGAATCGCCGGCGATCGGCGATGCCGACCGCCGCCTGCTGCAGATCATCCACCAGCAGTGCCAGCGCACCAACGGCATCGTCGAGAGCGTGCTCGGCCTGGCCCGGCGCGAGCGCTCCAATCCGGAGAACCTGGACCTGGGCGCGTTCGTGCGCCGCTTCGTCCTGGAGTACCGGCAGACCCTGTCGATCGAGACCGACAGCCTCGAAGCGATCCTCGCCCCGCAGCCGGTGCACGCGCTGGTCGATCCCAAGCACCTGCACCAGATCCTCAGCGCCCTGGTGCACAACGCGCTCAAGTACGGGCGGGTGATGGAGGAGCCGGCGCGGGTGCGGCTGCGCGTGGCGCTGCAGGAACGCAACGCCATCGTCGACGTGATGGACCGCGGCCCCGGCATTCCCGAGGCGGTGGCGGCACAGCTGTTCCGGCCGTTCTTCACCACCTCCGAGCACGGCACCGGGCTGGGCCTGTACATCGCCCGCGAGCTGTGCCGGGCCAACCAGGCGCGTCTGGAATACGTGCCGGTACCGGCCGGCGGCGCCTGTTTCCGCGTCGCCCTGCCCGGCCCCCACACCATGCTCAGCGGCTGACAGGTGAGAATCGCTCCGCCAGCGCGCGGCCGGCGCCGGTAAATTGGCGCATGCCCCGGTTCCTACGCTATCTTCCCTGCACATGAACGAAACCCGAAGCGCCCTGGTCGTCGACGACGAGCGCGACATCCGCGAGTTGCTGGTCCTGACCCTGGGCCGGATGGGGCTGCGCATCAGCACCGCCGCCAACCTCGCCGAAGCGCGCGAACTGCTGGCGAGCAATCCCTACGATCTGTGCATTACCGACATGCGTCTGCCCGACGGCAACGGCATCGAATTGGTCAGCGAGATCGCCAAGCACTACCCGCGCACGCCGGTGGCGATGATCACCGCCTTCGGCAGCATGGACCTGGCAGTGGAGGCGTTGAAGGCCGGCGCCTTCGACTTCGTCAGCAAGCCGGTGGACATCCAGGTGCTGCGCGGCCTGGTCAAGCATGCGCTGGAACTCAACAACGAGAGCCGCGCCGCGCCGCCGCCGCCGGCCCCGGAGCAGGCCAGCCGCCTGCTCGGCGCCTCGGCGGCGATGGACGCGCTGCGCAGCACCATCGCCAAGGTCGCGCGCAACCAGGCGCCGGTCTACATCCTCGGCGAATCCGGCGTGGGCAAGGAACTGGTCGCGCGCACCATCCACGAACAGGGCGCCCGCGCGGCCGGCCCGTTCGTGCCGGTGAACTGCGGCGCGATCCCCGCCGAACTGATGGAAAGCGAGTTCTTCGGCCACAAGAAGGGCAGCTTCACCGGCGCCCATGCCGACCAGGCCGGCCTGTTCCAGGCCGCGCACGGCGGCACCCTGTTCCTCGACGAGGTCGCCGAACTGCCGCTGCCGATGCAGGTCAAGCTGCTGCGCGCGATCCAGGAGAAATCGGTGCGCCCTGTCGGCGCCGCCAGCGAAGTGCCGGTGGATGTGCGGATCCTCTCGGCCACGCACAAGGACCTGGCCGACCTGGTCGCCGAGGGCCGCTTCCGCCACGACCTGTACTACCGCATCAACGTGATCGAACTGCGCGTGCCGCCGCTGCGCGAGCGCGGCGGCGACCTGCCGCAACTGGCCGCGGCGATCCTGGCGCGGCTGGCCAAGAGCCACGGCCGCCCCACCCCGCTGCTGTCGCCCTCGGCGCTGGACGCGCTGAGCAGCTACGCCTTCCCCGGCAACGTGCGCGAACTGGAAAACATCCTCGAACGCGCCCTGGCGATGGCCGAGGACGACCAGATCAGCGCCACCGACCTGCGCCTGCCGCAACCCGGCAACCACGCCCGCAGCGCCGCCGAGGCCGCCCCCGCCCTGCCGCGCGGCGTGGTCGACATCGACCCCAGCTCCTCCGCCCTGCCGTCCTACATCGAACAACTCGAACGCGCCGCGATCCAGAAGGCGCTGGAAGAGAACCGCTGGAACAAGACCCGCACCGCCGCGCAACTCGGCATCACCTTCCGAGCGTTGCGCTACAAGCTGAAGAAGCTGGGGATGGAGTAGAGGAGCCGGGAATGGGGAATCGGGATTGGGGAATGGGCAAAGCCGCTCTTCCGGCTACCCCGTCCCTTCGCCCGAGGGAGTGATCCGACTAGGCGGGTAATAATGCGATTGGGCGCAGCCAGCATCGTGCGCCCTGCGCTACAAGAGGCCTGGGAATAAGACTTGGAATACCAGCAGGCCACCAGGAATGGGAAAGCTGCTTTTCCGATTCCCCAATCCCGATTCCCCATTCCCAGCCTTCAATCCTTCGTCACCCGATTGATCTCGGCCAGACTGGTGATGCCGTTGCGGGCCTTCAGCAGGGCCGACTGGCGCAGGTCCCTGACGCCGATGTTCTGCGCGGCGCTGGCGATGTCCATGGCGTTGCCGCCCTGCAGCACGATCGCCGCGATCTCGTCGTTCATCGGCATCACCTGGTAGATGCCGGTGCGGCCCTTGTAGCCCTCGGTGCACTCGTCGCAGCCGACCGCCTCGTAGAGCTGCACGCCGTCGGCGATCTCCGCCTCGGTGAAGCCTTCGGCCAGCAAGGCCTTCTCCGGCAGTTGGACCGGACGCTTGCAGTTGTTGCACAGGCGCCGCGCCAGACGCTGGGCGATGACCAGGGTCACCGAACTGGTGATGTTGTAGGGCGCGATGCCCATGTTCATCAGGCGCGCGATGGTCTGCGGCGCGTCGTTGGTGTGCAGGGTGGACAGCACCATGTGGCCGGTCTGCGCGGCCTTGATCGCGATCTCGGCGGTCTCCAGGTCGCGGATTTCGCCGACCATGATGATGTCCGGATCCTGGCGCAGGAACGAGCGCAGTGCCGCGGCGAAGGTCATGCCGCGCTTGTTGTTCTGCTGCACCTGGTTGACCCCGGGCAGGCGGATTTCGACCGGATCCTCGGCGGTGGAGATGTTGCGCGTGTCGTCGTTGAGGATGCCCAGCGCGGTGTACAGCGACACCGTCTTGCCCGAGCCGGTGGGGCCGGTGACCAGGACCATGCCGTACGGCTTGTGGATCGCATCCAGGAACAGCTTCTGCTGCTCCGGCTCGTAGCCGAGCTTGTCGATGCCCAGCTTGGCCGCACTGCCGTCGAGGATACGCAGCACGATCTTCTCGCCGAACAGCGTCGGCAGCGTGCTGACACGGAAGTCGATCTGCTTGTTCTTGGACAGGTTGAGCTTGATGCGGCCGTCCTGCGGGACCCGCTTCTCGGCGATGTCCAGCTGCGCCATCACCTTCAGGCGCGCGGCGATGCGCTGGTTGAGCTTGACCGGCGCCTTGGCCACGCTCTTGAGCAGGCCGTCGATGCGCAGGCGCACCCGGTAGTCGTCCTCGTAGGGCTCGAAGTGGATGTCGGAGGCGCCGCGGCGGATCGCATCGACCAGCACCTTGTTCACGAACTTGACGACCGGGGTGTCCTCGCCCTTGGCGTCGATACCGGTGTCGCCACCGCCGCCCATGTCCTCGTCGCCGCCGCCGACATCGAGGTTGTCCATGCCCTCGTCGTCGCCCAGCGCGCTGCCGAGAGAATCGTTGCTGGCCTGCCACTGCTCCAGGGTCCGGCGGATCTGGTCCTCGTCGACCAGGATCGGCTCCACCGTCAGATTGGTGTGGAACTTGATGTCGTCCAGCGCCCGGGTCTGGGTCGGGTTGCTGATGCCGACGAACAGGCGGGTGCCGCGCTTGAACAACGGCAGCACCTGGTACTTCTGCAGCAGCTCCTCGCTGACCAGCTTCATCGCGTTCTGGCTGGCGTCGAAAACCGAGACATCCATCAACGGCATGCCGAACTCGACCGCATTCGCGGCGGCCAGCTGTGCGGCAGTGACCAGCTTCTTCTCGGAGAACCACTGCGGCAGCGGCACCTTCGCCTCGGCCGCCTGGGCCATGGCGGTCCGCGCTGCGGCTTCCTCGAGCGCCCCGTCTTGCACGAGGCGGCGGGCAATCCCGGTTATGCCGACAAGATTTGGAGCCATCAACGCGCTCATTTTGCCACCTCAACTCACGATGAAAGAGCGGGCATGCATCTCAACCGCAGCCTCCTGGCCTGTAAGGTACCTCAAAGGCGCTCGCGTCACACGTCCAAACACCTTCCACATTGCGCCTCAAGTACAGGATCTTTCCTTCAACCTTTGAATTACCCGAAACACGGCAACCGAGTTGAACCATATAATTACCAGTCACATCGACACTCACTGCGGAGCAAGAAGCAGCCGCTTTGATCCCGATGTAATCGGCATCGAGGAGAGAAGCATCGCGCTGCTCCGCGACGGCAGTTTCGATCATGGTCTTTCCGGGGCGCAATATCGCTAATGCAGCAGTCGTTTGGCTTCTCGCGACATATCCCTGATAGACAGGGAACCCTATAGCAGCAAGGACAGCTACTATGACAATAGCCATCATCAATTCAATCAAAGCAAATCCGCGCATATGCCCCCCTTCATTGCGCACCCAAAAACATGTAGGCCTTATATGGCAACCATAGAAACAAAGAAGCCCCCATTCGGGGGCTTCCTGTAAACAACAGCGCTACAGATCAGCCCGCAGCGCAACTGCCCGGACGATACTTCGCGTCCAGGGTGCTGGTGCAAGTCCATGCACCGTTTGCGTCGCGAGTCCAGATAATCGTCTTGGTGTTGAACTTACCGGCATTTCCGCCCTTCGCGGTGCACGTGATATTACCAGTAGCGGTCGCCCCCAGCGTAACGTTGCAGTAGGTGGTGGTAGCCGGAATGCCGATGTAGCCATCATCCGTCGCGGTGGTGCTGGGAGTCTTGCCCTGGTTGATCGCGGTCTCAAAACCAACCTTGCCAGGCGTGATTTCAGCCAGAGCCGAGGTCGCCTGGGACTTGACAACATAGTCCTGGTACATCGGGATCGCGATGGCGGCCAGGATGGCAATGATCGCGACCACGATCATCAGTTCGATCAGGGTAAAGCCCTGCTGCTTCTTCATTGTGAACCCCTAGAGATGGAATGAGGTGGTGGTAGGCACTCGCCCGCGGATCCTACTCCCCGAGCGCCGCGGCGAAGCGCCACGTGCGAGGTGACAGAAGCAGACGGCGTGCCAACTTCTCGCACCGCCCGGCCCTATGCCTCGTGGCACATCATGCCCTAGCACGCCAAGCGAGATGCAGATAAATCGGCAATTTGCGACAGACTGGACCATCCGCCAAATTTCGGCAAAAAGTGACGCTGAAGGTCACCCCGTGGACAATGAGGCCTTGCCGAGACAGCTCCCACGGGTGCCAGATGCCCAGGAAACCGATACCATGCTCGGCATGTCCGCCCGGGGATGGCCGGACGGGGGAGACGACCTGATGTCCGCAACGCGCAGCGCAGTCAAGAAAGAGCCGGTCGCACGCAGCACCAGTCAACAGGTGCCATTTGTCTGGGAGGGCACCGACAAACGCGGCATCAAGATGAAGGGCGAGCAAGTCGCCAAGAATGCCAACCTGCTGCGTGCAGAGCTACGCCGCCAGGGCATTACCCCCTCGATGGTCAAGCCCAAGCCCAAGCCGTTGTTTGGCGCCGCTGGCAAGAAGATTAGCCCCAAGGACATCGCCTTCTTCAGCCGCCAAATGGCGACGATGATGAAGTCGGGCGTGCCGATCGTGGGTTCGTTGGAGATCATCGCCAGCGGACACAAGAACCCGCGCATGAAGCAGATGGTGGATCAGATCCGCACCGACATTGAGGGCGGCTCCTCGCTCTACGAGGCAATCAGCAAGCATCCTGTTCAATTCGACGAACTGTACCGAAACCTGGTCAAGGCCGGTGAAGGCGCCGGCGTGCTCGAGACGGTGCTGGAGACGGTTGCCACCTACAAGGAAAACATCGAGGCGCTGAAGGGCAAGATCAAGAAGGCCTTGTTCTATCCGGCCATGGTGATGGCGGTCGCCCTGATCGTTACCTCGATCCTGCTGGTCTGGGTTGTCCCGCAATTCGAGGACGTATTCAAGGGTTTCGGTGCGGAACTGCCAGCCTTCACCCAGATGATCGTCGCGGCGTCGCGCTTCATGGTGTCGTATTGGTGGATGCTGTTGCTGTTGCTGATCGGCAGCATCGGCGGCTTCATCTTCGCCTACAAACGTTCGCCTGCGATGCAGCACGGGATGGACCGATTGGTACTCAAAGTGCCCATCATCGGCCAGATCATGCACAACAGTTCGGTGGCTCGGTTTTCGCGCACCCTGGCTGTCACCTTCCGCGCCGGCGTGCCATTGGTGGAAGCGTTGGACATCGTCGCCGGCGCCACGGGCAACAGCGTGTACGAAAAAGCGGTACTGCGCATGCGCGACGACGTGGCGGTCGGCTACCCGGTCAATGTGGCGATGAAGCAGACGAATCTGTTCCCGCACATGGTCATCCAGATGACCGCCATCGGCGAAGAGGCCGGCGCGCTGGATGCCATGCTGTTCAAGGTGGCCGAGTACTTCGAGCAGGAAGTGAACAATGCGGTCGATGCCTTGAGCAGCCTGATCGAGCCGTTGATCATGGTGTTCATCGGCACCATCGTCGGCGGCATGGTCATCGGCATGTACCTGCCGATCTTCAAGCTGGCCTCCGTCGTTGGATAAGCATTAATGGCATTTCTCGATCAACACCCCGGCCTCGGCTTCCCGGCCGCGGCCGGACTCGGCTTGCTGGTGGGCAGCTTCCTCAATGTGGTGATCCTGCGCATGCCCAAGCGCATGGAGTGGCAGTGGAAGCGCGATTCGCGCGAGATCCTGGAGCTGCCGGACATCTACGATCCGCCGCCGCCCGGCATCGTGGTGGAGCCGTCGCACTGCCCGCACTGCAAGCACAAGCTGGCCTGGTTCGAGAACATTCCGCTGTTCAGTTGGCTGGCGCTGCGCGGCAAGTGCCGTTATTGCCATGCGCCCATCTCGCCGCAGTACCCGCTGGTGGAACTGCTCACCAGCTTGCTGGTGGTCGCGAGCGTGTGGCGTTTCGGCTTCGGCTGGCAGGGCTTCGGCGCGATCGTGTTCAGCTGCTTCCTGGTGGCGCTGTCCGGCATCGACCTGCGTACCCGCCTGCTGCCGGACCAGTTGACCCTGCCACTGATGTGGCTCGGCCTGATCGGCAGCATGGACAACCTGTACATGCCGGCCAAACCGGCCCTGCTCGGCGCGGCGGTCGGCTATTTCTCGCTGTGGTCGGTGTGGTGGCTGTTCAAGCAGATCACCGGCAAGGAGGGTATGGGCCATGGCGACTTCAAGCTGCTCGCCGCGATCGGCGCCTGGTGCGGCCTGAAGGGCATCCTGCCGACCATTCTGATCTCCTCGCTGGTCGGCGCGATCCTGGGTTCGTTGTGGCTGGCGGCCAAGGGCCGCGACCGCGCCACGCCGATCCCGTTCGGCCCGTACCTGGCGATCGCCGGCTGGATCACCTTCTTCTGGGGCACGGAAATCGTCGAGACCTACATGCGCTGGTCGGGACTGCGCTGACGGAGCCCGCCGCTTGACTGATTTCGTCGTCGGCCTGACCGGAGGCGTGGCCTCCGGCAAGAGCGAATTGAGTCGCCGCTTCGAGGCCAGGGGCATCGTCGTCGCCGATGCCGACCTTGCCGCACGTGCGGTGGTCGCCCCCGGGCATCCCGCGCTGGCGCAGATCGTGGCGCGGTTCGGGCCGCAGATCCTGCAGGACGATGGCCACCTGGACCGCGCGGCATTGCGCCAGCGGATCTTCGAGGACGCGACGGCGCGCCGTGACCTGGAAGTGATCACCCATCCCGCCATCCGCCAGTTGCTGCAGCAACAGTGCCGCGAAGCCGCAGGACCGTACGCGATCGCGGCCATTCCCCTGCTCACCGAGGTCGGCGCACGCACCGCCTATCCCTGGCTCGACCGGATCCTGGTGATCGACGCCCCCGAGGCAATGCAGCACGCCCGCCTGATGCAGCGCGACGGCATCACCGCCGACCTGGCGCAGCGCATGCTGGCGGCGCAGGCGACACGTGCGGAGCGCCTGGCCATTGCCGACGATGTCGTAGTTAACGATGGAGACCCCTCAAAGTTGGACCAAGAGGCAATCGCTGCAGACAAGCTATATAAGCACCTTTCCAAAATAAAGAAAAAGTAGCTATTGATCTAAAAAACCCGCCGACCACCTGATCGACGGGATGAAGAATAACGCATGAAAACAATCACGCAACAACCATATACTAAAAATCAATCAATGCCCAAAGGGGTTGTGCTTGACATTGCCAACATCGTTACCAGGAGGCAAGGGGGTCTGAGGCTCCGGAAGACGCGGAAAAGGGTTTTTACCTTTTGTCTCAATATTATCCCCACCACTCACATGAGCAACATCAAAAGCATCAAGCTCTCTCACAAATAACCTCCAGTGGACCATTGGAATTACCCTATAAGTCATACAGGGCTCAAGGAGGATATGCCTCTTTTTTTAGCCAACTACAGATGCTGATCGAACTACACTCAGCTAAAATTAACAGCTAAATTTTAAACCCACAGACGCTTGAGCCTGTCTAGTCGAAAATCACGGTTACATGATAATAGTTGGCTTCATTCGGCCCTGAACCACAGCGTCGCCACCACGCCCTTGGAGACACCGGGACGCACGTTGACCTGCCAACCGTAGAGGTCGCACAGCCGGCTGACGATCGAAAGGCCAATGCCGCCGCCTTGCGAATGACCGGCGTGGGTGCCGCGGTAGCCGCGCTGGAACAGCTTGGCCGCATCCTCCTCGCTCAGGCCCGGGCCGGAATCGATCACCTGCACCGCATCGCTCAGCACCCGCACCACAACCTGCCCTTCCTGGGTGTACTTGACCGCATTGCCGATCAGATTGCCCAGCGCCACCGACAGCGCCGCTTCCGGTGCATCAATGGTCAGGTTGCGCTCGCCTTCCAGCAGCAACTGCAGCGGCTTGCCGCCCAACTGCGCGCGGTGCGACTCGATCAACTGCTCAGCGACCTTGGCGACGTTGCTGTGTCCCTGCCCGCGCTCGTTGCGCGACAGCAGCAGGAGCGACCCAATCAGGTCGCTGCACTGCTGTTCGGCGCGCTGGATGCGCTGCAGGCGCTGCAGCACCTTCTCGTCGAGATTGGGTCGGGTCAGCAGCAGTTCGGTGGCGCCGCGGATCACCGCCAGCGGCGTGCGCAGTTCATGGCTGACGTCGGCATTGAACTCGCGGTCGCGCTGTACAACTTCGGTCAGGCGCGCCGAATAGTCGTCCAGCGCCTCGGCCAACTGGCCGACCTCGTCGTCGGGAAAGTGCGGCGCCAGCGGCTTGGGATCGCTGCTGCCGCGATAGGCGCGCAGGCGCGCGGCCAGGTCCGACACCGGCCGCATCACCCGCGAGGCCGACCACCAGCCGATCACCAGCGACAACGCGCTGAACACCAGGACCGACAGGATCAGGGTGCGCTTGAGCTGCACCTCGCCCTGCATGGTCTGGGTCATGTCGTAGGCGAGGAAGAACCAGACGTTCGGGGTCTTGCGCACCGCCACCTTGTAGGAGAACGGCTTGCCGGCTTCATCGCGACCGGACACGTTGTGGATGCCGTCGGAGAAGTTGTACCAATCCGGCTGCTCACGCCGCAGCGCTTCAAAGCGGTCGCTCTTCACCACCCGGCCGACCATCTGCTGCACCGGCAGGTCAGGATTCTTCGACGGATCGGAGAAGAACCGGTGCGAGTACTCGTCGATGTTGCGGTTCAGCACCACCTCGACCAGCTGGTTCTCCACGCGCGCGCGCGCCCAGTTGGTGGCGAACGCGAACAGCGCGGTCAGGCCGAAGCCCAACAGCACGAACGAGAGGATGATGCGGCTGCGGAGACGGCGGCGGTAACGTCCGCGCCGCCGCACCACCCGCGGCAACGCAGGCGTTTCAGGCATCGGGCGCGGCGATGCGGTAGCCGATGCCGTGGCGGGTCTGGATCATCGGCACGTCGAACGGCTTGTCCACCACCGCGCGCAAGCCGTGGATGTGCACGCGCAGGGAGTCGGAATCGGGCAATTCCTCGCCCCACACGCGGGTCTCCAGCTCCTGCCGGGTCACCACCGCCGGGGCGGCTTCCATCAGCGCCTGCAGGATCTTCAGCGCGGTGGGATTGAGCTGCAGCAGCTTGCCCTGGCGGCGCACTTCCAGCGTGTCCAGGTTGTATTCCAGGTCGCCGGTCTCCAGCACCCGGGTGTGCACGCCCTTGCCGCGGCGCGACAGCGCGTTGAGCCGCACTTCCACTTCCTGCAGCGCGAACGGCTTGATCAGATAGTCGTCGGCCCCGGAATCGAAGCCGGCGAGCTTGTTGTCCAGCGAATCGCGCGCGGTGAGCATCAGCACCGGGGTCTGCTTGCGCGCTTCGTTGCGCAACTTGCGACACACCTCGATGCCGTCCATGCCCGGCAGATTGAGATCGAGCACGATCGCATCGAACTCGTGCACCACCGCCAGGTGCAGGCCAGTGACGCCGTCGGCGGCGAAATCGACGGTGTGGCCGCGATCCTCGAGGTAGTCGCCCAGATTGGCAGCGATATCGCTGTTGTCTTCGATCACTAGAATTCGCACCAACATTTACCCCGTCAGTCGTACTACGTGTCAGTGGAGCGCCGCACCGATGCCGCGCCTCCCGGTCGCCCGCGGCGGCACGCCGCCATGGTCCTTGCAATGCATTTCAATGGGTGGTCGAGCAACGTTTCGCCCTTGCAACCCATCTGACGATCGCTGCCTTGGACAGCGCATCGCCGCCATCAGTTCTCGTTCCAGCCATTACGCGCGACCCACAGTGATCGCAAACGGCACGGCCTGCCAATCGTGCTCCGGCAAAGTCTGCCTCAAGCCACAGCCGCGGGCTTCTTGAACACGTTCACTCAAACCGGATCGCTGCCGAATTGTACTGAGTTGCAGTGCGAACACTTTCTTCACGTTCATGGGCGCCTCACGTTTGGCGCCATGACCCATCTGTCTGCATCCGCGGCACACCGCTGCATCGCAATGTAGCCGCCGTACAAACATGGCCGCAAGCGAGCCCGGCACAGGCCAGTAAGCGCTCGCCAACAAAAAGACCCAGGCAGCGGGGCTGCCTGGGCCGAAAGTTTTCTATCCCGATTACCGTTCCTGCTGAGGAGGGCAGAGCTGCGGTCCGATGAAGCTTACGCAGGGCGGAATTAAACCGGTGTTAAGCCAGAACCCGCGGCCACAGAGTCGGCTAAGCCACTGATTTCTTTCGCTTCAGGCAGGCTTCGAGGTGTTCGATGACCTTGCCGGCGATATCCAGCCCGCAGACCGTCTCGATCCCTTCCAGGCCCGGCGTGGAATTGACCTCCAGCACCAGCGGCCCACGCCTGGAGCGGATCAGGTCGACGCCGGCCACGCCCAGGCCCAAGGCCTTGGCCGAGCGCACCGCCACCTCCTGCTCGCCACGGCTGGCCGTGGTGCGCTCGGCGGTGCCGCCCAGATGCAGGTTGGAGCGGAAGTCGCCCTCCGGCGCGGTGCGGCGCATCGCCGCCACCACCTGGTTGCCGACCACGAAGCAGCGCAGGTCGGCACCCTCGGCCTCGCCGATGAACTCCTGCACCAGGAAATTGGCATACAGCCCGCGCAGCGCCTCGACCACGCCGCGCGAGGCGCTGGCCTTCTCGGTCAGGATCACCCCGGTGCCCTGGGTGCCCTCGTTCAATTTCACCACGTGCGGCGGCGGGCCGAGCATGGACAGCAGATCGCCGGTATCGTCGGGGTTGTCGCCGAACACGGTCATCGGCATGTCGATGCCCTTGGCCGCCAGCAATTGGTGCGCACGCAGCTTGTCGCGGGCACGCAGGATCGCATCGGACGGGTTGGGCGTGCAGACGCCCATCATCTCCAGTTGCCGCAGCACCGCGGTGCCGTAGCGGGTTACCGAATTGCCGATGCGCGGGATCACCGCGTCGTAGCCGGTGATCGGCTTGCCCTTGTAATGCATGGTGAAGGCGCCGGCGGCGATGCGCATGTAGCAGCGCAGCGGGTCCAGCACCCGCACCGTATGCCCGCGTTCGCGGCCGGCCTCGACCAGGCGCCGGGTCGAGTACAGCTTGGTGTTGCGGGACAGGATGGCGAGCTTCATCGAAGGCGGCGGCGGTGGCAGGCCCGGCATCATACGTCGCGCCACCGGCGCCGCGATGCCGCACGTCGCCGCAGATGCCGACTGCATGGCAAGGCCAGGCTGCGCGGTGACCGCCGTCACCCACCGTCCGCGTGCTGTCCCACAGCCGACATCGGACCGCCCCGAAACGTTCACAAAACCGTTGCATCGTGGCGGGCGGGCCGCGTACCGGCCCGGTACCGGCTGCCCGCGCCCCGCGCGGCAGGTCCGGAGCCTCTCTCCCTCATGATTGGTGACTTTCGATGACCCCCACTTCCAGATCCTTGCGCCCGCACGCGCTGGTGCTCGCCGTCGCGTCTGCCCTGCCGGCCTTTGCCGCGCTGGCCGAGACCGCGCCGGCCGCCGCCACCGCAACCGCCGATGCGGCGGCCAGCGCGAGCGGCAACGATGCCACGATGCTCGACGCGATCACCGTCGTGTCCAGCGGCACCACCCGCCAGGTGCAGCGCATCACCCGTGAGGACATCGGAATCGCCGCCCCGGGCACCAGCGCGCTGAAGGTGCTGGACAAGCTGCCGGGCGTGCAGTTCCAGTCGGCCGATCCGTTCGGCGCCTACGAATGGTCCACCGCGATCAGCCTGCACGGTTTCGACCAGAGCCGGCTCGGCTTCACCCTGGACGGCGTGCCGCTGGGCAACATGAGCTACGGCGTCACCGACGGCCTGCAGGTGACCCGCGCGATCATTTCCGAGAACGTGGCCTCGGTGGAACTGGCGCAGGGCGCCGGCGGCCTGGGCACGCCGTCGAGCAGCAACCTCGGCGGCACCGTGCGCTACTACTCGGCCGATCCGGATGCCGACGCCGGCTTCCGCTTCAGCCAGACCCTCGGCTCCGACAGCACCCGCCGCACCTACCTGCGCGGCGACACCGGCGACATCCACGGCTTCTCGCTGTACACCTCGCTGGTGCACGGCGAAATGGACAAGTGGAAGGGCTACGGCAACAACGAGTACAACCAGGCCAACGCCAAGGCGCTGTACCAGTGGGGCGACGGCAACCGCGTCAGCCTGTACCTGGACAGCTCGCACCGCAAGGAATACGACATCATGGACCTGTCGCTGACCTCGCAGCGGGTCCTCGGCTGGGATTGGGACTACCTGATGCCGGACTGGAACAGCGCGGTGCAGATCGCCAACGCGCTCAATGGCAAGGGCAGCTACCCGGCCAGCCTCAACGGCCTGCCGGCCGACTACGACAAGGCCGACGCGTCCTACTACTCCGGCGCCGGCCTGCGCCGCGACAACCTGGCCGCGCTCAGCGGCACGTTCAACCTCGGCGGCAGCGCCACGCTGAACCTGACCGGCTACTACCACGACAACAACGGCGAGGGCCAGTGGACCACGCCGTACGTCGCGTCCTCGGCCAGCGTGCCGCTGTCGATGCGCACCACCGACTACCGCCTCAACCGCCATGGCGTCACCGGCTCGCTGAACTTCACCGTAGCCGGCAACGAGATCGAGGTCGGCGGCTGGTACCAGAACGCCAAGACCGTGCAGGAGCGCAACTACTTCCTGCTCGATGGCCCGTTCACCGATCTGTACTACTTCAACAAGAACGGCACCCTGTTCGCGCGCGGCTTCGCCCAGCACTACGATACCGACACCACCATGGTCTACGCGCAGGACACGCTGCGCCTGATGGACGAGCGCCTGACCCTGAACTTCGGCGCCAAGAAGCTGATCGTCGACACCACCGCGCAGTCGCAGGTGCCGTCCGCGTCCAATGCCGCCGGCGAGATCAAGGCCGACTCGGACCTGCTGCCGCAGGTGGGCGTGAACTTCAAGATCGACGAGCACCAGGAGGTCTACGCCTCCTACAACAAGAACATGGCCGGCTTCGGCTTCACCCCGTTCCAGGAATCGCAGGCCGCGTTCAACGCGATCAAGGGCTCGCTGGAACCGGAGACCGCGCAGACCTACGAACTGGGCTACCGCGTGCGCGGTGCCGGCGTGGAAGCGTCGCTGGCGCTGTACCACACCACCTTCGACGACCGCCTGCTGGTGACCTCGCCGTGCAGCGCGATCCAGACCTGCTCGGCCACGCTCAACAACGTCGGTTCGGTGCGTAGCCAGGGTGCCGACCTGGCAGTGATCTGGCGTCCGATCGAACAGCTGCGCTGGCTGAACTCGCTGTCCTACGACGACTCGACCTACCAGGACGACTACCTCAATGGCGGCGTGGTAGCCACCTCCGGCAAGCGCGTGGTCGGCATCCCCGAGTGGATGTTCTCCAGCAGCCTGGCCTACGAGAACGCCGGCTGGCACGCCTCGCTGGACGGCAAGTACACCGGCCGCCGCTACATCAGCTACCTCAACGACTCGTCGGTGCCCAGCTACTGGCGCTTCGACCTGAGCGCCGGCTACGACTTCGGCCAGGTCGGCATGTTCCAGAACCTGGGCCTGAGCGCGAACGTCACCAACCTGTTCGACAAGCGCTACTTCGCCACCGTCGGCACCAACGGCTACGTCGTCTCCGACCCCAACGGCTACAACCAGACGCTGATGGCCGGCGCGCCGCGCCAGTTCTTCGTCACCTTCAGCGGCAAGTTCTGAGCCGACGCGACACTGCCAGGGAAGGCATCACGCACCGCCGCTGCTCTTGCAGCGGCGGCGTTTGCGTTTGGGAGATCATGCAAGCGCGCGGAGTGCCTTAGATCACCCGGCAATAGGAGTGGCGTTTCGGATCAGCGGTCGCGGCTGAAGCCGCTCCTACGGCAGCCGCATGGCCTGTAGGAGCGGCTTCAGCCGCGACCGGATACAGCTAGAAATCGTGCGCCCGTGCTGGAACGCCGCGCGTGCTACGCGTCGACCGCACGGCCGATCGCCGGATCGCTCATGCTCGGACGGCCGGTTTCGATGTGCCCGGCCAGGCGCCGGCGCCATTGCGGCAGGGTCGCGCTGTCGATGGTCAGGTCGTACCAGTGGTGCTGCGCCTGCAACGGCAGACGCAGGACAGTGCGAGCGCCGGCGGCCAGCGTGAGCGTCTGCTCAGCGCCATCGCCGCGATACCCGTCGCGCACGCGCAGCGTGCACGGCTGCGTGCCGGCATTGCCGAGCGTCAGCAGCAGGCACTGCGCAGCGGCATCGTAGTCGGCCTCCGCCTGCAGCCCGGCATCGCCGATCCCGTCGCCATGGAACTCGCGCAGGAACCCGTTGGGCCCGTGCACGCGCAGCGCGTAGCCGGCATCGGCGGCATCGCCGCGCCACGCGCGCGCATCCTGCAGCTCGCTGCCGGCGGCGAGCGTGTAGAACCAGGGGCCGGCCATGCCACCGTCGGCGTAGGCATTGAGCGCCACGCCAGCGTCGCCACGATTGCGCATGCGCAACACCCGCGCATCCGCCTGCACCTGCAGCCGCACGTCGAAATCGTAGGGCAACGCGCGCGCCGGGCGCTGGCCAGGCTCCTGCACCGGCAGCACCTGTTGCGCGGGACGCTGCGGCGGCGGCAACGTCGCGGTGGCGTCGATGCGCGCGATGTAGTCGCGGGTGTCCGGCAACGCCACCGGCGCCGGATCGTGGCCGACGAAATCCAGCGTGGAGGTCAGATCGCCGGCGACGGCGCGGCGCCAGGGATTGATGTTCGGCTCCATCACGCCGAAGCGGCGTTCGAGGAAGCGCAGCACCGAAGTGTGGTCGAACACCTGCGAGTTCACCCAACCGCCGCGGCTCCACGGCGATACCACCAGCATCGGCACCCGCGGCCCCAGGCCGACCGGCACGCCGTGATAGTCCTCGCCACGCAGGTCCACGTTGCTGGCGCCCAGTTCCGGCCGGATCGCCGGCAACGCCGGCGGCACGTGGTCGAAGAAGCCGTCGTTCTCGTCGTAGTTGATCAGGAACACCGTCTTCGACCAGACCTCCGGCGAGGCGGCCAACACCTCAAGCAGGCGCGCGCTCAAGGATTCGCCATAGGCCGGGGTGGCCTCGGGATGTTCGCTGAGCAGGTACGGCGCGACGATCCACGACACCTGCGGCAGCGTGCCGGCGCGCACGTCGCGCGCGAACGCCGCGACCAGGTGCTCGCCCCGCGAGGCCTTGGCATTGTCGGCGGTGGAACCGGGCACGATCGCGCGGCCGCGGCGGTACAACGGTGAGGCGCGGTCCAGCTTGCGAAAGTTGGCGAAGTACGGATGGCTGTTGTCGCCGTAGTTGTCGAACTCCTGATACACCTGCCAACTGATGCCGGCGGCCTGCAGGCGCTCGGAATAGGTGCTCCAGGTGTAGCCGGGAAAGCGCGGATTGTCGCGCGCCATGTCCGCGGTCCAGTTGCCGTCGTCGCGGTTGTTCACCGCCTGCTCGCCATCGTTGCCGACGCTCAGGCCGCTGGTGCCTGTGAACATGTACATGCGGTTGGGATTGGTCGGGCCGAACAGCGAGGCGTGGTAGCCGTCGCAGATGGTGAAGGCGTCGGCCAGCGCGTAGTAGAACGGCAGGTCCTCGCGCTGAAAGTGGCCCATGCTCATCGCGCTCTTTTGCGCGATCCAGGCGTCGTGATGCTTCCAGGTCTCGTGCGAGCCCTTCCAGTCGTGGTTGAGATCCTTCATCCACTGCGCACTGCTGGTCTGGCTGTTGAGCCGGAACGGCAGCACATAGCGATCGCCGCCCTTGCGCTCGGTCTGGTACCAGACCGGCTTGCCGCTGGGCAGCCGCAACGGCTGCGGATCGCCATAGCCGCGCACCCCGCGCAGGCAGCCGAAGTAATGATCGAAGGAGCGGTTCTCCTGCATCAGGATCACCACGTGCTGCACGTCCTGCAGCGTGCCAGTGACCCGCGCCGGCGGCACCGCCAGCGCGCTGCGGATGACGCCCGGCAGCAGCGGCATGGCCGCACCGGCCCCGAGGGCCACGGACGTGCGGGCGAGAAAACGACGACGGCTGTGATCGACCACGGGGAGCAGCACCGACAACGAGCGAACGCTCAGGCGTCGGCCAGCCTAGCGCTGGTCGATGAAGCGGGTTTGACAAAGGCTGCGGCGGGCACCGGCAATGGTCCTCCAATCCTCCTACACTCGCAGGCGGCCGCACGCGGGGATAAGCAGCGGATGCAAGCGGTGGACGGTGTACATGGGGCGCATCTCGGCAGATACCTCATGTGAAACCGGTGTCGGCCTGCTCGCTTTTTGCCGACCGAAATATGCGCCTTGCAGCGTGCCGCACCTGCCATCGCCTGGCCAGCCAATCACGGTACCGCTAAGACGTCTGCAAGATCCCGTAGCGACCTTGAGACCATTTCGAAGGCCTCGTTGCCGTCGTAACGCAGGGAGGACTCGTAACGAACCCATTGACTCTCCGCGCGTCGAACCGCGGACAACCAGTTGAAGGAGCCAACCACCAGCCAAGATCGATCGACCAGCAGCATCTTACTATGCACGCCCTTCGTAGTAGCCAGACCTACCTGAGCCCCTGCATCTTCCAAACGTAAGATGCAGCGCTCGAAAGCAACCTTATCCTTGTTCAAATGGGGATCGGAGATGATCCGAACCTTTACCCCGCGCCTTACCGCCGCACGAATCCCGGTCTCGATGGCATCGGCAGCGATAGCTGCTTCGGTCAGGAACGGCGACACGATCACCACATGCCGCTTCGCCGTCTCCAGCGCATCTCTCAAGACGGCGCGGTGATCTTCTAGGCTAGCAATCAGACGCCCAGGACCAATATCCGGCCCCGGCACCAGCAGAACGGGATCCACGCCGGATATCTCATTAGCACCATCATTGAACAGCATCCGGCCAATCACCGCACAAGGGTGCTGGCCGACAGGCTGAAACAGGTGCATGTTGCCGAAGATCAGGAATGCGTCTTTCGCCCTGGATATCGCCACGTTCAACATCGATCGATTGCGATCCAGGAAAGTATTGCCCGGCTCAGCTGCGAGGCCGTATGTCGGTGAAAATATCACCACACGTCTCTCGGCACCCTGCAGTGCGTGCACAGTGCCGACTGTGATGCTATGACCTGCGCCGAGCGCGTCGTCCAGCGAGGACCTCACCCGTCGGCTCTGCGCAGCAAAAGGAGTGACTACGGCGACCAGCCGACCTATGCTTTCGCCAGGATATACAGCCTCGATCTCTCCCCTCCGCAATGCAAGCCATCGGGCGATGGCGGTGGCCTCGGCAGGGTTGTCACGGCTGCCGCCTCTGGACCGGTCATTTCCAGGGATATGGACATAGCCGACGGAAGGAACGATCTTCCGCTCTCCGTCATCTTCCCGACAGGGCTGCAATCTCCCGCCGTAGACGAGCACATTGCACATGCGGATGATTTCCGGCCAGCATCTGCGATGTTCGGACAGGAACAGACCACGACCCCGCTCCGGGTACTTGGCATAGGGAGTTGCCCGCTGCGCCATGCGCATCAGGCTTCCATTGGATGCAGCAATGCCCGATTCGCGGAAGCCTTGCAACTGCTTGTCTCCATCCACTAGCCCGCTATGAAGGGCATTGGCGGCGTCGACGTGCCCCGGGATCGACCAGATTGGCTCGATCTGGTCTACGTCCCCCACCACCAGCCCGTGCTTAGCCAGAGCGAAGCTCGGCGCACCGATTTCGGGCGGAACCTGCCCCGCTTCATCGACGATCAACAAGTCGATCTCATTGAAAAGGGCGACCGACTCTGTTGGACTGGGATAAGCGATGAACTTATCCGGCAGCGTGTACAGGGTAGCCACAAAACACGGGTGGAGCTTGGCGAGCCTACGGTACTGTCCCAGCAGACGAGCCGGCGACTTGCTGTCCTGCATCGCGTCCTTGTTGCGAAAATGCTCCTGCAACTGGAGCAGGTAGCGCGCCTCCCAGTAATGCGTCGCCAGTTTGAAAGCAGTGTAGCGATGACCTACGTCCAGCGCCTGCTGTACCGATTCGACACTGAGAGCCTTACCTTCCAGCAACGTCTGCAGGGCATCCAATGCCTGTTGAAGTTGGTCGATTTTCTTCTCGGTCTCTTGAGCGCGCCACCCCGCCTGTACGAGTGCTTCCTGCTCCGCGCTGACCAGAGTCCGCATCGCCCGGTCAATGTCCAAGCGTTGCGCCGATTCGATCAAGCTCTCCTCAAAGAACTGAGGGTGAGATAGAACCGCTTCGGCACAGAAAGCTCGATCACGACGAATCCGCGGACTTACCAGACCGACCGCCGCCAGCAGGGATAGCCACCAAGGCTCCGAACTTACATGCGACATCCAGTTGGCACGAAGCCGCTGTTTCGCTTGAAGCCGGCGCTCTATAGTTTCCACATCGCATGCGTACCTGGTTCGGGCCTCGCCAAGTTCTTCCCGATACCTGCCGACCGCAGCATCCGACACGTCCCCGCTGCCGATAAGCACAACGAGCGTCTTGAGGGCATCGATCGCCTCCCTCATACCCAGGACTTCTTCCCCGAGGCGCGCGTGCAAGAACCTCACCGCCTGGGCCAGGTCGACGTTGTTGTCAGTCTCGAATGCTTGCTTGAAGCGAGTCAGGAATTCTCCTCCGGCCTCTTCGAGCGCGACCTTGTTCTCGAATCGCTGCGCATCGAATATGGCATCCCTTCCCATTCCCCGCATCTCATGCACGGGGAAACCGAAGATCTCCTTTTTTCGTGTTTTGGCAGGCAGATACAAGCCATAGCTCTGCATACCTGACAACCATCGCCCAGACCACGGACCTTCGGCTTCTTTTACTTCTGCAAAAGCGCGCAGGATGTTCGTCACCGCCTGATTGTTGGTGGATGCCGCCACGATGATCGGAGGCTCGCCATCCTCCAGCGCATGCTTTACCCATGACGTGGCGATGACACTCAGCAGCAGCGTAGTTTTTCCGGTACCTGGAGGTCCATCGACCGCCGTGACGGCAGGGCAGGCCTGACCATCAAGGTGATGCGCCAGTGCCTCTCGCTGGGAGACCGAAAGGCCGTAGTCGCACTCCATCTGCCCCAAATGGCCCATGGACAGATCGAGCTGCCGTTTTGCATCAAGCAGATCCCGGTTATCGGCCTCGGCAAGCAAGGTTTCGAAGAGTGGCGTGTCAGGCTGGTTCTTTGCGCGCAGCAGGTCGACGAGTCTCAGGATTGAATGCGTCGACGAGGAAATACCCGACACGAGCATGTAACCCTCATCGAGCCGCTCATAGCCTTCGATCCCGAATTCCTCGTACGGCCTGCCACAGACTTGCTCGAGAATCCCGATGCCCTTGCGCATCAATTCCGACCAACTCTCTGCACGACCCTTCTGCTTCGCGTAGACGACATCCGCGTCTTCAGCGCTTCCAATGCTGACGTCAAGGCGATTGGGCTCAAGCAGGTCGCGCGGCAGGATCGCCTGACGATCGCCCGCATCCTCGGGCATCAGACTTCCGTCCTTGCCCAGCTTGGCGAACAGCATCAGCGGCACGACCTTCTCAGGCAGTCGCCTCGTGGGCTTTCCGCGCTCGGGGCGCAATCCGTAGACATCCGGCATGATGACCACATCAATCGGCCACAACCGCTCCTCTTCCTGCTTGCTCCCGGCCCCGCGCGCTAGAGACCTCTTCGCCCGTGCGAACAACTGCGTTCTTGCATGCTCGCCGACCACGCCTCGCTCCAGCTCGTCGTGCGTGATCTCCACAACACTATCGTCTGCCAGTGAAGGCGTAAGACGAGCGGCATCAGCCAACGACAGATGGATGTATCGCAGATACTTCGCGGACCACGCTTCCATACGCACCATTTGCTGACGTCAACGAACCGAATTCAAGCACATTCAAAACCCAAACCCCACGCCTTTCATCACGTAGCGAGCTTGAATCCATAAGCTGGGGGCGACACGCGGTTTCGAGCGCAGCGGAATGCCCACCATCATGGGCATGATTTTCAGTGCCGGCATCAGCCTGGCCGCCAGCGCTCCTTTGGCCCATGCGGAGTTTCGTACATCCGCGAGCAGCCGCTGGACAGCTGCTTGCATAGAACGCGACGTCGTCCTCGGAAGTCACTGTGGATCAACGCCGCGGCTACCTTGCACGTGGCTGACCTGAATAGAAGGCTTCGCAAGCCAGCTAGCATGCCTCAGGCAAGAGCGCTCCCGATGCGTCCGAACGATGCCTAATGGAAAGCCACGTAGTGGCAGTAACTGCGAAGCAGCCGGAGTTAAAGCGCATGCCACAGAATGGAGCGGGCGATGGGAACAGAATCCAAATCACCCTAACCCATTGATTCAACTAAAATTCAGGCAGAATTAAAGGGTCGAAAACCGATACATCGAACGATACCTTGCTAGCTACGGACCATAGCTTAGAACCGCGCGCCGAGGCAAGCGAGCAGAGCCCCCGGACCATGCGCTATCCTGCCCTTGGGGACGGCGGCATGGGAGCTGCCAGCGGGAGGAACCATGCGTGTTGCTCGCGTCAAGATCGAGAATTTTCGGGGTATCCGCAGCGCTACCCTCCACATAGCGGGGACTACGGTCCTCCTCGGCGACAACAATACCGGCAAGTCCACCGTTTTCGAGGCAATCGAACTAGCCATTGGCGCTGATCGGCTGGCCCGGCACCAGGTGATTGACGAGCACGACTTCTTCGGTGGCGCCTACAAAGCCGCAGGCGACCAGCCAGCGCCCAAAATCACGATCGAGGTTGTGATTGCTGATCTGGACGCAGAGCACTGCCAGCGCTTTCGTGCCAACCTCGAATTTTGGCGGGAGACAGATAAACGTCTGCTGGAACCTGGCGAGGCTCGGCAAGTCGCCCAAGAAGGCGTCGTGCCCGCAGTCCGTATCCGATTCGAGGGGAAATACGATCCGGAAGGAGACGAGTTTGAGGCTAAAACCTGGTTTGCCGTGCCCCGGGCAGAGGATGGAACTCCTACGAGCGAATGCCGCTCCGGCGACAAGCGCGAGTTCGGCTTTTTGCACCTCAGGGCCTTACGCACTGGTTCGCGCGCGCTCTCGATGGAGCGCGGCTCGCTTCTCGACATCATCCTGAGAACCTACGAAGTCCGGACGAAGATGTGGGAGGGGCTGCTTGACAAGCTACGTCCCCTAGATGTCGTCAGTGCCGAGGATGAGGAGTTCGGACGAATTCTCAATGCTATTCAGGAGGCCATGCGAGACATTGTGCCCGGAGAATGGGCAGACGCTCCGCATCTGCGCGTTTCCGAGCTGACACGCGAAGATCTCAGGCGGGTTCTGAAATCATTCCTGGCAACGGGAGTTGCGGGCTACGCCGCCCCATTTCAGCACCAGGGTTCGGGCACGATCAATGCATTAGTTCTCTCAATGCTTGGCCTCATCGCTGAGCGCCGCCGGGGACGCGTAATTTTTGCCATGGAGGAACCTGAGCTTTCACTACCCCCTCATGTCCAACAGCGGGTCGTCGACAAAGTCCGAGGGCTTGCCTCACAGGCGCTGTTCACGTCGCACTCCCCGTACGTAATCGAGCAGTTCGAGCCAGAGCAGATGACGGTAATGCGACGTGACCCGACTGGTGTCATGTCTGTAACGCCAGTCTCGCTTCCGATCAACTTGAAATTGAAGCTCTTTCGCGATGGCTTTCGCACCCGCTTCTGTGAAGCACTACTCGCCCGCCGAGTCGTTGTCGTTGAAGGAAAGACGGAATTCGTCGCCTACAGTGCTGTGTCCCGTCGCCTGGCATTACTTTCACCTCAAAATTTCAAGCGGCTTGACTCGCTTGGCTGGGTGCCTTTTGACGCTGGCGGCGAGACAAACGTAGCCTCATTCGCAGCGTTCTTCCGACAGCTGGGAAAGACGGTCGCAACCATATTCGACCAGCAGTTAGCAGGGGCACGCGCGGCGATCGCATCCTCATGTGATCGGGCCTTCGAGCAACCCTATGCGGGTTTCGAGCACTTGCTAAGAGCTGAGGTTCAAACCGATATGCAGAGCTGGTTCGTCAAATGGCTGGTTGCCAACCAAGAGTGGCCGCATGCACTAGCAGGTATCGTTCCTCCAGAAGGCAGCCCAAATGACGCTTACATAGAACCATTCATGACATTGATGCGCCATAAGAAGGGCGACGACTACCTGACACTGTTCTTTGAGCAGTGTCAGGTCGGACATATGCCAGCATCGATGGTTCAGACACTGCGTAGCCTGCGCGAGATGGTAGAACGCCCAGCTGCGCATCCGGTTCTGCCCCTTCCCGTCATCGTGCCGCCGGTGGCATAGCGAACGTTAGGGAACGCAATGGCCATTGTTCTTTGCGATCAACGGCGGCGCCTTCTCACAACAGAAGGGCATATCGCGGTGCGAGGTGGGGCCGGCTCGGGCAAAACCACCATCGCACTTGCAAAGGCATGCGAAGACTTGACGGCTGGCCGACTGGGACGCACGGGTAAGGCCCTGTTCGTCAGCTTCGCCCGCGCCACTGTGGCGCGGGTTGCTGAGCAGGCGACCGCATCATTGCCGCGCGATCAACTGGCTCGAATCGAGATCAATACTTACCACGGCTTTGCCTGGTCGATCCTAAGAAGCCACGCCTATCTGCTAGGCACTCGCCCGGGTGTATCGCTACTTCTTCCAGCTCACGAGCGATCTCGTCTAGCGGGCGTGTTGGAAGAAAACCGCGCACGCGAGCTGCGGCGCTTGTTCGAAGAAGAAGGGCTAGTAGCCTTTGATCTTTTTCCAATCCTCCTAGCTGAGCTGCTCGACTTGCTACCCGTCGTTGCTCGCGCCATTGGTGACGCCTATCCGGTGATCATCCTCGATGAATTTCAGGACACGAACGCCGAGGAATGGGCAATGATTTCTCGTCTCGGGCGCCATAGCACTCTGATCGCCCTCGGGGATCCAAAGCAACGCATCTATGATTTCAAAGGCGCCGACGTCCCCCCGCTTTCAGTAGCGGGGCTCTTTAGAGTCCGGGTTTCATCGTAGCGGCTTTGGCTGCTAGCTGTTGGGCATAGGCGGCCGGGGGCAGGCCGCCCAAGATCTTCTTCGGTCGCTCCTCGTTGTATTCCCGTCGCCAGGTCTCGATCTCGGTGCGGGCGTGCAGCAGCGTCGGGAACCAGTGCTCGTTGAGGCATTCGTCGCGCAGGCGGCCGTTGAAGCTCTCGATGTAGGCGTTCTGGTTCGGCTTGCCTGGCTGGATCAAGCGCAGCTGCACACCGCGCTCGTGGGCCCACGTCACCATCGTCTTGCCGCAGAACTCCTTGCCGTTGTCGGTGCGGATCACCTGCGGCAGACCCCGTGTCAGCGCCAGCCGATCCAGCACCCGGGCCACGCCGTGACCAGAGATGGCCCGCTCCACCTCGATCGCCACTGCCTCGTGCGTGGCATCGTCGACGATGGTCAGGGCCTTGAGCACCCGGCCCTCGGCGGTGCGGTCGAACACGAAGTCCATCGACCAGACCTGGTTGGCGGCTTCAGGCCGAAGCAACGGCTGGCGCTCGCCCAGCAGCACCTTCTTCCGCTTGCGCCGGCGCACCTGCAACCTGGCCTCCTGATACAGCCGTTCCACCCGCTTGTAGTTCACCGGCCACTGCTCCTGCCGCAGTTTCAGATAGATCATCCCGACGCCGTAGCGCTTGTGCCGCTGCGCCAGCGCCAGGATCCGCTCGCGCAGCTCGACGTTGCGATCCGGACGCGGGACGTAGCGCAGCGCGCTGGCGCTCATCCGCACCACGGCCAGAGCCCGTCGCTCCGTGAGCCCGCGCTCCATCAGCTGCCGCACCAGCATCCTGCGCGCCGGTGCGGTCACCACTTTTTTCGCAGGGCATCCTTGATGACGTCGTTCTCGAACAGCTGCTCGGCCAGCAGCTTCTTCAGCCGCGTGTTCTCCGCCTCCAGCTCCTTGAGCCGCTTGGCCTCCGGCACGCTCATGCCGCCGAACTTGCTGCGCCACAGGTAGTAGGACGCCTCGCTGAACCCGTGCCGCCGGCACAGGTCCTTCACCGCCACGCCGGCTTCGGCCTCACGCAGAAAGCCGATGATCTGCTCTTCGGAAAAGCGCTTCTTCACGTCCAATCTCCGTCTCGTTGGGGATTGGACTCCAAATCGCCGTGCTACTCAAAACTGGGGGGACGTCGAGGTCCGAACGCTGTCCCGTGGTGACTGGGAAATTCGACGGGTGACACCATGAAAGCCGGGGTCACGAGCGCCTAAGGGAGCGCACATTCTCCGCGTGGAAGCAGACATGGACGTCTATCCTTGCCTGCTTCACATTGTCCGAGTTGGCGCTGCCTGCTCTTGCGCTTGCTTCTGGGTCATCTCCACCTGCTGCTGGCGCACTTGGTCCTGCTTGATGACCTCTGCCTGCTGCAGATTCTGCCCCGCTGGCTGCTGGGCTGCTTCGCGTCCATCCACACGGGCGTGGAAGAACGGGGATTTGTCGCCAAAGGGCGCGTAGACCGCCAACACGTTCTCAGCTCCGTCCTTACCCAGCGCGCCAGTCACCCGGTCCACCCGCTTGACCAGGGGATCCTCGACTTGCTGCTTGTAAAGCGCCGCTGAGACATTCCGGCTTTCTTCCTCGTTCCAGTTCCCAGTGCCTTTCACCCAGGAATGAATCGTTTGGTAGGTCGCATGGTCTGGGTGCGCGGGGTTGTCGGCTAGCAATGGACCAGCTGGCGTTCTTTCCTGAGCCGGTTCGGCTTCGTGCTCTTTGCTACGGGGTGGCGCGGTCACCGAGACGGTGCCAAGCGTTGGCACATGCGCCATGGTGGGCTGACTGAGTTCAGCCTTGGCCTGACGCAACTCCTCAGGCGTGGTCAATGCGACCTGATGGGCCACGCCATCTTGCCCGACCTGGTAGTGCGCGATCGGGCTGTCGTAGCCGAATTGCCCCTGCTCGTTCGGCTTTAGCTGCTGCATCGTCGGGCCAGTGAGCCCCTCGGCTTCTTTCGTGCGCTCAGTGGCGAGTTTGACCGCCTCTAAGTTGTGTTCCTGAGCATTGAGGTCCACGCCAGCAGCGCGGTAGCGATGCAAAAGCTCGTTGCGCTCCATCTGCTCAGGAGTGGGTGCAGGACGAGCCTCAATGGCGGCCAAGGTCTCCTGCGCGCGTTCCAGCGAGGGCTGGCGCATCTGATTGGTGAGTTCCAGCTCAACCGCCAGGTTGCCGGTGGCCACTCCGTCCTTCCCAAGCCACTGCCCGGCCTCATTGCGCTGGTAGGTCTGACCATCATGACCTTGCACCCGGTCCTGCTTGGCACGAGCACTTTCTACGGCGGCAGGAACGCCGACCCCATAGTCTTGCCCGCGCTGGGCGGCATGGCTTTCCAGGTAGGCCTGGGCGATAGCCTCGCGGCCGTTGGCGATGTTGCCCTCGATCCGTGCCAAGGCTTCTTGGTTCAGGCGCTGCGTTTGCTCGGGGTTGGCGATCTGGGGCTCATAGACGCCCCGGTCGTTGGCCCCGTCCACGCCGGTCTTGACCTGGCGCTCCCAAGCTTCTGTGCTCGGATTGCGATGCCAGTTCTGGTTGTCCAGCCCCGACTGGTCACCAGGCTGAGCTGGTAAGTTGAAGGGATCTCGCGGTGGGGGCGCCTTGCCCAAGGCGAATTCGACAGCCTTGGCATTGGCCATTGCGCCCAGTTCCTGGGACTTAGCGTAGCTGGCACCGACGGATACTTGGTCAGGGGCTTCGCGCCCATCAGCCGTGCGATCGAACGCGCCTTGGCGCTCCCAATCCCGTCCGTTGAACTGCCAGTCCACGCCGGCCCGATCGGTCTGGTGGAAGATGTCGCGGTTTTCTTTCAGATCCACAGCCTTATCGAAGGCCTTGCTCATCAAGACCGCGTCACCAACCACCAATGCCGCTGGCACAAAGCCACTGCTACTGCCCAGCGCAGCGGCCGTAGAGGCACCACCGGCCCAGCCGCCTACGTTGCGAGCAACGGCGTGATTGACTTCGGACTGCGCAGCGGTGAGGTTGCCCTGCTCCATTAGCGTCGCCGCCGTGCGGGCGGTCATCACAGCATCCGCCCCGGTCGCCAAGAGTCCGCCGGCGCGCGTGAGCCCACGCGCGGAAGCCTCGCCCATCAGCAGCTGCATGGAGACTTCACCACGCTGGCCGCGCGGCACGCGGAGACTGTTTGCGGCCTCTTCTCCCAATGTGTTTTCGACCACCGCTACCCCACCCGGCGACATGGTCAAGCGGCCGTCGTGGTAAGCGTCCGCTATAGCCTGGGATAGACTATTGCGTTGGAAGTCCAGGTCGCCGTCCCTCAGCAGCGGCCTTCCCGAACTTTGAAAGTGCTGTAAGGTGGAGACAATGCGGCCTTCGCTATACGTCACTGGGGCCCATTGGCGGGCATTGGCACTGGCCTTGCCATGTGCATCTAACTGCGTTTGGTTCTGAAAAGCATAACCGTTTGGGTCACGATAGAACGCTCGCGTGATAGCTCGCGTCTGGTCCATCGTTTCCCCTAGCGCATTGTTGGTGCGCAAGTCGCCATTAATGAGCGCTATTTGCACCGTGTCGCCCAATCGCTGAACCTTAAGGGCAACTCTATCTAAGGCATCAGGATCAGGTTTGGGGAGCAGCACGGCCTGACCATCCTTTGTGGCAGCCAAGTCATCGAGAGCATCTTTGATACCAAGGGGATATTCCTTGATATGGCGCCCTGTATGTGGCGTAACCCCAATGGCGTGAGCAAGGGCCTTGTCGCTTGGCAAATTAATCAGATTAGTGGCCGCGTCCTTGTTTAATCGACCGCTATCAACAAGCACCTGCAATAAAGCATGTTTTTCAAACGACTTCTGATCAACGCCATGGTGCTCCTGGAAGAGAGGCTTACCTGCCATGATCTAGGCTCCGTCCTTATCAGCTTATGAGATCAGATATCCGATGCATCAATGAAAGATATGCCACTGGATTCTGCGTCGTCAGGCACTCCGCCTTCGCGAATCGCGTCCTTAAACGTCTTGTCGCAGAACACAGATGGATTGAACGGCAGACGGAACACATGCGCCTGTCCCAACTCCTCATCCCGGAATACAAGGCTGGCGCCGCCCCCTAAGGAATAGAACTTTCCACGCACATAGTCATCACTGACCTTGACCATAAGCCTGGATACATCTTCATCCAAGGCATCCAGCTCTCGAACAACATCGCACAAGAAACGACGAGATCCCTTAATGCCATCGGCTAGACGATAATCCACCTCGGCAAATGCGAAGGCCTCTGGATCGACCGAGCACATGACGTCATGGAGTTTCTCGGAAACCAACCAATAGCCACCAAACCCCGCTTCCAGATCCCGAGGCTCGGGGCCGGCGCTGGGATCAAAGGTCATCTGTGGTTGCTCGAGCATCGAAGGGAAACCGCCCTCTGGCGGACGCAGGTTCACACAAGGCGTCGAAAGCAACCGGTGAAGGTTGTCAAACCTCACTCCGCAGCGCGGCCTATTGCTCTCCATGTCCGAGACGAACATGTAGAAGGCACCCTGCTTGGGCTGATTGGTCATCGTTGTTTCCATGCGTTGCATCCCGTCCACTTGGGTATGGCCTCCACGTCACCATGGCCAGAGTCTACCGCTCCGATCACCGACATGGGCAGACAAAGGGGGCATGCGCAAGCCCTCTAAGCACGCCCACCTCGATGAAACTTTCAGCGCGTTGTCGGCTGCCACTCTGCCTGCACCGCCTCCTCAGGGCTACAGAACATGCGCTCACCAAGGCTCAGGTCGATGCTGGTGCGCTCGTAGTCCCGCTGGCCAGGCACGTGGTAGATTTTCTTACCATGCCGGGAGATGTTGCCCTTGATCAGGCATCTGTCTGGCATGGGTGGCGCGGCCCTCCTACTGGCTGAGCATCGCTAGTCCGCTTCAAGATCAATCCCACCAATCTTTCTCAGGCTTGTTCCAGTGCGAGTAGCCACTAAAGTAAGGATCGAGCTTTACTTCCAAGTTGATCACGTTCGAGAGAGACGAGGCGATTGGATCCAAGCGCCTCACTTGTTCGTTGGCCCAGACCAGCCATGCCTGCGCTTCCGGTGTCGGATCTGCGCTTTGCTCGACTGCCAAGATGAAGTGGCGAATTCGCTCAGCGCGCTCCCAAGCAAGCATGTTCTGCACTAGGCCGGCGCGTTGTGCGCGCAAGATGGCCTTTGCTCGCTCCGCCTCTATGCGCCTGGCTTCTTGCTCTCTCGCATCAGCAGCTCGCTTTTCGTTCTCCAAGCGCCGCGTGCGTAGCGCGTTTTCCCACATTGGGACTTCTGCAATCACCTCATAGAGCTGAGACTCCAAGGGGTTCCCTGCTCGATCCTTCCAGGTGTGGCGACTGTTGCCAAGCCATTGGTCAAACTCCAATGCAAATTCCCCTGTCCCTACCAAGATGTAGGCTGGCCTAGATGGTTCGTAGTAATACTCTCCTCGCCGTCCGGGCGGGCGAGGCGGAGGGGGTGGTGGTAGCGTTTGCTTGGTCCTTTCGCTCAACCGGAAGGATACAGCTCCTTCTTTCAACACCAGCTCTGTTGAAGCCCGCTCCTCGTTGATGTGGACTTTGCAGCCTTTGGCCTCGAACTGCTTGATCAAGACATCCAACAGGATCAAGGCTCTGGGTAGCTGAGCCGCCGAGGTTCTGAGACGAAGCACCTTGTGGTAGTTCAACTGCAAGACGCCCTTGTCCTCTTGGGCAGCCTTTGCCGCCGCCTTGACCTCAGCGATCAAGCGGTGGGGCTTGATGAGTTCTTGGGGAACCTCAACAGGTGGTCCAAGCGGCACCTCGGGTCGAGGTGGTTTGGGAGGAGGGTTCTCGGCAACGGTGAAGTGCACGACGCTCGGCTGCCCTTCCTTGGCATCCGGGAGAGGCAGCTGCTTGACGGTGCGGCCAGTCCGCACGATTGCCCAGTGCCCTCTGTTCGGAAGTGGGATCCCTGCTTTTCGACATGCCTTCGAGAGGGCGACATCGGATACGCCGATTTCCTTGGCAAGAACGAGCACAGGGCGTTCCCAAACCATCTCGTAGAGTTCTTCCCGAGTGAACTTGACTTGCTTATACATAGAAGGCGTGCCTTTGATGTGCCAGCCACAACATCCTAGATGGACCGGATGACCAACGGAACCAGCACGGCAAGATCTTCTATGCACCCACAAAAAAGCCCCGATCAACTCGGGGCTTTTCGCCTGCTACCTATCAAGTAGATCAGTCAGGATACTTGGGAAACCTCAATCCTTCTTGGGCGGGCCACCGAAAAATCCCAGTTCGATCCACAACGCCAAGGCGCGCACAGCGATTTCTAGCGAGTGACTGTCTTCATATCTTCCTAGACGCAGCGCCGCCAATGACTGGACCTCAGGCGGCATCATGAATGCCGCTTTCTTCTCGCCTTTAGCTCTCTTCTTGACGACGAAGCTAAACGGCATCAAAGGCCAGTATCGAATGGTCGGCCACATATACGTCATGTATATTCTAGTGAGGGATGAAGTCTCCATCTGTGCCGAAATCCTGGCACCATCGCTTCCCACCCCAGAGAAGCGAAGTAGCCCATCCTTTTCGCCAGCAACAGATAGCCCGACTCTCGGAAAAGCATCTCTTGCCACCTCATTGAATATCTGTTTTCGCGCAACAACCGATTCCCCTCCTGTCAAATCGATAGCCGCTCCACGCGTGACGACACAGAGATTTTCAACCTCTTGTTCGACGCTTTCTTGATAGGCCGGCAGATGAGCAGAGAGCATCTGTCCGAGCTGCTCAGGAAAGAACCGCACGAGCAAATCACGCTTTCGCAAGAAATCGAGAATAGGATCATTCAAGATAATCGCAACGGCCTTTTTCACCTCTTCTCGAGAGGTGGCTTCCGACTCCGCCAGTCGAACGCCAAGCTCACTCTCGCGGCCGTTGGCAGCAACAAATAATTCTGGGAATGACTGATTTTCAATGAACTTTTGGTAGCTATCAGGCCCAAAAATAGTCGTTGCGAGAGCCATCTCACCTTGAATACTGGAAAATCCCCGATCGGCGAAAATCTCGTCAATCGGGGCCAGGCCTAGCTTTTCGTTCGAAATTTGCAAAATGAGGATCGCCCTTACTTTTCCGGATACAACCGGTTTTCGAATGTGGGCAAGACATACCAAGGCGAGACGTTTTTCATGTCCCTCAAGGTGCGATCAATCTCTCGACCCACTGGGTAATCCACCAAGTCCGCCCTATAAAAAACCAAGCCCGTGTTACCCGGGTGCGTATCGTGATAGAGCGTTAGTTCATAGACTTGACGCAAAAAGCCCCTGCCAACCTGAACGGTTCCAAGATAATCGCCGTCTTTGAAAAGATTACCAGTTGACTGACCGGCAGTCCAGCCTGTGCACATCTTACTCTTCTCGTCTGTGACAGGCCTGTTCGCAGACTTCAAGTAGCGAGCTATCTGAGGCTTTGCTATCCGGCGGTAAAGCTCTTCGTTATCACGATTTGAGATTGGCTTCAACTCAAAGACAGTCTTTCTGATTGGATTATAAGCGTCAGGGCGGCCGCTCTCAAAGGTTCCGCCATACGTGTCGTTGGCTCCGTATCCCATGCCGGTGACTTTTGCGCTGAAATAGTAATGCGCGCCTATGCCCACCATCAGCTTATTCCACCAGCCAGGGACCTCAGCACCCGCAGGCTCCCACTCCAACCCGAGCGGATCGGCAGCCGAAAACGGCTGAGAACCCGCATAGCTGAAAGTAGAAACGCCTCCATTTAATCCTATGGGATCGGATTGAATATAGCGACCACTAACCGGATCATAATCCCGAAATGCGTTCTGGTTAAGGCCGCTGGCGGGGTCATATAGCTGGCCCGGATAGCGCATATCCAGAGAAAATCCAGACCCGTCCATGTCCGGATCTTCGTTTGGAGGACTCGCTCCAAAAGACTCGCCCATCAAATCCCACTTCCATACTGCCTTATCTTGGGAAGGGTCAATGACCACACGTGGAGTGCCAAGATGATCTGCCTCCACATACTTCAAACGATTGGTTGAACTACTGGCACCTTGCAGCAGGCCAACTGGCTGGTCGTCAAGCCAGATCGCTTGCTGGACGGCTTGCCCGGCACCATCGAAGTCACCCAACCAATGACCCGCAGGGTCGTAAAGCCTGTGAATTGCGCCATTTGCGGTGGTGCGCTTCGCCTGCTGACCATGGCCGTTATAGACGTATGTTCCAAGCACAGCACCGCTGGATTTGGCTTCGGACATCCGACCAGCGTCGTTGTAGATGAACTCTTTCGAAGCTCCCCCAATCGACGTCGTGTTGCCAGCGCTATCGTAGGAACGCGCCTGCCCAGCGATGCTCGACAGCCGATTGGTGTTTGCCTGATACGAATAGGCCTGGTTTCCGGAGGCTGTTGACAGCCCGGAACGGTTTCCAACCGCATCATAAGAATAGGACTCGATCGAAACCCCAGTCGCGCCGTCTCGGAAGTGCGTGAGTCTTCCTACACCATCGTAGTCCAGCGTAGCGCGCTGCGTCGTTCCAGCAGCATAGCCAAGCCCAACCAAGCGCCCCGATGCGTCATAGCTTAGGCCTACATCAATGCCACCGTTCCCAGCGTCCTTGATCGATTTGGCCCGATAACTGCCATCAAAAGTCCGCGACAACGTTCTGCCGTTGCCGTAGGACCAAGCGGTAGCAGGTCCGAAGGGCGCATAAGTCACCCCCTCAAGCAGTGTTTCCACACCGGTGCCTGGCGTATCGACACGCAGAGCAGAGACACGCCCCTGCGCACCGTAGGCATAGTTGACGATTGAGCCGTCCGGATAGGTTCTTGAAGAAATCCGTCCTGCGGTGTCGTAGGTGTCTACAAAACTCAGAAGCGTGCCGTCACTTGCGGTGAAAGACGTACGAACGAGGTCTCCAAAACTGTTGTAGCAGTATTTCGTCTCGCCACTCTGATCCAGCATGCGAGTCAATCTTCCCACGGCGAATGTCTCCGCCTGAGCGCAGCTATTCTGTACCTCGTCATACACATACTGGATTAGGGCGTCACTACCGGACTTTACTGAGGTCAGACGGTTGAGCGCATCAAAAGTTCGGGTTGTGACCACACCACGCGCGTCCGTCGTCTCAATCCTATTGCCAGCAGCATCTACGCCATGTGTGCTGATCCCCGTGTCCGGGCTCTCAATTCCGACAGAATCGCCCAGCGTATTGAACGAGTAAGTCGTGGTCAGTCCGTTGGGATCCTTCACCGAGTCCAAGTTGCCCAACGGATCGTAATGGTAGTTGGTTTTTTGATTAAGACCCGTCGCGTCCCTTACAGCCTGCCTCAGTCGTCCTAACTCATCGTAGTGCCGTTCATCAACGATATTCAAAGCCGACGTGGTCGAGGTCAGCCGGCCCTCCGCGTCATACCCCAACTCGGTGGCGTTGCCATCATGATCGGCCTGGGTCACAGCCTGGCCCAACGAGTTGTAAATCGTGGAATTCTGACGACGCACCACGTTATTGCTGTCGGTTATGGTCTCCTGAATACGATTTCCATCGTTATCCAACGTGTAAGAAAGCTGTGCCCCGGAATTGTCGGTGACCTTTATCAGGCGCCAAGCGGCGTCGTAGTCGAACTTCCTCCAAGTGCCGTCCGGGCTTGTGATTTGCTTAACTTTCCCGGTTGGCCAATACTCATATAGCGTGACCCGATCATACGATGACGGCGCGCCTTGGGCTCGAATGGTGACGGAAGATACCGCACCTCGCGGCGTGTATGTCGTAGCCGTCAGAACGCCATTGCTATCCTTGGCCGAGGTCACGCGCCCCATCGGATCATAGGAAAGCATCTCGGTGCTTTGCCCCAGAGCATTAACCACCTTCCATAGATCGCCCTTACGATAAGCGCAAGCACCACCGGTTGTGCAAGAAGGATCGTCAGAGGCGTAGTAGAAATACTGCGTGACATCGTTCACGTCGAGGCGCGGACCATCAATTGCCTTGAGCAGCCCCAAAAGCGGACAGTTGCCACCCGCTGCAACATCCGCAGCCTCACAGTAGGAGTAGGTGGTGGTTCTTTCTCCAACCCCGCCTGCACCTATCTGGCTTGCCGCTGCTAGTTGGAGCCTGCCATTTCTGATGAATTCGGTGGACCCGCCGCCATCCTGCACGCTTGCCACGCGGTTTGACTGGTCCATGATGCGTTCGACAACGACACGCTCTGATGGTGTTCCCGCCGCTTCGGTTCTGCTTTGCAAGCGGTAGCTCGTCCCATTTACGGACTCTGACGAATACTCATAGTTGGTCACAATCCCCGATCGACTGCTTGATGAGGAAAGGCGCCCTGCGTTCGAACTATTTGTGCCGAAATATGAATACGTCCGCGTTCCCGCCGAGTCAGCGATCGAGGTTATCTGCCGAGAGCCTCCCACTGTGGTAATTGCATAGGTCTCAACTTCGCCCAACGCATTGGTGACCTGAGCACCACTTGGCGTGTAGGTGATGGAGGTCGCCCCGACACCGCCCGCCAGGTTGCTGCTTATTGCGCGCCCCTTTGCATCGTAGGTGAAGGTGCTTTTTCTTGATCCAGACTCGTCGGTAATTCCAGTCAAATGTCCCCGGAAACGACTGTCTTCATAATGGTAGATGCGCGAGTTTCCATCGGGGTATGTCACCGACTGCAGGATCCGATCCGCATAGGCGAAGGACGCTAGGACCACGCCTGAGGATTCGATCGACGTAATTAATGCGCCGCTCGAATCGTCACCGTATTTATATTCTATATACCTACCTTGCCCGGAGTGGACCTTCCAAAGCCTCGAGTATTGGTCATACTCGTAATTGAGTGTCTGTCCGTTTTCCTGGACAAACGACTGCAAGCGGCCACTCTGGTCAAACTGATAAATTCCAGAGGCTCTTCTCAGATCCCAGCCCGTGCTCGACGAGACCAAGACATCTCCGCTTCCGTCAGTGGCAGAGTAGCTCGTGCTGTCTACTGGGGCGAAGGTTGTTGTGTAGCCCGCACCATTGATCAGGATGGCACTATTTGTCGTGACGTTCAGTCTTAACCGATGACTGTCCGACCAACCGGGACCGTAGGCGCCAGCCTGGGTTGAGTAGCCCGAGTGGTAGGATCGAGTTAGGTCGATCCAGGCCAAACTTGCGTCACTCTCCTGCTCTACTTGCTCTCCTGTCTTGATGTCGCACGGGTCACCGACCTGGGCACTCGGCGCGCCTTCGTCAGCTTGGCATTCGGATTTCTGCGTGACGATTGATGCGATAGCCCATTCGTTGACGCAGCCGCCGAACGCGTTCTTCCAGTTGGTAAAATATTGCTGTGGCGGACAGTCGTAATATCTAGTCCGCACGAGCTGCATCTGATCTTGACGCAAGTCGCAATCGTCTGAAGAGTAGCGCGTCAGCGTGTAATCCTTGTTCTGCGCTTGACCACCATACGTCCCATCAGAATCGGTCGCATACCAGTCGCTGGTTAACTCGATACTCGGATATGGGCACGTCGGCTCGTTGGAGTATGTTATATCCAACTGCTCTTGCAGCGCTTCTTGTTCAGTTGGCCAGGAGTTGGCCATCTGGTAGGCCCACTCTTTATCGTTGGGCTGCTTTATCCCTATCCAATAATTGATCTTAATGAGCCCTTGCCCTATATCCTCAACATCCCTTATCTCTTTAACATAAGAGAATATCCCATCATAAATTGATACGGGCGCCGGGATAGTCGAGATGGCTGCCTCAGCTTCCTGCTGTGTTTCATATATGCCAACTTGCTTTCCGTCCAAATCATAAAGAGTGAAAGTCTGATCACTCTCTTGCGCAAGGCCCGTCTGAGCGACAAGCAAAAGCATTAATGAGATGAGAGCCAGTGCCGCATTCTTGATCTTGTTCATCGCAACTCCTTTTTGCGAAGCGCGCCGTTCGATCTATTGAGATCGATAGAACAGCATTCCTAGCAATCCATGCCATTTGGCGGGCTAAACCGCCGACATTGTTAGCACGGCCGCACGCGAGGATCAAGTGACCACCGTCGCATTATGAGCGCACTATACAGTCCACTTGCAAAAAAGCCCCGATCAGCTCGGGGCTTTTTTTGCCTACTGTTTATTGCAAGATCAGCCCGGATACTTGGGGAATTTTTCGTCCGGGTGGTTCTTTTTCCACTCTTGATAAGCCGAGGTTCCTTCCCAAGCCTTGAACGCCAAGGGCGTGCGTCCGCGACCAGACCAAGTCTCTTGAGTGTGCGGAAGCCAGTATTTTGGAGCCACTTCCTTTTTAGAGGTAGCTGCCTTCTTGGGCCTTGCCGCACCATTGATCACAAAGCCCGCAATTTCGGAGCGCTGCTTGGCATTGAAATACTCCGCAAACTCGCCGAGCAGCTTCACCACTTCGGTGAAAGCCTCGGTAGCCTGATCTTGCCGCAGTTGGGCTTCTTGCTCTTCAAGCTTGCGAAGCTCTTCCTCCAACTTGGCCTTGGCGGAGGTGATCGATTCCAAAGATTTTTTACTCACAAACGCCCTTTAATAAGATAGAACCAACGGCTTGACATGCTCCATTATTCGACTACAAAAAGCAAGCCACTCTCATCGACAACACCCATATGAAAATTGAAGATTTCTGGAACCAAGCCTTTATCGCAGCACTGACCAGACTACCCGTTGCAGAAGCTAAACAAGAAGCCACGGATGCACTCAATGCATGCATTGATCATTGGAATGAAGAGGGCCGTCAATATTTCCCGCAGCTTCCGCAACGTTGGTCTGATGCGGAACTCACCTCAATCCCGAGACGTGGAACTGATTTCTAAGGCTGGTGCCCGGCAGGAAATGGCGTGGGATCTGCTTCAAATGAATATCCCAAGTTTTCCGCTCTTTGTATTGCTTCTTCTTTGGTTGACCCACTACAAACAAACATGCGAGGCGGCGGATCGGTTAGCACCAGAAACCATTCTGGCGGGTCACTCAGCGTTGGATATCCATGCTGAGGATCTGCTTTAACGAGAATCACTTTGCGACTCTGCTCTTTGGGCTTCGATTTTTGGCTTCCGTATTCCATTTATATACCTCACACGGTTTAAAACATCAAAATTCAGTGAAGACTGATTGAGAACTGATCTAGTTCTTGGCCTTTAAATGCAGACAGTTTACTGGATAGAGCGGTAACGCGACTGGCGGATTGAAACGAGCCAAAGTCGCCACACGATCAGGCAAAGTCCGCCGATCAATGTAGAACTTCTCCAACACCCCCTGCCCTCGCGCATGACCGGTGATCGCCGCAATGGCTGAGGCCGACACACCCGCCTCATCCAAACGCGACGCGATGGTGTGGCGAAAGCCATGAAAGCCTTGCCCCTTCGCCGTGATCCCTTGACGTTTAATGTAAACGGAAAACTGTCGGCTCAACTGTCGACCAAAGCCCAGTCCCGTGCTGTTGGGCAGATGAGGAAAGATCTGCGTGTGTCCTGCTTGGCGCACCTCATCGATGTAGATCAGAAAACCCGCATCGATCACCGGCTTGGCCAACGGCACGAAACGGCGGCTGTTCTTGTTCTTGACGCTTTGGCCCTTTCCACCCTGTCGCACGAAGAACCCGGGCACCCCATCGATCGTGTCGATGTCCTCCACCCGAAGCTGCGCGATCTCATTCACGCGCGCCCCCGAGTAGAGCCCAAGCATCGGTCCAAACCACCGGTGCGGATACTTTTTGGCCCATGCCGGGAAGGCCACCGGATCGAAGATGGCCTTCAACTCGGCATCCGTGAAGGGCTCACCTGTGTCATCTGCGTCAGGCGTGGCAATCGCCCGGATGCCTGCCAATGGATTGTTTGGCAAAAGCCCTGCTGACACGAGCGACACCAAGAACACCGACACGCGCTGCCGATGCTTGGCAACCGTCCAGGCGGCAGGCTCGGGAACTTGATTGGCTTGGGCAAGCGTCACTACATCCATGACCGCAAGACCCTTGTAGGGCGCGCGCTTGGTCGCATTCGACGGCCACCACCGCACGACATCGAAAAAGGCGCGCACATGGTCTGCCGTCAACTCGGACACCGCCAGGTCTTGCCCCACGGCGCCCGCGAACAAACGCAGCGAGTGGCGGCTTTCAAGGATGGTCTTACTGTGGAGCTTGGCGCGACCCAAGTCTCCCAAGTGATCCGCAATCGCTTTGGACAACAGCGGGCCAGACGCTTTCGCCTTGCCTGTGCGCCAGCCGCTTCGCTTGTTGGTCGCGGCATTTCCGCTGGCTGGCTCACGCAACAACTCAGCGAACAATGCTGCGTCTTCGGGCGTGTCGATCTGGGCTCTACCCAAATGCGTGCCGTTGGGCAGCGTCACATCGGTCAATGTGAGTTCGCGCAGTCCTTGCTCTCGGATGCGGCGCAGCACTTCGTCCAGATCCACCGGCTTCCCCTGCCTCAATGCTTGGAACGCGTTCGATAGTGCCATCCCCATGTAGGCCGACACCAGACGCGCAGCATCGCCGGGGCGAAGATGGAGAGGACGAACGAGATATCGCGAGCCAACTTGCCCCCGCAAATCAGCAGGAACCAAGAAGCGCACATAGAGGCCTGACGGCCGATGCAGCAAGAAGGGCTTGGCCAAAAACGATACCTCAAACGATACCTTGGGAGGTCGTTCGAGGCGGTCTTCAGTCGGGAGGAATAGTCAGCGCGGTCAACAACTTAGCGCTAGCATTCGCGAGACTGGAGCGGGCGATGGGAATCGAACCCACGTCAGTAGCTTGGGAAGCTACAGCTCTACCATTGAGCTACGCCCGCGTTGCCGGTGCAGTCTATGCGCTGGGCCGGGGGTTGCGCAAGAAATCGGCGTGATGCGGCTGCAGCGCGCCATGTTCCGAAGCGGCCGGCGATCATGACCCGGCAAATGCGAAAGGGGCTTCAGCCCCGACGGCTCGCATTCCGAGGCGTCGGGGCTGAAGCCCCTTCCATAACAGGCATGGCTGCCCTGGTACGGTATGTCGCTCGCCCTACCCTGCCCGGCGCGTAGCCGGGCAAGGCGGGCGAACTCGGCGTTGCTTAGAAGCTGCCGCCGAAGTTCACGAACAGCGAGGTGTCGTGCGCACGCGACTGGCCGGTGGTGGCGGCGATGCCGACGTTGCTCTCCAGGCCCCACATCTTGGTCCGCGCGCCCAGCACCACCGAGGCGTAGTTGCGGTCGAAGTTGATGCCCGGCACCGCGTACTCGCCCAGGTCGGACATGGTCTGCAGGTACGCGGTGGCTTCCTGGTTCTTCTTGAACTCGTGGTCGTAGGTGGCCTGCAGGTACGGCTTCACCATGCCGGCGTCGATGCTGGCCTTCCAGCCAATGCGGCCGACCATCGACTCGACGTCGCGGTCGCTGTAGCCCAGCGCGCTGGAGTTCGGGTTGCTCTCGGCATAGCCGTCGAGCTTGACCTTCTGCCAGATCGCCGCGGCCACCGGGCCGTGCCTGAAGCTGCCTTCGCCAAACTCGTAGCCGCCCTGCAGCGCCGCGGTCAGGTTGCTGCCGTCCGGCGAGCCCTTGTGCTCGATGGTGGCCGGGCCGAGGTTGACCTTGCGGGTGACGTCGTAGCTCAGCCAGGTGTAGCTGACCTGGGCGTTGACCCAGGCATGCTCGCCGTACCAGCCGGCGAAGCCGCCGAGGGTGCTGTCGTCCTGGGTGTAGTCGCCGCCGCGGTTGCCGAAGTCGGCATCGGTGCGACCGAAGCCGCCGAAGCCGCCGAACACCCACTCGCCACGCGACCAGTCCACGCCGAACAGGCCGGCCGGGGCCAGACCGTCGTACAGGTCGCCGTGCTGGTAGCGCTGCATGTCGCCACGCAGGTTGCCCCACCAGCGCACGCCGTCCGCTTCCGGGCGGCCATCGACGTGCCAGGCGACCTGGTCGGCGCGCGAGCGGCCGACCATCTGCGCCGAGTGGGTCAGGATCTGCTGGGTGCGCGGGCCTTCCAGGATCGACAGCGCGTACTGCGCCAGCAGCTCGTGGGTGCGGCCGGTCGGGTGCACGCCGTCGGCGAACACATAGGTATCGGCGGCGTCGGCGCTGACGTAGCTGGTCGGGTTGCAGGTCAGCGACTGCGCGGTGATCTGCGGCTGGCAGGCGGTGCCGGTGACGTTGGTGAAGCCGTAGGTGCCCGGATTGGCCACCACTTCCTGCAGCAGGTGGAAGGTGTCGAACGGGATCACCCGCAGCCCGGCGCTCTTCAGGCCGGAGAACAGGGCGGTGTTGTACGCGGTGGCCAGGGCGGTGCCCTGCGCCATCGCCGCGGCGCCGCCGGCGCGGAAGCGCGGGGTGATGCCGACGTCGGGCAGGTTGTTGACCATGACGTAGCGCGCGCCGGCGTTCTGCAGGCTGGCGACGATGCCGACTTCGGCGGTCACGGCGTTGCCGATGGTGGTCTGCACCGGCGCACCGCCGGCGATGGCGAACAGGTCGTTGGCACCGCCCCACACCGAGTACAGCGCGTTCGGATCGGCCTTGCCGCCGTTGGCGGCCAGGTAGTTGCTGGCCTGGGTCGCCAGCGACGGCGCCACGCCCAGCGCGCTGGCGTTGGCCACGCCGACGCGCGCGTTGCCCGCGGCATAGTCGTCGCCGATCTGGCCATTGCCGTTGGCGGCGGCGTTGGTGCCGTAGTACTCGGCCACGTACTGCGCCCAGACGAAGTCCGGGTTGGTGGTGAACTGGCCGGTCACCGCACGCACCGAGGCCGGCAGCAGCGGACGGTAGTAGCCGGCGTCGGTCAGGCTGTCGCCGAAGAACACGGTGCGGCTGTAGGTGGTGGACTGCGCGAACGCAGGCGCGGCGGCGAGCACGATCGCGGCGGCGAGCAGCGAGCGGAGCGGACGGATAGACGACGTCATGGAAGCCCTCCCGGGCAAAAATGGAACACGAAGTGGAGCGAAACTGGGGTGCGGCCGCACCATACGTTGCCGCATGGCCGACATCATTCCACCTCTGCCGGACACGCTCACGTTGCACCGCCGCAAATGACACGACTCGCGCGCCAGTGGCACGCATTGCACAATGATGGCATGAACATCGAATTGAACGGCAGACAATGCACGCTGGCGCCGGCCACCACGGTGGCCGCGCTGCTGCAGGCCGAAGGGCTGGGGCAGCGTCGGGTCGCGGTCGAGGTCAACGGCGAGATCGTGCCGCGCGGCGCGCACGCCACGCACGAGCTGCACACCGGCGACCGGGTCGAGATCGTGCACGCGCTCGGCGGGGGCTGAATCGGGCGGCTGCGCGCCGCGGCGCGGACTCGGCAGGGCCGGTGCGATGGGCGATAATCCGCCGATGAACGCTCCCGCCCCCCACGATGCGCTGGTGATCGCCGGCAAACCCTATCGTTCGCGCCTGCTCACCGGCACCGGCAAGTTCGCCGATCTGGAACAGACCCGCCTGGCCACCGAGGCCGCCGCCGCGCAGATCGTCACCGTGGCGATCCGCCGCAGCAACATCGGCCAGAACCCGGGCGAGCCCAACCTGCTCGACGTGCTGCCGCCGGAGCAGTACACCATCCTGCCCAACACCGCCGGCTGCTACACCGCCGAGGACGCGGTGCGCACCTGCCGGCTGGCGCGCGAACTGCTCGACGGCCACAACCTGACCAAGCTGGAAGTGCTGGGCGACCAGCGCACCCTGTTCCCGGACGTGGTGCAGACCCTCAAGGCCGCGGAAATCCTGGTCGCCGATGGCTTCGAGGTGATGGTCTATACCAGCGACGACCCGATCCTGGCCAAGCGCCTGGAAGAGATCGGCTGCGTGGCGGTGATGCCGCTGGCCGCGCCGATCGGCTCCGGCCTGGGCATCCAGAACCGCTACAACCTGCTGGAGATCATCGACAACGCCAAGGTGCCGATCATCGTCGACGCCGGTGTCGGCACCGCCTCGGACGCGGCGATCGCGATGGAACTGGGCTGCGACGGCGTGCTGATGAACACCGCCATCGCCGGCGCGCGCAACCCCGTGCTGATGGCCAGCGCCATGCGCAAGGCGGTGGAAGCAGGCCGTGAGGCGTTCCTGGCCGGGCGCATCCCGCGCAAGCGCTACGCCAGCGCCTCCTCGCCGGTCGACGGGCTGATCGGGTGAGGCTGCAGGCATGACCGATCCGTTCTCCAGCGCCGGCGCCAAGACCCCGCCGAAACCCTTCACCGTCGAGGAAGGCCATCGCCAGGTGCGCAGCTTCGTGCTGCGCCAGGGCCGCTTCACCCCGGCCCAGCAGCGCGCGTTCGACGCGCTGTGGCCGCGCTTCGGCCTGGACTACAGCGGCCAGCCGCGCGACCTGGACGCCACCTTCGGCCGCAGCGCGCCCAAGGTGCTGGAGATCGGCTTCGGCAACGGCGCGGCCTTGCGCCACGCCGCGCAGCACGACCCCAGCCGCGACTACATCGGCATCGAGGTGCATGCGCCGGGCGTCGGCCGCCTGCTCAACGCCCTGGCCGAGGACGGCGCCGACCACGTGCGCCTGTACCACCACGATGCGGTGGAGGTGCTGCAGCACGAGATCGCCGACGGCAGCCTGGACGAGGTGCGCATCTACTTCCCCGACCCCTGGCACAAGAAGCGCCACAACAAGCGGCGCCTGCTGCAGCCGGCGTTCGCCGCGCTGCTGGTGCGCAAGCTGCGCGCCGGCGGCCGCCTGCACTGCGCCACCGACTGGGCCGACTACGCCGAACAGATGTGGGACGTGCTCGACGCCACCCCCGGCCTGGTCAACCGCGCCGGCCCGCGCGGCCACGTGCCGCGCCCGGACTGGCGCCCGCAGACCCACTTCGAGACCCGCGGCCAGAATCTGGGGCATGGGGTGTGGGATTTGTTGTACGACCGGGAATCGGGAACGGGGAATCGGGAATCGGAAGCGGGCTCGTCTGCCGCTCCCCGATAGCGACGACCTGCGACGACCGGCCGCTTCTGCCATTCTCCATTCCCGATTCCCCATTCCCGGCCTCGCATGGATACCGCGCTGACGCTGACCACCGATATGAAGCTCGTGCTCGGGCTGGTCGGCTTCACCATGGCGATGTTCGTGTTCGAGCGGATCCGCGCCGACGTGGTGGCGCTGGTGGTGCTGGTGGTGCTCGGGGTGACCGGGCTGATCGCGCCGGAGGAGCTGTTCAGCGGCTTCTCCGGTAACGCGGTGATGAGCATCATCGCCACCACCATCCTCGGCGCCGGGCTGGAGCGCACCGGCGCGCTGAACCGGCTGGCCTCGTGGCTGCTGCGGCGGGCGCGCGGGGTCGAGGAACGGTTGATGCTGCTGACCACCGCCATCGCCGGGCTCAATTCCTCGTTCATGCAGAACCCCTCGGTGATGGCGCTGTACCTGCCGGTGGCCTCGCGCCTGGCCGGACGCACCGGGCTGACGCTGCAGCGGCTGCTGCTGCCGATCGCCGCGGCCATCGTGATGGGCGGTGCGCTGACCATGGTCGGCAACTCGCCGCTGATCCTGCTCAACGACCTGCTGCAGTCGGCCAACAACAACCTGCCCTCGGGCATGGCCACCATCGAGCCGCTGCGCATGTTCGCGCCGCTGCCGATCGGCGTGGCGCTGCTGGCGGCGTCGCTGATCTATTTCCGCGTGCGCGGCGACAAGGCGCTGGCCGAAGAAGAGCGGCTGATCAACGACGGCGTCACCCCGGCGCGCACCGAGAGCTATTTCGCGCGCACCTACGGCATCGAAGGCGACGTGTTCGAGCTGATCGTCAGCGCCGACAGCCCGCTGGTCGGCATGACCCTGGGCGAGGCCGAGACCGTGCACAACGCGCCGCTGCTGCTGGCCCTGAAGACCGGCAACGACACCCGCCTGGCGCCGCCGGCGGATATGCGCATCTGGGTCGGCAGCGTGCTCGGGGTGATGGGCGCGCGCCAGCAGGTGGCCGATTTCGCGCAGAACCAGTTCCTGCGCCTGTCCTCGCGCCTGCGCAACCTCGGCGACCTGTTCAACCCCAGCCGCGCCGGCATCTCCGAGGCGGTGATCCCGCCGACCTCGCGCTTCATCGGCAAGAGCGCGGCCGAGCTGCGCCTGCGCAAGCAGGCCGGGATCAGCCTGCTGGCGATCAACCGCGACAAGCAGGTGATCCGCGAGGACGTGCGCAAGGTGCCGCTGCGCGCCGGCGACATGCTGGTGTTCCACAGCATCTGGCAGGACCTGGCGCAGGCCTCGGAAAGCCGCGACTTCGTGGTGGTCACCGACTACCCCAAGGGCGAGCACCGCCCGCACAAGTTCAAGATCGCGATGACGATCTTCGCCCTGACCATCCTGATCGCGCTGACCTCCAGGCTGCCGGTGGCGCTGACCCTGATGACCGGCGTGGCCGGCATGCTGCTGACCGGCGTGCTGCGCATGGACGAGGCCTACGCGGCGATCAACTGGAAGACCGTGTTCCTGATGGCCGGGCTGATCCCGCTGGGCTGGGCGATGGACAGCAGCGGCGCCGCCGCCTGGGTCGCCGGCCATACCATCGCGCGGCTGCCCGAGGGCATGCCGGTGTGGGCGCTGGAGATCGCCCTGGGCCTGCTGACCACCGCGTTCTCGCTGGTGATCAGCCATGTCGGCGCGACCATCGTGATGGTGCCGATCGCGGTCAACCTGGCGCTGGCGGCCGGCGGCAACCCCACCGCGTTCGCGCTGATCGTGGCGCTGTCGGCCTCCAACAACCTGATGACCGCGTCCAATCCGGTGATCTCGATGATCACCGGCCCGGCGAACTACCAGCCGCGCGAACTGTGGCGCGTCGGCGGCCCGCTGTCGCTGGTCTACACCCTGGTGGTGGTGCTGATGGTCAACCTGATGTCGATGGGCTGGTGGCACGCGCTGTAGCGCGGCTCGTCGCAAGCACCTGCGCTGCGCGCTAAACCAGCACCACCTGCCCGTCGCGCACGTCCACCGGCACCGCGTGCAGGCTCTGGCCGCGACAGGGGCCGGACACGCACTCACCGCCCTGCAGTTCGAACGCGGCGCCATGCGCGGCGCACACCACGTGGCCCTCGCGGCTCTTCAGGAACTGCCCCGGCGACCAGTCCAGGCGGCGCCCGGCATGCGGGCACACGTTCAACCACGCGCGCACGGTGTCGCCCTCCCGGTACAGCAGCAGCGACTCGGATTCGCCGCCGATCAGCGCCTCGGCCTCGGCCAGTTCGCCGGAAACGAGGGCGTGCAGCGACGCCAGCACGGCGGAAGATTCGGTCATGGCTTACGGGCACGCACGGCGACGGGGCCGCAATTCTGGCACGGACGCGCATGGCCCGCGCCGGCGCGCGGCTTCACTCCGCGAGGACATGCAAGCGATTGAACGCAAAGTGTTAATTTTTCGCTTAACGAAGTTTTCACTCCGTCACATAAAACAGCGTCGATACTGCGCGCCTTCGGTTCAAACTGAAACAGAATTCTGCCATGCGCGCTCGCCTCTTCAATTTCGACCAATTCCGGCACGTCTTCGCGCCGCGCAAGCCGCGCCATCCGCTGGTGAAGCTGGCCGTGGGCCTGCTCGGCCTGGCGATCCTGGCCGGGCTGGTGTTCGTCAGCGTGTTCGTGGGCGCGGCGATGATCCTGGGCGGCATCGCCATGAAGCTGCTGAGCCAGCGCGGCAAGCGCCCGGCCACCGCGCGCCGGCATGTCGTCGATGGCGAGTACCGGGTGGTGCGCAAGCCGGCCTTGCCGCTTTAGAGCTGGGAATGGGGAATCGGGATTGGGGATTGGTAAAGCGCCATCCCGCTGCTTAGAAGCCTTGCCGGGCTGACGCGTTAGACTTCGGCATCTTGTTCCGTTCGGATGCCAGCCCATGAAAGATCTGTTCGCCGCTGCCGAGGCTCCGCGTGTTCCTGTGCGCGGCCAGGGGCTTTTCCCGGTGCATCGCATCTATTGCGTGGGCCGCAACTTCGCCGACCATGCGCGGGAGATGGGCGCCAGTGCGCCGGCGTCGAAGGCCGAGCGCGGCCAGCCGACCTTCTTCATGAAACCGGCCGATGCGCTGGTGATCGGCGAGGAGGCCATCCCCTACCCGTCCGCGACCCAGGACCTGCACCACGAGGTGGAACTGGTGGTGGCGCTGGGCCAGGACGCGCCGGCCGGCGTGCTGCCGGTGGACGCCGCCGAGTCTCTGATCCTGGCCTACGGCGTGGGCCTGGACCTGACCCGTCGCGATCTGCAGGCCGCGGCCAAGGCCAAGGGCCTGCCGTGGGACATCGCCAAGGGCTTCGACGCGTCCGCGCCGATCAGCGAGCTGATCCCGGCCGGCGAGGTCGGTGCGCTGGAAGCGCTGAACCTGTCGCTGGAGGTCAACGGCGAAGTCCGTCAGCAGTCGCTGCTGGAGCAGATGATCTGGAACGTGCCGGAGATCCTGCACGAGCTGTCCAAGCTGTTCGCGTTGCGCGCCGGCGACCTGGTGTTCATGGGCACGCCGGCCGGCGTGGCCGCGCTGCGTCCGGGCGACCGCTTCAGCGCGCGCCTGGAGAACGTGGCCGAGCGGCATGGGCGCATCGTCGGCTGAGTTGGTCGGCCGAGGACACCCGCGCAGTCGCGCGGCGGACGCAGGCCTGTGACCCGACGACCACAATCGCTGCGCTAGGCTAGCGCCGCGGCGACAGGCCCGCACTGACAAGAGAGGAGTTCCGATGAGCATGATCCGCGAATTCAAGGAATTCGCCATGCGCGGCAACGTGCTGGACCTGGCGGTCGGCGTGGTGCTCGGTGCCGCGTTCGGCAAGATCGTCACCGCGCTGGTGGAGAAGATCATCATGCCGCCGATCGGGTTGCTCGTCGGCGGCGTGGACTTCTCGCGCTGGGCGTGGACGCTGAAGGCGGCCACGGTGGACGCGGCGGGCAAGCCGGTGCCGGCCGTGGTGATCGGCATCGGCGATTTCCTCAACACCATCATCCAGTTCGTGATCGTGGCCTTCGCCATCTTCATGCTGGTCAAGGCGATCAACCGCATCGCACGCAAGGAACCGCCGGCGCCGAAGGCCCCGACCGAGGAAGTGCTGCTGCTGCGCGAGATCCGCGATTCGCTCAAGCACGAGCCGCGCGCGGAGTAAGCGCGACGGTGCGCGCGGCCTCTTCCATGGAGGCCGCGCCGTGCACGGCGGCGAGGCACTGTTAAGCTCCCCGTTCCTGTGTTCGCGGAGTTTTCCATGCGCCGTCTCGCCCTCGTCATCGCTGCCGTCCTGAGCCTGTCCTCCACCGCCAACGCGGTCGAGGCCACGCGCATTCCAGAGGCGGCGCTGCGCGATGCAGCGACCCTGCGCGAACGCGCGCTGGCCGACGACACCGGCTGGAAGGTGGTCGAATCGCTGACCACCGAGATCGGTCCGCGCATGGCCGGCAGCGAGGCCGATGCACGCGCGGTGACCTGGGCCACGGCGAAATTCAAGGCGCTGGGCTTCGACAAGGTGTGGACCGAGCCGGTGACGTTCCCGAAGTGGGAGCGGCGCAGCGAACACGCGCAGGTGCTCGGCGCGCACGCGCAACCGCTGACCGTCACCGCGCTGGGCGGCAGCCCCGGCGGCACGGTCGAGGCCGAGGTGGTGCGCTTCGCCGACCTGGCCGCGTTGCAGGCGGCGCCCGCCGATGCGCTGCGCGGCAAGATCGCCTTCGTCGACTACCAGATGCTGCGCACCCGCGACGGCAAGGACTACGGCAATGGCGGCGCGGTGCGCAGCAAGGGACCGTCCGAAGCGATCCGCAAGGGCGCGATCGGTTTCGTGATGCGCTCGGCCGGCACCGATTCGCACCGCGTGCCGCATACCGGCATCACCCGCTTCGACGACGGCCTGACGCCGGTGCCGTCGGCGGCGCTGTCGGTGCCCGATGCCAACCAGCTGGCGCGCCTGCTCGCGCGCGGCCCGGTGCGCCTGCGCCTGGCGCTGGACTGCGGCTGGGACGGCACCGTCACCTCCTACAACGTGATCGGGCAGATCACCGGGCGCACGTTGCCGAACGAGGTGGTGCTGATCGGCGGGCACCTGGATTCGTGGGACCTGGGCACCGGCGCGATCGACGACGGCGCCGGCGTGGCGATCAGCATGGCTGCCGGGCATCTGATCGGCCAACTCAAGCAGGCGCCCAAGCGCAGCATCCGCGTGGTCGCCTTCGCCAACGAGGAGCAGGGTCTGTACGGCGGCAAGGCTTACGCGCAGGCGCATGCCAAGGACGTGGCGCGGCACCAGATCGCCGCCGAGAGCGACTTCGGCGCCGGCCGCATCTACGCCTTCAACACCGGCTCCACCGACGCCGCCGGCTCGCGCGAGGCGACCCGGCAGATCGCCGAGGCGCTGGCGCCGCTCGGCATCGCCTACGCGCCGGACGCCGGCGGCCCCGGCCCGGATGTCGGCCCGCTGGCGGCCAAGGGCGGCGCCTGGGCGTGGCTGGCGCAGGACGGCAGCGATTACTTCGATCTGCATCACACCGCCGACGACACCCTGGACAAGATCGACCCGAAGGCGCTGGCGCAGAACGTGGCCGCGTATGCGGTGTTCGCGTATCTGGCGGCGCAGGCCGACGGCGGGTTCGGCAGCCAGGCCAAGACAGTGGAACCGCCCAGGGAGTAAAGTGCACCGGACCTGCGCAGGACGCGCGCAGGGGCTTCCCTTCCGCAGCTGCGCCAGGACCTTTGATGGGCATACGGCAACGTCGCGCGGGCTCAGCGGTGACGTTGCTGGATGTGGCCCGCCATGCGGGCGTGTCGCCGATGACTGCTTCGCGCGTGATCAACCGCCACCCGCGCGTGAGCGCGACCATGCGCGAGCGCGTCGAGGCGTCGATCCAGGCGCTCGGCTACCGCCCCAACCTCGCCGGCCGCTCGCTGCGCACTGCAGGGCTAGCGCGCATCGGCGTGCTGTACAGCAACCCCAGCGCGGCCTACCTCAACCAGTTCATGCTCGGCGTGCTCGAACGCAGCAGCCTGGAAGGCTGCCAGGTGCTGGTGGAGAAGAGCGAGGACAGCGACAGCCAGCGCGCCGCCACCGAGCGCCTGCTCGATGCCGGCGCCGATGGCCTGATCCTGCCGCCGCCGCTGTGCGATGCGCGGCAGACCATCGCCGAACTGGAAGCGCGCGGCATCCCGCTGGTGGCGGTGGCCACCGGCGCGCCGTTGCCCGGGGTCAGCTCGGTGCGCATCGACGACTACGCGGCCGCATGCGCGCTCACCCAGCACCTGCTCGATCTGGGCCACCGCGACATCGGCTTCGTCAGCGGCGATCCCGGCCACACGCCCAGCGCGCTGCGCAGCCGCGGGTTCTTCGACACCATGGCGCGGGCCGGGCTGACGGTGGCGCCGGAACGCGTGGCCGAAGGCCTGTTCACCTACCGCTCCGGCCTGCTCGCGGCCACCGCGCTGCTGCAGGCCGCGCCGCGCCCCAGCGCGATCCTGTGCAGCAACGACGACATGGCCGCGGCGGCACTGGCGATCGCCCACGGGCTGCGCCTGCGCGTGCCCGAGGATCTGTCGATCGCCGGCTTCGACGACACGCCAGTGGCAACGACGATCTGGCCGGAGCTGACCACCATCCACCAGCCGGTCACGGCGATGGGCGGGGCGGCGGTGACGCTGCTGCTCGGCGAGATCCGCCAGCGCCGCGACGGCCTGCCCAGCCGCGGCACCCATCAGGTGCTGGACTACACCCTGGTCACGCGCGCCTCCACCGCGCCGCCTGCGGCGGGCTGATCGCTACGGCGTCGCGTGCGGCGTGCGCTGCCGCTCAGGCGCGCGCGTGCCGGACCACGTCGACCTGGGCGACGCCCAGCAGGCCGGTCAATGGCACCTCGGCGCGGCGTTGCCGCGGGTCGGCGACCAGCCCCTGGGCGCGCAGCAGGTCCAGCAAACGTTCCGCCAGCGGCATCACCATGTGCCGGCCCCAGCAGCGCTCGGACGCATGGCCGAACGGCAGGTAGCCGGGCAACGCATCCGGGTCCAGGCCGTCCCAGCGCTCGGGCCGGAACGCGTCCGGTTCCTCCCACAGCGCCGGATCGCGATGGCTGAGCAAGGGCAGCACCAGCACGTCGTCGCCGGCGCCGATGCGCGGATCCAGCGCGCCGTACTCGGGCGAGGCGTTGCGCAGGATGTTCCAGGACGGCGGCAGCAGGCGCAGGGTTTCGTAGAGGATGTTGCGATTGGAAACATGCGGGTCGAACGGCGAGCCCAGCCACAGCGCGTTGGCGACCAGCGTGGAAATGGTGAAGCACACCGGCGCGGCGGTGCGCCGGTACAGCCCCATCGCATCGCGACGTTCGCGGTAGTTGCCGGCCGCGGACAGCAGCGTGGCCAGTGCCGAGGCGTCCGCGCGCGGCGCCAGCGGTGCGAGCGCGCCGGCGGCGATCACCGCCCAGGTCAGGCGCGGCGTCAGTTCCAGCGTGCGGTCCATCAGCAGGCGCAGCCGCCAGGGATCGCCGCCGAGCAGCAGGTCGCGCAGGTAGACATGGCCGACATGCGGCCAGGGGCCGGACAGGTCGAGCGTCGTGGGGACCGGGCGCTTCAACGCCTCGCGCACGTCGCGGCCGATCGCCTGCATCAGCTTGGCCGCTTCGCTGCGCGCGATCGAGCGGCCGTGCAGCGGTTTGAAGGTCGGGCGTTCGTGTTCGGTCGCGGGCCGGGCCGCGAGCAGGCGGTCGGTCAACGTCGGCCCGGCGACGCCGACCGTGTCGGCATCCAGGCGGAACGCCTCCTGCCCCACATGCGTGCGCAACAAGTCCTGCAGACGCGGCGCGAAGACCGTGGCGCGCGCGTGGCGATCGACCAGGGTGGCGGACATCGCGAGTCTCCTGAAGGAACGGCGCCCGGCGCAGCGTCGTCGCCGCCGGGCACCGGCCGCACGCGACAGCGCGCGGCAACGCACGGGGCGCTCAGTACCAGATGTACCAGGCGTAGGACTTCAGCGGCTTCTTCGACGACAGCAGGTGCTTGATGGAGAACAGCAGCTTCATAGCGACATCTCCGCAGGAGTGACGATGGCCCTTTCGGGAGGGGGAACTGCGCGGTCTCGCTGGCACGCATCGCGCGGCGCGCGATCGCATCGACGAGGCGCGCCTGCACGCTACGCCGCCGACAAGCGCCCCGCAAACCCGAAACCGGCAGACGCGCACACTATTTCGTAGCCAAATGCAGCCGGCCCCTGGCGCCGGCCGCCGTGTTCAGCGCGCAGCGTGTTGGTGCGGATGCCGGCTGCGCCAGGTGCCCAGCAACACCGCGGTGGCGGCGGCGACATTGAGGCTTTCCACCGCGCCGCTGCCCGGGATCGACAGGCGCAGGTCGCAGGCCTGCGCGAAGTCGCGATCCATGCCGTCGCTCTCGGCGCCCATGACGTAGACCAGGCGCTGCGGCAAGACGCTGGCGAACAGATCGTCGCCACCGGCCACCAGCGTCGCCGCCAGGGCGAAGCCCGCGCCCCGCAACTGCGCCACCGCCTGCGCCGACGGCGGCAGCCGCACCAGCGGCACCACCTCGGCGCCGCCCTCGGCCACGCGCGCGGCGGCACCGGACAGCGCCAGTGCGGCCTGCTCCGGCAACAGGATCGCGCCCACGCCGAAATGCGCCGCCGAGCGCAAAATCGCGCCGAAGTTGTGCGGATTGCCCACGCCGTCCAGCCACAGCGCCACCACCGGTCCCGGCGCCAGCGTCTGCAGCCAGTCGGCCAGGGCCAGCGGCGCGACGCGCAGCACGTCGGCGACCACACCCTCGTGGTGACTGCTGGCGGCGAGCTTGTGCAGGTCGGCCTCGTCCACCACGCGGTAGCCGACCCGGTTGGCCACGCACCACTTCAGCAGTGGCTGCAGCGCCGGGATCCGCGCCTCGCTCAGGTACAGCTTGCGGATCGCCTCCGGCCGACGCGCGTACACCGCGCGCACCGCGTTGAGGCCGTAGAGGCGCAGTTCGTTGCGGGTATTGGCCGGCGCACCCTCACCCCCGGCCCCTCTCGCGGGGGGAGAGGGGGGATTTCCACCGCGCGGGCGGTTGCCCCAGGGCGAGGTCATCGGCGCACGCCCGTGGCGCAGCGGGGACGAAGGGCATGACGCATGGCAATCTCCTGAAAAAAGCGCGGGCCGCTCGTCGGGAACGGCGGGCTGCGGACATTTTCGCTCATCCGCGCGCCGCCGGCTGCCCCCGGCGTGGTCCAGCGCGGCGCCGGCACTTGTCTACATCGCGCGACACGAAGCGCAAACCAGATCGCGGCGGCGACCGAGAAGCAGTTCACCCTCGCCCGCACCATGCGGGATTCGCGGGGAGGCATGCGGAAATCCGACAAGCGCGCGCTGCGTGTTGGGTCCATCGTCGCCGCTTCCTCAGCGACCACGCAGGCCTCTATCGAGAACAACCACGTCCCATCCCACTCGCTTCGCAAACGGGAGGCACGCCGCGACCGTCGGCGCCGCAACGCGCCGCGCCGCCGCATGGCCTCCCGAGAACGCATTCCGCATTCTCACGACAAGGCGAACTCCCATGCACTCCGACTTCCGCGTTTCTTCCTGGACGGCACGCCACCGCGCCTGCACTGCATTGCTGATGCTGCTGGCGCTGTTCGGCCTCAGCGCCAGCGCGCTGGCGCAGACCGCCGCGCCCGATGCGCGCCTGGCCCGGGCCGGCGCCCTGCGCGCCGCACACAAACCCGTCGAGGTTCCTGACGACTACATCCAGACGCCCTTCGGCTACTTCGCGCCGGCCTGCGTGCGCCAGGTGCATCGCAACGAGCGCGTGCTCGGCGACGGCGGCCTGCAGCGCGCCAACGGCGTGCGCGAACAGGCGCAGGCCTGCACCCAGGACAACTTCACGCCCAGCGGCATCCGGGTACGGCCTGACGGACGCGGCGTGGATGGCCGGCAAGTCCGCGGCAACGCCGCACTGGCGGCCTCCAGCGCGCGCCGCGCGGTGCCGCCGCCGATCACCCACGACTGGGTGCAGTCGGCCATCGACGTGACCGGCAACAAGATGGGCCGCATCGTGGCCAGCTGGACGGTGCCGCAGAACCCGACCAACGTGGCGCAGCAGACGGTGTATTTCTTCCCCGGCATGCAGAGCGACGATCCGACCATCCTGCAACCGGTGCTGGGCTACCGTGGCGACAGCAATACCTGGGATCTGAGCAGTTGGAATTGCTGCCAGGACGGCATGGTCTGGTACAGCGACTTCATCCCGGCCAAGGCCGGCGACCGGATCGTCGGCGACACCTATGCCACCTGCAGCAACGGCAGCCCCTGCGCGAACTGGAACGTCGATACGCGCAACGTCACCACCGGCCAGAGCGTGCGGCTCAGCACCACCTACGACATCAATTCCCGGACGCACCTGGTGGTGGGCGGCGCGCTGGAAGTGTATGCGGTGGACAGCTGCGACCAATATCCGCCCGACCGCCGCATCACCTTCGAGGCGATCGGCGTCTACGACTACCGCATGCAACGGGTGGCCTCGCCGGCATGGGTGTCCTACAACGACAGTTCCGGCCTGGACGTGCAGTGCGATTACGCGGTGGATACCACCGCCACCTCGGCGACCATTTCCTACTGAGGCCGCATGATCACCTGAGTCCCGCGTCGCCGTCCGGTGGCGGCGACGCGGCTCAGGCGCCGGGCCAGGTGCGCGCGAACAGCCGCAGCGCGCGCCGTTGCCCGTCGCGTACCGAGACCTCAGAACGCACGCCGATCTCGGCGAAACCGTTCTTCTGCAGCACCCGCGCCGAGCCGTAATTGTCCGGCAGCGTCAACGCCTCGATCCGCTGCAGGCCTAGCGCCGGCACCGCCCAGTCCAGGTAGGCGGCGACGATGCGGGTCATCCGCCCCTGGCCCCAATGCGCACTGCCGAGCCAGTAGCCGAGCTCGGCCAGCCCAGGCGCCGGCTGCGCCGCGGCATGCAGGCCGATGCCGCCGCAGGCCTCGCCACCGATCTCGATCGCCAGCACCGGGTCGCTCAGGTCGATGACCTGCCCGCCCAGGAACGCGGCGCCGTCGGCGCGCGTGTAGGGATGCGGAAAACGCCGGCTGAGCCCCCGCGCCACCTGGGCGTCGTCGGCGTGGCGGACCAATGCGTCCAGGTCGCTGGCGCGCCAGCGGCGCAGCGCGATCCCGTCCAGTTGCAGCCGCAGGTCGTGCCAGCGGCCAGCCACGGCGGTCTCGGACATCGGCGCTCCTGCGGCAACGGGACGCCCAGCATAGCCGCCGGCCGGGCCGTCCGCCGGGTCGCGCAAGCGTCTACGGCTGAGGGTTTTACCCGACAGACCAGCGAAAGCCAGCGCCGGTAGACTCCCGCGCCGCACCTCGCCCTTCCGTCCCAAGAGCCGTTCCCGATGCCCTCCGACACCGCCGCCACGGCCCGCATTCCGATCTTCATGTACCACAACGTGGCCGAGGCGCCGCGCCACCTGCAGGTGTACCGCAGCCTGTACGTCAGCCCGGGCCGCTTCGCCCGGCAGATGCGCCTGCTGCAGCGGCTGGGCTACCGCGGCGTGTCCATGTCCGACGCCATGCCGTACCTGCGCGGCGAGCGCCAGGGCAAGGTCGCGGTGGTCACCCTGGACGACGGCTACCTGGACAACCTGCACGCGGCGCTGCCGGTGCTGCAGCGGCTGGGCTTCACCGCCACGGTGTACATGGTCAGCGGCTGCATCGGCCGCCACAACGTGTGGGATGCGCAGAAGCTGGGCATCGAGAAGCCGCTGATGAACCTCGCCGAGCTGCGCCAGTGGCGCGCCGGCGGCATGGAGATCGGCGCGCACACCCGTTCGCACCCGCACCTGACCGGCTGCAGCGATGCGGCGCTGCGCGAGGAGATCGGCGGCTGCAAGCGCGAACTGGAGGACCTGCTGGGCGAGGCGGTGCCGCAGTTCTGCTACCCCTACGGCGATGTCGACGACCGCGTCGCCGACGTGGTGCGCGAGGCCGGCTACACCGCCGCCACCAGCACCCGCCGCGGCCGCGCCCCGGCCGGCTCGGATCCGATGCGCTACCCGCGCATCCAGGTCGCGCGCCATCACCTGCTGCCGCAGTTCGCGCTGCGCGCCTTCACCGCCTACGAGGACCGGCGCGGATGAAATTCCTGTTCGTCGGCACCAATCCCGAAAACACCGGCGCAGCCACCCATTTCGTGGCGCTGGCGCAGGCGCTGGCCGGCGTCGGCCACCAGGTCGAGGTCATCGCCTGCGAAGGCGGCCTGATCGCCGACGAGTTGCGCCGCAGCGGCATCACCGTGCATGTCGGGCACTTCCGCAACGTGCTGGACCCGGACGGCTACGGGCCGTTGCTGCGGGTGGCGCGGCGCAGCCGGCCGGACTGGCTGGTCGGCAACTTCGGCAAGGAATACTGGCCGCTGCTGCTGGCCGGACGTGCCCTGGGCGTCCGCGTGGCGCTGTTCCGCCACCGCACCCCGGCGATGAGCGCGCTGTCCGGCTATGCGATCCCGCGCCTGGCCGCGCGCTTCTTCGCGGTGTCGCACTACGCGCGCCAGGCCTACCTGGAGCGCGGCGTGCCCGAGGCGCTGGTGCAAGTGCTGTACAACCCGGTGACCATGGAGCGGCTGCGCCCGGATCCGGAACGCGGCCGCGCCATCCGCGCCGCGCAGGGCCTGCCCGAGGACGCGATCGTGCTCGGCTACAGCGGGCGCATGCATGCCGGCAAGGGCATTTTCCCGTTGCTGGACGCTGCAGGAGCGGCGATGGCGCAGGAACCGCGCCTGCACTGCCTGTGGCTGGGCGACGGCCCGGACGCGGCGCAACTGCAGGCGCAGGCCGCGGCGCAGCCGCACGGCGAACGCCACCGCTTCGTCGGCTGGGTCAACGACACCACCCCGTACTACAACGCGATGTCGATGCTGGCGTTTCCGTCGCTGGCGCCGGAAACCTTCGGCCGGGTCTCGGTGGAAGCGCAGGCCAGCGGCGTGCCGGTTCTGGCCAGCCACGTCGGCGGCACCGCCGAGACGCTGGACCCCGGCGTCAGCGGCGAACTGCTCACGCCCGGCGACATCGCTAGCTGGCGCGACGCGATCCTGCGCCTGTGCGATGGCGAACGCCGCCAGCGCATGGGCCAGGCCGGGCGCGACTTCGTGCAGCGCCATTTCGGCGGCGCGGTGATCGCCGCGCAGTTCGTGCACCTGCTGCAGCAGCCGCGCTGCGCGCCGCGGCCGCTGGCGTCGTCGCGGGTCGATCCGGCCTGAAGCAAGCCGGCCCGAGCGCTCCCGCTCAGGCGTGGCCGCCGACCGAGGGCGTCTGCGCCTCCAGTTGCTGCAGGCGCTGCTGCACCGCATCCGGCGACCGCGTGTACGGCGCCAGCAGCGCATAGAACGCCGGCACCACGAACAGCGACAGCAGCGTCGACACCGACACGCCGAAGATCACCACGATGCCGATGGTGGCGCGGCTGGCCGACCCGGGGCCGCCGGCGACCACCAGGGGGATGGCGCCGACCACGGTGGCCAGCGAGGTCATCAGGATCGGGCGCAGGCGCACCGCCGCCGCTTCGACGATGGCCTCTCGCACGCTGCGCCCGGCATCGCGCAACTGGTTGGCGAACTCGACGATCAGGATGCCGTTCTTGGCCGCCAACCCGACCAGCATGACGATGCCGATCTGGCTGAACAGGTTGAGGGTGCCGCCGCTGATCGCCAGGCCGATCAGCGCGCCGAGCACGCCCAGCGGCACGGTCAGCATGATCACCAGCGGGTGGATGAAGCTCTCGAACTGCGCCGCCAGCACCAGGTATACGATCAGCAGCGCCAGTGCGAATGTCAGCAGCACCGCGCCGCCGGCCTTCTGGTACTCGCGCGATTCGCCCTTCCAGTCGAGCTGCGCGTAGTCGGGCAGTTCCTCGCGCGCCACCTGCTGCGACCAGGCGATCGCCTCGCCGAGCGGATAGCCCGGGGCCAGGCCGGCGTTGATGGTGATCGCACGCAGGCGATTGAAGCGATGCAGGTTGCCCGGCTCGGCGACTTCGCGCAGGGTCACCAGGTTCGACAGCGGGATCAGCTGGCCGTTGTCGGCGCGTACCCGGATCGCCGCAAGGTCGTCGGGGTCGGCACGGCCGTCGCGGCTGGCCTGCAGCATCACGTCGTATTCCTCGCCGTTGTCGACGAAGGTGGTGACCTGGCGCGAGCCCATCAGCGTCTCCAGCGCGCGGCCGATCTCGGTCACCGGCACGCCGAGGTCGGCCGCACGCTGGCGGTCGATCTCCACGCGCATCTGCGGTCGGGTTTCCTTGTAGTCCGAGTCCGCCCCGACCAGGCCGGGGTTGTCGGCGATGCGCGCGAGCAGGCGGTCGCGCCATTGCGCGATCTCGGCGTAGTCGGGGCCGCCGAGCACGATCTGGAACGGCTGCCCGCGGCTGTTGACCAGGCCGCCGCCGACCTGGGTGCGCGCGCGCACGCCAGGCAGCGCGCGCAGTTCGTCCTGCAACTGGGCGGCGACGTCGGCGGTGGCCACGTCGCGCTCGCTCCAGTCGCGCAGGAACACGCTGACCCGGCCGGTGTGCATCTCCTCGCTGGCGCCGAAACTGCCGGGCACGCGCGGATTGGCGCGCGCGATCGGCTGGCCGTCGCCGCGGTGGCGGTCGAGGATGGCCTCGACCTGGTGCATCTGCCCAACGGTGTAGTCGAAGCCGGCGCCTTCCGGCGCATCGATCATCACCTGGAACGAGCCGCGGTCCTCGGCCGGTGCCAGTTCCGAGGGAATCATCCGCGCCAGCAGCGCACTGGCCGCCAGCGCGGCCAGCAGCAGCGCGCCGAACAGCCAGGCGCGGCCGACATGGCGCTCGAGCACGCGCCGGTAGCGCGCGCTCAGCCCCTGCAGCCGCGCCTCGACCCAGCCATGCACGCGGTTGGGCTGCTCGCGCGCGTGCGCCTTGAGCAGCTTGGACGACATCATCGGGGTCAGGGTCAGCGCGACGAAGGCGGAGATCGCCACCGCCGCGGCCAGCGCCACCGCCAGTTCACGGAACAGGCGCCCGGTGTTGCCTTCGAGGAAGCCGACCGGCAGGAACACCGCCACCAGCACCGCGGTGGTGGCGATCACCGCGAAGGCGACCTGCGCGGTGCCGCGCCGCGCCGCCACCAGCGCCGGTTCGCCCAGATCGACGCGGCGCTGAATGTTCTCCACCACCACGATCGCATCGTCCACCACCAGGCCGATGCACAGCACCAAGGCGAGCAGGGTGAGCAGGTTGATCGAGAAGCCGAACGCATACAGCGCGATGAACGCGGCCACCAGGCATACCGGCACCGTCACCGCCGGAATCAGCGCCGCGCGCACGCTGCCCAGGAACAGCCAGATCACCACCAGCACCAGCACCACCGCCTCGATCAGGGTGTGGTAGACGCGCTCCACCGAAGCATCGATGAACACGGTGGAATCGAAGGCGACGAAGATCTGCGTGCCCTTGGGCAGGGTCTGCTGGATCTGCTGCGCGGCTGCGCGCGCGGCGCGGGCCACGTCCAGGCTGTTGGCGGTGGAGGTCTTGACGATGCCCAGGCCGACGTTGGGCACGCCATTGCTGCGGAAGTAGGCGCGGCGCTCGGCCGAGGCCAGTTCCACCTTGGCCACGTCGCCCAGCCGCACCACGTAGCCGTCGCCGCCCTTGCCCAGCGGAATGGCGGCGAAGTCCGCGGGAGTGCGGTAGTTGCGCTCCACGCGCAGGGTGAAGTCGCGATCGGCCGATTCCAGGCGGCCGGCCGGCAGTTCCACGTTCTCGCGGGCCAGGGCGTTCTCGACATCGGCCACGGTGAGCGCGCGCGCGGCCAACTGGTCGCGGTCCAGCCAGATCCGCATGGCGTAGCGCTGCCGCCCGCCCAGCATCACCTGCGCCACGCCGTCGATGCTGGACAGGCGGTCCACCACGTAGCGCTCGGCGTAATCGGACAGCTGCAACGCGTCCATCGTGCTGGAGCTCATGTTGAGCCACAGGATGGCGTCGGCATCGGACTCGACCTTGGCGATCTCCGGCGCGTCGGCCTCGTCGGGCAGGCGGTCGAGCACGCGGCTGACCGCGTCGCGCACGTCGTTGGCGGCGGCCTCGATGTCGCGGGTGGCGCGGAACTCCAGGCTGATGTCGGCCACGCCGTTGGAACTGCGCGCCTGGATCGTCTCGATGCCTTCGATGCCGGCCAGCGCGTCTTCCAGCACCTGGGTGATGCGGCTTTCCACCACCGCCGCCGAGGCGCCGGGATAGCGCACATCCACCGACACGATCGGCGGATCGATCGCCGGCAATTCGCGCAGGGTCAGCCGGCTGTACGCCATCACCCCCAGCACCACCAGCAACAGGCTCATCACCGCGGCGAACACCGGCCGGGTGATGGAAACGTCGGACAGCTTCATCGCGCCAGGTCCGCCGCGGCGCTGCCGCTGCGCGCGCCACCGCCGTCGACGCCGGCGGCGGCATCGACCACGGCCACGCCCGGGCGCAGCTTGCCGGTGCCCTCGACCACGATGCGCTGGCCGGGCTGCAGGCCCTCCACGATCTCGACCAGACCGTCGCGGCGCGTGCCGGTGCGCACGTCGGCGCGGGCCACGGTGGCATCGGCACCGACCCGGTACACGAACGCATCGCGTCCCACCTGCACCACCGCGATTTCCGGGATCACCAGCGCCTGCCGCGCGGGTCGGTACAGGCGCACGTCCATCAGCATGCCCGGGCGCAGCGCGCGGTCGGCATTGTCGAACGCGGCGCGCACGGTGACCGCACGGGTGGCGCTGTCCACGCGCGCATCCACCGTGGCGACCTTGCCTTCAAAGGCGCGCGCCGGATAGGCCACGCTGCGGCCGCCGACCACGTCGCCAGGCTTCACCGTGGACAGCGCCGCCTCCGGCACCTGGAAATCCACGTAGACCTGGGCCACGTCGTCGAGCGTGGCGATGGTGGCGTCCGGCGTCAGCAGCGCGCCGGGGCTGACCTGGCGCAAGCCGAGCACGCCGGCGAACGGCGCGCGCACGCTGCGGTCGCCGATCTCCGCACGCATCTGCAGCACCCGCGCCTGCGCGGCGTCGCGCAGGGCGCGTTGCGTGTCCAGTTGTGCGCGCGACACCAGTTGCCGGCCGACCAGCTCGCTCTGCCGGCGGTACAGTTGCTCGGCCTCGGTGTAGGTGGCCTCGGCCTCGCGCAGCGCCGCCTGCTGGCCCTGCCCGCGCAGCGTCACCAGCGGCGCGCCGGCCGCCACTTCCTGGCCGCTCTCGAAATGCACACGCTCGACGATCTCGCTGACCTTGGCGGTCAGCGTCACCGACTCGCGCGCCTTGACCGTGCCCAGCGAGGACAGGCTGTCGTTCCAGTCGCGCAGCTGCACCGTCTGCAGCGTCACCGGAACCGCGGCACTGGCCTTGGCCGGCGCCGCGGGCTTGCCGCACCCGACGAGCGCGATCGACGACAACAGCAGATACACCAGGCGGACGCCGGCGCGTGGTCGGTGCGGCATGGAAATCCCGGACGCGTGGAGTTCGGCCCAGTCTAACGGCCCGGCGTGACCGGCGTTGAGACAGTTCGGGCATGACCGACGACCCTTGCCGGCGCGGGGAGGCGCTGCGCGATGAGACGCAGCGCACGCATGGCGCGGCCTGCGGCGCTCACTCAATCCTTGGCGGTACGACGCCGGGTGAAGTACGGATAGGCCACCACGAAGGCGAGCGCCGATGCAGTCCCCAGCAGCATGCGCACCGCCTGCCCCAGGGTGTGCGGCACATACAGGGCATGCGCCGAGGCGTCATACCAGATCGCGTGCAGCATCATCAATCCGAACGAGGCCATCGGCAGTCCGAACACCAGCCAGCCGAAAAAGCGCAACGCCGGCGACGTACGCCCCTCGGCCAACTTGCCGACGATCTCGGTGCTGGCCAGGTGGTACTGAAATGGATCGGAGGTGGCGTACCTGGGCGGCGGTGGCGGCGCTGGCTCCGGCTGCACCGGCTGATGCGTCACCTGTTCGGCACACGCCGGTTGGACCAGTTCGGCCACATTGGTTCTGGCCAGTACATCATGCAGCTTCGGATCCATGCGTTCCCCCTGAACGTCGCCCGGCAGCGTCGTCCGCCACCGGATCCGCCATCCCTGCGCCTGCCGCGCGAGTGCGTGCCGCGTAGCATGCGGGCGGCGCAGGGGCCTGGCAACTGCGATCAATGCGGCGGAAACGCGGCACGCTGCCGCGCCTGCAGCGCACTGCACAGGCGAATGGTTTCGGCGGTCTGCGCCAGGCCGCGGTCGGCGCCGCTGAGCGCCTTCAGGCGCGGGGTGAAGAATGCCTCCAGCCGGTCCGCTTCTGAGGCGTCGCAGCCACCGCTGGCGGCCAGCGCCGGCAGGCGGCCGCCGTCGAAGGACCCGGAGCGCGCCACGATGCGATCGAAGTTGGCGGCGTACCAGGGCCACATCGAGGCATGCGTGGCCGGCTCGGCATGCGCGCCCATCAGCAGGCTTTTCATCTCGCCGACCTTGATCGCATCGGTCAACGCGAAATCGCGCACCTTCTGCACCTGCTGCGGGTCGCGCACGGCGCCGAGCGCCTCGATCATCGCGTTGCGCTGGGCCGGTTCGCCATGGCCGCGCAGGGCGGCGATCAATGCGTCCACGGCCGGCGCACCGCGCGTCTGCACCGCCACGGTCAGCGCCGTGCCGAGCAGGTCCGGGTTGGCGGCGGCGAAGTCCAGCGCGCCGCCCTTGCCGGCCAGCACCGCATCGCCCTGGGCCAGCAGCGCCTGCCGCACCGCCGGCACGCCCATGGTCACGCCGAGCAGGTCGGCCAGGTGCGAGCGCAGCGCCACGTCGTCGTCGCTGTCGCCGGCACGGCGCTGATCGCCCAGCGCCTGCAGGCGTGCGCCGAACGCGGCCTCGGTCGCCTGGCGCAGCCTGGCGCGCTGCGCGTCGTCGCGCGCCAGCACCCGCCAGATCCAGCCGATGCGGTCGTTCAACGCGGTGGCCACGGCCGTGGCCTTGGCCTTGGCCGGCGCCAGCTGCTGCATGGCCGCGATCACGTCCGCGGTGTCGGCATCGCCGGTGCGGAACGCGCTGTCGATGGCGTCGGCATAGGCCAGCTTCTCGGCATCGTCGAGCGCATCGAGATGGCGGCCGAGCGCGGCCAGTTGCGGCCTGGGCAGGGCGAAGCGGTAGTAGCCGGTGCCGCCGGCGTTGGGCATCACCCAACTGTTCGCATCGGCGCCAGCGAGCGCGAGGCGCCCGTCGCTGGAAGACAGCATCTGGCAGGCACGGCGCACGCCCTGGCGCGTGCCGTACTTGACGCACACCGGCACGCCCCAGGTCTGCGCGGCGTTGCCACGCGAACCCAGCGGCAGGAAGCGCTGCTGGTGCAGTTGCAGCACCGCACCGCCCGCCTCCGGCTGCACCTGGACCTGCAGCGAGGGCACGCCCGGCTGATCGAGGAAGCTGCGGAACGCCGCCTTGAACTCCTCATCCTTGCCGGCCGCGGCGGCGATCGCATCGACCAGGTCGTCGGCGGTGGCGTTGCCGAAACGGTGCGCACGGATGTAGGCGCGCATGCCGCTGCGGAAGGTGTCCTCGCCGACGAACTGCTCGAACATGCCCAGCACTGCGGCGCCCTTGCGGTAGGTGATGCTGTCGAAGGCGGTCTCGATGTCGCCGTTGCCGGTGATCGGCTGGCGGATCTTGCGCGCGCTGACCAGGCTGTCGTTGTCCATCGCCTCCTGCGCGGCGCTGATGCGGTCCAGGTCGGCGCGGTACTGCGGACGCAGGCGCATAGTGATCTTCTGCTGCATCCAGGTGGCGAAGGCCTCGTTGAGCCACAGGTCGTCCCACCAGGCCATTGTCACCGTATCGCCGGTCCACTGGTGCGCCAGCTCGTGCGCGGTGACGTTGAACGAGCCCTCGACGTTGTGCCGCGGCGAATCGTCGTCCAGCAGCAACAGCCAGTCGCGGAAGGTGACGAAGCCGGGGTTCTCCATCGCCCCGGCGGAGAAGTCCGGCGCGGCCACCAGGTCCAGCTTGTCGAACGGATAGCCGAAGTCGTAATAGTCCTCCAGCGCGGCGATGATCTCCGGCGTCTGCTGCAGCGCGCGCTGGATGCGCGGCCCCTGCCCCTGTGCGGCCACGCCGCGCAGCGGGATGGACTGCGGGCGCTGCGGCGTGGCCGGCAGCGCCGGCCCGTCGACCACGTCCCACGGCCCGACCGCGTAGGCCACCAGGTAGGTCGGCAGCGGCACGGTCTCGGCGAAGCGCACGGTCTTCCAGCCCTTGCCGGCCGGCTCGGTGGACACGGCGCGGGTATTGGCCAGCGCCTGCTCGCCCTCGGGCACGGTCAGGCGCAGCGCGAACGGCGTCTTCAGCGCCGGCTCGTCGAAGCCGGGGAAGGCGTAGCGCGCGCTGATCGGCTCCATCTGCGTCAAGGCATAGGCGTGTCCTTGGGCCTTGACCTGGTAGAGACCCTGCAACTGCTGGTTGAACGGCGCGCTGTAGACGATGGTCAGGGTCAGTTCCTGCGGCTGCAGCGTGCGCCCGAAGGCGATGCTGGCGACGCCGGCCTGCGCGTCGGCCTGGGTGTAGCGCACCGGCAACGACGCACCATCGGCGGTGCGCAACGTGGCCTTGCTCACCCGCAACTCCTTGCCGTGCAGCCACAGATGATCGGACGCGCTCTCCAGGCGCACGCGGACGGTGGCGGTGCCGTCGAAGCTTGTGCGCTCCGGATCGATCTTCAGGTCCAGCGCGTAGTGCTCGGGCACCGCCCACTCCGGCAGGCGCCCGCTCGGCACCGCGTCGGGCGCCTGCGCGCAGGCCGCGCCGCAGCACAGCGCGAGGACGGAGAACAGCACGCGACGGGACAGAGCTGGCATGGAAGGGCCTTCGCCGATGAGGAGGGCGACGACTTAAGCACGCGCGGCGGCGGCTGTCACGTGATGAAGGCAGTGTGGCAACACAGGCGCTAGCGCGGCGGGAGCAGTTCGTCTTAGAAATCAACTGTCATGCAGCCGCGACGAACGATTCCTGCTGTGCCCCAACCTTGAAAGGCGTCGGGACTGAAGTCCCTCCCACAGTGCACTCAGCCAACGTATCGCAGGGGGCAAAGTAGAAGTCGGCCCGCCACGCGCAACGGCGCCTGCAGCTGCTGCGGAAACCAGCGTTTTGCGTACCTACCACGATCAACGGGCGAGGTGGCCACCAAATGCAGCGCATTCGCTTTGCTATCGCCGTTGCTTCGGCTTTTGACTTGCCGGGTTCCCTTCCGCAGCGGCGGCCAGCGCGGGGAAACACCCGAAGGGCGGCGTACATGGATGTACGCCGTCCGCGGCAGGGGCAGGATGCCCCTTCCGCGGATCCCCGTGATGGACGCGGACCCGGAGCGCGCAGCGCGGAGGGCGCGAAGGCAGGGCGCGCTTGACCAGCCTTCGGCTGTGGTAAAGCGCTTCTTTTGGTTACCTTTTCTTTGCGCGAGCAAAGAAAAGTAACTCGCCCGCAAGGGCGAAAGCTCTTGCTGTTGCTTGATGTTTGCGTATCAGGCGAGAAGATCTGTATGTAGGAGCGGCTTCAGCCGCGACACACATGATCGGTAATGCCTGTCGCGGCTAAAGCCGCTCCTACAAAGGAGCGTTATAGGGGCACGGCGACGTGATCGGCGCCGCGCTCCAACATCAGTCCTGCAGCCCCAGCGCCGCCAGCACCTGCGCGGCCAGCGCTTCGACGTTGTCGCCGTCGGCGTGCAGGTGCAGTTCCGGGCGCTCCGGCGCCTCGTACGGCGAATCGATGCCGGTGAAGTTGGGAATCAGGCCGGCGCGCGCCTTGGCGTACAGGCCCTTGACGTCGCGCGCCTCGGCCACCGGCAGCGGCACGTCGACGAACACTTCGAGGAATTCGCCCTCGCCGAAGCGCTCGCGCGCCAGTTGCCGCTCGGCGCGGAACGGCGAGATGAAGCTGACCAGCACAATCAGGCCGGCATCGGTCATCAGCCTGGCCACTTCGGCCACGCGGCGGATGTTCTCCACGCGGTCCTCGTCGGTGAAGCCCAGGTCGCGGTTGAGGCCATGGCGCACGTTGTCGCCGTCGAGGATGAAGGTGTGGTAGCCCAGTGCATGCAGACGCTTGTCGACCAGGTTGGCGATGGTCGACTTGCCGGCGCCGGACAGGCCGGTGAACCACAGCACCTTCGGCATCTGGCCCTTGATCCGCGCGCGCGCGGCCCTGTCCACGTCCAGGTGCTGCCAGTGCACGTTGCCGGCGCGGCGCAGCGCGAAATCCAGGGTGCCGGCGGCCACGGTAGCATTGCTGTGGCGGTCGATCAGGATGAAGCCACCGAGCGTGCGGTCCTGCGCATACGGGGCGAAGGCGATCGGCTGGTCCAGCGCCAGGTTGCAATAGCCGACCTCGTTGAGCTCCAGCCGCTTGGCCGCCAAGCGCTCCTGCGTGTTGACGTCGATGCGGTGCTTGATCTCGGTGACGCTGGCGGCCACGGTGCGCGCACCGATCTTCAGCCAGTATGGGCGGCCGGGCAGCAGCGCGGCATCGTCCATCCACAACAGGTGCGCGGCGAACTGGTCGGCCACTTCGGGTGGATCGCCGGCGGCGGCGATCACGTCGCCGCGGCTGACGTCGATCTCCTCGGTCAGGGTCAGGGTCACCGCCTGCCCGGCCACCGCACGCGGCACCGGCTCGGCGCCGACCAACACCTGCGCGACCTGCGCGCGCCGCGCCGACGGCAGCACCACCACCGCATCGCCGGGCTGCACCACGCCCGCCGCCACGGTGCCGGCAAAGCCGCGGAATTGCGCATGCGGGCGGTTGACCCACTGCACCGGCAGACGCAGCCCGCTGTCGGCGGTGCGCGTGTCCAGTTGCACGCCTTCCAGGTGTTCGAGCAGCGCCGGGCCGGCGTACCAGGGCGTGCGCGCCGAGCGCTGCGACAGGTTGTCGCCCTCCAGCGCCGACAGCGGAATGCACTGCACGTCGGCGATGCCCAGTTGCGCGGCGAGCGCGCGGTACTCGGCGGCGATGGTCTCGAATGTCTGCTGCGCGAAATCCACCAGATCCATCTTGTTGACCGCCAACACCACGTGGCGGATGCCCAGCAGCGCGACGATGTAGCTGTGCCGGCGGGTCTGGGTCAGCACGCCCTTGGCGGCGTCGACCAGCACCACCGCCACGTCGGCGGTGGACGCACCGGTGGCCATGTTGCGGGTGTACTGCGCATGCCCGGGGCAGTCGGCGACGATGAACTTGCGTCGGTCGGTATCGAAATAGCGGTAGGCCACGTCGATGGTGATGCCCTGCTCGCGCTCGGCGGCCAGGCCGTCCAGCAGCAACGCATAGTCGATCGCCCCGCCGCGGGTCCCGTGGCGCTTGCTGTCGGCGCCAAGCGCGGCCAGTTGGTCGTCGAACAGCCGTTTGCTGTCGTACAGCAAGCGCCCGATCAAGGTGCTCTTGCCATCGTCGACGCTGCCGCAGGTGATGAAGCGCAGCAGCGGCTTGTGTTCGTGTTGCTGGAGGTAGGCGGCGACTGCGTCGCCGCCTACGGGATTGGGGATTGGGGATTGGGGATTCGTCACAGTGCTCCCTTCCGACACCACATCCGCCGCCGACATCCGCTCTTGCGAATCCCCAATCCCCAATCCCGAATCCCGGCTCATCAGAAATACCCCTCCACCTTCTTCTGCTCCATCGAGGCGCCCGGGTCCTGGTCGATGATCCGGCCCTGGCGTTCGGAGGTGGTGGCCTGCAGCATCTCGGCGATGATCTTCTCCAGGGTATCGGCCTGCGACTCGATCGCGCCGGTCAGCGGGTAGCAACCGAGGGTGCGGAAGCGCACGCGCCGCAGTTGCGGGGTTTCGCCGGGACGCAGCGGCAGGCGTGCGTCGTCGACCATGATCAGCGCGCCGTCGCGTTCCACCACCGGACGCTCGGCGGCGAAGTACAGCGGCACCACCGGAATCGCTTCGCGGTAGATGTACAGCCAGATGTCCAGCTCGGTCCAGTTGGACAGCGGGAACACGCGCACGCTCTCGCCGGGATGGATCCGCGGGTTGTACAGATTCCACAGCTCCGGACGCTGCTGCTTGGGATCCCAGCGGTGATGCGCGTTGCGGAACGAGAACACCCGCTCCTTGGCCCGCGCCTTCTCTTCGTCGCGGCGCGCGCCGCCGATGGCGGCGTCGAACTTCCACAGGTCCAGCGCCTGCTTCAGCGCCTGGGTCTTCATCACGTCGGTGTGCACGCTGGCGCCGTGGCTGAAGGGGCCGACGTCCTGGGCGACGCCGTCGGGATTGATGTGCACGCGCAGCTCCACCCCGGTCTCGGCGGCGCGGCGGTCGCGGAAGGCGATCATCTCGCGGAACTTCCAGCGCGTGTCCACGTGCAGCAGCGGGATCGGCGGCGGCGCCGGCGCGAACGCCTTGAGCAGCAGATGCAGCAGCACCGAACTGTCTTTGCCGACCGAATACAGCAACACCGGATTGCGGAACTCGGCAGCGACCTCGCGCAAGATGTGGATGCTCTCGGCCTCGAGGCGGTCGAGGTGGGACAGGGAAAACGCACTCATCGAGACGGCGGCGGCAGGCAGTGGAGGAATGGACCCGAAGCGTAACAGCGGGCGTGACGAACGGGGCGGCAGTGTGCGCGGCGTCTACGGGCAGCAGAAATAAGCCACGGGCATGAGCCGATAACCCCTGTTCCTTTCTGTACCGCGCAACGAATCCCTAACATCGGTCATCCCTTCCTCATCCCCGGACCGGCCATGACCGCCGCCTCGCCCGCGTTGCCGCCCAGCCCCTTGCCCGAGGAGCGCAAGGCACTGCTGGCGCGGACCGTGGAGGGCCTGGACGCGGCCGGCCTGTGGTGGCTGTCCGGCTACGCCGCCGGTCTGGCCCAGGCGCAGGGACCGGCAGCTCCGGCCCTGGCCGTGGTCGCCGGCGCCGCCGCGGCGCCCTCGCCCGCGCCGCAGCTGAGCATCGTCTACGGCAGCCAGACCGGCAACGCACGTCGCGCTGCCGAACAGGTGGCCGCCGAGGCCGAGGCGGCCGGGCTGGCGGTGCGCCTGCTGCGCGCCGACGCCTATCCCACCCGCGAGCTGGGTAACGAGCGCCTGCTGTACGTGGTCATCAGCACCCAGGGCGAGGGTGACCCGCCGGACGATGCGATCGGTTTCGTCGAGTTCCTGCAGGGCCGGCGCGCACCGAAGTTGCCGCAGCTGCAGTACGCCGTGCTCGGCCTGGGCGATTCCAGCTACGCCGATTTCTGCGGCATCGCCCGGCGCCTGGATGCGCGCCTGGCCGAACTCGGCGCGCGGCGGCTGCTGCCGCTGGGCGAGGCCGACCTGGAGATCGAGACGGTGGCGGCACCGTGGCGCGCGCAGGCGCTGGCGCAGGCACGCGACATCCTGGGCCGCACGCCCGCGACGCCGTCGGCCACGGTGACGCCGCTGCGCGGCGCCGCCGCCGCGACCTGGAGCCGCACGCAACCGTTCGCCGCAGAGGTCCTGGCGAACCAGCCGATCAGCGGCCGCGACTTCAAGGGACCGCGCTACGCCGCGCATGGCCAGGCCGACAAGGACGTGCGCCACCTGGAACTGTCGCTGGCCGGCAGTGGCCTGCACTACGAACCCGGCGACGCCCTCGGTGTGCGCCATCGCAATCCGCCAGCGCTGGTCGAGGCCGTCCTGGCCGCGACGCGCCTGGACGGCGACGTCGCATTCACTGTCGATGGGCAGACGCTGCCCCTGCACGCGTGGCTCGCCAGCCATCGCGAACTGACCCGGGCCTCGCGCCCTTTGCTCGCCGCAGTGGCCGAACGTGCCGGGGCCAACGCGCTGACCGAGCTGCTCGCCCCCACCCAGACCGCCGGCCTGGCGGCGTTGCTCGCCGATCATCAAGTGATCGACGTGCTACGTCGCTGGCCGGCGGATTGGGACCACGCCGCGCTGCTGCAGGCGCTGCGGCCGATGGTCCCGCGCCTGTACTCGATCGCCTCCAGCCGCAAGCGGGTCGGCGACGAAGCCCACCTCACGGTCGACGTGCTGGCCTACGACGCCCACGGCCATGCCCACGGCGGCGCCGCCAGCGGCTATCTGGCCGCCCTGGCCGAAGGCGACAGCGCCCCGGTCTACATCGAGCCCAACGAACGCTTCCGGGTGCCGGCCGACGGCAGCCGCGACATCCTGATGATCGGCCCCGGCACCGGCGTGGCGCCGTTCCGCGGCTTCGTGCAGGAGCGCGCCGAAAGCGGCGCCAGCGGCCGCAACTGGCTGTTCTTCGGCGCCCGCCACTTCAACCGCGACTTCCTCTACCAGGCCGAATGGCAGCAGGCGCTGCGCAGCGGCGAACTGCACCGGCTGGACCTGGCGTTCTCCCGCGACGTGCAGCCGCTGCGCGGCACTGCCGCCCCGGCCAAGGTGTACGTGCAGCAGCGCCTGCGCGAACACGGCCGCGCGGTCTACGACTGGCTGCAGAACGGCGCGCACCTGTACGTGTGCGGCGCCATCGCCATGGGCAAGGACGTGCACGCCACCTTGCTGCACATCGTCGCCGAACACGGCGCCCGCAGCCCCGAGGACGCCGCCGCCTACCTCAGCCAACTGCAGCAGGAGGGGCGGTATGCGCGTGATGTCTATTGAGGCGGGGAATCGGGAAACGGGAATCGGGAATGGGCAACAGCCGGCCTCGACAGGCTTTCCGTAATCCGACGCACCCGCTCTTGCCATTCCCTATTCCCCATTCTCGATTCCCTGCCTAATGTCCCACTCCGTCGAAGACATCAAGCACCAAAGCCAGCGCTTGCGCGGTTCGCTGCTGCAGAGCCTGGCCGATCCTGTCACCGGGGCGCTGCGCGAGGACGATCAGACCCTGATCAAGTACCACGGCAGCTACCAGCAGGACGACCGCGACCTGCGCGAGGAGCGGCGCCGGCAGAAGCTGGAGCCGGCCTACCAGTTCATGATCCGCACGCGCACCCCGGGCGGGGTGGTGGATCCGGCGCAGTGGCTCAAGCTCGACGCCATCGCCACCACCTACGGCAACCACTCGCTGCGCATCACCACGCGCCAGGCGTTCCAGTTCCATGGGGTGATCAAGCGCGAACTGAAGGCGACCATGCAGGCGATCAACGCCGCGCTGATCGACACGCTGGCCGCCTGCGGCGACGTCAACCGCAACGTGCAGGTCGCCGCCAATCCGCTCGCCTCGCAGGCGCACGCCACGCTCTACGCCAACGCCGCGCGCGTGTCCGAACACCTGCTGCCCAACACCCGCGCCTACTACGAGATCTGGCTGGACGAGGAGCAGGTCGCCGGCAGCGGCCAGGAGGACGAGCCGATCTACGGCAATGCCTACCTGCCGCGCAAGTTCAAGATCGGCTTCGCGCTGCCGCCGATCAACGACGTCGACGTGTTCGCCAACGACCTCGGCTTCATCGGCGTGCTCGACGCCGATGGCACGCTGGTCGGCTACAACGTCAGCCTCGGCGGCGGCATGGGCGCCAGCCATGGCGATGCCGAGACCTACCCGCGCGTGGCCAACGTGGTCGGCTTCATCGACCGCGCGCAGTTGCTCGATGTCGCCACCGCGGTGGTGACCACCCAGCGCGACCTGGGCAACCGCACCGTGCGCAAGCGCGCGCGCTTCAAGTACACCATCGACGACCATGGCCTGGACACGGTGGTGGCGGAGATCGAGCGCCGCGCCGGCGTGCGCCTGCAGCCGGTGCGCGACTTCGCTTTCGAGCACAACGGCGACCGCGAGGGCTGGCAGGCCGGCGAGGACGGACGCTGGCACCTGACCCTGTCGCTGCCGGCCGGGCGCATCGCCGACCATGCCGACGGCGCGCAGCACCTCAGCGGCCTGCGCGCGATCGCCGTGCAGCTGCGCGATGCCGGCGACGGCGCGCACTTCCGCATGACCTCGAACCAGAACCTGGTCATCGCCGGCATCCCCGCCGCGCAGCGCGAGGCGATCGACGCGCTGGTGCGCGCGCATGCGCTGGACGCCGGCAACCGCGCACCCACCGCGCTGGCGCGCGCGGCCATGGCCTGCGTGGCCCTGCCCACCTGCGGGCTGGCGATGGCCGAGGCCGAACGCTACCTGCCGGCCTTCGCCGCGCAGTTGCAGCCGCTGCTGGCCCGCCACGGCCTGGAGGACGCGCCGATCCTGCTGCGCATCTCCGGTTGCCCGAACGGCTGCTCGCGTCCGTACCTGGCCGAGATCGCCCTGGTCGGCAAGGCGCCCGGCCGCTACAACCTGATGCTCGGCGGCGACCACCGCGGCCAGCGCCTCAACACCCTGTACCGCGAGAACATCGCCGAGCCGGAGATCCTCGCCGCGCTGGAGCCGCTGTTCGCGCGCTATGCCAGCGAGCGGGACGCGGGCGAGCGCTTCGGCGACTTCCTGCACCGCAGCGGCGTGGTCGCCCTGCCCGCCTACCCCACCCACCGCCACCTGATTCCGTCGGAACTGCACGCATGAGCGCTCTGCCCGCCGCCTCCCAAGACGCCTCCGCCAACGCACCGGTGCCGGCCCTGGATCTCGATGCCGCCAATGCGCTGCTGGCGACGCTGTCCGCGCCGGAGCGCGTGGCCTGGGCGTTGCAGCACGGCCCGGCCGAAGCGGCGCTGTCGTCCAGCTTCGGCGCGCAATCGGCGGCCACCTTGCACCTGCTGACCCGGCAGCGTCCGGACATCCCGGTGATCCTGATCGACACCGGCTACCTGTTCGCCGAGACCTACCGTTTCGCCGACGCGCTGACCGAGCGGCTCAAGCTCAACCTCAAGATCTACCGTCCGCTGGTCAGCCGCGCCTGGATGGAAGCGCGCCACGGCCGCCTGTGGGAACAGGGCATGGTCGGCATCGAGCAGTACAACAACCTGCGCAAGGTCGAGCCGATGCGCCGCGCGCTGGACGAACTGAAGGTCGGCACCTGGTTCACCGGCCTGCGCCGCAGCCAGTCCGACAGCCGCGCGCAGACCCCGTTCGTGCAGAAGCGCGGCGAACGCTACAAGATCAACCCGATCGCCGACTGGAGCGATCGCGACCTGTGGCAATACATGCAGCAACACGACCTGCCCTATCACCCGCTGTGGGAACAGGGCTACGTCTCCATCGGCGACTTCCACACCACCCGCCGCTGGGAACCGGGCATGCGCGAGGAAGACACCCGCTTCTTCGGCCTCAAGCGCGAGTGCGGGATCCACGAGGATCTGTAGGTGCGCCAGCACGCGTTCGGCCGTTGTGTAGGCGCGGCGTCAGCCGCGGCAGACCTAACCGACCACACCGCGTCTGTTCCGTAGGCGCGGCTTCAGCCGCGAGCGGCGTTACCGACCGTACCGCGTCTTTTCCGTAGGAGCGGCTTTAGGGCACCTCGAACAACCTGCCACGACCTGGAGCCAGGGGCAGCATCTGTCGCAACGGCACCAGAGCGGCGCCTGATCGTGGTGGTTGGGAGGCTGAGGTGGCCGCTCGGCCACCTCAGCCGATCACGCCGGCACCATGGCCCGCTCCTGTAGCCGTGCCAGCCGCATCACGTTATGGCTGGCGACCTTCAGCCCGATCACCACCTTTGCCCGCGCCAAGCCGATGCAGCGTACGAACTTGCCGCCTTGTTGGGCCAAGCGCGCAAACGGGTGCTCGCCGAACACCCGATCCTTGGCAATGCGACGGTTCCGGCGCTTTGCTGCCTCGCTCAAGGGCTTGCGTGCCTGCCCTTGATGTTGGATCGCGGGGCGGTAACCACGCTTTTTCAGGTCTGCTTCTCGCGCTGCATCGGCATACCCGCTATCGGCCCATACCGTGCGGCCGGTGTTGTCCGGGTCCAGCACCTGCTCGAAGTGGCGGCTGTCGTGCACGTTGGCCGCGCTCACGTCGTAGCGGCGGATGAAACCCCAGCGGCGGTCCGTGCTGGCGTGCAGCTTGTAGCCGTAGAACGTCACCCCATGCTTCCTGGTCCAGCGTGCCTGCACGTCTTTCTGCGCACGCTTGGCATCACTCCAGTCCTGGCCGACGTCATCGCCCTGCTTGATCTGCGCGTTCTCCTCGCGCGTGTTGCGCTGGATCGGAGCGCTGACGATGCTGGCGTCGATGATCTGACCGCCGCGGGCAATGAACCCAGCACGTTGCAATTGCTCACCGATCGCCGTGCTGATGTCGCCCATCAGATCCTTGGTCTTGAGCCGTTCGCGCCACACCCAGATCGTCTTGGCGTCGGGCACCTTGCCGCTGTGTTCCAGTCCAAGGAATTGCTGGAAGCTGCGCCGATCCAGCACCTGATACTCCAGCGCATCGTCGGAGAGGTTGTACAACTGCTGCAACAGCAGCAGCTTGATCATCATCTGCGTCGGCCAAGCCGGACGGCCGCCGCGCTTGCCGGTACCCAAGGACAGCTTCGCGTCTACGGCGTGAGCAATCCCGGCAAAGTCGATATGCCGTGACAGCAGAGCCAGAGGATCGCCGATCTGCTGCCGCTTGGCTTCGCGTTCGTGGCCGGCAAACAGGCTGATCATCGTGGCGTCCTCGGCGTGTTCTCCAGACCAATGATGCCAAAGGTGGGGTTTTTAGAGGTGCCCTTTAGCCGCGACCTGGTATTTCATGGGAACGCCCGGTCGCGGCTGAAGCCGCTCCTACAGCGCACAATCTCTGTCTCCTGTGCGGGTGAAAGCAGCGCTGAATGCTGCCCCGCCCCTTGTGGGAGGGACTTCAGTCCCGACTGCTCAGGATCGGCTGCGCCGATGGCGTCGCTTGTCGCAGCGGAGTCACCGTCGCTTCCGACCTCGACCCGCTAAGCCCCCACCACCGGCTCGCGCCGCAGCACCAGCGCCCAGTCCAGCGCCAACATCAGCAGCAAGGACAGACCGACCAACGGGAACAGCAGCCCGCCCAGCACCAGCAACGCCACCACGCCGCGCAGCGTGCGCCGGTCCGCCGGCAGCGGCGGCACCCCGAGCCCGCCCCGTGGACGCCGCTTCCACCACATCACTGCGGCACTGACGCACAACAGCACGATGCCCAGGCACGCGCCGATCAGCACGAGTTGGTTGAGCACCCCGTACTCCTGGCCCAGGTGCACGTTGATGCCCCACTCCAGCGCCTTGGCCAGCGGCCCGTAATCGGCATAGCGCATGTCCAGCAGCACCTGGCCGCTGTACTGGTCCAGGTGGATCACCCGCTGCTGCGCCAGGTCCGGCGGATACACCGACGCGGTATAGACACCGCGCACGCCGCGCGGCAGCGCGACGCTGTAGCCGGGCGCGATGCCACGCGCCTGGAACCGCGCCACCGCCGCATCCAGGCCGATCACGCCGGCCACCGGCGCCGCATCCGCCATGCCGGCCATGCCGTCGTGGTCTCCATGACCATCATGCGCGCCGTGCGCCGCATGCGGATCCGCGGCGGGCAGCGACGACTGCGGCAGGCGCGCCTGCCGCAGCGACCACGCCGGCACCTCGCTATCGCTCAGCCGCTGCGTGGACATCGGCAGGTCCACGCGCAGCCCCGCCGGGTAGCCGTAGTGGTGGCCATTGGCCAGGCGATTGACCTGCGCGCCCCAGAACCACGACCACGGCATCCCGGTCAGCGCCAGGAACAGCAGCGCCACGCCGACCACGCTGCCGGTGAGCGCGTGCAGATCGCGCCAGAACACGCGCTGCGCCGGCCGTCCGCGCACCGTGGTCACGCCGCCGCGGCGCCCGCGCGGCCACCACAGGTACACGCCGGTCAGCACCAGCAGGATCGCCCAGCCGGCGGCCACCTCGATCAGCGCATTGGCGAACCAGCCGACGTAGTCGAGGCTGTGCAGGCGGCGGATGGTCCAGGCCACGGTGCCGTGTTCGGGCAACTGACCCAGCACCCGTGCCCGGTATGGATCCACGTACACCACGGCGTGGCGGCCATCGGCGGTGGCGATGGTCACTTCCGCCGAGGCATCGCGCCGCGGCGGCGTGGTGTAGCGCAGCGCCTGGCCCGGTTGCGCGGCCAGGGCCGCATCCAGCAACCGTTGCGGGGCCAGCGCCTGCGCGTGAGCCGGCACCGGCACGGTCTTCAGCGCGTGGTGGAAGTAGCGGTCGATCGGCTGCTGGTAGACGAAGGCCGCGCCGGTCAGTGCCAGCCAGACCAGCAGCGGCAGCACCAGCAGGCCGGCATAGAAGTGCCAGCGCCACACCGCGCGGTAGAAGCGCGCTGGCGCCGCCTCGGCGGCAAGAGTGCGCGCGGCCATCACCAGCCCCAGCTCAGCGTGGCGTACAGCGCGCGGCCATCGCCAGGCGAGTAGCCGGACGACCCGCTGTCGTACCAGGCGTAGACGAAGTGCCGATCGGTCAGGTTCTTCAGTTGCAGCGACACCTCACGCTGCGGACGCCAGCGCCAGGTCGCGCCGAGATTGGCCAAGGCGTAGCCACCGTAGCGGCCCAGTGTGTTGCTGCGCTCCACGTAGTAGTCGCCCTGCGCGTTGCCCCAGGCCGACAGCGTCAGCCTTGGCGTGGCCTGCCAGCCGATGCCCGCCGTCGCAAGGTAATGCGGCACGTTCTCGATCTCCTTGCCGCGGGTAGCCGGCGCGCTCGGGTCGGGAGTGACGATCAACGCGCGTTGCCGGGAATAGGCCAGCCACAGCGTCCAGCGTTCGTCCGGACGCAGGTTCAGTTGCGCGTCCCAGCCGCGGCGCAGGGTCTTGCCCACGTTGCCGACCTCGCCGGTGCCGACGCTGCCGTTCACGCCGAGGATGGTGGCCACTTCATCGGAGGCGCGCTGCTCCCAGTAGGCCACGCGTGCGTCCCAGCGCTGCTGCGCGCCGGCGAACTTGAGGCCGCTCTCCCAGCCGTCGTTGTAGGACGGCGCCAGGTTGCGCGCCTGGGTGCGGTAGGCGCCGTTGCCGCTGCCGATCTGAAAGGTGCGACCAATGTTGGCGTACAGGCTGGCCTGCCCAGTGAGCGCGTACACCGCGCTCAACTTGGGTTGGCGAATCGTGCCGTATGCGTAGGTCGGATAGCGCGCACCGCTGGCGAGGTCGCGGAACTGCCCGCCGACCCGATCCACCCGGTAGCCCGGCACCAGTTGCAGGCGCGCGGTCGGACGCAGCACCGCCTGCACGTAAGCGCCTTCGGTGTGCAGATCGAAGTCCCAGTCGCGCAGCGGCGCGGTGCGCACGCGCGCCACCGTGCGATAGCGCTGGGAGATGTTGTCCTGCCACTGCGCGTCGACCCCGCCCTCCAGCGCGAAGGCGTCGGCACGGGCCAGCGCCGGGCGCCAACTGAGCTTGGCCAGCACGCCGCGCTGGCACTCGTCGGTGTCGCGCTCCTGCTGCGCTCCGGCCGCGGTGAAGCGTACCCAGCGCTGATTGTCGTAGCGGTTCCAGTACGCCTTGGCGCTGCCCTGCACGGTCTCGGCCAGGCGCGCGTCCAGATGCAGCGACACCTGCGTGGTGTGGCGCTGGCTGCGGTCGTCGCGCGCGTAGTCGGGGGAACTGCGCGGCGCACGCTGCGCGGTCGCGTAGTCCAGGTATCCCGCCTCCAGCGCCGTGTTGCGGTAGTCGCGCGCGCTGAGTCCGGCACGCCAGCGCCCGTCCGGATCGGTGTAGAACCACTTGCCGGAGAACGCATGCTTGCGCGCGTCGGCGTGGTCGCGGTAGCCGTCGCTGTCGCGCCAGGCGGCGAAATAGTTCTGGCTCCAGGCACCGCGCTCGATGCCCTGCGTCGCCTGTATCTCGCGGGTGCCGAAGCTGCCGACGGTGACGCTGGCGCGGCCGTCGTTGCCGCCGCTGCGGGTCAGCACGTCGACGCTGCCGGCAATCGCGTTCAGGCCGTAGCGCGGGTCGTTGGTGCCGCGCACGATCTCGATCGCGGCGATGTCCAGCGGAAACACCGCATCCAGATACGGCATGGCGCCGGCATTGTCGTTGCTGGGCACGCCGTCGATCAGCAGCTTGACCGCATTGACCCGGCCCTCGCCGTTGAAGCCGCGGAAGGAGAAACGCCCGGCGTCGGTGCCCATCTTGAACTGGGTCACCTGCACGCCGGGCGCGCGCATCAGCAGTTCCCAGCTGTAGTCGACGTGCTGGTCCTGCAGCAGGTCACCGCCGAGGATGTCGACGGAACTGAACACGCTGCGCGCGCTGGAACCGGCGGCGAGCGGCGAGGTGGCCTGGACCTTGCCCAGGGTCAGCACGGAATCGCCGGCGCCTGGCGGCGCATCGGCGGCCAGGGCAGGCATGGCCGCTGCGAGATACACGCAGCAGCATGCCGCCACGGGCGGCATGGAAGAAAAGCGGAACATGGCGAAACTCCATCGGCACGAGGACATGCCGCAGCGATGCCGCGGCACGGAAACGGCAACCCGTGGATCAGGAGAACAGCGGCGGCCCGCGTGGCGGGTGTGCGCGGCGTGCGATGGCCGTGACGACACGGCTGCGCAGCGCCGCCCTCGGCGTCGGCGGGCAGCACCAGGGCAGCAGCGCCAGCAACAGTGCCACCCACGGCAACAGACGTGTGGCGAGCAGGCAGTAATCGCAGGCCGGCGCGTGCGCCAGGCCGGCATCGTCGTGGTGGCCGCCATGCGCCGCGGAGACGGCTCCCGCCAGCGCCGCCAGGCGCAGGCCGCCGCTGGTGCACAGCGCCTGGTCCTGCACCGCGGCCGCTTCGGTCCGTGCCTGGCGCCACTGGCTGATCGGCGGCGCCAGCAGCAACAGGCCGAGCGCCAGCGCGGCGAGCGCGGCCCAACACGACGGCAACTGGCGGAGACGGACCATCGGCGCATTCTAGAGGCTGCGCCGGCCATTGAAACGCATGCGACACCGAGTGCGGCGAAGTGACGCATGGCGCAGGACCACGTCTTGAGTCGGCAGGCTGCAGCACGCCATCGCGGCCGCTGCCTCGGTCCGAACATGGCCGCAGCGCGGTCGCCTCGCCGCTGCCAGACGCCGGCTAGGTGGTCCAGCCGTTGCGCGGCCGGACCATGCCGTCTGCGCAAATCGAAGAGAGGCCGGCCGTTCCCATCCCGCGACGATCGCCGCCCTTGCATGGCGCCACGATTGCGGCACCATCGGCCGCGGCCACGTGCAGGATTCCGGCACGGCCGCCTTTGTTCCGTCCCACTCAGCGAGCCACCCATGCCCACGATCACGATCTACCACAACCCCGCCTGCGGCACCTCGCGCAATGTGCTCGGGCTGATCCGCAACAGCGGCGTCGAGCCGGCCGTGATCGAATACCTGAAGACCCCGCCCGACCGCGCCACCCTGCAGACGCTGGCGGCGACCAGCGGGCTGCCGCTGCGGGAGCTGATCCGGCAGAAGGGCACGCCCTACGCCGAACTGGGGCTGGACGACCCGACGCTGGACGATGACGCGCTGCTGGAGGCCATGCTGCAGCACCCGATCCTGCTCAACCGGCCGATCGTGGTCAGCCCGCTGGGCACGCGCCTTTGCCGGCCGTCGGAGACGGTACTGGAGATCCTGCCGACGCCGCAGCGCGGCGCCTTCGCCAAGGAGGACGGGACGCCGCTGGTCGACGCGCAGGGCCGCTGGGTGGGCTGACCAGGCGCGCCGCCGGCGCCAGCCGATTCGCTAAGCCCGGGTGCAACCCACGCGAGCGCCATGTGAACGCCGCGTCGGCATAAACCGTGACAGGTACCATAGACTGGGTGCCTTTCCGCCCGAGTCGCGCTGCATGTCCCTTGTTGAGCCCGCCGCCGACCCGGTGTACTGCGCGGCCAAGCCGCGCAACGAAGCGCTGCGCCTGGACGCGCTGCACAGCTACGCGATCCTGGATACCCCGCGCGAGCCTGCATTCGATGACATCACCCGGCTGGCCGGCCTGATCTGCCAGGCGCCGATCGCGGTGGTCAACCTGATCGACAGCGAGCGCCAGTGGTTCAAGAGCGAGATCGGGCTGGGCACGCGCGAGACACCGCTGGCGACCTCGCTGTGCGCGCACGCCCTGCTCGAGGACGACCTGCTGCTGGTGCCGGACACCCGCGAGGACCCGCGCTTCGCCTGCAATCCGCTGGTGACCGGCGACATGCGCCTGCACTTCTACGCCGGCGCGCTGCTGAAGACCTCCGACGGCCTGGCCCTGGGCACGGTGTGCGTGCTGGACCGGCGCCCGCGCCAGCTCAGCTACGAGCAGATCGAAGCGCTGCGCGCGCTGGCGCGGCAGGCCATGGGCCAACTGGAACTGCGCAAGGCGCTGCACCTGGCGCAGGAATCCAACCACTACCGCAGCCGCCTGATGGCCATCGCCGGCCACGATCTGAAGACGCCGCTGCGCACCGCGTCCTACGCACTGAGCAAGCTGCAGCGCCAGCACGACGCCGCGCAGGATGGTTCGCTGGAGACCGCACGCGCGGCCCTGAACCAGGTCGCCGTGGGTCTGGACCAGCTCGCCACCAATGCCGCCGCCGGCGAGCTGCGCCTGCCGGCGCTGCAGACCCTGGCCCTGGCCGACGTGCTGGCGCCGATTCTGGCCACCTGGCAGACGCAGGCCGCGGCCAAGGGCGTGCAGCTGCGCAGCGTGCCGACCTCGCTGCGCGTGCGCAGCAGTACCGCCCTGCTTTCCACCTTGCTGGGCAACCTGCTGGGCAATGCGGTCAAGTACACCGCGCAGGGCAAGGTGCTGATCGGCTGCCGGCGCCGCGGCGACCAGGTGGCGGTGGAGATCATCGACCGCGGCATCGGCATGGACGAAGACGGCCTGCGCACGCTGTTCCAGGCCTTCCGCCAGGCCGACCCGCGCAGCGACGGCCTCGGCCTGGGCCTGTGGATCGTCCGCCGCGCCGCCGAGACCCTGGGCTGCACCGTGGAAGTGCGCAGCCAGCCCGGCCACGGCAGCCGCTTCACCGTGCTGCTGCCGGCGGCCGCGGACGCCTGACGCCTGACGCCTGAGCGACGCTGGCGCAGGTGTACTTACTTGGGCGGTACCCGTCCCCTCATCCGCCCCTTCGGGGCACCTTCTCCCGAAGGGAGAAGGAAGATGTCCAAGCGCAGCCGCGCATCGTTGAGTCGCTGAGGCTCGGCAGGGACCAGTGAGGGACCAAGGTCTTCCGGCAGCCTGCAGTCGGGACTGAAGTCCCTCCCACAAGGGGCTCTCACACTCAGTGCGAGGGGCCAGGGTGCAGCAGCCGCGGGAATCCAGCTTTTGCGATTCCCCAATCCCAATTCCCGATTCCCGGCTTCAAAGTCACTCCTTCAACACCATATCGATGCACAACACCGCCGCCATGATCAGGATCCGCCGCGGATCCTCGGCCGGCACGCTGTCGGCGATCGACAGCATGTAGTTGTCGGCGCTGGTGAACAGCTCCTTGCCCAGCCCGGCCCATTTCTTGGACACCTGCGCCAGTTCGCGCTCGCCCTGCACGAAGCGGAAATCCCAGCTGGTCCACTTGCCGCGCAGCGTGCACACCGGCGCGCCCTGGGCATCGAGCACATCGAACTTGCCGCCGATGGAGAAGAACTTCTGGCTGAAGGAACCGACCAGCCGATCGTGCTCGTCCAGCACCTCCACCCGGGACAGGAACAGCGAGAAGCCACGCTTGACCGTCAGCACCTTCTGCCCTTCGGGAGTCCGCACCTCCACCTGGAACGGGGTCATGCGCTTGTAGTCGGAGAACCGGAAGATCTTGGTGAACAGGCCCAGGTTCGGCTCGCGGCATTCCAGCAGCTTGCGGTTGCTGTGCGGATCGAACACGTCGTAGTTGTTGGCGGCCTTGAACATGCCGACCTGTTCCTTGACGAAGAACAGGTTGTGCTGGAGAACAGGATGCATCGGGCGTCCTTGCGTTGGGAAAGTCGACGCGCCCTGGGCGGCGCCCGCACAGCGGCGGCGTGGTGCCGGCAGGCGCCGGCACGTCCAGGGTCGCGGTCTGCCGGGTGGCAGAAGGGGCCGCATGATAGGGGGCGGCTCGCGCTGCGGCAACGCGCACGGCAGGCAACCACACCGGTGCGGGGTCTTCATTCCAGTGCAGGCCGCGACGCCGTTGCCCTTACTTCTTTTGCCCGGACGTCTGTCCGAAGCCAATCAACACATCGAGCACGAGGCGCCGCTGTCGCGATTCCCCAGTCCCGATTCCCTATTCCCGGCTTCTAGCTGGTAATGGTCTGGGTCAGATCTTCCCAACTCGGCGGCGCCGGCCAGTCCGGCTGCTGGTTGCCTTCCATCACCCGGCGCAGGTCGCGGGTGTCGATCTGCGGCGCCAGCACGTGCACCAGCTCCAGCGCGTAATCGCGCAGCACGCGGTCGCGCGGCAGCACCGCCCAGGCGATGCACTCGGGAATCTCCGGCGGCGCCGGCCACGCGCGCAGGTCGGTGTCGTTGGCGCTCACCGCCATCTCCGCCAGCAGGCCCACGCCGAGTCCGGTGCGCACATAGGTCTTGATCAGGTCCGCGTCGAGCGCGGTCAGCGCGATCCGCGGCTCCAGCCCGAGGCGGCCGAAGGCGCGCTGCAGCGAGGAGCCGGAGCGCGTAGAGGATTCGTAGCTGATCAACGGCTGCGCCGCCAGCGCGGCCATGTCCGGCACCCGCTTGGGTACGTCCAGCGCGTGCCCGCGCGGCACCAGCACCAGCCGCCGCCAGCGGTACAGCGGCACGGCGATGCCGGCGGCCGGCGCTGTGCCGGCGGTGCTGACGATGGCGATGTCGGCATCGCCCTGGCTGAGCAGATCCAGCGCCGCGCTCTCGGCGGCCTGCTGCAGGTGCACGCTGACCTGCGGATAGGCCTGCTTGATCTGCGCCACCGCCGGCGGCAGCACGAAGCGCGCCTGGGTGTGGGTGGTGGTGAGGGTCAGCTGGCCCTGGCTCTCGCGGCGCTGGTTGGCCGCGTAGGTGCGGATGTTGTTGGCTTCGGCCAGCACCGCACGGGCGCGCTCGATCACCTCGCGCCCGGCCGGGGTCACCGTTTCCAGGCTGCGGCCCTTGCGCACGAACAGCAGGAAGCCCAGTTCGTCCTCCAGTTGCTTGAGCTGCTTGGACAGCCCCGGCTGGGTGGCATGCACGCGCGCCGCCGCCAGGGTGATGTTCAGATCGGCATCGGCAATGGCGACGAGGTAGCGGAGTTGGGTCAGCGTCATCGGGACGAGGGCGAGGCGCCGCCTGGCGGGACGCTCGACTGTAGTGGAATTCGGCCTTTCACCTTATAACCGAAAGCTATCTGCGATGGGCATGAAGTCATTTCCTGGGGCTATGAGCCGGCGCTACGGTCGTCGCTCCCGCCTGCCCCGCGTTGCGAGACATCCTGTGAGCCCTGCCCCGATTGCCCTGTATCCGGACCTGCACGATCGGGCCGTGCTGGTGATCGGCGGCGGCACGGCCGCCGAACGCCAGGTGCAGGCGCTGCTGGCCGCCGGCGCCCTGCCACGGGTGGCCGCGCCGACCCTGACCCCGCCATTGCAGGCGCTGTCCGCGCAGGGCCGGCTGACCTGGCTACGCAGCGCCTTCGACAACGCCTGGCTGGAGAGCGTGTGGTTCGTGATCGCCGCCAGCGAGGATCCGGCGCGCAACCGGCAGGCACTGCAGGCCGCTGCGGCGCGACGGGTGCTGGCGCAAGCCGTGCCGGCCGCGCCGGCGTCCGCTGCAGATACCGCCGAAGCCGCCGCACCCCAGGCGCTGCCGCTGCGCCCGGGCAGCGTGACCCTGGTCGGCGCCGGTCCCGGCGATCCCGGCCTGCTCACCGGCAACGCGCTGCATGCCCTGCGCCAGGCCGACGTGGTCCTGCACGACCGCCTGGTCAGCGCCGCGATCCTGCAGCTCATACCGGTAGGTACCGAGCGCATCGCCGTCGGCAAATCGGCCGACGGCCACAGCGTCGCCCAGGAGCAGATCCACGCCCTGCTGCTGGAACACGCGCGGCGCGGACGCCGGGTGGTGCGGCTGAAGGGCGGCGACCCGTTCGTGTTCGGCCGCGGCGGCGAGGAACTGGAATACCTGCGCGCGCATGGCGTGCCCTACGCGGTGGTGCCCGGCATCACCGCCGCACTCGCCTGCGCCGCCTACGCCGGCATCCCGCTGACCCATCGCGACCACGCACAGTCGCTGCGCCTGGTCACCGCGCACTGCAAGGCCTCGCTGGACACCCTGGACTGGGCCGCACTGGCGCAGGAGCGGCAGACCCTGGCGGTGTACATGGGCGTGGCCGGCCTGGACACGGTGCGCACGCGCCTGCTCGCCGCCGGTCGCGCCGCTGGCACGCCGTTCGCGCTGGTGGAGAACGGCTCGCGCGCCGAGCAGCGGGTGGTGCGCGGCACCCTCGCCGACCTGCCCGACACCGCCCGCGCGCATGCGGTGCGCGCGCCGGCGCTGCTGATCCTGGGCGAGGTGGCTGCGCTGGCCGACACCCTGCACTGGTTCGGCGCCGCGCCGCTGCGCGCACCCTCACCTTCCCCGAAGCCGGCCGTGCCTACCCTGGCCCACGCCGCCTGACCCGCACTTTCCGGAGACCCCACGCATGGCCATCTACGACAACATCCTCGATACCATCGGCCACACCCCGATCGTCAAGCTGCAACGCCTGGCGCCGGCGCACGTGGAGCTATACGTCAAGGTCGAGGCGTTCAACCCCGGCGGTTCGGTCAAGGACCGCCTGGCGCTGGCGATCGTGCTCGATGCCGAAGCCCGCGGCCTGCTCAAGCCCGGCGACACCATCGTCGAGGCGACATCCGGCAACACCGGCGTGGCCCTGGCGATGGTGGCCGCCGCGCGCGGCTACAAGTTCGTGGCGACGATGGTGGAGACCTTCTCGATCGAGCGCCGCAAGCTGATGCGCGCCTACGGCGCCAAGGTGATCCTGACCCCGGCCGCCGAGCGCGGCAGCGGCATGGTGCGCAAGGCCGAGGAACTGGCCAAGCAGCACGGCTGGTTCCTGGCCCGGCAGTTCGCCAACCCGGCCAATCCCGCCTATCACCGCAGCACCACCGCCGCGGAGATCCTGCGCGATTTCGCCGGCCGCCGGCTCGACCATTTCGTCAGCGGCTGGGGCACCGGCGGCACCCTCACCGGCGTCGGCGAAGTGCTGCGGCTGGCCCGCCCGGACGTGCACATCACCGCCACCGAACCGGCTGGCGCCGCCCTGCTGCAGGGCCAGGAGTGGAAGCCGCACAAGATCCAGGGCTGGACCCCGGACTTCGTGCCCGAGGTGCTCAACCGCGAGGTCTACGACGAGGTGCTGAGCGTCGAAGACACCGACGCCATCACGGTGTCGCGCCGCCTCGCCGCCGAGGAAGGCATCTTCACCGGCATCTCCGGCGGCGGCACCGTGGCCACCGCCCTGCGCGTGGCCGAAACCGCAGCGCCCGGCGCGGTGATCCTGGCGATGCTGCCGGACACCGGCGAGCGCTACTTCTCCACGCCACTGTTCGCCGACATCAACGAAGGCAGCGACGACGACTGGTTGGCCGGCCTGCCGTGAGCGTCGTGGCGACGCGAGGATGCCGCCGCGTCGCCATGCCGTTGCGGCACGTCAGCCAGAGGCACGGCAGGGTCGACTTCGGTCACGACGCAGTACGCCATCGGAACGCGCACCGCTTGGTTCGTCGCGGCTGAAGCCGCTCCTACAGGAGACTTGCGGCAAGCTGGCTGGGGCACTGCAGGAGGGACTTCAGTCCCGACGCACTGCGCCATCGGAACGCGCGCCGCTTCGTTCGTCGCGGCTGAAGCCGCTCCTACGGAGCTTGCGGCAAGCTGGCTGAGGCACTGCAGGAGGGACTTCAGTCCCGACGCAGGGCACCGTCGGAACGCGCGCCGCTTCGCTTGTCGCGGCTGAAGCCGCTCCTACGGAGGCTTGCGACAAGCTGGCTGGGACATTGTGGGAGGGACTTCAGTCCCGACGCACTGCGCCATCGGAAAGTGCACCGCTTCGCTCGATTGCGACGTCATCGCGCAGCGAGCGCGGACTGCAATGGACGCGACGCAGCGTCCTCCACGGGCGGACGACGCTGCGCGTCCAGCGCCGACACGCACTGCAGCAATTGCGCAACCACCGCGATGGCGATCACCGCCGGCGCCTTGCCGTCGATCCCGGGCAGGCCGATCGGACAGGTCAGCCGCGTCTGCGCGGCCGCGCCCAGGCCGTCGTGGCGCAGCCGCGACAGGAACCGCGCGCGCTTGGACGCCGAGCCGATCAGGCCGACGAAGCCGGCACGGCCGGCCAGCGCCGCGGCGGTGAGCCGGTAGTCCAGGGCATGGTCGTGGGTCAGGATCAGCAGCATCGCGTCGGCCGGCGCGTTGCGGGCACGCGCAAGCAATGCGGCTTCATCCAGATGCGCGGCACCATCGGCAGCGGCAGCCAGGTCCGCGCGCGGATCGGCCCAGTCCAGGGCGAACGGCAGCTCGCGCAACGCACGCGCGATGGCGATGCCGACGTGGCCTGCGCCGAACAAGAGCAGCGGCGTGCGCGGTGGGCCGATCGCCTGCTGCAACAGCGCCCCGGCCGCGGGCGCCGGCGCACGCAGCGATAGCGGCTGTGGCGACGCGTCGTCGATGGCGTGCGCGATGCCGTCCACCTGCAACCGGGTCGACAGCGTGCGCCCCAGCGTCGCCTGCCGCAGCCAGTCGCTGCGCGCCGGATCCAGCCGCTCCAGCAACAGGCGCACGCGCCCGCCGCAGCACTGGCCGAGCAGATCGGCGGCCCGCGCTTGCGCCGCGCAGTCCACGCACTGGCCGCTGCAGGCCGCCGCGCGCGCCGGCGCCGCCGCGCCCAGCGTGTAGTCCTGCACCTGCCAGCTGCCCGGCGGCTGCGCCAGCAGGTCGCGCGCCAGCGCACAGGCACGCCACTCGAGCACGCCGCCGCCGATGGTGCCGATGCTGCCGTCGGCGCTCACCAGCATGCGCGTACCGGCCTCGCGCGGGGTCGAGCCGGCCGTGGCCAGCACCGTGATCAGCGCGGTCGCGCCGCGCGCCAGCGCTGTTTCGGCGTGCAGGCTCCAGTCAGCGCGCATCGGCCGCACGCCTCGCGATCGCGGCCAGGATCCGCTCCGGCGTGGCCGGCGCGTCCAATGCGGGCACGCCGTTGCCCGGCGCCGCCGCGGCCACCGCCTGGGTCAGCGCCGAGAACACCGAGATCGCCAGCATCAACGGCGGCTCGCCCACCGCCTTGGAACGGTGGATGGTCGGCTCGTCGTTGCGTCCGGCATCCCACAGGTCGATGCGCATGCGCGCCGGGCGATCCCCCGCGGTGGGAATCTTGTAGGTGGACGGTGCATGGGTCAGCAGCCGGCCGTGCGCGTCGTAGACCAATTCCTCGGTGGTCAGCCAGCCCATGCCCTGGACGAAGCCGCCCTCGATCTGGCCCAGGTCGATCGCCGGGTTCAGCGAGCGGCCGACGTCGTGCAGCACGTCCACTGCCAGCACCTTGTGTTCACCGGTCAGGGTGTCGATCACCACTTCGCTCAGTGCCGCGCCGTAGGCGAAGTAGTAGAACGGGCGGCCGCGGTGGCTGGCGCGGTCGTAGTGGATCTTCGGCGTGGCGTAGTAGCCGCTGGCGGCCAGCGAGATGCGCGCCATGTGCGCCTGCCGGCACAGCGCGCCGAACTCCAGTTCGACGCTGCCGGCCACGACCTTGCCGTCGGCGAAGCGCACCTGCGCCGGCGTCACGCCGCCGCGCTCGGCGGCCAGCACGGCCAGGCGCGCGCGGATCTCGCTGGCCGCGTTGTAGGCCGCCATGCCGTTGAGGTCGGTGCCCGAGGACGCCGCGGTGGCCGAGGTGTTGGGCACCTTGTCGGTGCGCGTGGCGGTGATGCGCACGCGCGCGGTGTCGATGCCGAACACGTCGGCGACGATCTGCGCGACCTTGATCATCAGGCCCTGGCCCATCTCGGTGCCGCCGTGGTTGAGCTGCACCGAGCCGTCGGCATAGACCAGCACCAGTGCGCCGGCCTGGTTGAGATGGGTGGTGGTGAAGCTGATGCCGAACTTCACCGGAGTCAGCGCCAGGCCCTTCTTCAGCACCCGGTGGCGCGCGTTGAACGCCGCCACCGCCGCCTGCCGCGCGGGATAGTCGGCGCGCGCGGCCAGTTCCTCGATCAGCGCCGGCGCGACGTTGTCTTCCACGGTCATGCCGTACGGGGTGACGTTGCGGTGCGGCGCCGCGTACAGGTTGGCCTGGCGCACCGCCAGCGCATCGCGGCCCAGCGCGGCGGCGACCGCGTCCAGCACGCGTTCGATCGCCAGCATGCCCTGCGGCCCACCGAAGCCGCGGAACGCGGTGTTGGACACGGTGTGCGTGCGCAAGCGGTGCGAGACGATCTCCACCACCGGCAACCAGTAGCAGTTGTCGGCATGGAACATCGCGCGGTCGTTGATCGCCAGCGACAGGTCGGTGGTGGCGCCGCAGCGCGAGGCCAGCTCCAGGCGCAGCGCCAGGATGCGGCCGGCGTCGTCGAAGCCGACCTGATAGTCGACCTGGAAGTCGTGGCGCTTGCCGGTGATGCGCATGTCGTCGTCGCGGTCGTAGCGCAGCTTGGCCGGGCGGCCGGTCAACGCGGCGACCAGCGCGCAGGCCGCCGCCGGCGCCGCCGCCTGGGTCTCCTTGCCGCCGAACGCACCGCCCATGCGCCGCACTTCCACGGTCACGTCGGCGCTGTCCAGGCCGAGCAGCGCCGCGATCAGGTGCTGCACCTCGCTCGGATGCTGGGTCGAGGACAGCACGTGCAGCTGGCCCTGTTCGCCGGGCAGGGCCACGGCGATCTGTCCTTCCAGGTAGAAATGCTCCTGCCCGCCGATCTCCAGCGCACCGCCGCAGCGTCGCGGCGCCGCCGCCAAGGCCGCATCGACGTCGCCGCCGCGGGCCATGCGCTGCGCCGGCTCCAGCACCGCGCCGGCGGCGCGCGCGTCGGCGATGCTCAGCAGCGCCGGCAACGGCGCGTACTCGACCCGTGCCAGGCGCGCCGCGCGCCGCGCCGCGACATGGCTGTCGGCGGCGACCACGAACAGCGGCTGGCCGTGATAGAGCACCGTGTCTTCGGCGAACAGCGGATCGTCGTGCGCGACCGGGGCGACATTGTTCTCGCCGGGAATGTCGGCGGCGGCGAACACCGCCACCACGCCGGATGCTGCGCGCACCGGTGCCAGATCCAGGCGCAGCACGCGTGCATGCGGCTGTTCGCTCAGGCCGAATGCCAGGTGCAGCAGGCCGGGCGGCTCGGGCAGGTCGTCGATGTAGCGGGCCTGGCCGCTGACATGCGCCGGTGCGCTGTCGTGGCGCAGCGCGCGGTGCACCTGCGACGACGCGGGGCTGGCAGCGGTCGGACCGTCAGCCATCGGCCAGCTCCAGCACCGATAGCGGCTCGTGCGGATGCGCGTGCCCGATCCACAGCCGCCGCAGCAGGTTCGCCGCGACCGCCAGGCGGTACCCGGCCGAACCACGCACATCGCTGAGCGGGCGGAAGTCCTGCGCCAGCGCCGCGGCGGCGGCCTCGACCGTGGCCGCACTCCACGGCTGCCCAAGCAGCGCCTGCTCGGCGCCGCGCGCGCGTTGCGGCGTGCCGGCCATGCCGCCGAAGGCGATGCGCGCCTGGCGCACCATGCCATCGCCGATGCGCAGCGCGAACGCGCCGCAGACCGCGGAGATGTCGCTGTCGAAGCGCTTGCTCAGTTTGTCCACGCGATACAGCAGGTCCGCGGGCGGCCGCGGCACGTCCACGTGCTCGACGAACTCGCCCGGCTGCAGGGCCTGGCGGCCGTAGGCCAGGAAGAAGTCCTCCAGCGGCAACGTGCGCCGCACATCGCCGCGGCGCAGGGTCAGGCTGGCGCCGAGCGCGATCAGCGCCGGCGGCATGTCGCCGATCGGCGAGCCGTTGGCGATGTTGCCGCCGATGGTGCCGGCATTGCGCACCTGGGTCCCGCCGATGCGCCGCAACAGCTCGCCCAGCGCCGGGTGCAGCGCCGCCAGCGCGGCCTGCGCCTCGCTGTAGCGCACGCAGGCGCCGATGCGCAGCCCGTCCGCGGTGTCCTGCAGCAGGCGCAACTCGGGGATGTCGCCGATGAACACCACGTCGTCGAGTACACGCTGCTGCTTGGTCACCCACAGGCCGACATCGGTCGCGCCGGCGACCAGACGCGACTCGGGGCGCTGCAGCAGCAAGGCGGCAAGCGCGTCGGCGTTGCGTGGCGCGGTGGCGCGGCGCGCGCGCCCGGTGGTGGTGGTGGCGTCGTGGGTCTGCGCCAGCGCGGCGGTGCGGCGAAGCGCGCGCAGGCCTGCCAGCGTGGCCGCATCGTCGCGCGGCGCCGGCGGCACCGCCGCGCCGGCGTCCAGGATCGGTCCATAACCGGTGCAGCGGCACAGGTTGCCGGCGAGCACGTCGGCCAGGGCCGCCTGGCCGGTGCCCAGCGCGCCGATGCTGCGCGCGTACAGCGACATCACGAAGCCGGGCGTGCAGAAGCCGCACTGCAAGCCGTGGCGCTGCACCAGTTCCTGCTGCACGGCATGCAGCGCGCCACCGACGGCCAGGCTTTCCACCGTCAGCAGCGCCTTGCCGTCGAGCATCGGCACGAACAGGATGCAGGCATTGAGCGCACGCCAGCGCACCTGCTCGTCGCCGTCGGCGCCATCGCCAGCGGCCAGTTCGCCGACCAGGACCGTGCATGCGCCGCAATCGCCTTCGGCGCAGCCCTCCTTGCTGCCGGTGCGGCCAAGCCGGTAGCGCAACAGGTCGAGCACGCTGGCGGTCGGGTCCGCGGCGTCCAGTTCCATCACCTGTCCGTCGAGCAGGAAGCGCACCGTCTCCATCTCAGCTGCCCCGGTAGGTGGAGTAGCCGAACGGCGAGACCAGCAGCGGCACGTGGCAATGCCCCGCCTCGGCCAGGCCGAACGCGATCGGCACCACGTCCAGGAACGGCGGCTCGGGCAAGGCGACGCCGCCGCTACGGAAGTAGTCGCCCACGGCGAATTCCAGCCGATAGCGTCCCGCTGCCAGAGTCAGCGCGCGCAGCGCCGGACAGCGGCCGTCGGCATCGGTGACGTCCGCATGCAGCAACGTCTCGCCGGCGAACAGGCGCAGCGCCACGCCGGCGGCGGGCAGCCCGCGACTCAGGTCCAGCACATGGGTCGACAGGCTACTCATCCGACAGCCTCCTCCAGGTGCGGCATCGGCCATTGGCCGACGAATTCGGGTTCGGCGTAGTCCATGTACGCGGCAAGCATCGCCTCGCGCTCGTCCAAGAAGAGTTGATCGGCGACCGCCTTCACCAGCCGCGGCAACGCGTGCTTCAGCCCGGACAGCGCCGCCGCCGACAGGCCCAGGCTCAGCAGCGCCGAATAGTTGAAGGCGAACAGGCCGTGCAGCGCCGCCGCGTGCGCCGGGGTGCGCGGCAGCAACTCGAAGCCGGGGCCCAGGTAGGGATGCGCATCCAGCAGCGGCAGGTCCTGTCCCGGCGGCGGGCGGTAACGGTCGCGCCAACGCGCGATGCCGTCGGCCACTTCAGCCAGTTCCGGGCGCAGCGCCGGGTCGGTGACCAGGCCGGTGGACAGCACCACGAAGTCGAACGGCAGGCGCCCGTGCGGCGTGGTCACCAGCACGCCGTCGGCGGTCTCGGCCACGTCCTGCCACGGGCTGCCCAGGTGCAGGTGGAAATTGGGCCAGGCCGCGGCGCGTTCGAAGGTGTCGTTGGTCGGCGGCTGATTGCGGCGGAAGAAGCTGGCCATCATCGCGTACTTGTCAGCATCGGGCAGTGCGGCAAAGCGCGGAATGATGCCGCTGCGTTCCATGTGCCGGATCGGATTGACCCGCGGCAGCGCGTTGCGGCGCACGAACACGTGCACCTCGCCGACGCCGGCGGCCAGCGCGTGCTGGGCGTTGTCGAAGGCCGAGGCGCCACCGCCGAGGATGCCGATGCGGCGCCCGGCCAGCGCCGCGTAGTCGATCGCCTCGGAGGTGTGCGCGTAGCGCGCGCGGGCCAGCTTGCCGGCCACCAGCGACGGCACGTGCCATTGCCCACCGCCCTGGATGCCGGTGGCCAGCACCACCTTGCGCGCCAGCAGCGTGTCGCCGCCGTCCAGGTGCAGGCGTTGCAGGCGCCGGGTCGGCAGCGGCTCGATGCGCAGCAACCGCGCCTGGTTACGTACCGGCAGGCCGAGCACCTCGCGGTACCAGCGCAGATAGTCCATCCAGTCCGCGCGCGGAATTTTGCCCAGCGCGTCCCAGGCCGCGGCACCGTGCCGGGCTTCCCAGTAGGCGCGGAAGGTCAGCGACGGCATGCCGAAGTCCAGCGCGCTCAGTTCCTTGGGCGTGCGCAGGGTGACCATGCGCGCGTAGGTGACCCACGGCCCTTCCTGGCCGGCCGGGTTCTCGTCGATCACCAGCAGGTTGGAGATGCGCTCGCGCAGCAGGCCGAAGGCCGCACCCAGCCCGCTCTGGCCGCCGCCGACCACGACCACGTCGTAGACATGCTCGCCGTCGTGCTGCTGCGCGCGGGTCCAGTCGGGCCCGCCGTGGCCGAGCCACTGCAGTTCGCGCGCGACCTGCGCCGACAGCGCCTGCAGCCCGCCTGCCGCGGCGCTCACGACAGCGCCTCCAGGCGCAGCCGCGCGATCTTGCCGATCTCGTCGAGGGCGGTGGCGATCTCGGCCTCGCGCGTATTCGCCAACCGCGCCTGCATCGCGGCGAGGATGCCGGCCTTGTCGGTCAGCCGCACGCAGACCACGAACGGAAAATCGAAACGCGCGCGGTAGGCGGCATTGAGCGCGTGAAAGCGGGCGAACTCCTCGGCGCTGAGGCGGTCCAGCCCGGCCTGCGCCTGCTCGGTGGCCGAGGCAGCGGTCAGGTCGCCGTCGATCGCGGCCTTGCCGGCCAGTTCCGGATGCGCGCGGATCAACGCCAGCTGCTCCTCGGCGCTGGCCGCGTGCAGCACCTGCAGCAGGCCGGCATGCAGATCGGCGAGCGGGCGCCGCGCCGCGGCGCGCTGCACCACCCACGGCGAATGCTCGAACAGCGCATGCAGGCGCGCGACGAACGCGGCCTCGGGCAACGCATTCCAGTCGATGGCGCTCATGCGTGGTCCCCCTGCAACGACACATGCGCCGATACCACCTTCCAGCCGTCGGCGAAGCGCACCCAGCTCTGGCTCTGGCGGCCGCGGCGCGGGCTGCCGTGGCGCTGGAACTCGGCATCGGCGGTGGCGAAATCGCGCCCGTAGGCGACGATCTGCACGCGCAGCAGACGCCGTTGCGGCGTTCCGCCGCGGCCGCGGCGGAACGCGCGGATCGCATCGGCGCCGTACAAGGCCTCGCCGACGCCGTAGCGCACCGTGGTCGGCGCATCGTGGAACAGCCGGTCCAGCGCGGCGACGTCGTCGTCCATCAGCGCGCGCTCGTAGGCGGCGAACGCCGCCTGCACTTCGGCCAGCACCTCGGGCGCGTTGAGGATCATGCCGGATGCACCCGCTGCCAATGGCGGGCGATGTCGATGCGCCGCGCGATCCAGGCCTGGCCGCTGGCCAGCACGTGGTCGAGAAAACGGGCCAGTGCCAGGGCGCGCGCCGGGCGCCCGGCGATGCGCCCGTGCAGGCCCACCGACATCATCCGCCCGCCCTCGGCGCACAATTGCTCGAAGCCGTCGCGCAGGTAACGGAAGAACGGTTCGCCGTCGGCGAAACCGTTGTAGGCGACGAACTTCATGTCGTTGGCGTCCAGCGTGTACGGCACCACCAGTTGCGCGCGGCCGTGGCGGCGGTCGTAGTACGGCAGGTCGTCGGCGTAGCTGTCGGCGTCGTAGACGAAGCCGCCCTCCTCGGCCACCAGCCGCGCGGTGTTGGGACTGGTGCGCCCCTGGTACCAGCCCAGCGGGCGCGCGCCGGTCACCTGCGTATGCAAGGCGATCGCCGCGGCGATGTGCGCGCGCTCGGTCGCCTCCGGCACCTGCTGGTAGTCGATCCAGCGCAGGCCGTGGCTGGCGATCTCCCAGTCGGCCTCGCGCATCGCCTGCACCGCCGCGGGATTGGCCGCCAGCGCCTGCGCCACGCCGAACACCGTCACCGGCACACCGCGTGCGGCGAACAGCCGCTGCAGCCGCCAGAAGCCGGCGCGGCTGCCGTATTCGTACAAGCTCTCCATCGCCATCGCGCGTGCGCCCGAATGGCTGTGCGCGCCGACCATCTCCGACAGGAACGCCTCGGAGCCGGCATCGCCGTTGAGCACGCAGTTCTCGGCGCCTTCCTCGTAGTTGAGCACGAACTGCACTGCCACCCGCGCGCCACCGGGCCACTGCGGATCCGGCGGCTGCGCGCCATAGCCGACCAGGTCGCGCGCGGCGTTCATCGCGGCGCTCCGTCGGCGTGCCAGGCGGCCAGCGCCGCGTCCACCGCGGCGCCGGACGCGCAGGCATGGCCTTCGGCGCGCAGCACCGCCTCCAGCGCGGCCAGGGTGATCAGCACCTTGTGCTTCATCGCGTTGTAGCCCATCGCGCCGATCCGCCACAGCTTGCCCTGCAACGGTCCGAACGCGGTGCCGATCTCGATCTCGAAATCCTCGCGCAGGCGCCGCCGCACCGCCTCGCCGTCGATGCCGACGGGAATGACCACGCCGGTGACGTTGGCCATGCGGTGGCGGTCGTCGCCGAACACCTGCAGCCCCAGCGCGCGCACGCCGGCGGCGACCGCGCGGCCGGCCGCCGCGTGCCGCGCGAAGCGCGCCGGCAGGCCTTCCTGCAGCGCCACGCGCGCGCATTCGCGCGCCGCGTACAGCATGCTGGTGGCCTCGGTATGGTGGTTCAGGCGCTTGTCGGACCAGTAGTCCATCACCATCGCCAGGTCGAAGTAGTTCGAGCCGATGCGTACGCCGCGGCCGTTGGCGATATCGTCGCGGACGATGCCGCGCTCGACGTGGCGGCGCGCGAAGATCGCCTCGGCCGCCTGCGCGGAGACGGTGATCGGCGCCGAGCCGGACGGCCCGCCCAGGCACTTCTGCAGCCCGCCGGTGACCACGTCCACGCCCCAGGCGTCGCTGGCGATCGGCATGCCGCCGATGGTCGCGGTGGCATCGACGTAGGACAGCGCGCCGGCGGCACGGCACAGCGCGCCGAGGCCGTCCAGCGGCTGCGCCATCGTGGTCGAAGTGTCGCCGTGCACGCAGGCGACCAACTTCGGCGCGAAGCGTTCGATTGCCGCAGCGACCTCCGTCATCGGCACCACCTCGCCCCACGGCGCCTCGACCGTCTCCACCACCGCGCCGATGCGGCCGAGGATCTCGCCCAGCAGCAGGCCGAAGCGGCCGAAGTTCAGCACCAGCACGCGCTCGCCCGGGGCCACCAGCGACACCAGCGCCGCCTCGATGCCGGCGCGCGCGGTGCCGTCGACCAGGAAGGTCCAGTGGTTCTCGGTGCCGAACAGCGGCCGGTACAGCGCCATCACCTGGTTCATGTAGCCGGTCATTTCCGGATCGAACTGGCCGAGCAGGTCCGCGGACATCGCACGCAGCACGCGCGGATGCGCATTGACCGGGCCCGGCCCCATCAGCAGGCGTTGCGGCGGATCGATCTCGCCGAACAGGTCGGCGGGCAGCGGCTCAACGGACAAGGGTGTCTCCCAGGGAATCGAGGAAGTGCAGCATCGCCGCCACCGCCAGGTAGGCGTCGGCGGGCTCCACGCGTTCGGCCGGGTGGTGGCTGACGCCGCCGGCGCAGCGCAGGAACAGCATCGCGGTCGGGCACAGCGCGGCCATCACCATCGCGTCGTGGCCGGCACCGGACACCAGCCGTCGCGGCGCGATGCCCTGCGCGGCGATCGCCGCTTCCAGCGCCGCGACCAGGCGCGGCGCGCAGGGACTGGCCGGCAGATCCTGCACGCACTGCAACTCCAACTGCACGCCGCGCGCGGCAGCGATCGCATGCAGGCGCTGCGCGATCGCCTCGGCCGCGGCATCGCGAACGGCATCGGTGCCGGCGCGCACGTCGATCGAGAACTCGACCCGCCCCGGCACCACGTTGACCGCACCCGGCGCCGCCTGCAGGCGCCCGACCGTAGCCACCAGGTCCGCCGGGCCGCTGCGCGCCACCTGCTCCACCGCCAGCACGCACTCGGCGGCGGCGGCCAGCGCATCGGCGCGCAGATCCATGCGGGTGGTGCCGGCATGGCCGGCGCGGCCCAGCAGCAGCGCACGGTAGCGGCGCTGCGCGGCGATGCCGCTGACCGCCCCCAGCGCCAGCCCTTCGGCCTCCAGCACTGGCCCTTGTTCGATATGCGCTTCCAGATACGCCAGCACCTCCTGCGGCGCGCGCGCCGCACGCGGCAGCAGCGCGATGTCCAGGCCCCAGGCGGCCAGCGCCTCGGCCAGGGCGATGCCGTCGCCGTCGTGCACCTGCAGGGCCGCCGGATCCAGCGTGCCGGCCACCGCGCGGCTGCTCAGCATCGATGCCGGGAAGCGCGAGCCTTCCTCGTCGCCGAAGGCGATCACCTCGATGGCGAACGGCAGCCGCCGGCCCTGCGCGTGCAGCGCCGCCACGCATTCGATGCCGAGCATGATGCCGAGCGGACCGTCGTAGCGGCCGGCGTCGCGCACGCTGTCCAGGTGGCTGCCGATCAGCAGCGCCGGCGCCTGCGCGACGGCGCCTTCGTAGCGGCCGAGCAGATTGCCGGCCGGGTCGATGCGGGTGTGCAGCCCGGCCTCGCCCATCCAAGCCGCCACCGCCGCCACAGCGGCGCGATGCGCCGGGCTGAGCCAGCCGCGGAACAGGCCGTGCGCGGTGTCGCTGTAGGGCGCCACGCCGAGCGCGTCGCAGCGCGCGACCGCGCGCAGGCCCGCGCTGGCCATCGGCGGCGTCAAGGCCGTGGCCGATGCAGGCACCGTGGCGGCGGGAGGGACGTGGCTGGCGAACATGGAACGGTCACGAAGGAAGAAAGAAGCGAGCGCTGGCGGGTACCAACCGCCAGAAAATCCATTTAAATTCAATGGATTGGCGGTTCAAAATGACAATTCGCAGCGGTCGTAGGGACTATACGAAGCGTTACAAATGCAGGCAAACGCCGTTTTCGCGTGGATGCATTGCAAAAAATGCAACGCGACCAAGATGCCGCTCTCGCGGCGCCATCATTGCCGGCACCGCTGGGTCGGACCCTCACCCCAACCCCTGCTCCGCGCCCCGGCCCGCGCTTGCGGCGCGGGCGCTCCAGGGTGCGCGCGTCAGTGACGCGCAAGACCCACCCTGTCGCCCCGACGGGAGAGGGGCTGGGCGCTTCCCTTCTCCCATCGGGAGAAGGTGCCCAGAAGGGGCGGATGAGGGTACGGGCGCAGCCTCGTGCACCTGACTCCACGAGTCGCTTTCGCGCCAGACCCTCACCCCAACCCCTCTCCGGATGCGAGAGGGGCTAGACGCTTCCCTTCTCCCAACGGGAGAAGGTGCCCCGCAGGGGCGGATGAGGGTACGAGCGGAGCCTCGTGCACCCGGGCTCCACGAGTCGCTTTCGCGCCGGACCCTCACCCCAACCCCTCTCCCGACGGGAGAGGGGCTAGACGCTTCCCTTCTCCCATCGGGAGAAGGTGCCCCGCAGGGGCGGATGAGGGTACGGGCGGCAGCCTCGTGCACCCAGGCTCCACGAGTCGCTTTCGCGCCGGACCCTCACCCCAACCCCTCTCCCGGTGGGAGAGGGGCTCGCTCTTCCTTCTCCCCCCGGAGAAGGTGCCCCGAAGGGGCGGATGAGGGTACGGACGCAGCCTCGTGCACCCAGGCTCCACGAGTCGCTTTCGCGCCGGACCCTCACCCCAACCCCTCTCCCGGTGGGAGAGGGGCTCGCTCTTCCTTCTCCCCCCGGGAGAAGGTGCCCCGAAGGGGCGGATGAGGGTACGGACGCAGCCTCGTGCACCCGGGCTCCACGAGTCGCTTTCGCGCCGGACCTTCACCCCAACCCCTCTCCCGATGGGAGAGGGGCTAAACGCTTCCCTTCTCCCATCGGGAGAAGGTGCCCCGCAGGGGCGGATGAGGGTACGGGCGCAGCCTCGTGCCCCCAGGCTCCACGAGTCGCTTTCGCGCCGGACCCTCACCCCAACCCCCGCTCCGCGCCCCGGCCCGCGCTTGCGGCGCGGGCGCTCCAGGGTGCGCGCGTCAGTGACGCGCAAGACGCACCCTGTCGCCCCGATGGGAGAGGGGCTCGCTCTTCCTTCTCCCCCCGGGAGACGGTGCCCCGCAGCGGCGGATGAGGGTACGGGCGCAGCCTCGTGCACCCAGGGTGTGCGCGTCAGTGAGGCGCAAGACGCACCCTGTCGCCCCGATGGGAGAGGGGCTAGGCGCTACGCGCCCGTGCGCGGCTCCAGGATCGCTTCCACCCGCGGCGCCAACACCTTGAGCATGGCCTGCGCCGCCCTGGACAGTTGTCGCTGCGGCGCCACGCACAGCGCCAGCGTCATCGGCCTGGCCAGGCCCTCGCGCAAGGGCACGAATGCCAGGCGCCCGTCGGCCAGGTCGGCGAGCACGTCCAGTTGCGACAGCAGGCCCACGCCGACGCCCTGGCGCACCAGCGCGCGCAGCGTGCGCACGTCGTTGCAGCGGATGCAGCGGCGCGTGTCGATGTGCTGGCGCTGGTACACCGCCTTGGCATGCTCGTTGACGATCAGCGGCGCCGCCGGCAGCAGCAGGCGATGCTCGCCGAGCAGGTCGTTCAACTGCAGGCTCGCCCTGCCGCTGAGCGGATGCCCCACCGGCATGCACAGGCCCAGCGGAATCTCGGCGAAGGCGACCACCTCCAGGTCGATGCCGCTGACCGGATCCAGCAACAGCCCGACATCCACCTCCGCGGCGACGACCTTGTCGGCCACCTTCTGATTGTCCTCGGTCAGCAGGTTGAAGGTCAGGCCCGGGTGCGCGTCGATCAGGTGCGCCAGGGCATCGACCACGATGCCCTCGCTCAAGGCATCGATCATCGCGATCTCGACGTGGCCGCGGCGTAGCCCCTTCAGTTCGTCGAACAGTTCCAGCGTGCGCTGGTAGCTCTTCTCCCAGCGCCGCATGTCCACCAGCAGCAATTCGCCGGCGCTGGTCAGGCGCAGGCCGCCCGGCAAGCGTTCGAACAACTGCACGCCCAGTTCCTGCTCGGCCTTGAGGATCTGCCGGTCGATCGCCGACGCCGACACGTGCAGCGCCTCGGAGGCGCGGCGGATGCTGCGCCAGTGCGCCACCTCCATGAAATAACGGGTGAAGCGGGAAAAGGTCAGCATGGCGGCTCGAAGTCCCTGGGTACCCAACACGCGGCGCGAACGCGGCGAGAGCGGCGCGCCAGGGCCATGGTACGGAAGCGCTGCCGCCGGCATGGCGTGCGCGGCGTTGCACCGCAGACGTGGATGGCATGGCGCGCGCCGCGCCTCATTGCGCCTGCGGATCGAAATAGGCTTCCCAGGTCGCCGCCGATCCCTCGCGCGTGGCCGCCTGCCTGAACCGCGCCATCGCCTGCTGGCCGTCGCCGCGGTTGAGCAGCGCCACGCCGAGGTTGAAGCAGGTATGGCGATCGTCCGACTGCAGCCGCACGGCGCGCTGCAACGCGTCGACCGCATCAGCGTAGCGTCCCAGGTCGCACTGCACCGCCCCCAGGCCGGTGAGCAGTGCGGCATCGTCCGGCGTCGCCGCCAGCACGGCCAGCAGCAGCGACTCGGCCTGTATCAATGCCGCGGTCCCGCCCTGCGGATCGGTCATCGCCGCATGCACCAGCGCCCTGGCACGCACCAGGGCGTCGCGACCGGCGTGCGTGCCGGCATCGGCAGCAGGCAACGCGCCTACCACCCTGCCACCGCCCCATCGCTGCGCGGGTCGCTGGCACCGCTCAAGGTGCCGTCGGCCTCGCGCACCAGCGCGCCGGCGTGACCCATCACCGCGGTGAACGGCGGCAGCAGTTCGACCGCGTGCCCGGCCGCGCGCAAGGCCTGCACCACGGCGGGGTCGAAGCGGTCCTCCAGTTTCAGTGTGGTGCTGTCCTCGCCCCAGGTGCGGCCGAGCAGCCACCGCGGCGCGCTGACCGCCTGCTGCAGCGGCACGCCGAACCGGGCGTAGCGGCTGAACAGCGCCGCCTGGGTCTGCGGCTGGCCTTCGCCGCCCATGGTGCCGTAGGCCATCAGCCGGCCGTCGTCGAAGCGTGCCAGCGCCGGATTGAGCGTATGGAAGGGTTTGCGCCCGGGCGCCAGCGCGTTCCAGCCGTCGGCCGCGAGACGGAAGCTGCAGCCGCGGTTCTGCCAGACGATGCCGCTGCGCGGCAGCACCAGCCCGGAACCGAATTCGAAATAGGTGGACTGGATGCAGCTGACCGCACGACCGGCGCCATCGATCGCGCCGAACCAGACGGTGTCGCCGGCCTGCGACGGCTGCGGCCACGGCAGCGCGCGCGCCGGATCGATGCGCGCGGCCATCGCGTCGAGCGCTCCGGCATCGTCGAGCAGCGCCTGCGCGTCCAGGGTCATCCAGGCCGGGTCGCCGACGTGCGCATCGCGGATCAGGAACGCCTGCTTGGTCGCTTCGACCAGGCCGTGCAGGTGCGCGTAGCCATCGGCCTGGTCCACGGCCAGGCGGTCGAACAGCGCCAGGATCAGCAGCGAGGCCAGGCCCTGAGTCGGCGGCGCGTGGTTGTACAGGCGCGCGCCGGCGACCGCCACCGACAGCGGCACGCTGGCCTCGGCCTGGTGCGCGGCCAGATCGGCGGCGCGCAGCGGGCTGCCCAGCGCCTGCAGGTCGGCGGCGAGGTCGGCGGCGAGCGCGCCGCGGTAGAAATCGTCCAGGCCGGCCGCGGCCAGGCGCTGCAGGGTCGCGGCCAGTTGCGGCTGGCGCAGCAGTTCGCCCTCGCGCAGCGGCCGCCCGGCGGCCTCGAAGATCGCCGCGTAGGCGCCGGGCTGGGCGCGCAGTTCGGCACCCTTGGCCGCGGCGACGGCACTGCCGCCGAGGGTGACCGGCACGCCGGCCGCGGCATGCTGGATGGCGTCGTCGAGCAGGCGCGCCAGTGGCAGCCGCGCCTCGCTCTGGCGCAAGGCCAGCGCCCAGCCGGACACGGTGCCGGCGACGGTATTGGCCGCGCCCGGACCGCGCCATGGAATGGCCGCCTGCCCGGCATAGTGCTGCAGCGTGGCGCCCTGCGCGGCACGGCCGCAGGCGTCGATCGCATGCACGCGGCCGTCCGGTTCGGCGATCAGCCAGAAGCCGTCGCCGCCGATGCCGGTCATGTGCGGATAGACCACCGCCAGGCAGGCCGCGGTCGCCACCGCCGCCTCCACCGCAGTGCCGCCGTCGCGCAGCACGTCGCGCCCGGCCTGCGCGGCGAGATGATGCGGGGCGACCACCATGCCGCGCCGCGACCGCAGGGTATGCAGCATCAGCGCGGCTCCAGCGACGGCGGGGTCGCGCCGATCAGGCCGGCGCGTTCCAGTTGCGCGGCGAGCGCGAACAGGCGGTCCTCGCGCCCTGGCGCAGCGATCAGTTGCACGCCCAGCGGCAACTGCCCCGGGCGGTACAGCGGTGCGGCCAGCACCGGGCAACGCGCCAGGCCCAGCGGCTGGGTGAACACGCCAAGATTGGCCCGCGCCGACACCGCCACACCGTCGAGTTGGATCGTCTCCTGGTCGATGCGCGGCGCCGCGCACGGCGTGGCCGGCGCCAGCAGCACGTCGACCTCGTCCCACAGGCGCTGCATCGCCTCGGCGAACCAGGCGCCGAACCGCTGCGCGTCGGCGATGGCCGCGGCCGGCAGTTGCAGCCCGGCGAGCAGGCGATCGCGCGTGGCCGGATCGAAGCGGTCGCCATGCGCGGCCAGCGCCTGACGATGGCGATAGCCGCCCTCGGCCGCGGTCATCACGAACGCCGCCGCGCGGGCGCGTTCGGCCTGCGGCAGTTCGCGCCAGGCGTTGCCGCCCAGCGCGTCGTGCAGCGCGGCCAGACCGGCGTCCAGTTCCGGATCGAGATTGCGTCGGAACCAGCCGTCCAGGCGCGCCACGCGCAAGCCGACGGCGTCCCGCGACGGCAGCGGCTGCCCACGCATGGCCTCGTACACCACACGCAGGTCGGCGACCGTGGTCGCGAACGGACCCACCACGTCGAAGGCCTCGACGAACGGAAACACGCCGTCCATCGCCAGGCTGCCATGGCTCGGGCGCAGGCCGTAGATGCCGCACAGCGCCGCCGGCACACGGATCGAGCCGTTGGTGTCCGAGCCCAGCGCGAACGGCACCCAGCGCGCCGCCACCGCCGCCGCCGAGCCGCCGGAGGAACCGCCAGCCAGGCGCTGCGGATCGTGCGGATTGGTGGTGGTGCCGTAGTGCGCGTTGACCGTGGCGAAGCCGTAGGCGAACTCATCCATGTTGGCGGTGCCGACCAGCACTGCGCCGGCCTCGGTCAGGCGCCGCAGCACCGCCGCATCGCACGTGGCCGGCGCCGCGTCGGCGCGCAGCGCGGCGCCGGCGGTGGTCGCCAGGCCGGCGACATCGAACAGGTCCTTGACCACGAACGGCACCCCGGCCAGCGCGCCGCCGTCGCCGCCACCGGCCAATGCCGCCTGCACGCGCGCCGCATCGGCCTCGGCGCGCGCCGGCAGCGGCCGCGTCACCGCGCACAACTGCGCATTGCCGCGGTCGATCTGCGCCAGCGCCTGCTGCGCGTGTCGCCGTGCGGCGCTGCCGTCGGCGCGCGTGGCCGCCACCATTTGCGCGACGACCCCGCCCTCCTGCGGCGCTGGCGGTGGCGGCGGCGCCGCGAAGTCCTGCAGCAGGTGCGCGTAGCCGCGCAGCAGCTCGGCGTTGCGCTGGATACCGGCCTGCCAGGTCGCTGGGATCTGCATGAGCTCGTCTCGATGGAGGGGGAACGGTGCACGCTGTCGATCGCCAGCGTCGCCTGCAACGCGCGGTTCGCGCAACCCGCCCGAGCAGCGGGCATGTCCTCCAGCGACGCGTCCGTCACCCTTCGGCCTGGCGCGGACGGCGCCAGCGTCACGCAGCGCAGCGCCCGACCGGCGGTGGGCCGATGGCCCGCCCTACGCCGGCAGCGGCGCGCCCAGCGCCGGCGGCTGCGGCGCGGTCAGGCGCTCCACCAGCAACTGTTCGATCGCGTCCACGTCGACCTCGCGCACCACCTGCTGCGCCTGCTCGCCCAGGCCCGGCTGGTAGCCCGGCGCCCACGACAGGATGTCGCCGTAGCCGGCGCCGAACTCGGTGTTGGTGTCCACGTACAGGGTCTCGCTGACCGTGGCCAGTTCCGGGCGCAGCCACACCGCGGTGGCCAGTTCGTCCCACATCGGGAAGCCCGGCTCGCGCCGGCGCAGCGCGTGGCCGATCGGCGTGTCGGCCGCGCTCATCCGCGCCAGCAGCTGCGGGGTCAGTTCGGTGGCGGTGGACGGATCCACCGGCACCATCACCATGCGCCGCCACGGCGCACGCATCACGATGCTGGCCGCCTCCGGATCCCAGCGGATGTTGAACTCGCGCCGCGGCGAGTTGACGAACTCGCGGGCGAACTGCGCCGCCGACACGCTGTCGCGGCGCTGCCGCGGATTGAGGCTGCCGCCCATGTACACCAGTTCCTTGGCCAGGCTTGCGAACTCGGGATCCAGCCGCTGCGCCAGGGCCAGGTTGGTCAACGGCCCGGTGGCGACGATGCTGACCTCGCCGGGGAACTCGCGCACCTTGCGGATCATGAACAGCGCCGCCGGCTCGCTGGCCGCCTGCACCACCGTGGGATTGCCCAGCGGCAGGTCCGGGACCACGTCGTGCGCGTGGTAGCGCGGCGCGCTCTGCACGGTGTCGTGCTCGACCCATTGCCGGGTCCACGCGCCCTTCCACAGCAACTTGCCGTACAGCGCCTCCCAGCGCTCGGTGGCCAGTTCGCTGTTGAGCAGCGGGAACACCGGGCCGGGCAGCACCGGCACCTCGCCGCGCCCGGCGATTTCCAGCAACCGGCGCGTATGCGCCAGCGCCTCGTCGCGCCAGATGTTGCCGCTGACCACCGAGATGCCGAGCACCTCGACCTCCGGCGATTGCAGCAACAGCAGTTGCGCAGGGGTGAAGCCGTCGATGTCGTCCTCGAGGATGACCCGGCGACGCGGGATGGTGGCGGTGCTGGCGGAAGCGATTGGCATGAGGCGGGACAGTGGGTGGCGGAAAGGGAAACGACCGGCGCGTCGGGCGCGATCGACGCGGAACGACGCGACACGTCGAAACGCAGGCGCCGGCGACGTACCGCGCGGGCGCTAGGGTAATCGGGTTTGCGCGCACTGCCACGCACGACGAGGCGCCGTCGGGTCGCGCACGCACCCATTCGTGACGCGCTCGCGCGCGTCCGCCGGGGGCAGCCGCGTAAACTTGCGTGGCCGCAACCGAACCAGGGAAGGACTGCATGCACGAACGAACCGACCGAACCGAGCAAGCGCCTGCGCGCGCACAGGCGCGCGTGCCGTTGCTGGTCCGCACGACCTCCCCGGCGCACTTCCTGCTGGCGCTGCTGCTCGGCGCCAGCCTGCAGCACGCGCTGCCGCTCCCGCTGCCGCAGGGCGCCGCACTGGCCTGGCTGCAACTGGGTGGCGGCGTGGTCGCGCTCGCCGGCCTGCTGCTGGCGTGCTGGTGCTTCGTGCTGTTCGCGCGCGACCGCACCACCCTGCTGCCCGAGCGCGCGCCCTCGCAGCTGGTCTGCCACGGCCCCTACCGGCTGACCCGCAACCCGATGTACGTCAGCCTGACCCTGAGCTACCTCGGCCTGAGCGTGCAGATTGGCTGGCCGTGGTCGGCGCTCTTGCTGCCCTTGCCGTTGCTGGCCTTGCAGTGGGTGGTGATCCCCTACGAGGAAGCGCGCCTGCGCGAGCGCTTCGGCAGCGCCTATGCGCGCTACTGCGCGCAGGTCGCGCGCTGGCTGTAGCCACCGGCCGGGCCGGCACGCCTCAGCGTGTCAGCCACCAGGCCGCCGCCGCGGCCAGCAGCAGCGCCAGCAGCACCCAACGCCAGGCGCCGCCGCGGTCGCCGGCGACCACGGTCGAGGCGGTACCCAGCGTGGGCGCCGAGCGCAGATGCCGCTGCACCATCTCCAGCGCCTCGCGCAGCGACATGTCCGGATACTGCTCGAACACCAGCTTGGCGGCCTTGCGCCGCTCGCCGCGACGCAGCGCCAGTTCCGCCGCCGGTGGCAGGCGCCGTTCCTCGGTCGGCGCACGCGCCTGGGCCGACGGCGCCGACGTCGTCCCCGCTGCGGCAGCGGACGCGTGGCGGTCGAGCAACTCCGTCACCGAGCGGGCCGCACCGGCCAGCAACCAGGCATCGACCTGCTCCTTCGCGCTGCGCAGGTCCATGCCGCTGTGCGCGCGCAGCAGCTTGATCGCCTTGACGATCTGGCCCTGCGCGAGGGCCTCGGCAACCTGTGGCGGCGGCGGGTTCGGGTTCATGTCGCAGGTGCTGAGATGGGGGCGCGTCAGTCTTGCCGCTGGCCGGTTAAGCGGCCGTGGCAACACGCGGCGCCGGTGGAAACACCCTCACGCATCCATCATTCGGCTCCCCTAAAGATCGGCGCATGAAGATCGAAATCTGGCAAGGCGACATCACCCAGCTCGACGTGGACGCGATCGTCAACGCCGCCAACGAGTCCCTGCTCGGCGGCGGCGGCGTGGACGGCGCCATCCACCGTGCCGCCGGCCCGGAACTGCTGGAAGAATGCCGGCGTCTGCCGGAACTCAAGCCGGGCGTGCGCTGCCCGGTGGGCGAGGTGCGCGCCACCGCGGGCCATCGGCTCAAGGCGCGGCATGTGCTGCATACCGTCGGGCCGGTGTGGCGCGACGGCGCCCACAACGAACCGGCCCTGCTCGCCAACTGCTACTGGCGCACCCTGCGCCTGGCCGAACAGATGGGCCTGCACTCGGTGGCGTTCCCGGCGATCAGCTGCGGCGTCTACGGCTACCCGCTGCACCAGGCCGCGCGCATTGCGGTCGCCGAAACCGACGCCTGGCAGCGCGCGCACGCGGTGCCGAAGCGAATCATCCTGGTGGCCTACAACGACGCCACCGCCAAGGCGTATCGGCAGGCGCTGCGTGACGCGCAATGCGCCACCGCCGCCTGAGCGACCGTCCGCTGGCAGCACCACGCCAGACATGGGCATCTGGCCTACACCGGGCGTAGGCTGCCTCGGATCCCGGGCATCTGCTCACTGATTGACGTTGCGGGGCGCCGCGGGGTGTCGGTGTTTCCCCGACACCGTGCCGGGGGACGCTGCAAAGAGTGATTGCGCGCTCAGATTTGCTCAGATTGACCCGCGGCGGGAAGGCTACAGTGCGCGAGCCTCAATCCTAACGCCGCCTTAACATCATGACGATCTCCTGCCGCCCGCGCCCAAGCACGCTGGCGAATGCGCTGTTTGCGCTCCCGTGGGCCGCCGGCCTGGCCTTGACCCTGACCTGCGCGCCGGCACTTGCCCAGGAGGCCGCCCCGGCCGCCGGCACCACCACCGACGCGGCGGCGCCGATCGCGGTGCAGGCGATCCGGGTGACCGGCGTCGGCGCGCATCCGCGCGAGCGGATCGACCCGGCGCGCCTGCAGGCCCTGGCCGACGCCCGCCTGCACGCGCTCGGCGGCGGCACGCTGCCGGCCCGGCTCAGCTTCGCGCAGCTGCAGCAGATCGCCGACACGCTCACCCAGGCCTATCGCGACGCCGGCTTCCTGGTCGCCCGCGCGTATCTGCCGGTGCAGACCCTGGGGCCGGACCAGGTGGTCGAGATCCGCGTGGTCGAGGGCCGGGTCGGCAAGATCACCGTCGAGGGCGCGCGCCGCTACGACGACCGCCTGATCGCCAGCCCTGCCCTGGCCCTGCAGGGCCAGATCCTGCGCCAGCAGGATCTGCAGTCGGCGCTGCTGTATGCCCGCGACCTGCCGGGCGTTTCCGCCACCTCCGTGCTCAAGCCCGGCACCAACCCCGGCGAGACCGACGTGGTGATCCAGGCGCGCGAGGAGCGGCCGCTGCATGTCAGCGTCGGCGCCAGCAACTACGGCACCCCGAGCATCGGTCGCTACCGCGCCCAGGTGGGGGTGGACTGGAACAACCCGCTGGGCCTGGGCGACCACCTGTCCGCCAGCTACGCCTATGCGCTGGATCCGGCCAATACCTGGCAGGGCAGCCTCGCCTACCAGGTGCCGATCGCCGGCGTCGATGGCCTCAGCGCCAGCGCGTCGTACACGCGCAGCGTGGTCAACCTCGACAACGGCGCGTTCGCCGCGCTCGACATCCAGGGCCCGACCCAGCAGAGCGCGCTGGGCCTGGACTGGAAGTTCGTCAATTCCGATGCCTGGCGCGTGCAGAGCTGGCTGCACCTGGTCAAGGAAAGCTCGCGCCTGCAGGGCCTGGGCGTGCTGCTGTCCAAGCAGAAATTCGACGTGGCCGAGCTCGGCACCAGCGTGCGCCACGACGACCGCCGGCTCCACGCCATCGACCTGCTGCAGCTCAGCGTGCGCGGCGCGCTCGACGACGATTCGCCGCAGACCGATTACCTGTACGCCCGCCACGACCGCCACTTCACCGTCGCGCGCCTGAGCTACACCCGGCTGCAGGGGCTGACCGCCACGCAGCGGCTGCAGCTGCGCGTCAACGGCCAGTACAGCGACGACACCCTGACTCCGCTGGAACAGTTCTCGCTGGGCGGACCGACCAGCGTGCGCGCCTTCCCGCTCGGCGCCGCGCTCGGCGACCGCGGCTTCGACTCCGGCCTGGAGTACCAGGTGGACGCACCGGGCTTCGCCGGCACCGCCTCGCCGTTCGGCGGCCGCGCCTGGGGCCAGTTGCTGACCGCCAGCGTGTTCTACGACTACGGCCGGGTCTACCCGAACGGCGCCAACCGCGCGGTCTACGACAGCGTCACCACCTTCGAGGGAGCCGGTGTCGGCCTCAGCTTCCGGCTGCCCGACTGGCACGGGCTCTCGTTCGATCTGGCCGCGGCCAAGCCCACCGGCACCACCAAGCCGGGCGACGGCAAGGATGTGCGCTACTGGGCCCGCTTCGGCCTGACCTTCTGACCTGGGGATCCCCATGAACCGCATCTACCGCCTCGTCTTCAATCGCCACCTCGGCGTGCTCCAGGTCGCCTCCGAAGTCGCCGCCGGCCACGCCGGCGCCACCGGCGCGAGCGGCGCCGCCCGCCTGGCCGCGCCACTGCTGCCCTTCGCCCTGGCTTGCGCGCTGGCCGCACCGGCCTACGCCAGCGGCGTGCCGTCGCTGTCCAGCGCCACCGGCGCCACCGTGTCGCAGAACGGCGGCACGCTGCAGATCGACCAGAACGCCGCCAAGGCGGTGCTGAACTGGAACAGCTTCAACGTCGGCAAGGACGCCAGCGTGGTGTTCGTGCAGCCCTCCAGTTCGGCGGTGGCGCTCAACCTGATCGACGCCAGCCACGGCGCCAGCGTCATCGACGGCAGCCTGCGCGCCAACGGCAACGTGTTCCTGATCAACTCCGCCGGCATCCTGTTCGGCAACCACGCGCAGGTGAACGTCGGCGGCCTGGTCGCCAGTTCGCTGGGCCTGGCCGGCGACGATGACCACGGCTACCTGCTCGCGCGCGGCGACCATGGCGCTGCCAGCGTGGTCAACCAGGGCAGCATCAACGCCGGCAACGGCGGCTCCGTGAACCTGGTCGGCAACCATGTCGCCAACCGCGGCAGCATCACCGCCGACGGCGGCGCCATCCGCCTGCTCTCGGCCGACCAGGTCAAGGTGACCATGGACGCGGCCGGCGCGATCGGCATGCAGATGGTCGCGGCCGCCAGCCAGTCGGTGGACGGCGCCGCGGCAGCGGTGGAGAACAGCGGCACCCTGCGCGCCAACGGCGGGCAGATCCTGCTGCAGGCCGGCAGCACCGGGTTGTCGCAGTTGCTGGTCAACAATACCGGCACGCTCGAAGCCACCGGCATCGACACGTCTGGCGGCAGCGTGCGCCTGGTCGGCAGCGGCGGCGACGTGGCCAGCAGCGGCCGCATCGATGTCTCCGGTACGCAGGGCGGCAGCGTGCAGCTGCTGGCCGATGGCGCGGTGAACGTCGCTGGCCGCATCGATGCCCGCGGCAGCGCGGCCGGCGGCAGCATCCGCATCGGCGGCGGCTACCAGGGCGGCGAGCAGTTGCAGCACGCCAGCGCGGCCACCGTCGCCAGCGGCGCGACGCTCGACGCCAGCGCGACCGGCCAGGGCAATGGCGGCTCGATCGTGGTCTGGTCCGACGGCCACACCGCGGTGCACGGCGCGCTGCGCGCCGACGCCGCTGGCCGCGGCAACGGCGGCCTGCTCGAAACCAGCGGCCACACCGTCGACTTCTCCGGTATCGCCGTCGGCGCCAAGGGCGCCGGCCCCGGCAGCGCCGGCACCTGGCTGGTCGACCCGGAAGACCTGACCGTGGACAGCGCGGCGGCCAGCACCATCAGCGGCGCGTTGAACGGCGGCACCAACGTCACCCTGATCGCCTCCATTACCAACGCCAGCGGTCCGGGCAACGTGAGCAGCGGCGCCGGCGACATCAACGTCAATGCGGCGATCGGCTGGAACGGCAACTCCACGCTGACCCTGGACGCGTACCACAGCATCTATCTCAATGCGCCCATCACCGCGACCGGCGCCAACGCCGGCCTGGTGCTGAACTACGGCGGCTATACCGACAACGGCACCGTCGGCGGCTCCGGCGACTACTACGTCAACACCCCGGTCTCGCTCGGCGGCGCGCACGCCAGCCTGGCCATCAACGGCCAGGCGTACACGCTGATCCACTCGCTGGCCGACGCGGCCACCTATTTCAACAGCCCCGGCGCCTACGCGCTGGCCCAGGACATCGACCTGGCCGGCGTCACCCGCAGCAGCGCCCTGGTCTCCTCCTTCCAGAGCAAGCTGGCCGGCCTGGGCCACAGCATCCACAACCTGACGATCTCCGGCGCCAGCGGCTACGTCGGCCTGTTCGGCACCACCAGCAGCAACAGTGTCATCCGCGACCTGCACCTGGGCAATGTCTCCATCTCCGGCGGCTACTACGTCGGCGGCCTGGTCGGCTATGGCCAGGGCGCGATCAAGAACGTCACCGTCGACGGCAGCGTGACCGGGAGCTCCGGCGGCGTCGGCGGATTGGCCGGCTACAACCTGGGCTTGATCGACGGCAGCGCGTTCGCCGGCAGCGTCAACGGGCAAAGCGCCGTCGGCGGCGTGGCAGGCAACAACGTCAGCGGCACGATCCGCAACACCCACAGCACCGGCAGCGTGACCGGCAGTTCCTCCAACACCGGCGGCCTGGTCGGCTACAACGACGGCGGCAGCCTCACCAACACGTATTCCACCAGCAACGTGAGCGGCACCAATTATGTCGGCGGGCTGGTCGGAACCAACCAGAACGCCGGCACGATCAAGAACAGCTATGCCAGCGGCAGCGTCATCGGCACCAGCTCCATGGTCGGCGGACTGGTCGGCATGAACTACCAGAGCAGCATCGCCAATACCTACGCCACCGGCAGCGTCACCGCGCCGACCTCGGTCGGCGGACTGGTGGGCGTCAACAATCCAGGCAGCGCAGCCGTCACCTCCGCCAGCGTCAGCAACAGCTACGCCACTGGCGCGGTCAGCGGCACCAACAATGTCGGTGGGTTGATCGGCTCCAATGCTGGCAGCGTCAGCAATGCGTCGTGGGACGTCGGCAGTACCGGCCAGGCCAATGCCATCAGCAGCGGCGGCGGCGGCAGCGCCACCAACCTGACCAGCTTCGGCAGCGGCAACCGTTACAGCCACACCACCTACGGCAATCTCGGCACCTGGACGTTGCTGACCGGCACCAGCAACGTCTACGTCGCCAGCGATGGCGTCGGCAGCCCGGCCTGGATCATGATCGAGGGGCAGACGCGCCCGTTCCTGGCGAGCGAGTACAGCACCACGATCGGCAACGCACACCAGTTGCAGCTGATGGCGTACAACATGGCGGCCAACTACAGCCTGTCCGCCGACATCGATGCCAGCCAGACCGCCGGCAGCAACGCCAGCGGCATGTGGAGCAGCGCCGGCTTCAGCCCGGTCGGCGACAGCAGCAACGCCTTCACCGGCAGCCTCAACGGCGCGAACCGCACGATCTCCGGGCTCACCATCGCCCGCAGCGGCGCGTCCTACGTCGGCCTGTTCGGCAATACCGGCGCCGCCAGCCAGATCGGCAATCTCGCCCTGACCGGCGCCACTGTCACCGGTACCGCCTACGTGGGCGGCATCGCCGGCTTCAATGCCGGCACCCTCAGCGGCATCCGCGTCAACGGCAGCATGAGCGGCACCGGCAACTTCATCGGCGGCCTGGCCGGCTACAACAACGCCGGGACGATCGCCGGCGTGCAGACCAGCGGCAGCGTGGTCGGCAGCGGCGGCGCCTACAGCGGCAACTATGTCGGCGGACTGGTCGGCAGCAACGCCAACGGCACGATCGGCGCCTCGTCCTCGTCGAGCACGGTCTCCGGCGGCAGCAGCGTCGGCGGCCTGGTCGGCAACGACTACCAGGGCAGCTATACCAACACCTTCGCCACCGGCAACGTCAGCAGCACCAGCACGACCACCGGCAACAACGTCGGCGGACTGATCGGCAACGCTATCCAGAGCACTCTGCAGAACGTCCACGCCACCGGCAATGTCACCGCGACCACCTCGAGCGCTGGCGGCCTGGTCGGCATGGCCGGCGCCGGCAGCATCCAGAACGCGTATGCCAGCGGCAACGTATCGGGAACCCGCAGCGTCGGCGGCCTGGTCGGACGCAGTTCCGCCGCGATCGACACGGCCTATGCGACCGGCGGGGTGATCGGCACCTCGTCCGAGATCGGCGGCCTGGTCGGGACCATGGACCACGGCAGCCTCGCCTCGACCCATGCCACCGGCACCGTGTCCGGCGGCAGCTTCGTCGGCGGCCTGGTCGGCTACAGCGACAGAGGCAACGTCGGCGCGTCCTATGCCACCGGCGCCGTGTACGGCAGCAACTACCTCGGCGGGCTGATGGGCTACAACGACGGCGGCAGCATCGGCAATGCCTACGCCACCGGCAACGTCTCCGGCAGCATGTATGTCGCCGGGCTGGCCGGCTACAACGACAACGGCACCATCGCCAACACCTATGCCAGCGGCGATGCCACCGGCACGGCGTATGTCGGCGGACTGGTCGGCGTCAACTACAACAACACCGTGCGCAACTCCTACGCCACCGGCAACGTTTCCGGCACTGGCGCGGTCGGTGGCCTGGTCGGCTCCAATTCCAACGGCAGCATCGTCGCCAGTTTCTTCGCCACCGACATCGGCGGCAATCCGCGTAACGTGGGTCTGAACACGGCAGGCAACAGCGTCGGCACCATCGACGCGATCAGCGGCGGCAGGTCGTGGAGCGCGCTGAACACGCTCTCCACCTTCACCGATGCCGGCTGGGCGATCGACGACCGCGGCGGTACCGGCCTGACCTGGCGCCTGTACGAACACATGGGCACGCCGCTGCTGCGCAGCTTCCTGACCCCGCTGACGATCAGCGGCAGCGTCTCCGGCCTCGACAAGACCTATGACGGCAACGGCGTCAGCGGTACGCTCGCGTCCTACACGGTCGGCAGCGCCTTCGACCCCAGCCTGCTGTTCGGATCGTCGCTGCGCTACGCGACCGCCGGCAATGGCGTCGGCAGCTACACCACCGGCAACGGCACGCTGCAGATCGGTGGCCTGGCGTCCTCGCAGCAGGGCTACGACATCGGCTACGTGGTCTCCGGCGGCATCGCCATCACCCCGGCGACACTGACGGTGACGGCGACCTCGGGCTCCAAGACCTACGGCGACACCGCCAACCTCAGCGGCTACAGCGTCGCGGGTCTGTTCGGCAACGACACGGTGTCCGGCGTCGCGCTGGGCAGCGCGGGCGCGGGCAGCGGCGCGGCAGTGGGCAACTACGCCATCACCGCCTCCGGCGCCAGCGGCGCAGGGCTGTCCAACTACGTCATCACTTACGTCGATGGCAGCCTGCGCGTCGATCCGGCCACCCTGCGCATCGTCGCCACCGACGCCAGCAAGACCTACGGCGGCACCGCCACCCTCAGCCGCTACAGCGTCGCCGGCCTGCTCAATGGCGACACCGTCTCCGGCGTGGCGCTGGGCAGTGCGGGCGCTGGCGCCGATGCCGCTGTCGGCAACTATGCCATCACCGCCTCCGGCGCGACCGGCGCAGGGCTGTCCAACTACGTCATCAGCTACGTCGATGGCAGCCTGCGCGTCGATCCGGCCACCCTGCGCATCGTCGCCACCGACGCCAACAAGACCTACGGCGGCACCGCCACCCTCAGCGGCTACAGCGTCGCCGGTCTGCTCAATGGCGACACCGTCTCCGGCGTAGCGCTGGGCAGTGCGGGCGCCGCTGCAGGCGCCGCGGTTGGCAACTACGCCATCACCGCCTCCGGCGCCAGCGGCGCAGGGCTGTCCAACTACGTCATCAGCTACGTCGATGGCAGCCTGCGCGTCGATCCGGCCACCCTGCGCATCGTCGCCAGCGACGCCAGCAAGACCGTCGGCAGTACCGCCACCCTGACCGGCTACCGCGTCTCCGGCCTGCTCAACAGCGACACCGTTTCCGGCGTCGCCCTGAACAGCGACGGCGCCGGCAGCGGCGCGGCGGTCGGCAACTACGCCATCACCGCCTCCGGCGCCACCGGTGCAGGACTGTCCAACTACGCCATCACCTATGTCGATGGCCTGTTGGACGTGGTCGCCGGCAGCGGCGATGGCGGCGGTAGCGGCATCCAGTTGCCCACCACAACCGTGCAGGCGATCAATACCTCGGTCGCCGCCGCCACCGTGACCAGCGATGCCGGCAGCACGCCGGAGACGAGTCCGCAACAGGCCGACGAAACGGCGCGGGAGCTGGCCGCCGCGGCACGCACCGGCAGCAGCGGTACGGTGACGGCCGCCACCGACTCGATCCTGATCGTCGACGGCGGCATTCGCGCCCCGGCCGTCGCCTGCAGCCCCGGGGCGTCCGACGCCTCCGCGGACAGCTGCATCATCCGGCAGTAACCGGGAACCACCTGACGGCACCGCGCGGCGGTGTCGTCAGGTCAGCGCGCTGCCTTCCTCACCGGCCAAGGCGGCCGCGCCAGGCGCTCTACGATCGTGAGACCGGGCGCAGCCGCGCCCTGTCGTTTTTGCTGCGGGCGCAGGCCGCGCATCGAGAGACGCACGTGCGCATAGATCAGCCATCGCTTGGCGGCGGCAACCGCGGCAACGCGCGCTGTCCATCCGGACGACGCGGCAGCAGCAACACGAAGCAGACCGATTCGTCCGGCGCCTGCGTGACCAGCTGCACCGAGCCGCCAAGCCGCTCCGCGATCCGCCGGACCAGATACAGACCGAGCCCCGCGCCCGGCGCATCCTGCGCGTTCTCGCCGCGGTAGTACTTCTGGAACAGCCGCGCCTGTTCGGCGGGCGCAATGCCTTCGCCCGGGTTGGCGACCTCCAGCCGCAGGCCTTCGCCAGTGCTGCGCACGCGCACGCGGATGGCCATGTCCTTGGGGCAATGGCGGTCGGCGTTGGCGATCAGGTTGCGCAATGCCACGCGCAACAGCCCGGCATCGGTGAGCAGGCCGTCGTCGTCGGTGAGGATCTCGCAGACCACGCGCTGCGGCGGAAAATCCCGGCACAACTCCTCCAGCAGCGTGCGCAGCGCACACGGCCGCAGCCGCAGTTCCGATGCCGCCTCGCCCATGCGGTCGTCGGCGAGATACTCGTCCACCAGCGCCAGCAGCCGTTGCGCGGCATCGCGGATGTTGCCGCAGCGCGCGCGGTTGCGTTCCGGCGGCGCATCCAGCTTGCGCGCCAGCTGCTGCGCCGAGGTCATGATCACCGCCAGGGGCGTGCGGAACTCGTGCGACACCATCGCCACGAAATCGCGCTGGTCCTGCGCGACCTGGCGTTCGGTCTGCAGCAAGGCGCGCAAGTCGTCCTCCAGCGCCTGCCGCCGGTTGATCTCGTTGCGCAACTCGGCGGTGCGCAGCGTCACTTCGTGCTCCAGCGCCTGGCCGTGCCTGCGCGCCAGCTTCACCGCGGCATCGGCGTGTCGCCGTTCGCGCAGCCGGCGCAGCCGCTCGTAACGGCCGATGAGGAACACGCTCAGCAGCGTCATGTGCAGCATGGTGCCGAACGTGGTGGCGTACTGGGTCCAGGCATTGACCGGGACGAAGCCCAGGTTGCGCAGGAACCCCAGCATCACCCCGAGGTAGAACGGAAAGAACGCGAGCACGAAGAACCGCGCCGGCCGATAGCGGCGCCACAGCAGACGCAGCCCCAGCCCCGCCAGCAGCAGGATCTCCAGCAGGCCCAGCGCCTGCACCGGTTGCATGCCCCAGGCGTAATGGCCGGCGAGCACGGCCACCGCGCCGGCAAGCGCGACCGCCCACAGCGCGCGCGTGCCCCAGCGCACCAGCCGCGGATGAAAGGCGCGCAGGTTCAATTGCCGGCAGGCGACCTGGAATCCCACCGGCAGACTGCAGGCGATGCTGATGCCCAGCAGCGTGTCGCTCCACGCCATCGGCATGCCGGTGACCTGCTGCACCAGGCCGATCGACAACGCCTCGTTGAGCACGCAGCCGCCAAGATAGGCCACGAACAGGCCACTCATGCGCGCGCGCGTGGCGAGCCAGAACAGCACGTGCAGACACAGCAGCAGCAGGTAGAAGCCGAAATACAGGCCGAACTGCAGTCCTTCGCGCCGCGACTGGTTGTCGAACGGCAGCCGTTGCCACACGTCCAGACGGGTGACCATCGCGTTCTTGCTGCGCAACCGCAGCAGCACCTCGTAATCGCCCGCATGTGTTGGCGCAAACTGGAAGACCGGGCTGCGGTAATCCACCGGCCAGTCGCGTCGCGGCAGGCGCTCGCCGCTCTCCCCGAGCGCCCGCCAGGGGCCGCCGGCGGGACGCACATAGGCCTGCACGTCATCGAGCAAGGCATTGCTCAATCGCAGCATCCAACCGCCCGGCGGTACACTTTCGACATGAACAGGCAGACGCAGCCACACGGCACCGTCGGCGAATCCCGCGTTGAGGCCGGCGGGCAGCCGCGTCCAGCCGCCCGCCGCGGCGGCCTGCGTGGCGTCGAACCGGCCTTGCGGATCGTCCAGGCGCTGCAGGTATCCGCTCGCATCGTGGTGCGCGGCGGTCAGCGGCAGCGCCGCGGCCGGGGATGGCGCCGGCTCGGCGGCCACGCACACGCCCATTGCCGCCACGAGCCATGCGCTCACCAGCCAGCGCCACCATTGCGCCATCATTCGCCATACCGCACCGTTGCCAGCCGATGACGTTACAGCAAACCGCACTGCGCGAGGACGCGACTCCATGTCCGAAGTGATCCTGCTCGAGGACGAGCCGGTGCTGTGCGAGGAACTCGGCGAGTTCCTGCAGGATCTGGGCTATATCGCCGTCTGCGTGGACAGCATCGCCGGCTTCCGGCAACGATTCGATCCGGCGCGCCACACCATGGCCGTCATCGACGTGGGCCTTCCCGATGGCAGCGGCCTGGAGTTGATTCGCGAGCTGCGCCGCGCCGGTCACCGGCTGGGCATCGTGGTGTTCAGCGCGCGCAATACCGCCAGCGATCGCATCGCCGGGCTGGAGTTCGGCGCGGATCACTACCTGGGCAAGGGCATCGATCTGGACGAGCTGGCCGCGACCCTGGCCGCGCTCGGCCGCCGCCTGGCGCTGCCGCCACCGGCGGCGCGCTGGGTGCTGGAACTGGCCGCCGCCCGCCTGAACGTGCCCAACGCACCGCCGGTGCCGCTGTCGCGCCAGGATCTGCTGGTGCTGGCGTGCCTGATGCGCCATGCCGGCGAGAGCGTGGGCCACCGCGAGATCGCCGACGCGCTGGGGGTGAACTTCCTCGAGTACGACCGGCGGCGGCTGGACACGCAGATGTACCGCTTGCGCCGCCGCGTGGAGGAGATCAGCGGACGCCCGTTGCCGGTGAAGACCTTGCGCAACAGCGGCTATCGCTTCCACGCGCCAGCGGCGATCGCACCCTGAGCGCCGCGGCGCGGCCTGGCCACCGCTGCGCAAGCGCCACTGCCGGCTCCCGCAAGTCGCTGAGCCCCGAAACGAAAAACGCCGGCGATGCCGGCGTTCTCCGTAAGCGTTGCGGAGGCGATCAGCCCTGCCACTTGCCAAGCGCGGCCAGGCCGTTTTCCTTGGCGCGCTCGTACACCACCTGCTGCGCCTTGGCGAAATTGCCCTTCATGTCCTGCGCCCACAGCTTCAGCGCGGCCTGCTGCATGGCGCGGCCGTAGGAGAAGCTCAGCGGCCACGGCAGGTTGCCGAGCTGGTTCATCGCGTTGAGGTGCGCGGTGGACTGCTCGTCGGTCTGGCCGCCGGACAGGAACACGATGCCCGGCAGGATCGCCGGCACGGTGCTCTTGAGGCACATCACGGTGGACTCGGCCACTTCCTCGACGCTGGCCTGCTCGTCGCAGTCCTTGCCGGCGATGACCATCGAGGCCTTGAGGATGGTGCCTTCCAGGACCACGTTCTGCTCGTACAGCGCGCCGAACAGCGAACGCAGCGTGGCTTCGGTGACCTCGTAGCAGGTCTCGATGTCGTGGTCGCCGTCCATCAGCACTTCCGGCTCGACCATCGGCACCAGGCCCTGCTCCTGGCACAGCGCCGCGTAACGGGCCAGCGCATGCGCGTTGGTCTCGATGCACACGCCGGACGGGATGTCCTCGCCGATGGTGATGACCGCACGCCACTTGGCGAAGCGTGCGCCGAGCTTGTAGTACTCCTCCAGGCGCGCGCGCAGGCCGTCCAGGCCTTCGGTGATCAGTTCGCCCGGCATGCCGGCCAGCGGATGCGTGCCCTTGTCGACCTTGATGCCGGGGATGATGCCGTGCTCGGCCATGTACTTGGCGAACGGCACGCCATCCTTGGTCTTCTGGCGGATGGTCTCGTCGTACAGGATCGCGCCGGAGATGTGGTCGCTCAGCTTCGGCGTGGTCAGCAGCAGCTCGCGGTAGGCACGGCGGTTCTCTTCGACATTCTCGATGCCCACGCCGGCGAAGCGCTTGGCGATGGTGCTGGTGGATTCGTCGATCGCGATGATGCCCTTGCCCGGGGCGACCATTGCCTGTGCGGTTTCGGCAAGCTGTTCGATGCTCATACGGTTCCTGATGGCTGCAACGGGGGAACCCCCAGTATACCGGGCCGGCCTGCATGCATTCCGTTACCACCGGCATTGCAAGCGGTTACAGGCGTAGACCGCGCAGATTACCGGCACTTCAGGCAAGCGCATCCGTCATCGCGTCGCACTGCACATGCGCATCGCCCTGCGCTGTCTTCAGCGGTGCTGCATCCACGGCCTGCGCCTGCGCGTCCTGCGCAGCCGGCAACGCGATGGCGAGCGCATCGAGCAACGGCTGCCAGTCCTCGGCGCTGCGCGCGCGGCGGTGCGCCAGCAACGCGGCATGGCGGCGCAACCCCGGCAACTGCCAGCGCAGTTCGCAACAGACGCGATCGACTTCCTCGGCCGCCTCCGGCGCGGCGATCAGCCACGGCAGTTGCTCGACCATCTTGCCGGCGCCGGAATCGTGGATGGCCATGATGTAGCCCACGATCAACAGCAGCAGATGCTGCAGGGCCGCGCGCTCGTCCTCGCGCAGGTCGCCGCCGCGCTGCAGGCGCAGGGCTTCGTCGCGCGCCCTTTCCAGGCCGTCGAGCAAGGCCGCCACCCCTTCGCGCAGGTGCTGCGGATCATGCGCCGACGCCGGCTCCGGCGCGCAGTCGCGCAGGCGCTCGCTCAGCAGGTCGACCACCTCGCGCGGGAACTGTCCGGGCACCACGCGCAGCGCGATGCGCATCCGCGCCAGCGCCTGCGCATGGCCCCGCTCGCGCTCGAACAAGCCATCCAGCGCTTCGGCGCAGGAGATCAACCGGCCCAGGGGCGAGAGTACCGACGCACCGACCGGGTAGCCGGAACCGTCGATGCGCTCGTGATGCTCGCGCGCGGCGGCGGCCTGCTGCGCCGAATACACGCCGGATTCGCCGAGCAGCGCAGCGCTGATCACCGGGTGTACGCAGTGCATGCGCCACTGCGCGAAGTCCTGCTGCGACTCCGGCAATTCCAGCACCGCCGGATCCACGTACATCTCGCCGAGATCGTGCAGCAGGCCGACTTCCGCGGCCTCGCGCATGGCCGCGTCCGAGCGCGACAGCAGCGCCGCCAGCCAGGCCACCAGCATCGCCACCCGCACCGCGTGCGAGAACGCGGCCGGCCGGGTCTGGCCGAGCGTGGTCAGCAAGGTGCCGGGCGCGCCCAGCGTGCGGGCGCGGGCCAGCGTGGCCAGCACCGGCGGCACGTGGTCGCCCAGCAACTGGCGCAGGTGCGGGTGTTCGTCCAGTTCGCGCTGCGCGGCCAGTTGCACTTCGCTCGGGCGCAGCTCCTCGCAGAACGCCAGCGAGGATTCGAGCGGACGCAGCAGGCGCCGCGCGATCAGGCGCTCGCGCAAGCCGGCGTTGATGCGCTGGCCCTTGGCGACCAGCAGGATGCCGCGGCGGTCGCGGATGTCTTCGGCGACCACCAGCTCGCGCGTGGCCGAAGCCTGGATCAGGTGTTCAAGGCAATGCGTGCCGGGGCGTTCGGGCAGGTCCAGCCCGAGTTCGGCGTGCGCGCTTGGGGACGTCATGGGGGTGTCGCACGATCAGGGAACGGGGGGCGCCGCGCCGTTCCATGCACGATCGAACAGGTGTTGCCGACGGCGCGGCGGCCGAAGCCGCCGCGCCGCGTCCTTCAGAGTTCGCCCAGGCCGCTGGCGCGGCCGTCCGGGCCGACCTCGAGCAGGCGCAGGGTGTTGGTCGCGCCGTGGGTTTCCATGTGCTCGCCGCTGGTGAACACCACGCGGTCGCCCGGCGCCAGCAGGCCGGCCTCGACCAGCACGCGGATCGCGCCGCGCGCGGCCTCGCGCGGGGTCAGGCCGCGGCTGTCGAAATTGATCGGGAACACGTCGCGCATCATCGCCATGTGCCGGCGCGCGCCGTCGTGGCGGGTCACCGCGAAGATCGGCGCCTTGGCGCGGAAACGCGACAGGTAGCGCGGGGTGCCGCCGGATTCGGTCATCGCCACGATCGCGCGCACGCCCACGTGCTGGGACAGGAACATCGTGGCCATGGCGATGGCCTGGTCGGCGCGCTCGAGGTTGCGCGGGGCCATGCCGAAGTCGGTCTCGGTTTCGAACTGGCGCTCGGCGCCCAGGCAGATGCGCGCCATCGCCTCGACCGCACGGATCGGATAGGCGCCAGCCGCGCTCTCGGCCGACAGCATCACCGCGTCGGTGCCGTCGATCACCGAGTTGGCCACGTCCAGCACTTCGGCGCGGGTCGGGATCGGGCTCTCCACCATCGACTGCAGCATCTGCGTGGCGGTGATCACCACTTTGTTCTGCGCCAGCGATTCCTTGATGATCTTCTTCTGCAGGCCCGGCAGCTCGGCGTCGCCGATCTCCACGCCCAGGTCGCCGCGCGCGACCATCACCACGTCCGAGGCCTCGACGATCTCGCTCAGGTTCTCGATCGCCTCGGTGCGCTCGATCTTGGACACCAGGGCCGCGTCGCAGCCGTGCGCGCGGGCGATGCGCCGCGCCTCGTTCATGTCCTCGGCGTTGCGGCAGAACGAAACCGCGATGAAGTCGACGCCGATCTTGGCGACGATGCCGATCAGCTCCTTGTCGCGCTCGGTCAGCGCGCCCAGCGACAGGCCGCCGCCCTGCTTGTTGAGCCCCTTGCGATCGGACAGCACGCCGTCGTTGAGCACGCTGGTGACGATGCGCTCGCCCTGCACTTCGACGACCTTCAACTGCATCAGGCCGTCGTCCAGCAGCAGCACGTCGCCCGGGGCCACGTCCTGCGGCAGGCCCAGATAGCTGACGCCGACCTGGCTGGCGTCGCCCGGCGCGGCATTGGGGTCGGCGATCAGGTCGAAGCGGTCGCCGAGCTTGAGCGAGACCTTGCCCTGGGCGAAGCGTTCGATGCGGATCTTCGGGCCCGGCAGGTCGGCGAGGATGCCGATCTCGGCACCGACGCGGGCCGCGGCGGCGCGCACTTCGGCGGCGCGCTTGGCCTGGCCGGACGGATCGCCGTGGCTGAAGTTCAACCGCACCACGTTGACGCCGGCGCGGAACAGATCCTCGAGCACGCCCGGCGGGTCGGTGGCAGGACCGAGGGTGGCGAGAATCTTGGTGCGGCGCTGACGTTCGATCATGATGGCATCCTTGGAAAAAGCGCTCAAAGCTAGCACACGCGCCCCTCACACAGCATGGCATTTCGGCATAGACGCACGCGCGGTCCGGCATAGGGAGCGGACAATGCGGGACAGTATGTGGTCATGTCGCGCCAACCGGCGCCGCCCCCGCGCGCACCACAGATGAGATGACATCAGGCCCTGGCCGTGCACGGCCAGGGCCATGTGCGCCGGACGCACCGGCGCACGTGCCCATTCAGGCGACTCAGGCCGCAACCAGCGCCGGCAGCTGCGTCGGCATCTGCGCCAGCACATCGGCGCCGGCCTGGCGCAGTTCCTCGGCATCGCCGAAGCCCCACAGTACGCCGATGCTGCGCATGCCGTGGTGGCGCGCACCGTCGATGTCCATGCGCCGGTCGCCGATCATGCGGCAGTGCGCCGGCACGACCGCGAGCCGCCGCAGCGCCTCGGCGATCAGGTCCGGCTTGGCCCGGCGCGCGCCGTCGTCGCTGGCGCCGACGATCTCCTCGAAGCGAGCGCCGAACGGCAACTGCTCGACGATGCGCCGCGCGAAGCGCTCGTTCTTCGAGGTCACCACCGCCAGGCGGTGGCCGGCCGCGGCGATCGCCTCCACTGCAGCGCCGATGTCCGGAAACACCGTGTGCTCGCGCCAGCCGTGGCTGTCGTAGCGGCTGCGGTACAGCGTCAAGGCCTGCTCGACCAACGCCGCATCGCCGCCGAAGTGCTGCTGGAAGCTGTCGCGCAGCGGCGGGCCGATCCAGGCGCGCAACTGCGCCGGGGTCGGCAGCGGCTGGCCCAGTTCGGCGAAGGCATGGCGCAGGCTGCCGACGATGCCGGCCTCCGAATCGACCAGGGTGCCGTCCAGGTCGAAGAACAGGACGTCGGCGGCGCTCACGCGCCGCGCGCCTGCAGCGCGGCCACCGCCGGCAGGGTCTTGCCTTCCAGGAACTCCAGGAACGCGCCGCCGCCGGTGGAGATGTAGCTGACCTGCTCGGCGATGCCGTACTTGTCGACCGCGGCCAGGGTGTCGCCACCGCCGGCGATGGAGAACGCCGACGATGCGGCGATCGCCCGCGCCAGGGTCTCGGTGCCCTTGCCGAAGGCGTCGAACTCGAACACGCCGACCGGGCCGTTCCAGACCACGGTGCCGGCCTTGGCGATCAGCTCGGCGTAGTGCGCGGCGGTCTGCGGGCCGATGTCCAGGATCAGGTCGTCGTCGGCGACGTCGGTGACCGCCTTCACCGTGGCCTCGGCGTCGGGCATGAACTGCTTGGCCACCACCACGTCGCTGGGCAGCGGAATCGCCGCGCCGCGCGCGTTGGCGTCGGCGACGATCTTGCGCGCGGTGTCCAGCAGGTCCGGCTCGCACAGCGACTTGCCCACCGCGTGCCCGGCCGCGGCGATGAAGGTGTTGGCGATGCCGCCGCCGACGATCAGTTGGTCGACCTTGTCCACCAGGTTGGACAGCAGCTCCAGCTTGGTCGAGACCTTGCTGCCGGCGACGATCGCCAGCAGCGGCTTGGCCGGCTGTTCCAGCGCCTTGGCCAGCGCATCCAGCTCCGCCATCAGCAGCGGGCCGCCAGCGGCGACCGGCGCGAACTTGATCACGCCATGGGTGGAGGCCTGCGCGCGGTGCGCGGTGCCGAAGGCATCCATCACGAACACGTCGCACAGCGCCGCGTACTTCTTCGCCAGCACCTCGTCGTCCTTGCTCTCGCCGACGTTCATGCGGCAGTTCTCCAGCAGCACGATCTGCCCCGGCTGTACTTCCACGCCATCGACCCAATCGCGGATCAGCGGCACGTCCACGCCGAGCAGCGCGGCCAGGCGGACGGCCACCGGCTCCAGCGAATCCTCCTGGGTCCACACGCCTTCCTTGGGCCGGCCCAGGTGCGAGGTCACCATCACCGCCGCGCCCTGTTCCAGCGCGTGCTTGAGCGTCGGCACCGAGGCCAGGATGCGCTGCTCGGAGGTGATCAGGCCATTGTCGATCGGCACATTCAGGTCTTGCCGGATCAGCACGCGCTTGCCGGACAGGTCGAGATCGGTCATTCGCAGGATGGACATGTAAGTGCTCGCTTTCGTGGGGTTGCAAAGGGAAAACCGCGCCATCGGTGCAGTGTCGGCGCCGGCATCGTAACGTCGGGTGCAGGAGCACCGGCCGATCGCCGCAGCGGCGAAACCCCCATTGTCCGGCGTCGGCCGCACAGCGGCAAATCGGTGCGCTGGCGCGCGCACGGCGCAGCGTGCGCGCGATCGCCGTGCTGTGGGTCAGCCTGCGCCGTCGGCGGCGGCGGGTTTGCGCAGCAGGCTCAGCGCGAAGCCGAGCACCAGCAGCGCGCCGCCGATCAGCAGCGCCCACAGCAGCCAGGTCTTCCAGTCCCGCGGCGGTGGCGGTGCCTGCAACGCCGCGGCCCCCGCCAAGGGTTGCGCTGCGCCGAGGCTGGCGGTGGCCGGCGTCCATTGCGGCCCGCGCTGGGTATGCAGGGCCTGCAATGCGGCAGCCAGCGGCGCCGGCGCACGCTGGGTGCGCGCACTGCCGGCGGCCAGCGCATACGGCGGCGCGCCCTGCGCCAGGAACACCAGCGTCTCCGGCTGGTAGCCCAGGCGCAGCGCCGGCCGCTGTCGGCCCGGATCCTGCGCCGCCAGCAGCCGCCAGTAGCGGTCGCGCACCGGCGCGGTCAGCGCCTGCGGCGGCGAGCGACTGCCGCCACCGACCTGGTAGGCCAGCCACGGACCGGCGCGATCCTGCCAAGGCGCCTCGGCGCTGTCGCGGCTCTGCACGCGCCATTCGATGGCGTTGTTGCCGGGCAAGGCGATATCGATGCGCGTCACCGGATAGCGCCCCGGCGACACGAACGCATAGCTGTGCTGCGCGGGATCGCTGCTCGCCGCGTCCAGCTGCTGCCAATGCCAATCGGCGGCGACCGGTGCCGGCGCCAGTTCGGCCTCCACCCCGGTCAACGGCGGCGCGCTGGCGCCGGCCAACGGCAGCAGGCGCAGATAGCCCACTTCGCGGCCGATGGGGATGCGCAGTTGCTGCAGGCGGCGCCCCTGGTTGCTGAGGTCGACCAGGGTCGCCTCATCCACCACCACCTCCCAGTCGCGCAGATCGTCGCTGCCCTCGACGCGGTAGCGGGCCTGCTGCGGCTGCGCGGCGGCGGCCCATTGCAGCGACAGCGCGCGCAGTGGCGCGTGCAGTGCGCTGGCATCGACCAGCCAGCCGGCAGCCGCTGCGTCGCTGCCGCTGCCCGCCACGCGGGTCTGGATGCGGCGCACGCTGCCGTCGCGGTCACGCTCGGCGATCAGCTCCAGGTCCGCTGCACGCCCGTCGCGCGAGGCCGGCAGCGGAAACCACGGCAACGGCTGCCGGCGCGGCGCGGTCTCGGCCTGCTCGGCGGCGAACAGCGCCGCCGGCAACGGATCGCCCGCGGCATTGAACACCTCCACGTCGCCCAGCGAGGCACGCTGCGCGCTGCGGTAGACCGCATCGTCGAGTTGCACGCGATAGGCGCCGGCATCGGCGTCCTGCAGGGTCAGCGGCCACTGCTGGGCGTAGTCGTCGCGCTGGCTGGCAGCGAACGCGCACAGCGGCAACCCGGCCAGCAACAACGGAAACAGCGCACGTCGGATCATGGGATGGCCTCCTCGGCCGGTTCGGCGGCGCGCGGCGGTGCCGGCGCCAGATAGCCGACCACCGTACACAACAGCCCGTACGCGATGAACGAGGCGATGCCGGCGACGTTGCCGAGATTGCCGCGATCCACCAGCAACAGCTTGCCCAGCACCACCGCCATCAACACCGCGCCGGCCAGCCACAGGCCGCGCTGGCCGCGGCGCGAGCCCAGCACCCAGCCGAGCACGCCCAGCACGCTCCAGACCACGGTCAGGCTGGTCTGCGCCACGCCATCGCCGAGCACGCCGGGCCACGGCACCGCCGCCCAGTAATGCACCGCATGCAGGGTGACGCTGGTGATCCACACGAAGCCGGCAGCGGCCAGCAGATGGGTGCGCCACGGGCGCAGCAGTGCCGGCAGTTCGGGGCTGCGGGTCCAGCGTACGCCCAGGACCAGCAGCGCCAACTGGCTCAGTTCCAGCGGATTGAGCAGCGGCACCCAGGGCAACGGCGCGCTGCTGCCGGGCAGGCCCAGGCTGTACAGCCAGGCCACCGTCAGCAGCCCGAAGTAGGTGCTCTGCAGCGCGCTGCGGCACGGCGCGAAGGCCGTGCCCAGCGGCGCCGCCAGCCAGTTCCAGCGCCACAGCGACAGCGCCGTCGCCAGCAACCAGGGCGCCAGCAACAGCATCCAGCGCCAGCCGGCGGCGAGGTCGCTGTGCAGCGCGATCCAGGTGCACAGCAGCCCGACCACGGTGGGCCACACCAGCCACCACACGAACTGCGCCGCGCGCGCCACGCCGCCCCCGCTGTCGCGCAGGCACAGCAGGCTGCGCACGCCGAGCACCGCGAACAGCGCCCAGGCCCAGGCGCCATGCCCGGCGAACGGCTGCCCGTGCGCATCGGCCTGCCAGGCCGCCAGCGGCAACGCCAGCGCCAGGCCGCCCAGCGTGGTCGCAGCCAGCGCCGGCGCCGGCCAGCGCCGCTGCGCTTCGGCCGCGAGCCAGCCGCTGACCGCCGCCCAGGCCAGCAACACATCCGGCCGCGCGCCGGCATCGACGAAGCGCAGGATCTCGGCGACGCCGATCCCGCACCACCAGGCCAGCCCCCACAGGTAGTAGCCCAGCGCCGGCATGGCGGCGCGCGCACGGCGATAGCACCAGGCGCTGGCGAAGCCGGCCAGGGCCAGCAGCAGCGCGCTCATGCAGGTGGCATTGGCCACGGCCTGGCTGTCCTGCACCGCCGCGTCCAGGCCCAGGGTGAAGCCCAACGCGGCCGCCATCTGCAACCCGGCGCCGCTGAGCTGCGGCAGCCAGCGCCGCTGGCGCAGGCCCAGCCACACCAGCGCCGCCCCCTCCAGCGCGAACACGCTGGCGGTGGCCCGCGCCGACAGCGCCAGCGGCACCGCCAACGTGGCGAAGCCCACCGCCAGCACCGCATACGCCTGCCCCAGCAGGGCGAAGCGCGCGCGCCGGATCAGCGCGGCGGCCAGCAGCGCATAGAGCGCCGCCAGAGCCAGCGCGCACAAGGCCAGCGGCAGGCGCTCGCCGCGCAGCAACCCCGCCTGCAGCGAGAACGCGATCAGCGGCGTGCCGAACAGCAGGCTGCCGTCGATCAGCGCGCTGCGCGCGGCCTCCTGCCGCCGCGCGTACAGGATCGGGATCAGCAGGTAGAAGGCGAAGAACAGCAGCAGGAACGGCTCGGTGCTGGCGAACTTCTCCGGCCGGTACTGCAGCACGCCCCACAGCGTGCCGATGCCGAAGGTGAAGCCGAACCCGAGCAGGTTCAGCACCCGCCACGGCCGGTACCAGGCGATCGCGAACACCGCCGCGTTGAGCAGCGCGTAGTAGGAGAACAGCGCCACATGGTTGCCGCTGCCGGTGGACAGCCACAGCGGCGCGAGGAAGCCGGCCAGCGTGCCCAGCACCGCCAGGGTGCGCGATTCCTGCGCCACCGCCAGCACGCACATGCCCGCGACCAGCGCGATGCTCAGCGCCAGCGCCGCCCCGGCCGGGATCAGCCCGGACAGCTTGAACGCGGCGAACACGGTCAGCAGCAACACGCCGATCGCCCCGCCCTGCAGGGCCAGCGCGAAGCTGCGCTTGCGCGTGCGCTGGCGCCAGCCGAAGGCCAGGCCCGCCAGCGACGCGGCGGCGATGCCGGCATAGCGCAGCTCGATCGGCATGCGCAGCCAGCCCTGGTCGCCGGCGTACTTGAGCAGCGCGGCGACGCCGGCCAGCAGCACCAGCATGCCGATCTTCACCGGCACGTTGCCCTCGGTGAACCAGCGCTTGACCCCGCTCACCAAGCGCTCGATCGGGTCAGGCCGGTGCGGCGCGGCGATCGCGGCCGCCGCCGCGGCGCGCGCCTGCGCTTGCGCCTGTTGTTGCTCGGCGCGCTCGACCGCGGCAGCCAGCGTCGCGAAATCGTTGGTGTGCTGCGGCATCGGCAAGGGCGGCGGCAGTGGCGGCGGCGCGCCCGCGTCCTCCACGACAAGGGGCAAACCCGCGGGCTCGGGCGACGCCGCGATCGGCGCGTCCTCGGCCTGCGTCTCGGCATCGACGGCGGATTGCGTGTCCCCGGCCGCGGCCGCAGAACCGGCCCAGGCCGCCGCAGGCGCCACCGGGGCGGCCGCCATCCGCGCGACCCGCACCTCCAGCGCGGCGAGCCGCTGGCGCAGGCGCGACTGCCCGACCAGGGCCACGATCAACAGCACCGGCATCGCCAGCACCGCCAACACCACCAGCACGACCAACATCTCCATTCGACTCGCATCTCCACGGCGGTGGCGCGGCGCCTGTGACGCGCACCAGATGTCCGGCGGCGCCGGACCTGGCGCAGATGGTAGACGAGTTCGGTACCGGCATCGGCCCACAGGCGGGACCGCAGCCCAGGCAGCGCAAGCCTAGGCGTTCCGACGAACGGTCTTCACACCACCCTCAAGTCGATGAATCGACAGCCGCTACACCCCTTACCGCGTCGTCCGTCTGCTGTTCCCTCCCACCCCACCGGCAGCATGAATGAACCTACCCGCCCACCCCGCCGAAACGGGGATCGATGACCATATCCGCGCCGTCGTCGGCCTCTCCGACCAATTGCTCGGCCAACTGCGCCGCTCCTTGCAGGGCATCGACGCGATCAACCGCACCACCCACATGATCTCGATGAACGCGCGCATCGAATCGGCGCGCATCGGTGCCGCCGGCCGCGGCTTCAGTGTCATCGCGCAGGAAATGGACGGGCTGTCGCGGCGTGTGGCCGAGGCCACCCAGGACCTGGACAAGGTCGCCGCGCGCACCAGCGCGGAGATGCGGCAGACGCTGAGCCGGCTGCAGGACGACGTGCGCCGCACGCGGCTCAGCGAACTGGCCCTGAGCAACATCGACCTGATCGACCGCAACCTCTACGAACGCAGTTGCGACGTGCGCTGGTGGGCCACCGACGCCGCGGTCGTGGCGGCAGCGCGCACCGACAGCGACGCCGAGGCGCTGGCCTACGCGTCGCGGCGCATGGGCCAGATCCTGGATTCGTACACGGTCTACTTCGATTTGATCCTGGCCGGCAGCGATGGCCGCATCCGCGCCAACGGGCGGCCGCGGCAGTTCGCCTCGGTCGGCAGCGACGTCTCCACGCAACCGTGGTTCGAGCAGGCCATGCGTACCCGCAGCGGCGAGGACTTCAGCTTCCAGGGCGTGCACGCCAGTGCGCTGGCCGATGGAGAGCGGGTCCTGGTGTACGCGTGCACGGTCCGCGAGGGCGGCCGCATCGATGGCCGCGTGCTGGGCGTGCTGGGCATCGTGTTCCGCTGGGACGCGCTGGCGCAGACGATCGTGCAGCGCACGCCGCTGTCCGAATCCGAATGGGGCCGCAGCCGGGTCTGCATCGTCGACGCGCAGGGCCAGGTGCTGGCCGACTCGGCCGGGCGCATGCTGCAGGACCGGATCGACTTCGACGGCCGCGACGCCTTGTTCAAGCAGCCGCGCGGCGCCGTGCTGATCGACCTGGACGGCCGGCCGCACTGCATCGGGCATGCCGCCTCGCCCGGCTACGAAACCTACCGCACCGGTTGGCACTCGCTGATCCTGCAGGCCCTGTAGCGCGCCCACGCCGCACTGGCGCCATGCCCAAAAAGCGGCAGCGGATCACGGGGCAACGCATGCCCCGTCGACCCGCTGCGTGCGCAGCGGCACGCCACATGGCGCTCGCGATCCCGCCGTCGGCCTTGCCGGCAGGGGCGTCGTCGTTGCCTGAATGTCGCAGCCTGCTGTATTGACGACGTCATTTCGCCATGCCTAAGCTCGTTGCGCCGCGCTGAAGCCGTACCGACGCATCTCGACGCGACCGGTGCCCTCTGGATTGCAGACGCCACTTCCCAGGTAAACGGACATGACCATGAAACCCTTTCGCACCCTGCTGATCTCGGCCATGCTGGCCGCGTCCTTCGCTGCCCCCGCCCTGGCCGAAAAGGTCGACAATCCGGAGCTCTACACCCCCGATGCGGTGAAGAAGAACATCGTGATCGGCAAGACCACCAAGGAGCAGGTGCGCGCGATCTATGGCGAGCCCACCTACGTCTCCAGGACGTCCGGAAAGGAAGGCGGCTACGAGAAGTCCTGGAGCTATCGCCCCAGCGAATCCCACGGCGAGAAGGCGCGCAAGACCGCCACCGGCCTGCTGAAGCGGATGCTGCCCGGTTACTACACCGGCCCGGCGATCAACGAGGCGCAGGAGCACGGCGTCGGCGCGCGCAACGTCAAGTCCTACGACCTGGAAGTGGAATTCGACGCCAAGGGCGTGGTCACCGATTACCAGCAGAGCGAAAGCAACGTCTCCAAGGACGCGCTGTAACGGCGAGCGGATGGCGGCGGCGCGGATCGCGCCACTTCCATCCCGCTGCATCCACGCCGACGTCGCGGCGGGCACGTCCCTCGCAGCACAGCCACAAAAAAGGAGCGCCGAGGCGCTCCTTTTTTGTTTGCATGCGTTCGCGATGGCGTGTGCAGCGTGCCAACGGCGGGCTGCAGCGGTCCCTGCCGCACAAGGCCGCGTCGCCCGCCACCGGCGGACGACGCGCGGCGGCTTACTTCGCCACCACCTTGACCATCTCCAGGCACTTGTTGGAGTAGCCCCACTCGTTGTCGTACCAGGACACCAGCTTGACGAAGGTGCCGTCCAGGGCGATGCCGGCATCGGCATCGAAGATGGAGGTGCGCGCGTCGCCGCGGAAATCGGTGGCGACCACCTTGTCCTCGGTGTAGCCGAGGATGCCCTTCAGCGCGCCTTCGCTCTGCGCCTTCACCTCGGCACAGATCTCGGCGTAGGTGGCCGGCTTTTCCAGTTCCACGGTCAGGTCGACCACCGACACGTCCGAGGTCGGCACGCGGAAGCTCATGCCGGTGAGCTTCTTGTTCAACTCCGGGATCACCACGCCGACCGCCTTGGCCGCGCCGGTGCTGGACGGAATGATGTTCTCCAGGATGCCGCGGCCACCGCGCCAATCCTTGTTGCTCGGGCCGTCCACGGTCTTCTGCGTGGCGGTGGCCGCGTGCACGGTGGTCATCAGGCCGCGCTTGATGCCCCACTTGTCGTTGATCACCTTGGCCAGCGGCGCCAGGCAGTTGGTGGTGCAGCTGGCGTTGGAGACGATGGCCTGGCCGGCGTAGGTGCTGTCGTTGACGCCGTACACGAACATCGGCGTGTCGTCCTTGGACGGCGCCGACAGGATCACCTTCTTGGCGCCGGCGTCCAGGTGCTTCTGCGCGGTTTCTTTGGTCAGGAACAGGCCGGTGGACTCGATCACCACGTCCACGCCGACCTCGCCCCACTTCAGCGCCGCCGGATCGCGTTCCTGGGTCAGGCGGATCTTCTTGCCGTTGACCAGCAGATGATTGCCGTCGACCGACACCTCCGCCTGGAAGCGGCCGTGCACGGAGTCGTACTGCAGCATGTAGGCCAGATAATCCGGCTCCAGCAGGTCGTTGATGGCGACGATCTCGATGTCGCTGCCGAAATTCTGCACCGCCGAGCGCAGCACATTGCGCCCGATGCGACCGAAACCGTTGATGCCGACCTTGATTGCCATTTCAGTAGCTCCTGCGGCCGCGCCTGGCGCGGCGGATGGAAGGGGAACCGCATTCTAGCAGGCCGGCCGCGCCACGCCGGACACGCCGGTTTGATCAGGATCAAGGCGGCGTGGGGCCGCACGCCGGACACTGCGGCCACACCCAACCGAGACTCCACCATGCGCACCACCTCCCCCCTCCTGCTCACCGGCCTGGCCGCCGCCCTGACCCTGTGCGCCCTGCCGGCGCTGGCGCAGTCGCAAGGCGACTGGACCCTCGGCATCGGCGCCCACCAGGTCGATCCGAAGTCCGACAACGGCACGCTGGCCGGCGGCACCCTGCCGCTGCGCATCGACAGCAACGTCCGCCCGACGGTGACCTTCGAGTACTTCGTGCATCAGGACCTGGGCGTGGAAGTGCTGGCGGCGCTGCCGTTCGAGCACGACATCAGCGTCAAGGGCGTGGGCAAGGTCGGCAGCACCAAGCACCTGCCGCCGGTGGTGTCGTTGCAATACCACTTCAACAGCGCCGGCAAGCTCTCGCCGTTCGTCGGCGCCGGTATCAACTACACCACCTTCTTCAGCGAGAAGACCACCGGCGCGCTGGCTGGCAGCAAGCTCAAGCTGGACGACTCCTGGGGCCTGGCCGCGCACGCCGGCGTGGATTTCGCACTCACCGAGAGGTCGGCGCTGCGCGTGGACCTGCGCTGGATCGATATCGACAGCAAGGTCAAGGTCAACGGCAGCGACCTGGGCACCGCGCACATCGATCCGCTGGTGTACGGCCTGGCCTACGTGATGAAGTTCTGAGACGGGCGCCGGCGCCACTGCGACCTGCGGCGCCGGCGGCCACACGATCGGCGCCGCGCGTCGCAGCGGCGCCATCCGCGCGGCGGCCCAGGCCGACGCGCATGCCGTGCCAACGGTAGCCCCGGTGCGCAGCGCGTCCGCGGCGCTTCTCTGGCAGACTACGCGCCACACGGATGTGGATCGGCGCCCGCTGGGCCGACACGGGGTTCGCATCCGCCCACTCGTCGTCTACCGGGGTCCCCCATGCCGCCACGCCTGTTCCGTCGCCTCGCCGTCGCCGCCATCGCCAGCATCGCCCTGCCCGCCGCGGCGCAGTCGGCCGGCCACTTCACCACCAGCTACGGCCTGCACGGCATGGTGCCGGGGTCGTCCAACGGCACGCTGCGCGGCAGCGATCAGCGCTTCGACGCCGACGTCGCGCCGGCCGTGTCGTTCACGTACGAATACTTCTTCCGCGGCAACCTGGGCATGGAGATCCAGGGCCTGGTCGGCCAGCAGAAGATCGGCGTGGACCGCGGCGGCGATATCGGCAGCGCCTGGATGCTCTCGCCTACCATCTCGCTGCAGTACCACTTCAACGGCAACGGCGACATCTCCCCGTTCGTCGGCGCCGGCCTCAACTACACCGCCTTCCTCGGCAGCGACGGCAAGGGCGCGTTTTCGTCCAACGACGTGAAATTCAAGGACACCATTGGTCCGGCGCTGCATGCCGGCGTGGATTTCGCGGTCGGCGAACGCAGCGCGATCCGCGTGGATGCGCGCTGGACCGGCATGCGCAGCGACGTGGAGGTGGACGGCAGCACGCTCGGCAAGGCCAAGCTCGATCCGGTCACCTACGGCGTCGCGTACCTGATGTATTTCTGAGCCTGCTGCCGGGTCGTGTCCTCGGACGCGGCGCGGCGCGGTCGGCGACGCCGTCTGGCACCGGCGTCCGCCGTGCTGAGCGGCAACGCAACAGACCTGACGCGCGTCATGGCCGCGTCGTCGGCGCCGGCTAGAATCGGCGCATGAAAATCTCTCCCTTCGTTTGCACCGCGCTCGCCGCGGCCCTCGCCGCCGCGCCGTCCGCCGCCTTCGCCTGGGGCCCGCTGGGCCACCGCCTGGTCGCCGATCTCGCCGACACCCAGCTCACCCCGCAAGCCCGCGCGCAGGTCCGCACCCTGCTGCAGGGCGAACCCGACCCGACCCTGGCCGGCGTCGCCAACTGGGCCGACCAGCTCCGCGAACACGATCCCGACCTGGGCAAGCGCAGCGCGCGCTGGCATTACGTCAACCTGGCCGAGAACGACTGCCACTACGAGCAGACCCGCGACTGTCCGGACGGCAACTGCGCGGTCGAGGCGCTGCGCCGCCAGGCCGCGATCCTCGCCGACCGCAGCCAGCCGCAGGCCGCGCGTGCGCAGGCGCTGAAGTTCGTCGTGCATTTCGCCGGCGACGTGCAGCAGCCGCTGCATGCCGGCTACGCCCGCGACAAGGGCGCCAACACCGTGCAGATCCAGTTCGAGGGCAAGGGCAGCAATCTGCATTCGCTGTGGGACAGCGGCCTGCTGCGCAGCCGCGGGCTGGACGAACAGGCCTACCTGGCCGAGTTGGAAAAGCAGCCGTTGCCGACGCCCTCGCCGGCGGGCAGCGCGCTGCCGCCGCCGGCCGCGGCGTGGGCCGAGGCCTCCTGCAGGATCATGATGCGTCCAGGCTTCTATCCGCCCGGCGCCACGCTGCCGGCCGATTACGTGACGACCTGGCGCCCGGTCGCCGAAGCGCAGTTGCGCCAGGCCGGTGCCGACCTGGCGGCAACCTTGAACGCGGCGCTGGGCAAGTAAGCGCGGCGCACCGTGCAGGAGCGGCTTGGGCCGCGATGGGCTTTCCTGGGCAAGCCATCGCGGCTGAAGCCGCTCCTACGAGAGCGTTACGCAGAATTCAGCTGTGCCCGCGTCCAGCGCACGATCTCGGCAGTGCCGATGGCGCCGCTGTGGCGGGCGATTTCGCGGCCCTGGCGCAGCAGGAGCAGCGTCGGGATGCTGCGGATGCCGAAACGCCCGGCCAGCGCCGGCTGCGCGTCGCTGTCCAGCTTGCCCAGGCGCAGCCGCGGCTCGAGCTGCGCGGCCGCGGCGGCGAAGTGCGGGGCCATGGTCCGGCACGGGCCGCACCACGGCGCCCACACGTCCACCAGCAACGGCAGCTCGCTGCGCTCGGCGTGCGCGGCAAACGTCTCGGCGGTCAGCGTGACCGGTGTGGCGTCGAACAGGCCGCGATGGCAGCGTCCGCATTGCGGCGCATCCGCCAGTTTCGCCTCCGGCACCCGGTTGAGCGCGGCGCAGTGTGGGCAGGCGACATGTAGCGGCATGGTCATGCGCCGGCCTCGATGCTCTTGTCGCCGAGCAGCACGGTGCCTTGCGCATCCTTGACCGTGACCTGCACGTCGATGCCCTGGCGCACGCTCTGGGTGACCACGCAGAACTGCTCGAACTGGGCCAGGATCCGTTCCAGCTGCGCGTAGTCCTGATTCGCGCCGGGCAGCTGCAGTTCCACCGAGGCCTGCGGAATGCGCCAGAACCCCTCCGGATTGCGCATCGGCGTGGCGGTGATGTGCGCGACCACCCCGGCAGGATCGTTCTTGTACTTGCGCATCGCGAACAGCAGGCTGGCCGCCAGGCAATTGGCAATGCCGGCCAGCAGGATGCGCGTGGGATTGGGGCCGCGCTCCTGGCCCAGCGGCGCGGTTTCGTCGCTCAGCCAGGGCTCCAGCGCGGTTTCGTCGAAGCGAATGCGGAACGCGAAGTCCGTGTCCTGCTCCAGGGTGACGCGGATCGGATCGCCGATGGGCATCGTGGAAACTCCACTTCGCAGAAAGGGATTTCGACTCTACGCCGGCACCGGTAACGGCGTGTGGACGCAGCCTTGCGCTCACATCGCCGCTTCGCGCCGTGCCAGCGGGTAGTACAGCAACGGGATGACCAGCAGGGTCAGTGCCGTGCTGACCAGGATGCCGAACAGCAGCGCCACCGCCAGGCCGTTGAAGATCGGATCGTCGAGGATGAACAGCGCACCCAGCATCGCCGCCAGGCCGGTCAGCACGATCGGCGGTGCGCGCACCGCACAGGCCTCGATCACCGCCTGTTCGGCGCTGCGTCCCTGCGCCAGGGCATGACGGATGAAGTCCACCAGCAGGATCGAATTGCGCACGATGATGCCGGCCAGGGCGATCATGCCGATCATGCTGGTCGCGGTGAACTGCGCGCCGAGCAGGGCATGACCCGGCATCACCCCGATCACCGTCAGCGGAATCGGCGCCATGATCACCAGCGGCAGCAGATAGCTGCGGAACTGCGCCACCACCAGCAGATAGATCAGCAACAGGCCCACCGCGTAGGCGATGCCCATGTCGCGGAAGGTCTCGTAGGTGATCTGCCATTCGCCGTCCCATTTCACCGCGAAGTCGGCGGTGTCGGTCGGCGGTGCGATGAAATACTGCTGCAGCGTCTGCCCATCCAGCGGGTGCCGGCGCAGTTGCCCGACCAGGTCGAACATGCCGTACAGCGGGCTGTCCAGGCGCCCGGCTTCGTCGCCGGTGACGTACACCACCGGCCGCAGGTCCTTGTGCGCAATGCTGTCGTCCCAGGGCAGGCGCTGCACGGTGACCAGTTCCGACAGCGGCACCAGTTGCCCATCGCCACCGCGCACGCGCAGCGCCAGCAGGCGTGCGCTGGCGGCCTGCGCGGCGCCCGGCAGGCGCAGCCGCACCGGCTGTGCCACCTTGGACGTGCCATCGTGCAGCCAGGTGACGTCCAGACCCTGCACCGCCGTGGTCAGGGCATCGGCGATGGCCGCCTGGCTCACGCCCAGGCGCGCGGCGCGCACGCGGTCGACCACCAGCGTTTCGCGGGTGGCCGCACTCTCCACGCTGGTGTCGACATCGACCACGTTCGGCGTGCGCAGGAAGCGCCGCTCCAGCGCCAGGGCGAGCTGGCGGCTGCGCGGATAGTCCGGCCCATAGACCTCGGCCACCAACGGTGACAGCACCGGCGGCCCCGGCGGCACCTCCACCACCTTCAGCGAGGCGCCATGCCGGCGCGCGATCGCCGCCAGCGGCGGCCGCAGCGCGCGGGCGATGGCATGGCTGTGGCGCGTGCGCTGGTGTTTGTCGACCAGGTTCACCTGCAGGTCGCCGACGTTGTTGCCGCTGCGCAGGAAGTACTGCCGCACCAGGCCATTGAAGTTGACCGGCGCCGAGGTCCCGGCATAGCCCTGGTAGTCGTGCACCTCGGGCGTGCGGTCGAGCACCCCGGCCAACTCCACCAGCAACGCATCGGTGTCCTGCACGGTGCTGCCTTCGGGCAGGTCGACCACGATCTGCAGCTCGGACTTGTCGTCGAACGGCAGCATCTTCAGCACCACCCACTGCAGCCCGACCAGGCCGACCGCGGCCAGCAGCAGTGCCGCGATGCCGGCGAACAGCCAGCCGCGCCGGCGCGCGCCGCGGCCCGGATCCAGGAACGGGCGCAGCAACCGCGCGAACAGCGGCTGCAGGCGCGGCGGCGCGTCGCCACCGGCATGTGCCTGCGCGGCGTGCGCTGGCACATGCCGCTTCAACAGCTTCAACGCCAGCCACGGCGTCACCACCAGCGCGATCGCCAGCGACAGCAGCATGCCGACCGAAGCGTTGATCGGGATCGGCCGCATGTACGGCCCCATCAGGCCGCTGACGAAGGCCATCGGCATCAGCGCCGCGATCACGGTGAAGGTGGCGAGGATGGTCGGGCCGCCGACCTCGTTCACCGCCGGCGGAATCGCCTCGCGCAAGGTCTTGCCGCCGCCGCGCAGATGGCGGTGAATGTTCTCCACCACCACGATGGCATCGTCGACCAGGATGCCGATGGAGAAGATCAGCGCGAACAGCGACACGCGATTGAGGGTGAAGCCCATCGCACACGAGGCGAACAGCGTGAGCGCCAGGGTCAGCACCACCGCGCTGCCGACCACGATGGCCTCGCGCCAGCCCAGCGCGAACAGCACCAGCAGCACCACCGAGGCGGTGGCGAACACCAGCTTGTGGATCAGCTTGGCGGCCTTGGCCTCCGCGCTGGCGCCGTAGTCGCGGGTGACCTCGGCATGCACGCCCTGCGGCAGCAGTTCGCCGCGCAAGGCCTGCAGACGCGCGCTCACCGCGCGGGTGAGCGCCGAGGCGTCGCTGCCCGGCTTCTTGGCGATGGCCAGGGTCACCGCCGGCGCGCGCCCCTGCGCCGGGCCGCCGCGCGTGGGCGGCGTGCCGTACCACACGTAGGCCGTGGGCAGATCGGCGCCAGCCTGGATCTGTGCCACATCGCGCAACTGCAGCGGCCGGCCGTCGTGCACGCCGATCACCAGCTCGCGCACGGCGTCGGCATCGGCCAGGAACCGCCCGGCACTGAGCGGCACCGCACGGCCGCCGCCGATGCGGTCGCCGAGCGGGCGCGCCATGTTCGCCCCCTGCAGCGCCTGGCCGAGGTCGGCCACGGTGAGGTCGTAGGCGGCCAGCCGCGCCGGATCCAGCGTCACCGTGACCACCCGCGGCGGCGCACCGATGCTGTAGATGTCGCGCGTGCCCGGCAGGCGCTTGAGTTCGGTCTCCAGCGTACGCGCGATCGCACCCAGGTCGGCGGCGCTGCGCTGCGGATCGTCGCTCCACAGGGTCACGCTCATCACCGGCACGTCGTCGATGCCCTTGGGCTTGACCAGCGGCGCGCTGGCGCCCATCTGCGTCGGCAGCACGTCCAGATTGGAATACACCTGGTTGTACAGGCGCACCAGCGCGGTCTGCCGCGGCACCCCGACCTGGAATTCGACGGTCAACACCGCCTGCCCGGGGCGGCTCACCGAGTACACGTGCTTGATGCCCTCGATCTCGTCGAGCTTCTGTTCCAGCGGCGTGCTCAGCAGCTGTTCGACCTCGCGCGCATCGGCGCCGGGCAGCGACACGAACACGTTGGCCATGGTCACGTCGATCTGCGGCTCTTCCTCGCGCGGTGTGATCGCCACCGCCGCCAGGCCGAGCAACAGGCCGAGCAGGGCAAGTACCGGCGTCAGCGGATTGGCCTGGAAGAATGCCGCCAGGCGGCCGGACATCCCGAAACCGGTGGCCATCTCAACGCTCCGCCAGCGCGCGCCGCTGCGCGGCCAGCGCCTGTCCGGCAGCGACCGGATCGCGCGCCACCCGCTCGCCCGCGCGCAACCCGGCCAGCACTTCCACCCGCTGCGCATCGCGCTGCCCGATCCGCAGCTGCCGCAGGCTGAGCCGGCCGTCGGCCAGCACATAGGCCGCGCTGAGTTCGCCCCGCTGCAGCAGCGCCGACAGTGGAATGCGCAACGGCGCCGCCTCCGCGGCATCGCCGGCAGCCAGCGGAAAACCGACCTTGGCCGTGGTGCCGGGCGCCGGAGCCGGCTGCAGCGCCGGCAACGGTACCCGCACCGTCACGCTGTGGCTGCGCGGATCGGCGGTGGGGAACACCGTCACCTGCGGAATCTGCAGGCTGCGCCCATCGTCCAGCCGCACCTGCGCGCGCGGCACGGCACGGATGGCGTCGGCATCGGACTGCGGCACCTGCACCTCGATGCGCTGCGCGCCGGGCACGTACAGCGACAGCAAGGCCTGCCCGGCCGCCACCGCCTCGCCCGGCTGCACCTGGCGCGCGCTGATGACGCCCGCGAACGGCGCGCGCACCACGGTGTAGTCGGCCGGCTGCTGCGCCTGCGCCAGTTGCGCGACGGCTGCAGCGCGTGCGGCGTTCGCCGCATCGCGGGTGGCGCGGGCCTGGTCCAGTTGCGCGCGCGACACGTATTGCGCCCCGGCCAGCGACGCATAACGGCGATAGCTGGCCTCGGCCTCGTCGGCGCTGGCCGTCGCGGCACGCACTTGCGCCCGCGCACCGGCCACGCCGGCGCGCTGTTCCACTGCGCTGAGTTGCAGCAGCACCTGGCCGGCGGCGACCCGGTCGCCCACGTCCACCGCGACGCTGCGCACGCGCCCGCCGGTCTGCGCGCTCAGATCGGCGTACGCCACCGCGGTCACGACGCCGTCCCAGGAGCGCGACGCCATCGCCGCGGGCTCCACAGGCGCGGTCGCCAGCGCCGGCAACGGCGGCGGCGGCGCGACCGTGGCGGCGTCATGGCCACAGCCGGCGAGCGCCAGCATCGCCAGCGCCGCGAGCGCGCCCGCCAGGGGCGCACGACCGCTGCCGCGGGCCGGCGCAGCGGCAGGCGCAAGCCTCCCGCGCCGCCGTCCGGCGCGCCAGACACCCCGGACCGGCCAACGAAGCACACGCATGCTCGAACTCCAGAAGAAAGGGCGCATCCGCGCCGTCGGTGGGCACCCCGCCGCGGCCAGCCATGCGCGGCCGCCCGAGGCTGGCCGCGAGATAAATTAGAATTTTCTTATATTAGAGTCAACTGATATGATGGACGTACTTTCCCGCCGAGCACCCCCAATGCCCGCCTCCTCCGCCCAAGCCCTGGTCGACCGCGCACGCGCGCAGATCCACGAAACCCCTGTCCACACCGATGCCGCCGCCACGCCACTGCCCGGCGAATGGATCATCGACGTGCGCGAACCCGGCGAGTTCGCCATGGGCCACCTGCCCAACGCGATCAACATCCCGCGCGGCATCCTCGAATTCCGCCTCGATGCCGATCCGGCGCTGGCCCGACGCGACCAGCCGATCCTGCTGTACTGCGCCAGCGGTGGCCGCTCCACGCTGGCGGCGCTGAGCCTGCAGCACCTGGGCTACACCGCGGTGCGCTCGCTGACCGGCGGCTTCCTGGGCTGGACCGCCGCCGGTGGCCCGGTCGATTTCTGAGCCCATGCCGCGCCGCGCCGCAACCGCCCTGGACCCTACCGCGATGCGCGCGCACGCCAGCGAGGCGGCGCGCCTGCTGAAGGCGCTCGGCAACGAGAAGCGGCTGCTGCTGCTGTGCCTGCTGGTGGACCACGAGCAATCGGTCGGCGAGCTCAACGCGCGCGTGGAGCTGAGCCAGTCGGCGCTGTCGCAACACCTGGCGCTGCTGCGCGAGGATGGACTGGTGCAGACCCGCCGCGAGGGCCAGACCATCTATTATTCGCTGGTGCCCGGCCCGGTGCAGCGCATCCTCGAGGTGTTGCACGGCATCTACTGCAGCGCCGCGCCACCTGCCGCCACCAGGAGCGATCGATGAGCCAGCATCCGCACGTCCACGCCTTCCACCATGCCGGTTCCGGCACCTGGAGCTACGTGGTCGAGGATGGCCACGACGCCGCGGTGATCGACCCGGTGGTGGGCTACGACCCGCAGACCGGCGCACTGGACGACGCGCCGGCGCAGGCGCTGGCCGCGTGTCTGGACGCGCGCGGACTGCACCTGCGCTGGATCCTCGAGACCCACGCGCACGCCGATCATGTCTCCGCCGCGCAATGGTTCAAGCAGCGATGGCCACAGGCGACGCTGGCGATCGGCGACGGCATCCGCGAGGTGCGTGCCCGTTTCGCGCCGCAGTTCGGCCTGGACGCCGATGCACAGGCGCGCTGCGGCTTCGATCACCTGTTCGCCGATGGCGAGCGCTTCGCGATCGGCAGTGTGCAGGCGCAGGTGATCGCCGTGCCAGGCCACACCGGCGACAGCGTCGCCTACCTGATCGGCGATGCGCTGTTCCCGGGCGATTCGCTGTTCATGCCCGACAGCGGCACCGCGCGCTGCGATTTCCCCGGCGGCGACGCGGCCACGCTGTACCGTTCGATCCAGCGGCTGTACGCGCTGCCGGAGGCGACGCGCGTGTTCGTGTGCCACGACTATGGCGCAGGCGGCCGCGCGGTGGCCTGCCAGACCAGCATCGGCGAACAGCGCCGCAGCAACATCCACGTGCGCGACGGCATCGACGAAGCGGCCTTCGTGGCCTTGCGCCAGGCGCGCGATGCGACGCTGGCCGAGCCGCGGCTGATGCAGCCGTCGGTGCGCGCCAACATCCAGGCCGGCCGCACCGACGACCTGGCGCCGCCGCCGGCGTGAGCAGGCAGCGCGCCGCCGGCGCGCTAGGATGCGGAGTTGCGACAGCGCTGCGCGACCGTACTCCCGCGCCGCCGCGCACTGCCGCCTCGCCTACCTGCCCCCGCTGGAGTGACCCATGACCCGACTGCTGCGCCGCCTGCTGTGCCTGTGCACCTTGATCGTCGCCACCGCGATCGCGCCGGTCTCGGCGCAGACGCCGCTGACCGTGTTCGCCGCCGCCAGCCTCAAGGAATCGCTGGACGAGGCCGCCAGCGCCTACCAGCGCGCCAGCGGCACCCCCGTGCAGGTGTCCTACGCCGCCAGCTCCACGCTGGCCCGGCAGGTGGAACAGGGCGCGCCGGCGGACGTGTTCGTCTCCGCCGACCAGGAATGGATGGACTACCTGCAGCAGCGCAAGTTGATCGATCCGGCACTGCGCCGCGACCTGCTCGGCAACACGCTGGTACTGGTGGCGCCGGCCGCCAGCAAGGCGCAGGTCGACCTGCGCACACCGGGCGCGCTGCTCGCCGCGCTCGGCGCGCAGGGGCGCCTGGCGGTCGGCCAGACCACCAGCGTGCCGGCCGGCAAGTACGCGCGCGCCGCGCTGCAGGCGCTGGGTCAGTGGGACGCCGTGCAGCCGCGCCTGGCCGAAAGCGAGAGCGTGCGCAGCGCGCTGATGCTGGTGGCGCGCGGCGAGACACCGCTGGGCATCGTCTACGGATCCGATGCGCAGGCCGAACCGAAGGTGCGGGTGGTGGCGACCTTCCCGGCCGACAGCCACGCGCCGATCGTGTATCCGGTGGCCCCGCTGCGGGCGAGCGCGCAGGCGAAGAGCGCTGCCGAGTTCGTGCGCTGGCTGGGCACCCCACCGGCGCAGGCGATCTTCCGTCGCCATGGCTTCTCGCTCGCCCGCTGAGGCCTGGCGTTGTTCGACTTCACCGCGCAGGAACTGACCGCGATCGCGCTGAGCGTCAAGGTCGCGCTGGTCGCGGCGCTGGCCAGCCTACCGTTCGCGGTGGCCTGCGGCTGGCTGCTGGCGCGGCGCCGCTTCTTCGGCAAATCCTTGCTGGACGCGCTGCTGCACCTGCCGCTGGTGATGCCGCCGATCGTCACCGGCTACGCGCTGCTGCAGCTGTTCGGCCTGCAGGGCCCGATCGGCGGCTGGCTGTTCGAACATCTCGGCGTGCAGTTCGCGTTCCGCTGGACCGGCGCGGCGCTGGCCAGCGCGGTGATGGGCTTTCCGCTGATGGTGCGGGCGATCCGCCTGGCAGTGGAGTCCACCGACCTTCGCCTGGAAGCGGCGGCCGCCACGCTGGGCGCCGGCCCATGGCGGGTGTTCTTCACCATCACCCTGCCCCTGGCATGGCCCGGCGTGGTGGCCGGCGGCGTGCTCGGCTTCGCCAAGGCGCTGGGCGAGTTCGGCGCCACCATCACCTTCGTCTCCAATATCCCCGGACAGACCCAGACCCTGGCCTCGGCGATCTACAGCCTGCTGCAGGTGCCCGGCGCCGAGGCCGGCATCTGGCGGCTGGCGGCGGTGGCGCTGGCGATCTCGCTGGGCGCCTTGCTGGCCTCCGAATGGCTGGTCCGGCGCCAGCGCGGCGCGGAGGCGGATGCGTGAGCCGCGCATGCACCCGGAGCCTGCACCGATGCTGAGCATCGACCTGCAGTTGCAGCGCGGCCGTTTCGCCCGCCACGTGCGCATCGAGGAACAGGCGCGCGTGGTCGCCCTGGTCGGTCCGTCCGGTGCGGGCAAGACCAGCCTGCTCAACGCCATCGCCGGGGTGCTGCCGCCGCGCAGCGGGCGCATCGCCATCGATGGCCGGGTGCTGTACGACAGCGCGGCCCGCATCGACCTGCCGGCGCATCGCCGCGGCATCGGCTACGTATTCCAGGACGCGCGCCTGTTCCCGCACATGGACGTGCGCCGCAACCTCGGCTACGGCCGCCACGGCCGCGGCCAGCCGGCGCGCTTCGCACTGGACGCGGTGGTCGAACTGCTCGGCATCGGCGCGCTGCTGGAACGGCGCCCGGACACGCTGTCCGGCGGCGAAGCGCAGCGCGTGGCGATCGGCCGTGCGCTGCTGTCGCAACCGGCGCTGCTGCTGTTCGACGAACCGTTGTCGGCGCTGGACGCGGACCGCCGCAGCGAATTGATCCCCTACCTGCAGCGCGTGCGCGACGAAGTGCGCCTGCCGATGCTCTACGTCAGCCACCAGGCCGAGGAAGTGGCGCGCATCGCCGATGCGGTGCATCGGCTGGACTGACGCCGACATCGCGTTCACCGTGGCTGGGGAGACTGAAGGTCCCGCACGACAAACTTTGCATGCGCCGCTACCGCAAGCTCGACTTCCCCACGCAGGACGTGCGCCGCTTCCTCGAGCCAGGCCCGGTGGTGCTGGTCAGTTCGGCGTGGAAGCAGCAGCGCGACGTGATGACGCTCGGCTGGCACATGGTGCTGGAGTTCTCGCCCTCGCTGCTGGCCTGCTGCATTTCCAGCGCCAACCACAGCTTCGCGCTGCTCCGGCGCAGCAGGCAATGCGTGATCAACCTGCCCACCGCCGACCTGGTCGACACCGTGGTCGGCATCGGCAATACCAGCGGTGCGGACCTGGACAAGTTCGCGCACTTCGGCCTCAGCGCGGTGCCCGCCACGCACGTGGCAGCGCCGCTGATCGCCGAGTGCTACGCCAGCTTCGAGTGCCGCCTGCACGACGGCAGCCAGATCGACAAACACGGCCTGTTCGTATGGGAGGTGGTCAAGGCGCACGTCGCCGCCTCGCCCAAGCGGCCGCGCACCCTGCACTACCGGGGCGACGGCCGCTTCATGCTGTCCGGCCCCGAGATCTCGCGGCGGCGCCTGTTCAAGCCGGAGATGCTGTAGGCCGAGGCGGAAGGCGACGGATGCCGGATGCGCCGGTCGCCGCGCTCAGCGCGCGCCGCCGACGCGTCCCGACTGCACGCTGGCCTTGCCCTGCCGGACCTCGAAGGTGAACGCGTAGGCCAGCGTCACCGGCACCTCCTGCACCGACTGCGCATCGTCGCAGCGACCGTCCTGCGCCGGCCGCTGCGCCGGATCGGCATAGGTGCAGATCGCCGCCGGCACGAAGCGCCACTGCGCGACCGCGTCCTGCACCGCCTGCAACAGATCGGCCATCTCCTGCTGCGCGCCCGCGCTGCAGTCCGGGCGATCGTTCAACAGGGCGCTGCGCTCCACCGTGCCTTGTGCGGACAGGATCACCCGCACGCAGACCGTGGTCGGGGCCAGCGTGCGGCGCGGCGACGCGGCCGGCAACTGCGGCGTCGGCGCCTGCAGCGGCTGCGGCATGCGGAACACTTCCTGCGGCTGCATCCGATACGACTGCACCGCCGCCGCACCGGGCGCCGCGCCGAATCCTGTTTCCAGCATGCGCTGATCCACCGAGTCGATGCGCTGGGTCGGTTGCGGCGCGTCTTTCGGCACGTGGCTGGCGCAGCCGGAAAGGACCAGCGCCAGCAGCATGCCGGCCCGCCCGTGCGCACTCATCGCACGGTCCGCGCCATGCCGCACAGCGGCGCGGCGCCGCCGATGCCCGCGAACGTCTTGTCGCACAGGCTCGCCACCGCATCGCCGGCGCCTTCGCCCAGGCGGTACCAACGGTAGTCCGCAGCCTCGGCCACGCCCGCCGGTGCCGTCACGGGATCCATTTCCACGTCGAACGCCACCGGTATCTTCATGCGGCTGGGCACCGGCCGGCCGTGTTCGGTCGCCGGAGAGAAGCGCCACTTCCAGGCAGCGGACACCGCCGCCGCATCCAATACCGCACTACCGCTGCCATGGTCGAGCACGCGCACATCGCTCGGCCTCCCGCGTGCGTCAAGTTCGACCAGCAGCATCACCTTCCCTGAGATGCCAGCACGCACTGCCTCCTCTGGATACTTCGGCGGGGTCAGGTCGATCATCTTGGCTGGCCGCGTCGCCCGCGCGTTGGCGGATCCGCGCTGCGGCGCGGGCGCCGGCGCAATCTCCATCTCGCTCGCCACCAAGTCGCGCGCCATCCCGCCGACCGGCGCAGCGGTTGGCAGCGCCAAGACCACCGCACTCCCGCTCAACGCGGCCAGCGTCACCGCCGCCAGGCCCAGACGACGCCGCCAACCGCGCACCGCCGGGCGCCGCAGCAAGGCAATGCGCTGGCACAGGACGCTGCCTGCCTGCCAATGGCACCCCACCGGCAAGGCCAGCGCGTCCAACTGGGTCTGCAGCATCGCCTCGGCGTAGTGCCGGCGCGTGCCGGGATGGCGGACCAGCACCGCGGCATCGCAGGCCAGTTCCTGATCCAGGCGGAAGCGCGTGGCGGCCCAGTGCAGCAGCGGATTGAACCAGTACACGCAGCGCAGCACGGCGAGCAACAGATTGCTGCGGGTGTCGCCGCGGGCGATGTGCATGCGTTCGTGCGCCAGCACCAGTTGCGCCTGCGGCGGCGGATAGCGCGCGGCGAAGTCCATCGGCACCACCACCTGCGGCCGCCATGCACCCAGCACCAGCGGCCCATGCAGCGCATGCTCGGCGACCAGCACGCCGTCCTTGCCCGGGCGCAAGCGGCCCAGGCTGCGTCGGTAGCGGCGCTGCTGCCGCCACAGCACAGCCGCTGAGGCCAGCGCACCAGCCAGCCACAACGACAGCAACCAGACCGCGGCATGCCCGCTCGCCGACACGCCGTCGCCTACCGACATCTGCGCCCGTGGCACGCCGACCAGCACCGCCGGCATGTCCAGCGCCAAGCCCGCCGGCAACGCTGGACGCCAGCCGCTGGGCAACAGTGCCGCCAGCAGCGCCAACGGCACCGCGATCCATAGCGCGTAGGCGATGCTGGCGCCGAACGCGCGCCGCATCGGCACGCGCAACGCCAGCACCGCCGCGATGGCCACGCTGACGACCAGCGCGGTACTCCCGAGGTCCCTCACGATCCCGTCAATGCTCATCGTCCAGCTCCTGGATCAGTCGTTTGAGTTCGGCGATATCGGCATCGCTGAGCTTGCCGCGCTCGCTGAAGTGCGCCACCAGCGGCGCGATACGGCCGCCGAACAGGCGGTCGAGCAGGCCTTCGCTCTGTTGCTGCACCCACTGCGCGCGCTGCAGCAGGGGCGTGTACAGATAGCGGCGGCCTTGTTTGTCGGCGCGGATCGCGCCCTTGTTGAGCAAGCGGTTGAGCAGGGTCTTGACCGTGGGTTCGGCCCAGCCGCTGTGGCCGGACAAGGCGGCGAACACCTCCTCGGCGCTGAGCGGGTGCCGCTCCCACAGCACCTCCATGACCACGGCTTCCGCGTCGCTGATCGACATTGCGTTTACGTCCGTAAATTTTCATTGATTACGCGCGTAAACAAAATGCATGTCAAGCGTTTTTTGCGCAGCGGTCGATGCCCTGGCGATCGGCATGCCCTGATGGCCGGAGGTCGTCGCCGGCCGTCGCGTGTGCCGCGGCACCGCGCACATCGCGCGCGCACCACGATCGACGCAATCGCCGGCACACCCTCTAAGCTATGCCGATGACCGATCACCTCGACGACCTCGACGCCGCTGCCGACCTGATCCTGCAGCGCATCGCCGGCCCGCTGCGCGTGGGCGCACCGCTGGGCCTGGGCAAACCGCATCGCCTGCTCAACGCGCTGTACGAGCGCATCGAACACGATCCGACGCGGCCGCTGCAGATCTACACCGCGCTGTCGCTCAATCCGCCGGCGCCCGGTGGCGGAATGCAGGGACGTTTCGCGCGCCCGTTCGTGCAGCGCCATTTCGGCGAGGACTTCCCGCGCCTGCGCTATGTGCAGGCGATGCAGCGCGATGCGCTGCCGGCGCACATCCAGGTCGAAGAGTTCTACATGCAGTCCGGCGCGCTGCTGCGCTCGACCCAGGCGCAGCGCAGCTACACCAGCCTCAACTACACCCATGCCGCCGACGCGGTGGCGCAGCGCGCGCCGAACCTGATCGTGCAGAAGGTGGCGCGCGAACCCGACGGCACCCGGCTGTCGTTCTCGTGCAACAACGACATCACCCAGGACACCCTGGCCGCGGTGCAGCGGCGCGGTCTGCCGCGGCCGCTGCTGGTGGCCGAAGTCGATCCGCAGTTGCCGTGGATCGGCGGCTGCGCGGCGGTGGAGCCGAGCTTCTTCGACGTGGTGGTGACGCCGCCAGGGCCGTATCCGCGCCTGTTCGGGCTGCCGCGGCAGCCGGTCGCCGACGCCGATTACGCCATCGGCCTGTACGCCAGCACCCTGGTGCGCGACGGCGGCACCCTGCAGATCGGCATCGGCACCCTGGCCGATGCGCTATGCCACGCGCTGGTGCTGCGGCATACCGACAACGCGCGCTACCGGCAGGTGCTGGCGGCGCTGGATCCGGAACTGGAGCGGCATCCGGCGGTGCGCGAATGCGGCGGCCTGGAGCCGTTCGCGGTCGGCCTGTTCGGCTGCAGCGAGATGCTCAACGAAGGCTTCCGGCAACTGGTCCAGTGCGGGGTGATCCGGCGCAAGGTGCTCGACGACGCGCCGCTGCTGCAGCGCGTGGCCGACGGCACTGCCGATGCGCAGGACCTGCAGCGCCTGGAGCGCGAGGGCGAATACCTGCAAGGCGCGTTCTACCTGGGTTCGCCGGAGTTCTACGCCTGGCTGCGCGACATGGACCCGCAGGCGCGCGCGGCGATCGGCATGCGCCGCATCAGCGAGATCAACCAGCTCTATGGCGGCGAGACGCTGCGCCGGCTGCAGCGGCGCGAGGCGCGCTTCTTCAACTCCTGCATGATGGCCACCGCGCTCGGCGCGGCGGTGTCCGATGCGCTGGACGACGGCCGCGTGGTGTCCGGCGTCGGCGGCCAGTACAACTTCGTGTCCATGGCGCACGCGCTGGACGACGCACGCAGCGTGCTGATGTTCCGTGCCGTGCGCAGCGACGGCAGCGCGGCGCAGTCCAACGTGCGCTGGAACTACGGCCACACCACCATTCCGCGGCACCTGCGCGACCTCTACGTCAACGAGTACGGCATCGCCGACCTGCGCGGCCTCACAGACGAGGATTGCATCGCGGCGATGGCCGGCATTACCGATGTGCAGGCGCAGCCAGGGTTGCTGGAAACGGCGAAGGCCAACGGCAAGCTGGCCACCGGCTTCGCCGCGCCGGCGCACTGGCAGCGCAACCACGGCGCGCGGGTGCGCGACGCACTGGCGCCGTTCCGCCGCGACGGCACCCTGCCCGACTATCCGTTGGGCAGCGATTTCACCGAGGTCGAGCAGCGCCTGCTACGCGCCCTGGCCTGGCTGCAGCGACACACCGCCAGCACCGGCGCCAAGCTGAAGACCGTGGCCAGCGCGGTGCTGGCGCGTCCTGCCGCGGATGCCGCCTGCATGCAGCGCATGGGCCTGGACGCACCACGCAGCGTCGGCGAGCGCCTGGAGGCGGCGTTGCTGGCGTTCGCCCTGCAGCGCACGCGCACGCCGCAGTGACACGCGCACGGGCCTGACGCGACAGCGCGCAGAGGCGCGCCGATCGCGGACGCGACGCGACGCGACGCGAGACAGTGACCGCGGTCGCGCGCGAAAGCGACGTGTCGCACGGTCGCCGCACATGAAGGGCGCTGACACGATTCGGCAACACGCTGGCAGGAAACACGTCAACTCCGCTGGCGATGCTCTCGGGATATCGTTACCAAACGTGGCCACGATGCCTTCCCACCGTTCTGCCCCGATGTCGTCGTCGCTCTCCCATCGCACCACGCTGCGCGTGCTGCTGGCGATGCTGGCGCTGCTGCCGTCGGCGCTGTTCGCCGACCCCAGACTCAACGACCTGCAGTACATCGGCAGCCACAACAGCTACCACGCCGGCTTCGCACCCAGCGAAGCGGCACTATGGAAACGCCTGGACCCGGCGACGTTCGCGGTGCTGGATTACCGGCACCCGCCGCTGACGCAGCAACTGGACGACGGCGTGCGTCAGATCGAACTGGACATCTACGCCGACGCCAAGGGCGGGCGCTACGCGCACCCGGCGATGATCGAGCAACTCGCCAAGGCCGGGCTGCCGCCGGCCCCGCCGATCGCCGCGCCGGGGGTGATGCAGCGACCGGGCTTCAAGGTCATGCACATCCAGGACCTCGATCAACGCAGCACCTGCCAACCGCTGCTGGCCTGCCTGCGCGAGGTGCGCGCGTGGTCGCAGCGGCATCCCGGGCATCTACCGATCTTCATCCTGCTGGAAACCAAGCAGTCGACCGTGCCTGCGGCGTTTCCCACGGTGCAACCGGAACCGTTCGACGGCAAGGCGCTGGATGCACTGGATGCGGAACTGCGCTCGGTGTTCGCCGCCAACGACTACATCGGCCCCGACCAGGTGCGTGGCACTGCGCCGACGCTCAATGCCGCCGTGCTCGCGCATGGCTGGCCTGCGCTCTCCGCGGCGCGCGGCAAGGTGGTGTTCCTGCTCGACCAGCGTTCGGTCGGCCCGGCTTACCTGGCCGGCCATCCTTCCTTGCGCGGCCGCGTGTGCTTCACCAACGCCGACCCCGGCACCGACGATGCCGCCTTCGTCGAGCGCAACGACGGCAGCGCCGAGGACATCGCGCAATTGGTGAAGGCAGGCTACCTGGTGCGCACACGCACCGATGCCGACCTGAAGGAAGCCAAGCGCAACGACACCGTGCGACGCGACGCCATGCTCGCCAGCGGCGCGCAACTGCTCAGCACCGACTTCCCCGATCACGAACCGGCCACCTCCGGCTACGTGGTGCGCTTTCCCGGCGACGCCGTCGCCCGCTGCAATCCGCAACGTCCGCACGCCGACTGCCAAGGCGTCGACCTGCGCCACTGATCGCCCACGGCCGCGCCGGGTCGCGGCCACCCCCCAGACGCCGCAATGGAAGGCCTTGGCGATCCGCGCGCCGGCATCGACGCGCCTGGACCTCGGATCGCAACCGCTGTTTCCCCCAACGAGCCACCCCCATGCTCCCGTTCCATCGCCCCCGCCCCTTGTGCTGTGCCATCGCCCTCGCGCTTGCGCTCTCGCCGGCCGCGCACGCCAGCGACGCCAACGATCCCGCTGATGCCAGCGCGCGCACCACCACCCTGGACTCGGTCAACGTGCAGGCCGCTCAAGCCACCGTGCCGGGTTCACTGGACGAACAGCGCCTGTCCAACGGCGTCAACAGCGTGATGAGCAAGCAGCAGATCGACGCGATTCCCTCCGCCGGCATCGCCGACGTGGTCGCGCACCTGCCCGGGCTGTCGGCCTACAGCGACATGCACCTGGGCCAGGCCACCACCGGCGAGAACGCCTACGTCAGCATCCGCGGCCTGGACGCCAGCTACAACAGCTACCGCCTCAACGGCTTCGGCATGCCCGAGACCGATTCGTCCACGCGCGCGATCTCGCTGAACATGCTGGCGCCGTTCGGCATCCAGTCGGTCAAGGTCTCCAAGTCGCCGACCCCCGACCTGCCGGGCGACGCGATCGGCGGCGCGATCGACATGCGCACGCCCAGCGCGTTCGACTTCGATGGCGACTTCTACGGCAAGACCACCGCGCAAGGCCAGTTCAACGCGCTCGCTTCCGACCTCGGCGGCAAGCACACCGGCGGCACGGTGCAACAGGAACTGGCCTGGAAGTTCGGCGACGACCACGCGTTCGGCGTCTATGCCTCGGCCTACTACGGCAAGAACAACAACATGGCGCAGGCGCCGGCGCCCAACAGCGCGTATTTCCCGGCGGACCCGGCGCAGGCCAAGGCGGTGGACCTGCGCGATGTGGGCCCGCTGCTCAGCGCCCGCTACAAGTACAGCGTCTACACCAGCCAGATCGAGCGCTACGGCGGCAACCTCGCCTTCGACTGGCAGGGCGACCACACCTCCCTCTTCGCCCGCGCCATCTACGGCAGCTACAACGTCACCGGCCAGCAGGACCAGTCCAGCGCACGCCTGGAAACCGTCAACAACCAGCCGACCGCAGTGCGTGGCGGCTACTTCAACACCCACGACATCAAGGAAACCCTGGCCACGCTGCAGTTGGGCGGGCAGACCACGCTGGATCGCCTGCGCTTCGACTACGGCAGCTCCTTCGGCCGCGGCACCCGTAGCCGCCCGGACTACGTCGCGGCGAGCCTGTACGGCTTCACCCCGGGCAGCTTCGCGTTCGACCTGAGCGATCCCACCTATCCCAGCATCGGGCCCAGTTCGCCGGCCCTGAAGAACTTCTTCTACAGCCTGGATTCGGCGCTGTTCTGGAAGACCCAGGGCCACGATGCCGGCAGCCACGACAACCGCGCCAGCGCGCATGCCGACATCAGCTACCGCGTGGACGGCGACCTGCTGGACGAGGTCAAGACCGGCCTGTCGCTCGACCACGCCGATCGCGGTTCCTACGATCACCCGTTCTTCCACAAGGACGGCAACTTCGTCTACAACGGCCCGTATTTCGGCGGCAGCAACTACGTGTTCCCCAACGCCGGTGGCCCGCCGCTGAGCGCGCTCCCCGGTCGCCTCACCTATGCCGCCTTCGATGGCCACTACGCCGGCCCGTTCAAGATCCTGGACCGCGACTGGGTGCGCGCACAGGCGGTGCCGTACAAGTACGTCAACGATCCCAATGGCGCCGGCGTCTATACCGCCAACGACTACAACGCCAACACCACCTCCAGCACCGAGGCGATCTACGCCGGCTACGCGATGGCCACGCTGCATGTCGGCGCGGTGACCATCCTGCCCGGCGTACGCTACGAACTGACCCGTTATTCCGCCGACGCGTGGCAATCGAACGGCGATGGCATCAATGGCCGCTTCGTCGGCAGCGGCCGCAGCTACGGCGAGGTGTTGCCGGGCATCAGCCTCAACTATCGGCCGGACGAGCTGACCGTCTACCGCGCCTCGCTGCGGCGCAGCTTCAGCCGCCCGGTGTTCGGGCTGATTTCGGGCGAAACCGTGTACACGGTCGACCCCACCCAGAAGGTCATCGGCATCTCCAAACCCAATCCCGACCTGCAGCCGAGCAAGGCCGACAACGCCGACCTGTCCGCGGAGTTCTACGACCACAACGGCGGCGTGCTCAGCGCCTCGACCTACTACAAGCGCATCACCGGCTTCATCTACACCTCGCAGTCGGCGACCAGCAACGACAACACGCTGGGCGGTCTGGTCCCGACCGGCACCACCTTCGAGGACGGCGTACCGGTGACCATGCCGCAGAACGGCGGCACCGCCAAGCTGTACGGCGTGGAGCTGGCCGGCAGCAAGCGCCTGCAGGACCTGCCCGGGTTCTGGGGCAACCTCGGCATCGCCGCCAACCTGACCCTGCAGCACAGTTCCGCCGACAGCAAGCGCACCGACCAGCCCGAAAAGACCTGGCTGCCGCGTGCGCCCGAGCGCATCTACAACCTGGACCTGTTCTACGACGACAGTCGCCTGCGCGCCGACCTGAGCTACAACTACACCGGCCTGCAACTGCTCGGCCTGACCAGCGACCGGCTCAACTACTACCTGCAGCCGGTCAAGTCGCTGGACTTCACCGCCACCTACCACCTGCCGCACGGCATCGACGTCGGCATCGCCGCCAAGAACCTGCTCAATTCGGCCACGTTCTACGAGACCCAGGGCAAGTCCACCCGCTACATGGCCTACGACCCCGGTGCCGACGGCGCCTACGTGGAAACCGGGCGCGTGTACATGCTGACGCTGAGCTACACCTACTGACGCCCCCTGTGCCTCCGGCGCGCCGCGTCGGAGGCCTTGCGTGCAAACAGCACGCAAGGCATTGGGCAGGATGCATCAGCGCCGCGACCCGCCCTCAGAGGCCACTCCTGGCGCCGAAGCATCGAGGGGCGAGGCAATCCTCCGCAAGCTGCATCGCGCTTCCTCGGTCTGAAGGCCGGGGCATCTAGGGACATTTCCCGATCACGCACATGCCAGCGCGCAGCGACATTGGCTGCGCGCCGACCATGTCTGCATGGCGCGCAAGCCGACCATCCATCCCATTGCGACCAAGGATTCCCGTTTATGAACATGCGCCCATCGCTCTGCGTTCTCCTGCTCGTGCTGTCGACACTGCTGCCCTTTGCTGCGCTGGCCGCTCCGCCTGCCACCGTCGCCAGTTGCGCAGGCATCGCCGCCGCCTATCCGACAGACCTCGGCCCGCGTTGCAACAGCAACTACGCGAAGATCAACCACCAGCCGCAAGACGCGGCGCAGCGCCTGCAGACCTACTATGCACGCGTGGAAGTGCTGAAGATCTTCAGGAAAGCCCTGCTGTGCAATGGGCTGTATGGCGCCGGGGCATCGGCGCAGCAGAGTTTCGGCAGTGGCGAAAACGGCCACTTGCAGGCGCTGGCCAATCTTTACCAGAGCATGCAGAACGACCCGAATCGCCCCGCGGCGCTGTACACCTCGGCCGATCTGAAAGAGATCAAGATGAACAAGTCTCAGTGCAAATGAGGCAGCGCATCCGCGCGAAACGCCAGGCTTATTGAGTCCGCTTGCGCTTGCTCCTGGCCCGGCATCGGCCGTCTCCGGACAGCCGATGTCATTCGCGTGTAAAATTGCGGGTTTTTGACCACTCACATGGCGAAAGCCCTTCCACGGGCGCCCGTCCCGGGCCCGGCCTTCATTCGCCTGCTGGCGCGCCTGAGCGATGCGCCGATGCCCGCGTCCAGCCCCGCGCTGGCCGACCGGCTCGGCCAATGGATCGACTGGAACCGCGCGGTGGCGGTGTCGCGGGCGCTGGACGGCAAACTGTCCGAGCCTGCCGAGGACGCGCCCGAGGCGCCGGAACCATCGGCGCTGGAGGCCGAATGCGGCCGCGTGCGCGCCGCGCTGGAAGAGAGCATCGCCCTGGACATCGCCAAGGAAACCGGCAAGCCCGTGGGCAAGCGCCAGCACGACCCCGACGCACCGATCGACTACGCGCCGTTCCGCCAGCGCTACCTGGCGCTGCAGCGGACGATGCTCACCGCGACCGGGCGACTGCGCGGCCTGCTGCGCGATGCCCTGGTTCCGCTCTCGCCGGAGATGGCGCGGCTGGCCGAGGTCGATGCGGTGATGGAACTGACCCTCAGCCCGCGCGAGCAGACACTGCTGGCGACGGTGCCCAACCTGCTGGAAGCGCATTTCCAGCGCCTGCGCGCCGCCGCGGCGCACGCCCCCAATCCATCCCTCACCGACGTTCCGCCGGCGCCTGCCGACACGGCCTGGCTGGACCTGTTCCGCCAGGACCTGCACAGCGTGTTGCGCGCCGAACTGGACGTCCGCTTCCATCCCATCGAAGCGCTGCTCGCCGCGCTTCGCAGCCGTTGATTCGACCCTCATGCCCAAGACCCTGCTCCATTCCGTCCTGTTCCTTGCCGGCCTCGCCGTGGTCTGCTGGATCGGCGTCGGCTATCTCGGCTCCAACCCGCTGGGCGCCAGCTTCGCCGCGCTGATCGGCCTCTGCTATCTGGCCGGCATCGCCGAGCTGTACCGCTACCGTCAGGCCACGGCGACATTGCAGACCGCGCTGAGCGAGGCCGAGTCCGCGCGCGACGACCTGGGCGGCTGGCTGCAACGGCTGCACCCGAGCCTGCGCAACGCGGTGCGCCTGCGCATCGAAGGCGAGCGCGCGGCCCTGCCGGTGCCGGCGCTGACCCCGTACCTGGTCGGCCTGCTGGTGCTGCTGGGCATGCTCGGCACCTTCCTGGGCATGATGGCGACGCTGCGCGGCACCGGCCTGGCACTGGACAGCGCAACCGATCTGAATGCCATCCGCGCCTCGCTGGCGGCGCCGCTGAAGGGCCTGGGCTTCGCCTTCGGCACCTCCATCGCCGGCGTGGCCGCCTCGGCGATGCTCGGCCTGCTGGCCGCGCTGTGCCGGCGCGAGCGCCTGCAGGCGGTGCAGCACCTGGACCTGCATGCGGCCACCGCGCTGCGCATGCATTCACTGGCCTACCAGCGCAACGAGGCGTTCAAGCTGCTGCAGGCTCAGGCCATGCTGATGCCCGGCCTGATCGAGCGCATGCAGACGATGATGGCGGCGCTGGAACAGCACAGTGCGGTCAGCGGCGAACGCCTGGCCAGCAGCCAGGACGCCTTCCACAGCCGCACCGAGGCCGCCTACACGCGCCTGGCCGGCGCGGTCGAACACGCCCTGCAGGCCGGCGTGGCCGCGCATGCGCGTGCCTTCGGCGATGCGCTGGAGCCGGTGGTGCAACGCACCCTCGACGGCGTGGCACGCGAGACCGCCGCGCTGCAGGACAGTGTCGGCCAGGCGGTGCAGCGGCAGCTGGACGGCCTGACCAATGGCTTCGCCCAGGCCGCCGAACAGGCAACGCAGCGCTGGGACAGCGCGCTGGCCGAGCAGCAACGCGTCAATGGCGCGCTGCTGCAGGAACTCGGCAGCGCGCTGCAACGCGCCGGCGACGGCCTGGAGCAACGTGCCACCACGCTGGTGGAGGCGACCGCGGCACGCCTGCAGGGCGCCAGCGACGACGCCAGGCAGGCCTGGAGCGAAGCCCTGACGCAACAACGCGAGGTCAACGACAACCTCACCGCGCGCCATGCGCAGGCACTGGACACGGTAGCGAGCCGCCTGGATGCCACCGCCGAGGCGACACAGCAGGCCTGGAGCGCAGCGCTGGCGCAGCAGCGCGAGGTCAACGACGCGCTCGCCGCGCGTCATGCGCAGGCACTGGACACCGTGGCGACACGCCTGGACGCCACCGCCGAGGCCGCACAACAGGGCTGGAACGCGGCGCTGGCGCAGCAACGCGACGTCAACGACACGCTCGCCACGCGCCATGCACAGGCGCTGGAGACCGTGACCACCCGCCTGGATGCCACTGTCGAGGCCGCGCAGCAGGCCTGGAGCGCGGCGCTGGCGCAGCAACGCGAGATCAACGCGGCGTTGGCCGCACACAACGCGCAGGCGCTGGACGCCGCCTCCGCCAGCCTGGAGCAACGCGCCGCCGCGCTGGCCGAGACGCTGCAGAAGGCGCACGCCGACCTGCAGGACGCGCTGGAAGCGCGCGACCAGACGCGCCTGCAGGCCTGGACCGACAGCTTCGCCGGCATGGCTGCGACACTTGGCGCGCAATGGGAACAGCACGGCGAGCGCATCGCGCAGCGCCAGCAGGAGATCTGCAGCACCCTGCAGGAGACCGCGACGGCGATGTCCGAGCAGGGCCAGGCACAGGCGCGCGACACCATCGCCGAGATCGAGCGGCTGGTGCAGGTCGCCTCGGAAGCGCCGAAGGCCGCGGCCGACGTGGTCGCGGAACTGCGCCAGAAACTCTCCGACAGCATGGTCCGCGACACCGCCATGCTCGACGAGCGCAACCGCCTGCTGGCCACGCTGCAGACCTTGCTGGAAGCGGTCAACCACGCGTCCACCGAGCAGCGCAGCGCGGTGGACGCCCTGGTCGCGACTTCGGCAGATCTGCTGGAGCGCGTCGGCAGCCGCTTCACCGACCGGATCGAGGCCGAGACCGGCAAACTCGGCGACGCCGCCGCGCAGGTCGTCGCCGGCGCCACCGAGGTGGCCAGCCTGGGCGATGCGTTCTCCGGCGCAGTACAGGCCTTCGGCGAATCCAACATGGCCCTGCTGGAGCGCCTGCAGGGCATCGAGCAGGCCCTGGACAAGTCGTTGGCGCGCAGCGATGAACAGTTGGCCTACTACGTGGCGCAGGCGCGCGAAGTGATCGACCTGAGCATGCTCTCGCAGCAGCAGATCACCGAGGAATTGCGTCAGCTCGCCACGCGCCAGGCGCCCGACCAGGCCGACGCGGCATGAGCGACGAGCTGGAACTCGAGGCCGACAGCGGCGCGCCGGTCTGGGCGGTGTTCGGCGACCTGATGTCGGTGCTGCTCGGCGCCTTCGTGCTGATCCTGATCGGGGTGATCGGCGTGCAGCTGCAGCTGTCGAACAAGCTGGATGCGGAAATGCGTCAGCGCCAGCTTGAAGCGCAGCAGCGCAAGACCCTGGAACAGGCGCTGGCCGCGCCGCTGGCGGCCGGCCGAGTGACCCTGGTCGACGGCCGCATCGGCATCCGCGGCAACGTGCTGTTCGCACTGAACTCCGATCAGTTGCAGCCGGAGGGCCGCGACCTGCTGAAGAGCCTGGCCGCGCCGCTGGCCGGCTACCTCAAGGCGCGCGACGAGATCCTGATGGTCAGCGGCTTCACCGACGATCGCCAGGTGCGCGAAAGCAACCGCCAGTTCGCCGACAACTGGGAACTGTCGGCCGAACGCGCGTTGACCGTGACCCGTGCCCTGATCGAGGCAGGCGTCCCCGCCGATGCAGTCTTCGCCGCCGCCTTCGGCGCGCAGCAGCCGGTGGCGCCGAACGTGGACGAGGCCGGACGCGCCAGCAACCGCCGCGTGGAAATGGCGCCGCTGCCGCGCATGCGCAAGAGCGCCGCGACACCGCATGCACCCTGATCGGATCCCGGCTGCCGACCGCCTCGCCGCCTTGCGTGCACAGCATGCCGAGCGGCTGGATCCGCTGCGCTTCCGTTTCCTCGAAGCGCTGGCGCGCCGCACCGAGGCGCAGCAGGGCAAGGCGCGGGAACTGCTGGAGCAGAAGCTGTCCGCGTTGCTCGACGCTTACGCCGCGGCGCTGGCCGCGGCGCCGCAGGACGCTGGCGATGCGGCCGACGCCGCGATGCGAGCGCCGCAACCCGGCCCGCTCGGCGCCTTGCTGGCGCAGTACCGGCCTGCGACTGCGGCGGCCACCGCCCGCGGCGCTCAGGATACCGCCGTCGGCGCCCATGTGGAGACCGACACCGAGACGTCCAAGGCGACCGGCGCAACCGATGCAGAGGCCGCTGCGCCGTCGCACGCGCCTGCAGCAAGCGCCGCAGCGCGGCTTGCCGCGCCCCAGTTGCCCGCGGTCGAAGACGCGCGCCGGCTGTGGACGGAGCTGCGCAGCCGCAGCCAATTGCGGCAGTCCCTGCAACCGGCACCCGCCGACGCCGGCCCGCTCAACTCCGGCGTGCTGGTGCATCGCGCCGTGGCGCTGATGCGCACGCTCTCGCCCGGCTACCTGCAGCACTTCCTGTCCTACGTCGATGCACTGTCCTGGTTGCAGCAACTGCAGGAGGCGGGCGCACTGGCGACGCCGCAGAAATCCGGCAGCACTGCCGGCAAGCCTGCGACGCCGCGCAGCAAGCCGCGCAAGCGCGGTTGATCCCATCGCCGACGCGTATCGCGCCGATTGCGTGGTCGTAGGGGCGTCCCTTTCCTCATCCGACACACCCACACAGGCAAGAAAAAGGCCGGCATGCGCCGGCCTTTTTCGTCACCATCGTGGCTGTCTGTTACAGCGCCTTCGCCGCCGCCACCACGTGTTCGGCGGTGATCTGGAAGTGCTTGTACAGCACGTTCGCCGGCGCCGACGCACCGAAGCTGTCGATGCCCACCACCGCGCCGTCCAGGCCCACGTAGGCGCGCCAGAAGGCGGTGACACCGGCTTCCACCGCCACACGCTTGCGCACCGCCGCCGGCAGCACCGACTCGCGGTAGGCGGCGTCCTGGCGATCGAACACGTCGGTGCACGGCATCGACACCACGCGGGTCTTCAGGCCCGCGGCATCCAGCGCCTGCTTGGCTTCCACCGCCAGGCCCACTTCCGAGCCGGTGCCGATCAGGATCACGTCGGGCGTGCCGCCTTCGGCATCGGCCAGCACGTAACCGCCGCGCTCGATCAACTTGATCTGCTCGGCGCTGCGCGGCTGGTGCGGCAGGTTCTGGCGGCTGAACACCAGGCAGCTCGGGCCGTCCTTGCGGGTGATCGCGGCCTTCCAGCTCACCGCCGACTCCACGGTGTCGCAGGGGCGCCACACGTCGTTGTTGGGGATGTAGCGCAGCGACGCCAGATGCTCCACCGGCTGGTGAGTCGGGCCGTCCTCGCCCAGGCCGATCGAGTCGTGGGTGTAGACGTGGATCGCATGCGCCGGGATCAGCGCGCTCATGCGCACGCCGTTGCGCGCGTAGTCGCTGAACACCAGGAAGGTGGCGTCGAACGGGATGAAGCCGCCATGCAGCGCCAGGCCGTTGGCGATGGCGGTCATGCCGAACTCGCGCACGCCGTAGTACACGTAGTTGGCGTTCGGGTCGTCGCTGGCGACCGACTTGCTGGCCTTCCACAGGGTCAGGTTGGAATGCGCCAGGTCGGCCGAACCGCCGACCAGTTCCGGCAGCAGCGGCGCGAAGGTTTCGATCGCCATCTGCGAGGCCTTGCGCGAGGCGATGGTCTGGCCTTCGGCGGCCTGCTTGGCGATGTAGGCGTCGGCCTGAGCGAGGAAGTCCTCCGGCAGCTCGCCGTGCGAGCGGCGGGTCAGTTCCGCGGCTTCGGCCGGGTACTGCTTGGCGTACTTGTCGAAGGCCTGCTCCCACTCGGCCTGGCGCAGCGTGCCGGCACCACCGGCGCGCCAGCCGTCGTAGATCGCCTGCGGAATCTCGAACGGTGCGTACGGCCAGTTCAGCGCCTTGCGCGCGCCCTCCAGCTCTTCCTTGCCCAGCGCGGCGCCGTGCGAGGATTCCTTGCCGGCCTTGGTCGGCGCACCGAAGCCGATGGTGGTGCGGCAGCAGATCAGGGTCGGCTTCTCGCTCTCGGCGATCGCCGCCTCGATCGCGGCCTTGACCGCATCGGCATCCTGGCCGTCGACGTCGCGGATCACGTGCCAGTGATAGGCCTCGAACCGGGCCGGGGTGTTGTCGCTGAACCAGCCGGCGGTGTTGCCGTCGATGGAGATATGGTTGTTGTCCCAGAACGCCACCAGCTTGCCCAGGCCCCAGGTGCCGGCCAGCGAGGCGGCCTCGTGGGACACGCCCTCCATCATGCAGCCGTCGCCCATGAACACCCAGGTGCGGTGGTCGACGATCTGGTGCTCAGGGCGGTTGTAGCGCTGCGCCAGCAGCTTTTCGGCGAGCGCAAAACCGACCGCGTTGGCAAAGCCCTGGCCGAGCGGACCAGTGGTGGTCTCCACCCCCGGGGTCTCGCTGCGCTCGGGGTGGCCGGCGGTCTTGCTGTGCAGCTGGCGGAAGCGCTTGAGCTCCTCGATCGGCAGGTCGTAGCCGGACAGGTGCAGCAGCGCGTACTGCAGCATCGAGCCGTGGCCGTTGGACAGCACGAAGCGGTCGCGGTTGAACCAGTGCGGATTGTTCGGGTTGTGGCTGAGGAAGTCGTTCCACAGCACTTCGGCGATGTCGGCCATGCCCATCGGCATGCCGGGATGGCCGGAATTGGCGGCCTCGACCGCATCGGCGGCAAGGAAACGGATCGCATTGGCGAGTTCGCGGCGGGTAGGCGTCGTCATGAGGAATCTGTCGGAAGCGGGCGCGTGGCGTCGGGCCCACTATTGTCCCACAGGCGGGGATTGGGGATTGGGGATTGGTAGCGTCTCACCGGCTGGACGCCCGAGATGACGTAGGAGCGGCTTCAGCCGCGACAGGCGTTCACCGGGAGGCCCATCGCGGCTGAGGCCGCTCTCACGCGCGGCCGGTCAGGCGGCGACACTGCCGCCTTTACCAATCCCTAATCCCGAATCCCTAATCCCGAATCCCCGCCATCCTCACCCTTGGCCACCATCGTGGTCAAAGCCAGATCGCCGGTCACGTTCAGCGCGGTACGGCACATGTCCAGGAAATGGTTGACGCCGAGGATCATGCCGATGCCGACCGGGTCCACCCCGACCATCGCGCAGATCAGCGCCACCACCGGCAGCGAGCCGGACGGCACGCCCGCGGTGCCGATGCCGCCGAGGATGCACACCAGCATCACCATGCACTGCTGCGCGATGCTCAGCTCCACGCCGAAGAACTGCGCCAGGAAGATCACCGTCACGCCCTCGAACAGCGCAGTGCCGTTCTGGTTGGCGGTGGCGCCGACGGTGAGCACGAACCGCGACACCTTGTGCGGCAGCCCCATCTGGTCGGCCACGCGCAGCGCGGTCGGCAGGGTGGCGTTGCTGGACGCGGTGGAGAACGCCATCACCGTCGCCTCGCGGGTGGCGCGGAAGAACCACAGCGGCGAGCGCCCGGCCAGGCGCACCGCCACGCCGTAGCTCACCACCATGTGCAGGCCCAGCGCCAGCACCACCACGCCCACGTAGGCGCCTAGCCGCACCAGCAGCTCGAAGCCGAACAGCGCCGCCAGGTTGAACATGAAGCAGGCCACTGCATACGGCGCCAGGCGGATCACCAACCCGATCAGGGTCATCGAGATCTCGAACACACCCTCGATGCCGCGGCGCAGCGTCGCCACCTTGGCGTCTTCGCTGAGCACCATGCCCACGCCGAACATCACCGCGAAGAACATCAGCGACAGGATCGCGCCATTGCTGGAGGCGGCTGCGACCACGTTGTCGGGCACGATCGACAGCAGCATGTCCATGCCGTGCGGCTGGTGCTTGCTCTGGTCGACGATCTGCGCGGTGCGCTCCACGTTCTGCTGCAGCAACTGCTGCGCCAGTTCGCGATCCACGCCGATGCCGGGCTTGAGCACGTTGACCAGCACCAGGCCCAGCAGCACCGCCACACCCGACAGCACCACCGTGTAGCCCAGCGTCTTCCAGCCGATGCGCCCGAGCGCGCGGATGTCGCCCATCTCCGAAATGCCCATCACCAGCGCCGAGAACAGCAGCGGCACGATCAGCATGAAGATCAGGCTGAGGAACAGCTTGGAGAACGGCGTGGTGAGGTACTTGGTCAGCGCCTGCACCCAGGCCGCATCGCCGCCCACGCTCATGTGCACCGCCAGGCCCAGCACCAGCCCGAGGACGAAGCCGATCGCCATTTTCCAGTGCAACGGCATGCCGGTTTCGGCCTTCACGGGGGTGTCGGTCATGAGTACGCCTTGCGAGGAGAGGCACTCAGCTTAACAAACCATGAGCAGACATCGACCAACACACACTGACATAGGTTGCGCTGCGGGTGCCTCGGCTGGCCAAGGGGCGCCGACAACGCGACGTCAGGTCGCAGGCTTGCCGAGGCTGGCAAACCGCACCGCGCGCCATCGCGTCATCGCGTCATCGGACGGCAGGCTGGCGAGCCGCGCCGGCTCAGGCGTTGCGCCTCGGATACAGCGGCGGCAGATCGTCTGCGGCCGCGCCGCGCGTTGCGACGCGCCAGCGTGGACCGGACGCGAACGCCGTACGCAGCGCAGCACGTGCACCTGCCACATCCCCGCCACCGCCCCAGCGCGCGTGCTGCATGCGCCGGACGGCGTCGCGCTGCGCCGGATCGTCCAGACGCTGCACCATCGCATCCAGATCGGCGACGCCGGCCTGCGCGCACAGGATCGCCGCGACCTCGTCGAGTCCGCCGCTGTCCAGCGCCTTGCGCAATTCCGGCAATGCGGCGCGTGTGCCCGCAGGCGCCGCGTTGCCCGTCGTGGCAGGCAGTGCCGCAACGGCGCGCGAGCGGCGCGCGCGGCGCCAGGCCCAGACCAGGGTCAGCAGCCACAGCACCGCGAAGCCCACGGCCAATCCCATCCACAGCGGCAAGGAGGCAAGCCGTCCCTGCAGTGTGTGCGTCGGCGTCACCGCAGTGTCGGCAGGAACCACGCTCAGCGTCGGCGCCGCCGGGCTGACCGGAGCCGGGGCCGGCGCGGGCACGCCCTGTCCGGGCTGCACCTGCAGGGTCAGGTCCGGCAGGCTGGCCTCGCGCGCAGCGCCGGCGCCGACGTCCCACCAGGGCATGCGCAGGCCGCGCACCAGTAGCGGGCCCGCTGCCTGCGGCACGATCGAGTAACGGCGGGTGACGGTCACCTGCGGGCCGCCGTCGACGAAGCGTTCCTGTACCTGCGGCGGCTCCGCGAACACCTGCGCGCCATCGACGCTGGGCGTGGGCAGTTCGGGGAACTGCGCCTGCGTCGCGCCGCGTGCGGTGGCCTCGACCACGATGTCGGCAGCCTCCCCGGGCTTGGCGCGTTGCGGCGTGGCGGTGTAGCGCAGGCGCAGTTCGTGCAGCGGCAGCCAGGGCTGCGGCGCATTGGCCGGCTGCGCGCGTACCTGCAGGGTCTGCGCAGTGCCGCGCGCATTGAGTTCGCCGCCACGGCCGAAATAGTCGTCGAAGAAGCCGGTGGGGCCGCGGCCGTTGAATCGCGCGCCCGGCAATATCAGCGCGCCGCTGCGCTCGGGGACCAGTAGGTAGTGCCGCTCGATCACCGTGTACATGCGTCCGTCGATCTGGCGACGGTTCTGGATATCGTCGCCGACGCGCTGCAGCGACGCGCCGGCCGGCGCGTCCAGGTCGAGCTCGCCCGAACTCAGCGGCACGCCGAGATACAGCCGCACCACCACGCCCACGCTCTGCTGCACGTACGGCTTTGCATCGTCGACGACGGTCTGCACGAACACATCGGCATTGGCTACCTGCGCCGGCACATCGGCATTGGTGGTGGCCGGCACCGCGGCACTGGCCGCAGCGACTTCCAGCCGCAATGGCGCGGTGCGCTCGTTGCCGACCTGCAGCGACGGGATCTCCAGGGTGCCGGTGCTGCGCGGGGTCAGCATCACGCCAAACAAGGACTTCGCCGACACCGCGCCGTTGACGATCTGCATCTGCCGGCTCTTGACCTCGTTGCTGAGCGCGAAATCCGCGCGCAACGGCGTGTAGTCCGGCGTGGCCGCGGCCTGGTCGGTCTCGATGTTGAGGGTCACGCCCTCGCCGGCGCCGATGTTGTCGCGGTCCAGCCACGCGCGCGTGGCCGCGCCCGCCGGCAACGCCAGCAGCAGCGCGGCCGCAACCATCAGCACCGCGCACAGCCGTGTCCCCTGGCCGAGTCGCCTGAAGTGGATCATGGTTCTTGTTCCCGCTGCCTGCGTTCGTGTTCCAGCCTGAATTTGGCGCGCAGCAGATTGCCCGGATCGTCCGGCACCCGCCGCAACCATGCCTCCACCGCCTGGCGCTGCTCGCGCTGCTGCGGCGTCTCGTTGGCGGCGGCAGCGGCGCGTTCGGCGGCCTGCTTGTCGGCACCGCCCTGCTGCGCCATCGCCTGCTGCATCTGCTGGCGCTGCGCCGCATCGGCCTGTTGTTGCGCCTGCGCATCGCCGGGCTTCGGCGGCGCCTGCTGCGCGTCCTTGGCGCCATTGCGTCCCTGCTGGCCGTCCCGCTGCTGGCCGTTCTGTTGCTGCCCGTCCTTCTGCTGCTGGTCCTTCTGCGCACCGTTCTGCTGTTGACCCGACTGCTGCTGGCCGTTTTGCTGCTGGCCGCTCTGTTGCTGACCGTTCTGCGACTGCCCGCCCTTCTGCTGCTGCCCGTCCTTGCCCTGCTGGCCGGATTTGGAGTTCTGCGACGACTGGCGCTTGCGCGCCGCCTCCACCGCCGCACGGTTGGCGATCGCATCGGCCATCTGCGGATGCAGCTTCAGCGCCTTGTCGTAGGCGTCGATCGCCTCGTCGTAGCGGCCCTGGCGCGCCAGCGCATTGCCTAGGTTGTACCAGCCGGCGTCGCTGTCGATGCCTTCGAACTGCTGCTGCGCGGCGGCGAAATCGCCCTTGCGATAGGCCTGCACGCCCGCGTCCAGCCGTTGCTGGCGGACCTGGTCGGCACGTTCCCACAATCCGCCTGCGACAGGACCGGGTGGCGGCATCTGTGCCTGTGGCGGCGCCGGTGCCTGCGCATGCACCGGGAGCGGCGCCGCCAGCGGCACCAACACCAGCAGCAGCACCGCGGCGCCACCGCGACGGCGGAACGCGAGCAATGCCAGCAGCATCAGCGGCGGCAACAACCAGTAGCCCTGGTCCAGCCAGACCCGGCCATGGCTTTCGTCGGCGGCCGTCGCATCCTCTTCCTGCGGCCGCAGCACGCCAAGCGCGCGCAGATCCGTCTCGTCGGGCGTCAGCCCGGCGTAGCGACCGGTGCCGGCCGCCGCCAGCGCGCGCAACGAGTCCGCATCCAGTTGCGCGTGCGCGAGCCGGCCCTGGTCGTCGCGGTAGGCGGCGCCTTGCGCGGTCCCCAATCCCAACGCGGACACGTGATAGCCCTGCCCCGCCGCACGCGCCGCCGCCTGCTGCGCCTGCGCGTCGGCCTGGTCGCTGAGCACCAGGATGTCGCCGCGGGAGAAGCCGGCCTGGCGCAACAACTGCGCCGCCCAGTCGATCGCCAGATCGGTGCGCTGCCCCGCCACCGGCATCACCTGTGGCGACAGCGCGTCCAGGAACAGGCCCACGTTCGCCGCATCGTCGGTCAGCGGCGCCACCGTGTACGGCTCGCCAGCGTAGGCCACCAGCGCCACTTCGCCGCCGGCGCGCTCGTGCAGCAGCCGCGCCAGCTTGGCCCGTGCCTGCAGCAGCCGCGACGGCGGCAGGTCGCGCGCGTCGATCTGCGCGGACAGATCCAGCGCGATCACCAACGGCGTGCGCGCCTGCCACAGCGGCTGCTGTTCCTGGCGCCAACTCGGCCCGGCCAGCGCCAACACGGCCAGCGCATACCCCAGCACGCCCAGCAACAGGCCGGCGCTGCCCTTGGCATCGCCGCGCGCCAGCAGGTGCGGCAGCAGATGCGGGTCCACCGTGCGCCGCCAGATGTCCCGGCGCCGGCGCCGCCGCCACCAGCTCCATGCCAGCAACGGCAGCAACAGCAGCGCCCACAGCCATTCGGGGCGCAGCAGGTGCAGGGCCTGGAAGAACTCCGCCACGCGGGTCATTGCCGCCTCCAGGGCCAGATGAAGGACAGCAAGGCCAGGACCAGCGCTGCGGCCAGCGGCCAGGCGTAGCGTTCGATCCGCGGCCGCACCGCCGGGCCGGCCGAACGCACCGGCTCGAGCCGGTCCAGTTCGGCATAGATCGACGCCAGCTCGGCGGTATCGCGGGCGCGGAAGAAGCGCCCACCGGTGTCCTGCGCGATCTTGCGCAGTGTGTCCTCGTCAACCTGGTCGTCGCCGCCGCTGCCGGGGATCGGCAGGCCGAACAGGGACATGCCGCCATCGCCGCCGAAGGCGATGGTGTACACGCGCACGTGTTCGGCCTTGGCCAGTTCCGCGGCCTTCAGCGGGTCGAGCACGCCGGCGGTGTTGACGCCGTCGGTGAGCACGATCAGCACGCGCTCGCCCTGCTTCTGCTCGCGCAGGCGCTTGACCGCCAGCGCGATCGCATCGCCCAACGCGGTCTCGCGCCCGGCCAGGCCGACCACGCTGTCGCGCAACTGGTCGCGTACCGTGGCCAGATCGGCGGTCAACGGGGTCAGCGCATACGCCTGCTGGCCGAACACCAGCAGGCCGATGCGGTCGCCGTCGCGGCGGTCGAGGAAGTCGGCCAGCACCGCCTTGGCCGCGGTGAGGCGATCGACCACGCGTCCGCCCAGGGTCATGTCCGGCTCGCTCATGCTGCCGGACAGATCCACCGCCAGCATCAACTGGCGTGCCTGCTGCGGCGGCATGATGGGTTCGCCCAGTTGCAGCGGACGCGCCGCCGCTGCGCACAGACAGAACCAGGCCAGCCATGCCAGCCACACGCTGGCGCGCCACAATCCGCCGCGCGCCGGCGCGGCGGCCACGGCCTGCAGGCGTTCGCCATAGGGCACGCGCAGGGCCGGCGCATTGCCGCGCCGCGCCGGCAGCAGCAGGTTGGCCAGCAAGGGCAGCGGCATCGCCAGCCACATCCAGGGCCAGGCGAAACCGGCCAGCAGGTCGCTGAGGCTCTGCCACGACGACGGCAACAGGCTCATCGCCGTCCTCCGCGCCGCGTCGCCGCCATCAACGCCAGGAACCGGCGCCGCGCCAGCGGCAGCAACGCCTGCACCTGTGCCGGGTCGAGGCTGGGGCGGTAGCCACCGTCGAGCAACACGCGGCCGGGGCCGGCGGAGAACGCCTGGTGTTTGTCGCCGCCATCCAGGAACCGCAACCACTCTTCGCCCTGCAGTGCCGCAGCGGCCGGATCGCGGCGTTGCGCCGCGCGCCGCAGCAGCTCCGAGACCGCGGCCACCTGCGCCGGCGGTTCGCCCGTACGCGTTGCCGCGTCGAACTGGCGCTGCCAGCGCTGCACGCGCTGGCGCCGACGCAACCACACGAACAGCGCCGCACCGATCGCCAGCAGCAGCACGGCCGCCAGCATCCACCAGCCCGGTGCGGGCGGCCACCACGCCGGTGCCGGCGGCAGGTGCACATCGCGTAGTTGAAGTTGCTGCGGGCTCATGGCGTCGCGCCCCGCTGCACCGGCAGCAACCACGACTCGCTGGGCGCGTCGCTCAACAGCACCCGCACCTGCACACCGCGGCCCGGCAGTTCTGCGGCCAGGGTTTCCAGCGGCTGCACGAACTGCGCGCGCCAGCGCTGTTGCGCGGCGCTCGCCAGCAGATCCACTTCCACGCGGCGGCCGCTCGCCCAGAACGGCAGGGCCGCGCGCGGCGGCTGCACTTCCAACGGGTCGGCGAGCAGCAGCAGTTCCACTTCGTTGTGCAGCGCCAGTGCCGCCCAGCGCGCGGCGGGCACTGCCTGCGCGCTGGCCGGATCGGCCAGCACGGTCAGGCGCGATCCCGGACGCAGCAGCTTGGCTGCGTGATCCAGCGCCATGCCGAGTCCGGCGTCGTCCTGCGGCGGCTGTGCGTACCAGCGTGCCAACGCATCGAGCACACGCAGCACGCCGCGCGGTCCGGATGCGGGCGGCACCGGCGCTTCGCTGCGGCTGCCGCGCAAGGCGGCCAGCCGATCGCCCTGGCGCTGCGCCGCCCACGCCGCCACCGCGCCGGCACGCGCGGCCTGCACCGACTTGAAGCGGACGCGGGTGCCGAAGTACAGCGACGGCGCGGTATCGGCGACGATCAGGCTGAGGCGTTCGCGCTCGGCCTGAAACAATTTGGTGTGGGTGCGGCCGCTGCGCGCAGTCAGCCGCCAATCGATGTGCCGCACGTCATCGCCCACCACGTACTCGCGCGATTCGGCGTACTCCATGCCGCGCCCGCGCATCGGCGACGGGGCGGCCCCACTGAGGCCATGACGGCCGCGGCGCGGCGGTGGAATGCGCGCGACCGCAGCGCGCAGGGCCACCAGCTCGGCCAGGCTGGGGCGGATCCCCGCCTCGGCCGGCGCGGCGGCGTGCGGCATGCCCGGCGCGGTCGGCTGCGGTGCCATCGTCGTTACTCCGCGCGCAGGCGGGTAGCGGACAGCAGCCGTGCTTGGTGGCGCCCGCTCACGGCGGCGGCACCTTGTCCAGCAGGGCGGCGACCAGGCGATCGCCGTCCCAGCCTTCGGCGGTGGCTTCATAGCTGGGCAGCACGCGATGGCGCAGCACATCGGCGGCGACCGCGCGCACGTCGTCGGGCGTGACGAAGTCGCGTCCGGCCAGCCACGCACGGGCGCGGGCGCAACGCTCCAGCGCGATCGAGCCGCGTGGGCTTGCCCCCCAGGCGATGCGCCGCGCCAATGCGGGGTCGTAGCCGCTGGCGTCGCGCGAGGCCAGCACCAGTTCGATCAGATAGCGCTCCAGCGGCGGCGCCATGTGCAACGCCAGCACCGCGCGGCGCGCCGCGAACACGTCTTCCAGCGGCATGCGCGGCGGCGGTGCCTCGCCCGCCTCCAATGTCTCGCGAGCGCGCTCGCGCGCCAGGCGCAGGATCTCCGCTTCCGCGGCCGCCTCCGGATAGCCGATCCGCACATGCATCAGGAAGCGGTCCAACTGCGCCTCCGGCAGCGGGAAGGTGCCCTCCTGCTCGATCGGATTCTGCGTCGCCATCACCAGGAACAGCTTCGGCAGCGCATAGGTATGCCGGCCGACGGTGACCTGACGCTCGCCCATCGCTTCGAGCAGCGCCGACTGCACCTTGGCCGGTGCGCGGTTGATTTCGTCGGCGAGCAGGATCGGATGGAAGATCGGCCCGGGCAGGAACTCGAAGCGGCTTTCCTGCGGACGCCACACCTCGGTGCCGGTAAGGTCGGCCGGGAGCAGGTCGGGCGTGAACTGCACGCGGGCGAAGTCCGCTTCCAGGCGCGAGGCCAGCGCGCGGATCGCCGTGGTCTTGGCCAGGCCGGGCGCGCCTTCGACCAGCAGATGGCCGTCGGCGAGCAGCGCGATCAGCAGACGTTCCACCAGCGCCGACTGACCGACGATGGTCTGGGACAGGCCGTCGCGCAGGGCGACGAAGGCGGCGTGCAGGCGCTGCTGCTCGGGCGCGGCCGGCGGAGAATCGAGGGGTGAGGATGACGTGTTCATTTGCGCAGTCTGACCGATCACCGGTGAAAATGGTTCCGCGCGCGGCCGACGCCGCGTGCGGCGAATTCAGGATTTCCTCATCCACGCAGCATAAACGCCGACGGGAGAGGCTCGCGCCTCTCCCGTCGGAGGATCCCGCCTTGTCCGCCGATCAGCCGGCGCGCTTGGCCACGCGCATCACTTTCGGTGTCACGAAGATCAACAGTTCGGCCTTGTCCTTGCTGCGGCCGCGCTTCTTGAACAGGTTGCCCAGGAACGGTACATCGCCCAGGAACGGCACCTTGGAAATGCTGCTGCGATCGTTGAACTCATAGACGCCACCGATCACCACGGTTTGCCCATCGTCCACCAGCACCGCGGTATTGATTTCGCGACGATTGATGATGGGCACCGTACCGTAACCGCTGAGCGTCACGTAGCTGTCGACCTCATCCTTCTTCACGTTCATGTTCAAGAAGATGCGGTTGTCGTCGGTAATGGTCGGCGTCACCTTGAGTTCCAGCAGCACTTCCTTGAACTGCACATTCGGGGTAGCGGCAGTACCGGCGGTACCGCCGGTGATGGTGACGTAACCGATTTCCTTGCCTTGGCGGATCACCGCCTCGCGCTGGTTGGACGTCACGATGCGAGGATTGGAAATCACTTCGCCGCGCCCTTCTTCCTGCAAGGCAGACAGCTCGAGATCCAGATTGAAGTTGGCGCCAAGCAGTGTGTACGCGAGGCTTGGCAACGTGGCAGGCGTAGTGAAGGTTTTCCCGCTCAGATCGACATTGAGCCCGCGCGTGGCCGACGTATTCCCGCCGGTAGCGGTGCTACCGATCGTCGCGACATTTCCTCCACTGTAGGTGTGGGTGCCACCAATACCAAATTTAGCGCCCAAGTCACGCGCGAAAGTATCGGTCGCAATGACGATGCGGCCTTCGATCAGCACCTGGTCGACCGGGCGGTCGATCACGTTGATCAGCTCGCGCATCTGCGCGACCTTCTTCGGGATGTCACTGATCATCAGCGTGTTGGTGCGCTCGTCGGCGACGATGCGCCCACGCGGCGACAGGAAGCCGTTGTCGTTCTGGCTGTTACCGTTGCTGCCGCCGTTTCCACCACCACCGCCACCACTACCACCGATACCCTTGGCCTCGGTCAGCGCCTTGAAGATCGCGGTGGCGCTGTGATAGTTGATCTGCACGTAGTCGGTGATCAGGTCCTCGCGGTTCTCGATCGCGATGCGCGCGTCTTCCTTGTCCTGCTCGAACTTGGCCAGTTCCTGCTGCGGCGCGACCCAGATCACCTTGCCGTCGCGGCGCTTGTCCAGGCCCTTGGCGCGCAGCACGATGTCCAGCGCCTGGTCCCACGGCACGTTGACCAGGCGCAGGGTGACACTGCCCTGGGCGGTGTCGGAGGCGACGATGTTGAGATTGGACTCCTCGGCGATCAACTGCAGCACCGTGCGCACCGGCACGTCCTGGAAGTTGAAGGTCACCGGCTTGCCGCTGTAGCCGCGGGCAGCGACCTGCGCGGCGGCCTGGCTCACCGTGGTGGCGGTGACCGCGCCCACCGCCGGCGCGGCGGCGCGCGGGGTGATCTCGACCACATACTCGTTCCCGGACTGATAGGCCAGGGATTCGAAGCCGCCATTGGTGTTCAGCACCAGCTCGGCACCGCCGGCATAGGGCTTGGCATCGATGCGCTGCACCGGGGTCGCGAAGTCGGTGACGTTGAGCGGACGCTGCAGTTCCGGCGGCAGCACGGCATTACCGACGTCGACCACGACGTTGTTGCCCTGGGTGCGCAGGTCCGGGCTGGCGCCGCTGCCGTTGAACGAAAGGATCAGCCGCCCCGCGCCGCCGTCGCCGCGCTTGAAGTCGATCTTCGACACCGTGAGCTTGGCTGGCGCCGCCGCGGGCGCGGCAGGTGCGGCAGCAGGCGCGGCAGGCGTTGCCGCAATGGCGACGACCGCGTTCCCGAGCATCGCCGCCAACCCCAAGGCGCATAGCCGCATCGTCGCGTGGCGCCGGATGGGGCGCAGGCTCAGGGCTTTGGAAAAAGTCATCGTGCTATCCCCATAATCAATCATTGATCGTCCAGCGCGACGGAGGCGGGACGTTCCAGCCAGCCGCCGGCGCCATCCGGCACCAGTTCAATCAAATCGATGCGATCCTCGTGCACCCCGGTCACGCGGCCATCGCTCTGCCCCATGTACACGCCCGGACGCACGCGGTAGGTCACCTTGTCCGGCGCCATCACCAGCGCCACCTGGCCGGCACCGCTGCCCAGCGTGCCGACCATGTTGAGGCTGTCCAGCGGGAACTGTTCCAGCGGCTCCTTGCGGCGGTTCGGATCCGGGCGCAGGCCGCTGCTGCCGTCGGGGTTGGCCCAGGCATCGCTGAACGGATCGCGCAGGCCCTGCGCCGCATATTCGAACGTCTCGAACTGCTGCATCACCGGCAACGGCTCCAGCGGCTGCGCCGGTCGTGCGCGCACTTCCTTCACCCAGTTCTCCAGGTTCGGCGCATCGCCCGGCGTGCTGGTAATGGTGCGACCGCAGGCGCCAAGCACCAGCGCCAGCGCGGCCGTGGCGAGAATCCTGAGCATGCGTTGCTGCCGGCTCATGCGCCACCGCCTTGCTTGCCGGCCTTCTTCGCGGCCGCCGCAGCCTGTTCCTGGTCGGCCATTTCCTTGTCGTCCAGATAGCGATAGGTCTTGACCGTGCCGGACAGTTCCAGCTCGCCGCGCGCGGTGATGCCGTTGCTCTTGTCGCGCGGTTTCAGGTTGATGTCGTGCATGGTCAGGATCACCACCCGCGGCAGCGAGGCCACACCGCTGACGAAGGCGCCGAACTGGTGGTAGCTGCCGACCATGCGCAGGGCGATCGGCTTCTCCGCGTAGAACTCCTTCGGCGACTCCGGACCCGGCTGGAACAACTCGTTGGTCAGGCCGCTGGACAGCGCGGTCTGCGAGATGTCGATGATCAGGTCGGGCATCTCGGTCTTGCTCGGCAACTGCCGCAGCATCTGCTGCAGCACCTGCTCCATCTGCACCAGTTGCTGCTTCAGCGGCTGCAGGTTCACCGCACGGCTCTGCTCCTTCTCGAAGGAGGCGCGCAGCTCGGTTTCCTTCTGCTCCAGCGTCTGCAACTCGTCGCTCTTGCTGCTGATCAGCAGGAACCAGGAAATGGCCAGAATGAACAGGGTCACCAGCACGCAGAACACGATCTTGGCCTGCTGCGGCCAATTGCCGAGATTGTTGAAATCCAGCTCTTTGATGTTGAATTTCTTGCTCATGACGCCGGTCCCTGTTGCACTGGCTTGGCGGCGGGAGCCGGCGCGGTGGCCGGCGCCGGTGCGGCGGCGCTCCCCGTGGCAGGTGCGGGGGCAGCCGGTGCCTGCGCCGGCGTGCCTGGCGCGACGCCGGCAGGTGCTGCGGCCGGCGTGGCGGGCGTCGCCGCACCGCCGGGTGCCGTCGCGTCGGCCGCCGGAACGGTGCTCTCGCCGGGCACCGGCAGCTTGACCCGCAGCGTGAACACGTACGGCAGCGCCTTGGTGTCGACGATCGGACCCTTGGCTTCCTTCTCCTGCGCCTTGGCCTCGATCACCGTCAGCTCCGGGTTGGTCATCCAGCCCGAACCTTCCAGGTTGCGCATGTAGGTACTGACCCGTGCATTGGACTGCGAGCGGCCTTCCAGGGTCAGCATGTCGCCCTCCTGCTTCACCGAGGTCAGCACCACGCCGTCGGGAATGGTCCGCACCAGCGAGTCGAACAGGTGCACCATCTGCGAGCGCTTGGCCTGCAGTTCCTCGATGACCTGCTTGCGCGCCAGCAGCCGGCGCTTCTTCTCGTCGAGGGTGTCGATTTCCTTGTTCTGCGCCTGGACCTTCTCGATCTCGGTCTGCAGATACGCGTTGCGCTCGTTCTGGCCGCTGATCTGCAGGTCGTAGTAGAACCAGATCAGCCCCGCCAGCAGCACCCCGGCGAACGCGGCCAGGCCAAGCATCGAGTAGAACTCGCGTTCGCGCTGCTTGCGCCGTTCCGCCCGCCAGGGCAGCAGATTGATCTTCGCCATCAGTCGAAGCTCCTCAGCGCCAGGCCGGTGGCGATCATCAGCGCCGGCGCGTCCTGGGCCAGCGCATGCGCCTGCACCTTCGGCCCCAGGGTCATCTGCGCCAACGGGTTGGCGACCACCGTAGCCACGCCCAGTTGCTCCTCCACCATCTCCGGCAGCCCGGCCAGGGCCGCGCAGCCCCCCACCAGGACGATGTGGTCGACCCGGTTGAATTCGCTACCGGCGTAGAAGAACTGCAGCAGGCGGCTGATCTGCTGCACCGTGGCTTCCTTGAACGGTTCCAGCACCTCGACCTCGTAGCTCTCCGGCAGCCCGCCCTGGCGCTTGGCCATGCCGGCTTCCTCGTAGGTCAGGCCGTAGCGGCGCATCACTTCGTCGGTCAGTTGCTTGCCGCCGAACACCTGTTCGCGGCTGTACAGGCTGCGCCCGCCGCGCAGGACGTTGAGGGTGGTCATGGTGGCGCCGATGTCGACCAGGGCGACGATGCCGTCGGCGGCCACCGGCAGCTCGCTGGCCACCAGCGCGAAGGCGTTCTCGACCGCGAAGGCCTCCACGTCCATCACCTTGGCCACCAGGCCGCCCAGTTCCAGGGCCGACTGGCGCAGTTCCACGTTCTCCGAGCGCGAGGCCGCCAGCAGCACCTGCACCATCTCGGGATTGTTGGGGATGACGCCCAGCACCTCGAAATCCAGGTTCACTTCGTCGATCGGGTACGGGATGTAATTCACCGCCTCCAGCTCGACCTGGGCTTCCAGCTCGTTCTCGTCCAGCTCGGCCGGCATCGGGATCACCTTGGTGATCACCGCCGAGCCGGCCACGGCAGCCGCGGCATGCTTGGCACGGGTGCCCGACCGGGTCACGGCGCGGCGGATCGCCTCGCCCACCGCCTCGACCTCGACGATGTTCTTTTCGACCACGGCATTGGGCGGCAAGGGTTCGACGGCGTAATGCTCGACGCGGAATCGGTTGCCGTTACGCGAAAGCTGCAGCAGCTTGACCGCGGTCGAGCTGATGTCGATGCCGATCAGCGGCTGCTGACTCTTTGGGATAAGCCCCACGGATTTTCCCCTGCCGGCGGGCACTTGGACGCCAATGTTGCGCCAGCGCATTAATAACAAATTTTTTGCAATTGGCAACCGCCCGGTTGCATACCGCGATCCGTGTCACGGCATGACCTGCGGCAGCAAACCCGTCGCATCCCCGGAACCGGCCCCAGCCGTTCCCCGGCGTACTCTATACTCTGCGCCCAAGAAATCTGCAATCGGAATCTCTCGCGATGCCCCGTTTTCGTCGTTGGCTGCGCTGGGCGCTGGTCTTGTTCGTCCTCCTCGGCCTGGTCGGCGCCGCCGTGGCAGGCGGGCTGTACTACGTCGTCTCCTCCAAGCTCCCGGACGTGCAGACCCTGCGCAAGGTCGAACTGCAGGAGCCCATGTACGTCTACTCCAGCGACGGCAAGCTGATGGCGCTGTTCGGCGAGACCCGACGCTACCCCATCACCATGAAGGACGTGCCGGAGCGGCTGAAGCAGGCCTTCCTGGCCACCGAGGACGCCCGCTTCTACGAGCATGGCGGGGTCGACTACAAGGGTATCGCCCGCGCGGTGTGGCTGCTGGCCACCACCAACGACAAGCGCGTGCCGGGCGGCTCCACCATCACCCAGCAGGTCGCCCGCCAGTTCTTCCTGAGCTCGGAATACAGCTACACCCGCAAGCTGGCGGAGATCCTGCTGGCGCGCAAGATCGAGGCCGAACTGACCAAGGACGAGATCTTCGAGCTGTATCTGAACAAGAGCTTCTTCGGCAACCGCGCCTACGGCATCGCCGCCGCCGCCGAGTACTACTACGGCAAGAAGCTCAACGAGCTGAGCCTGGACGAGATGGCCTCGCTGGCCGGCATCCCCAAGTTCCCCTCCAGCGGCAACCCGATCAGCAACCCCGAGCGCGCCAAGCAGCGCCGCGACAACTATGTGCTCAGCCGCATGGCCGCGCTGGGCTTCATCACCCCGGCCGAGGCCGAGGCGGCCAAGGCGGTGCCGATGCACGCCGCGCCGCACGAACGCCCCGTCGAGGTCGAGGCACCCTACGTGGCCGAACTGGTGCGCCAGGAGATGATCGCGCGCTTCGGCGGCGACGTGCTGGACAAGGGCTACCACGTCTACACCAGCATCGATTCGACCCTGCAGACCGCGGCCAACCATGCGGTGCGCGAGGGCCTGGTCGTCTACGATCGCCGCCATGGCTGGCATGGCGTCGAGAAGCACTTCGACGTCCCCGCCAATGCCGATGCGGCGTCGCTGGCCAGCCACCTGAGCGGCGTCTACGTGCAGGGCGGGATGCTGCCGAGCATCGTCGCCAGCACCGGCAGCGACGGCAGCGCCACCGTGGTGCTCGCCAACAAGACCGAACTGGTGCTGCCGGTGGCCGCCAGCCGCTGGACCGGGCGCAGCCCGGCCACCCTGCTCAAGCGTGGCGACCTGGTGCGCATCCAGGCCGGCGACAAGCCGGGCGAGTGGGAGATCACCCAGATCCCGCGCGGCCAGGCCGCCCTGGTCTCGCTGGACGCCAACAACGGCGCGCTGCGCGCCATGGTCGGCGGCTTCAGCTATGCCGGCAACAAGTTCAACCGCGCCACCCAGGCGCGCCGCCAGCCCGGCTCCAGCTTCAAGCCGTTCCTGTACGCGGCCTCGTTCGAGAAGGGCTTCAACCCGGCCTCGATCGTGCTCGACGCGCCGGTGGTGTTCCGCGACCGCCGCGGCAAGACCTGGTCGCCGCAGAACGACGGCGGTGGCTTCCGCGGCCCGATGCGCCTGCGCGAAGCGCTGGTGCAGTCGCGCAACCTGGTCTCGGTGCGCCTGCTGGATGCCATCGGCGTGGACTTCGCGCGCAAGTACATCAGCCAGTTCGGCTTCCAGGAAGCCGAGCTGCCGCCGAACCTGTCGATGTCGCTGGGCACCGCCTCGCTGACCCCGCTGTCGGTGGCGCGCGGCTATACCGTGTTCGCCAACGGCGGCTCGCTGGTCAATACCTGGATCATCGACAAGGTCACCGACCGCGACGGCAAGGTGCTGTTCCAGGAGCATCCGCTGACCGCCTGCCGCAGCTGCGGCAGCGTCGGCGGCAACGCCGCGCCGGTCAGCCAGGTGGTGGACGGCTTCAACTTCGGCGCGGCCACGCCGCCGCCGGCGACCAAGCCGGCAGAGACCGCGGCCACGGCGGCGGCAGCGGAAAAGCCCGCCGACCCCGAGGCCAAGGTGGCGCCGCGCGCCATCGACGAGCGCACCGCCTATCAGTTGGTGTCGATGATGCGCGACGTGGTCCAGCGCGGCACCGGCACCCCGGCCAAGGTGCTCGGCCGCGAGGACGTCGGCGGCAAGACCGGCTCCACCAACGACCACCGCGACGCCTGGTTCTCCGGCTTCGGCGGCCCGTACGTGACCACCGTCTGGGTCGGCCGCGACGACTACCGTTCGCTGGGTTATCGCGAGTACGGCGGCAAGGCGGCGTTGCCGATCTGGATCGACTACATGCGGGTCGCACTGAAGGACCAGCCGATCGCCCACAACGACCCGCCCGGCGGCATGGTCCAGGTCACCCTCAACGGCGCTACCGAATGGGTCAAGACCGAGGACATGGACCGCATCCAGCAGTTCGACGAAAGCCTGCAGGACCAGAAGACCGACGACGCGGCCTTCGACATCTTCTGATCGCGTCGTATCCCCTGCCCCGGCGCTCGCCGGGGCAGCAGTTCCCGCCGGGCGCCCCTCGCCCGGCGGACGCCGCCTCAGGCAGCGGCACCGGCTACACCCGAATTTCGCAAGGCTGCGGTACAGTCGGGGCAGGCTTTGAGGGGAGGCGCTCCATGCACCACGCTCGGCAACATGCCCGGACCCGCACGCACGAACGCCGCCGCCGGCTGGCGCACGAAGCCGCCCGCCTGATGGCCGAAGGCGGCATCCGCGATTTCCACCAGGCCAAGCTCAAGGCCGCCGACCGGCTTGGCATCCACGACGATGCCTCGCTGCCACGCAACAGCGAGATCGAGGACGCCCTGCGCGAATACCAGCGGCTGTTCGCCGGCCCCGACCATGCCGGCGAACTGCGCCGGCGGCGCGAGGCGGCGCTGCGCGCGATGGACTTCCTGCACGCGTTCGCGCCGCGCCTGGCCGGACCGGTGCACGACGGCACCGCCGACGCCAACAGTCCGGTGCAGTTGCATCTGCACAGCGACGATGCCGAGGCGGTGGCGCGCTTCCTGGAAGAGCACCGCATCCCGGCCGAGTTGCGCAGCCGCCGGCTGCGCCTGGACCGCGAGCGCAGCGAGGACTTCCCGGTATGGCTGTTCACCGCCGAGGAGCTGACCTTCGACCTGACCGTGCTGCCCTACGACGCGCTGCGCCAGGCGCCGCTGTCGCAGGTGGACGAGAAGCCGATGCGCCGCGCCTCGATGCCGCAACTGCGGCAACTGCTGACCGAGCAGGACATCGCCGACTACCAGTACGGCTGAGCGCGGCAGCGCGCCACGCATTGGCTGCGGCGGGCGCCGTGCCATGACGCATGCGCGCGCGGCGAGGCGAGGCGGACGCCAGCCCTTCCCCGCTTCGACCGCGCAAACAAAAACGCCCCGCGAGGCGGGGCGTTCCTGACAGCGTTGAGGCGATCGATCAGCGCTTGTCGGCGCTGGTGTAGTCGCGCTTGTCGTAGCCGGTGTAGATCTGGCGCGGACGGCCGATCTTCATTTCCGGGTCGACCTGCTGCTCCAGCCAGTGCGAGACCCAGCCGGCGGTACGGGCGATGGCGAACATCACAGTGAACATCTCCACCGGGATATTCAGCGCCTTGTAGATGATGCCCGAGTAGAAGTCGACGTTCGGGTACAGCTTGCGCTGCACGAAGTAGTCGTCCTTCAGCGCGGCCTCTTCCAGCTTCAGCGCCACTTCCAGCAGCGGGTCGTTGACGCCCAGCTCGCCCAGCACCTTGTGGGTCATCTCGCGGATGATCTTCGCGCGCGGGTCGAAGTTCTTGTACACGCGGTGGCCGAAGCCCATCAGGCGGAAGCTCGAGTTCTTGTCCTTGGCCTTGGCCACGGCGCTCTCGACGTTGTCGGCGGTGCCGATCTCTTCCAGCATCTTCAGCACGGCTTCGTTGGCGCCGCCGTGCGCCGGGCCCCACAGCGCGGTGATGCCAGCGGCGACCGAGGCGTACGGGTTGGCGCCGGTGGAACCGACCAGACGCACGGTCGAGGTCGAGGCGTTCTGCTCGTGGTCGGCGTGCAGAATGAACAACAGGTCCAGGGCCTTGGCCACGACCGGGTTCATCTGCAGCTGCTCGCTCGGCACCTCGAACATCATGTGCAGGAAGCGCTCGACGTAGCCGAGGTTGTTGCGCGGGTAGCGGATCGGCCAGCCGATGGAGTAGCGGTAGGCGGCGGCGGCGATGGTCGGCACCTTGGCGATCAGGCGGATCGCGGCCAGGCGGCGCTGCTCCGGATCGTTGAGGTCGAGGGTGTCGTGGTAGAACGCCGACAGCGAGGCCACGCTACCGGCCAGCATCGCCATCGGGTGCGCGTCGTGGCGGAAGCCGCCGAGAAAGTTCTTCAGCGACTCGTGCATCATCGTGTGATGCGTCACTTCGTGGTCGAACTTCTTGAATTCGTCGGCGGTGGGCAGCTCGCCGTTCATCAGCAGGTAGGCCACTTCGAGGAAGTTGGACTTCTCGGCCAACTGCTCGATCGGGTAGCCGCGGTACAGCAGCACGCCGTTGTCGCCGTCGATGTAGGTGATCGCCGACTTGCAGCTGGCGGTCGCGGTGAAGCCCGAGTCGTAGGTGAAGAGACCGGTCTCCTTGGTCAACTTGGAGATGTCGACGCAATCGTTGCCCAGGGTGGGCTTGAGTACCGGAAGAACGACCGACTTGTCGCCGGCGTTCAACGTGACCTGATCAAGATCGGACACAGTGTGCGCTCCTCGATGGAAGGCGCCTGTCCGATTACGTTGCGAACAGACGCGTGAAGGAAGTCCATGGCAATCGCCACGGATCGCGCCATTATCGCACAGCAGCATTTGCGTCGTCGCTCACCCCTCATGCTGCACGATGGCGGCAGGAAAGCGACACAGCGTTGCATCCTCGCCGCACTTTCACGGAAGGATGACACCGGCGCGTCAACGCCGGGAAGACAGGATGTGGCGGATAGCAAAACGGCCGCGCAAGCGGCCGTCGCTTTACATCCGTTCGACGGTTCCGATCAGCGCGCGTAGCGCTTCTGGAACTTGTCGATGCGGCCGCTGGTGTCGATGACCTTGTGCTTGCCCGTGTAGAACGGGTGCGAAGCCGAGGAGATTTCGACCTTGATCAGCGGATACTCTTCGCCGTCCTCCCACTTGACCGTCTCTTTCGAGGACATGGTCGAACGGGTCAGGATCTTGAAATCGGAGGTGACATCGTGGAACACGACGTCGCGGTACTGGGGATGGATGTCGGCCTTCATGGGCTCGCACCGTAGGTGGCTGCTGGACAAGAGGGAAACTATAACAGCCCTTCCGCCCTACACGCAACGTGTAATTCACACGTTACGTGTAATCGCCAGCCGCCGCCCCGGGCTCTGACGCATGCGCAGACGGGGATCGGCAGGCTCAGCCGGCGCCGACCGCCGCGCGAGCCAGGCCCAGGAAGCGGGCGTGGTCGTAGCGGATGAGCATGGTCGCATTGTCCGGCAGGCCCAACTGGCGGTTCCAGTCGACCAGGGTGGCGCCGCGGGTGTGCGCTCCGGACAGCTCGATCTGCATCGGCCGCGACTGCACCTCCTGCGCGCCCTCGGGCTGCAGCGCCCAGGCCATCGCCAGTGCGTCGGCGGCATACCAGTGCTCGCCGCGCGCGTCTTCCGACCACAGCCGGGTCTTGCGCGAGATCAGTTCGTAGAAGCGCGCCTTGGGCGCATCCACCGCCAGCCACTGCTCGACCTCGCGGTGCGGCAGGCCGTGCGCCACGGTCGCCTCCCAATCGGCGACCTCGATGTGCGGAAACGCCTTGAACACGATGTGCGCGGCTTCCGGATCGAAGGCGATGTTGAATTCGGCGGCCGGGGTGATGTTGCCGTGGCAGGTGATCGCCCCACCCATCACCAGGAAGCGGCCGACGCGCTGCGGCAGGGTCGGGTCCAGCTTCAGCGCCAGCGCGATATTGGTCAGCGGCCCCAGCGCGACCAGCAGCAGGCGCCCGGCATACTGGTGCGACAGGCGCAGGATCGCCAGCGCGGCGTGCTCGGCCTCGGCGCCACGCGCGGCCGGCGGCAGGTCGACGTCGCCGAAGCCGTCCTGGCCATGCACGTGCCCGGCATCCACCGACGGATGCAGCAGCGGATCGGCGCAGCCGGCGAACACCGGCACATCCTCGCGCCCGGCCACTTCGCACAGCTTCAGCGCGTTGCGCACGGTGTGGCGCAGCCCGACGTTGCCGGCGGCGATGGTCAGCCCGACCACCTCGTGACGCGGATCGGCGAACGCCATCAACAGCGCCAGCGCGTCGTCCACGCCAGGGTCGGTATCGATCAACAGGGGAATCTTGTCGCTCATGCGTCGCTTCGCTCGTCCATTCGGCCGCCGAGTCTGGCACTGCCGGGCGGGCATGGGAAGAAGACGGGATTGGGGAGTCGGGATGACCAGCAATTCGGCTGTTGAAAGCAGGGATTCGCAAAAGCAGCGCCACCGCTGTTTGTCGTAGGAGCGGCTTCAGCCGCGACCGGGCGTTACCAGGAAAGCGCCATCGCGGCTGAAGCCGCTCCTACAACAGCAGCCGGGCCGGCCGCTTTTTACGAATCCCCGCTTCCCACAGCCGAATGGCTGGTCATCCCCAATCCCGAATCCCCGCCCCTCACGCCCCGGCGAACCGCACCGCGCCGCCGACCCAGCGCGCGACGATGCGGTCGGCCAGCACCGGCGCCTCGTCGAGCAGCCGGTCGGCCAGGGCGTGCACGCGCGGCAGCAGGCCGGCGTCGCGGGCCAGGTCGGCCACGCGGAACGCGGCCAGGCCGGTCTGGCGGGTGCCGAGCAGTTCACCGGGACCGCGCAGCTCCAGGTCCTTCTCGGCGATGACGAAGCCGTCGTTGGTCTGGCGCATGGTTTCCAGGCGCTGCCGCGCCATCGCCGACAGCGGCGCCTGATACATCAGCACGCAGCTCGACGCCGCTGCGCCGCGGCCGACCCGGCCGCGCAACTGGTGCAACTGCGCCAGGCCCAGGCGCTCGGCGTTCTCGATGATCATCAGCGAGGCATTGGGCACGTCCACGCCGACCTCGATGACGGTGGTGGCGACCAGCAGGTCGATCTCGCCCTGCTTGAACGCGCGCATCGCCGCCTGCTTCTCCGCCGGCTTCATGCGGCCATGCACCAGGCCCACGCGCAGTTCCGGCAACTGCGCCGAGAGCGCCTCGAAGGTGGCCTGCGCGGCGCTGGCTTCGAGCCGGTTGCCGGCGCCGCCGCCCTGCGCGGACTTCTCGTTGTCCTCGGCTTCTTCGATCAGGGTGCAGACCCAATAGGCCTGGCGGCCCTCGGCGCAGGCCACGCGGATGCGCTGCACCAGTTCCGGACGGCGCTCGGCATTGAGCACGATGGTCTGCACCGGGGTGCGCCCCGGCGGCAGTTCGTCGATCGAGGAAACGTCCAGGTCGGCATAGGCGGCCATCGCCAGCGTGCGCGGAATCGGCGTGGCGGTCATCACCAACTGGTGCGGCACGCCCGCGCCCGAGGCACCCTTGTCGCGCAACGCCAGGCGCTGGTGCACGCCGAAGCGGTGCTGCTCGTCGACGATGGCCAGGGCCAGGTCGTGGAAGCGCACCGCGTCCTGCATCAGCGCGTGCGTGCCGACCACCACCTGCGCCTCGCCCGAGGCGATCTGCGCCAGGGTCGCGCTGCGCGCCTTGCCGGTGACCTTGCCGGCCAGCCAGGCCACGCGCACGCCCAGCGGCTCCAGCCAGCCGCGCAGGTTGGCCAGATGCTGTTCGGCAAGCAGTTCGGTCGGCGCCGCCAGCGCCGCCTGCTTGCGCTTGTCCACCGCCAGCATCGCCGCCAGCGCGGCGACCACGGTCTTGCCGCTGCCGACGTCGCCCTGCACCAGCCGCAGCATTGGCGCCGGCCGCTCCAGGTCGGCGCGGATCTGCGCGAACACGCGCTGCTGCGCGCCGGTCAATTGGAACGGCAGCGACTGCTGCAGGCGCTTGGCCAGCAGCCCGCGGCCGCGCAGCGAGGGCGCCGGCTGGCACTGCATGGCGATGCGCTGGCGGCGCAGGCTCAGGTGATGCGCGAGCAGTTCCTCCAGCGCCAGGCGCTGCTGCGCCGGATGCAGGCCGGCGGCGAGCGCGGCCAGGTCGGCCTGCGGCGGCGGCCGGTGCGCGACCAGCAGCGCGCTGCGCAGCGACGGCAGGCCGAGTTCGGCCAGCAGCGACGCCGGCAGCAGCTCCAGCGCCGCCTCCTCCGGCAGCCGGTCCAGCGCCTGGCCGATCAGCCGGCGCACAGTCGCCGGGCCGACGCCTTCCACCGCCGGATACACCGGATCCAGGCGATCGCCCAGCGCCGCGTCGTCGTCCTCACCGAGGATCTGATAGCTGGGATGCACGAACTCCAGCCCGTGCTGGCCCGGCTTGGGCGTGCCGAAGGCGCGCAAGCGCGCGCCGACCGCGAACTGCGCCGCCTGCGCGGCACGGAACTGGAAGAAGCGCAGCACCAGGGTGCCGCGCGAGTCGTCGGCCACCGCCACGCGCAGCATCGGCCGGTAGCGGAAGCCGCGGTCCACCGCCTGCACCCGCCCCTCGACCTGCGCCGGCACGCCCGGCTGCAACGCCGCGACCGTGGTCAGCCGGGTGCGGTCCTCATAGCGCAGCGGCAGGTGCAGCCACAGGTCCTGCAGCGTGGACAGGCCGCGCGCGGCGAACTTCTCCGCCAGCTTGGGACCGACGCCGGGCAGCGTGGTCAGCGGCGCCTCGCCTGCCGCCGACAGCGCCGGCGCCGGAACCTGCACGCGCGGCACGGCGGGGGATCAGTCCAGCACCATCACCGCGTCCACTTCGAAGCCCGCGCCCTTGGGCAGCGCCGAGACTTCGATGGTGGAACGCGCGGGGAACGGCGCCTGGAAGTAGTCCTGCATCACCGCATTGACCTGCGCGAACTGCGCCAGATCCGTGAGGTACAGCCCCAGACGCACGATGCGGTCCAGCGAACCGCCGGCCGCCTCGGCCACCGCCTGCAGGTTGTCGAACGCGCGGCGCGCCTGCGCGGCGATGTCGCCGGCGACGATCTCGCCGGTGGCCGGATCCAGCGGGATCTGCCCGGAGAAGTACACGGTGTTGCCGGCGCGCACGGCCTGCGAATACGGGCCGATCGCGGCCGGTGCACGGTCGGTATGGATGATCTGGCGGGACATGGCGACTCCGTTGGAAGAATGTCCGCCTAGTTTAGCTGGCGTGCGCGGCTGGGGATTGGGGGATTGGGGGATTGGGGGATTGGGGGATTGGGGAATCGGGAATCGGGAATCGGGAATCGGGAATCGGGAATCGGGAATCGGAACAGCATGCCGGCAAGGCATGCCACGCGATCCGCTCGCACGCTTTCGTAGGAGTGGTTTCAGCCGCGACGCTCCATCGGTAAGGCGTCGCGGCTGAAGCCGCTCCTACGACAGCAGGACCCGACCCGCTCCGACTCCCCAATCCCGACGCCTTACTGGCGGCGCACGCTCTGCACCGCATTCAAGCGCCGCAGCCGACGCATCACTTCGGCCAGGTGGTTACGGTCGCGCACCTGGATGTTGAAGCGCAGCACCGCGGCGTTGAAGTCGCGGTCCAGGTAGTCGACGCGCTCGATGTTGGACTGGCTCTGCGCGATCGCCGCGGCCAGTTGCGCCAGCACGCCGGTGCGGTTCTCCACGTCCACCACCAGCGCGGTGTCGTAGTCGCCGATGACGCTGGTATCCCAGCCGATCGGCACCCAGCGCTCGGGCGACTTGCGCAGTTCGGCCAGGTTCGGACAGTCCAGCCGATGCACCACGATGCCCTTGCCGGCGGTGTGGTAGCCCATGATCTCGTCGCCGGGAATCGGCTGGCAGCAGTTGGCGAAGCTGACCACGCCGCGCTCGGTGCCGTTGATCAGGATCTTTTCCTGCGAATGCTTGGAATGGCCGCCGCCACGCAGTTCGGCGTACGCCATCAGCGCCTGCGCCGCCTGGTTGGGCATCCAGTTGCCCAGCGCCACGTCGGCCAGCAGCGCCTCCAGGCGCGGGTAGCGGTGCTCGCTGAGGAACGAGTCCAGGCGCCCCTTGGGCAGCCGTTCCAGCGAACTGTCCATCGCCTCCAATGCGCGGTCGAGCATGCGGTGGCCGAGCTGCACCGCGTCCTCGTGCTCGAGCTGCTTGAGTTGGTGGCGGATCGCGGTGCGTGCCTTGCTGCTGACCACGAACTCCAGCCACTGCGGCTTGGGCGTGGCCGAGCGCGCGGTGATCACTTCCACCGTCTGTCCGCTGACCAGCTTGGTGCGCAGCGGCACCAGCTTCTTGTCCACGCGCGAGGCCACCGCGCGGTTGCCCACGTCGGTGTGCACCGCATAGGCGAAGTCCAGCGCAGTGGAATTGCGTGGCAGCGCCAGGATCTTGCCCTTGGGCGTGAACAGGTAGACCTCGTCCGGGAACAGGTCGACCTTGACGTTGTCCAGGAACTCCAGCGACGAGCCGGCGGCGCGCTGCGATTCGATCAACTCGACGATCCACGCATGCGCGCGGCTCTGCGCGCTGTTGGGCGAGTCGCCGCCGAACTTGTAGGTCCAGTGCGCGGCGACGCCGCGCTCGGCGATCAGGTCCATTTCCTCGGTGCGGATCTGCACCTCGATCGGCGAGCCGTAGGGGCCGAACAGCACCGTGTGCAGCGACTGGTAGCCGTTGGCCTTGGGAATGGCGATGAAGTCGCGGAAGCGCGCGTCCAGCGGCTTGAAGGTGGCGTGCACCGCGCCGAGGGCGTGGTAGCAGTCGGGCACGCCGCGCACCACCAGGCGGAAGCCGAACACGTCCATCACCTGGTCGAAGGATTTGTTCTCGTCGCGCATCTTGTTGTAGATGCTCCACGGCGTCTTGATCCGGCTCACCAGCCGGTGCTCCAGTCCTTCCTTGGCCAGACGCTGCGACAACTGCACCTCCACCTGCGCCATCGACTCGCGGCGCACCACCGGCTGGCTGCGGATGTGTTTTTCGATGATCGCGTGACGCCACGGATGCAGCGCGCGGAAGCCGAGGTTCTGCAGCTCGGACTTCATCAGGCTCATGCCCAGGCGCTGGGCGATCGGCGCGTAGATCTCCAGGGTCTCGCGGGCGATGCGGCTGCGCGCCTCGGCGCTCTGCGCGCCCAGCGTGCGCATGTTGTGCAGGCGGTCGGCGAGCTTGATCATGATCACGCGCAGGTCGCGCGACATCGCCAGCAGCATCTTGCGGAAGCTCTCGGCGGCCGCTTCCTGACGGTCGCGGAACTTGAGCTTGTCCAGCTTGGTGACGCCGTCGACCAGTTCGGCCACCGCCTCGCCGAACTCGGCGGCCAGCTCGGCGCGGGTCAGCGGGGTGTCCTCGATGGTGTCGTGCAGGATCGCCGCGATCAGCGCCTCCACGTCCAGGCCGAGCTCGGCCAGCACCCCGGCCACCGCCACCGGGTGGGTGATGTAGGGCTCGCCGGACTTGCGGGTCTGTCCCGCGTGCGCGGCCGCACCGACCTCCCACGCGCGCCGCAGCAGCGGGATCTGCTCGGGCGGCAGATAGCTGGCGCTGCGTTCGAGCTGCAGGACGTAGTCGGGGACCGCCTCGTCGGCCGACGACGGCGCGGCGTGGGCGACCTGGGCAGAAGGGCCTGGGTTCATGCGGAAAGACTATGCCAGCGGCGCGTGGACGGCAAACCCGCAAAACGAAACAGCCCGCGGATGCGGGCTGTTCGCAGGACGATCGCGACGCGGGACGCGATCAGTCGTCGTTCTTGGACATGTCCTCGTCGGCCACCACTTCGGCCGCGGCCCATTCCAGGGCTTCGCGCTCGGCGCGCTCGCGCTCGGCCTTCTCGACCTCGTCGATCAGCGCGTTGTCGATCTTGCGCGCGGCGATCTCGCGCAGCGCCAGCACGGTCGGCTTGTCGGCCGACTCGGTGTTGTCGAGGGTGGCCTGCACGCCGTTGGCGAGCTGGCGGGCGCGCTTGGACGCCATCATGACCAGTTCGAAACGGTTGTTAACGACTTCCAGGCAATCTTCTACGGTGATGCGGGCCATGCGGGCTCCCGGCGGGCCGGCGGCGGCCACGCGTTCGAATGAGGGAAAGGGCGGGGATTGTAGGGCGGCAGCCGCCCAAGATCAACCCCACCCCATTCAGTTCCCTTTGGAATCAGCCAGTTGGCTGTTCCTGCAGGAGGGTGGCGATCAGCCCGGCGTGGCGCTGCTGCTGCGGCAGCCGGCGCAGGCGGCTGGCGACGAAGATCGCGCACATCTCGTCCACCGCGGTGTCGAAGTGCTCGTTGACGATCACGTAGTCAAAGTCGGCGTAGTGCGACATCTCCTCGCGCGCGGCGGCCAGCCGCTGCGCGATCACCGCCTCGCTGTCCTGGCCGCGCTTGCGCATGCGCTGCTCCAGCGCCTCGCGCGAGGGCGGCAGGATGAACACGCTGACCGCGTCCGGCACCTTGGCCCGGACCTGGCGGGCGCCCTGCCAGTCGATCTCCAGCAGCACGTCGTGGCCGGCGGCCAGCTGCGGCTCCACCGACTGCCGCGCGGTGCCCTTCCAGTCGCCGTGCACGCGGGCGTACTCGAAGAAGTCGCCGGCATCGATCATCCGCTGGAACTCGTCGGCGGAGACGAAATGGTAGTGCTCGGCGTGGCGTTCGCCCGGCCGCGGCGCGCGCGAGGTGAACGAGATCGACAGCGCGATCTGCGGGTCGCGCGCCAGGGTCGCGTTGACGATGCTGCTCTTGCCGGCGCCGGAGGGGGCCGCCACGATGTAGAGAGTGCCGCGCATGTTCTTGGGAATGGGGAGTCGGGAATGGGGAATGGGAACAGCGCCGAGCCGGGCTGGGGGTGAATCGTACCCGCTTTGACGATTCCCCATTCCCGATCGCCCATTCCCGGCTACTCGAGGTTCTGCACCTGCTCGCGGATCTGGTCGATCAGCACCTTCAGTTCCACCGCGGCGTTGGAGGTGCGGCTGTCCACCGATTTCGAGCCCAGCGTGTTGGCCTCGCGGTTGAACTCCTGCAGCAGGAAGTCCAGGCGCCGGCCCGCCGGTTCCGGCTGGCGCAGCACCCGGCGCAGTTCCTTGATGTGGCTGCCGAGCCGGTCCAGTTCCTCGTCCACGTCCAGCTTCTGCAGCCACAGCACCAGTTCCTGCTCGGCGCGGCCGGGGTCGACCGGATGCGGCAGGTCGGCCAGGCGTGCCGCCAGCTTGGCGCGCTGGCCGTCGCGGATGGCCGGGATCAGCGTGCGCACCTCGCCGGCGATGCGTTCCACCGCATCGACCCGCTCGACGATGGCCGCGGCCAGCTTGCCGCCCTCGCGCTCGCGCGCGGCGACGAACTCGGCCAGCACCTCGTCCAGCAGTTCCAGTGCCTGCGCCTGCAGCGCCGCCGGATCGGCGGCCTGCCCCTGCAGCACGCCGGGCAGTTGCAGCAGGTCGACGAACTGCACCTGCATCTGCGGGAAACGCACCCCCAGCCGCTGCGCGAGCACGCCCAACTGTTCGACCAGGGTCTCGTTCACCGCCAGCGTCTGCGCCGCATCCGGCGCGCGCAGGCGCAGCATCAGGTCGAGCTTGCCGCGGCTGATCCGCGCGGCCACGCGTTCGCGCAGTTGCGGCTCCAGCGCGCGCAGTTCCTCCGGCAGGCGCACGCCCACTTCCAGGAAACGGTGGTTCACCGAGCGCAGCTCGCACCCCAGCGTGCCCCAGGGAGTGATGCGCTCGGCGCCGGCGTAGGCGGTCATGCTGCGGATCATGCGGTGTTCCAATGCGGGCAAGGGGCGGATGTTAACCTAGCGCCCTTTCCTGCCTTACCGAACGCGGTCACATGCCGCGCACGCCCCGCCCTTCCCGGAACCCCTGCATGTCCTTCTCCCGTCCCAGCGGCCGCACGGCCGATCAGTTGCGCCCGGTCCGCATCGAACGCGCCTTCACCCGCCATGCCGAAGGCTCGGTCCTGGTCAGCTTCGGCGACACCCGCGTGCTGTGCAACGCCAGCGTCGAGAACCGCGTGCCGGGCTTCTTGCGCGGCAAGGGCGAAGGCTGGGTGACCGCCGAATACGGCATGCTGCCGCGCGCCACCCATTCGCGCTCCGATCGCGAAGCCGCGCGCGGCAAGCAGGGCGGACGCACGCTGGAGATCCAACGCCTGATCGGCCGCGCGCTGCGCGCCTGCGTCGACCGCACCGCGCTGGGCGAGCGCACCATCACCCTGGACTGCGACGTGCTGCAGGCCGACGGCGGCACCCGCACCGCCGCCATCACCGGCGCCTACGTGGCGCTGGTGGATGCGGTGAACTGGCTGCAGAAGCGCGGCGACCTGAAGAAGCCGGTGGTGCTGGGCGCGGTCGCCGCGGTCTCGGTGGGCGTGTACCGCGGCGTGCCGGTGCTGGACCTGGACTACGCCGAGGACAGCGACTGCGATACCGACATGAACGTGGTGATGAACGACGGCGGCGGCTTCATCGAACTGCAGGGCACCGCCGAGGGCCATGCCTTCCGCCGCGACGAACTGGACGCGCTGCTCGGCCTGGCCGAGCGCGGCATCGGCGAGTTGCTGGCGGCGCAGCGCGCGGCCCTGGCGCAATGACGCGGCACCTGACCCTGGTCACCCTGGTGGTGGCCGACTACGACGAGGCCATCGCCTGGTACACCGGCAAGCTGGGATTCCAGTTGCTGGAAGACGTGGAGCAGGGCCACAAGCGCTGGGTCGTGGTCGGGCCTGGCGATGCGCGCGGCGCGGCGCTGCTGCTGGCGCGCGCCAGCGACGACGCGCAGCGCAGCCGCATCGGCAATCAGACCGGCGGCCGCGTCGGCTTCTTCCTGCACACCGACGACTTCCAGCGCGACCACGCGGCGATGCTCGCCGCCGGCGTGGAATTCCTGGAAGCCCCGCGTCACGAACCCTACGCCACGGTCGCGGTGTTCCGCGATCTGTACGGCAACGCCTGGGATCTGCTGGAGCCCACCGCATGAAACTGGTCCTGGCCAGCAGCAACGCCGGCAAACTCGAAGAACTGCATGCCCTGCTCGACGACGTCGGGGTCGAACTGATCGCGCAATCCACGCTCGGCGTCAGCGATGCCGATGAAACCGGCCTGACCTTCGTCGAGAACGCGCTGCTCAAGGCGCGCCACGCCGCGCGCGTCACGGGCCTGCCAGCGCTGGCCGACGACTCCGGCATCTGCGTGGACGCGCTGCACGGCGCGCCGGGCCTGTATTCGGCGCGCTACGCCGGCGAGCACGGCAATGCGCAGGCCAACATCGACAAGCTGCTGGACGCCCTGCGCGATGTTCCCGACGCGCAGCGCGGCGCGCACTTCTACTGCGTGCTGGTGCTGCTGCGGCATGCCGAAGATCCGCAACCGCTGCTGGTGGAAGGGCGCTGGCGCGGCCGCATCGCGCAGGCCCGTGCCGGCACCGGCGGACATGGCTACGATCCGGTGTTCCTGGACCCGGAGCATGGCCAGACCGCAGCCGAGATGCCGCTGGCGCTGAAGAACCGCATCAGCCACCGCGCCCTCGCCCTGCAGCAGCTCAAGCAACGCTTTGCCGAGCTGCTGGCGGCACGGCCGGCCGGGTGAACGCGCCGCGCGCAGGCGTCGGGCCGACGCAGGTCGCATGGTGCGCGCAGCCTGCACTGCACCGCGCCTGCGGCCCCTGACCCACCCCCGCCCCATTCGCCGACCGCACTCCGCTTTCCCGACGCCATGCCGCACGCCCACGACCATTGCCAGCATCCGCCCGGCGCCGCCTGCCCGGATCCGTCCGCGCACGCCGGCAGCCCGTCGCTGGTGCCGCCGCCGCTGTCGCTCTACGTGCACCTGCCCTGGTGCGTGCGCAAATGCCCGTACTGCGACTTCAACTCGCACGCAGCCAAGGGCGCGCCGCCGTTCGACGCCTACGTGGATGCGCTGATCCGCGACCTGGACCAGGACCTGCCGCTGGTCTGGGGCCGGGTGGTCAACAGCGTGTTCTTCGGCGGCGGCACGCCCAGCCTGTTCCCGCCCGAGGCGATCGACCGCTTCCTGCAGGCGGCCAGCGCCCGGCTGCGCTTCGCGCCGGGCCTGGAGATCACCCTGGAGACCAATCCCGGCACTGCCGAGCACGGCCGCTTCGACCGCTACCTGGCGGCCGGGGTGAATCGCCTCAGCTTCGGCATCCAGAGCTTCGACGACGCGGCCCTGCAGCGGCTCGGCCGCATCCACGACGGCGCCGAGGCCGAGCGCGCGGTGAAGCTGGCGCAGGACGCCGGCTACGCCAATGTCAACCTGGACCTGATGTACGCGTTGCCGCAGCAGACCCTGGCCGAGGCCGAGCGCGACATCGCACAGGCACTGGCGCTGCAGCCGACCCACCTCAGCCACTACCAGCTCACCCTGGAGCCGAACACCGTGTTCGCCGCGCGGCCACCGCAGGGCATCCCCGAGGACGACGACGCCTGGGACATGCAGGAGCGCTGCCAGGCGCTGCTGGCCGAGGCCGGCTACGCGCAGTACGAAGTCAGCGCCTATGCACGCGCCGGCTACCGCTGCGCGCACAACCTCAACTACTGGACCTTCGGCGACTATCTCGGCATCGGCGCCGGCGCCCACGGCAAGATCAGCTCCGGCGCCGAACAGAACATCCTGCGGCGCTGGAAGCACAAGCATCCGCAGGCGTTCCTGGACGCGGCGGGAACGCCGGCGGCGATCGGCGGCGACGAGTGGATCGCGCCGGAGCGGCGCCCGTTCGAGTACATGCTCAACGCCCTGCGCCTCAACGACGGCTTCGCGCTGCGCGACTTCAGCGCCCGCACCGGCCTGCCGCTGCAGGCGATCGCCCCGGCCCTGGCCACCGCGCAGGCCCGCGACTGGCTGCGGGTGGACGCCGGGCACGCCGTCCCGACCGAGCTGGGACGGCGTTTCACCAACGACGTGATCGCCCTGTTCCTGCCCTGAGCCGCGTCGTCCGCCTTGGTTGCGGCGGCGGATCGTGCTACATACCGCGCAGAAAAGTACAACGGCGATCACAGGATGCCCGTGTCTGCGACCCTCCAGGCCCCGACGGCGACGCTTGCCAGCGCCGCCCTGCCGGCGCGCGTGCGCGACATCCTGCAGGCCCTGAACAGCCTGCTGTGGCAGGCCCTGGACATGCCGCTGCAGGCCACGCTGGACGAACTGGAGCAGGACCTGCTCGAGCAGGCCGGGCGCGCCCGCAACGGCCAGGTGCAGCAGGACCTGTTCCAGGAAGCGCAGCGCCTGCGCGCGCAGCGCGGGGGCTTTGCGCCGCACTACCAGGCGCACCTGGAAGCCGGGCTGGCCGGCATCCGCAGCCCGGCCGCCACGGCCGCCACGCCGCGCACGGCCAGGCCGGTCGCGGCGGCGCAGATGCTGACCCTGGTCGCCGACGTGGATATCGACCGCGACATCGTGCTGCACGAGATCGCCCGCCGCGAGGCGACCCGCTGCAACATCCCGCTGCAGTTGCTCGGCCAGCGCTTCGGCGTGCTGGCGGCACGGCCCGCCTTCGAGATCGAGCAGTTGCCGCTGGGGCCGCACGCGCTGTGCCGGCTGCTGCGCGCTGCCGGCGAAACGCTGGGCCTGGGGCTGGACACGCAGTTGTCGCTGTACAGCGCCTTCGAACGCCAGGCACTGGCGCGCTATGGCGAGATCGTGGAACGGGCCAATGTGCTGTTGACCCACGCCGGGGTGCTGCCGGGCCTGATCTACCTACCCTACGTGGCACGCAGCACCAACGTGGAGCCGGGCACGCGCCGCACCGCGCGCATGGCCACGGGCACCGCGCCGGCGCCTGCCGATGGCGGCTCCCGCGGCAGCGGCGCTGCGCCCTTCCAGGCCGCACCCGCCATGGGTATGCCGCCGGGGCCTGCCGCCACGGCCCCGCTGCCGCCAGCGGGTGTAGCGGCGGCCGCCGCGGAACCGGCCGCCAGCGGCCCCGACCTGGCCACCCTGCGCCAGTTGCTGACCGCAGCGCGCGCCAAGGCCGCACCGGCCGCGACGGCGCCCACAACCGCGACCGCCGGTGCCGCCACGCTCCCGGCGCGGCCGGCAAGCGCCACCGGTGCGATCCCGGTCCCGACCGCCAGCCTGCTGCAGGCCCTGGGCGAACTGCAGGCGCAACCGCCGGCCCACAGCACCCTGGGCGGGCTGCGCGGACGCCGCCACCTGCGCGACGTGCAGACCGCCCTGCTGCAGGCGCTGCGCGCCAGCCATGGCGCGCAGGCGACCCTGGCCCCACAGCAGGCCGACACCTTCGACCTGCTCGGCCTGCTGTACGGCGAGATCGAGCGCGAGGTGCGCGCCGACGCGCCGGCCGCGGCGCTGCTGGAACGCCTGCAAGTGCCACTGGTGCGCGCCGCGCTGCAGGACCCGGCGTTCTTCGCGCGCAGCCGCCACCCGGCGCGGGAACTGCTCAACGCCGTCGCCGAATCGGGCGCGACCTGGCTGGGCGAAGACGACAGCGATCCGACCCTGCTGCTCAAACTCAACCAGGCCGTGGACCGCGTGGTCGAGGAATACGAAGGCGACGAAACCGTCTTCGAGCAGGCCCACCAGGACATCCAGGCGCAGCAGCGCAGCCTGGCGCACAAGGCCGAGATCGCCGAGCGCCGGCACGTGGAGGCCGCGCGCGGCAAGGAACGGCTGGAGCTGGCCAAACAGACCGCCACCGCCACCCTGGAATCGCTGTGCAACGCCCGGCAACCGCCCGGTTTCGTGCAGACTCTGTTGCAGCAGGCCTGGTCCGACGTGCTGGTGCTGACCCTGCTGCGCCAGGGCGAGGATTCGGAGATTTGGCGCGAGCGCATCGGCCTGGCCGAGCGCATCGCCGAAGTCACCTGCCGCAGCGAGGGCGCCTCCGATGCCGGCCTGGCCGAACGCGTGGGCCAGGCGTTGCTGCAGGTGGGCTATCACCAGCAGGAGGCCGAGGCCATCGCCCGCCGCCTGTCCACGCCCGGCGGCACCGACGCCACCACCTCGCGCACCGAGCTCAGCGTGCGGCTGAAGGCACGCACCCGGCTGGGCGAGCAGGGCGAGGACGGCGAGCGGCCGTCGCTGCCGCCGCGCAACGAGGCCGAACAGGCGGCGTATGCGCGGCTGCGCACGCTGCCGTTCGGCACCTGGTTCGAATTCGTGGTCAACCAGCAAGGCGACCTGAAGCGGCAACGCCTGTCCTGGTACAGCCCGATCACCGAGCGTGCGCTGTTCGTGAACCAGCGCGGGCAGAAGACCGCCGAACACACGCTCGACGGATTGGCGCGGCTGCTGGCGCAGGGCCAGGCCCGCATCGTCAGCGAAGACCGCGCACGCCTGATCGACCGCGCCTGGCAGGCCGCGGTGCGCGCGTTGCGCACCCTGGCCGGCGTTCCCGCCGCCGACGACGCCTTGGAGGGTGCATGAGCAGCGACGCCCGCCGTTCGCCGCGCCGCCAGGTCCCGGACATGGTGCCGGTGCTGGACCTGATGGAAGACGCCGTGGTCGGCCGCCTCGGCAACGTCTCCGAACACGGCATGCTGCTGCTGGCCTCGGCGCCGCTGCACGAGGACGCGCTGTACCAATTGCGCTTCGCGATGCCGCAGGCCGACCGCGACGCGCAGATCGACGTCGGCGCGCATCTGCTGTGGAGCGAACCCTCGCACGCACCGGGCCAGGCCTGGGCCGGCTTCCGTTTCCTGACCATTTCCCCCGCGCACCGCGACCTGCTGCGGCAGTGGATCAACTCGGCCCCCGGCGGCTAGCGTTACCAACCCGTAGGAGCGGCTTCAGCCGCGACCGGCCTTCCAGGGAACGCCTCGTTCGCGGCCGAAGCCGCTCCTACGACGGCCATCCGGGTCCGGTTCGCTTCGACGCAAAGAAGATCCGGTGGATCGACAACGCCACGCGTCGCCGGCGCAGCTTCGGCAGCGCGCGCCATGCGCACGCCGTCCACCCGCGTCCGCACGCCCGCAGCGTTTCCGGCACACTGGCGCCCCTGTTTCCGCATCATCGAACGAGTCCGCCGCCATGCCCCAGCACGACCCAAGCGCCCTGTATCCCGACCACCTGCGCACGCTGACCCAACGCGCCGACGAGGCGCTGGCGCGCGGCGGCTTCGACCACCTGGTGGTCCCCAGCGGCACCCTGCACTACCAGGTGTTCGACGATCGCGACTATCCGTTCGCGGTGAATCCGCAGTTCAAGGCCTGGCTGCCGCTGACGCGGGTGCCGAACAGCTGGCTGGTGTACACGCCCGGGCGCCGCCCGCAGGTGATCTTCCACCAGCCGCGCGACTACTGGCACGTGGTGCCGGACGCGCCCAGCGGCTGGTGGGTGGAGCACTGCGACATCCACCTGATCCGCACCCCGGACGAGGCGCTGGCGCTGCTGCCGGATGCCGCGCGCAGCGCGATCCTCGGCGAGCCGCAGAGCGCGCTGGGCGCCTACGTGCCGAACAACCCGGCGGAGGTGCTGCACTACCTGGAATACCACCGCGCCTACAAGACGCCCTACGAACTGACACTGATGTGCCAGGCGCAGCAGGCGGCAGTGCGCGGCCATCGTGCCGCCGAGGCCGCGTTCCGCGACGGCCGCAGCGAGTTCGAGATCCACATGGCCTACTGCGCCGCGGTTGGCCAGGACGCGAACGAACTGCCGTACGGCAACATCGTGGCGCTGAACGAGCACGGCGCCGTGCTGCACTACACCGAACTGCAGCGGCAGGCGCCGACGCCGCTGCGCAGCTTCCTGATCGACGCCGGCGCCTCCGCGCACGGCTACGCCAGCGACATCACCCGCACCTACGCCGCCGATCGCGGCAGCGACTTCCAGGCGCTGATCGACGCGGTGGACGCCGCGCAGCAGCGCATGGGCCAGCACGTGCGCGCCGGCGTCGACTACCGGCAACTGCACCTGGATGCGCATCTGGCGCTGATGGGCGTGCTCCGGGATGCCGGGGTGCTGAAGGTGTCGCCGGAAACCGCGGTGGCCACCGGCGTCAGCGCCGCGTTCTTCCCGCACGGCCTGGGCCATCCGATCGGCCTGCAGGTGCACGACGTCGCCGGCTTCGCCGCCAGCGACCGCGGCGGCCGCATCGAACGCCCCGACGGCCACCCCTACCTGCGCATGACCCGCACCCTGGAACCGGGCATGGTGGTGACGATCGAGCCGGGCCTGTATTTCATCGACATGCTGCTCGACGACCTCAAGCAGGCCGGCCACGGCGATAGCGTCGACTGGGCGCGGGTGGCGCAGTTCAAGCCCTACGGCGGCATCCGCATCGAGGACGAAGTGGTGTGCACCGAGGACGCGCCCGAGAACCTGACGCGGCCGGTGTTTGCGGCGGCGGCCTGAAGGCCGCCGCCGGGATTGGGGATTCGGGATTGGGGATTCGCAACAGCAAAAGCGCCGGGCCTGCTAGCTGACCTTTCCGCGCGCGGGCGCTGCTTTTCCCATTCCCTAGTCCCTATTCCCCATTCCCAGCCATCAACCCCTCGATCTCCTCGGCGCTACGCGCCAGGGCATCGGTGAGCACGCGGTGGCCGTCGTCGGTGATCAACACGTCGTCCTCGGTGCGGATGCCGATGCCGCGCCACTTCGGGTCCACGTCCTTGTCGTCCGGCGCCACGTACAGGCCGGGTTCGATGGTGAACACCATGCCCGGCTCGAGCAGGCGCGATTCGCCGGCCAGCCGGTAGTCGCCGACATCGTGCACATCCAGGCCCAGCCAGTGCCCGGTTTTGTGGCGATAGAAGCGCCGGTAGTCGCCGCTGGCCAGGTTCTGCTCGACACTGCCTTTGAGCAGGCCCAGCCGCAGCAGACCCTCGGTCAGGGTCTGCACCGCGGCCAGGTGTCCGGCCTCGTAGGCCACGCCCGGGCGCGCCTGCGCCAGCGCGGCGGCGTGCGCGGCGCCGACCAGGTCGTGCAGCGCGCGCTGTTCGGCGCTGAAGCGGCCGCTGACCGGAAACGTGCGGGTGATGTCGGCGGCATAACCGCGGTACTCGGCACCGGCATCGACCAGCACCAGGTCGCCGTCGCGCAGGCGCGCGGCATTGGCACGGTAGTGCAGCACGCAGGCGTTGTGGCCGCTGCCGACGATGCTGCCGTAGGCCGGCCAGGCGTCGCCGGCGCGGAATTCGCGCTCGATCTCGGCCTGCACCTGGTATTCGTGCACGCCTGGCTTCGCCAGCCGCATCGCGGCGCGGTGCCCGGCCACGCTCAGGTCCGCGGCCACCTGCATCAGCGCGATCTCGTCGCGCGACTTGAACAGGCGCTGCTCGTGCAGCAGATGCCCGAGCTCCAGGAATTCGTGCGGCGGCTGCGCGCCGTGCCGTACCTGCTCGCGCACGCGCTTGACCCAGCCGATCAGCTTCAGGTCGAAATCGACGTCGCGGCCGAAGTGGTAGTACACCCGCGAGCGGCCTTCCAGCAGCCCGGGCAGGATCTCGTCGAGGTCGTCGATCGGATAGGCATCGTCCATGCCGTAGCGTTCGACCGCGCCTTCCTGGCCCGCCCGCGGACCATCCCAGGCTTCGCGTTCGGGATCGCGTTCGCGGCAGAACAGCAGCGCTTCGCCGTGGCGGCGCCCAGGCACCAGCACCAGCACCGCGTCCGGCTCGGGAAAGCCGCACAGGTACCAGAAATCCGAATCCTGCCGGTACGGGTAATGGGTGTCGTGGCTGCGCACCCGCTCCGGCGCGCTGGGCAGCACCAGGATGGCCTGCTCGCCAGCCATGTCCATCAGTTGCCGACGGCGGCGCGCGTACTCGCCGGAGGAAATCCCGGTGAGCCGCTTCATCAGTTCAGGCGCTGCCGGTGGCGCGGGCCGAGCACGCAGTCGCTGTGCAGCAGCAGCACCGCCACGCGCACGAACTCCTCGATCTCGGCCAGCGCGTCCTCGTCCTCGTCGCCGCTGTCGAAATCGTCGGCGCTGGCCTGGGCCAGGCGCGCCAGGTCCTGCAGCGCCTCCTGCCCTTCCTCGGACAGCGGCGGTGCGGCGCCCGCGGCCAGGCCGAAGCCGCCGAGGAAGCCGCGGCACCAGTCGAACAGCGCGTCGGCGCGCTCGGGCAACGACGCGCCGGCATCGGCCAGCACCAGGTCGAAACCGAAATCGCGGTCGTTCAGTTGCGCAGCGCTGGCCTCGCGCAGGCGGTCCAGGGCGTCGCCGCTGCGCGGCGCGGCGATGCTGGCATCGGCCAGCACCGCAGCCGGCCAGGCCGGCAGATCGGCGCCGCCGCCGGCCAGCCAGCCGCACAGGGCGCCGTGCAGTTCGGCCGCCGACGCAGCAAGGCCAAGCGTCCGGCTGGCATCGGCGATCTGGTCGGCAGTGGGAAGTTCGGTCATGGAGCGAAACCTGTCGGGCGCTGGCCACGGGCCTGTGGCGGCCTGCAGCGGAATCGGGACTGCGCAGTGTAGCAATCGCGTGTGCGCCGCCGCTTGTGGTGGCTTCCGGCACGCGCCTACACTCCACCACCCGTTCTTTGACAGAAGTCACTTTCCGCCATGCCATTGGAGCACGTCGCTGCAGGAGCTGCGGAAAGGACCGGCCTGGCCTTGTTCGGCCAGACCCTGCTGGCCGCGTGGCCGCTGGTGGCGCTCGCGGCGCTGGCCGCCGGCGGGCTGGCGGCGCTGTTCGCGCTGCGCTCGCGTCGGCGCCTGCGCGAGCAGTTGCAACGGCATGCGCAGCTGCAGCAGCGCGACCAGCACCTGAAGCTGGCGCTGTGGGCCTCGGGCGAACACTTCTGGGATTACGACCTGCAAGCGCGCACGCTGCGGCTGATGCGCGCCGACGAGGCCACGCCGCACGCGCAGGACATCGGCCTGGTGATCCGCGAGAACGAGCCGCTGCGCATCCATCCCGACGACATGGCGCAGGCGCGGCAGGTGCTGCAGGAACACCTGCAGGGCCTCACCGCGATCTACACCGCCGAGTACCGGGTGGACCTGACCGGCGATGGGATCTGGCACTGGGCGCGGGTGCGCGGCCGCGTGGTCGACTACGACGCCAGCGGCGCACCGCGCCGGCTCGCCGGCACCGCCCGCGACATCACCTCGCACCGCCAGGCCGACCTGGAACGGCGCATCGCCGCCGAAGTGCTGCGCAGCATGGGCGAAGCGGTCGCCGTGCTCGACGAGGACCGCCGCTTCATCTCGGTCAACCCGGCCTTCACCCGCATCACCGGCTACAGCGAGCGCGAGGTGTTGGGCCAGCCGATGGCGCTGATCGACCACACCCCGGAAACGCCGGCGGCGCCGGCCGCCGACCACGGCCGGCACTGGCGCGGCGAGGCCTGGAAACGGCGCAAGGACGGCCAGGAGATCCTCTGCCACCTGCGCCGCAACACCGTGGTCGACGCCGACGGCCGCCAGAGCTTTCAGGTGGTGGTGCTGGAAGACATCACCGAACAGAAGCGCGCCGAGCAGGAACTGCGCTACCTGGCCAACTACGACACGCTGACCAGCCTGCCCAATCGCGCCCTGCTGTCCGAGCGCCTGGCGCGGGCGATCGTGCGGGCGCGGCGCCAGGCCGGCTCGGTCGCGGTGCTGTTCCTGGACCTGGACCGCTTCAAGGACATCAACGACTCGCTCGGCCACGCCGTCGGCGACCGCGTGCTGCGCGCGGTCGCCGAACGCCTGCAGCAGGCGGTGGGGCCACAGCACACGGTGGCGCGCCTGGCCGGCGACGAATTCACCGTGGTGGTCGAGGACATCGTCAGCCAGGGCGAGGCCGAGGCGGTGGCCGCCCGCGTGCTGGCCGCGTTCGAGGCGCCGCTGCGGCTGGACGAACGCCGCGAGGTCGCGGTGTCCACCTCCATCGGCATCTCCCTGTTCCCGCAGCACGCGCTGCTGCCGAGCGAACTGCTCAAGCACGCCGACACCGCGATGTACCAGGCCAAGGCCGCCGGGCGCCGCAACGCGCAGGTGTACTCGGCGCGCATGGACGAGGCCACCCGCCACCGCGCCACCTTGGCCAGCACGCTGCGCAAGATCCCGCTGGACCAGGAACTGAAGCTGGTCTACCAGCCGCGCTACTCGCTGCGCACGCAGCGGGTGGTGGGCGTGGAAGCGCTGCTGCGCTGGCACAGCGCCGACTTCGGCCCGGTCTCGCCCAGCCAGTTCATCCCGCTGGCCGAGGAGACCGGGTTGATCCTGGAGATCGGCGAGTGGGTGCTGCGCCAGGCCTGCAGTGCGTTGCGCGACTGGCGGCGGATGGGGCTGACCGATCTGTGCATGTCGGTGAACGTCTCGGCGATCCAGCTCGAGCGCGGCAACCTGCCGGAGCTGATGGCCGGGATCCTCGCCGAAACCGGCGTGCCGGCGGCCAACATCGAACTGGAACTCACCGAGAGCGTGGTGATGTCGCAGGTCGGCAAGAACGCCGCGCTGCTGCGCGCCTGCCGCGAGCTGGGGCTGACCCTGGCAATCGACGATTTCGGCACCGGCTATTCGTCGCTGGCGTATCTGAAGCGGCTGCCGATCAACACCCTGAAGATCGACCAGGAATTCATCGGCGATCTCACCCGCGACCCGGACGACGAGGCGATCACCAGCACCATCATCGCGATGGGCCACTCGCTGGCGCTGAAGGTGGTGGCCGAGGGGGTCGAGGACGCCGGGCAACTGGCGTTCCTGCGCGCCCACGGCTGCGACGAGATCCAGGGCCACCTGGTGGCGCCGGCGCTGGAACCGGACGCCTGCCTGCGCCTGTTGCAGCAACCGCTGCGGCTGCCTGCCTGAGCGCCGGCCATGGCGCCGCCGCGCGGCGTCTTGACCGCCCCTTGGGCGCATGCCTATCGTGAGCGCCATGGACAGCCTTGACGCCCTCGCCGAGCTTCGCGCCCTTGCCGCACGCGTGGAAACGCTGGTCGAGCGCTGCCAGCGCCTGTCCGACGAGAACCGCAGCCTGCGCCAGCAGCAGGAACACCTGATCGGCGAGCGCTCGCAGTTGCTGACCAAGAACGAACAGGCGCGTTCGCGCGTGGAAGCGATGATCGCCCGACTGAAGTCCCTGGAGCAGCACACGTGAGCGAGCCGGTCAGCGTTCGCATCCTCGATCGCGAATACACCGTCGGCGTCGAGGCCGAGGAGCGCGACGGCCTGCTCGCCGCCGCGCGCCTGCTCGATGCGAAGATGCGCGAAGTGCGCGGCAGCAACCGCATGGCCGCGGTGGATCGCGTCGCCGTCCTGGCGGCATTGAACCTGGCGCACGAACTGCAGCAACTGCGCGACGAACAGGCGCAGCGCGAGCGCGAGATGGCGCGCACACTCGCCGATCTCAATCGGCGTCTGGACAGCGTGGTCGATACGACGCGCTGATCCGCTCGTGGCGCGGCGATCATCAACGTGAATTGCAACGCACCGAAGTACCGACGAACGGACTAGCCAAGCGCGACGACGGCGCTATACTCCACTTGCGTTCTCTGCTGTGAACGACAGCGTGTGCAAACATTCGCCTTGTCCCTTAATGACGACCACGGGGTGGCGACGGAATCGGGAGTGCAGGTCCGCCTCGTAGCGGGAAGCCCGATGATTCTCCAGCCATCCCACTTGAACCCCGGGTTCAAGGTCGTTTCGCACGCATCGTCACGGCGGAGAATGCAATTCTTCCAGGAAGCGGCGCCGCAAGGCGCCGTTTCCTTTTTGTGCGTCCGCAACCTGCGTGCCCCCCACGCCGTCGTTGCCGGCGCAGTGCATGTCCGATGCGTTTTCGCACCGGCCGAAACCCGGGATACTGGTGGCCCCACCACGGAGATCCCGGATTGCCGACGCTCGCCCAGATCCTCGACCGCTTCGACCCCGCCGAGGGATGCGATGTCCCCGCCAGCTGGCGACAAGGCCGCACCGCCTTCGGCGGCCTGTCCGCGGCGCTCGCCCTGCAGGCCGCGCTGCGCACGGCGCCGTCCGCGTTGCCGCCGCTGAAGTCGGCGCACATCGGCTTCGTCGGCCCGGCCGACGGCCGCTTGCGCTTCGACGCGCAGGTGTTGCGCCAGGGCAAGTCCGCCACCTCCGTGGGCGTCGATTGCCTGGCCGACGGGCAGGTCGCCCTGCGTGCGGCCTTGCTGTTCGCACAGCCGCGCGCCAGCCGCATCGCCCACGACTTCCTGCCGGCACGGCCGGCGGTGGTCGGCCCCGATGACGCGACGCCGATCGCCGACAGCGCGGTGACGCCGGCCTTCGTCGCCAATTTCGACATGCGCCTGGCCGGCGGCGCGCTGCCGATCTCCGGCGCCGCCACGCCGGAGTTGCTGGTCTGGGCGCGCCATCGCGACGCCGGCGGCGTGGACCCGGGCGTGGCCCTGGTGGCGCTGGGCGACTGCCTGCCGCCGGCCGCGATGACCTGCTTCACCGCACCGGCGCCGGTCAGCTCGATGACCTGGACCCTGGACTTCCCGCAGCCGGCCAGCGCCGGCGACTGGTTCCTGCTGCGCTCGGCCAGCCTGCATGCCGAGGACGGCTACTCGCTGCAGGACATGCAGATCTGGGACAGCGCCGGACGGCTGGTGCTGTGGGGCCGGCAGACGGTGGCGCTCTACGCGTGATCGCGGCGGCGGCTGCCACGCCCTGGTCAGTGCGCGCGCCGACGCCGACAATAGCGCCTTCCCTCGCCACGCCCGCCCGATGACCGCCGACGACCGCGACTCCCTGCGCCAGGACCTGCGCGCGCGCCGCCGCGCGCTCACCGCGCCCGTGCGCCTGGCCGCCGCCGACGCCTTGGCGCAGCGACTGCTGGACCTGCCGTTCGCGCCGCAGCACGGCCATGTCGGCGGCTACTGGGCGATGGACGGGGAGATCGCCCTGCACCGCTGGCAACTGTCGCTGCCGGAGGCGGTGCAGTACTGCCTGCCGGTGCTCAGCGGCGACACCCTGCGCTTTGCGCCGTGGCGCCCCGGGCAGCCGCTGCGCGCCAACCGCTACGGCATCCCCGAGCCCGATGTCGACCCGGCCACGACCCTGGCGCCGGCGCAGATGGCGCTGGTGGTGACGCCGCTGGTCGGCTTCGACACCGCCGGCGGCCGCCTGGGCATGGGAGGCGGCTGGTATGATCGCAGCTTCGCTTTCCGCCAGCGGCAGGCCCCGCCGCCCTGGCTGGTCGGGGCCGCCTTCGACGCGCAACAGGTCGCGGCCTTGCCGCTGGCGGCCTGGGACGTGGCGCTGGACGCGGTCTGCACCGAATCCCTCACTCTGTCGACCGCGCCCGATCTGCCCGCATGACCGCACGCACCCGCTATTGGCTGATGAAGTCCGAACCGGACGCCTTCTCGATCGACGACCTGCAGCGGGTCGGCACCGAACCCTGGAACGGCGTGCGCAACTACCAGGCGCGCAACTTCATGCGCGACGGCATGAAGGTCGGCGACGGCATCCTGTTCTACCACTCCAACTGCAAGGTGCCGGGCATCGTCGGCGTGGCGCGCGTAGCCAGCCAGGCCTATCCCGACGCCACCCAGTTCGACCCGTCCTCCGACTACCACGACCCCAAGGCCACCCCGGAGCAGCCGCGCTGGTACCTGGTGGACGTGGCGTTCGAACGCAAGCTGGCGCGCACCATCGCCCTGGACGAGATCAAGCAGCACGCCGACACACTGGGCGAGGGCTTCCCGCTGGTCGCCCGCGGCAACCGCCTGTCGGTGTTCCCGGTCAGCGCCGCGCAGTGGAAGTTGCTGCTTTCGCTCGAGTAGCCGGGATTCGGGATTTGGGATTTGCCCCGTCCCATCCGCCGAACCGCTTTCACGAATCCCCAATCCCGAATCCCAACTCCCGAGCTCCTCAAATGTCAGAAGCCAAACGCCTTGCCGCCGAGAAAGCCATCGACTACGTCCAGGACGGCATGATCGTCGGCGTCGGCACCGGCTCCACCGTCGCCTATTTCATCGACGCGCTCGGCCGCATCGGCCACCGCATCAAGGGTGCGGTGTCCAGTTCCGAGCAGAGCACCGCGCGCCTGCGCCAGCACGGCATCGAGGTGCTGGACCTGAACCACACCGGCAACCTGTCGCTGTACGTGGACGGCGCCGACGAGTGCGATCCGAACAAGTGCCTGATCAAGGGCGGCGGCGCCGCGCTGACCCGCGAGAAGATCATCGCCGAGGCCAGCGAGCGCTTCATCTGCATCGTCGACCCGAGCAAGCAGGTGCAGACCCTGGGCAAGTTCCCGCTGCCGATCGAGGTGATCCCGATGGCGCGCAGCCTGGTCGCCCGCGAGATCCTGGCGCGCACCGGCGGCCAGCCGGTGTGGCGCGACGGCGTGGTCACCGACAACGGCAACGTGGTGCTGGACGTGCACCACCTGTCGATCACCGACCCGGTGGCGCTGGAGCGCGAACTGAACCAGATCCCGGGCGTGGTCTGCGTCGGCCTGTTCGCGCGCCGCCCCGCCGACGTGGTGATCGTCGGTGGCGAGCCACCGCGCGTCTTTTGACGCGCGCTGGCGCGCGCGCGGGATTGGGGATTGGGGATTGGGGATTGGTGAAAGCCGAGATCCTTGCCTTTGCGAATCCCCAATCCCGAATCCCCAATCCCCGCTCTTGACGCCAAACGCACCATGCAACAAGGTGCGCGCTGTCCTCCTCTTGCCCTGGCCCCGCCCATGTCCCTCTTCCGCGCGCTCGGCGTCCTTCTCCTGCTTGCCCTCAGCGGTTGCGCCAGCGCCGGCGGCGACCATTGGGTGGAATTGGGCGGACATCGCTACGACGTGGAACTGGCGCAGAACGATGCGACCCGCGCGCGCGGGCTGATGTTCCGCGACCAGATGGAGGCGGACCACGGCATGCTGTTCATCCACGACCGCGAGGAACCGCAGGCGTACTGGATGAAGAACACCAAGATCCCGCTGGACATCCTGTACTTCGACAACCAGCGCAAGCTGGTGGCGCAGCAGCGCGACGTGCCGCCGTGCTCGGCCGGCGACGCCTGCCCGCCCTACCCGAGCAACGCGCCGGCGCGCTATGTGCTCGAACTCAACGCCGGCCAGGCCGAGCAGTTGAAGCTGCAGGACGGCACCGAACTGCGTTTCGGCCCGGGAATTCCGCAGGGCCACTGACCCGTCAACGGTGCCGGCCGCGTCGGGAAAAGGCCCTGCGAGCACCGCGCTGAACCCGACACCGCTGTCGGGAACGGCCGGACTTGATCGGGCCCGGCTTTGCCGCCAGTCTTGGGCCATGGCCGCCCCATTGACATTGCCGAGCTGGAATACCCTGGCCGCGCTGGATGACGATGCCCTGCCGCTGCTGGCGACCGCGCTGCTGATCGCCCGCGACGAGTATCCGGAGCTGGATGCCGCCCATTACGACACCCTGGCGCAGAGCCACGCCGACCACCTGCGGCACGAGGTGGCGACGATCGAGCAGTGGCCGCTGAAGATGGCGGCGATCAATCGCCACCTGTTCGAAGAGCTGGGCTATACCGGCAACCACGACGAGTATTACGACCCGCGCAACAGCTACATGAACCAGGTGTTCGAGCGGCGCCTGGGCAACCCGATCTCGCTGGCGCTGGTGCAGATGGAAGTGGCGCGGCGCCTGGACATCCCGCTCGACGGCGTGTCCTTCCCCGGGCATTTCCTGGTGCGCCTGCCGGTGGACGACGGCCTGCTGGTGATGGACCCGTTCAACGGCGGTCGCCCGCTGGCGGTGGAGGAACTGCGGGAGCGTGCGCGGCCGCACATGGGCGGCGAAAGCCCGGACGACCGCGCCCTGCTGCAGATCCTGGACCCGGCGCCGCACCGCGCGATCCTCGCCCGGGTCCTGCGCAACCTGCACGGCCTGTATGCCGAACGCGACGAGTGGGACCGCGCCGCACGCAGCGCCGACCGCGTCCTCAAGCTGATGCCGGACCAGCCGGAGGCCCTGCGCGACCGCGGCATGGCCTACCTGCAAATGGATTACGTGCCCGGCGCGCGCCGCGACCTGGGCCGCTATCTGCAACTGAACCCCGAGGCCTCCGACGCCCTGCCGATCCGCGAGCGCCTGGTGGAACTGAGCGCGCGCGCGCAGCGGATGCATTGACGGCGGGGATTGGGGATTCGGGATTGGGGATTCGCAAGGGCGGCTGCGGCGTGATCTGACGCGTCGCTGAGCAACGCTGCTTTTTCTTGAGGGCTTCCAGGCTGAAGGCGCTCAGGATGGCTTGCAGATTGAGGATTGCGGCTCTTGCGAATCCCCAATCCCGACTCCCCAATCCCAGCCCTCACTCCATCTCCACCATCTCGAAATCGTCCTTGGTCACGCCGCAGTCCGGGCAGGTCCAGGTGTCGGGCACGTCGTTCCAGCGGGTGCCGGGGGCGATGCCTTCTTCCGGCAGGCCGTCGGCTTCGTTGTAGATGAACCCGCAGACGACGCACATCCAGGTGCGATAAGTGGTGGCGGTGGCGTCGCTCATTGGATAATCGCAGGTCACAGTCGGACGGAACGGCATTGTCCCATCGCCGTCGACGCATCGGAAGGCTTGGCCATGAACGCATCCCCGGCGCCGCGCGGCGTGTACCTGATCACTCCCGACGACGCCGACGGCGCGCGTCTGCTGGCGCGGGTGGCGCCGCTGCTGGACCAGGGCGTGACCTGGCTGCAGTACCGCAACAAGCGCGCAGACGCGGCGCAGCGGCGCGACCAGGCCTCGGCGCTGCAGGCGCTGTGCGCCCAGGCCGGGGTGCCGCTGATCGTCAACGACGACGTCGCCCTGGCGCAGGCGGTGGGCGCGGCCGGCGTGCATCTGGGCGAGGACGACGGCGACCTCGCTGCCGCGCGCGCCATGCTAGGACCGCAGGCGCTGATCGGCGCCTCCTGTTACGACGACCTGGCCCTGGCCCGCAGCGCCGCGGCGGCCGGCGCCAGCTACGTCGCCTTCGGCGCGTTCTTCCCCACCCGCAGCAAGGTCACCACGCGCCGCGCCACACCCGGACTGTTGCACGAGGCTGCAGCGCTGGGCCTGCCGCGCGTGGCGATCGGCGGCCTTACCCCGGACAACGCACGCCCACTGGTCGCGGCCGGCGCCGACCTGCTGGCGGTGATCAGCGGCGTGTTCGATGCGCCCGATCCATGCGCGGCGCTGGCTGCGTACCGCGCCTGTTTCGACTGAGGGGCGGGGATGCGTCACGAGTCACTACGCGCCGGACCCTCACCCCAACCCCTCTCCCGAGGGGAGAGGGGCTAGCCGCTCCCTTCTCCCATCGGGAGAAGGTGCCCCGCAGGGGCGGATGAGGGTACGGGCGAAGCCTCGCGCACCCAAACATCGCGCGTCGCTTCGCACCGGACCCTCACCCCAACCCCTCTCCCGGTGGGAGAGGGGCTCAGCGCCTCCCTTCTCCCTTTGGGAGAAGGTGCCCCGCAGGGGCGGATGAGGGTACGGGCGAAGCCTCGCGCAACCAAACATCGCGCGTCGCTGCGCGCCGGACCCTCACCCCAACCCCTCTCCCAATGGGAGAGGGGCTTCGGCTTCTCCCTTCTCCCGCCGGGAGAAGGTGCCCCGCAGGGGCGGATGAGGATACGGGCGAAGCCTCATGCTCCAACCAGCGCGCGTCGCTTCGCGCCGGATCCTCACCCCAACCCCTCTCCCGATGGGAGAGGGGCTTTGGCTTCTCCCTTCTCCCGTCGGGAGAAGGTGCCCCGAAGGGGCGGATGAGGGTACGGGCGAAGCCTCATGCTCCAAACATGGCTCGTCGCTTCGCGTCAGACCCTCACCCCAACCCCTCTCCCAGTGGGAGAGGGGCCTTGGCTTCTCCCTTCTCCCCTCGGGACCATGGCCCCCTTTTTGGGGGAAGGTGCCCCGAAGGGGCGGATGAGGGTACGGCCGAAGCCGCATGTATCCCACTCAGAAGTCGTAGCTCAGCGTCACCCGTGCCGAGCGCGGCGCCTGGTACGCCACGGCCTGGTTCCATAGCGGGTTGACTCGCCCGGGTTCAACTCGGAGAACGGATAGACGTTGACCGCCGTCTGCCGGTTGGTGACGTTGAACACGTCCAGGCTCAGCGCCAGCCTGCCGGCGGCGAACTTCGGTTTGTAGCTTACGCCCAGGTCGAGTTGCGCTACCCAGCCCAGGGTGCCGTGCGAGCCCGGCGGCGACGGCTCGCCGGTGCCGGTGCTGGGGTTGTAGCAGAAGTGGTAGGGGCCGCCGGTGACGCTGGGATTGGCGTAGCCGGCCGGATCGCGGTCGCCGGCGTCGTAGTTGTCGCCGTAGTAATATCCCAGGCAGGGGCGCGGCGCGCCGGAAATCAGGCTCAGGTTGGCCGAGGTGCCCCACTCCTCGGTCAACTGGTAGAACCCATAGGCCTTCAACTGGTGGCGGCGGTCGTTGGACTGGTTGCCGTTGAAGTGCTCCATCAGCGCCGCATGGTCCCAGCTCTGCGTGGTCGAGGTCGCCGCCTGGCCCTGGTAGCTGCCCAGCGCGCCGCCGGTCCGCCACAGGTCAGAGCGCAGCTGGCCCTCGGTGGTGCCATAGCTGTGCGACCACACGTAGCTCATCTTGGTATACCAGCGACCGTCGAACGGACGTTCCAGGTTGAACTCCAGCGCCGAATAGCGGCGCTTGAACTCGGGATAGCCGCCCTGCTCGCGGGTCACGGTCAGGGCGTGGATCTGGCCGTCCGTGCCGATCACCCGGTAGGTGTTGGTCTTGCCCGGGTTGACCAGCGCCGCGCTGGCGTTCTTGGTCCAGTCGATGTCCACGCCCGCCGCCGCGGCCGCGGCCAGCAGGCCGGCATTGGAGTTGTCGAGGTTGGTGTCGTCGATGCCGTCGTTGAGCCGGCGATGCACACCGCGCACGCCGAGCACCCAGTCGTGGGGCAGCAGCTTGCTGAAACCGAGGATGAGCTCGTCCTGGTTCTCGCCCTTGATGTCCTCGACGACCGCCGTGCGCACGTCGGCGAGGCGGCCGAAACGCGAGTTGGCCGAGACCGGCGGGGCCAGTTGCCGGGCCAGGATCGGCGTGCCGTCGGCATTGATGCCGCTGTAGGTGTAGTAGGTGCTGGTGGACACCGCCGGGGTGAACAGGCCGGCCGGCGACAGCGGCAGGCCGAGGTAGTAGCGGCCGAGGTTGCCGTAGACCTTGAGGCTGGAATCGCCGTTGACGTCCCAGCTGAAGCCCAGCCGCGGCGCCCACTGGTTCTTCAGCGCGATGTAGGCCTGGCCGAATGGGGTGTAGTTGGTGAAGCTGTCGTTGCGCACGCCCAGCGAGAGCAAGAGCGTGTCGGTCGCCTGCCAGTGGTCTTCGAGGTAGTAGGCGGTCTGCTTGGCGTCGTAGGAATACAGGTTGGTGGCGATGTCCTTGGTGACGTAGTAGCCGGTGCTGCCGTAGGTGGGATCGGCCAGGCCGGGGCTGGGCACGCCGATGCTGCCGTCCTCGGCGACCGAGCCGCTGACCAGGCCGCCGCTGTTGCGCCCGAACGGATCCGGGGTGTAGCCGTAGGTCCAGGCATAGCCGGGGCCGGAACTGTACGAGCCGATGTTGATCGCCTCGCTCTTCTGGTTGTCGATGCCGACGTCGAGGCTGTGTTCGCCGAGGCGCCAGTTGAGGTTCAGGCGCAGGTTGTCCTTCTTGTATTCGCGGTCCGGATCGGTGATCGAGCTGACCGTCTGCGCGTTGCCGATCGGGGTGCCGCCGGTGTAGGCCGGATTCTGGTTGGAGACGCTGTTGAGGAACGGGCCGTTGCCGGCGTCGTAGCCGATGGCGGTGAGCTTGTTGGGCAGGCGCTCCTTGCCGTACAGCGCGGTCAGGGTGACGTTGTCGCCGAAGTAGCCGGTGTACTTGCCCAGCAACAGAGTCGGGCCGAACGTGTTCTTGGCTTCGCGACCCTTGTAGCTGCCCACCTCGCGATCGACGTAGTCGTAGCGGTAGATGCTGCCGTTGGTGCGCGCCTTGTCCTCCGCGCCGGTGAATTCCAGCAGGTGGTTGTCGCGGATCTGCCAGTCGATCTTGGCGTAGGCGCGGGTCTGCTTGTAGTCGTAGCGGGTCCACGGCGAACCGGAGATGCCGCCGGAGGTGACCCGCGCGTCGGCGACGCGGGTGCCGCTGGAATCGACCTGCTCCAGGGCCAGGAAGAAGAACAGGCGATCGCGGACCAGCGGGCCGCCGAGATAGGCGCTGTAGGTGGTCTGATCGGCGCTGGTCTCGCTCAGCGGCTGGTAGTTGCCGGCGGTGTACTTGGCGTTGCGCGGATCCCAGTAGACGCTGTCCTTGCGGAAGTACAGGTCGCGCTGCCTGGCGCTGAGGCTGTCCGGCTGCCAGATCACCGCCGCGCCGAAGTGCCAGTCGTTGCTGCCGCGCTTGCCGACCTGGCTGATCACCCCGCCGTTGGAGCGGCCGTACTGCGCGCCATAGCCGCCGGTGAAGATTTCCTGCTGGTCGATCGCGCCGTACGGCAGGGTCAGCCCGCCGAGGCTGCTGGCCGGGTCGGTGGTGTTGAAGCCGTTGAGGTAATAGGCGTTCTCGCTGGCCGCCGAGCCGCCGAAGCTGGCCAGCGAACCGCCGAGGGGGCCGTTGTCGTAGCCGCCGCTGTTGTTGACCACGCCCGGCGCCAGCAAGGCGATGGCCTCGGCGCTGCGGCCCAGCGGCAGCACCGCCAGCTGCTCGGCGGTGATCACGGTGCGGCTGTCGACGCTGGCCACGTCGATCCGGGCCACGTTGCCGGCCACCACGTTGACCGCGTCCAGCGTCTGCGCCGGGCCGCCGAAGCCGACCTCGGTGCCGGCGCCGACCACCAGACTGATGTTCTCACGCGTCTCCACCACCTTGCCGTCGCGCTTGAGCGAAACCGTGTAGGTGCCCAGCGGCAGGTTGCCCTGCGCGTAGCGGCCGCGTTCGTCCACCTTCACCTCGCGGCTGAAGCCGCTGGTGTTGGTGATCAACACGCTGCTCTCGCCCGGCCCCGGCGGCACGCTGCCGACGATGCTGCCAGTGGTGGACTGCGCTTGGACATGGCCGCCGGCAAGCGCCAGCGCGAGCGCCAAGGCGCTCCTGCGGATCGTACGATGCATGCTCTCTCCCGAAGACGAACAGCGTTGGCACGCCAACGCCACTACAGGCGCACCGCCGGATGGCGATCCCCACGCCTGCGCTGGACACTCCGCCCATCGCATGCCCGATGCCCATCGGCAATCGGGTCATGCGCCCCTGGACGTTCCGATCCTAGGCAGCCGATCGCGGCGCGACGTCGGCCGCGACGGGTAGGTGGCCCCTGGCCGGGTAGGCGACATGGCGCAGGCCGGCGGCAGCCGCGACAATAGACGGCCTCGCTCCGCGCCCGGCCGGTCGGTCGGCCCGGCCAGCATCGCCAAGGATTTCCGCTCATGACCCATTCCCGCTCGCACGCCCTGTTCGCCCAAGCGCAATCGCTGATTCCCGGCGGCGTCAATTCGCCGGTGCGCGCCTTCAAGTCGGTCGGCGGCGAGCCGTTCTTCGTGCAGCGCGCCGATGGCCCGTACCTGTACGACGTCGACGGCAACCGCTACATCGACTACGTCGGCTCGTGGGGGCCGATGATCGCCGGGCACAACCATCCGGCGGTGCGCGAGGCGGTGCAGCGCGCGATCGGCGATGGGCTGTCGTTCGGCGCGCCCTGCCCGGCCGAAGTGACGATGGCGCAGACCATCACCCGGCTGGTGCCGTCCTGCGAGATGGTGCGCATGGTCAACTCCGGTACCGAGGCCACGCTGTCGGCGGTGCGATTGGCGCGCGGCGCCACCGGGCGCAACCGCATCGTCAAGTTCGAAGGCTGCTACCACGGCCACGGCGACTCGTTCCTGGTCAAGGCAGGCAGCGGCATGCTGACCCTGGGCGTGCCGACCTCGCCGGGCGTACCGGCGGGCCTGAGCGAACTCACCGCCACCCTGGCCTACAACGACGCTGAGGGCGCCACCGCGCTGTTCGAGGAGATCGGCCACGAGATCGCCGCGGTCATCATCGAGCCGGTGGTCGGCAACGCCAACTGCATCCCGCCGCGCCCGGGCTATCTGCAGCACCTGCGCGACCTGTGCACGCAACACGGCGCGCTGCTGATCTTCGACGAGGTGATGACCGGCTTCCGCGTCGCCCTGGGCGGCGCGCAGGCGCACTACGGGGTCACCCCGGACCTGACCACCTTCGGCAAGATCATCGGCGGCGGCATGCCGGTGGGCGCCTATGGCGGGCGCGCCGAGCTGATGCGGCAGGTGGCGCCGTCCGGGCCGATCTACCAGGCCGGCACGCTCAGCGGCAATCCGGTGGCGATGGCCGCGGGGCTGGCGATGCTGGAGTTGATCCAGGCGCCGGGCTTCCACCAGCGCCTGGACGCGGCCACCGCGCAGCTGTGCGCAGGCCTGGAAGCCGCTGCGGCGGCGGCCGGCGTGGCGGTCACCACCAACCAGGTCGGGGCGATGTTCGGACTGTTCTTCACCACCGAGAAGGTGGAGACCTATGCGCAGGCCACCGCCTGCGACACCGCCGCGTTCAACCGCTTCTTCCACGCCATGCTCGACCGCGGTGTGTTCCTGGCGCCCTCGGCGTACGAGGCCGGTTTCGTGTCCAGCGCCCACGACGATGCCGTGCTGGAGGCCACGCTGGCCGCGGCGCGCGAGGCGTTCGCGGTGGTCGCCGCCGGCTGAACGCACGCCGGGCCGCGGTGCGCGGCTTTGCTTTTGTGGCGTCGCTGGCATAAGTTCACCAGACAACGCCAGCGGACGGCGCCAGGGTGGGGACCCGTGGAACCTACGCGGCGAAGACCGTTCCGCGCTCCGCGCGGCACGGTGGTGCGCGTGCGGTTCCGTCCCGTCGACCGAACCGCCGGAGGGCGCAAGGGCGACCGCTGCAGACGACACCGCTGGCGACATGCTCAAGCCCGTGACGCTGTTGAACCCGCGCCCTCCCGCGTCCTCGCACGACGGCCCTGGCGTGTCCGACTGGGTGCTGGCCGACAAACTCGCGCCACCACGCGCACGCGTGGCCACGGTGCCGCGCGAGGCCTTGCTGCAGCACCTGGACCGCGCCGCCGAACTGCCGCTGACCGTGTTGCTGGCGCCGCCCGGATTCGGCAAGACCACCCTGCTCGGGCAATGGCACCAGCGCCTGCGCGAGCGCGGCGATGCCGCGGTGGCGTGGCTGTCGCTGGACGAGGACGATGCCGACCCGGGGCGCTTCCTCGCCTACCTGGCGCTGGCCGCGCGCGAAGCCGGGATCGAACTCGGCGCGCCGTTGCAGGCCGCGCTGCAGCAGCAGGGTCAGGACCTGGACGTGGCCGCCACCGTGCCGGGCCTGATCCGTGCGATCCGCGCCGCGCCGCGGCGCCTGCGGGTCATCCTCGACGACTACGACCGCAGCCAGGCCGGCGCGCTCGACGAGGTGGTGACGCGGCTGGTCGAACATGCCGGCGGCCAGTTGCACCTGCTGCTGGCGACGCGGCGCGCGCCGGCGCTGCCGCTGGCGCGCTGGGCGCTGCAAGGGCAGTTGGAACGCATCGGCGCGCGCGAGCTGGCCCTGGACGAGGCGGAGACGGCGGCGCTGCTGGGGCCGCAGGTGCCGATGACGATGGCCTGCCAGTTGCGTCGCCAGACCGAGGGCTGGGCGGTCGCGCTGCAACTGGCCGGGCTATGGCTGGGCGGCGACGAGCGCCGCCGCGACGACCTGGGCCGTTTCTCCGGACGCACCGCCGAGCTGGCGGCGTACCTGGCCGAACAGGTGCTCAACGACCTGGATCCGGCATTGCGCGCGCTGTTGCTGCAACTCTCGCCGCTGGAACGGTTCAATGCCGCGCTCGCCGACGCGGTGCGCGAGCGCGACGACAGCGGCCGCCTGCTGGAACGGCTGGCGCACTTCCAGGGCCTGCTGGTGGCGCTGGATGGCGAGCACGAATGGTTCCGCTTCCATCCGCTGTTCGCCGACTACCTGTCCCAACAGTTGGAGCGCGAGACGCCCGGGCTGGCGCCGCAGTTGCACCGGCGCGCCGCGCAGTGGTTCGACGCGCACGGGCAGTTGCCCGAGGCGGTGCGCCACGCCGTGCGCGGCGGCGCGATCGACAGCGCCGCCGACTGCATCGCCCGCGCCGGCACCTGGCAATTGCTGCTGCGCCATGGCACCGCACCGGTGCGCGCGCTGCTGCGCCGCTTCCCGCGCCAGTGCATCGGCGAGCGACCGGCGCTGGCCCTGACCCAGGCCTACCTGCACATGAAGCTGGGCGAGTTCGCGCATGCGCAGACGCTGCTGGAACGGTTCCGCGATTTCCCCGAGCAGGCGCGCGCGCCGTTCGAGCGCGACTACACGGTGGTGGTGGCGTTGCTGCGCGACCTGCTCGACCAGGTCTGCGCCAACCGGCGCGGATTGGCGCAGATCGCCGCACAGGCCGTCGCGCTGGACGAGGACGACAGCCTGGGCCGCGGCACCCTGTGGTGCATCTGCGCCACCACCGCGCTGGGCCGCGCCGATTTCGCCGGCGCCGAACGCTATGCGCAGTTGGCCGGCACGGCGATGCACGCCAGCGGCAGCGAGGTCGGGGTCAGCTACGCGCTGACCCACCTGGCGCAAAGCCACTTCTACCGCGGCCAACTGGACCGGGCCGAGGCCACCTGCCGCCAGGCGCTGGCCATCGCCCAGCGCCAGCAGCAGTTCGATCCGACCCTGCAGGCGGTCGGCCAGTGCCTGCTGGCGCAGTTGCAATGCGAACACGGCCGCTACGATGCGGCCGCCGACTGCCTGCAGCCGGCGCTGGAGTTCCTCGAGCAGCACGACGGCTGGCTGGACGTGTACGCCGCCGGCTACGAGACCGCGCTGGTGCTGGCGCGGCAGCACGACCGCAGCGGTCGCGCCGCACTGGACCTGCTCGACCACGTCGACCGGATCGCGCACGCCCGGCACCTGGGCCGGCTCGCCGACCTGGCGCTGGCCTGGCGGCTGCACGTGCTGCTCGACCAGCCGCCGTCGCCGGGGCTCGACCTGCTGATCGCGCGTGCCAGCGGCGAGGCGCGCTTCACGCACGCGCTGGCGCAGCCGCAGGATTGGCGCTTCCTGACCGCGCTAGGGTTCGCCCTGGCCCGCTGGCATCGCCTGGGCGGCCGCACCCGCGCCGCGCTGGCGGTGCTGCAGGGCGTCGAAGCGCGCTGCGTGGCCGCCGACAATCAGACGCACCTGGCCCGCGCCCGTGCGCGCATCGCGCTGGTGCTGCACGACCGCGGCGAGTCCGACGCCGCCCTGCCCCACCTGCGCCACGCGCTGCAGCACGTGGCCGCCACCCAGGCCTGGCAGTGCCTGCTGGAGCTGGGCGTGCCGGGCAAGGCCCTGCTGCGCATGGCGCGCCAGCAGGACCCGCAGGCAGCGCCCAACACCACGCTGGCGATGACCATCCAGGCCTTGCTCGACAAACTGCGGCACGACCAGGACAACGGCGCCGAACTGTTCAGCGAGCGCGAACTGGAGGTGCTGGCGCTGCTCGCGCAGGGCGCCGCGAACAAGCAGATCGCGCGGCGCCTGGCGCTGTCGGAGAACACGGTCAAGTTCCACCTGAAGAACCTGTACCGCAAACTGGACGCCGGCACCCGCGAAGCCGCGCTGGCCAGCGCGCTGCAACGCGGCCTGCTGCAGCGCATGGCGCCGCCGGATGTCGCATCGGACTGAGTGCCACGGTGGGATCCGCGCCGTCGTCGTCTTCGTGGATGCAGTCGGCGCTTCCGCAGGCCGCCGCCTGCGGAGCCCTCATGCCGGCAAGACCCCGCAGCGGGATCGCGGGTCGCAGACCGACGCGCGGCGCCGCTCAGCCGAACACGAACTTGCCCTTCATCACCGCCCAGTGCCCCGGGAACGAACAGAAGAAGGTGTAATCGCCGCCCTTGCTGAGCTTGGCGGTGGAGAACTTGACCGTGTCCGACTGCCCCGCGCCGATCACCTTGGTGTGGGCGATGATCCGCGGATCGTTCTTGGGCAGGTAGTTGTCGGCCAGGCTGGAGCTGGTGCCGGCATTGGCCACCGCCTGGAAATCCGCAGTCTTGGTCAGCACCCAGTTGTGGCCCATCACCGCGGCGGCGAGCTTGCCGCTGTGCTTGAGCGTCACCGCCACCTCGGTGCAATCGGCGGCGACCTTGATCTGGGTCTGGTCGTAGGACATCTGGTCGGTGCCGGTGATGGTCACCGCACAGGTCTTGGCCCAGGCCGCCGGCACGAACGCGAGCGCGGCGAGGACCAGCAAGAGAGACAACAGTTTCGCTTTCAAGACGGACTCCTTGGCAATGGGAACGGCACCAGCGCACGCACTTCGCCAGCATGCGCTGCGCGCGCGGCGGCACCACGACTGTCTGCCTTTGCGCAAATGGTTGTCAACGACAAGCCCTCGTGCACTGCAACATCCAGCGCAGGCAGACCTAGGCATTGCGGAAGAATCCGTGCAAGGGATCGTGCGCCGCGAGCGGCGGCGGTACCGGCAGCGGTCCGCGCTTGCCCGCGGCCACCTGCGCGAACGCCTGCTTGAACCGCGCCATCTCCGCAGCAGTGCCGACGGTGATGCGCGAGCGCTCCGGCCATCGCGCCCAACTGCGGCCGACGAACACGCCATAGGTCGCCATTGCGTCCATGAACTCTTTCGCCGGCCGCTTCACGTCGACCATGAAGCAGTTGCTTTCCGAGACGGTGCAGGCGTAGCCCTGCGCGTCGAGCCAGCGCACCACGTCGCCGCGGATGGCGCTGTTGAGCGCGCGCCGCTGCGGCACCAGCGCCGGATCGCGCAGGCTGGCCAGGCCGGCGGCGACCGCGGTCACCGGCAGGCTGTTGACGCTGTAGAACTGGAGCCTGGCCAGCAGTTCCGGGCGCGCCACCGCATAGCCCAGACGGATGCCGGCCATGCCATAGAGCTTGGAGAAGGTGCGCAGCACGATCACATCGTCGCCGGCGGCGACGCGGTCGACCATGCTGCTGGCGCTGTCGGAGAAATGCAGGTACGCCTCGTCGACCACCAGCACGCTGCCCTTGGGCTTGTGCGCCAGCGCGTAGTCCAGGTCCTTGCGTGGGGTGACCGAGCCGGTGGGATTGTTGGGATTGCAGAGGTAGATCACCCCGGCGTGGGCGTCGGCGGCGCACATCGCCTGCACGTCGTGCGCATCGTCCTTGCGCAGCGGCACCTTGATCACCTTGGCGCCGTTGCGTGCGGCGGCGCGCCAGCCGGATTCGTAGGTGGGATCGGCGGTGACCAGCGACGCGCCGGGCGAGGTGAACGCCAGCATGGCGTAGTCCAATGGCTCGGTGGAACCGGCGTAGGCCATCAGGTGGTCCACGCCCACCCCGAGCTGGGCGGCGAGGGTCTGCAGCAACTCCAGTTGCAGTTCGCCCAGGTAGCGGCCGCCGCTGGACGCGATCGCGGCGATCGCGCGCTGCGCTGCCGGCGAGGGACCGCCGGGATACTCGTTGGCGTTGATCAGCACCGGCGCCAGCTCGGTGCCGGCCGCCAGCGCCGCGGCGGGCAGGGCCTGCGCCAGCCACGGCGTGCCGACACCGGCTGCGGCGACCAGCGCCGATTGCTGGAGGAACCTGCGGCGCGAAGGCGACGACTGCTGCATGAGGAACTCCTGGCAGGAACGTGGCGAAGGCACTACGGACGCACCGCGACCACTTCGATCTCGATGCGATACAGCGGATTGCCCAGCGCAGCGATCTGGAACGCCGAGCGCGCCGGCAGGTTGGGCTGCTCGGGCGTGCCGAAGAACTGCCGGTAGCCCTCCATGAAACCGGCGAAGTCCATCTTCCCGCCCAATGCCGGGTCTCCGACCAGGAACGCCTGCATCTTGACCACGTCGCGCATGCCCAGGCCCATGCCTTCCAGCTGCGCCTTGATCTGCGACAGCACGCTGACCGTCTGCGCCTTGGTGTCGCCATAGGTGGCGGGCGTGTCCTTGGGCGCGTCCGGATCAATCGGCCGCGGCACCGCGCCGCTGAGATAGACTGTGGTCTTGCCGGCCGGGATCTCCACCGCCGCGGAGATCGGGAAATCGCTGTTGGGAATCTTGTGCCGCACGACCTCGGCGGCGCCGGCCAGCGTGGGCAGCCACAGCGCGGCGCACAGGCCGGCATGGAGCGAACGGGAAACGACACGATGGCGCATGCGGAACTCCTTGCGATCGGAACGGAAAGGGAAGCGAGGCGGGCTCAGTGCCGCAGCGCGTGCACGTCCTCGGCGCTGAGCCGGCCGGGATAGTCGTTGCCGAATTGGCTGCGCACGTAGTGCACCACCTCGGCGACCTGCCGGTCGTTGAGCGTGTCGGCGAAGCCGGGCATGCCGCCGTGGCCGTCGAGCACCATCATCGCCACGTAGGGCGCGGCGGCCACCTTGGGATTGCCGGCCAGCGCCGGATACTCGCCACCGCCGCGCGCGCCCTGCCCGCCCGGCATGTGGCAGCTCTGGCAGATCGCCGCGTACACGGTGGCGCCCGAGGTGGTGGTGAACTCGGCCTGCGGGTACAGCGGGGTGGCATCGGAACTCTGCGCCACGGCCGGGCCGATCCCCGGCGGCAGCATCAGCGCGACGAGCGCGACGGCGATCGCCGCGGCGAGCATCCAGGAACGATCCGGTTTCATGCGCGGGCTCCGTTGACGACGCGCCGATGCAGGCGCTCGATCGCGTCCAGCGCCGAGGTGATGGCGCCTTCCTGCCAGGCCGGGATGTAGGAGGCGTGCTCGCCGGCGAGGGCGATGCGGCCGTCGATCTGGCACAGGTTCTCGTAATGCTCGGCGCGCGCGGCATCGCTCCACACGCCGAAGCAGCCGTGCGTGAACGGTACCCGGTGCCAGCCCACGGCGATGCCGTTGTCGAATTCGCGCGGGTATTGCGGATGCAGCTGCGTGCCGTACTCCACCGCCTTGGCCACGCGCTGCGGCGGCGTCATCGAGGTGAACTCGAATGCCTCCAGTCCCCACACGTAGGCGCCCAGCAACACGCCCTTGCCGGCACTCTGGAAGCCGGTGCTCGGATAGCTGATCAGGGTGATCGGCAGGTCGGTGTAGCTGATGCCGCCGTAGATCGCCTCGTCCTCTTCCCAGAAGCGGCGCTTGAACTGCAGCCCGACCTTGACCGAGGCCGCGTACGGCACCTGGCCGATCGCCGCGGCCATCTTCTCGCCCACCGCGATCGGGATGCGGCTGAGGATCGACAGCGGGATCGTGCACACGCACCAATCGGCCTTGGCCAGCCGTTCGCTGCCGTCCGCCTCCTGGTAGGCGACGCTGACCCCGTGCGCGTCCTGGTCGATGCGGGTCACCCGCGCGTTGTAGCGGATCGCATCGCCCAGCTGGCGCGCGAAGGCCTTGCCGATCTGGTCCATGCCGCCGACCGGCTGGAACATCGCGGTCTGCATCTCGTAGTTGTTGCCTGCCGCCAGCGTGGTCCACAGCCGCGAGCGCAGGATGTCCTGGGCGGTGAACGGTGCGGAGAACTGCGGCTTGCCGGACAGGCCGCCGCCGGGATACTTGGCGAAGCCGCGACGCTCGCTGCTCTCGCGGCCCTCGACGTAGCCGAAGTCCTTGTCCAGCGCGCCCCAGTTGCGCAGCGACTCGAGCAGAATCTCCTGGTCTTCGCGCTGCAGTTGCGCATCCAGCGCGCCCTGCCTGGTGCTCTTGGCCAGCAGTTCGGCCACGTGCCCCTTGTAGTCGGCGTCGATGTCGCGGAAGCGCTGCGGCCTGCCGCCGAAACCGGCGCGGCTGTGCAGCAGCGCGTTGAAGTTGACCTGCACGAACGGCTCCAGCGCCACTCCGAACTGCTTGCAGTAGGACAGCACCGCCTTGTGGTGGTGCGGGATGCGCCACGGCCCGGGATTGAGGTACATGCCTTCGTCGAACCCGCACTGCTGGGTGAAGCCCCCCAGTTCGGTGTAGCGGTCGCCGCCGCGCAGCGTCCAGTTGCGGCCGCCCGGGCGTGCGTTGTATTCGAGCACCTGCACGCGGTAGCCGGCCTTGCGCAGTTCGAACGCCGCGGTCAGGCCGGCCAGGCCGGCACCGAGCACCAGCACCGAGGCGCCGCGGGCGTCGCCGTCCAGGCGCGGCACGCCGGTGAAGCGCGATTCGGCGGCCAGTCCCAGGCTGTGCATCGCCTGGTACATCATCGCGCCGCCGCCGGCCAGGCCGATCCTGGCGAGCAACTGGCGGCGGGTCATGGCTCGCTTGGGGGCTGCGTGCATCGTGGACATCGCCTCGCGGATAGCGGGTCGACCATAGCCGTCGCGGCGGCGGCGCAGGCCGGATGCGGCGGGTAGGCCGCGAAGGAGTGGGTAGGTGGGTGGGTGTGGTGCCTGGCGGGGATTGCGGCGGTCGGACCCTCACCCCAACCCCTCTCCCGGGGGAGAGGGGCTTCAGCGACTGCGCTCAGAAGCGGTAGGTGAGCTTGGCGTAGTAGCGCGCGCCGAAGTAGCCGATCGGGCTGCCGGTCAGGTACGGCGAGTTGTAGTAGCTCAGGTAGTTGTTCTCGAGGTAGTCGTAGGCCGCCGCCGGGATCTTGTCCGGATACGTGTTGAACACGTTGTCGCCGCCGACGCTGACCGTGAGCCGTTCGGTGGGCCGGTAGGTCAGTTCGACGTTGGTCAGCGCCAGCGTGCCGATCTCCTGCTTGTAGTACGGCGCGCCGTTGACGTCGACCACGTCGAGCTTGCTCAGTACGCTGGCGGGGAAGATCTCGCCGTTCCAGTCGTCGTACGGCGTGACCAGCTGGTATTGCGGCCCGTAGATCGCCTCGGTCACGCGCAGGCTGAACTTGCCGATGTTGAGGGTGGCGCCCAGGTTGACCCGGTACTTGGGCGCGTTGTTCTCCAGGTTGATCAGGGTCGCCGCGCTGTACATGGTGGCGCCGCCGAGCACCTGCGGCGCCGGCTTGGCGTCGAGCACCTCGGTCTTGTTGTAGTTGGCCGCCAGGATCCAGTCGATCGAGCCCCAGTCGAACGCGCTGATGTAGTTGGTCACCCAGTCCACGCCGCTGCTGCGGGTCTTGAGCGCGTTGTTGAAGATCGCCACGGAAATGTTCTGGCGTGCGGTGGCATCGAGCGAGCCGCCCGGCGCGGACGGATCGATGCCGCCCAGGTAGCCGAAGTCGACCAGGGCCTGGCCGAGCGCGGCGTTGTAGGTCGCGTCGGGGACGCCGTCGCCGTTGGTGTCGCCCGGCTCGCCGGCGCGGGAGTATTCGAAGGTCCCGACGCCGATGCGGTCGGAGATGGTGATGCGGTAGAAATCCAGCGTGCTGTCGAGGTTGGACATCGGCCGGAACACGAAGCCCAGGCTGTAGTTGGTGCTGGTCTCCGGTTTCAGGCTGCCGAAGCCCAGCGCGGCGGCGGCGGCGCTGTTGGGCTGCAGCGTCGGCGTGGCGCTGGTCGGGCCGACCTGCACCGCCGAGTAGTAGCCTTCCTGCAGCGTCGGCGCACGGAAGCCGGTGCTGGCGGTGGCGCGCACCGCGAACGTGTCGCTGAGGTCGAAGCGGGTGGTCAGCTTGCCGACCACCTTGCTGCCGAAGTCGCTGTAGTTCTCGTAGCGCCCGGCCACGTCCAGCAGCCACTTCTCGGTCGGGTTGAACACCGCGTCGGCGTAGGCGGCATAGCTGTGGCGGCTGTAGGCGCCGGTGTTGAACAGCGGGTTGTAGCCGGGGAAGGACGAGGCACCGGCGCCGTAGTACGAGGCGGGGTCGCCCGCGTCGATGCCGTAGCGGTCGCGGCGGTATTCGATGCCGGCATTGAAGGTCAGCGGCTGCGACAGGCCGACGTCGAAATCGTGGGTGGCGTTGAGGTTGGTGGTCCACTGGCTGGCCCAGAAGCTGCCGTCGTAGAAATCCTCGGGCGAATAGCCGTCCTCCTGCCACAGGCTGAAGTTCATCGAGTTCAGCGTGTACACGTCCATCGTGTTCTTGCCGTAGCTGCTGGAGACATCCCAGGACCAGTCGGCCAGCACACCCTTCAGGCCGGCGGTGAGTTCGTAGTCGACCTCGTCGGACGCCTCGGACGGATTGAAGCCCAGCGGATACTTGTGGCTGACCGCGCCGGTCGTCGGATCGACATAGCCGCCATCCTGGCTGGGACGCCGGTAGTTCTCCTCCGACTGCGCGGTCTTCTTGCCGAAGCTGCCGAACGCGTAGAACTCGAGCGCGTCGCCAAGCACCGCGCCGGAGTTGAAGAACAGCGCCTTGCGGTGCACTTCCGGCGGATTGAGCCAGGCGTTGACGTTGGGAAAGCGCGGGTTGAGGGTCATGCCGCGGACGTCGTCGGCAAGGAAGTCGGCCATGCTCGGATTGACCGCCGAGCAGTCGGCGTAGTTGGCCACGCAGTCGGCGTAGCTGTAGGAGCCGAGCCGGTACACGGTCTTGCGGTTCTCGACCTCGGCGCTGAGGCTGAAGTACGCCGCGTCGCTGCCGAAGCCGATGTTGGCGCCCCAGGAATCGGTGCCGCCGCCCCCGTCCTTGTAGCCGGCGTAACCGGCATCCACCTCGCCGCCGTCGTGGTTCTTCTTGAGGATGATGTTGATGACGCCGGCGATCGCGTCCGAGCCGTACAGCGCCGCGGCGCCGTCGGTCAGCACTTCCACGTGGTCGATGGCCGCGGCGGGGATGAACGACAGATCCGCCGACGCCGCGCCGGTGGTGGTGTTGACGTTGGAGGTAATGTGGCGGCGCTTGCCGTTGACCAGCACCAGCGTGTGGTTGGGCGAAAGGTTGCGCAGACTGGCGGTGAGAGTCTGGCTGGCCATGTCGTTGCCGGTCTGGTTGGCGTTGTAGGACGGCACCTGGTTGGCGATGGCGTTGATCAGGTCCGGCGCGGCCGACTGCTTGAGCATCTCCGCGCTGACCAGCTGGATCGGCGCGGGGCTGTCGGTCACCGCCATGTTGGCCTTGCGCGTGCCGGTCGAGATGACCGTGATCGCGTCCAGCGTCTTGGCCTCGCCGTCGGCGTCCTCGGCCAGCGCCGGCAGCGCCTGCGCGGCAGACAGCAACAGCACCAGCGTGGCCGGCCCATGGCGATGGCCTGCGCTCTCCAGTCCCCTGCGCACCGATTCGGCCAGACGCTGCGTCTTCAATCGCTTGCTCATGCCCAAGACCCCCTGGATGGCGTGGATGTCGCGTGGAAACGCACCGGTCCCCTACCGGCGGCGCCGTGACGCGGCGCGGAGGAACCATAGCCAGCGCGCTGCGGCGAGCGGCCGCACGCGGCGGGTAGGTGGGCCGCGGGCGGGTGGGCGGGGGACCACCGGCAACGCCACGCGGGTAGCGGCGGTCGCCGCTGCCGGGGACCTGGGTTACGCTCGGGCGCCCCACCCCGGCCTCCTCGCATGTCCCAGCCCCGCCCTCGCCTGCCGTCGCCCGCACCATGGCCGTGCTGACCCAGCCGCGCCCGCGTCTACTGCTGCTCGATTTCGACGGCGTGCTGGCCGGCTACACCCGCGCAGTGCGCATCGCAGTCCTGGCCGCGCAGTGCGGCTGCGATCCGGCGCGGGTGCGGCAGGTGCTGTTCGCGTCCGGCCTGGAGACCGCCTACGACGGCGGCGAGCTCGCCACCGCCGACTACCTGGCGCGGCTGGGTGCGGGCCTGGGCAAGCCGGTGCGCGAAGCTGACTGGATCGCCGCGCGCGTCGCCGCCAGCCGCGGCGATCCCGGCGTGGTCGCGCGGGTGCTGGCACTGGCCGACCGCGTCGACATCGGCGTGCTGACCAACAACGGCGCGCTGATGGCCCAGGCGATCGCGCAGATCGTGCCGGCGCTGTTTCCGTTGCTGCAGGGCCGCGTGCTGTGCAGCGGCACGCTGGGCGGGCGCAAGCCGCAGGCCGAGGTCTATCGGCGTGCGCTCGACCACTTCGGCGTCGCCCCGCGGCACGCCCTGTTTCTCGACGACCTGTTCGTCAACGTGCGCGGCGCCCGTGCCGTCGGCATGCGCGCGGAAACCGCCAGCGGCGCGCGCGCGGTGCGCCGCGCGCTGGCGCGACATGGCCTGGCGTAGGCATCGCGCCTACGCACGCGGCAGATGCTTCCTGCCGCAGCAACAAGATGGATTAAAGCGGCTTCAGCCGCGACGCGCGATGCAATGGCCTCGCTGACCCCAGAGGCCATCGCTCCCCGCATTGCGTCAGTCACCGGTCATCGCGTCGGGACTGAAGTCCCTCCCACAGGCGCTTGCCTGCAGGTGACGCGTCCGCTGGCGCGATGCGATGGCCTCGCAGGCCCCAGAGGCCATCGCCACCCGCAGTGCGGCAGTCACCGATCATCGCGTCGGGACTGAAGTCCCTCCCACAGGCGCTTGCCTGCACGTGACCCGTCCGCTGGCGCGATGCCCACCTGTGGGAACGGCTCCAGCCGCGACGCGCGATGCGATGGCCTCGCTGACCCCAGAGGCCATCGCTCCCCGCAGTGCGGCGGTCACCGGTCATCGCGTCGGGACTGAAGTCCCTCCCACAGGCGCTTGCCTGCAGGTGACGTCCGCTGGCGCGATGCCTACCTGTCGGGGTAACTGTCAACGCGTGCCGACGTACTCCCGCAGCGCCGTGCGCAACCGCTGCAGGCCCTCGGCCAGCTCCTGGTCGGTGATGTTCAGCGCGGGCACGAAACGCAGCACGTCCGGCCCGGCCTGCAAGGTCAGCACCCCGTGTGCGGCGGCGTGGTCGAGGATCGTCCCGGCCTGCCCGGCATGCGCCGGGTTCAACACCGCACCGAGCATCAGCCCGCGTCCGCGCACCTGCGAGAACAGCCTGAATTCCTCGTCGAGCGCCGTCAGGCCCTTGCGCAGCGCCGCCGACTGCCGCGACACGTTGGCGGCGATCGCCGTCGAGGCCAGCTTGCGCAGCGCCACCCGTGCCACCGCCGCGGCCAGCGGGTTGCCGCCGAAGGTGGTGCCGTGCGCACCGAACTGCATGGTCTCGGCCACCTTCGGCCCGGCCAGCAGCGCGCCGATCGGGAAGCCGCCGCCCAGCGCCTTGGCCAGGGTCACGATGTCGGGGACGATCTGGTCCTGCCAGTGCGCGAACAGGGTGCCGGTGCGGCCCATGCCGCACTGGATCTCGTCCAGCACCAGCAGCGCGCCGTGGTGGTCGCACAGCGCCCGCACCTGCGCCAGGAAGCCCGGCGCCGCCGGCATCACCCCGCCCTCGCCCTGCACCGGCTCCAGCATCACCGCGGCCACGTCGCCGGCGGCCATCGCCGTTTCCAGCTGCACGATGTCATTGAAGTCGACGTAGCGGAAGCCGCCGGGCAGCGGCTCATAGCCTTCCTGGTACTTGGGCTGCGCGGTGGCGGTCACCGCGGCCAGGGTGCGGCCGTGGAAGCTGCCGCGGAAGGTGACGATCACCCGCCGCTGCGGCGGACGGCCCTGGGCGGAGGCCCACTTGCGCACCAACTTGATCGCCGTTTCGTTGGCCTCGGCACCGGAATTGCACAGGTAGGCCTTCTCCGCGAAGCGCGAGGCCACCACCAGTTCCTCGACCAGCCGCAGCGGCGGCTCGCTGTAGAACACGTTGCTGGTGTGCCACAGCTTGCCGGCCTGTTCGAGCAGCGCCGCCTGCAGGTCCGGATCGTTGTGGCCGAGCCCGCACACGGCGATGCCGGCGGACAGGTCGATGTAGTCGCGTCCCTCGCTGTCCCAGACCCGGGCGCCCTGGCCGCGCTCCAGCACCAGCTGGCGCGGGCGGTAGATCGGCAGGCTGTAGCGTTGACCGAGGGCGATCAGCTCCGCGGCGGAAGAAGCGGTCATCGAGGCAGTCCTGCGGGGAAAGCGCCGATTATAGAGACCACCGGCAGCGCGTGCCCGGGACCGCCGGCGGGCGCCTGGCACCATGGGCTGGCACGCCGTCCGCTGCGGCAGCGCACGCCGGGCGGCACTGCCGCTCGGGTAGCATGGGCGCATGCGATTTTTCCTCGATTCCCCGCTCGCCCCGGCGACCGAACACGGCTGGCGGCGCCGCTGGTTCGACATCATCTATCGGCACGACACCACGCCGTCGCGCAACTTCGACCTGTTGCTGGTGGCGGCGATCGTGGCCAGCGTCGCGGTGATCCTGGTCGACAGCGTGCCGGCGCTGCACAGCCGTTACGCCGGCACCCTGTACGTGCTGGAATGGGCCTTCACCGTGCTGTTCACCGCCGAGTACGTCTTGCGCCTGGCCACGGTGCAGCGGCCGCTGCGCTACGCGCTGAGCTTCTGGGGCGTGATCGACCTGTTGTCGATCCTGCCCACCTACATCTCGTTTCTGCTGCCCGGCGCGCAGACGCTGCTGGTGGTGCGTGTACTGCGGGTGCTGCGGCTGTTCCGCATCCTCAAGCTGACCCGCTACGTCGAGGAAAGCAGCCTGCTGGTCGATGCGTTGTGGCGCAGCCGGCGCAAGGTGTTCGTGTTCCTGTTCACGGTGATCACCCTGGTGGTGATCTTCGGCGCGCTGATGTACGTGGTCGAGGGCCCGGCCAACGGCTTCACCAGCATCCCCACCGCGATGTACTGGGCGGTGGTGACGATGGCCACGGTCGGCTTCGGCGATATCGCCCCGCTCACGCCGCTGGGCCGCGCCATCACCTCGGTGCTGATCCTGATCGGCTACAGCATCATCGCCGTGCCCACCGGCATCTACACCGCCGAACTGGCCAACAGCCTGCGCGACGCCGACCGCCTTCGCGCGCCGGATCGACGCACCTGCGCACGCTGCGGCCTGCACGGCCACGACCGCAACGCCGGCTATTGCCGGGGCTGCGGCCAGGCGTTGCCCGAGACCGCGCCCTGAGCGCTCACCACACGCCGGTATTGGGCATCGACGCCCACGGCTCGGCCGGGGCCAGCGCATCGCCCTTCTGCAGCAGTTCGATCGAGATCAGGTCGGGCGTGCGCACGAAGGCCATGCGCCCATCGCGCGGCGGACGGTTGATGGTCACGCCGAGCGACTGCAGGTGCGCGCACAGGGCGTAGATGTCGTCGACCTCGAAGGCCAGGTGGCCGAAGTTGCGGGCGCTGCCGTAGTCCTCGTCCGAACCCCAGTTGTAGGTCAGCTCGACCTCGGCCTCCGGGTTCTCCGGCGCGCCGAAGTACACCAGGGTGAACTTGCCGGCTTCGTTCTCGATGCGGCGGGTTTCGTGCAGGCCCAGGCCTTCGGTGAAGAACTTGCTGGTCTTCTCCAGGTCGTGGACGCGGATCATGGCGTGCAGGTATTTCATCGTGACAGCTCCGAGGGTGGGGGATGGGACGCGTCGTACCGCGATGGCGCGCGGAAACGGCGCATAGGGTAGCGCCGGCGGCGTGCAGGCATGGCGACGCCGCGGCGGGACCGGTTCAACGGAAATAGCAGGCCTTCAGCGGCAGCGCCGCCGCGCCCACCGCGCTGGCGTCGGCGGTGGCGGCGGCCGGCAGCAGCCGCGGCAGCGGCCGCGCCTGGCCGCGGCGCGGCTGGTTGTCGATGCGCACGTGCGGAATCAGCCGCGTGGCCAGCTCGCGCGGCATGCGCCCGCCGAACACCACTGCCTGCGGATCGAAGATCGCCACGATCGCGGACACGATCAGCGACAGACCCGGCGCCACCCGCGCGATCCAGCGCTCGATCGCCGGCCACGCCGGATCGTAGGCCGCCAGCAGCGCGCGGATGTCGGGCAGCGCGATGCCGTCCTCGGCCAGCAACTGCCGCAACAGCTCCAGCGTGCCGCGCTCCAGCCCCTGCTGCGGCAGCATGCCGGCGAACTCGCCGGCATTGCCATGCGCGCCGCGCAGGCAGGTGCCGTCGATCACCACGCCGCCGCCCAGGCCGTAGTTGAAGTGCAGATAGGCGAAATCGCGGTACTGGCGGCCGATGCCGAGCAGGCTCTCGCCCGCCGCCGCCACCGTGCCGTCGTTGTCCACCCACACCGGCAGGCCCAGCGCCTCGGCCAGCCAGTCGCCGATGGACAACTCGCCCAGCGCGCGCAGCGGCTCGGGCGGATTCATGTGCACGCCGTCTTCGACGAAGAAACCGGTCATCGCCACCCCCGCACCCAGGCGCGGGCCGAGCCCGGCGCCGGCGGCCGCGGTCAGCGCCGCATCCGCCTCGCGCAGTTGCGCCAGCAGCGCGGCCGGCTCGGTCGAACGCAGCGCATGTTCGGCAGTGGCGCGGATCTGCCCGCTGAAATCCAGCAGTGCCAGCGACAGCGCATCGGTGGCGATCGCGTAGCCGACGGTGTGGCCGTAACCGGGATTGAGCGCGATGCCCGCGCCAGGCTTGCCGCGGCCGGCATGCGCCAGCGAGGCGCCGATCGCGACCAGGCCGCGCTCGGCCAGCGCATCGACCAGGCGCACCGCCGACTGCACGGTCAGCCCGGTGCTGCGGCTGAGATCGGCGCGGGTGGCGGTGCCGGCCAGGCGCAGGCGGTCGAGCATGTGCCGCTCGTTGTCGCTGAGATCGGCATGGATGGCGTGGCGGGACTCGGGAAGGCGCGGCAGGGCGACGGCGACTGGAGCGGGCATGGGCGGCGGTGGCATCAAGACCCAGGCAGCATAGCCGCGCCGGGTCGTTGCGGCACCGGCCGCGCTCGGATGGAACAGAGCGTTTGTGCAGCGCGCCGCAGCCCGCACACGGTGCGTTTGCGGTCGTGGCCCCTGCCGCCCAAACCGCCGCGCCGCGTCGCCTCCGGTGCGCCGGCGCCTGGGGGCCTCAGTCCAGGAACAGATCCGGCAGCAGCGGCTGCGAGGGATCCAGCGCATAGCCGGACAGGTCGTGCACCCCGGCCTCGGCCAGCACCGCGTCGTCGATCAGGAACTGGCCGAAGAAGCCGGCCGCCGGCCGGGTCAGCACGGCGTGCGCGGCGTCGGCCATGATCTCCGGGCGACGGCCGTTGCCGGCCTCGACGCCAGGGATCATGTTCAGCGCCTCGGTGGCGATCAGCGTGCGCGGCCACAGCGCATTGACCGCAACGCCCTGCGGGCCGAACTCGCCGGCCAGGCCCAGGGTGACGAAGCTCATGCCCATCTTGGCCAGGGTGTAGCCGGTATGCGGCGCCCACCACTTGGGTTCCAGCGACGGCGGCGGCGCCAGGGTCAGGATGTGCGGGTTGGCGCTGCGCAGCAGATGCGGCAGGCAGGCCTGCGCGCACAGGAAGCTGCCGCGCGCATTGACCTGCTGCATCAGGTCGAAGCGCTTCATCGGCGTCTCCAGCGTCCCGCGCAGCCAGATCGCGCTGGCGTTGTTGACCAAGATGTCGATACCGCCGAACGCCTCCACCGTCGCCGCCACCGCCGCACGCACCTGCGCCTCTTCGCGGATATCGCACTTCAGCGCCAGCGCACGCCCACCAGCCGCCTCCACCGCCGCCGCCGCGCTGTGGATGGTGCCGGGCAACTTGGGATTGGGCACCGCCGACTTCGCCGCGATCGCCACATTGGCGCCATCGCGCGCCGCCCGCAGCGCGATCGCCAGCCCGATACCGCGCGAAGCGCCGGTGATTAAGAGGGTTTTACCTTGTAAGGTCACGGGATTGGGGATTCGGGATTGGGGATTCGCCAAAGCTTAGCGCCTTGCTGTCCCCACCAGGGCCGGGTCAGGCGCCGCCATGCGCCGTTGCCAATCCCCAATCCCGAATCCCCAATCCCGGCCTTTCAGGGCTTCGGCCCCTGCCCCTCGTTGTCTTCCCACTTGAGCAGGCGCCGGGTGACGAAGCGATAGACCGGCTTGCCGCTGGCGAACCACAGTTCGCGCACCCAGGAATGGCGCTTGAGCAGGCGCCGCTCGACCGGGGTCAGGGCGTGCGCGCAGTACATGCGCTTGTGCTTGAGCAAGTGGCGCAAGTCCTCGCGCGCCAGCAGGCGCATCCAGCGCGAGCGCGGCGCGCCGCGCACGGCGAGCTGGAAGTCGATCAGTGCCGGGCTGCCGTCCGCCAGCACCAGCCAGTTCGCTTCCTTGGCCAGGTCGTTGTGCGCCACGCCGCGCCGGTGCAACTGCTGCAGCAGGCGCCGCGCGGCGCGGAAATACGCCAGGTCGCCGCACGGCGGCCGCTGGTACATCGCCGCGCCGTCCAGGTAACTGCGGTCCAGGAAGGTGCCGTCCCAGCCGCGCAATTGCGGCGTTGCCGCCATGCCGTCCAGTTGCCGCAGGGCGAGCGCCTCGCGCCGCGCCAGCCACCACGCCGGCAGCCGCAGCCACCACGGCGAGGCAGTGAGGTCGCGGCGAACGAAGCGCGCCTCGCCTTCGCCCAGCAGCAGGATGCGACCGAAGCTGTCGGCCTTGAGGATCTGGACGGTGCGGGGAGCGGGGGCAGGCATCCGGCCAGTGTAGAGCGTGCGACGCGGTTTGATCGGTCTGCACACACGGCCACCGCCAGGCAGGCGCCTGGTCCGGCGCTGGTCAGCTGCGCGTCGCGCCCCACGCCACGGCAGGCCGCACCGCTGGATCGGCGCGTCGCGCTGGACTGCGGCGGATCCACGCACGGCCCCGCGCTCCTCGGCGCGGATTGGACCGGCGCAGTCCGGGATGGCGCCCACAATGCGCCTGCAGCAAACCAGGCGCCGGGCAGCCCGGTGCTGCAAGGGCGCTCGCCCGACTCGGCATCGCCAGCGCTAACGGACCGTCATCACGCTCCCTCTATACTTGCCCGATGAATGCCTCATGGACCGATGCCACGCTGGAGTGGATCGCAGCACACCCCATCCTGGCCGGCGCGGTCATCTTCGCCATCGCGTTCTGCGATGCGGTCATCATCCTCGGCACGCTGGTGCCGGCGCTGCCGCTGCTGTTCGCGATCGGCGTGCTGATCGGCCTGGGCCAGATCTCCGGCCCGTACGCGGTGGTCAGCGCCGCGCTGGGCGCGCTGATCGGCGATGCGGTCAGCTACTGGGTCGGCTACCGCTGGGGCCATCAGTTGCGCAACTACTGGCCGTTCAAGCGCTACCCGCAGCTGCTCGACCGCGGCGAGGCGATGTTCCGCCGCAACGCCTTCAAGAGCATCCTGGTGGCGCGCTACGTCGGCGCCATCCGCCCGTTCGTGCCGGCGGTGGCGGGCATGATGAAGATGCCGCTGCGGCGCTACCTGCTGCCCAGCAGCGTGGCCGCGGTGACCTGGGCGCTGCTGTTCCTCGGGCCGGGCTGGCTGTTGGGCCAGGCCTACGACGCGGTGGCCGCGGTCGCCGGCCGTCTGTTCCTGGTGGTGGGCCTGCTGGCGCTGGCGCTGGGCCTGGTGTGGGCGATCGTGCTGTACGGCTACCGCTGGTCGGCCGGACACATGGACGCACTGCTGGCGCGCGGCCTGGACTGGTCGCGCCGGCACCCGGTGCTGGGCCGCTACTCGATCGCGGTGTTCGACCCGCAGCGCCGCGAGTCGGTGCCGCTGGCGATGCTGGCGGTGATGCTGCTGGCGCTGGGCTGGGGCTGGTTCGCGCTGCTGATGGTGGTGGTGGCGCACGGCGAGCCGCTGCGCCTGGACCTGGCGGTGCACGACCTGATGCTGGCCCTGCGCAACCCGCTGGCCGACTACCCGATGACCGCGCTGGCCTCGCTGGGCGACTGGCAGGTGCTGCTGCCGCCGACCGCACTGGGCCTGCTCTACCTGGCCTGGCGCCGGCGCTGGATGGCCGCGGCGCACTGGCTGGCGGCGCTGGCGTTCGGCCTGGCCCTGACCAAGCTGCTCGGCACCACCGTGCACGTGGTGCGGCCGCCGGCGGCCAGCAGCGGTTTCGGCTTCCCGTCGGTGGCGGTGACCATGGCCACGATCAGCTTCGGTTTCTTCGCGGTGTTGATCGCGCGCGAACTGCCCGGGCGCTCGCGGGTGTGGCCGTACCTGTTGTCGGGTGCGGTGGTGACCCTGATCGGCTTCGCCCGCCTGTACCTGGGCGCGCACTGGCTCAGCGACGTGGTCGGCGGCATGCTGTTCGGCATCTTCTGGCTGCTGGTGCTGGGCATCGCCTACCGCCGCCGCTTCAACCGCGGGTTCTGGATGAAGCCGCTGGCCTGGCTGTTCTATGGCGGCTTCGCGATCGCCGCGCTGTGGTACGCGCCGCGCCAGCTGGAACGCAAGCTGGCCAAGTTCGAACCGCCGCCGCCGCAGGTCACGCAACTGGCGGATGCGGCCTGGTGGCAGCACGACTGGCGGCAATTGCCGTCGCGACGCAACGAGTTCGACGACGACCAGCGCTGGCCGCTGGACATCCAGGTGGCCGGATCGCTGGCGCCGCTGCAGCGCCAGCTCGAAGCGGCCGGCTGGCGCGTGCAGCCGCAGGCCGGCTGGCAGCAGGCGCTGCAGTTGCTCGACTACAAGGCCACGCCGGCACAGGTGCCGGTGCTGCCGGCGACGCTGGATACGCGCGTCGAGTCGCTGCTGATGCTGCGCCCCGGCCCGAATCCGGACGAGCTGTATGCGCTGCGCCTGTGGCCGGCGCCGGCGCGCCTGCAGCCGGGCAACGTGCCGCTGTGGCTGGGCAGCGCGCAGAGCCTGCGCTACGAGCGCCACTTCAACCTGATCGGCCTGTGGCGGCCGCTGCGCGGTGCCGATCCGGCGCTCAATGCCGTGACCGAGGCGCTGCACGCGCTGCCGACCCGCAAGGACATGCACCGTCGCAGCCAGATCCCGGTGCTGCTGGTGCGCAGCGACGGCGAGGCGCCGCCGTCGCCCTGAGCGGCGGCGACGCGCCTGGGTTCCAGAGCGATCAGCGCAGCGCCGGCGCAGCGCCGTCCTGCCTGCGACTGCAGGCAGTGGTGGCGGCTACTTCACCTCGACCCGGATCGAACGCGAGTCGGTGGCGCGATCTTCCCAGTGCCGGGAGTAGATGAGATCGATCGTGCCGCCACCGTGATCGGTGGCCTTGAAGGTGTAGGTGACGGTACTGGGGCAGCCCATGCGGCCCGTGGCGCAGGCCGTGCCCGGTGCATGCTCGATGTCGAGCAGCGACAGCGGCGCGGGCAGGCTGCGCAAGGCCCAGGCGCTGCCGGTCGAGCCGTTCTCGGTGAGGGTGATGGCGAACAGTTGCCCGCGCTGCAGCGCGAACGGCTTCATCGAGGGCGTCAGGCAGGTCTTCGGCGACACCTGATCGGCATTGCCGGTGACCTGGGCGATGGCGCCGCGCGGGCAGTCGGCCTGGCCGGCTGCGGCGGCGGGCGCGGGGGAAGTCTCGGCGGCGATGGCGGGCAGGCTCAGGCCGCCGCCGGCGGACAGCAACAACAGCAGGAAGGAACGCTTCATACGAAGTCCTCGATCGTGCGTGGACAGGACGTCAGGCCGCCAGGGCGGGATGCCGTTGCCGGCAGCCGGGCGCGGCCGCCGATCGCTGCCAAGCGTGGCCTGCGCCTGTTAGCGGTGCGCTGAATATCGCGTGCGGGGCGCAGGTCGGCGCCATGGCCGCCGCGCGAGTGCAGCGCGGCGATCGTGGTTGCTGGGGGCACTCGGCCGCGCCGATGCCGGCCGCCGTGTTCCGCATGCCGACCAGGACGGCGCAGCCGCCCTCGCCTGCCTCGCTCAGGGAATCCAGGCCAGCAACTGATCCAGCCGCGCGTGCGGGTCGTCTTCCTGCAGCAGCGACAGGCGCTGGCGTTCGTCCAGCGGCAGCAGTTCGGCCATGCGCCAGCCGACCCAGGCGGCCTGGTCGAGCTGGCGCGGACCGGCCAGCGGATACACCGCGGCGGCCTGGTCGAGGATGCTGTCGAGCACCGTCGCCAACAGCGCGTGCTGCGGACGCAGTTCGTCGTCGCCATCGGCTTCGCGCCATTCCACGTCGCCGACCACCAGGCCGTTGTCGCGGACCCGGCTGCGAAGCACGTGGAAGCGCCGCGCGCCACGCAGGCTCAGCACCAGCACGCCATCGGCGCCGACATCGAAATCGACGATGCGCGCCTCGGTGCCGAACGCCGCCGGCACCGCCGGGGCACCGGTCTCGCTGCCGTCCAGGATCAGGCACACGCCGAAGCCGCTGTCGGTGCGCCCGCACTCGCGGACCAGGTCCAGGTAGCGGCGCTCGAACACCCGCAGCTTGATCGCGGCGCCGGGCAGCAGCACCGCGTGTAGCGGGAACAGCGGCAGCGTGGTCCGCTGCGGGCTCACGCGCCGGCTCCGCCGTGCCCGGAAGCGCTCATTGCAGCGCGGCCAGGAAGCGGCGCGGCGCGCCGTCGAAGCCGCCGTTGGACATGAACACCACGTGGTCGCCGGCGCGCGCCTGTGCCTGCAGCGCGGCCAGCAAGGCGTCCACGTCGGGTGCCGCGCAGGCCTCGCCGCGCACCGCGGCGATCACCTTGCCCGCATCCCAGGCCAGCTCCGGCCGCTGCAGGAACACCACCGCGTCCGCGGCCTCCAGCGACGGCGCCAGCGCTTCGGCATGCGCACCCAGCCGCATCGAATTGCTGCGCGGCTCCATCGCCACCACGATGCGCGCCGCGCCGACCTTGGCGCGCAGGCCCTCCAGGGTGGTGCGGATGGCGGTGGGATGATGGGCGAAGTCGTCGTACACGGTGATGCCCTGCGCCTGGCCGAGCACCTCCAGGCGCCGCTTGACGCTGCGGAAGCGCGCCAGCGCCGGCATCACCTGCGCCGGCGCCACGCCCACCGCATGGGCGGCGGCCAGCGCGGCCAGCGCGTTCATCACGTTGTGGCGGCCGAGCAGCGGCCAGTCCACCTCGCCCAGTTCGCGGCCCTGGTGCAGCACCGCGAAGCGGCTGCCATCGGCGGCGATCAGGCGTGCGCTCCACTCGAACGCCGGATCGAAGCCAAAGCGCTCCACCGGGGTCCAGCAGCCCATCGCCAGCACCTCGCGCAGATGCGCGTCCTCGCCGTTGACGATCAACCGCCCGCGGCGCGGCACGGTCCGCACCAGATGGTGGAACTGGCGCTGGATCGCGGCGACGTCGGGGAAGATGTCGGCGTGGTCGTATTCGAGATTGTTGAGGATCGCCACCAGCGGCCGGTAGTGCACGAACTTGCTGCGCTTGTCGAAGAACGCGGTGTCGTACTCGTCGGCCTCGACCACAAACAGCGGGCGGCCCGCCAGGGCCGGCCCCTGATGCCCTTCTCCCCCCGGGAGAAGGTGGCGCGCAGCGCCGGATGAGGGTTCGGTAGTTGCACGCCCCAGCCGCGCTGACACCCCGAAATCCTCGGCCACGCCACCAATCAGAAAGCCCGGCTCGCGCCCGGCCGCCTGCAGCAGCCAGGTCAGGATGCTGGTGGTGGTGGTCTTGCCGTGGGTGCCGGCCACCGCCAGGGTGTCGCGCCCCGGCAGCACCTGCTCGCTCAACCATTGCGCGCCGGAGGTGTAGGCGCGCCCGGCGTCGAGCACCGCCTCCACCGCCGCGTTGCCGCGCGACAGCGCGTTGCCGACGATCACCTGGTCGCAGTCCGCGGCGATGTGCTCGGGCAGGTAGCCCTGCTTCAGCGCGATGCCCAGGTGTTCCAGCTGCGTGGACATCGGCGGGTAGATCGCCTGGTCGCTGCCCTCGACCGCATGGCCGAGTTCGCGCGCCAGCGCGGCGACACCGCCCATGAACGTACCGGCGATGCCGAGAATATGGATCTTGCTCATGGCCCGATTGTCGCCGATCCCCCGACGCACGCAAACCGGCGCAGGCGCGGCGGTTGGCCGCGGCAGACGGGCCGCGGGGCCGATCCGGGGCAATCGTGGCGCGACGCCGTCAAGTAGGGAATCCCCCACATCCGCTGAGGAAAGTCCCCGATAGGCAAGTCGGGAGCCGACGCCGAGAATGAACGGGCCAGCCTCGACACCCTGTGGTTCTACTCCCCAAGAGACCATCCCCAAGGGAGCTCATGTCGTGGGGCCCTGAGCAAGCCCGTTCGCTGGCACCCTCTTTTAGCAAGCCCGGCCTGATGGCAAGCGGCATGCGCGCCCACGGCCGATCACTCGCTGCGCCGCAGCGCCGCGGGACATGTCCTTACCGTGGTAGGAGCGGCTTCAGCCGCGATGCGCATTCCCGGTAAAGCCCGTCGCGGCTGAAGCCGCTCCTACGGGCGTTGCGCGTCGTGACCGGGAGACGCGCAATCGTCGGGATCCCGCGCCATCTGCACGTCCGGCGCCCGCTGCGGGCGCCGGCGTGCCGGGCCGCCTCAGCGGCCGATCGCCGCCAGGATGCGGGCGAGCACCTCGTCCAGCGAGCCGACGCCATCCACCCGCGCCAACGTGCCGCGCTTGTCGTAGAAGCCGATCACCGGCGCGGTCGAATCGGTATAGACCTGCAGGCGCTTGCGCACCGACTCGGGATTGTCGTCCTCGCGACCTTCGGCCTTGGCGCGGCCGGCGATGCGCTCGACCAGCAGTTCGTTGGCCACGTCCAGCTGCACCACCGCGTCCAGCGGCTGGCCGATCTTGGCCAGCAGGTCGTCCAGTGCCGAGGCCTGCGCCAGGTTGCGCGGGTAACCGTCCAGGATGAAACCGTTGGCGACGTCGTCGCGGCCCAGGCGCGATTCGAGCATGCCCAGCAGGATGTCGTCGGAGACCAGGTCGCCACGCGCCATCACTTCCTTGGCCTGCACGCCCAGCGGGGTGCCGGCGGCGACTTCGGCGCGCAGCAGATCGCCGGTGGAAATGTGCGGAATCTGCAGCTTGTCCTTCAGGCGGGCCGCCTGCGTGCCCTTGCCCGATCCGGGCGGTCCCAACAGAACCAATCGCATCAACCTGACTCCTCGAGGAAAGTACCGTGCGCGGCCGGCGGCGTTAGACTCGGGGGCCACGCCTGCGCTGCACCGCTAGATCCCCAGCTTACCGCATCCGGGCAATGTCCCGGCAATGTCCCCACCCCAGGAGCGAACCCCGACCATGGCCCAAGGCACCCTGCTGTACGCCCAGTCCGGCGGCGTCACCGCCGTCATCAACGCCAGCGCCGCCGCCGTCATCGGCGAAGCGCGGGCGCGCAAGGTCAAGGTCCTGGCCGCGCGCAACGGCATCCTCGGCGCGCTGCGCGAGGACCTGATCGACACCTCCAAGGAGTCGGCGGCGGCCATCGCCGCGCTGGCCCACACCCCCGGCGGCGCGTTCGGCTCGTGCCGCTACAAGCTCAAGTCGCTGGAGGCCGACCGCGCCAAGTACGAGCGCCTGCTGCAGGTGCTGCAGGCGCACGACGTGCGCTACTTCCTCTACAACGGCGGCAACGATTCGGCCGACACCGCGTGGAAGGTGTCGCAGCTGGCGCAGGCGTTCGGCTACCCGCTGCACTGCGTCGGCGTGCCCAAGACCATCGACAACGACCTGGCGGTCACCGACACCTGCCCGGGCTTCGGCTCGGCGGCCAAGTACACCGCGGTGTCGGTGCGCGAGGCGGCGCTGGACGTGGCGGCGATGGCCGAGACCTCGACCAAGGTATTTGTCTACGAAGCCATGGGCCGCCATGCCGGCTGGCTGGCCGCCGCCGCCGGGCTGGCCGCGCAATCGCCGGACGAGGCGCCGCAGATCATCCTGTTTCCCGAACGCGCCTACGACGAGGCCGCGTTCCTGGCGCAGGTGCGCAAGGTGGTGGACAAGGTCGGCTGGTGCGTGGTGGTGGCCAGCGAGGGCATCCAGACCGCCGACGGGCGCTTCGTCGCCGATGCCGGCGGCGGCACCGATGCGTTCGGGCACAGCCAGCTCGGCGGCGTGGCGTCCTACCTGGCCGGCAAGGTCAAGGCCGAGCTCGGCTACAAGGTGCATTGGACCCTGCCCGACTACCTGCAGCGTTCGGCCCGCCACCTCGCCTCGCGTACCGACTGGGAGCAGGCGCAGGCCGTCGGCAAGGCCGCGGTGCAGTTCGCGCTGAAGGGCATGAACGCGGTGATGCCGGCGATCGTGCGCAGCAGCGATGCGCCGTACCGCTGGAAGATCGAGGCAGCGCCACTGCACAAGGTCGCCAACCACGAGAAGAAGATGCCCGCTGGCTTCCTGCGCAAGGACGGCTTCGGCATCACCGAGAAGGCGCGCCGTTACCTGCAGCCGCTGATCCGCGGCGAGGCGCCGCTGCCCTACGGCACGGATGGGCTGCCCAAGTACGTGGCGCTGAAGAACGTGGCGGTGAAGAAGAAGCTGCCGGCCTGGGAGGGCTGACAGCGCGGCGCAGGATCGTCATGGCGTCATCGGCGCATGCCGTCGCGCGCGGCATGGCGCCATGCGCACCGGCGTCCGCAGGCGCTGCGCGTGACGATCGAGGGACACGACAAGAGGGTGCACAGCGCCGACGCCTCCGGCGCCGATGCCGGAGTGTCCGGAGCTTCCGAGAAGACGGGACAACCAAGATGCGCGACATGCTCGAAGATACGACCAGCGCGTCCAAGCACATGCACTTCGATTGGCACAGCGACACGATCACGCGCGCGACGCCGGTGAATGGAGGCTACCGCAACACGCAGAACGTGCGTCGTTTTCTCGTTGCGGCATGCGGCGACGGCTTCGCCTTCGATCGCGCGTTCATGGCCTGGATCCGCAATGGCGTCGCCAAGACCATGGGCGATGTCGCCGACGAATGGCGGCGGCGGCATACCGGCGCAGCTGCGCCTGATGTGGCGTCGCCTGTCGCGCACGCCGCAGGCGATGGGTCGGCGACGATCAAGTAGCGCGAGACAGCCGCGCGCATGTCCCTGGGTACCGGTTTACGCAGGCGCCGATGGCGCGCATGTGCCATGTGCCATGTGTGCGCGTGACACGACAGGTCCGCCACCGTCATGCAAACCTGCGGCCCGTGCCGCGCGGCAGGCGACACGGGCGAGGCTGTCATCCAAGCCGCACGCTCAGCGGCAGGCCTTGCCCTCCACGGTCATCTGCGCGGTGAACTGCGGCACCTGCGGGACCTTGCCGGCCGCCGCCTGCTGCTTGGCCTCTTCCAGATAGATCCGCGACTGGCCCTGACCATCGCGCTCGGTGTTCAGCGCCACCGGCTTGCGCCACACCCGCACCACCGCCTGCTGCGAGGGACAGGCGGCGCTGGGCACACGGATCAGGTCGTTGAACTTCCAGCCGGTGGCCTCGCTGGGCTTGGCCTGGTCGAACTCGACCAGCCTGGCGCGCGGCTGGCAGGTGGGACTGCTGCGCACCGCCGAGAAGCGGTAGGGCTGCGCCGCATCGCCGGTGTACTCGCCCTCGAAGCGCACGCAGGCCTCGGGGATCTGGCGGATGGTGTGCACCACCCCGACCGCCTGCGGCGCGCTGGCCGGGCGCTGCAGTTCCGGGGTGGGATCGGCGGCCACGGCGGCCAGCGGCGCCAACGCACACAGACCGAGGACGAGGATCGAAGCGCGTGCGCGCAGCCTTGGGGAAAGCGTCGTGTGCATCGGAGGGCTCCTGGGAAGCGATGCGCCACGCTGCCATGCGCAGACTGAACCGGACGCCAAAACTGCGACGCCCTGCCGGGTCGCTGGCGGCATCACCGAGCCAGGCGCATACTCGTCCACGTCCAGGCCAGATGACATTGCGATACGCACCAGCGGCGCGCGTTGTGGCCGCGGAGTCGTTGCATGCTTCAGCTCCTACGGTGTGATCCCGCGGTACGTCCAACGCTTGGGCGCCATCCACATCCTTGGGAGGGGTCATGCTGGAACGATATGCGGTCACCGTGGCACTGGCGTGCGCGGCTCTGGCGGTGCTCTACGGCATCGTCTCCACGCGCTGGATCCTGGCGCAACCCGCCGGCAACGAACGCATGCGGCATATCGCCGATGCGATCCAGGAAGGCGCCCGCGCCTACCTCAACCGCCAATACCTGACCATCGCCATCGCCGGCGCGGTGCTGCTGGTGCTGGTCGGCGTGTTTCTGAGCTGGTACACCGCCGGGGGCTTCGCGATCGGCGCGGTGCTGTCCGGGGTCGCCGGCTACATCGGCATGAACCTGTCGGTGCGGGCCAACGTGCGCACCGCCGAGGCGGCGCGGCGCGGGCTGGCGCCAGCCATGGCGGTGGCGTTCCGCGGCGGCGCGATCACCGGCATGCTGGTGGTGGGCCTGGGCCTGATCGGCGTGGCCGGCTACTACGGCCTGCTGCAGTGGCTGGGCCACAGCGTCGGCGACAGCCTACATGCGCTGGTCGGCCTGGCCTTCGGCAGTTCGCTGATCTCGATCTTCGCGCGCCTGGGCGGCGGTATCTTCACCAAGGGCGCCGACGTCGGCGCGGACCTGGTCGGCAAGGTCGAGGCCGGCATTCCCGAGGACGACCCGCGCAACCCGGCGGTGATCGCCGACAACGTCGGCGACAACGTCGGCGACTGCGCCGGCATGGCCGCCGACCTGTTCGAGACCTACGCGGTCACGGTGATCGCGACGATGCTGCTGGGCGGGCTGATGGCCGCCGAGGCCGGGCGCAACGCGGTGCTGTATCCGCTGGTGCTGGGCGGGGTATCGATCGTCGCCTCGATCGTCGGCACCTTCTTCGTGCGCGTGCGCCCGGGCGGTTCGATCATGGGCGCGCTGTACAAGGGCGTAGTGGTCTCGGCGGTGCTGGCGGCGCTGGCGTTCTGGCCGGTGACCCAGCAACTGATGGGCGACACCGCCGCCGGTGCCGGCAAACTCTACGGCTGCGCGCTGATCGGCCTGGCGCTGACCGGGCTGATCGTGTGGATCACCGAGTACTACACCGGCACCCAGTACAAACCGGTGCAGCATGTGGCGCAGGCCTCGACCACCGGCCACGGCACCAACATCATCGCCGGGCTCGGCATCTCGATGAAATCCACTGCGTTGCCGGTGATCGCGGTGTGCGCGGCGATCTGGGGCGCGTTCGCGTTGTCGGGTCTGTACGGGATCGCCATCGCCGCCACCGCGATGCTGTCGATGGCCGGCATGATCGTGGCGCTGGACGCCTACGGCCCGATCACCGACAACGCCGGCGGCATCGCCGAGATGGCGGAACTGCCGCCGGAGGTGCGCGCGGTCACCGACCCGCTGGATGCGGTCGGCAACACGACCAAGGCGGTGACCAAGGGCTATGCGATCGGCTCGGCGGCCCTGGCGGCGCTGGTGCTGTTCGCCGACTACACCCACAACCTGCGCGCCGCGCACCCCACCGAGACCTTCGCCTTCGACCTGTCCGACCACACGGTGATCATCGGCCTGCTGATCGGCGGCCTGATCCCCTACCTGTTCGGCGCGATGGCGATGGAAGCGGTGGGCCGTGCCGCCAGTGCGGTGGTGGAGGAAGTGCGGCGGCAGTTCCGCGAGATCGCCGGCATCATGCAGGGCACCGGCAAGCCGCAGTACGACCGCGCGGTGGACATGCTGACCCGCTCGGCGATCCGCGAAATGATCGTGCCGTCGCTGCTGCCGGTGGCGGTGCCGATCGTGGTCGGCCTGCTGCTGGGCCCGCGCGCGCTCGGCGGCCTGCTGATCGGCACCATCGTCACCGGCCTGTTCGTGGCGATCTCGATGACCACCGGCGGCGGCGCCTGGGACAACGCCAAGAAGTACATCGAGGATGGCCATTTCGGCGGCAAGGGCAGCGAGGCGCACAAGGCCGCGGTGACCGGCGACACCGTCGGCGATCCGTACAAGGACACGGCCGGGCCGGCGATCAATCCGCTGATCAAGATCATCAACATCGTGGCGCTGCTGCTGGTGCCGCTGCTGTAGCTGAATGGACAGCGGGCGCCGGCGACATGCCCGCGCCCGCTGCGCATGCGCGTCGTGGCTACAGGCAGTCGATCAACCCGTCGTTGATGCTGCGCTCGCTGTGCGGCAGCGGCGCGAACAGCGGTCGCTCGCCCGAAAGCGCCGCGTACAGCGCGTGCAACCGGGTCTGCGGCTGCAGCGGCGTGCGGCAGTGCCACAGCCGCGCATCGACCACCACCTGGCCGGTGTCCGGGTCGACGCTGGCCTCGCTGGCGGCGAAGCTCCACAGGCACTCGCCGATCACCCCGTCGCGCTGACGCACCGAGCAGCGATAGCGCAGCGGCCGGTAGTCGCTGTAGTCGCCTTCGCAGAAGGTGTCGCCGCAGAGCTGGTCGAAGTCGTGCGCCAGCCGTCGCTCCAGGTCGGCGAACGCCTCCCAGCCCTCGCCGGGCGCTGGGTAGTCCATTGCATCCACATACCTCGGCGCCGCCTGCTGCGCGTGCGCAGCGCCGCAGGCCAGGACCAGCACCGCCAGCAGCGGCCATATCGATCGCCGGATTCCGTTCATCGTCTTGCTCCTTGATGGGGGACAGTGGCCACAGGGTCGCCGCCACCGAGGACCGACACCATCGGAATGCGCCCCATGCGGGCCGGTATGGAGTCCGAAACCGCTGTAGGAATCCTCCGAACCGCTGTGCGCTGCATTGCAACAGCCAACCGACTAGAATGCCTGCCTCTTTAGAAGCCACTCCACTGGAGCTAGCGCATGGGTCTGGAACTGGTCACCTCCGGCAAGAACCTGCCGGAAGAAATCAACGTCGTCATCGAAATCCCCAAGGATTCCGAGCCGGTCAAGTACGAAGTGGACAAGGCCAGCGGCGCCATCTTCGTCGACCGCATCCTTTCCACGCCGATGCGCTACCCCTGCAACTACGGCTACGTGCCCAACACCCTGTGCGGCGACGGCGACCCGGCCGACGTGCTGGTGGTGCTGCCGTTGCCGCTGGTGCCCGGCTGCGTGGTGCGCTGCCGCCCGGTCGGCGTGCTGAAGATGAGCGACGAGGCCGGCAGCGACGAGAAGATCCTGGCGGTGCCGGTGGCCAAGGTGTTCCAGGGCTACGCGCACATCGAGGACATCACCCAGGTGTCCGGCCACTGGATGGAGCGCATCGGCCACTTCTTCGAGCACTACAAGGATCTGGAGAAGGGCAAGTGGGTCAAGCTCGACGGCTGGGGCAATGCCGAAGAGGCCAAGCGCATCCTGCGCGAGTCGGTGACCCGTTACGAAGCCGGCGCCTGAGCCGCGCGGCCGCGGCGGGGCGCCTGCCCTGCCACGGCTGATCCGTTTCACGTTTTGCCGTTGCCGGGGCGCCGCGCTTCGGGGTTTGCGGTACATTGCGTCATGGCATCAGCGAGCCCGGTCCGTCCGCGATCCGGCTCTTTTTGGGGGACAGTCTCTTGCGCATCCTGTTCGTCGGCGACGAAGCCAGCCTTCCGTCCGAAGTCACTGAATACATTCGCGATCTGGGCGACGACTGGCAGGTCCAGAGCGTCGCCGACGGCAATGCCGCGATCGCCGCGGCAGCCACCGTGCGCCTGGATGCGGTGATCGCCGCGCCGACGCTGCCGGACCTCACCACTGCCACCCTGCTCGGCCAGATCCGCACGCTGAGCCCGGAAACCATCCGCATCGCGCTGATCGAGGCCGAACAGAGCAATCGCGCGCCGCCGGCGCGGATCATCGGCGTGGCGCACCGGTTCCTGCCGCTGCCGCTGTCGCCTGAGATGCTGCTGGAGGCGGTCACCAGCCTGGAAGAACTGCAGGAACTGCTGGGCAACCCGCGCCTGCGCTCCAGCATCGGCCGCATCGAGAAGCTGCCCTCGCCGCCGCATCTGTACCTGAGCCTGATGCACGCGCTGGAGCAGGACGAAGGCAGCAACGCCGCCGACCTGGCCAAGCTGGTCTCGGCCGACCCGGCGATCGCGGCCAAGGTGCTGCAGCTGTGCAACTCGGCGTTCTTCTCCAACGGCCGCACCATTTCCGACCTGCGCACCGCCGTGACCCGGTTGGGCACCGCCACCCTGCGCGACCTGGTGCTGGCCAGCGAAGTGTTCTCGGTGCAGGCGCTGTCCAACGCCGAGCGCAACGCGCTGCAGCAGCGCTCCCTGCTGGCGTCCAAGCTGGCCGCGAAGATGCTGCCGGCGTCCAGCGTCGAACTGGGTTCGACAGCGGCGCTGCTGGCCGACATCGGCCTGTTGCTGCCGGGCGTGCGCGACGAGCGCGAGCCGCCCGTCGATGCCGACGACGCCCGCCCGGGCCACGCCGAGGCCGGCGCCTACCTGCTCGGCCTGTGGGGCCTGCCGATGCCGATCATCGAGGCGGTGGCCTTCCATCGCCAGCCGCAGCGCTCCAGCACCCGCAGTTTCTGGGTCACCGGCGCGGTACACGTGGCGATGGCCCTGGCCAGCGGCTCGGAGGTGGACGAGGAGTACCTGTCCAAGACCGGCATGCTGAGCAAGCTGCCGACCTGGCGCGAACACGCCGAAAACCTGATGGGGCTGACTTCGGCCTGAGCCCGGCCGTGGCGCGCGCGGCCTGCTGCCGCGTGCGCCGACCGAAGGCTCCATGCACCGTCAGACGTTCAATAGCGCGGTAGATGCGCCCTGCGTAGCTCCTGCACCGCGCGTCGGCTGCGCCGCTGCCGGGATGGCGCGGCGCATAATCGAAATCGCCAACGACGACCGCATAGTCCAAGGTTGTTCAGCTTTCGCTGCCCAGATCCAACACATGACGCCACCCTGCCACGCGCCGGTTCCTGCTAGCGAACACCATCGGCACCCCAGCCTAAAAATGAACGATTCACTCTCGTCGAAGCGTGACCTCGCTTGCAGGCGTGCGTTCTTCGGACTGCACCAGCATCACCCGTATTGCCGGTTCATGCCGAGCCGGGCGAAGGCGATGCATGCGCCTTCGGGCAGGCGGTCGGACTCGCCGCGGGCACGGACGCCCAGCGAGCACCGCGCGGTACTGCCGGCGGCCGCGCCGCGCGGCGGCACCAGCAACGGCGTGCGATCGCTGCCGTCAATGCGTGCGACATACGTGACTTGCGTGCCGTTCGGAGACAGTGCCTGCTCCAACTTGAACACGGACAGGGCGGTGATCGCCAATACACGCGCTTGAGGGCCGTCCAGCACACACTCCTGTTCGGCGCTATCGACAGGCGCCACCGGGCCGCGCGCGAACCACCACCACACAACCAGCACCAGCCAGCAACAGCCCGCATCAAAACTGCATCGGAGCCACCAAGCGGTGGCCGGTCTTGGCCAGGATCGGATGTACACCGACGCATCGCAGCGCGCCAGCCGCAAAGGCCTCGCGCAACAGGGAATGGCCTAGTTCACCACATTGAGCGCTTCACAACTTGCGCGTGACGCTCAGCCCAATCAGCCGCGACACCACCAGGGCGATATACATCACCCCTGCGAACTGTTCGAGCATCACCAGCGCCCGCGCGAACGGCTGCACCGGCACGACGTCGCTCAGGCCCACGCCGGAGAGCACGCTGAAGCTCAAGTACAGCAGTTCCATCCAGGTCCGCGGCGAGGACGGGTCCACGGCCGCGGTGAAGCTGCCCGGCCACCATTGCTGGCACACCGCGAAGACGAACGCGAAGGCCCAGGCCAGCAGCGTGAAGGTGGCACCGGCGGCATACAGTTCGTCGCGGGTGACCACATGGTCCTGCAGCATGTAGGCGATCAGGCTGCCGGCGGTATAGAAGTACAGCAGGCTTTCCAGCAGTTGCGCCCACACGGTCATCGCCGGATTGCCGAGCAGCGCCGCGGCGATCGACAGCGCCACCGACGGCAGCGCCAGGCAACAGGCGATCCACAGTGCCGTGGGTCCGCGGTTGACCACCCAAAGCGCCAGCGACAGCACCACGATGCCGAACGCACCGAACAGCGCGCGCCCGGCGGCGGTGTCCTCCATCCAGGGATACAGCAGCACGCCCAGCAACTGCACGCCGAGCAGCAGCGCGGACGGATGGCGACGCAGCGCGAACGCATAGCGCAGCATGGGACATTCCCTGTGGCGACCAGCGCGCATGATAGACGGGCGTGTGCATGGCGCCGTCGTCACGACCGAAGATGCCGGCCGCACCTGCCGTGCGAGCGCACGGCAGGCGTGGCGTTGGACCGGCGCATGCGCACACGCGCCGACCGCCACAGGTCACTCGGCGCGGTACACCTGCGCGCCGGCCGCCAGGAACTGCGCCGACTTCTCCGCCATGCCGGCCTGCAAGGCCGCTTCCGCATCGACCCCGTGTTCGGCGGCGTAGTCGCGCACGTCCTGGGTGATCTTCATCGAGCAGAAGTGCGGCCCGCACATCGAACAGAAGTGCGCCAGCTTGTGCGCGTCCTTGGGCAGGGTCTCGTCGTGGAACTCGCGCGCCTTCTCCGGATCCAGGCCGAGATGGAACTGATCGTCCCAGCGGAACTCGAAGCGCGCCTTGGACAAGGCGTTGTCGCGCACCTGCGCACCCGGGTGGCCCTTGGCCAGGTCCGCGGCGTGCGCGGCGATCTTGTAGGCCATGATGCCGTCGCGCACGTCGGCGCGGTTGGGCAGGCCCAGATGCTCCTTCGGCGTGACGTAGCACAGCATCGCGGTGCCGAACCAGCCGATCATCGCCGCGCCGATCGCCGAGGTGATGTGGTCGTAGCCCGGGGCGATGTCGGTGGTCAGCGGCCCCAGCGTGTAGAACGGCGCCTCGCCGCACTCGCGCAGCTGCTTGTCCATGTTCTGCTTGATCAACTGCATCGGCACGTGGCCGGGGCCTTCGATCATGGTCTGCACGTCGTGCTTCCAGGCGACCTTGGTCAACTCGCCCAGCGTCTCCAGCTCGCCGAACTGGGCGGCGTCGTTGGCGTCGGCGATGCAGCCCGGGCGCAACCCGTCGCCGAGCGAGAAGGCCACGTCGTAGGCCTTCATGATCTCGCAGATCTCTTCGAAGTGGGTGTAGAGGAAGTTCTCGCGATGATGCGCCAGGCACCACTTGGCCAGGATCGAGCCGCCGCGCGAGACGATGCCGGTGACGCGTTTTGCGGTCAGCGGCACGTAGCGCAGCAGCACGCCGGCATGGATGGTGAAGTAGTCCACGCCCTGTTCGGCCTGCTCGATCAGGGTGTCGCGAAAGATCTCCCAGGTCAGTTCCTCGGCGCGGCCGTCCACCTTCTCCAGCGCCTGGTAGATCGGTACGGTGCCGATCGGCACCGGCGAATTGCGCACGATCCATTCGCGGGTCTCGTGGATGTGCTTGCCGGTGGACAGGTCCATCACCGTGTCCCCGCCCCAGCGGATCGCCCACACCAGTTTTTCCACTTCCTCGGCGATGCCGGAACTGACCGCGCTATTGCCGATGTTGGCGTTGATCTTGGTCAGGAAGTTGCGGCCGATGATCATCGGCTCGCTTTCCGGATGGTTGATGTTGCACGGCAGGATGGCGCGGCCGCGGGCGATCTCGTCGCGCACGAACGCGGGCGTGATCTGCTGCGGGATCGCGGCGCCGAACGCCTCGCCGTGATGCTGCATTCGCAGTTGCGCATCGTGCAGGTCCTGCAGGCGCTGGTTCTCGCGGATCGCCACGAATTCCATTTCCGGGGTGACGATGCCGCGCCGCGCGTAATGCATCTGGGTGACGTTGGCGCCATCGCGGGCGCGCCGCGGCAGGCGCCGTGCGGGGAAGCGCACCGCCTGCAGGCGCGCATCGTCCTCGCGCGCGCGGCCGAACTGCGAACTGAGCCCGGCCAGCGCCACGCTGTCGCCGCGCTCGGCGATCCAGGCCGCGCGCAGCGGCGCCAGGCCGGCGCCGAGATCGATCCGCGCCTGCGGGTCGGTGTAGGGCCCGGAGGTGTCGTAGACGGTGATGGGGGCGTTCTCCTCGCCGCCGAACACGGTGGGCGTGCGGGTCAGCGCGATCTCGCGCATCGGCACCTGCAGGTCGGCGCGCGAGCCCTGCACGAAGATCTTGCGCGAACCGGGGATCGGGCGGGTCACCGCCGCGGACAAGGTATCGGTCTGCTGCTGCAGCGGGTTGGGTACGGCATTCATCGGCGTTCGTCCTGGTTGGGTGACCCGCGGGGGAACGCGGGACGGGTGCGAGCGGACTCGCATCTCGGACGAAGCGGCGGCGCGGGCCCGCCACGGACGCGCACGCGCCGGCAGCGGACTTGCGAAGCTTCCCTACGCCGGTATCAGCCGGATCAGGTTCGAAGGGACTGTCTCAACCGCGGCCTGCGCCGCGGTACCCCCGCTTCTGCGGCTATTAGACCCGTTTCCGCCGCTGGCCGCCAACCGGCGCGGACTGAACGCCAGCACAGCCGCCGCGCCCATGTGTCAGCGCCGCGACACAGATTGCCACCGGCGACAAACCGCGACCACGCGGCCGACCTAGGCTGGACGGACAAGAATCCACGCTCTCTCTCTCATTGCCGCCGGCACCACCGGCGGCATTTTTTTGCCCGCGCGGGCGATGGCTCATTCCAGCATGTAGGCCACGCGCAGGCCGCCCCAGTGGCGCCCGCGCACATGCACCGGCACCGACAGATCGAACAGGATCTGCCCGGTATCGCGCCGGTACACCTGCAGCAGATAGGGCGCGGTGTGGCGGCCGACGTTGCGGCCGACCCGATCGGCGAAGATGCGTTTGGTGCGGTTGCCGACCAGATCGCGCGCGCGGTCGCCGCTGAGCGGCTGGCTGAAGCGCAGATTGTGGGTCGGCACATAGCCGTCGACGTTGGCGCAGATCGCGAACACGATCCACGGATGCGCGGCCAGCAACGGCTCCTGCAGCGGCGGCAACAGCTCGTCGCACAACGCATCGAACGCGGTGCGGTACTTGGGCGGGTCGATGCCGGGGATCGGCACGTAGTCGGTGGAGAACAGCGCATCCTCGCCGATCCGCCCGCGCGCCAGTGCGGCCTCCAGGGCCAGGCCGATGCTGACCGCGGCCGCCTGCGCCAGATCGCGCACGCGCGCATGCCGTGGCTGCCGCATCGGATCGGCGGGCAGCCGGAACAGGTTCACGCAGTCGTGCAGGGTCTCGCTGCCGGCGGCCAGGTCGGCGCTGCGCTGGAGCACCTGCGCGGCGTGCTGCAGATTGCTGCGGCTGAGCCCGACCACGTGCTCCACGGCGCGGCCGATGCCGCCGATCTCCCCGCTTTGCGTGGCGATGCGTCCGGCCACCGCCTCCATCGCCGTACTGGCGCGGCCAAGCAACTCGCCGATGCCGCCCAGCACCTGTTCGGTGCGCTGCGCCGAGGCGGCGCTGTCCTGCAGCGCCGCACCGGTCTCGCCGATGATGCTGCGCACGTCGCGCGCCGCGTTGGCGGCGCGGTCGGCCAGTTGCCGGATCTCGGTGGCGACCACCGCGAACCCGCGCCCGGCCGGGCCGGCATGCACCGCTTCGATGCTGGCGTTGATCGAGAGGATATTGGTCTGGAACGCGACCGCATCGATCACCTCGATGACCTGGTTGGCGCGCGCCGAACGCCGCGCCAGCTCCTGCATCGCCTGACCGAGGCTGTGCGCCGCCTCCACGCCCTGGCGGGCGCTGTCGTCGGCGCTGGCCGCCACTGCGATCACCGCGCGCAGATCGCGGTCCGTCTCCTGCAGGCTCTGCAGCAACTGCCGGGTGGTGCCCAGCACGGTCTGCAGCGCATCCAGCTGGGTCTGGGACTGCCGCGCCAGTTCGTCGTTCTCGGCGACCACGTGCGGCACGTCGGCGGCGATCTGCAGCGACAACGCCACCGCCTGGCGGATCGCCTCGGCCAGGTTGCCGAAGCCGGCCGACAGGCGCCGTCCCGGCATCGCCTCGGTCTCCTGCGCCGACAGCGGCGTCTGCAGCCCCAGATCCAGATCGCAGCCGGTCAGCCGCTCGCCGACCCGATCCAGCAGCGCCTGCGCCACCGCCCCCTCCTGGATCCGCTGCGCCAGCGCCTGCAGCGCCGGGCTGGTCGCCCCCTGCGGCTGGCCCTCGCCGAGCAGCGCGGCGTCGCGCAACAGTGCCGCGGTTTCCGGATGCGGCAGCGACAGCAGCCAGCCCTGGCCGCCACGATCGCGGTCGCGCTGGTAGCGCACGCGCCGCGCGGGATCGTCCCCCGGCGCCTGCCAACTGCCTTCGCTGTCGACCAGGGCGGACAGCGGCAAGCCCCAGACCGCCTCGCTGGCGGCGCCAAGCAGCGTTTCGGCCGGGACGCCCAGCAGGTCCAGGGCGGCACGGTTGGCGGCACTCACGCGACCGTCGGGCTCCAGCCGCAACAGCGCGATCGGGGCATCCGGCAAACCGGCAACGGGCGCGGCGTCGGCATCGGGACTGCGTGAAAACAAGGCCATCGGCGTCTTCCTCAGTGCTGCGGCCATGGTATCGGGTCGCCCACCTGCCGTTGCAGCCGCCGCACGCGCAAACGGGATCGCCATCATGGGTCGGCCGGCCAGGACGCCCGCCGCGGCATCACGCCGAGGCGGCCGCGCGGCGCACGATCGCCGCCTGGCGCGCGCGAACCGGACGTAGCGGCCGGATCGCGTTGTGCCTGCCCGCCCTCGCTTTTGCGGGCCCCGCGTCCCGGACCAGCTGCGGCGTTTCCTCAATACCCGGCGGCCTGCCCGTCCTTGCGGCTCTCCGAGGCGCCGTAGTACACGCCGCTGTCCGGATCGCGCGCGATCGCCTGGTAGCCGCCATACGGGCCGTCGGCGAAGATCACCCGGTGACCCTTGCGCATCAGCGCGCGGATCGTGTCGTAGGAAAAGCCGGTCTCCAGGTTCAGCTCGCCGCCGTCGCGCATCGCGGTGGCCTGCCCGGTCGGCTCGGTGGAGCCGTCGTGCTGGATCCGCGGTGCGTCACCGGCCTCCTGCAGGTTCATGTGGAAATCGATCAGGTTCATCAGGATCTGCACGTGGCCCTGCGGCTGCATCGCCCCGCCCATCACGCCGAAGCTCAGCCACGGCTTGCCGTCCTTGGTCACGAACGCGGGGATGATGGTCTGGAACGGACGCTTGCCCGGCGCATAGCCGTTGGGGTGGTCCTTCTGCAGCACGAACATCTCGCCACGGTCCTGCAGGATGAAGCCCAGCCCCGGCGGCGCCATGCCGCTGCCCATGCCGCGGTAGTTGGACTGGATCAGCGACACCATCATGCCGTCGGCATCGGCGACGGTCAGGTAGATGGTGTCGCCCTCTTCCAGTTGCTTCGGCGTGCCCGGCTGCACCTCCTTCAGCGCGCGGTCCATCGAGATCAGCGCGCGCCGTTGCGCGGCATAGTCCTTGGAGATCAGCCGCGCCAGCGGCGCCGGCTGGAACGCCGGGTCGGCATAGAAGCGCGCGCGGTCGGCGAAGGCCAGCTTCTTGGCCTCGGTGAACAGGTGCACGTGCTCGGCCGAGCCGAACGGGATCCTGGAGAAGTCGTAGCCCTCCAGGATGTTGAGCATCTGCAGCGCGGCGATGCCCTGGCTGTTGGGCGGCAGCTCCCACACGTCGTAGCCGCGGTAGTTGGTGGACACCGGCTCGACCCATTCGCCGTGGTGGCTGGCCAGGTCCTCGTAGCGCAGGAAGCCGCCATTGGCCTTGAAGTAGGCATCGATGGTGCGCGCGATCGGCCCCTTGTAGAACGCGTCGCGGCCGCCGTCGGCGATCTGCTGCAGGGTGTTGGCCAGGTTCGGGTTCTTCCACAGCTCGCCCTTGCGCGGGGCGCGGCCGTCGATGGTGAACTGCTCCTTGAAGCCGGGGTACTGCGACAGCCGCGGCACCGAAAGGCCCCAGTAGTAGGCGATGGTCTCGGCCACCGGATGGCCGTCGCGGGCGTAGCGGATCGCCGGCGCCAGGTTCTGCGCCATCGTCCTGCGTCCGAAACGCTCGTGCAGCGCGAACCAGCCGTCGACCGCGCCGGGCACCGACACCGGCAGCGGGCCGGTGGCCGGGATCTCCTTCAGCCCGCTGCGCTGGAACTCGGCCAGGGTCAGCGCCTTGGGCGAGCGGCCGGAGCCGTTGTAGCTGTACAGCTTCTGCGTCTTCGGATCCCAGACGATGGCGAACAGGTCGCCGCCGACGCCGTTGCCGGTCGGCTCCATCAGCCCCAGCGCGGCGTTGGCGGCGATCGCCGCGTCCACCGCCGAGCCGCCCTCACGCATCGTGTCCAGCGCGATCTGCGTGGCCAGCGGCTGCGAGGTGGCGGCCATGGCGTGCGGGGCGATCACTTCCGAGCGGGTGGCGAACGGCTGGCCGGTGATGCGGTCGGCGGCCTGCGCCGGCACCGACGTGGCCAGCGCCAGTGCCAGCGCCAGGCGCGCCAGGGAAGGAAGCGAGACGGACATGCGCGGCTCTCCGGAAACAGGGACGCCCACCGTACCCGAGTGCGGCGGGCGGTGCCGCGCACGCGTGCACATCGCGCCCTTGGCAATCGCCGGATTTCCGCGCAATTGGCGCCATTCGCCGCCCGCGCCGCCTCCGTTTCATGCGTAACCATGCAGTGCTGGCGCGGCTTTCGGCACATTCGTGCAGAAGGGCCCGCGACACAGTTGACAGTCGCGCAAAGCCCATGTTTATCTCGCTGCATGTTGCAGCGCCACACCCGCCCGAAGCCGACCCACCAGCCCGCCGCATTGCGCGCGGACGCTGCCGCGTCGCTCCTCGTACTCGTGCTTATTACCTCGCCCACAAGTGCGGGACGAACCGGCGTGTAAGCGACAAGCAGCCAGGATTCGATCAGACCCCGCACCGGCAACGGCGCGGGGTTTTTCGTTTCAGTGACCACGAATGCAAGACCCCTCTCCACTCCAACACCGTTCAAGGACATCCGCCCCATGACCAGTTCCGCCCAGCCCACCACCAAGATCGCCATCGTCGGTTACGGCAGCCAGGGCCGCGCGCACGCGCTGAACCTGCGCGAGTCCGGCTTCGACGTCACCATCGGCCTGCGTGCCGGCGGCCCGACCGAAGCCAAGGCGCAGGCCGACGGCTTCGTGGTGAAGAGCCCCGCCGAGGCGGTCAAGGACGCCGACCTGGTCGCGGTGCTGACCCCGGACATGGTGCAGAAGAAGCTGTACGAAGAAGTGCTGGCGCCGAACATGAAGCAGGGCGCGTGCCTGCTGTTCGCGCACGGCCTGAACGTGCACTTCGACATGATCAAGCCGCGCGCCGACCTGGACGTGGTGCTGGTCGCGCCGAAGGGCCCGGGCGCGCTGGTGCGCCGCGAGTACGAGATCGGCCGCGGCGTGCCGTGCATCTGGGCGGTGTACCAGGACAAGAGCGGCAAGGCCGAGCAGTTCGCGCTGGAATACGCCGCCGGCCTGGGCGGCGCGCGCGCCAACCTGATCAAGACCACCTTCAAGGAAGAGACCGAGACCGATCTGTTCGGCGAGCAGGCGGTGCTGTGCGGCGGCGCCTCGTCGCTGGTGCAGGCCGGCTTCGAAGTGCTGGTGGAAGCCGGCTACCAGCCGGAAATCGCTTACTACGAAGTGCTGCACGAACTGAAGCTGATCGTCGACCTGTTCTACGAAGGCGGCATCACCCGCATGCTCGAGTTCGTCTCCGAGACCGCGCAGTACGGCGACTACGTCAGCGGCCCGCGAGTGATCGACGCGGCCACCAAGGAGCGCATGCGCGACGTGCTGACCGACATCCAGAACGGCACCTTCACCAAGAACTGGGTGGCCGAGTACGACGCCGGCCTGCCGAACTACAAGAAGTTCAAGCAGGCCGACCTGGACCACCCGATCGAAACGGTCGGCAAGCAGCTGCGCGCCAAGATGGTGTGGCTCAACGGCGACGCCGCTGCCGCGCCGGCCGCCGGCGGCACCAAGGCCGCGTAACCCGCGGCTCCCCCACCCGCTTCCACCGAAAGGTCGCCACCGTATGAACTCCTCCGCTCACGGCACGCCCCGCAACGGCGCGCGCTGGCTGACGCAGGCCCTGGAAGCCGAAGGCGTGGACACGCTGTTCGGCTATCCGGGCGGCACCATCATGCCGTTCTACGACGCGCTGGTAGACAGCCAGCTCAAGCACATCCTGGTCCGCCACGAACAAGGCGCGGCGCTGGCCGCCAACGGCTACGCCCGCGCCAGCGGACGGGTCGGCGTGTGCGTCGCCACGTCCGGCCCGGGCGCGTCCAACCTGGTCACCGGCATCGCCGATGCGATGCTCGACTCGGTGCCGATGATCTGCCTGACCGGGCAGGTCGCCACGCCGCTGCTGGGCACCGACGCGTTCCAGGAACTGGACGTGTTCGGGCTGACCCTGCCGATCGTCAAGCACAGCTTCCTGGTGCGGCACGTGGACGACCTGCCGCAGGTGCTGCGCGACGCGTTCCGCATCGCCCGCGAAGGGCGGCCTGGCCCGGTGCTGATCGACCTGCCCAAGGACGTGCAGCTGGCCGACGCTTCGCATCTGCCGGCGCACGTGCCGGCGGCGGTGCCGACCCCGCCGGCGCCGCAGGACGCGGTGCTGGCCGAGGCGCTGGCGGCGATCGCCGGCGCCGAGAAGCCGGTGATCTACGGCGGCGGCGGCATCGCCCTGGGCGATGCGGTGGAGGCGTTCCGCCAGTTCGTCGAGGCCACCCGCATCCCCACCGTGCTGACCCTGCGCGGCCTGGGTGCGCTGCCGCACGCGCATCCGCATTACCTGGGCATGCTCGGCATGCACGGCACCCGCGCCGCCAACATGGCGGTGCAGGAGTCGGACCTGCTGATCGTGGTCGGCGCGCGCTTCGACGACCGCGCCACCGGCAAGCTGGCCGAGTTCGCGCCGTTCGCCCGGGTCATCCACCTGGACGCCGACGCCTGCGAGATCTCCAAGCTGCGCCAGGCCGATATCGCCGTGCCCGGCGACGTGGCGCAGTCGCTGCGCGCGCTGGCCGCGGCCACCAGCACCTGCGAGCCGTGGCACGCACGCTGCGTCGCCCACCGCGAGAAGTTCGGCGCGCGCTACGACGCACCCGGGCAGGACATCTACGCGCCCGGCCTGCTGAAGCGGCTGAGCGAACTGGCCCCGGCCGACACCGTGATCGCCTGCGACGTCGGCCAGCACCAGATGTGGGTCGCCCAGCACTGCCGCTTCAACCACCCGCGCAATCACCTGACCAGCGGCGCGCTGGGCACCATGGGCTTCGGCCTGCCGGCGGCGATGGGCGCGCAGTTCGCCTGCCCCGACCGCACCGTGGTGCTGGTCAGCGGCGACGGCAGCTTCATGATGAACGTGCAGGAGCTGGTCACCATCGCCCGCTGCAAGCTGCCGGTGAAGATCGTGCTGCTGGACAACAGTTCGCTGGGCATGGTGCGGCAGTGGCAGGAACTGTTCTTCGCCGAGCGCTACAGCGAGATCGACCTGTCCGACAACCCGGATTTCGCCGCGCTGGCGCAGGTGTTCGGCATCCCGGCCAAGCGCATCACCGCTCGCGGGCAGGTCGACGACGCGCTGGCCGAGCTGCTGGCGCAGCCGGGCCCGGCGCTGCTGCACGTGGCCATCGACGCACGCGCCAACGTGTGGCCGCTGGTGCCGCCGAACACCGCCAACAGCACCATGCTGGAAAGCAATCCCGCTGCCCAGCGCCAGGAGACGACACATGCGTTACCAGCTTGACCTGGTGCTGAAACCGATCGACGGCGCCCTGCTGCGCGCGATCGGCATGGCCGAACGCCGCGGCTTCGCGCCGATCTCGATCAGCGGCGCGCCGGTGGCCGAGGACGCCGGCCGCTGGCACCTGCAACTGGTGGTGGACGGCAACCGTCCCGGCGAGACCCTGCGCCTGCAGATGGAGAAGGTCTACGACTGCGAATCGGTGCGCGTGACCGCGCTGGACGGCGTAGCGTGATGGCGCCGGGATTCGGGAGTGGGAAGTCGGGATTGGGCGCGCATCCCAACGTCCCGGCGTGCATGGCGGTCCTGCCGCGCCTGCGCCGTACTGCCATGCGGAGGCATCTTCTTCAACGGAGGTCGCTTCTTCTCGCCTGCGCCCAGGATTCCCGCTGCGCATCCCCACTCCCCACTCCCCGCTCCCGGCCCCACCATGTCTGACGCCGGTCGCCCTGCGCAGGAGCCGGATGTAGGCCACGTCGCCGTCAGCGTGGCCGACGTGCTGGCCGCGCAGGCGCGGCTGCGCCGCTACCTGCCACCGACGCCAGTGCATTACGCCGAGCGCTTCGGGGTCTGGCTGAAACTGGAAAACCTGCAGCGCACCGGCTCCTACAAGGTGCGCGGCGCACTCAACGCGCTGCTGGCCGGGCTGGAACGCGGCGACGAGCGCGCGGTGATCTGCGCCTCCGCCGGCAACCACGCGCAGGGCGTGGCCTGGGCCGCGCACCGGCTGGGCGTGCAGGCGATCACGGTGATGCCGCACGGCGCACCGCAGACCAAGATCGCCGGCGTCGCGCACTGGGGCGCCACGGTGCGCCAGCACGGCAACAGCTACGACGAGGCCTTCGCCTTCGCCCGCGAGCTGGCCGAACAGAACGGCTACCGCTTCCTGTCCGCCTTCGACGACCCGGACGTGATCGCCGGCCAGGGCACCGTCGGCATCGAACTGGCCGCGCACGCCCCGGACGTGGTGATCGTGCCGATCGGCGGCGGCGGCCTGGCCTCCGGCGTGGCCCTGGCGCTGCGCTCGCAGGGGGTACGCGTGGTCGGTGCCCAGGTCGAAGGCGTGGACTCGATGGCGCGGGCGATCCGCGGCGACGTCCGCGCCGTGGATCCGGTGCCCACCCTGGCCGACGGCGTCAAGGTTAAAATCCCCGGGTTCATCACCCGCCGGCTGTGCGCCAGCCTGCTCGACGATGTGGTGATCGTGCGCGAGGCGGAACTGCGCGAAACGCTGGTCCGCCTGGCGCTGGAGGAGCACGTCATCGCCGAGGGCGCCGGCGCGCTGGCCCTGGCGGCCGGGCGCCGCGTCGCCGGCAAGCGCAAGTGCGCGGTGGTGTCCGGTGGCAACATCGACGCCGGCGTGCTGGCGACGCTGCTGTCGGAGGTGCGCCCGCGCCCGCCGCGCAAGCCGCGCCGCCGCAGCGCCGAGCGACTTCGCAGCCAACGTCCCGCCCCGCCCGCTCCTGCCCGCATCGCGCCGTCCCCGCATCCCCATCCGCAAGCCACCGCCGCCGTAGAGGAACCCATCTGGTGAACACTTCCGTTTCTTCCCAGACCCCCCGCATCCGCATTTTCGACACCACCCTGCGCGACGGCGAGCAATCCCCCGGCTGCAGCATGACCCCGCCGCAGAAGCTGGTGATGGCGCGCGCCCTGGCCGAGCTGGGCGTGGACATCATCGAGACCGGCTTCCCGGCCAGCTCGCAGTCCGACCGCGAGGCGATGGCGCTGATCGGCCGCGAGCTGCGCACGCCGACCCTGGCGGTGCTGTCGCGCTGCCTGGCCGCCGACATCGAGACCTCGGCACGGGCACTGGAAGCGGCAGCCAATCCGCGCCTGCACGTGTTCCTGTCGACCAGCCCGCTGCACCGCGAGCACAAGCTGCGCATGACCCGCGAGCAGGTGCTGGAGTCGGTGCGCAAGCACGTATCGCTGGCGCGCCAGTACGTGGACGACGTGGAATTCTCGGCCGAGGACGCCACCCGCACCGAGGAGGATTTCCTGGCCGAGGTCGCCAGCGTGGCGATCGCCGCCGGCGCCACCACCATCAACCTGCCCGACACCGTCGGCTTCACCACCCCGGAAGAGATCCGCGGCATGTTCGCGCGGATCATCGCCAGCGTGCCCGGCGCCGACCGCGTGGTGTTCAGCACCCACTGCCACAACGACCTGGGCCTGGCCGTGGCCAACTCGCTGGCCGCGGTGGAAGGCGGCGCGCGGCAGGTGGAATGCACCATCAACGGCATCGGCGAGCGCGCCGGCAACTGCGCGCTGGAAGAGATCGCGATGGCGCTGAAGGTGCGCAACGCGTTCTACGAGCTGGATACCGCGATCAACACGCCGCGCATCGTCGCCACCTCACAGCTGCTGCAGCGCTTGGTCGGCATGCCGGTCCAGCGCAACAAGGCAATCGTCGGCGGCAACGCCTTCGCCCACGAGTCGGGCATCCACCAGCACGGCATGCTGCGCCACCGCGGCACCTACGAGATCATGCGCCCGGAAGACGTGGGCTGGGAGTCCTCGCAGATGGTGCTGGGCCGCCACAGCGGCCGCGCCGCGGTCGAGCAGCGCCTGCGTGCGCTGGGCTACGTGCTGGACGAGGCCGAACTGAACATCGCCTTCGACGCGTTCAAGGCGCTGTGCGAACAGCAGCGCGTGGTCAACGACGCCGACCTGCAGGCGATGATGCAGGACGCGCCGGAGAGCCAGGGCTACCGGCTGTCGTCGATGACCGTCAGCGACCGCGGCCAGCGCGCCAGCGCGCAGGTCGAGCTGTCCGATCCGGACGGCCAGCGGGTCAGCGAGCGCGCCGAGGGCGACGGCCCGGTGGACGCGCTGTTCGCCGCGCTGTCGGCCGCCACCGGCGTGCAGCTGGTGCTGGACAGCTACCAGGTGCACAGCGTCGGCATCGGCGCCGACGCGCGCGGCGAGGCCAACCTCAGCGTGCGCCACGGCGAGGTCGAGTACGACGGCACCGGCACCAGCCGCGACATCATCGAGGCCAGCGCGCTGGCCTGGCTGGACGTGGCCAACCGCGTGCTGCGCCAGCGCCAGGCGGCGCCGGCCGCCGCCGACGCGATGGCGTGAGCGGCCACGCCGCGGTCATCGTCCTCGTGCACGCTCGCCTTCGCTCGCCCTCCCCGCCCAGCTTTCCTGCCAGGTAGTTCCGCAATGTCCGCCACTCCCCGCACTCTGTACGACAAGCTGTGGGACGCGCACGTCGTCGTCCCCGAAAGCGCCGCCGCCCCGGCGGTGCTGTACATCGATCTGCACCTGATCCACGAAGTGACCTCGCCGCAGGCGTTCACCGAGCTCAAGACGCGCGGCCTGGCGCCGCGCCGGCCCGACCGCACCAAGGCGACGATGGACCATTCCACGCCGACCCTGCCGCGCGGCGCCGACGGCAAGCTGCCGTACTACACCCCGGCCTCCGAGGCGCAGGTGGACATGCTCGCGCGCAACTGCGCCGACTACGGCATCGAACTGTTCGACATGGGCTCGGACAACCGCGGCATCGTCCACGTGATCGCGCCGGAGCAGGGCTTCACCCAGCCCGGCATGACCATCGTCTGCGGCGACAGCCACACCTCCACGCATGGCGCGTTCGGCGCGCTGGCGTTCGGCATCGGCACCAGCGAGGTCGGCCACGTGCTCGCCACGCAATGCCTGCTGCAGCGCAAGGCCAGGACCATGGCGATCACCGTCGACGGGCCGCTGGCGCCGGGCGTCGGCGCCAAGGACGTGATCCTGCACATCATCGGCGTGATCGGCGTCAACGGCGGCACCGGCCACGTGCTGGAATACCGCGGCTCCACCATCGAAGCGATGGACATGGAGCAGCGCATGACCCTGTGCAACATGTCGATCGAGGCCGGCGCGCGTGCCGGCATGGTCGCGCCGGACCAGGTCACCTTCGACTGGGTCGCCAACACCCCGCGCGGCCCCAAGGGCGCCGACTTCGACGCCGCCGTGCAGCGCTGGTCGGAGTTGCGCAGCGATCCCGGCGCGCGCTTCGACGCCGAGGTGCACATCGATGCGCGCGAGATCCGCCCGACCCTGACCTGGGGCACCCACCCCGGCACCGCGATCGCGGTGGACGTGCCGATCCCGGCCGCACAGGATCCGGCGGCGCAGAAGGGCCTGCACTACATGCACCTGGAAGCCGGGCACGCGCTGATCGGCACGCCGGTGGACGTGGTGTTCGTCGGTTCCTGCACCAACGGCCGGCTCAGCGACATGCGCGCCGTGGCGCAGGTGCTGCGCGGGCGCAAGGTGGCGCCGCACGTGCGCATGCTGGTGGTGCCGGGTTCGGAGATCGTCAAGCGCCAGGCCGAGGCCGAGGGCATCCACGAGGTGGTGCGCGCGGCCGGCGCGGAATGGCGCGAGTCCGGCTGCTCGATGTGCATCGCCATGAACGGCGACCTGGTGGCGCCGGGACAGCTGGCGGTGAGCACCAGCAACCGCAATTTCGAGGGCCGTCAGGGCCCGGGCTCGCGCACCCTGCTGGCCTCGCCGCTGACCGCGGCCTGGGCGGCGGTGAACGGCAAGGTCAGCGATCCGCGCGCGCTGTTCGCGGAGGTCGCGTGATGGCGTCGCACATCGCCGCGTTCGCGGCCACGCTGACCTTCGTCGCCACCACCACCCGCGCCTTCGCGCACCGCCACCAGCCGCTGCTGCCGCCGCACGTGCCGCCCGTGGCGCTGCCGCCGCCCGTGGCCGACGCCGCGGCACCCGCCCTCGACTCCGTCGCTTCCCAGGAGACCCCGTGATGGCCGGCTTCGCCACCCTCACCTCGCGCAGCGTGGTGCTGCGCCAGACCAACATCGACACCGACCAGATCATCCCGGCGCGGTTCCTGTCCACCACCGAACGCGCCGGCCTCGGCCGCCACGCCTTCAACGACTGGCGCTGGCAGGCCGACGGCACGCCGAACCCGGAGTTCGCCTTCAACCAGGCGCACAACGCCGGCCGCCAGATCCTGCTGGCCGGGCGCAACTTCGGCTGCGGCTCCTCGCGCGAGCATGCGCCGTGGGCGCTGACCGACCTGGGCCTGCGCGCCATCGTCAGCAGCGAAATCGCCGACATCTTCCGCAACAACAGCCTCAAGAACGGCCTGCTGCCGATCGTGCTGGCCGAGGACGACGTGCAGACGCTGATGCAGCGCCCGGACGACGAACTGACCGTGGACGTGGCCGCGCGCGAACTGCGCACGCCCGACGGCCGCGTCTACGCCTTCCCGCTCGACGCGTTCTCGCAGACCTGCCTGCTCGAAGGCGTGGACGAGATGGGCTACCTGCTGCTGCGCCAACCCGACATCGAACGCTACGAGGCCACCCATGCACGCTGACATCGTCGTCCTGCCCGGCGACGGCATCGGTCCGGAAGTCGCCGCCGCCGCGGTCGCGGTGCTGCGTGCCGTCGCCGCGCGCCACGGCCACGACTTCCAGTTCCACGAACACGACATCGGCGGCATCGCCATCGACCGCCACGGCGAGCCACTGCCGGCGGCCACGCTGACCGCCTGCCAGGGCGCCGACGCGGTGCTGCTGGGCGCGGTCGGCGGACCGAAGTGGTCCGATCCCAACGCCAAGGTGCGCCCCGAGCAGGGCCTGCTGGCGATCCGCCGCGGCCTGGGCCTGTTCGCCAACCTGCGCCCGGTCAAGCCGCACAAGGCGGCGCTGGACGCCTCACCGATCAAGCCGCACCTGCTGCAGGGCGTGGACATCGTGGTGGTGCGCGAACTGACCGGCGGCATCTACTTCGGCGACAAGACCCGCAGCGCCAGCGACGCCAGCGACCTGTGCCGCTATACCGTCGCGGAGATCGAACGGGTGCTGCGCAGCGCGTTCCGCCTGGCCCGGCAGCGCCGCAACCACGTGGTCTCGGTGGACAAGGCCAACGTGCTGGAGACCTCGCGGCTGTGGCGCGACGTCGCCGCGCGCATCGGCCGCGAGGAATTCCCGGACGTGCGTCTGGAACACCAACTGGTCGATTCGATGGCCATGCACCTGCTGGCCAAGCCGCGCGAGTACGACGTGATCGTCACCGAGAACATGTTCGGTGACATCCTCACCGACGAAGCCTCGATGCTGGCCGGCTCGCTGGGGCTGCTGCCGTCGGCCTCGCTGGGCGACGGCCGCATCGGCCTGTACGAGCCGATCCACGGCTCGGCGCCGGACATCGCCGGCAAGGGCATCGCCAATCCCTACGCGACCATCCTCAGCGCGGCGCTGCTGCTGCGCCACTCGCTGGGCCTGGACGCCGAAGCAGTGGTGATCGAGCAGGCGGTGGATGCCGCGCTCGAGGCGCAGGCGTTCACTGCCGATCTCGCCGCGCCCGGCCAGGGCATCTCCACCGAGGCGGCCACGCAGGCGGTATTGCAGCGCCTGCAAGGCTGATCTGCGCCGGCGCACTGGCGCCGGCCGCCTCCCGCCCGCCGCGACGATGCGGCGGGTGCGGAACGCCCCACTGGAATACCCCACGCGCTTCGCGGCGCCTGCCTGGCGCCTGCGCGCGCTGCCCACGCAACCTGCGTCGCCGCGCAACCGACGCGCTGCGTCCGTGTGGCGACAGCGCCCTAGCCGACCACCCGATCGCGGCCTTCGCGTTTGGCCTGGTACAGGAGCTTGTCGGCCTTCACCAGCAGGTCGCGGCGCGTGCGCAGGGTCGGCGACACGCAGGCGAAGCCGATGCTGGCGGTGAAGCGCACTGCGCGCCCGTCGTCGTCGTACAGCACCAGGTCGGCGATGCGCACGCGCAACGCATCCAGGCGCGCACGCGCCGGTTCCTGGTCCAGGCCGGGCAGCACCAGCAGGAACTCCTCGCCGCCATGGCGCGCGGCGAACGCCTGCTCGCCGAGGCTGGCGCGCAGCGCCTCGCCGACCCGGCGCAGCACCTCGTCGCCGATCTCGTGGCCGTACGCGTCGTTGATCTTCTTGAAATGGTCGATGTCCAGCAGCGCCACGCACAAGGGCGTGCGCGTGCTCAGCGCCCGCTCCAGCGCCGCGTTGAGGTAGGGATCGCCGGTGCGCCGGTTGGGCAGGCCGGTCAGGGCATCGTGACCGGCCTGGTAGGCGAGCTTGCGCACCAGATCCTCGCGTTCGAGGTTGGCCAGCTTCAGGGCCAGGTTCTTGGCCTTCAGCTCGTGAGTGCGCTCGGCGATGATGGTGTTGAGGCGACGCTGGCGGCGCCGGTAGCGATGGCTGCGGCCGCGGTACCACCACAGGATCAGGCCGGTCGCGCACAGCGCCACCAGCACCACGAACGGCCAGCGCTCCCAGAACGGCGGCACCACCTGCAACTGCAGCGAGGCGCTGCCGATGCGATCGCTGCGCGACCAGTCCAGCGGGCTGGTCATCGCCTGCACGTCCAGGCGATAGCTGCCCGACGGCAGGTTGGTGTAGACGGCCTCCTCGTTGCTGCCGGCATCGACCCACTGGCGGTCGAATCCCTGCAGGCGGTAGCGGTAGCGCACCTTGTCCGGCGAGCGGAAGCTCAGCCCGGCATAGCCGACCGCGAGCCGGGCGACGCCGCCGTGCAGGCGGTACTCGCCCCGCAGCGGCTGCGCCACGCCATCCACCTGCACGTGCGAGATCACCAGCGGCGGCGCACGCACGTCGCGCCGGCTCGGCAGCGCCGGATCGATCAGCGCCAGGCCGGCCGAGGTCGGGATCAGCAATATCCCGTCGCGGCTGCGCCAACCGGCCGGCGCGGTGCTGCCGTTGCCCTGCACGCTGGGCATGCCGTCGCTGCGATCGACCACGTCCACCGCCAGGGTGCTGCGCTGGCCGGCGTCCAGTTCCGCCAGACGCGCACGCGCGATGCGCAGCACCCCGCGATTGCTGTTGGCCCACAGGTTGCCGTTGCCGTCGTCGAGCAACCGGAACAGCTTGTCGCGCGGCAGGCCGACGCTGTGGTCGTAGATGCGCCACTGCCCGCCGCGCAGCCGCAGCAGGCCGCGGTCGCTGGCGACCCACATCGTGCCGTCGGCATCTTCGAGGAAGTCGAAGGCGTTCTGCGCCGGGAAGCCGTGGCCGCTCGGCCGCGCCCGCAGCGTGCCGTCCGCGGCGAGCGTGGCGATGCCCTGGCTGGTGCCGATCCACAGCACGCCGGCGCGGTCGCGGTACAGCGCCTGCACCTGCCGCCCCGGCAAACCGTCGGCGCTGCCGTAGGCCCGCGTGCGATCGCCCTTGCGGTACAGCAACCCCTCGTTGCCGCCGATCCACAGGCCGCCGTCGGCGTCGGCCAGCAGCGCGCGCACCATGCTCCGCGGCACGCCCGCGGCCACGCCCAGGCGCTGCCGGATGCTGCCGTCGGCCGACAGCAGCAGCAGCACGCCCTGGTCGTAGGTGCCGACCCACATGCCGCCGTCGCGCGCGGCGGCCAGCGCCAGCACCGACGGATCGCGGCCCGCGCGCTCGCTCAATCGCACCGCATGGATGCGGCCGCCCTGCCAGCGGTCGAGACCGGCGGCATGGCCGATCCAGATCGCGCCATCGGCGTTCTGCTGGACCACGCGCACGTAGTCGCTGCCCAGCCCGTCCTGGCGGGTCAGGCCGCCGGCGTCGCCCTTGGCGACGCGGAACAGGCCTTCGGTACTGCCGGCCCAGACCAGGCCTTCGTGATCCTCGATCAGCGCCGGGCTGACCACGCCGGAAATCGACAGCACTTCGTCGCTGGCGCCGTTGCCGGCGCGCCGCAGCAGTTGTCCGCTGGACAGGCTCATCCACAGGTGGCCGTCGCGGTCCTGCAGCGCGGCATCGACGCGCTGGCCGCGCCGCAGCCATTGCAGGCTGTCATCGGCGCCGAGCCAGAACACGCCCTCGTCGCTGGCCGCCAGCAGGCCGCCGTGGCGGTCGGGGGCCAGGCGCCGGATCGACGCCGTGCGCATCGCCGCCGCCCCCCAGCGCTGCGCGCGCGTGCCATGCGCGGTCAGCCGGAACAGCCCTTGCGGCGTGCCCACCAGCACCGCATCGCGGTAGCGCAGCAGCGCGGCGATGCGGGTCCTGCCCAACCCCGCGGCGGCGCCGGCATCGACCAGGCGGCCGTCGGCCTCGATCCGGAACAGGCCGTCCTCGCTGCCCACCCACAGCCCGCCATCGGCATCGCGCAGCATGGCGGTGACCCGCAGCCGTTGCGCGCGCGCATCGCCCAGATGCTCCCAACGCCCGGCGGCGTAGCGGAACACGCCGTCGTAGGCGGTGCCGACCAGCATGCCGCCGTCGGCGTCGGCGAGCAGCGCGAACACCCCCGACAGCTCCATGCCCGGCGTGTTCTGCCGATCGAAGACGGTGAAGGCGCGGCCGTCGAAACGCGCCACGCCCTCCCAGGTGCCGACCCAGATCATGCCGTCGCGGTCCTGCGCCAGCGCGTGCACCAGGTTGTGCGGCAACCCTTCCTGCATGGTCCAGCGCGCGATCACCGGGCGCTCGAGCACCGCGCGTTCGGTCAGCGGCGCGGCCGGTTCGGCGCGCGCGACGACACTGGCGCAGCACAACGCCAGCAACAGGCACAGACCCACGCCCAGGCGGCGACACAGCGCGTACGCGCCGTCGCGAATATCGTGACGCCGATCCCCCTGTTCCATCCTTTCCGAATCACACCGGTAACGGCGCGCGGGTACCCCCCTGTGGGCAGATGGCTAATCTATCACCGCCTGTTCGGCGCCGATGTCAGGGTGTTCCTGACGCCCAGGCTGCATTCACGGCGGCAGCGGCAGGGTCACGCAGACGCGCAGGCCGCCCAGGGCCGGGAAGGTGTCCAGGGTCACCTCGCCGCCGTGCGCGCTCACCACCTCGCGCACGATCGCCAGGCCCAGGCCGCTGCCCTCCACGCCGCTGCCCAGTTCGCGGTGGAAGCGCGCGAACACCCGCTCGCGCGCCTCGGCCGGGATGCCGGGGCCGGAATCCTCGACGCTGAAGCAGACCGCGTCGCGCCCGGCGCACAGCGCCACCTCGACCTGCCCCTGCGGCGGCGCGTAGCGCAACGCGTTGTCGATCAGGTTACGCACCAGCGCCGACAGCGCCGCCTCGTTGGCTGGCAGCCGTGCCGGGTCGTTGCGGCGCAGGTGCAGGTGCTGGCCGCGGCGCGCGGCCAGGTCGTGCGCCTCCTCCACCTGCAGCGCCACCAGCGCGTCCAGCGCCAGAGGCGCCAGCGTCGCGGCGGCAGCCCCCGGCTCGACCCGGCTCAGGGTCAGCAACTGCGCGACCAGCCGCTCCACCCGGCGCACGCTGGCGTCCAGGTGCCGTTGCGAGTCGGCGCGCTCGTCGGCATCGCGGGCCTGCCGCAGGTTGTCGGCGTGCACCTTCAGCGCGGCGATGGGGGTGCGCAGCTCGTGCGCGGCATCGGCGATGAAACGGCGTTCGCGCTCCAGCGCGGTCTGCAGGCGCCGCATCAGCCCGTTGACCGCGGCGACCAGGCCGAGGATCTCGCGCGGCACGCCCCGCAGCGGCAGCGGCTCCAGCCGCTGCGGGTCGCGCTCGCCGATCTCTTGCGACACCCGGCTCAACGCGCCGCTGGCCCAGTTCACCAGCAGCCACACCAGCACCACCAGCACCGGCAGCGCCAGCAGCAGCGGCAAGGCCGTGCCCAGCGCGATGTCCTCGGCCAGCTCCTCGCGGATATCGGCCTGCTCACCGGTCTGGAACCAGCGCCCGCCCGGCGAGCGCAGGCTGAAGGTGCGCCAGCGGTCGCCCTCCAGGGTCACGTCGGCGAAGCCGGCGCGCAGCGGCGCCAGTTGCCGGGTCGGCCCGCTGTCCGAGCGCAGCAGCAGATGGCCGTTGCCGTCGCGTACCTGGAACGCCAGCTTGCTTTCGTAGGCGTGCCCGGTGCGGAACGCCAGCGCCTCGCCCACGCCCTGCGCCTGGCCATGCCAGCCGCGGATCACGATGGCATCGCCGGCCGGCCCCAGCCGCGACAGATCGTCCAGCGGCTCGTCGACCAGGCTCATCAGTACCCGCGAGGACTGCACCAGCTTGGCGTCGAACATCTCGCCGGCCTCCTGCAGGCCGGCGCGGTAGCTCAGCAGCGCGGTCAGCGCGAACACCGGCACCACCACACCGAGCAGGCCGCCCAGCAAGCGTCGCCGCATCGAGCTCATGGCGCGGCCGTGGCGGCCTGGGTGTCGAGCGCGTAGCCGACCCCGCGCACGGTGCGGATCAGCGCCGGATCGAGCTTGCGCCGCAACTGGTGCACGTGCACGTCCACCGCGTTACTGGCCACGTCCTCGTCCCAGCCGTACAGCCGCTGCTGGATCGAATCGCGGGCGATGGCACGGCCGTGGCGCTCGGCCAACAGCCACAGCAGGGCGAACTCGCGTCGGGTCAGGTCCAGCGCACGGCCGCGCCAGCGCACCGCCAGGCGCTCCGGGTCCAGGTGCAGCGCACCGATCTCCAGCTGCGGCGTGGCGCGGCCGGCGCTGCGCCGCAGCAGCGCACGCGTGCGCGCCAGCAGTTCGGTGGTGTCGAAGGGCTTGCCCAGGTAGTCGTCGGCGCCCACGTCCAGGCCCAGCGCGCGATCGGCCGGCCGTTCGCGCGCGCTGAGCACCAGGATCGGCACGTCGGCGCCGAGCTGGCGGGTGCGCCGGATCACCTCCAGCCCGTCCATCCGCGGTAGCCCCAGGTCCAGCAGCACCAGGTCGATCTCGCCATCGCCGATCGCGGCCAGCGCGGCGGCACCGTCCTGCACCCAGTCCACCGAATAGGCGGCGCGGCGCAACGCGGTGCGGATGCCTTCTCCCAGCGACAGATCGTCTTCCACCAGCAGGATGCGCATGGCCGCAGTGTGGGCGGCGGCTCAGCGGCTGGCAAGATGCGGCTCGACCTCGCGCAACGCCGCCTGGATCTGCTGGCGGCGGCCGTGGTCGGCCACCTCGCGCCCGGGCCGCGGCGGTGCCGCCAGGGCCTTGCGCAAGGCCGCGGCAGCGCCGCTCCAGTCCTTCTGCGCGCGCAGGAAATCGCCGTAGAAGTAGTTGGCGTCGATGCCGTCCGGATCGTACTGCAGGCCCTGCTGCAACAAGGTCCGCGCCTTGGCGTCGTCGCCGAAGCCGACCGGCCAGCCGGGCACCTGGTAGTACAGCGCGCCCAGGCTGGTGCAGCCGGCGCCGTTCAAGGCGGCCGGGTCCAGGGCCAGCGCCTGCTCGAAATCGCTGCGGGCGCGCTTGACCAGGGCGAGCGCGCCGAGTCCACCGCGTTCATTGGCCTCGCTGGACAGCACGATGCCCTCCCAGATCAGCGCCGCCGGATCCCGGGGCGACGCCTGCCGGGCCACGCCCGCCTGCGTGGCGAGGCGGGCGTAGGCCTGCAGGCGCTGCGGCTTCGGCGTCTGGTAGGCGACCTGCGCCCACTGGTCGCGCACCGCGGCCACCGCCGGGTTCAGTGGCGCGGCAGCGGCCGCCCCCAGCGGCAACAGCGCAAGCAACAACGACAGCGCACGCAGACGGACGTTCATCGGGCATCTCCAAATCGGGAAGGAGCGCGCGCGGCATGCCGGCGCACCACGGGCAACTGCGCTTTCAAACTGCGGTCCACCAGTCCCGGCAAGGCGCCGTTGAGGCGGGCGAAGAGCTTTTCCGGCCAGCCGATCTGCAGGCGCCGGTCGCCACGTTCGATCGCCTGGCGCAGCGCACGCGCCACCCGCTCGGGCGTATCGGCGCCGACCTTCAGCTCCTGGTTCATCGCATCCACCTGCGCGGTATTGAACGCGGTGCGGGTGGCGCGCGGCGCCAGGTACTGGAAGCGCACATGGCTGTCGGCGTACTCGCGCGCCAGCGCCTCGAACAGGCCGCGCAGGCCGAACTTGCTGGCGCTGTAGCCGGCGAAGCCGGGGAACCCCAGGCTGCCGAAGGTCGAGCCGACCGCCACCACCGTGGCCTGCGGCTGCGCCTGCAGCAACGGCAGCAGCGCGCGCACCAGCAACATCGGCGCCATCAGGTTGGTGTCCAGCAGTTGCCGCAGATCCTGCTCGGACTGCTCGGCGAACAGGCCGAAACCGCTCTGCGCATGCGCGATCAGCAGCAGCGACGGACGGATCGGCAAGGCCGCGGCGGCACCGAGCAACTGCGCGCGCCCGGCCGGCGTGGACAGGTCCAGCGGCAGCGGCAGCACCCGCCCCTGCGGATGCCGGCCGGCGACCTGCGCCAGCCGCACCGGGTCGCGGCCGACCGCCAGCACGCAGGCGCCGGCGGCCACCAGTTCGTCGCACAGGGCGGCGCCGATGCCGCCGCTGGCGCCAGTGAGAATCACGCTGCGTCCGTTGAGATCCATCATGCGGCCTCCGCCATGGACAGCGCCGGCTGTACGCGCAGGCTGCGGAAGATGTCGCCGTACAGGCCGTAGAAGCGCTTGGCCGCGTGCACCACGGCGCGCTGGTCGTCGGCGTCGTCGAGGCGGTCCATCAGGCCTTCGAAGAAGCCGGCATGCTCGATATCCAGGTCGCCGTGCGAGCGCAGGTAGCTGAAGGCGTTGCGCGGCAGGCCCAGCGAGGTCTCGATGCTCTCGGCCGCGCGCGTGGCCAGCGCCACGCTGGTGCCTTCCAGCACCAGCACCATGCCGAAGAAGCCCACCGGATTGCCGCGGGCGATGGTGTCGTAGGCGTAGGCCACCATCAGCTCGGTCGCCGCCGAGGGCATCGACGCCGCGGCCGCGGCACGGTCGGCGCCGCAGGCGGCCAGGTCGTCGAGGATCCACTCCTGGTGGCCCAGCTCTTCCTCGATGTACTCGGCCACCGCGCTGCGCAGCCACTCCAGCCGCGCCGGCAGGCGCGCGCCGCAGGCCATCAGCAAGGGCACGGTGTGGCGCACGTGGTGATAGGCCTGGCCCAGGAAGGCGACGTAGTCGGCGCGGGCGATCTGCCCGGCCAGGGCGGTCTGGATGATCGGAATGGCGATCAGGTCGGCGCGTTCGGCCTGGGTCTCGGCGAGCAGCCGGGCATGGAAACTCATTGGAAGGCTCCTGGGGCGGGATCGGTTTCGAGTTCGGCGTAGCGCTGCGCCACGGCGTCGGCGTAGCGCTGCAGGATGGCGTCGCGGCGCGGGCGGCCGTTGCCGGTGAGCAGGCCGTCGGCAGCGCTGAACGGCGCGGCGGCGCGCACGAAGCCGGCGACACCGGCGTAATCGGGCAGGCCGGCATTGACCTCGGCCAGCGCCCCTTGCAGCGCGGCGTCGTCTTCGCCGGCGCGGCGCGGCCACAGCACCGCCAGGTTGTGCGCGCGCGCCTCGCCGCACACCACCGCCTGCGCGATCAGCGGATGCTGCAGCAACTCGCTTTCCACCCACTCCGGCGAGACGTTGCGGCCGAACGCGGTGATGAACACATGCTTGCGGCGGCCGGTGATGTGCACGAAGCCATCGGCGTCGACATGGCCCAGGTCGCCGGTGGCGATCGGCCCCGGCGCCGGACCGGGGGCGCCCAGGTAGCCGAGGCAACGCACGCCTTCGATCTGCAGTTCGCCATCGACCACCTGCACCCGCGCATGCGGCAGCGGTCGCCCGACGCTGCCCAGGCGCTGCGCCTCGGGGCGGTTCAAGGCCACCACCGAGGCGCATTCGGTCAGGCCGTAGCCTTCGAACACCGGCAACTGCAGCGCCGCCGCACGGCGCAGCAGGCCCGGGCCGACGCGGCCACCGCCGACCGCCAGGTAGCGCAACGAGGCGGGTAGCGGCACGCCGCGCTCGGCGGCCATGACCAGCCCCAGCAGCAACTGCGGCACCAGGATCACGCTGTGCGGCTGGTAGCGGTGCAGGCAGGCGATCAGGGTCGGAATGTCCAGTCCTGCAGCGCCGCTGTAGCCGATCTCGGCCAGCGACGGCAGCGCGATCTGCGCGCCGGACAGCAGCGGCGCGTACAGGCCGCCGACGTTTTCCAGCAGCGTCGACAGCGGCATCAGGCACAGGTGCCGGCGCGGCGCCAGCGCCGAGGCCGCGTCGGCCAGCGAGCCGGCCACCTGCAGCAGCGCCTCGGCACTCAGGCACACCCCCTTGGGCTGGCCGGTGGTGCCGGAGGTGTAGGTGATGCAGCCGGTGCCCGCGGGCAGAGCCACCGGCGCCTGCGCCAGGCGCCGGCCGGCCAGGCCCGGCTCCGGCAGGCGCAGCGCCTCGCCGTCGAGATCGGCCAGCGCCGGACCCGGCGCCGCGATCAGCCCCTGCGCACCGCTGCTGGCCAGGGCGTACTGCACCTGCGCCGGACTGAAGAAGGTCGGCAGCGGCACATGCACGCCGCCACTCAGGCGGATCGCCAGGTCCAGCAGCAGCCACTCGGGGCCGCTGTCCAGGCGGCTGGCCACGCAGTGCAACCCATGCCGCTGCAGCGCATCGGCCAGGCGCCGGGCGCGCTCGAGCAGATCGCGCTCGGGCAGCGCCCCATCGGCGTAAAGCACGCGCGCGTCGTCGCCGCGCAAGCCGGCCAACAGGTCGGCGACGCTCGGCGCGCTCACGGCGCCCCCGCCAGGCAGGCGCGGAAGGTCGGCAGCGTGCCGTGGCGTGGTTCCGCCTCGCGCTGCAGGAAGGCGTGCCCGGCGGCGATGTCGCCGAACATCAGCCGCGGCTGCGCCGCGTAGTAGTCGCCCCAGTCGCTGGGGTCGTCGCGCAGGTCCTGGCCGCGCGCCTCGCCCAGTTCCACGGTCGCCAGGTGCAGGCGGTCGAAGGCGTTGCGCAGTTGCCGGGTCGCCACGAACAGCACCCAGCGCAGGCCGGCGCCATGCAGGGTGCAGGTCAGTGCGCGGATCATCGCCCGCGCATCGCCGGCGTGCTCGGCGGCGAAATTGCCCACCTCCACCAGTTCGCTGCGCACCACCCGCCGTGGCATCCGCTCGGCGATCGCCAGCTCGGCCGGCTGCGCCAGGTACTGCTCGACGAACAGCGGGCCCTCGCTGGCGCAGCGCAGGCCCAGCGCGGCCTGCAGGCGACCGTCGGCGCCGTGGTAGGCGAGCAGGTGCGGGAGGAAACCGCGCAGGACCGCGCCGTAGCGCTCGCGGTAGACCCGGGCGATGAAGGCTTCGACCTGCGCGCGGTCGGGATGCAGGGCATCCACCAGCACGGGGTCGGCGAAGCGGAAACCGGAAGCGGCGGAGAGGGGGACGATGGCCATGGCGGGCATCGTCCGGGGCGCCGATTAGGCGACCATGAGCCCGATGTTAGGCAAATGTAAGCCGCGCATAAGCAAAGCATTGGACGCCGTTGCCGCCGTCCCCCAGACAGTCCATTGCCCGCCTGCCCCATCCGGTCCGCGACGCCGGCCGAACGCAGCGTCACAATAATGAACCAACGGGTCTAGTATAAATATCGAACCGACTGGTCTAGTATTGCCGCCATGGTCAGCAAATCGCCCGCCGCCGCCAAGCCCTCCTCCCGTCCCGCCGGACCCGGCCGCCCCAAGGACATGGGCAAGCGCGCCGCGATCCTGGAAGCGGCCCGGGAGATGTTCACCGAACTGGGCTTCGGCGGGGTCAGCATGGACGGTATCGCCGCCCGCGCCGGCGTCTCCAAGCTCACCGTCTACAGCCACTACGGCGACAAGGAGACCCTGTTCGCCGAGGCGGTGCGCGCGCAATGCCAGGCGCTGCTGCCGGACGACCTGTTCGGGCACGCGCTCAAAGGCCCCCTGCGCACCCAGTTGCTGGACATCGGCCAGGCCTTCTTCGCCATGATCAGCAGCGAGGCGGCGATGGCCACCCACCGCATGATGCTGACCCCCGGCACCGGCGACGACCACGTCCGCGAGATGTTCTGGAATGCCGGCCCCAAGCGCACCCAGCAGGACCTGGCCAGGTTGCTGCAGGCCCACGTCGCCGCCGGCGAACTGGACATCGCCGACCTGGACCTGGCCGCCTCGCAGTTCTTCTGCCTGGTCAAGGGCGAGCTGTACTCGCTGATGATGTGCGGCCTGTGCCGCGACGCCAGCCAGGAGCGGATCCGCGCCCATGTCGAGGCCAGCATCGACTTCTTCCTGCGTGCCTATGCGGCGCGCTAGCCCGGCCGCCCGGCCGCTCCCCGGCGCCGATGACTTCCGGCACTGCGCGCCGGGCCGTCCGGCGGCGATGCTGCGGCATACGCCCGGCCTCCGTGCCGGCTAAAATGCCCGGCCCTCCGCGTTGGATGCCCGAAATGACGATCGACTACTCCCAAGCCCGCGAAAAGATGGTGGAACAGCAGGTCCGTCCCTGGGACGTGCTGGACCTGCGCGTGCTCGACGTGCTGTCGCGGCTGCCGCGCGAGACCTTCGTGCCGCCGGCCCACCGCGCCGTGGCCTACGCCGACCTGGAAATTCCGCTGGGCCACGGCCAGTTCATGATGAAGCCGGTCATCGAAGGCCGCATGCTGCAGGCCCTGGACCTGCAGCCGGGCGAGGACGTGCTCGAGATCGGTACCGGCAGCGGTTTCGTCAGCGCCTGCCTGGGCGAGCTCGGCCGCGAAGTGGTCAGCCTGGAGATCGAGCCGGCCCTGGCCGCCGCCGCGCGCGCTAACCTGGACGCCGCCGGCCTGGGCAGCAACGTCCGCATCGAGACCGCCGACGCTTTCGCCTGGAACAGCGAGCGCCGCTTCGACGTGGTCTGCGTCACCGCCGCGGTCACCGAGATCCCGGCGCAGTTCCTGGCCTGGCTGCGTCCCGGCGGGCGCCTGTTCGCGATCCGCGGCCGCGCGCCGGTCATGGAAGCGGTGCTGGTGCATGCCGAGGCCGGCGCGCCGCGCACGGAATCGCTGTTCGAAACCGACCTGGCGTACTACCTGCGAGGCGCAGCGCCAGTCCCCCAGTTCACATTCTGATCCATCAAGGAAGCCGCAATGATCCGCCGATCCCTCGTCCTGGCGCTGGCCGCCGCGCTGTTTCCGCTGGCCGCCAACGCCACGGACCTGCTGCAAGTCTACGAAATGGCCCGCAACAGCGACCCGCAGTTGGCCTCCGCGGAATCGACCCGGCTGTACGACAAGGAGGGCGAGGTGCAGGCGCGCGCCGCGCTGCTGCCGCAGATCAACGGCAGCGCATCGCTGCAGCGCAGCCATAGCGAGATCGAGCGCGGCACCGGCGAACTGGCCGGCACCAGCAAGAGCCGCAGCTACGCCGTGCAGGGCCAGCAGACCCTGGTCAACTTCGCGCAGTTCTCCAACCTGCGCGCGCAGAAGGCGCGCAGCCTGGCCGCCGACTACACCCTGGATTCGGCCAACGACGACCTGATCGTGCGCACCTCGGCGGCCTACTTCAACGTGCTGGTGGCGATCGAGTCGCTGGTCGCCGCCGAGACCAACGAAGCCGCCGCCAAGAAGCAGTTCGACTACGCCGACAAGCGCCTGGAAGTGGGCCTGGCGCCGATCACCGACGTGCACGAAGCCCGCGCCGAGTACGACCAGGCCCGCGCCGACACGATCACCGCGCGCAACTCGCTGCAGGACCTGTACCAGGCACTGACCGAAATCACCGGCCAGCCGGTGCGCGACCTGCGCGGCCTGCCGGAGGATTTCCGTCCGCAGCTGCCGGCCACCGGCGGCGACATCGACAGCCTGATCGCCTCGGCGCTGGACAAGAATCCGTCGCTGCGTTCCTACCAGTACCAGGTGCAGGCCGCCGAGGCCAGCGTCTCGGCCGCGCGCGCCGGGCACCTGCCGACGCTGAACCTGTCGGCCAGCGCCGGCCGCGATGCGACCTGGGGCGACGGCGTCTCCGGCAGCAATTCGCCGCGCGCCGACAGCAACACCATCGGCGTCACCCTGAGCATCCCGATCTTCGCCGGCGGCGCCACCCAGTCGGCGGTGCGCCAGGCGCTGGCCCAGCGCGACATCGCCCAGGACACCTACGAACTGCAGAAGCGCGCGCTCGACCGCAACACCCGCAACGCCTACCAGACGGTGGTGGCCGGGATCAGCGAGATCGAGGCGCGGCGCCTGGCGGTGGTCTCGGCGCAGGCCGCGTTCGACGCCTCGCAGGTCGGCCTGGAAGTCGGCACCCGCACCGTGCTGGACGTGGTGCAGAACCAGCGCACCCTGTACCAGGCGCAGCTGGCCTACGCGCAGGCGCGCTACAACTTCCTGCAGAACCGCCTGCTGCTGAGCCAGGCGCTCGGCTCGCTGGACGTGGCCGAGGTGCAGTCGATCAACGCACTGCTGACCCAGAGCGCCGAATCCAAGCTCAACTCCACCAGCACGCAGTAAGCGCGTTCGCGCGCGCATCGAAACGGCGGGCCTTCGGGTCCGCCGTTTTGTTTTGCGCGCCGCGGGCGGCGATGCGTCAGCACCCCGTTTCCGCCTGCCGGTCGCGGCTGAAGCCGTTCCTACGAGTACGCACTCGCCATGCGACACGCGCCGTGCAGCGTCGCCCGCCATCTGCCAAGGCGAACGCCGTCCTGACCGCGACACGACAGTCCGGCAGCCTCACTGTGGGAGGGACTTCAGTCCCGACGCGCTGCGCCATGGATGAGGCGGAATAGGCGAAAGGAGAGTGTCATGCGTCGCGACTGAAGTCGCTCCCACAACCGGTTGTCTGGAGCCTGGAAAAGGACGCCGTCGCAGAGCCGGTAGATACCGTCTTACCCCCTAGCAGGCAAGGCCCCTTTTCGGATCGAACGCCGTGCCCGATTTGAGAACCCCGTAGGCCAGGTGCAGCAGCTTGCGCATGGCAGCGCACACGATCTGCTTGCCGGCTTTGCCGCGTTCGCTCAGCCGCTGTTTCAGCGTCCGGATGATCGGGTTGTGGGTCATGGCCACCAGGGCCGGCATGAACAGGCCCGCGCGCAGGCGGGGCGAGCCGGTGCGCGAGATGCAGACGTGGCCTTTGCGCTCGCCTGACTCCTGTAGGCACGGATTCAGGCCCGCGAAGGCGGTCACCGCCGAGGCATTGGCGAAGCGCCTCACATCGCCAAGCTCGGCCAGCATCAAGGCCGCGCTGGTGTCGGCAATGCCCTGGATGCTCACCAGCAGCTCGCGCTGCCCACGCAAGGTCGGATCCTGGTCGATATGGTCATCGATGGCCTGCTCGATCTGGGCGATGTGGTGTTGCAGATCGGCCAGATGGACCTGGATCGAGTCCTTCACCTGGGCCGGAGCGACCTCCAGCCGGTTGCGCTCCATCTGCAGCATCTGTTGCAGGTCCTGGCGCCGGCGCACCAGCGCTTTGAGTTGCTTGAGCGCCGGCGGATCAGGGGACCAACGGCGCAACTGCTCGCGATGACGCAGGGCATAACTGGCGATCAGCTTGGCATCGCTGCGATCGGTCTTGACCCGGCTGAGTTGGCTGCGTGCGTACGCGGCCGTCTGCGCCGGGTTGAGCACGCACACCCGATAGCCTTGTGCGTGGAGGAACTCGGCCAGCGCCTGGTGGTAGGTGCCGGTGGCCTCCATGGCGATCCAGCTATCGGGCTGCGCATGCGTCTGCAGCCATGCCTGCAGGGCCTGGAAGCCCTTGGCATCGTTGGACAACTTGGCCTTGGTACGGTGCTTGCCATTGGTCAGATCGATGGCCACATCGAAACTGCGTTTGGCGACGTCGATGCCGATGACGGGAGACATACGCGATTCCTCCATCGTGTCAGGGTCATGATCGGCGCTGAGCCCGGTCCTGCCTTGTCGATGCGAGTTCACGCCCGGGGGCGGACTCTGGATACCGTTCGGACACACAAGGGCCAGCATGTGGAGGGCGGAGCCGATCTACGATGCAAGCTCGAAGCTTTAGGAGCGACTGGACCTCCCACACCTCCTCCGATGATCAGTCGGAAGACATGACGCCTGTTTAGGGGCGACATGTCCAGATACAAGGAGCGGCTTCAGCCGCGACACGCCTTACCGGGAACGTCCGTCGCGGCTGAATGACGCACGCATCCCTGCACCACGCACGTCAGTCCTCCGCACTCGCCTCGCCGGCCAACGGCGGCAGATGCGGCGCGATCAGTTGCAGGGTCCGTTGCAGCGCGCCGCGGCCGTTGGCGACCAGCGCGCAGCCGGCCTCGGCCATCTGCTTGCGCGCCTCCGCGTCGCCCAGCAGGGACTGCAGCGCCGCGCACACGGCGCCGGCATCCTCGCAGATGGCCACCGCACCGGCCTCACGCATGCGCCGCGAGATTTCGGAGAAGTTGTGCAGGTGCGGGCCGGTGACCGACGGCGTGCCGACCGCTGCCGGCTCCAGCAGGTTGTGGCCGCCGATCGGCTGCAGGCTGCCGCCGACGAAGGCGACCTGCGCACAGGCGTAGAACCCCATCAACTCGCCCAGCGTGTCGATCACGAACACCGCATCGTCGGCACCCGGCCACTGCTGCTGGCGGCGCGTGGCCACGCGCCAGCCCTGGTCGCGCGCCAGCGCCTCGACCTTGGCGAAGCGTTCCGGATGCCGCGGCGCCCACAGCAGCAGCAGGTCCGGCCACTGCCGGCGCAGTTGCCGGTGCATCTCGATCACCGCCGCTTCCTCGCCATCGTGGGTGCTGGCGGCGATCCACACCGGGCGCGCCGCCGGCACGCGCTCGCGGAACGCGGCAACGACTTCCGGCAGGTGCGCGGGCGCGGCGATGTCGAACTTCAGGTTGCCCAGCGCGCGCACCTGCTCGGCGCGTGCGCCCAGCGCGACGAAGCGCTCGGCGTCCTCCTGCGACTGCGCCGCCACGCAGGTGACGGTGCGCAGCGCGCGCCCGATCAGCGGTCGCAGCACGCGGTAGCCGCGCAGCGAACGCGCCGACAGCCGCGCGTTGAGCACGTACACCGGAATGCCGCGGTCGCGGCAGCCGAACAGCATGTTCGGCCACAGCTCGGTCTCCAGGATCAGCGCCAGGCTCGGGCGGAAATGCTGCAGGAAGCGGCCGACGCTGCCGGGCACGTCGTAGGGCAGGTACACATGGTCCAGGGCGTCGCCCCACAGCGCACGCACCCGCTCCGAACCGGTCGGGGTGATGGTGGTGATCACCCAGCGGATGTCCGGGCGCTGCGCGCGCAGCGCGTTGACCACCGGCGCGGCGACGTTGACCTCGCCCACCGAGACCGCGTGCAGCCACACCCGCGGGCGTCCGCGCGCCTGCGAGTACGAGGCGTAGCGCTCGTCCCAGCGCTGGAAGTACTGGCGCACGCGGAAGCCGCGCCAGACCAGGTGATAGACGGTGACCGGCAGCAGCAGATAGAGCACGGCCGAGTACAGGCCGCGCAGCAGCCGCTCGATGAAATCGTTGCGCATCCGGACAGCATAGCCGGTTGCGCGCAGGCGGCGGCAGACGATCGCCATGCGCCCAACAGTGCGAGCCGACGCGGCCGTGCGCGTGCCCGGCTAAACTTGGCGCATGTCTGCCGCCCCCACTCCGCCCGCGTCCGCGACCCAGGCCGCACCGCCGCCACGCTCGCCCCGCCACTGGCCCACCTGGCTGCTGCTCGGCCTGGCGGTGATCGCCGCACGCCTGCCGTGGCTGTTGCAGCGCGCACTGGGCCGCGGCATCGGCTGGCTGGCGCTGCGCCTGGCCGGCACCCGCCGCCATGCCGCCGAGGTGAACCTGACACTGTGCTTCCCGGAGCAGAGCGAGGCCTGGCGCGCGCGCCTGCTGCGCGACAGCTTCGACGCGCTGGGCGTGGGCGTGTTCGAATTCGCCCGCGCCTGGTGGGGCGGCATCGGCGCGATTCGCCGGCGCACCCGCATCGAGGGCCTGGAACACCTGCAGGCGCTGCAGGCGCAAGGCCGCGGCGTGCTGCTGGTGTCGGGCCACTTCATGACCCTGGAGATCTGCGGCCGCCTGCTGTGCGATCACGTGCCGCTGGCCGGCATGTACCGGCGCCACCGCAACCCGGTGTTCGAATGGGCGGTCAAGCGCGGCCGCCTGCGCTACGCCACCGCCATGTTCGCCAACGAGGACCTGCGCGGCAGCGTGCGCCACCTCAAGCGCGGCGGTTTCCTGTGGTACGCGCCGGACCAGGACATGCGCGGCAAGGACACGGTGTTCGTGCCGTTCTTCGGCATGCCCGCGGCGACCATCACCGCCACCCACCAGCTGGCGCGGCTGACCGGTTGCGCGGTGGTGCCGTACTTCCACCGCCGCGAAGGCGCCGACTACATCCTGCGCATCGCGCCGCCGCTGGAAGACTTTCCGTCGGAAGACATGGTCGCCGACACCGCGCGGGTCAACGCCGCCATCGAGGCGATGGTGCGCGAGGCGCCGGCGCAGTATCTGTGGATCCACCGCCGCTTCAAGCGCCAGCCCGGCGGCCGCAGCGACTTCTACGAGCGCCAGCGCGGCTGAGCGCTCACCCCGGCGTCGCGGCGTCGGTGCGTTCGCCCGGTTCGGGGTCGTTGGCGAGCAGGGCGCCGGCGTACAGGCCGATCAGCAGCATGGTCAGCGCGCCCCAGAACGACGAGTAGAAGGCCAGGTGGGTGTTGAACGGGAACACCGTGATCAGCAGCGCCTGCATGGCCGGCCGCGCGCGTTCGCGCGCCTGCGCGGACGCGTAGCGCCAGGCGCGCCACGCCTGCGCGGCACCGGCCAGCCACAGCAGCAGGCCGATCACGCCGGTCTCGGCGAGCACCTCGAGCACGATCTGGTGGGCATGGAACGCCGGTTCGCGTCCCCATTCCCCGGCATGGCTCGGGTCCGGATCGCACCCGACGTAGGCCTCGCGGAAGCCGCGCACGCCGACGCCGTTGATCGGGTGCTGGCGGATCATGCACCAGGCCGCGGTCCAGATCTGCGCGCGCCCGGTCAGGGCGGCGTTGAGGTCGGCCGGATGCCCGCTGAGCGCGCGCGCGGTGCGCTCGAAGCGGTCGTGCACCTGCGGCGACACCACACCCAGCACGCCGGCGCCCAGCAGCGCGGCCACGCCCAGCGCCAGCAGCTTGCGCGTGCCGAGCAGGCGCCAGCCCGACAGCACCAGCAGCAGCGCATAGGTGACCCACGACGCGCGCGATCCGGCCAGCACCAGCACCACGCCCACCGCGCCCGCCGCAAGCAGCCAGCCCCAGGCGCCGCCGCGGCGCGCGGCCACCCACAGCAGGAACGGCGAGACGCTGGCCAGCACCTGGCCGAATTTCAGGTTGCACGGGCCGAACACGCCGCTGAGGCGATCGGCCAGGGCGATCTCCTGCGGCGTGCACAGGCCGTGGTGGCTGATCGCCCACTTCAGTTGATCCATCGACCAGAACAGCGGGCTGGTGCCGCACAGTGCCTGCGCCAGCGCGTCCACGGTCCAGATCGCCGCGATCGCCGCCAGGCCGTTGAAGGTGATGCGGCGCCCGCGCGGCGTCGCCACCGCCATCGCCACCAGCCACAGGAACGGCAGGAAGCGCAGGTCCACCGCCGATTCGCGCAGGGCCAGCGCCACGTCCACCGCGCCGAATGCCGACAGCGGCTGCGGCAGCCAGTAGGTGAGGAACAGCAGCGTGGTCAGCGCCCAGGCCGGACCGCTGAGCAGGCGCGCGCCGCCGCGGAAACGGCTGTGCAGCAGGCGCGCCAGGGTGACCAGGGCGCCCAGCGCCAGCACGCCGGCGGCCAGGCCGGGCGCCGGCCACAGCGCGACGAACACCAGCACCCACACCGGCGCCCAGCGTTCGCGGACCTCAGGCAGGGCAGAAGCGGACAGGGAACCGTCAGGGCCGGAGTTCGTCATAGATCGCCAGGGTGCTGCGCTGCATCGCCTGCAGCGTATAGGGAAGCGTGGCCGGCGGCGCCGGTGGCTGCGCCAGCAGCGCGCGTGCGGCGCCCTGCAGGGCCGCGGCGTCGAACGTCGCCACGGCGCCGGCGGGCTGCAGTTGCGCCAGCAGTTCGCCGACCCCGCCATGCGCCCAGCCCAGGACCGGCCGCCCGACCGCCAGCGCCTCGACCACGGTGCGGCCGAACGCCTCGGGCTTGCGCGAGAGTTGCAGCACCAGGTCGCTGGCGGCATAGGCCTCGGCGATGCGGGCGGTCGGCGGCGTGAACGCCACCGCGTCGGCCACGCCGAGCGATGCCGCCTCGGCCTCCAGTTCGCGCACATACGCGTCGCGCCCGGGCTCGCGCGCGCCAGGCAGCCACAGCCGCGCATCCGCGGCCGCGCCGCCCTCGCCGCGCAGCGCGGCCAGCAGGCGCAGGGCGTCGGCGTGACCCTTCAGGCGGGTGCCACGCCCCGGCAACAGCAGCAGCGGCCCGTTGCCGGCCAGCGCCGGCGCCTGGCCAGCGGCCCAGGCCCGCGCCTCCGCGTCGGGCCAGGGACGGCGCGGGAACTGCGCCGGATCGATGCCGCGCGGCACCACCCGCAGGCGCGCCGGATCGGTCTGCGGATAGTGCTGCAGCACATAGGCGCGCACCGTCTCGGACACGCAGATGACCCGCTCGCCGCGGGTCATCACCGCGCTGTAGCGGCTGGGCGAATTGAGCCCGTGCACGGTGGTGACCAGGCGCGGACGCTGCGCCGCCGGCATGCCCTGCAGCGCGCGCCAGCCCAGCCAGGCCGGCAGTCGCGAGCGCGCGTGCACGATGTCCGCGCGCTCGCGAGCGAACAGGCGCCGCAGCGCCGGCACATGGCGCAGGGTCAGCAAGGACTTGCGGCCGATGTCCAGGGCGATGTGCTCGGCACCGGTGGCGGCCAGCGCCGGCAGCAAGCGGCCGCCGGCCGACACGACCACGGCGCGATGCCCGGCGTCGACCAGGGCCTGGGCGATTTCCAGCGTGGACCGCTCGACGCCGCCGGACTCCAGCGCCGGCAGCAGCTGCACCACGGTCAGGCGGTGCATCGAATCCGGGTCAGTCGACCAGCACGAAGACCGCGCCGCAGTACGGGCACTTGGCTTCCAGGCCCGGCTCGTCCTCGATCGGCAGGTAGACCCGCGGATGCGAGTTCCACAGCGCCATCTCCGGCGTCGGGCAGCTCAGCGGCAGGTCGGCGCGGCGCACCTCGTAGCGCGTCTGGGCATTGGCGGGCGCGGTGGCGGTATGGCTCATGGCGGTGGGGACACGGCGAAAAGGGACAGGCGATTCTAGCAGTCCGTCCCGGGCCAGGCGCGGGTCCCGGAGGCCGCGGTGGCAGCGATCGCCGGCCGTCCTTTCACGCGCCTTTCCGCTTCGCTTGATACGGAACCAACGCACCACTATGCTGGCATCACGCGGCGCCGACATGCCGCTTTGAGGTGTCTCGTGGATATAGGTGTGCGTTTGATGCAGGCGCGGCGAAATGCCGGTTTCACACTGCGCGAGCTTGCCGCCTTGTTGGGCGTGGCGCATAGCACGCTGGGTCATTGGGAGAACAACCGTTCGGTCCCCAATGCCCGGCATTTACTGAAGATCGCCGAACTTACCGGCGTCGACGCATATTTGCTGCTGACCGGCAAGCCTTCCAAGCTGAACCAGACCGACGGCGACAGCCTGCCGCTGCCGGTGGGCAAGCGCATGGCCTGAACGAGGCGCGGCGCCGCCGGCGCCGCCGGCGCCGCCTTCGTGCCCGGCCTTCCCTCGCGCGGCCTTCGTGCCGGCCGCGCGCGCAGCGATGCGAATGGCACTGCGACATTTGGTGTCGCCTACGAATGAAAGCGTTTTCAGCCTCGGCCTTTCGATCCCTCCCCTAGCGTCCCCCTCGCCCGCCGGCCCAGCAGCCGTGGGGATCGTGGCGCCGCTGCTGTTCTCTTCTCGCTCCATACCATTGCGCGCAACCAGCGCAGGCGGCTGCGTGCGCGGAACGCCCGCGCGGCAGGTGCGATTCGCCTGCAATGCGAATGCGCACGCCGATGCGCCGCCGCATCAGCGGCAGCGCATCGGCACAGCAACAGTGGGCGCGACCGGCGAACGCACGGCGCGCGACGCGTGCCGGCGCCGCTGCGTGCGGCGCCGACCCGGCGCTTACTTTTCCGCGTCGCGTTGCTTGCGGATCTGCGCATCGACCGCGGCGATCGCGGTCATGTTCATCACCCGGCGCGAAGTGGCGCTGGTGGTGAGGATGTGCACCGGCTTGGAGATGCCCATCAGGATCGGGCCGATCGCCACGCCGTCGGTGAACACGCGCACCAGGTTGTAGGCGATGTTGGCCGCTTCCAGGTTCGGCAGCACGAACAGGTTGGCGCGGCCCTTCAGCGTGCTGTTGGGCATGATCTGCTTGCGCAGCGCCTCGTCCCACGCGGTATCGCCCTGCATCTCGCCGTCGATGTTGAGTTCCGGCTTGCGCTTGAGCAGCGCCTCGCGCACTTGGCGCATCTTCAGCGCGTCGCGCGAATCGTGGCTGCCGAAGTTGGAATGCGACAGCAGCGCAATATTCGGCTCGATGCCGAACAGCTTCAGGCGATAGGCGGCCTGCAGCGTGGCCTCGACGATCTGCTCCACGCTCGGGTCTTCCTGCACGTGGGTGTCGACGAAGAAGAACGCGCCCTGCTGGTTGATCACGCCGGTCATCGCCGAGGTCGAGCTGACCCGCGGCTCGAGCGGAATCACGCTGCGCGCGTAGCCGAGCTTCTTGTGGAAGCGGCCGACCACGCCGGTGAGCAGCGCATCGGCTTCGCCGCGCGCGACCATCACCGCGGCAATCAGCGTCGGCCGCGAGCGCATCAACTCCTTGGCCGCGGTGACGGTGACGCCACGGCGCTCGGTCAGCGCGTGGTAGTACTGCCAGTAGTCGTTGAAGCGCGGATCGTCGTGGATGTTGGTGATCTCGAAATCCACGCCGGCAGTGATGCGCAGGCCCAGGCGCTGGATGCGCGCCTCGATCACGTCCGGGCGGCCGATCAGGATCGGGAACGCCAGGCCCTCGTCGATCACGCTCTGCACTGCGCGCAGCACCACTTCCTCTTCGCCCTCGGCGTACACCACGCGCTGCTTGTCGGCGCGGGCGCGGTCGTACACCGGCTTCATCATCAGGCTGGTGCGGTAGACGAACTGGCTGAGCTTGTCGCGGTAGGCGTCCATGTCGGCGATCGGCCGCGTGGCCACGCCCGAGTCCATCGCCGCCTGCGCGACCGCCGAGGACAGTTCGACCAGCAGGCGCGGGTCCAGCGGCCGCGGGATCAGGTAGTCGGGGCCGAAGCTCGGCGTCTCGCCGCCGTAGGCCGCGCCCAGGTCCGAGGCCTCGCGCCGTGCCATCGCGGCGATCGCCTTGACGCAGGCGACCTTCATTTCCTCGTTGATGCCGGTGGCGCCGACATCGATGGCGCCGCGGAACAGGTAGGGGAAGCACAATACGTTGTTGATCTGGTTCGGGTAGTCCGAACGGCCGGTGCCGATGATCGCGTCCGGGCGCACTGCCTTGGCCGCTTCCGGGGTGATCTCCGGATTGGGATTGGCAAGGGCGAAGATCACCGGCTGCGGCGCCATGGTCGCCACCATCTCCGGCTTGAGGATGCCCGCGGCCGAAAGGCCGAGGAAGATGTCCGCGCCCTCGACGATCTCGGCCAGCGTGCGCTTGTCGGTGTCGCGCGCGTAGCGCGCCTTGTCCGGATCCAGATCGGTGCGACCGGTGTGGATCACGCCGTCGCGGTCCAGGGCCAGGATGTTCTCCGGCTTCAGGCCCAGCGAGACCAGCATGTTGACGCAGGAAATACCGGCCGCGCCCATGCCGGTGGTGGCCAGCTTGACCTCTTCGATCTTCTTGCCGGTGACCACCAGCGCGTTGAGCACGGCCGCGCCGACGATGATCGCGGTGCCGTGCTGGTCGTCGTGGAACACCGGGATGTTCATGCGCTCGCGCAGCTTGCGCTCGACGATGAAGCACTCCGGCGCCTTGATGTCTTCCAGGTTGATGCCGCCGAAGGTCGGCTCGAGGCTGGCGATGATGTCGACCAGCTTGTCCGGGTCGTTCTCGTTGATCTCGATGTCGAACACGTCGATGCCGGCGAACTTCTGGAACAGCACGCCCTTGCCTTCCATCACCGGCTTGGACGCCAGCGGGCCGATGTTGCCCAGGCCCAGCACCGCGGTGCCGTTGCTGATCACCGCCACCAGGTTGCCGCGCGCGGTCAGTTCGCTGGCCTGTTGCGGATCGGCGACGATGGCCTCGCAGGCGAAGGCCACGCCCGGCGAATAGGCCAGGGACAGGTCGCGCTGGGTCAGCATGGGCTTGGTCGCGGAGACCTTGATCTTGCCCGCCGGCTGTTGGCGGTGATAGTCGAGGGCGGCCTGTTTGAAATCGTCGTTTGACATCGAGGGCTTCTTTTGTCGAAAGGCGCGGAGGCCCGGAATTCTACCCCCAGCAGCAGGAGTGGTCCTGTCTGGCGGCTGTCGCCAGGGCCTTGAGTGCCGGGAAAAACGCGACGCGCCGGCAATGCCGGCGCGTCGTGCGGTGCAGCGGATCAGCGCGTGGCGAGCGATTCGGCCGCCACCGCGGGCAGCGGCACGGCCTCGCCGTCCAGGGCCAGGCGCAGGCGATCGCGATCCAGTGCGTTCTCCCAGCGCGAGACCACCACGGTGGCCACCGCATTGCCCATGAAGTTGGTCAGCGAGCGGCACTCGCTCATGAAGCGGTCCACGCCCAGGATCAGCGCCATGCCGGCCACCGGCACTTCCGGCACCACCGCCAGCGTCGCCGCCAGAGTGATGAAGCCGGCGCCGGTGACGCCGGCCGCGCCCTTGGAGCTGAGCATCGCCACCAGCAGCAGCGTGATCTGGTGGCCGAGGGTGAGTTCGGTGTTGGTGGCCTGGGCGATGAACAGCGCCGCCAGGGTCATGTAGATGTTGGTGCCGTCGAGGTTGAACGAGTAACCGGTGGGCACCACCAGGCCGACCACCGATTTCTCGCAGCCGGCACGCTCCATCTTCTCCATCAGCGACGGCAGCGCCGATTCGGACGAGGACGTGCCCAGCACCAGCAACAGTTCCGTCTTGAGGTAGCGGATCAGCTTGAAGATCGAGAAGCCGCACAGATACGCCACGGCGCCGAGGATCACCACCACGAACAGCAATGAGGTGACGTAAAACGAACCGACCAGCCAAGCCAGCTGCACCAGCGAGTGCAGGCCGTGCTCGCCGATGGTGTAGGCGATCGCGCCCAGCGCGCCGATCGGCGCGGCCTTCATCAGGATGTGCACCAGCTTGAACACCGGCGCGATCAGCGCCTCCAGCAGGTTCAGCACCGGCTTGCCGCGCTCGCCGACCAGGGCCAGCGACACGCCGAACAGCACGGCGACGAACAGCACCTGCAGGACGTTGGTACCGACCAGCTTGCCGTTGACCACCTGGTCGCCGGTGAACGCGCCGACCAGCGAGTTGGGGATGATGTCCATCAGGAAGCCGACCAGGGTCAGGTCGTGCGACTTCTGCACGTAGCTGGCGACCTTGCTCTGGTCCAGCGTGGCCAGATTCACGTTCATGCCCGCGCCGGGCTGCACCACGTGCGCGACGATCATGCCCACCACCAGCGCGAGGGTGGAGAAGAACAGGAAGTACACCATCGCCTTGCCGAACACCCGGCCGACCGTCTTCAGGTGGGTCATGCCGGCGATGCCGGTGACGATGGTCAGGAAGATCACCGGCGCGATGATCATCTTCACCAGCTTGATGAAGGCATCGGCCAGCGGCTTGAGCTGGGTGGCGAACTGCGGTTCCAGATGGCCGAGGACGGCACCGATGACGATGGCCACCAGCACCTGGACATAGGTGTGCCGGTAGAACGGCACAGGCCGCGGCGCAGGCGTGGCCGGGGAAGTTGAGATGTGCATTGAAAGCGCTCCGGGACGGTCCGCCCACCCGACGCGGGTCGCGGAATGCTGCCTTTGTACGCGTCGCCAGCGTCTAAGCAGATAACCTATTGGTACTAGGCCCGGCGCCGCACCGTGTCGACGCGGTTACAGTGGCGCGGTAGGCTCACGGAAGGGCTAACGCAACGCCGCACGCAGACGCCGCCCCTCGCGGCCGACAGCGGCGCCGTCGCCATCGCAGCGCGCGTCTTCAGGGGTAGACGCCGCCGCAGGACTGCAACATCGCCGTAAAGAACGGCCGGGCGCGTCCGCTATTGCATGCAGGGGGCATCACGTCCGGCACCGTGTCCGCATCGCGGCGGCATCGCCGTTCGCGTGTGGCCCACCGCCGCACTGCCCGCGTCATCGCACCAACTGCCCGGCCGGGGACTGCCGTGCCTTCATTCCTTACCGAGACGACTCCATCATGCGCCACACTCTTCTCTTCGCCGCGCTGGGCCTGACCGCCGCCGCTCCCGCCTTCGCTGCCAACGGCTTCGACGACTGGCCGACCAAGGTCGCCTTCAACGACGGCACCGAACTGGCCGTGACCGGCAACTACGCCTACGACTGGAACAACTTCTCCAACGACGACGGCCGCCTGGAGGACGACAATACGTTCCGGCGCAAGGAATTCGGCGCCACGCTGAAGAGGAAGGGCGTGTACGACGCGATGGTGTACTTCGACTTCCAGTCCAAGCTGTGGCTGGACGTGTTCTTCCGCTTCGAGACCAAGGCCCTGTTCGGCGCCGACTACGGCAAGGTGCGCCTGGGCTACATCAAGGTGCCGGTGGGCCTGGAAGGCGTGACCAGCTCGCGTGCGGACAGCTTCATGGAAGTGGCGCTGCCGGTGCAGGCGATCTATCAGGGCCGCCGGACCGGCGTGGAGTGGACCTTCGAGCGTCCGCAGTACCTGCTGCAGGCCGGTGCCTACGGCGGCAAGGATCTGCAGGGCGACAATCCCGGCACCACCCAGGCGGTGCGCGGCGTGTGGACCCCGTTCAAGGCCGACGGCGACGTGCTGCACCTGGGCCTGGCGTACTCGCAGGAGAATCCGCGCGGCTACCACAACGGCCTCGACGTGAGCTTCAGCCCGCGCGCGCGCTTCCGTGCGCGTCCGGAAGCCGGCCTGACCGACGTGCGCCTGATCGATTCGGGCACGCTGGTCGACGTCGACCAGGTGCGCCGCACCGGCCTGGAGGCGATCTGGATCAAGGGTCCGTTCTCGATGCAGGGCGAGGCGCTGCGCGCCGACGTGACCCGCGACAACGGCCGCCCCGACTACACCGCCGACGGCCAGTACGTGTTCGCCAGCTACGTGCTGACCGGCGAATCGCGGCCCTACAGCGCCGGCAACGTCGGCAACATCAAGCCGGCCAACGCCTACGGCGCGGTCGAACTGCTGGCGCGCTACAGCCGCCTGGACCTGGACGACGGCACGGTGCTCGGCGGCCGCCAGCACGACTGGACCCTGGGCGCCAACTGGTACCTGACCAGCCACTTCAAGTTCCAGGTGAACTACGTGCGTGCCGATGCCGAGCGCGCCGGCGTGCGCGTCAAGCCGAACTCGCTGGACCTGCGCGCCCAGGTCCAGTTCTGAGCCGACGCAGTCCGGCCGATCCGACGCGATCGGCCGGACTGCGGGTTGCTGCCCCGCGCGAAGGCGCTGCGCAGCGAACTGCCGGCATGGCCCTCGGCGATGCCGACGGCGCTTGGGTGATGTGCCCTGTCCACCCACGACGTGCCCGTTGTAGATCCGCAAGACGGCGTCGGCGGCATCCATTGACGCGATCGGCGGCCAATCTGCCCGGGTACTTCGCTCTCGCTTGGCGATCCACGGTGCCAGCCATCGCCACCGCGCACCGCAAACGCCAGCGCACCCTCTAAGCTGATGCGGTCCCGGCCGTTGCGTTCTTCCGCATGCCCTCGCTCCTGCGCCATCGTCGCCTGATCCTGCTGCTGGTCGTCATCGTCGGCGGCATGGTGCTGGCGATGCTGTCGGCGCAACACGTCGCCGAACAGCGCGCGCTGCGCGCCGAGAGCGTGCAGTTGCGCCAACAGCTGGAGCTGTATGCGCAGACCCTGCAGCAGCGCATCGACCGCTACCGCACCCTGCCGCAGGTGCTGGCGCTGGACCCGGAACTGCGCGACGCCCTCACCCATCGGCTGGACGCGGCCACGCAGCAGCAGTTGAACCTGAAGCTGGAACGCGCCAACGACGTCACCCGCTCCTCGACCCTGACCCTGATCGATGCCAACGGCGTGGCCCTGGCCGCCAGCAACTGGCGCCTGGCCAGCAGCAACGTCGGCGCCGACTACAGCTTTCGCCCCTACGTGAAGCAGGCCCTGGCGCAGGGCAAGGGCCGCTTCTACGGGATCGGCATGACCACCGGCGTGCCCGGCTACTTCCTCTCGCAGGCGATCCTCGACGCGCATGGACGCCCGCTCGGGGTGATCGTGATCAAGATCGAACTGGCCGCGCTGGAGCACGAATGGCTGCGCGTGCCCGACGTGGTACTGGTCAGCGATGGGCATGGCGTGGTGTTCCTGTCCAGCCGCGACGTGTGGCGCTACCGCCAATTGCAGCCGCTCAGCGCGCGCGAGCGCGACGAACTGCTGGCGACCCGCCAGTACGCCCAGCAGACCCTGCTGCCGGCGAAGCGGCGGGTGCTGGAGACGCTGGACGACGGCGGCCAGGTAATGCGCATCGACATGCCGGCGCAGCCGGCGCCGCTGCTGTGGCAGAGCATGGCGCTGCCGGAGAGCGGCTGGCGCCTGCACCTGCTGCACGACGTCGGCGGCAGCCGCGCCGCCGGCCGTGCCGCCGCGCTGGCTGCGGCCGGCATCTGGCTGGCGCTGTCGTTCCTGGGCCTGCTGTTCCAGCAGCGCCAGCGGCTGGCGCGGCTGCGCCAGCGCAGCCGGCGCGAACTGGAAGCGCTATTGCAGCAGCACGCGCAGGAACTGCGCACCGCCCAGGATGGCATCGTGCAGGCCGCGCAACAGGCCGATACCGGCCTCAGCCGCAGCCTGGAACACCTGCCGCAGGGCGTGGTGATCATCGACGCGCAACTGCGCCTGGTGGCGTGGAATTCGCGCTATCTGGAGATCTTCCGCTTTCCCCCGGAGCTGATCCGGGTCGGCCGCCCGATCGAGGACGTGTTCCGCTACAACGCGCGCCGCGGCCTGCTCGGCCCCGGCCCGGTGGAAGCGGCGATCCAGCGCCGCCTGGACCACCTGCGCAGCGGTCGCCCGCACATGCGCGAGAGCGAGAAGGACGACGGCACGGTGCTGGAGATCCGCGGCAATCCGCTGCCCGACGGCGGCTTCGTGACCAGCTACGCCGACATCACCAGCTACAAGAACGCCGCACGCGAACTGCGCTCGCTGGCCGACGCGCTGGAGCATCGCGTCGCCGAACGCACCCACGACCTGGCCGAGGCCAAGCGCGAGGCCGAGAACGCCAACCGCTACAAGACCCGATTCGTGGCCTCGGCGGTGCACGACCTGCTGCAGCCGCTCAATGCCGCGCGCATGTTCGTCTCGGCACTGCGCGGCAAGCTGCACGACGCCGATGCACGGCAGATCGCCGACCATGTCGACAACGCGCTGGCGGCGCAGGATGCGATCCTCAACAGCCTGCTGGACATCTCGCGGCTGGAAGCGGGCACGCTGAAGACGCAGGTGCAGGACCTGGCGCTGGATCCGCTGCTGCAGACCCTGGCGCGCGAGTTCGGCATCGTCGCCGAAGGCCGCGGCCTGCGCCTGGACTACGTGCCGACCCGCGCCACCGTGCGCAGCGATGCGACCCTGCTGCGGCGCATCCTGCAGAACTTCCTGTCCAACGCGGTGCGCTACACCCCGCGCGGGCGCATGCTGCTGGGCTGCCGGCGCGACGGCGCGCAGTTGCGCATCGAGGTCCACGACCAGGGGCCGGGCATTCCCGACGCGCTGCAACAGGAGATCTTCGAGGAGTTCCGCCGGCTCGGCGACGGCGTCGCCAACGACCGCGGCGCCGGCCTCGGCCTGGCGATCGTGGAACGCATCGGCCGCCTGCTCGGCCATCGCATCGGCCTGCGCTCGCAGTTGGGCCGCGGCAGCGTGTTCTCGGTGACCGTGCCGCTGGGCGATGCCGCGGCCGCACAAAGGCAGGCACCGGCGGCGATGGCCAGCGACAACGGCGACGATCCGATCCTGCACGGTTGCCGGGTCTGGTGCATCGATGACGACCCGCGGGTCTGCGAGGCCAGCCGCACCCTGCTGACGCGCTGGGCCTGCCAGGTGGAACTGGCCGCCGGCCCGGACCAGGCGCTGGCCGCGGCGCAGCCGGCGCAGGCGCCGGAACTGGTGCTGCTGGACGTGCGCATGGGCGAGTGCGACGGCCCGACCCTGTTCGCGCAGTTGTGCACGCGCTGGCAGGCCGAGCCACGCGCGATCCTGATCACCGCCGAGGCCGACCCGGCGCTGCGCATCCTGGCGCAGGAGCGCGGCTGGGGCTTCCTGGCCAAACCGGTACGCGCGCCAGCCCTGCGCGCGCTGATGACGCAGATGCTGCTGCGGCGTGGGTGAGGCGTGTGAGCGGGTTTATCAGGTTTGGGGAATGTGGATCTTTGGCTGCCGCACCCTCATCCGCCCCTGCGGGGCACCTTCTCCCAGAGGGAGAAGGGAAGCGCTGGCCCCTCTCCCTCCGGGAGAGGGGTTGGGGTGAGGGTCCGGGGCGCGCAGCGCCACGCACGAACTCATCCGCAGTTGACGCGCCCATCCCACCGCCGCCCTGGCGGCGAAAGAATCCTGGCCGCCGTACCCTCATCCGCCCCTGCGTGGCACCTTCTCCCGAAGGGAGAAGGGAAGCGCTTAGCCCCTCTCCCCCCGGGAGAGGGGTTGGGGTGAGGGTCCGGGGCGCGCAGCGCCGCGCACGACCTCAACCCGCAGTTGACGCGCTAATCCCGCCGCTGCGCTGGCGGCGAAAGAATTCTGGCCGCCTTACCCTCATCCGCCCCTGCGGGGCACCTTCTCCCGGAGGGAGAAGGGAACGGCTGGCCCCTCTCCCGCCGGGAGAGGGGTTGGGGTGAGGGTCCGGGCGCGCAGCAAGGCCTCTACCACTCGCGCGGCGCGATCAGCTCCTCGACGTCGGCGTCTTCGAAACCGTAGGCCTTGGCGATGTGCAGAAAATCCACGCCGATGTTCTCGCTTGCGGCGGTCTCGATCTCGCTGTCGTGGGCCTCGAATTCCAGCGCCAGCTTGTTGAATTCCTCGGTGGCGGCATGGGTCAGCCGGTACAGCGCCGGCAGGTCCGCCGGTGCCTGCGCCTCGATCGCCTCGCACAACCGCAGCAGGATCTTCTGTCCCTTGCCGACCAGCGACGGCGGGAAGTAGTCGTCGTCCAGCATCTCCTGCAGGAACGGATAGTGGGCGGTCTGCTCGTTGCGGAGGGTCGTGGTGGGCATGGTCCGGTGGTCTCCGCCCGCGGGGGGCGCGGGCATCGGCGCATAGCATCGCGTATCCGGGCGCCGCGGAAAACGCCCCCCGCCGCGGTTCGGTTCAGGCCTCGCCTTCAGGCTCCAGCGCCTTCACCAGCACCGCGGCCTGGGTGCGGCTGTGGCACTCGAGCTTCTTCAGGATCGCGGTCACGTGGACCTTGACGGTGTTCTCGGCCAGGCCCAGCGCATAGGCGATCTGCTTGTTGAGCAGGCCATCGGCCAGGCACAGCAGCACCCGGAACTGCTGCGGGGTCAGTTGCGCCAGGCGCGCGGCCAGCTGCGCGTCGGCCTCCGACCGTGCCGCGGTCAGCGGCGGAAACCAGGTGCCGCCGTCGAGCACCGCCGCCACCGCGATGCCGATGGTCTCGGCCGGCGAGGACTTGGGGATGAAGCCGGCCGCGCCGAACTGCTGCGCACGACGGATCACCCGCGGGTGATCGTTGGAGGAGATCACCACCACCGGCACGTCCGGGCGCTCGCCGCGCACGTGCAGCAGGGCCGAGAAGCCGCGCGCGCCGGGCATGGCCAGGTCCAGCAGGATCAGGTCGGCATCGGCCTGCGCGGCCAGCGCAGCGTCCAGGGTCGCGGCGCTGGCCGCTTCCACCACCAGGGCGCGCGGCAAGGCCTGGCGCAGCGCGTGCAGCACGGCGGCGCGGAACAGCGGGTGGTCGTCGGCGACCAGGATCGTCGGGGCATCCATGGGCGTGAGGCGGCTGGCATGACGCCGCGAGGCGTCGGGTGGGCGCGGACGGCGCGCAGGACATGCAGTGTACGTGCGGCGCGGAGGGATGCCGAGCGCGCGCGCTCCCCCGGAGGAGCGCGCGCCAGGACCCGCCTGCCGGATCTCGTCGGCAGCGCGCGCCACGCGGCACCGCCCTGCACGAGCCGCACCGGACGATCGCCCGGCATCCTGGACGCCAGCACCAGCGGCAGGCCCCGACTGCCGCCCATTCAAGACCGACACCACATTGGCCGATAACACGGCGTGATCGCCTCCCTCTCCAACCTGCTGGGCCGCCTGCCGCTGGCCGCGTCCTGCCTCACCCTGTGCCTGGCGCTCGCGCCGGCTGCCTCCGCGGCCGTGGCGGCCGACGACGACGCCCTGCCCAGCAGCCTGGAGCACTTCGGCCTGGACGAGGGCCTGTCGCAACTGTCGATCAACGCCTTGCAGAGCGACGACCAGGGCTTCCTGTGGGTCGGCACGCAGGAAGGCCTGAACCGCTTCGACGGACATCTGTTCCGCGCCTACCGGCGCGAGCTCGGCAGCGACAGCCGGCAGAGCCTGCTCAGCAGCAGCATCGACAGCATCGGCTTCGAGCCGCGTGGCACCCGCCTGTGGCTGGGCACCAACGACGCCGGCCTGGAAGTGATCGAACTGGCGACCTGGCAGCACCACCGTCTCGACACGAAGCAGGGCCTGTCGCACAACCGCATCACCCAGATCCTGATCGATCCGCACGGCGGCGCGTGGCTGGGCACCGAACGCGGCCTGGACCGGGTCGAGGCCGACCTGCAGCGGGCACGACCGCTGGGCGGCGATGCGCCGGTGGTGGGACTGACCTGGATGCCGGACGGCACGCAGCCGGTGGCGCTGGACCGGCAATGCCGGCTGTGGCGGCTGAGCCGCGACGCACGCGAGGAGCTGCCGGCGCCGCGCGGGATCGACGAATGCGTGGGACTGCAGTCCGGGCCGGAAGGGCTGTGGCTGGCCTCGGCGCGCGGCGGGCTGTTCCAGCTCGATCCGCGCGGTGCGGTGTTGGCGCACTGGATGCCGGCGCAGTTGTTCACCCACGGCAGCGACCTCAGCGCGCTGATCCGGCTGCACGACGGCCGCGTGCTGGTCGGCACCACCAACGCCACGGTGACGCAACTGGACAGCGTGCGCCATGTGCCGCAGCGGCTCAGCTTCGACCTGCCGCCGAACAGCGCCATCATCCGCTTCTACCAGGCGCCCGACGGCACCTGGTGGATCGGCACCTACACCGCCGGGCTGTACCGGGTACGGCCGTTGTCGGCGGTGATCCGCAACGACGAGGAGCGCGTCAGCGACACCCACGACTGGCCCAGCAGCAGCGTGCGCAGCATCTGGCGCGACGGCGAGCGCATGCTGATCGGCACCGACCAGGGCCTGCTGACCCGCGACAACAGCCGCGCCGCCTGGCATGTGGTGCCGGGGCTGGCCAGCCAGGCGATCCGCAGCATCGCCGCCGACCGCGACGGCTGGTGGCTGGGCACGCGCCAGGGCCTGTGGCGCCTGGACCGCAGCGGCGCGCTGCGACGCCTGGGCGGCCTGGCCGACGAGCACATCAACGATCTGCTGCTGGAAGGCGACACGCTGTGGGTGGCCACCCGCCGCGGCCTGAGCCGCGTGGTCGGCGGCCAGGTGCGCAACGATCCGCGCTGGGCGCCGCTGAACGGACACACCCTGACCCGGATCTACCGCGACAGCGAGGACACGCTGTGGATCGGCTGCAACGACTGCGGCGTGTGGCGCATGCGCAGCGGCCGTCCCGCCGAGCCCTACCGCCCGCGCGGCAGCACCCTGTACCCCTCGGTGTGGTCGCTGTACGAACACGACGGCGTGCTGTGGGTGGGCACCTTCTCCGGTGGGCTGTACCGCATCGACCTCAAGCGCGACGTGGCAGTGCGCTACAGCGACCGCGAGGGGCTCAGCAGCAACGTCATCTACACCATCCTGCCGGATCCGCAGGGGCGGCTGTGGCTGAGCACCAACAACGGCCTGAGCGTGCTCGACCCGCGCACCCGCATCGTGCAGAGCCTGGGCCGCCGCGACGGCCTGCAGAACCAGGAGTACAACAGCGGCCGCGGCTACCGCGACGCGCACGGGCTGCTGTACTTCGGCGGCACCCAGGGCGTGGACGTGGTCGATCCCACGCGCCTGCCGCTGCGCAGCCCGCAGGCGCGCGCGGTGCTCACCGACCTGCGCATCCTCAATGCCGGCGAGGACCGCGAAGGCGGCGAGAACCAGACCGAGAGCGACGTGGTCTACGCGCAGCGCATCGCCCTGGACCACCGCGACAACGTGTTCACCATCGGCATGACCGCGATCGACTTCGCCGCGCCCGGCACCGCGCGCCTGCGCTACCGCGTCGACGGACTGCAGAAGGGCTGGGTGTATCCGCAGACCGCGCACAGCGATTTCTCGGTCAGCCACCTGCCGCCGGACCGCTATACGCTGGTGGTGGAAGCGGCCGGGCGCGACGGCCAGTTCGGCGCCGCGCGGCGACTGCAGATCGAGGTACTGCCGCCGCCGTGGCGGCATCCGCTGGCCTACGCCGGCTACGTGCTGCTGGGGCTGGCGCTGCTCGGGCTGGTCTTGCATCGCGTGCGACGCACGGTCAACCGCGAGCGCGACATGGTGGAACTGTTGAACCTCACCGTGGCCGAGCGCACCCGCCAGCTCGAACGCGCCAACCAGCAACTGCTGCAGAGCAACGCGCGCCTGCAGGCGGCCACGCGCCTGGATCCGCTGACCCAGGTCGCCAACCGCCGCGAGCTGCAGGATTGGCTGGCGCGCGAATGCCCGGTCCTGCTGGCGGCGCTGGACGACGGCAGCAGCGCCGATGCGCTGTATTTCTTCATGATCGACGTGGACAACTTCAAGCGCATCAACGACGACTATGGCCACCAGGCCGGCGACGCGGCGCTGGTGCACTGCGCCGACCGCCTGCGCGGGCTGTGCGGCGAGCGCGACCTGCTGGTGCGCTGGGGCGGCGAGGAGTTCCTGCTGGTCACGCGCCTGCCGCGCGAGGACGCCGCCAGCGCCCTGGCCGAACGCCTGCGCGCGGCGGTGGCGACGCAGGGCTTCGCCCTGGCCGAGCGCGAACTGACCCTGACCTGTTCGATCGGTTTCGCACCGTGGCCGTTTGTCGCCGCGTGGCCGGCGCTGGGCGACTGGGAACAGAGCGTGGGCCTGGCCGACCGCTGCCTCTACGCCGCCAAGGGCGCCGGCAAGGACGCCTGGGTGGGGCTGGCGCCGGGCGCGGCCCCGGACCGGCCGCGCCTGCACGCGCTGCTGGCCGGCGGCGCGCCGGAGGAGCTGGGCGACAGCGTGCGCGTGCTGTGCTCGCCCGGGCGCCAGCCGCGCTTCGCGCGCTGAGCACCGGCGCCGCGGCTCAGCGCGGCGGCGCCTGCTGCATGCTGCTGCGCCAGGCGTCCAGGAACTGCCGCCGCTTCAGCGCATCCAGGTACACCAGCAGGCCCGGCCCCAGCGCGATCGGGCGGAACGCCGCGGCCGCCGCCGGCCCGCCCTGCGCCGCCGTGCCCGGCTGCGGCAGGATCGGCTGCAGCCGCGCCTCGCGCGACAACACCTGCTGTCCGCGCGGCGACAGCAGGTAATCGAGGAAACGCCGCGCTTCGGCCGCATGTGGACTGTCGCGCGGGATCACCGCGGTGCGCAGCGCGACCAGGGTGTAGTCCTCCGGCTGCACGATCGCCAGCGGCGCGCCGGCGTCGATACGCGCCTGCGCGTACGAACCCAGCACGTTGTAGGCCAGCAGCAGCTCGCCACGCGCGACCCTGTCCAGCAGCACGCCGGTGCGCTCTTCCAGCACCACGTGGTTGTCGCCCATCGCCGCCAGCAGCGCCCCGGCCATGCTGCCGAGCTGGCTGTCCTGGGTCGCGAACAGATAGCCGACGCCGCTGCGTTCGACGTCGTAGGTGCCGATGCGCCCGCGCAGCGGCGATGCGGGCGCGCGCAGCAGTTCCAGCAGCCGGCGGCGGGTCCGCGGCACCTGCGCGGCCGGCAGCCGCGCGGTGTTGTAGACGATCGCCACCGGCTCGTAGCTGATGCCGAACACTTCGTGCCGCCATTGCGCCCAGGCCGGCAGCGCCTCGGTCTGCGGCGAGCGGTGCGCCAGCGCGTGGCCGTCGTTCACCAGCTTGGTCTGCAGGTCCATGCTGGCGCTGATCAGCAGATCGGCGCAGCGCGGACCCGGGCCCGGATGCAGGTAGCGCCGGTAGATATCGCCGGCGATCACGTCCTGGTACACCACCTCGGTGTGCGGATGCAGGCGTTGGTAGTCGCCGATCACCGCGGCGAACACCTCGATGTCGGTCGAGCCCTGGATGCACAGGTGCGCGGTGGCCGCACCCTGCGCCGGGAAGCGACGCACATCGCCGGGCGCGGCCAGCGCGGCATTGGCAAGCAGCACGGTCAGCAGCAGCGGCAGACGGCGCAGCAGTGCGGGCAGGCTCATGGATGCAACCTCGGCAGGTGCAGGCTGGCGATCAGGCCGCCGCCCACGCGGTTGGACAGATCGATGCGCCCGCCATGCGCTTCGACCACGCGCTTGACGATCGCCAGGCCGAGCCCGGCGCCGCCGGCGGCCGCACCCTCGCCGCGCACGAAGCGCTCGAACACGCGCTCGGCCTCGGCCGCGGCGATGCCCGGGCCGTGGTCGGCCACGGTCACCACGCAGTCGCGCGCGCTACAGGTCAGCGCCACCTGCAGCGCGCCATCGCCGCCATACTTGCAGGCGTTGTCGATCAGGTTCTTGATCGCCTCGCGCAACAGCAGCGCATCGCCGCGCACCAATGCCGGCTCGCTGGCGACGGCCAGTTGCACGCGCGGCCGCGGCGCGGCCTGCGGCACGGCCTCGTGCAGCGCCTGGTGCAGCACCTCGGCCAGGTCGACGCTGGCGTAGCGCTGCAGGTTGGAGCGGTGGATCACGCTGGCGTCGCTGAGCAACTGGTTGAGCAGGCGGCTCATGTGCGTGGCGTTGCGCTCGATCGCCTCCAGGCTGCGGCGCATCTCCTGCGGGTCGTCTTCGTCCAGCGCCAGTTGCGCCTGCGCGCGCAGCGCCGCCAGCGGCGTGCGCATCTGGTGCGCGGCCTCGGCCATGAACGCACGCAGGGTCTCGTTGCTGCCGGCCAGACGCGCCATGAAGCGGTTCAACGCCGCCACCATCTGCTGCATTTCCTGCGGCGCCGTCGCAGCCACCGGCTTGAGTTCGGACGGTTCGCGCCGCGACAGCTCGTGCTCCAGCGTGCGCAACGGCCGCAAGGCGCGCGACACGCCCAGCCACACCAGCGCCAAGGCCAGCAGCGACAGCAGCGCGATCGCGACCAGCGCGTGCAGCACCACGTCCTGCGCCAGCGCCTCGCGCGCGCGCCGGGTCTGCCCCACCTGCACCCACACCTGGTCCTGCGCCGCCGCCGAGGACACCCGCCGCGACACCACCGCAAAGCGCACCGGCTCGCCGCTGTAGACCGCATCGAACAAGCGCGGCGGCGCGCTGGCGCGCGGCAGCGACGGCGCCGCCGGCAGGTCGTCGTAGCCGGTGATGGTGCGCCCGCGCGCATCGAACACGCGGTAGAACACCCGGTCCTCCGGCGCCATCGCCAGCAGGTCCAGCGCCGCGTACGGCAGGTCCACCTGCCACTGGCCGCCGGCCAGCGCCACCGAGTCGACGATGGACAGCGCCGAGGACACCAGCAGGTGGTCGTAGGAACGGTTGGCGGCGCGCTGGCCGTAGTCGCGCGCGACGAAGAACAGCGCCACCGCACCGAGCAGCGACAGCGCGCCCAGGTAGCGCAGCAGCGTGCGCCGGATCGACGGCGCTGGCGGCGCGGCCTCAGCCATCGGCGTCCGCTGCCGCCGGATCCGGCGGCGTCGCCGCCGCCTCCAGCTTGTAGCCGACGCCGCGCACGGTGACGATGCGCAACGGCGCGGCGGCCAGCTTCTTGCGCAGGCGCCCGACGTACAGCTCGATCGCGTTCGGCCCCGCCTCGTCGTCGAAGCCGAACAGGCCGTTGCCGATCTCGTCCTTGCCGACGACCTGGCCGAGCCGACCGATCAGGATCTCCAGCAGGCGGTACTCGCGGTTGGGCAACTCGATCGGCGTGCCGTCCAGGCTGACGCTGTGCGCGGCGTTGTCGAAGGCGAAACCGCCGAGCTGCACCACCTCGCTGGCCTGGCCGCGGTTGCGCCGCAGCAACACCCGGCAGCGCGCCTCGAACTCGCGGAAATCGAACGGCTTGCCCAGGTAATCGTCGGCGCCCACGTCCAGCGCCTGTACCCGGTCCTCGATGCCGTCGCGCGCGGTCAGCATCAGCACCGGCGTGGTGTCGCCGCGCTCGCGCAGCCCGGCCAGCACGCGCAGCCCGTCCAGCCCCGGCAGGCCGATATCCAGCACCACCAGATCGAAGCGCTGGTAGCGCAGCACCCCGGCCGCACTCAAGCCATCGCGCTGCCAATCCACCGCATGCCCGCTGCGGCGCATGCGCCGCACGATCGCATCGGCGAGATCGGCATTGTCTTCTACCAGGAGCAGGCGCATTGGAGGCCGGGAATGGTGAATCGGGAACGGGGAATGGAAACAGCAACGGCAGAAGCCTAGCGCATCCGGGAACGTGCTTTTTCGATTCCCCATTCTCGATTCCCGATTCCCCACTGCCGACAGGTCGTTGACAGCTACGCCCGACTAGGCTGCGTCCATGCCGGTCCGCGGCCGTTGCTGGCGGACCGATCCAATCGCTGCGACACGCACCTGGGAGGGGACGTGGAACTGAAGACTCTGACATTGGGCAGCGCCTGCGCGTTGCTGTGCCTGGCCGGATCGGCGCGCGCCGCCAGCGACGACGACGGCCCGGTGACCGCCGAGCTCGGTGGGCGCCTGCATTGGGATTTCGCCCACTTCGACAACGACAATCGCGGCACGCCCAATCCCGACGACACCGAGATCCGCCGGCTGTGGCTGGACGTGTCCGGCAAGTTCTTCGGCTTCGGCTACAAGGTCGAAGGCGATTTCGCCGGGCTGCAGGACGACTTCAACGGCAAGGGCATCGAGGCCAAGGACGTCTACATCACCCGTAAATTCGATGCCGGCACCCTCACCGTGGGCCAGTTCAAGCAGTACTTCACCCTCGACGACCGCACCGGCTCCAACTTCGGCCAGTTCCTGGAGCGCAGCGGCGCGGCCAGCACGCTGGCGCCGCTGTACCGCAAGGCGGTGTCGTGGCAGGCCGCGGGCACCGACTACACCTGGGCCGCCAGCGTCTACAGCCTGCAGAGCATCGACGTCTCCAACACCCGCGGCCACGCGTTCGGCGGCCGCGGCACCTGGGCGCCGGGTGCGCGCGACGGCGACGTGCTGCACCTGGGCCTGTCGCTGGCGCACGAGCACTACGACCATCCCGGCGCCGGCGGCGCGCCGGCGCTGAGCATCCGCCCGCGCCCGGCCGGGCATCTGTCCGACGACAGCCGCGTCACCCTGGCGCGCTTCGCCGACGGTCGCGATACCGACGTGGACAAGTGGTCGCTGGAATACGCGCAGGTGCGCGGGCCGTTGTCGTGGCAGGGCGAGTTCAGCGGCGGACTGTTCGACGACGGCGCACAGCGTGCCGACGTGATGGCGGCCTATGGCTTCGTCAGCTGGTTCGCCACCGGCGAATCGCGCCGCTACGACAGCAAGACCGGCCGCTTCACCCGCATCAAGCAGGTCAACCACACATATGGCGCCTTCGAACTGGCATTGCGCTACGACCGCATGTGGGGCGAGCAGCACCGCGACGGGCAAGCCGACCTGCTCGACGCGTCCACCGCGTCGTGGACGCTGGCCGGCAACTGGTACATCAAGCCGAACCTGCGGCTGATGCTCGACCTGATCGACAGCCGCAACCGCGATCACCTGGCCGGGACCACGCTCGACCATACCCGCGCGATTACCGGTCGTTTCCAGTACGACTTTTGAGTGCCGGGATTGGGGAATGGGGATTCGGGATTCGCAACGGCGGGATCGCGCGATGTGATGTCTGGTCGGCCTCTTTTCGGATCCCCGATGCGGGTTCCATCTTCTTTCATGCACTGCCCTGAGGAACTTCCATGCTGACCGCGCTCGGTTTCGGAATGGTCATTACCTTCATGTACCTGATCATGAGCAAGCGGCTGTCGCCGCTGGTCGCGCTGATCATCGTCCCGATCGTGTTCGCACTGGCCGGCGGCTTCGGCACCGGCATCAACGAGATGATGCTGGAGGGGATCAAGAAGATCGCGCCCACCGGCGTCATGCTGATGTTCGCGATCCTGTACTTCGGGGTGATGATCGACGCCGGCCTGTTCGATCCGCTGGTCCGGCGCATCCTGCGCCTGGTCAAGGGCGACCCGATGAAGATCGTGGTCGGCACCGCGGTGCTGGCGCTGCTGATCTCGCTCGACGGCGACGGCTCCACCACCTACATGATCACCGTTTCGGCGATGCTGCCGCTGTACCGGCGGCTGGGCATGAACGCGCTGAACATGACCTGCGTGACCATTCTCGCCGGCGGCGTGATGAACCTGACGCCGTGGGGCGGCCCCACCGCGCGCGCCGCCACCGCCCTGCACGTGGATCCGGCCGACGTGTTCGTGCCGCTGGTGCCGGCGATGGCGCTGGCGATCGCCGGCATCCTGGTGCTGGCCTGGTACCTGGGCATGAAGGAGCGGCGCCGCCTCGGCGTGGTGACGCTGCCGGGCGATGCCTGGATGGACGGCAGCGTGGCCGACGACGGCGAGGCGCTGCCCACGGTGGAGGACGCCGAGGACATCAAGCGGCCGCGGCTGCTGTGGGTGAACCTGGTGCTGACCCTGGCGCTGATGGCCGCGCTGGTGATCGGCGTGCTGCCGATGCCGGTGCTGTTCATGATCGGCTTCGCGCTGGCGCTGCTGATCAACTACCCGAACCTGGCCGAGCAGCGCCGCCGCCTGGTCAACCATGCCGGCAACGTGCTGTCGGTGGTGTCGCTGATCTTCGCCGCCGGCGTGTTCACCGGCATCCTCTCCAACACCGGCATGGTCGAGGCGATGTCGCGCAGCTTCCTGGCGGTGATCCCCGACGCCTGGGGCCCGTACCTGGCGGTGATCACCGCACTGGCGAGCATGCCCTTCACCTTTTTCATGTCCAACGACGCCTTCTACTTCGGCGTGCTGCCGATCCTGTCCGACGCCGCCAGCCACTACGGCATCACCCCGGTAGAAATGGCCCGCGCCTCGCTGGCCGGGCAACCGGTGCACCTGCTCAGCCCACTGGTGCCGTCCACCTACCTGCTGGTCGGCCTGGCCAAGGTCGACTTCGCCGACCACCAGCGCTTCACCCTGAAATGGGCGGTGCTGGTGTCGTTGGTGTTGATGGGTGGCAGCTTGTTGTTCGCACTGTATCCGTTGGCCGCTTGAGCGCTGCCGGGAATGGGGAATCGAGAATCGGGAATCGCAAGAGCGGCCCCGCTTCCCACCATTCCCGATTCCCCACTCCCCATTCCCAACTCCGAAGGAGTTAAGCCATGACCCTCCGCATCGCCTACGTCACCAGCGGCATGGGCAGCATCGGTACCGCGATCTGCCAGAAGCTGGCGCGCAACGGCCATACCGTGGTCGCCGGCTGCGGGCCGGACTCGCCGCGCAAGTCGGCGTGGCTGCGCGAGCAGCGCGAGCTCGGCTTCGACTTCATCGCCTCCGAGGGCAACGCCACCGACTGGGATTCGACGGTGGCCGCGTTCGCCAAGGTCAAGGCCGAGGTCGGCGAGATCGACGTGCTGGTCAACAACGCCGGCGGCAGCCGCGACATGCTGTTCCGGCAGATGGGCCGCGAGGACTGGCAGGCGGTGATCGCCAGCAACCTGCATGCGCTGTTCAACATCACCAAGCAGGTGGTGGACGGCATGACCGCGCGTGGCTGGGGCCGCATCGTCAACATCGGTGCGGTCAGCGCGCAGAAGGGCCAGATCGGGCAGATCAACTACGCCACGGCCAAGGCGGCGATGCAGGGCTTCAGCCGCGCGCTGGCGCAGGAAGTGGCCTCGCGCGGGGTCACCGTCAATACCGTCTCGCCCGGCTACATCGCCAGCGCGGCAATCAGCGGCTTCCCGCCGGACGTGCTCGACCGCCTGGCCAGCTCGGTGCCGCTGCGCCGGCTCGGCAAACCCGAGGAAGTGGCCGCGCTGTGCGCCTGGCTGGCCTCAGACGAGGCCGCCTACGTCACCGGCGCCGACTACGCGGTCAACGGCGGCCTGCACATGGCCTAGCCATGCGCAGCGCAGCGCCGCGACGCGCGCCTGGCATACACTGACGGTTCCGCTTCGTCCGTCGCGCCCGCTCCGCATGTCCGACAAACCCGAACCCGGCGCGCCCGCCGCGCGCCTGCAGATGGCCGACATCGCGCGCATGGCCGGCGTCTCCGAATCCACTGTCTCGCGCGCGCTGGCCGACAATCCCGTGGTCGCCGAACGCACCCGCGCCTACATCAAGCAGCTCGCCCGCGACGCCGGCTACCGGGTCGATCCGGTGGCGCGCAGCCTGCGCTCGCGCCGCTCCAACATCGTCTGCGTGGCGGTGCCGCTGATGCACGCGCACGAGCAGCCGCTGTCGGACCCGTTCATGATGACCATGCTGGCGCTGCTGGCCGACGCGCTGACCGCGCGCGGCTACAGCATGCTGCTGTCCAAGCTGGACCAGCACCAGGACCACTGGGTCGAGGACCTGGCGCGCAACAGCCGCGCCGACGGCGTCATCATGCTCGGCCAGAGCCACGAGCACGCCGCGCTCGACGCCGCCGCGCGCGGTGGCCTGCCGATGCTGGTGTGGGGCAGCCGCATCGACGGCCAGGCCTATGCCAGCGTGGGCAGCGACAACCTGCGCGGCGGCGAACTGGCCACCGCGCACCTGATCGAGCATGGCCGCCGGCGTATCGCCTTCCTCGGCGACGAGCAGTTGCCGGAGGTGGCGCCGCGCTTCGCCGGTTACCGGCGCATGCTCGACGCGCACGGCCTGGCGTTCGACCCGCGGCTGCACGCGCGCAGCCACTTCCTCAGCGAGGACGCCTACCGCCTGACCCGCGCGATGCTGAAGAAGACCGACCCGCCGGATGCGGTGTTCGCCGCCTCCGACGTGATCGCCCTGGGCGCGATCCGCGCCCTGATCGAAGCCGGCCACCGCGTGCCGCAGGACATCGCCCTGGTCGGCTTCGACGACATCCCCCTGGCCGCCTACAGCCAGCCGCCCTTGACCACCGTGCGCCAGGACCTGGCCCAGGCCGCCACCCTGCTGGTGGACGGCGTACTGAACCTGATCGCCGGCACGCCGGTGGACTCGGTGGAGATGCCGGTGAGTCTGGTGGTGCGGGAGTCGGCTTGAAGGCTGGGAATGGGGAATCGGGAATGGGGAATCGGAAAAGCGTTGGTCGCGCGCTGACGCTGAGTCAGCTGGCCTAGGGCTCTACATTCGAATTAGGGAGTTGGGGAGATCGGTCAGCACGCGGAGTTTCAGCGCACGATGCCGCGCTTTTCCGATTCCCCATTCCCGATTCCCCATTCCCGGTTCCCCATTCCCGACGCTTCACCAACAACATCGCCACCGCCGCCGCCAGCATCAGCGCGCCGGCCAGGCGGATCACGTTGCGCGGATCGCCCTGCAGCAGGCTGTCGTAGTACAGCGGCAGGGTCACGATCTGGATCAGCATCGGCAGCACGATGAACAGGTTGAACAGGCCCATGTACACGCCGGTGCGTTCGGGCGGGATGCTGTTGGCCAGCATCAGGTAGGGATTGCCCATCATGCTGGCCCAGGCCAGGCCGATGCCGACCATCGGCAGCAGCAACAGCCAGCGGTCGTGGATCGACGGCAGCACGCACATGCCGATGCCGGCGGCGACCAGGCAGGCCGCGTGGGTGGCCTTGGGGCCGACGCGGCGCGCCACCGGCACCATCGCGAACGCGGCCAGGAAGGCGACGAAGTTGTAGAAGCCGCCGATCTGCCCGTTGACCAGGCCGGCCTCGCGGAAGCCATGCGAATCGGCCGCGGTGGTGCCGAACAGCGTGGTCGACAGCGACAGCACGATGTACTGCCAGTAGCAGAACATCGCATACCACTGGAACAGCATCACCGGCGCCATCTGCCGCATCGTCGGCGGCATCTGCCGCACCGCGTCGACGATCTCGCGCAGCGTCGCCAGCGGCCCGACCGCAGCGCTGCGCAGGCGCTGCAGCTGCGCCGCCGGCAGCACCGGCTCGCGCACGCTGCGCGCGGTGAGCAGGATCGAGGCGGCGGAGAAGCCCGCACCGATCGCGAACGCAGCGATGGTGACGTAGGGAATGTGGTGGGCGTTGGCCGCGTCCTGGTTCATGCCCAGCCACACCAGCAACGGCGGGGTGACGTAGGCCAGGGTCTGGCCGAGGCCGGTGAACGCGCTCTGGGTCAGGTAACCCAGCGGCCGCTGCGGCGGCGCCAGCACGTCGCTGACCAGCGCGCGGTACGGCTCCATCGCCACGTTGTTGGCCGCATCCAGCATCCACAGCAGCGCCACCGCCATCCACAGCGCCACACTGAAGGGCATGGTCAGCAGGCACAGGCTGCAGACCAGCGCGCCCACCACCATGTACGGCATGCGTCGGCCCCAGCGGGTCACGGTACGGTCGCTGAGCACGCCGACCACCGGTTGCAGCACCAGCCCGGTGATCGGGCCGGCCAGCCACAGGTAGGGCAGGTTGGCGTGGTCGGCACCCAGGTAGTTGTAGATCGGGCTCATGTTGCTCTGCTGCAGCCCGAAGCTGTACTGCACGCCGAAGAAACCGGCGTTGAGCGCCAGCACGCGCGAGAGCGGAAGCAGGGGACGATCGGAACGCATGAGCATCGGCATCGGCCTGGGCGGGTCGGGCACGCGGGAGGCGTGCCGCAGCGGCGGAGCGGAGTGTCGCCGTGCTTGCAATCGTTTGTAACGCTGCGCTGCACCATGCAGAATGCTTCGATCTCCCAACGATAAGGTTGGCGTAAGCGCCCCTGGTGGATTTGCTGCACTGCAAATTGCAATCGATTGCGGACAGCCGTATCTGTACGCCGCCGCACCCACCGACCGCGCCGCGCCCTGCCCGTTCCGGCAGCGGCGCGCCGCCACCCACTGCACCACTCGCTTCGGGAGAGACAGCGATGCACCACCCTTCGATCCGCCTGCAGACCCTGGCCCTGGCCGTCGCCGCGGCGCTGTCCGCCCCGGCCGCACTTGCGCAACAGGCCACGCCCGCCGCTGCCGACACCCCGGCGGCGCAGGGCGACGTGATCAGCCTGGACTCGGTGTTCGTCACCGGCACCGCCACGCCCAAGAGCAAGCTCAAGTCCAGCGTCTCGGTCAGCACCGTCGGCGCCGAGGCGATCGAACAGTCGGCACCGCGCAGCACCGCCGAGATCTTCCGCAACATTCCCGGCATCCGCTCCGAATCCAGCGGCGGCGAAGGCAACGCCAACATCGCCGTGCGCGGCCTGCCGGTCGCCTCCGGCGGCGCCAAGTTCCTGCAGTTGCAGGAAGACGGCCTGCCGGTACTGGAATTCGGCGACATCGCCTTCGGCAATGCCGACATCTTCCTGCGCGCCGACTACAGCCTGGAGCGCATCGAGGCGATCCGCGGCGGCTCGGCGTCCACCTTCGCCAGCAACTCGCCCGGCGGCATCATCAATTTCATCAGCAAGACCGGCGACACCGCCGGTGGCAGCGTCGGCCTCACCCGCGGCCTGGGCGGCTACGACAACAGCCGCCTGGACTTCGACTACGGCGCACCGTTCGCCGAGCACTGGCAGTTCAACGTCGGCGGTTTCTACCGGCGCGGCGATGGCGTGCGCGATGCCGGCTACACCACCGACAAGGGCGGCCAGCTCAAGGCCAACCTGACCCGGCTGTTCGACAACGGTTACGTGCGCGTCTACGCCAAGTACCTCAACGACCGCGCCGCCGGCTACCTGCCGGTGCCCACGCGGGTCAGCGGCAGCGACGGGTCGCCGCACTTCGGCAGCATCGACGGTTTCGATCCCGGCACCGACACGCTGTACAGCCCGTACTTTCGCAGCAGTGCCTCCCTCGATGGCGGCAACAAGCCCTCGCGCGTGGAACTGGGCGACGGCATGCATCCGCTGTCGCGCGCGTTCGGCGCCGAGGCGCAGTTCGACATCGGCGGCGGCTGGACCCTGACCGACAAGTTCCGCATCGCCGATACCTCCGGCCGCTTCGTCGCGCCGTTCCCCGCGCAGGTCGCCGATGCCGGCGCACTGGCGGCGAGCATCGGCGGCGCCGGTGCCGGCCTGCGCTACGTCGACGGCCCGAACGCCGGCCAGGCCTACACCGGGCTGGCGCTGCGCACGCATCTGTTCAACGTGCACCTCAACGACCTGGGCAACGCGGTCAACGACCTCAGCCTGGCGCGCGACTTCGGCAGCGGCGACGGCGGCAATCTCAACCTCAAGGCCGGCTGGTACACCTCGCGGCAGACCATCGACGTGGACTGGACCTGGAACTCCTACGTGCAGTCGCTGGGCCACCGTGCGCGGCTGCTGGACGTGGTCGCCGCCGACGGCAGCCTGCGCTCGCAGGACGGCCTGTACGCCTACGGCGTGCCGTACTGGGGGCTGGACAACACCCGCCACTACGACGTGCGCTACGACATCAACGCTCCTTACCTGGCGCTGAGCTGGGACCAGGGCCCGCTGAGCGTGGACGGCAGCCTGCGCTACGACATGGGCCGCGCGCGCGGCAACACCGCCGGCGGCGTGCTGGCCAGCAATGTCGACGTGAACGGCGACGGCGTGATCGAGGCGCCGGAGCAAAGCGTGGCGACCATCGACTACGCCAACCCCAAGCCGGTGCGCTACGACTGGAACTACCTGTCGTATTCGTTCGGCGGCAACTACATGCTCAACGACGACCTGGCCGCGTTCGCGCGCTACAGCCGCGGCGCGCGCGCCAACGCCGACCGCCTGCTGTTCGGCGTGGTCCGCGACGACGGCTCGGTGTCCTCCAACGAGGCGGTCAACGTGGTCAAGCAGCTTGAGGGCGGCCTGAAGTGGCGCAGCGGCGGGCTGAGCCTGTTCGCCACCGCCTTCGCCGCGCGCACCCAGGAACAGAACTACGAAGCCACCACCCAGCGCTTCTTCGACCGCACCTACAAGGCGCACGGCCTGGAACTGGAAGCCGCTTACCGCACTGGCGGCTTCAGCCTCAACGGCGGCCTGACCTGGACCGACGCCACCATCGACAAGGACCAGATCACCCCGGCCAACGCCGGCAACACCCCGCGTCGGCAGGCGCGCTTTGTCTGGCAGCTGACGCCGAGCTACCGCGGCGAGCGCTACCAGGTCGGGGTCAATGCGATCGGCACCAGCTCGGCCTACACCCAGGACAGCAACCAACTGAAGATGCCGGGCTACACCCAGGTCAACCTGTTCGGCGATTACCGCATCACCGATGCGCTGACCGTCTCGCTCAACGTCAACAACCTGTTCAACACCTTCGGCCTGACCGAAGCGGAGGAAGCGTCGATCGCCGACGCGGCTTCCGGTGTGATCCGTGCGCGCTCGATCCCGGGCCGCACGTCCAGCATCAGCTTGCGCTACGACTTCTGACGAGGACCGCACACCCGCGCCCCGCCCGGGGCGCGGCCAAGCCCCCCATGACCGCACCCGCTCCTTCCGCACTGTCCGCGCTCGCCCACACCCTGTGGCAGGCGCATCTGCAACCGGACGCCGCCGACGCAGTGCTGCCACGCCTGCAACGCCACGGCGAACGCCTGCTCGCCCCATTGCATGCGCTGTACGGCGCGCATCCGGCGTTCGCGCAATGGTTGCCGCAGTGGCTGACGCAACTGGCGGCCACCGCCAATGCGCGGCCGCCGGCGCTGCGCCAGCTCGATGCCGAGCGCGCGCCCGACTGGTTCGCCACCCCGGCGATGCTCGGCTATAGCGCCTATGTCGACCGCTTCGCCGGCACCTTGCATGGCGTCGGCGAACGCGTGCCCTACCTGCAGGAACTGGGCGTACGCTACCTGCACCTGCTGCCGTTCCTGCGCGCGCGCGCCGGCGACAACGACGGCGGCTTCGCGGTCAGCGACTACGGCCAGGTCGAGCCGCGGCTGGGCGACACCGCCGATCTGGCGGCACTGACCGCACGCCTGCGCGCGGCCGGCATCAGCCTGTGCGCCGATTTCGTGCTCAACCACACCGCCGACGATCACCCGTGGGCGCTGGCGGCCAAGCGCGGCGATGCGCGGCATCTGGACTACTACCACCACTTCTCCGACCGCAGCGCGCCGGACGCCTACGAGCGCACCCTGGGCCAGGTGTTCCCGCACACCGCCCCGGGCAACTTCACCTGGGTGCAGGACGCCGATGCCTGGCTGTGGACCACGTTCTACCCCTACCAATGGGATCTGGACTGGAGCAACCCCGCAGTGTTCGGCGAAATGGCGCTGGCACTGCTGCACCTGGCCAACCTGGGCGTGGAGGTGTTTCGCCTGGATTCCACCGCCTACCTGTGGAAGCGCCCGGGCACCGACTGCATGAACCAGCCGGAGGCGCACACGATCCTGCAGGCGCTGCGCGCACTCACCGACATCCTGGCGCCAGCGGTGCTGCTGAAGGCCGAGGCGATCGTGCCGATGGCGCAGTTGCCGCCGTATTTCGGCGAAGGCGCCGCGCGCGGCCACGAATGCCACCTGGCCTACCACAGCACGCTGATGGCAGCCGGCTGGGTGGCACTGGCCGAGCAGCGCGGCGACATCGTGCAGGCGGCGATCGCACACACGCCGGCGCTGCCGCCAGCCTGCGGCTGGCTCAGCTACGTGCGCTGCCACGACGACATCGGCTGGAACGTGCTGCAGCGCGAAGCCGCCGGTGGCGATGGCGTCGCGCCGTTCGCGCTGGCGCGCATCGCCCAGTTCTACGCCGGCCGCACCGCGGACAGCTACGCGCGCGGCGAAGCCTTCCAGAGCAGTGGCGATGGCGTGCACGGCAGCAACGGCATGAGCGCGGCGCTGGTCGGCATCGCCGCGGCGCTGGCCGCCAGCGACAGCGACGCGCTGGAACTGGGCGTGCGCCGCCTGCTGCTGCTGTACGCGGTGGCGCTGGCGATGCCGGGCATCCCACTGCTGTACATGGGCGACGAACTGGCGCTGGGCAACGACGAGGACTATCGCCACGACCCGCTACGCCAGCACGAAGGTCGTTGGCTGCACCGTCCGGTCATGGACTGGACACGCGCGGCGCAACGCCACGACCCCGACAGCCTGCCCGGCCAGGTCTACACCCGTCTGCGCGGATTGATCGCCGCGCGTACTGGAACCGTTGCACTGGCCGCCGACCAGCCACTGCGCGCGGTACCACTGGGCAATCCCGCCCTGCTCGGGCTGGCGCGCGGCGAGGCGTTCGTGGCGGTGTACAACTTCAGTGCGGAGCCGGTTGCGGTGGAGGTCGCCGATGCGCTTGGAGCAGGCGACTGGCAAGCCATTGCCGATGGCGGCAATGATCCGGCAACGCTGGTGCACTGGGATGGCATCCTGCCGGCGTACGGCCTGCGTTGGTGGCGGCGCGGCTGAGCCACGGTCTTTCAGAAATCGGGCCAGATCGTCCGATGAGCCCATACTCAAGGTAGAGTGAGGGGGCAGGTGCTTGAAATTGCAAATTTCAGCTGCAATGCTGGGTCTTAATCAAGCCGAGTATCGGCACTGCTTGTCAAGGACTGGTGGCAGATATGAAAATCCAAGCATTGGAGGCTTATCTACGATATCCGATTGTTCGCAATCTTTCACGGGTCTTACACAGATGCGGCCCGGCGCCGCTGCAAGAACAAATTCCATCGAAGCGCAAAGTGCTTCGTCGGTATCGCAAGACAACACATTCGGGGCCGCATTGAGTCAGCGCCCAATTAAGCAAGACATTGTTTGTGCGCCCCACGGAAGACCGAGAAATAAAAATATGCGCCTAACGAAACGACTGAAGACATGGTGAAATCAGGATGAAGAAAAGATACTACTTGCCCGCTGCATTTGCGATTATAGCAATCCTGATCTTTACCGCGAATATAGACAGAAAAAGCACAAAAACAGAAGATCCAATAAAAACCACACTTGTCACCCCCCCCCGCCCCCCTTCAAAGATATCGCAGCAAATTTCGGAAACTCAATTTCCGGAAGGGAACATCATGGATATCGCCCCCGCACTGAGAGCCAAAGCTGAAAGCGGAGACGCCAAATCAGCGCTTGCACTTTATCTAAAACTTTCATTGTGCCAAAGCACACTACACACCCAAGTCTCTACTGATGAAATAAAAGCGTATGCAGCAGCAGGCATCAGTCCAGAGCGGTTTGCGGAAAATATAGAAAAACGAATATCTCAATGCACCGGAGTATCAGATAAAGATCTTTCTAGCAGGGGCGAATGGCTCGAAGAAGCGGCCATACATGGAGATCTACAAGCAAAATTACTATACGCCAGTGATCCGGAGGCCATCGTTGGCGACTCGACCGATATGTTACGCAATCCTGAAAAGGTAATTGACTACAAGAAAAAGGCCGTTAGGTTTCTATCTGAAGCAGCATCTACTGGAAGCCCTGATGGATTAATGAAAATGGGCGACGCCTATAATGACGGAATCCTCTTACCAAAGGATCCGGTTAAAGCCTATGCATTTTACCGTGCCACTCAGATGACAACACCAAGCATCCTTTCAACCACCCTATCACAAATGGAGCTAGAACTAACACCAGCGCAAATATCCGAGGGCAAAAAAGAAGCCCTATCTATATATAAAAATTGCTGTGCTTGAGCTTAAAAATAATCCACCCAAGGAACTTTGACATGGATAGAAGTCTCGCAAGAATAATTATTTTTATCTTCTCAATCCTCCCAATTTCTATACTGGCCATGGCAGCGGTTTATGGCCCATACCATGAGGTCATTTATCTTGGAACACCAGAACCAGGACCGACAGCGGAGTACACTCTCAAAAAATACATGCACCCACTGCCTAACTCCCCAGCAGTAACTGTCGGCCCTGGCGACAAAGTAATACTTTGTAATGGAAGCACCTGCGTTACCTATACCAGGACCAACAACGGATGGTTGGGAGGCCCCCCAATCCAACAACAGGTGGTTGATGGTGGCGGTGGCGGTAATGGCGGCGGCGGCGGTGACGGCGGTGGTGGTGGTGGCGGCGGTGGTGGCGGTGGTGGCTGGACTCCGACTCCACCCCCTCCAAGCACCTGCCCCAAGTGCACAGTAACTGTTGGCTGATCTGAAGCGCCCACGGCATGTCGCTCCACCATGCCGTGGGCGCCAGAGGGAATCAATTATTCAGCATCTCCAACAACGCCTCAGCCGCCGCCTCGGACGACGCTGGATTCTGTCCGGTGACCAGGCGGCCATCCTCGACCACGTGCACGCCCCAGGCCGCACATTTGCTGTAGTCGCCGCCCAGGCGCTGCAGTTCGTCCTCGACCAGGAACGGCACCACATCGGTCAGGCCCACCGCGGCTTCCTCGCCGTTGGTGAAGCCAGTGACGCGGCGGCCTTTCACCAACGGCGCGCCATCGGCCGCGGTCACCCGGCGCAGCACGCCCGGTGCATGGCAGACGAAGCCGATCGGCTTGCCGCCGCGCGCGAACGCTTCGATCAGGGCGATGGAGTCGCGGTCTTCGGCCAGATCCCACAGCGGGCCGTGGCCGCCCGGGTAGAACAGCGCGTCGTAGTCGTCCACGCGCACCGACGCCAAGATCTGCGTGCTCGCCAGTTGCTGCTGCGCCGCCGGGTCGTCCTTGAAACGCCGGGTGGCCTCGGTCTGCGCGTCCGGCGCATCGCTCTTCGGGTCCAGCGGCGGTTGCCCACCCTTGGGCGACGCAAGGGTCAGTTCGGCACCGGCGTCCTTGAACGTGTAATACGGCGCGGCGAACTCTTCCAGCCAGAAGCCGGTCTTGTGGCCGGTGTCGCCGAGGCGGTCGTGCGACGTCAGCACCATCAGGATCTTCATGCGGGTCTCCTCGTGAGGGGAAAGCGGCCATACGGGGGCAGGCCGGGCGCCGCAGTATCGGCAGCCGCACATTCGCGGCGGGTGAGCGCGACGTGTCGCCGTTCAGTCCACCTGATCCATGCGAATCCGGTTGGCGAACAGCGAGAACGCCAGCATCCCGGCCAGGCCGCTGGCGCGCGCCACCCAGGTCGGCAACCAGCGCGGCGGCGCCAGCACGCCGGACTCGAACAGCGGCGCGAACGCGGCCACGTCCTCCAGCGCCATCTTGCCGGCGAACAGCCAGCGGCACAGCGGCAGCCGGTCGCGCTGCAGCGCCTGGCGGAAGAACGTGTGCACCGACACCAGGCCGCGCAGGTACACGGTGTCCTTGGTGAACGCGGCGCCGCCGGTGGTCGGCACGCCGCGGAACACGCGCTGCGCCGAGGAAAAGCTTTCCGCCGGCGATTGCCCGGCCGCATCGAAGTAGCGGAACACCTCGATGAAGTCGGCGCCGTCGCGGGCCAGCGCGATCGCCTCAATGCGCAGGCTGATCCGCTTCATCCGCTCGATGTCGATGCTGCCGGTGATCTGCTCGGCGAAGGTCGCCAGGCCTTCCTGGGTGGCGGTGGTGCGCGGCGAGGACAGTGCCAGGCTCGGCAGCTGCGCCTGTTGCCGGCCGTTGAGCGCGGTCAGCGAATGCACCAGCGCCTCGTGGTGGAACAGTTGCGCGCGGTCGTAGTCGCTGAAGTGCGCGCCGGAGCGCAGGCGGATGCGCTGCGCACCGGCGGCGGCCTTGGCCAGCAGGTCCGGATCCAGTTCCACCGTGATCACCCGCGCGCCGAAGAATTCGTCCAGATCGCGCTGCAACAGCAGGCGCAAGGCGGTGGCCGACACCGGCACCTGCTCCTCGGCCGAGAACAGCTCGCGGTCCAGCTCGTGGGCGATGCGGATGAAATGGCCGGCGGCCTCGCGGGTGGTGGGACCGTGGCCGGGCATCGGGTCGTCCGGCACGCCGAACAACTGCGCCGAGTACGTGCCCACCGCCGGCGTGCCGAGCGCTTCCAGCAGGGCCGCGGCCAGATCCCAGCTATGCACCGAGGCCTGCAGGTAGGCGCCGAGCGGATGTGCCGGATCGGCGGCCTCGGCGATCGCCGCCAGCTCGCGACGGGTGTCGGCGAAATCCAGCCTGGGGTAGTCCACCTGCGGCAGCTGCGGCTGCCCGCGCGCCACGCTCTCCAGGAACGGCGTCTGCAACGCCACCGGCCAACTCGCCAGCGCCAGCAGGCGGATGCCGCGCACCGCCTTGACCAGCCGCGCATCGAGCGCGGCGTGGTGGCGGATCTCGGCCGGCAGCGCGCGTTTGGCCACGGCCGGCGTCAGCGGCGCAGGGTGCGCGGCGGCGGGCGCTTGCCGCCCGGCTTGCCGCCGCCGGGCTTGCCGCTGCGGCCGGCGGCCGCGTTCTGCGCCTGGCGCTGCGCCAGCTTGCCGGCGGCGCCGGCCACTTCCTCGCGCAGCTTCAGGTAGTTGGCCAGGCGCGCGGCATCGATCTCGCCGCGCTCGATCGCCGCCTGCACCGCGCAGCCCGGCTCGGCCAGGTGCGCGCAATCGTTGAAGCGGCACTGCGCGGCCAGCGCCTCGATGTCGGCGAAGGCGCCCTCGGCCAGGTCTTCCTCGCCGGTGGGCTTGAGTTCGCGCATGCCCGGGGTGTCGATCAGGCAGGCGCCGGACGGCAGCGGCAGCAGCGCGCGATGGGTGGTGGTGTGGCGGCCGCGCGAGTCGGTGGCGCGCACCGCTGCGGTGCGCATCTTCTGCACGCCGAGCAAGGTGTTGGTGAGGGTGGACTTGCCGGCGCCGGACGAGCCGACCAGCACCGCGGTCTGCCCCGGCCCCAGCCACGGCCGCAGCGCGGCGACGCTGTCGGCCTCGCGCGCATTGACGGTCAACAGCGGGATCGACTGCGCCGCCAGTTCCTCCAGCACCGCCAGTGCGTCGTCGGCGTACTCGGTGAGGTCGGCCTTGGTCAGCACCACCACCGGCGCCGCACCGCCGCCGCCCACCAGCAGCAGATAGCGCTCGATCCGCCGCGGGTTGAAGTCCGCATCCAGGCCGCAGACGATGAACACCGTGTCGATGTTGGCCGCGATCACCTGCTGGTGGTAGTGCTCGCCGGCGGCGCCGCGCTTGATCGCGGTGCGCCGCGGCAGCAGCGCGACGATGCGCGTGTCCTCCAGCAACACCCAATCGCCGACCGCGGCGCGCTCGTGGCTGGGAAAGCGCGGCCGCTGCCAGTCCGGCAGCGATTCGACCTTGAATCCGGTGTCCACCGCGTCGGCGACCACGTAGCCGGTGCGGTGCTGCTCCACCACCCGCGCCGGCCGCGCCTGCGGATGCGCCTCGAACAGCGCGCGCCAGGCCGGCTCCTCGGGCAATCCAGGCCAGGGCCAGCCGATGGGGCGCAACGCGTCGAAGTCGATCGGGGAGGAGGTCATGCGCGGATTCTAGAGGGTGTGCCGGGCCCGGAGGTGAGCGCAGTCCGGCCGTGGGGGCGACGTGCGCGGGCATGCCTGGCGCCGCCGCCTCGCCCATCGCAGCACCAAGCGCGCAGGCCGCCCGCAGTAGACGGCCCGCCACCACGCAGCCCCCGCCCCGCCGCGGTGTCACATTTCCGCTACCATGCAGGTCCCACGCCCCACCGGCCAATGCGATGCCCACCCTGCCGATCAAGCCGCTCGCGATCCGCGAACGCCTGTCCGAAGTCCGCTACGAGATCCGCGGCGAACTGGCACGGCGAGCCCGCGAGCTGGAGGCCCAGGGGCGCAAGCTGATCAAGCTCAACATCGGCAATCCCGGCGCGTTCGGCTTCCGTGCGCCCGAGCACCTGCAGCGCGCGATCGCCGACGACATGGGCCGCACCGATCCCTACACCCACCAGCAGGGCCTGCCGGAGGCGCGCGAGGCGATCGCCGCGGCCTACGCCCGGCGCCAGCATCCGGACGCGCACCCGGACCGCATCTTCGTCGGCAACGGCGTCAGCGAGCTGATCGACCTGTCGCTGCGCGCGCTGCTCAACCCCGGCGACGAAGTGCTGGTGCCCTCGCCCGACTACCCGCTGTGGTCGGCGGCCACCATCCTCAACGACGGCCGCCCGGTGTACTACCGCTGCGCGCCGGAGAACGGCTTCCAGCCCGACCCGGTGGAGATCGAGACGCTGGTGTCCTCGCGCACCCGCGCCATCGTGCTGATCAACCCGAACAACCCCAGCGGCGCCAGCTACTCGCGCGCGCTGCTGGAGAAGATCGTCGCCATCGCGGTCAAGCACAACCTGCTGCTGATGGTCGACGAAATCTACGACCAGGTGCTGTACGACGCCGCGGATTTCGTGTCGGTGGCGCCGCTGGCCGGCGCGCATCCGTGCATCAGCTTCGGCGGCCTGAGCAAGGTGCACCGCGCCTGCGGCTGGCGCGTGGGCTGGGCGCTGCTGTCCGGCGATAGCGAGCGCGTCGGCGATTTCCGCAACGCCATGGACCTGCTCGGCGCGCTGCGCCTGTGCGCCAACGTGCCCGGCCAGTTCGCCATCGATGCCGCGGTCAACGGCCCGGACACAATCTCGCCGTTGTGCGCGCCCGGCGGCCGCCTGTACGAGACCCGCCGCGCGGTGATCGAGGCCTGCGCGGCGAGCGAACACCTGTCGCTGGTGCAGCCGGCCGGTGCGCTGTACGCGTTCCCGGCCGTGGTCGGCGCCGCCGCGCGTGGCTTCGACGATCACGCTTTCGCCCTGGAACTGATGGAACAGGAAGGCGTGCTGGTGGTGCCCGGCTCCAGCTTCAACGTGCCCTACCGGCACCATTTCCGCGTCACCCTGCTGCCGGAAGCGGCGACGATGCGCGAGGTGTTCGCGCGCATCGACCGCGTGCTGGCGCGCCGCGCCGAGGACGCCACCAAGGTGGTGCCGCTGAAGCCGCGGGCGGCTGTGGGGCGGTGAGTGGGGAATGGGGAATGGGGAATGGGGATCGGGAATGGCTGAGCGTGCGCCGTTCCTGGATCGCGTATCCCGGTGATCTGGCAGCTGCCGGTTCCGCATAGATGAGCAAAGGCAGTTTCGCCACGCCCGAGCACATACCGCTGCGCTACCTGGCGCTGGGCGATTCCTACACGATCGGCGAAGGCGTTGATGTCGACGGACGCTGGCCGATGCAGCTGGCGGCGGCGCTGCGCCGCGACGGCATCGCCCTGGCCGATCCGCAGATCGTCGCCACCACCGGCTGGACCACCGACGAACTGGACGCCGGCATCGACGCGGCCACGCCGCAGGGTCCGTTCGACCTGGTGACGCTGCTGATCGGCGTCAACAACCAGTACCGCGGCTATCCGCTCGACGGCTACCGCGCGCAGTTCGACGCGCTGCTGCAGCGCGCGATCGGTTTCGCCGACGCGCGGCCGCAGCGGGTGCTGGCGGTGTCGATCCCGGACTGGGGCGTGACCGCCTTCGCACAGCCGCCCGCACACGATCCGGCACGCATCGCCGCGCAGATCGACGCCTTCAACGCCGCCGCGCAGGCCTGCTGCGCCGCGCGCGCGGTGCGCTTCGTCGACATCACCGCCTGCAGCCGCGACGGCGGCGGCGACGCGGCGATGCTGGCCGCCGACGGGCTGCATCCGTCGGCGGCGATGTACGCGCGCTGGACCGCGCTGCTGTTGCCGGCGGCACGCGATGCGTTAGCCTAGCTGGCGTACGCCCGCTGCCAAGGACCGACATTGCGCGACGCCAGCACCACCCAGCCCATGACCCGCCCGCAGGCCCTGGCCATCGCCCGCGCCTTCCTGCCCACGCACCCGCTGGGCAATCGCTACGACTATTACTACACGCGCACCAAGCTGCGCACCGATCCGCTCTACCCCGGCGTGCTCGCCGCGCTGCGCGGCACCGACGCGCCGGTACTGGATCTGGGCTGCGGGCTGGGCCTGCTCGCGCACGCGCTGCGCGCCGACGGCCAGCGCCAGCGCTACCACGGCGTGGACATCGACGCGGCCAAGATCCGCCGCGCCGGCGCCATCGCCGCGCGCAACGGGCTGCAGGACACGCATTTTGCGGTGGTCGACCTGGGCCAGTCCTGGCCCGAGCACCACGGCAGCGTCGCGATCCTGGACGTGCTGCAGTACCTGGACCGCGACATGCAGTCCAACCTGATCCGCAGCGTGGCGCGCATGCTCACGCCCGGCGCCAAGCTGGTGATCCGCAGCGGCCTGGGCGATGCCAGCGGCCGCGGCCGCACCAGCCGCATCACCGACGTGCTCGCGCACCTGGCCGGCTGGATGCAGGAGCTGCCCAAGGCCTACCCCACCCGCGACAGTCTGCAGGCCCAGCTCGACGCCGCCGGCCTGCGCGCCAGCTTCGCGCCGTTGTACGGCAACACGCCGTTCAACAACTGGCTGATCGTGGCGGAGCCGCGTTGAGGCGGGTGCAGGAAGGCCGCTTACGCAGCGGCCGCGTCGGCTGCGCCGACCCGCATCCGGTTGGCCGCGCATGACCGCACCCGCGCCACGGCCACGCTCCGGCCTGGGTATCGCGTCCCTGGCGACCAGCCTGCTCAGCGCGTTGGTGCTGCTCGCGGCGCTGGTGCTCAGCACCTTCTTCGTGATTCCGACATTCGCCGCTGGTCCGCACGCGCCGATGTCGCTGCTGCTCGGCCTGCTGGCACTGTTCACCGCCATCGCGCAGGTCTGCGCCATCGCGCTGGGCATCGGCAACTGCCTGCAGCCTGATCGCAGCAAGCAGTATGGCCTCCTCGGCCTGTCGTGCGCCCTGCTCACCCTCGGCGCGATGGCGGCGCTGATGGCCTACGGCATGACGCGACCGGGCTGATTCAGGCGCCGAGCGAACCGATCGGCACCCGGCGTGCCGCGCGCATCGCAATGCCGCGGCACGCGATGCACCTCCGAGTCAATCCGGCAGCACCGCCTGCAGCCCACGTGCCTGCAACGCCTGCAACACCCCCTCCACGATCGCCGGGTTGTGCCCGTGCGCCGCGCCCTCGTGCAGCAGCACGATGGCGCCGGGGCGCAGGTCGCGGGCGATGCGCGCAACGGTGATGGCGGGGTCGCAGCGCACGCCATCGAAGCCGCGCGCGCTCCAGGCCACCCGGGTCAGGCGATGCCGGCGCAACGGTGCGGCGACGAAAGGGTTGGTCATGCCCACCACCGAGCGGTACCAGCGCGGCGCAGTGCCGGCGATCGCGGCCAGGGTCTGCTGCGCCTGGCCGATTTCCTGGGCCATGCGTCGCGGCCCCAAGGCCCAGAACCACGCCTGCGGGTGATGCTGGCTGTGGTTGCCGATGCCGTGGCCGCGGCGCAGGATCTCGCGCACCAGTTGCGGGCGCGCGGCGGCGCGGGCGCCGACCAGGAAGAAGGTGGCCTTGGCCTGGTGGCGGTCGAGCAGGTCCAGGATCGCCGCGGTGTCGTCGGACGGGCCGTCGTCGATGGTCAGCCACACCCGCGGTGCGCTGCCGGGCAGGCGGTCCAGCACTGGCGCGTACAGCCGCGCCCGCGGCAGGAACACCGGCAGCACCAGCGCCGCGTGCGACAGCAGCAGCGCCGGCAGGCCGACCTGCCAGCCGTACACCCACCACAGCGCCGCCACCAGCGCCTGCGAGGCCAGCGCCCAGGGCAGCCAGCGGTACGGGTGGCGCGGGATGCGATGCAGCGTTTCCGGAACTGTCATGCCCCATGATGCCATGCGGCGTAGAATGACCGGTCCGACTCTGCGACGACTGCTGCCATGTCCCTCGACCCCGCCCTGCGCTCCCGTATCGAAACGCTGCTCAGCTCCAACCGCGTCGTGCTGTTCATGAAAGGCCAGCCGGGCATGCCGCAGTGCGGCTTCTCCGCCAAGGCGGTAGGCGCGCTGAACGAGCTCGGCGTCGACTTCGCCCACGTCAACGTGCTGGCCGACCAGGACATCCGCGAGGGCATCAAGGTCTACGGCGACTGGCCGACCATCCCGCAGCTGTACGTGGACGGCGAACTGATCGGCGGCAGCGACATCATCCTGCAGATGGCCGGCAGCGGCGAACTGAGCGAACTGCTCGGCGTGGCCGCGCCGGACCGCACGCCGCCGTCGATCACCATCACCGATGCCGCCGCCGAGATGCTGCGCGGCGCGCTGGCCGACGCCCCGGGCGCGAGCCTGGCGCTGGCGATCGATGCGCAGTTCCAGCCGAACTTCCAGCTGGCGCCGACCGATCCCAACGCCATCGCCGCCGAGTCCAACGGCCTGCGCGTGCAGTTCGACCTGGGCAGCGCGCGCCGCGCCGACGGCATCACCATCGACTGGGTGGACGATATCCGCGGCCGCGGCCTGGCGATCGACAATCCCAATGCGCCCAAGCCGGTGCAGGACCTCAGCCCGCGCGACGCCGACGACCAGGTGCGCGCCGGCGGCCTGCTCCTGGTTGACGTGCGCCCGCCGGAGGAGCGCGCGGTGGCGGCGGTCAACGTGCCGTTCCGCACCCTCGACGGCGAGCAGCGCGCGCAACTGGAAGCACTGCCCAAGGACACCGCCCTGGCCTTCCTGTGCCACCGCGGCGGCCGCAGCGCGCAGGCCGCCGAGCACTTCCGTTCGCTGGGCTTCAGCAAGGTGCACAACGTCGTCGGCGGCATCGACGCCTGGACCGACCAGGTCGACGGCAGCGTGCCAAAGTACTGAGTCACGCACCTCGTCGTTTGCGTCCAGTGCGGACGCGCCGAAAGGGCGATCGAACGATCGCCCTTTTTTGTGCCCGCGCGCCGCGTTCGCCACAACGCGCAACCGCGCAACCGCGTAGGAGCGGCTTCAGCCGCGACCGGGCCTTACCGGGAACGCCCGGTCGCGGCTGAAGCCGCTCCTACCCTGGGCACACCACCGTTTGGCGTTTTGCGCACCTGCTGACGGCAGCAGCGAAGTCCGGCAATCCTTGTGGGAGGGACTTCAGTCCCGACTGCAATGAGGTCGAATGCGCCCGATGACTTCGCTCGTCGCGGCTGAAGCCGCTCCCACAAGAAGCGCACTCCTTGTCCCTGGTGCGCGTACCAGGCAAATGCTGGCAGCCGTGCCAGCAGCCTGGTGCCTCCCTGTGGGAGGGACTTCAGTCCCGACTGCAGTGACATCCGATGCACCACTGGCTTCGCTGCCATGAAGCAGCGAACGCGCAGGCACCGCCTCCCTCACCCAGCGAAGCCACCCGCATCCAGGAACGCCTGCTCTTCGGCCATGGTCGTGCGCCCCAGCGCCGCATTGCGGTGCGGGAAGCGGCCGAAGCGCTGGATCACGTCCTCGTGCACCACCGCCCACTGCAGCGACTCGGCATCGCCGAGCGCGCTGAACAGCTCCACTGCCTGGCGCTGCCGCGCCGCGTCCTCGGCATGCGTGTAGGGCAGGTAGAAGAACATCCGCAGTTCCGCATCGATCTCTTGATCGAAGCCGGCCGCCAGCGCCTGGTCGGCGTAGCGGCAGGCCAGGCCGTCGGTGGCGAAGGCGTGGGCGCTGCCGCGGAACACGTTGCGCGGCACCTGGTCGAGCAACAGAAGCAGCGCCAGCGCGCCCTCGGCGTCGGCCAGCCAGTCGGCGCGTTCGCCGCGCGCGGCGGCGTGGTGCGCCTCCAGCAGGTGCTGGCGGACATTGGCGTCGAAGGAGTCGTTGGCGGCGAACCAGCGCTCGCGGCCGGCGCTGCGCCAGAAGTCCACGACGGTGCGCGCGGGGGTGTCGGTCATCGCAGTTTCCATGGGCGGCAATCGGCCTGGATAGCAGGGTCGGCGTCGCGATCCGGTGCAGCCGGGCGCGCCGATGCCGCACCCGCACTTGGCAAGCGCGCCGGCTCGGGCTAGCGTGCGGGCACGGCCGCAAGGGCCGCGTCCATCTTCCGGGGAAAATCCGATGCGTCATCTGTTGCTCGCCTGCCTGGGCGTGGCGTTGTGCGGCCCTGCCGCGGCCGCCTCGCGTTTCGTCGACGATCCCTATCCCAGCACCTACCGCGCGCTGCCGTCGGTGCCGGTGCTGATCGAACACGCCACCGTGCTCACCGGCACCGGCGAGCGCCTGGACGATGCCGACGTGCTGCTGCAGGACGGCCGCGTGCAGGCGGTCGGCCGCGCGCTGGCCGCGCCGGCCAACGCCACCCGCATCGACGGCCACGGCAAGTGGGTCACGCCCGGCATCATCGACGTGCACTCGCACCTGGGCGTCTACCCGAGCCCGGGCGTCAGCGCGCACAGCGACGGCAACGAGGCGACCGCGCCGGTGACCCCGAACGTGTGGGCCGAGCATTCGATCTGGCCGCAGGATCCCGGCTTCGGCACCGCGCTGGCCGGCGGCGTCACCGCGCTGCAGGTGCTGCCCGGCTCGGCCAACCTGGTCGGCGGCCGCGGCGTCACGTTGAAGAACGTGCCAGCCACCACCTACCAGGCAATGAAGTTCCCGGGCGCGCCGTGGGGCCTGAAGATGGCCTGCGGCGAGAACCCCAAGCGGGTCTACGGCGAAAAGGGCGGCCCGTCCACGCGCATGGGCAACGTCGCCGGCTACCGCGCCGCCTTCATCGACGCCAGCGAATACCTGCGCAAGAACGCGCCCAAGCAGAAGAACCCGCCCAAGCGTCACTGGTGGAGCCGCGGCAACGGCGACAACGACAGCAGCGGCGACAGCGGCGGCAAGCGCGACCTCAAGCTGGACACGCTGGCCGGCGCGATCAACGGCGACATCCGCGTGCACATCCACTGCTACCGCGCCGACGAGATGACCACCATGCTCGACCTGGCCAAGGAGTTCGGCTTCAAGATCGCCGCCTTCCACCATGGCGTGGAGGCCTACAAGATCGCCGACCGCCTGGCCCAGGAGAACGTCTGCGGCGCGCTGTGGGCCGACTGGTGGGGCTTCAAGATGGAGGCCTTCGACGGCATCCAGGAGAACATCGCCCTGGTCGATCGCCCCGCCAACGGCTGCGCGATCGTGCACTCGGATTCGGAGGAAGGCATCCAGCGACTCAACCAGGAAGCGGCCAAGGCGATGGCCGCCGGCCGCCGCGCCGGCATGGACATCCCGCCCGAACGCGCGATCCGCTGGCTGACCAGCAACCCGGCCAAGGCGCTGGGCATCGACAGGCAGACCGGTTCGCTGGAGCCGGGCAAGATGGCCGACGTGGTGCTGTGGAACGGCAACCCCTTCAGCTCCTACGCCCTGGCCGACAAGGTCTACATCGACGGCGCGCAGGTCTACGACCGCGCCGACCGTCGCCTGCAACCGACCTCCGATTTCATGCTCGGCCAGGAGGCTGCCCGATGAGCCGCGCCCGACTCTCGTCCCCTCGCCTGGCGCAGCGCCTGGCCCTGGCCGCCTGCCTGCTGCTGGGCAGCGCGCCCGGGTTCGCCCAGGACTTACTGATCCGCGGCGCCACCGTGCACACCGCCAGCGCCCGCGGCACCCTCGCCAATGCCGACGTACTGGTCCAGGGCGGCGTGATCCGCGCGGTCGGCCCCGGCCTGAGCGCGCCGGCCGGCGTCGCCGTGGTCGAGGCCAAGGGCCGGCCGCTGACCCCGGCGCTGTTCGGCGGCATCACCGAGATCGGCATCGAGGAGGTCTCCGGCGAGGCCTCCACTGTCGACAGCACGCTGACTCTGCCGCACGACCAGCCGATGCGTCCGGAGTTCGACGTGACCCTGGCCTACAACCCCGAATCGGTGCTGATCCCGGTCGCACGCGTGGAAGGCATCGGCTTCACCGCGCTCGGCGCCAACACCGGCGGCGCCTTCGTCGCCGGCCAGGGCGCGGTGATGCGCCTGGACGGCGGCGCCGACCCGATCGGCCCGCGCGCGCTGTACCTGCGCCTGGGCAGCGATGCGCTGGAGCTGAGCGGCAAGTCGCGCGCGGCACAGTGGATGCTGCTCGACCAACTGGTCGCCGAAGCGCGCGGGCGCATGCCCGCCGACTCGCCGCACGCGCTGCTGACCCCGGCCGGACGCGCGGTGCTGGCGCGCTACCTCGCCGGCCAGGGCCGCATCGTGGTCACGGTGAACCGCGCGGCCGACATCCGCCAGCTGCTGCGTTGGGCACAGCGCGAGAAGGTGCGCATCGCCATCGCCGGCGGCGACGAGGCCTGGAAGCTGGCGCCGGAACTGGCGAAGGCGCAGGTGCCGGTGTTCGTCAATGCGCTGGACGACCTGCCGGCCAGCTTCGACCAGATCGGCGCCACCCTGGAGAACGCCGCGCGCCTCAACGCCGCCGGCGTGGCGGTGAGTTTCACCCAGGGCGGCGACGGCGCGCACAACGCGCGCAAGCAGCGGCAACTGGCCGGCAACGCGGTTGCGCACGGGCTGCCGTGGGACGCCGCCCTGGCCGGCCTGACCCGGGTCCCGGCCGAGGCCTTCGGCGTGGGCGATCGTCTGGGCAGCATCGCCCCGGGCAAGCTCGCCGATCTGGTCCTGTGGGAAGGCGACCCGCTGGACGTGGCGCATTACGCCGAGCAGGTCTGGTTGGGCGGCCGCGCCATCCCGATGCGCTCGCGGCAGACCGAGCTGCGCGACCGCTACATGCAGCAGAGCGGCGCGCTGCCGAAGGCGTACACCCACTAAACCGCGTCGAGCACGCCGGGACGGCATCGCACGGACGATGCCGCCCCGCGATAGCGGCGCCCCGCAACGCACAACGCGGCACTGTGCAAGGCGCCGTCAGTTGGCGCCGATATTGGCCTGGATCCAGGCCCAGCCGTTGCCGCGCACCACCTCGAAGCCGGCCTCGACCACGTGCAGGTACATCGCGTTGCTGAAGCGTCCGTCCTGCGCGCGGTGCGTGTGCAGCCAGGTCAGGAACGGCTTGATGTCGATGTTGAGATTGCCGTTGCTCGGCAGGGTCGGCTGGCCCGCGGTGTTGTGCGGAATGAAGGTGTAGACGTAGTAGCCGGCGGCGCTGTTCATGCCTTCCCACAGATCGAAGGTGTAGCCGCCGGCGCTGATGACGTTGCTGGCGGTGAGGGTGCCGATCGGATACGAGTTGTGGCCGCCCCAGATCATCACCTCGGCCTGCGGAATCGCGCTGGAGGACACCGTGCTGTCCCAGCGGAAGAACAGGTCGTAGGCGAAATCGCCGGCCAGGTTGCTGCCGCCGGACGAGTACGCGAAGGTCGCCGGCAACGACCGCAGCGCCGAGACCTGCCGCGGGAAGGTGCGGTCGGCGGTGGGATTGAAGCCGTAGTGCGAGCCGCGCAGGATCGCCGGATAGCCGTACAGGCTGGCGTTGGGGAAATTGAAGGTCACGGTCATGCTCGGCGTGCTGCCGCTGTGGAACGTGCCCTGGATGACGTTGTTGGGATCGTTGAAGTTGTTCACCCAGGCGTACTGGTTGCCGTACACCTGGTAGGGACCGGCCAGCGCCAGCGGCGCGACGGCGAACAGGGCGGCGGCGAACAGCGCGCGCAAAACGCGCGTTCGGCCGCGCCGCGGCGCGACGACGGTGGCGGGAAGGTGCGGCGAAGCGGCAGCGGAAACGGGAGCGGAAGCGTGCATGGCGGTCTCTCCTGGGCGTGCAGGGGCAGCGACACTGCTGCCGCGGCGGACGCTAGCAAGGCGCGCGCGCCGCGAGCTATGACAAGACCCGCGCGCGCCATGCGCCAGCGCAATAGCGCTACCGCGATCCAGGCCGCGGGCGTGGGCCGCTTCACAGGTATCTCGCGCCGGCGAGATTTTCGCCAATGCATCGTCTACGCCGTGCTGTCCGCATCCGCACCAGGCTGCAACGACGTCCCGCACTGCAGCATGCGCTGACAGGTCGCCGCGCGCGCAACGCCGCGATAAGCTGATGGGTCATTGCGGAGAAGCACGATGACATTGCGCTGGTACTTCGATTTCATCTCGCCGTTTTCCTATCTGCACTGGCAGCAGGTGAAAACGCTTCCGGAGTTCGACCGGATCCAGCCGGTGCCGATCGTGTTCGGTGCGGTGCTGGCGCAGTTGCAGGCGCGTGGGCCGGCCGAGGTGCCGCACAAGCGCGAGTTCACCTACCGCTTCGTGCAGTGGCAGGCGCAGCAGCAGGGCGTGCCGCTGCGTTTCCCGCCGGCGCACCCGTTCAACCCGCTGACCGCGCTGCGCCTGTGCGTCGCCGCCGGCACCACGCCGCAGGCCATCGACGCGATCTTCGACTGGCTGTGGCGCGACGGCCACGCCGGCGACGACGCCGCGGCGCTGGCGCCGGTCGGCCAGGCGCTGGGCATCGCCGACGTGGCCGCGGCCACCGCCGATGCGCAGGTCAAGGCGCAGCTGCGCGCCAACACCGAGCAGGCGCTGGCGGCCGGCGTGTTCGGCGTGCCGACCCTGCAGATCGACGACACCCTGCTGTGGGGCAACGACGCGCACCCGCTGATGCGGGCGGTGCTGGCCGACCCGCAGCTGCTGCAGCGCGGCGAGATGGCACGCCTGGCGACGCTGCCGGCCGCCGTGCAGCGCGGCGCCTGAGCGGCCGCCATGTGCATCGACATTTCCCCGTACTGGAGCTTCAGCGGATGCGTATCGGCATCGTCGTAGATTCCGCCTGCGATCTACCGCGGGACTACATCGCGCAACACGAGCTGGTGGTTTTGCCGATCAGCGTGCGCCTCGGCGGCACCGTGCTGGCCGATCAGCGCGACGAAGCGGCGACCCTGGAATTCCTGCACGCGCAGGTCAGCGCGCACGGCGCCGAGGCCGAGACCGTGCCGTACAGCGTGGGGCAGATCCGCGAGCTGTTCCTGGGCCGGCTGGTCATCGACTACGACCACGTGTTCTGCCTGACCATCGCCAAGACCCGCAGCCCGATCCACGACCACGCGCAGCAGGCCGGCTTCGCCATCCTCAGCGACTACAGGCCGATCCGCCAGGCCGCCGGCCACGCCTCGCCGTTCGCGCTGCGGGTGATCGACACCCAGAACCTGTTCGCCGCACAGGCGGTGGTCGCCGTCGAGGCGGTGCGCTTGCGCGCCGACGGCGCCAGCGTGCAGGCCATCCGCGAGCGGCTGGAGACGCTGGCCGAGCACACCCACGGCTACATGATCGCGCGCGACCTGTACTACCTGCGCAGCCGCGCGCGCAGCAAGGGCGACCGCAGCGTCGGCCTGCTCAGCGCCGCGCTCGGCTCGGCCCTGGACATCAAGCCGGTGCTGCACTGCCACCGCGGCGAGACCGCGCCGGTGGCCAAGCTCAAGGGCTTCGACCACGCCGTGCAGACGCTGTTCGGCCTGGCCGCCAAACGCGTGGCCGCCGGGCTGATGACGCCCACGCTGTGCCTGAGCTACGGCGGCGAACTGGCGGAACTGCGCGCCCTGCCCGGCTACGCGGCGCTGCGCCAGGCCTGCGACAGCCACGGCGTAGAGCTGCAGGAAAGCGTGATGAGCCTGACCGGCATGGTCAACGTGGGCAAGGGCGCGCTGGTGCTGGGCTTCGCCGGCGAGGCGCTGCGCTTCGGCTGATTCTTCCGAGCCGCGTCGACGGCGGCGCGGCGCCGGCTCTGCTAGGCTCGCCCGCTTCGTACCGCCCACAAGAGATGCCCATGGCCGTGACCTACTCGATCAGCCTGCCCGATCCCGCCCGTGCCCGCGGCAGCCAGCCGTCGCTGAGCTTCACTGCGCACGGCGCCGACGCCTTCGCCGAACAACTGCAGGCCGCGCTGAGCGACCCGGCCTGGTTCGAGCGCTGGCGCGCGCTGCAGCCGGAGCCGGACGAGGTCGATCCGGCGCTGGGCGTGACCGATCCGGCGGCACGGGTGACCGGCCGCCAGGACGATCTGCGCATCGACCTGTCCGCCACCACCAGCATCCCCGGCGACATCCTCAAGCAGCGCCTGCGCCTGCTGGCCGGCAGCGGCTGGGAACTGCGCGACGTGCGCTGAAACGCGCGCCCAGGCCACCGCACTGCGGTGGCCGACGCGCCTACGCGCAGCCGCGTCGCGCTACGACGCGGCCAGCGCCCGGCGCGGCCAGGACCAGCGCAGATTGACCGCCAGCGTGCCCAACACGATCAGCGCCAGGCCCAGCCACTGCACCGGCACCAGCCGGTGGCCGTACAGCAGGTAGTCCAGCAGCAGCGTCACCAGCGGATAGACGAACGCGACCACCGCGATCGCCGCCACGTGCAGGTGCCGGTAGGCGCTGTAGAACAGCACGTACACGATGCCGCTGTGGATCACCCCCAGGCCGACCAGCCAGAACCAGTGCCGCCCGGGATGCAGTGCGGCGCTGCTGGAGAAGCCAGCCAGCATCGCCGCACCGACCCAGCACTGCACCGTCACCACCGCCAGCGGCCGCTCGCGGCTGATCCGCCGCGACATCAGCAACGAGGCGCCGCACAGCAGCGCACCCAGCAGGGTCAACGCGATCCCGCCCAGGTAGCCGCGGTCGGCGCTGGACCACAGCCGCAGCGGATCGGCCGAGCAGGCCACGCCGACGAAGGCCAGCAGGGTCCAGCCCAGGTCGGCACGGCGGCTGCGCTCGCCCTGCAGCAACGCCGCCAGGATCAGCATGACGAACGGGAACACGTGGTAGACCATGGTCGCCACGCCGATCGACGAACGCGCCATGCCGGCGAACAGCGCCACCCAGTTGAGCACCAGCAGCACGCCGCTGAGCGCGGCGTCGCGCAGCAGCGCGCGCTCGCGCCACAGGCCGCGCAACTGCCCGCCGAGCAGGCCGCACACGGTCAGGAACAGCGCGCCGAACAGGCAGCGGTAGAACACCGCGGTCACCGGATCCTGGCCGCTCTCGTGCACGAACACGCCGACCGAGCCGATCAGCACCTCGGCCAGCAGCAACTGCCACAGTGCCCGCCGGGACGCGCCCGCGGATGTCGCGACGGCCGCGCTCATAGCACGATGCTCCCGTGCAGGTACTGCACCGCTGCGCCACGCACCTGCACGTGGTCCGGCAGCACCCGGCAGTCCAGTTCGCCGCCGCGCGCCGAGGCCTGCCACGCACGCAGGTCGCGCTTGCCCAGGCGCTGCGCCCACAGCGGCGCCAGCGCCGCGTGGATCGAGCCGGTCACCGGATCCTCGGCACCACCGTTGGCCGGCCAGAAATAACGCGAGACGAAATCGTGCTCGCGGCCGGGCGCGGTGACCGCGACATCGCGCGGTGCCAGCGCCAGCATCCGCGCCAGGTCCGGCACCACCGCGCGCACCTGGGCTTCGTCCGCGTACACGGCGATGTAGGCCTGGTCGTTGCGGTACGCCGCCTGCGGCGCGATCGACAACGCCTGCGCGAGCGCCTGCGGCACCGTCGCCAGCGCGGTCGGCGCCTGGTTCGGAAAGCGCAGGACGAAGCGCCCGTCGGCCTCGCGGTCCACCCCCAGTTCGCCGACCGCCGCGGCGCGGAACCGCAACGGCAGCGGCACCAGGCCCTGGGTGGCGACGACGAAGGCGCTGGCCAGGGTGGCATGTCCGCAGAACCCCACTTCGCGCAGCGGCGAGAACCAGCGGATCGCGAACGCGCCGTCGGCCTCGCGCACGAAGAACGCGGTCTCCGACAGATTGTTTTCGCTGGCGATGGCCTGCATCAGCGCGTCCGGCAACCACGCCTGCAGCGGCACCACCGCGGCCGGGTTGCCGCGGAACCGCACCGTGGTGAAGGCATCGACGATGAACAGCGGCAGTTGCACGCGCGGCCTCGGGAATGGGGAAGGACGCGGCCAGTGTGCGCCGGGGTGGGCGACCAGCACAGAGTCAGATACGCTGCAAATCGACCGATACAGATGAGGCCGCCGCATGCGCCTGTACGAAGCCCTCGCCAGCCAGCTGCGCGAACAGATCGCGCAGGGCACGCTGCGTGCCGGCGAGCGCCTGCCGTCGATCCGGCAACTGGCCGCCGGCCACGGCATCAGCGCCGCCACCGCGGTGCAGGCCTGCCTGCAACTGGAACGCGAAGGGCGGGTGCAGGCGCGGCCGCGCTCGGGCTACTTCGTGCGCGCCGCGGCCACGCCGCAACCGACCGGCGCAGGCACCACTACCCGGCGGCGCGCGCCGGGCACGGTCGCCAATCCGGCGCTGCAGGGCGTGCTGGACATGCTCGCGCGCTCTGACCTGGTGCCGCTGCACACCGCCACGCCGGCGGCGGCGCTGCTGCCCGGCGCGCACCTGGCCAGCGCACTGGCGCGGCAGTTGCGCCGCCAGCGCAGCGCCGCGCTCGACTACGCGCCGCCGCAGGGCCATGCCGCGCTGCGCCGGCAGATCGCGCAGCATTACGCGCATTGCGCCACCGCCGTGGCCGCCGACGAGGTGGTGGTGACCGCCGGCGCGATGGAGGCGATCAGCCTGGCCCTGCGCACGCTCACTGCGCCCGGCGACGTGGTGCTGGTCGAGACCCCGACCTACCACGGCATCCTGCAGGCGGTGGCGGCGCTGCGGCTGAAGGTGCTGGAAGTACCCAACCGTCCGGGCCAGGGCATCGACGCCGCACGCCTGGACGCGCTGCTGCAGCGCACGCCGGCGCGCGCCGCGGTGCTGGTGCCGAACTTCAACAATCCGCTCGGCAGCCTCACTCCGGACGCGGCCAAGCGCGCCCTGCTGGACAGTTGCGCGCGCCACGGCACGGTGGTGATCGAGGACGACATCTACGGAGAGCTCGATTGGTCGGGGCAGCGCCCACGGCCGCTGCGCCATTTCGACACCCATGGCAACGTGATCACCTGCGGCGCCTTCTCCAAGGTGCTGGCGCCTGGCCTGCGCGTGGGCTGGCTGCTCGGCGGCGCCTGGACCGACGCGCTGGTGCGCGCCAAGTATTTCTCCACCATCGGCGGCGCCAGCCTGCCGCAACTGGCCCTGGCCGACTACCTGCAGCGGCACGACCTGGAACGGCACCTGCGCAAACTGCGCCGCACCCTGGCCGACAACGGCCAGCGCCTGCGCGAGGCGGTGCTGCGGCACTGGCCGGCCGGCACCCGCATCGGCGACCCGGCCGGCGGCCTGTCGCTGTGGCTGCAACTGGCCGACGCCGGCAGCGGCCAGGCCTTGTTCGAGGCCGCCCTCGCCGCCGGCATCGGCACCTCGCCCGGGCACCTGTTCTCCAGCCGCGGCGACTACGCCGACCACCTGCGGCTGAGCTGCGGCCAACCGTGGAGCGAGACCCTGGAACACGCCATGCGGCGGCTGGGCACGCTGGCGGCGCGGCTGCCGCGCTGAAGGCAACGCCCGGCGCCATGCCGCTGCCCCGATGCGAAACGCGTACTGCCAGCGTTTTCCTGACAGTCCATCGCACCATGCTGTCCTACCGACACCGCGGGGCGATGCAGCGGATTGCACGCGAGCGCTTGCCGATCCCGGCGATCGCCGCCGCGGTACGACACGACCGCGTCAGCGCGTCCCGCGCAACGGCATCGTTGCGATCGCCGGCAGCCGGGACTGGCTGCGCTAGCGCGTGGCCGCGCCGATCGCCAATGCCACGCAGGCACCGAACACGGTGCAGGCCAGCATCGCCACCGCGCTGAGCGGGCTGCGCCAGCGCTGCCAGGGGAGCAGCAAGGTGCGACGGCAGGACATGGCGCGGCTCCGATCCAGTGACGTGGGCATGGCGAACATTGCGGAATCTAGCCAGCGCCCGTCTCAGCAGGCGCGAACGCGATCGCACAACCGCACGCCGGGGGCCGCCGCCCCCACGTTTGTTTACGAGACCGGCCACACCGCCGCCGTGATGGTCACGGCGCTGTCATGTGCACTGCCGGGTGCGTGCCGCATGCATCACGTGCCTGCGGCGGCCTGGCCGCGGTGTGCGGCACCCTGCCGGGCGGCCCGCGTCGCGCGCGGCCGCCGGCGGAGCGCGCTCAGTCCTGCAGCGCGCGCGCGTGGAAGGCGATGTGCTCGCCGATGAAGCTGCCGATGAAGTAGTAGCTGTGGTCGTAGCCGGGCTGCATGCGCAGGGTCAACGGATAGCCGGCGGCCTCGGCGGCGGCCTGCAGCAGCTGCGGGCGCAACTGCTTGTCGAGGAACTCGTCGCCACCGCCCTGGTCGACCAGCAGCGGCAGGCGCTCGCTGGCGCTGCCGATCAGCACGCTGGCGTCGTACGCCTGCCACTGCGCGCGGTCCTCGCCCAGGTAGGCGGTGAAGGCCTTCTCGCCCCACGGCACCTGCGTGGGCGCCACGATCGGCGAGAACGCCGACACGCTGCGGTAGCGGCCGGGATTCTTCAGCGCGATCACAAGGGCGCCGTGGCCGCCCATCGAATGCCCGCTGATCGCGCGCCGGCCGTTGTGCGGGAACTGCGCCTCGATCAGCGCCGGCAGTTCCTGCACCACGTAGTCGTACATGCGGTAGTGCGCGGCCCACGGCGCCTGGGTGGCGTTGACGTAGAAGCCGGCGCCCTTGCCCAGGTCGTAGCCCTCGGCATCGGCGACGTTCTCCCCGCGCGGGCTGGTGTCGGGCGCGACCAGGATCACGCCATGCTCGGCCGCATAGCGCTGCGCGCCGGCCTTGGTGATGAAGTTCTGCTCGGTGCAGGTCAGGCCGCTGAGCCAGTACAGCACCGGCAGCTTGCTGTGCTCGGCCTGCGGCGGCAGGTACACGGCGACCTGCATGCTGCAGCCGAGCACGGCCGAATCGTGGCGATAGACGTCCTGCCAGCCGCCGCAGCAGGCGTGGTGTTCGATGCGTTCCATGGGCAGTTCCGGGAGGGAAGAGGGCCTGCGACCGCGCGCGGCCGCAGGCGGAGATGCCGCGACGCGTCGACCGGCGACGCGCGCGGCAGCGGACGTCAGTGCAGCACGCCGTTCTTGCGCGCCACGTGGGTGGAGATCGCATCCATCAACGGCGGCGACAGGCAGTCGTACGGTTCCAGCTTCAGTTCGCGCAGGCGGTTGCGCACCCCGTCCATCGCCTCCGGACGCGTTCCGCTCTCGATGATCGAGGACACGAACGCCGCGAAGCCCGGCGCCGACCAGCCCTGCTGCGGCGACAGTTCCGTGTGCACGAAATCCAGGCCGTAGAACGGATGCTCGGTGTTCTCGATGCGGCCGTACATGTGCACGCCGCAGCCGGTGCAGGCATGACGGCGGATGGTCGCGCTCTCGTCCACCACCTTGAGCTTCTCCTCGTGCGCGGTCACCTTGACCTTGTCGCGCGCCACCACCGCCACCACCGAGAAGGTCGCGCCCTTCGGCTTCCAGCACTTGGTACAGCCGCACGCATGGTTGTGCGCGGTCTGCGCCCCCACTTCCACCACCACCTTGTCGCTGGCGCAGTGGCATTCCAGGGTACCGCCCTGGAAATGCTCCGCGCCGGCACGCACGCCGGCATCCACCGACGGATGAATCGTCACAGTACTCATCTTGCCCCCTCCCGGGTTCGTTGCGTCGCTGCAATGCGCGGAAACGGCCGCGCGCCGGACTGACCTGCGGTCAGAAGTGGATGACGGTGCGGATCGACTTGCCCTCGTGCATCAGGTGGAAGGCTTCGTTGATCTCGTCCAGCGGCAGGGTGTGGGTGATGAACGGATCGAGATCGATCTCGCCGTGCATCGCCTGCTCCACCATGCCCGGCAACTGGGTGCGGCCCTTGACCCCGCCGAAGGCGCTGCCGCGCCAGACCCGGCCGGTGACCAGCTGGAACGGGCGCGTGCTGATTTCCTGGCCAGCGCCGGCCACGCCGATGATGACGCTCTCGCCCCAGCCCTTGTGGCAGCACTCCAGCGCCGAGCGCATCACGTGCACGTTGCCGATGCATTCGAAGCTGAAGTCCACGCCGCCATCGGTCAGCTCGACGATGACCTCCTGGATCGGCTTGCTGTAATCCTTGGGGTTGATGCAGTCGGTGGCGCCCATGCTGCGCGCCAGCTCGAACTTGCCCGGATTGGTGTCGATGGCCAGGATGCGGCCGGCCTTGGCCTGCACCGCGCCCTGGATCACCGCCAGGCCGATGCCGCCCAGGCCGAACACCGCCACGGTGTCGCCTTCCTTCACCTTGGCCGTGTTGTGCACCGCACCGATGCCGGTGGTGACGCCGCAGCCGAGCAGGCACACCTTCTCCAGCGGCGCCTCGGGATTGACCACGGCCAGCGAGATCTCCGGCACCACCGTGTACTCGCTGAAGGTGCTGCAGCCCATGTAGTGGTAGATCGGCTGGCCGTTGTAGGAGAAGCGGGTGGTGCCGTCGGGCATCAGGCCCTTGCCCTGGGTGGCGCGCACCGCCTGGCACAGATTGGTCTTGCCCGACAGGCAGAACTTGCACTTGCGGCACTCGGCCGTGTACAGCGGGATCACGTGGTCGCCGACCTTGACGCTGGTCACGCTCTCGCCCACCGCCTCGACGATGCCGCCGCCCTCGTGGCCGAGCACCGCCGGGAAGATGCCTTCCGGGTCGTCGCCGGACAGCGTGAACGCGTCGGTATGGCACACGCCGGTGTGGGTGATGCGCACCAGCACCTCGCCCTGGCGCGGCGGTTCGACATCGATCTCCACGATCTGCAGCGGCTGGCCGGCTTCGAAGGCAACGGCGGCTCGGGATTTCATGCGCTTTCTCCTGGCTGAGGAAATGGGTGTGGGGTGCGGATCACTTGAGATAGGAGCGGACCAGCATGCCCATCTCGCGCACGCGCGCGGCGCGCTGCGCGTCGGAGCTGGCGGGATGGCCGAATTCTTCGCGGACGTGGGCTTCCATCACCTCCGACATCAGGCCGTTGACCGCACCGCGGATGGCGGCGATCTGCTGCAGCACGGCAGCGCACTCCGTTCCCTCTTCCAGCGCGCGTTCCAGCGCCTCGGTCTGGCCGCGCAGGCGGCGGATGCGGGCGAGGACGCGCTTCTTCTCGTGCGGGGTATGCGGCATGCGGTGAGGCCCAAGAACTATACTGGGGGATAGTATGCCGGCCGCCGGCAAAAGAAAACGGCCGCGTACGCCGCACCCCCGGCCCAGCCTGTGACGGACGCCCCGCCGGCGCAGGTGCCGGCGCATGGCAACGCGTGTCGGCACAGGACACGCGACGGCCATGATCCCGCTGCCAGCTCTCCCTATGATGGCCATGCGTTCACGCGCGTGCCCCGGATGCGGTGGCCACGTCCCTGAGCGCCCCCAGTTCCAGGCAGCCGCGGCCACGTCTAGACTGGGCGACTCCCGTGTGGCGGCCCTTCAAGATCGTGGACATGAAATCCTTCATTCTGGTCGTCGACGACGATCCGGATCTGCGCCGACTCATCAGCGAGTTCCTGAGCGACCACGGCTACCAGGTGGACACCGCCGAGACCGTGGCGGACATGCGCCTGCGGATGGCCGAGCGCCAGCCGGACCTGGTGATCCTGGACGTGATGATGCCCGGCGAGGACGGCCTCAGCGCCGCCCGCCAGCTCGCCAGCGAGCGCGGCGCGCCGGCGGTGATCATGCTCAGCGCGCTGGGCAGCGACACCGACCGCATCATCGGCCTGGAGGTCGGCGCCGACGACTACCTGGCCAAGCCATGCAATCCGCGCGAGCTGCTGGCGCGGGTGCGCGCCCTGCTGCGGCGCAGCCAGGCCACGACGCTGCCGCCGGAAGCGCGCGGCAACGTCTACGAGTTCGCCGGCTGGCGGCTGGACGTGATCCGCCGCGACCTGCGCGACCCCACCGGCATCTTCATCAACCTCTCCGACGGCGAGTTCGCGCTGCTGCGCACCTTCGTCGAGCATCCGCAGCGCGTGCTCAGCCGCGACCAGTTGCTCGACTATGCGCGCGGCCGCGACACCGAGGTCTACGACCGCGCCATCGACAGCCAGATCAGCCGCCTGCGCCGCAAGATCAACGAACGCGTGCAGACCGAACTGATCCGCACCGTGCGCAACGAGGGCTACATGCTGCTGCCGAGCGTCGCCCGCCTGTGAGCGCGTCCACGCGCGCCCGCCGCGGCGTGCCGATCTTCGCCCGCGCCTTCCTGCTGCTGGTGGTGGCGCTGCTCACCGCGCAGCTGATCGGCATCGCCCTGGTGCTGCGCACGCCGGTCTACGAGATGCCGGTGCATCCGCCGGAGGTGATCGCCCTGCTCAGCACGCGCATGCCGGCCGGCACCCAGACCCTGAAGGTGCAGGACACCGCGCATGCGCCGCTGCCGGCGCGCGACCAGGTGCGCGACCGCAACGCCGAACGGGTGATGGCGCACTGGCTGGACGTGGCGCCGGACCAGGTGCGTTTCTACCGCAACAGCGACGGCCGCCTGGAGCGCCTGCGCCTGCGCCTGGGCGAACACCCACCGCCGCCGCCGCATGCCGTCGCCGCCGACGACGATGCGTCCTTGCACGGAGCGATGCCGCCGCCGCACGGGCAGGAGCCGCCACCGATGATGGAACCGCCGCCCGGCGCGGGCGAGCCACCGCACGATGGCGCCTTCGGCGGGGCCATGCGTGCGTCGGGCTGGCGCGAGCGCGGCTTCGCGCCGGCGGTGCCACTGCTGGACGGATTCACCGCCGCGCTGCGCCAGCCCGACGGGCGCTGGCGCAGCGTGATGTCGCCGCCGCGGCGGTTCTCCAACGAATTCAAGACCCAGGTGGTCATGCTGTTCCTGGCCGGCATGCTGGCGATGCTGCCGCTGGCCTGGTGGTTCTCGCGGGCGCTGTCGGCGCCGATCCGGCGCTTCGCCGAGGCGGCCGACCAGCTCGGCCGCAATCCCGACGCGCAACCGCTGCGGCGCAGCGGCCCAAGCGAGATCGTGCAGGCGGCCGATTCGTTCAACGCCATGCAGGCGCGCCTGAACCGGCTGATCAACGAGCGCACGCACATGGTCGCGGCGATCGCCCACGACCTGCGCACGCCGCTGGCGCGGCTGGCGTTCCGCCTGGAGACGCTGCAGTCGCCGCTGCGCGAGAAGACCATGGCCGACATCGACGAGATGAAGGCGATGATCTCCGCGGCGCTGGACTTCATCCACAACGACAGCCGCCGCGGCAAGCGCTCGCCGCTGGATTTCCGTCTGCTGGTGGAAAGCGTGGTCGACGACGCCAGCGACACCGGCGCCGATGTGGTCCTGCTGCTCGGCGATGCCATCACCCTCGACGGCGATCCGCTGTCGCTGCGGCGCATGGTGATGAACCTGGTGGAGAACGCGCTGAAGTACGGCAAGCGTGCGCGCCTGCAACTGCGTCACGAGGCCGGCGAGTGCGTGCTGTGGATCGACGACGATGGCCCCGGCATCGATCCGGCGCAGCGCGAAAAGCTGTTCCTGCCGTTCTTCCGCGGCGAGAACTCGCGCAACCGCGATACAGGCGGCATCGGCCTGGGCCTGTCGGTGGCGCACAGCATCGTGCTGGCGCATGGCGGCCAGATCGCCCTGGACAACCGCCCCGAGGGCGGCCTGCGGGTCAGCGTGCGGCTGCCCTGCCACGCGGTCGGCGGCTGAGCCGCCCCGCGGCCGGAGCGCCGCACGCCGACCGGCTCAGTGCGGGTTGGGCTCGACAATCACGGCCGTGCCGTAGCACAGCACCTCGGTCAGGCCGGCCATCAGCTCGGTGGCGTCGTAGCGCACCGCGACGATGGCATTGCCGCCCATCTGCCGCGCGTGCTGCAGCATGTCGCGGTAGGTCTCCAGGCGCGCCTGCTCGCACAGTTGGGTGTAGATGGTGATATTGCCGCCGAAGATGGTCTGCAGCCCGCCCAGGAAGTTGCCGACGATGGAGCGCGAGCGCACGGTGATGCCGCGCACGATGCCCAGATTGCGCACGATGCGGTAGCCGGGAAGCTCCAGCGCGGTGGTCACCATCGCATCGTTGAGCGGCGAGGCCGCCATCGCGCGTGGCGGCGAGGAATTGTACGGATCGGTCATGGATGCCCCCTGTAGCGCCGGTACGTGGCTCCGCGGACCGCGGACCCGGCACGCGTGCGCTGGAACCGGCAGTGTTAGCACCGCAGGAAGAACGACGCAATCGCCAGGACCAGGCCGCAGATCCACAGCAGCAGCATCGCCACGACGCCGGCCAGGACGACCGCGACGCGTCGCCAGCGGCGCAGGCCGCGCGCGCGCCGCACTACGTGCACGCACAATCCAGTGCCCAGCACCACACCGGTGACGATCACGACCCACCCGAGCAGATCGACGAGCGGATCCTTCGGGCCAACGTCAGCCGGGCATTGGCTGGTCGCATGCGCGGATGTCATGCAGCCGAGCAACACGCTCAGAACGCCGGCCCTGCCGCGGCGATGGCGCCCCACGCCGCTGCCCACCTTCATGCAGGTCGCGGACCCGGCGCGAACGCGACCAAGCGTGGGCAATACGAAGGGGCTCGACATGCAACGGGGCTTCGCGGAACGCACAAAATGCCGTTCAACGGATCGGCAGCGTGGGGCTGCCGGCACCTGTCGATGAGGGTCGCCGAAACTCGGCCGTCACGGATCGCGACAGCAAACGCGCGATGATCCAGCCATGCAGGGCGACGAAGGCCGCCGCGAAGACCACGCCGATCGCCGCCATGGCCCACAGCATCGGGCGCATGTCCGGCGCGCCCTGCATCTGCGCAACAGCGAACTGCTTCTGCATGAACGCGATCATCTGCACCTGCACGACCGCGCCGCCCAGGTTCCATGCGATCACCAGCGACATGGCCGCGATGAAGCACCACCGCGCCCAATTCAACCGCCGCAGAAGCCCGATCGAACTCGCCAGGGTCCACGCCGGAAACAGCGCAGTCCCAAGAAAAAACCACCGAAAGTGGAAAAAAATGAAGGCGATCGTCGGCGGCATTCCTGGCGGAAACCTGTGCACCGCATCGGCGAACTGCACGTGATCGAACATGGCGAACACAACCAAGACCTGCATGATGCCGACCACCGTGCCGAAGCCAGAGAGTGCAATGAAGATCGAGGCCAGGATGGTGACAAAATTCGACCGCGGCGGTGCCTGATGCATACGTCCCCCTGAAGACGAGTCGACAATAGTGCCGCCTGGCCGCTCCCCGCGCCATCGCCTGCAGCCACATCCGATCGCCGAACGCTCTAACCGCGTCGCGCCATGCGCATACGTCGGTTACCGTTCTGCCGGCACGACGCCGCAACAGGCGAAACGGCACTCAGCGGCACCGTCAGGCGGCGTCGCCCGCGGCGACGCGCATCGCCTCAACGTCGCTGCGCCAGCGCCGCGGCATGACGCCCCAGCAACAGCGGCAGTGCGGTCTTCCGCCAGAACACCAGGCTGACGTACCCCGAGGACATGCCGCCATGGCTGAGGCGCGGCACGAACACCGACTCGACAGAGGCGTCGTCCAGCGCCGTGCCGACCAGGCGCGCGAAGGTATCGGTGAGCAGCGCCTCGCACTGCGCGGACGTCGCCGGCAGCGGCGCGCCGGTCAGGGTCGACGCCATCTCCTCCCACAGATACGGATCGCCACGGCCGCCCCATGTAGGGGGCTCGCCCTGGAACAGGCCCGCGATGTCCTCGATTGCGGTCACCGTCGTGCCTGCGTGCGGCGCGACGCTCAGTACGCGAACTCGCGGAACACGTGGTCGATGTCGCCCTGCCACGCGCCATGGTACAGCGCCAGCTTGCGCTCGGCTGCGGTCTCGCCGGCGTGCAGGATTTCCACCAGCGGTTCGAGGAAGCGCGATTCGTCCTGGCCGTCGCGGTTCAACCGCGCACGGCGGCGCAGGCCACCCAGGGCGATCTTCACCGCCTCGGCGGCCAGGTCCTGCACGGTGCCGGTGCGGAACGGCAGCTTCAGCGCCTGCTTCGGCACGCCATCGCGCAGGGCATGGCGTTCGACCAGGCTGAAATCCTTGACCAGGTCCCAGGCCGCATCCAGCGCCGCATCGTCGTACAGCAGGCCGACCCAGAACGCCGACAGCGCACACAGCCGGCCCCACGGACCGGCGTCGGCGCCGCGCATTTCCAGGTACTTCTTCAGGCGCACTTCCGGGAACGCGGTGGTCATGTGGTCGGACCAGTCGCGCAGCGTCGGCAACGCGCCCGGCAAGGCCGGCAGCCTGCCCTGCAGGAAGTCGCGGAAGCTCTGTCCGCTGGCGTCCACGTAGGTGCCGTCGCGATAGGAGAAGTACATCGGCACGTCGAGCAGATAGTCGACGTAGCGCTCGTAGCCGAAGCCGTCCTCGAACACGAAATCGAGCATGCCGGTGCGGTCGGCGTCGGTATCGGTCCAGATGTGCGAGCGGTAGCTGAGGTAGCCGTTGGGCGTGCCGTCGGCGAACGGCGAATCGGCGAACAGCGCGGTGGCGATCGGCTGCAGCGCCAGCGACACGCGGAACTTCTTGATCATGTCTGCTTCGCTGGCGTAATCCAGGTTGACCTGCACCGTGCAGGTGCGGGTCATCATGTCCAGGCCGAGCGAACCGACCTTGGGCATGTACGCCTGCATGATCTTGTAGCGGCCCTTGGGCATCCACGGCATCTCGTCGCGACGCCACTTCGGCTGGAAGCCCATGCCGAGGAAGCCCAGGCCCAGTTCGTCGGCGACCTGCTTGACCTCGTTGAGGTGGCTGCCCACTTCCACGCAGGTGTCGTGAATGGTCGGCAGCGGCGCGCCGGACAGTTCCAACTGGCCGGCCGGCTCCAGCGTCACCGAGGCGCCGTCGCGCAGCAGGGCGATGGTGTGCCCGCCTTCCTGCACCGGCGCCCAGCCGAAGCGGGTCAGGCCCAGCAACAGGGCCTCGATGCCGCGCTCGCCGTCGAAGGTCGGCGGCCGCAGGTCGTCCAGGCGGAAGCCGAACTTCTCGTGCTCGGTGCCGATGCGCCACTGCGCTTCGGGTTTTTCTCCGGAGGCGAGCACCTCGACCAGTTCGGCGCGGTCGGTGATCGGCGTCTCGGCAACGTGGCTGGGGCTCGACAAGGGCAGGACTCGCACGGCGGGTGAGGCGATGTGGGGGCCGGGCCCGGCCATCGCAAGGCCCGCACTATAGCCTGCCGGGGGTGAGGCCCATATCGCTACCGGCGGCACTGCAGCATTCCACGGTCGCGCAGCCGCGGCGTCGAGAGTGAGACGCAGCAAGCGCCCGCGGCGCCGGCTTCGGTAGGCTGCGGACTCTCTCACCGCCCGCGGCAGGCAACGCATGCGCCCGACCCACTCCGAACGCCATCGTACCGACCGCGCCGGCTGGCTGCGCGCGGCCGTGCTCGGCGCCAACGACGGCATCCTGTCCGTGGCCGGCCTGGTGGTCGGCGTCGCCAGCAGCGGCGCGTCGGCGGCCACGGTGTTGACCACCGGTATCGCCGGCCTGGTCGCCGGCGCGATGTCGATGGCCGTCGGCGAATACGTGTCGGTGCAGTCGCAGGCCGACACCGAGCGCGCTGACCTGGCGCTGGAACGCCGCGAACTGCACGAGGATCCGCAGAGCGAGCTGGAGGAACTGACCGCGATCTATCGCCAGCGCGGGCTCGATCCCGCCCTCGCCCGCCAGGTCGCCGAGCAGTTGACCGCGCACGATGCGCTGGGCGCGCACGCGCGCGACGAACTCGGCATCACCGAGAGCCTGCGTGCGCGCCCGCTGCAGGCGGCCGCGGCATCGGCGGCGGCATTCTGCAGCGGCGCGGCGCTGCCGATCGTGGCCGCCTGGCTGGCACCGGACGGCCGGCAACTGTGGGTGACCGGCGCGGCCACCCTCGTCGGCCTGTCGCTGACCGGCGCGCTGGCCGCGCGCGCCGGCGGCGCCTCGGGCCTGCGCGGCGCGGTGCGCGTGGTGTTCTGGGGCGCAGCGGCGATGCTCGCCAGCGGCGCGATCGGCCATGTATTCGGCGTGCACGTCTGAGCGGACGCACACCGTACTGGGTAACATCACCGGCATGGCCGACACCCGTTTGCCCGAAATGCAAGGCAAGCGCACGCCCGTCGTTCAAAACGGAACCTGACCTGGAGGACTGAAAATCAACACGGGCACCTTCGTCGTCGACCACATGGGATTTTCCGTTTCATCGCTGGAGGAGGCGATCGCGTTCTGGACTGAGGCCATGGGCTTCGAACTTGTCCGCACAGGCGAAATGGGCGGCGATTTCCTGCGCGAGGTGACGGGCGTCGACGATCCGCGTTGCCGCATGGTGCTGGTGGTCTCGCCTGCCGGCTTTCCCATCGAACTGCTGGAATACTCGACAGCCCGCACATTGGGCAAGACACCCGCGAGCGCTGGCGCGATCGGCGCAGCCCATCTTGCCGTCACCGTGACGGACATCGACGTGGCGGTCGCCAGGATCCAGGCGCAGGGATGGCACTTGAAAGGATCTCCGCGACCGATCGAGGCAGGGCCACGCACGGGAACCGTCGTTGTCTACGTCAGCGGGCCCGACGGGATCACCATCGAGCTCATGCAACCTCCCAGGTAAGCGTGGCTGACAAAACGATTGCGCAGTCGCCAGACCGGTGCGTGCAGCGCTCGAATCCTCATGTGCCACTTGGACACCGCAGTTGCTGTGCGCCGCACGCGCCCGCCTGGCGACTGCTCGCACCGTTTTGTCAGCCACGTTGAAACCTCATCCGGCATGGTGTGGAGCGCTCCGGTTCTTTCGATCGCCGCTGGCTGAACGTGTCTGATGCACGTTGAGGCGATATGCGTCGGCTGTCAGCGGCGCAGACGACCAACCCGCGGGAAGCGGCCTGTGGCACGCCGAGACCGGCAGTTTGCGGGGCCGGCGCCAGCGCAGTCGTGGTGGCCCGGCCGGCTGCGACATAGCAGCTTGGTGCTTTGCTCTGAGCGCGCGCGCGCCGCGCTGCGCTAGCATCACGGGCCATGGCCGACACCACCTCTTCCGACGCCCTGCTGCTGGCGCGTCTTTCCAGCCTGGCCGACTGCACCCAGGCCGAGGGCTACGCCTGCATCAGCGCCCGCCGCGAACACGGCGCGCGCTCGGTGGAGATCCCGCGGCCGCAGCTGGCGATCCTGCTGCAGGGCCGCAAGCAGGTGCGCACCGCCACGCAGACCCTGGACTTCGTGCCGGGCGATCTGTTCCTGGTGACCCGGCACTGCCGCATCGATGTGGTCAACATCCCGGATCCGCACAGCGGCCTGTACCTGAGCGTGCTGGTGCCGCTGTGCGAGGAAGCGCTGAGCGCCGCCCGCGTGCTGTGGAACGAGCCGCTGCCCGCCGCTGGCGCGGAACTGGCGCGCCTGCGTGCCGAGACGTTCGGCGGCACCCTGCTGCAATGGCGGCAGGCGCTGCAGGACGGCCGCTACACCGAGGCGCGGCTGGCGCTGGCGGCCCTGGTGGTGGCGCTGTGCCGGCAAGGCCACGGCGGCCTGCTGCTGCCGCCGGCGCCAAGCGTGGCGGCGCAGGTGCGCGAGCTGATCGCCGCACAGCCGCAACGCGGCTGGCGTTCGCGCGACATCGAAGACCAGCTGGGACTGAGCGGTGCGACCCTGCGCCGGCACCTGGCCGGCGAAGGCACCTCCTTGCGCGAGCTGCTCGCCGATGCGCGCCTGGCGCATGCGATGCAGCTGCTGTACACCACGCGCTGGCCGCTGAAGACGGTCGCCGCGCACGCCGGCTACCGCTCGGTGCGCAGCTTCAGCCAACGCTTCCAGCAACGCTACGGCCTGGATCCGGCGAGCATCGGCAATTGAGCCACGTCGGCGTTGAGCGCCGCGCGCAGCGGAATGAGCGAATCGCGCAGCGGGACCGGCGCAGCATGCCGGTACCGCGGCGCCTGCCGCATTGCCAGGAAATCCCATGTCCGTGTTCCCGTTGCGCGCGCTGTGCGCGCTGGCCCTGATCGCCAGCGCGGCGCTGACGCTGCCGCCCATCGCCCATGCCGCCGCGCCGGAGAGCGTCGTTGCGCAAGTGCCCGGCGTCTATCGCCAGGCAGTCGGCCGCTTGCGCATCACCGCCCTGTTCGACGGCACCGTGGCGCTGCCGCGCGCGCAACTGGCGAACATCCCGCCGGAGGCGATCGCGCGCCTGCTCGACCACCGCTACGTGCCGGAGAACGACAAGGGCCTGCAGACCGCGGTCAACGCCTACCTGATCCAGGACGGCACGCACCTGACCCTGGTCGATACCGGCACCGCGACCTGCTTCGGCCCCGGACTCGGCCAGGTGCTGGCCAACCTGCGCGCCGCCGGCTACGCACCCGAGCAGGTCGACGACGTGCTGCTGACCCATGCCCATCCCGATCACCTGTGCGGCCTGCTCGATGCGCAAGGCCAGCCGGCCTATCCCAAGGCGACGGTGTGGCTGAGCGCCGCCGACGCCGCGTACTGGCTGGATCCGGCCAGCGAGGCCGGCGCGCCGCAGATGCTGCGCTTCGCCTTCCCGCTGGCGCGCGCGGCGGTGGCGCCGTACCAGGCTGCGCAGCGGCTGCGGCGCTTCCACCCCGGCGACGCGTTGCCGGGCGGTGCGGTGGCGCTGGACACCCACGGGCACACGCCCGGGCACGTGTCGTACCGCTTCGACGGTGGTGCGGGGCAGCAATTGCTGGTGTGGGGCGACCTGGTGCACTACCACGCGGTGCAGTTCGCGCAACCGCAGGCCTCGTACGAGGCCGACAGCGACCGCGCCGCAGCGATCGCCGCACGCAAGCGCATGCTGGCGCAGGCTGCGGACCACGGCTGGTGGGTGGCCGGCGCGCACCTGCCGTTCCCGGGCCTGGGCCACGTGCGCCGCGAGGGCGAGGCGTTCGCCTGGGTGCCGGCGGAGTTTTCGCCGTTGCCGGCGGCGCCTTGATTGGCCCGTACCCTCATCCGGCCCTGCGGGGCACCTTCTCCCGAGGGGAGAAGGAACAGCCGCTAGCCCCTCTCCCCTCGGGAGAGGGGTTGGGGTGAGGGTCCGGCGCGAAGCGTCTCGCAGAGTTCGAGTGCACGAGGCTGCGCCCTTACCCTCATCCGCCCCTTCGGGGCACCTTCTCCCAGTGGGAGAAGGAGCAGCCGATAGCCCCTCTCCCCCCGGGAGAGGGGTTGGGGTGAGGGTCCGGCGCGAAAGCGTCTCGCAGCATTCAACCGCAAGAGGCCGAATCCGGCGCCACCCCACTCACTCCGCGACAGTCGGCTCCGTGTCCAATCCAAGCCAGCCGCCGACGATGCCACGCGCCTCGTCCACGCCCTGGCGGCTCTCGCCGGAAAAGGCCTGCACGCTGACGGTGTCGCCGAACGCGCTGGCCAGCTCCTTGCGCACCTGCTGCAGCACCTGCGCCTGCTGGCCGCGGCCGAGCTTGTCGGCCTTGGTCAGCAAGGCATGCGCCGGCAGGCCGCGCTGCACCGCATACCCGAGCATCTGCCGGTCGTAGTCCTTGAGCGGATGGCGGATGTCCATCACCACCACCAGCCCGCGCAGGGCCTCGCGCGTGCGGAAATAGGTGTCGATGAACTTCTGCCAGTGCGCCTGCAGTTCCTGCGGCACCTTGGCGTAGCCGTAGCCGGGCAGGTCCACCAGGTAGCGCTCGGGCTGGACCTGGAAGAACACCAGTTGCTGCGTGCGGCCGGGCGTCTTGGACACGCGGGCCAGGGCGTTCTGCCGGGTCAGCGCGTTCAGCGCGCTGGACTTGCCGGCGTTGGAGCGGCCGGCGAAGGCCACCTCCCAGCCGCCGTCGTCCGGCAACTGACGGGCATTGTGGGCGGACAACAGGTACTGGGCACGTTCGAGGATCAGCGACATCCGCCTAGGATCGCACGTCCGCGGCCCCGGGCGGGCTTCGTTGACCGCCGGGCCGCGGCATGCCGATAATCGCGCGAGTGCGGTCGCCGGCCCGGCAGCCGCGGGGTCGGGTCATACGGAGCTTCAGCAATGCGCCACGCTCGCGTTCTTGCCTTTGCCGGTCTAGCGGTTTCCGTCGCCGCCGCGGTCGCGTTCGCGCAGACCTCGGTGGTTCCCATTCCAGACCACGCCCCGGTGCGCACCACGCCGCTGGAGAGCGACGTCGGCAAGGCCGCCTGGGGCGACCCCAAGGCCGGCCAGGCCAAGGCGGCGGCCTGCGCCGCCTGCCACGGTGCGGACGGCAATCCCGCCATCGCCATGTATCCGCGCATCGCCGGCCAGATGGAGCGCTACAGCGCGCGGCAGATGGCGCTGATCGCCCACGGCGAGCGCACCAGCGGCGCGGTCGCGGCAATGGTGCCGTTCGTGCAGCCGTTGAGCACGCAGGACATGCGCGACATCGGCGCCTACTTCGCCACGCAGAAGGCCGGCGCCGGCATCGCCGACGACGCGGTGATCGCCGACGGCCCGTACGCCGGCATGAAGTTCTACGAGGTCGGCCAGCAGATGTATCGCGGCGGCGATGCGACCCGCGGCATCCCCGCATGCATGGCCTGCCACGGCCCGGCCGGCGCCGGCAACCCCGGCCCCGCCTACCCGCATCTGGGTGGCCAGCACGCCGACTACGTGGCGCGGCGCCTGCAGGAGTACCAGGCCGGCACCACCCAGGAGCGCGATCCGACGATGTTCAAGATCATGGCGCAGGTGGCCAAGCCGCTGACCGACCAGGAGATCAAGGCGCTGGGCAGCTACCTGCAGGGCCTGCACGACCGCGCCGACGACGCGGCCGCGGCGCAGGCCGCACCGGCCGCGGCAACGCCACAGCAGCCGGCGCCCGCGCAACAATCCTGACCGCGCGCCGCCGCCGCGGCGGCGCCGGCCCGTTTCCCCTTCGCGCCGGTCCCGACGACCGGCGTTCGTTTTTTGCCATTGGAGATCGCATGAATCGTCTGCCCCGCCTGCTGTTGTGCCTGCTCGCCCTGCTGCCGTTGAGCGCCTGCGCGCAACCCAAGTCCGCCACCGCGGTGGAAGGCGAGGACTACACCCTGATCGCCGACCCCAAGCCGTTCGCGCCGCTGGCCGGCAAGATCGAGGTGGTGGAAGTGTTCGGCTACACCTGCCCGCATTGCGCGCACTTCGAGCCGCTGCTGGAGGAATGGGCCGGCAAGCAGGCCAAGGACGTGCGCCTGACCCTGGTGCCGGCGGCGTTCGGCGGCTACTGGGACAGCTTCGCCGCCGCCTTCTATGCCGCGCAGCAACTGGGCGTGCAGAGCCGCAGCCACCGCGCCATGTTCGAGGCCATCCACGACAAGCGCAGCGTGCCGGTGCAGAACGTGGCGCCGGAGGAACTGGCCACGTTCTACGCCGGCTTCGGGGTCAAGCCGCAGGCCTTCATCGCCGCCTACCAGAGCCCGCAGGTCGCCGCGCAGGTGAAGGCCGCGCGCGATTTCGCCGTGCGCGCCGACATCGCCGGCACCCCGGCGCTGATCGTCAACGGCAAGTACCTGGTCAAGGGCAAGAACTTCGAGGACATGCTGCGCATCGCCGACGCGCTGATCGCCCGCGAGCGCGCCGGCAAGTAATCGGCGCACGGCGCTTCATCCGCGCCATGGCATCATGACGGGGTGGCCGGACCGCGCTTGCGGCGCGTCCGGCGTTTTCCCCCATCCTGCTGGAGATGTCGCCGATGAAGACCCGCTTCGCCCTGACCTTGATGGCCCTGCTGCCGATCCTGGTGGCATGCAAGGCCCAGGACGGCACTGCCGACACCGTCGCCCCTGCCTCCGGCACCGCCGCGGCCCCGGCTGCGCCTGCCGCCGGCGACACTGCCGCCGCGCCCGCCGAGACCCCGGCCGCGCCTGCAGCCACCACCGCCGATGCCGCCGCGCAGCCCGCCGCCACCGACGGCGACAGCGCCGCCGCGGCCAAGCCGGTCGCCGCCAAGACCCCGAACGGCCCGGAGCCGGTCGCCGGCACCGACTACGTCGACATCGCCGGCGGCCAGCCGTTCCAGCCGACCAACGGCAAGATCGAGGTGGCCGAGATCTTCGGCTACGTCTGCCCGGCCTGCGCGCGCTTCCAGCCGTTGATCGGCCCGTGGAAGGCCGGCCTGCCCTCCGACGTGCGCTTCGTCTATGTGCCGGCGATGTTCGGCGGCACCTGGGACGACTACGCCCGCGCGTTCTATGCCGCCGAGGCGCTGGGCGTGCAGGAGAAGACCCACGAGGCGCTGTACAAGGCGATCCACGTCGACGAGACCCTGAAGGGCGAGCGCGGCCGCGACTCGGTGCAGGACATCGCCAACTTCTACGCCAAGTACGGCGTGGACCCGAAGCAGTTCGCCGACACCATGGGCAGCTTCGCGGTGGCCACCAAGACCAACCGCGCCAAGCAGTTCGCCACCCGCAGCGGCATCACCGGCACGCCGTCGCTGATCATCAACGGCAAGTACCTGGTCAAGGGCAAGAGCTACGACGACATGCTGCGCGTGGCCGATCACCTGATCGCGCGCGAGCGCGCGGCGATGGCCAAGTAAGCCGTCCGTCCCGGGCCGCACCGCCGTGACCGCTCCCGCCACCCGCACCCTGCGCGTGCTGACCGCCAACATCCAGGCCGGTTCCAGCACGCGCCGCTACAGCGACTACGTGACCCGCAGCTGGTCGCATGCGCTGCCGGCCGGGCGCAAGCGCAGCAGCCTGGACGCGATCGCGCAACTGGCCAGCGACCATGACATCGTCGGCCTGCAGGAGGCCGACCCCGGCAGCCTGCGCTCGGGTTTCACCAACCAGACCCACTACCTGGCCGAGCGCGCCGGCTTCAACTACTGGAGCCACCAGCCGAACCGCCGCGTGGGCGGCGTGGCGTCCAGCGCCAACGGCCTGCTCAGCCGGCTGGAACCTGTGGAAGTGCAGGACCACGCCCTGCCCGGCCGACTCGGCGGGCGCGGCGTGCTGCTGGCCAAGTTCGGCAACGGTGCCGACGGCCTGGCGGTGGCGGTGGCGCACCTGTCGCTGGGCGCCAATTCGCGCGCGGCACAGTTGGCCTTCATCGCCGAGCTGCTGTCCGATCATCCCAACGCGGTGCTGATGGGCGACTTCAACTGCGTCGCCGACCGCCCGGAAATGCAGTTGCTCTACAAACGCACCCGGCTGCAACCGCCGGGCTGCGTGGTGCCGACCTTCCCGAGCTGGCGCCCGCAGCGCGCCATCGACCACATCCTGGTCAGCGACGGCCTGCGCTGCAACGTACAGCGAGCGGTGCCTGCGGCGTTCTCCGACCACCTGGCGGTGGCCACCGAGATCGACGTGCCGCAGCATTTGTTGCGCTGAGACAGCACGGTCGATTCTTGTAGCGCGTCGTCGCGGCTTCAGCCGCGACGGGCATTGCCGGGAACGTCCGTCGCGGCTGAAGCCGCTCCTACAGCTCGCATCGATACGCCTGCGGGAGCGTACACACACTCCCGCAGGGTGTCAGGCGTAGGCAGCGACTAGAACTTCAGATCCGCCCGCACATACAGGTAGCGCCCACCCGGAATGCCGTAGGTGGAGGCGTCGTAGCCGTTGAGCGAGCACGACAGGCAGATCGGCGGGTCCTTGTCGAAGACGTTGTTGACGCCGCCGCTGAGGGTCAGGCCCTTGAGCCAGTCGAAGCGGTAGCCGACCTGCAGGTCGTGGTAGGTGATCGCGTCCAGCGTGTTGGTGCCGGCGACAGGATTGCTGCACACCGGGAACGCGACCGCGTCGCCGCATTGCTCGGTCAGCTCGGAGATGTGCCGCAGCGTCCACGACGCATTCCAGCGCCCGCGCGACCAGTCCAGGCTCAGGTTGCTGGTCCACTCGGGAATCGAGCTGTCCACCACTTCCACGCCCGGGCGCTGCGGCTGCACCTGGCCGGCCGCGCCGGTGGCGACGTAGCGGGTGACGAAGGTGTTCTGCCAGCCGATCTTGAAGCGGCCGGCGGCGGTCTCCGGCGAGTTCCAGAACAGGTCCACGTCCCAGCCGTCGGTCTTGATCGAGCCGAGGTTGGTCAAGCGGTTGTTGAAGCCGTTGATGCCGCCGGTGGAGGCGCGGGTGATGCCGTCGCAGTAGGTCGGCGACAGCGTGTCCACGCACAGGTCGAGCTGGGTCTGCGCGTTGATCGCCTGAATCGCGCCGTCGATGTCGTGGCGGTAGAAGGTCACCTCCACGTCGAAGCGGTCCGACCACGGTACGTTGCTGGCGAACCACGGGCTCCACACGAAGCCGGCGCTGAAGCTGCGCGCCTTCTCCGGTTCCAGCGCGCGGTTGCCGCCGGTGGTCACCGAGATCTGCGAGTTGGCCTGCTGGTAGCCGGTCGGCACGCCGAGCGCGGCGCAGTTGCTGGCGCTGCCGCGCGGCGCGGTACCGCCCAGGCCGATCGAGCACGGGTCGGACAGGGTGAGGTCGGCGCGCGCGGCCGAGCCGTACAGTTCGCCGATGCTGGGCGCGCGGAAGCCTTCGGCGTAGCTGGCGCGCAGCACGAAGTCCGGCGCCACCTGCCAGCGCAGGCCGTACTTCGGGGTGAACTTGCCGCCGAAGGTGGAGTAGTCGGAATAGCGCCCGGCCAGGCTCAGATCCAGTTTGTCGCCCAGCGGCGAGTCGGCGAAGATCGGCACGCTCAGTTCGAGATAGGCCTCCTTGACGTCGTAGCTGCCCTGCGTCGGCAGCGACGGCACGCCGTTGTAGTGGCCGATCACCGTCAGCGGATCGGGGCGGTAGAAGCCCTCGTACTTGCGGTACTCCACGCCGGTGGCGAAGGACACCGCGCCGGCCGGCAGCCGGAACAGGTCGCTGCTGAGGTTGGCGGTGAACTGGGTCAGCTCGTTCTGGCTGCGGTCGTGCACCACCGGCTGGATCCAGCGCAGCATGTCCGGGGTGATGCTGCCGGCGCCGCCGAAGATGTTCAGCGGCACGCAGCCGGCCACCGCGGCGCACGCCGCCGGATCGCCCAGCGCCAGGTTGATGTTGTAGATGTTGTAGCTGCCGTAGTTGGTCTGCTCGGCCTTGTTCTTGCTGTAGGCGCCGTTGACGTCCCAGAACCAGGTGCGGTCGGCGCCCTCGAAGCTGCCGATGAAGCCGGTGCCGACATACTGGGTGTCCACGCGCTGCTCGAACACGCGCGCACCGCCTTCCACCGGGCGGCGCCCGATCATGATCAGGTTGCTGCCCGAATCCAGCGCGAAGCCGAACGGGTTGTAAGGGTTGGCGGCGGAGATGACGATGTTGTCGGCCAGCGGATTGCCGGTGCCGGCGTCGGGACCGAGGAAGATCGGCTCGGGCGCGGCCTGGTTGGTCGATTCGCGGCGGTTGCCGAGCAGCTTCAGGTACCACTGCACGTCATCGTTGAAGAAGAAGCGGAACTGGCCGAACACGCCCTTGCGCTCGGACGGCGTCAGCAGCAGGTTGGACGCGGCGAAGTTGTAGCGGTCGGCGGTGGTGAAGCAGTGGTAGTCGTCGCTGCGGGTGCAGCCGCCGGCGCCGTCGTAGCGCGGCGTGCCCACGCCGCTGTTGGGCGTCAGGTTCTGCTCGGCGCCGGTGTTGGGGTCGACGAAGATGAAGCGCCCGTCCGGCGTGGCCGAGCTGCCGAAGGTCAGGCCGGTGCCGGGAATCGGATACAGCGACTGCGCGCGGTCGCGCGCGTAGATCGGATCCTGCTTGGTGTAGCTGGCGCCGAGGAACAGGCTGGTGCGCTCGGTGCTGTGGCCCCAGGCCAGGTCCACGCCCTTGCTGGCGCCATCGCCCTTGTCGTACTCGCCGTAGTTCAGGGTGACCTGGCCGCCCTCGAAATTGCGCCGGGTGATGATGTTGACCACGCCGGCGATGGCATCGGAGCCGTACAGCGAGGACGCGCCGTCCTCCAGTACCTCGACGCGCTCGACGATGGCCAGCGGGATGGTGTTGAGATCGGTGGCCGCGCCCACGCCCGAGGCCGAGGACTCGTTGACCCAGCGCATGCCGTCGACCAGCACCAGCACGCGCTTGGCGCCGAGATGGCGCAGATCGACCTGCGCCGAGCCGGCGCCGACGCCGCTGCCGTCCGGCGGAAAGCCGAAATTGCCGGAGGAATTGAACTTGGCGTTCAAGGCCGAACCGGAGGCGGTGAGTTCCTGCAGCACATCGCCGATGGAGGTCAGGCCGGTGCGTTCGATGTCGGCGCGGCTCAGGGTCTGCACCGGCACCTGGCCTTCGACTTCGGCGCGGCGGATGCGGGTGCCGGTGACCTGCACGCTGTCCAGCGTGGTGGCAGTGCCGGGAGCGGCCGGGGGCGTCTGTTGCTGGGCGCCGGCGATGGCGGGGACACCGCCGAGCAGGACCAGGGATACCGCGAAGACCAAAGGATGGCGGTGCAGGAAATTCATCCGTCTCTCTCTCCAGAAAGGATGTGGGTCGGCCGCTGCGACCCCCTGCACCGCGACGGCGTGGAATTCTTTGTAAACAAATCGTAAACGGCCTGCAAGCGTCCGGCCGGCAAAGCGCGGGCCATCGCGACGACTGGTCGATCTGGTAGACACGAGGGCCGCGAGACGCAGCCAACTGGTGAGATGCCGAAGCCCCTCTCCCCTCGGGAGAGGGGTTGGGGTGAGGGTACGGAGCGCGAAGCGCCCGCGCGATCTGGCGATCAAAGGCTTCGCCCGTACCCTCATCCGCCCCTGCGGGGCACCTTCTCCCAATGGGAGAAGGGAAACGCCGAAGCCCCTCTCCCACCGGGAGAGGGGTTGGGGTGAGGGTACGGCGCGCGAAGCGCCCGCGCGATCTGGCGATCAGAGGCTTCGCCCCTACCCTCATCCGCCCCTGCGGGGCACCTTCCCCCGAAAAGGGGGCCATGGTCCCGATGGGAGAAGGGAAACGCCAAAGCCCCTCTCCCACCGGGAGAGGGGTTGGGGTGAGGGTAAGGCGCGAAGCGTCCGCGCGATCTGGCGATCAGAAGCTTCGCCCGTACCCTCATCCGCCCCTGCGGGGCACCTTCCCCCCGAAAAGGGGGCCATGGTCCCGATGGGAGAAGGGGAACGCCAAAGCCCCTCTCCCCTTGGGAGAGGGGTTGGGGTGAGGGTACGGCGCGAAGCGACTCGCGGAGTTCAGGCGTACGAAGCTGCACCCGCATCTCACCCGCCCGTGCCGGAGCACAAAAATGCAGGCCGGCACGCAATACCGATCTGCAACGCTCCAGGGCATCGCACTGACACGACGTGTCGTGGCTCTACGCGTCGTTGAAACGGCGATTCATCCGCGTTCGGTATAGTCCCGCGCATGATCCTGCGCACGTCTCTCCTGCTGTTCGCCGCCGCGTTGTGCGGCCCCGTTTCCGCCCTCGCCCAGTCCCTGGATGCGCAACGCCCGGCGATCCGCTCGGCGATCGACGATGCCGAACAGGGCCGCTTCGACCCGGTCCGCGCGGCCGCCTTCAAGCAGCATCCGCTGTACGGCTGGCTGGAGTACGCCAACCTGCGCCGCACCATCGACAAGGTGTCCGATGCGCAGGCGCAGGACTTCCTCAAGCGCTACGCCGGGCAGCCGGTGGCCGAGAGTTTCCGCGCGCTGTGGCTGCCGGCGCTGGCGCGGCGCGAGGACTGGCCGGCGCTGCTGGCGAACTGGAAACCCACCGAGAACCTCGGCCTGCGCTGCGCCCAGCTCAATGCGCGCCAGGCCACCGGCCGTGCCGACGCGCAATGGACCGACGAAGCGCAGGCGCTGTGGCGCAACGCCGGCAAGTCGCTGCCCGACGCCTGCGACCCGGTGTTTGCGGTCCTGCAGGCGCGCGGCGGCATGACCGATGCGCTGCGCTGGGCGCGCGTGGAAGCGGCGGCGGACGCACAGCAGCCGGCGGTGATGCGCGCCGCCGCACGCGGCCTGCCCGCGGCCGAGCTGGCCCTGGCCAACGACTACGCGGCGTTCCTGGACGCGGTGCACACGCGTGCGCTGAACTGGCCCAAGACCGAGCGCAGCCGCAAGGTGGCGGTGGACGGGCTGCAGAAGCTGGCCAAGACCGACCCGGACGCCGCCGAGCGGCAACTGCCGCAATTCGCCCAGACACTGCAGTTCAGTGAGGCGCAGCGCGGTGCGGTGCTGTACCAGATCGCGCTGTGGACGGTGGCCTCGTACGGGCCGGATTCGGCGCGCCGGCTCAACGCCGTGCCCGAGTCCGCCTACGACGAACGCCTGCACGAGTGGCGCGCGCGCGAGGCGATGGCGCGCGGCGACTGGCCGGCGGCCCTGGCCGCGATCCGCAAGATGCCGCCGGCGCAGCGCAACGATTCGCGCTGGCAGTACTTCGAGGCGCGGCTGGCGGAGAAGACCGGCAATGCCGGCGAGGCGCAGCGGCTGTATCGCGCGGCGGCCAGCTCTGCCACCTTCCACGGCTTCCTGGCCGCCGACCGGCTGAAGCAGCCGTACGCGCTGTGCCCATGGGAACCGAACGACAGCGCACAGGCGCAGGCGGCGGTGGCGCGCGATCCGGCGCTGGTCCGCGCACTGGAACTGTTCAAGATCGACCGCGCCGGCTGGGCGGTGGCCGAGTGGAACGATGCGCTGAGCCGCTTCGACGACACCCAGCGGCGCCTGGCGGTGGAAGTGGCCAGCGCCAACGGCTGGTTCGACCGCGCGGTGTTCGGGCTCGGCAAGCGCCCGGAGGAACAGCGCCTGTACACGCTGCGCTTCCCGCTGCACCACGCCGACACCATCCGCCGCGAAGCCGGCAAGAACGCGATCGACCCGGCCTGGGTCGCCGCCGAGATCCGCGCCGAAAGCGTGTTCAACCCGAACGCGCGCTCCCCGGCCAACGCGATGGGCCTGATGCAGGTGGTGCCGGCCACCGGCGCCAGCGTCGCCCGCAGCCTCGGCCTGGCCGGCTACGGCGGCGCCGCCAGCCTGTATGACCCGGACACCAACATCGCCATCGGCACCGCCTACCTGCGCCAGTTGCTCAACACCTACGGCCTGCCCTACCTGACCATCGCCGCCTACAACGCCGGCCCCGGCCCGGCCGCACGCTGGCAGAGCCAGCGCCCGGGCCACGATGCCGACTTCTGGATCGAGACGGTCAGCTACAAGGAAACCCGCGAATACGTGGCGCGCATCCTCGCCTTCAGCGTGATCTACGACTGGCGCCTCAACGGCGACGCCCTGCCGGTCACCGAACGCATGCTCGGCAAGCTGGACGCGCCGCGGAAGAAGTTTGTGTGTACGGCCGCCGATGCGGCGGCCGGGAATCGGGAATAGAGAATGGGGAATCGCAACGGCGCGCCGCGCGCAACCGCGCCGAACAGTGGGTCAACACGCCAGCGCGACATCAGGCGAAGGGAATCTGCTTTTACCATTCCCCATTCCCTATTCCCCATTCCCAGCCCCCAATGAACATCTACCTCGTCGGCGGCGCCGTGCGCGACGCCTTGCTCGGTCAACCGCCCGGCGACCGCGACTGGGTGGTGGTCGGCGCCAGCGCGCAGCAGATGCTGGAGTTGGGCTACAAGCAGGTGGGCCGCGATTTCCCGGTGTTCCTGCATCCGCGCAGCGGCGAGGAGTACGCGCTGGCGCGCACCGAGCGCAAGGCCGGGCGCGGTTACCACGGCTTCGTGGTGCAGGCCGATCCGTCGGTGACGCTGGAAGAGGATCTGCAGCGGCGCGACTTCACCATCAACGCGATCGCCCGCGACGAGGCCGATGGGCGTCTGGTCGATCCGTATGGCGGCGCGCGCGATCTCGAGCAGCGGGTACTGCGCCATGTCGGCCCGGCCTTCGCCGAGGATCCGCTGCGGGTGCTGCGCGCGGCGCGGTTCATGGCGCGGCTGGCGCCCCTGGGATTCGTCGTCGCGGCCGAGACCATGGAGCTGATGCGCGCGATGGCCGCCGGCGGCGAACTGGAAACGCTGGTGCCCGAACGCGTCTGGCAGGAACTGCGGCGCAGCCTGGCCTCGGCGCAGCCCTCGGCGTTCCTGCGCACGCTGCGCGAGGCCGATGCGCTGCGCTGGGTGCTGCCGGAGCTGGATGCGCTGTACGGGGTGCCGCAACGCGCCGAGTACCACCCCGAGGTCGACACCGGGCGCCATCAGGAGCTGGTCAGCGACATGGCCGCGCGGCTGGCGCCGGGCGACGCGCTGATCGGCTTCGCCGCGCTGACCCACGACCTGGGCAAGGCACTGACGCCGCCGGAGGAATGGCCGCGCCACCTGATGCACGAGCAACGCGGCCTGGCGCCGCTGCGCACGCTGTGCGAACGCCTCAAGGTGCCGCAGGAGCATCGGCAACTGGCCGAGATCGCCTGCCGCGAGCATCTGAACGTGCATCGCCTGGCCGAGTTGCGCGAGCGCACCGTACACGAACTGCTGCAGCGCTGCGACGGCTTCCGCAAGCCCGAACGCATCGCGCAGCTGGCAACGGTGTGCGAGGCCGACAAGCGCGGCCGCCTCGGCAGCGAGGATGCCGATTATCCGCAGGGCCCGGCGCTGCAGCGCCTGCATGCGGCGGCGCTGGCGGTGAACGCGCGCGACCTGGCCGCGCAGGGCCTGAGCGGCCCGCAGATCGGCGAGGCCCTGGCCAAGGCGCGGATCGCGGCGATCGCCGCGGCGCGGCGGACGTCCGCAGACTGACGCGGCAGGGCCGTGCGCCGCAGGCCGGCTCGCCGGTACGGCGGGACCTGATGCACGGCGGTTCGAAGCTGCTGGCGGTTGCGTCGAGCGCGCAGTCCGCAGAGGTTGGCCGAGAACGATTCCGGCCCCCTCGACACCCGCAACCGCTGCGCGCGACGGGTTGGCGCCGTTGGTCAGGGACCCGGCCGTGACGGATCGGGAAACTGAATCACCACGTCGTTGAGCGGCAGTTGCGCCCGGCGATAGTCGATCGGCGAGGCCTGCCATGGCTCGCCCTGCCCAAACAGCTGGGCTTCGGATTCGGCGCCGAGGTAGCCGAATCGCTCGAACGCGTAGGGCACGCCTTCCGAACCTTCGAACGCGACGGCATTGGACAGCTGGAAATGCAGATGCGGCGCGGCGGAATTGCCGGACTGTCCCAACTGCGCGAGCACTTGCCCCCGCTGCACCCGGTCGCCCGGTTTCACCGTGAGGCTGCCCCGCCGCAGATGCGCATAGCTTGCGAAGGTGCCCGGGGCGATCTCCAGTACCACGTAGTTGCCGAACAGGCCGTCACTGGTCAGCGCGGTGGGCTCCGGCTGCGCGCTGAGCGGCTGGTGTTCGGCCTCGCCATCGCGCGCGCTGCGCACGACGCCGTCGGCCACGGCCAGCACGTCCGCGCCATAGCCGATCCAGTCGGCGTAGCGGGACCTGCGGATGTCCTTCACGCCCGATCTCAGCGCATGCCCGGCAGCGTCGACGCCGACCAGATCCAGGGCGTAGCGCTGCGGAATGGTCAGTTGCCCGTTCACCGCCACCAGGCTGCCCCAATGGTGCGACTGCGCTTCGCCGGGACCTTCGTGGGCCAGCCAGCGGCCACCGCGCAACGGCGCGCCGATGACCATGGGCATCGCATTGCCGACCTCGACGATGACGCCATCGAGCGTGCTGCGTATGCGGCCGTCCGAGATGAAGTGCATGCGGTGACGAAGGCGGTGCGGCACGGACGCACCCGCCGGCACGGTCAACCAGACGAAGAACACCGCGCGCCTGCCCGGGAGGATCGCCAGCGGTTCCTGTACCCCGGCGCAGGCTTCACCACGCGCGCCAGTTGCGTTGCATCCAGCGCCAGCAGGGGCGTGACCGCATCGTCAGTGAACACCTCCAGCCCCTGCGGTGCGAGCGCGCCGGAGTCGCCGTAGAAGTTGCTGACGTGCAGCTCATAGGCCAGATGCATGCGCCCGTCGCTGCCGGTAAACGCCGCGGGCGGGAACGGCACATGCGCTTCCACCGGCGCCAAGGCGTCCTCGGCGCGGGCAGCGGAAATGCCGGCGATTCCTGCCAACAGGAGTGCCAGCGCGACGCTGCGAATCATTCGATGCACACTCTCCGGCAGAGGCATGGAGCGAAACGACGACCTGGTTCCTGCGCCATCGCCACGTGGAAACCGATGACCAAGCTTGCCGACGACCGGGGCCGGCCGCAAGGCGTCCTTCGGCGCGCCTATCCGAAGCGGGACAGCACCTGCCGCACGCGTGCGGCGTAGCCGCCACCGAACAGGTTGAGGTGATTGAGCAGGTGATAGAGGTTGTACAGCGGCGCGCGCTCGCGCCAGTCGTTGGCCAACGGCGCGTGCTCGGCGTAACTGCGCAGCAGGGACGGGTCGGGTTCGCCGAACAGCGTCAGCATCGCCAGTTCGGCCTCGGCCCAGCCATGGTGGGCCGCGCCGGCGTCGATCAGCGCCGGCAGGCCATCGCCTGCGCAATGCAGATTGCCTTGCCACAGGTCGCCGTGCAGCAGGACCGGCGGCTGCACCGGGATCAACTGCGGCAGGCGCTCGTACAGTCGCTCGAGACGGGCCATGTCGGCGGCGGTCAGCGCACCGCCGCGCAGCGCGCGCTGCGCCTGCGGGCGCAAGCGCCGTTCGACGAAGAACCGATGGCCATCGCGGTCGGCGCGGTTGTCCTGCGGGATGTCGCCGATGTAGCCGTCATGATCGAAACCGAAGCGCACGCCACGTACCCGGTGCTGGCGTGCCAGGCCCTCGCCGGCGAAGCAGGCGAAGCGCGGATGCGGCGCCGCGGTGCCCAGGTCTTCGAGCAGCAGCCAGTCCTCGCCTCGCGCATGCACCTGCGGCACGCGCAGACCGCCTGCGGCACGCAACGCGTCCAGGCCGCGCACTTCGGCAGCGAAGAAACCGGCCGGCATGGCGTGGCGGCGTTTGCAGATCGCACCGCGGCCGTCGCGCAGCGTCAGCCGGTGCAGACCATCGCGCGGCGGCACGGCGAACAGGTCGGTGAAGTTCTGTGGCATTGGACGAGGCTAACGCATGCCATGTGTGCCCTGCGCCATCGCGAATACGTCACTGCGCCCGCACTCACGACATGCGCACTTCCCGCGGCACGCGCAAGGCGATGCCGCGTCGCCCTACTCCATCACACCCGCGATCCAGGTATGCCGGACCTGCAACGCCTCGTCCAGCAGCACCAGGTCAGCCTGGTAGCCGGGCGCGATGTGGCCGTAGCGGTGGTCCAGGCCCACGCACTGCGCCGGGTACAGCGAGGCCATGCGCGCGGCTTCTTCCAGCGGCACGTCCAGCCACTGCACGCTGTTGCGCACCGCGCTGGCCATGTCCAGCGCCGAGCCGGCCAGGGCACCGGCGGCATTGCGCACCACGCCGTCGATGGCGGTGATGGTTTCGCCGTACAGGTCGAACGCGGGGCTGTCGGCGCCGACCATCGGCATCGCGTCGGTGACCAGGAACACGGTGCCGCGCGGCTTGGCCGCCAGCGCCACGCGCAGGCTGGCCGGATGCACGTGCACGCCGTCGACGATCACGCCGCACCAGGCGTTGCGATCTTCCAGCGCCGCGCCGACCACGCCGGGATCGCGTCCCTGCAACGGGGTCATGGCGTTGTACAGATGGGTGAAGCCGCAGATGCCGGCGTCCAGCCCGGCGCGGGCCTCTTCGTAGCTGGCGGCGGTGTGGCCGGCGAACACGCGCGCACCGGCCGCGGCCAGGGTGCGGATGCTGGCCGCCGGCACGCGCTCCGGTGCCAGGGTGATCAGGGTGACGCCGTTGTCCAGCGAGGTGGCCATGGCCAGTTCGTCGGCGTCGGGCACGCGGAACTTGTCGGCGTTGTGGGTGCCCTTGCGCGCCGGCGCCAGGTAGGGTCCTTCCAGGTGGATGCCGAGCACGCCCGGCACGCCTTCGGCGATGGCCTGGCGCGTGGCGGCGATCGCCGCGCGCATCACCTCCACGTCGTCGCTGATCAGTGTCGGCAGGTAGCCGGTGGTGCCGTAGCGGCGATGGCCCTGGCCGATGCGGCGCAGCGCCTCGACGTCGGTGCGGTTGTTGAACAGCACCCCGCCGCCGCCGTTGACCTGCAGGTCGATGAAGCCCGGCAGCAGGCTGCCGCCGCCCAGGTCGTGCTGCACCGGCGCTGCCGCCACGCGCGGGTCGGCGTCGTCGAGCAGGGCGAGGATGCGCCCGCCCTCCAGCAGCACGCTGACGCCGTCGAGGAATCCGTCCTCGCCGAGCACGCGCGCGTTGCGCAGCGCCACCGTGGTCATCAGACGGTCTCCGTCACTTTGTTCAGATGCGGCGGCAGGTCCGGGTTGTAGCCGCGGCGCAGCGCCAGGGCGTTGATCGCGCGGTAGAAGCTCTGGATCGCCAGCAACGGCGCGCACGCGGGGTGCGGCGCAGCGACCAGCGGCAGGTCGCCGCCGGCGCTGGCCAGCCATACCTGCGCGCCGCGGCCGCGGAACTCCTCGGCCAGGCGCCGGGTGCCCTCGCCGGCTTCGTCCGGCTGGTCGAACGCCAGCACCGGGAAGCCCGGGCCGACCAGGGCCATCGGCCCGTGCTTCACTTCCGCCGAGCTGTAGGCCTCGGCGTGCAGGCCGCAGGTCTCCTTGAACTTCAGCGCCGCTTCCTGCGCCGCCGCCAGGCCGAGGCCGCGGTCGAGCACGAACAGGTTGTGCGCCTCGACCAGGCCGTCGGTCAGCGAGCGCCAGTCGGCCTGCCAGGCCGCACGCAGCGCCTGCGGCAATTCCTGCAGTGCGCCCAGCAGCGCCGGGTCGTTCTTCCAGTGCGCGCCGAGCTGCAGGATCGCCGCCAGCGAGGCCAGGTAGCTCTTGGTCGCGGCCACGCTCTTCTCCGGGCCGGCGCCGAGCGGGATCACCGTGTCGGCCAGCTGCGCCAGCGGCGAATCCTCGACGTTGACCAGCGCCACCACGCGCGCGCCGGCGTCCTTGGCCGCCTGCGCGTTGCGCAGCAGGTCCGGGCTCTTGCCCGACTGCGAGATCACCAGGTACAGCGCCCCGCGCAACTGCAGCGGCGCTTCGTACACCGAGCCCACCGACGGCGAGGCCGAGGCGGTGACCACGCCGAGCTGGGTCTCGAACAGGTACTTGGCATAGGTGGCGGCGTGATCGGAACTGCCGCGCGCGCAGGTCACCACGAACGGCGGCGGCGCGGCGCGCAACGACGCGGCGAGCGCGCTCACGGTGGCGTGGTTGCGTTCGAACTGCGCGGCGATGACCGCGGCGGCTTCCGCGGCTTCGCGGAACATCAGGGTGTCGGTTTCGGAGGGCAGCGCCATGGGCAGGGTCATGTGGGGTCAGGGGAGGAGGAACGGCGGGAATGCGGCTGCATGGGCGCGGTCGAGCCACGCACCACCAGTTGCGGCACGAAGCCCTGGTTGTGCACCGGCGCCGGATGGTCTTCGTAGGCATCGCTGCGCAGCTGGCTGATCAGCAGCCGCGCGGCGTGGCGGGCGATGTCTTCGGTGGCCTGCTTGGCGGTGGTCAGCGGCGGCCACGACTGGCGCGAGAACGGGCTGTCCTCGAAGCCGGCGATGGACAGGTCGTAGGGCACGTTCATGCCTGCCGACTTGGCCGCGGCCAGCACGCCGGCGGCGATCTCGTCGTTGGAGCCGAAGATCGCGGTCGGCGGCTCGCGCAGCGCCAGCAGGCGCCGCGCGCCGCGGAAGCCATCGTCGAAGGTGTAGTCGCCGGGGATCACCAGGTGCTTGTCCAGGGTGATGCCGTAGTCCTTCAGCGCCGCCTCGTAACCGGCGTAGCGCTCGCCGCTGGACCGGTGCGAGGTGCCGCCCCACAGGAAGCCGATGCGCTGGTGGCCGAGCTGGATCAGGTGCTCGGTGATCTCGTAGGCGGCATCGCGGTCGTCGACGTAGACGCAGGGGCCGTCCTGCGGATCCTCGGTGGCGGCGATGATGCGCACGGTCTTGATCCCGCGCGCGGCCAGCGCCGCGACCAGGTCGGCGCGCTCGGACATCGGCGCGGTCAGCACCAGACCGGCCAGGCGCGAGCGCTGGGTCCACTCGGCCAGTTCCTCGGCCAGCATCGGCGCGGTGGAATCGCAGGGATGGATCTGCAGGCCGAAGCCGGTCTCGCGGCAGGCGGCGAGCACGCCGTTCTGCACGCCGATGATGTGGTACGGGTTGGGGTTGTCGTACACCAGCCCGATCACGAACGGCGTGCCGCTGCGCAGGTTGCGCGCCGACGGATCCGGCTCGTAGTCCAGCTCGGCGATGGCATGCAGCACGCGCGAGCGCGTGGCCTGCATCACCGACGGTTCGTTGTTGATGACCCGCGAGACGGTCTTCAGCGACACCCGCGCCCGTTCGGCGACGTCTTTGATGGTGGGTCTGCGCATTGGAATGAGTTTGCCGGGTTGGAGAAAAGCGCGTCAGCTCACCGCGCGCCCTGGCCGACGCGGTGACCGCGCAGCGCGAAGAACAAGATGTACAGGTAGCAGGCGATCATCAAGCCGGCGAAGACCACCTGGAAATCGAACGACTCCTTCAGATGGGCGAACAGCTGCGGCACCGCGGCGCCGCCCACGATGCCCATGATCAGCAGCGCCGCGCCCTTCTCGGTGAACTTTCCCAGCCCCTTGATGGCCAGCGGGAAGATGGCCGGCCACATGATGGCATTGGCGAATCCGAGCGCCGCCACGAACGCCACCGAGACATAACCGCCGGTCAACATCGCGCACAGCGAAAAGACGATGCCGAGGCATGCCGAAATGGACAGGTACTTCTCCTGCGAGATGTACTTCGGAATCAGCACCAGGCCGACCAGGTAGCCCGCCAGCATGCAGGCCAGCGTGCCGATGGTGAAATACTTCGCGTAGTCCAGCGAGAGACCGAGGCTGTTGCCGTAGATGCCGATCGCATCGCCCGCCATCACCTCGGCGCCGACGTACACGAAGATGCACAACGCGCCCAGCCACACGTGCGGGAACGCGAAGATGCTGTCGCGGCTGCGTTCGTCGGCGGCCGACGCGTTGGCCTTCTCGGCGCTGATCTCGGGCAGGGGCGAAAACAGGATGGCCACCGAAAGCACGGCAAGCACGCCGGCGATCGCCATGTAGGGGCCGTGGATGCGGCCGGCGAACTCCTGCAGCAGCAGTTCCTTCTGCGCCGGCATCACCTGTTCGATCTGGGTCGAAAAATCCTCCATGCCGTGCAGGACCACCTTCGCCAGTCCATACGTGGCCAGCGCGCCCGCCACCTTGTTGCAGATGCCCATGAGCGCGATGCGGCGCGCGGCGCCGTCGATCGGCCCGAGGATGCTGATGTACGGATTGACCGCGGTCTGCAGCAGGGCCAGGCCGCCGCCGATGATGAAGATGCCGCTCACCGCGCCCACGTACGAACGGGCATTGGTGAACTGGCCGAAGATGGCCGCGCCGATCGCCAGGATCAGCAGGCTCAGCGCCAGGCCCTTCTTCATCCCGGTCAGCTTCAGGATGAACGACGAAGGCAATGCCAGGCAGAAGTAGGAAATGTAGAACGCGCTCGGGATGAGGAACGCGAACGTGTCGCTGACATTGAAGGCGACCTTGGCGAACAGGATCAGCGGCCCGTTGATCCAGGTAAAGAAGCCCATGATGAAGAACAACAGGCCGACGATGGCGATGGAAGCGTAGGGACTGGCGGGCCGTGCGGTGGTCATGGGCGGCGTGCTCCGGGAGGGCGCGGGGATCGGCGATCAGCGTCGCAGTTCGGCGACGAAGTCGTAGTAGTCGTTGTGGCAATAGGTGTCGGTCAGTTCGATCGCGCTGCCGTCGCGGGTGTAGCCGACCCGCACCACGTGCAGGATCGCCTCGCCTTCCTTCATGCCGAGATGGCCGGCCAGCCGCGCCGGCAGGTTGATCGCGCGAAAGTACTGCAGCGCCCGCACCACCGGGGTGCCGCGCTCGTCCAGGTAGCTGTAGAGCGAATCGGCGATGGCGTGCGGATCGGGCACCACGTGCTGCGGCAGCACCGCCTTCTCGTAGGCCATCACCCGGCCGTCGGCGCTGCGCAGGCGGGTCAGCGCCGCGACCACCGTGTCCGGCGACAGGCCCAGGCGCAGGATCTCCTCGCCATGCGCCGGACGCGTGCGCCGCTCCAGCCAGCGCGTGCCCGGCTCCAGCCCCTTCATGCGCAGGGTTTCGCTGAAGCTGGCCAGGCCGCTGAGCTGGTGCTGGATGTGCGAGGTGACGAAGGTACCGGCGCCCTGGCGGCGCGACACCAGGCCCTGCTCGACCAGCGCGTCCACGGCCTGGCGCAGGGTCACCCGCGACACCTGCAGGTATTCGCACAGTTGCCGTTCGGCCGGCAGCGCCTCGCCCGGCTTCCACTGCCCGCCCTTGATCGCCTCCACCAGCTTGCTGGCCAGTTGCAGGTACAGCGGGGTCGGCGCGTCCGGATCCACGGCCAGCGCATGCAGGCGTGGATCGGCCTGCGGCTTGGGCTTGGTCATGGCGCGCTCTCCAGTCCGCATGAATTCGTTATGTCCAATATAGTACCAATTCGCGGTCCGTGCACGCCGGGTCACAGCCGCAGGTACAGCCTCCTGCGATCCATCCACCAGCCCACCAGCCAGCACAGCAACGTATAGGCCAACGCGCAGGCCAGGCTGCCCCAGGGGCCGGGCAGCAGCCGCTGGAACACATCCACGCCCAGCCACTGGTACAGGTCCATGCCGCTGGCGCCGGCCGGGACCAGCCGCAGGCAGACCACGAACAGTTCGGAGAACAGGTAGATCGCCAGCGGATTGCGCCCGAGCACGGTGAAGAAGCCGCTGCCGGCCTGCCAGCCGCGCACCTCGATCGCCCACAGCAGCGCGCCCAGCAGCCACAGGTCCAGGCCCACCGTCAGCAGCACGAACGAGCCGGTCCACAGTTTCTTGGCCAGCGGGAACCACGGCTGCCAGGCCAGCGCCAGCAGGACCAGCGCGCCGCCGGCCAGCCACAGCCAGCGCACCGTGCGCGCCTGCTTGCCGACGCGGCGCACGTACAACCCGGTCAGGTAGCCGGCGATGACGTTGACCGTGGCCGGCAAGGTGCCGAGCAGGCCCTCCGGATCGAACCCGCCGTCCTTGCGATACAGCTGCGCCGGATCCAGCAGCCACAGGTCCAGGCGCGTGCCGGCATTGCCGAGCTTGCTCAGCTCCGCGCCCGGCTGGCCCCACAGGTACAGCGCGCCCCAATAGCCGAGCAGCAGCGCGACGCACATACCCAGCAGGCCACGCGGCGACAGCCAGCGGCACAGCAGCGCCGCAAGCGCATAGCACAGCGCGATGCGCTGCAGCACGCCCGGCACCCGGGTCTGGTCGATCGCGGTGAGGCTCCAGTGGCCGTCCGCGCCCTGGTGCACGAACGGGAACCAGTACATCAGGAAGCCGAGCAGGAAGATCAGCGCGCTGCGCTTGCCGACCCGACGCAGGAACGCGCCGAGCGGCTGGCCGCGATCCAGCGCGAAGCTCATCGCGTTGCCGACCGCGAACAGGAACGACGGAAACACCAGGTCGGCGGCGGTGAAGCCGAACCACGGCGTATGCCGCAGTTGCACGAACGCATCGGCGCCGGCGCCCGGCGTGTTGACCAGGATCATCAGGAAGATGGTCAGGCCGCGGAACACGTCGAGCGACAGGAAGCGTTCGCGCGGCGGCGCCGCGGCGGGAAGGCGGACGGACGCGGCGCTCATGGCGCATCCACCTGGTGCAGCAGCGTGCGCACCGCCGCGACCGGATCGGCCGGCGCGTGCCGCACGTAGGCGGTGTCGCGCGCCACCCAGTCCCGTTCCCAGGCGCGCAGCCGTTGCTGCAGTTGCGCCTCGTCCACGCTGCCGCCGGCGACCGCCGCCTCGCGCAGCATCTGCAGCGCCAGCGTCCAGCGCGGCAGGTAATAGTCCGCATACATGCCCTGCCAGGCCTTGGACGCGTAATCGCCCAGATTGCCCTCGCCGCCCCACACGCTGACCTGCGCTTTGGCGTCGCGCCGGTAGTAGGCCGCGTCCTGCGGGGTCTTCGCATAGCCGGCGGCGGCGTCGAGCCAGCTCGACAGGGTGTCCTGCTGGCCGCCGACCAGGCTGTCGAGTTGCGTCACCGCCTCGCGCACGCGCGCGGTCGCCGCGTCGCCGGCTGCGACATCGCCGCGCCGGTAGGCGGCCACCGCCTGCTGCAACTGCACGTCCACGCGGCCGGTGGCGTAATGGCGGGCGAAATCGACCAGGTCGTAGCGATACAACGGCGCATCGGCGTACTCCGGCGCCAGCGCCAGCAGTTGCTGCAGCGCGCGGCGCAATCGCCGCGGATCGCCGGGCGCACCTTCGAACTCGCCGATGTCCAGCGTCGGCCGCTTGAACAACAGATAGGCGCCGGCGCGGCTGCGCCACCAGCGCGGCGTCCAGTAGCGGGTAGACAGCACCGACGCCTGCAGGTCGTCCCAGGCCGCGCGCAAGGCCGGCGAGGTGTGTCCGTAGCGGGCGCGGGTGTAGTCGTCGAGCCAGTCCTGCAACGGGCGCTGCTGCGCGCCCCAGGCCAACGCATACATGTATTCGTAGACCACCGAGGTGGTGTGCAGCCCTTCCGGGAAGGCGCCGAAGCCGACCAGTTGCTGCTTGTCCTTGTCGGCGAGCAGCGCACGCAGGTCCTCGTGGTAGAACGCCAGGTCGCCGTACACCGGATTGCTGCCACCGTAGTTGTGCACGTAGCCGTAGATCCACTGCTTGCCGTCGAACGCGTCGGACAGTTTCCAGGTGCCGGGGTAGCGGTCGTTGCCGATATCCAGCACCAGCAACTTGTCGTTGGGCACCTCGCGCAGGAACGCGGCGATCGCCTGCGGCGTCCAGAAATGGCGATCGGCGCCGAACAGCCAGCCCTGCATCACCCACACCGCATCCGGGTTGGCGCGGTGGATCGAGGCGTACAGCGCGCGGCCGTACGCGGCCAGGCGCTTGTCGCGCTGCGCCGGCGGCACCTCGGGCGGCTTGGTCCTGGCGGTGTTGGCGGTGCTGTCGCCGTAGCTGGCCAGGCGCGCGTCGCTGCCGTCGGCGGCGATCGGCGGCAACATCTCGTTGAACGCATCGGCCAGGTAGTAGGTGCCCTTGCCATAGGTGCGGTCGTAGAGCTGGATGAAGCGCTGCGCGATCTGCGCGAACAGCGGATCGGCCGGATCCAGCCAGTAGGTCTCGTGGAAGCCCTCCCAGGCGCGCATGCGGTAGATGCGCGCCTGCGGGTGCGCCTGCGCAAACGCCTTCGGCACGTAGCCGGCGAAGGCCGGCAGCACCGGCTTCATGCCCAGCGCGCGCATGCGCTGCAGGATGCGCAACTGCAGCGCATGCTTGTCCTCGATCCACTGCTGCGGCAGCGGCGCGTCGTAGCCTTCGATGTTGCCCATGCGCTGCCACGGCGCGAAGGCCGGGCCGGAGAAGTACTGCGCCAGTTCCGCATCGGCGACGCCAAACTCGCGCCACAGCGCCTGCCACACGTACTCCTGGCCCTCCATCGCCAGCGGCATGTCGATGCCGTGCAGCGCCATCCAGTCGATCTCGCGCTCCCAGCGCGCCCAGTCCCACCACGGCGTGGTGTAGCCGTAGGTGCAGACGTTGAGGTAGGCGCGGTGCGCGAACGGGGTGACCACACGCGGCCCCTGGACGTCCGCATAGGCTGGCGGCAGCGCCACGCGGCTGCCCTCCCAGCTCACCGACGCCGCACCGATCGACTGCAGGTAGCTGTACGCGCCATGCGCCAGCGCCACCTCCGAGGACCCGGACACGCGCAGCGTGCCGGCCTCGGCGGCGATCTGATACCAGTCGTTGCCGCGGCCGCGCGGCTGCCGTTGCAGGCGCAACTCGGCGGCGCGCGGGCCGAGCGTGCGCAGCAGCACCGCGCGTGCGGTGCCTCCCTGCATGTCCTGCGCGGGCGACGCGGACGCACCCGGCGCCAACAGCGCACAGGCCAGCAGCACCAGCACGGCATGCGCGCGCAGCGATATCGCCCGGACACGGCGCAGTCCGGCATGGCCGCGCGGGAAGATCTGGCGGAAAGCATGGTTCATTGGCTCAATACTCCACTGTCGCGACATCGTCGAAGCCGAATGGCGCTCCGGCCTTCACTTCCATCACCACCGCCAGCACCCGTTCGCCGGCCGCCGGCGACAGCCGCAGGGACACCGGCTGCCCCGCCGCCACACTGGCGACCCGCTGCCGGTCCAGATACACCTGCACCGCGCCGGTCGCGCGGCCGAGCCGCAAGCGGCCGCCGCGCTGCTGGATTCCGGCCCAGGGCGTGAACGCGGTCCGGTACAGCACGTAGCCGTCGCGCTCGGCGCGCATCTCCAGGTTGCCCGGCTGGCAGAAACTCCAGCTGTTGTTGTCGTTGGCCGCACGCGGCAGCGCCGGATCCGGCGGCGCGGCGAACGGCAGGGTGCGCCGCCAGCCGCCCACCACCATCGCCGTGGCGGCCGGCGGCAACGACAGCGGCGGCGGCGCCGCGTCCAGCGTGATATCTGCCTGCGCCGCACGCAGGCCAGGCGCGCTTGCCACGATGCGTAGCCGGCGGCGATCGCTGCCGGCCTCGACGATGGCCTGCGCCAGGCCGTTGAACAGCTGCACCTGCGGCACGTTGTCGGGCGCATGCCGGTTCGGGTCGCCGTTGCCGACGCCGAGCAGGCGCCCGCCTTCGACCTGCAGCGCGATCTGCGCATCGGCGAACGGCACATGGCGGCCCTGCGCATCCACCGCCTCCAGGGTGATCGGTTGCGCGTCGCGGCCGTCGCAGCGCATGCGCGTGCGGTCCGGGGTCAGCCGCAGCGCGACCGGCGCGCCGACCGTCTGCACCCGCTGCCGCGCGACCTCGCGCCCATCGCGGTAGGCCACCGCTTCCAGCACACCAGGCGCATACGCGACCTGCCAGGTGTTCATCGCGATCCGGTCCACCGCCTGCCGCCCCTGCGAGCGGCCGTTGAGCCACAGCTCCACCTGCTGCGCGTTGCAGAACGCCATCACCTTGATCGGGGTGCCCTCGCGGCCCGGCCAGTTCCAGTGCGGCAGCAACTGCAGCACCGGCGCGTCGTCGATCCACTGCGCCTGGCGCAGCCAGTAGGCGCCCTTGGGGAAGCCGCACAGGTCCATGATGCCGAAGAACGAGGACACCGATGGCCATTCGAACGGCGTCGGCTCGCCACGATAGTCGAAGCCGGTCCAGACGAAGCCGCCGGCCAGGTACGGCCGCTCGTCGATCAGCTTCCAGGACGCGCGATGGGTGTTGCCCCAGGGCGCGGCCACCGAATCGTCCTCGGCGATGACATGCGCGTCCATGTCGGTGAACCAGGCGCCGCGGGTCTGGAAGGCGCTGGTGTCCTCGCTGGACAGCAGCGGTGTGTGCGGCATCGCCGCATGCACGCGGTCGTAGTTGAACTGGCGGTAGTTGAAGCCGACCACGTCCACCGCATGGGACGCGTTGCGTTCGGTCAGCATGCCGTCGTTCATCGCCGCGGTCACCGGACGGCTGTCGTCGAGCGTGCGCACCAGCGCCACCGCGCGGCGCACCATTTCGTAGCCGGCGACGGTGCCCTGCATCGGCTCCTCGTTGAACACCGACCACAGGAACACGCAGGCGCGGTTGCGGTCGCGGCGCACCAGCCAGCGCAGTTGCGCGGCGTAGTCGGGCGCCGGATTGAACACGCGGTTCTCGGCCATCACCAGCATGCCCAGGCGATCGCAGACGTCGAGCAGCTCGCTCGCCACCGCGTGGTGCAGGCGGATCGCGTTGCAGCCCAGCGCCTTGAGCCGGCGGATGCGGAAGTCCAGCAAACTGTCCGGCACCGCCACGCCGACCCCGGCATGGTCCTGGTGCAGGCAGGCGCCCTTGATCTTGAGCGGCCGCTCGTTGAGGAAGAAGCCCTGTTGCGCATCGAAGCGCAACGTGCGGAAGCCGATCGCGCACTCGCGGCGGTCGCGCTCGCGCCCCGCGCTGCGCAGCACCGCCGCGAGTCGGTACAAATGCGGCGCGGCCACGTCCCAACGCTGCGGCTGGTGTACCTGCAACACGACCTGGGCCTGCACCTGCGCCAGCGCGCCGGCCTGCAGCGCGGCACTGCCCTGCGCCACCACCGTGCCCTGCGCGTCGTACAGCGTCGCCTCCAGCAGCGCCGCATCGGCCTGTTCGCCGACATTGGCCACGGTGACCGTCACCGGCAGCGTCCAGCGATCGTCGGCCTCGGCGCGCGGCACCGCGTGCACGCCGTCGCCGACGATGTGCAGCGCATCGCGCACCGCCAGCCAGGTATGCCGGTAGATCCCGGCGCCTTCGTACCACCAGCCGTCCATCGCTTCGGCGTCCACGCGCACTGCGATGGTGTTCAGATCCTGGCCATAGCGGGCGATCGCGGTCATGTCGATGGCGATGCCGTCGTAGCCGCTCCAACTGCGCGCCATCAGCAAGCCGTTGACCCAGACCGTGGCGCGGCTGGCGATGCCGTCCAGACGCAGTTCCAGCGCCTTGCCGCGCTGCGCCTCGTCCAGCCGCAGGCTGCGCCGGTACCAGGCGATGCCGCGGCGGCGATAGCCCTGCGCCACGTTGGCGCTGGCCTCGATCGGCTGCTCGATGGCGAAATCGTGCGGCAGCCGCAGTTGCCGCCACTGGCTGTCGTCGAAATCGCCGGCGGCCGCGCCCCAGGCCTTGCCGGCCTTGGCGTTGTCGTAGCTGGCGTCCTGCCCGGTGATCGGCGGAAACGGGATGTCGCCCTCGTGGAAACGCCACCCCTCGTCCAGGCAGAACAGGCCGGGATCGGCCGCCAGGGTCACCGCGGGCACGGCCGCCACCGCGGCCTCGCCCGCGCTGGCGAGGCCGGCGGATGCCGCCGTGCCGGCCCGGCTCCCGCGCGGCAGCGCCAGCAGCAGGCCGGCGCCGGCACTGCCGGCCAGGAAGGTTCTTCGTTGCATGCGCTTGTCCTCATCGGATCGACCGCCCGGCGCCACCACGGCGCCGGGTCGGGGTCGCGCTAGCCCGCAGGCGCCTGCGCCGCCCTCACAGGATGTCCCACTGCATCGACACGTAGAAGCTGCGACCGGTGACCCCGGTCATCTGCCAGCGGCTGCTGATGTCCTTGTACGCCTCTTCCTTCTTGTTGGTCAGGTTGAGCGCGCCGAGCTGGAAGCTGAGTTTGTCGGTGGCCTGGTAGCCGAGCACCGCATCGACCTGGGTGCGCGCCTTCATGGTGTGGCCTTCGCGGGCGAAGAAGCTGTCGCTGCTGTCCTGCTCGTACTCGCTGCGATGGTTCAGCGACAGGCGCGCGGAGAACATCGCGTTCTCCCAGTAGCCGGTGGCGTTCCAGGTCTTCTCCGACAGGTTGCGGATCTTGAAGTCGGTGTCGCGCTGCGGGATCACCCGGGTGAAGTTGGCGGTCAGGCCGAAGCCCTGGATCGGCAGCCAGGCATCGAAGGATTGGGTCCAGCCCAGTTCGTAGCCCTTGATCTTGACCTTGCTCGGATCGTTGCGTGTGGCGGTGATCTCGTAGATGTTGCCGCTGCCGTCCACGCAGTCGCCGGCGCCATTGGTGGACAGCGCCGTGCCGTTGAACGTGGCCGGGCAGACGATGCTGTTGAAGGTGCCGTTCTTGACGTTCTTCCAGAAGCCGGCCAGCGTCAGCCCGCCGCCCTGGCCGTAGTACCACTCCAGGCTGAGGTCGGCCTGGTCGGCGGTCAGCGCCTTCAGGTCGGTCTGTCCCAGCGCCACGTCGTAGGTGGTGGTGCCGCCGGTGTTGCTGCCGGAGGAGATGGTGGTGGCGATGGCGGTGTTGCTGTCCAGGATCGGCCGCACCAGCACCTTGCCGGCGGCGAAGCGCAGCAGCAGGTCCTCGCGCATGTCCAGCACCAGGTTCAGGCTCGGCAGCCAGTTGTGGTAGTCGTACGGGGCGCGCGCGGTGCCGATCACCTCGTTGGCGTCCTCGCTGTATTGCGAGGCGGTGGTCAGGTAGGTGTCGGTGGTGCGCTTGGTGCCCTCGTAGCGCACGCCGACGTTGCCGCGCAGGCGCATGCTGCCGACGTCGGTGTCGATCTTGGCCAGCGCGTAGGCGGAGAAGATGTCGTTGCGGATGTGGTAGCTGGCCTGCGGCGCGAACAGCACCGGCACGGTGATGCCGGAGGCCGCCAGGGCCCTGGCGTAGGCGTACACGTCCGGCGCCACCCAGTCGCTCTGCGAGGCCAGGTCGCCGTCCAGGAAGTTGCTGACGTTGGAACTGGCCGCCGACAATTCCGGGAACATGCCGTAGCCGGACACCGCGCCGGAGTTGATCAGGTACAGGAAGTCGCGGCGCCAGACGTTGCGGTCGAAGGTCTCGCGGCGGAACTTGGTGCCGACCTTGACCGCGTCCAGGAAGCCGTTGCCGACGTAGCGCTCGGCATCGAGCTGCAGCGACCATTCCTTGTTGCGCAGCGCGTTGATCGCACCGTTGGGGTATTCGTCGCGGACCAGGTTGGCCTTGTTCCAGGCGCTGGCGTCGGTGGCGTCGGCATCGGTGGTCAGCGAGATCGCGCCGGGATTGGACATGTCGAACAGGGTCGCGCTCGGCTTGCGGCCGAGGATCACCGCACGCTCGTCCTCGTCGGTCTTGCCTTCGGTGTAGTTGGCCACGCCGCTGAAGGTCCACGCGTCGCCCTTCCAGCGCGCGTCCCAGGTCAGCAGTTGCGAGCTCAGGTCGTGGCGCTCGAGCTGGCGGTTGTTCTCCAGCCAGTAGTTGGACGCCGACACCTTGGTCGCGGTCAGGCCTTCGGTCTGCAGCACGGTCAGGTAGTTGCGGTCGAAGGAGTAGACCAACTGATTCATGTCGTTGTCGGTCTTGTCCTGCGAATACAGCGCGGTCAGGTTCATCTCCAGGCGGTCGTTGGGTTTCCACTGCAGCCCGGCGGTGAACATCTTGCGGTCGGTCTCGCGCTCGATCGAGCGATAGCGCGGACGGCGCGGAATGTAGAGGGTGCCGTCGCCGGTGTCCTGGGTGTACCAGCGGTCGATCCACAGGTAGTCAGCACGGTCGCGGAGCTTCTGGTAGCCGGCGTTGACGAACACGCCCAGTTCGCCGCCGTCGGCCAGATGGAACTGGTCGATGTAGGTCAGCACGCCCTTGGGCGTCGGCGCGCCGCCGGCGAATTCGGCGTACTGCTCCTTCGCCGAGAAGATCAGCTTGCGCTCCTTGTAGTCCAGCGGCTTGGTGGTCTCGATGTTGACCGTGCCGGACAGGCCGCCGGCATCCATGTCCGCCGACGGCGACTTGATCACCTCGATCGCCGCAGCCACCTCCGGCTGGATGATGTCGTAGCGGAAGCCGTCGGTGAAATCGGCGCTCTTGATGGTCTGGCCGTTGATCGTGGTGGCCGAGTATTGCGGGCCCAGGCCGCGGATGCTGATGGTCGAGCCGCGGCCGTTGATGGTGGAGATCTGCACGCCGGGAATGCGCTGGATCGCCTCGGCGATGTTTTCGGCCGGGAACTTGCCGATGTCCTCCGACGAGATGCCGTCGGTCATGCGCGCATCCTCGCGCTTGTTGTCCAGCGCGGTGATCAGGCTCTTCTGGTAGGAACTGGTGACGGTCACCGTGTCGAGCTGGGAAATCGAATCGGACGCGGGCGCTTCCTGCGCCTGCACAGCGGCACTGAACAGGCCCAACGCGATGGCGCTGGCGAGGACGGACAGGGGACAACAATGCGAACGGGAGCGGGCGACATGTGGCATTGGGCTATCCTGGTTGATGGCGATCGGCACGACGACGTCTGACATCCAGGGCGGCGATCGGCAGGCAGCACCCTCCCTCGCGCCCGACGCGACGCGCAGGGCGATGCCGTCCGTGCGGACGGAGTCGATGGAACGTTCTGGCTGTTTCCTGCGCCCTGTGTTGCGGGAGGCGCGTCCCCGTCCCTTCCCCGGAACGGGCGACTGCATGGTGCGGCTTGACGGATCTGACCCGAATTGGCAAGGACCAATTCCAGGCGCTTCGATTCTTATGGTCTTAGAAAGATTGTGTCAACGCCACACCGCACGAAATCGAAGAATGACCCCTGGACTTGTGCGTTGAAGCGATTAAATTTCTTATAGATCAATCGCTTTCATGAGAAAAATATTTCTCGCGCGGCATTGTTCACGCATCGTTGTCACGATACCTATGCCGCACCAATTGTGACAACGAGACCAATTTTGTGCATCGCCGCATAAGCGCATTGCATTCTCATTTGCGCAAGGTGGCGCGCTGCGCGGAGCTCTTGCACAAATAATTGAAAAATAATGACTTTTATGCCGACGGCGCATCCTTTCCGGGATCCACTGCCGATATTGAGCGAAAAGACCAGAACCAGACAAATTTTCGCGGCAAGGCTTGACATCGTTGTCATGGGCTCGTAAGAATCGGCGCACACGGGGGTGTAGCCGCGCATTGCGGCGCGAAAGCGGGGCCAAGGGAGGCATGTGATCGCAATGATCCGTTCGCACGCGTCGCGTGTCGCACGCGGCACTTCATGGCATGACCAAGCACAGCCGTTGCCGAGCGCGCATGCCGCGCCCAGTCCACTGCGGCTGTTGCTGCGCCGCGCCGCTCTCGCAGCACGGTCCGATCGACCGCGATGGGCGGCCTCGCTGATCGCCGTCTCCGGTGACCGCCCTACCACCCTGCACGCGCCAAGGCCGGCCACGCATGCACGTGCGCACCGCACCGGCAGCCCCTGCCCTTCCGCGCAACACGGGACGGCCTCCACGTTTCGCAACACCCGGCACTCCAGCCCGCATCCGCACCACAGGCAATAAGGCAACAGGCCACTCCGGCGCGCGGCGCACCGTCCGCGCAATCGCGTTGATCCATTGAATGATGAGGGAGAGACATCATGCAATATCGCCGTTCCGTCTTGTCCGCGGCCATCGCCGCCAGCGTCCTCGCCTTCGCCGCGCAGGCGCAGCAGGCCGACTCCGCCGCCACCGATCTGGACGCGGTCCAGGTGGTCGGCATCCGCGCCAGCCTGGAAAAGTCGCTGGACACCAAGCGCAACAACGTCACCGTGTCCGAGGCGATCACCGCCGAGGACATCGGCAAGTTTCCCAGCACCAACGTCGCCGAAGCGTTCGCGCAGATTCCCGGCGTCACCATCGACCGCCGCTTCGGCCAGGGCGAGCGGGTCAGCATCGACGGCACCGATCCCAGCCTCAACCTGTCGTTCCTGGACGGCCACCCGGTGGCGCAGGCGATCTGGCTGTACGGCGAGCAGCCCAACCGCGGCTTCGACTACACCCTGCTGTCGCCGCAGATCCTGGGCCGCGCGGAGATCGTCAAGTCCACCGAAGCGCGGCTGACCGAAGGCAGCCTCGGCGGCACCGTGCTGATGCATAGCCGCCAGCCGCTGGACCTGAAGGCCAACGAGATCGCCGGCTCGGTGGGCTACAGCTACAGCCAGCAGGCCAGCGAGGGCAAGCCCAACGCGTCGCTGCTGTACAGCTGGAAGAATCCGCAGGAGACCTTCGGCGTGGCGGTCTCCGCGCAGCACTACGAGGAACGCGTGGACCGCCAGGGCCTGGAGGTGTTCGGCTACGCCAAGGCCGGCAGCTTCGCCAACGCCAGCGGCGTGCCTGCCGATGCCGACGTGCCCAACTCGATCAACGCCGCCTGGTTCCAGCAGGACCGCAAGCGCGACAGCGCAGTGGTGAACCTGCAGCTCAAGCCCAGCGACGCGCTGGAGTTCAACCTCAGCGGCCTGTACATCAAGGAAGACTTCGACAACTACAACCAGTCGATGTACAGCTTCCTGACCTGGAATCCGGGCACCGTCGCCGCGGTCGACGCGCTGGGCGACGTGCGCAACGGCGTGGTCCGCAGCGGCCATTCCAGCGCCAACGCCAACGCGGGCGGCGGCACGGTGATCTACGACAACAACGTGCGCCAGTCGCAGGTGACCACCAAGGGCCTGGACCTGCGCGGCGCCTATCGCGGCGAACGCTGGACCCTGCGCGGCCAGCTCGGCCAGAGCAAGTCCGACAACGACGACCTGGCGCAATACTTCATCGAACCGTTCTACAACGGCGGCTTCCGCTGGGATCTGGACCGCGGCATCCGCTTCGACGATCCCACCGCCGCGCGCAACCCGGCCAACTGGGGCTCGGCCGGCGGCTGGATCGGCAACAACGGCGTGTTCTCCACCCAGAGCAAGGACCGCTACGGCCAGCTCGACCTGGAGCTGCAGTTCGACGGCGTGTTCAACCAGTTGCTGGTCGGCGTGCGCCAGGGCAAGCACGACGAGGACTTCGCGCTCAACGTCTACGGCGGCGTCACCCCCGGCACGCTGGCCGACATCGGCACCATCGGCCTGACCGACATCCGCGGGTTCTATCCCGACCACGGCCAGCACGTGCAGGCCGGGCGCGGCAACGTGATCGACTGGATCCGCAACAGCCCGGTCGACTACGCCAACCCGGATCCGTCCAGCTACCTCAACAACACCTGGGCGCTGCAGCAGACCAACAACGCCGCCTACGTGCAGCTGAACTTCTCCAATGCCGGCCTGCGCGGCAACCTCGGCCTGCGCTACGTGGATTCCAAGACCGAAGGCAGTGGCTTCGTCTACAGCGGCACGCCGACGCTGCAGGACCTGGACAGCAAGTGGCAGACCCGCACCAAGACCGAACACTTCCTGCTGCCGTCGCTGAACCTGGCCTACGACGCCGAGAACGACTGGGTGTTCCGCTTCGGCGCCGGCAAGGTGATCGCCTGGGCGCCGTACAACCAGATGGTCAACAACACCTTCCTCAACGACACCACGCTCACCGGCAGCGGCGGCAATGCCGAGCTGTCGCCGTACGAATCGTGGAACTTCAACCTCTCGGCCGAGTACTACTTCGCCCCGCAGGCAGTGGTGGCGTGGTCGGTCTTCTACAAGAAGATCGACAACTACATCGACACCTCGGCCACCATCGAGCGCCAGTACAACGCGATCCGCGACACCTCGCCGCAGACCTGGGCGCAGATGCTCGGCAGCAACGGCTGTACCGCCGACGGCTACTGCGACTACAGCATCCAGCGCCCGCGCAACGCCGGCACCGGCAAGGTCAAGGGCTTCACCCTGGCCTACCAGCAGCCGTTCGGCGACAGCGGCTTCGGCCTGTCGGCCAACTACACCTACGCCAGCGGCGAGAACAACAGCGGCAACCCGCTGCCCTACCAGTCGCGCAACAGCGTCGCCTTCAGCCCGTACTACGAGAAGGGCCCGTGGAACGCGCGGATCAGCCTGAACTGGCGCGACAGCTACCTGGCCGGCGGCTACGTCGCCGGCGCCGCGCCGGCCAGCGTCGACGACTACACCGACCTGGGCGCGAGCGTGGGCTATGCGATCAACGCGCAGTGGTCGCTGCAGCTGGACGCGCAGAACCTGCTGGACGAGGAGTACCTGCAGTACCTGGGCGACAAGGACCACCCGGTTGGGCGCTACCACAACGGCCGCCGCTACATGGCGACGGTGCACTTCAAGTTCTGAGCGCGAGGCTTCGCCTGCGCTGCGGCGCCATCGCCGCGACGCAGGCGCGCGCATACCAGTGCAAGCAGCGCCGGCGCGCGACCGCCGGCGCATGCCCGGACGCGCTTCACTTCGGGAACTGCACGTGCCCGTCGGCGAAGTACACGCCCTTGTCGCCCTGGCTGGGCAGCGCGCCGAGGGTGTCGGTGACCACCTGGCCACGAATGTCGGTCAGGCGGATCTCCAGCAGTTGCGCGCCCATCTGCTCGCCGACGAAATGGTTGTACGCGGTCTTCGGCAGGCTGACCCAGTCGCCGTTCTTCTTGTATTCGAACTTCACCACCGGATAGCGGTGGTTGCGTATCTGGATCGCCGCCCAGTATTGCGAGCTGCCTTCCTTGATCCGGTACACCACGTTGCCGGTGACCGGCGCGGCCACCACCTGCCAGCGGATCGGGATGCGCCCGGCGCTGGTGTCGCCGATCGCGGCGAAGGCATTGGGCGACAGGTCCAGCCCGCAGTCGGCGCCGTCCGGATACAGGTCGGTGACGTACACGGTGACCGTGCCGCGCGGCCCCTGCACCTGCAGATAGGCACCGGCCAGGGCCGCCTGAATTCCGCCATAGTTGAGCTGATTGGGGTTCAGCGCGGTGATCGTGGCGGTCGGGTCGATGGGATCCAGCAGCAAGGCGCCACCGGAATAGCCGGAGCTGGTGTAGGTGGCGGTGCCACTGCACAGATCGTTCCAGGCGGCGCTGGCGGGCGCGGCGCTGAGCGCCAGGCACAGCGCGGCGCACAGGCCGGCGCCGCGCGCCGCACGGGTGGACTGTCGTGCTTGCATGCGTGTTCTCTCCTGCACGGACGCGCGGAGTCGCCGCGCGGCGACCGGGCGGGGTGCCCGGCGCCGGCACTCTAGGACGCGGCGCGCCTGTCGCGCCTTGCGCGCGGCCGGGAAATCCGGCGTTTGGCCGACGGCGTAGACCGCGCCGCCGCCGCGCTCACCGACGGCGCAGGCTGCCGCGCTCCAGCCGCCACAGCAGATCGCGCCACGGCGTGGCCGCGGTGGCCATGCCGGCCGCTACCCCCAAGGCGTCGGCCAGGGCATCCAGCGGATCGGCCGAGCGCGTGGTGGTCCAGGCGCCCTGCGCGAATTCGATGCCCACGCCCAGCGCCAGCAGGCCCAGCGCCGCCCAGGTCCAGGCGCGCGGCCCGGCATAGACCTGCACGGCCGCGGCGGCCAGCAGCAGGTAGGCGATGAAGTGCTCGGCCTTGTCGCTGTCGGGCAGGTCCGACAACTGCGGCGGGTGCGGCATCATGCACACGGAGATCAGCACCACGATGCCCAGCCACCACAGCCCCAGCCACAGCCAGGGCCAACGAAAGTCGCGCACTGCCGTCATCACAGCCGCCAGGTCAGGTCGCCGGACAGGAACGCCGGCGCCAGCGACACCTCGCGCTCGAAGCCCATCACCTGGAAACGCTCGCCCATCTCGCTGGGCAGGGTCAACCGCTTCACCTGCTGGCGCAGGCGCAGCCGCGCGGCCTCGTCGCTGCGTGCCTCGGCCTCGGCCAGCAGCGCGTCCAGGCCGTTGCCGAGCAGGAAGCTGGCCTGGTTGCAGTAACCGGCCAGGTCGAACCCCGCCCCGGTGCCGGCCTCGGCCAGCGCGGTGAAGTCCACCGACGCGGTCAGGTCCTGCAGGCCCGGCCAGCGATACGGATCGGCATGCGTGCGATGCCGGTAGAACGCGCGCAGGGTGCCGTCGTCGCGCTCGGGCAGATAGAACTCGCGGCGCGGATAACCGTAATCCACGAACAGCATCGCGCCGCTGCGCAGGCCGCCGGCCACCGCCTGGATCCAGTACGGCAACTGCGGCAGCAGTTCTGAGCGGTAGCCGTCGGCGAACGGCGCCTGCAGATAACGCTCGAGGTGCCGCACCGCCGCCGCCAGCAGCGGATCGGCCGGCTGCTCGCCGCGGCGGAAGCGGCCCTCGCCGTCCAAGGTCACGGTCTCTTCGAACACCTCGCCGTCGCGCAGCGCGAAGCGCGGCGTCGGCAGGGCGTCGATCACCTCGTTGGCGAACAGCACGCCGTTCCAGTCGTCGTCGAACGGCCGGTCCAGCCATTCCACCAGGTCGAACACCGGCGGAATCAACGTGCGCGCCAGGCGCTCGCGCTGGCGTTCGCGCAAATCGGCGCTGGGCTCCAGGATCGCGTAGCGCTCGGGCAGCGCATCCATCGCAAGCAGGCGCTTGAGCATGACCTCGGCGAAGGCGCCGCTGCCGCCGCCCACTTCCAGCATGCGCGCCTGCGGCCCGAGTTGCTGCAGCACCGGCGCGAACGCATTGGACACGGTGGCGGCGAACAAGGGCCCCAGCTCCGGCGCGGTGACGAAATCTCCCTCTTCGCCGAACTTGCTGCTGCCGGCGCTGTAGTAGCCCAGACCGGGCGCGTACAGCGCCAGCTCCATGAAGCGCGAGAACGGAATGGCTCCGCCAGCGGCGGCGATCTCGGCGCGCATGTGCGCGGCCAGGCGATCGCTGTGGGCCAGCGCGGTGGCATCGGGCAAAGGAAGGTCAGTGGGCATGCGCTGCGCGATTGCGTGGACAATGCACAGCATAGCCGAGCATGGAACCCGTACATGACCCAGACCAAAGTCGCCCTGATCACCGGCAGCGCGCGGCGCATCGGCGCCGGCATCGCCCGGCGCCTGCACGCGGCCGGCTATGACCTCGCCTTGCATGCGCACACCTCGCAGGCCGAACTGCAGGCGCTGGCACAGGAACTGGAATCCCAGCGCGCCGGCAGCACGCTGACGCTGCAGGCCGACCTGCGCGACACCGCGCGGCTACCCGACCTGGTGGCGCAGTGCGTGGCCCGCTTCGGCCGGCTCGACGCGCTGGTCAACAACGCCTCCAACTTCTATCCCACGCCGCTGCACGAGGCCACACCAGCGCAATGGGACGACCTGTTCGCGGTCAACGCGCGCGCGCCGCTGTTCCTGGCGCAGGCCGCGGCCGCGCAGCTGCGTCAGCACGGCGGCGCGATCGTCAACATGACCGACGTGCACGCGGAAACGCCGCTGCGCGCGCATCCGCTGTACAGCGCAGCCAAGGCCGCCCTGGCGATGCTGACCCGCTCGCTGGCGCTGGAACTGGCACCGCAGGTGCGCGTCAACGCCATCGCCCCCGGCGCGATCCTGTGGCCCGACGCCGGCAAGGACGTCGCCGCACAACAAGCCCTGCTGGCACGCACCCCGCTGGCGCGTACCGGCCAGGTCGAGGAAATCGCCGACACCGTGCGCTGGCTGCTCGACGACGCCAGCTTCGTCACCGGGCAGACCGTGCGGGTGGATGGCGGGCGTGGGTTGATGTGAGGGGCCGGGATTCGGGATTCGGGATTGGGGATTCGCAAAAGCGGGTTGACGCGACCTGAGCGCGCCCGCTTGAACGTCGTTGCGCTTACCGCACTGGCGAATCCCGAATCCCTACATCCCGAATCCCTGCTTCACAGCGAATCCCCAATCCCCAATCCCTAATCCCGGCTACTCATCCAACTCCACCACCTCGAACACCTTCCCATGCTCCGCATGCGCCTGCCATAGCGCGCCCAGGGTTTGGCCGCTGACCGGATCGACGAAATCGGCAGCGATGTCGGCCAGCGGCTTGAGCACGAAGGCGTGGCGCAGCTCGGGCCGCGGGATGCGCAGGTGGCCGGGGCCTTCGACGATGCGGTCGCCATAGAACACCACGTCGATGTCCAGGGTGCGGTCGCTGAAGCGCGGGCCGCTGCGGTCGCGGCCATGCGCGTCCTCCAGCGCATGCAGCCAGTCGTCCAGCGGCGCCAGCTCCCAGTCGGTCTGCAGCGCCACCGCATTGTTCAGGAACGCCGGCCCGTCGAAACCGACCGCCGCGGTGCGATAGGTCGGCGACACCGCGATCGCGCCGAACTGCCGGCGCAGCGCCGCGATCGCCGCGGCCAGGTGGTGATGCGGGCGCAGATTGCTGCCCAGGCTCAGAAGCACGGTGGTCATGCACTATTCGCGCATGCCGCGGCGCCGAGCGTCAACGGCTAGCCAGCCCGCGCCAGCCCGCATAGAATCCAGATGCACCCGGTTTCGGCATCGCCATGACATATTGCGTCGGCATCGAAGTGGACGAAGGCCTGGTCTTCGCCGCTGACACCCGCACCAACGCCTCGCTGGACGACGTCCGCGTGCACCGCAAGCTGCACGTGTTCGAGTACCCGGGCCAGGCGGTGTTCGCACTGATGTCGGCCGGCAACCTGGCGACCACCCAGCTGACCATTTCGCGCCTGCAGCGCGACGCCGAGGATCCGGAGGCGCCGCGCAGCCTGCGCAGCTTCCGCCACCTGTTCGAGGTGGCCGAGTACGTCGGCGAGGTGCTGGCCTCCAGCCAGATCAAGCTCTCCGAGCAGTCCCAGCACAGCGGCGTCAACGTGCAGTCGACGCTGATCCTGGGCGGGCAGATCGCCGGCGAACGCCCCGGCCTGTACATGATCTACCCGCTCGGCAACGCCATCGCCACCTCGCCGGAGACGCCCTACCTGCAGATCGGCGAATCCAAGTACGGCAAGCCGATCCTGGACCGCATCATCCGTTCTGAGATGCAACTGGAAGATGCCGCGCGCACCGCCCTGGTGTCGCTGGACTCGACCATCCGCTCCAACCTGTCGGTGGGCATGCCGATCGACCTGGCGCTGATCCGCCGCAACGACCTGCGCGTGACCGAGCGCATGCGCCTGGAAGCCGACACCCCGCTGTACGCCGAGATCCACGACACCTGGTCGCGCAAGCTGGAGAACGCCGTGCGCACCCTGCCGCGCTTCCCCTGGGAACCGGCCCTGGCCGCCGGCCACGACACCGAAGCCCGCGACGCCCTGCCGCCCCTGCCTCCCCGCCGCTCCCCCGCCCGCCGCGACCCGGAAGACCAGTCGGCGCAGCAGTGAAAGGCTGGGATTGGGGAATCGGGATTCGGGATTCGCAAAAGCGGGTTTCTGGGTAGCTGACACAACGCGCTTAGAGCGCCGCTGCGCTTCGCGCGCGAAGGGGCCACGGCTGTTGCTGTTGCCCTAAGCGAATCCCGAATCCCAAATCCCCAATCCCGACTTCCCGATTCCCAGCGCCTCAACCACTTTCGAGGGCATGCGCCACAGCCCGGAACACGCGCTGCATTTCCAGCGGCTTGCGCAGGACGTGCACGGCGATGTCGGCGGGGAAGTGGTCGCGCTCCAGGGTGGTGCCGGTGTCCTCGAGCACGATCGCCGGGCCCTGGTAGCCCAGGTCCTGCAGCACCAGCAACAGGCGCAACGCCGACAGCAGGATGATGTCGCTGTCCACGATCACCAGGTCCGGCAGGCCGTGCTCCTCGACGTCGCGCAACGCGGCAGCGCCATCGGACGCCAGCTGTGGGAGGTAGCCCTGGCTGGACAGCGCATTGCCGAGCAGCGACAGCCGCGTGGCCTCGCCGTCGACCAGCAGCACGCGCTGGCCCTTGCCCATCGGCAGCGACAGCTCCGGCTCGGTCGACGGCGCCGGCGCGCGCAGCGGCAGCAGCAGTTCGAAGCAGGTGCCCTCGCCCGGCGTGCTGTCCACGCCGATCCGGCCGCCATAGCTCTCGACGATGCGCTTGCACGAGATCAGGCCCAGGCCGGTGCCGTCCGGCTTGGTGGTGAAGAACGGGCTGAACAGCCGCGCCTGGGTCTCCGCGTCCATACCGATGCCGCTGTCGCGGACCAGGATGCGCACCTGCTCGCTGCCGTTGGCGCCGATCGCCGGCGCCGCCGAGAAGCTCAGCTGGCCGCCGTCGGGCATGGCCTGGATCGCGTTGAGGCCGAGGTTGAGCAGGCACTGCTGCAGTTCGGTGTAGTTGGCCTCGATCGACAGCGCCGCATCGGCCACGTCCACCTGCAGCGTCACCCGCTCCGGCAGGCTGCTCTTGAGCAGCATCTGTACCGCCTGGAACAGCTCGGCGATGCGTACCCGCTCGCTCGGCGTGCGCGAGCCGCGCACGAACGAGAGCATCGACTCGGCCATTTCGTGGCCGCGCCGGCCGCACTCGGCGATGACGTCGGCGAGGTGACGCAGTTGCGCATCGTCGCTCCGACCGACGATCAGTTCCGGCACGATCAGCAGCGGCTGCAGGATGTTGCGCAGGTCGTGGCTGAGGCCGGCGGCGAGCAGCGCCAGGCTCTCCAGCCGCTGCGCGCGCATCAGCTCGCGCTCCACCCGCTGCCGCTCGCGTTCGGTGCGGGCCTCGCGGATCGCCCGCGCCACCGCCGACGGCAGGCGGGTCGGGTTGTGCTTGATGATGTAGTCGTTGGCGCCGTCGCGCAGCGCCTCCACCGCGGTCTCCTCGCCGATGGTGCCGGAGACGAAGATGAAGGGCACCGCGTTGCCGTCCTCGCGCACCACCCGCAACGCCTCGTGCCCGGAGAACCCGGGCATGCTCAGGTCCGACAGCACGATGTCCGGGGCGAACTCGCCCAGCGCCTCGCGCAGGGTCGGCTCGCTTTCCACGCGGCGGAAGGTCGCCTCCAGGCCGGCGTCCAGCAACTGGTCGGACAGCAGCTCGGCATCCTCCGGCGAATCCTCGACCATGAGGATCCGGATCGGGCCAAGCCTGGGGCCGGTGGTGGGCATGCGCGCTTACTCTTTGTCCGGCGCCTGATTGATCAGCGCCCAGAAGGTGCCCAGGGTCTTCACCGCGGTGAAGAACTGGTCCACGTCCACCGGCTTGACCACATACGCGTTCACGCCCAGGTCCCAGCTGCGGGCCAGGTCGCTTTCCTCGCGCGAGGACGACAGGATCACCACCGGCAGGCGCTTGAGCGATTCCTCGCTGCGCACCAGCTTGAGCACTTCCAGGCCGTCCATGCGCGGCATCTTGATGTCCAGCAGCAGCACCGCCGGCAGGCCTTCCTCGCGGTCGGCATAGGCGCCGCGGCGCAGCAGGTAGTCCATCGCCTCCACGCCGTCCTCGACGTGCACGATGGGATTGGCCAGACGCGCGTCGCGCAACGCATCCACCGCCATTTCGGCATCGGCGGGGCTGTCTTCGGCAAGCAGGATGGTGCGGATGGCGGTCATGCAATGAACTCGGTAGAGGACGCTTCGGGCGCCGGGGGCAAAACGAAATGGAAGGTGGCGCCCTGGTCGGGGGCGGACTCGGCCCAGATATGGCCGCCATGGCGGGCCAGCACGCGGCGCACGCTGGCCAGGCCGATGCCGGTACCGGAATACTCGCTGGCCTTGTGCAGGCGCTGGAACACGCCGAACAGCTTGGCCGCGTAGGTCATGTCGAAGCCTGCGCCATTATCGCGCACGCTGAAGTGATGGCTGCCGTCCGGCTGCACCTGGTAGCCGACCTCGATCTGCGCGACCTCGCGCTTGGCGCTGTACTTGACCGCATTGCCGAGCAGGTTCAGCCACAGCTGGCGCATCATGTTTTCGTCGGCGACCAGGATCGGCAACGGCGCGATGCTCCATTCGATGCGATGCCCGCTGTCGCCATGGTCGGACTGGTAGTTGGCGTCGAGCACCGAACGCGTCTCCGCCACCAGCGACTGCATGTCCACCGCCTGCAGGCGCAGCGCACTGCGGCCCAGGCGCGAGTACACCAGCAGGTCGTCGATCAGCGAGGCCATGCGCCGCGCCGAGGTGCCGATCACCTCCAGGTAGTGCCGGCTCTTCTCGTCGGCGCCATCGCCCAGGTGGCGCACCAGCTTGTCGGCGAAGCCGGCCACGTGGCGCAGCGGCGCGCGCAGATCGTGCGAGACCGAGTAGCTGAACGCCTCCAGTTCGCGGTTGACCTCCGACACCTGCTCGACCTTGCCTTCCAGTTGCCGGTTCAGCTCCTGGATGCGCTGTTGGGCGCTCTTCTGCAGGGTGATGTCGCTGACCGTCATCAAGACCACTTCATCCTCGCTGTCCGGCAGCGGCATGCGCCGCGCATTCAGCAGCATGGTTCTTGGTACGCCGTCCGCGCCGAGTTGTTCGTGCTCGAAATCCCATAATTCGCGACCGCGCAGCAGCACGTCGGCCAGGCGCTGGGCGATGATCGGATCCTGCCAGACGCCGTCGCCGACCTCGGTCAGCATCCTCGGCGGATCGGCCAGGTCCATGCCGTACAGCTCGGCGAAGGCGGTGTTGTGCATCAGCATGCGCTGCCCGTTGTCGAGCAGCACGATCGGCTCGCGCACGGTCTGCAGCACGGCCGCGGCGCGGCCGTTGGCGCGCAACATGTCGCGCTCGGCGTCCAGGCGCCGGCCGATCTGCCGTTGCAGCAGCCAGATCACCAGGCCCAACAGCAGCAGCTGCACCACCAGCGAGGCCCAACTGACAGCGGAAGCCAGCATGCGCCGCTGATCGGCGTCGGCGGTGCGCTCGACCAGCAGGTCGTCCTCGCGCCGCTGCAGTTCGTTGATCAGGCCGCGCACCGGGTTGTCGGCGGTCATGTCCTGGATCAGGGCGCGGATCCGCTCCGGATCGCGGGTCTGCGCGATCCGCTCGGCGATCAGGCCGCGCCGTTCCAGCGTGCTCTGCAGGCGACCGACGCGGACCTGCTGGTCCGGATTGTCGCGGGTCAGCTCGGCCAGGTGCGCAAGGGTCGGCTGCAGCGACTTGCGCGACTGCTCCATGCGCGCGGTCAGGATCGGCGACTGCACGCCATGCGACATCGCCATCGCCGCCGACTCCATGTCGCGCAGATCCGCCTCCATCCCGTTCAGGGTGGCGGTCACTTCCTGGCTGTGCACCACCCAGTCGGCCGCGCGCAGGGTGCTGGCATTCATCTGCCGCAGCAGCAGCGAGGGCAGGATGACGATCAGGACGACGGCCAAGGCCAGCAGCGGCAGGCGCCAGCGGTCCCAAGCATCGTGTTTGGCGATGGTCTGCATAGCGGATGCGTGAAAAGAAGGAACGGCTGCGGCCATCGCGGGCGCGCATTGTCGCCCATCTTCCCCGGCAGCAGATGAATTATTCAGCGGAAGCGCGACACCCCGATCGCGGCATCGGCAATGACTCTAACCCAGTGCACGCGCACGACGAAGCGGGCGGCATGTGGCCGCCCGCACGCGCCCCCCCGCACACACCGCGCTCAGGGCCGGCGCGCCGAGGGCGGGGCGGAACCGGCATTGGCGCCGACCAAGGTCCAGGCCGGCATGCCGGCGCGCACCAGCAGGAAATCGGCGTGGCTGTGCAGGCGCCGGCGCTCGGACAGGCTCAGGCCCTGATCCAGCTCCTGCATCAGCACGGAGAACGCGGGCCAGAAGCCGGCGTCGTCATGAAAGGTGGTCAGCAACATGCTCAACTGCGCCTCGAGCCTGCGCACGGCCGGCAGCAACAGCGACGGCTGGGCGCCACGGCTCGACAGCGCGGCGCCGAGCGCTTCGGCCGCCGCCGCCGCAGGGCTCGCGGCTGGGTGGGCTTGGGTCTCCAACATCGCGCGTGATCCGTTGACGAACATGAAGGCATGATGTCTGAGCCGGTGTCAAAGCGACGCGAAATGCGATGCGCGTCTCCAATTTCGAGCTTCCAAAAAAAAACGCACCCCGCAGGGTGCGTCGCGAGCCGGCTGTCGCGGGTGGGGCGCCTCGTCGCATCCCCACCCGCGGCCGCGGAGCGCAATGCTTACTTCTTGGCGGCGGCGCTGACCTTCAGGTCGGTCGCATCGACCTTCTTGACCCCGTCGATCTTCTTGGCGACCGCCACGGCCTTGTCCTTCTCCGCCTTGGTCGCGACCGCGCCCGAGAGCTTGACCGTGCCATTGACGGTATCGACCTTGATCTCGGTGCCCGAAACGTTCTTGGTGGCCAGCAGATCGGCCTTCACCTTGGTGGTGATCCAGGTGTCGGTGACCGGCTCCTTGGAGTCGTGGCGGCTGGCGTCGTGGGCGGTGGTGTCGTGCTGCATGGTGTCCTGCTGGCCCATGGTGCCGTGGTCCTTGGCACCGGTGGCCTGACCGGCGGCGAACGCCTGGCCGGCGCCGAACGCGAAACCGGCCACCAGGGTGGCGCCGAGCAGGGTGCGTGCGTTGATCGTCTTCATGATGTCTTCCTCCGCTGAATGTGCGCGCAGTCTCCACCACGTCGTCGTACAGGCAGCGTGACCACGGAATCGCCGCAGCGTGAATGCGCAACCCGCGGACAGGGGCCGGGCGATACTGAGTGCCCGTCGCTTCCGCCCGCGCCCATGCCCGTCTTCAATCTCGCCCTGCTCGGCTTCGGCTACGTGGGCCGCACCTTCCATGCGCCGCTGATCGCACACACGCCCGGCCTGCATCTGCACACCGTGGTCTCGCGCCAGGCCGAGGCGGTGAACGCGGCCTGGCCACACGCGCACGTGGTCGCCGATGCGGCGCAGGCCTTCGCCGATCCGCGGATCGATGCGGTGGTGATCGCCACGCCCAACCAGACCCACGCGCCGTTGGCGCTGGCCGCCCTGGCCCAGGGCAAGCACGTGCTGGTGGACAAGCCGTTCACCCTGGACCTGGCCGAGGCGCAGCAGGTGCTCGACGAGGCGCAACGCGTCGGCCGCATCGTCAGCGTGTTCCAGAACCGGCGCTGGGACGGCGACTTCCTGGGCGTCCGCGCCCTGCTGGAGGCCGGCACGCTCGGCGAGATCGCCGAATTCCATTCCCACTTCGACCGCCATCGTCTGCAGGTGGTCGACCGCTGGCGCGAGCACGCACTCCCCGGCTCGGGGCTATGGTTCGACCTGGGGCCGCACCTGCTCGACCAGGCGCTGCAACTGTTCGGTCCACCGCAGGCGCTGCAGGCCGACCTGGCGCTGCAGCGCCCCGGCGCGCAGACGGTCGATTACGTGCACGCGGTGCTGCGCTATCCGCGGCTGCGGGTGGTGCTGCATGCCGGTTCGCTGGTCGCCGCGAACGGCCTGCGCTTCGCGCTCCACGGCACCGCCGGCAGCTATCTCAAGCATGGACTGGACACGCAGGAAGCGCAGTTGCGCGCCGGGGTCGCGCCGGGCGCGCCCGGCTGGGGCGAGGATCCCCTGCCCGGCCAGTTGCGCCTGGTCGGCGCCGACGGCACCCATGCCGTGCAGACGCTGCCCGCGCATCGCGGCGATTACCGCGACTGCTATGCGGCGTTTCGCGAGGCGCTGGCCGGGCGCGGGCCTGCGCCGGTGGATGCGGCGCAGGCGCTGGCGGTGATGCGCCTGCTGGAGGCGGGCGTGCACAGCGCCGCCTCCGGTTGCAGCGTGGCGCTGGACTGAGCGTCGCGGCTCAGGCCGGACGCGTGCCGCCCGGCGCGGGTGCGGCGCCGCCCTCGTGCTTGATCGCATGGCCGCCGAACTGGTTGCGCATCGCCGCCAGCAGCTTGTCGGCGAACGAATCGTCGTCGCGCGAGCGCAGCCGCTCCAGCAGCGAGAGGGTGATCACCGGCGCCGGCACGTCCAGGTCGATCGCCTCGGCCACGGTCCAGCGGCCTTCGCCGGAATCCTGGACGAACGGCGCGATGCCGGCCAGGGTCGGATTGTCGCCCAGCGCATCGGCGCAGAGGTCCAGCAGCCACGAACGCACCACGCTGCCCTGGCGCCAGACCTCGGCCACCTGGTGCAGATCCAGTGCGAATTCCTGCTTGCGCCCCATCAGCGCGAAGCCTTCGGCATAGGCCTGCATCATTCCGTACTCGATGCCGTTGTGGACCATCTTGGTGAAGTGGCCGGCGCCGCTGGGGCCGACATGTCCCCAGCCGGCATCGGCCGCCGGCGCCAGGGTCGCGAACACGTCGTGCAGGCGCTGCACCGCGGCGGTGTCGCCGCCGATCATCAGGCTGTAGCCCTCGCGCAGCCCCCACACGCCGCCGCTGGTGCCGCAGTCGACATAGGCGATGCCGTGCGCGGCAAGTTCGCCGGCGCGGCGCATCGAATCCTTGTAGTAGGAATTACCGCCGTCGATCACTACGTCGCCCTTGCCCAGCAGCGGCAGCAGCGCCGCCAGGGTGTCGTCGACGACCTTGCCGGCGGGCACCATCAGCCACACCGCGCGCGGCGCCGGCAGCGCCGCGATCAGCGCGGCCATGCTGTCGACCGCTTCCACCCCGCGCTGCTGCGCCGCACTGCGCGCGGCCTCGCCCAGGTCGAAACCGACCACGCGATGCCCGCCGCGCACCAGCCGCTCGGCCATGTTGGCGCCCATCCGGCCCAAGCCTACAAGTCCCAGTTCCATGCGTCGTTCCCGGTTCGAAAAAAAGGAGGGTTAGGGTCTCACGAAGCGGCGGCGCCGACGTGACGCGCAGCTAAGGCGCCGGCACATCGGCACGCGCCGACCGCGACGCCTGTGCGCAGTCGTGCAGTTGCAGGTCGCGCCAGCGGCGGTACAGCGTGGTGTGCAGGTTGTGCAGGGTCAGCTCGATCGCGAACGGGGTGCGCGGATTGCGATCCAGCAGCCGCACCACGTGATAACCGATCGGCTTGACGCCCTTGGGATGCACGTAGACCTGAAAGCCCCGGTAGAACGGATCGTCGAGCAAGGCGTCGAGTTGCGCGAGTACCGCCTGCTGGGCCGGATCCAGGCGCGCGCGCAGCGCCGGGTCGCGCGCGTACAGCAGGCGCTCGAAGCGCTCCCGCCCCGGACCGCGCAGCGCCTGCGCCAGTTCCCAGATGCGCCGGTTCTGGCCGTCGTAGTGCGCGAAGCCACCATGCGCGCGCAGAGACGCCGCGGCCTCGGCACTGACCGCGGCGACCACGAAGTTTTCCGCCTGGTTGTTGATGTCGTCCAGGTAACGGCGCTCGAACACGTGCACGATGTAGCCGGGCGCGCCGAGGAAGGCGGCACGGCCGCGCTGCGCGGTCCTGGCCGCCTTGCCGTCCGCGAAGAACTCGCCGGCGTGCGCGCCGAGCAGGATGCTGTCGGTGTCGTGCAGGGTCAGGAAGGTGCCGATCGACAGCTCGTCGGCGCTGAACGCACGATCGAACGCGGCATCGCCATACAGTTCGCGCTGCGTGGCCAGTTGCGCGATCTGCCGGCCGACGCCGCATTCCGAACGCACGTGGCCGCTGTAGAACGCCTCGATCGCCTGCGCATTGCCGCCTGCCGGGCGATAGCCGCGGCCGAAGCTGCGGAAGCGCTCCCAGCCCTGCGCGTGCGCGCCGCGCAGGCCGAAGCCGATCCAGCCCAGTTGCAGCGCGGAGAAGCGATAGCCGGGGTTGTCCTGCAGCCGCGCGACCGCACGCGTGGTAGCCGCGCCCAGTTGCAGGAAATAGCCGCACTGCGTCGCCGGCGCGTCCAGCAAGGCGCGCAGCGCCTGCTGCCGCTGCGCGTCGCTCCAGCCGGCGGGCAAGGCCGCCTGCAGATCGCCGTGCGCCTGCGCCTCGGCCAGCGAACCGCGTTCGCAGGGCGCGCCAGCGGCGATGTGTGGCTGCGCGTCGGCGGTCCTGCCGATGCGCCAGCCGAGCCGCTCCAGCAGGACGGTCAGGCAGGCGGCGCTGGCCTGGTCGGCCGGCGCTGGCGCGGCCGTCGCCGCGGTACCGGCCAGCAGCGCGGCCAGCAGCACGCCGACGCCGCGGCGCAGACGCGGCAGGCAAGCGAACCTCGGTGGTCGGATCATGGAGCGGACATCGCGAACAGGAGCTTCCGTTGGCCACGCGGCGGCGGCGCCCGCGCAGCGTGCCGCCGCGCCCGTGCAGGCGTCGCGAAACCCACCGCCACCGCACCGGCGGCCCGGCATTCACTCTTCCGCCATGCCCGGCGCACCTACACTGCGGCTCCCTTGGCGCAAGCGATCCCCTGCATGCACGTGCTCGTTACCGGAGGCACCGGATTCATCGGCCGCGCGTTGTGCCCTGCCCTGCTCGACGCCGGGCACACGGTCAGCGTGCTCACCCGCGACCCGGCGCGCGCGGCACGGCTGTTGCCGGCGGTGCAGGCGCTGGACGACCTGCGGCGTGCCGGACCGGCCGATGCGGTAGTCAACCTCGCCGGCGAACCGCTGGGCGAAGGACGCTGGAGCGCCACCCGCAAGCGCCGCTTCCGCACCTCGCGCATCGGCACCACCCGCGCCCTGCTCGACTGGATGCGCGGACTCGACGCCGCGCGGCGCCCCGGTTGCCTGATCTCCGGCTCGGCGATCGGCTACTACGGCGATCGCGGCGACGAGGTCCTGGACGAAGCCAGCACGCCCGGCGACGACTTTTCCGCCGAGCTGTGCCGCGACTGGGAAGCCGAAGCGTTGCGCGCGCAGGACCTGGGCGTGCGCACCAGCCTGGTCCGCACCGGCGTGGTGCTGGGCCGCGACGGCGGGGCGCTGGCGCGGATCCTGCTGCCGTTCCGCTTCGGCATGGGCGGACGCATGGGCGATGGCCGCCAGTGGATGAGCTGGATCCACCGCGACGATCAGGTCGGGCTGCTGCTGTGGCTGCTGCAGCACGGCGGCGAAGGCGCCTACGACGCCACGGCGCCGGCACCGGCGACCAATGCCACCTTCGCGCAGCAACTCGCCGCGACCCTGCATCGTCCGGCGCTGCTGCCGATGCCGGCGGCGGCGCTGCGCCTGGGCTTCGGCGAGATGGCCGAGCTGTTGCTGGGCAGCCAGCGCGTGCTGCCCGCACGCGCGCAGCGCGAGGGCTATGTGTTCCGCTATCCGCAGCTGGACGCGGCGCTGCGCGACCTGCTCGCCGATTGAGCTGCCGCGACGCCGCATCGCGCGACGTCGCAATTAACCCCGAAATGAAAACGCCCCGGCGGAGGCCTCCGCCGGGGCGTGCTGTATCACGTCGTCAGGTCGTCAGGTCGGCGGCAGACGCCGAACGACACGACGCAGCCGCGACTCAGTAGCGCTTGCAGACGGTCTCGACCACGCGGTTGCCGTTGGCCTGCTGACGCTGGCCCTGGATGTAACGGCCGGTAGCGCCACCGGCGACCGCGCCGCCGACCGTGGCCAGCTTGCGGCCATCGCCCTTGCCGATCTGGTTGCCGAGCAGGCCGCCGATCGCCGCACCCGCCAGGGTGCCGCCGATGCGGTCCGGGTCGGTGCTGTTCTTGCGCACGGCGACCTTCTTGCAGTGCACGCGGGTGCCGTCGCTGAAGCGGCGGCCATTGTCCTCGGGACCGTAATGGCGCTGCGCCTCGGCGAGCGGCGCGGCGGCCGTGGCGATGGCGAGCACGGAAAGACACAAGGCGGATTTGAGAGTGTTCATGCTGATTGCTCCTGGGTGGCGGAGCCGATGCACAAGCACCGCGCTCTCGACGGGCGCCACCTTCTCACCGACTTCGCGAATGGTTCGTGAAGCGAAATCGGCCGCATTCAGCTTCTGCAGCAGCGCCTGAATCAGTCGGCGCCACCGGGTTCGTTGCTTGCCGGTGCCGTCGTGGCCGGCGGCTGCGCTGCCGTGGTCGATGCGGGTGCCGGCGGCGGCGTGGGCACCGCGGCGGGCGTCGGTGACGGCTCGGTCGACGCGGCCGCTGCCGGTGCTGCCGGTGCCGGTGCCGGTGCAGCCATCGCCGCAGGCGCTGGCGGATGCGCGGGCGGCGCCGGTGCCGGCTTGCTCTTGGGCAGGTACTCGCTCATCAACTGGAAGAAGCGCTTGTAGAAGTCGCCGTCCTGCACGGTGCTGCTGGCGACCCGCACCATCGAGTCGTCGCTGCTGCCGATCGGCAGCGACACCGAGCCGAGTACGCCGACACCGACGCTGGCCGAGGTCGGGCTCTTCTTCAGCGCGTAGCGGTCCTGCAAGGCACTGACGAACACCCAGGATTCGTTCTGCCCGTGCGCCACGCAGGACACGCGCAGTTCCAGTTGCTCGTGCAATTCGTCGCTGGGCTGGAAATTCTTGGTGCCTTCCACCGCATCGGCGGTGGCCTTGGACACCACGTAGCCCTGGCTCAGCAGCGCGCGGCGCGCCGATTCGCAGGCCTGCGCCGGCTGCACCGGATAGTTGCGCGAATAGGTGTTGTCGGAGTTGAAGGTCTCTTTCACCAGGCCGTCCTGCTTGCGCGCGAAGCAGCCGCTCAGGCCGATCGCGATCAGCGCGAGCGCGGGAATGGCGAGAACCTTGGAGGGAGCGGACATAGGCCGTTGACCGGAGAGAGGGAACCGCGGCAAAGGATAGCCGCAAGCGCGTCGGCGCGGCCTTGACGCCGCCGCGGCCGCTCATCCCGCGGTTAGCGAGACACGCGGCCCGGCCGCCGCCGGGTCAGGCAGCGGCGGGTTCCAGCGCCAGGTCCACGCGCAGCAGGCCGCCGTCGCCGGCGCGGCGTTCGGCGCGCAGGTAATGATGGGCGTCGAGCAGTTGCAGGGTCGGCGGCGCCGCCAGCGGCTCGCCCCACAGGCTCAGCAGGAAGCCACGCGCGCGCAGCCAGTCGAGCAGCCGCAGCAGGCCGTCCAGGTCGCGCGGCAGCAGCAGATCGACGTCGCCGGGCAGGCGCGGCGCCGCCGCCGGATCGGCCAGCCAGCGCGGATAGCTGCCGTACAACGCGAAGGCGAAACCGTCGGCGCGCAGGGCCGCCAGCAGTTGCGCCGTGCCCGCCAGATCGATGCGCTGGCGCCGGTGCTGGAAGATCAGCGCGTACTCATGGCTGCGATCGTTGCGGGTGTCGCCTGGCGCCAGCGGCTGCGCCGTCTCGCGCGGGTAGCACAGCACCCGCTCGGGACAGGGCACGAACAGGCTGCCCAGGATCCGCGCCAGGTCCCAGGCCTGCGGCACCGTGGCCTCGCCGAGCTGGACGTTCTCCACCATCGCGATGCAGAAGCCGTCCTCGCGCAGGTGGCGGCGCACCCCATGGAACACCGCGCGCAGGCCGTGCAGATAGCCTGCGTAGTCGGCGCTGGCGTAGAGCTGACCGGCCCCTGCCTCAGCCGGCCAGGCGCAGCCGAAGTACGGGACATTGGTCAGGCACAGGTCCACCGGCGCGGATGGCGCGCAGTGCGGCAAGCCGCCGTCCAGCACCTCGGCGTGCAGGCCCAGCCGCTGCAGCCGTTCGCGCGCCAGCCGCGCACGTGCCGCGTCGATCTCCAGGCCGACGCCGTGGCGGCCTTCCAGTTCGGCCGCGAGCAGCGTGCTGCCGAAGCCGCAGAACGGATCCAGCACGCGTGCGCCGGGCGCGCTGAAATGGCGCACGAACGGACGCATCTGCCCGACCCAGCCGCAGTCGCGCGCGCCCAGCGGGTCGCGCTGGCGCAGGTCCTCCGGCAGCCGATGTTCCGGCGGATCCGGCGACGGCGTCCACCAGCTGCGGCTATCCATGCGGCGCCCGCCACAGCAGATCGCGGTCCGGCTGCCAGCCGGCGCACAGCCGTCCATCGGCGAAGAACACCAGCTTGTAGATGTCGCCGCTGTCGTGGCGCGCGTGCATCGCGCCGTAGTCGGAGGTCTCGAACACCACCTCCATGCCGTCGGCGGTGGCCAGGCGCAGGTTCCAGAAGTAGTAGCCCTCGGTGATCTGCAGCGGCTGCAGCGTGCGCCACCACGGCGCAGCCATGCAGGCGCCGAGCACCTGCTCCACCGCGACCCGCGCCTGCGTCAGATAGCGCGCGGTGCCGCCATCGCGGTAGCCATCGCCGAGCCGGGAGAACTCGCGGAAGATCACCGTGCGCGCCCCACAGGCGCGCGCCCAGTCCAGGTAGGCGGCGACGCCGTCGGCATCGGCGATGCCGCCGTGCTGCAGGATGCACACCATGCGCAATGGCAGCGCTTCGGCGATGCGCTGCGCGGTGGCGACGAAGACGCCCGCGTCGGCAATCGCTTCGCCATCGCGGAAGCGCATGATCGCATCGTTGTGCGACTGCTGCGGATGGTGCCGCGACAGTTCGATCCACGACAGGCCGAAGCGCTGCAACGCATGCAGCAGCGCGTCGCCGCGGCCGCGGGCGAAGCCGGCGCCATTGCTGTACAGCACCCGCTGCTCGACCAGCAGTCCCTCGCGCTCGGCCGCGCCCAGGGTCTGCAGCAGTTCCACGAACCAGTCTTCGTCGTCGGTCATTTCCAATCCCGACAGCGAATGCGACAGCGGCAGCCCGCGCAGTCGCGCCAGCGCCTGGCGCAACTGCGCGAAGTAGTCCGGCGGCGGCCGCAGGCTGGCCGCGGCGGTGCCGCCGGCCTGCGGCCGCAGGGTTTCCGAGCAGAAGCGGCAGCGCGCCGAACATGGCCGCACCGACGCGTAAGGAGTGAAGGTGACCGGCTGCGCCACGCGATAGTCGCGCGCGCCGATGCGCTGCTGGCGCCAGCGCGAGGCATCCGCCGCGGCCGGCACCCGCCATTCCAGGTGCGGGGTGCTGGCGCGCAGCGCGGCGAACAGCGGCGAGCCGCCGCTCAATGGCGGCGGACTCGGCAGGGACGCATGCATGAGCGCCTCCTACAGGCGCGCGGCGTTCGCGCGCTCGCGTACCTCGGCGAAGGTCCAGTCGTGCAGCAGGCGGCCGTTCTCCCACACGGTGACCATCGCATCGTCGTAGCCGGCCGGGCCGGCGACCGCTTCGGCCGACACCGCGTCTGGCGCCACCGGCTCGGTGCGGTAGCTGCCGTACTCGCGGTGCCGCAGCAGACGCATGCGCCCGCGCTTGCTGAGCTTGCCCTTGTCGGTGACCGGATCCTTGTAGACATCGATCCAGCGGCCGTCGACGCGCGCGGCCGAGCACTTCAACGCGAACTTCTGGGTGTCGCGGTCGAGCCGCTGCAGCAAGGCGCCGCCCATGCCGAAGGCCAGGTTGTCGGTGGCGTAGCCGGCGCTGGTGATGCGCTCCAGGATCGCGCGGATGCTGGTCGGGTTGACCCCGTCGCCCTGGATCACCCGCACGTGGTTGAGCACCTTGTAGCCCTTGCCGTTGACGCTGTGGCCGAACGCCTCGTCGAGCAGTTCCAGGCACTGGTGCACCACTGCCACCGGATCGCCGGAGTCCGGGCGGATCACCACGGTGGCGCCGGAGGCGATCACCTCCTCGCGCAGCGTGGTGCCCCAGTGCTCGCGGATCGCGTGGAAGATGTCGTAGCTGTCCGACACCACCGCGACCACGCCGCCGGGCTTGCCGAACTGCTTGAGCATGTTGCGGTACGCATCGACCTCGCGCTCGCGGCCCCAACTGGTGATGGTGCTGTGCTCGGCGGCGGGGATCGAATAGCCGGCCATCGGCTCGTGGTAGTGCGCGCGCGCCAGCAACAGCCCGGACACGGTGTCGGTGCCGAGGAAGTTGACCAGATGCGCCGCGCCGCCGATCGCCGCCGATTCCAGGCTGGACACGCCGCGCGGGCCGAAGTCGTGCAGCTTGAACGGCAACTGCCCGTCCGGATCGTCGCTGGTGCGCTCCAGGAACTGGCGCAGGGTCTGCTTGGCGTGCCAGCTCACCGTGGCCACGGTCACCGGGTACCAGATGCGCAGCAGCAGCGTCTCCAGGTACGACGGCACCCAGTAGGCCTGCGCGTCGGTGGACTCGATGGTCATCAGCGCATTGTGGGTCGGCACCACGCTGCCCTCGGGCACGGCGCGGATGCGGATCGGCAACTGGCCGCCGAGGCGGTCGACGATGTCGCGCCAGCCGGCCTCGTTGAACGGCTCGCCATGCGCGGCGAACAGGTCGCGCGCCTCGTCGATGTCGGCATGGGTGACAGGGCGGCCCAGCGCCTCCTTCAGGATCGACTGCAGGCCGAAGAACACGGTGCGGTCGTAGACGCCGCCGCGCGATTCCACATAGAAGAACGTGGCGTCGGTGCCGGGCGGGTACTGCAGCCAGTGGCTGGCCTTGTAGCTGTCGGTGTTGAGCAGCAGGTTGTTCAGGCATTGCATGACGGAAGCTCCTTCGCGTCTGGGAAAGCCGGCGGTCTGTCCGCCGGCCGGGAAGGCCGCGTCAACCGCGGCCCAGGAAGAATTCGAGCAGGTGCAGATGGTCTTCGAACAGTTTCGGACCCATGCCCAGCACTTCGCTGACCGGCACCCAGCGCGCCTTGTCGGCGTCGTCGCCGCCGCGCACCTCGGGCAGTTCGCCGAACACGAACTCGAAGTGGAAGGCATGGGTGATGGTGCGCCCGCGCAGGCTGCGTTCGGGGTGGTCGAAGACGTGGCGGTTCTTCAGCGAGCCCTTGAGCACCGGCACCGGGATCTTCAGCCGGGTCTCCTCGCGCAGCTCGCGCAGGCACGCATCGAGGATGCTCTCGTGCTGGCCGACGAAGCCGCCCGGCAGCGCCCACAACCCCTTGCCCGGCGCCGCGCGGCGGCGCACCAGCAGCACGTGCCCGGAGTGCACCACCACCGCGTCGGCGGTGACGAAGGTCGGCGGATACGGCGCCTCCTTCCAGGTGGCGCGGTACTGCTCGATGAACTGGTATTCGGCGAGCAGTTCGGCGTACGACGGCGAGTTCTTGCGGAACGCCTCGAGCATGTCGAACACCGGCGTCGGCACGTTGCCGCGCAGCATCAGCAGCGCGCCGTGGAAATCGATGCTGCCGGCCTCGAACAGGTAACGGCGCAGCTCGGTCGCCGACAGCGTCTCGGTGTGCTGCACGTCGACCAGCGGCCACTGCGGGAACTCGCGCAGGTAATAGCTGCTGGCGTCCTTGTCCATGCCGATCAGGCCGATCCGCGCCTCGGCGCTGCCGCCGTCGCTGCGCACCGCCTCGGCCACCGTGGACTGCACCGCGGCGATCCACTGGCTTTCGTTGTACAGGTGATCGCGCAGCGGACGCAGGATCAAGCGCTCGCCGGCACCTTCCAGCGCGGCCTGGATCATCACGCTGCGCTCGGCAACGGTCCAGGGATTGCGGATGGTGCGGGGAGTCTCGGCCGAGCCGATCAGGAAGATGAGTTTCTGTCCACGCGCCAGGGCGTGGCGGGCAACGGCAGCGTGGCCGTTGTGGAAGGGCTCGAAGCGCCCGATGAACACCAGATAGTCGAACTCCATGAGCATCCCTCACGGTTGGTTGATCGCCGCGGGTCTGTCCCTTGGCGTGGGCGAAATGCTACGCCGATGCCGCATCGCGTCAAGTGACGCACCGCGCAGATTCATCGGCCATCCAGACAGCGCGCGCGGACGTCGCGCCGGCGACGCTGCAGTGCAGCGCGCGTCGCCACAGCGATCGCGCTAGCCTCGTGCGCGCCGCGGCCATGGGGACCGCCCGGCACGTCGCGCCGGCCACCGTTCGCGGCCGCGCGACGCCCTCCTTCCCTCCTCCCATCACTGCGAGAATCGCATGAACCGATCGAGCAAGCGCGTGTCCGCCTGGCTGCTGGTGTTGTTGCTCGCCTGTCTGTGTGCGCCGGCCATGGCGCAGACCTTCGCCAAAGGTGCCGATGTCAGTTGGATCGACCAGCAGGAGAGCAGCGGGCGCGTGTTCCGCAATGCCTCCGGCGCCACCACCGATTTCTTCTCGCTGCTCAAGGGCACCGGCGTCAACGCGATCCGGCTGCGCGTGTGGGTCAATCCGCAGGGCGGCTGGAACGACGGTGCCGACACGCTGAACATGGCCAAGCGCGCGAAGGCGCAGGGCATGCGCATCATGATCGACTTCCACTACAGCGACAGCTGGGCCGATCCCGGCAAGCAGACCAAGCCGGCGGCCTGGAGCAACCACGACTTCGCCACCCTGGTGAAGGACGTGTATTCGCACACCAACGGCATCCTGTCCTACCTCAAGTCCAACGGCATCGACGTGAGCTGGGTGCAGGTGGGCAACGAGATCAACAGCGGCATGCTGTGGCCGGACGGCAAGACGCCCAACTTCGGCAACCTCGCGCAGCTGATCAACAGCGGCTACAACGCCAGCAAGTCGGTCTACCCCAACGCCAAGGTGATAGTGCACCTGGCCAATGGCTACGACAACGCGACCTTCCGCTGGTTCTTCGACAGCCTCAAGTCGGCCGGCGGCAAGTGGGACGTGGTCGGCATGTCGCATTACCCGTCCACCAATGCCTGGCAGAGCGCCAACACCCAGATCGCCAGCAACATGCAGGACATGGTGACGCGCTACGGGTCGGACGTGATCGTCAGCGAGGTCGGCATGGACTGGCAGCAGGCCGCCACCACCCGCGCGATGCTGGCCGATCTGCTCAGCAAGACCCGCGCGCTCGGCAGCCGTGGGCTGGGCGTGTTCTATTGGGAACCCGACGCGTATCCGGGCTGGCAGGGCTACACGATGGGCGCGGTCGACAACAACGGCAAACTCACCCAGGCGCTGTCGGCGTTCAACTGATCGCCGCTCGGCAGGCGCGCCACGCGGTGGTCACCGACACCACCGCCGTGCCACCATCGCGTGCTCCGCTCCTGTCGAGATCTGCCATGTCGCTGTCGTCCGCGCGCACGCTCGCGCTTCCTCTGCTGCTGGTGCTGGGCGCGTGCATCGCGCCGGCGCAGGCGCGCACGCCCGCAACGCCCGCTGCGCCGGCCCCGCTCAAGGTGATGAGCTTCAATGTGCGCGTGCCGGTCGACACCGACGGCGACAAGCGCTGGGACGTGCGCCGCAGCGCGATGGCCGCGCTGATCCGCGCGCAGCATCCGGACGTGTTCGGCACACAGGAACTGGTCGAGCGCCAGGCCGACTACCTGGCCGCGCAATTGCCGGAGTACCGCTGGTTCGGTCCCAGCCGCGACGGCAAGGACGACGGCGAACGCATGGGCGTGTTCTACGACAGCCGCAGGCTGAAGCTGGTGGACTCGGGTCACTTCTGGCTGTCGGACACGCCGGAGGTGATGGGCAGCATCAGCTGGGGCCATCCGCTGCCGCGCATGGTCAACTGGGGGCTGTTCGAGCGCGTCGGCGATGGCCGCCGCTTCTACCTGTTCGACACCCATCTGCCCTATCGCGACGAGGACGAAGCGGCCCGCGCCAAGGGCGCGGCGCTGATCGTGTCGCGGCTGAAGGCGCTGCCGGCGGACGTGCCGGTGGTGCTGACCGGCGACTTCAACACCGTGCCGGACTCGCCGACCTACCACACCCTCACCGCCAGCCTGGCCGATGCACGCACGCAGGTGGCGCAGCCGCGGGGCCCGGAAGCGACCTTCCACGATTTCACCGGCCACCCGGACCGGCGCATCGACTGGATCCTCTCGCGCGGGCTCAAAGCAACCGACTACGCCACGCTCGACGCGCGGCCGGAGGGCCACTGGCCGTCGGACCACTTCCCGGTGATCGCCACGTTCGCTTGGCCGCAGTGAGGCGCGTGGGCCTGTGGCATGGACCGCAGGCCTGCGAACGGGAGCGGTTCCTATCTGTTCGGTATCAGCCGCGGCGAGGCGCCAGCGGTAAAGCCTTTCGCGGCTGAAGCCGCTCCTACCAGGCGACGTCATGCCTGGTAAGGCAGACGGTCAACTAACGAAGTGCCGCTCGTCGTAGGAGCGGCTTCAGCCGCGACGCGCATGACGTGAAAGGCCTTGGCGTGGCTGGCTGGCCAAGGCCACATCGAGCGCTGCAAGACAGGCAACACCTCCGGCAGAGCCAAAGCAGAGGCGCGTGATCCGCTCAGTTCTTCAGCCTCAATCTTGCACCGGAAAGCATCCGGCTCCGGTAGCAGTCGGGACTGAAGTCCCTCCCACAGGAAGCACCTGCGCTGACAAAGGGCCGTGCGCCCGCAGGAGCGATTCAGCCGCGACACGCGTCACCGGGAACAGCCGTCGCAAGCGATCCCGAACAGCGTAACAAAGCCGGCGCCTGCGAGTTAACGATGCCTCGCTGCACCATTGCGCAAGCGCATCGTCAGAGGCGTCCGTCATGCGCCAGCCGACGGATCCTCAGTCCGCCGGCGCGGCATGCGCGCACAACCAATCGAGGACCTCCTGCACCGGCGACGATGGCGCCGGTGTCGGTCGCCACACGATCGACAACTGGCGCAACGCCCACGGCTCCTGCAGCGGCACCGCGACCAGTTGCGCGCGCACGCTGACCCGCTCCAGCGCCGCCTGCGGCAGGATCGCCACACCGGCGCCGCGCGCCAGCATCCGGCACAGCGGTTCGATGCCGTGCACCTGTGCGCGCAGACGCAACTGGCCACCGGCACGCGCGGCCTGGGTCCGCAGATGCTGCTGCAACGCGCTGTCCTCGGCCAGGCCGAGCAACTGCGCCTGCCACACCTGCGCAAACCGCAGCTGCGACGCCTGTGCCAGCGGGTGCGTGGCCGCGGCCACCAGCACCAGCCGGTCCTGTCGGAACGGGCGGGCCTGCAGGCACTGCAGATCGGCGTGATCGGCGATCACCGCCAGGTCGGCGCGTTGCTCGCGCAGCGCGTCGGCCGCGGCGACGCTGCCCTGCTCGCGCAGCGCCAGATCGATGCGCGGATGCGCCACCAGGAACTCGGCCAGCACCTCCGGCAACCACTCCGACAGCGCCGCAGTATTGGCCAGCAGGCGCACACTCGCCTGATGGCCGCCGGCGTATTCGCCCAGTTCGCTGCGCATCGCCTCGGCCTGGCGCAGCAACTGCCGCGCGTGCCGCAGCAACGCGGTGCCGGCCGCGGTGAGGCCGACGCCGCGCGGGCCGCGCTCGAACACCGCGACGCCGAGCTGCGTCTCCAGCGCGCGGATGCGTGCACTGGCGGCGGCCAGCGACAATGCGGCGCGGTCGGCGCCGGCGGTGATGCTGCCGGCTTCGGCCACCGCCAGGAACAGCCGCAGATCGGTGAAATCCAGGTGCATCGGCGCTCCCGCCTTCGTCGTTGCCGAAGTCTGCCTGAAGCATTCGCGCATTGTCCGGCCGCCGCGGCACGCCGATGCTCGACGTCATGGACACGCTCGCCCCGCACCTGCTGCCGATCGCCCTGGTCTTCCTGCTGGCCGGCGGCGTCAAGGGCGTGGCCGGCATGGGCCTGCCGACGGTGGCGATGGGCCTGCTCGGGCTGTGGCTGACGCCGACCGAGGCGGCGGCGCTGCTGGCATTGCCGTCGCTGCTGATCAATCTGCAACAGGCCTGGGGCGCAGGCACGGGCGCGCTGCTGCGGCGGCTGTGGCCGCTGCTGGCCTGCATCGTCGCCGGCACCTGGTGCAGCGCCGGCATCCTCGCCGGTGCCGACCCGCGGCTGGCGCGCGCCGGGCTGGGCGCATTGCTGGCGCTGTATGCCCTGCTTGGGCTGAGTCAGTGGCAGGGGCGCCTGTCGCCCTCGCAGGCGCGCTGGGCGGGGCCGCCCGTGGGCCTGGCGACCGGATTGCTGACCGGTGCCACCGGCGTGTTCGTGTTGCCGGTGCTGCCCTACCTGGTGGCGCTGGAGCTGCCGCGGGACATGCTGATGCGCGCCCTCGGCAGTTGCTTCGCCGCGGCGACACTGGCGCTGGCCGCGGCATTGATCGCGCACGGCGCCTTTCCCTCGCACGCGCTGGGTCCATCGCTGCTGGCGCTGCTGCCCACCGCCATCGGCATGTGGCTGGGCACGCGGCTGCGCCAGCGCATCTCCGCCAGGACGTTCCGCCGCGTGTTCTTCCTGACCTTGCTGGGATTGGGTGTGCACCAGGTGTGGCAGGCGCTGGGCTGAAGAGGTGGTTTCGCCGCTGTATCGCGCAGCGGTAGGAGCGGCTTCAGCCGCGACGGGGTCCTCTCGAGAATGCTGGGTCGCGGCTGAAGCCGCTCCTACGATGCCACACGGCGAGGACGCGGCGGATCAACGCCGCTTCCCGCGGTGCGTACCGATCCAGGAGATGGACTGCCGGCCCACGCAGCCCGCCAGTTCCTCCGCACCCACCGACACCGTGGATCGACCAGCGCATGACGATGGCGCATATCGGCTACCTGCAAAATCCGACCTGCAACAAAAAACGCGCCACCGCTGGGCGATGGCGCGTTCGTGTTCGGACGAAGGCGGCGAGCGGACTCAGTCGGCCCAGCGCCCCGGGCCGGTGGACTGCGGCAGCACCTGCACCGACAGCGGGCGATCCTTTTCCAGCAGGTTGACCGCATCGCTCAGGATCGAGGCCGATTCGCGCAGCAGCGGGTCCGGACGCTTGTCGACCAGCTTCTCGCGCGCGGCATCCTTGATGATGTCGCGCTCGTTGCCGGTCAGGCCGTCGTCGCTGCTGTCGTCGGCCAGCGGATCCAGCGGCAGGCCGAGTTGCTTGCGGACCTCCTGGCGCTGCTTGCGCTGCGCGTCCTGTTTCTCACGCTCGGCGCGGCGCTCGGCCTCGTTGAGCACCACGTACTTCTTCGCCGCCTCGTCGCGGAACTGGCGCACATCCTCTTCCCACCACTGGAATTCCTTGTCGTTGGCGATGCGCGTGGTGTGCAGCGCCTCCAGCTTGGGCAGCAGCGGCGCGAAATTGCCGTACTGGGTGTGCGGCACCGCGGCGATGCGGCTCCACGGCAGCGCGTTGTCGTAGGTGCTCTCGCCGAACTCGGTGGCATCGACGCTGGCCGGGAAGGCGATGTCCGGCACCACACCCTTGTGCTGGGTGCTGCTGCCGCTGACGCGGAAGAACTGGGCGATGGTCAGCTTGACCTGGCCGAAGCGGTCGGTCTCGTTGGCCGGCCAGCGGTCCAGGTCGACGATGTTCTGCACCGTGCCCTTGCCGAAGCTGGTCTCGCCGATGATCAGGCCGCGGCCGTAATCCTGGATGGCACCGGCGAAGATCTCCGACGCCGAGGCGGAACCACGGTTGATCAGCACCGCCAGCGGGCCGTCCCAGGCCACGGCCGGGTTCTGGTCGCTGTTGACGGTGACGCGGCCGCCGGATTCGCGCACCTGCACCACCGGGCCCTGCTCGATGAACAGGCCGGTCAGCTCGATCGCCTCGTCCAGCGAACCGCCGCCGTTGTTGCGCAGGTCCAGCACCACGCCGTCGACCTTGTCGGTCTTGAACCCGGCCAGCAGCTTGGCCACGTCGCGGGTCGCCGAGGCATAGTCCTTGGCGTTGCGGCGGCGGCCTTCGAAGTCCTGGTAGAACGCCGGCAGCTTGATCACGCCGATGCGCCGCGCCGGCTCGCCGTCCTTCGCCGGCAGTTCGATGGTCTCGCCCTTGGCGGCCTGTTCGGCCAGGCGCACCTTCTGCCGGGTCAGCAGCACCTGGCGATGCTTGCCGTCCACGCCGGCTTCGGCGGGGATGTACTCCAGGCGCACCTGGGTGTCCTTGTCGCCGCGGATCTTGGCGACCACGTCGTCGATGCGCCAGCCGATCACGTCCTCGACCGGACCGCTCTTGCCCTGGCCGACGCCGACGATGCGGTCGCCCGGCTTGAGCGTGCCGTCCAGCGCGGCCGGACCGCCCGGGATCACCTCGCGGATCACCACCAGGTCGTCCTGCTTCTGCAACTGCGCGCCGATGCCTTCCAGCGACAGCGACATCTGCTGGTTGAAGTTCTCGGCGGTGCGCGGGGTGAAGTAGTCGGTGTGCGGATCGACCGTATTGGTGTAGGCATTCATGAAGAACTGGAACACGTCCTCGCTCTTCAGTTCCTTCACCGAGTCGTCGAGGTTGGCGTAGCGCTTATCGAGCGTCTTGCGGATGTCCTCCGGCTTCTTGCCGGCGAGCTTGAGCCGCAGCCAGTCGTTCATCACCGACTTGCGCCACAGCGCATCCAGCTCTTGGTCGTCCTTGGCCCACGGCGCGTTCTTGCGGTCGTACTCGAACTTCTCGTCGCCGTCGAAGTTGAAGTCCTGCTTGAGCAGCTTGCGCGCGTAGGCGATGCGCTCGTCCGCCCGCTGCCGGTACACGGCGAATATCTGGAACGCCGGTTCCAGCTGGCCGGAGGAAATGTTGGCGCCGAGGTTGTTCTGGAAGCTCGCGAACTTGTCGATATCGGCCTGGGTGAAGAACTGCTTGCTGCCGTCCAGGGTCTCCAGGTACTTCTTGAAGACCTCCTTGGAGGTCGCCTCGTCGAGGGCGCGCGGCCGGTAGGCGTAGCGGCTGTCGGAGAGCAGGCCGTACACCAGCTTGGCGGTGGTGGCCTGGTCGGCGGTGGCAGCGGCCGGCAGGGCGGGCGCATCGGTACGGGCGAACAGCGCCAGCGGTGCGGTCAGCGCAAACGCCAGCAGGAAGGCGGAAGCTTTGAATTTCATCTGGGGACTCTCGGCACCAGGCCGTCAGGGGGGCAGCACATCGCGTGAGACAACACGACAGTGACGCAAGTTGCAGGCCGTGTCACCTGTTCATGAAGCAGACTAGCGGCGTGCCTGCGCAGAAGTGTGAACGCTGCCGGTGCGAGCCGCGCGGACGGTCGTCCTGCGGCGACGAACGCGCGTCGCCGCCGCGCACAGGCGCGATCGACGACGCGGCTCAGGAGGACGCGATTCAGGCGGCGACGCCGGCGCCGGCCGCCTGGCGATCGGCGTGATAGGACGAACGCACCATCGGCCCGGAGGCGACGTGGCTGAAGCCCAGCGCGTTGCCGTACTCCTCCAGCGCCTTGTACTCGTCCGGCGTCCAGTAGCGCATCACCGGGTGGTGATGGGCGGTCGGCTGCAGGTACTGGCCGATGGTGACCATGTCCACGTCGTGCGCGCGCAGGTCGCGCAGGGTCGCCTGCACCTGCTCCAGGGTCTCGCCCAGGCCGAGCATGATGCCGGACTTGGTGGCGATCGCCGGATGCTGCGCCTTGAACTTCTTCAGCAGGGTCAGCGACCACTGGTAGTCGGCGCCGGGGCGCACGTTCGGGTACAGGTCCGGCACGGTCTCGATGTTGTGGTTGAACACGTCCGGCGGATTGGTCGCCAGGATCTCCAGCGCGCGGTCCATGCGGCCCTTGCCGCGGAAGTCCGGGGTCAGGATCTCGATGCGGGTGTTCGGCGCGGCGACGCGGATGGCGCCGATGCAGTCGGCGAAATGCTGGGCGCCGCCGTCGCGCAGGTCGTCGCGGTCGACGCTGGTCACCACCACGTACTTCAGGCCCATGTCGGCCACGGTCTGCGCCAGGCTGGCCGGCTCGCCCGCATCCGGCGGCTTGGGCCGGCCGTGTGCGACATCGCAGAACGAGCAGCGGCGGGTGCAGACCTCGCCGAGGATCATGAAGGTGGCGGTGCCGTGGCCGAAGCACTCGTGGATGTTCGGGCAGCTGGCCTCTTCGCAGACGGTGACCAGGCGGTTCTCGCGCAGCTTGGCCTTGAGGTTCTGCACCGCATTGCCGGAGGGAATGCGCACGCGGATCCACGAGGGTTTGCGCAGCACCGGCGCATCGGCGAACTGCACCGGCGAGCGCGCGATCTTGTCGCCGCCCAACTGCTTGACGCCGGTCTGCAGCGGCGCGGGCGCGCTGTCGCCGGAAAGGACCTGCAAGGGAATGGAGCGTGCGCTGGGCTGGGTCATGGCGTGGTCGGCGGGCAGGCGGTCAGGCCGCGTGCGTGAGCGAAAGATCGGGCAAGGCGTCGAGCGGCTGCAGGGTCAGCCCGAACTGGCGCGCCAGTTGGGCCAGCAGGACCGGGGTGACCGCCTGCATGCCGGAGGGACCGCCCAAGTCTAGCACCGCGGTCACCTGCAGGCCCTGGTAGCCGCAGGGATTGATCCGGTGGAACGGCTCCAGGTCCATCGCCACATTGAAAGACAGGCCGTGGAAGGTGCAGCCGCGGCGCACGCGGATGCCGAGCGCGGCGACCTTGGCGCCACCGACGTAGACGCCCGGCGCACCTTCGCGGCGCTCGCCGAGGATGTTCCATTCGTCGAGGGTGTCGATGATCGCCTGCTCGATCCGGCACACGTAGTCGCGCACGCCGATGTGCAGCCGGCGCAGGTCCAGCAGCGGGTACACCACCAACTGGCCGGGGCCGTGGTAGGTGACCTGGCCGCCGCGATCGACCTGCAGCACCGGGATATCGCCGGGCGCCAGCACGTGTTCCGGCTTGCCGGCCTGGCCGAGGGTGAACACCGGCTCGTGTTCGACCACCCACAATTCGTCGGGCGTGGCCTCGTTGCGCGCATCGGTGAAGCGCTGCATCGCCCGCCACACCGGCTCGTAGGGCTGGCGGCCGAGCTGGCGCACCCGGCACGGCGGCAGCGTGGGGGCCTGCGCCAGTGGCGCGTCCCCGGCTACAGCGTCCACTTCACTTCCGGGTGCTCGCGCAGCGCCTGGTGCGCGGCGTCGTACTGGGCACGGTCCAGCGCACGGAAGGCGATGCGCACCGACACGTACTTGCCGTTGGACGAATGCTTCCAGCTGATGCGCTCCTCCATCACCTCCACGCCAGCGGCGGCGAGCAGGCGCGGCAGTTCGGACTCCAGGCCGGTGTTGGCCGTGCCCATGGCGCTGAGCTCGAACACGCCGGGGAACTGAAAACCGTGATCGGGGTTATCGGAAGTGATGTCCATGCCCGCATTATCGGGCCGGCGCCGGGCAAACCCAAGGCCGCGCCGGGGTGGACGGCAGCGGCCCGGGTGCTGCCAGCCGCATGAAGCGCAGGCCCGTGTACGTGCAAGGCACCGGTGTGGCGCGGCCCCGCTGCCTCGACATGGGGCTCCCTGCGCGGGTCATTGCGCACCATCGCCTTCACTCGACAAGAGCGCGAATGGGACAGACAAACCCAAACGGACGAATTTGTCCGCTACGGCACTTTTGCCTATCCTTCACTGCACGGGCTGCGTTCATGGTCCGGGATGTCGCCGGCATCGACTGCCTGCAGGCGGACATCGCCGCTCACGCCTTTTCCGACCAGAGACGCCGCCCATGCCGTCGCCCCGCCCGCTTTTTCCGCTGGCCATCGCCCTGGCCTTCGCCTCGGCCCCAGTCGCCGCCACCACGCAATGCCCACGCGACACCCTGGAAGCGACCGCGCCCACGGTCAACGTCCGCGTCGACAACGACCTGTTCGGTGGCGCCGGCCAGGACCAGGGCTATACCAATGGGTTCGGCCTGATCATCGTCTCGCCGAACCTGCGCGACTATACCGACGACCCCTGCCTCCCGCGGCTGGCGCGGGCGGCGAACCGCGCCCTGACCTGGCTGCAGCCGAACAGCGACTTCACCCAGCGCAACATGACCTTCGCGATCGGCCAGGCGTTGTTTACCCCCACCGACAAGACGCGCCGCGACCTGATCGAGGACGACCGTCCCTACGCCGGCCTGTTGCTGATGAACATCGGCTATAACGCGCGCAACGACGACCGCCTGCGCACCACGCAACTCACCCTGGGCCTGGTCGGCCCGTCGGCGCAGGGCAAGCAGGTGCAGGATGCGGTGCACGACCTGCTGGGCGACGCCAAGTTCCAGGGCTGGGACAACCAGTTGCACGACGAGCCGGTGTTCCGCGTGCTGCACGAACGCCTGCGCCGCTGGTCCGGCGACGGCAGCCGCGACGGCTGGGGGTGGGACGCGATCAGCCACTGGGGCGGCGCGCTGGGCACCCTGGATACCCACGCCAATGCCGGCATGGAACTGCGCCTGGGCTGGAAGCTGCCCGACGATTTCGGCAGTTCGCCGCTGCGCCCCGCCGGCGAGAACGTCGCCCCGCCGGCCGACAGCGTCGGCAGCGGCTGGTCGGCGCACCTGTTCGTGACCACCGATGGACGCTGGGTCTTGCGCGACATCACCCTGGACGGCAACACCTTCCGCGACAGCCACAGCGTGAAGAAGCGCCCCTTCGTCGGCGACGCCGGCATCGGCCTGGCGGTGATGCGCGGCAAATGGAAGTTCGCCCTCGCCCGCTACTGGCGCACCCGCGAGTTCGACCTGCAGCGGCAGACGCCGGTGTTCGGCAGCTTTACAGTGAGCAGGCGGCTTTAGCCGCCGGGATTTGGGAGTCGGGATTCGGGATTCGAAGGTCTTCACGAGCGCGCGGTGCCGTAGGAGCGGCTTCAGCCGCGATGCTTTACCGGGAAAGCCTCGCGGCTGAAGCCGCTCCTACAAGAAGCGAGGGCAGCACGCGCTCTCGCCACCAATCCCGAATCCCCACTCCCGAATCCCCAAGAAAAAAGCCGGCGTCAGCCGGCTTTTTTCAAACAAATCATTCCGATTCCCACCACATCCAGAAGCTGTCCCACAGGCGCTTGAAGAAGCCGGCCTCGTCGACCGCCTTGAGCGCCACCAGCGGAGCCTGCGCCACCACCTTGCCGTCCAGGCTTACCTTGACCGTGCCGATCTGCTGGCCCTGCTTGATCGGCGCCTCCAGGGTCTTGGGCACTTCGATCGCCGGCTTCAATTCGTTGTAGCGGCCGCGCGGCACGCTGACCAGCAGCGGCTGCGCCACGCCCAGCAGCACCTGCTTCTCGGTGCCCTTCCACACGCGCTGCTGCGCGACCTGCTTGCCCGGCTCGTACAGGCTGTGCGTCTCGAAGAAGCGGAAGCCCCAGTTCAGCAGCGCCAGGCTGTCCTCGGCGCGCTGCTTCTCGGAACTGTCGCCCATCACCACCGCGATCAGGCGCTGGTCGCCGCGCTTGGCCGAGCTGAGCAGGCAGTAGCCGGCTTCGGAGGTGTGGCCGGTCTTGATGCCGTCCACGCTCGGGTCGCGCCACAGCAGCAGGTTGCGGTTCGGCTGGGTGATGTCGCCGACGCGGAATTCCTTGATCTTGTTGTAGGCGTAGGTTTCCGGATAGTCGCGCACCATCGCCCGGCCCAGCAGCGCCAGATCGTAGGCGGTGGTGTAGTGGCCGTCGGCGGACAGGCCATGGGCGTTGACGAAGTGCGAGCCGGTCATGCCGATCTTCTTCGCATACTCGTTCATCAGCGAGGCGAAGGCTTCCTCGCTGCCGGCGGTATGTTCGGCCAGCGCGATCGCCGCGTCGTTGCCGGACTGGATCGCCATGCCCTTTTCCATGTCTTCCAGGCGCGCGGTCTTGTTGACCGGGAAGCCGCTGTAGCTGCCGTCGGTGCCGGCGCCGCCCTCGCGCCAGGCACGCTCGCTGAGCATGACCTGGTCGTCGCGGGTGATCTTGCCCAGCTTCAGTTCGGCCGCGATCACGTACGAGGTCATGACCTTGGTGATGCTGGCCGGAGCCACGCGCTCGTGCTCGTTCTCGCCGGCAAGCACCTGACCGGTGGCGTAATCCATCAGCACCCAGGACTTGGAGACGGCCGGCTTGGGCGCGGGCGGGATCGCCACGGTGGCCGGAGCGGCGGCAGCGGCGGCCGGCGGCGCGGGAACCGGACCGGGCGTCTGCGCGGAAACCAGGCCGACGGCGAACGTGGCCACGGCAGCGACGGCGAAGCGGAATTTCATCTAAAACGACTCCTGGCGGGCCCGAAGGCCGATGGAAAACGCGACATTGTAGGCCGAGCCGACGCCCGGGCAGGCGCGGCGCGGGCACGCGCGCGAACCTGCGTTAAGCCATCGGCGCGATGCGGGCCCGCCATGGCAGGCCCGTGGCCTCAATCCTTGACGATCTGCGGGCGGCCGAAGCCGAGGCCGGCGATGCGCGTGGCCAGTTCCGCGGCGCGGCCATGATCCTCGGCCGCCACCCGCAGCCGCCACAGGGTGCGGCCGCCGGAGACGATGTCGCTGATGCTGGCGCCGACGATGCCGGCCGAGGCCAGCTGCGACAGCGCGCGGTTGGCGTTCTCGCGGCTGGCGAAGCTGGCCACCTGCAGCAGGATGCCGAGCGGACCGCGCGCGCTGTCGGCGTCGGCCCGCGGCTCGGCGATGGCGACCGCTCTGGCGGGAGTCGCCGGCGTCGACGTGGCCACGGCGACGCTCGGCACAGGCGCGGCAGGGGCGGCCGTGGGCGTGGCGGCTGCGGTACCGCGGGATCCGCGCACCGGGGTGCTCGCCGCGGCCACGCTGGGCGCCGGCGTGGTCGGCTTGCCGGTGGCCACGCGCACGCCACGCGACTTCATCCACGCGTCGAAGCGGTCCGCATCGCCGACCCGGCCCGGCGCGTCCTGGACGCGATAGCGCCAACGCTCACCTTCCGGCAGCGCGGCGGCCGTGGCGGTCGCCGCGGCGGCGGTCGGCGCGGTCACGGCAGCCACCGGCACGGTACGCGCCGGCGCGGCCGCGGCCCCATTGCCGCCGGCCGTTCCGGCCGACGTCGCCGGCAGGGTCTTGACTAGGTTGTCCATGTCCGCCGCGCGCCGCACTGCCGCGGGATCGCGCGTGGCGGTCGCGCTGGACGCGCTGGCCAGCAGCGTCGCCGGGCGCCGGCCGGGAGTGCGCCGTGCCAGCAGGTCGCCGTTGTCGGCCGGGGTCAGGCCGCGCACTTCCACGCGGCCGGTGCCCTTGCCGGTGATGCCGAGCTTGACCGCCGCCGCGTAGCTCAGGTCGATCAGCCGGTCGTCGTGAAACGGGCCGCGATCGTTGATCCGCACCACCACCGATTCGCCGTTGTCCAGGTTGGTGACCAGGGCGAAGCTGGGCAGCGGCAGGGTCTTGTGCGCGGCGGTGAACGCGTACATGTCGTAGACCTCGCGGTTGGAGGTCAGGCGGCCATGGAACTTGCTGCCGTAGTACGAGGCGGTACCGCGCTCGACGTAGCTGTGCGGATCGTCGATGACCACGTACTCGCGACCCAGCACCATGTACGGGGAGCGGTTGCCGATCGCCGAGCGCGGCTCGTCGGTGACCAGCGGCTCGGGAATGCAGGCGACGTTGGGCACGTAGTCCGGAGTGCTGTCGCGCACGCCGGGCGCGTACAGGCCGCCGGCGGTGTAGTTGCCGCGCTTGGACGGGTCTTCCTTGGCCGGCGCGTAGGGCGAGGTCGAAGGGCAGCCGGTGGCGACATGCGCCGGGCCCTTGCCCTCGACCCGGATGCCGGGTCCGGCGCCGCCGGCGGTCTTCTTCGGGGCGCTGCTGCAGGCGGCCAGCGCCAGCACAGCGACGACGGGAGCGATCCGGAGCAGCGCGTTCGGGTTCATGCCGGGGGTAACTCCTTGCCGGCGATGGCCTGGGACAGTTGATAGACAGCCATCGCGTACATCTTGGAATTGTTGTAGCGGGTGATCGCGTAGTAGTTCTGGAAGCCCAGCCAGTACTGCTTGCCGGCGCTGCCGTCGAGGGTGATCGGCGTGGCGGTGCCCGCCGTCGCCGGCACCGGCGCGGTCGGCGTGTAGCCGCGCGCGGCGAGGTCGGCCAGGGTGTAGGTCGGCGTCCAGTCGGTCGGATTGAATTCCTCCGCCCCCGGACGCAGCGTCGCCGGCACCGCGACCAGTCCGTCGCGCACCCAGCCGCCCTTCTTCACGAAGTAGTTGGCGATCGACGAGAACGCGTCGTCGTAGTCGGTGAACAGGTTGCGCTTGCCGTCGCCATCGCCGTCGACCGCGAACTGGCGGTAGCTGGAGGGCATGAACTGGCCCAGGCCCATCGCGCCGGCGTAGCTGCCGATCAGGCCGGTGATGTCCAGGTTCTCCTCGCGGGCCAGCGCGAACAGCTGGCCGAGCTCATCGCGGAAGAACAGCTCGCGGCGCACCTCGCGCTCGAGCTTGGCCGGGTCGCCGCTGCGCGGGTAGCGGAACGCCAGCGTGTACAGCGCATCCAGCACGCGGTAGGAGCCGGCGTTCTTGCCGTAGCTGGTCTCCACGCCAATGATCGCCACGATGGTCTCGGCCGGCACGCCGGTGCGCGCCTGCACCCGCTGCAATTCGTCGCGGTGCGTGGCCAGGAACGCGCGACCGCCGTCGATGCGCGCCTGGCTGATGAACATCGGCCGGTACTCGCTCCACGGCTTGACCCGCTCGGCCGGGCGCGACATCGCCGCGACGATCGCATCCTTGAACTGTGCCTGCGCCAGGGTCGCCTCGATCTGTGCCGGCTCGATGCCGTACTTGGTCGCGGTGTCGCGGACGAAGTTGGCGCGGGCGACCTCGAACGGCACCGGGGTCAGGTCCACCGGCGGCGCCTGCACCGCCTCGGGTGCGGCTTCGACCGGCGGTGCCGGGCGTGGGGCCGGCGGCGGCGCGCTGGCCTGCGGCGGCGACGGCGGCGCCTTGGGCTGGGTCGCGCATGCGACCAGGCCAAGCGTGAGCAGGCAAATCAGCGAGCGTCGGATCATGCCGGCAGACTAACAGATTCAAGATGAATTTCTACCAATAACGCCATGAAACAAAAGAACTTTGCCGCAGGTCAAGTGCACCTGCAGCATTCTCCTCCAGCGTGCTACCGCACGTCCCGCGGCGCTTGCCGCCGCAGGCGCGTGAAATGGCGCCAGACGTGCCTCCGCGGGCAGCGCAAGGCCTTGGATCTGATGCCTCGCTCGGAACGCCGGGCCGCACCCGGCGCAGCGAGCCGCACGCAACATCGGCACGCACCGCCCTGCCCGCGCATCGCCCCTGCCAGCGCATCGCACAAAACAACCTGGACTGCCGAGGGATGAAGGGCGACGGGTTTGCCGCGCAACGGGCTACAGCGCCGGAAACCCCGGCGCGCTGGCGCAGGCGGGGACCGACCCGGCCAGCGTGATCGCATAGGTGGAGGCGGCGCTGCTGTCCTGGCTCAACTGCAGGTTGGAATCGTCCACGCCGATGCGCGCGTTGCTGGCATGCAAGGCGGTGACGTCAGCGGCCACGTGCGCGAGCACCAGGTCGAGCGGCGTCGCGGCGCTGTCGCCCTGCACGGTGCTGCCCTTGCCGGCAGGCGTGTCCTGCGCGCGCAGTCCGTCGACCACGATGCCGGCGAAGGTCGGCACGCTGCCGCTGCGGCTGCCGCCGTGGTCGTGGCCGTAGCGCGGCGTGATCACCAGCGGCCTGGCCACGCCGAACAGGCAGGTGTTGCGGTAGAGCACGTCGCGCACCGGGCCGCCCTTGGCCGGGCCGGTCTTGATGCGCAGGCCATTGTTGTCGGTGGCGACGATGCCGTCGGCGTCGTGGCCGACCAGGCGGTTGCCGTCCACCAGCACGTTGTCGACGCCGTACATCACCTCGCTGCCGATGGAGATGCCGTGGGTGCCGTAGAAGCGCGAATCGCGCACGGTGATGGCGGCCGAACGCGCCGCGCTGGTCTTGATCGCGATGCCGTCGTCGCCGGCCATCACGTCGTTGTCGGCCAGGGTCGCGTTGCGCACGCTGTCCAGATCCAGGCCGTCGGTGTTGGGGCTGTTGGCCGGCGCCCTGACCCGCACGCCCCACACGGTGACGCCGTCGCCGCCGTGCACGAAGAAGTGGAAGTACGGCGCATTGATCAGGTTGACGTGGTACAGCTGCAGATCGGCGACGTCCTGCGCACGGATCAGGTCGGGCGCGTTCTGGGTCAGGCCGGCGGCCTTGGCGCTGCGCGCGAACTGCCACCAGCTGTCGCTGCCGCCGAGCATCGGCAGGTCGCCGCGGCCGTCGATGCTGCCCTGGTGGCCGGCGGCATCGCGCACGCCCATCACCCCCAGGGCGCGCCCGTGCAGGGTGATCAACGCGCGGCAACTGCCGCTGCGGTCCGCGGCCTGGCCGCAGGCGCTGCGGCCAGGCGCCTGGTAGTCGGCGGGCTGGCGCGAGGCGAACAGGGTCACGCCGCTGTCGATGACCAGCGTGGTGTTGCTGCGGATCGTCAACGGCCCGCTGAGAAACGCGGTGCCGCTGCCGGCGCGCAGCAGCACCGCGCCGTGCGCGCCGTCGGCGCAGCGGTCGAGCGCGGCCTGGATGCGTGCAGTGTCCGGCGGTCGGCGCTCCTGCGCGTCTGCGAAGCGGCGTTGCTGCGCCTGCAGGGTCGCATCCAGGGTCGTGCACACCGGCGGCAGCTGCGGTTCGACGGCGCGGCGGGCATCGCCGGTCGCGGCGGCGCTGGCGAACGCCACGGCAGCGAGCAGGCCGCCGCACACCAGCGCAACGCGCAGGCGCAGGCTCATTGCCGCAGCGCGGCGTGCGACGGCAGCAGCGCGGCGGCGGGCGATGCCGTGGCCGCGGCAGGACGCGGCGCGCGCAGTTCGGCCACGGGCAGGCGCGCGTCGGCGGACAGTTGCTGCCAGCGGTCGTCGACGATCGTCGCCAGCCCCGCCGGGTGTTGGTCGAAATGGTGACCGCCGTGCAACACCACCACCTCCGCGCCGCGCGCACGCAATTGCGGGCAGAGCGTATCGGTTTCCTTGTCGCCGTACACGCACAGCAACTGCGCCGGGGCGATGCGCGCCACTTCCGGCTGTACCGGCAAGGCATCGTCGGCGTCGCCGAGATTGAACCAGCCGCGCACCCGGATCTGGAAATCGGCCTTGTGCTCCAGGCCCAGCAAGGCCACCAGGCCGACCTGCTCGCGCTGCGCCGGCGGCAGCCGGTTGACCATGAACGGCAACGTGGTGGCGCCGAAGGAATAGCCGACCAGCAGGATCTTCTGCGGATGCCAGCGCTGCTGGTAATAGGCGATGACCCGGCTCAGGTCGGCGCTGGCCCGCGCCGGCGGCTTGGCCCGCCAGAAGTAGCGCAGACTGTCCCAGCCGACCACGGCGATGCCGCGGCGCTGCAGGGCCTCGGCCATGCCCTTGTCGATGTCGCGCCAGCCGCCGTCGCCGGACAGCACGATGGCCAGCGGCGCGCCCGGGATGTTCGACGGCAGTTCGGTCAGCGGCAGGTCGTCCAGCGCACCGCCGCGGCCGCGCGCATGCAGGTGTGCGGCGACACGCGACGCCAGCGCGGCATCCACGCCGCCATCGGCCTGCGCCGCCACGGTATCGACAAAACCCTGCGCCGGGGTGGCGGCGGCGGTGCCGGCGCAGACCTCGGTGGGTGCCGGCGCCACACCGATGGCGCCGCCCAGGGTCGCGGTCGGCGCGGCCCCGACGATGCGCTCGGCGAGGGTCGCGGCGGTGCCGGTGCCGGCCAGCACCGGCAGGTAATAGCTGTCGCCGTGCAACTGCCGCTGCAGCCGCCGGCTCAACTGCTCGGCGTCGTGCCAGGCCTTGTCGCAGCCGTGGCCGCCACGCCGCAGGTGCTTGAGATAGCGTTGGCCGTCGACCACCGCGACCAGCGCGCCGCTGGCGGCGATGCGCTGCGCGGCGGCCTGCCGCTGCGCCGGGCTGCCGCTGGCCAGCAGGATCACCAGGCCCTGCGGCGTGCCCTGCGGATGCACGAGGGTCGCGCGGCCGTAGCCGCGGGCATGCAGCGCCCCCGGCGGAAAGTAATAGCGCAGCAGTGCGTAGCCGCTCAGGCCCAGCACCACGCTCGTCAACAGCAACACACGCAGGAATTTCATCAAGACGCATCCAGCCCGGCAGTGCCGGGCATCGGGACAACCACGGGACGCGAGGAAACGGCGTTGCGGCGAACGCACGCGGACGCGCAGGCCTGGGCCCGGGTCGGCGGACGTGCTGCGCGTGGCTCCTCGACGACGGTGGGCTGGGATGGATGCGCGGGGTCGCACCTGCCTACCCGGAACGTCCCTGCGCGCGTGTGGGCCGGGGGGAGCGGCGCGCGTCACGTGGCATCGACGCGAATTGTGGCACGCGTGACACGCGCTGCCATCCTGCAGTCATCTGCCTGCAAGGGAGCGGTTAAGCCAGCGCGCAGTAGCGGCCGTGCGGCTCGCTCAGTACCCGTGCACCGGACGGTGCGCCTTCACCGCCATCACCAGGCCCAGCCCGGCCAGCAGCGACACCGCCGAGGTGCCGCCGTAGCTCATCAGCGGCATCGGTACGCCGACCACCGGCAGCAGCCCGGAGATCATGCCGCCGTTGACCAGCACGTAGACGAAGAACGCCAGACCGGTGGCGCCGGCCAGCAGCCGCGAGAAGGTGTCGCGCGCCTGCGAGGCGATCCACAGGCAACGCCCGATCACGATCAGGTACAGGGTCAGCACGGTGGCCACGCCGATCCAGCCGAACTCCTCGCTGAGCACCGAGAAGGCGAAGTCGGTGGTCTGCTCGGGGATGAAGTTCAGGTGCGACTGCGAGCCCAGGCCCCAGCCCTTGCCGTGCAGGCCGCCGGAGCCGATCGCGATCTTGGACTGGATGATGTTCCAGCCGGCGCCGAGCGCGTCGTTCTCCGGGTTGAGGAACATCATGATGCGGTCCTTCTGGTAGGGCCGCAGCAGCCACAGCCAGGCCACCGGCGCAGCCGCGGCGACGCCGCCGACGGCGATGCCCACCCACCACCACGGCAGGCCGGCCAGCAGCAGCACGAAGCCGCCGCTGGCGGCGATCAGCACGCCGGTGCCGAAGTCCGGCTGCAGCATGATCAAGGCGGTGGGAATGCCGATGATCACCGCGCTGACCAGCACCGTGGGGATGCGCGGCGGCAACGGCATGCGGTGCAGGTACCAGGCCACCATCATCGGCATGCTGATCTTCAGCAGCTCGGCCGGCTGCAGGTAGAACACCTTCAGGTCCAGCCACTGCCGCCCGTACTTGCCGGTGCCCAGCACGAACACCGCCAGCAGCGGCAGCATCGACAGCGCGTAGATCAGCGGGGTCCAGGCGCGCAGGCGCAGCGCCGACACCCGCGACAGGCTCCACATCGCCGCCGCACCGATGGCGAAGCGCGCGCCCTGCGCCATGACGAGGTGCATGCCGCCGGCGCTCTTGAGCACCGCCAGCCCCATCGCCATCAGCGCGCCCAGCGCCAGGCACAGCGGCCAGTCCAGGGTGCGGGTGAAGCGGCCGCCGATGTCGACCAGCCAGCGCAGGAAATCCTTCATCGCTCGTCCGGAATCTCGTCGGGGATCGCCGGCGCTGCGGACTGCAGCGGCACCACCGCCGCATCCACCTCGGCCTGGCCGATCAGCACCGGGCGTTCGCCGGCAGCCAGCGCCACCGCATCGGCGGCGGCGCGCGAGCCCGGATCCTCGGCGTAGTACAGGTGGCTGCCGAAGGCGGTGGCGCCGCGCAGACTGTCCAGCGGCTCGACGCCGGGCGGCAGCCGGCCGAGCAGCCAGGCATCGAAGATCTTGCGTGCGATCGGCGCGGCGGTACTGGCGCCGTAGCCGCCGCCTTCCACCGCGATCGCCAGGGCGATGGTCGGCCGCTCGGCGGGCGCGAAGCCCTCGAACAGCGAGCGGTGCCGCAGGTGCATCGGCAGACTGCGCGGATCGACCGCGGCCAGCCCCTTGCGGCTGACCACCTGCGCGGTACCGGTCTTGCCGGCCATCTGGTACGGCGCACCGACGGTGATGGCATAGCCGCTGCCGCCCGGGCGCATGGTGTCCATCATGCCTTCGCGCACCGCCTGCAGGTTGCTGGGGTTGTCGCTGATCGGCTTGCTCGGCTCCGGCTGCACCGGCGCCCACGGCTGGTCGAAGGCCTGGCGCGTGGCCATCACCAGGTGCGGCGTGCGCAGTTGTCCGTCGGCGATGCCGGCGACCCCGCGCACCAGTTGCAGCGGCGTCACCTTCCAGTCGCCCTGGCCGATGGCGATGTTGACCGTGTCGCCGGGGTACCAGGCTTCCTTGCGGCTCTTGGCCTTGTAGGCCGGCGACGGCACGATGCCGCCGGTCTCGCCGACCAGGTCGATGCCGGTGGGCACGCCGAAGCCGTAGCGGGTCATGTACTGGTCGACCTTGGTGATGCCCATGTCGATGGCCAGCTTGTAGTAGTAGGTGTTCACCGACTGCGCGATGGACTTGCGCAGGTCGGTCCAGCCGTGGCCGCCGCGGTGCGAGTCGCCCCAGCCGCGGCTGACCCCGGGCAGGTAGAACATGCCGGTGGAGAGGATCTTGTCCTCCGGGCGGCGGGTGCCGCTGTCCAGGCCGGCCAGGCCCATGAACGGCTTGATGGTGGAGCCGGGCGCCACGCCGCCCAGCACCAGGCGGTTGAACTGCGGCCGCGACGGGTCGCTGTTGAGCGCCTGGAAATCGGCGTGGGAGATGCCGTTGACGAACAGGTTGGGGTCGTAGGACGGCAGGCTGACCATGGCCAGGATCTCGCCGGTGCGCGGATCGATGGCGATCGCCGAGCCCTGGTAGTCGCCGAACGCGGCGACCATGGCGCGCTGCAGATCGGCGTCGATGGACAGGTGCAGGTCGGCGCCGGATTGCGCCGGCACCCGGCCGACGGTGCGGATCGCGCGGCCCTGCACGTTGGTCTCGACCTGCTCGTAGCCGACCTTGCCACGCAGTTCCTCTTCGTAATAGCGCTCCAGCCCGGACTTGCCGATGTGGGTCAGCGCGGCGTTGCCCTCGCCCAGCGTCTCCAGGTCCTTCTCGTCGATGCGGCCCACGTAGCCGATGATGTGCGCGAACAGGTCGCCGTAGGGGTAGTGCCGGGTCAGGTAGGGTTCCAGCTCCACGCCCGGGAAGCGCCAGCGGTCCACCGCGAAGCGCGCCCGCTCCTCCTCGCTGACGCGCAGCTTCAGGGTGATCGGGCGGAAGCTGCGGCTGGCCTTGCGCGCGGCCTGGAAACGTTCGATGTCTTCCGGCGACAGCGCGATTACCTTGCCCAGCTCGGCCAGCAGCGCGTCCATGTCGGCGACCTTGTCCGGTGTCACGTCGAGCCGGAACGCGGGCACGTTCTCGGCCAGCAGGCGGCCGTTGCGGTCGTAGATCATGCCGCGCCCGGGCACCACCGGCCGCGGCTTGATGCGGTTGGCGTCGGAGCGGGTGGCGTAGACGTCGTGGTCCAGCACCTGCAGCTTGAAGTACCAGCCGCCCAGGCCCAGCAACGCCAGCAGCACGGCGAGGAAGCCCAGCGCCGCGCGGCGCCGGAACTGCTCGGCCTCGGCGTGCGGGTTCTTCTGCGCGCGGCGCGGATGCAGGGCCATGCTACTTGCTCCGCCGGCCCAGCCGCAGCGCGTCCAGCAGCACGAACAGCGGCGGCCACAGCGCCATGCCCAGCAGCGGCGCCCACCAGTAGTTCCACGGCAGGGTCGGCTCGCCGACGGCCAGGTGCACCGCCGCGGCGACGATGCGGTCGTTGACCAGCAGGCCGCCGATCGCCAGCGCCTGCTGCGACATCGGGAAGAAGCGGATGCGCGCGCGGAAGCGCTGCAGGATGAAGCTCAGGATCACCAGGCGCAGCGCCTGCTCGCCCAGCACCCCGCCGTACAGCAGATCGGCCAGCACCCCGACCGCGAAGGCGAAGCCCAGCCCGACCTTGTCCGGGGTCTCGATCACCCAGTACGCCACCACCAGCGCCAGCCAGTACGGCCGCAGCGGCTGCACCACCAGCGGCAACGGCATCAACCCCAGCAACAGCGCCACGATCACGCTGACCGGAAGCACCCAGCCTTTGCTGCGCAGGCGGCTCATTGGCCCGTCTCCTTTGGAGCCGGGATTGGGGATTGGGGATTGGGGATTGGGGAAGGCGCTGGCTGCTTGGGGGCTGCGGACGCGGCCGCGGGCCGTGCACGCGGCTGGTCGCTGGTGACCCGCGAAGGCGTCGTCTGCTGAGCGGAGGACACCAGCTGGGTGGCGGCAGCGGGCATTGCATGACCGTCGCCAACGCCATTGGCGCCGCTTTTCACCAATCCCGACTCCCGAATCCCCAATCCCGTTGCAGCGGCCGAAGGCCGCAGCAACAACACATCCCGCCCCCGGTCCAGCTTCGCCGCCGGCTTCAGTTCGCCGACCAGGAAGGCGTGGGTGTCGTCCGGGCGCAGGGCGGAGATGGTGCCGACCGGGAAGCCGGCCGGGAAGCGGCCGCCCAGGCCGGAGGTGACGATCTCGTCGCCCACCTCGACGCCGGCGCTGAGCGGGATGTCGCGCAGCTCCAGGCTGCCGCCGCGGCCATAGACGATCAGGCGCACGCCGTTGCGCGCCACCGTCACCGGCACCGCGTGGTCGGGGTCGGTCAGCAGCAGCACGGTGGAGTGCAGCGGGGTCACCGCGATCACCTGGCCCATCAGGCCGCCGGCGTCGATCACCGCCTGACCGACGTGCACGCCGTCGCGGCTGCCGGCGTCGAGCACCAGCCGCTGCCGGGTCGGGTCCAGGTCGATGTCCAGGATCGGCGCCAGCTGCACGTCCAGGCCGCGGCGCTCGGCCACGCCCAGCAGTTCGCGCAGCTGCGCGTTGTCCAGCGCCGCGGTCTGCAGCCGGGTCAGGCGCGCCTTGGCGATCAGCAATTCGTTGCGCAACGCGCGGTTTTCCTTGACCAGTTGCGCGTGGCTGGCCGCGTTCTCCTGCACCTGGGTGCCGAGCCGCCCCGGCAGGCCGGCCAGCGCCCAGATCGGCTGCACCAGCACCGTGGCCTGGCTGCGCAGGCGGGCCAGCCAGTCGGCCTGCGCGTCGAGCACGATCAGCACCAGCGCCAGCGCCAGGTAGGCCAGCAGGCGCGGCGTGCTGGCGGATTCGCCGGGGCGGGCGGTGACGGGAGGACCGGCGTAAGGAGGCACGGGCTAAAGCCGGGAATGGGGAATCGGGAATGGGGAATCGAACAACAACGGCGCGCTCCCGGCTCGATCGGGCCGGGGCGCGGATACGGCGGTGAACGCGGGCACTGGGGCATCGGTGCGGATGGGGCATTCGATTCCCCATTCCCCATTCCCGATTCCCAGCCTCACCATCACTCCGGCGCGAAGAACTCGTTGCCGTGCATGTCCACCAGTTCCAGCGCACGGCCGCCGCCCCGGGCCACGCAGGTCAGCGGATCGTCGGCGACCTGCACGTGCAGGCCGGTTTCCTCGGAGATCAGCCGGTCCAGGTCGCGCAGCAGCGCGCCGCCGCCGGTCAGCACGATGCCGCGCTCGGCGACGTCGGCGCACAGTTCCGGCGGGGTCTGCTCCAGGGCCAGCTTGACCGCCGAGACGATGCCCGACAGCGGCTCGTGCAGCGCTTCCAGCACTTCGTTGGAGTTGATCTTGATCATCTTCGGCACGCCCTCGGCGAGGTTGCGGCCGGAGATCTCCATCTCCTGCACCACCGCCTGCGGGTAGGCGCAGCCGATTTCCAGCTTGATCCGCTCGGCGGTAGCCTCGCCGATCAGCATGCCGTGGTTGCGGCGCACGTAGTTGGTGATCGACTCGTCGAAGCGGTCGCCGCCGATGCGCACCGACTGCGAATAGACGATGCCGTTCAGCGAAATGACCGCGACCTCGGTGGTGCCGCCGCCGATGTCGATGACCATCGAGCCGCGCGCCTCGGTGACCGGCATGCCGGCGCCGATCGCCGCGGCCATCGGTTCCTCGATCAGGTATACGTCGCGGGCGCCGGCCTCCTCGGCCGATTCCTTGATCGCGCGGCGCTCGACCTGGGTGGAGCCGGCCGGCACGCACACCAGCACGCGCGGGCTGGGGCGCAGGAAGCGCGACTTGTGCACCTTCTTGATGAAGTGCTTCAGCATCGCCTCGGTATAGGTGAAGTCGGCGATGACGCCGTCCTTCATCGGGCGGATGGTGGTGATGTGGCCGGGGGTACGGCCGAGCATCTGCTTGGCCTCGGCACCGACCGCGGCCACCGAACGGGTGCCGCCGATCGCCCGGTCCTGGCGCACCGCCACCACCGACGGTTCGTTCAGCACGATGCCCTGGCCACGCACGTAGATGAGGGTGTTGGCCGTGCCCAGATCGATGGACAGGTCGTTGGAGAACATGCCGCGGAGTTTCTTGAACATCGGGGGATTGGGTCCTGGGGCGCGCGCCGTCGCCAGAATGGCGAAAAAATGGGCAGAAAACGAAGTCCGCTAGCCTAGCAATCCGCCTGGGTGCGGGCAAGGAAAATTCTCGCTAAAACCACGCGTTGCGTGGTATCGGCGAGACCGCGATGGATCGTGGTTCTGGCCCTGCCGGGCCGCAGCCGTTACCCTTTGCGCCGCGGCGACCCCGCCCTCGCCCGCCTGAATGCGGGCTCATTCCTCCGCCAAGGCCTGCCCGATGTCTGCACTGATCTGTGGTTCTCTCGCTTACGACACCATCATGGTGTTCCCGGACCAGTTCAAGAACCACATCCTGCCGGACAAGGTGCACATCCTGAACGTGTCGTTCCTGGTGCCGCGGATGCGCCGCGAGTTCGGCGGCTGCGCCGGCAACATCGCCTACAACCTGCACCTGCTGGGCGGCGATCCGATCCCGATGGGCACCGTGGGCCAGGACTTCGGCCCGTACCGCGAGCATTTCCAGGCACTGGGCATCGACCTGTCGCGGGTCAAGGTGATCGACGAACTATTCACCCCGCAGGCGTTCATCACCACCGACCACGACAACAACCAGATCACCGCCTTCCACCCCGGGGCGATGATGCGCAGCTACGAGAACCACGTGAAGGACGTGCCGGGCGTGACCCTGGGCCTGGTCGGCCCGGACGGGCGCGAGGGCATGATCCAGAACGCCGAGGAGTTCAGCGCCGGCGGCGTGCCGTTCATCTTCGATCCTGGCCAGGCCATGCCGCTGTTCAACGGCCCGGAGCTGCGCCAGTTCATCGAGCAGGCCGACTACGTGGTGGTCAACGACTACGAGTCCAACCTGCTGCAGGAGCGCACCGGCTGGGACGAGAAGGACATCGTCTCGCGCGTGCAGGCCTACATCACCACCCAGGGCCCGAAGGGCGCGCTGGTGCACACCCCCGAGAAGACCTACGACATCCCGCCGGCGCACGAGCGCCGCGTGGTCGACCCCACCGGCTGCGGCGACGCCTTCCGCGCCGGCCTGATCTTCGGCATCCAGCGCGGCTGCGACTGGCTGACCATCGGCCGCATGGGCAACCTGATGGGCGCCCTGAAGGTCGAGCACCCGGGCACCCAGAACCAGCGCTTCGACTTCGACGAATTCAACGACCAGTTCAAGCAGCAGTTCGGGTACGCGCTGTAAGTCGTACCCGCTGCCGCGCGGCCGGGAGGACGGCTTCGGCACCCCCGCGGCGATCACCCTTCCTACTCCGCTGACCCGGCAGCAGACCACCGTGAACGTCCCGACGAGACGCGGCGTCCAGGCTTGTACCGCCGGTCCGGGCGGGGCTAGACTCGGCCGCCCGCGTCGATGGAATGATCGGATGGACACCACGCCTCGCTGGACCGACAGGGCCCTGGCCGCTGCACCCACCCTGCGCGGACTGCTGCCCCTGTGCTGCGCAGCCATCCTGTGCGCGTGCGGCAATGCCGCCCAGGCACCTGCGAGCGCTGCTTCCTCCGCACCCCCGATCGCCTCTGCGACCGCCGCAAACGGCGCACCGGCGCCTGCTGCAACGAACGCTGCGGCGGCCGCGCAGGTGCCCGCCGGCCACTATGCCACGGAGCCAGGCTGGGGCCAGCTGACCGTGCAGCCCGATGCGCGCTTCACCCTGGAAACGCAGAATGTCGATGCCGGCTGCAGCTTCAGCGGCATGCTGCACGGGACCCAGGCCGCCGTCGACGACGGCACCTGCACGCTGCAGATCGCCCCCAAGGCAGGCGGCGTGGCGGTGATGGCCACGGCAGGTGCCGAGAGCGCATGCCGGGAGTACTGCGGCGGCAACGGCAGCTTCGCGGGCGACTATCTGAAACAGGATGCGGCCTGCACGCCGCAGGCCATGCAGGGGACACGCACGGCATTCCAGGCAGCTTACGATCGCAAGGACTATGCGGGCGCCGAAGCGGCGCTTGCGCCGCTCTACCGCGACTGCGTGGCGGCCATGAGTTTCGGCGACGCCGGCGCCATCCGCAACGACTACGCCCTCACCCAGCACAAGCTCGGCGACGATGCCGGATGCCGGCAGACGCTGGCGCCCTACCGGGAAGACGCCAAGCGCGGCGACGACGCCATCAGCGAAGGCATGACGCCCGCCCTCGTCGACGAGTATCTCCGCGTGATCCGCGCCGCACGCACCAACCTCACGCTCTGCGGAGACGGCAGAGGCTGACGCTAGCGCCCACAGGGACGACACACCATCAGGGAACAGCGACATGTCAGATCCGAACAACGCCCCTACTGCGGCAAGGCCGCAACTCAGCGATGCGCAACTCAAGACCTTGGGCTACTTCGCCATCGGCGTGGCCTCGGAAGGCAGCCTGGGTTCCAAGAACGTCGCCTACAGCCTGTCGTTCGCCGGATCGTTCGAGGGCAATACACTGAAGCCGGTGGCCAACAGCGGCTTCAGCATCGGTACGCTGCAGACCGACCTGGGCGCACATCCTGAAGTCGTGCCGACACTGGTGGATGCCTACCAGACTTGGGCCGGCAGGCAGACTCCGAGTCTGGCATTGTCGGAACACCAAAGAACCCAGACCATCTCCGATCTGCAGCGCAATGGCGATGCCATCCGCGCGGACAACGGCCGCGCGCCTGATGCAACCGTCCTCAAGAACCTCAATACCTTCCTGGCTTCCGACGCGGGCGTGCAATTCGTGCACGATCGCGACCGCTCGCAGATCGACCATCTGATGCGCGAAGGCGACGGCAAGAAGGATCCCGGCGGCGCGCTGCACCAGTTGCGCCAGACCGAGCTGTACAAGAACGCGAGCCTGGACGAGCAGGCCAAGTACGCCACCGTGCTGATGAAGTTGGAGAACCAGGCGGGCAAGGGCCAGTATCCGAAGATCCTCAAGGGCATCAACGACGGCAGCCTCGGCAGCGTCGAGGACGTGGTGAACAAGGTCGACGCGCTGCTGCCGAACAAGACCAACAAGAAAGGCGAGGTGGTGCCGGACTACATCGAGAGCGGCGTCCACCACGCGCTCGCAGGCACCGAGGTGTTCAACAAGCTCCGTGCAGCGCAACCTGGAAATCCCCTGCATGACGCCTTCACCGCGGTCTCCGCCGACCCATTGCGCAGTCCTGTCGATCTGAAGCGCGATACCGCCCACGCGGATGCGTTGCATCAGTACGACGCGACCAAGACCCTGTTCCTGCAGAACGGTCAGTCGCCGAAACTGATCGCCGCACTCGACCAGGACAGCTCGTTCGGCTACAACCTCAAAGGCCGCAACGGCAGGACCGTCGCCCAGTCGTCGAGCCTGTTCGGGTCGGATAACGATGTCGTGGTCTTCGACGGCAACGGCCATGGCACCGCCTTCGTTGGCGGCAAGTGGAGCGCAGTGCAACGCGACGAGGTCAAGCGCGTCGGCAATGCCGATCAGAGCGTGGACCTGCAATTGCGCAAGGACGGCAAGAGCGAAACGCTGCTGCACGTACCCACCCCGGCACAATTGCGTGAACGCAGCGAGCAACAGCAACCGCAAACGCCTGCGTCGGATCGCACCCAGGCGCCGGCGTCCAGCCCGAACGACGCCAACCACCCGAACCATGCACTGCTCGAACAGATCCGCGAGGGCGTCAGAAAGATCGACCAGGAGCTGGGCAAACCCTACGATGCGGCCAGCGAGCGCCTGAGCCGTGCGGCCCTGGCCTCTTGCCGGGACAATGGCGGCCTGGGCAACGCGCCGCTGGCGTCGAACGCGCTGGACCGGGCGGATCGCGTGACGCTCACCGAGAAGGGCTATCTGGTGGTGGTCGAAGGCGAACAGCGCGACCCGGCGCAAAAGCGCGCCAGCGTGGATGTGCAGGTGGCGCTCGCCACGCCAGTGGAACAGTCCGACCAGCGCCTGCAGGCCGCGAACCAAGCGATCGACCGCGAGCGGCAGCTCACGCAACAGCAGGAGCTGACGCGCGAGCGAGACACACCGAGCCGCAACGGTCCGGCGCTGGCATAAGCCCAGCGTCGGCCTGCACACGGGAGCACGCACGCGTCGCATTCAACCACGCGATGCGGCAGGGCGTCGATCGGTTGGCCCAGCCACTGTTCCTGCATGCGACGGTCGGTACGCAGCGCTGCCGGACCGCGGTGAGCCCGGCGTCGCTGACAACCATGTCACCGTCCCCCTGTAGGACCGGCGAACCGAGGGCGGCCGCGCCCTTTGCTTTGCTGCACTGCGGGTTGAGCGCGGGTCCGGTTTGTGCGTCACTTGCCCCAGGGGCCCCCTGGGGGGACGAGAGCGCGCCCATGTCCGAGTCGACTGTCGCCAGCCTCGCGCAAGCCAAGGTCGTTGCAGCATCCGCCGCCGAGGCCGACTGTGCGCCGCTGGCGCGCATGCGCCATTTCCGCCAGATCGAGTCCCTGCCGCCGGTCCTGGCGCGCTCGTGGCGGCGCTGCCTCGACGAGTACGGCCTGGACCCGGACACCCATCCCTCGCCGATGGTCCACGACGACGGCGAGCTGCGCGAGCGCCAGCAGCGGCTGGAGGCGCTGCTGCGCATCGCCACGGTGGAGATGGAAAATCTCTACGAACAGATCGCCGGCGGCAGCTACGCGGTGGTGTTCGCCGACACCGAGGCCACGGTGCTGCACAGCGTGCAGGATCCGGCGCTGCTGCGCGCGTTCCGCGAGACCGGGCTGTTCTGCGGCGCCAGCTGGGCCGAGCGCTACCAGGGCACCAACGGCATCGGCACCTGCGCGGTGGAGGGCAGCGCGCTGAGCGTGCACCGCGGCGAACATTACCTGGAGCGGCACCTGCCGCTGTCGTGCAGCGGCGCGCCGATCCTGGATCCGCAAGGCCGCCTGCTGGCGGTGCTGGACGCCTCCACGCCCGACGCGCGCGATACCAAGCTGGTGCAATGCCATACCGGCGCGCTGGTGCGCATGTCGGCGGCGCAGATCGCCCGCGCGTACTTCCTGGAACAGTACCGGCATGCCTGGATCCTGCGCTTCCACAGCCGCCCGGAATTCGCCGGGCTGCTGCACGAGGCACTGATCGCGGTGGGCGGCGACGGCCGCGTGCTCGCGGTCAACGAGGCGACGCTGGAACAGCTCGGCAAGCCCGACCGCTCCCCGCTGGTCGGGCGCGACATCGCCCAGGTGATGCAGCTGGATTTCGACACGCTGGAGCAGCGCGCGCGCAACGATGCCAGCACATTGTGGTCGATCCGCTGCGCCTGCCACGGCCGCCGCTTCTTCGCCCTGGCGCAGCCGCCACGCGCACGCCCCCCCGCCAGCCGTGCCCGCGCCGGCAGCGCGGATGACCAGGCCACGCGCGCCAACGACCATGTCGGCTCCGATCCGCGCATGCTGCACAACCTGGACAACGCGCTGAAGCTGGCCAAGCACCGCGTTTCGATCCTGCTGTGCGGCGCCACCGGCACCGGCAAGGAAGAGTTCGCCAAGGCGGTGCACCACAGCTCGCCCTGGGCCGACCGGCCGTTCGTGGCGGTGAACTGCGCGGCGATCCCGGAGGCGCTGATCGAGAGCGAGCTGTTCGGCTATGCGCGTGGCGCCTTCACCGATGCCGCGCGCGAGGGACGTCACGGCAAGCTGCTGCAGGCCAGCGGCGGCACCCTGTTCCTGGACGAGATCGGCGACATGCCGCTGCCGCTGCAGACGCGCCTGCTGCGCGTGCTGGAGGAACAGAGCGTGACCCCGCTGGGCAGCGACCGCGCGGTGCCGCTGGAACTGCACGTCATCAGCGCCAGCCACCGCGACCTGGCACAGATGGTCGGCAGCGGCGGCTTCCGCGAGGACCTGTACTACCGCCTCAACGGCGTGGTGCTGCACCTGCCGCCGCTGCGCGAGCGCAGCGACAAGGCCGAACTGATCCGCACCCTGCTGCGCGAGGAGAGTGGCGAACAACCGGTGCGCATCAGCGAGGACGCCCTGCACAAGCTGCTCAGCTATGCCTGGCCCGGCAACCTGCGGCAGCTGCGGAACGTGCTGCGCACCGCGGCGGTGCTGTGCGCCGACGGCGTCATCCGCATCCCTAACCTGCCACAGGAGATCGTCGACGCCGACAGCGGCCCGTGCCTGCTCGGCGACGACGCGCATGCCGGCGACGGCGTGCCCGGCCGCGTCGCCCTGGACAGCGCCGAGCGCAGCGTGCTGCAGCAGCAGCTCGAGCGCCACCGCTGGAACGTCAGCCGCACCGCCGATGCGCTGGGCATCAGCCGCAATACCCTGTATCGCAAGCTGCGCAAGCATGGGTTGGCAACGGTGTGAGGTGAGGTGGCATCGCGATTCAAGGGGCTTGCTGCGTGTCGCGAATGAAGCCTCGCCTGTCGCTCCTCGCCTGGCGGTTGCGCGAGTACTTCGGGAAATTCGGATCCCGACCGCTGATGCGCTTGGAGGATGCCTGGCTTCGACGTCGCGGCTGAAGCCGCTCCTACAGGAATCGCTGCGCCGGTCAGGCTGCGCTACCTCCGTAGGAGCGGCTTCAGCCGCGACAGTCGCCAGAGCCGATCGGCTTCCGGCCGCATGGACCAGGCGGATCGCGCGAAGCCGATCAATACCGCGCGACGCCCACTAGAACCGCCAGCGCAAACCGACCTGGTACTGCCGCGGGGCGCCAGGCGCAACGAAACGCGAGGGGCCATCCTCGACCGCGGCGTCCTGCGGACGCGCCAGGGCTCCGCCCGGGAACAGATCCTCGGCGATGGCCGCATACGTCTCGTAGCGACGGTCGAACACGTTGTTGACCCGCAGGTACAACGACAGGCCCTCGGCGAGTTCCCAGGTGCCGTGCAGGTCGAGCAAGGCATAGCCGCCGGTGGACAGATCGTGGCGCGCTGGCGCCTCGCCCTCTTCCGGATCCTCGACCAGGCCGTCCTCGTTGCCGCTGGCCACGCGCCGCGACACCGCACGCAGGTCCGCGCCCAGCGCCAGCTGCGCCAGCGCCTGCCACTCCACGCCCAGCTTCAGCGTGTTGCGCGGCAGGGCGGCGATGCGCGTGCCCGGGCGCAGCGTCACGGTGCGTTCGCCCGAGAGCAGTTCGCCGGCGCTGCGGTAGGTGGCGTCCAGATAGCTGTAGCCGGCGAACCAGCGCAGCGCGCCGTGGTTGCCGCGGTAGCTGAGATCGGCGCCCTGGTAGCGGGTGCGGTCGACGTTGTCGAAGTAGCCCTGCTGGGAATTGGGCGCGCGCAGGAACAGGATGTCGTCGCGGTTGTCGGCGCGATACAGCGACGCGTTCAGTGTCTGCGCCGGCGACGGGTTCCAGCGCAGGCCGAGCTCGTAGGTGCGCGAGACGATCTGCTCCAGGCGCGGATCGGCCTGCAGCCCGGTCGGCAGCCGGCAGGGTTGCTCCGGGTCGGCGCAGCCGAGTTCGATCGCGGTCGGCGCGCGGCTGTTCTGCGAGGCCGAGGCGAACGCGGTGAAGCCGCCGCCCAGGCGCTGGGTAATGCCCAACGACGGATTGGCCTTGGCGAACACGAAGCGCTCGCGCGGCAGCACACCGTCGTCGGCAGTGGACAGGGTGTTGGCGACGGCGACGCGGTTCCAGCGCAGCGCAGCGCTGACATGCGTGCGCTCGCTCAGCTCCCAGGTATCGGCGGCGAACAGGCCCAGGGTACTGCTGCGGCCGTCGACGCCGGAGAAGAACTCCCGGTCCTCGTCCGGATCGGCGACCACCGAGCGATCGTACTGCACGAACGCCTCCTGTTCGTACTGGCGGTAGCGCACGCGGTTGCGGTCGTAGGTGGCGCCGATGCTCAGCGCGTGCGCGCCGGCCTGGCGGCTGAGGTTCAGCGCCACGCCCTCGGCGTGCTGGCGCATCTGCGTGGTGTTGAGCACGCCGCTGTGCAGGGCGTCGGCATCGGCGCGCGAGACCGTGCAGCCGGCATCCAGCGGCGTGCCGTCGGCGGCGTAGCCGTCGGCGCAGTCGTCGACGAATTCCTCGTAGTCGTCGTTGATGTCGCCGTTGACGGTGTCGCGGCGCCCCTGCCGGTAGTAGGCCAGCAGATGCAGCGCGGTGCGCTCGTCGAAGCGATGGTCGAACTGCCCGGTGAGCAGGGTGTTGCGGTTGCGGGTCAGGTCCGGCGAGGTGTAGACCGCGGCGCGGTCGGCTTCGTACAGCCCCGGCTCGGTGCCCTCGTCGGTATAGCGATAGCTCGGCAGCAGGCCATTGCCGACCAGGCTGCTGCGCCCGTGCAGCAGCGACACGTCCCAATCGGTGCTGTCGCCCTGGCGCCCGAACTTGCCGAACACGGTACCCAGGCGGCCGGCGGAGGCGTCGCGCCAGCCGTTTTCGTCGAAGCCGGTGACCGCAACGAAGGCATGCAGGCCGTCGCGTCCGGCGTAGCCGTAGGACGCATCCAGGCGCTTGCGCGCGCCGCTGCCCACCGACAGGTCGGCGCGTAGGCCCGGCGCGGTCAGGCCGGACTGGGTGGTGAAGGCCAGCGCGCCACCGAGCGTGTTGGGACCGAACAGCGGGTTGGAGCCCGGCATCAGCGCGACGCTGCGGATCGCCGCCTCCGGCATCATGTCCCAGCTGACGATGTCGGCGAACGGCTCGTTCATGCGCACGCCGTCCAGGTACACCGACACGCCCTGCGAGGCGCCGGGCAGCGCCGAGGCGCGGAAGCCGCGGAAGGTCAGATCGGTCTGGAACGGGCTGCCCTGCACCTCGTTGGTGTCCACGCCGTTCATCTCGCGCAGCAGGAAGTCGGTGAGGTTGCCGGCCTGGCTGCGCGCGATGTCGTCGGCATTGGCGGTCTGCACCGTGTACGGCAACAGGTCGGCATCGATCAGCGTGCCGGGAATGGGCGTGGCGGTGACCTCGACCCGATCCAGCGCGGTGATCTGCGCATCGTCGGCGTTGACCGTGGTCTGCGCGCGCGCCGGTGCGGCGAGCAGGCCGATGGCGGTGGCGACGGCCAGGGCGAGCAGGCTCGCCGACGGGGTGCTGGGTCCTGGGGTGTAGGGCATGCCGGTTCCTTGAGGCTCAGTAGAGAACGATCGATTTGATGCCGCGGCCGGCGCGCATCGCCTCGAAACCGCGGTTGATGTGGTCCAGCGGCAGGGTTTCGCTGATCAGTTCGTCGATGCGGATCTCCCCGGCCAGGTAGCGCTCGGCATAGGCCGGCAGCTCGCTGCGGCCCTTGACCCCGCCGAACGCGCTGCCGCGCCAGGCGCGGCCGGTGACCAGCTGCAGCGGCCGCGTGCTGATCTCCTGCGCGCTCGGCGCCACGCCGAGGATGATGCTTTCGCCCCAGCCCTTGTGGCAGCACTCCAGCGCCGCGCGCATCGCACGCACGTCGCCGACGCAGGCGAAGCTGTGGTCGGCGCCGCCGTCGGTGAGATCGACGATGACCTGCTGCACCGGCGCGCCGAAATCCTTCGGGTCCAGGCAATCGGTGGCGCCCAGCGCGCGCGCCAGCGGGAACTTGTCGCGGTTGATGTCGACCACGATGATGCGTTCGGCGCGCGCCATCACCGCGCCCTGCACCACCGACAGGCCGATGCCGCCCAGCCCGAACACCGCCACGCTCTCGCCCGGACGCACCCGCGCGGTATTGAGCACCGCGCCGATGCCGGTGGTGACGGTGCAGCCGAGCAGGCAGGCCTTGTCCAGCGGCGCGGCCGGATGGATCCTGGCCACCGCGATCTCCGGCAGCACGGTGTACTCGGCGAAGGTGCTGGTGCCCATGTAGTGCAGCAGCGGGCGCCCGTGCAGCGAGAAGCGGCTGCTGCCGTCGGGCATCAGCCCGCGGTCCTGGCTGCTGCGGATCGCCTGGCACAGGTTGGTGCGGTTGGAACGGCAGTACTTGCACACGCCGCATTCGGGCATGTACAGCGGGATCACGTGATCGCCCGGGCGCACGCTGGTGACGCCGACACCGACGTCCTCGACCACGCCGGCGCCTTCCTGGCCCAGGATCACCGGAAACGCCGCCTCGGCATCGATGCCGGACAAGGCGATGTCGTCGCCATGGCAGATGCCGCTGGCGACCATGCGCACCAGCACCTCGCCGGCCTTGGGCGGCTGCAGATCCACTTCCTCGATGGCCAGCGGCTGGTTCGCCGCCCAGGCGACCGCGGCTCGCGTCTTCATTCCGGCTCTCCCCGCCTCCCGTCGCGGCGCCCGAGAGCGCCGCTCGCCTCACCTCACTGCGCCACGACCACACCCCATGGCATCTCGCCCACCGCGATCTGCTTGATCTCCTTCATCGCCGCCGTGTCGATGACACTGACGCTGTTGGACCGGCCATTGGCCACGTACAGCTTCTTGCCGTCAGGACTCAGCGCCGGATTCCACGGTCGCTGCCCGACCGGGATTTCCGCCAGCACCCGGCGCGCGGCCGGGTCGATCACGCTGACCGTGCCGGCGCCGTTCGACGCATACACGCGGCTGCCGTCGCGGGCGATGGCGATGCCGGCGGTGCGCTGCCCGGCCGGGATGCTGGCCACGCGCTTGCGCGCCGCCAGATCGATCACGTCGACCACGTTGGCCGCTTCCTGCGCCACGTACGCCGTCTTGCCGTCCGGCGCGAACGCCATGCCGCGCGGATGCCCGCTGGTGGCGATCACGCCGGTGGACGTGCCGGCCTTCAGGTCGATCACGTCCAGGTCGTTGGAGCCTTCGTTGCTGGTCAGCAGCAGCGCGCCGTCCGGGGTGTAGACGCAGTGCTCCGGCGCCTGCCCGCGGGTGGCGATGTGCGCGCCGATGGTGAAGCCGGCCGGGTCGATCAGCATCACCTGGTTCTGCCCTTCCACGCACACCGCCAGCTGGCGGCCATCCGGCGAAGCGGCCACGCCTTCGGCGTTCTCGCCGATGTCGACGCTGCGCAGCACGCGGTCCTGCACGGTGTCCAGGTCCAGCAGGCGATGGCCCTGCGCGTCGATGACGTACAGATGCCCGGGCGGACCCGGCACCACCTGCTGCAGGCGCTTGCCGAGCTGGCCCTGCGCCGACAGCGTCCGCACCACGCGGTCGCTGCCGGTGTCGATCACCGAGATGGTGCCGCTGCGCTGGTTCGGGACGTAGGCCAGCGCCGCGGCAGCGGCCGTCGGTGCCGGCGCAGCCTTCGCGGCGTCGGCCCCTGCGGCTGGCGCAGGTGCACGCTGGCAGGCCGCGGCGCACAGCGACAGCGCAAAGACCGCGGCCAGTCGCAACGCGTTGCTCATTGCGTGGCGCCCGCGGTCTTGTTGATGGAGTGGATGAAGGCCAGCAGCTTCTCGGTATCGCCCGGCTTGAGCACCGGACCGAACGGCGGCATCTGCCCGACCACCTTCTCGTGGCCGATGCGGGTCTTGCCGTGCGCGGCCATGCCGGCGGTGCCTTCGGTGATCAGCGCGCGCAAGGTGTCGTCGTCGCTGCCGTAGACCCAGATGTCGTTGGTCAGCGGAGGGCACATGCCGCCGCCACCGGTGCCGCCATGGCAAGCGGTACAGCCGGCGGAGTTGAAGATCGCCTTGCCTTCGGCGACCAGTTCCGGGGTGACCTTGACCGGCGGCCCCTTCGGAATCGGCGTGACCGCCGCAGCGGGTGCAGGTGCAGGTGCAGGCGCCGCGGCAGCGGGCGCGGCAGGCGCGGCCGGTGCAGGCGCAGGCGCTGCGGCAGGCGCGGCTGGGGCCGGCGCGGCCGCGGGCGCAGGCGGCGTCTCCTGCTTGCCGCAGGCGGCCAGCAACAGGAACGCGGTGAACAGGGACATGGGCAGCAGCACGGAGACGGCGCGACGGCGGACGGAAGCAGGACGCATGGGGACAACACCTTTGCGGAGTGCACGATGGGAAGAGCAGGCCGCGCGGGCGGCATGTGCGGGACGACAGGAAGCGGTCATTGCGTGCGTCGGTGCTGGGCCTCCGTCAACAGGTGGGCGAGTTCGGCATTGCCGCGTTGCTGGGCCAGCGCCGCGGGCGTCTTGCCGTCGGCGTCGCGCGCATCGGCGCTGGCGCCGGCGGCTAGCAGACGCCGGGCGCTGTCCTCGCGACCGGCGGCGGCAGCCAGCATCAAGGGAGTGACGCCGGCGCGGTTCGCGCGGTCGGGCTCGGCGCCGCGCTTGAGCAGCAGGTCGAGGATCTTCGGCTCGTTGCGCGCCACCGCAAACATCACCGGGGTGAAGCCGGCCGGATTGGCGTGGCGCACACTGGCGCCGGCGTCGAGCAGCGCCTGCACCACGTCGGCATCGGCGTAGGAGATGGCCAGGTCCAGCGGCGTCCAGCCGTCGGCGGACACCGCCTCGACCTTGGCACGATGCGCCAGCAACTGCGCGACACTCTTGCCATCGTTGGACCAGGCCGCCTTCATCAGCGGCGTCCAGCCATTGCTGTCGCGGTTTTCGACCTTGGCGCCGGCGGCCAGCAGTTCGCCGACCAGCAGCGGCGCCTGGTTGCGGATCGCCTGCTGCAGCGGCGGCTCGCCGAGCTGGTTGGGCGTGTCGGCGCTGGCGCCATGGCGCAGCAGCCAGGCCACGCGCACACCATCGCCGGCATCCAGCGCGTGCGCCAGTTCCTCGTTGGGATCGGCACCGCCGGCGATGCGCAGCTGCAATTGCGCCAGCATGTCCGAGGAGGCCTGCGCGCTCGGCGTGTCGTCCTGGTCGTCGGGCACCGCATAGGGACCGTGCGAGCGCAGGTCGCCGGCAACGATGCAATCGGCGCAGGCCACCAGCGGCACGTGATAGTCGCGCAGGATCGCATCGATCTTGCCGGCACTGCGCTGCATCGCCGCGTTCAGCGCATCGCGCAGGTCCGCGTTCTTGCGCGACACCGCCCACGCCATCGAATACTCCAGCACCTCGTTGTCGATGACGTTCAGCGGCACCACGCCGAGGCCGCCGCGCGCGGCGTAGTAGCCGGCCACCGGCCCCCAGGATTCGGCGGCATCGAGCTTGCCGGCGGCGACCTGCTCGGCGAGCTTGCCGGGATGCTCCTGCGGCGCGCTGGCCGAGTCGTAGAACAGGTATTGCACCTCGCCCTGCACGCCATGGTCGAACAGCGCCTGCCGCGCCGGCGAACTCTGGAACACGCCGACCTTGAGTTTCTTCAGCACCGGATCGTCCAGCGACGCCGGGCGCAGATCCAGGCCCTTGCGTGTGACCAGCACATAGGTGGAGCGATACAGCGGGCGCGTGGGCAGGCCCATTTCGAAATCGCTGTTCATGTCCATCAGCACGTCGCAGCGCCCGGCGTTGATCGTGCTGCGCGCCAGGCCGCGCTGGTAGTAGCTGCGCCACTCGTACTCCAGGCGCCGGCCCATCTCCGCGGCCACCACCTGAGCGATCTTGTTCTGGAAGCCCTCGCCTGCGCGATCGGACAACGGCATGTTGCCGGGATCGGCGCAGACCCGCAGCACCGGCGCATCAGCCGGCAGCGTCGTGGCGGGCGCGGCGGAGGCCGGCGCCGCAGCGGCGGGCGGGGCAGCAGGAGCGCGAGCCGTCGCGGACGACGGCTCGCGCGTGCAGCCTGCGGCGACGAGTCCGAGGCTGCACAACAGCAACACGGCGCGCGCGCCCGCAGGCAGGCGCCGCGAGACGGGCGCCATGCGGCCCCCGCTCGCACCCTGGACGCGGCGCCGCCGGCTCATCGCACCGTCTTGGCGGCGACCGCCGCGCTGCCGCCGCCCGCGGCCGCGGTGGCGGTCGTGGTAGGCGTGACGGTCTTGCCGGCGCCGTCGATGCGGAAGGTATGCACCATGCCGCCCAACGGAATCTTGTCGAAGCCATTGCTGAAGGCCAGGCCCGCCGCACCCAATGCGCCGTACGGATCGCCCGGGTCCAGGCCGGCGGCGACCGGCAGGCCGATCCAGCCGCCGATGCCCGAGAACACCGCCACGTACTGGTGGCCGTTGGCCTTGTAGGCGATCGGGTTGCCGATGATGCCCGAGGGCAGCTTGGTCTCCCACAGCTTCTTGCCGGTGTCCTTGTCCACCGCGCGGAACCAGCCGTCCAGCGTGCCGTAGAACACCAGCCCGCCATCGGTGACCAGGGTACCGCTCCACACCGGGAACTTCTCCTTGATCTCCCACTTGGACTTGCCTTCGACCACGTCGAACGCCTTGACGATGCCCAGCGCGCCGGGCTCGTTCGGCTTCATCAGCACGTTGGCGAACACGTACGGCAGGCCCATCATGGTGTTGCCGCGCTCCTGCGGATCCAGCTCCATGTGCCAGTTGTTGGTGCCGCAGAAGAACACCGCCGAGTGGGCCGGATCCACCGAGCACGGCTGCTGGTCCTTGCCGCCCATCGCCGACGGGAACGCCTCGACCTTGCGGCCGCGCTCCAGCGGCGAATGCGCCGCGACCTTGACCGGGCGCCCGGTCTTCATGTCGATGCGCTCGGCCCAGTTGGCCGGCACGAACTTGTTGGCGCGCAGCAGGGTGCCGTCGCGGCGGTCGAGCACGTAGGCAAAGCCGTTGCGGTCGAACTGCACCACCGAGGGCACCTGCTTGCCGTCGATGGTCAGGTCGACCAGGATGGGCTCGTTGATGCCGTCGTAGTCCCACTGGTCGAACGGGGTCTTCTGGTAGCCCCACACCGCCTCGCCGGTGTCGATCTTGCGCGCGAACAGGGTCATCGACCACTTGTTGTCGTACTCGCCGGTGTCGCATTCCTTCTGCGTGGTCTTGCCGCAGCGGTACGACGGACTCCACAGGCCGGGATTGCCGGTGCCGTAGTAGACCAGCTTGAGTTTCGGGTCGTAGCTGTACCAGCCCCACGCCGCGCCGCCGCCGCGCTTCCAGCCTTCGTCGGGATAAGTCTTCTGGCCGAGGTCGCCGAGCTGACCGTGCTGCGGATTGGCCTTGTTGAAGTCCGGGCCGAGGCAGATGTCCTTGTCGGTGCCGGTGGCCTCGCAGGACCAGGCCTGCTTGCCGTCGGCCAACGCGTACGCGGCGACACGCCCACGCACGCCGAACTCGTTGCCGCTGATGCCGGCCACGACCTTGCCGTCGGCGATGATCGGGGCCATGGTGATGGTCTCGCCCTTCTCCGGATAGGCGAGCTTCTGCTTCCACACTTCCTTGCCGGTCTTGGCATCGAGCGCGATCACGTCGCCGCTGAGGCTGCCGAACACCACCTTGCCGTCGGCATAGGAGGCGCCGCGGTTGACCGTGTCGCAGCAGGCCACCGCCACCGCACGCTCGTCCTGCTGCGGGGTGTACTTCCACAGCACCTTGCCGTTGTCTTCCTGCGACAGGTCGATGGCGAACACGTTGTTCGGATAGGCGCTGACCATGTACATGGTGCTGCCGATCACCAGCGGCTGGCCTTCGTGGCCGCGGGTGGCGTCGGTCTTCATCTCCCACGACATCTTCAGGTTCTTGACGTTGTCGCGATTGATCTCGGCCAGCGGGCTGTGCCGGTTCAGGCCGAAGTCGCGACCGATGCCACCCCAGTTGTCGGGGTTGGCGGCATTGGTGGCGAACTCGCTGTCGGTATCGGCAACCGCGGCCGGCGCAGCGGCCGGCGGTTGCTGTGCGGCGGCCGCCGGTGCGGCTGGGGCCGGGGCCTCTTCCTGCTTCTTGCAACCCGCCAGCGCCAACGCAGTGGCCAGCGCGAGCAACGTACAAGCCTGGGTACGACGTGAATGACTGTGCATCGTTCTACTCCCCTCGTTGAAGAGCCGCGACAGCTGCACCTTTGTCGGCGTGTGCCACGGAACCTGAAGCGTGGGTGTATGCGAGCAACGTCCATGCCATCGCAGCGCTGCGATGCAACATCCCTTACGTGCGGATCACGACGCCATGCGCCACCCTGAAGGTGTCCATCCAGGCGTCCGCGGGCGTCTCGAGAACGTGACACTTTGTGCCACGTCGTTGCATCGCCGGTGGCGCAGTGTGAGCACGCGCCTCCGTGGCACACCCTGCGCCACCCAGGCCCGTGCGTGGAGGCACGGCAGGGGAAGTGAGGCTGCGGCAGCCGTCAGCCGTCAGCCGCCGCGGCGCGCGGTCAGTGCGGCTGCGGCCCGACGCCGTCCTGCCACCACGCCAGCAGCGCGGCGCAATCGGCGAAATGCAGGTCGGCCAGCGCCGGCCAGGGGTTGTCCGGATGCAACAGCACAGTCGTCGCACCGGCGTGGCGCCCGCACTGCAGGTCGTAGGCGTGATCGCCGACCATCGCCAGCGCCTGCGGGGCCACGCCCCAGTGCTCGGCCAATTGCAGCAGGCCGCCGGGATGCGGCTTGGGCGGCGCCTCGTCGCGACCGAGGATGGTCACCTCCTCGAACAGATCGTCGACCTCGATCTCCTCCAGGGTCAGTTGCGCCAGCTCCCGCGCGTTGCGGGTCAGCACCGCCAGCCGACAATCGGCCGCACGCAGGGTGCGCAGCAGCGCCGGCGCGCCGTTGGCCGCGGTGGCCTCCTGGGCCAGCACCCGCTCGTGCTCCAGCAGCCAGGCGTGCTTGCTGGCGCGCTGCGCGTCCGGCAACGCCGCCAGGTGCTGCAGGATGTCGGCCTGCGGCGGGATCTGCAGTTCGCGGCGGATCAGCGCGAAATCGTGCACGGCGCGGGTCAGCGTGCCGTCCATGTCGAACACCCAGTGGCGGACCTGACGCAGGGCTTGCGCCGACGGCGGCGTGGCGGCGTGCATCGCGCTCAATCCCAGCCCGGCATCTGTGCGCCGTCCAGGCCGCCGGTCTCGAACACCGCGGTGCGGGTGCCGCCGGCCTTCACCGGGAAGGTGATCTGCAGCACCGTGGTCTTGCGTGCCAGCTTCCACAGCGCCTTGTCGTCGCTGATGAACATGGCGATGGCTTCGTCGGTCTTGGGCCGCCAGGCCGCCGCCGCGTGTGGCGGCGCGTCGTCGGCCTTCAGTTCCACCTTGCAGCCGCCGGCGCAGCGGAAATCGCCGGACTGCAGCACCAGGTAGGCACTGCGCTTCCATTCCGGGTGGTCGCGGAATACCAGTTGCACCGGCTTGGGCCCGCTGCCGTCCACATCGACCTTGTCGCGGCTGTACAGCATCGCCGAGCGCTGCACGCCCTTGCCGGCCGGCACCTGCGAGTACTGCCAGGCCGCCTGCATGCGCCGCAGCTCGCGCGCCGCCTCGCCCTTGGCCTTGACCTCGGCATAGCCGGGCTGGATGCGTTCGGCCGCGTCCGACCCGGGATACTGCTGCAGCAGTGCCGCGCCATGGATCCGCGCCAGGTCCCAGTTGCCGGATTTCACCGCGGCGTCGTACTGCTTGGCCAGGTCGTCGGCCGCCTGCGCCTTGGCCTGCGCTTCGGCCGCGGCCTGCGCCTTGCGCTCGGCTTCGTGATCGCCGCAAGCGGCCAGGGCGACGGCGCACAGCGCGCCGAGCAGGATGCGTTTCATCGTGGGGTTCCTCGTTGGATCAGGGCGTCGATGGCCTGCGCGACCTCGGCGGGCTTTTCGACGATGGACATGTGGCCGCTGCCATCCAGCAGCACCTGGATCGCCTGCGGCAGGCGTTGCGCGTACAGCGCCAGCGCGCTGGCGTCGATCACCGCGTCCTGCACGCAGTTCAGCAGCAGCGCCGGCTGGCGAATGCGCGCGGCCTCCTCGAACGGCAGGAACGCCTCCTCGCCGCGGCCGATGCGCGCCAGTACCTGCTGCTCGAACGCGGCCTCGCGGCGGCGCCAGGCCACCACCGCCGGCACCGCCCAGCGCGGGATGTGCGGCTTGGCGCGCTCGAGCAGGAACACGGTGTCGATGTAGCGCTGCAGCGATGCGGCATCGTGCACCGCGAACGGATTGTGCCCGTCCAGCACCGCCTGGCCGAAGACATTGTCGGCGAAGCGCACGCCGGCGGCGTTGAACAGGCCAACCCGGTCGAACACGGTGGGATGGCGCGCCGCGGCCAGCGCGGCGATGCCGCCGCCCATCGAATGCCCGAGCAGCACGCAGTCGCTGCCCGCACGGCGCGCGCACTGCACCGCGAACGCGGCCACGCGCTCGGCCTGCGCGACGAAACCGTAGTCCTGCCCGGCGATGCGCTGGCTCTCGGCCCATCCGGGCAGATCCGGGATCACCAGGTGATAGCGCGTGCCCAGCGCGCGCGCCAGCGGCAGCCAGTTCTCCTTGCTGCCGGTGAAGCCGTGCACCAGCAGCAGGGTCGGCGCGGCGGGATCGGCCGCGGCGCGCACCAGATAGGTCCAGCTGTGTCCGGCGACCTGCGCCTGGCGCCGCTGCAGCCCGCTGCCGCGGCGCTGGCGCAGGCTCTCCAGGCGCACCAGCAGGAACGGATCGCGCAGCACCAGCACCACGCCCACCAGCGCGGCCACCAGCAGCAGGACGCCGGCCAGCAGCAGCCAGGCCATCGTCAGCACCAGCATGGCGACACCGGAAGGCGGAGACGGATCATGCGCTCACACCACCACGTCGGCTTCGCCGAGATGGAGGGCCAGCCACACGGTCGGCTGCCCGGGATCGGTGAAGGTCACCCAATGCGGCGTATCGGCCGGGATGAACAGATGATCGCCCGGCACCAGCGCGACCTCGCGCTCGCGCAGCGCCACCCGCGCGCTGCCGCGCAACAGCAGCACCCATTCGTCGTGCGCCTGCACATAGGGCGTGTCCTGCGGCGTGGTCTGCCCGTGCGAGACGATGCGCTCGACGCGGCAACCGGAGCGCCGCAGCAGCTCGGTGAAGATTTCGCCACCGCGCGCATCGGGCAGCGCGGCCAGCAGGGAACCGGACAGTGGATGCGCGTCGCTCATCTCAGCAGCGCCTCGACACGCGCAGGCGATTCCGCTCGCATCGGCATCGGCACTGTCCTGCCGTGGCGATGGCGCTTGCAGCGGAGAGCAGGGAGGCGGTGGCGAACGGGGTCATGCGCGCATGGACCGGGGACCATCGGGACTGCCGAGGATATCGCGAATGCGTGGCAACGGGTCGCTGCGCGCGAGCCGCGGCATGTGTGGAATTCGTTAACGCCGCCCTGGGCAGACGCGCGTCGTGCAGGACGCGCAAGCGATGCCGCACATGCGCATCTGGCGCAACGTGCGCGCAGCGAACTGCTGCAGCGATCACCGCTTTCGCATGGCGCGCCCGCCGCATCATGCAGGCCTCGCAAACGCACACGGCGCCGGGATCGCTCCCGGCGCCGTGTGCGCGGTCTTCAGCAGCAGACGCGCGTCAGTGCGCGGTGTTGCCGGCCTTGGCCTTGTCCAGCATCTCCTGCACCGACACCGTGGTGATCGGGTGGTAGCCGGGCTTGGCCTTGGCGAACACCTCCTCGGCGAAGGCCAGCCCGTCCGGCGTCTTCACCAGTTCGGCGTAGATCGGCAGGATCAGCTTGCGGCGGCCAACGCGGGCGATGAACCCGCCGGCGGCCGGGCGCGCGTCCAGGTAGCCGCTGCGGATCGCCAGCGGATACCAGCGCATGGCGATCTCGCCGTTGGCGGTGCCGGTGAAGTGGTAGGCGTCGTCGAGCTGCTTGAGCTGCACCGGGGTGAGCTTGTCGCCCAGGCCGCTGAGGAAGCGCGTCCATTCCTGGGTGCTCCACGCATCGGTCACCTGCTTGCCCGGCAGCGTGCCGCTGCCGCTCCAGGCGATGCGGGCGGTGTCGACCATGGCGAAGTTACGCGAACGCGCCTTCTGCGCGAACGCCGGAATGCCCGGCTCGTCCAGCCACGCATGCAGCTCCTGCGCGGTCACCGCGTTCGGCTTCTTCGACAGCAGATGGGTCTTCAGGTACTCGACGAACTGGTCGGTGTTGGCGCTCTGGAACGCGTGGTCGTCGAACCAGCCGCGCAGGAACGGATCGAAGGTGTCGCGACCGAAGCGCTGCTCCAGGAACTGCAGGAACCATGCGCCCTTGACGTAGGCGACCTGGCTCAGCGCCTCGTCCGGATCGCGCTCGGTCAGCGCCGGCAGCGCCAGCGCCTGGTCGGCCGGGCTCATGCCCTTCAGTTCGGCCAGCAGATCGGTCTGGTCGATCTCGCGCTCCATCTCCGCCGCTTCGGGGCCGTACAGCGCCTCGGTGATGCGCGCCTGCACGTAGGTGGTGAAGCCTTCGTTGAGCCAGATGTCCTTCCAACTGGCGTTGGTCACCAGGTTGCCGGACCAGCTATGCGCCAGTTCGTGCGCGATCAGCGACACCAGCGACTTGTCGCCGACGATCACCGTCGGGGTGGCGAAGGTCAGGCGCGGATTCTCCATGCCGCCGAACGGGAACGAGGGCGGCAGCACCAGCATGTCGTAGCGGCCCCAGCGGTACGGGCCGTACAGCGTCTCCGCGGCCACGATCATCTTCTCGGTGTCCTCGAACTCCTTGGCCGCCTTGTCGACCATCGCCGGCTCGGCCCACACGCCCGAGCGCGCGGAGATCGGCTTGAACACCAGGTCGCCGGCGGCGATCGCCAGCAGGTAGGACGGGATCGGCTGCGGCATCTTGAAGCGGTAGTCGCCGTTGCGCACCGCCTTGGGATCGTTGTCGGCGCTCATCAGCACCATCACGTCCGGACGCGAGACCACGTGCGCGCTGTAGGTGAAACGCACGCTCGGCGTGTCCTGCAGCGGCACCCACGAACGCGCGTGGATCGCCTGCGACTGGCTGAACATGAAGGGCAGCTTCTTGCCCTCGGTCATCGACGGCTCCAGCCACTGCAGGCCCGAGGCGGTCGGTGCGGTGTGGTAGGTGATGCTGATCGTCTGCGGCTGGGTCGGCGCCTCGATGGTCAGCTTGCTGCCGTAGATCTTGTCGGCCGGTGCCAGCGCGTACTGCAGCGGCGCCTGCTGGCCCTTGCCGTCGTCGGCCTGCACCTTCTCGATGGTCAGGTCGCGCGTATCCAGCACCAGTTGTTTGGCGCTCTTGTCCTTCCAGTCCAGCGTGTAGGTGGCGGTGCCGCCGATCTGCTTGCTGTCGAAATCCAGCTTCAGATCCAGCGCCAGATCCTTGATCACGACCTTGGACGGCTCGGCGAAGGAGGTCTCGTCGTGACTGCGGTCGGCCGGCTTGGCCGCGGCGGGCGCCGGCTTGGCGGCAGGTGCGGCCGCATCGGGCGCAGGTGCTTCACGGGAACACCCGGACGCGACCATCGCGGCCAGGGACAACAACAGGAACGGGGAACGCATGGCAGTAACCGGTTCGAGGAAAACTCGCAGTCTACCGGAAGGCCGGGATTCGGGATTCGGGAGTCGGGATTCGCAACGGCAGTGCGGCGCACACTGCCGGACCGCGCGTCGGACTGAAGTCCCTCCCACAAGGACAGCACAGCCCCACGATCGGTCAGCAACCGATCGCCTGCTCTTGCTATTCCCCAATCCCGATTCCCCAATCCCGGCTTTCTGCGGCGGATGCTTGCGTCGGCACCGTCGGACCGCGCGTCGGGACTGAAGTCCCTCCCACAAGGACGACACAGCGCCGCGATCAGTCAGCACCCGATCGCCCGTCTTTGCGAATCCCCAATCCCGAATCCCCAATCCCGGCTCTAAATCCTATAGCCCGAATGGATCGCCACAATCCCACCGGTGAGATTCTTGTAGTGGCTGCGGGCGAAGCCGGCCTCTTCCATCATCCCCTTCAGCGCGTCCTGCGGCGGATGCTTGCGGATGCTCTCGGCCAGGTACTGATAGCTGTCGGCGTCCCTGGCGAACAGCTTGCCCAGGCGCGGCAGCACCTTGAACGAATGGAAGTCGTACAGCGGCTTGAACCAGTCGGCGGTGACTTCGGAGAACTCCAGCACCCGCGCCTGGCCGCCGACCTTGAGCACGCGGTACATCTCGCGCAGCGCCGCGTCCTTGTCGGTGACGTTGCGCAGGCCGAAGGCGATGGTCACCAGGTCGAAGCTCTGGTCCGGGAACGGCAGCGCCTCGGCGTTGCACTGCACGTAGTCCAGGCCCGCGACCAGGCCGCGGTTGGTGAGGCGGTCGCGGCCCACCGAGAGCATGCCGGCGTTGATGTCGCCCAGCACGATCTCGCCGTCGGCGCCGACCCGGTCCTTCAGCAGCGCGGCGATGTCGCCGGTGCCGCCGGCCAGGTCGAGCACGCGGTCGCCCGGCTTGACCTGCGCGGTGGCGACGAAATAGCGCTTCCAGACCCGATGGATGCCCATGCTCATCAGGTCGTTCATCAGATCGTAGTTGCCGGCGACCGAGGTGAAGACCTCGCCGACCAGCTTCTGCTTGTCCTTGGCGGCGACGTCGCGGAAGCCGAAATGGGTGGTACCGGTCTTGTAGGGGGATTCGCTCATGCCGGGATTATCGCACTGCCGGCCGCCGCGTGCCGGTGAAGCGCCGCCCGGGATGACAGCCGCCGGCCGCCTGGGCCAGACTGCCGGCCACTCCCTTCCCCCGGCCCTGCCATGCTGACCACGCCCGACTACCGCGCCCTGCTCGACACCGCCATCGCCGAAGCCCGCCAGGGCCTGGCCGAGGGCGGCATCCCGATCGGCGCCGCCCTGTACCACCGCGACGGCCGCCTGCTCGGCTGCGGCCACAACCGCCGCGTGCAGGAGGGGGACCCGTCCGTGCACGGCGAGACCGACGCCTTCCGCAAGGCCGGCCGCCAGCGCCGCTACAAGGACACCATCATGGTCACCACCCTGGCGCCGTGCTGGTACTGCAGCGGCCTGGTGCGGCAGTTCAACATCGGCACGGTGGTGGTCGGCGAATCGGTGACCTTCCAGGGCGGCATCGACTGGCTGCGCGAGAGCGGCGTGGAGGTCATCGACCTGCACAGCCAGGAATGCATCGACCTGCTCGGCGGCTTCATCGCCGCGCACCCGGACGTGTGGAACGAGGACATCGGCGAGGACTGAGCCTTACGCCGCCGCGCCGGTGCAGGCGCGGCGGCCTGACGACGCGATCCGCGGACAGGTGCCCGCGTCGCCAAGGGGCACGCACCCGCGCCCTGCCTGCGGGCGCCGTCGGCTCGACGGGCCATCGCTTCGCGTGACACCCCGGTCGCGACGGCGCACGCGGCCGGCGCCCGACGCGCAAGTGTTATATTGTTTCAATATTCGACACTCGCCGTCACGCATGCCGCCCGCTGCTTCCGTTTCCGCCGCGCCCGCATCCTTCGCCCTGCCCGCCGCTGCCACGGCCAACACACGCCTGGCCTCGATCGATTTGCTGCGCGGCACGGTGATGCTGCTGATGCTGCTCGACCACGTGCGCGAGACCTTCTATCTGCACCACCCGGTCGGTGACCCGATGCAGGTGGAAGGCACGGCGCCGGCGCTGTTCGTCGCGCGCACCCTCGCCCACCTGTGTGCGCCGGTGTTCGTGTTCCTCACCGGCCTGTCGGCCTGGCTGTACGCGTCCAGGCAGGCCGACGGGCGCGCGGCGGCCGCCCGTTTCCTGCTCAAGCGCGGCCTGTTCCTGATCGTGCTGGAGCTGACCCTGGTCAACCTGGCCTGGAGCGGCGCCTTCCCGCCGCAGGCGCTGTACCTGCAGGTGATCTGGGCGATCGGCCTGAGCATGCTCGCGCTGGCCGCGTTGCTGTGGCTGCCGCGGCCGGCGCTGGCCCTGCTGGGCGCGGCGCTGGTTGCCGGCCATCACCTGCTGGACGCCGTGCAGGTGCAGGGCGACGGCCCGCTCGCGGCCGCCTGGGCGGTGCTGCACGACCGGCGCTGGCTGGAACTGGGCGAGCTGCGCCTGCGCACCTCGTATCCGGTGCTGCCGTGGATCGGGGTGATCGCGCTCGGCTATGCCGCCGGCCCCTGGTACGGCGCCGCCACCGACCCGGCGCAACGCCAGCAGCGCCTGCTGGCCTGGGGGCTGGGCGCGCTGGCCGGCTTCCACCTGCTGCGCTGGCACAACGGCTACGGCGATGCGCCCTGGCAGGCGCAGGACGACCTCGCGCATACCGCGATGAGCTTCTTCAACGTCACCAAGTACCCGCCGTCGCTGCAGTTCCTGCTGCTGACCCTGGGCGTGGGCCTGCTGTTGCTGCGCCTGTACGAACACCCCGCCGTGGCGCGCACGCTGGCGCCACTGGCGGCGATCGGCGCGGCACCGATGTTCTTCTACCTGCTGCATCTGTACGTGCTCAAGCTCGCCTATCTGGCCGCGCTGGCGCTGTGGGGCGCCAACCACGGCGCCGTGTTCGGCGTGGACAGCGTGGCCGCGCTGTGGGCGATCGCCGCGGCGCTGGGGCTGGCCCTGTACTGGCCCACCGCCGCGTTCGCGCGGCTCAAGGCGCGGCGCCGCGACCAGGCCTGGCTGCGCTACTTCTAGGAGCGATGGGCGGTTCATCTGCGTGCAATGCACGCGTGGTCGACTGCAGGTTCATTCGTCCGCGCCTGGAGACCTGCGATGTCCACCCGCCTGCCGCAGTTGCTGCTGATCGGCCTGACCCTTGCCGCATGCGCCAGTGGCGCGACGGCGGCGAGCAAGCGCAACGCCTGGGTGGTGCAGCAGATCCACGACTACAACCATCCCTACGCCGCGCAGCGTGCCGAGCTGGACACCAAGATGGCGACCATGGCCACCAGCGCCTACGCCTTCTACCGCGGCACCGACCACATCTTCTACCAGGACATGACGACCCTGCCGGAATCGCTGTGGACCTCGCCGCAGACCGGCTACACCTGGCTCGGCGGCGACACCCACCTCGGCAACTTCGATGCGGCGCGCGACAGCAGCGGCAAGGCGGTGTTCAAGGTCGCCGACTTCGACGAAGGCCACCTCGGCCAGTACGTGTGGGACCTGCGCCGGCTGGCCGCGAGCATGGTCCTGGCCGGCCGCGACAACGGCCTGTCCGACAGCGACATCGGCGACGCCATCGACACCATGGTCGGCGCCTACCTGGACAAGATCGCCGACTTCCGCGGCAGCGACGCCGAAGCGAGCTTCCAGCTGAGCAAGCGCAACACCAGTGGCGCGGTGGCCAAGATCATCGACAGCGCCGACGGCAAGAGCCGCAGCAGCCTGCTGTCCAAGTACACGGTGGTCAACGGCGGCAAGCGCCAGTTCCAGGACCTGGACAACTTGGTCGCGGTGGACACCAGCACTGCCTCGGCGGTGGCCGCGGCGATGAATGGCTACATCGGCTCGATCGCCGCCTCCAAGCGCTATGCGTCCAGCTACTACACCATCAAGGACGTGCGCCAGAAGCTGGGTTCGGGCACCGGCAGTCTCGGCCGCCTGCGCCTGTACGTGCTGATCGAAGGCCCGAGCGCGTCGACCAGCGACGACGTGATCCTGGAGTGGAAGCAGGAAGCGGCCAGCGTGGTCGCGGTGGCGGCGCCGTCGCAGATGCCGGCCTCCACCTACGACAACAACGAGGGCGCGCGGGTGGCGCGCACCGCCAAGGCGCAGACCATCGACGCCGACGTGCTGGTCGGCTACGCCAGCGTCAACGGCACCCCGTTCTACGTGCACGAGAAGTCGCCGTTCCAGCAGGACCTGGACCCGACCGCGCTGGACAGCGCCGGCAAGCTCGCCACCGCCGCCACCTACCTGGGCCAGGCCCTGGCCTCGGCGCACGCCCTGGCCGACCAGGACTACGACCCGAACGTGGTGCCCTACAGCATCGACAAGCAGATCGACCAGGCGGCCACCAGCAAGAGCGGGCTGAAATCGGAACTGCGCCAGTTCGCGTTCGACTACGCCGCGCAGGTGCAGTTGGATTGGCAGTCGTTCGTGGCCGCGTACAAGGCGGGCACGCCGCTGTATTGAGTTCGCCGCTGCATGCGGTCGCACGCGGTATATGTTGCGTTGGCGACCGCTACTGGCCGCCGATGACGCGCTTGCGCTGCCACCGCACCGCCTAGGAGAGAAAAGGCGCCACGCCGTCGCAGCGCAGGCGGACGGCGCCAGCGCGCCTCAGTGCAAGGTCGGGCTGTGCGGATCCAGCCGGTCGATGACGCCCTGCATGGCGCTGTCGAAGGCGCCGTCGTCCACATGCGCGCGCAGCCGGCCCAGCCGCACCATCACCGCCAGTTCTTCCGGCGAGGCCACGCAGAAGCGCACGCCGCGCCGGTTGACGAACAGCAGGCGCGACGAGATCGGACTCACCCACGACAGCTTGCCGGCCTGCATCTTGCCGTCGCGGTCGACGAAATCCAGCCAGGTGCCGATCGGCATCGCGCGGAAGCGGTCGGCATCGGCATTGTCGAAATCGTCCATGGTCTGCGGCGGCGCCACCTCCACCGGCTGCGCCTCCTGCACCGGCGGTTGCGGCAGCGCCACCTGCGGCAGTTCCGGCAGCGGCCGCTCCAGTTCCGGGCGCAGTTCGGCCACCGCCTGCAGCGTGTCGTGCAGCGCATCGATCGCCGCCGCGGCCGCCTCGGCGTGCAGGCCGACGCTGGCGAAGACCCGCTGCAGCGCGCCCTGCCAGGCCTGCAGCCAGGGCTTGCCGACGATGTGCCGCTGCGCCTCGGCGGCTTCCTCGAGCAGGCCGTCGGCCAGCGCCAGCGCATCGCGCACGCCGGGGCCGCCCTCGCCTTCGCGCAGCATCGCCATGGTCAGGTGGTGCTGCCACGGCTGGCGCAGGAAATCCTGCAGCGCCTGCGGCAACTGTCGCCCCTGCAGGCGCAGCTGCAGTTCGGCTTCGGCGCGCTGCCGCGCCAGTTCCAGCTTTTCCTGGCCGCGCTGGGTCTCGGCGGCGCGGCGCTCGGCGATCTCGATGCGGCGGCGGTGCTGCACCAGGAAATCGCGGAATTCCTCTTCCAGGGTCAGGAAGATCGCCAGGTTCTCGTTGAAGTCGGCCACCAGCCGGTCGATGATCTCCTCGACCTTGCCCATCAGCACGCGCTCGGCCTGGCTCTCGCCGGTGTTGCCCTCGCAGGCCTCGGCCAGCGAGTTGAGCAGGCGCCGCGCCGGATGGGTCTTCTGCACGAACATGCGCCGGTCCAGCAGCGCGACCTTGACGAACGGCACCACCAGCCGGCCGATCAGTTCGCGCGAGCGGCCTTCCAGGTCGCGCTCGTCGAGCATCACGTCGAACAGCATGCCGACCAGGTCGATCGCATCCTCGTCGACCGGATCCAGCCGTGCATGCGCCGGGTCCACGCCGAACTGGGTGGCGTTGGACAGCACCTCGCTCTTGAGCCGCTGCGCCAATGACTCGCTGTCGTCGCCGATCGCCGCGCGCAGGGTGGCGCTGGGCGTGGCCTGCAGCAGCGACAGCACCGACATCATCTCGCGCTGGCTCAGCGGCCGTTGCTGGCCGACCGCCGCGGTCGCCGCGGAGGTGGCGCTCTCGCGCGCGTTGCGGGTCTGCTGCAGCAGTTCGTGCAGCGCCTCCAGCAACACGCCCTGGCTGCCGCCAGGCAGGCGCGCCTCGGGGTCCTCGTAGCGCTCGCCGGCCTGCAGGCTGCCGCGGCGCTCGGCCCACCGGTTGACGAAGCGATTGGCCCAGGCCGGCGCGTAGTGTTCCTCGTCCTCGCCCAGCTCGGCGCCGATGCCGGCATCGGCCGCAGCCCCGGTGTCGCGCGGCGGGCGCTGCTCCGGCGGCGGCGCGCGGCGCGGCGGCGGCGTGCGTGGCCGCGAGATCTCCGGCATCACCCCGGCCTGGGCAAGGCTGTCGTCCAGGTCCTGGTAGAGCTTGCCAACGCCGGCGGTGAAGTCGCGCTCGCACAGCTTGATCAGCACCAGCCGCACTTCCGGGGCCAGGTCGCTGGTGGAGAAGGCGGCATGCACGGCCACGCCGATGTGTTCGGGGCCGATCGGGTTGGTGTCCGCATCCAGTTCCAGGCCGCCGGCGATCCAGCCCAGGCGCCGGTCGATGCGGGTCAGCACCGGCTTCCACTCGCGCAGCAGCACGCTGGCCAGGTTGCGCACCGCCAGCCGCGATTCCAGTTCGTGTTCGGAGATCAGGCTCAGGCCCTGCCCATAGCCGGCCAGGGCGACTTCGGCCGACAACGGCGCGCCGGCCTCCAGCGCCTCCCAGGCGGTGTGCAGTTGCGCGCGGAAGCGCGCGGCGATCTCGTCGCGGCGGCGCCGCAACTCGCGCATCCCGTCCAGGAACAGCAGCTGCGACGCACCCGCGCTCTCGGCGCGGTCGAACAGCACATCGTCGAAGTGCGCCAGCGCCTCGGCGAAGGCCTGGCCCAGCACCGGCAGCATGCCCTCGCGCGCCTGCGTCAACAGGCGCGGGTCACGCGCCGGGTGTGCGTGCGGGCTGGGGCTGAAACTCATGCGCGACGGCTCCGCGCCATGGACGGCGCCAGATGGAGGAATGGTGGAGGACAAACAGACGCGGCCCCTGTTTCCGCTCCTGCATGGTAGGCAAGGTAGCTGAATATCAACCGTGACGGGCTACGCATTTCTCGCTCCAGAACGTGACCCCGCGCAGAATCGTAGCGGTCGGCAGCGTAACCGCGTGTGCAGCGCGGCCTGAATGCGAAACCGCTCAGGCCGCGACCGCCACCCGTTCCAGGCGGTCGACCACACCCTGCATGGCGCTGTAGAAGGCATCGTCGTCGCGATGCAGGCGCAGCCGGTCCAGCCGCGCCATCACCGCCAGCGCCTCGGCCGAGGCGACGCACAGCCGCCCGCCACGACGGTTGACGAACAGCAGGCGCGCCGAGATCGGACTCACCCAGGTCAGCTTGCCGGGTTGCACGCGGCCTTCGCGGTCGACGAAGTCCAGCCAGGTCCCCAGCGGCAGGTTGCGGAAGTAATCGGCGGTGATGTGGTCGAAATCGATGGCCTGGGCTGGTTCCGGCAGGGCCGGCACGGTCTCGGCGGCGGGCGGCTCGGGCACGTCCACGCCCGTCGCGGGCAGCGCGGCCTGCAGCGGCCGCGCGTGCGCCAGGTCGTCCAGCGCCGTGTGCAGGGCCTGCCAGGCGGCTTCGGCCGCCGCGGCGTCCAGGCCGACGCTGGTCCACAGCCGGGTCAGCTCGGCATGCTGCGGCTGCAGCCAGCCCTCCGCCGGTGCCACGCCAGACTGGGCCTGGCGGCACTGCGCCAGCACCGCATCGCCCAGCGCCAGCGCCGCAGCGAGCGCGCTGCCCTGGCTGTCGTCGCGCAAGGCCGACTGCTGCACGTACTGGCACCAGGACTGGCGCAGGAACGCCTCGATGGGCAGCGGCAGGGCCAGGTCGCCCCCGGCCTGCTGCAGCAGTTCGTGCAGGGCCTGCGCGGCGCGCTGCCGGGCGACCTCCCGGCGTTCCTCCGCCCGCTGCAGTTCGGCCGCGCGGCGCTCGGCGATCTCCACCCGGCGCCGGTACTGCTCGTAGGCGCTGCCGAACTCGGCCTCCAGCGCCAGGAACACCGCCAGGTGCTCGTCGAAATCGCGCACCACCCGTTCCACCGCCGCCTGCGCCTGCGCCAGCAGCGCCTGCTCCGGGCCGGTGCTGCCGGCATTGCCGTCGCAGGCGTCGGCCAGCAGGTTGAGCAGTCGCCGCGCCGGATGCCCGTCGCGCACGAACAGGCGGCCGTCGATCAGCGCCACCTTGGCCATCGGCACCAGCATCTGCCCCAACAGTTCGCGCTGCGCCGGCTGCAGCACGCATTCCTCGAGCATCACGTCGAACAGCAGGCCGACCAGATCCAGGGTGTCGGCATCGGCCGGGTCCAGGCAGGTGCTGGCCGGGTCCAGACCGAGCGAGGCGCCGACCCCGGCGATCTGCCGGCGCAGGCCCTGCGCCAGCGGGCCGCCGTGTTCGCAGACCGCGGCGAATCCGGCCAACGGCATGGTCTGCAGCAACGACAGCACCGACAGCACCTCGCGCGGCGACAGGCAGCGCCGGCCGTCGCCCGGACCCGCCTCCGGCTGCGCCTCGTGCAGCAGCGCGCGCAACGCCGGCGGCAGTACCTCCTGCTCGTTGCGCGCGTGCGCGTCCAGCGCGCGCGCGGCACGGCGCTGCGCCGCCGACAGCGGCGCGGCGGTGTCCCAGTTCTCGAAGAAGCGGCTGATCCAGTCCGGCGCCGCCTCGTCCTCGCTCGCGCCCAGGCGCGGGATGGCACGACGGCGCGGACGCCCGCTGGGCAGCGCGCGGGCGCGCGCGACCTCGTTCAGGCGCTGCTCCAGTTGCGCATACAGCTCGCCGACGCGCTCCTGCAGTTCCTGCTCGCAGATCTTGACGATCGCCAGTTGCACCTGCGGCGCCAGTACCAGCCCGTGCAGCGCCGCGTACACTGCCGCGCCCACGTGCTCGGGGCCGAACGGGTTGTTGTCGGCATCGATGCGCTGGCCGCCGGCGATGAAGCCGAGGAACCGGTTCAGCCGCATCAGCTCCGGCCGCCAGCGGTGCTGGATCGCGCCGGCCAGGTTGCGCACCGCCAGGCGCACGTCCAGTTCCTGTTCCGAGACCAGGCTCAGGTCGCCGCGCTCGCGCGCCAGGCTGCGCTCCACCGACAGCGGGCGCCCGGCTTCCAGCGCCTGCCAGGCCTGGGCCAGATGCGCGCGGAACCGCGCGGCGATCGGCTCGCGCTGCTGGCGCAACAGCTGGATCGCCTCGAAATAGTCGTTCTGCGCCGGCCCGGCGCGCTCGGCCATGCGGAACAGCGCCTCGGCGAGCACGTCCAGCACCTCGCCGAACGCGCCGGCGAGCGGAACCGACACCACGTCACGGACCTGCTCGAGCAGATCCGCATTGCGGCTGGGCGACAACTCTTCAGCGTATTCAGCAAGGGTCATGGCAGTGTGATACGCAGGCGGCAGTGAGACCGACGTCAATTCGGAAGCTAGCGGCAGATCAGCAACGCAACGTGATTGTCCGTGTAACCGCGGCATCCGCTGCCGCCTGCGAGCGCCCGACTATAATTCCGCGCCCGCCCCACGGAATCGAGACTATGCGCACAATTCATTCGCTGCAAGCGCTGGATGCGCGCCGTTCAGTGCCATCCAAGCAGCTGGGCGAGCCGGGACCGGACGCGGAGACGCTGCTGGCGATGCTGCAGTCGGCAGTGCGTGTCCCCGATCACGGAAAGCTGGTGCCGTTCCGCTTCCTGCGCATCGCCGGCCCGGCGCGCCAGGCGTTGGGCGACATCCTCGCCGCGCGCACCCTGCAGCGCGATCCCGGCGCGGCGCCGGCGGCGGTGGAAAAGGACCGCGAACGCTTCGCCCACGCGCCGCTGGTGATCGCGGTGATCGCCTGCCTGCAGCGCGGACACAAGGTGCCGGAGATCGAACAGTGGATGACCGCCGGATCGGTGTGCTTCGCGCTGCTGCAGGCGGCGCAGGCCTACGGCTTCGGCGCGCAGTGGCTGACCGGCTGGATGGCATATGACGAAACGGTGACCGCGCGACTGGGCCTGGCCGAGCACGAGCATGTCGCCGGCTTCATCCATATCGGCACCGCCCGCCTCGACGTGCCGGAGCGCGAGCGGCCGGACCCACGCGCGCTGCTCAGCGACTGGACGCCGTGAACGCAGGCCTGCCCGTGTCGCGGCCGCTGTACCTGGTCGACGCCAGCCTGTACGTGTTCCGCGCCTGGCATTCGATTCCCGACGAGTTCCAGGACGCGCAGGGCTGGCCGACCAATGCGGTGCACGGCTTCGCCCGCTTCCTGCTCGACCTGCTCGAGCGCGAGCGACCGCAGCACATCGTGATCGCCTTCGACGAGGCGCTGGACAGCTGCTTCCGGCATCGTCTGTACACCGCCTACAAGGCCAACCGCGCGCCGGCACCGGACGCGCTGCGCCGCCAGTTCGCGCACTGCAAGGCGCTGTGCGCGGCCCTGGGCCTGGGCGTGCTGGCGCACCACGACTACGAGGCCGACGATCTGATCGGCAGCGCCCTGCACAGCGCCCGCGGCAACGGCTTCCACGGCGTGATCGTCTCCGCCGACAAGGACCTGTCGCAGTTGCTGCTGGAGTTCGACGAACAATGGGACTACGGCCGCGGCCAGCGCTGGGGCGCGGCCGGGGTCAAGGCGCGCCACGGCGTGCATGCGCACCAGATCGCCGACTACCTGGCGCTGACCGGCGATGCGATCGACAACATCCCCGGCGTGACCGGCATCGGTGCCAAGTCGGCGGCGATCCTGCTGGCGCACTTCGGCGACCTGGACACGCTGCTGGCACGGGTCGACGAAGTGGCGTTCCTGCGCCTGCGCGGCGCCGCGCAGATGGCCGTGCGCCTGCGCGAGCAGCGCGAACACGCGCTGCTGTGGCGGCAGCTGACCACCATCGCCCTGGACGCGCCGCTGCACACCGCCACCGCGGATTTCGCGCGCGGCGCGGCCGATGCCGACATGCTGCACGGCCTGTGCGAGGCGCTGCGCTTCGGGCCGCTGACCCGGCGCCGCCTGCTGCAGGCGGCGGGCCTGGAGTTCGTGGCCGGCTGAGCGAGCGCCGGCCCCGCGTCGCGCCCGCCCACCGCTGGCCGCAGGGCGCGCATCAAAAAAACACAGTGCACGCTCTACACTGCACCGCATCGCCGGACCGCGCCGCGCGCGACCGCGCCTTCTTCCTCCGCCATCTTGCGAGCTGCCCATGCCCCGCCACGATTCCCCGCCCCGCGTCGTCTACGAAGGCAAATACCAGCGCATGGTCGTGCGCGGCACCTGGGAGTATTCCGAACGCGTGCACGCCGGTGGCCTGGCCGCGATCATCGTGGCGGTCACGCCGGACGACGAAGTGCTGTTCGTCGAGCAGTTCCGCGTGCCGCTGCAGGCGCGCACCATCGAGATGCCGGCCGGCCTGGTCGGCGACATCGATGCTGGCGAATCGATCGAAGTGTCGGCGGTGCGCGAACTGGAGGAGGAGACCGGCTGGACCGCCGACCACGCCGAAGTGCTGCTGATCGGCCCGACCTCGGCCGGCGCCAGCAACGAGAAGATCGCCTTCGTGCGTGCCACCGGCCTGCGCAAGGTCGGCAACGGCGGCGGCGACGCCAGCGAGGACATCACCGTGCATTCGGTACCGCGCGCCCGTGCCGCCGCGTGGCTGGTGCAGAAGATGGGCGAAGGCTACGCACTGGACGCGAAGCTGTGGGCCGGCCTGTGGATGATCGAACACGAGCTCGACGGGACGCCGCGTGGCTGAGGCACCCCGTTCCGATCTGCTGCCGCTGCTGGGCGCCGACGACCCGGCGGTGTTCACCATCCACCGCGCGCACGGCGCTTCGCCGTTCGTGCTGCTGGCCGACCACGCCGGCCAGGCGATCCCGCGCGCGCTGCACGGTCTCGGCCTGGCGCAGACGGACCTGGACCGGCACATCGGCTGGGACATCGGCATCGCCGGCACCACCCGCGCGCTGTCCGCGCTGCTCGACGCCTGGGCGATCGAACAGACCTATTCGCGGTTGTTGATCGACTGCAATCGCCCGCTGGCCTCGCCGACGCTGATTCCGCCGGTCAGCGACCACACCGTGGTGCCGGGTAATGCCGGACTCACGGCGGCGCAGCGGCAGCAGCGCATCGACGCCGTGCATGCGCCCTACCACGCGCGCATCGCCGCCGAACTGGACGCGCGCCGCGCTGCCGCGCGCCCCACCCTGCTGGTGATGATGCACAGCTTCACCCCGGTGATGGACGGCGTGCCGCGGCCCTGGCATGCCGGCGTGCTCTACCACCGCGACACCCGCTTCGCCCACGCGCTGCTGCAGGCGCTGCGCGAGGAAGACGACCTGCTGGTCGGCGACAACGCGCCGTACGCGGTCAGCGACAGCAGCGACTACGCGGTCCCCGTGCACGGCGAAGGCCGCGGCCTGCCGCACGTGGAACTGGAAATCCGCCAGGACCTGATCGCCGACGCCGCCGGCCAGCAGGCCTGGGCGCAGCGCCTGGCGCGGATCTTCAGCGCGCTGCAGCCGCAGCTGCTGGCGTTGGGCTGAGCCGAGGCGGACGCAGACCCGGCCGATCGGTCATGCCTCGCGCGACAGGCGGGGCGCTGCACCGCACTCGCCGTGCGGGCAGCGCAGGCACAACGCGATGGCCACGCCGAGGAGCGCGAACAGGGCCGCGCCGTACTGCGCCTGCACCAACCCGTGCAGCGCCGCCGCACTGGCGGCCGGTTGCGCGCCGCGCGCCGCATTGGCCACCATCACCAGTACCGCCAGGCCCACGGCGCCGCCGATCTGCTGCGCCGTGGCGGCCATGCCCGAGGCCACGCCCTGCTGCGGCGCCGGCACGCCCTGTCCGGCCACCACCCACATCGCCGTCCAGCTCATGCCCTGCCCCACACTGAGCAGGACAATGCCCGGCAGCAACGGCCAATAGCCCGCGCCATGCGGCAAGGCGGCGGTCGCTGCGGCGATGCCCAGCGCGCCCGCGCCGAATCCCCAGGCCAGCACCTGCCGCGGCGAACGCCGCTGCAGCAAGCGCTCGGCGATGCGGATGCCGAAGGCGCAGACCAGCGTCGGCGGCAGGAACGCCATCCCGGCCTGCAGCGGACTCCAGCCATAGCCGTCCTGAAAGTACAGCGCCAGGAAGTAGTACTGCACGCCGTAGCTGCTCATGAAAGCGAAGGTCAGGCCCAGTGCGGCGCGCAGACCGGGAAGACGCAGCAGCGCGAAGCGCATCAGCGGATCGCGGCTGCGTTGCTCGATCCATACGAACCCCGCCAGCAGCAGCGCCGATGCCAGCAGGCAGGACAGCGTCGCCGGTGCGCTCCAGCCCCATTCCGGACCCTGCACCAGGGTGGCGACCAGCAGGCTGCCGCCGGCGGTCACGGTGGCGCATCCGGCCAGGTCGAAGGTGCGGCCATGCGCGCGCAGGCCGTCGGCCGGCAACCACCGCCCTGCCGCCGCCGCGCAGGCGATGGCCGGCGGCACGATGACCGCCAGCACCGCCGGCCAGCCGAAGGTCTGAGTCAGCGCGCCGCCCAGCAAGGTGCCCAGCGCCAGCCCCACCGCGCTGGCCGTGCTCCAGATCGCCAACGCGCGATTGCGCGCCGCGCCCTCGGCATAGAGGGTGTTGATCAAGGCCAGCGTCGCCGGAAACAACAATGCCGCGCCCACGCCTTGCGCGGCCCGCGCGGCGATCAGCAGCGCTGCATCGGGTGACAGCGCGCCCAGCAACGAGGCCAGCGCGAACAACAGCATGCCCAGCCGGTAGAAGCGGCGCCGCCCCAACAGATCGGCTGCGCGGCCGCCGAGCAGCAGGCAACCGCCGAACGCCACGGTGTAGGCGCTGACCACCCATTGCAGGCGCTGCGCGTCGATCTGCAGCGCCCGGCCCATATCGTGCAGGGCGACGAAGATGATGGTGGCGTCCAGGGCGATCAGCAGTTGCGCGATGGCGAGCAGCGCCAGCGCCCTGCGCGGATGGGAAACAGAGTGCATTGGCATCGGGACATGGGGAGGAGCCATCAGTCTCATTGATGCGAAATCAACGATAAATCCTGTTTTCTTCATATGTGTCATGCTTTTTTGCATGAATAGCAAAGGCATGGATCTCAACGCGGTGCGCATGCTGGTGCGCGTGGCCGAGGCGCGCAGTTTCACTGTCGCCGCCGGCCAACTCGGCGTCAGTCAATCGGGCCTGTCCCGCGCGATCGGCAGGCTGGAAGCGACACTGGGAGTCAAGCTGCTGCAACGCACGACCCGCAACGTCGGGCTGACCCCGGACGGGCGCCAGTTCGTCGAGCAGGTTGCGCCGCTGCTGGGCGGCCTGGACGAGGCCGAGCGGCAACTGGCGGACCGCTCCTGCACGCCGTCCGGCACGCTCAGGATCAGCGCGCCGTCGATGTTCGGCCGCAAGGTGCTGGTGCCGCTACTGGCCCCATTGCTGGCGCGATATCCGCAGTTGCGCGTGGAGACCGTGCTCAGCGACCGCCTGGTCGATCTGGTCGAGGAAGGCTTCGACGTGGCACTGCGCACCGGCCCTATCGCCGACAGGCGCATCGTCGCACGGCCGCTGCGGCCGCTACGTTGGGTGACCGTCGCCAGTCCCGCCTACCTGGCCGCACGCGGCGCGCCCGCCGATCTCGAGACGCTGCGCGATCACGCCTGCCTGGCGATCCGCAATCCGCGCAGCGGGCGCCTGGTGAACTGGCAGTTCCTGCAGGACGGGGCAACGCTGCGGATTCGCGCCGCCGGCACGGATGGTGTTCGACCACGGCGATCCGCTGGTGGAAGGCGCCATCGCCGGCATGGCCATCGTGCAGGTGATGGATTTCGCAGTGGCCGATGCACTGGCCGACGGACGCCTGCAACGTGTGCTGCAGGCATTCGAAGGCCGCAGCCGCACGCTGTCGATGATCTATCCGCCGTCACGGCAGCGCTCGGCCAAGCTACATGTGTTGACGGAAGCGCTGCTGGCCGGGAGCTGGTGAATCCGCTGCACCGCCGATGACACGGCAATGCGCAGCAGAGACGATGCACGCCAGGCGCATGCGGCCCGTCGCACTATGCCAGGGTCGGCACCGACATCCACGGAAACGCCTTGTAGCCTTGCACCCGCAAGGGCACACCAAGCCCAGCGAAATCGGCCGCGATCGCTGCGGCACGGCGACGGTCCAGTGCCTCGCCCACGGCCAGCGGCCCGGCGCGGCACGCTGCCAGCGCCTGGCCGATCGGCCACCCCAGCAGGCGTGCGACCTGCTGCGCCACCGGCTTCACGCGTTCGGACGGACAGGCCGCGAGCGTCAGATCGAACGTGGCGAAGATGCCGGGGCCCACGCCCAGCGCGCGGGCCGCCTCCCAGGCGTTTTCGTCCGCCTCGCCCAGGGCCTCGTCCACGCCCTCGACCTGCAGGAACGCGTCGTACTCGGCGTAGTGGGCCAACGCCTGCGCGTAATCCTGCAGCGTCGACAGCGGGCCTTGCCGCTTCTGCACGTCGAGCACATCGGCGAACGTCGCCGGTTCCAGGTAGGGCGCCAGGCCCAGCGCGCGCGCCGCCGCGGGCGGTGCGCCATCGTCACCGAAGGCAGTGGCTTCGTCGGGCGGCAACCAGAAGCGCGCCTGCAGCGGATCCTCGCCGGTGGCATGTACCCAGCCGAACGCCGCGTGTACGTGGCCCTCGTCGTTGCAGGCGGCAAAGGCGTCCAGCGTCTCGCCCAGGGTCAACAGCGGGATCATGCGGCGTCGGGCAGCAGCGTGCGGCAGCGCAGTCTACGCCAGGTGCCGACGTTGGAACCTGCGAGGCCCAGCACGACGCCGCTGACGTCACCTCGCCTTGCGCTGCGCGGCCCCGAGCGTCGACCGCCGCCCGCCCCATGCCGTTCGCGCCGGGCAGCGCCGCCGCCACGATGCGTACCCAGTGCAGTCGCCCCCTCGCTCCGCCACGCTGCGCTCGCCACGGCGGCCGTTCGACAGGCACTGAGCGCCGCGCCGCTCAGCATGCTGAAGCTGCGGCCACCGGCCTTCACACCAAGCTGAGCGCGTCCTGCGCACCCTCGGGCTTGACCGGTCCGCGCCGGCACCCCGCCCGCACCGGACTCCCCATGCTCATCCGCCTCGGCTACGAGATCCGCTACCGTTTCGCGCAGGCGACGCCGATGCTGGCGATGCTGGACATCCACGACAGCCGCCGCGACGACATCGTCGCCGCCACCGCCCTGCACAGCGTGCCGGCAGTGCCGCTGCACACCTATCGCGACGGCTTCGGCAATTGCTGCACGCGCCTGCAGGCACCCGCCGGCGCGCTGACCCTGCGTGCCGACGCGGTGGTGCGCGACAGCGGGCTGCCGGACCAGTATCGCTACGACGCCGCGCAGACCCCGGTGGAGCAGTTGCCCGACGACGCCCTGGTCTACCTGCTCGGCAGCCGCTACTGCGAGACCGACCTGCTCAGCGGCATGGCCTGGGAGCTGTTCGGCGGCACGCCGCCCGGCTGGGCGCGGGTGCAGGCGATCTGCGACTACGTGCATGCGCGCATCGCCTTCGGCTACGTCCATGCCTGCGCCACCAAGAGCGCGGCGCAGGCGCTGCAGGAAGGGCGCGGGGTGTGTCGCGACTTTGCGCATGCGGCCATCGCGCTGTGCCGCTGCATGAACATTCCGGCCCGCTACTGCACCGGCTATCTCGGCGACATCGGCGTCCCGGCATCGGACGCGCCGATGGATTTTTCCGGCTGGTTCGAGGCCTTCCTCGAGGGGCACTGGTACACCTTCGATGCGCGCCACAACCTGCCGCGCATCGGCCGCGTGCTGATCGCGCGCGGCCGCGACGCCGCCGACGTGGCGATCAGCACCACCTTCGGCGACAACGTCCTGGAATCGTTCGTGGTGTGGACCGAGGAGACCACGCAAGCGCAGCTCGACCCACGGCCTGCAGCGCCAGGTGCAGCCGCGGCGGCCGACTACGCGCCTGGCAACGTGCTGGCCTGCTGAGCCGCAGACCGGGCGCGCCGCGCAGGCGCCCCCGCGAACTCAGGCGAAGCCGTCGGTGGCGCGCACCAGCGCGTCGACGTTCTCGGCCTCGAACGCAGAATGGCCGGAGGCCGGCGTGATCTGCAGCGACGCCTTCGGCCAGGCCTTGGCCAGGTCCCAGGCGTTGGCCAGCGGGCAGACCACGTCGTAGCGGCCATGCACGATCACCCCGGGGATGTCGGCGATGCGGTGCGCGTCGCGCAGCAACTGATCCTCGACCTCGAAGAAGCCGCCGTTGACGAAGTAGTGGTTCTCGATGCGCGCGAACGCCAGCGCGAAGTGCGGGTCTTCGTGGCTGTCGACGAAATCGGCATCCACGTGCAGGAAGCTGGTCGCGCCCTCCCACACGCTCCAGGCCTTGGCCGCGGCCAGGCGGGTGGCCTCGTCGTCGCTGGTCAGGCGTCGGTGGAAGGCCGAGATCAGGTCCGCTCGCTCCACCGGCGGGATCGCCGCGACGTAGTGCTCCCATGCGTCAGGGAACAGGCGGCTGGCGCCTTCCTGGTAGAACCACTCCAATTCCCAGCGGCGTAGCATGAAGATGCCGCGCAGCACCAGTTCGGTGACGCGCTGCGGATGCGTCTGCGCGTAGGCCAGCGCCAGGGTCGAGCCCCAGCTGCCGCCGAACACCTGCCAGCGGTCGATGCCCAGGTGCGCGCGCAGCCGCTCGATGTCGGCGACCAGGTCCCAGGTGGTGTTGTCGACCAGGTCGGCATGCGGCGTGGAGCGGCCGGAGCCGCGCTGGTCGAACAGCACGATGCGGTACTTGGCCGGATCGTGGAAGCGGCGCATCTTGGCGTTGCAGCCGCCGCCCGGACCGCCATGCAGCAGCACCACCGGCTTGCCGTGCGGATTGCCGCACTGTTCGTAGGACAGGGTATGCCGTGCGTCCACCGGCAACATGCCGCTGTCGAACGGCTCGATCTCGGGATACAGCGTGCGCATGGCGCCTCCTGCAGGGAAACCCCCGATTCTACCCAGCGCGTGGCCTGGACTCGCAGACGAATGCGCCACGCCCCCTTGGCGCCTGGGGCGAATCGACGCGGCCGCTCGGCGCAGCGCGGGTCGCTTCACTGCACGGCGCGCACCGCGTGCCCGCCATCGGCAACGGTCGCGCGCGTCCCGCCAGACCTATCGCTCAACCAGCCAGCCACTGCCCCAGCGTGACCCGGTCGCGCGCTTCCAGATCTTGGTGAGTTGCCACCTGCGCGAAGCCGGCCGCGTCCAGCAGTGCGCGCACCGCCGCGCCCTGGTCCCAGCCGTGTTCCAGCAGCAGCCAGCCACCGGGCAGCAGATGCGCCGGCGCAGCGGCGACGATCCGGCGCAGATCGTCCAGCCCGTCCGGGCCGGATGCCAGCGCGCTGGCCGGTTCGTAGCGCAGGTCGCCCTGCTGCAGGTGCGGATCGCCATCGGCGATGTACGGCGGGTTGCTGGCGATCAGGTCGAAGCGCTGGCGGGCCAGCGGCGCCAGCCAGGCACCGTGGACGAAGGCGACGTTGCCCAGGCCGTGCGCGTGCGCATTGGCCTGCGCCACCGCCAGGGCGGCTGCACTGAGGTCGGTGGCCGTCACCTGCGCCTGCGGGCGCTCGCTGGCCAGGGCCAGGGCGATGGCGCCGCTGCCGGTGCCGAGGTCGGCGACACGCCGGCCCGGCGCCCCATCCAGCCGCTCCAGCGCCAGTTCCACCAGCCGCTCGGTGTCCGCGCGCGGGATCAGCGTGGCCGGCCCGACCGCCAGGTCCAGGGTCCAGAAGCCGCGCCGGCCGGTCAGGTAGGCCACCGGCTCGCCCTGCGCACGCCGCGCCAACAGGGCCTGGAACCCAGCGACCCAATCGCCGGGCAGCGGCTCGCGGGCGTGGGCGAACAGCCACGCGCGGTCGCGTTGCAGGGCGTGCAGCAGCAGGGCTTCGGCATCGCCGCGCTCGACCTGGGTGCAGGCCGCGCGCAGCAGGGACTCGGGGGTAGGCGCATTCATCGCTGTCACGATGACGCAGCGAGCCTGGAAAAGCCAACGTGGTAGAAGGAAACCACGCCTACGCGCCATGGGCGACTGACGCCGTTGCGCGGCAGTGCAGCAAAGAGCCAGGCTTGGAAATCGATAGAGGAAACCTATCTATTCAATTCCATCAATCGATTTGAGGGATCTATCGGTGCCCCCTATCATTAGCCTCGTTCCATCCCCCGACCCCTATTGCAACCACGAGGAAACTCCATGTCGTCTTTGATCAACACCCAGGTCCAGCCGTTCAAGGCCAACGCCTACCGCAACGGCGAATTCATCGAAGTCACCGACGCGGACCTGAAGGGCAAGTGGTCGGTGCTGATCTTCATGCCGGCCGCCTTCACCTTCAACTGCCCGACCGAAGTGGAAGACGCCGCCGAGCATTACGCCGAGTTCCAGAAGATCGGCGCCGAGGTCTACATCGTCACCACCGACACCCATTTCTCGCACAAGGTGTGGCACGAGACCTCCCCGGCGGTGGGCAAGGCCCAGTTCCCGCTGGTCGGCGACCCGACCCACCAGCTGACCCGCGCCTTCGGCGTGCACATCGAGGAAGAAGGCCTGGCCCTGCGCGGCACCTTCGTGATCAACCCGGAAGGCGTGATCAAGACCCTCGAGATCCACGACAACGCGATCGCCCGCGACGTCACCGAGACCCTGCGCAAGCTCAAGGCCGCGCAGTTCGTCGCTTCGCACCCGGGCGAGGTGTGCCCGGCCAAGTGGAAGGAAGGCGAGAAGACCCTGAAGCCGTCGCTGGACCTGGTCGGCAAGATCTAAGCCGCCCGCGCTCCCATCTCCGCCTTGCGGCGGGGGTGGGGGTGAACCGCAGCCGGCATCGCGCGCCGGCGCCGGCTGCGGTTCATCCCTCCTCCCTCTTCGCAGCGCGCTGCTCCGGCAGCTCGCTTCTCCCTCGCTTTGCCCAACGTCAGGAGTCCGCCATGTTGGATGCCGATCTGAAAACCCAATTGAAGGCCTACCTGGAGCGGGTCGTCCGGCCCATCCACATCACCGCGTCGGTGGACGATGGCGCCAAGTCGCGCGAGATGCTCGACCTGCTCGAGGACCTGGTGCTGCTGTCGGACAAGATCACCCTGGACGTGCACCGCGACAGCGGCGAGCGCGCGCCCTCGTTCGCGCTGAACAGCCCGGGCCAGGACATCCACCTGCGCTTCGCCGGCCTGCCGATGGGCCACGAGTTCACCTCGCTGGTGCTGGCGCTGCTACAGGTCGGCGGCCACCCGTCCAAGGCCACCGCCGAGCTGATCGAGCAGGTGCGCAACCTGCCCGGCGAGTACTGCTTCGAAACCTATTTCTCGCTGTCCTGCCAGAACTGCCCGGACGTGGTGCAGGCGCTGAACCTGGCCGCGGTGCTGAATCCGAACATCCAGCACGTAGCGATCGACGGCGCGCTGTTCCAGGACGAGGTCGAGGCGCGGCAGATCATGTCGGTGCCCACCGTCTACCTCAACGGCGAAGTCTTCGACCAGGGCCGCATGACCCTGGAGCAGATCGTGGCCAGGCTCGACACCGGCGCGGCCAAGCGCGATGCGGCGGCGATCGCGGCCAAGGCGCCGTTCGACGTGCTGGTGGTCGGCGGCGGCCCGGCCGGCGCGGCCGCGGCGATCTACGCCGCGCGCAAGGGCATCCGCACCGGCGTGGCGGCCGAGCGCTTCGGCGGCCAGGTGCTGGACACCATGGCGATCGAGAACTTCATCTCCGTGCAGGAGACCGAAGGCCCGAAGATGGCCGCGGCGCTGGAGCAGCACGTGCGCCAGTACGACGTGGACATCATGAACCTGCAGCGCGCCGAGCAGCTGGTGCCGGCCGGCGCCGACGGCCTGGTCGAGGTCAAGCTGGCCAACGGCGCGTCGCTGAAGAGCCGCACGGTGATCCTGTCCACCGGCGCGCGCTGGCGGCAGATGAACGTGCCCGGCGAAGACCAGTACCGCAACAAGGGCGTTGCCTACTGCCCGCACTGTGACGGCCCACTGTTCAAGGGCAAGCGTGTGGCGGTGATCGGCGGCGGCAACTCCGGCGTGGAAGCGGCGATCGACCTGGCCGGCATCGTCAGCCACGTCACCCTGGTCGAGTTCGACAGCAAGCTGCGCGCCGACGAAGTCCTGCAGCGCAAGCTGCGCAGCCTGGGCAACGTCGACATCCTGGTCAACGCGCAGAGCACCGAGGTGCTGGGCGACGGCCAGAAGGTCACCGGCCTGGTCTACAAGGACCGCGTCGGCGGCGATGTGCACCGCGTGGCGCTGGAAGGCATCTTCGTGCAGATCGGGCTGCTGCCGAACACCGAATGGCTGCAGGGCACGGTGGCGCTGTCGCCGCGCGGCGAGATCGTGGTCGACGACCGCGGCCAGACCTCGCTGCCGGGCGTGTTCGCCGCCGGCGATGCCACCACGGTGCCGTACAAGCAGATCATCATCGCCATGGGCGAAGGCTCCAAGGCGGCGCTGAGCGCCTTCGACCACCTGATCCGCCACAGCGCACCGGTGACCAGCGGCAGCGTCGCCGAAGCGGCCTGATTCGCCCCGTCCCGCGCCGCACTGCCGGCGCGGGACCAAGGCGCGCGGCCTGCCCATCTGTCTCGCCGCCATCTGCGCCAGACGCTCTATGCTGTGACCCTGCGCCACCTCCCGCCGCTGCGTCCCGAGGACCCCGTCGATGAACCTGCGTGATCTGAAATACCTGGTGGCGCTGGCCGATCACAAGCATTTCGGGCGTGCCGCCGCGGCCTGCTTCGTCAGCCAGCCGACGCTGTCCACGCAGATCAAGAAACTCGAGGACGAACTGGGCGTGCCGCTGGTCGAGCGCGCTCCGCGCAAGGTCATGCTGACCCCGGCCGGGCGCGAGGCGGCCAGCCGCGCGCGCGGCATCGTCGCCGAGATCGAGCAGATGAAGGAGGCGGCGCGGCGCAGCCAGGATCCGGAAGCCGGCACCGTGCGCCTGGGCATCTTCCCCACGCTCGGCCCGTACCTGCTGCCGCACGTGATCCCGCGCATCCGCGAGCGCTTCCCGCAACTGGAACTGCTGCTGATCGAAGAGAAGAGCGACGTGCTGCTGACCCGCCTGCGCGAAGGCCGGCTGGACGCCGCACTGCTGGCGCTGCCGCTGCACGACGAGCAGTTGCACGCCGAATTCCTGTTCGAGGAACCGTTCGTGCTGGCGGTGCCCGAGCAGCATCCGCTGGCGCGGCGGCCGACCCCGCTGACCCTGGAGGAACTGCACGCGCAACGCCTGCTGCTGCTCGAGGATGGGCATTGCCTGCGCGACCAGGCGCTGGACGTGTGCCATCTGTCCGGCGCGCTGGAAAAGGCCGAGTTCCAGGCCACCAGCCTGGAGACACTGCGGCAGATGGTCGCCGCCAACGTCGGCGTGACCCTGTTGCCGCTGCTGGCGGTGCAGCCGCCGGTGGCCAACCCGCCGAACCTGCGGCTGCTGGCGTTCGCGCCCGACGGCGGACCGAGCCGGCGCATCGCCATGCTGTGGCGGCGCAGTTCGGCGATGGGCGCATTCCTGCAGCAACTGGCGCACCTGTTCGGCGCGCTCCCCGAAGACCTGTTCACGCTGCCGGCGCAGGCGCCGCTGTCGAGCCAGGCGCCGCGCCAGGTGGCCTGAGCGGGGCAGACCCGGCCACGGCGTCGCATCGGCGCCGGCTTGCTTGCACAATGGCAACAGGGGGCGGCACGGTGCCGCCCCCGTGCGTTGTGCCATCCAACCGGAGCCTGTCCATGACCTCGCAACACCACAGCGGCCTGCCGCCCTCGTTGATCGTCTCCAGCCGCGATTTCGCGCGCCTGGAAGCCCTGCTCGATTCCCCTGCCTTGCACCAGCACCCGGCCGCGCTCGCGCTGGGCGCAGAACTCGACCGCGCCACCGTCGTGGCGCCGGAGCAACTTCCTCCCGGCATCGTCGCCATGCATTCGCGCGTGGAATGCGAAGACGAACTGCACGGCGAACGCCACCAGCTGACCCTGGTCTATCCGCACGAAGCCGATGCCGCGCATGCGCGCATCTCGGTGCTGGCCCCGGTCGGCAGCGCCCTGCTCGGCCTGGCCGTGGGCCAGTCGATCGACTGGCAGGCGCCCGGCGGACGCCCGCTGCGCCTGCGCGTGACCGCGGTGCAGCGCGCCGACGACGACAACGCGCGCGCAGCGCGTTAACGTGCGCGGCCCTATCCTTGTTCCCACTCGTTTCCGAGAGATACCGATGACCTCTTCCGCCCCCTCCAAGCTCGCCCAGTTGCGCGAGTTGTCCGTGGTCGTGGCCGATACCGGCGACTACGACGCGATCAAGCGGCTCAAGCCGGTGGACTGCACCACCAACCCGACCCTGGTGAAGAAGGCGCTGGACCTGCCGGTCTATGCCGACCTGATCGACGAGGCGCTGGCCTGGGCGCGTAGCCAGGACGGCGACCACGCCGCCCTGGTCGACGAGATCGCCGATCGCCTGACCATCGGCGTCGGCGCCAAGCTCAGCGCGCTGGTGCCCGGCCGCGTGTCCACCGAAGTGGACGCCGACCTGGCCCACGACACCGCCGCCACCATCGCCAAGGCGCACAAGTTCATCGCCATGTACGCCGAGCGCGGCATCCCCAAGGACCGCATCCTGATCAAGGTCGCCGCAACCTGGGAAGGCATCGAGGCCGCGCGGCAGCTGCAGAAGGACGGCATCGACTGCAACCTGACGCTGATCTTCAACCGCACCCAGGCCCTGGCCTGCGCCGAGGCCGGGGTATTCCTGATCTCGCCGTTCGTCGGCCGCATCCTCGACTGGTACGTGGCCAAGGGCCAGACCCCGGCGACCATCGACGAAGACCCAGGCGTGCAGTTCGTGCGCGGGGTCTACGACGAGTTCAAGCGGCGCGGTTCGCAGACCGTGGTCATGGGCGCCTCGTTCCGTTCCACCGCGCAGATCGAGGCGCTGGCCGGCTGCGACCGCCTGACCATTTCGCCGGACCTGCTGGAGAAGCTCGACGCCGACCATGGCCCGCTGCCGCGCAAGCTCTCGCCCGGCCAGGCCGACGGCGCCAAGATCGAGCCGATCGACGCCAAGCGCTTCGCCGCCGACCTGGCCGCCGATCCGATGGCCACCGAGAAGCTGGCCGGCGGCATCGACACCTTCGCCAAGGACCTGCAGACCCTGCGCGACACGATTCGGCAGAAGTTGGTCGGCTGAGTGTTGCCTGCACCCCAAGCGCGGTGATGCTGCGCTTGGGGTGCGGGGAATAGGGAAACGGGAATGGGGAATCGGGAAAAGCGAGTCCCCGTTTTTCTGCTGTCTCCTGATCGATTCGATGACGTCTGCACGCGGTTGCACTGCGCGAGCGCGAAGGTGCACGTCCCCGCGAACGCCGAAAACAGACTAGGAGCAGCGCACATCACCTGCGGCACGTTCGTAACAGCGTTGGCGCGGCCGCAACTTTTCCCGGGCTATGCTGCGCGCCCGAGTGCAGAGGCAAGGCAATGGCAACGATCGCAGTGGTGATGGTGGACGGCGTGGCGGACTGGGAGATCGGCACCATCCTGCCGGCGGCGCGGGCCTGGTTCGGCGACACGATCCAGATCGCCAGCATCGACGGCAAGCCCATCACCTCGATCGGCGGACTCGACCTGCACCCCACCCATGCGCTGTCGGACCTGGCGCCGCTGGATGCCGACCTGTGGCTGCTGCCCGGCAGCGACCGCTGGCAGGCCGGCGAGATTCCGGGCCTGAGCGCGTTGCTGCAGCAGCGCCTGGAGGCCGGCCGCGGCGTCGCGGCGATCTGCGGCGCGACCCTGGCCCTGGCCTATGCCGGCCTGCTCGATGCCCGCCCGCATACCAGCAACTCCGGAGCCTTCCTGCGCGAGCACGCCGGCGTCTATGCCGGCAGCGCGCACTACCAGGAACGCCGCGTGGTCAGCGCCGGCGGCCTGATCACCGCACCGGGCACGAGCCCGGTCAGCTTCGCCGAGGCATGCCTGCGCCTGCTGCACCCCGAACGCGAGGAGCAGATCGCGCAGATGCGGCAGATGTTCGCGGCCGAGTTCGTCTAGCGCGGCCAGTGCCACCTGTCATGCAGACGGCGGCGGCACGCCGTGACTACACTTGTCGCCACACCATGCAACCCGCCATCGGCGGCTGCGCGCGGCGTCGCGGTCGATCCGCGGCGGGCGTGACGTAACGGCGCTCACGCACACCCGCGCGCCGGCAGGGTGCTGCCACGGCCTGGATAGGAGAGAGTGCATGCGCGGATGGATGGCGCGTTGTTTGTTTTCGCTGACGCTGGCTGCCGCCAGCGCCACCGGCATGGCCGCCACGCCGGCACCGACCCGGGTCGCGATCCTGGGCGTGGAGCACGCCGCGCAACTGGTCTCCGAGCGCGACCAGCCGGGCGTGCTTGCCGCGTTCCTGGAGCACCTCGCGCCGGATGCGATCTGTCTCGAGCGACCGCCGGAGCAGGCGGCGCGCGGCGACTATTACGAGTACACCTACGAGGTGCAGGGCGTGATCCTGCCATACGCCGCGGCGCATCCGGTCGCCCTCTGTCCGATCGACTGGATGCCGCCGGTGGAGGACGCCAGGCTCGGCTTCGGCGTGGACCTGGACACCCCGCTGGAACTGCGCCGCGAGCAGGGCTTTCAGGGCTTCCTGTCGTTCCCCGACAAGGCCGCCCTGCAGCGCGACTTCTTTGCGGCGGATGCGGCCGAGAACGTGGCCGCGGTGCAGAAGTGGGCGCAGACGCCGGCGCCGCGGGCCGACCAGGACCTGCCGCGACGCCTGTACCTGTACCGCACCTTCCTGCAAGCCCAGCGCATCCGCGCCGCAGCGCTGGCGCACCCGGGCAAGACCGTGCTGGTCGTGGTCGGCTATTTCCACAAACCGGACCTGGAAGCGATCCTCGCGCACGATCCGGCGATCGCGTTGGTCAAGCCCTCAACGCTGGGGCGCCCGGCGGCGGACGCGGTCGAGCGCGCCACCACCGCGACGCAGCGCGCGGCTATCCTCGCCTTCAACCTGCTCGGCACCCAGGCCGACACCGGCAACGTCGATTGGGCGTGGATGGGCCGCGTCCTGGATGCCTACGCGGCCGACGCACCAGCCGCCGAAACGGCGCTGTTGCAGACGCGCCTGGCGCTGCTGAGCGGCCGCATTGCACCGGCCGAGGCACGGCGGCGCTACGCACGGCTCGCCGAGGACACCCCAGTCGAACTGGCGTTCGGCTGGACCGGCGTGCAGGACCGCACACGGGTGGATTCCTTCTTCGATCCCTTCGGCAACCTGACGGTGCGCCAGCGCGCGACGCTGGAACTGGCGCGGACCGACTACGCGCTCAGCCGCAGCCGTGACGGCGACGCAGCGATCGAACGGCTCAAGGCCGAGCTGTCGCCACGCAAGGCGCTGCAACTGTCCGGCTATGCGGCGCGGCTGCGGCCGGCCGCCGCGAGCACGCGCGATCCGCGTGCCGCGAAGTAACGGGCTCGCGCCAAGACGTCACCCGCGGTCGCGGTGCCCCCCGATGGCGACAGCATCCTGCGCACACCATGCGCAGATGCGCCCGCTCAGGCCTCCAGCCCGATCGGGCAACTCACCCCGGTCCCGCCCAGGCCGCAGTAGCCGCCCGGGTTCTTGGCCAGATACTGCTGGTGCTCGTCCTCGGCGTAATAGAACGGCGGCGCCGGGAAGCGGATTTCGGTGGTGATGGGGCCGTAGCCGGCGGCGTCCAGGCGCTGCTGGTAGGCATCGCGGCTGGCCAGCGCGGCGGCGTACTGCGCCTGGGTGGTGCAGTAGATCGCCGAGCGGTACTGGGTGCCGGTGTCGTTGCCCTGGCGCATGCCCTGGGTCGGGTCGTGGCTTTCCCAGAAGGTCTGCAGCAACTGCTCGAAGCGCACGGCCTGCGGGTCGAACGCCACCAGCACCGCCTCGGTGTGGCCGGTCTGGCCCGAGCAGACCTCGCGATAGGTAGCATTGGGCGTCTCGCCGCCGGCGTAGCCGACGGCGGTGCTGAACACGCCCGGCAGCGACCAGAACTTGCGTTCGGCGCCCCAGAAGCAGCCCAGGCCGAACTGCACCTGCTCCAGGCCGGCGAAGGCGTCGCGCAACGGATGGCCGTTGACGAAGTGGCGGTTGTGCAGCGGCAGCGGCTGCGCGCGTCCCGGCAGGCTCTCGCCCGGACGCGGCAGGCGCTGCTTGAAGGCACCGATTCCCAACATGGCACGGACTCCTGGCAACGACGGCGATGCACTGTGGATGGCGCTGCCGGAGTCCGCTTTCAAGTGCGCCGCACCACCGCGGCGGCACCAGGCGCGCCGTTCACTTTGTGACAGCGCTGGCCGTCGCGGCGGCGACCGGCTCCGGCATCGCCGAGCTGTGGTGGTTGATGATTAGCCAGCGCCCGTCGCGCTTTTCGTAGACGAAGGTGTAGCGCGCCTGCACCTGGCGGGTGCTGCCGTCGGGATTGTTCAGGGTGAAGGTGTAGACGCCGGCATCGACCGCACTGTCGTCGTCGAGCAGCCGCACCTGGCGGTAGTTGATGGCGCCACGCGGCTTGGCGGCGAGGAAGTGGCTGAAGTAGTCCTCGATCTCGGCGCGGCTGGCGCGCACCTGGTTGGACACGGTGGGCAGCAGCACGCCGTCGCGGGCGTACAGGTCGGCCACGCGCTGCGGATTGCCGGTGGCCAGCGCCGCGTTCCAGCGGTCGAACAGGCCGGCGATCTCGCGTTCGGCGCTGCTGGCCGGCGTCGCCGGCTGGCCGTCGTAGTGCATCGCCGGCGCGGCCAGCGCGGTGGAGGTGGTGGTGGTCAGGCCCAGTGCCAGGGCGAACAGGATGCGACGCATGGGAAGTCTCCGTGTGCTGAGGGGATGCCGTCTCGGGGCGAAGCGAGTATTGGCGGCGGCGGCTTGCGCAACATCCGCCGGGCGGCATATCCTCGAATATGCCGTTCGGCATATCGGAGACGCACGCGTGCATAGCCCCTCCAATGCAGGCCAGTGGCGTGAAGCGCTGCGCCGCGACGCCGCCGACGCCGCGCGCTGGCAGGCGGTGGCCGCCGCCGCCGCGGCGCTGCGCGAGGCCGGCGATGCCGCGCAGGCCGCCACGCACGCGCTCGTGCCGGCCAGCGTCCTGGTGGCGGCCCCGCACGCCGCCGTGCTGGCGGTGCGCGGCGCCCGCTGCCTGGTGCTGGCCAGCCAGGGCGATGCGTTGCCGCCGGGCGCCAGCGTCGCTGTCGAGGCGCCAGCGCATGCGTGGCGCCTGCGCTGCCATGCCGCCGCCGAGGCCGAGGCCGGCGAACTGTGCCTGTCGATCGCCGCGCTGGGCGTGCCGCTGGGCACGCTGTGCCTGGGCTGGGACGCCCGCACCGTCCCGGCGCCGGAAGACGTGCAGGCCCTGTCCGCGATCGCCGCGCTGCTGGCACCGCTGGCGGCCGAACCGCCGCGTCCGCCGCGGCGACGCAAACCGGCGCAGGCCGACCGCCTGGCCGTGCTCAGCGCGCGCGAGCGGCAGGTGCTGGCGCTGCTGTCGCGCGGCCTCACCAATGCCGCGCTCGGCGCCGAGCTGGGCATCAGCGCCGGCACCGCCAAGGTCCACGTCGAACGCATCCTGCACAAGCTGCAGGTGGCCGACCGCACCCAGGCCGCAGTGGTCGCGGTGCAGGCGGGGGTGGCGCTGTGAGGGCGCTGGCGCGGCGCTGGAACGACTGGCCGCTGACCCGCAAGAGCCTGGCGCTGGTGGCGCTGCCGCTGTTGCTGCTGGTGGCGGCGCTGGTGGCGATCTACAGCGTGGAGCGGCAGAACATCGCCGCCGAGAACGACGTGCGCCGCACATTGCAACTGCTCAGCGACCTGCACGAGGCGCATGCGCTGCTGGCCGAGACCGCCGCCGGCGTGCGCGGCTACCGGCTGGTGCGCCAGGACGCGTTCCTGACCCCGTACCGCGACGCCGAGCCGCGGCTCAAGACCGTGGTGCAGCGCCTGTCGCAACGCATCACCGATCCGCGCCAGGCGCAGCGCTTCGCCCGCATCCAGCCGCTGTTCGAGGAGAAGATGCAGGGCTGGCGGCGGCTGCTGGCGCCGGACCTGAGCCGCGAGGAAGAGATCCGCCAGCTGCGCGAGGGCAAGGTCACCCTCGACATCCTGCGCGCGGAACTGCGCGAGCTGCGCAACTACGAGACCGCGCAGCTGCAGGTGCGCACTGCCAAGGCGCAGGCACTGCGCCAGCGCAACCTGCTGATCACCCTGTGCGCAGCAATGCTGGGCGGGCTCGGCGCGGTGCTCGCGGTGGCCTGGTTCGCCTCGTCGCTGTCGCGCCGCCTGCGCCAGCTCTCGGCCAACGCCGACCGCCTCGGCGACGGCCGGCCACTGGCGCCGCAGCCGCCGGCCGGCGACGAACTGGGCCAGGTGGCGCAACGCCTGCAGCAGGCCAGCACCCTGCTCGCGGCGCGCGCCGAGGAAGCGCAGTCGGCGCGCCGCGAGGCCGAGAGCGCCAACCGCGCCAAGACCGAATTCCTCTCGCGCAGCAGCCACGAACTGCGCACCCCGCTCAACGCCATCCTCGGCTACGCGCAGTTGCTGGAGATGGACCTGCCGGGCGCGGCGCAGCGCGATCACCTGCAGCACATCCTCGGCGCCGGCCGGCACCTGCTGGGGCTGATCACCGAACTGCTGGATATCGCCCGCATCGAGGCCGACCAGCTCGACCTGAGCCCACGCCCGGTGCCGGTGCGCACCGCGCTGGAAGAGGCGCTGGGGCTGGTCGCGCCGGAGGCGCAGGCGCGCGGCATCGTGCTGCGGCCACCGCAACTGCCGCCGGAATGGACGGTGCGCGCCGACCCGCAGCGGCTGCGCCAGGTGCTGATCAACCTGCTGTCCAACGCGATCAAGTTCAACCGCCCGGGTGGCGCGGTGTGGGTGAGCGCCGTGCCCGAAGGCCAGTCCCTGGCGCTGACCGTGCACGACCAGGGCCACGGCCTGACGCCGGCACAGGTGGAACGCTTGTTCACGCCGTTCGAGCGCCTCGGCGCCGAGCGCTCGGCGATCGAAGGCACCGGCCTGGGCCTGGCGCTGAGCAAGCGCCTGACCGAGGCGATGGGCGGGCGCATCGCCGTGGACAGCGGCCCGGACGGATCGCGGTTCACGATCGCGCTGCCGCTGGACCGGCCGCAGGCCGCGGCGCAGCCGGACCTGGCCGTGGCGACGACGACGGCGGGCGGGGGACATCGCCAGTTGCTGAGCGTGGAAGACAACCCGTCCAACCAGGCGCTGATCCGTACCCTGGTCGAACGCCGCCCGCACTGGCGCCTGCACGAGGCCGCCAGCCTGGCGCAGGCGCACGCGCATCTGCAGCAGGCCACGCCGGACCTGATCCTGCTCGATCTGCACCTGAGCGACGGCAACGGCGAGGAGCTGCTGCAGGCGCTGCGCGCGCAGCCGCACACCGCAGCGATCCCGGTGGTGGTGGTCAGTGCCGATGCCACCGCGACCACGCTGGCGCGCGTGCAGGGCGATCCGGTGTGCGCCTACCTGACCAAGCCGCTGGACGTGGCCGACTTCTTCTCCGTTCTGGACCGACACCTCGCATGACCCGCAACGATGTCCTCGCCGCGCGCATCCTGATCGTCGACGACGAACCGGCCAACGTCCGCCTGCTGGAGGAACTGCTGCAGCGCGAAGGTTTCCGCCAGGTGGTGGCGACCACCGACCCGCAGCGGGTGCTGGGGCTGGTCGCCGCATTCGCGCCGGACCTGATCCTGCTCGACCTGATGATGCCGGAGCTGGACGGCTACGCGATCCTGGAGCAACTGGCGCGGCTGGCCGGCCCGTCCAGCTTCCTGCCGGTGATCGTGCTCACCGCCGACCCCAGCCGCAGCGCACGCCACCGCGCCCTCGGCCTGGGCGCCAAGGATTTCCTGACCAAGCCGCTGGACACCTTCGAAGTGGCCCTGCGGGTCTGGAACGTGGCCGAGACCGTGGTGCTGTTCAAGCGACTGCGCGGCCTGGCCGTGGCCGATGCCGCGCCGCCGGGCTGGTCGACGAGGGGCGGAGATTCGGGATTGGGGATTGGGGATTCGTAGAAGCGGGAGTGCTTGCCGTTACGAATCCCCAATCCCGACTCCCCAATCTCGGCCCCACCCCTACATCGCCCGCGTCACCTGGCCGCCCAGGCCCAATGCCATCAGCACTTCCTGGGCCTTTTCCAGCAGTTCGTCGGCCACGCAGACCTGGACCACGCCGAACGGCAGTTCGCCGGCGCCGCCAAGCAGGGCCTCGCCGAACACGAAGGCGGTGATGCCGGCGTCCTCCAGCGCGTGCTTGGCCAGGTGCGCATCGATCAGCTGTTGGGCGCGGTAGGCGATCTGCATGGCGGCGCCCTCAGCCGTACACAGCGACATTGGCGACGGCACGGGAGACGCGCCGCACGCTCGCAGACAGGGTCTGGGCGCCGATAACGAGGCTGAGCAAAGGCATGGCGCGTTCTCGCAAAGGGAGATCGGCAGAGTACGCTGGAGACGCCGGTCGCAGCCAGCCGAACCGAGCCCCCAGCGTCAACAAACGTCAACATAGGGTCAACGTTTGTTGACCCGAGTAGACTGTTGCGCACCCAATTTGTTGACGCGCGCATGTCCGACACCCCCGCCACCGACGCCTCCGCCCCGGCCGAGAAGAAAGACTTCATCCGCCAGATCGTCCGCGATGACCTGGCCAGCGGCAAGCACACGGCCATCCGCACCCGCTTCCCGCCCGAGCCCAACGGCTATCTGCACATCGGCCACGCCAAGGCGATCTGCCTGGACTTCGGCATCGCCGCCGAGTTCGGCGGGCGCTGCAACCTGCGCTTCGACGACACCAACCCGGCCAAGGAAGATCCCGAATTCGTCGCCGCGATCCAGGACGACGTGCGCTGGCTGGGCTTCGACTGGGCCGAGCTGCGCCATGCCTCTGACTATTTCGAGGTGTACTACCTGGCCGCCGAGAAGCTGATCCGCGACGGCCACGCCTTCGTCTGCGACCTCTCCGCCGAGCAGGTGCGCGAATACCGCGGCACCCTCACCGAGCCGGGCCGCGACTCGCCGTACCGCACCCGCAGCGTCGAGGAGAACCTGGACCTGTTCCGGCGCATGCGTGCCGGCGAGTTCCCGGACGGTGCGCGCACCCTGCGCGCCAGGATCGACATGAGCAGCGGCAACATCAACCTGCGCGACCCGGCGCTGTACCGGATCAAGCACGTCGAGCACCAGAACACCGGCAACGCCTGGCCGATCTACCCGATGTACGACTTCGCGCATTCGCTGGGCGATGCGGTGGAAGGCATCACCCACTCACTGTGCACCCTGGAGTTCGAGGACCACCGCCCGCTGTACGACTGGTGCGTGGACAAGGTCGACCTGGCCGGCCACCCGGAACTGCTGCAGCCGCTGCTGGACAAGGGCCTGCCGCGCGAGGCGGCCAAGCCGCGGCAGATCGAGTTCTCGCGGCTCAACATCAACTACACGGTGATGAGCAAGCGCAAGCTGACCCAACTCGTCGCCGAAGGCCTGGTCGACGGCTGGGACGACCCGCGCATGTACACCCTGCAGGGCCTGCGCCGCCGCGGCTACACGCCGGCCGCGCTGCGCCTGCTGGTCGACCGCGTCGGCATCAGCAAGCAGAACTCGGTGATCGACTTCTCGGTGCTGGAAGGCTGCCTGCGCGAAGACCTGGACGCGCATGCCGCGCGGCGCATGGCGGTGATCGAGCCGCTGAAGCTGGTGCTGAGCAACCTGCCCGAGGGCCACAGCGAAACGCTGACCTTCTCCAACCATCCCAAGGACGAGGGCTTCGGCACGCGCGAGGTGCCGTTCTCGCGCGAGCTGTGGATCGAGCGCGAGGACTTCGCCGAAGTCCCGCCCAAGGGCTGGAAGCGGCTGGTGCCGGGCGGCGAAGTGCGCCTGCGCGGCGCCGGCATCGCCCGCGTCGACGAAGTGATCAAGAACGACGCCGGCGAGATCGTGGAACTGCGCGGCTGGCTCGACCCGGAATCGCGCCCGGGCATGGAAGGCGCCAACCGCAAGGTCAAGGGCACCATCCACTGGGTCAGCGCCGCGCACGCGGTGGAGGCGGAGATCCGCCTGTACGACCGCCTGTTCTCGGTGGAGAAGCCCGACGACGAGTCCGACGGCAAGACCTACCGCGACTATCTCAATCCCGCCTCCAAGCGCAGCGTGCGCGGCTACGTCGAACCCGCCGCCGCCCAGGCCGCGCCGGAGCAGGCGTTCCAGTTCGAGCGCACCGGCTATTTCGTCGCCGACCGCTACGACCACCGCGCCGACGCGCCGGTGTTCAACCGCAGCGTGACGTTGCGCGATACCTGGAGCAGCGGCCAGGGCGGCGCCTGACGCAGTGCGCGTGCTGTCCTCGCGGCCGCACGCGCAGCGCCCCGCATGGGCCAGCGCCGGCCGATAGCGGCGCCTGGTCTCCGCACCGCAGCTGGCACGCACCGCGATGAAACGCTTGAAGCGTCCGTAGGAGCGGCTTCAGCGGCGACGGGACTGACCGGAAACCCAGGGTCGCGGCTGAAGCCGCTTGTGTCAAATAAGGGTCTATCGTTGTAGGTGAGAGCGGAGTGCGGCAGGCCGTTTAGCCGCAGTGCCAGCAAGCACGAGTAGGAGTCAGCGCCGCCGCACTCCGGTTCTCCTGCCTGACAAGCCCGAACAGTTGCCCGAGTGACGAGCTCGAACTCCACAAGCATGGGCATCGGCAGGAGCGCTCTCGTCCATGAGTCTACTGCGGAGAACGTCTATGCGGCGCCATGTCGGGATCGATGTATCCAAGGCCGAGCTGGTCATTCATGTCCTGCCGGACGAGCAGGCCTGGACCCAGCCCAATACGCCACAGGGGCAGCGTGCGCTGGCCCAACGTCTGGCTGGGATGGACTGCGAGCGGATCGTGCTGGAAGCCAGCGGTGGGTACGAACGTGCCGTGCTGCAAGTGTTGCGGCAGGCCGATCTGCCCGTGGTGCGGATGCCCGCCGATCGTCCGCGCAAGCTCGCCCAGGCCTTGGGCCTGCATGCCAAGACCGATGCCCTGGACGCGCGCCTGCTGGCCATCGCCGCCCAGCACATCCCGACCACCCCCACGCCCGTGGTGCCCGGGCACCAGCAGTCTCTTCGCGAACTGCTGGACCTGCGTGCCACCCTGGTGAGCCAGCGTGATGCCCATCGGCGGCGCCTGGAGCACATCACCAGCGCCAAGGTGCAACACCGCTGCCGAGAGGTGATCGCCCTGCTGAACCAGCAGATCCAGACGTTGACGCAGGAGATCGGGCAGCAGGGCAAGACCTGCTCGAGCCTACCCAAGGTGCCTGGGCTCGGCACGATCCTGCGCGCGGTTCTGGCCGCGCGGCTGCCAGAGCTGGGCACGCTGCCGCCACGCAAGCTCGCTGCCATGGTCGGGCTGGCCCCGTTCAATCACGACAGCGGCTGCTGGAAAGGCCAGCGCCGCATCAAAGGTGGACGTGCCGACGTGCGGCGCGTGCTGTACATGGCCACCTGGGCCAGCATCCGCGCCAAATCCCCCTTGGCCAACACCTACGCACGTCTGCGCGCAGCGGGCAAGCCGGCCAAGGTCGCCATCGTCGCCTGCATGCACAAGTTCCTGCGCTGGCTCAATGCCATCGCGCGCGATCAGGCCCCGTACGCTCCTCCTGTCATCGCAGGTGCATGACAGTTGACTCCTACGACGACAGCGCAACACGCGGCTGTTGCGAATCTCGAATCTCGAATCCCGAATCCCGAATCCCGCCCTTCCCCCGCCACCGCCCGCGCGCTAGCGTAACGGGCATGTCCCCCGCCCCATCCCTGAGCCTGCGCAGCTACGGCCGCGACGGCGCCGCCCATCAGCACGACCACGTGCAGTTGGTGCTGCCGTTGCACGGCTCGATGGAACTGGAGGTGGACGGCCGCGGCGGCTATCTGGACCGTTTCCGCGCCGCGGTGGTCGCGCCGCAGACCCGGCATGCGCAGTGCGCGCTGGACGCCAACCGCTTCCTGGTCGTCGATTGCACAACCGATACCTTTGGCGACGATGCACTGGAGCGCCTGCGGCGACAGCCATTCCTCGACCTGCCCCCTCCCCTGCAGGATCTGCTCGCGACCCAGGCACCGCATCCACACCTCGCGATCGCCCATGCCGATGCCGGCGCCGCCGTGCTGGCCTGGCTGCAGGCAGACACCGCGCCACGCGGCTGGCAGCGGCTGCAGGCGCTGTGCCGCCGCATCGAGGCCGCGCCCGGCCAGGACTGGCCGGTGCGGCGCATGGCGCAGGTGGCGCACCTGAGCCCGAGTCGCCTGCACGCGCTGTTCCGCGCTGCGTTCGGACGCACGCCGCAGGACTGGGTGGCGGCACGGCGGCTGGACTGGGTGCGCCGACAGCTGGCGCATGGCAACCGGCCGATCGCCGCCCTGGCCCAGGACAGCGGCTATGCCGACCAGAGCGCGCTGACCCGCGCGCTCAAGCGCAGCACCGGGCAGACCCCGTCCGCCTACCGCCGCCGTCATCGCCAGGCGCCAGGCGCCAGGACAGGAGTCTGGGACAAGCCGGCCGCTGCCGGCGCCGGCATGCTGAGCCGTCACGGCTGACACGGCCGATACGGAAACGAACGCATGCGCGAACGTCTATGGGCAGGGGTCGGCAGCGGCATGGTCGCGGGCGCGCTGTGGGGCCTGGTGTTCCTGGCGCCGCAATTGCTCAGCGCCTTTTCGCCGCTGCAATTGGCCATCTCGCGCTACCTGGCCTATGGCGCCATCGCCGCCGTGGTGCTGCTGCCGCGCTGGCGCGCCGCCGCCGCGCCGCTGGGCGCGGCCGAATGGTGGGCGCTGCTGCGTCTGAGCCTGCTCGGCAACATCGTCTACTACGTGCTGCTGGGCAGCGCGGTGCAGTGGGCCGGCGGCGCCGCCACCGCGCTGATCATCGGCCTGCTGCCGGCGGCGGTCACCGTGATCGGTTCGCGCGCGGCCGGCGCGGTCCGCCTGCGCCGGCTCGCCGCGCCCTGCGCGCTGTGCGTGCTCGGGGTGGCGCTGGTCGCGGTGCAGACCCTGGCCGAGGCGCGGCCGCACATTCCGGCCAGCCTCGGCCTGCGTGCGGCGGGACTGGCCTGCGCGGTCGGCGCGCTGGCGTGCTGGACCGCCTATTCGATCAAGAACGCGCGCTGGCTGCGGCGGCGCCCGGACCTGTCCGGCCGCGACTGGTCGCTGCTGACCGGCGTGGTCACCGGCGCGCTGGCCCTGGGCCTGGCGCTGCCGGCGTTCGCGCTGGCCGGCACGCCACACGCCGGCCCCGAGTGGATGCGCTTCTGGGGCATGGCGCTGGTGCTGGCGCTGTTCGCTTCGGTGATCGGCAACGCCTGCTGGAACCACGCCAGCCGGCTGCTGCCGCTGACCCTGGTCGGGCAGATGATCGTGTTCGAGACCGTGTTCGCGCTGCTGTACGGCTTCCTGTGGGAGCAGCGCTGGCCGACCGCGCTGGAACTGCTGGCGATCGCCTGCCTGCTCGGCGGCGTGCTGTGGTGCACCCTGGTGCATGCGCGGCCGCAACCCGCCGTGCGCGAAGCCAAGCCCGGTTAAGCGGCGCTGCCTAGACTTTGCGCAGGTCCTCCCACGGGAATCGCGCCATGCACACCGTCCTGCACCGTTGCTGCCCCGCCCTCGCGCTGGTCTTCGCACTCGCCGGCTGCAGCAACGCTTCCACCGCACCTTCCCCCGCGACACCGGACTCGGCCGTCACCGCCAGCGCACCGATGGCAACCGGCAAGTGCGACGCCGTCCCCGACCATGCCTACGACCTGCCGGCCGGGCGCTTCGATGAGGTGTCGCAGCAGCTGGCCCACGCCACCGGCTGCATGGTCGTGTACCGCGATCCCAGCCTGGCGTCGCTGCCGGTCAACGCGGTGCAGGGACAGGTCAGCATCCGCCAGGCGCTGCACCAGGCACTGGACGGCACGGCGTTGCGGATCGCGCAGGAGAACGCGGACACGCTGACGGTCGTGCGCCGCTGAGCCGGCGGCGGCGCAGGGATTGCTACCATGGCCGCACTCCACCGCACGGAAGGTCGCCATGTCCCGCCATTTCGCGTCGATGCTGTGTTCCCTGTGCCTGCTCGCCGGCATGCTGCTGTCCAGCGCCTGCGCGCGCAGCGAAACCGCCAAGCCGGCGGTGCCGGCGCCGGCGCAAGCGGCATCCGCACCGGGCCTGCCGATCAAGGTCGACACCAGCTGCCGCACCGATGCCGACTGCACGATCAAGAACGTCGGCAACTGCTGCGGCGCGATGCCGGCCTGCGTCAACCGCGACAGCCCTACCGATCCGCAGGGCGTGATGGCGCAGTGCCAGGCCAGCGGGCGCATGAGCGTGTGCGGCTCGCCCGCGATCGCCGGCTGCTCGTGCGTGGCCGGGCAATGCAGCGCGCGCCCCGCGCAAGCCGATACACTGCGCGCCCCCCAGCCTGCCGAACCCGTCCGCTGATGCTCTACGCGCAAGTCCACCTCACCCTGCCCGCCTGGATCCACGACGCGGTCGATCCGCAGGCCGTCTACGCCAGCGACGCCGACAAGGTCGCGCTGGCGGTGGAACTGTCGCGGCTGAACGTGGACGCCGGCAGCGGCGGCCCATTCGGCGCGGCGGTGTTCGGCCCGGACCACCGCATCATCGCCGTCGGCGTGAACCGTGTGGTGCCGCAGACCACATCGCTGGCGCATGCCGAGAACATGGCCTACATGCTGGCCCAGCAGCGCCTGCAGACCCCACGGCTGAACGCGGTGCTGTCGCCGGTGACCCTCGCGACTTCCTCGCAGCCATGCTGCCAGTGCTACGGCGCCACCATCTGGGCCGGCATCGACCGCCTGCTGATCGGCGCCAGCGCCGAGGACGTGATGGCGCTGACCCCGTTCGACGAAGGCCCGCTGCCGGCGGACTGGGTGGGCGAACTGCAGCGCCGCGGCATCGAGGTGGTGCGCGGCCTGCACCGCGACGCCGCCTGCGCGGTGCTGCGCCGCTACGGCGAACTCGACAGCCCCCGCTACTGACGCCGCCGGCGAAGGCTTGCCCATGTCCTCCGAGAACGGCCCGCTGGTCCATGGCCTGCTGTGCTACTGCCGGCCCGGCTTCGAACCCGAACTGGCGGCCGAGCTCAACGCCCGCGCCGGCGAGGCCGGGCTGGCCGCCTACGCCCGCACCGAGCGCAACAGCGGCTATGCGCTGCTGCTCAGCGACACCGCGGTGCCGGCGCAGGCGTTGCCCTGGCGCGGGCTGATCTTCGCCCGGCAGAAGCTGCAGTTGCTGGCCGAACTGCGCGAGCTGCCGGCCAGCGACCGCATCGCGCCGATCCTGCAGGCACTGGCCGGCCAGCCGCGCTTCGGCGACCTGTGGGTCGAACATCCGGACTCGGACGCCGGCAAGCCGCTGTCGGGCCTGGCGCGCAGCTTCGGCAACGCGCTGCGCCCGGCGCTACGCAAGGCCGGCCTGCTCAGCGACAAGCCGCAGCCGCGGCTGCCGCGCCTGCACGTGTGCTTCGTGACCGGCACCCACGCCCTGCTGGCGGTGGCCGACAGCGAAGACAGCGCGCCGTGGCCGCTGGGCATTCCGCGCCTCAAGCTGCTGCCGGAGGCGCCCTCGCGCTCGGCGCTGAAACTGGAGGAAGCGCTGCTGGCGCTGCTGACCCCGCACGAGCGCGAGACGCTGCTGCGTCCGGGCATGCGCGCGGCCGACCTCGGCGCCGCCCCCGGCGGCTGGACCTGGGTGCTGACCCGCCAGCACCTGCACGTGACCAGCGTGGACAACGGCCCGCTGCGCCAGCATGTGCTCGACAGCGGCCTGGTCGACCACCTGCGCGCCGACGGCTTCCACTGGAAACCGCCGCAGCCACTGGACTGGATGGTCTGCGACATGGTCGAGCAACCGCGCCGCGTCGCCGAGCGCATGGCCACCTGGTTCCGCGAGGGCTGGTGCCGGCACGCGATCTTCAACCTGAAACTGCCGATGAAGAAGCGCTGGGACGAGACCCGGCTGTGCCTGGACCTGTTCGCCGAGCGCGCCGAGCGTCCGCTGCAGTTGCGTGCCAAGCAGCTCTACCACGACCGCGAAGAGATCACGGTGCTGGCGATCCCCGGCTGAGCGGCCGCGAGCATCCGACCCGTTTCTTCGTAGGAGCGGCTTCAGCCGCGACAGGCTTTCCCGGGGACGCCTGTCGCGGCTGAAGCCGCTCCTACGAAGAGCGCATTGGCTCCGCCTACCGCTACAACACGATCCGCGCCCCATCCTCCCGCGCCGAGCGCTGGATGGCATCGACGATGCGCATGTCGCGCAAGCCTTCTTCGCCAGGCACGCGCAGCGGCGTGCCCTGCAGGATCGCCAGCGCGTCCTCGTCCATCTGCAGCGCCTGCTGGTGGTGCACCCGCGCGTCGAACAGGCGGCCATCGCTGGCCCGGCCGCGCACGCCGTCGTAGGCCTGGAACGGCGCCAGTTCGTACCAGCCGTTCGCGCACTCGGCGCGCAGCAGGTTCATGGTGCGGCCGAAGCTGGCCGCGCAGCTGGCGATCACCTCGTGCGGGAACTCCAGGGTGAAGTGCATGTGCTCGTCGACCTCGTCGAACAGCGCCGGCCGATCCGTGGAACGCTGCGCGCTCACCGCCAGCGGCTCGGCGCCGGTCGTGTAGCGCGCCGCATTGAGCGGATACACGCCCATGTCGTACATCGCACCGCCGCCGTACTGCGCGCGCAGCCGCCACGGCCGCTGCGCCGGGTCGGTGTCGCCATAGCCGGCATAGCCCGCCTCGGCGCGCACGCTGCGCATCGCCCCGAACGGGCGTTCGTCGGCCAGGGCGATGAGGCGCCGGGTGTTGGGCTCGTGCTGCATGCGGTAGCCGATGCTCAGCCGCACCTTGTTGCGCGCGCAGGCCTCGATCATCGCCTGCGCCTGCTCGGCGTGCAGCGCCATCGGCTTCTCGCACCACACGTGCTTGCCGGCGGCCGCGGCGCGGATGCTCAGCGGCGCATGCAAATGGGTGGGCGTGACCACGTAGACCACGTCGATGTCCGGGTTGTCGGCGATGCGCTCCAGATCCTCGTAGCTGTAGACGTTGCGATCCGGGATGCGGTAGCGCGCCTGCCACTGCGGGATCTTCTGCGGCGAGCCGGTGACGATGCCGGCCAGGCGGCAGTGCCTGGTCAGGGTGAGCCCTGGAGCCAGGCGGTTGCTCGCGTACTCGCCCAACCCGACCAGGGCCACGCCCAACGGCTTGCGGCGACGCGCCGGCGTGGCCGCCCACGTGGACGCTCCGAGCATGGCGGCGGCGGTGGCGGAGAGGCCGGCCAGCAACAGGCGGCGGCGATTCGGCGAGGACGGCTCCATGCGCAACTCCGACCGGAAGGATGCTCCACCCTAACCGCTCGTGCGGCATCGGCACTGTGAGCGCTATCGCGCGATGCGCCGGGGCCTCTGGCACACTGCCGCCTCCCCCGCCGTCCGGACACCCGATGCGCTGCCGCCCACTGCTCGCCGCCCTCGCCCTGCTGCTGGCTGCCCCGGCCGGGGCGCAGGAACCCCTGTTCCACGCCCGCGACCTGGTCGGCGATGGCGTCTTCACCGACAAGATCGAAGGCCCTGCGACCGGTCCCGATGGTGCGCTGTACGTGGTCAACTTCGCCCACGACGGCAGCATCGGCCGGGTCCAGCGCGATGATGCCGACGGCCGCGGGCAGGCCACTCTGTTCGTCGATCTTCCTGAGGGCAGCATCGGCAACGGCATCCGCTTCGACCGCCGCGGGCGCATGTACGTGGCCGACTACGGCCAGCACCGCATCCTGCGCATCGCCCTGCCGAGCAAGCGCATCGAGGTCTATGCCACGCTGCCGGGCGCGTTCCAGCCCAACGACATCGCGATGGCGCCCGACGGCACCTTGTACGCCAGCGACCCGGACTGGAAGCACGACGGCGGCCAGCTGTGGCGCATCGACCGCGACCACAGCGCGCATCTGATCGAGACCCGCATGGGCACCACCAACGGCATCGAGGTCAGCCCCGACGGCAAGCGCCTGTACGTCAACGAGAGCGTGCAGCGGCGGATCTGGGTCTACGACCGTGCGGCCGACGGCAGCGTGTCGAACAAGCGGCTGTTCGCCAGCTTCGCCGATGCCGGCCTGGACGGCATGCGCTGCGACGTCGACGGCAACCTGTACGTGGCCCGCTACGACGCCGGCAAGGTGATCGTGCTGGCGCCCGACGGCACGCTGCTGCACGAGGTCGCGACCAAGGGCCGCAAGCCCACCAACCTGGCCTTCGGCGGCGCCGACGGGCGCGATGTCGACGTGACCCTGCAGGACCGTGGCGCGATCGAAACCTTCCGCAGCGAGCGCCCCGGGCGCGAGCACGGACGTTGATGGGATGCGTATCGCAGCGGTGTCTCAGCCCGCGCAATGGCCGCCTGGCATCCTGGCTGCACTGACTGGAGGGCCGCGCACATGCAGCCGATCGAACTGAACAACCCGGCTGGCTTCGCCGACGAATTCCTGCGCCTGACCCTGTTGCAGGGCTTCCAGTCGCTGACCAAGCGCGACCTGGAACTGCTGATCTTCGTGTTGCTGGAACGCGACGGCGCGATCTCGCGCAGCGATTCCAACAACGCGGTGGCGATGCGCCTGCGGGTGACCCCAGCCAAGGTCAAGGGCCTGCGCCGCGACGGCTATGCGCGCTGGCGCGCGCTGGTGCCCGAGGACAACGAGGCGGCGCTGCAGCGCATCGTCGCCACCGTGCTCACCGAGGACAACCTGCGCGCCGGGGCCAAGCACGTCAGCGAGCGCAGCAAGAAGGACGGCTTCCTGGCGATCCGCATCGAACACCCCGACGACCAGCAGCGCTTCGAACAGGCCATCGTCGACGTCGGCGCCATGCCCGTTTACGAGCGCAACCGCGACGTGATGGCGGTGCGCTTCGACACGCTGCTGAAGATCGCCGAGCGCTGGGGCTATCTGCAGCCGGAGACGGAGAAGGTGACGCAGGAACTGCAGAAACTGGCGCCCACCGCCGAGGAGGTCGCCGACCTGCTGAAGAAGGACGTGAGCAAGCTACGCTGGGAGGACGTGCGCCGCGCCCTCAACAGCCTCGGCGCCAAGGCCGTCGCCAGCACTGCCGAGGGCGGGCTGAAGGGCCTGTTGAAGCTCGCGTTTCCGTTCATCCCCGGCTGAGCCGGGGCCGCCATCCATCGCCATACCGGAGTTGCGTCGTGTCCATGTCCTGCCGTTCCCTCGTCCTGCTTTGCTGCCTGTGCGCCTGTGCCGCGCCGGCCGCGGCGCAGAATCTCAACAGCACCTCCAGCGCCACCACCGAACCGCTGAGGGATGCGCCGGTCAACGTGCGCGCGCAGCCGCTCAGCAACGGTGTGGTCACCCACCAGGTGCAGTTGCCGGCCACGCCTGGCGAAGCGCAGGTGACCGTGCGCAGCATCCAGCCGGACCGCGTCGCCGGCAGCTACCGCATCGATTTCGAGGCGTTGGACACCGACCACGACGGCTACATCAGCCGCAGCGAAGCGCAGGCCAACCCGTCGCTGGCCGACGAGTTCGACGCGCTCGACACCACCCACAGCGGCCGCCTCAGCCGCGCGCAGTTGGCCGGCTGGCTGTAACCGCAGCGACATGCGTCCCGGCGCCGCCATGAAGGACGCCGGGCCGCGCTCGATCGCGGCCCAAGACACATTGGAAACGCTTGCTAAACAGCGCCGGCGCACACGTGCGAAGGCCCGATTTTTTTAGCGTCGATTAATTCGGCCAGGCCTATGTTCTTGACTCCTTCCCAGCAACAGGAGTCGTGCCATGAACCGCATCGTTCCTCGTCTCGTCCCGTTCGCGTTCGCGCTGCTTGCCGCGCCGGCGCTGGCCATGGCGCAGTCGGCGCCGGACGAAGTGACCCTGCACCAGAACGGCCAGATCATCAATGTCACCTCGGTCGAACCGAACTCGATCGTCGGCGACTACCACATCGATTTCGCCAAGCTCGACCGCAACCATGACGGCTACATCAGCCGCGCCGAAGCCAAGGCCGACCCGACACTGTACGCCGAGTTCGATGCCGTCGACGTGCATCACCACGGCCGCCTGAGCAAGGCCGACCTGGAAGGCTGGATGTCGACGTGACGCGATCCACGCGTCGACCGATCCGCGTCCTTCCCATCACACGCGCCGCCTGCGGCCTCCCCGCCGCATGCGGCGCGATTGTTTTCTGAAGCGGCAACACCGCAGACAGAAATGACGCCCAGAGCGTCGCTCGACCGCTTCAGCGCAACTGCCGCCAGCGCATCGATCGCCGCGCCCACCGCACTGACGAGCGCTACAGCACTCCTTCCTGCAGCGGCGCATCCTGCGTTCCACCCCAGGGATCGCCCAGCAGATAACGCGCCGCCACCGGCTGCGTCGCCGGCACCAGGGTGAGCCGGTAGTACACCTCGCCGCCTTCGCAGACTTCGTAGTACAGCGCGTAGTCGCCAGGCTGCAGCGCCAGTGTCACATCGAAGGCCTCGGCAGCGGACGCCACCTGCACCCGCGCGTCCGGATCCACCCGGAACGGCACCTGCATGCGCCGCTGCGCACGCGGATCGGGCGCGAACGCCGCGGCCAGCACCAAGTGCACCTGCGCGCCGAACACGTCCTCGGGCAACGGATCGAACACTACGTAGTCGCGATGCAGGATCGCGCCCTGCTCCAGGTTGCGCGGCCCCCAGCGGCAGGCGGCCTCGTCGAAGGCACGGGCGCGCAACTGCACCTGGCTGTGGGAGATCAGCAGATCCACGGTCTGCGTCGCATCTTGCATCGTCATCCTCCATGGCAGGAACGCGGCCTGCGTGCTGCGCTTCGCGCCCTACCCTCACCCCAACCCCTCTCCCGAAAGGAGAGGGGCTCAAGCAAACCAGCCGACGCTGGCTCTTCCTTCTCCCTCCGGGAGAAGGTGCCCCGAAGGGGCGGATGAGGGTACGGGCGCCGCTCGGCGCGGGTGGTCGAATCTGCGGCCTCCGCGTCCGGCCGGAGCGTGCGGTCACACGCCGGAAGCGCGCTTCCAGAAACCGTGCATCAACAAGGGCAGCTTGCCGGCCAGGCCCAGCAGCGGGCCGCGCAGCAGGGTCAGGTGCAGCTCGTCGTTGGAGAACAGCCGGTTGATCGCATCGAAGCCGTAGGCGGCCACGGTGTTGTCGCTGCGGCGACCACGCGCCCAACGCGCCAACCGCTGCGGCGCCGCCCAGTCGACCCGCTGCGCCTGCGCCTGCCGCACCAGGGTCGCCAGCGCGGCGACGTCGCGCAGGCCCAGGTTGACGCCCTGCCCGGCCAGCGGATGCACCACGTGCGCGGCGTCGCCCAGCACCAGCAGGCGGCCGCGCTGGTAGGCCTCCACCAGTTGCCGGCGCAGCGGGAACGCCAGCCGCGGCGACAGCGCGCGCACCGCGCCCAGCCGCGCGCCGAAGGCCTGGGTCAGTTCGGCGCCGAAGGCCGCATCGTCCAGCGCCAGCACCCGCGCCGCCTCGGCCTCGGGCAAGGTCCACACGATCGAGCTGCGGCCGTCGGCGAACGGCAGGAACGCCAGCGGCCCGCCCGGCAGGAAGCGCTGCCAGGCAGTGTCCTGGTGCGGTTGTTCGGTCTGTACGAAGGCGACCACGCCGCGCTGGCCGTAGTCGTGCGCCGGCGCGTCCAGCCCGGCCAGCCCGCGCAGGGTGGAATCGGCACCGTCGGCGGCGATCGCCAGGCGCGCGTCGAGGCGGCTGCCGTCGTCCAGGCGCAGGCGCGCGCGTTCGGTCGAGGGCTCCAGCGCCTCCACTCGCGCCGGGCAGTGCACCTGCACGCCGGCGGCCGGCAGCGCCGCCCACAGTTGTTCGACCAGCAGGCTGTGTTCGACGATCCAGCCGAGTTGGTCGCGCCCCAGGGTGTCGGCGTCGAAGGCCAGTTCGCCACCGCCGCCGGCATCCCACACGCGCATGCGCCGGTACGCGCTGGCGCGTTGCGCCAGCACCTGCGGCCACACGCCCAGGCCCTGCAGCAGCGCCGCGTTGTCCGGGGCGAAGGCGTAGACCCGCAGGTCCGGCGTGTCCGCCGACCAGCGTGGCGGTTCGCGGCCCTCGACCAGCGCCACCGCCAGGCCTTCGCCGGCCAGGGCCAGCGCACAGGCCGCGCCGACCACGCCACCGCCCACCACCACCACATCCAGCACACCGCGCCGGCTCATGCGCGCGTCTCCCGGCACAGCTGCGGCACATCGCCGCGGAAGCCCATCGCGCCACCGACCAGGAACGACTGCAACGGCGCGGCCTGCGCCGCCGCCAGCAGGCCCAGGCTGCGCAGCGGGCGCAGCAGCGTGGCCGGGTTGGCGGTCAGCCGCGCCAGCCCGCCGGAGAACGCAACCGTGCGTTGGCGATCCTGCTCGCGGCGCTGCGCGTACTGCTGCAGCAGCGCCGGCGCGCCCGGGTCGGTGCCGTCGCGCTCGATCAGTTCGGCCAGGGTCAGCGCATCGCGCAGGCCCAGGTTGAAGCCCTGCGCGCCCAGCGGGTGCAAGGTCTGCGCGGCATTGCCCAGCAGCACCGCGCGCGCGTCGGTCAGCCGCTCGGCCAGCACCTGCACGATCGGGTAGGCACTGCGCTCGCCACTGCCGAGCAGGCGGCCGACGCGCCAACCCAGCGCATCCTGCAGGCGCTGCAACCAGGCGCCCTCGTCCAGCGCCGCCACCGCATCGACGTCCTCGGCGGCGACCGCGTGGATCGCGCCGTAATGGCGGTCGCCGCGCGGCAACAAGGCGGTCGGACCGTCGTCGCGGAAGCGCTCGTAGGCGGTGCCGTCGGGCTGGCGGCTGCCGCGCACCCGCGCCACGAACAGGGTCTGCTGGAAATCGTGCCGTGTTGCGGCGATGCCCAAGGCCTCGCGCACCGCGCTGGCGCTGCCGTCGGCGCCGACCAGCAGCCGCGTGTGCAGGACCTGCTCGCTGCCGTCGCGCGCGATGCGCAGGCGGCGCTCGCCCTCCTCGGTGTCGGCCTCCAGCGCCACGAACTGCGCCGGGCGATAGCGGGTCAGCCGCGTGGTCGCCGCCAGGCTGGCCTCCAGCGCCTCGCCGAAGTCGCGCGCGACCACCACCTGGCCGAAGGCCTCGCGCCCATACTCGGCGGCCTCCAGCCGCACCCGGCCGAAATCGCCGGCGCGGCTGACGTGGATGCGGCGGATCGGGCCGGTCGGCGCGCGCAGCCGCTGCATCACCCCGAGCGCGCTCAGCGCGTTGACCGTGGCGGCGGCGAAGCTGAGGTTGCGCTGGTCGAACACCGGCGGCAACGCGCCCGGCGGTGCGGCCTCGACCAGGCCCACGTCCACACCCAGCCGGTCCAGGGCGATGGCCAGGCTGGCGCCGACCAGGCCGCCGCCGACGATCACTACGTCATGTCGTTTGCTCATCCGGCCATGATACGACCGGCACCCGTCTGGCCGGTGAGCGCCACCGCCCAGCTTGCGCACCGTGGCGGGAGCGGCGCACGGCGCTCGCGCGCGCCGCGCTTCCAGTAGAATCCGGGGTCTTACGTGCCCCGGTGCCCGCCGTCATGACGCCTTCCGCCCACCGCCTCCCCGCCCTGCTGCTGTTGACCGCGCTGCTGGCCGCGACCCGCATCAACCACTTCGGGGCGATCCCGGACGCGTCGTGGGCGGTGTTCTTCGTCGGCGGCTTCTACCTGCGCAGTTGGACCCGCTGGGCGTTCCCGCTGCTGATGGCGCTGGCGGTGCTGGTCGACTACCTGGTCATCCGCAGCCAGGGCCTGGATTTCTGGCAGCACTACTGCGTGTCGCCGGCCTACTGGTGCCTGATCCCGGCCTACTTCGTGCTGTGGGCCGGCGGCGCCTGGCTGGCGCAGCGCTACCGCGGCGCCGACTGGCGCGCCCTGGGCCTGGCCGCCGGCAGCCTGCTGGTGGCGGTGGCGTTGTGCCACCTGCTGGCGCAGGGCAGCTTCTACTGGGTCAGCCGCAGCGTGCCGAACCCGACCCTGGCCGGCTGGTGGCAGAACTACAGCGACTGGCTGTTGCCCTACCTGGGCAGCGCCAGCCTGTACGTGGCGCTGGCCGCGGCGGTCCAGGTCGGCGTCGAGCAGCTGGCGCGGCTGGGCCAGCGCGGCCAGCCGGTCGGTCACTGACCGGGATGGGCAACCGCCTCTCCAAGATCTACACCCGCACCGGCGACGACGGCAGCACCGGCCTGGGCGATGGCAACCGGGTCGGCAAGGACTCGGCGCGGGTCGCCGCCTACGGCACCGTGGACGAGGCCAACTCGGCGATCGGCGTGGTCCTGGCCTGCCCGCTGGCCGAGGACGTGCGGCAGTTGCTGACCGCGATCCAGCACCAGTTGTTCGACCTCGGCGGGGAGCTGTGCATCCCCGGCCACGCCGCGATCCATGCCGCCGACATCGACGCGCTGGAACGGCACCTGGATCGCTACAACGACACCCTGCCGCCACTGCAGGACTTCATCCTGCCCGCCGGCGGCGAGGCGGCGGCGCGCTGCCACCTGGCCCGCACCATCGTGCGCCGCGCCGAGCGCGAGACGGTGGCGCTGTCGCGGCAGGACGCGGTGCGCCCGGAAGCGGTGCGCTACCTCAACCGCCTGTCCGACCTGCTGTTCGTGCTGGCGCGGGTGCTGGCGCGGGCCGACGGCCACGGCGAAGTGCTGTGGCGCCACGACCGGCGCCAGGCCTGAGCGACGCCCGGGCCGCGGCCGCGCATGCTGATCTACACCCATCCTGCCTGCCTTGGCCACGCGCCCGGACCGGACCACCCGGAACGTCCGCAGCGCCTGGAGGCGGTGACCACCGCGCTGCGCGAGGCCTTTCCTGCGCTGGAATGGCGCGAGGCGCCGCTGGCCAAGCTCGGCGACCTGGCCCGGGTCCATGAGCGCGACCTGATCGACCGCGTCCTGGCCGACCTCGACGGCCCGCAGATGCTCGACGTGGACACGGTGATCTCGCCCGGCTCGCGCGCTGCCGCGCTGCGTGCCGCCGGCGCCGGCGTGGCCGCGGTGGACGCGGTCATGCACGGCGTCAGCGACACCGCCTTCTGCGCGGTGCGCCCGCCCGGCCACCACGCCACCGCCGACACCGCGATGGGCTTCTGCCTGTTCAACAACGTCGCCGTGGCCGCCGCGCACGCCCGCGACGCGCATGGCCTGGAGCGGATCGCCATCGTCGATTTCGACGTGCATCACGGCAACGGCACCCAGGCGATCTTCGAGCGCGAGCCCCGCGTGCAGTACCTCAGCACCCACCAGTCCGGGCTGTTCCCGCACACCGGCGGGGTCCACGACCGCGGCGTCGGCAACCTGCACAATGCGCTGCTGCCGCCCGGCAGCGGCGGTTTCCGCTTCCGCAACACCTGGGCCGACCAGATGCTGCCGCTGCTGGACGCGTTCAAGCCGCAGTTGCTGCTGATCTCGGCCGGCTTCGACGCGCACATGCGCGATCCGCTGGCCGACCTGATGCTGGACACCGAGGACTTCGCCTGGATCACCGCCGAGCTGCGCGCGGTGGCACAGCGGCACGCGCGCGGCCGGGTGGTGTCCCTGCTGGAGGGCGGCTACGACCTGCAGGCCCTGCGCGAGGGCAGCGTCGCCCACGTCGACGCGCTGCGCTGAGCGTCCCGCAGGCCCGATGAACCCCGTCCCCTGCCCCGGGGACGCCTTCATTGCCCCTATGCACAGGATGGGGCAAGCTAGCGACCGTTTTCGCCCGATACCTGACGCGCGTGCGCCGAACCCTTCGCCTGCTCCCTCTCCCGTTCAGTATCGCCCTGTGCCTGCCGGCAATGGCGGCTGAAAAGCCGCCGAACTGGGGCCTGTGCCCGACCCCGGACGTGCTGCCCAAGTTCGACGACGCGCAGCAGCCGGATCCCAAGCTCGCGCAGAACCGCGACCAGCAGCCGACCAATATCGAAGGCGACCAGCTGTCGGGCACCACCACCATCCCCAACTACACCGGCAACGTCGCGCTCAAGCGCGGCGACCAGTTCATGGGCACGGACAGCCTGCGGGTGGACACGGAGACCGGCAACTACATCGCCGAGGGCCACGTGCGCTACCAGGATTCGTCGATCCGCATGATCGCCGACCGCGCCGAGGGCAATCAGGACACCGATACCCACAAGATCACCAACATCCGCTACCAGCTGCTGGCCCGCCGCGGCAACGGCAAGGCCGACTCGGTCGACCTGCAGGGCGCGCTGGGGCAGATGCACCGCTCCACCTACACCACCTGCGACCCCTCGCAGCGGGTGTGGGAACTGCATGCGCCGGAAATCGACGTCGACAACGACGAGGGCTTCGGCACTGCGCGCAACGCGATCCTCAAGGTCTACAACGTCCCGATCCTGTACGCGCCCTGGTTCAAGTTCCCGATCGACGATCGCCGCAGCAGCGGCTTCCTGTTCCCGGCGATCGGCATGTCCAGCCGCAACGGCTTCGACTACACCCAGCCGTACTACCTGAATCTGGCACCGAACTACGACGCCACCCTGTATCCGCGCTTCATGGCCCGCCGCGGCCTGATGCTGGGCAGCGAGTTCCGCTATCTGTACGACGGCGGCAAGGGCGAACTGGAGGCCGCCTACCTGCCCGACGACAAGCTGCGCGACAAGGATCGCGGCCGCTTCAGTTACCAGGGCTACCACAACATCAATGCGCAGTGGCAGGCGCGCGCCTCGGTGGCATGGGTCAGCGACGAGCGCTACACGGAGGATTTCTCCAACCGCCTGCTCGGCAACGCGGTATCCAACATCCAGAGCACGATCGGCGTCTACGGTACAGGCGAGACCTGGACCGCCGGCCTGATGGCAGACCGCTGGCAGTTGACCGACTACACCCTGACCGAGGATGCGCTGCCGTACAACCGCCAGCCGCGCGCCTTCTTCAACTGGGACCAGTCGTTCGGCAACTATTTCGAAGCCGGCCTGTACAGCGAAGCGGTGCGCTTCGTGCACGATGACATCCATGAGAAAACCACCGACGGCACCTACGAACGCACTGGCGTGGTCACGCCGCGCCCCGGCGGCAGCCGTCTGGACCTCAAGCCCTACATCTCGATGCCGCTGGCCGGCGCCGCCTGGTTCCTCAAGCCCACGCTGGCCTGGCGCTACACCGCCTATCAACTCGACAAGGATCTGGCGGCCACGCTGGGCGGCGACACCACGCCCTCGCGCAGCCTGCCGATCGCCACGGTCGACGCGGGCCTGTACTTCGACCGCGATACCAAATGGGGGAACACCAGCTATCTGCAGACCCTGGAACCGCGGCTGTTCTACCTGTATACCCCGTACCGCGACCAGAACGACCTGCCGATCTTCGATACCCGCGAGTTCACCTTCAGCTGGGGCCAGTTGTTCCGCGATTCGCGCTACACCGGCGCCGACCGCCAGAACGACGCCAATCAGCTGACCATGGCGTTGAGCTCGCGCCTGCTGCGCCAGGACGACGGCAAGGAAAAGCTGTCGGTCAGCCTTGGCCAGATCCTGTATTTCAGCGATTCGCGGGTCAGCCTGCCCAACAGCGACACCACGATCGAGCAGGGCAAGTCGGCCTGGGTGGCCGATGCGAACTACATGATCAACGACCGCTGGAACCTGGGCGCCACCTATCAATGGGACCCCAAGTACCGGCGCAAGGATCTGGCCAGCTTCCGCGCGCGCTATCTGATGCCAGGCGACGGCATCGTCAACATCGCCTACCGCTATCGCCGCGACCTGCTGGAGCAGGCCGATGTGTCGTTCCTGTACCCGATCAACCCGACCTGGAGCGTGGTGGGCCGGCATTACTACTCGCTGATGGACAAGAAGCCGCTGGAAAGCATCCTCGGCGTGCAGTGGGACAGCTGCTGCCTGGCGGTGCGCGCCGTGGCGCGGCGCTACGTGCGCAACCGCACCGGCGCGCTGGATACCGCGTTCCAGGTCGAGTTCGTGCTCAAGGGCCTGTCGTCCCTGGGCCAGGACACGGACCGCGTTCTGCGCCGTGCTATTCTCGGCTACAACCGCGACGACCTGTACTTGGTCCCGCCCAGCAACACCACGACCGATCCGGACGCTTACGATCCGAACCAGATTCCATGACCAAGACCCTTTCTGTATTTCTCGCCGCCCTGATGGCGGTCGCCGGCGTGTCCGCTCCGGCCGCCGCGCAACAAACCCAACCGCTGGACCGCATCGCCGCGGTGGTCGACGAGGATGTCGTGCTGCAGAGCGAACTGGATCGTGCCGTGCGCAACGTGAAGGCGCAGTATGCCGGCCGCGAGGCGCAGCTGCCGCCGGATAACGTGCTGCAGCGGCAGGTGCTGGAACGCCTGGTCCTGGTCAAGCTGCAGGTCGCGCGCGCCAACAGCACCGGCATCCGCGTCGGCGACGACGAGCTGAATCGCGCCATCGCCAGCATCGCCCAGCAGAACGGCACCGACGTGGACGGCCTGCGCAAGAAGCTGGCCGCCGACGGCATGTCCTACACCGACTTCCGCAACTCGGTGCGCGACGAAATCACCGTGCAGCGTCTGCGCCAGAGCTTCGCGCAGAGCCGCATCAACGTCAGCGAGGCCGAAGTCGACGCGGCGCTGGCGCAGCAGGCCACCACCGGTGCGCAGTACCACCTGGCGCACATCCTGGTCGGCCTGCCGGAAGGCGCCACCGCCGAGCAGATCAAGACCGCCCAGGGCAAGATCGACGGGGTCAAGAACCTGATCGACAAGGGCGAGATCGACTTCAACGCCGCGGCGGTGCGCTACTCCGACAGCCCCAATGCGCTGGAAGGCGGCGACCTGGGATGGCGCAGCCTGGATGAAATCCCCAACGCGTTCGCGCAGCTGATCCGCGACATGAAGCCCGGCCAGGTGGTCGGCCCGCTGCGCGGCCCCAGCGGCTTCCAGCTGCTGAAGCTGGTCGAGATGCGCGACGCCTCGGCCAATCCGGAAAAGAAGACCGTCACCGAGTACCACGCCCGCCACATCCTGATCCGGGTCAACGATGCGCAGCCCGATGCGGCGGCCAAGGCCAAGATCGAGACCCTGCGTGCGCGCATCGCCGGTGGCGCCGACTTCCAGGCCGTGGCCAAGGAAGCGTCGGAAGACACCAACAGCCGCAGCCAGGGCGGCGACCTGGGCTGGTTCCCGGCCGACGCGTTCGGCCCGGACTTCGGCCACCAGGTCGCGAGCCTGCAGGATGGCCAGGTGTCGCAGCCGTTCCGCACCGAGGCCGGCTGGCACATCGTGCAGCGCGTCGGCGAGCGCCAGACCGACGTGACCAGCGATACCCAGCGCGCCCAGGTCCGCGAGACCATCGGCCGCCGCAAGCTGGAAGAGGAATACAACCGCTTCCTGCAGGAAATGCGTGGCGAAGCCTACGTCGACCTGCGCGTGGGCAACACCGACGCCGCCACTGCGCCGGCGGCCACGCCCGCGCCGGCGCCCGCCGCCAAGCCCTGACCCATGCGCCCCTCGCTCGCGCTGGTGCCGGGCGAGCCGGGCGGGATCGGCCCGGAGTTGTGCGTGCGGCTGGCGCAACAGCCGCGTCACGACTGCCAGCTCCTGGCCTTCGCCGATCCCGATACCTTGCGCGCCGCCGCCACGGCGCTGTCGCTGCCGCTGCAGCTGCTCCCGGAATCCAGTCCCGCCCTCGCCCCTGGCGACCTGCGCCTGCGCACGGTCGCCAATGCCGTGCCAAGCCGCTTCGGTGCGACCGAGCCGGCCAATGCCGCAGCGGTGATCGCCGCCCTGACCCAGGCCGCCGATGCCTGCCTGCGCGGCGAACTGGCCGGCATGGTCACCGGCCCGGTGCACAAGGCCGCGATCAACGCCGGCGGCATCGCCTACACCGGGACAACCGAACTGCTGGCCCAGCACGCCGGCCGCGAGGTGGTGATGATGCTGGCCAACGCCATCGTGCGCGTGGCCCTGGTCACCACCCATCTGCCGCTGCGCGCGGTCGCCGATGCGCTCACGCCGGCCCTGCTGGAGCGCAGCCTGCGCATCACCGAGGCCGCCTTGCGCCGCGAGTTCGGCATCGCCGCGCCGACCATCGCCGTGCTGGGGCTGAACCCGCATGCCGGCGAGGACGGCCACCTGGGCCTGGAGGAGATCCAGGTGATGCAGCCGGTGCTGGACGCCTTGCGTGCGGAAGGCATGCGCCTGCTCGGCCCGCTGCCGGCCGATACCGCGTTCCTGCCGCAGAAGCTGGCGAGCGTGGATGCGGTGCTGGCGATGTACCACGACCAGGGCCTGCCGGTGCTCAAGTACAGCGGGTTCGAGCAGGCGGTGAACCTGACCCTGGGCCTGCCCTATCCGCGCGTGGCGGTCGACCACGGCACCGCGCTGGAGCTGGCCGGCCGCGGTGTCGCAGACCCGTCCAGCCTGTTCGCCGCCAATGCGCTTTGCGCGCAACTGGCTACACGCCGCGCGCAGTCCTAGCTGCCGGGCCGAGCGCGTTCGGCGCTCTGTCGCAACCAGGCTCCCGGTCATGCCGGTCGCGGCTGAAGCCGCTCCTACGTCGCCGCAGGCGCGCGCCACCCCGTGCATGCCGATAAAATGCCCGCCATGACTTCCTCCTCCGGCTTCGGCGCCCCGGCCAAGAAATCCCTCGGCCAGCACTTCCTCAGCGACCGCCACTACATCGACAGCATCGTCCGCGCGGTCGATCCCAAGCCGGGCGATCGCCTGGTGGAGATCGGTCCCGGCCAGGGTGCGATCACCTTTCCGCTGCTGCGCCGGCATGGCCAGCTGACCGTGATCGAATTCGACCGCGACCTGATCGCGCCGCTGACCGCGGCGGCGGCCGACGTCGGCGAACTGACCATCCTCAACCGCGACGTGCTGTCGGTGGATTTCGCCGCCCTGGCCGAGGGCGCGCGCATCCGCCTGGTCGGCAACCTGCCCTACAACATTTCCTCGCCGATCCTGTTCCATGCACTGGACCACGCCGCGGCGATCGCCGACATGCATTTCATGCTGCAGAAGGAAGTGGTCGACCGCATGGCCGCCGATCCGGGCAGCAAGGTCTACGGTCGGCTCAGCGTCATGCTGCAGGCGTATTGCGAGGTGACCTCGCTGTTCGTGGTGCCGCCGGGCGCGTTCCGGCCGCCGCCGAAGGTGGATTCGGCCGTGGTGCGGCTGGTGCCGCGGCCACCGCAGACCGTGGGCATCGCCGATCGGACGCGCTTCGCCGACGTGGTCCGCGCTGCGTTCGGGCAGCGCCGCAAGACCCTGCGCAACGCCTTGAACGGCGTCTGCGATGCCGCGCAGTTCGAGGCTGCCGGCGTGCGCCCGGACGCGCGCGCCGAGCAGCTCGAGGTCGCCGACTTCGTGCGCCTGGCCAACATCGCGCAAGCCTGAGCGGACGTCCCGCGCGGCGCGCACATGCATGCGTGGTGCGAACCTCTGCGCGCGCGTTGCTCCGCTCCTTGCATGCCGGCGCAGGCGTCGCCGACCTGCACCGTAGACTTGGTGATGACGGCACCGCCTCGACACCGCAACGTGGCAAGCCGCACAACACAGACCGCCACCGCGAACGACGGCCCTCCTGCACACTGCCCGCGGCAACAACAGGCCCGCACGGGCGGCGCGCGCAGGCGGCAGCCAGGGCCACTGCCACGCGTCAGCCGCCTGGCAGTGACAACCGTTGACGCATCTCGCCTCAAACGGCAAAACACGCTCTAAACTGTGGGGATGAACGATGACGCCCCCTATCGGATCGAGGTCGAAGTGTCGCCCCGATTCCTCGACGACCAATCGGCGCCGGAGGACGGACGCTACACGTTCGCCTACACGATCCGCATCCACAACCGCGGCCGCGTCGCCGCGCGGCTGATCGCCCGGCACTGGGAGATCACCGACGGCAACGGCCGCATCGAACGCGTGGACGGCGACGGCGTGGTCGGCGAACAACCGCGGCTGCGCCCAGGCGAGGATTTCCGCTACACCTCCGGGCTGGTGCTGGAGACCGAACACGGCACGATGCGCGGCCACTACGACATGGAGGCCGACGACGGCACCCACTTCATCGCCGCGATCGCGCCGTTCGTGCTGTCCGTGCCACGGACCCTGCACTGATGGCGGTCTGGGCGATCGGCGACCTGCAGGGTTGCTATGACATCACCCAGCACCTGCTGGAGAAGATCCGCTTCGATCCGGCGGTGGACCGGCTGTGGTTCTGCGGCGACTTGGTCAACCGCGGCGGGCAGTCGCTGGAAACCCTGCGCCTGGTGCACTCGCTGCGCGAACACAGCGTGGTGGTGCTGGGCAACCACGACCTGTCGCTGCTGGCGATCGGCGAGCGCAGCCCGGACGAGCAGCGCAAGGTCAATCCGGACCTGCAGCGCATCGTGCTGGCCGAGGACCGCGACGAACTGCTGACCTGGCTGCGCATGCAGAAGCTGCTGCACGCCGACCGCCAGCTCGGCTGGATGATGATCCACGCCGGCCTGGCGCCGAAGTGGACCACCGCGCTGGCCGAGAAGCACGCGCGCGAGGTCGAGCAGCAACTGCACGGCAACGGCTACCGCAAGCTGTTCCGCAACATGTACGGCGACCGCCCCGCCTGGTCGCCGGGCCTGACCGGCTACGACCGCTCGCGCGCGATCATCAACCTGTTCACCCGCGCCCGCTACTGCACCCCCCGCGGGCGCATTGCGATCGAGGAAAAGGGCACGCCCGGCACCCAGGCGCAGGGCCTGTATCCGTGGTTCGAAGTGCCGGGGCGGGTCGAGCGCGACCTGAAGATCGTCTGCGGACACTGGTCGACGCTGGGCCTGACCATCACCCAGGGCGTGCACGCGATCGACACCGGCGCGGTCTGGGGCGGCAAGCTCACCGCGTTGCGCCTGGACAGCGAGGACCTGCAGGTCGTGCAGGTTCCGGGCCGTCCGGTGCAAGGACCACCGCCGGCGGCGCGCAGTGGCACGCCGCGGCGGCGCAGCGCGCCGAACCGTGGACAACCGGCGCCGGCTGCATCTGCGCCCGAGCAGGAGTGAGTTTCACGTGCTCCGTCGCGATCTCGTAGGAGCGGCTTCAGCCGCGACAGGCGTTTCCGAGAATGCGCGTCGCGGCTGAAGCCGCTCCTGCGACAACCCGGTGGCCGCTACACCGCGCCAGATCGGCGCCGGTAGTCCACGAACTCGAAGGCCAGCGCATGCCGCGCATCCGCCGGATGCGCCTGCCGCGCCACTACCTCCCACTGCGCCGGATCGAACGCGGGAAAATGCGCATCGGCACCGTCGACCACGGTGTCGACGTGGGTCAGGTACAGCGCCTCGGCCAACGGCAGGGCCAGGGCGAAGATGTCGCCGCCGCCGATCACCGCCAGTTCCGTGGCGCCGGCTTCGCACGCCGCGTCGATCGCCGCCGGCAGCGACGCCACCGCCTGCATGTCCGCGAACGGCACCTGCCCGGAACGGGTCATCACCAGGTTCAAGCGCCCGGGCAGCGCGCGCCCGAGCGACTGCGCGGTCTTGCGCCCCATCAACACCAGCTTGCCCAGGGTCAGCGCCTTGAAGCGCTTGAGATCGTCCGGCAGGCGCCACGGCAAGTCGTTGTCACGACCGATCGCATTGGCCCGATCCAGCGCCGCAATCAGGCTCAACTGCAGCGAGGGGCGCATAGACGGCTCCGTATCCGTCGCCGTCGCGACGGCGGCGCTCGCCGATTCCCGATTCCCCACTCCCGATTCCCGGCTGCTGTTCACACCGCCACCGGCGCCTTGATCGCCGGATGCGGGTCGTAACCCTCGATGGCGATGTCGTCGTAGGTGAAGGCGAACAGATCGGTCACCGCCGGATTCAGCCGGAGGCGCGGCAACGGCCGCGGCGTGCGCGCCAGTTGCTCGCGCGCCTGTTCGAAATGGTTGGAGTACAGGTGCGCATCGCCCAGCGTGTGCACGAAATCGCCCACGCCCAGGCCGGTCGCCTGCGCCACCATGTGGGTCAGCAGCGCGTAGCTGGCGATGTTGAACGGCACGCCGAGGAAGATATCGCCGCTGCGCTGGTACAGCTGGCAACTGAGCTTGCCGTCGACCACGTAGAACTGGAACAGGCTGTGGCACGGCATCAGCGCCATCTGCGGCAGCTCGGCCACGTTCCAGGCGCTGATCACCAGGCGCCGCGAATCCGGGTTGCGCTTGATCTCGTCCACCAGCCATTGCATCTGGTCGATCTCGCGGCCGTCGGCGCCGGTCCAGCGCCGCCACTGCTTGCCGTACACAGGGCCGAGTTCGCCCTGCGCATCGGCCCACTCGTCCCAGATGCTGACCTTGTTGTCCTTGAGGTAGGCGATGTTGGTCTCGCCCTTCAGGAACCACAGCAGTTCGTGCACGATCGAGCGCAGGTGCAACTTCTTGGTGGTGACCAGCGGAAAGCCGTCGTTGAGGTCGAAACGCATCTGCCAGCCGAACACGCTGCGCGTGCCGGTGCCGGTGCGGTCGGCTTTCTCGGCGCCGCGCTCCAGCACGTGCTGCAGCAAGTCCAGGTATTGCTTCACTTGGTCACCTCCGGCGGCGGCACCGGCTGCAGCACCGGCGCGCTGCGCGAGCGCCACAGCAGGAACACGCCCAACAGGATCAGCGGAATGCTCAGCTGTTGCCCGCGGGTCAGCCAATGGAACGCCAGGTAGCCGAGCTGCGCATCCGGCACCCGCACGAACTCCACGGCGAAGCGGAACACGCCGTACAACAGCGCGAACAGGCCGGACACCGCATAGCGCGCCCGCGGCTTCATCGAGAACGTCCACAGCACCACGAACATCACCAATCCTTCCAGCGCCGCTTCGTACAGCTGCGAGGGATGGCGGGCATAGCGATCGAGCATGCCGGCGGCGTACTGCTGCTGCAATTGCGCGCTGCTCACCAAGCTCTCCAGCGCTGGCGCGTTGGCCACCCCGTCGGTCGCCGGCGCGTGCGGAAAGATCACGCCCCAGCCGGCGTGGGTCAACTTGCCCCACAACTCGCCGCCGACGAAATTGCCGATGCGACCGAAGCCCAGGCCCAGCGGCACCAGCGGTGCGATGAAGTCGACGGTGTCGAAGAAATGCAGGCGCGCCTTGCGCGTCCACCACAGGCAGGCCGCCAGCACGCCCAGCAGGCCGCCGTGGAAGCTCATGCCGCCGTCCCACACCTTGAAGATCAGCAGCGGGTCGGCGAGGAAATCCGACAGCGCGTAGAACAGCATGTAGCCGATGCGCCCGCCCAGCACCACGCCGAGCATCGCGTAGAACAGCAGGTCGGAGAAGCCGTCCTCGTTCACCCCGGGCAGGCGCCCGGCACGGATGCGGCGGCGGCCCAGCCACCAGGCCGAGATGAAGCCGGCCAAGTACATCAGCCCGTACCAATGCACCTTCACCGGCCCGAGCGAGAAGGCGATGGGGTCGATCTGGTGGAGATAGGTCATGCGCAGGCGTCGGCCGGGGGGCAAAGAGCGCCTATTCTGCCACCGACTCCGCTCCTTGCCGCGATTGCGGACGGCACAGCGGGGCGGCGCTTCATCTGCCGGCAGGCGCACGCGTCTGCCACCGACTCCGCTCCTTGCCGCGATTGCGGACGGCACAGCGGGGTAGCGCTTCATCTGCTGGCAGGCGCACGCGTCTGCCACTGACTCCGCTCCTTGCCGCGACTGCGGACGGCGCAGCGGGGTGGCGCTTCCTCTGCTGGCAGGCGCACGCGTCTGCCACGGACTCCACCGCCGACTCTGCGCATGACCGATGTACAGCCGGATGCGATGCGCATTCCCGTAGGAGCGGCTTCAGCCGCGACCGGGCTTTACCAGGGAACGCCCGTCGCGGCTGAAGCCGCTCCTACGGCAGGAGGCGTCGGTGGCGAAGGTCGGTGCAAAAATCCCAGCCAAGTAGATGGCTCGGATCGGCAGCAGGTGGACAGCGCATTCTGATTCCCCCTGCTTGCTTGCCGAAGCCAAGCCCCTGAAATCCACCACATCGGCGCCAAAACGCCGCGTGTCATCTACCGGCAGGACACGCCCGAACTCCAGGCGCGCTCAATCCAGCACCTGCGGCAGATTCGGCAATTCGTTCTCGCCCTGCTGACCCGGCTGCGCCGGGAAGTGTGCGGCCAGCAACGCGGAGACTGCGCCGACGCCGGCGATCACCGCCTGCTCGGGCTGGCCGGCGCGCATGTCGCGCTCGATCAGCGCGCAGACCTGGCGCCACTGCGCCGCGTCCACCCGTCCGCGCAGGCCGCGATCGGCGACGATCTCGATGTGGTGATCGGCCAGCAGCAGGTAGATCAGCACGCCGTTGTTGGCCTCGGTATCCCAGGTGCGCAGCTGCGCGAACGCATGCTCGGCGCGCAGCCGCGGGGCCATGCCACGCAGCACCTGCGCCGGTGCCAGCCCCGATTCCACCGCGAACATCACCTGGCCGCTGTGCAGGCGCTCGCCCTCGGCGATCGCCGCGCCGATGCGCTCCAGGCTGGCCGCCGGGAACAACCGCTGTGCCGAGGGCGCGAACAGGTGCCGGAACAGGTGCATCACCAGCTCCCCGAGGCGCCACCGCCTCCGGAACTGCCGCCGCCGCCACCCCAGCCGCCTCCGCCGCCGCCCCAACTGCCACCGCCACCGCCGCCCCAGCCACCGCCGAAGCCGCCGCCACCCCAACCTCCACCGCCCCAGCCACCCCATCCGCCACCGCCGGCCGAGCGGCCCGGCGCGATGCCGACGAACAGGCCCAGCAGCAGGCCGATCGCGCCGGTCAGCGCACCGACGAACAGCGACAGGCTCAGCAGCAGGCCGACACCGCCGCCGACCACGCCGCTCAGCACACCGCGCACAGGGCGCGACAGCCGCGCGAACAGCACCTGTGCGACCAGCGCCGCGAACAGGCCGGCGAAGAACCCGAACCCCAGACCACCGCCACGCGAGGCCGAGGCGTGTGCGCTGACCGGCGCCGGCAACGCTTCGCCGTCAATCAGCTTGACCAGCATCGCGGTCGCTTCGGCAATGCCGCCGCTGTAGTCGCCGGCGCGGAAACGCGGCACCAGGTACTCCTGGATGATGCGATTGGCGGTGGCGTCGGGAATCGCGCCTTCCAGGCCGTAGCCGGGCTGGATGCGCACGCGCCGGTCGTTCTTGGCCACCACCAGCAGCACGCCATCGTCCACGCCCTTGCGGCCGAGCTTCCACTGGTCGAACACGCGCTGGGTGTATTGCTCGATGCTCTCCGGCGCGGTGCTGGGCACCACCAGCACCTGCAACTGACTGCCCTTGCGCTGCTGCAGCTGCACCGCCTGCCGGTCCAGCTCCAGGCGCTGGTTCGGCGTCAGCGTGCCGGTGGTGTCGACCACCGGCGCATCCAGCGGCGGGATCGGCGCCTCGGTCTGCGCCCACGCCAGCCAGGGCAGCAACGCCAGCAGCAGCACCAGCCAGACGCCGGCGAGCCGGCGGCGAGGTGCACGGCGAGCGACGCCATCCGACGCCGCCGATACGGCAGCGCGCTCAGCCACCACGAATGTGGAACGCACGGTCACGCCGGCCCGCGGCGACGCTTACTGCGCCGGTGCCGGCTGCTGCGGCTGCTGCGGCGCGGACGCCGGCTGACCGCCGAAGTTCACCGCCGGCGCCTCGGAAATCTGCGCCTCGTTCTCCACCGAGAAGTTGGGCTTCTCCTTGTAGCCGAACATCTTGGCGGTGAGCACCTGCGGAAAGGACAGGATGTAGGTGTTGTAGTCCTGCACCGCCTGGATGTAGCGGCCGCGCGCCACGGTGATGCGGTTTTCGGTGCCTTCCAGCTGCGCCTGCAGGTCGCGGAAGGCCTGGTCGGATTTCAGGTTGGGGTAGTTCTCGCTGACCACCAGCAACCGCGACAGCGCGCTGGACAACTGGCCCTGCGCCTGCTGGAACTGTTGCAGCGAGGCGGCGTCGTCGGCGTTGACCTGCACCTGGCCGACGCGGGCGCGGGCGTTGGTCACGTCGGTCAGCACCTGCCGCTCCTGGTCGGCATAGCCCTTGACCGTGTTGACCAGGTTCGGCACCAGGTCGGCGCGGCGCTTGTACTGGTTCAGCACTTCCGACCAGCCGGCCTTGACCGCCTGATCCTTCTGCTGGATCGCGTTGTAGCCGCAGCCGGACAGCAACACCGCCAGCGCGGCCAGGAACAGGGAGCGGGACAACAGGCGCATGCGAGGACTCCGGCGAATGACTGCGCGCAGCTTGCCACGCCGCCGGTGAAAACGCAGCCGTCCTCAGCGGTGGCTCACCACTTCCCCGCGCCGGGCACCTGGTGCGCGGCGGCGCGCCGGCGCATCAGCAGGTTCAGCCACTCCACCAGCACCGAGAAGCCCATCGCCGCGTAGATGTAGGGCTTGGGCACGTGCACGTCCAGGCCGTCCAGGATCAGCACCACGCCGATCATCAGGATGAAGGCCAGCGCCAGCATCTTCACCGTCGGGTTGGCGTCGATGAAACGGCCCAGCGGGTTGGCCGCCAGCAGCATCACCGCCACCGCCAGCAGCACCGCGGCGATCATCACCGGGATGTGCTGGGCCATGCCCACCGCGGTGATCACCGAGTCCAGCGAGAACACGATGTCGATCACCGCGATCTGCGCGATCACCATCCAGAACACGCCCGAGGCCTTGCTGGTGGTGGGGTCTTCGTCCTCGCCGCCAGTGATCAGCTCGCGGATCTCCATCGTGCCCTTCACCAGCAGGAACAGGCCGCCGACGATCAGCACCAGGTCGCGGATCGAGATGCCCATGCCGGCGACGCTGAACAACTCCCCCTGCATCCGCGCCAGGAACGCCAGCGACACCAGCAGCGCGATGCGGGTCAGGCACGCCACCGCGATGCCGAACCTGCGCGCTGCCGGGCGTTGCGCTTCCGGCAGCTTGCCCACGGCGATGGAGATGAACACCAGGTTGTCGATGCCCAGCACGATCTCCAACGCACTCAGCGTCAACAGCGTCAGCCAGGTGTTGGGGTCGGCGAGAAATTCGAGGGCCATGGTGTCGGGTCCTTTAACGGAAGAAGAAACGGGCGGCGATCACAGCAGGCGCGGCAGCAGGATCAGGCCCCAGCACAGCACCACGTTGGCCAGCATCACGAACACCGCGGCCGAGCCCATGTCCTTGGCGCGGCCGGCCAGCTCGTGATGCTCGGGGCCATAGCGCTCGATCACCGCTTCGATCGCCGAATTGAGCAGCTCCACCGCCAGCACCAGCAGCAGCGAGCCGATCATCAGCACCTGCTGCACCGGCCCCTGCCCCAGCCACAGCGCCAACGGCGCCAGGATCAGGAACAGGCACACCTCCAGGCGGAAGGAGGATTCGTGCAGCCAGGCCGCGCGCAAGCCCTGCCAGGACCAACGCGCTGCCATCAGCATGCGGCGCGGCCCGCGCGGCAGATGCCCGAACTGGTCGGCCACGGCTCAGCCCCGCCCCAGGGAACGGGGACGCGACGACGACGGCCGGAAGGAATCGGTCATGGGCAAGGCGCAGCGGGATAGGCGGCAATTTTGCCACAAGCCCCGCGGCGGCGCCGGCATCGCCGCGGATTTGCCTGCATGCGGCGCCTGCGGCACCATCGCCGATCCCCTTAGCTTCGAGGAGGCGTCATGCCCCGTTCGCCGCTGCGCGCACCGCTGCTCGCCCTGAGTCTGTTCAGCCTGTCCCTGCTGGGCCCGTCGCCGGCGCTGGCGCTCACCCCACCCCCGCCGCCCAGCGTGCCCGCACAGGTCTCCAATGCCGCCTGGGAAGAGGACATGGCGCGTTTCGCCAAGGACGATGCCGCGCATCCGGTCAAACCCGGCGGCGTGCTGTTCGTCGGCAGTTCCTCGATCCGCTTCTGGACCTCACTGGCCACCGATTTCCCCGGCGTGCAGACGCTCAACCGCGGCTTCGGCGGCTCGGAGATCCGCGACAGCACCTGGTATGCCGACCGCATCGTGGTGCCGTACAAGCCGCGCCTGATCGTGTTCTACGCTGGCGACAACGATCTCAACAGCGGCCGCAGCCCGCAGCAGGTGCGCGACGACTTCGTGGCCTTCGTGACCCGCGTGCGCCGCGACCTGCCCAAGACCCGCATCGTCTACCTGTCGATCAAGCCCAGCCCCTCGCGTGCGGCGCTGATGCCGAAGATGGCCGAGGCCAACGCGCTGATCCGCAAGGCTGCTGCCGGCCTGAAGCAGGTCCAGTTCGTCGACGTGTACACGCCGATGCTGGGCGCCGACGGGCAGCCGCGCGCCGAGTTGTTCGGCCCGGACAAGCTGCACATGAACGCGGCCGGCTACGCGCTGTGGCGCGACACCGTGCGTCCGTACCTGACGCACTGACCGCGGCGCGCGGCCAACGCCCGCGCTGCACGCGGTCCGGCCGCTCCCTCGGCCGGCCCGACACTGACGGCGATGCCGCGCGTTTCCGAACGCGCGCCATGCAAGCGCGGCGCGCACGGTGCTGCGAAAGGCGCACGCCGGCTTGTTGCAGGTGGACGAGCGAACGCCCGCGAGGTCGGTGCGGCATGCCGGGCTTGGCCCACCGCATCGCGCGTGCCGGCCGCAGCACGCCCCGCGCACGGTCTCACATCTTCTGCAGCAGCGCCTGACCGCGACTGGCGCCGCTGACCTTGCCGGAGATGGTGCCGGTATCGCCCATACCAGTCACATTGATGATCAGTTCGTCCGCATGCTGGGGCACATGCTTGAGCATCTTGGGCTGCGGCGCGCCGCCGAGGACGAGCGTCACGTCGGTGATGGCGACGATGGCGCCATCGGCCGCGACCAGCCGCAGTTTGTACTGCGCCGCTTCCGTCACCACGCCACGCAGATCGAACGAGAACGTCCCGTCCTTCCAGTCGCCGATCAGGTGCTTGGACCACAACCCGGAAGGCGCATTCCAGTCGGCCGGCGGCGCCACGCCCGTGTCGTACACCGCCAGCGTACGCAGCATCGGCGCGGCCGCGGCCCGGGTGGTGCGCACGCGCACCGCGTCGACCTCGATCGGGACCACCGGCTGGATGCGCTTGTAGCCGACCGCCGACCCCTGGCCCAACGTCGTCCATGCGCCTGCCACGCGGCCTTCGAGTACGTATGCGCGCACGCGCTCGCCGTGCTCGATCTGTTCCTGCAGCACCACCGTGTCGATCCGGCGCGGCTGCGGCAGCGTCAGGATCACGTCCGCACCGGCGCCCGACGTCGTTGCCAGCGCCTTGCCGAAGCGGCGCCGGATCTCCGCACCGAAGGCTGCGACCGCGTCCTGGTCGGCCTTGTCGACCAAGCCGCGCGGATTGGGACAGACGTTCAGCAGCAGCTGCGCGCCACGCCCCACGGAGCGGTAGTAGATCGAGAGCAACTGATCCAGGTGCAGCACCTTGTCGCCATTGGTCGGGGTCCAGAACCATTCCGGCCTGCGGATGGAGACATCGACCTCGTTGGGCAGCCAGCGGTCGCCGTCCGGATCGCTGTCCAGCGCGGTCGCCGTCCCCAACGCGGCGACGGCGCGATCCACGCCGTTCCAGCACGGATACGGCGCGAAACCGTCCTCGTTGCCCACCCAGCGGATCGTCGCCGCGGCGCCCTGGAAGACCGCCGCATGCGGCTGGTGCTGCTGGAGGATGTCGGCGACCGGGGTCGCCGTGGCGCCGTCGAACCACACCTCGACCAGCGCGCCGTAGCGCGTGGTCAACTCGGTCAGTTGCTGGCGGTAGACGGCGTCGTAGTGCGCCTGCTCCGCCGGGGTCTTGCAAATGCCCCCGGTCGCCGCGCCGAAGTGATCGTCGCGCGGCGAAAGATAGACGCCGAGTCCAAGGCCGTATCTGTCGCAGGATGCGCGCAGCATCGCCATGATGTCGCCCTTGCCGTGCTTCCATGGCGAGCGCTTCAGGCTGAAATCGGTGGTGTCGGTCTGCCAGCAGCAGAACCCGTATTGGTGCTTGGCGACGAAGACGATGTAGGTCGCGCCGGCGGCCACCGCCGTCTCGGCCCACTGATCGGTGTCCAGATCGACCGGGTTCACTTCCTGCGCCGGCACCGAAAAGTCGTGCGGGCGGCCGTTACTGTAGGTCTCGTTGCCGAAATGCACGAACATGCCCATCTCGCGCCGCTGCCAGCGCACCTGGTCGGCCGTGGGCAACGCGGCCACGCGGCCTTGCTGGACGAAGCCGAGGGACGCCGGACGTGGCAGAGACCTGGCCAAGGCCAGCGAGGGCATGGCGCTCAGCACGCCGAGGCGGGCGGACAGCGCGAGCAGGGTGCGACGTTTCATCGGGACATGGCGAGGGGCAGGACCGGCGCACCATAGCACTCTCGTCCATCGGACTCGCCGCCTCCAGGAAAAGCCCCTGCGCGGCCTCTTACCGATGGACCGGACGCCCCCGCCGCGCGCGCCCTGTGCCAGCGCTTACGCTGCCGGGCCGAACCGCACCGTCGCGAGAATGCCGCCCCCGCCGGCGCTTTCCAGGGAAACCTGCCAGCCGAAGCGGTCGCACAGCCGGCGCACGATCGACAGACCCAGCCCGGTACCCTGCGGACGTTCCTGCTCAGCGCGGAAGAACGGCTCGAAGGCGTGCCGCAGCGCCTCCTCGGACATGCCGATGCCGGTATCGCGGATACGGATGCGGTCGGCCTCGACCTCGACTTCGACGCGTCCTGCATCGGTATAGCTGCAGGCGTTGCGCAGCAGGTTGCTGACCACCACGTGCAGCACCCGTGGCGGCGCGTGCAGTGTGGCCGGGGCCAGCACGCGCACGCTCAGGGTCACCGGCTTGTCCGCCAGCAGCTCACGGGCGTTTTCGGCCTCGTATTCCACCAGCTCGGCGACGTCGATGGTCTCGCTCTGCGGCACCACGTCCGCTTCCCGCGCCAGGATCAGGAACGCGTCGATCACCGCTTCCATGTCGCGGCCGGCACGCTGGATACGCTGCAGGCTGCGGTTCAGGCGCGGCGGCAGTTCCTGCTCGGTCATCGCGATGTCGGTGGCGACGCGGATCACCGTCAGCGGGGTGCGCAGTTCGTGGCTGGCATCGCGGGTGAAGTTGCGTTCGCGGGCGACGTGGTCGGTGACGCGCTGGGCCAGCGCATGCAGCGCGGCGGCCAACTGCCGCGCTTCGCCCTGCACGTCGGCCGGCAGGTTTTCCGGGGCCAGATCGGCGGCGGCCGGGTGCCGCGGATCCCAGCGCGAGACCCGCCGCGCCAGCCAGTTCATCGGCGACAGCAAGCGTCGCGACACCCGCCACGTCAACCAGGCCACCACGATCACCGCGATCAGGGTCAGCAGGGTCGGCACCACGCCGAACCAGAACGCCAGCCGCTGCGCCGGCGCGCGCAGGAATACCAGGTACAGGCGGCCGGACGGATTCTGGTCGACCAGCACGATCTCGCCGCCGGGACGGTCCTCGTGCAGGCCCGGCGCCAGCCCCCGCAGGTCGACGGGCACCGCGGCATCGGATTGGCCGGGCGCCACCAGATAGCCGCGCAGGCTGTGGGTATTGGGCGGAAGTTGCTGCGGCTGCTGCGCATGCACGCGCCAGTAATAGCGCGCTTCCTGCTGCAGGATCGAGCCGACCAGCGAGTGCTGCACGATCGCCACCACCAGATAACTGGCAAGCGTGACGACGCAGCCCGCAAACACGATGCGGGCGATCAGGGCGAGGCGAAGTTTGCGCGGCAACCCGTGCGGCATACGGCATCCGTGATCGTTGCCGCGATTATAGGAAGGCCGATCGTGAGCCTTTCGTGCAAGCGGCCCCGTTCAGCGGGGCCGCGTTGCATCCACGATCGGGCGCCGCCTCAGCTCATCGGCTGGGCGATGTCGGCGATGCGGTAACCGGCGCTCTGCACGGTGTGCAGCAGCGGGCGGTCGAACGGCTTGTCGATGATCTTGCGCAGGTTGTACAGATGGCTGCGCAGGGTGTCCGAGTCCGGCAGGCCGTTGCCCCAGATCTCGCGCTCGATTTCCTGGCGGGTGACCACGCGCGGCGATTCGCGCATCAGGATGGTCAGCAGGCGCAGGCCGATCGGCGAGAGCTGCAGCTCGGTGCCGGCGCGGGTGGCGCGCATGCTCACCGGATCCAGCACCAGGTCGGCCACCTTCAGCACTTCCGAGCCGACCTGGCGGCGCTCGCGGCGGATCAACGCACGCAGGCGCGCTTCCAGTTCCTGGATCGCGAACGGCTTGGTCAGGTAGTCGTCGGCACCGAAACCCAGGCCGGTGAGCTTGTCGTCGAGCGTGTCGCGCGCAGTCAGCATCAGCACCGGGGTGGACTTGCGCGCGTCGTTGCGCAGGCGGCGGCACACTTCGATGCCGTCCAGACGCGGCAGCATCAGGTCCAGCACCACCACGTCGTAACTGTTTTCCGCCGCCAGGCGGTAGCCGTCCAGGCCATCGCAGGCGTAATCCACTTCGAACCCGCGGCCCTCCAGATACTCGCCGATCATCTCGGAAATATTGCGGTTGTCTTCCACGACCAGCACGAGCCCGGATGTTTCCTTGGTCTGACGCATAACGCTTCCTCAGTCTTCAGCTTTGTGAAACATGCCGGATGTGCGGTGGTGGTGGCGTGAAGGTCGCTTCATCTGCCTGAGTCGCAAAAAAACTATTGCGCAATCAATGGTTTGAGCTGCGGCCACACGTTATCCAGCACCTTCGGCTGGGCCGCGGCGGTGGGGTGCAGACCGTCGCCCTGCATCAGCGCCGGGTTCAGCGCCACGCCCTCCAGCAGGAATGGCAGCAGGCCGGTCTGGTACTGCTTCGCCAGGTCCGCGTAGACCGCGCGCAGGCGCTGGCGGTAGCCCGGGCCGTAGTTCGGCGGCACGTCGATGCCCAGCAACAACACCTTCGCACCCGCGTCACGGCTGAGCACGATCATCTTCTCCAGGTTGCCGCGCAGTTCGGCCGGGCTCAGCCCGCGCAACGCGTCGTTGCCGCCCAGTTCGATCACCACCACCGACGGCCGGTGCTTCTGCAGCAGCGCCGGCAGGCGGGTCAGTGCGCCGGAGGAGGTATCGCCGCTGATGCTGGCATTGACCACGGCCGGCGGCGTCCGCATCTGTTGCTGCAGGCGCTTGTCCAGCAAGGCCACCCAGCCGGACTGCACCGGGATGTTGTGCGCCGCGCTGAGGCTGTCGCCGAGCACCAGCACCGGACCCGTCGCACCTTTGGCACAGGCGATGACGGGCAGCAGCACCCACCATGCCAGCAGCAGCCAGGCGCGGCGCGTCCAGGCCGGCTTGCTTCTCGTCTCATCACCACGCATCGGAGATTCCCTCATCGACAGTCAGGCCCCCACGCTTCGCGCCGGCATCGCCATCGACGTGCGCGATGTCGGCAAATCCGTCAGCGGACCGGAGGGTACGGTCCACATTCTCGACAAGGTCGGATTGACCATCGGTGAAGGCGACAGCGTCGCCATCGTCGGTGCCTCCGGCTCCGGCAAGACCACCCTGCTCGGCTTGCTGGCCGGCCTCGACCTGCCCACGCGCGGTGAGATCGTGCTGGCCGGGCAATCGCTCAATGCGCTGGACGAGGAAGCGCGCGCTGCGCTGCGCGCGCGCGAGGTCGGCTTCGTGTTCCAGAGTTTCCACCTGCTGCCGTCGCTGACCGCGGCCGAGAACATCGCCCTGCCGCTGGAACTGGCCGGACGCGAGGATCCGGCGCGGGTGCGCGAGGTGCTGGAGGCCGTGGGGCTGAGCGCACGGGCGCGGCACTACCCGCGGCAACTGTCCGGCGGCGAGCAGCAGCGCGTGGCCTTGGCGCGCGCGTTCGTGGCGCGGCCGCGCATCCTGTTCGCCGACGAGCCCACCGGCAGCCTCGACCAGGCCACCGGGCAGCAGATCAGCGACCTGTTGTTCGCGCTCAACGCCGGCAGCGACACCACGCTGGTGCTGGTCACGCACGACATGCGCCTGGCGCAGCGCTGCGAGCACCGCTACCGCCTCGATGGCGGCCGCCTGCGCGCCGCCGACGCGGCGGATGCCGCATGAACGTGCTGCGCCACGCCGCGCGCGCACTGCGCCGCGAACTGTTCGCCGGCGATCTGCTGACCGTGTTCGCCGCGCTGGTGCTGGGCGTGGCGGTGATGACCGCGGTCGGCACCCTGGTCGACCGGGTAACCCTCGCGCTGACCGGCAGCGCCGCCGAGGTGATCGGCGGCGACCTCGGCGTCAGCGGACGCCAGGACATCCCCGCCGCCTTCGCCGAGGAGGCGCAGCGGCGCGGGCTGCGCAGCACGCGCATGGTCAGTTTCCCGAGCGTGCTGTTCCATGGCGACGCCAGCCAGATGGCCAACATCAAGGCGGTGGGGGCCGGCTATCCGCTGCGCGGCGAGTTGCTGGTCGCGCGCGACACCGTCGGTGCCGGCAGCGAACGCGCCGGGCCGCCGCCACGCGGCGAGGCCTATGCCGATCCGCGTCTGCTCGAGGCCCTGGGCCTGAAGCTCGGCGACGCACTGGAGTTCGGCGCCGGCACGCTGCGCGTGACCCGGGTGCTGCGCGCCGAACCGGATGCCTCCGGCGAACTGATGCAGTTGTCACCGCCGCTGCTGGTCAACCGCGCTGACGTCGATGCCGCCGGCCTGCTCGGCCCCGGCAGCCGCGCCTCCTACCGGTTGATGTTCGCCGGCGCGCCGGGCGAGATCGCCGCCCTGCGCGCATGGCTGGCGCCGCGCGCCAAGGCGTTCCGCCTGGTCGGCATCGAGGACACCCAGCGCGGCGTGCGCGGCGCCTTCGACCGCGCCGGACGTTTCCTGGCGCTGGCCGCATTGCTGGCGGTGCTGCTGGCCGGCGTCGCCACCGCACTGGCCGCCAACCGTTTCGCGTTGCGCCGCATCGATCAGGTCGCAGTACTGCGCTGCCTGGGCGCGCGCCAGCGCGACATCCTCGGCGCGCTGGCCCTGCAGTTGCTGCTGCTGGCGATCCCCGCCTGCGCGCTCGGCGTGGGCCTGGGCATGCTGGCCCAGGTCGGCCTGGTCGAAGCGCTGGGCAGCCTGATTCCCAACCGCCTGCCGTTGCCGCAGGCGATGCCGGCGCTGGCCGGCGCCGGCATCGGCCTGTTGCTGCTGCTCGGCTTCGGCCTGCCGCCGCTGCTGCGCCTGCGCGACGTGCCGCCGATGCGCGTGCTCAACCGCAGCTTCGCCGCGCTGCCGCCGACCTCGCTGCTGGTCTACGCCGCGGCGCTGGTCGCCACCGTGGTGCTGGCGGTGTACGCCACCGGCGACGGCGTGCTGGCGGCCTGGGTGCTGGGCGGCCTGACCCTGCTGGCGGCGCTGGCCGCGGCGGTCGGCGGCGTGCTGCTGGCGGTGCTGCGGCGGCTGCAGGGACGGCTGCGTGGTCCATGGAAACTCGGCCTGGCCGCGCTGACCCGGCGCCGCGCGCTGAGCGTGGTGCAACTGGTGGGATTGTCGCTGTCGCTGTGCGCGCTGCTGTTGCTGGCGGTGATCGGCCCCGGCCTGCTCGGACAATGGCGCGACCGATTGCCCGCGGACACGCCCAACTATTTCCTGATGAACATCCAGCCCGACCAGGCCGAGCAGGTGTTGGGCACCTTGCGCACGCTCGGTGTGGCCGATGCGGCGGTGGAACCGTTCAGCACCGGCAAGCTGGTGGCGATCAACGGCAGGCCGCCGCAGCGCCGCGAGCAGGGTCCGGAGGACGATGGCGACGGCAGCGACCGACCGATCAACTTCTCCTGGCGGCACGAATTCCCCGCCGCCAACCGGTTGCTGTCCGGCCGCTTCTGGGCTGCCGACAGCACCGCCGCCGAAGCCTCGGTGGAGGAAGGCTGGGCGCAGCGCTACGGGCTCAAGCTCGGCGACCGCATCACCCTGCTGCTCGGCGACCAGCAGCGCAGCTTCACCGTCACCAGCCTGCGCAAGGCCGACTGGGATTCGTTCCGGGTCAACTTCTTCCTGCTGCTCAACGCCGGCGCGGTGCAGGATGCGCCGTACAACCTGATCTCCGCCTTCCACCTGCCGCACGCCTCGGCGGCGCAGCTGAGCGGGCTCAGCCGCACCTATCCGAACGTGTCGCTGCTGGACATCGACGCGATCCTGCAGCGCGTGCGCGAGGTCATCGACCGCGTCGCCCAGGCGGTGCAACTGGTGATGGGCTTCAGCCTGCTGGCCGGTGCGCTGGTGTTGCTGGCCGCCCTGCAGGCCACCGCCGGCGAGCGCCGCTACGACAGCGCGGTGCTGCGCACGCTGGGCGCGCGGCGCGGGCAGTTGCGCGGCGCGGTGCTGGTGGAGTTCGGCGCACTCGGCCTGCTCGCGGCGATCCTTGCGGTCGGCGCGGCCGCGATCATCGGCGTGGTGGTCGCCAGGCAGGCCTTCGACCTCGCGCTGTCGCCGCCGTGGCCGGCGCTGCTGCTCGGCGGCCTCGGCGGCGTGGCGCTGAGCCTGCTCGCCGGCTGGTCCGGCACCCGCCGCATCCTGCGCACGCCGCCGGCGCTGGCCTTGCGCGAGAACTGAGCGCACGGCGGCCCGGCACACCGCACCGCTGCAAGACGTGGGCGTCGCCCACGCATGCTTGCAACGATCGGCGGCGCGCACCGCCGCCGGGGATCGACAGACCACTACGAATCCCGAATCCCGAATCCCGGCACCAAGCATATGCCGGTTGCGTATAAGCACCATCCGAATCGTTGCTTCGGCGCGCGCCGGACGCGGCCTACAGTGGGAATGGACGCCGCATGCCGGAGCCGCGGCGTCGCATCCTTCGCAGACGAGGCCGCCGCATGGCACGCGCATCCATCGCAACACGGCCGGCCGCCGCCGCGCCGACGGTCCGCATCGAACCGTTCGCCGCGCCGCTGGGCGCGCAGGTGCTGGGGCTGGACCTGACCCAGCCGCTGGACGCCAGCACGTTCGCGCTGCTGCATCGCGCACACCTGCACTACCACGTGCTGGTGTTCCGCGACCAGCGCATCACCCCGGCGCAGCAGGTCGCCTTCAGCCGCCGCTTCGGCCCGCTGCAGATCCATGTGCTGCGCCAGTTCCAGCTGCGCGATCACCCGGAAGTGCTGGTGGTGTCCAACATCAAGGAGCATGGCCAGCCGATCGGGCTGGGCGATGCCGGCCACTACTGGCATTCGGACCTGTCGTACAAGCCGACCCCGAGCCTGGGCTCGATGCTGCTGGCGCAGGAGTTGCCGGCCGAGGGCGGCGATACCTTGTTCGCCAACCAGCACCTGGCCTGGGACACGCTGCCGCTTGAGCTGCAACGCGCGGTCGACGGGCGCCTGGCCGAGCACAGCTACCTGGCCAAGTACGAGGACCTGCGCAAGCGCAATCCGTGGCGGCCGCCACTGACCCAGGCGCAGATCGACGAGGTGCCGCCGGTGCGCCATCCGATCGTGCGCACCCATCCGGAGACCGGGCGCCGCGCGCTGTTCGTCAGCGAGCACTTCACCACCCGCATCGTCGGCCTGCCGCAGGACGAAAGCGACGCGCTGCTGCAGGCGCTGTTCGCGCACAGCAGCGCCGATGCGCTGGTCTACCGGCACCGCTGGCAGCCGCACGACATGGTGTTCTGGGACAACCGCTCGGTCACTCACCTGGCCGGCGGCACCCCGGACCACCTGCGCCGGCGCCTGCACCGCACCACCATCGAGGGCGACGTGCCGTTCTGAGCCACGCCCCTGCACGCGGCGCATCCGCCGCTATCCGACCGCGCAGTCCCCTCCCCCACTGGAACGACGCATGACCGCTTCCGATTCGCTCGCTCTCCTGCCCACCGCGCCGCCCGCCGCCGCGCCGCGGCGACTGCGCTGGTTCGCCACCGCACTGCTCGCCGTCGCGCTGTTGCACACCCAGCCTGCGCAGGCCGAAGGCCGGCTGCGCATCGCCAAGCAGTACGGCATCGTCTACCTGCTGCTGGATGTGGCGCAGGAGCAGAAGCTGATCGAGAAGCACGGCAAGGCCGCCGGCATCGACATCGCGGTGGAGACCGTGCAGTTGTCCGGCGGTGCGGCCGCCAACGATGCGCTGCTGTCCGGGTCGATCGACGTGGCCGGCGCCGGCGTCGGCCCGCTGTTCACCCTGTGGGACCGCACGCGCGGTCGCCAGAACGTGCGCGGGGTGGCCTCGCTGGGCAATTTCCCGTACTACCTGATCAGCAACGATCCGCGGATCAAGACCCTGGACGATTTCGGCCCGCGCGACCGCATCGCGGTGCCGGCGGTCGGCGTGTCGGTGCAGTCGCGCCTGCTGCAGCATGCCTCGGCGCAGCGCTGGGGCGAGCGCGCCTACAACCGGCTGGACGCGCAGCAGGTGGCCTTGCCGCATCCCGACGCGGCCGCGGCGATCATCCGCGGCGGCACCGAGATCACCGCGCACTTCGCCAGCCCGCCGTTCCAGGAGCAGGAACTGGCGCGCAACCCGAAGGCGCACATCGTGCTCGATTCGTACGCGATCGAAGGCGGCCCGACCTCGGCCACGGTGCTGTACGCCACCGAGAAATTCCGCCGCGACAATCCCAAGACCTACCAGGCCTTCGTCGCCGCGCTGGCCGAGGCGGCGGTCTTCGTGCAGCGCCAGCCGGAACAGGCGGCGGACCTGTTCGTGCGCCGCAATGGCGGCAAGATCGACCGCGCGCTGGTGCTGCGCATCCTCAAGGACCCGAAGGTGCAGTTCAAGACCGCGCCGCAGAACACGCTCAAGCTCGGCCAGTTCCTGTCCCGGATCGGCGCGATCAGGCAGGCGCCGGCCTCGGTCAAGGAGTATTTCTTCGACAGCGCGCAAGTCGCCGGAGGCAGTTGAGATGAACCCCTTCGCCTTGACGCCGGCACCGTTGCTGCAGCTCGAGCGGGTCAGCCTGGACTACGCCAGCGGGGCGCGCGTAGTCCGCGCTACGCACCAGGTCAGCTTCGACGTGTACGCCGCCGACCGGCTGGTGCTGCTCGGCCCGTCGGGCTGCGGCAAGTCGACCCTGCTCAAGGCCATCGCCGGCTTCGTCGCGCCCAGCGAAGGACAGATCCGCCTGGATGGGCAGGTGCTGCGCGCGCCGGGGCCGGACCGGGTGGTGGTGTTCCAGGAATTCGACCAGTTGGCGCCGTGGAAGACGGTGCGCCAGAACGTGGCCTTCGGCTTGCGCGCGGCGCGCAAGCTGGGGCGGCGTGAAGCGGCCGAGCGCGCCGATCATTTCCTGCACAAGGTCGGGCTGTCGGCGTTCGCCGACGCCTATCCACATACCTTGTCCGGCGGCATGAAGCAGCGCGTGGCGATCGCGCGGGCGCTGGCCATGCAGCCGCGCGTGCTGCTGATGGACGAGCCGTTCGCCGCGCTCGACGCGCTGACCCGCCAGCGCATGCAGGCGGAGGTACTGGAGTTGTGGGACGAGGCCCGCTTCACCCTGGTGTTCGTGACCCACTCGATCGAGGAGGCCTTGCTGGTCGGCAGCCGCATCGTGCTGCTGTCGGCGCATCCGGGCCAGGTGCGCGCCGAACTCAACAGCCATGGCTTCGGCCCCGCCAGCGTCGGCAGCCCGGCATTCCAGCACGCCGCACAGCGCATCCACCGGCTGCTGTTCGATGCGCCGGGCGACGCCGGCGCCGGTGACGACACCAAGGGGACAGCGACGGCCGCCAGCAACGTGGCGCCATTGCGTCGGCGCGCCGGCGTGCGCGAGGCCGCGCCGTGAGCGCCGCCGCACCGCTGCGGCCGCCGATCCGCGCCGAATACGAAAACCCGGTCGTGCCCTACACCGCGACCGTACCGGCGGCCGTGGCGCGGCGGCGGCAGCTCCCGGACTGGCTGCGCCAGGCGCTGGTGCTGGTCGCGCTGGCGGCACTGTGGGAAGCGGCGGCGCGCTGGCTCGGCGACGACCTGTTGCTGCCGAGCTTCCTGCAGACCGCGCATGCCCTCGCCGACGGGATATGGACGGGCGAATTGCTGGGCCTGGTCGGCGCCTCGCTGCGCATGCTCGCGCAAGGCTATGCGCTCGGTGTGGCATTGGCCTTCGGCCTGACCGCGCTGGCGGTCTCGACCCGGATCGGCCGCGACCTGCTGGGCACGCTGACGGCGATGTTCAATCCGTTGCCGGCGATCGCCCTGCTGCCGCTGGCCCTGCTGTGGTTCGGCCTGGGCAACGGCAGCCTGGTGTTCGTGCTGGTGCACGCAGTGCTGTGGCCGCTGGCGCTGAACACCTACGCCGGCTTCCAGGGCGTGCCGGAGACGCTGCGCATGGCCGCGCGCAACTATGGGCTGCATGGCCTGCGCTACGTGGTCGCGATCCTGGTGCCGGCGGCGTTGCCGGCGATCCTGTCCGGCCTGAAGATCGCCTGGGCCTTCGCCTGGCGCACGCTGATCGCCGCCGAACTGGTGTTCGGTGCCACCTCCGGCCAGGGCGGCCTCGGTTGGTACATCTTCCAGAATCGCAACGAGCTCTACACCGACCGCGTCTTCGCCGGGCTGGCAATGGTGATCCTGCTCGGCCTGCTGGTGGAAGGCGCCGGATTCCGCGTGCTGGAACGCCTCACCGTGCGCCGCTGGGGCATGCAGCGCTGAGCGGCGCGGGCGTCATCGCCAGCACGGATTCGCGACGGCCACGGGTGCCCGCGCACGGGTAAAACGCAAAAAGGGGAAGGCGCCATCCCGGCCGCCTTCCCCCACCCTGGCTGTGTCGCCGGCGCTGGCCTCAGCGCGCGGCCGGTGCCGGCGCCGTCCATTGCGCGAACACCGCATCGAGCTGCGCATCACTGACCGGCTTGCCCTGTTGCACCGCCTCGGCCTGGCCGAACAGCGGCACGATGATCGCCATGCCATCGACCTTGGTCTTCAGGTGCACGCCCGGCGGCTTGCCGAGCAGGCCGTCCCAGCGCGCGCGCACCCTGGCCCAGTAGCCCTGGGTGGCCTTCCAGTAGGCGTAGGCCGGGGCGAAATCGACGGCCGTGGTCCTGACGTAGTCGTTGAAGCCGAACTCGCGCGCGATGGCCTGCTGGCTGCCGTCGGGCTTGCGCAGCACCTTGGTGTTGAACTGCTCGTGGGTCCAGCCGGCCGGGGTCAGCGTGTGCCGGTTGATCACCGCCAGCGCGTTGTAGTCGCTGCGCTTGGTGTACTCGCGGCGCGGCAACGGGCGCCAGCTCAGGTCGCTGGTCCAGGTCGGATGGCCATCGGCGTAGTCCCAGCGCCCGGTGCCGCAGTAGCGCGGCGCATCGCTGACCTCGTACACGCATTGGGTCCAGGCGCCGCGGGTGGTGGCGGCATCGAGCGGGCGCACCTGCCAGGTCTGGTCGGCGCTGAACGCGAAACGCTGCGGCGCCTCGTAGATCCAGTCCTGGCGCCAGTGCTTGGTCACGTGGCCGCTCTTGGGCTCCACCAGCAGGTGCTGCAGCACCACCTTGCGCGGGCTGTCCTCGACCACGATCACCACTTCGTCGCCGCCGCTGCGCATTGGCGCGGCGCGCGTGTAGCCAGGTTGCAGCAACACGGTCTCGTCGAAGGCGAACGCCACGGTGTACTCGCCCTGCATCGCCAGGATGCTGGCGCGGTCGCGGGCCGGATCGGTCTCCGCGGCGTGGACGGGAAGACTGCCGGCAAGCAGCAGGGTGCAGAACAGAGGCGGAGCTTTCATCATCGAGAGGTGTGTTGTCGTTGTGGATGGGAAACGGGGAACGCGATCGGCCACTCACAACCGCAGCAGCGGCCACGGCCGCTCGGGATCGGGACGCGGCGCAGTGCGACCGGCGCGGGCGCAACAGCAGTCGTCGACCAGCACGTCGCCCTCGGCCGCCTCCAGGCGCGCGATGCGCCTGGCGATGCTGGCGCCGAGCGGCGACACGCCGGCCACACTGGCCGCCAGCACGCCATCGGCCGCGTGCAGGCGCAGCGCCCGCGCGTGCCAGCCGTCGCCGCGCAGGCGGCCGGCCACGCGCCGCCATAGCCGTTCGGCAACACCGCCGTCGGCGGCGTCCTGTGCCGCGGGCAATGCCGACAACAGCGTGTCCCAGGCGACGAAGTCGCTGTCCGGCAACAGGTACAGGCGCCAGCAGCATTGCTGCTGGCGGTCGTAGAAGCGCAGGCTCTCCAGCACGCCGTCGCTGTCCACGTCCAGGTGCGCGGCCACGCTGCGGGCGTGGCGCCAGCCGATCAGTTCGGCGCCGGTGCGGGCGCGGTACAGGCACAGCACGGTGCCCAGCGCGGCCAGTTGCGCCGGGCGCGGCAGCGGCGCAGCGGCGATCCGCTCCGGGCCGGTACGCGCTGGCGCGGCCGTGCGCATCCGCCGCTACCAGTCCAGCGCCAGGCTGACCGAGACGTTGCGCCCGGCACCGGTATAGCGGTCGAGCACGCTGCTGCTGGCCAGGGTCGCGCCGGGCAGCATGTTCCAGTCGATGTAGCGGCGGTCGGCCAGGTTGAACACGCCGACCTCGAGCCGCGCTCCTTCGGTGAAATGCCAGTGCGCGAGCAGGTCCAGCGTCGCGTAGCCGGCCGGGGTGTAGTAGGTCGGCAGTTCCGGCCGGCGCTTCTTCGCCACCGCGGTGGCGACCAGTTGCGTCCCCCAGGTGCTGCGGTCGTAGCCCAGGCCGAGCACGCCACGCAGCGGATCCACCGAATTGAGCGGGGTGCCGTCGGTGCGGTTGTCGCCGCGCGCATAGGCCGCGCTGGCCTGCAGCGACCAGCCGGTCCAGCGCGCGTCGAGTGCGCCGAAGTCGATGCCGGCCTTGGCTTCGACGCCGCGGATGGTCACCCGGTCGACGTTGCGCGATTGATACAGCATCAGGCCGTCGGCGTTGAAGCCGACGAAGCGGTAGGACTCGATGAAGTCGCGATAGGCGTTGCGGTAGGCGCTCAGGCCGGCGTAGACGGCCGGACCGGTGTAGCGCACGCCCAACTCCGCGCCGCGGCTGGTCTCCGGCTTCAGGTCGGGATTGGCGATCGCGGTGTAACCGATCAGCAGGTTGGTGAAGCCGATATTGACGTCGTTGTAGGGCGGCGCGCGGAAGCCGTGCGCATAGTTGGCGTACAGCGACCAGGCATCGTCCAGGCGCCAGATCGCGCCGAGCTTGGGCGAGACGTTGCGGTCGCTGATCTTCTTCGCCGCCACGCCGGGATTGTCGGTGGCGAAGATCGCATCCACCTGCGGCGACAGCCGGTAGTAGTCGGCACGCAGCGCCGGAATCAGGCTGAAGCGGCCGTCGGCCAGCGCGATCTCGTCCTGCAGGTAGGCACCGGCCTTGAGCGTCTCGGTGATCGGGAAGTCGCGGACCGGGAAGGTCTCCATGCCCACGGTCTTGCTGATCGCACCGGTACGCAGGTTCAGCGTGTGGCCGTCGCGCTTTTCGTGGGTGTCGGTGTGCGACAGGTCGATGCCGTAGCTGATGTCGTGCATGACGCGGCCCTGCTCCACCCGCTTGTGCAGATTGGCCTGCAGCCCGTACAGGCGCTGGTCGAAGTCGTGCTCCATGTGCCGCAGCGTGGCGTTGCTGCGGCGTTCGTCGGTGCGTTGCAGGCTCTGGCTGTCCTGGCGGTACAGCTGCCACTGCAGGTCGTCGGCAAGCCACGTGTCAAGCTGGTCCACCTCGTGCGCCAGCGACACGCGGGCGCGAGTCTGATGGTCGCGTCCGCGCTGCGACAGGATGCTGGCGGTGACGTTGCTCAGCGCATCGATGCGCGAATAGTCCTCGTTGCCTTCGATGGTCAGCTTGAAGCGCTGATTGGCGCTGGGCGCGTAGACCAGCTTGCTGAGCAGGCTGCGGCCGTCGCTGCTGAGCGGATTGGGTGCGGTGCGGGCGGCGCCGATGCTGCGGTTGTCGCCCTGGGTCTCGCTTTCCTGGCCCTGGCGATGGCTGAGCGCAGCCATGCCGCTCCAGCGGTCGCCGCCGAAGGCGACCAGCGCACCGGCGAACAGGCCCTTCCACTCGCTCTCGTAGCCGAACTTCAGACCGACGTAGCTGTCCTTGCCCGGCGCCAGATAGTCGGCTGGATCCTTGGTGACGTAGGCGACCACGCCGCCAAGCGCATCGGAGCCATACAGCGCGCTGGCCGGGCCGCGCACGATCTCCACGCGCTTGAGCGTGTCCATGTCGACGAAATTACGGTTGGCGTTGAGGTAGCTGCCGAAGCTGAAGGTGTCCGAGACCGGGATGCCGTCGGTCTGGATCAGCACGCGGTTGCCGTCCAGGCCACGGATGCGGATGCCGGAGATGCCGCTGAAGCGGCCGCTGTTGCCGGTGGCGGACACGCCGGGCGTGTAGCGCAGCAGATCCTTCAGGTCGTGGACCAGTGCGCGGTCCATCTGTTCGCGGTCGATCACATCGACGCTGCCGGGCACGTCGACGATGGCGCGCTGGGTACGCGTGGCGGTGACCTGCAGGCGATCGAAATCGCGCACGGCGGACGCCGCAGTGACGTCGGCGTCGGCGTTGGAGGAAGAGGGTGCGGATGCGGGAGCGGCATGCGCGCCGGCGGCCAGGGCCAGCCACAGCGCGCCAGTGAGCGGGGCGGTACGGAACATGGAGAGCATCGGTGGTCGCGGAAGACCCTCGACCGGCACGGCGCGGGGTCCGCGCCTGGCCGAGGGGGAGAGAGAAGGATCGCGACTGCGAGGCGGCCGCGGCCGGCGCGCAGGGGCGTCGGCCAGGTGGCGGCAGATCGAGCGGGGAGGCCGGCCGCGCACGGCGGCCGGACGACGTTACTTGGTCAGGATCAGCTTGTCGTTGCTGGTGTGGCGCAGGCGATAGACGCGGTCGCCGTGCTGGATCAGCACTTCGCGGCGGCCCTTGAGCAGCGCCTGGCTGCTGATGGTTTCTTCGGCCGGCACGGCGCGCGGCACGGTGCGCTCGCGCAGGCTCAGGGTCTCGGGGTGACGCAACAGCACGGGTTGAGCGGTCATGGTCGAACTCCATCCACGGGGTGCATCGAGATGATAATGATTCTCAATACTTAATCAAGACCCATTCTCGCCCGATTCGATTCGCAGTCCTGATCGAAACTGCGCCCGCGAAAGATTCCGAAAATCGCAACGCCCTCGCCGCTCGCTGCCGCGCCGCCGCTACATCGCGGCAGCGCACGCACATCCCGTCAGCGCACCGCGGCTTCGACCCACTCCCACCACGCCGCGTCGTCGCGTGCGGCCAGGTCCAGCGCGGCCAGGTTCTCCAGCAACTGCGCGACCCGGCTGGCGCCGAGGATCACCGTGGACACGTGCGGGTTGCGCAGGCACCAGGCGATCGCCAGCGCCGCCGGTGCCACGCCTTCGGCCGCGGCCAGCGCGGTGAAGGCGCGCGCGCGCTCGATGCGACGCTGCGCCGGCGGCCCGATCACTTCCTGCTGCAGCCAGGCATTGCGTTCCTGGCCCAGCCGCGAGGCCGGATCGATGCCGTCGTTGTACTTGCCGGTGAGCAGGCCCGAGGCCAGCGGCGACCAGATGGTGGTGCCCAGGCCGAGTTCGGCGTACAGCGGCGCGTATTCCTGCTCGACGCGCTCGCGATGCAGCAGGTTGTACTGCGGCTGCTCCATCGATGGCCCGTGCAGGCCAAGCGCGCGCGCCACCTTCGCCGCCTCGCGGATGCGCTCGGCCGGCCACTCGGAGGTGCCCCAGTACAGCACCTTGCCCTGGCGGATCAGCGCGTCCATCGCGCGCACGGTTTCCTCCACCGGCGTGTCCGGATCGGGGCGGTGGCAGTAGTACAGATCCAGATACTCCACCCGCAGCCGCTTGAGCGCGGCATGGCAGGCGTCGGTGACGTGCTTGCGCGAGAGCCCGCGCTGGGTGGGGCGCGGCGACTCGACGGCGCCGAAGTAGACCTTGCTGGACACGCAGAAGCCGTCGCGCGGCAGCCGCAGGTCGGCGATCACGTCGCCCATCACCTGCTCGGCGCGGCCATGCGCGTAGACCTCGGCGTTGTCGAAGAAGTTGATGCCGTGGTCCCAGGCGGCGGCGATCAGGTTGCGCGCTTCGCCGCGGCCGGTCTGCCCGCCGAAGTTGATCCAGGCGCCGAACGACAGCGCCGACAGTTGCAGCCCGGTGGCACCGAGGCGACGGTAATGCATGGAAACTCCTCCTGCTGAGCGAACCCGCGGCACGGCCGGGGGCGGCCGCACAGTGTAGCGGCGGCGCCCGACATCGCCCTGCCAATCGCAGGGCGCCCCCGCTCTTGCGAATCCCCAATCCCCAATCCCAAATCCCCGATCCCCCGACTGAACACCGCTCGCCTTGCCGGCCGTCACCCCCTGCACTAGGCTTCCCGTCTTTGGTCGGGGACCGGGGACGCAGATGGTCGAGGGATTGGGAAGGATCGGCTTCGGCCTGTTCGGGTTGGCGGTGTTGATCGGAATCACCTGGCTGTTCTCCAACAACCGCCGCGCGGTGGACTGGAAGCTGGTCGCGACCGGCCTGGTCCTGCAGATCGGTTTCGCCTCGCTGGTGCTGCTGGTCCCCGGCGGCCGCGAAGTGTTCGACTGGCTCGGCCAGGTGTTCGTGAAGGTGCTGAGCTTCGTCAACGAAGGCTCCAGCTTCATCTTCGGCAGCCTGCTCGACACCAAGACCTACGGCTTCATCTTCGCCTTCCAGGTGCTGCCGACCATCATCTTCTTCTCCGCGCTGATGGGCGTGCTGTACCACCTGGGGGTGATGCAGGCGGTGGTGCGGGTGATGGCCTGGGCGATCACCAAGGTGATGCGCGTGTCCGGCGCCGAGACCACCAGCGTCTGCGCCAGCGTGTTCATCGGCCAGACCGAGGCGCCGCTGACGGTGCGCCCGTACATCCCGCGCATGACCGAGTCCGAACTGCTGACGATGATGATCGGCGGCATGGCGCACATCGCCGGCGGCGTGCTGGCGGCCTACGTGGGCATGCTCGGCGGCGGCGACCCGGCGCAGCAGGCGTTCTACGCCAAGCATCTGCTGGCGGCCAGCATCATGGCCGCGCCGGCGACGCTGGTGGTGGCCAAGCTGCTGATTCCGGAAACCGGTACGCCGCTGACCCGCGGCACGGTCAAGATGGAAGTGGAGAAGACCACCAGCAACGTGATCGACGCCGCCGCCGCCGGTGCCGGCGACGGCCTGCGCCTGGCGCTGAACATCGGCGCGATGCTGCTGGCGTTCATCGCGCTGATCGCGCTGGTCAATGCGCCGCTGACCTGGCTCGGCGACGTCACCGGCCTGGCCGGCGTGATCGGCCGCCCGACCAACCTGTCCACCATCTTCGGCTACGTGCTGGCGCCGGTGGCCTGGGTGATCGGCACGCCGTGGCCGGATGCGACCACGGTCGGTTCGCTGATCGGCCAGAAGGTGGTCATCAACGAGTTCGTCGCGTATACCGAGCTGTCGCGTATCGTCCAGGGCCAGGTGCCGGGCGTGAGCCTGAGCGCGGAGGGCCGGCTGGTCGCCACCTATGCGCTGTGCGGCTTCGCCAACTTCAGCTCGATCGCGATCCAGATCGGCGGCATCGGCGGCCTGGCCCCCGAACGCCGCCACGACCTGGCACGCTTCGGCCTGCGTGCGGTGCTGGGCGGCTCGATCGCCACCTTCATGACCGCGACCATCGCCGGGGTGCTGTCGCACTTCGCCTGATCCGGCCGCAGCACCCGCTCCACCGTTTTTCCTTTTTCAGTTCCAGTCGAGAAGCAGTACATGCCTATGAGTTCGGTCATCGTCGTCGGTTCGTTCAATGTCGACCATGTGTGGCGTTGCGAGAATCTGCCCGCACCGGGGGCGACCATCGCCGGCCGCTACAGCACCGGCCCCGGCGGCAAGGGCTTCAACCAGGCGGTGGCGGCGGCGCGTGCCGGCGCGCGCACCAGCTTCGTCTGCGCGCTCGGCGACGATGCCGGCGGCGCGATGGCGCGCGGCCTGGCCGCGCAGGACGGCATCACCTTGGTGGCCGAGGCCAGCAGCGAGCCGACCGGCACCGGCGGCATCTATGTCGACGGCCATGGCCGCAACACCATCGTCATCGGCGCCGGCGCCAACGCGGCGCTGAGCCTGGACTTCGTGCAGGCGCAGCGCCCGCTGCTGGGCTCGGCGCGGGTGCTGCTGGCGCAGCTGGAATCGCCGATCGAGACCATCGAGGGCACCCTCGCCCTCGCCCGCGAGGCCGGCCTGACCACCGTGCTCAACGCCGCTCCGGCCAATGCGCAGACCAGCATCGGCCTGCTCAAGCTGGCCGACGTGCTGACCCCCAACGAAACCGAGTTCGCCGCCCTGCTGGCGCGCCATGTCGGCGTGCGCGTGGACGCCGACGACGTCGCCGCCACCGATGGCGGCAGCCTGCACGCGCTGTGCCGCAAGCTGCTGCCCGGCGGCACCGTGGTGGTGACGCTTGGCGCGGTGGGCGCGTTCATCTCGCACCCCGAGGAGCGCCTGCTCGGCGACACCCAGCCCTACTACCGGATCGGCGCCGAAGCCGCGCACACCGTGGACACCACCGGCGCTGGCGACGCCTTCAACGGCGCCCTGGTGGCGTCGCTGGCGCAGTCGCCGAACGCCGCGTTCGCCACCCACGTGCGCTTCGCCAACCACTATGCGGCGCGCTCCACCGAGGCCGAAGGCGCGGCGGCGTCGATGCCGCGGCTGACGCCCGAGGCCGGCTGAGCCATCGGCGCGACGGCCCCGGCCGTCGCCGTTGCCTGCCGCCACCACCAGCGCCGGCGCTGCGCCGGCCACGCATCCGCCAAGGAGTTGCCGATGCCCCGCCGTTCCGTCATCCCGTTCGGCGCGCTGTGCGCGCTGCTGCTCCCGCTGTCCGCCGCCGCGGCACCGCGCTGCGACTGGAACAGCCTGGCCGCCGACGCCGACCGCGCCGCGGTGACCGTCTCCGCGGAACGGCTGCAGCAGGTGATCGCGGCGCATTACGACGATGCCGAGCAGGAACAGGGCGCGGCGCTGGCGCGGACCCTGCTGCAGCGCGCGCAGACGCCGCAGCAGCCCGGTACATTGGAGGGCCACTGGAAGGTGCGCTCGATCCAGGTCGATCCGCACTTCGCCTACGCCTATCCCTACTTCAAGGCCGAGATCCGCCGCGATCCCTGCGGCTACCACCTGAGCAAGACCAGCGGCTCGCAGCGGCGCAGCGGCACGCTGTATCCGCTGTCCGCCGGCAGCCGCGAACTGGCCTTCCTCGGCACCAGCACGGTCAACGACGAGCCGGAAGCGGCCTATGCGCCCGGTCATGTCTCCGACGGCACGCATGGCAACAGCGTCGGCCGCCTGGTCGCGCTGGGCCCGAACGAACTGCTGCTGATCCTGGACGGCAAGGACAACGGCTTCGAGCTGTACCAACTGATGCGCTGACGGCCGCGCGGGACCGCCCGGCGCCGCCCGACCCGTCGGCGCATGCGCCCCGCTACACTACGCGCATGCGCATCGGCCCCTACACGATCGAACCGAAGGTGATCCTGGCACCGATGGCCGGGGTCACCGACAAGCCGTTCCGGCTGCTGTGCAAGCGCCTGGGCGCCGGGCTGGCGGTGTCGGAAATGACCATTTCCGATCCACGCTTCTGGCAGACCCGCAAGTCGCTGCAACGCATGGACCATGCCGGCGAGCCGGACCCGGTGAGCGTGCAGATCGCCGGCACCGAACCGCAGCAACTGGCCGAGGCCGCGCGCTACAACGCCGACCACGGCGCGCAGCTGATCGACATCAACATGGGCTGCCCGGCGAAGAAGGTCTGCAACGCCTGGGCCGGCTCGGCGCTGATGCGCGACGAGGCGCTGGTGGCGCGCATCCTCAGCGCGGTGGTGAAGGCCTCGCCGGTGCCGGTGACGCTGAAGATCCGCACCGGCTGGGACTGCGACCACCGCAACGGCCCGGTCATCGCGCGCATCGCCGAGGACTGCGGCATCGGCGCGCTGGCGGTGCACGGGCGCACCCGCGACCAGCACTACAGCGGCCAGGCCGAATACGCCACCATCGCCCAGATCAAGGCGATGCTGCACATCCCGGTGATCGCCAACGGCGACATCGACTCCCCGCAGAAAGCAGCGCAGGTGCTGGCCGCGACCGGCGCCGATGCGGTGATGGTGGGGCGCGCGGCACAGGGCCGGCCGTGGATCTTCGGTGAGATCGCGCACTATCTGGCCACCGGCGAACTCCTGCCGGCGCCGTCGCTGGCGTTCATGCGCGACACCCTGCTCGGCCACCTGCAGGCCCTTCACGATTTCTACGGCGAGACGCAAGGCGTGCGCATCGCGCGCAAGCACCTGGGCTGGTACGCCAAGGACCGGCCGGAAAACGCCGCGTTCCGCGCCGTGGTCAACCGCGCCGAGAGCGCGCAGGCGCAACTCGTGCTGACCGCCGAGTACTTCGACGCGCTGATCGCCGGCGTGCCACCGGCCTTGTCCGCCGCCGCCTGACGTCTTCTCCCTGGAGCACCGCCATGCGCTCGTCTCCCGATACCCCGACCTACCTGCACGGCTATTCCGACACCGAGCAGGCGCGCCTGCTGAAACAGGCGCGCTTGCTGGAAGCCACCCTGTTCAACCAGATCGACTACACCGGCGCGCGGCGCCTGCTCGAAGTGGGCAGCGGCGTCGGCGCGCAGACCGAAGTGCTGCTGCGGCGCTTCCCGGAACTGCACGTCACCGGTATCGACCTGAGCGAGGCGCAACTGCAGGCCGCACGCGAGAACCTGCAACGCATGCCCTGGTGCCAGGACCGCTACACGCTGCAGCAGGCCGATGCCGGCGACCTGCCGTTCCAGCCGCGCAGCTTCGATGCGGCGTTCCTGTGCTGGGTGCTGGAGCATGTGCCATCGCCGGCGCGGGTGCTCAGCGAAGTGCGGCGCGTGCTGGCGCCGGGAGCGCCGGTATACGTGACCGAGGTGATGAACGCCTCGTTCCTGCTGCATCCGTACTCGCCGAACGTATGGCGCTACTGGATGGCGTTCAACGACTTCCAGTACGACCACGGCGGCGATCCATTCGTCGGCGCCAAGCTCGGCAACCTGCTGCTGGCCGGCGGCTATCGCGACGTCAGCACGCAGATCAAGACCCTGCACCTGGACAACCGCGAACCTGCGCGGCGCAAGACCATGATCGGGTTCTGGGAAGAACTGCTGCTGTCGGCTGCCGAACGCCTGCTGCAGGCCGGCGCGGTGGATGCGGAGACCGTGGCCGGCATGCGCCGGGAAATGGCGCAGGTGCAGAGCGATCCGGACGCGGTGTTCTTCTATTCGTTCGTGCAGGCGCACGCGACGGTGTATTGAGCGGCGTTGACGGCGGTGCTGGTGAAGCCTGCGTATCGAGCGGCGATCGCGACGTTGCCGGGCGAAGCCACGTTTGCTGGCGATGCGGGACGGCTTGGCTCAGTCTCCCCCAGAAGCCCGGATCAACGCGGCGCCTGCACACCCGACTAGTGGCAACATGGCCCGCATTCTCTTTTTGATGAAAAGGCGTCCCCATTGGGAACGCCTTTCCTTATCTGCACTACCTGAAGCAGCTTAGGGGAGGCACTATTGGTAGGCGTAGAGCGGGAAATATCCCTGTGAAGCAAGTACATGAAACGCTGCGCGCGAGGTGGCAGCACCCAACTCGCCGTCATGAAACACAAAGTAGCCGACTGCATCGCACGCTGAGACCAACAACCAGCCCTGGTTCGGGTCCGGAGACGCAGCGTATTTCGCCGTGGTGCCGGCCGCGAATTTGGACCAGTAGCGCGCGGAGTGTCTGAGCACGCTCAGCCCGCCCAGCACCAGCGCGCCGTTCTTCGACTTGGGATCGAGCCGTGCGATGCCTTCCCGTTCCAATTCCTCGAATTGCAACGCCGCCGCGTCCAGGCTCCCTGCGTTCTGCACGATCTGGTCCATGCGCACGATGAACGAGAACTCGTAGGCACTGATCTCCTGGCGTAGCCCGGTCAGGCTCTCGGTCATCGGCCGGGTCGGATCGATCGCATCGATCATGGGCTTGCGCGTGGCGATGAAGCGCTCCAGCGGCATGCCGGGATCGTAGCCGCACTTCTCGACCAGGACAGCGAGGTCCTCGTCGGGCGAGGCCTTGGTATCCATCAGGCAGCCGAGGTACATGTTGTGCTTGATGCCAGCCTGGTCCATCGGGTTCTCGGCCGCTAGCGCGGGGGCGGCGCCAAAAGCACTGCCGATCAGGAGCGCGGCAGCCGCGCCAAAAAGCATTTTGTTCATGAACATTCTCATGCAATAGATGGGAAGAGGATGGCCTAGGTCTCCAGACGTTCTTGAGCGGGGACACCTGCGAGGCGACCACCGCCGCATCGGCACACGGCGCGATGCGACGGTTTCAGGCTAGGCGGGTCTGCGGCGACGCACGAGGGCAAAATCGGGTCGCGGCGGGAACGAACCGGGTCGAATTGGCGAACTGGGCATCACCGCTGCAGTGCGGAGACGCGGCCCTGGCCTGCAGCAGGCGCTCCATGATCGAAGAATTAATGCTTGCGCCGATTCGTTCCCCAATGAGGGCGCGCCATGCCTCGGTCGATTGTGTGCCGCGCTCAACGCGCCGCTGTCGGCACCTGCGCACCGACCGGCACGGGCGACGCCGGTTCGACCCAGATCCGTTGCCACATCCGCACCAGCGCTGCGCGAATCTGCCCACGTGCCACCGGCGCCCGGTACGCCGCCTGCAGCTGCCGCGGCGGAATCGCCTCCCAGCCATTGCCCTGCTGGCGCGCCACAGCGAAATTGAAGTTGTAGTCCGGCTCCAGGCCCATGCGCAGATCGCTGAGCACCAGTTCGCCATCCTTGACCTGCGCGCGCATGAAGCCGCGGTTGAACCAGCTCAACCGCTGCACCGCGGGCAGCTCGCGCACCTGCGCCAGCGCCTGGGTGTTGGAGGGATAGCCCTGGAAGCGCATCGGCCCGCGATCGGCGACCAGCGAACGCTCGCCGATCACGTAGCCGCTCGGGGTCATCGCCACCACCCGCCACAGCAATGTGTTGAACGGCATCGGCACCGAGAAGCGCGGCGCCTGCGCCAGGCCCATCGCCGCTAGCGCACGGTCGGCCTCGCGGTCGACCAGATGCTTCGCCAGCAGCGACCAGCCCAGGTAGGCGCTGCTCAGCAACAACCCGGCCAGCAAGGCCTGCTGCGCCACGCGGCGCGCGCGGGCGAACCAGGCAATGACGCAGGCCAGCAGCAGCCACAGCGTGTAGGCGGGATCGATGATGAACACGCTCGACCACATCGTCGGCGATGGCGGCAGCGGCCACCACAGCTGGGTGCCATAGACGGTGAACGCATCCAGCAGCGGATGGGTGATCAGCGCCAGTTGGATCGCCCAGAACCAGCGGCGTGGTGCTTCGGCGACCCGCCCATGGCCGAAGCGGCGGAACAGCCACCAGATCAGCCAGCCGAGCGGCGGCAGCACGAACAGCGAATGGCTGACGCTGCGATGCACCGTCATCAACGTGACGGGATCGCGGGTCAGCGGCAGAAGGATCAGCGAATCGAGGTCGGGCAAGGTGCCAAGCGCGGCACCCGCAAGCAGCGCCGCGCGCCGATGCGCAGCCGGCGCGATGACGGCGGCAATGGCACCGCCGAGGACGATCTGAGTAAGGGAATCCATCGGCCGATGCTAGCAGTGATGCGGCGCGAGGCGCGCCGCCGCGGTAGCGTTCGTCGTGACAGTCCGCTGGCTTCCCTGGAGATCGTTGGCACGCCAATTCGCGGAAGCATCGACCGCGGCACGCTGTCGCGTGGCGTGCGTCAGCAGCCAGTGCCGCGGCTGAAACCACTCTGCAAAGCTCGCATAGCGTGTCGGGCCGGACGGTTGCCGGGGAAGGCAGGCACCATCCACATACGCCCGACAACGCCGCACAGGCAAGGCGCCCCTTCCGGGACGCCTTGCCATTTTCCTGTACGCCGCTGGGATCAACCGCTCACTTGAACCAGCCGTGGACGACGTTGGAGACGGTCGCCGCCGTGCCGATGTTGTGCGAGGCGAGATAGCCGACCACGTCCGAACCGATGGTGGCCAGCCATTTCCAGAACCCCTTCTTCGCGGTGGCGCCAGCCGGGGACTCCCCCTGCTCTGCCGCATACTTGGACCAATACTGAGTGGAGTGCCTGGCCACGCTCAGTCCACCCAGGATCAGCGCACCATTCTGCGATTTCGGATCGAGCCGCGCGATGGCCTCCCGCTCCAGTTCCTCGAACTGCACCGCCGCCGCGTCCAGGTCCTCGGCGTTCTGCACGATCTGGTCCATCCGCTCGATGAACGAGTATTCGTAGGCACTGAGCTGCTGGCGCAGCCCGGCCAGGTTTTCGGTCATCGGCCGGGTCGGGTCGACCGCGTCGACGATGGGCTGCTGCGTGGCGACGAAGCGTTCCAGCGGCACGCCGGGGGCGTAGCCGCACTTCTTGACCAGCAGGGTCAGCGCGTCTTCGGCCGTGGCATTCAGGTCCATCAGGCAGCCCAGGTACATGTTGTGCTGGATGCCGGCCTGGTCGACCGGGTTTTCGGCCGCCAGCGCAGGGGCGCCGACGACACTGCCCGCCAGCAGAGCGGTTGCGACAAGGAGCTTCTTCTTCATGATGAGCGTTCTCTCGCTATATGGAAGGGATTGGAGATGGCTAGGGCGTATGTATAGCCCGGGGGACGTAGCCATCGCCGCATCGGCACACCGTGCGATCCGGCGATTTCAGGCTAGGCAGCGCGGCGGCGCGGCACGAGGGCGAAGCCGGGCTGCCCATGGAATGAACCGGGTCGGATTGACGAAGCTCGGATGCGAGCACCACCTGCCGTGGGTGCGCGATCCAGCGTCGCGGCGCGATGCCGCCATCGAAGAATCAATGCGTTAGCCTGATTTATTCCCGGTCTATACCCGCGGATGCGCTGGTATCGGCCGCAGCGACGCTCGTAGGCTGCGGGCTCTCCTTCTGCGCCTTGCGAGGTTCCCATGCCCACCCACGGTTCCCTCTTCCATGCCGTCCTCGTCGCGGTGCTGCTTGCCGTGCCCCTGATCGCTCACGGCCACGACACCCTGCCGCCGGACTGGTGCCTGGAGCAGGACCAGGAACCGGAGGTGGTGGTGAAGTTCGATTTCGACGGCGAGCAGTTGCGGCAGACCATGGACAAGTGCGGCGTGGTCGACAGCCACGAGCCGTACACGAATACGCTGAACACCATCGCCGCCTACTGCGAGGTGGTAGCACCGTCGCGATCGGCCAAGCCCATCGTGCTCGGCCCGACGACCTTCCTGGCCCGCGACCACCACAGCAGCTACCGCATGGAACACGGCTTGAAGGGCGCCTGCGTGGTCTGCCCGGCCAAGCGCGGGCGCTGACGCGCCATGCAGGCGCGCTCGCCGCTCAGCGCGGCCGACAATCGCCAGCAGGGGTGCCAGGCGCGCTCAGCCGAGCGCGTCCCGGCGGGTATAGGCCAGCACGGTGTCGATCCTGGACTGCAGCGCGGCGCGCGCTTCTGCCGAGATTCCTTCGCAGTGCGCGAGCACGAAATAGGCCGAGCGCAACACGTCCCGCCAGCGCGGGTTGCTGGGCAATTTGGAGACCGCCAGGTAGCGCTCCATCGCCCGCGCACGCAGGCGGCCGTCGTCGATGTTCACGCGCCAGATCCGGCTGCGCTCGGCCAACTCCAGCCGTCCAGTCGCCGTGGCGCGCTCCCAGGTGTCGATGACCGCCAGCATCAAGTCGACCAGCGCGCGTCGGAAGGCATCGCGCAACGCAGGTGCGGCGGCCGCCTCTTGCGTATGCTCGGCCTGCGCGGTGTCCGAGGCCGCGCCACTGTCGCGCTCCTGCAGGGCGAGCACGACCAGGCCGTCGCCGCCCTGCCAGGGCGCGAGGGTGGCGGCGAGCGGCGTACCGTGTCGCGCCACGACCTCAAGGCGCTGCGCGGCGCTGTCCTCCATCCGCTCCAGCGCCGCCTGCAAGGCCGGGCGGTCGCCCTCGGCAACGCAGGCGAACACCGCCTGCCCGACCGGTTCGGCATCGTCCGCGCCGCCCAGCAGCAGGCGGCCGGCACGATTGGTGGCCAGCACCTGGCCTTCGGCATCGAGCAGGCACAACGCATCCGCGCGGCTGTCGAGCAAGGTCTGCAGCAGGCTGCGATCCTCGGCCAGTGCATCGGCCTCGCGCCGATAGCGCGCGAGCTGCTCCTCGTGGCGGACCTGCTGCGCGGCCTGCAACACGCGCTCGCGCTGCCGGCGACGCTGCAACCACAGCCACACGCCGAGCACGGCGGCGACGCCGGACACCAGCGCCAGCCACAGCAACAGCGTGCGTTGCCGCAGTTGGACCTGGCGCAGGCGGTTTTCGCTCTGCAGGGCGTCGATGGTGCGTTGCTTTTCGGCGGTGTCGAAGCGGACCCGCAGCCAGTCCAGTTGGCGATCGTGCTGCGCGCGTACCAGTACGGCGGCTTCCGTGTTGGCACGCCGCAGCGTGGCGATGGCCGCGCCCGTGTCGCCACTGCCTTCCTGCAGCCGTGCCAGTTCTTCCAGCAACGGTACCCGCACCGGATCGCCACCGGCGGCCGCCGCCAGCGCCACGCGCAAGCGTGCCGCGGCGGCGGCGGCATTGCCTTCGAGCCGGGCCGTCCGCGCCAGTTGCAGTTGCAACGCCGACGGCAGCGGCAGCGCCCACGCTTCGGCCAGCGCCAGCGCGCTGGAACTCCAGCGCTGTGCCTGCGCCACGTCGCCAAGCGCCAGTGCCGCGCGAATCAGGCCATCGTGCACGCGCAGTTCGTACACCCGGCGGCCCTGCGCGCGATACACGGCCAGGGCCTCCTGCAACCAGGCCAGCGCCTGCGCCGTGTCGCCGCTGTCGAGCGCGAGCTCGGCCATGGTTTCCTGCACGTGCGCGGCCTCGATGGCATCGCCCTGCGCACGGTTGGCGGCCAGCGCATCGCGGTAGTAGCGCATCGCGGTGTCGGATTCGCGCAGTTCGCGATACACGTCGGCGATATTGGTGAGCACGGACGCCGCTGCCGCACCGTGTGCGCGCTGCAGATCCAGGCTCAGCGTCAGGTTGCGCAAGGCGCCGCGGAAATCGCCGAGCCGGCGCAGCGCCGCACCGACATTGTTCAGATCGCGCGCCTCGCCCGCGCGGTCGTGCAGCGAGCGGGACAGCATGACCGCGCACTCGAAGCGCGCCAGCGCCTGCGGCAGGCGTTCGCGGCGGAAATCGAGGATGCCGCGGCGGCGGGTGAGCTCGTAGCGCAAGCGGGTAGCACCGGCATCGCCGATGTTGGCCGCGGCGCAGTCCAGCGTCTGTTCGGCAGCGTCGAGGCGACCGCCGTCTAGCTGCTCCTTGGCACGCGCGAACAATGCTTCGACCCGCGCATCGCCCGCCGTATGCGGCGTCGACACGCCCGCCTGCTGCACGCACAGCAGCGGATCGGGAAGCGGACGCGGCGCCGCCGGCTCCGCGCAGCCATAGACCGTGTTCTGCGCCATCGAGGCCGCACTCGCCGCGAGCAGGACGCCCAGGCACGCCAAGCGTAGGCATGTCCGCGGTCGCGCGCCAGGCGCCGTGACATGCGCCTGCACGCGATCGCCGGAAACGGCGGACCAGGCCAAGCCGCGCCACATCCCCATGGATCTGCGCGACCGGCCGCACGACGCCTTCCCTGGTTTCACGGTCTCCACAACTCCAGAACTGATCGGGATGCGGCGCACGCGCGCCGCCGCAGCATGGATCAGCGCAAGGCCTGGGCGCGAACGTGGATTGATGCCCGGGCATGCCGCGCCGACGCATCGCAGTAGACCCGATGCCACGGCGGTGATGCACACCACACACGGTCATCGTGGAATGACGGTCACACCTGGTTCTACGCATCCGTCCAGTGCAGGGGCGTGGGCGCCACGACCGGGGCGATCGCGACAGGGACCACGGCACGGCGCGCAGGCGCGGCAGCAGTCGAACGCACCAATCTCCCAGTCAGGTGCCAGGCGGTGCAGCGCCGCCTGGCACGATCGTCCGGCTCAGGCCGCACGCGGCCAGGCGTTCTCCTGCACCAGCCGCAGGCGCGGCGGCAGTTCGCGCAGCACCTCGCCGCGGTGCGAGAGCAGGCGCAGCGTGCCGTCGGCCTCCTCGGCGAGCGCGGTGAGGTTTTCCACCCAGTCGCCGTCGTTGGCGTAGACCAGGCCGTCGCGTTCGAACAGCCCGGCGCGGTGCACGTGGCCGCAGATCACCCCATCCAGGCCGCGACGGCGCGCGTCGTCCAGGCCGGCGGCGACGAAGCGCTCGATGTAGCGCTCGGCCGCGCTGCTCTGCCGCTTCAGGTAGTCGGCCAGCGACCAGTAGCGCATGCCCAGGCGGCGGCGCACGCGGTTGGTCAGTTGGTTGCCGGTGAGGATGCGGTAGTACAGCCAGTCGCCGAACTTCTCCTGCAGGCCGCCGAACTGGGTCACGCTGTCGTAGTCGTCGCCGTGCACCACCAGCAGGCGGCGTCCGTCGGCGGTGGCGTGCACCGCGCGCCGGCGCACCTGCATGGCCGGCAGTGCGAGTCCGCAGAAGCGGCGGATCGGCCGGTCGTGGTTGCCCGGCACGTAGATCAGTTCGGTGCCGCCGCGGGCCAGCGCGTGCAGCGCATCGACCACGCGCTGGTGCGCGGCGCCCCACACCGCGCGGCGCTGCGCCATCCACCAGAAGTCGACGATGTCGCCGACCAGGTACAACTGGTCGCAGTGCAGGCCGCCGAGGAAGTCGGCCAGTTCGCGCGCATGGCAATGCGGCGCGCCCAGGTGCACATCGGAGACGAACACCGCGCGGCGCGGCGCCAGGCTGTTGAGCGGACTCATGCCACCACCTCTGCTTCGTTGCGGGGACGTTCGAGGTAGCGCGCGCGCTTCTTGCTGCGGATGCGCTGCAGATCCAGCTCGATCAGGCCGTCGACGGCGTCGTTGAACGCGGGGTCCACGCCGAAGGCGAGGAAGCGCGCACCACCGGGTTCGCACAGATCGGTGTACTGCTTGTAGAGCATCGGCACCGCCGCGCCCAGCGCGTCGAGGTTGCCCTTGAGCACCTTGAAGGCGGTGTCGGCGTCGAGTTCGTCGAACGCCGGCGGCGCTTCCGGATACGGGAACGGCCGCGCCGAGGCGGCTTCGCCGCTGGCATCGCCGTAGTAGCGCGCGTAATAGGCCACGATCTGCTCGCGCGCTTCGTACGGCAGCGCGGCGCTGATCGACACCGCGCCGAACAGATAGCGCACCTGCGGATGGTCCTGCAGATAGGCGCCGATGCCCTGCCACAGGTAATCGATGCTGCGGCTGCCCCAGTAGTCGGGCACCACGAAGCTGCGGCCCAGCTCCATGCCCGCGGCGATGCGCGGCAACATGGCCTCGCCGTAGCGGAAAAGTTCGGCGGTGTAGAAACCGGCCAGGCCGCGTTCGGCCAGCACCGGTGCGCCGCGGGCGACCCGATACGCGCCGACCACGCGGGTGGCGGCGCCATCCCACAGCACGATGTGTTCGTACCAGGTGTCGTAGTCGTCCAGGTCCAGGCGCCGGCCGGTACCCTCGCCCACCGCGCGGAAGGTCAGTTCGCGCAGGCGGCCGATCTCGCGCAGCAGCGCCGAGCCGGCGCGCAGCCGGCCGACGCGGATCTGCTTGCCGTCAAGCGTGTGGCCGAGGCTGCGCAGGCCGGCCACTTCGGTGGCCAGTTGCGCCGGGTCCTCGGCGGCGACCAGCGCTTCCTCGCTCGGCGCGGCCTGCCCGCCGCTGCGGCCGAGCGCATACAGCTCGCTGCGCAGGCGCCGCATCAGTTCGGCTTCGGGCAGATCCTGCGGCAGCGCGCGGGCACGGCCCAGGCTCAGCGCGATGCGGCGCTCGCGGCGGGCGAACATCTCCCGCGCCAGCAGCGCGGTGCCGGCCGGCTTGAACAGCGCCGAGGCGCCATAGAACAGTGCCGAGTTGCGCGCATGGATGCGCACCGGCAACACGGGCGCGGCGGTGCGCAGGGCGAAGCGCAGGAAGCCGCGGCGCCAGCGCCCGTCGGCCACACCGCCCCAGCCCAGCCGCGAGACCTCGCCGGCCGGGAACACGATCACACATTGCTCCTGGGCCAGCGCCTGCTCGATCGCCCGCACGCTGGCCGGCGACGGCGCGCCGCCGAGGATGCGCACCGGCAGCAGCAGGTCACGCAGGCCTTCCAGCGCCCACAGGAAATCGTTGGCGACGATCTTCACGTCGCGCCGCACCTGGCCCACGCAGTCCAGCAGGGCCAGCGCATCCAGCGCGCCGGAGGGATGGTTGGCGACGATCAGCAGGCGCCCGCGCGCCGGAATGCATTCGGCCGCGGTCGGTGCGACCACGTAGCGGGCCTGCAGGAAATCCAGTCCGGCCTGGACCAGGGCGAACCCGCGCAGGTCGCGGTTGGCTTCCAGGAACGCGTCCAGCGCGTCCAGTCCCGACCATTTCTGCAGACCGCGCAGCAATGGCCGGACCAGCCGCGAGCGGCGTCCGGCAAACCAGTGTGGGTAGCGGTCCTGAAGACGGCGTTCGAGTGCGAGCACGGCAAGCCCCCTTGCTGACTGCGCACAGCTTCGGCCGCGGCGGCGACACCGATCTTGCAATCTGGCTACGGCAAGGTGACGGACGCACCGTGGCGCGCCAACCGGTTAACCTTGGGCAACGTCCGCCCCGGGCATCATGCACGCCGCCCGGCGCCCGTGTATCATTCGCCTCCATCTTTTCATCCGAATACAAGGATATAGCCGCGATGTCCAGCTATCTCTTCACCTCCGAGTCGGTCTCCGAAGGCCACCCGGACAAGATCGCCGATCAGATCTCCGATGCGGTGCTCGACGCGATCCTGACCCAGGACAAGCGCGCGCGCGTGGCCTGCGAAACGCTGGTCAAGACCGGCGTGGCGATCGTCGCCGGCGAAATCACCACCAGCGCCTGGATCGATCTGGAAGCGCTGACCCGCAAGGTGATCCTGGACATCGGCTACAACAGCTCCGACGTCGGCTTCGACGGCGAGACCTGCGGCGTGCTCAACCTGATCGGCAAGCAGTCGCCGGACATCAACCAGGGCGTGGACCGCAAGAAGCCGGAAGAACAGGGCGCTGGCGACCAGGGCCTGATGTTCGGCTACGCCACTCGCGAGACCGACAGCTTCATGCCGGCCGCCATCCACCTGTCGCACCGCCTGGTCGAACAGCAGGCCAAGGTGCGCAAGAAGAAGAACTCGCCGCTGGCGTGGCTGCGCCCGGACGCCAAGAGCCAGGTCACCCTGCGCTACGAAGACGGCGTGGCGACCGCGATCGATGCGGTGGTGCTGTCCACCCAGCACGATCCGGACATCAAGCAGAAGCACCTGGTCGAAGCCGTGCGCGAGGAAATCCTCAAGCCGGTGCTGCCGGCCAAGTGGCTGCACAAGGGCACCAAGTTCCACATCAACCCGACCGGCAAGTTCGTGATCGGCGGGCCGGTGGGCGACTGCGGCCTGACCGGGCGCAAGATCATCGTCGACACCTACGGCGGCTGGGCGCGCCACGGCGGCGGCGCGTTCTCCGGCAAGGATCCGTCCAAGGTCGACCGCTCGGCCGCCTACGCCGCGCGCTACGTCGCCAAGAACGTCGTCGCCGCCGGCCTGGCCGACCGCTGCGAAGTGCAGGTGTCCTACGCCATCGGCGTGGCCGAGCCGACCTCGATCTCGGTCACCACCTTCGGCACCGGCAAGATCGCCGACGACAAGATCGAGAAGCTGATCCGCAAGCATTTCGACCTGCGTCCGTTCGGCATCATCCAGATGCTCGACCTGATCCACCCGATGTACCAGCAGACCGCCTCGTACGGCCATTTCGGCCGCACCCCGAAGGCCTTCACCTACACCGACGGCACCGGCGCCCAGCACCAGGCCACCGCGTTCTCGTGGGAGAAGACCGACCGCGCCGAGGCGCTGCGCGCGGACGCCAAGCTGAAGTAAGCCGGCCTGCCACGCTTGCAAGAAAGAACGGGCCGCATTGCGGCCCGTTCTGCGTTTGGGGATGGGTGGTGCTGAACCGTCGACGCAGACGCTGTCGCGGGATGCGCCGTCGTAGGCGCCACCGCCACCGTGGCTGGGCGTTACGACGCAGCCCCGTCGCGGCTGAAGCCGCTCCTTGTATCTGGACATGTCGCCCCTAAACAGGCGTCATGTCTTCCGACTGATCATCGGAGGAGGTGTGGGAGGTCCAGTCGCTCCTAAAGCTTCGAGCTTGCATCGTAGATCGGCTCCGCCCTCCACATGCTGGCCCTTGTGTGTCCGAACGGTATCCAGAGTCCGCCCCCGGGCGTGAACTCGCATCGACAAGGCAGGACCGGGCCCAGCGCCGATCATGACCCTGACACGATGGAGGAATCGCGTATGTCTCCCGTCATCGGCATCGACGTCGCCAAACGCAGTTTCGATGTGGCCATCGATCTGACCAATGGCAAGCACCGTACCAAGGCCAAGTTGTCCAACGATGCCAAGGGCTTCCAGGCCCTGCAGGCATGGCTGCAGACGCATGCGCAGCCCGATAGCTGGATCGCCATGGAGGCCACCGGCACCTACCACCAGGCGCTGGCCGAGTTCCTCCACGCACGCGGCTATCGGGTGTGCGTGCTCAACCCGGCGCAGACGGCCGCGTACGCGCGCAGCCAGCTCAGCCGGGTCAAGACCGATCGCAGCGATGCCAAGCTGATCGCCAGTTATGCCCTGCGTCACCGCGAGCAGTTGCGCCGTTGGCACCCTGATCCGCCGGCGCTCAAGCAGCTCAAAGCGCTGGTGCGCCGGCGCCAGGATCTGCAACAGATGCTGCAGATGGAGCGCAACCGGCTGGACGTCGCTCCGGCCCAGGTGAAGGACTCGATCCAGGTCCATCTGGCCGATCTGCAACACCACATCGCCCAGATCGAGCAGGCCATCGATGACCATATCGACCAGGATCCGACCTTGCGTGGGCAGCGCGAACTGCTGGTGAGCATCCAGGGGATTGCCGACACCAGCGCGGCCTTGATGCTGGCCGAGCTTGGCGATGTGAGGCGCTTCGCCGATGCCTCGGCGGTAACCGCCTTCGCGGGCCTGAATCCGTGCCTGCAGGAATCGGGCGAGCGCAAAGGCCACGTCTGCATCTCGCGCACCGGCTCGCCCCGCCTGCGCGCGGGCCTGTTCATGCCGGCCCTGGTGGCCATGACACACAACCCGATCATCCGCACGCTGAAACAGCGGCTGAGCGAACGCGGCAAAGCCGGCAAGCAGATCGTGTGCGCCGCCATGCGCAAGCTCCTGCACCTGGCCTACGGGGTTCTCAAATCCGGTACGGCGTTCGACCCGAAAAGGGGCCTTGCCTGCTAGGGGGTAAGACGGTATCTACAGGATCAGCGGCAGATCGTTGTCGCCTGCACGCAAAGCACACGGCATCGCGATGCCGGCAACGCGTCATCCATCCACGCGTCAGCACACCGTCGTCGTAGGAGCGGCTTCAGCCGCGACGGGCATTCCTGGGAACGCCTGTCGCGGCTGAAGCCGCTCCTACGACGAGCAGGAGATCAAACGAGCTTCGCGCCAGCTCAGCCGCGCCGCTGCAGCGCCGCCTGCAGCAGCGACTCGAACTTCGGCAGCGGGCACAGCCCGGTCGCGACGTCGCTGCACCCAGGGATCTGCAGGGTCTGCAGCAGCGGCGGGTGGCGCAGGCTCAATGGGGTCAGTTCGCGCAGTTGATCCAGCGACTGCGCCTGGTAGCGCACGCGCACGTAGCGCTCACCGTTGCGTGCATCGCGCACCCGCTCCACGACCAGCGCGCCGCCCGGGGGCGCGTCGTCGCGGCCGAAGCCAGACAGATGGAAGTGCAGGTCGAGCAGACCGCTGAGCGCGGCGATGTGGGTGTCGCTGGCGACCAGCACGCTCAGCCGCGGCGCGTCGGCCGCACCCAGCGTGTCCAGCAGGCGGTGCGCCAGCGGCGCGCCCGCGCGCGCGGCCATGTACTGTGGCCGTGCGTAGATCTCGAACAGCAAGGCATGCAGTCGCGACACCGCGGCGATGCGCGCCGGCGTCGCGCGGCCCCAGCCGACCTGATCCAGCGGCATGCCTTCGGCGTACTGCAGGATGAACACCTCGGCCGTGCCCGAGGTCAGGTCCAGCGGCCCGTGCAAGGCCAGGCTGCGCCCGTTCGCGCCCGCGGTCAGCGACGAGGGCATGTGCACGAAGTCGCAGCGCTCGGTGCAGCCGAGGATCTCCTGCATGGTGCGCAGTTCGCGCGCATACGGCGCCAGCACCGCGCCCGGGCCGCCGGTCTGGCGCTGGATCGAGGCCACCGCGGCGGCGGCATCGAACTCCACCGCGCCGGCTTCCACCGGACGGAACAGCGGGTCGTCGCTGCCTTCGGCCTGGTGGCCGGCCTGCAGATGGCAGCCGGGCGCCAGCGTGTCGGCGAGCAACTGCGCACTGACGATGGTGCGTTGGTCGGTGTTGGCGTAAATGCTGACCGTGCCGTCCGCAGGGCAGCCCTGCGCCGGCAGCACGCCATCGCGCAGCAGCCATTGCCGGGTGTAGTCGCCGCTGCGCTCCACCGCGGTGCGGCCATGCGCGGTGAGCAGGCTCGGCGGTGTGTCCCACACCGGCCAGGGCTGCGGCGCCAGCGCGGCGGCCGCGGCCTCGCCCGGCAGCGGCGCGCGCACGCCGTGGCGGAACAGCATCCACACCTTTTCCACCTGTAGCGCGGGCGCGGCCTTGGGCGCCGGCCGCGCCTGCGCGCCCAATGCCGCCACCAGCAGCACGACCCACAGCATCCAACGCGTACTTGTTTTCATCATCGTCCCCAACATGGAAAGTCTCACGGTGCGCTCGTGCCGCATGCGGCCGTGACCCGGTCGCAGTGCAGGCCCGTGGCGATGCCGAGCCAATAGCCCAGCCGCTGCGGATCCGGCGCGCCGGCGTAGTAATCGGTGCTGATCCATTGCGCGCCGGCCTCCACTGCCGCCTGTGCGCGGCGGCGGTCGTGCGCGCGCGCCTCGCGGCCGTCGACATCGGCGCGGGTGCGCATCACGAAACCCTGCGTCACCAGCGCGCGGATCCGAGGCGCCTCGGCCAGTGGATCCTCGATCGACAGCACCGCGGCTTCCGGCTGGTCCGGCGCGTACCAGCCGAACATCATGCGACCGCGCAGCGACGGATGCGCCTGGCGATACAGCGCCTCGTGCCGCGGATTGCCGTCGAGCACGAACAGCAGGCGGCCGCGTGCCTGCGCCACGCGTGGCCAGGCATGCGCCAGCACCGCCTCGCGCAGGCTCGGCGCGTCACCGCGCACGTCGTCGGGCACGATCAACCGCGCACGCCCGACTACCTCGACGATGTCGCGGTCCAGCGCGTCCAGGTCATGAGCGTCGAAGGCGGAACGGTGCGGCCACACACCCGGCACCGGATCGAAATCCACCGCATTGACCAGCACCACCAACGGCGTGTGCCGCGGGTGCGCACGCGACCAGGCAGCAAGGATCGCCAGGCAGTCGCGGAGGCGCAGGCAATGGCTGGCGTAGTCCAGGCCCGGCTGGTGCAGCACCTTGGCGCCGGGCGCGCGCATGCGGGCACGGGTCGCCGCATCGGCACGCGCATAGGGCGCGGCATACAAGCCGCCGTGCGGATCGGCGGCCACGTCGAGTTCGAGTTGCCGCAGCCCCAGCGCGAGCTGGGCCTGCAGCGAAGGATGGCCATAGGCCAGTGCCGGCCATTCGGCGACGTCGTGCGCCTGCAGGCGCCGCTGCACCTGCGCGGTCGGCACCGGCCGATAGCTGTTGTGCGAGCCGAGCAGTTGCACCTGGTCCAGACGCAGGCCGTCGATCGGCACCGTCACCGGCGCCTCTGCCGCCATGGCCATTCCCGGCAGGATCGTCAGCGCCAGCCAGACGAACATCGCGGCGATGACGGCAACGCGCGACCCGCCGCGCGGCACAGGGCCGTGCGACGGGTGGCGACGTCCAGCGTGCGCAAGCGCCCGCTTCAGAACGTGTACTTCACGTTCAACAGCGCGGTGCGGCCGGCATCGACGATGTCGGAGATCGCGGTGCTGTTGTGGCCCACGTGCGCCCAGTAGCTCAGGCGGTTGGTGAGGTTGGCCACCGACAGGTCGGCGCGCAGGTGCTCGTTGAAGGTGTAGCCCACGTGCAGGTCCACGCGCGTGATCGGCTTGACCCACAGGTCGTCCCAGGTCGCGCCACGGTTGTAGTAGTCGTACACCGAGACGTATTCGCCGGAGTAGTGGTAGGCCAGGTTCACCGACAGCGGGCCCTTCTCGTAGAACAGCTCGGCGTTGGTCATCAGGTCCGGCGCGTTCTGGATACGCTCGTCGTGGAAGCCGTCCATGCCCAGGTCGACCCGGGTGGTCTGGCGGGTGACGTTGGCGCCGATGCCGAAGCCGTCCAGCGGTGCCGGCATGCCCTGCAGGGTCTGCCGCACCGCGGCCTCGACGCCGAGCACCTTGCCGTCGCCGCCGTTCTGCGGACGCACGTAGCGCACGTTGCCGGCGCCGGTGCTGGTGCCGGCGTTGGCCGGATCCGAGCCGCTCTCGTAGATGTAGTCGGTCAGGCGCTTGTAGTAGCCGGCCAGCATCGCGTGGCCGCCGTGGCCGTTGTCCCACTCGCCGGACAGGTCGACGTTGAGCGACTTGATCGGCTTCAGGTCCGGATTGCCCTCGGTGATGACCGTGGTGCCGTCGCTGGAGACGTCGTAGTTGGCGCCACCGCCGAGCTGCACCAGCGCCGGCCGGGTGTAGCTGGTCCACACCGAGGCGCGGTACACCGCGCTGCCGTCGCCCGGGCGGTAGTTCAGGAACACGCTCGGCAGCGGCACGTCGTAGCTGGTGTGGTTGCTGCTGAAGAAACCGGGCAGTTCGTTGCCCTTGGCGTCTTCGGGCATGGTCCAGAAGGTGTTGCGGATGCTGGTGTGCTCGAAGCGCACGCCCGGGATCACCTCCAGGTCGCCGGTGCGGAAGGTGGCCATCGCATACGCCGCGGTCACCGCCTCGTCGCCACGCATGGTCGCGCAGTTCTGGTTGTTGATCGCCAGGCTGCCGCAGGTGTCGAAGCTGGCCGCGGTCAGGTGCTGGGCGATCATCGCCTTCAGCCCGCTGTTGCTGAGCTTGACCGTCGGCCACGCGTACTTGCCCGGATACACCGAGTCGTACTGGCCGACCACCAGGCCGGTGTCGCGCAGCAGGGTGCCGTCGGTGAACTTGCTGTTGGTCCAGTCGCGCGAGGTGAAGTCGCGCGAGCTGTCGACGTACTTCACGCCGAACTGGATTTTGCTCAGCGCGCCCTGGTCGAAGTCGTAGCGCACGTCGAACTTGGCGCCGCCCTTGGTCTGGCCGCTGTAGGACTTGGTCAACTGGCCGTAGCGGCGCGCATACAGGCTGCCGATGTCGCTGGCCTGGGCCTGGATCGCCGGGGTCAGCAGCGGCTTGGGGAAGCCTTCGCTGTCGTAGCCGGAGAAGGTGCTGGCGCCGCCGTACGGGAACTGGGTGGAGGCGTACTGGTCCACGCGCGCGGAAATTTCCACGTGGTCCGGACGATCGTTGTCGCCGTAGCTGTAGAACAGGTTCGGCGACAGCGTCCAGTTGCCCAGTTGCTTGTCGGCGCCGAACTGGAAGGTGGCCAGGTCCGCCACTTCCGGATTGGTCTCGTACCAGTAACGCACCGCCACGCGGTTGATCTGCGGCTGGTACACGCCGGTGGTGCCGATCTGCGCCAGGCTCACGTTGGCCGGCACCAGCTGGGTGTAGCCGGTGTTCTGCTCGGTCTTGGCGTAGGCATAGGTGGCGCGCGCGTACAGCTGCAGGCTCGGATCGACGTGCCAGTCGAAGGACACGTTGCCGCCGTAGCGCGTGGTGTCGCCGGCGGAGTAGCCGATGTTGGCGCCGGTGGCCATCAGCAGGTCCTGCGGATCGTAGCCGGGCGCCGGCTGGCCGCTGGCGTCGGTGCGCGAGAAGTAGCGCTTGTTCCAGTCGCCGCGCGAGGCGGCGGCGTTGGCCACTTCGCTGTTCACGTAGTGGCGTTCGTCGTAGTACGCGCTGGTGTAGATGCCGAACTGGTTGTCGGCGCCGAACTTGGCGTGGAATTCGCCGGCTGCGCCCTTGCCCAGGCCATTGTCGCCGTAATCGCGCGCACGGCTTTCCATGCGGCCGCTGGCGGTGACGCTGCCGCCCATCGCCTCGCTGTAGTCGAAGCCGCTGGGGGTACGGTAGTCGATGGTGCCGCCGATCGCGTCGCCGTCCATCGCCGCGGTGGAGGTCTTGTTCAACACGATGGTCTGCAGGCCCGACGGCGGCAGCAGGCTCAGCTGCACGCTGCGGCTGTAGGGCAGGCCCTGGGCGACGTTGACGCCGTTGATCAGGTTGACGTTGTACTCGGCGTTGAGGCCGCGCACCGAGGCGAACATGCCCTCGCCGCGCGCGGCGCCGTCGACGCCGCCGAAGTACGACTGCCCGGTGTTGACCACGTTGACGCCCGGCAGCAGACCCAGCGCCTCGGCGATGTTGTGCACGGCGGTGTACTTCAGGTCCTCGGCCGACAGCACGTTCGCCGTGTTGGTCGCGGCCATCTGCATGTCCGCGGCGTTGTAGCGGGTGACGGCGACGGTGATCTTGTCCAGGGTCTTGGCGCTGGCGTCTGACGCGGTGGTCTGCGTCTCCTGCGCATCCTGCGCCTGGGCCAAGGCCATCGGCGCGACACCGAGCAACGCCGCGGCGATCGCCAGTGTCAGGCGTTTTTGAAGATGGATCGAGTGCGACATGAAAAATCCGAACGTAGGCGCGGCCAACGGAACGCGCCGCAGGCCGGGCATGGAGGGGAGAGAGGCCGTGATCGTGTTCACGGCGGCGCGCATTGTTCGGGTTGGCGGCTGCAATTTCGTGACAACGATGTCATCCGAAACCATCGGCGGGCGATTCGACACGTTTTCTGCGCAATTCGGCATAACCGCAGCGACGCGCTCCGTTACGACGCAGGCATGGCGCCGCGGAGCACGCGGTGCGTTGGCCGCTTCCGGCGCATGTAGCGGGAGGCGATCGCAAGCGGTGCGTCACGCGTCTCCCGGTGGGCGTGGCACGGCAACGCAGTGCCAGCGGTGGGTTCCACGACGGCACGCGCAGCCGCCTGCCGCGCTCCCCGTCAGGGTGTGGCGGCGGCGTCCACCTGCAATTGCGCATGCAGGATGCGGCGGATCTCCAGGATCGCCTGCGGCTTCTCCTGCACGCTGTGGCCCGAGGTGATCACCAGTTCGGACACTGCGCCCGGCAGGTGCGCACTGCGGTACGGCACCAGCCCATCGTCGGAGGCGGCCAGCGGCACCGCCGGATCGCGGCGGGCGATGATGGTGTGGTAGCGCACCGCCGGCGCGATCGGCAGATCCGCCGCCGCGCGCACGAACGGATCGGTGTCGCGCAGGTTGTCGATGCTGTTGGGCACGCGCACCGGCGCGCCGTCGGGGCCGTCGATCCCCTGCAGCAAGGTGTTCAGGCGATCGAGCAGCGTCACCGGCAGGCGCACCAGCCGCCCGGCCAGGCGCCCGAGCCGCCCCTCTGCGAAGGTGGTACCGCGTTGCGGCGCGGCGATGAAGATGGCGCGGTCCACCTGCGGTAGCGGCGCGAAGCGCAGCAACGGCTGCAACTGCGCCAGCGCCTGCGGGTCCAGCGGGCGGCGGTCGCCGCGGGCGCCGATCAGGTCGTTCCACAGCGTGTTGCCGGAGTCGCTGATCAACAGGCGCCCGATCACCCCACCCATGCTGTGGCCGATCAGGACCATGTGCTGCGAGGCCGGCGCCTGCCCCTGCGGATCGAAATGGCGCAGGGTCTGCTGCAGCAGCGCATCGATCTGCGCGCGGTTCCAGGCGATCGGCATGTTGGTCGGGTAGTAGACCTGCCAGATCTGGTAATGGCGGCGCAGTTGCTCGTCGCCCATCAGTTCGTTGGCGACGTTGACCCATGCCTCCGGACTGCTGGCCAGGCCGTGCAGCATCAGGATGATGCGTCGGTCCGGATCGTACGGCTGCATCAGGTACAGATGCGGCTGGTCGATGCCATCCCCGCGCCCGAGCATCGAGCGCAGCGACTGCCGCGCGAAGCCGGCGCGGGCCAGCCACAGGCCGTAGGCGGCGGTGAAGTTGGCCGCCAGCGGCAGGCGCTGGCCGTGTACCTCGACCTCGCCGTCGCGGTACGGATCGTAGGGCGCGACCACCACGCTGCGGGTGTCGAGTACCTGCGCCAGGCTGTCGCCGTCGAAGCACAGCAGCACCGTGGTCGGCGCATGCGGCATTTCGCTGAACGCTGGCGCGTGCGGGTCCGCCGCGGTCTTGGCGGCAGCCGCCGCGGTCGGGTCGCCGACCTTGGCTGGAGCGATCTCCGCAACCAGTTCGGCGCCGAAGCCGTCACGACGGTAGGTACTGCGCAGGCCATCGAAGCGCAGCGTCGACGCCGGCAGCATCGCGTCCGGCCGCGCCACTCCGCCGGGCAGGCGGAAGCTGCCCATGTCCGCGCGCACCTGCCAGCCGGCGGTGCGTAGCGCGTCGTCGTCGTGCAGCTCACCGCTGGCGCTGCCGGCGCGCCAGCGCAGGAACAGTTCGCCGACCGCCTGCTGCACGGCGTAGTTGTAGTAGTCGCGCACCTGGGTCTGCCGATCCTCGAAGGCGCGCGCGCTGGCCGGGCGCGGGGTGTAGAACAGATAGGCGTAGGCATAGCGCGCCGCCTCCAGCCACGCCTGCAGCGTCGCATCGTCCAGCGCCCTCGCCTGCCGCGGCGTGCGCGCATTGGCCACATGCACCCACAGCTCCGACAGGGCCGCCAGCCGCCGCTCCTGGTCCAGCCCCTGCAATGCGCGCAGCTGCGTGGCGCAGGCCGGAACGTCCGCCTCGCAGGTCTTGGGGTCGAGCGCGAGGACGCGCAGCGTCTCCAGGCTGGCATCGCTGAGCCTGCCGGTGCTGAGCACATCGCCACGCTGGGTGGCGATGTAGTCGGCGGCGCTGCGCGACTGCACGCTGACCATCGCGCAACCGCTGCCGAGCAGCGACGCGGCAGCCAGCAGCGTGGCGCCCGTGCACCGCGCAAGACGTGCGCGCAGGGTCATGGCCTGGACGCGGGGTCGTCGCCGGGAATGCCGGCGCGGATGCGCGCGGAAAAATCAGCGCCGGCGCCGGCCGCGCGGGCGCGTTCGCCGATGCGGCCGCGCGCGCGCAGCGTGGCCAGGCTGTAGCCGGGCACGAAGCCGTGCTGCGCGTAGACGTAGGACGGCAGGTAGCCGGACAGCAGCAGGCGGATGTCGAGCGGCAGTGCGGGATCGAGTTTGCGCACCAGCTCGAACACGATGGTGGTGCAGTTGCTGGTGGCGGTGTTGTAGAACCGCGGCGTGCGCTGCAGTTGCTGCGCCCGCGCCACGTAGCCGAGGAACAGTTGGCGCAGTTGTGCGCGCGAGAGGTTGAGCCGGTACAGGTACACGTCCTCGCCGCGCACGTTGCTGCGCACCGCCAGGATGTCGCGCTCGTCGGCGGCCACCATCACCTGCTCGAAATTGCGGAAGAACCCGGCCAGCGCCGAGAACGCCTCGTCGCGCTCCTTGCGAATCTCCAGCGAGAACACCACGCGGCGGCCGTCGTCGAAGCCGAACGAAACCAGGGTGTGGGCGATCGCCGGCCCCATCCAGTACGACAGCGCCAGGTCCGCCGAGGCCAGCCGCTCCAGGTCGTAGCGGCGCGTCTCCCAGCGCGGGGTGTAGTCGTGGTCGCTGCGCCAGGCGAAGTTGCGCACGTTGTGCAGGGTCACCACCTGCCCATCCACCTGCGGCTCCAGCAACTGCGCGACATCGTCGGCCCAGTCGCGGCTCTGCTGCGGCTGCAGCGCCGACCAGCCCACCGCCATGCCCGCACAGCCGAGCGCGAACAGCAGCGGCAGCACGCGGTACTCGCGCGGATGGCGAAGGCCCCACAGCGCAGCGGCGCCCAGCGCGGCCCACAGCAGCGCCGAGCCATAGCGCACCACGGCGCCGGTGTGCGGCAGATAGGCCAGGAACAGCGCGCCCCACAGGCTGGCGGCCAGCACCGCCAGCATCGCCACGGCGCGCGCCAGCCGCCACGGCCAGGCGCGTCGGCGTGCGGCGCTGTCGGCGCTCACAAGTCCGCCGCCGCCGCGGGCGTGGCCAGGGCGTGGCACAGCAGCCGGCAACCGCGTTGCGCCAGCGCCTTGCGTTCGGCCTCGTCGCTGCCTCGCTGGCAGGCGCCGAGCATGTCCATCGCCAGGGCCAGATCCTCCTCGCCCAGGTCCGCACGGCACAGGCCGGCGGCGATCGCACGCTGCAGGAACGGCAGCAGGATCGCCATCGCCCGCGTGTGCGCCGCGTCCATCATCGGATGCTCGCGCGGCAGCGACCGCCAATAGTCGGCCAGCGGCGCCGACATCGCGATGTGTTCGGCGACGTCGTACATCAGCAGGAACAGCCCGTCCGGCCGCGTGCCGATCTCGCGCGCGCAGCCCTCCAGGCCGTCCAGGCCGCGTTCCAGCAGCGCCGCTATCAGTTCAGTGCGGTCGGCGAAATGACGGTACAGGGTGGCGCGGCCGAGGCCGGCGCGCTCCACCACCAGTTCCAGCGGCGCCAGCACGCCGTGTGCGCAGAACACCTCGTCGGCGGCGTCCAGCAACAGGCGGCGGCGGTGGGCGGTATCGGCTCGCATCTCCATGCGCGGCATTATCGGACAATTTTGTCCGCCCGCAAGCGGGTGGCGACGGGCGGCCGCCGGCAGCGACCGGCGGCGCCTTGTGGCATCGGCCTCAACCGGTGTTCTGCACGCCCTGGGCGACGCCGTTGACGCAGGCCACCAGCGCCCGCAGCAGCTCCTCGTCCTCACCGTCCGTGGCGCGCCAGCGCTGCAGCAGGTCCACCTGCAGCACGCTGATCGGGTCGATGTAGGGATTGCGCAGGCGGATCGACAATGCCAGGCGCGGATCGTGCTGCAGCAGCGAGGCCTGCCCGGTCAGCGCCTTCACCCAGCCCTTGGTCAGCGCCAGTTCGTCGCGGATGCGCGGGAAGAAGCGCTCGTGCAGCGGCCCGGACAGGCGCGAGAACATCTCGGCGATGTTGAGGTCGCCCTTGGACAGGACCATGGCGATGTCGTCGAGGAAGGTGCGGAAGAACGGCCAGTCCGCGGCCATCGCGCGCAGCGCGTCCTCGTGGCCGGCATCCACCGCCGCCTGCAGGCCGCTGCCCACGCCGTACCAGCCCGGGATCACCGCGCGCGCCTGGCTCCAGGCGAACACCCAGGGAATCGCCCGCAGGTTGGACAGCGCCGCATCCTGGCCGAGCCGGCGCGACGGCCGCGAGCCCAGGGTCATGCGTTCGATCACGTCGATCGGCGTGGCCAGGCGGAAATAGCGCATGAACTCGGCATCGCCGACGAAGCCGCGGTACGCCTGGCTGCTGTGTTCGGCGACCAGGTCCATCACCGGCCGCCAGCCGGCCTCGCGCGCATCGGCCGCACGCGGGCGCAGGCTCGACAGCAGCACCGCGCCGGTCATCTGTTCCAGCGAACGCAGCGCCAGCGCGCGGATGCCGTACTTGCGGTGGATCACCTCGCCCTGCTCGGTCACGCGCAGGCGCCCGTCGACGCTGCCGCGCGGCGCCGCCTCCAGCGCGCGCGTGGTCTTGCCGCCGCCGCGCACGATCGAGCCGCCGCGGCCGTGGAAGAAGGTCAGGCGGATGCCCAGTTCGGCCGCCGCCTCCAGCAGTTCCACCTGCGCGCGCTGCAGGCCCCAGCGCGAGGCGGCGATGCCGCCGTCCTTGCCGCTGTCCGAATAGCCGAGCATCACCATCTGCACGTCGTCGCGCACGGCCAGGTGGCGGCGGTAGACCGGGTCGGCCAGCAGGTCGCGCAGGGTCGCGGTGCCGCCGCGCAGGTCGTCCACGGTCTCGAACAGCGGCACGATGTCCAGCGGCACCGCGCCGTCGGCATCGACCAGGCCGCCGCGGCGCGCCAGCGCCAGCACGGTCAGCACGTCGGCGCGGTCGTGTGCCATCGAGATGATGTAGCTGCCCAGCGCGTCGGCGCCATGCCGCGCGCGCGCATCGGCGAGCGCGGCGAACACCGCGTCCAGCCGCGCGTTGCCTTCGTCGTCGGCCGCCGGCAGCGCCTGTTCGCCGCTGGCGTAGGGACCGAGCAGGCCTGCGCGCTCTTCCACCGCGCGCGCGTCCCAGTCCTGCGTGTCCAGCGCGGCGGCGACCGCGCGCGCGTGCACGCTGGACTCCTGGCGCACGTCCAGCCGCGCCAGGTGGAAGCCGAAGCTGCGCACCCGCCACAGCAGGCGCCGCACCGCGAACCAGCCGGCGTGCAGGCCCTTGTTGGCCTGCAGGCTGTCCAGGATCAACTGCAGGTCGCTTTCCAGTTCGGTCGGCGCGGCATAGGCGCCGGGCGCGTCGTCCAGGGTCGCCTGCAGGCGCGCGCGCATCAGGTCGTTGAGCAGACGGTAGGGCATGTCGCCATGGCGCGGGCGCGAGCGCGCCGCGGCCTCCGGCAACAGTTGCCGGTAGCGCTCCAGTTGCTCCAGCAACGGCGCGCTCACCGCGACCAGGGTGGTCGACTGGCTGAGCAGGCTGGCGAGCTGCCACAGCTCCTTCAGATAGCGCTCCAGCACCGCGCGCCGCTGCGCGTCGAGGGTGGCGGTGATGGTGGCGGCATCGACGTTGGGGTTGCCGTCCATGTCGCCGCCGACCCAGGTGCCGAAGCGCAGCAGCCGCGGCAGGGGCAGCGCCTGCCCGTAGGTCTGCTCGATGGCGTGCTCCAGGGTCTCGTACATCACCGGGATCACCCGGTACAGCACCTGGGTCAGGTAGAAGCCGACGTGCTCGCGCTCATCCTCCACGGTGGGGCGCACCGGCGAGGAATCGGCGGTCTGCCACGAGGCGGTCAGCGCCATGCGGAAGCGCGCCGCGTCGGTGGCGCGCTCGCCCGGGGTGCGCAGGCCGTCGAGGTTGTCGACCAGGCTGGCCACCATCAACTGTTCCTTCTCGAGCAGCGCGCGCCGCACCGCCTCGGTCGGGTGCGCGGTGAATACCGGCTCGACGTCGATGCGCGGCAGCCAGTCGCGCAGTTCCTCGATGCCGACGCCCTGCGCCTTGAGCCGGCGCAAGGCGTCGAGCAGGCCGTCCGGCTGCGGCGTGTCGGCGCTGCTGCGCTGGTAGTCGCGGCGGCGGCGGATGCGGTGCACGCGCTCGGCGATGTTGACCACCTGGAAATAGGTACTGAAGGCGCGCACCAGCGCTTCGGCATCGCGCGGCGCGCGGCCGGCGAGTTGCTCGCTCAGCGAGGACAGCGGCGCGGCGCGCTCGCGGCGGGCGATCGCGGTGGTGCGGATGCGTTCGATCTCGTCGAGGAACTGCGCCGAGACCTGTTCGGCGAGCAGGTCGCCCACCAGGGCGCCGAGCCGGCGCACGTCGTCGCGTAAGGGAAGGTCGGGCGTGGCGAAGGCGATGCTGCTGCGGGACTCGTTCATCGGGAAACGCATGGCTCGGCAGTGGGGGCGCCGCAAGCCTAACCGAAAAGGGCGCGCGCTCCCGTCGCCCGTGGCGACGGTTTCAAAGCGAACCATTTGCGCGGTCCCACGGTGTGCTGTGCCACGGCCGCGCACGCGTGCGGCCGTGGCACAGGTGCGGCTCAGTGCGACGCGGCTCCGGCCGCGGCAGGCGTGGGCGCCGGCCCCAGATAGGTGCGCAGCCAGCGCTCGCTCTCGGCCAGCATCTGCAGCACCGATTCGCGTGCGCGGTAGGCATGCGCCTCGTTGGGCAGCATCACCAGCCGCGTGGTGCCGCCGTTGCCCTTGATCGCCGCGTACATGCGCTCGCTCTGGATCGGGAAGGTGCCGGAGTTGTTGTCCTCGGCACCGTGGATCAGCAGCAGCGGATCCTTGATCCGGTCGGCGTAGTTGAACGGCGACATCGCCTGGTACACCGGCTGCGCCTGCCAGTAGGTGCGCTCCTCGGACTGGAAGCCGAATGGGGTCAGCGAGCGGTTGTAGGCGCCGCTGCGGGCGATGCCGGCCTTGAACAGGCGCGTGTGCGCGAGCAGGTTGGCGGTCATGAAGGCGCCGTAGGAATGCCCGCCGATGGCGATGCGGTCGCGATCGGCGACGCCGCGCCGCACCACCTCGTCCACCGCCGCCTGCGCATCGGCGACCAGTTGCTCGACGTAGGTGTCGTTGGGTTCGCGCGCGCCCTCGCCGACGATCGGCATCGACGGATCGTTGAGCACCGCATAGCCCAGCGCCAGGAACGCCTGCGGCCCCCAGTAGCCGATCGCGTTGAACCGGTACGGCGAGTCGGTGACCTGGCTGGCGGCGTCGGCGGATTTGAACTCGCCCGGATAGGCCCACATCAGCATCGGCAGCGGGCCGTCGCGCTTGGCGTCGTAGCCTGGCGGCAGCAGCAGGGTCGCGGTCAGTTCCACGCCGTCCTTGCGCCGGTAGCGGATCTGCTCCTTGTGCACGTCGCGCAGCTGCGGCGTGGGATGCGGGAAGCGGGTCAGCGCCACCGGCTCCGCGTCCGCACGGTCGAGCCGATAGAAGTTGCGCGGCTCCTGCGGCGTCTCGCGGGTGATCAGCAGGCGCTGGCCGCTGTCGTCGAGCAAGGCCTGCGGTACCGCGTAGTACGGCGCCTGCGACTGGAACAGGCGGGTGCTGCGCCGCGTGTCCAGATCGTAGCGATCCAGGAACGGCCGGTCGCCCTGCGGCGAGGCGCCTTCGCCGCGCAGGAAGAGGCTGTGGCCGTCGGCGGCGATCAGCAGCCGCGGGTTGCCGGCGGCATCGCGCTCCGTCACCGGCGTCCCCGGATCGGCGTAGCGGTCCTCCTGCGAACGCTGCACCAGCAGATGCGGCGCCTGCGCGGGATTGTCCGGTGCCACGCGCCATTGCTTGGTCTGCCGCGTCTTCCACCAGAACTCGTCGATCAGCGCCAGGTCGCCGCGGCCCCAGAACATGCCGGCGAAGCGCGACTGCAGGCGCGCCAGCGTCACCGGCGGCGCGGTGAACGGCGCCGCCTGCATCAGCACCGCATCGCGCACCGCCGCCTCGCGCGCCGGATCGCCACCGTCCTGGGCCTCGGCCCAGACCAGCGTCGCCGGGGCGTCGCTGCGCCAGTCGATGTCGCGCACACCGGTGCGCACCGCATCGTTGCCGGTCGGCAGGCCTTCCACCAGCGGCAGCTGCGCCACCGTGTGCACCGGCTTGCCGGCGCGGTCCAGCACCTCGATGGTGCGCGGGAAGCCGCTGGCCGGCACCAGGTAGGAGAACGGCCGCTGCAGGCGCTGCGCCAGCAGATAGCGGCCGTCCGGCGACGGCGCCAGCGACAGGTACAGGTCGGGAGACGCGATGCGATGCATCCGCCCGTCGACGTCGACCAGCGCCGGTTGCGCGCGCAACTGGTAGTCGAACTGGCGCGCGTCGGCCTCGTTCTTCAGCAGGTCCTGGTAGGTGCGCAAGGCGGTGGCGCCGCCGCCGGCGGTCTGCTGCACCGCCGGCCCGGTCGGCACCGCATCGGACGGCGGCGCGACGCCCTGCTCCTGCGGCTGCAGCAACACCAGCAACTGGCGGCTGTCGGGCATCCACGCATAGCCGTCGCCGGACACCGTGTTGAGCCGCTCGGCGACCCGCCGCGCCCGCAGCGCAGCGATGTCCACCACCCACAGTTCGTTGGCGCCGCTGCGCGCATCGACCCGGTTGAAGGCCAGATGCCGCTGGTCCGGCGCCCAGGCCATGCCGGCGATCGACAGCGGCGACGGCAGACCTTCGATGCGCAGTTCGCTGCCGTCGGCGATGCGCAGCAGCCACAGCTTGTCGCCGAAGGCGAAGCGGCTCTGCGAACGGGTGCGCGGATGGATGCGCAACCCGGCCAGCTTGAGCTCCGGCTGCGCGACCTGGGCGATGCCGGGCAATGCGGGCAACTGCAGCATCGCCGCCAGATCGCGCCGCGGGCTCAGCGACAGTTGCGGCGGCCGCGGCGCATCGACGATGGCCTGCAGCGGCGCCGACGGCAACTGATAGCCGCTGTCGGCGGCATCGGCGGGCGCGGCGGCGGCCGCAGGTGCCGGGGCGGCATCCGCAGCGGCGCTGCCGGCCGCCGCCAGGGCCGCGCACAGCAGGCCGCAGACCGGGCCGGCCACGCGGCGGCGCCCGCGCACTGTGATCTGGTTCATCTCTCCCCTCTCCTTCCCATCGATCGAACCGACGACGGTAGCAGGGCGGGCGCCGCACGCCCCCTGTCGATGGTTGGGCACGGGCGCGTGTTCAAGCGCCGCACGTGGCAGCCGCTATAATCGGTTACCCCTTGCGCCGAGGGGCGCTGCGACCGGATCGAGACCGGACTCCCCGTCTCCAGACCCGGCCAGGCTCGGCGCGAGGCTTGAGCGACAACGGCGCCCGGACTTCGCGAGTTTCTCGCCATTGACCGGAGCTTTATCGATGAACGCTGCACTCAAGAGCTTTTCCACCGAGGGCGACTACAAGGTCGCCGACATCAGCCTGGCTGACTGGGGCCGCAAGGAACTGGACATCGCCGAGCACGAGATGCCGGGCCTGATGTCGATCCGCCGCCAGTACGCCGCCGCCAAGCCGCTGGCCGGCGTGCGCGTCACCGGCTCGCTGCACATGACCATCCAGACCGCGGTGCTGATCGAGACCCTGAAGGACATCGGCGCCGACGTGCGCTGGGCCTCGTGCAACATCTTCTCCACCCAGGACCACGCCGCCGCGGCGATCGCCGCCACCGGCACCCCGGTGTTCGCCTGGAAGGGCGAGACCCTGGAGGAATACTGGGACTGCACCCTCGACGCGCTGACCTTCACCCTGCCCGACGGCACCCAGACCGGCCCTGAACTGGTGGTGGACGACGGCGGCGACGTGACCCTGCTGATCCACAAGGGCTACGAGCTGGAGAACGGCTCCAAGTGGGTGGACGAACCGGCCTCCTCGCACGAGGAGCAGGTGATCAAGAACCTGCTCAAGCGCGTGGCAGTGGAGCGCCCGGGCTACTGGACCCGCGTGGTCAAGGACTGGAAGGGCGTCTCCGAAGAGACCACCACCGGCGTGCACCGCCTGTACCAGCTGGCCGAAGCCGGCACCCTGCTGATCCCGGCGATCAACGTCAACGACTCGGTGACCAAGAGCAAGTTCGACAACCTGTACGGCTGCCGCGAGTCGCTGGCCGACGGCCTCAAGCGCGCGATGGACGTGATGCTGGCCGGCAAGGTCGCGGTGGTGTGCGGCTACGGCGACGTCGGCAAGGGCTCGGCGCACAGCCTGCGCGCCTATGGCGCCCGCGTCATCGTCACCGAGATCGACCCGATCTGCGCGCTGCAGGCGGCGATGGAAGGCTTCGAGGTCAACACCGTCGAGGACACCCTCGGCCAGGCCGACATCTACGTCACCACCACCGGCAACAAGGACATCATCCGCATCGAGCACCTGACGCAGATGAAGGACCAGGCCATCGTCTGCAACATCGGCCACTTCGATAACGAGATCCAGGTCGAGGCGCTGTACAAGCTGCCGGGCGTGCAGAAGATCAACATCAAGCCGCAGGTGGACAAGTTCGTGCTGCCCAACGGCAACGCGATCTTCCTGCTGGCCGAAGGCCGCCTGGTCAACCTGGGCTGCGCCACCGGCCACCCCAGCTTCGTGATGTCCAACAGCTTCGCCAACCAGACCCTGGCGCAGATCGACCTGTGGCAGAACAAGGACAGCTACGAGAAGCAGGTGTACCGCCTGCCGAAGAAGCTGGACGAGGAAGTGGCGCGCCTGCACCTGGAAAAGATCGGCGTGAAGCTGACCAAGCTCACCGACGCACAGGCCGCCTACCTCGGCGTGCCGGTCGACGGCCCGTTCAAGCCGGAGCACTACCGCTACTGAGCCATCGGCAGGACATCGCCAGGCAGACCAGAACGGGCGCCGCGAGGCGCCCGTTTTTTGTGGGATCGGCGCTGCCAGCGTGCGGAGACAGGGGGCTGGAGTTTCGTACGGAGCGAAAACCGCAGACATCGCCACCTCGCGCAGTCCCTGCTGCAAGCGGCCCTTTCCGACCAGTCGGCCGACTGCGCCTGTCCAGCCAGGCCGCCTGTACCACACCTGTGCTACATTGATTCCAACCAATCGCCTGGAGCTCCCCATGAGCACCACCACCATCCGCCTGCCGGACGCGCTCAAGGCCCGCATCGCCAAGGCCGCGGAAGCGGCCGGCACCACGTCGCACAACTTCATCCTGGAAGCCATCGCCGAGAAGGCCGAGCTGGCCGAGCGGCGCGTCGACTTCCATGCAGAGGCCGAGCGCCGTTGGGGCGAATTCCTCGAGACCGGCGAGAGTATTCCCTGGAACGAGATGCGTCGCTATCTGATGGAACGCATCGAGGGCAAGGACACTCCCCCTCCCGCCCCCCGCAAGTTCGCGAAATAGCATGGCGCACGTCGAGTTCCTGCCCTCTGTCAACGAGGATCTACGGCGCATCATCGGCCATTTGGAACAACACGAAGCCGAGCATATCCAAGAGCGTCTGAGCGAGATCGTCAGCGCATCGAACGTGCTGACGAACAATCCGCTGATCGGCCGGCTGACGCGCCATGATCTGCGTGAACTGGTGATTGGCCAAGGCGCCCAGGGATATATTGCTCTCTACCGATACGTGGTGGCGCTGGATACCGTCTTTGTCCTGGCGATCCGCGCACAACGCGAGGCAGGCTATGCACGCGATGCATAACATCATCGCCATCTAGCGCCCAAGACGGCGCTAGTCTTTCAGACCCTGCAATCGCCAGCCGGCGCGTATACCGAAATCTGGATGCGGCTGCGCGCGTGGTACGGCGTGCGTGCCCAGTCGCTCCAGCGCACTTCCAGGCGCAGGCCGGCGATCTGCGCCATCAGGTCCAGTTCCGATGGCCACACGTAGCGGCGGCGCTCGCTGAAGATGCGCGTGCCGGATTCGCCCAGCACCACCACGCGCTGGTCGATGCGCTGCTGCAGCGGATCGGGCTGCGAGCACACCAGCATCACTGCCGCGCCATCGCCGTCGGTGTCCGGCACGTCCAGCACCTGGCTGACCTTGCCGCCGCTTTCGAACACCTCTGCGCCCGGCACCGCACTCTGGATCAGCAAGCGCCCGTCGGGCGCCAGGCAGCGCGCCGCATTGACCACGCACCGCAGCTGCTCGGTCTGCGTCAGCAGATAGCCGAACGCCCCCACCGCATAGATCAGGCCGAACGGCCCGGACACCGGCATGTCGGCGAAATCGGCGCAGACCAACTGCAGGCGGTCACTGCCGGGTTTGCCACGCAAGACCTCGAGCATCGCAGGGGAATTGTCGATACCGGTGACCGGCACATCGCGGTGCGCGAGCGGCAAGCCGATGCGGCCGGTTCCGATGCCCAGTTCCAGCGCCGCGCGGCCCGCAGCCAGTTCGGCCAGCACGCCGACGCACTGCTGCGTAGCGGCGGCAGGCCAGCGATCGTAGACGCGATCGTAGATGGCGGCCAGGCGATCGTACTCGTGGGTCACGGGCATCCGCAGCCACTCGTTGCCGAAGTGGCGCGACGATAGCACGCAGCGATCGCGACGCAATGGCGCACGCACGGCAGCGACGCCGGCGGCAAACGCGGCGACGCGATTCGATCGCTTGCGACGCAAGGTGCTCGACGAAAGATGACAAAGATGTTGCAGTTGGCGGCGCTTCAGTCTTTTGCTTGCGTCGCCGTAGTCGAGCGAGGAAGCTTTCTGCGCGCCTGCCGCAGGCGACAGGCGCGACGATCGCAACAGAGTCCCCCGTTCAATCAGGAGTATCGCCATGAAGCGCCTTTTTGATTCGCTGTCGCGTTGGGTACAAAGCCTCGGTGGCAACAGGCTCGGCTACATCTACACCTACTGACCTTCCCGCCACCGTTGCGTGGCATCCGCGTGCGAGAGGGGGCGATCCGCCCCCCTCTCTTCGGAACTCGGCGCATTGCACGGCCACGCATGCGTTCGCCATCGGTCCCACGTCGCCTTCCGCATCGCGGTGCACCGTGCTGCCATGCTTCTTCGTGCAGGTGAGTGCGTGACACAGACGCAACAACGTCCGCCCGGTCCGCGTGGGCATTGGGCGTTCGGCAACCGGCAGGCCTTCGCGCACGATCCCCTCGACTTCCTTCAACGCTGCGCACGCGACCATGGCGACGTGGTGCGGATCGCCGAGCGCACCTACCTGCTCGCGTCGCCGGCAGCCATCGCGACCGTGCTGGGCGACGATGGCAGCCTCTACGCCAAATCCGATCCGGACCCGCGCGCGCGGCGTGCTGCGTTCCCGGCCTCGGTGATGAACAGCGAGGGCGAGGCCTGGCGACACAAGCGCCAGGCATTGCAGCCCGCATTCCGCGCCGGACTGGTCCGCGACTACGCCGGACAGGCACTCGCCGCCACGCAGGCGCTGCTGCAATCGGGCGACGACAACGCGCATGCGCAGGACCTGCGCCTGAGGATGACAGTGCTCTGTGCGGATCTGGGCGCCGGCTTCCTGCTTGGCGATGCGACGCACGCGCCAGCGCTGCTGCGGATGCTGCCGATGGTCGATGCGATCCTGCAGCAGACCCGCACGCCTTCCGCGGCGCCGGCCTGGTGGCCGAGTGCCGGCAAGCGCCGTCTACGTGCCGCACGTAGCGCACTGGACAGCGCACTGACGCAGATCCTGGCATCGCCACGTCCACCAGGCGCGAACGCCTCGGTGCTGGACCTGCTGCGGCGCGACGATCCACAGGGCCAGGGCGACTGGTGCCGCGATGAGACGGCGGCGATGCTGATGTCGGCGCTGGAGCCGATGGCGGCTGGCCTGACCTGGACGTTGCTGCTGCTGGCGCAGCATCCGTCGATCGCGCAAGCGGTGACGGAGGAAGCCGACGCGTTGCCCGACATCGGCAACGCCTCCGCCACGGCAGGCGACGACACTCTTGTCGAACACCTGCCACTGACCCGCGCCTGTGTGAAGGAAGCCATGCGCCTGTATCCGCCGGCCTGGATGACCGCGCGCATCGCGCAACGCGACACCGCGCTGGAGGGATTCGCGGTGCCGCGCGGCACGCAGCTGATCGTCAGCCAGTGGGTGGTGCAGCGCGATCCGCGCCATTACGCCGCGCCGGGGTGCTTCCTGCCGACGCGCTGGCTGGATGCGGCGCATACGCCAGCGCGCTACACCTACTTTCCGTTCGGCGGCGGCCCGCGCAGCTGCATCGGCAGCCAGCTGGCGCTGGTGCAGATGACCTTGGTGGTGGCCGGCGTGCTGCGCGAGCGCACGCTGCACCTGGCGGCAGATGCGCAGCCGCGGCCGTTCCCGGCGCTGGTACTGCGCCCACTCGACGTCCGCATCGCGCTGCGACCACGCACCGCCACCCCTGGCCGTCGGTCGCATGACACGACGCCGCCCCACCCTCCTGCCCCGGACGCCCCGCATGGCTGACCTCGCCGCCTTCGCCAAGACCCGGGAATATTCCAACCGCTTCTTCGATTCGGCTGCCTGGAACGAACTGGAGTTTCGCGACGGCGACATCGTCATCGCCAGCTACGCCAAGGCGGGCACTACCTGGCTGCAGCAGATCGTGGCGCAACTGCTGTTCGAAGGCGCAGTGGACGTCGACGTGTCGGCGATCTCGCCATGGCTGGACGGCGTGTACCCGGACCGCGCCAGCAAGCTCGCGCTGCTGCAGGCGCAGACCCACCGGCGTTTCATCAAGACCCATCTGCCGGCCGATGCGCTGGTGATCAGCGACCGCGCCAAATACCTGTACATCGGCCGCGATGGCCGCGACATCGCGCTGAGCCTGTACGACCACCAGTGTGCGGTCAGCCAGGATGCGCAGGCGCGGCTGGATGCCGGCGCGACCGAACCGGGCAAGCTGCGCGTGATGCCGCCGCCGAGCCTGCCGGTGGACGCCTACGTAGCGCACTGGCTGTCCCACGACGGCGCACCGTTCTGGCCGTTCTGGGAGGGCGTGCGCAGTTGGTGGCAGCAGCGCGCGCAGCCGAACGTGCTGCTGGTGCACTACGCCGATCTGCTGGTGGATCTGCCTGCGCAGGTGCGGCGCATCGCCGCATTTCTCGAGATCCCGGTACGCGACGCCACCTGGGACACGATCCTGGCGCACTGCCAGTTCGACTACATGCGCCAGCACGCCGCGCGCTACGTGCCGCAGGGCGCCGGGCTGTGGCGCGAAGGCGGCAAGGCTTTCTTCAACCAGGGGCGCAGTGGCCGCTGGCGCACGCTGTTGCCGGCGAGCGTTGCCGCGGACTATGACGCGCGCGCGCAGGCCGAGCTGGGCGGCGCGGCCGCGCAGTGGCTGGCCCACGGTACAAGGCAGACGCCATGAGCCTGCGCATCATCGGCGCCGGCCTCGGCCGCACCGGCACCCTGTCGCTGAAGATGGCGCTGGAGCATCTGGGCCTGGGCCGTTGCTACCACGCCATGGAACTGGCCGCGAACCTGCGCCAGGCCTTGCCGCTGTGGCATACGGCGCTCGACGGACAGGCGGACTGGGAGACGCTGTTCGCCGGCTATACCGCCACCGTCGATTATCCCGGCTGCTGTTTCTGGCGCGAACTGGTCGCACGCTATCCGCAGGCCAAGGTGATCCTGACCGTGCGCGATGCCGATGCCTGGTTCGATTCGGTACGCAACACCATCTTCGCCAGCGACGGCCGCGTGCCGGCGCTGTTCGGTCCCGACGGCCAGCGCCTGAGCCAGTTCCTGCGCCGCGAGTTCGCCACGCGCATCGACGATCGCGGCTTCATGACCGACTATTTCCAGCGCTGGAACCAGGCGGTCATCGCCGGCGTGCCGGCGCACCGCCTGCTGGTGCTCGACACCGACGCGCAGACGGGCTGGGAACCGCTGTGCGCCTTCCTGGGCGTGCCGGTGCCCACGCAGCCGTATCCCCGCGTGCATGCGCGCAGCGGCGGCACGCCAGCGCGTCCGCTGCCCAGCGACCCGGCACAACGCGAACAGCGCCTGCGCGACTACCTGGACCGGCTCGCCGTGGAGGCGTTCGCGCCGCCCGCCGACGGCTGAGCGCGCGTCCGGCTACAGCGAAAAACTGCGCTTGATGGTGAACGACCAGGCGCCATCGATCGGATTGGAGACATGCACCCGGCCATCCGCATCGGCCACGCCGGTGGTATAGCGGCGATAGACGCCGGCGCTGTTCCAGGCCCGTGCGTAGCCCAGGCCGAATTCGGTGCCGCGCCAGGTGCGGCTCACACCGAGACGCGCATCGGTCCAGCCGTAGTCGGCGAAGTTGCGCACGTGCTGGTGGCCCGCATGCACGCTGGCCTGCCAGTCCGATGCCAGCGGCAGCGTGGCGTCCACTGCCAGATAGCCGGAGCCGCGCGAGTGCCGGCCCTGGCCGACACCCAGCGTGGCGCTGTTGTAGCCGAAGTAGTCGCGCGTCCAGGTGCTGGCGTAGGACAGCTCCAACGTGCGCCAATGCCCGGCGACGATGGCCTCACCGTAGTCGTAGCGCGTGCCGCTGGCGCTCATGCGTGCGCCGGGATAGGCATAGTGGTAGACGCCGGCACGCCAGCCCCAGTCGCCGCGGCTGGCCGCGTAGCCGGCGTACACGTCCCACTCCACGTGCCCGCCTTCGATGAAGTACGGACTCACCCCGGACGCCCAGGTGCCGGCATACCAGCCGCTGTCCGCGGCCACGTCCAGCCCGCCCTGCAGCACCGGCCGGCCCCAGCTCTGCTCGAATCCGCGCGAGACGTAGTTCGAGGTCGCGGCCAGGTTGGCGCTGGCGTTACCAGCCCAGGTCGGTGCGGCGACGCCCAGCGCCAGCAGCAGCACCATCGTGCGCACGGCCCTCACGAGACCCGCTCCAGCCGCGTGCGGACCGGTGCGGCCAGGCGGCTCGATGCAGGCGCGGCGAGCTTGAACAGGGCCACCGCGCGCTGCAGTTCCCCGGCCTGATCCTCCATCGCCCGCGCCGCCGCGGTGGCTTCCTCGACCAGCGCGGCGTTCTGCTGGGTCACCTCGTCCATCTGCACGATGGTCTTGCCCACCTGTTCGATGCCGGCGCTCTGTTCCTGCGAGGCGGCGGCGATCTCGCTCATGATGTCGGTGACCTGGCGCACGCTGGCCACCACCTCGCGCATGGTGTCGCCGGCGCCGTTGACCAGCGCGGTGCCATCGTCGATCTTGCCGACCGAGGCGTCGATCAGGCCCTTGATCTCGTGTGCCGCGGTTGCCGAGCGCTGTGCCAGCGCGCGCACTTCGCTCGCTACCACCGCGAAACCGCGGCCCTGCTCGCCGGCACGCGCCGCCTCCACCGCGGCATTGAGCGCCAGGATATTGGTCTGAAAGGCGATGCCGTCGATGACGCCGATGATCTCGGCCATCTTCTTCGACGCTTCGGCGATGCCGGTCATGGTCTCCACCACCTGCTCAACCACGGCACCGCCGCGCGAGGCCACGCCGGCCGTGTCCTGCGCCAGCCGGTTGGCCTGGTGCGCATGTGCGGCGTTCTGCTTCACCGTGGAGGTCAGTTCCTCCATCGAGGCCGCGGTTTCTTCCAGATTGGCCGCCTGCTGCTCGGTGCGGCGCGACAGGTCGTCGTTGCCGGCGGCGATCTCGCTGGCGGCGGTGTTGATCGCGGTGGTGGCGTGCTGGATGCGGCCGACGATGCTGGTCAATTGCTCCACGGTGGCATTGGCGTCGTCGCGCATCTGCGCGAACACACCATGGAACTGGCCATGCATGCGCGCGGTGAGGTCGCCCTGGGCAACGGCACGCAGCAGCGCCGACAAGGCCGAGAGGTTGCCTTCGGTCAGTTCCATCAGGCGGTTCAGCCCGACCACCATGCCGCGGAAGTCGTACTGGAAGCGCTCGGCATCGCCGCGCCGGGAGAAATCGCCGGAGGCCGCGGCCTGCGCCAGTTCGGTGATGGCCTGATTGATCGCCTGCAGGCTGCGCTTGGTGGTGCGCATCGCCTCGGTGATCGCCGCCTTCTCGCCGGGCAGCGCTTCCATGTCCACCTGCATGTTGCCGATCGCGTACTGCGACATCACCTCGACCAGGCGCCGCTGCACGTCCACGTGCGCGGCGACCAGCGCGTTGGTGCCATGGACCATGCGCCCGTACTCGCCGGGGAAGCGCGCGGCGTCCATCCGGTAGCTCATCTCGCCCGCGTCATGGCGCTGTGCCATCTCCGCCTGCGCCTGCATCACCGCCTGCAGCTGCGTCTGCATGCTGCCCATCGCGTCCAGCAACTGGCCCAGTTCGTCGTCGCGGCGATGCCGGACCTGGCTGTCCAGGCGTCCGGCGGCGACCGCCGAGGACACCCGCACCGCCTCGGCCAGCGGATCCAGCACCTGCCGGCGCAGCAGCAGGTACAGCGCGCCGCTCAGCAACAGCGCCGAGAGCAGGCCGACCGCGGCGATGGTCCACAGCAGCGCACGCGCCTTGGCCATCACCAGCGCGTACGGCACCGAGATGCCCAGCGCGAACGCCTGCGGCGCATCGCCGATCTTCAGCGGCACGAACACGTTCAACGCATCCTCGCCGTCGGCGCGGCGATGGTCGAACACCACCTGCCCCTTGGCCACGCGCGCCAGCATGTCCCTGGACCAGGCGTCGTTGCGGGTCTTGCCGACCTGCTGCGGATCGCGGCTGGCCATCACCATGCCGAACGGCGACAGCAGGCTGGCATGGCCCTCGCCCATCGGCCGCAGCGCGGCGATGCGCTGCTGCTGGGTATCGAGAGTGAAGTCGACGGTGACCACGCCCAGGAAGCGGCCGTTCTCCAGGATCGGCGTGGCCAGCGTGGTCATCAGCGTGTCCTTGCCGGCCACCGGGTAGTAGTAGGGCTCGATCCCCACCGGCTTGTGCGTGTTGCGCGCCAGCAGGTACCAGTCGCCGTCGCCCGGCTTTTCGTAGTCGCGCAGCGCCTCGCGCACCAGCTGGCCGTTCTGCCGCGACCACCAGGTCATGTAGCGGCCGGTGGCGTCGTGGCCCTCGGCACCGACGAAGCCCTTGTCGTTGCCGTCGAACGCGTCCGGCTCCCACATGGTGCTGATGCCCAGCCACTGCGGATGCGCATCGAGCTGGCTGCGCAGCACCGCGGTGGCGGTGGCACGCGACAGGCCGCCGGCGCCATGCTGCACGCGGAAGCTGTTGGCCAGCGCCTCGCTGGCGTCGAAGGCCACGCCGATCTCGCGCGACACGCGTTGCGCCTCCAGTTGCGCCAGGTTCTCGATGCTGGTGCGCGAGGTCGACAGCAACGCATCGCTGCTGCGCCAGTAGATGATGATCGCGGTCAGGCCGAAGCAGGCCAGCGCGAGCAGGCCGGTGCCCAGCATCAGACGTTTGGCGACGCTGCCGCGACGGCGATGCGGCGACGGGGTGGACATGACGACTTCCTTGGTAGGGGAGGGAATACGGTCGCGGGGAACGCGTCATGCGGCAGGCCGCTGCGGCACGGCGCGAGCGCGCCGCGTCCGTTGCCGATGACCTGCCCGAGACGCATTCCCCATCGGGCCGCGATGCGCCGCCGGACCTTGCGTCCTGGCGCTGCTGCGTGGCGACCCACCCCTGGCTATCGTCCCGCCATCGGCAAACTTGATGGGCATCCCGCGTGATGCCGATGAACGGACATGGGTTCGCGGTGAAAACGCGCGGCAGCGTGCAGTTTCCTGCCGCATTTGTGCGCCAGTGAACAACTGCGTGCACGGATGCAGCAAAGCGTGCCGGCAGCGGCGGCTTGCAGAAACGCGGGAAAACCGATGTGCAGATGCGCGACCAACTCCGGTGCGATCACGCCCATGCTCGGTGACATGGGCGCATGCATCGCCATCGCACGCAACGCGCTACGTGCTCGGCCAGGTCACCGCACGCAGACCGCGTACGGGCAGCGCTTACGGCCGCCAGTTGGCGTTGTGCTCCCAGAACGCCACGCTGCGCCGGTAGGCGTCGCGATCCAGCGGCACGCCGGAGCCGCCCTCCTCCACGCCCAGCGCATTGCGCAGCATGGTGATCGGCGCCATCGGGATCTCCTGCGGCTCGGCGGTGTACAGGCAACCGACCACGCCCCAGTCGGCCTCGATCGGCGCCCCCTCTTGGGCGAGCTGTTCGCGGCTGTAGAGGATCGGCAGCAGGTAGGCGGCCACCGGCGGCTCGACGCCTTCGAACCAGCGCACCAGCACCGGGAGTTCCTCGCGGCTGCGCGCCTCATAGCCGGAACGCAGCAGGCGCCGGTTGGCATCGGTGATCGGCACCGTCAGGCAGCGCGTCGAGGTCCAGTTGCGGTGCACGTGCAATTTGCAGAACGGCGCATAGCCGTCGAGCACCTGCAGCGGCGCGTTGGCGTTTAGATGCTGCTCGAACTGCTCCGGCGTGCAGTCCTGGATCGCATTGCGACGTCCGTCGCGCGGGAACAGGCGGGTGCGGGCGAACGGCGTGAGGACGATGGACATGGCATGCATGGCGAATGAGGGCGGACAAGCGTAGCGCGCCCCAGGCGCTGCGCACACCGCGGCCGGCGCACCCGCGTGGTCGCACGCCCATGTAGGAGCGGCTTCAGCCGCGATGGGCGTTATCGATAGCGCCTGTCGCGGCTGAAGCCGCTCCTACGGATACTGCAGCATGCCTGCGACTACGGATGCGCCAACGCGTAGTCGATCGCCGCGCGCACCGCCGCCACCTGCGCGGCGTTGCACTGCTCCGGCGTGGCGCTGGCGCTGTCCGGGTAGACCTCGGTGGTGGTGGTGTAGCGCGCATCGGTGATGCCCGCACACAGGCCCAGCCGTTTCACCGGATAGTTGATGACGCCCGGCGCCGCCAGCGGTGTGCCGATCAGTTCGCCGGCGGCGTCGGCCGGCGCGATATGGGTCACCTGCGCCACCGCGGCCAGCACCGCCTGCTGGAACGCCGGCTGTGGGTTCTCGCTGTCGCCGACCAGGTAGAAGCCATCGGGGATGCCGCCCGGCGCATAGTCGACACCATCGCGCGCAGCTAGCGCCGGACGGAACTCGGACTCGTCGCTATCGGTGGTCTCATGCAGATCGATATGCATGCGAACGTGCTCGCGCAACGGCGCGACCAGACGCAGCAGCGCCGCCGATTCCTGCGCTGGGCTGTCGGCCCGGAACGAACGGTTGGGATCGATCGCATCGGCGTTCCAGCGGTGGATGCGCTCGTACGCCCAGGGGCTCACGCACGGCGCCAGCAGCACATTGGCGCGGCCGGTGTAGTCCTCAGCATGGTGCTGCGCGAACTGCAGCGCACCGTGCACGCCGCTGGTCTCGTAGCCGTGCACGCCACCGGTGACCAGCATGCACGGCAGCGCCTCGTTCCAATCGCGGCTGCGCAGCGCCAGCAACGGATAGCGCTCCTGCGCGTACGCCAGTTCGCCGTACTCGACCAGTTCCCACGGCCCACGCAAGCGCTCGATGGCCGTCACCACCTCGTCCTGATAGCTGCGACGGCGCGGTTGCCCGGCCAGCCACGCCGCTTTCTCGGCGGCGCCCCAGGGCACGCCGGGGGTTCCGATCGGATAGAAGGCTGCGCTGGTCATGATGCGGCTCCGCGTCGACAGGTGAGGGCGGCGACTGTAGCAAAGCGCAGGGGCCGCGATGCGCTATGTGCCACGAACACCGCGCTAGCGGTACCTCGTCGCGGAAGCGGATGCCGATCCCGCTTTCGCGCGCTGTCGCCATGAATACGTATGTAGCGTGCGCATGTTGCGCCGCGATGCGCGCTTAGCATCCTCGCGCCGCACGCCAGCCCCGCGGCGAGGTCATGCCCCTGTCCTGCAGGCGCCCCGCCTGCGCCCACGCAACGAGGAGATCGAACGATGCGCGTCCCATCCGCTGCAAATCGTCTGCTGCGCCTGCACCGCTGGCGCAGCCTGCTGGTCGGCCTGCTGCTGCTCCTGGCCACCGCCAGCGCCCAGGCCGACGTCATCCTGCACGCGTTCAACTGGCCCTACGCCACTGTGGAAGCGCGTGCCGCGCAGATCGCCGCCGCCGGCTACCGCAAGGTGCTGGTGGCGCCGGCCTACCGCTCGCAGGGCGACGCCTGTTGGGCGCGCTACCAGCCGCAGGACATGCGCCTGATCGACAACCCGCTCGGCGACACCGACGCCTTCGCCAGCATGGTGCAGGCGCTGAAGGCCGTGGGCGTGGAGACCTATGCCGACGTGGTGCTCAACCACATGGCCAACGAAGCGGCCACGCGCTCGGACCTGAACTAGCCGGGCAGCGCGGTGCTGGGCCAGTACGCCGCCAATCCGCAGCGCTATGCCGCGCTGCGGTTGTTCGGCGACCTCTCGCAGAATTTCCTCAGCGCCAGCGATTTCGGCCCGGCGCAGTGCATCACCAACTACAACGACCCTTACCAGGTACGCACCTACCGCATCTGCGGCGGCGGCAACGATCCCGGCCTGCCGGATCTGGTCGGCAACGACTGGGTGGTGCAGCAGCAGCGCAACTACCTGCTGGCGCTGAAGGCGCTGGGCGTGACCGGCTTCCGCATCGACGCGGCCAAACACATGACCTTCGACCATCTGAACAAGGTGCTCGATGCGCAGGTGCGCTCCGGGGTGATGGTGTTCGGCGAGGTGATCACCGGCGGCGGCAGCGGCAATTCCGACTACGACCAGTTCCTGGCGCCGTACCTGCAGGCCACCCCGCACGCGGCCTACGACTTCCCGCTGTTCAACTCGGTGCGCAACGCCTTCGCCTAAGGCGGCAGCATGGATCTGCTGGTCGATCCGGGCGCCTACGGCCAGGCCCTGCCCGGCGCGCGCGCAGTGACCTTCGCCATCACCCACGACATCCCCAACAATGCCGGCTTCCGCTACGCGATCATGGACCCGGTCGACGAAACCCTGGCCTACGCCTACCTGCTCGGCCGCGACGGCGGCGTGCCGATGGTGTACTCGGACAACAACGAGAGCGGCGACAACCGCTGGGTCAACGCCTACCAGCGCGAGGACCTCAAGCGCATGGTCGGTTTCCACAACGCCGCGCAGGGCCGCGACATGCAGGTGCTGGCGCACGGCGACTGCTACCTGCTGTTCCGTCGCGGCGACCTGGGCATCGTCGGCATCAACAAGTGCGGCACCACCGTCACCGCCGCCGTGCCGATGAATGGCAGCGTGCTGCGCTGGAACGTCGACTACACCGATGCGCTGGGCTCGGGCAGCGTGGTGCGCATTTCCAGCGGCAGCTACACCTTCAGCCTGCCGCCGCGGCAGGCGCGGATGTGGAAGCGCTGAGCGTCCGCATCCAGCCGGCGCGCCCAGATGGGCGCGTCGGCGTCGTGCCGACCTGGCCCGCGTGGTCCCGCGGCTTCGGCACGGCGCCGGCCGTCACGTTCCGGCGGCCCGGTCTTTTCTTGCACATCCATCCGGATGAAGAGATATACTGACCGCACCGCCCGCTGCGTTGCGCCCATGACCGCCATCAGCTTCGAGTTCTATCCGCCCAAGACCGACGAACAGCGCGCGCAGCTCGACCGCACCGCCGCACGGCTGAAGGCCTACGCGCCGGAGTACGTATCCTGCACCTTCGGCGCTGGCGGCTCGACCCTCAGCTACACCTCCGAGACCGTGCGCCACCTCAAGCAGCATCACCGCTTCGAGGCCGCGCCGCACCTGTCCTGCGTGGGCGGCAGCCGCGAGGAGATCCGCGAACTGCTCAAGCTGTACCGTGCCATCGGCTGCCGGCGCCTGGTCGCGCTGCGCGGCGACCTGCCCTCCGGCATGGGCCACCCCGGCGACCTGCGCTATGCCGCCGACCTGATCGCCTTCATCCGCGCCGAGCACGGCGACGCCTTCCATCTGGAAGTGGGCGCCTATCCGGAGACGCACCCGCAGGCCCACGACGCGCTCAGCGACCTGCGCCACTTCAAGGCCAAGGTCGACGCCGGCGCCGATGCCGCCATCACCCAGTATTTCTACAACGCCGACGCCTACTTCCACTTCGTCGACGCGGTGCGCAAGCTCGGCGTACAGATCCCGATCGTGCCGGGCATCATGCCGATCTCCAACTTCAGCCAGCTGCGACGCTTCTCCGAGCAGTGCGGCGCGGAAATCCCGCGCTGGATCGGCAAGCGCATGCAGGCCTACGGCGACGATGCCGAATCCATCCGCGAGTTCGGCGCCGACGTGGTCGCCACGCTGTGCCAGCGCCTGATCGACGGCGGCGCGCCGGCGCTGCATTTCTATACGCTCAACCTGGCCAAGCCGACCACCAGCGTCCTGGCACGTCTGCCCTCAGTCGTCGGCTGAAGGTCGCGGCCGCTGTGCGGCCGCTCGGGATTGGGGATTGGGGATTAGGGATTCGCCAAAGCGGGGCGGCGCGCCGCTGTTGCCAATCCCCAATCCCGAATCACCAATCCCGGCGTGACCACGCATTCGCTCCGCGGTCACGCCGGCTGCAGCTACCCTGCGGCGATGCGCGCCCTTCCGCCGATCCTGCTGCTGTTGTGCCTGTGCGTCTTCGCCACGCCGGCGATGGCGCAGCGGGTGAACCGTTGCACCGGCCCCGACGGCACCACCGTGTTCAGCGATCGGCGCTGCGAGGACGTCGGCGCGATCGACCGCTTGCCGCCACCAGCCGCGCCCGGCAACGTCGGCAGCAACGCCCGTGGCCTGGCGCCGCCGCAGTGCGTGCGCCGGCTCAGTGTGCTGGTCCAGCAGATCCGCAGCGCCGTGGACGCCCGCGACGTCAATCGGCTATCGGCGCTGTACTGGTGGAACGGCGTGTCGGACGACGGCGCGCAACGCATCTTCGACCGGCTGGAGGCGATCGTGCGCCGCCCCCTGGTCGCGATCGTGCCGGTGCTGCCGGACAGCAGCGCGACTACCGACGCTGCAGCTGTCACGTCGTCGACAACCGCATCCGCGGCAACGGCCACGTCGGCAGCGGCGGATGCCAATGGTGCCGAGGCGCCATCGCGCCCGCATCCGACCGGCCTGCGCCTGCAGCAGACCCTCGCCGGCAGCATCACCCCGGCCTCCACCGTACTGGACCTGCGCCGGCAGTACGACTGCTTCTGGATCAGTTTTTGAGAAGCCGGGAATGGGGAATGGGGAATCGCGACAGCGGCTCCCTGTGTGCGCACCGCATCATCTGTAGGAGCGGCTTCAGCCGCGATCGGGCCGTCTCGGTGGCTGCACGGTCGCGGCTGAAGCCGCTCCTACGGGAAGCGGTTGCTGTCGCCGCACTCACGCCACATCGGCCGCCAGCGGCCACAGCCCGCGGATCGCGGCGATGCCCTGGCCGCCGTGGCGGCGCGCTTCGGCCACCTGGCTCGGCAGCAGGCCGCCGATCGGGTAGATCGGCAGGGCGACCTGCTCGCGCAGGTGTTCGAACGCCTCCCAGCCCAGCGGGGCGGCGCCAGGATGGCTGGCGGTGGCCTCCAGCGGCCCGACCACCGCGAAATCGCAACCGAGGTGCTGCGCCATCTGCAACTCTTCGAGCGTGTGGCAGGACGCCGCCACGGGCTGTGCGGCCGGCAGCGGACGCGCCTGCCACTGCGGCAGCTGCTCCGCGCCCAGGTGCACGCCTACGCCCAGATCCTGCGCCAGCGCCACATCGCGGTTGACCAGCACCTGCGCGCCACGCGTCGTGCACAGCGCTGCCGCGGCCCGCGCCAGCGGCAGCCACTGCTCGGCCGGCACGCCACGCGCGCGCAACTGCACGCGGCGCACGCCAGCGTCCAGCGCGCGCTGCAGCGCCGCCAACCAGGGACCCGGCTCAGCAGGCTCCGGCGTCACCAGGTAGCAGGCGGGCTGGCGCAGCATCGCCACCACCGGCTGGTCGGCCGGCGGCATCGCGTAGCGGCCCAGCTTGTCGGCGCTCACCCAGGTCAGGGCCTGGCCTTCGCGGCCGCGCGGCGTGCCCTTCCACGCCGACACTTGGCGCACTTCCAGGCGCAGGCGCTTGTCCGGATAGCGCTGCGGCACTTCCATCAGCCACTCGCCGACCACCGCATCGATGCCCAGTTCCTCCTGCAGTTCGCGCACCAGCGCCTGCTCCGAGGTCTCGCCGGGCTCGCGCTTGCCGCCGGGGAATTCCCACAGGCCGGCCAGGTCGCGACCCTCGGTACGGCGGGTCAGCAGGATACGGCCGCGCGCATCGGTGATGACGCCGGCGACGACATGAATGGATCTGAGCGGTTCGGACATGGCGCAAGCTTGCCGTTTCCGGCAGCGCCAACGCAATCAACCGGGTTCACATCGGCGGCGATCGGCCATGTAAGCGGCACCAATGCAATCCGGAAACTCAGCGCTGCGCGTCGGCGTGCCCTGCTGGCCGGGCTGCTACGCCAAGGCAAGATCATGCGCAGACTGGCCCGCCACCACCGCTGCCCCTGTGCGACCGCCTGCATCGTGTCGGCGCCGCACATCCAGCGCGCACCGCTCAGGCCACCAAGCCATGGCCGATCCGCCACAGCACGCCGCCGGGATCGTGCAAGGTGAAATCGCGCATGCCCCAGGGCCGGTCCTCGGGCTCGCCCAGGCGCGCGCCGTAGCGGCCGGCCAGGTCGGCCGCCTGCAGCCGCCGCCACCACGCATCGGCATCCTCCACCCACAGGTGCAGCACGAGGTTGTGCGCCAGGCCCGCGTGGTAGAAATCCTGCAGCAGGAATGCGCAACGGTCGCCATGGCGGAAGCAGATCAGGCCGTCGCCAAGCGGCTCGGCCGCGAAGCCTATGTCCGCATAGAACTGCGCCGACAGCGCGAAATCCTGCGCCGGCACGAAGACCTTCAGTTCCCGGCTGGGAGAGGCATCCAAGGCGATTTCTCCAAGGTGTTCGAGCGATCCATGACCGAGCATGCCACGTCGCGACGGCGCATGCGCCAGCAAGAACGCGCGCGCACGCGACGCTCTGTCCATGCCCACGCCATCCGGCCACCCGCGCGCGACCGCCATCGTGCGGCCGGGCTTGGCAAACGCGCCCAGCCCTCACAGAGGCTGCGTCAGATAGCGCTGCAGCGTCTCTCCCAATACCCGCACTGCGCGCGGCCGGGTCAGGCCCCTGGCAGGAAATTTCAGCACATAGCGCACCAGGGCGAAGCCCAGCATCTGCGAGGCGATCAGCGCAGCGCGCGTCTCCGCTGCCGCGCCCGGCCCGAGGTAACGCCGTACCGCGGTACGCAGCTGCCTCTCGAAGATCTCCGTGATCCGCGCCTTCGCATCGGCGTGGCTCACCGCCGCGCGCAGCAAGGCCACCAGCTGATGGCCCGACGGTGCGTCCTCCCAGACCGCGAAGAAATGCACCGCCAGGCGCTCGCCCACGTCCCCGGCCGGGAGGTCGCGCAGATCCGGCAGGCGCAGGTCGAACTCCACCGCGGCCAGGAACAACTGCTCCTTGCTGCCGTAGTAGCGGATCACCAGTGCGACGTTGGCCTGCGCCCGCGCGGCGATCTGGCGCACCGTGGTGCCGTCGTAGCCGTGCAACGCGAACAGCGCGCGTGCCGATTCGAGAATGCGGTCCTTGGTTGCCTGCGAACGGGTCACGGATGCGTCTGTGCAGGGCACAGGTGCGGCCCTTGTAAACAGAAGTTTACTCCACCCCGGAAACGGCGCAGGATGTAAACACACGCTTACCCAGGAAGATGCGATGAACGCGAACTGCGACACGCGATCGACGGAGGTCCTGATCGTGGGTGCCGGCCCCAGCGGACTGGCGCTGCGCCTGGCGCTGGACCGGCTCGGGATCGCCTCGCTGCTGGTCGACCGGCATCCGGCCGGGCTGAACACTTCGCGCGCGGCGGTGATCCATGCGCGCACCCTGGAGATGCTGGAACCGCTGGGCGTGGTGCCGCGCCTGCTCGCGGCAGGCGTACGCACCACCATCTTCCGCGTGCGCGACGGCGACCGGGTGCTGCTGCAGATCGGCTTCGACGACCTGCCCTCGGCGCACCGCTATGCGCTGATGTGCCCGCAGAACGCGACCGAAGCGATCCTCGCCGACGCGCTGGTGCCGGACTCGGCCACGGTGTGGCGGCCCGCGCGACTGCTCTCGTTCGCAGAGTCAGCAGACGGCATCGGCGCCGACCTGGAACTGCCGCAGCAGCGCCGGCGGCAGGTGCATGCGCGCTGGATCGTCGGTTGCGACGGGGCGCACAGCGCGGTGCGGCAGGGCGCCGGGATCGCGTTCGAGGGCGGTGACTACGCGGAAACGTTCGTGTTGGCCGATGTGCGCATGGCCTGGCCGCTGCCGCGCGACGAAGTCAGCCTGTTCTTCTCGCCGCAGGGCCTGATGGTGGTGGCGCCGTTGCCGGAACCCGACGGTACCGCGGGCGATCGCCACCGGATCGTGGCCACGGTGACGGACGCAATCGGGCCGCCGACGCTGGCGCAGGTGCAGGCCTTGCTCGATGCGCGCGGACCGCGCAGTGGGCGCGCGCGCGTCGACACACTGCTGTGGCGTTCGGACTTCCATCTGCAGCACCGGGTGGCCGCGCAGATGCGCCGGGGGCGGGTCCTGCTGTGCGGCGATGCGGCGCACGTGCACAGCCCCGCCGGTGGCCAGGGCATGAACACCGGCATCCAGGACGCGGTCGCCCTGGCGACGGCGCTGCAGCAGGCGCTACGCCAGCACGACGACCAAGGCCTGGACGCCTGGGCGACCCGCCGCCGCCGCATCGCCCGCGGCGTGGTGCGCATGACCGACGCGATGACCCGCGCGGCCACCGCCACCGCGCCGGTGACGCGCACGGTCCGCAACGGCCTGCTTGGGCTGATCGATCATGCGCCGCTGATCCAACGCAGGCTGGCGGCGCGCCTGGCCGAACTGGGCAACTGAGCGGCGGATCGCCGCCGTCCCGCGCATCTGCGGGAGCAACGGAGCCGCGTCTTCACCCCTGAAGGAGGGCCGGCCCGCAGCGGCGGCGCGCATGCGCCACCGTGCGGCCAGGCCAGGCTCAGCTCAGCTGGCCGTGGCAGTGCTTGTACTTCTTACCGCTGCCGCAGGGGCACGGATCGTTGCGGCCGACCTTCGGCGCTTCGCGGGTCACCTGCGCCACGGTCGGCGCTCCCGCTTCGCCGCGTTGCACCTGCTCGGCTTCCTCGTCGGCGCCGTAGCCGCCGGCGTCCTGGTGCTGGAACTGCGCCTGGCGCAGCTGCGCCTCCATCTGCTGGCGCTCCTGCGCCTCCAGCGCCGCCACTTCCTCCTCGCTGCGGATGCGCACCCGCGCCAGCAGGGTCACCACTTCGCGCTTGGCGTGCTCCAGCATCTCCGAGAACAGCTCGAAGGCTTCCTTCTTGTATTCCTGCTTGGGCTGCTTCTGCGCGTAGCCGCGCAGGTGGATGCCCTGGCGCAGGTAGTCCATGCGCGCCAGGTGTTCCTTCCAGCTCTGGTCGAGCACGGTCAGCATCACGTGCTTCTCCAGCGCGCGCATGGTCTCGCTGCCGATCGCCGATTCCTTCTCGCGGAAATGGCGGTCCACTTCCTCGCGCACCTTCTCGACGATGCCGTCCGCGTCCAGTTCCTCGTGGCGCTTGACCAGGTCGCCGATCGACAGCGACAGGCCCAGCTCGCTGGCCAGCGTGGCTTCCAGGCCCGGCAGGTCCCACTGGTCATCCACCGAGTTCGGCGGCACGAAGCGCGACACGATGTCGTAGATCACGTCGTCGCGGATGCCGTCGACGTTCTCCTTCACCGACTCGGCGTCCAGCAACTCGTCGCGCTGGGCGTAGATCACCTTGCGCTGGTCGTTGTTGACGTCGTCGAAGTCGAGCAGGTTCTTGCGGATGTCGAAGTTGTGCGCCTCGACCTTGCGCTGCGCCTTCTCGATCTGCCGGCTGACCAGCTTGTCCTCGATGACGTCGTCTTCCTTCATGCCCATCATGCGCATCGCCTTCTGCACCCAGTCCGAGGCGAAGATGCGCATCAGGTTGTCTTCCAGCGACAGGTAGAAGCGCGAGGAACCCGGATCACCCTGGCGGCCGGAACGGCCGCGCAGCTGGTTGTCGATACGCCGCGATTCGTGGCGCTCGGTGCCGATGATGTGCAGGCCGCCGGCGGCCTTGACCGCGTCGTGGCGCTCCTGCCACGCCGCCTTCAGGCGCACGCGCGTGGCCTCGTCCGGCTCCTCGCCCAGCGCATGCAGTTCGGCTTCCAGCGAACCGCCGAGCACGATGTCGGTACCGCGGCCGGCCATGTTGGTGGCGATGGTCACCGCACCCGGCTGGCCGGCGTTGGCGACGATCTGCGCTTCGCGCTCGTGCTGCTTGGCGTTGAGCACTTCGTGCTTCACGCCGGCCTTGCGCAGGTGCTCGGACAGCATCTCCGAGGTTTCGATCGAGGTGGTGCCGACCAGCACCGGCTGGCCGCGCTTGGCGCAATCCTCGATGTCGGCCAGCACCGCGTTGAACTTGCCCTGGCGGTTGAGGAACACCTGGTCCGGCCAGTCCTTGCGGATGGTCGGGCGGTTGGTCGGGATCACCACCACTTCCAGGCCGTAGATGCTCTGGAATTCGTAGGCTTCGGTATCGGCCGTACCGGTCATGCCGGACAGCTTCTTGTACATGCGGAACAGGTTCTGGAAGGTGATGCTGGCCAGCGTCTGGTTCTCGCGCTGCACCGGCACGCCTTCCTTCGCCTCCACCGCCTGGTGCAGGCCGTCGGACCAGCGCCGGCCCGGCAGGGTGCGGCCGGTGAACTCGTCGACGATCACCACCTCGCCGTCGCGCACGATGTAGTCCACGTCGCGCTGGTAGATCGCGTGCGCGCGCAGCGCCGCGTTGAGGTGGTGGACCACGCTCAGGTTCTGCGCGCCGTACAGGCGGTCTTCCTCGTCGGTGAGGATGCCGGCGGCGCGCAGCAGTTCTTCGGCGTGCTCCATGCCCGCCTCGGACAGGTGCACCTGCTTGCCCTTCTCGTCGACCCAGAAGTCGCCCTCGCCCTCTTCCGACTCCTGCTTGATCAGCTGCGGCACGATGCGGTTGACGCGGATGTACAGCTCCGGCGACTCGTCGGCCGGGCCGGAGATGATCAGCGGCGTACGCGCTTCGTCGATCAGGATCGAGTCGACCTCGTCGACGATGGCGTAGTTGAGCCCGCGCTGGAAGCGGTCGGCCTTGGACAGCGCCATGTTGTCGCGCAGGTAGTCGAAGCCGAATTCGTTGTTGGTGCCGTAGGTGATGTCGGCGGCATAGGCGGCATGCTTGTCGCTGTGCGGCATGCCCGGGTACACCACGCCCACGCTCAGGCCCAGCCAGTTGTACAGCTTGCCCATCTGCGCGGCGTCGCGGCGCGCCAGGTAGTCGTTGACGGTGACCACGTGCACGCCCTTGTCTTCCAGCGCGTTGAGGTACACCGGCAGCGTCGCGACCAGGGTCTTGCCCTCGCCGGTGCGCATTTCCGCGATCTTGCCCAGGTGCAGGACCATGCCGCCGATCAACTGCACATCGTAGTGGCGCATGCCCAGCACGCGGCGGCTGGCCTCGCGACACACCGCGAACGCTTCCGGCAGCACCTTGTCCAGGGTCTCGCCGCCGGCGATGCGCCCGCGCAGTTCCGGGGTCTTGGCCTGCAGCTGCTCGTCGGAGAGCTGCTCCATCTCCGGCTCCAGCGCATTGATCTTGGCGACGATACGGTGGAGCTGGCGCAGTTGGCGCTCGTTGCGGCTACCGAAAACGCGAGTAAGCAGACTGTTGATCATTGAAGGAACCGGTTGGAAAGGAACGCCTCGACGGCCCGATCCCCCATGGAATCGACGGGCCGCAAACGAAACAGGGCGCGAGGCGCCCTGTCGATGGCAAAGCACATTGTAGCTTGGGGCGGCGCCCGGCGATTCAAGCGCCGGCACGCCAGGCCCCGCAAGGCTCAGCCGCGGCCGCGGCGGCCCACCGGAATGGCGCCATCGCCGAGGAACTTGGCCGGGTTCACCACCACCCCGTCCTTCCACACCTCGAAGTGCACGTGGGCGCCGGTGGAACGGCCGGTGGAGCCGGCCTTGGCCACTTCCTGGCCGACCCGCACCAGGTCGCCGACCTTCACCGACAACCGCGAATTGTGCGCATAGCGGGTGACATAGCCATTGCCGTGGTCGACCTCGACCACGTTGCCGTAGCCGCCGCGCACGCCGGAATAGCTGACCACGCCGTCGGCCACCGCCAGCACCGGGTCGCCGACATTGGCGTGGAAGTCGATGCCCTTGTGGTTGCCGGTACCACGGCCGAACGGATCGGCGCGGCCGCCGAAGGCCGAGGTGATGTAGCTGTTGCGGATCGGCATCCGCGAGGGCACCGCGTTCTGGTCCAGTTGGTGGTCGAACAGCAGCGATTCGAGCACCGACAGCTGCTGGCCGGAGGTGGCGAACTGCTGCTGCAGCCCGTCCAGTTCCTTGCCGAGCTGCTGCGCGGGCATGTCGTGGCTGGGCTCGTCGTCGCCGCCACCGACGCCGACCGGCTGGTCGAAATCGAACTCGCCGTCCTGCAGCTTGCCCATGCGGGTCAGGCGATCGCCGAGTGCGTTGAGCCGGGTCGCCTGCGCCTGCAGTTCGCCCAGCCGCGCCGCCAGGGCGTTGACCTGGGTCTGCGCGTCGCGGCGCACCTGCGCCAGTTCCTGGTCCTGCCGCTCGAGCTTGGCGCGCAGTTGCGCCGAACCACCCCACCCGGCTGCAGCGCTGACGCCGATGCCGAGTACCATGCCGAGGCCGAGCACGGAACCGAGCGCGGCGAAGGGGCGGCGATCGGCGAAATCGCGCAATCGCCACGGCAACGTCTTGACCCCCTTTTCACTGGAACGGATTACGATCTTCTTGAACGTCATATGAGTTTTCATGTCTAAGCGAAAGTCCGGCGAAGGCCATACCGCCACGCCGCAGCCGGCGCTGGACGCCGCACTGGCGGACAAGGCGGGCGACCCGTTGCGCCGCGCCCTGTGGCTCGACGCGCTGGACCGGCAGTTACGCCCCCATCTGCCGCCGAACCTGGCCTCGCGGTGTCGGTTGGCCAACGTGAACGGCGAACAGCTCGTTTTTCTCGTTGAGTCTCCGGTCTGGCACGCCCGGGTCAGGCTGGCCGAGGCCGACATCCTTGCTGCGGCCCGTTCCCTCGGGCTGAAAGCCACCAAAGTGACCGTCAAGACTGCGACTGCACCCGCGCATTCCCCAATGCAGCAGGCAAGAAGCACGCCAGCTCCGGTTTCTGCGGCCACGCATAAGGGGTTGCGCGAGGCCCTGGCTTCCCTGCAGGACGTCGTCTCCGCGACGCCCGATGCGACCACGGGCTCCGACCGTGGCCGTCGACGTACGTAGACACGCACGCCGCGACCGACGCATCCTAGCGGGCGTCGGGCGTCAGGTCGTTACCGATTCGTTAAATCGGCGTTAAGAGGAGAAGAAGAACCGGTCGATTGCCGATTCCGTGATCCCTACCCGGCCGTCACCGGGTTAAACGGGTTCAGGCGTAAGCCGCCGCCCCGTAGGCCACCGGCGCCTGCTGCGCGGCGGATTCGAAGCTGACCCATTCCCATGCCGCCTGCTCGGCGAGCAGGGCGCGGACCAGCTTGTTGTTCAGTGCGTGGCCGGACTTGTAGCCCTCGTAGGCGCCGAGGATGGCACCGCCGGCCAGGTACAGGTCGCCGATCGCATCGAGGATCTTGTGGCGCACGAACTCGTCGGCGTAGCGCAGGCCGTCGTCGTTGAGCACGCGGAACTCGTCGAGCACGATGGCGTTGTCCATCGAACCGCCCAGGCCGAGATTGCGCTCGCGCATGTACTCCAGGTCGCGCATGAAGCCGAAGGTGCGCGCGCGGGAGATTTCCTTGATGTAGGCCATCGTCGAGAACTCGATTTCCTGGCGCGACTGCTTGGCCGGGATCATCGGGTGGTCGAACTGGATGGTGAAGCCGAGCTTGTAGCCGCCGTCGTACGGCACGAAACGGGCGATCTTGTCGCCGTCGCGCACTTCGACCTCGCGCTTGATGCGGATGAAGCGCTTGGCCTTGTCCTGCTCGACGATGCCCGCCGACTGCAGCAGGAACACGAACGGGCCGGCCGAGCCGTCCATGATCGGCAGTTCGGCCGAGGACAGTTCGACGATGGCGTTGTCCACGCCGAGGCCGGCCATCGCCGACATCAGGTGCTCCACCGTCTGGATCTTGGCCTGGCCGCGGCTCAGGCCGGTGCACAGCGTGGTCTCGGTGACCAGCTCGGCATCGGCAGGCACGTCCACCGCCGGATCCAGGTCCACGCGTCGGAACACGATGCCGTGGTCGGCCGGTGCGGGGCGCAGGGTCATGTAGACCTTGTCGCCGCTGTGCAGGCCCACGCCGGTGGCGCGGATCGTGTTCTTGAGGGTGCGTTGCTGGGTCATGGCAGACAGTCTGGGAACGTCTGTTCGCACGGGAACTGAACAGACAACGAGAATATCACGCGTTTAGCTAAATTTTAACAAAGCGGTCACAGCATCCCATGCTTGCAACACTGGCCCGTGCCGGCGTCGCGGTCGCAAAAACCTGCCGGGTCGCGGGGACCCGGCAGCAAGGGACATGGCGCGCCGGCCAGGGAGGCGCTCCCGGACGGCGGTGTTGCGGGCCGGCGCACGCGCCGGCCGATGACGCAGACCTCAGTCGGCCTGGAGGCGCAGGGCGGGCCGCTTGCTTGCGAAGCACTGCTTCGCGAGCGGCCCCGCGCCCGGCCATGGATGGCCGGGCAGGCCCATCCGCAAGCCGGACGGCTGCGCCAGGGACGGCATCAGTCGGCCTGGCGGCGCAGGAACGCCGGGATGTCCAGGTAGTCGCTCGGCAGGTCGGCCGCGGCCGGCGCCGGTGCGGACGGCGCCGCGCCCATGCCGTCGCCGCTGGGACGGCGCAGGCCCAGGCCCATCGCACCGCCGACCGCCTTGGACACGGCATCGCCGCCGTGCTCGAAGTCGCCGAACTCCGGCTGGCCGGTGGTGGCGTTGCGCACCAGCTTGATCGGCGCACGCTGCTCCGGACGCTGCGACTGGCGCGACACCGCACGGTTCAGGCCGGTGGCGACCACGGTCACGCGCACTTCGTCCTGCATGTCCGGATCCAGCACGGTGCCGACCACCACGGTGGCGTCCTCGGAAGAGAAGCCCTCGATGGTGCGGCCGATCTCGTCGAACTCGGCCATGGTGAAGTCCGGGCCGGCGGTGATGTTGACCAGGATGCCGTTGGCGCCGGCCAGGTTGACGTCGTCCAGCAGCGGGTTCTGGATCGCCGCTTCGGCAGCGGCCTGCGCGCGGTCGTCGCCGCGGGCCGAACCGGTGCCCATCATCGCCAGGCCCATTTCCGACATCACGGTGCGCACGTCGGCGAAGTCGACGTTGATCAGGCCCGGACGCACGATCAGGTCGGCGATGCCCTGCACCGCGCCCTGCAGCACGTCGTTGGCGGCGCGGAACGCCTGGATCATGGTGGCGTTGCGGCCGAGCACGGTGATCAGCTTTTCATTCGGAATGGTGATCAGCGAGTCGCAGTGCTGGCTCAGTTCCTCGATGCCCTTCAGCGCCACCTGCATGCGGCGGCGGCCTTCGAACGGGAACGGCTTGGTGACCACGGCCACGGTCAGGATGCCCATTTCCTTGGCCAGCTGCGCCACCACCGGCGCGGCGCCGGTGCCGGTGCCGCCGCCCATGCCGGCGGTGATGAACACCATGTCCGCGCCCTGCAGCGCGTCCATGATGCGCTCGCGGTCTTCCAGCGCGGCCTGGCGGCCGACTTCCGGGTTCGCACCTGCGCCCAGGCCCTTGGTGACGTTGGTGCCGAGCTGCAGCTGCAGCTTGGCGCCGCAGTTCTTGATCGCCTGCGAGTCGGTGTTGGCGGTGATGAACTCCACGCCGTCCACGCTGCTGCTGACCATGTGCGCGACCGCGTTGCCGCCGCCGCCGCCCACGCCGACCACCTTGATCACTGCATTGGGTGCCATCTTTTCAATCAGTTCGAAATGCGCCATGTCCGTTTCCTCTTTGAGCCGTGAATGGGGAATCGGGAATGGGGAATCGGATCGCTCCGTTCGCTGTCCCGACACCCGCACTTCGGCGAGTGTTGTTGTTTGGAAGCTGGGAATGGGGAATCGGGAGTGGGGAATCGCAACAGTGCGTTTCCAGCCCGGGACCTTTTCCTCAGCGGAATTGCAAAAAAACCACGCTACCTACCTTCTCTCACCGCTCTCCACCGATCTCACCGCAGCACCGCCTTTGCTTTTGCTCTTACCCATTCCCAATTCCCGATTCACCATTCCCGGCCCTCAAAACTCGCCGCGATACCAGTTCTTCAATTTCTTGAACAAGCTACCGGCGCGGCCGGTCGGCAGCGACGGGCGGCGCGGGTGTTCGATCTGGCTGCCCATCAGCAGCAGGCCCACGCCGGTGGCGTGGACCGGGTTGCCGACGACTTCGCCCAGGCCGGTGACGTGCTGGGGAATGCCCACGCGTACCGGCATCTGCACCATTTCCTCGGCCAGTTCGACCACGCCTTCCATCTTCGAGGCGCCGCCGGTGAGCACCATGCCGGCGCGCACCAGTTCCTCGAAGCCGGAGCGGCGCAGTTCGGCCTGCACCATCTCGAAGATTTCCTCGTAGCGCCCCTGCACCGCCTGCGCCAGCGAATGGCGCGGCATGCGCCGCGGCGGACGGTCGCCGACGCTGGGCACCTGGATGCTTTCTTCCGCGGTGGCCAGCTGCGCCAGGGCGCAGGCGTAGCGCACCTTGATCTGCTCGGCTTCCGGGGTCGGCGTGCGCAGCATGTGCGCGATGTCGTTGGTGACATGGTCGCCGGCGATCGGCAGCGAGGCGGTGTGGCAGATCGCGCCCTGCACGAACACCGCCAGGTCGGTGGTGCCGGCGCCCATGTCCACCAGCACCACGCCCAGCTCGCGCTCGTCGGCGGTCAGCACCGCCACCGAGGACGCCAGCGAGGACAGGATCAGATCGTCCACCTGCAGGCCGCAGCGCTGCACGCACTTGCTGATGTTGGCCGCGGCCGACTGCGCGCACACCACCAGGTGCGCGTGCACCTCCAGGCGCACGCCGGTCATGCCGACCGGGTTGCGAATGCCTTCCTGCGAATCGTCCAGCACGTACTCGCGCGGGATCGCGTGGAGGATGCGCTGGTCGGCCGGGATCGCCACCGCCTTGGCCGCTTCCAGCACGCGGTCCAGGTCGTTCCAGGTCACCTCGCCGTCGCGGATCGGGACGATGCCCGGCGAGTTCTTGCACTGCACGTGGTTGCCGGAGATCGACGCGTACACCGAGCGGATCTCGCAGCCGGCCATCAGCTCGGCTTCCTCGATCGCGCGCTGGATCGACTGCACGGTGGATTCGATGTCCACGACCACGCCGCGCTTGAGCCCACGCGACTCATGCGAACCGATGCCGATCACCTCGATCGGGTTGCCGGGCGAGTATTCGCCGACCAGCGCGACGACCTTGGAGGTGCCGATGTCCAGTCCAACGATGAGGGATTTGTCGCCTTTGCGGTTCATGTCTTGGAGCCGGGAATAGAGAATCGGGAATGGGAAAGGGAGAAGAGCGGGCTCTCGCGATGGGATGGAGGGTCGGCCAGTGCCGCGTGCCGCGCAGGCTGGGCCGGCGCCGCGGGCTTCTTCTCCTTGCCCGGCTCCTTACTCGGCTCTTTGCTCTCGGGTACCCATGCCACGGTGAATCCGTTGGTGTAGCGCAGATCGGCGCGCGCCAGCGGCGGCTGGCCCGGCTGCAGCAATTGCGGCAGCACCCGGGCGAAGCGCTCCAGGCGGGCGCGCGCGTCGTCGCGGCCGACCACCACCTGCACGCCGTTGCCCAGCGCCAGCGACCAGCTGCCGCGCGCGTCCAGGGCGACGCCCTGCACCGGCAGGCCGACCGGGGCGAACAGCGCGCGCGAGGCGTTGTACAGCGCGACCACGTCGGCGGCCTTGGCGTCGGGGCCGGCCAGGTGCGGCAGGGCCACATCGCGCAGTTCGTTGGGCAGGGCGAAGATGCGGCCCTGCTCGGACAGCATGCGGTCTTCGCCCCAGCGCGCGAACGGGCGATGCTCGACGACACGCACTTCCAGCACGTCCGGCCAGCGCTTGCGCACGCGCGCGCTCTCGACCCACGGCAGGCGCTCGATCGCGTCCTGCGCATCCTGCAGGCGCACCGCGAAGAAGCCGCGGCGTGCATACGGCAGCACCACCTGGCGCAACTGCTCGGCGGACACGCGCTTGAAGTCGCCGCTCACCTGCAACCGGCTCAGCGGCCAGCGCTCGGCCCCGACCCAACCGTTGAGCACGGCTACGATCGGCAGCGCGACCAGGGCCAGCGCCAGCAGCCAGGCGAGGATGCGCAGGGAGGCGTTCATTGGCGCACCTTCCGGTGCGCGGGATTGGGGATTGGGGATTGGGGATTGGCGCAACGCGCGCAGCGGCACTCGCCGGCGGCGCGAAGCGCCGACGGTGCGAATCCCCAATCCCGAATCCCCAATCCCGGCTTCACAGCGTCTGCTCCAGGATGCGCCAGCACAGGCCGGCGAAATCCACGCCCAGCTGCGCGGCGGCCTTGGGCACCAGCGAGTGGCTGGTCATGCCCGGGGCGGTGTTGACTTCGATCAACTGCAGGCCGCGCACGCGGTCGCGCATCACGTCCACGCGGCCCCAGCCGCTGCAGCCGGCGGCGGCGAAGGCCTGCAGCGCGAGCTGGCGGATCTCGGTCTCGTCCTCGCCCTGCATGCCCGGGCACAGGTACTGGGTGTCCTCGGCAATGTACTTGGCGTGGTAGTCGTACCAGTCGCCGGCGGGGACGATGCGGATCGACGGCAGCGCGACGTCGCCGAGGATGCCGACGGTGTACTCCTCGCCCTGCACCATCTGCTCCATCAGCAGTTCGCCGCGGTAGTCGGCGGCGAAGGCGCGCACCGGCGCCAGGTCGGCCTCGGACAGCACGCGGAACACGCCGACGCTGGAGCCTTCGCAGGCCGGCTTGACGAACAGCGGGTAGCCCAGCGCGGCGGCGGCCGCGGCCAGGTCGGCCTGGGCGTCGATGCGGGCGAAGCCCGGGGTCGGCAGGCCGGCGGCGATCCACACCTGCTTGGTGCGGATCTTGTCCAGGGTCAGCGCGCTGCCGAGCACGTCGGGGCCGGTGAACGGCACCTGCAGCGCGCGCAGCAGGCCCTGCAGCACGCCGTTCTCGCCGTCGCCGCCGTGGAGGATGTTGAACACGCGATCGACTTCGCCGGCGCGGATGCGCTCGAGCAAGGCGGGAATGCCATCCACCGGCTGAGCGTCGACGCCGCGGCTGCGCAGCGCCTCGAGCACGTTGGCGCCGGAGTTCAGCGACACCTCGCGTTCGCTCGACGTGCCGCCGAGCAATACGGCGACGCGGCCGAACCCGGCCGGGTCGGTGACGCGCGGCGGCGGCAGGGTCTGCGCGCTCATGCGTCCGCTCCGCCGGCGAAGCCGTGCTGGGCGATGTGCTGGGCGACGTAGCCGATGTCGCCCGCGCCCATCATCAGCAGCAGGTCGCCGTCCTGCAGCACGTCCGGCAGCACGCTGTCGAGTTCGCCGACCTGGCCGACCACGACCGGCTCGCTGCGGCCGCGCGCGCGGATCGCACGGGCCAGCGAACGCGCGTCTGCGCCCGGGATCGGCGCCTCGCCGGCCGGGTAGACCTCGCTGAGCACCAGCGCGTCCACTTCCGACAGTACCGCGGCGAACGCATCGAACTGGTCGCGGGTGCGGCTGTAGCGATGCGGCTGGAACGCGACCACCAGGCGCTTGTCCGGCCAGCCGCCGCGGGCGGCGGCGAACACCGCGGCCAGCTCGCGCGGATGGTGGCCGTAGTCGTCGACCACGCGTACGCGCGCGCCGCCGGCGGTGGTCACTTCGCCCAGGTCGTTGAAGCGGCGGCCGATGCCGGCGAAGCTCTGCAGCGCGCTGGCGATCGCTTCCGGGGCCACGCCCAGTTGCCAGCCAATGGCGGCGGCGGCCAGTGCGTTGAGCACGTTGTGCCGGCCCGGCAGCGCCAGGGTCACCGGGATGCTGCTGCCTTCGGGCAGGCGCAGGGTGAAGCGCATGCGCGGGCCGTCCTGCACCACGTCCTCGGCGCGCACGTCGGCGTTCTCGCTGAGGCCGTAGCTCATCACATGGCGCGGGGTCTTCGCCGCCAGCGCGGCCACTTCTGGATCGTCGATGCACAAGACCGCCAGGCCGTAGAACGGCAGGCGCTGCAGGAACTCGGCGAACGCCGCCTGGACCCGGGCGAAGTCGTTGCCGTAGTTCTCCAGGTGATCGGCATCGATGTTGGTGATGACCGAGATCAGCGGGTTCAGGCGCAGGAAGCTGCCGTCGCTTTCGTCGGCCTCGGCCACCAGCCACTGGCCGCCGCCGAGCTTGGCGTTGGCGCCGGCGGCGAGCAGCTGGCCGCCGATCACGAAGGTCGGGTCCAGCCCGCCTTCGCTGAGCACCGCCGCGGCCAGGCTGGTGGTGGTGGTCTTGCCGTGGGTGCCGGCCACCGCGATACCGCGGCGGAAGCGCATCAGTTCGGCCAGCATCGCCGCGCGCGGCATGATCGGAATGCGCTGGCTGCGCGCCTCCATCAGTTCCGGGTTGTCCTCGCGGATCGCGCTGGACACCACCACGCAGTCGGTGCCGAGCACGTTGGCCGCCGAGTGCCCGCGCATCACCCGCGCACCGAGCTTGACCAGGCGCCGGGTGGCCGCATTGTCGGCGTTGTCCGAGCCAGAGACCTCGTAGCCCAGGGTCAGCATGACCTCGGCGATGCCGCTCATGCCGGTGCCGCCGATGCCGACGAAGTGCACGCGCGGGAACGCGCGGACCAGATCGCCGGTGTCGTGGAGACGGCGAATCACAGGGCACCTCCTGCGGAGGTGCCGGGATTGGGGATTCGGGATTGGGGATTCGTGTCGCTGGCGGCTGGTTGCCGCAGCGCTGCACGTTGTACGGGTGTCTGCATGGTGTCCTGCTTGTGCTCCTGCTTTTTGCCAATCCCCAATCCCGAATCCCGACTCCCGGCTTCTTCGAGCACGATGTCCGCAATCCGCTCGGCCGCATCCGGCTTGGCCAGCTGGCGCGCGGCCTCGGCCATCGCCAGGCGCTGCGCCGGCTGTGCCAGCAGGTCGCGCAGCACGCGCTGCAGGTGGCCGGCCAGGGCGTCATCCTGCTTCAGCAGCACGGCGGCGCCGCGCTCGACCAGGTACTCGGCATTGCGGGTCTGGTGGTCGTCGACGGCGGCGGCGAACGGCACCAGCACGCTGCCGATGCCGACCGCGCACAGTTCGGCCAGGGTCGAGGCGCCGGCGCGGCACACCACCAGGTCGGCCCAGGCGTAGGCGGCGGCCATGTCGCCGATGAAGGCTTCGACGCTGGCGGCGACGCCAGCGTCGGCGTAGGCGCGCGCGGCTTCCTCGCGCAGCGCTTCGCCGCACTGGTGGCGCACCTCCACGGCCACGCCGAGCGCGGCCAGCGCCTGCGGCAACGCCTGGTTGAGCGCGCGCGCGCCCTGGCTGCCGCCCAGTACCAGCAGCCGCGGCGCGCCGTGGCGCGCGGCCAGGCGCTGCGCCGGCGGCGCCAGTGCGGCGATCTCGGCGCGCACCGGATTGCCCACCGCTTCCTCGCGCGTGGCGAAGCTGCCCGGGAAGCCGGTCAGCACGCGCCGCGCGACCCGCGCCAGCACCTTGTTGGTCAGGCCCGGCGCGCGGTTCTGCTCGTGCACCAGCAGCGGCAACTTGAGCAGCCGCGCAGCCAGGCCGCCGGGGCCGGCCGCGAAGCCACCGAAACTGATCACCGCCCGCGGCGCCCGCCGGCGCAGCACGAAGCCGGCGGCGCGCACCGCGCGCATCACCCGCACCGGCGCGCCGAACAGGGCCAGCGCGCCCTTGCCGCGCAGCCCGCCGATCTCGATCGTGTCCAGCTCGATGCCGTGCTCCGGCACCAGCCGCGTTTCCATGCGCCCGGCCGCGCCCAGCCACACCACCGGCACGCCGCGCGCGCGCAGCACCTTGGCCACGGCCAGCGCGGGGAAGATGTGCCCGCCGGTGCCACCGGCGAGGATCATCACCGGACGATCGCCCTGCACCGCGCTCATCCGAGCCTCCCGAAGGTGGGTTCGACCCGCGGCTGCATGCGGCTGGTGCCACGCCCCGGGGTGCCCTGGATCGCCGCGGCGACCGCGCTGGCGCTGGCCTCGCGCGCGGCGTGCAGGTCCTCGGCGTTGTCCACGGTCTGCTTGACCGGCATTGCCGCGTCGCTGCGCACCAGCGCCACCTGGCGCTCGGCGCGATTGAGTTCGTAGGACACGCGCAGCAGCAGGCCCATCGCCGCGCAGGTCATCAGCACGCTGGAGCCGCCGGCGGAGATCAGCGGCAGGGTCAGGCCCTTGGTCGGCAGGATGCCGAGGTTCACGCCGACCGAGACGAAGCTCTGCAGGCTGATCCACAGGCCGATGCCGAAGGCGATGTAGCCGGAGAAGTGGCGCTTCATCTCCACGCAGCGCATGCCCAGCCAGAACGCGCGGCCGACCAGCAGCGCGTACAGCGAGATGATCAGGCACACGCCGACGAAGCCCAGTTCCTCGGCGATGACCGAGAAGATGAAGTCGGTGTGCGCTTCCGGCAGGTAGTTGAGCTTCTGCACCGAGCCACCGAGGCCGACCCCGAACAGTTCGCCGCGGCCCACCGCCATCAGCGCATTGGACAACTGGTAGCCGGAGCCGAGCTGGTCGGCCCACGGATCCAGGAACGAGGTGATGCGGCGCAGGCGGTACGGCTCGAGGATCGCGATGAAGGCGAACACCGGCAGGCCGATCACGATCGGCATCGACATGCGCGGCAGGTTCACCCCGCCCAGCACCAACATGCCGGCGGTGATCGCCAGCAGCAGCGTGGAGGAGCCGAAGTCCGGCTGCAGCAGCAGCAGGCCGACCAATGCCACCGCCACGCCCAGCGGCTTGAGCATCGCCGGCCACGTCGCGTTGACCTCGTCGCGGAAGCGCACCAGGTAGCTGGACAGCCACACGATGTACAGCACCTTCACCGCTTCCACGGTCTGGAAGCGCGAGATGCCCAGGTTGATCCAGCGCCGCGCGCCGTTGACCGTGCTGCCCAGGCCGGGCACGAACACCACCAGCAGCAGGCCGAAGCAGGCCAGCAGCAGCAACTGGTTGTACTGCTCGATGTTCTTCAGCTCGGTGCGCATCGCCCAGAACGCCAGGCCGATGCCGCCGGCCAGGAACAGCAGGTGGCGGCTCAGGTAGTAGAACGGGCTGGTGGTCAGCTCGATCGAGCTGGAGCCGACCATCACCACGCCCAGCGACGCCAGCGCCACTGCGGCGCCGAGCAGCCACGGGTCGTAGCGGCCACCGATGGCCTCCAGGCGGGTCGCTTGGCGGGCAGCGTCGTTCATCAGCGCACCTTCAACGTGGCCAGGCCGACCAGCACCAGCACCACCGAAATGATCCAGAAGCGCACGATCACCCGCGGCTCCGGCCAGCCCTTCAGCTCGAAGTGGTGGTGGATCGGCGCCATGCGGAACACGCGCTTGCCGGTGAGCTTGAACGAGGCGACCTGGATCATCACCGACAGGGTCTCGATGACGAACACGCCACCCATGATCACCAGCACCAGTTCCTGGCGCACGATCACCGCGATGGTGCCCAGCACCGCGCCCAGCGCCAACGCGCCGATGTCGCCCATGAACACCATCGCCGGATAGGTGTTGAACCACAGGAAGCCCAGGCCCGCGCCGGCGATCGCCGCACAGATGATGATCAGTTCGCCGGCGCCGGGGATGGTCGGGATCTTCAGGTAGGCGGAGAACACCGCGTTGCCCGACGCATAGGCGAACACGCCCAGCGCGCAGGCCACCAGCACGGTCGGCATGATCGCCAGGCCGTCCAGGCCGTCGGTCAGGTTGACGGCGTTGGAGAAGCCGACGATCCAGAAATAGGCGATGGCGACGAAGCTGATCCCGGCCAGCGGCAGCGCGATCGACTTGAACATCGGGATGTAGAAGGTGATCGCCGCCGGCACGTCGGCGGTGTAGTACAGGAACAGGCCGGCGGCCAGGCCGAAGATCGACTGCAGCAGGTACTTCCAGCGCGACTTCAGCCCGTTCGGGTCGCGGCGCACGATCTTGATCCAGTCGTCGTACCAGCCGATCACACCGAACGCCAGCATCACCGCCAGCACCAGCCACACGTAGCGGTTGCGCAGGTCGCCCCACAGCAGCACCGACAGCAGCACGGTGAGCAGGATCAGCGAACCGCCCATGGTCGGGGTGCCGGCCTTGGAGAAGTGGGTCTGCGGGCCGTCCTGGCGGATCGGCTGGCCGCCCTTGAACTGCGCCAGCTTGCGGATCACCGCCGGGCCCAGCCACAGCGACAGGAACAGCGAGGTCAGCGCCGCGAGAATGCCGCGGAAGGTCAGATAGCCGAACAGCCCGAACATGCTTTCGAGCTGCTGCAGCCAGCGGGCGAGTTCAAGCAACATGCGGCGCCTCCTGTGCCTGGTTCAGCAGCGCGCGGACCACGGTGTCCATGGCGCTGCCGCGCGAACCCTTGACGAGGAGCGTGGCCGGGGCCGGCTGGAGCGCGCCATGCGACGGCGCACCGGTGTTCTCATGCATGTGCTTGAATTCCTGCTCTTGATCCTGCTCTTGCCGATTCCCGGTTCCCGATTCCCGATTCCCGGCCACCGCCGCCAGGTCGCGCTGCAGCGCCTCGATCAGCGCCGCATGGCTGTCGAACACCCGGCCGTTCTCGCCGAAGGCCTGCGCGGCGTGGGCGCTGAGCGGGCCGAGCGCGTACAGCCGGGTCAGCCCGGCGTCGCGCGCGCGGCGCCCGCCGCTGGCGTGCAGGGCTGCGGCGTCGGCGCCGAGTTCGCGCATGTCGCCGAGCACCAGCCAGCGCTCGCCGCCGGCCGCGGCCAGCGCATCGATCGCCGCGGCCAGGGAACCGGGATTGGCGTTGTAGCTGTCGTCGATCAGCACCGCGCCGTCGGGCAGCGTGTGGGTGATCTGCCGGCCGGGGACCGGCTGCACCTGCGCCAGGCCGGCGGCGATGCGCGCCGGGGCCACGCCCAGCGCCAGCGCCAGCGCGGCGGCGGCCAGGGCGTTCTGCAAGTTGTGCCGGCCCGGCAGCGGCAGCGTCGCCTCGACGTCGCCGCGCGGCGTGTTCAGCACGAACCGGGTGAGGTCGGCGGTCATGCGCACCTGCGCCGCGCCGACGTCGGCGCCGTGCTGCAGGCCGAAGCGCAGCAGTTGCGGCCGCACGTCGGCCGTCGCCAGGCGCTGCTCGAACCACAGCCCGAAGGCGTCGTCGATATTGATGACCGCGGTGCCGTCGGCCGGCAGCGCGGTGTAGATCGCCCCCTTGGTCTGGGCGATGCCGAGCAGGCTGCCCAGGCGCTCCAGGTGCGCCGGGGCGATGTTGTTGACCAGCGACACCTGCGGCGGGGCGATGTCGGTGAGATAGGCGATGTCGCCCGGCTTGCCGGCGCCCATTTCGTAGATCGCGTAGTCGGCGTCGTCCGGCGCCTCGATCACCGCCAGCGGCAGGCCGATCTCGTTGTTGCGGTTGCCCGGGTTGGCGTAGACGCTGCCGCAGTCGATGCGGCAGGCATGCTGCAGGATCGCCAGCAGCAGCGCCTTGACGCTGGTCTTGCCGTTGCTGCCGGTGATTGCGGCCACGCGGGTGGCGCGGCCGCGCTGCATGCCGGCGGCGATCCGCGCCAGCGCCAGTTGGGTGTCGGCGACGACGATCTGCGGCAGTTCGATCTGCGGCTGCACACGCTCCACCAGCAGCGCGCTGGCGCCGCGCGCAGCGGCGTCGGCGACGAAGGCGTGACCGTCGAAACGCTCGCCGCGCAGCGCCACGTACAGGCTGCCGGCAGCCAGGCTGCGGGTGTCGTGGCTGATCGCGTCGATCGCCACATCGTCACCATGCAGTTCGGCGCCGACCCAGTGCGCGATCATCGACAACGGCAGGCGCTTCATCGGGCCGCCTCCGTCGCATGCGCGCGCAGGGCCTGCGCGGCGACCTCGGTATCGTCGAACGCATGGCGCACGCCGGCGACCTCCTGGTAGGGCTCGTGGCCCTTGCCGGCGATCAGCACGATGTCCTCGGCGCCGGCATCGGCGACCGCCATGGCGATGGCCTGCGCGCGGTCGCGCTGCACCTGCACCGCCTGCATGCCGTCGAAGCCGGCCAGGATGTCGGCGACGATGGCATCGCCGTCCTCGCCACGCGGATTGTCGTCGGTGACCACCACGCGCTCGGCCAGACGCTGCGCGATCGCCGCCATCTGCGGGCGCTTGCCGGTGTCGCGCTCGCCGCCGCAGCCGAACACGCAGGTGATGCGGCCCTGCGCGTGCGCGCGCAGGCTCTGCAGCGCCTGCTCCAGCGCGTCGGGCGTATGCGCGTAGTCGACCACCACCAGCGGCTGCGCACCATCGCCGCCGAGGCGGTTCATGCGCCCACGGATCGGCTGCAGTTGCGCCAGGGTGGCGGCGATGCGCACCGGCGCCACGTCCAGCGCATGCAGCGCGCCGGCCACGGCCAGCAGGTTGTCGACGTTGAAACGGCCCAGCAACGGCGACTGCAGCGGATGCCGCTCCTCGCCGATCGCCAGGGTGAAGCCGATGCCGCGCGCGTCCAGGCGCAGCGCCTCGGCGCGCACCTCGGCGCCGTCCTGGCCGCGCGAGCTGACCGCGATGCGGCGCAGCGCCGGATCCAGCGTGCCCAGCAGCTCGCGGCCGAACGCATCGTCCAGGTTGACCACCGCCGATTTCAGCCCCGGCGTGGCGAACAGGCGCGCCTTGGCGGCGCCGTAACTGGCCATGTCGCCGTGGTAGTCGAGATGGTCGCGGGTGAGATTGGTGAACACCGCCACGTCGAAATGCACCGCATCCACGCGGCCCTGGTCGAGCGCGTGCGAGCTGACTTCCATCGCCACCGCCTGCGCGCCAGCGTCGCGCAACTGCGCCAGCAGCGCGTGCAGCGGCAGCACCAGCGGCGTGGTGAAGCCGGTCGGCTGCACCTGCCCGTACAGGCCGGCGCCGAGCGTGCCGATGCTGCCGCTACGCGTGCCCAGCAGGTGCCAGGCCTGCGTCAGCAGTTGCACGGTGGAGGTCTTGCCGTTGGTGCCGGTGACCCCGGCCATGGTCATGGTCTGCGACGGATGGCCGTGGAACTGGTCGGCCATCGCGCCCATGCGCGCGCGCAGGCCAGGGACCGCGATCGCGTCGGCCGGCGCCGGCAGTTCGGCCGGAGCCGGCGGGTCGTACAGCACCGCGACCGCGCCGTTGGCACGCGCCTGCTCGACGAAGCCCAGGCCATGCGCGCCGAACCCGGCGATCGCCACGAAGGCATCGCCCGGGCGCACCGCGCGGCTGTCCATGACCAGCCCGGACACCTGCACGTCGTGCGCCAGCGCCACGCCCGGCAGCAGTTGCGACAGCGACATCGCGCGGGTCACTGGCGGGTCTCCTGCAGCGGCGCCGGCAACGCGGCCGGCGCCGGCGGCGCCACCGCGCGCGCGCTGGGCAGCGCGGCATCGACCTCGGCGGCGGCGTCGGGCACGGTGGCCGGATCCGGTTCCACCGGCGCCGCCGGCGGCGCATGGCCGCTCTTGCCGGCGGCCTGCGCGGCCAGCCACGACTGGATGTCGTCCGGCGGCACGTCCATCAGGCGCAGCGCGCCTTCCATCACGTTGTGGAACACTGGCGCCGAGACCAGGCCGCCGTAGTACTTGGCGCCCTGCGGGTCGTTGATGACGATGACCGTGGCGAAGCGCGGATTGCTCGCCGGCACCAGGCCCGCGAACAGCGCGTTGTAGTGGCCGCGCTCGTAGCCGCCGGGGCCGGCCTTGCGCGCGGTGCCGGTCTTGCCGGCCACGTGGTAGCCCAGGATCGCCGCGCCCTTGGCGCCGCCCTGGGTGACCACCGTCTCCATCATCGCCACCACTTCCTTGGAGATCGCCGGGTCCAGCACCTGCTTGCTGTCCTCGTGCTGGCCCTTGACGAAGGTCGGGGTCACCAGGCGCCCGCCGTTGCCCAGCGCACAGTAGGCGCGGGCGATCTGCAGCGGCGTCACCGACAGGCCGTAGCCGTAGGACATGGTGGTCTTGGACGAACCGCTCCAGCGCGCCGGCGACGGGAACACGCCGGCCGATTCGCCGGGGAAACCACTGTGCGGGGAACTGCCGTAGCCGTAGCTGTGGACCTGGTCGTAGAAGGTCTGGTCCGGCAGCTTGGCCGCGATCTTGGCCGCGCCGATGTTGGAGCTGCGGGTGATCACCCCGGTCACGGTCAGCACGCCGTTGTTGCGCGGCACGTCCTTGATGGTGAAGCGGCCCACGGACATGTAGCCGGGGTTGGTGTCGATCAGCGTGTCCTTGGTCACCACCCCGGCCTTGAGCGCGGTGGAGATGGTCAGCGGCTTCATCGTCGAGCCCGGCTCGACCAGATCGGTGACGGCGCGGTTGCGGCGCACGTCCGGGTTGACCCCGTTGACCGCGTTGGGGTTGTAGGTCGGCAGGTTGACCATGGCCAGGATCTCGCCGGTGGCCACGTCCATGATCACGATCGAGCCGCCGGCGGCCTTGTTCTCGACCAGCGCGTTGCGCAGTTCCTTGTAGGCCAGGAACTGGATGCGGCGGTCGATGCTCAGGGTCAGGTCCTTGCCCGGCTGCGCCGGCTTGACCAGGTCGATGCTCTCGACGATCGCGCCCTTGCGGTCGCGGATCACGCGCTTGGCGCCCGGCTTGCCGCGCAGCCAGGAATCGAACGCCAGCTCCAGCCCTTCCTGGCCGCGGTCGTCGATGTTGGTGAAGCCCAGCACGTGCGCCATCGCTTCGCCCTGCGGGTAGAAGCGGCGGAATTCGCGCTGCGAGAACACGCCGGGGATGCCCAGCGCGACCACCGCATGCGCCTTGTCCGGATTGATCCGGCGCTTGAGGTACATGAACTCCTTGTCCGCCTTCTGCGAGAGCTTGGCGGTCAATTCGTCGACCGGCAGCTCCAGCGCCTGCGCCAGCTGCGGGATGCGGTCGGGGCTGCGCAGCAGTTCCTGCGGATTGACCCAGATCGACTCCACCGGCGTGGACACCGCCAGCGGCTCGCCGTTGCGGTCGGTGATCATGCCGCGCGAGGTGGCGATCGGCAGTTCGCGCAGGTAGCGCGCCTCGCCCTGGCGCTGGTAGAAGTCGCTGTTGATCAACTGCACGTAGGCCGCGCGGCCGATCAGCGTCACCGAGCACAGGCCCAGCGCCGCGCCGACCAGCGCCAGGCGGCCGCGCAGGTTGAAGTTGCTGCGGGGACGGTTGCGGCCGCTCTTGTTCACGGGCGCACCACCACGATGTCGCCAGTCTCGGGGAACTTCATCCCCAGCCGCTCGCGCGCGACCTGGTCGACGCGATTGCTCTCGGCCCAGGTCGCCTGCTCCAGCTGCAGCCGGCCGAACTCGATGTTCAGCTCGTCGCGGTTGTGCTCCAGCCGCGACAGCTCCACGAACAACTGGCGATGGCGGTGGCGCATGTACACCACCCCGATCGCCGAGGCGATGGTGCAGGCGAGCAGCACGAGCAGCAGCAGCCGGCTCATGGCGCGCTCCTGTGGAGCGCGCCATGCGCCGGCGGGAATGGGGAAACGGGAATGGGGAATGGGGAAGAGCCGGCCGACTGCGCACGAAAACCTTCCGTGCCGGGAAGCGCGCTCTTGCTTTCGCCTTTACCGATTCCCGATTCTCGACTCCCGATTCCCAGCTTCTCAGCCACCCGCAACACCGCACTGCGCGCGCGCGGGTTGACCGCCAGTTCGTCGGCGTCGGCCTTGATCGCGCCGCCGTGCAGGCGCAGGGTTGGCACGAACGTCGTGGCCTCCGGCAGGCGGCGGTTGCTCGGCGGGGCCTTGGCGTGGCGCTGCATGAACTGCTTGACGATGCGGTCTTCCAGCGAGTGGAAGCTGATCACCGCCAGGCGGCCGCCGGGCTTGAGCCGGGCCAGCGCCGCGTCCAGGCCGGTTTCCAGATCGGCCAGCTCGCGGTTGATGTGGATGCGGATCGCCTGGAAGCTGCGCGTGGCCGGGTGGGTCTTGCTGTCGCCGCGCGGCATCACGCTGCCGATCAGGTCGGCCAGTTCGGCGGTGCGGGTCAGCGGCTGCTTCTCGCGGCGGGCGACGATGGCGCGGGCGATGCGCCGGCTCTGCCGCTCTTCGCCGTAGGTCCACAGCACATCGGCGATCTCGCGCTCCTCGGCGCGCGCCAGCCACTGCGCCGCGCTCTCGCCGGTGTCCGGGTCCATGCGCATGTCCAGCGGGCCGTCCTTGCCGAAGGAGAAGCCGCGCGCGGCCACGTCCAGCTGCGGCGAGGACACGCCCAGGTCGAACAGCACCCCGTCCAGCGCGGTGGCGGCGTCCCACTGGCCCAGCGCGGCGAAGCTGCCGCGATAGATGGACACGCGCGCGTCGGCGCCGAACGCATGTTCGGCTTCGGCGATCGCCTCGGGGTCCTTGTCCATCACCAGCAGCCGGCCTCCTGGGCCGAGTTTGTGCAGCACCCCGCGCGCGTGTCCGCCACGCCCGAACGTGCCATCCAGATAGATTCCGTTTTCGATCACCTGCAGCCCGTCCAGGACCTGCGCGAACAACACCGGCACATGCGCCGCCGATGGTTGCGACACCGGGAGGTGACCGGCCTGCGCCTGTCCGCGCATCCGGACACCCCGACTCACAACTTCAGATCGAGCAATCCATCGCCCAGATCCTCGTCAGACAACGTCTGCTGGATCAGTGCGCGATGAGCCTGCTCGCTCCACAGTTCGAACTTGTCGCCCATGCCCAACAGCACGGCGCGCTTTTCAATGCCCACCGCGGCGCGATGGCTCGGCGGAATGGTGATGCGGGCGTTGGCGTCCAGCTCCAGCGCGGCCGACGAACCCACCAGCTTCTGCTGCAGGACCCGCACCACGCGCTGGGTGTTGGGCTTGGCCATGACGTCGTCACGGACCCGCTCCCACTCCTTCTCCGCATACAGCCACAGGCAGCCAGCCTCGAACGGGTTGTAGGTCAGCACCAGCCGATTGCCGCTCACGCGCGCGACGAGGTCGCGGTACGCGGTGGGAACCGCCATACGCCCCTTGTCGTCCACAGTGATTGCGGTCTCGCCCTGAAACACGACGCCTGCACCTTTCCGAATCCGCCTGGGCGGTCATTGAACCACGAAAAACCACAAAAAACCCGGTTTCCCCTCAAGTGCCCACCTTAGCAGCGCGCAACGGGTTGTCAACAACTTTGCGAGCGGTAAATCGCTAGCGGGATCAATGGTTTGCAACGATCTTTAGAGACTTGTTCAAGGCTTATCCACAAGTTACTGTTTCGTCTCAAATTTTGAGATTGAACGGAAATTCAGGCCTGTGTAGGGGGCGTTAAGGCGGTCGTCACCGGCCGTCGACATGGCGCCTGGGCTCGCCTCGCGTTGCGCAAGCGCGCACACTGCCGGGCATGTGTCTGGTCGTTCTCGCGCACGCTGCGCACCCGCGATGGCGCTTGCTGCTGGTCGGCAACCGCGACGAATTCCACGCCCGCCCGACCGCGCCGCTGCAGCGCTGGCCGGCCCCGGCGCCGCGCCTGCTGGCCGGCCGCGACCTACGCTCCGGCGGCACCTGGGTGGGGCTGGACGCCGCCGGCCGCTGCGCCGTGGTCACCAACGTGCGCGACCCGCTGGCGTCGATGTCCGGCGCTTCGCGCGGCGCCCTGATCGCCGACTACCTGACCGGCGAACAGCCGGCCGCCGCCTTCGCCGACGCGCTGGCGGCGCGCGCCGACGCCTATCCGCCGTTCAACCTGCTGCTGGCCGATGCCACCGGCGCCGCCTACGTCGGCAATCACCCGCCCGGCCGCAGCGCCCTAGCGCCCGGCGTGCACGGCATGTCCAACGGCGCGCTGGACGCGCCCTGGCCGAAGACCCTGCGCCTGCGCGAGTCGGTAAGCGCCTGGATCGCCGCTGGCGACGACGACCTGGCGCCGCTGTGGCGGGCACTGGCCGACGAGACCCTGGCCGACCCGGCCGACCTGCCCGACACCGGCGTCGGCGCGGACCTGGAGCGGCGGCTGTCGCCGGCCTTCATCCGTGGCAGCGAGTACGGCACCCGCGCCAGTACCATCGTCGCGGTGGACGCCGCCGGGGACGGCTGGATCCACGAGCGCCGCTTCGGCCCGGACGGAATGTTTCTGGGGGAGACGCGACTGGAGAACCGGGACGTGGGAACGGACACCGGGAAGCAGTGACGCCTGCGCTCAGGCATCTATACCGGCGGCGGTGGCGTGGCGGAACAGCGCTGGCCCGTCGGGTGGCTGCAATCGGGACTGAAGCCCCTCCCACAACAGCCGGGCCGCCGCGGCGGCAACAGGCCCCCGATAACGCTGGCCTGAGAAAAAGTGGCGGAGCCGGCCGATAAGCCGGGTTCTGTCGTGGACAGTCATTCTTCTAGGCGCACCGTCACCGGTACGCTCAAGCAACCTACCCGGACCCGACGCGGGCCGCGCCATGAGGTCCCTATTTGGTCTTGCTCCAGGTGGGGTTTGCCGTGCCGGTCCGTTGCCGGACTCGCGGTGCGCTCTTACCGCACCATTTCACCCTTACCGGCCTGCTCGCGCAGACGTAGGCGGTATCTTTCTGTTGCACTAGTCCGTCGGCTCGCGCCGCCCAGGCGTTACCTGGCACCTTGCCCTATGGAGCCCGGACTTTCCTCGGCATCCCGCCGCACCGAAATGCGATGGGATGACGCGACTGTCTGGCCGGCTCCGCCATGCGCATTGTCGCATGCCTGTAGGAATAAATTCCCAATTGCGCGCAAATGCCCGGCGAAGCCGGACAACAAACGCACGCCTCAACCGCCATACAACGCCTTGCGCGACGCACCGGTCAGTTCGGCGGCAAGCTTGGCGGCGGTGGACGGCGGCAGGTGCTCGCTGAGCTTGGCGTAGACGCGGCGGCCTTCGGCCAGCTGCGCGTCGGCGTCGTCGCCGGCGCCCTGCACCATCAGCACGAACTCGCCCTTGCGCTGGTTGTCGTCGGCCTCGACCCGGGCGTGCAGGTCGGCCAGGGTGCCGTCGAGCACGGTCTCGAACAGTTTGGTCAGTTCACGCGCCAGCACCGCCGGGCGGGCGTCGCCGAAGGCGGCGCGGCAATCGGCCAGGGACTCGGCGATGCGGTGCGAGGCTTCGTAGAACACCAGGGTGCGTGGTTCGCTGGCCAACCGGACCAGGCGCTCGCGCCGCGCCGAGGCCTTGGCCGGCAGGAAGCCCTCGAAAGCGAAGCGGTCGCTGGGCAGGCCGGCCACGCTGAGCGCGGCGATCGCCGCACAGGCGCCCGGTACCGGGCTGACCCGCACCCCGGCCGCGCGCGCGGCGCGCACCAGGCGGTAGCCGGGGTCGCTGACCAGCGGGGTGCCGGCGTCGCTGACCAGGGCCAGCGACTGGCCCTCCAGCAGGCGCGCGACGATGCGCTGCGACAGCGCCTCCTCGTTGTGTTCGTGCAGCGCCAGCAGCGGCCGCTCGATGCCGAAGTGGGCCAGCAGCTGGCCGCTGCGGCGGGTGTCCTCGGCGCAGATCGCCGCCACCGAGCGCAGCGTCTCCTGGGCGCGCGGCGTCAGGTCGGCGAGGTTGCCGATCGGCGTGGCGACGACGTGCAGGGTTCCGGGTTGGGCGCTCATCTACGGGCTTTCCATGGTCAAGGGTAGAATCGTAGCGGTTTTCCCCGGCGCGCCCGGCGTGCCCAGCCGAATGGACCAGAAATGAACAAGCGATTCGCAAGGATTTCCGCCCTGTCGCTGCTGGCGCTGCTCATCGCCGGCTGCGCCACCACCAGCGTGACGCCGAGCGCCTCGCCGGCCCAATCGGCCGCGCTGGCGCTGCTGGACCAGGGCAAGCCGAAGGACGCGGCGCAGCAGCTCGAGGCGCAGGCCGCCGGTGCCACTGGCAGCGAACGCAACCAGTTGCTGGGCGACGCCGCCTTCGCCTGGTACGAGGCCGGCGACGCCGCCCGCGCGCGCAGCCTGCTGGCGCAGGTGCAGCCGCGGCAGTTGCCGCCACTGAGCAAGGTGCGGGTGGCATTGGTGGAGGCCGAACTGGCCCTGGCCGACCGCCAGCCGGCCAAGGCGCTGCAGGCGCTGGGCAGCGATCCGCGGGACGTGCCGCAGAACCTGCGTGCGCGCTGGCACCTGGCCCGTGCACAGGCCCTGGAAGGGACCGGCGACGCCACCGCGGCGCTGGACGAGCGCGCCCGCGCCGACAACGGCCTCAGCGGCCAGGCGCGCAGCGACAACCAGCGCGCCATCGTGCGCCAGTTGGCCACGCTCAACGACGCCACCCTGCAGGCGCGCGCCGCCGCGCTCCCGGCCGGCGATCCGCTGTACAACTTCGTCGGCCGCGCACTGCTGAGCCGCGGCCTGGCCCTGCCGCGCCCGTTCGACCGCGGCGAGCAGTGGGGCTTCGACACCAGCAAGCGGCCGCCGGCCGAGCGCGACGGCTACCGCCCGCCGGCCAAGCTGGCGGTGCTGCTGCCGTTGAGCGGCAGCCTGGCCACCGCGGCCGCGCCGGTCCGCGACGGCCTGCTCGCCGGCTATTACGGCGAGACCCGGCGGCGTCCTGCGATCGACTTCATCGACACCACCGGCACTCCGGCGGGGGCGCTGGCCGCCTACCAGAAGGCAGTCGACGGCGGCGCCGACTTCGTGGTCGGCCCGCTCGGCCGCGACGAGGTCACCGCGCTGTTCGCGCGCGACGCGCTGCCGGTGCCGGTGCTGGCGCTGAACCGCGGCACGCACGCCCCGCCCGGCGGCAGCACCGGCTTCTCGCTGGCTCCGGAAGACGACGGCATCGCCGCCGCCGAATACCTGCTGGCGCACGAGCGCGGCAACACGCTGGTGATCGGCAGCAACGACGACACCGGCCGCCGTGCGGTGGCCGCGTTCCGCGACCGCTTCAGCGAGCGCGGCGGCAAGGTCGCCGGCAGCATCAGCGTGGCCGAGACGCCCAGCGACATCGCCGCGCAACTGCGCAATGCCGGTGCCGCCGACTCGGTGCTGCTGGCGGTCAAGGGCAACACCGCCCGCGCGCTGGCGCCGCAGCTGGCGCTGGCCGGTTTCGCCGGCAAGACCCGGGTGGCGACCTCGCAGCTGGTGCTGGGCACCGGCAAGCCGGAAGACGACCTGGTGCTGGACGGCATCGTCTACCCGAGCGAACTCTGGAACGTGCGCGGCGTCGGCGGCCTGCCGGCGGCGACCAGCGTGGCCGACATGCTGCCGACCGCGCGTGGCCCGGCCGGGCGCCTGTTCGCGTTCGGCTACGACGCCTGGCAGATCACCGCGTACCTGGAAAAGCTGGCGACCGGCAAGGACAGCGGCCTGCGCGGCGCCACCGGCGTGCTGCACCTGGACGGCTTCGGCAACATCGTGCGCACCCCGGCATGGTCCACCTTCAGCGGCGGGCGCCCGACCCCGCTGCCCGATGGAAACTGAGCGGCGCCGACGCGGCAACGCGGTGGAAGCGGCGGCGCGCGCCGAACTGGAGCGCGCCGGCCTGCGGTTGATCGCCGCCAACGTCGCCTTCCGCGGCGGCGAGCTGGACCTGGTGATGCAGCAGGCGCAGAGCCTGGTGTTCGTCGAAGTGCGCTACCGGCGCAGCACCGCGTTCGGCGGCGGTGCGGCTTCGGTCGACCTGCGCAAGCGCCGCCGCCTGCTGCTGGCGGCGCAACTGTTCCTGGCCGCGCATCCGCAGTATGCCAATTGGCCGTGCCGCTTCGACGTGGTCGAGGCCGACGGCGATCCGCCGCGGCTGACCTGGCTGCGCGATGCGTTCCGCGCCGAGGATTGCTGAGGTGCCCAGCATCTTCACCCACGCCGCGGTGCCGCTGGCGCTGTGGGCCGCCGCCGATCGCGTGCGCATTTCCACGCGCCTGCTCGGCGCCGGCATCGTCGCGGGGATGCTGCCCGACGCCGACGTGCTCGGCTTCGCCCTGCACATCCCCTACGCCGACGCCTTCGGCCATCGCGGCGCCAGCCACTCGCTGCTGTTCGCCGCGGTGCTGGGCGCGCTCGGTGCGCTGCTGCACCGACCGTTGCGCGCCGGTGCGCTGCAGGCGGCCACGTGGCTGTTCGTCTGCACCGCCTCGCATCCGCTGCTCGATGCGATGACCTCCGGCGGCCTCGGCGTGGCCCTGGCCTGGCCTTGGAGCGAGCAACGCTGGTTCGCGCCATGGCGGCCGATCCGGGTCTCGCCGTTCGCCAACGGCTTCTTCAGCGCGCGCGGCATGGTCACGCTGTGGTCCGAACTACGCTGGGTGTGGCTGCCGCTGGTGCTGGCCGTGCTCACCTGGAAACTGCTGCAGCCGCCCTCGTCCTCCGCGTCTTCCTCTTCGCCGCCTTCGCCATGACCACACAGCTGCCCGCCGCGCTCACCGACACCCTCGCCACCCTGCTCGGCCCAGAGGGCTGGCGCACCGACGCCGACAGCCGACGCAGCTACGGCGAGGACGATTCGCGGCGCTGGGCACTGGCCGACGCGGTGGCGCTGCCGCAGACCCGCGAACAGGTGCAGGCGATCGTGCGCGCCTGCCGCGCGCACGGCGTGCCGCTGGTGGCGCGCGGCGCCGGCACCGGCACCGCCGGCGCCGCGGTGCCGTTCAGCGGCGGCGTGGTGCTGTCGTTCGCGCGCATGAACCGCATCGTGCAGCTGCGCCCGGCCGACCGTTGCGCGGTGGTCGAACCCGGCGTGCTCAACGGCGACCTGCAGCAGGCCTTGGCGCCGCACGGGCTGTTCTGGCCGCCGGATCCGTCCAGCGCGGAGATCTGCAGCGTCGGCGGCAACCTGTCGACCAATGCCGGCGGACCGCGCGCGGTGAAGTACGGCGCCACCCGCGACAACGTGCTCGGCCTGGTCGCGGTGACCGGCACGGGCGAACTGATCCGCTGCGGCGGCGCCTACACCAAGGACGCCACCGGCTACGACCTGACCCACCTGCTGGTCGGCAGCGAAGGCACCCTGGCGCTAATCGTGGAAGCGACGCTGAAGCTGTCGCCGCGGCCGCTGGCGCAGGCCGGACTGCGCGCGCTGTACCGCGACGCCGCCGGTGCCGCCGCCGCGGTGTCGCGGCTGATGGCGCAGCCGAGCACACCGACCATGCTCGAGTTCATGGACCGCAGCGCGATCGCGCTGCTGCGCCGCAACGGCAGCGATGTGCCCGAGGCCGGCGCGATGCTGCTGATCGAGGCCGACGGCGACCACGATACCCTGCCCTACGCGCTGCAGGCGCTGGGCGCCGCCGCCGAGGGCGACGGCCTGCTGGCGCTGGACATGGCCGCCGACGGCAGCGCGCGCGACCGCCTGTGGGCCGCACGCCGCGCGCTGTCGCCGGCGCTGCGCACGATCCGCCCGGGCAAGATCAACGAAGACGTAGTGGTGCCGGTGTCGCGCATCCCCGACCTGGTGGCAGGCGTGGAAGCGCTGGCCGCCGAGTTCGACCTGCCGATCGTGGCCTTCGGCCATGCCGGCAACGGCAACTTGCACGTCAACATCATGTACGCGCCCGACGACGCCGCCGAAACCGCGCGCGCGCAGGCGGCGCTGCCACGCCTGTTCGCACTAGTGCTGTCGCTGGAAGGCACGCTCTCGGGCGAACACGGCATTGGCGTGGCCAAGCGCGACTACATGGACCAGGCCTTCGACGCGGCCACGCTGGACGCGATGCGCGCGATCAAGCGCGCGCTGGATCCGGATGGGATCCTCAATCCGGGGAAGGTGTTGCCGGATCCTTGATCGGATCGGGATTCGGGATGACCAGCCTGGCGGCTGTTGAAAGCCGGGATTCGGGATTCGGGATTCGGGATTCGGGATTCGGGATTCGGGATTCGCAACAGCGTCTTTCGCGTGCTGACCCATTGCAACATCGCCATGCCGGCTTGCTGCCATACCGTCGTAGGAGCGGCTTCAGCCGCGACCGGCGTCACCGGCAAGGTCACGGTCGCGGCTGAAGCCGCTCCTACGACGCACCAGGCGATCGCGGCCCACGCGATGGCATCGCGCACAAAATGCGCGATCGCTGCCGACGACCGATGCGCCGCGTGGCGCGGTGGCGATGGGCGCTGTGCCGGACACCACTGCCATGCTTTCTGCCTTCAAGGCGCACATTCGGCAGGCGTGACGACGCGGACGTGATCGGCGCCTTCGGCGATTGTCGGCGCTTCGAACAGGTTGTCCACCGAGCAGATCGCCGCCTCCGGAACCTGTTCGTCCGCGGCACGCTGCAGGTTCCGCGCGAGCGCAACGTGCAACGCGACCCTGATCCAGACGATCTCGATCCTGGCACCGGCCGCTTTCGCGATGGCGACGATCGACGCCCGGTGTCGAGCACCCGGCAAGGCCGCGTCGAAATAGACGGTACAGGGCCGCACCGGTTGCCGCGCAATCCATGTGGTCTTTCCCGCGCCCTGCAGGCCGCAGACGATGATGACCGTCCAGGATCCGGCGGGTTCACACGGACCATCGAGGATCGTCGTCAGGGCATCGTGGCTTTGCCGCCACGCGGCCTGGTTGCGTTCCGGTGTCCACACGCGGCCACGCTCCGTTTGCAGGAAGCAATCCGGGTTGATCACGATGGGAGGGGAGCATACGGTCATCTGTTCTTCCGTTTATCGCGTTCCACCCGCTCCCAGGGCACGCGTTGCTGCCGTAGGAGCGGCTTCAGCCGCGACCGGGCGTTACCGGGAAGCCCAAGGTCGCGGCTGAAGCCGCTCCTACGGACGGACAGCGGGGAAGGCCGCTACGTCCCATCACGCCGACGGGCACTGCACGCCGATGAAGCGCAGCCCCACGCCCGGCTCGGTGGCGATGTAGCGCGGGGCCACCGCGCTGTCGCCGAGCTTCTGCCGCAGCTTGCCGACCAGGATGCGCAGGTAGTGGGTGTCGTCCTGGTGGGTGGGGCCCCACAGTTCGCGCAGCAGTTGCGGCTGCGTCACCACACGACCGCTGTGCCGGAGCAGCAGGGCGAGCAGCGCGTACTCCTTGCGACTGAGCGGCAGCGCTTCGCCGTCCAGGCGTACTTCGCGCAGACCCAGGTGGATGTGCAGGTGGCCGTCGTCGAACACCGGCTCGGCCTCGCCGGCCACCGGCTGCATGCGCAGCAGCACGCGGATGCGCGCCATCAGTTCCTGCACGCCGAACGGCTTGGTCACGTAGTCGTTGGCGCCGGCATCCAGCGCCTGCACCTTCTCGTCCTCGCCGGCACGCACGGTCAGCATGATCACCGGCACCGACGACCATTGCCGCAGTTCGCGCAGCACGCTGTGCCCGTCCTGGTCGGGCAGGCCGATGTCCAGCACCACCAGTTCGGCGCCGTGCGCGGCCAGTTGCGCCAGGCCGCCGGCGCCGGTGTCGGCCTGCAGCACGCGGTAGCCCTGCGCGCGCAGGCTGATGTCGAGGAACCGGCGGATCTGCGGCTCGTCGTCGATGACCAGCACGCGCGGCGGCGGAATCGGATCGGCGTGGGACTCAGTCGGCATCGGGGCGGGACGGCGGCGCGGCGGGTTCGATGAGCGGCAGGGTAATGCGGATCGTGGTGCCGCGGCCATCGGGACCCGGCAGCGCCTCGACGCTGCCGCCGTGCGCGCCGATCATGCCCTGGCAGATGGTCAGGCCCAGGCCGGTGCCGTGGCGGCCGCGGTCGCCGCGCTCGACGCTGTAGAACATGTCGAAGATGCGCGCGCGCTCGTCCTCGGGAATGCCCGGGCCGCGGTCGCTGATGTCGATGCGCAGGCGGCCCTCGACCATGCCGGCGGCCACGCGGATCGCCGCGTCCGCCGGGGAGAACTTGGCCGCGTTCTCCAGCACGTTGAAGATCGCCTGCTCGACCAGCGCCGGGTGCACCCACAGCGTCGGCAGCTCCGCAGCCAGGGCGATGTCCAGGCGCACCTGCGGCTGGTAGCGCTGCAGGCGCCGCGCGGCCGAGCCGATCAGTTCGTCCACGCCGATCCAGTCGCGGTTCAAGGTCAGCCCGGTGTGGCCGAGCCGGGTCATGTCCAGCAGGTTCTGGATGTAGCGGTCCAGGCGCTCGCCTTCCATCTGGATGGTGTCGAGCAGGCTGCGGCGGTCTTCCGCGTCCATCGCCTGGCCATAGCTGGACAGGCTGCTGGCCGCGCCGATCATCGCCGCCAGCGGCGAGCGCAGGTCGTGCGAGACCGAGGACAGCAGCGCCGAGCGCAGCCGCTCGGTCTCGCCGCTGACCCGTGCGCTTTCCAGGTCGGCGACCAGGCGCGTGCGCAGCGCGGCCTGGCCGATGTCCTCGACCATCGCCTCGGCCAGGCGCTGCTGCTCCAGGCCCGGGCGCTGCACGCCGGCGCCGAAGCGCAGGCCGACCACGCCGATGGTGCCGCGTTCGTGGCGCACCGGCAGGAACCACCAGCTCGCGCCGGCCAGGGTGTCGGTGAAGCGCCCGGTGGCCTGACCGTGGCGTTGCGCCCAATCGGCGGCGCTGCGGTCCACCGCGGCCATCGACGGCGCGTAGTCGTCGGCCTCGGCGTGCGCGCGCTCCAGTGGCTGCAGGCGCAGCCAGGCCTCGGCGTCGAGGGTGCCGGCGAGCGCGCGGCGGCCGGCCTCCAGCACCTGCCCCAGATCCGCAGCACTGGTGAGTTCGCGGCCCAGCCGCTGCAGTGCGGTGGTCTGCGCGTTGACCGCGCGCAGCGCCAGCACCTGCATGCGCAGGCGCGAGGCCAGGCGCCCGGCGACCAGGGCAGCGACCAGGAACAGCAGCACCGTGACCACGCCCTGGCGCGCGCCGATCTGGAAGGTGAAGCGCGGTTCGATGAAGAAGAAGTTGTAGCTGAAGAAACTCAGCAGCGCCGCCAGCACTGCCGCGGTCATCCGCGTCTTCGACGCGACCATCACCACCGCGACGATGAACACCATCGACAGGTCGTCGATGCCGACCCAACTTTCGGCGATCCAGGCGACCAACACCGCCAGCGCCGAGGCCACCGTGGCGAACAGCAGGTCGTCGCGCGACAGCCAGTGCGCCGGGCTGCGCCAGCGCCGCCGGGCCCGCGCGCGCGCCTCCGGCGAACTGATGATCACCAGTTCGTAGTGCGCGCCGCGTTGCAGCAGTTGCTGGGTCAGGGTGCGGTTGATCATGCGCGCCAGCGGGCGCTCGCGGGTGCGGCCCAGCACCAGGGTGGACACGCCGCTGCGCGCGGCATGGTCGAGCAAGGCGTCGGCGACGTTGGCGCCGTGCAGCAGTGCAGCCTCGCCGCCGAGCCGGCGCGCCAGCGCGAAGGCGCGGTCGATCTCCAGTTGCCAGTCGGCATCCGGCTGCGCCTGTGTCTGCACGGTGACCACGGTCCACGGCGCGCCGCGGCGCTCGGCCAGGCGCCGCGCCACCCGCACCAGGTAGTCGGACTGGCCGCGCCCGTCGATCGCCACCATCACCGTGCGCCGCAGGGCGACGCTGGTGCGGCCCTGCGCGGCCTGCACGTCGCGCAGATCGTTGTCGACGCGGTCGGCCGCGGTCTGCATCGCCAGCTCGCGCAGCGCGGCCAGGTTCGACGGCGAGAAGAACGCCTGCAGCGCCTGCCCGGCCTGCTCGGGCAGGTAGACCTTGCCCTGCTGCAGGCGCTCGATCAATTCGCGCGGCGGCAGGTCGACCAGCACGATGTCGCGCAGGCGGTCGAAGATCGCATCGGGCACGGTCTCGCTGACGCGCACGCCTGTGATGCGGTGGACCACGTCGTTGAGGCTTTCCAGGTGCTGGATATTGACCGTGCTGTAGACGTCGATGCCGGCGTCGAGCAGCTCCTGCACGTCCTGCCAGCGCCGCTCGTGGCGGCTGCCGGGCGCGTTGCGATGCGCCAGTTCGTCCACCAGCACCAGCGGCGGGCGCAGCGCCAGCAACGCATCCAGGTCCATCTCGTCCAGGGTCCGGCCGCGGTACTCCAGCCGCCGCCGCGGCTGCACGGTGAGGCCTTCCAGCAACGCCGCGGTCTCGGCGCGGCCGTGGGTCTCGACCACGCCGACCACCAGCTTGCTGCCCTGCTGCTGCAACTGCCGCGCGCGCGACAGCATCGCGTAGGTCTTGCCCACCCCCGGCGCCGCGCCGAGGAACACGGTCAGGCGCCCGCCGCGCTCGCGCTGCAGTTCGCCGATCAGGGCGTCGGCCTGTTGGGTGCGGGGGTCGGGCATTTGGTGCTGGGAATGGGGAATTGGGAATGGGGAATCGCAGAGCGCAAAGCCTACATGGCTGCGCGATTTACCGCTGTTGCTCCTGCTTTTGCCCATTCCCGATTCCCGTTTCCCCATTCCCGGCCGCGTCCAAGGCCAAATTCAGCGCCAGCACGTTCACCCGCGGCTCCCCCAGCATGCCGAACTGGCGCGGCTGGGTCTGCGCGGCGACCAGGGCGGCGACGGTCTGCGGCGGCAGGCCGCGCGCGGCGGCCACGCGCGCCACTTGGATGTGCGCCGCGTCCACGCTGATGTCCGGGTCCATGCCGCTGCCGGACTGGGTGACCAGATCGTCCGGCACCTGCGCCGGGTCGATGCCCTCGCGCGCGGCCACCGCCTGGCGGGTGTCATCCAGGCGCTTGCGCAGGTCGGGGTTGCTGCGCGCCTGGTTGCTGCCGGCGGCCGACATCGGGTCGTACTTGGCGCCGGACGGCCGCGGCTGGAAGTAGCCGGCAGCGGCGAACGGCTGCGCCACCAGCGCCGAGCCGACCACCCGGCCATCGTGGCTGCGCAGGCTGCCGTTGGCCTGCTCGGGGAACAGCGCGCCGGCCAGCACGGTGGCCAGCAACGAGTACAGCGCCGCGGACGCGAGCACCAGCAGCGGCAGCACCAGCACCGCGCGCCAGCGCATCGGTTCGCGGGGGGAAACGGAGGACACGGTCATGGAGGCAATTCCGAAAGAGCGTAAAGATCGGCGCCGGGGTCAGCCCAGCGCCACCAGCAGCAGGTCGATGGCCTTGATCCCGACGAACGGCAGCAGCACGCCGCCCACGCCGTAGATCAGCATGTTCCGGCGCAGCAGCGAAGTCGCCGAGGACGGGGTGAAGCGCACGCCGCGCAGCGCCAGCGGGATCAGCGCCGGGATCACCAGCGCGTTGAAGATCAACGCCGCCAGTACCGCGTTGCTCGGGCTGGACAGGCGCATCACGTTCAGCGCGGCCATCTGCGGGATCGAGGCGGCGAACAGCGCCGGCAGGATCGCGAAGTACTTGGACACGTCGTTGGCCAGCGAGAAGGTGGTCAGCGCGCCGCGGGTGATCAGCTGCTGCTTGCCCACTTCCACCACCGCCAGCAGCTTGGCCGGATCCGAATCCAGATCGACCATGTTGCCGGCCTCCTTGGCCGCCTGGGTGCCGGAGTTCATCGCCAGGCCGACGTCGGCCTGGGCCAGCGCCGGCGCGTCGTTGGTGCCGTCGCCGACCATCGCCACCAGGCGTCCGCCGGCCTGCTCCTGGCGGATGCGCGCCAGCTTGTCCTCGGGCGTGGCCTCGGCGATGTAGTCGTCGACGCCGGCCTCGGCGGCGATGGCCGCGGCGGTCAGCGGGTTGTCGCCAGTGATCATCACCGTCTTGACGCCCATCGCGCGCAGCCGCGCGAACTTCTCGCGCACGCCGTGCTTGACCACGTCCGACAGCTCGACCACGCCCAGCACGTGCCGGCCCTCGGCCACCACCAGCGGCGTGGCGCCGCTGCGCGCGACCTGCTCGACCCGGCTCTTCAGTTCCGCCGGCACCTGTCCGCCCAGCGCGGTGACGTGGCGAATCAACGCATCGGCGGCACCCTTGCGGATCGACCGCGGCGGCTGCATGCCGTTGGCCGGCAGATCGACGCCGGACATGCGGGTCTGCGCGGTGAAGGCGATGAACTCGGCGCCGGCCGGATCGGCCGGCGGCAGGCCCTGCTCGCGCGCCAGGCGCACGATCGACTTGCCTTCCGGGGTCGGGTCGGCCAGCGACGACAGCATCGCCGCCTCGCGCAGCTGCGCCACATCCACGCCGCTGACCGCGTGGAACGCGGTGGCCTGGCGATCGCCGTGGGTGATGGTGCCGGTCTTGTCCAGCAGCAGCACATCCACGTCGCCGGCCACTTCCACCGCCTTGCCGGACTTGGCCAGCACGTTGGCCGACAGCGCGCGGTTCATGCCGGCGATGCCGATCGCCGGCAGCAGGCCGCCGATGGTGGTCGGGATCAGGCACACCAGCAGCGCGATCAGCAGCAGCGGGTCCACCTTGACGCCGACGAAGGCGGCGATCGCCGGCAGCGAGGCGACCACGATCAGGAAGGTCAGCGTCATCGCCGCCAACAGCATGGTCAGTGCGATCTCGTTCGGCGTCTTCTGCCGGTTGGCGCCTTCCACCAGCGCGATCATGCGATCCAGGAAGCTGTGGCCCGGCTCGGCGGTGACCTTCACCAGGATCTCGTCGGACAGCACCTTGGTGCCGCCGATGACGCCGGAGCGGTCGGTGCCGGCCTCGCGCAGCACCGGTGCCGATTCGCCGGTGACCGCGGCCTCGTTGATGGTGGCCAGACCGTGCACGATCTCGCCGTCGGCCGGGATCAGTTCGCCGGCCGAGACCACCACCAGGTCGCCCGGGCGCAGTTCGGCGGCGGGCACGCTGGTCTCGCCGTCCAGGCGTACGCTGGCGACCCGGCGCGCCACCAGGTCCTTGCGTGCGCGCCGCAACGAGGCGGCCTGACCGCGGCCGCGCGCCTCGGCCACCGCCTCGGCGAAATTGCCGAACAGCACGGTGACCAGCAGGATCGCGGTCACCGCCCAGCCGAAGCCGGCCGGGCCCTGGCCGGCCACGGTGATCAGTGCCGACAGCAGCGTGCCGGCGAAGACCACGGCCATCACCGGGCTGCCCAGCAGGTGCCTTGGCGACAGCTTCAACACGCTGTCGCGCAGCGCCGCACGCAACGCGGCGGCGTCGAACAGCCCGGGCCGGCGTGCCGGTGCGGAGGCCACGGAAGAAGATTGGTGCGGGGTGCTCATCGTCGTCGTCTCAGTGCGCGGCCAGGGTCAGGTGATCGGCGATCGGTCCCAACACCAGGGCCGGCGTGAATTGCAGAACGGTCAGGATCACGATGACCGCGATCAGGGTCAGCGCGAAGGTCGGGGTTTCCACCTGCAGGCTGCCGCCGGTTTCCGGCGCCACCCGCTTGCGCGCCAGTTGCGCGGCCACGATCAGCGGCACGATCAGCGCCGGATAGCGGCCCAGCAGCAGCACCGCGGCACAGCTCAGGTTCCACCACGGAATACCGTCGCCCAGCCCCTCGAAACCGGAGCCGTTGTTGGCGAACGCCGAGGTGTACTCGTAGAACACCTGGCTGATGCCGTGGAAGCCGGGATTGGAGGTCGCCGACATCGAGGCCGGCAGCGCCAGGGTCACCGCGGTGAAGCCGAGCAGCACCAGCGGCTGCAACAGGATCAGCAGCGCCAGCAGGCGCACTTCCGGCGCCTCGATCTTGCGCCCGAACAACTCCGGGGTGCGCCCGGTCATCAGGCCGGCCAGGAACACGCTCAGCAGCAGATACACCAGGAACTGCTGCAGGCCGCAGCCGATGCCGCCCCAGATCGCGTTGATCAGCATGTTGACCATGGCTACGCCGCCGGTCAGCGGCGCCAGCGAATCGTGCATGGCGTTGACCGAGCCGTTGGAGGTCTGCGTGGTCAGCGACGACCACGCCGCCGAGCTGTCCACGCCCAGGCGCACTTCCTTGCCTTCCATCAGTGCGGCGCTGGCGGTGCTGGCGGTATTGCCTTCGGCCCACATCGACAGCGCGGTGGACGCCAGCGACATCACCAGCATGCTGCCGAACACCAGCGCGGTGAACTTGCGGCGCCCGGTGAACGGACCGACCATGAACGCCACCGCCACCGGGATCAGCACGATGCCCAGCATCTCCAGCAGGTTGGAGAACGGCGTTGGATTCTCCAGCGCCATCGCGCTGTTGGGGCCGTACCAGCCGCCGCCGTTGGTGCCGAGCTGCTTGATCGCCACCATCGCCGCGACCGGGCCGAGCGGGATCTTCTGTGTCTGCTGCCCGGCACTGGCGTCCAGCGGCGTGGCGACCGGACCGGCCGCCAGGGTCGAGGGCACGCCCTGCTGGGTCAGCAGCAGCGTCCACAGCAGGCACAGCGGCAGCAGGAAGCGCAGGGTCGGACGGATCACGTCGGCCCAGTAGTTGCCGAGATCGACGTCGTCCTCGCGCATCGCCTGATGCTGCAATCCCACGCTCGCCGCAGCAGGCAGCCGTCCCTGGCGCGACGCCATCGGCTCCGGATCGTCCGGCCCGGCCATCCGTGGCCGGGCGCTCACGGTCGCGGCCGATGCCGATAGGGCATCGGCCGAGCGTGCGACCGTTCGCCCACCGAACAGGCCGCGTAGCGTCGCCGCCACCAGCGCCAGGCCCATCATCGGAGTGATGAACTGCAGGCCGACCACGCCCACCGCCTGCGACAGGTACGACAGCTGCGCCTGTCCGGAGTAGTGCTGCTGATCGGTGTTGGTCAGGAACGAGATCATGGTGTGCAATGCCACGTCCCAGCGCATGTTCGGCACCGCATCGGGATTGAACGGCAGCCAGGCCTGGGTCACGAACAGCGCGAACACCAGCACGCCCAGCACCAGGTTGCTGGCCAGGAACGCACCGGCGTAGGCGCGCCAGTGCATGCCGCGCGCCGGGTCGGTGCCGAGCAGGCGGTACAGCGGGCGTTCGATCCAGCCGAACAGCGCGTCGCCGCGCATCGGCGCCCCGCGCATCACCTTGGCCAGGTACAGGCCCAGCGGCCATCCCAACAGCAGCGCGAGCGCATAGACAAGCAATGTATCGATCATGGAAGTGGCACTCGGCTCAGAAATCTTCGGGGCGCAGGATCACGTACAGCAGGTAACCGGCCGCGACGATCACCGCCACGCCGCAAACGAACGAAAGCCAACCGCTCATGGTCTCAACTCCGAAACAAGGGGACGGCCCGCCGCATGGCAGGCCGCAATCGCATGGGAAGGCCGACGCGCGCGATGCGCACGACGGCAGAAGGGAAGCGCAACACAGCGACGGACACCGGGTCGGACAGGCCTTCTGGCCCAGGCCGGCATTATCGAAGTCGCCGCCATAAACTCTCCGTGGCGAAGCCGCGCGGCCCGCATAAATTCTGCGTAAAACCGTGCGGCGCCGGCGATCGCGCCGCGTGCTGCGGGCGCCTCGACACGGCCGCGGCCGCGCGCCGTCCTCAGTAATGCAGGATCGCGTCGATCAACGCCGTTGCCTGGTGGTTGCGATGCCCACCGTCGTAGGCGGGGAAGTCGTACGCGTGCTCGTAGCGCAACTCGGAGCGGATCTCCAGATCCTGCGACACCCAGTGGGTCAGGCCGATGGTGTGGCTGGAGTAGCGCGTGGCGAAACCGGTGCGCTGGCCGTCGTGGTCGTTCACGAACTCGTTGCGGATCGCCAGCATGTCCGAGGCGCCGAGCTGGATGTTGACGTAGTTGACGATGGCATCGGCGCTGCTGCGTCCCAGCGGGAAGTCCGGCGCCTCGCCCAGCGCGTAACCGGGGCGCCCGGTCGGCGCATGCGACTGCGACGGATCGGTGGCCAGCGCCTGGTCGCGCACGTAGATGTGGTAGGCCTCGGTCAGCATGTGCACCTTCGGCGAGAAGCGGTGGCCCCAGGTCAGCACGAACTCCTGCAGGTTGTTGTAGGTCTGCGCGGCGTTGTTGTACGACTCCACGCACGGATACAGCATGTCGTCGTTGCTCTTGGATACCCAGCGCAGGCAGGCCTGCGCGCTCAGGCGGCTGGTCGCGTCCCAGATCGCCGAATCGTCGCCGCCGTGCACGCCGAGCTGCAGCGTCCACTGGTCGTTGAGCTTGGTGGTGGTGAGGATGCCCATGTTGGTATAGGCATCGACCGTGTACAGGATCGAATGGGTCAGCAGGTAGTTGTTCGGCGAGAACTGGGCCTCGATGTCCGGCAGCGACAGGTAGCGGCCGACCGTGACCAGCATGCCCTGCGCCACCGACGGCAGGTACACGTCCACGTGCGCGATCATCGGATCGTTGCCGTAGATCTTGCCGTTGAGCGCGCTGTTGGGCTGCGGGTGGTGCAGCAGCTGGTCGCTGGTGACGCCCTTCATCGTGGTGTAGTGGTAGTCGTAGCCGTACAGGTCGTCGAGGTGGAAGCCCCAGTCGACATGATCGGTCTGCACCGTGTCCGGCACGCGCTGCAGGCGGATCAGCGCCTGGTTGAATTCGCCGCGATTGGGCCGCGTGGAGTAGGACAGCGGATAGTTGCTGCGCGAGGACGTGCTGGCGTTGAGCGAGGGATTGATCCAGCCGTACAGCTCGATGCGGTTGCGCTGCATCCACTGCCCCACGCGCGTGCAGGCCAGCGCCTTCTCCACCGGATACTGCGCATTCTCGTTGGGCACCCCGACCGGGTAGTCGACCGCGCCAAGCTGCCATTCGGCCGACGGGAACGGCGGCGAGGAGAACGGCGCCGGCAGCCCGCGGCGCGCCGGCGTCGGCGCATCGGGATCGGCCGGCTGCGCATCCTCGCGATAGGCCGAGGCCAGGCGCGAGAAGAAACCATTGGCACAATCGGCACTGCGCGCCAGCGCTGGCGTAGCGACGTCCTGCGCCGCTGCCGGCAGCGCATCGGACACCGGCGCCGCCAGACCAGCGGCAGCGGCGGGGCCAGCGCACAGCGCAGCCAGGGACAGGAACAGGGGGTGGAGCTTCATGGACATCGGGTTCTCGGCTCACGAGGAGCCGTCCTTCTTCGGGTGGAGGGAAGCAACGACAGCGCGACGCGTCACGCGCAAGCGCTATCGCAGGCGATGCGCCTGGTGGCGTATCGCGGGAAAAGAGTTGGAATGCGGCGCCGCGGCGGCGGCGTCAGCGGATCAATGCGCGTGCAGCGAATGCGCGCGGCTGTGTGGAGGCGGATGCTGCAACGCGCTGCGGCAACCATGGTGGCGTCGCGCTGCACGCGGCGTGTCGCGTCGCCTGGTCCGGAGGCGCGAGTGTTGCGCCGTCGCCGGATGTGATACACCGCGTCCGTACACAACCGTTGCGGGCAGCGACACGCTCAAGATTGCAGCCATCGATTCCACGCAAACACCCCTGTCGTCAGCGCGGAAAGTATAGGAATCGCCGAATATCTTCGTTGCAAAGCGCGCGCCGGTTCGAATAAAAGCTGCGTAAATTCGTGTACTTGGCGTGGTGTGCGCGCTGTGTGGCGATACGTGGTATCGCACCCTCATCCGCCCCTGCGGGGCACCTTCTCCCGGCGGGAGAAGGGAGAAGCGAAGCCCCTCTCCCACCGGGAGAGGGGTTGGGGTGAGGGTCCGGCGCGCGAAGCGCCGCGCCGATCTGGCTATGCGAGGCTACGCCCGTACCCTCATCCGCCCCTGCGGGGCACTCCCCCCAAAAGGGGGCCATGGTCCCGGGGGGGAGAAGGGAGAGGCCGAAGCCCCTCTCCCGCCGGGAGAGGGGTTGGGGTGAGGGTAAGGTGCGCGAAGCGCCATGCGGACCCACCTATACTAGGCTTCGCCCGTACCCTCATCCGCCCCTGCGGGGCACCTTCTCCCAGTGGGAGAAGGAAGCCACCACCTCAGTGCAACGGCACACTCAAGAACGACGGCGTCGCCGCCGGCGAACTGAAGCTCACGGTGCCGCCGAAGCGGCTGGCCGAGGTGTAGCGCGGATCGGTGGTGTCCACCACCAGCACCAGGCGACGCCCAGCCGGGATCTCGGCCGCGGCCGCCTGCAGCGCCAGGTCGAGGGTCACCGGCGTACCCGGCGTCGCATTGCGCAGGGTGTACGGCACATGGCTCAGCAACTGCGCCAACCCCGCGCTGTCCATGCTGTAGAGATAGGCGAACAGCGACACGTTGGACTGGCTCGGGGTCACCGTCAGCCGCAACGACGGTGCGCCGGCCAGGCGCTTGTCGCTGGACAACACCGGACCGCTCCACACCGCGGCGCCCACCCGGCTGACCAGCGGAATCGAGGTGGTCACCGGCTGGCCGAGGCCCTGCAGCAGACCACTGACCATCACCACGCCGGAATCGGCCAGCGTCGGCACGTCGGTGGCGATGCGGTAGTTCCAGCCGCTGCTGTTGCCGCTGGTCAGCGACCCGGTCGGCAGCAACAGGCCGCTGGGGCCGGTCAGGCCGTAGCGAGTGGCGCCGGCCTGCACGCTGTTCCAGTCGGCATAGCTGAGCCAGGTGCCGCCGACGGTCGACAGCTGCACCGGCGCTTCGCGGTCAACGCCGTTGTCGCGGCCCTTCAGATAGCGGTCGAACCAGCGCGTGGCCTCGGTATACACCTGGTTCGGCAGGCCCAGCGCGCCCGGCAGTTCGGCGGTGGCGTGGTCGCCCTGGCTGAACATCAGGTGCTTGGGCACGCTCAACCGGTTGTACAGGTCGATGTACTGGTTCGGCGGGAACAGACCGTCGTTGAACGCATTGGCCATCAGCACCGCCGGGCCGTTGCGGTTGAGCGCCTGTACCTCGTTGATCACCCCGCGTTCGGCCGCCTTGGGCAGGAAGCCCTGCACCGCGCCGTCGTAGTCGCCCACCGCCACGTGTGCGGTGATCCGCGCCAGGTCCGGACCGGGCCGACCGGTGGCGACCCCGGCGGCGACCAGCAGACCCACGCCCTGCTGGCTGACCGTGCTGTTGGCGTACAGCGAGGCCTGCAGGTCGGCCCAGCCGCTGAGCGCGGCCACCGCCTTGATCCGCGGGTCGCGCGCGGCGGCGAGCAGGCTGGTGCCGGCGCCGTAGGAGATGCCCGACACGCCGATCGCCTTGGCATCGGCCGGGGTGTTGGCCAGCGCCCAGTCGATCACCGCGCTGACGTCCTCCACCGTCGGTGCGCCGGCGATGTCGATCAGCCCCTGCGAATCCCAGAAGCCGCGCGAGGTGTAGCTCACCACCACGTAGCCGTCGTTGGCCAGTTCGCTGGCGCGGCCCACGTACTCCAGGTTGGGCAGCGACCAGCTGGCCGGCATCACCACCAGCGGGAACGGCCCTGGCCCCTGCCCTTGCGGCACCAGGACGAGCGCGCCGAGCTTGGTGCCATCGAAACTGGAAATGCTCTGGTACTGCTTGGTGAAGCCGGCCGCAGCCGCGGCGGCGGAGAACACCAGCAACATCGCGCCAAGGGCGATGCGACGTGACACGGACATGCGCATGGACTGCCTCCCAAGCGGCGCCGGACCGGGATGGCCGGCTGCCGGAACGGTAATGCCAGAACGGTGACAAGCGCTCGACGTGGGGCCGGGCAGGCGGACCGTACCACCGGGTACGGGCGATATTCACGCCGCAGTGCGGCACGGTATGGAAGGACCTTGGCGGGCGGCCCAAACGGGCTGGCGCCGCGGCCCGTGGCCGGCGCGCGCCCAGGCCACGCGGCTCAGCTCAGAAAGTGCTGGTAGCCGCTGCGCGGCGGTTGCCATGGTTGGCCGTCGGCACCGCGCACCACGATGCCACGGCCGGCGACGATGCGCCCGATCGGCGTCGCCGTCACCCCGACCGCCTGCAGCGCCTGCGCGATCGCCGCGCGCTGCGCCGGGTCGGCGGTGAAGCACAGTTCGTAGTCGTCGCCGCCGCCCAGTTGCCAGGCGTGCACCTGCGCAGGGTCCGCGTCGGCCGGGGCGGCGACCGCCGGCAGCGCGGCCAGGTCCAGTTCGGCGCCGACGCCGCTGCGCGCACAAATGTGCTCCAGGTCGGCCAGCAGGCCGTCGGAGACGTCCACGCAGGCCCGCGCCAGGCCGCGCAGGCGCAAGCCGGCCTGCACCCGCGGCGTCGGCCGCAGCAGGCGCTGGCGCAGGCGTTCGTGCAGGGGATCGGCGGCCGGCGCGGTCACGTCCAGGCGGCCGGCCTGCCACAGCGCCAGCGCCGCGGCAGCCTCGCCCGGCTGGCCGGTCACCCAGACCTCGTCGCCCGGTTGTGCGGCATCGCGGCGCAGCGCCGCCGTCGCCGGCACGCTGCCGATCGCGGTGACCGACAAGGCCAGCGGCCCGCGCGTGGTGTCGCCGCCGGCCAGGCCGATGCCGTGCGCGTCGGCCAGGGCGAAGAAGCCCTCGGCGAACGCATCGACCCAGGCCATGTCGACCTGCGGCAACGACAGCGACAGCGTGCACCAGCGCGGCTGCGCGCCCATCGCCGCCAGGTCGGACAGATTCACCGCCAAGGTCTTCCAGCCGATGTCGGCGGCCGCGGTCTCGGCCGGAAAATGCACCCCGGCATTGAGCGTATCGGTGGTGATCGCCAGCAACTCCCCCACCGGCGGCAGCAGCAAGGCCGCATCGTCGCCGATGCCCAGCGGCAGGTCGTCACGCGCCCGGCTGCGCGCACGCAGGCGCTCGATCAGATCGAATTCGGGCATTGGGGGCCGGGATTTGGGATTGGGGATTGGGGATTGGCAACAGCGCGTTCGCGGACGGGAATGCCGCTCTTGCGAATCCCCAATCCCGAATGCCCAATCCCGCGCCGTCAGGCGCCTCCGCCCGACTCCACCGCGCGCCACTGCAGCGCGGCGCGGTCGAGGACGCCGTTGACGTAGGTGTGGCCGTGCTCGGAGCCGAAGCGTTTGGCGGTCTCGATCGCTTCGTTGATCACCACGCGGTACGGCACGTCCATGCGGTACAGCAGTTCGTAGGCGGCCAGGCGCAGCACCGCGCGTTCGATCGCGTCCACTTCCTCGACCGTGCGGTCCAGGTAGCCGACCAGTGCTTCGTCCAGTTCGGCGCGGTGCTTGAGCACGCCTTCGACCAGGTTCTCGAAGTACACCAGGTCGGCGATCTCGTGCGCCTGCTCGTGCGCGAACTGGGCGATCACGTGCTGGGCGTTGCCGCCGGAGATCTGCCAGGCGTAGATCGCCTGCAGCGCACGCCGGCGCGCGCGCGAACGCAGGACCGGATCGACGCCATCGCGGCGGGGGTGGTGCTTGTGGCCAGCGGGTTTGTTCACGGCAGCAGCTCCAGCAGGTTGACCATCTCCAGCGCGCCCAGCGCCGCTTCCTCGCCCTTGTTGCCGTGGCTGCCGCCGGCACGCGCCTCGGCATCCTCGACCTGCTCCACCGCGAGCACGCCGTTGAGCACCGGGATGCGGAAGTCCAGCGAGACCCGCAGCAGGCCCTCGGCGCAGCCGTCGGCGACGTGTTCGTAGTGGCGGGTATCGCCACGGATCACGCAGCCCAGCGCGATGATCGCGGCATGCTTGCCGGCCGCGGCCAGGCGCGCGGCGACCAGCGGCAGCTCCCAAGCGCCCGGCACGCGGATCACGTCCACCGCGTCCTCGGCGATGCCGTTGCCGGCCAGGCTCTGCCGCGCGCCGGCGACCAGCACGTCGGTGATGCGGGCGTTCCAGCGGCTGGCGATGATCGCGAAACGCGCCGACTCGGGAGTGCGGAGGTCGCCTTCGTAGTGGGACATGGCGGTGGCAGCTTGAGGGGGTGGGAGAGTTTAGCAGGCAGGGAGGCCGCGGCCCGGGCGAGGGAGAACAGTCGCTCGCCCAGCGCCGATCCGGCACCCGAATCAGGCTTTACCCAATCCCGAATCCCGATTCCCCAATCCCTGCCCCACCTCCACATGCTCCACCACCTCCAACCCGAACCCCGCCAGGCCGACCTGCCGGCGCGGGGTGCCGAGCACGCGCAGCTTGCCCAGGCCCAGGTCGGCCAGGATCTGGCTGCCGGCGCCGTTGCGCCGCCACTGGCCCACGTCCTTGCCGTGCGCCGCCTCGGGCTGTGCGCGCAGCCGCGCCAGCAGCGCCTCGCTGTCGCGCGGCGCCGACAGCACCACCATCACCCCGCGCTCGGCGGCGGCGATCGCGCGCAAGGCGTCGCTGGCGGCCACGCCGAAGTCGTCGCGGCGCCAGTGCAGCAGGTCGGCCAGCGGATTCTCCACCTGCACCCGCACCAGGGTCGGGGTGTCGGCGTCCGGGGTGCCGCGGACCAGGGCGAAATGCAGGTCGTGGGCGATGCGGTCGCGGTAGGTGACCAGGGTGAAGCCGCCGAACTCGGTGTCGATCGGCCGCTCGTCGATGCGCTCGACGGTGTGTTCGGTGGCCAGGCGGTAGGCGATCAGGTCGGCGATCGAGCCCATCTTCAGGCCGTGGGTGCGGGCGAACTCCTCCAGTTGCGGACGCCGGGCCATGCTGCCGTCGGGATTGAGCACCTCCACCAGCACGCCGGCCGGCTCCAGCCCCGCCAGCATCGGCAGATCGCTGGCGGCCTCGGTGTGGCCGGCGCGGGTCAGCACGCCGCCGGGCTGGGCGATCAGCGGGAAGATGTGGCCGGGCTGGCTGAGGTCGTGCGGCTTGGCATCGGGCTTGACCGCGGTGCGCACGGTGTGGGCGCGGTCGTAGGCGGAGATGCCGGTAGTCACGCCCTCGGCGGCCTCGATGCTGACGGTGAAGTTGGTATGGAACTGCGCAGTGTTGCGCTGGACCATCGGCGCCAGGCCCAGCTGCGCGCAGCGCTCGCGGGTCAGCGACAGGCACACCAGGCCGCGCGCGTGGGTGACCATGAAGTTGATGTCCGAGGGCTTGACCAGCTCGGCGGCCATGATCAGGTCGCCCTCGTTCTCGCGGTCCTCGTCGTCGACGATGACCACCATGCGGCCGGCGCGGAGTTCTTCCAGCAGTTCGGGGACGGAGGCGAAATTCAGGCTCGGGGTAACGGAAGGCGACATGCGGGAACTCGAGGAAAGACGGAGGATGCCGCGCGCGCCGCAGGCGGCGGCGCAGCGTGGCGAATAGGCGGAAGGCTGGACGCGGGCAGAATCAGTCCTGGCGGCCCTGCAGCAGGCGTTCGACGTAGCGCGCGACCAGGTCGATCTCAAGGTTCACCGCCGCACCGACCGCGGTCTGCGCGAACGCGGTGTGCGCCACGGTGTGCGGGATCAGCGCGACCTCGAAGCCTTCGGCGTCGACTTCATTGACGGTGAGGCTGACCCCGTCCACACAGATCGAGCCCTTCTTGGCGATGTAGCGCAGCAGCGCCGCCGGCGCGGCGAAACGCCAGCGCTGCGCGCGCGCATCGTCGTGGATCGACAGCACCTCACCGAGGCCGTCGACATGGCCGCTGACTAGGTGCCCGCCGAGGCGGTCGCTGGGGCGCATCGCCCGCTCCAGGTTCAGCGCCGCGCCCTCGGCCAGGCGGCCGAGCGTGGTCAGCGCCAGGGTTTCGGTGGAGGCGTCGGCCTGGAACGAGGCCGCGTCGAAGGCGATCACGGTCAGGCACACGCCGTTGACCGCGATGCTCTCGCCCAGGCGCACGTCGGCGAACGGCAGGCTGCCGGTGGCGAAGGTGAAGCGGATGTCGCCGCCCTGCGGCTGGCGTGCGGCGAGGTGGCCGACGCCTTCGATGATTCCGGTGAACATAGCTACGTTTCTCGCAATGGGGTGAGCGAAAAACGCCACAAGGCAAACAGGCACGCGCACAGCCGCAAGGCTGCGCGAAAGCCGTCTTCTTTCATCCGGACTATACCGTCGGCCCCGGCATCGCACCGGATCTGCTGACCTTCCCCGAGCCGGCGCGGCGCGCCTGCGCCGGGAAGCGCTCGCGGGCTCGTGCGCGAACGCACCTACCGCCGGTGGGGAATCGCACCCCGCCCTGAAGACGTTTGTGGTCGCCGGCGAACCGGCCTGGGCATTCTAGCAGGCGTGGTCAGGCGGGCCCGACCCGCACTGTCGATCGGGACAGGACACTGCATCGCGCGGCATGCCCGCCCCCAAGACAGCAATGTGAAATAATTGTTAAAATGTGCAAGGCGACAGCGACGTCGCCCGTGTCTGCCCTGCAACGGGGCACCGACACTGCCATTCATTCGGAGAGCACCACCCATGCGCAATACCCTGATCCTGGCTGCCCTGTTGGCCGCCGCACCCTTTGCTGTGTCGGCCGAGGCCCTGAGCTACACCTATGTCGAAACCGGCTACTCGCGCCTTGACCCGAAATCGGACGCCCTCGATGGCGCCTATGTGCGCGGCTCCGTCGCCATTGCGCCCCAGGTTTTCGTGTTCGGCGGCTACACCCGCGTTACCGACACCCGGTACTACTCGATCTTCGACGACGGTAGCCACGACTTGACCGAAAAGTACATCGCCAGCGATTCGGAGATCGGCATCGGCTACCACATGGAATTCACCGAAAAGCTGGACTTCGTCGCCGATGCGGCGTTCCAGCGCAGCCAGCTCGAACTCAAATCGAATTTCCTCGGCGACCGCTATACGACCAAGGACCATGCCAACATCGGACAGGTCACTGCCGGCGTTCGCGGCAAGCCGTCGGCACGCACCGAAGCCTGGATCAAGGGCGGCTACTTCGACGGCAACGCGATGAAAGAGGGCAAGTTCGTCGGTGTGCTTGGCGGCCAGGTCAACGTCACCCGGACTTGGGGTCTGGTGACCGAGTTCCGGTTCGTCGAGCAGAGCAACCAGGGCTGGCTGGGCGTTCGCGCAAGCTTCTGATCGCAAAACAGCTCCATCAAGAAAGGTCCCGAGCGGGACCTTTCTTTTTTGCGTTCGACTATTGGCAATGCAGCGCCGTCGATCGTATGGAACGGTAGGCCGCCGTGGCCGCCACCGTCCTTGTCAGGCATCCACGGCCGCAGGCCGCAGCAGCAGGCGCAGGTCCTCGCCGAGCTGGCGCACGTCCTGCAGGTGCAGCGGCACCCGCTGCGCCATGGTCTCGATGCCGAGCCCGGCTACCAGCGGGCGGGCAGTATCGCCCAGCAGCAGCGGCGCCATGTACACCAGCAACTCATCGACCAGGCCGGTGCGCAGCAACGCGCCGCTCAGCGTCGCCCCCGCTTCGACCTGGACCTCGTTGATGCCGCGTTCGCCAAGCAGGCGCAGCGCCGCATGCAGATCGCAGCGCCCGTCGTGCAGCGGCACGGCGGCGAATGTCGCGTGATCCAGCGTCGGCGGCACGCAGTCCGGTGCATGCAGGTACAGGGTCGGTGCGCTGCCGTCGCGGACCTTGGCCTGGGCCAGGCTGCGCAGTTGCGCGTCCAGCACCACGCGCAGCGGCGGCATCGCCTCGGTCGCCGCATCCAGGCGCACGGTCAGCGCCGGGTCGTCGGCCAGCACGGTGCCGGCGCCGGTGAGGATGGCGCCGGCGCGGGCGCGCCAATGCTGCACGTCCTGGCGCGCCGCCGCGCCGGTGATCCATTTCGATTCGCCGCTGGCCAGGGCGGTGCGTCCGTCCAGGCTGGCACCGAGCTTGATCCGCAACCACGGTCGGCCACGCTCCACCCGTGACAGGAAGCCACGGTTGAGCGCGCGCGCCTGCGCTTGCATCAACCCGGATTGCACCGCGATGCCGGCTTCGCGCAGCAGTGCGAAGCCGCCGCCGTTGACCTGCGGGAACGGGTCGGCCATCGCCGCCACCACCCGCGCCACCCCGGCTTCGATCAGCGCCAGCGCGCATGGCGGCGTGCGGCCGTAATGCGCGCATGGCTCCAGGGTCACGTAGGCGGTGGCGCCGCGGGCGCGTTCGCCGGCGGCGCGCAGCGCGAACACCTCCGCGTGCGGCCCGCCGGCGCGCTGGTGGAAGCCCTCGCCCACCACCGCGCCGTCGCGCACGATCACGCAACCGACCATCGGATTGGGCCGCGTGGTGTAGGCGCCGCGCTCGGCCAGGCGCAGGGCCTGCGCCATCCAGCGATGGTCGTCGGCGGAAAAGCCGGGCGCCTGCGGATCGCTCATGCGGCAGTGCCGCCAGCGTCGATGCGCATCACCACGATCTGCAGCGGCCCCAGCGGCAGGTCGGCGTGGCGCTGCCAGCCCAGGCGCTCGTAAAACGGCACCAGCACCGGCTCGCAATACAGGTACAGCCACTGCACGCCGAAGCCCGTCGCGGCCTGCACGCAGTGCGCCACCAGGGCGGCGCCGACGCCGGCGCCGCGCGCCTGCGGCCGCACGTACAGCGTGGCCAGCCACGGCGAGAACTGGCGGATGCGCGCATCGTCGTTCTGCAGCAGGCTCACCGAGCCCAGCCAGTCGTCACCCGCGAGCGCGATCCAGCTGGTGGGAATGCGTTTGTCGTCGCGGTGGCTGCGCAGGTCGGCCTCGGCCTCCACCACGTTCCATTCCGGCAACAGGGGACCGAAGGCCTGCAGATGTTCCTGCGCCAGCGCCGGAATGTACTGCGCGGCCTCGGCCAGACAGACGATGCGCATGCGCTCAGCGCTTGCCGGTCTTGTCGCCCGGCTTGGCCGCGCGCACCAGGTCCAGCAGCGGCAACTGCTCGCTGCCCACCGGCAATTCGCGCTCGAGCTTCTCGATCTCCTCGCGGAAATCGGCCACGTCCTGGAAGCTACGGTACACCGAGGCGAAGCGCACGTAGCCGACGTGGTCGAGCTTGCGCAGCTCGGCCATCACGTACTCGCCGACCCGGATCGAGGGCAGTTCGCGCTCGCCGGACATGCGCAACTGGTGCACCACCGCACGCACCGCCGCCTCGATCTGCTCCTCGGCCACCGGCCGCTTCTGCAGCGCGCGGTCGAAGCTGGTGCGCAGCTTGCGCGCATCGAACGCCTCGCGGCCGCCGTCGCTCTTGATTACCGTCGGCAGCTTGAGTTCGATGGTCTCCAGCGTGCTGAAGCGCTCGCCGCAGGCCTCGCACTCGCGACGCCGGCGGATCGTCGCGCCGTCCTCGGACACGCGCGAATCGATCACCCGGGTATCGGTGTGCTGGCAGAAGGGGCAGTGCATTCAGGGCGCCGGAAATGGGGAAACGGGAATGGGGAATGGGAACGTCAACAGCGCAAGCGTAGCGCGTCTGACCATTCCCGATTCTCCACTCTCCATTCCCGCCTCAGCCATATAGGTGCCGGGAGTGGGGAAACGGGAATGGGGAATGGGAACGCCAAAGGCGCCAGCTCGCGCTTTCAACCATTCCCGATTCTCCATTCCCCATTCCCGTTTTTCAGCCATACACCGGATACTTGCGGCACTGCGCGGTCACCGCGTCGCGCACGCGCGCCAGCACGGTGTCGTCGGCCGGGGCATCCAGCACGTCGGCGATCCAGTTGGCCAGGTCGACGCAGTCCTGCTCCAGGTAGCCGCGGGTGGTGATCGCCGGGGTGCCCAGGCGCAGACCCGAGGTCACGAACGGCGAGCGCGGGTCGTTGGGCACCGAGTTCTTGTTGACGGTGATGTGGGCCTTGCCCAGCGCCGCTTCCGCGTCCTTGCCGGAGACGTCGCGGCCGATCATGTCGACCAGCATCAGATGGTTCTCGGTGCCGCCGGAGACGATCTTGTAGCCGCGCGCGATCAGGGTCTTGGCCATGGCCTGCGCGTTCTTCACCACCTGCTGCTGGTAGGCGGTGAACTCCGGCTCCAGCGCTTCCTTGAACGCTACCGCCTTGGCCGCGATCACGTGCATCAGCGGGCCGCCCTGGATGCCGGGGAACACGATCGACTGCAGCTTCTTGGACAGGTCCTCGAGCTTGTCGCCGGCGCCGGCGGCACTGGCGACGATGATGCCGCCTCGCGGGCCGCGCAGGGTCTTGTGGGTGGTGGAGGTGACCACGTGCGCGTGCGGCAGCGGGGTCGGATAGACGCCCGCGGCGACCAGGCCGGCCACGTGCGCCATGTCCACGAAGAAGTACGCGCCGACCTTGTCGGCGATGGCGCGGAAGCGCGCCCAGTCGATGACCTGCGAGTACGCGGAGAAGCCCGCCACCACCATCTTCGGCTTGTGTTCCAGGGCCAGGCGCTCGACCTCGTCGTAGTCGATCAGGCCCTGGTCGTTGACGCCGTACTGCACGGCGTTGAACAGCTTGCCGGAGGCGTTGACCTTGGCGCCGTGGGTCAGGTGGCCGCCGTGCGCCAGCGACATGCCGAGGATGGTGTCGCCCGGCTGCAGCAGCGCGAAGTACACCGCCTGGTTGGCCTGCGAGCCGCTGTGCGGCTGCACGTTGGCATAGTCGGCGCCGAACAGTTGCTTGACCCGATCGATGGCCAGTTGCTCGGCGACGTCGACGAATTCGCAGCCGCCGTAGTAGCGCTTGCCCGGGTAGCCTTCGGCGTACTTGTTGGTCAGCTGGCTGCCCTGCGCTTCCATGACGCGCGGGCTGCAGTAGTTCTCGCTGGCGATCAGCTCGACATGGTCTTCCTGGCGGCCGGCTTCGGCGGCGATGGCGCGGGCCAGTTCGGGATCGTAGGTTTCGATGCGGGCGTCGCGCGGGAACATCGGGTCTCCGGGGGCATGGACAGAAGGCAGACCGCTAGTTTAAGCCCCGCGCAGCGCCCAGGGCGAACCAAAACGCAGACGGCCTCCCGAAGGAGGCCGTCCGGCGGTGCTGCAGCAGGGATTCAGCGGCCGCTGAGCACCAGGTCGGCGATGATGCCGCTGGCGATGGCGACCAGCAGCAGGTTGCCGGTGTCGTCGCGCACCCAGCGGTAGCCGTGGGGCGGGCGCCGGACCTGATAGCGGTCGTAGTCGTAGACCACGTAGTTGGGACCATAGTAGCGCTGGCCGCGCGCCCAACGCGGCGGGCCCGGACGGTAGTAGACGACGTCGGGACCGTTGCGATAACCGTCGCGGTAGCCGCGGTCGTAGGCGCGACGGGCATCGCGGCGGTCGCGCTCGCGGTCGCGCCAGTCGCGATCGCGGTCGGCGTCGCGGTAACCGCGGTCGTACCAGCCATGGTCGCGCGGACCCGGTCCCGGGGGCGGGGGCGGCGGTCCCGGAGGACCCGGCGGACCCCAGCCCGGTCCGGGGCCGCCCGGCCCCCAGGCGAACGCGGATGGCGCCATGAAACCCAGCGCCAGCGCGGACGAGAGGGCAATTGTGGCAAGGCCTTTCATGTTCATGGCAGCTCCGTCACGTGGTGTGGCGATTGCATTTAGACCCTTGCCGTCTGAACCGCCTCCTGCTGGAATCGGTTACGTATTCAGCTTTGCCGATCGGGCTAAGAAAGCGTTCATCCATCGGCACTTGCGGCCTGCGCGTGCAGGCGCAACAGCGCGGCCTGCGCTGTGTCATCGGCTGGCAAATAGACCACCAGGCGGTTGCCGTTGCGCGGCGCCGACCACCAGTTGACCTGCTGCAGGCGCAGCTCGCCTTCCTGCGGATGGCGGAAGCGCTTGAGCTGGTTCTCCACGCCGCGCACCTCGCGCCGCTGCCGCCACAGCGCATCGAACTCCGCCGAGGCGGCGCGGTAGCGCGCCAGCAAGGCCTCCCATTCCGGCTCGCCCAGGTGCTCGGCCATCGCCGCGCGCAACATCGCCACCATGTGCTGCAGCACGTCCTGGCGATCGAGCAGCGCGTCGCGCCAGCGCGGATTGGTGAAGGCCTGATAGACGCAGTTGCGATCGGCATCCGCCAGGTCGGCCAGGGTCACGCCCATCAGCCGCTCGAAGGCCGGGTTGGCGCCGAGGATGTCGAAGCGCGGGGTCTGCAGCATCGCCGGCCACGGCCCGAGCTGATCGAGCAGCATGCGCGCGGTGCCGGTCAGGCGCTGGCACGGCGGCGGCGCCAGGGCCGTGGTCTCGCCCACTCCCGCCAGCGCCAGCACGTGCGCGGTTTCCACCTCCGAGCACTGCAGGGCGCGGGCGATGGCGGTCAGCACGCGCGCCGAGGCGCGGACCGGGCGCCCCTGTTCCAGCCAGGTGTACCAGGTGACGCCGACATCGGCGAGCAAGGCCACCTCCTCGCGGCGCAGGCCCGGGGTGCGCCGCCTGCCGCCGCGCGGCAGCGCCAGCCGCGCCGGGTCCAGGCTCTCGCGGCGGGCACGCAGGAAGGCGCCCAGCGCGCGGGCGCGCTCGCTGGCCAGGGCCGGGCCGGACGCGGCCGCTGCGGCGGCCCGCTGCGGCGTGGGGGTGGAATGCGCGAGGTCCAGTTGCATCGTCTTCTCCGCGTCGTTGTCTGCCGGTACCGAACGATCCGGCGTCAGGTCGCGGCGCAGGCCGCGCCGCCGTGTCCCGCCCCGCCTGAGACGGCGCTCGGGACGGCCAGGGAGGCACTGTCAGTACCAGGATAAATGAGTCCTTGTACCAGTTTATCGACTGCCCATACTGCGCGCCATGACCACGCCCACCTCCCCCGCTTCCGCCATGTCCGCCACCGCCCCCACCCTGAGCCACCGCGGCCTGGGCATCCTGCTGATCGGGCAGATGCTGCCGCTGATCGACTTCTCCATCCTCAACGTGGCGCTCGGCTCGATCGCGCACACGCTGCATGCGTCTGCGACACAACTGGAACTGATCGTGGCCGTCTACGGCGTCGCCTTCGCGGTGGGCCTGGCGGCGGGCGGCCGGCTCGGCGACAACCTCGGCCGGCGCCGCGTGTTCGGCGCGGGCGTGCTGCTGTTCGGCCTGGCCTCGTTGCTGTGCGGCGTCGCCGGTTCGGTGGGAGCGCTGCTGGCCGGCCGCATCCTGCAGGGCCTGGGGGCGGCGCTGGCGGTGCCGCAGATCCTCGCCACCATCCACGTCAGCCTGCACGGCAAGGCGCACGCCCGGGCGCTGGCGCTGTACGGCTCGCTGGGCGGCATCGCCTTCGTCATCGGCCAGGTGCTGGGCGGATCGCTGGTCAGCGCCAACATCGGCGGCTCCGGCTGGCGCAGCGTGTTCCTGATCAACCTGCCGTTCTGCCTGCTGGCGCTGGCCTGCCTGCGCGCGGTGCCGGAGACCCGCGCGGCACGGCGGATGCTGCCCGACCTGGCCGGCGCCGGGCTGCTGGGGCTGTTCCTGGCCTGCCTGCTGCTGCCGTTGGCGCTGGGCCCTTCCCTGCACTGGCCGCCGGCGTGCCTGGCGGTGCTGGCCGCGTGCCTGCCGCTGCTGGCGGCGCTGGCCCGGGTCGAACTGTGGCAGGAACGCCGCGGACGCACGCCGCTGCTGCCGCCGGCCTTGTTGCGGCTGCCTAGCGTGCGCTTCGCGCTGCTGGTGGGCGGGGTGTTCTTCACCTGCTGGAGCGGCTTCATGTTCGTGCTGGCGCTGACCCTGCAGACCGGCGCCGGGCTGTCGCCGCTGCAGTCGGGCAATGCCTTCATCGTGCTGGGGGCGGCCTACTTCGCCTCGGCACTGGTCAGCGCCCGCGTGGCGACGCGCTGCGGCCCGCTGCCGACGCTATTGCTGGGCTGCGTGGTGCAGATGCTGGGCCTGCTGGCGCTGGGCTGGACGCTGCACGCGGTGTGGCCGCATCCGGGCGCGGGCAACCTGGCGCCGGCGACGGCGCTGATCGGCGCCGGCCAGGCATGGATCGTGGCCAGCTTCTACCGCATCGGCCTGTCGCAGGTGCCCACCGAGCATGCCGGCGCCGGCAGCGCCATGCTCTCCACCATCCTGCAGGCGGCCATGGGCCTGGGGCCGGCGGCACTGGGCGCGATCTACGCGCACGCCTACGGTGGCGGCAGCCTGGCCGCGATGCAGGCGGCGCTGCACAGCGAGTGGCTGGCGATGCTGCTGCTGGTGCTCTGCGCGCTGTTCTACCTGCGCCGGCAGCGCCGCGCCGGCGCATCGTCGACGGCATCGACCGCGGCACTGCCGCCGCTCGCCGACTAGCCTGCGCAGCACCGCCAGCGCGTGTACTGGCGCAACCACGGCAACGATTGCCGGCGGCCGTCCGGCTATAATCCGTCATCCCTTTCGACGCCCTCCGGCTGCCGGCCGGCGGGCGCCCTGCGCCTTTGGAGCTGCCATGTCGCAATACATCTACACCATGAACCGGGTCAGTAAGACCGTGCCGCCCAAGCGCCAGATCATCAAGGACATCTCGCTGTCCTTCTTCCCCGGCGCCAAGATCGGCCTGCTCGGCCTCAACGGCGCCGGCAAGTCCACCGTGCTGAAGATCATGGCCGGCGTGGACACCGATTTCGAAGGCGAGGCGCGTCCGCAGCCCGGCACCAAGGTCGGCTACCTGGCGCAGGAGCCGGAACTGGATCCGAACAAGACCGTGCGCGAGTCGGTCGAGGAAGGCGTGGGCGAAGTGCTGCAGGCGCAGGCCGCGCTGGAAGCGGTGTACGCCGCCTATGCCGAGGAAGGCGCCGATTTCGACGCGTTGGCCAAGGAACAGGAGCGCCTGGAGGCGATCCTGGCCGCCGGCGACGCGCACACCCTGGAAAACCAGCTCGACGTGGCCGCCGACGCGCTGCGGCTGCCGCCGTGGGACGCCAAGATCGCCAACCTGTCCGGCGGCGAGAAGCGCCGCGTGGCGCTGTGCCGGCTGCTGCTGCAGAAGCCGGACATGCTGCTGCTCGACGAACCGACCAACCACCTCGACGCCGAGTCGGTGGAGTGGCTGGAGCAGTTCCTGGCGCGCTACACCGGCACCGTGGTCGCGGTCACCCACGATCGCTACTTCCTCGACAACGCCGCCGAGTGGATCCTGGAACTGGACCGCGGCCGCGGCATTCCGTGGAAGGGCAACTACACCGAATGGCTGATGCAGAAGGACGAGCGCCTGAAGCAGGAAGAGAACCAGGAAAAGGCACGGCAGAAGGCCATCCAGAAGGAACTGGAGTGGGCCCGGCAGAACGCCAAGGGCGGCCGCTCCAAGGGCAAGGCACGTCTGGCGCGCCTGGACGAACTGCAGTCGGTCGACTACCAGAAGCGCAACGAGACCAACGAAATCTTCATTCCGCCGGGCGAGCGCCTGGGCAACTCGGTGATGGAGTTCAAGAACGTCTCCAAGAAGTTCGGCGACCGCCTGCTGATCGACAACCTGTCGATGATCATCCCGCCGGGCGCCATCGTCGGCATCATCGGCCCCAACGGTGCCGGCAAGTCGACCCTGTTCAAGATGATCACCGGGCAGGAGAAGCCGGATTCGGGCGAGATCGTGGTCGGCCCGACCGTGCAGCTGTCGTACGTGGACCAGAGCCGCGACAAGCTGGAAGGCAACCACAACGTGTTCCAGGAGATTTCCGGCGGCCTGGACATCCTCAACATCAACGGCGTGGATATCCAGTCGCGCGCCTACATCGGCCGCTTCAACTTCAAGGGCCAGGACCAGCAGAAGATGGTCGGCTCGCTGTCCGGCGGCGAGCGCGGCCGCCTGCACATGGCCAAGACACTGCTGCAGGGCGGCAACGTGCTGCTGCTCGACGAACCGTCCAACGACCTGGACATCGAGACCCTGCGCGCGCTGGAAGACGCGCTGCTGGAGTTCCCGGGCAACACCTTCGTGATCTCGCACGATCGCTGGTTCCTGGACCGCATCGCCACCCACATCATCGCCTTCGAGGGCGATTCGCACGTGGAGTTCTTCCAGGGCAACTACCGCGAGTACGAGGAAGACAAGAAGCGCCGCATGGGCGACGACGCCGGCCCCAAGCGCCTGCGCTTCAAGGCGCTGAAGTAAGCCGCAGCGCGTTTCTCGCAGCACCCGCCACGGCCCGCTTCGCGCGGGCCGTGTGCGTTTTGGGCATCGCCTGTGATCGGCGCTGTCGTAGGAGCGGCTTCAGCCGCGACCGGGTCGTGACCGGGAACGCCCGGTCGCGGCTGAAGCCGCTTGTGTCAAATAAGGGTCTATCGTTGCAGGTGAGAGCGGAGTGCGGCAGGCCGTTTAGCCGTAGTGCCAGCAAGCACGAGTAGGAGTCAGCGCCGCCGCACCCCGTGTCTCCTGCTTCATCAGCCCGAACAGTTGCCCGAGTCGCGAGCTCGAACTCCACAAGCATGGGCGTCGGCAGGAGTGCTCTCGTGCCTGAGTCTACTGCGGAGAACGTCTATGCGACGCTATATCGGGATCGATGTATCCAAGGCCGAACTGGTCATTCATGTCCTGCCGGACGAGCAGGCCTGGACCCAACCCAATACGCCACAGGGGCAACGCGCGCTGGCCCAACGCCTGGCGGAGCTGGGCTGCGAGCGGATCGTGCTGGAAGCCAGTGGCGGCTACGAACATGCCGTGCTGCAGGTGCTCCGAGAGGCAAACCTGCCGGCAGTGCGGATGGCCGCCGATCGTCCGCGCAAGCTCGCCCAGGCCTTGGGCCTGCATGCCAAGACCGATGCCCTGGACGCGCGCCTGCTGGCCATCGCCGCCCAGCACATCCCGACCATGCCCACGCCCGTGGCGCCCGAGCATCAGCAGTCTCTTCGCGAACTGCTGGACCTGCGTGCCACCCTGGTGAGCCAGCGTGATGCCCATCGGCGGCGCCTGGAGCACATCACCAGCGCCAAGGTGCAACACCGCTGCCGAGAGGTGATCGCCCTGCTGAACCAGCAGATCCAGACATTGACGCAGGAGATCGAGCAGCAGGGCAAGACCTGCTCGAGCCTACCCAAGGTGCCTGGGCTCGGCACGATCCTGCGCGCGGTTCTGGCCGCGCGGCTGCCAGAACTGGGCACGCTGCCGCCACGCAAGCTCGCTGCCATGGTCGGGCTGGCCCCGTTCAATCACGACAGCGGTTGCTGGAAAGGCCAGCGCCGCATCAAAGGCGGACGTGCCGACGTGCGGCGCGTGCTGTACATGGCCACCTGGGCCAGCATCCGCGCCAAATCCCCCTTGGCCAACACTTACGCGCGCCTGCGCGCAGGCGGCAAACCGGCCAAGGTCGCCATCGTCGCCTGCATGCACAAGTTCCTGCGCTGGCTCAATGCCATCGCGCGCGATCAGGCCCCGTACGCTCCTCCTGTCATCGCAGGTGCATGACAGTTGACTCCTACGAAAATCAACATCACAACGCCGATGCCGGCACTACAAGTCGTACGACAGCACGTCCTCGAAGCCGAACTTGTCGAAGTCGCGGATGCGCGAGGGATACAGCCGGCCGATCAGGTGGTCGTGTTCGTGCTGCACCACGCGCGCGTGGAAACCCTCGGCGTCGCGTTGCAGCGGGGTGCCGTCGGGCAGCACGCCGCGGTAGCGGATGTGCCGGTAGCGCGGAATCACCGCGCGCAGCCCGGGAATGGACAGGCAGCCTTCCCAGCCGTCCTCCAGGTCGTCGGACAGCGGCTCGATCTCCACGTTGGCCAGCGCGGTGCGCGGCACCGGCGGCGCATCCGGATAGCGCGCGCTGCGCTCGAAGCCGAATACCATCAACTGCAGGTCCACCGCGATCTGCGGCGCGGCCAGGCCGACGCCGCGCGCGGCATCCATGGTCTCGAACATGTCGGCCACCAGCGCGTGCAGTTGCGCGCTGTCGAAGTCGGTGACCGGCGGCGCCTGGCGCAGCAGACGCGGGTCGCCCATGCGGATGATGTCGCGAATCATGGCGGGCTCCTGTGCGGGGATGGCCGCGATTATCCGCCGTGGCGGCGGCGCGTGCAGCGGGGCGGCGATGTACCGTGCCCCGCAGCGGTGCGATATCTGCACTCCAGCAAAGCGCCGACGCAACGTCGCAGGAGCGGCTTCAGCCGCGACAAGCGTTATCGGAACGCCCGTCGCGGCTGAAGCCGCTCCTACGTACGCCGGGAGCAGCGTGCCTGGCGCGTCCTACTCCGGCACGTACGGCGAAGCCAGCACCTGCGGGCGGCGGCCGAGGCCGGCGCCGAGCCGATCGAGCACGAAGCGCACGTAGAGGTTGGTGCTGAACTGGGTGTAGTCGCGGGCGTTGTTCAGCAGCAGGCGGCCGCCCAGGAACAGTTGCGGGGCGATCTGCCACTCCGCCGCGCCGGCGATGTTGTAGGACATGCCGGTCTTGCTCTGCCCGGCGTAGACCGGCGCGACGTAGCGGTCGGTCAGGCCCAGCAGCGCGGCCAGCGAGGCGGCGTCGTAGGCGGCCTGCTGCATCTGCGCGCTGGTCGGGAAGTACGGGCTGTCGTCGCTGCGGAAGTGCTGCACGCCGACGCTGGCGTCCACGCTCCAGTTGACCGTGCGCCCGGCGGTGCGCCCGCTCCAGTGCACCGGGAAGCCCAGGTCCACGTAGTCCTGCGGGCTGAAGTAGCCGCCCTGGCCGTAGGTGTAGCCGCCCAGGTTCTTGTCGTACTGCATCGCGGTCAGGTTGAGCCCGGCGGTCAGCGACTGGTTTTCGGTGTCCAGCGCGTGCACGTACACGCCCAGGTCGACCTGGCGGTGGTCGTTGCTGGCGACGTTGCGGCCGACCAGGCGGTCGGCGCTGGCGCTGGCGTAGCCGCCGAGCAGGCCGTTGTCGAGGGTGGCCGACAGGCGCAGGCCGTTGCTGGTCACGCCACCCCAGCCGAGCCCGGTGCGGCCGTCGTCGACGCCGCCGAAGGATAGCAGGCTGTCGCTGACCGCGCGGCGGAACACCTCGCCCGAATAGGTGAGGTTGTCGCCGGCCTGGCCGCGATAGCCGACGCCGCCGACGATGCGGCGCTCGGGGAAGCCGACCGGGGTGCTGCCGAGATCGGCGCTGAAGCCGCCGTTCTTGTAGGTCACCGCCATGCCGACGCCGCGCGCGTCCTGGTCCATGCGTCGCGCGCCGTTGCCGTTGGCGGCCATGGTGTACAGCGCCTGGCTGAAGCCGGCCGGCGTCAGCGCCGCGGCAGTGGGGTTGGCGGCGAGGTTGCGGAAGCGGGCGATGTCGGCGGCGCTGAGGTCGGCGCTGCGCGAGGCATCGCCGAGGATGGCGCTGGCCAGCGTACCGATCGCGGTGTCGGCAGCGGTGTTGCCGAGCAGGAACGCCGACAGCGGTTCGGCGTAGAGCGCCTGCAGCGCCGCCGCCTCGCGCTGCGCGTTGGTCAGCGCCGGGTCGGTGTCGTTGAACAGCTTGTTGTACAGCCCGCTGTTGACCGCGTAGGTGCGCAGCGCGTTGCGGGTGGCGTTGCTGTTGCCCTCGGTGAGCAGCAGTTGATACAGGTCACTGCCGACCAGGCTGTCGATCGGCGTGCGGTCGGCGGCCAGGGCATCGCCCATCGCCGCGGCGGGACCGGCGCCGAAGCGGCTGGCGGTGGCGTAGTCGGTGCCGAGCGTGCCGGCGTCGAGCAGGGTCGGGGTGACGTCGACCTGCAGCTTGCCCTCGCCCACCGCGAATTCGCCATGCAGCGGCACTTCCAGATCGCGCAGCCGGCCCAGGCCGGCCTCGCCGTCGCGGGCGCGGTAGCTGGCGCCGGTGGCGAGGCTGTCGCTGTTCTCGGCCTGCACCTCGCGCAGTTCGTCGAGCACGCTGGAGCCGCCGGCGGCGGTGGCCGGTGCGGCCGGCTGGCGCAGCGACGCGCGCGGCGCGGCGGCCAGCAACCCGTCCTCGTCGGGCAGCGCGCGCGGCGCGGTGCGGGTGGTGGTGGCGCGCTGGCCCGGCACCGGCAACGCGGCCAGGGCCACGCCCGCGGCGCTGGCGCTGGCCGGCGGCGGCAGGTCGTCGCCGACGCTCATCGCCGGCGCGGACGTCGGCAGTGCGGACGCCGCGTAGGCCGGGGCCGGCACGCCGCCGCCGAGGCTGTCGGACACCACCGCGGCGCTGCGCGGCATGTGTCCGTTCATGCCGGCGAACGGATTGAGCGGGCGCCCGGCCGCGGCGTAGGACGCCGGGCCGTTGGCGGCCGGCAGGCCGTTGTCGTACTGGCCGGATTGGCGCGCCTGCGCCGCCAGCGCGGCACGGAAATAGCTCTCGGCCTTGCGGTTCTTGCCGGCGCTGCGGTACACGCGCCCGGCAGCGGCAAGCACCTGCGGCGAATCCGGCGCCTGCGCCAGCGCGCGCTGCAGGTAGTCCTCGGCGCTGTGCAGGTCGCGCAGCGCGGCGGCGGTGTTGGCCGCGGCGATCAGCGTGTCCAGGTCGTTGGGCGATTGCTGCAGTTGCTGCTGGTACAGCACCAGCGCCTGGCGCTGGTCGCCGGCGGCGGCGTACAGCCGCGCCAGCGCGGCCACCGCCTGCGGATCCTGGTTCTGCTGCGCCAGCAGCGGCGCCAGCGCGTCGTAGGCGGCTTCGAGGTTGCCGAGTTCGCGCAGCGCATCGACCTGGCGCAGCACGTAGCCACTGCGCAGCGCCTGGTAGCGGCGCTGCTGTTCGGCGCTCATCTCGCTGTCGCGCAACTGGCGCAGGGTGGCGGCCAGTTCGGCGTCCTGGTGCGCGCGCAGCAGCACGCCGGCGTACTGCAGGCGCGCCTCGGTGGAGGGGTTCTGCGCGACCAGGCGCTGCGCCAGGGTCAGCGCGCGCTGGTTGCTGCCGATGTCGGCGTAGGCGCCAGCCATCGCCGCCAGCAGCGCCGGCTGCTCCAGCGCCTCGCCCAGCGCGGCCTCGGTACGGCCGAGCAGCAACTGCGCTTCGCCGCCGCGGCCCTGCTTTTGCAGCAGGCGTGCCTGGGCCGCCTGCTGTTCCACCCAGGCGGTGTTGCGCAGCGCGCTCATCTCGGCGGTGCGCGCACTGGCCGGGATGCGCTCCAGGCTGGCGTAGGCGCTGGCCCAGTCGCCGCGTTCCTGCGCCAGCAGCGCATTGGCGTACAGCGCCTCGGGCATGTCGCCATGCACCGCGAGCAGGCCGTCCATGACGCTGCGCGCCTGGTCGGGACGCCCGGCCTGCTGGTACAGCCGCGCCAGGTCCAGCCGCACCCACGGGTCGCCCGGGTTGTCGACCATCGCCTTCTCCAGCTCGCTCTGCGCGGTGACGGTGTCGCCGGCCTCCAGCGCCTGCTGCGCGCGGGCGCGCTGCAGGTTGGCTTTCAATGCGGACTCGCCGCCGGCCTGCTGGCGCTGCGCCGGGCTGAGCCTGGCGAACAAGGCACTGGCCTCGTTGGCGCGGCCCTGGCGGCTGTACAGGGCGATCAGGCCCTGCAGCGCGCCGGCATCATCGGCGTGCAGGCGCAGCGCCTCGCGGTAGCTCTTTTCGGCGGCGGCGGCATCGCTGGCCGACTGCAGGTCGCCTAGCAGCGCGTAGCCGGCAGCTTCCTCGGGCTTGAGCTTGAGCGCCTGCTGGACCAGGCGCAGCGCGGCGTCGGTGTCGCCGCGGGTGCGCGCGGCCTGCGCCTGCTGCAATTGCAGCCAGTAGCGCGCGCTGTCCAGCGCGCTGCGCCACTTGCCGTTGGCGGCCGCGGCCGGGCGCAGCAGTTCCTGCGCTTCGCCGAAACGCTGCTGGCGCAGCCGCACCGAGCCCAGCCCGCCGAGCGCCTCGGCATCGCGCGGACGCGCGCGTAGTACCTGCGCGAAGCGCTGTTCGGCCAGGGCCAGGTTGCCGGCGTTGAGCGCCTTGAAGCCCTCGCCCAGTTGCTCGCCGGCCGGGTCGCCGCCGCCTTGCGCGCGGCGTTCCTGCAGTTCCGCGGCCTTCTTGGCGACCTCGGCATCGTTCGGATTGGCGGCCAGGAACGCCTGGTACAGCGGCGCATCGGCGAGGCCAGCGTTGAGCCACAGCAGGGCCTGGCGCCACGCGGCGCGGGCCGGGCCGGCGACATCGGCGCGCTTGCTCAGCGCGGCGAGCTGGGCGATGCCCTCGCGCCGCGACGGTTCGCGGTAGGTCTGCACCTGCGCCAGCGCCAGCGCCGCGGCGGTGTTGTCCGGCTGCGCGGCGGCCAGGCGGCGCAGGCCGTCGCGGGCGCCGTCCCAGCCTTGTGGGGTGCCGGCCAGCGCCTGGTAGTACTCCAGCGCCAGCGAGTCCGGCGGTCCCTTGCCGTCGAACAGCGCCTGGTAGGCGCGCACTGCGTCCACGTAACGGCCGGCGGCGGCGGCGCGGCGCGCGTTGCGCAGGTCGGCGTTGTCGCCGGTGCCGCCGATCGACATCGCCAGGCGCTGGGTCTGCGGCGCCTGCGGATGCGCCTTCTGCAGCTGCGCCAGGCGCTTGCGCGCATCGGTCTGGCGGCCCTGCGCCAGGTCGATCTGGGCCAGGCCCAGCAGCGCGTCGGGCTGGTTCGGATCGACCTGCAGCAACTTGCGCCAGGCGTCGGCGGCGAGATCGTCGCGGCCCTGGTCGTGCCAGTAGTTGCCCTGGCTGACCAGTTGCTGGGTGGCGCCGGCGTTCTGCGCCTGCGCGCTGCCGGCGAGCAGGCACAGGTCGATCATGCCGGCAAGGTACAGGGGCTTGAGGTTCATGCGGAGCATTGGGTTCTCCAGGCGGGCTGCAGCGCGCCGTCTGCGGAAAAGCGGTAGCGGTTGTCGAGCCAGGCGCGTCCGAACAGGATCAGCACCCGGTCGTAGTAGGGAAGCCGGGCCGCGGCGGTGTCGCCGGGCGCGGGAATGCGTTGCGCCTGGGCCTTGAGCAGCGCCGGTTCGCGCAGCGCGCTCAGATACGGCAACAGCGCCGCAGCGAAGCCGGGCGGCGCCTGGCCGTTGCCGACGCCCTGGCGGGTGTCGATCTTCTCGTCAAGGCGGCCCTGTGCGCGCAGTTGCTGCAGCGGGCCGGACAGGTCGTCGAGCAGCGCCTTGCGCAGCGGATCGGCGGCATCGAGCATGCCGGCCCACAGGTACACGCGGATCGCGTCGTAGCTGCCGATCGCGCCCTTGTCCGGATCGACGCCGAACGTGCGACCGTCCCAGGCGATCCAGTCCGGTGCGAACCCGACCGGCGCACTGTCGCGCAGCATCCGCGCGCTGCGCGTGGCCAGGCCGGCCCACGGCCCTTTCGGATCGACCGCGGCGAAGCGCCGCAGCAACTGCAGCGGCAGGTAGCTGGGGTTGAGCGTCCAGCGCTGCGGCTGGACGAAGCCCTTGGCCGCCGGCAACAGCATGCTGCCGAACCCGGGCAGCTCGGCCAGCTCGGTGCGCCGCACCAGCGCCAGCATCTGCAGACCGGCCTGGGTGTAGCCGGGCCGCTGCCACAGGCGCCCGGCCTCGAGCAGCACGTAGGCGATCCACAGGTCGGCGTCGCTGGCGCTGTTGCTGTCGAGCACGCGCCAGCTGCCGTCGCTGGCGCGGCCCCACAGCCAGGCCGGCAGCACCTGCTGCGGGCGGCCGCCGCACAGGTTGTGCCGGGTCCAGCCGAGCACGCGCTCGAACAGCACCTGGTCGTTGGCCACCAGCGCGAAGAACAGCGCGTAGGACTGGCCCTCGGAAGTGCTGCGCTGGTCGGCGTGCTGGAAATCGATCACCCTCCCGCTGGCATCGAGATGCTTGGCGACGAATGCGGTCCACTCGCGCCACGGCGCGCAGGCCGGCGCCACCGCCAGCGCGGCCCGCGCCGGCGGCAACAGCGTCGCCGCACCGGCGGCGAGAAGGCCGCCGAGCAGGCGCCGGCGTTGGCCGGTGTGTGCGTTCACTGCCCTTCCTGCAGCCGCGCCGCCGAATGTCTGCGCAGCACCACGCGCGCAGCCAGCGCCAGCAGCACGCTCAGCACCACCACCGCCAGGCCGAGCAGCAGCGGATGCTGCGAGAAGTACCAGCGCGCCCAGGTCGGCAGCGGCAGGTGGCCGACGTAGTAGGTCTGGTCGCCGGCCAGGCTGCGCACCTTGCCCTTCTGCAGCAGCACCACGCTGCCCTGGAAGTCCTTCAGCGTGGCCGGCTCCAGCCAGGCGTCGAAGAAGTCCTCGACGCTGGCCGGATCCTCGGCCAGCAGTGCGACCACGCTGCGCCCGGCCTTCAGCGGCGACTGGAAGCCCATCAGCACCACGTCGCCGGGCGCCGGCTTCACCGCGACCTCGGCGGTGGTCGGCAGATCGGTGCGACGCGCGTCGAACGAGAGGAACCCGGGCAGCTTGTCCAGCACCCAGTCGCTCATCGAGAAGCGCCGGCCGCTGGCGCCGTCGCCGATCGGCAGGGCCGCGCTCCAGCGCTGGAACAGAGGCTGCGAGCGCAGGCTGCCGAACACCAGCAGGTCGCTGTCGGCGTGCTGGTCGACCTCGGCGGCATGGATCAGGGTCACCCGCAGCGCCGGGTAGCCGGTGGACGCGCCGAGCCGGCCGAGCAGGGTCAGCAGGTTGGCCATGTCCTGGTCGCCGATCTCGTCCGGCACCACCACGGTGGACTCGGACAGGTCGGCCAGGCGCGTGAACGGGAATCCGGCATTGCCGAACGCGGCCAGGTTCGGCATCGCCATGTAGTGATGGAACGAGCGCAGGTCCACGCTGGAGTCGGCATCGATCGCGCCGGACACGTCGGGGAAGGTGTTCTTGCACGCCTGCGCCTGCGGGCGGTCGAAGAAGAAATGGAAACGCAGCTGACTGTTGGCCGAGAACGGCCCGGTCGGCAGCAGCAGTTGCTGCTCCACCGGCATCGCGCCCTTGGGCGAGAGTTCGTGCCACCAGCGCAGCGGCAGCGACTCGGCATAGGCGTGGCCGGTCAGCGGCAGCGTGGTGACGAAGGCGTCGTTGATGCTGACGTTGAGCGCGGACTTGTTCTGCGTCTCCGGCACCGTGTAGCGGTAGCGCAGGTTGACCGGGATGCCGTCGCGCTGCCACACAAACAGGTCCGGCGGCAGCTGCAGGCCGACCCGGATCAGGTCGGGGTGGTAGCCGCTGACGTTCAGTTGCGAGGTCTGCGCCACCAGGTCGCCGAAGCGCACCGGCCGATCGCTGGAGATCCAGTTCGGCGCGTCGTAGGGCTTGCGCGGCTGCGCCTGCTTGAGTTCGCCGATGCGCGCCACCGGACCATTGAACGGTGTGCCCAGGCTCAGCGCGGTGGCGGCCTGCTGCAGGTCGTTGTCGTCGCGGCCCAGCACCAGCAGCAGCTTGCCGGTGGCATCGCGCGGGTTGGCGATCATCGCCAGGGTCGGGCCGGCGATCTCGCTCAGGCCGGCCTGGGTCGCCGCCAGTTCCGCCGGCAGGGTCGCGGCGGTGGCGAACAGCACCGCGTTGCCGGTGGCCGGCACGTCGCCGATGGCCACGCCGAACGCGGCGCCGCGGTAGCCGGCCTGCGCGCCGAACCAGGAGGCGACGATGCCGGCGCTGCGCAGCGTGGCCAGGTCCGGGCGCTGCGGGAACACGAACGGCAGTTCCAGCCGGCGCGTGTCGCGCTTGTCGTAGAACGGCACCGGCAACAGCGCCAGGTCGTTGCGCAGCACCAGCGGCGTGGCGGTCAGCGACAGCCGCGTGGCCGGATCGATGTTGGCCCACAGGCTGGTGTGGTCCGGATCCTCGCAGTCGCGGGTGTAGTGGCCGATCAACTGCAGGTTGAGCCGGTTGTAGTCGCTGATCAGGCGCGGATCGATCCGCACGTCGCTCTGCTGCAGCCTGCCGGCGTTCTCGCGGCTGACCGGCAGGGTCGCCACGGTGACGCCGTTGACGCTGACCTTCAGGTGCGACAGGTCCGGCAGCAGCGCCGGCGAGTAGCTGTAGACCAGGTGCAGGTTCGCTGCCTGCACCACTTCGTCGGTGCGGGTGCTGAAGGCGATGCCGGCACTGCCCTGGATGCCGCGCAGGGTCATTTCGTAGTCCACGCCGAGCTGCTTGAGCGTGGCCGAGCGCTCGCGTTCGGCCGGAGACGGCTGCGGCGTGGCGGTCGCGGCGGCGGGAAGGGTCGGCTCCTGGGCCAGGGCGAGGCCGGAGAGGACCGTGAGACAGCACGCAGCCAGGGCGGGTAGACGCATCGACGGCAACCGGAGGGAAGTGAGAGAGAGGAAGGAACGCGACACGACGCAACGGCGACTCACGGCGCGGCCTCCTCGCCGGCGGTGCGGCCGCGCCAGCCGCTGCGCGCGCTGCTGGCGACGTGCTGGCCGAGGCGTTTGAAGCCGCGCATGCTGGCCGCGAACACGCGCCCCAGCGACACCCAGAAGCGGTCGCGGTCGTGGCGGCCCCACTGCGACACCCAGATGTCGGCGCGGGCGAAGGTGCAGGCCACCAGCCAGCGTTCCTGCTCGATCGACATCGGCCGGAACTGGATGCTGATTTCGCCGTCGCGGTCGTGGCGCACCATTGCCGGCAGGCGCTTGGAGCTGCCGCGCTGCGGCAGCGCGATCTCCACCGGCAGGTCCGGCTCCACCGGCACCGGCGCGAGCAGGCGCAGCGCCATGCCGCCGGTGGAGAAGTTGACCGTGCGGCAATCCAGTTCGCGGCCATCGGCCAGGTGCAGCGTGGCCGGGATGTCCAGCGGCACGCGGTGCGAGCGGCGCACCTGGCGCATCTCGCTGGCGGTGGCGATGGTGGCGCCGAGCAACAGCACGTTGTAGGCGGTCCAGGCCAGGTTGAACCAGATCGTCTGCGCCTCGCCGCCGGCCTGCACGCTGAGCAGGCGCATCACCCCGGCGGCCAGGCCGGCCAGGTTGAGCACCAGCAGGAACAGATACGGCTTGGCGATCTGTCCGTCGAAGTAACTGCGCGGCACCAGGCCACCCTTGGGGGTGACGTTGAACTTGCCGAGCTTGGGATTGAACAGCGCCACCAGCGTCGGGCGCAGGATGTACCAGGCCAGGGTGGTCTCGTAGACCTCGTTCCACAGCAGGTGGCGGAACTTGCCCTGGGTGCGCAGGTTGGTCAGGTTGGCCTGCAGGATGTGCGGCAGCGCGTAGGCCAGGATCATCAGCGCCGAGGCGTGGATCACGTGCGCGCCGAAGAACAGGAAGGCCAGCGGCGCGGTGAGGTAGACGATGCGCGGCAGCCCGTAGAAGAAGTGCAGCATGGCGTTGGCGTAGCACAGCCGCTGCGACAGACGCAGGCCCTTGCCCAGCAGCGGGTTGTCCAGCCGCGCGATCTGCGCCATGCCGCGCGCCCAGCGGATGCGCTGGGCGACGTGGCCGGACAGGCTCTCGGTGGCCAGGCCGGCGGCCTGCGGCACCGCGATGTAGGCGCTGCGGTAGCCGCGCCGGTGCAGCTTCAGCGCGGTATGCGCGTCCTCGGTGACGGTCTCCACCGCCACTCCGCCCACTTCCTCCAGCGGCTTGCGCTTGATCACCGTGCACGAGCCGCAGAAGAAGGTGGCGTCCCACTGGTCGTTGCCGTCCTGCAGCAGGCCGTAGAACAGCTCGCCCTCGTTGGGCACCTTGCCGTGGTTGCCGAGATTGCGCTCGAACGGATCGGCCGAGAAGAAGTAGTGCGGCATCTGCACCACCGCCAGCTTGGCGTCGCGCAGGAACCAGCCCATCGCCACCTGCAGGAACGAGCGCGTGGGGATGTGGTCGCAGTCGAAGATCGCCACGTACTCGCCGCTGGACTTCTTCAGCGCGGCGTTGATGTTGCCGGCCTTGGCGTGGAAGTTGTTGGTGCGGGTGACGTAGTGGATGCCGACCTGCGCGCAGAACGCGCGGAACTCCTCGCGGCGGCCGTCGTCGAGCAGGTAGATGTTGAGCTTGTCGGCCGGCCAGTCCATCACGCTGGCGGCGAGGATGGTCGAGCGCACCACCGACAGCGGTTCGTTGTAGGTGGGAATGAACAGATCGACGCTGGGCCATTGCTGCTGGTCGGCCGGCAGCGGCAGCGGCCGCCGATTGAGCGGCCACAGCACCTGGAAGTAACCCAGCGCCAGGATCACGAACGCGTACAGTTCGGCCAGCAGCAGGCCCAGGCCCAGGCTCAGGTCGATCGGGCTGCTCATGCCCACGGTCTGGGTCAGGCGCCACCAGATGTAGCGCGAGGACACCGCCAGCGACAGCGCCATCATCACCAGGATCGCCAGGCGGCTGCCACTGCGCCGCAGCAGCATGGCCGCGGCGAACACCACCAGCGAGAACAGCAGTTGCTGCGGCACATCCATCGGGATGGCGACGACGAAGACCAGCAACACGGCGCCCAGCAGCCATAGCGACCAATTGGCCAGGACATGCAGCGGGCGCGCGGCACGCGACGCGGAGGCAGCGCTCATCGGCGATTCCTAACAAGGGGAGGAGGTCGGCGCGCGGTCTTCCCCACCGCGCGGCGACGGCAAACAGGTGCGGCGCCCGCAGGCGCCGCGTGACATCAACGATTCAAGAAGCGCTTGAGCGGTCCGCCCGGCGCCGGCACGGTGGCCTCGCGGCCGACCTCGAGCAGGCGCTGGAACAGCTGCTGCAACGGCGTGCCGGTCGCGGCGGCCGTGCCGGCAGCCGGCGCAGCCGCGGCGGGCGCCATCGGCAACGGCGCGGCAGGCGCCGGTGCCGCCGGCCTGGGCTCGATCGCGGCGCGTACCACCGACAACACCGGCGCCGGCGCGGCGGGCACCGGAGCGGCAGGCGCCGCTGGCGGCGCGGCGGCCGGTTCGGCGGCGCTGAGCCGGTCGGCGGAGAAATCCTGGTACGCGGTGGCACCGCTGCTGCCGAGCTTGGCGAACAGGCTGGAGACGTCGTCGCCGGTTTCGGCACCCGTCTGCTTGGACTTCTTGGACATGACGCCCCTCATGACGATCTGAAAATAATCGGTCGCTACCGCCGCGCTCAGCCGGCCCTGGCCAGCACCAAACGCCGCAGGTCTTCGTTCCCGGACGACAACGCACGCACGCCCAGGCCGGCCGACATCCCCACCTGCACGAACCATGCCTGATACACCCCCTCCAGGAACCCGTCGGCACCGCTGGCCTGCCCGGCCAGGCCGATGTGCAGCGGCGAGCCGGCATGCAGCAACTCGACGCGGTCGGCGTGCTCCTCGAAGCGCGCGTAGCCCCATTCCAGCCGGTCCCAGACGCGGTTGGCCGCGTCCTCCAGTTCCTGCAGGGTGCTGCAGGCGCCGACCGGGTGCTCGACCGCGAAGCGGCGGCCGATGCGCGCCATCAGCAGGGCCAGGTCCTCGGCGCCCAGTTCGGCGGCGAATTCCTCGGCCAGCGCGCGCAGAAAACCGCGCCACTGCCGCGAACAGGCGTGGGTGCGGTAATGGGTCTGCAACGCGTGAACGCTCATCGAGGAAGTCTCTGGCCAGGGACGGAACGACAACGGCGTAGCGGCTGTAGCGCCTCGGACCGGCCACTGGCGGCCGTCACTATTGCGACACAGTTCTCACTTTGCAATGCAGTGTATCTCACTCTTTCTTCACAGCAAAGCCCTCGCAGACGGAAATGCGACCGTTGCCCGGCCGCCAGCGGTCGGCGCGCACGGGCCGGCCATTCCCGGCTCAGGGCTGCTCCTCGGCCGGCACCTGGAACACCTGCCGCAGGTAGGCCAGATAGGCGGGGTCGTCGCAAAGGGTCTTGCCGGGCGAGTCGCTGAGCTTGGCCACCGGCTGACCGTTGCAGCGGACCATCTTGATCACGATCTGCAGCGGCACCAGGCCCAGGTCGTTGGTCAGGTGCGTGCCGACGCCGAACGCCAGCATGCAGCGGTCGCGGAAATGCGCGTACAGCCGCATCACCTTGTCGATGTCCAGCCCGTCGCTGAACACCAGGTTCTTGCTGCGCGGATCCACCCGGTGCCGCTGCAGGTGCGCCAGGATCCGCTCGCCCCACTCGAACGGATCGCCGGAATCGTGGCGCATGCCGTCGAACAGCTTGCAGAAGTACAGATCGAAATCGCGCAGGAACGCATCCAGGCCGACCACGTCCGACAGCGCGATGCCGAGATCGCCGCGGTACTCGCGCGCCCACGATTCCAGCGCCGCCGCCTGCGAATCGCGCAGCCGCGGCCCCAGCGCCTGGAACGCCTGCAGGTACTCGTGCGCCATCGTGCCCAGCGGGGTCAGGCCATAGCGGCGGGCGAAGTACACGTTGCTGGTGCCGACGAACTGCTTGCCCAGGGTCTGCTGCAGCACCGGCAGCAATTCGCCGTGCCAGGCGCGCGAATAGCGGCGGCGGGTGCCGTAGTCGGCGATGGCGCAGTTGTCGTAGCCCGGAGTGTCGCGCAGCAACGCGATCTTGGCCTGCAGGCGGCGCAGGCCTTCGGCATGGTCGGCACCGCCGGCATTGCGGAACCACACCTCGTTGACGATCGCCAGCAGCGGCACCTCGAAGAGGATGGTGTGCAGCCACGGCCCGCGGATGCGCAGCTCGATCTCGCCGGGCACGCTGGTCGAGGCCTGCAACTGCAAGTACTTGCGATCCAGGTGGAACAGCGCCAGGAAATCGACGAAGTCCGGCTTGATGAAGCGCATCGCGCGCAGGTAGTCCAGCTCGTCCTCGCGGAAGCGCAGCGCACACAGCGCGTCGATCTCTTCGGAGATCTGCGGCAGGCATTGCGCCAGGTCGATGCCCGGGGTGCGGCACTTGAAGCGGTATTCCACCTGCGCGCCGGGATGCTGATGCAGCACCGCCTGCATCATGGTGAACTTGTAGAGGTCGGTGTCCAGCAGCGAGTCGATGATCATCCGCCGATTATGCGCTCAGTGCGTTGCATGCCCCGTCTTCGTGTTTTTCTGTGGGAGCGTCAGCCGCGACCGGGCGTTTCCTATAAGGTGCGGCCGCGGCTGAAGCCGCACAATTCAGCCATGGTGACAACAAGTGCAAGAGCAAAGCTTTCGCCTTGCGGCGAGTTACTTTTCTTTGCTCGCGCAAAGAAAAGTAACCAAAAGAAAGCGCGCCCTGCCTCGCGCCCTCCGCGCTAACGCGCTCCGGGTCCGCGTCCATCCCGGGGATCCGCGGAAGGGGCTTGGCTGCTTCGCAGCCAAGTCCGGGGCAGTCGCCTCACGGCGCCAGCCCGCCAGCCGGGGCGAAGCAGTGCTTCGCCTTTTCCGGCGAGCCCTGCCCTGCCGCGGACGGCGCACATCCATGTGCGCCGCCCTTCGGGTGTTTCCCCGCGCTGGCCGCCGCTTCGGAAGGGAACCCGGTAAGTCAAAAGCAAGGGCAAGAGCAACAGCCAAAGCCAAGCGACTGCGACTGCGACTGCGACTCCCAAATGGACTCGCGATGATCGGTGTCCGGACGGGATGTGGGAGGGACTCTCGCCGCCCTTTTGTGGGATCAGTCACGACGGCTTCCGAGGTCAGATCGTCCGCCTACTCCGTTCGTCGTGGTTGCATGACAGTTGACTCCTGCCAAGGGCGAAGCGCGCCCCTGATCCCTGACCCTCACCGCTTCAGCACCGCCTGCGCCGGCTTGTGCTGCACGGTGAAATCGCTGTCGCGGGCGCCGCCGGCGTCCGGATCGGTGTACCAGCACCACAGCGCGATGCCGGCGATGCGCGGCTGCGCGTCGAGCACCTCGCGCCACTCGCGCAGTACCTGCGCCTGCAACGCGGTGTCGACCTCGGCCGTGCGCTGCTCCGGGCTTTCCCACGGCGCCGCCAGGCTGCCGTGCGCCGAGCGCAGGCCCAGCTCGGCCACCCACACCGGGCGGCCGCTGCGCTCGCCCAGCGCCTGCACCCGCGCCGCCGCCGCGCGCATCTGCGCGCGCCGTTGTTCCGGCGCGGCGGCCAGCGCCGGATACAGGCTGGTGCCGACGAAATCGAAACGGTCCCAGTAGCCGAAGCGCTCGGCCTGCTCCAGGCCGTCGGCGACATAGCCGATCGGGCCGCGGTAGACCTGGCGCACGGCCGCCAGCAGCGCCGGCCACTGCGGCGCATCCTGCAACTGACGCAGTTCGGTGCCGACGATCAGCGCGCTGGCGCGTTCCTCGGCGGCGACCTGGGCCAGTTGCAGCAGCGCGCGCCGATAGGCCGCGAACCAGGCATCGCGATCGGCCGGCGCGGCCTCGCCGGCCCAGTGTCCGGGAATCCACAGATGCACCTTCAGTACCGGCTGCAGGCCGGCGGCGCGCATCTGCCGCAATCCGGCGCGGACCAGCGCCGGGCTGCTGTCGCTGCCCAGCACCGGGGCCGAAGACTGCGGCGACGCCTGCCAGACGAAGGCGACCAACAGCGCACGCGAAGCGCCGGCCTCGGCCAGTTGCCGCAGCGACTGCGGCGCGGCGCGGCTACCCCACGGCGCCTGCGGCGACACCTTGACGTTGGCGCCCATCCACGGCGGCGCCGGCGCCGCACTGCAGCCGCCGGCGCTCAGCGCCAACAGCAGTGCGGCCAGCAGTCTCACGGCAATCGGCGCCATACCCGGTAGATGCCCTGGTGGTAGACCAGACTGTAGCCCGGCAGGCCCTGCTGCCATAGCTGCGGGAAGCGCCGGTTGAGGCTGTCCAGCGCGCCGGCCTGGCTGGCCGGGTCGCTCACCACCACCTGCGCCGGCATCCGCCGCGGATCGACCAGCGCCTGCTTGAAGCGCGGGTCGAACGGCAGGATCAGTTGCCTGGCGTCGCCGCGGGCGACGATCACCGGATAGCTGGCGCGGTCGTCGAGCAGGGTCGGCAGCCGCGCCTCGGCCAGCCACGCGCCCAAACGCGCGGCGTCGGCATGCCGCGGCGGCGCGGGCGCCTGCAGCGCGGCGATCCAGTCGCGGGTGGTGGAGGTGGCGGTGCGGGCGATCACCCAGCCGCTGGACACCGCGCCGGCCAGCAACAGCGCCAGGCCCAGCCAGCGCGCGTTGCGGCGCAGGTCGCCCAGCACCAGCGCCGCCGGCACCAGCAGCAGGGCCAGGAAGTCCAGCGGCTGCGCGCTGAAGTGCGCCCAGGTGGCCAGCGTGCCGGCGCCGAGCACGGTGGCCGTGGCGGCGAGCACGCTGCGCCAGGTATCGCCGTCGCGGGTGTGGCGCAGCAGCAGCAACAGCGGTGCGCTGACGATGCCTGCCAGCAACAGCCACAGCGGCGGCCACCACGGTCGCGCCGCGGCCTGCTGCAGCCACGGCTGCAGCGCCGCCTGCGCCGAGATGCCGCGAAAAGCGGAGGTGGCGTCGCGCACGAACAGCAGCGGATCGCCGAAGAACATGTAGTTGAGGTACATCCACGCCCCCACCGCGAACAGGAACGGCAGGTAGCACACCAGGTAGAAGGCCAGCGGCGCCTGCCGCATCAGCCGCGGCGGCGCGATCAGGAACAGCCACGGCGCCAGCGCCAGGGCCAGGAAGCAGGCGCGTTCGTCGACGAAGAACAGCAGGCACAGGCTCGCGGCCAGGCGCAGGTAGGCGAAGGCTTCCGGATCGTCGCGGAAATGGCGCAGCGCGCGCGCGGCCACGTAGAACACCAGCAGGCCCAGGCCCTGGTTGTTGCCTGACAGCGTGGGCCACAGGAAGAACGGCTGGATCACCACACCCGCACTGAGCGCCCAGGCCCAGCCGCGGCCCAGCCCGGCGGCGATGTCGCGCCACAGCAGGGTCACCAGCGCCGCCCCGGCCAGCACGTCGACCAGGTACGGCAACAGCGGCGTGGACAGGCCCGGCAGGCCGCCGATCAGCACGCCCAGGTACAGCGAGGCCTGCGCGTACAGGAACCCCAGGTACTCGATGCGGAAGCCGGCCGCGTCGCGCAACAGCAGCAGCTTGGCGTACTGCGCCATCGCGTCGTCGCTCATGTAGCCGTGCGCGAGCAGCCGGTGGCACAGCAGCGCCAGCAGCGCCGCGGTGAACACGAACACCGCGGTGCCGCGCGCGCGCGGCGGCGCGTCAGTCGTCGAGCGCGGCGCGGCGCTCTTCGGCCATGTGCTTGCTGATGCCATGGGTGGTCTTTTCCCAGTAGAACGGGTTGCGGATGAGCTGCCACAGGCCCTTGTAGGCGGCGATGGACTGCAGCAGCCAGTACAGCGGCACGGTCAGCGCGTAGGGCGCCAGGCGGAAGTAGTCGCGCTTGAACGCCGCCACCAGGGTCATGTAGATCAGGAAGCCATTACCGAGCAGCAGGTTGAGCAGACTCAGGTAAAGCAGCGCCGGCGGGAAGAACGGGTCGAAGAATTTCGAGCCCACCGCCAGCCACAGCCCGTAGCTCAGCCACATCAGCGGCGCGGCCAGCGCGGTGAAGAAGGTGCCGCCGACGAACAGCTGGAAGCCCCAGAACCCGCGCACGCCGGTAGAGCGGTACAACTGCACCGGGTCGCGCATGTGCACCAGCCAGGTCTGCATGTAGCCCTTGAGCCAGCGCGAGCGCTGCCGGATCCAGTTGGGGATGCTGACGTTGGCTTCCTCGAACGTGGTCGAGTTGACCACGCTGACCCGGTAGCCCTGCTGGGTCAGGCGCACGCCCAGGTCGGCGTCCTCGGTGACGTTGTACGGGTCCCAGGCGTGGACCTTGCGCAGGATGTCCAGGCGGAAGTGGTTGGAGGTGCCGCCGAGCGGAATCGGGATGCGCAGGGTCTCCAGCGCCGGCAGGTAGAAGTCGAACCACAACGTGTATTCGAGCGTGAACATGCGCGTGAGCCAGTTCTCGTCGGCGTTGTAGTAGTTCAGCCGCGCCTGGATGCAGGCCACGTCGGCCGGCGACTTGCGGAACGCGGCGACCACGCGCTTGAGCTGGTCCGGCTCCGGCTTGTCCTCGGCGTCGTAGATGGTGAGCATCTGCCCGCGGGCGAAGCGCAGCGCGTAGTTGCAGGCCTTGGGCTTGGTCTTGGGCTGCGACGGCGGCACCCGGATAATCTCGAAGAACGCCTCCAGGCCCAGCGCCTTGGCCGCCTCGATGGTCTCGGTGTCGTCGGCCTCCAGCACCAGCTTCACGTCCAGCTTGGAGGTCGGGTAGTCGAGCCGGCGCAGCGCGTTGGCCAGGATCGGCAGCACGTCCGGTTCCTTGTACATCGGCACCAGCACCGTGTAGACCGGCAGGTCCTCGTCGCCGAGCGCGGCCACTTCCTCGTCGCTGACCTTGATGTCGATGCGGCGCCGCGCACCGCGCCAGGCCAGCACCAGCTTCAGCCCGAAGGTGGCCAGGAACGCCACCGCGATCAGCGTGTTGAGCGCGATCAGGGTGACCAGCGGCCACAGCGCCAGGGCCGCGGCCAGCACCACCGTGAGCGCCACCAGGAACACCGATTGCGCGCGGGTGATCACCTGCCGCGCCGAATGCTCGGGCGCATGTTCGGCCAGCAGGTTCAGCGCATCGTGGGTGAGCTGCGCGTCGGCGTGCTGCTGCAGGCTCCAGACGATGTCGAACTTGGAGGTGCCGACGAAGCGCACCTGCTCGCCGTAGGTGGCGCGCGCCCAGGCGAAGGTCTCCGGGCCGGGATCGGCCACCGCCAGCACCAGCTGGCCGTCCTCCTCGCGCCACGGCAGCACCAGGCGCTGCGCGTAGTCGGACAGCCGCTCCGGCTGGAACAGCGCCGGGTCGATCGGCTGCTTGAGCAGATTGACGAAGTGCAGCCCGAAATGCTCAGCCAGCACCGTGTAGAAGCGCAGTGGCGCAACCCCGCGCTGGGCCAGCACCACGTCGCCCAGCCGCGAGCGCCAGCGCGCCTGCAGCGACAGCGCGTTCTGCAGCTGCGGCGGGTCGATCACGCCCGCGGCGACCAGCGCCTCGCCGATCGGCGCCTGCAGGCCGCCCTCGGTCGGCAGCCGCCCGAGCCGGCCGGGGACGCTCGCCTCGGCGGCGACGCTCTCGTGTTCGCCGGACACGGCTAGAACCGCCACCAGGCGGCCACGAACGGACCGCCCGCGCCGCCGGTGTTGCGCCCGGCCACCGGCTGCTGGTAGCCGAGCTGCAACTGCGTGCCGCCGGGCAGCGTGTACAGCACCGAGGCCTGCAGCTTGCTGAAATCGAAGTTGTTGCCGCGGATCGGCGTGTTGTCGCCGGGCGCGTAGATCCGGTTCGGGCCCTTGCCGTTGCCCAGGCTCTGGATCACGTTGAACTCGCCGATCAGCATCCAGCGCGGCGCCAGCGTTACGCCGCTGGACACGTCCAGCCGCGCCTCGTCGGAGGCGTCGCCGCCGCGCAGCCGCACCGCCGTGCCCAGGTCGACATAGCCGTCGTGCTCGCCCAGGCGGTAGCCGCGGCCCACGCTGTAGCGCAACTCGGCGCCGTAGTCGCCCTGGCCCAGTGCCGGCCGCTCGCCGTCGCGCTGACGCGCATACGCGGGCACCAGCGCCAGCACCTGCAGCGCGCCCTGCCAGGGGCCATCGCGGCCGTCCGGGTCGAGCCGGTAGCGCAGGCCGATTTCCTGGTCGGACCAGCCGCTGCTGTGGCGGTCGCCGTAGCCGCTGTCGTTGCGGTAGCCGACCTTGCTGAAATAGAAGTTGCCGACCAGGGTCAGGTCCGCGCTCAGCCCGTATTCGCCATAGAGGTTGAGCTGGTCCTGGCGGCTGCGCCCGGCATCGGGGAAGTTGCCGGACTGGCCGTGGCTGTTGAACACCGCGCCGCCATCGGTGTGGCTGGCCTTGAGGATCACCAGCCCGTGGCCGGCCTCGTCGACCCAGGCGCTGGCCCAGCAGGGGCCGGCCGCCAGGGCGAGCAGCGCCAGCGTCAGCCGCGCGCGGCGCGCAGGCGTGGCGCGGCGGACGCCGGGCATGGGCACAGCAGACGCGCAGACACGCGCGTGGGTGCGCGGACGCACGCCGTCGAAATCATGCATGGTTGAGTTCCTGGTGGGGGTCCCCCGAACCGGAAAGCAGGCGCGGTCCAGAAGGAAATCGGCGGAACACGTCATTTGTTAAGTGACGCACTTCCCAATATAGCGAATTTATGCTGCCATGCCGCGCGCGCGGCGCGCGCCGATTTCGTTCAGCCTGGACGGCGCCAGCACAGCCGGGCGAAGGTGACCCAGGCGTGCAGCCAGATCACCGCCCACACCGCCGCCCGCACCGGCCACGCCCGGCTGGGCGCCTCGAACTTGCGGAAGTAGCGCCACAGCCCGCGGTGCTTGTGCCACTCGACGAACCACGGCCGCTTGCGGCTGGACACGCCGCGTACGTGCAACACGCGCAGGGTGTTCAGCACCGCCACGGTGGCGCCGGCCTGGCGGACCCGGCGGCACAGGTCCAGATCCTCGGCATGCAGCCGATAGCCGGCGTCCCAACCGCCGATGCGCACGAACAGCGCACGCGGCAGCAGCATCAGCGCGCCGGACAGCGCCGGCACCGGCTGCAGTGGCTGCGCCGGGTCGGCCGCCAGCGCCAGCCGCGAGCCGGCCAGCGGATGCCGCAGCATCGCCGCGAAGTCCGGATCGCGGCGGCGCACCGCGGCGTCGGCGCGGCCGTGTTCGTCGACCTGCTCCACGCCCAGCAGCGCCTCGCCGAGCGCGGCGGCCTGCGCGCGCAACTGCGCCAGGGTGTCGGGTTCGACCATCAGGTCGGGATTGACGAAGGCCAGCCACGGCGCGTCGCTGGCGGCGGCGCCCTGGTTGCAGGCGGTGGCGAAGCCGGGGTTGTCGGGATTGGCGATGAAGCGCACCCGCGCATCGTCCAGCGCATGCCGCTGCACCAGCGCCAGGGTGTCGTCGCGCGAGGCGTTGTCGACCACCCGGATCTGCGCCACCTCGGCCGCCGCGCGCAGGCGGTGCAGACAGGCGTCGATGGTGCTGCCGCTCTCGTAGGTCACCACCACCACGGCTATCTGCTGTTCGCTCATCGGCCGATTATCCCGCATGCGCCGCCCTCCACGCGCGCAGCAGGCATGGCGGCGGCGGCGATTGCCGCGCATACTCTGCGCCCCGTGCGCTGCGCGGCCGTTTGCGGCCCGCACGTGCGGGAAACGGAGCGATCCGTGTCCTTTCCTTCGCCCAGTGCAGATGCCGGTCAGCGTTGTTTCCTGTCCCAGGCTGCCGCCCCACCCCGCAGACCGCGCGCGCCACCTGAGCCCGCGCGCATGCCGAGATGCCGGCGGCGACCGCTTCTCCGCTCCCGATCGCGCGACCGGGCCCTGCCCCAGGCCTCTCCGCCCCTGGTCTAGACCAACTACCCGCAATGACGGTGCCGTCGCACATGCCGGGGCTGGCATGCGGCGGTGGGTCCGGCGCGCCGGGTCGCGCCTGCGCGGCGAGGCATGCGCATGAGCGCCCGCCACCAGATGCACGGCATGGGCATACAGACCGTGGCCGCCGACTGGCCGCCGCTGTCCGACGGCGAGGTGGAGGGGCTGCTGCAGCAATACGCCCTGCCCGGTCACCTGCGCGGACTGCGCTGGCATAGTCCGCGCCCGTTCTCGGCGGCGGCGGAGGTCGAGACCGGCGTCGGCACGCTGTTCGTCAAGCGCCACCACCGACGCGTGCGCGATCTGCATGCCTTGGGCGAGGAGCACGCCTTCATCGCCCATCTGCGCGCGCAGGGCGTGCCGGTGCCGGAGGTGCTGCGCGACCGCGACGGCGCCAGCGCCGTGCGGCGCGGCCACTGGACCTACGAGGTGATGCGCGCCGGCGCGGGCGAAGACCGCTATCGCGAGGCGATGTCGTGGACGCCCTTCGCCGACACCGCCCATGCCGCCGCCGCCGGCCACGCGCTGGCGACGCTGCACTGCGCCGCCGCCGGCTACGCCGCGCCGCCGCGCAGCAGCACCGTGCTGGTCGCCAACCTGCGGCTGTTCGCCCAGCCGCAGCCGCTGCAGGCGCTGCAACAGGACCTGGTACGGCGCCAGGCGCTGGCCGCATGGCTGGAGCAGCGCGACTGGCAGGGCGACCTGCGCGCGCATCTGCTGCCCTGGCACGCGCAGGCCTGGCCGCTGCTGCAGACGCCGCCGCCGGCGCTGTGGACCCATGGCGACTGGCACGCCTCCAACCTGCTGTGGCGCGGCCACGGCGCCGCCAGCACGGTCAGCGCGGTGTTCGATTTCGGCCTGGCCGACCGCACCTTCGCCCTGTTCGACCTGGCCACCGCGATCGAGCGCAACCTGATCCCGTGGCTGCAACTGGACGACGGCGGCACCGCCGTCGCCGACCTCGACCAGCTCGATGCGCTGCTGCACGGCTACGCCACGCTGCTGCCGCTGGACGCGGCGCACATGCGCCTGCTGGCCGCGCTGCTGCCACTGGTGCATGCCGATTTCGCGCTCAGCGAGATCGAGTACTTCGCCGGCATCACCGGCTCGCAGGCGCACGCCGACATCGCCTACCGCCGCTACCTGCTCGGCCACGCCGCCTGGTTCGGCGAGGGCGAAGGCCAGCGGCTGTTGCGACATCTGCAGCGGCGTGCCGCGGCCGCGCCATGAACCATCGCATCCACCCCGACACGTCCGCCGTCACGCCTGCCGCGCACGCACCGCGCGGCGCTGCCGCTTCCCACTTTCGTTTCGTTTGCCCGAGGTCGTTCCGCATGCTTCCCACCCGCCGTTTCCCCGCTATGCACGCCCTCGCGCTGGCGCTGGCCACCGCCCTGCCGCTGCCGGCCCTGGCCGCCGACGATGCGCCGGCATCCGCCAGCACGCAGACCCCGGTCGAACTGGACGCGGTCAACGTGCAGGGCCGGCAATCGCACAACCGCAGCAGCCTGAGCGGCTATGGCGATGCGCCGCTGCTGGACACGCCGATGGCGATCGCCACCATCGACCGCAGCCAGTTGTCCGACCGCCAGGTGCGCGTGCTCAGCGAGGTCCTGCGCGCCGACGCCGCGGTCGGCGACAGCTACGCGCCGATCGGCTACTACGAGAACTTCCTGGTGCGCGGCTATTCGCTGGATGCGGCCAACAGCTACCGCATCAACGGCCTGACCATCGCCGGCGAGCAGAACGTGGCGCTGGAGAACAAGGAGCAGGTGCAGGTGCTCAAGGGCCTGTCCGGGGTGCTCTCGGGCATCACCACCCCGGCCGGGGTGATCGACTACCAGACCAAGCGCCCGCAGCACGTGCGCAGCCTGGTGCTGAGCGGCGACGACGACGGCAGCCGCGGCGCGGCGGTGGACCTGGGCGACTGGTTCGGCAGCGAGCGCCAGGTCGGCCTGCGCGTCAACGCCGCGCACGAGACCCTGCGCAGCTATGTCGATCACGCCGATGGTCACCGCAACTTCCTGTCGCTGGCCGCGGACTGGAACATCAATCCGCAATCGACCCTGCAACTGGACGTGGAATACCAGGACCGCCAGCAGCGCTCGGTGCCGGGCTATCAGTTGCTCGGCGGCACGCAGTTGCCGAGCGGGGTGTCGGTGCATCGCCTGCTCGCCTACCAGCCGTGGTCCAGGCCGGTCGGCATCGAGGCGCTGAACGCGCAGGCACGCTACGAATACCGCTTCAGCGAGGCCTGGAATCTGCGTGTGGCCGCGTCACACAGCCGCGCGCTGATCGACGATTACTCCAGCTTCGCCTGGGGCTGCTACGGCGCGGCCAGCTGCGCCGGCGATGCGGTGCCCAACCACTTCAGCCGCGAAGGCGACTACGACATCTACGACTACCGCAGCCCCGCCGACAGCCGCCGCAACGACGAACTGCAGGCGATCGCCAGCGGCAGCGCCAGCACCGGCGTGCTGCAGCACCAGGTGCAGGTCGGCGTCGACTATCTGCATCGCACCATCGACCGCCACGGCTCGATCAACGAGATGATCGGCAGCGGCAACATCGACGCCGACCCGCCGCTGCTGGCGCCGGCCGACGCCACGCTCGGCCCCAAGCGCCGGCGCCTGGACAGCGAACAGACCGCGCTGCTGGCCAGCGACCGCATCGGCATCGGCGATGCCTGGCAACTGCTGCTGGGTGCGCGCCAGGTGCGCTACGACGAACGCGCCTGGGACCGCGACGGCATGCTGACCCGGCGCACGCGCCGCTCGGTGCTGCTGCCGCAGGCAGCGCTGCTGTTCAAGCTGCAGCCTTCGCTGTCGCTGTACGCCAGCTTCGCCAAGGGCCTGGCGCCGGGCGGCACCGCGCCGTGGTTCGCCAGCAACGCCGACAGCATCCTCGCGCCGACCAGCGCCTACCAGCGCGAGGCAGGCCTGAAGTACGAGCGCGACGGCCTGACCCTGGGCGCGGCGCTGTTCGACATGCGCCAGGCGGACCAGTACGCGCAGCCGCAGGCCGACGGCAGCTTCCTGTTCGTGCAGCAGGGCCGGTTGCACAACCGCGGCATCGAACTGTCGGCCGCCGGCACGCTGGGCGCCGGCCTGCATCTGCAGGCCAGCGTCGCCGGCATTCGCGCGCGCGCCGAGGACACCGGCACGCCGGGCGACGAAGGCCATCAGGCACTGAACGTGCCGCGCTTGCGCGCCAGCGCCCAGGCCAGCTGGGACGTGCCCGGCGTCAGCGGCCTGGCGCTGCTGGGCGGCGCGCAGTACAGCGGCGCCAAGTACGCCGACCGTAGCGGCCAGGTCGCCGTCGGCGGCTACAGCGTCTATAACCTCGGCGCCCGCTACGCCACGCGCCTGGGCGCGGTGCCGACCACGCTGCGACTGAGCGTGGACAACCTCACCGACAAGCGCTACTGGCGCGACGTCGGCGCCTACGAAGGCGACGATTATCTGTTCCTGGGTGCGCCGCGGACGGCGCGGCTGGCGGTGCAGTTCGAGTTTTGAGGAGCTGGGAATGGGGAATGGGGAATGGGGAATCGTAAAAGCGAGACATGGCGCGTCCGCGATGTAGGAGCGGCTTCAGCCGCGACGCGCTCTTGCTGACGGGGCGCGGCTGATTTCCACAGTGAGACAAGCGCTGCTCCTTCAACGAATATTGTTTTCTTCGCTCGCAAAAACGCCCGACCCTGTTCTCCGGACCACCATGACATCATCCACTGCTGCCTCTTTCGAACACCAGCCGCGCCGATGACCACTGTGGCAATCAATTGTCATGCAGCCGAAACGCGCGAAGTGGTGTGCGTTCCGACGGCGCAATGCGTCGGGACTAAAGTCCCTCCCACATTGCACCCGGCGGGCTCGCCGCAAGTCCCTGTGGGAGGGGCTTCAGCCGCGACGCGCGATTGCTGACGGGTCGCGGCTGAAGCCGCTCCTACAACACGCGCGCAATGCACTGCGTTCGCGAACAATACCTAATCCCTAATCCCTAATCCCGAATCCCCAATCCCTGCCTTCCCACCATGTCCCCCCTCGAACTGCTCGCCGTGCTGGTCAATGTCCTGGGTGTGTGGCTGACCGCGCGGCGGGTGCGCTGGTGCTGGCCGGTCAACGTGGTGGCGGTGCTGCTCTACGCGTGGCTGTTCTATCAGTGGAAGCTGTATTCGGACATGCTGCTGCAGGGCCTGTACGTCGTGCTGCAGGGCTACGGCTGGTGGCGCTGGAGCAAAGGACTGGGCGACGACGGCAAGGTCCAGGTCGGGCCGCTGCCGTGGGCCGAAGGCGTGCGTTCGGTATTGGCCGGCGCCGCCGGCGCGGCGCTGCTGGGCTGGTGGATGCACCGTCACACCGATGCGGCGCTGCCGTGGCTGGATGCGGCGCTGTCGGCCTTCAGCGTTGTCGCCAGCGTGTGGGCTGCGCGCAAGCGCATCGCCAACTGGGGCCTGTGGATCGTGCTGGACTGCGTCTACGTCGGCGTGTTCGTGTACAAAGGGTTGTATCCCACTGCCGCGCTATATGCAGGATTCGTGGTGCTGGCGGTGTACGGCCTGCGCCTGTGGCAGGCGGATCTGCGTCGCGCGCGTGCCATCACTTGAGTGCGCTCAGTGACTTTCTTGGTTTAGCGACACAGCGCGAGCGAACGCAAGACGGCCGGCACGCGGAAACCGCGCAAACACCGGACGCCACATCGTCCGTATGCCTGCCGTCAGCGTAGTCTTGTCAGCCACGTTTCACCAGGCCCAGAACGCCACATGAGCTTCCCCACTGCCACCACCGCCGGCTTCGCTCAACGCATCGCCGATGCGCTGCTGGCGCGCATCGCCGCCGGCGAATGGCGCGCCGACCAGCGGCTGCCGGTGGAGCGCGAACTGGCCGCGTTGTTCGGTTGCACCCGCATCACCTTGCGCGAGGCCCTGCAGCAACTGGAATCGGATGGGCACATCTACCGCGAGAACCGTCGCGGCTGGTTCGTCAGCGCGCCGCGGGTGCGTCACGATCCCAATAGCATCGCCGGCTTCATGCAGTACGTGGCCGCGCAGGGCGGCGTCCCGCGTACCGAACTGCTCGCCGCGCAGCGCCAGCCCGCCGGCCCGGCGCTCGCCCGTCATCTGCACCTGCACGATCCGGCAACCGACGTGTTCGTGCTGCGCCGCCGCCGCTGGATCGGGCGCCGCGCGGTGCTGCTGGAGACCAATGCGATCCTCGCCGCGTGGGCACCGCGCCTGCTCGACCACGACCTGGCCGGCTCGCTGAGCGCGGTGCTGACCCAGCGCCTGGGCTTGCGACAGGCGCGCAGCCGGCTGTCGATGTATCCGGCCACGCTCGATGCCGAGCAGGCCGCACTGCTGCAATCCACCGCGGGCACGCCGTGCTTCCGCCTGCAACGCGTCAGCTACGATCCCGACGGACGCGCGGTGGAGTTCGACATCGAATCCTGGCGCCACGACGTGCTGGAAGTGTCGGTGGATGTGTACGCGCCGGGGGAATAAGCCGATCTGCGGCGATGCCGACCAGGCACGGGAGGTTGTGGGAGTCAACTGTCATGCAGCCACGAAGCGTGAAGTGGTGTGTGCTTTCCGATGGCGCAATGCGTCGGGACTGAAGTCCCTCCCACAGTGCATCCGGAGGGCTCGCCGCAAGCGGCTGTGGGAGTCGCGGTCGCTCGGCTTTGGCTGTTGCTCTTGCCCTTGCTTTTGACTTACCGGGTTCCCTTCCGAAGCGGCGGCCATCGCGGGGAAAAACCCCGAAGGGGCGGCGCACATGGATGTGCGCCGTCCGCGGCAGGGGCAGGATGCCCCTTCCGCGGATCCCCGGGATGGACGCGGACCCGGAGCGCGTTAGCGCGGAGGGCGCGAGGTAGGGTGTGCTTTCTTTTGGTTACTTTTCTTTGCACAAGCAAAGAAAAGTGACTCGCCGCAAGGCGAAAGCTCTGCCCTTGCACTTGTTGTCACCATGGCTGAATTATGGGAGCGACCTCGACACCAGACGCACTAGGCATCGAACAGCGCGCGCTGCGGATCCGGCGGCGGCAACGTGTCGTACAGGCGCTGCAACTCCTCGCGGCAGGCGCGCAACGGATCGTGCATCAGGAAGCCGGCCAGGCGCGCGTGCCAGGCCGGCCAGCGCGTGGCCAGCGCATCCATGTCGCCGTCGGCGGCGCGACCTTCGCCGCTGCACGCGACATGCGCGGTCTCGCACAGCACGTTGCGCCAGCCGAGCCCGGCCATGCGCAGCGACAAATCGGTCAGCGCCGCATACCAGGAGCCGTAACTGCTGGCATCCAGGCCGCCGGCGCGCTGCCGCGCCACGCCACGCAGCACCACCGCATGGCACACCGCCGATGGCAGTTCCGGATGCAGCGGCGGCAGCGCCGCGCACGCCCGCGCCAGGCGTTCGGGATCCTCGGGCAGCGGGTTGATCTCGCCCAGCCGCGGCCACGCGCAGGCTTCGCCGGCGTTGCTCCACGGCGTGGCGCTGGCGATGGCCGCATCGCGCGCCAGGCAGGCGCTCAACTGCAGCAACCAGCCCGGCCCGGGCTGCGCATCGACGGCCAGCACCGCCACGTCGGCATCGCCGCAGGCGCGCAGCATCTCGTCCAGATGCGCCACCTCGCCGAGCATGCGCGGCCGCCGCGTGTAGTCGGCCTGCAGGCGCGTGTGCGCCAACCAGGCCTCGATCACCCGGATGCCGCGCGGGCCGGCCTGTGCATCGTCGGCCAGCCACACGCGGGTACCGGCCGGCGTGTTCGCTTCGAGCGCGCCCAGGCAGGCGTCCAGCGCGACGTCGTCGACGCCGACCGCCAAAAGCACTACAGGATACGAAGATAGCCGCATAAACTGTAGAAATTAATTTTTCGGTTAATTTTTCAGCCTTAAATACAATAAATCAAATAAAATTAATCAACCAATTGATTCACTCTCGCCACTTAGTCGGCGAGAGTGAATACAACAGACCACACAGACTGCAGCGCCAATTGCAACGGTCAAATTAAATGCCTTTATTGCAATCAACAACTGCGCTTGCAGCCCACTTTTGGCTTGGGGGGCTTGGCTGCCAATAATTGTAATTTTTCAATTTACATCCATCGTACCCCTCCGCGCGAGCCGCGGCCTCAGCACGCGTTACTGCCGTATCGATTGCGCGATCCTTATCAAGGATGAGATCGAAATTCGGATCAGTTGCCCCAGTAAAAGTAAAAACCACCACCAATGGAATGTAATCCCCAGGTTTTGTGCATGCCAAATTTGCCGAAGCGGCGTAATGATTACTACTTGGCCAGTAGTTATAATTTGACAAAGTGCAATTCCCATACCCCTGCTGCCAGGCTGCATTCTTAGCTGCGATTCCAGCCAACTCAACCGCCTTAGCTGGCGACCCTCCATAAACCGTGTCAGAAGTACCGTTGAAATTTCCTGGGATGGGTACGGCACCAAAAGCCGAAGAAGAAATAAAAACACCCAAAATTGCAAGCGATGAAAAATAACTACGAGAAATGCTCATAAAACCTCCTTATTTTTACCCCCCGCGCAAGTAACACTAGGGCATCGCCGAGAACACGTCAAACCAGAATCCAGTATCCGGAAAGAAGCAACTGCACAGGAAATCGTTACGTACACATGACTGAAACCACGAGAAAATTATGGACCCCCGTTCAGTCGACAACTGCGCAGACATTTCTTGCCTGTGAGTGCAAGAAGACATTTTTGCCAGAGTGCATCGCTAAAAATTTAGGCGAAGCTCGCTTTTCCCTAATCTCAGCATGATCCCCATCAACTCTGATACTACAGCGGCCGTTATGCACACTATGACCTGATACGTTGACTGTCCTCGACATGGAAATGGCATTGTGTAGTGCGCCACTTGCGGGCATCGACATGCGCCGCGCCATCTTCATAAGGCAAAGGCATCCTTTCAGAGTCCACTGTCAACGCTCGCCATCGCAAGATGGCGAGCGCATCACCTCTCTTATTTCTTGCCACGCGTCGGCAGTGGCTCCATTGCCTTGAACTTCTGCCCATACTCGTCGGTAAGATTGCGCGCTTCCTGTGGATTGCGCACGATCGTCGGAGTCAGCAGCACGATCACCTCGTTGCGCGTCTTGTCCTGGGTCTTCTGCCCGAACAGCGCGCCGACCACCGGCAGCTTGCTCAGGTAGGGCACACCGCTGCTGCCATCGGTGGTGCTGTCGTTGATCAGGCCGGCCAGCATGATGGTGTCGCCGCTCTGCACAGCCGCTTCGGTCTTGACCCGTCGGGTGTTGATATCAACGTTACAGGCGGAGCTGTTGACGACAGTGGTGGAAGAGGTACATGCGGTCGGCCGCGCGCCGGGCGTGCTGACCTCCTGCACGATGTCCAGAAACACCATGCCATCCTTGGTGACCCGCGGGCGCACCTTGAGGATCACACCGGTGTCGATGTACTGCACAGACGAGTAGCTGGTATCGGTGCCGATGCCGGTATTGATCGAGGTCGAATTGATCGGAATACGCGTGCCCACATTGAGTGTGGCTTCGGCGTTGTTGCGCACGAACACCGACGGGGTCTGCAACAGCTTGAGGTTGGTGACCTTGTCCAGTGCCGAGATCACCGCCGCGGCATTGGTCCCGAGGAAGGTCCAGCCCAGGCCGCTGCTGCCGGTGATCTTACCGGCGATATCGCCCCAGATCTTGCGGCCCTGTGCACTGGGCAAGCCCGCGCCCGCTCCGAGACCGGTGGAATTGGCAACGGTGGAATCGGCGGAGGCATTGACCGAATTCTCGAAGAACCAGTTAACGCCGTACTGCAGTTGGCCAGTCAAGCTGACCTCCGCCACCTGCGCCTCGATATGCACCTGCATCGGCATCACGTCGAGCTTCTCGACCACGTCGCGGATCGAGCGCCAGGCCTGCGGGGTGGAGCGTACCAGCAGGGTGTTGGTTTCCTCCACCGCCGACACGCCGACCTTGTCGCCCTGCACTTCCAGGGTCACGCTGCCGTTGCCGGACGTGCGCGGGGACAGCTGCAGGCTGCCACTCCCCAAGCCACCGCTGCTGCTGCCGGAAGAACTGCTGCTGCCCAGGCTGTCGCTGCTGCTGCCACTGCTGCCCAGGCTGCCGCCACCCAGGCTGCTGCTGTCGCTGCCATTGAAGCCGCCCAGGCCGCCGCCGTTCAACTGGCTCATCTGCGAGCCCGGCATCAGCGAGGCGTTGGAGTCGCCGCGGTTGTTGCCGCCGGCGCCGAACACTTCGGCCAGGCGGTCGGCCAGGTCCTTGGCCTTGATGTACTTGAGCTCGTAGGAGAACAGCCGCGCGCCGCCGCCGGCGCTGTCGATGCGGTCCAGCCACTCCTGGATCTGGTCCAGGTAGCGCGCCTGCGGGGTGATCACCAGCACCGCGTTGGCGTTCTCCAGCGGCATGAAGCGGAACATGCCGGCGCTGGGGGTCTTGCTGTTCTCGCCGAACACCTTCTCCAGGTCGGCCGCGACCTGTTCGGCCTTGCCCGACTGGATCGGGAACACGCCCACCGACATGCCCGACAGCCAGTCGACGTCGAAGATCTGCACCGTGCGCAGGTAGTTCTCCAGCTCGGCACGGGTGCCACCCAGGGTGATGACGTTGCGCGAACTGTCGATGCCGACGATGGCGTTCGGCCGCGCGTAGGGCTCCAGCACCTTCTTCATCTCGCTGGCGGAGATGTACTTCAGCGGCACCACGCGCACCTCGAAACCGCGCGCGTTGGCCGGCGAGGCGGTGCTCGGCGCCACCGTGCCGGCCAGGGCCTGGTCGGCGGGGACGATGTTGTAGCGGCCGCCGCTGTAGACCATGCGCGCATTGTTCCAGCCCAGCACCATCTCCAGCAGGTTCAGCGCCTGCGCCGGCGATACCGGCTTGGGCGTGGCCAGGGTCACCGTGCCCTGCACGCCCGGCGCGATCACGTAGTTCTGCCCGAGCATGTCGCCGAGGATGGCCTTGACCACCGCCTGCAGCGATTCGCCCTCGAAGTTGAAGGTGGCGCTGCCGCTGCTGGCGTTGCCCAGCGACGGCGCCGGCGCCGCGGCGGCCGCGGAATTGATCATGGTGCCGCTGCCGCGGCGGATCACCGGGGTGGCGCGCTCGGGCAAGGCGTTGGGATCGGCCGGGCCGCCCTCGCCGTCGGTCTGGGTGCTGCCGGCCGCGCCGACCTGGGGATTGATCGCGGCGCCACGGCGGACGTCCGGCGAAGGCGTGGTGGCGCAGCCGGCCACCAGGCCGATGGCGAGGAACAGGGAAAACAGACGCGGCGTCATGCGATCACTCTTCAAGGGTTCTGACCTGAGGGGTTGTTCTGGCGCTGTTGCTGCAATTGCCGGCGGCGCGCTTCGATCCGCTCGCGGATGGCCTGCAACTGCTCCGACGAGGGGGCCGGCGAGGACGGCGGCGGCGCGTTCGGGGTCGGCGCCTGGTTCGGCACCGGGTTGGACGCGGAGGGGGTTTGCGGTCGCGGCGCGTTGGCGTTGGACTGGCCATTGGTCGCGGACGCCGGCGGCGGCATCTGCCCCTGCGCAGCGGCGCGTCCGGCCTGGCCGAGCACGGTCGGCGGTTGCCCGCCCTTGCCGTCGAACACCTTCAATTCCAGGGTCTGGGTGCCGCCGGAACCGCTGACCGTGGCCTGCCGCGGCGACAGCGACAGCAGCCGCCAGCCCTGCACGGCGTCGCCGCCTTCCTTGAGGCGCAGCGATTCGCCCTGCTCGGTGGTCAGCGTCGCCATCTTGAAGCGGTCGGTGAGCAGCACGCCGGTCAGGCGCACGTTGGGCGCGGCGGCCTGGCCGTTGTCGGCGCTGAGGAAGAACGGATGCGGACGGCGATCCTCGGCAAATATCGGCCGCGCCGCGATCTCGCCGTACTGCGAGAAATCGCCCAGACGCTGCGTGGTGGCCGCGGGCAAGCCCGGCAGCCGCTGCAGCATCGACGGATCGTCGGGCAGCGGCGCCACGCGCTCGCCGAGCCCGCCCAGGCCCAGCGCCCAGACCAGCAGCCCCCACAGCGCCAGCGTGCCCAGCCACACGGTGCGCAGGCCCATCGCTTCAATTCGCATGACGGCCCTCCACCTGTTGTGGCAGGTCCGCCGGTGCGGCATTGGCGGCACCGGGCGCACCCGGCGGGTTGGTCGCGCCGGGCGTGCCCGGCGGCGGCGGTGGCGGCGGTGGCGGCATGGACGCCGGTTCGCTCGGCCCGGCACCGGCGGACCCGCCGGCGTTCATCACCGGCGTGGCGGCGGCGGGTGCCGTCGCGGCAGACGGGTCGGAAGCGGCGGACGCCGCCGGCGGCGCCGGCATCGCGTTCGGGCGCAGGTAGCCGGCCAGTTCGAAGGCCACGTCCAGGCCGTTGCCGCTCTCGCCCGGCGAGAGCTGGTAGCGCTGCGCCATCACGTTGAGGTTGTCGATGAACAGCGCCGGCGTGCCGCTCTCCAGCGCATGCAGTACGGCCGCCAGTTCCGGCGTGCCGCAGCGCAGGCGCACCTGCACCGCGACACGGGTGAAGCGGTCGCTGCGGTTGTCGGCGGCCAGCGGCGAGCGGTTGCTGATCGCGCAACTGCGGTTGCCGGGGCTGGCCGTGGCCACCGCGCTTTCCAGGCGCTGCACCAGGCCGGCCGAGGCCAGCTCGGCCGAGGTCTCGCGCAGGAAGCCCGGGCGCGTGGCCAGGTCGCGCTGCGCCTGCTGCAGCCGTTGCGCCACCTGCGGCGCCTGCTGCAACTGCATGCGCACGCGCAGTTCGCGCTGCTGCAGTTCCTGGATCTGCGCATCGACCTCGCGCATCGGCACGGTCCACCACGGATGCACCAGCACCAGGTAGCCCAGCGCCAGTGCCGCCAGCAGCAGGCCCAGCGCCAGCCAGCGGTCGCGCTTATCGACCTGCACCGGCATCGGCGGCCTCCTTGCGCTTGGTGCCGGCCAGCTCGGCGGTGAGGGTGAAGCGGTCGCGGTGGCTGCCCGGGTCGGCCTGCAGCACGCCGGTCAGCGACGGCGTGCGCCACAGCGGCGAACCTTCCAGGCGCCCGACCAGCGACGAGGCTTCGCTGCTGAGGCCGATCAACTGCAACTGGTTGCCCTCGATCGAGAACTTCTCCAGATAGGTGCCCTCCGGCAGGCGCTTGCTCAGTTCGTTCCAGACCTCCACCGAGGCCGGGCGCTCGGCGCGCAACTGGTCGAAGAACGCGGCGCCTTCGACCAGGTCGAGCAGTTGCTGGCGCTGCGCGGCCACGGCGCGTGCGCGCTGCGCGCCGCTGTCCACCTGCGTGCGCAGGTGCTCCAGCGCATCGCGGCGGTTGTCCAGCAACTGCCAGCCGGCCGCGCACAGCGCCAGCAGCGCGGTGGCGGCAAGGATCGCGTTCCAGCGCCGCATCGGGTCGGCGCGGCGATGGCGCTGTTCCTGCGGCAGCAGGTTCACTCCCAGCGGCGCGCCGTCGCTGCCGGCGACGTCGATGCCGGCAAGGGTCGGGCGCAGCGCACCGGCGCTGGCCTGCAGGTCGTCCAGCACGCGGCGCGGCGCCACCACCAGTTCGGCATCGAGCTGGGCGTCGTCGCGGCGGCCGTCGGCGCGCACGTCGTAGATGATCTGGTCGGCCTGGAACGGGGTCTGCCGGTCGATCTCGAACTTCACCACCTCGCGCAGGTGCTCGGCCGCCGCCGCCGGCAGCCGCAGCCGGCGTTGCAGCGCCGCCTCGGCCGGCAGCAGCCACACCCGCGGCAACGCCGCCAGGCGCGGCCCCAGCAGGGCCTCCAGTTCGGCGGGCAGCAACGGCCACGGCAGCGCCAGCGGCGCGCCCAGCTCGGACTCGACCTGCCGCGCCAGCATCAGCTGCTCGCCTTCGCGCCACAGCAGCAGCCGCGCCTGCGACCAGCCCAGTTGCAGTTGCCAGCGCGGCGGCAGCCACGCCATCAGCGAGCGCTGCCACCAGGCCAGCAGCCCGCCCGCACCGGGGGCGATGCGTACGCCAAGTTTGTCCATCGTGTCGCGCCACGCCGTCATCGCACCGTCGTTCCTTCTTCCCAACGCAACACAGTGTAGGCGGAGCCCGGCAGCGCCGACGAGCCTGGGCGCACCACCGCGCGCAACACGCCCTCGCGGCCATTGCCCAGCCGCGCCCGGCTTTCGATGCTGTAGGTGCCGCCACCGCCCATGCCGACCATGCCGAGCTGGGTCTGGTCGGTGCGTTCGCGTTGCGCCAGCACCTGCTGCGCGTCCAGGCCCAGCGCGGTCAGCACCGGCCCCGGCGCGAAGTCCGGCGTCGGCCGCGACACCCCGCCGTACAGGGTCAGGTTGGGCAGCAGCTTGGCGTACAGCTCCGGGTCCATGCCCAGCACCAATTGCAGTTCGGCCAGGCTTTCGAACGGTGCATCCTTGGCGCCGTAGGGCAGGCCGGCCGCGGCGTAGTCCGGATCCTCGGCGCCGTTGGGCTGGGTCAGGTTGTCCGGGTCGCGCCAGTCCACGATGGCCGCGGCGATGCGCTCGGCGCGCTGCGGATCCTCGCCGACCGCGCGCACCAGCGCCGCCAGCAGCGGCGCATCGGCCATGTTCAGATCGACCTTGCCGCTCTCGTCGGTGACCCGCAGGTCGACCGTGGCGCCCTCGTACTGCCAGCGATAGCGCCGGCCGTCGGCACGCCAGCCCGGCTGCGTGGGGGTACCGGCGAGCCGGGTCAGCGCGTACTCCAGGCCGGCGCGGGCGCGCTCCTGCGCCTCGGCGCCGTCGCCGAGCACCTTGCCCTGCAGGTTCTCGGTGCGCGCGGTCAGCGCGAAGGCGCCGATCAGCGCGGTCAGCAGCGCGATCAGCCACAGCACCAGCACCAGCGCGGCGCCGCGGTGGCGATGCGTCGCGCTCATTGCCGCATCTCCGCGCCGCCGGCCTGGCGCAGCGCCACCACCAGCGGCGGCCACGCCGTGCCGTCGCCGCTGCGCAGCTCGATCGACACCAGCAGCGGCAGCGTGTCGGTGCGCTCCCAGCGCTCCTGCCAGGGGCCGATGGTGCCGCGCTCCGGGTCCAGGCCGCGGTAGCGGAAGCGCACCTCGCGCAGGTCGCGCGCCAGCGGTTCGGGCGGACGCGGCGGGGTCTCGGCCAGTTGCTTGCCGGCCTGCACCTGCACCAGCGCGATCGCCAGTTGCCGATGGTCGCCCTCGCCGCTGACCCGCAGGTCGTGCAGGTAGGGGCCGCCGCGGCCGAGATACTCGGGCAGATCGGCCACGAACTGCATGCGCTGCGGTTCGCCGACGAAACGCACCGGCTGCAGCGTATGCGTGTCGATATCCAGCGGCAGCGACTGCGCGCCGCTCAGGCGCCGGCGCAGGAAGCCTTCGACCGCGCGCATGCGTTCGCTGCGTCCGGCGATCGCCTCGCCGCGGCCGCTGATCGCCATCGCCGAGCGCAGCGTGGCGAAGGCCAGGGTCAGGCCGCCGACCAGCAGCACCGTGGCCAGCAGCACTTCGATCAGGGTGAAGCCGCGCGCGCTGGCGCGCTGCGGCGGGCGCGTGGTCATTGCGGCACCCCGTTGCCTTGCGGGGCGACCAGGCGCAGGGTCTTCCACTGCAGCGCCTGCGCCGGCGCATCGCCCCAGCGCACCTGCAGGCTCAGTTGCAGCAGGGTCGGCGCGCCCGGCGTCACCGCCGCATCGGGCGGCCGCCGCGGGTCGGCGTAGGGCGCCACGTCCAGGGTCCAGCGGTAGCGGCCCTGGTCCAGGGTGCCCTGGCTGCGCCCGGGCTGCAGCGGCTGCTCCACGCCCTGCGCCGCCAGCAGCGACTGCGCGTACAGCGTGGCGCGGCTCACTTGGTCGGCGCGCTGCACCTGGCGCGCGGCGCCGGACAGCGAGCCGAGCAGCAGGGTCAGCGCCAGCGCCAGCAGCGCGAACGCCACGATCACCTCGATCAGCGTGTAGCCGCGCTGGCGGTTCATGAGCCCGCCTGCTCCGGCGCACGCCCCACCGTCACTTCGCCGGTCAGCCAGGTCACGTCGATGCGCCAGCGCGCCTGACGCGCCTGCAGCTCGATGCGTCCGCCGCTGGAGGCGCCGTCCTCGAAGAACTGGATCGCGCCCTCCCCTTCGCGGCGCTGCGCCTGGCGCGCGCCGGTGAAGCGGATCGTCAGCGACGGCGGGATCCCGCCGTGGCGGCCGTTGGGCGCCTGCCAGCGGTGCGCCTGCGGATCGATCAGGAACCGCTGCGGCTGGCCGCTGGCGATCGCCTGGGTGCGGGTGTAGCGCAGTTGCGAAGCGATCTCCTTGGCCGCCGAGCGCAGGCGCATGCCGTCGATGCCGCCGGTCAGCACCGAGGCCGCCAGCAGCGCGGCGATCGCGATCAGGCCCACCACCAGCAGCATCTCCAGCAGCGACACGCCGCGCATGCGCGCACGCGCGGCCGGCGCGCACGCCGGCGCGCCGAAGCGCAGCGCGCCGGCAGGGGCCCGGATCACGGCGCCGGATCACTCGTACTTGATGTCGGCGTCGTAACTGCTGCCGCCGGGCTGGCCGTCCTTGCCCAGGCTGATCAGGTCGAACGGACGGCCGTCGCCGGGCACCTTGTACTCGATCGGGTGACCCCAGGGGTCGTTCAGTTCGGCGGGCTTGGCATACGGGCCGAGCCAGCCGCTGACGCCGCCCGGCGCGGTGACCAGGTCGTCGAGCTTGGACGGCAGCTTGCCGGTATCGAGCTGGTAGTTGTCGACCTTGCCGGCCAGGGTCTGGATCTGCGACTTGGCCAGGTTGGCCTTGCCGCGGTCGGCGCCGCCGAGCACGCGGCTGCCGACCAGGGTCAGCACCGCGCCGATCAGCACGATGACGATGATGATTTCCAGCAGGCTCATGCCCGCCTGGCGTGCGGCGGACGGGGAACGGGTGAGGGAGCGGCGGAGAGTGCGCATTGCATGGATCCTTGCGGTGGAAGACCTATGTAGCCGAACACGGTGACGATGGCAGCCGGCGGCGGCCGGCGGTACAGCGGCGCGTCACGCACGCCGTCACACCTGCCGCCGGAGGATCCGTACCGCGCGCACGCACGGCCGCGGCCGGCGCGCAAGGCGCCGCTGGCAATGGGACAGGGGCGGCGGCGGAAGGTTCCCTGACGGACACGTGCGGCGTCACAGTCCGCGACGACCGCGTGTGGCTCAGCCGGGGCCGAGGGTTCGGCGCCCCATGCGCCATGGCGCACCGCGCGGACGTGTCAGGCAAGGCCGCTGCCGTCCATGGCGTCGCATTGCCGGCGCCGGACAGACCGGCCCGGCCATCCATGGCCGGGCGTTCGGCCATGCGCGAACCTGCGGCTCGCAAGCGCATGGCCTCCTTCGATTCGCTCGTCCGCTGCGCCAGATGACTGCGCAGCCGTCCATGGCGCGGCATCGCGAGCGCCGGAACCACCAGCCCAGCCATCCTTGGCCGGGCGTTCGGCGCCACATGCGCCATGGCGCATAAGCGTGGAACCTCACCCAATCGCATTGGTCAGGTCGTAGAGGGGGACGAGGACGGAAATGATCACCAGGCCGACCACCGAGGCCAGGACCAGGGTGATCGCCGGCACCATCGCCGCCAGCAGGCGGTCGATGGCCTGCGCGGTTTCCTGTTCGAAGGTGTCGGCGGTCTTCAGCAGCATGATGTCGAGCGCGCCCGATTCCTCGCCGACCTGGATCATCTGCAGCGCCAGGCGCGGGAAGCGCTTGCCCTTGGACAGCGATGCCGACAGCCCGTGGCCGTTCTTGACGTCGTCGGCGGCGGCGCCGACATCGGCGGTCAGCGCCAGGTTCGACAGCACGTTGCGGGAGATGCCCAGCGCCGCCAGCAGCGGCACGCCGTTGCGCAGCAGGGTGCCGAGGGTGCGGGTCAGGCGCGCGGTCTCCAGCCGGGCGATCAGCACGCCGACGAAGCGCTGGCGCAGCAGCCAGGCATCGAAGCTGGCGCGGAACGCCGGGTCGCGGCGCTTGCGGTCCACCGCCAGGATGGTCACCCCGGGCACCACCAGCAGCACGATCCACCAGTCGCGCACGAACAGGCCCACGCTCAGCACCGCCTGGGTGAACCACGGCAGGGCCACGTCCAGGCTCTCGTACATCTGCGCGAACTGCGGCACCACGTAGCCGAGCAGGAACAGCAGCGCGCAGCCGACCACGCTGACCAGGATCGCCGGGTAGATCAGCGCGTTGATCACGCGCCCGCGCAGTTCGCGGCTGCGCTCCAGGTATTCGGCCAGGCGTTGCAGGGTGTCGTGCAGGCTGCCGCCGGCCTCGCCGGCGCGCACCATGTTGATGTACAGGCGCGAGAACAGCCCGTGCTGGCGCTCCAGCGCGGTGGACAGCGGCGCGCCGCCGCGCACCGCGTCGCGGATGTCGCCGACGGTGCGCTTGGAACGCTCGTCCTCGGGCAGTTCGAGCAGGATCGACAGCGCGCGGTCCAGCGGCTGGCCGGCGCCGAGCAGGGTCGCCAGCTGCTGGGTGAACTGCACCAGCGCAGCGCCGTCGAACGGCTTGGGCCGGAACAGCCCGCGCAGCGAGGTGCCGCCGCCCTCGGCCGCCAGCCTGGCCTGCATCGGCATGTGCCCCTGCTCCTGCAGGCGCAGCGCGACTTCCGCCTCGCTGGCGGCTTCCATCTGCCCTTCCAGGATCTCGCCATGCGAGTCCAGGGCCTTGTAGCGGTACAGGGGCATCAGGGCTGGAGCTGGGACTGGAGAATGGGGAATCGGGAATGGGAACGCGCGTCGTGCGCGTTCCATGCGTTCCCGAGCGCGGACCGCCGGCGCACGGCGCAGCGACACGTCGTCACCACCAGAGCGCAGGTCGCGCGCATCAGGTTTCCTCCGTTACGCGCAACACTTCCTCGATCGTGGTCTGGCCGCTGAGTGCCTTGGCCAGGCCGTCCTCGTACATGGTGCGCATGCCGGCCTCGCGCGCCAGCTGCTCGATCTCGCCCATGCCGGCGTGGCGCATCACCGCGCGGCGCAGCACGTCATTCATCACCAGGAATTCCATGATGGTGGTGCGGCCCACGTAGCCGGTCGGCGCGATCGCCGAGGGCCGCGGGCGGTACAGGAAGATCTCGCCTTCCGGCTGCAGCCGGCGCAGTTCGAACTTCTCGATCTCCTCCGGGGAGGCCGCATAGCGCTCGGCATGGGTCGGCTCCAGCCGCCGCACCAGGCGCTGGGCGAGGATGCCGTTGATGGTGGAGGTCAGCAGGTAGTCCTCCACGCCCATGTCGAGCAGGCGGGTGATGCCGCCGGCAGCGTTATTGGTGTGCAGGGTCGACAGCACCAGGTGACCGGTCAGCGCGGACTGGATGGCGATGCGCGCCGTCTCCAGGTCGCGCATTTCGCCGATCATGATGATGTCCGGGTCCTGGCGCACGATGCTGCGCAGCGCATGCGAGAAATCCAGGCCGATCTGCGGCTTGGCCTGGATCTGGTTGATGCCCTCGATCTGGTATTCGACCGGGTCCTCGACGGTGATGATCTTGACGTCGGCGGTATTGAGCTGGCTCAGCGCGGTGTACAGCGTGGTGGTCTTGCCCGAGCCGGTGGGGCCGGTGACCAGCAGGATGCCGTGCGGCTGCTCCAGCACCTTGCGGAACTGCGGCAGGAACGCGTCGGTGAAGCCGAGCCGGTGGAAATCGAACACCACGGTCTCGCGGTCGAGCAGGCGCATCACCACGCTCTCGCCGTGCGCGGTGGGCACGGTGCTCACGCGCAGGTCCAGTTCCTTGCCCTGCACCCGCAGCATGATGCGGCCGTCCTGCGGCAGGCGGCGCTCGGCGATGTTGAGCTTGGCCATGATCTTGACGCGGCTGATCACCGCCGCGGTCAGGTTGGCCGGCGGGCTCTCGCCGTCGATCAGCACGCCGTCGACGCGGTAGCGCACCTTCAGCCGGCTCTCGAACGGTTCGATGTGGATGTCCGAGGCGCGCAGTTCCACCGCGCGCTGGATCACCAGGTTGACCAGGCGGATCACCGGCGCCTCGGAAGCCAGGTCGCGCAGGTGCTCGATGTCGTCGGCGGCGACGCTGTCGCCGTCGGCGGTTTCCACGATCGCGCCCATCGCGCTGCGGCCCTGGCCGAACCAGCGCTCGATCAGGTCGTCGATCTCCGAGCGCAGGCCGACCCGCGGCAGCACCTGCAGGCCGGTGGCCAGGCGTACCGCGTCGGCGGCATAGGCATCGTGCGGATCGGCCATCCACAGTTCCAGCACGCCGTCGCGTTCGCCCAGCGGACACACATGGAATTGCTTGAGGAAGCGCAGCGACAGCGGTTGCGCCTCGGGCAGGCTCTCCGGCGCGGTGGCCGGCAACTGCTTGGCGTCGAGCAGCGGCAGGCCCAGGACCTCGGCGCTGAGTTCGGCATGGTCGCGCTCGGAGACCAGGCCCAGGCGCGCCAGCAGCGCCAGCAGGCCGCCGCCGGACTCGCGCTGCAGTTGCCGCGCGCGCGCCAGGTCGCCGTCCTTGAGCCGGCCCTTGGCCAGCAACGCCGCGATGATGCGGGTTTCGGGCGTCTCCACGGCGACGGCAGTGTCCTTCACGAGCGCATTCACGCGATCCCTCCCAGATGACCGTGCGACTTTAGCAGTTCGGCATGACCCGACGCCGAATCCGGCGCGCGCCGGCGTCGCTGTCTACCGGCGGCCAGGACGTCGGCGCTGGCAGGACGCGCCGCCGTCATCGGCCTGACATTCCGGCAGGCGATGGTGGATGGTTACGCGCCGGCCACCGGAGCCGCGGCTGGGGCCTGTGCGCCTGCTGCAGACGCAGGAAACCCGGCCGGAGCCGGGTTTCCTGGGACACCATGGCGCCTCCCTGCGCCGCGTGCGCTTACTGGCGCGCGACCAGGCTGACGCCGCTGTAGGTGCTCTCGCCGACCAGCTTGATGTAGTAGGTGCCGGCCTGCGGCGCGGTGAAGCGCACCGTCTCGTTGTTGCCCGGACGGGTCGACTTGGCGTCGGCGTTGCCGGTGCCCGGCTCCTTGCCGAAGCTCACGTACATCGACACGTTGCCGCTGCCGCCGTAGGTGAGGAAGCTCAGCACCGCGCCGGCCTTGGCCTCGAAGCTGTACAGCGCCTCGTTGCCGGCGGCACCGGCCAGGCCCGCCACCGCCACCTTGTTGGTCAGCGCGGTCGCCGTCGGCGCGCACTGCTCGGTGGCCGGATCGCACGGCTCTTCCAGTGCCTTGTCCAGCGCGGCCTTGGCATCGACGATGCCGGTGCCGATCGGGGTGCTGGACGGGATCGACACCGGGAACGGACGCGCGGTCTGCTTGAGCAGGGTCTCCAGCGCAGCCGGGGTCAGCGGCGCCTTGCCCGCGGCGATCAGCGCGCTCTGCACCAGCGCCGCCACCGCGGCCACGTGCGGCGAGGCCATCGAGGTGCCGCCCATGCCCATGTAGGTGTAGTTGCCGGAGGTCGGCGTGGTCGCGCCGGTATAGCCGTTCTGCCAGACATAGCCGCCCGGGTTGCCGTCGACGCTGCCACCGCCGCCCGGACCGGACAGGTCCACCTTGGCGCCGTAGTTGGAGTAGTAGGTGATGCCGCCGGTGATGCGGGTGGCACCGACCGCGATCACGTTGTCGCAGCTGGCCGGGCTGAAGTTGGCGGCATTGGCGGTGTTGTTGCCGGCGGCCACCACCACCGTGGTGCCGCGCGACACCGCGCCGTTGATCGCGTCCTGGGTGACGCTGTCGCAGGCGCCGCCGCCGCCCAGGCTCATGTTGATGACCTCGGCCGGGTTCTGGTTGGCCGGCACGCCGGACACGGTGCCGCCCGAGGCCCAGATGATGGCGTCGGCGATGTCGGAGGTGTAGCCGCCGCACTTGCCGAGCACGCGCACCGGCAACACGGTGGCGTTGGGCGCCACGCCGGCCATGCCGACGCCGTTGTTGGTCGCCTCGGCGACGGTGCCGGCGACGTGGCTGCCGTGCCAGGAACTGTCGTCGGCAACGGAGCCGGCGTAGCACTCGTTGTCGTTCTCCACCCAGTCGCCGTAGTCCAGCGCGCCCGGCACGCGGTCGTCGGTCGCACGCCGCGAGGTCGCCGCGTCGGAAATGAAGTCGTACCCCTGCAGCAGGTTCACCGCCACGTCCGGGTGGTTCGGCAGGATGCCGGTGTCGAGCACCGCCACCACCACGCCGTCGCCCTTGGACACGTCCCACGCGGCCGGCGCGTTGATGCCGCCGTTGGCGTTGCTGTAGTGCCACTGGTACTGCGCGTACAGCGGGTCGTTGGGCACGAACTGCGGCTGCACCTGCGCCTTGGCCCGCAGCACCTCGACCGGGCGCAGCTTGGCGTCGACCTGCGCGTACTTCACCGCCGGGTCGGCGGCGATCTCGGCCACCACCTTGTCCAGGTCGGCCTTGCTCAGCTTGCCGGTCAGGCGGATCAGGTCCGCGCCGATGCCCAGGGTGCGCACGTATTCGGCGCGCACGCTGGCCGCGGCCGCGCGCGAGATGCCGTTGCCGCCACCGAGGCTGGCGCGGCCCACCGCCGACTGCACCGCCGACAGCTTGGCACTGCGGTCGCTGGCCGCGGCGCTGCCGGCGTTGTAGCGCACCAGGATGCGGTTGGAGGTCACCGCATCGGCCGGCGCGGAGGTGCCCGGTTCCTTGACCGGCAGCGGTGCCGAAGCGCCCGCCGCGATCGCGCTCGAGGCTCCCAGCGACATCGCCAGCATGGCGGCGGCGATGGCATTGATACGAAGGTTTTGCTTGTCGATCACGTTGACGTCCTCTTCAAAGTTTCGTGGATCAGGCGACAGTTGCGGCCGTAAAACTCCCTTTTCCGAATCCGTTGGCCGGCCCAGCCAAGGTCCTGTGGTCTGCCCCCTCAGGCCATTGCGTGGCGGACGGCGGCAGCTGCCGCCGTCCGCGATGGATCACCAGCCGAAACCGGCACCGATGCCGATCGAGCTGTCGTCGCTGCTGAAGGCACCGCCGATGGTCACCGTGGCGCGGTCGCTGAAGGCGCGCTGGTAGCCCACCGACAGTGCCGACTCGCCGTTCTGGAAGCCGATGCCGGCACCGACCCGGTTCTGGGTGCGGATGCCGGCGGCGCTGGTGGCCATGTTGAGCATGGCCGCGCTCATCGCGCCCTGGCGGTCGATGCGGCGGTCCTGGTCGCGCAACCGCGCATCGACGTCGCCGCGCAGCACCTCGAAGCTGTCGGCCATGGTGCCGAAGCGCGCATCGGTGTACGACTTGGCCGTAGCCACACCGTTGTCGAGCTGGCTCTTGTTGACCGCATCGGTGGCCTGGGTGCCGGCGGCGACGTTGGCGAGCTGGCGCTCGTTGCCGGCGCTGCCGATCGAGACCGTCTGCGCGCGATCGGCCACCGACCCCTGCCCCAGTGCGACCGCGCCCTGCGCGGTGGCGCTGGCGCCCTGGCCGAGGGCGGTGCCCGAGGCCGCGCTGACGCTGGCGCCCTCGCCCATCGCCACCGCGTTGGTCGCCACCGCCGCGATGTGGCTGTTGGCGCCCACCGCGGTGCTGCCGTCGGCATTGACCTTGGCGTTGCTGCCAATTGCAGTGTCGTTGGCGCCATGCGCGTAGGCGCTGCCGCCGATCGCGGTGCCGGTGACGTCGTTGGCACGCGCGGCGGTCCCCACCGCGGTGGCGCTGGAGGCCACCGCCGTGCTTTCGCCGACCTGGGCGGTGCCGATGCTGCCGGACACCGACGCGGTCGTGGTCGCCGCCGCGGTCTCGGTTACAGTCGCCGGCGCCGCCTCGGTGGCCTGCGCGGCCACCGCACTGGTGCCGACCATCCGCGCGCTGCGTGCCGCCGTGGCGCTGCCACCGGTGCGCGCATCCAGTTCGCTGACCTTGCCGTCCAGCGCCGCCAGCGCCGCGCCGACGTTGTTGTAGCTGGCGCCCTGGATCACGTAGGTCGGCGCCACGAACAGGCCCTGCGCGCCGAGTCCGGCGCCGCCGCCCAGGAACGTGGCCATGTTGCTCAGCGACTGGTACAGCTGGCCGCCGTTGATCGCGTCGGTGCTGCCGGCGGCGACGCTGCCCGCGGTCAGGTTGACGATGCGCCGGGTGGCCGGGCCGCCGCGGCCGTTGCCGCTGCCCAGCGACACGGTGTCGGCCTCGTACACCCGCGAGCCGGCGCCGAGCGCGACCGCGTTGTCCGCGGAGACGCCGGCATTGGCGCCGAGCGCGACGCCGTTGCTGCCGCTGTTGCGGACGAAGCTGTTGTAACCCATCGCCACGCCGTTCTCGCCGATCGCGTTGGTCTGCAGGCCAATCGCGGTGCTGCGCGCACCGGTCGCCGAGCTGCCGGCACCGTTGGCGGTGGCACCGGCGCCAGCAGCGACGCTGCCCACGCCCAGCGCGGAACTGCGCAGGCCGCTGGCGGTGGCGCCGGCACCGGCCGCGGTGCTGTCCACGCCGCTGGCGCTGGCCACCGCGGTGCCGGAACTCTGGAAGCGTGCGCTGGTGTCGCCGGCCGCGGTGGCCACCGCGTCCAGCTGCGCCTTGTTCACCGCATCGGTGGCGTTGACCGCCGCGCCCACGTTGGTGATGCGGCGCGTGGCCGGCGCAGTGACGCCATTGCCCCCACCCACCGACACCACGTTGGCTTCGCTGGTGCGTGCGCCCGAGCCCAGGGCGACGCTGCCGGCGCCGCTGGCCGAGGCGTTGATGCCCAGCGCCGTGGCATTGGTGCCGCCATAGGCGAAGGCGTTCTGGCCGATCGCGGTGCCGCCCTGCGCGGTGGCCCAGGCGAACTGGCCGACCGAGGTGGTCTGCGCCGCGGTGGCCCAGGCCGAGGCGCCGAGCGCGGTCGCGTCCTCGCCGGTGGCGCGGGCGCTGTAACCCAGCGCCGCGGCATAGGCGCCGGAGGCGGTGCTGCCCCAGCCCAGCGCCGAGGCGTAGTTGCCCGCCGCCGCCGCGCCGTAGCCGAACGCGCTGGTGCGGGTGCCGCTGGCGGCGCTGAAGGCACCGACCGCGGTGCTGTAGTCGCTGCCGGCGGTGGCCTTGTAGCCATCGGCGGTGGCCTGCAGGCCGCTGGCGATGGCGCCGGCGCCACTGGCACTGCTGAACGTGCCGCTGGCCTGCGCACCCGCGCCCAGCGCGGTGGCGCCGGCGGCGCTGGCGGTGGTGGTGCCGTCGAGCAGCACATTGCCGGACGCGTCGGTGTAGTACAGCGAGCCGCCGATCGCGGTGCTGGATTCGCCGGTGGCGGTGGCGTTGTAGCCGGACGCGGTGGCGTAGCGGGCACCGGCCAGCGCGCCGCTGCCGAACGCCGAGGCGCCGGTGCCGTAGGCGTTGCTGGCCTCGCCGGCGGCGGTGGCGTAGTTGCCTTCCACGTAGCTGCCGACATCGTCGGCCGGGTCGCTGCCGCCGCTGGCCTTGAACTGCTTGCCGGTGGCATCGGCGGACTGCTTCACCTCGTTCAGTTGCGCGACGTTGACCGCGTCGGTGGCCTCGGTACCGGCGGCGACGCTGGTGATCTGCCGCTCCTTGCCGGCGCCGCCCACCGAGACGGTGTTGTCGCGCGCCGCCTCGGAGTTCGCACCCAGGGCCACGCTGTTGACGCCGGACGCGTAGGCGCCGTAGCCGAACGCACTGGCGCTGTCGGCGCTGGCGTAGCTGAGGCTGCCGAGCGCGCTGCTGAAGTCGGCGGTGGCACCGGCGCCGGCACCGAACGCGGCGCTGTTGGCACCCGAGGCCTCGGCCGGGATCAGGCCGAAGAACGAGGTGCCGCCGACCGCCACGCTCTCCTCGCCAGAGGCCACGCTGTACTCGCCCAATGCCACGCTGCTGCTGCCGGAGGCGGTGGAGGACACGCCGACCGCGGTGCCGTAGCTGCCCGAGGCGAGTGCGCCATAGCCCAGCGCCGAGGACAGATAGCCCGTGGCCTCGCTGTAGCCGCCCAGGGCGGTGGCGCCGATGCCCGAGGCGGCGCTGCGGAAGCCGGTGGCCGTGGCCTGGTTGTCCGAGGCCACCGCCTCGTTGCCGGTGGCGGTGGAATAGGTGCCGCTGGCCTGCGCGCCGGCGCCGCTGGCGGTGGCGCCGATCTCGCTGGCCTGGGCGTTGCTGCCGATGGCGATGCTGTTCTCGCCCGACGCCTGGCTGGCGTTGCCCAGCGCGACCGCATCGACACCGCTGGAGACGGCGTTGAAGCCGATCGCGGTCGCCCCGGCGGCCACCGCATTGGCGCCGCCACCGAGCGCAGTGGCGCCGTCGGCGGTGGCGTTGGCGGCCTCGCCGGCGGCCAGCGCGTTGTCGCCGTCGACCAGGGCGCCGGCATCGCTGTCGGCGCTGCCGCTGGCCTGGAAGTACTTGCTGGTCGCTGCCGCGGCCTGCTTCACCGCATCCAGTTGGGCGACGTTGACCGCATCGGTGGCCTCGGTGCCGGCGGCGACGTTGGTGATCTGCCGCTCCTGCCCGGCACTGCCCACCGACACGCTGTAGGCGCGGTCGGCGACCGCCCCGGCGCCCAGCGCCACCGCATTGGACGCCGTCGTCTCGCTGCCGGCGCCGATGCTGATCGCGCTTTCCGCATCGGCCACGGTGTTGGTGCCGATGGCGATGGTGTTGACCTGGTTGCCCAGCGCCTGGAAGCCCAGCGCCACGCTGTAGTTGCCGTAGCCGAACGCGCCGCGGCCGACCGCGGTGGCGCTCAGGCCCGGCGCCCAGCTGTTGAAGCCGATCGAGGTGGCGCCGCTGCCGCTGGCCCACGCCCCGGTGCCGAACGCCGAGGCGTTGGCGCCAGTGGCCCAGGCCGAGGTGCCGAACGCCGAGGCGCCATCGGCCGTGGCCCAGGCGTAGGCGCCGACCGCGCTGGCGTCCTCGCCGCTGGCCCAGGCGTTGTCGCCCTGCGCCAGGCTGTAGTTGCCGGTCGCCCGCGCCTTGTAGCCGCCGGCGGTGCTGTGGTCGCCGGTGGCCTGCGCACCGTAGCCGGTGGCGGTGGCGACGCTGCCGGTGGCCTGCGCGCCCGCGCCGAGCGCGGTGGCGTTCTCGCCGGCATTGGCGCCGACCAGCACCGGCTTGCCGTCGGCATCGACGATCGGCTGGTTGTACTGGTCGTAGGCCTGGCCGCGGCCGCCGATGGCGGTGCCGCCGGTGCCGCCGGCCGTGCTGCCGTTGCCCAGCGCCACCGCGTCATCGCCCATCGCCGCCGCGCCGCTGCCGAACGCCGCCGCACCGCTGCCGTAGGCATTGGCCGCATCGCCGGCGGCAAGCGCGCCGGCGCCGTCGGCATAGGCGCCGACCGTACCGTCGCCGCCATGCGCAAAGAACTTGGAGGTGCCTTCGGCAGTAGCGCGCACCGCATCCAGTTGCGCGAGGTTGACCGCATCGGTGGACTGCGTGCCCGCGGCGACATTGACGATCTGCCGCTCGCTGCCGGCATCGCCGACCGAGACCGTGTTGGCCCGACGCGCCACCGCGTTCGCGCCCAGTGCCACGCTGTCGGCGGCCAGCGCGGTGCTGTAGAAGCCCACCGCGGTGCTGTTGGCGCCGCTGGCCCAGGACTGCGCGCCCAGCGCGCTGGCGTAGTCGCCCGGCGCGTAGGCGAAGTAGCCCAGCGCGGTGCTCTGCAGGCCAGAGGCCTCGGTCATGCTGCCGTTGGCGGTGGAGTCGTCGCCCGAGGCGATCGCGCCGGCGCCGAACGCGGCCGCGTTGGCGCCGCTGGCCTGGGTCTGCACGAACAGGCCCAGGCCCGGGATCAGGTCGGCCGGACCGCCGACCGCCACGCTGCTGGTGCCGGTGGCCGCACTCTGCGTGCCGACCGCCGTGGCGTAGTCGCCGGTGGCGTTGGCCACCGCACCGAACGCCGACGCCTGCGCGCCGCCGGCATAGGCGCCCACGCCCACCGCCGAGGCGGCGAAACCGCTGGCATCGGCGCTGGCGCCCAGCGCGGTACCGCCGACCCCGGCGCTGGTGGCGCCGGTGTCCACCGCCACCCCGCTCTTGGTGATCAGCGGATCGCCGTTGGCGTCCACCGCCACCCCGCCGACCGCCACCGCCGCCGGCCCGGTGGCCTGCGCGTTGGTGCCGAAGGCGGCGCTGTTCTGCCCCGCCGCGACCGCGCCGCTGCCCACCGCGGTCGCCCCGCTGTTGAGCGCATCGGCGCCGGCGCCGAGCGCGGTGCTGCCGTTGCCGATGGCATTGGCGGCCTCGCCGGCGGCGAGCGCGTCGTCGCCTTCGACGTAGGCGCCGGCATCGCTGTTGCCGGCGCTGGCCTGCAGGTACTTGCCGGCCTCCTGCAGCTGCGCCACGTTGACCGCGTCGGTGGCTTCGGTGCCCGCGGCGACGCTGGTGATCTGCCGGGTCAGGCCGTTGCCCACGTCGCCGACCGAGACGCTGTTGTCGCGGTCCGCGTAGGAATACGCGCCAAGCGCGACCGCGCTGGACGCCGAGCGATCCTGCGCATCCGCGACCCAACTGCTGACCCGCGCGCCGTAGCCGATCGCGGTCGCGTCGGCGCCATTGGCCGCGCTGTTGGCACCGAGCGCGGTGCTGCTGTCGTGGAACGTGGAGGTCACCGCGTCGGCACCGAGCGCCACGCTGTTGGCGTTCCACGCGGTGGCCGCCTGGCCGATCGCCACCCCACCCTCGCCCGCGGACAGCGCATGCGCGCCGAGCGAGACGGTGTGCGGCGCGAACGAACCGGCGCTATGGCCGATCGCCACCGAGTCGGCGGTGCCGTTCTCCAGGTTCGGGAACACATTGGCGTTGTAGCCCATCGCGATCGCGTAATCGCCCTGGCTCTCCGCGCCTGCCCCCAGCGCCACGCTGCCGACGCCGGTGGCCGCGGTGATGCCGACGCTGTTGCCGGCACTCGCCGCGGCGGTGCTGACCCCGCCGATTGCCACGCTGTCGGTCCCGCTGGCCAGCGAGTTCATGCCCATCGCCACGGTGCTGGTCGCGGTCGCCCGCGCGCCGATGCCGGCCGCGGTGGCGTAATCGCCGGCGGCGCGGGCGCCGTAGCCCACCGCCGTGCCCAGGTCGCCGGCCACTTCGGACAGGCCGCCGACCGCGGTGGCGCCATCCTTGAAGGTCTGCGCGTGATACCCCAGCGCGGTGCTCTGCACGCCGCTGGCCGAGGTGCCGGTGCCGACCGCGGTGGACAGCGGATCCAGCGCCTGCGCGCCGCCGCCGACCGCGGTCGCGGCCACGCCGAGCGCCTGAGTGGTCTGTTCGCGGCTGCCGACGATGAAGCCGTTCTCGTCGTACTCGTACACCGTCGCGGTGCTGCCGATCGCCGTGGCCGAGGTGCCGGCTGCGGTGGCATCGGTGCCGACCGCGCTGGCGTGGTCGCCGCTGGCGACTGCGCCACTGCCCAGCGCCGCGGCGCCGAGGCCGGCGGCGGTGCTGGTGGAACCGACGGCGGTGGTGTAGTCGCCATCGGCCAGCGCGTCGGCGCCGGCGGCGGTGGCCTGCTGGCCCTGCGCCAGCGCAGTGCCGTCGCCGCTGCCGGCGAACAGCCGCGCGGTGCCGTCGGCCACCTGCTTGACCGCGTCGAGCTGGTCCAGGTTCACCGCATCGGTGCCCTCGGTGCCGGCGGCGACGTTGGCGATCTGCCGCTCCTTGCCGGCGCTGCCGACCGAGACGGTGTCGGCGCGATCGGCGACCGATCCCTGACCAAGCGCGACGCTGCCGCTGGCCGCGGCCTTGGCGCCGTAGCCCAGCGCGGTGGAATCGTCGGCCTGCGCCCAGGACGCGGCGCCGAACGCGGCGCTGGACGCGCCGTCGGCCGAACTCAGCCAGCCGACCGAGGTCGAGAAATCCCCATTGGCCCAGGCGCCGGCGCCGAACGCGCTGCCGCCTTCGCCCTGCGCCTCGGTGGTGAACAGGCCGAGCACGCTGCCGCCGACGGCGGTGCTGGACACGCCGCTGGCGAGGCTGGAAAAGCCCACCGCCACGGCGTCGCCGCCGCTGGCGTTGGCGCCGTAGCCGAACGCGGAGGCGAAGTCGCCGCCGGCCTGGCTGAAGCCGCCGGTGGCGGTCGCCGCCAGCCCGGTGGCGGCGGCGGAGAAGCCGGTGGCGGTGCTCTGCGTGCCGTCGGCGCGCGCGGCAGTGCCCAGCGCGGTGGAGAACGCGCCATTGGCCTGCGCACCGGCGCCGAACGCGCTGGCGCCCTGCGCGGCCGCGGTGGTGGTGCCTTCCAGCAGCACCTCGCCGTTGTCGTCGACGATCGACAGCGCACCGCCGACCGCGGTCGCCGAGGCGCCGACGGCGGTGGCATTGCTGCCGACCGCAGTGGCGTTGCCGCCCAGCGTGGTGGCGCCGCTGCCGAGCGCGCTGGCGCCGTTGCCGATGGCGTTGGCGCCTTCGCCGGCGGCCACCGCATTGGCACCCTCGACATAGGCGCCGGCATCGCTGGCGTCGCTGCCGCTGGACTGGAAGTACTTGGCGGTGGTGTCGGCGGTCTGCCTGACCGCGTCCAGCTGCGCCACGTTGACCGCATCGGTGGCCTCGGTGCCGGCGGCCACGTTGGTGATCTGGCGTTCGCCGCCGGCCTTGCCGACCGACACGCTGTCGTCGCGGTCGGCCACCGCGTCGGCGCCCAGCGCCACGCTGTTGCGGCCCTGCGCCACCGCGCTGTTGCCCAGCGCGGTGCTGTTGAAGCCGCTGGCGCTGGAGAAACCGCCGACCGCAGTGGCGTACTCGCCCGTCGCATCGGCGGCCACGCCGACCGCGGCGCTGGCGGCGCCGGAGGCGATGCTCTCGGCGCCGAGCGCGGTCGCGCCATCGCCGCTGGCGGTGCTGTAGTAGCCGAGCGCGCTGGCTTCCACGCCGCTGGCGTCGCTGAGGGTGCCGCTGGCCACGCTGCCGTCGCCGCTGGCGTTGCTGGCCGCGCCGGTCGCGGTGCTCTGCGCGCCGCTGGCGTTGCTCTCGGCGCCGACCGCGGTGGCGTAGTCGCCGCTGGCGTTGGCGTTGTCGCCGATCTGCACGGCCTGCGCCTGGGCGTTGCCGGGAAGGGCGCCGGCGCCCAGCGCCAGGGCGATCGCGCCGGCCAGGGCCAGGCCGTGTGCGCGTGCGGCACGGCGATCGCGGACGACCGCGCCGCGGGCATCGCCGCTGGCCAGTTCCGATGCCACCACCCACATCCCCAACGCGTTGTTCCAGACCTTGCGATAAATCCGATTCATCGACGACTGCTCCTCAATTCGGCTGGTTTTTGGTCAAAAAGCCACCCTCGCCCGGCGTTCCGGCCGGCCGACCCCCTGTCGGTTTTTTAGGTGCCGCACGTCCCAACCGGGACGCGAGAGGCTCACGCCTGTCGCTGCTCGGAGCTGTAGATGAACCGAGGTGGAATGCGGAACTGACTCGAGTGTTAACCCGGCCTTTCAAGTACGTCAAGTTTTTGACTTGCTGCGACACACGCCGTGACACAGACCGCGAATTCAGGGTTATTTCGTTAATTTTTCGATAAATATCAATGAAAACAACCCACTCGCGCCAACTTTTCGGCACGGACCTTGCCAGCCTTGACATGCCGCGTTTGGAGCGATTTCGTTTTTCGTCAAGGACTTGACGCAAACGTGTGGTAAATGCGCCAGGAGCCGCACAATCGAGGTGCGCGATCGCGCCAGACGGACGCGAATGGCGCCGATTGCGCGAAACAGATGCCCGTGGTCACGCGGCGGCGCGACCCGGGTGGCGGATGGCGGAATGGAGGCGGCCGCAGTGCGGGCATGCAGCCCGGAGCGCCAGGTGGGCGCACACCACCGGCTTGTTCACCGCGACGGTGGCGCAGGCACACGAGCGCGACCGCCATGACGGCAGCGCGCGCGGGACGAAACCCTGCAGTTTTCGTAGGAGTCAACTGTCATGCACCTGCGATGACAGGAGGAGCGTACGGGGCCTGATCGCGCGCGATGGCATTGAGCCAGCGCAGGAACTTGTGCATGCAGGCGACGATGGCGACCTTGGCCGGTTTGCCGCCTGCGCGCAGGCGCGCGTAAGTGTTGGCCAAGGGGGATTTGGCGCGGATGCTGGCCCAGGTGGCCATGTACAGCACGCGCCGCACGTCGGCACGTCCGCCTTTGATGCGGCGCTGGCCTTTCCAGCAGCCGCTGTCGTGATTGAACGGGGCCAGCCCGACCAGGGCAGCGAGCTTGCGTGGCGGCAGCGTGCCCAGCTCTGGCAGCCGCGCGGCCAGAACCGCGCGCAGGATCGTGCCGAGCCCAGGCACCTTGGGTAGGCTCGAGCAGGTCTTGCCCTGCTGCTCGATCTCCTGCGTCAACGTCTGGATCTGCTGGTTCAGCAGGGCGATCACCTCTCGGCAGCGGTGTTGCACCTTGGCGCTGGTGATGTGCTCCAGGCGCCGCCGATGGGCATCACGCTGGCTCACCAGGGTGGCACGCAGGTCCAGCAGTTCGCGAAGAGACTGCTGGTGCTCGGGCGCCACGGGCGTGGGCATGGTCGGGATGTGCTGGGCGGCGATGGCCAGCAGGCGCGCGTCCAGGGCATCGGTCTTGGCATGCAGGCCCAAGGCCTGGGCGAGCTTGCGCGGACGATCGGCGGCCATCCGCACTGCCGGCAGGTTTGCCTCTCGGAGCACCTGCAGCACGGCATGTTCGTAGCCGCCACTGGCTTCCAGCACGATCCGCTCGCAGCCCAGCTCCGCCAGGCGTTGGGCCAGCGCGCGTTGCCCCTGTGGCGTATTGGGTTGGGTCCAGGCCTGCTCGTCCGGCAGGACATGAATGACCAGTTCGGCCTTGGATACATCGATCCCGACATGGCGCCGCATAGACGTTCTCCGCAGTAGACTCAGGGACGAGAGCGCTCCTGCCGATGCCCATGCTTGTGGAGTTCGAGCTCGTCACTCGGGCAACTGTTCGGGCTTGTCAGGCAGGAGAACCGGAGTGCGGCGGCGCTGACTCCTACTCGTGCTTGCTGGCACTGCGGCTAAACGGCCTGCCGCACTCCGCTCTCACCTGCAACGATAGACCCTTATTTGACACAAGCGGCTTCAGCCGCGACCGCGCACGGCCAGATCATCCCGACTGCGGGACTTGCAGGGGGATTCCATTCGATACACGGGAAACATCGACGGTATCGGCCTGTCGGACTGCCGACCCAGCCGACCCAGCCGGCCCGGACACGGTCCTGCGTCGGGACTGAAGTCCCTCCCACATGGGACGCAGCGACGCGCGACCCAGCGCGTCGGCGCTCGATCGGACTGGTGGCGACGCGCCGTCGCCGTCGCGCAGGCGCGTCGCCATCGGCGAGCGCGCCTGGGCAACGCCGGATTCAGCCCACCCACACCCGCGCGTTGCGGAACATACGCAGCCACGGCGATGCGTCCGGCCACTCGGCCGGATGCCAGCTGAGGTTGAGCGAGCGTAGGGTGCGTTCCGGATGCGGCATCAGGATCGTCACCCGGCCGTCGTCGCTGGTCAGGCCGGTGATGCCGTCGGGCGAGCCGTTCGGGTTCAGCGGGTACTGCGTGGCGACGGCGCCATGGCCGTCGACGAAGCGCAGCGCCACCCGCGCGGCGGCCTGGTCCACGGCGGTGTCGAACTCGGCGCGGCCTTCGCCGTGCGCCACCGCCACCGGAATCCGCGAGCCGGCCATGCCGCGCAGGAAGATCGACGGCGACTCCACCACCTCCAGCAGGCTGGTGCGCGCCTCGAACTGCTCGCTGCGGTTGCGCAGGAAGCGCGGCCAGTGCTCGGCACCGGGAATGATGTCCTTGAGCTGGCTGAGCATCTGGCAGCCGTTGCACACGCCCAGGGCGAAGGTATCCGGACGCGCGAAGAACGCGGCGAAGGCATCGCGCAGCGCCGGCCGCTCCAGGATCGAGGTGGCCCAGCCGCGGCCGGCACCGAGCACGTCGCCGTAGCTGAAGCCGCCGCAGGCAGCCAGGCCCACGAAGTCGGCCAGGTCGACCCGGCCGGCGATGAGGTCGCTCATGTGCACGTCGAAGGCGCGGAACCCGGCGCGCTCGAACGCATTGGCCATCTCGATCTGGCCGTTGACGCCCTGCTCGCGCAGGATCGCCACCTTCGGCCGCTGGCCGCTGGCGACGAACGGCGCAGCGATGTCCTCGGCCGGGTCGAAGGCCAGCTTCGGCTTCAGCCCGGGCGCGGCAAAATCGCACGCCAGCGCGCGCTCCTCGGCGGCGCTGTCGGGGTTGTCGCGCAGCGTCTGCATGGCGTGGGTGACCGACCACCAGGCATCGAACAGCTCGTCCCAACGCCATTCGGCCAGGGTCTTGCCGCCCAGGGCCACGCGCACCGCCGCGGCGGTGCTGGGGCGGGCGATGCGCTGCGCGCACTCGGTCAGCGCATGGCGCTCGACCAGATCGGCGAACGCGGCGCGGTCTTCCTTGGCGACCTGCACCACCGCACCCAGTTCCTCGTTGAACAGGCTGCGGAACGGATCGTCGCCCCAGGCATCGAGGGTGATGTCCAGGCCCTGCCGCGAGGCGAACGCCATCTCGCACAGCGCGGCGAACGCGCCGCCATCGCTGCGGTCGTGATACGCCAGCAGCATGCCGGCCTCGCGCGCATCGCGGATCAGCTCGAAGAACGCACGCAGCCGCTGCGGATCGTCCAAATCCGGCACCGCGCCGCCGAACGCCGGCAGCGCACCGTCGCCATGCACCTGCGCCAGCACCGAACCGCCCAGGCGCTGCTTGCCGCCGCCCAGCCCGATCAGCCACAACTCGCTCTCGGCCTCGCGCGCCAGCAACGGCGTCAACTGCGCCCGCGCATCGGCGACGGGCGCGAAGGCGGAGACGATGAGGGAGACGGGCGAGACGCTTTTGTGCGTGGCGCTCGCGCCGGGAGTGGGGAGTGGGAATTCGGGATTCGCAGAAGCGCTCTCCCCAATCCCCAATCCCGAATCCCGAATCCCGGCCACACCCCACTGCGCCTGCATCGACAGCGAGTCCTTGCCCACCGGGATGCTCAGGTCCAGCTGCGGGCACAGTTCCATGCCCACCGCCTTGACCGCGGCGTACAGGCGCGCGTCCTCGCCGTCGTGGTTGGCCGCGGCCATCCAGTTCGCCGACAGCTTGACCTGGTCCAGCGCCTGCACCGGCGCCGCGCACAGGTTGGTGATCGCTTCGCCCACCGCCATGCGCGCGGCCGCGGCGGCGTCGAGCAGGGCCAGCGGGGTGCGCTCGCCGATCGCCATCGCTTCGCCGGCGTGGGTGTCGAAGCCGGCCAGGGTGATCGCGCAATCGGCCAGCGGCAGTTGCCAGGGACCGATCATCTGCTCGCGCGCGGTCAGGCCGCCGACGCTGCGGTCGCCGATGGTGACCAGGAAGCTCTTCGCCGCCACGGTCGGATGGGCCAGCACGCGCAGCCCGGCCTCGCGCAGGTCCAGCGCGTCGGTGTCCAGCTCCGGCCAGCGCGGCGCCGGCGGCTGCCGGGTGTCGCGGTGCATCTTCGGCGGCTTGCCGAAGAGCACGTCCATGGGCAGATCGATCGGATGCTGGGACTGGGGAGTGGGGAATGGGGAATGGGCAACAGCGGAGTCGGCCGGCTTTTCACCATTCCCGATTCCCGATTCTCCATTCCCACCGCCGAGGACACCGTAGCCCACAACGAGCCGCTCCTCGGCGGTCGCCACGCCCACCGCGGCAAACGGGCAGCGCTCGCGTTCGCAGATCGCGGCGAATTCGGCCAGGCGCGCCTGCGGCACGCCAAGCACGTAGCGCTCCTGCGATTCGTTGCACCACAGTTGCATCGGCGACAGCGAGGGGTCGTCGCTGGGCACGCGGTCCAGGTCGATGAGGCCGCCCACGCTGGAATCGTGCAGCAGTTCGGGAATGGCGTTGGACAGGCCGCCGGCGCCGACGTCGTGGAACCAGCGGATCGGGTTGTCCGCGCCCAGCGCCACGCAGCGGTCGATGACCTCCTGCACGCGCCGCTCCATCTCCGGGTTGTCGCGCTGCACGCTGGCGAAATCCAGGTCCTCGGCGCTGTCGCCGGAAGCCACCGAACTGGCCGCGCCGCCGCCCAGGCCGATCAGCATCGCCGGGCCGCCGAGCACGATCACCGCATCACCGGGCTGCAGCGGGATCTTCTCCACCTGCACGCGGTCGATCGCGCCCAGGCCGCCGGCCAGCATGATCGGCTTGTCGTAGGCGCGGGTCAGGTCCTGCGTCTCCGGCAGCTCGAAGCTGCGGAAATAGCCGAGCAGGTTCGGCCGGCCGAATTCGTTGTTGAACGCGGCGCCGCCGAGCGGGCCGTCCAGCATGATTTCCAGCGCCGGCGCCATGCGCGGGTTGAGCGGACGCGCGCCCTCCCACGGCTGCGGCAGGCTGGGGATGCGCAGGTGCGAGACGCTGAAGCCGGTCAGGCCAGCCTTGGGCTTGCCGCCGCGGCCGGTGGCGCCCTCGTCGCGGATCTCGCCGCCGGCACCGGTGGACGCGCCCGGGAACGGCGCGATCGCGGTCGGGTGGTTGTGGGTCTCGACCTTGATGCAGAACGCCGACGGCGTCACCGCCTCGCTGCGGTACTCGCCGCTGGCCGGATCCGGGCGATAGCGCGCGGCCGGATGGCCTTCCACCACCGCCGCGTTGTCGCTGTACGCGCTGAGCGTGTGCTGCGGGGTCTGCTGGTGGGTGTGCTTGATCATCCGGAACAGCGAGCGGTCCTGCTCCTTGCCGTCGATGGTCCAGCTGGCGTTGAAGATCTTGTGCCGGCAGTGCTCGGAATTGGCCTGCGCGAACATCATCAGTTCCACGTCGGCCGGATCGCGGCCGAGCTCGCCGAAGCGCTGGCGCAGGTAGTCGATCTCGTCCTGGGCCAGGGCCAGGCCCAGACGCGCGTTGGCCGCTTCCAACTGGTCCAGCGGGATGCGCTCGACCTCGCCGCGCGCCGGCGCCTGGAACAGCGCCTGCGCCTGCGCGGCATCGTCCAGCAGCGACTGCGTCATCGGATCGTGCAGCAGCTTGGCCAGCGCGGCCTGGTCGGCCGCTGCCTGCGGCCAGCCGGCCAGGTCCAGGCGGGTACCGCGCTCGACCCGGCGGATCGCCAAGCCGGCACCGCGGACCAGTTCGGTGGCCTTGCTCGACCACGGCGAGCGCGTGCCCAGCCGCGGCACCACGTAGCGCGAGCAGCTACCCGCGTCGACCGGCGCCGGTGCGTCCTGGGCCTGCAGGATGCGCCGCGCCGCGACCAGGTCGAGCGACCCGGCGTTCTCGCCGTCGATGAAGTAGACGTGCCAGGCACCAGCGATGCGCACGCCGGGAACGAGGGACTGCAGGCGGGTTTCGAGCCGAGCGCGACGGAACGGCGAAAGGGCGGAAGCGCCCTCGAGGACGATCATGTCCGGGGAACCGTGTGAGGAAACGGGCTGGCTATTGTAGCGGAGAGCTGGGAATGGGGATTCGGGAATGGGGAATCGGCACAGCCGGCCGCCGAGCGGGGTCGGCGCACGCGGACGCGCTAGCGGTGGTTGGGCGCCAGCGGGCGCGACGCTCCAGCGGCAAAACACGGGGCGGCAACAGCGGTGGCGCAGAGGCCGCACCGCCGACCAAGGGGGAGATACGGGGGGTCAAGGGTCAGCGGTCGTGGCCGCGGGAACGAGCGACGTCGCGCCCATTCCCGATTCCCGTTTCCCCATTCCCGGCCGCTCAGCGGCTTCCGCCAGCCTTGGTCGCTTCCGCCGCGCGCTTGTCCAGCGCTTCGCGCATCTTGGCCGGGGGCAGGTAGCCGCCGATCTGGGTGCCGTCCGGGGCGAAGATCGCTGGGGTGCCGTTCACGCCCAGGCGCTGGCCCAGGTTGTACTGCATGGTCACCGGGTTCTTGCAGTTGGCCGCGCTCGGCACCTTGCCGCTGGCCTTGGCGTCGGTCAGCGCCTTCTTCTTGTCGGCCGCGCACCACACCGCGACCATGTCCTTGTAGTCCTGGCTGCCCAGGCCCATGCGCGGGTACGCCAGGTACTCCACGGCGATGCCCTGCTTGTTGAGCTCGCCGATCTCGCTGTGCAGCTTGCGGCAGTAGCCGCATTCGATGTCGGTGAACACGCTGATGGTGTACTTGGGATTGGCCGGGGCGAACACGATGCGATCGGCACGCGGCGCCGATTCCAGCAGCTTGCGGCGGTAGCTCAGCAGGCCCTCGCTGGAGGCGAACTGCTTTTCCTGGATGTCGAACGGCTGCGCCTGGAACAGGTAGCGGCCGTCGTCGGAGACGTACAGCACCTGGCCGCCCACCACCACTTCGCGGAAACCGGGGAACGGCGCGGCGCCGATGTAGTCGGGCTTGAAATTGGGATCAAGCTGCAGCAGCGCCGACCGCACGCGCTGCTCGCCCGGTGCGCCGCTGACGGCGGGTGCGGCCTTGGACGACGCGGCGGCGCCGGCCGGCGGCGTGGTGGACTGTGCGCAGGCGGAGAGCGAAGCCGCGCCCAGCAGCGCGCAAAGAGCAAAACGGAGCATTGGCGATCCATGAGGGCTGCGAATGGCCGGATTGTCGCACACCCCCCAGCACGGTCCATGTAGACAGGCTGAGCGGCGTCGCGCAACGCGGCCACCTTCATGAACGCTCCAAATCACCCGCAGGAGCGGCGTCGGCCGCGACGGCATTCCCCGAAAACACCATCGCGGCTGAAGCCGCTCCTGGACGATCGCGCGCAGCCCACGTGGCGGATTGCAGGGACCTTCAACCGCGCGGATGATGCTTGCGGTGCAGGCTCTGCAGGTGTTCGCGCGCGACCAGGGTGTAGATCTGGGTGGTGGACAGCGAACTGTGGCCGAGCAGCATCTGCAGCGCGCGCAGGTCCGCGCCGCGGTTGAGCAGATGCGTGGCGAAGCTGTGGCGCAGGCCGTGCGGGCTGATCCGCGCCGGGTCGATCCCGGCCACCGCCGCATAGCGCTTCACCAACACCCAGAACTGCTGGCGGGTCAGCGGGCGGCGCGCGGCGTCGATGAACAGCGGCACCACGCCATCGCTGGCCGGCACCGCCTGCCCAGCCGCCAGGGCCGGCCGCGCGCTGTCCAGGTAGCGCTGCAGCCAGTGCTGCGATTCCTCGCCCAGCGGCACCAGCCGCTCCTTGCTGCCCTTGCCGGTGACCCGCAACACGCCCTGGCGCAGATTCACCGCGTTGGCCGGCAGGTTCACCAGTTCGCTGACGCGCAGCCCGGCGGCGTACATCAGCTCGAGCATGGCGCGGTCACGCAGGCCGGCCGGCGCGGTCGCGTCCGGCGCCGCCAGCAGCGCATCGATCTGGCTCTCGGCCAGCGCCTTGGGCAGCGAACGCGGCAGCCGAGGCGGCTCCAGCAGCGCAGTCGGATCGTCGCCGCGCTCGCCGCGGCGCACGCGAAGGGCGAAGAACGCGCGCAACGACGACAGCCAGCGCGCATTGCTGCGCGGCGAGTAGCCCAGTTCGGTGCGCCAGGCCAGGTAGTCGAACAGCGCCTGCCGATCGGCCCCGGCCAGGCCACCGCCCGCACCGTCGCGCCAGCGCGCGAATCCCTCCAGGTCGCGGCGATAGCTGTCCAGGCTCTGCCGCGCCAATCCCTGCTCGGCCCAGGCCGCATCCAGAAACTGCTGGATCGCCAGCGCATCGGCCTCGCGCAGCGGCGCGAGCCGTTGCGTCTGCTGGCGGCGTTCGGCGGGAGAATGCAGGGAGGGCATTGGGGGGATTGGGGATTGGGGATTGGGGATTGGGGGGATTGGGGGGATTGGGGGGATTGGGGGGATTGGGGGGATTGGGGAATCGGGAATCGGGAATCGGGAATCGGGAATCGGGAATCGGGAAAGCCTAGCGGCTTCGCCGGGGGGCGCAAGGTCGATGTGGGCGGGACGCGCGCAGGGCTGCGCATGCGCGAGCCGCACGACACGCGGTCCACCGCAAAGCGCGCGACTGGCTCTAAGCTGTGCCGATGAGCGCCTCGCCTCCCGATCCCGCCCCCCGCCCGCGCGCGCTGCTGCTGTGGCGGCTGCTGGCGCTGTTCTACGACGCCTGGCCGGTGCTGGCGCTGTGGTTCGTGGTCTCGGCGCTGTTCACCCTCGGCTACACGCTGGAAGGCCATGCGCCGCGTGAGAACATCGCTCCGTTCAGCGCCCTGCAGTGGCTGCTGTGGGTGTGCTGCTGGGTGGTGGCCGGCCTGTACGCGACGCTGAGCTGGCGCCGCGGCGGCCAGACCCTGGGCATGCGTCCGTGGCGCCTGCGCCTGCACGGTGCCGATGGCACCACGCCGCGCTGGGGTGCGCTGTGGCGGCGTTATCTGGTCGGTACCGTGTCGTTATTGCTGGGTGGGTTGGGGTTCTGGTGGGCACTTGTCGATCGCGAACGGTTGACGTGGCATGACAGGGCCAGCGGTACCCGCCTGAGCCGCCAGCCCAAAGCCAGGCCCTGACCGCAGCACATGGGCGCGCGGCGGCGCGCCAACCACTCCTGCCACGTAGAGAGCACTGCGGCGCGGCATGACAGGGCCAGCGGTACCCGCCTGAGCCGCCAACCCAAGACCAAGCCCTGACCGCAGCACATGGGCGCGCGGCGGCGCGCCAACCACTCCTGCCACGTCGGGAGCACTGCGGCGCGGCACGACCGCGCCAGCGGTACCCGTCTGAGCCGCCAACTCAAGACCAAGCCCTGACCGCAGCACATGCGCGCGCGGCGGCGCGCCAACCACTCCTGCCACGTCGGGAGCACTGCGGCGCGGCATGACAGGGCCAGCGGTACCCGCTTGAGCCGCCAGCCCAAGGCCAAGCCCTGACCGCAGCACATGGGCGCGCGGCGGCGCGCCAACCGTTCCTGCCCCATCGGGAGCACTGCGGCGCGGCACGATTGCGCCAGCGCACCTTTCTGACCCGATTGCCAAAACCAAAGCCATCGGGAACCTATTGCGGGAAAACGGGAGCAGCATGGCTAATGAGCTTGCCCGTATTTTTTCTGCACCCTTGCTGACGTGCGGTTGCAAGAACTGCATCGACGACGCGACCGCTGTTCTCTTTGGCTTTTTGCTTGGAGCCGCCGGCTGATCCAGAGTATAAGCGTGCACCCATACCGCTGAGCCCAAGCATCATGATCGAGTATCGCTGGACGGCAATCGTTACATTGCTTGCATTGCTGGTCTATTTTTTCATGGGCCTCCAGGTAGGGCGCGCGCGTAGCAAGTCAGGCATCGACCCACCTGTCATGACAGGTGACCCCATGCTCGAACGCGCCATTCGGATTCATTCCAACACACTGGAATGGCTTCCCATATTTCTGACAAGCCTTTGGCTGTTCGCGATTTACTGGAACCAGACGATCGCGACCATCATCGGAGCGATCTGGATCGCCGCAAGGATTTCTTACTCTATCGGCTACATGGCCGATCCAGCCAAGCGCATCCCGGGATTCATTACCCAGGCGTTAGCGTCGGGTGTTTTGCTACTGGGCTCGCTTGGCAAGATAGTTTTTGATCTGGCCACCGGCAGTTGATTGGCTTCCTCGACGTTCCGATGAGTCGCCTTCCCGATCAACCGTCCCATACGAGACAGCCCCGGCTGTCTCCCTAGCCGTTGCTGCAGCCCTGCCCGGAAATGGCTATCGGCGGGCAGATTGCGCCCGTCCGGCGGCGGCCGAAGATCGCTGCCGCATAGAACAGGCAAGCCACCTGCCAGTGGCGCTTGGACGACGCACCGCCTAGCTGCTGCGTTTGCGGAACAGCAACCAGGACACGGCCAGCATCACCAGCGGCGGCAAGGCGTAGGCGATGCGATAGTCAAACTTCAGGGCGCCGGCCATGCGTCCGAAGAACAACTGCAGCAGCCAGAACACAAGGGCGAACAGGATGCCCAGGAACAGGCGCTTGCCCATGCCGCCGCTGCGCAGCGCGCCGAACGCGAACGGGATCGCGGCGAAGCACAGCGCCAGCACGTTCAGCGGGTAGAACCAGCGGCTCCAGTACTGGTCCTCGTAGTCGCGCGCGTCCAGGCCGTTGCGGCGGCGGTATTCGATGCTGGTGTGCAGGTCGCGCGCCGACAGGTTGCGCGGTTTGGCCAGGCCCGATGCCAGCGCCGCCGCATCCAGTTGCGATTGCCACGGCAGGCTATCGAACTTCTCGCGCTGCACCGAGCGCTCGGCGAAGGTGTCGCGGTAGGCCTGCTTGAGGGTCCAGCCGCTGTGCCGGTGCTCGGCGATGGCGGCGTGGGTCAGCGAGGCCAGCCGACCGCTGTCGTCCAACGTGTACAGACGCACGTCGCGCAGCTCCAGCCAGGTGCCGCCGCCGTCCTCCAGGTGCTCTTCGCCGGCCTGCGCATTGAGGAAGGTGTTGCCCTCGCGCGCCCACAGCCCGGAGTAGCGGGCCATGCTCATGTCGCCGTTGTACTTGGCGTTGGCCTTGATCGCGTCGGCCTGGTTCTGCGCCCACGGCGCCAGGGTCTCGCCGTTGACCACCATGACCACGGTCAGCACCGCCATGGTCGAGGCTGCGGCCAGGCTCAGCCGGCGCCGCGACAGGCCCAGCGCGCGCAGCGCGGTCAGCTCGGAGGTGGCGGCGAGCTGGCCCAGGCCCATCAGCACGCCGATCACCGCGCCGGTCGGAAACAGGGTGTAGGCGCGGCGCGGCACCGTGTAGGCCACGAACGCGGCGGCATGGCCCAGGCTGTAGCTGCCGGTGCCGATCGTCTTGAACTCGTTGGACAGGGCCATGATCACGTCCAGGCCCAGCAGCACCGCCCAGGTCAGCAGCACCGTGCCGAGCACGGCGCGGCCCACGTACACATCATGCAGGTTCGGACGCAGCCTCATGCCGGCTGCCTCCGCGGCCGCGACAGCCGGCCATCGCGCAGGTACATCCACACCGACAGCGCCAGCAGCGGCAGCGTCAGCCACCACAGGCCGAGCGCGCGCGGCAGCTTCTCGGTGCTCAGCCACTGGGTGCCGAGGAACATCAGGTTGGTGCCGACCAGGTAGGCCAGGAACGCCAGCATGATCCGGCCGTAGCGCTGCTGCCGCGGCGAACTGCGCGACAGCGGCAGGGTCAATAGGGCGAAGGCCAGCGCCAGCAGCGGCGGCGCCAGGCGCGCATGCAACTGCGCATTGGCCTGCGGGCGCGGATCGCCGATCAGCTTGGCGGTGGGCAGCAGTTCCGGATCGTCGTCCTTGCGCGCGGCGTTGCGGTCGGGCAGCGCCACGTCGTTGCTGACGAAACGCATCATCCGGTAGTCCAGCCCGTCGCCGGCCAGCGGGCCCTCGACCCGGTAGCCGTCCTCCAGGCGCAGGTAGCGGTCGGCCTTGCCCTCGAAGAACATGGCGCCGCGCTGCGCGGTGACCACGTCGAGGCGACCGTCCTTCTGCCGCTGCATGAACACCTTGCTGAGCTTGGTGCCGTCCCCGGACAGGGTGCTGATGTAGACGATGCCGCCATCGGACAGCGGGGTGAAGCGCCCCGCCTCCAACCCGGCCATGAGCAGGCTGTGGTTGGCCTCGTCGATCAGCCGGTCGGAGGTGCGGTCGGCCCAGGGGCCCAGCCATAGCGAGCACATCCCGACCAGGGTCACCACCGGGATCACCAACATCCGGATCGGCCGCAGTAGGCGCCGCGGGCCCACGCCGATGGCGGTGATCACCGCCATTTCCGAGTCGCGGTACAGCCGCGCCAGCGCCAGCAGCAGGCCCAGCATCAGCGCCAGCGGCAGGATCAGCGGCAGGTACACCACGAACTGCAGGCCCAGCTGGGAAAACAACAACTTGGCCGGGATGCGGCCATCAGCGATGTTGCCCAGAATATCCACCAGCACACCACCGACGCTGACCACCAGCAGCACGATCAGGGTGGCCGAGAAGCTCTGGACGAAATCGCGCAGCAGGTATCGATCGAGCTTCGGCATGGGGGTGGGTTGATTTAAACTCTCGGATTCGTTCGCGGCGGACCCAGCCTATCCGACTGGGGGTAAAGAGTCCGCGATTGTACGGATTTGCCAACGGAATCTGATCAATGGCCCTGGAATTCACCCTGAACCACGACGCCCCGGCCACCGCGGCGTTCGATTGCATCGTCGTCGGCGTGTTCGCCGACAAGCGCCTGTCCCCGGCCGCCCAGGCCCTGGACGCGGCCAGCGGCGGACGCCTGACCGCCCTGGCCGAGCGCGGCGACGTCAGCGGCAAGACCGGCGCCACCGCCCTGCTCCACGACCTGCCGGGCGTGAGCGCGCCGCGGGTGCTGGCCGTGGGCCTGGGCGACGCCGCCAAGTTCGGCGTGCCGCAATACCTGAAGGCGGTCGGCGACGCCGCGCGCGCGCTCAAGAGCGGGCCGGTGGCCAGCGCCTTGCTGACCCTGAGCGAACTGGAGGTCAAGGGCCGCGACCGCGCCTGGGCGATCCGCCAGGCGGTGATCGCCAGCGACCACGCCTGCTACCGCTACACCGCCACCCTCGGCAAGAAGAAGCCCGACGACAGCGGCCTCGCCCGGCTGGCCGTGCACGGCGACGACGCCACCGCGCTGGCCCAGGGCCAGGCGATCGCCGCCGGCGTGAAATTCGCTCGCGAACTGGGCAACCTGCCGCCGAACCTGTGCACCCCGGCCTACCTGGCCGAGACCGCCGCCGCCTTCGCCCAGGGCGTGGACAGCGCCGAGGCCGAGATCCTCGACGAGACGCAGATGCAGGAACTGGGCATGGGCTCGCTGCTGGCGGTGGCGCGCGGCTCGGCCAACCGCCCGCGGCTGCTGGTGCTGAAGTGGCACGGTGGCGGCGACGCCCAGCCCTACGTGCTGGTCGGCAAGGGCATCACCTTCGACACCGGCGGCGTCAACCTGAAGACCCAGGGCGGCATCGAGGAGATGAAGTACGACATGTGCGGTGGCGCCAACGTCATCGGCACCTTCGTCGCCGCCGCGACTGCGCGCCTGCCGCTGAACCTGGTGGTGGTGGTGCCGGCGGTGGAGAACGCGATCGACGGCAACGCCTACCGCCCGTCGGACGTGATCACCAGCATGTCCGGCAAGACCATCGAGGTCGGCAACACCGACGCCGAGGGCCGCCTGATCCTGTGCGATGCACTGACCTACGCCGAACGCTTCAAGCCGGCGGCGCTGATCGACGTGGCCACCCTCACCGGCGCCTGCATGGTCGCCCTCGGCCACCAGACCGCCGGCCTGATGAGCAAGCACGACGACCTGGCCGCCGAACTGCTGGCCGCCGGCGAGCACGTGTTCGACCGCGCCTGGCGCCTGCCGCTGTGGGACGAGTACCAGGGCCTGCTGGATTCCAGCTTCGCCGACGTCTACAACATCGGCGGCCGCTGGGCCGGCGCGATCACCGCCGGCTGCTTCCTGTCGCGCTTCACCGAAGGCCAGCGCTGGGCGCACCTGGACATCGCCGGCGTGGCCAGCGACGAAGGCAAGCGCGGCATGGCCACCGGCCGCCCGGTGGGCTTGCTGTCGCAGTGGTTGCTTGACCGCGTTGCGGCCGGGAATTGAGAACCGGGAATCGGGAATCGTGAAAAGCGCCTTGTCTGACCCAACCGGAGGCGGCGCACGCGCCGCCACCCGCTGTTCCCATTCCCTATTCCCCATTCCCCACTCCCAGCCCTGATGCGCGCCGACTTCTACCTGATCGCCAAGCCGCGGTTCCTCAACGAACCGCTGCGGCTGGTGTGCGAGCTGGCGCGCAAGGCCAACGACGCCAACCTGTGGACGCTGGTGCTGGCGCGCGACATGGCCCAGGCCGAGGAGCTGGACGAGTTGCTGTGGGCGTTCGATGCCGACGCCTACATCCCGCATCAGATCGCCGACGCCGATGCCGACGAGGAAGAGGCGCAGGTGCTGATCGTCCCGCCCGGCGTCGACGCGCCGCAGCGGCCGCTGGTGATCAACCTGCGCGACGCGCCCTACCTGGGCGCCTGCGACCGCGTCCTGGAAGTCGTGCCGGCCGACCCGTCCGCGCGCGACCCGCTGCGCGAGCGCTGGAAGCAGTACAAGGCCCAGGGCTACGCGGTCAACAAGCACGATATGTGATGAGGCGGAGAATCGGGAATGGAGAATCGGGAATCGTTTCTCCAAGCGCCGCATTGAGGCGGCCCCTGCTCTGCGCTCCATCGATTCCCCATTCCCGATTCCCGATTCCCAGCCCATGACCACCCTCGCCTCCAGCTACGATCCCACCTCCTTCGAATCGCGCCTGTACGCGCAATGGGAAGCGTCCGGTTACTTCGTGCCGTCCGGGAAAGGCACGCCGTACACCGTGCTGCTGCCGCCGCCGAACGTGACCGGCACGCTGCACATGGGCCACGCCTTCCAGCAGACGCTGATGGATGCGCTGGTGCGCTACCACCGCATGCGCGGCTTCGACACGCTGTGGCAGGTCGGCAGCGACCACGCCGGCATCGCCACCGAGATGGTGGTGTCGCGCAACCTGACCCTGGAGGGCAAGGGCGAGACCCGCGATTCGCTGGGCCGCGACGGCTTCATCGCCAAGGTCTGGGAGTGGAAGCAGCATTCCGGCGACACCATCGAGCGGCAGATGCGCCGCCTCGGCACCTCGGCCGACTGGTCGCGCAGCACCTTCACCATGGATCCGCAGCCGTCGGCGGCGGTGATCGAGGCCTTCGTGCGCTGGCACGAACAGGGCCTGATCTACCGCGGCCAGCGCCTGGTCAACTGGGATCCGGTGCTGAAGACCGCGATCTCCGACCTGGAAGTGGAGAACGTCGAGGAAGACGGCTTCCTGTGGTCGATCGCCTACAAACTGGACGACGGCGCCAGCTACGAACACGTCGAGCACGACGCCGACGGCAACGAGACCCTGCGCGAGACCCGCGACTATCTGGTGGTCGCCACCACCCGCCCGGAGACCCTGCTCGGCGATACCGCGGTGATGGTGCACCCGGAGGATGCGCGCTACGCGCACCTGATCGGCAAGACCGTGACGCTGCCGCTGACCGGCCGCCGCGTGCCGGTGATCGGCGACGACTACGTCGACCGCGCGTTCGGCACCGGCGTGGTCAAGGTGACCCCGGCGCACGACTTCAACGATTACCAGGTCGGCGTGCGGCATGGGTTGCCGATGATCAACATCTTCACGCCTGACGCAAAGATCAGTGCCAAACCGATCGCGTCGCGCATGGCGGACTTCTATTCGATGGGTCAAGGCCCTGTCGATTCGAGCGGCGGCTATACACAGCTCTTCGGTGAAGAGGCCAACTATCGGCATTTTCCGAACCCCAATGAGATCTCGCCTCCTGCAAGATTTCATGGCCTGGACCGCTTCGATGCACGCAAGGCGGTGCTGGCCGACCTCGAAGACCTCGGCATCCTGGTCGAGACCAAACCGCACAAGCTGCAGGTGCCGCGCGGCGATCGCACCGGCCAGGTGATCGAGCCGTATCTCACCGACCAGTGGTTCGTGAAGATGGACGCGCTGGCCAAGCGTGGCCTGGAGCTGGTCGAGTCCGGGCAGATCCAGTTCGTGCCGCCGAACTGGATCAATACCTACCGGCACTGGATGGAGAACATCCAGGACTGGTGCATCAGCCGCCAGCTGTGGTGGGGTCATCGCATTCCGGCCTGGTTCGACGATGCCGGCAACTGCTATGTCGGCCGCGACGAGGCCGACGCGCGCGCCAGGGCCGGCCTCGGCTCCGACGTCGCCCTGCACCAGGACAGCGACGTGTTGGAAACCTGGTTCTCCTCGCAGCTGTGGCCGTTCTCGACCATGGGCTGGCCAGAGCCGCAGGCGATGGCCGAGCGCGGCTTCGACCGCTACCTGCCGTCGAGCGTGCTGGTCACCGGCTTCGACATCATCTTCTTCTGGGTGGCGCGCATGATCATGGCCACCGACAGCTTCACCGGAAAGGTGCCGTTCCGCGACGTCTACATCACCGGCCTGATCCGCGACGCGCAAGGCCAGAAGATGTCCAAGTCCAAGGGCAACGTGCTCGATCCGCTGGACATCATCGACGGCATCGACATCGAGGCCCTGGTCGCCAAGCGCACCACCGGGCTGATGAAGCCGCAGGATGCCCCCAAGATCGAGAAGGCCACCCGCAAGGAATTCCCGAACGGCATCGCCGCCCATGGCGCCGACGCGCTGCGCTTCACCATCGCGGCCCTGGCAAGCCACGGTCGCGACATCAAGTTCGACCTGGGCCGCGCCGAGGGCTACAAAAATTTCTGCAACAAGCTGTGGAATGCCAGCCGGTTTGTGCTCATGAACACGCGCCAGGAAGATGTGGACGCGGCGACCATCACGAACGCGTCGCCACGCGCCCAGGTGGCGAACCACGCGGACACCGCTTCGAATGCCGGTCCAGCCTCGCTTGCACCGGTCACCGATGCCGAGAAGTGGATCCTGCTGCGCCTGCAGGCGGTGACCGCCGAGGCGCAGGCGCAGTTCGCCGCGTACCGCTTCGACCTGCTGGCGCAGTGCCTGTACGAATTCGCCTGGAACGAGTTCTGCGACTGGTTCCTGGAACTGGCCAAGCCGGCGCTGAGCGGCGACGACGCGGCCGCCGCCGGCAGCACCCGCCACACCCTGCTGCACGTGCTGGAAACCCTGCTGCGCCTGCTGCACCCGCTGACCCCTTTCCTTACCGAGGAGCTGTGGCAGCAGGTGGCGCCGCGCCTGGGCATCGCCGCGCCGACCATCTCGCTGCAGCCATACCCGGAGGCCGCGGCGATGGACGTGACCGCCTACGCCGGCGCAGCGGCCGACGTCGAATGGCTGAAGGCGATGGTGTCGGCGCTGCGCCGCGTGCGCAGCGAACTGCAGGTGGCGCCGTCGCGGCAGGTGCCGCTGCTGCTGCAGGGTGGCCAGGCGCAGGATCGCGCGCGAATCGAACGTTTCGCCGCGCAGCTGCGCTTCCTGCTCAAGCTGGAGTCCATCCAGTGGCTGGACGACGGCGCGCCGTCGCCGGCCGCGGCCACCGCGATCGTCGGCGAACTGACGCTGCTGGTGCCGCTGGAAGGCCTGGTCGACCTGGATGCCGAACGCCTGCGCCTGGACAAGGAGATCGCCCGCGTCGCCGCGGAGAAGGACAAGAGCGAGGCCAAGCTGGGCAAGTTCACCGACAAGGTGCCGCCCGCGGTGATCGAGCAGGAACGCCAGCGCCTGGCCGACTGGAGTGCGCAACTCGACGGCCTGCGCGCGCAGCGCGCCAAGCTGTAACGCAACACAGGTTGTAGGAGCGGCTTCAGCCGCGACCTCTGTCCCTAACGGGTCGCGGCTGAAGCCGCTTGTGTCAAATAAGGGTCTATCGTTGCAGGTGAGAGCGGAGTGCGGCAGGCCGTTTAGCCGCAGTGCCAGCAAGCACGAGTAGGAGTCAGCGCCGCCGCACTCCGGTTCTCCTGCCTGATAAGCCCGAACAGTTGCCCGAGTGACGAGCTCGAACTCCACAAGCATGGGCATCGGCAGGAGCGCTCTCGTCCATAAGTCTACTGCGGAGAACGTCTATGCGACGCCATGTCGGGATCGATGTATCCAAGGCCGAACTGGTCATTCATGTCCTGCCGGACGAGCAGACCTGGACCCAACCCAATACGCCACAGGGGCAGCGTGCGCTGGCCCAGCGCCTGGCCGAGCTGGGCTGCGAGCGGATCGTGCTGGAAGCCAGTGGCGGCTACGAACATGCCGTGCTGCAAGTGTTGCGGCAGGCCGACCTGCCCGTGGTGCGGATGCCCGCCGATCGTCCGCGCAAGCTCGCCCAGGCCTTGGGCCTGCATGCCAAGACCGATGCCCTGGACGCGCGCCTGCTGGCCATCGCCGCCCAGCACATCCCGACCATGCCCACGCCCGTGGCGCCCGAGCACCAGCAGTCTCTTCGCGAACTGCTGGACCTGCGTGCCACCCTGGTGGACCAGCGTGATGCCCATCGGCGGCGCCTGGAGCACATCACCAGCGCCAAGGTGCAACACCGCTGCCGAGAGGTGATCGCCCTGCTGAACCAGCAGATCCAGACGTTGACGCAGGAGATCGAGCAGCAGGGCAAGACCTGCTCGAGCCTACCCAAGGTGACTGGGCTCGGGACGATCCTGCGCGCGGTTCTGGCCGCGCGGCTGCCAGAGCTGGGCACGCTGCCGCCACGCAAGCTCGCTGCCCTGGTCGGGCTGGCCCCGTTCAATCACGACAGCGGTTGCTGGAAAGGCCAGCGCCGCATCAAAGGCGGACGTGCCGACGTGCGGCGCGTGCTGTACATGGCCACCTGGGCCAGCATCCGCGCCAAATCCCCCTTGGCCAACACCTACGCACGTCTGCGCGCAGCGGGCAAGCCGGCCAAGGTCGCCATCGTCGCCTGCATGCACAAGTTCCTGCGCTGGCTTAACGCCATCGCGCGCGATCAGGCCCCGTACGCTCCTCCTGTCATCGCAGGTGCATGACAGTTGACTCCTACAACACAAGCACCGGCGACGCGGCGCCATGCCACGTCCGGGCATTGGCAGCGATGCGGACGGCCTTGGACCATCCCAACGTCATCTCGGCTTGGCAGCGCGACTGACGCCCCATCACTACACCACCACACCGCCGCCCGGCCCTCCAGGCGGCGGCGCGGCGATCCCTCAGAGCTTGCCGGCGCCAGCCTTGGCCTTGACGTCGGCCGCCACCTTGTTCGCCGGCAGCAGCGAATAGGTGTACGGCGGTGTCCAGCCGATGCTGTTGTTCCACGAGCAGGTCAGCGCCTTGCCGTTGAGCAGCGAGCCGAAATCGCGGTAGACGCTGCCGCCGTAGTCGGCCGCGATCTTGTCGCAGCTGCTCACGCCGCTGATGTCGAAGACGTTGTTCTCGGAGAAGATCTTCGACTCCTTGCCGACGCCGTGCGCGTAGGAGAACGGATACACCGCGTTGCTGGTGCTACCCACGTGGTAGTTGTTGTACAGGTGCACCTGGCCGAAGCGCACCCGCGGCGCGCGCGCGGAGATGTTCTCGAACAGGGTGTTGTGGATGGTCACCTTGAGCTTGCCGCTGTCGGTGCTGGAGGCGCTGTCGCTGGAGCCGATCAGGTTGTTCTTCTCGTGCGACTTGAACGCCGAGTAGGACACGGTGACGTAGTTGGCGCCCTTCTTGATGTCCAGCGCGCCGTCGTGGTGCTGCTTGGGCCGGCCGTTGGCGGTGCCGTTCTGGTCGTCGGTGCGGCGGCCGTCGGTGAAGGTCACATGGTCCACCCACACGTTGCTGGCGCCCTCGATGGTCATGCCGTCGTATTCGGAATTCCAGTTGCCGGCGCTGCCGTCGTCCGGATCCCACACCGGTTGCGGATCCCACGGATTCTCGATGGTGATGTTGCGCACGATCACGTCGTTGGCCTTGACGTAGAAATAGCCCTCGCGGATCTCGGCGTTGCTGCCGACACCGATCAGCGTGGTCTTGGTCGGAACGTCCAGGCGCGCGCGGCTCTTCATGTCGGCGGTGGTGCTGTACGGCGTGCCCTCGCTGATGTCGATGATGCCGTTGACCTTGATGATGCGGCCATTACTGCCGGCGCTGGCCTTCAGCGCGGCCTTCAGCTGCGCCGCCGTGCTGACGCTGTAGATGTCGGCCGCGGCGGCCTTGGATCCGCCCTTGGTGCCGCCGTTCTGCGTGGCCCAGCCGGTGGTGGCGACCTCCAGGCTGGCGTCGGCATGGGCGGCGCCGGCGATACCGGCCAGGCACAGGGCCAGGCCGAACGTGCGCAGCGGCGAGCGCGGCGATGAAGCGATGCGGGACTGCGTGGTCATCCTGGAAACCTCGTGAGCATGCGTGGTTTGGACGCAGGCGCGCGCGCTCCGCCACGGCGGAATGCACGGCGACGCCTGCGCGGTCGCTGTCCCCTCGGACAACTGCGGGTCATGCCTTCGTGGGAGGCAGGCGCCGAAGAGGGGCGCACTGTAGGCAGCGCGCGGCGGCTGTAAAGCGCCGCTGTAGACACCCACGATCCAGCAGCAGGATGTGTGAGATGCGTCGCACAAATCGGTCGCGCGCGGCAACGCGCCGTGGCGCCCACGCTGCGGGACAACAACGCTGTCCCACCGACAGCAGGGCGACATTGCAAAGCAGCCTGCAACCGCGCCAGGACTGCGCAAAAAGGCGCGTGACGGACGCGAGCCAGACGGGCGTGATCGCTACCGGACAGCGCACTTGTCGCGGGAACGCTGCCGGCGCGGCGGCGGAGCCCACTTCGGCAGACATGTGCCGCACCGGGTGCGCAGTTCGGCATCCCCGCAGCGGCAAGGCAAACGCGGCACGCAAGCAGGCCGCGGCGCGCGGCAATACGGCGGCGCGCGAACGCGCCTCAGGACATGCCGTCGAAGAACAGTTCGATCGCCATCACCAGCGCGTCCTCGCGGCCGTTCGCGGCCGGGTAGTAGCGCGGGCGCCGGCCGATCTCGTTGAAGCCTTCGCTGTGGTACAGGGCGATCGCATTGGGATTGGACGGCCGCACTTCCAGGAACACCCGGCGCGCGCCGAGATCGACGCCGTACTTGATCAGCGCGCGCAGCAGCAGCCGGCCGTAGCCGCGCGATTGCCGCTCCGGCGCCACGCAGACGTTGAGGATATGGGCCTCGTCGGCGGCAACGCTGATCACCCCGTAGCCGACGATCGTGCCCTCCTCCACCAGCACCCAGCCCGGGTAGCCGGCCTGCAGGCAGTCGCGGAAGATGCCGCGGGTCCAGGGGAACGGATAGGCGCGGCGCTCGATCTCCATCACCGCGTCCAGGTCGGCCTCGCGCAGGGCGCGCAGCGTGGCCGGCGGCGCCGACGCCGAGCCGAGCGCGCTCATCGCGGCGCCCGCTTGCGCAGCGCGCGCAGCTGCGGCCACAGCGCGCGCTTGGCCGCGGCATTGCCGCGCAGTTCGTCCAGCGGCCAGGTCGCCATCAGCGCCTGCGTGGCCGGATCGTTGGGATTGAGGCCGGAAGCGCGCAGCAAGGCGATCTGCAGGCGGTCGGGCAGGCGCAGGCCGACCCGGCGCGCCCCGGCCGCAGGCGCCGCACGCGGCGCGTCCGGCTGCACCGCCGGTGCCGGAGGCGCGGATGCCCGCCGCCGCTCCGGTGCGTCGCCGGCCGGCATGTCGGCGGCATGGCCGCCACGCGGCGGCGCCGATGCCGATGGCGCGCGCTGCACCGGCGGCGCCGGCTCGGTCGCCGGCGACGGGACGGGCTCGGGCTCGACCACGGCCGCGGCATCCACGTACACGGTGTGGCCGAGCGCCTGCAGCCAGCCGACCTGCTCAGCCGACCACAACGGCGCATGCATGGACGCCTGCTCGCTCATGCCGCGTCCGGCACCTTGCGCCAGCGCCGCCACAGCCACAGGCACGGCCCTGACAGCGCGTACAGCACGCCGATCGCCAGCAGCGCCCGCGCCAGGTCGATGACCAGCACCGCCAGCACGATCGGCGCCAGCACCAGCATCAGGAACGGCACCCGGTCGGTGCGCGGGCCCTTCTCGCCACTGCCCTTGAAGCTCCAGAAGCGGATGCGGCTGACCATCAGCAGCGCCGCGGTCACGGTCAGGCCCAGCGCCACGTAGCGCAGTTGTTCGCCGTCCCAGCCCAGCGAGCCGTCGGCGAAGGACCACACGAAGGCCATCATCAGCCCGGCCGCGGCCGGACTGGCCAGGCCCACGAACCAGCGCTTGTCGACCGTGCCGACCTGGGTGTTGAAGCGGGCCAGGCGCAGCGCGGCGCAGGCCGCGTACAGGAACGCCGCCGACCAGCCGACCCGGCCGAGCATGCCGCCGTCGAACTTCAGCGCCGACAGCGACCAGTGGTACATCACCAGCGCCGGCGCCATGCCGAAGCTGACCAGGTCGGCCAGCGAGTCGTACTGCACGCCGAATTCGCTGCTGGTGCCGGTCAGCCGCGCCACCCGCCCGTCCAGCCCGTCCATCACCGCGGCCACGAACACCGCCACGCTGGCGTGCACGAACTGGCCGTTGGCGGCGGCGATGATGGCGTAGAAACCGGAGAACAGGCCGGCGGTGGTGAACAGGTTCGGCAGCAGGTAGATGGTGCGCGAACGGGGGGGCGGTCGGGATGGGTCCATCCCGCCAGTCTAATCGACTTGCCAGGCCCGTCGGCGGGTGCTGCAATCGGCGCTCCCGCCGCGCCCTGGAGACCGAGATGCGCGCCCTGCCCCGGTTTTGCTGCCTGTGCCTGCTCGCCGTCAGCGGCATGCTCGGCGCCACCACCCTGTACCAATGGAAGGACGCCCAGGGCGTCACCCACTATGCCGAGACCCCGCCGACCGGCGGCAAGTACCAGGTGCGCAAGGTCGACACCCGCGGCGACGCCCCGGCCGAGACGCCCGCGGCGGCCCCGGCCGAGAACGGCCAGTGCCTGACCGCGCGCAAGAACCTGGACATCCTCAACAAGCCCGGCAAGATCACCACCGACAGCGATGGCGACGGCAAGCCGGACGGGGAGCTGGACGAATCCCAGCGCGCCTCGCAGAAGGCCCTGGCCGAGGCCGCGATCAAGGCCTACTGCAGCCCGGCGGCCGCGCCCGCCAAGTAAGCCGGCCGCGCCCCGAACGCGCGCGGCCAGCCGCGGGCGATGCCCGCAGCGCCGGCAATGACTGGCAAAATGGGCGACCCGCCGTCTGCGAAGCCCCTCGATGCGCCTTTCCCAGTTCCACCTGCACACCACCAAGGAAACCCCGGCCGACGCCGAATTGGTCAGCCACCAGCTGATGCTGCGCGCGGGCATGATCCGCAAGCTCGCCTCCGGCCTGTACACCTGGTCGCCGCTGGGCCTGCGCGTGCTGCGCAAGGTGGAAGCGGTGGTGCGCGAGGAAATGAACCGCGCCGGCGCGGTGGAAGTGCTGTTCCCGACCATCCAGCCGCGCGAACTGTGGGACGCCACCGGGCGCTGGAGCAAGTTCGGCGGGCTGATGCTGCGCATGCAGGACCGCAAGGAACAGGACTACTGCTACAGCCCGACCGCCGAAGAGGCCGCCGCCGATTTCGCGCGGCAGGAGCTGAGCAGCTACAAGCAGTTGCCGGTCAACTTCTACCAGATCCAGACCAAGTTCCGCGACGAGATCCGTCCGCGCTTCGGGGTGATGCGCGCGCGCGAATTCCTGATGAAGGACGCCTACTCGTTCCACATCAGCGACGAGGACCTGGCGCGCGAATACGAGAACATGAAGGCGGCCTACACCCGCATCTTCACCCGCCTGGGCCTGGAGTTCCGTGCGGTGCAGGCCGATTCCGGCGACATCGGCGGCGACGCCTCGCAGGAGTTCCACGTGCTGGCCGCCTCCGGCGAGGATTCGCTGGCGTTCTCCACCGGTTCGGACTACGCGGCCAACGTCGAGGCCGCGATCGCCGCGGCCCCGGCCCCGCGCGCCGCAGCGAGCGAGGAACTGCGCAAGGTCGCCACGCCCACCCAGAAGACCTGCGAGGCGGTGGCCGAGCTGCTCGGCATCCCGCTGCAGCGCACGGTCAAGTCGGTGGCGGTGATGGCCGGCGAGACCTTCGTGCTGGCGCTGGTGCGCGGCGACCACACGGTCAACGAGATCAAGCTGGGCAAGGTCGCCGGCCTGGCCGGCTATCGCATGGCCAACGAGGCCGAGATCCTTGCGCATCTGGGCAGCGAGCCGGGCTTCCTGGGTCCGCTGGGTCCGCGCCAGCCGATCCGCGTGGTCGCCGACCGCGACGTGGCGGCGCTGGCCGACTTCGTGGTCGGTGCCAACGAACGCGGCTTCCACCTGGCCGGGGTCAACTGGGGCCGCGACCTGCCGGAACCGGACGCCGTCGCCGACCTGCGCAACGTGGTCGAGGGCGAGCGCGCCCACGACGGCGGCGAGATCCGCCTGGCCCGCGGCATCGAGGTCGGCCATGTATTCCAGCTCGGCCGCCAGTATGCGCAGGCGCTGGACGCCACCGTGGTGGACGAGAACGGCAAGACGGTGACGCTGGCGATGGGCTGCTACGGCATCGGCATTTCCCGCATCGTCGCCGCGGCGATCGAGCAGAACCACGACGATGCCGGCATCCGCTGGCCGCAGCCGATGGCGCCGTGGACGGTGGCGGTGTGCGTGATCAATCCCAAGCGCGATGCGGCGGTGGACGCCGCCGGCGAGGCGCTGCTGGCGGAGCTGCAGCAGGCCGGGCTGGATGCGGTGCTGGACGACCGCGGCCTGCGCCCCGGCGCGATGTTCGCCGATATCGAACTGATCGGCGTTCCGCACCGGGTGGTGGTCTCGGAGCGGGGATTGGCCGCCGGCACCTTCGAATATCGCGCGCGCAGCGGCGGCGATGCCGAGCATCTGGATCGAAGCGCCTTGCTGGCACGCCTGCAGGCGTGACGAAAGGGCCGGGAGGATATCCCGGCCCTTTTTCTTTACGCCGCCGTCACGCCATATGGGCGAAACCGGAGCGGCACGTTCGCAATTGAATACGCCGGACATGGATCCATAAGGACATATTCCAGCGGCATTGCGACTGGAAATACTCGCAGCGAATAAGCCGGATATTTGTCAATCCGATAAAGCATCATTATGATCCTGCGCTGGCCAGGGAATGGCGGAAGCCACCACCCATTTTCCGGAGTAAAGATGACCATCGATCTCAGTGGCCTGTCGGCCAAGCAGTTGGGCGCCCTCATCAAGACCGCCAAGAAGCAGCAGTCCATCGTCGCCAAGCGCACCCCCATCGCCAAGGTCCGCACCCAGCTGGCACGCCTGGCCAAGAGCCACGGCTACAGCATCGAGGAAGTCTTCGGCGGCGCTCCCGCCGCGCGCGGCCGCAAGGCCGGCAAGCCGGGTCCGAAGCCGGGCCGCAAACTGGGCAAGGTTCCGCCGAAATACCGCAATCCCGCCAATGCCGCCGAAACCTGGACCGGCCGCGGCAAGCAGCCGCGCTGGCTGGCCGACCTGGTCGCCAAGGGCAAGAAGGTCGAGGATTTCCTGATCGCCGGCGGCGCTGCCAAATCCGCCGCCCCGGCCAAGAAAACCGCCAAGAAGGCCACCAAGCGCGTCGCCAAGAAGGCCAGCAAGAGCGCCGCACCGAAGGCCTGATGCGCCGCGACGACCGTAACGAAAAACGCCGGCACAACATGCCGGCGTTTTTCTTTTCAGCATTCAAAGATTCTTGCGCGCCGGTACCAACAGATTGCCGAACAACAGGCCGGCGACCAGCGCCATCACGATATTGGTCACCGTCAATAGCGCCGATTGCCCGCCGATCACGTCCTGCTGCTGGACCATCGTCAGCAGCCCGCGCAGGCTGGCGCTGCCGGGCACCAGCATGATGATGCCCGGCAGCCGGACCAGCGCGCCCGGCCGCTGCACGATGCGCCCGAACAGATTACCGGCCGCGGTCAGCACCATCGCCGACAGGAAGATGCCGACCGGGCTGCCCCAGGCGTCGCCGGCGAAGCGCGCGATCGCATAACCAGCCACCGAGGCGGCCATCACGAATGGGTAATCGCGGCCGCTGGCCTTGAACAGCAGCGCGAACGCGTAGGCGGCCACCAGCAGCGACGCCCACTCCACCCAGCCGTGCTGCGGACGCGACGCCTGCACCATCGGCTCCAGGCCGAGCAGTTGCGCCAGCGTCACCGCGATCACCGCGCCGACGGTCAGCTTGAGGATGGTGGTCACCGCGCCGGCGAAGCGCGCCGTGCCCGAGACCCAGTGCTGGCTGGTCAGTTCGTTGACCGCATTGGTCAGCGCCATACCCGGCAGCAACACCACCAGCGAGGCGATGATCACCGTATTGAGATTCAGCGGCGCCACGAAACTGGCCACCAGGGTCGCGACGAAACCGGCCAGCAGCGCCGCCAGCGCATCGTTGGCCTCCTTGGTCGCCGGGCGCTTGTCGGTGAGCTGGGTGAGCACGCCGATCAGCAGGCCGATGGCGCTGGCGGTGGCGATGTCCAGCCACGGCAGGCGCCACAGCCCGGCCACGCCGGCCGCGGCCAGGCCGAAGCCGAGCACCTGCATCGCCATCCAGCGCCGTCCCGGCGGCTGGTCCAGCTGGCGCAGCGCGGTGTGGCCCTGGGCCACGCTCATGCGCCCGCTGGCCACGTCGTCGGCGATGCGGTCGGCGACGCTGAGCTTGTGCAGGTCGTTGTCGCCGGGCGCCAGCCGCACCACGCGGGTGATGTCGCTGGACCCGATCGCCTTGGTCGGGTCGCTGAAACTGAGGATCAGCCCGGTCGGGTTGGACCAGGGCTCGCAGTCCAGGTCCAGTTGCTGCGACAGCGCCACCACCGCCGCCTCCAGCCGCTGCGCGGTGGTGCCGTAGGTGTGCAGTCGCCCGGCGATATCGGAGACGAAGGCGATGCGCTGCGCGTAGGTCGCGTTGGCGGAAGGACTGACGGTGGGAGCGGCGGGCATGTCGGCTAGTATGGCGCGAACGCCGCGCCCGGCCACCCCGCCGCGGTCACCACATCTGCAACACGGGCGAAACAGGTATGCTCGCGCACCGGACGCCCCCATGATCGAACCGCAACCGCCCAAACTCAGCCAGGACGACCGAGACCCCTCGCGGGTGCGGCTGACCGGCAGTTGGACCCTGGCCACCGCCCTGGCCTCGTCGGAAGTGCTGCGCGGCATGCCGGCCGGCACCACCGGCATCGACGCCAGCGGCATCGGCCAGCTGGATTCGGCCGGGGTGCTGCAGCTGATGCGCTACGCCACGCGCAACGGCATCGCCCACGAGGCGCTGGATTTCCGCCAGGATCACCGCGCGCTGGTCTCGACCATCGAGGACGTGGCCGACGACCGCCCCAAGCGCAAGCGCGACTACGGCTTCGCCGCGGCGCTGGAACGCCTGGGCTACGCGGTGCACCGCAACGGCAAGGAAATCGTCGCCCTAATCGGTTTCCTCGGCGAGACCCTGGTCAAGCTGCTGCGGCTGCTGCATGCGCCGCGCCGGTTCCGCCTGACCGCCACCGTGCACCACATGGAGCAGGTCGGCCTGGACGCGGTGCCGCTGGTGGCGCTGCTGTCGTATCTGGTGGGCGCGGTGATCGCCTTCCTCGGCTCCACGATCCTGCGCGATTTCGGTGCCGAGATCTACGTGGTGGAGCTGGTCAGCATCGCCTTCCTGCGCGAGTTCGCGGTGCTGCTGACCGCGATCGTGCTGGCCGGACGCACCGCCAGCGCCTTCACCGCGCAGATCGGCGCGATGAAGGCGCGCGAGGAGGTCGATGCGATCCAGACCCTGGGCCTGGACCCGATGGACCTGCTGGTGATCCCGCGGCTGGTGGCGCTGCTGCTGATGCTGCCGCTGCTGACCTTCGTGGCGATGATCGCCGGCCTGGCCGGCGGCGTCACCGTCGGCGCCTTCGACCTGGGCATCCCGCCGCAGATGTACCTGGCGCGCATGCACGACACCATCCAGATCCGGCACATGCTGGTGGGCCTGTCCAAGGCGCCGATCTTCGCCATCGTGATCGGCCTGATCGGCTGCCTGGAGGGACTGCGCGTGGAAGGCACCGCCCAGTCCGTCGGCGAGCGCACCACCTCCAGCGTGGTGCAGACGATCTCGCTGGTGATCATCATCGACGCGATCGCCGCGCTGTGGTTCATGAACATGGGGTGGTGAGTTGAAGCCGGGAATCGGGAATCGAGAATCGGGAATGGGGAACGCCGGCTGCGTCAGCGACGTCGGCCAGGAGTGCATGCCTTGACCATTCCCGATTCCCCACTCCCGATTCCCGACCAGGAACTGGCCATCTCCGTCCGCGGCCTGGTCAATCGCTTCGGCAGCCAGACCGTGCACGAGGACCTGGACCTGGACGTGCGCCGTGGCGAGATCCTCGGCGTGGTCGGCGGCTCGGGGACCGGCAAGTCGGTGCTGATGCGCACCATCCTCGGCCTGCGCGACCCCGATGGCGGCAAGATCCAGGTGCTCGGCGTGGATACCGACTCCGGCCGCCGCGCCGATCGCCTGCATGTGGAGCGCAATACCGGCGTGCTGTTCCAGGACGGCGCACTGTTTTCCTCGCTGACCGTCGGCGAGAACGTGCAGGTGCCGCTGAAGGAGCATTTCGGCGAACTGCCCGACAGCTGGCATTACGAGCTGGCGCTGCTGAAGGTGAAGCTGGCCGGCCTGCCTGCCGATGCATTGAACAAGCTGCCCTCGCAGCTGTCCGGCGGCATGCGCAAGCGCGCCGGGCTGGCGCGCGCGCTGGCGCTGGATCCACCCCTGTTGTTTCTGGACGAACCCACCGCCGGCCTGGACCCGATCGGCGCGGCCGCCTTCGACCGGCTGATCCGCACCCTGCAGGAAGCGCTGGGCCTGACCGTGTTCCTCATCACCCACGATCTGGACACCTTGTACGCTATCTGCGACCGCGTGGCGGTGCTGGCCGACCGCAAGGTCATCGCCAACGCGCCGCTGGCAGAGATCGAGCAAGTGGACCATCCGTGGATCCAAGAGTATTTCCACGGCCCGCGCGCCCGCGCCGCGCGCGATGCCAAGACCGCCTGGACCGAGACCCCCTGAGCCCATGGAAACCAAAGCCAATTACGTGCTGATCGGCGCCTTCACCATCGTGGTGGGGATCGCGCTGCTGCTGTTCGGACTCTGGGCCGCCAAGTATTCCTCCGACCGCACCTGGCAGGAGTACCGCGTGGTGTTCCGCGAGGCGGTGACCGGCCTGTCGGTCGGCAGCCCGGTGCAGTACAACGGCATCGCGGTGGGCTCGATCACCGAGCTGACCCTGGCGCCGAACGATCCGCGCCAGGTGGTGGCGCGGATCCGGGTCAACTCGACCACGCCGATCAAGAGCGACACCCGCGCCAAGCTGGGCATCACCAGCCTGACTGGCCCGTCGATCATCCAGCTCTCCGGCGGCACCCCGGAAGCGCCGGCGCTGACCTCGATCGACAACAGCGACGCGCCGATCATCCAGACCACGCCCTCGGCGCTGCAGAACATCACCGACACCGCCAACCGCATCGTCGAGCGCCTGGACGAGGTGCTCAGCGACCGCAACGTCGCCAGCATCACCGCCACCCTGCACAACCTGGAAACCATCAGCGGCGGCCTGGCCGACCGCGACCAGGGCATGCAGTCGCTGATCGTCAGCGCGCGCGATGCGGCGCGCAACCTGGACACCACGCTCAAGACCACCAACGGCACCATCCAGCGCCTGGACCAGAACCTGGTGCAGCAGTTGCCGCCGATCCTGGACAAGCTGGAGGACACGCTGAGCAAGCTGGATTCGGCCGCCGGCAATGCCGACAAGATCCTTGGCGAGAACCGCTCGGCGATCAACAGCTTCGCCAACGACGGCCTCGGCCAGCTCGGCCCGACCCTGACCGAACTGCGCGGTCTGATCCGCGACCTGCGCCGGGTCAGCGACCGCCTGGACAACAACCCCGCGCGCTACCTGCTCGGCCGCGACGCCCCGAAGGAGTTCAAACCCAAATGAAGCCGATGCGCGCCTTCCTCCTGCTCGCGGTGCCGGCCCTGCTGCTGGCCGGCTGTTCGCTGCCCGGCGGCAGCAAGGAGCCAGTGACGATCTACGCGCCGGACGTGCGGGTGACCGCCGACCCGGCCTGGCCGCAGGTGAGCTGGCAACTGGCGCTGACCAAGCCCAGCGCTGCGCGCGTGGTCGACAGTTCGCGCATCGCCGTACGGCCGACGCCGGACGAACTGCAGGTGTACGGCGGCGTCAGCTGGGCACAGCCGGCCACAGACATGCTCGAGGACATGCTGCTGCGCGCGTTCGAGGACTCCGGGCGGATTCCGGGCGTGGCCCGGCTCGGCACCGGGATCCGCGCCGACTACAAGCTGCTGCTGGACCTGCGCCGCTTCGAAGCGGATTACGCAGGGCGCACGGTGCCGTCGGCCACCATCGAACTCAATGCCAAGCTGCTGTACAGCGCCGACCAGCGCGTGGTCGCCTCGCGCACCTTCCTGGTGACCCAGCCCGCCGCCGGCACCGCCGAATCGCAGGTGGTCGACGCCTTCGGCCAGGCCATGTCGCAACTCGGCCACGACGTGGTCGGCTGGACCCTGCAGCAGGGCCAGGCCGACGCGTCGACCGCACTGGCGCCCAGCGTGCCGCCGCCGGCGAGCACGAAGCCGCCACGGCGCTGATGGCTCCCCCTCTCCCACCGGGAGAGGGGTCGGGGGTGAGGGTGCGACCGCCAGGGAGCCATCTCCTCCAGACGCCTCCCTGGCAACTCGTACCCTCATCCGCCCCTTCGGGGCACCTTCTCCCGAAGGGAGAAGGGATCAAGGCTTCGCTCCCCTCTCCCACCGGGAGAGGGGTCGGGGGTGAGGGTGCGGCGGCTCGGGGGAGCATCTCCCCCAGACACCGCCCTAGCAACCCGACCCTCATCCGCCCCTTCGGGGCACCTTCTCCCGGAGGGAGAAGGGATCAAGCGCAATGCGGCGGAACGTCAGATTGATCCGTTCGCCGACCGGCTTGGCAGTGCGCGGCAGGGCATGTCGGTACAGGCGCTGGGTGTCGCCCGCCATCAGCAGCAAGCCGCCGGAGGTCAGCTCCAGCGCCTGGCGAAGTGCCGGCTGCTGACGATGGCGCAGCACGAAGCGACGCGTGGCGCCCAGGCTCAACGAGGCGATCACCGGCGCCGGGCCGAGTTCGCGCTCGTCGTCGCTGTGCCAGCCCATGGCGTCGCGGCCGTCGCGGTAGCGGTTGGCGAGCACGCTGTTGAATTCCACCCCAGTCTCGGCCGCCAGCCGCGCACGCAGCGGCAGCAGCGCCTCTGGCCACGGATGCGGCGCGAAGCGGGTGCCGGAATAGCGGTAGCTGGCGTCGGCGTCGCCGATCCAGCAACTCAGCCGCGGCGAATCGACCAGCTTGCCGAACAGGCGGATGCGGTGCACCTCCCATGGCACTTCCTGCAGCAACTGCGCGCACAGCGCCGCGGCCGCGGCCGGGTCCAGCCACTCGGGATACCAGCGCAGATCGGCGCCGGGCAGGTCCAGTTCCATCGCGCCACGCTAGCATGCCGGAGGCCACCATACGCCAGCGTGCGGAATTTGCCCCGTCACGCACAAAGCCTGAAAATGCCCACAGCCAGATCGAGCCAACGGGAGCGGACCAGATGACGGAAGTGGAGGGCGGCGCCAGCGCGCCGGAGCCAGTGGAACGCGACGTCATGGAATACGACGTGGTCACCGTCGGCGCAGGTCCGGCCGGGCTGGCGTTCGCGATCCGGCTCAAGCAGCTCAACCCGGACATTTCGGTCTGCGTGATCGAAAAGGCCAGCACGGTCGGTGCGCAGATCCTGTCCGGCGCGGTGATCGAGCCGGCGCCGCTCGACGCGCTGCTGCCCGGCTGGCGCGACGCCCCGCCGCCGATCTGCGTGCCCGCCGGCGAAGACGAGTTCTGGCACCTGAGCAAGGATGGCGGGCGCAAGTTCCCGATCGTGCCGCCGGGCATGCGCAACCACGGCAACTTCATCGTCAGCCTCGGCGCGCTGTGCGCGTGGCTGGCGCCGCAGGCCGAGGCGCTGGGCGTGGAAATCTATCCGGGCTTCGCCGCCGCCGAAACCCTGCATGCCGACGACGGCACCGTGCTCGGCGTGCGCATCGGCGACATGGGCGTGGCCAAGGACGGTTCGCACAAGCCCGGCTACACCCCCGGCATCGATATCCGCGCCAAGGTCACGGTGCTGGCCGAAGGCGCGCGCGGGCACCTGACCAAGCGCCTGGTCAAGCGCTTCGCGCTGGACGCCGACAGCGACCCGCAGGCCTATTCGATCGGCATCAAGGAACTGTGGCAGTTGCCGGAAGGCCGCGTGGTGCCCGGCAAGATCGTGCACACCCTGGGCTGGCCGGCCGACAACGCCACCTATGCCGGCAGCTTCCTGTACCACCTGGAGAACAACCAGGTGGCACTGGGCTACGTCAGCGGCCTGGATTACCACGATCCCGAGTACCGGCCGTGGGAAGCCTTCCAGCAATGGAAGAACCACCCGATGATGAAGTCGCTGTTGGAAGGCGGCACCATCCTGTCGGCCGGCGCCCGCGCCATCGCCAGCGGCGGCTGGCAGTCGTTGCCGAAGGTGGAGATGCCCGGCGCGCTGCTGATCGGCGACACCGCCGGCCTGCTCAACGTGCCCAAGATCAAGGGCACCCACCAGGCGCTGCGCAGCGGCATGCTCGCCGCCGAGCACCTGGCCGCCGGCGCGGCGCTGAACCCGGCCGGATTCGATGCCAAACTGCGCGGCTCGGAGGTCATGGCCGAGCTGCGCCAGGTGCGCAACATCAAGCCCGGCTTCAAGAAGGGCATGTGGTTCGGCCTGCTCAACGGGGCCTGGGAGACCCTGGTCAAGGGCGCCTCGCCGTGGACGCTGAAGGTGACCGCCGACTGGTCGTCGCTGGACCGGCTGGGCGAACACGAGCAGCCCAAGCGCGACTACGTGCAGCGCGACCTGGCGCCGCGCGACCGCCTGCAGGCCGTGTATTTCGCCGCCACCGAACACGACGAGGACCAGCCCGTGCACCTGCAGGTGCTGGACCCGCAGATCTGCGTGACCCGCTGCACCGAGGAATACGGCAACCCTTGCACCCGCTTCTGCCCCGCCGCGGTGTACGAGATCGTCGACGACGCGGCCGGCAAGCGCCTGCAGATCAACGCCGCCAACTGCGTGCACTGCAAGACCTGCGACATCAAGGACCCCTACGAAATCATCAACTGGGTCACCCCCGAAGGCGGCTCCGGGCCGAACTACCAGAACCTGTGAGCCGCACGCTGCCGACACGATGCTCCCGCTGCGCCGCAGCCGCGTTCTTCGCTACGTGACGTCGCGATGAGGGCCACCTGGCGCAGGGCCGAACGTGCCGCGCGTGCGGCTTTCGAGCGCCACGGCGGCGGCTGGCGCGGCCTGCTTGCCGTTGCGCAGCGCAGCTGGAAAGTGCTGCGGGCGCTGGGCCTCGCCGGTTTCGTGCGGCGCTTGCGCAATGCCACGCACGCGCAAACCTCGCTACCGCCGCCGTCGGATGCCGTGTTCCCCGCACCGACGCCGATCGAGCGCGTGCACCTGCGCGTGGGCGTGATGGCCCACGTTTTTTATCCCGACCTGCTGGGTGAATTGGCCGAGGCGCTGACCGCCATGCCGGTGCCGTACGTGCTGCTGGTGTCGGTCATGGACGATGCCGCGCAGGCTGCTGCCCAACAGCGCCTGTCGTCGTTGCCCCACCTGCAGTCACTGCACGTGCGCACGGTCGCCAACCGAGGCCGCGACCTGGCGCCGTTGCTCGTGACGTTCCGCGAGGAGGTCCTGGCGCTGGACGTGGTGGCGCACTGGCATACCAAGAAATCGCTGTACACCGGCAGCGAACGCAGCGACTGGCGTCGCTACCTGACCGATGCCCTGTTCGGCTCGCCGCAGCGTATCGGCTGGATTCTGGGCATGTTCGCGGCCGAACCGCGGCTTGGCATCGTGTATCCGGAGAGCTTCGGCGGCGTGCCGCTGTGGGCGCATACGTGGCTGAGCAATCTGCAGGCCTGTCGCGAACTGGGCCAGCGTCTGGGCGTCGGCATCGATGCGACGGCCTACATCGATTTCCCGGCCGGCTCGATGTTCTGGGCACGCGTGGAGGCATTGCGGCCGATCTATGCGCTGGGACTGAACCTGCACGATTTCCCGGAAGAGCGCAGCCAGATCGATGGGACGCTGCAACATGCCTTGGAGCGGATGTTCGTGGCAGTGGCGCGCCAGCACGGGCTGCTGGCAGGCATTCTGCCAGCGGACGGAACGCTGGCACTGAGCACGGAAGGAGACCGCAACTGGATGCAGGCCTTCCGGATGCCGTTGGCCACACGTGTGGCGCTCTCGGCGATCGGTGCGAACGTGATATCGCTGGACGTATTCGACACCCTGGTGACACGCCCCTTCCTGACCCCGGCCGGTATGCGTGCCTATCTCGCTCATCTGGCGGCCAAAACGCTGGGTGTCGCCGAATTCGCCATGCTGCGCGAGCGTGCCGAAGCGCGCGCGCGCGCAGCAGCCGGGCGCGATGTCGACCTGGACGCGATCTATGCCGCGATGGCGCACCTAGCGGAAGCGAAAGACCTTCCCCTGCACGCGCTGCAGGCCCTGGAGCTGGATACCGAAGCACGCCTGTTGCGGCCGCGCCGGGCGCTGGTCGCCGCTGCCGCCGCGCTAGCTGCCAACGGCCGGCGCCTGGTCGCCGTGTCGGACATGTACCTGGACAGTGCCGACCTACAAAAGGTGCTGCCATCGGCGGTCCGCGAACTGCCGAAAGCCTGGTACGTGTCTTGCGAAACCGGCTGGCGCAAAGATGACGACCAGGCCTGGGAACAGCTGCCGGCGCGCGAAGACGTGGCGGCGAGGCACTGGCTGCACGTCGGCGACAACGAACAGGCGGATATCCAACGTCCACAGATGCACGGCTATCTCACGCCGGTGCATGTGCTGCGGCCATCGGCCTTGCTCGACGTGGTCCCGGCGTTGCGCCCGTTGCGGCCCGCCGCAGGTGCACATAGCCCCTGGCAGGATCAGTTGTGGCTCGGCTTGCTCAGTCGCCACTTGGCGGATTTGGCCGATACCCGGCCGGAGCAGTTCGGCCACCGTCTGCGGCTGGCGTCGCCGACCTCGCTCGGCTATCTGGTGTTCGGTCCATTGCTCGCCGATTACCTGCTGTGGCTGTCGCGTGTGGCGCTGTCGCGTGGCATCGGCCAGATCCTGTTCCTGAGCCGAGAAGGCTATCTGCTGCAAAAGGCGTTTGCGCAGCTGCAGGCGGCATGTCCGCCGCTTGCTGCGCTGGACGGCCGCTATCTGCTGGCTTCGCGCCGCGGCACCGGCGTGCCGATGCTGCGTGAGGCCCACGACCTGGAGACACTGCTGGGCAGCACCTACACCGGCAGCCTGAAGGATCTGCTGCAGGCACGGCTCGGCACCGCGGCGACACGGGCGATCGCAGCTCAACTTGGCGCTGCAGACATGCGCGGCATGGTGATGCTGCCAGAGATGCGCACAGCTTTGCTGCAAAAACTGGCGCCTGCGATGCCCGCGCTGCTCGACGTCGCCGCCGTCGAACGCGAAGCCTATCTGCGCTACTGGCGCGCCACGGTCGAAGACGCACCGGCCATGGTTGCGGACCTGGGCTACGCGGGGACCATCCAGGCACAACTGGGCAGATTGACCGGAACCACGCTGGGAGGCGGCTATTTCGCGGTGAACGACGGCATCGTGCAGGTCCAAGCGAATGGCTGGGCCGAAGCCCGCTACTTCGATGGCCGCTGCACGGATGCGGAAACGTCGGCGATCCTGCAAAACGACTTGATGCTGGAAACCTTCCTGACCGCACCGGATGGCCAGTTCTCGCATTTCGCGTTGCACGACGATGGCGAGGTCGAACCCATCTTCGCCGACGACGAACTGGATCCCACGCACTCCGCCGCGGTCGCCGCAGTCCAGCAAGGTGCGCTCGATTTCATGGCTGACCTTTGCGCCGTCGGCGGCAGCGAGACCTGGCAATTCGTGTTCGATCCCGCATTGATCCAGGCGCCATTGCGCTGCCTGGGCGAAGGCCGCTGGCAGGCCGGCGACTGGGCGCGAGGCCTGGCGGTCAGCGATGCGTTCACTGGGCGCGGCCGGGTCGCCGTGTCCAGCTGAGCGGCGTCCGCGCTCGCGGCAGCATCAGGTTCTGCGGAAAGGAACTCCGGTCTTGGCAATCAGTTCCGCGTCTTCCACGCCATCGGCCGCCTCGACCAGTACCAGGCCATCCGCGCCCACGTCGAACACCGCCAGGTCGGTGATGATGCGGTCGACCACACCCACGCCGGTCAGCGGCAGGTCGCACTCGTGCAGGATCTTGTGGCTGCCGTCCTTGGCCACGTGCTCCATCAGCACCACCACGCGCTTGACCCCGGCGACCAGGTCCATCGCCCCGCCCATGCCCTTGACCATCTTGCCGGGCACCATCCAGTTGGCCAGGTCGCCGCGCGCGCTGACCTGCATCGCGCCGAGGATCGCCAGGTCGATATGGCCGCCGCGGATCATCGCGAAGGAGTCGTGGCTGCCGAAATAGCTGGCGCCGGCGCGGGCGGTGACGGTCTGCTTGCCGGCGTTGATCAGGTCGGCGTCGACCTCGTCCTCGCTCGGGAACGGGCCGATGCCGAGCAGGCCGTTCTCCGACTGCAGCCACACGTCCACGCCCTCGGGGATGTGGTTGGCGACCAGGGTCGGCAGGCCGATGCCCAGGTTCACGTAGGCGCCGTCGGTGAGTTCGCGGGCGGCGCGCTGCGCCATTTCGTCGCGGGTCCAGGCCATGTCAGGCGTCCTTCTGGCGCAGGGTGCGCTGTTCGATGCGTTTCTCGGGATGCGGGTTGTGCACGATGCGGTCGACGTAGATGCCAGGCAGATGCACCTGGTCCGGATCGATGCTGCCGGTGTCGACGATCTGCTCGACCTCGGCGATGCAGACCTTGCCGGCCATCGCGCAGGCCGGGTTGAAGTTGCGCGCGGTCTTGCGGAACACCAGGTTGCCGGCCGCATCGGCCTTCCACGCCTTGACCAGGGCCACGTCGGCCTGCAGCGCGGTCTCCAGCACGTAGTGCTTGCCGTCGAACTCGCGCGTCTCCTTGCCCTCGGCGACGACGGTGCCGTAGCCGGTGGCGGTGAAGAACGCGGGAATGCCGGCGCCGCCGGCGCGCAGGCGCTCGGCCAGGGTGCCCTGCGGATTGAACTCCAGCTCCAGCTCGCCGGCCAGGTACTGGCGCTCGAATTCCTTGTTCTCGCCGACGTAGGACGAGATCATCTTGCGGATCTGCCGGGTCGCCAGCAGCTGGCCGAGGCCGAACCCATCAACGCCGGCATTGTTGGAGATCACGGTCAGGCCGGTCACCGCACTGTCGCGCAGGGCGGCGATCAAGGCCTCGGGGATGCCGCACAGGCCGAATCCGCCGACCGCCAGGGTCTGGCCATCGCCCACCACGTCGGCCAGCGCCGTGGCCGCGTCGGGGAAAAGCTTGCCGCGCCGTCCGGTCGCCCGGGTAGAGGTGTCGCCCATTCGCCAGCTCCGCATCGGAAGTAGACAAGTAGTTTAGCCGGTCGCCGCGCGCGGCCTGCTGCGCACTGCCGCAATGACCGATTAAGGGCCGGAACGTTACACTCCATGTTCCCCCATGCAAGGTCCCTCCCCTATGTCGCTTCCCGCATTCAAGGCCTACGACATCCGCGGTCGCGTTCCCGACGAATTGAACGAGGATCTGGCCCGCCGCATCGGCGTGGCATTGGCGGGGCAATTGGACAGCGGGCCGGTCGTCGTGGGCCACGACGTCCGCCTGGCCAGCCAGGGGCTGCAGGACGCGCTGTCGGCCGGCCTGCGCGCCAGCGGCCGCGAGGTGATCGACATCGGCCTGTGCGGCACCGAGGAGGTCTATTTCCAGACCGACCACCTCAAGGCCGCCGGCGGGGTGATGGTCACCGCCAGCCACAACCCGATGGACTACAACGGCATGAAGCTGGTGCGCGAGCAGGCGCGCCCGATCAGCTCCGATACCGGCCTGTTCGCGATTCGCGACACCGTGGCCGCCGATACCGCGCCCGCCGCCGCCCCGACCGCGGCCGAGCACCACCGCCCGGACAAGTCCGCCTATATCGCGCACCTGCTGAGCTACATCGACATCGGCTCGCTCAAGCCGCTGAAGCTGGTGGTCAACGCCGGCAACGGCGGCGCCGGCGCCATCGTCGACCTGCTGGCGCCGCACCTGCCGTTCGAGTTCGTGCGCGTGTTCCACGAACCGGACGGCCACTTCCCCAACGGCATCCCGAATCCGCTGCTGCCGGAGAACCGCGCGGCCACCGCCCAGGCGGTCAAGGAACACGGCGCCGACTTCGGCATCGCCTGGGACGGCGATTTCGACCGCTGCTTCTTCTTCGACGAAAACGGCCGCTTCATCGAAGGCTATTACCTGGTCGGCCTGCTGGCGCAGGCGATCCTGGCCAAGCAGCCGGGCGGCAAGGTCGTGCACGACCCGCGCCTGACCTGGAACACCATCGAGCAGGTCGAGGAAGCCGGCGGCATTCCGGTGCTGTGCAAGAGCGGACATGCCTTCATCAAGGAGAAGATGCGCAGCGAAAACGCGGTGTACGGCGGCGAGATGAGCGCGCACCACTATTTCCGCGAATTCGCCTACGCCGACTCCGGCATGATCCCGTGGCTGCTGATCGCCGAGCTGGTGTCGCAGTCCGGCCGCTCGCTCGCCGACCTGGTCGAGGCGCGCATGCGCAAGTTCCCGTGCAGCGGCGAGATCAACTTCAAGGTCGCCGACGCCAAGGCCGCGGTGGCGCGGGTGATGGAACACTTCGCCTCGCACGCGCCGACGCTGGACTACACCGACGGTGTCAGCGCCGAATTCGCCGACTGGCGTTTCAACCTGCGCAGTTCCAACACCGAACCGCTGCTGCGCCTGAACGTGGAAACCCGCGGCGATGCGGCGCTGCTGGAGCAGCGCACCCAGGAGATCTCCGAGCTGCTGCGCGGCTGATCCCACCACCCTCCCCTAGACGCACTATGGAGTTCCCCCGCCCATGAGCGACGTCCTTCCCATCATCCTGTCCGGCGGTTCCGGCACGCGGCTGTGGCCGCTGTCGCGCGAGTCGTATCCGAAACAGTTCCTGCCGCTGGTCGGCGAGCAGAGCATGCTGCAGGCCACCTGGCAGCGCGCGGCACCCGTGGCCGCGCACGCGCCGATCGTGGTCGCCAACGAGGAGCACCGCTTCGTCGCGGCCGAGCAGTTGCAGCAGATCGGCGTGAAGCCGCATGCGATCCTGCTCGAACCCAAGGGCCGCAACACCGCACCGGCGATCGCCGTGGCGGCGCTGGAGGCCTCGCGCGATGGCGCCGACCCGCTGTTGCTGGTCCTGCCCTCCGACCACGTAATTGGCGACGAAGCCGCCTTTCAGGCCGCGGTGCGCGTGGCCGCCGTCGCGGCCGAACAAGGCAAGCTGGTGACGTTCGGCATCAAGCCGACCGCACCGGAAACCGGCTACGGCTACATCAAGGCCGCTGCCGGCGACGGCGCGCACGCGGTCGAGCGCTTCGTCGAAAAGCCCGACCTGGCGACCGCGAAAAGCTACCTGGCCTCTGGCGAGTACTACTGGAACAGCGGCATGTTCCTGTTCCGCGCCTCGCGCTACCTGGAGGAACTGCGCAAGTTCCAGCCCGCCATCGCCGATGCCTGCACCAAGGCCTGGCAATCGGCCAAGCGCGATGCCGACTTCACCCGCCTGGACAAGGAGGCGTTTGCCGCCAGTCCTTCCGACTCCATCGACTACGCGGTGATGGAAAAGACCGCCGACGCGGTGGTGGTGCCGCTGGACGCGAAGTGGAGCGACGTCGGCTCCTGGTCGGCGCTGCTGGACGTGTCGCCGCAGGACGCCAACGGCAACGCCCACCACGGCGACGTGATCGAGATCGATTGCCGCAACACCTACGCCTACGGCTCGCGCCTGATCGCGATGGTCGGCCTGCAGGACGTGGTGGTGGTGGAGACCGACGACGCGGTACTGGTCGGCCATCGCGAACGCATCCAGGAAGTGAAGGACATCGTCGGCAGGATCAAGGCCGATGGGCGTTCCGAAGCCACCTGGCACCGCAAGGTGTACCGCCCGTGGGGCGCCTACGATTCGATCGACAACGGCCAGCGGTTCCAGGTCAAGCGCATCACGGTCAAGCCCGGCGCCACGCTGAGCCTGCAGATGCATCACCACCGCGCCGAGCACTGGATCGTGGTCAGCGGCACCGCCGAGGTCACCCGTGGCGACGAGGTGCTGCTGCTCACCGAGAACCAGAGCACCTACATCCCGCTCGGCGTGACGCATCGCCTGAAGAACCCGGGCAAATTGCCGCTGGAGCTGATCGAAGTGCAGTCGGGCAGCTACCTGGGCGAAGACGACATCGTGCGCTTCGAGGACACCTACGGTCGCACCTGAGTTCGGCGCACGCCGCAAACGCAAAGAGCCGGGCAGTGCCCGGCTCTTTGTTTTTCGGCTGCGTCGTTTAACGTGTGCGGCGGTCAGGCGGCCGGCGCTGCCGCGGCGAGTTCGCCGATGACCTGGCGCAGACCATCGCGCCACTGTGGCAGTTCCAGCGCGAAATCGCGCTGCAGGCGCGACACGTCCAAGCGCGAATACGCCGGGCGCTTGGCCGGCGTCGGATATTCGGCCGTGGCGATCGGCAGCACGCGCGGCGCGCGCGCCAGCAGGCCCGCCACGAGCGCTTCTTCGAAGATCGCCTCGGCGAAGCCATGCCAGGTGGTCTCGCCGGCAGCGGTCAGGTGCCAGGTGCCCGATTGCGCGACATCGCGCCGTTGCAGGATTTGCGCGGTGACGTCGGCGATCAACGCTGCCGGCGTCGGCGTGCCAACCTGGTCGGCGACCACACGCAGCTCGTCGCGCTCGGCGCCGACGCGCAGCATGGTGCGCAGGAAGTTGCTGCCATGGGCGGCATAGACCCACGCGGTACGGAAGATCAGGTGCTGCGCGCCGGAGGCGCGGATCGCCGCTTCGCCGGCGAGTTTGGTCGCGCCATAGACGCCCAGCGGCGCGGTCGGCGCGTCCTCTGGATACGGACGGCTGCCCTGGCCATCGAACACGTAGTCGGTGGAGTAATGCACCATCGGCACGCCATGCGCCGCACACCAGCCAGCGATCGCGGCCGGCGCCTCGGCATTGGCGCGCAACGCGGCGTCCCGCTCCTGCTCGGCGCGATCCACCGCGGTATAGGCCGCTGCATTGACCACCGCCGTCGGCTGCAATCGATCCAGCAAGGCGCCCAGCGTCTGCGGCTGGTCGAAGTCGGCGGTCTCGCAGGCGCTGCCGTCGGGCAGACTGCCGCTGCGCGTGGTCGCCAGCAACGGACCGCGCGTGCCCAGCGCACGCAGCAGTTCCTGGCCGACCTGGCCGTTGGCGCCGAACACCAAGGTGGTCACGGCGCGTACACCGGCAGACGTTCGGCCGCGATATCGGCCAGGAACGGGGCCGCCGCATCCTTGGCCGACAGCACCGGCTGGCTGATCGGCCAGTCCACGCCGATCGCGGCGTCGTCCCAGCGCACGCCGGCGTCGGCTTCCTTCACGTACACGTCGGTGCACAGATAGCTGAACACCGCACGCTCGGACAGCACTGCGAATCCATGCGCGAAGCCCTCCGGAATCCAGAACTGTTTCTTGTTCTCCGCGCTCAACACTACTGCCGCCCAGCGACCGAAGTGCGGCGAGCCACGGCGGATGTCCACGGCGACGTCGTAGACCTCGCCTTCCAGCACACTGACCAGCTTGCCCTGCGGACGCGGCCACTGGTAATGCAGACCGCGCAGCACGCCCTTGGCCGAGGTCGAGACATTGCTCTGCACGAACTTGGTCGGCAGCCCATGCTGGCCGAAACGCTCGGCATTCCAGGTCTCGAAGAAATAGCCGCGTTCGTCGCCGAACACCGCCGGCTCGATCACTACGCAGCCGGGCAGATTGGTTTCAATCACTTTCACGGAACGACTCCTCGTACAGCCAGTTCATGCAGGTATTTGCCGTAGTCATTCTTCAACAGCGGCGCGGCGAGTTTTTCCAGCTGTGCAGCATCGATCCAACCTTGGCCGAACGCGATCTCTTCCGGACAACATACCTGCAAGCCCTGCCGCGACTGGATGGTCTCGATGAAGTTGGATGCCTCGTGCAGCGACTGGTGCGTACCCGTGTCCAGCCAGGCATAGCCGCGGCCCAGAGGTTCAAGGTGCAGTTCGCCCGCATCCAGATAACGGCGATTGAGATCGGTGATTTCCAGTTCCCCGCGCGGCGAGGGCTTCAACGCGGCTGCGTGCTCGCTGGCCTGGCCGTCGTAGAAGTACAGGCCGGTGACCGCATAGTTGGAGCGCGGCTTGGCCGGCTTCTCCTCGATGTCGATGACCTTGCCGGACTGGTCGAACTCGGCCACGCCATAGCGCTCAGGGTCGTTGACCCAATAGCCGAATACGGTGGCGCCTTGCTGCCGCGCATCGGCGCGGCGCAGTGTCTCGGTCAGGCCATGGCCGTGGAAGATGTTGTCGCCCAATACCAGACAGCTCGGCTTGCCGTCGATGAAATCGCGACCGATCAAGTAGGCCTGCGCCAGTCCATCCGGGCTCGGCTGCACTGCGTATTCCAGGTGCATGCCCCACTGCGAGCCGTCGCCCAGCAGCGCACGGAACAAAGCCTGTTCGTGCGGGGTGTTGATGATCAGCACCTCGCGGATGCCGGCCAGCATCAGCACGCTGAGCGGATAGTAGATCATCGGCTTGTCGTACACCGGCAGCAGCTGCTTGCTGACGCCCTTGGTGATCGGATACAGCCGGGTGCCGGAGCCGCCGGCCAGGATGATGCCTTTGCGTTGGGTCATGAGGTGCTTCCTAGAAAGTCCGCACACCGATGTGCGGGCTCTTGCGAGGGACTCGCGTTATGCCGCCGTGCCGATGCGCTCCAGCCGATAGCTGCCGTCGAGCACGCCCTGTACCCAGGCCTGGTTGGCCAGATACCAGTCCACGGTGATGGCGATGCCCTGCTCGAAGCTGTACTTCGGCTCCCAGCCCAGTTCGTTCTTCAGCTTGGACGCATCGATCGCATAGCGCCGGTCGTGGCCCGGACGGTCGGCGACATGAGTGATCTGGCTGGCGCGCGGCTGGCCATCGGCGCGCGGACGGCGCGCATCGAGCAGCGCGCAGATCGCCTGCACCACTTCGATGTTCTGCTTCTCGGAGTTGCCGCCGACATTGTAGGTCTCGCCGACCTTGCCCTTGGCCAACACGGTGCGGATCGCCTCGCAGTGGTCGCCGACGAACAGCCAGTCGCGCACCTGCTTGCCGTCGCCGTAGACCGGCAGCGGTTCGCCGGCCAGCGCCTTGGCGATCACCAGCGGAATGAGTTTCTCCGGGAAGTGGTAAGGGCCGTAGTTGTTGGAGCAATTGGTGGTCAGTACCGGCAGGCCGTAGGTGTGGTGGAACGCGCGTACCAGATGGTCGGAGGCGGCCTTTGAGGCCGAGTACGGCGAATTGGGCGCGTACGGCGTGGTCTCGCTGAACTTGCCGGTCTCGCCGAGCGTGCCATACACCTCGTCGGTGGAAACATGCAGGAAGCGGAATGCGGCGCGCGGTCCTTCCGGCAGCGCCTTCCAGTGGTCGCGCACCGCTTCCAGCAGGCCCAGGGTGCCGACCACGTTGGTCTGGATGAAGGCGCCGGGGCCGTCGATCGAGCGGTCCACATGGCTCTCGGCGGCGAAGTTCAGCACCGCGTCGGGCTGGTGCTCGCGCAGCAACTGCGCCACCAGCGCGCGGTCGCCGATATCGCCTTGCACGAAGACGTGGTCGGGGTTGCCCTCCAGCGTCGCCAACGTGTTCAGATTGCCGGCGTAGGTCAGGGCATCCAGATTGATCACGCGAATGCCGCGCGACACCGCTTCCAGCACGAAATTGCCACCAATGAACCCGGCACCGCCGGTTACAAGCCAAGTAGCCACTATGACGTCTCCTGATCGGGCGCCGCAGGGCGCTCCGCTGTTCAAACCGCACAGGATATACGCTTTGCCAGAGAGGGTCGCCCCTGCCTGCCCCGGTTCATGCAGAGCAGCGGAGTCCGGCAGCCACCATACGCCCTCGCATGGTCCATCGCCGCCGGTTAGAATCCACCGACTGCCCCGCGCCAGCCGTCGCGGCCGGGCCTTCCCGCACTGCTGAAGGATCTCGTACAAGATGAAAATCCTCGTCGCCTACAAGCGCGTGGTGGACTACAACGTCCGCATCCAGGTCAAGCCGGACGGCTCCGGCGTCGTGACCGAGGGCGTCAAGCTTTCCCCCAATCCGTTCGACGAAATCGCCCTGGAAGAGGCGCTGCGCCTGCGCGACGCCGGCATCGCCAGCGAAGTCGTGGTGGTCACCCTGGCTCCGGCCGACGCCGCCGCGCACCTGCGCAACGGCCTGGCGATGGGTGCCAACCGCGCCATCCACGTGGTCACCGATACCGCGATCCAGCCGCTGACCGCGGCCCGCGCGCTGCTCAAGCTGGTCGAGCAGGAACAGCCGGACCTGGTCATCCTGGGCAAGCAGGCGATCGACGACGACGCCAACCAGACCGGACAGATGCTGGCCACGCTGTGGGGTCGCCCGCAAGCCACCTTCGCCGGCAAGCTGGTGGTCGCCGACGGCAAGGCCACGGTGACCCGCGAGGTCGACGCCGGCCTGGAAACGCTGGAAGTGGACCTGCCAGCGGTGGTCACCACCGACCTGCGCCTGAACGAGCCGCGCTTCATCAAGCTGCCGGACATCATGAAGGCCAAGAGCAAGCCGTTGCAGACCCTGGCCTTCGCCGACCTGGGCGTGGAGTCCAACGACAGCCTGACCACCACCCATTACGCGCCGCCGCCCAAGCGCAGCCGCGGCGTGATGGTCAAGGATGCCACCGAGCTGGTGGCCGCACTCAAGCAGAAGGGGTTGCTGTAATGGCCAAGATCCTCGTCGTCGCCGAACACCTGAACGGCCAGCTCAACGCGGCCACCGCCAAGACCGTCAGCGCCGCGCAGGCGCTGTCGCCGGAAACCATCGACATCGTGGTGCTGGCCGCCGATCCGGCCGCCGTCGCCGCGCAGGCTGCGCAGATCGCCGGCGTCGGCCGCGTGCTCACCGTCGCCGATCCGGCCAACGAACACGCCATCGCGCAGGTGCTGGGGCCGCAGATCGCGCAACTGGCGCCGGGCTACAGCCACGTGTTCGGCCCGTCCACCACCTTCGGCAAGGACCTGATGCCGGTGGTGGCCGCCCTGCTCGGCGTCAACCAGATCTCCGACCTGATGGCGGTGGACGGCGACTACGCGTTCAAGCGCCCGATCTACGCCGGCAACGCCATCATCAGCGTGCAGGCCCCGGCCGACCAGATCGTGGTCGCCACCGTGCGCAGCGCCTCGTGGCCGGAAGCAGCGCAAGGCGGCAACGCGGCGGTGGAAGCGGCCAGCGTGGACGCGACGCTGCCCAACCACACCCGCTTCGTCGGCCTGGCCGCGGGCAAGTCCGACCGTCCCGACCTGCAGAGCGCCAAGCGCGTGGTCTCCGGCGGCCGCGGCATCGGTTCGGCGGAGAACTTCCAGATCGTCTACCAGCTCGCCGACAAACTGGGCGCCGCAGTCGGCGCCTCGCGCGCGGCAGTCGACGCCGGCTACGTACCCAACGAACTGCAGGTCGGCCAGACCGGCAAGATCATCGCGCCGGAGCTGTACGTGGCGGTCGGCATCTCCGGCGCCATCCAGCACCTGACCGGCATCAAGGACGCCGGCACCATCGTCGCGATCAACAAGGACGCCGAGTCGCCGATCTTCGAGATCGCCGACATCGGCCTGGTTGGTGACCTGTTCACGGTGCTGCCGGAACTGGAAAAGGCGCTGGGCTGAGTCGCGCGGAGACCAAGGGATGATGATGCCGCACGGCGCCGACGGCGTGCCCGCGCCGCGCCACCGTGCGGATCATCTGGCGCTATTCGTCGTGCTGCTGTGCGGCGGCTACCTGGCCGCCCTGTGGTGGATCGACCGCGGCAACGGCACGTTCGCCCGGCTGGGCACGATCTGGCCGTTGCTGGCAGTGGCGGTGCTGCCGGTCTCGGCCAGCTACCTGTTCCGCTTCTGGCGCTGGCGCTGGCTGCTGCAACGGCAAGGCCACGCCGTGCCGTTCTGGCTGGGCTGGGCCGCGTACCTGGCCGGTTTCGCCTTGACCGCCACGCCCGGCAAGGCCGGGGAATTGCTGCGTATCCGCTATTTCGCCCGCATGGGCGTACCGGCGGGACGGACGCTGGCGGTGTTCGTGTTCGAGCGCGCCTCCGACCTACTGGTGATCCTGGCGCTGTCGCTGCTGGCCGCACCGGTCTTCCCCACCCTGGGCACGCTCGCCGCGGTGGTGCTGGGCTTCGTCGCCCTGCTGTTCGGCGCCGCCGCCTGGCCGGCCCTGCTGGCCTGGCTGGCCTGGCTGGACGGGGTGGGCCGGCGCTTGCCCGGGCGCTGGCTGCGGAGCGCCGCGCACTTTGCGGTGTTCGCCGCTACGGAACTGCGCGCCTGCCTCGGAACGGCACAGATGCTGCGCAGCCTGATCGCGGGCTTGGGCGCCTGGGGCCTGACCTCGGCGGTCTTCGTCGGGCTGTGCAGCGGCCTTGGCCTGGACCTGGACCCGCTGGTCGCGTTCGGCATCTACCCGCTGGCGATGCTGATCGGCGCGCTGTCCTTCGTCCCGGGTGGGGTCGGCACGACCGAACTGGCGATCGTGCTGATGCTTGACCGGCTGGGCGTCGCCACCGCCGATGCGATCGCGGTCGCGGTGGCCGCGCGGCTGGTGACGCTCTGGTACGCGGTCGCCGTGGGCGCCCTGGCGATGGGCGCCACCGAATTCCTACAACGACGCCAGGCCGCCTGAACCGCTGGTTATAATGCGGCCCCGCGATGGATCCTCAGGCCGCAGCATGTCTTCCCCCCCCCGTTCTCCCGCCGACCGCCCGGCTGTCTCAGGGCGCGCGCTCTGCGTGGATCTGGACGGCACGCTGCTGAATTCGGACATCCTCTACGAGTCCCTGCTGGCCCTGCTGGCGCGCAACCCGCTGTACGTGTTCCTGCTGCCGCTGTGGCTGCTGCGCGGCAAGGCCGCGCTGAAGCGAGAACTGGCCGCTCGGGTCACCCTCCCGGCCGAGACCCTGCCCTACAACGAGCACATCCTGGAGCTGCTGCGCACCACGCCGCAACGCCCGCGCGTGCTGTGCACCGCCTCCGACCAGTTGCTGGTCGCGCCGATCGCCGCGCACCTGGGCCTGTTCGAAGAGGTCATCGCCAGCGACGGCCAGCGCAACCTGTCCGGCCGCAACAAGGCCGACGTGCTGGTGCAGCGGTTCGGCGAAGGCAATTTCGACTATGCCGGCAATGGCCGCGTGGACCTGCACGTGTGGGACAAGGCCGGCGGCGCCTGGGTGGTCAACAACGGCAATGGCTTGCGCGCGGCCGCCGCGCAGCGCACCACCGTGCACGGGCACTGGCCGGCGCCGCCGCGCGCCCGCGCCTGGCTCAAGGCGCTGCGCCTGCACCAGTGGCTGAAGAACCTGCTGGTGTTCGTGCCGCTGCTCACCGCGCACCGCTTCCTGGAGGGCGAATCGGTGCTGCAGTCGGTGATCGCCATGGTGGCGTTTGGGCTGTGCGCCTCCGGCGTCTACGTGCTCAACGACCTGCTCGACCTCACACCCGATCGCCAGCATCCGCGCAAGCGCAAGCGGCCGTTCGCCGCCGGGCGGCTGCCGCTGCTGCAGGGCCTGTTCGCCGCTCCCGCGCTGACCGTGGCCGGACTGGCGCTGTCGCTGGCCTGCAACCTGCACTTCACCCTGGTGTTGCTGGCCTACTACGTGATGACGCTGGCGTACTCGCTGCGGCTCAAGCGCATCGTGATGATCGACGTGGTGCTGCTGGCGGCGCTGTACACCGTGCGCATCATCGGCGGCGCGGTGGCCATCGACCTGGAACTGTCGTTCTGGCTGTTGGCGTTCTCGATGTTCATCTTCCTCTCGCTGGCGCTGCTCAAGCGCTACACCGAACTGCACGCGATGCTGGGCAGCGGCAAGACCAAGGCCAGCGGGCGCGCCTATTCGGTGGAAGACCTGGTGCTGCTGCAGTCGATGGGCGCGGCGGCCGGCTACATCGCGGTGCTGGTGATGGCGCTGTACATCAACAGCCCGGCGAGCATGTCGTTGTATCGCCACCCGCAAATACTCTGGCTGATCTGCCCGGTGCTGCTGTACTGGGTCAGCCGGGTCTGGATCGTGGCGCACCGCGGCGACATGCACGACGACCCCATCGTGTTCGCCGCCACCGACCGGGTCAGCCAGGTGGTCGTGGTGTTGTGCGGACTCTGCGCGCTGAGCGCCATCTGATGGCCGATGCCGGGCAGTCCTGGGGACGCTATCCGCACGCGACGCAGACGCTGCTGCCGATCGCCGACCGGGCGGCGGCCCTGCCGGCCTTCGCCGGCCACGCGCTACCACGCGGCAACGGCCGCAGCTATGGCGACAGCTGCCTCGACCCGGACGGCAGCTTGCTGTGCACGCGCGGCCTGGACCGGTTCATCGCATTCGACCCGGCGACCGGCCTGCTGCGCTGCGAAGCCGGGGTCACCCTGGCCGAGATCATCGACCTGGCGTTGCCGCAGGGCTGGTTCCTGCCGGTCACCCCGGGCACGCGCTACGTGACCGTGGCCGGCGCGATCGCCAACGACGTGCACGGCAAGAATCACCACCGTACCGGCAGCTTCGGCCACCATGTGCGCGCCTTCGAGTTGCTGCGCAGCGACGGTACGCGCCGTGTGTGCACGCCCGACGACGATGCCGAAGGCTGGTTCGCGGCCACCGTCGGCGGCCTTGGCTTGACCGGCCTGATCACTTGGGCGCAGATCCAGTTGCGGCGTGTCGCGAGCGCCGCGCTGGAAACGGAGAACATCCGATTCGGTTCGCTCGACGAGTTTTTCGCCTTATCGGCGGCCTCTGCCGACAGCCACGAATACAGCGTCGCCTGGATCGACTGCCTGGCCAGCGGGCGCGCGCGCGGCCGGGGCCACTTCACCCGCGCCGACCATTGTCCGGGCCTGCCGGAAGAACGGCCCAAGCCCCCGGGCGCAGGCCTGCCGATGCCGCTGACGCCGCCGTTCTCGCTGGTCAACCAGCTGTCGCTGCGGCCGTTCAACGCGCTGTACTTCTGGCGCCAGCCTGCGCCACGCAAGCGCTTCGTCAGCCACTTGCTGCCGTTCTTCTATCCGCTGGACGGCATCCGCAACTGGAACCGCATGTACGGCCCGGCCGGTTTCCTGCAGTACCAGTGCGTGCTGCCGCCGGCCGCGTCGCGCGACGGCATCGACGCGTTGCTGGCGGAAATCGCCCGCAGCGGCAGCGGCTCGTTCCTGGCGGTGCTGAAGGAATTCGGCGCCGCACGCTCGCTCGGCATGCTGTCGTTTCCCCGCCCGGGCACCACCCTGGCGCTGGATTTCCCAAATAGCGGCCCGGAAGTGTTCCGGCTGCTGGAGCGGCTCGACCGCATCGTCGACGCGGCCGGCGGCGCTCTGTACCCTGCCAAGGACGCGCGCATGAGCGCGGCGTCGTTCCAGCGCGCCTACGGCCGCTGGCGGGAATTCAGCGATTACCTCGATCCACGCTTTTCTTCCGGCTTCTGGCGCCGGGTCACGGAGTAGACATGCAACGCGTCCTCATCATCGGTGCCACCTCGGCCATCGCCGAAGCCACTGCCCGACGCTACGCCGCACGCGGCGCGGCGATCCACCTGCTCGGCCGCCAGGCCGCGCGCCTGGAGGCGATCGCGGCAGACCTGTCCGTGCGCGGCGCCAAGAGCAGCATCGGCGTGCTCGACGTCAACGACGGCGCCCGCCACGGCGAAGCGTTCGATGCGGCGTGGTCGGCCCTCGGCGGCGTGGATGTGGTCCTGATCGCGCATGGCACCCTGCCGGACCAAGTCGCGTGCAACGCTTCGGTCGAACTGTCGTTGCACGAATTCGCCACCAACGGCACCTCCACGATCGCGCTGTGCGCGACGCTGGCGCCGCGCCTGGCGGCCGGCGCGACGCTGGCGGTGATCTCGTCGGTCGCCGGCGACCGCGGCCGCGCCAGCAACTACCTCTACGGCAGCGCCAAGGCGGCGGTCAGCGCCTATCTCAGCGGCCTCGGCCAGCGCCTGCGTCCGGCCGGGATCAACGTGCTCACGGTCAAGCCCGGCTTCGTCGACACGCCGATGACCGCCGCCTTCAAGAAGGGCGCGCTGTGGGCCAAGCCCGACCAGATCGCCAAGGGCATCGTGCGCGCCGTCGACGGCCGCCGCGCCGTCGCCTACCTGCCGGGTTTCTGGTGGGCGATCATGTTCATCATCAAGTCCATCCCCGAATTCGTTTTCCGCAGGATCAAGCTCTGACATGACCGACAAACACGCCAAGATCGTCATCACCGGGGCCGCCGGGCTGGTCGGACAGAACCTGATCGTCGAACTCGAACAGCAGGGTTACACCCAACTGGTGGCGATCGACAAACACGCGCACAACCTGCAGATCCTGCGCGAGCTGCATCCGGCGGTGCGTGTGGTGCATGCCGATCTGGCCGAGCCCGGCGACTGGGCGCGCGAGTTCGAAGGCGCCGCCTGCGTCGCCCAACTGCACGCGCAGATCACCGGCAAGACCACCGAGCTGTTCACCCGCAACAACCTGGTGGCCACCTCGCACGTGCTCGACGCCTGCCACGCGGCCAACGTGCCGTACCTGGTCCACATCAGTTCCTCGGTAGTGAACTCGGTAGCCAAGGACGACTACACCAATACCAAACGCGCGCAGGAAGAGATGGTGGTGGCCAGCGGCCTGCGCCACTGCGTGCTGCGCCCGACCCTGATGTTCGGCTGGTTCGACCCCAAGCACCTGGGCTGGCTGTCGCGCTTCATGGCCAAGACTCCGGTGTTCCCGATCCCCGGCGACGGCAAGTTCATGCGCCAGCCGCTGTATGAACGCGATTTCTGCCGCTGCATCGCCAAATGCATCGAACGCGAACCCGACGGCGAGGTCTACGACATCGTCGGCGACACCCGCGTGGACTACGTCGACATCATCAAGACCATCAAGCGCGTCAAGAAGCTGCATACCCTGATCGTCCATATTCCGATCGGATTCTTTGCCTTCCTGCTGCGGGTGTATTCGCTCTTCAGCTCCAAGCCGCCGTTCACTGCCGACCAGCTCAAGGCGCTCAGCGCTGGCGACGACTTCAAGGGGGTCGATACCGAAGCTGTGTTCGGCGTGCGGCAGACGCCGTTCGAAGATGCGATCCGTGAGAGTTACACCGATCCTCGGTATAGCCGTATCGTGCTGCAGCGCTGAAGCCAGACGGTGAGAAGCGAATTTTTTCTCATCGCCCGGCCAAATCCGCATACCACGATAGAGACAAATCTAAGGACCAAAACACTTATGCCTCACAAGGACGGCATAGCCACAACCGCATGTAAGTTCTTCGGAACTTCATTTACTGGAGCCCGCCTTCTCCCGCACCATGGATTGGCATCGCAGTTTTAGCTTACCTCGTAACTGGCGGCGTTGATTGCGCGCAGACGGTTGCAATGGTCGCATTTCGACTTGATTACGACGCTTGCGGTATCGATTCTGATCTCTGTCAGTCGCGCCCCTGAAAATTATCGATCCACTAGGCCCTGGCCAAGTTAATTTTTCTATCCCATCTTTCTGAGATGGTTACTGATCGGGCTTATACCCTTAGCACGCTCAGCGCAGCACTGGCACCGGCCGTACTGGCCGAATTGCCCCAATTCATCGCACAGCGTCCTACGGGCACCTCGTGATGGAGTGGAATGCTGAACTGACACGCTGCAGTTAAGCACCAACGGACTACAAGTTCCCTATCTACTTTTGCCGGAACCGTAATCAACCAGGGGGAGTTGACCCGTCGCCATCGGCATGCAAGCGAATTAGTTCCGAAGCTTGCTGGACTGATCACCACAATGCTTACCAAAATAGGAAGTCGATAGACACATGAAGTCAAGAAATTCTGATATTGAAGGATCTGTTTGACAGCGAAAGGCAAAGTGCGAAATGCATGAACCCATTCATTCTGCTTATCGACCGATTGAATAAGACCTTATACTTCGGCTTTTTTTTGAATACGGACCCGTTGCAACACTTGGCAAGCTCGATTAGCCCATCTCTCAAGCTATCAAGTTCAATCCAGAGGTCTAGCGCAGGTCAGCATCACCAAGAAGGGGGCGCGTGTGCAGCTGGCAAGCCAAGCGCACCTACGAGCCATATTCATGATGGGCACAGAACGCAGATACGTCCCCGATGGGTAGGAAGTGTCGACGCCATGATCGTCAATTTCCGGAAGCGCAGTGTCGGACGCGCAGCGTACAAAGTGACTTCGATTGGCTGTATATTTCATCCTCTGTGCATGGAAGCCAACTGTTCTGACCACACCAGGTGCCCTCCGGTCAAACAAATACGCTTCGCACGATGCTTGGACGCGACCAAGTAGCCCTTGCCAGCGCGCTCGCTCTTTTTTCGAAGAAAAGCCCATGTTCCGCCTGTTTCGCAAATGGCATGCCATTGCTGTCCTGAGCATTTCGCTGCTTGCATGTCAATTGCACGCGGAAGTCCAGGCGCACGCGTTCTACCTTCGGCTCGCAGACGACGCGACCGGCGCGTTCGGCTGGGCAGGCCTCGGCATCGATCGGGGCGCCCTGATCACTAAGCTGATCACCCATACACTGCCGATGGCATTGGCGATTCTGGCCGGCCATCTGTGGCTGATCCTCGCTGTTTGGCTGCTGCCACGAACATGGGCGGTGCCGGCGAAAGCGCTTTACGCCGTTCTGGCGCTCGGCACGGCATCCGGATGTGTAGTTGCGGGCTACATTTCATCTCCCGCCATCGGCGGAGTTGTCGCCTATACCGCTGCCGCGCTGCCGCTGATTGTGTTGCCGCTCCGGCCGCGGGGAAGGGCATCCATCAGCGAGTTCAGCGCACTGCACCGCCTCTTCTTTCCCTCGTTCCTGCTCGCCTTGCTGATCTTTGGATCCAGGCTCTATCTGTTTGCGTGGGACGGGCAGGACTGGCAGACAGTTGCCCATCGATGGCGGAACCTGCCGATTGACTCCTGGCTACCGCTCGCCTTCGCCGAGATGGTTACGCTGGACGCCTGGACGTGCCAATGATCGGCGACTGGTTGAGCAGCGATCGGCCGCCGCTGCAGTCGGGCCTGTATCTGCTGCTCTTTCATTCCTGGCTACCGCACGTAAGCGTGATCTATCAGGGCTTGTCGACGTGGGCGCAAGCGCTGATCGTCGTGCCGCTGCTCGTTCTGACTGGCAATCTTCGGCGTTTGCAACAAGCTGCAATCTTATTTGCGCTCGCGCCCTCACCCCTAGTGCTGCTCAGCGGCCTGTTCGTATGGCCAAAGCTCTTCACAGCGACATTTTGCGCCATTTTCCGCATCGGCCTGTTCGGGCCGGGCAGCATCGCCAGGCCTGCGCGCTGGTCGATGGCCGGACTTGCGGCAGCCTTGGCCATGCTGTCGCATGGCGGCGCGCTTTTCGCCCTGGTGGGATCGACGGCCGCTTTCCTGCTATTGAAGCGCGGGCAAGCATTGCCGGTGCTGGTCAGGACCGGCGCCCTTGCGGTGGCCGCCTATCTGCTTTGGGTCGCCTACCAGCGCCTCATCGATCCGCCAGGCGACAGGCTGTTGAAACGGCATTTCGCCGGGCATGCTCCGCTCACCAAGGACTCTTTAGGTCCACGTTCTGCGTGCGGCCTATACCGATCTCGGCCTCGGGCAATGGCTCGCCGGGCGCACCTCCAATCTGAGCAGCCTGATGCGCGGCAGCTTCACCTTTTTGGGCGACGCAGTGGCATTGTTATGGAATCGCAGCCCGGCTGCGATCACCGCCATCGTCGAGAACAGCTTTTTCTACGGCGCTTATTCGATGTGGTTCGCATCACCGCTGTGGTTGCTGCCCTGCGTTGTCTACGGGTTCGCCAAACGCCGCGATCTGAGCCGGGTGCGGCTTCCCTCCGACATGGCGCTCGCAGCCGCGCCGTCGCTCCTGTTCTGGATCCTGGTGATATACGAGCCTGGGTAGACCTTGATTCATCAGGGCGCCTACTTCGGCTTCCTGATGACCATGTTGTTGCTCATGCTGGCTCAGTGCTTTCCGCCGGCGCTATATATCGTCGTGTCGCTCAACGTCGCGGTTGCTGTAGCTGTTTACGCCTTCGACAGCCGCTTTGCTGCCGCGATCTCCGCGATTCATGTCTACGCCACGCTGACATTGGCGGGCAGGTTGCTCGCCGCCTGCATTCTAGCTTCTCCGGAAGCACGACAGAGGAGAACCAATGGTGTTGATTCCTTCATTGCAGCGCTCGGCGCTGCGCCTAGGGCAGGCAACGCTCGCGGTCGCGCTGCTGTGGTGCAGTGCGGGCACGGCCGCAGCGGTGGCGATACCGGCCATAGATGGGGGGTGCCGTGCCGCTTCATCAGCAAGCCTGCGTCCGAATGAACGCGTGGCCACATCGGCCATCACCTATTGTGAACAAGGCGACGCCACACGCACGACGCTAACGGTTACCGTCAAGAGAAAATCCCTTCAGCGACTGCAATTGTTCACCGCCGGCTACATCAAGGGCGGTTCGGTGCGGCTTCTCGCGCAGCAAAGCGGCCAAGCGCCAATCGCGCTTCTGCCAGAGAAGGGCGACGACGAACAATGGCAGCCCCTCTATTTTTCCGTGCCTTCCGGCTGGGGACCTGGCGACATCACTTTCACCCTGACAGATGACGAGACAGGCGGGTTCGGCTGGGGTGGACTTGGCCTGGGGAAGCGGCGCCATCTTGCCGGCAATGCCGGCGCCTATGCCATCGTCGCCCTGCATGCGATTGCGATCGCTGGCCTGCTGTTTCTACCGGGCGCGTTATGGCGATCGTGTATTGGCTCATTGCCTCTCAGCCTGCTGCCGATTCCAGGCATCGTCCTGCTTGCGTTGAACGGTCTGGCTTTGTGGATACTGCCGGCATCGGCCGCGCAATGGCTTCGCGCCGGCTTGGCTGGCGTCTATCTGCTCTTTGCCATAGCACTTTTGTACCGCCATCGGATCTGGCATCACGGCTCAGGAACGCCTAGGCCAGGAGATCGCATTTTCGTTACCGCGATTGCGTTGACCTTGCTCCAAGCAATCAGCATCGGCCTCAATCCCCAGAGTGTCGCGCAGGAATACGGCGGCGATGTAGAGCTTCCCGGCAGAATGGTCGCCTCTCCCCCGGATCATATGATTCCTTACAGCACCGCCGTCTATCTTTTTCATCGCTACGATGGCGATGAAAAGAGATTAGAGTACTTTGGCGACTGGTCCATCGGCTCGCGCGGCCCGCTGGTGCCGCTTGGCATCAATACATTGCTGCAGCTTTTCAGTGCCACCCCGGGCGCCCCCCCTCCTTCGCGCGGTTGCAATGGCCCGGCGTCGACTCGGGCGTGGATCTGGCTAGGCTGCTCGGATGGATGCTCAATGCGCTCCCCATCCTCGGGGCCCTACGCCTGTTGGATGCACTGAAGGTATGCGTCACGCGCCGGTACCGCGCCGCGCTCTGGCTGGCACTGGCACCATTGCTGACCATCAATGTGGTGTTCTTATGGCCAAAGCTGCTGGCAGCCTACTTCGTGATGCTGGTCGTCGGCGACATCTTGGATCGCCGCTATTCCCGTGCGGGGCTGTTTGCCGCACTCGCCTGGTTGAGCCACCCAGTGGGCGCGTTAATGGTGCCCGCCATCGGCTTGCTGCTGGTGGTCCAACAGCGTGGCCCCTGGTTTCTGCGCAACAGCGCGCTGGCCAGCAGTCGCTTCCTAGGGACTTTGCTGCTGATCATGCTGCCCTGGCTTTACTATAAGTGGCAGCTGGGTCACGGCGATGCTTTTGCGGCATACGTATTCGCCGATGGCCGCGGCATCGAACCGGCGCGTGGAGTTGACAGCTGGCTGGCGGCGAGAGCTTCCAATCTCTGGATGACATTGATTCCCACCGCGTTCTTCTTTTCCGATGCCATGCGCGACTGGCTATTCGGCCCTGTGCAGGATTCCTTGCGATGGACAATTCAGTATGCGAAATCGCTACCCGGGCAACTCGGCTTCGGCGCCTTTGGTTTCGCCTACGTGGCACTGCTACGCCGTTCTCCGTCTGCGCCATTGCGCGACCTGCGCAACTGCATCATCGGTGCCGGGCTGGCCATCATGGTGATCTACTGGGGATACAGCAATGATGGCCTAGGCAGGAACTGCCTGGAAGTGCTGACCCCATTCGTGATCGTCTACGCATGCGCGACATGGCAGGTACCCAAGGCCGCCTTCGCCACCATGATGTCGATCGTCGCCCTCGAGTCCATGTGGGTCGCCCTGTCCGGCTTCTTGCTGAATCCGGCATTCCAGCCGGCTGCCGTGGCATGGGACGGCTGGATCCTGTTCGCGCTGAGCGCAACAGCACCTCTGGTCCTGGCCTTGCTTGCCTGGCGTACCCCGCGCGACGCGGCTGCCCTACGGGCTGACCCCAACCACCCCGCCACCGCATCACCCACGGCAACGACACGCTAAACTTGTCCTCTACCTGCCGCGCCACCCGATTGCCGGCGCCGGCGACACTTTACTAAAGCCAATGACATGACCTCAAAGAAGCACTATGCGATCGTCGGCGCCGGCCCCATGGGCCTGATGGCAGCCGTTCGGCTCCTCGACGCCGGCCACAGCGTGGATATCTACGAACGCGACGATCGCATCGGCGGCATGTCCGCCACCTTCGACTTCGATGGCCTGCCCATCGAGCGCTACTACCACTTCATCTGCAAGACCGACCATCCCCTGTTTGCGCTCCTGGCCCGTTATGGTCTCTCCGACAAGCTGCATTGGACCGATACCAAGATGGGCTACTTCTACAATGGAAAGCTCTACAAGTGGGGAACGCCGTTCGCTTTGCTGGGCTTCCCGCATCTTGGCCCGATCAGCAAGTTCCGCTATGCCTTGCACGTCATGTATACCAAAGGCATCAAGGACTGGACGGCGCTGGACAAAGTCAATGCGACCACGTGGATCCGCAAATGGATCGGCGACAAGGCGTACGACGTCATGTGGAAGGACGCATTCCGGCTGAAGTTCTTCGAGTACAAGGACAATCTTTCCGCCAGTTGGATCGGCACGCGCATCAAGCGTATCGCGTTGTCGCGGCGCAGCCTCATGCACGAGAGCCTTGGCTACCTGGATGGCGGCTCGATGACCCTGCTGGACAAGATGGCCGCAGACATCACCGCCCGCGGCGGCCGCATTCTGCTGTCGCAGGGCATCGATGAAGTCGTCAGCGAAAACGGCAGCGTCAGCGGCGTTCGCGTCGGCGGCCAGTTCCTGGCCTACGATGGCGTGGTCTCTACGGCGCCCATCCAATACGTGCCGGCGATGGTGCCTGGCCTGCCGCCCGATTTCAGCGCCCAGATACGCGCAATCGAGAATATTCCGGTCGCCTGCGTCATCCTGAAACTGAAGCAGCCGGTCAGCGAAAACTTCTGGATGAACATCAGCGACCCGAGCATCGCAATTCCAGGCGTGATCGAGTACAGCAACCTCAACCCCACCACACCGCCAGGGCAGAAGATCCTGTACGCCCCGTTCTACATGCCCAAGACCCATCCGAAATGGAGCATGAGCAACGCAGCGCTGATCGAAGAGGTGCTTGGCTATCTGCCGAAGCTGAATCCGTCATTTCAACGAGACTGGATTTTGGCTACACACTGCCATCGCTATGAATTCGCCCAGACGATTTGCCCTCCTGGTTTCCAGGATATGTTGCCCGCCATGCGCACCCCGGTTTCCGGCTTCTTCATGGCCGATACCGCCTACTACTACCCGGAAGACCGTTCGATCTCCGAAAGTCTGCAGACTGCAGATCGTCTCGCAGAGGAAGTGCTACGCGGATGATCAGCCGACAGTTCCTCCTGTTCATCATAGCTGGCGGAATCGCAGCAGCGGCCAACTTTGGCTCGCGCATTGCGCTGAGCAATGTCATGCCATACGTCCCAGCAATCATCGTGGCCTACGTCATCGGTATGATCAGCGCTTTTCTGCTCAACAGACGCTTTGTGTTCGATCAAGCAAGCAACGCCTTGCATCACCAAGCCGCCTGGTTCGTGGCGATCAATCTATTGGCTGTCTTGCAGACATTGGCTGTCAGCCTTTTATTGGCGCACTGGCTATTTCCCGCGATCGGCATGCGTTTCCATGCCGAAACCGTCGCCCACTTGGTGGGTGTGGCAGTACCCGTTTTCACAAGCTACGCCGGGCATAAGGCGCTGACATTCCGGGAGCGGCGCCCATGAACGCATTGCCTCAAGATCAGCGGTTTCAACTACCCGAGATCCCACAGCCCGGTCGCGGCCGTCCCTGGCCGCCGGCTCTGCTTGTTGCCGTGGCCGCTGCGATCATTCGACTGATCTACGTGCAACGCTTCGGCGTCGCAATGCCTTTTTGGGACCAGTGGGATGCTGAAGGCCTGCATCTATTGAAGCCGTGGATCGAAGGCTCGCTACGGATAGGTGATCTACTCGCCCCACATAACGAACATCGTATCCTACCGACTCGATTAGTGACCTTGGGGGTATATGCACTGACCGGCACATGGAACAATCTCTATGAAGCTCGGGCCAGTGCACTTGTCTATGCATTGATCCCCGCAGGCCTCACTTGGATCGCACTGCGCGACGGGAATAACGACCGCCAACGATGGCCACTGATCGGACTGGCACTGCTCTTTGCGGCGCTGCCTTTCGGCTGGGAGAATTTCCTGATTGGTTTCCAGAGTCAGTTCTATTTCCTGATCGTGCTCGGTATCACAACGGTCGCCATCGCCGCGAGCCGGCACGACAACCTGATCGCCTGCGGATTGGTCGTACTGCTGTCGGCGGTTTCTTGCGCCACCATGGCTTCGGGACTTCTCACGCCGATTGCAGCAGCCGCTGTCTATCTATTGGCGTGCGTGTTGCTCCCAGGCCGCCGTTGGCCAGCATTGCTCACCTGTGCGGCGCTAGTCCCGCTCGCCGTCCTTGCATTTCTGAAGACACCGGTCATCCTCCCGCATCAAGCGATGCGTCCCCACGACCTGCTGCACTTCGCAGACGCACTCAACCACATCCTGGGCTGGCCAATCATCGGTTATCACTGGGCTGTCTTCTACCTGTGGCTGCCCTGTCCAATCATGTTTGCCCGACTGGCTTGGCGGAAGCAAATGACCCGTACCGACTTGATCATGGCAGGCCTGGCGGGCTGGAGCGCAATCCAAGCCCTGGCGATCGCCATGGGGCGCGGGCAGGACCTGATCGAACTGACACCACGCTATAGCGAGCTGTTGTTGCCAGGCTTATTTGCCAATGCCTGGTTCGCGCTGCACATGTGGAAAGCCGATATTGGGAATCCTCGAATCCGCTGGGCGGCGCGCATGGCTACCACGGCATTTGCGGGCGTATTGCTCGGCGGTCTGGTAATCCGCACTCCGCTCGACTGGATGCAATTGGTGAGCAGATCTGACGCACTTGCCCTGCAACAGCACAACACCCTGAAGTACCTACGTACGGGCGACCCAGAAACGTTGAACGTACCCCATTTCGAGATACCCTACCCCCGAGGAGATCTTCTGCGCCAGATGCTCGACGACCCAACATTGCGAAAAATCTTGCCTACCGAGGAAGACTGAGGCAAGCTCGCAATCATAAGCACAATCACGTTTCTGTTCCAAGCCTTTCGAGGAATATGCCACTCGGCCCGTTTTGCAAAACTTGCAGCTGAGTCATCGGAGGCAAGATGGATCGTACCGCATGGTTGCGTCAAGGCATCACTGAAGATTATCTGGGACTGGAGATTGGGCCGCTTAATCGGCCCATCGTCGGCAGGCCGGGAGCGCAGATCCGCTATGCCGACCACCTGGGGCGGGAAGCTCTCATTCAAAAGTACGCGGCCCATTCGGGCGTGGATCCAGCGAGCATTCCAGAGATCGATTACATCATCGGCCCAGGTGGACTACTCGCTGCTGTGGGTGAAGACCGGTTTCGCTATCTAATCGCATCACATGTCATTGAGCATGTCCCGAATCCAATCAAATGGCTGACTGACATTCATACGCTACTGGAGGATGAAGGATGGCTGGCGCTGGCAATACCGGATCGAGGTCGTTGCTTCGACGCTCTGCGGAGGGAAACTACAGCTGGCGAATGGGTGGAGGCAGCGTTATTGGAACATTCTCGTCCTTCGCCAGGCCGCATCTTCGATGCGCTCGCCAACGAAGTGAAGCTAGACGATCAAATCAGCTGGAATCATCAGCCGAGGCTTGAGGAACTCAAACTCAGCCGCAAGCCTGACCACGCACTGTCGATTGCCCGGCATGTTCTGGCCAGCGGCGAGTACTTTGACGTCCATTGCTGGACTTTCACACCGGAATCCTTTTGCAATTTAATGCGCACCGTCGTGGCTGCCGGCATGCTGGAACTCCATCTGCTCGAATTGCGCGGAACGGAGGAAAATGAATTCCTAGTCCGGCTCGGCCGCGCTGACCATATGGATAGGACATCGCGGATGGCCAGCTATCCTGCAGCAGGCGAGCGTTACCGCTCGCTGCCTGAAGGATTCGACGCCAACCTCTACTATCACCTCAACCCTGATGTACGCGCAGCCGGAGTGGATCCCAACGATCACTATGTTGAATACGGACGTAGCGAGCAACGGCGATGGCGCTAATTGCAATCAGTTGATGACAGTGATTTCGACATTCAGGTTGCACTCGGTGGCTGGTTCTCCGCTATTGACGATGGAAAGAACGTACTTGCCAGGCGCCACCCCTTCCAACGAAAGCGCGACGTTGTAGCCGGACATGGCCAATCCGGGCGCGCCGAGCGCCGCCACTACATCCTGCCGCTCACCCCCTGCACGAAGCGGATACTGATAGGACTGCCCTTGTCCTTTGAATATCAGCTCAGCCTTCTGGGGAACTTGTTTTTGTGCGTCGCCCATCCAACCAGCGAACAACGAGCTCGGACCGGCTTTGAGTGCCGCGTTTGCGGCAGGGGCACCGTCCACTGAATCCAATGCACAATTACCACCGGCTGCAATTGGCTGTACAGGGATTTGGTATGCCGCCGACTTGACGGCATTGGTGCTCGGATCTCCCGCGACAGGAGCTTCATGCCGCTTGCACGCAACCAGCGAAGTCAGCATCAGGGGGATAATTAAGGTAATCGGTCGCACGTCAGGGCTCCAAGGTGATCGACGTGATGCAAGACGAGGCTAACTGCACGACGCGCGGTGGATAAGCTAGCGTGAATGGCGTCGATTCGGTTGTCAAATTGAGGTTGTAGTAAGGATCCTGCTGCAATGCCTTGCCCCAGCGCGCCTTCATGAAGCTCTCCTCGCGCTTGAAGCGGGCAATCTTCTCCGGCGTGGTCTCGTAGCCGCGCGAAGCCGATTCGTGATGATAAAGCTCGGCGAACGGGGTCCACAGGTTGCGATAACCCGCCTCGCGCACGCGCAGGCAGAAGTCCACGTCGTTGAAGGCCACTTCTAGTTGTTCGTCCAGGCCACCGACCTGCTCGAACACCGAACGACGCACGATCGCGCAGGCCGCGGTCACTGCGCTCAGAGTCTGCACCAAGCCAGCGCGATGTTTGTCACCCGGCCAACCACGCGCCATGCCCACGTAGCAATGCCCCGCCACGCCACCGATGCCGAGGATCACGCCAGCGTGCTGAATCGTATTGTTCGGGTAATACAGCATCGCGCCCACCACCCCGATCTCGGGACGTAGGGCATGCCCAACCATCTCGTCCAGCCAATCGCGACTGATGACTTCAATATCGTTGTTGAGCAGGCCCAGTACCGTTCCACGCGCAACGCGCGCGCCGGCATTATTGATCGCGGAGTAGTTAAACGGGTGCGGATAGGGCAACACGCGTACGCGTGGATCCTCCTGGACCTTTGCGAAATACTCCCTGGACGCCTCCTCTTGGGAATCGTTGTCGATGACCACGATCTCGTAGTTGGGGTAGTCGGTGCGCTCCAGGATCGAATCGATGCACTGCTTGAGCAGGTCGATGCGGTCGCGGGTGGGAATCAGCAGGCTGACCAGCGGCGCCGGTTCCGGCAGCGGATACGAAATCCGGAAATAGCCGCTATAGCTCGCCATCTCCAGCACCTTTCCGCCATTGCCGGTTCGGTCCAGATGCGCCTGTACAGCGCGCAGCGCGGCAAGATGCGCATACGATTTCTCGCCCGGCGCCATCGCCGTGGAACCACTGATCATGCGCCAGTGGTAGAGCACCAACGGTAGATGGCCAATCGCATCGTGAGGCAGCCTCTCGGTGACCCGCAACGTCAGATCCCAGTCCTGGGCGCCCTCGAAGCCCTCGAGAAAACCGCCAACGGCATGCACGGCGTCGGCGCGATAGACGGTCAGGTGACAGACGCAATTCTGCGAAAGAAACAGGTCTGGATTCCAGTCCGACTTGAAGTAGGGATCCGAACGCTTGCCTTCCACGTCGATCTTGTCTTCGTCGGTGAACAGCATCTGCCAATGTGGATTGTTCTCGAACGCGTGGACGCTCTTGAGCAGGGCCAGAGGATGCAATTCGTCGTCGTGGTCGAGCAGTGCCACGAACTCGCCCCTGGCCATCTGCAAGGCCGTGTTCGACGCCGCGGAAATATGCCCGTTCTGCTCACGTCGCTGGAAACGCACGCGATCGTCGAGTTCGGCATACTCGGCCAACACTTGCATGACCGCCGGATCGGTAGAGGCATCATCGGCGATGCACAATTCCCAATTCGGATACACCTGCTCGCGCACGCTCTCGATGCAGCGCCGCAACCAGCGCTCGGGGGTGTTGTACGTCGGCACGATGACCGATACTAGCGGCCTGCGCGCCAGCGAGGCGAGCTCCGCATCCGCGGCCTCCTTCCATGCAGCGTCGCGGCAATCGTAGAACTCCTGCCATACCTCATAATCAGAGAAAGACCCAGAACACATTCGGGTCGAATACTCGTGATAGAGGCGATCGGCCATCCTGCGGACGCCCTTGGTCAACAGATCGATCGCCGTTCGTAAAACTAGCTGCACCTTGGCCATGCCACCTTCGCGGCGGGCCAGCGAAGCGCCAAACAGGCGCTGCATGGCTTCGCCGCGTTCGATGCGTCGCAAGTGCAGTTGGGAATGACTGAAATCCATCGGCGCTACCGACGGATCGAAGCGGAGGCCAGTGGTCGACTCCACCAGGCGGACCACGATCTCGAACCGGCACGTTTCGCCGCTGGGCAGGCTCAAGGGAAGATCGATACGCTCGGCCTCGCCGCCCTGCCTGACGCGATACGTCGGATACAGCACCGGCGCAAACATGCGTCCGCGGTAGACCGACAGCTCGCCGGTGAACAGATACCACCCTCCAGCCAGATCTCCCCCCTGCCAACGCAACTCCATCTGGGGGTCGCTGCCAGAGGCGCGCCATAACGCATCATGCGCTGCGGCGGCCGGTAGTGTCGGAGGCAGCGGCGCAATCTGCTGCACTGGAGTGATGCTAAGCGCAATCGTTTCGGACATCTAACTCTCGGGAAAAGCCCCCCGGGTCACCGGGGGCGCGTACTCTACAGGATAAACGGGATATGAATCCCGCACCAGCGTTGGCGCATGGCGATCTGGATCTAGCGAGAACGCGGGCGCGTTCAGCGACAGACATGGACTGTAGGCAGGGTCGTCACCGAGTACCTGCTGCCAACGCGCCTGCATCGTGGCGACCTCGCTGGCAAATCGCGCCTGCTTGACCGGATCGTCCTCGATGCCCCGGCTGGCGGATTCATGATGGTAGGCCTGGGCATGCGGCGTCCACGCATTCTCATAGCCATGCGCACACAGCCGCAAGCAGAAATCGACATCGTTGAAGGCCACTGCGATCGATTCATCCAGGCCACCCACGGCGACATACGCCGCCCGCGTCACCGCCAGACATGCCGCCGTGACCGCCGAATAACGCTGCGTCAGTAGCGCGCGTCCGTATTCGCCGGCAAAATCGTGCGGCGCATGGGCGAAGGCATGCGCCGCGACGCCACCGATGCCCAGCACGACACCGGCATGCTGCAACGAGCCATCCGGATAGAACAGCTTCGCGCCGATCGCCCCTGCCCCAGGGCGCGACGCCAACCTCACCAGCTCCTGCAGCCACCCTGCATCGGTGATTTCGATATCGTTGTTGAGCAAGACCACGATCTCGGCAGTGCAATGCGCCACGGCATGGTTGTTGATCGCGGAATAGTTGAACGGGTGGTCGTAGCGTAGTATCCGAACCCGCGGATCCTGGCCGATCGCCGCGAAATAGGCATGCGAGCGCGCCTCAACGGAGCCGTTGTCCACCACCGTGATCCGGTAGCGCGAATACTCGGTCCTGGCGAGCAGGGTGGAAATGCATTGCTCCAGCAGATCGATACGATCTCGCGTCGGGATGATGATTTCGACATCCGGCTCGGCGTCCAATGCGTACTGCACACGCAAACACTGCCGGCCCACTACGTGGATCCGCGCGCCCTGGGCATGCAGTGCCGGACCGAGTACTCGCGCGCGCGCCAGCGCATCCGTCTCGCTGCGCGCAAACGGCGCGCAGACCGGACCGGCGTCGCCGCGCACGTGACGCAATACGTGCGGCAAGTGCAGCGGTAGCGCGGCGCGCTCGTGAATCAGCGCGCACAGCAGCGAGAACCACGGCGCACCCGGGTCGAGAGCATCGAGCAGGCCATCCACAAGTGCATCTCTGCGCACGAACGCGCTGCGCCCCAGATAGTCCTGTTCGTACCAACGCAGGCGATCCCAGACCGGCTTGAACAGCGGCGAGAATCGCCGCCCCTCCTCATCCAGCCTGTCTTCATCGCTGTAGACCAAGGTCGCGGCGGGAAGCGAGATCAACTTGGCTAGGGCATCGGCAGTCATCGGATGAATGCGATCGTCCGCCGCCAACACCGCGACGTAGGCCCCTTGGGCTGCATGCAGGCGCGTCCCCAGCGATGCCGAGGCATCCACCACCCGCAGCGCTGGCATCGCACGGATCACGGACCGCTCGCCCAGTTGCTGGGCATCGGCCACGACCTCGACCGCCTGCCAGGCCAGGCAACCAAGCGCATCGAGGCATGCCGAGAAATCCACTCCCGGCCGATCGTGGAGGATCAGCGAAAGAACGGGAACCTGGGTACGCCTGTGGTCTAGCGTCGACGCCACCAGCTCGGCCAGCCGTCGATCCTCGCGCAGTGCCCAGGTCGCATAGCCGGCATCGCGCGCCGTCGCATCCTCGCGCTCGGTGGAGAGCAGCGCCTGCAGCGATGCGGCAGCGCCCAGCTCGCGCCATTTCGCCTGCGCGTCATCGACGAATTCCAGCGCCTCGAGTGGCGCATCGCGCAGCCGTCCGCCGACGCCGCTGCGCAACAGCAACCAGAAGGCCTCGCGTTCGCTCAAGCGGTAGGACTCGAGCGGCCCCAGTTCGAACCTCGCGTATGCGTCTGTCGGATCGAACCTCAGCGCCTGCACTGCCGCCGGGAACTGCACCACGACATCCAAGCTGCCGCGGCCCGCGACCAGCGCGAGATCGATACGGGTATCTTCGGCGATCCCGTTGCCATAGTCCGGATAGAGACAGGGGCTGGCCAGGCGTCCATCCAGTTCGCGCAAGACGCCACGCAGCCTGTACCAGCCGGCAGCAAGGGGCAGCGCCGGCAGGGTCAGCGCGAACTGCGGATCTGCACCGACAGATTCCCAGGTCGCGACCTCACCGAAGGCGATGCAAGCAAGATCGGCCAACGGTGTCGCATCCCAACGCATTCGCGTAGGTGGTCGCTGGCTTGCATCCGGCAGAGTCACCGCAACTTCCACCATCTGCGCCCTTGCAACTGCCCAAGCATGGCCATCTGCTGGCTCTGGGCCGCGGCGAGCGCATCGACCTTGGCTTCCAGTGCGCACAGCGCATCCACCTTGGCTTCCAGCGCGCGCAGCGTATCGCCTCGCTCGATCCGCCCCAGCGCATCGTTGAGCCGGTCGGTCAACTCGCCCTGCTGCGCGCTCCAGTGCCGGATCGAATCGACCAGGCGGTCGTCGGTGGCAACGAGCCGGTCGTGCAAGGCGCCCTGGCCCTCGCCCAACTGCTGGACGACGGCCTGGATCCGCTGCAAGGCCGGCGTCGTCTGCGCCAGCCCGTCCGCAAGCGCGACGTGCAGCGCCTCGATGGAGGCATACATATTGACGCCGTGCTGACCTGCCAGATTGAGCGAGTGCTGCAGCGACGCGAACCCCTCGGCGATCTCCGCGTGCTGGTGCCCGACCGTAGCAGCGGGGGCTGTTGCACACGGAACGGTTGCATCGAGCATGCCCTCGATCGCTTCGCGCTGATCCTTGCCGGTGACCTGACGCTGGAACGCCAATTCGCGCTCGAGCCAGAGATCGAAATCGCCAACTGCCGAAGGGACGAACAGCCCTGCCACGACAGCCAGCAGCAGTGTCCGCAAACTGACTGGCTCGCCTTCCGCCATAGGCGCCACGACGCTTCCGCCATAGGTGAACAACAGCGAACGAAACAGCAACCAGCCGAGCGGCGGGCGCTCGACGATCCACTCGCGATCGAAGTAGACGATACGGCCATCGGCGGTGCACAACAGATTCGATGGCGTTGCATCGAGGTAGTCGTCGGGCAAGACGCTCTCGACGCTGTCCAGCGCGACGGCATGCCCTTCCCCGTGCAGCACCTGCTCCAGCGCGCGCAGGTAGCGCCGCATTTCCGCGACCAGCTCTGCCTGGGTCCAGCCAGGCTGGCTCAGTAACGCACGAATGCCGTCGACCAGCAAAGGACCCTGAAAATAGTCGGTCTCGCTCTGCACCTGCAGACGAATCTCACCCTCTGCCAATGGTGCGGCGGACAACCTGCGCGCATGCACCCGCACCGCTTGGCCAGGCCCGGCCACGAACAGCGTTTCGCGCGCATAGGCACCCAGCCGCTGCGTGCTGTAGTGATAGGCCAGCGCCGATTGCTCGGCCATCGCCGAGTCGTCGGCCACGGCTTCCACCAGGAACGAATTGGCCAGATCCAGCGCCAAGCCGTTGGCCGCAACCACCGGCCAAGCACGCTGCAGATTGAATGTGGTCGGCGTGAGCTGGGGATCGCGGCGAACCGCTTGCGCCGCCAGCGCGCCGGCATTGAACAGGGCGGGGTCGGCCGAGATGCCGCTTTCGGTCAGGATCGTGGCCGGCATCTTGTAATCGGGCAATGGCGCCGAGAAACGACTGCGCGCGTAGCCAGCGCGCCGAAGCAGCGCGTCGAGCTCGTTGCGCCCGTAGGTGCGCGCACCGCGCGATTGATAGCGGTCCTCCAAACCGACCATCGGCTGCCCCAGATGGTCTTCCGGCACGCCGGCCAGGTACTTCAGGCCCAGCTGATTCTCAATAGCCAGAATCAGGCGGCCTCCAGGCGCCAGCAGTTGCTTTGCGGCCTGCAGCATGTGCAGCGCGGGATTCTGCGCATCGGAGAACAGGCTTGCGTACTCCAACACGCCGATCAGGGTCACCACGTCGAAGCGCTGGGCGACGGAAAAATCCTGAAAGCGCTCGGCCACCACAACGACATTGCGCAACTCGCGCGTGCGCTCCCGGGCGATGCTTGCGCGCCGCAACGAGCCCTCCAGCGCCAGCACGTCCGCTCCGCTCTCGCCGAGATAACGCGTGACCGCGCCGCATCCGGCGCCGATTTCGAGAACCTTCGCACCCGGCTGAAGATACTGCGCGAACGGTCGCAACAGGTTCGCCCGCTCCATGGACAGGTGATAACGGCTCGGCCAATCGACGCACGCGGCCGCCAACTCGGAAGAAAACACACTGACATCGGCAGCGGCGCGCAATGTCGCCAGCAGCCCATCTTCGGAGTTGTCGCCATCGCTGTAGCCGATGCTGCCGTAGCCCTCGCGGCGCCATACAGCGATGTCCGCGGGCATGACATAACCAGCGGCTGCCAATGAATCAATCATGCAATGCGTCCTCTGGAATCATTGTCGGCGTGATGATCAAACAGCCTGGCGAGGACTTGCGACTTCCAGACGCATGTCCAGCCCGCCCATACCGAAGAAATCGGCGTTGATCACCTTGAAATGGATGCTGTCGTAGCGCCTGTCATGGGGCACCACATCCTCTTCGCCGCGGCTGGCCACACCGACAGACAGAAAATAGTCGCCATCGGCCAGATCGCAGCGGAACGCGGCCACGACATCCACCACGCTGCCGGCAGCGCCTCCGGCGGTGAATGCGGGCAGTGGCTTGTATTCGGTATTGGTACCATAAACGACGACGCCCTCGGCCGTCTTCAAGGTGAAGCCGATAATCGGCCTGATCACCTCACGCTCGAATACCATTCTGACTACGAGGCGCAATTCCTGACCGGACTCAAGAATCGGCGGATAAAGCGTTTGCGCCGACCGCAATTCGAAGTCGGTAATGCGTGCGGCACCGTCGCCCCAACGGAATTCATGTGGATTGTAGTTGGGGCGCGACTCGTAACCACTGCCCTCGCCGGAGAACGGCACGCTCTCTTCGAATGGCGCGTCTGCAACCCGCTCGGCTCGCTCGGCTGCGTCGGGCGCGGCAGCATCGCTATCGCTGCTGCCGAACAACAAGTTGTAGTAGGCATTGACCACGTCCTTGGGCTTGCCTTGGCGCAGGACGCGGCCGCTATCGAGCAACTGCGCGAACTCGCAATGCTGCACGATCTGATCGGCCGAATGGCTGACCAGCAGGATCGAAGCGCCATCGTCCTTGAGCTGCTTCAGTCGCGCGAAGCACTTGGCCTGGAACTTTGCGTCACCGACCGACAAGGCCTCGTCGACGATCAGCAACTGCGGATGCACCTGCGCCTGCACCGCGAACGCCAACCGCACGACCATACCGCTGGAATAGCTGCGGATCGGCTGGTCGATGAACGCACCGATGTCGGCGAACGCGAGGATGCGATCGAGGCTTGCATCCACTTCTTCCTTGCTCAACCCGAGGATGGCCGCATTGAGATAGACGTTCTCGCGGCCGGTGAACTCGGGATTAAAGCCACTCCCCAGTTCCAGCAATGCCGCCACCCGCCCCTTCACCTGGATACTGCCCTCGGTCGGGCTCAGCGTGCCGGCGATCATCTGCAGGAAGGTCGATTTTCCCGAGCCGTTACGACCGATGAGACCGACCGTCTGGCCACGGCGCACCTGCAGGTCCGCGCCGCGTAATGCCCAGAATTCCCGGTAGTAGCGCCGCGAGCCGCCCACCAAGCCCTGCAACAAGCGGTGCGAAGGCCGGTCGTAGATGTGGTAGCACTTGCCGACGCCCCGCGCGTCGACCACCAGGTCGGTGTCGCTGGACATCGGACTGTCCGATTGCGCTACGGTCAAGAGCTCAGAGGACATCGGCGAATCCTCTGCGCGTCTTCTGGAAGACGAAGTAGCCGAAATAGGCGAACGCCAACGCGCCGAGCGTGTACATCCCCAAACCCGCCCAATCCGGCGCGCGCCCCCAGAACGCGACATCGCGCGCCTCGTCGATGATGAACGTCAAGGGATTGAGGTGGAAAACGAACTGGTACTGCGGCGGCAATGTGCTCACCGGAACGATAGCGGAAGACAAAAATAGCGTCGCCGTGGCAATCACCCCGGTCATCTGCCCGATGTCGCGCAGGAAGACGCTCAGCGAGGACAGCAGCCATCCCAGGCCGAGCAATCCGACAGCCAGCGGCAGAAACACGATCGGCAGGAAGATCAGCGTCGGATGCATTTCATGCCGCACGACCAGATTCAGCACGACAAACACCAGCGAATTGGTGCAGGCGTGGAACAGCGCCGACAGCACCATCGTCCAGGGCAGGACATCGAGCGGAAACACGATCCGCTTGACCAGGTTCGAATTGCCGATGACCAAGGTGGGCGCACGCGTCAGGCACTCGGCGAACAGACCATGCACGATCAAGCCTAGGAACAGCAGCATAGCGAAGTCGGCAATATTGCCGCTGGTCCCTGGCCAACGCGATTTCAGCACGTAGCCGAATGCCAGGGTATAGATGATCAGCATCATGAAGGGACTGATCAGCGACCACAGCAGGCCGAAGCTGGCGCCGCGATAGCGCCCGAGCACGTCGCGCCGGGTCATCTCCATCGTCAAGCTGGGATGGCGCAGCCAGGCATGGAACGGACCGGTCGGCGAAATGCGATTCGCCCGTTGCAACACATCGTGCATGTCAGCTCCGCAGCGCGCGATCTAGGTCGGCTTGCAAATCCCCCAACTCCTCCACCCCCACACTCAGCCGCACCAGCGCATCGCTGATGCCGAGCTGGTCGCGGCGCGCGACAGGCACCGAAGCATGGGTCATGACCGCAGGATGGTTGACCAGGCTCTCCACCCCGCCCAGGGATTCGGCCAGGGTGAACAGGCGGGTGCGCTCGCAGAAGCGCTTGGCCGCCTCGAAGCCGCCCTTGAGCACGATCGAGACGATGCCGCCATAGCCGGCCATCTGCCGGCTGGCCAGGGCATGCTGCGGATGCGAGGCCAGGCCCGGGTAGATCACCTTCTCCACCGCCGGGTGCGTTTCCAGCCATTGCGCCAGCGCCAGGGCGTTGTCGCAGTGCGCGCGCATGCGCAGCGGCAGGGTCTTCAGGCCGCGCAGCGCCAGGAAGCTGTCGAACGGGCCCTGCACACCGCCCACCGAGTTCTGCAAGAAGGCCAGTTGTTCGGCCAATTCGGCGTTGTCGCCGACCACGGCCATGCCGCCGACCATGTCCGAATGGCCGTTGAGGTACTTGGTCGCCGAATGCACCACGATGTCCGCGCCCAGCGCCAGCGGCCGCTGCAGCAGCGGCGAAGCGAAGGTGTTGTCGACCACCACCAGCAGGCCGTGCTTGCGCGCGATCGCGGCGATCGCCGCGATATCGACGATCTTCAGCATCGGATTGGTCGGGGTCTCGATCCACACCATCTTCGTGGTCGGGCGGATCGCGGCCTCGAACGCGGCCGGATCGGTCAGGTCGACGAAGCCGAATTCCAGCGCGGCGGTGCGCTTGCGCACGCGCTCGAACAGGCGGTAGCTGCCGCCGTACAGGTCGTCCATGGCGATCACGTGGCTGCCGCTGTCCAACAGCTCGATCACCGTGGCGGTGGCGGCCATGCCGGAGGCGAAGGCGAAGCCGCGGCTGCCGCCTTCCAGGGCCGCCACGCAGCGCTCGTAGGCGAAGCGGGTCGGGTTGTGGGTACGCGAGTACTCGAAGCCCTGGTGCTCGCCGGGGCTGGACTGGGCGTAGGTGGAGGTCGCGTAGATCGGCGGCATCACCGCGCCGGTGGTCGGGTCCGGGTGCTGTCCGCCATGGATGGCCAGGGTCGCCAGCGCCAGCGCGGGGCTGTCGCCATGGGGGTTCGACGTGTTGTCCGTCATGAAGGGTTACCGGAAAAGGGGCGTGATTCTAGCAGCGCGGTCTGAACGGCCCCATGCAGCGGGGCCGCGCCGACCGCAGGGATTACTGCACCCGGCGGCGCAGGTAGTTGAGCAGGTCGATCCGGGTGATCAGGCCCAGGAAGGCGCCCTCGTTCATCACGATGGCGACCTGGCCGCGGTCGAACACCGGCAGCAGGGCCTCGATCGGCGATTTGACGTCGAGCCGGTCGAGCTTGCTGACCATGGCCGTGGCCACGGGGTCGCGGAACCGCGCTTCGTCGCCATATACATGCAACAAGACGTCGCTTTCGTCGACGATACCCACCAGTTGATCGCCTTCCATCACCGGCAGCTGCGAAACGTCGTACAGCTTCATGCGCTGGTAGGCGGTGGTCAGCAGGTCCTTGGGGCCGACCACCACGGTGTCGCGCTGGCTGTACGGGCGCAGGATCAGGTCGCGCAGGTCGCCGTGCTGCGGGCGCTCCAGGAAGCCGTTGTCCAGCATCCAGTAGTCGTTGTACATCTTCGACAGGTACTTGTTGCCGGTGTCGCAGACGAACACCAGCACGCGCTTGGGTTCGGTCTGCGCGCGGCAGTACTTCAGCGCCGCCGCCAGCAGGGTGCCGGTGGAGGAGCCGCCGAGGATGCCCTCCTTGGCCAGCAGTTCGCGCGCGGTGTGGAAGCTCTCGGCATCGCTGATCGAATAGGCCTTCTTGACCCGGCTGAAATCGGAGATCGCCGGCAGGAAGTCCTCGCCGATGCCCTCCACCAGCCAGCTGCCGGACTTCTCGCTGACCGTGCCCTGCTCGATGTACTCGGTCAGGATCGAGCCGACTGGGTCGGCCAGCACCAGTTCGGTGTGCGGCGAGGCGGCGGCAAAGGCGCGCGACAGGCCGGTCATGGTGCCGGAGCTGCCGCAGCCGAACACGATCGCGTCCAGCCGGCCGTCCATCTGCCGCAGGATCTCCGGGCCGGTGCCGAACTCGTGCGCGGCCGGGTTGTCGGGGTTGCCGAACTGGTTGATGAAGTAGGCCCCCGGAGTCTCGGCGGCGATGCGCGCGGCCAGGTCCTGGTAGTACTCGGGGTGGCCCTTGGCCACGTCGGAGCGGGTCAGCACCACCTCGGCGCCCATCGCCTTGAGGTTGAAGATCTTCTCCCGGCTCATCTTGTCCGGGACCACCAGGATCAGCTTGTAGCCCTTCTGCTGGGCGACCAGGGCCAGGCCGATGCCGGTGTTGCCGGCGGTGCCCTCGACCAGCACCGCACCGGGCTTGAGGTCGCCGCGGCGCTCGGCCGCCTCGATCATCGACAGGCCGATACGGTCCTTGATCGAACCGCCGGGATTGGCGCTTTCCAGCTTCAGGTACAGCTCGCACACGCCGGTGTCGAGCTTGCTGGCCTTGACGATGGGGGTGTCGCCGATCAGGTCGAGTACGGAGGAGTGAATGGCCATCGGGTCCGAATGCGTCGCGCCGCGGCAGCGGCTGGACCGGGCATTATCCGCGCTCGGGGAGGGAAAGTCAGAGAATGCGCGTGGCGCAGACGAAAAAAGCCGCGATCGCGGCCTTCGGCAGGGGGATGACGCGGACGGTGGCAAGCCGACGAGGAGGCCAGCCACCGCCCGCGACAAGGGGAAATGATACGGTCAGTGCGGCTTCTGCTCGTAAAGGCGCAGCAGCTTTTCCTTGGCCGCGAGCTTTTCGCGCTTCATCTGCGCCAGGGTGACATCGTCGATCGGCAGCACGCCGAGCTCGGCGTCCATGCACTTCTTGTCCAAGGTCTTGTGGCGCTGGTAGAGCTGCTTGAACTCCGGATCGGACTTGATCAACGCGTCGATTTCGGTCTGCGGTTGCCCTTCGAACATAGGAATAGCCTCCTTCAGCTGGAAACAAGAACGCCCCGGCCGCTGCGGCACGGGGCGTTGCCTGGGAGCGGAAGCGCGCGAGCCGCCGGCTGCACCGCCACAACGCCTGGAACCGCGGTTCCTGCGACGTCGGATTGTGGTGCGCGCCACTGCGTCATCGGCTCGGACTCCTCCGTTGGCACCAGGCGGCGGGAGTGCCGCCTGGACTACCGACCCTACGCTTCCCTACCGTCGCGGACAAGAGAAGCAGGCCCGCTTTGCCGCATTCAGTTGCTCGGCGCTCAGGCCCAGGGAAAAACCCCGTTAAACGCTCGGGCAAAGGGCACGACGCACTTAGGGCGCGATCACAACTTCGGCCGAACGGGCCTTGGTCGACGCCCCCTTCTTGCCCACCGCCTGCATCCGGTTGGCGGGCACGCCGCCGCTGACCAGCGCCGCGCGCAAGGCATCGGCGCGCTTCTGGGCCACGCCGGCGTCGGTGTCGTAGGCCTCGATCCGCACCTTGCCCTTGCTGATCTGCAGGTATTGCGACAGGGCCTTGGCCTGGTTCGTGGCATCGCCCGACAGCGCCGCCTTGCCGGCGCCGAAGGCCGCGCCGGAGAAGGTGAAGACCTCCCCGCGGGTCTCGAAGCGCGAGGCCGGCAGCTTGGTGCCGGCGACCAGTTCGGCCTCCTCGCGCGCCAGCTTGGCCGCCTTCTGCTGCGCGGCGCTGAGCTTGGCGGTCTGCTGTCCGGCCACGCTGGCCAGGGCCGCATCGGCATCCGCCCGCGCCGCCTGCTCGGCCTCGGCGGCCTGGCGCAGGTTCTCGGCCTCCTCGGCCTGGATCTGCGCCTGCACGCGCAGGCGCTCGGCTTCCTGACGAGCCCGCGCGGCCTCGCGGCGGCTGGCCTCGATCAGCAGGTCGCTGCGGGTCTTCTCCAACTGGTCGACCTGGCGCCGGGCGATTTCGGCGCGGGCCATGGTCTCGGCGATCTCGACCCGGCGCTCGGCCAGGTAGCGCGCCTCGTCGCGCTCCTTGCGCTTGGCGTTGGCAAAATTGGCCACCGCCTGCTGCGCCTGCAGGCGTTCGTAGGCGGCAACATCGGCGTTCAGCGGATCAGCCTGCAGCGCCACCAAGCGCTGGTTGAGCACGGCCAGTTCCGGGTCGTCGGCGGCCATCGCACCCAGCGGCGCCAGCAGCAACGCCAGCAGGGCCAGGCGGCGCATTCCGTGCAGAGCGCGGCTCATGGACGGCCCTCCCCGGTGCCCAGGGTCTGTTGCAGCTGGGCCACCTCGGCCTGGCGCTGCTTCAGTTGCGCATTGGCCACCGCCTCCTCGCTGCGCGCGCGCGCCAGGTCGGCATCGGCGGCCACGCGCAGCGCCAGCTGCGGCGCGGTCTTGCGCTGGCGGCGGTCGAGCTCGGCCTGCTGCGCCTGCTCCAGGCCCTGGCGGGCGCTGGCCAGCAGGTCCGGCGCATACTGGTCGGCATCGGCCTGGATCGCACGCTGCACCGCCTGCTGCGCGGCCAGCAACTCCGGCGAGGCCACCTGGGCGAACGCGGCCGGCGCGGCGAACAACGCCAATGCGCAGGCCATCACATACTGCTGACAACGGAAGTGTGCGAAGCTAGTTTTCATCTAGGGGGGCCGTGGACGGAGACGTCGATCACGGCCATTGTCGGAAGCCTGTGGCGCGCTTGCAACGGGCGATTGCGGATTGTTGGGGAACCATTGCGCATGGATATCGGCTATTTCCTGAAGCTGATGACCGAAAAGAACGCCTCGGACATGTTCCTGACCACAGGAGCACCGGTCTATATCAAGATCGAAGGCAAGCTGTACCCGCTCGGCGCCACCGGCCTGCCGCCGGGCATGGTCAAGAAAATCGCCTATTCGCTGATGGACGAGGGCCAGGTGCCGCAGTTCGAGCGGGAGCTGGAATTGAACATGGCCATCGCCCTGCAGGACGCCGGGCGCTTCCGCGTCAACGTGTTCAAGCAGCGCGGCGAGGTCGGCATGGTGATCCGCGCGATCCGCAGCAAGATCCCCAGCATCGAGGAACTGCACCTGCCGCAGGTGCTCAAGGACGTGATCATGACCCCGCGCGGGCTGGTCCTGGTGGTCGGCTCGACTGGCTCGGGCAAGTCCACCTCGCTGGCGTCGATGATCGACTACCGCAACAGCACCACCACCGGGCACATCCTCACCATCGAGGACCCGATCGAATACCTGCACAAGCACAAGATGTCCATCGTCAACCAGCGCGAGGTGGGCCTGGACACCCACGCCTTCCACAACGCGCTGAAGAACGCGATGCGCGAGGCGCCGGACGTGATCCTGATCGGCGAGATCCTGGACGCGGAGACCATGGAGGCGGCCATCGCCTTCGCCGAGACCGGGCACCTGTGCCTGGCCACCCTGCACTCCAACAACGCCGACCAGACCATCGAGCGCATCCTCAACTTCTTCCCCGAGAGCGCGCACAAGAACGTGTTGATGAACCTGTCGCTGAACCTGCGCGCGGTGATCTCGCAGCGTCTGGTCAAGGACAACACCGGTCGCCGCCGGCCGGCCTCGGAAGTCCTGCTGAACACGCCGATGATCCGCGACCTGCTGCGGCGCGGGCAGGTCCACGAGATCAAGCAGGCGATGGAGGAGTCGCTGGAGGACGGCATGGAGACCTTCGACCAGTGCCTGTTCCGCATGGTCAAGCAGGGCCAGATCGAGCAGGAGGAAGCGCTGCGCGCGGCCGACTCGCGCGACGGCCTGGCCCTGAAGTTCCGCCTGTCCGAAGGCGGCAGCGGCGAACACGACCCCTACGCCGACTATGACAGCGGCCCCAGCGCCGCGCCGCGCATCACCCACGGCTTCGTCTGAGCGCATCGCCGCAAGCACTGCGGCGCCTATGCAGGAATAGCTGCGTAAGAGCGGCTTCAGCCGCGACCGGGGCATTGGCAGACGCCTGGTCGCGCCGGTCCCGCAGCGATGGCGGCAACGGCGGACCGGAGGATCCAGCGGCGGTCGCCGCGGGTCGCCCTTGCCGAGGCAAACGCCACGTCCAAGCAACTGCGCGTCGGGACTGAAGTCCCTCCCACAGTGCACCCAGCGAGTTAGCCGCAAGCGTCTGTGGGAGCGACTTCGTAGGGGCGGCTTCAGCCGCGACCGGGCATTGGTAGACGCCTGGTCGCGCCGGTTCCGCAGCATCGGCGGCAACAGCGGACCGGGGGTCCAGCGGCGGTCGCCGCGGGGCGACAGGCATGGCGGCAGCTTCGGCCGATCGCGCATACCGGCAGACCGGTCGCGGCTGAAGCCGCTCCTACGACACAGCGAAATTCACTGTGCGTCCGGCTGGTGTTCCGGGCGTGCCGCGTCGAAGGCCGGCAATGCCAGGCAGGCGCGCTCGATCCGCTCCAGGGTCGGATAGGCCTGCAGGTCCACGCCGAAACGGCGCGCGTTGTACAGCTGCGGCACCAGGCAGCAATCGGCCAGGCCCGGCTGCTCGCCGTGGCAGAAACTGCCGGTGTCCGGCGACTCGGCCAGCAACTGCTCCAGCGCGTCGAAGCCGACCTGCATCCAGTGCCGCATCCACTCCTCGCGCTCGGGCTGCGGCACGTTCCAGGCGCTCTCGAAGAACTGCGCCACGCGCAGGTTGTTGAGCGGGTGGATGTCGCAGGCGATCAGTTGCGCCAGGCCGCGCACGCGGGCGCGGTCGATCGGCGCGTCCGGCAGCAGCGGCGGCTCCGGCCAGCGCTCGTCCAGGTACTCCAGGATCGCCAGCGATTGGCGGATCGGCTGGCCGTCGTGGCACAGGGTCGGCACCAGTTCCTGCGGGTTCAGCCGCGCATACTTCGGCGAGTGCTGCTGCCCGCCGTCGCGCACCAGGTGCACCGGCAGCGACTGGTAGGCCAGCCCCTTCAGCTCCAGCCCGATGCGCACCCGATACGCGGCGCTGGAGCGCCAGTAGGTGTAGAGCTGCAGTGCCTCGTCCATGCCCGCCTCCGTCTGCGCAATCGACAACGATACCGGTGGACACCTGGGCTGCGACGCCGCCGGTCGCCCCGGCACCGCCGCCGGCCGGGTCAGGGCAGCGGCGCCTGCTCGATACGCTGCTCGATCGCGCCGAAGATGCTCACTCCGTCACGGTCCAGCATCTCGATCCGCACCACGTCGCCGAAGGACATGTACGGCGTGCTCGGCTTGCCGTCGCGCAGGGTTTCCACGGTGCGCTGTTCGGCGAAGCAGGAGGCGCCGCGCGTGGTGTCCTGGTTGGCGATGGTGCCCGAACCGACCACCGCGCCGGCCGCCAGCGGGCGGGTCTTGGCCGCGTGCGCGACCAACTGCGCGAAATCGAACTGCATGTCCTCGCCGGCTTCCGGCGCGCCGAACCAGGTGCCGTTGATGTGGGTCAGCAGCGGCAGGTGCACCTTGTTGTCGCGCCAGGCCTCGCCCAGTTCGTCGGGAGTGACGAACACCGGCGACAGCGCCGAACGCGGCTTGGACTGCACGAAGCCGAAGCCCTTGGCCAGTTCCGGCGGAATCAGGTTACGCAGCGACACGTCGTTGACCAGACCGATCAACTGGATGTGCGCGGCAGCCTGTGCGGGCGTGACCGCCATCGGCACGTCGTCGGTGACCACCACGATCTCGGCCTCCAGGTCGATGCCGTAGTCCTCGCTGACCACCTTGACCGCATCGCGCGGGCCGTAGAAGCCGGCGCTGACCGCCTGGTACATCAGCGGGTCGGTGTAGAAGCTCTCCGGCACCTCGGCGCCGCGCGCGCGGCGCACGCGCTCCACGTGCGGCAGGTAGGCGCTGCCATCGAGGAACTCGTAGGCGCGCGGCAGCGGCGCGGCCAGCGCCGCCATGTCCAGGTCGAACTGGCCGTCGGCGCTGCCGTCGTTGAGCGACTCGGACAGGGCATTCAGGCGCGGGGCGAGGTTGCTCCAGTCCTCCAGCGCGCGCTGCAGGGTCGGCGCGATGCCGGTGGCGCGCACCGCGCGGGTCAGATCGCGGGACACGACGATCAGGGTGCCGTCGCGACCGCCTTCCTTCAGGGAACCTAGCTTCATGTCCGTCCAGTGCTGGGGGCTGAGCGGCGATTGTACGGCCAGACGGCGGCTTGGTTTCAACTGAAACGGACCCGCATTTTGTGCAGCGCGCCAATTCAGGTACACTGCCCGGGTCTGCATGCGGCCGTCCGTTTCCCTCAGGGATCGCCGGCGAGGCCAGGATCGCAACGATCCGACTCGCCCGCCCCGCCCGACGCCTTTCGTGGTGCCGACGAACCCCAGCCTCGCGCTGCGGGTTGATCCACCCTCTCGCAGCGCGGTTCACGGGAACGCTCCGAGCCTCACCTACTTGCGCCTGCGCGCCGGGTCAGTCCCGGCGTCGGCGCGTTATCCGGAGCATTCTCATGTCGTTCGAATCCCTGGGCCTTGCGCCCTTCCTGCTGCGCGCGCTGGCCGAGCAGGGCTACGAAACCCCCACCCCGATCCAGGCGCAGGCCATTCCCGTCGCCCTGGAAGGCCATGACCTGATGGCCGGCGCGCAGACCGGCACCGGCAAGACCGCCGCGTTCGGCCTGCCGCTGCTGCAGCACCTGGGCACCTCGCCGCAGACCGTGGGCGCCGGCCCGCGCAAGCCGCGCGCCCTGGTGCTGACCCCGACCCGCGAACTGGCCACCCAGGTCCACGACAGCCTGCGCGGCTACAGCAAGTACCTGCGCATCCCCAGCGCCACCATCTACGGCGGCGTGGGCATGGGCAACCAGCTCGACGCGCTGCGCCGTGGCGTGGACCTGCTGATCGCCTGCCCGGGCCGCCTGCTCGACCACCTCGAGCGCCGCAGCGTGGACCTGTCCGGCATCGAGATCCTGGTGCTGGACGAGGCCGACCGCATGCTCGACATGGGCTTCCTGCCGTCGATCAAGCGCATCCTCGCCAAGCTGCCGCGGCAGAACCGCCAGACCCTGCTGTTCTCGGCCACCTTCGAGGAAGGCATCAAGCAGCTGGCCCGCGAGTTCATGCGCGACCCGCAGGAAATCCAGGCGACCCCGAGCAACACCGTGGCCGACACCATCGCCCACCGCGTGCATCCGGTGGACGGCGCGCGCAAGCGCGAACTGCTGCTGCACCTGCTGGCCGCCGACTCGCGCAAGCAGACCCTGGTGTTCGCCCGCACCAAGCACGGTGCCGACAAGCTGACCACGTTCCTGGACAAGTCCGGGATCAAGGCCGCGGCGATCCATGGCAACAAGAGCCAGGGCCAGCGCCTGCGCGCGCTCGGCGACTTCAAGGCCGGCCGCATCACCGTGCTGGTGGCCACCGACATCGCCGCGCGCGGCATCGACATCGACCAGTTGCCCAAGGTCATCAACTACGACCTGCCGATGGTCGCCGAGGACTACGTGCACCGCATCGGCCGCACCGGCCGCAACGGCGCGCAGGGCGAGGCGGTGTCGCTGGTGGCGCAGGACGAGGCCAAGCTGCTGCGCGCGATCGCGCGCCTGCTCAAGCGCGACATGGACATCCGCGACGTGCCCGGTTTCGAGCCGGTCACGCCGATCCGCTGGGGCAACAACAACCCGCCGGACGAGCGCCCGGGCGGCCAGCGTCCGCCGCGCCGCGGCAGCCACGCCCGCCGCGGCCACGGCGATGCGCCGGCGCACGCGCATGCCGGCAGCAAGAAGCCCGGCGGCAACCACGCCGACGGCGCGCGCCGCCAAGGCCAGGGTCGCCGCCACGGCAACGGCGGCAACCGTCCCGCCGCGCCGCGCTGAGCCATCCGCGGCCGCGCGCTCCGCACGCACCCAGGCCGCCCTTCGGGGCGGCCTTTTTTGTCCGCTGCACCCGGACGTCGCGTGCCTGTCGCCGGCCCTGCGGCACGCCACGTCGTCCGTTTCGCGCGTCCCGCACCGCGCCATGCCGCTCCACCCCTGACCGTACAATGCCGCCCATGGATATCTTCAAAGTCTTCACCCTCGAAGCAGCGCACCGCCTGCCCAACGTGCCGCCCGGCCACAAGTGCGCGCGCCTGCACGGCCACTCGTTCCGCATCGAATTGCACGTCAGCGGCGAACCCGGCGCCGAGAGCGGCTGGGTCATGGATTTCGGCGACATCAAGGCGGCGTTCCGTCCGCTCTACGACCAGCTCGACCACCACTACCTCAACGATATCGACGGGCTGGACAACCCCACCAGCGAACGCCTGGCGGTGTGGATCTGGGAGCGGCTCAAGCCGGCGCTGCCGCTGCTGAGCGAGGTGGTGGTGCACGAGACCTGCACCTCTGGGTGCCGGTATCGCGGGCCGGCTTGAAGAAGGCCGGGAATGGGGAATGGGGATTCGGGAATCGTAAGAGCGGCACTGCGACGACCGAGGGCATCCAGTGCCTGCCCGCCCTGTCCTCGGCGCGCGCAGTTGGCGCCTAACAGGGGTGCGGAGGCGTCCGGCGAGGGCTGGCGGAATTTGGCCAAACCATTGATCAGAAAGACAGTTTGAACGAATCCTGAGCGGCTTCAGAAAATTTTGTTGCATCGCAGCAGAATGGGCGTATGTTGCACTGCAACAGCAGTCGGCATTCCAACGGAGTTGCATGATGTCCGCTCAATTCAACGACCAGTTCAGCAGCTACACCCAGCAGTTCGCCGCTGCCGCGGCGCGTGCCAACCGACTGGCGCTGGAGAGCGCCGAGAGCGTGTTCGGCGTGCAGTTGAAGACCTTCGAGAAGAACGTGTCGGCCACCACCGGCTTCCTCGGCGAACTGACCGAGGCGCGCGACCTGGGCACCGTGCAGGCGCTGTGGCCGAAGGGCCTGCAGATCGCCCGCGACAACTTCGAGCGGCTGGCCACGGCCAACCAGGAAGTGTTCGGCCTGGGCCTGAAGACCTCCGAGGCCATCGGCCAGCTCGCCAAGCACCAGTTCGAGGCGGCGACCGAACAGGCCGCGCCCAAGGCCAAGCCCGCCGCGAAGTAGCACCCGATTCGACGTCGCTGCGGTCCGCCGCCCGACGCACCCTCGGTCTGCATGGGTCCCTCCCCCCGTGCAACCCCAAGGCCCGGTAGATCCCTCCCTCTACCGGGCCTTTTTTTGTGGGTGGGATTTGGGAGTGGGGATTCGGGATTGGTTGATCCCGTGCGCTGTGGCGCTTCTGTCTTTCTTGCAGGAAGAGCGTCGGCACCGATGCTTGGTTGGTGAGGCGTCGGAACTGAAGCCCCTCCCACACAACCCGCCCGGCAGTCGATCAGTCCGGCGACATGCCCGCCCACGGCTGCAACTGCGCCGCCAACTGCTCGGCCTGCGGTTGCGGCCGGTACGGCAACCGCCCCCAACACGGCATCGGCAGGCGCGTGCGCAGCATCGCCATGTTGTCGTCGATGCGCTCCATCGCCGGATCGATCTCGTTGCCGATCCAGCCGATGCACTGAAGGCCGTCGGCGGCGATCGCCGCGGCGCTGAGCCGGGCGTGGTTGAGGCAGCCCAGGCGCAGGCCAACCACCAGCACCACCGGCAGCCGCAGCGCGCGCGCCAGATCGGCCTGGTCCAGCGTCGCCGACAGCGGCGCCGCCCAGCCGCCGACGCCTTCCACCACCACCACGTCGGCCTGCGCGCGCAGGCGGTCGAACGCGGCCGCGATCGGCGCCAGCTCCAGCTGCACGCCGGCATCGGCGGCGGCCAGTTCCGGCGCCAGCGGCAACGGCAGCGCGTACGGATTGAGATCGTCGTAGTGCGGGCGCGGCGCGCTCGCATCCTGCAGCGCCAGCGCGTCCTCGTTGCGCCAGCCGTCGGCCTCGAGCGTGCAGCCGCTGGCCACCGGCTTCATCCCCACCGCGCGCTGGCCGCGCGCGCGCAGGGCGTGCAGCAGCGCGGTGCTGGCGATGGTCTTGCCGATGCCGGTATCGGTGCCGGTGACGTAGAAGGCGGAAACAGCCATGCAAGCGAAACCCTGTCGGTTGGCCGGCGGGACGCGCGGCGGCGCGCAGGATAGCCGGGCGCGCCGCGCGCGTCAGCCGCCGCGGTGCCGGCGGACGCAGCGCGCTGCTAGACTCGCGCGATGTTCGCCTCGTCCTCGCTCACCGGCAGCAAGCCGGAACAGTACGCCCAGTTGCTCGACCAGGCCCGCGCCCTGGTCGCCGGGGAGCCCGACCGCATCGCCAATGCCGCCAACCTGGCCGCGCTGGTGTACCACGCGCTGCCGCGGCTGAACTGGGTCGGTTTCTACTTCTACGACGGCAAGGAACTGGTGGTCGGGCCGTTCCAGGGCCTGCCGGCCTGCGTGCGCATTCCGCTGCACAAGGGCGTGTGCGGTGCGGCCGCCAGCAGCGGCCAGACCCAGCGCATCGACGACGTGGAGGCCTTCCCCGGGCACATCGCCTGCGATGCGGCCTCGCGTTCGGAACTGGTGGTGCCGCTGCTGCGCGACAGCGCGCTGGTGGGCGTGTTCGATCTGGACAGCCCCGACCTGGCCCGCTTCGACGCCGACGATCAGCGCGGCCTGGAAGCGATCGCCCAGGTCTTCGTCGACAGCCTGCGATGAGCACCACCAAGCTGCGCAACATCGGCCCCAAGAGCGCGGCGTGGCTGCGCCAGGTCGGCGTGCGCACGCAGCAGGACCTGGAGGCGGCCGGCGCGGTCGGCGCCTTCGTCAAGGTCAAGCGCGCCGGCTTCAAACCCAGCCTCAACCTGCTGTATTCGCTGGAAGGCGCGCTCAGCGGCTGCCACTGGCAGGAACTGTCCGAGGCGCGGCGCGCGCAGTTGCTGGGCGAGCTGGAAGCCGCGACGGCGGCGCTGCCGGCGCAGCGCGGCCTGCCGGTCGCCGGGCCGGTGGCGACCACCCATTTCGACCGCGACGACGCGCGCGGCGACGATGACGCCGACGGCGCCTACGCGCAGGACCCGCACGACACCCCGGTGGGCGACCATCACGGCGACGACGACGGCCACGGCGCACACGCAGACTGAGCCGCGCGGGCAGCGGCGATCGCGTACAATCGCGCCGCTTCAAGGTGACCCGCCGGCTCCGGCCAGCGGGTTGAAACGGGAAGCCGGTGCGTCTTGCGACAAGGCCGGCGCTGCCCCCGCAACGGTAAGCGATCCGCGCTGACGACCTGCGCCACTGTGCCCCGGGCATGGGAAGGCGTCGCAGCCGGGAGGTCCACCTCCCTGATCGCCAGCCCGGAGACCGGCCTTGCAGTTCACTGGTTGCGATGCGGAGGGCGTCGCGGCGTGCCGCGCCGTGTCCGGCGCCGTCCGCTTGCACCTTCCGTTCGCGACTCCCTTGCCGTCACAGCGCGCAGCCGCGCGCCGGAGTTGCCACCCATGTCGTCCCGCCTGCTTTCGGTCGCGATCGCGTCCGCCCTGTCCCTGCCCGCGCTGGCCCACGCCGCCGATGCCGCCACCGACCTCGACCAGGTCCTGGTCACCGCCACCCGCACCCAGATCTCGGTGGAGGACAGCGTGGTGCCGGCGCAGGTCATCGACCGCGCCGAGATCGAGCGCAGCCAGGCCACGTCGCTGGCGCAGCTGCTGCAGGGCCGCGCCGGCATCGGCGTCTCCAACCAGGGCGGCCTGGGCAAGCTGACCACGCTGAACCTGCGCGGCAGCGAATCGGACCACGTGCTGGTGCTGGTGGACGGCGTGCGCATCGGCTCGGCCAGCGCCGGCCTGGCCGCGTTCCAGGACCTGCCGCTGAGCCAGATCGAGCGCATCGAGATCGTGCGCGGCCCGCGCTCGAGCCTGTACGGCTCCGACGCGATCGGCGGCGTCATCCAGATCTTCACCCGCCGCGGTGGCCAGGGCTTCCAGCAGAACCTGAGCCTGGGCGGCGGCAGCCATGGCCTGCGCGAGGCCGGCGCCGGCTTCAGTAACCGCGGCGAGCGCGGCTGGCTGGCCGTGCAGGGCGGCTACCAGAAGACCGACGGCATCAATGCCTGCAATGGCTCGGCCACGCTGTTCGCCGGCTGCTTCGTCGACCAACCCGACCGCGACGGCTACCGCAACGTCTCGCTGAGCGCGCGCGGCGGCTACGCCCTCACTGACACGCTGCGCATCGAGGGCCAGGCGCTGAACATCGACAGCCGCAACGAATACGACGGCGATCCGCTGTTCGCCGGCAACGAGGCCGACAACACCCAGCAGGTGTTCAGCGGCAAGCTCGACTGGACGCCCTCCGATCGCCTGCACCTGGCCGCGCAACTGGGCCGCAACGTCGACGACGCCGACAGCTACTACCGTGCGCCGGGCGCGCGCACCCGCAGCTTCATCAGCACCTTCGACAGCCGCCGCGACACCGCCGCGCTGCAGGGCGACATCAGCCTGGCCGAAGGCCATCTGCTCAGCGTCGGCAGCGACTGGCAGCGCGAGCACGTCACCAGCACCACCGCCTTCGACGTCGACAGCCGTGACAACACCGGCGTGTTCGCCGAGTACCAGGGCCGCTTCGGCGCGCAGCAGGTGCAGGCCAGCGTGCGCAGCGACGACAACGAACAGTTCGGCGAGCACACCACCGGCAGCCTCGGCTGGGGCCTGGCACTGGCGCATGGCCTCAAGCTCACCGCCAGCGTCGGCACCGGCTTCAAGGCGCCGACCTTCAACGACCTGTACTACCCGTTCGCCGGCAATCCGGCGTTGAAGCCGGAACGTTCCAAGAGCGGCAACCTCGGCATTGCGCAGTATGCCGACAGCTGGAACTGGACCTTCAACGCCTATGAGACCCGGGTCAAGGACCTGATCTCCTACGACGCGATCAGCTTCCTGCCGGTGAACGTGGACGAAGCGCGCATCCGCGGCGCCGAACTGACCGGCTATGCGCTGCTGGCCGGCTGGGAACTGTCGGCGCAGCTGAGCCACACCGATCCGCGCAACCGCAGCGACGGCGACAACCGCGACAACTGGCTGGCGCGCCGCGCGCAGAACACCGCACGCCTGGACGTGGACCGCGGCATCGGCCCGGTCAAGCTCGGCGTCACCGTGTTCGGCAGCGGCCACCGCTTCGACGACGCGGCCAACCGCGTGCGCCTGGCCGGCTACGGCACCGTCGACCTGCGCGCGGAATACGCGTTCACCCCGGACTGGACGCTGCAGGCCAAGGCCAGCAACGTGTTCGATCGCGACTACCAGACGGTGAACTGGTACAACCAGCCGGGCCGCGAATACGCGCTGACCCTGCGCTACGCGCCGGCGGCGCGCTGACGCCATGCGTCGCGCTGTGCCGGAAGGCGTGGCGCGACGCGACAGCTCGGACATCACACGCGTCTTTTCGTGGGAGCGGCTTCAGGGCACCTCTAAAAACCCCACCTTTGGCATCATTGGTCTGGAGAACACGCCGAGGACGCCACGATGATCAGCCTGTTTGCCGGCCACGAACGCGAAGCCAAGCGGCAGCAGATCGGCGATCCTCTGGCTCTGCTGTCACGGCATATCGACTTTGCCGGGATTGCTCACGCCGTAGACGCGAAGCTGTCCTTGGGTACCGGCAAGCGCGGCGGCCGTCCGGCTTGGCCGACGCAGATGATGATCAAGCTGCTGCTGTTGCAGCAGTTGTACAACCTCTCCGACGATGCGCTGGAGTATCAGGTGCTGGATCGGCGCAGCTTCCAGCAATTCCTTGGACTGGAACACAGCGGCAAGGTGCCCGACGCCAAGACGATCTGGGTGTGGCGCGAACGGCTCAAGACCAAGGATCTGATGGGCGACATCAGCACGGCGATCGGTGAGCAATTGCAACGTGCTGGGTTCATTGCCCGCGGCGGTCAGATCATCGACGCCAGCATCGTCAGCGCTCCGATCCAGCGCAACACGCGCGAGGAGAACGCGCAGATCAAGCAGGGCGATGACGTCGGCCAGGACTGGAGTGATGCCAAGCGTGCGCAGAAAGACGTGCAGGCACGCTGGACCAGGAAGCATGGGGTGACGTTCTACGGCTACAAGCTGCACGCCAGCACGGACCGCCGCTGGGGTTTCATCCGCCGCTACGACGTGAGCGCGGCCAACGTGCACGACAGCCGCCACTTCGAGCAGGTGCTGGACCCGGACAACACCGGCCGCACGGTATGGGCCGATAGCGGGTATGCCGATGCAGCGCGAGAAGCAGACCTGAAAAAGCGTGGTTACCGCCCCGCGATCCAACATCAAGGGCAGGCACGCAAGCCCTTGAGCGAGGCAGCAAAGCGCCGGAACCGTCGCATTGCCAAGGATCGGGTGTTCGGCGAGCACCCGTTTGCGCGCTTGGCCCAACAAGGCGGCAAGTTCGTACGCTGCATCGGCTTGGCGCGGGCAAAGGTGGTGATCGGGCTGAAGGTCGCCAGCCATAACGTGATGCGGCTGGCACGGCTACAGGAGCGGGCCATGGTGCCGGCGTGATCGGCTGAGGTGGCCGAGCGGCCACCTCAGCCTCCCAACCACCACGATCAGGCGCCGCTCTGGTGCCGTTGCGACAGATGCTGCCCCTGGCTCCAGGTCGTGGCAGGTTGTTCGAGGTGCCCTTCAGCCGCGATGGGCTTTCCCGATAAAGCCCGTCGCGGCTGAAGCCGCTCCTACGACACAACCGGGATCTTCGCGTGGCACCGCGGCGCTGCGCGACCATCGCTCAGCGCAACTGCAGCAGCTCGCGCAGATCGTCCATCAGCAGCACCACGTCGGCGGTGGCCAGATCCAGGTCGCGCGGATAGCCGTAGCGCACCAGCGCCACCGGCATACCGGCGGCGTGCCCGGCCTGCAGGTCGGTCCCCGAATCGCCGACCATCAGGCAGCGCGCCGGCGGCTGTGCGAACTGCTGCGCCAGGTGCAGCAACGGCGCCGGGCTGGGCTTGCGCTCGGGCAGGCTGTCGCCGCCCAACACCGCGGAAAACAGCTCCGCCACGCCCAGATGCTGCAGCAGCGGCGGCACCATCGCCGACGGCTTGTTGGTGCACAGCGCCAGCGTCACGCCATCGGCATGCAGTTGCGCCAAGGCCTCGGCCGCACCTGGATACAGCCGCGGACTGCGCAACAGGCACTCGGCGTAGTGGCGCATGAAGGTCGGCATCACCGCATCGATCGGCGTGGTATCCCCGGCATGCCGCCAGGCGGCCTCGACCAGCTTGCGTACGCCCTCGCCGATCCAGCCGAGCACGGTCGGCTCCGGCACCCGCGGCAGGCCGAAGTCGACCAGGGTGCGGTTCAGCGCCTCGGCGATGTCGGCGCCGCTGTCGACAAGGGTGCCGTCGAGGTCGAACACCACCACTGCATAGGGAAATGTCATGTCGTTCCTGCGCGCCAGAGCCGGCGCGTATTGTAGGCAACTCGCTCAGTCGCGATCCCAGTAGGGCACGTCGCCGAAGCGCGCGACCAGGAAATCCAGGAACACGCGCACGATCGCCGGCTGCTGCCGGCGCGAGGCGTACACGCCGAAGATGTCCATGGTGTCGAGTTCGTGGTCGGGCAGCACGCGCTGCAGTTCGCCGCTGCGCAGCAGCGCTGCGGCCTGATAGGTCGGCAGCATCGCGATGCCGGCGCCGGCGCGCACCGCCTCCATCAACACGGTGGCTTCGTTGGCGGTGAAGTTGCCGCTCACCGGCACCGACACGCGCTCGCCGCGATGGCGCAGCGGCCACGCGTGCTTGCCCACGTAGTGATGGCCCAGGCAATTGTGCGCGGCCAGGTCGGCGGCGGTCTGCGGGACACCGTGCCGCTGCAGATACGCTGGCGCCGCGCACAGCACCGAGCGACACACGCTCAGCCGCCGCGCGATCAACCCCGGATCCACGCGATGGGAGATGCGCACGGCCAGGTCGATGCGCTCCTCGACCAGGTTGACCGTGCGATCGGCCAACAGCATGTCCACACGTGCCTGCGGATGACGGGCGATGAACTCGGCCGCGGCCGCGGCCAGATGCGCCTGGCCGAACGAAGCCGACGTGGTCACCCGCAGTTGCCCGTGCGGCTCCGGGTCGTCGCTCGCCAGTTCCTCGCGCAGTGCCGCCCCCATGTCCAGCATCGGCCGGAAGCGCGCCAGTGCGGTTTCGCCGGCGCCGGTCAGGGTGACCCGCCGCGTGGTCCGGTGGAGCAGGCGCACGCCCAGCCAACGCTCCAGCTCCGCCAGGTGGCGCGACACCATGGCCCGCGACAGGTCCAACGCCTCGGCTGCCGCGGTCAGGCTCCCACGCTCGGCGACCTCGACGAATACCGCAATCGCGGTCAGACGATCCATTTGCTCGTTCCATGCAACAAATAGTCGACTTATACGCCGTTTATCGCCCCAATCGCCACCGCTAGGCTGTGCGCATCCCATCCACTGACTGGAGCATCTCGATGAACATCGCCCTGATCGGCGCGACCGGCAAGATCGGCCGCCACATCGCCCGCGAAGCGATGCGCCGCGGGCACGCGGTCACCGCCCTGGTCCGCCGCACGCAGCCGCTGCCGCCGGAGCTGGACGGCGCCAAGGTCGTGCTCGCTACGCTGGACGACCACGCCGCGCTCGCCGCATCCGTGCGCGGCCACGATGTGCTGGCCAGTGCCTACGGCCCCAGTGCCGCTGCGGCCGACACGATCCCGGCCGCGGCCCAGACCCTGGTCGAGGTCGCCCGCAGCGCCGGTGTGCGCCGCCTGCTGGTGGTCGGCGGCGCCGGCAGCCTGGAAGTGGCACCAGGCGTGCAACTGGTGGATACCCCGAACTTCCCCGACGCCTACAAGCCCTACGCGCTGGCGCATCGCGCCTCCCTGCAGCACCTGCGCGCCGCCGATGACCTGGACTGGACCTTCTTTGCCCCGGCCGCCGAGATCGGCCCCGGCGCCGCGCGCGGTGGTGCGCGGACGCAGGCCACCGCGCTGCTCACCGATGCGCAGGGCCATAGCGCGATCAGCTACGCCGACTACGCCAGCGTGTTCGTCGACGAGATCGAACGCCCGCAGTACCTGCGCCAGGTCGCCACTGCCGCCTACTGAGCCATGCGCCGGCACAGCGCGGCGGGCTGACCGCTCGGCCGCTCGTCCGTTGTCGCCAGCGGCCGCTGTCGCAGCCAGATTCGCGCGTTCGACGAAGACAGCGCGAAGCAAGGAGGCGAGCGCGCTGGTCGCCAACGGACGGCCGGCGCAGTCAGCGAAACAACTGCCCCTGCGCCTGCCCAGGCGCGCGTTCGTGAAAGCCGGACAGGCCCACGCCGACCAGGCGGTAGCGGGTGGACGCCGGCAGGTCCACGCGCGCGCGCAGCGCCAGGGCGATGTCGATCAAGGTCTGCAGCGACTCCGGCGGCTGCTCGGGGGTGAAGCTGCGGGTGAGGATGCGGAACTGCGCGGTCTTCAGCTTCAGCACCACCGTGCGCGCGATGCGTTCGGTGCGGCGGGTGGCGTTCCAGGTCTTCTCCGCCAGTTGCCGGATCGTCGGCTCCAGCGCATCCAGCGCCAGGTCTTCGGCGAAGGTGTCCTCGGAGGAGATCGACTGCACCGGCTGGTCCGATTCCACCGGGCGTTCGTCGATGCCGCGCGCGCGCTGGTACAGGCGCAGGCCGAAGCTACCGAAGCGCGCCTCCAGCTCCGCTTCGCTGCGCGCGCGCAGATCGCCCACGGTGGCGATGCCCAGTTCCGCCAGCTTGGCCTCCATCACCTTGCCCACGCCGGGCACCTTGTTCACCGGCAACGGGGTCAGGAAGGCTTCCACGCGATGCGGGCGGATCACGAACTGGCCGTCGGGCTTGCGCCAGTCCGAGGCGATCTTGGCCAGGAACTTGTTCGGCGCGATCCCGGCCGAGGCGGTCAGTTCGGTTTCGGCGCGGATCTGCGCGCGGATGGTCTGGGCGATCTCGGTGGCGGTGCGCAATTCGCCCTTCGGCGCGGTGACGTCCAGGTAGGCCTCGTCCAGCGACAGCGGCTCGATCAGGTCGGTATGACGCTGGAAGATCTCGCGCACCTGCCGCGACACCGCCTTGTAGCGGGCGAAATCCGGCGGCACGAAGATCGCATCCGGGCACAGCCGCTCGGCGCGCAGCGCCGGCATCGCCGAGCGCACGCCGAACACGCGCGCCTCGTAGGAGGCGGCGCACACCACCGAGCGCATGCCGCGCCAGGCTACCACCACCGGCTTGCCGCGCAGCGCCGGATCGTCACGCTGCTCCACGGACGCGTAGAACGCATCCATGTCGACGTGAATGATCTTGCGCATCGACCCCATACCCTACGCCTGCGAACGGTGTGCGCATGATAAGCCCGGCACTGCGCACGGACTGAGAATGCGCGCCTTGATCCGGCGCAGTGCGCGCGCCACCGCCCCTGCCGACACTACGCGTGCGTACGGATAAAACGTTTGATTGAACGCGCAAGGCTCATGCACTCTTGCGCGCCTCGACTGTCTGGCCTGGGAATGTTCCGTTCATGAGTCGTCTGTCTTCCTATTCGCGCGAGCAATTGCTCGCCAGCGCACGCGGCGAGTTGTTCGGCGCCGACGCCGGGCGCCTGCCCAACGATCCGATGCTGATGTTCGACCGCATCGTCGCCATCGACGAGACCGGCGGCGCGCACGGCAAGGGCGTGATCCGCGCCGAGCTGGATATCCGCCCGGACCTGTGGTTCTTCGGCTGCCATTTCATCGGCGATCCGGTGATGCCCGGCTGCCTCGGCCTGGATGCGATGTGGCAGCTGACCGGCTTCTTCCTGACCTGGCTGGGCGCGCCGGGCAGCGGCCGCGCGCTGGGCGTGGGCGAAGTGAAGTTCACCGGGCAGGTGCTGCCGAGCGCCAAGCAGGTGGTGTACGAGATCGACATCAGCCGGGTAATCAACCGCAAGCTGGTGATGGCGGTGGCCGACGGCCGCATGTCGGTGGACGGGCGCGAGATCTATACCGCCAAGGACATGCGCGTGGGCCTGTTCACGTCGACGGAGGCGTTCTGATGCGGCGCGTGGTCATTACCGGAATGGGCATCACCTCGTGCCTGGGCAACGATCTGGACAGCGTGGCGCGCGCCTTGCGCGAAGGTCAGTCCGGCATCCGCCACAACCCGCAGGCGGTGGACGCCGGCCTGCGCAGCCAGGTCGGCGGCGATGTGCAACTGGATCTGGACGCGGCGATCGACCGCAAGCTCAAGCGCTTCATGGGCGATGCCTCGGCCTACGCCTACCTGGCGCTGCGCGATGCGCTGGCCGACGCCGGCCTGGACGAGGCGGCGATCAGCGACCCGCGCATCGGCCTGATCGCCGGCTCCGGCGGCGGCTCCAGCCACTGGCAGGTGGAAGCGGCGGACCTGCTGCGCAACCGCGGCGTGCGCAAGGTCGGCCCGTACATGGTGCCGCGCACGATGTGTTCGGCGGTCTCGGCCAGCCTGGCCACCGCGTTCAAGATCAAGGGCGTGAGCTACTCGCTGTCGGCGGCCTGTGCGACCTCGGCGCACTGCATCGGCGCGGCGGCAGACCTGATCCGCCACGGCCAGCAGGACGTGATGTTCGCCGGCGGCGGCGAAGAGCTGGACTGGACCATGAGCCTGATGTTCGACGCCATGGGCGCGCTGTCCACCGGCTTCAACGACACGCCGGCAGTGGCGTCGCGGCCCTACGACGCCGCGCGCGATGGCTTCGTCATCGCCGGCGGCGGCGGCATGCTGGTGCTGGAGGACTACGAGCACGCGGTGGCGCGCGGCGCGCGCATCCATGCCGAACTGGTCGGCTACGGCGTGACCTCCGACGGCGCCGACATGGTGGCACCGTCGGGCGAAGGCGCGGTGCGCTGCATGCACATGGCGCTGCAGGGCGTGGACGCGCCGATCGACTATCTCAACACCCATGGCACCTCGACGCCGCTGGGCGATGTCACCGAACTGGACGCGGTGCGCGCGGTGTTCGGCGATGCGGTGCCGCCGCTGTCCTCGACCAAGGCGCTGTCCGGGCATTCGCTGGGCGCGGCCAGCGTGCACGAGGCGATCTACTGCCTGCTGATGCTGCGCGACGGCTTCATCGCCGGCTCGGCCAATATCGACACGCTGGATCCGCGCGCCGAGGGCTTCCCGATCGTGCGCGAAAGCCGCGACGCGGACTTGCGCACGGTGATGTCCAACAGCTTCGGCTTCGGCGGCACCAACGCCGCGCTGGTGTTCGCCAAGGCCTGACCGTGCCCGGGCCGCGCGGCGCCTGCGAGGGCGCCGCGCCGCGGCTCAGCGCTCCAGTTGCTTCACGTCGTGGCGCCCGGAGGCATCGTCCTTGTGCGCTTCCGGCTTGGCCGGTGGCGCTGAAGGCGGAGGTGGTGGCGGCGGAGGCGAGGTCGGCTTCGGCGAATGCCGCTCGACCCACTGGATCGTCGCCGGCGATGGTGGCCACTTCGGCGATGCCGAGGGCGCAGACGCAGGCGGCGGCACCGGCTGCAGTCCCATCGATTCGCGCTGGCGACGGTCGTCTTCCTGCCGTTGCAGTTCCTTCGACAATTCCTTGTTGTAGCGGGGATTGAGCGCATCCGGCGGCGGGATCTGATGCATCCGCTCGCCCGGAGGCGTCCATTGCGGCGCGCCGCTCACGGCCTCGGAGGCAGACGCCGCCGGTGGCGGCGCCCGCCATTGCGGCGCCAACTGGCGCTGCAACGGAGCCGGAATCTGCGCCGGGCCGGCCGCGGCCGCTGCGCTTTCCAGCGGTCGATAGCGCGCGCGTTCACGCGCCCACGGCTGACCGCGATAGTGCGTGTCCCAATAGCGATCCAGCGCAAAGCCGACGGTGGGCACGCCGGGTACGATGCCCTGTTCCTGTGCGCTGAAATCGATCGCGCCGGCCGGCAACCAGCCGCGTTTTTCGCGCCAGCTGACATCGCACCAGGCCCAGTCGCGGGTGCAGCCATGCACCCGTAGCGCGTCGTCGGTGACCGGCGTGGCCACACGCGGATACTCCGGCGCCGGGCCGGCACGCAGGCTGGCGCCGATGCGCACCGTGCCACTGCCGTCCTGCGCCAGCGCCGGCGCGGCCATGCTCAACAGCAACGGCGTCCACCACCCTGCTCGCTTCATGCGGTCCTCCTTGTGTAGTGCGGCGGTTTTCTGCGCCGCTATCACGGCGGCGAAGATCGCTGTGCCGCTGTTCCTCGTTCTAGCACGGAGGAGCAGGGATTGGGGATTGGGGATTGGGGATTGGGGATTGGGGATTGGGGATTGGGGATTGGGGATTGGGGATTGGGGATTGGGGATTGGGGATTGGGGATGGCAGTGTGCTGGGCGGAGCCAAAGCATTGGCAAGCGATTTTCTGCGGGAGCGGCTCTTGTCCCTTTTGTGGGATCGGCCGCGACGGGCGTTACCGGTAATGCTCCGTCGCGGCTGAAGCCGCTCCTACAACAAAGCCAGAAGCGCTGGAAATGCCATGCACTCGCGAAAAATCACAAATCCCCAATCCCCAATCCCCAATCCCGGCTTATCCCGCCATACCGCTGTGCCGCAGCAGCGCTTCCAACTCCGGCGCACGACCGCGGAAGGCGGTGAAGTTCTCCAGCGCCGGGCGGCTGCCGCCGCGCGAGAGGATCTCGCGCAGAAAGCGCGCGCCGGTGTTCGCCAACTGATCCGGCGCTTCCTCGAATGCGGCATACGCGTCGGCGCTGAGCACCTCGGCCCATTTGTAGCTGTAGTAGCCAGCCGCATAGCCGCCGGCGAAGATGTGGTTGAACTGGTGCGGGAAGCGGTTCCACGCCGGCGGCCGGTTCACCGCCACGGCGTCGCGCACGCGCTCGAGCAACTGCAGCACGCTGTCGGACTGCGCATCGAAGCTGTGGTGCAGCTGCATGTCGAACAGCGCGAACTCGAGCTGGCGCACGGTGAACATGCCGCTCTGGTAGTTCTTCGCCGCCAGCATCTTGTCGAACAGCGCGCGCGGCAGCGGCTCGCCGCTGTCCACGTGCGCCGTCATCGCCTGCAGGCGCGGCCATTCCCAGCAGAAGTTCTCCATGAACTGGCTGGGCAGTTCCACCGCGTCCCATTCCACGCCGTTGATGCCGGCCACGCCCAGTTCGCCGACCTGGGTCAGCAACTGGTGCAGGCCATGGCCCATCTCGTGGAACAGGGTGGTGACCTCGTTGTGGGTGAAGGTGGCCGGCTTGCCGTCGCTGCCGCGGCCGAAGTTGCACACCAGGTACACCAGCGGGGTCTGCACGCCGTCGGCGCGTTCGCGGCGGTTGCGGCAGTCGTCCATCCAGGCTCCGCCGCGCTTGCCTTCGCGTGCGTAGAGATCCAGGTAGAACTGCCCGACCAGGCGCCCCTGCGCATCACTGAGGCGGAAGAAGCGCACGTCCGGATGCCACACCGGCGCGCTGTCGGCCTCCACGCGCAAGCCGTACAGGTCGTGGATCAGGCCGAACAGGCCGTCCAGCACCTTGGGCTCGGTGAAGTAGCGCTTCACCTCCTGCTCGGAGAAGCTGTAGCGCGCCTGCTTCAGTTTTTCGCTGACGTAGGCCAGATCCCAGGCTTCCAGCGTATCCAGGCCCAGGTGCTCACGTGCGAATTCCTCCAGCTCGGCGCGATCGCGCTGCGCGTAGGGCTTGGCGCGTGCGGCCAGGTCGTGCAGGAACGCCAGCACCTGTGCCGGATCCTGCGCCATCTTCGTCGCCAGCGAATACTCGGCGTAGCTGGCGAAGCCGAGCAGGGCCGCCAGTTCGTGACGCAGGGCGAGGATGCGGCCGATCGCCGCGCTGTTGTCCAGCGCCGCATCGCCGAACTCCGAGGCGCGAATCGCGTTGGCGCGGTACAGCGTCTCGCGCAGGGCGCGGTCCTCGGCGTACATCTGCACCGGCAGGTAGCAGGGCATCTGCAGGGTCAGCTTCCAGCCCGTCTGGCCGTCGCGTTCGGCCGCCGCACGCGCGGCGGCGATGCTGTCCTCGGGCAAGCCGGCCAGGCGCGCCGGGTCGTCGATCAGCAGCGACCACGCGTCGGTGGCGTCGAGCACGTTCTGCGAGAACTTGGCCGACAGCGCCGACAGCTCTTCCTGGATCGCGGCGAAGCGCTGCTTGTCGGCCTCGCCCAGTTCGGCGCCGCCCAGGCGGAAATCGCGCAGCGCGTTGTCCAGCACCTTGCGCTGCGCCGGCGTCAACGTGGCCGCCTCCGGCGATTGCGCCAGCGTGCGGTACTGGGCGAACAGCGCCAGGTTCTGCCCCAGCGCGCTGGAGAAGCGCGTCACCTTGGGCAGGTTGGCGTTGTAGGCCTCGCGCAGCGCCGGCGTGTTGACCACCGCCTGCAGGTGGCCCACCTGGCCCCAGGCCCGCCACAGGCGCTCGGTGGCATCGTCCAGCGGCGCCACGAAGCTGTCCCAGCGCACCGGCGCCACCGTCTCGGCGGCGGCCACGGCGGCCTCGGCCTGCGCCAGCAGCGTGTCGATCGCCGGGCCGATGTGCTCGGGCTGGATCGCATCGAAGCGCGGCAGGCCGGAAAAATCGAGCAGGGGATTGGTCATCGCGGAACTCTCGGTAGCGGAGGAAGGACCGGCGCGGCCGGCCATGAACGACAGATGGCGGTCAGTCCAGCGCAGCACAAGGCAGCGGCGGCAGGCCGGCACCGGCCACCGCCGCGGCCAGCTGCGCATCGGCCTGCTCCACGTCGATGCCCTGCTCGGCGTACCACTGCGGCCGGTAGTAGCTGTGCACGTAGCGCTCGCCGCTGTCGCACAGGATGGTGACAATGGCGCCGCTGCGGCCCTGCTCGCGCATGTGCGTGGCCGCCTGCAGCACGCCGACGAAGTTGGTGCCGGTGGAGCCGCCCACGCGCCGGCCCAGGCGCGCGCTGACGTAGCGCATCGCCGCCAGGCTCAGCGCGTCGGGCACCTTGACCATTGCATCGACACAACTGGGGATGAAGCTCGGCTCCACCCGCGGCCGGCCGATGCCTTCGATGCGCGAGCCGCCGGTGCTTTCCAGGCCGGCGTAGTCGCGCCCGGCCAGCGCCTCGCGGTAGCCGTCGAAGAACAGCGACACTTCCGGATCCGCGCACAGGATGCGGGTGGGATGGCGCCGGTAGCGCACGTAGCGGCCGAGCGTGGCCGCGGTGCCGCCGGTACCGGGGCTGCACACGATCCACGCCGGGATCGGATGCGGCTCCTCCTGCATCTGCCGGAAGATCGACTCGGCGATATTGTTGTTGGCGCGCCAGTCGGTGGCGCGCTCGGCGTACAGAAACTGGTCCATGAAGTGGCCGCCGGTCTCGCGCGCCAGTTGCACCGAATCGGCGTGCAGGTCGCAGGCGCGCCCGACCAAGTGGCAGCGTCCGCCCTGGAACTCGATCGTGGCGATCTTCTCCGGCGAGGTGGTGGCCGGGATCACCGCGATGAACGGCAGCCCCAGCAGGCGCGCGAAATACGCCTCGGACACCGCGGTGGAGCCGCTGGAGGCCTCGATCACCGGGCGCCCCTCGCGCAGCCAGCCGTTGGCCAGCGCGTACAGGAACAGCGAGCGCGCCAGGCGGTGCTTGAGGCTGCCGGTGGGATGGCTGGACTCGTCCTTGAAGTACAGGTCGATGCTGGGGAAACCGGGCAGGTCCAGCGGGATCAGGTGGGTGTCGGCCGAGCGGTTGAAGTCGGCTTCGATCTTCTGGATGGCGGCGGCCACCCAAGCGCGATGGGTCATGGCGATGCGGGAGCGGAGAAACCGCGCCCACGATACACGCCCGGCCGCGCGCCAGGGCCATGCGCGGCAGCGGCCGCCACGGCGGCGTTCACCCGGCGCGGCGGGCGCTCAGCCGGCGACCACGCTGAAGCCGGCATCGGCGATCGCCTGCTCCAGCGTGGCCACGTCGATGCGCGCCGGGTCGTAGTCGATGCCGACGCGCCCGCCTTCCAGCACCACCGTGCTGGCGGTCACGCCCGGACAGGCGTCCAGCACGCGCTGCAACCGTGCGCTGCAGCCGCCGCAGCTCATGCCGTGGACGAGGAGATCGAGATGGTGCATGTCAGGCTCCAGGGTCGAGAAATCGCATCCGCGCTCATTGCGGACGCCAGCGATTCAGCAGCAAGGCATTGCCCAGCACCGACACCGAACTCAGTGCCATCGCCGCGCCGGCGATCACCGGGTTGAGCAGGCCGAACGCGGCCAGCGGGATACCCAGGCCGTTGAAGACGAAGGCGAAGAACAGGTTCTGGCGGATCTTGCGCACCGTCGCCGCGGACAGGTCGATGGCGGCGGCGACGCCGGCCAGGTCGCCGTGCATCAGCACCACGTCGGCCGCCTCGATGGCGATGTCCGAGCCGCTGCCGATGGCGAAGCTGACGTCGGCCGCGGCCAGCGCCGGGGCATCGTTGATGCCGTCGCCGACCATGCCCACGTGTGCGCCCGGCACGGCCTGCAGCCGGCGCACGTGCTCGGCCTTGTCCTGCGGCAGCACCTCGGCCTGCACCTGCTTGATGCCGAGCCGCACGGCCACCGCCTGCGCCGCGTGGCGGTTGTCGCCGCTGAGCATGGTCACCGCGACGCCGCGCGCCTGCAGCAACGCCACCGCCTCGGCGGCATCCTCGCGCAGCGGATCGGCGATGGCGATGTAGCCGCTCATCGCGCCATCCACCGCCACTCCGACCACGCTGTGGCCCTGCGCCTGTGCCGCCTCGGCCTGGCGGCGCAGCGCCGGGTCGGCCGGCGCGGCGACCAGGCCGTCGAGCCACGCCAGCGCGCCCAGCGCCACCTCGCGCCCGTCGACGCGGCCGCGCACGCCCTGCCCCGGCAGCGTCTGCACCGCCTCGGCCAATGGCGCCGGCACGGCCGCGCGCACCCCCAGGTCGGCGGCGCGCTGCACGATGGCGCGCGCCAGCGGGTGCGCCGAACCGGTCTCCAGCGCCGCGGCCAGGCGCAACAGCGGTGCGGTCTCGGCCGCGTCGGCGACCAGCACCGCCGTCACCTGCGGCTGGCCCAGAGTCAGGGTGCCGGTCTTGTCGACCACCAGCGCGGTCAGCGCACGGGCGCGTTCCAGCACCTCGGCGTCGCGGATCAGGATGCCGGCGCGCGCGCCGACACCGGTGCCGACCATGATCGCGGTCGGCGTGGCCAGCCCCAGCGCGCACGGGCAGGCGATCACCAGCACCGCCACCGCGTGCACCAGCGCCTCGGCGAAGCTGCCGCCCAGCGCCCAGGTCGCGCCCAGGGTGACCGCGGCGATGGCCAGCACCGCCGGCACGAACACCGCGGCGATACGGTCGACCAGGCGCTGGATCGGCGCACGCGAGCCTTGCGCGGCATCGACCATGCGCACGATCTGCGCCAGCAGGGTGTCCGCGCCGACGCCGGTGGCGCGCGCGCGCAGCAGGCCGAGCTGATTGACCGTCGCGGCGTGCAGACGGCTGCCCGGCGCCTTGGCCACCGGCATGGCCTCGCCGGAGAGCATGGCCTCGTCCACGCTGGAATGACCCTCGAGCACCTCGCCGTCCACCGGCACGCGCTCGCCGGCGGCGACCACGAACACGTCGCCGACCGCCAGTTCCGCCGCGTCCACCTCCACGATGGCGCCGTCGCGCTCGACCCGCGCGGTGGTCGGCGCCAGGTCGAGCAGCGCGCGCACCGCCGCGGTGGTGCGGCGCTTGGCGCGGGCCTCGAGCAGGCGCCCGAGCAGCACCAGGGTGATGACGCTGGTGCTGGCCTCGAAGTACACGTGCTGGCCATGCAGGCCGGCCACGGTGACCACGGCGCTGTAAAGATAGGCCATGCCGGTGCCCAGCGCGACCAGCACGTCCATGTTGGCGCTGCCGTTGCGCAGTGCGCGGTAGCCGGCGCGGTAGAAACGCGCGCCGATCCAGCACTGCACCGGCGTCGCCAGCAACAGCTGCAGCCAGCGCGGCAGCGGTTCGACGTGCGCGCCGCGCAGGGCGTCGCCATCCAGCATGCCGAGCATCTGCCCCCAGAACGGCAGCGTCAGCAGCACCGCCGCGGCGAACAGGCCCAGCTCGCGTCGCCAGGCGCGCCGTTCGCTGCGCTCGCGCTCGGCCAGCTGCGCCGGGTCCATGGCCTCGACGACGCGCGCGCCGAACCCGGCGCGGGCGATCCGCGCGACCAGGTCCGCGGGCGCGACCGCACCAGGCACGATCTCCACCCGCGCCTTGGCCGAGGCCAGGTTGGCGTGGCCGGCAAGCACGCCCGCGGTCTTCGCCAGCACCGCATCGATGGACGCGACGCAGGACGCGCAGTGCAGGCCGCTGAGCTCCAGGGTCACGGTCTGGGTCGGCACGCGGTAGCCGGCGTGCTGGATGCGCTGCAGCAGCGTCGGCAGATCCACCTGCTGCGGATCGTAGTCCACCTGCACGCGCGCGCCGGCGTAGCTGGCCTGGGCCGCTACGCCGGGCAGACGCGTGAGCGCTTTTTCCACGCCCGCCGCGCAGGCGGCGCAGGTCATGCGCTGCACCGGCAGCGTCAGCGACGCGGTGGCCCGGTCCGCGCTCATCGCGACGGCTCGCCGGCGGCATCGCCGCGGATGTCGCCCAGGATCGGGCAGGCGTCCGGCGCGCCGTGGCCGGGGCAATCCTCGACCAGGGCCGCCAGGGTGTCGCGCATCTCGGTCAGTTCGGCGATGCGCCGGTCCAGCGCCTGCAGGCGCGCGCTGGCGCGCTGCTTGATGCCCTCCACGCCATGCACGCGATCATCCTGCAGCGCCAGCAACTCGCCGATCTCCTCCAGCGAAAAGCCCAGTTCCTTGGCGCGGCGGATGAAACGCACCCGCTGCACTGCCGTGGCGTCGTACTCGCGGTAGCCGGAGGCGCGGCGCGGGGCGGGAGGCAGCAGGCCCTGGCGTTCGTAGTAACGCACGGTGTCGATGGCGACGTCGGCCTGGCGGGCGAGCGCGCCGATGGTGAAGCGGGCGGTGGCGGGGTCGGATCGCATGCGCACACCCTACTCCCTGGACTCGGGTCCAGAGTCAAGCCTTGCCGCATGGCGGTCGCTTGCCGCGCACGCCGGCTTCGGTATCCTCTTCCGTTCCCGACGCCACGCTGCCGCCTGTGCCGACTTCCGCCGTCCTGCTGCGCCTGCTGCTGTGCCTGAGCCTGCTGCTCAACGGCACCGCGGCCGCCATGGCGATGCCCGGCATGCCGGCGCACGGCAGCGCGACGCACGAAGCGGCTGCCATCGTCGCCAGCGCGGCGCCGGCGCATGCGGCGATGCCCTGCCACGACGCACCGCCACCGCCGCCGACCGACCACGGCGCGCACTGCCACGACCATGCCGGCAAGCACGGCGGCTGCGGCGGCATGGCCGGCTGCCAATGCCCGCACGCGCAACCGCTGCCGGCCTTGCTGGCGATGCCGCTGGCGCTGCCACGCTTGCCCCGCACCCTGGTGGCCGCCGCTCCCCAGGCCGCGCACGGCGCGCCCGGCCTGCCGCGGCTGGAGCGCCCTCCCAGCGCCTGAGCGCGCGCGGCCGCCTGCTGGGCGGTCTCCCGGCGGCAGCGCACAGGCGCTGCCGCGTCCGTGCCTGCAGCGCTCCGTCGGTGCTGTGCGGCGCATCGCATCCGCTTACGGACATCGCACATGAACCCATCTTCTTCCGGCCTGCCGGCGCTGCCGTCGCGGCGCCGCTTCGTCACCGGGCTGGCACTGGGCGCCGCCGCCGGCCTCACCGGGCTGCCGCTGCGCCACGCCCAGGCCAGCGCACTGGCGCGCAACGGCGCCGCGCCCTACGTGCTGCACGGCACCGATCTGGACCTGAGCATCGGCAGCACACAGGTCAACTTCACCGGGCGCACGCGCCCCGCCATCGCGGTCAACGGCAGCGTGCCGGCGCCGCTGCTGCGCTGGCGCGAAGGCGACACCGTGACCATCCGCGTGGCCAACCGCCTGCCCGGCCACACCCAGACCTCGGTGCACTGGCACGGCCTGCTGCTGCCGGCCAACATGGACGGCGTGCCGGGCATGAGCTTCGACGGCATCTACCCGGGCGAGACCTACCAATACCGCTTCGCCCTGCGCCAGTCCGGCACCTACTGGTACCACAGCCATTCGCTGCACCAGGAGCAGGCCGGGCTGTACGGCGCCATCGTCATCGACCCGCGCGAGCCGCCGCCGTACCGCTACGACCGCGAACACGTGCTGCTGCTGTCGGACTGGACCGATCTGGATCCGGCGGCGCTGTTCCGGCGACTGAAGAAGATGCCGTCCTACGACAACCTGTACCAGCGCACCGTCGGCGATTTCCTGCGCGACGCGCGCGAGGACGGGCTGCGCGCCACCCTCGCCGACCGCGGCATGTGGGGGCGCATGCGCATGACGCCGAGCGACCTGTCCGACGTCAACGGCAACACCTACACCTACCTGCTCAACGGCATGACCCCGGCCGGCAACTGGACCGGGTTGTTCCGCCCCGGCGAGAAGGTGCTGCTGCGCTTCATCAACGCCTCCAGCATGAGTTACTTCGACGTGCGCATCCCCGGGCTGAAGATGACCGTGGTCGCCGCCGACGGCCAATACGTGCATCCGGTGAGCGTGGACGAGTTCCGCATCGCCGCGGCCGAGACCTTTGATGTGCTGGTCGAACCCAGCGGCCAGGACGCCTACACGGTGTTCGCCCAGGACATGGGCCGCACCGGCCACGCGCGCGGCACCCTGGCCGTGCGCGAAGGCCTGCAGGCGCCGGTGCCGGCGAACGATCCGCGTCCGTTGCTGCGCATGCAGGACATGGGCCATGCGATGGCCGGACACGCCGGCATGGACCACGGAGCCGGCACAGGCATGCAGGGCATGGAAGGCGGCTGCGGCGCGAACATGCACATGGCCGGCATGCCGGGCATGGACCACGCCGCGCACGCGGCTGCCAGCGCTGCCGCCGCGCCTGCGCATCCAGCCAGCGAACGCGGCAATCCATTGGTGGACATGCAGTCCTCCGCCACTGCGCCGCGGCTGGACGACCCCGGCATCGGCCTGCGCGACAACGGCCGCCGCGTGCTGACCTACGCCGACCTGCACAGCCTGTTCGAGGACCCGGACGGACGCGAGCCGGGGCGCGAGATCCAGTTGCACCTGACCGGCAACATGGAGAAGTTCGCCTGGTCGTTCGACGGCATTCCCTTCGCCAGCGCCGAGCCGCTGCGGCTGAACTACGGCGAGCGCCTGCGCATCGTGCTGGTCAACGACACGATGATGCAGCACCCGATCCACCTGCACGGCATGTGGAGCGACGTCGAGGACGCCGCCGGCCGCTTCCAGGTGCGCAAGCACACCGTGGACATGCCGCCGGGCACGCGCCGCAGCTACCGCGTGCGCGCCGATGCGCTGGGCCGCTGGGCCTACCACTGCCACCTGCTGTACCACATGGACGGCGGCATGATGCGCGAAGTGCGGGTGGACGCATGAGCCGCTTCCGTCTCGCTCCACTCGCCCAGGCGACCGGCATGGCGCTGCTGTTGGCGCACGCCGTGGCGCAGGCACAGCATGTCCACGCGGCCGACAGCGACGCCGATCGCCCTGCCGCGCCCTGCGCCTGCCCGGCGTCCGCTGCCAGCATGCCCATCGCGGACGCGACAGCAGCGCAGCCCGGCACGGCGATGCAGGGCGCCATGGACCACGCAGCCATGGGCCATGCCGCGCACGCGCCAGTCATGGACGGCGCGTCTGCCACGCAGACCACGGCAGAGCACGCCGACGCCATGTCGCACGAGCATATGGAGCACGCCACGATGGACCACGCGGCGGCGCCGGCGTCGCAGGTCGAGCATGCGCACTCCGCACACGACGGCATGCATCACGACCGCATGGACCATGCGACGCCGTCGGCGCCCGAACCGACAGCGACAGCGACAGCGACAGCGACAGCGTGCCACTGTCCCGCGAGCGCCGACACGTCGCTGCCGCGCGAGCCGATCCCGCCGATCACCGCCGCCGACCTGGCGGCGGCGTTCCCGGTGCTGCGCGACCACGGCATGGCGCACGGCGCGGCGCGCACCGGCTACCTGCTGGTCGATCGCCTGGAGGGCTGGGACAACGCCCGCGGCAGCGGCCAGGCCTGGGAAGCGCGCGGCTGGTACGGCGGCGACATCGACCGGCTGTGGCTGCGCAGCGACGGCGAACGCGAGGGCGGCCGCACCACGGCGTCCTCGCTGGAACTGGCCTACGGGCGCGCGATCTCGCCGTGGTGGGACGTGCTGATCGGCGGCAGGCAGGCGTTCGCGCCGGGCAGCGCGCGGACCTCGACCGCGTTCGGCGTGCAGGGCATGGCGCCGTACAAGTTCGAGGTCTCGGCGATGCTGTATGTCGGCGCAGGCGGCCATGCCAGCCTGCACCTGGAAGGCGAATACGACGTGCTGCTGACCAACCGACTGATCCTGCAGCCACGGCTGGAGGCGGAACTGGCCGCGCGCGACGATCCGGCGCACCGCACCGGCAGCGGCCTGGCCACCGTGGAGGGCGGACTGCGCCTGCGTTACGAGATCACGCGGCGGTTCGCGCCATATGTCGGCGTGGACCACGTCCGCCACTTCGGCGACACCGCCGAGCTGCGCCGCGCCGACGGCGAAGCGGTACGCGAGACGCGCTGGGTCGCCGGCCTGCGGTTCTGGTTCTGACGGTTCTGCTGTTGAGCTACGGGTGCGCGCTCCGGCGGCAAGGACGCGCCCCCGCAGCGAAACGCGACGTCGCCGCCAGAGCGATGCGCGTCTCGCGCCAAGTTCACGCAAACGGCCGTGCGTCCGTAGGAGTCAACTGTCATGCACCTGCGATGACAGGAGGAGCGTACGGGGCCTGATCGCGCGCGATGGCATTGAGCCAGCGCAGGAACTTGTGCATGCAGGCGACGATGGCGACCTTGGCCGGCTTGCCCGCTGCGCGCAGACGTGCGTAGGTGTTGGCCAAGGGGGATTTGGCGCGGATGCTGGCCCAGGTGGCCATGTACAGCACGCGCCGCACGTCGGCACGTCCGCCTTTGATGCGGCGCTGGCCTTTCCAGCAGCCGCTGTCGTGATTGAACGGGGCCAGCCCGACCAGGGCAGCGAGCTTGCGTGGCGGCAGCGTGCCCAGCTCTGGCAGCCGCGCGGCCAGAACCGCGCGCAGGATCGTGCCGAGCCCAGGCACCTTGGGTAGGCTCGAGCAGGTCTTGCCCTGCTGCTCGATCTCCTGCGTCAACGTCTGGATCTGCTGGTTCAGCAGGGCGATCACCTCTCGGCAGCGGTGTTGCACCTTGGCGCTGGTGATGTGCTCCAGGCGCCGCCGATGGGCATCACGCTGGCTCACCAGGGTGGCACGCAGGTCCAGCAGTTCGCGAAGAGACTGCTGGTGCTCGGGCGCCACGGGCGTGGGCATGGTCGGGATGTGCTGGGCGGCGATGGCCAGCAGGCGCGCGTCCAGGGCATCGGTCTTGGCATGCAGGCCCAAGGCCTGGGCAAGCTTGCGCGGACGATCGGCGGCCATCCGCACTGCCGGCAGGTTTGCCTCTCGGAGCACCTGCAGCACGGCATGTTCGTAGCCGCCACTGGCTTCCAGCACGATCCGCTCGCAGCCCAGCTCGGCAAGGCGTTGGGCCAGCGCACGCTGCCCCTGTGGCGTATTGGGTTGGGTCCAGGCCTGCTCGTCCGGCAGGACATGAATGACCAGTTCGGCCTTGGATACATCGATCCCGACATGGCGCCGCATAGACGTTCTCCGCAGTAGACTCAGGGACGAGAGCGCTCCTGCCGATGCCCATGCTTGTGGAGTTCGAGCTCGTCACTCGGGCAACTGTTCGGGCTTGTCAGGCAGGAGAACCGGAGTGCGGCGGCGCTGACTCCTACTCGTGCTTGCTGGCACTGCGGCTAAACGGCCTGCCGCACTCCGCTCTCACCTGCAACGATAGACCCTTATTTGACACAAGCGGCTTCAGCCGCGACGGGCATTCCCGGGACTGCCCGTCGCGGCTGAAGCCGCTCCTACGAGATGCGGAACCGGGCCGCGGCACAGCGCATCAGGCACCGACGGCGACGAACGCTGGACGCGCCTCTTCGCCGTTCATGCGTGCAGCGCCGCCTGCAATGCCTCCACGTCGTGCCGTGGCGGACGCAGCGCGCCCAGCGTGCGGACCAGCTCGCGATAGCTGCGCGCGAGTTGCCCGAACAGGCTGGCGTCGCTGTCGCGGGTTTCGGCGACTTCGGCGTAGGCGCCACGGCCGAGGTCGATGAAGTAGTCCACGCTGACCCGACGCCGTGCCGCCACGCCGGGGAACAGCCCGGCGATCAGCAGGCAGCCGTCGCCGACCTCACGCAAGGCGTCGGCACGTGCACGCCCCACCTGCTCCTGCGCATGCAGCCACGCCAGCGCCTGGATGCGCGCCAGCAACTGCGCGTCGCGCTGGTAGCGCAGCAGCACGAACACCAGATAGTGCTCGCGCGATTCGTCCAGCGGCCGGCCCAGGCGCTGCCCGGCCTCGTGCACCAGCGCCTGCCACAGCTCGGCCGGCGCCCCCTGTCTGAAAGACTCGTACATGCGTCCTCCTGCGTGGTGGGAACCCTCGCAGGAAGCTTATGCATAACCCGCGCCACACTGCTGGCAATGTCCACGCACAAGTGCCAGCGTTCGCGGCGTGATCAGCGGCGTCATGCGGCGCTCGCAGCTGCGCGCCATGTGGCACCTCGCGCAGCGCTCGATGCCCGGATCGTTCAGGACCTGCGGCGCTTGCGGACGTCGCCGGTCGCCGGCGCAGCGCCCTGCGCCAGAATGCCGGCGAGGATCAGGTCGATCCCGGCGACGAAATCCAGACGGTCGTCGTGCGTGCGCAGCGCGGTAGCCATGCTGCGCACGAACGGATAGGCGTCCGGATCGAGCCGCGACCACATGCCCGCCATCGCGTCCAGGGCCTCGCTGCGGACAAGCCCCTGGGTCAGCGCCAACTGCGTGTTGGCCGCGTTCTGCCCGCTCACGCCGAGCATGTAGTTGAGCAACGCGGACACCGCCGCCCACTGCGCGGTGTCGGCCACACCAAGCGCGCGCAACGGCTGGCCCAGGCCTTCGATGATGCGCACGATCGGCAACTGTCCCGGCGCCTGCCACAGCGCCGACCCGATCCAGGGATGCGCATCGATCGCGTCGAACATGGCCAGGGCCAGCGCGCGGATGGCGGCCTGCGGCGTGGCGGCTGCCGGTGGCGGCGGCAGGCTGCGCGCGATGACGGCATCGCAGGCCGCGGTCAGCAGATCGCGCTTGTCGGCGATATGGCCGTACAGGGCGCCCGGTCCGGTGGCGAGCCGTTCGGACAGCGCGCGGAAGGTCAGGCCGGCGTCGCCGTCGCGATCGAGCAGGGCGATCGCCGCGTCGACGATCTGCTCGCGCGACAACGCGGCATCGCGTCGGGACGGGCTGGGGCGTGGCTTGGCCATGGCCGATCTTGACACGGATGGAACGTCATTCCAAGATGATGGAACGACGTTCCATCACCGCGTACAGCGCGCATCGCTGCACGCACTGCTCCCTCGAGGTCCCGGATGCACACTCCCATCGCGATCATCGGCGCCGGACTGGGCGGGCTCGCGCTCGCCCGCGTGCTGCACCTACACGGCATCGCCGCAACGCTCTACGAAGCCGAGGCATCGGCCGAGGCGCGCCCGCAGGGCGGCCTGCTCGACATCCACGAATACAACGGACAACTGGCGCTCAAGGACGCCGGGCTCTACGCGCAGTTCCGCGCGCTGGTGTTGCCCGGCGCGGATGCGAAACGCGTGGTCGACGCGCACGGGACGCTGCTGGTGGAGCGACCGGACATCGCCGCCGGCAGTCGGCCGGAGGTGGATCGCGGGCAGTTGCGTCGCCTGCTGCTCGATGCGCTTCCCGCCGGCGCGGTGCGCTGGAGCCACAAGCTCGCCGGGGTGTCGCCGCTCGGCGAGGGGCGGCATCGGCTGCACTTCGGCAATGGCGCCACGGTCACCACCGACCTGCTGGTCGGTGCGGACGGCGCCTGGTCGAAGGTGCGGCCCTTGCTGTCCGCTGCGGTGCCCGCCTACAGCGGCACCACCTTCGTCGAGACCTGCCTGCTGCACGCCGACACCCGGTATCCGGCCAGCGCGCACCTGGTCGGCGGCGGCACGCTGATGGCGGTCGCACCGGGCAAGGGCGTGCTCGTGCACCGCCATGCCGACGGCATGTTGCAGGCCTATGTGGCGCTGGTCAGGCCGGAGGCGTGGTTCGACGGCATCGACGCTGCCGTGCCGGCGAGCGCGATGGCGCGCATCGCCGCGGAGTTCGCCGGCTGGGCGCCGGCGCTGACCGCGTTGATCACCGCCAGCGACACCCCACCGGTGCTGCGTCCGATCCATGCCTTGCCGGTCGAGCATCGCTGGGAGCGCGTCCCCGGCGTCACCCTGCTCGGCGATGCGGCGCACCTGATGTCGCCGTTCGCCGGCGAAGGCGCCAATCTCGCGCTCTACGATGGGGCCGAGCTGGGCAAGGCCATCGCCGCGCATCCAGGCGCGATCGACGCCGCGCTGGCCATGTATGAAGCCGCGCTGTTCGCGCGCAGCGCGCCGTTCGCCCACGAATCGCAGCGCAACCTCGCCCTGTTCTTCGACGACACCGCGCCGCAGAGCCTGGTCGATTTCTTCAACGGCATCGCCGCCTAGCGCTCAGCGGCAGCCCGCGCGGCGCCGCGGCGGAATCGCCGCCACGGCGCTTTCCCTGCGCATTGCCGGCATGCCGAACGCGACTGAGCGCGCTTACTCCACCGTCACCGACTTGGCCAGGTTGCGCGGCTTGTCCACGTCGGTGCCGCGCGCCAGTGCGGTGTGGTAGGCGAGCAACTGCACCGGCACGGTGTGCAGCACCGGGCTGAGCACGCCGGCGTGGCGCGGCGTGCGGATCACGTGCACGCCTTCGGATTCGTTGAAGTTGCTGTCCTGGTCGGCGAACACGAACAGCTCGCCGCCGCGCGCGCGCACTTCCTGCATGTTCGACTTCACCTTCTCCAGCAGGGTGTCGTTGGGCGCGATCACCACCACCGGCATGTTGGCGTCGACCAGCGCCAGCGGGCCGTGCTTGAGTTCGCCGGCCGGGTAGCCCTCGGCGTGGATGTAGGTGATTTCCTTGAGCTTGAGCGCGCCCTCCAGGGCAATCGGGTAGTGCAGGCCACGGCCCAGGAACAGCGCATTGTGCTTGTCGGCGAAGCGCTCGGCCCACACCGCGATCTGCGGTTCCAGGTTGAGCACGTGCTGCACGCTGCCGGGCAGGTAGCGCAGTTGCTCCAGGTACTCGGCCTCCTGCTCGGCGCTCAGCCGCCCGCGGCGCTTGGCCAGCACGCAGGTGAGCTGGAACAGCGCCGCCAGCTGGGTGGTGAAGGCCTTGGTCGAGGCCACGCCGACCTCGGCGCCGGCGCGGGTGTAGAGCACCATCGCGCTGGCGCGCGGGATCGCGCTCTCGGGCACGTTGCAGATCGACAGGGTCTTGGCATGGCCCAGTGACTTGGCGTACTTGAGCGCCTCCATCGTGTCCAGGGTTTCGCCGGACTGGGAGATGGTCACGATCAACTGCCGCGGGTTGGCGCAGGCATCGCGGTAGCGGTACTCGCTGGCGATCTCCACGCTGCACGGCAGCCCGGCGATGCCTTCGATCCAGTAGCGCGCGGTCAGGCCGGCGTAGTAGCTGGTGCCGCAGGCCAGGATCTGCACGGCGTCCACGTCGGCCAGCAGCGCCTCGGCCTTGCTGCCGAACAGCGCGGTGTCGAAGCCGCCGGCGTCGAACAGCGCCTCCAGGGTGTCGGCCAGCGCGCGCGGCTGCTCGTGGATCTCCTTCTGCATGAAGTGGCGGTATGTCCCCAGTTCCAGCGAAGCCAGCGACACGTCGGAGACGTGCGGCTCGCGCTGCACCGGCTGGTCCTGCGCGTCGTACACCTGCACGCCGTCGCGGCGCAGTTCGGCGGTATCGCCTTCTTCCAGGAAGATCACCCGGCGCGTGGCCTGGATCACCGCCGAGACGTCGGAGGCGATGAAGTTCTCGCCCTCGCCCAGGCCGATCAGCAGCGGGCAGCCCATGCGCGCGCACACCAGCAGGTCCGGGCGCGACTTGCTGACCGCGGCCACGGCATAGGCGCCGGTCAGTTCCTTCACCGCCGCCTGCAGCGCGCCGAGCAGGTCGCGGCCCTGGGCGATGTAGTGGTGGATCAGGTGGGCGATGACCTCGGTATCGGTCTGCGATTCGAACACGTAGCCGAGCGCGGTCAGGCGCTCGCGCTGCTGTTCGTGGTTCTCGATGATGCCGTTGTGGACCAGGGCCAGGTCGCCGTGGCTGACGTGCGGGTGCGCATTGGCCTCGGTGACGCCGCCGTGCGTGGCCCAGCGGGTGTGGCCGATGCCCAGCGGCGCGTGTAGTCCCTCGGCCTGCGCGGCGCTTTCGGTCTCGGCCACGCGGCCGGTGCGGCGCACGCGGCGCACCTGTCCGTCGGCGATGGCGGCGATGCCGGCCGAGTCGTAGCCGCGGTATTCCAGGCGTTTCAGGCCTTCGATCAGGACCGGAACCACATCGCGATCCGCGATCGCACCGACGATACCGCACATAGCCGCGCCCTTCCCGAAAAGTCCGCCATTCTAGCCAAGTCCGCTGAATGTCTCGCCGCTGTCCGCTACCAGACACAGAGCGAGTCAGCCATTCCCGAGTATGCCGCGTTGGGTATGGCAGGCTGCCGGCGTTGCGTGGCGCAGCGCCTGACTGACCGTCAGGTCAAGCCGCGCGGACGGTGTCCGCGAACGTGTCCGCGGACACCCGGACACCTGTCCGCGCCGGCCACACCCATACAATTCAATGGCTTGCAGTTGGCACGCATCGTGCGATGGAGTCCCCATCCTCACCGCTGCGATCGTCCGATGATCCGTGACACCTCCGCCCAGGACCAGGTTCTCGCCCGCCCCCGCTCCGCCGCCTGGCGCCGCTGGCTGTGGCCCGGGGCGATCGCCGCGCTGGTGCTGCTGGGCATCGCCTTCGCCGCGCGCGGCTGGATCGCCGGCAGCCGCTCGTTCGATGCGCAGCGCGTGCGCATCGCCACGGTGACCCGCGGCGACCTGGTCCGCGACATCTCCGCCGACGGCCGCTTGATCGCCGCCAACAGCCCCACCCTGTACGCCATCTCCGGCGGCACGGTGACCCTGAAGGTGGTCGCCGGCGACGTGGTCAAGCAGGGCCAGGAGCTGGCCGAGATCGACAGCCCGGAACTGCGCAGCAAGCTGGCGCAGGAAGAGGCCACCCTGGCCGGCCTGGAAGCAGAGGCCGGCCGCGCCGACCTGGACGCGAGCCTGGCCCGCGCCAACGCCAGCAAGCTGATCGACCAGGCGCAGATCGAGCGGCAGGCCGCCAGCCGCGACCTGGAGCGCTACCAGCGCGGCTACGCAGGCGGCGCGGTGCCGCAGGTGGAACTGGCCAAGGCCCAGGACACGCTGAAGAAGGCCGACATCGCGATGAGCCATGCGCAGAAGGATTCCGGCCTGCAGGCGCAGGGCGCGGCGCTGGACGCGCGCAACAAGCGCCTGCTCGCCGAGCGCCAGCGCGCGGTGGTGGCCGAGGTGCAGCGCCAGGTCGACCTGTTGACCCTGCGCTCGCCGTTCGACGGTCAGGTCGGCCAGGTGCAGGTGTCGCAGCACACCAACGTCGCCGCCAACGCGCCGGTGCTGAGCGTGGTCGATCTGTCCAAGTTCGAACTGGAGATCAAGGTGCCGGAGAGCTTCGCCCGCGACCTGGCGATCGGCATGCCGGCGCAATTGACCAGCGGTGCCGGCGAGCCGTTCGCCGGGGCGATTTCGGCGGTGTCGCCGGAAGTGGTCAACGGCGAGGTCAACGCGCGCATCCGCTTCACCGACAAGCAGCCGCCGGGCCTGCGCCAGAGCCAGCGCATGAGTGCGCGGGTGCTGCTGGATACCCGCAAGAACGTGCTCAAGCTCGAGCGCGGCCCGTTCGTCGAACAGTCCGGCGGCCGCTATGCCTACGTCATGGACGGCGACTCGGCGGTGCGTCGCCCGGTCGAACTGGGCGTCACCAGCCTGGGCGAGGTCGAAGTGCGCTCGGGCCTGCAGCCGGGCGACCGGGTGGTCGTCTCCGGCAGCGATCTGTTCGGCGACGCACCGCAGGTCACGGTGCATTAGAAGCCGGGATTGGGGAATCGGGATTGGGGATTCGCAAGCCTCTCTCGTTTTCCTTTCCTGGCCACTGATTCCGAATCCCGACATCTCCAATCCCCAATCCCCGCTCCACCACCACAGGAACTCATGCCATGCTCGAAATGCGCGCCGTCTCCAAGGTCTTCCGCACCGAACAGGTCGAGACGCATGCGTTGCGCTCGCTGGACCTGCATGTCCGCGAGGGCGAGTTCGTCGCCGTCACCGGGCCGTCGGGTTCGGGCAAGACCACCTTCCTCAACATCGCCGGCCTGCTGGAGACCTTCACCAGCGGCCAGTACCTGCTCGACGGCCAGGACGTCAGCAACCTCAACGACGATGCGCGCTCGCGCATGCGCAACCAGAAGATCGGCTTCATCTTCCAGGGCTTCAACCTGATCCCCGATCTCAACCTGTTCGACAACGTCGACGTGCCGCTGCGCTACCGCGGCATGGGCGCAGCCGAGCGCAAGCAGCGCATCGAGGAGGCACTGAGCCGGGTCGGGCTGGGCTCGCGCATGAAGCACTATCCGTCCGAACTGTCGGGCGGCCAGCAGCAGCGCGCGGCGATCGCCCGCGCCCTGGCCGGCAGCCCGCGCCTGCTGCTGGCCGACGAACCGACCGGCAACCTCGACTCGCAGATGGCGCGCGGGGTGATGGAACTGCTGGAAGAGATCAACGCGCAGGGCTCGACCATCGTCATGGTCACCCACGACCCGGAACTGGCCGCGCGCGCGCAGCGCAACGTGCACATCGTCGACGGCCAGGCCACCGACCTGCAGCGCGACCCGGTGCTGGTGCACGGCGGCAGCGACGCCGCGGCCACGCGCTGACCGGCACGGCGACGACGCGGAGACCGGCATGCTCGGCTACTACGTCCAGCAAGCGTGGCGCAGCCTGCGCCGCAGCCCGGTGCTCACCGCGCTGATGGTGCTGTCCATCGCCGTGGGCATCGGCGCGGCGATGACCACGCTGACGGTGATGCGGTTGCTGTCCGGCGACCCCTTGCCAGGACGCAGCCAGCAGATCTTCTTCGCGCAACTGGATCCGCGTCCCAGCAACGGCGCCAACCAGAAGCCGTACGACAAGCTCGACTACCCCTCGGCCATGGACCTGTGGAAGCGCGGGCGCGCCGATCGCCAGGCCATGGTCGCCGAGAGCGAGATCAAGCTGCGTGCGCCGGACAGCGCCGCACCGCCCTTCATGACCCAGTTGCTGATGACCCAGGCCGATTTCTTCCCGATGTTCCAGGTGCCGTTCGCCTACGGCAGCGGCTGGCGCGCGCGCGAGGACGAGGACCGGGCGCGGGTGGCGGTGATCTCGTCCGACCTCAACGCCAAGCTGTTCGGCGGACGCAACAGCGTCGGCCGCACGCTGCTGGTGCGCGGCACCGCGGTGCGCATCGTCGGCGTGCTGGCGCCGTGGCGGCCGTCGCCGTTGTTCTACACCTTGGCCGGCGGCAGCTTCGCCCATGGCGATACCGGCAGTTTCTACGGACGGCCGCAGGACGTGTTCATGCCGCTGTCCAGCAGCCTGGAGGTCAACGACGGCCATATCCAGCCGTGGACCTGCTTCGGCAAGCCGGACGCCAACATGGACCTGCGCAGCGCGCCGTGCGTGTGGCTGCAGTTGTGGGTGCAACTGGATACGCCGACCAAGGTCGCCGACTACCGCCGGCTGCTGGCCGACTACGCGGCGCAGCAGCATGCCGCCGGCCGCATCGGCCGCGCCGATACCGCGCGCCTGCTGTCGCTGCCGCAATGGCTGGACCACAACCGCGTGGTGCCCGGCGACGTGCGCCTGCAGAGCTGGCTGGCGCTGGCGTTCCTGGGCCTGTGCCTGTTCAACAGCGTCGGCCTGCTGCTGGCCAAGTTCCTGCGCCGCGGCGGCGAGATCGGCGTGCGCCGCGCGCTGGGCGCCTCGCGTCGCGCGATCTTCGCGCAGTGCCTGACCGAGGCCAGCGTGATCGGCCTGGTCGGCGGCATCGGCGGTTGGCTGCTGACCCTGATCGGCCTGTGGAGCGTGCGCCAGCAGCCCACCGCCTACGCCGACCTGGCGCACCTGGACCTGACCACGTTCGCCGGCACCTTCGCCCTGGCGATCGCCTGCAGCCTCGCGGCTGGCCTGTTCCCCGCCCTACGCGCCAGCCGTATCGCGCCAGCCATGCAACTCAAGAGTCTGTAACCGGGGCCCGCGACCATGCAGATCACGCCCATCCTCAGCGCACTGTCCCGCCACCGCATCGCCGCGACGCTGATCGCGCTGGAAGTGGCGCTGGCCTGTGCGGTGTTGTGCAACGCCTTCTTCCTGATCGGCAACCGCCTGGACCTGGTGCATCTGCGCAGCGGCATCGACGAATCCGCGCTGGGCCTGGTGTCGCTGTCCGGCTGCGACGGCTGCAACGCTGCCGATGTCAACGCGCGCGCGCTGGATGCGGTGCGGCGCACGCCCGGCGTGCGCGCGGCCGGCGCCATCAACACCGTGCCGTTCGCGCCGCCGGTGTTCAACAACGGGCTGTGCCTGGACCAGGACTGCACCCAGGTCGGCGGCGTGCCGCACTTCTACATGCTCAGCCCCGGCGCCGTCGCCGCGCTGGCGCTGAAGCCGGACAGCGGCCGCGCGTTCGCCGACGCGGACTACCAGCCGCTCGTCAACGGCGTCCCGACCGCGGCCGGCGTGTGGATCACGCGGGCGCTGGCCGCGCACCTGTGGCCGGGCCAGGATCCGCTGGGCAAGGAATTCTGGGCCGGCGGCCATTTCCGCGTGATCGGCACGCTGGCGCACCTGGCGCGTCCCGACCCCGGCCGCAGCGAGGATGGCGTGATCGGCAGCGACTGGTCGGTGGTGATCCCGGTGCGCGAGGCGGAGCAGTCCGGCACCTACGTGCTGCGCGCCGATCCGCGCGACCTGCCGCGGGTGTTTGCGCAGGCGCGCGCAGCGGTGGCGCGGGCGGTGCCCGAGGCGGTGCTGGACAACGCCAACAGCCAACCGCTGGACGCGCTGCGCCAGACCTATTTCCAGAGCGACCGCGCGATGACCGGGCTGCTGGTCGCGATCATCGTCGCGATGCTGCTGGTGACCGCGCTGGGCATCGTCGGCCTGGCCAGCTTCTGGGTGCAGCAGCGCACCAAGCAGATCGGCATCCGCCGCGCGCTCGGCGCGACCCGCCGCGACATCCTGCGCTACTTCCAGACCGAGAACCTGCTGCTGGTCGGCGCCGGCGTGGCGCTGGGCATGCTGCTGGCCTACGGCGGCAACGTGCTGCTGATGCAGGTGTTCGAACTGGAACGGCTGCCGGCCAGCTACCTGCCGGTCGGCGCGCTGCTGCTGTGCGCGCTGGGCCAGCTCGCCGTGCTCGGTCCGGCCCTGCGCGCCGCCGCCGTCGCCCCCGCCACCGCCACCCGCAGCGCCTGACCCGGAGCCCGCATGTTCGCCTACTACCTCCGCCTGGCGCTGCGCAGCTTCGGCCGCAACCGCATCCTCACCGCGCTGATGGTGCTGGCCGTGGCGCTGGGCATCGGGGCGTCGATGACCATGCTGACCGTGCTGCATACGCTCTCCGGCGACCCGCTGCCCGGGCGCAGCGCCACGCTGTTCCATCCGCAACTGGATCCGCGTCCGCGCAACCTGCCCAGCGCCGACCCCGAGCCGCCGGACGAACTGACCTGGCAGGATGCGACCGCGCTGTATCGGGCGCAGGCGGCGCCGGCGCAGACCATGACCAGCGCGAACTGGCTGCCGGTGCGCCAGACCGTGCCCGACAGCCCCCTGCGCATGCTCACCACGCGCGCCGCCACGGCCGACCTGTTCGGCATGTTCGGCATGCGCTTCCTCTACGGCAGCGGCTGGAGCCGGCGCGACGACAGCCAGCGCGCGCCGGTGGTGGTGCTGAGCCGCAAGCTCAACGACGCGCTGTTCGGTGGCGCGGACAGCGTCGGCAAGACCCTGACCATCGCCACCCGCCCGTTCCGGGTGATCGGGGTGATCGACGCCTGGAACGCGCAGCCGCGCTTCTACGATCTCAACTCCGGCGCGTACACGCCGCCGGAGGAACTGTACATGCCGTTCGAGACCTGGCTGGACCTGCCGCAGGACTACGGCTACGGGCCGATGCAGTGCTGGGGCAAGGATGGCGAAGCCGGCCTGCACGACCCCAAGGCCGCGCAATGCACCTGGGTGCAGTACTGGGTGCGGCTGGACACGCCCGAGCAGGAGCGGCGCTACCGCGCGGCGCTGGATGCCTACAGCGCGCAGCAGCGCCAGCTCGGCCGCTTCGAACGCGCCCCCAACACCCGCCTGCGCAGCCTGGTCGACTGGCTGGACTACAAGCGGGTGGTGCCGGCCACGGTGCGCATGCAGACCTGGATCGCCTTCGGCGTGCTGCTGGTGTGCCTGCTCAATGCGGTCGGCCTGCTGGTCGCCAAGTTCATGCGCAAGGCCGGCGAGATCGGCGTGCGCCGCGCACTCGGCGCCAGCCGCCGCGCGGTGTTCGCGCAATGCCTGGCCGAATCGGCACTGATCGGCTGCCTGGGCGGCCTGCTCGGCATCCCGCTGACCTGGATCGGCCTGTGGCTGGTGCGCCAGCAACCGGTGGCCTACGCGCAGCAGGCACATGCCGATCCCGCGATCCTGGGCATCGCCCTGGCCGTGGCCACGCTGTCGGCGCTGGCCGCCGGCCTGTGGCCGGCCTGGCGCGCCTCGCGCATCGCCCCCGCCCTGCAGGTGAAATCGCTATGACCTCGTTCCCTCCCGTGCGTCCCATCCTGTCCGCCCTGGGCAGCCATCGCGCCGCGGTGGTGCTGATGGCGCTGCAGATCGCCCTGACCCTGGCGGTGCTGTGCAACCTGGTGTTCATCATCGCCCGCACCTACCAGCGCGTGCAGACCCCGACCGGGGTGATGGAACAGGATATCGGCCTGATCCAGAGCATCAGCGTGGTCGGCGAGCCGGGCAGCATCAGCAGCGTCGGCCGCAGCCTGGACCTGCTGCAGGCGGTGCCCGGTGTGGAAGCGGCGGCGTTCGGCACGCCGCCGCTGTGGGGTCCGACGCAGGCGCAACTGTTCCTGCAGCCGCAGGCCACGCAGCCGGTCGCCCGTGCCCGTCTGTTCCTCGGCAGCCAGGGCCTGAACCGCACGCTGGGCATCCGCATCGTCGCCGGCCGCGACCTGCGCGATGCGGAGCTGACCGGCGCCTCGGACCTGTTCGGCGCGCCGCCGGAGATCGAGCGGCGCCTGCCGGCGCTGATCACGCCCTCGCTGGCCGCCAAACTGTTCCCCGGCGCATCGCCGCTGGGGCGCACGCTCTACACCAGCACCTTCAACCAGCCGGTGCGCCTGGACATCGTCGGGGTGATGGCGCCGGTGCGCGGCGAGATCACCGGGCACGACGACGACGCCGATGCGCTGCTGACCGAGATCCGCATCGGCAGCGAAGGCTGGGGCGGCGGCTACGTGATCCGCAGCAAGCCAGGACAACTGGCGCAGGCGCTGCCGCGCGCGGCCGCGGCGATGCAGCGCGCCAACCCGACCTACGTGCAGCAGCGCGTGAGCACCATGCAGGAACTGCGGAGCGAGTACTTCAAGAGCGACAGCGCGGTGGCGCGGATGCTGCTGGCGATCATCCTGATCCTGCTCACGGTCACCGCGCTGGGCATCGGCGGGCTGGCCAGTTTCTGGGTGCAGCAACGCACCCGGCAGATCGGCATCCGCCGCGCGCTCGGCGCCACCCGCGGCGACATCCTGCGCTACTTCCAGACCGAGAATCTGCTGATCGTCGGCGCCGGCGCGCTGCTCGGCGCGGTGCTCGCTTACGTCATGAACCAGTGGCTGATGCAGCGCTTCGAACTGGAGCGGCTGTCTTCGCCGACCGTGCTCACCGGCATCGTCGCGGTGTGGCTGCTCGGCCAGCTCGCCGTCCTCGGCCCGGCCCTGCGCGCCGCCGCCGTCCCACCCGCCACCGCCACCCGCAGCGCCTGACCCCGGAGCTCCCATGTTCGGCTACTACGTCCGCCTCGCCTTGCGCAGCTTCCGCCGCAACACCGTCCTCACCGCGCTGATGGTGCTGGCCATCGCCTTGGGCATCGGCGCCAGCATGACCACGCTGACCGTGTTCTACGTGCTCTCCGGCGACCCGATTCCGCAGAAGAGCGATCGCCTGTTCTACGTGCAGGTGGATGCGCAACCCAAGGCCGGTTTCCAGCCGGGCGAGGAACCGGATTCGCAGAACACGCGCTTCGATGCCGAGGCGCTGCTGCGCGAGAAGCGCGCCAAGCGCCAGGCGCTGATGACCGGCGGCAGCGTGGCGATCGAACCGACCAAGAGCGGCCTGAAGCCGTTCAAGTCGGAAGTGCGCTTCACGTCGGCGGACTTCTTTCCGATGTTCGACACGCCGTTCCAGTACGGCCACGGCTGGACCGGCACCGAAGACGAGCGCCACGACCGCGTGGTGGTCATCAGCCGGAAGCTCAACGAGAAGCTGTTCGACGGCGCCGACAGCGTCGGCCGCGAACTGCGCATGGACCAGAACACCTTCCGCATCGTCGGCGTGCTCGACACCTGGGAGGTCAAGCCGCGCTTCTACGACGTCACCAACACCTATGGGTCGGACGAACAGGCCTATCTGCCGTTCTCGGTGGCGATGGATCTGAAGATGGACCGCAACGGCAGCATGAACTGCTTCGGCGACAGCAACGGCGACCAGACCGCGCTCAATGCGCCGTGCGCCTGGGTGCAGTACTGGGTGGAACTGGAGAACCCGGCGCAGGCTGCCGACTACAAGGCCTACCTGGAGAACTATTCGGCCCAGCAGCGCGCCGCCGGCCGCTTCCAGCGCCCCAACAACGTGCGCCTGCGCAACGTCATGCAGTGGCTGGACCACAACGAAGTGGTGCCCGGCGACGTGCGCCTGCAGCTGTGGCTGGCGATGGGCTTCCTGCTGGTGTGCCTGCTCAACACCGTCGGCCTGCTGCTGGCCAAGTTCCTGCGCCGCAGCGGCGAGATCGGCGTGCGCCGCGCGCTCGGCGCCTCGCGCGGGGCGATCTTCGCGCAATGCCTGGTGGAGGCCGGCGCCATCGGCCTGGCCGGCGGCGTGGCCGGACTGGGACTGGCCACGCTCGGCCTGTGGGCGGTACGCCAGCAGCCGGCCAGCTACGCGAAGCTGGCGCATCTGGATCCGAGCATGCTGGCGCTGACCTTCGCGATGGCGGTGGGCGCCAGCCTGCTCGCCGGCCTGTTGCCGTCGTGGCGCGCCATCCAGGTCGCGCCCGCCCTGCAGCTCAAGTCCTGATCCTGCGCGCCCTGCGCCTTCCACGCATTCTCACAAGGTCATCGCCATGGATATCCGCCCCATCCTGTCCACCTTGCGCCGCCACAAGACCGCCGCCGCGCTGATCGTGCTGGAGATCGCCCTGGCCTGCGCGATCGTCTGCAACGCGCTGTTCCTGATCGGCAACCGCATCGAGACCCTGCACCGGCCCAGCGGCATCGCCGAGTCGGAACTGGTGACGATCTCGCTGGGCGGCATCGGCCAGCAGGTCAACGCCGCCGCGCGCACCCGCGAGGACCTGGCCGCGTTGCGCGCGGTGCCCGGCGTGCGCAACGCCACGGTGCTCAACCAGGTGCCGTTCGTGCACTACTCCTGGAACACCAGCCTGTCGCTGAGCGCGGACCAGGAGCGGCCCACCCTCAATGCCGCACAGTACATGGCCGAGGAAGGCACGCTGAAGACCCTGGGCCTGAAGCTGGTGGCCGGGCGCGATTTCGCCCCCGACGAGTACATGGATCTGGACGCCGCGCAGACCGACAAGCGGATCCAGGAGAAGGGCACCGCCATCATCCTCAACCGCGCCACCGCGGAGAAGATGTTCCCGGGGCAGAACGCGCTGGGCAAGACCGTCTATACCGGGCCGGTGGGCGCCCGCGTGGTCGGCATCGTCGAGACCCTGGCGCGGCCCACCGCCGCCAGCGGCCTGGCCGAGATCGACTACGCGATGCTGCTGCCGTTCCGGCTGAACTACACCGACGGGCTGTACGTGCTGCGGGTCACCGACCCGGCGCGGCGCCAGGAAGTGCTGAACGCGGCCACCGCGGCGCTGATGAAGGTCGACAGCAGCCGTCTGGTACTCAAGCAGCAGACCTACAGCGAGATCCGCGACGCCTACTTCCAGGGCGACCGCGCGATGGTGTGGTTGCTCGGCGCGGTCTGCGTCGCGTTGCTGATCGTCACCGCGCTGGGCATCGTCGGCCTGGCCAGCTTCTGGGTGCAGCAGCGCACCAAGCAGATCGGCATCCGCCGTGCGCTCGGCGCCACCCGCGGGCAGATCCTGCGCTACTTCCAGACCGAGAACTTCCTGCTGGCCAGCACCGGCATCGTGCTCGGCATGCTGCTGGCCTACGCCATCAACCAGTGGCTGATGGGCAAGTACGAGCTGCCGCGGCTGCCGCTGGCCTACCTGCCGATCGGCGCGGTGGCGCTGTGGCTGCTCGGCCAGCTGGCGGTGTTCGCGCCGGCCCGCCGCGCCGCCGACGTGCCGCCGGCCGTGGCCACCCGCAGCACCTGACCCATCCCCTTGGCCGGCTCCGGCCGGCCTTTTTTCTTCAGGACGTCCGATGTTCGGCTACTACTGCAAACTGGCGCTGCACAGCTTCGGTCGCAACCGCCTGCTGACCGCACTGATGGTGCTGGCGATCGCGGTCGGCATCGGCGCGTCGATGACCACGCTGACCGTGTTCCACGTGCTGGCGGCCGATCCCATTCCCGGCAAGAGCGCGCAGCTGTTCAACGTCGAACTCAACGTCGCGCCGGACGACCGTTACGATCCGAACGACACCGACCCGCAGCAACTGACCCGCCGCGATGCCGAGGCGCTGCTGCGCGACAGGCGCGGCGACCGCCAGGCGATGATGTCGGCCGGCGGCGTGACGGTGGTGCCGGCGCAGCCGCAGCTGACCCCGTTCGGCGCCGAAGCGCGCTACACCAGCGCCGACTTCTTTCCGATGTTCGCGGTGCCGATGCGCTACGGCCACGCCTGGACCGCGGACGACGATGCCCGGCGCGCGCGTGTCGCGGTGATTTCGCGGCGGCTCAATACCCAACTGTTCGGCGACGCCAACAGTGTCGGCCGCCAGCTCCAGATTGGCGATACCGTGCTGCGGGTGGTCGGGGTGATCGACGCCTGGGACATGAACCCGCGCTTCTACGACCTGACCAACACCGAGTATGGCGACAGCGAGGACGTGTTCGTGCCGTTCTCCACTGCGCGCGACCTGGACCTGGACGTCAGCGGTTCGATGTCCTGCTGGGGCGACCATGCCGGCAACAGGACCAGCGCGAACGCCCCCTGCGCCTGGATCCAGTACTGGGTGGAACTGGACAGCCCCGCCAAGCACGCCGCCTACCTGGACGCGTTGCAGGCCTATGCGCAGCAGCAGCGCGACGCCGGCCGCTTCCGCCATCCGCCGGACATCCGCCTCAGCGACGTGATGAGCTGGCTGGACCGCAACCACGCCGTGCCCTCCGACGTGCGCCTGCAGGTGGGGCTGGCGCTGGCGTTCCTGGGCATCTGCATGCTCAACACCGCCGGGCTGATGCTGGCCAAGTTCCTGCGCCACAGCGGCGAGATCGGCGTGCGCCGCGCGCTCGGCGCCTCACGGCGGACGATCTTTGCCCAGCACCTGATCGAAGCGGCGGCGATCGGCCTGGCCGGCGGCGCCGGCGGCCTGCTGCTGGCCTGGATCGGCACCTGGCTGGTGCGGCAGCAGCCGGCCGACTACGCCGCGCTGGCGCACCTGGACGGCCGCATGTTGCTGCTCGCCCTGGCGCTGAGTCTGGGCAGCAGCCTGCTCGCCGGCGCGCTGCCGGCCTGGCAGGCGATGCGCGTGTCCACCGCCCTGCAGCTCAAGTCGCAATGACGCGCCGCGCGCGCCCTCTCCGCCAGGAATTCCCACCGTGTCCCTCCATCCCATCCTCTCCAGTCTGCGCAAGCACCGCGTGGCCGCCAGCCTGATCGTGCTGGAGATCGCCTTCAGTTGCGCCGTCGTCTGCAACGCGCTGTTCCTGATCAATCAGCGGCTCGAACGCATGCAGCGGCCCAGCGGCGCCGCCGAGCAGGAACTGGTGCAACTGCGCAGCCGCAGCGTGGTCGGCGACGGCAACAGCGCCGCGCAGACCCGCGCCGACCTGGACGCGCTGCGACGCATTCCGGGTGTGCGCGAGGCCAGCATCATCAACCAGGCGCTGTTCGGCGACTCGCTCGGCTACAGCGGGGTATCGCTGCGCCCGGACCAGGAGCGCAGCACCCTGCATGCGGTGCAGTACTTCGGCGACGCGCGGCTGCTCGATACCCTGGGGTTGCATCTGGTCGCAGGGCGCCGCTTCGCGGACGACGAGTTCATCGACGACGCGCAACTGCGCGATCCGGTGGCCAAGCGCATCCCGCCCTCGGTCATCCTCAGCCAATCGCTGGCGCAACGTCTGTTCCCTGGCCAGAACGCCGTGGGCCGCACCATCTACGTCTACGGCGAACACCGGGTCGTCGGCGTGGTGCAACGCCTGGTGCAACCCCGCGAAGGCGGGAACGTCGGCCACTACGAGGACACGATGCTGTTCCCGGTGAACGTTCCCTACGATCGCGGCACCTACCTGCTGCGCGTGCGCGACCCGGCGCAGCGCGAGGCGGTGTTGCGGCAAGCCAAGGCGACGCTGTCGCAACACGGTCCACGGCGGATGGTGAAAGGCGGCAAGACCCTGCAACAAGCACGCGCGGACTACTACCGCGACGACCAGGCGATGGCCTGGCTCCTGGTCGGCGTGTGCGTCCTGCTTCTGTTGGTCACCGCGCTGGGCATCGTCGGCCTGACCAGCTTCTGGGTGCAGCAGCGCACCAAGCAGATCGGCATTCGCCGCGCGCTCGGCGCCACCTGCACGCAGATCCTGCGGCATTTCCAGTTGGAGAACTTCCTGCTCGCCAGCGCCGGCATCGTCCTCGGCATGCTGCTGGCCTATGCCGCCAACCTGTATCTGATGAGCGCCTACGAACTGCCACGGCTGCCGTTGTGGTACCTGCCGGTCGGCGCGCTGGCGCTGTGGCTGCTCGGCCAGCTCGCGGTGCTGCTGCCTGCGCGCCGCGCCGCCGCGGTGCCGCCGGCGGTGGCCACGCGCAGTGTCTGAGCGAACGCGTCAAGTGTCCAAACGAGGAGAGGCAGGATGCTGAACCATTATCTGCTGCTGGCCTGGCGCAGCCTGCGGCGCACGCCGATCGCCACCGCGCTGATGGTGCTGGCGATCGGCCTGGGCATCGGCGCGAGCATGACCATGCTGACGGTGCTGCACGTGATGTCGCGCGACCCGCTGCCGGACAGGAGCGGTACGCTCTACACCCCGCATCTGGATCCGTTGCCGAGCAGCTACCCGGACAACCAGGAGTGGGGCGATCCGGCCGACAACCTCACCTGGCCCGACGCCATGGCGCTGCTGCGGGCCGCACCCGCCACACCGCAGGCGGCGATGGCCGGCGGGCAGGTCTTGCTGTGGCAACCGCGCGCGGCGCAAGCGCCGCTCGACCTGAGCGGCCGCTACACCAGCGCCGGGTTCTTCGCCCTGTTCGGCATCCCCCTGCAGCGCGGCCACGGCTGGAGCACGGCGGACGACCAGCGCCACGCCCGCGTCATCGTGCTGAGCCGCACCCTGGCCGACACCCTGTTCGGCGCGCGCGATCCGGTCGGCCAGCGGGTGGCGCTCGGGGAAAAGCGCATCGGCTTCGAGGTGATCGGCGTGACCGGCGATTGGGATCCGCAACCGCTGTTCTACGCCGACCCGGGCAGCAAGGGCAGTTTCGGCCAGCGCGACGATTTCTTCCTGCCGCTGTCGACCGCGATGGAACTGGCACTGGACGTCAACAGCAACATCAGCAGCTGGAACAGCTTCAACGGCGACGACGCGGCGCGACGCAGGGATCCGTCGACCAGCTGGCTGCAGTTCTGGGTGCGCCTGGACACGCCGCAGCAGGTCGCCGCCTACCAGCGCCTGCTCTACGACTACGCCGTGACACAGCACGCCAGCGGCCGCTTCCAGCGGCCGCCGGAGCGGGCGCGGCTGTATGCGTTGATGGACTGGCTGCGCCACCTGCGGATGGTGCCCGACGATGTGCGCCTGCAGACGCTGCTGGCGCTGGGTTTCCTGTGGATCTGCCTGGTCAACGTGATCGCCTTGCTGCTGGCGAAATTCCTGCGCCGCGGCGGCGAGATCGGCGTGCGACGCGCGCTCGGTGCCCGCCGCGGCCACGTGTTCCTGCAATTCGGCAGCGAAGCCGCGCTGATCGGGCTGCTCGGTGGCGCAGTGGGCATCGCGATCGCCGAACTGGGTCTGTGGAGCGTGCGCCAGCGCCCGGACGACTACGCCAGGCTGGCGCGGATGGACCTGCAGATGCTGCTCGCCACCGTGGCACTGGCGGTGATCGCCGCACTGCTGGCGGGCCTGCTGCCCGCCTGGCGGGCCAGCCGGATCGACCCCGCCCTGCAGATCAAGGACCTGACATGAATCTGCCGATCCGCCCCATCCTCTCCAGCCTGCAGCATCACCGCCTGACCGCCGCGCTGCTGGCGCTGCAGGTCGCGCTGACCTGCGCCTTCGTCGCCAACGCCGTGTTCCTGATCGGTGGGCGCATCGAACGTCTGCGGGTCTCCAGCGGCTTGCCCGAGGAAGAACTGGCGCTGATCTCGGTGCGCGGCGTCCAGAGCGACGGCAATGCACTGGCCCAGCAACAATCCGATCTGCGGGCGTTGCGCAGCATTCCAGGTGTCACCGCAGCCGCCGCGATCGGCTTCAGCCTGCCGCTGTCCGGCGGCGCCAACGACTATGGCGGTTGCCCCGACCAACAGACGCTGGACCGCGCGATGGCGCAGCAGTCGATGGACGATACAGGGTGCATCCAGGCCACGTATTACTCCGGCTCGCAAGGTTTCGTGCAGGCCATGGGCGCGCACCTGATCGCCGGCCGCGACTTCCGTGCCGACGAATATTCCACCGCCACACCGAGCGCGGTGATCGTCACCCGCGCGCTGGCGCGGCAACTGTGGCCAGGTCAACCTGCGGTCGGCAAAACGCTGTATGGCGGAGCCCACGGCGCCGTCGTCGTCGGCGTCGTCGAAGACCTGCTGCGCACGACGCTGCGCGGCGCAGCGGTCGACCATCTGGCCGCGCTGTCGCCGCAGCTGCCCGCGGGCAGCCAAGTGCAGTACCTGTTGCGCAGCGCGCCGCAGGACCGCGGACGGATCCTGGCCGCGGCGGCCGACGCGCTGGCACAGGCAGGACCGCTGCGACTGATTCCGGCCGAAGGGCGCCGCAGCTACGCCCAACTGCGGCAGCGCTACTTCCAGCGCGATGCCACCATGATCGGCTTGCTGCTCGCGGCGACCACGGGCCTGTTGTTCGTGACCGCCCTGGGCATCGGCGGGCTGGCCAGTTTCTGGGTGCAGCAACGCACGCGCCAGATCGGCATCCGCCGCGCCATCGGCGCGACCCGTGGCGACATCCTGCGCCATTTCCAGACCGAAAACCTGCTGATCGTGAGCGCTGGCAGCGCCGCGGGCATGGTGCTGGCATTGCTGCTCAATCAAGCGCTGTTGCAGCACTACGACCTGCCACGCCTGCCGCTGGGCTACCTGCCGACCGTCGCTGCGGCGCTCCTGCTGCTCGGCCAGCTGGCGATCCTGGCGCCCGCGCGCCGCGCCGCCGCGGTGCCGCCGGCGGTGGCCACGCGCAGTGTCTGAGGTGCCGATGCACGCAGGCACGACAATCTCCACGCAGACTGCGATGATGCCGCCTGGTCCGTTTTTCTTCGCCGGCGCCCCGTTCCGCGCCCAAGGTGCACGATGCCCTGCCTGCTGATCATCGACGACAACCCCGCGGTCGCCACCGCGCTGGAAGTGCTGTTCTCCCTGCACGACATCGACACCGTCTACGCCGACAGCCCGCAGGCGGGCCTGCAGCGCCTGGGCGAGGGCGACATCGACCTGGTCCTGCAGGACATGAACTTCACCGCCGACACCACTTCCGGCGAGGAAGGCGTAGCCCTGTTCGAGGCGATCCGCACGCGCCATCCGGACCTGCCGGTGATCCTGCTGACCGCCTGGACCCAGCTCAGCAGCGCGGTGGAACTGGTCAAGGCCGGCGCCGCCGACTACCTGGCCAAGCCCTGGGACGACCGCAAGCTGCTGACCACGGTCAACAACCTGCTGGAGCTGTCGGAGACACGACGCGAACTGGAACGCCGCCGCGACGGCGAGCGCCGCCATCGCCAGCAACTGGCGCAGCGCTACGACCTGTGCGGTGCGGTGTTCGCCGACCCCGCCAGCGAGCGCGCCATCGCCCTGGCCTGCCAGGTCGCGCGCTCGGAACTGCCGGTGCTGATCACCGGCCCCAACGGCAGCGGCAAGGAGAAGATCGCGCAGATCATCCAGGCCAACTCCTCGGTGCGGCGCGGCCCGTTCGTGGCGCTGAACTGCGGCGCGATCCCGGCCGAACTGATCGAGGCCGAACTGTTCGGCGCCGAGGCCGGTGCCTACACCGGCGCCAACAAGGTGCGCGAAGGCAAGTTCGAGGCCGCCGACGGCGGCACCCTGTTCCTCGACGAGATCGGCAACCTGTCGCTGGCCGGGCAGATGAAGCTGCTGCGCGTACTGGAGACCGGCCGGTTCGAGCGGCTGGGCTCCAACCGCGAGCGCCAGGTCAAGGTGCGGGTGATCAGCGCCACCAACGCCGACCTCATCGGCATGATCCGCGACGGCAGTTTCCGTGAGGACCTGTACTACCGGCTCAACGCGGTGGAACTGTCGCTGCCGGCGCTGGCCGAGCGCCCCGGCGACGTCGTGCCGCTGGCCGAGCATTTCCTGTCCGGCGACAAGCCGCTGTCGGCCGGCGCCTGCCAGGCGCTGCAGCGCCACGCCTGGCCCGGCAACGTGCGCGAACTGCGCAACGTGGTGCAGCGCGCCGAACTGCTGGCAGGCGGCGCGCAGATCGAGGCCGCCGACCTCAACCTGCCCAAGCCCGCCGCGCCACGTACGGCCGCCGCTGCCGAACCCGATCGCGAGCGCATCGTGGCCGAACTGAGCCGTGCGCACGGCGTCATCGCCCAGGCCGCCGCCGAACTGGGCATGAGCCGGCAGGCGCTGTACCGGCGCATGGACCGCTACGGCATCCCGCGCGAATGAAACTGCGCCGCTCCTTCACCGTCATGCTGTTCCTGCGCCTGCTGCCGGTGCTGGCGCTGGCCGCCGCCCTGCCGTGGCTGCTGGCCTACTGGATGGACCGCGGCTGGGAAGTGGTGACCGCCTCGGCGCTGGCTTTGCTGCTGCTGATGTGGTGGACCCTGCGCCGCGCCACCGCGCCGATGCGCTCGCTGTTCCGCGCCCTGGCCGGCACCGTCAGCAGCTACCGCGACGGCGAATACAACTTCGGCGTGCACTGGCGCGGTGACGACGAACTGGGCGAGATGGTCGCCGCGCACGCGCAACTGGGCGAGATCCTGCGCGAGCAGCGCCAGGGCCTGGCGCAGCGCGAACTGATGCTCGACACCATGGTGCAGAACACCCCGGTGGCGATGCTGCTCATCGCCAAGGGCGGCGATGGCCTGCGCCGCGTGGTGTTCTCCAACCTGGCCGCGCGCAAGCTGCTGCACAGCGGCTGGAAGCTGGAAGGCCAGCGCCTGGACGACCTGCTGCTGGGCGTGCCGGGGCCGTTGCGCGAGGCGATCTCGCGCGGCGGCGACAGCCTGTTCGCCATCGAGGGCGGCGACGAGGATCCGGACGAGGAGCAGATCTACCACCTGTCGCAGCGGCGCTTCCATCTCAACGGCCGCCCGCACGAACTGCTGCTGATCCGCCTGCTCACCGCCGAACTGCGCCGCCAGGAAGTGCACACCTGGAAGAAGGTGATCCGGGTCATCAGCCACGAACTCAACAACTCGCTGGCGCCGATCGCCTCGCTGGCGCACTCCGGCGCCGAGCTGGTGCGGCGGCAGAAGGTGGAGCGGCTGGAAGAGGTGTTCGGCACCATCGAGGAGCGCGCGCGGCACCTGGAAGGCTTCATCCGCGGCTATGCGCGCTTCGCCAAGCTGCCGCAGCCGCAACTGCAGACCGTGCACTGGGCGCAGTTTCTAGCAGGGCTGCAGCAGCACATCCCGTTCGCGCTGGAACTGGAGTCGCCGGATCTGCACAGCCGGGTCGATCCGGCGCAACTGCAGCAGGCGTTGCTCAACCTGGTCAAGAACGCCCACGAATCCCTGCCGGAAGGGCAGACGCCGGTCGACGGCGTGCGTGTGCGCGTGTCCACCCGCCCGGACTGGCTGCGCCTGGAAGTGCTGGATCGCGGCAGCGGCATGAACGAGGCGGTGCTGCACAACGCGCTGATGCCGTTCTATTCGACCAAGCGCAACGGCACCGGCCTGGGCCTGGCCCTGACCCGCGAGATCGTCGAAGCCCACGGCGGCCGCCTGTCGCTGCACAACCGCGACGAAGGCGGGCTGTGCGTGACCGTGCAGTTGCCGCAGGGCGAGCGCGCCTGATTTTTTGGGGCCGGGATTGGGGACCCGGCTCCCTGGGAATGCAGCGGTCGCGGCGAGCTGAGAAGCGGCGAGCCGGCCGCGAGGCTCAGTGCGACGGCAGCGGACAGCGCATCGCCACCCGCAAGTGCATCGGGAAGCCGAGCACGGCTTCCTGTTGCCAGGTCGCGCGCAGTTGCGGCCCCCACTGCGCAGGCGGCAGTTCGGCGAAGCCTTCGCTGGCGTAGAACGGCGCATTCCACGGCACATCGCGCAAGGTGGTCAGCAGCATGCACCGCAAGCCCGCCTCCATCGCGGCCGCGCGCGCATGCCGCAGCAGCGCACGGCCATGGCCGCGGCGCCCGAAACGCGGATCGACATCCATCTGTTGCACATGGAAGCCGTCGTCCAGCCGCCCGCCGAGCAGATAGCCGACGCACTGGCCGTCCTCGTCCAGCGCCACCCACAACTGCTCGCGCGCCAGTCCAGCATGCAACGACTCCGCGTCCAGCGCGTGCGCTGCGAACACGGCCTGCGCCGCGTGGCCCTGCAGCAGGGCGCCGGCACGCCGCTCGATCTCCTGCAACCGCGCCAGTTCCTGCGCGCGCGCCAGACGAATGCGACCGGCCATGCCTCAGTCGCGCTTGCCCGGGCGTTTCCAGCCTTCGATGGTTTCCTGGCGCACCCGCGCCACGCTCAGTTTGCCGGCTGGTGCACTGCGGGTAATCACCGAGCCGGCACCGATAGTGGCGTCGTCGCCGATCTCCAGCGGCGCCACCAGCGCGCTGTTGGAGCCGACGAACACGCCATCGCCGATCGATGTCTGCGACTTGTTGACGCCGTCGTAGTTGCAGGTGATGACGCCGGCACCGATGTTGACGCCGCTGCCGATGGTGGCATCGCCCAGGTAGGTCAGATGATTGGCCTTGCTGCCGACGCCGAGCACCGCCTTCTTGGTCTCGACGAAGTTGCCGATGTGCACGCCGTCGGCCAGCACCGTGCCCGGGCGCAGCCGCGCGAACGGGCCGATCTGCACCGCGCCCTCGGTGACCACGCCTTCCAGGTCGCAATGCGCGCGCACCTCGGTGCCCGGCCCCAGCACCACGTCCTTCAGCCGCACGAACGGGCCGATGCTGACGCCGTCGCCCAGTTCCACCTCGCCTTCCAGGATCACGTTGGCGTCGATGCGCACATCGTGGCCGGCGCGCACGCGGCCGCGCTGGTCCAGGCGGTTCGGATCGATCAGTTGCACACCCTGTTCGCACAGCGCACGCGCCGCACGCAGTTGCCAGGCGCGTTCCAGTTGCGCCAGTTGCCACGGATCGTTGGCGCCCTCGGCCTCGAGCGGGTCGGCCACCAGCACCATCTCGGCCGGGGTGAACTCGGCGGCGGCGGCGGCGAACACGTCGGTCAGGTAGTACTCGCCCTGCGCGTTGTCGTTGCGCAACTGCGCCAGCCAGCGCTTCAGCGCGGTCGACTCGGCGGTGACGATGCCGGTGTTGATGGTGCGGATGCGCCGCTGCTCGTCGTCGGCGTCCTTCTGCTCGACGATCGCCGCGACCTTGCCGGCGGCATCGCGCACGATGCGGCCGTAGCCGGTGGGATCTTCCGGTTCGGCGACCAGCACGGCGACGCGACCGGGCGCATGCAGCAGGCGGGTCAGGGTCTCGGCGCGGATCAGCGGCACGTCGCCGTACAGCACCAGCACCGTGGCCGCGTCGGGCACGGCCGCCATCGCCTGCTGTACCGCGTGGCCGGTGCCGAGTTGCTGCGCCTGCTCGGCCCATAGCAGGTCCGGCTGGTCGGCGAAGGCCGCCAGCACCGCCTCGCCGCCGTGGCCATGGACGATGTGGATCGCATCGGGCTGCAGGTGGCGCGCGGTCTCGATCACATGCGCCAGCATCGGCCGGCCGGCGATCGGCTGCAGCACCTTGGGCTTAACCGACTTCATCCGCTTGCCCGCACCGGCGGCGAGGATCACGACGTGCAGGGGCAGGCTCATGGGGCGGTTCCGGTGCGGGTGGACGACGAATTCTAGAGGCTGCCGGCCACATCTGCCGTCACGATCGCGCCACACGCGGCAGGCTGTACATCGGCGCCGCAGGCGCTAGCATGCGCGATCGTCTTCTCCTGCGGATGTTCATGGGTCTCCTGCGCCAGGGCAGCCAGTTCCTGCTGATCGGCCTGCTGCAATTGCTGGTCGACTGGAGCGTGTTCGTCGCCGCCACCGCGGCCGGCATGCCCACCGTCCCGGGCAACGTGCTGGGCCGCGTCTGCGGCGCCCTGCTCGGGTTCTGGCTCAATGGCCGCATCACCTTCGCCAACGGCGACGACGCGCGGCTGGGCTGGCGGCGCTTCGGCCGCTTCATGGCCATGTGGCTGGTGCTCACCGCGCTCAGCACCTGGCTCGTGGCGCTGTGCGCGCACGGGCTGGGCCTGCGCCTGGCCTGGCTGGCCAAGCCGCTGGTCGAAGGCATGCTGGCGGTGGTGTCGTTCTTCCTGGGCCGGCAGTTGGTGTATCGCTAGCGTTGGGAAGCACGGTCTGGCGGGCCGGCGATGCATGCCACCGGCATGCGCGCCGCGGCGACGGCTGTCGGGTGGGAACCCGCTCCCATGGAAGACGCCCCAGATGCACCGAACTGCTCATGGGAACAATCTCCGATCGCCTCTCATCGAGCCTCCGCGACGAACGCGTTGCGCCGTAGGAGCGGCTTCAGCCGCGACCGGGCGTTACCGGAAGAGCTTGTCGCGGCTGAAGCCGCTCCTACGAGTGCGCCTGCTACTGCATGCCGCGAACAGCGGAGCCCGGACAGCGATCGGCTTTGACAGCCGTCGGGGCTGAAGCCCCTCCCACAAGACCCGCGGGATGCAGCGAGCCCCTGTAGGAGCGACTTCAGTCGCGACGAGCACAGCGTAAACGGCCTGTATGGATCGGGCTGCAGAGCGCCCGAACGGCTCGAGTGCCGCTTAGGGCGCCGCCAGCGCGCCGCTGGCGCTGGCGGCTGACGACTCAGCGGCAGAAATCGCCCAGGCTGCGCACCAGTGCGGTGCGGTGCAACTGGTCCAGCTGCCAGCGCAGCGCATAGGCTTCGGCCGCACGCGCGGTCGTGGCCGGGCAATCCGGCGCCTGGCGCACCGCGGCGCTGGCCTGCAACGCATCCAGCATCTCGCCCTGCAACTGGTCCAGGCGCGCGCGCAGCGCGGTCAGGTCGGGGCGCGGGCTGTCGGGCGCGCGGCCGCGCAGGTGCCAGCGCGACAGCAGCTCGTATTGCACCAGCTTGTTGGATTCGATCTGCATGCCGAAGAAGCGCGCGGCATCGTCGGCATCCACGCCATGGGCCGGCGCCTGCTCGCGCACGCTGGCCAGCACCGCGGCCTCGCGCGTGGCGTCCAGCACCGGCTTGCCGCTGTCCCACTTGCTCAGCGCGACCTGGTCGCCGATCGCATTGCGCTCGACGATGCGATCCAGCAGCGGCTCCAGTGGGGTGGCGCTGCGCGCGGGCCAGGCGCAGCCCATCAACATGGCGCCGGCCAGCACGGCGGTCAGGGCGTGCGCACAGGGACGAGAAACGGAAGCGGACAGGCTCATCTCGGTTCTCCGGTAACCGTCTGCGCGTGGGGGGATGGAGCGCAGATCGGGCGGCCATCTTGCCGCAGTCCACCGACCGCACGATGACCACACCCGCGTCTTGTCACATGGCGACACCGTCGAGTCAGCGACCAGCAAGCCAGCGCCGTGCGCAACGTCGCATTCCGCGCTGGCAACGTCGCAGTGCGCCCGCGACCACCGCGCGCCGGAGCAGCCCACCCACCCGCCGCCTTTCCCAGACACGACAACGCCGGCAGAAGCCGGCGTTGTCATCGCGCATGCAGCCGCTGGGCTGCATAGCGGGAAACCTCAGTGCTTGAGGTTCTTGCGCAGGCGCTCCAGCGCCTGCAACTGCGCGGTGACTTCAGCCAGCTTGGCCTGCGCTTCGGCCACGTCCATGCCTTCGCCGCGGTTGGCGAGCAGGCGCTCGGCTTCTTCCTTGGCCTTGCGCACCGACGCCTCGTCGATGTCCTGCGCACGGATCGCGGTGTCGGCCAGGATCGTCACCACCTGCGGCTGCACCTCGAGGATGCCGCCGGAAATGGCGAAATCCAGCTGCTCGCCGCTCGCGGTGGTCACCACCACCTTGCCGGGCTTGAGCCGGGTGATCAACGGCGCGTGCTTGGGCGCGATGCCCAGCTCGCCCAGTTCGCCGGTCGCGACCACCAGGGTGGCGTCGCCGTGGTAGATCTCATGCTCGGCGCTGACGATGTCGCAACGGATGGTGCTCATGGTGCCTCACTGGGTGAGGCGGGAATCGGGAATCGGGAATCGGGAATGGGGAGAAGCAGATTGCCTTCTCTCAACCAGTACGCGATGCATCAGATTCCAGTTGTCCCGCCTTGACGATTCTCTATTCCCGATTCCCCATTTCCGGATGCCGGCCGCCTGCGGCCGGCGTCCAGATCAGGCCTTCTCGGCCATCTTCTTGGCCTTCTCGACCGCTTCCTCGATGCCGCCGACCATGTAGAAAGCCTGCTCCGGCAGGTGGTCGTATTCGCCGTCGACGATGGCCTTGAAGCCGCGGATGGTGTCCTTCAGCGACACGTACTTGCCCGGAGAGCCGGTGAACACTTCGGCCACGTGGAACGGCTGGCTGAAGAAGCGCTCGATCTTGCGCGCGCGCGACACGGCCTGCTTGTCCTCTTCGGACAGTTCGTCCATGCCCAGGATCGCGATGATGTCCTTCAGCTCCTTGTACTTCTGCAAGGTGGACTGCACGCGGCGGGCGGTGTCGTAGTGCTCGTGGCCGATCACGTTCGGGTCCAGCTGACGGCTGGTCGAGTCGAGCGGATCCACCGCCGGGTAGATACCCAGCGAGGCGATGTTACGCGACAGCACGACGGTGGCGTCGAGGTGGGCGAAGGTGGTCGCCGGCGACGGGTCGGTCAGGTCGTCCGCGGGCACGTACACGGCCTGGATCGAGGTGATCGAGCCGGTCTTGGTCGAGGTGATGCGCTCCTGCAGCACGCCCATTTCCTCGGCCAGGGTCGGCTGGTAGCCCACCGCCGACGGCATGCGGCCCAGCAGCGCCGACACTTCGGTACCGGCCAGGGTGTAGCGGTAGATGTTGTCGACGAAGAACAGCACGTCGCGGCCCTTGCCGTTGGCGTCCTTCTCGTCGCGGAAGTACTCGGCCATGGTCAGGCCGGTCAGCGCCACGCGCAGACGGTTGCCCGGCGGCTCGTTCATCTGGCCGTACACCATCGCCACCTTGGACTTGCTCAGGTCGTCCTGGACGATGACGTTGGCGTCGCTCATCTCGTGATAGAAGTCGTTGCCCTCGCGGGTCCGCTCGCCCACGCCGGCGAACACCGACAGGCCCGAGTGCTCGGTCGCGATGTTGTTGATCAGTTCCAGCATGTTGACGGTCTTGCCGACGCCGGCGCCGCCGAACAGGCCGACCTTGCCGCCCTTGGCGAACGGGCACATCAGGTCGATGACCTTGATGCCGGTTTCCAGCAGTTCGGTGCTGGAGGACTGGTCGGCGTAGTCGGGCGCCTCGCGGTGGATTTCCCACTGCACGTCGGACTGGACCGGGCCGCGCTCGTCGATCGGCTCGCCGAGCACGTTCATGATGCGGCCCAGGGTGGCGGTGCCGACCGGCACGGCGATCGCCTTGCCGGTGTTGGTGGCGACCAGGTGGCGCTTGAGGCCGTCGGTGGAGCCGAGCGCGATGGTGCGCACGACGCCGTCGCCCAGCTGCTGCTGCACTTCCAGCGTGATGGCGGTGCCTTCGACCTTCAGTGCGTCGTAAATCTTCGGCACATCGGCACGCGCGAATTCGACGTCGACGACCGCGCCGATGATCTGAACGATCTTGCCCTGACTCATTTGGATAACTCCACTAATGTCTATGCGAATCTGGTGTCGGGAATGGGGAACGGGGAATCGGGAATGGGAAGATCGAGCGCTGCTGCTTCGACCATTCCCGTTTCTCCATTCCCCATTCCCGGCTACACAGCGGCTGCGCCGCCGACGATTTCGGAAATTTCCTGGGTGATCGCGGCCTGACGCGCCTTGTTGTAGACCAACTGCAAGGTGCTGATCAGCTTGCTCGCGTTGTCGCTGGCCGCCTTCATCGCGACCATGCGCGCCGCATGCTCGGACGCCACGTTCTCCAGCACCGCCTGGTACACAAGCGACTCGATGTAGCGCGTCATCACATGTTCGAGCACGCTCGCGGCATCGGGTTCGTACAGGTAGTCCCAGTCGTGGTGCGCGACCTGGCTCTCGGCCGCCGGCAGCGGCAGCAACTGGTCGAAGCTGGCCTTCTGCGTCATCGTGTTGACGAAGCGGTTGTAGACCAGATACACGCGATCCAGCTTGCCTTCGGTGAACGCGTCCAGCATCACCTTGATCACGCCGATCAACTGCTCCAGCTGCGGCAGGTCGCCGAGGTGGCTGACGCTGCCGACCATGTCCACCTTGATCCGGCGGAAGAACACCGAGGCCTTCTGGCCGATGGTGACCACGTCCACGCCCGCGCCCTGGTCCTGCCACTGGCGCACTTCGCCCAGCATCTTGCGGAACAGGTTGTTGTTCAGGCCGCCGGCCAGGCCGCGATCGGAGGAGATCACGATGTAGCCGACGCGCTTGACGTTCTCGCGCTGCACCAGGAACGGATGCGTGTAGTCGGTGCTGGCCTGCGCCAGATGCCCGATCACCTGCTTCATCGCCTGCGCGTACGGACGCGAGGTCTTCATCCGATCCTGCGCCTTGCGGATCTTGGAAGCCGAGACCATCTCGAGCGCGCGCGTCACCTTGCGGGTGTTCTGCACGCTCTTGATCTTGGATTTGATTTCGCGTCCGCCTGCCATGCTCTCGCTCGCTTTGCTCGCTTCGTGGGAATGGGGAATGGAGAATCGGGAATGGGCAAGCCCGGATCCCGCTCCTACGATTCCCTATTCTCTATTCCCGATTCCCGGCAACTGATTTACCAGCTACCCGTGGTCTTGAACTCGCCGATGCCCTTCTTGAACGCGGCTTCGATGTCGCCGTTCCAGTCGCCGGTGTCGTTGACCTTGGCCACCAGGTCGCCCTGGGTGTTGGCGAAGTGGGCGTGCAGGCCCTCTTCGAACGCCAGCAGCTTGTTGACCGGCACGTCGTCGAGGTAGCCCTCGTTGACCGCGTAGATCGACAGCGCCTGGTTGGCGATGGACATCGGCAGGTACTGCTTCTGCTTCATCAGCTCGGTGACGCGCTGGCCGCGCTCGAGCTGCTTGCGGGTGGATTCGTCCAGGTCCGAGGCGAACTGCGCGAACGCCGCCAGCTCACGGTACTGCGCCAGCGAGATACGGATGCCGCCGGAGAGCTTCTTGATGATCTTGGTCTGCGCGGCGCCGCCGACGCGCGAGACCGAGATGCCGGCGTTCACCGCCGGGCGGATGCCGGCGTTGAACAGGTCGGTTTCCAGGAAGATCTGGCCGTCGGTGATCGAGATGACGTTGGTCGGCACGAACGCGGAGACGTCGCCGGCCTGGGTCTCGATGATCGGCAGCGCGGTCAGCGAACCGGTCTTGCCCTTGACCTCGCCATTGGTGAACTGCTCAACGTATTCCTCGGACACGCGCGCGGCGCGCTCCAGCAGGCGGCTGTGCAGGTAGAACACGTCGCCCGGGTAGGCTTCGCGGCCCGGCGGGCGCTTCAGCAGCAGCGAGATCTGGCGGTAGGCAACGGCCTGCTTGGACAGATCGTCGTACACGATCAGCGCGTCTTCGCCGCGGTCCATGAAGTACTCGCCCATGGTGCAGCCGGCGTAGGCGCTGATGTACTGCATCGCCGCCGATTCGGAGGCGGTCGCGGCGACCACGATGGTGTGCGCCAGCGCGCCGTTCTCTTCCAGCTTGCGCACGATGTTGGCGACGGTCGAGGCCTTCTGCCCGATCGCCACGTACACGCACTTGATGCCGGTGCTCTTCTGGTTGATGACCGCGTCGATGGCCATGGCGGTCTTGCCGGTCTGGCGGTCGCCGATGATCAGTTCGCGCTGGCCGCGACCGATCGGAATCATCGCGTCGACCGACTTGTAGCCGGTCTGCACAGGCTGGTCGACCGACTTGCGCCACAGCACACCCGGCGCCACGCGCTCCACCGGCGCGGTCTGGCTGGTGCCCAGCGGGCCCTTGCCGTCGATCGGCTCGCCCAGCGCGTTGACCACGCGACCCAGCAGTTCCTTGCCGACCGGCACTTCGAGGATGCGGCCGGTGGTCTTGGCCACGTCGCCTTCGCGCAGGTTCTCGTAGTCGCCGAGCACCACGGCGCCGACCGAGTCGCGCTCCAGGTTCAGCGCCAGGGCGTAGGTGTCGTTCGGCAGTTCGATCATTTCGCCCTGCATCACGTCGGCCAGGCCGAAGATGCGCACGATGCCGTCGGACACGCTGGTGACCGTACCTTCGTTGCGCGACTCCGCGGCCAGCTTGACCTGCTCGATGCGGTTCTTGATCAGTTCGCTGATTTCGGAGGGGTTGAGCGTGGTTGCCATCTTGGTTTCCTTCGGATCGTCCATCGCGCAGCGGCGGATGGCGACGTGTGGTTAGCTTCTTTGAGAATCGGGAATGGGGAATCGGGAATCGCGGGTGGCGTCGCCGCCGGGCCGGGTTCTCTCCTCTCTATTCGCCATTCCCGTTTCTTAGTGGGCCAGTGCGGATTGCAGACGCGACAGCTTGCCTTTCAACGAACCGTCGATGACCACGTCGCCGGCGTCGATCACCGCGCCGCCGATCAGCGAAGCGTCCACCGCCGTTGTGATCTCGACCTCGCGGCCGAAGCGCTGCTTCAGCGCCACCTTCAGCGAGGCCACCTCGGCATCGCTCAGCGCCGTCGCGGAGGTCACGTTGGCCTGCACCACGCGCTCGGCCTCGGCGCGCAGCTGGTCGTACAGCCCGGCGATCTCCGGCAGCAGCGGCAGCCGCTGGCCTTCGGCCAGCAGGCTCAGGAAGCGCTGGTACTGCTCGTCGGCCGCGTCCGGCGCCAGCAGCGACACCGCCTGCTCCCGCTGCAGCAGCGGGTTGTGCAGCAGCGCGGCCACGCGCGGGTCGGCCGCGACCTGGGCGGAGAACGCCAGCGCCTGCGACCAGGGCGCGAGCTTGCCGGCGTCGCTGGCCGCGGCGAACGCGGCGCGAGCGTAGGGACGCGCCAGTGTGAGGGCCTGGCTCATCTCAGATCTCCGCCGCCAGCTCGTCGAGCAGCGCCTTGTGGGCGTTGGCGTCGATTTCGCGCTTGAGCAGCTTCTCGGCGCCGCTCACCGCCAGCAGCGACACCTGGCGACGCAGGTCTTCGCGCGCGCGGTTGGCCGCGGCGTCGATCTCGGCCTGGGCCAGTTCCTTCTGCCGGGTAGCTTCGACGATCGCCTCGTGCTTGGCCGCCTCGACGATCTGGTTGGCGCGCGCATGCGCCTGATCGATGATCTCGTTGGCCTTGATGCGGGCGTCCTTCAACGCTTCGTTGACCTTTTCCTGCGCCTGCGCCAGATCCTTCTGGCTGCGATCGGCGGCGGCCAGGCCTTCGGCGATCTTCTGTTGGCGCTCTTCGATGGCCTGCATCAGCGGCGGCCAGATCTTGGTCGCGACGATCCAGATCAGACCGGCGAACGCCAGCGCCTGGGCAAAGAGGGTGAGACCGATATTCATGGGGTACGCTCAGCCAATGGTGACGGGGTGGACGCGCCGCCAGCACGGCGACGCGTCCGAACCTTCATCCGTAGCGGCGGCCGCCGGTGGCGACCGCACGCCGGTACGACGGGATCAACCGCCCTGCGGCAGACGCGCGACGAACTCGCCGATCATCGGGTTGGCGAACGCGAACAGCAGGCCGACCGCGACGCTGATGATGAACGCGGCGTCGATCAGGCCGGCGGTGATGAACATGCGGACCTGCAGCACCGGGATCAGTTCCGGCTGGCGCGCGGCCGATTCCAGGAACTTGCCGGCCATGATGGCCAGACCGAGGCCGGCGCCCAGCGCGGCCAGGCCGATCATGATGCCGACGGCGAGGACGGTGGAGCTCTGGACTTGGGCGAGGTTGGTCAGGACGGCGAAGTACATGGTTTTCTCCAGGAACAAAGTTGCTTGAGGATGGTGAATCGAACGAAGGGTTGCTTAGAACGCGTGAAACAGAAACGTCAGTGGCTGTCTTCCGCCAGGCTCAGGTACACGATGGACAGCATCATGAAAATGAACGCCTGCAGCGGAATCACCAGCAGGTGGAACAGCATCCAGCCGAAGCCGAATGCGCCGCCGGCCAGCGCACCGAGGATGCCGGCACCGCCCAGCACCCAGATCAGCAGGAACACGATCTCGCCGCCGAACATGTTGCCGAACAGTCGCATCGCCAGCGACACCGGCTTGCTCAGCCATTCGACGATATTGAGGATCAGGTTGAACGGCAGCATCCACTTGCCGAACGGCGCGGTGAGGAATTCCTTGGTCATGCCGCCCACGCCCTTGGAGCGCAGCGAGAAGAACAGCATCAGGAAGAACACGCTGATCGACATGCCCAGGGTGGCATTGACGTCGGCGGTCGGCACCGGCTTCCAGTAGTGCACGCCGAGCCAGCCCAGCGGGATCGCGAGGAAGTCCGCCGGGATCATCTTGATGAGGTTCATCAACAGGATCCAGAAGAACAGGGTGATCGCGATCGGGGTCACCAGCTTGCTGGTGCCGTGGTAGGTGTCCTTGGCCTGGCGATCGACGAACTCCAGCATGATTTCCACGAACGCCTGCCACTTGCCGGGCACGCCGGCGGTGGCCTTGCGCGTGGCCAGCCAGAAGCCGAACACCATCAGCAGGCCCATCAGCAGCGACATCACCAGGGTGTCGACGTGCAATTGCCAGAACCCGCCTTCCTGCACCTGGAAGGTGAGGTTGTGCAGATGGTGCTGGATGTAGGAGGTAGGGGTTTCTGCCTCGCCCGCCATGAGTCCTGAGCCTTTTCTTGATTCGATCAACGCCTGGCCAGAGCCAGAACCTGGAACATCAGCCCGACGGCGATACCCGCCAACAGGGCCAGAGGAGGCAACCGCCACCAGGCAAAGCCCAGCGCCAGCACCGCGAACACCAACACCCACTTCAGCACCATGGCCACGATCAACCGCGCCAGCGCCGAGCCTGCCGCCTGCACGCCGCCATTGAGCGCGGTGCGTGCGGCCAGCCATCCCCCTGCCACGGTCGCCAGCCCGGTTGCGGCGGCGCCCATCGCATATTTCGGTCCCAGCAGCAGGAACAGCAGGGACACCACGGCCACCGCCACCAGCGGGTAAATCGCTGCGCGCAGCATCAGCCGCCGACCCGCATCAACGGAGTTCAGCACAGAAAATCCTGCAATTGGTGGTGGATTGAGGACGTCTTCGCGTCCGTCGAGCCGCGGAATTATAGCAATGGGACAATTTGCGAGACAACCGCCGGGAGTCCTGACAGCGTCCGGGCTCCGTCCGCCCGTAGACGATAGCACGGCGGCCGTCCGCCACCGGCGTCGAATGCGGCATTGCAGCACGTGTTTGCGGGGGAACTTTCTGTCCGCCGCGCTGTCCGATCGGACAGGGACTGCGCCCATCCTCGTCGGCCCACAGCGCAGCCCCACCGAGCCCCGGTCCTTCCGGGGCTTTTTTCATGGCGCGTTTTGGGACAGCCGTGGCGGCCCGGGCCACCATACTTTCACGAATGGTGGACGCAAATTTAAGGATAGTGACGGCACGCGCTGGCACTGCCATCGACGCCTCATCCGAAAAAAATCCCAAGACGACGGAGTTTGTCCCCCATGAAACACCTGCTTGCCCTGGCGCTGCCCTGCGCGCTCGCCGCCGCTTACGCCCTGCCCGCCCACGCCGAGGACGGCGACGACCGCTTCACCCTGCGCGTCGGCGCGATGAACGTCGACAACGACAACACCTTGCGCGGCAATGCCGTGATCAACGGCAATGCCATTTCCGGCTCGCAGGACTTCAACTTCGGCGGCAAGGAATGGGAGCCGCGCGTGGACGGCGTGTTCCGCCTCAGCACCCGCCAGCGCCTGATCTTCGACTACTTCAAGTTCGACAAGGATCGCCGCGAGGAACTGGGTCAGGACGTCAGCCTGGGCGGCGTGACCGTGCCGTCGGGCAGCTTCGTCAAGGGCGAACTGAAGTACCAGGTCGCCAGCCTGGTGTACGACTACTCGGTGATCGACAACCCGCAGTTCAGCATGGGCCTGCAGATCGGTGCCGAGTGGGCGAAGGTGCAGTCCAATGCCTACGCCGACCTGGGCCCGGTCTACACCGGCACCTTCCTGGACGAGAGCGAGGACGGCGCCGCGCCGGTGGTCGGCCTGCGCTTCACCGCGCACCCGACCGAGCACTGGCTGTTCAACATCCAGGGCCAGTACCTCAATACCAAGTGGGGCGATTTCGGCGACTACGACGGCGACCTGAGCCGCGCCAACGCCATCGTCGAGTACCGCTTCACCCGCAACTTCGGCATCTTCGCCGGCTACGACTGGTTCAAGCTGGACGTGGACCGCAAGCGCGACAACGCCAGCATCGGCCTGAAGCAGGAGTTCAAGGGCCCGGTCGCGGGCGTGACCTTCGCGTTCTGATCGACGCCCCACGCGCGCCGCAAGCGCGCGTTGCAACGAAAGGCCCGCCATGTGCGGGCCTTTTGCGTTCCTGCAGGCATGCAATGTCGCCGATCCTGCGGATTCAGGGCGGCTTGGTTGCCCCGGCCACCAGCAGGTGCCGGTGCGTGGTGCAGTAGCACTCGTCGTGCCAGCCGTAATGCGGGTCGGTGCAGATCGCGTGCTGCACCGATGCCGGCAGGGAGGCCACGTCGCTGCGCAAGTCGCGCTTCAGCGAGACGAACACGGAGCCTGGATGCGGCCAGTCGGTCCGCCGCGGCGGCTCGGCGATGCGGTTGCCGCCAGCCAGCTCGCGCTGCAGCAGCGCCTGCAGTTCGGGACACAGGGTGCCCTGCCCCACGTCGACCTCCATGCGTCGGCTCACCCCGGCGGCGACCGCACCGCACCTGGCGGCACGGTCGCATGCAGGGACGTCACTTCTTCTTCGGGATGTACAGGTCGGTGATGGTGCCGTCGTAGACCTCGGCGCTCATGCCGACCGACTCGCTCAGGGTCGGATGCGCGTGGATGGTGTGGCCGATGTCCTCGGCCTCGGCGCCCATCTCGATCGCCAGGCCGATCTCGGCCAGCAGGTCGCCGGCGTGCACGCCGACGATGGCGCCGCCGATGATGCGGTGCGTCTCCTCGTCGAAGATCAGCTTGGTGAAGCCCTCGGTGCGGCCGATGCCGATGGCGCGGCCGCTGGCCGCCCACGGGAACTTGGCCACGCCTACCTTCAGCCCCTTGGCCTTGGCCTCGGTCTCGGTGACGCCGACCCAGGCGATTTCCGGGTTGGTGTAGGCCACCGACGGAATCACCCGCGCCACCCACTCCTTCTTCTCGCCGGCGGCCACTTCCGCGGCCAGCTTGCCCTCGTGGGTGGCCTTGTGCGCCAGCATCGGGTTACCGACGATGTCGCCGATGGCGAAGATGTGCGGCACGTTGGTGCGCATCTGCCGGTCGACCGGAATGAAGCCGCGCTCGGTGACGTTGATGCCGGCCTTGTCGGCGCCGATCTTCTTGCCGTTGGGCGCGCGGCCCACCGCGACCAGCACGCGGTCGTAGGTGGTGGCGGCCAGCGCCGGGCTCTCGCCCGCGGTGGCGGCCTCGAAGGACACGGTGATGCCCTTCTTGTCGGCCTTGACCTCAGCCGCCTTGGTCTTGAGATGGACCTCCACGCCCTGCTTCTTCAAGCGGTCGGCCAGCGGCTTGACCAGGTCCTTGTCGGCGCCCGGCATCAGCTGGTCCATGAACTCGACCACGGTGACCTTGCTGCCCAGCGCGCTGTACACGGTGGCCATTTCCAGGCCGATGATGCCGCCACCGACCACCAGCAGGGTCTTGGGGATCTCCTGCAGTTCCAGCGCGTCGGTGGAGTCCATCACCCGCTTGTCGTCCCACGGGAAGTTCGGCAGCTTCACCGCCTGCGAGCCGGCGGCGACGATGCAGTGCTCGAAGCGCAGCAGTTGGGTCTTGCCGTCGGCGCCGACGATTTCCAGCTCGTTCGGCGACACGAACGACGCCACGCCGGTGACGGTGCGCACCTTGCGCTGCTTGGCCATGCTGGCCAGGCCGCCGGTGAGCTTGCCGACCACCTTCTCCTTGTACTCGCGCAGCTTGTCCAGGGTGATCTTGGGCTTGCCGAAGTCCACGCCGAAGTCGCCGGCATGGGCGACCTCGTCGATCACCGCGGCCGCGTGCAGCAGCGCCTTGGAGGGAATGCAGCCGACGTTGAGGCAGACGCCGCCGAGGCTGGCGTAGCGCTCGATCAGCACCGTATCCAGGCCCAGGTCGGCGGCACGGAACGCGGCGGTGTAGCCACCGGGGCCGGCGCCGAGCACCACCATCTTGCATTCGATGTCGGCGGGCTTGCCGCTGGCCAGCGCCGGCTTTGGTGCCGGCGGCTCGGCCGGTGCGCGGTGCGACGGCGCCACCGGCGGCTTGCTGGCCGGCACTTCGGCCGGGGCCGCGGCGGGCGCGCCGGCGGCGGCACCATCGGCGGTCTCCAGCAGCGCGATCACCGCGCCCTCGGACAGGGTGTCGCCGAGCTTGACCTTGAGCTCCTTGATCACGCCGGCGGCCGCGGACGGCACTTCCAGCGTGGCCTTGTCCGACTCCAGCGTCACCAGGCCCTGATCCTTCTTCACCGTATCGCCGACGGCGACCAGCACCTCGATGACCGGAACGTCGCTGTAGTCGCCGATATCCGGGACCTTGACCTCAATGACCGCCATGCAGCTTCTCCTGTGGCCCTTCGCCGCGGCGAGGGGCGTTTGCAGTTCGTCGGCGCGACCGCGCAAACACGCGGCGCGCGCAGGTGGGGGAAAACCGGCGCCGCGACGGACGCGGCGCCGTGACGACAGGGCTTACAGCAGCACGCGGCGCATGTCCGCCAGCACCTGGCTCAGGTAGGTGGTGAAGCGCGCGGCGGCGGCGCCGTCGATGACCCGGTGGTCGTAGCTCAACGACAGCGGCAGCATCAGCTTCGGCGCGAATTCCTTGCCGTTCCAGACCGGCTGGATCGACGACTTGGACACGCCCAGGATCGCCACTTCCGGCGCATTGACGATCGGGGTGAAGGCGGTGCCGCCGATGCCGCCGAGCGAACTGATCGAGAAGCAGCCGCCGCTCATGTCGGCCGGGCCGAGCTTGCCGTCGCGCGCCTTCTTGGCCAGCTCGCCGCTCTCGCGCGCCAGCTCGACCACGCCCTTCTTGTCCACGTCGCGGATCACCGGCACCACCAGCCCGTTCGGGGTGTCGGCGGCGAAGCCGATGTGGAAGTACTTCTTCAGGGTCAGGTTCTCGCCGCTGGCATCGAGCGAGGCGTTGAACTCGGGGAACTGCTTCAGCGCCGCGGCGCTGGCCTTGAGCAGGAAGGCGAGCATGGTCAGCTTGATGCCGGCCTTCTCGTTTTCCTTGTTCAGCGCCACGCGCAGGGCTTCCAGGTCGGTGATGTCGGCCTGCTCGAACTGGGTGACGTGCGGGATCATCGCCCAGTTGCGCGCCAGGTTGGCGCCGGAGATCTTCTTGATCCGCGACAGCGGCTTGACCTCGACCTCGCCGAACTTGGCGAAGTCCACCTTCGGCCACGGCAGCAGGTTCAGGCCATTGCCGCCGGCGGCCGGCGCAGCACCAGCGGCCACCGGCGCGGCGCCGGACAGCGCCGCCTTGACGTAGCGCTGCACGTCGTCCTTGGTGATGCGACCGCCCTGCTCCGAGCCGCTGACCTGGAACAGGTCCACGCCGAGTTCGCGGGCGAACACGCGCACCGCCGGGCTGGCGTAGGGCACCTTCTGCGGCAGCACGCTGTCGGCGTCGAACGCCACCGGCGGGCTGCTCTGGGTGGCGGACGGCGCGGCGGCCTTGGCCGGCGCCGTCGCCTGGACCTGGGCGATCTCGCGCTGGGCCAACTTGTCCGGCGCGGACGAGGTCGGCACCGGCTCCACGCCGCCGCCGGTCTCGGCGCTGGGCTGGACCGCGGACGCGGCCGGCGCGTCGGCATCGCTGCCGGCCACCTCGATCAGCGCCACCACCTTGCCTTCGGACAGGCTGTCGCCGACCTTGACCTTGAGTTCCTTGACCACGCCGGCCACCGACGAGGGCACTTCCATCGTCGCCTTGTCCGACTCCAGGGTGACCAGGCCCTGGTCCTTCTTGACCGTGTCGCCGACCGCGACCAGCACTTCGATCACCGGCACGTCGCTGTAGTCGCCGATGTCCGGCACCCGCGCCTCGACCACGCCGGCGGGTGCGGCCGCGGCCGGGGCCGGCTTGACCGCGTTCTGTGCGGGTGCGGCGGCCGGGGCGGCGGCCTGCTGGGCCGGCGCGGGCGTGGCCTTGGCGGCCGCAGGCGCGGCGGCTGCGGCACTGGCGCCACCCTCGGCCACTTCGATCAGCGCCACTACCTTGCCCTCGGACAGGCTGTCGCCGACCTTGACCTTGATCTCCTTGACCACGCCGGCGAACGGCGACGGCACTTCCATCGTCGCCTTGTCCGACTCCAGGGTGACCAGGCTCTGGTCCTTCTTCACCGTGTCGCCGACGGCCACCAGCACTTCGATTACCGGGACGTCGCTGTAGTCACCGATATCGGGGACAAGTGCTTCCTTGATTTCGGCCATGCGGGGAACTCCGGCAACTGATGAGGGGGAAACCCCTATTGTGGCGGCCCGCAGCCGCAGCGCCAACCTTTGCCGGGCAAAAACCCCGATCGCCGACGCGCGCGGGCGCTGCCGGCGGACAGTACGCCGGCGCATGTTGCGCACCCGCGGCGCCCGCCGCCGGTGCGCCGCCTTCACGGCGCCGCGGCTAGGCTCGCCGCAGATTTCCGGAGGGCGGGCATGCGGATCCTGGTGCTGTTGATGGCGTTGGCGATGCCGCTGGTCGCCTGGTTCGGGCAACGTGGCGCGTTCGGCCCCACAAATGGCGCCATTTCCGACCGCTACCCCACCCTGATCGTCGCCGCCGGCTATGCCTTCGCGATCTGGGGCGTGATCTTCCTGCTCGACCTGGCCTTCGGCCTGTGGCAATGCAGCGCGCGGCGCCGCCGCGGCAGCGCGCTGGCGCAGGTGCGGGCACCGGCGGCGCTGGGCTTCGCGCTGACCGCGGCGTGGATGCCGGTGTTCTCGCAACAGCACTTCCTGCTGGCGCTGGCAGTGATCTGGACCGCGCTGGCGGCGATGCTGCTGGCCGCGCTGCGGCTGTCGCGCGATCCGTCAGCCGAGCCCGGCCAGACCCTGTGGGCGTGGCTGCCGCTGTCGCTGCATGCCGGCTGGCTGTCGCTGGCGGCGTTCCTGAACACCGCGCAGGTGATCGTGGCCTATCGCTGGCTTTCGACCGAGCGGATGCTGCCGTGGAGCCTGGTGCTGTTCGCGCTGGCGGCGGCGCTGCTGCTGGGCATGAACCGGGCGATGCGCGGCAACCTTGCCTATGCGGCGGCGGCGCTGTGGGCGCTGGCGGCGGTCTATGTCAAACAGGCCGAGAGCACGCTGGCCGGTGCGCAGACCGCGGCGTGGGTAGCGCTGTCGCTGGCCGTCGTGCTGGCGCTGCAGACCCTGTGGCTGCGCAAGCGCACGCGGCGCTGATTGATCGGCGCAACGTCGACCTGTTGTCGCCTTATCGCCACGCAACGCGCTCTCGTAGGAGCGGCTTCAGCCGCGACAAAGTTATCGGGAGAGCCTCGTCGCGGCTGAAGCCGCTCCTACGCGTATGTGCCGCCTGCCGGATTAAAGGGCCTTTCAATCGCCGGCCGTTGGCGCGCGCAGCCATTGCTGCAGCGGAGCCCACGCCTGCAGCAGGCGTGGCCAGGCGAAGGCGGCATTGGCCGGACTGCTGGACGGCAACGACAACAGTACCAGCGGCGGATCGCGCGGCGGCAACTGCGGCTGCACGAAGCGCGCGAACGCCTGCGCCGCTGCCGCGCCATTGCAGGCGATGACGCGCAGTTGCGGCAACTGCGCGATGCGCTCGGGCAAGGCATTGGGCACTTCGCTGCCGCGCACGATCGCCGCATCCAGACTGCCGCGGCGGCGGCACTGGCCGATGACATCCCACAGGCCGACGCCGGCTTCGTGCAATGCCTGCATGCGCGCTTCGGCGTCCAGCGCCGCATCGAAGCCGCACAGCGCCGCCATCAGCGGCCAGAACCGGTTGCGCGGATGCGCGTAGTAGCGCGCCTGCTGCAACGATGCCGCACCGGGCATGGAGCCGAGCAGCAGCACCCGGCAATCGTCGCGTATCTGCGCGGGCAGACCCTGCAGCAACGGCTGCGTCGTCACGTCGTGCGCATCTGGATGAACAGCCAAAAGTCTTAAAACCTCGTTATTTCAAGCGCAGAGCGCATGTGGCTGAACGTCGTCTGCATTGGTCCGGCGAGGGTCGGCAACGATTCATCTTCTCATCGATACGGTGTGCGCGCCCACTCCCGTGGCCCCACAAGAACAAGATGAGGAGATATCCCATGCGGTCCATTCAGATCCTGAGCCTGGCTGTCGTGTCCGCCCTTGCGTTTGCGCCCGCCGCATTCGCACAGGATGCCGATACCGCGTCCGGCAAGCACTTCTCCGTCGTCGGCAGCGCGACCCTGCTCGACCCGCACTCCAAGCCGGCGGCCGGCCTCGACGTCGATGGCGGCCCGGCGCCGACCATCAGCGCCAGCTGGCTGATCGACGACAACTGGGCGGTTGAACTGTGGGGCGCTGCCGACAAGTTTAACCACCGCGTCAAGGCCGACGGCATCGGCAAGGTCGGCACCGTCGAGCAGCAGCCGATCGCGCTGAGCGGCCAGTACCACTTCGGCCAAGCGGACAACGTGTTCCGTCCGTTCGTCGGCGTCGGTTACTACGAGTCCAACTTCAGCAACGAGAAGCTCGCCGGCCTCAACGCCGACCAGCACGTCAGCCTGGACACCGCCAAGGGCGCCATCGGCACCGTCGGCGTGGACATGAACATCAACTCCACCTGGTTCGCCCGTGCCGATGCGCGCTACATGCGCTCGCGTCCGGAGCTGAAGGTCGCCGGCGAAGGCACCGGCGAAGACCTGAAGCTGGATCCGTGGCTGTTCAGCTTCGGCGTCGGCGCGCGCTTCTAAGCGTTCCTTCTCCAGCGCTTCATGCAAACGGGCCCGAAAGGGCCCGTTTGTTTTTGCGCGTGCGCTGGACTGGGAGCGCGACCAGCGCAGACAGCATTGCGCGTGCGCGCAGGCGCGGCGGCCTTCAGCGCGGCGAGCGGTCGAAACCGCGGTAGCGGTCGAAACGACGCAGGCGCCGCCGCAACAACCAGGCGTAGGCGCAGGCATAACCGAGCAGCAATGCGGCGGCGGCCAGCAGGCTGGCGTGGCTCATCCAGCCCTGGGTCGGCCAGGCCGCGCCATCGACGAGGCTGCGCCAGCCCTGCCACAGCCCGGCGCCGATGCGCACCGCCACCAACGCGGTCAGGCCCAGCACCAACCACAGGTTCGGCGTGTAGTGCAGGCCGTGCGGCAGCGGCTCGAAGCGGGTGACGCCGATGCCGAGCGCACCCAACAGCACGCCGCAGCCCCAGCCCGCCAGTGCGTACATGGCGGCGTCCGGCCACCAGTGCCCGGCGATCACGGCAAAGACGAGCAGCACGCCGCTGGACAGCAGCGCCGACCATAGCTGCACCGCGACCAGCCAGCCACGCGCCTGACGCCGCGCAGTACCGACACGAAAGCGCTGCAGCAGCGACAGCGGCAACAGCACCGCCGTCACCGCCAGCGCGATCACGATCGCCAGCGGAATGGCCAGCAGCAGCGGCATGCGTGCAGGTCGATCAGAACGCCGGCAGTACGGCGCCCTGGTACTTGCGCTGGATGAAGGCCTTCACTTCCGGGCTGGTCAGCGCCTTGGCCAGCTTCTGCACGCGCGGATCGTCCTTGTTGTCGGGACGTGCGACCAGGAAGTTCACGTACGGCGAATCCTTGCTCTCGATCGCCAGCGCGTCGCGGGTCGGATTGAGGCCGGCGTCGAGCGCGTAGTTGGTGTTGATCAGCGCCAGGTCGACCTGGTCCAGCACCCGCGGCAGCATCGCCGAATCCAGCTCGCGGAACTTCAGCTGTTTTGGATTGGCGACGATGTCGCGCTGGGTGGAGAGCGCATTGCTCGGATCCTTGAGCTTGATGACCCCGGCCTTGTCCAGCAGGATCAGCGCGCGGCTGTTGTTGCTGGGATCGTTGGGGATGACCACGTCGGCGCCCTGCGGCAGTGCGTCCAGCGACTTGTAGCGGCGCGAGTAGGCGCCGAACGGCTCGATGTGCACGCCGACCACGGTGACCAGGTTGCTCTTGCGGTCGCGGTTGTAGGCCTGCAGGTAGGGCTCGGTCTGGAAGTAGTTCACGTCGATCTGCTTCTGCACCACCTGGTCGTTGGGCTGCACGTAGTCGTTGAACACGCGCACGTCCAGGGTCAGCCCCTGCTGCTCCAGCATCGGCTTGACCACCTCCAGGATCTCGGCGTGCGGCACGGCGGTGGCGGCGACGCTGAGGTGGTCGCCGGCGGCGCCGGCATCGGGCTTGCCGCAGCCGCCGAGCACGAGCACGGCGCTGGCGAGCAGGAGGCGGAACGAGAATCGGGTCATGGCAGGTATCCGGGGAAACGGGGGGAGTGGAGGAGCGCGACCCGCGGCCGCGATGCGTGCACGCTAGCAGACGGCCGTGCAGGCGGGGCGATCCATGCGCGCAGGAGCGGCTTCAGCCGCGACCGCTCCACCGGTCGGGGGCGCGGCTGAAGCCGCTGCTACCGCGGTACGCAGGACATCAGCGCCGGCTGTAGTGCGCGACCAGGCGGTCGCCGAGCATCTGCAACGCCTGCACCAGCAGCAACAGGATCACCACCGTCACCAGGGCCACGTCGGCGTGCGAGCGCTGGTAGCCGTCGCGGTAGGCCAGGTCGCCGAGGCCGCCGGAGCCGATCGCGCCGCCCATCGCGGTGAAGCCGATCAGGGCGATGGTGGTCACCGTGGCGCCGGCGATCAGGCCCGGCCGCGCTTCCGGCAGCAGCACCCGCGTCACCAGTTGCCAGGTGGTCGCACCCATCGCCAGGCTGGCCTCGACCACGCCGCGGTCCACTTCGCGCAGCGCGGTCTCCACCAGCCGCGCGTAGAACGGCGCCGCGCCCACCACCAGCGGCAGAATCGCGCCGCGCACGCCCAGCGAGGTGCCCATCGCCCACAGCGTCAGCGGGATCATCGCGATCATCAGGATGATGAAGGGGACCGAACGCAGCACGTTGATGACCAGCGCCAGGCCGCCGTACAGCAGCGGCTTCTGGTGGGTCTGGCGCGGGCCGGTGAGGAACAGCAGCACGCCCAGCGGCAGGCCGATCAGCAGGGTCAGCGGCAGCGAGCCGCCGAGCATCAGCAGCGTATCGACGGTAGCGCGGCCGATCTCGCTCCATTTGCCGGCATCGAGATTGCGGAAGAAGCCGGTGGCGGCGGTGGCGAACGGACTCATCGGCGCAGTTCCTGCACATGCACGCCGGCCGCGACGAATTCGGCCTGCGCCGCATCCATGTCGCCGCCGACCAGGGCCACGGTCAGCTGGCCGTAGGGGGTGTCCTTGATCCGGTCGATGCGCCCGGACAGGATGTTGTAGTCCACCGCGGTGGCGCGGGCGATGCGCCCGAGCAGCGGCGCGTAGGTGTCGGCGCCGAGGAAGGTCAGCCGCAGGATGCGCCCGTCCACCGCGGCGAGGTCGCGGTACAACTCGCCCTCGTCGACGTGCTCGGCTTCGGAGACGAAGCGCTTGGTGGTCGGATGCTGCGGATGCAGGAACACCTCGGTGACCGGCCCGCTTTCGACCAGGTGCCCGGCATCGAGCACCGCCACGCGATCGCAGACGCGGCGGATCACTTCCATCTCGTGGGTGATCAGCACGATGGTCAGGCCCAGCTCGCGGTTGATCTGTGCCAGCAGCGCCAGCACCGAGGCGGTGGTCTGCGGGTCCAGCGCACTGGTAGCCTCGTCGCACAGCAGGATCCGCGGGCGCGTGGCCAGGGCGCGGGCGATGCCGACGCGCTGCTTCTGCCCGCCCGACAGCTGCGCCGGGTACTTGTCCGCATGCGCGGCCAGCCCGACCCGCTCCAACAGTTCGGCCACGCGCGCGTCGATCTCGGCGCGCGGCGTGCCGGCCAGTTCCAGCGGGAACGCGACGTTGCCGGCGACCGTGCGCGAGGACAGCAGGTTGAAGTGCTGGAAGATCATGCCCACGCGCTGGCGCAGCGTGCGCAGCCCGGCACGGTCCAGCGCGGTGACGTCCTCGCCGTCGATGATCAGGCGACCGCCGCTGGGTTCCTCGAGCCGGTTGATCAGCCGGATCAGGGTCGACTTGCCGGCGCCGGAATGGCCGATGATGCCGAACACCTCGCCGGCCTCGATGCGCAGGTCGAGCGGATGCAGCGCCACGACCGGCTGGCCGACGACGGAATAGGACTTGTGCAGGCGCTCGAACTGGATCAACGCGCGGGACCGGCAGCGACAGGGGGCGCAAAGCCTAGCAGGCCGAGATGGCGTGCGTTATTCCATTCGATTCTAACGTACGCGCACATCGCGGGGCCTAGGGCCGCGCCTGCGGCGGCGGATGCGCCACCGCGCGGACCCGCTCGCGATGCAGCAGGTACAGGCCGCTGGCGACGATGATCGCCCCGCCCACCCAGGTCCAGGCATCGGGCAGCTTGCGCCACAGCAGCCAGTCCCACGGAATCACCCACAGCAGGCCGCTGTACTCCAGCGGCGCGACCAGCGAGGCATCGCCACGGCGGAACGCCTGGGTCAGCGCCACCTGGCCCAGCGCCCCGGCCAGGCCCATGCCGGCGATCCAGCCGGTGTCGGCCGGGCGCAGCGGGGTCCACTCCGGCAACGCCAGCGCACCGGCGCCCAGCGCCATGATCAGCAGGAACCACACCACCAGCGACTGCGAGGTGTCGGTGCGCGCCAGCAGGCTGACCAGCACCGAGGCCACCGCATAGGCGATGGCCGCCAGCAGCACCATCAGCCCCGGCAGCGAGACGAACCCGTCCATGCCCGGGCGCAGCACCACCAGCACGCCGACCAGGCCGACGCCGATCGCCGCCCAGCGCCGCGGGCCCACGTATTCGCCGAGCAGCGGCACCGACAGCGCCGCCACCAGCAGCGGCGCGACGAAGTAGATGGTGTAGGCGGTGGACAGCGGCAGGCTGCGCAAGGCCCAGGCGAAGCAGCCGATCATGGCGATGCCGAGCACGCCGCGCAGCAGGTGCAAGCCCCAGCGCACCGGCCAGATCGCGCGCGGCCCGGCGCTGGCCAGCACCCACACCAGCACGAACGGCAGCGAGGCGCCGCCGCGCAGCGCTGCGACCTGCAGCGCCGGATAATGCGTGCTCAGCTGCTTCATCGACGCATCCATCAGCGAAAAGAACGCGACCGCGGCGATCATCCACGCAGCGGCGGCGGCATTGGAACGGGAGTTGGGCATCGGCGCATTATCGCCGCGATCGGCGACGTGCGTGGTGCGGGGGACATCGCGTCGGGACTGAAGTCCCTCCCACAATGGCTCCAGCCGGCGCACCGGCCGATGCCGCTTCTTGTGGGAGCGACTTCAGTCGCGACGCGCGGCGCCCACCAACGCACGACATTGCGCAACGCGCCGGAACCAACATCCATCCCACGCTGCACCTGCCAGCCCCTGCGACACCTGCGCTGCCACTTCCCACCTGCCGCGCCCCACTCCTCGCCCGCACGTCTTACGATAGGCATCTTTGCCGAGGACTTGCCCATGCCTTCCTTCGATATCGTGTCCGAAGTCGACAAGCACGAACTGACCAATGCCGTCGACCAGGCCAATCGCGAGCTGTCGACGCGCTTCGACTTCAAGGGCGTGGACGCCAAGTTCGCGCTCGACGACCAGGTCATCACGCAATCGGCGCCCAGCGATTTCCAGGTCAAGCAGATGACCGACATCCTGCGCGCGCGCCTGCTGGCGCGCGGCATCGACGTGCGCTGCCTGGAATTCGGCGACCTGGAGACCAACCTGGGCGGCGCGCGGCAGAAGATCACCGTCAAGCAGGGCATCGAGCAGAAGCTGGGCAAGAAGATCGTCGCCACGCTCAAGGAGGCCAAGCTCAAGGTGGAAGCGCAGATCAACGGCGACAAGCTACGGGTCAGCGGCAAGAAGCGCGACGACCTGCAGGACGCGATCGCGCTGCTGAAGAAGAGCGATTTCGAGCTGCCGCTGCAGTTCGACAATTTCCGCGACTGAGGCCGCCGCGCAAACGCCTCGCGCGCCCTCGCCTCGCCGGTGCGAGGGTGCAGGACGACCATCGCATGGCGATGGATCGCCTGCACTCGATCGCACGATGCCGTCGCCGTGGTGCGTGGCTGCACGTGGGCGCTCGAAGCCTAGCACCGCAGTTGCGGGCTAGGCGCCCTCGGTGACGCCCGCGGCCAGCATCCGCCGCCCTTGCGCCACGTCGGCCTCCAGGTCGTGCTCCCAGATCCAGTCGAAGCGCTGCGCCAGCGTCTGCGCCAGCCGCGTATCGTCGGCACCGGCCTGCGGATCGCGCAGCTCGTACAGCTCGCCGGCCTCGCGCGAGGTGCGCTGCACGCGGCAGGCGCGCGGCAGGCGCAGGCGCTCGTAGACCTGCAGCAGGGCCGGCAGATCGCCGCGCGTCAGGCCAGGCGTGGCCAACAACTGCGCCAGCAGATAGGCGTCCTCCAGCCCCTGCCCGGCGCCGGCGCCCTGGTGCGGCAGCATCGCGTGCGCGGCATCGCCGATCAGCGCCAGCCGCCCGTGCACGTAGCCAGGCAGCTCGGCCAGATCGTGCAGCGCCCAGTGCGTGGGCGTGTCGATGCACTCCAGCAGCGTACGCGCGGCCTCGCCCCAGTGCGCGAATGCCTCCAGCATCTCGCGGCGGCTGGCCTCGCGCACCCAGGCCTGGCCGGCACGCCATTGCGGCGCCGGCTCGCTGCGGTCGGAGACGAAGGCGACCACGTTGATCAGCCTGCCCTGCTTCACCGGGAAGGTGAGGATGTGCGCGTCCAGGCCCAGCAACATCTGCGGCACGTCGACCAGGTGCGCGTCCACGCCGCGGGCGGCGAAGGCGGCGCGCAGCCGCGCGGCGTCGATCAGGCCGCGATAGGCGCAGGTGCCGGTGAAACGCGGTTCCGCCGGCGCGTGGCCGAGCGCGCGCAGCACCTCGCCGCGCAAGGCGGACTTGATGCCGTCGGCGGCGATCAGCACATCGCCCTCGTACTGGCTGCCGTCGGCGAAGCGCACGCGCGCCACGTCGGCGTCCTGCTCCACGGCGACCGCGCGTTTGCCGAACCTGGCCAGCCCGAACGGCAGGCGGGTGGCCAACGCGTCGAGGAAGTCGGCGCGGTGCACCGACGACTGGCCGACGCCGGACGCCAGGGTCTGCCCCAGCAGCCGCGCGTCCTCGCCGCGGCGCCATTCGAACCAGACGTCCTGCCATGGAGCGGGGGTGCGGTCGGCGAGTTCGGCATAGGGCTCGCCCATGCCAAGGCCGGCCAGCGCGCGTACCGCGTTGGGGCCGAACGAGACGCCGGCGCCGATTTCACCGAAGGCCGGCGCCGATTCGAACAGTTGCACGTCGAGATGGCGGTGCCGGCACAGGCCCAGGGCCAGACCGACGCCGGCGATGCCGCCGCCGACGATGCCGATGCGCAGGGGGGATGCAGGATTCATCTGGAGTCTCCGGTGGGGAAGGTCAGTCGCGGCCGGCCAGCAGGATTTTCTCGGCCAGCAGCGCAGGCGCGCTGAAGCACACTTCGTGGCTGCCCGGCAGGCTGACCAGACGGTAGGCGCCCAGGCGCGCGCTCAGCCGCGGATGCCAGCCGTACTCGCCCGGCGGCAGTGCCACATCGTCGGTGGCATAGAGCCAGCTGCGCGGGATCTGCAGCTCCTGGAAGCGCTTGAGCGGTACCGCGTCGAAATGGCTGCGCGCCGGGGTCGGGCTCAACTGCGCGTACGCCTGCTGCGCCTGCGCCAGGTCGGCGTCGCCGATGAAGCCGTCGCGCCAGATCGGAAACGGCAGCATGATGCCGCCGTCGGCATCGACCGCGTTCTTCCACAGCGCCTGGTAGTGCGGCGGCAACAGGTCGAACAGCGCCTCGCCGTCGCGCAGCACGAAGGCGTTGTGGAAGATCAGCCGCTTGCAGCGCTCCGGCTCCTCCTCGGCCAGGCGTTGCACGATGCTGCCGCCCCAGCTGTGGCCGAGCACGACCAGGTCGCGCAGGTCGTGGCGGCGCACGTAGTCCACCACCGAGGCCAAGCAATCGGCGTGCGAGACGCGCTTGTCGGCGCCCACGCCATGTCCGGCGATGGTCGGGGCGTGCACCTGCACGCCGTGCGCGCGCAGATGCGCCGCGACGCCGTCCCAGGCGTGGCCGTCGTGCCAGGAACCGTGCAGCAAAAGATAGGTTTGCATGGGGTCGTCTCCGTGTGGCTCAGCGGAAGGTCCAGCCGAGGCCGAAAGTGAGATAGGTGAGGTCGCGGGTCCCGGCCTGCACGCCGCCGCTGGCGACCGAACCGCCCGGTGCGTGGGTGACGCTGCCGGTCAGCGACAGCTGCGGCGACAGCCGCCAGGTCGCGCCAAGCGCGTAGTGGCGGTACTGCGCCAACGGCGCCAGCACCGCGAGTTGCGCCTGGCTGTCGGGGATCAGCTGGCTGGCGCGCGAGTAACCAAGCCGCAGCGACCAAGCATCGTTGAGGCGGTAATCGGCGCCGAACCGGAACACGCGCTGGCTGTGCCAGCCGAAGCCGGGGCCGTCCGCGTCGCCGAGTGCGCCGCCCTGGTCGATGCGGTTGCCGTAGGCACGCTCGCCGGACCAGTCGATCCACAGCCAGTCGGCGGCCAGGGTCAGCCCCGCGTTGGGCTGCCAGGCCAGGCCGGCACCGGCCTGCTGCGGCAGATCCAGGCGGCCATCCGGCAGCAGTCCGCGGTAGCGCTGCAGGCGGCCGAAGCGGATGCGGCTGGACCAAGTGACGCCTGCATTCAACCCAGGCGCCAACTGGCCGTACCAGCCCAGCGCCACGCCATAGCCGTACGCGGCGTCGGCACCGGCCGACTGGAAGCCGATCCCCTCCAGACCGGCGATGTGCAGGCGCTGGTAGGCCAGCCTTGGAGAGACGCCCAGGTACTGGCGCTCGCCCACGCGCCACGCCAGGGTCGGCGCCAGCACCAACTGCTGCAGCTTGGACAGCGTGTCGTGGCTGCCGTACACCGGTGCACCGTAGTCGAGCGCCACGCCATGGCCGAACACCGACACGCCCAGGCTCAGGTCGTCGTTGAGTTGGCGGTTGTAGCCGGCGGTCGGCACCGGGATCAGCGCATCGTCCTTGTAGCGCGCCGTGCCGACCTGGCTGCGCACCGGCGCAGAGATCAGGGTGAGGTCGGCATCGACGCGGTCGCCGACCGCGCCCATGCCGGCCGGGTTGTTGGCCGACGCCGCCGCGTCCAGCGGCAGGGCGATCGACGTGCCGGCCAGCCCCTGGGTCTGCGCGCCGTAGCCGGGCAAGGCGACGCCATTGTTGGCGGCGGCACCGCCGGAAACCGCCGCCAAGGTCCACAGCAGCGTGGTCCAGCGTGGCGCGCCCTGTCGTTGCGCCCTGCGGCGCGTTGGATGTGCGAACTGCTGCATGATCGGGCCCTCCCTCCGAGCCGATGCGTGGATGCGGCCGCCGGCAGGCGGCGCGCAGGGATCCGTACCGCCACCGAAAGCGGCGGCGGCAGCGGGATGCCAGGAACTGAAGACGGCGTTGTCGCTGCGCCGCGGCCGCAACGTGGCCGTGGCGCGAACTCGGCTAGGCGGCCACGCGGCGCCGCGCCGGATTGGCCTGGTTGTCGACGCCGTCGACCAGCGGGGTCAGGTGGAAATCGAAGGCGATCTCGGCGAACGGGCCGTCCACGCCGTTGGCAGCGATGCTGGCCGGGTCGCTGTGCTCGACGATCGCCGGCACCAGGCCGTCGCGGGTGGCGTAGGCGAAGTCGTCGTCGACCAACGGGTCGCCGGCGATGTTGATCTGCGTGGTCAGCTTGCGATGGCCGTCGGCACCGATGAAGAAGTGGATGTGCGCCGGGCGCTGGCCATGCCGGCCGAGCGCGAACAGCAGGCGTTCGGTCGGGCTGCCTGGCGGCACACCGTAGCCCTTGGGCACGATGCTCTGGAAGCGATAGCGGCCCTGGGCATCGGCGATGATGGTGCGGCGCATGTTGAACGGCGCCTGCTTGCCGGTCGGATCGAAGTGCGAATAGAAGCCACGCGTGTCGCAGTGCCAGACCTCGACGCTGGCGCCGGGCAGCGGGCGGCCGTCGGCGCCGTACACGGTGCCGTGCATGACCAGGGTGTGGCCGTTTTCGTCGCTGCCGTCGTCGAGCCGGGCGACGCCGTGCGCCACCGGCGCGCCGGCCACGTACAGCGGCCCTTCGATGGTACGCGGGGTCGGGTTGTCGATGCCCAGTTCGGCGTCGATGGCATCCAGGCGCAGGTCCAGGAAGTGGTCCAGGCCCAGCCCCGGCGAGATCAGCCCGGCCTGCCCGGCCGCGCCGAGGTCGTTGAGCCAGGCGATCGCCGCCCAGTATTCATCCGGCGTGATCTCCAACTCGTCGATGCTGCGGAACAGATCCGAGAGCACGCGGTGCACGATCTGCTTCACCCGCGGCGCGCCGCCCGGCATGTCCAGCCCGCTGACCTGGCGCAGGAACGCCTGCACATCGGGGGTGGCGAAGATCTTGACGCTCATGGTGATGCCCTTCCTTTCTCGTGGTGGCGATGGCGGCCGAGACACGTCCCCTCCCGAGGGAGCGTCCGCAGCGGAACTAGCGATCGTCCTCGTGCAGCGACGAGGGGTGGCGGCACAGCGGGGTGACCGCGATGCGCATGTAGGGGAACAGCGGCAGCGACAGCAGCAGCGCGTGCAGTTCGGCGTTGTCGGCCACGTCGAAGATGCTGACGTTGGCGTACTGCCCGACCACCCGCCAGATGTGCCGCCAACGGCCATCGCGCTGCAGCTCCTGGAAACGCGCTTTTTCATCGCGCTTGAGCTGCTCGGCGCGCTCGGGCGGCATGTCGGCGGGCAGGTTCACCTCCATGGTCACATGGAACAGCATGGTCAGCCCTCCACGGTGGCGCTGACCGCCACCACGCTTCCGCCGCGATCGCGGCGGAAGGCCTGCACCTGCGCCTCGTCCAGCGCGATGCCCAGGCCGGGGCCGGTGGGCAGTTGCAGATGGAAATCGGCGTAGCGCAGCGGCTCGGTCAGCAGGTGCTCGGTGAGCAGCAGCGGCCCGAACAGTTCGGTGCCCCACTGCAGTTGCGGGAAGGTGGCGAACACCTGCGCCGAGGCGATGGTGCCGATCGGCCCTTCCAGCATGGTGCCGCCGTACAGGCCGATGCCGGCCGCCTCGGCGATGGCAGCGACCTTCTGCGCGGCGATCGGCCCGCCGGACGGCTCGATCTTCACTGCGAACACGTCGGCCGCCGGCGCCCGCGCGGCCAGGAACGCGCTCTCCGGCCCGGCCAGGATCTCGTCGGCCATCAACGCCAGCGGGAAGCGCTGCATCAGCCGCTGCATCGCCTCGCGCGAGGCCACCGGCTGCTCGACCAGCTCGCAGCCGGCATCGGCCAGTGCCGGCAGCGCGCGCACCGCCTCGGCCTCGCTCCAGGCCATGTTGACGTCGACCCGCACCGCGGCACGCGCACCCAGCGCACGCTTGATCGCGGCCACGTGGGCGATGTCCTCGGCCGGTGGCCGCGCGCCGATCTTCAGCTTGAACACCTGGTGCCGGCGCAGGTCCAGCAGTTGCTCGGCCTCGGCGATGTCGCGCGCGGTGTCGCCGGAGGCCAGGGTCCAGGCCACCGGCAGGCGCTCGCGCAGGCGCCCGCCCAGCAACTCGGACAGCGGCAGCCCGACGCGCTTGCCCTGCGCGTCCAGCAGCGCGGTCTCCACGGCGCACTTGGCGAAGTGATTGCCCTTGACCTGCTTGCCGATGCGCTGCATCAGCGCCTGCACGCCGGTGGCGTCGGCGCCGGCCAGCAGCGGCGCCAGGTAGCGGTCGATCGCCAGCTTCATGCCTTCCGGACTTTCCGCGCCGTAAGCCAGGCCGCCGATAGTGGTGCCTTCGCCCAGGCCGACCACGCCATCGGAGCAGTGCAGGCGCACCAGCATCAGGGTCTGCCCCTGCATGGTCGCCACCGACAGGCGGTGCGGGCGGATGGTCGGCAGGTCGAGCAGCAGGGTCTCGACGCGTTCGACGGTGGGGGCGGTACGGCGGGTGGGAGTCGGCAACGGGTCCATGCGGTCCACACTGCGCCGGCCGCGTGGTCACGTCCAAGACTCTCTCCGTCAATCATATCTAAACTCTTGTTTTTGAAAGGGTTTGTGTTTGGGTGAGAAATCGCGGGCAGGGCACAAATCGGGGCACAACTCCGATGGCACTTCCCCACTATCTCACCCGTTCGGCCTCCGGGCGCTTTGTCTTCCGTATGCGTATTCCCGCCGACCTGCGCGGCACATGCGGGCGTGACTTCATCAAGCATGGACTTGGCGCTGACCTGCTGGCGGCGCGGCTGGCCGCGCTTCGTCTGTCCTCCCGCTATGCTGCGGCTTTCGACACCATCAGGGGGCGGGGCATGGCGAAAGACGAAGTGGGGGAACTGCTGGAGCGCCTGAAAGACGGCAAGTTCATGGAGTTGACGCTAGAGCGCACGCACCGCGCTGACGGCTCGATTGTTGAGCGCTGGCAGATGGACAATGACGATGACGTGCGGCTTTACCAGCAGGCCACCGCGAAACGCCATGCCATCATTGCCGCCGACGCCTTGCCTGCGCCGATTCCTGCGCCGATTCCTGCGCCGCCGCGCGTTGCCGAAGTCATTGCGCTGGGCATGGCGCGCACGGCGTGGCTAAAGTCCATCGAAGCCATCACCCTCCCCAAGACGTTGACCATCAAGCGCGCGGCCGTGTCCGCGCTTGTGCGCTACCTCGGCCACTTCAAGACGCTCGACACCATCACCCGCGCGGATCTTGCGCGCCTGTATCAGCACCTGCGTGACGGCGGCGCGTCAACGCCCACGCTCACCAACAAACAAAGTTACTTGTCTGGGTTCTTCGCATGGGCGCAGGCGTCGGGCCACTATCCAACAGGGGACAACCCCGCCGCTGGACATATTCGATACGGGGTCAAGGAAAAGCGGCAGCGCAGGAAACTGGGATTTAAGGCGTTCACCCTTGAACAGGTGCAGACCCTTTTTCACCCCGACACCTTCGCGCGCTTGTCGCCGGGGACTCGCTGGGCCGCGTTACTGGGCTTGTATGCCGGTGCGCGCGCCAGTGAGGTCGGGCAACTGCTGTTGACCGATGTGGAGACAGTGGACGGGGTGCCGTCCCTTCTTATCACCGACGAGGGCGAGCACCAGAAACTAAAAACCGAAGCCTCTAAACGGCTGGTGCCGTTGCACCCGGACTTGTTGGGGCTGGGCTTCCTTGACCATGTGGAAGGTTTACGGGCGCGCGGCGATGTGCGGCTTTTCCCGCAGGCGCTGGCAACGGCGAAAAACGGCGCCGGCAATTGGATTTCCAAAGCGTTTGGCTACTACTTACGCAAGCGCTCCGGTGACTGGAAGCGGGCCAAGCGCGGTTTTCACAGCCTGCGCAAGACGGTCATTCAGGAGTTGCAGGGGGCAGGTGTCCCGTCGGAAATGCGGGCGCAACTGGTGGGCCATGAACTCGACGACGAACACCATGCAACTTACAGCAGGCCGTTCACCATCGCCGAAAAACTCAACGGCGCAGGCACGTCGCCGGGGTTGGCCGTGCTGGCTTACGGGCTGGACTTGGACGCGCTGCGCCCGCTGCTGACCGCTTCAGTGAGTAGGCGACGGGCGAAGACGCCGGGGCGCAAGCCTTCCGTGGCTGCGGCTACGCGTAAGCGCTCGCCGACTTCCGGCGGCAAGTAGAGGTCCAGTCGCTCGCGGCGTTCTCGGTATCTGTGGAGTTTCTGGGCGGTGGGCATTGGCTGACACTAGCGCGCCTTCCGGAGACGGCAAGGGTCCACTTGCCAAGTCCCGGAAACCTGCTTGCATGGAGGTATACCAACTTTCAGCCAGCACGCCGCCATGTTTTTTAGTCGCAAGAAAACCGTCAGCTCTTCCCCATTGTTGGACGGTGTAAAACCGTCCAACAATGGGGGGAGGAGTGGCAGGCTGGAGCGAGAGCGGAAGCCGAAAGGCCACGCCGGGGGCGCAGCCCCCACGGCCCGGAGCGAGAGCGCAGGGCCGGCGCAGCGTGCGTTAGCACGCGAGCAGGAGCACGGCGGGAGCCGTGCGCCCCGTGCGCCCGAGGCCCGTCCGTCGGCCGTGGCCGAGGGATGGGCGAGCAAGCACGGCGCGGCGCTGGGCGAGCGGACGCAGCAGGCACGGTTTGCCGCCATGGGCAGCGGCAAGCCGTGGACGCTGCACGCCGACGAGCAGACGCGGGCGATACTGGCCGACTGCCCGGAGCGGCGCGTAAGCGCGGCCACGGCTGCCAAGTATCGCCGGGCCTACGACAACCTGCGGGCCACCGGCCAGACAGCGTTGGACGCGGCCAGCACGCGCGCGCACTGGGACTTCCTGCGAACAGCCACGCGGTTCTGCATGGAAGCCGATGTGCGGTCGTGGCGTGCGGCGTCCGAGCGTGCGCGCAAGCGCGGCGACCTGGACAGCGCACAGCGCCGCACCGAGCGCGCGTTCCGGCTGGCGTCGGTCATGGACGAAGAGTTCATGCAGCGCCAGCGCCGGACCTGGACGCACAAGGCGGCCGAGATGAAGGCGGCCGGGCAGCGTCTGGTTTCAAAATCCAAGCGCAGCACGTCCGCGCCTGTCGCGGAGGTGGCGGCGGTCCTGCTGCTGTCCAAGCAGGAGCGAGTGCAAGCCCGGCACGCGGAGCGGCTGATTGTGCTGGCGCTAACGGGCGCGCGCCCGGAGGAGTTGAAGGCCGGGGTTCGGCTGACCACGGCCACCACGCCGAAGGGACGCCCTATGCTGCGTATCACGTTGACCGGCGCAAAATTCGACGAGACGCGCGGGCATGAAGCCCGGCAGTTGAGTTTCCCGGCGTCCTCGGGCGTGGAAGCGAAACTAGCAGCCAAGGTCGCCGCGCACGGTGGCTGTTGGACACTTGAGACCACCGACGCCGACCACCGCAGCTTGAACCGTGTGCTGAAGACGGCCGGGGTGTCCTGTTACTCGTTCCGACACCAGCAGGGTAGCGAGCTGAAAGCGGCGGTGGCTAGCGGGACCATCACCGACACCGAAGCGGCGGCGGCCATGGGCCACCGCTCGACGGCCAGCCTTGCCTACTACGGTTCGCGCAGCCGCGCCCACGGCGGTCGGAAGATGCGTGCCGTTGCCACCGAACAGGCGCAAATCCGCACGGTACCGGTGACGTTTACCGCCAAGGCAGCGGCCCGCGCTGCGCGGGCCGCCCGTGCCGGGATTGGGGCTGCGCCCCCGGCCGCCGCGCCGGCAACGCCGGCGCCGAGGGCGGCAACACCGTCTCAGAAGTCTCCGGCAAAGAAGGGGCGGCCCAGAATCTAAGGTTTAGAACTGAAGGCCAAGTGCCGCCGCTCGCTCTTGCTGTTCATCAGCCTGCTTAAAAAACGCTTCTTCAGCCCGGCGGATGAGGGCGATATCCAAATCATGGAATGGATAGAGGTGGCCGCGTTTCTCGACTTCTTTCAGCACCTCGCCAAGCGCTACGACGAGAGTCGTTTTAATGCCAGGCTGATTCGCGTATTCCTCGAAGCCGGCAGCCAGAGCGATAGCCGCAGTGGCTATCTTATGCGGCGGCTTCCCATACTTCCCATCGAATACATCTGGCTGGTGAGCCCAGCAGAGCGCGACTAGCCGGGTCGTTAGGGCTTGAGGGTCGCCCTCCAATATGCCGCTTGCAGTGACTTGGTCGAGCACTCCCCGAACTGCGGCTCCTGCCTGTGCCATCCTGACGGTGCGCGTTACACCACTGAAAAGTCCCATTTTTCTCTATCCCCCTGTCCTAAGCCTTGGCATGGTGCCAACTCTGGTTGAGTGCGACAAGCGCCCTTCTGCTTTAGACTCACACGAGGCACATTCAAGGGCACATTTCCATTTGTGCTTTGCCCTGCGGTTCAATGGGTTGGAGCTATCTCAAGTTCATCCCACTCTCTCAGTCTCGCTCCATACCTTTTTGGTATGTTCTTGGCGCAATCCGCATGGTTGCTGGCTTTACTGCAGCGCAACATACCTCCAACGAGCACGAATTCCGATGGACCTGCGCCAACTCCGCTACTTCGTCGCCGTCGCCCGCGAGCGCAACTTCACCCGCGCCGCCGAGCTGCTGCACATCGCGCAGCCGCCATTGAGCCGACAGATCCAGCAGTTGGAGGAGCAGTTGGGCACACGCCTGATCGTGCGCAGCAGCCGCCCGCTGCGGCTGACCGACGCCGGCAAGCTGTTCTACGAAGAAGCGCTGCAGGTACTGGGCCGGGTCGAGCAGATGCAGGATGCCGCGCGCCGGCTCGGCCGCAGCGAGCAGCGCGTGTTCGCCATCGGCTTCGTCGCGTCCGCGCTGTACGGCGGCCTGCCCATGCTGGTGCGGCGGCTGCGCCAGCAGCGACCGGAGTTGGACATCCGCCTGCTGGAACTGATGTCCGGCGAGCAGATCGAAGCGTTGAAGACCGGCCGCATCGACCTGGGCGTGGGCCGCATCCGTCACGACGACGAGATGGTGGAGCGGTTCGTGCTACGCGAGGAACGCCTGGTGGTCGCGCTGCCGATGGAGCATCCGCTGGCCGCATCCGACGCCCCACTGGCGCCGGACGCGCTGAACGCGCAGCGGCTGATCGTCTACCCCAACCAGCCGCGGCCGAGCTTCGCCGACCAGGTGCTGTCGCTGCTGCGCGACCGCGGCATCCGCCCGCTGGCGGTGCAGGAAGTGCGCGAACTGCAGACCGCGTTGGGCCTGGTCGCTGCCGAGATGGGCCTGTGCGTCATCCCGGCCTCGGTGCGGGTGCTGCGCCGCGACCTGCACTACCGCCTGCTCGACGACGCGCACGCGACCTCGCCGATCATCCTCAGCCACCGCCGCAACGACGGCTCCGATCTGCTGCCGCTGATCAAGCAGCTGATTCGCCAGATGTACGCGGAAACGCCGACGTGGCTGGACACCGCCTACAATCGTCTGCATCTCCCCTAGGCCACTTCCGCGACCGATGCACGACGAGACTCCTGGCGACGCGCCCGACTACCTGGGCGACACCCGCCGCTGGCTGGAACGGGCGGTGATCGGCCTGAACCTGTGCCCCTTCGCCAAGGCGGTGCACGTCAAACAGCAGATCCGCTACGTGCTCAGCGATGCGAGCACGCCCGAGGCGCTGCTCGAACAACTGGCCGAGGAACTGGTGCTGCTGCGCGACACCCCGGCCGAGCAGATCGACACCACGCTGATCGTGCATCCGGACGTGCTGCAGGACTTCCTCGACTACAACGACTTCCTCGACAACGCCGACGCCGCGGTCGAGGCGCTGGACCTGCAGGGCATCCTGCAGGTGGCCAGTTTCCATCCGCAGTACCAGTTCGCCGGCACCGCGCCGGACGACATCGGCAACTACACCAACCGCGCGCCCTACCCCACCCTGCACCTGCTGCGCGAGGACAGCGTGGAACGCGCAGTAGCAGCGTTCCCGGACGCGGACGTGATCGTCGAGCGCAATCTGCAGACCCTGGAGAAGCTGGGGCTGGAGGGCTGGAAGCGGGCGGTAGAGGGGCGGGATTCGTAATTGGGGATTGGGGATTGGCAAAGGCGGGGCCCGGCCGTTGCCAATCCGCTTTACGCCGCGCATCCGGTGTAGGAGCGGCTTCAGCCGCGACCGGGCGTCACCGGTAACGCCCGGTCGCGGCTGAAGCCGCTCCTACGCGAACTGCGTACGTCGCTCCAGACGCCACGCGCTTTTACAAATCCCCAATCCCTAATCCCGGCCCTCGAACAACACCGCCACGTCCGCCGCCTCAAGCACCCGCCACTGTCCTGAGGGCAGATCACCCAGAGCGAATCCGCCGATGCGGCTGCGGTGCAGTGCCGCCACGTGGTTGCCAACGGCGGCGAACATGCGCCGTACCTGGTGGTAGCGGCCTTCATGCAGAGCGACACGCACCTGCCGCGGCCCCAGCGTCTCCAGTTCCACCGGCAGCAACGGCGTGGTCTCGCCGTCGAGCATCAGCGTGCCGCTGGCGAACTGCGCCGCTTCGTCGCCGCGCAGGTCCTCGGCCAGGGTGGCCTCGTAGACCTTGGCCAGGCGCGCCTTCGGCGAGACGATGCGATGCAGCAGCGCGCCGTCGTCGGTCATCAGCAGCAGGCCGCTGGTGTCGCGATCCAGCCGCCCGACCGTGGACAGCAGCGGCGAGCGCAGGCGGAAGCGCGGCGGCAGCAGGTCGTAGACGATGCGCCCCGGGTCCTTGGTCGAGCAGGTGTAGCCGACCGGCTTGTGCAGCGCCAGGATCAGCCCGGGCGGCGGATCCAGCGCTTCTCCGTCGACCCGGATCGCCACGTGCGGCACCTGGTCGTCGGCGTACAGCACCTCGCCCTCGGCGTCGGTGATGCGGCCTTCGCGGAACATCAGCGCCACCTGCTTGCGGCTGCCGTAGCCCAGGTTGGCCAGGTGCTTGACCAGTTTCATCGGCGCGCTCCGGCGCGGCTGCGCACTGCGTGGATCAGCTTGAAGCCGTCGCGGGTGGCGAGTACCTCGGTTTCGCCGAAACTGGCGTCGAGCACCGCCTCGTAGGGCAGATGCCGGTTGGCGACCAGGAACAGCCGCCCGCCGGGCGCCAGCGCCTGCGCCGCCACCGCGATGAAGCGCCGGCCGATGTCCGGCCGCTCCATCCGTCCCGGCGCATGGAACGGCGGGTTGCTGACGATGACGTCGTACTGCCCGGGCAATCCGGTGGTCACGTCGTGCCAGTGGAAGCCCAACGCCACCCCGGCCGGCGTCTGCGCCAGATTGGCGCGCGCCAGCGCCAGCGCGCGCGCGTCGGCCTCGAACAGATCCAGCGCGGTCAGTTGCGGGCAGCGCGCCAGCAGTTCGGCCGACAGGTAGCCGTAGCCGGCGCCGAGATCGGCGGCGCGGCCGCGCAGGTCGGCGGGCAGGTGCTCGGCCAGCAGCGCCGACGCCGGGTCGATGCGGTCCCAGGCGAACACGCCCGGGCGGCTGCGGAAGCGCCCGTCCAGGATCGGCCGCACCGCGTCCAGCTTGGCCCAGCGCTGCTGCAGCGCGGCGTCGTGGCCACCCTGCAGCGGCGCGGTCCAGTACACCCTGCAGTGGTGCTTGGTCAGCTTGCCGCCGAGGCCGGCCAGTTGCTGCAAGTCGTCCTCGCCGGAGCGCGCGCCCTCGTTGTTGGCCTGGCAGGCCACCACGATGCCGCCCGGCGCCGCCAGCGCCACCGCGCGCGCCAGCAGCGCCCGCGCTTCCTCGCGCTGGCGCGGCGGCAACACCAGCACCAGCGCGTAGCCGCCGGCATCGGCGTCGCCATCCTGCTCGGCGCGTACCGTCCAGCCGCCTTGCTGCAGCGCGCTGGCGAAGGGTCGGTAGTCCTGTTCGCAGACCAGGTGCGACGGCTGCGCGTGCTGGCGCAGCGCCCAGCCTTCGCGGGCGCGCAGGAACAGCACCTTGCCGGCAGGCCAGCGCAGCAGGCCCTGGGCAAAGGGCAGGAACAGGGTCTCGAGGGGGGCGTCTTGCGCAGCCGGCATCGGGCGTGGTCGTCGGAACAGGGACGCGCATTCTACCGGCAGCCGGCGGCGGGCCCGGTTTTGCGCGAATCCAACGCATCATTGATGTTTCGGCAACATCGCCGCGCCTAGGCTGCAAGGCACCCAATGACTGGAGAGGCAGCATGCGCGCAGTGTTCATCGGCGGCGTCGTCGACAACAGCGAAGTGGATCTGGATGGCAGCCAGCCGCCGTTGCACTACCCGGAGAACACCGGCACCGGGCGCCCGCGCTACCGCCTGCACCAACGTGGCGCACGCGACGACGGCAGCGTGGTCTACGCCGTCTACGCCGCGCCGGAACTGGGCGACAGCGAAGTGCAGCGCGTGTTCGACGAACGCGGCTACGCCCGCCGTTTCGGCGTGGAGCCGGCGCCGGTGGAGCACTGACGCCAGACGGTTGGCGTCGTCCTTCCGAATTTGAGTCGTCCTTCCGAACTTGAGGTGTAGGAGCGGCTTCAGCCGCGACGGGCGTTCCCGAGAATGCCCGTCGCGGCTGAAGCCGCTCTTACGATTGCGCGATGTTTCACGGTTCAAGCGTGTGCCACGCCATGCGCGATATCCCGCGCCGTGTGCCGCATTGCATCTGCCATGGCGATTGCAGAGGCAACTTCACCTCATCATGAGGCCCTCCACGTCGCGGCTGAAGCCGCTCCTACGCCCATGGGGCGGGCAGGCACGCCCGCCGTTCGCCGCTTACTTGCCCGGCTTCGGGGTCACCCGCCACACGATGTTGCCGACATCGTCGGCGACCAGCAGCGCACCGGGCTTGTCCACCGCCACGCCGACCGGACGGCCCTGCGCGCGGCCTTCGGCGTCGAGGAAGCCGGTCAGCACGTCCAGCGGCTTGCCGCTGGGCTTGCCGTTGACGAAGGGGACGTAGATCACCTTGTAGCCGGACGGCGGGTTGCGGTTCCAGGAGCCATGCTGGCCGATGAAGGCGCCGCCGCGGTAGGTCGGCGGCAGCAGCGCGCCCTCGTAGAAGGCCAGGCCGAGCGAAGCGGTGTGCGGGCCCAGCGCATAGTCGGGCTTGATCGCGCTGGCCACCATCTCTGCGTTCTGCGGCTGCACCCGCTCGTCCACATGCTGCCCGTAGTAGCTGTACGGCCAGCCATAGAAGCCGCCCTCGCGCACCGAGGTCAGGTAATCGGGCACCAGGTCGCTGCCGAGTTCATCGCGTTCGTTGACCACGGTCCACAGCGTGTCGGTGCCGGGCTGCCAGGCCAGGCCCACCGGATTGCGCAGGCCGCTGGCGAACACGCGGGTGGCGCCGCTGGCCGCGTCCACTTCCAGGATCGCGGCGCGGTTGAGCTCCTGGTCCATGCCGTTCTCGGCGACATTGCTGTTGGAGCCGACGCCCACATACAGCTTCTTGCCGTCGCGGCTGGCCAGCAGGCTCTTGGTCCAGTGATGATTGATACCGCCAGGCAGGTTGGCGACGAAGCTGGGCGCGGCGGTGATCTGGGTGTCGCCGTCCTTGTACGGGAAGCTGACCAGGGCATCTGCATTGGCCACATACAGGCGGTCGCCGACCAGGGCCATGCCGAACGGCGAATACAGGCCCTTGAGGAACTGCGTGCGCACCTCGGCGACGCCGTCGCCGTCGGCATCGCGCAGCAGGGTGATGCGGTTGGCGCTGGGCACGGAGGCGCCGGCCTTGGACATCATCGCGCCCTGGATCTTGTCGCGCAGGCCGCTGCTCTCCTTTTCCGGGGCAGGCGGCTCGGCGGTTTCGGCGACCAGCACGTCGCCATTGGGCAGCACGTACAGCCAGCGCGGATGGTCAAGGTCGCGGGCGAACGCCTGCACTGCCAGGTCGGCGGCCGGCACCGGCGCGGCGCCATCGGCCCAACGCTTGACCTCGGCGACCTTCACCGTGGGGATCATGCGCTTGACCGGATCGGGCAACACCGGATCCGGTCCCATGCCGTCCTCGATGGCGTGCTTGGCGGTGTCGCCGCAGGCGGCGAGCAGGGCGGCACTCAGTGCACACAACACCCAACGGGCACGAATCGGCGAAGACATGGCCATGCGTCTTGGATATCCGGGAACACGGGGGAACGCCGATGATGCCCAGCCACGCCGCGCGAAAAGTGAAAGATGCGTCAAGAGGCGGCGTCGCGCGGATCGACATCCCAGGGCCGTGGGGGAAGCTGGCGTACGCTGCGGATCTGGTCCAGCCACAGATAGCGATGCTTGGCCGGGTCGTCGAGGTCGTCGATGCGCACCTGCGCATTGCTGCCCTCGTTGCCCTCGGCGTCGCGGAACTGCTGGATGCTGGGGCGCACCGACACGGTGCCGAAGCACACGCTGCCATCGTGCAATTCGATGCGCACATGCGCCTGCCCGGGCAGTTGCAGGATCAACGCTTCCAGCGTCTGGATCTGCGCCTGATCGGTATGGATACGCTCGGCAAACTGGGTCATCGGCGGACTCCGTGTGGGGACCGCTGCAGCCTAGCGCCGCCGGCGTGAGCCAGCGGGCAAGAGCGCCGGGACATCCGCTCGGTTGCCGCACATGTCGCGCTGGCTCGCGCGGGCGCGGCATGTCCGTCGATCGAGGACGCTCCCTAGCGCTGTCGCGCGAAGCGCACCGCGGACACCAGCTGCGCCACGCTGTAGGGCTTGGCCAGGTGTTCCTGGAAGCCGGCCTGCAGCGCGCGCTGGCGATCGTCGGCGCGCGCCAGCGCGGTCACCGCCACCGCGGGCAGGTCGTCCGCACCCAGGCCCATGTTCTCGCGCACGGTGCGGATCAGGCCGTAGCCGTCCATGCCCGGCATGCCGATGTCGGTGACCATCACGTCGATCGCGGCATGGCCGCCGCCGTCGAGCACCTCCAGCGCCTCGCTGGCCGAGCCCACCGCGACCACCTCGGCACCCTGCTCCTCGAGCAGGCGCCGCAGGTAGTCGAGCATGTCCGGCTGGTCCTCCACCGCCAGCAGGCGCACGCCCTTGAGCGAATACGCCTCGACCACCTGCTCGGCCATCGCGAACGCGCGCACTTCGCGTAGCGGGCGCGAGCCCGGCGCGTCGCGGTGCAGCGGCAGGCGCACGGTGAACACCGAGCCGCAGCCGCGGCCTTCGCTGGCCGCGCTGATCTGGCCGCCGTGCATCTCCACCAGTTGCTGCACGATCGCCAGGCCCAGGCCGAGGCCGCCGTGCAGGCGCGTGGTGGTGCTGTCGGCCTGGCGGAAGCGGCCGAACAGATGCGGCAGGAATTCCGGCGGGATGCCGTCGCCGGAATCGCGCACCGCCACGCTGACGTGCTCACCATCGTCCTCGAGGTCGATCGCCAGGGCGATGCGCCCGTGCGCGGGCGTGAACTTGATCGCGTTGGACAGCAGGTTCCAGAACACCTGCTGCAGGCGCGTGGCGTCGCCCAGCACCATGCACGGCTGCGACGGTGCCTGCAGGGTTAGCGCCTGGTCCTTGCCTTCGGCCACCGGCTCCTGCGCACGCATCGCCTCGCGCACCTGCTCGGCCAGATCCAGTGCCTCCACTTCCAGCTGCACCTTGCCCAGCAGCATGCTGCTGAGATCGAGCATGTCCGAGATCAGCCGCTGCTGCGCGCGCGCGCTGCTGGCGATCACCGACAGGCCCTTGCTGCTCGGATCGCCTGGCGGCAGCCGCTGCAGCAGCAGATCGCTCCAGCCGAGGATGGTGGTCAGCGGCGTGCGCAGTTCGTGCGACAGCGTCGCCAGGAATTCGTCCTTCAGGCGCGCCATGCTCTCGGCGGCGTTGCGCGCGCTGCGCTCGGATTCCAGCAACTGCTCGCGCGCCAGTTCGATATCGCGGCGTTCGGTGACGTCCGGGCTGCTGCCGGCCAGGCCGATGAACTGGCCCTTGGCGGCATACCGCGGCACCGCGGTCATTTCCAGCCAGCGCCACTCGCCATCGTGGCGGCGCGCGCGCACCAGTGCGCGCAGGTTGCGCTGGTCGTGCAGCGCATTGCGCAGCTCGTAGGCGAACACGCCGGCGTCTTCCGGATGCAGCACGTCGCCCCAGCCCGGGCGCGCCGCCTCGGCACCCGGATCGATGCCGAAGAAGTCGGCATAGGCGGTGTTGGTGAAGCGCAGTTCGCCCTGGGCGTCCAGCACCCACACCGGCATCGGCAGGCCCTCGGCCAGTGCGCTGAAGCGCGCCTCGCTCTCGGCCAGGTCGCGCTCCATCCGCTTGCGTTCGGTGATGTCGAGGAATTGCACGGCGACCTGGCGCAGTTCCGGCGCGCCGACGCGGAACGAATCCACCGCCCACCAGCGGTCCAGCGCAGTCGCGAAGTTCTCGAACTTGTCCGGACGGCCTGTCAACGCGACTGCGCCGTAGCGCTGGAACCAGTGCTCTTCGTGGGTCGGCGAGATGTCGCGCATGCGCCGCCCGACCACATCGCGCAGGCCGGTCTCGCGCTCGAAGGCCGGATTGACCTGCAGGAACACGTAATCGACCGCGCGCTCGCCCTCGAACAGCATCTGGATGACGCAGAAGCCGGAATCGATCTTGTCGAAGATCTCGCGATACTGCAGGTCCGTCGCCTGCACGAAAGAAGACGCGGTGGAGTCTGGACTGGCATGCATGACGGAGTAGCTCTGGAAGCGGCCTACGGCAACGGATGAAGACAGTGCCCGGCATCCGCGGCGCAACAACGACGCGCTAGGAACGGCGAGGCGGAACGCCCATCTTGTTAAGCCACTCCGCCGACGTCAAGCCGCCGCACCGACCGGCCGTCGCCCAACGGTCACCAATAGAAGGCGATCACCAGCACGATGCCCAGCAGCGACAGACCGATGCCGGCCAGCACCATCCACTGGGTCAGGCGCGCATTGCGCAAGGCCTGCTCTTCCAGCCAGCGCTCGGCCTCTTCGCGCCACGGCGGCGGCGATGCCTCCAGCAATTGCTGCACACGCGCCGGCCCCAACTGCCTGCATTGTCGGCGGAAATCTTCTGGGACGACAGTTCGCTCGGGGGCGCTGACGACGGACATGCCAAGGTTCCTGAATTGCTCAGCCGAGCGTGAAACGCGGTGCGTCGCTGGCCAGTTCGTGCTCTACCGCCATCCGTGCCAGGCGCGTGTAGTTGGCGCGCGGGCCGGCGCCACGGCCGACGACCAGGCCCAGGTATTCCAGGCCGGTCCACACCCGCGCCTTCCACTCCACCCCGTCCTCGGCCAGCACCAGGGTCAGCGTGTAGCGGAAGCTCTGCCCCTGCGGGCTGCGGTAGTGGTAGCTGGGCGGGAATTGCACGGCCACGTCCTGCGCCTCGCCGAGCGAGACCAGGTAGCGCCGCAGCAGATGCCGCACGTCGTCGCCCGGATTCAGGCGCAACTGGCGTGCCGCCTCGTCCAGGTTGGCCTGATGCTCGACGAACGCGGCCGCACCGCTGGCCGGGCTGTGACCGTGCCGCTTGGCCCAGTCGATGAACTGCAGGCGCACATCGCTGCCGGTGTGGGCCTGGTGGAACAGCGGCATCTTCATGCGATCCCCGTCGTGCTCGATTGGCTGCCATGCTCGCGCGCGCACCGTGAAGCAGGCGGCGAGGCGATGTGAGCCGTCCGTCATGCCCGGGCGGATGAATCCGCGGTCAACGGTCGCCGCCGCGCGCCTCGCCGCGATTGCGGGCGCGCCGGCACAGGCACACACTGCGCGTAAGCCTCCTGGAGATCCGCCATGAAGATCCGCTATGCCTGGACGGCGCTGGCTGTTGCCTGCCTGTGGGCGGGCGGCGCCTCCGCCGAGATCCGCAACGTCACCGACCCGCAGGCCCCGCGCAGCCTGGCCAGCGATGGCCCGGTGCAGGTGAGCTGGGCCGACCCGGCCACCTTCAGCGAACTGCGGCAGAGCCGCAACCGCTGGGAAGCCGAACGCGGCGACTGGGTACAGGACCTGGCCGCCTACCTGCAGAAGCAGGCGGCCAAGCAACTGCAGCCCGGGCAGCGCCTGGACATCAAGCTGACCGACATCAAGCGCGCCGGCGACTTCGAGCCTTGGCACGGCCCCAACTGGAACGACGTGCGGGTGATGCGCGACCTGTACCCGCCGCGGATCAGCTTCGACTTCACCCTGTACGGCGCCGACGGCCAGGTGCTGGCGCAGGGCCAGCCGAAACTGATGGACCCGAGCTACCTGTACAACAGCTCGGTCGGCCTGAGCACCGATCCGCTGCGCTACGAAAAGCGCATGCTCGACGAGTGGCTGCGCCGGCAGTTGCGCAAGGACAGCACGGTCGCCGAGCGCTGAGGCCCCGCGCGCGGCGCCGGCATCGCGCCGGCGCCGTCAGCCATTGGCCTACGCGTCGAGATAGACGCGCGGCGCGCGCTTGAGACCGCACAGCAAGCGGTAGGCGCTGGAACTGCAGCGCCCGGCCAGCGCGTCGATGCGCGGCTGCTCGCCCCACAACCGCACCTCGCTGCCGAGGCCGGCCTGCGGGTGGTCGGTCAGGTCCAAGGTCAGCATGTCCATCGACACGCGTCCGATCAGTTCGCCGGGCACGCCGTCGATCAGCACCGGCGTGCCGTTGGGCGCGAACTGCGGATAGCCGTCGGCATAGCCGATCGCCACCACCCCGACCCTGGTCGGCCGCGTCGCGACGAAGCGCGCGCCGTAGCCGACCGGCTCGCCCGGTGCGATGTCGCGCACGGAGATGATCCTGGACTGCAGGGTCATCACCGGGCGCAGTTCGCCGGGCAGCGTGGCCGCGGCGGCGAACGGGTCGGCGCCGTACAGCATCAGCCCCGGCCGTCCCCAGTCGTTGCGCAGCTCCGGCCAGCCGAGCAGCGCCGGCGAGTTGCACAGGCTGGTCTCGCCGGCCAGGCCGGCGGTGGCCTGGCGGAACACCTCCACCTGCTCGCGCGTGCGCGCGCTGTCCAGTTCGTCGGCACGGGCGAAGTGGCTCATCAGCACCAGCCGCTCGACCTGCGGCAAGGCACTCAGCCGCGCATGCGCAGCGCGGAACTCGTCCGGCGCCAGGCCCAGCCGGTGCATGCCGCTGTCCAGCTTCAGCCACAGACACAGCGGCTGCGGCGCGGCAAAGGCGGCGATCGCCTCCACCTGCCAGGGCGAGGCCACCGCGCACCACAGCCGATGTTCGGCGACCAGCGGCAGTTCGTCGGCGTCGAAGATGCCTTCCAGCAACAGGATCGGCGCGGCGATGCCGGCCTGGCGCAGTTCCAGCGCCTCCTCGATGCAGGCCACCGCAAAGCCGTCTGCCTCGCCGTCCAGCGCGCGCGCGCAGGCCACCGCGCCGTGCCCGTAGGCATCGGCCTTGACCACCGCCAGCGCCTTGCCGCCGCTCAGTTGGCGGGCCAGGCGGTAGTTGTGGCGCAGCGCGCCGAGATCGATCACTGCACGGGCTGGGCGCACGCGACGGCCTCGGCAACGGACGCGGCGGAACCGCGGGAATAACGGAAGATGTCCAGCCCCTCGCCGCTGATCTGCGGCTGCCGCGAGACCATCAGGTCGGCCAGGTAGCGACCGGAGCCGCAGGCCATGGTCCAGCCCAGCGTGCCGTGGCCGGTGTTGAGGAACAGGTTGCGGTAGCCGGTGGCGCCGACCACTGGCGTGCCGTCCGGGGTGGCCGGGCGCAGCCCGGTCCAGAACTCGGCGGCGGCCAGGTCGCCGCCGCGCGGGTACAGGTCGTTGACCACCTTTTCCAGGGTGGCGCGGCGGCGCGCCGGCCGCGACAGGTCGAAGCCGGCCAGTTCGGCCATGCCGCCGACGCGGATGCGTTCGTCGAAGCGGGTGATCGCCACCTTGTAGCTCTCGTCGAGGATGGTGGAGGTGGGCGCCAGCGCGGCGTCGCGGATCGGCAGGGTCAGCGAATAACCCTTCAGCGGGTACACCGGCAGGCGGATGCCCAGCGGCGCCAGCAGGCCGGGCGAGTAGCTGCCCAGCGCGACCACGTAGCGGTCGGCGCGCTCGACCCGGCCGCCGATGCGCACGCCGTCGATGCGGTCGCCATCGGCCTGCAGCGCCTCGATGCTCTCGCCCTGGCGGAACTGCACGCCGGCCGCGGCGGCCATCGCCGCCAGGCGCTGGGTGAACAGGCGGCAGTCGCCGGTCTGGTCGTTGGGCAGGCGCAGCGCGCCCACCAGGCTGGCCGGCGCACTGGCCAGGGCCGGCTCCACCCGGGCGATGCCGGCGCGGTCGAGCAGTTCATAGGGCACGCCGTACTCGCGCAGCACCTCGATGTCCTTGGCCGCGCCGTCCAGTTGCTGTTGGGTACGGAACAGCTGGGTGGTGCCGAGCTGGCGGCCTTCGTAGGCGATGCCGGTCTCGGCGCGCAACTGATCCAGGCAGTCGCGGCTGTACTCGGACAGGCGCACCATGCGCGCCTTGTTGATCGCATAGCGCTCGGCGGTGCAGTTGCGCAGCATCTGCGCCAGCCACAGGTACTGCTGCAGGTCGGCGGTGGGCGTGATCGCCAGCGGCGCATGGCGCTGGAACAGCCACTTCAGCGCCTTCAGCGGCACCCCCGGCGCGGCCCATGGCGATGCATAGCCGGGCGAGACCTGCCCGGCATTGGCGTAGCTGGTCTCCAGCCCCGCCGCCGGCTGGCGGTCGACCACCGTCACCTCGCAGCCGCTGCGGGCCAGATACCACGCCGTGGTCGTGCCGATCACACCGCTGCCGAGAACCAGAACCCGCATGCGCCTACTCCGCTTGGATCAATTCCCTGGCTGGATGGCACCAGGGCAGAAGTTCGGTGCAGTATAGGCAGCACAACCCAGGATTTTCCCCTGACTTCTGCCGACCAGGCAGGCCAAACCCCTGAGACCTGCCCGCATGGCCGCACGTCCCCGCGAACTGGACAAGATCGACCGCAAGATCCTGCGCATCCTGCAGCAGGAAGGGCGCATTTCCTTCACCGAACTGGGCGAGCGGGTCGGCCTGTCGACCACGCCCTGCACCGAGCGGGTGCGCCGGCTGGAACGCGACGGCGCCATCACCGGCTACTACGCGCGGCTGGACCCGCACTATCTCAAGGCCAGCCTGCTGGTGTTCGTGGAGATCAGCCTGGCCTACAAGTCCGGCGACATCTTCGAAGAATTCCGCCGCGCCGCCTTGAAGCTGCCCAACGTGCTCGAGTGCCACCTGGTCTCGGGCGACTTCGACTACCTGCTCAAGGCCCGCATCAGCGAGATGGCGTCCTACCGCAAGCTGCTGGGCAGCACCTTGCTGACCCTGCCGCACGTGCGCGAGTCCAAGAGCTACATCGTCATGGAAGAAGTGAAGGAAACGCTCAGCCTGCCGATCGCCGACTGAGCGTTCCGCGCGGATGCATGCGGGTCAGGAGACCAGCAGCTTCTCCAGGTCGTCGCGCGAGGAATTGGCGTGGTTCTTGGCCAGTTCGGCCACCACCCGCTTCTGGACCTCTTTATGCAGCAGCGGCCGCAACTGCCCCAGCGTGTGCGGGTCGGCGACCAGCATCAGGTGCTCGACCTGCCCGCGCAGCGCATCCTGGTACAGCCGCTCGGCGATCTGACGGACGAACCCGGCCTCATCCATGGTCATCGGCCGGTCGCCGTCCTCCACGCCCTCGATGGGCGTCGGGTTCAGCACTTCGGTCTGCTCCAGCAGCGCGGTCTCGCCGGCCAAGTTGACCCGGAACAGGCGCGCAGTGGTGCGGTCGGCGACGACGATCAGGGTGTTGTCGGGAAGCTTGCTCATCGGTTCTCCTGCGGAAACATGGCGCCGCGGCAGTCGCGGCCGGTCCGCCAGTCTAGGAACCGATTTGTGAGGATGGCGGCCACGCGGCGTTCGCCATGCGTTCGCCGCCCTGGCGCAAGCGCCTCAGTCCTGGATGCGGACTCCGTCGCCGCTGGGCACGGTGGTGTAGTAACGGCCGGTGCGCGTATCCAGCGCGCGATTGGGCCCGACCTGCATCGCGCCGGGGATCAGTTGGCCGCGGCGGTCGTAGAGGCGCACCGGGCGGCGTGCGGACGGGTCGGCGACTGCGGCCGGCACCGCCTGGCTGGGCGCGCGCTTGCGCTTGGCCTGCCCCTGCGGCCGGTCGTCCAGGTTGGAGGGGACCGGCGTCGCCTTGGGAGCGGAGGCCGATGCCGGCGGACGCTCGTCGAGGCGGCTGGCCACCGAGGGCGCCGGCGCCGGTGCGGACCGCAAGGTGTTGGCGTCGCGATCGCTGGCCGGTGCGCCGGGGACTGGCTGAAGCTGCTGCGCGGCGGCAAGCGCCGGCACGAGCAGGGCGATGGCAACGCAGGGCAGCAAGCGGTTCACGGTGGCTCCATCGAAGGGCCGGCAAGGGGATTCCACGCTAGCGCACCGCCGACGCCACGTCGACGCCATGCGGTGCGCTTGATCCGCCCCGTACAGCCCTCATGTTGTTTTTCCCCACTTCCGCCACGGGCCACGCCATGCGCCGATTCGACCTCACGCCTCCCACCGCTGCCGAGCGCGAGCAGCTGATCGGCGGACTGAACGCGGAGGAACGCCGGGTGCTGCTGCAGCACGGCACCGAGGCGCCGTTCTGCGGCGTGTTCCTGGACAACAAGCTGGAGGGCGTCTACACCTGCCGGCTGTGCGGGCTGCCGCTGTTCCGCTCAAGCGCCAAGTTCGATTCCGGCACCGGCTGGCCGAGCTTCTTCGCGCCCTACCACCCCGACCACGTGCGCGAGATACGCGACACCAGCTACGGCATGATCCGCACCGAGATCGTCTGCGCCCGCTGCGACAGCCATCTCGGCCACGTGTTCCCGGACGGCCCGCCGCCGAGCGGCGAGCGCCACTGCCTGAATTCGGTCTCGCTGCAATTCACCGAACAGGGCCAGGCGCTGCCCAACCCGCTGCACCGCGGCGGCGGCGAGACCGAACCGGCCTGATTCCCGGCGCAGCCGCGCCGCCACAGGGAGACCACCGGTATGCGTCGCTCGTTGCTTCCCCTCTTGCTGCTGCCGCTCGCCCTGGGCGCCTGCCAGCGCAGCACCACCCCGCCGCCGACGCAGGCCGCGCCCGTCGCCGCCGCGCCGTCGCCCGCCAGCGCACCTGGCCTGCAGGCCGATGCCCTGCCCATGCAGTGGCGCTGCGGCGAGGAACTGGTGCAGGCAGCCGCCGATCCGGCGCGCGAGCGCCTGGCGCTGCAGGTGCGCGGCACCCGCCTGGACATGCAGCGCACCGATGCCGGTGCCGCCACCGGCGCGCGTTACACCGATGCGTTGGGCAATGTCTTTCTGCAGGCGCAGCCGGACCAGGCGACGCTGACCCTTGCAGGCCTGGGCGAGACGCTCAAATGCGTCCGGCATGACAGCGGCATGACCGGCTGAGCGGGCGGGCGCCGCGGGGCCGCCAAAAACCCGGCACGGTTCACACCTTCAGAACGGCGGCGCCGGGCCGACATCTAGAGCGTCCCCGTTCCGGCCCGCAGGCTGCTCCGCCATGCTCATCATCGTTGGCTTCATCGTCGTCATCATCAGCGTGGTCGGCGGCTACGTGCTGTCGCACGGCAAACTTGGCGCACTGTGGCAGCCGTACGAGCTGATGATCATCGGTGGCGCAGCGCTGGGCGCGTTCCTGGTCAGCACCCCGGGCAAGATCGTCAAGGCCACCATCGGCGGCGTGCTGGGCGTGTTCAAGGGCCCGCAGTACAAGGCCGACGACTACCGCAGCACCCTGACCCTGATCTACGAACTGCTGAACAAGGCGCGCCGCGACGGCTTCATGGCCCTGGAAGACCACGTCGAGCGACCGGCCGACAGCGCGATCTTCGGCAATTACCCGAAGGTGCTGGCCGACCATCACCTGCTCGACTTCATCACCGACTGCCTGCGCCTGATGATCGGCAGCAACATCGAGCCGCACGAACTGGAACCGCTGCTGGAACTGGAACTGGAGAAGCACCACCACGAAGCGATGGCGCCGGCGCATGCGCTGAGCAAGGTGTCCGACGGCCTGCCCGGCTTCGGCATCGTCGCCGCGGTGCTGGGCATCGTCATCACCATGGGCTCGATCGGCGGCCCGATCGAGGAGATCGGCCACCACGTCGGCGCGGCGCTGGTCGGCACCTTCCTCGGCATCCTGCTGGCCTACGGCTTCGTCGCGCCGCTGTCGGCGGCGATGGAAGCGCGCGCCGAGCAGGACAGCCGCATCTTCGAATCGGTGAAGACCGCGCTGCTGGCCTGCCTGCGCGGCTACAACCCGAAGATCGCCCTCGAATTCGCGCGCAAGACCCTGCCGACCGACGTGCGGCCGAGCTTCGCCGACTTCGAATCGCATCTGAAGACGATCAAGTAACGCGGTCATGGCCGAGACCAAATCCACCGTCGTCATCCGCCGGGTCAAGAAGGTCCAGGGCGGCGGCCACCACGGCGGCGCGTGGAAGGTGGCCTATGCCGACTTCGTGACCGCGATGATGGCGTTCTTCCTGGTGCTGTGGCTGGTGGCGGCGACCACCAAGGAACAGCGCGCGGCGATCGCCGAATACTTCCGCAATCCCAGTCCGCTGGCCGGCAAGAGCCCGGCGCCGAGCCCCGGCATGGCCGGCCCCGGTGGCGCCAGCACCTCGATGATCAAGCTCGGCGGCGCCGGCGAGATGCAGCGCGGCAACAACAAGGATCCGTTCGGCAGCAAGAGCCTGAAGGGCGACGACAGCAAGACCACGCAGCGCGAGAAGGAAAAGCAACGCCTGGAAACGCTGATGCAGGAACTGAAGGAAGCCATCGACAAGAGCCAGGCGCTGGAACCGTTCAAGGACCAGTTGCTGCTGGACCTGACCCCGGACGGCCTGCGCATCCAGATCGTGGACAAGGAGAACCGGCCGATGTTCGACCTCGGCAGCGCGGTGCTCAAGCCCTATACCCGCGGCATCCTCCACGAGCTGTCCGGCTTCATCAATCAGGTGCCCAACCACATCAGCATCACCGGCCACACCGACGTCACCCAGTACAGCAGCAAGAACGGCTACAGCAACTGGGAACTGAGCGCGGACCGCGCCAATGCCGCGCGCCGCGAGCTGGTCGCCGGCGGCATGGGCGAGGACAAGGTCTCGCGCGTGGTCGGGCTGTCCTCCTCGGTGCTGTTCGACAAGCAGGTGCCGAACAATCCGATCAACCGCCGCATCAGCATCGTGGTGATGACCAAGGATGCCGAGGACGCCGCCACCGCCGATGGCGACCACAGCGTCGCCCTGGGCACGGTGCAGCCCGACGCCGACACCAAGGTACCGGACCTGAGCGCGGCGGCGACCGAAGCGGCCGCAGCGCCGGCCGCCGGCAAGGGCGCGCCCGCGGCGACGCCTGCCGCCGCGAACGGCGCTGCGCCGACTGCCCCGGCCGCCACCTCCGGCAAGGCCTCGGTACAGATCGTCGAACCGCGCACCACTTCGCCGGAGGCGGCCGCCGCCGCCGCGCGCGATGCCTTGCGCAGCATCAACGGCGGGGCACCGGTGACGGCTGCCGCCGGCGCAGGCGCAGGCGGAACCGAGGCGACCAGCGCACGCTGATCGCGGCAGTGCTCGCTGTGCCGCCGGCGGCCAGGCAGACAGGCGCCGGCGGGACCGCACACGGCCCGGCGCTTACAATGGCCGCCACTTCGCCAACGAGACCGCCGTGTCCAAGCAATCCAAAGCCAAGCGCGACAAGCGCAAGAAGCAGCAGTCGCCGCGCCCCTTCGCCCGCCTGGGCCGCGAGCAGCCCATCGCCAACCACGCCGTGCTGCAGAACGAGAGCGGCCGCGTGCTGGCCGCGATCGGCCTGCAGGGTCGCCAGTGGTTGCTGTCGGTCGGCGGCCAGACCATGGGCAATGCCGACAATCCGGTGCCGATGCTGGCGATGCTCAAGCACCTGGCCAACCTGCAGGAGCAGGAAGGCAACACCATCACCCTGGACTACTCGGTGCAGCTGCAGCAGATGATCGACGCGCTGGCGGCCGAAGCCGGCCAGACCCCGACCGAGTACCTGGACGCGCTGGTTGCCGAGTTCGCCGCGGGCGACGGCGCGGAAGAGGGTGCGGACGAGGACGGGGCCGACACGGACGCCGCGGCGGAGACGGACGATGCCGCTCCGGCCGAGGCCGACGGCAGCGCCACCGCGGACCCCGCGGCCGATGCCGACGGCACGCACAAGCCGGCCTGACCTGGCGCGTGGCGGTCTACATCGACGATGCGGTGCATCCCTGGCGCGGCCAGCGCTGGGGCCACCTGCTCGCCGACACGCTGGACGAACTGCACGCCATGGCGGCGCGGCTGGGCATCCCCCGCCGCGCCTTCCAGAACAAACTCAGCGGCGCGCACTACGACGTGCCCGCCGCCCTGCGCGACGAAGCGATCCGCCTGGGCGCGGTACCGGTCTCGCGACACAGCGATCGCGAACTGCTGAAAGCATTGATCCGCCATGCGCGTGCGCAGGCGCGGGGCGAGGCGCAGTGAGCGGTGGCGGCACGTTCGCCGCCACGCGTTTCGTAGGAGCGGCTTCAGCCGCGACAGGCGTCCCCGGGAACGCCTGTCGCGGCTGAAGCCGCTCCTACGGCACACCCTCCGTGTCGGCGGACGTCTGCCTAGAACGGATCGCTGCCCGGGCGCAGGTCGATGCCCAGGATCGCGGCCAGGCGCTGCATGTCCTGGTCGTCGCGGCTGAGCGCCATCCAGCCGGCGCGGATCTCGCTGCCGGCGTCCCAGCACCAGATGCTGTAGCCGTGCTCGCGCAGGCGGTCGTAGGCCACCGCCAGCAGCGAGGCGCTGTCGTGGTCCTCGAGGAAATCGGCGTCGTCGATGTCGCCGCCCCAGTCGATGCGCAGGTTCCAGCGCGCGGCCAGTTCGTCGATCGCGCCGATCAGCGCCTCGCGGTCGTGGCTGTCGACGTAGAAGCCCGCCCGCCAGTCGATCGCGTCCTTCAGCGTCCACAGCCAGTCCGCGTCCTCACGCTCGGCCTCGCCGGCGGCCTCGCGGTAGGCGTCGAACTGGCGCAGCGCGCTTTCCTCGTCGCCGGGATTGATCAGCAGCAGCAGGTTCCAGATCAGGCCCTGCTGGGTGTCCGGATCGTCGTCGTCGTCGAACAGGTCGTCGGGATCGTCGTAGTCGGCGCTGTTGTCGGGCATGGCGGCGCATCGGGCATCACGGAGGAGCGCCAGTGTGCCGCGCCCGGCGCGGCGACGGAAGCGCGGAACTCGGCAACGGCGCCGCGGGCGTTTATCCTTCGCAGCCCGGAAGACGGCGCTGTCCGCCGTCACGCGAAGCCATCACGATGTCCGACACGCCCCCCGACCGCCTGGCGGTCAGCCCGCAGAGCCCGTTCCACGATGCCGAGACGCTGTCGCGCGGCGTCGGCATCCGCTTCAACGGCGTGGAGCGCGACAACGTCGAGGAGTACTCGATCAGCGAAGGCTGGATCCGCGTGCAGGTCGGCAAGGCGCGCGACCGCCGCGGCAACCCGATGACCATGAAGGTCAAGGGCACGGTCGAGGCGTTCTGGCTCGACGCCAAGTAAACGCGGTAAGCGCGAGCGCCGGCAGGCACAACGCCCGCCGGCACGTTGCGACGCGCGGCCGCACGCGGCGCGACCCTTGGGCCGCGCTCAGGGCTTGAGCCGGTAGCCGCTGCGGAAGATCGCCCAGACCACGCCCAGGCACAGCGCCAGGAACGCCAGGGTCATACCCAGGCTGGTCGCGATGTGCACGTCGGCCTTGCCGTAAAACGCCCAGCGGAAGCCGCTGATCAGGTACACCACCGGGTTGAACAAGCTGATTTTCTGCCACAGCGGCGGCAGCATGTTGATCGAGTAGAAACTGCCGCCGAGGAAGGTCAGCGGCGTGATCACCATCAGTGGAATCACCTGCAGCTTCTCGAAGCCGTCGGCCCACACGCCGATGATGAAACCGAACAGGCTGAAGGTCAGCGCGGTCAGCACCAGGAAACCGAACATCCACAGCGGATGCGCGATTTCGTACGGCACGAAGCTGCGTGCGGTGAGCAGGATCAGCAGGCCCAGCAGCACCGACTTGCTCGCCGCCGCGCCGACGTAGCCGATGACCACCTCCCACCACGCCACCGGCGCCGACAGCACCTCGTAGATGGTGCCGGCCCAGCGCGGCATGTAGATGCCGAAGGAGGCGTTGGAAATGCTTTCGCTGAGCAGCGACAGCATCACCAGCCCGGGGATGATGTAGGCGCCATAGCGGATGCCGTCGATGTCGCCCATGCGCGAGCCGATCGCCGCGCCGAACACCACGAAGTACAGCGACGTCGACAGCACCGGCGAAGCGATGGACTGGGTCAGCGTGCGGAAGGTGCGCGCCATCTCGAAGCGGTAGATCGCGGCGATCGCGTGCAGGTTCATGCGCGCACCTCCGCCGCGGCGGACGCCGGCCGCACCAGGTTGACGAAGATCTCCTCCAGCGAGCTCTCGCTGGACTGCAGGTCCTTGATCTCCACGCCTTGCGCCTCCAGTTGCCGCAGCAGCGCGCCGATGCCGGTCTGCTCGGCCTGCGCGTCGTAGGTGTAGGTCAGCGTCGCGCCGTCGGCGGACAGCTCCAGCGGCTGCGTCGCCAGCGCCGCCGGTACCCTCGTCAACGGCGCCTGCAGGGTCAGCGCCAGTTGCTTCTTGCCGAGCTTGCGCATCAGCGTGCGCTTGTCCTCCACCAGCACCAGTTCGCCGCGATTGACCACGCCGACGCGGTCGGCCATGTCCTCGGCCTCCTCAATGTAGTGGGTGGTCAGGATGATGGTGGTGCCCTGCTCGCGCAGGCGCCGCACCATCTGCCACATGTCGTGGCGCAGCTCCACGTCGACGCCGGCGGTGGGTTCGTCCAGGAACAGGATGGATGGCTCGTGGGCCAGCGCCTTGGCGATCAGCACGCGCCGCTTCATGCCGCCGGACAGGGTGGAGATGCGGCTGTCGCGCTTGTCCCACAGCGACAGTTCGCGCAGCACCCGCTCCAGGTGCGCATCGTCGCGCGGCTTGCCGAACAGGCCGCGGCTGAAGCGCACCGTCGCCCACACCGTCTCGAACGCATCGGTGGCAAGTTCCTGCGGCACCAGGCCGATCTTGCTGCGCGCGGCGCGGTAGTCGCGCACGATGTCGTGGCCATCGGCCAGCACCCGGCCGCTGCTGGGGGTGACCAGGCCACAGATGATGCTGATCAGCGTGGTCTTGCCGGCGCCGTTGGGGCCGAGCAGGGCGAAGATCTCGCCGCGGCGAATCTCCAGATCGATGCCCTTGAGCGCCTGGAAGCCCCCGGCGTAGGTCTTGGTGAGCTGTTGCACGGAAATGATCGGCGACACGGGAACTCCCTGGGCGCGCGGTGGCTGCGGAAACGGCCTCCAGGGTAGAAGCCCGATCGTGATGGATAAATCCCGATCCGGCGGAAGCACTCTCCCGGATGCGGGACAGTGCGCCAGCCAGGGGCCCGCAAACGCCAGGCGACGCCGTCGTGGCGCCGTGGCCTAGCGCTCGCCAGTCTTGAGCCGGCTGGCAGGCGCCCGCGCCGCGCGTGGCCACGGCCACACACGCCAGCCGAAGTTGACCCCGGCCGCCGCCAGCAGGATCAGCATTGCCCCGAGCACCTGCGTCCACGCCAGCGATTGCCCGAAGGCGATGCGATCGACCGCGATCGCCACCACCGGGTAGATGAACGACAGCGCCCCGATCATCGCGGTGGGCAGCTTCTGGATGGCGCCGTAAAGCAGCACGTACATCACCCCGGTGTTGACCACGCCGAGCACGACCAGATCCAGCCATTGGCCGGGACGGCTGGGCAAGGCATCGAAGTGCACGAACGGCGCCAGCAACACGATGCCGATGCCCAGTTGCAGCAGCGCGAGCAGGTGCGGCGGCGTGCCTTTCAGGTGCTTGGTGACGATCGACGACACCGCGTACAGAAACGCCGCGCCCAGCGCCAGGGCGACGCCCTGCAGGTACTCGCCCGGCACTGCGAGCACCGCCGGGGCGATGCGCACCACGCCCACCAGCCCGACGAAGGCCACCGCCAGCCACGCCACGGTCGAGGCGCTGATGCGCTCGCGGAACACGAGCGCGCCCAGCCCGACCAGCATGAACGGCTGCGTGTTGTAGACAGCAGTGGCCATCGAGATCGACGCGCGGCCGTAAGCGGCAAACAGCAGCAGCCAGTTCGCCACAATCGCCACCCCGCCGAGCAGCACCAGCGCCAGCATCCGCGGCGAAAACGCCTTGCGCCGCAACAGGCCCAGTGCCGCGCAGACGATGAGCAACGTGGCGGCGCCGAACAGGCAGCGGAAGAACACCACGTTGAACGGCGACTGCCCCGACGACACCACCAGCCAGCCGATCGTGCCGGACATGAGCATGACCACGACCATCTCGGCCGCCCCCCGGCGAATTTCGTTGGAAGCCATCCCGATTCCTTGCAATGCTGCGAATGGTCGTCATTGTAGGAACCACCAATGCTCGAAGACATGTCTAAAATTAGGCATAATTCAGCAATTTCCTTTTAAACAAAGGTCAAAATGCAAAATCGCCTTTCCACCCCAACTGCTACCACGCTCGATGCGATCGACCGCGCCATCCTGGCCGCCCTGGCTCAGGACGCGCGCATGGCGACCAGCGAACTGGCCCGGCAGATCGGCCTGTCGGCGCCCGCCACCGCCGACCGCGTGCGCCGGCTGCAGCAGCAGGGCGTGATCGCCGGATTCACGGTCGAACTCGACCCGCGTGCGCTCGGCTACACCTTGCAGGCGATCGTGCGGGTCAAACCGCTGCCGGGGCAGCTGCACCTGGTGGAGGAACTGCTGCAGCGCATCCCGGAGTTCGTCGAATGCGACAAGGTGACCGGCGAAGACTGCTTCATCTGCCGGCTGTACCTGCGCACCATCGCGCACCTGGACAGCATCCTGGCGAAAGTCACCGATCGCGCCGAAACCAATACCGCGATCGTGAAATCGACCCCGGTGCCGCGACGGCTGCCGCCGCTGGCCGAAGAGACCTAGCCCGGCGCGCTAGCCGGGCGCAAGCAACGACACCGCGAAAAATCTGCAACGGCGCGACGACCCGCTTTCACGAATCCCCATTCCCGACTCCCCATTCCCGGCCGTCGATCAACTCTTGCGCCGCGCCTCCAGCAGATCCAGGTTGCGGATCAGCCGGCGCGCGATCTCGTCGGAGATCTTGCGCTGGCGGGTCAGCTTGAACAGTTCCTGGCGTTCGGCCTGCAGGCCGGCATGGCGCAGTTGGCGCAGCACCGCATCCAGCCGCCGCGCCTCCTCCGGGTCGCTCTCCATCGCCTCGCCGTGGTCGAGATGGCGCTGGTACAGCGCGCTGACCCGGTTGGCCGCCTCGTTGTACAGATCGGCGTGCTCGCTGTCCTGCACCAGCCGCTGGCGCAGCTTCTCCACCGCCGCCAGCGCCGCACGCGAGGACTCGCGCCGGGCCAGGTCTTCTTCCAGACGGTCGGTCGGTTCCTCAGGCAGCTCCAGCCCGCGCAGCAGCCGCGGCAACCCGATGCTGGCGACCAGCAGCGAGGTGACGATCACCGCGCTGGCCAGGAAGATCGCCAGGTCGCGTGCCGGGAACGCGGCGCCGCTAGGCAGGACCAGCGGCAGGGTCAGCACGCCGGCCAGGGTGATCGCACCGCGTACGCCGGCCAGCGAGGTCGCCACCACGATCCGCCACGGCGGACTCTGCCGGTCCTCGCCACGGCGGCGTGCCTTGAGCAGGGTCCAGCGCAGCGACAGCCACACCCACAGGAAGCGCAGCAGCAGCAGGCCGACGTAGATCGCCAGCGCGTAGGCAGGCAACCACCACGGGTCCAGGTGTCCGGCCTCGTCCATGTTGTGCATGGCGCCCTGCACGATGCCCGGCAACTGTTCGCCGAGCAGCACGAACATGATGCCGTTGAGGGTGAACTGCACCATGTCCCACACCGCCGAACGCTGCACGCGCATGCTGCCCGGGGCGCGGCCGCTCAGTTCCACGTAGCTCATGGCGATGCCGGCGGCGACCGCGGCGAGGATGCCCGAGGCGTTGATCGCCTCGGCCAGCAGGTAGGCGGCGAACGGCAGCAACAGGTTGACCAGGATCGCCGCGCCCGGCTCCTCGCCGACCTGGCGCCACACCCAGCGCTGCGCCAGGCTGGTGCCGACCACCACCGCGATACCGGCGGCCACCCCGACCAGCGCCACCCACAGGAAGGTCAGCGAGGCGTCGGCCAGCGAGAACGTGCCGGTGATCGCCGCGGCCACCGCGAACTGGAAGCAGACCAGGCCGGAGGCGTCGTTGAGCAGCGACTCGCCTTCCAGGATGTGCATCAGCCGCTTTGGGATCGGCGCGCGTGCGGCGATCGAGGACACCGCGATCGGATCGGTGGGCGACACCACCGCGGCCAGCGCGAACGCCACCGCCAGCGGCATGGTCGGGATCATCCAGTGGATCAGGAAGCCGGCGCCGATGACGGTGAACACCACCAGGCCCAGCGCCAGCTCCAGGATCACGCCCTTGTCGCGGAACAGGCCCTGCTTGGGGATGCGCCAGCCGTCCAGGAACAGCAGCGGCGGCAGGAACAGCAGGAAGAACAGCTCCGGCTCCAGCGCATAGCCCTTCTTGAACACGCCGGCGATGATCGCGCCCAGGCCGATCTGCACCAGCGGCAACGGCAGCGAGAACGGCAGGACACGCACGAGGTAGCCACTGGCCACCACCGCCAGCAACATCGCCAAGACCACTTCGATCGAATGCATGCTCGTCCGGACGGCGGCGCCACGCCGGCGGCGCCGCCCATGAATGGGGGAGCCTGCAAGCAAAGCGCACCGCGGCGGCGATGTCCAGTGGGGCGGGCGGCGCGGTGTCCGGCCGTGCTGCCGGGTCGGCAGGCGGCGCCGCGGACACAATCGCACCGACGCGGGGCTTCGCCCTGATCGAGCCACTGCCGCCCGTCTCAAGATGCCGGTCCGTCCAGGCTCCGACGGCGGCCATGCCGGTGCGGTCGCGCCGGTCCCGGCATGCGTGCCGCCGTCCCACCACGCCGCCCTCAGCGTGAGGCGGACACGTACTCCACGAAGATATGTCCGTTCACCCGCGCCACCGGGTCGTAGCCGGTGCACCAGTAGGAATAGCCCACGTGCGGCCGGTCCGGACCATTGCCCTGCGCACCTGCGGGCACGTCGTCCATGTCGACCATCAGCGTCCAGTGCCGCGCCCGCGCGCCCTGCCCCGTGGTGACCTCGTAGCGCCACTCCACCGGCGTGGAGGGACCGGTGTCGCCGATGGCGGTCCTGGTCACCGAAAACTGGCTGAGCGACAACGTCAGGCCGGTCGCCGTCGACAACCGTGCGATGGCGCGCGCCTTCGCCGTACCCTCCTTGTTGCGCATCCGTGCTGCACTCTGGGTCAGCGGCGGGGCGTCCTGCAGATCTTCATCGTGGGCCGATAGCTGATAATTGTTGCGACTGCCGCGCAGTGCGACCATTGTCCTTTCTCCTGGTTGGGCTGCACCGCGCCCATCGCGGTACAACCGCAGCATCGGCGGACGCTCACGCCACGGCCATCGGACCAGGACTGATTCCACGGGCGATGCATGCCTCTGCGTCGCCACGCGCGAACGACCGGGCGCCGCGGGACGCATCGTGACCCCACACGCCCCCAGGCGGGCGTCCAGGCGTGTCCCGAGGAGGCTACTATCCGGCGGCAGAGCCGGTGGCCGACACCGGCGCCTTTTCGCCGGAGACCGCATGCTCACCATCCAGGAACTCAACCGCTTCATCGACGAACACGCGGCCGAAGGCAGCATCCCGCGGATCTGGGAGCTGATCGGCGAGCACTTCGTGCAGGCCCAGGCCGGCCTGCCGGCCGAACACGCGATGGAGCGGCGCGAGCTGTCCTTCCACGACCACGTGCGGCTGCTGGGCTACCTGTGCCTGCTGCTGGAGGGCGTGCCGGGCGACCTGGTGGAGATCGGGGTGTGGAAGGGCAAGTCGCTGGTGCTGATGAACGAGGTGTCTGGCCGCCAGCGCCGGGTGATCGGCATGGATCCGTTCGCGCTGCCGAACCAGTTCGAGGAGTTCAACCACTATCGGCAGAAGTTGCTGCCCAACGCGCGCTTCATCCGCGGCTATTCCGAATTCTGCGCCGAGCATTTCTACGCCATGGAGCCGAAGGTGGCGCTATTGCACATCGACGGCGGCCACACCGGGCGCAACGTGCTGCTGGATTTCCTGCTGTACGCGCCCAGCGTCGTCTCGGGGGGATTCGTGGTGTTCGACGACTACGGCGACTGGGAGTACTCGCCGGAGGTCGGCCCGGCAGTGGACCTGCTGCGCGCCGCCGGCTACTTCGGCGACTTCCATGTGCTCGGCTGCGCCCACGGCTTCGAGAACAGCTACGTGCTGCAGCGCCGCTGAGCCGATACGCCGCCTTGCGCTGACCGGCGCTGCCAGGCGGCGGCGTCTACGGACGCGTCGATGACGCACCACAGGCGGTTGGGCACAGCGTGCGCAGGCGCCGCTGCCTCGCACGGCCTGTCGCCGCGTGTGTTTCAGCACACAGGGAGACCGGCTTGACCGCGCAAGACCCGAGCGGCGACAAGGCCGGCGCAGCGCGTTCATCATTATCTGGGCGGCGTGATGCAACCGCGCCGGCGCAGGGCGCGTAAAGGCAGGTGCACGGTCGACTGGCCGTGCATCCCTTTCCAGGAGCCAAGCCCATGAAACTCCACTTGCTGTCCCTGGCCCTCGCCGGCCTCGTCTCCCTGCCCGCCATGGCCGCCCCCAGCCAGGCCGCCATGCACGACCACGCCGCGATGAGCGAGACCAAGCCGAATCCGATGGTCGGCGGCGCGCCGATGTACGCCACCAAGGACATCATCGACAACGCGGTCAACTCCAAGGATCACACCACACTGGTCGCCGCGGTCAAGGCCGCCGGCCTGGTGGACACGTTGAAGGGCGCCGGCCCGTTCACCGTGTTCGCACCGACCAATGCCGCCTTCGCCGCGCTGCCGGCCGGCACGGTGGACACGTTGCTCAAGCCGGAAAACAAGGAAAAGCTGACCCAGGTGCTGACCTACCACGTGGTCCCGGGCAAGCTCGACGCGGCGGCGTTGCTGGCGCAGATCAAGGCCGGCGGCGGCAGCGCCAAGCTGACCACCGTGCAGGGCGAAACGCTGATCGCCAAGGCCCGCGGCGGCAAGATCACCCTCACCGACAGCAAGGGCAATACCGCGCACGTCACCACCGCCGACGTGATGCAGAGCAATGGCGTGATCCATGTGGTGGACAAGGTTTTGATGCCGTAAGCACATCGGGGGTGCATTGGCATCGCGGGGACGGCTGCGGCCGTCCCCGTTTTGCACGTCCACGCATGCAACCGCGCCGCCGCGCCCCGATGGCGACACCGCGGCACGCGCACGCATGGTCAGTTGCCGGAATTTCCCGTGTGCAGCATCGGCACCTGCGCCGCCAACACGCGCAGGTCGCGCACGAAGCCTTGATAGGCTTCATCGCCCGCTTCGCCGCCACGCTGGCGCAGCACCCACGACGGATGCACCGTGGCCAGCGCGCGGGTGCCGTCGTCCAGCGCCTGCCATTGCCCGCGCTGGTCCATCAGCCTGAAGCCGCTCCCCAGCACCGCGCGCGCCGCGGTCGCGCCCAGGCACAGCACGATGCGCGGACGCACCCGTGCCAGTTCGCCGGCCAGCCACATCCGGCAGGCCTCGACATGCGCGCGCTCGGGATTGCGGTGCAGCCGCGCCTTGCCGCGCTGCTCGAAACGGAAATGCTTGACCGCGTTGGTCACGTACATGCCTGCACGTTCGACCCCCAGTTCCTGCAGCGCGCGATCGAACAGGCGCCCGGCCGGGCCGACGAAGGGACGCCCGCTCAGGTCCTCCTCGTCGCCGGGCTGCTCGCCGACCACCATCACCGCCGCGTCCTGCGGGCCTTCGCCGAACACGGTCTGGGTGGCCGGCTGCCATAGCGGACAACGGCGGCAGTCGCGCGCCGCCACGCGCAGCGCCTCGAGGCTGTCGTCGGCGGCCACCACCGGCGCCGGTGCCGGCGCGGGAATGCGCCGGCGCACCGGCTCGGGCGCGCGCTCGGCCATCTCGCGCACGCGCAGCCCGGCGTCGCGGATCAGCGTGGGCAGCAGCTGCGCTTCCGGCAGATGCTTCCAGTATTTCTGCGGCATCTCCTGGCGCATCATCGTCGGATTGAGCCGCGCCGGGTTGAAGATGTTGGCGTAGTAGGTGCGCCACAGCGTGTCCTGCGCGTCGTCGGCCGGCGCATCGGCACGCTGCGCACCGGCGCCGAACTGCAGCGTCTCGCCGTCCCAGCGCACGCTGCGGTACGGGGTGAGGATCGCCCAGCGCATGCCGGTGAAACGGCGCGCGAAGAACGGCGCCACCCGATCGACGATGTGGTGTTCCGGCTCGAACCAGGCGATGTAGGCCTCCTGCTCTCCCGGCACCTCGCGGAAGCGCACGAACGCCTTCATCTTGTGGCTGTCGCGGCGCACCGCCTGCGCCCACTGCTGCGCGCGGTGCACATCGGCATCGGTGACCCGCTGCAGCAGCGCGCGCTCGCCGCCGGCGATGCGCCACAACAGGCGGTACAGCAGCGCGTGCCGCTGCGGATCGCGATGGCACAGCACCGCACCGGCCAGCGCCAGGAACTCGGCCGACACCCGCGGCGGCGCCACTTGCGCCGGCAGCGTGGCGACATCGGTCCCGACGAGCAGACCACCCTGCGCATCGCCATCCCACGCCAGCGTCTCCGGCGCCACCTGCGCACACCACGCCGCCCGCGCCACCGCCCGCCACGCCTCCAGGCTCCACGGCGGCACCACCTCAGCCTGGAACACGGTCCGCTCCCTGCCTCGCACCAGCGCGTCGAACGCGACGGGCCGCACTCACCGCGTCAATCAAACAAGCCCACCTGCCGCGGCGCCGGCGCCAGTTGCGCGCGCAGCCGCTGCGGATCGTCCAGCCGTTGCCGCGGGTGGTGGTCGAGCACACTGACGAACGGCAGCAGCTTCTTCAGCGGCACCCGCAATCGCGCCAGGTCCTCGACCCGCAGCCGCGCATGCCGCCGCGCCAGCAGCAGGCGCTCGACATTGCGCGTGCCCAGCCCCGGCACCCGCAGCAGCATCTCGCGCGCGGCGGTGTTGAGATCCACCGGGAACCGCTCGGAGTTACGCAGCGCCCAGGCCAGCTTGGGGTCCACGTCGAGGTCGAGCATGCCGCTGGTGGTGGGCGGGGCGATCTCCTCCACCGAGAAATCATAGAACCGCAGCAGCCAGTCGGCCTGGTACAGGCGGTGTTCGCGCTGCAGCGGCGGCGCCAGCAGCGGCAACTTGGCCGAGGCGTCGGGAATCGGGCTGAACGCGGAGTAGTAGACCCGGCGCAGGCGGTAGTTGCCGTAGAGATTGTGGCTGGTGTGCAGGATCGCGCGGTCGTCCGCGCCGTCGGCGCCGACGATCATTTGCGTGCTCTGTCCGGCCGGGGCGAAACGCGGCGGCTTGGCGCGCACCCGTGCCTCGGCCTTGCGCGCCTCCTTGCTCTCCTCGATGCGCCAGCGCAACTCGCCCATCGCTGCGCGGATGCCGCCGACGTTCTTCTCCGGCGCCAGTTGCGCCAGGCCGCGCTCGGTCGGCAACTCCACGTTGATGCTGAGCCGGTCGGCGTAGCGGCCGGCGGCGGCAAGCAGTTCCGGCGCCGCATCGGGAATGGTCTTGAGATGGATGTAGCCGGCGAAGCGGTGCTCCTCGCGCAGCTGCCGCGCCACTTCCACCAGTTGCTCCATGGTGTAGTCGCTGTTGCGGATGATGCCGCTGGAGAGGAACAACCCCTCGATGTAGTTGCGCTTGTAGAAATCCAGGGTCAGCTTGACCACTTCGGCCGGAGTGAAGCGCGCGCGGCGCACGTTGCTGGAGACGCGATTGACGCAGTACGCGCAGTCGAATACGCAGAAATTGGTCAGCAGGATCTTCAGCAGCGACACGCAACGCCCATCGGGCGTGTACGAGTGGCAGATGCCCATGCCCTCGGTGCTGCCGATGCCGCCGCTGCGCAGCGAATGGCGCTTGTCGGCGCCGCTGGAGGCGCAGGAGGCGTCGTACTTGGCCGCGTCGGCGAGCACGGCGAGTTTTTCGAGGGTATTCACCGGCAGACGATGCCGGGTCCGCGTCTCAAACGGTGAGACGCGGATGCGTTGCGGCCTTCACCGCCATGAACCGCTCAGGTCATGCGGACTCGGGCGGGCGCGCGGCACTCAGGCCGCGACCGGGACCGCCGTACCGTCGAAGCGGTAGATATCCATCGCCAGCAGGCCGGCATCGATGCCGGCGTCGATGCGCTGCGCGCCGAGCCCCTCCGCACCGGCCGCGCCCATCGCCACGTAGATCGGCAGCCAGTGCTCGTCGGTGGGATGCGCGCGCGCGGCGAACGGCGCCTGCCGGCGGTAGTCGAGCATCGCCGGCACGTCGTCGCGGCGCAACGCCTGCTCGGTCCACTCGATGAACGGACGCACGTAGGGCACCTCCTTGCCCTCGGCGTAGCGGCCGAAGTCGTGCAGGTTGTGGGTGATGCTGCCCGAGCCGATCACCAGCACGCCGTCTTCGCGCAGCGGCGCCAGCGCCCGGCCCAGCGCCAGATGGTGCTCCGGCCCCAGCTCCGGCTGGATCGACAGCGGCACCACCGGGATGTCGGCCTGCGGGTACAGCAGCGACAGCGGCACCCATACGCCGTGGTCCAGGCCGCGACGCTCGTCCAGCACTGGCGCCAGCCCGGCCTGCGCCAGCAGCTCGGCCACCTGGTGGGCCAGCGCCGGCGCGCCCGGCGCCGGGTACTGCATCGCGTACAGCGCCTGCGGGAAGCCGCCGAAATCGTGGATGGTCTGCGGCTGCGCGGCGGCGCCCACCAGCGGCCGCCGACCCAGCCAGTGCGCCGAGGCCAGCACGATGGCGCGCGGCCGCGGCAGCGTGGCCGCGAGCTGCGCCAGCCGCGTGCCGACCAGGCCGGGCTGCAGCGCGGTCATCGGCGAACCGTGCGAGATGTACAGGGAAGGCAAACGCGCCATGGAAGGTCTCCACGCAGTGGGGGGCGGCACGGTGGCGCGCGCGGCCAGCGCCGGGCGTTCGTGCAGGCGACCAGGGTATTTCCGCCATCTGCGGGAATAAATTACCCTGCCGCCGACGATCCATTTCAGGAACCGAAACAATGGACACGCTGGAGGCGATGCGGGTCTTTGTGCCGTGGTCGACCGCAACGGGTTCAACGCCGCCGCCGACGCGCTGGGCATGTCCACCGCCAGCGTCACCCGCCAGGTGGCGTGGCTGGAACAGCGCCTGGGTTCGCGCCTGCTCAATCGCACCACCCGCCGGGTCAGCCCGAGCAGCGTCGGCGCCGCCTATTACCAGCGCTGCCAGCTGCTGCTGGCCGAGTTCGACGACATGGAGGCGGCGGTCGGCGAACAGGCGTTGACACCCTCCGGCACGCTGCGGATCAACGCCCCCTTCAGTTTCAGCGTCGCCCGGCTCGGGCCGCGCCTGGCCGGCTACAGCGCGCGCTATCCACAGGTCGCCCTCGATCTGTCGCTGTCCGACCGCCTGGTGGACATCGTCGAGGAAGGCTACGACCTGGCGATCCGCATCACCCGGCAGGTGGCGCCGACCTTGATCGCGCGCAAGCTCGGCGAAGTGCAGGCGTTCCTGTGCGCGGCGCCGGACTACCTGGCGCGCGCCGGCACCCCGCAACTGGCGGCCGACCTGGCCGGCCACCCCTTCCTCAGCTACAGCTACGTGCAGGACGACCTGACCCTGCACGGCCCCGACGGCGCGACCCAGGTACGGGTGGCCGGTACCCTGCGCGCCAATTGCGGCGACGTGCTGCGCGAGGCGGCCATCGCCGGCATGGGCATCACCGTGCAGCCGGACTTCATGGCCGAGGCGGCGCTGGAGGACGGCCGCCTGGTGCGGGTGCTGCCCGACCACGAGATCGGGCCGATCGGCGTGTACGCGGTGTACGCCAGCCGCAGCCACCTGGCGCCGAAGGTGCGCAGCTTCATCGACTACCTGGTCGAAGTGGGCATCGACCGCACGATGCGCTCCCCGGCCGAGAGCTGAACCGCGGCGCGCGGTCGGACACAACATCCCGCCGATGGCGCTGATCGGGGCGGCCGGGCATGCGCACAATGCCCGCGCTTTTCCCCCTCACCTTCAGGAGTCCGCGCATGAGCAAGATCGCGATCGTCTACTTCAGCGGCTACGGCCACACCGTCAAGCAGGCCGAAGCCGTGCACGCCGGCGCCGCCAGCGTCGGCGAAGCCACGCTGTACCGCATCGACCAGGACGGCAACCTGCCCGACGGCGCCTGGGAGGCCATTGGCCAGGCCGACGCCATCGTCTACGGCAGCCCGACCTACATGGGCGGCCCGGCCTGGCAGTTCAAGAAGTTCGCCGACGCCAGCTCCAAGCCGTGGTTCTCGCAGGCCTGGAAGGACAAGATCGCCGCCGGCTTCACCAACTCGGCCTCGGTCAACGGCGACAAGTTCGCCACCATCGAATACTTCTGGACCCTGGCCCAGCAGCACGGCCAGATCTGGGTCGGCACCGGCCTGCTGCCGTCCAACACCAAGGCGCACGGCCCGAACGACGTGAACTGGACCGCCGGCTCCGGCGGCGCGCTGGCGATCTCGCCGTCCGACGCGTCCCCGGACGAGGCGCCGCGCAGCGGCGACCTGGAGACCGCGCGCCTGCTCGGCAAGCGCGTGGCCGAGTTCGCGGCCAAGCTCAAGGGCTGATCCCCCTCGGTGCCGCCCGCGCTGGGCGGCACCCTGCATCGCGACTGCCGCGGTGCCCGCGGCGACGCGATGCCCCTTCAGCGCCCGGCCTTGCCGGCCGGGCGCTTTTCGACGCCGCGATCGCGGCTGCGGCACCGCCGCCTGTTCCCTCTCTTCCCACTTCACCCGCCGGCCCTCGGCCAGCGCCATCGCTACGCCGTGCCACCGACTGCATGCGCCGCACGCAGATGATCGATGAACACACGCAACTTCGGCGGCAGATGCTCGCGCGCCGGGTAGTAGATGTGCCAGCCGGCGAACGGCGCGTGCCAGTCGTCCAGTACCCGCTGCAGGCGCCCCGCGGCGACGTCGGCCGCCACCTGCCATTCGAACGCCTGGCCCAGGCCCAGGCCGCGACGCGCGGCGTCCAGGCCGACCGCGGTGTCGTTGACCACCAGCCGCCCGGCGACTTCGACCAGGAAATCGTGCCCATCGCGGGTGAACTCCCAGGCCTGCAGGCGGCCGTCGGTGCGCCGCCAGCGGATGCAGTCGTGCGCGGCCAGTTCGGCCGGCGTGTGCGGCGTCCCATGCGCGGCGAAGTACGCCGGCGCGGCCACCACCGTCTGCCGCTGCGGCGGGCCCACCGGGACCGCGATCATGTCGCGCGCCAGGCTCTCGCCCAGGCGGATGCCGGCGTCGAAGCCGCCGGCGACGATGTCGGCCAGGGTCCGGTCCGAATACAGCTCCACGCTGACCTCCGGATAGCGCGCCAGGAACGCCGGCAGGTGCGGGCACACCAGTTGCTCGGCGGCCACCAGCGGCAGGTTGATGCGCAGCGTGCCGGCCGGGCGGTCGCGCAGGAAATCCAGGTCGGCGAAGGCCGCATCGATCTGCGCCAGACCCGGCGCCACCCGTTGCAGGAAGCGCTCGCCGTGCTCGCTCAGGCCGACCCGGCGGGTGGTGCGGTTGAGCAGGCGCGCGCCCAGTTGCGCCTCCAGCGCGCGCAACGTCTGCGACAGCGCCGAGGGCGAGACGCCCAGTTCGGCGGCGGCGCGGGTGAAGCTGCCATGGTGGGCTACGCGGACGAAGGCGACGACGGCGGACAGCGGCGAGGGACGGTGCATGGCGGGCGGGCAGCAATGTAGGACGGACGCAGCAGGCGCCGGTCATTGTGTAGCACAGCTTCAAAGCCCATGCGGATTGCCCGGATTTATCCAGGGCGACGCGGCGCCTACAGTGCCCCGCACCCTCACCTGGAGACCGCCGCGATGGCCCTCGACCATTACCGCCTGCTCGGCCGTTCCGGCCTGCGCGTCAGCCCGCTGTGCCTGGGCACCATGACCTTCGGCGCCGACTGGGGCTGGGGCGCGGACGAAGCCGAGGCGCGCCGCCTGTTCGACCTGTACGTCGATGCCGGCGGCAACTTCCTCGATACCGCCAACATCTACACCAACGGCAGCGCCGAGACCCTGCTCGGCCGCTTCGTCGCCGGCCGCCGCGACCGCCTGGTGATCGCCAGCAAGTTCGCGCTCAACCCCTTCCCCGGCGACCCCAACGGCGGCGGCAACCACCGCAAGGCGCTGCTGCGCTCGGTCGACGCCAGCCTGATGCGGCTGGGCACCGATTACCTGGACCTGCTGTACCTGCATGCCTGGGACGGCACCACCGGCATCGACGAGGTGATGCGCGGCTTCGACGATCTGGTGCGTGCCGGCAAGATCCTCTACGCCGGTATCTCCGACACGCCCGCCTGGCAGGTGGCGCGCATGCAGACCCTGGCCGACCTGCGCGGCTGGACGCCGTTCGTCGCCCTGCAGATCGAGTACTCGCTGGCGCAGCGCACGGTCGAGCGCGAACTGGTGCCGATGGCCGCGGCGCTGGGCATGTCAGTGCTGGCCTGGTCGCCGCTGGCGATGGGCGTGCTGACCGGCAAGTACGGCGCCGCCGACCTGGCGCGGGTGCGCGCGGCCGCCTCCGGCGGCGCACAGGTCGATGGCGTGGGCCGCGCCGAGGTCGCGCATTCGCAACGCACCTTCAACGAGCACGCGCTGGCGGTGGCCGAGGCAGTGGTGGCGCTGGCCGCCGAGCTGCAGCGCTCGCCGGCGCAGGTGGCGCTGGCCTGGCTGCTGGCGCGCGGGGCGATGCCGATCGTCGGCGCGCGCAGCCTGGCGCAACTGCAGGACAACCTGGGCGCGCTCACCCTGCACCTGGATGCCGAGGCGCTGCAGCGGCTGGATGCCGCCAGCGCGATCGAACTGGGCTTCCCGCACGATTTCCTGGCCTCGCCGAACCCGCAGGCCTTGCTGAGCGGCGGCACCCGCATCCAGCCGCGCTGAGCGCGGCGACCGTCGCCTTCGCACACCAGGACCGTTCCATGGCATCCCCAACGCATGCATTGCCCGGCAGCACCACACTGGCCGAGGCCGAAGCGGCCGGCATCGCGCAGATCGCCGCGCTGATGGGCGCGCAGCAGGGCGCGGCGATCCGCGCCCTGGCCGACGCCGCGGACACCGCGCTGAGCGGCCGCGGCGCGGCCATCGCCTTCGCCGAGATCTACCGCGCCGACAGCGCACTGGACCTGAAGACCCGCGAACTGGTCACGGTGGCGGTGCTGGCCAGCCTCGGCCACGCCACACCGCAGTTGCGCCTGCATCTGCGCGCCGCGCAGGCCGCGGGCGCCAGCCGTGCAGAGATCTTCGCCGTGCTCGACCAGTTGCACGCCTACGTTGGGTTTCCCACCGCGCTCAACGCCCTGGCCGTCGCCCGCGACACGCTGGGCGCATCCTCACCCTGAGCGAACCGCCCGGCGGCCACGCTTTCCCTCCCCTCCCCCTTCAGGAGCATCTGCATGCAAACCCGCACCCTCGGCCGCAACGGCCCCCGCGTCTCCGCCCTCGGCCTCGGCTGCATGGGCATGAGCGCGTTCTACGGCGGCCGCAGCGACGACGCGGCCGCGATCGCGGTCATCCATGCGGCGATCGAGCACGGCGTCAGTCTCATCGACACCGCCGACATGTACGGCCCGCACACCAACGAAGTGCTGGTGGGCAAGGCGCTGGCCGGGCGCCGCGACCAGGTCGTGCTGGCGACCAAGTTCGGCATCAAGCTCGACCCCAACGACCCGGCCGCGCGCGGCATCGACGGCCGTCCGGAGTACGTGCAGTCCGCTTGCGAGGCCAGCCTGCGCCGGCTCGGCGTGGACCACATCGACCTGTACTACCAGCACCGTGTGGATCCGAACGTGCCGATCGAGGATACGGTCGGGGCGATGGCGCGGCTGGTGGAACAGGGCAAGGTGCGCTTCCTGGGCCTGTCCGAAGCGGCTGCCGCCACCATCCGCCGCGCCCACGCGGTGCACCCGATCACCGCGCTGCAGAGCGAGTACTCGCTGTGGTCGCGCGACCCGGAACACGACGGCGTGCTGGAGACGGTGCGCGAGCTGGGCATCGGCTTCGTGCCGTACTCGCCGCTGGGCCGCGGCTTCCTGACCGGGGCGATCCGTTCGCCGGAGGACTTCGAAGCCGACGACTACCGCCGCCATTCGCCGCGCTTCCAGGGCGAGAACTTCGCCCGCAACCTGCAACTGGTGGAGCGCGTGCGCGAACTGGCGCAAGCCAAGGGCGTGACCCCGGGGCAACTGGCGCTGGCCTGGGTGCTGGCGCAGGGCGAGGACCTGGTGCCGATCCCGGGCACCAAGCGCCTGGCCTACCTGGAAGAGAACCTGGGCGCGCTGCAGGTGAAGCTGAGCGCCGAGGAGCTGGCGCAGATCGAGGCGATCTTCCCCGCCGATGCCGCCGCCGGCCATCGCTATCCCGCCGCCTCGCGCGGCGCGCTGCAGGGCTGAACCGCGCCCCCCGGCCGCGGCGCGGGTCGATTGCCCGCGCCGCGCCGGCCCCGCATGATGCGGGGGTGATCTCCTTCATCGTCCCCGCGCACGACGAAGCCGCCCTGATCGGCGACACGCTGGCGTCGCTGCATGTCGCCGCGCAGGCGCTGCGGCTGGACTGCGAGACCCTGGTGGTGGCCGATGCCTGCCGCGACGCCACCGCCGAAATCGCGCGCCGCCACGGCGCGCAGGTGCTGGAGGTGGAGTTGCGGCACATCGCCGCCGTGCGCAATGCCGGCGCCGCCGCCAGCCGTGGCCGCCACCTGCTGTTCGTCGATGCCGACACCCGGGTCAACACCCCGCTGCTGGCCGCCGCGCTGCGCGCGCTGGGCACCGGCGTGGTCGGGGGTGGCGCGCAGGTGCGCCTGCTCGGCGACATCGCCTGGTACGAGCGCCTGGCGCAGACGCTGTTCGGCTGGCTGTTCCGCTGCGCCGGCATCGCCCCCGGCTGCTTCCTGTTCTGCACGCGCAGCGCCTTCGTCGCCGCCGGCGGCTTCGACGAGCGCTACTACGCCGGCGAGGACGTGGCGCTGAGCCGCGCGCTGGCGCGGCAGGGACGCTTCGTGATCCTGCGCGCGCCGGTGCACACCTCCGACCGCAAGCTGCGCAGCTTCAGCAAGCGCGAGCACCTGGGGCTGCTGCTGCAGTTGCTGCGTCGCGGCCGCGGCATGCTGCGCTCGCGCGATGCGCTCGGCTTCTGGTACGGGCAGCGCCGCGGGCGCTAGGGCGCCGCCCATTTCCGCACAGCAGGTTGCGTCCGGTAGGCAAAGCGGTTGCGCCGAACGCGGGCGACTTCCTACGCTCTGCAAATGCGCGAGAACAGCACCCTGGACATCAGGAACGCGGCGATGGCGGGCCGGCAGGCGATCGTGGCGCTGATGGCAGCGCTGGACTATGCCGGGACCGAGGACTTCATCGAGACCCGCCTGGCGCAGCTCCTGGCACATCCGGACGCGGCCTTGCTGGTGGCCGCCGCAGGGGACGACGTCCTGGGTGTGTTGTCGCTGCACTTTCTGCCGCAGTTGGCATTGGCTGGCGACATCTGCCGCATCAGCTATTTCTGCGTGGACGATCGTGCGCGCGGCGCCGGGGTGGGACAGCGTTTGCTGGCAGAGGGCGAGGCGCTGGCGCGGCAGCGCGGCTGCGACCGCCTGGAGGTGCACTGCCACAGCCGGCGGGAACGGGCGCACGCCTTCTATCGGCGGGAAGGCTTTGTCGAAGCGCCCAAGTATTTCGCCAAGTCGCTGCGCGATTGAGGATTGTCTGGGGTCGCCAGCCGCAGACAGCGGCGCGATCTCCACAAGGCCGGTTGCCGGCGCCGAGCCGCTGGCAGTACGCTGCGCGCCCCTTGTGCGAGCTTTACGGATGAGCGTCCACACCAGCAGGCCCATCGCGCTGCGCATCCTCGGCACGGGCGAGTATCTGCCCACGCAGCAGGTGCAGGCGGAGGCCTTCGACCGGCGCTGGGGCAAGCCCGCCGGCTGGACCCTGCGGCATACCGGGGTCGCCACGCGCCACTATGCGGGCGCCGACGAGCCGGCCACCTTCATGGGCGAACGCGCCGCGCGCGCGGCGCTGGACGCGGCGCAACTGCAGCCGCACGAGATCGACTGCGTGATCAGCGCCTGCAGCCTGATGGAACAGGCGATCCCGTGCAGCGCGGCGCTGCTGCACGCACGGCTGGGCCTGCAGGGCAGCGGCATCCCGGCCTTCGACATCAACGCCACCTGCCTGAGCTTCATCGCCGCACTCGACTTGGCGGCCTGCGCGATCGCCGCCGGCCGCCATCGCCGCGTGCTGATCGTCTCCAGCGAGATCGCCAGCGTCGGCCTCAACCCGGACGATGCGGACACCGCGCCGCTGTTCGGCGACGGTGCCGCCGCGGTGGTGCTCGGCGCCGACGACGGCAGCAGCGGTTCGCAGTTGCTGACCGCGCGCCTGGAAACCTATTCCGAAGGCATCGACCACTGCCGCGTGCGCGCTGGCGGTACCCGGCTGCGCCTGGATCACGGCGTCGACGCGCTGCGCGCCGGCTCGCAGTTCGAAATGAACGGGCGCGCCACCTACCGGCTGGCCGCGGCGAAGCTGCCCGGCTTCCTGCAGCGGCTGCTGGCGCAGGCCGGGGTCGAGTTGGCGCAGCTGCGGCGGATCGTGCCGCACCAGGCCAGCGCCAAGGCGCTGCGCCATCTGCGCGTGGCGCTGGGGCTGGCGCCGGATGCGCTGATCGAGGTGATCGGCCACCGCGGCAACCAGATGGCCGCGTCGATTCCCGGCGCGCTGCACCAGGCGATCGCCAGCGGCCGCATCGTCCGCGGCGACCTGATCGGCCTGGTCGGCTCCGGCGCCGGGCTGGCGTTCGGCGGCGCGGTGTTGCGCTACTGACATGGCCCGCGTCCTGGTCACCGGCGCGTCCGGGTTCATCGGCGCCTATATCGTGCGCGCCCTGGCCGAGGCCGGCGTGCCGGTGCGTGCCAGCGGCCGCGACACCACCAAACTGGCGGCCTTCGCTGGCGATCCGCGCATCGAGGTGCAGCGCGCCGACCTGTGCCGCGACGACCTGGCGCCGTTGCTGCACGGCTGCGATGCGGTGATCCACTGCGCGGCGCTGTCGGCGCCGTGGGCCAGCGCCGAGACCTTCCGCCTGGCCAACGTGGTCGCCACCGAGCGTTTGCTCGCCGCCGCGCTGGCCGCACGCGTGCGCCGCTTCGTGCATTTCAGTTCGCCGAGCATCTACTTTCGTTTCGCCGACCAATACCAGGTGCGTGAGGAGTTCACCCCGCCTGCACGCTGGATCGGCGGCTACCCGCAGACCAAGTGGGAAGCCGAGGAGAAGGTGCGCGCCGCCGCAGCGGCCGGACTGCCGGCGGTGGTGTTGCGTCCGCGCGCGGTGTTCGGCCAGGGCGACAACGCGATCGTGCCGCGCTTGCTGGCGGTGGCGCAGCGCGGCTGGTTCCCGCTGGTCCACGGCGGCCGCGCGATGATCGACGTGTGCTGTGTGGAGAACGCGGTGGCCGCGGCGCTGGCCGCGCTGCGCGCCGAACACATCGGCGACGGCCGCGCCTACAACATCAGCAACGGCGTGCCGATCGCGGTGCGCGACCTGCTGACCGAACTGTTCGCGGTGCTGCGGCTGCGCGTGCGGCTGCTGCCGGTGCCGCGCGGGCCGGCGCTGGCGCTGGCCACGCTCGGCGAGCAGATCGCGCTACGCCGACCCGGGCAGCCGGAGCCGCGGCTCAGCCGCTATGGCATCGGCGTGCTCGGCTATTCGCAGACGCTGGACATCGGCCGCGCCCGCCGCGAGCTCGGCTACGTGCCGGTGCTGTCGACCGAGGCCGGGCTGGCTGCGCTGGAGCGGCCATGAGCGCGCCCAGGCTGCAGTGGCGGCTGTACGAGGCAGGCCACTGCACGCATCCGGAGCGCGCCACGCGCCGCGGCGCGCCGCTGGCACCGTGTCCGTTTCCGGCACTGGCGGCACTGCTGCAGCATCCGCAGCATGGCGACCTGCTGTTCGACACCGGCTATTCGCCCCACTTCTTCGACGCCACCGCGCGCTTCCCCGAGCGCCTGTACCGCTGGCTGACCCCGGTGCACCTCGCGCCCGGGCAATCGCTGCGCGAACAACTCGTCCGCGACGGCGTGGATGCGGACCGCATCGGCTGGATCGTGCTGTCGCATTTCCATGGCGACCACGTCGGCGGCGTCGCCGATTTCCCGCACGCGCGCCTGGCCTGCGCACAGCAGGCCTGGGACGATCTGCAGCGCCGCGGCCGGCTGGCCGCGCTGCGCGAAGGCTTCCTGCCGGCACTGCTGCACGGTGCGCGTCCGCGCATGCACTGGATCGAGGCGCTGCCCGCGGCACCGGTACCCGCGGAACTGCGCGACTTCGGCACGCCACGCGATCTGTTCGGCGACACCAGCGTGCTGCTGGTGCCGCTGCCCGGACATGCGCCCGGCCATTACGGGCTGTGGTTCGAGGACGCACAGGGCCCGGTGTTCCTGATCGCCGATGCGGCCTGGTCCAGCGCCGCACTCGCCGACGGCACGCCACCGCCGGCGCTGGTCACCCATCTGCTCGGCGAGCATCGCGTGTACCGCGACACGCTGGCGCGGCTGCATGCGCTGCGCCAGGCCGCGCCACAGGTGCGCCTGGTGCCCTCGCACTGCCGGCAATGGCGGCCGACATCGGCGGAGCACACGCATGGCTGACGCACCCGGTGTGCTGATCACCGGCGCGCGCGCGCCGGTCGCCCTGGATCTGGCGCGCCGTTTCGCCGCGCAGGGCTGGCGGGTGCACCTGGCCGACAGCGTCGCCAGCCGCATCTCCGGCTGGTCGCGCGCGGTGGCCGGGCATCACCGCATCGCACCGGCACGCGATGCGCCGCGCGCCTGGCTCGCCGATCTCAACGCCCTGCTCGCGCGCCAGCGCCTCGACGTGCTGGTGCCGACCTGCGAGGAAGTGTTCTACCTGGCCCGCTATCGCAGTGCGCTGCCGGCGCAGTTGCAGCTGCCGTTGCACGACTTCGACACGTTGCGCACGCTGCACAGCAAGTACCACTTTATGGAACTGGCGCGCGGACTCGGCAGCGATGTGGAGGTGCCCGCCAGCGTGCGCGTGCGCAGCCTGGCGCAGGCGCGCGAGTGGGCCGGTTCCGAACCGCTGGTGCTCAAACCGGAGTTCTCGCGCTTCGGCGTGCATGTGCGGCTGTACCCGCAAGGCGTACCCGCCGATGCCGCGCCGCTGCCGGCGCAGGGCGACTGGGTCGCGCAGCGCTACTGTGCGGGCGAGGAACGTTGCTCGTATGCGCTGGCGCGCGACGGCATGTTGCTGGCGCATGCGGTGTACCGCCCGCGCTATCGGCTGCGGCGCAGTTCCAGCTATTACTTCGACGCGGCGCCGGATCCGCAGATCGAGCGTTTCACCGCGCAATTGGTGCGGGCGCTGCACTTCACCGGGCAGATCTCCTTCGACTGGATGGTGTCTTCGGACGGGCGCTGCAGCGTGATCGAATGCAATCCGCGGGCGACAAGCGGCCTGCACCTGTTCGCCGCGAGCGATCCGCTGGTGGCCTTGCTGTGCGGCGACGCGAGCGCGGCGCCGGCGCCGTTGCGCCCGGCCGACGACCGCGCAGCGATGCTGGGCATGCTGATGCTCGGCGCGGCCTTGCCGGCGGCGCTGGGCCAGGGCCGGCTGCGACAGTGGCGCCACGACTACGCACGCGCCGAGGATGTGCTGGCGCCGCGCGGCGACCGCTGGCCGCTGGTCGGCACGCTGTGCGACCTGGGCAGCCACGCGCGCCTGGCGCTGGCACAACGCTGCAGCGTGCGCGAAGCTGCCACCCGCGATACCGAGTGGGACGGCGAGGCATTGCCGCCGCCATGAGCCATGGCGACGCCGCCACCGACTACGCTGCGCAGCTGCAACGCTTCGCCGCGCTGCACGCCGGCGGCGACGCGCAGCAGTTGGCCGACAACGCACATGCGCGCATCGAGGTATTGCAGGCGGGTGACCTGGCGCTGCCGGTGACGGTCGGCGAACGCCACCCTGGCAACGCCTGGGTGTGCTCGCCGCGCACCACCTACGCCGACTACGCCGCCGAGGAAGCCGCACGGCTGTTGCCCGGCGCACTGGCCGCGTCGGTGCGCGGGCTGTGCGGCGGCATCGGCGCCTGGCTGGACTGGGCACGGATCGACCGCGCGGTCACCCTCAACAACTGGCTGCTGTCCACCAACCTGTATCCGCCGCTGCCGCCGACCGGGCTGCGCACGCTGCTGGACGCCGCACGCACGCGCTGGCCCGACCACGCGCTGTGGTTCCGCTCGCTCAACGTGGTGGACACGCCGCAGTGGCTGCACGCGCTGCAGGCCGAGGGCTTCACCCTGATCGGCAGCCGCCAGGTCTATCTGTACGAGGACTGGCCGCAACTGCTGCGCCATCGCGACCTGGCCCGCGATCTCAAGCTGGTGGATCGTCGCGACCTGCAGCGCTGCGGCAACGACGCCATCGGCGAGGCCGACTACCCGCGTATCGCCGCGCTGTATGCGCAGCTGTATCTGGAAAAATATTCGCGCTGCAATCCGGCCTACCACGCCGGCTTCCTGCGCGCCTGGCACCGCGCCGGGCTGCTGCGCTTCGACGGCTTCCGCGACGACGCCGGGCAACTGGTGTGCATCACCGGGCTGTTCGGCATCGGCGGCACCGTCACCGCGCCGATCGTCGGCTACGACCTGCGCCTGCCGCAGCGGCTGGCGTTGTACCGCACCCTCACCGCCTGCGGCATCGACCATGCGCGACGGTACGGCCAGCGCCTCAACCAGAGCGCCGGCGCAGCCAGCTTCAAGCGCCAGCGCGGCGGCGTGCCGGTCATCGAGTACAGCGCGGTCGATGCGCGGCACCTGCCGTTGCGGCGACGCCAGCCGATCGCCGCGCTCGGCGCGCTGACCCGGCGCATCGGCGTGCCGCTGATGCGCCGCTATCGGCTGTGACTGGGGTCCGCACCCCGTGTTTTGCACTCCGTAACCGTTTTCAGCACGAACTCGGCGTGCCTTGCCGAATTCCAGGCACACACGCTGCCTTATACTTTGCCGCACCTGCAACACCCCATCGCCGCTGCGGCCCGGAACATCTGTGGAATGGATTGCGCATCTGGCCCATGCCGGCACCCTGCTGATCGTCAACGCGTTGCTCGCGGCAGTGTCCTCGGCGATGTTCCTGGCCCTGTACGTCACCGGCCGCAAGGAACGGCACGCGCGCAGCCTGTTGCTGCTGGCGCTGAGCTACGGCGTGTTCGCCCTGGGCTTCGGCATCCTGCTGGCGCCGGCCTGGAACGTCACCAACTTCTGGGTCAACCACATCGGCAACGTCATCCTGGACGTGGCCACCATGCTGGCGCTGGTGGCGGTGAACGCCTATCTGCGGCGTCCGCTGCTGCAATGGACGCTGCTGTTGCCGGTCGCGCTGCTGTGCGCACTGGAGCTCTACAGCCTGTACTACGCCAACCACGATCACCGGATCATGGTGATCTTCGGCGGCATGGTGCGCGGCCTGCTGACCGCCGCCACGGCCGTTGCGCTGTGGCGCTATGCCGACAGCGTGGTGCGCTCGGCGGCGCGCTTCACCGCCGTCTGCCATTTCCTGTGGGCGGGCATGGTGGGACTGCGCATCGCCTGGTGGGCGCTGCATCCCGATGCCGATACCAGCTACGACCCGACCACCAACTTCGGCCTGCTCTCGCGCATCGTGCTGACCGCCAGCATCACCCCCGGCTTCCTGTGGATGCTGACCCGCGAAATGAACGCGGAACTGCGGCGGCACGCCTCGCAGGATCCGCTGACCGGGGTGACCAACCGCCGGGTGATGTGGGAGCGTGGCGAGGCGGCGACCCACGATGCCGCGCGCAGGCAGGCGTCGATCGCGGTGCTGATGATCGACGTGGACCATTTCAAGGCGATCAACGACCGCTTCGGCCATGCGATCGGCGACCAGGTGCTGGTCGCCATCGCGCAGACGCTGGCGCAGCACATCCACACCCCCAACCTGCTCGCGCGCATCGGCGGCGAGGAGTTCATGGTGCTGATGCCGCATGGCGACGAGGCGCAGGTGCGCGACCTCGCCGAGCGCCTGCGGCGGCGCATCGAACAGCAGCAGATCGACGCTGCAGCGGAGGCATCGCCGGTGTGCACGGTGAGCATCGGCTATTGCCTGTCGCCGCGCGCGCAAGCGCCCTGGCAGACCCTGGTGCTGGCCGCCGACCAGTCGCTGTACGCGGCCAAGCGCGCCGGCCGCAACCGCATCGCCGGCACCACCGTCGCATGAGCGCCCCGGGCGCGCGGCACGCCATCCGCGCCACGCCGCCGGCATGAGCGCCTGGCATCCGTCGCTGTACCGACACTGGTTCGCCGTCGCACCCGCCGCGGCGTTTCGGCGGCAGCCGCTGGCGGTGACGGTGATGGACCGGCATGCGGCGATCGCGCGTTGCGCCGACGGCGGCCTGCTCGCACTGGAGGACCGCTGTCCGCACCGGCACGCGCCGTTGTCGGCCGGCTGCGCTACCGGCGACGGGCTGTCCTGCCCGTATCACGGCTGGCGCTTCGACCGCAGCGGCGCGCTGCGCGAGATTCCCGGCCTGCCGCCGGGGCAGACGCCGCCGGCCGTGCGCGTCCGCGCCTTCGCCGCACGCGAGCACGACGGCCTGATCTGGCTGCGCCCCGATCCGGAAGGCGCCAACGCGCCATCGCAATTGGTGCAGGCGCTGCAGCCGTCGGCGCGGCGCTTCCTGTGGCGCACCCGCTGGGACGCACACGTGGTCGATGCGCTGGAGAACTTCCTCGACCCGCTGCACACCCATCTGCTGCATCCGGGGCTGGTGCGGCGCGGCGGCGCGCGCACCGCGATGCGCGCCGAACTGCGCCACACCGAGGAAGGCTTCCACGTGGACTACCGCGGCGCCGCAGCACAGAGCGGCTGGCTGTACCGCTTGTTCGAATCGCCGCGCACGCTGGAACGTGCGCACTTCGCCGCACCCGGCAGTGCGCAGATCGAGTACCGCTATGCGCGCGGCGGCCGCGTGCGGATCAGCCTGCACTTCACCCCGCTCGACGTGCGCAGCACCGAGGTCTTCGCCAGCCTGCACGTGGAAGGGCGCTGGGCGCCGGCGTGGGCGGTACGCCTACTGGTGTGGCCGCTGCTGCGTCGGGTCGGCGAGCAGGACCGGCGCATGCTCGCGCTGCAGTCGCGCAACCTGCAGCGCTATCCCGGCGCGCGCGGCGCCTCCACCGCGCTGGACCTGGTGCGCGAACCGCTGCGCCGCTACTGGGATGGCGAGCCGCTGCCGGCGCCGGGCAGCGGCCACGACGTGGAGATCATGCTGTGACCGCGCCGAGCCGCTGCAGCACCGTCGCCAACGGGGCCGGACGCCCGAGCAGATAGCCCTGCACGCCGCCACAGCCGTGCGCGCGCAGCCAGCGCAGCTGCGCCTCGGTTTCCACGCCTTCGGCGACCACGTCCAGGCCCAGGCAATGGCCCAGGGTCAGCAGCGCCTGGCAGATCGAGGCGTTGCGCGGATCGCGGTCGACCTCGGCGACGAAGCTGCGGTCGATCTTCAGCGTGTCCAGCGGCAGGTCGCGTAGATACGCCATGCTGGAGAAACCGGTGCCGACATCGTCCAGGGCCACGCGCACGCCCAGCGCACGCAGTTGCCGCAGCACTTCGCCGGCCTGCTGCGGCTGCCGCATCAGGCTGCTCTCGGTCAACTCCAACTGCAGGCCGTCAGCAGCCAGCCCGGCCTCGGCGCACGCCTGCACCAGGTCGGCGACCAGATCGCCATCGAAGAACTGCAGCGCCGACACGTTCACCGCCACCGGCAGGTTCGGCCAACCGTGGTCGGCGAGTTCGCGGCGCGCACGCGCTGCGGCGCGCATCACCCAGCGTCCCAGCGGCAGGATCAGCCCGGTGTCCTCGCACAACTGGATGAAGGTGTCCGGCGCGATAAAGCCGCCATCGGCCTGCGGCCAGCGGATCAGCGCTTCCAGTTCGCGCGGCGCGCCGCTGACCGCGTCCATGATCGGCTGGAAATGCAGCTCGAATTCCTGCCGCTCGATCGCCTGCTGCAGGCGTCCGGCCAGGCGCAGGCGTTCGCCGGTGCGCGCGGCCATGGCGCGGTCGAAGCGCACCAGGCTGCGCCCCTCGGCCTGCGCCGCATGCGCGGCCTGGGCGGCGCTGCCGATGGCCTCGTCGGCATCGGCGGCATCGTCCGGACACAGCGCCACGCCGATGTGCGCCTGCAGTTGCTGGGCGAACTCGCCGCCCTGCACCGGCGTATGCAGCGCCTCCTGCAGCGCCTGCAAGGCCTGCGGCAGGAGCTGGGGGTCGAGGATCGCCAGCACGAAATCCTGCGCCGGCTGGTGCGCGCTCAGGCCGAAGCGCTCGCCGAGCGTGCGGATGCGACCGGCCACCGCGCTGCGCACCGCGTCGCCGGCGGCGCGGCCCAGGGTGTCGCCGATCAGGGCCAAGCCGCGCACCTGCACGTAGGCGATGGCATAGCCGCCGCGCTGCACGCGCAGCGCCTCGGCCATCGCGCGCGGCTTGAGCAGGCCGGTGTTGAACTCGTGGCGTGCCAGGTAGGCCAGTTCGCGCTCGTGGGCCAGGCGTTCGGTCACGTCCTCGGCCAGGATCAGCCGCGCCGGCACGCCGCCGAATTCCAGGTCGGCGCTGTGGATGCACACCGACAGCAGGCTGCCGTCCTTGCGCCGGTGGGTCCACACGCTCGGCGCGTCGAAGCCCTCGCGCGGCTTGCGCACGTCCCGCAGCAAGCGCTCGGCGTCCTCCGCCGGGCGCAGGCCAAGCAGGTCCATCGCCAGGAATTCCTCGCGGCTGTAGCCGTACTGGCGCACCGCCGCCTGGTTCACTTCCAGGAAACGCAGGCTGTCGACGGCGAACACCCAGTACGGCAGCGGATTGCGGTCGAACACCAGGCGGAACTGCCGCTCGGCATCGAGCAGGCGCGCCTGCGCCGCCACCCGGTCGCTGACGTCCTGCACCGCACCGGTCATGCACATGCCATCGCGCGTGCGCACCAGCGCGCCGCGCGCGGCCAGCCAGCGCAGGCGGCCGTCGGGCAGGTGCATGCGATAGACGGTGTTGTAGTCCGCGCGCCCTTGCGCGGCGTCCTCGTACAACTGCTCCACCCGCGCGCGATCCTCGACGTGGAGCCGCTCCAGGAACGCCTCGATCGGCATCTGCATGCGTTGCAGGCCAAACATCGCCCCGGTCGGCTCGGACAGGCGCAGCACGCGCTGCGCGATGTCGATGCGCCAGGTGCCGATGCCGCCCATGCCGTGGGCCAGGCGCAGGTCCTCGTCGCCGCGACGCAGCCGCTGCAGCAGGTGGCGCTGGCGCCGCTCGGCACGGCGCAGGCTGCCGAGCAGGTAGGCCAGGCCGAGCAGGTACAGCGCATAGACCAGCGCCGCCGCCGCAACGAACCACCACCAGCCCGCCAGCGTCTCGCGCAGCCCCACGCCGGCCACTGCCAGCAACGGATAGGCACCGCCGCCGCTTATCGCGAGAATCCGCGGTGTTCCATCGAAGACGTCGCGGCGCACGCCGAGCGCGCCGCCATGCGGCATCGGCTGCGCCAACGCCTGCGGTAGGTGCGGCCGGCCTGCCGCGAGCGGGCCGCTCGCGGCCAACAGCACACCTTGCGCGTCGGTCAACGCGACGATGCCCTCGCGCCCGCTGTCGGTGCCCTGCACGATGCGCTGCAGCGCAGCCACCCGCCATTGCGCCACCACCCACCCGTCCGTCTCCCAGGGTACGGCGACACGCACCACTGCCTCGCCATCGGCCAGGCGCAGCGGCGGACTCACGCAGACCCGGCCACCGCAGCGCGCGCGCGCCATCCAGGCGCGCACGTCCGCATCGCCAGCACCGCCGAAACGGCGTTGGCCCTGCGCATCCAGCAAGGCCACGTCGCGCAGTTCCGGATGCCGCACCAGCAGGCCGTGCAGCGAGGCGTCGATCAGGTCGGGGGCGCGTGCCGGCGCCTCCGCGAGCAGCGCCCGTGCGCCCAGGCCCTCGCCATGCAGCGCCTGGCCGAGATTGTCCAGTTGCAACTGCAGCAGGCGGTCGGTGCCGGTAGCCAACGCCAGGCTCTGCCGCTGCGCCGCAACCAGGCGGTAATGGCGGTCCTGCGCCAGCACCAGCACCAGGCCGGCGGCCAGCACCACCGCCAGCACCAGCCCCCAGGTCGCGATCGCCCGCACCGGCGCGCGCGTGACGCGCCGCAGGCTGTGCCGAAAGCGACGGTCGCGCTTCCTGTCGGCGAGCGGGTTCGGCGGCATCGAAAAGGGAGGACTGACGTAGGTGCAGATTACAGCGGCTTGGGACCGGCGATCTTGACCTTGCGTGACGCAATCCTGGACTAAGCGACACAGATAAACGTGTTCAGTCCATCGCAGGCCACTGCGCCAGTTGCTGCATCGGCAACCCGACACGGCGACACGCGCGCGCGGCGATGCCGTCGTGCAGTGCAATCCGGAACAGCGGCGCCACCTGCTGCAGCAGCCAGGCCGGCACCGCCGGGCCGGTGCGCTGCAGCCGCGCCTGCCGCAGCAGGGCGCTGGCCCACGGCGGCAGCAGCGCCGCGCCGGCCCCCAGGAACAGTTCCCGCGACAGCCCCGGCGCCGGCACCGGCAGGCGCAGGCCGGACAGCACCGCCAGCACCTCGCGCGAGCGCGCATCCACCCGCAGCAGCGGCCGCTGCCGCTCGAAATAGGCCAGCACCGCCGCCTCGCTGGCCGGCACCGCGCGCGCGCCCAGCGCCTCGGCCACGCGCCGGCCTTCGTCGTAGTAGCGGTCGGCGATCGCGGTCGGCACCGCGCGGCAATAGCGGCGGTAGCCCTGCAGGAAACCGTAGGCCTCGGTCACGTGCACCCAGGTCAGCAGCGCCGGATCGTCGGCCGCGTAGGCGCGTCCGTCGGGCGTGTGGCCGCGCACCCGCGCATGGATCGCACGCACGCGGGCGATCTGGCGCTGCGCCGCGTCCGTGGGCGCGTAGCTGGTGGCGGCGACGAACTGGGTGGTGCGGCGCAGGCGCCCGACCAGGTCCTCGCGGAAGTTGGAGTGGTCGTAGACCCCGGCCAGCGCCAGCGGGTGCAGGGTCTGCAGCAGCAGCGCGCACAGCCCGCCGGCCAGCATCCCGGGAAACTCGGCATGGATGCGCCAGGTGACGCTGTTCGGACCGAACAGGCCCACATCGCCGAGCGGCTGGTCGTAGTCGATGGCATCGCGTTCGCGCGGGAACGCGCCCAGCACCCAGCGGCGGATCTGGGTGGTGGCCGGAGCGGAGAGGGTGCGCAGCAGCGAGGACATGCCCCGATGGTAGCGGAGGCGGCGCCAGCGCCGTGCGATGGCGTATGGCGCGCGCAGGCCGCGCTGCATGTGCGACCGCAGCATGCACTTTGCGGCCGCTGTGCTAGAAAGAAGGCGCCTCAAGATCGCCCGTCGACGTTCCGCATCCGTCACCGCATCTGCAAGGAGCCCGTCATGCTCGCTTTGTTCAAAGGCTTGGGATTGCTGCTCGAGGACAACGCGCTGCACCAGCGCTCGTTTCCCGAACAGGTCGCGCACTGGCAGCACAAGAGCGAGGCGCAGATCCGCGAAGAGGTGGCCCTGCTGGCCAAGGCCAAGCAGCAATGGCTGGTGGCCTCGATCATCGGCTGGCAGGCGATCTCGCTGATCCTGCTGGGCGTGATCACCGCGCAATTGTGGCAGCACGACTACCACCTGACCTTCTCGCGCATCGTCATCGTGGTCACCTCGTGGGTGGCGATCCTGTTCGTGATCTGGTTCATCGCCAACATGTTCGACCGCACCGCCGGTTTCGAGCGCTGGCTCACCGCGTTCAACAGCCGCGAACCGCTGTCGGCCGATGCCGACACCGTGGAGTGCGTGGCAGACGCGCTGAACATGGCGCGCAAGTATCCGGAGATCCTCGCCTACAAGCGCGAGGTGGTGGCCAACCGCGAACTGCGCCACGAGGACATCCGGATCATGCGCGAGATGGGCCGCATCCGCCTGCATGCCGAACTGGTCGCCTCGCTGATCCAGTTCGAAGGCACGCCGCCCGGCGGCCAGCCTGGCGTGTTCCGCGTGGCCGGCTGAGTCCGCCGCGCGCCCGCGCGACGCGTACCACCTCAACGGCGTCACCGCGCCGCAAAGCGACCGCACCGGCGGTCGCTTTGCGTTTGTGGAGACAGCGCGGCGATGCGCTGCGCCGTCGCTGAAGGCCGGCACAGCGCTGGTACGGCCCCCGATATCCAGGCATGCCGCGCAGCGGGCACTCCGCCGTGCCGCGGCCGCGGGCATTCCCAACGCCGCTCTCGCGAAATATAATCATTCTCGATTAGAACTTTCGCCCCACGGTCTCGATGACACTGCATCCCCTCTCCTGCGCCTGCCTGCTGGGCATGGCGCTGTCCCTGCCTGCGCACGCCGCCAGTGCCGATACCGCCACGGACGCCGACAGCGGCGCCGATGCCGCACAGGCGACCGCCCTACCCGCGGTGCAGGTGCGCGCCGACGCGCAGAGCGGCTTCCGCGCCACCGGACCGTTTCAGGCCGACAAGTCCGATGCGCCGCTGGCGCAGACCCCGTTCTCGATCACCGTGGTGCCGCGCGCGCTGCTGGACAGCCAGCAGGCGCTGAGCCTGTCCGACGCCCTGCACAACGTCTCCGGGGTGGTCGCCAACACCTACGGCCGGCGCGGCTGGGACGACCTGATCATCCGCGGCCAGACCGCCTCCGATTCGCTGTTCGTCGACGGCCTGCGCACCGCCGACAGCAACCGCGTGGCCGAGCAATTGTTCGGCGTGCAGCAGGTGGAAGTGCTGAAGGGTCCGGCCTCGCTGCTGTACGGGCAGGTGCTGCCTGGCGGCCTGGTCAACCTGATCAGCAAGCGCCCCGGCGCCGAGCCGATGCGGCGGGTCGACCTGGGCGTGGGCAGCGACGGCCTGCGCCAGGGCAGCGTGGATCTCAACCAGCCGCTGTCGGCCGACGGCAAGGTGGCGCTGCGCCTCAACGGGCTGGCGATGAACAGCGACGACCCCACCGACCACGTGTATTTCCGCAGCCGCTGGATCGCGCCGTCGCTGTCGCTGGACCTGGGCCCGCGCACCGACTTCGTGCTGCTGACCAGCTACCAGGAACGCGATTACATCCGCCAGCAGGGCCTGCCCTGGGAAGGAAGCGCCGAACCCAACCGCAACGGCAAAATCGACCGCGCGCTGTTCACCGGCGAACCCGGGCAGCGGCCGTACCACAGCCACCAGAGCCGGATCGGCTACGTGCTCGATCATCGCTTCGACAACGGCTGGAGCCTGCACCACGCCGCGCGCTGGCAGAGCTTCGGCCTGGACGGCTTCCTGATCGCCAGCAACGGCCTGGCCGCCAACCTGCGCACCCTGCGCCGCACCGCCACCCAGCAACAGTTCGACGGTCGCACCTGGGTGCAGGACACCTACCTGCAGGGCGGCTTCGCCACCGGCACCTGGCAGCACACGGTCACCGCCGGCCTGGACGCGTTCAAGACCTGGGAATGGAACGTGCAGTCGACCTGCCGCGTCGGCAACCTCGACGTATACGCGCCGGTCTACGGCAGCGCCGTGGTCTGCCCCGCCCGGCCCACCCGCGACAACCTCAGCGTGGTGACCTCGGGCGGCCTGTACCTGCGCGACCGCATCCAGTTCGCACCGGACTGGCAGTTGCTGCTGGGCCTGCGCCACGATCGCAGCCGCAACCAGAGCGAGGACCGGTTGGCCGGCAGCGACACGCGCACCGACAACAGCGCGACCACGGGCTCGGCAGCGCTGATGTTCGACGCCGGTGGCGGGCTGCGCCCGTATGTCAGCGTCGCCACCTCGTTCTATCCCAACGTCGGCGTCGACGCGCAGGGCGCGCAGTTCGATCCCGAGCGCGGCCGCCAGGTGGAACTGGGCGTCAAGATGGAAGTCGGCAGCGGCACCAGCCTGAGCATGGCGCTGTACGACCTGCGCCGGCGCAACGTGCTGCAGAGCGATCCGTTCAACGACGGCTACAGCATCGCCGTGGGCGAACAGCGTAGCCGCGGCCTGGAGCTCAACGCCGCCGCCGACCTGGGCGATGGGCTGAGCCTGTTCGGCGGCTACGCCTACACGGATGCGGTGGTCACCGACGACGGCGGGCAAAGCGTCAGCACGGTCGGCACCCGCCTGTACAACGTGCCGCGGCACAGCGGCTCGCTGTGGCTGCAGTACACCGCCCACGGCATGGCCGACGGCTGGAGCGTCAGCGGCGGCGCCCGCGCCGAAGGCGAGAAGACCGCCTACGGTCACCGCATTCCCGGCTACCTGGTGTTCGACGCCGGCCTGGGCTACCGCCAGGGTCATTGGCGCTACGCGCTGAACCTGAAGAACGCCTTCGACCGCGACTACTTCACCGGCGGCCTGCAGCGCGCGGTGGCCCTGGGCGACCCACGCACGTTGCTGTTCTCGGTGGGCGTGGATTACTGAGTGGGTGGCGTCGCTACGCACGACGCGATGCCGTAGCTGAAAGCGCGGATGCCGGATCTCGGGGAACACCCTGTGGGAGCGACTTCAGTCGCGACGCGAGACGTCATCCGGCAGTTCCATTGCCGATGCGTCGGGACTGAAGTCCCTCCCACAACAGCGACGGGCTGATTGCGTCATTCGGCTGCAAGGGCGGATGCGGCGACGCGATGCGATGCATCGGTCGACCTCGCATCCGGGTCGCGGCTGAAGCCGCTCCTACGCGCGGCCTTGCTGCGGCCGAACATCGGCACCGTAGGAGCGGCTTCAGCCGCGACGCATGACGTCATCCGACAGCTCTGCGGTAATGCATCTCAACGGCTTCAGCCGCAACGCGGGACGTCCGACAGCTCCGCGGTAACGCTTCCTGTGGGAGCGACTTCAGTCGCGACGCGGGACGTCATCCGGCAGTTCCGTTGCCGATGCGTCGGGACTGAAGTCCCTCCCACAACAGCCGCGGCCATCGTGACATCGCTAGGATGTGTCGGAAGATCGTATCGATCGTTCCTTCCATGTCGCCCCTCACTCCCGTCCGCAGGCCGACACCGAAGCATCAGACACCACGCACTGGCGGAAGTCGCGCGGCAGCCCGGCGATCTCGCGGCGCTGGCCGACCGCCAGATCGAAGGCCTGCAGTACGCGCGGACTGCATGCAGCGCGCTCGCTGCCGGGCGCCGCCTGCGCTGCCGTGCAGGCGGCATAGACCTGGTAGTGGCAGCGCCCGCTGCGGCTGTCGAGGCAACGGAACGTGGCCAGGCCATCGCGGTAGGTGGTCCGGCTGAAGATCAATGGCACGCCGCGGTCGCTGGCCTGCACCACCGTCTCGCGGCGGGCGCCCGTGGACAGGTCCAGATCGGCATGTCCCTGGCAGCCGAACAGGCCGAGCAGGCACGACCACAGCAAGGAGAGCAGGCGCATGACCGAGATTCCTTTTCCAGGGCGAAGCGAAGGGGCTACGCGGCTACATGCCGCGGAACAGGCTCATGTACGGCTGGCTGACGGTCAGGACCTCGTCGCGGTGGCGCAGCTTCAGCCGGCCCTTGCCGGTGTCCTCGCGCACCACCGAGGCCACCGCCTTGAGGTTGACGATGGTGGAGCGATGGATCTGCCGGAACGCAGTCGGATCGAGCACGTCCAGCAACTCGCGCAGCGAGGTGCGCAGCACCGCCTCGCCGTCGCGGGTGAGCACCGTGGTGTACTTGCTGTCGGCCTGGAAATACAGCACGTCGTCGAGCAGGATCAGCCGCGTCTCGCGGCCGCTGCTGGCGGTGACCCAGGCCAGCGGCGGCGGCGCCGACGGCGCGGCCGGGCGCTGCTGCAGGCGCTGCAGCAAGGCATCGAGCACCGCCGGATCCGGCCCCTGCGCCGCACGCGCCTGCAGCCGCTGCACCGTGGCCTGCAGGCGTTCGCGCACGATCGGCTTGAGCAGGTAGTCCACCGCGCCGTGCTCGAACGCGTCGATGGCGTACTGGTCGTAGGCGGTGACGAACACCACCTGCGTGTGCGGGCTCAGTTCGCCCAGCGCACGCGCCACCTCGATGCCGCTCAGCCCGGGCATGCGGATGTCCAGGAACGCCACCTGCGGGCGCAGTTCGGCCAGGCGTTCCAGCGCGCTGGCACCATCTTCGCACTCGGCGACGATGCGCAGCTGCGGCCACACCTCGCCCAGCAACGCGACCAGCGCGTCGCGCAGCAGGGTTTCGTCCTCGGCGACGATCGCGTCAGTCATGGTGCGCTCCCGTGTGCATCGCCACCGCTGCCGGCGCTGGCGCTGGCGGCGGTGTCTGCGTCGTCGCCGCCGGCCACGGCAGGGTGATGGTGGCGGCCACGCCGCTGGGGAAGTTGGAGACGATGGCGAAGCTCGCCGCGCCGCCATAGGTCAGGCGCAGCCGTTCGCGCAGATTCTTCAGGCCGATGCCGGTGCCGCTGGACTGGGTGTTGAAGCCCAGGCCGTCGTCGGCCACGGTCAGGGTGACGTGGTCGTCGACCGCACGCGCCAGGATCCAGATGGTGCCGCCGCCGGGCTTGGGTTCCAGGCCGTGCTTGATCGCATTCTCCACCAGCGTCTGCAGCATCATCGACGGCAGCGGCAGCGTCTTCATCGTCTCCGGCACCTGCACCTGCAGTTGCAGGCGCGCGCCCATGCGGATGCGCAGGATCTCCAGGTAGGCCTGGGTCCGTTCCAGTTCGTCGCCGAGCGAACTCATCGCGTCCTCGGCGCTGGGCAGCGAGCGCCGCAGATACTGGATCAGGTAACCCAGCATCAGGTCGGCGCGCGGCGGATCGGTGCGCGCCAGCACCTGCGCACTGGCCAGCGTGTTGTAGAGGAAATGCGGCTCGACCTGGGCGTGCAGCAGGTTCAGCCGCGCCACGGTCAGTTCCTGCTCGGTGGCGGCCTGCGCGGCGGCGGCCTGCTCGTCGCGGCGCAGCTCGGCCACGCGCCGGGCCAGCGCGCGGCCCAAGGCTTCGGCGTTCTCGTAGTTGCTGCCCTCGTCGACCGCGAACAGGTCGATCCAGGCGCTGGCATCCGGCTCCAGCAGCAGGGTCAGGCTGCTGGTGCCGGTGCCCGGGGTCACCGTCGCCAGCACCTGGTTGCGCTTGACCGCGAAGCGCGCGGCCAGGTTCCAGCGCGACGGCGGGCGGCCGTTGTAGGGATCGATGCGGCGCACCTTGGCGCGCACCTGCAGGCTGTCCAGCGTGCTTTCCACCTCCTCCACCCGCGGCAGCTCGCGCACGGCCGCATCCAGCAGTGCGAACGCCTCGTGGGTGTCCAGCGGAATCTCGATCTGGCGCCGCTGGCGGCTGGCCAGGGTGCCCCAGTCCAGGCGCCCGGCGATCAGCCAGACCTTGCGCAGGTGAGTGATGCCGGCGATCAGCGCCGACAGCATCAACAGCATCGCCAACAGGCCGAACAGCCAGCCCGGCCCGGAGTTCATGCCGTAGAACAACCCGGCCCAGACGAAGGCGGCCACGATCACCGCTCCGGCCCAGGCGCACAACAGGCGAACGAGGAAGAACAGGCTGGCGAGCATGGCGGCCGGGGGTTGGGGAGTTCCGGCGAGGATAGCCGCGGCGTCGCGCAGCGCCAGCGGCGTGCGACGAAACCGCCGCTGGCATGGATGGAGCCCGGCCTCGGCAGGACGAAACCGCGACGCCGCAGCGCTCTGGTACGACTGCAGCGGCTGGTGACTATGCGTCTGCCCTACAGCCGGCTCACGCTGCGGATGCGGATCTCGCTGCTGTCCACGCCGTGGCGTTGCGCCGCCTGCGCACGCAGGCGGCCCAGCAGCCGCTCCGGGTCCAGCGGCGCCGGCTCGGCCCAGGTGTGCGCCAGGGTGCCCCAGGCCACGCGCTGGCCGAAGCTGTAGGCCTCGTAGTCGGCCAGGTAGTGGCGCGCGCGCTCAGGTGCCGACGTGGACATCGCCTTCGTAGCCGTTGCAGCCCAGGTGCTCGAGCGCGATCGACAGCGCCAGCGCGTAGCCCTGCGCGCAGTAGCCGCCGACCTGGCCTAGCCGCTGCCCCGAGGCCGCGCACAGGCAGGCTTCGCGGCGATCGCTGGCATCGTCGTGCACTTCCACGTAGGGCCGGCGCAGGTGCGCAACCGCGTCGGCGGTGACGGCGCTGTCCGAACACGCGCCCGGATCCAGCAGCAGCATCTCCACCCCGGCCTGGTCGGCCTGGGCCAGCGCCTGCAGCAGTTCGCGCTCGCTGGCGCAGCCGCGCACCGCCAGGGTCTTGCCGGCGCGCCCGGCATGGGCGAGCAATTGCCGCATCACCGGCGCGGCGATGCGCGCCGGGCGGCCGCGATGGCCGGCCACGCAGTCCGGACCACGAAGCAACAGGATCGACATGGCGGCGCCCTCAGTTGGCCAGCGCCGCGCGCGCGCCGAGCCGGCGCTGCGCCACGCCCAGGGCGATGGCATAGCTGTCGGCGAGCGCACCGTTGGCGATCACCGTCAGCAGCGGCATGTGCCGCGGGTGCAGCAGCGGTTCCAGCGCCTGCGCGCTGGCGTCGTGCACCTCGATGTACGGGTGGCCCAGCGCCTCCAGCGCCGCGCACAGCTGCGCGCCGTGATCGGCAAGATCCGACGCCGGCAACTCACCGGAATCCAGCAGCACCAGCTCGGTGTCGTCGCACGCGCCTTGCCGCAGCCGCGCCACGATCTGTGCGGCATCGGCGCAGGCCACCGGCACCACCTGCGCGGCATGGGAGGCGGCCAGACACTGCGCCGCGGCAATGGCCGACGCATCGCGATGCGGGCCCTGGATCAGCAGAATCGACATGGAACACACCCATCGGGGAAGACGGGGCGCAGTCTGCGCGCGCGGCGCGTAAGCGTTCCATGCCGATGGAGGGCGTGGGGCGTAAAGTCTTTGTAAGGCCGGGATTCGGGATTGGGGATTGGGGATTCGCAAAAGCGGATGGCGGCGCTGCGCCTCCACCAATCCCAAATCCCCAATCCCCAATCCCTGCTTCTAAGCCAATCCCCAATCCCGAATCCCCAATCCCGGCTTTATGCGATCATCCCCGGCTTCCCGCAGCCACCGCCGCCCGGACCCGCCATGACCCACTCCGCTCTGCGCCGCGATGTCGGCCCGTTCGCCCTGATGCTGACCGGCCTCGGCTCGATCATCGGCTCCGGTTGGCTGTTCGGCGCCTGGCGCGCCGCCGGGCTGGCCGGCCCCGGTGCGATCTGGGCCTGGGTGCTGGGCGCGGCGATCGTCACCACCATCGCCCTGGCCTATGCCGAGCTGGGCGCGATGTTCCCCGAGTCCGGCGGCATGGTCCGCTACAGCCACTACTCGCACGGCTCGCTGGTCGGCTTCATCGCCGGCTGGGCCAACTGGATCGCGATCGTGTCGGTGATCCCGGTGGAGGCCGAGGCCTCGGTGCAGTACATGGCGTCCTGGCCGTGGCAGTGGGCGCAGGACCTGTACGTGCAGCAGCCCGGCGGCGCCGGCGAGCTGTCGGTGCCCGGCCTGTGCATCGCCGCGGTGCTGGTGCTGGTGTATTTCCTGCTCAACTTCTGGAGCGTCAAGCTGTTCGCGCGCTCCAACAGCCTGATCACCGTGTTCAAGCTGGTGGTGCCGGCGCTCACCGGCGTGGCGCTGATCGCCAGCGGTTTCCACAGCGAGAACTTCAGCGTCGGCCTGCACGGCGGCAGCCACACCATCGACTTCGCCGCGGTGCTCACCGCGGTGGCCACCGCCGGCATCGTGTTCAGCTTCAACGGTTTCCAGAGTCCGGTGAACCTGGCCGGCGAGGCGCGCAACCCCGGGCGCAGCATCCCGTTCGCGGTGCTCGGCTCGATCGCGCTGGCCACGGTGGTCTACGTGCTGCTGCAGGTCGCCTACCTGGGCGCGGTGCCGCCGGACCTGCTGGCCAAGGCCGGCTGGCACGGCATCGACTTCCGCTCGCCGTTCGCGCAGCTGGCGATCATCGTCAATCTGCACTGGCTGGCGATGCTGCTGTACGTGGACGCCTTCATCAGCCCCAGCGGCACCGGCATCACCTACACCGCCACCACCGCGCGGATGATCTACGGCATGGAGCGCAACGGCACCATGCCCAAGGTGCTGGGCCGGGTGCATCCGACCTGGGGCGTGCCGCGCCCGGCGATGTTCTTCAACCTGCTGGTGTCCTACCTGTTCCTGTTCTTCTTCCGCGGCTGGGGCACGCTGGCGGCAGTGATCTCGGTGGCCACCATCATTTCCTACCTGACCGGTCCGATCAGCGCCATGGCGCTGCGCAAGCACGCGCCGGAGATGCACCGCCCGCTGCGCATCGCCGGCCTGCCGGTGCTGGCCGCCGCCGCCTTTGTGCTGGCCACCGAACTGCTGTACTGGGCGCGCTGGCCGCTGACCGGCGAGATCATCCTGCTGATGCTGGTGGCCCTGCCGGTGTACGCCTACTACCAGCAGCGCGACGGCTGGAAGGATTTCCGCCGGCACCTGCGCGGCGCCAGCTGGCTGATCGCCTACCTGCCGACCATCGCCCTGCTGTCGTGGGCCGGCAGCACCACCTTCGGCGGCCACGGCTACCTATCCTACGGGCCGGACCTGGTAGTGGTCGGCGTGGTCGCGCTGGGCTTCTACTTCTGGGGCGTGCGCGCCGGCTGGCGCACCCCGTCGCTGCAGCAGGCCAGCGGCGGCTGAGCCGCGACGGCATGCAAATAGCAAGCGCACTACTGGGCGACGTGGCGTAAGCTGCGCTGCGTGGCACCACTTGTATGCCCACATAAGTACCAGCGCGGTTACAGTGCAGTTACAAGTCCTTATAGCCGACTTTCACTTGGGCTGTGTGGGGGAGTTCGGTCAATGTATGGATCTACTGCAACCTTAAAAAATACAGGCCATTGGTGATGTAAATCTAACAATTAGCTGTATAGTCGAGTTTGTGTCGCTAAGGAAGGTACTGATTATGAGTAGTAGAAGGCAAATTTTGATCATCACCGCTTGCCTCCTCGCATGCGCAGCGCTCGCAATTAGTATTACTATCCACACAAACCCAGGCCTAAATCAAGCTAACACGCGATCAGCAAATAAAGACACAGAAACGAAAAATAAAAAAAATCCTTATCCCATTTCAGTTCCTTTTACCGTGATAGACAGATCAGTCGTCACGCCGGTTGGTGAACGCGCGTTCGTCATAAATCGCTTATCGTCTGGCCGCCCCGCTGGTGATGTACTTAGTTACGTCCGCTCTCTTAAAGTCAAGTCGGACCAAGGGGATGCCGTTGCCACGTACTCAATATTTCTCGCAGTGCAAGAATGCAAGGACGCTTTAGACGCAAAGAGCATGAATGCGTTGGAAGCCATGAAAAAGGCGGGGGTGGGCCGCGAGTATTTGGCTGGGATCGAGAGAAATCTTAATGATTGCGCCACACTTGCCTCTGACTCTGGATATTACGAAACGGCATGGCTGCAGAAAGCAGCACAACAGGGTTCTATAGAAGCGAGACTCTACTACGCAGCCTCCCCCGAGTCCGTTATTGGCCCGCAGAGAGATTATTTAAAAAACTCAGACCTGGCCTCAGAATGGAAAGCAAATTCCCTTTCCTATCTACAATCGGCTTCGCGACTTGGAAGCGTAGACGCACTGCTCTCACTAGGCAACGCCTATTCCGCAGGGATAATAGCACCCGCGGACCCAGTAATGAGTTTTGCTTATTACAACGCTGCCAATCAAGTTTTCCCAAATGCACAATCATCGCAGCTAATTGATCAACTTCAGGTTAAGTTGACAGCCGCTCAGCAGCAGTCGGCACGTCAAATCTCCCAAGAGATAATCAAAAACTGCTGTAACAGCCATTAATTGATACGACATGATTGACAGATGCAGGAAGCAAAGTCTTTTTTTCACTATCGGCTTGGCGTTTGTTATTGCAACTGGATTCGCATCTTGGAACGCTTTCGGCGTAGCTCCGCAGACACTAGGACCATACATGTGCACTGGGTGCAATATAGGCTCACCCATGCCGGATGCGATCACCAAAACATTTCTTGCAAATTTTGAATCAAATTACGAGCACGCCATTTTCTCGGGATATTCCATTATTGTTTGCAACACTAGCTATTGCGCCGTCTATACAAAGACAGATAGCGACAGCTACGTTGGAAGCAACCGGACGCAGCAGCAGTCTGGCGGTGGCGGTGGCGGTGGCGGTGGCGGTGGCGGTGGCGGTGGCGGTGGCGGCGGTGGCGGCGGCGGTGGCGGCGGTGGTGGTGGTGGTGGTGGTGGTGGCAGTAGCGGCGGCAACCTACCGGGCGGTTGTATTGGTCACTGCACGGGAACCGTCACTGTGGGCGGAAAGTAAGTATCCTCCGGCGAAGTCGGAATCTTTAAATATGTGGGCTGCTCAAAGCAGCTAACGGGAGGGGCTATTCACGCTCCCCTGGGAGAGGCCACCCGAGAGTGGCCTCGGCCGCCACCAAGTGCTGTAACTCATCGGTCCTGAAGAACCCGCATCTGCTGGTATAGCGAGGTTTTATGGCGACATGAAGTGTGTCTTTATTGATCATCCTGCTGATGCTGGTGGCCCTGCCGGTGTACGCCTACTACCAGCAGCGCGACGGCTGGAAGGATTTCCGCCGGCACCTGCGCGGCGCCAGCTGGCTGATCGCCTACCTGCCGACCATCGCCCTGCTGTCGTGGGCCGGCAGCACCACCTTCGGCGGCCACGGCTACCTGTCCTACGGGCCGGACCTGGTGGTGGTCGGCGTGGTCGCGCTGGGCTTCTACTTCTGGGGCGTGCGCGCCGGCTGGCGCACCCCGTCGCTGCAGCAGGCCAGCGGCGGCTGAGCCGCGGCGGCGCTCAGCCGCCGCGCAGGAATTGCAGTGCGCGCGACAGCAGCGCGGCGCCGACGAAACCGGCCAGGGCGCACAGGCCCACCGCGATGACGCCCTGGTGGGACGGGTCGTCGCGTCTGTCGAACAAGGCCAGCGCCGCGGCGACGCAGACCGCCGAGGTGCCGGCGCCGATCAGGCCGATGCGCAGATGCGCGGCCCAGCCGCGCAGGCGCGGCCAGGCGCGTGCGGCGAACAGACCGGTCAGCAGCGCCGGCAAGGCGCCGAAGACATAGGAAAACATCGCCATCAGCAGGAGCAGCAGCAGCGGAGCGCTGACGCCGCTGCCCTCTCCCCAGGTCATCGCGATCGCCACCGGCAGCCCGACCACCACGGTCCCGAGCGGCGGGCCGACGAACAGGAAGGTCGTGACCACGCCGACGCCGACCAGCCAGCGCGGCAGCGGGTCGTTGCCCGGTTCCGCGTCGAGCGGGTCGACCTCGTCCGCGCGTGCGTCCGGGGCCGCCTGCGACGCAGGCGGCAACGGGTCGTGGCTCACTGCTTGGCGGGCGCCGCCTGGCGCTGCGCGGCGCTGGCGTCGCGGGTGGCGCGGAACTCGGAGTCGCGGCTCCAGTTCGGCCACTGCGGCGAATTGGCCAGTTCCTCGCCCAGGGTGTACAGCACCTGCATGTCGCGCGCGGCGCCGGCGAAGGTCCAGCTCGGCTGCCATTCGTCGCCGGGCTGGTGGTAGCGCTTGGCGGTGTAGTCGTCCGAGGCGGCCTTGCCGGCGGCGACGCCGCCGTCCACCCAGTCCTGGCCAGCCGCAAACGACAGCGCCGGCACGCCGCGCTTGGCGAAGGAGAAGTGATCGGAGCGGAAGAAGTAACCGGCTTCCGGCTTGGGATCGGGCGTATAGCGCAGGTCCCAGCCCTTGGCCACGCGCTTGAGGTCGTCGAGCAGTTCCAGCTTGGCGGTGCCGTAGATGCCGAAATCGCGCGAGGGTCCGAACGGGCTCATGCCGTCCATGTTGATCACCGCCACCGTGCGCGCCAGCGGGTACAGCGGCTTGGAGGCGTAGTACTCCGAGCCGAGCAGGCCCTTCTCCTCGCCGGTGACCGACATGAACACCACCGAGCGCTGCGGCGCCGGGCCCTTGGCGAAGGCGCGGGCCAGCTCCAGCAGCGCGGCGACGCCGCTGGCGTTGTCCAGCGCGCCGTTGAAGATGCGGTCGCCCTTGGCGTCGGGCGCGCCCACGCCCAGGTGATCCCAGTGCGCGGTGTAGATGAGGGTCTCGTCCGGCCGGGTCTTGCCGGGCAGGCGCGCGACCACGTTGTGCGAGGTGATCACCTCCGACTTCACCGCGTAGTCGGCGTACAGGCGCTCGCCCTTCAGCTCCACCGGTTTGAAGTCGCGCGACTGCGCCTGCTTCTTCAGCGCATCGAAATCCAGCCCGGCGCGCTTGAACAGGTTCACCGCCAGGTCGCGCTGGATCCAGCCCTCCAGTTCCGGGTGCACCGACTTGGGATCGTCGCGAACCACGTCGAACATGCTGTTGGTGTTGGAGTTGGCCACGGTGGCCCAGCCATAGGAGGCCGGTGCGGTCTCGTGCACGATCAGCACGCCGGCCGCGCCCTGCCGCGCGCCTTCCTCGAACTTGGAGGTCCAGCGGCCGTAGTAGGTCATGCCCTTGCCGTCGAACGCGCCCTTGCCGGTCTCGAAATCGGGATCGTTGATCAGCACCACCGCGATCTTGCCCTTCAGGTCCACGCCCTTGAAGTCGTCCCAGCCGCGTTCGGGCGCCTTGACGCCGTAGCCAACGAACACCAGCGGCGCCCCGTCCAGACTGACCTGGCTGCTGCCGTCGAGCGCGGCGCGCACGGCGATCTGCTGGCCCTGGGTCAGGGCCTGGCGCTGGTCGCCGCTGGCGATCGCCAGGCGCGGGGTACCGACGATGTCGGCGCGGCGCAGCGGCACCGCCTGCGTCCACAGGCGCTTGCCGTCGCGCAGGTCGCCGCCGGGCTGCAGGCCGGCCGCCTGGAACTGCGCGCTCAGGTAGGCCACGGTCTTCTCCTCGCCCGCCGAACCCGGGGCGCGGCCCTCGTAGGCGTCGGAGGCCAGCGTCTTGACGTCGTTGGACAGGCGCTGGGTATCGAAGGTCGGTGCGGACGGCGGCGCCGCCAGGCAGGCGCCGGACAGCGCCAGGGCCAGCAGGCTCACGATCGGTTGTTTCACGGGGTTCCCCTCGGCAGACACAAAGAGCATCGAGTGTAGCGGCGCCCGCCCGGGGCCGGGGTGTGTCGAATGATCGCCGTACGTGCGCTGTCGCAAAAATTTATTGTGATAAACAGCTCAAATACGAACCTGAACATGCTCTAATGCCGCGCTCGCGCATCCCGGGGCCATGCCGATCCGGTGGCCCAGGCCGATCCGCGTGCCCATGGCGGCTTCCACCCGAGCCGCGCATGGCGTCCGTTGCCCCCCACCCTCACACTGGGCCGCTCCGACTGCGGGGCCGGCCCGCTTCCGGAGACCTGCAGAGATGGCGATGTCCCCCTTCACCCGCATCACCCGTTGCGCGCTGGCCGCCGCGCTGCTGGCCGCCAGCGGTTCGGCCTGGAGTTACGCGGTCAGCAAAGGCACGGTGGTGGACGACCGCGGCAACGCGGTGCAGCTGCGCGGCGTCAATTGGTTCGGCTTCGAAGGCAGCGCGCACACCGTGCACGGCCTGTGGGCGCGCAACTGGAAGGACATGATCACGCAGATGCAGGGTCTGGGCTTCAATGCCGTGCGCCTGCCGTTCTGCCCGCAGACCCTGCGCGGTGTCGCCCCCACCAGCATCGACTACGGCCGCAACCCGGACCTGCAGGGTCTGAACTCGCTGCAGGTGCTGGACAAGGTGATCAACGAATTCAGCAGCCGCGGCATGTACGTGCTGCTGGACCACCACTCGCCCGATTGCCAGGGCATCTCCGAACTCTGGTACACCGACTCCTACAGCGAGCAGCAGTGGATCAGCGACCTGAGCTTCGTGGCCAAGCGCTACGCGTCGGTGCCGGGCGTGATCGGCATCGACCTGAAGAACGAGCCGAACGGACGCAACACCTGGGGCACCGGCAACCTCAAGACCGACTGGAACAAGGCGGTCGAGCGCGCCTCGGCGGCGGTGCTGAAGGTGGCGCCGAAGTGGCTGATCGTGGTCGAGGGCATCACCGACAACCCGACCTGCTCCAGCAGCTACGGCTACTGGTGGGGCGGCAACCTGGAACCGCTGACCTGCACCAAGCTCAACGTGCCGGCCAACCGCCTGCTGCTATCGCCGCACGTGTACGGCCCGGACGTGAACTGGCAGCCCTACTTCGGCGACAGCAGCTTCCCGGCCAACATGCCGGCGATCTGGGAGCGCCAGTTCGGCCAGCTGACCCAGCGCGGCTACACCATGATGATCGGCGAGTTCGGCGGCAACGAAGGCCGCAACCAGGCGCAGGACCCGATCCTGCAGAAGGCGCTGATCGACTACCTGATCAAGAAGAACATCCGCAGCGGTTTCTACTGGGCCTGGAACCCGAACAGCCGCGACACCGGCGGCGTGCTCGACGACGACTGGACCACCGTGCGCACCGAGAAGATGACCGGGCTCAAGCGGCTGTGGGGCGACACCAGCGGCACCACGCCGACCCCGACGCCCACGCCCACCCCGGAGCCGACGCCGACCCCGGGCAGCGCCAGCTTCAGCACCAAGATCATCGTCGACAGCGACTGGAACGCCGGCTACTGCGAACGCGTGCAGGTGACCAACAGCGGCAGCGCCACCGGCAACTGGGCGGTCACCCTGTCCATCAGCGGCACCGTCAACAATCTGTGGAACGCCACCTGGACGCAGTCGGGCACCACGCTCAGCGCCAGCGGCGTGGACTGGAACAAGACCCTGGCCCCCGGCGCCACCGCCGAGTTCGGGTTCTGCGCCGCCCGCTGAAGGCCGCGCCATCGCCCCGCGCACCCCGCGGGGCAACACGCCAACGGCAGCGTTCCACGACGCTGCCGTTGGCGTTTCTGCGCTCCCCATCACCGCCCGGCCGCGGCCAGGCGCGTGCGCATCGGCCGGCCATGCGCAATCGGTGGACAAGCGCCTCTTCTGCAACCGCAGTCACGGCCGCCGCGGCGGACACTGCCGATCATCGCCGCCGAGCATCCGCCCCCCTTTGGCCGGCGCGCTCCGCACCGGCCGCCATCGGAGCATCGCAATGAACAGGTCCCTGCATTCCCGCATTACCCGCTGCCTGCTGGCCGCGGCGCTCGTGGCCGCCAGCAGCCCGGCCTGGAGCTACGCCATCAACCAGGGCAAGGTGGTGGACGACGCCGGCAACGCCGTGCAGCTGCGCGGCGTCAACTGGTTCGGTTTCGAGACCTCGCAGCACACCGTGCACGGCCTGTGGGCGCGCAACTGGAAGGACATGATCACGCAGATGCAGGGCCTGGGCTTCAACGCCGTGCGCCTGCCGTTCTGCCCGCAGACGCTGCAGGCGGTGTCGCCCGGCAGCATCGACTACAGCCGCAACCCGGGCCTGCAGGGCCTGAACTCGCTGCAGATCCTGGACAAGGTGGTCAACGAACTCAGCAGCCGCGGCATGTACGTGCTGCTCGACCATCACACGCCGGACTGCAACGCCATCTCCGAGCTCTGGTACACCGGCAGCTACAGCGAGCAGCAATGGCTGGACGACCTGACCTTCGTGGCCAAGCGCTACGCGTCGGTGCCGGGGGTGATCGGCCTGGACCTGAAGAACGAGCCGCACGGCGCCGCCACCTGGGGCAGCGGCAATGCCGCCACCGACTGGAACAAGGCCGCCGAGCGCGCGGCGGCGGCGGTGCTGAACGCAGCGCCGAACTGGCTGATCGTGGTCGAAGGCATTTCCAACACGTCGACCTGCTCCAGCGACACCGCGCACTTCTGGGGCGAGAACCTGGAACCGCTGGCCTGCACCGCGCTGGCCATTCCGGCCAACCGCCTGCTGCTCGCCCCGCACGTGTACGGGCCGGACGTCTACATGCAGCCTTACTTCAGCGCCTCCAACTTCCCGGCCAACATGCCGGCGATCTGGGAGCAGCACTTCGGCCAGTTCGCCCAGGCCGGCCACGCGCTGCTGCTGGGCGAGTTCGGCGGCAAGTACGGCCAGGGCAACCCGCTGGACGTGCAGTGGCAGAACGCGCTGGTCGACTACCTGATCGGCAAGGGCATCCACAGCGGCTTCTACTGGTCGTGGAACCCCAACAGCGGCGACACCGGCGGCATCCTCAACGACGACTGGAGCACGGTGCGTACCGACAAGGTGACCCTGCTGAAGAAGCTGTGGGACGGCGACGGCAGCAGCACGGGCGGTGGCGGTGGTAACGGCGGTGGCAATGGTGGAGGCGGTGGTGGTGGTGGCAACGGCGGCGGCGGAACGCCCACGCCGCCGCCGTCCGGCAGCAGCTTCAGCACCAAGGTGCTGGTCGACAGCGACTGGAACGCCGGCTACTGCAACCGCGTGCAGGTGACCAACACCGGCGGCAGCAGCGGCGACTGGAGCGTCACCCTGTCGATCAGCGGCACGGTCAACAACCTGTGGAACGCCACCTGGACCCAGTCGGGCACCACGCTCAGCGCCAGTGGCGTGGACTGGAACAAGACCCTGGCCCCCGGCGCGACCGCCGAGTTCGGCTTCTGCGCCGCACGCTGAGCGCTCCGCGGCTTGGCTGACCTCACGCGCCCGGCCACTCCCTCGGGGGGATGGCCGGGCGCGCTGCCGGCCGTCCGCCAGCGCACCGCGCTGTGCCATCAGTCACGTTCCCGCAGTCGCTGCCGGCCCTCTATGCTGGCGCACTGTCCACACTCAGGCCCGGCCCATGCTCCGCCCCTTGTCGCTGTTGATCTCCAGCATCCTCACCCTCGGCACCGGCGCCGCCCTGCTGGCCGCGCCGTCGGCCCTGGCCGCGGCCACGCCGGGCCAGGCGACCGCGCCGGAGATCGCCTACACCCGCTTCACCCTGCCCAACGGCCTGACCGTGGTGGTGCACGAGGACCACAAGGCGCCGGTGGTGGCAGTGAGCATCTGGTACCACATCGGTTCGGGCGACGAGCCGGCCGGCAAGACCGGCTTCGCGCACCTGTTCGAGCACCTGATGTTCTCCGGCTCGGAGAACCACAAGGGCACCTACTTCCAGCCGTTCGAGAAGGTCGGCGCCACCGACATGAACGGCACCACCTGGTTCGACCGCACCAACTACTTCGAGACCGTGCCGACCACCGCGCTGGACACCGCGCTGTGGATGGAATCGGACCGCATGGGCCACCTGCTCGGCGCGATCGGCCAGAAGGAACTGGACACCCAGCGCGGCGTGGTCCAGAACGAGAAGCGCCAGGGCCAGAACCGCCCCTACGGCCGCGTCGACGAGAACATCCTGGCCAACATCTTCCCGGCCAACCATCCGTACCAGCACGACACCATCGGCTCGATGGCCGACCTCGACGCGGCCTCGCTGGACGACGTCAAGCAGTGGTTCCACGACAACTACGGCGCCGCCAACACCACCCTGGTGCTGGCCGGCGACATCACCGTGGCGCAGGCCAAGGCCAAGGCCGAGCAGTACTTCGGCGACATCCCCGCCGGCCGCCCCGTGCCGCGCCAGCAGCCGTGGATCACCCCGCTGGCCAAGCAGACCCGCGGCGTGCAGCACGACCACGTCGCGCAGCCGCGCATCTACCGCACCTGGGTGGCGCCGCAGCTGGGCACCGACGATGCGGTGCTGCTGGACCTGGCCACCACCGTGCTCGGCGGCGGCAAGACCAGCCGCCTGTACCAGCGCCTGGTCTACCGCGACAAGCTGGCCGACGATGTGTCCGCCGGGCTGCAGTCGTTCGCGCTGGCCAGCCAGCTGCAGATCACCGCCGACGTGAAGGAAGGCGTGGACCCGGCCAAGGTCGAGGCCGCCATCGCCGACGAACTGCAGAAGTTCCTGGCCGAAGGCCCCACCGCCGACGAACTGCAGCGCGCGCAGGTGGGCTACCGCGCCGGCTTCGTGCGCGGCCTGGAGAAGGTCGGCGGCTTCGGCGGCAAGGCCACGGTGCTGGCCGAGGGCCAGGTCTACCGCAACGATCCGGGCGCCTACAGGAAGGACCTGCAGCGCGCGCAGGACGCCACCGTCGCCAGCGTGCGCAAGGCCGCCGACACCTGGTTCGGCAAGGGCGACTACCTGCTGACCGTGCTGCCGGCGCCGGAGGGCTTCGATCCGGCGGCCGAGGACAAGGCGGTCAAGCCGCTGCCGGCGGCCCCGGGCAAGCCCGCGCCGAAGGTGCCGGCCAAGGGCAACTACAGCGTCGGCAAGACCCAGGTCGATCGCGCCGCCGGCGTGCCGGAGACCACCCAGTTCCCGAGCCTGAGCTTCCCGCAGCTGCAGCGCGGCAAGCTCAAGAACGGCATCGAGGTGGTGCTGGCCGAGCGCCACACCATCCCGGTCACGCAGATCCAGTTGCTGTTCGATGCCGGCTATGCGACCGACCGCGGCAGCAAGCTCGGCACCGCCAACTTCACCGCGGCGCTGATGAACGAGAGCACCCGCAACCTGGATTCGGTGGACGTGGCGCAGCGCCGCCAGCGCCTGGGCGCGATGACCAGCGTGTCCTGCGAACTGGACAGCTGCGACGCCTCGCTCAACGCGCTCAACGACCAGTTGGCGCCGTCGCTGGAGCTGTTCGCCGACATCGTGCGCAACCCGGCGTTCAAGGCCGACGACATCGAGCGCATCCGCGGCCAGTGGCTGGCCTCGATCGCGCAGGAGAAGACCCAGCCGCAGGGCCTGGCGCTGCGCACCCTGCCGCCGCTGCTGTACGGCCCCACCCATCCGTACGGCGTGCCGCTCACCGGCACCGGCACCGAGGCGGCGATCAAGAGCCTGACCGCGGGCGACCTGAGCGCGTTCCAGAACAACTGGCTGCGTCCGGACAACGTGCGCATCCTGGTCGCCGGCGACACCACCCTGGACAAGATCATCCCGCAGCTGGATGCCGCGTTCGGCGACTGGCAGGCCCCGTCCGGCAAGCGCCCGACCAAGCGCCTGCCGCAGGTGGCGGCGCAGCCCAAGCCGCGCGTGTTCCTGATCAACCGCGACGACGCCCCGCAGTCGCTGATCCTGGCCGGCCTGCTGGCGCCCTCGACCAAGGCGCGGAACAACCTCGCCATCGGCGTGGCCAACGGCGCCTTCGGCGGCACCTTCACCTCGCGCCTGAACATGAACCTGCGCGAGGACAAGCGCTGGGCCTACGGTGCCAACAGCTTCATGATCGACGCGATCGGCCAGCGCCCGTTCCTGTTCTTCGCCCCGGTGCAGACCGACAAGACCGCCGAATCGGCCGCCGAGATCCTCAAGGAAGCCAAGGCCGTGGTCGGCGACAAGCCGCTGACCGCCGACGAGATCGCCAAGATCAAGGAACAGCGCGTGCGCGCCCTGCCGGGCAGCTTCGAGACCACCGGTGCGGTGCTCGGCGCGATGGAAGGCATCGTCCAGTACGGCCGCCCGGACGACTACGTGCAGACGCTGAAGACGCGCCTGGAAGCGATCGACCAGCCGGCGGCGGAAGCGGCGATCAAGGAGATCGTGGCGCCGCAGGCGATGACCTGGGTCATCGTCGGCGACCTCAAGCAGATCGAAGCGCCGGTGCGCGCGCTGAAGCTGGGCGAGGTGCAGGTGCTGGACAGCGACGGCCAGCCGGTCAAGGCCAAGGCCAAGCCGTAACGCCGCACACGCATGGCGGGGCTGCCCCGCCATGCGCCACGCGCCGACGCCAGCATCGGGCGTCGGCGCCATCGCAACGCATCGCCATCGCGCGATGCGACATGCGACATGCCACGACAGTGAGTGAACGCGCAGACTGCGCTGCGGCGCAGCCTGCGGGTATCGGCCTTCCCTGGCATGCGCGGGTCGCGGATGAGTCGCCAAGGCGGCGCGCCGCGCCTGTCCTTCACGTCTCTTGGTCGCAACGCTTGGTATCCGCAAGGCCTGTCCTGGCCTGCCACCGCCGATGCCGACCGCTTCTCCCCGCCACGTCGCCGCTCCCCGCATCCGCGTCGGCTGCGCCGGCTGGTCGATCGCCAGCACGCAACGCGCCCTGGTCGGCGACGGCGCCAGCCAGTTGGCGCGCTATGCCACCCGCTTCGACGCGGTCGAGCTCAACTCCACGTTCTATCGCGCCCACCGCGCCAGCACCTACCAGCGCTGGGCCGACAGCGTGCCGACGGGGTTCCGCTTCTCGGCCAAACTGCCACGCACCATCACCCACGACGCGCGCCTGTACCGCGTCGCTCCACTGCTGCAGACCTTCCTCGGCGAGGTCGGCCATCTCGGCGACAGGCTCGGCTGCCTGCTGGTGCAACTGCCGCCGAGCCTGGCCTTCGATGCGCGCATCGCCACCACCTTCTTCGCGATGCTGCGGCGCCGCTGGCAGGGCGGCATCGCCTGCGAACCGCGCCACCCCAGTTGGTTCAGCGCACGCGCCGAGGCGCTGTGGCAGCGCCACCGCATCGCGCGCGTGGCCGCCGACCCGGCCCTCAACGCCAGCGCCGCGCAGCCGGCCGGCGCGGCGGCGCCGGCCTACTGGCGCTGGCACGGCGCACCGCGCATCTATTACAGCGACTACGCCGACGCCACGCTGCGCGGCCTGGCCGAGCGGGTCGTCGCCGCCACGCCGCACCCGCACGACGCCTGGGTGATCTTCGACAACACGGCGCACGGCCACGCCCTCGACAACGCCGCCACGCTGCAGGCGCAGCTGCGCGCGCTCGGCGTCGGCGCCGCCGACTGATCGCCGACGCGTGGCCGTCGGCCGCCTGGCGTGCGCCGCGTCACGCTTGCGCGCTTGTCCACGCGACCTCGCCACGCCCTGCGGTATGGTCCTGCGCCTCGCGATCCGCGCCCTATCCGACGCCGCCCCATGACTGATGAAGCCCAGCGCCAGCGTGTCCTCGACAGCTACCACATCGTCGACAGCCTGCCCGAGGACGCCTACCAGGACATCGTGCAGATCGCCGCCGCTTTATGCGACACGCCAATCGCGCTGCTGTCGCTGGTGGACCGCGACCGGCAGTGGTTCAAGGCGCGGATGGGCCTGGAGGTGCCGCAGACCGAACGCAGCCAGGCGGTGTGCGACCACGCGATCCGTGAGCCCAAGCAACTGATGGAAGTGCCCGACCTCGCCGACGACCCGCGGTTCGCCGACATCTCGGTGGTCCGCGGCGACACCGGCGCACGCTTCTATGCCGGCATGCCGCTGGTGACCGATGAAGGCGTCGCCTTGGGCACGGTGTGCGTGCTGGACACCACGCCGCGCGAGCTCAAGGACGCCCAGCGCGACGGGCTGCGCGCGTTGGCGCGCACCGCCATGCGCCTGCTCGACGCGCGCCGGGATGCGCTGCAGCGCCAACGCGAGGCGCTCCTGCAAGCGCACCCGGTTGGCGACAACACGGACACTGGCGCCGACGGCCTCTACCGCGTGGTGATCCTGGAAGTGCAGGAACTGGCCGCACTGGCCGAACGGCAGAGCGAACGCCTGCTGGGCGCCACCCTGCAACAGCTCGACCGCACCCTGGCCAGCTACGTACAAGACGACGCCGCCGCCGACAGTGTGGACCGGGCGACCGACAGCGCCGAGTTCATCGTCATGCTGCACGGCGCCGATGCCGAGCAGAAACTGCGCGGGCTGCGCGAAATCGCCGCGCGGCAGCAGGCGCTCGGGCTCACCGTGCTGGTCGGCGACGCCCAGGCCACGCGCGCGGACGAGCCCATCGGGCAGGTGTTCCTGCGCGCCGAGGCCGCGCTCAGCGCCGAGAAGGATCGCCAGCCGCCGCTGGCGCCCTGACCGGCGCCCTGACCGCCGACCGGCGCGCGTGGCGCGCTGGCAGCCCTGATCGGCGCAGCGGGCGCGCACGCACGCGCACCGGCCCTGGCCGCGCGCTGGACGACCCGCCGCCCCCGATCCGGCAGGCGCCGCCCCCCATCCGGCTGAAGAGACCTCCCGGCCGCCGCCTGGGCGACGGACACCCGCCCCGCCTCAGCGGCCCCGTTCTTGCATCCCCCAGGTGTTGCGGTCCCTCACCGGTACGAGCCGGGCGGCGCGCGGCCGCCAGGGCAGGATCGGCAGCCGCGTCTCCAGAGCCGGCCGCGCGCCCCGTCTCCGCTTCGGTCGTTTACCATGCCGCACGCATCCTGCTCTGGACCCGACATGAGCCATGCCGCTCCTCCCTGCTGCACCCCGCTGCTGAGCCTGTCGCTCGGCCTGTTGCTCGGCACCGCCGATACCGCCATGGCGGAGGCCGCGCCGGCGACGACGCTGACCGCCCCGGCACCGCCGCCGCAGACGCCCGACCTGGCCTACCCGGAACTGTTCCAGGCGGTGCAGCAGCAGGAACTGTTCGACGACCAGAAGCACTTCGTCGACGCGCTGCCGCTGCGCGACCCGGCGCTGATCAACGCCGACTATCTGGCGCAGCGCCAGCAGCCCGGTTTCGACCTGCGCCGTTTCGTCGCCGCCAACTTCGAGGAATCCGGCCCGGTGCAGACCGAGGCGATCCGCCAGGACACCGGCCTGCGCGAGCACATCGACGCGCTGTGGCCGCTGCTGGTGCGCCGTCAGGTCGACGTGCCGCCCTACAGCAGCCTGCTGTCGCTGCCGCACCCCTACGTGGTGCCGGGCGGGCGCTTCCGCGAGGTCTACTACTGGGATTCCTACTTCACCATGCTCGGCCTGGTGGAGAGCGGCGAACACGAACGCAGCCGGCAGATGCTGGACAACTTCGCCTACCTGATCGATACCTACGGGCACATCCCCAACGGCAACCGCACTTACTACCTGAGCCGCTCGCAGCCGCCGTTCTTCTCGCACATGGTGCAGTTGCAGGCCAGGGTGGAAGGCGATGCCGCCTACGCGCGCTACCTGCCGCAGTTGCAGAAGGAATACGCGTACTGGATGGAAGGCGCGCAGACCCTGGCCCCGGGCAGCGCGCATGCGCACGTGGTGCGCCTGGCCGACGGCAGCCTGCTCAACCGCTACTGGGACGCGCGCGACACGCCACGCCCGGAGGCCTGGCTGCACGACGTGCGCACCGCCGCCGAGGCCAAGGACCGCCCCGCCGCCGAGGTCTACCGCGACCTGCGCGCCGGCGCCGAGAGCGGCTGGGACTATTCCAGCCGCTGGCTCGGCGACCGCAAGACCCTGGCCAGCATCCGCACCACCGCCATCGTCCCGGTCGACCTGAACAGCCTGCTCTACCACCTGGAGACCACCCTGGCCCTGGCTTGCGCCAAGAACCCGGGCGCGCCCGGCTGCGACACCGACTATGCCGCCCTGGCCAGCGCGCGCAAGACCGCGATCGACAAGCACCTGTGGAGCGACGCCGGCTACTACGCCGACTACGACTGGCAGCAGCGCCGGCTGCGCGAGCAGGTCACCGCCGCGGCGCTGTACCCGCTGTTCGTCGGCGTTGCCTCGCCGGTGCGGGCCAAGCGCACTGCCGACACCGTGCAGGCGCAGTTGCTGCGCCCCGGCGGCGTGGCCACCACGCGTCTGCATACCGGCCAGCAGTGGGACGAACCCAACGGCTGGGCGCCGCTGCAATGGATCGCCGTGGACGGCCTGCGCCGCTACGGCCAGGACACGCTGGCGCAGCGCATCGGCAGCCGTTTCCTGGCGCGGGTGCAGGCGCTGTTCGCGCAGCAGCACAAGCTGGTGGAGAAGTACGGCGTGGACGCGCAGGCCAAGGGCGGCGGCGGCGGCGAGTACGCGTTGCAGGACGGCTTCGGCTGGACCAACGGCGTCACCCTGCTGCTGATGGATCTGTACAGCGCCCCGGCCGCAACCGCGCCCACCGCGCCGCAGCCGCGCACGCAGCCGGAACCGGAGCCGGCATTGCCCTGAATCGCCCGCCATCCACACCTCGCCTGGCCGGGGCACGCGCCTGGCGCCGAAGCCGCCGTGCTGCGCGGCCTGCCGTCGCAGGCGCAGCTGTGGCACTGGATCGAGCGCCTGAACGGGTTCGGCCCACGCCTGACCGGCAGCCCGGCACACGCCGCGGCGATCGACTTCCTGGCCGCCGAACTGCAGGCGCTGGGCCTGCAGGTCCAGCGCGACCACCTGCCGCTGCGTCGCTGGACGGCGCATGCCACGCAGCTGGCCCTGGACGACGGCAGCGCGATCGCGGTCGCCGCGCCCCTGCCCTACTCCGGCGTCACCCCGCCCGACGGCCTCGCCGGCGAACTGGTCTGGTTCGACGGCCGCCCACGCTCGTTCCGCAAGGCGCGCGGCAAGATCGCGGTGGTGGCCCTGCGCCGTCGCGACCTCGATCGGACCTTGCTGACGCTGGCGTTCAAGCGCAAGGCGCGGCTGCCTGACGGCGACGCCGACGTCGCATCGCCCATCACCACCCCGCTGCTGACCGGCCTGCAGGCGGTGGCGCTGGACAAGGCGCGTCGGCACGGCGTGCGCGCGGTGATCTGCGTGTTCGAGGGCGTTTCCGAGGCGCAACTGCACGGCCAGGTGCTGCCGTTCATCACGCCGTACCGCGATCTTCCGGCGGTGTGGGTGAGTGCACGCCACGCCGAGGCGTTGCGTGCCGCGGCCGCGCAGCGCAGGCAGGCGCGGCTGACCCTGCACGCCACGCTGCAGGACACCACCACCGACACGCTGTATGCGGTGCTGCCCGGCCGCGCGCAGGACGAGACGCTCATCGTCAACACGCATACCGACGGGCCGAACGCCTGCGAGGAGAACGGCGCGGCCGGCGTGCTGGCGCTGGCCCACGCCTTCGCCGCGCTGCCACGCGCGGCGCGGCGCCGCACCCTGGTGTTCGTGCTGGTCACCGGCCATTTCCAGTTGCCGCAGATCGGCGTGCACGGACGCCAGGCGACCTCGGCCTGGCTGCAACGGCATCCGCAGCTGTGGGACGGCCGCGGCAGCCACGCGCGCGCGGTGGCCGGCATCACCATCGAGCACCTCGGCTGCACCGAATGGCGCGACGACCTGGCGGCAGGCGCGCCAGCACCGACCGGCAAGCTGGAACGGGACCTGGTGTACACGGCCACACCGGCACTGGATGCGCTGTATCGGCAGGCCTGCGCCGGGCGCAGCAAGCTGCGCGCGCTGACCCTGTCGCCGCGCCTGGAGGTGGCGATGCTCGGCGAGGGCCAGCCGCTGTACCAGGCCGGCATCCCGGTCGTGGCCACCTGCCCGATCCCCGACTACCTGTGCCAGGTCCTGCCGGAGGGCGGCATCGCCCGCCTGGACCCGGCGTACGCGCAGCAGCAGGTGGAGACCTTCGCGCGGCTGCTGGCGCGGCTCGACCAGCGCGACGCCGCGCAGATCGGGCGCATTCCCTTCTCGCTGGGCAGGCTGCTGTCCCGCCTGATCGAGCGCCTGCGCTGACGCCGCGCTACTGCGCCGGCGTTTCCACGGCGATGCCCATCGCGGTGCGATAGCGCTGGTACAGGGCCATCACCTTGTCGATGTACTCCCGGGTCTCCGCGTACGGCGGCACGCCGCCGTAACGCGTCACCGTGCCGATGCCGGCGTTGTAGGCGGCTGCGGCCAGCACCCGATCGCCACCATAGCGACGCAGCAGCGCACGCATGTAGCGTGCGCCGCCGTCGATGGACTGGTCGGCCGCGAACGGATCGCGCACGCCGTATTCCTTGGCCACCTCCGGCAACAGTTGCATGACCCCCTGCGCACCCTTGGGCGACACCGCGGCGGCGTCGAAGCCGCTCTCGGCATGCGCGATCGCGCGCAGCCACGGCTCGTCCACCCCGGTGGCGCGCGCCGCGGCGCGGAACTGTTTGGCATGCGCCTGCAGTTGCGGCGCGCCGAGCTTGCCCAGGCCGGGGTGCGCGCTTTCGCCCGGCGGGGTCACCGCGGTGAAGCGCAGGTAGGGCCGCGAGCCCGGCAGGTTGCGCGTGGAGTAGACCAACCGCCCATCCTGCTCGCGCTCGTACAGGGTGCCGCTGAACACGCCCAGGTTGCCCCACAGGTTGGGCGTGGCGATCGCCGCATCGTCCAGCTCCTTCGGCGTGCAGCGCGAGCCCGGTTCCGGTGCGGTGGCCAGGCTGACCGTGCCATCGCGCACGCAGCGGTACACCGTGCGCGCGGACGCGCCGGCGGCGACACCGCAGCACAGCAGGCACAGCGCGGCACGGGCAAGCGACATCGGCGACACGCTCGGATAGGGTGGGCGCGCATCATGGCGCAGCGCGCGTCGAGGCGAGTGATGGCGGCGTTCGGCGCGCTGTCCGACAGCGCCTCCCTCGTAGGAGCGGCTTCAGCCGCGATGCTTTATCGGGAAAGCCTCGCGGCTGAAGCCGCTCCTACAGCAATCCGCGGCAAGCTGGCGGGGTGCACTGTGGGAGGGACTTCAGTCCCGACGCTTCCAAGTCGAATACACCGCATCCTCCGCCTGCGCGGCTGAGGGGCGCCTCCGACAACCCGAGGGGAGCACACCCGTAGGAGCGGCTTCAGCCGCGACGAGGCCTTCCCTGGAAAGCCATCGCGGCTGAAGCCGCTCCTACAGGAATCCAGCAAGCTGGCTGGTGCACTGTGGGAGGGCTACCAAGATCGAATCACCGCCTACGGCGCACACGCCGCCAGCTTCTGGTCGGCGTACCACAGCGCGCGCCTCGCCAGGTCGTAGGCGCTGTCGGCCTCGCGCGGCAGCAGTTGCTGCGCGCGGATCGGGTCGGCGCCCTTGGCCATTGCGGTTTCCACGTGCAGCAACGCGTCCAGGTGCTCGCGCACCGGCGTCAGCAGGCGCTCGCGCTGCGCCGCCGGGCAGGCGCCGCGGCGTTGCTGCAGGTCGGCCAGGGCCTGGCGAATCCGCCGGCTGGCTTCGCCGTCCAGTCCGGGTGCCTTCTCGAACGCGATCGGGGCGGCCTTGTACGCATCGCCAGTCGCCTCGCTGCCGAGGTCGCTGGGGCGTTCGTGCAGCGCCGGGTTGAAGCGCACGTCCGGCGGCGGCCGCGCCACCGCCGACTGGTGCGTGTTCTTGGGCAACAGTTGCTTGATCGCGCGGTTGATGCCCTGCACGGCGACGTCGCCGAGGGTGCCGTCGCTGGCCCAGTCCTTGTCGAAGCGGGTGGACCGGTAGTCGATCGGATTGGGCCGTTCGAGCAGGCGCTTGGACTTGGCGACATCGCGCGGATTGAGCGTCCCGGGCGGCGTGCCCTGCGCCTGCGCGAACGGATCCACCGCCACCGCATCGGGCAGGCGCGGATGGCCATCGCCGGTGTAGAGCGTCGCCGCCATGCCCGTGGCGGCCGCAGCGGGCGCGATCGGCGTCGACGAAGAAGTCGGCGCGGGAGCGGCGTGCGGTTGCCGCGCCGCAGCCGGCATGCGCGCGGCCGTCGAGGGCGCACGCGTGGATGCCGGCGGCGGGACCGGCGCGCGACGCGCCGGCTGCCGCGGCAGGAACACCAGGCGCAGCGCATCCTCGGCCGCCGCGCGCGGCGGCGCCGACGGCGCGCCCCACAGCAGGCGCCCCAGCAAGGCCAGGATCATCGCAGTCGCCAGTGCCGCCCACAGCTGCAGCCAACGGTCTTGCGCAGGGAGGGCGGTCACGACGGTCGAGGATCCATGGGCAGGCGGCTGGGGCGAATGTGGGGGACGGACCGGTACAGCGTGCCGGGAGTTCCGTTGCCGGCGCGTGCCGCCGCGCGCGGCGGGCCGCGACACGCCGCCACCTGCCGCCGCTGCCGACACGCAAGGCCTTGTCGCGTCAGGGATTGCGTCGGCGCACGAGGAAACCGGCTAAGGTGACGCGCCCGGCCGGCGCGACAGCCGGCGTACAGCCAGCGGGCCCCGACACCCGCCCTGCCGCAGGAGAACCGCATGACCCGACGCCTGGCCACCGCCCTGCTCGGCGCCGCGCTGGCGCTGCCCGCGCACGCCGCGCCCTCGCACCTGGACAGCGTCCTGCAACGTGGCACGCTGCGCGTGTGCACCACCGGCGACTACGCGCCCTACAGCCGCCTGCGCGCCGACGGCGGCTACGACGGCATCGACATCGCCCTGGCGCAATCGCTGGCCGACAGCCTGGAGGTCAAGTTGCAGTGGGTACCGACGCGCTGGCCGACGCTGCTGCCGGACCTGCGCGCCGACCGCTGCGACATCGCCGTCGGCGGCATCTCGGTGTCGCTCCCGCGGCAACGCCAGGCCTGGTTCAGTGCAGTGCTGGAGGTCGACGGCAAGATCCCGCTGGTGCGCTGCGCCGACCAGGCGCGCTACCGCGACATCGCCCAGATCGACCGCCCCGAGGTGCGGGTGATCGAACCGCGCGGCGGCACCAACGAGGCGTTCGCCCGCCGCGAACTGCCGCATGCGCAACTGCTGCTGTCCGACGACAACCCCGCCATCTTCCGCGACCTGCGCGAGGGCCGCGCCGACGTCATGATCACCGACGCCTCCGAGGCGCGCTTCCAGCAGCGCCAGGTGCCCGGCCTGTGCGCGGTGGCGCCGCAGCGGCCGCTGCAGTACAGCGAGAAGGCGTTCCTGCTGCCGCGCGACGACATGGCCTGGAAGACCTACGTCGACCAGTGGCTGCACCTGAGCAAGGCCAGCGGCGCCTATGCGCGGATCGTGGCGGCGTGGCTGGGCGATCCGGAACCAATTCCCTAAACCTCCCGCCTGCCCGCGTGCAGCCGCTATGCTGCCGCGGCCGGCGGCGTTCGCCCCGGCATGGGGACCAACAAGGAGAGAGCATGAAACTGCAATGGAAAACGCTCGCGCTGCTGAGCGTGATGTTGCTGGCCACCGGATGCGCGACCAACAGCGTGGTGCACCAGAGCTACAAGGCGACCACCGCCGAAACCTACTGGTACCAGCTCACCGGCAACGACGACACCGATGCCGAAAGTCTGGCCATGTTCCGCCGCCAGCTCGACGCGCAACTGGACGCGGCGCACCTGCACGGCACACAGGGCCAGGCCAATGCGCGCAAGATGACCATCGTCATCGATCACTACTACATGCGCAGCAATGGCGCGCGCTTCTGGGCCGGCATCATGGCCGGGCGCGACAAGATCAAGAGCCGCATCAGCGTCGCCGATGCCAACGGCAAGACCGCCGCGCAGTTCGATGTGGAATCGACCAACAGCACTGCCTGGGGCACCTCCGAAGGCCTGATCGAGCGCCACGCCGAAGAGATCGTCGCGCGGCTCAAGCAACTGCAGTAGTGCATGCCGCCCGTGCAGGACCGCAGCGGTCCTGCGCGGGCGCCGAAGTGCTCCACCGCGCTAGGGCACTTCGAATCACCTGCTCCCACGACACTCCAGCCGCATGCAGCTTGCCCCGTAGGAGCGGCTTCAGCCGCGACGGAGCGTTCCCGGTAAAGCCCGTCGCGGCTGAAGCCGCTCCTACAGCACACACTTCGAATTGATGCGCGATGCGCTGTCGTCGATCAGGCAGCACGTCAAATGCGCAAGGCGCCCGCGCAGTGCCGGTACCGCTCAGCCGGCCAGGCCCAACTGCTCGGCCAGGTCGCTGCGCGGCGAACGTCCGTACAGCCGGCTGTATTCGCGACTGAACTGTGATGGGCTCTGGTAGCCGACACGGTAGCCGGCGGCGCCCACGTCCATGCGTTCGACCACCATCAGCCGCCGCGCCTCGCGCAGGCGCAATTGCTTCTGGTACTGCAGCGGCGTCATCGCCGCGACCGCGCTGAAATGATGATGCAGCGAGGACACGCTCATGTTGACCTGGCGCGCCAGATCCTCGATCCGCAGCGGCTCGGCGTAGTGCTGGCGCAGCCAGGCGATGGCCTTGGCGATGCGGTTGCTGGGGCTGTCCTCCTGGGCGATGCGCAGCAGGTTCGGCCCGCATGGCCCGGCCAGCAGGCGATACAGGATCTCCTGTTCGATCAGCGGCGCCATCGCCGCGATGTCGGCCGGACGTTCCAGCAGCCGCAGCATGCGCAGCGTGGCGTCCAGCAGGTCCGGGCACGCGGTGTTGACCGAGACGCCACGCGGGCGTTCGGCCCCGACCTGCGGCGGCAAGGGGATGCGCTCAAGCAGTTCGCGCAGCCGGTCCGGCAGGATCGACATGCCCACGCCCAGCAGCGGCTGTTCCGGGCTGGCCTGGGTGATGCGCGAGACCACCGGCAGATCCAGCGTCACCAGCAGAAAGGTGCCCACGCCGTAGCGGTATTCCTCGTTGCCCAGGGTCAGGCACTTCTCGCCCTGCAACACCAGCGCGAAGACGGGCCACTGCGCGGTGTGCGTCTTCGGCGACGGCGCGGAGCGGTAGGAACAGAAGAAGCCCTCGATGGCGGTCTCGTGGTCGCCATCGGGGACGGCCAATCGGGCAACCAGGGCGGCCATTTCCTGGTAACGGTGGGCGAGCGCGGTCATCGGCAAGGGCGCCGTAGCGTGCGAAAGGAGGAAGGCAAGCTTGCACGATGCTGCGCCGGCGCGGACCAGGGCGCGACGCGGCTTGCAGGATCGTACAAGAATTCCGTTGGATCGCGCTAACGCGCCCGCGGCGCCGGCCAGCATCCTGTCTCGGCCGGTTCCCCTACCGGCGCCGTCCCGGAACGCCCGCCCCCGCCCGCCTGTTCCGGCCGTACGGCCCTGTCCCTTCCCCATGCCCCTCGTCGCGCTGTCGCGTCGCTGCCAGCGTGCCATGCGGGCGATGCAGACCGCAGGAGAGACCGATGCATCCCCATACCGAAGCCCTGGAAATCGCCACCTTCCGCCTGCTCGACTGCACCTGGCGCACCTTCCTGCGCGCCAATGCCGAGGTCGATGCCTGGCTGCAGCGCCAGCCCGGCTTCCGCTCGCGGCGCATCGCCCGCCGCCGCGACGGCAGCGTGGTCGACATGGTGCTGTGGGACAGCGTGGCGCACGGCACCGCGTCGGCGCGGCGGCTGATGCGCGAACTGCACGGCGCGGCAATCCACGCCTTGATCGACCCGGACACGGTATCGTGGGACATCGCCGCGGTGCAGCACGTCAGCGGCGAGGAAAGCGACCGGGAGGAGGACGCCGCCGAGGCCGACAGCCTCGCCGCGTGACCTGCACGGCCGGCGCCGCGCGCGGCTGGTCAGACCCAGCCGCGCCGGCGGAACCAGGCCAGCGGCAACAGCATGCTCAGCGCGATCACGCCCAGCGCCCAGTAGTAGGCGTCGTGCCATTTCAACTCGGGCATGTGCGCGAAGTTCATGCCCCAGATGCCGACCAGCACCGTCGGCGGGATACCGACCACCGAGGCCACCGCCATCACCTTCATCACGTTGTTCTGGTCGACGTTGATCATGCCCAGCACGCTGTCGAGCAGGAACTCGATGCGGTCGTCCAGGTGCTGCTCGAATTCGATCAGGGTGGCCAGATCCTTGTGCAACAGGCCGATGCGCTTGGCCGCGTCCTCGCCGAACCAGTCCGGCGCCGCATCGTCCAGGTAGGTGGCCACGCGCAGCAGACCGTGGCCGGCGTTGTGCATGCCGCCCAGGCGCCGGCCCATGTCGCCGACGTCGTGCAGCATCCGCTCCAGGTGCCGCGACTTGTGCCGCGCATGCGGCTTGGCGAACGCCGCGCGCGTGGTCTCGGTGATCTGCGCCTCCAGCGCTTCCAGGCGGTCGGCCAGGCGCCCGACCAGTTCGTCGAGCAGGCGCAGCAGCAGGTCGTCGCTGCTGCGACAGGGGCTGTGCTGCAACTGCGCGGCCACCGCATCCAGCGAGGCCATCGGCTGCTCGCGCTGGGTCACCAGCACCCGCGGCGACACCGCGAACCCGAGCGGCGCGGTCGGGCCGTCCTCGTCCTGGAAGCGCGGCACGTTGAGGAACAGCACCTCGCCTTCCACCCGCACCCGGCTGCTGAACTCGATCTCGCCGATGGCCGCGCGCGTCGGCACCGCGAAACCGACCTTCTCGTCGACCTCGGCCAGCTCCGCCTCGCTCGGCCGGCACAGGTCCACCCAGCACACCGGCGTATCGGAAGTGCCGCCGAGGCGGTGGATGGTGATCATCGGGACGGGCTCGCGCAGGAAAGGCCGCGAGCATCCGTCAGCGCGCGCGGAGCGTCAACGCCCGCCGCGCGCACCGGTTCAGGCACTGCGGCGCTTCAACGCGTAGCCCACGCCCAGCAGCAGGAACCACACCGGGCTGGCGAACAGCGCCTGGCGGGTGTCGGCCTGCAGGGTCAGCAGCGCCAGCACGAAGGCGAAGAACGCCAGGCACACGTAGCACATGACCACGCCGCCGGGCATCTTGAACGCGGAGGCCGCATGCAGTTGCGGGCGCTTGCGCCGGTAGGCGATGTAGGCGCACAGGATCAGCGACCAGACGAACATGAACAGCACCGCGGCCAGGGTGGTGACCAGGGTGAAGGCGGTGACCAGGTTCGGGATCAGGTACATCAGCACGGTGCCGCCGAGCAGGCAGGCGCAGGAGAACAGCAGCCCGCGCGCCGGCACCGCCGCGCGCGAGAGCCGGGCGAAGCCGCGCGGCGCGTGGCGCTCCTCGGCCAGGCCGTAGAGCATGCGGCTGGTGGAGAAGATGCCGCTGTTGGCCGAGGACGTGGCCGAGGTCAGCACCACGAAGTTGATCAGGCTGGCCGCGGCCGGCACGCCGGCCAGCACGAACAGCTCCACGAACGGGCTCTTGCCCGGCACCACCTCGCGCCACGGCGTCACCGCCATGATCGCCACCAGCGCCAGCACGTAGAACACCAGGATGCGCACCGGGATCGAGTTGATCGCCTTGGGCAGGTTGCTGCGCGGGTCGGCGGTCTCGGCGGCGGTGGTGCCGACCAGTTCGATGCCGACGAAGGCGAACACCGCGATCTGGAACCCGGCGAAGAACCCGCCCAGCCCCATCGGGAACATGCCGCCGTCGTTCCACAGGTTGGCCAGCGAGGCCACGTGCCCGGACGGCGACTGGAAGCCCCAGGCGACCAGGCCGGCGCCGGTGAGGATCAGCGCGCAGATGGCGATGATCTTGATGAGCGCGAACCAGAATTCCATTTCGCCGAACAGCTTCACCGTCACCAGGTTCAGCCCCAGCAGCAACAGCACGCACAGCATCGCCGGGATCCACGGCGCCAGCGTCGGGAACCAGAACTGCGCGTAGGCGGCGATCGCGATCACGTCGGCGATGGCGGTGATGATCCAGCAGAACCAGTAGGTCCAGCCGCAGAAGAAGCCGGCCCAGGGCCCCAGCAGGTCGGTGGAGAAGTCGATGAACGACTTGTACTCCAGGTTCGACAGCAGCAGCTCGCCCATCGCGCGCATCACGAAGAACAGCATCACGCCGATGATCAGGTACACGAACAGGATCGATGGCCCGGCCAGGCTGATGGTCTTGCCCGAGCCCATGAACAGGCCGGTGCCGATCGCCCCGCCGATTGCGATCAGCTGCAGGTGGCGGTTGGAGAGGCTGCGCTGCAGGTGGTCGGGCTGGGCGGACGGATCGGTCATGGGCACAGGCCATCGCGGGGGATTAGCCTGCAAACATAGAAGATGGCGGCAGCGCGCGCCAGCCGCGCGTGCGCCGGGTGGCGCCCGCGGCGACGCGGACGGCGCCGCATGCCGTCCGCGCCGCCGCGAGTGCCGTCGCTCAGGCCAGCGCGCCGCCCTGCCCGATCGCCACGAAGCTGAAGTCGCGGTCGGACTGGTTGCCGCCGCCATCGCCGGTCTTCAGCAGCACCTGGCCCGCATCCAGGCGGATGATCACCGCGTTGTCGCAGGTACTGCCGTCGCCCGGATAGATCTGGGTGACCGAGACCCCATCCAGCGCCTGGAACGGCGGCTGGAAGCTCACCAGGTAATGCCCGGTGCTGACGTGCGCCACCGTATACCCCGCGCCGTTGCGGACCGCACCGTCCGCGCCGACCACGCCTGCCACCACCCGCACGCCCGCATGGGTGGCGGCGTCGCGCAATTGTTCCATCGCATTGTTGATCATGCCGTTCTCCGATCTTGATAAGGAAAGTCCGATGGCGCGGCGACCGCTGCACTCCATCGCGGCCACGCGCCGCTGCCCTGCCTCGTCCATGAGCCGGCAGCATCGCCGCGCTGGGTGCGCGGCCGTATCGGCGATGTCCTGATCGGCGCCGGTGCGGCGACCGAGATCGGCTCAGGCGGCCGCGCTCATACCAATTTGGTGCGCCGCCACCACCGCGTGACCTTCTCTTCGCGCACCAGGGTGAACAGCCCGGCGCCCAGGATCAGCGCGATGCCCACCGCCATCGGCCAGTCCAGGTGATCGTGGAACAGCCAGTAGCCGAAGCCGATTGCCCACAGCATCTGGCTGTACTGGGTCGGCGCCACCGCGCTGATCGGCGCCGACCGCGAGGCGTACATCATGAAGATCGCGGCCAGGCCGGCGAGCAGGCCGTAGCCGGCCAGCAGGATCCACTGCTGCCAGGTCGGCCAGACGAAGGTCGGCAGCATCAGCAGGCCGCCCATCAGCAGCGGGCCTAGCACGCCGGCGCCGTACAGGGTCAGGCGCTTCTCGCCGGGCCCGGCCATGCGCAGGCTGATCACCGACACCGCCCCGACCAGGCCGCAGACGATCGCCGCGACATGGCCCTGGCCCAGGTGCCGGAACCCCGGCCGCAGCACCACCAGCACCCCGATGAAGCCGACGATCACCGCCATCCAGCGCCGCCAGCGCACCTCCTCCTTGAGCAGCAGCACCGACAGCACGGTGACGAAGATCGGCATCAGGAAGATCAGCGCGAACGCCTCGGCCATCGGCAGCAGGGTGAACGCAGTGACCGCGGACAGATTGCCGGCCGCGCCGGTGAACGCGCGCAACAACCAGATACTGGGCCGCTGCGCCACCACCACCTCGCGCCAGCGATCGCCCGGCTTCTTCAGGAACGGCAGCGCCGCAAGCATCAGCAGCGCCCCGAAGAACACCACCTCGTAGGCCGGCAGCGACCCCTCCAGCCCCTTCACGAAGGCATCGCTGATCGAATAGGCGGCGTAACAGGCGAAACCGAGCAGCACACCCTTGAGCATCATGAGCCTCTTGCGATCGAACGGCGCCCCATACCGGGCACGCGGGAACTGGCGACCATTATGCGGGGGGAACGGAAGCAGCGACCGCGCGAACTGTCCAGGACACGACAAATTCTTAAGCAATGCGTTGCTATAAGCCTCAGCGCAACCAAGGGTGCGCCCGCGGTTGCATCCAGGGAGCGGGAGTTGCCTCCGTGTCAGGACGACGCGAACCCAAGACCGCCTCGCCGGCCTCCCTGCTGCCTTGAACCCGATCGCAACGCGTCCGTTGCATGCAGCCAGAGACCGCCCGATGCCATCACTGCCACGTTGTCTGCCTTTCCTCCTTGCGGCAAGCCTGATCGGCTGCCAGCCGGCCGCGCAAACCACACCGGCCGACAACGGCGGCACGGACTCGCCCTCCCCTGCTCCAACGACCGACAAGGCGTCCGCTTCGCCGGCGGCGTCGCTTTCAGGGGAGGCATCCCTGCAACCCTTGCTCAAGCCGGGAGACCAGATCCTCGCCTTCAAACAGCACGACCTGACCGGCAACGGCGGGACCGATGCCGTGGCCATCGTCCGCCACGCCAATGCCGATGCGTCAGGCAACACTTGCGAGCTGTTGGTCCTGCAACAGGCGAATGCGGCATGGAGCGTGGCCGACCGTAGCCCGCAAGCGGTCGACTGCCTCTACAACGATGTGGCGCGCAACGCGAAGCGCCTGGACGACAACCTGAGCCTGAAGACGCAGGAAATCGTCTACGTCAACCAGCAGGCGCGCAGCAATGTCACCTACACGCTGAAGTACGACTCGGCCAAGAAAGCCTGGTATCTGGCGGAAGCGAGCAGCACGGCACCTGCAGAGAATCCGCAGAGCGGCGCGATGGAGGTCTTCCGGGGAACCGCCAGTTATCCGGCGGACTTCGCATGGACCCCGATTTCGCAGATCGACCCAGAAAAGCTGCAGGACGCCATGGACAAGCACCGCGCCGTCGTCCAGTAATCCGATTCCAAGGAGAGAACCATGCCCCGTTTCAACGAAAGCTCGGCATTGCTGCTCAAGACTGCGGTCGATTCCGGCATCACCTCGCCGACGGAACTGGCCAACCTGATGGGAAACGCCGCCGTCGAGACCGGCCACTTTCGCCGCATGCACGAGAACCTGGGCTATACCTCGGCCGACAGCGTGATCGCCGCGGTCTCCTCGGCCGATGACCGCTTCACCCGCAAGCAGGTGGAGGACGCCGTCGCCAGCCGCGATCCGCAGCGCATTGCCACCGTGATGTACGAAAACCGCGCCGATCTCGGCAATACCGAACCCGGCGACGGCTGGCGGTTTCATGGCCGCGGCTATCTGCAGTACACCGGCCGCGACAACTACGAGCGCTACGGCCAGCGCTTCAATGTCGATCTCGCCAACAACCCGGACCTGGCGGCCGAACCGCAGACGGCGGCCAATCTCGCGGTGGCCTATTGGCGGGATCGCGTACCGGAGAACCTGCGCGACAACGCCCGTGCAGCGGGCCGCATCATCAATGGTGGCGACAACGGTGCCAACGAACGCGTGCAGGCCGCGAACCAATGGGCCGAGACCATCACGCCAGAGCTGGTCGCCGACATCCGGAGTGGCAAGGTCTCGCTGCAGCAGCTGGCCAGCATGGGTGGAGATGAGCGCAACCAGCAAACCCGGGCACTGCAGGAACAGTTGGCTGAACTGGGCTACCGGGGCGCGGACGGCAAGCCGTTGAAGCCGGATGGCGACTTCGGACGCAATACGCGCCATGCCCTGAAAGAGTTCCAGCGCGCGCATGGCCTGGATGACGATGCCGTCGTCGGACGCGACACACGGGCAGCTCTGGCGGAGGCCAAGCGCTCGCCCCTGCTCTCCGAAGCCACGCATGCCGACCATCCGTTCTTCGACGCGTTGCGCGAACGCATGCCCGGCGCCACCGACGCGCAAGTCGCGCACACCGTGCAAGCGGCCAAGGCCGAGGGCATCCAGGGCCCGCAGCAACTGCAGACGGTCACGGTACAGGACAAGGTCGTATTCGTCGCCGGCATCACGCCAGGATTTCGTGCGCGTGTCGATCTGGACCAGGCGCCGACGCTGCAGGAAAGCACCCGCCAGGTGGATGCGCAGAATCAGCAGCGCGATCAAGCATTGCAGCAGCCGGCCCCACAGCAGGAACCTGCGCAGGCACGCGGTGGCATGGCGCATTGAACGAAGCTGCCTCGCTGCTCGCGCAGCGCGCGGCACCACGGTCCCGATGGGATGTGCACCGGGGAGCAAAGCGCTTCTGCCGGAGTAGCGCGTTGGTCCGGTGCCGCAATCCTGCCGATACGTTTCGCACGTAGCGATGTCACATGCCGCGCTTGCCCGTCGCAGTCACCCCCTCTCGGCGCCGCGTCGGTTACGATGCGCTCCCGCATCCGAGCCCCGCGCCGCGCCCTGCCGCCGGCAGATCCCCGTGACCCGCTATTCCGGCCCCCTGCTCACCCGTCCGCTCGCCACCGCATTGCTTGCCGCGCGCGATGCCGGCGCCGCCACCTGGTCCGGCTCGCTCGACCTGGAGCGCAGCCACGGCCAGGCGCTGCTTGGCGCTGAAGGCTGGCAATGGCAGGGGCACGACTATCCCTATCCGGGCAAGCTCAAGGACCGCACGCTCTACTATTGGGACGGCGAGGACTTCGCCGCGGTGTCGCGCTTCGGCGGTGCGTTGATCAAGCTGGTGCCGACCGAGTGGGGCGCGCCGACCTTCGAGATCGACGGCATCAAGATGCTGCCCAGCGCGCAGCTGTCGCCGTTCGAGGACGCGCGGCGCAAGGTGGCGCTGGTGGAACCGCGCGGCAAGCAGGTGCTGGATACCTGCGGCGGCCTCGGCTATTTCGCCGCCTGCGCGCTGGAGGCCGGCGTGGCGCGCCTGCACTCGTTCGAGAAGAACGCCGACGTGCTGTGGCTGCGCACGCTCAATCCGTGGTCGCCGGATCCGGCCGCCAGCGACGGTCGCCTGCAGCTGACCCATGGCGATGTCGGCGCGGCCATCGGCAGCATCGCCGATGCGTCGATGGACGCGATCCTGCACGACCCGCCACGTTTCGGCATCGCCGGGGAGCTCTACGCGCAAACCTTCTACGACCAGCTCGCGCGGGTTCTGCGCCGCGGCGGCCGGCTGTTCCACTACACCGGCACGCCGAACAAGCTCACCAGCGGCCGCGACGTGCCGCGCGAAGTGGCCAAGCGCCTGGAGAAGGCCGGTTTCGCCGCGCACCTGGCGCTGGACGGGGTGCTGGCCACGCGCCGCTGAGGCGGCAGCGCGCCCAACGCGATATCAGATCGACGCGAGAATGTGCTCGCGCAACCAGCGGTGCGCCGGATCGCGGTGCACGCGCTCGTGCCAGAGCATGGCCATCTCGTAGCCGGGCAGTTCCAGCGGCGGCGCGCACACCCGCAGGCCGGGCTGGTCGCGCACCAGGCGCTCGGGCAGCATCGCCACCAGGTCGCTGCGCTGGAGCGCGGCAACCACGAACTGGAAGTGCGGCACCGACAGCACCACCCGGCGCTGCAGGCCATGCGCGCGCAGCGCGGCATCGGTGACGCCGCTGAAGCCGCCGCCATCGGGCGAGACGATGGCATGCTCGAGTGCGCAGAACTGGGCCAGGCTCGGTCGACGTCGTAACCGCGGATGGCCGGCCCGACCGACCAGCACGTAGTGTTCGGCGAACAGCGTGCGCCGGCGCAGGCCGGGCGGCGCGTCGGCGACGGTGTGCAGGGCCAGGTCGATCTGGCCCTGTTCGGCCTGCTGCGGGATCGTCGGCGGCGCCAACTGCAATACCGCCAACGTTGTCCCCGGCGCCACCCGGCGCAAGGCGTCGATCGCCGGCAGCAGCACGGTGGACGCACCGTAGTCGCTGGCCGCCACCCGCCACAGCGTCTGCGCGCGCGCCGGATCGAACGGCGCGACCGGCGCCACCGCCTGTTGCAGCGCCTGCAAGGCCTCGCGCAACGGGGCGCGCAGCGCTTCGGCGCGGGCGGTGGGGCGCATGCCGCGCGGCCACGGCAGCAGCAACGGATCGCCCAGCGCCTCGCGCAACTTGGCCAGGTGCACGCTGACCGACGGCTGCGACAGATGCAGGCGCGCCGCGGCGCGGGTCACGTTGTGCGTGTCGAGCAGCGTGTCCAGGGTCAGCAGCAGATTGAGGTCCAGGCGCCGCAGATCAACCATGGCAATAGCGACTATCAAGGTAATTCATTTCCACTATAGCGAAGCGCGGCCTAGCGTGGAGACCTTCCCTCACCGAGAACCCGCATGAACGTGCTGCTGGTCTATGCCCACCCCGAACCCGCCTCGCTCAATGGCGCCCTCAAGCAGGTGGCGGTCCAACGCTTGCAGGCCGCCGACCATCGCGTCCAGGTCTCGGATCTATACGCAATGGACTGGAAAACCACCGTCGACGCGCAGGACAGCCTGGACGGTGCCGCGGACGCGCGCTTCGATCCTTCGCGCGACTCGCAGCGCGCCTTTGCCAGCGGCCGCCAGCGCGCGGACATCGCCGCCGAGCAGGACAAGCTGCGTTGGGCCGATGCGCTGCTGCTGCAGTTCCCGCTGTGGTGGTTCTCGATGCCGGCCATCCTCAAGGGCTGGGTGGACCGGGTGTATGCCTGCGGCTTCGCCTACGGCGTCGGCGAACACTCCGACACGCACTGGGGCGACCGCTACGGCGAAGGCACGCTGGCCGGCAAGCGCGCGATGCTGATCGTCACCGCCGGCGGCTGGGAATCGCACTACGCACCGCGCGGCATCAACGGGCCGATCGACGACCTGCTGTTCCCGATCCAGCACGGCATCCTGCATTACCCCGGGTTCGAGGTGCTGCCGCCGTTCGTGGTGTACCGCAGCGGACGCATGGATGCGGTGCGTTTCGCGCAGACCAGCGCGGCGCTCGGCGAACGCCTGGACACGCTGTTCAGCACCACGCCGATCGCGTTCCGCAAGCAGAATGCAGGCGACTACGCGATTCCGGCACTGACGCTGCGAGATGAGTTCGCACCCGGCCGCAGCGGCTTCAGCATCCATATGCTCGACGCGGACACGCAAGCGGCGGCGACCTCCGACAGCACAGCGTCGACGCCGACGACGTAGGCGCGGTGCCGACAGCGCACCTGTAGGATGCAGGCGACCGCCACTCCGTTGGAGCCGCCGCGCCGATGTCCACCGCCGTCTTCGTCCGCCTTGTTGCCGTGTGCAGCGCCGTCTTGCTCGGCGCCTGCGCCACGCAGGCGCCGCGCGTGCCCGAGCGCACGCCCAGCGAGGTCAAGGCCGACATCGCCCGTCGCATCCCGGCGACGGTACCCGATCGCCGCGGCTGGGCCGACGATGTCTACGTGGCCCTGGCTTCGCAGCGTCTGGGCACCAATGCCGAGAACATCTGTGCGGTCCTGGCGGTGATCGAACAGGAATCGACCTACCAGACCAATCCGCCAGTGCCGGGGCTGGGCAAGATCGCCCGGGCGGAACTGCAACGGCGCGCGGCGGCGGTGCATGTGCCGGCGTTCGCGCTGGATGCAGCGCTGCAATTACGCGGGCCGGATGGACGCAGCTATGCCGAGCGTCTGGCCGCCGCACGCACCGAGCAGGATCTCAGCACCATCTTCGAGGACATCGCCGGCAGTGTGCCGCTGGGCCAGCGCCTGTTCGGCGATCTCAACCCGGTGCACACCGCCGGGTCGATGCAGGTGAGCATCGCCTTCGCGCAGGCGCATATCGATGGCTATCCGTATCCGCTGGGCGACGGCGTGCGCCACGCGGTGTTCAGCCGCCGCGGCGGCATCTGGTTCGGCACCCGCCACCTGCTCGGCTACCCGAACGCGGCGGCGATGCTATACCGCTTCGCCGACTTCAATGCCGGCTGGTACGCCAGCCGCAATGCCGCGTTCCAGGCTGCGCTGGCGCGCGCCAGCGGCATCTCGCTCGCCCTCGATGGCGATCTGCTGACGCCAGGCGCCGAGCTCGACGCCCCCGGCGCCACCGAGCGCGCCGCACGCAGCCTGAGCACGCAACTGGGCATGGATGCGCGCACCATCCGCCGCGAACTGCAGCGCGGCAGCGAGGCGGATTTCGCCGACAGCGCGCTGTATCGCCAGGTGTTCGCCCTGGCAGACCGCGATGCCGGCAAGCCACTGCCACGCGCGGTGCTGCCGGGCATCGCCCTGGAAAGCCCGAAGATCACCCGCAAGCTCACCACCGCCTGGTTCGCGCAGCGCGTGACCGAGCGTTGGCAGCGTTGCCTGGCCAAGTGACGGCCGCGGCGATCCGCCGACCCGATGCTATGTCGGCTTGCGCAGCGCCATCATCGACCAGCCAAGGGCGACGGCAAGCGCCAGCAACACGAGGCTGAGCACGCCATCCCAGGCGATCGAGAACCAGTAGTGCCCCGGATCGGTCTGCAGCAGGTAGATCCGTGGCGGGCCGACTCTCGATACGCCGATGTACACGCCGCTCAGCAGCGCCTTCGCCAGCAGGTACAGCTTCACCACGGCGCTCGCGCCGATGATCGCGGCCATCAGCATCGACACCGGCCGTTCCAGACGCGCGACCAGTCGTTGCAAGCGCGTGGGTGTCGGCATTGGCGGGGGCGGTCGTCGTTTGCGTTTGCCCATGGCCTCCTCGCCTGCACTGGGGGCTGCATTCTAGAGCGCTGCCGGAGAATGCCGGCACAACGCGCCGCAGCGCACACCGCGACGTGCCTGCGCCGAAGCGCGGCACTAGGCAGCTGTGCGCTGCCCTGCCGCGCCGAGCAGGCCGATGCGGCGGAACCACAGTTCCAGCGGCACCGTGACCAGCGGCGGCAACGCCGCCAGCAGGCTCAGCGCCCATGCCCACCAGGGCCAACGCAACCGCAGCGCCGCAATCAGGCTGACGACCACGTACAGCAGGAACGCCAAACCATGCAGGCGGCCGAACAGCCACACACCCAGTTCGGTGGTCTGGGTGCCGTACTTGAGCAGCATGCCGAGCAACAGGCCGGCCCAGGTCAGGCCTTCGAACACGGCGGCAGCGGCGAACAGCCGGCCCACCGGCGACAACGGAGCAGAAGCAGAAGAAGACAAGGACACACGCGACTCCAGTGAGGGAACGACGCCGCGACGCGATGGCGGCGGCGACGCCCGCTGGCACCTGCATTGTAGAGCGTGTCCTTACGCGTGGCGCACAGGCGCGACGCGGGCACAGCGAGCGCGGCACAGGTAGACCCATCGCACCGATCCGTCATCGCGTGGCCGGCAGTGCGCCGCAGCGCACCGCGGCAGTCCTCAGCGGCGCTGTTCCAGCACCGCCACGTCGTCCGGCGCCAGCTGCACCGTGTCGTTGCTCGGCGCCGGCCCCAGCAGCGCGCGCATCGACGCCGGCAGCCGCACGGTGTGCGCGGTGGCGCCGTGGTTGATCAGCACCACGATGCGAAGCGCGCCATCGCTGCGCACGCCCACTTCCACATCTTCCGGCACGTCGGCCAGCGGCGCCTGCACCCCGGCGTCGCGCAACCAGTCACCGGTGAGGCGATCCAGCGTGGCGTCGTCGAACCAGCCACCGACATAGCTGATGCGGCCCTTGCCGACGCGCCGGGTCAGCAGCGCCGGCGTGCCATCCAGCCAGCCGTTGGCCGCGCCGTAGCGCAGCGGTGCGGTGGTGTCGGCGGCAGTGGCCTGCAACTGTTCGGCCCAGATTTTGGCGCTGCCGTCGGCGCCCGCACCGGCCAGCGGGATCGGCTTGTCCAGCGCATAGAACTGCTCCACGCGCCCACCGAGCAACGCCGCCAGCGGACCGGGCTGGCGCTGCGGATGCAGGCCGTTGTCGATGTTCTTCATGCCGCTGCGCGGCCCCAGCACCAGATGCCCGCCGTGTTCGACATAGGCCTTCAGCCGCTGCGCCTGTTCCTCGGTCAGCACGTTCAGCGCCGGCGCCACCACCAGCTTGTAGCGCTCCAGCGGCGCCATCGCCGAGACCACATCGACCACCTGCGCCTGCTGCCGCAGCGGCCGGTAGAAGCTCTTCATCTGCACGACCGGATCGAAGTCGGCCGCGTGCTTCTGGAAGCCGATCGCCCAGCGGCTGTCGAAGTCGTTGATCAGCGCCACCTGCGCCTGCGGCGTGGTGGCGGCCAGGGCCGGACCGGCCTTGGCGAACTCCGCGCCGACCTGCTGGATCTCCGCATACACCGGCACCGGTGTGCCGTCGGCGCCGACCAGGGTGCCGTGGTATTCCTCCTGCCCGTTGGGCGCGGCGCGCCACTGCCAGTACGAGACCGCATCGGCGCCATGCGCCACCGCCTGCCACGCCATCGCCCGCACCTGGCCCTTGCGCAGCGCCACGTTGGTCGCGCGCCAGTTGACGAAGCCCGGCTGGGTCTCCATCACCCAGTAGTTGCGCTGCTTGTAGCCGCGGGTCAGATCGTGGCGCGCCGCATTGTCCACCCAGTCGTAGCGCTCGCCGGCGACGTAGTCGTCCCAGGCGGCGATGTCGAGCACGTCGTGCACGGTGTAGGCGTCGAAACCGGCGAACCAGCCCATGGTGTTGGTGGTGATGAACTGGCGCGGATCGGCATGCGGGCGGATCGCGTCGATCTGGTTGCGCGAATAGTCGGCCCACGTGTCGCTGACGAAGCGCTTCCACTCCAGGAGCAGCGCCGGATTCTCCTCGTCGTCGCGCACCGGGATCTGCGCGAAGTCGTTGTAGGTCTGGCTCCAGTAGGCGGTGGCCCAGCGCTGGTTGAGCGCCTCAATGCTGCCGTACTTGCGCTGCAGCCAGGCGTGGAACTGCGCCTTGGCCTCGGGATCGAACGAGGACTGCGCGTACTCGTTGTCCAGCTGCCAGCCGACCACGTGCGGGTTGTGCCCATAGCGCTGCGCCATCTGCTCGGCGATGGCATGCGCGAAGCGCCGGTAGCGGGTGCTGGCGAAGGAGAACTGCTGGCGGTTGCCGTGCTCGTCGCGCACCCCGTCCTGGCTGACCCGCAAGGTGTCCGGATAGGCCTGGGTCAACCAGGCCGGCGGCGCCGCGGTCGGCGTGCCCAGCACCACCACCATGCCGTGGCGCGCGGCCGCGGCGATGGCGCGATCCATCCAGGCGAAGTCGTACTGCCCCTCGCGCGGCTCCATTCGGCTCCAGGCGAACTCGCCGATGCGCACCACGCGCACGTGCGCCGCCTGCATCAGCGCCAGATCGTGCTCCCACTGTGCCTCCGGCCACTGCTCCGGATACCAGGCCACGCCCAGCAACAACGGCGCGACGTCGCGATAGCGGGTGGCCTGCGCCTGCGCCAGCATCGGCAGGCAGAGCAGGATCGACAGCATCGCAGCGAACAGGGCAACGCCGCAGCGTTGCGGAACACGGAACAGTGGCATGCGCAACACCTTCGCAAGAGGAAACGCTGGCACGCCCCCTGCGCTGTGCCAGCGCCTGCATTGTGCGCAGTTTTGCCATGCGCGCACTTGTGCATCTTGCGGCGTTTGCACGCGCAACTGCGCACAATCCGCACGCCGTACCTCACGCCGCAGCCGGTTGGTGCACCGCGCTGCACGCATCATGCAGCGCGACGCATACGCTGATGTGGATTGAGGAGACGTTAGCGCTTGGGGTGCGCCGCCGGTCTCACTTGCCGGCTTTGGACGACCGCGACATTGAAATGGTCATCTGCGCTGGCTAGCGTCACGCCTCCCCCAACCGCTGGAACCACCATGAAGACCCCTCGTTTGCTCGGCACCTTGCTCGCCGCAGCCGCCACGTTGTTCTCGGCCGGCACCGCCCTGGCGCAGACCGTCACCGTGACCCCAAGCGAGGTCCACCAGACCATCCAGGGCTTCGGCGGCATGAACGGCGCCGGCTGGATCGCCGACCTCACCCCGGCCCAGGTCGACCTGGCGTTCGGCAGCGACACGGGGCAGATCGGCCTGTCGATCATGCGCATGCGCGTCGATCCGTCCAGCTCCGGCTGGAGCCAGCAGGTGCCCTCGGCGGTGCGGGCCCGCGCGCACGGCGCGGTGCTGCTGGCCACGCCGTGGTCGGCGCCGGCCTACATGAAGTCCAACAACAGCCTCAACAACGGCGGCAAGCTGTTGTCGCAGTACTACGACGCGTACGCCAAGCACCTGCTGGACTTCACCGCCTACATGGATAGCAAGGGCGCACCGATCTACGCCCTGTCGCTGCAGAACGAGCCGGACTGGCATCCGGATTACGAGTCGGGCGACTGGAACGGTACCGACTTCCTCAACTTCATCAGTTCGCAGGGCGCGAAGTTCGGCAAGTTCAAGCTGCTCGCGGCCGAGTCGCTGGGCTTCAATACCGCGCTGACCGACCCGGTGCTCAACAGCAGCGCCGCCCAGTACCTGTCGATCATCGGCGGCCACCTGTATGGCGTGCAGCAAGGGCAAGCAGCTGTGGATGACCGAGCACTACACCGACAACACCGACGGCAACGCTTGGCCGTCGGCGCTCGGTGTGGGCAGCGAACTGCATAACAGCATGCTCGCCAACTACAGCGGCTACATCTGGTGGTACATCCGCCGCAGCTACGGGCTGATCGCCGAGAACGGCATCGTGAGCAAGCGCGGTTATGTGATGTCGCAGTTCGCGCGGTTCGTGCGTCCGGGCTCGGTGCGCATCGGCGCCACGACCGCGCCGTATAGCGATGTCGCCGTCAGCGCCTACAAAACCCCGAGCGGCAAGCTGGTCCTGGTGGCGGTCAACACCGGCACCCAGCATCGGCAGCTCACCGTGCGCGTGCCCACCGGCAGCGCCACCGCGTTCACCAAGTACAGCACCTCGTCCACCCTCAACGTCGGCTACGGCGGCAAGTACAGCGTCGCCTCGGGCCAGACCGTGGTCTATATCGACCCGCAGAGCGTGTCGACGCTGGTCGGCGAGTGATCGTCGTGATGGTTGAGTTGGTCGGATCGATCCGCGGCAGCCGAGCGCTGCCGCGGGTTGGTTTTACCTGCTGCCTGGTTGTGCCGTCGCGGCACCGCGCCTTGCGCGTCGGCGCCGCGATACGGGCCAGCGATCAGCCCAGCTTGGCCAGGAACCCCAGCAGCGCCTGATTGAACTCCTCGGCATGGCTGGTGTTGCAGCCATGCGGCGCATCCTTCAGCAGCACCACGTCGCTGCCGGCGATGGCGCGATGGGTGCGCTGGCCCGAGCCCTCGTACGGCACGGTCGCGTCGGAGTCGCCGTGCAGCACCAGCGTCGGCACGTCGACCTTCTTGAGATCCTCGCGGAAATCGGTGGTGCCGAATGCCTGCATGCAGCCTAGCGCCGCAGTCTGGTCGCTCTGCAGGCACAGCGCGATCGCTTCCTGGCGCTGCGCCTCGCTCACCTTCAGCGTGCCGTGGGCGCTGAAGAAGCCACGGGTAAAGTCGTCGAAGAAGGTCTCTCGCGAGGCCTTCAGCCCCTGCTCCATCTCCTGCGCCTGTTCCTTGCTCAGCGGCCCTTCCGGGTTGTCCTCGGTCTTGAGCATGTACGGCGGCACCGCGGAGGCGAACACCACGCCGGCCAGCGCCTCGGTGCCATGCCGCGCGACGTAGCGCGCCACCTCGCCACCGCCCATCGAGAACCCGACCAGCACCGCGTCGCGCAGCTGCTTGTCCTCGATGATGCCGGCCAGGTCGTCGGCCAGGGTGTCGTACTCGTAGCCGTCGGCCGGCTTCTCGGAACGGCCGAAGCCGCGGCGATCGTAGGCGATGACCCGGTAGCCCGCCTGCTGCAGCGGACCGACCTGGTCCTTCCACGCCTCGGCCGACAGCGGCCAGCCATGGATCAGGATCACCGGACGACCGGCACCGCCGGTATCTTCGACATGCAGACGGACACGTGTGCTGGTGGTAGCCATGGGCAGGACCTCGTGGTGGGGAGTCGCGGCAGCTTCTCCCGCTCCATGTCCTGCCCGCGTGAGCGCCGTGTGTCGGGTCGTTTAACGCGGTGCGAAAGCGCTCAACCGATCCGCGACATGGCGCGGGTCAACTGCGCCAGCGCGTCCCGCGCAATGCTGTGGAAGGCCGCGGACATGTGCACGTCCTCGATGACGCGCTCCCAGAACGTCACCGCCATGCCGGCCGCTGCGCGCCAGTCGTCGCGCTGGTCCGGTGTCGGCAACGGCACCACATAGGCGCGCTCTACCACCTCGCCGCTGGCCGCAGGACGGAACGCCATCGGCAACATGTCGTAGATCGGTGCCAAGGCCAGCGGCAAGACATCGCCCAGCATCAGGCCCGCGTTGCCCAGATGCATGTCGTTGTTGCCGATCAGTGCGCCGAACCAGCCGCACACACGCAGGCGCTGCGCATCTGCGTCGCTCAGCCAGCCTTCGCGCTGCAGTTGCGGTGCGAACGACCACCAGTCGATGCGCCCATGGCCGAAGTAGGCCGCATCCACCGCGGCCAACGAGACGAAGCCGCGCCGTCCCAGCGCAGGCGTGCGGTCGAATCGCGTGGACTGCAGGAACACGCGACCGTCGCTCTCGAGCAGTTCGCTCTCGGCGGCGGCGATACCGTGCGCACGCAGGATGTCGCTGGCCAGGTGTTCACACCGCAGCAGGTCGCTCCAACGCTGCGCGGCCGGCGTGCCGGCACGCTCGCTGAACTTGACGATGACTGCGGTGTAGCCGCCTTCCGTGTGCAGGATTGCGGTGAACTTCGGTTGTTCGCCTCCTGCCGACGAGCCCACCGCCTCGCCACGCAAGACGGCGTTGGCGCGCTGCGGATAATGCTGGGATCGCTGCGCCTTCTCCAGCGCATCAGCCGGCTGCAGGGCGGCCTGTTGCGCACGCTGCAAGGCGAACTCGCCCAGGACCAGGTCGCCGGGCTGATCTTCGCCATGCCGCAGCAACGACAGGACGACATCGTCAGGCTGCCAGCGCTGCAGATCCTGCGGCGCGCCGATGTCTTCGGCGACGCGCCGTGCGAAGGCACGGCCGAGGAAGCCTTGCGGGCGCTGATCGTCCAGGAACCACGGCAGCCCAGGGAACACGCCATCGGCGAATTCACCATGCATCAGGACCGGTCGCGCGTTCTGCGGAACGAACAGAAATCCATCGCCGTGCATGGCATGGAGATCGCCAAGCGTCTCGGCGCGCCCGTCAGGACGCAGACGGAACAGCGGCCAGCGCCGACCTGCCCGGCCCAGCGTGCGGCTGAGCGCATAGCGCGTGGCACGTGCCTTGCCGATTCGTAGCACCTGATCGCCGGCGGCGCTGAGCAGACGCGAGACCGTCGACTGGCTGACACCGAGCGCCGCTGCAATACGAGGTGCCGTCGCCATCCCCTCATGGCGCAGAATGGCAATCAGATCGCGTAGCCGGGCCTCGCTCATTCCCGGATTGAATAGATTTATGAATAGATAGTCAAGAGAACTAGACTTTTAAGCACCTGTATTACTTAACAAATGCCCAGATACCAGCCCTCTTGTGACTGCTTCCTTGAATAGATACCTGAAGCGATGGATGGCCAGCCTGCCGAACCTAAGGCAAGCGCCCTGGTGGGCGCTCGCCTGACGGCACGATCCGGCAGAAGCGCAAGCGACGAGGCTACGTCCAATTGTCGTTGCCGAAGTCGCCGTCGTCCTGGAAGTCCTGGCCCATGTCCTGCTGGGGCGTGTCGTCGTAGTAGTTGTTGGTGATGTTCTCGACCACCGTCTCCTGCGGCGCGCCGCCGCCGAACAGGCCGCCGCCGTGGTGGCCGCCCAGCAGGCTTTCCACGCCCTCGAACAGGAACATGCCGCCGGCCACGCCGGCCGCCGTGGTGGCCGCGGTGCTGAGGAAGCTGGGGCCACGCGCGGCGGCCGGTGCCGGCGTCGGCTCCGCGGCCGCAGCGCCACCACCGAACCAGCGCTCGCGCCAGCCGGGCGCACCGGCGCCCGCGACGCCTGTGGCGGCGGGCGCCGGGGGCAACGGCGGCGGCGCCGCATTGAAGCCCTGGCCCAGGAAGCTGGCCGGCGGCGGTGGCGGAGCGGCCTGCTGCTGCAACTGCGCGATCTGCGCCTTGGCGGCCTCCAGCGCGTGCTCCAGCAGCAAGGTGCGCTGCACCAACAGATACGCGGCATCGGGTTGATCGGCCAGGCGCGCGTGGATCAGCGCGTCGGCCTGCGGATCTTTGGCCACCCCGCCGGCGCTGCGCAGGCGCGCCAGGAAGTCTTCGAGAAGCTGCTGTTCTTGCGGAGTCATACCCGTACCTGGATGCGATGACCGGCCCAGTGCCGGCACGGCACGGTATGGGCATGGCCCGGCGCAGGCCAAGGGTGCGTCCGAGCTCCGGTGTATCGGCATTCATCAATCACGCGCGCCAGGACAACCAGAACGGCGGCCGCACTGGCGAACTCCGACATTCTTCCGACAACGCGCGCCAGGTACGCCCCCCACTCCAAGCGCAGACGCCCTGATTATTCCTCGTCGATGTCCGAACTGGAGGAGGACGTCGCATGCGGCAGCCGCGCCGCCCACATGTTGTCGACCAGGTTCGGGTACGGGCGGCCATTCTCCTCGGCACGCTGCTTCGCCGCTTCCTTCTGCGACGGCGACAGCGGCTGGCTGCGCTGACCGCGCGGATTCGGCTTCTTCCAAGGAGGCGTCTTGGACGAGGGCATGGGCGTCACGGTGAGCGGAGAGGAACCATCGTGATCCGGCCATGCGTGCGTGCAGGGTGAAGGTGCCAGCGGTCGGCTGTGCCGACACTTAGCCGTTCAACATCTTGCCGGCGGAGGTGCGGCACTCCCCCCTTCGTCATTACATCAAACTCGCCAGACACCGGCTTGCTTGGCGATCCTCGCACTCCACGACGCGTAAGATTGCACCGCGCCAACTCGAGCCCACACTGCATCACCTCCACCATTGCCAGCCAACTGAGCGGAAGCCAGTATCGGCGTCGCCGAGCGATGGTTGGAATTGTTTACCCACCGGAATGTATATGAGCAAGCAACACACAGACATCAGCAAGTTCCTCAGCTTTGTGCTTCGCCACGAGCCACAGGCCGCTGGCATTACCCTCGACAGCGAAGGCTGGGCGGAGGTCGATGCGTTGATCGCAGGTGCTGCGCAAAGCGGCAGGACGCTCGACGCAGACCTCATTCGTGCCGTGGTGGACAGCAGCGACAAAAAACGTTTTGCGCTCTCGGAAGATGGCAGGCGCATCCGTGCCGTACAGGGCCATTCGACCGATAGCGTCGCCATCCAGTACGACGCCAAGGTGCCGCCGGAGTTCCTCTACCACGGCACCGCCACACGGTTTCTGGACGCGATCCTGGCCGAGGGCTTACGCGCGGGCCAACGGCATCATGTGCATCTGTCGCAAGACATCGCGACCGCGACCGCGGTCGGGCAACGTCATGGCAAGCCGGTTGTCCTGAAAGTCGAAGCCCTGCGAATGCACCAGCAGGGCTTTGCCTTCTTTCAGGCGGACAATGGCGTCTGGCTCACCCAGGCAGTTCCGAGCAGCTTTCTTTCGGAAATCTAGTTCCTGTGGCTATCTCGCTTGGACCCCCATACCGCGTGTGCGATTGGGCAGCGACATCCAGGGACTCATAATCCTTTGCTCCGATTTGGCGGGCGTTACGAGAAGATCCCTGCATTACTCCGAATTCACCCCCGCTAGCGCGAACACCCAGCGCGGCACCACCGGTTCGCCGGCATAGAAATCCTTGGGCTTGTCCTCGGCCATCGCCCAGCGGTGCAGCCAGCTGATCCCGCCAGGGCCGGTGTAGCCCTCGGCGTGGGTATAGGCGGGATCGCGCAATGCCTCCTCCAGGCCGATGAAGGCGTAGCCGCGGCGGCGCGTGGCCGCGACCAGCTCGGGGAAAGCAGCGGCGTTGAGTGCGTTGGCGTGCATCAGCCACACCTGCGGGATGCGGCGGCCGAACAGGGCCTGCGATTCGTGCTCGAAGAAATCCAGCTTGTTGAGCATGTACGGCACGTAGCCCTTGCGCAGGCGCAGCAGCATGGCGTCGCGCGCCGGGCCTGCCGGCTCGTCCAACACATGCGCGTAGGCGAACGCCCACACCCACTCGCCGCTGTCCACCGTAACCGGCGCGATGCGGTAGCCATGCGCTGCCAGGAACGCGTTGACCGCCTCGCGGTCGGCAACGCTGCGGCCGGTCGCCAGGTAGGGATGACGGAACCACTGCAGCGACTGGCCACGCTCCGTGAGCAACGGCCGCAAGGTGCGCTCGCCGCGCACGATCGCGTCCTCGTACGCCGGCACGCCGACCTGGTGCAGGTTCACGTGGCCGTAAGTGTGGTTGCCCAGCGCATAGCCGGCACCCAGCCAGTCGCGCAGCATCGCCACGCGTTGCGGCTGCACCTGGCCGTCCTGCTCCAGCTTGTCTTCGTTGACGAAGCCAACAATGGGTACCTGCGCCTGCCGCAGCGAGGCCATCAATTGCGCATGCAGTGCCGGCAATTGCGCCGGCGGTGTCTGCTCGATCCGCTGCCACGGCAGATCGTCGATGGTCACCGCGATGCGGCGCGTGTCGTCCTGGGCCTGGGCGAGTGCAGCAATGCACAGCAGGGCAGGCAGCAACAGGCAGCGAAGCAGTTTCATTGAACGTCCCTGAGATTGGGTGGTCAGTCTATACGGATGGCAGCCGCATCCGGCGTGGCACCTGTACTACACGCGACATCCGGCCCGCTCAATACTTCAGCGCATCCGCCGTCGGTGCCAGCGGCGCGAAGCGCGCGTCGCTGAAGTCATGCAGCAACTGGAAGGCCTGCTCACCCCGCTGCGCCACTTCGCGGAAGTCGCTCTTGCGCAGGCGATAGAGCCTGCCCTCGCGCGCGAACACCATGTCGCCACCGTCCCAGTCGGCCCAGTCGCTGCCCGGCAAATCGACCAGCACGGTGCCGTCGCGGTCCAGCACCCGATGATCCTGGCCATACCAGGCATGGTTTTCCTGGCCGACCGCATGCAGCAGCGACTGCAGGCGGCGGCCATTGGCGCCGAGCTTCTCGCGCACGCGCGGGCGGCTGAAGCGGAACAATGCGTCGCTGCGCAGTCCGCCACGTTCGCCCTCGCCGTCATCGCGCAACTGCCAACCATCGCGTTCGCGCAACACGCCGTCGATCGGCTCGTCCTCGCCGGCGCCCGACGACTTGCCGAACGGACGCACCTGCAGATCGTGCGGCAACTGGAAGCCGGTCGGCATCGGAAAAGGATCCCGCCCCTCGCGTGGCCGGTGGTTCAACAACAAGGTCCGATCGTCCTCGAACATCCCGCCGCCGCCCCAGCAGTCACCCTTCGGCCACAGCGACAGTGCGGTGAAGAACGGCGGCCGCGACAGCGCGGTCCAGGTGCCGAAGTCGCCGCGCTGCTTGGAGGCGAAGTACACCAGCAGCCGCCCCGACGGCGACAGATCGCAGCGCCGTTCGTAGATGCGCCCCTTGAACCACTGGCCGTGCACGAAGGTGTCGTCGCGCAGATCCCAGTGGATCAGTTGCACCTGCTTGCTCGGCCCGCGACGGAAGATCACACCGATGCGGGCGTCTCGCGCCAGCAGGGCGAACAGGCGCGTCGCCGGCGGGCGCTGCGACATTGAAGATTGTGCGGGCTCCATCTGCGGATCTCCTCGCAGGACAGGGCTGTCACAGTGGCAGACCCGCGGCACGGCGACAACCGCCGCCGGCACGCCGCATTCGCGACGCCACCACCGATGTCCGCAAAACGGCGGGCCACCCGGGCCCGCCTCTACCACTTCGCGCTACTTGGCGATCACCGACGTCCCCGACGGCACCATGTAGCAGGCCTGCGCCTTGGCACAGGCCTCGGCGTTGATCTCGGCGATCTGGCTGGCCAGGTACTGCTCCGGGGTCAGGCCCATGCGGTTGCGGTAGGCATTGTCCGCATCGGCCTTGGCCACCTGCTCCTGCTCGCGCTGGCGCTCGGCGGTGGTGGCTTCCACCAGGGTCTTGACCCGCTGCTGCTGCGCGGCGGTCAGGTTCATCTGCTGCAGCACGTCCGGGTTGGGGCGGGCGCGGCCGAGGGTGATGTTCTGGATCTGGATCGGCAGGCCCTGCTCCTTGACCAGAGCGCGCACGTTCTCGGTGACCGAGTCGTCGATCTTCCGCGCCGTATCCGGGTCGCTCATCATCCGCGTCATGTCGTAGCGCTTGACCTGGTCGCGCACGATCGCTGCGTACTGGCTGGCGACGTTGTTCTTGAACCAGTCCTGACCGAAGCCGGACAGCAACCGCGCCGGCGCGGTGATGCGGTATTGGATCTGCGTGGAGAAGTCCAACAGGATGTTGTCGCTGGACGAGAAGTCGTCAAACGCCACCTGCACCGTCTGCGGCGTGGTGTCCACGTACACCGCCGAGGTCGTCATCCACGTGTAGGTGCGGCCGGGATCGCGCACGTCGTCGAGGCGGATGCCGCCCTTGCCGAACAGCAGCGGCTTGTCCACCAGCACCGCCTGCTGCCCCGGATCGGGCGAGACCACGGTACAGCCGCACAGCAAGGCCGCCACGGCGGCGGCCAGCAGGAAATGTTTCATCGATGTCCCCCTGAAGAGACGGCGCCGCGCGCCGTCGTGTGCGGGGGATGCTAGCGCATCATGGGGGACGAGGCATCTGCTTGGGCATGGGCAGATAGGCCGTCCCTGGACCTACATAAGATTCGAATAGTCGCCGATCTGGTTGCAAACCTCTTTCGGCGGATTGCCCAACTTCACTACCCGGCGTTTGCGGGCATCCGTCTCTGCCTTGGGAGACACGATGCGGTACAGCAGGTAAAGACCATCCGTGGTTCTCCATAGGCCGAAGCTCGAGAGGTCCGAGAACTGGTAAGTCCCACCGTTCGACCGGCGAGCGGTGAAGGCGCACTCTGCGTAGCTCCCCCACCCGCAGCGAGCGTCCAGCGTCTGAAGTCCGGCGCTTCCGTCCAGATCGAAATGATAGGTACGGCCTGCATCACTTTCTACGACCATCGGGGTGATCTGTTTTACACCCACCGACGCTCCATCAGTCCAATCGCTGGCTTGGCTGCAAACGAGGTCGCCCCGATCTACTCCGACGGCGCGGGCAGCAGAAACATTCATACCCCCACCCAGGAAGGCCGCGATCAGCCACCATCGCACTTCTGTCATTCTTGCCGCCTTAGTCGATCTGTCATCTGTGAAATTGCCCTTCCAACTAGCCAAAGTCTGACCTGCTGTGACCCATCGCCGGACGCGCTCCTATTTCGCTTTCCCCGTGAATGCAATCAACAGTTCCGATCCGGCTTCCTCCAAGGCACCGACGTTACCCTCGAAGCGGACGGACACCCGGTATTGGCCGGGCGGCGTATCCCGGATAAAAGCCATGTCCAATTCGCGGTAGGTGACATTCGGAGCAATCAACCCCGCGGCTTCCATCGTTGTGACGTCCGCATCTGCCGCGAAGATAAGTGGCACATGCCCATCGCTGTCCAACGCCACGACTCGATACTCGGTACGCCCTATTTCTTCGCTCCGCTGCAATACCACCGGCTGCTCGCCTGCGCCTGTCAATCGATAGAGGTGCAACTGAACGGTCACGCCGGCATCGCGTAGGCGATCGACCTTGGCCGCTGCAGCCTCCCCATCTGCAGCAGCGACCCGCAATCCGATGAAGATCGGCGGCTCAGGATCATCCTCCTGGGGAGGAACAGCGAAATCGAGCGTGATGGCATCAGACAGGAGTTGCGGACTGAGCTTCCTGACCAGCGGCACGGTCGTCCTCGCTACAGGCGACTCCTTGCGATGGAGCCCCTGGCTGGACGCCACTGATTGAGCCGATTCGGGCTGGCATGCTGTCAGTTGCAACGTTGCGGCGATGAAGACAATGCAAAGCGCCTGCTTCGATTTCGCCATGAAATCACCTCAATGCTTATGCCATAGAAGCGCCGAATTGCATTCTCGCGCTAGCGCTCAGGAACGCTGATTGCTTCGGGCGCAAGGAATTGTCAGGGCCGGTCGAGCCCATCGTCTTGATCCATGCATTCTTGATCGAAAGGCAGATCCTTCCCTGCGACACTCGGATGAAGCGCAACGTCGCGCCGATAACCGGAACCATACTTTTGATAGCGAACAAGCAGTCCATTTTGTAGCCGGAACCGATCTTCTGGTCCTGAGAACGCGGGGCATGCGGCGTAGCTTTTTCCTCCATCTTCACTGCAATAGCGGATATACAACGTGCCCCCGCGTACTTCCCCCTGCAATTGCCCGTCATGGCCGTGCGCGTTGGTTCCCTCGCTCCAATCTCCGGTGACGTGATCGCCATGCTGCTGCAGATGCAGGCCCAGATAATGGCCCAAGTCGCATCTCTTGGCGTAACCCCACTCGCCGGAGAATGTGGTGGACTTGCTTGCGTAAGCGGAACCCGCACACGAGGTCATCAACCCCATCGCCACAACTCGCACGACCAGCGACAAGCGCCACCCGCATCGGTGCTGCCTCATCATCGGTAACCCCTTGTACATGGCCTGCAGCTCGTAGGCAGGGAAGATAGCAATCGGTTTCCCTGCGCTCCACCGACCTCCCACCAGATATCCACCCGCAGGCGAGCCTGTGCAGGGGCACACCGACTTGACGCGTAGCCGCATCGCGCGTTAAAGAGCAGCAGAGAAGACAGGATCGGCGAAAGGATATGGCGAAAACACTTCCTCTGAAGATGACCTGGCTGGTCTGCGCTGCGATCGCCACGCTGTGCACAGCCGCCTGTTCGGCACAACCACCGGACGCTGCCCCGAAGCCGGGAGCGCGCAAGGAACAGCCTGCCTTGGCGGCGCCGCATGTTGTGTCCGACAGCACTCCTCCGCCGGGCGAGTACATCACCGACAAGGGATGGGGTCGCCTGCTGATCAAGCAGCAAAACGGCACATTGACCTTCTCCCTGGAAAGCACCACGGGGGAAGACGTGTGCGAGCTGCATGGCGCGATAGAGGGACACACCGGCGTCGCCAAGGGGAACAAGGGCCAACCCACCTGCCAGGTGAAGTTCGCCAGTACGCCGCAGGGCATTGACGTAGCGGCTGCCACGCCCGCCGAATGCAAGACATTCTGCGGCTACAACGGGGATTTCGAGGCGCCCTACCTGCGGGTCAAGGATGGCTGTGGCCGGGACGCGCTGGACCGCACACGGACGACCTTCAAGCGTCTCTATGATGCGAAAGACTACAAGGCGGCGCTCGCTACCTTGTCGCCAGTCGTGCCTAGTTGCCTGCCGACGCTGGAATGGGAAGACGAAGGCGCCATTCGTAACGATCTGGCCATCACCCAATACAAAAATGGCATGTATGCGCAGTGCCTTTCCACACTCGACAAGTATGCGGAGGACGCTGCCAAGGACGACGACGCGGCCGTGGAAGGATGGACGCCAATGCTGGCGGACCGCTACCTGGCGATCGTGCGCGCAGCGAGAACCAACATCGGCCTGTGCCGCAAAGGCGCAACGAAGAAGTAGCCCCCAACGCGAGGGAGTGTCATGGCAGAAGGGAATGAGGGCACCACGCCGCCACCGGCGACCACACTGACGGATTCGGAGCTGCGCGCACTGGCCTACTTTGGCGTGGGCATTGGATCAGAAGGAGGCGACAGCGGGAAGAACGTCTCCTATCAACTCTCCTTCGCCGGCAATGTTCGCAATGGGGTGATGACCCCAGTGGGAAACAGCGGCTATTCCATCGGCACCTTGCAGACGGATTTGGGCCAGCATCCCGAGGTAGCTGCTTCTCTGGTGGAGGCGTATCAGACCTGGGCGGGCAGAGCCCATCCGGACTGGGTGCTCACCGAAGCGCAGCAAACCCAAACAGCCAGCGACCTCGGTCGCAACGGGCGCACGATCACAGCCCAGCAAGGTCGGGCCTTGGACGCGACCGTCAAATCGCACCTGGATACCTTCCTCACTTCGGATGCGGGCCTCACCTACGTCCACGAGCGTGACACTGCCCAGGTCAACTTGTTGATGCGGCCCGGTAGCGGGGTCAACCAGCTCCAAGAGACAGCGCTCTACCAAGGCGCGACACTGGACGAGCAGGCCAAACTGGCCACCATCGTGCTGAAGCTGGAGAACCAAGGCGGGGAGCGCTACTACCCGAGGATCATCGACGGCATCAGCAAAGGAACGATCACCAGCGCGGAAGACGCCCAAACTGTCGTCAACGGATTTCTGCCCAATCGTGGTGGGCGAAGCCGAACCGAACCCGACTATATCGAGACCGGCGCTGCGCACGCCCTTGAAGCGACAGATGTCTTCAACGCCTTGCGCAATGCGGACGCGCGCAGCCCGCTACATCAACCATGGCAGAACGTATTGGCCAATCCACTGGTCAACCCCACGCAGACAGGGCAGGACGCGGCAAGGCCGAATCTCAGCGCGGAATACACGACGGTCAAGAATCTGTTCCTGCAGAAGAGCAATGCCCCTGCGCTGATCGAAGCATTGAACCAGGGCGGAGCCTACGGCTACAACGTCCCTGATCGTCAGGGGCGTCCCCGGCCGCAGTCCACCAGCCTGTATGCCTCGGGCGACGACTTCGTCGTGATGGACGGGAACGGAGCGGGGAAGGCCTACATCGGCGGCGCTTGGAGCGACGTGAATCGCGCCGACCTCACGCGCGTCAATAACCACGACGGCACCGTCGATCTGAACATCAGCCGCGGCGGCACTACCGATCGGCTGCTCCACCTGGATCCGAATGCACCGGTCTTGCGTCCGCCGCAACCAGTAACCGACCCGGTCGATCAGACACCCCCCACACCTATGCAGCAGGCACCGCTCCCCGGGACCGGAGAGCGCGGCGGCCAACGACAAGGCGCCATTGAATCCAACCCAACGCCACTATTGCCGACAGACCTGCGCGATCCCGCGCATCCCGGAAACGCTGCATTTCAGCGCACCCTCGGCGAAGTCCACCGCATGGAGGATGGGCAAGGCATTCCGCATGGACCGCACAGCGAGAAGGTAGCCGCTGCACTGATGGTAGAAGCGGAGCGAAGCAAGCAAGGCATCACCAATGTCGAGATGCGGGCCGATGGCCAGGTTCAGGGTGTCGCGCGCTACAACGCCTTCGAATCCGAAAAGCGTGTGAACGTGGATCCGCAAAGCGCTCAATCGGGAACCATGGAGACCTACGCTGCGCAGTGGTCCCAGGCGCGCTCAGCCCATTACGCCAGCAACGCACCAGCAGCGGAGCGAGTACCCGAACAAAGCCAGGCATTGGCCCTGCTCCCACCCGAGGATCGGCAGATGTTTGACAAGATCCGCGGCGCGACGCCCGGCCATCTCTCGGACGATGTGGTGGCAAAGGCGTTGTATGCAGCGAAGCAGGATGGCATCGCGGACGCGTCCAAGATTGATAGTGTGCACATGCTGGGAGACCGTCTTGTGGTGAGCGGGACGACGCCCGGCTTCCGTGGCGTGGTGGATGTTTCACAACCAACGCCGCCGCTGCAGGAAACCGCGCATCAAACATTGGCACTCAACCAACAACAGGCGATCGCGCAGCAACAGGATGAGACTCAACGGCAGCAGCGGGCGCAGGACACAGCTACCAGAACGGTGTGAGCGGCATACGCTGAGCGCGGTCGCATCGTCGGTAAAGCTCCAATTGCACTGGCGTCCTCTGTAGGCGGCACAGCCGCGGGACCGCCTGGAAACTTGTTCTTCGTGTCCGCGCTCAAACCGGTTCGCATAGTGACGGCCACTCGATTCTGCATGGCCGAACGGCTGGATGACACCCCTGACCAACGCACAAACATTTGAATACGTCGCAGGAGCTACAAGCGACCACAGTATGGCGACTCCACTGCCGCCTCAGCGAAGAGCTTTCAGGCAGAACTGCTGCATCGCGTTGCCTTCTTGCGATGCTTTGGTCACCGCACCATTGCGCAAGAACGGCATCAAATCTCTCGTCACCGAAAGACCCACGGCATTGGATGCCGCGACGCTTTCCGAGACACCTTTGACGTGAGGAGCGAGGGCAATCGAAGGTAGATCCTCGCTCCTCACCCATCCCAGTGCCTGCAGTTGCGCGCATGCACCCATCGTGTAAGCCAGGCGTTCTTCCTTTTGCATCTCGGACGTCGTGCCGCTGAGGCCACGCAGCAGGTGGAATGTTTCGTGGGCCGTCGTGGAGACGACGTTCGCGGCAACCAGATCGCGTTCCTTGTCCAGGGCGAATGCATAGCGCGCGCTAGCCCTTGCCGCCGTTGCCAGCGACGACGTGCGGGCAATGATTTGCCGATCTGGACTGATCAGATCCACAGTCAGCTCCAACTTCACGTCGGGTAAGGTGGACGCGGCGACAGCGTACTGTAGTGATGCCAGCACCGCGGCACAGGCGGGCGCAGCATAGGGCTCTGCACTCTCCTGTCGTCGCAAGGCGACGTGTAGCGCTCCGCTGCGACACTCGTCAGTGACACTGAACTTTTCGGCCGCGCGTGCGCTACCAGGAAACACGCTCACGGTTCTGACGACGAACACCGGCCCGATCTTGGTCACCGCCGTGGCGTGCGCGCCCTCTTTGGCAATCAGGTTGGCAGGTGGCACCTCGATCGAGGCGCAGGCTGGCAACAGCAAAAGCGCCATCGCCAGTGCGATGGCGCAGACGTGCCACCGCACCGCACGCACGGCATCCCGTGTCAGCGTGAGGTCGATGGCCACAACTGGCCCAGCGCCGCCACCGCGCGTTCGAGCACAGGGTCCTTGCCGTCGCGTAGGTCGGTGCGGGTCGGTGCGGCCACAATGTCCGGCAGCACGCCGACGCCGACGAAGTCGGTGCCGTCGGGGTAGCTGTCGCGTTTGACGCAGATCCGCGCCGAGCCGCCGCCGGGCAGGGCCAGCAGCAACGGCTGGCCGGTGCTCCCGCCGGTCGCCTGCCCCAGCAATGGGCCGCGCCGCATCAGCCGGAACACCGCCGCCGTGTCCTCGCCAGCGGAGAACGTCCCCGCGTCCACCAGCATCGCCACTGGGCCGGAATAGGCGTTCGGTTCGGGTGCCACCGGCTCTGTCTGCACCGGCCGCCACTCGATCAGCCTGGCCCCGCGTGCCTGCGCCAGCGACGAGCCGTTGTCGCGCTCGGCCGAGCGTAGCGATGGCAACGGCGCCGCGGCGACGTAGCGCAGAATCTGCAAGCCGAACCACGTGTTGCCGCCACCATTGCCGCGCAGGTCCAGGACCAGTCCGCGCGCGGCACGCACGCGTGGCAGTGCCTGCTTGAGCGCCTGCAGGCTGGCATCGTTCTCCAACTGCGGCACACGCAGCACCGCCACGCCATCGCGGCGAATGCGCAGCAGCGGCGCCTCCGGCACCTTCATCGTGGTATAGCCGCTGCGCGCGGCACGCACCTCGCTGCGGTGCCCGTCGGCGTGCTCCACCGATAGCCGCACCGGGGTGGCGGCATCGCCGGCCAGCAAGGCGTAGGTATACATACGCAGCTGCAAGTTTTGGGGGGTGGAACTGCTGAGCTGCGGACGCACCACCCGCTGCGCGTAGTGCACCACCGGCTCGCCGTCGATCGCAAGGATGCGGTCGCCGCGTGCCACCCCTTGGCGGCGCAGCGCGACATCACTGACCGAGGTCACCACCACCTCCCCGTCCAGCCAGGCCGTCCGCAGCCCGGGACGGGCATACCAATGGTCCTCCAGTTCCTTGGGCGGAAAGATCCCGGTGTGTCCGTCGTGCAACTGCGCCAGGAACCGCGCCAGCACACGGTAGTAGGTGTCGGTATCCGCCGCGCGCTGGACCAGCGGCAGCGTCTCCAGGTACAGGCGGTCCCAGTCCAGGTCGGGCACGTGGTCGAACCAGACGAAGCGATCGCGCGCGGCCATCCACACCTGCGACAACCCGGCCACGCGCTGGGCTTCGGTCAGCTGCACGGCGTAAGGCACCACGATCGAAGGCGCCGTGGCATCGCGCACCGCCAGCGCTTCGTGGCGCCGGACCTCGGCCAGGCGCGGATCGTCCAGCAACGCCGCCGTCGCCGGGTCCTTGTCCACCACGAAGTCGATCAGCCCCTCATGCCAGGACATCGCGTCCAGGGCGCGCCAGGCCGCCATCGCCGCGTCGCGGTCGCCGAGCCACACCTGCACCCGCACCAGATCGCCCAGCAGGTTCAGGCGGCGGAAGCGCAGCGTCTTGCCGCCCTCGGCGAGCGCTGCAACCGTCGGATCGTCCAGATACTGCAATCCCTGCTGCAGGGCATCGCGTGCCTGCAGCAGGTCCTCACGCGTGCTCTTGGCACCGTGCTCGCTGAGCTGACTGGCCCGGTCGCGGAAAGCGGTGGCCCGTGCATAGGCCTGATCGGCCGGCGTTTCCGCCGCCCCCACCGACGGCAACAGCAGCAACCACAACAGCGCACCCCATCCGTAGCTTCGCATCGCACCCTCGCGCTCGAGCGTTTGAATCGTAGGACGCAGTATCAGACATCTGCTGCACGCGAGCATCTGGACGGCGCCGGGCGGCTGCGGTGACCAGTCGGTGTGCGGTGGCCATGGGCCGTACCCTGCGCTCGCCCGGGCCGCCGTCACGGGCCGGCGCGCTGTGCCCCAGTGCTACCAGGCTCAATGAAGCCAGCCACAGTCTGCAGCCGAAGCAGTCGGCTCCAGCGCATAGACTGCCCGCTCCTCGCGCACCGCGTTGGATGCAACGTCGTGTAGCGGCTGGCGTTCGATTTTCTCCACCAGCGCACGCATTGCGTTCGCTGCCTCGCAGAGCGCCTCGCCCGCTTGCGGCAGCGCTTGGCCGGCATGCTCGCTGCCGTCGGCAGCCGTCAGAACCTGGGCATGGGCCAAGACGGTACCGGCCAGCAGCGAGAGGTGGTGGAGTTGTTCCAGCGTGACTCGGAACGCAGCGCCGCCGGTGTCAGACCCGAGCGCGGCAGCGGCATGCCGAGCGTATTGCACGGTGTCGGTCCGTTGCGCGGGATAGGACAGCGCGCCCAGCACCAGATCCACTTGCTCGGCCAACAGTTCCAGACAGAGCGCCAGCTCGCCCATGCGCACCTTGGGTTCGGCGGCGCGCTCCTCGGCCTGCGTGCGTGGCTGTGCCAGCCGGACCAGGAAGCGCACGTGATCGCGCAGCTTCGCCAGCCTGAACTGGCTGTCCTCCGGCAGGAAATAGCCGGGCATGTCGTCGTCGTCCAAACGGTCGTGCGCCATCGTTGCCTCCTCGTTCCATGAAGGGGTCCGGCCGCCACGCATGGCGGACGGGAAGTCGGGAGGTTCGAAACCGTACATAGTCGGCGGGCGTATTTCCCCGAAGGGTATTGTATTAGCCGCCCTCCCGACGCAGGCATCGCGTCGGCTTGCGCCCGAGCTTCGGGCACAAAAAACCCACCGGTTTGTCGGAGGTGGGTACCGCTATGTACGGAGTTTCGACGCTCCTTGAAGAGGAGAGTGCTACTGCACGCCATGGCGTGTCAATAGCGATTTGTAGACCATGCATTGGGCAATCGGATTGCTCTAGCGCGATGTCAGTGGCTACGGAATACTTGCTGCAGACAGCCTCAGCTGGACGCTCGAAGGTAGAGACATGGCGAACGCAATGGAAGAAGTGCCCGCTACGCCTGCCAGGCATTCCGAAGATCGTGCGGCAGCCAACGCGCTCAGCTTTCCTTGGCTCGCCGCGGTGATGAACCACTACTCGCAAGTGACCGAGCAGAACCGCGCTGGCCCAGTGGAGCGGTGGAGTTTCATCATTGGCTTGTTGGGCGCGGGGTTTGGCATGTTGTTCGGCACTGTGCTGGATGGCAAGGCCGGGTTGGTGTGTGCGGCAGTGGGAGTCTCCATCGAACTTATTGGCTTTGCAGTAGCCGCCATTTTGCAGGTCAAACGTGAGCTACCGGGCGTTAGACAACCCTACGCGACTCATGCAGAGCAGATGGAGCAGGAGTTTTTCCAGTACCAAGACATCGTCACGGCACTACGCGCGTTTCCGCTTGAGCAGCGCCGCCAACGCGAAACCTTCATGCGTGACCGCCGGACGAACATGCATGAGCGGCTGGGCTTGTTCACCGGCGGAATGGAGAAGCTCGGGATCATGCCGGTGCTGCTCGCCCTCTATCTGCAGTTCAAGGACTGGCACTGGGGCGACTGGAGCGTCCTGAGCAAGATCACGATCATGCAGAGCGTTCTCGCGTTCCTGCTGCTGTTCGCTTACGCGCTTTCCTGGCATCTGATCCGATTGCGCGTTCGCGTGCAGACATACGAGCAACTGCTTGCTGAAGCGAACCGGCAAGACACTGCCGCAAGTGGTTGAGCACGCGTCACCGCGTAAAGAACCACTCCGTGAACTCCTCGGCGACGTCGGGCGTGAGCTCGAGGACGGCCTCCGCGACCGCGTGCTGCCCCTTCGCCACGGCGACGGCCGCTAGAGCGCAGGCAAGAAAGTCCGGGTCCCAAGCGCGAGAGGAAGTAGCCGCGACCAGTGAGGGGAGTTGAGCGAGGGAGTGAAGGTAAGCAGCCCGAAGATCCTCGGGGATCTCGGTCTGGCTTTTCGCGCGACAGATCTCGACCCAGGCAGGGAACTGGAAGTATCCGTAATCCGCCTTGTCAGGTGCCCATGCCAATGCATGGACGACATGCGGGACGGCCGCGAAGGAAGCCGAATAGACGTCGCCTTGATGCGCAAGCGCGCTCCACAAGGTGAACCATGGCTCCGATCCATCCACGGATGAGGGCACCGTTTGTAGCTGACTCAACAACGCGGGGATGTCGCTCGCCGGGCCATACGCGTGCTGCAGCTCGCACCAGCGCGGATTTTCGAGACTGAGCAAAAGTGCTCCTCCAGTACTCAATTAACTAAGCTTTGAAGAAGTTTAGAACAGTAGCGAAAAGTGCACTTTGAGCCCTTTTTATACACAAACAAGGTGCCGACCCAATTGCCCCCCCTTTCCAAGCCGTTACATGGCCGGCGCGCTGGCTGGCATCTGGTCCCAGCGACGACCATCAAGCTCGCGGCCGTTGGCCTTCTTTGACCGCCGCACGCCGTCGGCTCCATGAGCACCCCACTGCTTGAAAAAGAAGCTAACGCCCGCTGCCCTGCACTGCTCACGGATGTTCCGCGCCCATTCCAGACGCATTGGCCTAGCGCCATGACCCGACTCGCCGCCAACGATGACCCATGCGATGCCAGTCAAGTCCAATTCTCCCAAGTCCTCCAGCAGTGGCTCGGCCGACAGGAACCGCGTCGAAGCAGGGACATTGCGCAGATGATTGATACGCGGGACACCATGGCGGCGGTTCTCAACCGAAGTACCCAGCCAAATGTGCGCAGGCAACGCTCTGCCCTGCAGGTACTCCGCCATGCGCTCCGGCCGTTTGGTCAGCACTTGAAACGTATGCCAGTCAGCAACGGACATCGTGGTGAACACATGGTCGATGAAGGCATCCGGCACTTTCGGGTGGAAAAGGTCACTCATCGAGTTTACAAAGTAGACTGTGGGCTTCTTCCGCTCCAAGGGCTCCGACAGCTTCTCCGTCCGAAGCCGAATTTTTTTGAATCCGTGCTCGTAGCCTGGTACGCCCATCGCCTGTAAGCGCCGAGCCATAACCTCCGCATAGCAGTGCTTGCACCCGGCAGACACCTTAGTGCACCCAATAATTGGGTTCCAAGTCGCCTCAGTCCATTCAATTCGCGAGCCGGACGCCATAGGTCACCTCAGAAACCAAAATCGTTCTGCACCATGCCACCGCGCAGGGTGCTCCAAATGTTCGCACCCAATGGGTGTTTGCTTGCCAGCACTAGCCGATAGATCTCGCGCTGACCAGTGTTGCGGATAGCTTTCGCATGCGGTGACACATGGTAACCAACACCACGTATCAGCGACACCCAATGCTCAAAGAATCGCTGACGGATTACGCTCTTACCGTGGCTTCCAAGGCACACATCCCGCCAGCCGGGCGCCACTTTATCGAAGCTAGGCCACAGGTCCGCACGACTGACCAGATTCCGTGTCATGTCAAGCGAGGCAAAGTGGATCATCAGATCAATCCGCCCGAGCCGCGACAACGATTGGATCACCGAGAACGGCAACGCGTGCAGAGCATACGGATCCAGGTATGCCAGGTGTAAGCCCTTCCGCGGCAACTTAGACGCGATCCGTTGCACTACCTCTTCCGCGGTCCCAACATGTTCGTCGACGGGTGTGGAATACAACACTCCGAGACGCGCCTTGCATGCGGAAACGTTTGCCGACGACACATCGCCGATGAAGATCCGACTGAACGGAAACGCACAGCGGCCCTGCACTGACGCTTCCATTGCAGCCAGTGTGCCACCAGGAACCACAGCATCTCCTGGACCTCTTATCCGAGAGCGGCCGGGACCGCAATACAGATCCAGCAGACACGGCTCTCCCCGCATTTTTCCGCGTGCCATCCGGGATGCACGGACGTATCCTTGCAGGAGTTCGTGTTTGTCTTTGACCCACGATCCCACTACTTCCTGCGGATATCCATCCTTGCCCGATTCGTACTCCATCTAGCACCCCCAATCTTATCCCGTCTACATCCTGACTGCCTACAATTAGGCATACACCCAGCAACTACACATTCCTTCGGCGCCATTCGGCCGCACCTGCTTCCTCAGTGACGGCTAGACCAAAAATAAGGCACTTTCACGCCGTAAGCACAGATGCTGGATGCCTGATAAACCTACCGAAACTGCCCAATCTCGGGGACAGCAATTGTCGCCCCCTACAAGGGTAAACTCGGAGCATATAGATCAAATTCTGCCCCGTCACTTATCTGGTTTAGCAGGAGACCCTACATCCGGATGCTGCACGACATCTTCGTCTTTTACAAACAGCCTAGGCTGCCCCTTGGACGCCAGAGAATTATTTGACGCAAGCTCAGCGTCTCCACTCGCAAAAATATTATTCTGGAGAGATCGGATCCGAGAGAACACAGCTCGATCAACATCAGAGTAATCGAGCAGCGCACCGAGCATCGATTTAGCAGACACGCCAAGCCCATCAAAACCAATAAAATCTGGAGAATAGCAAGCCGCCTCGAACTCCTTAGCCACCGCAAAAAGTTGATCACTTTTGATCAATCGCGTAGCTTGATCTGCGATAACTTCTGCAGGAATCTTATCCAGATCGGATTTGAGAGATCTCTCCACGGCTTGAGCAGCCGCATGACCACCAGGGCTGTATTTAGCTATCAGGGCAAGCGCTAAATGGAGACTGTTTTTTCCCTCTTCAGAAGCAAGCGCTCCCATCCTAATTGCGTTCATTACCATTGTACGACGCTCTTCAAGCGGCTTCAGTGCACTTTGAACGCTTACATAGTCAAGGCTTACACAAAGCACAGATGCAGCCAAATATGCTAGCCGCACGGCTAAACATGCCTGCTCAGAATCTGGCCTTGACTTTACAGCAAGGTCTGCCAAATTCGAAAAAGCCTCCAATGATCTTACAGACGACTTATCTCCGAACCCCTCTGCCAGTGCAGATAAGATGTCTGATCTAGCATCTTGCAAACGCCTCGTCATGGCTGAGGCCTCAACAACTCTTATCTTCTCCAGCAATTGCTCATCAGAAAGTCGAAAAACATCATTTAATGACTGGCTATCCTGTATCCGCTGGATGTCATTCCCATCAATAAGATGCAGATCAAGGTGCCTCGCGAGGCGCTGCAATGCTGGGCGCTTATCCGTTGTTGCAATGTAAGCCCCATCTACGGTGAGTGCTCTCGCAAGCCCGGCAGTCCAAAGAATTCGCTCTACAGCTTTTGGTCGCTGCTTGTACTTAATGTCGCAAATTTGTACTCGCCGCGAGGATCCAGTTGGCCTCTCATAAAGCCAAAGATCGACGTCCGTAGCATCATCTTCTGCAAGTCTAAATGGCACTCCTCGAACCACGTAGAAACCAGATTTCAAGAAATAATTCCGAAGCACCTCTTCAAGAACCGCCCCTTTATTGCCCTTATTTTTTGCATTCATCGTAATGCCCTGCCCCCGCGCACCGCCTCTAGAACGTCACGAGTCTTTTGCCTACTCATCCCATTCTGCCGTTTTCGCACCGATATTCTGCTATCTTCCGGACCAACATAGGAAGACATAGGCGCACTCGCCAATTCAGCGATTGCCACTTCATTTGCGTTCCCTTGGGTCAACACTTGCAGAGCAAGCTCTCCGACTTCACGCTTTATAAGCTTAAGATAAAATCGCCCGGGCCTCGATGAATCTTGCCTTGTTTTTACCACACGAGCGATTTCCAACACGCGATAATCTTCACCAATAGATGTCGTAGGGCCAACCTCAAATCCAGCAATAAGCTTACGTAGGAGAGCGGGCAACGCCTGGATACGCCCCTGTCCAGCTTGGCGAGATGTCATACCATACACCAATGCAGCGACCAATGATTTTGCCATATCGAAGCAATCATCGATCAAAGGATCAACAAACTTATGAAAAGATGATGGCGAAGTAACATATATGTGGCTACCCTCTTCGTTATTAACCTCATTTAGATCAAACAGCCCTGCCGCGATGATTTTCTCAAAAAGAGCTCGCCCAAGAACTTGCTCAACCTCCTTGACGCCAAGGCAGCCCACCGCTTGTAGTTTCGCCTGCACTTCGCCGAGCAGACGCTGTTCACCTTGACTAAGAGAGCCTAGTACGCGCGCGGCCTTCTCGACCGACCCACGCCTAAACAAATTTCCATTAAAAAGCAATGTATCATTCCTATCGCCTTCGTGGTCGACGAAGCCTATATCCATTGCGCGGTTAATGAAATCAGAAACCTGGGCACTACTTAGCCGATGGACATCACCGATCTTTTCCTCAATTTCGTTTCTCCTAACCGGAGATTCCGAGGCCATCTCTGCCAAGGCGATCGCGGCGTCTTCATATACAGACGGATCCGCCGCTTTATATATCTCCGCTGCATGCCCCAAAGCAGCTCTCGTCGTAATACCAAACATAACCACGGAATTTTCGGTGCGCTGAAGAAGCTTCTTTCGCTCTAAAAGATCAAGCAAACCGGCTAACTCATGTCGTGGATTCAATCCAGATGCGGTTGCAATGCCTTTAACTTCTGACATAGGAATTTCCGCATCTTCCGCCTGACTAAATTTAGCCAAGAGCGTAGAAGCCTTTGCGGCCTCGTCGATAGCAGGAAATTCCGCCGCGCCGTTTGCATCAAGCACCAACTTCCTTCCATGGTGCACAATCCAAGCACCAGTTGTTTCCTTATCTTTGAGCATCTAGCTCTCCTTGAGATAGCTCAGTTCAAAAATATAAATCAACCCAACTAGATTTCCTTCTATCCAATAAAGCCCAGGCTGACTTCACTTTTCCGCACTAAGATTACTACTTGATCGTCCAAACAATATTCTTGCCAGCAACCTTTTTCCTTTGGCAGCGCCGCAATCGCGCTGCGCAGCGCGATCCGAAGACGACGGATAGCCAATAACTATTCGCCTCTTCAGACTTACACGCTTAAGGATTATTTGCACAGAATCCACTGATGGTGACATGAGTCACATCATTACTCTGCCTGCAGGCCACTGTCACGCGGCCACGGTAGACAAGATGATGGAATGATATTTTCCGCGACTACTGCCAACTTGCCTGCCAACCTCTGTCCCTGAGTTTGTTGCAGCAAGTTGCGAATTTTCTTGGCATGTTCGCGATCCTTGCGAACGCAGGCCGTCCAGCGGAAGAGCGATCTCTTCCGCTGCGGCGCGCGCTCCCGCGTGGCGGGAGAGCGGCAGATACTACTACTTGGGTCGATTAAACCCCAACCGGATTAGCCTTCTCCGGATCGATCTTGTACTGCTTGATCGCCCGAGCCACATCCTTCCCGGTCATCTTCCCATCCTTCGCCAACGCCGCAATGGCGGCATGCGCGATGTAGTACCGATCGACCTCGAAGAACCGGCGCAGGTTGGCGCGGGTATCCGAACGACCGAAGCCGTCCGTACCGAGTACCGTATACCCCATCGGCACGAAGGCGCGGATCTGGTCGGCGAAGGCGCGCACGTAGTCGGTGGCGGCGATGGCCGGGCCCTGGCGGCCTTCCAGCAGCTGGGTGACGAACGGCTTGCGCTGTTCGCCTTCCGGGTGCAGGCGGTTCCAGCGCTCGGCGTCGAAGCCGTCGCGGCGCAGTTCGTTGAAGCTGGGGCAGGACCAGATGTCGGCGGTGACGCCGAAGTCCTTGTCCAGTAGTTCCGCTGCGGCGATGGCTTCGCGCAGGATGGTGCCCGAACCCAGCAGCTGCACGCGCAGTTCGCCCTTCTTGGGCTTGCCGGCGTCCTTGAGCAGGTACATGCCCTTGATGATGCCGTCTTCCGCGCCCGCCGGCATTTCCGGGTGGGCGTAGTTCTCGTTCATCAGGGTGATGTAGTAGTACTCGTCCACCTGCTCCTGCATCATCCGCTGGATGCCGTACTGCATGACCACGGTGACTTCGTAGCCGAAGGTGGGGTCGTAGCTGCGCACGTTGGGGATGGAGCCGGCGATGACCTGGCTGAAGCCGTCTTCGTGCTGCAGGCCTTCACCGTTCAGGGTGGTGCGGCCGGCGGTGCCGCCGAGCAGGAAGCCGCGGGTGCGCATGTCCGCCGCCTGCCAGGCGATGTCGCCCACGCGCTGGAAGCCGAACATGGAGTAGTAGATGTAGAACGGCAGCATCGGCACGTTGCTGACCGAGTAGCTGGTGCCAGCGGCCATCCACGAGGAGATCGCGCCCGGCTCGCTGATGCCCTGCTGCAGCACCTGGCCGGACTGGTCCTCGCGGTAGAACATCAGCTGGTCGGCGTCCACCGGCTTGTACTTCTGGCCGAACGGGGCGTAGATGCCGATCTGCCGGAACATGCCTTCCATGCCGAAGGTGCGGGCTTCGTCGGCCACGATCGGCACGATGCGCGGGCCCAGTTCCTTGTCGCGCAGGGCGATGTTGAGGCTCTGCACGAAGGCCATGGTGGTGGAGTAGGTGCGCTCGCCACTGTCCTTGAGCAGGCGCTCGAACTTGTCCAGGCCCGGGGCCGGGATGGACAGGTCGGCCTTGCGGCGGCGCTGCGGCAGGTAGCCGCCCATCGCGGCGCGACGCTCCTGCAGGTACTGCACTTCCGGCGAGTCCGGGCCGGGGTGGTAGAACGGCACCTGCTCGGCATCGGCCAGCTGCTTGTCGCTGAGCGGGATGTTGAAGCGGTCGCGGAACGCGCGCACGGCGTCGTCGTCCAGCTTCTTGGTCTGGTGGGTGGGGTTCAGCGCCTCGCCGGCCGAGCCCATGCCGTAGCCCTTGACGGTCTTGGCCAGGATCACGGTGGGCATGCCCTTGGTGTTCACCGCCTGGTGGTAGGCGGCGTAGACCTTGTGCGGATCGTGGCCGCCGCGGTTCAGGCGCCAGATGTCGTCGTCGGACAGGCCGGCGACCATGGCCGCGGTCTCCGGGTACTTGCCGAAGAAGTTGGCGCGGGTATAGGCGCCGCCGAAGGCCTTGCAGTTCTGGTACTCGCCGTCGACGGTTTCCATCATCAGCTTCTTGAGGACGCCGTTGGTGTCCTTGGCCAGCAGGGCGTCCCAGTAGCCGCCCCACAGCAGCTTGATGACGTTCCAGCCGCCGCCGCGGAACACGCCTTCCAGCTCCTGGATGATCTTGCCGTTGCCGCGCACCGGGCCGTCCAGACGCTGCAGGTTGCAGTTGACCACGAAGATCAGGTTGTCCAGGCCTTCGCGGCCGGCCAGGGCGATGGCGCCCAGGGTCTCGGGCTCGTCGCTCTCGCCGTCGCCGATGAAGCACCACACCTTGCGGTCGGACTTCTCGATCAGGCCGCGGTGCTCCAGGTACTTCATGAACTGCGCCTGGTAGATGGCGCTGAGCGGGCCCAGGCCCATCGACACGGTGGGGGTCTGCCAGAAGTCCGGCATCAGCCACGGGTGCGGATAGGAGGAGATGCCCTGCCCGTCCACTTCCATGCGGAAGTTGTTGAGCTGGTCTTCGCTGATGCGGCCTTCCAGGAAGGCGCGGGCGTAGATGCCGGGGGAGCTGTGGCCCTGGATGTACAGCAGGTCGCCGGGGTGCTTGTCCGAGGGCGCGCGCCAGAAGTGGTTGAAGCCCACGTCGTACAGGGTGGCGCTGGAGGCGAAGGAGGCGATGTGGCCGCCCAGGTCGCCCGGCTTGCGGTTGGCGCGGACCACGGTGGCCATGGCGTTCCAGCGGATGATCGAGCGGATCTTCCACTCGATGGCCGCATCGCCCGGGCTCTTGGCCTCGTTGGCGGGGGCGATGGTGTTGACGTACTCGGTGGTCGGCGAGAACGGCAGGTAGGCGCCGGAACGACGGGTCAGCTCGACCATGTCCTCCAGCAGCTGATGCGCGCGCTCGGGGCCTGCGACATCGATGACGGCCTTGAGCGATTCGATCCACTCCTGGGTCTCAGTGGGGTTCGGATCGTTCTGCAGCACCTCGTTCAACCAGTTCATAACGCTCCCGTAGGTCGCACGCACGCGCGCGATGGCATGTGTTTTCTCGAAGCCTGCAAGTGTAGCGCAACCGCCTCGCAGGACCTCGTACGCCAGCGTATGGAACGGACTGTCACATTGGCCCGGGACACGCGGCGGGACAGCCGCCGCGGCCGCTGCGCCGGGCGGCCGCGGCTGCGCTTATGATCGGGCTCCAGGCCCCCGTGGAGCGCCGCCATCGCCCTTGCCTCGTCAGCGCAGGACGCCTCCGCGGTCGCCTGGCGGCACAGCCTGCGCACGCGCCTGCTGCTGTGGGGCAGCCTGCTGCAGGTGGCGCTGCTGCTGGGCCTGGCCCTGCTGTTCTACGTGGGCGCGCGCGAGGTGATGGTGCGCAACGCCCGCGAGGAGGTGGCCGGGCTGACCCAGCAGACCGCGCGCAGCCTGGACGCCACGCTGGGTTCGGTGCAGGTGAGCGGGCGCACCCTGGCCGCCGCCGCGGCAGGGCTGGGCCGGCAACCGTTCAACCTGCGCAACCTGCTGCAGGCCACGCTGCAGGGCGACCCGGACATCGCCGGCGCCCTGCTGGTGATCGAGCCCGGCGCACTGAAGGACGACGGCCGCGGTTTCGCCTGGCACCTGCGGCGCACCGCTACCGGGGTGCTGGAGCAGCCGGTGGAGGCGCTGGGCTTCGACGCGCGCAGCATGCCCTGGTACCGGCGCACCCTGGCCGCGCCGGCGCCGTGGTGGTCCGAGCCGTACAGCGATGCCGGCAGCGGCGGTGCCTTCCTCACTACCTACAACCTGCCGCTGCGCCTGCCCGGCGACGGGCCGCAGGCGCCGGCGATCGGCATGGTGAGCGTGGACGTGCCGCTGCAGCGCCTGCAGGCCATCGTCGCCGAGCTGCCGGCCAACAGCGGGCTGCAGCCGATGCTGTTGTCGCCGGACGGGCTGTTCGTGCTGCATCCGGACCCGGCGCTGCGCTTCCGCCGCACCCTGGAGGCGCACGTGGCACGGGCGCGGCCGGACCTGTCGCCGCTGGCGCAGGCGGCCGACACCCACACCGCGGTGCGCTTCGAGCACACCGCGCCGGACGGCACCCGTTACCTCACCCAGAGCGCGGCGGTGGGCGACACCGGCTGGACCTTCGCGCTGAGCGTGTCGGAGGACTACATCCTGGCCGGGCTGGACCGCATCGTGCTGTGGGGCGCGCTGGCCGGTGCCGCCGCGCTGGCGCTGTGGCTGTGGCTGCTGCACCGCTACACGGTGCGACTGGTGCGGCCGATCGAGGATCTGACCGACTCGGCGCTGCACTTCAGCCAGGGCGCGTTCGACTACCCGCTGCGGCATGTGCAGCGCGCGGACGAAGTGGGGGTGATGGCGCGCGCCTTCGACAGCGCGCGCGGGTCGATCAAGCGCCAACTGGAGGAGATCGCCACGCTGGCGCAGGCGCGGCAACGCATGCAGAGCGAGCTGTCGATCGCGCGCGACATCCAGCAGGCGATGCTGCCGGGCGGGCGCACCTTCGACAGCGCCCACAAGCACTTGGAGACCTATGCGCTGCTGGAACCGGCGGAGATGGTGGGCGGCGATTTCTACCAGTTCTTCGAGACCGAGCCGGGGCTGCTGTGGTTCGTGGTCGGCGACGTGTCCGACAAGGGCGTGCCGGCGGCGCTGTTCATGGCGCGGGCGATGACGGTGCTGGAGATCGCCGCGCGCCGGCACACGCGCCCGGACGCGATCCTGATCGCGGCCTCGCAGCGACTGGTGGAAGGCAATGAGCCGTGCATGTTCGCCACCGTGCTGTGCGGGCTGATCGACGTGCACAGCGGCGATTACTGGCTGTCCAGCGCCGGCCACGAGCCGCCGCTGCTGCTCGACGCCGACGGCCGCGCAGAGCTGCTGCCGCTGGAATCCGGCCCGCCGTTGGGGCTGGAACCGCAATCGCGCTACCCGGTGGTGCATGGGCGCCTGGCCGCCGGCGCCACCCTGCTCAGCTACACCGACGGCATCACCGAGGCGATGGATGCGCAGGACCGGCCCTATGGCGAGGCGCGGCTGCTGGCGGCGCTGCAGCCCGGCGCCGACGCGCAGGCGCAGTGCGCCGCGGTACTGGCCGACGTGCAGGCATTCACCGCACCGGCACCGCAGTCCGACGACATTACGCTCCTGGCGATCCGGCTGCGCCAGGATCCGGCACGGGAGGCGACGCGATGATGCTGCGATGGCAGATGGAACCGGCAATCGACGCACTGGCGCAGTTGAGCGACAGCGTGGAGGCGGCGCTGCGGCGCCACGGCGTGAGCGGCGAGCAGGTCAGCCGCACCCGGCTGATCGTCGAGGAACTGGCCTGCAACACCCTGGAACACGGCCACCTGCGCCGCGCCCCGCTGCCGGTGGACGTGATCGTGCACCTGCAGCCCGACGCGCTGGTGCTGGAGTTCCACGACAGCGGCCCGGCCTTCGACCCGCGCGATGCGCCGGTGCCGGACCTGGACGCGGACATCACCGAACGCCCGATCGGCGGCCTCGGCCTGCACCTGGTGCAGCAACTGGCCGACCGCCTGGACTACCGCCACGACGCCGGCCGTAATGTGGTGCGCATCGTGTTGCTGCAACCTGCCGATCCCCCTCTTCAGGAGTCGCCCGCATGACCACGTTGAGCCTGCAGATCGACCCGGCGCAGGACAAGCGCCAACGCCTCACCCTGAGCGGGCGGCTGGACACGCACACCTACCAAGCCCTCGACGAGGCGCTGGCGCCGCTGCTGGCCACGCCGATCACCACGTTGGTGCTGGACCTGTCGCACCTGGACTACATCAGCAGCGCCGGCATCCGCTCGATCTTCAAGGCGCGCAAGGTGCTGGCCGCGCGCGAGGGGCGGGTGCTGGTGGTCAATCCGCAACCGCAGATCCGCAAGGTGTTCGACGTGGTCAAGGCGGTGCCATTGAACGAGATCTTCACCTCGGTGCAGGAACTGGACGAGTACCTGGACGAGATGCAGCGGCGGGTGTTGGAGCAGGAACAGGGCGGATAAGCCTGCGTCGCCGTGCGCCCAACCCGCCGCGCCGTTCGCGTTCCCGTAGGAGCGGCTTCAGCCGCGACAGGCGTCACCGATAACGCCCGTCGCGGCTGAAGCCGCTCCTACAGGGATGCGCTGGGCATCCTTGTGGGAGGGACTTCAGTCCCGACGACGGAGGGTGTCAGTCAGCGTACGGCTTCGCGCGTCGCGGCTGCATGGCAGTTGATTCCCACACGGGCCACCCTGGCCGATGCAACCCGGACAGCTCACGCCCGCAGAACTCCAACGCGCACCGAACGCACGCGCAGGACGCAAACGCGCGCTGTCGCCCTGACTGAACCAAACCCACCGCGCTCCAGCGCCCACCCTGTCTGGCGCTTGCCGACCACACAACTTCGATATATCGTTTCCGCACCAGATTCGACATATCGAAATGCCACGACCCCACGCCCCCGGCCCGCACCCCGCGCACCGCCTGTTCGAAGACGAGCGGGCCGGGCGCGGCCGTGGCGCGCGCGGACCGCGCCCGCTCGGCCACGGCGACCTGCGGCTGTTGCTGCTGGCGATGATCGAGACCCAGCCACGCCACGGCTACGAGCTGATCCGCGCGGTCGCCGAGCTGTTCCATGGCCTGTACACGCCCAGCGCCGGCACGGTCTACCCAACCCTGGCGCAGCTGGAAGCGCAGGGCCTGGTGCAGGCCGATGCCGACGCCACCCGCAAGCGCTATGCGATCACCGCGGCCGGCCAGGCCTTCGTGCGCGCCGAGCGCGCGCAGGTGGAGGCGGCGCTGCAGCGCACCCACCACAGTGCGCGGGCGCTGGTGCGCGCCAACGTGCCCGCCCCCGTGCGCGAGGCGATGCATCGCATCAAGCACGGCCTGCTGGCGCGGCACGGGCGCTGGGACCCGGACGAGATCGAACGCGTCGCCGCGCTGTTGCATGCCGCCGCCGATGGCATGGATGGCAGCGCCTACTGATTCCCTTCCAGCCAGCGCGCGGGTGCTTGTGAGGTTTCGCCCCGCGTCGCCCGCCAATCCCCTCCCCCACTTTCCGAGGATTCCCATGGCGACCCACGAACACCGCCTGCTGCGCCACCCGCTGCGCCTGCGTCATCTGCAGGTGCTGCGCACGCAACCGCTGACCCCGCACATGCGCCGCATCGTCGTCGGCGGCCCCGAACTGGACGGCTTCGTCAGCGCGGGGCCGGACGACCACGTCAAGCTGTTCTTCCCCAATCCCGAGGGCGCGTTCGTGCTGCCGACGATGACCGAGCACGGCCCGGTGTATCCGGCCGACGCGCTGCCCTCGCCCGCCCGCGACTACACCCCGCGCCACTACGACGCCGACGCCCAGGAACTGACCCTGGACTTCGTGCTGCACGGCGACGGCCCGGCCTGCCGCTGGGCGGCGCAGGCCGACCCGGGCGATGCGCTGGTGGTCGGCGGGCCGCGCGGCTCGTTCGTCGCTGCCGACGATTTCGACGCCTATGTGCTGATCGGCGACGAAACCGCACTGCCGGCGATCGGCCGCTGGCTGGAAACCCTGCCGGCCGACGCGGAAGTGGACGCGCTGATCGAGATTCCCGGCTACGCCGACCGGCAGACGCTGGATTGCGACGCCGAGTTGCGCGTCACCTGGCTGGAGCGCAATGGCGTGGACGCACGCAGCAGCCAGCTGCTGGAAGGCGCGCTGCGCGACTTCGATCCGCCCGATGGCGATGCGTTCTACTGGATCGCCTGCGAATCGGCACGCGCGCGGATGATGCGCAAGTTCGTCGAAGGCCACCTGGGCGTACCCAAGGAGTGGATTCGCGCGACCGGGTATTGGAAGGCGGGTGGGGACGCGGTCGAAGACTAAGCGCGTTTCATAACGGCAGGAAGCACACGCGTAGGAGCGTCGGCGCCAGATCACGGCAACGCGACGCAACAGCCCCTCTCCCACCGGGAGAGGGGTTGGGGTGAGGGTAAGGACGCGCGCCTGGCGCTTCAGGCGCATGCAGCTTCGCCCAGGCCATCACGGTAAGGCCATCGCGGCTGAAGCCGCTCCTACGTGCACCATTCGGCCCTGGTGGGGTCGCCGCGCGCAGTTTCATTGCACGGCACACAGCGAGTCCGAAAACGCAAACGCCCGCCGAATGGCGGGCGTTTGCGTTGCGGCGAACGACGGCGCACGAAGCGCCGTCGCCGCGGCGGCACGCAGGCTTACTTGGCCGCGTTCAAGGTCGCTTCGGTGGTGATGCGGATCTTCACCTCGTCGCTGACGTTCGGCACATAGGCGCCCAGGCCGAAGTCGCTGCGCTTGATCGTGGTGGTGGCGTCGAAACCCAGCGCCGGCACTTTCTTCATCGGGTGCGGACCGGCACCGTTGAGGGTCACCGCCAGCACCACCGGCTTGGTCGTGCCCTTGATGGTCAGGTCGCCGGCAACGGTCAGTTTGTTGCCGCCGGCCGAGGTCACCTTGGTGCTCTTGAAGGTGGCGGTCGGGAACTTGGCGGCGTCGAAGAAGTCGCCGCTCTTCAGGTGCTCGTCGAACTTGGCGGTGAAGCTGTTGAGACCGGACAGCGGCAGGGTCACGTTGACGCTGGACTTGCTCACGTCCTGCGCGTTGTAGACCAGGGTGCCGTCAACGTCGCCGAAGTGCGCGGACGGGTTGGAGAAGCCGAAGTGGCTCCACTGCACCAGCACGTCGGTGTGGGCCGGGTCGAGGGTGTAGGTGCCGGAGACGCCCTTGGCAGCGGCAGCGGCGGCGGCCGGCGCGGCGAAGGCGCTGGTGGCGGGCTGGGCGACGACGACGGCCAGGGCCATGGCGAGCGGGAGCAGCAGTTTGCGGGTCTTGGTCATGGTGGAACTCCTTGGAAGGGTAATGGGACGAAACTGCGGCAGGCGCGGGCCTGCGGTGGGACAGGGAAACGGAACGCGCGCGCTCACTCGATGCGCGCGGCCTCGTCGAAACTCAGCCGCGGCAGGCGCGGGAACAGGCCGCTGGGGTCGCCGTAGCCGAGATTGACCAGGAAGTTGGATTTGATCGCAGTGCCTGCGAAGAACGCGGCATCGACCTTGGCGTTGTCGAAGCCGGACATGGGACCGGCATCCAGGCCCAGCGCACGCGCGGCCAGGATCAGGTAGGCGCCCTGCAGCGAGCCGTTGCGGAACGCGCCTTCGCTGCGGCCTTCGCGCGGGCCGTCGAACCAGCTCTTGGCGTCGGTGTGCGGGAACAGATACGGCAGCTTCTCGTGGAAGTCTTCGTCGTGGGCGACGATCACCGTAACCGGCGCGGCCAGGGTCTTGGCCAGGTTGCCTTCGGACAGCGCCGGCTTGAGCTTTTCCTTGGCCTGCGGCGAGGTGACGAAGACGAAGCGCGCCGGGCTGCCGTTGGCCGCGGTCGGCCCCCACTTCACCAGGTCGTAGAGGGCGCGCAGGGTGGCTTCGTCGACCGGCTTGTCCAGGAACGCGTTCTGGGTGCGCGCGGTGCGGAACAACTGGTCGAGGGCGGCGTCGTGCAAGGCGTCGGACATGGAGGAAGTTCCTTGATCGAGGGAAGCGCCAGGATGCCGGTGGGGCCGTCCCGATGCGAGGCGGCCAGTGTAGAGTGGCGCGATTGTCGCAACACCCGGCCGCGATGCAACGGATTACTACCAAACGTGAAACGATCGGACGCGACCTGGGCGATTAGCGATGGCCGCGCCGGCAACGCCCGCCAGGCCGAGGCGCTGGCCGCCGCGTTGGCGCTTCCGACCGCGGCACCGATCCAGGCGCAGGTGTTGCAGCCGCACATGCCGTGGCGCTGGTTGGCGCCTCGCATGCTGCCAAGCGCGCAGCATGCGTACGGTGCGACGTTCGCCGCAGCATGGCGGCAACCGCCGCCGCTCGCCGTGGGCTGCGGCCGCCAGGCGGCGCTGGCGACGCGGCTGCTGCGCGCGCGCGGCAGCAAGGTGGTGCAGATCCTGGATCCGCGGCTGGATCCGCGGCACTGGGACATCGTGGTGGTGCCGGAACACGATCGCCTGCGCGGCCCCAACGTGCTGACCCTGCTCGGCAGCCTGCATCCGATCGACGACGCCTGGCTGGCCGCAGGACGCGCCGCGTTTCCTGCGCTGGGCGCATTGCCTTCGCCGCGCATCGGTTTGTTGGTGGGTGGCCCGTCCGGGCTGGCACCGTGGAGCGAAGCGCAGGCACACACCGCCTTCGCCGACATCGCCGCGCAGTTGCGCACGCATGGCGGCAGCATTCTCGCCAGCGCATCGCGTCGCACGCCGCCCGCGGTGGCCGCGGCCTTGCGCCGTACGTTCGCCGACGTACCGGGCATGGTGTGGTGCGGCGCGGACGATGGCGCCAATCCCTACGCCGGCCTGCTCGGCTGGGCCGAGCGCCTCGCCTGCACGCCGGATTCGGTGAACCTGCTCTCGGAAGCCTGCGCCACGCGCGTGCCGGTGCAGGTGCTGATACCGGAGACGGCGCGCGACCGCGCCCTGGCGTTCCATCGCGCCTTGCAGGCGCGCGGGCGGCTGCTCCCGGCAGAGAATGCCGGTGACGCACCCGCCACCGGCATTGAACCGCTGCGCGAAACCGCGCGGGTGGCCGCGCTGATCCGCAACTGCCTGGCGCTGGCCTGATCGGCCGCCGCGCCGGCGTCGCTGCCACGACGCCGGCACGGCAACCGGGCCCAACGCTTTACATCACGCTGTGCGTCAGGGATTGCTCGGCGAGCGCGGCACGCCGGCCGGCGCCGCATCCAGCGCGCCGATCAGCAACCGCACCACCGGCGTGCCCACGCCGACCGTGTAGTTGTACTTGCCCTTGATCGGCTGGTTGTTGTCGACCACGCCGTTGTAGCCGGGGATGCCGCGATGCAGCGCCTCCGGGCCATTGGCGGCCAGGCGATACAGGTAGTCGTTGAGATTGCCCTGGCGGCCCTGCTTCTCCACCAGCAGCGCGACCGCGCTGGCGAACTCCGGTGCGGCGACGCTGGTGCCGATCACCGCCGAGAGGTTGCCCTTGAAGTAGGTGGCCACCGAGCTATCGCCGTCGCGGCAGGGCTGGGTCGCGATCGCCGGGCAGCCGCCGACCAGCATGCCGATGTCCGGCAGCGCGCGCATGGACGTGCGCGTGCCGCCGAGCGCGCGCAACTGGTAGGCCGGACGCTGGAACAGCGTGCTGACGCCGCCGCCGGCGCCCCAGTAGCCGCCGGCCAGGTTCGCGCCGATGCCGTAGTAGTCGGCGGTCTCCAGCGGATCGCCGTAGGCGCTTTCGCTCTTGTAGCCCGACTCCAGGCTGCCCTTCTTGTAAGCGGTGAGCAGGTTGCCGCCGCCGACCGCGGTCACGTTCGGGCTGGCCGCCGGGTGTTCGACACCGGGAATGAAGTGGCCGTCCTTGCCGTCGACCAGGTACTGCGTGTCGGCGCAGCCCAGGCCGGCGTTGTCGCCGCTGGAGGCGACGAAGGTGATGCCCTGCGCATTGCCCTGCTTGAACACCGCTTCGTAGGGACGCAGCAGCGGGGTGAAATCCTTGCCGCCGTTGTAGGCCGCGGTGTAGTACAGCTCGCAGACGCCGAACGAGGCGCTGACCACGTCGGCCTGATTGTCCTGCACGATCTGCCGGTAGCCGGCCAGCACGGAGGCGTCGCTCAGGTCGGGGATCACGTACAGCAGCACGTGCGCACCGGGCGCGCCGCCGAGCGCCATCTGCACATCGAGCGCGGCCTCGCCGCCCGCGGCGTCGTTGCCGTCCTGCAGGCCCGGCTTGGCGCCGGCCACGTAGTGGCGCGCGTACAGGGCCGGGTCGGCGTGGTTGGCGGCGTAGCGGCTGAAGTTCTCGTGGTCGAACATCGCCTTGATGTCCGAGTCCAGCACGTCGCTGCTGATCAGGATGGCGATGGTGCTGCCGGTGCCATCGAGCCGGCGTTGCCCGCCCGCCGCGCCGGTGGTGGCCTGGTAGGACGGATAGCCGTAGGCCTGCTTGAGGTCGTTGTACCAGTAGGTGGTACCGCCGGCGCCGTAGCGGTTGGATGGATTCTTGACGGCCGACCGCTGCCAGTTGACGTGCATCGCCGGCGCGCCGCGGGTCAGGCCGGTCACCGTCGCCCCGGTGTCGCGCAGCGCGGCCGGCAACTGCAACGGCGCGGCCGCGGCGAGGCGGGCCTGGGTCCCCTGCTGCACCTCGGCGGTCAACGGCACCGCGAACAGCCGCTCGACGTTGTCCGCGCTCGCGCTGACATGCAGGGTGGCGCCCTGCTCGACGACGTTCATGTGCGCGGCCTGCAACGCGGCGCGTACCTGCGCGATCTGCGCCGGTGCCGGCGCGAAGCGGCGCTGGAACTCGGCCGGCGTCAGCCAGTGGTGGTACTGCGGCGAGACCGGATCCTGGATGTCGGCCAGCAGGGCGTCCAACCCGGCCTGGTCGCGCAACGGCAGGTGCACGTAGAAGGTGACCGGCGCGCTGCGCAGGGTGGCGGTCATCGCCGCGATGGAGGCGTCGGGCGCAGCATTAGCGGTGCCGAGCGCGCACAGCAGGGAAGCGGACAACACGGCAGCCAGCAACGGCCGACGGCGGATGCGATCAAGCATGGGCGTCTCTCCGGGGGTAGAGCGAGTGGGACGAGGCCGTGGCGGCCTCGCGGTGGGAAATCGATGGCCCCTCTTCCCTCGGGAGAGAGGTTGGAGTGCGGGTGTGAAGCGCGAAGTGCGTGTGTGGTTCGTTGCTGCGAGGCTGCGCCCGGACCCTCATCCGCCCCTGCGGGGCACCTTCTCCCGAGGGGAGAAGGGAGAAGCCGTACCGGGAGAGGGGTTGGGGTGAGGGTACGGCGCGCGAAGCGCATGCGTGATGCATTGCTGGCGAGGGTGCGCCCAACCCTCATCCGCCCCTGCGGGGCACCTTCTCCCGGGGGGAGAAGGGAGAAGCCGTGGCTCCTCTCCCACCGGGAGAGGGGTTGGGATGAGGGTACGGCGCGCGAGGCGCACGCGTGGTTTGTGCTGCGAGGCTTCGCCCGTACCCTCATCCGCCCCTGCGGGGCACCTTCTCCCGAGGGGAGAAGGGAGAAGCCGTGGCCCCTCTCCCGCCGGGAGAGGGGTTGGGGTGAGGGTACGGCGCGCGAAGCGCCCGCGCTGCCATCTCCATGCAAGGACCCAGCGCGGCACGAAGACGGCGATCCGATCGATGCGAGTGCACTGTGCTTCCTGCTCATGTCTGCACGCATCGGCATGCCACCGGGCCTGGACGAGGCGTGATGATTGAGGAGGATTGCGCCACAAAACCTTGACGGCGCGCGCCGTTTTTTACTTTGTAAACAGGCCATTTCAGCGCGTTGCCGACACATGCGCGTACATGTGTTCTCTACCCGCGATTCGTGGCACTTGATGTCACGGTGTAATGCTTTGATGTCGATGCACTCGCATGTGGCCGCCGCGATGACGGAGCCGATCGCGCGGCCGTCGACGCACCACCAGTACTCCCAATCACGGTGGCGCTCGTCCATGCCGCGCATGACCACCACTACACATCTGCACCCGCGCCACGACGCACGCCACCGTGCCGTTGCATGACAAACGCAACGCCACTGACGCCAACCTGCAACGTCGCTGTCGCATCGTCTGCGCACTTCCTTTACGAATCCTCCCGCGCATGCCTCTCCATTCCCTGCTGAGCACGGCGATCCTCGCCGCCCTGTTGTCGCCCTTCGCCGCCATCGCCGCAGAACCCGCCGCCGATGGCGCCGCGGCCGACGTGCAGCAACTCGATGCGGTGTCGGTGATCGGCCAGGGCGAAACCCGCCAGGTGCAGCGCATCACCAGCCAGGACGTGGCGGTGCTGCCGCCGGGCACCAGCATCCAGAAGCTGCTCAACCGCATTCCCGGCGTCAACGTGCAGTCCAACGACGCCTTCGGCGCCAACGAGGAATCGCAGACCATCAGCCTGCGCGGCTTCAACGGCGTGCGCCTGGGCTACACCCTCGACGGCCTGCCGCTGGGCGACAACGCCTACGGCAACTACAACGGCCTCAACATCAGTCGCGCGCTGATCGCCGAGAACTTCGGCGGCGTGGAGCTGGCCTCGGGCATCGGCAGCCTGGGCACCGCCTCCACCAGCAACCTCGGCGGCACGGTGCAGTACTACTCCGACGATCCGTCCACCGAAGTCGGCGTGCGCCTGGCGCAGACCGTCGGTTCGGACAACAACCGCCGCACCTTCCTGCGCCTGGATACCGGGGAGCACAACGGCTTCTCCGCCTATCTGTCCGGCATCTACGCCGACGCCGACATGTGGGCCAAGCCGGAATCGCCGACCCACACCGCACAGTTCAACGGCAAGGGCGTGTACCAGTTCGAGGGCGGCAAGATCACCGCCTTCGTCGACACCTCGCGCACCTCGCAGGCCGACTACGCCTACCTGTCCAAGAACGGCCTGCACCGCGGCCTGGGCTGGGACTGGAACCTGTACGCGCCGGACTGGCAGCGCGCGCTGGCCGCGGCCTACTGCGCGCCGGCCACGCGCAACCCCAGCCGCTGCGGCTACAGCGGCGGCGTGGACAACATCGACGACGCCTACTACCAGAGCCGCGCGCTGCGCAACGACGACCTGTATTACCTGGCCGGCGACTTCCAGCCGTCCGACGCGGTGAGCGTGCACACCCAGGTCTACCACCACGAGAACGAAGGCCAGGGCCACTGGTGGTCGCCGGGCCAGCCGTCCTACCCGGGCACGCCGCAGGCGCTGCCGATCTCGATCCGCAGCACCAACTACACCATCAACCGCACCGGCGGCATCGCCTCGCTGGGCTGGGACATCGGCCCGCACCACCTGGAAGCGGGCGTGTGGTACGAGCGCAACAAGCACCACGTGGAGCGCAACTTCTACTGGATCGACGGCCCGATCGACGACGACCTCTTCCTCAGCAACCCGAACCGCCGGCTGTTCTCGCAGGACTACGTCATCACCACCAAGCAGGCCTATGTGCAGGGCACCTTCAAGTTGCTCGACGAGCGCCTGACCCTGGACATCGGCGCCAAGAGCCCGCACACCACGATGACCGCGCGCGAGACGCCCGGGATTGCGGTGGAGTCGCCGGTGGCCAACGGCGAACTGAAGGCCAGCAAGGCGCTGCTGCCGCAGGCCGGCCTGAGCTACCGCCTGGCCGAGGGCCAGGAAGTGTTCGCCTCCTACGCCGAGAACATCGCCGCGTTCCAGGGCGGCGGCGCCGGCGGCCCGCTGCTGGTGACCCAGGCTTCGTTCGATGCCAGCGTCGGTGCGTTGCAGCCGGAGAAGTCCAAGACCTTCGAAGCCGGCTACCGCCTGGTGCGCGACCAGTTCGAGGCCTCGCTGGTCGGCTACGACGTGACCTTCGACAACCGCCTGCTGTCGCTCAACCCGTGCCCGAGCATCCAGCAGGGCACCACCCCGGCGTGCACCACGCGCTTCTTCAACGTTGGTTCGGTGAGCAGCCGCGGCGGCGAGCTGACCTTCATCTGGAAGCCGACCGCGCACCTGCAGTGGTACAACTCGGCCTCGATCAACCGCTCCACCTACGACGACAACTACGTGCAGAACGGCGCGGTCATCCCCACCGCCGGCAAGTACACCGTGGACACGCCCAAGCGCATGTTCGCCAGCGAGCTCAGCTGGACCTGGAACGGCTGGAACGCCAACCTGCGCGGCAAGTACACCGGCCAGCGCTACTACACCTACACCAACGACCAGGGCTTCGGCGGCTACACCTCCTTCGATGCCGGCGCCGGCTACGATTTCGGGGCGGTGTCGTTCCTGCGGGACCTGAAGCTGTCGTTGAACGTCACCAACCTCACCGACAAGCGCTACGCCTCCAACCTCACCGCCTTCAGCAACAGCGACCCCAACGGCCGCTCGCTGGCCTTCCACGCCAGCGCGCCGCGGCAGGCGTTCCTGACCCTGGACGCGCGCTTCTGAGCGCGTCCATCCTGTTCGCCCACCGCCAAACCGGAACGCATGCGATGATCCGATCCACCTCCTGGTTGTTGGGATGCGCGATGGCCGTGTTGGCGATCACCGCGGCGGCCGCACCGGCCGCCGCTCCGGACGAGCACAAGCCGCTGGTGATCGGCCACCGCGGCGCCAGCGCGCTGCGCCCCGAACACACCCTGGCGTCCTACGCCAAGGCCATCGCCGACGGCGCCGATTTCATCGAGCCGGACCTGGTCTCGACCAAGGACGGGGTGCTGGTGGCGCGCCACGAGAACGAGATCGGCGGCACCACCGACGTGGCCGCGCATCCGGAGTTCGCCGCGCGCAAGACCGTCAAGCAGATCGATGGGCAGCGCGTGGAAGGCTGGTTCACCGAAGACTTCACCCTGGCCGAGCTGAAGACCCTGCGCGCGCGCGAGCGCCTGCCGCAACTGCGCGGCACCGCCTTCGACGGGCAGTTCCAGGTGCCGACCATGGACGAGATCATCGACTTCACCGCGGCCGAGTCGGCCACGCGCGGGCGGCCGATCGGGCTGATTCCCGAGATCAAGCACGGCACCTACTTCCGCGGGCTCGGCCTGGCGATGGAAGACAAGCTGGTGGCCACCCTCGACGCGCACGCCTACACGCGCAAGGCGCCGGTGGTGATCCAGTCGTTCGAGATCGGCAACCTGGAATATCTGCACGGCAAGTTGGGCAGCACCCATCCGAACGTGCGCCTGGTGCAGCTGCTGGGCGATCCCAAGGACCGCCCGGGCGACCAGTTGCGCGACGGCCCGACCTACGCGCAGATGGGCAGCGCGCAGGGCCTGCGCGCGATCGCCAAGTACGCGCAACTGGTCAGCCCCAATCTGCGCGCGATCGTGCCGGTGAGCGCCGACGGCGCCCTGGCCGCGCCCACGTCGTTCGTTGCCGATGCGCATGCGGCGGGCCTGCAGGTGATTCCGTACACGTTCCGGCCCGAGAACTATTTCCTGCCCAAGCAGCTTCAGGACGCGCGCGGCCCGGCTGCGGTGAATGCGGCCGGCAGCATCACCGAAATGCGCGCACTGCTCGACGCCGGCATCGATGGCTTCTTCACCGACGACCCGGCCGTGGGCCGTGCGGCGGTGGATGGGATGGCGCTGCCGCGGTGAAGCCGAGAATGGGGAATGGGGAATCGCAAAAGCGGTCCCCAGCGGAGTTTCATTTGTAGGAGCGGCTTCAGCCGCGATGGAGCCGGGATTGGATAATAGGGAATGGGGAATCGCAAAAGCGGTCCCAAGCGCGGAGTTTCATTTGTAGGAGCGGCTTCAGCCGCGATGCGTGGAGCTCGGAAGCACAGTGTGAAGCGGACGCTTCATCGGGTCGGGACTGAAGTCCCTCCCACAGTGCAGCCCTCCGACAATGTCGGTACCGCAAGGGCGGGAGCGGCTTCAGCCGCGACAGGACGTTTCCGATCTCGCGTGGTCGCGGCTGAAGCCGCTCCTACGAAGAGCGGGTCCGCGTCCGCGGCATTGGTCATCGCGCGTCCGGGCCGCGATAATGCGCGCCCGCCGCCCCTGCCCCGATCGCCGTGCCGTCCGTTGCCGCTCCCTCGCCCACTTTCGCCGCGCTGACCCCGCGCGCGCTGCTGCTGTCCGTGCTGGCGATGGGCGCGGTGGTGCTGCTGTCGAACGTGCTGGTGCAGTTCCCGATCAACGATTGGTTGACCTGGGGCGCCTTCAGCTATCCGCTGGCGTTCCTGGTCAGCAACCTGATCAACCGCCGCTTCGGCCCGCGCGCGGCGCGGCGGGTGGCCTGGTGCGGGTTCGCGCTGGCGGTGCTGCTGTCGATCTGGATCGCCACCCCGCGCATCGCCGCGGCCTCGTGCCTGGCCTTCATCGCCGCGCAACTGCTGGACATCACCGTGTTCGACCGGCTGCGCCGCGGCCGCTGGTGGCGCGCGCCGATCGTCGCCACCACCTGCAGCGCGACGCTGGACACCACGATCTTCTGGTCAATCGCCTTCGCCGGCTCGACGCTGCCGTGGCTGAGCTGGGCTGCCGGCGACCTGGCGGTGAAGCTGGGCATCGGCGTGTGCCTGCTGGCGCCGTTCCGTGCGCTGCTGTGGCGGATGGCGCCGGCGCGCTAGCGGCGGACAGGCGGGCGGCGCCGGCTTCACAAACGACTGCGGCCAACGTTGAATGGTGATCGGCGGCGCGCCTCCCGTGCGCCGCGCCTGCGACGAGACCACGCCCATGCCGCACGACGTCACTCCCGCCCTCGCGCTGAGCGCGCTCAACGCCACTTTGGCGCAACTGCAGCCGGCCGGTACGGCGCTGGCCACGCTGACCACGCCCACGGTGTCCTGCCCGGAGTGGTCCTGCAACACCTTCGCCCCGCTGATGCTGGAGATGGTGCTGCTGCGTCGTGACCGGCCCCTGCGCACCCGGCTGTACCTGGCGGACGCGGCGCTGCCGACCTTCGGCGACGGCGACTTCGTCAACCTCGTGCTGCTGGGCGATCCGTCGCAGTTGATCCACAACTTCAACATCCTGGTGGCCGGCGAGCGGGTTTACCTGTTCCAGGCCTACCTCGAGCAGGTCGTGGACGTGGTGCGGGTGTTCGAGTCAGTGACCTTCCATGCGCTGTGGCACGACCTGTGCGCCGGCCGCGCCGGCCTATGGAAGCGCGCCTACCAGGGGCTGTTCGGGGTGGATCCCGACCAGGTGGTGGACACTGATCCCGACGCGGTCTGGTTCCAGACTCAGTACGTCAGCGTGTAGCAATCGCGCCACCGCGGCACGGAACGGCGTGCCGGTGCCCATCGCCGCGGCCAGGCGGCGTGTTTGCGTAACAGCACGGCGGCATGCCCAGGCCCTCCGGCCGATTGCAGCCAGCGCCGACAGCGCGCTAGTGCGCCGCGTCGCCGTCCGCACGGCCATCGACGAACACCAGGTCCAGGGCAACCGCGGCAGCGCGAATCGCCGCACGCGCCGCGGCGATGTCGGCGGTGGGTGCGGTCAGGCGCGGACGCCGGTCCAGCGTGCAGGCCAGGCCCGCTTCCACCAGCGTCGCGTGGGCGGCATGCAGGCGCTCGGCGATGGATGGCAACAGCCAGCCGCTGTGCGCCAGCGCGTCGAGCAGGGCCGGCGTGTCGCGCGGCACCAACAGCGCCGGCTGCTGCGCGGCGCCGAGCAGCACGCCGGCCTGCACCAGGAATTCCAGGTCGACCAGGCCGCCAGCGCCCTGCTTGAGATCGAAACGCGCCGCATCGCTGCGGTCCAGTTCGGCGCGCATGCGCGCACGCATCTTGCGCACTTCCTCGCGCAGTACTGCGGCCTCGCGCGGGCGCGCCAGGGTCTGCGCGCGCACCTGCTCGAACTGCTGCAGCAGCGACGCATCGCCGGCCACGCCGCGGGCGCGCACCAGCGCCTGGTGTTCCCAGGTCCAGGCGCGCTCGCGCTGGTACTCCCGGTAGCTGGCCAGCGACGACACCAGCGCGCCCTTGCCGCCGTCCGGGCGCAGGCGCACGTCGATGTCGTACAGGCGGCCGCCGCCGGTGACCGCGCCGAGCAACGCGATCACCTTCTGCGCCAGCCGCGCGAACCAGCGCCCGCTCTCCAGCGGCCGCGGTCCGGCCGACGCTTCGACGCCCGGCGGGTGGTCGTACAGGAACACCAGGTCCAGGTCCGAGCCGATGCCCAGTTCCACGCCGCCCAGGCTGCCGTAACCAACGATGGCGAAACTGCCGCCGGGCACCTCGCCGTGCGCGGCGACCAGATCGGCACGCGCCAGGCGCAGCACGGTCACCACCACCGCCTCGGCCAGCTGCGCGAGCTGGCGCGCGCTGTCGAGCGCGGGCTGGCGCCGGTCCAGCGTGGCCAGGGCGATGCGGAAACTCAGCGCCTGGCGCGCTTCGTTGAGGCCACGCAGGGCCGCTTCCGGATCGTCGCCGGCGGTGGCGACCGCGGCATCGCACAGCCGCTGCATCGCCGCCAGGTCCGGCATCGGGCCATCGACGCGGCTGTCGAGCAGTTCGTCCAGCAGCAGCGGGTGTGCGGCCAGCCGTTCGGACAGGAAGGCGCTGCGCGCCAGCACGTCGACCAGCCGCGCCAGCGCGCTGGGTTGCTCGTCGAGCAGGGCCAGGTAGCTGGCCCGGCGCAGGATCGCCTGCAGCAGGCCGAGTACCCGGTGCAACGCGGCATCGGCCTGCGCCGAGCGCGCCGCGGCATGCAGCAGCGCCGGCAGCACCCGGTCCAGGCGCGCACGCGCGGCATCGGACAAGGTGCGCACGCCCAGCGACTGCACGAAACCGCGCAAGGCCTGGTCGGCGCCGTCGGCATCGGCGAAGCCGGCGGCGCGCAACACCTGCGCCTGGCCGGCGTCGGGCAGGCCGCGCCAATAGTCGGCCAGCGCATCGGGCGCCAGCGTGCGCTCGCGCGGCGCCAGCAGTTCGGCGAACTCGGCGGCGACGCGATCGCGCTGCACCTGCAGCGCTGCGTGCAGCGCGGCCCAGTCGGCATAGCCGAGGCCGAAGGCGATGCGCGCGCGATCCAGCGGATCCTCCGGCAACGCGTGGGTCTGCGCGTCGCGCAGCATCTGCAGGCGGTTCTCCACCTGGCGCAGGAAGCGATACGCCTGCGCCAGCGCCGCGCCATCCTCGGCGGCGACCTGGCCGGCGGCGACCAGCGCGTGCAGCGCCGGCAACAGGCGGCGTTCGCGCAGTGCGGGTTCGCGGCCGCCGCGGATCAACTGCAGCGACTGCACCAGGAACTCGATCTCGCGGATGCCACCGGCGCCGCGCTTGATGTCGTCCAGGCGGTCGTGGCGCGCGACTTCGGCGGTGATCGCCGCCTTCATCTCGCGCAGGCCGTCCAGCGCGGTGTAGTCGAGATAGCGCCGGTACACGAACGGGCGCAGCGCCTGCAGCCATTCCTCGCCGGCAGCGATGTCGCCGGCCACCGCGCGCGCCTTGAGCCAGGCGTAGCGTTCCCAGTCGCGGCCTTCGCGCTGGAAGTACTGGTCCATGCCGGCGAACGACAGCGCCACCCGGCCGGCCGTGCCGAACGGACGCAGGCGCAGATCCACGCGGTGCACGAAGCCGTCGGCGGTGGTCTCGTCGAGCAGCCGCGCCAGGCGCTGGCCGAGCCGCGCGAAGTATTCCTCTGCGGCCAGCGCGCGCGCGCCGTCGGACTCGCCGCCCTGCGGGTAGGCGTAGACCAGGTCCACGTCGGAAGAGAAATTCAGTTCGCCGCCGCCGAGCTTGCCCAGGCCGAACACCACCAGCCACTGCACGCTGCCGTCGGCGGCGCGGACCACGCCATGGCGCGTCGCGAACTCGCCCTCCAGCGCCTGCAGCGCCAGCGCCAGGCAGTCCTCGGCCAGCTGCGTGCTGCCGGCCAGGGTCGCATCGACCTCGTCCAGGCCCAGCACGTCGCGCCACACCAGCCGCGCCGAGGCGGCCGCGCGGTAGCGGCGCAACTGCGTCGGCCACGCCGCCGGTTGCGCCGGATCCAGTTGCGGCAGCGGCAACGGCGGCGGATCCGGCTGCGCCAGGTGCGCGAGCAGCGACGGCTGCCGGCACAGCGTGTCGAGCAGGAAATCGCTGGCCAGCAGCGCGCGCGCCAGCGCGTCCTCGAAACCGGGATGAGACGGCCAGGGCTGCGCGGCCACGGCCTGGCGCAAGCGTGCCATGCTGCGCGCGAGCGTGGGCTGCAGGGCGGCGGGAACGGCGAAGGAAGCGTTGGACATCGGGCGATTCTGGCATCCTGGGCGTTCGGGCACATCCAACACAGCAAGAATCGCCTGTGCGTTGTAGGAGCGGCTTCAGCCGCGACGGGCATTCCCGGGAACGCCCCATCGCGGCTGAAGCCGCTCCTACAGTTGCCTCTGACATCGCCCTGCAAACGCTCGGCATCGCGCCCCATTGCAACTGCGATCCGCTAGACGCGACACGTCGCCATCCGCCTGCATGCCGTCGCAAACACCACGACGTATGGGCCATGCTTTGCCGCACATCGCCGCAATACGCAGCGTTTCACGCCACGTTCGCCGCGTTTCGCGGACCATGCCGCCCGGCCGAATCGGGCGATGGTGTATCATGCTCCCCTCGACGGAGCCTCGCGTGATCCCGCGCCGCCCGCTCCGTCTCTTCGATCTCGCAGCGCCGTGGTGTCGACGCGGCCATCCGGGATCGTGCCCCCGCAGACCAGTGCGGCGCCTCTTGCGCCATTCCGTCCTGCTTTGCCCTGCCATGTGCGGGCCGGGGGCCATCACCTCACCGTTTCAGGACAGGAGAAGACATGTCGGAGTTCCACGCCCATTTCGGATGGTTCAAGCGCCGCCGCCAACTGCAGGTGGAAGAAGTCACGGTCGTCGACAAACCCATGCTCAAGCGGGCGGTCGGCGCGGCGGCGCTGGGCAACGCGATGGAATGGTTCGACTTCGGCGTGTACGGCTACCTGGCCGTGACCCTGGGCCACGTGTTCTTTCCCAGCACCAACCCGACCGCGCAGCTGATCGCCACGTTCGCGACCTTCACCGTGGCGTTCCTGGTGCGTCCGCTGGGCGGGCTGGTGTTCGGTCCGCTGGGCGACCGCTACGGACGGCAGAAGGTGCTGGCCGCGACCATGATCCTGATGGCGCTGGGCACGTTCTCGATCGGCCTGATCCCCTCCTACGAGCGCATCGGTATCTGGGCGCCGATCCTGTTGCTGGTGGCGCGGCTGGTGCAGGGCTTTTCCACCGGCGGCGAATACGGCGGCGCGGCGACCTTCATCGCCGAGTACTCCACCGATCGCAACCGCGGCTTCATGAGCAGCTGGCTGGAGTTCGGCACGCTGGGCGGCTACATCGCCGGCGCCGCCACGGTGACCGCGCTGCACTTTGCGCTGAGCGATGCGCAGATGCACGACTGGGGCTGGCGCGTGCCGTTCCTGATCGCCGGCCCGCTGGGCCTGCTCGGCCTGTACATGCGCATGAAGCTGGAGGAAACCCCGGCGTTCCAGGCCTATGCCGAAGAGGCGGAAAAGCGCGAGCACGATGCGCCAGGCTTGGGTGCGCTGTTCCGCGTCCACTGGCCGCAGCTGCTCAAGTGCGTGGGCCTGGTGCTGGTGTTCAACGTCACCGACTATATGCTGCTGACCTACATGCCCAGCTACCTCAGCGTCACCATGGGCTATGCCGAGAGCAAGGGCCTGCTGCTGATCATCATCGTGATGCTGGTGATGATGCCGCTCAACGTGCTCGGCGGGTTGTTCAGCGATCGCCTGGGCCGCAAGCCGATGGTGATCGGCGCCTGCATCGCGCTGCTGGTGCTGGCGGTGCCGTGCCTGCGGCTGGTCGGCACCGGCAACGACTGGCTGATCTTCCTCGGCCTGATGCTGCTGGGCGTGGCGCTGGTGTGCTTCACCAGCTCGATGCCGTCCACCTTGCCGGCGCTGTTCTACACCCCGGTGCGCTACAGCGCGCTGTCGATCGCCTTCAACGTGTCGGTGTCGCTGTTCGGCGGCACCACGCCGCTGGTCACCGCGTGGCTGGTCGAACGCACCGGCGATCCGCTGGTGCCGGCCTACTACCTGATGGGGGCGGCGGTGGTCGGCATCGCGACCATGGTCTTCGTGCGCGAAACCGCCGGCCTGCCGCTGCGCGGTTCGCCGCCGGCGGTGGCCAGCGAAGCCGAGGCGCATGCGCTGCTGCGCAGCGACGAGCCGCTGACCGTGGACCCGACCCGCCCCGAACTGCCGCCGTCGCCGCACGCGACGTCGCAGGCGATGCCGACCTGACCCGAGCGCCGGCTGCGCGCGCTGCGGCGCAGACATCCCGGAACGCGATCCGGCAATGTCGCCGTCACGGATGCGTGTTATCGATACCTCACGTCAGGCCATCGCATAGCCCGCAGCGGCAGGCCCGGAAACGGGCAATAAAAAAGCCCGCTGGCAGCGAACTGCTAGCGGGCCTTGCTCCCTCCCCCACGTCGGGATGCAGGGCGATCTTGGGCGCTTTTTTGAGACATTGCACGCTGCAGTGCAAAACGATACTGGGCGGTACATTCTGCGGCGTTGAGGGAATGGGGAAACGGGAACAGGGAAGGGGAAAGCGGGCGGACGTGCACCCTGCGCGTGCCTGCACATTTCCAGCGCCGCGATGCATTGCCTCGCCCTTGCCTACGCAAGAGCACGACGCGTTCGTCATCGCGTCAGGGCGATGCCGCCGGTGCCGGGGCCTCCGGCAGCCACGCCGGTTGCCGGTCGTACCATTCGCGCGCGCCCAGCAGATGCCATTGCCGCTGTTCGCCGCGCAGCGCCACGCCCACGCCGAGCACGCCCCAGCGCGCATACAGATCGCCCTGGGTGCCGGCATCGCCGACGCGCAGGCGAGCGCGCAAGGCCACGCGTTCGTTTTCTGCCGCGACCCGATCCAGCCACAGCGCGTCCTTGCGCCAGCGCAGTTGTCCGCTGGCCTGCAATTGTCCGGCGTCGGCCAACTTCAGCAACCACGCCGGCGCATCGCTGTGCTGCGCGAACACCGCCAGCACCGGGCCGGCGTCGCGCATCTGCATCTGTACCTGCGCATCGGCCTGCACCGGCGCCGCGGCGGCGATGCGCCCCTGCGGGATCCGTAGCGTCGCCCACCAGTCGCCCTGCCTGGGCTGGGTGCCGTAGCGCACGCCCTGCAGGCGCAGCGTGCTGCCGCTCAGATCGAAGCGCCGGTCCTGCAGCTCGGCGCGCCGCAGCCGCGCGTCCAGGTCGAGATTGCCAGCCAGTTCCAGGCCCGCGGTCTGCAGCCGCGCCTGGCGGCCGAGCACACGCACGGTGCCCTGGCCGACCTGGCCGGACGCGTCCAGCTGCAGGTCGCCGCTGAGCCGGCCATCGCCGCCGAGCACGCGCACCTGCGCCGCCGGCAGATAGCGGTTGTAAGCGCGCAGGTCCGGCACGCGCGCGTCGGCAAAGCGCAGCCGCGCCTGCAACGAATCGTGCAGGGTGGCCAGCGCGCCATCGCCCTGCAGATTCAGTTGCAGGTTCTCGCCTTCGACGAAGCTGGCCTTGGGCTCGGCCAGCGGCGCCAGCGCGAAGCGACGCATGCGCACGTCCAGTTGCGTGCGCGGCCGGTCGGCCGTGCCGACGATGCGCCCGGCCGCCTGCGCCTTGCCGCTCAGGCGTACGCGCATGATCTCCGCCACCGCCTGCACGTCGGGCACGTCGAGGCGGCTGCCCGGCTGCAACGCGCCCTGCCGCAACTGCAGATCGGCGGCGACGTCGCCGCCGCCGTCGAGCTGGAACCACGGCTTGCGCACCAGCAGGTCGCTGATCCAGTTCAACGATTCGAAATGCCAGCGTCCCTGCACGCGGCCGGAGGTGCGCGGCAGCAGCGCCGCCGGGTCGTCGAACGGCACCTGGCGTCCGGCGATGCGCAGGTCGGCATCGAGCATGCTGCGCGGATCGACCTGGCCGGGCAGGCGCGCACGCGCGCGGATGTCCTCGCCTTCCACGTCCAGCAACAGCGTCAGCACGCCGCGATCGGTGGCGCCGACGCCGGCATGCAGCGGCACCCGCCAGTTGAGCGTGCTGCCGGGCTGCAGCGCGCCGCGCAGCAGGTGCAGATTGGCCTGCACGTGGCCCAGACCGGGTTCGGTGCTCAGCTTGGTGGTGTCGCCGGCGGTGTCGATGCGCAGGGCCACGCTGCGTCCGTGCACGCGCAGCGCCAGGTCGGTGATGCCCAGCTTGCGCAACCCCGGCGCCTGCGCGCGGTAGTGGCGCGGGAACGAGAAGCGCGCGTCCAGCGTGGCCTGGTCGGCGATCTGGCGCTTGCCGTAGCGCACGCTGACGTCCTCGAACACGATCTGCGAGCGGAACAGTTCCGAGGGACCGCCACGCAACTGCTTGAGGAAGCCGACGGTGCCGTGGCCCTTGCCCTCGACCGCAAAATCGCCGAAGCGTGCGCGGCGCAGCGTGCCGCTGTGGATCGCGTCGAAGCGCAGCGTCCAGCCCTGGTCGCTGGGCGGCGGTGGCGGGATCATCTCCTCGACGCGGTCCATCTCGCCGATCACGTTCACCGCTTCCATCCACGGCAGACGCACTTCGCGGTGCAGCAGCGGCAGCAGCGCGATGCGCGCGCTGGCGCGGTCGGCGCGCACCTGCCAGACATTGCGCTGCACGTGACCGCGCATGCGCACGTTCCAGGCGGTGATGAAGCCGGGCAATACGGTGATCGCCGGCCCGGTGTGCATGCGGAACTTCTCCGGCTTGCGGTTGGTGGCCAGGTCGAACAGCGGCGTGTTGAGGAATACATTGCCGGCCAGCAGATACAGCAGGTAGGCGATCAGCAGGCCGCGCAGGAGCAGGCGCCAGCCGCGCGGCAGACGCCGGTAGCGTGCGTGGACGGCGGTCAGCGGGCGGGCGGAGAGCGGCACCGCGGCACTATCGCCGCGGCGCGGCGTGGAGCGCGTGAAAGCGACGGTGGCATACACCCGGCGTTGCGCTGGCTGCATGCGCGCTGCGTCCCTCCATCGCAAACGAGACCCCACCAGGAGAACGGAGAAACCAGCGCCCCTCTCCCACCGGGAGAGAGGTTGGGGTGAAGGTCCGGCGCGCGAAGCGCCGCACACATCGCAAACACCGTGGCGTATTTCCTCATCGTTGCGTCCGTGGCGCCCGCATGCGCCGCCGCGCGGCAGGCGCAGAAAGTGGGGACGCACTCCAGCGCGGGCATCGGCCCGATCCGCGATAATTGTTGCCCCCTCTCCCACGCCCTGGTCGCCGCATGTCCGCCGAACGCATCCTCCATCCCCGCCTGCGCGAGCGCATCGTCAGCGCCGAGGCCGCGGCGGCGTTGATCCAGCCCGGCGAGACGGTGGCGATGAGCGGCTTCACCGGCTCCGGCTATCCCAAGGCGGTGCCGATGGCGCTGGCGCAGCGCATCGAGGCGGCGCACCTGCAGGGCCAGTCGTTCAAGATCCAGCTGCTGACCGGCGCCTCCACCGCGCCGGAACTGGACGGCGCGCTGGCCAAGGCCGACGGCATCGCCCTGCGCATGCCGTTCCAGTCCGACCCGGACGCGCGCCAGCGCATCAACGCCGGCACGCTGGACTACATCGACATCCACCTCAGCCACGTCGCCCAGCACGTGTGGTTCGGTTTCTATGGGCAGATCGACACCGCGGTGGTGGAAGTGGCCGGCATCCGCGAGGACGGCAGCCTGATCCCGTCGACCTCGGTCGGCAACAACAAGACCTGGCTGGACCTGGCGAAGAAGGTGATCGTCGAGGTCAACGACTGGCAGCCGGCCGGCATCGACGGCATGCACGACGTGTACTACGGCACGGCGTTGCCACCACACCGCAAGCCGATCCCGTTGCTGCATGCCGACGACCGCATCGGCGAGCCGTCGCTGCGCTGCGACCCGGACAAGATCGTGGCGGTGGTGCGCACCCACGGCCCCGACCGCAACAGCCCGTTCACCCCGGCCGACGCCACCAGCCGGCGCATCGCCGAGCACCTGATCGCGTTCTTCCAGCATGAGGTCGGCAAGGGCCGGCTGCCGCCGAACCTGCTGCCGCTGCAGTCCGGCGTGGGCAACATTCCCAACGCGGTGCTGGCCGGCCTGGCCAGCAGCGGCTTCCGCGATCTCAGCGCGTTCACTGAGGTGATCCAGGACGGCATGCTCGACCTGTTGCGCAGCGGCGTGTTGAAGGTCGCCTCGTGCACCGGCTTCGCGCTGAGCCCGGAAGCCAACGAGGAGTTCAAGCGCAATATCGACTTCTATCGCGAGCGCATCATCCTGCGCACGCAGGAGATCTCCAACCATCCGGAACTGGTGCGGCGGCTGGGCTGCATCGGCATGAACGGCATGATCGAGGCCGACCTGTACGGCAACGTCAATTCCACCCACGTGATGGGCAGCCGCATCATGAACGGCATCGGCGGTTCCGGTGACTTCGCGCGCAACGGCTTCCTGTCGATCTTCCTCAGCCCGAGCACGGCGAAGAACGGCAGCATTTCCTCGATCGTGCCGATGGTCAGCCACGTCGATCACACCGAGCACGACGTCTCCATCATCGTCACCGAGCATGGCCTGGCCGACCTGCGCGGCCTGCCGCCGCGGCAGCGCGCGCAACAGTTGCTCGCGCACTGCGTGGATCCGAGCTACCGCGCGCAGTTGCAGGACTATTTCGACCGCGCCCTGCATGCCAGCTACGGCAAGCACACCCCGCACCTGCTGCCCGAGGCGCTGTCCTGGCACCAGCGCTGGCTGGATACCGGCACCATGCGCGCCGGCGGCTGAGCGGCTCCGGCAGCGGGTATGCTGCGCCGATGCTGACCACCCTGGCGGTTTCCTCCTATCGTTCCCTGCGCGAGCTGGTGCTGCCGCTGGCGGGGCTGACCCTGATCACCGGCGCCAACGGCAGCGGCAAGTCCAACGTCTACCGGGCGCTGCGCCTGCTCGCCGACACCGCCCAGGGCGGGGTGATCGCCGCACTGGCCCGCGAGGGCGGCTTGCCGTCGGCGTTGTGGGCCGGCCCGGAGACGCTGAGCCGCGTGGTCCGGCGCGGCGAGCATCCGGTCGAGGGCACGGTGCGGCAGCAGGCCGTCGGCCTGAAATTGGGCTACGCCAGCGACGCGTTCGGCTATGCCATCGACCTGGGCCTGCCGATGCCGTCGGCGTCGGCCTTCGGGCTGGATCCGCAGATCAAGCGCGAATGCATCTGGGCCGGCCCCTGGCTGCGCCCGTCCAACCTGCTGGTGGACCGCAACGGGCCGGCGGTGCGCCTGCGGACCCAGGACGACGGCTGGACCGATGCCGGCGCCGGCATCGCCAGTTTCGACAGCGTGCTGGCGCAGTTCTCCGATCCGCGCGCTGCACCGGAGATGCATGAGGTCCGCGAGAACATCCGCCGCTGGCGCTTCTACGACCACTTCCGCACCGATGCCGCGGCACCGGCTCGCATGGCGCAGATCGGCACGCACACGCCGGTGCTGAGCAACGACGGCGCCGACCTCGCCGCGGCCCTGCAGACCATCCTGGAGATCGGCGATGCCGACGGCCTGCATGCGGCGGTGGACGATGCCTTCCCCGGCGCGCGGTTGACGATCGAGGTGCATGCCGGGCGCTTCGATTTGGCGATGCACCAGCATGGCCTGCTGCGGCCGCTATTGGCGGCCGAGCTGTCCGATGGCACCTTGCGCTACCTGCTGTGGATCGCCGCCCTGCTGAGCCCGCGCCCGCCGGAACTGCTGGTGCTCAACGAACCGGAAGCGAGCCTGCATCCAGACCTGCTGCCGGCGCTGGCGCGGCTGATCGGCAGCGCCGCGCGGCAGGCGCAGATCATCGTGGTCTCGCATGCCAGCCGGCTGATCGCGGCGCTGGAGCAGCAGCCCGATTGCCTGCACCATCTGCTGATCAAGGAGCACGGCCAGACCGACGTCGCCGGCCTGCGCGCGTTGGATCGGCCGGCGTGGCATTGGCCCAGCCGCTGAGGCGGGGTGTGCATCGGGTGTGTCTGCTGCGTACAGCGGCATGCCCCATGGGGCGGTTGTCGCGTCGTTCGGGTTCGTCGCGTCGGGACTGAAGTCCCTCCCACAGTGCAGCCCTCTCGCATCCAGAATCCGCGCGAATGTGCGACACCGTCGTAGGAACGGCTTCAGCCGCGACGGGCTTCCCATGGTCGCGTTTGAAAGCGCTCCTACAACGGCTGGCAGTGGTCCTGTTTGGGGGCTCGCCGAGCAGTTGCGGGACAGCGCGTCGGGACTGAAGTCCCTCCCACAGTGCAGTCCTCTTGCATCCGAGATGCGCGCGAATTGCGGCATCGTCGTAGGAGCGGCTTCAGCCGCGACGGGCTTTACCGGTTACGCCTGTCGCGGCTGAAGCCGCTCCTACAACACCGCTGCGGATTCGGCTGTCGTTTGCAGGTTGTCGGCGCCAGGTGCGGAGTCGGGCACGGCGAGGAACGCCAGCTTGCGACCGCGCGGCAAGCGCTTGAGTACGTATTCGGCGCGCGAGGCGGCGGCGCGGTCGGGGTAGGCGCGACTGGCCAGCAGCCGTACCGGCGGGTTGGCGCGGGTGTACTTGGCGCCGGCGCCGCGCAGGTGCGCCTGGAAGCGCGCCTGCAGGTCCGGGGTGATGCCGGCGTAGTAGCTGCCGTTGCGGCATTCGAGCAGGTACAGGAACCAGGGCGGGTCGGCGGCCATGCAGGCATTATCGACACGGTCGCCGGTTTCGCCAGCAGGCGATCGCCGCTGCGTTTCCATCGGCGGCAAATTGCAACGAACGCAGGCTCCGGCGCACCACTTCGACCTCCCGCGCTGAACCGGCGACAACAGGTTTTAACGCCCCTCCAACACCTTGCCAGCCGCTGCCACACACCGGCATACGGTGGTCACCGGATGGGCGGATAACGTCATCACCGGCACGCAGCCGTCGATACCGAAGCTCTCTCCCTTCGCATTCGGCGGCGCGTCCGGCCCCTCTTCCGGGCCTCCCCCGCCCCCCACGCACGCAGCCGGTCAGGCTGCGTGCGTTTTTCCCACTACCAGATCAGGCCGCCTGCGCCACGCGCGCCTGGCGCCGCGCGCGCACCGCCTGCGCCAGCCGCTCGAGCACCTGCACCGAGGTGTCCCAGTCGATGCAGCCGTCGGTGATGCTCTGGCCGTAGACCAGCGGCTGGCCCGCGACCAGCTCCTGGCGGCCACCACGCAGGTGGCTCTCGACCATCGCGCCGACGATGCGGGACTGCCCGGCCTCGAGCTGGCGGGCGATGTCCTCGATCACCTTGGGCTGGTTGTCCGGGTTCTTGCCGCTGTTGGCATGGCTGGCGTCGACCATCAGCCGCGCCGGCAGGCCGGCCTTCTCCAGCACCTGCGCCGCCGCGGCGACGCTGTCGGCGTCGTAGTTGGGCTGGGTGCCGCCGCGCAGGATCACGTGGCAGTCCGGGTTGCCGGCGGTGGCCGCCACGGCGGTCTGCCCGTCCTTGGTCACCGCCAGGAAATGGTGCGGATGCGAGGCCGCGCCGACCGCATCGACCGCGATCTTGACGTCGCCGCTGGTGCCGTTCTTGAAGCCCACCGGGCACGACAGGCCCGAGGCCATCTCGCGGTGCACCTGGCTCTCGGTGGTGCGCGCGCCGATCGCGCCCCAGGCCACCAGGTCGGCGATGTACTGCGGCGAGATGATGTCGAGGAACTCCACGCCGGCCGGCAGGCCGAGGCGGTTGATGTCGCGCAGCAGGCCGCGCGCCAGGCGCAGACCCTTGTTGATGTCGAAGCTGCCGTCGAGGTTGGGATCGTTGATCAGGCCCTTCCAGCCGACCGTGGTGCGCGGCTTTTCGAAGTACACCCGCATCACGATCTCCAGCGCATCGCCGTAGGTCTCGCGCAGCGGGCGCAGGCGCTGCGCGTACTCCATCGCCGCGACCGGGTCGTGGATCGAGCAGGGGCCGATCACCACCGCCAGGCGGTCGTCGCGGCCGTGCAGGATCTCGTGCAGCGCCGCGCGCGCGGCAGTGACGGTCTGCGAGGCCTCCTCGTCGCAGGGCAGCAGCGCCTGCAGCTGGGAGGGCGGAGTCAGCGGTTCGATCTTGCGGATGCGCAGATCGTCGGTGTGCGGTGCCATGTGCGTGTCTCGTCGGGGGGCTGGGTGGGGGCCAGATCCGGCGGCATGAAAAAAGCCGCCAGGTTCGCTGGCGGCTTTCGGGATTGCGGCTGAAGTTTCCTTCAGGGTGAACGCGATCCTTCCTCCGCCAGCGGCATCGGAAAACCGTAATACCAAAAGTAAAAGCTGCGGCAGGACGCGTTCATGGGACGTAGTGATAGCACAGGGTTTGCGGCAGCGCCACAGTTGCATCAGCAACTTGTGGAGCCGGGAAGGAGAACCGGGAATGGGGAATCGGAAAAGCGGTTCAACGCGGCGGTAGGGCCATGATGTCGCCGTCATCGCGTAGGAGCCTTTGACGCGTGGGTTCTCACGTAGCGCTGCGCGCTCCGGACCTTCACCCCAACCCCTCTACCGCAGGGAGAGGGGCTAGTGCACTTCCCTTCTCCCACCGGGAGAAGGTGCCCCGAAGGGGCGGATGAGGGTACGGCAGCAAGCGATCCAATCTCCATAAGCACACGCCTATGCGTTCTTGCGTGGCGCTGCGCGCTCCGGACCCTCACCCCAACCCCTCTCCCGGTGGGAGAGGGGCTAAAGCGCGTTCCTGTCGCATGTTGCGTAGCGCCGCGCCGAATTCAGCGCTACCAAAACCAATCCCGAATCCCCACCCCCCATTCCCGGCCCCTCAGAAATCCAGCACATATTCCATCGCCACCTCGCGCCCGATCGCGTCGTACAGGGTGGTGTTGTAGAACTGGTAGCCGTAGTAGCGCTCCTTGTTGTCGTAGCCGACGGTGTTGAGCACGTTGTTGATGTACAGGTTGACCTTCATCTTCGGGGCGATGCGGTAGCCGGCGGTGAGGTTCCAGTACAGCGCCGGGCCGACGCGGCCGAAGTAGCGCGTAGTGCTTTCGCCGAAATGGCGGTTGCCGCTGTCGGTGACGCGGCAGGCGTCGGAGGGGCTGGGCTGGTAGCCGTCGTCGAAGCGGGTGCAGGTGCCCCAGTTCACCGCCTGGGTGGAGCCGAAGCGCTTGGCGTACACGGTCAGGTCCAGCGGGCCGCCATTCTCCCAGTGCACGCTGCCGCGCAGCTTGCTGCGGATCTTCTGGTCGCGCAGGTTCTTGTCGTCGTCGGTGCGGTAGGTCTGCTCGTGGTAGCCGATCAGGTTGTTGTAATCCAGGGCGAAGCTGAAGTTGCCCCAGCGCGCGGTGTTGAGCCGGTACTTCAGCGAGGCATCGACGCCGGACACGTGCATCTGCGCGATGTTGATCGGTCCCTGCTCGATGCCGGTGACGCGGCCGTCGGCATCGCGCGACACGCGCGAGAGGATGCGCGCGCAGTATTCGGCGCCGCCGGGATTGACCCACACGCCGCCGGCGGTGGTCAGGCCGGTGCGGCAGCCGGCTTCGGCGCTGAGCACTTCGTCGCGGTTGAGATCCTTGATCATGTCCTGCAGCCGGATCTTGTAGTAGTCCGCGGTCAGCGACAGACCCTCGGCGATGTCCCAGACGAAGCCGGCGGTGACCGAGCGGCCGTGCTCCGATTCCAGGTCCGGGGTGCCGCGGCGGTTGACCTGCATCAGATAGAACACGTCGCTGTTCTCGGCGCTGCAGCCGCCGGTGAGGTAGTAGCCCTTCTGGATGCAGCGGTACTGGTCGATCACGGTCTGCTGGGTGGAGCTGGGCTCGCCGAGCACGTAGTGCATGTCAGGAGCACGGAAACTGGTGGCGACGCTGCCGCGCAACAGCAGCGTGCTCAGCGGCCGCCACTCCAGGCCGGCGCTCCAGGTGGTGTCGCGCTGGGTGCCGATCGCCGCGCCGAGGTCGCTGCCGTAGGCGCGGTAGTCGCCGTAGCGGTCGTGACGCGCGGCCAGGCTGGCGTTGAGCGTGGACAGCAGCGGCACGTCGAACTCGATGCCGCCGGAGTAGCGCAGGCGCTCGCCGCCGCCGTAATCGACCACGTCCAGCGGATAGCAGGTGTTGGCGCAGGGATCGGGCGACAGCCGGTAACCCTGCTTGGCCACTTCGCCGACCGCGGCGAACTTGATCGGCCCGGCCCAGCCCTGCAGCAGCTCGCCGGTGATGTTGGCGCTGGCCTGGTTGACCCAGGAATCGGCGCGGTTGTGCGCCTTCACCGCCAGGTCGTTGTACTGCGCGCCGGTCAGCGGCTGGTACCAGCGTTCCTCGTTGAGATCGTAGATCGGCGTGCCGTCGGCGGTGCTGCCCAGTTGCGGGCCGAGGAAGTAGGCCGTGGCCTTCTGCGTGTCCACGGTGCGCACGTATTCGTCCACGGTGTAGCGCGCGCGCCCCACCGCCACTTCCCAGTCGAAGCGATCGGCGAGGCGGCCCTTGAGGCCGGCGCTCAGGTCCCAGGACAGTTCCCTGGTGGTGTTGGCCAGGTTCTTCCAGCCGCCGGACTCGAAGCGGGTGAGCTGGCGGATCGCGTACAGGTCGCGGTCGCTGCCGGTGTCGTGGAACGGGCCGAGGTAGACGTAGGGCGGGTCGTAGGTCCAGTAGCCGACGCTCTTGGTCGTGGACAGCGTGCTCCAGGCCTGCACGCCGTTGTCGAAGTCGAAGGTGCCGTACAGATACGCCGAGCCGCTGTCGCCGCCGCTGGCGGCCAGCCAGTCGGCGTAGTCGTGGGCCATGCCGCAATAGCCGCCGAGGTTGCGCACGGTATCGCTGTTGTAGTCGTAGCTCAGCCGCTGCGCATCGATGAACTGGCCGCCGAAGCGTGCGCAGGTGCCGCTGGGCGGCGCCAGGCGCGTGTTGTTGCCGGCGTCGACCAGGCTCAGCCCGGTGAACGGATTGAAGCCGTACTTGCGCGCCTGCGCGGTCCAGTTGCTGTAGGACTCGTCGTCCTGGTCGTCCATCTTCGGCCGCTCGCCGACCGAGAGCGGATCGCGCCGGGTCCACTGCAGCGCGTAGGTCAGGTTCCACTTGTCGCCGCTGCGCCCGCCGACCCAGGACAGGTCGACCACGTCGCGCCCGCCGGCGGTGGCGGTGCCGCCGCGCAGGCGCACCTGGTTGCCTTCGTAGCCCTGCTTGAGGATCACGTTGATGACGCCGGCGACCGCATCCGAGCCGTAGATGGCCGAGGCGCCGCCGGTGAGGATCTCGATGCGTTCCACCGCCGCGGAGGGGATGTTGGCGTAGTTGGCGAAGTTGCTCTCGCCGGCGTAGGGCTGCGGATAGTCGGCGACGCGGTGGCCGTTGACCAGCAGCAGCGTGCGCCCGGGACCGAGGTCGCGCAGGCTCACCGGCGAGGCATTGGGCGTGTGCGAGCCGTATTTGGTGTCGGCCTCCACGCTGCCTTGCTGGTTGAGCGTGCTGAGCACGTCGTAGACGGTGAGGAAGCCTTCCTGCTGGATCTGCTGCGCACTGATCGTCAGCACCGGTTCGGCGCCCTCCACTTCCGAGCGCTTGATCCGCGAGCCGGTGACCACGACCTGGCCCAGGTCGGTGGCGGCGGCCTTGGGCGCGGCGGTGTCGGCATCCTGCGCGTGCGCCTCGCTGGCGCCGTACAGCGCCAGCACGATGCCGAACGCGAGGGTGGTGAGTGGTCGACGTGGCATGGGTGTCCTCTGCAGCGGATGGAAGCGACGCCGTGCACGCACGACGTCCGGCGTCCCCTTCGCTGCGCCGCGCCCACGACCGTGCGCGCATGCCGCAGGCACACGCCACCCTGCGCCGGTCGCGACGCACAGAAGAAGACGAACATGCGGGCGTGCAGATCCCCCTGGACGCCCGTGCGTCCTAACCTGCATGGCGCCGACACCCGCTGTCAACACGCCGCAACGCATCGCGCGTAGACGCTTGTCGGTTATGCGCGATTCGCCGCATCGCGCGCGGAATCGTGCCGCATCGCCGCGGCAGAGGCGCGGCGGCCCGCTCCGGCGGGCGATGGCTCCTCCGTGGCATGGCGCCCGCTGGCATACGGACCATGCACGGCCAGCACCGTATCCGACTCGTCGCTGTTGTCGGTGACCACGATCCGGTACTGCGCACCACCCGGCGCGACCCGCACCACCACGTGGCCATTGGTGCTGGTCATCTCGCGGATGCGCTTGTTGGCGACGATATTCTCCGGCTTCATCGCGGTGGCGTAGATGTCGCGCGGGCCCGGGTACAGGCGTTCGCTGAGCATGTTCTCCAGCGGCGACACCGATGGGTGCGCCGAGTCGTTGGTGAGGATGACGAACGCACGCGGGCGCAATGCGCGCACGCAGGCCGGGCCCATCGCATCGGCATAGGCGTGATGGTTGGCCACCGCCACGTCGACCGCACCGGTCACCTGCGCCACCGGCGTTTCCACGTCGCGCCAGGGGTCCTCGTCGTAGTAGTTGATGCTGTTGGAGAGATCGCCGCCGCTGTAGTAGGTGAACGCGCCGTAGTGCAGGCGCAGCGCCGCCGAGCATTGGTTCTCCGTCGGCACGGCGCCAGGCGGGAACAGGGCGCGCGTGCGCTCGCCATCGCCGGTCCACACCTCGCCGTTGACCACCAGGTTGCGGATGGCGAAGCCCGGATAGGCCGCGGCGTCGCGCCGCAACCGCAGTTGGTCGACGGCACCGGCACGGAAGCGCTCGACCTGCGCGCCGCGGGCGCGCTCCTGCTGGATGAAGGCGCGGTAGTTACGCTGGTTGGGATCGTCCAGCGCTTGCGGAAACGCATAGTCCGGGTAGCCGCGATCCAGGTAGCGGCGGATCGGCAACAGTTGCGCCACGTCGGTCACGCCAGTCAGGGCGTAGTGCCCACCCGGCGCCAGCGGCGTGTCCGGCAGGCATTCGCCCATATGGTCGCGGTGGAAGTGGGTGAGGATGAACTCGTCGAGTTCGTGCCGCCCCGCCTGGGCCAGATGCCGGCGCGCGTAGCGGCCGACCCACTCGCCCGCACGCCGGCTGCTGTTGGGCAGTTCGTCGATCAGGTATTTGTCCAGGCCGTCGATGGCGCCGGCGTCGATCATCATCGCGGTGCCGTCGGGGCAGACGATCAGGGTGGCGTTGCCGCGGCCGGTGCCGATGTGGTGGATGTCGAGCATGCCGGGAACCCAGCCGCTGAGCGGTTCGCGGATGCGATCGACAGAGGCGGAAGGCGTGGCGGCGGCGCGCTGCGCCCAGCCGGGGAGCGGCAACATGCCGGCGGCGAGCGCCGTGCCGAGGCCGCCGAGGAAGCGGCGGCGGGTGAAATGCGGAAGCGTCATCGAAGGATCCTGGCGATCAACGGAACATGCGCACGTGGCATCGCCGCGCGCTGGCGGCGACCCACGTTCGACTCAGGGCGTGTGTCACCACGCCCATTGCAGCGAGGCGACGTAGCTGCGGCCGAAGATCGGCCGGCCCACGGTCGCGTCCGCCTGCACCAGGTCGCCGGACACGCCCGGCGCGCGCGCATTGCCTTCGGTGAGGCCGTGCGCATCGGTGACGTTGGTGCACAGCAGTTGCGCACTGAGGTTGGCGTCGAGCTGCAGATGCAGTCCCAGGTCCAGGATGCGATAGGCCGGCAGCAGGCTGGCGTTGGTGAAGTCCTGGAAGCGCCGGCCGATGCCGAACCAGGTGGCGTAGGCGCGCGCATCCACCCCGCCGACCTGGAAGCGGTAGCTCGGTTGCAGCGACCAGCTGTACTTGGGCACGCGCGGAATCTCGTTGTCGACCAGCGCGGCACCGGACAGGCCGCTGAAGGTGTCGGCGCCGCTGATGCGCGGATCCTGCAGGGTCACCGAGCCGGTCAGCTCGAACCCGCCCAATGGCCGCCACGTGCCCTCGAACTCCACGCCCTTGGTGCGCGTGTCGATCAGCAGCGGCACGTTGACCAGCAGGCCGTTGGCGTTGGCGACATAAGTGCTCGAATTGAGTTTCCTGAAATCGCTGTAGAAGCCGATCAGCACCAGTTCCAGCGGCCGCGTGGCGTACTTCACGCCGAGCTCGGCCTGGCGGATCGGGGTCACCGGGGTGGCGCTGCCGTCGGGCATGCGCCCACCGACGCCGTTGACCACGTTGCCCCATTGCTCGCTCAGCCGCGGGAAACTGAAGCTCTCGGTATAGCGCGCGAAGACATTGACCGGTTCGGCGAGCTTGTACGAGGCGCCCAGCGTCCACGAGGTGCCGGCCATGTCCTTGCTGTAGGGCACGCTGCCGACCAGGCCGGTGACGGTGCGCGCGGCCAGCGGACCTGTGGTGGCGATGGTCTGGGTGCCGATCACGCCGCGGTTGCCCTCTTCGCGGCGCCACACCCGGCGCACGCCGGCATCCACTTCCAGCGCGTCGTTGAGCTTCCAGGTATCGGCGGCATACAGCGCGGTGGCGGTGCCGTGGCTATCGCCGATCAGGTCGCCGCTGCCGTAGCTGGTGAAGCCGTTCTCGGTGACGTTGCCGAGCACCTGCCCGGCCGCGTTCAGGGCCTGGATGTCGAGCGCGTCGGGATTGCTCTTGACGTCGGTCAGCAGCGCATTGCCGATCTGCTGCTGGCGCAGGGTGAAGTGGCTGAAACTCAGGCCCATCGACACGTCGTGGCTGCTGCCGCCGGACATCTCGAACAGCCGTCCCAGGCGCAGGTCGTTGACGAAGTCGCTGTAGTGGGTCTGCGTGCTCGACCAGGTGTTGATCATGGTCAGGCCGGCGGTGGAGGCCGGATCGAATGGGGTGTTGGTGCCGGCCAGCACGTAACGCAGCGAGGCGGTGCCCGGGAACGCGGCGCGCGCGGCGGCCAGGCGGCTGCTGAGCACGCTGGCCGCGTCCACCGGAGACCCGTTGAACAGCGCATTGAAGCCCACGTCGCCATCGACGTAGCGCGCCTTGTCGCTGAGCCGCCAGCCGTTGGCGAACTCGGTGTCGCCGCCCACGGTCAGGGTGCGGGTGACCGGATGCACGCCATCGGCCAGGTCGCGCGTCTCCACGCGGTTGCCGCCGTTGCCGTCCAGCGTGCGGATGCGCACGTTGCGGAAGCTGTCGCTGACCAGCGTGCCGGTGGACGGGTCGATCAGGTCGGCGAGCGAGTCGCCATTGCGCGGGTCCGCCAGCGGGATCGCGCTGTAGAACACGCCGCGGTCGTTGAGGTATTTGAAGTCGGCGAAGAGCTTGCCGAAATCGAACTTGTAGGTGCCGCCGACCTTGAGTTGGCCGCCCTGGTTGCCGTTGCCGAAGCCCGGGTCGCGCAGGCCGTCGCTCTGCCGGTAGAAGCCGCTGATGGCATAGAGCAGATTGTCGTTGCCCTGCACCGGCCCGGACGCGGTGGCATCCATGCGCGCCAGCGCGTTCGCCCCGCCGGTCAGCTTGACCGCGCCCTTGGCGGTGTCGGTGCCGTGGTTGGTGATGAAGTTGAGCACGCCGCCAGAGGCGTTGTTGCTGTAGATCGGCGCGGTGCCGCCGCGCACGATCTCCGCATCCTGGGTGCCCAGGTCCAGCCGATACACTTCGTCGATCTGCAACTGGCGCTCGTAGTTGGACTCGAACAGCGGCAGGCCGTCCTCGAGCACGTCGAGCAGGCGGAAGCCCGACCACGGCAGGCCGCGGATCACAACGTTCTCGCCGCCGGCTTCGCCACCGGAATTCTCCACGGTGACACCGGGCACCGAGCGCAGCATGTCGACCATGCTGCGCGGCGCCTGCCCGGCGATCGTCTCTGCGCTGACCGTGGAGATCGCGTACGGGGCGAGGAATTTCGGTCCCTGGGTGGCGGTGCCGGTCACCACGATCCGGTCCAGGTCGATGGCACCGGCGGCGGCCGGAGAGGCGGCGGCGCTGGTGGCGGGTACCGGGGCCGCCTGTACGATCACCGTGTCGCCGTCCAGGCGGAAGCCCAGATCGGTGCCTCGCAGCAGGCCGCTCAGCGCCTGCCGTGGATCGCCGGCGACGCTGCCACCAGGGCTGCGCTTGTCGCGCAGCAGCGCCGGATCGGCGATCACCTGCAGGCCGGTAGCACGTGAGAACGCGGTCAGGGTCGCGCCGAGGTCGCCCGGTGGCAGGGTCGCGGCGGCCGGCGTCGCGGCAGCGGCCGACGGTGCGATGGCGGGCAGCGCCACCAGCGCCGCCAGGGCAGCGGCCAGCGCGGTGGCGCGCGGAGAACGGAGGGCACAACGGAAGGAGCGGCGGGGCGGCATGAGCAAGGTCGTCATCGGGTCGCCAACGTGGCGTGGCAAAGGACAAAGACGCCGCAACGCGCCGATCCCGACAGCGAATTGCATGAATTTTTTGTGACGCGCCCTGAGCGTGCGGACATCGGGCCGGCGATTCCGCCACGCCCGCGTCGTCGCGCGGCGGTTCGTCTCACCGCCGTCGCGGATGTGCGAGCGGCGTATGCCCGCGCTACGTTGCCGTGGCACGGCGCCCTGCCCAGACGGGGCCGCCCGACGGCAGCGGTCATACACGCCGCGTGCCCCACTCGCGCAAGCAAGGCCGGGCAGCAGCGGCGGTCGCTGCCCGACAGCGACCGCGGCTAGCGCGCGGCAGCGCGTTCCACGCGGATGCCGTCGGCGCGCCGCTGCACCTGCAGCGGATACAGGTGCGCCAGGTGCGCCAGGGTCTGCTCCGGTTGGTCCAGGCGGAAGCGCCCGGACACCTGCAGTGCCCCCAGCGCCGGGTCGGCGAGTGTGATCGGCCGCGGCGAACGCCGGTTGAATCGGTCCACCAACCGCGACAGCGGGATGCCGGCGGTCTGCAGCCAGCCCTCGCGCCAATCGTCGGCCTGCGGATCGAAACGCGCGAGCGCACCCAGGCCGGCGCCGGCGGTCTCGATGCGCATGCCCGCCGCCAGGACCTGGCGGGCGGCGCCATTGACGATCTCCACCCGCCCCGAATACACCGACAACTCGCTGGTGGCACCGTCGCGCGCCAGGTTGAACACGGTGCCCAGCACCTGCACCCGTGCCGGGCCCAGGCGCACCTGGAACGGGCGCTGCGGATCGTGCGCAACGTCGAAGAACACTTCGCCGGCCTCCAGCGCCACCTCGCGGCGTTGCGCGCGCAGTTGCACGCGGACCCGACTGGCGCCGTTGAGGGTGAGCACGCTGCCATCGTCCAGGCGCAGCACCCGGGTCTGTCCGGGCGCAGTGGCAGCCACGATCGGCCCCGGGTCCGGGCGCAGCCGTGGCCACAGCAGCACGGCCAGCATCGCCAGGCCGGCGGCCAGCGCCGCCGCCAGCGGCCGCCAGCCGCGGCGCGGACGTCGTGCGCCGCCTGCCGGCGCGATGGCTCCGGCGACGGCGGACGCGGCCGGCTCGTGGACGGCAACGGCAGCCACCCCGGTCGCCTGCGCTGGCGCCGCGGCCTGCACGTCGTAGGCGGCCAGCGCCTCCAGCAGCGCCGCATCGTGGGCCAGCACCCACAGCGCATCGAAAGCAGCGCGATGCGCCGGATCGGCAGCCAGCCAAGCGGCCAGCCCGGGCGGATCGCCGCCCGTCGTAGCCAGCGCGCGCGCCACCCAGTCGGCCGCGGCGTCCTGCACCGCGTCGTCGGCGGTGTTGCTGTCCGGCCTCATGCCGCGTCCTCCGGGCCACGTCGGCGCGGCGTGGTGGCAGGCGGCGGCACCGCGTCGCCGCGCGCCACCGTTTCCTGCAGCCAGCGCAGGCCACGGCTGACGTGCTTCTCCACCGCCGCCTCGCTCAGCCCCAGCGCCTCGCCGATCTCGCGGTAGCTCTGCCCGCGCAGGCGGCTGCGCACGAACACCTCGCGGCGCAGCGGCGGCATGCCCTGCAGCGCGCGGGCAAAGGTCTCCACGCGTTGCCGCTGCATCGCCGCTTCCTCCACGCCCGGCGCCGGGCTGGGCACCTCGTCGTCGATCGGCTCGGTGCGCTGGCGCTGGCGGCGGCGCAAGTGGTCGTTGAGCAGGTTCAGCGCGATCGCGCGGGCCAGCGCGGCCAGGTCGGTGACCGCGTGGTCGCGCGCGTACACGACCACGCGCAGGAGGGTCTCCTGCACCAGGTCCTCGGCCAGCGACCAGTCGCCGGTACGGCGGAACAGGAAGCGCTGCAAGGCCGGCCGGTGCTGGTCCAGCCGATGCGGATCGAGTTGGCAGACCGGGGCGACCATAACCGCTCGCAGAGGCTGGGCGAGCGCAGCTTATAGCGCATCGGGGTTCCGCCACGATGACCGTCACGCGGTGCGGCAGGCCGCCATGCCGCCGGCACAAAAAAAGAGCCCCGCATCACTGCGGGGCTCCTTTCGACTGCGTGGAACAGGTCGGCCGAAGCCGGCTGGATCAGAAATCCATGCCGCCCATGCCGCCCATGCCGCCGCCCATGCCGCCCGGGGCAGCCGGCTCTTCCTTCTTCGGGGCCTCGGCCACCATCGCTTCGGTGGTGATCATCAGGCCGGCGATCGAGGCGGCGTTCTGCAGCGCCGAACGGGTCACCTTGGTCGGATCCAGGATGCCGAACTCGACCATGTCGCCGAACTCGCCGTTGGCGGCGTTGTAGCCGAAGTTGCCGCTGCCTTCCTTGACCTTGTTGAGGATCACGGACGGCTCTTCGCCGGCGTTGGTGACGATCTCGCGCAGCGGCGCTTCCATCGCGCGCAGCGCGATCTGGATGCCGTGGGTCTGATCTTCATTGGCGCCCTTCAGCTCGCCGATCGCGCTCAGCGCGCGCACCAGCGCCACGCCGCCGCCCGGGACCACGCCTTCTTCCACCGCCGCACGGGTCGCGTGCAGGGCGTCTTCGACGCGCGCCTTCTTTTCCTTCATCTCGATCTCGGTGGAGGCACCGACCTTGATCACCGCCACGCCGCCGGCCAGCTTGGCCACGCGTTCCTGCAGCTTCTCGCGGTCGTAGTCCGAGGAGGTCTCCTCGATCTGCGCCTTGATCTGCTTGATGCGCGACTCGATCGCCGAGGTGTCGCCGGCGCCGTCGATGATGGTGGTGTTCTCCTTGGAGACCTGCACCTTCTTGGCGCGGCCCAGGTCCTTGATGGTCGCCTTCTCCAGCGCCAGGCCCACTTCCTCGGAGATCACGGTGCCGCCGGTCAGCACGGCCATGTCTTCCAGCATCGCCTTGCGACGGTCGCCGAAGCCCGGTGCCTTGACCGCCACGACCTTGACGATGCCGCGGATGGTGTTGACCACCAGGGTCGCCAGCGCCTCGCCTTCCACTTCCTCGGCGACGATCAGCAGCGGCTTGCCGGCCTTGGCCACGCCTTCCAGCACCGGCAGCAGGTCACGCACGTTGGAGATCTTCTTGTCGTGCAGCAGCACGAACGGGTCGTCCAGGTCGGCCTGCTGGCTCTGCTGGTTGTTGATGAAGTACGGCGACAGGTAGCCGCGGTCGAACTGCATGCCCTCGACCACGTCCAGCTCGTTCTCCAGGCCCGAGCCTTCCTCGACCGTGATCACGCCTTCCTTGCCGACCTTCTTCATCGCGTCGGCGATGATGTTGCCGATCGACTCGTCGGAGTTGGCGGAGATGGTGCCGACCTGGGCAATGGCCTTGTCGTCGGCGGTGGGCTTGCTGATCTTCTTCAGCTCGGCCACGGCGGCCACCACGGCCTTGTCGATGCCGCGCTTGAGGTCCATCGGGTTCATACCGGCGGCGACCGCCTTGGAACCTTCGCGAATCAGCGCCTGCGCCAGCACGGTGGCGGTGGTGGTGCCGTCGCCGGCGTTGTCGGAGGTCTTGGAGGCGACTTCCTTCACCATCTGCGCGCCCATGTTCTCGAACTTGTCGGCCAGTTCGATTTCCTTGGCGACGGAGACGCCGTCCTTGGTGATGGTCGGGGCGCCGAAGCTCTTCTCGAGCACGACGTTGCGGCCCTTCGGGCCCAGGGTGGCCTTGACGGCATTGGCGAGGATGTTGACGCCGCGCACCATGCGCGAACGGGCGTCTTCACCGAAACGGATATCTTTGGCAGCCATGTGTGTTGCTCCGGGATTCGTGATTGGGGATTAGGGATTCGCTAAAGCGGAATTCGGGCGGAGATGTCGGGTCGCGCGGCGCCTGGCGCCTTTGCCAATCCCGAATCCCGATTCCCGAATCCCGCGATCGGCGGCTTCAGCCGACGATCGCCAGCACGTCGTCTTCGCGCAGCACCTTGTACTCGACGCCTTCGGCCTTGTAGCTGGAACCGGCGTACTGGCCGTAGATGACCTTGTCGCCGACCTTCAGCGCCGGGGCGCGCACGCTGCCGTTGTCCAGCGGCTTGCCGGCGCCGACGGCCACGACTTCACCCTTGGTGGACTTTTCCTTGGCCGAATCCGGGATCACGATGCCGCCGGCGGAGATTTCGTCGGCTTCGATCGGCATGACTACGACGCGGTCGTGAAGCGGCTTGATGCTCATTGAGTGAGACCTCTTAAGTGATTGATTGGTCTAGGAAAGGCCGGCGATGTTAGCACTCGCACATGACGACTGCCAGCAACGCTCGCGAAAAAACCCGGTAGCGCCGGGATGCGCCTGATGTGGTGCCGTGACGGGGGCTTTCAAGGGCCAGGGGCAAAAAATTTTTGCCGAAGACGTGCGTTGCATGCCAAGCAGTGACCGAATCCCGTCACAGTGTCACAGAGTCGGGCTAGGCTGGGCGGACCCAGGGGGGGGATCCATCACCAAAAGGAGTTGTCGATGAAGCCATCCGCCGTTGCGCTGCCGCTGGCCTGCCTGCTCGCCCTTGCCGGGCCGGCCCAGGCCGCCGTGTTCATCAACGAATTGCATTACGACGATGCCACCGCCGCCGGCGACACCGGCGAAGGCGTGGAGATCGTCGCCACCGCCGGGGAGAGCCTGAGCGGCTACCGCGTCTACCTGTACAACGGCAGCAACCCCGGCTCGGCCACCGTCTACGCCAACAGCGCGGTGCCGGCCGGCAACCTGGTCAGCTGCGGCGGGCAGGTGCGCATCGCCACCGTCAGCTATGCCAGCAACGGCATCCAGAACGGGCCCAACGACGGCCTGGCGCTGGTCGACGGCAACGGCCAGGTGGTGCAGTTCCTCAGCTACGAGGGCGCCATCACCGGCGGCGGCGGCCCCGCCGCGGGCATGACCAGCCAGAACCTGCCGGTCAGCGAGAGCAACAGCACCCCGGCCGGCACCTCGCTGCAGCTGCGCGGCAACGGCAGCGCCGCGGCCGATTTCAGCTGGAGCGACAGCGCCGCCAGCACCTTCGGCGCCTGCAACAACGGCCAGACCTTCGCCGGCGGCGGCGGCAGCAACGCCGCGCCGACGGTGACCGCCACCACCCCGACCCAGGGCGCCACCGACTTCCCCGCCGCCGGCGACCTGGCGGTGACCTTCAGCGAGGCGGTGAGCCTGGCCAGCGGCGCGTTCGGCCTGAGCTGCCAGCAGTCCGGCAGCGTGGCGCTGACCTATCCCAGCAGCGGCACCCAGTTCGCGCTGTCCACCAACACCGCGCTGAAGGCCGGCGAGAGCTGCACCCTGAGCATCGCCGCCGCACGCGTCAGCGATGCCGACGGCGCGCACCCGGCGCAGGACCGCAGCGTGGCCTTCACCGTGGCCAGCGGCTCGGGCGGCGGCAGCGGCGCCGGCACCTACTATTCGCACGTCAACACCTCCAGCCCCAGCCAGCTGCGCTGCTCGCTGCACGAGACGATCAAGGGCCACACCGTCTACCCGTACAGCAGCAGTTCCGGCACCGACACCTGGGCCATCCTGGAGATCGCCGACGAGGATCCCAACAACAGCCAGCGCGTCCTCGACGCCTACCGCAACCGCAGCTACGCCAAGGGCACCGACCGTGCCGGCAGCGGCAGCGGCCTGACCTACAACCGCGAGCACAGCTGGCCGAACTCGCTGGGCTTCGGCACCGCCACCGGCAACAAGGGCCTGCCCTACGCGCCGTACACCGACACCCACATGCTGTACCTGACCGACGCCACCTGGAACGCCGACCGCGGCAACAAGCCCTACGCCAAGTGCGACAGCAACTGCGGCGAGCGCGCCACCGAGGCCAACGCCGGCTTCGGCGGCGGCAGCGGCCGCTACCCGGGCAATTCCAACTGGGTGCGCACCCCGGACGGCAACAGCGGCACCTTCGAGGTGTGGGACCACCGCAAGGGCGACATGGCGCGTGCGGTGATGTACATGGCGATCCGCTATGAAGGCGGGGTCGACGCCAAGACCGGGCAGTCCGAGCCGGACCTGGAGCTGACCGACGACCGCAGCAAGATCGTCAAGACCTCGTCCTCGCCGGCCTACATGGGCCTGCTGTCGACGCTGATCGCGTGGAGCCAGCAGGACCCGCCGGACGATGCCGAGCGCGCCCGCAACGAGGTGATCTACAGCTTCCAGGGCAACCGCAACCCGTTCATCGACCACCCGGAGTGGGCGACCTCGTCGCTGTTCACTTCCGCCAAGCCCGCCAGTTGCCAGTTGGTCAACTGAGCCGTGTCACCTCGCCCGCTGCGGCTGCAGCGGGCGGGGATTAGGGATTAGGGATTGGGGATTCGCGGCGGCCGGCCACGGACCGGCGCCGCCAAAGCGCGGCCGGCATCCCTATACTGTCGGCCGCATGTCCGCGCCCGCCCTCCGCTTGCTGCTCAGCACCTGCCCCGACCCGGCCAGCGCCGCGCGGATCGCCCAGGCGCTGGTCGACGAGCGCCTGGCCGCCTGCGTCAGCCGCCTGCCCGGCGTGCAGTCCACCTACCGCTGGCAAGGCGAGGTGGAACATGGCGAGGAAGTGCTGCTGCTGATCAAGACCGCCGCCGACCGCCTGTCCGCCCTGCGGCAGCGGCTGTGCGCGTTGCACCCCTACGAGGTCCCCGAACTGGTCGAACTCGAGGTGACCGGCGGCCTGCCGGCCTACCTGCAATGGGTGCATGCCGAAACCCGTGAGGAACCCTAAGCCGATGACCCTGCTGCACCGCCTCGCCGCCCTGTGCCTGCTGGCCGTGGCCGCCTTCCCCGCCCTGGCGATCAGCGAAAAGGACTTGCTGCCGGTGGACCAGGCCTTCGCGCTCAGCGCGCAGGCGCCCGAACGCGGCCGCATCGCGCTGCACTGGGACATCGCCAAGGGCTACTACCTGTACCGGCACCGCATCGCGGTGAAGGTGATCGGCGGCTTCAAGCCCAACCCGACCCCGCAGTTGCCGGCCGGCCACAAGAAGACCGACCCGTACTTCGGCGAGGTGGAGACCTACCGCGACGCCTTGAACGCGGTGCAGAGCGGCATCGCCGACCCCGGCACCGACCGCGTGCAGGTCGAGGTGCGCTACCAGGGCTGCGCCGATGCCGGCGTGTGCTACCCGCCGCAGAAGCGCCTGCTCGAAGTGACCCTGCCGGCCGCCACGGCCGCCGCCGATGCCGCGCCGGCCCCGGCGGCGACGGGCGGGCTGCCCGGCAGCGGCCCGGGCGCGGGCAATGCGGCCAAGCCGCTGTTCGGTCCCGGCCCTGGCGCCGCTGCGGTGCAGGGTCTGCCGCTACCGTCGGACCAGGCGTTCCATTTCGAAGCCATCGCCAACGACGGCAATACGCTGTTGCTGCGCTTCACCCCGGCACCCGGCTACTACCTCTACCGCGACCGCACCGCGCTGGCGCTGGAAGGCGCGCCCGGCATCCGCACCGGCATGCCGCGCTGGCCGAACGGCAGCTCGCACCAGGACGAACACTTCGGCAAGGTGGTGGTGTACTTCGACCAGACCGAGGTCACCGTGCCGCTGCAGCGCCAGCGCGCCGATGCCGCCGCCGCGACCCTGGTGGCGACGTTCCAGGGCTGCCAGACCGACGGCATCTGCTACCCGCCGATGACCCGGCGGGTGAAGCTGGCGCTGCCCAAAGGCATCGTCACCCCGGCCGACCAGGCCGAGGTCAGCCCGCTGCTGGTGACGCCGCTGGACAGCCGCCAGGCCGACGCCAACGATGCGGCCGCGGCCACGGCCGCCGATGCCCCGCCGGCGACGCCGGACGCCTCGGCGCACAACGCCGCGCGCAGCGCCGCACCGCCGCCGGCCACGCAGAACCTGCTGTGGATCCTGCTGCTGGCGCTCGGCGGCGGGCTGCTGCTGAACCTGCTGCCGTGCGTGCTGCCGATCCTGTCGCTGAAGGTGCTGGGCCTGGCGCAGAGCGGCGAGAGCCGCGGCCGCGCCCGCAGCCATGCGCTGTGGTACACGCTGGGCGTGCTCGCCTCCTTCGCCGTGATCGGCGGCATCGCCGTGGCCGCGCGGCTGCTGTGGGGCTTCCAGCTGCAGCGTCCGGGCTTCGTCGCGGTGCTGGTGTACCTGATGTTCGTGGTCGGGCTGAGCCTGTCGGGCGTGTTCACCCTCAGCGCCAACCTCGGTGGCGTCGGCCAGTCGCTGTCCACGCGCAGCGGCCCGGTCGGCGACTTCTTCACCGGCGTGCTGGCCTGCGTGGTGTCCAGCGCCTGCATCGGCCCGTTCATGGGCCCGGCGCTGGGCTATGCGCTGACCGCGCCGGCGGCGGCGGCGATGCTGGTGTTCCTGACCCTGGGCCTGGGCCTGGCGCTGCCGTTCCTGCTGATCGGCTTCGTGCCGTCGCTGGCCAGGCGCCTGCCCAAGCCGGGCGCGTGGATGGAGACGCTCAAGCAGGTGCTGGCGTTCCCGATGTACCTGAGCGCGATCTGGCTGCTGTGGGTGCTGGGCAAGCAGCGCGGCGTGGACGCGGTGGCACTGCTGCTGATCGGCGCCACCCTGCTGGCGCTGGGCCTGTGGTGGTTCGAGCGCGCGCGCTGGCGCGACCACAAGACCGGCATGCGCCTGGCCGCCGTGCTGCTGCTGGCCGCCCTGCTGCCGGCCTGGGGCGTGACCCGGCTGCCGCCGCCCAGCACCAGCGTCGAGCGCAACACCGTGGCCTATTCGCCGCAGATGCTCGACCGCCTGCGCACCGACAACCGCGTGGTGTTCGTCAACATGACCGCCGACTGGTGCGTCACCTGCAAGGCCAACGAGCGCAACGTGTTCGACAGCGACGCGTTCCGCGACACCATCAAGCGGGTGGACGCGGTGTACATGAAGGGCGACTGGACCAACGAGGATCCGCGCATCAGCGCCTTCCTCGCCGAGCACAAGGCGGTGGGCGTGCCGCTGTACGTGGTCTATGGCCCCGGCGCGCCGCCGACGGTGCTGCCGCCGGTGCTGAGCCAGGCGGTGGTCGAGGACGCCCTGCTGCGCGCGGCGCGATGACCCCCGCCAGCGCGCGCCTGCTGGCGGTCGCCGCGGTGGCGGCGGTGCTCGGCGTGGCGGCGGCGCACTGGTGGGAACGGCGGACGCCGCCGATGGCCCCGGCAACGTCCGCCCCGGCCAGCGGCCATGCGGCCGCGCCGCCGGTCGCCGCGGCGCGCCCGGGCGACCTGGCCCCGGCACTGCGCCTGCCCACGCTCGACGGCGGCCATTTGACCCTGGCCCAGTTCCGTGGCCGGCCGCTGCTGGTCAACGTGTGGGCGAGTTGGTGCGAACCGTGCGTGCTCGAGATGCCGGAACTGGACCGGCTGGCGCGCGCGCAGCCGGCCGACGGCCTGCAGGTGCTGGGCATCGCCCTGGACCGCGCCGAGGACGTGCGCGCCTTCCTGCAGCAGGTGCCGATCGGCTACCCGATCGCGCTGGAGACGCCTGGCCCGGCCGACGCCAGCGTGCGCCTGGGCGACACCCAGGGCCTGCTGCCGTACAGCGTGCTGATCGACGCCGACGGCCGCATCGTCAGGCAGAAGCTCGGGCCGTTCGCCCCGGGCGAAGTCGAGGGCTGGGTGGGCGGCGGCGCGCAGCCGATGCATTAGTCGGCAGAGCACTGGACGCACTCGCGTAGGAGCGGCTTCAGCCGCGACCGGGCTTTACCGGTAACGCTTGGTCGCGGCTGAAGCCGCTCCTACGCCAGCAGCGCGGGCAACGCGCGCGTGCGGATCCAGCACTAGAACGCCAGCCGCTGCGGCGCATCGCCATTGGCGCCAGCATCGGCGGTCCGCGCCTGCGCCAGCGTCGCCAGCTCCTCGGCCAGGCGCTGCGCGGCGGCGCGCAGCTCCGGCACCGCGGTGATCTCCCATAGCCCACCGCGCAACAGCGGTCCCAAGCAGTACAGCCCGGCGACCGGCTGGCCGCCGGCGTCGCGCACCCGCAGCCGCGGATCGACGACCACCCCCAGGCCCAGCGGATCGGCCTGCAGCAGGCCCGCCTCGCGCAGCGCCGCAACCAGCGGATGGCTGGTGCGGGCGACGTCGGTATCCAGCCCGGTGGCGCGGATCAGCACGTCGAACTGTTCGGTGCGCGCGCCGCGGTCGGCGCGGTCGCGGATCACCGCCTCCACCGCGTCCTCGCCCAGGCGCGCGCGCAGCAGGCGCCCGGCGCGGGTCCGCAACTGGCCCTGCTGCTGCATCTGCGCCAGCGCGGTGGCTGCGGCGGGCGCCAGGCGGTGCCGCGCCACCTCCCAGTACGGCCGCAGGTGGCGCAGGAAACGCGCGCGTGCCGCCGGCGCCAGGCCGCTCCAGAACGGCTGCAGGTGCGGACGCAGCGCATCCACCACGCAGCGCCAGTCCTCCACCACCGTGGTCAGTTGCCGCAGGCTGCGCACCAGGCCGCGCAGGTCGTGGCCACGCAGTGCCTGCACCACGCTGGGCGGCAGGCTCACCGGCGCGCCCGGCTGCGGCAGATGCGCCTGCGGCGCCAGGCCACGCCGCGACAGGGCGGTGATCGCGCCGCGGTGGCCGCGCCGGCGCAGGGTCAGGGCCACGTCGGCCATGGTCAGGCCAGTGCCGACCAGCAACAGCCGCGCCTGCGGCGGCACCGTGTCGAGCACGCCGTCCTGCCACGGCCAGCCGATGTAGCGCCGGTGCACCGCCAGGCGCGGGCCCACGCCCGGCAGCGCCGCCGGCGGCAGTGCGCCGATCGCCAGCACCACCACGTCGCTGACGAAATCCTCGCCATTGGCCAGGAACACGCGGAAGCCCTGCGGATCGCGCTCCAGCGCCACCGCCTCCTGCGCCAGCGGCACCACCTCGGTGGCCGAGTCGGCCAGGGCGGCCGCCAGGTGCTGCTCCAGGTACTGGCCGTACTGCAGCCGCGGCAGGAACGCCATGCCCTGCGCGGCATCCAGATGCAGCGCCGCGGCGAACCCGCCCGGGTCCTGCGGATCCACGCCCAGGTCCTTGGCGCGCACATTCAACAGGTGCTCCGGCCGCGCCGCGCCGTAGGCGACGCCGCGGCCGAAGGTGTCGGCCATGCCGACCAGGGTGATGCGGCTGGCGGTGCCCTGGCGGGCCAGCGCCGCGGCCAGCACGTTGCCGCAGAATCCTGCGCCGATGATCGCAATTCGCATGGCACGCACCTTGGCCGCTCGGGGTGTCCTTTGTGCCCCGGATGCGGCGCGCGGGTGTAAATCGCCGGTTAATGCGTGCGCTGCGCGGCATGGCGATCGGGCATCAGCACATGGGCGATGCCCATGAGCGAACCGGGACACCGGCGCGCGGACCGCGCCGATCCGCCGCGGCTCGCGGTCTCGCTAGCGTGCCGGCGGGCGTTCCACCAGGCCGGGCGCATCGGCGATGAAGGTATCCAGCACGCCGTCGGCGACCTTGACCGGGCCGCCGAAGCGGGTCGCGCCGGGAATGGAGGGAATCGCCGCCGCCTGGGCGGCGAGCTGCCTGGCCGCGGCGAAGGCCTGCCCGGCCGCCGGATCGCCGGCCAGCGCCTGGTTCAGCCCGTCCACGCTCAGGCGCAGCGCGCGGCCCCACAGCACGGTCGCGTCCAGCCATGGTGCCGCCTCGGCCACGAACGCGCCGGTAGTGGTGCCGGCACGGATGCGCTGCGGTGCCGCGGCCAACTCGTCGGCGGCATGCCCGAGTGCAGTCAACGCCGCGCTGCGGGCCGCCGGATCGCCATCGGCCAACGCATCGCGGGTCGCATCGATCAACGCCTTGAGCCGCGGCGCCTGCGGCTGCCAGGGCAGATGGCCGAAGGTCGGTGCCAGGTGCTGGGTGTCGAAGAAGGTCAGCAGCGCGTCGGCCACTTGCGCATCGCCGCCGGCCAGGTCGCGCGCGGCCGCGCGCCAGGTGCGCGGCGCGTCGTAGCCGCGGTCGTTCCAGGCGAAGGCCAGCAGCCCGGCCACCGCCGGCCGGCTGGCCACTTCCTGGTTCATCGGGTTGGACACGATGCCGCTCAGCTCCGCCGACAGCCCGGCCTGGCGGCGGTCGTACGGCGCCAGCAGCAGGCGCCCGGCGGTCTCGGCGAAGTCGTTGACCGGATAGTTGTCCCACAGCAGGGTCTTGCGCCCGAACGCCTTGGTCGCGTTCTTTGCATCGCTCACCGAGATCGACGCCGGCACCACGTCGGTGCCGGTCCACTGCACCACCACGCGCGGATCCAGCGCCTTGCGCAGCGTCGCCTTGTACGGCGATTCGGTGACGTTGTAGTACTCGGTCGGCACCATGATCAGCGCGCCGCGGCCGGCCGCGGCGATGTTCACCTGCACCGCGTTGAGCAGTTGCGCCTGTGCAGTGGCCGCGGCCTGCTCGCCGGCCGGGCCGAACGCGGTGGCGTCGCCGGGGCAGTTCCACTTGGTGTATTCGATGTCGTCGAAGGCGATGTAGAAGCTGCGCACGCCGCGCGCGCGCAGCGCGGCGAACTTGCGCCGGATCGCCTGCAGGTCGGCCGCATCGCTGTAGCAGATCGACGGCCCCGGCGAGAGCGCGTAGACGAAGTTGATGTGCTCGCGGTTGGCGACCGCGGCCAGCTTGCCCAGCGCCGCCAGGGTGTCCGCCGGGTACGGCGCGCGCCAGCGGTCGCGCGCGAAGGCGTCGTCCTTGGGGCTGTAGATGTAGGTGTTGGCCTTGAACCGCGCCAGGAACGCCAGGTGCGCAGCGCGTTCGGCCATGCTCCAGGGCTTGCCGTAAAAGCCCTCGATCGTGCCGCGGACCGGCATCGCCGGCGCGTCGGTCACCGCCACCGAGGCGATGCGCCCGTGCGCGACCAGTTGCCGGAAGGTCTGCGCCGCGTGGTACAGGCCGGCGCCGTCGCGGCCGGCCAGCACGATCCGCGTGCCACCGCCGCTGGCCACGCTACCCAGCGCATAGCCTTCCGCGCGTTCCGGCACGTCCAGGTCGACGGCGGCCAGCGCATCGCGCACCGGCGCCGCGTCGACGGTGCCGAGCACCACCGACACCGCCTGCGGGTCGTGCGGCAACGTACTGGCGCGGCGGATGCGGGAAACGCCGGCCTCGCGCAACACCGCACGCACCAGCGCGTCGGTGGCCGGGTCAGCCTTGCCGGCCTGCACCAGCACCACCGACGGCCCCAGCGGCAGTTCCGGCCCGAGCAGACGCAGCGCGGTGGGCGCCGGGTACACCGCCGGCAGGGTCGCCGGCGCCGCCGCCAGCGCGGGCGCGGTCGCCCCGGCCAGCAGCGCGAACGCCAGGATGTGGCGGCCAAGGCCGCAACGGCCAATACGCTCGATTCGCATGCGCCTACCCTCGACTGGTATTTCAGTGATTTTGAAATGGTATATACCACTTCCACCGGCGCGTCGACGCGCGGCGGCGATGGCGCTGCAATGTGGCCGTCCCATGCTGCAGCGACACTTGCATGGTCCGCGCAAGATGCGACATAACCGCAGGCAGTGGCGCGGCCCGTTGCCCGCCCGCCATGCCTGCGCTGACGCGACGCAGACCGGCGAAAAATCAAACATTTGTTTAAAACACCCGCAACTTCGCCGAACTGGACAGCAATGCCGGCTTCGCGCAGACTGCCGCCCTTTCCGCTGCTTTGTTCCCGATGGCGCGACTGCTGCTGCTGCATGGCCCCAACCTCAACCTGCTCGGCACCCGCGAGCCGGGCGTGTACGGCCATGCCACCCTGGCGCAGATCGATGCCGCACTGCTGGCCCAGGCCAGCGCCGCCGGTCACGCGCTGGAGAGCCTGCAGTCCAACGCCGAGCACGTGCTGGTGGACCGGGTACAGGCCGCGCGCGGCGACGGCACCGCCTTCATCCTGATCAACCCGGCCGCGTTCACCCATACCTCGGTGGCGCTGCGCGACGCGCTGGCGGCGGTGGCGATCCCGTTCATCGAGATCCACCTGTCCAACCCGCACAGCCGCGAGCCGTTCCGCCACCACAGCTATTTCAGCGACCACGCGGTCGGCGTGGTCTGCGGCTTCGGCGCCGACAGCTACCGCTATGCGATGGACGCGGCGCTGACCCGGCTGGGAGCGGCCGCATGAGTCGCGCCCACGCCGGACCGGCACCGCGTACCCCCGTCTGAGTCCCCGGGCCGCGCGCCCGGTCTTTTTCAAAAGTCACCTCACGAGGCCGTTATGGATCTCCGCAAAATCAAGAAACTGATCGACCTGCTGGAAGAATCGAATCTCGCCGAGATCGAGATCAAGGAAGGCGAGGAAAGCGTGCGCCTGGCGCGTACGCCCAAGGGCATGACCGCCAGCGCGCCGCAATACGTGGCTGCCGCCCCCGCGGCCGCGCCGGCCGCCGCCGCGCCGATGCCGATGAGCTCGCCCACCGAGGCTTCCACCGGCGGCAGCGCCAAGCCCGGCAACGCCCTGCCCGAGGGCCACGTGCTGCGCGCACCGATGGTCGGCACCTTCTACACCTCGCCGGCCCCGGACAAGCCGGCCTTCGTCAGCGTCGGCCAGGCGGTCAAGGCCGGCGAGACCCTGGCGATCATCGAGGCGATGAAGATGTTCAACCCGATCGAAGCCGACGTCTCCGGCACCATCGTCGCGATCCTGGGCGAAAGCGGCCAGCCGGTGGAGTTCGACCAGCCTTTGTTTGTGATCGGCTGAGACGCCGGGAATCGGGAATGGAGAATGGGGAATCGTCAAAGCGGCCGCACGAGCGGCTCGACGTCTGGCGCGACTCCATGGATCTGGTGGAAAGCATCTACCGCCTCTCCGAAGCGTTTCCGGCAACGGAACGCTTTGGACTGACGGCGCAACTGCGCCGTGCAGCGGTCAGCATCCCCGCCAACATCGCCGAAGGCGCGGCACGCCGCTCCACTCCCGAATACCTGCGTTTTCTGTCGATCGCACGTGGCTCGCTGTCCGAGGCCAGCACGCACCTGCAGATCGCGCGCCGGCTCGACTACACCTCCGACATCGCGGCACTCGACGGATTGATCGATACGATCTTCGCCAAACTGACCGCATTGATGAATGTTCTGAGCAAGCGCGGAGATTGACGATGCACGCCGTCCTCCATTCCCGATTCTCCATTCCCAATTCCCGGCCTTCCCATGCTCGATAAAGTCGTCATCGCCAATCGCGGCGAAATCGCGCTGCGCATCCTGCGCGCGTGCCATACGCTCGGCATCCGCACGGTCGCGGTGCATTCCACCGTGGACCGCAACCTCAAGCACGTGGCCATGGCCGACGAGTCGGTGTGCATCGGCCCGGCGCCCTCCTCGGAGAGCTACCTCAACATCCCGGCGCTGATCGCCGCGGCCGAGGTCACCGACGCCCAGGCCATCCACCCCGGCTACGGCTTCCTGTCGGAGAACGCCGACTTCGCCGAGCGCGTGGAGCAGTCCGGCTTCATCTTCATCGGGCCCAAGGCCGACACCATCCGCCTGATGGGCGACAAGGTCGAGGCGATCCGCGCGATGAAGGCCGCCGGCGTGCCGTGCGTGCCCGGCTCGGGCGGCCCGCTGGGCGAGGACATCGTCGCCAACACCAAGATCGCCCGCGAGATCGGCTACCCGGTGATCATCAAGGCCGCCGGCGGCGGCGGCGGCCGCGGCATGCGCGTGGTGCATTCGGAGGCCGCGCTGAAGGCCGCGATCGAGACCACCAAGTCCGAGGCCAAGGCCGCCTTCAGCAACGACCAGGTGTACATGGAGAAGTTCCTGGAGAATCCGCGCCACGTGGAGATCCAGGTGCTGGCCGACGGCCAGGGCGGCGCCATCCACCTGGGCGAGCGCGACTGCTCGATGCAGCGCCGCCACCAGAAGGTGGTGGAGGAAGCGCCGGCGCCGGGCATCACCGAGGAACTGCGCAACGAGATCGGCAAGGTCTGCGTGGACGCCTGCATCCGCATCGGCTACCGCGGCGCCGGCACCTTCGAGTTCCTGTTCGAGAACGGGCGCTTCTACTTCATCGAAATGAACACGCGCATCCAGGTGGAGCACCCGGTCACCGAGCGCATCACCGGCATCGACCTGGTCTGCGAGCAGCTGCGCATCGCCGCCGGGCACAAGCTCAGCATCAAGCAGAAGGACATCGTCCTGCGCGGCCATGCGATCGAGTGCCGCATCAACGCCGAGGACCCGGAAACCTTCATACCCAACCCGGGCCTGATCACCGGCTTCCATCCGCCCGGCGGCCCCGGCGTGCGCGTGGACACGCACATCTACAGCGGCTACAAGGTGCCGCCGAACTACGACTCGATGATCGGCAAGCTGATCGTGCACGGCCCCGACCGCGAGACCGCGATCGCGCGCATGCGCGTGGCGCTGAGCGAGATGGTGGTGGACGGCATCAAGACCAACATCCCGCTGCAGCAGCGGATCATGCGCGACAAGGGCTTCCAGGCCGGCGGCCAGAACATCCACTACCTGGAAAAGCGCCTGGCCGAACGCAAGAACAAGTCGATTGCGTTGGTTTGACAGCCGGAAATGGGGAAACGGGAATCGGGAATCGGCAGTGCCGGCTCCCGATTTCGACGGAGAAGGCCGCGACCTCACGAGCGCGCTCGCCTAAGCACCACAGGATCGGGGCGGAACGAATAGACCCCGGGAGCGAATGGCCTCGATACAGCGCGTCGGCGCCCGTCGCCGACATCGTTGCTACAACCATCGCGCAGCAATGAGGGGCCGGGAAGCCGCTCTTGCGATTCCCCATTCCCGACTCCCCATTCCCAGCTACTTCCCCTGCTGCGTCCCCGCCACCGGCTCCGCGCCCAGGCTCGAGGTCGGGCTGACGATCATCACCGTCTCGGTGGAGCCATCCGGCCAGACGATCTGGAAGGTGCTGCCCGGGGCCAGGGTGGAGAACGGCATGCCGCTGTTGGCGCGGTAGATCGCCGCGACCTGCGCGGCGCCGGCGCGGCGCACGTCCGGCGTGGAGTGCGCCGTGGTCAGCTCGACCTTGGACAGGCCGCGGTAGCGCTGCTCGGCGGTGTCGATCAACAGCAGGCCCGCCGCCGCCGCCGAGTAGGCGACGAAGGCCAGGACCCAGAACCAGAACTTGGCGCCATGCAGCCATCGCCGGTAATTCATGAGCCTGCTCCCGTGCTGTCCACCAGTCGATTGACCATGTCGTTCATCGTGTCCGTGCCTTGCCGCGGCACCGCGGCGTCGTAAACAAAACTGCTGAAGTCCTGGGTGGGGTCGCGCGAGCAGATCCCGCCGTTGGCGCAATAGCGGGTCATCAGCTCGCTGTCCGGGCCGCAATCCAATCCCAGCCTGCAGGCGGCCAACTGCCAGGCCAATTCGGAAAACTGGGTGCCGGCCACGCTGCCGCCCAGGCTGTCGTCGCCGCTGGCGGCCAGGCCCATCGCCGGCGCCAGCGCCACGTAGGCATCGGGATCGCCGGAGGCGCGCACCCGCGCGACCAGGTCGCGCTTGTACTCGGCGCCGGCATGCAGCGGCTGGCCCAGCGCCAGCAGCGCCGCTTCGGCAGCCAGGTTGCCGCCACGCGCGGCCTGCACGCGCTGGGCCACGATGGCCTGGCGGGTCAGGCCATCGTCGGGCGCGAAGCCGGCGCAGCGGCGGCCGACGCGGGCACGGGCCTGCACCATCTGCGCCGAGGTCGGCAGGCGCGCATCGGCGATCGCGCGGGTGTCGGCGCCGTAGCCGACCGGGTCCATCGCATAGCCGGCGCAGTAGTCGTAGATGCGGCTGAGCCGCCAGGACGCCTCGGGGTCGCCGTGCGCGGCGGCGATCGACAGCTGCTGCGCGGCGCGGTAGAGATCGGCGCCGTGTTCGCCATCTGCATCCCCACGCGGGCGCATCGGCGTCGACGTCGGTATCGGCAGGGGAGTCGGCGCGGCGGACGCAGGGGCGGCGCCGGCCGCCACCGCGGTCGTTGCCGCGGGCACCGCCGGTGCCGCCGGCAGCGACAGCGCGCGATAGGCAACCACGCCCAGCAACAGCGCGGCGGGCGCCAGCAACAGCCAGGTTGGACGGGACACGACGGGCATGCGCGAGAGAGCCGGACAACGGGCAGAAACGCAGCCGGGCCCCCTGTCGCCCCGCCGCTGCGAGCCGGCAGTCTACCCCAGGCCACGGCGGCGGCATGCGCCAAATGCATGCCGCGATCCCGGCGCATGGACGTGCGGACCGGCGGCACGGACGAACGGCACGACGCCACGGGCGCGCGGTGCAGATCGCAGTGTCGGTGCTGGCCCGGCAGCGTCCAGACGCATTGCTGGCCTTTTCGGCCCGGCGCGGCCAGCGAGACGCCGCGTACCGCCGTCGCGTGTCGCGTTCAGAACGGCGCCGGCTGGACGTGGTTCGCAACCGGCCGAAATGCGTGCCGTACCCCGCTCCGCCGCAAGTCGGGCTCCAGCGCGACGCCCGCCGCCCGTCTAAGATGCGCGCTTCCCCTTCTTGCCCCACCGACCGATGCCGTTCCTCGAACTGACCCTGCGCTGCACCGACGCCACCCAGCCCCGCTACGAGACCGCGCTGGAGGATGTCGGCGCGCTGGCGGTGACCCTGCTCGATGCCGATGCCGACACCAGCAACGAACGCGCGATCCTGGAACCGGGCGTGGGCGAGACCCCGTTGTGGGGCACGCTGGTGCTGAGCGCGCTGTTCCCCGAGGACCAGGACGCGCTGGTGCTGCTGGCTGCGCTGGAGGCGTTCGATCCCGGGCTGGACTGGGCCCAGGTCACCTTCCGCAAGGTCGACGACCAGGACTGGGAACGGGCCTGGCTGGACCAGTTCCAGCCGATGCGCTTCGGCGCGCGCACCTTCATCGTGCCGTGGAACCACGACCTGCCCGAGGACGCCCGCGGCGCCGATGCCGCGGTGGTGCGCCTGGACCCGGGCCTGGCGTTCGGCTCCGGCACCCACCCGACCACCGCGCTGTGCCTGCGCTGGCTGGACGCGCTGGCCGCCGACGGCGTGCTGGCGCAGGCGCGCGTGCTGGATTTCGGCTGCGGCTCGGGGATCCTGGCACTGGCCGCGCTGAAGCTGGGCGCCGCCGCCGCGGTGGGCGTGGACAACGACCCGCAGGCGCTGCTGGCCAGCCACGACAACGCCGAACGCAACGACGTGGGCGAGCGCCTGGCGGTATACCTGCCGGCCGACGAACCGGCCGCGACCTATCCGGTGGTGGTGGCCAACATCCTGGCCTCGGCGCTGGACGCGCTGGCACCGACCCTGGCCGCGCGCGTGGCGCCGGGCGGTCGCATCGCCCTGTCCGGCATCCTGCACGGACAGGAGCAGGAACTGCTGCAGCGCTACGCGCCGTGGTTCGCGCAGCTGTGTACCGAGCAGGACGGCGACTGGATGCGCATCGACGGCGTGCGCCGCGACTGAATCGGGGCGCGAACGCGCACAGCGGCGCCGAAGCGCGGCATTCGCCACGCCAGGCATGGCCCGCACCCGGGCCGGCCCAGTGAAGCGAAGACAGTATCGCTAACATTCATTCCCTGGACAGCGCCACGAACCAACCGTAGCGGCCGGCGCGGCTATATCTCGCCTCCCCTGCGGAGGTGCGTGTGAACAGCAAGCTGTACGAACGGGTGCGCGAAGCGCGCAAGCTCACCGGCCTCACCCAGGAGGCCCTGGCGCTGGACCTGGGCGTGACCCGGAGCGCCGTGGCGCAGTGGGAAATGGCCGAAGGCACGGCGCCAGCGCTGGAGCACCTGATCGCCCTGGCCCGCCGCAGCGGGCTGCACTTCGAATACCTGGCCACAGGCCGCGGCGAGCGCGTGTTCGGCGAACCGATGACAGCCGATGCCGCCGCCATCGGCGAACTGCCCAGCCAGTACCAGTTCACCGACCAGCAACTGCGCTTGCTGGAGCGCTTCGAAGGCCTGAGCCCGCGCCAGCGCGCCGGCCTGCTCGACCTGCTCGACCCCCGCAGGTCGCGCTGAGCGCGATGCGGCGGGTTGCTTGAGTTGGGAATCGGGAATCGGGAATCGGGAATCGAATTCAGGTTCTCGGCCCCTGATCGCGCGTTGGCCGATCGGCGCGTCTGTCTGACGCCTGCAAGGCCGCAGTCTAGCCGCCAGCGCGCTGCAAATCCCGCCGGCGCGTGCTGAACATGCTTGAATAAGGGTCTCGCCGTCGTCGTCCGCGCGCATGCCCGATCGCACTCCGCCTCGCCCCAGCCTCGCCACCTTGCTGCGCCAGTCCGATCCGTCCGCCACGCCGGACGAGACCCCGGGTGCGCCAGCGGCGGACCAGGCGGCGTCGGCAGGCGCGGCGCCGCCGACCGACACCACACACCCCACGGCGCCGAGCGTCTCGCCAACGTTTGCGAACGCAACGTCGGTCGAGACCGAGAGCGAGGCCGACACATTCCACGCGCCCAGTCAGACGCATGACCTGGACGCGCCGCTGGCAGCGTCGGCGCCGGACCCGACACCGGGACTGGCGCCAGCCACACCTGCGGCAGTCGCGACCGCCGCCACCGCGCCGGCATCCGCCGCCGCCCCGAGCTTCCTGCACGGGCCGGGCGCACGGCGCCCGGTGCTGCGCGCCGCGCCGTGGCAGTGGATCGCGCTGGCCGGGCTGGGCCTGCTGCTGGCGCTGCAGATCCTCATCGCCGATCGCCAGCGGCTGGGCGCCGACCCGCGCTGGCGGCCGTGGGTGGCCGGGGTCTGCCAGGTTCTGCGCTGCAGCGTGCCGGCCTGGCGCGAGCCGGCCGCCTTCACCATGCTCAGCCGCGAGGTGCGGCCGCTGCCCGGCCATGCCGGCACCCTGCAGGTGCAGGCGACCTTCCGCAACGACGCGCGCTGGGCGCAGGCCTGGCCGCTGCTGCAGCTGTCGCTGGCCGACGCCGACGGCCGCACCATCGGCAGCCGCGTGCTGCGCCCGCAGGAATACCTGGGCCGCGCGCGTCCGGACAGCGTCACGCTGGCACCGGGACAGAGCGCGCAAATCGCCTTCCAGGTGCGCGAACCGGCGGCCGAGACCGCGGCATTCAGTTTCGACTTCCACTGAGAACGCTGCGTTCGGGCACTGCGCCATGGCAGCGGCGCAGGCCACGCGCTAGACTCGTCCCCCCGCGCCGGCGCTCCTGCCGTCCGGCGCCGCTGTCATCCGGGGATCCGTCGAACTTGAACGCCGCCACCACTCGTCCTGACTCCAGTCGCGGCGCGCCGAAGCCGCCGCTGCGCGAACACGTGGCGCAATCGGTCCGCCGCTACCTGCGCGACCTCGACGGCTGCGATGCCGACGACGTGTACGAGATCGTGCTGCGCGAGATGGAGATCCCGTTGTTCGTGGAAGTGCTCAACCACTGCGAAGGTAACCAGAGCCGCGCCGCCGCGTTGCTGGGCATCCACCGCGCCACCCTGCGCAAGAAGCTCAAGGAATACGGGCTGGCGTGAGTGAGGCGGGGATTAGGGATTGGGGATTGGGGATGACCAGCCTGCGGCTGGTGAAAGGCCGGGAATCGGGAATCGGGCGTGCTGTCCTGCATGACTTGACTGTCAAGCAATCCGATACGCAGCGTGTGGCGCCTGCACATCGCCCTCGTAGGAGCGGCTTCAGCCGCGACGCCTGAAACCCACCCAGGCGATAGCAAACGCACTACCGCAGCGAAGAAAACACCGAACGCCGAACCGCGCGCCTTGCCATTGTGGGAGGGGCTTCAGCCCCGACGCGACATCGTCTGAAGATGCGGGTGCGGAAGCCATGCTGTCTTCCTGCGCGATCGGCAGCGATGCGCTCTCGGTAGAGCATCGCGGCTGAAGCCGCTCCTACGCCCGCACAGGCGCACACGCGCAGCCCGCGGCGCTCCAACCAATCCCCAATCCCACCATCCCCACTCCCAGCCCCTCACACCCACCCATAGCGGATCAGGTGGAAGAACACCGGCGCCGCGAAGCACACCGAATCCAGTCGGTCCAGCACGCCGCCGTGGCCTTCGATCATGTGACCCCAGTCCTTGATGCCGCGGTCGCGCTTGATCGCCGACATCACCAGGCCACCGAAGAAGCCCATCAGATTCGCCACCAGCGCCAGCGCGAATGCCTGCAGCGGCGAGAACGGGGTGATCCACCACAGTGCCGCGCCGAGCAGGCTCGCGGAGAGGATGCCGCCGACGAAGCCTTCCACGGTCTTGGACGGCGACAGCTTCGGCGCGATCAGGTGCCGGCCCAGCAGCTTGCCCCACACGTACTGCAGCACGTCGGAGGACTGCACCACGATCACCAGGAACGCGAACAGCAACAGGTTGCGGTCCTCGTAGCCGGGGATGCGCAGGTTCAGCAGCGCCGGCACGTGCGAGATGCAGAACACGCAGATCATCAGCCCCCACTGCACCTTGGCGGTGCGCTCCAGGTAGCGCGTGGTGTCGCCGCCGATGGTCGCCAGGATCGGCAGCACCAGGAACGCGTAGACCGGGATCAGCAGCGTGTACAGGCCGTACCAGTCGCTCCACACCAGCCAGTACTGCCACGGCAGCACCACGTAGAACGCGGCCAGCAGCGCGTAGTAGTCGCCGCGCCGGGTCGGAGTGAGGGTGATGAACTCGCGCAGCGCGAACAGCGACACCAGCGCGAACAGCACGATCACGCCCAGCCGGCCGAAGGCGAACGCCAGCGCCACCACCCCGGCCATCACCCACCACGCGCGGATCCGCGCCACCAGGTTGTCCAGCACCGCGCTGGGTCGTCCGCGCGCGCGCCAGCGCAGGGTCTCGGCGATCAGCGTGGCCACCACCAGCACCGTGGCGATGCCCAGGAACAGCCACACCGTCTGTTGCCGCAGCGAGGATTGCTGCAGGTGTTCGCTCAGCGCGATCGGATTCATCGGGCCGCCTCCGCCTGCTCCGGCGCCAAGGCCAGCAAGGCCGCACGCGCACGATCGAGGAAGGCCTGCTTGTCCTCGCCGGCACCCAGCCGCAGCGGTTCGCCGAAGGTGGTGGTGCACAGCAACGGCAACGGCAGCCACTTGCCCTTGGGCATCACCCGCTTGAGGTTGTCGATCCACACCGGCACGAACTCCAGTTCCGGACGCTGCCGCGCCAGGTGATAGAGCCCGCTCTTGAACGGCAGCAGGCCGTCCTCGGTATTGCGCGTACCTTCCGGGAACAGGATCAGCGAGCCGCCAGCGTCGACCGCCTCGCACAGGCAGGCGATCGGATCGCGCTGGCGCTGCTGCGGGTCGCGCTCGATCAGCACGCCGTTGAACACCGCATGGATCAGGTAGCGGCGCAGCGCGTCGCGCTGCCAGTAGTCGGCTGCCGCCACCGGCCGCACCTCGCGCCGCAGCGGCGCCGGCAGCGACGACCAGATCAGCACGAAATCGCCGTGGCTGGCGTGGTTGCCGTAGTACACGCGGCGTTCGCTGGACGGCATGCAGCCGCGCCACAGCGCACGTGCGCCGGTGAGCAGGCGGATCGCGGCACTGCAGCCGCGGGCGATCAGGCGTTCGATCATTTCCACTCCAGTTCGCGCACGATGGCGCGCACGCGGATCACGATGGTCAGGGCGGCGGCGGCGATCAGCAACATCAGCGCCACGGCTAGGATCGTGCGGGCCAGCGCGACGTGTTGCAGCAGCAGCGCGGCCGCCGCCAGCAACGCGGCCAGCGACAGCCAATGCATGCGCTGCGCGCGCGCCATCGGCCCCTGCAGCGGTTCGCGCACCGCGCAGGCCAGGCCGAGCATGCGCACATAGGCAGTGCCCACGCACAGCAGGGCGGCGGCCCAGCCCAGTTCCGCACCGATGCCCAGCACCGGCTGCAGGCCGTAGCCCACGCCCAGGCACACCGCCACGTCCGACAGCCGGTCCGGCGCCTCGTTGTACACCGCGCCGGCACGGCCGATCATCTGCGCCTGCTGCGCCATCAGGCCGTCCAGGCGGTTGCACAGCAGCCGCGCCTGCAGCGCCAGCGCCGCCAGCACCAGCAGCGCGGCGGCGTTGGCCGGCGGCTCGCGCCAGGCCAGGGCGAACATCAGCGCCGCCAGCACCGCGCACGCCAGTCCGCTCCAGGACACGCCGTTGGGCGTGGCTCCGCGCGCGCGTAGCGCCAGCGCCAGCCGCACACGCCACTGCGCGCGCCGCGCCTGCCAGGTCGAACGCGCCATCAGTCGCCGCCTCCACAGCCGCCGCAGCCACCGCCGCCGCAACTGCTGCCGCCGTCGCTGCTGCCACCGTCGCCACCGCAGTTGCTGGCCGAACAGCTGCCGCCGCGGCCGTTGGCTGCGGGCGCACGCAAGGCGTGATAGTCGGCCCAGGGCGTGGTCATCAGCACGCTGGTCCCGGCCAGGGCCAGCGGCAGCGCCAGGTGCGAACCGGGCGCCAGCGAGGGCGCGGCGACGCCATCGCGCCAGGCCGCCTCGCGGTCGGCCAGCAAGGCATCGCCGGCGACGCTGCGCCGCGGCGGCGTGAGCAGGAAGCCGAGCGCAACGACGCTGACCACCACCATCGCCGCCACCAGGAAGCCGATCGGACGCTGCAACTGCAGGCCGATGCGCAACTTCATCACGCCCAGGGTCCACAGCGCCAGCAACGGCGCCGCGCCGAACAGGCGGGCGCACAGCGCCTGGCCGTGGCCCAGCCACAGCCCCTTGGCGACCAGCGCCCGGCGCAACGGCGCGGCATCGCGCTGCAGCGCGGCCAGCGCCTGCTGCAGCTGCGGGTGCGCGCGCACGATCGCCAGCGCGCGCTGCAGCGCCGGTGGTACCGCGACCGTGGTGGACTGCAGCCGCGCCTGGCGGCGCACGTGCGGCTCCGCGTGCAGGCGTACCGCGCCGGCCGCCAGCAACAGAGCCAGTTGCTGGTCGGCGACGCGCTCGCTGCCACCGGCCAGATAGGCCAGTTCGGTGGCATCGAGCGGCGTGTCGAGCGCGGCGTGGCGCAGTCCGCGCACGACCAGGCGCAGGCGCGCGCCCAGGCTCCAGGCCAGGCCGATGCCGGCCAGGAACAGCAGCAGGAACGGCGGTCCGGGCCAGTGCAGCGGCGACAGCGGACCGTGGCGTTGCCAGAGCACCGCAAACAGCAGGGCACCGCCCAGCATCCAGCTCCACACGGCGACGCCGGCACGCGCTGGCGCGCTGCGGCGCGCGCCGGTCAGGCGCGGGGCCGGCGCGGATGGCCGCGTGCCGGCCGGCGCCGGCCAGCATGCCGCCGGCGGCTCGCCGAAGTAGTGCCGGTACTGCGCCAGGGTGGCCGCGTACTGGGCCTGGAAGCGCGCAGCGTCGGCCGGGTCGCCGCGCCCGGGGTGGTGGTGCAGGGTGCGGCGCAGCACCTGCGGACAGAACCGCTGCCAGTACTCGCGGGTGTCGGTGAGATGCGCGTGCCAGGCCTGGTCGACCAGCGGACTTGGTGTGATCTCCTCGCCGGCGACGCAGGCCAGGAAGCAGAAGCGCCGGTATTCCTCGACCAGGTGCGCGGCCAGCGCCAGCGACACGCCGGCCTCCTCAGCGACGCGGCGCTCGAAGACCGGCAACGCCGCGTCGCCCTCGCCGAAGCCATCGGCCTGCAGGCGCTGCCACAGCGCCGCGTGATCGGAATCGACGCTGGCCGGCAACAGCGGCGTCGGCGTTCGCGTCATCGCAGCGCTTCCCAGCCGGCGGGCGCCGTGCACAGCGCCAGCAGCAGGGCCAGCCCTTGCATAGCGAAACACAGCAGCTGCCGCCGCAGCAGGCGGCGCATGCCCTGCCAGCGCGCCGGCCAGTCGCGCGGCGGCGGCAGCGTGCGCAACAGGCCCAGCCGCTGCAGGGCCGCATCCAGGTCGGCGCCGGCATGCTGCAAGTCAGGCTCGGCCAGCACTGCCTCAAGCAACGCCACGTCCAGGCCGACCCGCGCCGCCCAGTAGCGCTGCAGCAGGCCGGCCAAGGCGGCGACGCCGCAAAAGGACACGGCGAGGACGGCACCGGTGCCGGCATACCACGCCGCCAGCAGCACGCTGACCGCGAGCAGCAGCAGCGACAGCCGATCCAGTGGCGCGGCCTGGCGCAACACCGCCGCCATCGTGCGCAGTTCCAGCGGCGTGCTCATGCCGGCAGCTCCTGCGCCTGCAGCAGCGCCGGTGATGTGGTGCAGGCGGCGGCGATGGCGGCACGCTGCGCCGGTCCCAGCACGATCCGTGGCGCGTGCGCGCGCAACAGCGCCAGCGCCTCGTCCACGCTGGTGGCGCGGCCACTGCGCAGCAGCCAGGTGGCCACTGCTGCCGCGCTGCGCGAATAGCCCAGCGCGCAGCAGGCCAGGACGTGGCCGTGCATGCGTGCCGCTTCGATCGCGTCGGCAGCCGTGCGCAAGGCCGCGGCCGGCGGCGCCACCAGGTCCAGCATCGGCACCACGCGGTCGTGCGCCTGCGCCTCGCGCAACGACAGTTCCGCACTGACATCGATCACCACGGCGAAGCGTGCGCGCTCGCCACGGCCAGGTAGGCGCCCGAGCCAGACGCCGTCGACGATCGCGCGCGGCGCCGGATCGCGCCAGGTCCAGGCGCGCGAGTTGAGCCAGGCAGCAACCAGGTACGGCGCGTACAGCCAGCGCGCGGCCAGGCTCAGGCGGCCGTCGGCGCGCTTCTGCAGGCCGAGCGGGCCGAGCAACGCGTAGCTCAGCGCGACCAGCAGCAGCGACAGCGCCGGCCACAGCAGCCACCAGCCGGTGCCACCGAGCGAGCGCGCGGCAGCCACGCAGGCCGCGCTGCCGAGCAGGTACAGCGCGGCCAGGCGCCAGCGCCGCGGATCGCGCGCGGGCGCCGCGGCCCACCACGGCGCGGCGATGCGCTCCGGCCACAGCCACACGCACAGCCAGCCCGCGGCCAGGCCGGTGGGCACGTCGAGGAAGTGGTGCTGGTAGGTGGTCAGCACCGACAGCCCGATCAGCGCGAACCAGCCGTGCAGGGCCCACCGCGCCAGCCCGTGCAGGTGCTGCGCATAGCGCACCCACAGCACCACCAGCAGCACGATGTGCAGCGACGGCGCCTGATTGAACGGCTTGTCGAAGCCGAGCAGCACCGCGAACAGCCAGCCGAACACGCCCTCGGTCGGCGGCCGCTCGAAGCTGAAGCGCAGCGGCCACAGCAGGAAACAAGCCACCGCCAGCAGCTGCGCGGTGAGCAGGCGCCGTGCATGCGTGTCCAGTTCGGCGCGCGTGCGGCAGACGAAGAACGAGGCGGCGTAGAACAGGTCGATCGACCAGTACGGCACGATGGTCCACGGCCAGAATGGGATGTGGCTTTCCCAGGCGAACGGCAGCGACGGCACGTCGGCGCGGCGCGCGGCCAGGGTGTTGGTCAGGCCGTAGCTGAGGAAGAAGAACGGCCCCAGCAGCGCCAGCCAGGCCAGCGCACGCCGCCACGGCCACGCGGCCACCGCGCTCATGGCGCGATCCGCTGCGCCAGCGACACGGTGAAGATGCCCCAGTCGTCGATGCGCTGCTCCAGCTTGCGGAAGCCGGCCGTGCGCACCAGTTCGTCCATCTCCTGCTGGGTGCGCCGGCGCATCACCCAGGCCGCGCCACCGCAGTGGCTGGTCAGCGCGCGGGCGATGAACTCCAGCTGCGGATGCCAGGGCTGTCCGGTGTAGGCCAGGTAGCCGCCCGGCTCCACCGCCGCGGCCACGCCCTGCAGCGAGCGAAGCACCTGGTCGTTGTCCGGGAACAGCTCGTACAGGCCCGACACCACCGCCAGCGTCGGCCGCGGCTGCAGCGCGGCCAGCGCGTCGCGGTCGAAGGCATCGCCCTGTTCGAAGCGGGCGATGTCGGTGGCGCCGAGTGCGGCAATCAGCGCGCGGCCCTGCTCCACGTTCAACGGGCTGAAATCGCGCAGCAGGATCGCATCGGCGCGCTGGCTGCCGCCGGCCAGCGCTTCGAGCACGTAGCGGCCGTGGCCGGCGGCGATGTCCAGCGCGCGCACCGGCAGGCCCGCTGCGCGCAACCGCTGCATCGCCAGGCCCAGCAGTTCGTGCAGGTGCTGGCGGCGCACGCGGATGCCGCGCCAGCCGATCGCATCCAGGTAGTTGCGGTCGATCATCCGCCCCAGCGGGCCGTGCCCGGCGGCCTGGTCGCGGTAGATGTAGTCCAGCGTGCTGCCGGAATCGAAGCCGGTCTGCAGACCCAGGGCAATGCCTTCGGAGAGCCGCCCGCCCAGGCGCAGGCCAGCGCGCACGCCGCGCCAGCGCAGGTCGTGCAGGCTGTAGCGCTGCGGCGGCCAGGCCAGGCGCTCGGCTTCCTCGAAGGTCGGCCCGCGGCGGTGCGCCTGGCGCAGGCTGGGCAACGCCGGCGCCTCGGCGAAGCGCTCGCGCACGAAGCGGCGGATCTGCGCCAGCGCCGGTGCGCGGTCGCGCTCGCCCAGGGTGTCGTGGAAGAAACCGGGCAGCAGGTGGCGCTCCTTCACCGGCGAGGACAGGCGTTCGTAGAAGCGGTCCTGCGGCCCGCGGTGCACCACGAAATCACTGCCGGACACCAGCAACTGCACCGGCACGGTGATCGCCTGCGCGTCGCCGACTACGCGATCCGCCGCCGCGTACAGGCCCAGCAGCACGCGCACCGAGATCGGCCGGGTGATCAGCGGATCGTTGCGGTAGCTCTCGACCCGCGCCGGGTCGTGGGTCAGCCACTGCGGCTTGACGTAGCTGTTGACGAAGAAGTTGCCACGCAGCCTCTGCATCAGGGCCAGCCCGGGCCGCGCGAACGGCACGTACAGCTTGACCTTGAACGCCGGCGAGGCCAGCACCAGCGCGCGCAGCGGCGGCGCGTAGTCGTGCACCCAGGTGCTGGCAATCACCGCGCCCACGCTCTGCGCCACCACCACGATGTCCTGCACGGCGATGCCGTGGACCTCGCCGATATGCGCGACGAAGCGGTCCAGGTCGCGCACCAGCGCCGGGAAGCCGGGGGCATCGCCGCGCGCGCCGGGCGAGCGGCCGTTGCCGCGCGCATCCCAGGCGAACACCGTGCAGTCGTCCAGGCCCAGTTCCTCGGCCAGATGCATCACCCGCCCGGAATGCTCGTGGCCACGGTGCAGCAGCACCACCGCCCGCGGCGGCGTCGCCGGCGTCGTGGCCGGCCAATGCCGGTAGAACACTCGTGTGCCGTCGAAACTAGCGAATTCGCTTTCGTTGACCTGCCGCATCCGTTGCCGATTCCCTGTCTGCCATGAATCCATTGGGTTCCCGCGGCCACGATGGCCGCACCCGCTCAGTCGCGCGCGTCCGCTTCGCGCAGTCCGGCCGCGACGCGGCGCACCGTCGTCGACACGCACAGGAACGCCACCACCCCAGCGAAGCCATTGACGGCTGGTGCGCCGGGCAACCCGCAGGCCAGCAACACCCCCAGCACGCCGACGCAGAAGGCGCGATCGCTCTTGCCCATCGGCCCATCGTAACGGCGGCTGGCGCCAACCATCAGCCCCAGCACCCCGGCATACTCGGTCAGCGCCGCGGTCAGCACCATCAGCCATACCCAGCCGCCCATCACGCCCGGCACGCTCAGCAGGCTCAGGTACAGCGCCGCATCGGCGATCACGTCGCACAGTTCGTTGAGGTAAGCGCCCAGTCGCGACTGTTGGCCGAACTCGCGCGCCAGCATGCCGTCCACCGCGTTCAAGGCCATCCGCAGCAGCATCCACAGCGGCAGCAGCGCGTACCACAGCGGCTGCGCCGCGCCTTGCGTGTAGACCACCGCGGCGACCAGCAGCGACAGCAGCGCCGCGGCCGCCGTCACCTGGTTGGCGGTGACGCCAAGCCGGTCCAGCACGCGCACGCCCGGCCGCAGCAGGTCCTGGAAACGTCCTTTGAGGGCATAGATCGACACGCGCGTGGTCCTGACGGCGAGGGCGGGGCGGCGACAGCCTAATGCATCGCAGTGGCTGCGCGCGCGGCCGAAGGCACGGCGCAGGTGTTCTGCACGGTCCGCGCGCGGCGCCACGGCGGGGCGCGCGCACCGTGTGCCGGCGCTGCCGCGCACGCGATCCGCCGGCCCGTGGGCACGGCCGGCCGGGCGTCGGCGGGCCTCAGCGCCTACAATGGCGGCCCGTTCCGCTGCCCCCGCCCTGCCCCATGTCCTCCGATTTCCTGCCCGTGCGCCGGGCGCTGCTGTCCGTTTCCGACAAGACCGGCCTGATCGACCTGGCCCGCGCGCTGGCCGCGCGCAACGTCGAACTGCTGTCCACCGGCGGCACCGCCAAGGCCCTGCGCGAGGCCGGGCTCGCGGTGAAGGACGTGTCCGAACTGACCGGCTTCCCGGAAATGATGGACGGCCGGGTCAAGACCCTGCACCCGCTGGTGCACGGCGGCCTGCTCGGCCGCGCCGGCACCGACGATGCGGTGATGGCCGAACACGGCATCGCCGCGATCGACCTGCTGGTGCTCAACCTGTATCCGTTCGAGGCGGTCACCGCCAAGGCCGACTGCACGCTCGCCGACGCGGTGGAGAACATCGACATCGGCGGCCCGGCGATGCTGCGCTCGGCGGCCAAGAACTTCGCCCGCGTGGCCGTGGCCACCGACCCGGCGCAGTACCCCGAGCTGCTGGCCGAACTGGAGGCCAACGACGGCCGGCTGTCGGCGGCCAAGCGCTTCGCCCTGGCGGTGGCCGCGTTCAACCGCGTGGCCCAGTACGACGCGGCGATCAGCAACTACCTGTCCGCGGTCACCGCCAGCGACGCCGCCGTGCCCACGCGCAGTCCGTTCCCGGCGCAGATGAACTCCAGCTTCGTCAAGGTGATGGAACTGCGCTACGGCGAGAACCCGCACCAGCAGGCCGCGTTCTACCGCGACCTGCAGCCCACGCCCGGCACCCTGGCCACCTTCACCCAGCTGCAGGGCAAGGAGCTGTCCTACAACAACATCGCCGACAGCGATGCGGCCTGGGAATGCGTGCGCCAGTTCGACGCGCCGGCCTGCGTCATCGTCAAGCACGCCAATCCCTGCGGCGTGGCGGTCGGCGCCGGCTGCGGCGACGCCTACGAACTGGCCTACGCCACCGACCCGACCAGCGCCTTCGGCGGCATCATCGCCTTCAACCGGCGCCTGGATGCAGCCACCGCGCAGGCGATCCTGGACCGCCAGTTCGTCGAGGTGTTGATCGCCCCCGACTACGACGACGCCGCGCTGGAGTACGCCAAGAAGAAGGCCAACGTGCGCGTGCTGCGCATCCCCGCCGGCGACGGCGCCTACGGCATCGACAGCAAGCGCGTCGGCTCCGGCATCCTGCTGCAGACCAGCGACGCGCACGTGGTGCCGCGCGACGCGTTGAAGGTGGTGACCCGGCTGGCGCCGACCGAGGCGCAGTTCGACGACCTGCTGTTCGCGTGGAAGGTCGCCAAGTACGTCAAGTCCAACGCCATCGTCTACGCCAAGGACCACCGCACCATCGGCGTCGGCGCCGGACAGATGAGCCGGGTGTACTCGGCGCGCATCGCCGGGATCAAGGCCACCGACGCCGGCCTGGCCGTGGAAGGCTCGGTGATGGCCTCCGATGCGTTCTTCCCGTTCCGCGACGGCATCGACGCCGCCGCCGCGGTCGGCATCAAGGCGGTGATCCAGCCCGGCGGTTCGATGCGCGACGCCGAGGTCATCGCCGCGGCCGACGAGCATGGCATCGCTATGGTGTTCACCTGCGTGCGCCACTTCCGCCACTGAGGTCTGCAGCGATGCGCATGTCCGCTGTCGCGCCGCATCCGTTCTCCGTGCTGGCCCTGGCCGGCGTGCTCGTGCTCGGCGGCTGCAAGCCGGCCGCGACGCCCGCACCCAGCGCGGCACCTGCGCCCGCCAGCGCCGCAGCGCCGGCCCACGTCAGCCGCACCGCGCGGCTGCAGGCGTTCCTGCAGCAGCGCTACGGCAGCGCCGCCATGCTCGCCGGGCACTGGCCGGGACAGTGGACCCAGGATGGCGCGCGCCATGCGGTGGACTGGCAGGTCTGCGCCGAACAGCCGGTGGTCATCGGCGACGGCTGGCAGCAGTTGCTGGCGGTGTGCGGCGCGCTGCGCGATGCCGGCCATCCGGAGCCTGGCACCATCGACTTCTACGTGCTGCGTCCCGAGGGCCAGGGCTTCGCCGTCGCCGCCGAGCGCACCGGCGGCACTTACGGCAGCAACGGCCAGCCGGGCGAGGTCGGCATCGTCCGCGCCGGCAGCGATTTCTACGGGTTCCGCGTCGAGGACGGCTGGTTCGGCCAGGGCTACGCGCTGCAATCGCAAACGCTGATCCTGCCCGGCCCCAAGGGCCTGGTCGATGCCGGCAGCCTGCCCAGCCACATCGACAACGGTGCCGCCGCCGACTGCGACGCCGCAGATGCGGCTGCGGACTGCAAGGCCGGCCAGTTCGACCTCGACTTCGCCCTGCGCTTCGACGACCGCGACCCCGCCGCCCGCGTCTGGCCGCTGCTGATCGAGGAAACCGGCGTGGATTGTGGCCAGCGTCAGGTGCAGCGCGAACACCGCTTCGTGCTGGACACGAAGACCTGGACCTACCATTTCCCCGAAGCGCTGCAACGCGAAGGCTGCGCATGAGGCACGCGCGCCCGGTGCAGCCGTTCCCCTTTTCCCTGCAATCTGGAATTCCGCGATGAAACTGCTCGTCATCGGCTCCGGCGGCCGCGAACACGCCCTGGCCTGGAAGCTGGCCCAGTCCCCCCGTGTCGACGAAGTGCTGGTGGCGCCCGGCAATGCCGGCACCGCCGGCGAGGCCAAGTGCCGCAACGTACCGGTCAAGGTGAACGACCTCGACGGCCTGCTCGCGCTGGCCCAGGACGAAGGCGTGGCGCTGACCGTGGTCGGGCCGGAAGTGCCGCTGGTGCTGGGCGTGGTCGACCGCTTCCGCGCCGCAGGGCTGCGCATCTTCGGCCCCAGCGCCGCCGCCGCACAGTTGGAAGGCAGCAAGGCCTACGCCAAGGACTTCCTGCAGCGCCACGGCATTCCCACCGCGTTCTACGCCGTGCATACCGAGGTCGAGGCCGCATTGGCCTATGTCCGCGACAAGGGCGCGCCGATCGTGATCAAGGCCGACGGCCTGGCCGCCGGCAAGGGCGTGATCGTGGCGATGTCGCTGGACGAGGCCGAGGCCGCGGTGCGCGACATGCTCTCCGGCAACGCCTTCGGCGACGCCGGTGCGCGCGTGGTCATCGAGGAATTCCTCGACGGCGAGGAAGCCAGCTTCATCTCCATGGTCGACGGCCACACCGCGCTGCCGATGGCCACCAGCCAGGACCACAAGCGCGTCGGCGACGGCGACACCGGCCCCAACACCGGCGGCATGGGCGCGTACTCGCCGGCGCCGGTGGTGACGCCCGAGGTGCACGCGCGGGTGATGCGCGAGGTGGTGGAACCGACCGTGCGCGGCATGCGCGCCGACGGCGTGCCGTTCACCGGTTTCCTCTACGCCGGGCTGATGATCGACGCCAGCGGCGCACCCAAGGTGATCGAGTTCAACGTGCGTTTCGGCGACCCGGAAACGCAGCCGGTGATGCTGCGCCTGCAGTCGGACCTGCTCGACCTGCTCGACGCCGCGCTCGACGAACGCCTGCACGCGACGCAGGCGCAGTGGGATCCGCGCCCGTCGCTGGGTGTGGTGCTGGCGGCGGCGCCGTATCCGGAGACCCCGGTCACCGGCGAGCCGATCACCGGCCTGGACGCGGTGCCGGCCAACGCCAAGGTGTTCCATGCCGGCACCACGCTGGACGCGCAGGGCCGGGTGCTCAGCGCCGGCGGCCGCGTGCTGTGCGTGGCGGCGCTGGGCGAGAGCGTGGCGCAGGCGCAGCGCCATGCCTACGCCGGCGTGGCGCAGATCCACTGGGCCAGCGAATTCCACCGCCACGACATCGGCTGGCGCGCGATCGCGCGCGAGCAGGGGGCGTAGCGCGTCACCATGTGTAGGAGCGGCTTCAGCCGCGACGAGCGAAGCCCAAAGCACAGCTGACAACGTCGCGCGTCGGGACTGAAGTCCCTCCCACAAGGATGCCCAGCCCGCTCCCTGGAGGAGCGGATTGAGCCGCGACAGGGGCATGACCGGGAACGCCGGTCGCGGCTGAAGCCGCTCCTGCAAATGCGCCCACGCACTCTCCATCGCCCCTGCGCTAGCCTGGATCTTCTACCGGTTCGCGCACGCTCAATGGCCCTCTCCCCCGCCCTCCGCGCCCGCTTCCGCGCGCTCGCCGCGCAGACCGACGGCATCGACACCGCGGCCTATGCCGCCTGCGGCAAGGATCCGCTCGATCCCATCATCGGCCTGGGCCGCCGCGATGCGAAGGTGTGCATCCTCGGTCGCGACCCGGGCCGCAGCGAGGTGGAACATGGCCAACCCTTCGTCGGCAGCGGCGGCCAACTGGTGCGCAAGGCGCTGTACCGACACCTGCACCATGGCGAGGAGATGCCCGACTTCGCCGCCGGGCTCAAGGCCGGCCGCGTCGCGTTCTGGCTCAACACCGTGCCGTACAAGCCGGTGGGCAACAAGGCGTGGTCGATGCCGGTGAAGCGGCGCTTCCATCCGCTGATGCGGCGCCTGCTGCTCGAACAGTGGCGCGGCCGCGACATCCTCACCCTCGGCCGCGAGGCCTTCCTGTGGTTCGGCATCGACCAGCCGCGCGAGGTGCGCGCGGCGCTGGAGGCATTCTGGGTGCGCGAGGACCGCTTCCAGGCGCAGACCGAGGTGAAGTTGCGCAGCGAGGACGGCCGCCGCACCCTCCGCGTGACGCTGTACCCGCTGCCGCATCCCTCGCCGCTCAACCAGACCTGGTACAAACGCTTCCCGGCGCTGCTGGACACCCGCTTGCGGCAACTCGCGGTCTGAGCCGACCTTCTCAAGGGGGATCGCATACAGCGACGGTGCGCTATCGTGTCGCCGTGCCGACCCCCTCGATCGAAACCCGCCTCAGCCGCCTGTGGGCCCACGAAAAGGCAAGCTACGGGCTGCGCGTGTTCATCGCGCTGGCGGTGGCGATGGGCGTGTGCTGGCATCTGCAGCAACTGGAGGCGGTGCCGGCGATCTTCCTGGGCACCATCGCCAGCGCCATCGCCGAGACCGACGACAACTGGCTGGGTCGGATCAAGTCGGTGCTGCTGTCGCTGCTGTGTTTCGCCGCCGCCGCGGCCGCGGTGGTGCTGCTCTTCCCGTATCCGTGGCCGTTCGCGGCCGGCCTGGCGCTGTCCACCTTCGCCCTGACCCTGCTCGGCGCGCTCGGCGAACGCTATGCTTCGATCGCCCAGGCCACGGTGGCGCTGGCGATCTACGCGATGATCGGCCTGGACCACGGCAACCAGAACGGCCATGTCGGCGGCACGGCCTGGCACGGCGTGGCGCTGCTGTTGCTCGGCGCCAGTTGGTATGGCGTGCTGTCGGTGCTGTGGACGGTGCTGTTCGCCAACCGGCCGGTACGCGAGCGGCTGTCGCGGCTGTACCTGGAATTGGGCCGCTACCTGCGGTGCAAGGCGGCCCTGTTCGAGCCGGTGCGGCAAAGCGACCTGCACGCACGGCGGCTGGCGCTGGCCGAGCAGAACGCGCGGGTGGTGGCGGCGCTGAACGCGGCCAAGACCGCGATCATCAGCCGCTTCGGCCGCTCCGGCCGGCCCGGCGTGCAGTCGGGCCTGTATTTCCGCCTGTACTACATGGCGCAGGACTTCCACGAGCGCGCCAGTTCCTCGCACTACCCGTACGAGGCGCTGACCGACGCGTTCTTCCACAGCGACGTGCTGTACCGCTGCCAGCGCCTGCTGGCCCTGCAGGGCAAGGCCTGCGCGGCGCTGGGCGAGGCGATCCGGCTGCGGCAGCCGTTCGACTACGGCGAACAGACCCAGCAGGCCACCACCGACCTGCGCCAGTCGCTGGATTTCCTGCACGCCCGCGCCGATCCGCGGCAGGCGCGCCTGCTCGGCTCGCTGGAACTGCTGGTGACCAACCTGCACAGCATCGAGCGGCGCCTGGCCGAGGCCGCGCAATCGGATACCACCAGCGACACCCTCGATACCCGCCTGCGCGACTCCTCGCCGCACACCCTGCGCGAGATGCTGCGCCGCCTCGGCCAGCAGCTCACGCCCGGCTCGGTGCTGTTCCGGCACGGCCTGCGCATGGCCATCGCGCTGGTGCTGGGCTACGTGGTCATGCAGTCGATCCATGCCAGCAACGGCTACTGGATCCTGCTGACCACCGCTTTCGTGTGCCGCCCCAACTACGGCGCCACCCGCCTGCGCCTGGTCCAGCGCATGGCCGGGACGCTGATCGGCCTGGGCGCGGCCTGGGCGTTGATGCAGCTGTTCCCCGGCACCGAACTGCAACTGCTGTTCGCCCTGCTCGGCACGCTCGTGTTCTTCGTCACCCGCACCGACCGCTACATGCTCGCCACCGCAGCGATCACGGTGATGGCGCTGTTCTGCTTCAACCTGATCGGCGACGGCTTCATGCTGATCTGGCCGCGCCTGCTCGACACCCTGATCGGCTGCGCGATCGCCGCCGCCGCCTCGTTCCTGATCCTGCCGGACTGGCAGGGCCGTCGCCTCCACCAGGTGCTGGCGACGGTGCTGTCCAGCAGCGCGCGCTACCTGGCGCAGGTGCTGGAGCAGTACCGCAGCGGCATGCGCGACGACCTGCCCTACCGCATCGCCCGCCGCGACATGCACAACGCCGACGCCGCGCTGTCGGTGGCGCTGTCGAACATGCTGCGCGAACCCGGCCGCTACCGCCGCAACCTGGATGCTGGCTTCCGCTTCCTGGCCCTGTCCAACACCCTGCTCGGCTACCTGTCGGCGCTGGGCGCGCACCGCGCCGCGCTGGCTGGCGAGACCGATCCGGACATCGTCCGCGCCGGCGATTACCTGCCGCAGGCGCTGGGCGCGTTGGCCGACGCACTGGCCGAGCGACAGGCGCTACCGCCCGCCGACGAACCCGCCGAGATCGCCCTGGCCGAGGCGCTGGAGCGCGAGGACGGCATCGACGAGCCCAAGCGCCGGCTGGTGCGCAATCAGCTCGCGCTGACCCTGCGCCTGCTGCCCAAGCTGCGCGCCGCCGCGCAGGCGGTCAGCGCCGCACCGGTGCCGCCGGCGCCAGCGCTTGCCGCCCCGTCCGCACGCTGAGGCCCATCCACAGCAGCGCAGCCACCGCCAGCGCCGCACCACCGATCGCCACCCCGCGCCAGCCGGCGTAGGCATAGGCTGCGGTACCGAGGCTGGACCCGATCGCACCGCCGATGAAGTAGCAGGTGACGTAAGCCGAGGTGATGCGGTTGCGCGCGGCCGGATCCAGTTGGTAGATCACGCTCTGGTTGCCGATGTGCACGCCCTGCACCGCCACGTCCAGCAGCACCACCCCGGCGATCAGCAGCCACAGCGAGTGCGGCGCGCCGAGCAGCAGCAACCACGACAGCAACAGCATGATCAGGCCGCCCCAGCCGACCAGATGGCCGGCGCCACGGTCGGACAGCTTGCCGGACAGGTTGGCGGCAAACGCGCCGGCCGCACCGATCAACCCGAACAGGCCGATGGTCGCGGTGCCGTAGCGGTAGTCCGGGCCGGACAGCAGGAACGCCAGCGTGGTCCAGAACATGCTGAAACCGGCAAAGATCAGCCCACCCAGCACCGCCCGCGCGCGCAGCACCGGCTCGTCGCGCAGCAGCGCCAGCACCGAGCTGATCAGGTGCGGATAGGACAGCTGCGGGTTGCCCGGATGCCGCGGCAGACCGCGCCACAGCAGGCCCGACACCACCAGGATCAGCGCCGCCGCCATCCAGTACACGGTGTGCCAACCGCCGATCCCGGCCAGCAGGCCGGACACCGTGCGCGCCAGCAGGATGCCCAGCAGCAGCCCGCTCATCACTGTGCCGATCACCCGGCCGCGCTCGTGCGGCGCGGCCAGGGTCGCGGCGAACGGCACCAGAATCTGCGCCGCCACCGAACTCAGGCCGGTGATCAGCGTGCCCAGCAGCAGCAGCGCGAAGCTGTGCGCCATCGCGCTGACCAGCAGGCCGACCGCGCTGAGCGCATACAGGCCGACGATCAGGCGGCGGCGCTCGAAGCGGTCACCCAGCGGCACCAGGAACAGCAGGCCGGCGGAATAGGCCAACTGGGCGGTGGTGACCACCGCGCCGGCGTGGCGCACGTCGATGGCGAAGGTCTGCGCCAGCACCTCCAGCAGCGGTTGCGCGTAGTAGTTGCTGGCCACCGCCAGGCCGGTGGCGGTGGCCATCAGCAGCACCAGGCCGCGGCGTATCGGCGGATGCGAGGTCGTGTCCATGGAAGGGAACCGGATCGAAGAGAGGGGCGCAGTCTGTGGCGGCGGCAGCGATCGTTCAAACGCATTTTTTTCACCACTGCCATCTGCTTTTGAGATAGCGTGAGCGCGGCCCGCGGCACCGCAGCTTCCGAGGAACCCACCCCATGCCCAGCACCGACATCGCCGAGGCGCTGCACCGACACGGCTACGCCGTGGTCCGCGGCTTCCTGGGCGACGGCGACATTCCCGACGGCCTGCTGCGCTTCCTGGAAGGCGCCGAGAAGTTCCACGATGGCGTGATCGGCGACCTGCCGGCGGCGGACATGCAGCGGATCCAGGCGCGCATCGCCGCCACCGTGCCGGCGGTGGCCACGGCCATGGGCCTGGCGATCGCCGCCGACCGCTTCGGCTACTGCGCCATCCGCATCCGCGAAAGCCACGCCGCGCCGAGCCTGCGCCTGCCGTTCGACCCGCACCGCGACCCGAAGACCGCGCCGGGCGGCGCGCTCAACTGGCACCTGGACCACTTCAGCTATTTCCTGCACGCCGACCACCGCAACTACCTGATCTGCTACATGCCGGTGTTCAAGCCCGATGCCGGCCTGGCCAACGTGGCCATCGTCGCCGACGACGTGGTCGCGCGCCTGGATCCGCACCTGCACCAGCGCATCCAGGGCCGCGGCGCGCTGCGCTTCCGCTGCGTGGAGGCCGACACGCTGGACTGGTTCCGGCTGCGCTTTCCCGGCGAGGCCATCGCCATCGGCGACTGGTATGCGGTCGAGGACCTGCACGACGCCAGCCCCGGCTGGAAGATCGGCTTCGACCTGGAAGCGCACAAGGTGGTGCCGCCACTCGCCGTCGGCGACCTGCTGATCATGCGCGCCGACGTCATCCACCGCACCCACGACGCCGGCTGCGACCGCATCTCGGTGCGCTGCGACGCCCTGCCCGCGCAGGCGCCGCGGCTGGACACCCTGCGCGGCCTGCTCGGCATGACCCTGCGCTACCCGTTCATGAGCCGCAAGCGCCGCTACAACATCCGCCTGTGGCTGCGCCAGCAATGGCGCAGGCGGCTGGGGCGCCCGGCATGAGGCGCGCGCCGCGGCCACGGGCGACGCACGCCTGCGGCAGCCGTGCCGATCGGCTGCCACATCGGCGCGACGCAGGCCGGGTGCCATCATGCTGACCTTGCGCCAGCTCGAATTCGCCGTCGCCGTGGCCGAGGAAGGCAGCTTCACCGCCGCCGCACGCCGCTGCCACACCGTGCAATCGGCGCTGAGCCACCAGATCGCCAAGATCGAGCAGGCGCTGGGTGCGCGGCTGTTCGAGCGCGGTGCGCGCCACGTGCGCGCCACCGCCGCCGGCGAGGTGTTCCTGCACAACGCCCGCGCCACCCTGCGCGCCGCCGAACGCCTGCACGAGGAGATGGCGCAGACCCTGGGCACGGTGCGCGGCCGCCTGCAGATCGGGCAGATCTCCTCGTTGAACGCGGTGCAGGTGCCGGCGGCGCTGCGTCAGTTCCGCGAGGCGCACAGCGCGGTGGACGTGCACCTGCGCACCGGCATGAGCGATGCGCTGCTGCTGGACCTGGGCGAAGGCCGGCTCGACGTGGCCCTGGTCGGGGTCGGCCCGCACGTGGCGCTGCCGCCGCAGCACCTGCTGCTGCACGAGGAGCCGCTGGCGCTGATCGCCGCGCCCGGCAACCGCTTCGCCGCGCGTCGCGAGGTGTCGCTACGCGAACTGGAAGATGCGCCGATGGCCGGGCTGACCCCCGGCGCCGGCGTGCGCGGCATCATCGACCGCGCCTTCGCCGCCGCCGGCCTGCGCCAGCGCCTGCAGTACGAGGTCACCCACGCCGACCTGCAGCGACAACTGGTGGCCGAGGACCTGGGCCTGGCGGTGGTGCCGCAGACCATGGCCACCGGCATGCACGGCGTGGCCACGGTGGCGCTGCGCGAGCGCTTCCGCTTCCTCACTTACGCGGTGTGGCGGCCCGATCCTACTCCGGCCGCACGCGCCTTCATCGCCCTGCTGCACGCGCGGCGCGACGCCATCCAGGCGGCGGCCGGCAGCGCCGGGGCGGGCCGCCGCGCGCCGCGCCTGCGCGCGCGGCGAACCTGCTAGGCTGCGCGCGTTCGCAAAGGAGCCTGCATGTCCGCCCACAGCCAGTTCGCCCTGCTGCGGCAACGCCGCTTTCTGCCGTTCTTCGTGGTCCAGTCGCTGGGCGCGTTCAACGACAACGTGTACCGGCAGGCGATCATCGGCCTGCTGTTCTACATGGGCGTGACCCCGGAGCAGCGCACGCTGTACACCAACCTGGCGCCGGCACTGTTCATCCTGCCGTACTTCCTGTTCTCCTCGCTGGCCGGGCAGATCGCCGAGAAACTGGAGAAGTCGCGGCTGGTGGTCATCACCACCACGATGGAGATCGGCATCATGTCGCTGGCCGCGGTCGGCTTCCTGACCGAGAACATGGCGGTGCTGCTGGTGGCGCTGTTCTGCACCGGCCTGCAGTCGACCCTGTTCGGGCCGGTGAAGTATTCGATCCTGCCGTCGGTGCTCAAGCCGGAGGAACTGACCGGCGGCAACGGCCTGGTCGAGATGGGCACCTCGATCTCGATCCTGTGCGGCATGATCCTGGGCGGGCTGATCTTCCAGATCGCCGGCAGTCACGGGCCGGTGGCCGCGGCCACCGCGGTGGTGGCACTGGCGGTCACCGGCAACCTGATGGCGCACTGCATCCCCAAGGTCGACGCCGGCGCGCCCGAGCTGAAGATCAACTGGAACCCGCTGCCGGAATCGCTGGCGATCATGCGCCTGACCCGGCGCCAGCTGGCGGTGCGCAACGCCGTGCTCGGCGTGTCCTGGTTCTGGTTCGTCGGCACCGTGCTCACCGCGCAGTTGCCGACCTACGCCGAACTCAACCTGGGCGGCGCGCAGGACCTGTACATCTTCGCCCTGGCGCTGTTCTCCATCGGCACCGGCACCGGCTCGCTGCTGTGCGAGAAGCTGTCCGGGCGCACCGTGGAAATCGGCCTGGTGCCGCTGGGCGCGTTCGGCATCAGCGCCTTCATGCTCGACCTGTACTTCGCCCGGCCCGGCGCCGCGCTGCAGACCGGCCTGGGCATCGGCCAGTTCGTCCACCAGGCCGGCAGTTGGCGGATCATGCTCGACCTGGTCGGCATCGGCCTGTGCACCGGCCTGTTCGTGGTGCCGCTGTTCGCGCTGATCCAGAGCCGCACGCCGAAGGCGGAGCTGTCGCGCGTCATCGCCGGCCTCAACATCCAGAACTCGCTGTTCATCGTGCTGGCGGCGATGATCGGCATCGCCCTGCAGATGCAGGAACTGCACCTGTTCGGCACGCGCATCCCGATGCCCGGGCTGAGCATCCCGCAGGTGTTCCTGGCGCTGGCCATCGCCAACGCGGTGGTGGCGATCTGGATCTTCAGCATCGTCCCCGAATTCCTGATGCGCTTCCTCAGCTGGGTGATGGTGCGCACCCTGTACCGGCTGCGCCTGCACGGCGTCGAGCGGCATGTGCCCGAGGAGGGCGCGGCGCTGATCGTGTGCAACCACGTCAGCTACATGGACGCGCTGGTGCTGGCCGCGGCGATCCCGCGTCCGGTGCGCTTCGTCATGTACTACCGCATCTTCAACATTCCGGTGATGCGCTGGATCTTCCGCACCGCCAAGGCGATCCCGATCGCCGGCGCACGCGAGGATCCCGAACTGATGCAGCGCGCGTTCGACGCCATCGACGCCGCGCTGGCCGAGGGCGAACTGGTGTGCATCTTCCCCGAGGGTGCGCTGACCAAGGACGGCGAGATCGCCGCGTTCAAGTCCGGCGTGGAGAAGATCCTGGCGCGGCGCGCGGTGCCGGTGGTGCCGATGGCCTTGCGCAACATGTGGACCAGCATGTGGAGCAAGCGCGACTCGCGATTGCGGCGCATGCGCGTGCCGCGGCGCTTCCGCGCGCATGTCGAGGTGATCGCCGACGCACCGGTTCCCGGCGCGCAAGCCAGCGCCGAAAGCCTGGAAGCGCAGGTGCGGCGCCTGCGCGGCGATGCCGCCTGAGTGCGGCGCAGGTGCCGCAGGCGCGCGCTTGGGGTAAATTAGCCGCAGGGGAGACGCCACAAGCGGTGGCGTCCATCACGAAGGACCGCGCGGAAAGTGAACCACGTCGCACCACCACCAGCGCCCAACGCGACGGGCGTGTATGTGCCCAACAATCTCGTCTGGGCGATCCTGTCCACGCTGTTCTGCTGCCTGCCGCTGGGCATCGTCTCCATCGTCTACGCCTCGCAGGTGGATGGCCGCCGCGCCGCCGGCGACATCGCCGGCGCCCGCGAGGCATCGCGCAAGGCCGGCCTGTGGGCGCTGTGGTCCGCGTTCGCGCTGCCGATCCTGATGGCGCTGTGGTTCCTGCTGTTCGGCGGCCTGGCCTTCCTCGGCAGCCTGACCAACCACTAGCGCCAAGCGTTTCCCGTTTCACCACCCAACCATCGGAGCAACACGGATGAATACCACCGCACCGCAAGTGTCCAACAACCTCGTCTGGGCGATCCTGACCACGCTGTTCTGCTGCCTGCCGCTGGGCATCGTGTCCATCGTCTACGCCGCGCAGGTCAACACCAAGCTCGCCGCGGGCGATGTGACCGGTGCGCGCGAGTCGGCGGACAAGGCCAAGAAGTGGGCGATCTACTCGGCGATCACCTCGGTGGTGCTGATCGTGCTGTACATGATCTTCCTCTTTGCCCTGGGCGGCCTGGGCATGATGCAGCAGTCGTCCATGTCCTGAGGACTGCGGCCGCCGTCGCCTGCGACGGCGGCCGACCACGCGATCGTCCGCCTGCCATGTCCCTTCAGCGCCTGCAGTCCCTGCCCCGCTGGCTGCCGCTGGCCGCACTGAGCGGCGCCGCAGCGGTCGCCACCGTCGTGCTGCGCCGCGTCGATCCCAATGTCCCCGGCAATCCACTACCGGGTTGCCCGTTCCGCGCCCTCACTGGCCTGTACTGCCCCGGCTGCGGCAGCACGCGCTGTCTGCATGCGCTGGTGCATTTCGATCTGGCCCACGCCTGGGCCAGCAATCCGTTGCTAGTGGTGGCGCTGCCGCTGCTGGCGATCATGGCGCTCAACGCCGCCGGCCTGCGCCTGCGTCCGCTGGCGCCGCTGCTGAAGCTCCTCGCCGACCCACGCCTGTGGCTGTGGGTCCTGCTCGGCTACGCGCTGCTGCGCAACCTGCCCTGGTACCCCTTCACCCTGCTCGCGCCGCACTGACGGCGCGCCATGCCCGCACCGCAGCGACTCGTCTAGACTCAGCGGCTGCCGTGCACCACCCCTCGAGGAGATCCACATGAGCACCGTCAGCCCCGTCACACCCCCGCCCGCGCCCGTGCCCGCCCCGGTCCCCAACCATCTGGCCTGGGCGATCATCTCGACGGTGCTTGGCTTCTGCTTTTGCTGCCCGTCGTTGATCACCGGCATCGTCGCCATCGTCTTCTCGAGCAAGGTCAACGGCCTGCTCAACCAGGGCGACCTGGAGGGCGCGCGTCGCGCCTCCAACACCGCCAAGACCTGGTGCTGGGTGACCACCGTGCTGGCCATCATCGGCGTGCTGATCAATGGGGTCATGGTCGCCACCGGCGGCATGCAGAGCTACATGCAGTACATCCAGCAGATGCAGCACGCGAGCTGATCGGCATGCGCGCCTGGCAACAACGGGCGTGCCTGGGCGCCGCCGCCGCGTTCGCGGCCGGCGGCGCCACGCTGCTGTACCGCTTCGATCCCAATGCCGCGAACAACCCGTTCGCGCCGTGCATGTTCCATGCGCTCACCGGCTACTACTGCCCGGGCTGCGGCATGACCCGCGCCCTGCATGCGCTGGTGCACCTGGACCCGGTCGGGGCGTTCGCGATGAATCCCGGCGCGATGCTGGGCCTGGCCCTGCTGCCGGGCCTGATCGCCTGGAAGGCCGGCTGGCGCGCGGCCTGGTTCGCGCCGGTGGTCGGCGTGGTGTCGCGGCCGAACTTCTGGCTGATCGCACTGCCGGGCTACTGGATCGCACGCAACCTGCCGTGGTTCCCCTTCACTCTGCTGGCGCCGCACTAGCCGGCCTGACACGTCCGCCCCGTCGTGTCCGGTAGCAGGCTCGCACCTCCCCGCCCAGTTGATGGGCACATCTCATCGCGTCGGCACGCGTCCCGTAGGAGCGGCTTCAGCCGCGACGGGCGTTCCCGACAAATCCGTCGCGGCTGAAGCCGCTCCTACGCGACACCCTCATGCGTGGCGAAGCAGCTTGTCAGAGGTGCCCTGATGTCGAGAGCGGCCTCAGCTGACCCAGCCGGCGATCACCAGCAGCGCCAGCAGCACCAGCCACAGCAGCAGCACCCGCCAGACCTGGCTCATCGCATCGCGCAGTTCGGGCAGGCGCTGCAGCGCCGGCACCACCATGCCCGCATCGCTGTAGTCGTGCGCCTCGGCATCGAGTTCGCCGCGCACGCTGGCGCAGGCCACCGGCCCGAGGAAGCCGGTGTCCAACTGCCAGCGCTTGCTGCCGGCGGCGCGCCAGGCGCCGAACACCGCCTCGAAATTGCCGACCAGGGCCAGCGAGAAGGTCATCAAGTGCGCCACCGGCCATTCGAGCGCCGTCAGCAGCGCCCGCGCGCCGGCGGCAGTGGACGGCGGCAGCCGTGACGCGTACGGACCAACCGCGGCCAGCGCCAGCAAGCGGTAGCCCAGCGCGCCGAACGGCCCCAGCAGCAGGAACCAGAACAGCACCGCGAACCAGCGCCGCAGCGCGCTGACCGCCACCGCCTCGACCAACCCGGCCGGATCGGCACGCAGCGGCCCGCCATCGGCCTGCAGTTGCGCCACCGCCAACTGCCGCGCCGCGGCATCGTCGGCGTCGATGATCGCCTCCACGTCGGTGTCCAGGTCGCGCGGCCCCCAACTGAAGGCCAGCACCGCGATCCCGAACAGCAGGGTCAGCAGGCCCAGGTGCGGCGCGGCCAGCAGCCACTGCAGCAGGCCGACCAGCAGCAGCGGCGGCAGCAGCGCCAGCGCGATGCCGTAGCGGCCTCGCCAGGCGCTGCCCTCGCCGGCATGCGTGTCCAGCCAGCTGAGCCAGTCGCCGAAGGCGCCGAAGCGGCGCAACGAGGCCACCATGCCGGGGGCGACATGGCCCAGCACCAGGGCGACGATCACAGCGACGAGGGTCGTGAACATGCAGGTCCTCCGGGACCATTCTGAAACGGATGCGCGCGGCGCGCCGGCGCGGTCACGCCGGCGCGCCGTGCCGGTACCAGTCCTCGATCAGCGCGCGGGCGATGGAGATGCACGGCGGCAGGCGCAGGCCGTGGCCGTCGTCGGCGCTGTCGCCGTGCGCGGCCAGGCGCGCCAGCGCGGCGCCGACTTCCTCGCGCTCGAACCAGCGCGCGTCTTCCAGCTCGCCATCCACTTGCGGCGTGTCCGCCTCTGCCTGCGCGGTAAAGCCGAGCATCAGCGCGCCCGGAAACGGCCACGGCTGCGCGCCGAAGTAGCGGCAACTGCCGGGCCGCACCCGCACCTGGGTCTCTTCGGCTACTTCGCGCGCCACCGTCTGTTCCAGCGATTCGCCCGGTTCGACGAAGCCGGCGATCACCGAATAGCGCCGCGCCGGCCAGCTCGCCTGGCGCCCCAGCAGCAGGCGCCGGCCGTCGCTGACCGCGACGATCACCGCCGGATCCACCCGTGGGTAATGTTCGCTGGCGCACTGGGTGCAGACGCCGAGGAAGCCGCCGCGCTGCAAGGCGATGGTGCCGCCGCACACGCCGCAGAAGCGCGTCCGCGACTGCCAGTGCAGCATCGCGCGGGCGTAGGCGAACAGCCCGGCCTCCCGCGCCGGCCACTCGGCGGCGGCGCGGCGCAGGTCGATGCGCTGCGGTGGCGCCGCCAACTGCGGCACCGCGTCGGCGGCCAGCGCAAACCAGGCCTGGCCGTGGTCCAGGCCGAGGAACAGCGCCTGCTCCGCCAGGGCACCCAGCGCGGCACCGCTGGCGATCAGCGGGCGTCCGTCGGCCTCGGCATGCGCATGGCCATCGGCCTCCAGCACCAGCACCCGCGCCTGGTCCCAGGCCTGGCCCAGCGCGGCCGCATCGTTGCGCACGGCATCGGCACGGTCGATCGCGGGACCGGCGAAGGCGAAGGCGAAGGAGTCAGGCGTCGGATCGGACATGCGCCGCAGGGTGCAGGCAAACCGGGCGTCCCGCAAGCCGCAGCGTGTCTACACGCTGAAGCTGCTGCCGCACCCGCAGGTGGTCTTGGCGTTGGGATTGCGGATCACGAACTGCGCGCCGTGCAGGCCCTCGCTGTAGTCCACTTCCGCGCCCATCAGGTACTGCAGGCTGAGCGGGTCGACCAGCAGGGTGACCTGGTCGGTCTGCACCGCCAGGTCGTCCTCGGCGCGGTTCTCGTCGAACTCGAACCCGTACTGGAAGCCGGAACAGCCGCCGCCCTGGATGTACACGCGCAGCGCCAGCGCATCGTTGCCTTCCTCGCGGATCAGCTCGCGCACCTTGGCCGCGGCGGCCGCGGTGAAGTTCAACGGCCGATCCAGCGACTGGTAGTCGGGCGTGGGCGCGGCGCCCGGCAGGGAAACGAGAGTGCTCATGGCGGCAGGATGGGGACGGCTGGCGCCCGAATCAAGCCTCGGCGGTGAGCGCGCGCGGCGGCTCGGCGTCGCCGGCGGCCTCGCGATGCGCTTCCGGCGGCGCCAGTGCGGCCAGGCTGCCGGCGTGGATCAGGCGCCCGGTCAGCTGCGCGCCGGCGTTCATCTCCACCACCTGGTAGTGCACGTTGCCCTGCACCCGCGCCTTGGACGCCAGTTCCACGCGCTCGGCGGCATGCACGTCGCCGATCAGCTGGCCGTTGATGATCACCACCGGCGCGCGCACCTCGCCCTCGATGCTGCCGTGCTCGGACAGGGTCAGGGTGGCCGGCGCGCCGTCCTCGGCGATGACCTTGCCGAGGATGCGCCCTTCCACGTAGAGCCCGCCGCTGAACACCAGGTCGCCGCGGATCACCACCTGCGCGCCGATCAGCGTGTCGACCACTGTCTGGCCGCTGCTGCGGCTGTTCTTGTTCCCAAACATAGGCTGATTATTCCCCTTTGCCGTTACCGGCCAATGTCCAATCGAAGGTCTGGCTGACCGGCGCCCCCCCGCCGCTCAGCACCACCCGCACCCGTTGCGGAGTGAAGCCCTTGGGCAGGATCACGCTGCCGTCCAGTTGCTGGAAGTAGCGGAACGAGTAGTCCTGCCCGGGCACACCGGTCTTCTGGTGCAGTTCGTCCCAGCCCACGCTGGTCAGCTTGCCGCCGCGCACGCCTTCCACGGTCAGGCGCAGCTGGCCCTGGCTGATCGCGCCGCGGTTGAGGTTCTGGGTCAGCACCACGTTGTAGCGCCAGGTGCCGCCGGCCTCGGCGGAGAACTCCACCGAATGCACGCTCAGGCCCTTGCGCTGGCTGGTCGCGCCGACCAGGCGCTCGTAGAACGCCACGTCCGCGCGCAGCCCGGCGATCTCCTCGTCGCGCTCGGCCAGCGAACTCTGCACCTCGTTGTTGGCGGCGCGGCTGATCTGGTCGGAGCGGGCCAGGGTGGCCTGGCGCTGGTTGAGCGTCTCGATCTGCCGCTGCTGCGCCTGCAGGTTGCGTTCGGCCTCGCGCAACTGCGCGCTGACCGCGCTCAGCCGCGGCGCGGCCTGGCGGCTGGCCAGCCACCAGGTCAGCGCCAGCGACAGCAGCCACAGCGCGGCCAGCAGCAGCCACAGCCCGCGGCCGCGGCGGGGCGAGGCGCCATTGGGCACGATCTGGAAACGGGGAACGGGTCGGTTCATGCGCACTGCCACGCCACCGAGGCGGCGCCGGCGTCGATCCTCGCGGGTCGGCCTGCTGGGCCACCTAGTGTAAGCCACCCTCCTGAGCGGCGCCGGACTGCACCGCATCCCACGCCCCGCCCCGCGGGCTGGCCTTCGCGGCAGGCATGGCCGATAGTGGCCGACACCCGTGCTTTGCAGGAGCGCCTGCCATGACCGACGCCCATCTCTTCGTAATCGGCATCCTGCTGGCCTGGCTGGCCGGCATCCGTGTCTACCTGACCGTGTTCGGCATCGGCCTGGCCGGCCTGCTCGGCTGGCTGGACCTGCCGCCGGCGCTGCAGGCGACGCAGTCGTGGTGGGTGCTGGGCACCTCCGGTGCGCTGGCGCTGGCGGAATTCTTCGCCGACAAGATCCCCGGCGTGGACTCGGTCTGGGACCTGCTGCAGACCCTGACCCGGATTCCGGCCGGCGCGTTCCTGGCCGCGGCCACGCTCTCGCCCGACGGCCAACTCGGCGCCGGCGCGCTGGCCACCGGCGCGGGCGTGGCGCTGACCAGCCACGCGCTCAAGGCCGGCACCCGCGCCCTGCTCAACACCTCCCCGGAACCGGCCAGCAACTGGATCGCCTCGCTGGCCGAGGACTCGGTGGTAATCGCCGCGCTGGCCCTGGCGCTGGCGCACCCGTGGCTGGCGCTGGCGGTGGTGCTGGCGGCGAGCGTGCTCGGCGCGCTGCTGGTGTGGTGGATCTGGCGCCTGCTGTGGCGGGGCATGCGCCGCCTGCTGGCCTCGCCCGCCCCCGCACCCGGCAACGCCACGCACACGGGCGCCCTGCCATCGTGAACTTCATCGCATAATTGGACGCGCCCCAGGAACCAGACGCGATGCCCGCCAACGACACCGCTCCGCTTTCCCCTCGCGAGGACACCCGCGCGCGTCACGTCCGCGCCGAGACGCCGCCGCCGCACTACTGGCGCCGCTGGGTCGGCGATGCAGCGCGCGCCACGCCCGCCGATGGCGCCTCTGCGGCCGGCATCGCCGATCCTGCGCCCATCGCCGCGACGGCCGACACCACGCCGCCGGCCGGCAACGAGCACGACGACGGCGCGGCCGACGCCAACGCGGCCGCCTTCGTGGTCGCCGACGCCACCGCCGATTCCTCCGCACAGGCTGCAGCCGCCGCGCCGTACCGCGTGTTGATCGTCGAGGACGATCGCGCGCAGGCGCTGTTCGCGCAGAGCGTACTGCACGGGGCCGGCATGCACGCGCAGGTGCAGATGCAGGCCGAAGGCGTGCAGCAGGCCATCGCCGACTATCGGCCGGACCTGATCCTGATGGACCTGCACATGCCGGGGCTGGACGGCATGCGCCTGACCGCGCTGATCCGCCAACAGCCGCAGCACCAACTGCTGCCGATCGTATTCCTGTCCGGCGATGCGGATCCGGAGCTGGAATACGAAGTGCTCGACAGCGGCGCCGACGATTTCCTGACCAAGCCGATCCGGCCGCGGCACCTGATCGCCGCGGTGTCCAACCGCATCCGCCGCGCCCGCCAGCAAGCCCAGCACGGCCACGCCGAGGCGGCGCCGCTGAACAACCCCGAGACCGGCCTGCCGACCCGCGCGCATGTGCTGCAGTTGCTGGACACGACGTTGCGCGCCCACCGGCCCGGCAGCCTGTACTTCATCGAGATCGCCAGCGCGCTCGGCCTGCGCGAGCGCTACGGCTACGCCGCGTTCGAGCGGCTGATGGTGCAGGCCGGGCGCCGCCTGGCCGGTGTCACCGCCCCGCAGCCGCTGGCGCGGCTCAACGACAACAGTTTCCTGCTGCTGGCCGACGACGCCGAGGCCGACGCGCAGTTGCAGTGCGCGCAGCGCCTGCGCAACGCGCTGTCCGGCCATGCCTTCCCGCTGCGCGAGGACGAGGCGCTGCACCTGCGCTGCGCGATCGGCTACGCCGACTTCGGCCATGGCTTCGAGGACGCCGGCAGCGCGCTGGAGGCGGTCGAGCGCACCGCGCTGCAGGCGCGGCTGCAGCCGCAGGGCATCGCCGCCTACGTGCCGCCGCGCGCGGACGAGGACCTGCAGCGCATCGCCATGCTGGAAGGACAGCTGGAACCGGCCTACCAGCCGATCGTCGCCGTCGCCGGCGGCGACATCGCCCAGTACCAGGTGCTGCTGCGCCTGCGCCAGCGCGACGGCAGCCTGCTCTCGGCCGGCCAGGTGCTGCCGGCCGCCGAGGCCGGCGGCCGCATCGCCGACCTCGACCAGCAGGTGCTCGATCACGCGCTGGGCCTGCTGCACCTGTACCAGCACGCCACGCCGCCGCTGCGCCTGTTCGTTTCGCAGTCCTCGCGCACGCTGGCGCGTACCGCCTTCGCCGAGTGGCTGATCGACACCATCGGCCGCCGCGGCGTCACCGGCACCTCGCTGGTGATCGACCTGCGCCTGGACGATGCCCTGGTCCACACCGCCACGCTGCAGCAGTTCTGCGCGCGGCTGATGCCGCTGGGCGTGCAGTTCTGCGTCAGCCAGTTCGAACCGGGCGCGGAGGCCGAGGCGCTGCTCGCGCACCTTCCGCTGGGCTATCTGCGCCTGTCGGCGCGCTTCGCCGGCGCGCATGCCGATCCCGATCTGCGCGACCAGTTGCGCGCCACCATCGATCTGGCGCACCGCGCCGGCCTGCTGATCATCGGCCAGCAGATCGAGCAGGCGCAGGCCGCGGCGGCGATGTGGATGGGCGGGGTCGACTTCATCCAGGGCAACCTGGTGCAGTCGGTCGGCGACCAGTTGAACTTCGACTTCCAGAACGCGGTGCTCTAGCCATGTCCGTCCGTCGACGCCGGCCCGTCCCACGGCCGGCGGCCTTCGCCGCGGTGCTCGCCGTCGCCGGCACCCTGCTGGCGCTGCCGCCGCTGGCGCTGCCCTTGCCGGCGCCGTGGCACTGGCTGGCGCCGGTCTGCATGGCTGCCGCCGCGGCCCTGGCCACCCTCGCCGGCTGCCGCGCGCGCCAGCAGATCGAACGCCTGGATGCGGCGCTGGCGCGTGCCGCGCTGGCCGAGTCCGAACGCAACGCCCTGCAGCACGACGTGCATGCGCGCGAGCGGCTGGAACAGGAACTGCTGCAGGCCAAGCAGGCCGCCGAGGCCGCGGTGCTGGCCAAGGGCGAGTTCCTGGCGACGATGAGCCACGAGATCCGCACCCCGCTCAACGGCATCATCCCGATGCTGGAGCTGATCGGGCGCGGCCCGCTCGGCCTGGACCAGCGCGAGATGCTGCGCGCGGCCAGCACCTCCTCGCTGCAACTGCTGCGCATCGTCGACGACATCCTGGATTACTCCAAGCTGGAAGCGAACCGGCTGGAGCTGGAGATCACCACCTTCAACCTGCGCGAGCCGCTCGACGGCGTGCTGGAGCTGATGCAGCGCGCGGCCGAGGCCAAGGGCCTGCGCATGACGCTGCAGCTGGATCCGGCGGTGCGCCTGCCGGTGCGGGGCGATCCGGTGCGCCTGCGCCAGGTGCTGAGCAACCTGCTCGGCAACGCGGTCAAGTTCACCGCGCGCGGCGGCATCGACCTGGGCGTGCGCCGGCTCGGCGAGACCCCGGCGCAGCACCTGCTGCGCTTCGAGGTACGCGACACCGGTATCGGCATCAGCGCCGAACGCCAGGAGCACCTGTTCCAGGCCTTCACCCAGGCCGACGCCTCCACCACCCGCCTGTACGGCGGCACCGGCCTGGGCCTGACCATCTGCAAGCGCATCGTCGAACTGATGGGCGGGCGCATCGGCGTGACCTCGCGGCAGGGCCAGGGCGCCACGTTCTGGTTCGAGATCCCGTTGCTGAAGGTGATCGGCGATCTGGCGCAGCACCCGGGCGGCCTGCCGCGACTGCATGCGTTGCTGGTCGGTGCCGACCAGCGCCTGCAGCAGCGCCTGAGCGTGCTGCTGCCGAACTGGGGCGTGCAGGTCAGCAAGGTCGATTCGACCCAGGAGGCGCTGGAGCGGCTGCGCGGCAACGGCAACGGCAGCAGCGCGCGCCCGGCCTACGACCTGGTGATCGGCGACCTGGACGGCCTGCGGCAGAGCGCGCGCGCCCTGCAGCGCGCGGTAGCGCGGCTGCCGGCGCCGCAGACTACGCGGCTGATCTGGCTGTATGGCGAGGCCGACATTCCCGAGGAGATCCGCGCACACGGCGCCCTGCTGTCGCGGCAGGCCGCCGACATCGATCTGCGCAGCATGCTGGCACTGGCGCCGGCGACGCCGCACCTGGCCAACGAGACGGTGGGCGCCAGCGACGACGCCGCGGATACGTTCTACCACGACGCCTTCGCGCAGGACGCAGCGGACAGCCCCACGCCCCCTCCCGCCGCGGACGCGGCGAGCGCGATCGCCGACGTCCCGCCGCCGCGCAGCGGCTACCGGCTGCTGCTGGTCGAGGACAATCCGGTCAACCTGATGGTGGCGCGGCGCCTGCTGGAATCGCTGGGCCACCACGCCGACAGCGTCGAGGACGGCGCCGCCGCACTGGCGCAGTTGGCGCGGCAGCCGTACGACCTGGTGCTGATGGACTGCCAGATGCCGGTGCTGGACGGCTACGCCGCGACCCGCCAATGGCGCCAGCGCGAGGCCGAGGCGGCGCGCCCGCGCCTGCCGATCGTGGCGATGACCGCCAACGCGATGGCCGGCGACAGACAGCGCTGCCTCGATGCCGGCATGGACGACTACCTGTCCAAGCCGATCGACCGCGCGCGGCTGGAGACCTGCCTGCAGCGCTGGCTGCCGCTGCAGCCGGCGGCCTTGCCGGCCAGCGCGGGGTTCGCGCCGGAGCCGGCCGTCGCGGACGCGTCCGCGGCCATCGCGAGCGGGCCATCGGCAGATGCGCTCGCAGACGCGATGCACGTCGAACCGCAGGACACCCGCCACGCCGACATGCCCGCGGCCGACGCCGCGGCGGCCACGCCTGCTACGGCATCCAGCCCTACCACCCCGTCGACCGCCCCGATGCCATCGCTCGATCACGCCATGCGCGAAGCTCCCCCGGCCGCGCCTGCGCCGGAACAGGACGTGGCGTCGCGCGTCGCCACCGCGGCGTCGACGCCGCCACCCGCCTCGCCGGAGGCCGACGATCTGGAACCACCATCGGCGGTGCCGGCGCCAGTGCTGGACATCGCGGTGCTGGACGAACTGCGCGACGTCATCGGTGCCGCCAGCGTCGCGCAGATCGTCGAGCTGTTCCTGGCCGATGCGCCGCTGCTGATCCAGCGCCTGGAGCAGGCCGCGGCGACGGCGCAGAGCGACGCGCTGCGCGAAGCCGCACACACGTTGAAATCCTCGGCCGCCAACCTCGGCGCACTGGCGCTGTCGGCGGCGGCCCTGCGCATCGAGTCGGGCGTGCGCACCGGCACGCTGGAGCGCCCGGTGGTCGCGGTCGCCCTGGTGATCGCGGAGTTCGCGCGAGCGCGCCTGGCGCTGAGCGGTTACCGCGCCAGCGTGCGTGATGCCGTCGAGGACAGCGCCGCGCCCTGAGGCGTCCGGAGATCTGAGCACGCTCCATGCGTTTCGCCGTCCACGCCCGCAGAGGATGACGGCCAGGTGGAGCGAAGCGCACGACCTGACGCATGCAGGTTGCCCGCGTAGCGAACGGCGCTTGTCGCTTTCCGGATCCGCCGCGGCTTCTGATGCCACGCGTCGCGGCTGAAGCCGCTCCTACAGCAAGAGCGACGCGGCGCTGACATGGGCGTCGCGATGCGCCTTCCTGACCTGCTCTCGTCGCACGATCGGGGTCTGTGATCGCACATGACTGAGGCAGCGCGATTCAGCCGCTTGTTCGATTCTGGTAGGAGCGGCTTGAGCCGCGACGCTTCACCGACACCGCATCGCGGCTGAAGCCGTTCCCGCTCGTGTACGGCGGGGCCGACGCAGTCCCTGCCTGCAGCAGCGAACACGCTCAATCGCGGCGAGGCCCAGGCCAGCGCCGCGGCATCCTGCACCGACGATTTAGTCGTCGAGCTTGGTCAGCAGGTAGTTCGGCTCGCCGATGCGATCGATCAGGTCGAGCTGGGTTTCCAGCCAGTCGATGTGCTCTTCTTCCGATTCCAGGATGTCCGCCAGGAGCTGGCGGCTGACGTAGTCCTGGATCGATTCGGCGTAGGCGATGCCCTCGCGCAGCGTGACCGTGCCCTCCTGCTCCAGCGCCAGGTCGCACTCGAGGATTTCCTTGGGATTCTCGCCGATGCGCAGCTTGCCCAGCGCCTGGAAGTTGGGGAGCCCCTCGAGGAACAGGATGCGGTCCGCCAGCTTGTCGGCGTGCTTCATCTCGTCGATGGATTCCTTGTACTCGTGCTCGGCCAGTTCCTTCAGGCCCCAGTTCTTCAGCATCTTGGCATGCAGGAAGTACTGGTTGATCGCGGTCAGCTCGTTGTAGAGGACCTTGTTGAGGAACTCGATGACTTTGCTGTCGCCCTTCATGCTGTCGCTCGCGTAGATCCGGAAAGCGCAGACTCTAGCGAATCGCGCCGCGAGGTGAAGGAACGCGAATCGTGATCATCCCGCGCCGCAGCGCGGCGATGGACTCAGGCGGCGCGGGCCAGACCGCCCAGCACCGGCAAGGGCAGTTCGCGGCTCAGCGCGCGCTCGAGCAGCTCGCCGGCCATGTCCAGGCAGGAGCCGCAGGTGGCGCCGCAGCCCGTGCGCATGGTCAGTTCGGACACGCTGCGGCAGCCGGCGTCGGCGGCTTCGCGGATCTGGCGATCGGTGACCCCATTGCAGATGCAGACGTACACGGCGGGCTTGGCGGCGGACGGCGCGGACTGCGCCTGGCGCCCATTCAAACCAAAGTGAGAATGGTTGTCAATTCCGCCCGTTAATCGTTATTAATACGCGCCGCCCAGGGCCCGCCGCGCTTGCGCGGACGCTTGCGCGGCCGCTCATGGCCAGCGGTATTGCCCGGCAACCAGGCCTCCTGGGCCAGGGTCGGCATGGCGCGGATGCCGGCGCCGGCGATGGTCTGCGCCAGCGGCGCCAGATGGCGCAGCGCCCGCGCGTAGACCCCGCGCTTGAACAGCACGACGTGCTCCACCGGGTACCAGAAATCGACCCAGCGCCAGTGGTCGAACTCCGGCGTCTCGGTCAGTTCCAGATTCAGCTGGCTCTCGTCGCACTGCATCCGCAGCAGGAACCACACCTGCTTCTGGCCGATGCAGACCTGGCGCTCGTTGCGGCGGATGGCCCGGCTGGGCAAGCGATATCGCAGCCAACCGGGGGTGGCGCCGAGCACTTCCACATGCTCGGGCAACAGCCCGGTTTCTTCGCGCAACTCGCGGTACATGGCCTCCACCGGGGTCTCGTCGGTGTTCATGCCGCCTTGCGGGAACTGCCAGCCGTCCCGGCGCACACGGCGTGCCCAGAACACCTGACCATCCGGCCGCATCAGCACGATGCCTACGTTCGGTCGATAGCCGTCCGGATCGATCACGATGCGGACTCCTGAAAAATCTACTGGCTCCGACTCTGCCATGGCTGCGGCCGGGCCACAAGCAGCGCAGAAACCCGTTGACAGCCGCCCGCTTCTCCATAAGAATTGGCGGTTCACCAGGGCTATGTAGCTCAGCCGGTTAGAGCACAGCACTCATAATGCTGGGGTCGGTGGTTCGAGTCCACCCATAGCCACCATGGTGTGTACGCCCAAGGCGTGCGATACTTGCAGTCCACATTGCCCCGTCGCCAAGCGGTAAGGCACCTGACTCTGACTCAGGCATTCGGTGGTTCGAATCCATCCGGGGCAGCCAAACAAAAAAAGAAGGCCGATCGCAAGATCGGCCTTCTTTTTTTGTTTGGCGCGGGGTTTGCGCAGGCGCTTCGCGCCTACGCCCCACCTCTTGCTGCGCAAGAGGCGGGCCCCAGCCCTTCCGCTTCCACATCCCCGCGCCTGTCGGCGCGCCCCCTTGGACTCCAAGGGGGCTACTCCACCAGATGGAATGCGGATCGTCGGCAGCAGGGGCGCGCGACCCCGTGCTTGAGGCAGGAACTCCAAGCAACCCCGGATATCCAATCAGGGCGGCGATCGACCAAGTCCTGTGAGCAGATCCAACGAGGCAGAGCCTCGACGACCACCACTGCACCAGCCAGCACAAGCCACACCCCAGAACGACAAAAGCCCGGCCGAAGCCGGGCTTTTGCTTGGTCCCAGCAGGCTCCCGAAGGAGCCCACGCCAGGCGCGATGGATCAGCGCTTGGAGAACTGGGTGGCGCGACGGGCCTTGTGCAGACCGACCTTCTTACGCTCGACTTCGCGGGCGTCGCGGGTCATGAAGCCGGCCTTGCGCAGCTCGGTCTTCAGGGTTTCGTCGTACTCGACCAGCGCGCGGGCGATGCCCAGGCGGATCGCACCGGCCTGGCCGGTGGTGCCGCCGCCGGTGGCGGTGACCAGGATGTCGAAGCTTTCGGTGTTCTTGGTCAGCTCCAGCGGCTGGCGCACGATCATGCGCGCGGTCTCGCGGCCGAAGAACTCGTCCAGCGGACGGCCGTTGACGGAGATGTTGCCAGTGCCCTTGCGCAGGAACACGCGGGCGGTGGAGGACTTGCGGCGGCCAGTGCCGTAGTTTTGCGAAATCGCCATGATTAGATATCCAGAACCTGCGGCTGCTGAGCGGCGTGCGGATGCTCCGCACCGGAATAGACCTTGAGCTTGCGGTACATCGCGCGGCCCAGCGGGCCCTTGGGCAGCATGCCCTTGACCGCGATTTCGATCACGCGCTCCGGGTGGCGCTCCAGCGCCTGCTCCAGGCTCTCGGTCTTCAGGTTGCCGATGTAGCCGGTGAAGCGGTGATACTTCTTGTCCTTGAGCTTGTTGCCGGTGACGACGATCTTCTCGGCGTTGATCACCACCAGGTAATCGCCGGTATCGACGTGCGGGGTGTAGACCGGCTTGTGCTTGCCGCGCAGGCGGCGGGCCAGTTCGGTGGAAAGCCGGCCCAGCGTTTTGCCGGCGGCGTCGACGAGATACCAGTCGCGCTGGACGGTCTCGGACTTAGCAGTGAAGGTGCTCATGATCAGACTCGGTTGGTCGGGCGGATTCCTGCAGCGAACGGCCGGAACTTTGCCACGCGTTGTGAATTGCAAAAACGCAAGAGGCGAAATTCTACGTGGCCCGGCCGGCCGGCGCAAGTCCACCCATGACCGGCGGAGATCGGGCAGGCGGCGCGCTTGGCAGTGCGCCGGCCGGGGGCGAAAATCGGGATCCCCACCGCTTCCGGGCTTCCCCCATGACGACCAGCCGCCAGCATTCCCCGCTCGATCGCGCCCTGGTCGAGGCCCAGCGCGCGCTGGAGACCGTATTCGGCGACCCGCCGGCGCATCGCCCCTACCCGGCCGCGGCCACCGCCGATGTGGTGCTGGCACCGGACGAGCGCCGCCATGCCGCCGGCCTGATGCGCATCAACCACGTCGGCGAGGTCTGCGCCCAGGGCCTGTATTTCGGCCAGGCCGCGGTCGCGCGCGATCCGGCCACCCGTGCGCACCTGCTGGAAGCGGCGCAGGAAGAGACCGACCACCTGGCCTGGTGCGCGGCGCGGCTGCGCGAGCTGGACAGCCGCCCCAGCCTGTTCAATCCGCTGTGGTACGCCGGCAGCTACGCGATCGGCACCCTGGCCGGCCTGCGTGGCGATGGCTGGAACCTGGGCTTCGTGGTCGAGACCGAACGCCAGGTCGAGGCGCACCTGGACGAACACCTGCAGACCCTGCCGCCGGCCGACCTGCGCAGCCGCGACGTGCTGAAAGTGATGAAGGCCGACGAGGCCCGCCACGCCGAGCATGCCGAACAGGCCGGCGCACGGCGCCTGCCGCCGCCGATCCCCACGGTCATGGCCGCCGCCTCGCGGCTGATGAAGGCCGTCGCCTATCGGCTGTAGCCGCCCGCCGGTCGGGCCGGCGATGGGCCGACTGGCATTGCCGGCCAGATGGGGGTAAAGTGAACGAACGCTGACTGATTCCACGTCGGCGCACGCCGTTCCGGCCGCAGCACCGCCATGTGCCGCAGCCACCGATGTACCCGTGCCGAGCCGCGCCCGCGTGCGCTCCGCCTGCCGACTGCCATGCCTGCATCCACGCTCCACCTGCCATCGCCCCGCACCCGCTGGTTGTCGCGCCTGCTGTTCGCGACCCTGTTCGCGATCGGCGGCGGCACCCTGTTGCACCACCTGCTCGGCGATTACCGCCAGGCCAGCGCGATCCTGCGCGACCATTCGGTGGCGACCGTGCCGGTGATCGCCGACGGCGCCTTCGGCGTGCAGACCGAGCCGCTGGTGCGCTACCGCTTCCACTATGTGTTCGAGAGCAGGGGCCGGCTGCACAGCGGCGCCTTCGAGGCCAGCGGCGCCGAGGCCGCGCCGCTGCTGCTGGACGGCGCCACCGTCGAGATCGCCTACGCCAACGCCGACCCCGCGCGCTTCGGGCGGCTGGACCAGTTGCAGCATGCCGGCAACCTCGGCAGCGTGTTCACCCGCGCGATGATCGCGCTGTCGATCGCCGCCCTGCTGGCGGTGGTGGCGCACCGGCTGCTGATCGGCCGGGTGCTGACCCGACGCCGCATCGCCGCCGCCTGAGTTCCTGCGCGCGCCGCTCAGTGCGCGACCAGTTTCAGGCCGATCACCCCGGCCACGATCAGGCCGATGCAGGCCAGCCGCGCCGGCGAGGCGCTGTCGCCGAACAGGACCACGCCGAGCACGGCCGTGCCCAGCGCCCCGATGCCGGTCCAGATCGCATAGGCGGTGCCCAGCGGGATGTGCTTGAGCGCCTGGGTCAGCAGCCACAGGCTGAGGCCGGCACCGGCCATGGTCCCCAGGGACGGCCACAGCCGGGTGAAGCCTTCGCTGTACTTGAGGCCGAGGGCGAAGCCGATCTCGAACAGGCCGGCCAGCAACAGGTAGATCCAGGGCATTGTCTTTCTCCGTAGACAAATGAAAACGAAAACGGCCCGATGTCTGCACATCGGGCCGCCGTCGGCAGGGGTCGCAGCGCAGGCTGCGGGCGGGTCGTCCCGCCGGTGTGGAGGCTGCTTACTCGGACAGGTTGCGCCCGTGGAACAGCTCCTCGATCTCGCGCTTGAGCAGCGCCTCGATGCGCATGCGCTCCTTGAACGAGAGGTTCTTGGCCTTCTCCTCGAACAGGTACTGGTCCAGGTCGAAGTCCTTCAGGTGCATCTTGGTGTGGAAGATGTTCTCCTGATAGACGTTGACGTCGAACATCTCGTAGCGCGACTTGACGTTCTTGGCCAGGAAGTTCTGGATCGAGTTGATCTTGTGGTCGATGTAGTGCTTCTTGCCCTTCACGTCGCGGGTGAAGCCGCGCACGCGGTAATCCATGATCACGATGTCCGATTCCAGGCTCTCGATCAGGTAATTGAGGGCCTTCAGCGGCGAAATGACGCCGCAGGTGGCGACATCGATGTCGGCGCGGAACGTGGCGATGCCGTGCTGCGGATGGGTTTCCGGGTAGGTATGGACGGTGATGTGGCTCTTGTCCATGTGCGCGACCACGGCATCGGAAATGATCTCCTTGCCGGCGGCCTTCTTGTCGATGACCGGCTCCTCGGAGATCAGGATCGTCACCGAGGCGCCCTGCGGATCGTAGTCCTGGCGCGCGATGTTGAGGATGTTGGCGCCGATGATCTCGGCCACATCGGTGAGGATCTGGGTCAGGCGGTCGGCGTCGTACTGCTCGTCGATGTACTCGATGTAGCGCTGGCGCTCCTCTTCGGAGATCGCGTAGCAGACGTCGTAGATGTTGAAGCTCAACGCCTTGGTGAGGTTGTTGAAACCTTGCAGCCTCAGGCGAGGCAACGGCTTGACCACGGCGTGGATCCTCTGGAAGTGGGTGGGGAAAGACACTCAATTATGAGCCAAATGGCTCCGCTGCGAAACGTGGCGCCCGTCTCTTGTTTGCCGCCGCGAACGCGTCCCGTTAAGCTTCGGGAATTACGCCGTAGCGAAGCCGCCATGAGCCCCGGAAACACATCCACTGCAGCACCTGTGCGCATCGCTCCAAGTCCTCTGACGTTGGACACCGCCACCATCGACCGCTTCCTGGCCCACAGCCACCGTCGCCGCTATCCGGCGCGGACGGATGTGTTCAGGCCTGGCGACCCGGCCGGCACCCTGTACTACGTCGTCAGCGGCTCGGTCAGCATCATCGCCGAGGAAGATGACGACCGCGAGTTGGTGCTGGGCTATTTCGGCAGCGGCGAGTTCGTCGGCGAGATGGGCCTGTTCATCGAGTCCGATCAGCGCGAGGTGATCCTGCGCACCCGCACGCCCTGCGAACTGGCCGAGATCAGTTACGAGCGCCTGCATCAGCTGTTCCTGGGCTCGCTGTCGTCCGATGCGCCGCGGGTGCTGTACGCGATCGGCGTGCAGCTGTCCAAGCGCCTGCTGGACACCTCGCGCAAGGCCAGCCGCCTGGCGTTCCTGGACGTCACCGACCGCATCGTGCGCACCCTGCACGACCTGGCCCAGGAGCCGGAGGCGATGAGCCATCCGCAGGGCATGCAGTTGCGCGTGTCGCGGCAGGAACTGGCGCGGCTGGTCGGCTGCTCGCGCGAGATGGCCGGCCGGGTGCTGAAGAAGCTGCAGGTCGACGGCATCCTGCATGCCCGCGGCAAGACCGTGGTGCTGTACGGCGCGCGCTGACCGCCATGGGGCGATAGGCCCGGCGCGATGCTGCTGAGCGAGACGTTCTACTGGTTCGTGCTGGTCGGCCTGGCCGCGCAGCTGGTGGACGGCGCGCTGGGCATGGCCTTCGGCCTGGTTTCCTCGTCGGTCCTGCTGAGCCTGGGCCTGCCGCCGGCCGTGGTCAGTGCCAGCGTGCACAGCGCCGAGGTCTTCACCACCGGCGCCTCCGGGCTGTCGCACCTGGCCCTGGGCAATGTCGACAAGCGGCTGTTCCTGCGCCTGGCGCTGCCGGGCATGGCCGGCGGCATCGCCGGCGCCTACGTGCTGACGCAACTGCCGGGCGAGCTGATCCGCCCCTTCGTCTATCTGTACCTGCTCGCCCTGGCGGTGCTGATCCTGCTGCGCGCGGCCGGCCGCGCGCTGCCGCGCCGCGAGGTGCGGCGGGTGCCGCTGCTGGGCTTCGTCGCCGGCCTGCTGGACGCCAGCGGCGGCGGCGGCTGGGGACCGGTGGCGACCTCGACCCTGCTCGCCCATGGCGGCCAGGCCCGCACTACCATCGGCACGGTCAACGCCGCCGAGTTCCTGGTGACGCTGTCGATCTCGCTGACCTTCCTGCTGACGATGGGCGTGCAGCACCTGGACATCGTGCTCGGCCTGCTGGTCGGCGGCATGCTCGCCGCGCCGCTGGCGGCGTTGCTGGTCAAGCGGGTGCGCGAGCGCTGGGTGCTGGTGGCGGTGGGCCTGCTGGTGCTGGGCATCAGCCTGTATCAGGTGGGTGGGGCGCTGTATCGCTGGGTGGGCTGAAGGTGGGGATTGGGGATTGGGGATTGGGGATTCGTAACGGCGGCGTTCGTGGCGCCTGAGGCACCTTCTCTGTTGAGCTGATCTGCGGTCAGGCCGCGTTCGCTTTTTCATGGGTGGACCGCGCGATGATCGCGGCCGGGACGCCGCCGCCGATGGCCGCGCGTCTCGCCACTCCCCTGCCCCGCGAGACCGCCATGCGTGCCATCCCATTGCTCCTGGCCCTGTTGTGTCTGGCGCTGCCTGCGCCGCGCGCACGGGCCGACGACGCCTTCGCCCGGCTCGGGCGCGGGGTCAACATCCTCGGCTACGACCCGCTTTGGAACGACCCGGCGAAGGCGCGCTTCCGCCCGCCGCTGTACCGCACGATCCGCGACGGCGGCTTCCGCACGGTGCGGGTCAACCTGCAGGCGTTCGCGCACATGGACGCGGATAACCGGCTCGACCCGACCTGGCTGAAGACGCTGGACACGGTGGTCGACCAGGCCACCGCCGCGGGCCTGAACGTGATCCTGGACGAACACGACTTCCACCCCTGCGCGGCCGACGCGGCGGTGTGCCGGACCAAGCTGCTGGCGTTCTGGAGCCAGATCGCCCCGCGCTACCGCCACGCGCCGCCGTCGGTGCTGTTCGAGATCCTCAACGAGCCCAACGGCCAGATGACCAGCGCGGTGTGGAACGATCTGCTGCGCGATGCGCTGCAGATCATCCGCCGCGACAACCCGACCCGCACGGTGGTGGTGGGCCCGGCCAGCAGCAATTCCTTCACCGCGCTCGACAGCCTACGCCTGCCCGACGACGATGCGCACCTGCTGGTCACCGTGCACTACTACAACCCGTTCCGCTTCACCCACCAGGGCGCGCCGTGGGCCCCGGCGGACATCCGCGACCACACCGGCGTGACCTGGGGCAGTGCGGCGGACCGGACCAAGCTGTACGGCGAATTCGACCGCATCGCGGCCTGGGCCAAGGCGCACCATCGGCAGGTGCTGCTGGGCGAGTTCGGCGCCTACGAGCAGGCGCCGCCGGCCGATCGCCTGGCCTGGACGGTCGCGGTGGTCAACGCCGCCGAGAAACGCCATTTCGCCTGGGCGTATTGGGAATTCGAGGGCAGCTTCGGCGCCTACGACATCGACCGCGGGCAATGGGTCGCGCCGCTGCACCACGCCTTGGTGGGCAGCGACAGCGCTTACCGCGGGGCCGGCGGCTGATCGCCGGCCTTCCCCGCCGCGGCGCGCCCTAGCGGGAACCGCCAGCGTCGCCGGCGCGGTCGCGGCAACCCCAGTTGAGGATCGGCGTGCCGGACGGCAGCAGCCGGCGGAACACCGCCACCGCGCCGTGCTTGGGATTGACCACCACCGGCGCGGCCGCGGCCTGCAGCAGCGGCAGATCGGCGGTGCTGTCGGAATAGGCCATGGCGATCTCGCCGTAACCCAGTTCGCGCAGCATGCGCATCTTTTCTTCGTTGTGGCAGTGGCGCGTGGCGGTGACCGCGCCCAGGCGCGGGCCGATCAGGCTGCCGACCACCGGCACGTCCTGGTGCGCGACGAAGCCGAGGATGGCGCGCGCCAGTTCCGGCGGCGCGCCGGTGGCGACCACCACGCGATCGCCGGCGGCACGGTGCCGGGCGAACACCTCCAGCGCCTGCGGCAGCAGCCGCTCGCGGATCTGCGCCTGATGCTGCAGCACGTACTGGTCGATGATGCGGTTGAACTCGCGGGCGCGGCGCAGGCCGAAGCTGGCGATCCAGACGTAGCCGGAGATGCCGGTGCGGCGGGTCGGCAGCATCGCCACCAGCGGCCCCAGCAACGGCGTGGCCAGCACCGCGGCGGCCAGGCGCAGCGGATTGCGCTTGATCAGCCAGGCGAACAGATGGCTGCCGGAGTCGCCGTCGTACAGGGTGTGGTCGAAATCGAACACCACCAGCGGCGCGTCGGCGCGCGGCAACGGGTACGGGCTCGGCGCCTGCCCGCTCATGCCGCGAAGAACAGCTGGCGCAGCGCCTCGCCCGGCTCCTCGGCGCGCATGAACGCCTCGCCGACCAGGAACGCGTGCACGCCGGCGCCGCGCATCAGCGCCACGTCGTCGGGGCCGAGGATGCCGCTTTCGGTGACCAGCAGGCGGTCGCGCGGCACCGCGTTCTGCATCGACAGGGTGGTCTGCAACGACACCTCGAAGGTGCGCAGGTTGCGGTTGTTGATACCGATCAGCGGCGCCGGCACCTGCAGCGCGCGTTCCAGTTCATCGATGTCGTGCACTTCCACCAGCACATCCATGCCCAGCTGCAACGCCAGCGACGACAGCTCGGCCAGTTGCAGGTCGTCCAGCGCGGCCACGATCAGCAGGATGCAGTCGGCGCCGAGCGTGCGCGCCTCGTAGACCTGGTAGGGATCGATGGTGAAATCCTTGCGCAGCACCGGCAGGGTGCAGGCATCGCGCGCCTGCTGCAGATAGCGGTCGTGGCCCTGGAAGAAGTCCTCGTCGGTCAGCACCGACAGGCAGGCGGCGCCGCCGAATTCGTAGCTGACCGCGATGTCGGCCGGGTGGAAGTCCGGGCGGATCACGCCCTTGGACGGGCTGGCCTTCTTGACCTCGGCGATCACCGCCGGGTCGCCGTTGGCGATGGCCGCCTGCAGCGCGCGGGCGAAGCCGCGGGTGGGCGGCATGGCCTCGGCACGGGCGACCAGCTCGGCCAGCGGCACGCGCGCGCTGCGCTCGGCGATCTCGTCGGCCTTGCGCGCGAGGATGGTGCGGAGAATGTCGCTGCTCATGCGGTGGGAATCCTGGGGGATGGCCGGATTATCGGCGATGCAGGGTGTCGGGGGTGAGAACCGGGATCGGGCGCTGGCGAAGGCGGTTCAGTCCAGCCCGGCCAGGCCGCGGGTGCAGGCAACATAGGCCTCCAGCTTGGCCCGCGCGCGGCCGTCGGCGATGGCCGCGCGGGCCAGGGCGATGCCGGCACCGATGTCGGCGGCCAGGCCGGCCACGTACAGCGCGGCGCCGGCGTTGAAGGCGACGATGTCCAGCGCCGGGCCGGGCACGTTGTCGAGCACGGCGCGCAGCATCGCCATCGATTCGGCGGCGTCGGCGACCTTGAGGTTGCGGCTGGCCGACATGGCGATGCCGAAGTCCTCCGGGTGCACTTCGTACTCGCGGACCTGGCCGTCGCGCAGTTCGCCGACCAGGGTGCCGGCGCCGAGCGAGAGCTCGTCCATGTCGTCGCGACCCCACACCACCAGCGCGCGCTCGGCGCCCAGTTCCTGCAGCACGCGTGCCTGGATGCCGACCAGGTCGGGGTGGAACACGCCCATCAGGATGTTCGGCGCACCGGCCGGATTGGTCAGCGGACCGAGGATGTTGAAGATGGTGCGCACGCCCATCTCGCGCCGCACCGGCGCCACCACCTTCATCGCCGGATGGTGCACCGGCGCGAACATGAAGCCGATGCCGGTGGCCGCCAGCGCCTGCGCCACCTGTTCGGGCTGCAGTTCGATCGCCGCACCCAGCGCCTCCAGCGCGTCGGCGCTGCCGGATTTGGAGGAGACGCTGCGGTTGCCGTGCTTGGCGACCTTGGCACCGGCCGCCGCGGCGACGAACATCGCGCAGGTGGAGATATTGAAGGTGTGCGAGCCGTCGCCGCCGGTGCCGACGATGTCGACCATGTGGGTGCGGTCGGCAACCGGCACGGTGCGCGAGAACTCGCGCATCACCAGCGCCGCGCCGGCGATCTCGCCGACCGTTTCCTTCTTGACCCGCAAGCCGGTGAGGATGGCCGCGGTCATCATCGGCGAGACCTCGCCGCGCATGATCTGCCGCATCAGCCCGACCATCTCGTCGTGGAAGATCTCGCGGTGCTCGATGGTGCGTTGCAGGGCTTGCTGGGGGGTGATGGTCATGGCGAAGACGGTCTGCGGTTAGGCGAATGAGGAAAAGGCGGCGCGAGTCAGCGCGGAGGCGTCGGCCGCGGCATGCGCAGGCGCCCTTGCGCCAGCACCTCGAAGTAGTCGGCCGGGCCGCCGGCGCGCAGCAGGGTGGCGACCGCAGCCGGGTCGTAGATGCCGTCCTGCAGGGCATGCTCGGCGATGTGCACGCCGACCACCTCGCCCAGCACCAGCCAGGTCTGGATCGGCTCGCCGCGTGCGCTCTGCAGCGGCAGTAACTGGCTGAGCCGGCATTCGAAGCTGACCGGGCTGGCGGCCACCCGCGGCGCCGCGATCAGGCGCGACGGCGCAGCAGTCAGGCCGGCCAGCGCGAACTCGTCCACCTCCGGCGCCACCGCGGCGGAACTGGCGTTCATCGCCTCGGCCAGCGGCCGCGTGGCCAGGTTCCAGGTGAACTCGCCCGTAGCCTCGATGTTGCGCACGCTGTCCTTCCAGCCGATGCTGGCAAAGCCGACGATCGGCGGGACGTAGTTGAAGGCGTTGAAGAAGCTGTAGGGCGCCAGGTTGGCGACGCCATCGGCGCCGCGCGAACCGATCCAGCCGATCGGCCGCGGCCCGACGATGGCGTTGAACGGGTCGTGCGGCAAGCCGTGGCCGTTGGCCGGTTCGTAGAAATGGAAGGCGTCGGTGCGATCGTGCATCGGCAGGGTCCGGCAGTGACGGAAGGCGGGCGACGCCGGCGCGGCGCGCTCAGCGCTCCAGGAAGTTCTTCAGCAAGGCGTGGCCATGCTCGGTGAGGATGGACTCGGGATGGAACTGCACGCCCTCGACCGGGAACTGGCGATGGCGCAGGCCCATGATCTCCTCCACCGTGCCGTCGTCGTGTTCGGTCCAGGCCGTCACTTCCAGGCAGTCCGGCAGCGTGGTCTTCTCCACCACCAGCGAGTGGTAGCGGGTGGCCTCGTAGCGGTCCGGCAGGCCGGCGAACACGCCGCGGCCTTCGTGGCGGATGCGCGAGGTCTTGCCGTGCATGATGGTGCCGGCGCGCACCACCTGCCCGCCGTAGACCTGGCCGATGCTCTGGTGGCCCAGGCACACGCCCAGGATCGGCGTGCGCTGGCCCAGCCGCTCGATCAGTTGCAGCGACACGCCCGCCTCGTTCGGCGTGCACGGCCCCGGCGAGATGACGATGCGCTCGGGCGCCAGGCGCTCGATCTCGTCCACGCTGAGCGCATCGTTGCGCACCACCTTGACCTCGGCACCGAGCGCCTGCAGGTACTGCACGAGGTTGTAGGTAAAGCTGTCGTAGTTATCCAGCATCAAGACGGTCATCGACTTAACCCATTGATTTTCATTGCATGTCTTGGAGAGAGAAAGCCGATCCGCGTGCAGCATTGACGCGCGATGGCTGGGTGCGGCGCAACCGCAGCATCGTTCGCGCCCGCCATCGTTGCCGCGCAGCACCCGCAACGACAGCACCAGGAGCGGTTCGGTCCTCACGCATGGATGCCACCGATCCGTGGCGAGAGGCGCCGGCTCCGCAGACGCGGGAAACCGGGCAGGCGCCGTGACGCGCGGCAGGCATGGGAGGCGTGGATCTGGTGGGGGACAAGACAACTCTCCTTCGTTGGGAGCCGCCATGCCGGGAGCCGAGGGAAGCCGCCACCGGTCAGGGCGGCGATCGAGCAGTCATGGACCGCAGGGGTGCGCCGCTTCTAGGAGAAGCGCCACCAATGCACCACGTTGGACGGGATGTTGCGGGTCATGCACTCGGCCACTTGATCGATGGAAGGTCCGGCCACCGCTGCAGGCAGCGGCGACAGACCGGTCCCGAGTGTAATGCCCATGTTCGACAGTGTCGATTGCACGCCACGCCGGTCGTGTCGCCGCGGGCAGCGGACCACGCGAGCACCGCTCCGGCGACGGCGAGCACGCCGCGCCTGCGGCCCGTTACCGCGCTCCTCGACAGCAAGACAGACCGGTCGATCTTCCGATCCGCCGGAGCCGCAGGCACGGCGCTCAAGCGTCCAGCGCGTGCCCGGCAAAGGTGGCGACCGCCTCGCGGAAGGTGGCGACGATCGGACGCGCATCGTCGCTGCGCCAGACCAGATACAGCTTCACCCGCAGTCTCAGCCAAGGCAGATCGCGGAACACGATGCCGGCCGGCGCGCGCTCCTTCAACGCGGACTGGACCAGCGCCACACCGAGGCCGGCACTCACCAGATACAGCGAGGCCAGTGGATCGGAGGTCTCGTAGGCGATGTCCGGCGTGAAACCGGCATCCTGGCAGGCGGCGAGCAATGCCGGGCGAATCGTATCCACCGGCTGGCGCGTCACCGCGATCCAGGTCTGCCCGTCGAGCTGCGCCGGGGTGATGCTGCGCGAACGACACAACGGATGCCCCTTCGGAATCGCCAGCGTCAACGGCTCGTCCAGCACCAGTGCGCTGCTCAGGCCGGTATCGCGTTCCGGCATCCGGTAGGCGAGCCCCACGTCGAGCATGTGCCGGCGCAGGTAATCGAACTGCACCGCGGTCCCCAATCCCTGCAGCGACAGCAGCACCGACGGGCTGGCGATCCGGAACGCGCGCACGCTCGGGCTGACCACGTTCGCATACATCGCGCCCTCCACGTAGCCGATCGCCAGGCGCCCGGCGCTGCCCGCACCGAGGCGCCGCGCGAAGGTCTCGACCCGATTGGCATTGGCGATCAGCGTCCGCACTTCACCGAGCAGATCGCGGCCCTCCTGGGTGAGCCGGATGCGCTGCTTGCTGCGCTCGAACAACAGCACGCCCAACTGCTCCTCCAGTTGCTTGATCTGCCGGCTCAGCGGCGACTGCGAGATGTACAACTGCTCGGCCGCACGACCGACGTTCTCGGTTTCGGCCACCGCAACGAAGTACCGAAGCTGGCGCAGGTCGAGCATGGGGGTGTGTCCTTTTGGGTCTCAACTTTCCCATATTCCGTCTTGGACGCCCAGCGACCGGGCGGCCATCCTCCGCATCGCCGAGCCGGCGCGACCCACGCGCAGCTCCACTCACCCAACAGCGGACAGAGCACCATGCACATCCTCCACCTCGATTCGAGCATCCTCGGCGATGCGTCGGCGTCCCGAGCGCTGACGGCATTGGTTGTCGCAGAGCTGCTGGCGCACGCGCCAGCGGCACAGATCCGCTACCGCGACCTCGTCGCGGAGGCGATTCCACATCTGGACGGCCCGATCGCGGCCGGATTTCGCCCCTTGACCGCACCGGCGGACACGGCAAGCGTGGCCGCCGAGCACGCGCGATCCGAAGCGCTGGTCACCGAATTCCTGGCCAGCGACGTCGTGGTCGTCGGCGCACCGATGTACAACTTCTCGGTCGCCACACAGTTGAAGGCGTGGATCGACCGGATCGTGCAGCCCGGCCGGACCTTCCGCTACACGCCCGACGGTCCGATAGGACTGGCCACTGGCAAGCGCGTGGTGATCGTGACCACGCGCGGCGGCGTCTACACGAGCGGCCCCCTCGCGCCACTGGACTTCCAGGAGCCGTATCTCAAGGCCACGCTGGGCTTCATGGGCATCACCGATGTGCATGTGGTTCGCGCCGAACCCCTTTCGAAGGGCGATGTGCTGGCCACGCAGGCCATGTCCGCCGCCCGCAGTGCCGCGGCCGACGTTGCGCGCCAGATCGCCCTGCACTGATCCCCCGCACTTTCCGAGGAATCCAGATGATCTACATCGTCGCGTTGTCCTACCTCCGCCCGCCCGAGTACATCCAGGCGCATCTCGATGCCCACCGCCGATGGCTGGCGAACCATATCCAGGCAGGCCGCATCCTCGCGGCAGGACCGAATGCGGACAAATCCGGCGGGATCGTGCTGGCGTCATGCACGAGCCGCGTCGAACTCGACGCCATGATGGCGGAGGATCCGTTCGTGACCCAAGGGATGGTCGCGGTGTCGGTACAAGGTTTCGAGCCGTCGATCCGCGCCGACGCACTGGCGGCACGCTGGGCAAGCGCCGCCGCCGTGGTCAGCGCCCAGCCCGCCTGAGCACACGGCAAAGGAATTCTCATGGCGTTCCCCACCAAGCTTCTTGCGGGCCTTGCGGTCGCCGGCGTGCTCGCTGCCGGTGTGTTTCCGCAATCAAGCCGGGCCGAGACGCTCCGCGGTGCCGTGCCGAACATCGTGCTGGTGCACGGCGCATTCGTCGACGGATCGAGCTGGGCGGCGGTCGTACGGCGACTGCAGCGCAAGGGCTACCACGTGACGGCCGTGCAGAACCCGCTGACCTCGCTGGCCGACGACGTCGCCGCAACCCGCCGCGTGCTGGCGCGGCAGCGCGGACCTGTTCTGCTCGTCGGGCACTCCTGGGCGGGCGCGGTCATCACCGAAGCCGGCAATGCCGACAACGTCCGCGGCCTGGTCTATCTGTCCGCCCTCGTGCCCGACAGTAACGAATCGGTCGCCGAGCTGCTGACCCGGCTGCACGCGCCCATGGACGGCCTGACGCCGGATGCGGACGGATGGCTGTGGCTCGACGCGCCGGCCGCCTTTCGAACCGTCATGGCGGGCGATGTTCCGATGGACAAGGTGCGTGTGCTCGCCGCAACGCAGCAGCCCATCGCCGCGCGCGCCTTCACCGACAGGGTGTCGCATGCGGCATGGCGCAGCAAGCCCAGCTGGTATCTGGTCACCGACAAGGATCACGCGTTGCCGCCGACGGTGCAGCGACAACTGGCGCACGACATCGGTGCCCAGGTCCAGCATCTGGCGTCGAGCCACCTGTCGCTGGTGTCGCACCCGCAGGTGGTCGCCGATTTCATCGACCGCGCGGCGCGCGACGTGGCGCGGTGAGTGGTGGGATCATGCCTGGGTGCCATCGCGCGCGCCGGACGGATCAGCCGGCAGACTGCGTCGGTGTCCGCCGTACACCGCATGGCGAAGGACTCATTGCGCGATCAGGAAGACCGCATAGACGTTTTCGGAGAGGGTGAGGGTGCCGGCTTCGAGCGATTCGGCGGCGGGCGATGCGGCATACCCAAATGCAGAAGGCGGGGCTGGCGCACTCACCAATTGCATCGAGACCGACTCGGACGGCCAGCGTCCGGCTTGGATGCCATACGCGAAGTTCGGCGCCACCTCGGAGATGGTGTACAGGCCGCCCAGACGCACGCCATAGGCTTTTGCCAGGGATTGCGCGGAGCTGCGGGTCTGCTCGGCCGCCTGGCGCTTGAGCTCGGCGCGCAGCGCGGCTTCGCCGCTGTAGCGCGGTGCGATCCCCGACACCTGCACTTCTTCGCTGGTGGCCAATGTGCCCAGCAAAGCGCGTACATCGCCCAATGCGGCGAAGTCGGCGGAGAGCGTGCGCTGCACGCGCGTGCCTTCGAACAGCTGCTTGCCTTCTTGGTAGCGACGCTCGGGCACGATCGACAGCGTCGTGGCCTGCACGCTGCCGGCCAGCGCGTGGCGCTGTGCGAACGCGGCCAGCACCTTTTCGGCATTGGACTGCACACGCTTACGCGCCGCACCCGGGTCGGTATCCACGGCGCTTAGGGTGATTGTCAGACCGAAGCGGTCCGGCACCACCTCGCGCTTGGCCTCACCCTTCACCAACAAGTGCGGCTGCGACGGCAGGCTGTTGACCTGCGCGCCGGCGACGGCCGGCAAGGCCAGCGCTGCGGCAACGGCCCAGGCACCAAGCGTACGGATTTTCATCTTCCTCTCCTTGGCGGAATGTCAGACGGCCGCACGCTGCGTGCCGGAGTGGAGCAGCGCGGCGAAATCCGCGATCAACGTATCGACCGCTGCGTCCTGCGTGGCCCACGAAGTGACAAAGCGGATCACCCAGCGGCCGTCGCCCAGCGGTTGCCAGCGCTCGAAGTCGTAGCGCTGCGCCAGCGTCTCGACCGCGGCGGCGGGCAGGATCACGAACAGTTGGTTGGTCGGCGAGTCCGAGGCGAAGTGCGCACCGGCGGCGGCCAATCCGTCGCGCAGCCGCGTGGCCATGCGGTTGGCGTGCGCAGCCAGTTCGTAGAACAGGCCGTCCTCGAACAGCGCGGCGAACTGCGTGCCCAGTACCATGCCCTTGGCCAGCAGCGCGCCGCGTTGCTTGAGCAGGTAGCGAAAATCCGCTTTCAACACCGGATTGAGGATCACCAACGCCTCGCCGAGCAGCGCGCCGTTCTTGGTGCCGCCGATGTAGAACGCATCGGTGAGCGCGGCGATGTCGGCCATGCGCAGGTCGTTGCCGTCGGCGGTGAGCGCGCTGCCGATGCGCGCGCCGTCCAGGAACAGCAGGAGGTTGTGTACGTCGCAGAACGCGCGCAAGGCCTGCAGTTCGTGCTTGCGGTAAATCGTGCCGACCTCGGTGGTGTTGGACACGTAGACCAGCCGCGGCTGCACCAGGTGCTCGTTGCCGTGCTCGGCCAGCAACGGCGCGATCCGCTCCGGCGTGAGCCGGCCGTCGGCCGCGTCCACGGTGAGCACCTTGTGCCCGGTGGCCTCGATCGCGCCGGTCTCGTGGGTGGCGATATGGCCAGAGGCGGCGGCGATCACCGCCTGGTGCGGACGCAGGAACGCGGCGATGGCGGTGAGGTTGGTCTGGGTGCCGCCGACCAGCAGGTGCACATCGGCGTCGGCGCAACCGATCTCGGCGCGGATCAGTTCAGCGGCGCGCGCGCTGTGCCGGTCCAGGCCGTAGCCGGCATTCTGCCCGGCGCTGGCGGTGGCCAGGGCGGCGAGCAGGCGCGGATGCGCGCCTTCGCTGTAGTCGTTGCGGAAGCCGATCCGCTGCGCGGCGGCGCTCACAGCCCCTTCGCCGCTTCGGCGACCGCGCGGAACAGTGCGCGGCCCTTGTTCATGGTCTCGTCCCATTCGGTCTGCGGATCGGAGTCGTAGACGATGCCCGCGCCGGCCTGCACGTGCAGGCGGCCGTGCTTGATCACCGCGGTGCGGATGGCGATGGCGGTATCGGCGTCGCCATGCCAGCCGAGGTAGCCGATGCTGCCGGCGTAGACGTTGCGCTTGATCGGCTCCAGCTCGCGAATGACTTCCAGCGCGCGGATCTTCGGCGCGCCGCTGACGGTGCCGGCGGGGAAGGTGGCGCGCAGCACATCGGCATAGCTCAGGCCGGGCAGCAGGATGCCGGTGACTTCGCTGACGATGTGCATGACATGGCTGTAGCGTTCGATCACGAAACGCTCGCCGACGGCGACGCTGCCGGCCTGCGAGACGCGGCCCGCATCGTTGCGACCCAGGTCGATCAGCATCAGGTGCTCGGCGCGCTCTTTCGGATCGGCGAGCAGTTCCGCCTCCAGCGCCTGGTCCTCTTCCGGGGTCTTGCCGCGCGGCCGGGTGCCGGCGATCGGGCGCACGGTGACCTGGCCGTTCTCCAACCGCACCAGGATCTCCGGCGAGGAGCCGACCACCTGGGTGTCGCCGACGTCGAGGAAATACATGTACGGCGACGGGTTCAATGCGCGCAGCGCGCGGTACACGTCCACCGGGCGTGCGGTGAACGGCACGCTCAGGCGCTGGCTCAGCACCACCTGGAAGATGTCGCCGGCACGGATGTAGTCCTTGGATTTCTCCACCGCGGCGATGAAGCCCTCGCGGGTGAAGCCGGAGACGAAATCGCTCTCGTCCAGCACGTCGCGCGCCAGCGGCGCGGGGTAACCGGCGCCGGGCTGGCGCAGCGTGGTGGTGAGCGCATCCAGGCGCGCCTGCGCGCGCTCCCAGGCGTCGGCCTCGGCCGGGTCGGCATGCACGATCAGGTACAGGCGGCCCTTGAGGTTGTCGAAGACCGCCACTTCCTCGGACAGCATCAGCAGGATGTCCGGGGTGTCCAGCTCGTCGCGGGCGACCGCGCCGGCCAGGCGCGGCTCGATGTAGCCGATGCACTCGAAGCCGAACCATCCGACCAGGCCGCCGGTGAAGCCGGGCACGCCCGCCAGCTTGGGCACCACATGCTGCGCGCGCAGCGCCTCGACCTCGGCGAAGGGATCGGCGACCTCGCGGCGCTCGATCAGTTCGCCATGGTCGCGCACGTCCAGGGTGTGCCCGCGGAAGGTATACACGCGGCGCACCGGCAGGCCGATGATCGAGTAGCGCCCGAAGCGTTCGCCGCCTTCGACCGATTCGAACAGATAGGTATGCGGGGCGTCGGCGAGCTTGAGATAGACCGACAGCGGCGTGTCCAGGTCGGACAGCACTTCGCGGACGACGGGGATGCGGGTGTGACCTTCAGCGGCGTAGCGCTGGAACTGCTCGCGGGTAATCAAGACGGCTTTCCTTCCGGGACTCGGTGACAGGGCGGACGACGGCTGCAGGCCACCATCGCCACGCACGGCGAGCGGAAGTGAAGGAACGCGGGGTCGTCAGGCTGGACACGGCGGCTACTTTACCGCAACTGCGGCAACTGGCAACGGTTGCAGACGCGACCGTTCGAGTGCGGTGCGGAGGTGGTCGGTGAGGGCGTCGCGTCGGGACTGAAGTCCCTCCCACATGGGGATCACTTGCCTTGGTGCGACATTCTGGGTTTGAAGTGCGCGAGCTGGTCATCGCGTGCGCGTCCACGATCGAACCGATCCTCGCCACGCCGCCTGCGTAGGAGCGGCTTCAGCCGCGACGCGCGTTACCGGGAATGCCTGTCGCGGCTGAAGCCGCTCCTACGAGAGGAACACGCGAGCGACACGATCGCAGATGGAGAGCGTGCGCCGCGGGGTTCGCTAGCGCCCGCGTGCCTGCAGCAACGGCGACTCCGGCGGCAGGTGCATGCGCAGGCGCCCGGGCACGCAGTCGATGCGGAAGTGGCGCGAGGTTTCCGGCTCGCCGTCCAGGTTCAGGGTCAGCGGCTGCGCCGCCTCGATCCGCAGCCATGGCAGGCGCGCACGCACCGCCACCCGCTCCAGTGCGGCCTGCTTGCCGGACGTGACCAGGGTCCCCAGGATCGCGGCGACCTCGCCGGTCAGCTCGGGCACCAGGGTCAGGTCGAGCAGGCCGTCGTCGAGCAGCGCCTCCGGGCACAGCACCTGGCCACCGCCGGCCTGGCGGCCGTTGCCCAGGCCGAGCGCGATGAAATCGCCTTCCCAGGCAAAGTCCGGCCCCTCGAAGCGGGCCCGGATCGGATCGATCCGGCCCAGCCGGCTCATGCCGGTGACCAGGTAGGCCAGCCCGCCCAGCATCTTCTTCAGGCCTTCGTCGGTCTCCACCGTGACCTGGGTGCCGAAGCCGCCGCTGGCGACATTGGCGCACCAGTGCGGGCCGTGCTCGGCCTCGATGCGCAGCAGGTCGATCGGCAGCGCCGTGGTGCGGGCGATCAGCTCCAGCGCCTCCAGCGGCGGCAGCGGGAGGCCGGTGGCCGTGGCGAAATCGTTGGCCGTGCCCAGCGCCACCAGGCCCAGGGCCGGCAACGCCGCGGCCGGCTCCTGGCGATGCGCCAGCGCGGTGGCGACCTCGCTGAGGGTGCCGTCGCCACCGGCGGCGACGATGCAGGCGGCGCCATCGGCGACCGCCTCGGCCACGTAGCGCTCGGCATCGCCCTGCTCCCAGGTGACCCGCACCTGCAGCGCCACATCCCGCGCGCGCATGGCCATGACCGCCTCGCGCAATGCCTCGTCGCCGGCCGACTTGCCGTTGAGGATCAGACGCCAATGCGCTGCAGCCATGCGAACCATCCCGGGGTGAGGCGCCCAGGCTAACGGGCGCGGCATGCGCGATGCGTGAATCCAGGCGGGTGCGTTGTCATACGCACGTCACCGAGCGTCCGGAACATGGAAGGCCATAGCAAGGAAGACGGATGGAGGCAGGATCAGCCTCCGATTTATCTCCCAGGGGCCGCACCGGCGACGGTGCGGTTCTTTTCTTTTGGCCGCCCTGTGCCGCTCAGCCGGCCGCGAACCGGGCCAGCGCCTCGCCCTGCAGCCGGTACACGGTCCACTCGTCCTGCGGGCGGGCGCCGACCGCTTCGTAGAAGTCGATCGCCGGCTGGTTCCAGTCCAGCACCGACCATTCGAAGCGGCCGCAGCCCTCGGCCACCGCCTGCCGCGCCAGATGCTGCAGCAGCGCCTTGCCGGCACCGACGCCGCGGTGCGCCGGGTCCACGTACAGGTCTTCCAGGTACAGGCCGTTACGGCCGAGCCAGGTGGAGTAGTTGTAGAAGTACACCGCGTAGCCGATCGGCTGGCCGTCGGCCTCGCAGATCAGCGCCTGCGCGCGGGCATCGGCGCCGAAGAGGGTCGCGCGCAGGCCGGCCTCGTCGGTCTGCACCGCGTCCTCGGCGCGCTCGTAGCGCGCCAGGTCGCGGATCAGGCGCAGGATCAGCGCCGCATCGTCGGCCACCGCCGGGCGGATGTGCAGCACCGCCATCTCAGCGCCCCGCCACCGCGGCGCGCATCTGCTTGATCACCTCGGCGTGGTCCGGCGCATTGAAGATGGCCGAACCTGCAACGAAGGTGTCGGCGCCGGCGGCGGCGATCGCGGCGATGTTGTCCGGCTTTACCCCGCCGTCGATCTCCAGCCGGATCGGCTTGCCGCTCGCGTCGATGCGGGCGCGGATGGCGCGCAGCTTCTCCAGCGCCGAGGGAATGAAGGCCTGGCCGCCGAAACCCGGGTTGACCGACATCACCAGCACCAGGTCCAGGTCGTCCAGCACCCAGTCGAGGATGTCCACCGGCGTGGCCGGGTTGAGCACCAGACCGGCCTTGCAGCCGTGCGACTTGATCAGCTGGATGCTGCGGTGCACGTGGCGGCTGGCTTCGGGGTGGAAGCTGATGATGCTGGCGCCGGCCTCGGCGAAATCCGGGATCAGCCGGTCCACCGGCTCCACCATCAGGTGCACGTCGATCGGCGCGGTGACGCCATGCTTGCGCAGCGCCTGGCAGACCATCGGGCCGATGGTCAGGTTCGGCACGTAATGGTTGTCCATCACGTCGAAGTGGATCCAGTCGGCGCCGGCGCGCAGCACGGCATCCACTTCCTCGCCGAGGCGGGCGAAATCGGCGGACAGGATGGACGGGGAGATGATGCAGTCGGACATGGCGGGATCTCAGCGCTTGCGCAGGGTGCGGATACGGTCGTAGGCGGTGTTGAGCTGGCTGGCCTTCTTCTCGGCGCGCGCGCGCAACTCGGGGCTGGCGCTGGCGACCTTGTCGGGGTGGTACTGGGACATCAGCCGGCGATAGGCCAGTTCGATCTCGGCGTCGGTAGCGTCGCGGGTCAGGCCCAGCTCGCGGTAGGGATCCTCGCGCTGGGACAGCTTGAACCAGTCGGCGTCGAAGGCATGCCCGATCAGCAGGCCGATCAGGGCGCCCAGCACCGGCGTGGGCCGCAGCAGCAGGGCCCCGGCGATGGCGCCGAGCAGTTTTCCGTACCAGGGCATGGGGCGAGGGCGGGCGCGGCGTCAGGGCCGGCCATTTTACGGCACAGCGGGGCATTCCGGCCGTACACTACGCGGCCCGCCGTCCGCCGCGGGCCCGCCGGGTCCCGGGACGGTCGCCATTGCGAAGTCCGTAGGAGTGCCTGTGTCCACCACGCTGTTGCAATCCGATCTGCCTGGCCTGCCCTTGCGCCACCGCGGCAAAGTCCGCGACGTGTTCGACATCCCCCGCGAGCGCCTGCCGGCCGACGCGCCGCCCGGCGACTACCTGCTGATGGTCGCCACCGACCGCCTGTCCGCCTTCGACGTGGTGCTGCCGGACCCGATTCCCGGCAAGGGCGAGATGCTGTGCCAGGTCTCCAACTTCTGGTTCAAGAAGACCGAGCACCTGATGCCCAACCACCTCACCGGCATCGACGTGGCCGCGGTGCTGCCCGAGGGCGTGGACACCGCGCTGTACGCCAGGCGCGCCGTGGTGACCCGCAAGCTCAAGCCGGTGCCGGTGGAAGCCATCGCCCGCGGCTACCTGATCGGCAGCGGCTGGAAGGACTACCAGCGCACCGGCAAGGTCAGCGGCATCGAACTGCCCGACGGCCTGCGCCAGGCCGAGAAGCTGGCCGAACCGATCTTCACCCCGTCGACCAAGGCCGCCGTCGGCGACCACGACGAGAACATCGACTTCGACGCCATGGTCAAGACCGTGGGCGCCGAACTGGCCGAGCGCGTGCGCGACGCCACCCTGCGCATCTACCGCTTCGCCGCCGACTTCGCCGCCGAACGCGGCATCCTGCTGGCCGACACCAAGTTCGAGTTCGGCACCGACGCCGACGGCCGCCTGTACATCATGGACGAGATGCTGACTCCGGACTCCTCGCGCTACTGGCCGGCCGACCAGTACGAGGTCGGGACCAGCCCGCCGAGCTACGACAAGCAGTTCGTGCGCGATTACCTGGAGACGCTGGACTGGGGCAAGACCGCGCCCGGCCCGCGCCTGCCACAGGACGTGATCGACCGCACCCGCGCCAAGTACGCCGAGGCGCTGCAGCGGTTGGCGGGGATTTCGGTCGATTGAGTGAGGTCGTGCGCCGGGATGCGCCGGCGCATAAAAGATGGTCGCGCAGGGCGGCCGCCTTCCGGCCATCGGACGCCGCCCGGCCGCTCCTGACAAGATGCTCCTGCCCGACTGGACTCGGGCACCCGCGCAAGTGATTGACCGACCCGATCAGGAGGAGACGTTGGCCAGTTCGCCCCGCTGTCTTGCCGCACTCGCACTTTCCATGGCGCTGGTTGCCTGCAGCCCTCGGCAGGCCGGCGCCTCGCCCACCGCAAGCGCCGTCGCTGACGCATCCGCCGGGGTGGTGTCTTCGGACAGAGCCACATCTCTTGGCGCACCCATACCATCGTCCCCTGCCCGCCAGGACGATGGCGTTGCAGCACTGGCCAAGTCCTTGCACCTTCGCTGCGAAAATGCGGCCAAGGGAAGCGGCTGCGTGGCGGGCAACGTGGACACTGGCGACTTCTACGACGTCGAGATGTCCCCAGGCTGTGACGCCGACGGAAACTTCGCAGGCGTTGCCGAACCCGATGCCGCACTTCTGGATGCCTTGCCCGTCACCGGCAGCAACGCACAGGTCGCCGCCAAGCTGTCCGAGGGGCAATTCGTCTGCATCCTGGCGACCGCGCGCGCGGGCCAACACGCGGCCTACCATTACGTCGTCGCCATCCCACCGGCGAGCGTCAGCGCATGCCAGAGCAAGGCGATCTGCAAGCACTATGGCCAGCGTCCCGTCGACTTCGTGACGCAACGCAAGCAGGGCCGACAATGCAGCATCGCAGGCAATGCCCGCCCTGACGGCGACTGCGCGCAGGGATGGATCCAATCGCAGAAACTGGATGTGTTCGCGAACGGACTGTGATCCGTGACGAAGCACGAGGTGCGCGATAGCGGGTCGAGCGGGCGGCTTGCAGGCCTGACATTGGGCGCTGTCGATGCCAAGGCAATACCCTGCGCCGGCTTCACGACATGATGATCGTGGTGAACTAAACTCACCCGCCCGAAGGGCGATTGCCCGCCCGACCCGATCAGGAGGATCCGTTGGCTATCGCACGTCCCATTCTGACGTCCCTGGCATTGGCCGCGGCCCTGGTCGCATGCAAGGCGCAACCGGCTGGCTCCACGGTCGCCGCGGCGACCGCCGCCCCCGCACAGGCCGCACCCGCCGCAGCCGCCCCGCGTTGCCAGGACGCCGATTTCGATGCCTTCCTCAAGCGCTTCATCGCCGACATCGCGGTTCAGGAAAAGGCGACCGCCAACCCGTTGACGATGATCCACATCGACCCGGACGCGCAGCCGGAACCGGCACCGGTGACCCGCAACGTACCGCTGGCCGAGGTCGAATGGCCGGTGATCCCGAACCTGGAGGCGGCCCGCAAGGGCGGGCGCGAGGTCGTGGTGACGCAGAACGCCGAGGGCCGGCAGGTCCTGGTGCGCACTCCCGATACCGGCGACCAGCAGGTCTACCAGTTCGCGGAGAAGCCGTGCTGGACGCTGGTGAAGGTCGACGATCAGGCATTGTAGGCGCACCCACAAATTACGCATGGACGCTTTTTCGTCAGCGCGGCCGTGTTACTCGCGTCACGCAAGCAGCACTCGGCATCTGTCCAATTTATCCAGCAATCGCTGGATCGGGCATCCATCCCCTGCGTCTCTAAGTACGCATTGACTTACCAGAGGAAATTCACGTGCATTTCCTGAAATTCTCTCCCTCGCTTCTCGCCCTGGCATTGGCCGCATGCGGAGGTGCAACGGCAGATGGAAGCGCCGCCGACGCGCGACAACAACAACAGCAGCCCCCCACCTCCAGTCAGCAACACCAGGGGCAAAATGCCCCCGCCACGCCCAACCAGCAAGGGAGTGCAACCGTGCAAAATGTCGCCGCCTTCGTTCCGACCGGAATGGAAACTGTAGACACGGTCCGCGGCGACCTGACCGGTGCTGGTCATTCAGATGCACTGCTGGTTGTGTCCCCCCCATCGTCTGCGAACGACAAACTGGGCCAGGGTGCGCCAAGAACAGTGATCCTGCTGACCCAGGATGAAGGTGGAGAGCTGCACAAGGCCGCGGAGAATACGCATATCGTCCCATGCGCGAACTGCGGCGGCATGGCCGGCGATCCTTATGCGTTTTCGCGGATCGAAAAGGGACAGTTCACCCTCTCTATCTCGGGCGGCTCGCGCGAGCGCTGGGCTGACGACTTCACTTTCCGCTATGCGCCTGACAGCAAAACCTGGCTGCTGGACAAGGTGGTACGCGAACTCACCGATACGCAATCCGAACAACACAAGCAGTTGGAACTGACGGCCAAGGATTTCGGGCAGGTGGCGTTCGCGGATTTCGATCCTGCAAAGCTGCCCAATGTCGCCCCGCTGGAAGAGGGCGAGTCAAACAAGAATTAAAGGGAGGTAATGGTTTCTACGGACATGGATGGTCCGTCCATCACGTTGCTGAGAAATGAGGAGCTACACCATGGCAACAGACAGAGAGAACCAGATGCTTCGCGCCGCCTACGCGGCCGGCATCACACAGCCCAGGGAACTGGCGAATTTCATGGCGCAGGTGGGCCATGAGTCCGGCGGACTTTCCAGGCTCGAGGAAAGTTTCAATTACACCAAGGGAATCGGACAGATCACGGCCAATGTGCGTTCTGCGTTGCGCGAAGGGCCGGAGGCACTGGAAAGCGCGCGCGTCGAGGCGCTCAGGGGACGACCCGAACGGCTCGGCGAACTCATGTACGGCAATCGACGGGATCTCGGCAACGATCAGCCGGGAGACGGCTATCTGTATCACGGCCGTGGCTATATGCAATTGACCGGCAAGGCGCAGTACCGCGCAGCTGGCGAGGCGTTGGGGCTGGACTTGGTCAATCGGCCAGAGCTGGCATCTCAGCCCGAGAACGCCTCGCGCATCGCCACTTGGTACTGGCAGCAGAAAGTTCCCGAGGAGCAACGCAACAGCGTCCAAAACGCGGGTGCCACCATCAACGGCGCCAACCCACCGAACGGCCTGGCGGATCGCGAGAGGCGCTTCGAACACTGGCAGCGAACGCTGACACCCGAGTTGATGCAGAACCTGGCAGCGGGACGGCTGGGTGAAGCCGTCGCTGCACCCACGCAGAGCCATCGGCCAGCTACCGCCAACGTCGGGACTTCTCACAGCAACTTCCAGCAGACCATGGAACGTATGCTGCCGAGCCAGGGCAAGGTCGATCCGCACATCACCGGGCACTACGGCGAACAGCGTGCCCGCGGCCCGCACGGCGGTACCGACTTCAACTACGAAGGCGGCCAAGCCGGGCGCAATCTGCAGCATCCGACGGTGCATGCGCCGATCTCCGGCACGGTGACCTTCTCCGGCGGCCAGTACGGCACGGTGAAGATCCGTGACGCGCAGGGCAACTCGCACGAAATCCTGCATCTGGACTCACGCTCGGTGAAAGAAGGCGATACCGTGCGCGCCGGCGATCCGATCGGCACCATGGGCGGACGCGGCCCGAATGGGGCGAACCAGTACGCGCAGCACGTGCATTACCAGATGCACGATGCGAACGGGAAAGCCGTCAGCCCGGAGACGTGGTGGAACCGCGGCCAGCAAGTCGACGCGCATGGCCGCGATCAGGCACAGCATGGCAACGGCACGCTGCGCCAGGGCGACCACGGTCAGGAGGTGCGCGAGTTGCAGCAGCACCTCAACCGCCTCGGCATCCGCGACGCGCAAGGCCGCCCGCTGGCCGAGGACGGGCGCTTCGGCGACAACACCCACGAAGCGGTGACGGCCCTGCAGAAACAACGCGGCCTCAACCAGGACGGCATCGTCGGCCGCGACACCCGTGCCGGGCTGGCGGCTGCCGAGCAGGCGCAGGCCAAGCCGGCGAAAGGTCCGCAGCTGGGCGAGCCGGGGCATCCGGATACGCCGCTGTACGACAAGATGCGCACGGAGGCCGATCGCGGTGCGGAGAAGGCCAACCCGCCGCACGCCAAACTGTCGAACGAGGCGGTGGCCAACCTGACCCTGCAGGCCAAGCAGGCCGGGATCGACAGTCCCGACAAGCTGAAGGAGGTCAATGTGGCCAACGACAAGGCCTTCGTCGCCGGGACCACGCCGGGCTTCCGTGCGGTGGTGGATCTGCAGCAGCCGGCACCGCCGCTGGAGCAGACCAGCGCGCAGCTGGCCCGCCAGTCCGCGCAGCAGCAGGAAACGGTGCAGCGCGAGCAGCAGCAGGAGACGAACAGGAGCATGGCGCGCGCCTGAGCCGCCAAGCCGTGGCGGGGCGATCGTGCCGATAGCGCGATCGCCCCTGGTCGGCGACGCTGCCGCTTGCGTGCGGTGATGGTCACGTGGTGTCTGACGCATTCCAGACGCCGGTCGTCGAAACGCAAAAAGCGTCTCTCATGCCCTGCATCCGGTTCGATCGAGCCGGATGCAAGTTGCACCTGTAGGAGCGGCTTCAGCCGCGATGGGGCGTCCCCGGTGAGGCCCGTCGGGGCTGAAGCCGCTTGTGTCAAATAAGGGTCTATCGTTGCAGGTGAGAGCGGAGTGCGGCAGGCCGTTTAGCCGCAGTGCCAGCAAGCACGAGTAGGAGTCAGCGCCGCCGCACTCCGGTTCTCCTGCCTGATAAGCCCGAACAGTTGCCCGAGTGACGAGCTCGAACTCCACAAGCATGGGCATCGGCAGGAGCGCTCTCGTCCCTGAGTCTACTGCGGAGAACGTCTATGCGGCGCCATGTCGGGATCGATGTATCCAAGGCCGAACTGGTCATTCATGTCCTGCCGGACGAGCAGGCCTGGACCCAACCCAATACGCCACAGGGGCAACGCGCGCTGGCCCAACGCCTGGCGGAGCTGGGCTGCGAGCGGATCGTGCTGGAAGCCAGTGGCGGCTACGAACATGCCGTGCTGCAGGTGCTCCGAGAGGCAAACCTGCCGGCAGTGCGGATGGCCGCCGATCGTCCGCGCAAGCTCGCCCAGGCCTTGGGCCTGCATGCCAAGACCGATGCCCTGGACACGCGCCTGCTGGCCATCGCCGCCCAGCACATCCCGACCATGCCCACGCCCGTGGCGCCCGAGCACCAGCAGTCTCTTCGCGAACTGCTGGACCTGCGTGCCACCCTGGTGAGCCAGCGTGATGCCCATCGGCGGCGCCTGGAGCACATCACCAGCGCCAAGGTGCAACACCGCTGCCGAGAGGTGATCGCCCTGCTGAACCAGCAGATCCAGACGTTGACGCAGGAGATCGAGCAGCAGGGCAAGACCTGCTCGAGCCTACCCAAGGTGCCTGGGCTCGGCACGATCCTGCGCGCGGTTCTGGCCGCGCGGCTGCCAGAGCTGGGCACGCTGCCGCCACGCAAGCTCGCTGCCCTGGTCGGGCTGGCCCCGTTCAATCACGACAGCGGCTGCTGGAAAGGCCAGCGCCGCATCAAAGGCGGACGTGCCGACGTGCGGCGCGTGCTGTACATGGCCACCTGGGCCAGCATCCGCGCCAAATCCCCCTTGGCCAACACTTACGCGCGCCTGCGCGCAGGCGGCAAACCGGCCAAGGTCGCCATCGTCGCCTGCATGCACAAGTTCCTGCGCTGGCTCAATGCCATCGCGCGCGATCAGGCCCCGTACGCTCCTCCTGTCATCGCAGGTGCATGACAGTTGACTCCTACGGGATGCTTCCCGAAGGTTTAGAAGCCCGACACGCCGCGTGGTGTCTCCGCATCGCGCCAGCGATGGCGCTATGCTGAGCCGGTTCCTGGGAGGGAAGATGGATACCACCGCCTACGCGCGCCCGATCGACCGCTATTTCGCCAGCTATTCCGACGATCACCGCAATGCCGCCAACCAGCGCATCCATGTGGTCGCGGTGCCGGCGATCCTGTGGTCGGTGGTGGCCCTGCTGTGGTGCATCCCGGTCGGCGGCACCTTGTTCCAGAGCGGGCTGTGGGCGGCGTTGGGCATGTTCGCGGCGTGGATGTACTACAACCGCCTGTCGCGCACGCTGGGCTACGGCATGCTGGCGGCGTTCTTCTTCTGCGGCTGCCTGTGCCGGCTGGCGGAAGCGCACCTGGGCCTGCAGGGGCTGCTGTGGCTGGCGATCGGCGTATTCGTGGTGGCCTGGATCGCGCAGTTCATCGGCCACGCGCTGGAAGGGCACCGGCCGAGTTTCCTCACCGACCTGACCTATCTGCTGATCGGCCCGGCCTGGGTGCTGGCCAAGCTGTACCGGCGCATGCACTGGCGCTACTGAGCGCGGCTGGGCTCCTACCGCGCCTTCTTTGCGCACACCTCGCGGTCGCTGCGCGTGGCCCGCAGCAGGCTTGGCCTTGCGCGCAACACTGCATCAGCCCTGCTTAGCCGTCTCCGCGGTCTCCAGGCCCAACATCGCCGCATCCGGGGCGAAGGCGCGCGGCGCGTAGCCGAAATCCTGCCGCGCCGGTTGCAGGTCGAACGCCAGGTCCTCGCGCATGCGCTGCAGCGCGGCGCGGTTCATGCCCTGCAGGCGGCCGCAGGCATGGGCCAGCGCCAGCGCCGACGCGAACAGTGCGTGCGGCAGGGTCAACAGCCGCGCCGGCGGCCGCAGCACGGCCAGGACCCGCCGCACCATCTCGCGGTAGCTCAGCGTCTCGCCACCCCCGAGGGCGTAGCTGCGTCCGTGCGTGGCCGGATGCGCCAGCACCGCCAGCGCCGCGTCGGCCAGGTCCTGCACGTGCACCGGCTGGCGCAGGCCACTGGCGCTGCGCGGCAGCACGAACCAGCCGGTGCGTCGCGCCAGCGCCGCGATCGCGCTGAGGGTGCGGTCGCCGCCGGCGCCGTAGACCAGGGTCGGGCGCAACACCGTCGCCGCCGCGCCGCGCTCGGCGGCGACTGAGAACACGATCGCTTCGGCCTCGCGCAGGCGCCGGGCGACATCGCGTTCGGCGGCATCCAGCGAGTCGCGCTTGACCTCCAGGCTGGTGGAGCCGAAGGCGACCACGCGCGCGGCGGCGACCGACGCGCGCCGGTACCAGTCGGCGAAAGCGTCCAACGGCCCGCAACTGAACACCACCTCCGCCGCCACCGGCGGCGCCTGCAGCGCGCTCAGTTCGCCGGCATGCCAGTGCAGGCCGGGTTGCGGCGCACGCGCCTGCCGTGAGTAGGCATGCACGTCCCAGCCATCGGCCAGCAAGCGGTGCAGCAGGCGCTCGCCGATCTGGCCGCTGCCACCGAACACCAGCGCGATGCGCGGCGATGCCACGGACGGAGGGGAAACGGATGCAGCGGCAAGCGAATCGGTCATCGGCACAGGATAGTGCGTGGGCCGCCATTTGCGGCCGCCACTGCGCGGGATCGTTGCACTGCACCGCATGCCCACGGCTGGTGACGCTTGGCAGGCGATTGGCAGCACAGGCCTGCACAGCGCCGGCGATCGCCACGCTCACCGGCGAACTTGCCCGCGCATCACGCACCCTCGTCCGCATCAAGGTCGCACGCGCCTCTGCTGCCGAACGTGTCCACACGAGGCGCTGCCCGCACCGCACGCCAACCGATAACGCGCAGCGCCGACATCCAACATCGTCCACGCCACGCATGCTCGCAAGCGCCTCACCCGCCCGCGACTACGCTGACGGCATGACCGTGCACGCCTTCCGTTCCCGCGCCGGCCACCGCCGTGACGCGCCTGTTACACTCGGGCTCCTGCTCGCGAATCTCGTATTCCCTGCATGATCCCCGCCCTCGACATCCTGCTGGCCTTGCCGTTCCTGATGGCGGTGGCCGTGGTGGCCCTGCGCCACCGCTCGCGCGCCACCCTGGCCTGGGCCGCGGCGCTGGCGCCGTTGGCGGGATTGGCGGTGCTGAGCGCGCTGACGCCCACCGTGCTCGAGGGCGGCATCGTCCGCGCCGACCACGCCTGGCTGCCGCAGATCGGCCTGCAGTTCTCGCTGCGCCTGGACGGGCTGGCCTGGATGTTCGCCGGCCTCGTGCTGGCGATCGGTGCGCTGGTGGTGATGTACGCGCACTACTACCTCAGTGCGCGCGAGAACGCGGCGCGCTTCTACGCCTGCCTGCTGCTGTTCATGGGCGCGATGCTGGGCATGGTCATCGCCGGCAACCTGTTGCTGCTGATGGTGTTCTGGGAACTGACCAGCATCAGCTCGTTCCTGCTGATCGGCTTCTGGTCGCATCGCCAGGACGCGCGCGATGGCGCGCGCATGGCGCTGGTGATCACCGGCGGCGGCGGCCTGGCGTTGCTGGGCGGCGTGCTGCTGCTGGGGCGCATCGTCGGCAGCTACCAGCTCGACGCGGTGCTCGCTGCGGGCGATGTCATCCGCGCCAGTGCGCTGTATCCGTGGGCGCTGGGGCTGATCCTGCTCGGCATCTTCACCAAGAGCGCGCAGTTCCCGTTCCACTTCTGGCTGCCGCACGCGATGGCCGCGCCCACCCCGGTGTCGGCCTATCTGCATTCGGCAACGATGGTGAAGGCCGGCGTGTTCCTGCTGGCGCGGCTGCATCCGGCACTGGCCGGCAGCGACCTGTTCTTCTACACGGTCAGCGGTATCGGCGCGGTCACCCTGCTCACCGGCGCCTGGTTCGCGATCTTCCAGCACGATCTCAAGGGCCTGCTGGCGTACTCGACGATTTCGCACCTGGGCCTGATCACCATGCTGTTCGGGCTGTCCACGCCGATGGCGGTGGTGGCCGGCGTGTTCCACATCCTCAACCATGCGGTGTTCAAGGCCTCGCTGTTCATGGCTGCCGGCATCATCGACCACGAGACCCACACCCGCGACATGCGCCGGCTCGGCAACCTGCGCCGCTGGATGCCGATCACCAGCGCGCTGGCGATCACCGCCTCGCTGTCGATGGCCGGCATCCCGCTGCTCAACGGCTTCCTGTCCAAGGAGATGTTCTTCGCCGAAGCGCTGGGCGCCGACGGCCCGGCGGCGATGCGCATCTTCACTGCCACCTCGGCGCTGCTGGCCGGCGTGTTCGGCGTGGCCTACAGCCTGCGCTTCGTCTACGAGACCTTCTTCGGCCGCGGCCCGCGCGACCTGGACAAGATGCCGCACGAGCCGCCGCGCTGGATGAAGATTCCGGTGGAGATCCTGGTGCTGGTGTGCGTGGCGGTCGGCATCGTGCCGGCGCTGACCGTGGCGCCGGTGCTGCGCGCCGCCGCTGGCGCGATCCTCGGCGACACCCTGCCCGACTACAGCCTGGCGGTGTGGCATGGCTGGAACGCGCCGCTGGCGATGAGCATCGCCGGCGTGGTCGGCGGCGTGGCGCTGTATTTCGGCCTGCGCCGGCTGACCGCGCTGTACACCGAAGTGCGCCGTTCGCTGGGCAAGCGCGTGTTCCACTGGCACGTGCAGACCCTGTTCGGCCTGGCCGCGCGCTTCACCCGCCTGCTCGCCAACGGCCGCCTGCAACGCAGCCTGCGCTGGCTGGTGCTGGCCGCGGTGGTCGTCGTGGCTGCACCACTGCTGCGGGCGCCGCCGCTGTGGCAGCAGTGGCCGGCGCCGCAGGGCATGCCGTTGCTGGGTTGGGGGCTGTGGCTGCTGATCCTCAGTTGCGCGCTGTCCACGCTGTTCCTGTACCGGCAACGGCTGCTGGCGGTGCTGGTGCTGGGCGGCAGCGGCCTGGGCGTGAGCCTGGTGTTCGTGTTCCTGTCGGCACCGGACCTGGCGCTGACCCAGTTGCTGGTGGAGATGGTGACCCTGGTGCTGATGCTGCTGGGCATGAACTACCTGCCCAAGGCCTCGCCGCCGGAACCGCGGCGCTGGCGCCGCTGGCGCGATGCGGCCCTGGCGATCGTCGCCGGTGGCGGCATGGCGCTGCTGGCGTATTCGGTGATGACCCGGCCGGCGACGACCATGGCCGGCGAGCTGCTGCAGCGCGCGCTGCCGGAGGCCTACGGCCGCAACGTGGTCAACGTGATCCTGGTGGACTTCCGCGGCTTCGATACCTTCGGCGAGATCACCGTGTTCGGCATCGCCGCGTTGGTGGTGCATGCGCTGCTGCGGCGCGCGCGGATGGCGCCGGAGAAGGTGATGCCGGGGCCGCCGATCAAGCTGCCGGTGCCGGCCGACCTGGCGCAGCTGATGTTCCCGCTGACCCTGACCGTGTCGATCTTCCTGTTCCTGCGCGGCCACAACGCGCCCGGCGGCGGCTTCATCGCCGGGCTGGTGCTGGCGGTGCCGCTGCTGATGCAGTACGTGATCCAGGGTGCGGCCTCGGTGGAGTCGCGCTTCGGCTTCGACTACATCCGCTGCATCGGCCTGGGCCTGCTGCTGGCCACGCTCGGCGGCATGGCCTCGATGCTGTTCGGCGTGCCGTTCCTGACCAGCGGCCATCTGGACCTGGAGGTGCCGCTGATCGGTAGCGTGCCGCTGGCCAGCGCGCTGATCTTCGATACCGGCGTGTACCTGGTGGTGTTCGGCGGCACCATGCTGACCTTGTCGATGATGGGCACGATCAAGCCTTCGCGCACCCGCGACTCGCAGCGCGGGCAGATCGATCCGACGCGGCGGTCGGCCATCACCGGGGAGATGCCCTGATGGAACTGGCACTGGCGAGCGCGATCGGCGTGCTGACCGCAGTCGGCGTGTACCTGCTGCTGCGCGCGCGCAGCTTCGACGTGATCCTGGGCATGACCGTGCTGTCCTACGCCACCAACCTGCTGATCTTCGCCGGCGGCCGGCTGGTGCAGGGCAAGGCGCCGGTGCTGCGCGACGGCATCGCCCCGACCCTGGCCGAGCACGCCGATCCGCTGCCGCAGGCGCTGGTGCTGACCGCGATCGTCATCGCCTTCGCGATGACCGCGGTGAGCATCGTGCTGGCGATGCGCAGCCGCGGCGACAACCACAGCGACCACGTCGATGCGCGCCCGGACCCGGGCGACGGCGAAGGCGAGGCGCCATGACCCATCTGCTGATCCTGCCGATCCTGATCCCCTTGCTCGGCGCGGCGCTGTCGCTGTTCGCCGAGCACCGCCGCTACGGCCGCAAGATCCGCCGTGCGGTGGCGTGGACCGCGATGGCGGCGCTGGCCGCGGCGGTGCTGGCGCTGTGCGTGCAGGTGAGCGACGGCCAGGTCCACGCCTACCTGCTCGGCGACTGGCCGTCGCGGCTGGGCATCGTGCTGATGGCCGACCGCCTGTCGGCATGGATGCTGGCGACCACCACCCTGCTCGCCGGCGCCTGCCTGCTGCACGCCTGCGCCGGCTGGGACCGGCGCGCGCCGCACTTCCATGCGCTGTTCCAGTTCCAGCTGGTCGGCCTCAACGGCGCGTTCCTGACCGGCGACGTGTTCAACCTGTTCGTGTTCTTCGAGGTGATGCTGATCGCCTCCTACGGCCTGCTGCTCAGCGGCGGGCGCGGCCTGCGCCTGCGCGTGGGCTTCCACTACGTGGTGTTCAACGTCACCTCCTCTACCGTGTTCCTGATCGCGCTGGGCCTGCTGTACGCGCTGCTCGGTTCGCTGAACATGGCCGAGCTGTCGCAGCGCGTGGCGCAGGCGCCGCCGCAGAACGTGGCGCTGATCAAGGCCGCGTTCGGCCTGTTGCTGCTGGTGTTCTGCGCCAAGGCCGCGCTGCTGCCTCTGTACCTGTGGCTGCCGGAGACCTATGCGCGCGCGCCGGCGGCGGTGGCGGCGCTGTTCGTGATCATGACCAAGGTCGGGCTGTACGCGGTGCTGCGGGTGAGCACGCTGATCCTCGGCAGCCAGGCGCAGGCGCTGGACGGCTATGGCCGCGACTGGCTGCTGTGGCTGGGCCTGGCGACGCTGCTGCTGGCCGCGCTGGGGGTGCTGGCGGCGGTGCGCCTGCGGGTGCTGATCGGCTATCTGGTGATCGTCTCGGCGGCGACGCTGTTCGTGGCCTTCGCCCTGGATGCGCCGGGCACGCTCGGCGCCGGCCTGTACTACCTGGCGCACAGCAGCTTCGTGGCCGCGGCACTGTTCATGATCGCCGACCTGATCCGGCGTCGCCGCGGCGGCGCCAGCGATCGCAAGGAGATCATCGCGCCGCTGCCGGGCAAGACCGTGCCCGGTGTGCTGTTCCTGATCGCGGCGATCTCGGTGGCCGGGCTGCCGCCGCTGTCCGGCTTCCTGGCCAAGGTGGCGATCCTCAGCGCGACGCCGGGCGGGCTGACCGGGCCGGTGTGGGCCGCAGTGCTGCTCAGCAGCCTGATGGTGATCATGGGCTTGACCCGCGGCGGCGTGCGCCTGTTCTGGCGCGTGCCCGGCGACCAGGACACCGCCGAGGATGGCACCGTGGAGCTGCCGCGCCCGGCACCGCGCAAGGCGCCGGCGCGGCCGCTGGAAACCGCCGCCACCGTGCTGCTGCTCGGCTACGGCGTGGCGATGACCGTGGCCGCCGGGCCGCTGCTGCGCTACAGCGAGACCGCCGCCGCGCAGCTGCTGCGCCCGGCCGACTACACCACCCAGCTGCGCGCCACTGCGCCGGTCCTGCGGGAGCCCTGACATGTCCGCCCGTCCCTGGTCGCGCCGCCTGTTCCCGTCCTGGCCGCTGAGCCTGACCGTCACCGCGTTCTGGCTGCTGATGAGCGACAGCTTCAGTCTCGGCCAGGTGCTGCTGGGCGCGGTGCTGGGCGTGGCGGTGCCGCTGTTCGCCGCGCGCCTGGACCGTGAGTTCGCGCGCATCGGCTCGCTGCGCCCGGTGCCCAAGATGCTGTGCGTGGCGGCGTGGGACATCGTGCGCTCCAACGTGGTGGTGGCGCTGCAGGTGCTGGGCCCGGAGAAACGCATCCACCCCGGCTTCATCTGGGTGCCGCTGGACATCGCCAACATCCACGGCATCGCCGCGTTGACCAGCATGATCACCCTGACCCCGGGCACGGTGTCGGCGGCGCTGTCGGACGACCGCAAGTACCTGCTGGTGCACGTGCTGCACCTAGACGATGCCGAGACCGTGATCCGGCAGATCAAGACGCGCTACGAGGCGCCGTTGATGGAGATCTTCCCATGACCAGCCACATGTTCATCGAGACCACGATCGTCGTGTGCATGCACGTGGTGGCGCTGGCGATGCTGCTGGCGCTGTGGCGGCTGCTGCGCGGGCCGACCGTGCCCGATCGCATCCTGGCGCTGGACACGCTGTCGGTGACCGCGATCGCCGAACTGATGCTGTTCGGCATGTACCTGGATTCGCCGGTGTACTTCGAGGCGGCGCTGATCATCGCCATGCTCGGCTTCGGCAGCACCGTGGTGCTGAGCAAGTACGTGCTGCGCCGGGACATCGTCGAATGATCGGCGTGCTGCAGGTGGGGCTGTCGCTGCTGCTGATCGTCGGCTGCTTCTTCATCCTGGTCGGGGCGCTGGGCCTGGTGAAGCTGTCGGACTTCTTCAAGCGCCTGCACGCGCCGACCAAGGCCAGCACGCTGGGCGTGGGCTGCGTGCTGCTGGCCTCGGTCGGCTACCACCTGTTCCTGGGCCAGGACCCGCAGCCGCGCGAACTGCTGATCACCGCATTCCTGTTCATCACCGCGCCGATCAGCGCGCACATGATGGCCAAGGCAGCGCTGTCGCTGATGCTGGAACAGCGCCCGCAGGTGCCGGGCAGCGACCACGCCGAGCAGGAAGGGCTGCCGCCGCCGGAGCAGCCGGAGGAGCCGTAGCACACGGCCTATTTCTTAGGAGCCAGCCGCTTTTTCGAATCCCCAATCCCCAATCCCCAATCCCGGCACTCAAACCACCAACGCCAGCTCCAGCCCCACCCACGCCAGGAACGCCACCAGCAGCACCGCCCCCTCGCCGCGGCTCAGGCGCATGTCGCCGCGCAGCATCGGGTACAGCACCACCGCCAGCGCGATCGCCGCCGGCAGTTCCAGGCGCACGAACGAGGCCGGCAACGGCAGCGGCCGCAGTGCCGCCATGCCGCCGATCACCACCAGCAGGTTGAACAGGCTCGAGCCCAGCACGTGGCCGACCACCATGTCGCCTTGGCCACGGCGTGCGGCGGCCACCGCGGCGGCCGCTTCCGGCAGCGCGGTGCCGATCGCCACCGGCAGCAGGCCGACCAGCAACGGCGACAGGCCCCAGGCCGCACCCAGCCGCGGGGCGTGCTCCACCACCAGGTTGGCGCCGGCGTTCAACAGCACGAGGGCGATCAGCAGGCGCAGCAGGTTCAGCACCAGCCCGGTGCGGGTCACCGCGTAGCCGGACACGCCGAGCTGGCGTGCGGCCGGTTCGTGGCGCGCGCGCAGCAGCAGGAAGGCGACCACGCCGACGAAGGCCAGCAACAGCGCCACGCCCTCGGCACGCGAGATCGCCCCATCCAGGCCGAAGCCGATCAGCGCCAGCGTCGCCAGGGTCAGCAGGATCAACAGCGGCGGCAGCAGGCGGGTGCGCAGCAGCAGCGGCGCCGCCAGCGTGGCCAGGCCGAGGGTCAGGCCGAGATTGGCCAGGTTGCTGCCGACCGCATTGCCCAGCGCCAGGTCCTGTGCGCCGGCGGCGTAGGCGCGCGCGTTGACCGCCAGTTCCGGCAGCGAGGTGCCGAAGGCCAGCAGCAGCAAGCCGGCCACGAACGGCGAGGCACCAAAGCGCTGTGCCAGGCCGGAGGCCGCCTTCACGATCGAGTCCCCGCCCAGCGCCAGGAACGCCAGCCCCAACACGACCCAGCCGATCGTACCCGCCATCGCCGACTCCCCGCCCTCAAGAAGCGGCGATTCTATGCGCAGCGCCGATGACGCCGCCGTGGTCGTGCCTTGCCCCTGGCACGCGGCCGCGGCCGGCAGCGCGCGCAGGCCGCCATCACTGCACCGCGTTCATCCCCGAGCGTGTCTGCTAGCGCCTGCACCGCGCCCGACCGCGTTCCTCCCCTCGCCGCCGCCACAGGAGCCGCCCCATGTCCCGTCCCGATCCCACGCCGCCGCGCCGGCGGCCCTGGCTGGCGCTGGCCGGCATCGCCGCGATCGCCGCCGTGCTCGCCGCCGCCTTCGCCTGGAGCGCCGGCTGGCTCGGCGGCCCGCAAAGGCTGACCGCGCAGCGCATGACCGACGCCATCGAAGCCGGCGGCCCGCCGCATCCGGGCTTCCGCCGTGCGCACAGCAAGGGCGTGTGCGTCAGCGGGCATTTCGAAGGCAACGGCCAGGGCAGCGCGCTGTCCTCGGCGCGGGTGTTCGCGCAGGCTTCGGCGCCGGTGCTGGGCCGGCTGTCGATCGGCGGCGGCGACCCGCATGGCGCCGACGGCGCCGCCCGCGTGCGCAGCATGGCGCTGCAGTTGCGCAGCGACGACGGCCAGGAATGGCGCACGGCGATGAACAGCTTCCCGTTCTTCGTGGTCGCCAGCCCCGAGGGCTTCATGGCGCAGACCCTGGCCGCGCGCCCGGACCCGGCCACCGGCAAGCCGGATCCGGCGAAGATGGCGGCGTTCCTGCAGCGCTACCCGGAGGCGAAGAAGTTCCAGGAGTGGGCCAAGACCGCGCCGTGGTCGGACAGCTGGGCCAACACCCAGTACAACGGCGTCAACGCGTTCCGCTTCACCGCCGCCGACGGCAGCACGCATGCGGTGCGCTGGTCGATGCGCCCGCAGACCCCGTTCGCGCCGCTGTCGGCCGAGCAACGCGCCAAGGCCGATGCCGACTTCCTGAGCGAAGACCTGCAGGCGCGGCTGGCGCGCGGCCCGCTGCGTTGGGACCTGGTGCTGACCGTGGCCGCGCCCGGCGACCCGGTCGACGACCCGTCGCAGCCGTGGCCGCAGGATCGCCAGCAGGTGGTCGCCGGCACCCTGGTGCTCGACCATGCCGAGCCGCAGGCCACCGGGCCGTGCCGCGACCTCAACTACGATCCGCTGATCCTGCCGCACGGCATCGCCGGCTCCGACGATCCGATCCTGGCCGCGCGCTCGGCGGTGTATTCGCAGTCCTTCAACCGCCGCGAGCGCGAGATCGCCCACGGCCAGGCGCCCGACGCCACCGGCCGCCCGCACGGAGGTGCGCAATGAACCGCGACGATCGCTCCGCGCACTTCAACCTGCTCGCGCGCGTATTGCACTGGCTGATGGCGGCGATGATCCTGACCATGCTGTTCGTCGGCGTGGGCATGGTCGCCTCGGTGTCGCAGCGGCCCTGGCTGCTGAACCTGCACCGCCCGCTCGGCATCGCCATCGGGCTGCTGGTGCTGGTGCGCCTGGGCAACCGCCTGCTGCACCGGCCGCCGCCGCTGCCGGCCGACCTGCCCCGCTGGCAAAGGGCCGCCGCGCACGCCTCGCACTGGCTGCTGTACACGCTGATGCTGGCGATGCCGCTGCTGGGCTGGTCGATGCTCTCGGCCGGCGGCTACCCGATCGTGCTGTGGCCGGGCGTGCAGTTGCCGCCGATCGCCCCGCACAGCCCGGCGCTGTACGCCTGGCTGCGCAGCGCGCATGGCTGGCTGGCCTACCTGCTGTTCGCCACGGTGCTGATGCATCTGTGCGCAGCGCTGTTCCATGCCTGGGTGCGCCGCGATGGCGTGTTCTCGAGCATGGCGCGCGGCGCGACGACGCCTGCAGCGCCGCGCGACCAGGCGTAGTCCACCCCCGACACGACACGCGGGACGCAGCGCGTGCGTCCCGCGCGGCGCACGCTCGCGCCGTCACGCGCAGGTCGATCGGCCAGTGCGGTGCGGCCTGTCTTCCGGGCGACGCTACGCATTTGTGTCGCCCGCGACATGGCCCCAGCCGCGGTCCGCCGTTACACTTGTCGGCGGACGGGCGCGCTCGTCCGCCCCTGTTCTTCCCGCGCACCGGTCGTTCCCCTGGGAATCCGGCGCCGCGGCCGCGCCAGCCAGTGCCGTTGTTCCGCAGCCCGCCACGCCGGCCTGCGAGTCCGCGCGCCAAGCCAGCTCACCCTCGATCGTCGTCCGGCGCCGCATTCGCGCCGGCGATGGCCCTGCCTGCTGCCTTGGAGTCCGCGATGTCCCGTGTTGCCCCCGCCTGCCGTTTCCCACGCCGTTCGGCCCTGGCCGTCGCCTGTCTGCTGGCCGCCGCGCCGGCGTTCGCCGCGACACCGGCCGCGTCCGCCGCCGACGGCGCGGACGATGCCGAGCGCGATGTCACCACCCTCGACAAGATCAGCGTCAAGGGCGAGCGCGCCGAGGGCTACAGCGTGCGCAAGACCAGCGCCGGCACCCGCTTCGAACTGGCGCCGCGGGAGATCCCGCAGTCGGTGAGCATCATCAGCCACCAGCGCATCGAGGATCAGGGCCTGGACGACATCATCGATGTGCTGGAGAACACCACCGGCGTGTCCAGCACGCGCTCGGACAGCGAGCGCTTCGAGTTCTACGCGCGCGGCTTCTACATCGACAACTACCAGTTCGACGGCATCCCCACCACGATGGTGCAGAACTGGAGCTACGGCGATTCGGCGCTGGACCTGGCCCTGTACGACCGCGTCGAGGTGGTGCGCGGCGCCACCGGCCTGCTCACCGGCGCCGGCAATCCTTCGGCCTCGGTCAACCTGATCCGCAAGCACGCCGACAGCGCCGAACTGACCGGCAGCGTCACCGTCAGCGCCGGCAGTTGGGGCCGCACCCGCTCCACGGTCGACGTCACCACCCCGCTCAACGCCAGCGGCACGGTGCGCGCCCGGGTGATCAGCAGCTACCTGGACACCGATTCGTACGTGCAGCGCTACAGCCAGCGCAAGTCGCTGGGCTATGCGGTGATCGATGCCGACCTGACCCCGGACACGCAGCTGAGCGTGGGCTACGACTACCAGAACAAGCAGTCCGACGGCGTCACCTGGGGCGGTTTCCCGCTGTGGTACGCCGACGGCAGCCGCACCGACTATCCGCGCTGGTTCAACCCGGCGGCGGACTGGACGTTCTGGGACACCACCAGCAAGCGCGCCTTCGCCACCCTGCAGCATGCCTTCGGCAATGGCTGGCAGCTCAAGCTCAACGCCACCCACGACCAGACCGACGTCACCGACAAGCTGTTCTACCCGTACTACACCATCTACGGCTTCGACCGGCAGACCGGCGCCGGCGTGGTGCCGTACTCGGGTTACTACATCACCGGGCGCAAGGTCGACGGCCTGGACGCCTACGCCGAAGGCCCGTTCCAACTGGGCGGGCGCGAGCACGAACTGATGGCCGGCATCAGTTACAACCGCCGCCGCTACGTGAACACCGGCGCCTTCGACTTCCCCGGGCCGCTGCCGAGCTATCTCGGCTGGACCGGCGCCTATCCGGAACCGGCGTGGTCGCCGCTCAGCGAGTTCAGCCGTGGCACCGTCACCCAGAAGGCCGGCTATGCGGCGGCACGGCTGTCGCTGGCCGATCCGCTGAAGCTGATCCTGGGCGCGCGCTATACCGACTGGAAGGTGGACGGCAGCGAGAGCGGGGTGGGCTACGTGCTGCACCAGGAGAAGACCACGCCCTATGCCGGCCTGGTGTACACGCTCGACGACGTCTGGTCGGTCTACGCCAGCTACACCGACATCTTCCAGCCGCAGACCGCGCGCACCGCCAGCGGCGCCTACCTGGACCCGGTGATCGGCAAGAGCTACGAGGTTGGGGTCAAGGGCGCCTGGTTCGACGACCGCCTCAACGCCGCGCTGTCGGTGTTCCGCATCGACCAGGACAACGTCGCCCAGGCCACCAGCGGGTTCGTGCAGGGCACCACCGAGACCGCCTATGTCGCCGCGCAAGGCACGGTCAGCCGCGGTTTCGAGCTCGAACTCAACGGCGAGCTGGCGCCCGGCTGGAACGCCACCTTCGGCGCCTCGCGCTACGTGGCCAAGGACGTCGCCGGCGCCGACATCAACAGCCAGCTGCCGCAGACCACGCTCAAGCTCTACAGCAGCTACACGCCACGCAGCCTGAGCGAACTGACCTTCGGCGGCGGCGTCAATTGGCAGAACCGCATCTATTACGTCGACCCCACCTATGGTCGCTTCGCGCAGAGCGGCTACGCGCTGGTCAGCGCCTTCGCGCGCTACCGCCTGTCGCCGGCATTCTCGGTGCAGCTCAATCTCAACAACCTGCTGGACAAACGCTACTACGCGCAGATCTACGGCTACGGCGCCTGGGGCGAACCGCGCAACGGCACGCTGAGCTTCAGCTGGTCGTTCTGAACCGGCAGTCCACACCGCACGCATGCCGAGACACGGCATGCGTGGGAGGGAGACAGGCGCCTCAGGCCTCGACGATGCGCAGCGGCACGTCGTCAGCGGCGACGACGCGGTTACGGCCGCCGCGCTTTCCGCGGTACAGCGCCGCATCGGCGCTGCGCAGCAGTTCTTCGGTGCTGCGGCCGTGGTCCGGATAGGCGGCCACGCCGATCGACACGGTCACCGGCGGCAGCGCCTGGCCCTGGTGCTGCACCTGCAGCGCCGCCACCGCGGCGCGGATCTGTTCGGCACGGCGCTGCGCCACGTCGGCAGCGGCGCCGGGCAGGATCACCGTGAACTCCTCGCCGCCGTAGCGGCAGGCGATGTCCTCCGGCCGCACCGCCCCGGCCAGCAACTGGCCGAACGCCGCCAGCAAGGCATCGCCACCGGCGTGGCCGAGGCGGTCGTTGAGCGCCTTGAAGTGGTCCAGGTCCAGCATCATCAGCGCCAGCGGCTGCTCGCGCCGCTCGCAGCGCGCCAGTTCGCGCACCAGCGATTCTTCCAGGTAGCGGCGGTTGTACAGCCCGGTCAACGGATCGCGGATCGACTGCGTGCGCAGGCGCTGGCGCAACTGCAGGTTGTGCAGCGCCATCGCCAGCTGTTCGGCCACCACCTCGACCAGGGGCAGGCGCTCGAGAAGGGTCGGATCGCGGCTGGACAGATGGATCAGCCCCAGCGGCTCGCCCTGCACCACCATCGGCACGCAGGTGCCATGCCGCGCCGCGCCGGCGGCGTGGACGCAGGCCGGCGCCGCGCCGGGCCGCTGGATCTGGGTGGCGCGGCTGCGCAGACCTTCGCAGCCGCTCAGCGACAGCGCCGGCATGCACAGCGCCTCTTCGCCCCAATGCGCCACGCAGACCGCCTGCTCACCTGCCGCATCGGTGCAGTACACGCTGCAGCCGGCATCGCCGAGCAGGCGTTCCAGCGCCTGCCGCGCGACCTCCACCGCCTCGTCCTGCTGCACGCAACTCTGCAGCCCGCGGCTGCAGCGGTTGAGCGTGCGCAGATCCTGTTCGGTGCGCTGCATCTGCTGCACGGTGCCCACCAGCAGCGCATTGGCATGGTGGCCACGCAACTCGGCCTGGCTGCGCCGGCCGATCTCGCGGCGCAGCAGCAGGTACAGGCACAGCGTCATCGCACAGACGGCGGGAATGCCGACCACCGCCAGCCGGCGCAGCAGGTCGGCGTTGGCGGCGGTGGAGCGGGCGCTGCTCGCCAGCGTCGCGCGCTCGCTGCGCACCATGCTGTCGGTGTTGCGCCGGATCGCCTGCGACAGCACGCGGCCCTGGCGCGCGCGCTCCGGGTCCGGCCTGAGCATGCCCGGGCCGCCGCCGCGCTCGAAACGGGCCACGGCCCGCGCGCTGTCGCGCATGCGCGTCTGCACCTGCGCCTGGACCAGGCGCAGGCGCTGCTGCTGGGCGGGGTCGTGCCGTACCAGTGCTGCCAGCTGCTCCAGCCGCGCCGGCAGCGTCTGCTGGCAGCCGCGGAAATCGGCCAGATGCTCGCGGCTGCCCAGCAGCAGGAAACCGCGCAGGGAGGCATCGCAGTCGGCGAGGTTGAGCTGCAGGCCGTTGATGCCGGCAATCACCTGGTGGCTGCGTTGCACCTCGGCGGCATCGTCGAGGAAGCGCTCGCTGCCCACCAGCACGCCGCCGCTGATGCCCAACAGCAGCAGCAGGGCCAGCGGCACGCCATAGCGGTTGATCGTGGTGGAGGGCATGGCGTCGACGAGTGGAAGGGAGGTAGGCCGCGCGCGCCACCAACTGCGCTGCGCAGTCAAGCGCAGGGAGCCATGCAAATTCCAGGCCACACGGCGCGGCGCGTCATAGCCAGCCCTTCTGCCGGGCCAGCCGCGCCGCCTCGATGCGGTTGCCGACCCCAAGCTTGCCGATCGCCTCGGACAGGTAATTGCGCACCGTGCCCGACGACAGCCCCAGTTGCGTGGCGATGTCGCCGGCCGAGGCGCCCTCGCCGGCCAGGCGCAGCACCTGGCGCTCGCGGTCGTTGAGCGGGTCGGCTTCGGACCACGCTTCCAGCGCCAGTTCCGGATCGATCGCGCGGCCGCCGCGGTGCACCTGGCGGATCGCCTCGATCAGCCGCTGCGGCGGTGCGTCCTTGAGCAGGTAGCCGCCGACCCCGGCATCCAGCGCGCGCCGCAGGAAGCCGGGACGGGCGAAGGTGGTGACGATGATGACGCGCACCGGCAGTTGCTGCCGCTGGATGCGCTGGGCCAGCTCCAGCCCGCTGAGGCCGGGCATCTCGATATCGGTGACCAGCAGGTCGGGGGAATGCGCCTGCAGCGCGCGCCACGCGGCCTCGCCGTCGGCCGCGCTGGCGACCAAATCCAGGTCCGCTTCCAGGCCCAGCAGTGCGCCCAGCGCACCGCGCACCATCGCCTGGTCCTCCGCCAGCACTAAACGAATCACGGCACCCCCCGGTCCTTGTCGGCCCATTGTAGTGCCCGGGCCGGGCCGGCGCTCAGCCCAGCGCGGCGTCCTGGTCCGCCGGCGCGGGTACCCGCGGTGCCGCTGCGGGTTCCGGCACCACGGTCGCCTCGACCCGCGGCAACGGCGCGGCGGCGACCAGGCAGGTGCCCAGGCCGCGCTCGGAGGCGATGCGCAGGCTGCCGCCCACCGCCTCCAGCCGCTCGCGCATGCTGCTCAGCCCGGTGCCCGGCTGCAGCGCGCCGCCGCGCCCGTCGTCGCGCAGTTCCAGCAGGGCCTGGCCGCGCTCGCACCACAGCCGCAACTGCGCGTGGCTGGCACGGGCGTGGCGCTGGATGTTGGTAGCGGCCTCGCGCAGCACCAGCGCGAACACCGTCTCCAGCTGCGGGCACGGCGGCAAGGCCTCGACCTGATAGCGGAAGCTCACCCCCGACGATTCCAGCAGCAGCTTGGCGGCGGCGATCTCCGCGGCCAGCTGCGCGGCGCGGATACCGCTGACCGCGCGCCGTACCTGGCCCAGCGCCTCGCGCGCGACCTGGCCCACTTCCTCCATCTCGCGCTGCGCCGCGGCGGCGTCGTGGGCGAGCAGGCGCGTGGCCAGGTCCGACTTCAGCGCCACCAGCGACAGGGTGTGGCCGAGCAGGTCGTGCAGGTCGCGGCCGATGCGCTCGCGCTCGGCCACCGCCGCCAGGCGCCGCACTTCCTCGTGGCTCAGGCGCAGTTGCGCCTCGCCGCGCGCACGGCGCTCGAAGCTGATGTTCATCAGCCCCACCGACAGGCCGACCACCACCGCGCTGACCATGTACAGCGGCGACCAGCCGCGCAGCGTCCAGGCCAGCGCGAACAGGGCCAGCACCAGCAGCATCGCCGCCACCGCCCGCACCGGCGACAGGCAGAACGCCAGGAAGGCGCAGGCATAGATGATGTAGCACTGCGCGCCCGGGTTGTACGGCAGCAGCACGAACGCCAGCGCGGCCATGCCCGCCACGCACCACGGCAGGTAGCGCCGGTGGAGGTAATAGGCCACGTAGTACAGGGCCAGAAACACCAGGTAGCTGGCCAGCGTCGGCGGGAACCAGTTGCGGAAGTAGTACGGCTCGTACAGCGGAGTGACGAACAGCCAGATCGACCACACCAGCGACAGCCACACGAACCAGTGGGTGCTGGACTTGGCCGAGCTCCAGCCGATGCGGCGGGCGATCAGCGAGTCGGGCGAGGCGTGCAGCAAGGCGATCACGTCGGGCTCCCAGGGCGGCACGGCCGCCGCGGCGCATAGCTTAGCGAAGGCGCCGGCGCGCGGAACCGCGCGGCGACGCCGGGATCGGCGCGGCGCGCCATCAGCCGCGGCGCAGGCGCCGCTGCGCCAGTGCGTAGAACGCCACGGTCACCGCCAGCAGCGCGGCGACATGGCCGGCACTGCCGTGGCCGTCGCCCTGGCCGACCACGCGCAGCGCCAGCTGGCCCAGGTGATAGGACGGCCACAGCGGCGCCAACGTGGTCAGCCATGCCGGCAGCAACTGCAGCGGGATCCACAGCCCGGACAGGAACGCCATCGGCAGATAGATCAGGTTGACCAGCGCCGGCGCGCCGTTGCCGCCGGCATAGGCGCCCAGCGCCAGCCCGATCGCGCAGAACGGCAGCGTGCCCAGCACGTCGACCAGCAGCAACCCGATACGCTGCGCCGGCGTCAGCATCACCCCGCCGAGCACGGCGGCCAGCGCCTGCAGCAATACGCCGATCGCCAGCGCGAACGCCATCGCCAGCGCAGTGCGCGCCAGCAGCAGCGCCAGCGGCGGCACCGGCATCGCCCGCTTCAGTGCCAGCAGGCCGCGCTCGCGGTCCAGGGCCAGGCCGACGCCGAACCCGAACAGCGCCGGCGCCATCACCCCGAACACGCTGTAGCTGGCCATCAGGTACACCGCCGCGTCGTGGCGTCCATGATTGAGCAGCACGCCGAACAGCAGATAGAACAGCGGCGGGAACAGCAGCGTCGGCAAGGCGAACGACGGCGTGCGCAGCCAGCGCAGCACCTCGTAGCGGATCTCGCGCAGCAGCAGCGCGCCCTGGTCGCGCACCGACCAGGCGGCTGCCGGCGAAGCAACGGAAAGATCGATCGGGTTCATGTGGCCTCCGCACGGGTGATGGCGAGAAAGGCGTCGGCGAGGCCGGCGCGGCGGACTTCCAGCGCCGTCAGCGCCGGATCGCTGGCGAGCAGCCGCGCCACCACCGGCTCGGCAGGCTCGGCGACCACCTCTAGCACACCGTCGCGGCTCTCGGCGTGGCGCACCTGCGGCCACAGCGCCACCTGCGCCGCCGGCAGCGCGCTGCGGCAGCGGATGGTGCATTGTTCGAAGCGCGCACGCAGTTCGGCGACGCTGCCCTCGGCGATCAGCGTGCCGCGCTGCAGCACCGCCACCCGGTCGGCCAGCGCCTCGGCCTCTTCCAGATAGTGCGTGGTCAGCAGCACCGCGCAGCCGTCGGCGACCAGCTCGCGGATCGCCCGCCACAGGCCCTGCCGCGCCTCGATGTCCAGGCCGGTGCTGGGCTCGTCCAGGAACAGCACCCGCGGCCGCCCGCAGATCGCCATCGCGAACTGCACGCGCCGCTGCTGGCCGCCGGACAACTGGCCGTAGCGGCGCGCCATCAACCCGTCCAGCCCGGCCAGCGCCACGCAGTCGGCGACGCTGCGCGGCTGCGGGTAGTAGCCGCGCGCCTGCAGCAGCAGTTCGCCCACGCGCAGCGTCTCCGGCAGTCCGGCGGTCTGCAGCATCGCGCCGGCCTGGCGGCGCGCGGCCAGCGCCCGCGGATCCTGCCCACACAGGCGCACGCTGCCGGCGTCGGGCGTCTGCAGCCCGAGCAGCAGGCCCACCGCGGTGCTCTTGCCGGCACCGTTGGCGCCCAGCAACGCCAGCAACCGGCCGCGGCGCAACTGCAGGTCGACGCCGTCGAGCGCGACCAGCGCCCCATAGCGCTTGTGGACACCGCTGAGCTGCGCCAGCGGCAACGCATCATGGTCAGGCATGGACAATTCCAGTGGTGGCAGGGAGTGCCTAGGCTGCGCCGTGGCGGGGAGGCCGCCCAGTGCGGCGCGTCAACTGCATCGAATGACATCTGTCACTGGCAGCCCCGGCACGATTGCCGCATGCTGCGATCCACGCCGAGGGGCGGCGTTTCTTCCCGTTGCAGCGCACCGCAGAAAGTGACTTCCGGCCATGCCCACGGCGGCCGGTGGCTCGCACACTGCAGCGCGCCGACCGTTTCGTTCAAGGACACGATGAGTACTTCCTCCGACCTGCTCAAGGAACTCCGTATCGACCGCAAGGCGCCGCCGAGCGAGCCGCCGTCGCGGCGCGGGCTGTGGATCGCGTTGGTGCTGCTGGTGGTGCTGCTCGCCCTGGGCGCCGGCGGCTGGTGGCTGTTCGGCCGCAGCAAGCCGCTGGAGGTGCGTACCGCCGCGGTGGTGGCGATCGCCCCCGGCAGCAGCAGCGCCTCGGTGCTGGACGCCAGTGGCTACGTGGTGGCGCGGCGCATGGCCACGGTGTCGGCCAAGATCACCGGCAAGGTCCGCGAGGTGCGCATCGAGGAAGGCATGCGCGTGGAGGCAGGCCAGGTGATGGCGACGCTGGACCCGATCGACGCCAATGCGCAGCGGGTGCTGTCGGCCTCGCAACTGGACGCGGCACGCAGCCTGGTCGCCAACATGCAGGCGCAGGTGCGCCAGGCCGATGCCGACGCGCAGCGGCTGCAGACCCTGGCCGGCCAGCAACTGGTCTCGCGGTCGCAGTACGAGCAGGCGGTGGCGCAGCGCGACGCCCTGCGCGCGCAGTTGCAGAACGCACAGCGCAACGTGGCGGTGGCCGGCAACCAGTTGTCGATCTCCGATCTCAACGTCGACAACACCATCGTGCGTGCGCCGTTCTCCGGCGTGGTCACCGCCAAGGCGGCGCAGCCGGGCGAGATCGTCTCGCCGCTGTCGGCCGGCGGCGGCTTCACCCGCACCGGCATCGGCACCATCGTCGACATGGATTCGCTGGAGATCGAGGTCGAGGTGGGCGAGTCCTACATCGGCCGGGTCAAACCGGGCATGCCGGTGGAGGCCACGCTCAACGCGTATCCGGACTGGAAGATCCCGGCCGAGGTGATCGCGATCATCCCCTCCGCCGACCGCGGCAAGGCGACGGTGAAGGTGCGCGTGGCGCTGAAGCAAAAGGACGCGCGGATCGTGCCGGAGATGGGCGTACGGGTCAGTTTCCTCGAGGCACCGCAACCGCAGGCGCAGCACACGCCGCAGGGCGTGCGGGTACCGGGCGCGGCGATCGTCAAGCGCGCCGGCCAGGACGTGGCGTTCGCGGTCAAGGACGACAACACGGTCGAGCAGCGCGCGCTGAAGACCGGCATCGCCCTGGGCGACGACCGCCAGGTGCTGTCCGGCCTGGCCGCGGGCGACACGGTGGTGCTGGATCCGCCGGAGGCCTTGCATGCGGGCATGCAGGTGAAGACCGCGGAGGCCGCTGCGCAGTAGTGCACGACGGTGTACTGCGCACTGCGCCAGCGCCTCGACGTCGCAGCTGTCCGATGTAGTCAGTTTCAGCTGCGCCTGCCGCAGCCGAATCGCTCAAGCTCCAGTTTTTACATTTGTTGTTGCAGTGCTTGCTTCTGCTTTTCCGATCCCCTCGGTGCAGTTGCATGGGGGAACAAGTGCCAAAGTGACGCTGTTGCTTCTGCTGTTGCTTCCGCCGTTGCTTCACCGCCGTTGCTGTTGTTTTTGCTTTTGACTTACCGGGTTCCCTTCCGCAGCGGCGGATGGACCGGGGAAAAACCCGAAGGGCGGCGCACATGGATGTGCGCCGTTCGCGGCAGGGGCAGGATGCCCCTTCCGCGAATCCCCGGTGCATCCGCGGACCCGGAGCGCGCAGCGCGGAGGGCGCAAGGCAGGGCGCGCTTTCTTTTGGTTACCTTTTCTTTGCGCGAGCAAAGAAAAGTAACTCGCCCGAAAGGGCGAAAGCCTTTGCTGTTGCTTCAATCTTGAGTGTCAAACGAGAAGATCTGTAGGAGCGGCGTTAGCCGCGACAAACGTAATTGGTCATGGCTGTCGCGGCTGAAGCCGCTCCTACAATCCAGCGGTCGTCACCGTAGCAGCAAGTGCAAGAGCAAAGCTTTCGCCTTGCGGCGAGTTACTTTTCTTTGCTTGTGCAAAGAAAAGTAACCAAAAGAAAGCACACCCTGCCTACGCGCCCTCCGCGCTAACGCGCTCCGGGTCCGCGTCCAGCCCGGGGATCCGCGGAAGGGGCATCCTGCCCCTGCCGCGGACGGCGTACATCCATGTACGCCGCCCTTCGGGGTTTTTCCCCGCGCTGGCCGCCGCTTCGGAAGGGAACCCGGCAAGTCAAAAGCAAGAACAACGGCAACGGCAGAAACAACAGCAAAAGCAACAACCACTGCAGCTGCACTTGCAACAGCAACAGCAACAGCAACAGAAAAAGCAAAAGCAAAAGCAACGGTAATTACATCGCCGCTATCGGCGACCGCATCGCCTCCATCTCGTCCACCGCCAGGAACACCACCATGTCCACCCTCGTCACCCTGCGCAACGTCACCAAGACCTACCAGCGCGGCCCCGAGAAAGTCCAGGTCCTGCACGGCATCGACCTGGATATCGCCCGCGGCGACTTCGTCGCCCTGATGGGCCCGTCCGGCTCCGGCAAGACCACCCTGCTCAACCTGATCGGCGGGCTGGATTCGCCCAGCGGCGGCGAGATCGAGATCGAAGGCCAGCGCATCGACCGCATGAGCGGCGGCCAGCTCGCCACCTGGCGCAGCCACCACGTCGGCTTCGTGTTCCAGTTCTACAACCTGATGCCGATGCTCACCGCACAGAAGAACGTCGAACTGCCGCTGCTGCTGACCTCGCTCGGCGCCGCCCAGCGCAAGCGCAATGCCGAAATCGCACTGACCCTGGTCGGCCTGGCCGAGCGACGCAACCACAAGCCCAGCGAACTGTCCGGCGGCCAGCAACAGCGCGTGGCCATCGCCCGCGCCATCGTCTCCGACCCCACCTTCCTGATCTGCGACGAACCCACCGGCGACCTCGACCGGCGCTCGGCCGAGGACGTGCTGGGCCTGTTGCAGGAACTCAACCGCAGCCACGGCAAGACCATCGTCATGGTCACCCACGACCCCAAGGCCGCCGAGTACGCCACCCACACCGTGCACCTGGACAAGGGCGAGCTGGCCGACGCGCCGGCCGCGCACTGAGCGAGGCGATGCCATGAAGTATTTCTCGTTGATCTGGGCGCAACTGTTCCGCAGCAAGACGCGGACGCTGCTGACCCTGTTCTCGGTGATCGTCGCCTTCCTGCTGTTCGGCCTGCTCGACTCGGTGCGTGTGGCGTTCACCGCCGGCGGCTCGGTGGAAGGGGTCAACCGCCTGGTGGTGGCCTCGCGGCTGTCGATCACCCAGTCGCTGCCGGTGCGCCTGGAGTCGCAGATCCGCAGCGTGCCGGGCGTGCGCGACGTGACCTATGCGATGTGGTTCGGCGGCATCTACAAGGATCCCAAGGATTTCTTCCCCAACTTCTCGGTGGCGCCGAACTTCTTCGACGTGTACAGCGAATACGTGGTGCCGCCGGAGCAGCTCAAGGCCTTCCGCGACACCCGCACCGGTGCGGCGGTGGGCGAGGCGCTGGCGAAGAAGAACGGCTGGAAGGTCGGCGACGTGATCCCGCTGCAGGCCACCATCTTCCCGCGCGGCGGCAGCAACGACTGGCCGCTGGAGCTGAAGGCGATCTTCAAGGCCAAGGACCGCGCCAACGTGCAGGCCGAGAACCAGTTGATGATGAACTGGAAGTACTTCGACGAGAGCAACGACTACATCAAGGGCAAGGTCAGCTGGTACACGGTGCGGCTGGACAATCCCGAACACGCTTCGCGCGTGGCGCAGGCGATCGATGCGCTGTCGGCCAACTCCGACCACGAGACCAAGTCGCAGACCGAGTCGGCGTTCCAGCAGGCCTTCGTCAAACAGTTCGCCGACATCGGCCTGATCGTCACCTCGATCATGGGCGCGGTGTTCTTCACTCTGGTGCTGCTGACCGGCAACACCATGGCGCAGGCGGTGCGCGAGCGCATCCCGGAGCTGGCCACGCTCAAGACCCTGGGCTTCCAGGACCGCACGGTGCTGGCCCTGGTGATCGTGGAGTCGGTATTGCTGATCGTGCTCGGCGGCCTGCTCGGCATGGCGCTGGCGGCGGCGGCGATCCCGGTGCTGGCCAGCGCCAGCCGCGGCGCGCTGCCGGTGCACGCGGTGCCGGCGCAGACCTGGCTGATCGGCGCGGCGCTGATGCTGGTCATCGGCGTGGTGGTCGGCCTGCTGCCGGCGCTGCGCGCGCAGCGGCTGAAGATCGTCGACGCCCTGGCCGGGCGCTGAGCCCGCCCCCTCTCTCCAGCACAGCGATGCCACGGACGGCGACGCAGACCCGAGGAACAACGCAATGAAGATGCAATGGTTATGGAATGTCCTGGCGATCGCGGCGCTGGCGATCGGCCTGGGAATCTGGATCGCCCTGCCCTGGTTCATGGTCCTGGCGCTGGTGGCGGTACTCGCCGTGCTGCTGCTGGTCACCCGCAGCGGCCGGCTGTCGCTGGCGGCCGCGCGCATCGGCATCGCCAGCCTGCCGCAACGCTGGGGTGCCAGTTCGGTGATCGTGGTCGGCATCGCCGGCGTGGTCGGCGTGCTGGTGGCGATGCTGGCGATGGGCCAGGGCTTCCAGGCGACCCTGGACAGCACCGGCGACGACACCACCGCCATCGTCCTGCGCGGCGGCTCCCAGGCCGAGACCAACTCGGTCATCACCCGCGACCAGGTGCCGCTGATCGCCAGCCTGGCCGGCGTGGCGCGCGGCGCCGACAACCGCCCGCTGGTCTCGCCGGAACTGTCGCAGGTGGTGAACCTGCAGTCCAGGTCCGACGGCAGCGACGTCAACGCGCAGTTCCGCGGCGTCGGCGAGCAGGGCTGGGCGGTGCACGACAAGGTCAAGCTCCTGCAGGGTCGTCGCTTCAAGCCGGGCCTGCGCGAGATCGTGGTCGGCAAGGGCGCGCAGTCGCAGTTCCGCGGCCTGCAGCTCGGCCAGACCCTGACCCTGGGCAACCAGGCCTGGACCGTGGTCGGCGTGTTCGCCAGCGGCGACGCGCACGACTCGGAACTGTGGACCGACACCCAGACCCTGGCCACCACCTACAACCGCAGCGCCTACCAGTCGATCAGCGTGCGGACCCAGGGCAAGGACGGCTTCCGCCAGTTCAAGGCGGCGATGGACGCCGACCCGCGGCTGAAGCTGGACGTGTTCACCACCCGCGAGTACTACCGCAAGCAAGGCGGCAACCTCAGCAAGGTGCTGGAGGTCCTGGGCACCTTCATCGGCACCATCATGGCGATCGGTGCGGTGTTCGGCGCGCTCAACACCATGTACGCGGCGGTCGCCACCCGCGCCCGCGAGATCGCCACCATGCGTGCGCTGGGCTTCCGCGGGCTGCCGGTGGTGGTGGCGGTGATGCTGGAGACCATGCTGCTGGCGCTGCTCGGCGGCGTGCTCGGCGGGCTGATCGCCTGGGCGATCTTCAACGGCTACAGCGTCTCCACCCTGGGCAGCAACTTCAGCCAGGTGGTGTTCCAGTTCAAGGTGTCCCCGCCGCTGCTGTGGACCGGGCTGAAGTGGGCGCTGGGCATCGGCCTGGTCGGCGGCCTGTTCCCGGCGCTGCGTGCCGCGCGCCTGCCGATCACCACCGCCCTGCGCGCGCTGTAGCGCCAGGGCTGAACGCGCCGGGCCGGGCCCCCTGTCCCGGCCCGGCCCAATGGCCGCTGACGCGTCATCGTTTCGTCATCGAAACGCGGTAGAACAGCGGCCGCCGAGGCGCTAGCCTGCGCGGCCATTTGGTTCCACGCCGCCACGTCCATGTCCTCGCGCCTGCGCCTGCTGCTCGTCCTCTGCGCCAGCCTGTGGCTGAGCGCCTGCTCCTCCACCTCGCTGAGCGACCGCCTGGTCGCGCCGGGCGGCGTGTCGCCGCTGATGGACGAGGAGCGCATCCAGAGCCTGCTGGCGACCCTGCCCAACCGCAGCGGCCACGTGGTGGTGCCCGGCGGCATTCCGATCTTCTGGCGCGCCATCGACCCGGGCGACTACCACATGCGCTACCGCTACGAGCATGCCGGCCGCGATGCCAGCGGCCACGAGCACGCCGACTTCGCCATGGACGTGGCCACCCCGGCGCCGACCACGCACATGGCCCCGCGCGGCACCGTGGTGCTGCTGCACGGCTGGATGATGGACGGCGACTCGCTGCTGCCGTGGTCGCTGGACCTGGCCCAGGCCGGCTACCGCAGCATCAGCATCGACCTGCGCAACCACGGCCGCTCCGGCGGCGGCCCGGCCGGCTACGGCACCCGCGAGTCCGACGACGTGGTTGCGGTGATCCGCGCCCTGCGCGCCAGCGGCGAGGTGCAGGGCCCGGTGTACCTGTTCGGCGTGTCCTACGGCGCGGCCACCGCGCTGTTCGCCGCGCAGAAGCTCGGCGACCAGGTCGACGGCGTGGTCGCGATGGAATCCTTCGCCAACGCCGGCCGCGGCATCCGCGACATGATCCCGCACATGCTCGCCAGCCGCCCGCGCGGCTGGATGGCCAGCGCGGCGATGGACCTGGCGCGCTGGCGCTACGGCGGGCAGAACCTGGACGCGGTCATCGCCAACGCCAACCAGCGCCTGGCGCTGAACCTGGACCAGGTCGACGTCACCGCCGCCGCGCGCGCCGCACCGGCCTGCGTGCTGCTGCTGCACGGCAGTGCCGACCAGCACATCCCGGTGGCGCACGGCCGCCTGCTGGCGCTGGACGCCCCGCGCGCGCACTACCTGGAGATGCCCGGCGAGAACCACCTGAGCCTGCCGATGCGGCTGGACCTGCTGGCGCCGACCGTGGAGGACTGGTTCGCCGACCTGCAGTCGCCGAGCCACGGCGGCCGCTGCCCGCAGCCGCTGCCGCCACGCGCGGATCCCGAGCTGCAGCTGACCGGTGAGCCGGCCGCGAGCGGTAGCCGCGGATGAGCCGGGATTGGGGAGTCGGGATTGGGGATTGGTAACGGCGGGCTGCGCTGACGCCTGCGATGTTCCTGCTCTTGCGAATCCCCAATCCCTAATTCCGAATCCCCGCTCGCCGCCACACGCCCGACCGCCACAGACTCTCGCCGGCAAACAACAACAACCCGATCCAAATGGCGGCAAAGCCGATCGCCTTGCCCGCGTCGAACGGCTCGCGGAAGAACCAGACGCCCAGCAGCAGTTGCAGGCTCGGCGCGATGTATTGCAGCAGCCCCACCAGCGACAGCGGGATGCGTCGCACACCGTAGGCGAAGCCGATCAGCGGCACCGCGGTCACCACGCCGCCGAACGCCAGCAGCAGGTCGTTACGCCAGCCCCAGCCGCCGACGAAGCCGCCGCCGTGGCCGGCCTCGCCCCACAGCACGAAGCCCAGCGCCGGCAGGAACAGGTACAGGCTTTCCACGCCAAGCCCGGCCACCGCATCCACCTGCACCAGCTTGCGCAACAGGCCGTACAGCCCGAACGAGCCGGCCAGGACCAGCGCGATCCACGGCAGCGTGCCGGCATCGACGGTCAGCCAGGCCACGCCGAGCGCGGCGCAGGCCACTGCCAGCCATTGCAGCGGACGCAGCCGCTCGCGCAGCACCAGCACCCCGAGCAGCACGTTGACCAGCGGATTGATGAAGTAGCCCAGGCTGGTCTCGATCACGTGGCCGGCATTGACCGCCCAGATGTACAGGCCCCAGTTGAAGGCGATCGCCACGCTGCTCAGCGCCAGCGTGGCCAGCGCGCGCGGCTGCGCGGCAATGCGCCGCCACCACTGCAGGCGCGCGCTGTACACCAGCCAGGCCACCACCAGCAGCGTGCTCCAGACGATGCGGTGGGCGATGATGTGCGGCGACGGCACCGCCTGCAGCAGGTGCCAGTACACCGGCACCACGCCCCACAGCGCGAAGGTCGCCGCGGTGATCCACAGGCCGCGCCGGGCCTCCTGCTCGGCGGCCGCGGTCATCGCCGGGTCCTCGCCACGGTGATCACCACCACGCCGGCCAGGATCACTGCCATCGCGCCGAAATCGCTGGCGCTGAAGCGTTCGCTGCCGAGCCAACTGCCCAGCGCCACCGCGATCACCGGATTGACGTAGGCATAGCTGCCGGCCAGCGCCGGGCGCACGTTCTGCAGCAGCCACACGTAGGCAGTGAAGGCGACGATCGAGCCGAACACGCACAGGTAGGCCACCGCCAGCATGCCCTGCGCGCTCGGCAGGGTGTGCAGGCGCTCGCCGCTGAGCAGGCCGATCGCCACCAGCATCACCCCGCCGCACAGCATCTGCCCGGCGGCGGCCATGAACGGCATCGGCAGGTCGCGCCCGCGCGACCACACCGAACCGAACGCCCAGCCGACCGGCGCGATCAACAGCAGCACCAGCCCAAGCGGGCTGGCATTGAGGCTGCTGCCGGCGTTGAGCCACACCACCCCGGCGAAGCCGACCACGATGCCCAGCCATTCGCCACGGCTGGCATGGTGGCCGCGCAGCGTGCCGAACAGCGCCATCCACAGCGGCACCGAGGCCACCGCCACCGCCGCCAGCCCCGAGGACACCTGACGCTCGGCCAGCACCACCAGGCCATTGCCGCAAACCAGCATCAGCGCACCGAGCATGGCCAGCGGCCGCCACTGCGCGCGCGTGGGCGCGGCCACGCCGCGCCAGCGCAGCACCGCGTACAGCACGCTGCCGGCGATCACGAAGCGGGTGCCGGAGACCACGCTCAGCGGCGGCGCGCCGCCTTCCAGAGCGAAGCGGATCGCCAGATAGGTCGAGCCCCAGACGACATAGACCAGGAACAGGGCGAGAACGACGAAGCCGCCGCGCGCAGGCGCGGCAGCGACAGGAGCGGACGACATCGGACGGCGCCAGAGACAGCGGGGGGCGCTATTCTAGAGCACCTGCTCCGCGCTCAAGCCGCTTCACCCGCGCGTTTCGCGCCGCCGCGGCGTGCGGACCACTCGTCGAGAAAGGAGTCGTGGATGGCATCACACCGCACCTGGCTCGCGCTGCCATTGCTGGCGGCACTCAGCAGCAACAGCGCGGCACGCCCGCCTGCCGGACCCTGGGAATTGAACGGACATCAGTTGCTGGAAGCCCCGCTGGACGGCTCACTGGCCGCCGACCTGGGTCCGCAGCAACCGCAGGAACTGCGGGTCATGGTGTCCTCGCGCACGGCGGCCGCGTACATGCTCGGCATCGCGGCCGGCAGCGAGGGCGCGCGATGGTGCCGACCGGCCGGCCAGTCCGGCCCACCGGATGTCCAGGCGCTGGTCGCCGATCTCGTCGCGCTGCCCGACGCCCGCCTGGACGAACGCGCCAGCGATCTGGTCGTGCAGGCCCTGGCAAAACGGTACCCCTGCAAATCCGCGCCGCGCCGCGCCTCGCGCTGAGAGCGCCCGGCTACTGCAGGTCGCGTCGGTGCGACGAGGTCGCGATTCACCGCGGCTGGCGCGGTGTCCGCGCCGGGTGCCGAACGCGCATCCACTGTGGCATCGGCGCGACCAGGAGCGGCGCTTGCGCTCCACCAGCACTACCAAGCCGGTGTTGCAGGCCAGCATGGGCATGCCGAGTCGCTTCGGGGGCCGCTCCTGTGCGCAGCCGTGCCGCGCCGCGCTGCAGCCGAGGAAACGGGATCGGCCTCGCGCAGCGAGTGTGCTGTGCAATGCAGTTCTGGCCCTGACGTCTTCACCGATGAAGGAACGTCCATGACAGCGCGGTCGGCACCTACTGCCGCGCTCCACCGCGCCGCGAAATACCTAAGAGACGGTTCAGCCGGACGGGCGTATCTGTACGCGTACACACCCGCTCGCCGAGCACCGCCATGGCCATCGCTACCGCACTGTCGCCGCTCGGCACCGTCAATCCTTATGGCACCTCGCCCTATGGCTTCTCTGCAACGGGCACCTCGGGCGATTCGACCCCGGCCGGCAACCCCATCGTGTCCAGCAACGATCCGGCGGCGGTGCAACAGGCCGTGGAGTTGTCCGGCGACGCCTCGGTGATCCTCAGCCTCGGCGGGCTCACCGGGAGCACCGCAGCGGACACGGGCCTGACCTACAACGCCGCCGGGCTGTTCAACAGCATCGTCAGCGCCGGCCCCACCGATGCGGCCTCGACCAGCGGCACCTCTGGCTCCAGCACCGATCCTTCGACGTCGACGACCGGCACCGGCACGTCGACCTCGACGACCACCTCGCCGTATCCCACCCTCGACCAGGCCACGCAGACTTACGACCAGGGCCTGCTCGGCACCATCACCGCGCCGCCGTCGACCCCCGGCCTGTACAACGCCTCTGGCGTCTTCAGCAGCCAGGGCCTGACGCCGCAGCTGTCGTCGCTGCTGCAGTCCAATCCCGACCTCAGCGGCACGGTGACCGGCGATCTGCTCAATCAAGGCATCGTCGGCGGGCTGATCGATACCACCGCCTGAGCAGTGGCCGCCCCGCAGTACCTACTTACATCTGCCCGGTGAGCGGCACTTCTCATCACCGCCCTCGCAGGACATTGCGTCGTCCCCACGTAGGAGCGGCTTCAGCCGCGACAGGCCTTACCGGTAATGCCCGTCGCGGCTGAAGCCGCTCCTACGGGAATGGCCTTTCAGCGCGCTCGGCGATGCCTTTGTGCCGTGACACCATCGCAACCGTGCGCACCGGCCATCGCCAACAGGCGCTGATCCTGCGCAACCGACTTGGGGTGGCGGCACGTCGTGCCGCAGATCCGGCATCGTCTTCCTGCCAATCGCTCAGCCCGGCAGCGCCGGACCGCAGCCCTCCGAAGAATCGCACGCCGCCGGCAACGCATGCCGCTCCAGCGCATCCGCGTCGCTTTCGGCATCGCCGGCCAGCGCATCGTTGGCCGCCTGTGCCGCACCTCCCATGAACAGGGAAGCGGACAGCAGCAACATGCGCATCGGGTTCACGGTCACGACCTGGCAACAAGCGGGCCGAACAGTGTAGAGAATGGCGTCGCACCGAGACAGCGCTGCGTGGCGTTCGTGTGCGCCACGCGAGGCGTCGTTCAGCGCGCGGGACGCTCCAGCCAGCAGGCCAGCCCCTGCGCATTGAGCTCGATGTCCATGTGCAGCACGCGCTCCACGCCGGCATCGTCCAACGGGCAGCCATGCAGCCGCGCCCGCTCCAGATACAGCGCGGTCAGTGCGGCGACCAGACAACGATGACGGTCGGAGCGACCGTCGCAGCCACGCGCGATCGCCACCATCGCCTCCAACTGTTCCAGCAGTTCCGCCGCCAGCGCCTCGGCCCCCTCGACAGGACCGTAATGGCTGAGATACAGCGTCTGCGGCGCGTAGCCGAGCATGCGCTGGATCGAGGCCTGCATCGCCTCCGGTTCGAACTGCACCGGCGACGAGGTCGGGATCGCGAACGCGCCGCGCGCGCTGTCCAGTTCGCGGTAGGACAGGCCGAAGGTGTCGCCACTGAACCAGCTGCGGCTGCGCGCGTCCCACACGCACAGGTGATGGCGGGCGTGCCCCGGAGTGTCGATGCACAGCAGCTCACGCCCGGCCAGCGACAGGCGATGGCTGTCCTCGGCCACGACCACGCGCTCTGCCGGCACCGGCACGATGCTGCCGTAGCTGCGCGCCATCTCCGCCTCGCCATACACTGCGGTGGCGCCGGCGATCAGCCGCGCCGGATCGATCATGTGCGGCGCGCCGCGCGGATGCACCAGCAGGCGCGCATTCGGCAAGTGCTGCAGCAGCGCACCGGCGCCACCGGCATGGTCCAGATGCACGTGGGTGAGGATCAACCAGTCCACCTCGCCCGGCGCCAGACCCGCGTGCGCCAGCGCGTCCAGCAGCACCGGCACGGCATGGCTGGTGCCGCAGTCGACGAAGGCGCCGCGCCCGTTCTCCACGATCAGGTAGGCGGCATCGAACTGCGCGCGCTGGAAGCCGGTATCGACGAGATGGATACTGGGATCGCGTGGCATGGCGCAAAGGCGTGGCGGGCGAGGCTCCATTCTAGGCGGTATGGAGAACGCTGCCAGTGCTGCCGGCAAGGGCCGGACGGAGAATGGACGACAGAACCTCCCTGACGACCGCCGGAGCCCAGTGTGGGAGGGACTTCAGTCCCGACTGCATGCGGCCGGCAAACACACGCGCTTCAGATGTCGCAACAGAACGCGTCATTGTCTATAGGAGCGGCTTCAGCCGCGACGCTTCAACGGCAAAGCGTCGCGGCTGAAGCCGCTCCTACGACGGACCGCCGCGCGAGCGCTCAGCCCGCCTCGCGCAGCCGCGCCAGCGCCGCCAGCACCGTCTCGGCCGGTGCTTCCAGGGTCACCGGCGCCGCCTGCAGCGCGTCGGCCTGTGCGGCCTGCTTGAGCGCAGCGATGGTCTGCCCGGCATCGCGCGGCGAGGCGAAACCGCCGCTCTGCAACAGCAGCACGCCCTCGCCATCGAGCAGCTTGAAGTAGAACTGGCCATCGGCCTCGCGGTACTGCTTGAAGCTCGGCAGCGCCTGCTTGGCGGTCGCCGTTGCGGCGCCATTGCCGGCCTGCGCCGACAGGTCGCGCAGGCCCACCGCGTGCCGCAGCTCGGCCAGGAACGGGATCGCATAGCGCTCGCGCAGGCGCTGCGCGTTGTCGCGCAGGATCGCCTCGATGTCCTGCGGGCGCGCCATCAGCGCCTCGTAGCGCACGCGCATCGGTGCGATCTCGGCATCGATGCGCTCGAACAGCTGCTGCTTGGCCTCGCCCCAGCCGATGCCGGCGGCGAACGCCTGCGCGAACGCGGCGGTCTCCTCGGCGCTGGCGAAGGCCTGGTACAACTGGAACAGCGCCGAGCCCTCGGTCTCCTTCGGCTCGCCGGGCGCGCGCGAATCGGTGACGATGGCGAACACCCGCTTCTTCAGCTCCTCGCGCGGGGCGAACAGCGGAATAGTGTTGTCGTAGCTCTTGCTCATCTTGCGCCCGTCCAGCCCGGGCAGCGTCGCCACCTGCTCGTCGATCAGCGCATCGGGCAGCACGAAGTGCTCGCGGCCGTAGACGTGGTTGAAGCGCTGCGCGAAATCGCGCGCCATCTCGATGTGCTGGATCTGATCGCGGCCCACCGGCACCTGCTGCGCCTTGAACAGCAGGATGTCGGCGGCCATCAGCACCGGATACATGAACAACCCGGCGGTGACGCCGGCATCGTCGTCCTCTCCGTCGGCGCGGTTCTTGTCCACCGCCGCCTTGTAGGCGTGCGCGCGATTGAGGATGCCCTTGCCGGCGACGCAGGTCAGGAACCAGGTCAGTTCGTTGGTCTCCGGCACGTCCGACTGACGGTAGAACCACACCTGCGCCGGATCCAGGCCCGCGGCCAGCCACGTCGCCGCGATCTCCAGGGTCGAACGCTGGGTCCGCGCCGGGTCCTGCGCCTTGATCAGGCTGTGCAGGTCGGCCAGGAAGAAGAAACTCTCGATGCCGGGACGCCGGCTGGCCTGCAGCGCGGGGCGGATGGCGCCGACGTAGTTGCCCAGGTGCGGCGTGCCGGAGGTGGTGATGCCGGTGAGAACGCGGGTGGTCATGCGAAATGGACGGTCAGGGGGAAACCCGCCGAGTTTACCCGCTGCGCGCCAACCCCGTTCCGGCACGTGGGGCGTTCAATCCGGCGTCCCCGTCCTGGAGTCGCCGCGATGCATGCTCTTGCTCCGTCCCTGCCCCGCCGTTCCCTCGCCGTGCTCGCCTTCGCCGTGCTGTGCATCGGCGGGCTGTGCGGCTTCCGTCCATGGCCTTCGCCGCCGGCCTCGGCATCGGCCGTGCAGTTGCAGGTGATCGATCGCGATGCCGGCGACGCTCCGCTGCCCGCGCATGCCTGGCGTGGCGAGCGCTGGATCGCCGCCACGCCCGGCCACCGCTACGCGCTGCGCCTGACCAACCTGACCGGCGCACGGGTGCTGGTGGTGCTGTCGGTGGACGGGGTCAACGCGGTCAGTGGCCAGACCGCGGCCAGCGACCAGCGCGGCTATGTGCTGGCGCCGTGGCAACAGACCGAGATCGCCGGTTGGCGCAAATCGTCCGAGGACGTGGCGCAGTTCGTGTTCACCGACCTGGAGGACAGCTATGCGGCGCGCACCGGACGCCCCCGCAACGTCGGCGTGATCGGCATGGCGGTGTTCGACGAAGCGCGCGCATGGCCCGACGGTGTCGTGCGCGACGCGGACATCGACGCAAAGCGGGCAGCCGAGACACCGGCGCGCGCAAGCGCAACGCCTGCGCCGGCAGCCGCTGCGGACATCCCGCAACGCAGTGCCGCCTCACCGCTCGCGGCGGCGCCGTCGGCCGATGCACGGGCATATGCACACGAGGGCAACGCCGCCGAACGCGTGCAACAACGCCTGGGCACCGGCCACGGCGCTCGCGAATGGTCGCCCTCGCACGTCACCGACTTCCAGCGCGCCAGCGACGTGCCGATGCAACGGACCGCGTTGCGCTACGACAGCCGCGCGCGGCTGATCGCACGCGGCGTGCTGCCGCGCGCCCTGCCACCGCCGCGCGTGGCGATCGCGCCGAATGCGTTTCCCGGCGACTACGTGCCGGATCCGCCGACGCGCTGATCGGCAGGGACACAAAAAGACACGGGCCGCGATGCGGCCCGTGTCGACGACGCTGGGGCGGCGCACGCCTCAGTCGTGGTATTCCTTGCCCAGGCTGTCGCGGAAGGCATGCACTTCCTTTTCGGCGCGATCGCGCGCCCAGCCATAGCGCTCCTGCAGCTTGCCGGCCAGGTACTGGGTATTGCCTTCGGCGACGTCGAAATCGTCGTCGGTCAAGTCGCCCCACTGCGCCTTGATCTTGCCCTTGAGCTGGGTCCACTTGCCGGCAATGATGTCTTTGTTCATGGCATCTCTCGTGATGTGTAGGCGGCGCTGCATGCCGCCGGCACAGCATCGCGCCGCCTGCGTCGCGGGCCGATCAATGCAGCGTCAGCGCGGCATGAGCATCGTGAACCGTTACGCGTGGCCGGCAGCCGCGCAAAAAAAAACGGGCCGGCAAGCCGACCCGTTTTCGCAGCTGAGACGAGGCTCAGTTCTTGGCGGCGTCTTCGACCTTCTCGCCCGCCTTCTGCACGTCCTTGCCGGCACCGGCAACGGTGTTGCAGCCGGACAGCAGGCCCACCGAGAACATCGCCAGCAGCATCCACGCAAACGTACGCTTCATAGGTTTCACTCCTTTACTTGGTCATGGGACGCGGCACGCAGGCCGCGCGAAACTCAGCACTTGCCAGCGCTGCAATCCTGCGCCTTGTCTTCCACCTTCTCGCCCGCCTTCTGCATGTCCTTGCCGGCGCCGGCGACGGTGTTGCAGCCGGTCAGCACGCCAGCGCAGAACAGGGTCAGCATCAACAGGGTGGTCAGTCGCTTCATCGTGTCGTCCTCGGCAATCGCAGGTGGTCGGGGTGGGCGGCGATAGGCGTCGCCGCGCTACCGTCTGGCGGTGAATCTGCCGTCACGACTGTGGATTTCACGTGAATGAACCGGCGACCCATTCAGGCTGAGTCCGCACCGATCAGTCGCGCATCAGTGTCGATTTGCCGAACAGGCTCTCCACCAGGTCCACCGCCAGTTCTGCGGTCAGGTTGCGGTGGTCCAGCACCGGATTCAGCTCCACGATGTCCAGCGAGGCCATGCGCCCGCTGTCGGCGATCATCTCCATCACCAGCTGCGCCTCGCGATAGTTGGGGCCGCCCGGCACGGTGGTGCCGACGCCCGGGGCGATGCTGGGGTCGAGGAAATCCACGTCGAAACTGACATGCAGGTGGGTGTCGGCATCGAGCCCGTCCAGCGCCGCCTCCATGGTCCGCTTCATGCCCATCTCGTCGATGTAGCGCATGTCGTACACGTCGACGCGGTGCTGCTTGATCAACCGCTTCTCCTCGGGATCGACCGAGCGGATGCCGATCTGCCGCACCTGCTCCGGGCGCAACGCCGGCGCACTGCCGCCGAGTTCGGTCAGCGCCTGCGGGCCAAGCCCGCACAGGCAGGCCACCGGCATGCCGTGCACATTGCCCGACGGGGTGACCTCGCTGGTGTTGAAGTCCGAGTGCGCGTCCAGCCACAGCACGCGCAGCTTGCGGCCCTGCTCGCGGCAATGCCGCGCCACCGCGGTGATCGAGCCGATGCCCAGGCAATGGTCGCCACCAAGCATGATCGGCATGCGGCCATCGCGCAGTTCCGCATAGCTGGCCTCCATCAGCGCGCGGTTCCAGGCCACCACCTCATCCAGATGGCGGTAACCGTCGACCGGCGCCTGCCAGGGATTGCGCGGGCCGTCGATGTTGCCGACGTCGCGCACCTCCACGCCGCGATTGGCCAGCGCCTCGTGCAGGCCGGCGATGCGCAGCGCCTCCGGCCCCATCCGCGCACCGCGATGGCCGGCCCCGATGTCGGTGGGAACGCCGATCAGGGACACCGGCAGAAAAGACGACTTCATGCGCATACGCTCCAGCCAAAAAAGTGGCCCAGTCTAGCGGGACCGGCATGGCACGACCCGCCGCGGCGCAGCAGGCGGAGGCGTGCGGTTGGACGTCGATGGCAGTGCCTGACTAAGCTGCTCCGCCGTTTCTGGAGATCGCCTTGGAAAAGCCCTTGATCGTGACCCTGGAAGCCGCATTCGCCGGGTTGACGTTCCTTCCCTGGTTCGCGTGGGCGCACAACAGCCTCAACCCCAGGCTGATCCTGCATGCGGACCGCGTGGAATATCAAGTTCTGCGCACGCGCACCTGCCCGTACCGCGGGATCGCCAACGTGGACTATCGAACAGCGTGGGGAACCGAGAACATCGTGCTGGAATTCCAAGGCGCGACGACGTCGTTCATCGCCAATACCGGCCTGCTGCGGCGGACAAGGGAGGCCATCGCGATGTTGAAGCAACAGGGTTGTCCGCTTTCCATGCGCGCGCAGACCATGCTGATGTCGCAAAGCGTAGCGGTGCGGCAGTAGCGCGCACCGCGACTGCGCAGCGCTGCAGACGGGATTTGCTGGCGGGCTGTTGCGTCGTGCTCGCACCCCGCGTCCGTGCCATCCACCACAGCGTCCACGCAGCGCGGGGTCGCGCGCTGCTCGGAGGAATGTTCTGGAGGACACGCGACGGAGAGCAAAAAGCCGCTGCTCCAGCGGATCGACGATGCGCCGCGGATCTGCGCGATGCAGAAGAGAAGAGGGATGGTGCCGCTTATCCGAATCGAACGGATGACCTACTGTTTACAAGACAGTTGCTCTACCGACTGAGCTAAAGCGGCAAGACGAAAGACGCCCATGAGCGGGGCCGGGGCAGTCTACCTGCTGGCGCGGGCCGCGGCACGCCCGACGGCGCGGCGCCGAACACCGGCAGGCGCGGCATTCTAGCGCAGCGTGGCGCAGTCCACGCTGCGCTGGCGCGCGGCGCCGAGCTGGCGGCGCAGGGTCGCCGCCTGCGCCGCGGAGTCGGCGCGCAGGTCCAGCCACCAGCGCGACTGGCCGCTGCCGCCGCTGGGGATCAGATCGGCGTTGAAGCCGGCACGGGCCAGTTCCGCGCGGCGGCGCTCGGCGCCTTCGCGGCTGCGGTACTGGCCCAGGGCGATGGCATTGCCGGTTTCGCCCTGGCGCAAGGGGTAATAGTCGCGGATGCCGGCAGCGACGATGCGCTCGGTGGCCTGCCTGAGGCCATCCTCGCCACCGATGGTCGGCAGGATCACGCGGAAGCTGGTGGCATCGCTGTCGGCCGCCTCGCGCAGGCGCGGACGCGGCGCGTCCGGGGCCAGCGCGGCGACGGCCGCCTGGGCGGCATCGCGATCCGGGTACGGCCCCACGCTCAGACACACCGCCGCGTCGGCGGCGGGCTTCGCTGCAGGCTCGACCTGGGTCTGGGCCTGGGTTGGAGCGGGCGCAGGCACGGCAGCGGGCGGCGAGGGCGCGGTGGCCTGTGCCGCGGTCGTGGGAGCCGCCGGTGCGTCAGCCTGCGCCGGCACCGCTCCGACCGCATCGGCGGTGACGGCGCTGTCGGCCTGCGCATCGGCTGGCGCAGCGACAGGCGCGACGGCCGGCGGAGTGGGCGCAGCGGCAGGTGCCGGCGCCTCGTTGACCAGTTGCAGCGTCGCCACACCGGCCGGCACGGCCGGCATCGGCACCGACGGCGGGGTCGGCGGCTGCATCGCCCACCACACTGCGACGCCGAGGTTGAGGATGGTCAGGACGACGAGCAGGGCGCGAACGAGCATGGCCGGATTCTAGAGCGTGCGATGCAGCTTGGGAGAGACAGTGAGGTCCGGGTGGCAGATGGCTGCCTCGGCGCAACCTCCGCCTCCGCCTCCGCCACGCCGCACCGCAGTGCGGCGGCCACCAGCGCTGGCCTGCTCAGGCGGCACCGGCCGCTGCATGCGCCTGCGCCCACAGCGCCAGCCCGTCCAGGACCAGCGCCGGGCGCTGCTCGGCTGGCGGCAACGCATGCAACAGCGGTGGCACGCCGCCGCCATGCAGCAACAACCGCGGCCGTCGCCCCAGCACGGCCTCGCCCTGCTGCAGGCTGCGTTCGATCAGCGCCACCGCGGCGCCGTCGCAGCCGGAGGCCAACGCATCGGCGGTAGCGGCGGCGAACTCGTGATAATCGCCGCCCTCGGCCGGCAACTGCGCCGCCTTCTGCTGCAGGGCCTGGCGCATCACCGTGGGCGACGGCGCGATGCGGCCACCGTGATGCAGACCGTCGCGATCGAGCAGGTCCACGGTCAGCGCCGTTCCCACCCCCACCACCAGCACGTCGCCGCCGCCATGCGCGGCGAGCAGGGCCAGGAACCGGTCCACCCCGAACGCCTGCGGCCGCGCATAGGCGATGCGGACCCCGGCGCAGACGGCCTCGGTCCGCGCCACCTGCACCTGCGCGAAGCGGCTGCGCAGCGTCTCCAGCACGGTGGCGGTCAGGGCCGGCGCGGCGACGCTGGCGACATAGGCGATGTCGCCCTGCGGCAGCGCCGCCACCGCCGCCGCATCCATGGCTTCGGCCCCATGCGGCCAGGCCTGCACCGTGCCCGCCTGGCCGTTCTGCAGCGCGGCGAACTTGAAGCGCGAGTTGCCCAGGTCGAACAGCCAGTCGCTCATGCCGCCCTCACGCTGACATCGCCTGCATGCACCGGCTGCTCGCCGTCGGCGAAGGCCACGCGCAGCGCGCCATCCTCGGCCAGCCCCAGCGCCATGCCTTCGCGCACCTGGCCGCCATCGTCGATGCGCACGGCGCGTCCGGCCAGCAGATCCAGCGCGGCGTAGCGCGGCAGGAACGGCGCCAGGCCTTCGGCGTCGAACAACGCCAGCGCCGGCAGCAACTGCGCCAGCACCGTCGCGGCGATCGCATTGCGCGACACGGCGCCATCGGCGAGCCGGGTCAGGTCGGTCCAGGGCTGGTCGATGTCCGCGGCAGTGGCCGCCGGCATCGCCACGTTCAAGCCCAGGCCGATCACCGCCCGCGCCGGCCCGGCGAACTCGCCGCCGCCTTCCACCAGCAGGCCGCCCAGCTTGCGCCCGTCGGCCAGCAGGTCGTTCGGCCACTTCAGGCCGACCGTGGCGAAGCCGGCCGAACGCAGGGCTTCGGCCACGGCCACGCCGGCCGCCAGGCTCAGGCCGCCCAGCCGGCCCAGCCCGCCCTGGAAGCTGCGTGCCACCGACAGGTACAGATGCGCAGCCAGCGGCGAGGCCCAGACCCGGCCACGGCGGCCGCGCCCGCCGGTCTGGCGCTCGGCCAGCAGCACCGCGCTGCCCTGCGCCGGCGCCGGCCGCTGTAGCAGCGTCGTGTTGCTGGAGACCAGGCTCCAGGCGATCTCCAGGCCGGCCAGTTCGGTGCGCGCCGGCGCAGTCAGCCCGGCCCGGATCGCTGCGGCGTCGAGCAGTTCCAGCGGCCGCGTCAGCCCATAGCCCTCGCCGGCCCGGCCCTCGATCTCCACCCCGGCCGCGCGCAGCGCCTGAATGCGCTTCCACACCGCCGCCCGGGTCAGCCCACAGGCGCGCGCCAGGGCATCGCCGGACAGGGGGCCCTTGCTGAGCCTGGCCAACAGTTCGCGCTCGTCCAACGCCGGTTCCATCGCCTCGTTTCGCCCCCGGGCGCGCCGTTGCGCGACCTCGTAAACCGAAAAGTATGCGGCAACGCCCCCCGGGCGCCCAGGGCCGGCGCCCTGCAGCGGGTGAAAACCGCGTTAGAATCGGGGTTCACCGCCGCTCGCCCTGGATGCCGACGATGCGCCGTTCCCTGCCCTGCCTGCTCCTGTTGCTGCTGCCCCTCGCTGCCGCCCACGCGTCGAATGTGCTGGCGGAGAAGCCGCACACCGACTGCACCTACGGCGACGCGGCCGATGCCGACAACACCCCGACGCGCCCACCCGCGACGCTGCACGCGCCCTCCTCCACCAAGCCGGCCTCGACCACCACGGGCGGCGGCAGCGACAGCGACCTGGTGCCGCGCATGCGCATGCCGAAGTGGCACAGCTTCCTGCCGGGGATGTTCCGCTGATCCCACGCTGGTTGCGCGGGTTGTGGTCCAAGCCTGCTGCCATCGATGACGCCATCTGGCAGGCCGTGCGCCGCGACTGCGCCTGGGTCGCCGCCCTGGATGCGCCGCGCGAACAGCGCCTGCGTGCGCTGGCCAGTGAGTTCCTGCACCGCAAGACCATCTCGCCGCTGGGCGACCTGCAATTGGACGCCCGGCAATGCGGCCTGCTTGCCGCGCTGTGCTGCCTGCCGCTGCTGGAATACGGCGTCGGCGGCATGCGCGGCTGGTCGCAGCTGCTGGTCTACCCGGACGCGTTCCGCGTGCAGCGCAGCCATGTCGATGCGGCGGGCGTGCTGCACGAGTGGGAAGACGAACTGATCGGCGAGTCCTGGGACAGCGGCCCGCTGATCCTGTCCTGGGCCGATGTGCAGGCCGACCTGGACGATCCGCGTGCCGGCTACTGCGTGGCGGTGCACGAGATGGCGCACAAGCTCGACGTGCTCGACGGTGCCCTGGACGGCACGCCGCTGCTGCCGCGCGACTGGCAGCGGCAATGGGCCGCCGATTTCCAGCGCAGCTACGACGCCTTCTGCGCGCGCGTGGACCGCGGCCGCGCCAGCGAGATCGACGCCTACGCCGCCGAAGCGCCGGAAGAATTCTTCGCGGTGGTCAGCGAATATCACTTTTCCGCGCCAGAGCGGCTGCAACGCGAGATGCCGGAAGTGGCCGCGCATCTGGCGCGGTTCTATGGGCCGTCGCCGTTCGCTGTGGACTGAGCGGCCATCGTGTCTTGAGGCATCGCGTCAAGACGTCGCGGTGCTGAACGTGACAAAGCATGCGTTACGGGGAGTCGAGCGCATAACGCGTCGGGACCGAAGTCCCTCCCACAGTGCACCCGTCGCGGCTGAAGCCGCTCCTACAGGACATTTTCGAATCCCTTCGTCGCGAAGAACGCATCACACCAACTTCAGATCCCGCGCATGCGCCTGTGGGAACACTTTCTGCAGCTGCGTCGGCGACAGGCCCCACATGCTGCCGAGCAGGCCGGCGAACATGTCGCGGTAGTTGGTCAGTACCGGGTAGTCGCGGTCCTGGAACAGCTTGTCCTTGCTCACCGCCACCTGCTCGCCGGCGATGCGGCCGCCATTGACTCCGCCGCCCAGCACCCAGTACGTGGTGCCGTGGCCGTGGTCGGTGCCCTTGTCGCCATTCTCGCGGAAGGTGCGGCCGAACTCGGACAGCACCACCACCACGGTATTGCGCCACTCCGGCCCCAGCGCCTCGGCATAGGCCGACAGCCCCTCGGACAGGTTGGCCAGGTTGTTGGCCAGCGCGCCGTCGGTGCTGCCCTGGTTGACGTGCGTGTCCCAGCCGCCGACATCGACGAAGCCGAGCCGGTAGCGCTCGCGCATCAGCGTGGCGATGCGGCGGGTTTCGTCGGCGAAGGTCCGCGCGCTGGCGGCGCCGCGGTTGGCCTGCTGCATCTCGTCGCGCAGGGCCTGCGAGACCTGCTGGCGCAGCGCCAGGCCGTCGTGCGCGGCGCTGGCCAACTGCGTGCCGTGGTACATGCCGGCGAGGATGTCGGCCTGGCGCTGGTCGAAGGCCGGGGTCGGATTGCGCTTGAGCGAGAGATTGGGAATGTCGCCGCCGCCCTGGAAGCTCAGCGGCAGCGAATCGGTGAAGGCGATCGACGGCGTGCCGGTAGCCACCTGCGACAGCCGCGCCAGGAAGCCGGTGCGATAGTCGCTGCGCTGACCGGCCGGCTGCCCGGCCTCGATGCTGTCCTGGGTCTCGAAGTGGCTGCGCGACAGGTCGTCGGTGCCGGCAAAGGGCACGAACGCCAACTGCTTGTCGGTCCACAGCGGCATCAGGGTGTCGCGCAGCCGCGGGTTCAGGCCCCACTGGCTGTCCAGCGCAATGGTGCTGTTGGAATTGGCCGGATCCGGCCTGGCGATCGCCAGGCTTGGACGCGAGGCGTAGTAGAAGTCGCTGGCGTACGGCACCAGCAGGTTGTTGCAGTCGTAGCCGCCGCGCAGGAACACCACCAACAGGCGCGGCGACGGCGCCGGTGCGGCGAACAGGCGCCCGGCGAACGGCAGGCTGGCCGCAGCGGCGGCGGACGCGAGCAGGAAGCGGCGACGATGCATGACGGAACTCCGGGCGGCGAAGGCCGCAGTCAGCGGTAATTGAAGTCGGGGGACGCCAGCAGGTAGCCGTTCCACTCCTGCTGCGAACGTGCCTGCGCCAACGCTTGGCGCGTGGCATCGCTCAATTGCGGCTCGATCGCGTGGTAGTACAGCGGCGTGCTCAGTTGCGGGAAGCCGCCGCGCTGCTGGCCGTCGACGGTGAACAGCTGGGTGTTGCCGTTGCCGATCGCGCGCGCGATCTCGAAGCGCTGCGCCATCTGCCCGGAGCTGTTCCAGGCACTGGACTGCAGCGACCAGCCATCGGGCGTGATGCGTCCGAAACTCGGCTCGCCCATCTGGTTCAACCAGCCCAGCAGCGGCTGCGGATTGACGATGGTCTGGCCGTCGTAGGCCAGCCGCAGCGCCGAGACCAGGAACCGATAGGGGTCCTTGAACTTGTGCGGCGCGCCGGCCGCCATCTCCGGCGCGGTGAACATCACCTGCAGCACCGCGGCGATGTCGCCATCGCTGCGCTGGAAGGTGCGCGCCATCTTCTCCACCAGCGCCGGCGGCGGGTCGTCGGCGACGAAGTACTCGGCCAACTGCCGCGAGATGAAGTGCGCGCATGCCGGCTGGCGCACGATCAGTTGCACCGCACGCTCGACCTCGTCGAAGCCGCCGCCGGCGATGCGCTGGCCGAGCAAGGTCTTGTCGCCTGGTTCGTGCCGCGCCGGATTGAACTCGAACGCGCCGCGGCGCACATACTGCGCCTGCAGCGCCGGCGGCAGCTTCGGCGGACCGTCGCGGTCGACCGGCGCGATGCCGACGCCGGTCAGGATCAACGCCAGTTGCTGCACATCCTTCTGCGTGTAGCCGGCATCCACGCCGAGGGTATGCAACTCCATCAACTCGCGCGCGTAGTTCTCGTTGACCTTGCCCTTGGCGTTCTGCGCGTTGTCCAGGTACTCCAGCATCGCCGGACTCTCCAGCGTCGCCATCACCAGGTCGGAGAACTTGCCCAGGGCATGCGGACGGATCGCGTTGTCGGCGTAGTCGGCCACGGTCCAGTGCAGGCGGCCCTTGTCGGCGAACACGCTGAAATGATTGAGCCAGAACCACACCATCTGCTCGCGCAGTTGGTCCGGCGCGTAGATCGCACGCAACAGCTGCGCCTGCCGAGCCTGGTTCAACAGCAGATCGCCGCGCTGCTGCGCGGCCTTCTTCGCCGCGACCTTGGCATCCCCGTCGGGCATCGCCTTGATCGCCTGCTGCGCGGCGGCCTGCTGCTTGAGCAGTTCCTGCACCGGCGTGTGCAATGCGGCGTAGCCGTCCAGTTGCGCGCGCACCGGTGCCGGCAACGCGGCATCACCGGCGTCGGCCTGCAGTTGTTCGCGCAGGAAGCGCTTGCGGCCATCGCGCTCGAACTGCGCCACGCTGGCGCTGTCCAGGCCGATGGTCATCGACTGCAACCAGCGCGCATCGTCGCGCTTGATCACCTTGTCGGTAGCGGCGATGGCACCGACGGTGAACAGCACCAGCAGCGCGGACAACAGCAGGCGCTGGGTGTGGCGCAACACACGCCGGCCGCGCACGCGCAGACGCGTTGCTGCAGGACGATGCCGGGGTTCGGACATGCGGGGCTCCTGGACGAAAAGCGGCGTGAAGACCGGCGCAGTATCGCCAGCTGGGCGTCGGTCGCGTTAAGCCACTGTCGGAAACCTCCCGGTCATTTGCACGGGATTCACCTGCTGCTGCGGTGCAGCGCTGCCGCCTGCGTCGACCGCTGTGTCGGCCCTGTCGAACCGTGGGATACCGGTCTCAACCGGCCGGAACTGGTCCTGCGCCTACAGCCCCGGCGGCAGGGTGACGAGGAAGCGCGCCCCGCCCAGTTCCTCGGAGCGGCTCACCTGCAGCTCGCCGCGGTAGCCCTTGACCAGGTCCTGCACGATCGCCAGGCCGATGCCGTGGCCATGCACGCGCTCGTCGCCGCGCACGCCGCGCTGCAGGATGTGCGCCACTTCCTCCGGCGCGATGCCGGGGCCGTCGTCCTCCACGGCGATGATCAGGCCGGCGCGGCGGCTGCCCGCGGCCGGCTCCGGGCGCACGCTCAGCAGCACCCGCCGGCGCGCCCACTTGAACGCGTTCTCCAGCAGATTGCCGAGCAGTTCCTGCAGGTCGCCGGGCTCGCCATGGAAGCGCGCGCTCGGCTCGATGTCGAACTCGCACAGCACGCCCTTGGCCGCGTACACCTTCTCCAGGCCGCGCACGATCTCCTCGGCGTTGGGCTCGATCGGCAACGGTGCGGCGAACAGCTTGTGGCCGCTGGAGGCGGCGCGCGCGAGTTGGTAGGACACCAGGTTGTTCATGCGCCGCAACTGCACGTCCAGTTCTTCGCGCAGCTCCGCCCCCTGCGCGCCGCTGTCGAGCTGGGTGCGCAGCACCGCCAGCGGCGTCTTCAGGCTGTGCGCCAGGTCGGCCAGGGTGTTGCGCTGGCGGTCCAGGTTCTCGCGCTCGCTCTCGATGAAAGCGTTGATGCTGTCGGTCAGAGGCTCAAGCTCGCGCGGGTGGCGATCGCCCATGCGCATCGCTTCGCCGCGCTGCACCTTGGTCAGTTCGTTGATCACCCGGCGCAGCGGGCGCAGGCTCCATTGCAGGATGAAGGCCTGCAGTACCAGCAAGATCAGGCCGGCGCCGCCGAGGTTGAACCACACCCGGCCGCGGAACACGCGCAGCTGCGCACCCAGCGCGCGGGTGTCCTCCATGATGTAGATGGTGACCGGGGTTTCCTTGTCGCGGCGCACGTAGGCCAGGCCGATGCCGTAGCGGTAGACCTCGCCCTCGCTGCCGTCGATCTGGGTCATCGGCCAGGGGCCGTCGAAAGTTTCCTGGCGCGGTTCGAGCATGCCGCCGCGCGGCGGCAGCGGGCCCTCGCTGGACATCGAGATCCAGCGCTCGTTGGGCATCACGATTTGCGCGTAAAGGCCGCTGCCGGGCCGGTCGAAATGCGGGTCCGGCGGCGGCTTGTCGTTGTTGATGTACAGCGAGCCGTCGCGGGCTACGTCGATGTTGTTGGCGTAGGCGGTGGCGTAGCTCTTCAGGCGCTCGCGCAGGTTGCTCAGCGCGGTGTCGGCGAACGCCTGGTCCAGCGCATAACCTGCCGCGGCCAGGAACGCCAGCAGGCTGAGGCTGGCGGCGAGCAGCTGGCGCGCCTGCAGCGAACGCGGGCGCCAGCGCTTGTACCACCTGGGTCGTGCCGCCACGCGGTCGCTTCCTCGGTGTGCTCGCCGGCGCCTGCGATCAGCCTTCGGTACGCGGAATCGCGAACCGGTAGCCGCGACCGCGCACGGTCTCGATCGGCTTCAACTCGCCGTCCGGGTCCAGCTTCTTGCGCAGGCGGCCGATGAAGACTTCCAGCACGTTGGAGTCGCGGTCGAAATCCTGCTGGTAGATGTGCTCGGTCAGATCGGCCTTGGAGACCAGTTCGCCGGCATGCATCATCAGGTACTCGAGCACCTTGTACTCGTAGCTGGTCAGGTCGACGTTGCTGCCGCTGACGCTGACGGTCTGCGCCGCCAGGTCCAGCGCGACCGGACCGCATTCCAGCGTGGGCTTGCTCCAGCCGGCGGCGCGGCGCAGCAGCGCATTGACGCGCGCCAGCAACTCTTCGACGTGGAACGGCTTGACCAGGTAGTCGTCGGCGCCCTGCTTGAGGCCTTCGACCTTGTCCTGCCAGCTGGAACGTGCGGTGAGGATCAGCACCGGGAACTTCTTGCCTTCGTCGCGCAGCGCCTTGATCAGCTCCATGCCCGACATCTTCGGCAGGCCGAGATCGATGATGCCCACGTCGAAGGGCACTTCGCGGCCCATGTACAGGCCTTCCTCGCCGTCCTGCGCCGCATCCACCGCAAAGCCTTCGCGCTTCAGGCGAGCGGCCAGGGTCTCTCGCAGCGGGGCTTCGTCTTCGACCAGAAGGATACGCATAACTCTCCCTAGTAACTTACAGGTGGCCGGTGGCCGGGGCGGTGTGTGGAACCTGAACCGAACTATCCGGACTCACGGGTGATCGTCGCGTGGTGGCTCGGGAGGCTCGCCCGACCGCGGCGCCCGCGGCGGTACCGCACGGCCAGGTTGCGGATCGTCCATGTAGCGTACCCGCCCACGGCCGTCCATGTACTTGACGCGGTTGATGTCGCGGCCATCGAACGGCACGCGCTCGGCGCCGAGGATCTGCCCGCCGGTGGAGCGCTGCACCCGACGCACCGCGTCGGACAGCGAACTGCCGCCATAGTCCCGATTGCGCCCCGCATCGCGCTCCGGCGGCGCCATCACCCCCGGCATGGGCGGCTGCTGCGCACGGCCATGACCAGCCGCGACCGACGCCAGCGCGAGCGCGAACACAGCGGCGAAGCGGTAGTGGCGGGAAGCGGAAGAAGTCACGACGGGCATCCTAACGGACTGATCGGAAACGTTCAAAACTTGTGAAGCGCGACACCTCGCGGGGACGACGGCGACCTCGAGAAATCGAGGCAAATTCTTGATTTTTCGGGGTGAATCCGGTCTGAACTTTTCCGGGCGCCACCGGCGACATTCAGTCAAATGAACCTGTGGAAGGCCGATGCAAGGGCCGCGCCAGCGATCTGGAGAGGCCCTCGGCAGGTGCTTCAGAGCGTCTCCCAGCAGGCAGAGACTAGTCGCCAGACCCTGAACGGACTCCCTGAACGAGCAGGGGGAAAGTGGGATCCGGGTCCACCACCGAGCAGGCCACGATGTCGTCGGACGCCTCTGCGCGAAGGTGATGACGGCCCGCCACCACGCAGCAGCTGCGGTCCGAAGACGCTCCCTGGATCGGGTCAGGCCGCGGCGCGCGCCGCCCCGTCGGTGACCGCCAGCGCCTGCTCCAGCAGCGCCCAATCGGCCCCGGGGCGGTGCGCCCCTTCGCTGAGCACTTGGCGGAAGGTACGCCCGCCGGGCTGGCCGTGGAACAGCCCGAGCAGGTGCCGGGTGATGTGCTTGAGCGCCAGGCCTTCGGCCAGGCGTGCCTCGACGTAGGGACGCAGCGCGCGCAGCAGTTCCGCGCGCGGGCGCAGAGCGGCGCCGGTCAGGGCCGCGTCCAGCCGGTGCAGGACGTAGGGGTCGTGGTAGGCGGCGCGGCCCAGCATCACCCCGTCCACCGCCTGCAACTGCGCCTGCGCCGTCTCCACCGCAGCCAGGCCACCGTTGAGCACCACCTGCAGTTGCGGCCGCTCGCGCTTGAGCCGGTGCGCCCAGTCGTAGCGCAGCGGCGGCACTTCGCGGTTCTCCTTCGGCGACAGGCCCTGCAGCCAGGCGTTGCGCGCGTGCACCACGAACAGCCCGCAGCCGGCCGCGGCGACCTGGTCGACAAAGGCCAGGAACACCGCGTAGTCGTCGTCCTGATCCACGCCCAGCCGGCATTTCACCGTCACCGGGATGTCCACCGCCGCGACCATCGCCGCCACGCACTCGGCGACCAGCGCCGGCTCGCGCATCAGGCAGGCCCCAAAGCGCCCGGCCTGCACCCGGTCGGACGGGCAGCCGCAATTGAGGTTGATCTCGTCGTAGCCCCAGTCCTGGCCGATCCGCGCCGCCTGCGCCAACAGCGCCGGCTCGCTGCCGCCGAGCTGCAGGGCCAGCGGATGCTCGGACGCATCGAAATCCAGCAGCCGCGCGCGATCGCCCAGCACCACCGCATTGGCGTGCACCATCTCAGTGTACAGCCGCGCCGACGGCGCCAGCAGCCGATGGAACACCCGGCAATGGCGGTCGGTCCAGTCCATCATCGGCGCCACGGACAGCCGCAGCGAGGCGGCGTAGCGCGCGGGGAGATCGGCGGCGGGGAGCGGAAGCATCATCGGCACGGCGGACGGGCGCCGTCGGCACAAGCCGCAGCGCCAGGTCATTGGCTTAGGGATCAATAGCTTACACGTTCGCGACAAACGCTGCCGGGCCGAGCCCGCAAAACACACCTGGCCCTTGACCGCCCGCCGCATCCGGCCTATCGTGCGCTCGCCGAAGGTATTCATCGCTTCATTCGGATGAAGGGATGAATTTAAACGGGAATCCGGTGACGGCTGGCGCCGCAAGCGCCTGCCCATTCCGGAGCTGCCCCGCAGCGGTGAATGGAAACGACCTCCGTCAATGGCACTGGGCCGGCGCATGCCGGCCTGGGAAGCGACGGACAGTAGGTGCGCAGCCAACGTGGTGCGCGTGTCCATCAGCCCGAATACCGGCCCCGGCCGGAGGACCGTGCGTCCTCCGATTCGACCTGGCGCCTCCGCGGGGAGGCGGCCGGACCGCGACCCGGCCTTGCGCCGCGCCGCGCCGTCCGCCTGCCCGCGCGGTACCGGTTCGCCCGCGGGGGCGAAGGTCGCTGGCGTGGCGGGCGGTCCGTGCGAACGGGGCGCGCGGCGCGCGGTTCCTTCGTTCCTCAATGCCCTTGAACGCAATGAGGAAACGCAACATGACGATCGTGACAAACCTGGGCTTCCCGCGCATCGGTGCGCGGCGCGAGCTCAAGCAGGCGCTGGAACGCTACTGGCGCCGCGACATCGACGGCGCGCAACTGCAGGACACCGCACGCGAGCTGCGCCTGCGCCACTGGCAACTGCAACGCGACGCCGGGGTGGACGTGCCGCCCAGCAACGACTTCAGCCTGTACGACGCGATGCTCGACACCGCCTTCCTGTTCGATGCGATCCCGCAACGCTACCGCGCGCTGGCCGATGCCGATCCGCTGGCCGGCTACTTCGCGATGGCGCGCGGCACGCAGGAACACGGCCTGGACCTGCATGCGCTGGAAATGACCAAGTGGTTCGACACCAACTACCACTACCTGGTGCCGGAGCTGGCACGGCGCCAGCACTTCCGCCTGCGCGGCGACAAGCCGGTGGTGGAATTCCTGGAAGCCAAGGCGCAGGGCATCCAGACCCGGCCGGTGCTGATCGGGCCGGTGACCTTCCTGGCGCTGTCCAAGACCGTGGACGGCAGCGACCGCTGGGCGCTGCTGGACAGCCTGCTGCCTGTGTACGCCGAACTGCTGCAGCGCCTGCATGCGGCCGGCGCCGGCTGGGTGCAGCTCGACGAACCGGCGCTGGTGCTGGACCTGGACGAGGCCGCACGCGCCGCCTATCGCCGCGCGTATGACGTCCTGGCACAGGCGGTGCGGCCGAAACTGCTGCTGACCAGCTACTTCGGCGAGCTGGGCGACAACCTCGACCTGGCGATGGCGTTGCCGGTGGACGGCGTGCACGTGGACCTGGTGCGTGGCGTGGCGCAGCTGGACGCGGTGCTGCAGGCGCTGCCGGCCGGGCGCGTGCTCTCCGCTGGCCTGGTCAACGGCCGCAACGTGTGGCGTACGCCGCTGGACAACGCGCTGACCCTGGCCCGCTACGCCGCCGGCCATGTCGGCCGCGAGCGGCTGTGGCTGGCGCCCTCGTGCTCGCTGCTGCACGTGCCGGTGGATCTGCAGCAGGAGACCAGGCTGGACCGCGAACTGGTCGGCTGGCTGGCCTTCGCCAGGCAGAAGCTGCAGGAACTGCGCACCCTGGCCGATGCGCTGGACGACCAGCCGCAGGCGCAGGCCGCGCTGGATGCGGCGCGCGAAGCGCTGGCCAGCCGTCGCGCTTCGACCCGCGTGCACCGCGCCGAGGTGGCGCGGCGGGTGGACGCGCTGACCGACGACGCCGGCCGCCGGCAGTCGCCGTACGCGCAGCGCCGGCAGGCGCAGCAGGCGGCGCTGCGGCTGCCGCTGTATCCGACCACCACCATCGGCTCGTTCCCGCAGACCGAGCAGGTGCGGCAGGTGCGTGCGCAGCACAAGGCCGGCAAGCTCGACGATGCCGCGTACGACGCGTTCCTGGCCGCCGAGACCGAACGCTGCGTGCGTGCGCAGGAGCACCTGGGGCTGGACGTGCTGGTGCACGGCGAGTTCGAGCGCAACGACATGGTCGAATACTTCGGCGAGCAGTTGGACGGCTTCGCCTTCACCCGCCACGGCTGGGTGCAGAGCTACGGCTCGCGCTGCGTGAAGCCGCCGATCATCTACGGCGACGTGCAGCGCCCGGCACCGATGACGCTGCGCTGGACCACCTACGCGCAGTCGCTGACCGAGCGGCCGATGAAGGGCATGCTGACCGGGCCGGTGACGGTGCTGCAGTGGTCGTTCGTGCGCGACGACCAGGAACGGGCGCAGACCTGCCGGCAGATCGCGCTGGCGCTGCGCGACGAGGTGCGCGACCTGGAGGCGGCCGGCATCGGCGTGATCCAGATCGACGAGCCGGCGATCCGCGAAGGCCTGCCACTGCGTCGCGCCGACTGGCAGGCGTACCTGGACTGGGCGGTGCAGTGCTTCCGCATCGCCGCGGCCGGCGTGCGCGATGCCACGCAGATCCACACCCACATGTGCTACTCGGAGTTCAACGACATCATCGAGGCGGTGGCGGCGATGGACGCGGACGTGATCTCGATCGAGACCTCACGCTCGCGCATGGAACTGCTGGATGCCTTCGTGCGCTTCCGCTACCCGAACGCGATCGGGCCGGGCGTGTACGACATCCACTCGCCGCGCGTGCCGAGCACGCAGGAGATGGTGGAGTTGCTGGAGAAGGCGCGTGCTGTGCTGGATCCGCAGCAACTGTGGGTCAATCCGGATTGCGGGCTGAAGACCCGCGGCTGGGCGGAAACCCGCAACGCGCTGCAGGCGATGGTGGCGGCGGCGCAGCAGTTGCGCAGCCAGCACGCGCAGGCGGCGTGACCTGGCGATGCCCGGCGCCACGTGCGCCGGGCATCGCGATGGTTGCAGCATGTCCGGCATCCCAGTTCGGCGCGCATTGCTGCATTGCGTCTTTGTCCGGCAATGTGCGCTGGCTATAACCGGAGGCGAACGCGTGGCGAGGGGGCGCTGCGTCCTCGCCGACGTGCTGCCGGCGGCGCACTGCGTCGCGGCTCCGGCATGTACGTCTGCTTCTCAGCACCGCCAGGGAGAGCGCGTCATGCCGAAGCTGTCGAACCTGTCCGCCGTCTGCGTCCTGTGTCTCGTCGTCCCCGCCGCCGCACTGCACGCGGCCGAACTGATTCCCAAACAATTGGCCGGACCGCCCGAGGAGTTCGCGCAGATGCGCGCACCCGCCCCGGCGGAAGCGGCGATCCTGTCCAAGAGCGCGTTGCTGCCGGTGGAATTCTCCGCCGCGCGCAGCAATGGCCCGGCGCAATGGCAGACCACCCTGCCAGTGGAGAACGGCAAGCTGCGCTTCGTGGTGTTGTCCGGCGAACACGATTGGCAGCCGCGCCTGAGCGCACCGGCCACGGCCAGCGCACGCATGGGCACCGCTGCCGCCATGCCGATGCTCGCGCCCAGCGCCAAGGCCACCCAACTGGGCGCCGGCGGCGCCGCGCTGCCGGCTCGCGAGTACCACGTGGACAGCGCCGCCAACGGCGACTGGACCCTGACCCTTCAGGCCGATGGCAGCAACACGGCGCAGCGCGGCTATGTGCTGATGGAAGGCGACCCGCGCACGCAACTGGCGTCCTATCCCAGCGACCGCGCGCAACTGCAGCGCGGCCAGCGTATCGGCCTGACCGCCCTGCTCGGCGGCATCGATGCGCAGGGCAGCGTGTCGCTGGCGCGCAGCGCCGGCAGCGGCCGCATCGACACCGCGCAGCTGCGCGTGATCGCGCCGGACGGCTCCGTCAGCCAGTGGCCGATGGCCGACGACGGCCGCCACGGCGACGGCGCCGCGGGCGATGGCGTGTATGCCGGCGACTTCCCGGCGACGGCCACCGGCACCTACATCGCGCAGGTGGTGGTGCACGGCCACGACGCCGCCGGCCAGGCGTTCGTGCGCACCAGCGAGCACGTGCTGCCGGTGCTGGACACCACCTTGCGCATCACCACCGACGCGGTCGCCGCCAGCGCACAGCCCGGCACCCGGCTGACCCTGCCGATCCCGGTGCGCATCGGCGGCGGCCAGGCGCCGGCGCATTACCGCGTGCTCGGCGAACTGTGGGGGACCGGCCGCGATGGCAGCGCGGTGCCGGTGGCCTGGCTCGGCGGCATGCTGGCGCCGCAGGACGGACGCCTGCCGCTGAGCGTCGACGAACGCTGGATCGTCCGCGCCGGCGCGCGTGCGCCGTTCACCCTGCGCAACCTGCGCGTGGAGGATCCGGACAACTTCGTGCCGCTGGCCACGCGCACGACGCTGCCGCTGACCCTGCCGGCACTGCGTCGCAGCAGCGTGGCGCGCAGCACCGGCGCGATCGACGAGAGCATGCGCATGGGCGAGCGCCCGGCGCAGCTGAGCACCGCCGCCACCGACATGCAGGCGCAGGCCACCGGCAAGCGCCTGGTGCTGGTGCACGGCTATTGCTCGGGCGGGGTGTGGCCGGTGGCGCAGTTCACCAATGCCTCCGCGTTCCTGGACGTCAACCAGAACCGCAGCAACGACCAGTTCGCGCAGCGCCTGGCGCAATTCGGCAGCCAGTGGAACTCGTTCGGCACGGTGGCGCACAGCCAGGGCGGCATGGCCGCGCTGCACCTGTACGTCTACTACTGGAGCGGCCTGGACAACGCCAGCGGCGGGCGGGTGATGCAGTCGGTGGGCACGCCCTACCAGGGCACCAACCTGGCCGGCATCCTGGCCACGGTGGGTTCGTGGTTCGGCGTGGGCTGCGGTACCAACAACGACCTGACCTACGACGGCGCCAAGGCCTGGCTGGCCGGCATCCCCAACTCGGCGCGGGCGCTGGTGAACTACTACACCACCTCCTTCGCCAAGACCAACTGGTACACCAACGACTACTGCAATGCGGCCTCGGACCTGGTGCTGAGCGACCCGGAGGACGGCACGGTGGAGCAAGTCAACGGCCAACTGCCTGGCGGCGTCAATCGCGGCCACACCACCGGCGAATGCCACACCACCGGCATGCGCGACCCGGCGCAGTACCTGAACGCCAGCCGCAACGCGACGATGAACGCCAACGCGGCGCGTTGAGGGCTGGGAATGGGGAATCGGGAATGGGGAATCGGCAGAGCAAACGCCGCGCTGCGGCTGCTGATGGTCCCCTTCCCTATTCCCGGCCCCATTCCCTGCTTCATCGGAAATGCCCCCGTGCAGTGACTGGAGAGCGGGAATGATCGTCGATGCAGACGGTCGGCGCCGCGACCATGGATTAGGGCAATCGTGTGCTTAGCCGCTGTTGCTGTTGCTGTTGCTGTTGCTGTTCCCGATTCCCGAATCCCCACTCCCCGCCTCACCGAAACACGACCGTGCGATGCCCGTTGAGCAGGATGCGATGTTCGACGTGGCGGCGCACGGCGCGGGCCAGCACCTGCGACTCGGTGTCGCTGCCCAGGCGCACCAGTTCGCGCGGGGTCATGGCGTGGTCCACGCGGGCCACGTCCTGCTCGATGATCGGGCCTTCGTCCAGGTCGCCGGTGACGTAGTGCGCGGTGGCGCCGATGATCTTGACCCCGCGCGCGTGCGCCTGGTGATACGGCTGCGCGCCCTTGAAGCTGGGCAAAAAGCTGTGGTGGATGTTGATCGCGCGCCCGGCCAGGGCCGCGCAGAGGGTCGGCGACAGGATCTGCATGTAGCGGGCCAGCACCACCAGGTCGATGCGTTCGCGTTCGACCAGCGCCAGCAACTGCGCTTCCTGTTCGTCGCGATTGGCGGCGCTCACCGGCAGGTGATGGAACGGCACGCCGTAGGAGCCGGCGAGCGCGGCGAAATCGGGGTGGTTGGAGGCCACCGCGGCGATATCCACCCGCAACTGCCGGCTGTGCGCGCGGAACAGCAGGTCGTTGAGGCAGTGGCCCTGCTTGCTGACCAGCACCAGCAGGCGCGCACGGCGGCGCGCGTCGTGCAGTTGCCAGTCCATCGCGTAGTCGGCGGCCAGCGGCTCCAATTGCAGCTTCACTGCGGCGACGACGCCGTCGGCGGGCACATCGAAGTGCACGCGCAGGAAGAAGCGGCCGCTTTCCTCGTCGCCGAACTGCTGCGCATCGAGGATGTTGCAGCCGTGCTCGAACAGCAGGCCGCTGACGCGGAAGACGATGCCGGTACGGTCCGGGCAGGACAGGGTCAGGATGTAGTCGTGGCGCATTTGCGGATGATAGGGGACCCGTACCCTCACCCCAACCCCTCTCCCGGAGGCAGAGGGGCTCAGCCTTCCTTACCAGGAAACAGGGTCGCAGCTGACGCCTCGCCTGGGACGTTGTTCACTCGCCTGCACTCACTCCGGACGCAAGCGCAGCGCCAAACGGCGGTTGACCTTTTCCAGGCGCGCCAGCGAATCCTCCACCGACATGCCGACCGCTTCGTGGGTGGTGATGTGCGCGCGCAGGTGCGCCGGATCGTCCAGGTCGCCGCGCACCAGAAACACGTTCTCGCCATCCTCCACCTCGCCGATCTCGCGGCTGAGCACCACGTGGTCGACCTGGTCGAAGCCGTATTCTTTGGCCAGCGGCAGCAGCCGCGCCACCATGCGCTCGCTGATCGCATCCGGCACGCGGCCGCAGGCCGCGTCCAGCGCGTGCACGCCCTCGCGGATCTGCGCGTACAACAGGTGGTCCGGATGGTCCGGATGATCGGGCCCGGGCACGGCCTCGCGCACGACCGCGCGCGGCGGCTGGATCGGCGCTCTGTCGCCGGGATCGGACGAATTCGGGCTCATGGCATCCTCCTGTGATGCGCCAACAAATCGCCGCACCTTAGCGGCAAGCGCGCGCCAGGCTCAAGCGGGCACGCAGTGTGCCGCATGCGCCGCCAAGGTCCGCTGAAGATCGTCCCGCGTCGCTCAGGCCTGGCCGGCGCGGCGCGCGGCGACCTTGGCCAGCGCCGCCCAGTCCAGCTCGCCGTCGCCGTGCGCGATCGCTTCGATGAAGGCATCGCGCAGCACCCCCGCCAGCGGCATCGGCACGTGCCGGGTCTCGCCGGCGTTCAGCGCCAGGCGCACGTCCTTCAGGCCCAGCGTGGCCTTGAAGCCAGCCGGGCTGTAGCGCTGTTCGGCGATCATGCCACCATAGGTCTGGTAGGCCGGTGCGGCGAACACGGTACTGGTGAGCATGTCGAGGAAATCGGCCGCTTCCACGCCGTGCCCGCGCACCAGCGCCGACGCCTCGGCCATGGTGCCGATGGCGCTGGCCAGGCACAGATTGGCGGCGAGCTTGACCGCGTTGGCCTGTTCCGGCGCGGCGCCGAAATACCAGGTCTTGCGTCCGATGACATCGAGCAACGGCTGCACCCGCGCCAGCGCCGCGGCATCGCCGGCGGCCAGCAGGTTGAGCTGGCCGGCCGCGGCCACCTCCACCCGCCCCAGCACCGGCATCGCCAGGTAGGCGACGCCGCGCTCGGCATGCAGCGCGTGCAGTTCGCGCGCCAATGCCACCGAGATGGTGGCCATGTTGACGTGCACGCTACCGGCAGTGAGCGCGTCCAGCGCGCCACGATCGAGCAGGGTCTCGCGCACCGCGGTGTCGTCGGCCAGCATCGAGAACAGCACCGGCCCGCGCACCGCGTCGGCCGGTTGCGCGGCCAGTTGCGCGCCGGCCTCGAGCAGGGGCTGCGCCGCCGCGGGGCTGCGGTTCCAGACCGTCAACGCATGGCCGGCACGCAGCAGGTTGAGCGCGATCGGCTGGCCCATCGTGCCCAGGCCGAGAAATCCAATCGTCGTCATTGCATGCTCCCTGAAGAAATCGAAGTGGAGGCCGCCAACCGTGCGGCGCGTCGGTCAGGCGTCGAACACGCCGCGCGCCGCGTGCGGCTCGCAGCGCAGGTATTGCGGCGACGGCCGCAACCGCGCGCCCAGCGCGGCGGCCGCGTGCCAGGGCCAGCGCGGATCGTAGAGGATGCCGCGGGCCAGCGCGATGGCGTCGGCACGGTCCTCGGCGAGGATGGCCTCGGCCTGCTGCGGCTCGGTGATCAGGCCCACCGCGATCACCGGCATGCGCAGCGCGCGGTGCAGCGCCTCGGCCAGCGGCACCTGGTAGCCGGGCGCCACCGGAATGCGCTGGCGCCGGTCCAAGCCACCACTGGACACGTGCAGGTAATCGCAGCCCTGCGCCTGCAATGCCTGCGCCAGCGCTTCGCTCTGCACCAGGTCCCAGCCGCCGTCGACCCAATCGGTCGCGGAGATGCGCACGCCCACTGCGATGCTCGGCGCCACCGCGGCGCGCACCGCCGCATGCACGCTCAGCAACAGGCGCATGCGGTTCTCGAGGCTGCCGCCATAGGCATCGGCGCGCTGATTGCTCAGCGGCGACAGGAACTGGTGCAGCAGGTAGCCGTGTGCGGCATGCAGTTCGATCAGCTCGAAGCCGAGGCGCTCGGCGCGCCGCGCCGACGCCACGAACGCCTCGACGATGGCGTCGATGCCGGCCAGGTCCAGCGCCTGCGGCGGCACGCCATCCTGGTCGAACGCCTGCGCCGACGGCGCCACGGTCTGCCAGCCATTCGGCTGGTCAGGCGCGATCGCGCCGCCGCCGTCCCAGGGCTTGCGCGTGGACGCCTTGCGCCCGGCATGCGCGAGCTGGATGCCCAACGGCATCGGCGACCAGCGCCGCACTGCGCGCAACACCGTGTCCAGCGCCGCTTCGGTGGCATCGTCCCACAGACCCAGGTCGGCATAGCTGATGCGTCCACGCGGCTCCACCGCCGTCGCCTCCAGGATCAGCAGGCCGGCGCCGGACTGCGCCAGTTGGCCCAGATGCTGCACATGCCAGTCGCTGGCGCGGCCGTCCTCGGCCGAGTACTGGCACATCGGTGCGATCACGATGCGGTTGGACAACGACAGCGGCCCCAGTGCCAGGGGCGAGAACAACTGGCTCACGATGCGGATCCATGGAAACGCCGAGCGCGGCGCGGTAAGCGGCCATTGCACTCCTGCCGTACAGCGCGATCAACCACTGCCGGTGGATCAGTTCGTGCCGGGATTCGGAACGCGCGCCGCTGCCGGCAGCAGGAAGGCCAGCGCCTGCGCGCACGATTGCTCCACTTTCAGGCTCAGCAGATCGTCGCCGCGGGTGCGGCCCAGGTTGACCGCGGCGATCGGCAGGCCGGCCTTGGCCGCGGCCTGCACGAAGCGGAAGCCGGAATAGACCATCAGCGACGAGCCCACCACTAGTACCGCGTCGGCGCGCTGCAGATGCGCGAAGGCACTGGCCACGCGCTCGCGCGGCACGTTCTCGCCGAAGAACACCACATCCGGCTTCAGCACGCCGCCGCAGTGCGCGCAGGGCGGCACGACGAAGCTGGCGAAATCCTCGCCCTCCAGGTCGGCATCGCCGTCCGGCGCCGGCGCGGCCTGCAGCGTTGCCCACTGCGGGTTGTGCTGCAGCAGGTGCTGCTGGAACGCCTCGCGCGGCATGCGCCGCTCGCAACCCATGCAGCGCACCACGTCCAGGCGCCCGTGCAGGTCGATGGTGGCACGGCTACCGGCGGCCTGGTGCAGGCCGTCCACGTTCTGGGTCAGCAGCAGTTCGACCTGGCCGCGCGCTTCCAGCTGCGCCAGCGCGGCGTGGGTGGCATTGGGCCGCGCATGGCCGAAGCGCGGCCAGCCGAGCAGGCTGCGCGCCCAGTAGCGCTGCCGCGTCGCCAGCTCGCCCATGAAGGCTTGGTAGGTCACCGGCTGCGCACGCTTCCAGTCGCCGGCGGCATCGCGGTAGTCGGGAATGCCCGAGTCGGTGCTGCAGCCGGCGCCGGTCAGCACGAACAGGCGCCGGTGGCGCTCGACGAACGCCTCCAGCGCGGACGCCGCTGGCTGTGCGGACGCGGGGTGATCCTGCAGCAACTGCGACATCAGGCGGCTCCGGTCGGTATGAAAGCGCGCGCAACGGAGGCGGCCGTCCCGCTGTATGTAGTGCGTGCGGGCCGGTAGCACAAGGGCCTGGCATTGCCCGCACATGAGGGATGGCACCCGGCGGAGCGGCGAGACGGCGGCAAGCGCGGGTTAGGCAGCGCGCGAACAGCACACGTCCAATGCCAACGCGGCTCCCATCACACCGGGTTGGCGACCTCGATCAGGTTGCCGTCGGGATCGCGGATGTACAGCGACAGGATCGGCCCGCGGGCGCCGGTGCGTTGGACCGGCCCCTCCTCGATCGGCACGGCCGCGGCCTGCAGTTCCTCCGCCACCTGCGCCAGCGGCGTGGCGGTGAGAAAGCACAGGTCGGCCGAACCTGGCGTGGGCGCCCGCGCCTTCGGCTCGAACTCGTGGCCATGCCGATGCAGGTTGATCTTCTGCGCGCCGAACGCCAGCGCCTTGCGGCCTTCGCCGAAGGTCACCACGCGCATACCCAGCACCTGCGCATAGAACGCGCAGCTGGCGTCGATGTCGGCGACGGTGAGGACCAGATGGTCGAGATGGTCGATCTGCATCGCGGAACTCCCGTTGGCTGAGGGCGCGCGGCTCACTCGCCGCGCGGCGGATGCGGCCCGAAGCGGCCATAGGGGCGGCTGTCGTCGGCACCGCGGCGCAGCACCTGCGCGGCGACCAGGCCGATGCCCAGCAACACCAGGCAGCACGCGACCAGCGCGTTCCAGCCTCCGTGCTGCCAGGCCGCGCCGCTGAGCGAGCCGATCACGCTGGCGCCGGCGTAATAGGCCAGCAGGTACAGCGAGGCGGCATGGCCCTTGAACTCCCCGCCCAGGCGCCCGACCCAGGCGCTGGCCGCCGAGTGCGCGACGAAGAAGCCGATGGTCAGCAGCACGATGCCGGCGATGACCGGCACCAGCGCATGCGCCAGGGTCATCGCCACGCCCAGCGCCGCGGTGGCGATGCCGGCCAGCACCACCGGGCCGCGGCCGAACCGGTCGGAGGCGGCGCCGGCGACCGAGGACGACACGATGCCGAACACGTAGGCACTGAAGATCAGGCCGAGCTGGCTCTGGCTCAGCCCGAACTCCGGTCCGCCCAGGCGGAAGCCGGCGTAGTTGTAGACGCTGACGAACACGCCCATCGCCAGGAACGGGATCGCGAACAGCCACGGCAGATGGCGATCGCGCAGATGCCCGCCCCAGGCGCGCAGGTGGAAGCGCAGGTTCACGCCCTGGCGGCGCACGAAATGCCGCGACGGCGGCAGCAGCCACACGAAGCCGATCGCGGCCAGCAGGTCCACCGTGCTCAGCGTGGCCAGCGCGGTGCGCCAGTCGAAGTGATCGGTGAGCACGCTCATGCCGATCCGGCCGACCATGCCGCCGAAGGCATTGCCGGCCACGTACAGCCCGGTGGCCGCGCCAAGCCGGCTCGCCGGCAGTTCCTCGGCCAGGTACACCATCGCCACCGCCGGGACGCCGCCCAGGGCGATGCCGGACAGCGCGCGCACCGCCACCAGCGCGCCCCAGTGTGGCAGGTAGGCCGCGAGCAGGTTGAGCAGCGCCGCCAACGCGATCGACACGAACATCAGCCCGCGCCGGCCCAGCGTCTCCGACACCGCGCCAGCGCAGAAGATCGCGATCGCCAGGCCGCCGGTGGCCAGCGACAGCGGCAATGAGCTGGCCGCCGCGCTGAGCCCGAACTCGCGGGCGAATTCGGGCAGCAGCGGCTGCACGCTGTACAGCAGCGAGAAGGTGGCGAAGCCGGCCAGGAACAGCGCCAGGCGGATGCGCAGCAGCGGCGCATCGTCCACGGCGTGCGCCGGCGGGCATTGGCTGGAGGCGTTCACGGGATGGGTCGCGGCGGGAAACGGAAGGCCAGTATTCGCCTGACCGACCCCGGCGTCCAATATATGATCGGCCCGTTCTCCATATGTGTTGGATATGACATGGAACTGCGCCACCTGCGCTATTTCCTGGCCGTGGCCGAGGCCGGGCACTTCACCCGCGCCGCGGCGCAACTGGGCATCCAGCAACCGCCGCTGAGCCAGCAGATCCGCGCACTGGAGGAGGAACTGGGCACGCCGCTGTTCGTGCGCACACCGCGCGGCGCCGAGCTCACCGATGCCGGCCGCGCCTTCCGCACCGAAGCCCGGCGCGTGCTCGCCGACCTGGAACGCGCCGGCGATGCCGCACGCCGCGCCGCACGCGGCGAAAGCGGCGTGCTGCGGCTCGGCTTCACCGCCTCGGCCGCGTTCAACCCGATCGTGCCGACCCTGGTGCGCGGCTTCCGCCGCGGCTGGCCGGCGGTGACGCTGGCGCTGGAAGAGACCAACACCGCCGGCCTGCTCGCTGCGCTGCTACAGGGACGGCTGGATGCGGCCTTCATCCGCTACAGCGTGGCCACGCCCTCGGAACTGCAGTTGCTCAAGCTGCCCGACGAACCGATGAAGATCGCGGTACCGGCGGCGCACCGCCTGGCCAAGCGCCGCCGCGCCCCGCTGTCGGCGCTGGCCGGCGAACCCTTCATCCTGTTCCCGCGCAGCTTCGGCACCAGCCTGTACGACGAGATCCTCGACGCCTGCCGCCAGGCCGGCTTCGAGCTGAAGATCGAACAGGAAGCGCCGCAGATGTCCTCCATCGTCAACCTGGTGGCCGCGGAACTGGGCGTGTCGGTGGTCCCCGCCTCGACTGCGCAGGTGCAGTTGCCCGGCGTGCGCTACCTGGACATCGACGGCCGCGTGCCGATGGCGCGGCTGGCCCTGGCCGCGCTGCCGGCCACCGCACAAGCGATGCCGATCGTGCGCCATCTGTGGCAGTTGGCGCAGGGGCATGCGGCGGGCAGGCGTGGGTAGGGGTGGCAGTGCATGGCTGCGCTCCCTTGGCAGGAATGTAGGACCGGCTTTAGCCGCGAGCTTTCACCGATAGACGAGAGCAAAGGCTTTCGCCCTTTCGGGCGAGTTACTTTGATCAGCCTTCGGCTGCTGAGAAGCGCTTCTTTGCTCGCGCAAAGAAAAGGTAACCAAAAGAAAGCGCGCCCTGCCTTGCGCCCTCCGCGCTGCGCGCTCCGGGTCCGCGGATGCACCGGGGATTCGCGGAAGGGGCATCCTGCCCCTGCCGCAAACGGCGCACATCCATGTGCGCCGCCCTTCGGGTGTTTCCCCGGTCCATCCGCCGCTGCGGAAGGGAACCCAGTAAGTCAAAAGCCAATGCACCATCAATAGCAAAAGCAGAAACTATTGCGGATACAGCGCATACATACGCCACTGTAATGGCGATGCGCCTGACCTGGGCGCATGCCGGCACAGCCACCTCTACGCCACGCACAACTGCGCCTGCAGCTTCTTCGAAAACCAGCATCGTTTTGCGCGTTCAACATGATCGATAAGCAACGTGGGCCGCCACGCGCAGCGCATTCGCTTACGAACGCTGCAATGATGCGGGCGGGCGCTGCAGCGGCAGCCGCTTCGGCCGTTGCTGTTGCCGTTACTGTTGCTTGGGCTGTTGCTGTTGCTTCGGCTTTTGACTTACCGGGTTCCCTTCCGTAGCGGCGGCCATCGCGGGGAAACACCCGAAGGGCGGCGCACATGGATGTGCGCCGTCCGCGGCAGGGGCAGGATGCCCCTTCCGCGGATCCCCGTGATGGACGCGGACCCGGAGCGCGCAGCGCGGAGGGCGCGTAGGCAGGGCGCGCTTTCTTTTGGTTACCTTTTCTTTGCGCGAGCAAAGAAAAGTGACTCGCCCGCAAGGGCGAAAGCCTTTGCTGTTCGCTTCCAAGCTTTCGTGTCGGACAAGAAGAACCGTAGGAGCGGCTTCAGCCGCGACAGACGTTATGGGAAAGCCCGTCGCGGCTGAAGCCGCTCCTACGAGATACGAGGTGCGAGGAACGCGGCGCGCTCAGCCCAGATGCGTGCGCACCGCTTCGTCGATCTTCGCCGGCGGCACGAAGCCGGGCACCCGCGCCACTTCCTCGCCCTGGCGGAACAGCATCAGCGTCGGCGTCTGCCGCAGGCCCTGCGCGCGGAAGAACTCCTCGCCCACGTCTTCCATCTTCACCTTGAGCAGGGTCACGCCCTGCGCCGTGTCGCTCTCGGCGAAACGCTCCAGCGACTTGTCGAGCATGCGGCAGCCCGGGCAGTTGTCCTTGTTGAAATCGGCCAGCACGCGCGGGTGCGCGGCAAGCGCATCGACGAACTGTTCGGCGCTGGAAACGGTGATGGTGGTAAGCATGGAACGGACCTCGTCTGGAACGTGACGCCCGGCGCGGCGATGGTCGGCGCCCGGGGCGGAAAAAGGAAAAAGGATCAGCCGCTGCCGACAGGCAACGGCACTGCGGCCTGGACGGCATCGGTTCCGGCCGTGCCAACCATGTCCTGCGACACCGCCACCGCATTCGCTGCATCCACTGCATCCGGCTGCAGGGCTCGCGCCGCGCGCAACGCCAGCACCTGCGCGCACCAGGCGTCGATGGCCGCGTTGTCGCGGTCGCCGTGCGGCATCTGCTCGATCTCCAGCCGCGGATAGGCGCTGTCGAAGAACCGCGCGATGCGCTTGACCGCACCGCAGTAGTACTCCAGCCCCCACTGCGTCTCGCCGGTGCCGAACGCCGCCACTTCGATCGTCTTGCCTGTCGCCTCGATCAACTCGGCGATATAGCGCTTCATCTCCGCCGGCGTGCGCCCGGCGTTGTCGCTCCAACTGCCGAGCAGATGCAGATCGAAGTCCGCCGCGCGCGCGGCATCGCCGAGCGCGCCCTGCAACGTCTGCAGATCGGTATGGATCCAGGTCACCGCGTGCCCCGCCGCCTCGCACTGCGCATGCACGCGGCGGGCGACGTCGCGGGTGTTGCCGCTGAGCGAAGCGTAGGCGAGCAGGATATGCATGGGGCGGGGATTCGGGATTCGGGATTGGGGATTCGTAAAAGCGGGATTCGACCTTGCTGTTGCGAATCCCGAATGCCGAATCCCCAATCCCGGCTCTTCAAAGATCGTCGAAGCCGTTGTCCGAGTTGGTCTTCTTGTAGCTGGCGTTGCGCATCTCGAAGAAGTCGGTCTTGGTCTCGGTGAAGTTGTCGGCGTAGGCCTTGATCCACGGCATCACGTTGTCGCTGGCGCCGCTGTACAGCTTCTCGATGCCGAGCATGCCGGACATCTTGTTGGCGCGGTACTTCACGTACTGGATCATCTCGTCCACGTCGATGCCCTCGATGCCGTCGAGCACTTCCGAGGACCACTCGGTCTCCAGGCGGATCGCATGCTCGAAGGCCTGGTGCACGTAGTCGGTCAGCTCGTTGGTCTGCAGTTCGGCGTTCTCGCCGATGATGGCGCGGATCAGCTCGCTGATGAACTTGGTGTGGGCCAGCTCGTCGCGGTTGATGAAGCTGATGATCTTGCCGGTACCGGTCATGCGGTTCTGCCGGACCAGGTTGTAGAAATACGCGAAGCCGGAATAGAAGTTGATGCCTTCCAGGATCGAGGACTGGATCAGCGAGCGCAGCAGGGTCTCTGCGGTCTTCTCGCGCATGAAGTCGTCGTAGGCCTGCATGATCGGCTGGTTGCGCGCGATGATGGTCGGATGCGTGCGCGCGATCTCGAACACGCGGTTCTGGTCGGCCAGGCCGGCGATCGAGGCCAGCACGTACGAGTAGCTCTCGTTGTGGATCACTTCCTGCTGGCCGATGATCGCGGCATTGGCGTGCGCGGCCGGGTCGGTGATGTATTCGGCGACGTTGTAGATGAAGCGCGTCTGCGGCGAATCCAGCGTGGCCAGCAGGCCGATGATCGAGTCGTAGGCGTTCTTCTCGCGCGCCGACAGCTCCCCGTACTGCTTGGCATCGCCCTTCATGTCCACTTCGTCGGGGATCCAGAAGTTGGTCGACAGCTCCTTGTACGCCCGGTAGAAGGACGGGTACGGGATGTCGTTCCAGTTGAGGATGCCGCTGGTGGTGCCGTTGATGATGCCGGTGGAACGGTTGGGGTGCAGCGGTTCGAGGATCTTGATGCGGTCGAGCGCGATGGCCATGGATGTGCTTTGGTAGTCGGTGAACGGCGCCGGCGGTCGGCGCGGGAATACGGAACGCGCGCGGCAGGACAGGCCTGCCGCGCGGCGCGGGCGTCAGACGCCGGCGATCAGCTCGAGCACCACTCGCACTCGCTGATGTCGATGTCGTTGGAACGCACGTAGTACGTGGTCTTCAGGCCTTCCTTCCACGCGGTCATGTGCAGGTCCAGCAGGGTGCTGGCGCGGATGCCGCTGGGCACGTAGAAGTTGAAGCTGATCGACTGGTCGACGTGACGCTGGCGGCGCGCGTTCTGGCGCACGCTGGCGAATTGGTCGACCTTGTAGGCGCCCTTCTCGTAGTACGGATAGGTGTCCACGGTCAGCCCCGGCGCCACCACCGGACGGCGGAAGTCCTTCTTCTCTTCGTAGTAGAACGCGCTGTAGATCGGGTCGATCGACGCGGTGGAGCCGGCGATCTGCGCGGTGCTCATGTTCGGCGCCACCGCCACCATCCAGGCGTTGCGCACGCCGTGCACGCTCACCTGCGCGGCCAGTTCCTGCCACTCGGCGCTGTCGTAGCCGCGCTTGGTGAAGTACTCGCCGTTCTGCCAGTCGCTGCCCTTGAACACCTTGTACGCGCCCTTCTCCTTGGCCAGCGCCAGGCTCGCCTGGATGGTCAGGTAGTTGATGCGCTCGTACAGCGAATCGCTGTAGGCCTCGGCGTCCGGCGAATTCCAGTCGATGCCCTTCTGCGCCAGCAGGTGGTGCCAGCCGAAGGTGCCCAGGCCGATCGCGCGGTACTTCTGGTTGGTGATGGTGGCCTGCGGCACCGGCAGCTCGTTGAGGTCGATGACGTTGTCGAGCATGCGCACCTGGACGCGGATCAGCCGCTCCAGGATGTCCGGCGACAGCAGGTCCGGCTGCGCGGTGACCGCGCGGCCCAGGTTCACCGAGGACAGGTTGCACACGACGAAGTCGCCGGCCTGCTTGGTGGTGACGATCTGGTCGCCGCTGATCATCTCCTGGATGACCCGCGTCGGGCTCATGTTCTGCAGGATCTCGGTGCACAGGTTGCTGGAATACACCATGCCCTGGTGCTTGTTCGGGTTCATGCGATTGACTTCGTCGCGATAGAACATGAACGGGTTGCCGGTCTCCAGCTGGCTGACCATGATCCGCTTGAACATGTCGATGGCCTTGACCACCTTGCGGCCGATGCGCTCGTCGGCCACCACTTCCTCGTAGCGGGCGCGGAAGCTGCCTTCGCCGCGCTTCTCGTCGAAGAAGTCCTGCAGGTACCAGCCCTTGACCTCCTTCACCTCGTGCGGGTCGAACAGGTACCACTCGCCGCGGCGCTCCACCGCTTCCATGAAGATGTCCGGCACGCACACCGCGGTGAACACGTCGTGCGCGCGCAGGCGCTGGTCGCCGTTGTTCAGGCGCAGGTCCAGGAACGCCTCGATGTCGCGGTGCCAGATGTCCAGGTACACGGCGATGGCGCCCTTGCGCTGGCCGAGCTGGTCCACCGACACGGCGGTGTTGTTGAGCTGCTTGATCCACGGCACCACGCCGCCGCTGGAGTTCTTCACCCCGCGGATCGCCGAGCCGGACGAACGCACGTAGCCCAGGTAGGCGCCGACGCCGCCGCCGTGCTTGGACACGCGCGCCACGTCGGTGTTGGAGTCGTAGATGCCCTGCAGGCTGTCGTCGACGGTGTCGATGAAGCAGCTCGACAACTGCCCGCCGATCTTGCCGGCGTTGGCCAGGGTCGGCGTGGCCACGGTCATGTACAGGTTGGACAGCGCCCAGTAGGCCTCGCCGACCAACTGCATGCGGCGCTCGCGCGGCTTCTCGTCCTGCATCAGGTACAGGGCGATGGTCAGCCAGCGCTCCTGCGGCAGTTCGTACACCTTGCGCGAGTTGTCGGTGGCCAGGTAGCGCGTGGCCAGCAGGTACAGGCCGTTGTAGGCGAACAGCTTGTCGCGCTCCGGATCGATCATGCGGCCGGCTTCGGCCAGCTCGTCCTTGGAGTAGTTCTTGAGGATGTCGATCGAGTACACGCCACGGTCGGCCAGGCTTTCCTGCAGGCCGACGTAGGAGCCGTACTTCTCGCCGGCATCGTAGAAACGGTTCTTGCTGGCGCGCTTGTACAGGCGGTCCAGGTACAGGCGCGCGGCGAAGTACTCCCACTCCGGCGTGGCGATGTCCACGCGCGACTCGGCCTCGCGGATCAGGTAGTCGACCATGTCGTCGGCCGACAGGCTTTCCTTCTTCTCGATGAAGGCGAAGGCCTTGCGCTCGTAGTCGCTCACGTCCAGCTGCGGGAACTCGGCGTGGATCCGGTCCAGGGTGCGCTGCAGGCGCGAGCGGTCGAAGGCCATGCGGCGGTTGCCGCCGTCCTTGACGATCCAGGTCACGGCGCGCTGGTCGTTGCTCGGCTCGCTGCTGGCCGTCGGCTCCGGCTGGGCAGTGGCGGCAGCGGTCGTGGGGTCGACGGCGGCGTCGACGGACGCGGTGGCCGGCAGGCTGTGGGTCTGGCTCATGAAGGTCTCCAAGCGTGGTGCACGCGGCCGCCCGACCCTCGCAGGCAGCGGTCCGACCGGGTTCGCAGGTGGCGGGCGGTGTCGCGAAGACTGCAAACGGCGCAGGCACCGGGCCTGCGGGCGGTCATCGCTGCACCGACCCTCTCCCCCCGGAGAGCGCGCGGTCGGCGCCGCGCGGTGTGCTTCGCGCGGCTGTCGGCAGGTCTTCGGGCTGATGGGCAACGGCCGTGGCCGGTTCCTAGCCCGTCGCTTCCCAAGGCGGGCGCCTCAGTGCGGATGACGGGTTCGTTCCCAATTACCGCTGCGGGGCAGCGCCGGAGTTGGCGTTGGCACGCCGCACCGGCTTCCCTTTTGATCCCGCGGCTTGTGGCCGCCGGAACCGACCACCCCAAGATAGTGGGGTCGGTCGGCCACGTCAACGCTAAATATGGGTGGAATTACGAAAACCTAAGCCTGGCAACGGTTTGCCGCGGGCGGCCGATTCCGGCCCGGCCGCGACGGCCGTTCGCGGCCGTGACGGGGTCGTGAAGCCGGCCGCAAACACGGGCGTTGGCGCCCCCGGACGGCCCCACCACCGCCGCCTGTCCTAGGGCCGGCACGGCACCACCGCGCCGCTGGCGTCGGTGCAGGTGCCGGTGTGGACGACACTGCCGTCCTGCACGCTGGTGCTGCCCTGGTAGCTGCCCTGTGTACCCGCGACGCTGCTCTGGCGGTTGCCACTGAGCGTGCCGTCGGCGGCGCGGGCCAGGCTGCCGCTGCTGCTGGCACTGGCGCCGTCGGCGCCTTGCACGCTGGCGCTGCCCTGGCGGCTGGCGCTGCCGTCGGCGTTGCGCTCGGCACTGCCCTGGCGCGTGGCGCTGCCGCCGGCGGCCGTCGTGCGGGTGGCGGCGCTGCTGGCGCTGGCGTTGCCCTGGCCGTCGGCCTGCCATTGGCGGGCGCGCTGCACGCTGCCGTGGGCGCCGCTGGCGCTGGCCTGCACGGCCGCGTGGCGGGCGCCATCGGCGCCGCCGGCGCTGCGCGTGCGGGTGTGCTCGCGTGCCTGGGCGCTGGGCACGGCCAGGACGCCGGCGGCCAGCGCCAGCAGCAAGGAGGTGGTGCGAGGGGACAGCGACATGGCGTTCTCCGGTGACGGCAGCGGCGTGCTGCCAGGCATCACCGTAGTCACGGCGCCGGCGCGCGGGGCGCCGGATCGGCCAGCGGATGTTGCCGCAGGCCACGGCGGAAACATCCGCTTACAGATGCGCCGCCATCGCCGTTGCCGCCAGGCCGCGGCGCAGCCGATAGTGGCGTCCATGCACGATGCCGCGCCCGCTCCCCGCCTGCTGCTGGTCGACGACGACGACCGCCTGCGCGCCCTGCTGTGCCGCTACCTGGAAAGCCAGGGCTTCGCGGTCAAGGCGGTGGCCGACGGCATGCAACTGCAGCAGGCGCTGGCGCGCGGCCACTATGATCTGGTGGTGCTGGACCTGATGCTGCCCGGCGAGAACGGCCTGGAGATCTGCCGACGCCTGCGCGGCCAGGGCGACCACACCCCGATCGTGATGCTGACCGCCAAGGGCGACGAGATCGACCGCATCGTCGGCCTGGAGATCGGCGCCGACGACTACCTGCCCAAGCCGGTCAACCCGCGCGAGCTGCTGGCGCGGATCCGCGCGGTGCTGCGCCGTACCCGCCCGGGCGGCGCCGGCGCGCCGCAGCCGGACGGCGGCGAGATCGGCTTCGGCCGCTTCCGCCTGCACCTGGGACGGCGCGAGCTGCGCCGCGACGGCGAACCGCTGAAGCTCACCACCGCCGAGTTCGCGGTGCTGTCGGTGCTGCTGCGGCACCCACAGCAGCCGCTGAGCCGCGACCGCCTGTCCAGCCTGGCGCACGGCCGCGAACACGAGCCGCTGGGCCGCAGCATCGACGTGATCGTGGCGCGGCTGCGCAAGCTGCTGGAAGACGACGTGCGCACGCCGCGGCTGATCCAGACGGTGTGGGGCGTGGGCTATGTGTACGTACCGCCGGAGCCGCAGGCATGAGCGCGCCTGCCTTCCGCGCCAGCGGCTGGCCGCGCAGCCTGTTCGGGCAACTGGCGCTGGTGATCGCGCTGGTGCTGGCCGGCGCCGGCCTGCTGGCGCTGCTGCTCGGCCGCGAACTGGCGTTGCGGCCGGCAGCGCAGCAGCAACTGCGCGTGCTGCACGGCTTGGCCAATGTCGCCGAGGCGCTGCAGCGCTCGCCGGCCGCCGCGGCGCTGGCGCCGGCGTTGCGCGAGGCCGGGCTGCAACTGCGCAGCGCACCGCCCACGGCCAATGCCGCCGGCCCGCTGGTCGACGCCGTGCAGCGCCGCGCGGCCGACCAGCTCGGCCCCGGGCGCGCGTTGCGGCGCGACGCCGACGGCACCCTGTGGCTGCAGTTGGCCACGCCCACGCCGCTGTGGATCGCGTTCTCCAGCCAGCCGCGCGGGCACGGCCTGCGGCGATTTTCCGTGGCGATGCTGGCCGGCTGCACGCTGCTGGTCTGGCTCGCCGCTGCGCTGGTCGCGCGGCGCATGGTGCGGCCGCTGCGGCAACTGGCGCAGGCCGCGCCGCACCTGGTGCGCGGCGAACAGGCCGGACCGATCGCCACCGGCGGCCCGCGCGAAGTCGCCGCGCTGGCGCAGGCGCTCACCGCGGCCAGCGCCGACGTGCGCCAGGCCGCAGCCGAGCGTGCGCTGCTGCTGGCCGGCATCTCCCACGACCTGCGCACCCCGCTGACCCGGCTGCAGTACGCGCTGGCGCTGCTGCCGCAGGTGGAGCCGGAACTGCGCGAGGGCATGGAGCGCGACATCGGCGAGATCGACGCGATCCTGGCGCAGTTCATCGCCTACGCCCGCGACGGCCGCGACGAACCCGCCGTGGCCCTGGACCTGGCCGACCTCTGCCGGCAGACGCTGGGCGCGGCGCAACCCGGCTGGGAGGCCGTCCTGCCCGCGCAGGCGCCGCTGCACGGACGGCCGCTGGCGCTGCAGCGCGCGCTCGGCAACCTCGTCGGCAACGCCGAGCGGCACGGCGCCGCGCCGTTCCAGCTGCGCCTGCACAGCGACGGCGGCGATGGCTGGCGCATCGAGGTGCGCGACCACGGCCCCGGCCTGGACCCGGCGCTGGGCGCGCGCGCGTTGCAGCCGTTCGTGCACGGCGGCCATGGCGGCAGCGGACTGGGCCTGGCGATCGTCGAGCGCGTCGCGCGCCAGCATCGCGGCGCGTTGCTGCTGCAGCCGATCGCCCCACACGGCCTGTGCGCCACCTTGCACCTGCGCCCGGCCTGAACCGGCGCGCGCCGGCGCCTGCAGCGGCCGGCCGCGCCACGCCCTCCCTCGCCTTCCTTCAAGGAGTGATCCGCCCATGCGCCTGTCCCGCCCGTCGCCCGTCCATTGCCTGCTCGCCCTGGCCCTGCTGCTGCCGGCGCTGACCGCCATGCCTGCCCACGCCCAGGACGGACGCCTGCGCGCACGCCTGCTGCAGCGTCTGCAGGGCGACCGCGCCGACACCGCGCGTGCGCCACTGCCCGCCGGCGCACAGGTGCTGCGCGACGTCGCCTACGGCCCGGACCCGGCGCAGCGCATGGATGTGTATCTGCCGGCCGGCGCGCGCCAGGCGCCGCTGCTGGTGATGGTGCACGGCGGCGGCTGGGCCGACGGGGACAAGGACAACCCCGGGGTGGCCGCCAACAAGGTCGCGCACTGGCTGCCGCAGGGCCATGTGCTGGTGTCGGTGAACTACCGCCTGCTGCCGCAGGCGACGCCGCTTGAGCAGGCAGAAGACGTGGCGCGCGCGGTCGCGCGGATCCAGCAACTGGCGCCGCAGTGGGGCGCCGATCCGGCGCGGCTGGTGCTGATGGGCCACTCGGCCGGCGCGCACCTGGTGAGCCTGCTGGACCTGTCGCCGGACCTGCTGGCCCAGGCCGGGGCGCGCCGACCGCTGGGCGCGGTGGCGCTGGACAGTGCGGCGATGGACGTGGAGCAGGTGATGCAGCAACGGCATCTGCCGCTGTACGACCGCGCGTTCGGCAGCGTGCGCAGCGACTGGATCGCCGCCTCGCCGTACCACGTCATGGGCGCCAGCGCGCCGCCGCTGCTGGCGGTGTGCTCCAGCCGCCGTGCCGATGCCTGCGCGCAGGCACGCCACCTGGCCGCCAAGGCCAACGGCCGCGGCATCCGCGTCGAGGTGCTGCCGCAGGACGCCAGCCATGCCGAGATCAACCGCGACCTGGGCCTGCCCTCGGCCTACACCGCGGCGGTGGACGCGTTCCTGCACACGCTGCGCTGAGCGCCGCGCGCAGCTCCCGCGGCCGGCAACGCGCTCAGGCCACCATGCACTGCTGCAGCAGCAACGGCAGCGCCACCGCGGCGCTGTCGCGCCAGTGCAGATCCACACGCGCCGACAACGCACTGGGTTCGGGATTGATCTCGACCACGCAGGCACCGCGCTCCTTGGCCTGCAGCGGCAGGCTGGCGGCCGGATAGACCAGGCCGGAACTGCCGATCACCAGCACCAGGTCGGCGGTGTCGGCCGCGGTCTGCGCGCGCGCCCACTCTGCCGCCGGCAACGCTTCGCCGAACCACACCACGCCCGGGCGCACCGTGCCGCCGCAGGCCGCGCACACCGGCGGCGCCAGGCGCTGGCTGGGGGTGTGCACGTCGATCGGCGGCAGCAAGCCGCGCCAGGGCTGGCCGCAGTCGCTGCAGCGCAGCGCCGACAGGCGGCCGTGCACGTGCGCGGCGACCTCGCTGCCGGCGCGCTGGTGCAGGTCGTCCACGTTCTGGGTCACCAGGGTGGTGTGGCGGACCTCGGCCAGGCGCGCCAGCGCCAGGTGCCCGGCGTGCGGCTGGGCCTGCGCCACGATCGCCATGCGCCAGCGGTACCAGCCCCAGACCAGGGCCGTGTCGGCACGCCAGGCGTCCTCGGTGGCCAGTTACTCGGGATCGAAGCGCGACCACAGGCTGTCGTCCTGGCCACGGAAGGTCGGCACCCCGCTCTCGGCGGACATGCCGGCACCGGTCAGCACCAGCAGACGGCGCGCGCCCTGGATGAAGGCGGCGACGGTCTCGGCGTTGTAGGCGGAACTGAGCATGGCGCGCTCGATTTGATGAAGCGCACACTATTGCATCGCCACAGGGCGGCCTCAATGTGCACGGCAGCACGCGCAGGCGCCCGCAACGCGAACGGGCGGCCAGTGGCCGCCCGTTCGCGTGTCGTCATGGACCGGCGCAGGCGCCGGCCCGGACCTCCGGCTGGCTCAGTCGAGCACGACCAGCTTGACGTCGATGTTGCCGCGGGTGGCATTGGAATACGGGCACACCTGGTGCGCCTTCTCCACCAGCGATTCCAGCGTCGCACGCTCCAGGCCCGGCACGGCGATGCGCAGTTCCACGGCGATGCCGAAGCCGCCCGGGATCTGGCCGATGCCGACATGGCCTTCGATGCTCGGCTCGGCCGGCAGCTTCACCTTCTCCTGGCCGGCGACGAACTTCAGCGCGCCGATGAAGCAGGCCGAGTAGCCGGCCGCGAACAGCTGCTCGGGGTTGGTGCCGTCGCCGCCGGCGCCGCCCAGTTCGCGCGGGGTCGACAGCTTGACGTCCAGCGCCTTGTCCGGGGTGGCGGCGCGGCCGTCGCGGCCCCCGGTGGCGGTGGCAGTGGCGGTATAGACGATGGTGGTCGGTGAAGCCATGGTGGTTCTCCTTGGAGGGCGGCGCCGCGGCGCCATGGGGTGGAGGGTCGAACTAGAGGGATGGGCTAAAGAGGACTGCGATCGGGGCGGGAACCTCTCAGGCGGCGGCCTGCAACTTGCCGCGGACCTCTTCCAGGTCGTGCTTGAGCCGGGTCAGTTGCTGCAGGTCGCAGGCGACCGCGCACAGCACGCCTTCCGGCACAGCCTGGGCGCGTGTGCGCAGCGCCTGGCCGTCGGCGGTCAACGCGATCAGCACGCGGCGCTCGTCATCGGCGGCGCGGCGGCGGGTCAGCAGGCCGATCGCCTCCAGGCGCTTGAGCAACGGGGTCAGCGTGGCCGAATCCAGGAACAGCTTCTCGCCGATCTCCGACACGCTGCGCTGGTCCTGCTCCCACAGCACCAGCATCACCAGGTACTGCGGATAGGTCAGGCCGAGGTCGCGCAGCAGCCCGCGGTAGAGCTTGTGCATGGCCAGGTTGGCCGAATACAGCGCGAAGCACAGCTGGGTATCCAGCTTCAGCAGGGCGGTGGCGTCGGGGGCAGAGGCACGGTCCATGGGCACTACATTACATAGCACGCGATTTAATAGCAAGCGATATTTATGCTCCGCCGACTCCTCGCTGAAGCCGGCGCCGCCCTCCCCCTCGTGCTGCCAGCGGCGCAGGACTACGCTGCGCGCAACTCGAGGAGCTTCCGCATGCGCGCATCGTTCCTGCTGCTGGCCGCGCTCGGCGCTGCCCCCGTGGTGTCCAAGGCCGTGCCCAACACCCTGCCCCATGGCCCGGTGCTGGTCGGTGCAGGCGCCGACGCGCTGGCCCGGGAAACCCGGCGCCAGTGCCCCGGCGTGCCGACCGACCGGCTCACCCCGGCCGATCTGCTCGATGCCGAGGAGACGTTTCGCGATGGGCTGTCCGCGGCGCAGCGCCAGGCCATGGATCGGCAGTTGCCGCAGGACGGCGCGTCCGGGCCAGCCCGCTGCGCGCACCGCGCAGGCGGCGCCAGTTGCCCGGCGGCCGCCTATCTGGAAGAGATCGCCGGCGCGGGCCTGATGCTGCGCTTCGTCGCCGGTCTGTGTGCGCCCGGCGCGGTGCGCTGAGCGTCCGCAGACGGTTCTGCGCTCAGACCCGGTGCGCCGCCGCCAGGTACTCGGCGCTCTGCATTTCGATCAGGCGCGAGGCGGTGCGCTCGAACGCACCGGCCAGGCGCTCGCCGGTGTATAGCAGCGGCGGCGAATCCTGGGCGGTGCAGACCAGGTTGACGTGGCGGTCGTACAGCTCGTCGATCAGGTTGACGAAGCGCCGCGCCGCGTCCTCGTTCATGCGGTCGAAGTGCGGGATGCCGCCGAGCAGCACGGTGGTGAACTCGTGCGCGATCTCGATGTAGTCGCTGGGACCGCGCGGGCCTTCGCACAAGGCGACGAAATCGAACCAGACGATGCTCTTGCCGCGCGCGCGCACCGGGATCTTGCGCCCTTCCAGTTCGATGTTGCCGCGGCGCGCCTCGGCATTGCCGGTCAGCGCGCTCCAGCGCTCGCCCAGCCAGGCATCGCTGTCCTCGGCCAGCGGCGCGCGGTACACCGGCGAGCGGGTCAGCGCGCGCATGCGGTAGTCCTCGGTGCCTTCGGCGTACAGCTCCACGCAATAAGTCTGCAGCAGGCCGATCGCCGGCAGGAAGCTCTCGCGCTGCAGGCCGTTGAGGTACAGGTTCTGCGGCGCGGTGTTGGAGGTGGTGACCAGGGTCACGCCCTCGGCGAACAGGCGTTCGAGCAGGCGCGACAGCAGCATCGCATCGCCGATGTCGGTGACGAAGAACTCGTCCAGCACCAGCACGCGCAGCCGGCTGCGCCACTCCTGCGCGATCTTCGCCAGCGGATCGCTCTGCCCGGCGTGTTCGCGCAGGCGCTCGTGCACGCCGCGCATGAAGCGGTGGAAATGCGTGCGGTACTTCCGCGCGATCGGCAGGCCGTCGTAGAACAGGTCGACCAGGAAGGTCTTGCCGCGGCCGACCCCGCCCCAGAAATACAGGCCGCGCACCGGCTCGGGCTTCTTCCAGAACGCCGACAGACGGTCCAGCCAGCCCTCCTGGTCGCCATCGACGATCGCGACGTGGATGCGGTCCAGTTCCGCCAGCGCCGCATGCTGGGCCGGATCGTCGCGCCAGTCGCCGCGCGCCACGCCCTCGGCGTAGCGCTGCGACGGCAATGCCGCCGCGCTCACGCCTGCGCCGCCGGCAGCCAGGCCTTGACCGCGTGCTGCAGGGCGCCGCGCAGGTCGATCAGCTTGCGATGGAAGAAGTGGCTGGTGTCGGGCATGCGCACCAGTTGCGGTTGCGCCTCCAAGGTGTCCAGCCAGTCGTATACGGCCTGCGGGTCGACGACCTCGTCGGCCTCGCCCTGGATCACCAGCCACTGCGGCGGCGGCGCCATGTCGGAGAAATCCCAGCGCCCGGCCGGCGGCGCGATCGAGATCAGCACCTGCGGCTGCAGCGCCGCGCTGGCGCGCAGCGAGACGTAGGCGCCGAAGCTGAAACCGGCCAGCCACAGCGCGTCGTGCGGACGTTGCGCGCGCACCCAGGCGGCCACCGCGGCCAGGTCCTGCTGCTCGCCCTCGCCGTGGTCGAAGCTGCCGGCGGAGGCACCGACGCTGCGGAAGTTGAAGCGCACCACGCGCACGCCCAGTTCGCGCAGCGCGCGCGCGACCATGGTCACCACCTTGTTGTGCATGCTGCCGCCCTCGGTGGACAGCGGATGGCAGACGATGGCGGTGACCGGCAGCGCGGCGACGTCGGCCTCGGGCAGATCGACCGCGGCCTCGATCGGGCCGGCGGGGCCTTGCAGGGTCAGCGCGCCGGAAGCGGTGGGGAAAGCAGGAGAAGTCATGCGGTCATAATACCGGGGCTGGGTCGCGGCCACATGCCGATGCGGTGCACGCAGCGTTCTTTTTCCTCCCGATCCGGATCCTGCGTGTGGCGTTCGTCCTGCTGAGTGTGGTGTGCAGCGTGCTGGTCTCGGCGCTGCTGAAGCTGGCGCCGCAACGGCGCATCGACCTGGCCCAGGCGGTGACCTGGAACTACCTGGCGGCGCTGCTGCTGTGCGCGGCGCTGCTGCACCCGCCGCTGGCCGCGCTGGGCGACGCGCAGACGCCGTGGGCGGCGCTGCTGGGCCTGGGCGTGCTGCTGCCGGGCATCTTCCTGGTGCTGGGCCGCGCGGTGGCCAGTGCCGGCATCGTGCGCACCGACGCGGCGCAACGGCTGTCGCTGCTGCTGTCGCTGGCGGCGGCCTTCCTGTGGTTCGGCGAACAGGCCAACGCCGCCAAACTGTCCGGCCTGGCGCTGGGGCTGCTGGCGATCGCCGGCATCGTGCAGCGGCCGGACGCGACGCCGTCCAGCGCTGCACGCACCGCGCCATGGCTGCTGCTGGTGTGGGTCGGCTTCGCCGCGATCGACGTGCTGCTCAAGCGCATCGCCCAGGCCGGCACCCCGTTCGCCGCCTCGCTGCTGGTGGCCTTCGCGCTGGCCTTCGTGCTGCTGCTGGGCGTGCAGCTGTGGCGGCACCTGCGCGGCATCGCCCCGCTGGCCTGGCGCAACCTCGGCGCCGGCCTGCTGTTGGGCGCGCTCAACTTCGGCAACATCCTGTTCTACGTGCGCGCGCACCAGGCCCTGCCGGACAGCCCGGCCAGCGTGTTCGCAGCGATGAACCTGGGCGTGATCGGCCTGGGCACCCTGCTCGGTATCGCCGTGTTCGGCGAACGCACCACCCGCTGGAACCGCCTGGGCCTGCTGCTGGCGGTGCCGGCGATCATCCTGATCGCGATGGGCGCAGGCGGCTAACGCTCAGCGCCCGCACCGCGCTCTTACCATTCCCCCCACTCCCTATTCCCATTCCCGGCCCTTCAGCGCCGCCACACCGGGAAGGGATCCTCCAGTCCCTGCCACGCCACCGGCCCTTGCCGCAGTTCGGTGTCGTCGAGCAGGCAGGCATCGAGTTCGGCGCGCACCCGCGCCGTGTCCAGGCCGACACCGATCACCGCCAGTTCCTGGCGGCGGTCGCCCCACAGCGGATGCCACATCGCGCGCAGCGCCGCGTACTCGCGCGCATCGCCGACCTCCTCGGCCTGCGGCGGCGGCGCGTTCCAGCATGCGGTCTGCTGCCGCTGCCAGCCCAGCTCGGTGTACGGCAGCGGCGACGGCGGCAGCGCCAGCGGCGTGTCCAGCAGGCCGCGATCCACGCGCTCGCGCGCCGCATACCAGAAGCCGGCGGCCTGGGTCTGGGTGGCCGCACCGACGATGGACAGCTCGCCGACCCAGTCCATGCGGCTGGCCAGCCAGAAGAAGCCCTTGCTGCGGATCACGTCGCGCAGCCCGCGCTGCGCCAGCCGCGCGAAGCGCAGCGGGTGGAACGGCCGGCGCGCGCGATAAACGAAGCTTTCGATGCCGAACTGCTCGGTCTCCGGCGCGTGCTCGCCGCGCAGCGCCTGCATCCAGCCCGGCGCCAGCTGCGCGCGCACGAAATCGAAGCGGCCGGTGTCCAGCACCAGCTCCAGCGGCACGTCGCCGCGGCTGGCCTCGACGATGCGCGCATCGCGGTTGAGCGCACGTAGTACCGCGCGGGTGCGGTCGAGGGTGGCCGTATCGGCCAGGTCGGCCTTGCTGATCACGATTACGTCGGCGAACTCGATCTGCTCCACCAGCAGGTTGACCAGCCCGCGGTCGTCGTCGTCCCCGGCCTGCAGGCCACGGTCGGCCAGGCGCTCGGCCGAGCCGAAATCGCGCAGGAAGCTCACCCCGTCGACCACGGTGAGCATGGTGTCCAGGCGCGCGACATCGGCCAGGCCGCGGCCGTCGGCGTCGCGCACGGCGAAGGTCGCGGCCACCGGCATCGGCTCGGAGATGCCGGTGGATTCGATCAACAGGTAGTCGTAGCGCCCGCTCTCGGCCAGGCGCTGCACTTCCTGGCGCAGGTCGTCGCGCAGGGTGCAGCAGATGCAGCCGTTGCTGAACTCGACCAGGGTCTCTTCGGTGCGGCTGAGCGCGGCACCGCCGTCGCGGATCAGCGCCGCATCGATGTTGACCTCGCTCATGTCGTTGACGATCACCGCCACCCGGCGGCCATCGCGGTTGTGCAGCACGCGGTTGAGCAGGGTGGTCTTGCCGGCGCCAAGGAAGCCGGACAGGACGGTGACGGGGAGGCGGGAATCGGAAACGGCGGACGTGGACATGGCGGGCATCGGCGCGGAGGCGTGGCGGACTAGAAATGTTACTATATAACACTTGATGCATTGGAGTGATCGTCCATGAAATCCCTGCCGCAATCCTTCTTCGATGCCTCGGCGATGCTGTTGTCCGGGCTGTGCCTGCTGCACTGCCTGGCCTTGCCGTTGCTGGCCGCGGCATTGCCGCTGTTCGGCGTCTGGGCCGAGGCCGAGTGGGTACACGTGGTGTTCGTGGCGATCGCCGCGCCGTTGGCGGGGTTGGCGCTGTGGCGCGGGCACCAGCGCGATGCGCTGCCCTGGCCGCTGTGGACGCTGGCGGCGCTGGGCCTGCTCGGTCTGCTGGCCGGCGCTTTCGGCATTCCCGACGAGGCCAGCGAGACCGCGATGACGGTCAGCGGCAGCCTGGCCCTGGCCAGTGCGCACCTGTGGAACTGGCGCAGGCATCGGCGGCGGTGCGGGCATTGAGGGTGGGGCGCGCTGTGTAGCGCGCTTTCGCTCGAGCCGATCAGGGGCGCGATGCAGCGTGGCTTTGGCTGTTGCTGTTGCTGTTGCTGTTGCTGTTGCTGTTGCTATTGCTGTTGCCGTTGCTCTGGCTTTTGATTTATCGGGTTCCCTTCCGCAGCGGCGGATGGACCGGGGAAAAACCCGAAGGGCGGCGCACATGGATGTGCGCCGTTCGCGGCAGGGGCAGGATGAATCCCCGGTGCATCCGCGGACCCGGAGCGCGCAGCGCGGAGGGCGCAAGGCAGGGCGCGCTTTCTTTTGGTTACCTTTTCTTTGCGCGAGCAAAGAAAAGTAACTCGCCCGTTAGGGCGAAAGCCTTTGCTGTTGCTCCGAGCTTGAGTGTCGAACAAGAAGAACGTAGGAGCGGCTTCAGCCGCGACCGCGACCTCCACGGGAAAGCTCGCTCGCGGCTGAAGCCGCTGCTACAGAAAAACGTTGAAGCAGGAGCAAAGCTTTCGCCTGGCGGCGAGTTACTTTTCTTTGCTTGTGCAAAGAAAAGTAACCAAAAGAAAGCACACCCTGCCTCGCGCCCTCCGCGCTGACGCGCTCCGGGTCCGCGTCCATCCCGGGGATCCGCGGAAGGGGCATCCTGCCCCTGCCGCGGACGGCGCACGTCCATGTGCGCCGCCCCTTCGGGGTTTTTCCCCGCGATGGCCGCCGCTACGGAAGGGAACCCGGTAAGTCAAAAGCCAAAACAACGGCAACAGCAACAGCAACAGCAACAGCAACAGCAACAGCAACAGCAACCGCCGATGCTGCCGTCCTTCTTGACGAGAGAAAACACCACATCTCACAGCTTCGGTCAGCACCGAGCCACACCTTGCGGCCAGCGCACGATAGACAGAAGCAACATTCAAGAGATGGCAGTGAAGCGTAAGACCGGACACTCACTGCGACCGGCCTGAAACACAGCACATCTACTCACGACAGGTCGTCGTGCGCCTCGCGAAAGACGTGAGCCTCCAGCAGGAATGTCCCGCACATCGAGGACGGGGAAAGGAGGCCGACGATCGGCTTTTCCCATTCCCCATTCCCGTCTCCCCACTCCCGGCCCTACAGATCAAACCCCAGCAACAACGGATCGTGATCGGAACTACGCCACGGGCCAGGCAGATCGCGCTCGCGGTAACCATCGCTGTCGGGAAGGTCCGCGTTGACGTGCCATTCGGCGGCACCGCGTAACCGCGCCGCCAGCGCCGGACTCAGCAAGGCGTGGTCCAGCCGGCCACTGAGGCCGCGGTAGACGAAGCTGTAGGGCTGCGCGACATGCGCCTCCTGCAACGCATCGCGCCAGCCGGCGTCGCGCAGCAGGCGCAGCGGATCTTCCATCGCATAGGCGTTGAAATCGCCGAGCAGCACGCTGGCCGTGCTGCCGGTGCCGGTGGGGTCACTACGCAGCCACGCATCGACGCGGCGCGCCGACTCGGTGCGGGTCGCGTTCCAGCAGCCCTGGCCATCGCCGCGGTCGGCATCGGTGCCGCTGGCCTCGCTGCAGCCGCCCTTGGACTTGAAGTGGTTGGCCACCACCACGAACGGCGCACCACTGCCGCGGCGGAACGCCTGCGCCAGCGGCACGCGGCTGTGCTCGGCGAACGGGCCGCCTTCCAGCATCGCCGGCTTGCCCACCGGGCTGACCCGCGAGGCGCGGTAGATCAGCCCGACCCGGATCGGGTTGTCGCCGGGGCCGCGCCCGGCGTCGACGAAGCGCCAGTCGCCGCCGCCGGCATTGAGCCCGTCGACCAGGCTCGCGATCGCCGAGGTCGGGCCGTAGCCGTCGTTCTCCAGTTCCATCAACGCGGCGACATCGGCCTGCAGCGGGCGGATCGTCGCCACCAGCTTGCGCAACTGCGCCTGGAATTCGGCCGGCGTGCGTGCGCCGCGCAAGGTCGGGAACCCGCCGCCGCGGCCGTCGCCGTTGAAGAAGTTCTCCAGGTTGAACGCGGCAATGCGCAGGCTGCCCTCGACCTGCGGCGGCGCCGGTTCCGGCGGCGGCGTCAGTTGCAGCGCGGCGGTCGGATACAGCCGCGCGGCACCTTCGATCACGCCGCCGACGATGCCCTCCACATCCTGGAGCGTGCTGCCCGCGCGCGGCGGTGCAGTGGCGCTGCCCAGATCGTCCGGCAGTTGTGCCGGTGCCGCTACCGGCGCGGCGAGCGTGCCCAGCCGCAGCCCGCGCCGCGCATTGTCGGCCACCACCGCCGCCTGCTCGGCGCTGCCGGGCGCAGCCACCTCGCTGGGCTGCCACAGGCGCCCTCCGAAGGCCACGCCGAGTTCGCCGGTCTTGCCCAGCATGTCGTTGTCGACCACGGTCAGCGGCGCGGCGATGCGCACGCGCATGCCGGCCAGCGCCGACCAGTCCGCCGGCGCCGCGTCGAGCACCTGCAGCGGCAACGGTTGCGCCCGCGCCAGCACGGTGTGCCCCTGCTCCAGCACGCTGCGCCCGACGAAGGCCGTGCCGGCCTTGGCCGACGCGCCGGCCTGCGGGGCCAGTTCGCCCCACACCCGCACGCGGTCGCCCGGGGCCAGGCTGCGCTCGGCATCGCCACGCACCAGCAGGGCGTCGGCGGTCAACGGATCGTCGTCGCCGGCGTCCTGCACCAGGTAGCCGCTGCCGCCGGCCTCGACCCGCGCGGTGACCACGCCCTCGAACACCACGCCCTGCGCCTGCGGACCCGGGCGCAACTGCCCGATCGGCAGCAGCGTCGGCGGCGTCAACGCCTGCGCGGCGGGGGCTGCGACCAGCAGCAGCAACGACAACAACGATGGCGGCAGCATGCGCATGCGATCACTCTCCTTGTTTGCGCCGGCACGCGACGGGCGCGGAAACGACTGCGCCGCCCGAAGGCGGCGCAAGGGCGTGCGGGAGGCGCAAGGTTACTTCAGGTTGGCCAGCATCCAGTCCACGGTGGCGTGGATCTGCTCTTCGGTCAGCCCGGGATTGCCGCCCTTGGGCGGCATGATGCCGCCGTCGGGGCCGGTATAGCCCTCGATGGCGTGCTTGTAGAGCGTCTCCTTGCCCTGCGCGATGCGCTTGTCCCAGTGCGCGTGGTCCAGCGTCGGCGCCTTGCCCACGCCGGTGGTGTGGCAGGCGGTGCACAGGTTGTTGAAGATGGTCTTGCCGTCGGTGGTGCCGCCGTAGGCCGCCTGCGCCGAGGCCTTGGCCAGCGCCGCCGCCTGCGCGGCGGCCTGCGCCGCGGCGCCGGTGCTGCCGGCGTAGACCGCGCCCACGGGTGCAATGCGCTCGTCGGTGCGCTTTTGCGCGGTCGGCGACACCTCCGGCGGGATGGCCCGCTGCAGGTGATGCGCGAACACGATCAGGCCGAGGGTGATCAGCACCAGCAGGCCGATCACCATCGAGAAGCGCTTGAGAAATTCGAGGTCGTAATTCCGCACATCACACCCCTTTGGCACGTGGTAATCCGGACCACCGCTACGCGACCGAGTATAGCCAGCGTTTGCGCCGCGCGGCACGCCAGGATGGCCCGGAATCGCAGGCGATGCGTGCTGCATCGCAGCAGTTCGACACAGGCGGCGCGGCCGTTGCGCTCAGGCGCTGCCCACCGCGCGCAGGCAGAACCCGCACACCGCCTCGACCAGGCGCTCGCTGTCGCGCGGGCCGTCGCGGCTGGGCGCGGTCGGGCCGACCAGCGCCTCGGTGTAGGCGCCGACCAGGCACGCGGCCGCCGCATCGAGATCCTGCGCAGGGAACTCGCCCGCGGCCACGCCCTCGGCGAGGATGCCCTTGAACACGTCGCCGAGCAGGCGCCGGCAGCGGATGCGCTCGGCATCCACCTCCGGTTCCACCGGCTCGGCGATGAAGGCGTAGGCCAGGCCGGGGCCGGCCAGGGCGCGGCGCACGAACGAGGCGATGGCATCGCGCAGGCGCTGCGCGGCCGGCGCCGGTGCGGCGGCGATGCCGCGCAGGATGGTCAGCTCGTGCTCCACGGCGGCGGTCAGCACCTCCACGAACAGCTCGGCCTTGGACGGGAAATGCCGGTAGATCAGCCCGGTGGAGACCCCGGCCTCGGCCGCCACCGCGGTCACCGGGGCGCCGCGGAAGCCGTCGGCGGCGATCAGCCGGCGTGCCGCCAGCAGGATCCGCTGGCGGTTGCCGGCGAGGCGTTCTTCCATCAGGGCGGAGCGTTTGTAGGCCATGGCGTGATTCTAAGTTCAATTAATGAATTTCTGTTCACTTCTTTGCCGTTCCCGGCTACGCTGGGCGCTCTTGCCCGGCGCGGGTCCGATTCTAGGCGCCGCCGGCCACCCGCCATTCCCGGAGTTGCCGCCATGCTGATGCCGTCGTTGAATTTCGAGTTGGGCGAGGAGGTCGACCTGCTGCGCGACAGCGTCGCCGCCTTCGCCGCGCGCGAGATCGCGCCGCTGGCCGAGCAGGCCGACCGCGACAACGCCTTCCCCGCGCCGCTGTGGCGCAAGCTCGGCGAACAGGGCCTGCTCGGCCTCACCGTGGAGGAGGAGTACGGCGGCAGCGCGATGGGCTACCTGGCGCACGTGGTGGCGATGGAGGAGATCTCGCGCGCCTGCGGCGCGATCGGCCTGTCCTACGGCGCGCATTCGAACCTGTGCGTGAACCAGTTGCGCAAGAACGCCAGCCCGGCGCAGAAGGCGCGCTACCTGCCGAAGCTGTGCAGCGGCGAGCACGTCGGCGCGCTGGCGATGAGCGAACCCGGCGCCGGCTCGGACGTGGTGTCGATGAAGCTGCGCGCCGAGGCGCGCGGCGACCGCTACGTGCTCAACGGCAACAAGATGTGGATCACCAACGGCCCCGACGCCGACGTGCTGGTGGTCTACGCCAAGACCGACCCCAGCGGCGGCGCGCGCGGCATCACCGCGTTCGTGGTCGAGAAGGGCATGCCCGGCTTCAGCACCGCGCAGAAGCTGGACAAGCTCGGCATGCGCGGCTCCAACACCTGCGAACTGGTGTTCCAGGACTGCGGAGTGCCGGCGGAGAACGTGCTGGGCGAGGTCGGCGGCGGCGTGCGCGTGCTGATGTCCGGCCTGGACTACGAGCGCGTGGTGCTGTCCGGCGGGCCGCTGGGGCTGATGGCCGCGGCGCTGGACGTGGTGCTGCCCTACGTGCACGAGCGCCGCCAGTTCGGTGAACCGATCGGCAGCTTCCAGTTGATGCAGGGCAAGCTGGCCGACATGTACGTGGGCCTCAACGCCTGCCGCGCCTACGTGTATGCGGTGGCGCGCGCCTGCGACGCCGGCCGCACCACCCGCCAGGACGCCGCCGGCGCGATCCTCTACGCCGCCGAGAAGGCGACCTGGCTGACCGGCCAGGCGATCCAGGTGCTGGGCGGCAACGGCTACATCAACGACTATCCGACCGGGCGCCTGTGGCGCGACGCCAAGCTCTACGAGATCGGCGCCGGCACCTCGGAGATCCGTCGCATGCTGATCGGCCGCGAGTTGTTCGAGCGGACCAAGTGATGCTGAGCGGGTGGCGGGCCTTCCCATGAACGCCCATCGCGGCTGAAGCCGCTCCTACACCGCACCACGCCTCTTCTCCTTTCCAACGGTTCTGCCATGAGCGCGATCCAGACCCAGTTGCAACCCGGCAGCGACGCCTTCGCCGCCAATGCCGCCGCGCTGCGCGCGGTGGTCGACGACCTGCACGCCACCCAGGCGCGCATCGCCCTGGGCGGCAGCGAAGCCGCCCGCGCCAAGCACCAGGCGCGCGGCAAGCTGCTGGTGCGCGAGCGCATCGACGCCCTGCTCGACCCAGGCAGCGCGTTCCTGGAGATCGCGCCACTGGCCGCGCTGGGCCTGTACGACGACGAGGTACCGTGCGCCGGCGTGGTCGCCGGCATCGGCCGCGTCTCCGGCGTGGAATGCGTGATCGTCGCCAACGATGCCACGGTCAAGGGCGGCACCTACTACCCGATGACCGTGAAGAAACACCTGCGCGCGCAGGAGATCGCCCAGCAGAACCGCCTGCCGTGCATCTACCTGGTCGATTCCGGCGGCGCGTTTTTGCCGCTGCAGGACGAGGTGTTTCCCGACCGCGACCACTTCGGCCGGATCTTCTACAACCAGGCCAACCTGTCGGCGCAGGGCATCGCCCAGATCGCCTGCGTGATGGGCTCGTGCACCGCCGGCGGCGCCTACGTGCCGGCGATGAGCGACGAGACGGTGATCGTGCGCGAACAGGGCACCATCTTCCTCGGCGGCCCGCCGCTGGTGAAGGCCGCCACCGGCGAGGACGTCAGCGCCGAGGACCTCGGCGGCGCCGACGTGCACGCGCGCATCTCCGGCGTGGCCGACCACTTCGCCGACAACGACCTGCAGGCGCTGGCGCGGGTGCGCGCGATCGTCGCCCAGCTCAACTGGTGCAAGCCGGCCCCCGCCCTGGCGCTGCGCACGCCGGAGCCGCCGCTGTATCCGGCCGAGGAACTGTACGGGGTGATCCCGGCCGACCCGCGCAAGCCGTTCGACGTGCGCGAGGTGATCGCGCGGGTGGTGGACGGCTCGCGCCTGGACGAATTCAAGGCGCGCTATGGCACCACGCTGGTCACCGGCTTTGCGCACATCCACGGCTATCCGGTGGGCATCGTTGCCAACAACGGCATCCTGTTCTCCGAGTCGGCGCTGAAGGGCGCGCACTTCATCGAACTGTGCGCACAGCGCGGCATCCCGCTGGTGTTCCTGCAGAACATCACCGGCTTCATGGTCGGCCGCAAGTACGAGCACGGCGGCATCGCCAAGGACGGCGCCAAGCTGGTGATGGCGGTGGCCTGCGCCAAGGTACCCAAGTTCACGGTGGTGATCGGCGGTTCGTTCGGCGCCGGCAACTACGGCATGTGCGGCCGCGCCTATTCGCCGAACTTTCTGTGGATGTGGCCGAACGCGCGCATCGGGGTGATGGGCGGCGAGCAGGCGGCCAGCGTGCTGGCGACGGTACGTCGCGACGGCATCGCGGCCAAGGGCGGGCAGTGGTCGGACGCGGAGGAGGCGGCGTTCAAGGCGCCGATTCGCGAGCAGTTCGAGCGCCAGGGCCATCCGTACTACGCCAGTGCGCGGTTGTGGGACGACGGGGTGATCGATCCAGCGCAGACGCGGCGGGTGTTGGGACTGGGCTTGTCGGCGGCGTTGAACGCACCGGCGGAGCCGAGCCGGTTCGGGGTGTTCCGGATGTGAGGAGGCGCATGCGCTCGGGGTGGAAGGCGCATTCGCGCGGGGATCGGCGGTGGTCACGCAGGTGGTCGCTGGCGATGCCGGCGCTAGTGTGCCCGGCGGTGGGCTCCACGAGCGGCTCCGCGGACGCGCTCGCTGCGACGGCCTCGGCTTTTGCTGCTGCTTTTGCTGCTTCTCTTGCTCCTGCATTTGCTCTTGCTCTGCCTTTGACTTACCGGGTCCCCTCGGCGCGGCAGCCGCGGCGGGGAAAAACCCGAAGGGCGGCGCACATGGATGTGCGCCGTTCGCGGCAGGGGCAGGATGCCCCTTCCGCGAATCCCCGTCGTGGCTGCGGACCCGGAGCGCGTAGCGCGGAGGGCGCGCTGCGGGGTGTGCTTTCTTTTGGTTACTTTTCTTTGCACAAGCAAAGAAAAGTGACTCGCCGCCAGGCGAAAGCTTTGCTCTTGCATTTGCTGCTATGGCGGTGGCCGCTGAATCGTAGGAGCGGCTTTAGCCGCGACAGGCATTACACATCATGTGGGTCGCGGCTAAAGCCGCTCCTACAGACCTTCTCGCCTGATACGCAAACATCAAGCAACAGCAAGAGCTTTCGCCCTTGCGGGCGAGTTACTTTTCTTTGCTCGCGCAAAGAAAAGGTAACCAAAAGAAGCGCTTTACCACAGCCGAAGGCTGGTCAAGCGCGCCCTGCCTTCGCGCCCTCCGCGCTGCGCGCTCCGGGTCCGCGTCCATCACGGGGATCCGCGGAAGGGGCATCCTGCCCCTGCCGCGGACGGCGTACATCCATGTACGCCGCCCTTCGGGTTTTTCCCCGCGATGGCCGCCGCTTCGGAAGGGAACCCGGTAAATCAAAAGCCAAAGCGACAGCCAAGGCCAGAGCCAAGCAACGGCAACGGCAACGGCAACGGCAACGGCAGAAGCATCGCGCACAGCTACGTGCGTTTCGCACAACTGCTCGCTCAGCAACCGCAGCACCCCTGACCTCATTTCCAGGCACCCGACCATGGCCACCCCCGACCTGCCGACCTTCGACAAGATCCTCATCGCCAATCGCGGCGAGATCGCCTGCCGGGTGATCGCCACCTGCCGCAAGCTCGGCATCGCCACCGTGGCCGTGTACTCCGATGCCGACCGCGACGCGCGCCACGTGCGCCTGGCAGACGAAGCCGTGCACATCGGCACCGCGCCGGCGCGCGAGAGCTACCTGCGCGGCGAGCGCATCCTCGACGCCGCGCAACGCAGCGGCGCGCAGGCCATCCATCCCGGGTACGGCTTCCTGTCCGAGAACGCGGAGTTCGCCGAGGCCTGCGCCGCGCGCGGGCTGGTGTTCATCGGGCCGCCGCCGGCGGCGATCCGCGCCATGGGCGACAAGAGCGCGGCCAAGGCGCTGATGCAGGCGGCCGGGGTGCCGCTGACGCCCGGCTACCACGGCGAGCAGCAAGACCCGGACTTCCTGCGCGCGCAGGCCGCGGCCATCGGCTACCCGGTGCTGATCAAGGCCAGCGCCGGTGGCGGCGGCAAGGGCATGCGCCGGGTCGATGGCGACGAAGCGTTCGACGCCGCGCTCGCCGCCTGCCAGCGCGAGGCGCAGGCCGCGTTCGGCAATGCGCACGTGCTGGTGGAGAAGTACGTGCTGCGGCCGCGGCACATCGAGATCCAGGTGTTCGGCGACAGCCACGGCGAGCTGGTCTACCTGTTCGAACGCGACTGCTCGGTGCAACGCCGCCACCAGAAGGTGCTGGAGGAAGCGCCCGCACCGGGCATGGACGCGGAACGGCGTGCGGCGATGGGCCAGGCCGCGGTGGAGGCCGCGCGCGCGGTCGGTTACGTCGGCGCCGGCACCGTCGAGTTCATCGTCGCGCCCGATGGCGCGTTCTACTTCATGGAAATGAATACCCGCCTGCAGGTGGAACACCCGGTCACCGAATGCATCACCGGCACCGATCTGGTGGAGTGGCAGTTGCGCGTGGCCGCCGGGCAGCCGCTGCCGCAGCGCCAGCACGAACTGACGATCCACGGCCATGCGCTGGAAGCGCGGCTGTACGCCGAAGACCCGGCGCGCGGGTTCCTGCCGTCGATCGGCACGCTGCAGCACCTGCGCCTGCCCGCCGCCGACGCGCATACGCGTGTCGATGCCGGCGTCGAACAGGGCGATGTGATCGGCCCACACTACGATCCGATGATCGCCAAGCTGATCGTCTGGGATACGACCCGCGAGCGCGCACTGCGGCGCATGCAGGCGGCGCTGGCCGCGTGCCAGGTGGTCGGCGTGTCGACCAATGCCGCATTCCTGCAGCGCCTGGTCGGCACCAGCGCATTCGCGCAGGCGGACCTGGACACCGCACTGATCGAGCGCGAGCACGCGGCGCTGTTCGACACCCCTGCCCCGACCAGCGATGCGCTGTGGAGCCTGGCCGCGCTGGCCTGGCAACTGCATGCGTCGGCGCCCACCGCGCACGCGGCGGATCCACACTCGCCCTGGGACCTGCGCGACGGCTGGCGGCTGGGCGCGCCAGCCCCGCATGCGCTGACGCTGCAGCATCGCGACACCCAGCGCACGTTGCACCTGACCGCGCATGCCGGCGGCTGGCGGATACACGCCGCGCAGGCGCAGGAGACGCTTGAGGCGAGCGGCCAGTTGCGCGACGGGCGCCTGTCCGGGTTCCTCGGCACGCAGCGGGTGCAGGCCGATGCGGTGTTCGCCGGTACGCAGCTGCACCTGTTCGTCGACGGCCACGACTATCTGTTCGAACGCCACGACCCGGTCGCCGAGGCCGACCAGCCGGCAGTGGAAAGCGGCGGCCTCACCGCGCCGATGCCGGGGCGCATCGTCGCCCTGCTGGTGGCGCCCGGCACCCAGGTGAGCCGCGGCACGCCGCTGCTGGTGCTGGAGGCGATGAAGATGGAGCACACCCTGCAGGCGCCGGCGGACGGCACCGTGCAGGGCTTTCGTGTGCGCGAGGGCGAACTGGTCGGCGACGGCGTGGCGCTGCTGGATTTCGAGGCGGCCTGAGCGCTGCGCCTCGCGCGGTCGCCAAGACCGCAACGAGGCGTCACACTCGGCGCTGGTCCATCCTCCTGCGCGCGCCATGAAACTCACCGCCCACGTTCTCGACGGCCACACCCTCGACGTGCGTCCGGCGCCGCGCGAGCGGCCGTGGATGGACCGCACCGCCGAGCGTTACGCGTACCGCTGCCTGCCGCTGGACATTGCCAATGCGCACGGTTGGGAGCTGCTGTGCCAGACCGCGTTCGAGGCCGAGTGGAACGGCGGCAACGCGCTCGACGACCTGCGCGTGCAGCCGGCGCCGGGCACGCACGCGCCGGCGGTCAGCCACTTCGGCTACGGCGTGCTCACCTTCCACGTGCCGTGCCTGTTCCGCACCGACGCCGGCGTGGACCTGTACGTCACCGCGCCGGTGAACCGGCCCAAGGACGGCATCGCCGGGCTCACCGGGCTGATCGAGACCGACTGGAGCCCCTACACCTTCACCATGAACTGGCAGTTCACCCGGCCCGGGCGCGTGCGCTTCGAGGCGGGCGAGCCGTTCTGCCACTTCTTCCCGGTGCCGCGGCGGGTGCTGGCCGAGACCGAGCCGCGCTGGCAGCCGCTGTCGCAGACGCCGGAACTGGAGCGCGAACACCAGGCATGGATGCGCAGCCGCGGGCAGTTCCTGCACGATCTGGAACAGCCCGGTTCCGACGCCAGCCGCGAAGGCTGGCAGCGCAGCTACTTCCGCGGGCCGGCGCCAGGGCAGTGCCCGGCCGGCGTGGAGCACCGGGTGAAACTGCGGCTGGCGCCGTTCACCCGCAGCGACGACGCGGAATGACGCCGGCTCAGCGCGCGTGGCGCTGGCGCACGCGCGTGGACAGGCGAAACACGCCGTAGGCCAGCAGCATGCCCAGGATCCCGGCGACGGCATGCGCCCAGTCGAACACGCGCGGACCAATTCCACCGACTTGGTCGCCCCACAGGTTGAACAGCACCAGGACGATCACGGTCAGCCCCAGCCCGGCCAGGAACGCGGCGCGGTTGGCGCCCAGCGCGTAGAACAGGAACGGCAGGCCCAGCCCGACCAGGAAATGCACCGGGAAGAAGTACACCGAGCCGTACGGGCGCAACAGCGACCAGACGATGGCGGCGAACACCGCGACGAAGACGAACAGGCCCAGCGACAACGCGCGGGTCTTGGTGGGAGAGAGGCGTGGCTCGGTCATGCGTCACCTGCAGGCAATCCGCGACCGTAGCCGAGTCCCGATCACGGTCGGGTCAAAACCCTGCACCGCGCACGCGGCGGCGGCTGCTCAGCGCGCGCGCCGGCACCACTGCCGTTCGCACGGCACGCCGTCGTGGTTGCCATCCATCTCCACGCCCGGGCAGTGCTGCAGGAAGTACACCGCTTCGTCGCACGAGGTCATCTGCGCGCAATGCGTGCGGCCGTCGCAGTGGAAGGCCGGCGCCGACGATGCGGGCGCCGTGGCCACCGGCGCGACCGGCGCCGGAGGAGCTACCGGCGGCGGCGCCACCAAGCGCAGCACGGCATAGCCGGCGACCGCGAGCACCACCAGCAGCGCCAGCACGCCGAGCCAGCGGCCGCGACGCCTGCGCGGTGCGGTCGCCGCCTGCGCGGCCGCTACCGGTGCACGCCCGGGCCGCATCACCCGCATGGCCCGCGGCCGTCCCTGCGGATCGTGCTCCAGGTCGAAGGAGATCAGTTCGCCCACTCGTGGCGGCACGCCGTCGGCGGGAAACGCCGCGCGTTGCACCTCGGCTTCGGTCTCGCGATGCGCCAGGCGCACCCGGCCGCAGCCGCGCTCCTCGTTCCACTGAATCAAGGTCCCGTGCGTGCGCATGGCGTCACCGCAAGAAAGTGCATCGCCGCAGTGGACGCCGCCGTGCCCGGTGCGTCCACCGTCCCCAACCGCGCCTGCCCGTTCCCGCCAGGCGCGACCCCGCACCCAGCATGCCACGGCAGCGGCCAGCGTGCCGGCGGGCCACCCGCTGCGCGCGATCGACGTGAAGACCCACCGGCGTCCACCATCGCGACGCCGGCGCGCGCAACTGTCTACCACCGGCTGCGCGGCGCTCGCTAGAGTCCGAAGCGTCGAGCAACGCCGAAGTCCGCCACCACGCGGGACTGGCGATCGACGCGCAACCCGGCATCGCGGCCGCCACACGGCGCCGCCTCCGCAGCATTCGTCCCCCGATGCTGCCCTGCCGGGCCCGCGCGTTTCCCCCACGCTCGACGCATCGGGGTCGTTCAACGCAGTTGCCTTCCACACGGGGTCAGGAGAGCGACATGGACAGGTCTTCGGTCCGCTAGGCCGTTTCAACAGGACTGCCGCTTCCACAGCAGCGTCGCCGCACCCGCGCGGTGGCGATGGCGGTGCATTTCCAAAAAGCGTCTCTCGCTTCGTCTGCGCGCGCAGGCGGAAGCGTCCGTGCATGCCTGCGGCGTGGCCCTGGCACGGCGGTGTTCTTTCATCGCGGCCGCGCAGCAGCGCGGGCGTGCGGCCGGTCCGGGGCCAGGGGATGTCCGGACACAGGACGCGGCATCGCCCGCACGCACCGACGCACTCGACCGGAGGTCCACCATGCACCCGTCCCACCCGCGCACACTCGCCATCGCCGTCGCGCTGACCCTCGCCAGCGGCGCCGCTTCCGCCGGCCGGTTTCCGGATTTCGGCTACGCGCCGCCGGCTACCTACAAGGGCCCGCTGTTCCAGCTCAGCCAGGAATATCCGCAGCAACCGCCCAGCGGCCCGTTGCCGGCCTTCTTCCAGAAACTGCCCAAGCCGCTGAGCAACGACTTCGAAGCCTGGCGCGGCTACGCCGATGCGGTGAAGACCTACTGCCTGGAAGGCAACGTCGAAAGCGACTGGTACGTGCAGAACAACAAGGTGCGGCGCTGGTACCACGCGCCCTGGCAGCATTACGGCCCGCTCGGACGCGAAGGCGTGCACGGGCTGACCAAGGAAGCGCAGATCCAGGTCAAGCAACTGGCGCCGACCCAGCTCACCTCCGGCCAGACCTTCGCGGTCGGCATCTACAACGATGTGGGCGCCTACACCTTCGGCCAGGTGTGGAAGGACCCGCAGAACCCGGATCCGAGCTTCACCACCAAGCCCAACACCTTCCGCGACGGCACCGTGGTCTGCAAGGCGCTGTTCGCCGACGTGGACCTGAGCCAGGTTCCGTTCCTGCAGAATCCGGTGCTGTGGAACGCCTGGGTCACCAACAGCTTCAAGTCCGCCGACCGCGCGTTCAAGCAGGTGGCGCTGATCCAGATGGATTTCGCCGTGCGCGACAGCCGCGTGCCCGGCACCGGCTGGATCTTTGGCACCTTCCAGTAAAACGGTGCGGCCAGCGGCAAGCCCGGCTGGCAGAACCTGGTGCCGGTGGGCGTGATGTTCGGCAACGATCCGCAGAACACCGGCGACGACTACACCAACAAGCAGCCGACCCAGACCCGGATCAATCCGCGCATCCTGCAGTCGGCGATCAACGCCAAGCCGGAACTGCCGCCGCCCCACCTGGGCTGGAACGGCCGCCTCAACGGCCCGGTGGACAACCCGGTCAGCTCCTGCATGAGCTGCCACATGACCGCCGAATCGCCGCAACTCTCGCCGATGAACCCGACCTTCCAGGCGCCGGACAAGGTGCCGCCGGTCGGTTCCAAGGAATGGATGCGCTGGTTCCAGAACGTCCCCGCCGGGCAACCGTTCGACGCGGCGGCCAAGAGCACCGACTACAGCCTGCAGCTGGCCGGCGGCATCGCCAACTTCTACGACTGGAAGTGCACCCAGGACGGCGTGTTCGTCAGCGGCGGCAACCTGTGCGAGCAGAGCAAGACCTCGCTGAAACTGATGCGCTCCACCACGCCGCCGCCGACCGTGTACCCGGTCGAGCGTGGGGTGAGCAACCAGGAACTGGAGTAGCCGCGACACGCCGTGCCTGCCGCGCGCCGCCGACGGCGCCGGCGGGCACGGCCTGGGCAAAGCGCGACGACGACGCAGCGATGCGTGGCGTCAGGCGTGCTGGTGCCTACGCCTGCTCAACCGACCTGCTGCCCGACCCACCAGGTCGTGCCGCCTGGGTCGCGGAAGCCGCCACGCCGGTCCGGATCGTCCTTCTGCATCGGCGCCTGCACCGCCGTGGCGCCGGCGGCCAACGCACGCTGGTAGGTCGCATCCACGTCGCGCACGTAGACGTGCACATGCGCCGGCAGCGCCGGCCAGCCATCGACCGCATCGCAGAACATCACCACGGTGTCATCGATGCGTACCTCGCCATGGGCGAGCAGGCCGCCCTCGCCGGGAATCTGCCGCAAGGGTTCGGCATCGAACACCGCGACCAGGAACTCGATGGTGCGCTGCGCGCCGTCGACGATGAGATACGGGGAGACCGAGGTGTAGCGCTCTGGTTTGAACGACATGAGAAGCTCCTCTGGGCAGGTGTCGGGTACGGGTCAGCGCTTGCGGTGATGGAGTCCCTGATGCGATGGATGCCCATGGTGGGATGCCGCTGTGCGAAGTCGCGCAGCCCCGCTCACAACGCGCACGTGCTCACCCGCATCGCCAGGGTGAAAGGCACCTTGCCCAGGCCATCGAGGCCTTCGACATCGAACGCGTACACGCCCTTGGCCACGAGCGTCAGTTGCCCGTCGCGCGAAAGATGGAAGGTCAGCGTGTCGACGTCGACCGGATGGTGCGCACCGAACAGGTAAAGTGCGCCGTCGATGTAACCGTCCTGCGGGTTGCGTGGAAAGTCGAAGCGCTGGCCTGCCAGTTCGCCGAGCCTGAGCGACGGCAGCGACATGCCGTCCAGGCGGATCGCGGTATCCACGATCTCGCCGGCATGCAGGAACGGGCGCAGCAGGATCTCCAGCGAGGCGTCCTCCGGCTGACCGGAGAGGATCGCGTGACGCGGTTGCAACAGGCTCGGCGAGAACGTCGACATCGCGGCGGTGCACTTCAGTGTTGCGTCACCGGCAACACCACGTCCATCAGCGTGGCGTCGTCCGGATCCGGGGTGGCCTTGAAGCCGAGTTGCTGGCACATCGCCAGCATGGTGCGGTTCTCGCGCAGCACCTGGCCTTCGACCACCTTGAGACCGAGCCAGCCGGCGTACTCGATCATGATCCGCATCAGTTGCCAGCCGATGCCGTGGCCCTTGAGGTCGGAGCGGATCAGGATGCCGTATTCGCCGCGGTCGTAGTCGGCGTCGGCGTGCAGGCGCACCGCGCCGAGCATGTCGCCGCTGCGCGGTTCGATCGCCACCAGCGCGATCGAGCGCGCGTAGTCGAGCTGGGTCAGGCGCGCAATGAACTCGTGGCTGAAATGCTTGACCGCCTGGAAGAAGCGCAGCCGCAGATCTTCGTCGGTGACGCGGGCGAAGAAGCTGCGGAACAGCGCGTCGTCCTCCGGCCGCACCGGACGCACCAGCGCGGCGCTGCCGTCGTTGAGCACGATGCGCCGTTCCCACTCCTTGGGATACGGAAAGATCGCAAAGCGCGGATGGCCGCGGCCCTTGTGCAGGCGCCGCGACGGCGCCACCGCCACCCGCGCGTCGACCGCAATCACCCCGTCGCGGTCGGCCAACAGCGGGTTGATGTCCAGTTCGCGGATCTCCGGCAGGTCGGCCGCCAGTTGCGCCAGCTTGACCAGCACCATCGCCACCGCGCGCTCGTCGGCGGCCGGCACGTCGCGGTAGGCCTTGAGGATGCGGCTGACGCGGGTGCGGCCGATCAGTTCGTGGGCCAGGCGCAGGTCCAGCGGCGGCAGCGCCAGCGCCTTGTCGTCGATCACCTCCACCGCGGTGCCGCCGCGGCCGAACACGATCACCGGGCCGAAGGTCGGATCGTCGGCGATGCCGGCGATCAACTCCCGCGCCTTCGGCCGCAACAGCGAGGGCTGCACCAGCACGCCGTCGATGCGCGCATCCGGCCGTGCGGCGCGTACGCGGGCGAGGATGCCCTCGGCTGCGTCGCGTACCGCCTCCACGCTGACCAAATTGAGGCGCACGCCGTCCACGTCGGACTTGTGCGGGATGTCGGCCGAATGGATTTTCACCGCCACCGCCGAGCCTTGCGCGAGCATCGGCGCGGCCACCTGCGCCGCGGCCTCGGCATCGGCGGCGTGTTCCACCGGCGCGGTGGGGATGCCGTAGGCGGCCAGCAGCCGCGTGGTCGCCAGCGGGTCCAGCCAGGTCTGCCCGGCGGCCAGCGCGGCGTCGACGATGCCGCGGGCGGCGGCAGCGTCGAAGGCGAAATCGTCGGGCAGGCTCGGCGGGGTTTCCATCAGCGCCGCCTGCGCCTCGCGGTAGCGCACCAGGTGCATGAAGCCGCGCACCGCGTCGGCCTCGGTGGCGTAGGTGGGAATGCGCGCGGCGTTGAGCGTGGCGGTGGCGCTCTCGTCGTTACCCAGCCACACCGCGAACACCGGCTTGTCGCGGTGATGGCGCGGGCGCTGGCCGAGGATGCGGGTCAGCGCCTGCGCCGCCTCGGCAGAGGAGGTGAACGCGGTGGGCACGTTGACCACCAGCACCGCATCGTTCTCCGGATCCTCCAGCAGCGCGCCGGCGGCGGCGGCATAGCGCTCGCCGTCGGCATCCACCACGATGTCCACCGGATTGCGGTGCGACCATTCCTGCGGCAATGCCTGTTCCAACCGCTGTTGGGTGGGCGCCGACAGCGTGGCCAGGGTGCCGCCGAGATCGGCCAGGGTGTCCACGGCCAGGTGGCCGACGCCGCCGCCGTTGCTGAGGATGGCCAGGCGCCGGCCGGGAAAGGTGCTGAGCCGGCCCAGGGTCTCGGCCGCGGCAAACAGTTCGTCCAGCGCGCGTACCCGCAGCAGGCCGGCGCGGGCGAAGGCGGCGCCGTACACCGCGTCGGAACTCGCCAGCGCCTGCACGTGGGTGTCGGCGTTGGGGTCGATGCGCAGCTGCCGGCCCGACTTCACCACCACCACCGGCTTGGCGCGCGCAGCGGCGCGGGCGGCGGACATGAACTTGCGCGCGTCGCGGATGTGCTCGACGTAGAGCAGGATCGCGCGGGTGCGGTAATCGGTGGCGAAGTAGTCGAGCAGGTCGGCGAAGTCCACGTCCAGCGCGTCGCCCAGCGAGACCACCGCCGAGAAGCCGACCGCGCGCGCCACGCCCCATTCCACCAGCGCCGCAGCGATGGCGCTGGATTCGGAGATCAGCGCCAGGTCGCCCGGCTGCGGGCAGTGCGCGGCGATGCTGGCGTTGAGCCGCGCATGCGGGGCGATCACGCCCAGGCAGTGCGGGCCGAGGATGCGCAGGCCCTTTGCGCGTGCGGCGCTCTCCACCCGCGCCGCGGCCGAGCCCGGCCCGCTGCCGAGCCCGGCGGTGAGGATGATCGCCGCGGCCACGCCGCGCCGCGCGGCGATCGACACGATGCGCGGCACCATCCGCGCCGGCGCGGTGATCACCACCAGGTCCGGCACCCACGGCAGATCGGTGAGCCGGCGCACCGTGGGCACGCCGTCGATCTCGCGGTAGCGCGGGCTGACCCAGCCGATCTGCCCGGGAAACCCGGCCGCGCGCAGGCTGCGCACCACCGCCCGCCCGGCCGAACGCTCGCGCGGGCTGCCGCCGACGATGGCGACCGAGGCGGGGCGGAACACGGACTGCAGGTGATAGGTGCTCATGGCGGCGGCAGAGGCGAGCGAATGCGTAACGGTACACGGCTGGCCGCGGCGCGGGGATGATCCGGGTCTTGCGGCCGACCGTGCCGCGCGTTCGGCGACAGAGCGTACTGTCGCGATTCCGGCCTCCGTGCGTCGGGGCTGAAGCCCCTCCCACAGGGGCTTCGGTCGGCGGCCAGGCACTCACCGTTCGCGTGTGTTGCTGGATTCAAAACGACCCCGACGGCGGCGCGTTCTCTTTGTGTGAGCGAGCTCAGGACACCTTGAATCACCCGTTTCTGCCGCGCATCGCGCCGTGTCGTAGGAGCGGCTTCAGCCGCGACGAGGCGTTCCCGGTAAGGCACGGTCGCGGTTGAAGCCGCTTGTGTCAAATGAGGGTCTATCGTTGCAGGTGAGAGCGGAGTGCGGCAGGCCGTTTAGCCGTAGTGCCAGCAAGCACGAGTAGGAGTCAGCGCCGCCGCACCCCGTGTCTCCTGCCTCATCAGCCCGAACAGTTGCCCGAGTCGCGAGCTCGAACTCCACAAGCATGGGCGTCGGCAGGAGTGCTCTCGTGCCTGAGTCTACTGCGGAGAACGTCTATGCGACGCTATATCGGGATCGATGTATCCAAGGCCGAACTGGTCATTCATGTCCTGCCGGACGAGCAGACCTGGACCCAACCCAATACGCCACAGGGGCAGCGTGCGCTGGCCCAACGCCTGGCCGAGTTGGGCTGCGAGCGGATCGTGCTGGAAGCCAGTGGCGGCTACGAACATGCCGTGCTGCAGGTGCTCCGAGAGGCGAACCTGCCGGCAGTGCGGATGGCCGCCGATCGTCCGCGCAAGCTCGCCCAGGCCTTGGGCCTGCATGCCAAGACCGATGCCCTGGACGCGCGCCTGCTGGCCATCGCCGCCCAGCACATCCCGACCATGCCCACGCCCGTGGTACCTGAGCACCAGCAGTCTCTTCGCGAACTGCTGGACCTGCGTGCCACCCTGGTGAGCCAGCGTGATGCCCATCGGCGGCGCCTGGAGCACATCACCAGCGCCAAGGTGCAACACCGCTGCCGAGAGGTGATCGCCCTGCTGAACCAGCAGATCCAGACGTTGACGCAGGAGATCGAGCAGCAGGGCAAGACCTGCTCGAGCCTACCCAAGGTGCCTGGGCTCGGGACGATCCTGCGCGCGGTTCTGGCCGCGCGGCTGCCAGAGCTGGGCACGCTGCCGCCACGCAAGCTCGCTGCCCTGGTCGGGCTGGCCCCGTTCAATCACGACAGCGGTTGCTGGAAAGGCCAGCGCCGCATCAAAGGCGGACGTGCCGACGTGCGGCGCGTGCTGTACATGGCCACCTGGGCCAGCATCCGCGCCAAATCCCCCTTGGCCAACACCTACGCACGTCTGCGCGCAGCGGGCAAGCCGGCCAAGGTCGCCATCGTCGCCTGCATGCACAAGTTCCTGCGCTGGCTCAATGCCATCGCGCGCGATCAGGCCCCGTACGCTCCTCCTGTCATCGCAGGTGCATGACAGTTGACTCCTACGCGTGTGCGCTTGTGCTTGCTCGAGGGCGCCCTTCAGTCGCCACGCAACCACGCCAGCAGGCCAGGCGACAGGGGCAAACCCGGCGCCTCGTTCCGGCGGCGCCACTCCTCCACGCGAAGGCCCGCGGCACCGCCGCCGCCAATATCCGCCACTGACCTCCAGGATGCGCAGCGCCCAGTGGGCACCCGTACACAGCCCGGGTCAGCAGACGGTCGCATTGGCGGCCGCATAATGCGGCGATGGAGACGACTCGTGCATAGCGGCGGCCTGGAACTGGCGCTGGTCCTGCTGCTGGCCGCGGTGATCGCGGTGCCGGTGTTCAAGCGGCTGGGCCTGGGCGCGGTGCTGGCCTACCTGGCCGCGGGCGTGGTGCTGGGGCCGGACGGGCTGGGCTTCGTGCAGGACACCGAGCGCATCCTCAACGCCGCCGAGATCGGCGTGGTGATGCTGCTGTTCCTGATCGGCCTGGAGCTGTCGCCGGCGCGATTGAAGGTGATGCGGCATGCGGTGTTCGGCGCCGGGTCGGCCCAGGTCGCGCTGACCGCGCTGCCGCTGGGCGCGCTGGCGCTGTGCATGGGCATGAACTGGAAGAGCGCGCTGGTGATCGGCCTGGCGCTGGCGCTGTCGTCCACCGCGGTAGGCCTGCAGCTGCTGGCCGAGCGCAAGGCGCTCAACAGCGACTACGGCCGGCTCGGCTTCGCCATCCTGCTGTTCCAGGACCTGATCGCGATCCCGCTGCTGGCCGCGGTGCCGCTGCTCGGCGGGGCCAAGAACGACACCCTGACCTGGACGGAAGTGGGCCAGGCGCTGGGCGCGCTGGCCCTGGTGGTGCTGTGCGGGCGCTTCGTGCTGCGCCACCTGTTCCGCACCGTGGCGCGCACGCGCATGCCCGAGGTGTTCACCGCCAGCGCGCTGCTGGTGGTACTGGGCAACGCCTGGTTCCTGCAGAAGGCCGGGCTCAGCCCCAGCTTGGGTGCGTTCCTGGCCGGCGTGCTGCTGGCCGATTCGGAGTTCCGCCACGAGCTGGAGGCGCAGATCGAGCCGTTCCAGGGCCTGCTGCTGGGCGTGTTCTTCATCGCCGTGGGCATGGGCATCGACCTGGACCGCATCGTCGCCGAGCCGTGGTTGATCGCCGGTGCGGTGGCCACGCTGCTGCTGGTCAAGTTCGCGCTGCTGGCCGGCATCGGCCGCGTGCTGCGCCTGCCCTGGCGCAGCGCGCTGCTGCTGGGCAGCCTGCTGTGGCTGGGCGGCGAGTTCGCCTTCGTGGTGTTCACCGAGGCGCAACGCGTGCGCCTGCTCGACGACGCCACCCACGACCGTCTGGTCGCGGTGGTCGGCGTGTCGATGGCGCTGACGCCGCTGCTGCTGATCGGCATGCAGCGCCTGCTCGGCGGCAGCGAGGCCGGCAAGGTCAAGCAGCCACCACCGCCGGCCGCGCAGTACGACAGCGTGGATGCGCAGCGCGCGCAGGTGCTGATCGCCGGCATGGGCCGCTTCGGCCAGATCGTGGCGCGCCTGCTGACCGCGCAGCGCATCCCGTTCGTGGCGCTGGAACACAATCCGGACACGGTGGAGGACCTGCGTCGCTTCGGCAACCAGCTCTACTACGGCGACCCCAGCCGCCCGGACCTGCTGCGCGCGGCCGGCAGCGACGGCATCCGCGTCTTCGTGGTGGCGATGGACGACCCGGAAACCAACATCAAGACCACGCGGCTGATCCGCCGGCTCTACCCCACTGCCAAGGTGCTGGCGCGCGCGCGCAACCGCCAGCACGCCTGGCGGCTGATGGACCTGGGCGCCGAACCGTTCCGCGAGGTGTTCGCCTCCAGCCTGGAACTGAGCGAGCAGGTGCTGCTCGGCCTGGGCCTGGACGCGGCCACCGCGCGCGACCGCATCGCCCGCTTCCGCGAACACGACACGCAACTGCTGCGCGCCCAGCACCTGGTCTACGACGACGAGGCCGCGGTGGTGCAGACCGCCCGCGCGGCGCGCGCCGACCTGACCAAGCTGTTCGAGGCCGACGTCAACGATCCCACGGCGGGGCCGGCGGATGCGACGGGCGCAACAGGCGCGGGACAGCATCGCAGTTGATGCGGGTGGTTTGAATGCTGCGGCCGAAGCCACGCGGCCAGCGGTGTCGCAGGCGTGCGCTGCGTGATGTTCGCTAGTCGCTGCCGACAACGGCGGTCACCGTGGGTACGCCGTTGCTACGCGCGACGGATCGATAGAGATGCCGACGAGTCGCCGAGGCACGTACCCACTGCTTGGTGTGCGTGTAGTCGAGCGTGGTCGCGTCGGGGCTGAAGCCCCTCCCACACTGACGGTCGACAGCGTCCGCGGCGGTGGCGCCTTTCTGGCTGCGACGACAGGGGCGGTGGACTCCCACGGCATGCCGGCTCGCCAAGGCCAATGCTCGGCAAACGCGCTGTGTCCGCGCGCCACCAATCCTTCCATTGTGGGAGGGGCTTCAGCCCCGACTGCAGGATCCATCCGCCGTGGCTGTACCGCTCCTCCCTGACATGGAGGCATTTCCCCGAACACTGGCGCTCATGCCCGCGCCCGGTGCACCGCTTCAGCGCTTGCGCACGGGACGCTTCGCGGTGCTGTTGGCCGCGCGCTTGACGGTTTTCTTCGCGACCTCCTTCGCGGCCTTCTTGGCGACCTTCCTGGCCACCGGCGTCTTCGCCGGCGCCGAGGCAGTCTTGCGCTTGGTCGACTTGCCTGGCTTCGCGGACGCCGAGGCATCGCCCGCCTTGGCCCCGCTGCGCTTCGGCGCCGGCGTCACTGGCCGGGTCTCGGTCGTGGCGGTGGCTTCGGGCGGCCGCCGCGGCGGCGGGCGGCGCCCGGCGGTCAGGGTGCGCCAGGTATGGCCGCCGTTGAGCGCCAGCAGCGCATCGGCCGCGGCCGGGCCGGCGCTGCCGGCCGGGTACTGCGGGGTCTCGTCGGCCGAGGTCTGCCAGGCGTCGAGGATCGGCTGCACGATGGTCCAGGCCGCCTCGACCATGGTCGCGTCCTGGAACAGGCCGGCCTCACCGTGCATGCAGTCCTGCAGCAGGCGCTCGTAGCCCACCGTGTATTCCTTGGGGAACCAGTCGCGGTAGCGGAAATCCATGCGCACCGGCGCCAGGCTGACCCGCGCTCCCGGACGCTTGACGTCGAACTGCAGCGAGATGCCCTCGTCCGGCTGGATGTGCAGCACCAGCCAGTCGGGGCCGTAGCCACCGATCTCGGCACTGCGCAGCGGCGCCAGCGGCGCCGGCTTGAAGCGGATCGCGATCTCGGTGGTGCGCTCGCGCAGGCGCTTGCCGGTGCGCAGGTAGAACGGCACGCCGGCCCAGCGCCAGGTGTCCACCTGCAGCTTCATCGCCACGTAGGTCTCGGTGTTGGAATCCGGCGGCACCGTGTCTTCCTCGCGGTAGCCAGGCACCGCGTTGCGGCCGATCGCGCCGGCCGCGTACTGGCCGCGCACCACGTCGGCCGGACTCAGCGGCCGCACCGCCTCGATCACCTCGGCACGCCGGCGCAGCATCGCCGCCGGGGTGAAGGCCGCCGGCGGCTCCATCGCGATCATCGCCAGCAGCTGGAACAGGTGATTGGGCACCATGTCGCGCAGGCAGCCGGTGGGATCGTAGAAACCACCGCGGCCTTCCACGCCGATGGTCTCGGCCGCGGTGATCTGCACGTGGTCGATGCGGTCGCGGTTCCACACCGGCTCGAACAGGCCGTTGGCGAAGCGGAAGGCAAGGATGTTCTGCACCGTTTCCTTGCCCAGGAAATGGTCGATGCGGAACACCTGATCCTCGTCGAGCACACGGCCGACGATGGCGTTGAGCTCGCGCGCGCTCTGCAGGTCGTGGCCGAACGGCTTCTCCACGATCACCCGGCGCCAGCCGCCGCTGGCGCTCTGCCTGACCAGCCCGGCCGCCCCCAGTTGCTCGATCACCGGTGCGAAGAAGCGCGCCGCGGTGGCCAGGTAGAACAGCACGTTACCGCCGGTGCGGTACTGCGCGCCGATCTTCTCCAGCAGCGCGCCCAGGCTGCGATAAGTGCCGGCGTCGTTGAAGTCGCCGCGCAGGTAGTGCAGGCGCGAGCGCAGCCAGCCCCACACCTCCTCGTCCAGGCCATCGGCCTTGAATTCGGCGTCGCGGTCGGCCATCAGCCCGCGCATCGCATCGCCGAGCATGCGCCGCCACGCCACCTCGCTGACCGCGCCGTGATCGACGCCGATCACTGCGAACTCCTCGGGCAACGCGCCGCTGTGGCGCAGGTTGTACAGCGCCGGCAGCACCAGGCGGCGGGTCAGGTCGCCACGGGCGCCGAACACCACGATCAGGCAGGGAGGAGTGGTCTGGGAGGCATCGCTCATGGATGGGTGTCCTGTTCGCCGATCAAGCCATGCAGGCGCAGCGCCGCGTGGACCAGCGCCACGTGCGAATAGCCCTGCGGGAAATTGCCGAGCATGCGGCCGCTGCGCGGGTCGTACTCCTCGGCCAGCAGGCCGACGTCGTTGCACAGCGCGAGCAGGCGCTCGAACAGCGCGCGCGCCTGCTCGCGGCGGCCAAGCAGCGCGTAGTTCTCCACCAGCCAGAAGCTGCAGGCGATGAAGGTGCCCTCGCCGGCCGGCAGTCCGTCGCCGCTGGCGTCGTCGGCGCGGTAGCGCTCGACCAGGCCGTCGATGCTCAGGCGGGCGGCGATGGCGTCGGCGGTCGCGGCCACGCGTGGATCGTCCGGCGGCAGGAAGCCGACCAGCGGAATCAGCAGCGTCGCCGCGTCCAGCCGCTCGCTGCCGTAGCTCTGCACGAAATAGCCGTCGCGGTGCACGCCCTGCGCCAGCACCTGCGCATGGATCTCGTCGGCCAGCGCGCGCCAGTGCGCGCGTTGCGCGGCATCGGCGTCGGTGACGCCATCGCGCGCGCCGCAGTCGAACGCCAGCCACGCCATCACCTTGGAATGCACGAAGTGCTGGCGCTTGTCGCGGATTTCCCAGATGCCTTCGTCCGGCTCGCGCCAGCGCTGCTCCAGCACCTCCAGCAACTGCCGCGCCAGCGAGCGGCCATGCACCGCCGTGGCCATGCCCTCGTGGTGGCCGCGGTGGAACGCGGCGATCACCTCGCCATAGACGTCGAGCTGGAACTGGCCGACCGCGGCATTGCCCACGCGCACCGGCGAGGCGCCTTCATAGCCGGGCAGCCAGTCCACCGTCCATTCGGACATGCGCCGCTCGCCGCCGATGCCGTACAGCGCCTGCAACTGGTCCGGCGAGCCGGCCACGGTGCGCTGCAGCCAGCCGTGGAAGGCGGCGGCCTCGTCGAAATAGCCGGCCGCGCGCAATGCGGTGAGGGTGAACACCGCATCGCGCAGCCAGCAGAAGCGATAGTCCCAGTTGCGCTCGCCGCCCAGGCGTTCGGGCAGCGAAGTGGTTGGCGCGGCGACGATGGCGCCGGTGGGCAGATAGCTCAGGCCCTTCAACACCACCAGCGAGCGCCGCACCGCCTCGGTCCACGGGCCGGCATGCAGGCAGCGGTGCGACCAGCCACGCCAGAACGCCTCGGTCTGCGCCAGCGCCTGTTCCGGCTCCAGCAGCGGCGGCAGCTCCAGGTGCGAGGCGCCGTGGCTGAGCACGAACCAGGTGCTCTCGCCGGCCTGCAGCACGAACTCGGCCTCGGTGGCGAAGCCGTGGCCGTGCATTGCCTGCGGGCTGCGCACGGCGATCTGGTCCGGCCCGGCCACCGCCTGCAGGCCGCCGTCGATCTGCGACACCCAGGGAATGGTGCGGCCGTAGTTGAAGCGCAACTGCAGCTGCATGCGCAGCGGCACCGTGCCGTGCAGGCCGCGCACGATCCGCACCACGTGGTTGTGCATCACCTCGTCGTGGCTGGCGACCATGAAGTCGAGCAGCGCCACTGCGCCGGTGTCGGTCTCGAACCGCGTGTCCAGCACCAGGCTGCCGTCGCGGTAGGCGCGGCTGCTGGTGAAGGCGCCCTGCGGCGCGATCGCCCAGCGGCCGTGGTCGGGCTCGCCGAGCAGGGCGGCGAACAGGGCATCGGAATCGAAGCGCGGCAGACACAGCCAGTCGATCGAGCCGCAACGGTCCACCAGGGCCGCGCTGCGGCAGTTGCCGAGCATGGCGTAGTCTTCGATTCGCGAGGCCATCGTCGGCGCCGGGACGGAGGAGCGGCGAGTCTGCCAGCGCCGGTGTTTGCGTCGCGTAATCGCCGCAGCACGCCGTTCAGGCGCGCGCAAGCGCGCGGCTGCGGCTACACTGCGGCTGCGCATGACTTCCGATCCCGCTGCCGCCGCCCTGCGCACTCTGGTCCTGGAGGACGATCCGATACTGCGCGATCGCATCCTGGTACCGGGCCTGCGCCGCTTCGGTTTCGCCGCCGACGGCTGCGGCACCGGCGCCGAACTGCAGCAGCGGGTGCAGCGCGAGGGCGCCGAGATCGTGGTGCTGGATGTCGGCCTGCCCGATACCGATGGCTTCACCCTGGCCGGCGCGCTGCGCCAGCAGTACCCGGACCTCGGCATCGTCATGCTGACCAGCCTGGGCCAGACCGAGGACCGCATCCGCGGCCTGACCGGCGGCGCCGACGCCTACCTGTCCAAACCGGTGGAAATCGACCTGCTGGCCGCGACCCTGCACAGCCTGGCGCGGCGCGTGAGCGGACGCCCGCCGGCGGCGCCGGCACGCGGACGCTGGCAGATGAGCGAAGACGGCTGGTGCCTGCTGTCGCCGTCCGGCGCCGCCGCCGCGCTGACCGGCAGCGAACGCCGCCTGTGCCTGCGCCTGCTCGAGCAACCGGGCCTGCTGGTGGCGCGGGAGGCGCTGATCGCCGCCCTCACCGACCGCGTCTACGACTTCGACGCGCACCGCCTGGATTCGATGGTGCACCGCCTGCGCAGCAAGGTGCAGCGCCGCTGCGGCGAACCGCTGCCGCTGGCCGCGGTGCACGGCAAGGGCTACATCCTCGATCCTGCCGGCTGACCCGCCGCTCGCCAGCGCGTGCCGCGTGGCGCGGGCAGGCGCAGCTAGCCAGGCCTACGCCGGCGCTGAGGCCGGCACCGCATCGGCATGCGGCAACACGATGCGGAAGCGCGTGCCCACGCCCACCGTGCTGTGCACCTGGATGCGGCCACCGGCGCGCACCACCAGATCGCGCACCACCGCCAGGCCCAGGCCGGTGCCGCTGTCGGCAGGCTTGGTGCTGTAGAACGGCTCGAACACCTGCGCGGCCACCTCGGCCGGCATGCCGTGGCCATCGTCGGCGACCTCGATGACGGTGCCCTCGTCCTCACTGGAGACGGCGATGTCGAAATGGCCACGGTCGGCGATCGCGTCGCGGCTGTTGGAGGCCAGGTTCAGCAGCATCAGGTCGAACTGGCTGCGCTCGAAGCGGATCGGCGCCGGCGCCGCCGGGAGCGCGCAGCGCAGCACGATGCGCGCCTCCAGCAACTGCCGCAACATCGGCTGCAGCGCCTCCACCGCCGCCGCGGCTTCGAAGCGCTCGACATGCTCGGCGTCGCGGCGGCTGAAGCGCAGCAGCCGGCGCACGATGGTCATGCCGCGCTCGGCCGATTCCTCCACCGCCGCCAGGCTGTCCTCCAGGTGCGCGATGCGTTGCGCGTCGCCGTCCAGATCGTCGTCGTGACGCGCAGCGGCGAAGCCGGACATGACCGCCAGAATGTTGTTGAAATCGTGGGCCAGGCCGCTGGCCATGCGCTCGGTGATCTCGCGCTTCTGCGCATGGATCAGCTGGGTCTGCGCGCGCTCGCGCTCCTGCATCTCCTGCTGCAGGCGCTGGCCACGCGCGTTGGACTCGCGCAGGCTCTCGCGCAGCGCCTCGGTGGTGCGGTCCAGCAGCAGCGCCACCAACAGGTAGCTGAAGAGCACCGGCAGCACGTTGAACAGTGCCTGCGCCGGCGCACCGGCCAGTTCGGCCAGCGCATCGCGGCCCACGCCGACGCCGAGCATCAGCAGCAAGGCGACGAAGGTGACCCACAGCGCGCGGCGCCCCAGCACCAGCCCGGCCAGGATCAGCACCAGCATCTGCGCCAACTGGTCCGGCAACTGCCGCTGGAAGCCGTGGATGGCGGCGTTGACCAGCAGCGAGCCGAGCATCGCCCCGAGCAGCAGCCGCACGCCGCCGCGCAAGGCGCCATGGCGCACGCGCACGAAACCGATCGCCGCGCACACCCCGATCAGCAGGCTCATGGTCAACGAGATCACCAGCCCGGGCTGCACCGGCTGCCCGCGCAGCTGCGGCCACGCCAGCACCAGCGCGATCACCAGCGTGGCGGGGATGGTCACCGCCAGGAACAGCAGCAGCAACTGGATCACCCGCGCGTTGCGCCGGTCCACCTCGTCCAGCAGCGGCGCGCGGCCCAGCCAGTTCCAGAACGCCTTCGCCATGCCGCCGTGCTCCATTCCCGTTCAGTGAGAATCCGATGATGATCATGCGAGAACTTGCAGGTGACAAGCCGGTGACGGCGGGCCTAAGTTCGCATGACGGAACGCGCCCGGGGACGACGGCGCGGCTCCCAGACCACTCCTGACCGATGCGGAGGCGCACGCGCGCCGCCGACGTCACCTTCTGCCCTGCCGTTTTCCAGCCCGAGATCGCCATGAACGCACGCTCTTCCCTGCGCGGCACCGCCGCCCGTCATCCGATGCCCCGCGCCTACAGCACCCTGGCCCTGGCCTGTGCGCTGTGCCTGTCGTCGACGGCCCTGGCGCAGACGCCCACCTCCACGACGACCGGCACGGCCCAGTCCACCGGCACCGACGCCACAACCAGCGACGCCAGCACCACGCCAGCCGCGACCACCTACGACCCCAGCGTCTACTTCAAGGCCACCGGCAGCGCCGACAGCGACGCCGGCGCCGAAGCCGACGGCGACGAAGCGCTGGCCGCCGGTGAGGCCGCCTCGGCGGTGGGGACCGGCGCCATGGCGATCGGCGGCGGCGCGGTGGGCTACGCCGACCATGCGCTGGCGGTCGGCCACAACAGCCTGGCCACCGAGATCTCCACCACCGCCATCGGCGGCATGCTCGACGTGGATTACTCGTCGCTGCCCAACGGCGTGACCATCCTGCAGCAGACCTCGGCCACCGGCATGGCGGCGACCGCGCTGGGCGCCGGCGCCCAGGCCAGCGGCAAGTTCAACGTGGCTGCCGGCGCCGGCGCGATCGCCAGCGACCGCTCCAGCGTCGCGGTCGGCGGCATCGTCGACGTGAGCGAGGAGATGAATCCGGGCTTCGGTGTGGAAGGCACCCAGTTGCAGGCCACCCAGGCCACCGGCCCGCTGTCCACCGCGCTGGGCGGCGGCGCGCTGGCCACCGCCTACAGTTCCACCGCGGTCGGCGCCCTGGCCGAAGCCAGCGCCAACCGCACCGTGGCCGTCGGCACCACCGCGGTGGCCAACCAGTACGCCGCCGTCGCGGTGGGCGCGCAGAGCCAGGCCACCGCCGAGTGGGCCACCGCCTTCGGCAACGGCGCACGCGCCCTGGGCACGCACAGCGTGGCCATGGGCCCCAGCGCGTACGCGCAGAGCGACGACGCCACCGCGGTCGGCCCGGCCGCGCTCGCCCTCGGCGTCGGCTCCAGCGCGCTCGGCAACGGCTCCTGGGCCGGCGGCACCCGCAGCCTGGCCCTGGGCGGGGGCATGGTGTGGAACGGCGAATTCTTCCGCGAGACCCCGGTGCTGTTCTACGACAGCATCGCCGTGGGCACCGGCGCGGACGTGTTCGGCGACCGGTCGATCGCGATCGGCCCCGGCGCCCGCGTCGGCAACTCGCAGTTCGTCAACGACCAGACGACCATCACCAACAACAGCGTGGCGCTGGGCGCCGGCTCGGTCACCGAACGCGACAACACCGTGTCCATCGGTGCGGCGGGCGCCGAGCGTCAGCTCACCAACCTGGCCGCCGGCACCATGGACACCGACGCGGTCAACCTCGCGCAGTTGCGCAACGTCGCCGCCGCCTTCGGCGCCGGCAGCGTGGTCGATGCCAACGGCAACCTGATCGGCGGCAATTATCTGGTGCAGGGTAGCCACTACACCGACCTGGGCTCGGCGATGGGTGCGCTGGACACCGCGCTGACCGGCTTCGGCAACCGCCTCGACGCGATCGGCGGCTCCGGCGGGGTCAGCATCGGCGGCGGCGGCGGCGCGGCCACGGCACCCAGCACCGGCGCCGGCACCAATGCCGTGGCTGTGGGTTCCGGCGCCACCGCCAACGGCAACAACGGCCTGGCGATGGGCGCGCAGGCGCTGGCCTACGGCCCCAACGACACCGCCATCGGCGGCAACGCCACGGTCAATGCCGACGGCAGCACCGCGGTCGGCGCCAACGCCCGCGTCGCCGCGGTGGCGACCAATGCGGTGGCGCTCGGCGAGAGCGCCAGTGCCTCTGCCGCCTCGGCCACCGCGCTCGGCCAGGGCGCATCGGCCACTGCCGCCAACGCGGTCGCGCTGGGCCAGGGTTCGGTCGCCGACCGAGCCAACACGGTCTCGGTGGGCAGCGCCGGCAACGAGCGGCAGATCGCCAACGTCGCCGCCGGCAGCGCCGGCACCGATGCGGCCAACGTGGCGCAGATGCGCGCCGGCGACAGCGCCACCCTGAGCAGCGCCAACGCCTACACCAACACCCGCATCACCGCGCTGGACGACAGCTTCAACCAGCTGCGCACCGACACCGAACACCGCCTCGACGGCATGGACCGGCGCATGGACAAGCTCGGCGCGATGAGCGCGGCGATGCTCAACATGGCGGTCAACGCCGCCGGCACGCAGAGCCCGCGCGGGCGCGTGTCGGTCGGCGCCGGCTTCCAGGGCGGACAGCAGGCGCTGTCGATCGGCTACGCCCGCAAGCTCGGCGCGCGTGCCTCGTTCAGCCTGGGCGGCGCCTTCAGCAACGGCGAGTCCTCGGCCGGCATCGGCGTGGGCGTGGACCTGTGATGTCGCGCGGCGCCACGCGCGCCGCGATGTTTCTTCCTCTTCCTCTTTTTTCCAGGATCTGCAGATGATGTCTTCCAACACGCTCGCCGCTGCCCTCGCCGCCGTCCTGTTCGCCGCTGGCGCGCAAGCGGCCACTCCCACCATCGGCCTGGGCCGCGTGCAGGGCCCGGTGCCGCAATCGGCCAACCCCAACGACCTGGGCCAGCGCTTCATCGTCAAGACCCGCGACGGCGGCACCCAGGCGCGCAGCCTGCTCGCCACCACCCTCAGCAGCGCGGTGGCACGCAGCGGCATGCAGCGCGCGCAGATCGCCAGCGACGGCCTGACCGTACGCAGCGCCGTCAGCGCCAAGGTGCTGCGCGACATGGCGGTGCCGGGCTGGCACGTGGTGCAGACCTCGCGCCACCTCAGCGACAGCGAGCGCACCGCCTTCATCAACGAACTGAAGGCCGACCCGTCGGTGGTGTCGGTGCAGGTCGACCGCCTGTACCGGCGTCTGGACGAGGCCAGCGTGCGCCTGCCGGCCGCCGTCGCGGCCGCCGCCTCCACCACCCCCAACGATCCGGCCTACGCCCAGTTGCAGTGGAATTTCCACGACCCGGTCGGCGGGGTGAACGCCGAGCAGGGCTGGACCCGCTCCACCGGCAAGGGCGTGGTGGTGGCGGTGGTCGACACCGGTGTAGTCAAGGACAACCCGGACCTGGTCGCCAACGTGCTGCCCGGCTACGACATGATCACCGACCACCGCGTCTCGCGCCGCGACACCGACGGCCGCGTGGCCGGCGGCTACGACCTGGGCGACTGGGTCGAGGCCGACTACTGCAACGCGCTCGGCGGCTCCGGCAACGCCCCGGAGCCGAGCTCGTGGCACGGCAGCCACGTCTCCGGCACCATCGCCCAGGTCACCAACAACAACCTGGCCACCGCCGGCCTGGCCTACGACGCCAAGATCCTGCCGGTGCGCGTGCTCGGCTCCTGCGGCGGCTTCGGCAGCGACATCACCGACGGCATGCTGTGGGCCGCGGGCCTGCCGGTCGCCGGGCTGCCGACCAACCCGAACCCGGCCGAGGTGATCAACATGAGCCTGGGCAGCAGTTCCCCGGACACCTGCCCGCAGATCTACCAGGACGCGATCGACCAGATCAACGCCAAGGGCACGATCATCGTGGTCGCCGCCGGCAACTCCAACGCCAACGCCGCCACGTACACCATGTCCTCCTGCAACGGCGTGATCAGCGTCGGCGCCTCGCGCATCAACGGCGGCCGCGCCAGCTATTCCAACTACGGCACCCGCGTGGACATCGCCGCGCCGGGCGGCGGCGGCGACATCGACGGCAACCCGGGCGGCTACATCTTCCAGGTGATCAACGGCGGCTCGCAGAGCCCGACCACCACCTGGCAGATCGGCGGCATGGCCGGCACCTCGATGGCCTCCCCGCACGTGGCCGCGGCGGTGGCGCTGGTGCAGAGCGTGGCCACCACCCCGTTCAGCTGGACCGGCATGCGCGACCTGCTGCGCGCCAGCGCGCGGCCGTTCCCGGTGGCGATCCCCACCAGCACGCCGATCGGCGCCGGCATCCTGGACGTGGACATGCTGCTGCAGATGGCCACCACCCCGCCGTGCAATCCATCGGACAGCACCTGCGTGCCGCCGACCAAGACCCTGGTCAACAAGGTGGAGATGCGTGGCCTCGGCAGCCAGGGCGGCGATGCGCTGTACAGCTTCCAGGCCGCCGCCGGCACCGTGGTCAGCTTCATGACCTTCGGCGGCAACGGCAACGTGGCGATGTACGTGTCGGCGGGCAAGGTGCCGACCAGCAGCACCTACGACGCGCGCTCCACCCGTGCCGGGACCACCACCCAGACGGTGCGCCTCACCCCGTCCAGCGCCACGACCTACTACGTGCGCCTGAGCGGCAGCTATAGCGGCCTGACCGTGGTCGCACGGCAGTAACGCGACCGCGCGGCGGCGCCGTTCGCCGCCGCGCCACGTGCGCGGGAGGAGCTCCTCCCGCCGCGGTTCCGAAAGCAGCGATGGACCACCATGACGCACTCGCCCGCCTTCCGGCGGGCATTTTTTTGGGCGCTGCGGCGCACCGCGATGCGGCAAGCCCCTCTCCCATCGGAGGAGTGGGCGGAGCGAAGGTGCGGCACGAGGCGCGGTGCAATGGGCGGCGCGAGGCAGCGCCCTACCCTCATCCGGCCCTTCGGGCCACCTTCTCCCGGTGGGAGAAGGAAGAGTGTTAGCGGCTTTCGCGCAGGAACCGCGCCATCGACGACACGCCCGGCAGCGCCGGCTGGAACTGCCCGGCGACGTCGACGAAGCCGCGCATCACCGCGATCTCGCGCGGGGTGCGGTTCAAGGTATCGCGCAGTTCCGGATCGGCGCCGGCGCGCAGCAGGCGCTGCACCAGCAGCGGCAGGCCGTGCAGCGCGGCCAGGTGCAGCGGGCCGAAACCGCGCGGATCCTGCACTTCCAGGCTGACGTCCTCGTCGAGCAGGCGCTCGACGCCGGCCAGCACCACCGGCTCCTCGCAGGCCGTGCCCGGTTCGGCGCGCGCCCCCAGCAGCAGCAGCAGCGGCGTGACGCCACCGGCGGAACCGCGGTCGGCCTCGGCGCCGGCCAGCAGCAAGGTGTCCAGCAACGCCAGCAAACGGGTCTTGTCGCGCGCGGTGAAGCCGTACAGCGCCGCGCAATGCAGCGGCGCCAGTTGCTGCGCGTCGCCGGCATGCACGTCGGCACCGGCGGCCAGCAGCCGCGCGGCGATGTCCGGCAGGCCCAGCGCGCAGGCCAGCATCAGCACGGTGACCCCGCCCGGCAGGCGGTGTTCGATCTGCGCACCGGCCTGCAGCAACGCCGCGACGATCTCGGTCTGGCGCATGCTCACCGCCGCCGACAGCGGCGTGGCGCCGCTGGCCGCGGCGTGCTGCAGATCGGCGCCGCGCGCCAGCAGCAGCTTCACCGCGGCGGCATGGCCGCCACCGGCGGCACGCAGCAACGCGGTGCAGCCCTGCGCGTCCACCGCATCCACCGGCAGGCCGAGGTCGATCAGGCGGCGGATCGCCTCGGCGTCGCCGACCATCGCCGCGGCCGGCACGTCGGCCTCGCGCAGCGGGCGCCGCGGCAGCGGCCAGGTGCGCCAGTCCAGCCAGTCGGCCAGGTCGCGGCGGCCGCTGGCCAGGGCCACGCCGAGCGGGGTCTGGCCGTCGGCGGCGCGTGCGTCCGGCGAGGCGCCCTGCAGGATCAGCAGTTTCAGCGAGGCCTCGCGGCCCAGCGCGGCGGCCAGGTGCAGCGCGGTCATGCCATGGCTGTCGCGCGCCTCGCGGTCGGCGCCACGCTCGAGCAACTGCAGTTGCAGGCGCAGCCAGCCCAGCCGCACCGCCAGCGACAGCGGCGGATCGCCGGCCGGCGACGGCGCGAACGGATCGGCGCCGCGCTCGAGCAGTTCCAGCGCGAACTGTTCCAGCGCGCGCGAGGCGTGATCGTGCTGGGCGCAGGCGGCCAGCAGCCGGGTCAGGCCGCCGCGGCCGGCCGGCGACACGCCGTGGCGCAGCATCGCCTGCAGGCTGGGCACCGCCTCCACGCCGCGCGACAGCAGCGCGAACATCGGGGTGTCGCCGCAGGCATCGAGCACTTCCGGCGCGGCGCCGTGCGCCAGCAGCCAGTCCACCGCCTGCGCGTTCAGCGCCAGCGGCGCATCGTGCAGCAGCGCGCCCAGTTCCTCGGGCGCGCACAGCCGCGCCAGCGCGGTCAGGCCCTCGCGCGGCTGGCCCAGTTGCAGGCCTTCGCGCAGCAGTTCCAGCGGCGGCCGGTCGGGCAGGCCGGCCGGGCCGCTCTCGCCCTGGCCGTCGCTGACCGCAGCCGGCAGCGGATAGTCCGGGTCCAGCGCGGACACGATCGCCCAGCGCCCGGCCTCGGCGGCCAGGTCGACGGCGCGGCGGCCGCTCTGGTCCGGCTGCGCCGGCGCCACGCCCAGTTCCAGCAGGCGCCGGATCAGGCCGGGGGCGACGTGGTCGGCGGTGCAGGCCAGCAGGATCGCATTGCGACCGTCGCCGTCGACCGCGGTCAGGTCCGGCTTGTGCGGCAGCAGCCGTTCCAGCACCGCCACGCGGCCGTGGCGGGCGGCTTCCAGCCACGGCGTGCGGCCCAGCGCGTCGCGCGCTTCCAGGTTGGCGCCGGCACCGAGCAGGGCCTGCACGATCTCCACGTGGCCGGCCTGCGCCGCCTCGTGCAGCGCGCTGCGGCGCTGGCGATCGCGCGCGTCGACCCGCGCCTTGTGCTTGAGCAGCAACTGCACGCCGGCAGGATCGTCTTCCTCGGTGCCGGCGGCGGCCAGCAGCACCGGGCTGGCCTCGGCCGGCTCCGGCTTGGCGCCGCGCTCGAGCAGGAACTTGGCCATGCGCCAGTTGCCGACCTGGCAGGCCACCGCCAGCGGAGTCAGGCCGTCGCGGTTGGCCGCGTCCAGTTCGGCGGCGGCGTCGCGCAGCAGCGCGGCCACGCCCGGGTCGGAACTGCGCGCGGCGTGATGCAGCGGGGTGTTGCCGTCGCCGTCGCTGGCGCGCGGGTCGGCGCCGTTGGCGAGCAGGGTCATCACCGCCTCCGGGCGGCCATGCCAGCTGTCGCGGGTGGCGGCCAGCAGCGGGGTCATGCCCAGGTGCGGGCGATTGACGTCGACCCCGCGCACGATCAGTTCGCGCAGCAGGCGCAGGTCCGGCAATACCGCGGCCAGCACCGGCAGGCTGCGCTGGTCGCGCCACTCTGGGGCGGGCAGCGCGTGCGGATCGGCGCCGGCCTGCAGCAACTGCAGCGCGCGATCGACGCGGCCGCCGCGGGCGGCGTCGTACAGCGCCGCATGCAGTTCGGCCTGCGCCGGCGGCGGCTCGTCGGCGTGCGGCGCGGTGTTGGCGCTGAGTTCGGCGAACAGGTCGGCCGAGGACACCGGCGGGATCAGCGTCTGCGGCGGCGCCACCCGTTGCAGGCCGGCGTGCAGCAGCGGCGACAGCAGCGCATAGGCCAGCGCCAGCGGCCAGCGCGCGGCGTCGGCGAGCAGCCCCGGCCAGGCCAGCACCACGCCGAGCCCGGCCAGCACCAGCACCAGTGCGGCTACCGCCAGCCCACGCCAGGCCTGCACGTCCTGCTGCGCCAGCGCGTGCCAGCGTGCGCCCAGCGGGCCGCCCTCGGCATCGCTGCCGTGCCACAGCGGCCAGGTCCGCCACAGCCCGAGCAGCGCCGCACTGGCGGCCACGCTCAGCGCCAGCGCCGCGGCCAGGCTGCCACTGTCGTGCAGGGCCGCCAGCGGCCAGGCCACCAGCACCGCGACCAGCGCCATGCCGCCGGCCCACAGCACCAGCAGCGGCGCCGCGGCGCCGACCAGCTCGCGCGCCGCGCGCGGACGCGGCCGGCTGCCGCGCTGCCAGGACAGCGCCAGGGCGAACGCCGGCTGCGCCAGCCAGGCGCCGAGCGCGGCGGCCAGCGGGCCGAATCCGGCGGCCAGCGCCAGCACCGCGCCGAGCGCGGCGGCGAGCATCGGCGCACGCGCGCGGAGAAAGGAGTCAGTCATCGTGTCGATCGGTGGTGCCGGGCAGGGACGGCGGCAATTGCAGATGGAAGCCGCAGCCGGCGAGGTTGGCGCGCACCGCGGCCGGATCGGCACGGGCCAGTTTGCGTTCGGCGGTCAGCGCCACTTCGAGCACGAACGCCAGCGGCTGCAGCGACGCCAGCAGCGCCGGCGGCAGACGGCCGAAGTCGTCGCGGGCGGCGAGATACAGATAGGTGTCCGGCTTGCGTTGGCTTTTGTAGACGTAGGCTTGCATGCCCGTGGCGTGCGCCTGGCGTGGAAAGGCAAGCGATTGTGGAGGAAATGCGCCAGCGGCGAAAGCGCACGCCGGCCCTGCGCTGAACGGATCCAGGGCAGGCGCGCCATTCACGTTCGCCTCGTTGGCGGTTCACGGCATCACCGAATGCGTCGATATACTGCGGTGATTGTCCTTGTATGGAAGACCGCGTGACCGAAGCGTCCTCGTCGCCCCGGATGGCCCCGGTGGCCATCCGCGCCTACACCGCGACCAACGCGCTCGGCAGCGGGCTGCAGGCCCAGGCCGCGGCGCTGCGCGAGGGCCGCAGCGGCCTGCGTCGCAACGATTTCGGCCCGCAACCGCTGGAATGCTGGATCGGCCGGGTGGACGCGCTGGAAACCGCGGCGCTGCCGGACGCCCTGGCCGCCTGGGAATGCCGCAACAACCGCCTGGCCTGGCTGGCGCTGCAGCAGGACGGCATGGCCGAGGCCGTGGCCGCCGCGGCGCAGCGGCATGGCCCCGAGCGGGTGGCGGTGGTGATGGGCACCTCCACCTCCAGCATCGGCGCCAGCGAGGAGGCCTACACCCGGCTCGAGCACGACGCGGACGGCCCGCGCATTCCCGCCGACCTGGACCGGCCGATCGTGCACACCCCGCATTCGCTCGGCGATTTCGTGCGCGCCGCCACCGGCCTGCGCGGCCCCTGCATCACCGTCGCCACCGCCTGCTCGTCCAGCGCCAAGGTGTTCGCCCAGGCGGCGCGGCTGATCGCCGCCGGCGTGGTCGATGCGGCGCTGGTCGGCGGCGTGGACACGCTGTGCGGCAGCGTGCTGTTCGGCTTCAACTCGCTGCAGGTGGTGTCGCCGGAGCCGTGCCGGCCGTTCGACGTGCGCCGGGTCGGGCTGTCGCTGGGCGAGGCCGGCGGCTACGCGCTGCTGGAACGCGCCGATGCCGCCGACGCGCCGCCGGCGCAGGCACTGCTGTGCGGCTATGGCGAATCCAGCGACGCGCACCATATGTCCGCGCCGCATCCGCAGGGCCTGGGCGCCGGCCTGGCGATGCGCGGTGCGCTGCAGCGCGCCGGCGTGGACGCGGCCGAAGTCGGGTACCTGAACCTGCACGGCACCGCGACCCCGGCCAACGACAGCGTCGAGGCCGCCGCGGTGGCGGCGCTGTTCCCGCCCACCCTGCACGCCAGTTCGACCAAGGCCTGGACCGGGCACACCCTCGGCGCCGCCGGCATCGTCGAGTCGGTGTTCGCCCTGCTGGCGCTGCGCGACGGCCTGCTGCCCGGCACCCTCAACAGCGAACTGCCCGATCCGGCCTGCGGCCCGCAGATCCGCTTCGCCACCGCCCATGCACAGGTCCGCTACGCGATGAACAACTCCTTCGGCTTCGGCGGCAACAACTGCTCGCTGCTGTTCGGTCGCGCATGAGCACGACGATGCTGCACGCGACGATCGAAGGCATCGGGTTCTGGGCGCCGGGGCTGCCGTCGTGGACGCTGGCGCAGGCGTTCGCGCGCGGCGAAGGCGCGCCGCTGGAGACGCCCGGACGGCCGTCGCCGCAGTTGCTGGCGCCCAACGAGCGCCGCCGCGCGCCGGACACGGTGGCGGTATCGCTGGATGCGGCGCTGGCCGCCTGCCAGGACGCCGGCCGCGACCCGGCCACGCTGCCGTCGGTGTTCACCTCCACCCACGGCGACCTGGCGATCACCGACTACATGTGCACCACCCTGGCCAGCGACCCGCTGTCGGTGTCGCCGACCAAGTTCCACAACTCCGTGCACAACGCCGCCGCCGGCTACTGGACCATCGGTGCCGGCGCCACCGCCACGGCGACCGCGATCAGCGCGCACTCGGGCAGCTTCGCGCAGGGCCTGCTGGAAGCACTGTCACAGCTGGCCGCGGGCGAGGACGCGGTGCTGCTGGTCGGCTACGACAGCCGCTCGGTGGGCGCGCTGGGCCGCATCGCGCGCAGCGAAGGCCTGCTCGGCGGTGCGCTGGTGCTGAGCGCCGGCGCACGCGACGGCAAGCCGCAGTTGCAGGTGCAGTTGCACGACGGCACCGCCGCGGCCGGCGACGGCCCGCTGGCGCGGCACGCCGCGGGCAACGCGATGGCGCCGATGCTGCCGCTGTTCGACGCGCTGGCGCTGGGCGGCAGCGGCTGCGTGCTCGACGCCGGCGGCGGCCGCTGCCTGCAGGTGGAATTGCGCGCATGAGCCGCACGCCGCTGACTGCCGCCGACGCGGCGATCCTTATTCCGGCCCTCAACGAACGGCTGCGCATCCGCGAGGTGGTCAGCGACGCGCTGGCCTACTGCCCGCGGGTGATCGTGGTCGACGACGGCTCCGACGACGGCACCAGCGACTGCATCGCCGACCTGCCGGTGACCCTGCTGCGCCACCCGCAGCGCCGCGGCAAGGGTGCGGCGCTGCGCAGCGGTTTTGCCGAGGCGCAGCGCCAGGGCGCGCGCGCGGTGATGACCATGGACGGCGACGGCCAGCACAGCGCCGCCGATTTCCCGCGGCTGCTGGCCGCGGCCAACCGCCACCCCGGCTGCGTGATCGTCGGCGCGCGCCTGCGCAAGCGCGCCAGCCAGCCGCCGATCCGGCGCATCGGCAACGATTTCGGCGACTGGGGCATCGCCTGGGGCTGCGGCTTCCGCCTGGTCGACAGCCAGAGCGGCCAGCGCCTGTACCCGCAGTCGGTCTACACCCTGCCCGACGTGCCTGGCGAAGGCTTCGTGTTCGAGGCGCAGTTGCTGATCTCGGCCGCGCGCCAGGCCGGTGCGCGGGTGGTGGCGGTGCCGATCGAGACCCGCTACGCCAGCCAGACCCCGGGCACGTTCCGCAAGAGCCACTTCCGGCTGGTGCGCGATCTGTGGAAGATCACCTCGCACGTGATCGTGCAGGTGTGGACCTACGGGCACGTGGTACGCGAGTACCGACGCACCCGCGCCAACCCGGTGCTGATCGACGACGCCGACAGCACCCTCGACCCGGCCCCCCTGGCCGTCGCCAAGGAAAAGACGACATGAATGCAGCGCAGGCGGATGTGGCGATCTTGGGCGGCGGGCTGGCCGGGCTGACCCTGGCGCTGCAATTGCGCCGGCGCGACCCGCAGCTGCGCATCCGCGTGCTGGAACGGCGCGCGCACCCGGTGCGCGAGGCCGCGTTCAAGGTCGGCGAGTCCTCGGTGGAGATCGGCGCGCACTACTTCGCCGAGGTGCTGGGCCTGCGCGAGCACCTGGATGCCGAACAGATCCGCAAGTTCGGCTTCCGCTTCTTCTTCTCCGACCGGCGCGCCGACATCGACCAGTGCACCGAACTGGGGGTGAGCCAGTTGCTGCCCACCCCGTCGTGGCAGATCGACCGCGGCCGCTTTGAGAACTTCCTCGGGCAGCGCGCGCGCGCGATGGGCGTGGAGTTCCTCGACGGCAGCACGGTGCGCGGCGTCGACCTGGCCGAGGACGACGGCGAGCACTGCGTGCGCTACAGCCGCGACGGCGCCGACGCCCACCTGCAGGCACGCTGGGTGATCGATGCCAGCGGCCGCGCCGGCCTGCTCAAGCGCAAGCTCGGCCTGGCACAGGACAACGCGCACCAGGCCAACGCGGTGTGGTGGCGGGTGGACGGGCTGGTCGACCCCAACGGCTGGTCGCAGGACAGCGCCTGGCTGCAGCGCTGCACGCCGCCGGACCGCTGGCGCTCGACCAACCACATGTGCGGCCCCGGCTACTGGTTCTGGCTGATCCCGCTGTCCTCCGGCGCGCATTCGCTGGGCATCGTCTGCGATGCCGCCCTGCATCCGCTGGAGACCATGAACACCCATGCCAAGGCGATGGACTGGCTGCGCACGCACCAGCCGCAGGTGGCCAGCACGCTGGAGCGCAGCGAGCACAGCGTGCAGGACTTCCTGTTCCTGCGCGACTTCTCCTACGGCTGCAAGCAGGTGTTCTCCGCACAGCGCTGGGCGCTGACCGGCGAGGCCGGCGTGTTCCTGGACCCGTTCTATTCGCCGGGCAGCGACTTCATCGCGATCAGCAACACCTACATCTGCGAACTGATCGGGCGCGAGCGCGCCGGGCGCGACATCGCGCCGTATGCCGAGCTGTACCAGCAGCTGTATTTCTCGTTCTACGAGAACACCCTGACCCTCTACCAGGACCAGTACCCGTTGTTCGGCGACGCCCAGGTGATGCCGGTCAAGGTGATCTGGGACTACACCTACTACTGGTCGCTGCTGGCGCCGCTGTACTGTACCGACCGCATCGCCGACCTGGCGGTGCTGGGCCGGCTGCGCCCGGCGCTGCAGCAGGCCAGCGCGCTCAACCTGGGCATGCAGGCGCTGCTGCGCGACTGGGGCGCGGCCAACCGCGCGCAGGCCGCGGCGGTGGCCGACGGGCGGCTGCTGGACCAATACCTGATCGGCTGGTTCCACGAACTCAACCGCGCGCTGAGCGACCGGCTGGACGACGCCGCCTTCGTCGCCCGCCTGCAGGGCAATGTCGCGCGCATGGCGGAACTGGCCGGGGAAATCCTGGCGCGCGCCCGCCAGCAGCATCCGACGCTGGCCGACCACGGCCTGCTGGACGCCTGCCGCGACGCGCAGACGCCGCTGCCGGTGCTGTCGCCGGCCTGGTACGCGGACGCGGCCTGATCCACGCGCAGGGCCATGCCGCCCTGCAACAACGCGCGCTCCGCCCGCCGCCACGGCACGCCCAGCGGGCGGTCCCATTGCGCGGCACGCGTCACACCGGGCGAATATCGCCCACGCATTCGCGTTTTCGCACGCGCCGCGGTTGACGCCCCGCGTCACCGGCGCGACACAGGCCCCCCGCGCCCGGCGCCCCTCAGGAGAACTCCATGCGCTCCACGCTGCTCGCCTTGGCCCTGCCCTTCGCCGCCCTGGCCGCCCCCACCACCGCCCATGCGCAGAAGGCTCCGCGCGCACCGGCCACCCCGGCACCGCTGCAACAGTCGTGCGACGCGCTGGCGAGCCGGCTCGCCTACCCCGGCACCCGCTTCACCGCGGTGCACAGCGTGGCCGCCGGCACCCTGCAGGTGGGTGGCCAGCCGATCGGCGCGCACTGCCAGATCACCGGCCTGATGCACGAACGCGTCGGCACCGACGGCCAGTCCTATGCGATCGGCTTCGAGATGCGCCTGCCGGCCGCATGGAACGGGCGCTTCTTCTACCAGGCCAACGGCGGCCTGGACGGCAACGTGGTCCCCGCGCTTGGCGACATCGGCGGCGGCGGCCAGCGCGACAACCCGCTGCGCATGGGCTTTGCGGTCATCAGCTCCGATGCCGGGCACAGCAATGCGCAGAACCCGCTGTTCGGCCGCGATCCGCAGGCGCGGCTGGACTACGGCTACCAGGCGGTGCAGGCGCTGACCCCGATGGCCAAGCGCGTGGTGCAGATCGCCTACGGCAAGGCGCCGGACTACAGCTACTTCGGCGGCTGCTCCAACGGCGGCCGCCACGGCATGGTCGCCGCCGCGCGCGATGCGCAGGACTACGACGGCATCCTGGTCGGCGATCCCGGTTTCCACCTGCCCAAGGCGGCGATCGCGGACCTGGCCGCGGCCCAGCAGCTGGCGGCGCTGGCAGGCGGCAGCGACACGCGCAGCGGCCTGAGCGCCGCCGAGCGCAGCCTGGTGGCCGAGCGCATCGTCGCCACCTGCGATGCGCTGGACGGCGTGCGCGACGGCATGGTGCAGGACGTGCTCGCCTGCCAGCGCCGCTTCGACCTGAACCGCGACGTCGCCACCTGCGGCAGCGCCGGGCGCACCGGCCAATGCCTGACCCCGGCGCAGAAGCGCGCGCTCGGCGCCATCCACGCCGGCGTGCACAACAGCGCGGGCAAGCCGCTGTACGCGCCCTTCCCCTACGACCCGGGCATCGCCAGCGGCGACTGGGCCGGCTGGCGTCAGGACGCCTCGCTGACCCTGGTGCCCGGCTCGGTGGCCTTTGGCTTCGTCACCCCGCCGGAGGATCCGGCGGTGCTGCAGGATCTGAAGAAGTATGCGCTGCAGTTCGACATGGACCGCGACGCGCCGAAGATCTTCGCCACGGCCGGCGCCTTCCGCGAATCGGCCTGGTCGTACATGACCCCGCCGAACGAGACCCGGCTGACCACGCTGAAGAAGCACGGCGGCAAGCTGCTGATCTACCACGGCACCGGCGACGGCATTTTCTCCTTCGCCGACACCGCGGCCTGGTACGACCGCCTGCGCACGGCCGACGCCGATGCCGCCAGCTATGCGCGCCTGTTCGCGGTGCCGGCCATGGCGCATTGCGCCGGCGGACCGGCCACCGACCAGTTCGATGCGCTGACCCCGCTGGTGGCCTGGGTCGAGCAGGGCCAGGCGCCGGACGCGATCGTCGCCAGCGCGCGCGGCAGCGGCAGCGCCACGCCCAATGCCGAGGTACCGGCAAGCTGGAGCAGCCAGCGCAGCCGCCCGCTGTGCCCGTATCCGCAGGTGGCGCGCTACGTCGGCGGCGACGTGGAGGCGGCGTCCAGCTTCGTCTGCCGCTGAGGGCAGGCCGCCGTTGCGCCGCCGGCATCGCGGCGCAACGGCCGCGCGATCGTCAGCCCATGCCGCCGTTGATGCCGATGACCTGGCCGTTGATGTAGGCGGCCGCGTCCGAACACAGGAACGCGACCAGCGCGGCCACTTCCTCCGGCTTGCCGGGGCGCCCGGCCGGGACCATCTGCTTGATCGCCTCCGGCGGGAACGAACTGTCCGCCATCGCGCCCTGGATCACGCCTGGCGCGACCACGTTGACGCTGATCCCGCGGCTGGCCATTTCCCGCGCCAGCGACATGCTGGCGCCGTGCAGCGCGGCCTTGGCCGCGGCGTAGTTGGTCTGCCCGCGGTTGCCCAGCACGGCCGCCACCGAGGACACGCTGACGATACGGCCCCAGCGCGTGCGCGCCATCGGCAGCAGCAGCGGCTGGGTGACGTGGAAGAAGCCGTGCAGCGAGACGTCGATGACCTTGTGCCACTGCGCCGCGGTCATGCCCGCCATCGGCGCGTCGTCGTGGATGCCGGCGTTGTTGACCAGCACCTGGATCGGGCCGGCCTCCAGCAGCGCCGCCAGCGCCTGCGCGCTGGCCTCGGCATCGGCCACGTCGAACGCCACCGCCTCGGCGCTGCCGCCGTCGGCGAAGATCGCCTCCACCACGGCCGCGGCGCGTGCGACATTGGCATTGGCGTGCACGATCACGTGCAGGCCCTGCGCGGCCAGGGCGTGGCAGATCGCGCCACCGAGATCGCCACTGCCGCCGGTGACCAGGGCGCGGCGCGGGGAAGAGGATGCTGTCATCGGCAAGACTCCGCTGGCGACCGGCATCGGCCGCCGACAAGGGGCCGCCATCGTAGAGCAAACCCGGATGCGTTGCGCCATGCATACGCGCCGCCGCCATCGCCTGGAGGGCGGTGTTGCGCAATCCGACCAGCGTATCGCATCCGCGCGGCGCATGCGGTCGCGCTGCCGCGCCACTGCCGGCCTCAATCGCGGGTGCTGGTTTCCCAGGTCCCGTGCACCACCTCGTCGGTGCGCTGCAGCCGCGCGATCACCGCATCCAGTTCGTCCGGATGCGCCGCGCTGCTGACCAGCGAGGCCACCAGTTCGGTCTGCTCGTCGCCGCGCTCGACCAGGTCCACCGCGCTCACCGGGTAGTGCGCCGCCTCCAGTTCCTCGACCAGGCGCTCGCGCAGTTCCGGCACGGCGGCGGTGGCCACGGTGAGGCGCACCGCATAGTGCATCTCGGTGGCGTGGGCATTGATGGGAATGCGGTTGATCGCGTTGACCAGCGGCCGCAACAAGGTGTTGCCGCCGATCACCATGACCGTGAGCAGTGTGGCCTCGGCCAGCATGTCCGCGCCGGCGCAGCAGCCGACCGCGCCCGAGCACCACAGCGTGGCGGCGGTGTTGAGCCCACGCACATTCATGCCTTCCTTCATGATCACGCCGGCGCCGAGGAAGCCGATGCCGGAGACCACGTAGGAGATCACCCGCACCGCCTCGGCGCTGCCGGCGATGCTCATGCCCAGATCCACGAACGCCGCCGCGCCCAGCGCCACCAGCACGTTGGTGCGCAGGCCGGCGGTGCGCTGGCGGTACTGGCGCTCGGCGCCGATCAGGGTGCCGAGCAGGAACGCCGCCACCAGGCTGACCACCGTGTCCAGGAACGCGGCGGCATGGAAGGTTTCGATGGACCGCATCAACAAGCTCCGTTGTTCCCATCCCGCCGCGATCGACGGTAGCGCCACCTTGCCACAGCCGCACTGCGGCGCGCTTACGCCGGCGGCAGGCGCCGGCTCAGCCGGCTGCGCGCAGCATCACCGTCGCGCGGCCCTCGGCCAGCAGCTGCCCGGCATGGCTGATGCGGAAGGCGTACTGCTGGCTGTCCTCGGACTGCAGCAGCACCTCGGCCTCGCCTTCGATCGGACCCGGCAGATCCTGCAGTTCGTCGACGTGCAACTGCACCCCGCGCAGCGCCACCAGCATGCCCGGCCGCACCGGCGTGCCGGCGGCACGGCCGAGCAGGCCGCCGTGCACCGCCATCGCCTGCGCGCCGTATTCGCACAGGTGCAGCGCGTGCAGCCGATCGCCGCTGCGCAGCGGATGCGCGGCCTGGCGATGCGCGACGCTGCGCAACAGCACGCGCTGCGCATCCCAGGCCACCACCTCTTCCCACAGGCACATCAGGCCCTGGTGCGGCACCAGGGCGGCGATGGCGTCGCGTCCGTGCAGTGGCTCAGTGCGCATGGCGGTTCTCCTGGACGTCGCTGGCGGTCTCGCGCGAAATCAGCAGCGCCAGCACGAAATTGAACAACACACCCAGCGCCACCGTGCTGCCGATCGCGCGCAGCACCGGGATGCTGGAGGCGGCCAGCAGTGCGAACACCAGCAGGGTCATCAGGCTGCACACGATCAGCGCATGCAGGGTGCGCAACTGGTCGGCGCGGTCGTCGCCGGCGTGGTCGAAGAACAGCGCGTAGTCCAGGCCCAGGCCGGCGGCCAGGATCAGCGCGATCAGGTGGAACAGGTTCAGTTCGACCCCGCAGCCGCGCAGGATCGCCAGGATCAGCAGCGTGGTCAGCGCCATCGGCAGCAGCACGCGCACGATGCGCCGCGGCGTGCGCAGCGCGATCGCCACGGTCAGCGCCAGCAGCACCGCGGCCACGCCCAGCGCGGCGAGCACGCGGCCGCGATAGGCCGCGACCAGCGATTCGGAGGCGTCCTTGAGGTCCAGCAGTTGCGCGCCGCTGCCCTGCACCGCGCGCGCCAGTTGCGCCGGATCGCGCAGGCCGGTCAGCGACACCAGCGCGGTGGTGCGGTCCGGGCGCTCCAGCAGCAGGCCGCCGACGGGCGTCGCCAGCGGCGTGCCGTGCAGGTCGCGCGCGGTCAGCAGCGGCGCACTGCGTGCGGCCTGCAGGTCGGCCAGGAACGGCCCGAACGCATCGGCGCGGAACGGCGTGGCGGCGACCGCGGCGGCGGTGATCGCCTGCGCCTGCGCCGGATCGGGCAAGGCGGCCTGGCGCCGACGCTGGGTGGCGGCGCTGGGCAGGTAGCGCGCGGCCATGTCGTAGCCGGCCAGTTCGCCACGCGCCACCAGCGCGTCCAGACGCGGGCGCAGGCGTTCGGACGCGGCCAGCGCGGCCTCGGCCGAGGCCGCCGGCAGCGCCAGCACGTAGCGCACGTCGGGCGCACCCAGTTCCTGGCGCAGGTGCGCGTCGCGGGCCAGGCCGTCGGCCGGCACCGGGGTCAGCTTGGACAGGTCGTTCTGCCAGAACGGCCCTGGCGCGAACACGATGACCGCTGCCGCCAGCAGGGCCAGCGGCAGCAGCGACCAGCGCGGCCGCGGCAGCCGCGCGATGCCGCGCCACAGCCGCTCCAGCATCGGCGAATCGGCATGGTCGCGCGGCGAGGGGTCGATCAGCGCCGGCAGCAGCAGGCGCGTGGTCAGCGCCGCCACCAGCAGGCCGGCGATGGTGAACACCGCCAGCTGACGCAGGCCGTCCACGCCGGAGAACAGGAAGGTGACGTAGGCGATGCAGGTGGAGACCACGCCGGTGGCCAGGGTCGGCCACAGATGGCGGGCGTTCTCGCGCGGATCCAGGCCCGGGCGCTGGTGGCTGAACAGGTGGATCGGGTAGTCCTGCACCACGCCGATCAGGGTGAAGCCGAACGCCACGGTGATGCCGTGCACGCCGTCGAACAGCAAGGCCACTGCGCCCAGCCCGGCCAGGCCGGCGCTGGCCAGCGGCAGCACGCCCAGCACCGGGATCTTCCAGCTGCGGTAGGCCACCAGCAGCAGCACGATCAGCCCCACCGTATCCAGGGTGCCGATCCACTGCGCCTCGTTCTGGGTGCGCCCGCCGATCTCCACCGAGAACGCGCCGGGGCCGGTCAGGGTCAGTTTGCTGGTGCTGCCGGCGGCGACCTTGGCGAAAGCGGCGTGGATCGCGTCCACCGCGCGCTGCTGGCCGGTGGGGTCGAAGCCGGCCGCGCGGGTCTGCGCCACCAGCAGCGCGTCCTTGCCGGCGCGGTCGAACCACACCCCGTCGCGCTGCTGCGGGCCGCCGGCCGGCTGCAGGCTCTCGGCCAGGTGCAGCACTTCCAGGGTGGGATCGCGCGGCAGCAACGGCTCCACCATCGCCGCCGCCGGCGAGCCCAGGTCCTGCAGCCGTGCCTGCAGCGCATCGCGCAGGGTCGGCGCATCCAGCGGCCTGGCGTCGAAGCTGTCGCTGAGCAGATAGCGGTACGGCAGCAGGCGCGGCGGGATCGCGTCCAGGCCGGCATCGGCGCCGTTGGCGACCAGTTCGAACACGTCGCGCTGCGCGGCCAGTTCGGCATGCAGCACCTGCGATTGCCGCGCCAGCGTGGCCGCATCGGCCCCGGACAGCGACATCAGCAGCAGCCGCGAGCCGGGGCCTTCGCCGAGTTCGTCGAGCAGGAGTTTCTGCGCGGGAGTGCGAGCTTCCGGCATGAATTTGCGCAAGTCGCCCGACACCTGCAGCGCATTGCCCAGCCAGATGCCGGCCACGGTGAGCAGGGCCAGCCACAGCAGGGCCAGCGAGATGCGCATCTTCGAGCTGAGGGCTCGCGTCATTGCCGCATCCCCACGCCGCCCTGCGCCGTGCGATCAGCCACCGCACGCGCAGCCGTCAGGCCGGCAGCACGCTGCCGGCGGGCGCCTCGTACGGGGATCACGCCGCGTCGCCGTGGCACAGCGCGGTCAGCGCGGCGCCGTCGGCAACGGCGCCGGCGGCCTGCGCGGCACCGGCCAGCAGGGTGCGCTGCACGTCGCCCTTGGCCGGGGTGGTCTCGATGCAGCGCAGTTCGGCACCACGGCCGTACAGGCGCAGGCTGCGCACGTGCGCGGCCATGGCCGGATCCTTCGGCTGCAACTGCAGCTGCCAGCGCTCGCGGGTGCCGCTGCTGCTGATGTTGAACTGCTGCTGCAGCAACGCGCGGTCGCCGGACAGCAACGCGCCGAAGCCGCTCTGCAGGCCGGCCAGCTCCGGCACGCGCGCCAGCGAGAAGCGCCGCGGCGGCTTGCCGTCGCGCTCCAGCGTGGCCTCGCCGCCACGCAGGGTGGTGGTCTCGTGGTACGGCACGGTGACCTCGCGCACCAGGGTCTGCGCGTCCGGGCGGCGGTACTCGCCCTGCACCCGCAATGGCGTCTTCAGCAGCGCCGAGCCGCGCAGTTCGACGAAGGCGGTGCTGACCGGTGCCGGCCGTGCCAGCTTCTGCAGGATCCAGTCGGCGTCCGGCGCCTCAGGCGATGCGGCGCTCAGCGGTGCGGCGCTGCACAGCAGTATCAGCATCCACGGCAAGGTGCGGCGCATCGGCATGGCGGTTGTTCCAGAAGTCGTAGAAGTTGAACCAGTTGTAGGGCGCGGAGCGGGTGTAATGCTCCAGCCTGGCGGCGTAATCGCGGATGAGCGCGGCCAGCACCGGCGCGCGCTGCCGGCGCGGCACGTCCAGGCCTTCGCTGAAGGTCTCGAACACCAGTTCGTAGCGGTTGCCGCCGCGGTACAGGCCGAACGCCAGCACCACCGGCACCTTGAGCGCGGCGGCGATCAGCCACGGCGAGGTCGGGAACAGCGCGCCCTGGCCGATGAACGCGGCCGGCAGCGCCGGATCCTCCGGGCGCGGCCGGTCCACCAACAGCGCGACCAGCGCGCCCTCGTCGGTGGCCTGCTTGATCGCCATGACGATCGAGGTGCTGTCCATGCCGGCGTCGATGATGTTGGCGGCCAGTTGCGGGTTCAGCGCGCCGAGCAGCTCGGTCATCGCCGGGTTGTGGGCCTTGTCCAGCACCACCTTGACCTGCACGTCCGGACGCTCGGTGGCCAGCACCCGCAGCGCGTCGAAGCTGCCCAGGTGCGAGCCGAAGATCAGCACGCCGCGGCCGCGGTCCATCTGCGCGTGCAACTGGTCCAGGCCGCGGATCTGCACCCGGAAACGGTGCATCTGCCCACACAGCATGAACACCCGGTCGAGGATGGTCGAGGCGAAGGTGTGGATGTGCCGGGCCACCTCCAGCAGGGTGGCCGGGCGGTCGAACACACGGCTCAGGTAGTGCCGCGAGTCGCGCCGCTCCGGGCCGCGCACCAGCAGGAAGTAGAGGGTGATCGGGTACAGCAGCAGGCGGCCGACGGCGCGGCCGCCGTAACGAGCGATGCTGCGGATCAGCCACAGGGCGAAACGGCCGCCGCCTTCCGGGCGGTGCTTCCAGCCGGCGCTCACGGCGCCGCCTCGGCGTTGAGTTCGCCGCTGACCAGCAGGTCCTCGCCGCGCAGCACGCGGAAGCGCCAGCGCAGTGCGGCGCCGTCCAGTTCCACCCGCGCCGGCTGGCCGGGAAACAGCGGCTGCACGAACTTCACCTGCGGCAGGCGCAGCGGCGCGCGCGCGCCGTGCGCCGCCTCCACGGCCTGCAGCACGTGGTCCAGCACCACGACGCCGGGCACCACAGGGCGGCCCGGGAAGTGGCCGGGCAGGCTGGGATGATCATGCGGTACGACGAATTGCATACGGGCGACTCATATCCTGGGTTCGAGCATCGCACGGACGGCCTGGTGCGCGCGCTGGGTCACTTCCTGGCGAGTCAGCGGGCCGTCCTCGCCGTTCACCCGGATCGGCGTGCCGATCCGCACCCGGATGAGGCCGGGCCGGACCCGGAACAGGCTGGTCGGCGGCAGCACCTTGCCCGCCCCGTCCAGCGCCACCGGCACCACGTCCACCCCGGCATCGATCGCGGCCTGCAGCAGCCCGGCCTTGAACTCGGCCAGCGCGCCGCTGCGGCTGCGGGTGCCCTCCGGGAACAGGCACAGGTCCTGGCCACGGCGCAGCAGCGCCGCTGCCTCGCGCCGCATCATCGCCCCGGCGCGGCGGCTGTCGCGGTCCAGGAACAGCATGCCGGTGTCGCGTGCATACCAGTTCACGAACGGCACCTTCAGCATCTCGTCCTTGAGCAGGAAGCGCAGCGGCACCGGCAGCGCCATGAACAGCGCGCAGATGTCGATGATCGACTGGTGGTTGCTGACGAACAGGTGGTTGCGCGACCAGTCCACCCGCTCCTGGCCCTCCACCTGCAGCCGCGCCCCGGCGCCGAACAGCAGCACCGGCGCCCAGAAGCGCGCGCCCATGCGCAGCGGCAGGCGCGGCCCGCTCAGCCGCAGCAGCACCAGCGCGACGACGATGCCCAGCGCGGTGTGCGCCAGGGTGAATGCCAGCTGCAGGGCGTTCCACACCGCCCAGGCCATGCGCGAAGGCATCCCAGCCTGCGGCAACTTGCTGTTTTCCTTGATGATCTGCACGACCCTTGCGTCCCCTGCACTCCCGCACGTCAGCGCAATAGATCGCGCCAGAAAACCGGCCCCAGCCGCGCCAACCGGTGCAGGAAATCGGGCAGATTACGGTAGGGACGCTGCGGAAACCAGCGCCCGCGCAGCAGGTACTCGCCGACGAAGAAGCCGCCGATGACCCCGTAGCCCAGCAGATTGGCGAACAGCGAGGCGCGCGCGTCGCTGATCGGCAGCGGCGCGGCCAGGCCCAGTTGCGCCAGCACCCCGCTGGGCTGGGCGCACAGCGCCAGCACCAGGTTGAGCAGGGTCAGCCCCACCAGCAGCAGGGTCCAGGCCAGGGTCAGGCGCCGGGTGTAGCGCAGCTGCTCCGCGGTGATCGGCATGCCGGCCTGGCGGTACAGCGCCTCGACGATGCGGGTGATCAATGGCGTGCGCCCGCGCTGCAGGCTGCGCCCGAAGAACCAGGCCACCCAGGCGGTGAACAGCACCGGCGGCGCGGCCAGCAGCAGCAGCGCGTGCGGCGAGTGCCACAGCGGCACCAGCGCCGCCGTCGCGGCGATGGCCAGCGCCCAGGCCCAGGGCCGCCAGCGCGCCATCGGCTCCACCAGCACCATCAGCACCAGCGCCGCCCCGGCCAGCACCGCCAGGTCCGGGCGGTGCGCGGCGTTGGCCCAGTGCGCCAGCGGCGAGTAGGCCAGCGCCAGCAGCACGCCCAGGGCCAGCGCCCAGGGCGCGGCGTCGGCCGGCTCAGCTGGTCTTGTTGGCTTCGACATGCGCCGACAGCGCGCGCAGCGAGGCGAAGATGCGGCGGTTCTCGTCGTTGTCCGAACGCAGCTGGAAGCCGTAGCGCTTGCTGATCGCCAGCGCCAGCTCCAGGGCGTCGATCGAGTCCAGCCCCAGGCCGGTATTGAACAGCGGCGCCTCCGGATCGATGTCGCCGGGCTGGACGTCTTCCAGGTTCAGGCTCTCGACCAGCAGCTCAGCCAGTTCACGTTCGGCGGCGGTTTGCGAAGACATCCAGGGGCTTCCAGGCGTAAGGACGGGTGCGACAAGATGGTGCATCGGGCGCTGCGGCGCAACCATCGGCCCGCGAACGGCACGCTATCATGCCGTTTCGCCCCGCCGTTGCGCCCGCAGGTTCCCTCAGGATGACGTCCCCCGCTGTTGCTTCCCCTCCCCCCACCGCAAGCGCCATCGAGGCGGAAACGCCCGACGTGCTGGTGATCGGCGGGGGGCCGGCCGGCTGCGCGGCGGCGATCGCCCTGGCGCAACGCGGCTGGCGGGTGACGGTGCTGGAAAAGGACCACCACCCGCGCTTCCACATCGGCGAATCGCTGCTGCCGATGAACATGCCGATCCTGCAGCGGCTGGGCGTGCTCGACCAGGTGCGGGCGATCGGCGTGCTCAAGCTCGGCGCCGACTTCCCCAACGACGCCGGCGGCTACAACACCTTCCGTTTCGCGCACGCGCTGGGCGCGCAGTCCGACTTCGCGCTGCAGGTGCCGCGCGCCGACTTCGACCGGGTGCTGTTCGCGCATGCGCGCGCGGTCGGCGCCGACGTGCACGAGGGCGTGCGCGTCGAGGCGGTGCAGCTGGACGGCGAGACGCCGACGGTGCAGGCGCGCAGCGCCGACGGTCTGCGCCACTACCGGCCGCGCTACCTGATCGACGCCAGCGGCCGCGACACCTTTCTCGGCAACAAGCTCAAGCTCAAGCGCGCCAACCCACGGCACCAGTCGGCGGCGCTGTTCAGCCATTTCCGCGGCGTGGCGCGGCGCCCGGGCGAGGATGCCGGCAACATCAGCATCTACCGCCACGCGCACGGCTGGATGTGGCTGATCCCGCTGCCCGACGACGTGATGAGCGTGGGCGCGGTGTGCGATCCGGAATACATGAAGACCCGCCAGGGCTGCGACAGCGAGACGTTCCTGCTGCGCACGCTGGCGCTGAATCCCGACGTGGTGGCGCGCATGGCCGACGCGCAGCGCGTGGCGCCGGTGCATGCCACCGGCAACTACGCCTACGAATGCACGCGCATGAGCGGGCCGCGCTGGCTGATGCTCGGCGACGCCTACGCCTTCGTCGACCCGATGTTCTCCTCCGGCGTGTACCTGGCCATGCACAGCGCCGAGCGCGGCGCGGCCATGGTCGACGCGGCGCTGCGCGACCCGGCCCGCGAAGCGCGACTGCAGCGACGTCTGGAGCGGCACCTGCGCAGTGGCCTGGACGAGTTCAAGTGGTTCATCTACCGCTTCACCTCGCCAACCATGCGCGAGCTGTTCGCGCAGCCGCGCAACGTGCTGCAGGTGGAGCAGGCGGTGGTGGCGATGCTCGCCGGCGACGTCTTCGACAACCGTGCGGTGCTGCGCCGCCTGCGGGTGTTCCGCGCCATCTATGCGCTGTCCGCGGTGGCGATGCTGCCGCGGGCATGGCGCGCCTGGCGCCACCGCCGCCGCCAGGCCCGCGAATCGTTCCACGGCGACACCTTGCACGGAGACACCCCATGAGCCGCCCGCACCTGCAGTTTCCGCATCACACGCAGGGCCATCCGCAGTTGCAGGTGGACTACGTCGCCGAGACCGACCCCAGCCAGTGGCTGGGCGAGGACCGCGTGCTGGCGGTGTTCGGCTTCGGCGAGACCGCGCCCTACCACGACGACCCGCGCTACCTGCGCGTGCCGCTGCAGCCGCACGGCCCGCGCATGCTCGAGGTGTGGCGCACCGACGCCCCCGTGCAAAGCGGCCGCGACGGCGCCATCGCCTGGGCCAGCGACGGCCGCCTGCAGTTCGGCGTGATCGAGATCGACGAGCGCCAGGTCGACCTGGACATCGAGGAAGCCGCCGCGCTCGCCTACGCGCAGCTCAGCGCCTTCGTCGCCGGCAGCGCCACGCCGCGCCTGCTGCGGATCTGGAACTATCTGGACGCGATCACCCTGGGCAGCGGCGACCGCGAACGCTACCGGCGCTTCTGCGTCGGCCGCGCGCGCGGGCTGGGCGATTTCGACGCTACCCAGTTGCCGGCGGCGACCGCGGTCGGCCGCTGCGATGACGCACGGGTGATGCAGATCTACTGGCTGGCCGCCGCGCAGGCCGGCACCCCGCTGGAGAACCCGCGCCAGGTCAGCGCCTACCGCTACCCGCGCCAGTACGGCCCGCAGCCGCCCAGCTTCGCCCGCGCCATGCTGCCGCCGGCCGGCAGCGACATGCCGCTGTTGCTGTCGGGCACCGCCAGCGTGGTCGGCCACGCCTCCATGCACCAGGGCCAGTTGCTGGCGCAGTTGGAAGAGACCTTCGCCAACTTCGACGCCCTGCTGGCGGCCGCGCGCGAACACGCCCCGGACCTGCCGCCGCAGTTCAGCGACGGCACCCGGCTGAAGGTCTACGTACGCGAGCCCGGCGACCTGCCGCTGGTCGCCGACGCCCTCGATGCCCGCTTCGGCGAGCGCGTGCCGCGCCTGCTGCTGCACGCGGTGATCTGCCGCGACGAACTGGCGGTGGAGATCGACGGCGTCCATGGTTGAACGGCAACGCAAGATCGTCCTGGTGTCCGGCGCCCCTGGCGCCGGCAAGACCACGCTGGCGGTTCCGCTGGCGGCGCAGCTGGGCTTTCCGCTGTTCTGCAAGGATTTCATCAAGGAGACGCTGACCGACGCCCTGGGCGATGGCGGCGGCGATCTCGCCGCGTCGCGCCGTCTCGGCGGCGCCGCGATGGAGATGCTCTGGTCGCTGGCACAGCGCAGTCCGCACGCGGTGCTGGAAGCCAACTTCCGGCCCCGCAGCGACTACGAGCGCGGCAGGATCGCCGCACTGCAGGCGAGGCTGGTGGAAGTCCATTGCCACTGCGGCCATGACGAGACCCTGCGCCGCTTCCGCGCGCGCGCCGCGACGGGCACGCAGCATGCGGCGCACCCCCTGCGGGAACTGCCGCCCGACCTGCTTGCCGACTATCCCGGTCCGATCGGCCTGGGGACGGTGATCGACGTGGACACCCGCATGCCGGTGGATCTGCCACACCTGTTCGCGCAGGTCGCCGCCGCGCTTTCCTGAGCGGGTACCGGCAGGATCGCGGCAGAACCGGTTATGCCGCAGCGATGGGCATGCCTGCGCTTGCGATGCGACCTGCCGCGATCCAGGCTGGGCGCATCGCAGACGTTGGGGTCGATTGGCCGCTGGCCAAACCAGCCCGATCCCGGCGCGGTCGACCGCCCCGTCAGTCCTCGCGCGCCGCCAGCAACGCCAGCAACCGATCGCGCGGCAGCTTGCCGGTCTCGTTGCGCGGCAGAGCGTCGAGCAGGCGCAGCCGGCGCGGCAGGAACACCGGGTCCAGTTCGCGGCGCAGCGCGGCCAGGATCGCGGCCTCGTCCAGGGTCGGCGCCACCACCACCGCGGCGATGCGGCCCACCGCCTGGCCCGGTTCCGGGTCCAGTTGCAGCATCGCGCCGTCCACAACGCCCGGCAGCGCCAGCAGACGCCGGGTAAGATCGGCCAGCGAGGCGCGCTTGCCGGCGATTTCCAGCAGGTCGGCCTGGCGGCCGCGCACCTGGAAACGGCCGTCGGCGTCCACTTCCATCAGGTCGGCCAGCAGCACCGGCTGCGGCAGATGCGGCGCGTGCACCAGGGTGCCATCCGGCTGCGGCGCCACGCGCACGCCGGGCAGCGGCGTCCACGGCACTTCGCAGGCGGTGCGGCGGCTGGCGAACACGCAGGTCTCGGTGGAGCCGAACATCTCGCGCACCTCGCCGCCGAAGCGCGCCTCGGCGGCGGCGGCCAGTTCCTGCGCCAGCGGCGCGGTGGCCGAGACGATGCCGGCCAGCGGCGGCAGGGCGACACCGGATTCGACCAGCGCGCGCAGATGCACCGGCGTGGTCACCAGCAGGCGCGGCGCCGGCAACTGCGCCAGCGCGCGGGCCACGTCCTCGGGAAAGAACGGGCGCCCGGCGTGCACCGCCAGCGGCGTCACCAGCGGCAGCAGGATCGACAGCTCCATCCCGTACATGTGCTGCGGCGGCACCGTGGCCACCACCTGCGGCACCGCCGTATCCGGCCACAGCCCGACCAGTGCCAGCAGGTCCTGGCGGGTGCTGGTGAGGAAGCTGCCCCAGGTCTTGGGATTGGGCTTGGGCGCGCCGGTGCTGCCGGAGGTGAAGCCGATCGCCACCAGCGCGTCGTCGGCCAGTTGCGGCATCGGCCCATCCAGCGACGGCAGCGCGTCCGGCAGCTGCCAGTAGCGCGGCGGCGGCTCGGCCAGCGCCAGGTCGCCCAGGCAGTAGCAGTCGGCATGGGTGCGCTGCACCTCGGCCACCACCGCCGGCGCGCGCGAGGACGGCAGCAGCGAGGTCTGCCCGCGCAGCGCCACCGCGCAGAACGCGACCATGAAGCGGTAGCGGTCCTCGCACAAGTTCAGCGCATGCCGGCCGGCCGGCAGTACCGCGGCCAGGCCGCGCACGTGGCCGAGGAAGGTGGCCAGGTCGATGTGCTCGCCGTTGGCGAAGGCCAGCGGGCGCCGCGCATCGCCGACGGCCAGTGGGTGCAACAGGGGCGCGACGGAAATTTCGGAGGAAACAGCGGACATGCGGGGCGGCGGCTCGGGCGGGCGGTGACCCGCACGGCGCGGGGAGCCGGTAGCTTGGCCGCCACCGCCGCCGCTGGCAAGCCGCCCGGCCGCGGCGGCGGCCGCCGTCAGTGGTGGTAGCCGGTGTCGGCGGTGATCTTGCCGCGGAACACCCGGTACGACCACGCCGTGTAGCCCAGGATCACCGGCAGCAGCACCGCCAGCCCGACCAGCACGAAGCCTTGCGAGGACGGCGGCGAGGCCGCTTCCCAGATGGTCAGCCCGGGCGGCACGATGTTCGGCCAGATACCCAGCACCAGGCCGAAGAAGCCGAGCACGAAGAAGCACAGGGTCAGCACGAACGGGCGCGCATCGCGGCCCTGCGCCATCGCCGCCCGCCACAGCGCCAGCGCGTTGACCAGCACCAGCAGCGGCACCGGCGACAGCCACCAGAAATTCCCGTCGTGGAACCAGCGCGCCATGATCCGCGAGTCCAGGAACGGCAGCCAGGCGCTGACCAGGCCCATGAACACCACCACCACCAGCACCAGCGGCCGGGTCAGGGTGCGGGCGATGCGCTGCATCGCGCCCTCGGTCTTGAGGATCAGCCAGCTGCCGCCGAGCAGCGCATAGCCGAACACCACCGCCGCGCCGGTGAGCATCGAGAACGGACTGAACCAGCCCAGCACCCCGCCCAGGTACTTGCCGTCCTGCAACGGCATGCCTTCCACCAGCGCGCCCAGGATCACCCCCTGCCAGAACGCCGCGCACAGCGAGCCCAGTGCGAACGCCCAGCCCCACAGGTACTTGGAGGTGCGCGCCTTGAAGCGGAACTCGAAGGCCACGCCGCGGAACACCAGCGCGATCAGCATCAGCAGCACCGGCAGGTACAGCGCCGACAGCACCACCGCGTAGGCTTTCGGGAACGCTGCCAGGAGGCCGGCGCCGCCGAGTACCAGCCAGGTCTCGTTGCCGTCCCAGATCGGCGCGGCGGTATTCATCATCAGGTCGAGCTGCTCCTCGTCCTCGGCGAACGGCGCCAGGATGCCCAGACCGAGCACGAAGCCGTCCAGCAGCACGTACATCAGCACGCCGAAGCCGATCACGCCGAACCAGATCACCGGCAATACGGTCGCCATGTCCATCAGCGGGTCTCCTCGATGTCGTCGTCGGCCGCCGACAACGGCCGCGCCGGGGTCTTGTCGCCCTCCTGCATGCGCGGCGCCGGCTCGTGCGGCAACGGTCCGTGACGCAGCATGCGCAGGATGTACCAACTGCCGAAGCCGAACACCAGCGCGTAGGCGAGCACGTACACGCTCAGCGAGATCCACACCATCGCCGGGCTGACCGTCGGGCTGACCGCATCGCGGGTATGCAGCAGGCCATAGATCACGTACGGCTGGCGCCCGATCTCGGTGACGAACCAGCCGGCGACCAGCGCCACGAACCCGGCCGGCAGCATCGCGTTCCACGCCAGGTGCAGCGCGCGCCGGCGCAGGAGCGTGCCGCGCCACCAGAAGAACAGCGACACCAGCGCCAGCAGCAGCATCGCCATGCCCATCCCGACCATCACCCGGAACGCGTAGAACACCGGCTTCACCGGCGGCCGCTCGTCCCGCGGCACCGCGGTCAGCGGGGTGATCTCGCCATCCAGGGTGTGGGTGAGGATCACGCTGCCCAGGCGCGGGATGGTCACCTCGTAGTCGTTGCGCTCGGCGGCCTCGTTAGGCACCGCGAACACCACCAGCGGCACGCCCTGCCCCGGCGCCTCGCCGTGCCAGTGCCCCTCCATCGCCGCCACCTTGATCGGCTGGTGCTCGAGCGTATTCAGGCCGTGCGCGTCGCCAGCGGCGATCTGCAACGGCAGCGCGATCGCGGCGAACGCCACCGCCAGCTTGAGCATGCGCCCGGCCGCGTCCAGATGTTCGCCGCGGCGCAGATACCAGCCACTGACCCCGCCGATCACGAAACAGGTGGTGATGAAGGCGGCCAGCACCATGTGCGTGAGCCGGTACGGGAACGAGGGATTGAAGATCACCTCGCGCCAGTTGGCCGGATGGAACACGCCCTCGACCACGGCGTAGCCGGCCGGCGTCTGCAGCCAGCTGTTGGCCGACAGGATCCAGAACGTGGAGATCAGCGTGCCGATGGCGACCAGGCAGGTAGCCAGGAAGTGCAGCTTTTCCGGCACCTTGTGCCAGCCGAACAGCATCACCCCGAGGAACGAGGCTTCCAGGAAGAATGCGGTCAGCACCTCGTAGCTGAGCAGCGGGCCGAGGATGTTGCCGGCACGTTCGCTGAGCACCGCCCAGTTGGTGCCGAACTGGAAACTCATCACGATGCCGCTGACCACGCCCATGCCGAAGGACACGGCGAAGATCTTCAGCCAGAAGAAGTACAGATCGCGCCACACCGTGTCGCGGGTGCGCAGCCAGCGCCACTCCAGGAACGCCAGCCAGCTCGACAGCCCGATTGTGAAGGCCGGGAACAGCACGTGGAAACTGATGACGAATCCGAACTGGATGCGCGACAGCAGCAGGGCGTCCATGAGTAGCGCCTGAGGCAGCGGAAACGATGCCTATTGTTGGTGCAGCGCGGCGAAATGGGATGTGACGGTTTGTCGCAGGAAGGACATCCGCGGGTGTCTAAGCACACCTACGCCGGATGGGTATCCCTTCGGCATCTGGAGCCTCAGCGACAAAAGGGCTGATCAACGCGGCCCAAGGGAAATGACCTCGGCATGGGCCACGCTGACAACACTCAGACCCGGTGTTCTCCCGCCGGCTTCGGCGTTTTTCGGAAAATTTCGACGACGACAGGCGAATCAGACATCGCCGTTTTCGGCTCGATCACTGGTTCGACAACGCACACGGCAGTGGCACTCCCACCGCGGCGCTGACCGTCTCACAATTGCTCGCCCTTACTCGCCTTTACTTCAAATAGATCTCGAGAATACTGCACCCTTTGGCTTGCACATTGACCTTGCGCTTATTGAGCAGCGCGGCCATCGCGATGGCCAGCATGCCTTTTCCTCCAGATTGCGCTTCATCGAACGTCATGATCGGCGCGGAGGGAGATGCGGTCTTGCACTCTTGAGACACGGCGCTAAACCAAACGAAATGACCTGTCCCCGATTGATACGCGTTGATCTGTGTGATTTCAACATCATTCAACCACTCGTTGGCGAACGACGGACCAGAGAAACACAGTAGAAACAGCAATGTCACCCACTTCATCTTCATGTATCGCCCCCTTTTATCTTGAATTTTTGGTTTACACGAAAAACACCATCAACATCTGAATTTACAGATTCCCAGATGCCCACCCCAGGCGACGTCATCACCATCTTTTTATCTAAGACTGAAAGAAAAGCGCAATTATATTGAAACGCCCACACCCCTTTGAAGATCAATCAGTTTGGGCGCCCCGCCCTTGCCTGCCCCGCCTGCCAGCAGTATGCCATTTTCACCCTGCGCCTGCACTCGCTGATTCCGAGTGCGCAGCTCCGGATAGACGCCTGTGGCCGACGGGCACCTCGATGCGCCAGTATTTCACGGTGTTGGCAGCTCGACGGCATAGCCATCATCCCGCGCAAGTCGGCCGGATGCTGCAGAGCTCGCATGACAGTGAAACGCCACCTGCTGAGACTTGAAGTGCAATCGGAGCGGGCTTTTGCAAGGCGCGCCGACGCCTCGAACAAAATCTGGCGATCCTGCCGCAAGTCGCGACGCCCGCACCCCATCACCGTCGTCCGTGACCTCTCATCAGACGCGAGGGACGCCCTTTCGTGAACTCCATGCGCTGCGCATGCGCACTGCGACCGATGTTCTCGGCGATTTTTCCCGGCACCCCCAAAGACTCCATCGATGGCTCGCCCGACACGCCATCTTGCGACCTGATTCAACACATCCCTTCAACGAAATCTCATCCGATGAGAGCGATCTTTCGGATGCTGCCGTTTCGCCCCATGGAGAACGGGTCTTATAGATCAATCATGCGCCATTCCCGCCGCACCCGTGGTACCCGCGCTCTTCAAGCACGACGGCATGTGCAACGAGGACCTCGCGTTTCCGCGGCCTATCGAGCAACCCCTCTTCCGCCAACAGCGCAATTTCATAAAGGATCAGGAAAATGACAGTTCCCAACAGCCGCAGCCGTCGACTCCACCATGGCGACGGAACGAACGACACGTTTCCCGGCCCTGTGGCTCACGCCGCAACTCATATAAAGGTATTTATTTTCAGCGGTGACAGGGCGATCGAACTGGATGGCGATAATTTCGACGTGGAAAGCGTTGGAGATGAATCCGGCACACGCGTCATATTGCGTCGCCCACCATCTGCGGAGGAAACAATCTTGTTAATCAGAGCGGCGCCCTACGTGCAGGAGATTGATCTCGTGGGTCGAGGCGAATTCGACGCGATCCTGATCGAACGCGGACTGGATGCGCTGGCCATGCAGATTCAGCAGATTGTTGACTCATCGGAAATGTCACGGGACGTACCTGCTTCGATGGCAGGTACCGGTGGTGACGCTCACTCACCTTTCCCGGCAGCCTCGCGTGAAAGCAATGCGCTGCTTGCTGCAGCGGAAGCCAGCGATCCTGACGACACGTCACTACGTGAGAGTCTCGCTCAAACCACTGGGGGAGACTTGATTGGTTACGCCTTTCCCGCGACTGGCGGAAGCACGACGGTCAAGAAATTCCTGGATGGCCTATGGGCAGCGACAGGCGCGCAGAACATACGGTTTCAGCAGGCGGCGGCCACCGGATCTTTGCCCGTACATGTTGCCGAGAAATTGAGCTACCTTCCTGTATCAGTGCTGGAATTCGGCGCTGATCGCACCGGCGCTTCCGATTCGTCGGCAGCATTTCAGGCCGCGGTGAACTACGTGCAGAGTCGTGGCGGCGGGATTGTGCATGTACCATACGGCATCTATCAGATCGATGCTGCCGTGACGATTTCACGAGGGGGAATCGCGATCAAGGGCGACGGCGTCCTGGAAGAGTTTGTCGGCCCATTTGGCTCGACTGTTCCGCAACTCCGCGGCAATGGGTCGTGGATCCGTTTGGGCTCGATGACCGAGAGCGCGTTTGTTTTGGCATCCGGCTCGAACAATGTGCAGATATCTGGGCTTGGCTTCAATCAGGCCAAGCCTTCACCTGCACCCGGCTGGAATCCACCCGCGTACAAGCCTTGCATCCGGATCATTGCCGGCGGCGCTTGCTTGCTGGACAACCTGGTGTTTTTCGGCGTAACTGCCGGTATTGAAGTGGGCCAGCCGGGCGTCAGTACCGGACGCACGCGAATCGACAACGTATGGGGCGAGTTCTTCTCGTTCGGGATAAAGATTAATTTTGCGGCCGATGTGGTCCGCATCAACAATTTTCACCAATACCCGTTCTGGAGCGCTTTCACGGCAGATGTCGCCGCTTACACCCAGGCAAACACCTATGGCCTGATCTCGTACCGCAACGACAACTGTCAGATTGCCAACTTCTTCGTCTATGGCGTCTGGCGTGGCATGTACTTGGCCACAAGCGGGGACGGCGCCACCAATAAAATGATGGTGGCGAATGCCGACCTGGATGCGTGCGCGACCGGCGTCATGATAGACGGCAACGGCATCACCGCATCGATGACCAACCTTCAATGCCAACCCGGACCGAACACGCAGCTATCAAATAGCCGGGGTGTCTTCATCAATGGTGACAGAAATAGCCTGATGCTAGGCAATGTGCGTGTCGCGCGGACGACAGCAGAGGCTGTATTCGTCAGCGGGAACGACAACGCGATTGGCATCAGCAATTGCTATTTTGACAATTGGGACGATGCGCTGACTGGAGCCTTTACTGCGATTTCATCCACCAGCGCCTCGAACAGCATCCACCTGTCAGGCGCAATTACTTATTCCACGGGCACTGGTGCGCATGGGGCGTTTCTTGGTGGCCAGATGCAGGCCTACCACTGGCCCAACTGCGCCTCCGGCTCTCTGGCCGGCACGGTAGATGGTCGCGGCTTGGTGTCGATTACCCATGGACTCGGATTTGTTCCGGCACGCATCTTTGTCAACAACCAGACCGACTACGCGTTCCTCTTGAATGTGACGAATGCGGATAGCGCGAGCATCGAAGTCTCGGTTCGGGATGTGAACAAGGCCGGCGCTAGAGCCCCATCCGGGACGAATCTCGTGATCAACTGGTCGGCCAGCATGTAGCACGGGAAAGACGTTCAGTTCGACCAGCGCGGCTGCTCCAGTCGGTCGCCGCGCTGTCGACCGTTGGGGTGGGGCATGCACCCGCGACTTCCCAAGTCCCCAAAGACGCCGTTCGGCAAGACCAGGGCATGGTCACTTGGTCTTGCGGGCATCGCCGCTCGCGCGATGTTCCGGATTCGTACACGCAGGACGCCGCACCGGCGCCGCCTGCAGCCACCCGCCACGGCCAGGCATCGGAGGATGCGCCGCCCCGGCGCTGCCTACTGTCAACTGTGCGGTGATCGACATGTATTCATCGATACATGTTCGTGCCGGCGGCGCGATGCCTACGGTTGCCGGTTGCACTGATTGGAGTCCGCCGGCGCCTCGGCGCCGCCCAGGCACCGGCGCGCCACGTGAGTGTTCACCTGTCGCTCTTGCGCCATGCGCCCATGACCATCGGCGCAATCGCGCCTCCCTGGCGACTGCTACCCTTGTGGTTTGCCGTTCGCCCGGAATTCCAGATGCGTCGTCTCGCCCTGAGCGCTGTTGTGTTGCTGTCCCTGTCCTGCCTGCCGCCGCTGGCCGCGGCCCAGGAGACCACCGCCCCGCTGACCATCGAGCAGGCCATGGCCGATCCGGACTGGATCGGGCCGCCGGTCGAGGACGCCTGGTGGGCCTGGGACGGGCGCCAGGTGCAGTACCAGCTCAAGCGCACCGGCAGCCCGGTGCGCGACACCTACCGCCAGGGCGTCGACGGCGGCGCCGCGCAGCGGGTCGAGGACGCGCAGCGCAGCACCCTGGACGCGGCCAATCCGGTCTACGACGCACGCCGCCAGCGCATGCTGTTCGTGCGCAACGGCGACGTGTTCCTGCGCGACCTGCGCAGCGGCGAGCTGACCCAGCTGACCCGCAGCAACCAGGCCGCGGCACGCCCGCAGTTCACCACCGATGGCGGCGCGCTGTGGCGGGTCGGCAACGACTGGTACCGCTGGAGCCCCGGTGGCGGCGTGCAGCAGGCCGCGGTGCTCAAGGCCGAGCGCGATCCCGATGCCGCGCCCAAGCCCGACGTGCTGCGCGAGCAGCAGCTGCGCACGCTGGAAACCCTGGCCCGCGACCGCGCCCAGCGCGAGCTGCTGCGCCAGCAGGAGCAGGCCTGGCGTCGCGCCGACAGCAGCCGCGCGCCGGCGCCGGTGTACCTGAGCGACGACGTGGTGGTCGACGACAGCGCGCTGTCGCCGGACGGCCGCCACCTGCTGGTGGTGACCCACGCCAAGGGCGCCGAGGAAGGCCGCGAGAGCAAGATGCCGCGCTACGTGACCGAGTCCGGCTACGCCGAGTTCCAGGAAGCACGCACCCTGGTCGGCCGCAACTCGCCGGTGGCGCAGACCCTGTGGCTGGTCGATGCGGTGGCCGGCAGCGCGCGCAAGCTCGACCTGTCGGTGCTGCCCGGCATCGGCACCGATCCACTGGCGGCGCTGCGCAAGTCCGCCAAGCAGGAGCCGCTGCAGAGCCCGCGCGCGGTGCGCGTGGAAACCGACGGCGACGGCAGCGGCGCCTCGATGCACTGGAGCGAGGACGGCCGCAACGTCGCCGTGCTGCTGCGTGCGGTGGACAACAAGGACCGCTGGATCGCCAGCGTCGACCTGGACAAGGCCGTGCTGCAGCCGCGCCACCGCCTCACCGATCCGGCCTGGATCAACTGGAGCTTCAACGATTTCGGCTGGATGCCGGACAACCAGACCCTGTGGCTGCTGTCCGAGCAGTCCGGCTATGCGCACCTGTACACCCAGCGCGGCAACGAGAAGCCGCGCCAGCGCACTTCCGGCAAGTGGGAAGTGTCGGCGCCGATGGTCAGCGCCGACGGCCAGGGCTTCCTGTTCCTGTGCAACCGCAAGTGGCCGGGCGACTACGAGGTGTGCAAGCTCGACCTGCGCAACGACAGCGTCGCCGAGCTGACCTCGCTGGACGGCGTCGAGGACTTCGCGCTGTCGCCGGACGGCCAGCAGTTGCTGGTGCACTACTCCGGCCCCTACCTGCCGCCGCAACTGGCGGTGGTGCCGGCCGCCGGCGGCAACGCGCGCGTGCTCACCGACACCCGCAGCGCCGCGTTCAAGGCGCGCCCGTGGGTGCAGCCGCAGTTCGTGCAGGTGCCGTCCAAGCACGGCGCCGGCACCGTCTGGGGCAAGTACTACGGTCCGGCGCAGCCGGAGCCGGGCAAGCGCTATCCAGTGGTGATGTTCGTGCACGGCGCCGGCTACCTGCAGAACGTGTCGGCGCGCTACACCCCGTACTTCCGCGAGCAGATGTTCCACAACCTGCTGGTGCAGAAGGGCTACATCGTGCTGGACCTGGACTACCGCGCCAGCGCCGGCTACGGCCGCGACTGGCGCACCGCGATCTACCGCAACATGGGCCATCCGGAGCTGGAGGACTACCTGGATGGCCTGGACTGGCTGGTCGACAGCAAGCAGGGCGACCGCAGCCGCGCCGGCATCTACGGCGGCTCCTACGGCGGCTTCATGACCTACATGGCGCTGTTCCGCAGCCCCGGCACGTTCAAGGCCGGCGCCGCACTGCGCCCGGTGGCCGACTGGAGCCAGTACAACCACGAGTACACCTCCAACATCCTCAACACCCCGGACCTGGACCCGGAGGCCTACCGCACCTCCTCGCCGATCGAATACGCCAGCGGGCTGCGCGACCACCTGCTGATCGCCCACGGCATGGTCGACGACAACGTGTTCTTCAAGGACTCGGTGGACATGACCCAGAAGCTGATCGAGCTGCACAAGGACAACTGGGAGATCGCGCCGTACCCGCTGGAGAAGCACGGCTTCACCCGCGCCGACTCCTGGCTGGACGAGTACAAGCGCATCCTCAAGCTGTTCGAACGCGAGCTGCGCTGAGCCGGTCGCATATCGAGGCGCCTGCCGTCGACGTGCGGCAGGCGCTGGGGAACCCGCGCGGCGCCTGCAGCAGGACGCCGCCAACCTCCTGCACCGCCCACGCATCACGCCATCGCGTAGGAGCGGCTTCAGCCGCGACGCATTACCGGCAACGCCCCGTCGCGGCTGAAGCCGCTCCTACGCAAGCACCCACAGCCACCGGACCCAGCACTGCCTGCGCCCCTGCGGTTTTTGGCAGCCCCCGGCCCGGACGGCAACGGACGACCTTGCCATCGGCCAAGCGCCCGGCACATGCGCAGGGGACACCATCGCGCGCCCAACCGGCTTGCGCCCGGGTCCGCCATCCCTATCCTTGCCGGACTGCCGCCGGTGCGGCGCCGCCAGCGCCGCCCCGCCCCGAAGGACCGCCGATGTCGCCCCCGCCCCTGCCAGCCGCCCGCAACCAGACCATCGACGCGATGGCCAAGCTCACGCTGCTGCTGGGGGTGCTGTCGCTGCTGTACGGGATTGGCCAGGCGCTGCTGCTGCTGGCATTGCCGGACGGGGCGATCGAGGGCGCGCTGCGCGAGGCCGGCCTGCCATTGCCGCCGCTGCTGCAGTGGTGCGTGACCCATGCGCTGGCGCTGTCCTGGCTGACCGCGCTGCTGTCCGCGGCACTGTGCGCGGCGGCGTGGGCGCTGCTGCAGCGGCGCGACTGGGCGCGGCGGGCGTTCATCGTGTTCCTGGTGGTCACCGCCGCGGCCAACTTCGCGGCGCTGCCGCTGCTGTGGCAACTGTTCGACCTGCTGCATGCGTGGACCCTGCTGCAGGGCGTCGACCCGCAACAGCTCCAGCACGACCTGGCGCTGGGCCGGATCACGCTCATGGTCAGCGGCGCGCTGACCGCCCTGGTCTTCGCCGGCCTGCACGGCTGGCTGGTCTACCAGCTGTGCCGCCCCGCGATCCGCGCCGAGTTCCGCCGCTGACCGCCTCGTCCGTGCGGTTCGCCGCAGACGGCTGACACAGCGAGCTTCTAGAATGGCGGCATGCATACCTTCGACCGTGTCCGCGACTATCTCACCGGCCTGCAGGACCGCATCTGCGCGGCGATCGAGGCCACCGACGGCCAGGCCCGTTTCGCCGAAGACCTGTGGCAGCGCGCGGAGGGCGGCGGCGGCCGCACCCGCATCCTGCGCGACGGCGCGGTGTTCGAGCAGGCCGGCATCGGCTTCTCCGACGTCGCCGGCACCCGCCTGCCGCCCTCGGCCAGCGCCAACCGCCCGGAACTGGCCGGCGCCTCCTGGCGCGCGGTCGGGGTGTCGCTGGTGTTCCACCCCCTCAGTCCGTACATCCCCACCACCCATGCCAACGTGCGCTACTTCGAGGCACAGCGCGATGGCGCCACCGTGGCCTGGTGGTTCGGCGGCGGCTTCGACCTGACCCCGTACTACCCGTTCGACGAGGACGCCCGCCACTGGCACCAGACCGCGCACGACCTGTGCGCGCCGTTCGGCGAAGACCGCTATCCGGCGCACAAGCGCTGGTGCGACGAGTATTTCTTCCTCAAACACCGCAGCGAGACCCGCGGCGTCGGCGGCCTGTTCTTCGACGACCTGCATGCCGATTTCGAGCGCGACTTCGCCTACCAGCGCGCGGTCGGCGACGGCTTCCTCGACGCGTACCTGCCGATCGTGGAACGCCGCCGCAGCCAGCCCTGGGGCGAGCGCGAGCGCGAGTTCCAGCTGTACCGGCGCGGCCGCTACGTCGAATTCAACCTGGTCTACGACCGCGGCACCCTGTTCGGCCTGCAGAGCGGCGGCCGCAGCGAGAGCATCCTGATGAGCCTGCCGCCGCGGGTGCGCTGGGAATACGGCTTCCAGCCGGAACCGGGCAGCGCCGAGGCGCGCCTGGCCGAATACCTGGTGCCGCGCGAGTGGCTGGCGTGAGCGCGCCGGCGCGCACCGCGGTGCTGGGCCGCGAGGACAAGCGCGCCATCGCCGAACAGCTGCAGGCCTACCTGCGCACCGAGCTGCAGCAGCAGGTCGGCGCGTTCGAGGCCGAATTCCTGCTCGACTTCGTCGCCGAGCGCATCGGCCCGCACTATTACAACCGCGGCCTGCACGATGCCCGCGCCACGCTGACCGCGCAGATGGACACCCTGGACGACGCGCTTTACCAATTGCAGCAGCCGACCGACGCACGCCGCTGAACGCGGCAGCAGACGCCGGGAACGTGGCGCCGAAAAACTGCGGGCATAAAAAAGCCCCGCGGACCAGGGGGAGGTCGGCGGGGCCAGGGAACGGAGACTTGGGGAGGAGTCGCCGTTCCTGGATCTGCTCCAGGGGATGGGAGGAGATCCGCGACAGGTATTGCGCCTGTCGAGGGATATAAGAACATTTCCCACCTTGCTCGTTCGTGAAGATTTAAGTTAAAAATTTGTCAGATTAAGGACGGATTCATTCGCAAAATCCGCCCGAAATAAACAGCGTCAAAATTCCGTTCAACCGCTGCAGCGCCGCGCGCCGCAGGGTGTGACGCCAGTTGGAATTCCAGGGGCTTCAGCGCGCCTCGGGTCAAAAAAGCAGCGCGAATGGGAAAGCGAAAATCACTGGCGGGATAATCCGTCCGAAAACCCGATTCGATTTTTCCGCGAGCCGGCACCACGCTGTCTACGCAAGGCACCGCGACGTCATGCCGGGTCCTGGATCCAGCTTCAGGACCGAGGCGCTCAATGCGCCTCGTCCCAGTTGTCGCCAACCCCGCTGTCCACCACCAGCGGCACCTTCAGCTCCGCCGCGGCGGACATCCGCCCGGTCACTTCCGGCAGCAGGGTGTCGACGAAGTCGGCATCGGCCTCGAACACCAGTTCGTCGTGCACCTGCAGGATCATCAACGCGCGGTCGCGGTGGTCCTGCAGCCAGGCGTCCACGCCGACCATGGCGCGCTTGATGATGTCGGCGGCGGTGCCCTGCATCGGCGCGTTGATCGCGGCACGCTCGGCGCCGGCGCGCAGGCCCTGCTGGCGGGCGTTGATGTCGTTCAGGTACAGGCGGCGGCCGAACAGCGTCTCGACATAGCCCTGGGTGCGCGCCTGCTCGCGCATGCGTTCCATGAAGTCGCGCACGCCCGGGTAGCGGCTGAAATACAGCGCCACGTAGTCCTGCGCCTCGCCGCGGCCGATGCCCAGGTTGCGGGCCAGGCCGAACGCGCTCATGCCGTACATCAGGCCGAAGTTGATCGCCTTGGCGGCGCGGCGCTCGTTGCCGGTGACCTCTTCGAGCTTGCGCCCGAACACCTCGGCGGCGGTGGCGCGGTGCACGTCCACGCCGCTGCCGAAGGCACGCAGCAGGCCGGGGTCCTCGGACAGGTGGGCCATGATCCGCAGCTCGATCTGCGAATAGTCGCAGGCGATCAGCTTGCGCCCGGGCGGGGCCACGAAGGCGCGGCGGATGCGGCGGCCGTCGTCGGTGCGGATCGGGATGTTCTGCAGGTTGGGATCGGAGGAGGACAGCCGCCCGGTGGCGGCACCGGCCTGGTGGTAGCTGGTATGCACGCGGCCGGTATCGGGATTGACCATCTCCGGCAGCTTGTCGGTGTAGGTGCTGCGCAGCTTGGCCAGGCCCCGGTACTCCAGGATCACCCGCGGCAGCTCGTGCTGGTCGGCGATCGCCTCCAGCGCCTCTTCGTTGGTGCTGGGCTGGCCCTTGGGGGTCTTCAGCACCGCCGGCAGCTTCAGTTCGTCGAACAGCACCGCCTGCAACTGCTTGGGCGAGTCCATGTTGAAGCTGCGCCCGGCCAGCTCGGTGGCCTTCTGCTGCGCGGCCAGCATGCGCTGGCTCAGCACCTGGCTCTGCTTGCGCAGCTCGGCGATGTCCACGCACACGCCATTGGCCTCGATGCGCGCCAGCACCGGCACCAGCGGCATCTCGATCTCGCGGTAGACCCGCGCCAGCGCCGGCTCGGCGTCCAATTGCGCCGACAGCGTGCGGTGCAGGCGCAGGGTGATGTCCGCATCCTCGGCCGCGTAGCGGGTGGCGTCGTCGATGGCCACCTGCGAGAAGGCGATCTGCTTGGCGCCCTTGCCGGCCACGTCCTCGTACTTGACCGTGTCGTAGCCCAGGTAGCGCCGGGCCAGCGAGTCCATGTCGTGGCGGCTGGCGGTGGAATTGAGCACGAAGCTCTCGAGCATGGTGTCGTCGGCGTAGCCCTGCACGTCCACGCCGTGGCGGCGCAGCACGTGCAGATCGTACTTGCCGTGCTGGCCGACCTTGGCCTTGGCCGGATCCTCCAGCAGTGGCTTGAGCATCTCCAGCGCCAGCGCGCGATCCAGTTGCACCGGAGCGCCCGGGTAGTCGTGGCACAGCGGCAGATAGTCGGCGCGGCCCGGCTCGGTGGCGAAGCTGAGCCCGACCAGGTTGGCGCGCATCGCGTCCAGCGCGTCGGTCTCGGTGTCGAAGGCGAAGCCGTCGGCGGCGCGCAGGCGCACCAGCAGTTCCTCGAACTGTTCGGGCGTGCTCACCGCGGTGTAGTCGCCCTTGGCGGCCAGTGCCGGATCCAATACGGCGGCATCGGCCGGTGCGGCGCCACGGGCATAGCCGGCGGCGGTGCCGCGCAGGCTCGGCGTCACCTCGCTGGCGGCCTCCGGCGCGGCCACGCCGCCGTCCAGGTCGCGCAGCGCCTGGGTGAAGCCGTAGCGCTGGTACAGGCCGCGCAACTGCGCCGGGTCCTGCTCGCGCAGGCCCAGCGTGCGCGGCCCGCCGGGCAGGGCCACGTCGGTCCTGATGGTCACCAGGTCGCGGTTCAGCGGCAGCCGCTCCAGCGCGGCGCGCAGGTTGTCGCCGATCTTGCCCTTGATGGAGCCGGCATGCGTGATCACCCCGTCCAGCGAGCCGTACTCGGCCAGCCACTTGGCCGCGGTCTTGGGCCCGCACTTCTCCACCCCGGGCACGTTGTCGATGGCGTCGCCCATCAGCGCCAGCAGGTCGACGATCTGGTGCGGCCAGACCCCGAACTTCTCCATCACCGCCGCATCCGAGTCCATGCGGCTGCCGCTCATGGTGTTGACCAGCTGCACGCCGGGGCGCACCAACTGGGCGAAATCCTTGTCGCCGGTGGAGATGGTGACGTCCAGGCCGTCGCCGGCGCCCTGCAGGGCCAGGGTACCGATCACATCGTCGGCTTCGACCCCGTCCTCGCGCAGGATGGTGATGCCCAGCGCATGCACGATCTGGCACATCGGCTCGACCTGCGCGCGCAACTCGTCGGGCATCGGCGGGCGGTTGGCCTTGTACTGCGGGTACAGGTCGTCGCGGAAGGTCTTGCCCGGCGCGTCGACCACGAAGGCGACGTACTCGGGGCGCTCCTTCAGGGTGGCGCGCAACATGTTGACCACACCGAACAGCGCGCCGGTGGGCTCGCCGGCGGCATTGGTCAGCGGCGGAAGCGCGTGAAACGCGCGATACAGGTAACTGGACCCGTCGATCAGGACTAATCGGCTCATCGGCCAATTCTACGCTGCGGCGTGTAGCCCCTCTCCCGTCGGGAGAGGGGTTGGGGTGAGGGTCCGGCGCGAAGCGCCGCGCTGATTTGATCCACGAGGCTGCGCCCGTACCCTCATCCGCCCCTGCGGGGCACCTTCTCCCAATGGGAGAAGGGAAACGCCAAAGCCCCTCTCCCGTCGGGAGAGGGGTTGGGGTGAGGGTCCGACGCGAAGCGGCGCGCTGACTTGGTCCACGAGGCTTCGCCCGTACCCTCATCCGCCCCTGCGGGGCACCTTCTCCCGAAGGGAGAAGGGAACAGCGAGCCCCTCTCCCCCGGGAGAGGGGTTGGGGTGAGGGTGCGGCACCATTCGCACACCGCACGCAGACACTCGGCGCATACTCTGCGCATGTCCTGCCTGTGGAGTACACCGCAATGAAAGCCCTGATCCTCGTTCCGCTGTTGCTGCTGGCGGGCTGCGCCTCGACCGGCCTGGGCCCGGACGGCGCGCCGATGGACGTGCGCGGCGCGGAAACGACCCAGCGCAAGATGGACAACGGCGATACCGTCGACGAATACCGCGTGGGTGGCCAGTTGCGCATGGTCAAGGTGACCCCGGCACGCGGTCCGGCCTACTACCTGTACGACCGCAACGGCGACGGCCACATGGAAGTGGACGGCAGCAAGGACAATGTGTCGCCCGTGTACTGGAAGCTGTACAGCTGGTGATGTCGCGCCCGGCGCGCCGCCCAACGGCGGCGCGCGTGAGGGTGAGCGCATCTTCCCGATCTGCCAGAGGACGGATGCACGTGCGTATCGGGCGCCAGCCCCCTGTCGCGGCGTCGCCTCTTGGCGCAGCCGCGTGACAGGCCGAAGCGTATCGGCAAGGCCATAGGTCGCTGCCGCCAGCGGCCGGATGCCAAACGCAGGCCTCAAGCGGTTTCGGCACCGCGCCGACATCGGCGCGGGCGCGCCCGCACGTCAGCGGATCACCAGCACCGGGATCTGGCTGTTGGCGAGCACTTCCGCCGTCTGGCTGCCGAGCAGGACACGGCTCATGCCGCGGCGGCCGTGCGAGGTCATCACGATCAGCTCGCTGTTGCAGGCCACGGCCATGTCGATGATGCCCTCGGCGGCGTAGCGGTCGAGCACGTGACGGCCGTGCGCGGTCACCCCGGTCGCTTCGGCGGCGGCCAGCGCCGGCGCCAGGATCTTCTGCGCGCCGGCTTCGCGGTCCTGGCGGTATTCGGGGCTGGCCTCGTAGCCCACGCTCCAGCCCATCGCGTCGTACATGCCCATCGCCCACGGCTCGGACACGGTGACGATATCCACCTCCGCGCCGAGCGCGGCGGCCAGCGCCAGGCCCTGTTGCAGGCCCTTGGCGGACAACTCGGAACCATCGATGGCGATCAGGATGCGCTTGTACATGGCGGTGCTCCGGTAACGCCGCGCGTGGCGGCCAGGAAAGCATTGCACACCCGCTGCGCAGCGCCCGCCTTGACCCGGATCAAATTCAGTCGCTGTGCGGCTTCAGCGGGCGTGCCGGATTGCCGGCCACGCGCGCGCCGGCCGTCACGTCGCGGGAGACCACGCTGCCGGCGCCGATCACCGCGTCGTCGCCGATGGTCACACCCGGCAGCACGATCGCGCCGCCGCCGATCCAGACATTGCGGCCGATCATGACCGGCCGCCCCAGCTCCAGCCCCTCGGCGCGCTGCGCGGCCTCGCGCGGATGATCGGCGGCGTATAGTTGCACCGCCGGGCCGATCTGGGTGCCGGCGCCGATATGCACCGGCGCCACGTCGAGGATCACGCAGTTGAAGTTGAGGAACACGTCCTCGCCGAGGTGGATGTTGTAGCCGTAGTCGCAATGGAACGGTGGCCGCACCACCGCGCCGCGTCCGACCGAACCCAGTCCTTCGACCAGCAATGCGTGCCGCCGTGCAGATGGCTCGGCCAGCGCCGCGTTGTAGCGCCGCATCCAGGCACTGGCCGCGTCCTGCTCGGCCTGCAGTTGCGCGTCGTTGGGACGATACGCCTCGCCAGCCAGCATCTTCTCTTTTTCGCTTCGCATCCTTGCCCTCCCAGGCAGTGGTCGAAGGGGAATGATCGCAATGATCGCATCGCGCTGCGTCACGGCGCGTGTCCCCTGGCGGTGACGCGCAGGCGGCAGCCACGGCGACGTCGTGACCCACAGACCACGCCGCATTCACCGTCCAGCAACGCCTACGCGTCCGATCATCGAATGCCTGTGCCGGCACATTCCAGCCCGCGTGGACTCTCTCCCAGACAAAGGCGGTGCGCGATGTCCGAACGTGTGGAAGCAGGTCAGATGGTGTTCGTCGCCGATGGCGAGGTCGGTGTGGGGGCGGTGCGCGAGGTCCGCGACGGCGGCGCCACGTTCGTCGTCAATATCGAGAACGGCGGCGACTTCGTGGTGCCGGCGAGCGCGGTGCGCGACGTGCATTTCGGCAAGGTGATCCTGGCGGTCGAGCACCTGCCGGCGCCGCTGCGCGAGGCGTTGCGGCATCCGCATGCTGCGGAGCTGCCAACCTCGACCTATGCCGCCAGCGATCCGGGCGACGGGGCGCTGAAGGACTGAGGCGGCACGCTTTCCGGCTGCAATACCGAAGCTGCGATGCAACCGGAGTCCAGGGGTTGCGCACTTGGTGGCCGTCCACAGTGGGACAGAGCCGGACGACCAACGCTGTCGCCAGGCGCTGGAGGGATACCGCTGTCGCGCGGCCTTCCCGGGATCACAGCCCGGAAGCCGTGGCACCGGGATGAACGGCATTGCCTGGCACCTTCGTGACCGGGCCGGGCAAGTGCGCCGGCGACGGCGGCAGGTGCTAACGTTCCGCGCTTCGCATCCCATCCCGCTCCCGGAGCCGCGCATGTCCGCCACCACTTTTCCCGTCTCCCGTCGCGCCCGCCGGGCGCTGGTCCTCGGCATCGGTCTTGCGCTCGCTGGCGCCGCGCAGGCGCAGGTGGTGCGCACGCCCGACGTGCCGGCGCCGCAGGACACGTCCTACCCCGGCACCCTGACCCTGCAGGTGGACGCCGGCGACGTGCGCCAGGGCATCTACCGGGTGCGCGAGACCATCCCGGTCAGCGCCGGGCGGCTGACCCTGCAGTACCCGCAGTGGATCCCCGGCGACCATTCGCCGAGCGGGCCGGTGGCGATGCTGGCCGGCCTCACCCTCACCGCCAACGGCAAGCCGCTGCCGTGGCGACGCGACACCTTCGACGTGTACAGCTTCCACGTCGACGTGCCGCAGGGCGTGAGCGCGATCGACGCCAGCTTCCAGTACCTGTCGCCGCGCGACGACGGTTTCGAGATGACCGACAAGATGCTGCAGCTGGAGTGGAACAAGGTGGCGCTGTACCCGGCCGGCCACGACACCCGCGGCATCACCGTGGCGCCGAGCGTGACCCTGCCGGCCGGCTGGGAGTTCGGCACGGCGCTGGAGACCGCCAGCCGCGACGGTGCCACCACCACCTTCAAGCCGGTGGACTTCACCACCCTGGTCGACTCGCCGATCTACGCCGGGCGCTACTTCAAGCGCGTGGACCTGACCCCGGCCGGCGGCGCGCCGGTGCACCTGGACGTGGTCGCCGACGCGCCGCGGTTCCTGGACATCAGCGCCGAGCAGCTGCAGGCGCACCGCAACCTGCCGGTGCAGGCGATCAAGCTGTTCGGCTCGCACCACTACGCGCATTACGATTTCCTGTTCTCGCTGTCGGACGTGCTGGGCGGCAACGGCCTGGAACACCACCAGTCCAGCGAGAACGGACTGGCGGCCGACTACTTCAGCGCCTGGGACGAGAACGCGCCGGACCGCGACCTGCTGGCGCACGAGTACACGCACTCCTGGAACGGCAAGTTCCGGCGCCCGGCCGACCTGTGGACGCCGACCTTCAACGTGCCGATGGGCGACTCGCTGCTGTGGGTCTACGAGGGCCAGACCCAGTACTGGGGTTATGTGCTGACCGCCCGCGCCGGGATGTGGACGCCGCAGCAGTTCCGCGACGCGCTGGCGATGACCGCGGCCAACTACGACCGCAACCGCGCGGGCTTCCGCTGGCGCTCGCTGGAGGACACCACCAACGACCCCACCGCCGCGCACCGGTCCCCGCTGCCCTACCGCAGCTGGCAGATGAGCGAGGACTACTACAGCGGCGGGCAGATGGTGTGGCTGGCGGTGGACGCCAAGCTGCGCGCGATGAGCGGCGGGCGCAAGTCGCTGGACGACGTGGCCAAGGCCTTCTTCGGCATCGACGACGGCAGCTTCGCGGTCAAGACCTACACCTTCGACGACGTCGTCGCCGCGCTCGACGGCGTGGTCCACTACGACTGGGCCGACTACATCAACCGCCGCGTCTACCAGGTGGACCCGCCGCTGCTGGAAGGCCTGCAGGCCAGCGGCTGGAAGCTGGTGTACACCGACCAGCCCAGCGCATTCGAGAAGCAGTACGACGGCCGCCACCAGTCGGCGCGGCACCGCTACAACTTCGCCTGGTCGATCGGCCTGGTGATGAACGACGACGCCAGCATCAACGACGTGCTGTGGGACGGCCCGGCATTCAAGGCCGGGGTCAGCAGCGGCGCCACGGTGCTGGCGGTCAACGGCCAGGACTACTCACGCGACACACTCAAGCAGGCCATCGCCGACGCCAAGGACGGCAGCACGCCGATCGTGCTGACACTCAAGTACCAGGGCGGCGTGCGCGACGTGCCGGTGAACTACCACGACGGCCTGCAGTATCCGCACTTGGTGCGGGTCGAGGGCACCCCGGACTACCTGAGCAAGATCATCGCCGCACGGCGCTGAGCCGACACCGCCGCCGCTGCCGGCAATGCAGCGGCGGCAAATGCGCGACGCGACACCGTCACGCGCCGCACGCGGACGCAGACGACAATGGCAGGCGTGGTTTCCGTCCTGTCCCGGCATGCCTGCGATCGAGTTGCTGACCATCAATGCGCACATGGGCTTCAGCGTGCTGAAGCGGCGCTTCATGCTGCCGGAACTGCGCGCGGCGATCCGCGCCCTGCCCGCGGACCTGGTGTTCCTGCAGGAAGTGCTGGGCGAACACCAGCTGCATGCCGGCCGCCACGCCGACTGGCCGGCGCAGAGCCAGTACGAATTCCTTGCCGATACGCTGTGGCCGCAGTTCGCCTACGGCCGCAATGCGGTGTATCCGCATGGGCACCACGGCAACGCGCTGCTGTCGCGCTTCCCGATCGCCTACTTCGTCAACCGCGACGTCTCCATCGCCGGCCACGAGCACCGCGGGCTGTTGCATGCGGTATTGGAGATTCCCGGGCACGCCGAAGCGGTGCATGCGATCTGCGTGCACCTGGGCCTGCGCGAGGCGCACCGGCGCCGGCAGATCGGCCTGCTGGGCGCGTTGGTCGCCGAACTGCCTGCACAGGCGCCGCTGATCGTCGCCGGCGACTTCAACGACTGGCGCCAGCGCGGGCATCCGCTGCTGCAGCGGCACGGCCTGACCGAGGCCTTCGCGCAGCTGCACGGGCGCGTGGCGCGCAGCTTCCCGGCGCGCTGGCCGCTGTTGCCGCTGGACCGCATCTATGTGCGCAACGTGCACATCGAGGCCGCACGGGTGTTGACCGGCCGGCCGTGGTCGCACCTGTCCGACCACGCCCCGCTGCATGCCAGGATCGTGCTGTGAACCGGGCGGCGAACCGCGACACGCGCTGGCGCCAGGGCCACCGCCTGCAGTTGCTGGAGAACGGCGATGCGTACTTCCCGCGCGCCTTCGCCGCGATCGACGCGGCCCGGCACGAGGTGTTGCTGGAGACCTTCATCTGGTTCGAGGACGAGGTCGGCCTGGCGTTGAAGGACCACCTGGTCTCGGCCGCGCGCCGCGGCTTGCGCGTGCACCTACTGGTGGACGCGTTCGGCTCGCCGGATCTCTCGCCCGGCTTCGTGCGCGAACTGACCGAGGCCGGCGCCGAACTGCGCCTGTTCGACCAGCAGCCGACCCTGCTCGGCGTGCGCCTGAACGTGTTCCGGCGCATGCACCGCAAGCTGCTGGTGGTGGACGGGCGGATCGGCATGATCGGCGGCATCAACTGGTCAGCCGATCACCTGGCCGATTTCGGCCCGGAGGCGAAACAGGACTACGCGGTGGAGGTGCACGGCCCGGTGGTGGCGGACATGGTCGCGTTCGTGCGCCGGACCCTGGTCACCCACGGCACCGGTGCGGGTTGGGTGCCGCAGGAGAACGTTGATGTGCCGCCCGCCGGCGCGGCCGAGGTATGCTTCCTGCCGCGCGACAATGCCGGCCGTTCGCGCAGCATCGAGCGCGCCTACCGGCAGGCGTTCCGCAGCGCGCGGCACGAGATCGTGATCGCCAACGCCTACTTCTTCCCCGGCTACGGCTTCCTGCGCGACCTGTGCGCCGCTGCGCGCCGCGGGGTGGCGGTGAAGCTGATCTTCCAGGGCCAGCCGGACACGCCGCTGGCGCTGTTCGCCGCACGCGCGCTGTACCGGCATCTGGTCGATGCCGGCGTGCACATCTTCGAATACTGCGAGCGCCCGTTCCACGGCAAGGTCGCGGTGATCGACGGCCACTGGAGCACGGTGGGATCGAGCAACCTGGATCCGCTGAGCCTGGCGCTGAACCTGGAAGCCAACCTGGTGATCCGCGATGCCGCCTTTGCGCGCGACCTGCACGGGCGCCTGCAACGGCTGATGCAACGGCATTGCCGCGAGGTGGTGCCGGCGCGGGTGCCGCGCGGGCGCTTCTGGCAACCGCTGCTGCGGCCGCTGCTGTTCCACCTGCTGCGCAACGTGCCGCAGTGGGCCAGCCGACTGCCCAAGCGCACGCCGCGCACCGCCGTGCTGCGGCGCAGGCGGCATGCGCCATGAGCCGACCGCGCAAACGCTGGCGCGTGCTGCGTCGTTTCGCCTACCTGGCCTTCCTGGTTCTGGTGGCGATCCTGCTGGTACGTGCGGCGCGCACGGTGGACTGGGCGCAGGTCGGCACCACTCTCGCCGGTTACGGTGCCGGCACACTGGCCGCCGCGACCGGGGTGACCCTGGCCAGTTATCTGCTGTATGCCGGCTACGATCTGGCCGCGCGACGCTACGCCGCGCATGCGCTGCCGACGCCGCGGGTCATGGCGATTGCGGACATCGCCTACGCGTTCAGCCTGAATGTCGGCGCGCTGATCGGCGGCACCGCCCTGCGCTACCGCCTGTATGGACGCGCCGGGTTGGGCCTGGCGACGATCAGCCGCGTGGTCGGCTTCGCCATCGCCACCAACTGGGTGGGCTATCTGCTGCTGACCGGCGTGCTGCTGGTCAGTGGGCGCCTGCGCATGCCGGCGCAGTGGCCGCTGAGCGGCGCGGCACTGCCCTGGATCGGCACCGCGATGCTGGCCGCGGTGCTGGCGTATCTGATCGCCTGCAAGCGCGCGCATGGCCGCATGCTGCAGGTGCGCGGCCACGTCCTGCACCTGCCGCCGTTGCCGCTGGCGCTGCTGCAACTCGGCCTGGGCACCGGCAACTGGGCGCTGATGGGTGCCCTGCTGTACGTGCTGATGCCGGCCGGCGTGGCCTACATCTCCGCCTTGGGCGCACTGCTGGCGGCGGCCGTGGCCACCGCCATCGCCCACGTGCCGGCAGGCATCGGCGTGCTGGAAGCGGTGGTGCTGCCGCTGCTCGGCGCTCAGGCGCCGCAAGCGGAACTGCTGGCGGCATTGCTGGCCTATCGCGCCTTCTACTACCTTGGCCCGCTGCTGCTGGCCTGTGCCGGCTATGCGCTGCTGGAAGCGCGGAGACGGCGCGGCGCGGGCTGAGCGAGGCCGTGTGCGCGACGGACCCAGCCTCCTGACCACCGGACTTGTTGCGGTACGCCCCCGGTGCTAGCGTCGCAGCGCACGCGTCCTGGAGCAGGACGGTCATGCCGCCGCACGGATGCGCTCTTCGGCACCCCGGTAAGGTCGACCGAGCGAACGCGCGCAGCGCACACCATTGGCTGTCCTCATCGCCGCACACCATTCCCGGGAGGTCGCATGAAACTGCTGTTCGCCGTCGCGCTCGCGACGCTGCTGTCGCCGTGTCTGTCCGCATCCGCCGCACCCGCTGCGCCCTCGCCCCTGCTCGGCAACTGGGCCGTGGACGTGGCGCGCCTGGATCGGGCACCCCAGGATCGGCCCAAGGCCGTCACCCTGCGCTTCAGCGAAGCGGGCAAGGGCAAGTTGGCGGTCAAGGTCGACATTGCCGAACAGGGCGGCGGCACCATGCATGCCGAAGGCGTCGCCGCGCTCGATGGCCGCGCCACCCCGGTGAAGAACAACTTCGAGGCCGATGTCTTCGCCCTGCAGATGCCCGCGCCCAACGTGCTGGTGATGATGCTGGCCAAGGACAGGAGCGTGGCCTCGACCCGCATCTACACCGTCGCCGCGGACGGCCGCTCGATGACCGAGACCGTGTCCGCATTCGCACCGGACGGCACGCCGACGATGCGCACCAACTACTTCACGCGCGTCGCGGCGTCGCAGCGCTGACGCATGCGCAGGGTGACGCGTCGCCTGCGCACATCAGAACGCGGGCTGCCAACGATCGCAGCCGCGGCCATCTGGACGAGCCTGCTCGGCGGCTGCGGTGCAGCGGGATCACCATCGCATCCCCCACGCAGCGAACCGCCGCGGGTCTGGATCGGCATGCCGTGTTCGGCAACGACACGGCAGCAGGATCGGCATCTGCTCGTATCGCCTGCCGACAACCCGAGAATCTGCGTGGATCGCGGTGCGGCGCGCCTGGACTACCGCCCGGATGCGCTGCGCGTCATCGTTTACCGCAATGAGGTCGCCGCAGTGCTGTTGCAGTGTGCATCGGCGCAGCAGGCGGCGACGTTCTTTCGCGAAAACCAGGGGAAGCGCGCAATCCTGGTCGTGGGCGACACTGCCATCAGTGAGCCTCACGTGTCATTGCCCACGATGGGGTGCGGGTGGCTATCCGCCAGCGACCTGCAGGACGCCATCACCCAATGCGAGCGCATCGCCAGCGCCTGGTCACGGCCGACGCAGCGCTGCTGGAACTTGTGCAATCAGGCCGAAAACGCAGGCAGCGACGGCATCTGCATCGCGCACAAGCGCACGCCCTGATCGCGAGGCGGCACGAAGTCCGCCCGCTGCCGCCACTCACAACACCGTCAGATTGGCGTACGCCATCACCAGCCACTTGGCGCCGGCCTCGTCGAACTGCACCTGCACGCGGGCGTGGGCGCCGCTGCCTTCGTAGTCGATGACCACGCCGCCGCCGAACTTGGGGTGCTGCACGTTGGCGCCGAGCTTGATCGCCGGGGCCTCGATCACGCTGTGCCCCAGGCTGCGCGGCGCGCCCAGCGAGGCGCTGCGCGAGACCTGCACCTTCGGCCGCACTTCGTGCAACAGTTCGCGCGGGATCTCGCGCAGGAAGCGCGAGGGCACGTTGTAGTTGTCCTGGCCGTGGATGCGCCGCGACTCAGCATAGCTCAGCACCAGCTTGTGGCGGGCGCGGGTGATGCCGACGTAGGCCAGGCGCCGCTCTTCCTCCAGGCGCCCGCTCTCTTCCAGCGAACGCGCACTGGGGAACAGGCCGTCTTCCATGCCGGCCAGGAACACGATCGGGAATTCCAGGCCCTTGGCCGAGTGCAGGGTCATCAGCTGCACGCCTTCTTCGCCGGCCTGGGCCTGGCCTTCGCCGGCCTCCAGCGAGGCGTAGGCCAGGAACGCGACCAGCTCGGTCATCGCCTGGCGGCCTTCGTCGGCGTCCTCGTCGCCGTCGGCGCGCACGAAGCGCGAAGCCACCGAGACCAGTTCGTCGAGGTTGTCGGTGCGCGATTCCGAATCCAGCCCGCCGCGGCTTTCCTTGCCCCAGTGCTCGCGCAGGGTGGAGCGCGCCAGCACCTGGTCGATCTGTTCGGGCAGCGGCAGCCCGGCCACGTCCAGGGCCAGTTGCTCGATCAGGCCGAGGAACTGGCCCAGCGCGTTACGCGCACGCGCGGCCAGGTCGCCGCCCTGCTGCGCGGCCTGTCGCGCCGCCGCCCACAGCGACAGCGACTGCGCGCGTGCCAAACGCCGCACTTCGTCCAGGGTGCGGTCGCCGATGCCGCGCGGCGGCGTGTTGACCGCACGCTCGAACGCCGCATCGTCGGCGCGGTTGGCGACCAGGCGCAGGTAGGCCAGGGTGTCCTTGATTTCGGCGCGCTCGAAGAAGCGCATGCCGCCGTAGACGCGGTACGGCACCTGTTCGGCGATCAGCGCCTCTTCGAACGCTCGCGACTGCGCGTTGCTCCGGTAGAGCACCGCCGCCTCGCTGTAGCTGCCGCCGTCGCGTACCCACTGGCGCACGCGCTCGACCACGTAGCGCGCTTCGTCCACCTCGTTGTAGGCGGCGTACAGGTCGATCGGCTCGCCATCGCCCGAATCGGTCCACAACTGCTTGCCGATGCGGTCGGGGTTGTGCGCGATCACCGCGTTGGCGGCGTTGAGGATGTTGGCGCTGGAGCGGTAGTTCTGCTCCAGGCGGATGGTCTGCGCGCTGGGGAAATCGGTGAGGAAGCGCTGCACGTTCTCGACCTTGGCGCCGCGCCAGCCGTAGATCGCCTGGTCGTCGTCGCCGACCACGAACACGTGGCCGCTGTCGCCGGCGAGCACGCGCACGAAGGCGTACTGGATGGCGTTGGTGTCCTGGAATTCGTCGACCAGGATCTCGCCGAAGCGGGCGCGGTAATGCGCCAGCAGCGCCGGGGTGTCGCGCAGCAGTTCGTGCGCGCGCAGCAGCAATTCGGCGAAGTCGACCAGGCCGGCGCGGTCGCAGCGCTCCTGGTACAGCGCGTAGGCGTTGCGCAGGGTGGTGACCCACTCGTCGCGTGGTTCCGGCTGGATGTGCTGGGCGCGGCGGCCCTCGTCCTTCTGCTGGTTGATCCACCACACGATCTGCTTGGGCGGGTACTTGCCCTCGTCCAGCTCCAGCTGCTGCACCACGCGCTTGACCAGCCGCAGCTGATCGTCCGAATCGAGCACCTGGAAGCTCTCCGGCAGCTTCGCGTCCTGCCAGTGCAGGCGCAGCAGGCGGTGCGCCAGGCCGTGGAAGGTGCCGATCCACATGCCGCGGCTGCCGTTGCGCAACTGCAGGTCGGCGCGGTGGCGCATCTCGCCCGCAGCCTTGTTGGTGAAGGTGACCGCCAGGATCCCGTGCACAGGCACCCCATGCACCTGGTGCAACCAGGCGATGCGATGGGTGAGCACGCGCGTCTTGCCGGAGCCGGCGCCGGCCAGGACCAGGTAGTGGCCGGGCGCTGCGGAAACGGCCTCGCGCTGGGCGGGGTTCAGATCGTCGAGCAAATGAGAGACATCCACCCGCGCATTTTAGCCGGTGCAGCGGCGCAGCGGCTGCGACAGCGCGCGTCGCCCGGCACACGACGTGGCGTCAATCGGTGCGGAACAGCCGTTCGGCCAGGAAATCCACGAACACGCGCAACTTCGGCGACAGTTGCCGGCTCGACGGCCACACCACGAAGAACGCGCCGCCATCGGCCATGTGCGCGGCCAACACCGGCTGCAGGCGGCCGTCGGCCAGCGCATCCTGCGCCAGGAACACCGGCATGCAGGCGATGCCCAGGCCGGCGATCGCCGCGGCACGCACCGCTTCCATGTTGTTGCAGGTGAGCACCGCCGGCGGCAGCGGCGCCGGTTCGGCCAGCGGCCAGTCCTGCGGCTTGCCGGTATCGGGCACGCGGAACAGCACGCCATCGTGCGCGGCCAGCTCCGCCGGGGTCTGCGGCACGCCGCGGCGGCGCAGGTAGTCCGGCGCGGCGCACAGGCAGAAACGGAACGGCCCCAGGCGCCGCGCCAGCAGCCGCGAGTCGGCCTGCACGCCGCTGCGGATCACCGCATCCAGACCGTGTTCGAGCAGGTCGACCACGCGGTCGTCGAACTCCAGGTCCAGCGCCACGTCCGGATAGCGCTGGCGAAACTCGGGCAACAGCGGCACCAGGAAGCGGTAGCCGATGGTCGGCAGGCCGACCCGCAGCCGCCCGCGCGGCGCACGCCGGGTCTGCACCAGCGCCTCCTCGGCCTCGCGCAGGTCGGCCAGCACGCGCTGGCAATGCTCCAGGAACAGCGCGCCCTCGGCGGTCAGCGCGATGCGCCGGGTGGTCCGCTGCAGCAGGCGCACGCCGAGCTCGCGCTCCAGCGCGGCCACGCTCTTGCCCACCGCCGAGGCCGAGATGCCGAGCACGCGGCCGGCGCCGACGAAACTGCGCTGTTCGGCGGCACGGACGAAGGCGACGATGCCGGTGAGGCGGTCCATGTAGCGATATTAGAGCGTTCCATTCCGCAAAGCGCGGAGGAGAGGGGCCTTTTTCGTGAATTGCCGCCCCGTTATCTCTAGTGGCATTCCGACATCCGCCGCAAGAGCCGCTCCGATGACCGCCGCTTCGCCTCCCGATTCCACTGTCCTGCCGCGCCGCGGCGCCGCCCTGGCCGCAGTGTGCCTGGCCGCCCTGGCACTGCCGCTGAACTTCTCCGGCGGTGCCGTCGCCACCCCGGCGATCGGCGCGGCCCTGGGCGGCAGCGCACTGGCCCTGGCCTGGATCACCAACGCCTTCATGCTCAGCTTCGGCAGCCTGCTGCTGGCAGCCGGTGCGCTGGCCGACCGGCAAGGGCGGCGCCGGGTGTTCCTCGTCGGCCTGGCGCTGTTCGCCAGCGCCAGCCTGGGGGTGGCGGTGGCCGGCTCCGTCGCGGCGATCGACCTGTGGCGGGCGCTGCAGGGCGTCGGTGCCGCCGCCGCGCTGGCCGCCGGCACCGCGGCGCTGGCGCAGCTGTACACCGGCGCGGCGCGCACGCGCGCGTTCAGCCTGCTCGGCACCACCTTCGGCACCGGCCTGGCGTTCGGCCCGCTGGCCGCCGGCGCGCTGAGCGAACGGCTGGGCTGGCGCGCGATCTTCTTCGGCGTGGCCGCGGTCGCCGCGCTGGCGTGGGCCCTGGCCGCGCGCTGGCTGCCGGCCTCGCGCGATCCGGCCGCCGGTCCGCCCGACCGTGCCGGCGCGCTGTGTTTCAGCGCGGCGCTGGCGCTGTTCACCGCCGGCCTGATCCAGGGGCCGCACAGCGGCTGGGGCAGCGCCGCGACGCTGGCCCTGCTCGGTGCCGCCGCGCTGCTGCTGTTCGCCTTCGTGGAGATCGAACGGCGCCGCCGGCATCCGCTGCTGGACCTGAGCCTGTTCCGCTACCCGCGCTTCGTCGGCGTGCAGTTGCTGCCGGTCGCCACCTGCTACAGCTACGTGGTGCTGCTGGTGCTGCTGCCGCTGCGCATGATCGGCGTGGATGGCGCGCCCGCCGCCAGCGCCGGTCTGACGCTGCTGGCGCTGTCGGCGCCGATGCTGCTGGTGCCGAGCCTGGCTGCCGCACTGGCGCAGCGCATCGCCCCGGCCTGGCTGTCCGCGGCAGGACTGGCGGTGGCCGCGGCCGGCCTGTGCTGGCTGGGCGCGCGGCCACCTGCGCAAGCGCTGCCGGCGCTGCTGCTGATCGGTGCCGGTACCGCCCTGCCCTGGGGTCTGATGGATGCGCTGTCGGTCAGCGTGGTGCCGACCGAACGCGCCGGCATGGCCGCCGGCCTGTTCGGCACGCTGCGCGTGGCCGGCGAAGGCATCGCCCTGGCCAGCGTGGCGGCTTTGCTCGCGGCCTTGGTGCAGGTGCGGCTGGCCGCCGTCGCACCGCTGCTGCCGCACGCCGCTCTGGCGGACACCGCGCAGCGGCTGGTCGCCGGCGATCTGTCGGCCTCCTTGCAGGAGGGCGCGCTGTCCGCGGCGCAACTGCGCTCGGCCTACGCCGCGGCCTTCGGCACGCTCACCCGGGTGCTGGCGGCGATCACCGCGCTGGCGGCGATCGCGATCTGCCTGCTGCTCGGGCGCACGCCGCAAGACGCAGTGGATGGGGGCCTGTGATCGCGATAGGAGACCCGCCTGCAGCCGGCCGTGGCTAGAAACGACGCAAAGGCCCTGCCCCTGTAGATACCGTCTTACCCCCTAGCAGGCAAGGCCCCTTTTCGGATCGAACGCCGTACCGGATTTGAGAACCCCGTAGGCTAGGTGCAGGAGCTTGCGCATGGCGGCGCACACGATCTGCTTGCCGGCTTTGCCGCGTTCGCTCAGTCGCTGTTTCAGCGTCCGGATGATCGGGTTGTGGGTCATGGCCACCAGGGCCGGCATGAACAGGCCCGCGCGCAGGCGGGGCGAGCCGGTGCGCGAGATGCAGACGTGGCCTTTGCGCTCGCCCGACTCCTGCAGGCACGGATTCAGGCCCGCGAAGGCGGTCACCGCCGAGGCATCGGCGAAGCGCCTCACATCGCCAAGCTCGGCCAGCATCAAGGCCGCGCTGGTGTCGGCAATCCCCTGGATGCTCACCAGCAGTTCGCGCTGCCCACGCAAGGTCGGATCCTGGTCGATATGGTCATCGATGGCCTGCTCGATCTGGGCGATGTGGTGTTGCAGATCGGCCAGATGGACCTGGATCGAGTCCTTCACCTGGGCCGGAGCGACGTCCAGCCGGTTGCGCTCCATCTGCAGCATCTGTTGCAGATCCTGGCGCCGGCGCACCAGCGCTTTGAGCTGCTTGAGCGCCGGCGGATCAGGGTGCCAACGGCGTAACTGCTCGCGGTGACGCAAGGCATAACTGGCGATCAGCTTGGCATCGCTGCGATCGGTCTTGACCCGGCTGAGCTGGCTGCGCGCGTACGCGGCCGTCTGCGCCGGGTTGAGCACGCACACCCGATAGCCGCGTGCGTGGAGGAACTCGGCCAGCGCCTGGTGGTAGGTGCCGGTGGCCTCCATGGCGATCCAGCTATCGGGCTGCGCATGCGTCTGCAGCCATGCCTGCAGGGCCTGGAAGCCCTTGGCATCGTTGGACAACTTGGCCTTGGTACGGTGCTTGCCATTGGTCAGATCGATGGCCACATCGAAACTGCGTTTGGCGACGTCGATGCCGATGACGGGAGACATACGCGATTCCTCCATCGTGTCAGGGTCATGATCGGCGCTGGGCCCGGTCCTGCCTTGTCGATGCGAGTTCACGCCCAGGGGCGGACTCTGGATACCGTTCGGACACACAAGGGCCAGCATGTGGAGGGCGGAGCCGATCTACGATGCAAGCTCGAAGCTTTAGGAGCGACTGGACCTCCCACACCTCCTCCGATGATCAGTCGGAAGACATGACGCCTGTTTAGGGGCGACATGTCCAGATACAAGGAGCGGCTTCAGCCGCGATGGGCCTTACCGAAATCCCGGGTCGCGGCTGAAGCCGCTCCTACAAAGGAGGTCACGGCTGCGCCGCGCGCAATTGCGGCCGGGCATACGCGGCGGTGCTCAGTGCGCAGTGGCGGACAACTCCAGCGCCAGCAGCGCCTGCGCGGTCTGCTGCGCCTGCACCCGCAACTCGGGGATCGCCAGGCTTTCCCACAGGCTGCCGATGCGCAGGCTGCCGAGCACGCGGATACGCGGCGCGGCGTGGCCATCGGCGTCGAGCAGCGCACCATCGGCGGCGCTGCCCACGCCGATGCCGTGCGGCCCCGGCTGTGCATGGCCGCAGCCCAGCAACTGGTGCAGCAGCGGATTGCGCATGGTCTGCGCGCGCAGTTCGACGCCGGTTGCGTTGATCACGCAGTGCGCGTCGAGTTGCAGCGGCACGCCGTCGGCGCCCATGCCGTTGACCTGTACGCAGGCGCCGACCGGGAACACCGTGTCCAGCCGTGCGCGGTGCAGGCGCAACTGGCCGACCCGGCGCATCGCCTGCAGTTGCGCGAACACCGGCGCGGCGATGCGATGCCGGTGCACGTCCCAGTAGCGCACCACGTGGCGCAGGAAGCGGCGCTGCTCGGTGATCGACAACGATTGCCACAGCGCCTGGCTCAGCGGGCGTATCCGGTCCATCACGCTCTGCCAGGGCCGGCCCTGCGCCTGTGCCGCGGCCGCATGGCGACGCAGTGCGCGCACGCGCTGGCGCAACGGCATCGCCAGCAATGCCTGCGCATCGAAGTCGGCCGGCGCGCCATGCGCGGCGTGCGGCAACGGCAGCAAGGCGTGCCGTGAGACCACGTGCACCGGGCCGCGGTGCGCATTGGCCAGCAGGGTCAGCACGCTGTCGGCCATGCTCAGGCCGGAGCCGACGATGCACACCGTGGCCTCGCGCGGAATCGCCTGCAACTGCGCGTAGTCCCAGGCCTCGATCCGCGACGGCGCGTCGAGACTGGGAGCACCGCGCGCCGGTAGCGGACGCAGGCTGTTGCCCAGCGCCAGCACGGTGGCGCCAGCGTGCAGTTGACCACCGTCGTGCAATTGCAGAATCTGACCGCCGGTCGGCTGCGGATGCAGCGCCAGCACCCGCGCCTGGCGCCATTGCAGGCGCGCAGGTCCCTCGGCCTGCGCCTGCAGCAGGCGCGCGCGCAGGTAGGCGGCGTAATGCCGGCGCTGCACGTAGGCCTCGGCCAGCGCCGCGCGCGCCAGCTGCGGATACAGCGCCTGCCGCTGCAGCCAGTCGAGGAAGTCGTCGGGCGCGTCGGCGAAGGCGCTCATGCGCCCGGCCGTCACGTTCAACAGGTGTTCGGCGCAGGGCGTCGCATAGGCCACGCCCTGCGCAAGCGCCGGCTGCGATTCGATCAGTTGCACGCGCAGCGCGGTGCTGGCCTGGCGCAGCACGTGCAAGGCGACCAGCACGCCGGCCGCGCCGCCGCCGACGATGGCGATGTCGCAGTCGTCGTCGACCGGGTCGCTGGGCACACACTCATTCATGCGGCGATTGTAAGGGAAGCCCCCCACCAGGCCGGCCCATGGCTGAGAACCGTCGCGCATGTGCCGGCACCGATCGCGCATGAGCGCGTCATGCGCCTGTCATCGGCGTGCGTCACATCAGCGCATCGGCCAGGCGCGCGATGCCTTCGCGGCTGCGCCGCCAGGCCGGCCGCTTGCGCCAGTCCTGCAACGTCAGCACCCGCGCGTCGGCCAGGTAGTCGGCCTCCACGGCGCGCAGTCGCTGCACCACCGCGGCGCTGTAGCACAGCATGCCGACCTCGGCGTTCAACGCGAACGAGCGGATGTCCAGGTTGATCGAGCCGACCAGGGCAATGCCCTCGTCCACGCTCAGGTGCTTGGCGTGCAGGAAGCACGGCCGGTACAGCGCGATCTTGACCCCGCTGCGCAGCAGCTCGTCGTAATAGGCTTCCTGCGCCCACGCGGTGAGCCGCTGGTTGTTGCTCTCGGACAGGATCAACTGCACGTCCACCCCGGACAGCGCGGCGATGCGCAGCGCGCTGAGCGTGGCCTCGTCCGGTACGAAGTACGGCGTGACCATGACGATGCGCCGCCGCGCCAGATGGATCAGCGCGTTGACCGTGTCGCGCGCGTTCTCGAACGGGTACGCCGGCCCGCTGGGCAACAACTGCGCGGCGACGCCGCCGCCGTGGATGGAGGCGGGCGCGACCACGCTCAGGCGCAGCCCGGTCTCGATGAACCAGTCGCTGGCGAACACCGCTTCCAGGTGCGCCACCACCGGCCCCTGCACGCGCGCCACCAGTTCGCGGTTGGGATGGCCGGGCACGAACTGCGGCTCGGCCAGGTTCTGCGAACCGATGTAGCCGACGCGGTTGTCGATCACCGCGATCTTGCGGTGGTTGCGCAGGTCCATGCGGCCGCTGCGGCGCCAGCGCAGCCCGCCCGGCAGCAGCGCCTGCACCTCGACCCCGGCCGCATGCAGGCGCCTGCGGTAGCGGCGCAGGCCGCGGCGGCCGCCGCGCGCATCCAGCAACAACCGGCACTGCACGCCGCGCGCGGCGGCGCGCAGCAGCGCCGCGCTCACCGCATCGCCGACCGCGTCGTCGAACATCAGGTAGTACAGCAGGTGCACGCGCTCGACCGCCGCGTCGATGTCGTCGATCAGCGCCTGCAGCGAGGGCGCGTAGCGATCGAGCAGCTCGACGCTGTTGCCATGGGTCGGCATGAAGTCGCCCTGGCGCTCGACCAGCGGCACCACTTCGGCGACCACGGTGTCGGCCGGCGGCGCCCAGCGCAGCGCGGTCAGCGGCACCTGCTGCTCACGGATCACCTGCGAGGCCAGCGCCTGGCGGCGGATGCGCTCGCGCGACAGCCAGGGGTGGCCGAGCAGCAGGTACAGCGGCAGCCCCAGCAACGGCACGAAGCCCACCAGCAGCAGCCAGCTGCGCGCCGCGCCCGGCGTGGTGCGGGTGGGGATCCACAACAGCGCCACCAGCCGGATCAGCCAGTCCAGCGCCAGCAGCCACGTGCCTTCCAACCAGACCGGCAGCATCGCGATCCTCGCAACCCAGGTCGCCCGATTCTGCGGACTGCGCCGGCAAACGCAACCATGGCCGCAGCGGTGGCGGGTTTTCCATCCCCCAGACGCACGAAACCCGCCTTGCGGCGGGTTCCGTGTCCAGCGTGAACAGCGATCCGAGGATCAGCCGATCACTTGATCTTGCCTTCCTTGTACAGGACGTGCTTGCGCACGACCGGATCGTACTTGAGGAATTCCATCTTCCCCGGGGTGTTCTTCTTGTTCTTGTCCGTGGTGTAGAAGTGGCCGGTACCGGCCGAGGAAATCATACGGACCTTATCGCGCTTGCCTGCCATGATGCTCTACTCCTCAGACCTTTTCGCCGCGCGCACGCAGCTCAGCCAGAACGGTGTCGATGCCGTTCTTGTCGATGGTGCGCAGCGCGTGCGCGGAAACCTTCAGCTTGACCCAGCGGTTCTCGCTGGCGACCCAGAAACGGCGCTCGTGCAGGTTGGGCAGGAAACGACGGCGGGTCTTGTTGTTGGCGTGGGAGACGTTGTTACCCGTCTGCACACGCTTGCCGGACACTTGGCATACGCGGGACATTGCGCACCTCGATAGTAGTTTGGTCGCCCATAGCCTGGGAGACGGCGGCCCCGGCAGCCCTGCGGCCACCACGCGACGTGGGAAATCAAACGGTTACGCTGGGAGAGGCCGGCCGGAGATCGCGCATCCGGCCGCCGGCCCCGACCTCGTCGGGCACAGCGAGCCTCGCATTATGCAGGCGATCAAGGGCTTGTGCAAGTTGTCCACAGGACCAGGCGCCGCGCGCAAGTCCGGGCGTATGGACCAGGCAGGCGTTGCTATTGTATCCGGCGCAAGCCGCTTGCTAGCCTCGCCCGGACCATGCGCCGCTTCTTCCGTCCACTGCGTACCTCCCTGCTGATGCTGCTGCTGGCGGCGTTCGTGGTCGTGCCGGTGGCCGATGCGCTGGCCTGCGCGCTGGAGCCGGAATCGGCCGACGCGGTGCACGCGCCCGCCGCGGCGCGTGCCGATGGCGAGGACAGCGACGGCAAGCATGCCGGCGCCTGCAGCCACAACCATTGCCACCACTCGAATCTGAGCCTGCCGGCGAGCGCCCTCGCCGTGTTCGGCGCGCCGCGACCGGCGCGCTGGATGCAGGCTGTCGACGCTTCCCCTGCGGGCGTCGTCCAGGACGGATTGAAGCACCCGCCCAGAGCGTGAGTTGAGCGTGTCCCGCGATCGCGGGGTTCCGTTTTCCTCACTTCTGGAATTTGCTCATGTCGACTCCGACACGTCGGCCGCCGCGCGCGGCCGGGCGGGTCGTCGCCGTGCTGCTGGGCCTGGTCCCGGCCGCGCTGGCGATGGCGCAGACCGCCCCTTCCTACGACACCTTGCTGCAACGCCTCGACCAACTGCCCGGCAGCCGCGTCGGCGCGGCGCTGACCGAGGCCGCCGATGCGCGCGCCGAACAGGCCCGGGCGCTGCCCAACCCATCGCTGTCCTGGTCCACCGAAAACGCCTGGGGCAGCGGCACCTATGCGGGCACCGGCCGCGCCGAAACCTCGCTGACCCTGGCGCAACCACTGGAACTGTGGGGCCAACGCGGCGCGCGCATCCGCGCGGCACGCGCCGACGCCGACGCGGCCGCCATGCGCGGCACGCAGCATCGCAGCGAGGCCGCCAGCGAGATGGCCTCGGCCTACGCGCTGGCCGAAAGCGCGCTGCGCCGTCATGCGCTGGCCGAGGAAGCGCTGGGCCTGATCCGCGACGACGCGGCCGCCGTCGAGGCGATGGTCGCGCAGGGCCGCGAGCCGCAACTGCGCGCAGTGCAGGCGCGCAGCGAAGTGGCCGAGGCCACCGCGGCACTCGACGAGGCGCAGGCGTTCCGGGACGCGGCGCTGGCACGCCTGGCCGCGATCGCCCTGCTGGACACACCGGTGCAGTCCCTCGACGGTGGCCTGCTCGACCGCGCGCCGCCGTCGCCGCGCGCGACCGAGGCGGCAGCGCTGCCGGTGCGCATCGCCGCCGCGGAAGCCGAGGCCGCCGACCGCCAGGTCGAGGTGGAGCGCAAGCGCGCCCTGCCCGAGTTGAGCCTGACCGCCGCGCAGACGCGTTTGCGCGAAGACCGCGCCCACGCCTACACGCTCGGCCTCAGCCTCAGCGTGCCGCTGTTCGATCGCAACCGCGGCGGCATCCGTGCCGCCAGCGCCGAACGGCGCGCAGCCGAGGCGCGGCTGGAGCAGCAACGCCGCGCCAGCGCCGCCGACCGCCTGTCCGCGCTCGCCACGCTGAAGGCCGCCGACAGCCGCACGCGCGCGGCCGACGCGAGCGTGGCCGCTGCGCAGGAGGCCTACCGCCTGGCCCGCATCGGCTTCGATGCCGGACGCATCGCACAACTGGAGCTGCGCAGCACCCGCGCGGCGCTCATCGCCGCGCGCGGCACCGCGGTGGACGCGCGCCTGGCACGGGTCGCGGCGGAAATCGCATTGGCCCGCCTGGAAGGGCGCGCGCCGTTCATGGAGGCACAATGAACCTGTCCCGTTCGATCTCCCTTGCCGGCAGCGTGCTGCTGGCGCTGCTGCTGGCCGCCTGCGCCGGCGACAGGCAGGCCGCCCCGGCGGCCGATGCCGCGCACGACCATCGCGACGAGGGCAAGGACGCAGCCCACGCACCGGCGGCCAAGACCGATGCCACTGCCCACGCGGATGCCGAAACCGGCGACGTGGTGCGGCTGACCCCGCAACAGATCGCCGCCTCCGGCCTGGACGTGGTCGCGGTCGGCCGCGGCGGCGGCGCCTCGGTGCGGCTGGCCGGCCGGGTCGAACCGGCAGTGGGCGCACGCGCCTCGGTGGCTTCCACCGTGACCGGGCGGGTCGAGCGCGTGCTGGTCGCGCCGGGTGCCGCGGTGCAGGCGCAGCAGCCGCTGGCCATCGTGGTCAGCGGCGAGGCCGCGGTGTTCCGCGCCAATGCCCTGGCGGCCGCAGCCGAGGCCAAGGCCGCCGGGCTGGCACATGCCCGCGACCGCGCCCTGGTCGAACAGGGCGTGGTCGCCCGCCAGGAGCTGGAAACCTCGCATGCGCGAGCGCGGGCGGCGCAGGCCCAGGCCGCCGCCGCGCAGGCCCAGGCCGCCGCCAACGGCGCGCCCGATGCCAGCGGCCGCGTGCGCATCGTCAGCCCGGTGGCCGGCATCGTCGGCAACGTGCAGGTCACGCCCGGCAGCGTGGTCGCCGCCGGCAGCGTGGTCGCCGAGGTCGCCGATCCGGCGATGAACGCGCTGGTATTCAGCGCACCGCCGGCGCTGGCGGCGCAGGTCGCGCCCGGCATGCCGCTGGAGGTGCGCGGTGCGGGCGGCAGCTTCGCCGCCAAGGTCACGGCGGCGGCGGCCGACCTGCGCCAGCCGGGCGGCGCCGCGGTGATCCGCGCGATGCCGGTCGATACCCCCCTGCCGCCGGCCGGTTCGCCGGTTTCGGCCGTGGTCGTCACCGACGGCCAGGACGGCGCGCTCAGCGTCCCCGCCGATGCGGTGCAGACCGTCGAGGGCCGCAACGCGGTGTTCGTGGCGGTCGCTGGCGGCTTCAAGGCGCAGCCGGTGCTGGTCGGGCGGCGCGCCGGCGACCGCATCGAGATCATGGGCGGACTGCGCGGCGACGAACGCATCGTCGGCGCCAACGCCTTCCTGCTCAAGGCCGAACTGGCCAAGGGCGACGCCGAACACGGCCACTGAGGAGGCGACCATGTTCAACCTCATGATCGACACCGCCGTGCGCTACCGCTGGCTGGTGGGTGGCCCTGGCCGCGCTGCTCGCCGCCGTGGGCCTGTTCCAGTTGGGCAGGCTGCCGATCGACGCGGTGCCGGACATCACCAACCGCCAGGTACAACTCAACACGGTGGCGCCGGCCCTGACCCCGGAGCAGATCGAACGGCAGTTGACCTACCCGCTGGAAACCGCGCTGGCCGGCATCCCCGGCCTGACCGCCACCCGCTCGCTGTCGCGCAACGGCTTTTCGCAGGTCACCGCGATCTTCACCGATGCGACCGACCTCTACTTCGCGCGCCAGCAGGTGGCCGAACGCATGCGCGAGGCGGCCGAGGCGTTGCCAGACGGCGTGACGCCGCGGCTGTCGCCAGTGACCACCGGCCTGGGCGAGGTGCTGATGTGGACGGTGGACTTCACCGCGTTCGACCCGGCGCGGGTGGCGCGACCGGGCGCGGCGGGCTGGCAGGCCGGGGAGGTCTACCGCACGCCGGACGGCGAGCTGCTGCGCACGCCGCAGGAGCGCGCCACCTATCTGCGCACCGTGCAGGACTGGATCATCGCGCCGCAGATGCGTTCCAGCCCCGGCCTGGCCGGCGTCGACACGGTCGGCGGCTACGTCAAGGAATACGGGGTGCATCCGGACACGGCGCGGCTGGCTGCGCACGGCCTGGGCCTGGCCGACCTGGTCGCCGCCCTGCAGCGCGCCAACGTGCAGGCCGGCGCCGGCTTCGTGCAGCGCGCCGGCGAAGGCCTGGTGGTGCGTGCCGATGGCCTGGCGCTGAGCGCCGACGATCTCGCGCAGGCGCCGGTGGCGATCCGCAACGGCATCGTGGTGCGCGTGGCCGACGTGGCCGATGTCGCCTCCGGTCGCGCCCCGCGCCTGGGCGCGGCCAGCCGCAACGGCCACGAGGCGGTGCTGGGGACCGCGCTGATGATCGCCGGCGGCAACAGCCGCACCGTCGCGCAGGCCGCGGCCGCGCGGCTGGCGCAGGTGAACACGTCGCTGCCGCCGGACATCGTCGCGGCACCGGTGCTGGACCGCAGCGTGCTGGTCAACGCGACCATCAAGACGGTGGCCAGGAACCTCACCGAGGGCGCGCTGCTGGTGGTGGTGATCCTGTTCCTGCTGCTGGGCAACCTGCGCGCGGCCGCCATCACCGCGCTGGTGATTCCGCTGTCGTTCCTGTTCGCGGTGATCGGCATGCACCGCTTCGGCATCAGCGGCAACCTGATGAGCCTGGGTGCGCTGGACTTCGGCATCCTGGTGGACGGGGCGGTGATCGTGGTCGAATCGACCCTGCTCATGCTCGGCCAGCGCCGCGCCGCGCTGGGCCGCGGGTTGAGCGCCGCCGAGCGCCTGGGCGTGGCCGCCGAGGCGGCGCGCAAGATGGCGCGGCCCGCCGCCTTCGGCCAGTTGATCATCCTGCTGGTGTTCGCGCCGATCCTCACCCTGCAAGGCGTGGAGGGCAAGACGTTCCAACCGATGGCCGCCACCTTCATGCTGGCCCTGGTCGGCGCGTTCCTGTTTTCCTTCACCTTCGTGCCGGCGATGGCGGCGCTGCTGGTGCGCGAGCCGCCGCTGCCGGACGACGCGGGGCATGCGGCCGGGGGGGCGCACGAAACGCGGCTGCTCCGCGCGCTGCGCACGCGCATCGCGCCGGCGATCCGCACCGCCGTCGCGCATCCGCGCACGGTCGCCGGCGGTGCGGTGGCGATGCTGCTGGCGGGCGTCGGCGCGTTCGCGCTGCTGGGCCGCGAGTTCATGCCGACGCTGGACGAAGGCAATGTGGCGATGCAGGCGCTGCGCGTGCCGTCCACCTCGCTGGAACAGTCGCTGGCGATGCAGCTGGCGCTGGAAAAGGCCATCGCCACGCAGCCGGAAGTGGCAACGGTGTTCTCGCGGACCGGCACCGCCGAGGCGGCGATCGACCCGATGCCGACCAACATCTCCGACAGCGTCATCGTGCTCAAGCCGCGCAAGGACTGGCCCGATCCGGCGCTGGACAAGGAGCGGCTGGTGGCCCGCCTGGAGGCGCTGGCGGGGCAGCAGCTCGGCAACAGCTTCGAGTTCAGCCAACCGATCGAATTGCGCTTCAACGAGCTGATCTCCGGCGTGCGCACCGACCTGGCGGTGATGATCTTCGGCGACGACTTCGGCCAGTTGCAGAAGGTGGCCGAGCAGATCGCATCGAAGCTGCGCGCAGTGGAAGGCGCGGCCGACGTGCGGGTGGAGCAGATCTCCGGCCTGCCCACGCTGGATGTGACCATCGACCACACGGCGGCGGCGCAGGTCGGACTGAGCGCGGCGGACGTGAGCGACGCGCTGGCCACCGGCATCGGCGGCCGCGCCGCCGGCAAGATCTTCGAGGGCGACCGCCGCTTCGACGTGGTGGTGCGGATGGACGATGCCGCGCGCAACGATCCGGACCAGCTGGCCGCGCTGCCGATCGCCACGCCGACCGGACAGGTGATTGCGCTGGCGTCGGTGGCGCGCATCGCCGTCAGCGAAGGGCCGAACCAGATCAGCCGCGACAACGGCAGCCGCCGCGTGGTGGTGCAGGCCAACGTGCGCGGCCGCGACCTGGGCGGTTTCGTCGGTGCGGCGCAGGCTGCGGTGGCCGACGTGCCGTTGCCGCCGGGCGCCTACCTGACCTGGGGCGGTCAGTTCGAGAACCTGCAGCGTGCCGAGCGGCGGCTGGCGGCCGTGGTGCCGGTGGTGTTCCTGCTGATCGGCGGCCTGCTGTTCATGGCCCTGCGCAGCGTCAAGGAAGCGGTGCTGGTGTTCAGTTGCGTGCCGCTGGCGCTGGTCGGCGGCCTGCTCGCCCTGCTGCTGCGCGGCATGCCGTTCTCGGTGTCGGCCGCGGTGGGCTTCATCGCCGTCTCCGGCGTGGTCACCTTGAACGGCCTGGTGCTGATGCAGGCGATCCGCGAGCGCCTGGAGGCCGGCGATCTGCCGCTGCAGGCGGCGATCGACGGCGCGGGCAGCCGCCTGCGCGCGGTGCTGACCACCGCGCTGGTGGCGATCGTCGGCTTCATTCCGATGGCCATCGCCAGCGGTTCCGGTGCGGAGGTGCAGAAACCGCTGGCGACGGTGGTGATCGGCGGATTGATCACCGCCACCGCCCTGACCCTGCTGGTGCTGCCGACCTTCGCCGCACGCGTGGCCGGGCCACGCCACGCCGGCTGATCCGGCGCAGGCCGGCGCCCTTCCCGCAGGAAGTGGCGCCGGCCTGTGCGGCGGCGGTCAGGCCTTCTTCTTGCGCGCGGCGATGTAGGCGCGGATCTGCTGCTGCAGCACCGGCAGCGGCACCGAGCCCTGCTGCAGCACCGCGTCGTGGAAGGACTTGATGTCGAAGTCCGGGCCGAGTTCGCGCTCGGCCTCGGCGCGCAGATCGAGGATGGTCAGTTCGCCGAGCTTGTAGCTCAGCGCCTGGCCCGGCCAGGAGATGTAGCGGTCGACCTCGGTGGTGACCTCGTGCTCGCTGAGCGCGGTGCGCTCGCGCAGGTAGGCCTGCGCCTGCGCGCGGGTCCAGCCCTTGTGGTGCACGCCGGTGTCGATCACCAGGCGGCAGGCGCGCCACATTTCGTAGCTGAGCCGGCCGAAGTCCTCGTAGGGCGTGGCGTAGATGCCCATCTCCTTGCCCAGCTTCTCGGTGTACAGCGCCCAGCCCTCGCCGTAGGCGGAGATGTAGTTCTCGCGGCGGAACGCCGGCTGCGCGCCCTGTTCCTCGGCCAGCGCGCCCTGCAGCGAATGGCCCGGCGAGGACTCGTGCAGGGTCAGCGCCGGCAGGTTGTACAGCGGCCGCGACGGCAGGTCGTAGGTGTTGAGCCAGTAGGTGCCGACGCCGCCGCGGCCGGCAGTCCAGAACGGGGCGATGTCCGCCGGCACCGGCACGATGGTGAAGCGCCCGCGCGGCAGCGTGCCGATGAACTTGCCGACCTCCCCGTCCACGCGCTTGGCGATCCACGCGGCGCGATCGAGCAGTTCCTGCGGGGTCTTCACGTAGAACTGCGGATCGGTGCGCAGCAACTGCAGGAACGCCGGGAAGGTCTTCTGCCCGGCCGGCGCGTGGAAGCCGACCTGCTGGATGATCGCGTCCATCTCCTTCTGGATCCGCGCCACCTCGCGCAGGCCGAGCTGGTGGATCTGCTCGGGGTCCATGTCCAGCGTGGTGTACTCGCGGATCTGCTGCCGGTAGTAGGCCTTGCCGTCGGGCAGGGCTTCGGCCGCCAGCGTGGTGCGCGCCTGCGGCATGTACTCCTGGCGATAGAAGGTCAGTAGCTGCGCGTAGGCCGGGATCACCTTGTCGCGCAGCGCCGCCTGCGCCTGCGCACGCAGTTGCGCCTGCTCGGCGGCGGGAATCTGCGCCGGCATCTGCTTGAACGGCGTGTACAGCACCGCGGCGGTCGGATCCTTCAGTTCGGCCACGTTGGCGATGGCGCCATCGCGACCGTCGAGCACCGCGCGCGGCACGCTGAAACCACGCTTGAGCCCGGCGCGCATGTTGTCGGTCTGCTGGGCGAAGTAGCGCGGCACGTCCTCCAGCCGCGCGATGTAGGCGCGGTACTCGTCGGGCGTGCGCAGCGTGCGCCGGGCCATGAACGCCAGGTCCGACCAGAACGCGCTGTCGGAGTTGAACGGCATTTCATAGGCGCGCAGGCGCACCGAGGCGGCCAGGTTCTCCACCTGCGGCCGGTAGATCGCCAGGTTGACCTGGTTCTCCGGCGAGAGCTGGGCGGCATCGAGCGTGTCCAGCTGCCGCAGCACGTCGTCCCATACCTTCAGGCGCGCGGCCTGCGCGGCCGCGCCGACGTCGGGCAGATGGGTGTTGTCGCCGCTGCTGTCGCTGTCCTCGTCGGCCTGGCCGAGCTGCGCCTGGCGCCAGGCCCACTCCTTCTCGTAGATGGCCTGGAAGCGCGCATCGGCAGCGCTGGCATTGGCCGTGGCCGGTGTTGCACTGGACGCTGCCGACGCCGGCGGTGTGGCCAGTGCGGGCGTGGCCACGGCGAACGCGATCAGCAGGGAAATGGCCAGCGGGGTCTTGGCGAGCATCGGCATGGGCGGCACACGGCGGGAACGGATCGTCGATGATCGCACCACAACCCTGCCTGGCGGGTGGGCCGGAAGTCCTGTGTGGGGCGATGGCATGCGAAGACGGTATTAGGGCATCTGCTAACGCGCTTTGCCGGAACCAGCGGGCATGCCGTCATTTCGTAGGAGTCAACTGTCATGCACCTGCGATGGCAGGAGGAGCGTACGGGGCCTGATCGCGCGCGATGGCATTGAGCCAGCGCAGGAACTTGTGCATGCAGGCGACGATGGCGACCTTGGCCGGCTTGCCCGCTGCGCGCAGACGCGCGTAGGTGTTGGCCAAGGGGGATTTGGCGCGGATACTGGCCCAGGTGGCCATGTACAGCACGCGCCGCACGTCGGCACGTCCGCCTTTGATGCGGCGCTGGCCTTTCCAGCAACCGCTGTCGTGATTGAACGGGGCCAGCCCGACCAGGGCAGCGAGCTTGCGTGGCGGCAGTGTGCCCAGTTCTGGCAGCCGCGCGGCCAGAACCGCGCGCAGGATCGTGCCGAGCCCAGGCACCTTGGGTAGGCTTGAGCAGGTCTTGCCCTGCTGCTCGATCTCCTGCGTCAACGTCTGGATCTGCTGGTTCAGCAGGGCGATCACCTCTCGGCAGCGGTGTTGCACCTTGGCGCTGGTGATGTGCTCCAGGCGCCGCCGATGGGCATCACGCTGGCTCACCAGGGTGGCACGCAGGTCCAGCAGTTCGCGAAGAGACTGCTGGTGCCCGGGCACCACGGGCGTGGGCATGGTCGGGATGTGCTGGGCGGCGATGGCCAGCAGGCGCGCGTCCAGGGCATCGGTCTTGGCATGCAGGCCCAAGGCCTGGGCGAGCTTGCGCGGACGATCGGCGGCCATCCGCACCACAGGCAGGTCGGCCTGCCGCAACACCTGCAGCACGGCATGTTCGTAGCCGCCACTGGCTTCCAGCACGATCCGCTCGCAGCCCAGCTCGGCCAGGCGCTGGGCCAGCGCACGCTGCCCCTGTGGCGTATTGGGCTGGGTCCAGGCCTGCTCGTCCGGCAGGACATGAATGACCAGCTCGGCCTTGGATACATCGATCCCGACATGGCGCCGCATAGACGTTCTCCGCAGTAGACTCATGGACGAGAGCGCTCCTGCCGATGCCCATGCTTGTGGAGTTCGAGCTCGTCACTCGGGCAACTGTTCGGGCTTGTCAGGCAGGAGAACCGGAGTGCGGCGGCGCTGACTCCTACTCGTGCTTGCTGGCACTGCGGCTAAACGGCCTGCCGCACTCCGCTCTCACCTGCAACGATAGACCCTTATTTGACACAAGCGGCTTCAGCCGCGACGGGCGTTACCGGGAATGCCCGTCGCGGCTGGAGCCGCTCCTACAGTGGGCCTTCCGTAGAACCTCCCCAGTCACGACTGCCACTTCACGGTCGAGAAGTCAGCCACACCGCATCCCAATACGGATAGTCGCCCAGCCGCGGCACCAAGCCGGCACGCAGTGGGTTGGCCACGATGTAACGGGCGACATGCAAGACGTCGTCGTCGCGCCGCAGCGCATGATCGTGAAAACCGCGCGACCAGACGCAGCCTCCACGCCCGCGCGCACGATTCACAGCGCGGGCGCATCGCCCCTTCGCCCGCTGCATGGCATCGGCCAATGTGATGGTGGCCTGCAGTTCGATCAGGCCGTGCCAGTGATCGGGCATCAGCACCCAGCACAGCAGGCGAGCATTGGGCCATGTGCTTCGTTCTGCCAGACACGCGGCGGCCGCACGGGCGCATCGCCAATCTGCGAACAACGGCGCCCGCTCGAACGTCACGGCGGTCAGCAGGTAGAGCCGACCCATGTCGCTGTGGCGTCCGGCGCGCAACGCGCGATGGCCTCTGGCTGGTTGGATGTGCATGGCACCAGCATCCACCTCGCCCTCGCGCGGCAACAGCGGCGCCTGGCGATGGCGCCTGTCGGAATAGTGCTCGAATCCTTATCGGAACGGTCCTGGCAGAGGCTGTGCGCGTGCTTGCCGACGTGTCGGCGGGGCGGCGGGCCGGGTCGCGGCTGAAGCCGCTCCTACGACAGGGCCAGCTGCGATCGGAGGGTATTACGCGCCCCTGCAATCGCGCGCAGCGGCACCGCGCTCAATGCGTCGCGCGGTCGCGGTGCCAGCCGCGGTGCTTGATGTCCAGGTACAGGCTGTAGAAGGCCGTGAACGCGGGGAACAGGTTCTGCAGCACGCCCACCGAGTCCTGCTTGGCCGAGAACATGAAGTAGCTCAGCGTCATCAGGCTGCCGACCACGCTCATGTACCAGAACAGGCGCGGGATCACCGGCTTGCCGGCGCGCTTGGAGGCGACGAACTGCACCAGCCAGCGGCCACCGAACATCAGCGCGCCGACGTAGCCGATCAGCTTCCAGCCGGTGACGTGCAGCCCGGTCCAGTACAGCGCCTGGATCGGTTCGTTGAGGAAGTTCGCCTCCATCTCAGCGCTCCTGCACCGCGGTGCGGCGGCTGCGCGCGATCAGCCAGGCCACGCCGCGCAGGTCGCGGATGCCGACCAGGGCGCGGTTGAGATTGTTGTACTTGGACACGCCGGAAGTGCGGTGGCGGTGGTTCACCGGCACGCTCAGGGTCCGCCAGCCGGCGCGCTGCATCAGCGCCGGCAGGTAGCGGTGCATGTGGTCGAAGTACGGCAGGTCCAGGAACGCCTCGCGCTCGAACAGCTTGATGCCGCAGCCGGTGTCCGGGGTGTCGTCGCGCAGCATGCGCGCGCGGATCGCATTGGCCCACTTGGAGGCCCAGCGCTTGCTGCCCGAATCCTGCCGCGATACCCGCCAGCCGGCGAACAATTTGACCAGCGGCTCGGCTGCCTGGCGCGCGGCCAGCAGCTTGGGGATGTCGGCCGGATCGTTCTGGCCGTCGCCGTCCAGGGTGGCGATCCACAGCCCGCGCGCGGCCTTGACGCCGTTGCGCACCGCGGTGCTCTGCCCGCTCTGGCTGACATGGTGCAGCACGCGCAGCTCCGGTGTGGACGCCTTCAGCCCTTCGAGCACCGCCAGGGTGTCGTCGCGCGAATGGTCGTCGACATAGACGATCTCGAAATCGATCGTGCCGCGCAGCGCGGCGACGATCTCGGCGACCAGCGGCGGCACGTTGTCGCGCTCGTTGAACACCGGGACGACGACGGAAAGGGAAAGCTGGCTCATGGATTCGGCAGGGCTGGGCGCGGGGGCGCGTGGGGGAAAAAGCGGGGCATTGTGCCGCGGACTAAGGGATCCGCGCATGAAGCGTCAGGCGGCGGCGCCGAAATACTCCCGGCACCAGGCCACCACCTGCGGCAGGCCGACCTCGATCGGGGTGCTCGGATCGAAGCCGAACGCGGCGTGGGCCCGCGCAGTATCGGCCATCGTCTCGATCATGTCGCCCGGCTGCATCGGCCGGTACAGCTTTTCGGCGCTGCGCCCGGCGGCGCCCTCGATCACCGCGATGAAATGCTCCAGTTCCACCGGGGTGTGATTGCCGAGGTTGAACACGCGATGCGGCACCGGCTCGCTGGAGGCGTGATCGAGCGCGCCGAGCACGCCGGCGACGATGTCGGCGACGAAGGTGAAATCGCGGCGCATGCGCCCGTGGTTGAACACTTCGATCGGGCGCCCGGCCAGCACCGCGCGGCTGAACAGCAGCGGCGCCATGTCCGGGCGGCCCCAGGGGCCGTACACGGTGAAGAAACGCAGCCCGGTGGCGCGCAGGCCGTACAGCTGCGCATAGGTATGGGCCATCAGCTCGTTGGCGGCCTTGGTCGCCGCGTACAGCGAGCGCGGCTGGTCGATGCGCTTGTCCTCGGAGAACGGCGGCGTCGCCGAATCGCCGTACACCGAGCTGCTGGAGGCGTAGACCAGGTGCTCGACGCCGCGGTGCCGGCACAGCTCCAGCATGTTGACGAAGCCGACCAGGTTGCTGTCGACGTAGGCGTAGGGATTCTGCAGCGAATAGCGCACCCCGGCCTGCGCGGCCAGGTGCACCACGCGGGTCGGCTGGACCTCGTCGAACAGCGCGGCCAGGCCGTCGCGGTCGGTCAGGTCGAGCGTGCGGATGTCCGCGCCCGCGCACAGCGCGGCGACGCGGTCGCGCTTGAGCTGCGGGTCGTAGTAGTCGTTGTAGTTGTCCAGGCCGACCACCAGCTGCCCGGCGGCGCGCAGCGCGCGGACGGTGTGGGCACCGATGAAGCCGGCGGCGCCGGTGACGAGAGTGGGCATGGCGGAATCCTGGAAAGCGAAAGACGAAGAAATGGCGGGCGTCGCGGCCGGGCAACGCTCAGGGCAGCCCGGCGTTGACGCCGCCCGGATCGATGGCACCCGCGCGGCAGTGCTGCATGCCGTCCGGGCTGATCTGCGTGTCCTGGTGGCTCATGCAATGCTCCGGTTGCTGCCCCGCGCCGCGGCGCGGGGCCTCAGCGCAGGGTCAGCGGCGCGTCCTTGGCCAGCGCCGCCTTGCGCTCCTTGCTGAACTCCCACCACGGGCGCGGCGTCTCGCCCTGCATGAAGCGCACGATCGACAGGAACACGTCGATCACGCAGTGGTCGTGCACCACGCCCGTGCGCAGGCACAGCTGCGCGTACATGTCGTACGGATCGCGGCCCTGCAGATGCGCCGGCACGCGGATGCCGATCAGGCGCAGGTCCTTCTCGCAGGCCGGGCCGACGTTGGGCAGGTCGGTCAGGCGCAGCAGGTGGTGGCGGTCGACCTTGCTGGGATGCATGGCGGTGGCGGTCCTGGCGGACGCGGGCGGCGGCGCTCAGGCCTGCCGCGGACGCAGTTTCTCGAGCACGCCGTCCAGCGTGTCCAGATCGGTGTAGTGGATTACCAGCTTGCCCTTGCCGCCGCGGCCGTGGGCGATGGACACCTTGGTGCCCAGCGACTCGGACAGCTCGGTCTCCAGCGAGGCGATGTCGGCCTGCGGCGCGGTGCGCGCCGGCTTGGCCTTGCGGTTGCTCGGCACCTTGCCGGCGGCGAACTGCTGGGCGCGGTGCTCGACCTCGCGCACCGACCAGCCCTGGTCGGCGGCGTCGGAGGCCAGGCGGCTGGCCAGCTCCGGCGACAGCGTCAGCAGCGCGCGCGCATGGCCCATCTCCAGGCGCCGCGCTTCCAGCAACGCGCGGATCGCCGGCGGCAGTTCCAGCAGGCGCAGCAGGTTGGACACCGATGCACGCGAGCGGCCCACCGCCTCGGCGGCCTCGGCGTGGGTCAGCGAGAACTCGTCGATCAGCCGCTGCAGCGCCTGCGCCTCTTCCAGCGGATTGAGGTCCTCGCGCTGGATGTTCTCGATCAGCGCCATGGCGATGACGGTGCGGTCGTCCAGCTCGCGCACCACCACCGGCACTTCGCTCAGCCCAGCCAGCTGCGAGGCGCGCCAGCGGCGTTCGCCGGCGACGATCTCGAAACTGCCCGGCGCCAGTTCGCGGGCGACGATCGGCTGGATCACGCCCTGCGCCTTGATCGACTCGGCCAGCTCCTGCAGCTTGGCCTCGTCCATCTCCTGGCGCGGCTGGTACTTGCCCGGCTGCAGCTGCCCCACCGGCAGGCGGCGCAGGCTCTCGCCCGGCTGCACTTCGGCGGTCGGCACCGGCGCAGCCGCGCCCTTCGGCCCCAGCAGCGCTTCCAGGCCACGGCCGAGGCCGCGCTTCTTCGCTCCGAGGGCGGGGGGCTTGGCACTCATCAGACGGTCTCCATGGCCGGCATCGGCCGATTGCGTTCGTTGCGGCGGCGCACGATCTCGCCGGCCAGTCCCAGGTAGGCGACGCCGCCGCGCGAGGTGCGGTCGTAGCCGACGATGCTCTGGCCATGGCTGGGCGCCTCGGCCAGGCGCACGTTGCGCGGCACGATGGTGCGGAACACCTTGTCGCCGAAGTGGTTGGTCAGCTCCGCCGACACCGCGTTGGCCAGGTTGTTGCGCACGTCGAACATGGTCCGCAGCACGCCTTCGATCTCCAGCGCCGGATTCAGCTCGGCGCGCAGCGCCTCGATGGTCTCCAGCAGCGCGGTCAGCCCTTCCAGCGCGTAGTACTCGCACTGCATCGGCACGATCACCGAATCGGCGGCGGTCAGCGCGTTCAGGGTCAGCAGCGACAGCGCCGGCGGGCAGTCGATCAGGATGAAGTCGTAGGCCTCGCGCAGCGGCGCCAGCGCGGTCTTCAGCCGCTGCTCGCGCGCCGGCTGGTCCATCAGCTGGATCTCGGCGGCGGTGAGATCGATGTTGCCCGGCAGCAGGTCGAAGCCTTCCGGCGCGGTCACCCGGATCTGTTCGGCGCTGCTCTCGCCGAGCAGCACGTCGCAGGTGGAGGCGGCCAGCTCGCGCTTGTCGATGCCGCTGCCCATCGTCGCATTGCCCTGCGAGTCCAGGTCCACCAGCAGCACGCGCTGCGACTGGCGAGCCAGCGCCGCGGCCAGGTTGACCGCGGTGGTGGTCTTGCCGACGCCGCCCTTCTGGTTGGCGATGGCGATGATGCGGGCCATGCGGGAGCCTCGTCGGCGATGGGGGTGGGACCGGGCATTATGCGGTCACAGCCCCCCGTGGCGGAAATCGGGGCCGGCCGCGGCCGCCGCTCAACCGCGCTCGACCACCACCAGGTGGCGGTCGGCGCCCAGGCCGGGGACCTGCAGCGGGTGCACCGTCGGCGCCACCCAGCCCGGCGGCAGCGCGGCGATCTCCTCGTCCGGACGCACGCCCTTCATCGCCAGCAGGCGCCCGCCCGGGCGCAGCAGGTGGCCGCCGACGGCGACGATGCCGGCCAGCGTATCCAGCGCGCGCGCCGTCAGCAGGTCGTAGGCGCCGGCCTCGTCCAGCGCCTCGGCGCGCGACTCGGCCACCCGCGCGTTGTCCAGGCGCAGCTGGCGCACCGCCTCGCGCAGGAACCGCGCCTTCTTGCCGTTGCTTTCGACCAGGGTCACCCGCAACTGCGGCCGCGCGATCGCCAGCGGGATGCCGGGCAGCCCCGGCCCGGTGCCCAGGTCGGCCAGCGCGCCCTCGCTGGCGAACGGCTGCATCGCCAGCGAATCCAGCAGATGGCGGGTCACCATCTCGTGCGGGTCGCGGATCGCGGTCAGGTTGTAGGTGCGGTTCCAGCGCGTCAGCAGCGCCAGGTAGGCCAGCAGCGGCGGCGCCAGCGCGGCGGCGTCCAGGCCTTGCGCGTGCAGGCCCTGTTCGAGCACGACGCGGACGGAATCGGGAAGGGAAGCATCGGTCATCGGTGGATTATCGCAGGTGGCGCCGCGCGTGCTGCCATGTTGCGGACATCGGCGCGCGCGAGCATTGTCGATCGTCTTCAAGCACGCTTCTGCCCCATGTCCGACCTTGCAGACACCCCGACCGCGCCCGCCGACGCCCCGCACGATCCCGGCCGCCGCCGGGTGCTGGCCGGGCTGGGCCTGCTGGCGGCGACGCCGCTGCTGAGCCCGTTCGCCCGTGCCAGCGGCAGCGCCGATCCGTTCACCCTGGGCGTGGCGGCGGGCGACCCGCTGCACGACGGGCTGGTGCTGTGGACCCGCCTGGCGCCCCAGCCGCTGGCGCCGGACGGCAGCGGCGGCCTGCGTGCGCCGGTGCCGGTGCGCTGGCGCGTGGCCACCGACGCGGCCATGACCCAGGTGGTCCAGCGCGGAGTGGCGATGGCGCATCCGCGCTGGGGCCATGCCGTGCACGTGGAGGTCAGCGGCCTGCAACCGGGACGGCCGTACTGGTACCGCTTCGAGGCGCTGGGCGCGCAGAGTCCGCTCGGGTGCGCGCGCACCGCGCCGGCGTCTGGCGCCCTGGACAGCGCGTGCTTCGGCTTCGTCTCCTGCGCGCACTGGGAAGAAGGCTATTTCAGCGCCTACCGGCATCTGGCCGCGGAACGCCCGGACCTGGTGTTCTTCCTCGGCGACTACATCTACGAGTACAGCCACCGCGGCGAGGAAGCCGCCGGCCTGGTGCGCACCCACGGCAGCGGCGACTGCGTCGATCTGGCCGGCTACCGCAATCGCTATGCGCTGTACCGCACCGATCCCGACCTGCAGGCGCTGCATGCGGGCTCCGCCTGCGTGGCGACGTGGGACGACCACGAAGTGCAGAACGACTACGCCAACCGCTGGTCGCAGGACCCGGCCGTGCCCACCGCCGCCTTCCTGCGCCGCCGTGCCGCCGCCTATCAGGCGATGTACGAGCACTTTCCGCTGCGCGCCCGGCATCGTCCGCACGGGCCGGACATGCGCATCTACCGGGCCCTGGACTACGGCGCATTGGCGCGCTTCTTCGTCCTGGATGGCCGCCAGTACCGCAGCGAGCAACCGTGTCCGCTGCCCAGCGGCTGGCGCGGCGGGCACGTCGCGCCGCTCGACTGCAAGGACCTGAACGACCCGGCGCGCAGCATGCTCGGTGCGGCGCAGGAGCGCTGGCTGTACCGCGGCTTCGGCCGCTCGCAGGCGCGCTGGAACATCATCGCGCAGGACCTGCTGGTCGCGCCGATCGTGCAGCACGACCGCAACGACGGCCATGTCGGCGCCTGGACCGACGGCTGGGACGGCTACCCGGCCACGCGCGCGCGCATGCTCGACGCCATCGTCCGCAGCGGCCTGCGCAATCCGGTGTTCTGGGGCGGCGACATCCATTCCTACTGGGTCACCGATCTCAAGGCCGAGACGACCGACCCGCACGCGCCCACCGTGGCCACGGAGTTCGTCGGCACCTCGATCACCTCCGACGGCCCGCCGCATGCGGAGATCGTGCAGCGGCTGCCGGACAATCCGCACGTGCGCTACGCCGAGAGCCGCCAGCGCGGCTACGTGTCGGTGTCGCTGAGCCCGGCGCGGATGGAGACCCGGCTGCAGGCGATCTCCGAACGCCGCGATCCGCACGCCACGGTGTCCACGCTCAAGCGCTTCGTGGTGGAGGATGGCCGCGCCGGTGCGGTCGAAGCCTGAGGCACGGCACCCGCGGCGCCTGGCGCGGGTCGGCCGCCGGCTGCGCACCGGTGCGCACGGCGACTGCTACGGCAGCGCCGCAGGGGTCCAGGCCAGCGCCGCGCGGTAGCCCGCGACCGGCGCCCATTCGTGCAGATGCCAGGCCTCGGCCTCCCCCAGGCCCGGGTCGCACCAGACCAGGCGCAGCGCGCCGTCGGCGTCCTCGGCGAAGCGCAGCCGGTGCAGGCCGAAGGCGATGCCGTGGCCATGCGCCTTGAGCTGCGCTTCCTTGGCGCACCACAGGCGGAAGAACAGCGCCTCGCGCGCCGGCATCGCCAGCGCCGCCAGCAGCGCGACCTCGTCCGGGTGGAAGAAGCGCTGCGCCAGTTCCAGCAGGCGCGGCCGCGGCCGCTGGCGCTCGATGTCCACGCCCAGCCGTGCGTGCGCGGCCACCGCCACCAGCAGGTAGTCGCCGCTGTGGCTCCAGCCGGTGTCCAGGTGCGCCAGCGGCGCGTGCAGCCGCGGCCGGCCGCGCGCATCGCGACGCAGCGGCAACTGCGCCGCCGGCAGCGTCAGTTCGCCGGCCAGCAGGTGCCGCGCCTGCGCTTCGCCGGAGGTCCGCGGCGGATGCGGGCGCAGCCACAGCGTTACCGGGCCGAGGCGCCAGTCCGGTGCCTCGGCGCCGTCGGCGGCCACAGGGGGCAGCGGCGCGCTCACGCCGCACCCACAAAGCGCAATGGCCGCTGCGCTACGGTGCCGCCGCTATACGACCGCTTCACGGCAGCGCTTCTTAAATGGCGCGCACCCCACCGCTCCTGGTGCGGGCCGAACCGAGGAGTCTGACGCATGGGCATCATCATCTGGTTGATCGTCGGCGGCATCGTGGGCTGGCTGGCCAGCATCATCATGCGCCGTGACGCACAGCAGGGCATCATCCTGAACATCGTGGTCGGCATCGTCGGTGCGCTGATCGCCGGCTGGCTGTTCGGCGGCGGCATCAACCAGGCGATCACCCTGTGGACGTTCCTGTATTCGCTGATCGGCGCGATCATCCTGCTGGCGATCGTCAACCTGGTCACCCGCGGCCGCGCGCGCTGACGCGTCGCCTTTACCGCTTGCGCAAACGCCCGGTTCGCCGGGCGTTTTGCGTTTGCGGCCGCGCTCACGGCGCGGCGCGGTCGGCGGCATGATGCACGCCGTCCTCGACCGGCACCGCGATGGCCAGCGCATACGGGTCCACGCCTTCCAGGCAACCGACGTTGTAGCCGTACAGGCTGGGATCGGAGCGGCGCCGATGATGCGTGTAGATCCCGCAGGTGCCGCAGAAATAGTGCTGCGCGGTGTGGGTGTGGAACTGGTACAGGCGCAGCGCCTGCTCGCCTTCGCGGACATGCAGGGCGGCCAGCGGCACCGACGCGACGATGGCACCGCGGCGCCGGCACAGCGAGCAGTTGCAGCGGCGCGGGTCGACGATGCCGTGCGGCAGCTCCAGGTCGATCTGCACCGCGCCGCAGTGGCAACTGAGCCGGTGCAGCGGCGCGATCGCGGTATCGCCGACCTTGTCGATGCAGCGACGCACATTGCGCTCGCTCATGCGCCCGGCTCCAGTTCGATCCAGGCCGGCGCGTGGTCGCTGGGGCGCTCCCAGGTGCGCGGTTCGCGGTCGATGCCGGCGCCACGGGTGCGCGCCTTCAGCGCCTCGGACACCAGGGTCAGGTCGATGCGCAGGCCCAGGTCGCGGCGGAAGCCCGCCTGGCGGTAGTCCCACCAGCTGAACAGGCCGCCATCTGCATGGTGCAGGCGGAAGCCGTCGTGCAGGCCCAGGTCGAGCAGCTTGTGCAGGGCGCCGCGCTCGGCGGTGGAGGTGAGGATGTGGTTGTCGCTCCACACCAGCGGATCGTGCACGTCGCGCGCGTCCGGGGCGATGTTGAAGTCGCCCAGCACCACCAGCCGCGGATGCCGCTGCAGCTCGTCGGCCAGCCAGGCGTGCACCGCCTCCAGCCAGCGCAGCTTGTAGGCGTACTTGTCGGTGCCCACGTCCTGGCCGTTGACCACGTACAGATTGACGATGCGCAGGTCGCCGATGGTGGCGGCGATGGCGCGCTTCTGCTCGTCCTCCAGGCCCGGCACGCCGATCTGCACGTCGCCGATCGGCAGGCGCGAGAGGATCGCCACGCCGTTGTAGGTCTTCTGCCCGGCGAACACGCTGCGGTAGCCGGCCTCGGCCAGCGCCGTGTCGGGAAACTTGTGGTCCTCCAGCTTGGTCTCCTGGATCCCGACCACGTCCGGCGCGAACGCGGCCAGCCACTGTTGCAGGTGCGGCAGGCGCACGTTGAGCGAGTTGACGTTCCAGCTGGCGATTTTCATCGATCCTTCAACCTTTTGATTCAACCATCTTGGTTCGGTTGGGCAGCCCGGCCAACCCCGGCTGGCGCTGCTGGGCGGAGCCGCCCATTTGACCACACGGCTCTGTTGAGTATTCGCAGGCAACACCAGTAGCGCCTGGATCGCCGTCGCACTGAATTATGTGTCAAAGCCGATATTCAACATTTATCGCCATCAGCGCATAAGATCAGATTATGCATCACATCCGATATTGAAGTTTTATCGGGAATGGCGCATATTGCTTCCTCAGGAGACCGTCATGCACGACCTCGCCCGTACACCCAAGCAGATCGGCACCCTCATCCGTCGCCAACGAAAACGCCTGGGGATGAGTCAGAGCGCCCTGGGCGATCGCTGCGGCTTGCGCCAGGAAACGATCTCGTTGATCGAGACCGGCAACCCGGCGACACGGCTGGACACCCTGCTGGGGGTGCTGGCGGCGCTCGAACTGGAATTCCTGGTCGCCGTCCGCAGCCGCGGTGCCGATCCCAGGGATCTGCTCTGACCATGGCAAGGATCCGCCGCCATTCGCCACTGCGCGTGTACCAGAATGATCGCCTGGTCGGGCATCTGCTGAAGGAGCCTAGCGGCGCGATCGCGTTCCGTTACGACCCGCAATGGCTGGAACGCAGCAGGGCATTCCCGGTCTCGCTGTCGCTGCCGTTGCGCGAGGAACCCTGGCGGGGCGAGCCGGTCGTGGCGGTCTTCGAGAACCTGTTGCCCGACTCGGACGCACTGCGCCAGCGCGTGGCTGAGAAGGTCGGCGCCGACGGCGTCGACGCCTACAGCCTGCTGGCGGCGATCGGTCGGGACTGCATCGGCGCCTTGCAGTTCATCGCCGGCGATACGGCGCCGGAAGGCACCGCGACGCTCTCCGGAGAGCCGGTCGACGAGGCGGCCATCGAACGGCTGCTCGCATCGTTGGCGCAGGCGCCCCTAGGCCTGCGGCGGGACGAGGATTTCAGGATCTCGGTCGCCGGCGCACAGGAAAAGACCGCCCTGCTACGACTGGACGGCCAATGGCTCAAGCCGCATGGCACCACGCCGACCACGCATCTGTTCAAGACGCAGATCGGCAGATTGCCGAACGGCATCGACCTTTCCGACAGCGTCGAGAACGAGTTCTACTGCCTGCAGTTGCTCAAGCATCTCGGCCTGCCGGTCGCCAATGCCGAGATGATGACCTTCGGCCGGACCAAGGCGCTGGTGGTCGAGCGCTTCGACCGCGCCTGGCGCGATGGCCGGCTGCTGCGCCTGCCGCAGGAGGATTGCTGCCAGGCGTTGTCGGTCCCGCCGACGCGCAAGTACCAGAGCCACGGCGGACCCGGCATCGTGGCGATCGCGGACCTGCTCAAGGGCGCCGATACGCCCGCAGCCGATCACCGCACGCTGCTGCAAGCGCAACTGGTCTTCTGGCTGATCGGCGCCACCGATGGGCATGCCAAGAACTTCAGCCTCTTTCTCCACCCCGGCGGGGGTTACGCACTGACGCCGCTCTACGATGTGCTGACCGCGCAGCCCAGCCTCGATCGGCGACAGATCGAACGCAAGCAGATGAAGCTGGCCATGTCGGTCGGCGACAGCAACCACTACCGCATCGACGAGATCCAGGCGCGGCACTTCCTGCAGACGGGTGCCGCGGCGGCCCTGTCATCCACGCTGGTGCGCAGGGCCATCGAAGACATCGCCGAGCGCATGGTACCGGCACTGGCCTCGCTCGAGAACGCGCTGCCGGCCGACTTTCCGCAGGCGCTGCCCGCATCCGTCAGGGCCGGCGTCGAGCGCCGGATGCGGGTGCTGCAGGCAGGTCTGGCGATTTAGCGGCGCAGCACGCGCGCCGGAGATTCATCCAACCGCGGCCCTCTACCGGTGCACTGATCAGCGCAACAGCACGTCGATCAGCCAACGCAAACGCGTGTACGGCGGCTTCAGCAGATCGGTGGCGCTGCGGCGCGCCTGCCACAGGATCGGCAGGGCCTTGCTGAAGGCGTCGAAGCCGGCGCGGCCGTGGTAGGCGCCCATGCCGCTGGGGCCGATGCCGCCGAACGGCAACGCGTTGGCGGCGAAATGCAGCAGGCTGTCGTTGACGGTGACGCCGCCGGCGAGGGTGGCATGCAGGATGGCCTCGATCCGCGCACGGTCGTGGCTGAAGGGATACAGCGCCAGCGGCCGGTCGCGGCTGTTGATCTCGGCGATGGCCGCATCCAGGGAGCGGTAGCTGCGCACCGGCAGGATCGGGCCGAAGATCTCCTCCTGCATCAGCAGCGCATCGTCGCCCGGCTGCAGCACCAGCGTGGGCACGATCAGCCGCTCCCGCTCGGCGCGGTCGCGCGCCACCGTGGCCAGTTCGATCACCTCCAGGCCGCGCGCGCGCGCATCGTCCAGGTAGCCGCGCAGGCGCCGGTACTGGCCCTCGTTGACGATGCGGGTGTAGTCCGGCGCGCTGGCGAAATCGCCGTAGCGCGCCAGCACCTGCGCACGCAGCGCCTGCACCAGCGCCGCCTCACGGCCGGCGTCCACCAGCACGTAGTCCGGGGCGATGCAGGTCTGCCCGGCGTTGAACCATTTACCGGTGGCCAGGCGTGCGGCGGCCTGTTCCAGCGGGTAATCCGCGCAGACGACGGCCGGCGACTTGCCGCCCAGTTCCAGGGTCAGCGGGGTCAGGTTGGGCGCGGCCGCGGCCATCACCTTGCGCCCGACCGCAGTGGAACCGGTGAACACCAGGTGGTCCAGCGGCAGCGCGGCGAAGGCCGACGCCACCTCGGCCCCACCCAGCGCCACCGCCACCCGCTGCGGCGGGAACACCTCGGCCAGCAGCGACTGCAGGAACTGCGCGCTGCGCGGGGTGTGTTCGGAGGGCTTGAGGTAGACGTGGTTGCCGGCGGCGATGGCGGTGGCCAGCGGGATCAGCGCCAGGTTGACCGGGTAGTTCCACGGCGCGATCACCCCGACCACGCCGACCGGCACCGACCGCACTTCCGCGCGCGCCGGCCACAGGCGCCAGCCGGCGCCGACCCGCTGCGGGCGCATCCAGCGCTTGAGATGGCGCAGCAGATGATCGATCTCGCCGAGCACGGTCATGCCGTCGGCGAGCAGCGACTCGTGGCGCGAACGGTGGCCGAAATCCGCGGAGATGGCCTCGGCCATCTCCGGCAGCCGCCGCTTCAGCGCCGCGCGCAGCCGCAGCAGGTCCTCGCGGCGCTGCGCCCGCTCGGGCTTGGCGGACTGCCAGGCCGCGCGCAGGCGCTGCAGGGTGATGGGCAGGGCGGCTAGCGGCGTGTCGGTGGAAGCGGCGTCGGCGGCGGAGGTCGGCATGGGCGCACTATACGATGGTGGTCGCGGCTGCCGTGCGCCACGTCGGGGGTCGGCAGCATGCGACCGAGACCCCGGGTCTGACGGTGGCTCGCGTCGGGACTGAAGTCCCTCCCACAAGAGAGCAGCAGCGAGCGGGCGAGATGATGCGGCATCCCGTCTCGGGACCGGCAACCCCACCCTTCCGGGGTCGGGACTGAAGTCCCTCCCACAAGGGGCACCCCAACATTGGCCGCGAACTGGAGTTTCCACCTGTGAGAGGGACTTCAGTCCCGACCCGATGGCGCCAGGCACGCGAGCAGATGGGCTACAGCGCCGCCGTCTCTTCCAGCAACCACGCCTGCAACTGAGCCAGCGAGGCAACCTCGTGGTGCGCCACGATGCCCTCCGGCGCGGCGGCGCCGTGCGCGTTGAACCAGCAGGTGTGCAGCCCGGCGGCCAGGCCGCCGGCGATGTCGGCCTGCGGGTTGTCGCCGACCATCAGCACCTGCGCCGGCGGCGGATCGCCCAGTTGCGCCAGCGCGTGCGCGAAGATCCCCGGGTGCGGCTTGGCCACGCCCACGACCTCGGAAATGGCGATCACTTCGAAGCGGTCCTGCAGGCCGGTGCGCTGCAGGCGCGCGGTCTGCAGCGCGCCGAAGCCGTTGGTGACCAGCCCCAGGCGCGCGCGCCCACGCAGCGCGTCGAGCAGGTCCACCGCCCCTTCCAGCGGCGCACACAACTCCGCCATCGCCGCCAGGAACGCCGTGTTCAAGGTCTCCGGCGCGGTCTGCAGGCGCTGCGCCCAGTCGGCGAAGCGGCGCTGCTGCAATTGCAAGGCGGTGATCGCGCCGTTCTGGTGCTGCACCCAGAGCGGTCGGTTGCAGGCGGTGTAGTCGGCGTAATCCGCCTCGCCGAACTGCACGCCGTAGCCGGCGAACATGCGCTGCAGGCCGGCGAAGGCGTCGAAATGGAACAAAGTGTCGTCGGCGTCGAACAGGATCCAGCGATAGCGCATGCAGGCGACCGGGGCGGCAAGGGCCCGCCATGGTAGCCGCTGCCCGCAGACACGACGACGCCGGCACAAGGGCCGGCGTCGCGTGCGGCGATGGCCGCGTCCTGCCTAGGCGCGCGTGCTCAGTGACCCGACCCGCGCGAGGCGCCCAGCCCGGTCTCGGCGCGGATCTGCTGCGCCTTGAACGCGGCGCGCTCCTTGCCGGCCTGCGTGCTGCGGTCCAGCACCGAGAACAGCCAGATGCCGACGAAACCGATGGTCACCGAGAACAGCGCCGGCGAGGTGTACGGGAATGGCGCCGAGCCGGTCGGGTTGCCCAGCGTGTCCACCCACACCGACGGCGACAGCACGGTCAGCACCAGCGAGGAGATCAGGCCCAGGAAGCCGCCGATCACCGCGCCGCGGGTGGTGCAGTCCTTCCACAGCAACGACAGGATCAACACCGGGAAGTTGGCCGAGGCGGCGATGGCGAAGGCCAGCGACACCATGAAGGCCACGTTCTGCTTCTCGAACACGATGCCCAGCAGCACCGCGATCACGCCCAGCGCGATGGTGGTGACGCGCGACACCTTCAGTTCCGAGCCCGGGGCCGGATTGCCCTTCTTGATCACCGTGGCGTACAGGTCGTGGGACACCGCCGAGGCGCCGGACAGGGTCAGGCCGGCGACCACCGCCAGGATGGTGGCGAAGGCTACCGCGGAGATGAAGCCCATGAACACGTTGCCGCCCACCGCATTGCCGACCAGCACCGCCGCCATATTGGCCGCGCCCTTGCCGCCGTGGATGGTGCCGGTGGCGACGTCGGCGAACTGCGGGTTGGTCAGCACCAGGGCGATGGCGCCGAAGCCGATGATGAAGATCAGGATGTAGAAGTAGCCGATCCAGGTCGTGGCCCACAGCACCGACTTGCGCGCCTGCTTGGCGTCGGGGACGGTGAAGAAGCGCATCAGGATGTGCGGCAGGCCGGCGGTGCCGAACATCAGCGCCATGCCGAAGGAAATCGCCGAGATCGGATCCTTGACGAAGCCGCCCGGGCCCATGATCGACAGGCCGGCAGTGGCCGCCTCTTCCGGCGAGGCGCCGCCGCTGGCCGCCACCGCGGTCTTCACCCGCACGCCCTCGGCGAACAGCGCCTCGAAGCTGAAGTTGAAGTGCCACATGATCGCCACGGCCATGAAGGTCACGCCGGTCAGCAGCAGCACCGCCTTGATGATCTGCACCCAGGTGGTGGCGGTCATGCCGCCGAACAGCACGTACACCATCATCAGCACGCCGACCAGGCTCACCGCCACCCAGTAGTCCAGGCCGAACAGCAGCTTGATCAGCGCGCCGGCGCCGACCATCTGCGCGATCAGGTAGAACAGCACCACCACCAGCGTGCCGGAGGCGGCGAAGCTGCGGATCGCGGTCGGCGCGAAGCGGTAGCCGGCCACGTCGGCGAAGGTGTACTTGCCGAGGTTGCGCAGGCGCTCGGCCATCAGGAAGGTCAGGATCGGCCAGCCGACCAGGAAGCCGATGGCGTAGATCAGGCCGTCGTAGCCGTTGGTCATCACCGCCGCGGTGATGCCCAGGAACGAGGCCGCCGACATGTAGTCGCCGGCGATCGCCAGGCCGTTCTGGAAGCCGGTGATGCCGCCGCCGGCGGTGTAGAAGTCCGCCGCCGAGCGGGTCTTCTTCGCCGCCCATTTGGTGATCCACAGGGTGCCGGCGACGAAGAAGGCGAACATGGAGATCGCCACCCAGTTGGTCGGCTGCTTGTCGGTCTGGCCGACGTCGCCGCCGGCGGCCAGGGCCGCGCCGGCCGGCAGCAGCGCGGCCAGCAGCAGCAGAAGGAAGCGCAGGTGCTTGCTCATTGGCGGGCGTCCTCGAGGATGGCGGCGGTCAGCTGGTCGTATACGGTGTTGGCGCGACGCACGTAGATCGCGGTGATGGCGATGGTGAAGACCATCACCCCGATCGCGATCGGGATGCCGATGGTGGTGACGCCGCTGCCCATCGGCTGGGCCAGGAAGGCCTTGTCGAAGGCGATCAGGCCGATGAAGCCGAAGTAGGCCAGCAGCATCAGGACGGTCAGCGTCCAGCCCAGCGCATTGCGCTGGCGCTTGAGCGCGTGGTACTTCGGATTGGCGTCGATCTTGGCGATCAGCGCGTCGTTGGAGAGGCTCATGAGATGGCTCCGGTAAGTGGCCGCGGCGCGGATCAGAAGCTGTACTTGGTGGTGAACTGCAGGCGGGTGATGTCGCCCGTGGCGCCGCTTTCGATCTCGCGCTTGCCGTACATCAGCTCGGCGCCGATATCGACCTTGGGCAGCGGCGAGTAGAAGACGTTGCCGCGGATGCTCTGCACGCTTTTGGTCACGGCCAGGCCGGTGCGCGCGGTATCGTTGTCGTAGTCGCTGCGCGCGTAGATCAGGTTGGTGCGCAGCTTGGGCGAGAACGCGTGCCGCCAGCCGACGTAGCCGGCAACCACCCCGACCGTGTCCAGGTCGCGGTCGGCGGCGTCGTACACCGCATTCTGGGTGATGCCCAGGCCGATGTAGCGGCCGATGCCTTCGCCGCCGGTGAGCTGGTAGAACAGGCTGTCGCTGTCGCTGGCCACCCACTTGCCGCCCAGGGTCAGACCGCCGGAGGCCTTGCTGGCGTCGGCACCGGTGGCGCGGTTGTCGACCTTCTGCTGGCCGACCACGCCGGCCACGCCGAAGCTGCCCCAGTCGCCCTTCCAGCCATAGCGCACGGTCAGGTCCGGCAGCGCGCCGCGGTCGGAACTGGCGGTGCTGACCACGCCGGCCACGCTGCGCGTGTACAGGGTGGTTTCCGGGTTCTCCAGGGCGATGCTGAAGCCGCCGTTGGTGTAGCGCAGCTGCGCCTGGCGCACGAACACCACACCATCGGTGGGGCCGATGAAGTCGGCCGCTTCCGGCAGCGCCGCCGGATCCATGAAGTTGGACCAGGTCTGGCCGGCCAGCCAGTGGTTCCAGTACATGTAGGCATGGCGCAGGGTGGCACCGTAGGTGTTGGTGGCGGTCTGGGTGCCCAGTGAATTGCCGAAGAAGTCCAGTTCCACCAGCGCGCCGGCCTTGTTGCCGCCTTCGGTCACGCTGTCCACGCCGAAGTTGATCCGCGAGAACTTGGCGTGGGCGTTGTAGTCGGTGCCGGACTTGGCCCCGCCCACCGGGGTCTGCCCGGGCAAATACAGCGCGCGGCCGGTGGCATCGTCGGCGAGCTGGCCGTCGCCGGTGCGGGTGGCCAGGAAGTCGGCCTTGATGAAGCCGCCGACCTTGAAGGTGGTGCCGGGTGTCGCCCCCGGGGTGATGGTGGTGACCTGGATCGGCGCCTTGCCGGCCGGCGGTGCCGGGGGTGGCGGCGGCGGCGCGGCCTGGGTCGAGCGGACCGCGGCGACCTCGGTCTGGGTCTGCGCGATCTGCCCCTGCTGCTGTTGCTGCGCGGACAGCAGTTGCTGCACCTGCCGTTCCAGCTCGGCCACGCGGGTCTCCAGCGCCTGTTCGCGCGCCGAGGGTTTGCCTTGGGCGAAGGCCGCGCCGGGCGCGACCAGGGCCACCAACAGCGCCGCCGCCAGCGGGCGACGCGCCAAGGATGCGATGCGGTTGCTCATTACTCCCTCCCGAATAATGGATGGCCGCACGCATGCGCACGGCCGTAGCCCAGCGTGCGCGAGCGGGGCGGGCGCGCCTATTGGCCATTAGTCGAACGTCGGCTGAGTTACGACCATCGTCTAAGGCCGGGCGCGTGTGCGCTTAACGCCGGATGCGGCACACTGCGCGTTGACGCGCCGCCGCATGCGGCGCCCCGTTCAATGCAGAGGGAACCATGGCCGATCTCTACCCCGTCGATCCGCAGTTCGCCGCCCGTGCGCGGGTCGACAAGACCCAGTACCAGACCCAGTACAAGGCATCGGTGGAACAGCCGGAAGCGTTCTGGGGCAAGGTGGCCGAGCGCCTGGACTGGTTCAAGAAGCCGACCCGGATCAAGGACGTCAGCTTCGCCCTGGACGACTTCCGCATCCGCTGGTTCGACGACGGCGAACTCAACGCCAGCGTCAACTGCCTGGACCGGCAACTGGCCACCCGCGGCGACAAGACCGCGCTGCTGTTCGAGCCGGACAGCCCGGACGCGCCGTCCTACCGCGTCACCTATCGCGAGCTGTACGAACGCGTGTGCCGGCTCGGCAACGCGCTGCGCGCGCTGGGCGTGCGCAAGGGCGACCGCGTCACCATCTACCTGCCGATGATCCCCGATGCCGCGGTGGCGATGCTGGCCTGCGCGCGCATCGGCGCGACCCACTCGGTGGTGTTCGGCGGCTTTGCGCCCAACTCGATCGCCGACCGGGTGATCGACTGCGGCAGCAAGCTGATCATCACCGCCGACGAAGGCCTGCGCGGCGGCAAGAAGATCCCGCTCAAGGCCAACGTGGACGCGGCGCTGAAGCTGCCCGGCACCACCAGCGTGGAGACCGTGCTGGTGGTGCGCCACACCGGCGGCGCGGTGGACATGCAGGCCCCGCGCGACCGCTGGTTCCACGACGTGGTCGACAGCCAGCCGGCCGAATGCGAGCCCGAGCGCATGAATGCCGAGGATCCGCTGTTCATCCTCTACACCTCCGGTTCCACCGGCAAGCCCAAGGGCGTGCTGCACACCACCGCAGGCTACCTGCTGTACGCCGCCTACACCCACGAGACCGTGTTCGACCTGCGCGAGGACGACATCTACTGGTGCACCGCCGACGTCGGCTGGGTCACCGGCCACAGCTACATCGTCTACGGGCCGCTGGCCAACGGCGCCACCGCGCTGATGTTCGAGGGCGTGCCCAACTACCCGAGCGTGTCGCGCTTCTGGGAGGTCATCGACAAGCACCAGGTGACGATCTTCTACACCGCCCCGACCGCGATCCGCGCGTTGATGCGCGAGGGCGAGGCGCCGGTGAAGCAGACCTCGCGCAAGAGCCTGCGCCTGCTCGGCAGCGTTGGCGAGCCGATCAATCCCGAAGCCTGGCGCTGGTACTACGACGTGGTCGGCGACGGCCGCTGCCCGATCGTGGACACCTGGTGGCAGACCGAGACCGGCGGCATCCTGATCACCCCGCTGGCCGGCGCCATCGACCTCAAGCCCGGCTCGGCGACGCTGCCGTTCTTCGGCGTGCAGCCGGCCCTGGTCAGCGCCGACGGCGAGATCCTGGAAGGCGCCACCGAGGGCAACCTGGTGCTGCGCGATTCCTGGCCGGGACAGATGCGCACCGTGTACGGCGACCACCAGCGCTTCATCGACACCTATTTCCGCACCTACCCGGGCAGCTACTTCACCGGCGACGGCTGCCGCCGCGATGCCGACGGCTACTACTGGATCACCGGCCGCGTCGACGACGTCATCAACGTCTCCGGCCACCGCATCGGCACCGCCGAGGTGGAGAGCGCGCTGGTCGCCCACCCCAAGGTGGCCGAGGCCGCGGTGGTCGGCTTCCCGCACGACATCAAGGGCCAGGGCATCTACGCCTACGTGACCCTGGTCGCCGAGGAGCAGCCGAGCGAGGCCCTGCACAAGGAACTGGTGGCCTGGGTGCGCAAGGAGATCGGCCCGATCGCCGCCCCCGACCACCTGCAGTGGGCGCCGGGCCTGCCCAAGACCCGCTCGGGCAAGATCATGCGCCGCATCCTGCGCAAGATCGCCGAGAACGCCCCCGACCAACTCGGCGACACCTCGACCCTGGCCGATCCATCGGTGGTGGATTCGTTGGTGAACGAACGGCTGGCGCGCTGACGCGCGCCGGGATTCGGGAGTCGGGATTGGGGATTCGTCAAAGCGGTCCCCGGTCCGTGTCCGATCTCCTGGCGACGTCAGGCTCCGCTGTTGCTGTTGCTCTACGAATCCCCAATCCCAAATCCCGAATCCCCGCCCCATGCCCACCCTGCTGATCGCTGACGACCATCCCCTGTTCCGCGAGGCGCTGCGTGGGGCGGTGCAGCGGGTGATGCCGGGGGTGCAGTTGTACGAGGCCGACAGCGTCGAGGCGCTGTACGCGCTGGCCGATCGCCACGCCGATGCCGATCTGCTGCTGATGGATCTCAATATGCCCGGCGCGCAGGGCTTCAGCGCGCTGGTGCACATGCGTGCGCTGCATCCGCAGTTACCGGTGGTGGTGGTGTCCGCGCGCGAGGAGCCGACGGTGATGCGGCGCGCGCTGGACCACGGCGCGTTCGGCTTCATTCCCAAGTCGGCCGACTCGGACACCATCGGCCTGGCCCTGGGCACGGTGCTGGACGGCGAGCACTGGGCGCCGCCGGAAGCGCATAACGTGCCACCCACCGACCGCGCCGAGCGCGAGGTCGGGCAGCGCCTGCGCGAACTGACCCCGCAGCAGTTCCGGGTGCTGCAGATGCTCGGCGCCGGCAGCCTCAACAAGCAGATCGCCTACGACCTGGGCGTGTCCGAGGCCACGATCAAGGCGCACGTCACCGCGATCCTGCGCAAGCTCGGCGTCACCAACCGCACCCAGGCGGTATTGCTGGCCGGCAAGCTGGCCATCGACAGCGACGCCATCGTGCTGCCGCCGGAAGAGGACTGACCCGCGGCGACGCCTGGCGAAGGCGCGAGCGAGACGTGCGCGTCCTGCATCAGCAGGGATGTCATCGCGATGCCGCCGGGCCGTTGTCCGTGCATACACGACGCGCTGGCTACCTCGTTGTGGGAGGGACTTCAGTCCCGACGCGCTGAACACTGAGCGCCATTCGCTGCCTTGGGCACTGCGGAAGCCACCCCACGCAGCGGCGATGCATTGGCAGCTGCATGCGCGAACAGCGGACAGGTCCGTGGCGCCGTCCTGAAGGAGCGCGCACATTCGCCCACTCGCGCGCTTCGGCTGAGTGCACCACGGAAGCCACACGAGTGCAGAGGTGAGCATCCTCGACCTATCCCGTGCACACCTGCCGTACCGCCGCAGAGCCATCGTCGATATAGTAGCAGCTATCAAGATAAGCTGCAGGTTCGCGTGCGTTCCAGGGATGTTCGCCGCAGTTGGCCGCTGTTAGACTGCGCGTCCCCTTGGGGAGTAGCCTGCTGTCCGACCTGCGCGGACAGCGCCCGTATCAACAGACTCGGCCGATGCGCCGTGGTACGGGCAGCCAGTTCGGTTGGCGAGACCAGCGGCGAGTGCGCAAGGCGAAGGCCGGGCGCGCGCGCTCGTCGTTGTCGCCTGTCCCGGTACGGTCCCCCATGTCGTTTCTTTCGATCCTCCTGCTCGGCATCGCCATGTCGACCGACGCCTTCGCCGCCGCGGTCGGCAAGGGCGCGGCGATGCAACGCCCGCGCTGGGCCGACGCGCTGCGCGCCGGCCTGATCTTCGGCTGTATCGAGGCGCTGACCCCGGCGCTGGGCTGGGTGCTCGGCCAGGCCGCCTCCAAGTACGTGGTCGCCTTCGACCACTGGATCGCCTTCGGCCTGCTCGGCGCGCTGGGCGTGCACATGATCGTCGCCGGCCTCAAGCCGGAGTCCGACACGCCCGAGGAGGCCGCGCCCAAACGCCACGGCTTCTGGAACCTGGCCGCCACCGGCTTGGCCACCAGCATCGACGCGATGGCGGTCGGCGTCGGCCTGGCCTTCCTCGACGTGAACATCGTCGAGGTCGCGGCGATCATCGGCCTGTGCACGCTGACCATGGTCACCCTGGGCATCATGCTCGGCCGCGCGCTCGGTGCGCTCGCCGGCAAGCGCGCGGAGATCGTCGGCGGCGCGCTGCTGATCGCGATCGGCTGCACCATCCTGTTCGAGCATCTGCATGGTGCAGGTTGATCGACGGGGCGCTGATACGGCCGGGATTGGGGATTGGGGATGTGCGGCGATGATGCGCGCCCATCCCACCAGCGCGGCGCCCTGGGTCAGGCCGGCTTGGCGGTGAATTCGAGATAGGTGGACAGGATGTACTTGTCGCCGCTGCGCGGCGGCAGGCCCGCGTGCAGGAACATCCAGTACGGCGGGAACACCAGCAGGCGGCCGGCGCGCGGCGCGACCTCCAGATCCAGGTCGAGGAAGCGGGTGTGCCCGCCCTCGGCCACGTCGTTGAGATACCACAGGAATACGAGGTAACGGCCGGTCTCCGCGTCGCAGGCATCGAAGTGCGGCTGGAAGCGTTCGCCGGCATCGGCGCGATAGCGCTTGATCCGCAGGTCGGCCAGGCGTGGGCGCCACGGCACCTCGGCGGTCAGGCCGAGATCGGCGTTGTAGCGGGCCAGCGTCGCACGCACCTGTTCGATGAAAAAACCCTGGAACGCCGGATCGGCGAGCCGGGTGACGTTGAGTTCGGTCCAGGCGCTGTCGTCCAGCCCCGCACGTTCGCCAGCACCGTTGCGGCTGTGCTGGGCGGCGGTCTGCTCGAACTGCGCGATGAGCTGTGCGCAGAAGCCAGGATCCAGTGCCGCGTCGTAAACGCGGACGTAGTGGCGCAGGTCGGTCTGGTTCGTGCGCATCGGCATGCTGCCCCCTCAAGCAGAACGGCGCGCCCGCAAGGACGCGCCGTATCGTACGCTCCGACGCCGCCCACACAGGCGGGCGGCGCCGGCTCCACTCAGAAGCGGTAGGTAGCCCGCATCCAGTAGTAGCGGCCGAGCGTGTCGTAGGTGCTCACGTCGGTGTTCGCGTTCAACACGTTGTTCTGGTACATGACCGGCGGCTGCTTGTTGGTCAGGTTGTCCACGCCCAGGTCCAGGCGCAGGTTGGCCCCGGCCATGTCGTAGCCAACCTGCAGGTTGTGGTACATGTAGCTGCCGTAGTCCAGCACCACGCCCTTGATCGCCGCATCGGCGGACATGTTCTGGCTCAGGTCGCCACTGCCGACCTGCACCTTGCCGATCCAGCGGGTGGTCCAGCTCGCATCCCAGTTGCCCAGCTTCCAGCCGACCAGGGCGTGCGCGCGCCAGTGCGTGTAGTTGCCGTAGGACGAATTGTAGCGGCCGGCCATATGCACCACCGTGTCCCCGGTGTCGATGTCGTAGCGGTGCAGGTAGGTGCTGTCCACGGCCACGGTGAACTTGCCGAACGCGGTCTCCGGCAGCGCGTAGTTGGCGCCGAGGTCGATGCCCTGGGTGTTGAGCTTGCCGATGTTCACCACCGGCGTCTGGATGTAGTTGATGTTGCCGGCGCTGACGGTGCCCGCGGCATAGCGGTGGATGTAGCTGCAGTACGGGCTGTTGTCGTCGTTGTAGCAGAGATTGGCCACGGTCTGCGCGGAGATCGACTGGATCAGGTCGTTGAGCTTGACCTTCCACCAGTCGAGGTTGACCGACAGGCCCGGCACGTACTCGGGGCTGTAGACCAGGCCGTAGTCGAAGGAGGTGCCCTTCTCCGGCTTGAGCTGGTAGCCGACATAGCTGGATCCGGACACGATGCCGTTGGTCTGCGACAGGCCCGAACCGCTCCAGCCCGCCGGCACGCCGGCGCAGGCAGTGGCGTGGCCGCTGCCGCTGTAGCCGATGCACGGGTCGACGAAGTTCGGCGAGTCGGCGGTCGGGCCCTGGTAGATGTCGGTGATGGTCGGCGCGCGGAAGACCTGCGCCGCGGTACCACGCAGCAGCAGATCATGGATCGGCCGCCACTCCACCTGGAAGGAGGCGCTATTGTTGCTCGAACGCACGTTGCTGTAGTCGGAGAAGCGGTCGCTGAGAGTCAGGTTGAGCGCGCCGATCGGCGACGACTGTTCCAGTACCGGCATGAATAGCTGCGCATAGGCTTCCTTCACGTCGAAACTGCCGCTGAGCGGCGAGCCACACGCTTCCGAGGAAATACCGCAGGTCAGGCCGCTGTTGATCAGTGCGTTGCTGGACACTGTCGAGCCAAGGCTTTCCTTGCGATACAGCGCACCGACTGCCAGCTGCGCGGCGCCGGCCGGCATTTCCCACAGGCTGCCGTTGGCGCTGGCTTCCCACTGGCGCATGATCGTGGTGGTTTCCTGGCGCGGAATCGATTCGTTGCTCTTCAGCCAGGCGATGGTGTTGGCGTTGTTCTGGTCGAAGATGTTGACCTGCCCGCTGTCGATCGCGGTCTGCAGCGCGGCGTAGTCGACGTAGCCGTGGCTCCAGTTGCGCTGGCGGTAGTGGCCGTAGTTGAAGTTGGTGTCCCACACCCAGCTGGTGTCGCCGATGCCGCCCTTCAGGCCGATCACGTCCTGGTCGGTGGCGGTGTCGTAGAAGCCTTCGCGCTGGCCCAGGGTGGTGAAGCGCGAACGGAACTCGTAGCCGTTGGGGCCGAACTCCACGCCGAACGGGTTGTACGGGTTGTTGGCGGCGATGGTGATGCCGTCGTTCTGCGCGTCGAACGGCAGCGGCGCGATCGCGAAGTTCGACATGGTGTGGTTGTGGTAGGCGTTGACGTACGCCTGCATCGAGTCGGTGATGTTGAAGCTGCCGAGCACGAAGCCGCCGACGCGCTGCTGCGGGGTCAGCAGCAGGTTCTCCGCCTGGTAGTTGTAGGCGTCGGCCGAGGAGCTGTAGCACTTGTAGCCGCCGCTGCCGTTGCTGGTCAGCGCGCCGTTGGCGCTGCAGCCGTTGGCCGCCAGGGTCGCCGCCGGCAGCTTGTAGTAGCCGCTGGGCGTGCGGCTGGAACCGCCCTTGTAGACGCTGCCGCTGGACAGGTACATCGCGTACTTGGAGAACGCGCGGTTGGCGCTGGAGACGTCCTTCTGCTTGTTGTAGTCCAGGCCGACCACGACGTTGCCGCGGTCCCAGGTCTTGCCGAAGGTGAAGCTGCCGCCCTGGCGCGCACCGTCGCCGCGGCTGGTCTGGCCGTAGTTGGCCGAGACTTCGCCGCCTTCGAAATTCTTGCGCAGGATGAAGTTGACCACGCCGCCGATCGCGTCGGAGCCGTACATCGCCGAGGCGCCGACCTTCAGCACTTCGACGTGGTCGATCATGTTGGCCGGGATCGAATTGACGTCGTTGTTCTGGATGCGGTGGCCGTCGATCAGGATCAGCGTGCGCTGGTCGCCGAGGCCGCGCAGGGAGATGGTCGAGGCGCCGTCGCCGCCGCCGTTGTTGACCTGCGGGTTGGTCGCAGCACCGGCGATGCCGGGCAGCGCCTGCAGCAGGTCGCCCAGGGTCTGCTTGCCGCTCTGCTGGATCTGCTGGCGATCGACCACGGCGACCGGGCTGGCGGTCTCCACATCCACACGGCGCACCAGCGAACCGGTGACGGTGAGCTTGTCCAGCGTCACCGGCGCGTCGCCGGACGCGGACGCCGCCGGGGTGGCGCTCTGCGCATAGAGCGTGGCGGGAAGCGTCGCCATGGCCAGGCAAACGGCGTGAGCGAGTCTGTTCTTTGCTACGGACATCGGGAAGACCTCATGTGATGTACGACAAGCGCCGGCGCTGCACGCAGGCGCGAACCATCCCGGGCGCCTCGACGGCGCGGCGGGCGAAATGGGTACCTCGGGCCGACGGTCCATTAAAGGACCGTCAGGCACTTGTTAGTTTTTTATAAGAAGGGTGTTGTTTCGGTGTGCCGGTGTGCGGCAGTCCCTGACAAAAACACCGCTTCAACCGCGGTACAGCGCGCGCGGCGTTTCGCCGTTCAACCGGCAGACGGAAACGGTTCAGACAAGAACGCGGAACTCAGTCGCCCTGGTAGTCCCAGCGTTGCAGGAACGGTTGCAGCACCGGCAGCACCGGCGCGAAGGCATCCCGGTAGGCGTGCCAGCGATCCAGGGCCTTGCGGTTGATGCCCTCCACCACCTGGGCGTAGCTGGGCGTGCTGATGAAGCCCTTGGCCCGTGCGTGCCGCTGGAACTCCAGCAGCCGCTCCGGTTGCTCCAGGTGCAGGAACTGCCCCAGGCGCGCCACCTGCGCCTGCGGATCGGCCACCAGGTCCTCGTAGCGCAGCTCCAGCGCGCGCGGCTGCAGCAAGCCGGCGTGGTAGAGCCAGAAGTCCATCGCATCGACATAGCCGCGCGCCAGCCGCGGCAGGCTGGCACACAGCAGGGCGAAGGCCGGCGAGCGGAACGCCTGCATGTAACAGCTCAGCAGCACGTCGCAGGGATGGCGCAGCGCCAGGATCACCGGCGCCTCCGGGAACAGGCGGCGGATCAGCGGCAGGCGCAGCAGGTTCAGCGGGTTCTTGTCGACCAGGCGCTGGCCCGGCTGCAACTGCACCACCCCGCGCACCGCCTGCCAGTACTCGGCGCGCAGCGCGTCACAGGCGGCATCGTCGAGCTCGCCCAGGCCGTCCGGCCAGGCCACGCCGCGCGCCTCCAGGCGGTCGGCAAGCCCCTGCAGGAACGGCCGCTCGTCCATCGCCACCAGCTGCGGGTGAGCGTCGAGCATCTGTTCCAGCAAGGTGGTGCCCGAGCGCGGGAAGCCGACCACGAAGATCGGCGAGTCCGCCATGGCCGGCGCGGTCACCGGCCGCGCCGCGGCATGGCGCACCGGATCCCAGCGCGCCTGCGCGACCGGCAATGGCGGTGCCTCCGCCGCCGCCAGTTCCGGCACCAGCGCGGCCAGGCCCTCGACCTGGCCGGCATGGCCCTGCGCGCAGGCATCCAGCGCCTCATCGTGACGGCCCAGGCGGTCGCAGACCCGCGCCAGGGCGAAGAACAGGTTGCTCTGCTTGCGCCGGTCGACGGCGCTGCCGTCGGCCAGCAGCCCGCGCAGCAGCGCGTGCGCCTGCTCCCAGCGGCCCTCGCGCATGGCCAGCACCGCCAGCGCATTGGCGGCGTCCTGGCGCACGTCGGGGTCGTCGATCCGTTCCAGCGGCGGCAGCTGCGCGGCCGCCTCGCGCGCCTGCGGCAGGCGGTTGGCGCGTTCGAGCACCAGCACCAGCCGCGACCAGGCGCGCGCCGGCTGCGCCATCGGCCCCTCGGCGCAGGCGCGTAGCAGAGCGCAGGCGGTGTCGGTCTCGCCGCCCTGCGACAGCAGCCAGGCCAGTTCCACGGTGGTCTCCGGATCCAGCGGTGGCCACTGCCGCCAGTCGGCGATCAGCGCCTGCACGCGCTGGAAGTCGCCGCATTCGTGGCAGGCCATCGCCGCGTGCACGCACAGCGGCGGCGCCTGCGGCGCCAGCGCATGCGCGTCGAGCAGGTGTTCGCGGGCCGCGGCGTAGTCGCCGGCGTCCATCGCCAGCAGGCCCAGGTTGTGGTGCGGCAGCGGATCGTCCGGCGCCAGCGCGCGGGCGCGCAGATAGGCCTCGCCCGCCGGGCCCGGTTCGCCGGCCTCACGCAGCGCGGTCCCCAGGTTGTTCCAATGCGCGACCTCGTGCGGCTCGCGCTCGGCCAGCCTGCGGTACACCGCGGCGGCCGGTGCAGGCTGGCCCTGCATCTGCAGGCTCATCGCCAGCAGGCTGCTGGCCAGGACATCGTCGGGGCGCTGCCGCAGATAGGCGCGGGCACCGTGTTCGAGCGTCTGCGCCTGCCCGGCCTCCAGCGCCGCCAGCAGGTCCGGGAGCGAGGGCATCGCGGAGGTGTCCAGGGAGGTCATGCGCAGGTAGATCGTGGGTGGTCCATCACCTTAGCCGCCCGCCCGCGCCGTGCGCCACGCCGGCTGCGCCGCGGCGTGCCACACGGAACATACATTGCCGTTACAAAACGAGCGAGGCCGCTAGATGGGATCGTGGTAGGCGGTGAGGAAGGCGCGCAGCGAGGCTGGCTTGACCGGCTTGGTCAGCAGCCGGTAGCCGCGCTCGCGCGCCTGCAGCTTCAGTTCGTCGCGGCCGTCGGCGGTGAGCAAGGCGCCGGCCACCGGCCCGGGCATCGCCGCACGCAGCGCATCCAGGGTCTCGAGGCCGTCGAGCCGGTCGTGCAGGTGGTAGTCGACCAGCATCACGTGCGGTACGCACGCGGCCTGCGCCAGCGCCGCGTCGACGGTGCTGGCGCAGATCACCTCCACCTGCCAGCGGCCGAGCAGCGCGCGCATGCCGTCGAGGATTTCCTGATCGTTGTCCACGCACAGCACGCGCAGCCCGGCCAGCGAGTCGGCCGCCGCCGCCGCGCGCGGCGCGCGTTGCTGCGCCTGTGCCGGCGGCGCCGCCCGTGGCAGGGTGATGGAGAACATGCTGCCGTGGCCGACGCGGCTGCGCGCATCCAGGTCGTGGCCGAGCAGGCGCGAGATGCGCTGGCAGATCGACAGGCCCAGGCCCAGCCCCTGCTCGCCCCAGTCGAACGGCTGCTGGTAGCGCTGGAACTCGTCGAAGATCTGCTGCATGTGGTGCGGCGGGATGCCGGGGCCGGTGTCCCAGACCTGCAGTTCCAGCGCCGCACCGCGCCGGCGCATGCCGAGCACGATGCGGCCCTGGCGGGTATAGCGCAGCGCGTTGGCGAGGAAGTTCTGCAGCACGCGGCGCAGCAGCCGGCGATCGCTGCGCACCCACAGCGCCCGCGCGTACACGTGCAGGCGCAGGCCGCGGCCGGCGGCGATCGGACTGTACTGCGCGGCCAGTTCGCGCAGCAGCAGGCCGGCGTCGATGTCCTCGATGGTCGGGCGCAGGCCGCCGGCATCCAGCCGCGACACATCGAGCAGGCCATCGAGCAGCTCCTCGGCCGCGCGCAGCGAGGCATCCACGCGCTCGGCCAGATGCCGCTGTTCCTCGTTCTGGTGCGCATCGCGCAAGGCCGAGGCGAACAGCCGCGCGGCGTTGAGCGGCTGCAGCACGTCGTGGCTGATCGCGGCCAGGAAGCGGGTCTTGGACTGCTGCGCCAGTTCTGCCTCGCGCGAGCGCTCGGCCACGCGCTGTTCCAGGGTCTCGTTGGCCTCGAGCAGGGCCTGCTCGGCGCGCTTGTAGTCGGTGATGTCGTTGTAGCTGGTGACGTAGCCGCCGCCCGGCAGCGGCTGGCCGCGCATCTCGATCACCTTGCCGTCGCTGCGGGTGCGTTCGAACACGTGCGGGGTGCCGGCACGCATGTGCGCGATGCGGCGGGCGATCTGGTCTTCCACTTGGCCGCCGCCCAGCTCGCCGCGCTCGGCGTTGTAGCGGATCAGGTCGGCGACCGGCCGGCCGACGTAGAGCATGCCGTCCGGATAGCCGAACATCTGCTGGTAGCGGCGGTTCCAGGCGGTCAGGCGCATCGCCGGATCGACCACGCTGACCCCGGCGCTGATGTTCTCCAGCGTGGTGGACAGGATCTCGCGGTTGAAGCGCAGCTCCTGCCCGGCCTCGTCGAGCACTGCCACCACCTCGCCCAAGTCCATGCCCGAGCCGCGTAGCAGGCTGGTCAGCACCAGGCGCGCGGAGGCCGCGCCGATCGAGGCGGCGAGCAGGCGTTCGGTGAACTGCACCCAGACCCGGTCGGCCACCGCGGTGGGCTGCGGCTCGCGGCCAAGCAATTGCGCCTGTTCGGCGAAGGCACGGCGGGCATGACGCTCCCCGACCATGCGCTCGGCCAGCGCCTGCAGGTCGACCACGCGTACCTGCCCAAGCCAGTCGCCGGCCACCGCCGGACGCTGCGAGTACGGCTCCAGGAACGGCGCCGCGCGCAGGCGCTCGTCCAGGCCCGGTCGCCAGCGCGCCGATACCAGCATCATCGTGCCGACGTTGACCAGCAGCGACCAGAACGTGCCGTGCGCCAGCGGGTCCCAGCCGCTCATGCCGAACAGCTGCTGCGGGCGCAGCCAGGAGATCCCGAACGGCCCGTCCAGCAGCCACGCCGGCGCCAGCCAGCCGGCCTGGGTCAGCGCCGGCAGCAGCAACGTGTAGATCCAGGTGGCGAAGCCCAGCACCATGCCGGTCTCCACACCCTTGCGGCTGGCGCCGCGCCAGTACAGCCCGCCGATCACGCCCGGCGCGAACTGCGCCACCGCGGCGAAGGCCATCAGGCCGTACGACGCCAGCGTCGTGTCGTTGCTGCTGCTGCGGTAATAGCCGTAGGCGATCAGCGCCAGCAGCAGGATCGCCAGGCGGCGGATCCACAGCACCTTCGAGGCCACGTCGGCGCCGGCGGCCTGGTGCCCGCGGCGGCGCAGCAGCACCGGCATCACCAGGTCGTTGCTGATCATCGTCGCCAGCGCAATGCTGGAGACGATGACCATGCCGGTGGCGGCGGAGAACCCACCCACGTAGGCGACCAGCGCCAAGGCGCTGCGGCTTTCGGCCAGCGGCAGCGCCAGCACGATGCTGTCGTCGGCCACGTCGCCGCCGCCGAACAGCGCGATGCCGGCGGCGGCGATCGGCACCACCATCGCCGAGATCAGCACCAGGTACAGGCCGAACAGCCAGCGCGCCTTGCGGATGTCGCCGACGTCACTGCACTCCACCACCGCCACATGGAACTGCCGCGGCAGGCACACCAGCGCCAGGAAGCTGAGCAGGGTCTGCGAGATGAAGCCCACCGGCGGGGTGTTCTGGAACAGCGTGCGCGTGGACTGCAGCACCTGGCCGCCGTCGCGTGCGGACAGCCATACGTAGGCGAACACGCCCACCGCCACCATCGCCAGCAGCTTCACCACCGACTCCAGCGCGATCGCCAGCATCATGCCGTGGTGGTGCTCGGTGGCATCGACCTGGCGGGTGCCGAACAGGGTGGCGAACAGCGCCATCCCCAGGGCCACGTACAGCGCCGGGTCGGCGTAGAACGGCGCACCGGCGCTGGACTGGCCGCTGAGCACCTGCAGGCTCATCGCCACCGCCTTGTACTGCAGCGCCAGGTACGGCACCACGCCGACCAGGGCGATCACCGCCACCAGCGCGGCCAGGCGCCGCGAGCGGCCGTAGCGCGAGGAGATGAAGTCGGCGATGGACACGGTGTTCTCGCTGCGCGCGATCAACGCCAGGCGCTCGACGATGCGCCAGCCGAACAGCAGCATCAGCAGCGGGCCCAGGTAGATCGGCAGGTAGCCGGCGCCGTTGCGCACGGCGCTGCCGACCGCGCCGTAAAAGGTCCACGACGAGCAGTACACGGCCAGCGCCAGGCTGTACACCGCCGGCCGCAGCCACGGCCGCTCCGGGTACAGCGGACGGCGGTCGCCCCACCACGCCACCGCGAACAGCAGCGCCGCATAGCCGACCGATACCAGCAGCAGGATCCAACTGGAAACCAAAGGCGAGCTCCCTCGACGATGCGTGCAGTCTAGAGGGTGGGATGCGTTTCGGCGTAGTCGGGAGTTCGGGGCTCGCTGCGTCTCGCTTGGGCTGCGCGTGCACCGGGCTGGTTGCTGCATACTGTTGCTGTTGCTTTATGGACCCCCGGGCGCGGCAGCCACCGCGAGGTGTGCTTGACCAGCCTGCGGCTGTGGTGCAGCGCTTCTTTTAGTTACTTTTCTTTGCACAAGCTAAAGAAGTGCTTCTCAGCAGCCGAAGGCTGATCAAAGTAACTAGCCCTCAGGCGAAAGTCGTTGCAACCACCATAGCCAGGGCAAAGGCAAAGCTTTCGCCTTGCGGCGAGTTACTTTTCTTTGCTTGTGCAAAGAAAAGTAACCAAAAGAAAGCACACCCTGCCTTGCGCCCTCCGCGCTGCGCGCTCCGGGTCCGCGTCCATCACGGGGATCCGCGGAAGGGGCATCCTGCCCCTGCCGCGGACGGCGTACATCCATGTACACCGCCCTTCGGGTTTTCCCCCGCGCTGGCCGCCGCTTCGGAAGGGAACCCGATAAGGCAAAGGCAACAACCAAAGCAACCGCAACCGCAACCGCAACCGCAACCGCAATAGCCATTATGGAACTGCAAGCCCCGCGTAGGAGCGGCTTCAGCCGCGACGAACGAAGCCGCGATGGTCTAAAGACCCGCCCTGCGCGTCGCGCCCTAGCTTTCTCCAAGATGCCTCCTCCCACGGCAGCAACCGCTTCACGCGCCTGCCTGCCGTGTCCAACGCGGGCAATATCCACCAGCAGACAGCAACCGCAGCCCCACCGGCGCTCAGGCTAAGATGCGCGCGGTGACCACCTGCGCCCGCCCCTGCTGATGTCCGGCATCCCGGCCGCCGTGCCGACGCCCCCACCGTCGCTGCAACAGCAGACGCAGCGCCTGCTCGCGCAGGTGCAGCAGGCGCAGTCGCGCCAGGCGCAGGCCGATGCGGATATCGAGCGGCATCTGCCGGCCGTGGAGCAGGCGGCGGCGGCAATCCGGCACCGCTTCGCTGCGCACGCCAGGATCGCGGCGCGGGCGGCGGTACGGCGCGAGCGTCGCCGCGCCTGGGGACCGGCGTTGCTGCTGCGGCCGCTGCTGCCGGATTGGCGCTGGCGCGCGGCCTTGATCGGCATGCTGGTGCTGGTGCTGCCGTGGACGAGCGCACACTGGCTGGGCGAGACGCGCAGCTTCCTCGTCTGGTGGCGCCAGGTCGGCCTGCACGGCGATGGCGGCCTGCTGCTGCAAAGCCTGCTGCCTTCGTTGCTGGCGTACGGTCTGCTGGTCGCCGCCGGTGCGCAGTTGCTGGCGTGGCACCACAGCCATGCCGAAAGGCGCGCGCTGCAGGCGTTCGCACGCCTGCCGCTGGCGCTGGTGCAGGTGGCCGATGCCGCGCAGCACGATCCAGGGTCGACCTATCCGGTGACCCGCGCGCCCTGGCCGCAGCGCGCCCTGCACGGGCGCTGGTCCATTTCCGCCACGCATGGCGATCTGTCCGGTGCGCGGCTGCTGGCCTTACACGACGGCAGCGAGGACCCGCGGCTGCAGGCGCTGATCGTGCTGCCCGATCCCAGCCATGCAGCGGCCCTGATCCTCCTCGACGCCGACCTGGCCATCGACGCTCCGCCGTCGCTGCAATCGCTGGCGCTGGCACTGGCCGAAGACGCCGCCGTCGATGTCGCGCCGATCGCCGCGCTGCACGATCACGTGCAGGCATGGGAGACCGCGCGCAGCCAGCAACGCGCGCTGCAGCAGCGGCTGCAGAGCCTGGATGCGGTGCAGCGGCACTGGGCCGACATCGCCCTGCCCGATGCCACGCTCGACCAGATCCTGAAACTGGTGGACCTGTTCATGTCCGGGCGCGCCCCGGCGCCGAAAGGCATGCTCCTGCACGGGCCGCCGGGCACCGGCAAGACCCTGATCGCGCGCAAGCTGGCGCGCCATGCCGGCTGTCATCTCGAGGCACTGGGCGTGGCCGACCTGAAGGCCGCGCACGTCGGCCATACCGGCCCCAAGGTGCAGGCGATCTGGCAACGCTGCCGCGAGCATGCACCGGCGATCCTGTTCATCGACGAATGCGAAAGCGTGTTCGCGCGCCGCGGCGGCACCGACAGCGACAGCTTCGGCGCCGAGTTGGTGCAGACCTTTCTCGCCGAATGGGACGGCTTCCACGCCGCGCATGGGCAGGTGCTGGTGATCGGCGCGACCAACCGCCCGGCACTGCTGGACGATGCGATCCTGTCGCGCTTCACCGCCAGCATCGCCATCGGCCTGCCCGACGCCGCGGCGCGCGCCCGCATCCTCGGCGCCGAACTGCGGCGTGCCGGTTTCGCGCTGGAGCCGGACACGCAGGTGATCGCCGACAGCAGCGGCCTCTCCGGCCGCGACCTGCACACGCTGGTCGCGCGGGTCGCGGCCGAGTGCGTCGACGGCGCACTGGACAACCCCACCCTGCTGGCGCAACTGCGCGCGCTGCGCGGCAAAGGCTCCACCGCCGTCGCCACGCTCGGCTGGGACGACATCGTGCTGCCGGCGGCCACGGTCGAGGAATTCGTCGGCCTGGGCAAGGAACTGCGCAATGCCGAGACCCTGGCCACGCTGGGCGTGCCGGTGCCGCGCGGCATCCTGATGGTCGGCCCGCCGGGCACCGGCAAGACCCAGGTGGCGCGGATCCTCGCCAGCCAGTCTGGCCTGGCCTTCATCGCCCTGAGCAGCGCCGACCTCAAGGCCGGCTATCTCGGCCAGTCCGGCCAGCGCGTGCAGGCCGCGTTCGAGCGCGCGCGGGCGCAGGCGCCGTGCATCGTGTTCGTCGACGAACTGGACATCGTCGCGCCGGCGCGCGGTGCCGACGGCGACGACACGTATACCCGCGAGATCGTCGGCCAGCTGCTGCAGGAACTGGACGGCGTCGCCAGCCATGCGGGCCAGGTATTCCTGCTGGCCGCCAGCAACCATGCCGCCGCGATCGACCCGGCGCTGCTGTCGCGGCTGGACCGGCAGATCGTCATCGCTCTGCCCGACCACGCGGCGCGGACCGCCATCGTCTCGCGCCTGCTGCGCGGCAAACCGCTGGATCTCGACGTCGACGCCGCGGCGGCCTGGATCGCCGATCGCAGCGAGGGCCACTCCGGTCGCGACCTGCAGACCTGGATCAGCCGCGCCATGCGCCGCGCTGTCCGCCGTGCTTTGCAGGACAGCGACGACGCCTCCGGCACGCGGCTGCAGTGGGACGACCTGGTCGAGACGGCGAACGCGACGACGTAGACACCGAGCCGGAAGAACCAAGCGCGCGCTGTGTAATCGGAAGAGCTGGCCGAAGCCCCTGTGGGAGGGGCTTCAGCCCCGACGCCAGAATCCACACAGAACCCAGTTGCCAGGGCGCACACCTCAACAGCAGCGCAAGACCCAGTTACAGAAGCGCTGACGTCCACACAACGCCCACGCTGGCATCATGCGGGCGACCCCACGGGACCGCAGCACGTGACCCACGCCCCCTCATCCCCGCCGCCGCGCGCCGAAGCCATCATCGTGATGGGCGTCTCCGGCAGCGGCAAGACCAGCGTCGCCCAGGCACTGGCGGCGCACTACGGACTCACCTTCCTGGACGCCGACGACTTCCACAGCGCCGCCGCCAAGGCGCAGATGGCGCACGGCATCCCGCTCAGCGACGCGCAGCGCGCACCGTGGGTCGCGGCCCTGGCGGAGCGCCTGCGCGCATCGGTCGATGCCGGGCAGAGCGTCGTGCTGGCCTTTTCCGGGCTGCGCAAGGCGCACCGGCAGCAGTTACGGGACACTGGGGTGCCGATGCGTTTCGTGTTCCTGCATGCGGCGGCGCATGTGATCGCCGAACGCCTGGCTGCGCGGCATGGTCACTTCATGCCGCCGGCGCTGCTGCAAAGCCAGCTCGATACGCTGGAACTGCCACTGGACGAGCCCGACGTGATCTCGGTGGACGTGGACGCACCGTTTGCCACGGTCGTGGCCGATGCCATCGCGCAACTGGATGCAAGCGCCGCGATCGCCTAGCGTTTGCCTTGTCGGCATACCCTCAGCCATGCGCCCGTTTGTGGCGATGGTGACTCAGCTTGCCCATCGTAGGAGCGGCTTCAGCCGCGACGAACGAAGCGAAGGTCCCTGAGGAAATGCGTTCGTCTCCGAGCCAAAGCGCCTTCCGTCACCAGCGCATTGCGGCCTTTCACTCGTGACGGCGGGCAAGGCACTGACCTTCTTGCAGCCTGTAGTGCGACGATGCCTACAAGCGCCACGCTACCCGCGGCGCTTCGCCCGACCCACCACAAAGCGCGACACGTTCGGCTCGTCGGGCACATGCCAGCGCCACGGCGCCTCCATCGCCTTGCTGATGCCAATTCGTGTGGTGACGACTGGCGCGACAGGCGGCGGCGTCCCGTCCTGCCCCAGCCAGAGGCGCGACCGCCGCGTCGTCAGGTCCAGCCCGTTATCCGTGCCCGTAACACCCAACGCCTTGGCCAGGCGCCCCGGCCCACGGGTGAGATCGGCTGCGCGCACCTCGCCGCGTGCCGACTGCATCGCCTCGATCCCGGCCACCGGCGCCAGGGCGCGGATCAGCACCGCATGGCCAGGCGCGCCACCGCATACCGCATTGAGCGCCCAATGCATGCCGTAGATGAAGTACACGTACAGATGCCCGGGCGGGCCGAACATCATTCGCGTGCGCGGCGTCATGCCGCGGAACGAGTGCGCCGCCGGATCCTCTACACCGCAGTAGGCCTCCACCTCGACAATGCGCCCGCAGCGACCGTCGGCGGTGACAAGCAGTTTGTTCAACAGCTCCGGCGCCACCATGCGCGCATCGCGCGCGTAGAACGCGCGTGGCAGTGGCGTAGCAGCTAGAGGTTCCATCGGATCAGTCTAAGCGCTGCATCGCAGTGGCGGAGTGAGCCGCGGCCGGCGCATTCGAGAGCAACAGCCGACACCCGTTACTTCAGTCTCCCGACCACAGCGCATGATGCTCATTGTGGGAGGGACTTCAGTCCCGACGCATGAACGTGTCCGGTATCGGGATCGTCTTTCTAATCTCCAACAGCACAATGCATCGAGGCGAGCGCTAAGGGCTCACTCTTCCGAAGCAACGGCGGACGATGCCGCCGCCGCACCAGGGCACAGGGCGTGCCCTATTTCGCTAGAGGCAATGCCAAGCGACATGCGTCCCAACCCGCCCCACTCACTCCTGCGGAACGTTCAACTCCTTCAGCAATTGCGGCGCCGGATATACCTTGGCCATCAGCCAGCGCAGGTAGCGCATGTCCACATGGATCGCGCGCTTGTAGCGCGGGTCGTACCACCAGCTGGCACTGACCGCCTCCCAGTTGCTGTCGAAGTTCAGCCCGATCAATTCACCGCGCGCATTGAGCACCGGCGAGCCGGAGTTGCCGCCCGTGGTGTCCAGATTGGTGAGGAAGTTCACCGGCTGCGTCTTCGACTGCGGATCGACCGTGCTGCCGAAATCGCCCTTGGCGATCGCCGCCAGCAACGGCTTGGGCGCATCGAACGGTTCCTTGCCGGTGTTCTTCTCGACGATGCCGGCCACCGTGGTGAGCGGCGCAAAGCTGACCGCATCGCGCGGCGCCAGCGGCTCCACACGACCATAGCTGATCCGCAGCGTGCTGTTGGCGTCCGGATACACGGCGCGGCCCTGCTGCTTGCGCCAGGCGAACAGCGCACGCATGTAGGCCGGGCGCAGCCGCAGCTGCTCGCCCTCGCGCGCCTTGCGCTCGTCGTCCAGCCGCAGTTGCGCCGGTACCAGCGTGGCGGCCAGCGCCAGCAACGGATCGGCCGCAGGCGTCTTGCCCTCGCGCGCGGCGGCAAAGCGCGACAGGCGCTCGGCCTCGGTACCCAGCGCGGTGCCGGCATAGGCCTTGTCCAACGCCGCCTGCAATTGCGCCGGTGTCCGTCCGAACGCAGCATCGAACTCAGGCACTCGCTGGGCGTCCGGCAACTGCTGGTAGCGGGTCAGCAGCGTCGTCAGCAGCGCCTTCTCCACGGCCGGCGAATAGCGACGCTGCACCTGCTTGAGCATGCCCTCGATCAGCGCCTGGTCGCGCTGCTGATAGCCGCTCTCGCGCCGATCGTCCGGCTTGGCCGCTTCCAGCCGCAGCCGTTCCAGTGTCAGCGCAGAACGCAGCGCCTGGGTCTGCGTGGCGATCAACCCCAGCAGCAGATCGCGCTCGCGCAGCGCAGAAGCCTGGCCGAGCAGCGTCTGCAACGCGGCGATGTCGCGCGCGTCGCTGCCATGTGTAGCCGCGAGCATGCCGCGCTCGTCCTCGGCGCGCAGCCGCACCGCATCGCTGCGCTGTAGCCCTTCCAGTTCGCCAGCGGCCCGCTTGCGGTTGTTCTTCAGCGACTGTAGCTGCGACGCGTAGCGCGTGCGCGCCTCCGCGTCGGTCTTGCCTGCCGCCTCGATCACCCCGATCAACTGGTCCAGCACCGCCACCCGCTGCGGCAGCGTCGCCTCCACCTGCTCGGCGAACTCGGCCGCCGTGCGGTGTCGATAGGTGATGCCGGGATAACCGGCCAGCATCGCGAAGTCACCTGCCTTCGGCCCGTCAGTGGCGATCTGCAGATGTGCCGGCGGCTGGTAGGGCACGTTGTCGGCGCTGTAGTCCGCCGGCTTGCCGTCCTTGCCAACGTAGGCGCGCAGCAAGGTGAAATCGCCGCTGTGCCGCGGCCACATGAAATTGTCGATCTCGTCGCCGTAATTGCCGATCGCCCGCGGCGGCGCATATACCAGGCGCACGTCACGCAGTTCCAGCTGGCGGATCCGATAGAAGTCCGTGCCGTAATACATATTGGCAACGCTGCAGCGCACCCCAGCTTCGCGCTCGCAGTCGGCGACGATGCGCTTGCTCGCCGCATCCACCGCATCGTAGTAAGCGCGCCCGGTCTTGCCCTTGGCCGGCCCCAGCACCTGATCGGTGACCTTGTCGAAACCCACCGTCACCAGCACCCGGAAATCCGGATTGGCTGCCCGCTCGTAGGCGCGATCCCGCGCGATGAACCCGTTCTCGATCAGGTTCTCCTTGGCCGAGGTGTTGTACTGGATCACCCCGTAGGCGACATGGTGATTGGTCAACAACAACCCGTCCCCGGACACGAATGCCCCGGTCCCGCCCCCAACCTTGACCACCGCACTCAACGGCGGCTGGGTCACCGCTGCCAGTGTCTGCGGATCGCCCTGGAAGCCTGCCTCACGCAGAGGCTTGGCCAGCTCCGGCATCTGCGACGGCATCCACATGCCTTCGTCGGCATGGGCGCTGGTAGTGAGGGCGAGGCTTAGAGTGAGTGCGGCGGTGAGACGGTTGGGCAGGGCCATACGACGAGCTAGGGCAAGGGATAGTCTCCGACGTTAGCGTGGGCAGGGTTGAGGGGCAACCAATGCGTACGCAACCCTGCATCAGCCTTGGAAATTTTTCAGCTATCAACGGTATGAATAAATAAGTGCGCTCCTCGCCGCCTTGCCGCGACATAACTTTGAATAAAACTTCTCGACCGCGCCCTGTCTAGCACCCTGCCCACCATTAGGAGCGCCGCCACATTTACAATCCACCATCTGTCTAGTTCTTTTCGCGCTGGCATGCTAGTGTTATGGAGTGGGAAGGGGATATCAGTAAGCATTGCGGCCCTTTAGCTGAGCCTATTGAGTAAAGGAGCAATATCAACTCCTAGCTTCTAGTTTCGTGGCCACTAAAGCTTATAGTTCCAAATGGGGGGATACTGTGAAGTACATGGCATTGATGATTTTATTTTTCTCAACATCTGCAAGTGCCCAGTACGTTAGCACTGAAAAGACCTACGACGAAAGACTTAGAAAAGCCAACTCCGTCTCTGCGCTGAATAATGATCTTTTTGGAGACAGCATTAATCTAAAGGACGGCACAGTTCATTTTTCGCAAACCGATGTATCTCTGCCGACAAATGGCAACCTACGCCTCGACTTCACAAGACATACGCCTCGCCAGAAACAAGGGCTGGATCGAGATGCAGCGCCACTAGGAGCCGGCTGGGAGATCGATATTCCTTACATGATGGGGACTTACGATACACGTACGGGATGGGATGCACGAGGCAGTTTTGCGCGCTGTAGTAGCCCGGTGCTCTCACCTTCAGAACGAGTCGGCCCGTCCCCGGACTATAATACTCGTGTCATGTCCTCCGAAATGTATTGGAGCGGCATATTTATCAACGCTCCCGGTGTTGGATACGAAGGCTTGTTGAAGCTGGTTTCTGGCCAACCCGTACCTCAAGATGGCGCCAGCTACATTGGGGCAGCAAATGGTTTTTGGCGCGTAAGCTGTATGTCCAGTATCCGAAATGGCGCAGGCGAGGGATTTGTAGTCCGCACACCTAATGGAAATAAGTATTATTTCGACTGGATGGCAACCCGAAATGCAGCCGATGTACTGGTCTCTGAGTACTACCGAGACGCAAATGGTGATGGCACAAGTGCCGCGATGACACTTGTGCCAACCAAGGATGTCTTTCTATTTGCAAGCAAAGTAGAAGACAGATTTGGTAATTATATAAGTTACAACTTCGACCCGCAAAATCCGAATAGACTTACGTCCATGGTGTCCAGCGATGGGGCGCGTATTGATGTCTCGTATGACGGTGCTGGAAAAGTTTCTGAAGTTCGCAGCGGCGCATCGGTGTGGCGTTATACATACATTGATACTTACTATGGCAAGAAACTTTCCGATGTTACATTGCCGGACCAATCGCACTGGAGCTTTCCTGTGAATAATGCCGTGAATTACGGCGTAATGTCATGGTACATGGTTCCTCCCACGCTTCCTGCTAGCTTCTATATGAATAGTTGCGCGCAATCAGCTAAAGGCTTTCGCTCTCAAGATCCTGCTGATAGCGCCTATGTGAATGTGATAACTATGCGTCACCCAAGTGGCGCGCAAGGCGAATTCACGATACGAAGCTTGGTTCACGGCTCCGACAATACCCCCGGCGGCTGCGGCTTGTTCGGCTCCAGTTCCAGTGATTTTTGGTTTGGTTCCTATGGCGTTCCAAACGCCTACCTTGCGCGCTCCATCATCGCTAAGAAGATCAGCGGCCCCGGCATCAATGAATTAAACTGGAGCTATAGCTATCAGCCTAGGTGGTCGTTTGACAGTGGATGTAGCTCTGGCTGTGCTTCTGTTACTACAGTCCAGCAGCCTGACGGGTCATCCATCGAGTATATATTCGGCAACTCCTACACACAAGATTTCGGTGACCTCCTCTCCGAGAAAATAAGTCGCGACGGATTAATTATTCAACAGACTAGCTATTTGAAAGATGATAGTACTTCGACTCCATATCCAGCCACCTATGGTAGCTTGATCGCGCCTAAGGGCAACCCGCTTAGTACTAGACTCCGCCCCATAAAAGAACTGCGACTGCAAAGAGATGGCACCACTTATTTAAGACGCGTTAATTCTTTCGATCAAATGGCCCGGCCAAGTATGGAGACAAAATCTAGCATCCCATAGAGGTACATCGCCTTGGGTAGCGATCGCGTTCAGAAGTTCAGCCTTAATCGTACGAGTTCCGTCCTTGCTGGGCATAGGGCGCGCGCCGCACCTCCCGCTGCTTTTTCTGCTTACACCTCTTTACCAAGGCATCGCCAGGTTCGATGACGGCCGGCGCATGCTGCAGCGATAATCCAGTTTTCGTTGAGGGCCTTGTAGGATAAGTTGCCATTAAAGGACAGCCACGTCTGCACACCGCGTTCGTATGTCCAGCTACCCATCCCCTGCCGCGGAATTTTCTGCCATTGTCGTTGCGGTTCACGTTTAGAAATGCCGCATTGAGCGAAAGGCGACTAAGGACCCATGTGAAAACATCGCCTAAAATTGCGAGTTTGACCTTTTTGACGACCGCTTAGTTTAGGGCGTTGTCGACGATGATCTGACCCCTGTTCACCCCAACTACGCCGCGCAGTCGAAGACAAAGTGCATGGCAGACCTCGTTGGCCACCACCGGTCGCAGCAAGGATGTACGGCTCGCCGACCAGCGTCTTCTTACGCTTACGCCTCAACGCCGTGCTGCACTCATGCAGTTCAATTTGAGGAACGGAAGCGGTGCGTAGCGCAGGTACTGCCGTTCACGCGTACGACTGCTGCTCGCCCTAGCGCTAGGATACTGCATCACTCCACGACGGACCGGTGTAGCCATCACTTATTTGCGATGCACCTTTGATCGCTCTTTCTCAAGGACCTGCTCCACCAGAAGCTTTTTCAACAGGCGATTTTCGGCCTCCATCTCCTTCAAGCGATCTGGCATCCCAGCACGCTCATCACCCCCAAAATTCCTACTCCACAGGAGTAGGAGTTCTCATTCAAATCATGCTTGCGAAAAAGCCGTCGCTATCATGCTGGCCATCTTATAAAGACGACAAAGCCAAGCCCATCTTCCACTTAACTTTTATCGACCCTCTGCTATTCGCAGGAAAACATCTACCATTTCCGCCAAATTCAATGCCCCTCCGCAGGACACAAACTTATCCCCCGTGACTTCATATTGAATCCAATCAGTCTCACTTCGCTCAATAATGCTCCTCTGCATGATAACCCCCTCAAGCTCAGTATCGGAGATATCTATTCTCAAAATCCAGCCAGGATTATCCAGCGTCTTTATTTCCACGCCATAAGTATGCTCCCAGTCTTCATCGCACTGAGATAAATACCATTTTTGCAATTTTTCAAATTGCTCGTTCATCGTTGCCTCGGAAGATCTTCTGGTTCCGCCGGCCTAACATTTCTGCTCCCGCCTTCACTTACGTGCGGCGTAGGAACTACGGTACCATCGGAATTTCTGTGTTCACCACCTGTCACATCCACACGCTTCACCTGCTGAAATCCTGAAGGATTTTTCGGATTAACTTCATATGTCGCCGTATTCGTTATTTTACCATTAGCATCACGTTTCAATACTGAGTGCGCGCCGCCCGCATTTGGATCCGGCTTAAGCTTGTTCTTTGCTCTTCCAGTAAGAGCCCCACCTACAACTGCTTTTAAAACAATTCCTGCTATTGCTGAGTTTGAATAATCTCCCTTGTCTATAAAATCACCGACTGCTTTCCCTGTTTCTGCGCCGGCTGGTGCAGCTTTTCCACCTCCCGCCGTGGTTGTAGCTGCGCGCTCCCCGTCTTCCCAAACTTTTAACCTTTCAGGGTCGTTACGAAGCATGTAACCAACAGCTGCTCCGTAAGATCTTTCAGCCGCAACACTATCCTGTCTCCCATCTGGGTCAATGAACTTGTAGGGGTTATTGCCGGCATACTTATATCGATTGAAATTAGAACCAAAAATGGATTCTGTGGCAACTGAATCACCACTGATAAATCTTCCAATGCTTTGATCATAGTATCGCTGCTGCATGTAGACAAGGCCGGTCGCCGCATCCACGACATGCCCCGTATAGCCTGGTCCATCCGGAACAGGGCGATTCAATAAAGTGCCATATGGCTCATACTCACTACGCTCGACAACGTTGCGATCCTTGTCCGTCACCAACACAGGCGATCCCAAACCGTCCGTGTGGATGTAGCGGATCGTCTGCGCCGAAGCGCCAAACGCAAAAAGCAATGTAAGGGCGGCTGCAGCCATCAGGCGCAGTGCCGCACGAATTCCTTGGAAATTTGACATCACTCGTCCTTACGAGTTGGAATCATAGATGCGCGATGTAGAGTCGACTTTTCTAGTAAAAGTCAGACCGACAATGCTTCCCCTATTAGCACTACACAGTGCAGTACAAACCATATTCTCTGTTCGCGTAAGATGCGCGTGCTACTTAAGGTAGACCTCGACGATGGCACAATCCTTAGTCTGCACATCGATCTTTCGCTCGTTGATCAATGCCGTCATGAATGTCGCAAGCAATGCCTTGCCGCCCGGCTGATCCTCCTAAAATTGTAAGACGGGATTTCCTGGTGCGGCAGCCTTGCACTCCGCAGGTATGGAGGACAACCAGATGAAGTGGCTCGCATTGGCTTGGTAGTTGCCCAGTTGCACGACCTCGACGTTCTGCATCCATTCGTTTGCCGATGCTTGTCCGCTCAAAAAAGCAAAATTTGCCAACACACTCCATCTAGCGCTCATAATTCGACTTCTCTTTTTGTAATGAGTGGTGCTTTCCGAATATTGGTCTTGCTTGCATGCAAGCTCACTCAACCATGTAGATGAACTTCCCCGTACACGACGTGTCGTTGTCGTCCATGATCAAGGTCACGCGTTTCCCACTGACGAATGCTGACATCAGCATCGCGTAGATCGCCTTGTTGTTCTCTTGATCCTTTGCCCAATAAACCGGCTTTCCGGCGGGGCACGTGGCATTTCCCTCGCTCAGGAGAAAAGGGATCTGGGTAGGCATGTAGGTGGCCTCGATCTGCGTCACCTTGCCCGTGATGATTTGCAAGGCTCTCGCCGAATAGCTGTAAGACATCAAGAACAGCGCACATCCCAACATCAAGATCAAACGCATAAAAGTTCCCTATTAGAAATTAAAGATTAGATTGCGGATGCCGTTCTTCCGGCACCGCAACCTTCAACTGTTCAGCAGCAACTGATACAGCAGCGGCACGATGTCGACAGCAGGCCGCTGATCGTGCGTTACGTTAGAAGCCGCGGTGCAGTTACCGTCTGCCGTGCATGCAGTCACGCGGTACGAGTAGGTGCCTGCCGGCCTGGCCAACGAGGTCCAGTTGCCCTGGCCACCGTCGTACACAGAGGTCCAGGTAACTCCGTCTACGCTCTCTTCCACAACATAGCGTGTGGCGCCGGAGACCGGGTTCCAGTTCACGTAGTCCTTGACCGAGAGCGTCTGTCCCAACGGCCAGTCGGCTTCTGCAACCAAGCTGCCGCCCAGCAGGATGTAGTCGGTTGACTTGGACTGGCGCTGGTTCTTCTGGAAACGCAGCGCCCCGGACTGGTCATACAGCGAGCCGATGTTGCCCGCGCTCTGCAGCGCCAAGGTACGTCGGCCGTTACCGTCGTAGCGATACGTCTCCTTGCCGCTCGCCTGGCGCAGGCGGTTGCCGTAGTCGAATACGAAGGCCTGACCGTTCTTGTTGCTGAGGTTGCCTTGCGGGTCGTAGCTCATGCCGATGACCGTGCTGCCGCCGCAGCCGCCGGTCTTGACGTTGGTGAGCTGCCAGTTGACGTCATAGCAGTAGTAGTGATCCCGACCCGGGGCCACGACGTGGGTCAGGTTGTCCAGAATGTCGTAGCTATAGGTCGCGACGCTGAACATCGGGGACTCGGCCCTGACCAAGCGATCCAGACCGTCGTAGGTCATGTTGCGATTGCCACGACCGCCCCGCCCGGTGGCGCCGTCGCTGATGCTGGCCACGTTGCCGTTGACGTCGTACTTATAGCTATCGCTGAGGAAGGCGACGCCGTTGTAGGCATCCTGGCTGGTCTCGGGCAGTTGGCGCGCGTTCTGCGTCAAGGTATGTACAATCCCGTTGCCGTAAGTGAACTGCTTGATCGCGCCGTTTGGGTAGTAGCTCACACCGGTGGCGTAGCTGCCGGCCTGGGTCGGCTGGCCTAGAGCATTAGGCGCGTAGTCCACTGTCTGTCCGGACGGATAGCGATGCGCCGCCAAATGGCCATCAGCGTTGTAGCCGTAGCCGATCGCCCAGGTTTCGCCATCGGCCTGGCCCTGGCTCTCGGCGATCAGTAGGCGGCGCTTGTTGTAAGCGTAGCTGTTGTAGGTGGCGATCCCGTTGTTAAGCGTGGTGATCTGCTTGACCGCGCCATCGGGCCAGTAGCTCCAGGACTGGTTGCCATTGCCGTCCGGGAAGCTAAGCGCCTTGATCCGGTTGCGCACGTCATAGCTGCGATCGACTCGGCGGCCGGAGGCAAACGCAGCATCCGCGTCGCAAGACGTGCTGTTGGGCAGCGAGAGGCCAGACGCACTCCATACAAGATTGCCCGCAGCATCGTAGCCGTTGGCGGTAGCGCCAGTTTCCGGTTCCACCGTCTTGCACAGCTGCTGATAGCCATCGTAGACATAGCTGCGGGTCAACGAGACAGTGCCATTGGCGTCGCGGCGGCGGATGGACAAAGGCTTGCCGAAGATGTCGCGGTTGATGTCGGTGTAAGCGCCTTCCGGATGCTGGATCCAGATCGGTGCGCTGTAATCGGGCTTGTCGAAGACCTGGTAGCCAGTTACCGTCTGGTTGCCACGCGGATCGGTGACACGCGTCTGATTGCCCTGCAAATACTCCGTCAACGTTGTGAGCAACTGCTGTTCCGAATCCTGCGACACCGACACAACGCGCCCCAATGCGTCGTAGGTCGTCCATTTACCGGTGGTCAGGTTATCCGTCACTCCGGCGTAGGAAGCGAAGATCTGCCTGCCATCCTGGTCGTAAGCGAAGCGTTGGAACCGCTGTGTCGCGCCTGCACCGGCATCGTATTCGAGCGTGACGATCGGTCGCCAGAGCGCGTCGAAGTAGGTCTCCTTGCGCGCATTGCCCGTCGATACAGTCTGCTTCCAGTGGCCGGGGGCAAGGCCGTACTCCGTTGCATTGACTTGTGAGAACGACAATGCGGTGGCGTTCCATGCCACATTGTCGCCAGAAGGGTAAGCGATGTTCGTGAGCCGCCCGACCGCATCGTAGTCGTAGGTCGTGACGTTACCGAGTTGATCGGCCACCGACCGAATCCAGCCATTGTCGTCGACCGAGGCCGAAATCCTCGTCCCATCGGCGAATGTGATGGTTTGCGGAACGCCGCGCTTCCAGCCGGACATTGAGGTGACATTGCCGTTCCCGTCCTTCACCGACGCCAATGTGCCATCTGCGTTGTAACCCGAAGTACTGACCAACTTGCCAAAGCGATACTCCTGGATGGGCAATGACGATGCCGGATCATAGGTGTACTTGACCTCCACGATGGAGGTTTGGACATCGGTGACATCAGCAACCTGGCCCAATACCCACGACGATAGATTGTCGTAGTACGTCGTCTTTTCCTGCTTGCTCGCGGCGCATGCGAATCCACATGCACCAACTGTCAGCACGATGAAGGTAGAAATTGCTCGCATAAGCGCCCCTGAGAACATCCTTGACCTACTGGAAATAGCTGTTGACCGCCGTCGGGCGCATGAATTGATCGAAGCAGTAACCACTATCGCAGTCGGATCTAACTTCCCACACATAGGTGCTGCCGTCCTGCACGATCGTTTTCCTGATCAGCGGATGCATCTGGCCAGTAAAAGGTCCTGCCCAGCCCTGACTGTCCACGGAGTACCCGCCCCCTTCGTGTTTGGGATACTTCTGCGACGAACTGGTTGGGGCATACTCGTACGATACGGAACCAGCGACAACACCGTCCTTGATCGTTTCTTCGCGCTGCAACTGGCCGTAATTGATCTTCCTATCGGTACCGTAGTAATAGCGATGGATCCTACCTGACGGATCGGTGACAGACGTTACTGATGTATATGGCGCCTGCCAACCTGGGCTATAGTTGTATGTCCACTCTTGTGTGCTGGTAGTCGAAGAGGACAGAGACTTTTTGTACAGGGAAGCGATTTGGTAAGCGCTAGATTCGCTTATATAAAGATAGAAGTTAACGATGCCGTAAGGCCCCTCCTGCTTAGGCTGGAGAGTACATTCGTAGGGGTCGTCCTGCGTCTGCCTCGTACCGTGGATCAACTTTCTAACCCAGTATTTTGCAACTAGTCCAGAGGGATGCTTGATTTGTATCCACGCGTCCTCACCAGCTCCCGGAGCTGTTTCTGAATATTTTGTTCCGAGATTAAGCTTGCAATGCCCCCACAGTTCATTGGTATTTGCTGTAAGCACATGTTTGAAATCAGACTCATAGTCGAACGCCCAAGAGCTTCCGTCCGGCAGAGCTAACGAGCGCAGCCTATTGGCCGACCCATAAGCATCATAACCATAGATCCAGCTTCGTCCATTCAAAGATACGGAGGCAATCTGGCCCGAGTCGTTGTAATTCAAACTTATACTCGGCCCCTCGCTGGCTCGAATGGCAGTCAGTCTTGAAGGAATGGAAGGGTTATAATCATAATAAACCGCGTTCCCAAATCGATCCTCGGCCTTAGTGGCAAATAGCAAATATTCATTGCGCGGAACCGAAACATAGATCTGACAGTGTTGGGTGGAAGGAACATCTGGCATATTATTCAAAGCCAAGGTACTTGCCACAACCGAACCGTTATCATGGGGGCAGTTGGTTTCAAGCAAATACGTGGTTGGCCTACTCACCATCCAATCAAACGTCAATCTTGTTCCGTCCGGCAGAAGCACCACGAAACCTTCACCCGTACCATTTTTAATGCTGGGCGTACAAGTGGCGCGCCAGTTGGACCTTGAAACTTTCTTATAGGCGTTGCCGTCATTTGGCATCGCATGGCCGAAAGGTGTTCTCAGAAACTCCGCACCGCGCCCAGGTATATTGGCATAAACACCCGTGTAGTAATATTCCGAACTGTATGAGACCATGCTGAAAGGCGTAACGCCCTGTACTGGAGGCGCCGCATCGCCCTTGCTGCAGCGGTTCCCACTCCCATCCACACCAAGCCAACCGGTGCGTGCATCAGCTACTACTTTCAGGTAAGGGACATCCAGATCCCACATCAACCCGAATGGTGAACCACCCCGATATGTATTTCGGCCCTGCTGATCAGGTGTTTGATCTTGAATGCTCAGCGTTCTTCCTATCGACATGGGAAGGCCGCTATTCAATTCCACGGACACGTCGACTTGCCGGAAAGACAGCGCTCCGTCAAGCATCGAGACCTGCTCTCCAAAGGCATCCGGGCCTAGCGGCGCAATGTCCATGCTGGTTTTTACCGATCTGTTGTATTGATCGATAACCGATTGCGCGTGCGCAATCGAAAACGCGCAAAGCGTCGCGCCGACCAGCGCGGCCTGACAGAGCAACTTGTTCAAAACTCCCCCTGTGGCGCGAGCGCCGCCTATGTTGCGGCATGACCAGCGACTTGTGGTCACATCGAACAGGCGGCACGCCGCGTAACGCGTTGACTGAAAAAGAAAATTAGCACCGCAGCCGACCAGACATGCAGGACGGCGGCGTTTTTTAGCGCTTCACTTTCCTAAACCAGCTAGACGGTTGTCAAGGGGATTTTTGTGACCATTGCGGTCCCTACTTCTCCTTCCGCCAATTCACCGACCCACGGTTCTCCACCGTGCTCGATTCCACTTCGGCATCGAAACCCCTGCCAAGCAGATATTTCAGCGTCAGCACCGAACCACTGCCGATCAATGACACGCCGTAGCTGACGTAGAGTTTCGGCGAGAGGTACTTGCCGAAGCCCACCACCGAGCCGCCGAGGGCGCGGGACTGGCTGACGCCGGCGTCGTCGAAGCCGAGCTTGGCGCCGAGTTGGGAGGCGAGCAGGCCGCTGCCGGCCGACAGGGCGCTGGCCGCGGCGGTGACCTGGTCGGCTTCGGCGCTGCTGGTGTTGCTGAGGCTGCGGCCCAGTACCAGGTAGGACATCGCCTCGGATTGCGACATCGACGGGTCGGACCACACATCCGCATGCGGGGCGGTGGCGCGGCCAGTGACGTCGATGCCGGCGGTGACGTCGGCGACCTGGCGCTGCGCGCGGATGTTGATGCGCGGGTCGGAGACGATGTTGTTGCTCCAGGTGAGCTGACCGCGGGTGATGGTCAGGTCCTGCCCGTACGCCTTGTACTTGCCGCTGACGTCCAGCCCGCCGGTGGCGGTCATCTCGCGGCCCGGCCGCGAGCGCACCTGCATGGCGCCGGTCAGGGCGCCCTTGAGGCCGAAGCCCGCCATCTTGACCTGGTCGCCCAGTGTCACGCGCAGGTCCATCTCCAGCGGCGAACTCGGCGCGGCCTCGGGATCGGCCGGGTCCAGCACCACCACGTCCTCGGACAGCGAGGTGCCGCGGTCTAGCCGTTCCAGGTCGATGTCGGCCGACGGCACGGTGACCTGCCCGCTGAGCATCATGGTGTTGTTGGCGATGCCGAACTGCAGGTCGGGATTGGCCACCGCGCGCAACTCGGCGGTGTTGGACACCAGCACGTTGGTGCCGCGGATGTTCAACTGCAGCGGTGTGCGGTCGCCGTACCAGGACAGGCCGCCATCGACGTTGAGCGTACCCTCGCCGGACTTGACCGAGGCGACGATGCGCGCGGAGCCGTCCGGCTGCGCGTCGAAGCGGCCCTTGCCTTCGCTCAGGGTCAGGCCCAGCGCCGGCAGTTCGCCGGTGAAGTTGCTCAGCGTGGCGTCGCCGCCCATCGCCGGCTGCGAGCGGGTGCCGCGCAGGCTGACGTGGCCTTCGACCAGGCCCTTGGGCCGGACCAGGTCGGGCGAGAACAGCTCCAGCCAGTACAGCCGCGCCATGTTCATGTAGATCTCGCCGGTCAGCGGCGCGTACGCATCCCAGCCGGTGTCGACGGTGGCATCGACGAAGCCGTCGCCCTGGAAGCCGATGCCGAGCTTGGAGTGGATGTGCTGGGCGCTGAAGTCGGTGACGAAACTGAACTGGTCGTAGCGCAGCAGTTCGCCGCGGGCGTTGTCGCCCAGGCGCAGGCCGCCTTCGCGCGAGGCCAGGCGCAGCGAACCCTGCCAAGCGTTGCCGGCCGGCTTGAAGCTGCCGTCGATGGACAGGTCGCCGCGCAGGTACATCTTGCGGCCGTTGCTCGGCGGCAGCCATGGCTGCACCAGCGCCAACGGCAGGGCGTCGCCGCGCAGGGTCAGGCCCTGCTTCGGCCAGTCGGCGGACACGCACAAGGCGCCGCCGCTGCCCGGGGCCAGGCAGCTCTCGGACAGGCTGAAAGCACTGCCAGCCACGCTGAAATTGGCCGCCTGCCGCAGTTGCCACGGCTCGCCCTTGGCCGGGGCGATACGCAGCGTGTTCAAGGCGCCCTGCCAACGCGCGCCATCGCGGCGCACCTGACCGGCCAGCGCCAATGCGCCCATGTCGTTCTCGGTTTTGGCATCGAGTTGCAGGTTCTCGACCGCGCCGCGCGCATCCACGCTCAAGGTTTGCAGCAACACGCCGGCATTGATCGCGCTGCCGCGCAGGGCCAGTTCGCCGCCGTTGCCGCGCCAGGGCAGGCGCCCGCGCAGGCTGAGGCTGTCGGCGCTATAGCCGTCCCACTTCAGGCCGCTGCCGGAGAGGTCGGCGGTGAGATCGGGCGCGTCGCGGCGGCCCTTGACCTGCACGCTGCCGCGCAGGCTGCCGGCGCCGCCGGGCAGCAGGTCGGCCAGTTGCAGCGGCTGCAGCTGCGCGTCGATGTCGAGCTGGTCGCCGACCTTGCCCTGCGCCTGCAGGCGGCTGTCGCCCAGGCTCAGTTGCAACTTGCCTTCGCCCTGGCTGCCCCGCAGGGCGAGCTTGGCGTTGGCGTCGAGCGGGCGGCTGCGCAGGCGTCCGTTCAAGCGCGGGATGTCGAGCGTGGCCTGGTAGCCGGCGGCACTGCCGTCCGGCCGCGCCGGCAACTGCTTGCCCTGCGAGGCGAAGGTGCCGGACAGCTTGCCGTCCCAGCCCGGTGCGAAATAGCCGGGGTCGAAGCCGGCCAGCGTCCCTTGCACGTCCCAGTTCAACTCCGGCACCCAGGCCACGTGGCCGCCCAGGTCGAGCGTGCCGCTGGGCATGCTCGCGCGCACCTGCTTCAACTGCGCCTGGCGATCGTCGCCGCGCACGTCCAACTGCAGGTTGGCGCTGTCCTTGCCGCGGGCGACGGTGGCCTCGCCGTAGGTGGCCCATTGCTTGATCGTGCCGGCCACGCCCAGGTTGGCCTCGACCAGCTTGATCGGCACCGCCGGCGCGTCCGGGGTGGACGGATCCGGCGCGGTGGTGAAGCTCATGCCGCTGGCGTTGACCGCAAAGCGCAGCTGCGCATTGTCCGGGTCGCGCAGATCGGCGGTGCCGCGCAGGCGCAGTTGCCCGTCGAACGCGCGCAGCTGCAGCGGCGCGACGGTGAGCACCTGGTTGTCCAGGCTCAGGTGCGAGGGATCGAGCACCAGCTTCTGCCCGTCGCGCGACAGTTCGCCCTGCAGATCGGCGTTGCCGCCCTTGCCCTTGGCATGCAGGTCGAAGGCCAGCGGCACCGCCGCCGGCGCGTCGTCGGCCGGCGGCACCAGCAGCGATGGATCCAGCGCCTTGCTGCTGGCGGCGAATTCCCACACCGGGTCGGTGCGGCCGGTGAACACCAGCGTGGCACGCAGCGGCGCCGGCGCGTTGCCGGCAATGGCCACTTCCATCTTGTCCAGGTCGCCGCGCGCGACCAGGCCCAGGCGCGCCGGGGTGCGCCCGCGTGCGGCCGGCAGCAAGGCGCTGGCGGTGAGGTCGGCCTTGTAGTCCTGGCCCGGCAGGTAATCGCCATTGATACGGAAATCGCCGCGGTCGCTATTCACCACCACCTGGGTGGCGCGGAACTCGCCATTGGCCACTTCCACGCCGCCGCGCAGCGTGCGGATGTCGATCATCGGCTGCTGCGCCTGGGTGATGCGCAGGCCGTCGATGGCGATGCGGTCGGCCTGCAGCGCCAGCGGCACTTCGATCTGCGGCAGCGACTGCGGCCAGCGCGGCAGTTCGAACGGTTCGTCGCTCTTGGCCAGGTTGAGCGTGGCGTTGGTCAGCTCCAGCGCGTCCAGTTGCAACTTGCGCCCGAGCAGCGGGCGGATGTCCGGATCCAGGTAGGCGCGCTCGGCGGTGAAGTGGATCTCGTTGTAGCGGAAATCCAGGTTGTGCAGGATCAGCGGACCGGCCAGCGGTCCTTCGGCGCGCTCCCAGGTGAGCGTGGAGCCGGCCGGCAGCCGCGCCACCACCTGCGCCAGCAGCACGTCGCGCCCGGCCACGGTCTGCAGCAGCCAGTACAGCGCGATCACCGCCAGCAGCACCAGGCCGGCCACGGTCAGTGCCGAGCCCCACCAGAAGCGCTTGCGCCGATAAAAACGCGGGCGCCGCGGTGGCGGCGGCGTGGCGGGCGACGTCGGCTCCAGCGGCGCGCTCACAGATTGGCTCCGATGTTGAGATAGAGCTGGAACTGCGAGTCGGGATCGTTCAAGCCATGCGCGATGTCCACCCGCACCGGGCCGACCGGCGAGCGCCAGCGCAGGCCGAAGCCGACGCCGGTATGCCAGTCCGGCGTGTCGTCGAAGGCGCTGCCGCTGTCGACGAACACCGCGCCGCCCCACGGACCGCCCTTGAAGTAATGCTCGTACTCGGCGCTGCCGGTGAGCACGTGCTTGGCGCCGAGCGCGAAGCGGTCCGGCCGCGCCGTGCGCGGGCCGACCTCGCGGAAGGCATAGCCGCGGATGCTGTTGTCGCCGCCAGCGAAGAAACGCAGGCTCGGCGGCATCGCCACCAATGCGTCGGTCCAGGTGCTGCCGGCTTCGCCGCGCAGGATCAGGCGGTCGTTGTCGCCGATGCCGTGGAACCAGTTCACCCGCATGTGCGCCTGCACGAAGCTGGCGTCGGACCCCACACCCTCGGCGCCGCCGCGCAGGCTGATGTTGCCGCTGAAGCCCTTGCGCGGGAACACCTTGTCGTCGACGCCGACGTAGTCGGCTTCGATCTGCGGATAGAACAGCGTGGAAGTCTGGTACAGCGCGCCGTCGAACACCTCGTCGGTGGCGTAGCGCCAGCGTTCGCGCAGCGCGTTGATCGAGGCGATCGCGGTCCAGTGCTCGTTGATCTGGCCGCTGCGGCTGCCGGTGAGCTTGACGTTGCGCAGGTCGATGTAATCGGTCTGCTCGTCGTAGACGCGCAGCGAGGTGGTGTACCAGCCGTCGAGCCAGCGGAACGCCGGGATCCGGTAGCTGGTGATGAAACTCTTGCGCTTCTGCGCGTAGTCCATCTGCGTGCTGAGCTTGTGCCCGCGCGCATTGACGTAGCGGCGGTCCACGCCCAGGCGCACACCGGCGCCGCTCTCGCTGCCGTAGCTGAGGCCGGCGGTGTAGATGCTGCGCTTGGCGCGGGTGAGGTTGACGTCCACCGGCACGTCGCCGTTGGCGTCGGCTTCTTCCGGCTTGGGCTGGATGTCGATCACGCTGAAGTAGTCGAGCTTGACCAGCGACTCGCGCAGGCGGTCGAGCTTGCCCTCGTGGTAGTAGCTGCCTTCCTTCCAGTACACCAGCGGATCGAACAGCTTCTGGTTGAAGTAGTCCTGGTGGAAGCGGATGGGGCCCATGTTGTAGCGGCGGCCGCTGTCCCAGCTCAGGTCGATGTCGGCGGCGTGGTCGGCGCGGGTCACCTCGACTTTGCGCTGGGTGAAGTCGGCATCGAAGTAACCGCGCTCGGCCAAGCGCCGGGTGATGGTGACCTTGCTGGTCTCGTAGACGCTGCTGACGAAGACGTCGCCCTGGCGCGGCCGGAAGTTCTCCAGGTCCTCGCCCAGGTAGCGGTCGTCCTCGGCCGGGCCGGTGATGCCCACATGAAAGTTGCGCACCCGCACCGGCTCGCCCTTGTCCACGTGCACCACCACGGTCAGCTTGTCGTCCTGGCGTGGCGCTTCGACGGTGATCTTGGGAGTGAAGTAGCCGAACGGCTCCAGCGCCTGCCGGGTCTGGCTTTCGGCCTGGCTCAGCAGATACTCCAGGCGCGACTCGCCCTGGTCCTTGCCGATGGCGTCGTACAGCGACAGCGAGACCTGGATGTTCTCGATCATCGCCGCGTCCTCGTCCTTGTTCAGGCCCTGGATCTGCACCTTTTCGATGACGCCACGGGCCTCGGCAAGGCCGGCCAGGGAGAGCAGGGACAGGACGGTGGCGAGACGGGGGATGGGTCGCATGGGCGTCAGAATACCGGCACCCCATGTGAAGCTGTTAACTAGACGTTTGTCATGTGTGACCGGGATGTCGGGCATGGCGGCCTTTGCGCAGGGATTTCGCGCCTCCCGGACCTAGCGCATCGACGCGTCTACCCCACGAAACGCGGGTCCGCCGGCGCCGCTTGCCAAGCCGTTGCGGCGGCGGCACGCTGACGCCCCGACCCGCAGGAGCGCCGCATGTCCACTGTGATCGCCACCGCGCGCCTGGTGCTGCGCCGGCTGGACCCCGCGCGCGACGCCACGCCGATGCTGGCCCTGCTCAACGACCCCGGCTTCCTGGCGCACATCGGCGACCGCGGCGTGCGCGACGAAGCACAGGCCAGCCGCTATCTCGCCGATGGCTCGGTGCGCAGCTATGCCGAGCACGGCTTCGGCCTGTATGCGGTGGAGCGCCGCGACGACGGCGCCTGGCTTGGCGTGGCCGGACTGGTGCTGCGGCCGACCCTGCCCGCGCCCGATCTGGGCTATGCCCTGCTGCAGCCCTACGCGGGCCAGGGCTACGCCACCGAAGCGGCGCGCGCCGTGCTGGAGTACGCGCGGACCGTGCTGGCGCTGCCGCGCGTCTACGCGATCGTGGCCCCGGGCAATGCGCGCTCGCTGCGGCTGCTCGCCGCGCTGGGCTTCCTCGCCCAGGGGCGCGTGCGCCTGAGTCCGGAGGCGGCCGAGGTCGAACTCCATCTGTGCGAACCGCACGCGCCCCAGGAGCGCACCTGAGCATGGACACCTTGCACACACTGCAGCTGTTCGCCGACTACAGCCACTGGATGAACCAGCGTCTCTACGCCGCGGCCGCGACCCTGCCGGACGCTACGATCGCCGAGCCGCGCGGCGCCTTCTTCGGATCGCTGTTGGGCACGCTCAACCACCTGGTGGTGGCCGACACGATCTGGCTGCAGCGCTTCGCCCAGCATCCGGCACGCCACCCGGCGCTGCAGGCCATCGCCGCCACGCCAGTCCCAGCCGCCCTGGACATGCCGCAGGCCGACTGTCTGGCGGACCTGCGGACGCAGCGCGAGGCGCTGGATGCAACGATCGCCGCCTGGATGACGGAACTGCAGCCCGACGATCTCGATGTGGCGCTGCGCTATCGCAATACCCGTGGCGAATCGCACAGCCGGCGCTTCGGCGACCTGCTGCTGCACTTCTTCAACCACCAGACGCACCATCGCGGCCAGGCCACCACCTTGCTCAGCCAGGCGGGTGTGGATGTCGGCGTGACCGATATGCTGGCGGTGATTCCACAGATGGAGATGGGGTGATCTTGCGATCGCGGGGCGCTGCGCTCGATGAGCGACTTGGCGTATTCCAGGTGAATTAGCAATGCGCCTTTGTCGTGACGTAGCGAGATCTGTCGTAGCGATTGTAGGAGCGGCTTCAGCCGCGACAGGCATCCCCTGTAGAGCACATCGCGGCTGAAGCCGCTCCTACACGTGATCCTCCGTGTTTACAGCAGGCTCTCTCCAGAGGACACCCGCAGCGCGTCACTCGGCGCCGCGCTGCGCCTGCAACTGCGCCACGATCTCGCGCAACTCCGCTACCTCGGCCTCCAGCGCCTGCACCCGGCCTTCCAGTTCGTCGTTCCCCGACGCCGCTGGCCGCGCCTTGAACGTCGCCGCGAGCGCCTCCGCATCCACCGGACCGGTGAGCAGATGCATGTAGCGATCCTCGCGCTGCCCGCTGGCACGCGGCAACTGCAACGCCAACTGGCGCTGCGCCAGCCGTTCCAACTGATGGCGGACGTCGTCCGCATCGGCAAAGCGCGCCATGCGCTCGGCACGCGTCAGCAACTCATTGACGGTCTGCGGACCACGTAGCAACAGCAGGCCGAGCAAGGCCACCTGCTGCTGGGTCAGATCCAGCGCCGACGCCAACCGGTGCTCGTAGCGTTCGGCCCGTGAAGAGAACTGCTGCCGCACCAGGCCGCGCCCCTCCAGTTGCCTCAGCGCATGCTGGACATCGCCCGGACTCAACGCCATCACCGGCTCGCGCGAGGTCTTTTGATTGGCCGCCACCACCGTCGCATTGACCGTGAGCGGATACGCATCCGGCGTGGTCGCTTCTTTCTCGATCAGGCAGCCGAGGGCGCGGGCTTCGATGGTGGAGAGAACGGGGATGGTGGGGGTGTCGGTCATCGTGTGGACTGCTTGCTGGTCAGGGTTGAAGCATACTGCTTGACAGTCTCGGCTCTGTAGGCTGACGCAACACAAATCATGGTGCCTTGCCCTTACCATGCCGACGGCGAGCACGTGCTGAAGAATACCGAGTGATGCACGTGAGCTTGGTTCTTTCTTGGCGGGCTCGTCGGCGGCGGTACGGCTGTAGATAAACTCTTACCTCACATCGAGGTCGTGATTAGCGATCAGGTTGCCATGAATCTTCGAGATGATGTACACCGTTCGATTTAGGCATCGAGTGAATTCCAAAAGACTTAAATTAAAATTAATTTATTATACTATTTTTAATGCAAAGTTTTTTAGAAAGCTCCGCTATCACTCGCATCATTGCGGCTAGCGGATCTCCTCTTCCGTCTCCATAAATACTACATTCAGCCATATCTTCCGGATAATAGAAATCCGCGTAGACTTCCTGAAGCAGCCGTATCTTCTCATTATCATCAGAATTCAAATTCGATATACAAACCAAGAAAGCAAGCCTCCATTTTTCCTGTTCAACAAACTCTTCAAATGGGCCAGCGTTTTTATTTAACGCGCTGAAGAAATCCTCCTCCGAAGCCTCATCCACTACCAACATAGATATTGCCTTCTCATCATGAGATTTTCTCAAAATATAATTACAGTAATCAATTACATCATCCTTACCGATCCAGCCTCTCTTTTTCCCAACAACCAAAGTCCCCCAGTCCACAAGGCCTAAAGACATCAGCACACCTAAAGCTCGATTCATAAATTTACTACTTTCCTCTGCTGGGCGTCTGATTAGGATAGCCTGTAACTTTCCCACCAGGGATAAATCGCCTATGCGTCACTCCATGACTGTCAACAATCCATTCGAAGACACCGTTCACGCCTCTACTGGATCCTTCCAATTGTCTCAACTCCGCGGTTCCTAGTATTACACCTTTAGGCCCCCTGACTGGTATGCTAAATACAGATGCATCATCTGCATAGTTATCAATAAAATCACTGAAGCCGTGTTGTCCATCATCCAATTTGTTGGCGCTACCAATGCGGGGATTTTCCAACACTCGGTTATTTACTCGCACAGGGTGATTGATCATGCCATCGCCCCATATTGCATCCGGCAACAAGTTGTTTGGCGTTCCCAATCCAAGGCGTGCGGTATCATCTACCACTGCATCTACTGGCTCGAGATTTTTTATCGGCAGAGTCCCTGCTGATCTACCCAAACTGGGAACCGCACCAGATGGAACAAATCCAATTAGGGAATAGAGCGCTTCTGCATAAGGCGTGGGCAGCCCTGTTTTGCTGAGTAGCATTCCACCTAACGTGGACGTCGCTTCACCCGTTGCCGCCGCGACGTCCCCCCGCTTTCAGTAGCGGGGCTCTTTAGAGTCCGGGTTTCATCGTAGCGGCTTTGGCTGCTAGCTGTTGGGCATAGGCGGCCGGGGGCAGGCCGCCCAAGATCTTCTTCGGTCGCTCCTCGTTGTATTCCCGTCGCCAGGTCTCGATCTCGGTGCGGGCGTGCAGCAGCGTCGGGAACCAGTGCTCGTTGAGGCATTCGTCGCGCAGGCGGCCGTTGAAGCTCTCGATGTAGGCGTTCTGGTTCGGCTTGCCTGGCTGGATCAAGCGCAGCTGCACACCGCGCTCGTGGGCCCACGTCACCATCGTCTTGCCGCAGAACTCCTTGCCGTTGTCGGTGCGGATCACCTGCGGCAGACCCCGTGTCAGCGCCAGCCGATCCAGCACCCGGGCCACGCCGTGACCAGAGATGGCCCGCTCCACCTCGATCGCCACTGCCTCGTGCGTGGCATCGTCGACGATGGTCAGGGCCTTGAGCACCCGGCCCTCGGCGGTGCGGTCGAACACGAAGTCCATCGACCAGACCTGGTTGGCGGCTTCAGGCCGAAGCAACGGCTGGCGCTCGCCCAGCAGCACCTTCTTCCGCTTGCGCCGGCGCACCTGCAACCTGGCCTCCTGATACAGCCGTTCCACCCGCTTGTAGTTCACCGGCCACTGCTCCTGCCGCAGTTTCAGATAGATCATCCCGACGCCGTAGCGCTTGTGCCGCTGCGCCAGCGCCAGGATCCGCTCGCGCAGCTCGACGTTGCGATCCGGACGCGGGACGTAGCGCAGCGCGCTGGCGCTCATCCGCACCACGGCCAGAGCCCGTCGCTCCGTGAGCCCGCGCTCCATCAGCTGCCGCACCAGCATCCTGCGCGCCGGTGCGGTCACCACTTTTTTCGCAGGGCATCCTTGATGACGTCGTTCTCGAACAGCTGCTCGGCCAGCAGCTTCTTCAGCCGCGTGTTCTCCGCCTCCAGCTCCTTGAGCCGCTTGGCCTCCGGCACGCTCATGCCGCCGAACTTGCTGCGCCACAGGTAGTAGGACGCCTCGCTGAACCCGTGCCGCCGGCACAGGTCCTTCACCGCCACGCCGGCTTCGGCCTCACGCAGAAAGCCGATGATCTGCTCTTCGGAAAAGCGCTTCTTCACGTCCAATCTCCGTCTCGTTGGGGATTGGACTCCAAATCGCCGTGCTACTCAAAACTGGGGGGACGTCGGCGGGAGAGGGGTTGGGGTGAGGGTACGGCGCGCAGCCCCCGGGTAGCATGTCGCCGCTGGGTCGGGTTGGTTTTTTCCGCACGCAATAAAAAAATCCCCGTCCTTTCGGACGGGGATTTGGGGTAAAGCCCCTGGCGATGACCTACTCTCGCATGGCTTGAGCCACACTACCATCGGCGCAGCTGCGTTTCACTTCCGAGTTCGGGATGGGATCGGGTGGTTCCACAGCGCTAATTTCACCAGGGAGACGGTTGGAGTGTCGCCGCGTGCGTGTACTCGGTTGTTGGACCGAGGACGGCAGGGCGCCAGCCTCTCATAGGGTGTGATGTAGCGAGCGAGTGAGAGCGATCGACGTGTGTCGCGCTAAGGGATGCTTCGAGGAAGCATCTTGAGGTTATATGGTCAAGCCGCACGGATCATTAGTATCAGTTAGCTCAATGCATTGCTGCACTTACACACCTGACCTATCAACCACGTAGTCTACATGGTTCCTTTAGGGGACTTGTGTCCCGGGAGATCTCATCTTGAGGCGCGCTTCCCGCTTAGATGCTTTCAGCGGTTATCGCTTCCGAACATAGCTACCCGGCAATGCCACTGGCGTGACAACCGGAACACCAGAGGTTCGTCCACTCCGGTCCTCTCGTACTAGGAGCAGCCCCTCTCAAATCTCCAACGCCCATGGCAGATAGGGACCGAACTGTCTCACGACGTTCTGAACCCAGCTCGCGTACCACTTTAAATGGCGAACAGCCATACCCTTGGGACCGACTACAGCCCCAGGATGTGATGAGCCGACATCGAGGTGCCAAACACCGCCGTCGATATGAACTCTTGGGCGGTATCAGCCTGTTATCCCCGGAGTACCTTTTATCCGTTGAGCGATGGCCCTTCCATACAGAACCACCGGATCACTAAGACCTACTTTCGTACCTGCTTGATCCGTCGATCTTGCAGTCAAGCACGCTTATGCCTTTGCACACAGTGCGCGATGTCCGACCGCGCTGAGCGTACCTTCGTGCTCCTCCGTTACTCTTTAGGAGGAGACCGCCCCAGTCAAACTACCCACCATACACGGTCCCCGATCCGGATTACGGACCTAGGTTAGAACGTCAAGCACGACAGGGTGGTATTTCAAGGATGGCTCCACTGCAGCTAGCGCCACAGTTTCATAGCCTCCCACCTATCCTACACAGACGAACTCAACGTTCAGTGTAAAGCTATAGTAAAGGTTCACGGGGTCTTTCCGTCTTGCCACGGGAACGCTGCATCTTCACAGCGATTTCAATTTCACTGAGTCTCGGGTGGAGACAGCGCCGCTGTCGTTACGCCATTCGTGCAGGTCGGAACTTACCCGACAAGGAATTTCGCTACCTTAGGACCGTTATAGTTACGGCCGCCGTTTACTGGGGCTTCGATCAAGAGCTTCGCCTTGCGGCTGACCCCATCAATTAACCTTCCAGCACCGGGCAGGCGTCACACCCTATACGTCCACTTTCGTGTTTGCAGAGTGCTGTGTTTTTGATAAACAGTCGCAGCGGCCTGGTTTCTGCGACCCTCTTCAGCTATAGCTCGCACGAGCCACCAAAAAGGGTGCACCTTCTCCCGAAGTTACGGTGCCATGTTGCCTAGTTCCTTCACCCGAGTTCTCTCAAGCGCCTGAGAATTCTCATCCTACCCACCTGTGTCGGTTTACGGTACGGTCTGCGTAAGCTGAAGCTTAGGAGCTTTTCCTGGAAGCGTGGTATCAGTGACTTCGTCTAAAAGACTCGTCTCGGTGCTCGGTCTTAAAGGATCCCGGATTTGCCAAAGATCCAAACCTACCGCCTTTCCCCGGGACAACCAACGCCCGGTACACCTAACCTTCTCCGTCCCTCCATCGCACTTACGCGAGGTGCAGGAATATTAACCTGCTTCCCATCGACTACGGCTTTCGCCCTCGCCTTAGGGGCCGACTCACCCTGCGCCGATTAACGTTGCGCAAGGAAACCTTGGGCTTTCGGCGTGCGGGTTTTTCACCCGCATTGTCGTTACTCATGTCAGCATTCGCACTTCCGATACCTCCAGCAGACTTCTCAATCCACCTTCGCAGGCTTACGGAACGCTCCTCTACCGCGCATCGCTTATCGCGATGCACCCCAAGCTTCGGTTCACTGCTTAGCCCCGTTAAATCTTCCGCGCAGACCGACTCGACCAGTGAGCTATTACGCTTTCTTTAAAGGGTGGCTGCTTCTAAGCCAACCTCCTGGCTGTCTATGCCTTTCCACATCGTTTTCCACTTAGCAGTGAATTTGGGACCTTAGCTGTGGGTCTGGGTTGTTTCCCTTTTCACGACGGACGTTAGCACCCGCCGTGTGTCTCCCATACAGTCCGTCTCGGTATTCGGAGTTTGCAATGGTTTGGTAAGTCGCGATGACCCCCTAGCCATAACAGTGCTCTACCCCCGAGAGGATACATATGAGGCGCTACCTAAATAGCTTTCGAGGAGAACCAGCTATCTCCGGGTTCGATTAGC
>NZ_CM152819.1:0-187500 GCF_056629235.1 Xanthomonas sp. NCPPB 1132 | reverse complement strand
CTACGGATCGTCGCCTTGGTGGGCCTTTACCCCGCCAACTAGCTAATCCGACATCGGCTCATCTATCCGCGCGAAGCCCGAAGGTCCTCCGCTTTCACCCTAAGGTCGTATGCGGTATTAGCGTAAGTTTCCCTACGTTATCCCCCACGAAAAGGTAGATTCCGATGTATTCCTCACCCGTCCGCCACTCGCCACCCAGAGAGCAAGCTCTCCTGTGCTGCCGTTCGACTTGCATGTGTTAGGCCTGCCGCCAGCGTTCACTCTGAGCCAGGATCAAACTCTTCACTTAAAACTACATGCCCGAAGGCAAAAGCTTTGATATGCAGAGTTCAAACCAAGCTACGTATCGCTTGCAAAGCAATTGATTTGTTGCTCTTGATTCGAACGTCTGCAAGATGGACATACTTCCATCTGCAGGCGTCCTCACAAGTTACCTGCGCACACTGTCAAAGAACCTCGGGGCCGGCCTCAGCGCCTTTCCCTTTTTCGCCCCGACGTTTCCGTCCGAGTGAGCCGCCCATTATAGCGGGCTTTTTGTTTCCGTCAACACCTCATTTCGAGGCGGTTGACGCCGGTTCGTCTTCAAACCCGAAGGCTTTTCGTCGAACCGAGCCGCCCATCATAGCGGCTTTTTTCTTGCCGTCAACACCTTTTGATCAGGTGGTTGACGCCGCTTCTTCGTCCAAACCCGTAGGCTTTTCCTCGAAGCTAGCCGGCCATATTAGCCGACTTTTTCATGCTGTCAACACCCGATGTTCGCTAGGTGTTTCCGGCCCCGCCGGCCTCTGTCGTGCCGAAACTCGGCAGCTGCGTAGCGGGCCGCGCAGTTTAATGGCACTGGAAAAAAGGTCAACCGTTTTTTTTCGAGTCCTTGCAGCGCTGCGTCCTGCCCGGCTCTCTCCTCTATTGGTGAAGGCACGGCACGGCCGATCGCCGGCGTTTGCCCGAGAATGCAGCCTGCGCTCCACCATGGGATTCCGCATGACCGCTGCTGCACGCTCGCTCTGGCGCGACGCCTCGCTGCCCGCGCTGATCGCCGGCTTCGTCACCGTGCTGGTCGGCTTCACCAGTTCGGCGGCGATCGTGTTCGAGGCCGCGCGCAGCGTCGGCGCCTCGCAGGCGCAGATCGCCTCCTGGATGTGGGCGCTGGGGCTGGGCATGGGCCTGACCTGCATCGGGTTGTCGCTGCGCTACCGGATGCCGGTGGTCACCGCCTGGTCCACGCCCGGCGCCGCCTTGCTGATCGGTAGTGGTGGCGGCCTGCCGCTGTCCGATGCGATCGGCGCGTTCGTGGTGGTGGCGGTGTTGTCCACGCTCGCCGGGTTTTCCGGCCTGTTCGAACGCCTGCTGCGGCGCATTCCGCTGTCGCTGGCCTCGGCGATGCTGGCCGGGGTGTTGCTGCGCTTCGGCCTGGACGTGTTCGTGGCGATGCAGCACCAGCTCAGCATGGCGCTGGCGATGTTCGCCACCTATCTGCTCGGGCGCCGCGCCTTCCCGCGCTATGCGGTGATCGCCACGCTGCTGGTCGGCACCGCCGTGGCCGCGGGCACGGGCACGCTGCATCTGGAGGCGGCGCATCTGAGCGTGGCGCAGCCGGTGCTGGTCTGGCCGACGCTGTCGTGGCAGGCGCTGTTCGGGATCGCGCTGCCGCTTTTCGTGGTGACGATGACCTCGCAGAACCTGCCTGGGGTCGCGGCGATCCGCGCGTCCGGCTATGCGGTGCCGATCTCGCCGACCATCGGCTGGATCGGCGTGGTCAACACGCTGCTGGCGCCGTTCGGCGCCTACGGGCTGAACCTGGCGGCGATCACCGCGGCGATCTGCATGGGCCGCGAAGCGCAGGAAGATCCGCAGCGGCGCTACATGGCCGCGGTGTTCGCCGGGCTCTTCTATGTGCTGATCGGCGTGTTCGGCGCCACGGTGGCGGCGCTGTTCGCGGCCTTTCCGCGGGAGCTGGTGATGGCCATCGCCGGCATCGCGCTGTTTGGCACCATCGGCAACAGCCTGGCCTCAGCGCTGCGCGAGGAACACGAGCGCGAGCCGGCGCTGATCGCGTTCCTGGTCACCGCCTCGGGCCTGTCGCTGTTCGGTATCGGCGCGGCGCTCTGGGGGCTGCTGGCCGGCGCGGCGACGCTGGCGCTGTGGCGGCGCACGCGTTGAGCGTGCGCCGCGGACGATGACTCAGCGCGGATCGCGCAACTGCAGCAACCAGTGGCTGGACACGCCGGAGTGATCGGGCAGCGGTTCGAAGTCGAACTGGCGGTGCACGGCCGTGCTGCCGTCCACGCGCAGCGGCAGGGTGACGTAGGCCGCGCGCCCCTGCCGCAGCAGGGTGTCGATGCGCTGGGTTTCGAGCAGCACGGCATCGCTGGCGTACAGGCGCTCCAGGTCGCAGCCGATCAGGTCGGCGACCTCGCGCCCGTACAGTGCGGCGAAGGCCTCGTTGACGAAGGCCAGGCGGCTGGGCCGCGGGCCGTCGCCGCGCTCGACGATCGCCACCGGTTCGCGCAGCCGCGACAGCGAAGCCTCCAGCAGGGCGAAATCCTGCTGGAAGCGCTTGCGCTCCATCAGTTCGATCAGCACCCGCAGGCTGCGCGCCGATTCCAGGCTGATCGGCGACCACGGCAGCGCGCGTCCGCGCACGGTCTCCTGCCACAGGTCGAAGCTCTTGCGCGGCGACAGCCGCGAGCCGGCGATGTCCTGCAGCTTGGCCAGCTGCGGATTGCCGGCCCAGTTGACCGTGCGCACCTGTTCGCGGCGGGTCCACAGCAGGGCGCTGCGCGCCTGCGGCATCAGCGGCACGAAGATGAAGCCGGCGGCCAGCGGCGCCAGATCGGCCAGCGCCGGGAAGGTCTCGCCGATCTGGTCCGAGTGCAGCGCGCCGACCGCGTCGTGGCGCAGCGCTTCGTGATGGGTGGACTCGATCTGTTCGCGGATCCGCGCCAGGTCCTCGGTCGACGGCAGCATGCCGTGGCGGGTGACGTGGTCGCCATGGAACACCGCCACGCCGTCGGCATCGACCACGTCGAGCAGGTCCGAGGCCATCTCGTCGAGCATGGGCGCGGTCAGCATCTCGGCGTCGTTGAAGTTGGTGATCAGCTTCTCGCGCACGGTCAGCAGCACCGACTCGGTCCGCGCGCGCGCCACCGCGGTGATCGCACCGATGCGCCCGGCCAGCGCCCGGCTCAGCGCATCGGCGACATCGCGCATCTCGTGGTTGCAGAAATACGGGCGGTAGTGATGGCAGGCGATCAGCCCCCACAGCGCGTCGTTGACCACGATCGAGGCCACCAGGGTGGCGGTGACGCCCATGTTGGCCAGGTATTCCAGATGCACCGGCGACACGCTGCGCAGGCTGACATCGCTCAGGTCCACCGGCGCGCGCAGGCGCGGATGCAGGGTGGGCTGGATCGGCGACGGCACGTAGCCGACGTTGGCGATCTGGCGCACGCGGTTGCGCAGGTACAGCGCGCGGGCCTGCGCCGGAATGTCGCTGGCCGGATAGTGCAGACCGAGATACGGCTCCAGCTCCGCCGCGCGCGCTTCGGCGACCACGTCGCCGTTCCAGTCGTCGTCGAAGCGGTAGATCATCACCCGGTCGTAGCCGATCAGGCTGCGCAGGCTCTTGGCGGCGCGCTGGCAGGCGTCCTCGATGCTGTGGTCGGTCTCCAGCCGGCGCAGCACCGGCAGCGCTTCGCGCAGGGTGGCGTCGGCCAGCGGCGCATCGCGCGGCTCCAGTTCCAGCAACCACTGCTCCGGATACAGATGCCAGGCACCGACCCAGCGCTGCGTCGCGGCCGCGTCCTTGAACCCCACTTCGACATAGGCCAGGTCGCTGCGCTCGGCCGCGTCGGGCAGCAGCCGCGTGCGCGGATCCTCCAGCACGAGAAGGGTGTCGTAGCGCTGTCCGAGCAGTGCATCCAACGGCCGGCCGAACAGGTCGGCGGCGCTGGCGCTGGCCTGGACGATGCGCCCGTCCTGCGGCTCGATCACCAGCAGCACGCCGTGCGGCTGCACCGATCCAGGAATATGGATGGGCTCGCGTGCGCAGGCGTCCATGTCCAGGGGCACGACGATGTCGCTCATGCGGCGATCTCCAGGGCGAAGTGGGTATGGAAGTGCGCGAACATGCTGCGGGCGCCGTCGACCGCGGCCTGCCGCAGCGGCGCGCTCGGCAAGGCCTGCTCCAGGCGCTGCTGGAAATGCCGCCAGGCGGCCGGGTCGGCATGGCCGAGTTCGAAATAGGACAGCGCCGGCGCGGCGGCGGGCAGGCTCTGCCGCAGGTGCCGGGCGATCACCCGCCCGCCCAGGCGCGAGCCTTCGACCACGTAGAGCATGCCCCAACGCGCGCCGGCGTCGACGGCTGGCGGCAGCGGCTGCGGCGCTGGCGGGGTTGCCTGCAGGGCATGCAGATCCTGCGTCAGCAGCGGGGTGCGCGGCTGGTACCGCCACTGTGCATCGCCGCAGTCGCGCAGCCAGGCCGCTTCGCGCTGTTCCCAGCCGGCCAGCACCGCGTGATGGCGACGCAGCAGCTGCACGTAGGCGGACAACGACAGCGCCGGATCCATCAGAGCGCGCATCGCCGGCAGGTCTTCCACCGCCTGGTGCTGCTGCGCAGTGGCCTCGCGCAGCAGGCGCGCAGCGGTCAACGGCAGGGCGGTTCCGTCGGGAGGGGACATCATGCAGGCGACTGGTACAGCAGCCGGCCGGCCGCGACGAAAGAGAGGACACAGCGTAACAATCGCGACCGCGCGGTGCCAGGCGAGGCCGCGCGCGAGCCGCGACGCCCATCCCAGCAAGCTGAGCCGTTCATGCCGGCCGCGCTGCCTGAGCAGCGCCTCAGCCGGCGGCCACCCCGGCAGCCGGCACCCGCGCGCGGCGCCAGGCCACGATCCAGCCGCCGCCCAGCAGCAGCGCCGCCAGCAGCCACGGCACGCCGGGGAAGTGCAGCAGCGCGTGCGGGCCGATGAAGGCGGCGAACACCCATGCGTACAGCAACGGCCCGATCACCCCGGCCAGGCTGACCAGGCTCATCAGCGCACCCTGGATGCGCCCCTGCGCGTCGGCGCCGACGTGGCGGGTGACGATCGCCTGCGCCGCCGGCCCGGCCACCGCCCACAGCGCGCTGATCGGCACGCCGAGCAGGAACAGCGCGCCGCTGCCGGCCACGCTGTAGATGGCGAAGCCGATCACGCCGCAGCCCAGGCCGAACAGCAGCGCGCCGCGCTCGCCGAAGCGGCGCACCACCCGCGCCACCAGCACGGCGTTGACCACGATGCTGCACACGCCGACCAGGGCCAGCACCCAGCTGACCTGTTTCGGTCCCCAGCCGAAACGGTAATCGGCGAACAGCACGAAGATGCTCGGGTAGACGTAGTGCGCCAGATTGGCCAGGAAGATCACCGCGGCCAGCGCGAACACCTGCGGGTAGCGCTGCAGCAGGCGCAGCGCGCCGAACGGATTGGCGTGCGCCCAGTCCACCCGCGCGGTTCGCCGCTCCGGCGCCAACGATTCGGGCAGCACCCACAGGCCGTAGAGGAAGTTGAGCAGGGCCAGCCCGGCGGCGAACCAGAACGGCGCGCGCAGGTGCAGGCTGCCGAGCCAGCCGCCCAGCAGCGGACCGACCACGAAGCCCACGCCGAACGCGGCGCCGATGATGCCGTAGGCCTGGGCGCGCTTGTCGGGCGGGGTGATGTCGGCGATGTAGGCGTTGGCCGAGGTGAAGCTGGCCGAGAACACGCCGGAGACCATGCGCGCCAGCAGCAGCACCGGCAGGCTCTGCGCCAGCGCCATCACCATGAAGTCCACGCCCAGCCCGAGGCACGAGGCCAGGATCACCGGGCGCCGGCCGTAGCGGTCGGACAGCGCGCCCTGCAGCGGCGAGCTGACGAACTGCAGCGCGGCAAACAGGAAGCCGAACCAGCCGACCCAGCGGGCCGCGGCAGCGAAATCGCCGCCGGTGAAGCCGCGCACGAGCGTGGGCAGCACCGGGATGATGACGCCGAAGGACAGCACGTCGATCAGCAGGGTGACGAAGATGAAGGCGACCGCGGCGCGGCGTGAGCGGACAGCGGGAGTCGGAGCGTGCACGGCGGGCCTCCTGGCGGACGCGGCAGTGTAATCGGCGCCGCTACGGGTGCGGGAGGTCGGAGTGGATAGCGCCGCTTCCTGCCACCTCGCGGTGGCTGGGCCGGGTGCGGTTGGCGCAATCTGATCGCGAGCGGCGTAGGTCGTCGCGTCGGGACTGAAGTCCCTCCCACAATGGGAGGCTGGCCGATCGCGCGCTGGACTGAAGCCCCTCTCGCATCACCGCGGAGGCAGAAGGTGGAAGGCGGACGAGACAGATGCAGCCGCGGCCGCAGAGGCCATCGCGTTGGGACTGAACAGCACCTCCAATAACCTGCATCCGCCGCCATCGAGGTCGGATACGGATTGCACGGTAGGAGCGGCTTCAGCCGCGACCGGGCTTTTATCGGGAACGCCCGTCGCGGCTGAAGCCGCTCCTACGGGACGCTTCCTGCGATGATTGGGATGCCAGGACGTCTGCGCGCTGACCCGATTGCATCGGCACCACGTCCGGCTACCCCGAGCGACTCCCCTCTCCCGTCGGGAGAGGGGTCGGGGATGAGGGTCCGGCGGAGGCAGCGGCGTCACTCATGCCACCAAGGCGCGGCGGCGCAGCAGTTACGGCTGGGCCGTCACCAATGCCCACTACCAGTCCGCAGCGGGTGGTGCCGCCGTCCGGCCGGGGTCACTCGGCCGGGATCACAACGCCACGACGGAAATCGTCTGCTGCAACACGTGCTGGGCGCCAGGCGCCAGTTCGATCACCTCGGGTCCGGCGTTGGCCGCTTCCAGGCACACGAACTGGCGCCAGTGCGGACCGACGTCGGCCATCTTCTGTGCGCCGGCCTCGCCCGGGTTCCAGGCCACCAGGGTGCGGCTGCCGGTGGTGGCGATCTCGATGCGGCGCTGCAGGCCCGGGTCCAGCAGGGTGTAGCGGCCGCCGGCACCGGTGTAGATGCGGTCGCTGCGGCCAGGGTCGCGCGGATCCTGCAGGCTCCAGTCGCCGTGCTGGCGATGCGCGGTGGCGTAGTTCTCGAACTTGTCCAGGTACTCCAGGCCGTCCAGGCCCTGCACCCGCACCTGGGTGGCGTCGGCGACGCGGAAGTAGTTGTGCAGCGCCTGGGTGAAGCGGGCGGGCGCGGTGCCGACGTTGTCGGTGACCAGGCGCTGCTCCAGGGTGGCGCCGATGCGCAGCTGCATGCGCAGGCGCAGCGGCAGGTCGTCGAAGTCCGGCGGCGCCAGGGTCAGCACCAGCGTGCCATCGGCCTCGCGCCGTGCGTCCTGCAACTGCCACGGCACGGTGCGCACGAAGCCGTGCGCGGGGACGGCATCGCTCTGGCCCTGGCGGCCGAAGTATGGCCAGCACACCGGGGTGCCACCGCGGATCGGGGTCGGCGTGGGCTGCGCGCTCGGCGACAGCCACAGCGCGTCGGTGCCGCCCTTGGGCACGAACGACAGCACCTGGCCGCCGAACAGGCTGATCGCGGCGGTGGATTGCGGGGTCTCCACCAGCAGCGAGGGGTAGCCGTGGAAGTCGCCTGCGCTCAGGCCGGGGACGTCGGACATGGGATGGATGCTCCGTGGCGCGGGGGATTGGACGAAGGCCGGGTAGGCGGCCGGCAACCGGAATGCGGTGGGCGGCGTGCCGCCGAATGGCGTCGGGGCCGGCGTCCCGGTGGGGACCGGCGTCGGTGCGAGTGCGGGTGACGATGCCGGTGCGGGCGATTGCGGCGACGGCGGCGGCGTAGCCGGTGGCGTCACCGGTGCCGCAGGCGCGCCGCCGGCCTCGCGGCGCAGCGCGTCGAGGATGCGTTGCCCGGCGCGGCCGTCGGCCGGCTGCAGGCCCAGCCGCTGTTGCTCGGCCTGGATCGCGCGGCGGGTGGCGGTGCCGATGGCGCCGTCGGCCTGGCCGATGGCGTGACCGCGCGCCAGCAGCAGGGTCTGCAGTTCGCGCCGCTCGGGGCGGCCCAGGCCGGGGTCGTCGGTCGGCCAGGCGGCGACCAGCCCGGGCTTGCCGCGCAGCCGGTCGGACAGCAGCGCGATCGCCAGCGCATAGCTTTCGGCGGCGTTGTAGGCGTAGATCGCGTCGTAGTTGCGGAACACCAGGAACGCCGGGCCGGGCACGCCGGCCGGGATCAGCACCGCTGCCGGGGTCTGCGCGGCCAGTGCCGGCAGCGCGCTGCCGTCGGCGGCGGTGAGGCCGCGCGCGCGCCAGTCCGACAACGGCCGGCGCTGGGTACGCCCGGCCAGCGCCGGGTCGAAACCGTCCGGCAACTTCACTTCCAGCCCCCACGGCTGGCCGCTCTGCCAGCCGGCCAGCTTCAGGTAGTTGGCAGTGGAGGCCAGCGCATCGGGAATGCTGGCGACCAGATCGCGGCGGCCGTCGCCATCGCCGTCCACGGCGACGCGGGCGTAGGTGCTGGGCATGAACTGGGTATGGCCGAAGGCGCCGGCCCAGGAGCCGGTCAGGCCCTCGGAGCGCAGGTCGCCGGCCTGCAGCAGCTTCAGCAGGGCGAACAGTTCGCTGCGGAAGAACGGCTGGCGGCGGCCTTCGCAGGACAGGGTCAGCAGCGACACCAGCAGCGGGCGCTTGCCGGAGATGCGGCCGTAGTCGCTCTCCACGCCCCACACCGCCACCACCGTCTCCGGGTCCACGCCGTACTGTTGCGCCACCTGCGCGAGCAGGTCGCGGTGCGCGGCGAGCATGGCGCGGCCGTCGTCGATGCGCTGGCTGTCGACCAGGCCCGCCAGGTAATCCCAGATCGGCGTGGTGAACTCGGGCTGGGCGTCGAGCAGCGGCAGCACGCTCGGATCCGGCTGCAGGCCGGCGGTGAAGCGATCGAACGACGCCTCGGCGACGCCCGCCTTCGCCGCGGCCGGGCGCAGGCCGGCCACGCAGCTGGCGAAGGCCGGATCGGGCGTGGACGGCGCCGCCGCGGGTGGGGTCTGCGCGAGCGCGCACGGGGCCGCCAGCAGCAGGATCCAGGCCAAACGCATCATCGCAACATCCTCGCCGACGGCAGGGCCGACATCATAAACAACCGCCGCGTGTGCACTCCGCTCACGTGGTGTGGGCGGAAGACGGCGCGCGACCGGCACTGCGGTCTGCGTGTGGCTTGGTTGGAAGATCGCGCGACGCGGAGCCTCGGCAGGCATGGCGTTCGCTATCCGCAGCGCTCGTTCCAGGCGCAAGAGGACCGACGACAGCCCTGCAAACGAACGGGCGGAGCGCGGTCGTCCGCACCGCCAGCGCGACGCGTGCCGGTTCAGTCCAGCGCGTCGAGGTAGTACCAGCGCCCGTCCTCGCGCACGAAGCGGCTGTGCTCGGTCATGCGCACAGCGCTGCCGCCGCCGATGCGATAGCGCGCCAGGAAGGCGACCTCGGCGCTGTCGGCGCCGGTCTGCAGCACGCGCTGCACGGTGAGGCCGAGCCAGACCGTGCGCGGGTCGATTTCCACCTGCGGCGGGCAGGTGGACGGATGCCAGCTCGCACGCAGGTAGTCGGCGTCCTGGCGCACGTAGGCGCTGTAGCGCGAGCGCATCAAGGATTCGGCATCCGGCGCCGCGGCGCCGGCGTGGTACGGCCCGCAGCACTGCGCATAGTCGCGCGGACGGCCGCAGGGACAGGGATCGGCAAGGCGCGGGGCGGACGGTGGCATGTGCCGATTGTGCCGGCTGGCGCGCCAACGCGCACGCCGCGCGCGCGTTGCGGACGGTGGCGGCTATGCTTGCGGCCCCTTGCGCGGAGCGCCGGCGTGCTCGAGTCGATCCCCACCGAACTGCCCTGGCTGCTGTGCATCGCCTTCGTCGCCGGGCTGGTGGACGCGGCGGTGGGCGGCGGCGGCCTGATCCAGTTGCCCGGGCTGTTCGCGACCCTGCCGCAACAGGCACCGGCCGTGGTGCTGGGCACCAACAAGTTCAGCGCCATGGCCGGCACCGGCACCGCCGCCTGGCGCTACGCGCGCCATGTGCGCCTGCCGTGGCGGCCGGTGCTGTACGCGACCGCGACGGCGTTCGTATTCGCCTTCCTCGGCGCCACCGCAGTAAGCCTGCTGCCGAAACAGGCGGTGCGCCCGCTGATCCTGGTGCTGCTGATCGCGATGCTGGGCTACACGCTGGTCAAGAAGGACTTCGGCGCGCTGCACCGCCCACGCCACATCGGGCGCCGCGAACTGGCGATCGCGCTGGCGATCGGCGCGGCGATCGGGTTCTACGACGGCTTCTTCGGCCCGGGCACCGGCAGCTTCCTGATCTTTCTGTTCATCCGCTTCTTCGGCCTGGATTTCCTGCGCGCCTCGGCCGCCTCGAAGGTGGTGAACCTGGCCACCAACCTGGCGGCGCTGTGCTTCTTCGTGCCCAGCGGCAAGATCCTGCTGGCCGCGGCGGTGCCGATGGCCGTGGCCAACGTGGCCGGCGCGGTGACCGGCACGCGGCTGGCGCTGCGCGGCGGCACGCCGCTGATCCGGCAGTTGTTCCTGGTGCTGGTGGTGGTGCTGATCGGCAAGATGGGCTGGGATCTGCTGCACTGAGTGCAGCGCGGTTGCCGCGTGCCTGTCCTCCCAACGCGGCGGCCGCGCGCGTGCCCGTGGGCACACGCGGGCCAGCACCGGCTCAGCCGTCGCGGCGCTTGGCGGTCGCGGGAGGCGTCTTGCGCGCCGCAGGCTTGGCAGCCTTGGCCGGCTTCGCAGGTTTGCGGGCTGCGGCGGCTTTCGCGGTCTTCGCTGACGCCGACCGCGTGGCGGGCTGAGTTGCCGTGGACGGACGTGCCGCCGCTGCGGCGGACTTGCGTGGCGCCTTCGCCGACGCGGCCTTGGCAGCAGGCGTCGTGGCAGCCGTGCTGGCACGTTTGCCGGGCGTCGCTGGCGAGGTCTTGCGCGCGGTCGGTGGTTTGCCGCCGTTGCCGCGGCCATCGTCCGCCTTGCCGGATGCGCGCGCCGGCGTGGCAACGGCGTCTGCGGTGGCCTCCGCGGTTGCGTCCGCTGCGGCAGCGGTCGGCGGCAGCGGCAGCTCGGCGCCGGCCTGGTCCACCGCCGCGGTCGGCTCCGCCGCAGGCACAGCCGCCTCGTTGCGGCTGCGCTCGGGCAGCTTCAACCGATGCGCCTGCTCGTCGTATTCGATCAGCAGCACGCCGGAGTTGTGGCGGCCGCTGATCTCGACGAAGCAGGCGCCGCCGATGAACGGCTCCAGCGTCATCACCGACTTCAGCGGCGTGGCCACCACCATCTGGAAGCCGAAGTTCTCGAAGATGTTCATCGCCAGCGCGGTGAACTCGTTGTCGGCCTTGTCGAAGGCCTCGTCCAGCACCACCGCGGCGTAGCGCGGCAGCTCGCCGTCCTCGCCGCCGAGCTGGTAGCGCAGCGCCGCGGCCAGGCAGGTGGTGGCCAGCTTCTGCCGCTGGCCGCCGGACTTGCCGGCGCCGCTGCGGTAGATCTCCACCTGGGCGCGGCTGTCCGCGTCCAGTTCCACGCCGACGAACTCCACGTGCTGGCGCACGTCCAGCACCTGCTCGCGCCAGCGCCGCAGCTCCGGCTCCTGCGCGCCGAGCCGCTGCACCAGCCCGCGCAGCATGGCGAACTGCGCCTCGGCAAGGGCGCGGTCCTCGGTCTGCTGATGGCCGAGCACGGCGCGCAACTGCTGCTGGAACTCCTGCACCTCGAGCAGGCGCCGGTCGCTGACCTCGATGGTCAGCAGGGTGCCGCGGTTGAACGGTACCTGCTCCAGGCTGGCGTTGACCTCGTCCATGCGCTGCTTGATCGCCTTGTGCGCTTCGGCGGTGTAGCGCTGCAGGGCCAGCAGGTTGTTCTTGCTCTGGGTCTGCAGCAGGTCGAAGAAGCGGCCTTCGTGGCGCGGCAGGCCGTCGCTCTCCAGCCGCTGCAGGCGCGCCAGGAAATCGTCGGCGCTGGCCAGGCTGACGGTGAAGTCGCCGCTGTCCTCCGGCCACTGCTGGCAGTAGCGGCGGAAGCAGTCCAGCACCTGCTGGCTCAGCCGCGCATCCTGCGCCTGGCTCTGCGCCAGCTGTTCGCCGAGCCCGCGCTCGACGCTGCGCAGATGCGCCTCCAGGTTGTCCAGGCTCAGCGGCGGCAGCGCCGCCAGCCGCGCGTCCAGCCCTGCGACCTGCGCCGGGCCGATCACTGCGGTGGCCACACGTGCGGCGCAGGTCTCGCGCTGCGCTTCCAGACGCGCGCGCTCGCGGCTCACCTGCGCGCGCTCCAGGCGCACGTCCTCGTAGGTGCGGCGCGCCTGGTCGCGGCGCGCGCGGACAGTGGCGATCTGCTCGCCCAGCGCACGCAGCGCGGTGTCGCCCTCGCGCAGTTGCAGCAGTTGCTCGGCGATGTCGCTCAGGCGCTGCAGCTTGGGCGCCACGTCGATCTCGTCCCACTCGCGCTCGGCCAGGGTGTGCGCGGCCAGTTGCCGGCCCTGGTCCTGTTCGCGCTGCTTGCGCAGGGCGGCCACGTCGGCGTCGCAGGCGGCGATGCGCTGCGCCAGGGTCTGCCCCTCGCGCTCGAAGACCTTGAGCTTGTCGCGGTTGTCGTAGCCGAGCAGCCAGCGCTTGCGGTCGCCGACCGCGTGGCGGTCGTCCTTCTCGTAGCGGTCGCCCGGATGCTTGACCTGGCCCTCGCGGGTGATCGCACGCTCGGCATCGCGCAATTGCGCCACGGTATCGACGCAGGTGTAGTCGAAACGCCGCGCCAGCTCCTGGCGCAACCACGGCGCATAGGCATGGTCGCGCAGCTCCAGCTTGCGCAGCAGCGACTTCGCATCGGGCTCGCGCTGTTGCAGCGGCGCGTTGTGGCGCACGCGGAAGTACACCAGGCGGGTGCCGAGCTGGGTCTTGTTGACCCAGTCGGCGACGCTGGCGTAGTGGCGTTCGTCGACCAGCAGCGACTGCGCGAAGCCATGCAGCACGCGCTCGATCGCGCCGCGCCAGGCGGCCTGGTCGGCGTCCACCTGCACCAGCTCGCCGACGAACGGCAGGGCGGCTTCGGACAGGCCGGTCTCGGCGCACAGCCGCGCGCGCAGCGCCTGCATCGGCGCGGGAATGCTCGAGGGCGCCTTCAGCAGCGCCTCGATCTCGGTGCGGATCGCCGCGAAGCGGCGCTCGTCCTCGCGGCGCTCGGCCATGCGTTCGGCGATCGCCTCGTCCAGGCTGCTGGCCTCGCCGGCGACGCCGTCGCGCAGCGCGCGCGCTTGCGCCACCTGCTCGGCGAAGCCGCTGGCGCTGCCTGCCAGGCCCATGCCGAGCTGGCGGCAGGCCTGTTCGACCTGGCTGCGGCGGCGCATGCGCTCGTCGCGCTCGCGCTCGACGCGGCCGCGTTCGCGTTCCAGCGCCTCGACCTGTTCGCCGCCCTGCGCGCGCTGCTGGGTCTCCAGCTCGGCCAGGGTCTGCTCGTGGTTGTCCAGCGCTTCGCGGCGCTGGCCTTCCTCGCCGGCCAGGCCGCGGTCCTGGGTGTCCAGTTCCTGCAGGCGTGCATCGAGCAGGGCCAGGCGGCGCTGCTCGCGGTAGCCGTCGATGCCGAGCTGCAGTTCGCGCAACTCGCCGACGCTGTGGCGCAACGCAAGCAGTTCGGCGTGGTAGTCGCGCGCCGGGGCCAGGGTTTCCACCTGGCGCCGCGCGGTCACGACCGCGTGGTGGGCGCCGTCCAGTTCGGCGAAATCCTCGACCAGCCGGTCGGCCGCCTCGAAGGTGCGCGGCTCGTCGAGCATGAAGCTGCGCAGGAACGCGTTGAGATCGCCCAGGTTCTTCGCCGACTGGGTCTTGTGCAGCAGCCGCAGCGCCATCTCGTTGCCGATGCCGAGCAGGTGGCGGAAGCGCTCGGCGTAGCCGGCGAAGCTGTCGAAGTGGTGCACGTCCTCGCCCAGGCGCAGCTTGAGCCGGCGCAGGTCCAGGTCGAAGCCGTCCAGCTCGGCGGCCACGTCGAAGCCGCGCGGCACCACCATGTAGTGCTTGCGCACGTCGGCCGCGGCGGTGCCGCTGCCGGCGATCCAGAACAGCCGCACCAGGCTGACCGCCTGGCCGTGGGCATTGCGGTATTCCAGCGCCAGCGCCGACCAGGTCGCGCCCTTTCGCAGATACTGGGTGGCGATCTCGCCGGAGGCGCTGTCCTGCTGGTCGGCCCAGGCGCCGCGCACGTAGGACACCAGGCTGCGGTCGCGGCCGCTGCGCTCGGCCTCGCGCGCGGCGGCGTTGAAGTCGACGATGCTCGGCGGCGTCAGCAGCGCCGACATCGCGTCGAGCAGGGTCGACTTGCCCGAACCGGAGCGGCCGACGAACAGGAAGCCCTTCTCGGCGATCGGCACGTCGGTCAGGCCGTTGAAGGTGCCCCAGTTGTGCACCTGCAGGCGGCGCATGCGGTATTGCTGCGCGCGTTGCTCGGCCAGGGTCTCGGCGAACAGGGACGGGGCGACGGGGACGGTGGACGATTCGGACAGGGACGTCATCGGAAGCTCATCGGGAAAACGGACGCGGCCCCAGGGTGGGCCGCAGGGCCGGCGCGCAGCGGCCGGCAGGCGCGGACACGGCCGCTAGCCGTGCACGCCGCTCACGGCGCCGCCTCGGCCGCGCCGTCGCGCAGGCCGCGATAGGCCGCCGACAGCGCCTGCACGTCCTCGGCCGAGAACAGCAGCTTCAGGGCGGGCGAGACTTCGTAGCGGTCCTCGCTGCCGCGCAGCTTGGACAGCAGGTGGTTGTCGCGCATCTTGGCGATCGCCGCCAGCACCCGCCGCGCGAAACCGGCGCGGTCGGTGGAGAGGTTCTTCTCGTACACCGACAGCACTTCCAGCAACTGCGCCTCGTCGACCACCGCGCGCTCGCCGCGGGTGTCGGCCTCGGCCAGTTGCTGGCGCAGAAACAGCAGCAGCACCGACTCGATGAAGGTCAGCGGCGCGGTGCGCAGCAGCGCCGGGGTCTCCAGTTCGCCGGTGTCGGCCTGGCGCGCGAACGCCACGCCGCCGTCGCGGTCCAGCACCAGTTCCAGGAACAGTTCGCTCAGCACGCGGCGGATCGCCGCCTCGTGGCGCAGCAGCGCCGGCCACAGCGGGCCGTGCCGGTAGGCATCGACGCTGGGGCCGGACAGCAACTGGCACAGCGCGCGCCGCGCCTCCAGCGGCAGGCTGCCGCTGTCGCCGGCGAACAGCGCGGTGCCGCCATCAGCCGCAGCGGACGTGGCGGCGGCCGCGGCGACATCGCCGGCATCGGCGTCGTGGCCGTGGAATTCGTCAGACCAGCTCATTGCGTTTTTCCTTGGTGAACCACACCAGCGGGATACGTGCGCGCCGGACCTGGCCGTCGCCGCCCTCCCATTGCACCGCTTCCCATTCGCCGTCGACGACCACGCCGTGGCGGGTGCCCAGCGCCAGGTAGCCGATCACGCTGCCCAGGCCCTGCGCCGCCGGGCGCTGCCGCAGCGCCTCGCCGATGCTCAGTTGCGGCTGCCGGCCGAGCAGGTCGTGCAGGTCGTTGCGCAGGCCGCGCAGGTCGATCTCCGACTGCGCCACCAGGTCGCCGACGCTGTCCAGCGAGATCGTCGCCGCCTCGGCCGCCTGCACCCGCCCGTCCACCTGCTGGCTGCGCGGGTCGTGCAGGCGCCACTGCGACAGCGAGCGCAGCCGCGCGCTGCTCAGCGGCAGCACATAGCCGGTGGCCGCGGTGGCATGCAGGTGGTCGCGCAACTGCAGCGCCTCGCCCTGCGCCTGCTTCAGCAACTGGTTGAGCCGGCGCTGTTCCAGGTAACCGCGGCTCTGCACGAAGCCGCGCAGGCTGCGCGCGAAATGCTGCATCACCTCGTGTACCTGGCCGCCGCGTTCGAGCAGGGTGCCGGTGAGCCCGCGCAGGAAGGCGCGTTCGTGGCGGTCCAGGCGGCGGGCGAAGCCACGCGCCAGCAGCGCCTCCAGCGCCGCGTCCAGCTGCACGCTCTGCTCGGCATCGTTGAGCAGGCTCCAGAACGCCTGGAAACTGCGCCCGGCCTCGCTCTCGCCGATCACGTCGATGCCGGCGAACAGCTTCTCCAGCACGTCGCCGCGCGCGCCCTCGTCGTCGATGATGCGCTCGCGGAACTCGCGGTTGAGCCGCTCGAAATCGTCGCGGACGCGGCGGAAATCCTCGGTCAGGTCGTCGGACAGGCGGATGATGTCGCGGGTGCGCTCCAGCGCGCGCTTGCCGTCCAGCGCAGCCAGCTTGCCGGCGGCCACGCGCTCGATCTCCGCGTCCAGGCGCTCGCGCTCGGCGCGCAGCGCGGCCAGGCGCGCGTCCGGATCGGTCTCGGTCTGCCCGGCCAGTTGCACCAGCTGCTGGATCACCAGCGACAGCCGGCTTTCGGTGGCCACGCTGGCGCTGTCGCGCACGCCGGCGATGAAGCGGATGGCCTGCGCCGCCTGCCGCGACAGTTCGTATTCTTCCTGCGCGTCGCCCTCGGGCAGGCGCCGCTCCAGCCAGCCCTGCGCCAGCCAGTGCGCCACGTAGGCCTGGGCGGTGCGCGGCAGTTCGCGCGACAGCTCGTCGTCCTTTAGCGCATCGAGCTGGCGCTGCAGGCGTTCGTGCAGCACATCGGCCGGCAGCCGCCGCTGGGCGTCGCCCAGCAGGGTCTGCAGCAGGCCGATCAGCTCCGGGGCATGGTCGGCGGCGAGCAGCTTCCACAACGGCTGTTCGCGCAACTGGCGATAGCCGGCGATCCGGACATGCGGCTTCATGCAGGAACCGACCGCCACCGCATCCGCAGACTCAGCGCACGCGCTCGATGAAGCGCAGGAACTCGGCGCGGGTGCGCGCGTCCTCGCGGAAGGTACCGAGCATCTTCGAAGTGACCATGCTGACGCCGCGCTTGTGGATGCCGCGGGTGGTCATGCACTCGTGCGCGCCTTCCACCACCACGCCCACGCCCAGCGGCTGCAGCACGTCCTGGATGCACTGGGCGATCTGCGCGGTCATCTTCTCCTGCACCTGGAAGCGCCGCGCATAGGCCTCGACCACGCGCGCCAGCTTGCTGATGCCCACCACCTTGCCGCGCGGCAGGTAGCCGACGTGGACCTTGCCGATGATCGGCGCCATGTGGTGTTCGCAGTGGCTTTCGTACTCGATGTCGCGCAGCACGATCAGCTCGTCGTAGCCGGCCACTTCCTCGAAGGTGCGCAGCAGGTACTCGCGCGGGTCGGCGCGGTAGCCGCTGAACCAGTCGCCATAGGCCTCGGCCACGCGTCGCGGGGTGTCCAGCAGGCCCTCGCGGGTCGGATCCTCGCCGGCCCAGCGCAGCAGGGTGCGCACCGCGTCTTCGGCCTGCGCCTGGGTCACCGGGGAAGTGGAGTTGTTGTCTGGATCGGCCATGGGGGGAACGCCCGTGAGGGGGCTGCATGGTACCCGAGTCGCCTCGCAGCCGCCGCATGGCGGCGCCCGCGCGGCGGGGCGACCCGGCCGACGCGGGGTGCGCCGTTCAGCGTGCGTCCGCGCCAAGCCCGGGCGGCACGTGCACCGCGCGGGCCGCCACCGCGCCGGTCAGCGCCGGCGCGCGTGCATCTCGCCTTCGTGGTCCAGCCAGTTGCTGCCCTTGTTGGTCAGGAAGAACACGTACACCAGCAGCGACACCGCGATCACCGCCGTGGCGTACCAGACGAAGGTGGTGACGTGGCCGGTCTTCAGCGAGGCCTGGTACAGCAGCGGCGCGGTGCCACCGAAGGCCGAATTGGCCAGCGCATAGCCCAGGCCCACGCCCAGCGCGCGGATGTGGGTGGGGAACAGCTCGGCCTTCACCACCGCGTTGATCGAGGTGTAGCCGGTGAGGATGACGAAGCCGGCGGTGAGGATGGCGAAGGCGCTCAGCCAGTCGCTCTGCTTCGGCAGCTCCAGCACCAGGAACCAGGTGTAGAGCACGCCGCCGATGCCGAAGAACACCAGCAGGGTCTTGCGCCCGATCAGGTCCGACAACCAGCCGCCCACCGGCTGCATCAGCATCAGCACGATCAGCGCGGCCAGGTTGATGATGGTGCCGGCCATCACGTCGTCGCCAGCGAAGGCGGTCTGGATCATCTTCGGCCCGGTCACCGAGTAGGTATAGAAGGCCACGGTGCCGCCGGCGGTGATCAGGAAGCACAGCAGCAGCGGGCGCCACTGGTGCACGAACAGCTCGCGCAGCGAGCCGGAAGACCTGTCCTTGCCCTGCTTGGCCGCGGCAATGGATTCGGAGGTCAGCGACTCGTCCATCGTGCGCCGCAGCCAGAAAACCACCAGCGCGCCGATGCCGCCCAGGCCGAAGGCCACGCGCCAGCCCCATTCGGAAATCTGGCCCTTGTCGAAGAAGTGCAGCATGCCGAACAGCACCGCCTGCGCCAGCACATGGCCGCCGACCAGGGTGACGTAGTGGAACGAGGACAGGAAGCCGCGCCGCCCCGGGATCGCCGCCTCGGACATGTAGGTGGCGCTGGTGCCGTACTCGCCGCCGGTGGCGAAGCCCTGCAGCAGGCGCGCCAGCAGCAGCACCACCGCCGCAGCGCCACCGATGCTGGCCACGGTGGGCGTCACCGCGATCAGGAACGAACAGGCGGCCATCACCGACACCGACACCGTCAGCGCCAGGCGCCGGCCGTAGCGGTCGGCGAAGCGGCCGAAATACCAGGCGCCGATCGGGCGCATCAGGAAGGTCACCGCGAAGATCGCCCACACGTACAGCGTGGCGTTCTTGTCCTCCTTGGAGAAGAACTGCGACTCGAAGTAGGTGGCGAACACCGAGTAGACGTAGACGTCGTACCACTCCACCAGGTTGCCGGCCGAGCCCTTGAGCGTGTTGGACACCGAGCGGCGCAGGCTGCCCGGTGCGGCGGCGGCGGACGGAGAGGTGGATGCACTCATGCGGTGGGCCTCATGGATGGACGTCACGGAGTATAGGCAGGCGCTTGCGAGGATCCTGTCGCGACGGCGGCCACGCCAGGCGTGCGCGCCATGCCCTCATTGCGCCTGCGGCGCGGCGAAGGCCTTGCTGTACATGCCCGAGCGGTCGAAGCAGCAGACCCGCCGCTTGCCCGCAGCGAGCATGTCGCAGGTGCTGGCGATGCGCTTGACCCGCGTCTGCGCCTGCTTGCCCGCGCCGATCCAGAAGATCCAGTCGCGGCGCGCCACGGTGGTCAGCGTGTCCCAGGCCACGCGCGCGGACGGATGCGCGGCCAGCGCGCGTGCCAGGTCGTCGGGCACCGCCGGTTCCGGCTCCACCGCCACCGGCGCGATCTCCAGCGTCACCGTGGCGCCGGGGTCCAGGCCCGCGGCCGCGCGCAAGGCCGGCTCCACCCGCAACCAGTGGCCACCGCGCCCATCCGGCTGCAGCGTCGCCTGGAACGGATGCCCACCGAACTGGCCTTCCACACTGGCCAGGCCGCGCGTCGGCAGGGCCGCGCTGGCCGCCGCGGGCAACCGCAGGAAATACCAGGTCGCGTCGGGCGGTGCGGCCGGACGCAGCAAGGTCGCCTGGAAGCGGATCGGGTCGGCGGTGCCGGTCATGCGCGGACCTTAGCACCGGCCGCGAGCGGTGCCATGCTGCACCTGCGCGCGGCGGTGGCGCGGCACGACCGGGTCCTGCCGGGCAGCAAACGCAGCGCCCTGCCCGCCGCGGACCGCCGCCGTCGGCGCCGCGGACAGGCACCGCGTCACGTTCCCCGCACCGCGCGAGCAGCGCCAAGGCCCCACCCCTTCAGTTCGACCCGGCATCGCCGCTATCCATGCGCCGGCCCGGGGACCAGCGCGATGCGCGCGTCACGCGGGCGCAGGCAACCTGCCTGCCCGTCCGCCGCCACCCACCGTCGATCCCTCTTCCTTCCCCCACTCCCCCGATCCCATGCACGTCCTTTCGCATCTGCGCATCGGCCAGCGCCTCGCGCTCGGCTTCCTCACGATCATCGTGCTGATGGTCCTGCTCACCGTGGTCGGCATCCAGCGCGTCCACAGCATCGACCGGCGGCTCACCGCGATCAACGAGGTCAACAGCGTCAAGCAGCGCTACGCGATCAACTTCCGCGGCAGCGTGCACGACCGCGCCATCGCCCTGCGCGACGTGGTGCTGCTGGACGATGCGGCCAGCCGGCAGGCGACCGAACAGACCATCGACAAGCTGGCCGGCGACTACGCGCGCGCCGCACAGCCGCTCGACGCCCTGCTCGCCGCCTCCACCGACGCCCAGGAAAAAGCGATCCTGCAGCGCATCCAGGGCATCGAGGCGCGCACCATGCCGCTGATCGCGCAGGTGCGGCAACTGCGCGATGCCGGCGACACCGTGCAGGCGCAGGCGCTGCTGCTGCAGCAGGCGCGACCGGCGTTCGTCGACTGGCTGGCCAGCATCAACGCCTTCATCGACCTGCAAGAGGCCAAGAACCGCCAGGCCGCCAAGGAGGCGATGGCCACCGCGCGCGGCTTCGCGTTGCTGATGGTCGGCTGCACCGTGCTGGCGCTGCTGCTGGGCGCGCTGATCGCCCTGCTGCTCACCCGCCGCGTGGTCCGCCCGCTGCGGCAGGCCCTGGGCCTGGCCGAGCGCATCGGCGCCGGCGATCTGAGCAGCCCGGACACCGCCACCACCCACGACGAGGCCGGGCAGTTGCTGCGCGCCATGCAGCAGATGCAGCGGCGCCTGCACGAGGTGATTTCCGCGCAACGCGAGATGGCCGCGCGCCACGACGCCGGCGCCATCAGCTACCGCATGGACGTGCAGCGCTTCCCCGGCGAGTACGGGCGCATGGTCGCCGACACCAATGCGCTGGTCGATGCGCACGTGCAGACCCAGCTGCGCATCACCGAGGTGATGGGCCGCTACGCCATCGGCGACCTCAGCCAGGACATCGCCCAGTACCCTGGCGAGAAGGCCGCGATCACCGCGGCGATGCAGCAGGTCAAGCAGAACCTGCACGCGATCAACGTGCAGATCCAGACCCTGGCCGAAGCCGCCTGCGCCGGCAACTTCGCCCACCGCGGCCAGCCGGAGAGGTTCGAGCACGCCTTCCGCACCATGGTCGAGAACCTCGACACCATGATGGCCACCGCCGACGCCAACCTGGCCAAGTTCTCGGCACTGCTGCGCTGCATCGCCGATGGCGACCTCACCGTGCGCATGAGCGGCAACTTCCATGGCGTGTTCGCCACCATGCGCGACGATGCCAACAGCACCGTGCACCGCCTCACCGACATCGTCGCGCACATCCAGCGCACCACCAACAGCATCGGCTTCGCCGCCGAGGACATCGCCAGCGGCAACCAGGAGCTGGCCAAGCGCAGCGAGCAGCAAGCGGCCAGCCTGGAAGAGACCGCCGCCTCGATGGAGGAACTGACCTCCACGGTGAAGCAGAACGCCGAGCACGCCCAGCGCGCCAACCAGCTGGCGCTGGGCGCGGCCGGCGTGGCCAGGGAAGGGCGCGACGTGGTCGGCCAGGTGGTGGCGACCATGGACGGCATCCAGGCCGCCTCCCGGCGCATCGCCGACATCATCGCGGTGATCGACGGCATCGCCTTCCAGACCAACATCCTCGCCCTCAACGCCGCGGTGGAAGCCGCGCGCGCCGGCGAGCAGGGCAAGGGCTTCGCGGTGGTGGCCGCGGAGGTCGGCACGCTCGCGCACCGTTCGGCCGGCGCCGCCAAGGAGATCAAGACCCTGATCGACGACTCGGTGCAGCGCGTGGCCCACGGCGCCACGCTGGTGCACCAGGCCGGCGCCACCATGGACCAGGTGGTGGCCAGCGTGCAGCACGTCACCGACCTGATGGGCCAGATCTCCGCCGCCTCGCACGAGCAGGCCAACGGCATCGCCCAGGTCAACCAGACCATCGCGCGCATGGACGAGACCACCCAGCAGAACGTGGCCCTGGTGGAAGAAGCCAGCACCGCGGCGCGCTCGCTGGAGGAGCACTCGGCGCAGCTGACCCAGGCGGTGGAAGTGTTCAAGGTCGGCGCCTACGTCTGACCGAGAGCGGCCGCGCCGTCCACCCAGGTGGGCGGCGCGCGGCCGGCCGCCCCCCGCGCGTGAACGCCAGGTGTCGGGTGATGCCGGCCATCGCATCGGTTGCCATGGCCGGCGCCGGCGCAGGCGGTACGATGGCGGCCTCCCACGTTCGCCCCCTCCCCGGAACCGCATGAAGGCTGGCCTCCCCGACGCCGCCGCGACGGCATGAGCCGCGCGTCGCACCGCGCGCCCGTCGCCGCCGAGACCCGCAGCGAACGCTGGCAGCGCTGGATCGCCTGGCTGCTCAGCGCGCTGCTGCACGTGCTTATGGCGCTCGCCCTGCTCTACGCGGCCAAGCCCACCATGTCCACGCCGCAGGGCGCGGCCGGCGGCAGCCGGATCCGCGTGGACTTCCTCGGCGACAGCGACAAGCCGGTGAAGCCGCTGCCGCCCAAGCCCAACCCGCCGCCGGCGTCCGCCGCGCCCAAGCGCACACGGGCCACCACCACCGTGCAATCCACCCTGGTCGCGCAGTCCGACGACCCGGAGCCGCCGCCCGATCGCGTCGACACGCCGAAAGCGGCGGATAAGCCCGCGCCCGCCCCGGCGCCACAGCCGCGTCCGGCACCGCCCGCCCCCACCCCGCCCGCGGACGCCCCGGCGCCGAGCCCGGCGCAAACCGCCGACAGCAATCCGCCGCCGCCGACCGAGCGGCGCCCGCAGACCTGGACCGGCCGCCCGCCCGGCGCGCTCGACACCGACACCGCGCCGGACAACAGCGGCCTGGCCGCCGGCCCCGGCAACCGCGGCAACCGCCACGACATGGACGCGGCCCAGCCCAGCCTCGAAGTCGGCGGCTACCTGGTCTATTACGACCTGGGCAGCGAGAGCCAGCTGCGCACCTGGCAGCAGCAGGGCATGAAAGAGATGTTCATCCTGCTGCCCGGCACTCAGTACCGCATGGTCTGCCCACTGGAGATCGCCCTGACCCGCGGCTCCGGCAAGTGCCGCGACCTGCCGCCGGACTCGCCGGAGTTGAAGGACATCGGCGATGCCCGCCAGGTCATCACCATGCTGCAGGTCTACCACCAGGGCGAACTGGTCTGGCGCGGGCCAGGGCCGTATCGCTGAGTTGCTGTGATTGGGCGATTGATGCGTCCAACCTCACTGCAGTCGGGACTGAAGTCCCTCCCACACAGAGCGCGCATCTGCCAGTGCTGCCGGCAGCGCTTCCTTCGCAGAAAAGCGCCCCGCGCGGCCTGCGCGACTGCCGCACGCGCGCTCGATGGCGTCGGCTGCTCCGCCCCCCGTAGGAGCGGCTTCAGCCGCGACGAGCGAAGCCTTCGTCGCAGCCGACATCACTGCAGTCGGGACTGAAGTCCCTCCCACAACGCGCCACCAGCCTTCCGTACTGCATCAGCGCCGGCAGGCCCGCTCGGGCTGCAGGAGCGGTTTCAACCGCGACCCAGGCGATGCGACGCGCAGGCGACATGGCGCGCGGTCGCCACCACCCGGCGCCCTCACGCCCGCTTTGCATTCGTCGCCGACGCGGTTGCTAGAGTCTGCCCGCGCCGCCGCGGCCGCCTGTCCCTGCTTTGCATGGACCGCCGGTTCGGCGTCTTTCCTCCATTGAAGGAGTCTCGACATGCCCTGGAAACTTCCCCTCGCAACGCTCGCCCTCGCAGCCGTCGCCCTGCCCGCGCTGGCCCAGTCCGACCGGCAGGTGGTCGAGGACATGCTGACCCGCTCGGCCAACGTCTGCCCCGGCCACAGCACCGAGCGCACGTCCCCGACGGTGAAGGCCGTGCCGGTGGGCGCGCTGCGGGTGATGCTCGACCGCGGCCTGGTGATGTGCCCCGACCGGCGCCTGGACGCCACCGCCCCGGCCGTGTTCTACGGCAGGCTCGGCGTGTTCGCCTGGAACCCCGAGGTCGCCGCCGGCTCCAGCGTGATCGTCAAGCAGATCGACGCGATGACCCGCAAGGACGAATACCCGTCCGAAACCCTGGTATGGGACGCCAAGGGCACCGCGCTGAAGCAGCAGACGGTGCCCGCGTTCGAACCCAAGCCCGGCGCTACCGTGCTGTATCAGGTGCGTTGAGGCCCTGCAGCTGGTCTGTGCGTGCACGGGCCTGCGATGAAGCCGGTGCGGCCCCCAGGGTCCGCCGGCTTTTTTGTGCCGCATGAAGGCCAGCAGTTCGCCGGGGCGCGACCGCGCCGCGATCGCGGGGACAGCCATGCCGCGCCATGCCGTGCAGAACCACCACGCTGTCCAGCTCGTGTCCTGCCGCCTTCCCCTTCTCGACACTGGAAATGACGCAACGACGCGCTCAATTATTTTGCTCAACGTCCGATTATCTTTAAGATCAAGATTATTAACTCCTGAAACATCCATGCGCGCCGTAGACAAATGCGGCCACACAGGCCTCGCCTGCGCACAATATCCGAATTCGGCCGAATTCGCGCGAAAACCAGCGGATGTTTCATCATTTCCTCAACGTCACTGTGGCGCATCGCACGCCATCGCCTCGACATGTGACCGGATTTTCCTACACCACATGTCGATTCCTGCGAGCGAATGCCACGCGAATCAATACCGCGGATAAACATTATCCCGCTGTGTCGCAAAAATAATGCAGACGACATAGTAGCGTCTGCGCCCTCCCCCCCCCCCGGGCGACCGGGCATCATTGCGAGGATGTTTCCATGGCCACACAGCGGAATCGGCTGGCGCTGCGCGCACTTTCCCTCATCGGCATCGCGGGCGCGTCGTTGCCCATCGCCGCCACGGCGGCGCCGGCGCGCGGCACCGTACTCAAGAGCAATGTCCTGACCAGCTACACCCGCCAGGCGATCGGTACCCTACTGGCCAACGACCAATCCCCCGACCAGGCCAAGTGCGACGTGCGCGTGGCCGAGTTCACCTACGCCACCATCGGCGTCGAGGGCGAACCCACTACCGCCTCGGCCGCGCTGCTTGTGCCGGGCGGCAGCCAATGCCCCGGTCCGTTCCCGCTGGTGAGCTACAGCCAGGGCACCGAGTCGCAGCGCCGCGCCGAACAGGCCAAGGAGATCCGCGATGCCAAGGGTGACGACACCATGGTCACCCACCTCGCCACCCAGGGCTACGTGGTGGTGAGCAGCGACTACCTCGGCATCGGCCAGTCCACCTACGCATTCCACCCCTACCTGCACGCCGCGTCCGAGGCCAGCGCCACCATCGATGCCCTGCGCGCCGCGCGCCAGGTGCTGCAACGACTCAACACCCCGCTATCGGGCAAGGTCATGCTGACCGGCTACTCGCAGGGCGGGCATGCCGCCATGGCCACCCAGCGCGAGATCGAAGCGCACCTGACCAACGAGTTCAACCTGGTCGCCAGCGCGCCGATCTCCGGCCCGTATGCGCTCAGCCAGACCTTCCGCGACAGCTGGAGCGGCCGCAACGCCGTGGGCGAGAACACCTTCGGCATCGTGCTGGCCAGCTACGCCATCGTCGGCATGCAGCACACCTACAAGAACCTCTATCTCGACCCGTCGCAGGTGTTCCAGGATCCGTGGGCCAAGCAGGTGGAGAAGCTGTTCCCCGGCAACCAGAGCCTGACCGACCTGGTGCTCGGCGACACCCTGCCGGGCGTGGACAAGATCCGCCAATACTTCCAGCCCGGCTTCTACAAAGACTTCGCCAGCAACGCCAACGACCCGTTCCTGCGCGACCTGGAGCGCAACGACCTGCTCGACTGGGCGCCGCGCACCCCGACCCTGCTGTGCGGCTCGGACAACGACGCCACCGTGCCGCTGAAGAACGCCACCACCGCCGTCGCCGCGTTCAAGGCGCGCGGCAGCAATCAGGCGACCGTGCTCGACCTGGGCACCGGCAAGCCCAGCGACAACAGCGCCCTGGAGCATCTGTTTACCCAAGAGGCCTGCACCATCGCCGTGCGCCAGCAACTGTTCGACAAACTTCGCTGAGGTCGCGGCGGGCGACAACGCAGGCGCACTCCTCCCCCGGCGCCTGCGATCGTCCGTCCCGCTTGCTGCCACGCCTGGGCGCAGGCGTGGCGGCGTTTTTCTGTGCGATGCGAGCGGCGCACGTGCCGGCGTCTCACGGCGAGGTTGGCGGCGGCGATGACGGCGCGTTGTGCTTTGCAACGCCAAAGCAGAGACGCCGACGCTAGGGCCACAACCGACTCAGACATCCGCATGACCGCAGATCGGCGAGGGTAGGCCGGCACCCGAGTCGCAAGCCGGCGCATAGTCCCCCACGCCCGTCATCACCCCGTGCCGAGACCGGCGCCGCGCAGCAACATCGACACCTGCTTTCGACGATTCCGCACATCGGCGATCGCCCGGCCTACGCCATACACCGACAACGGCGCCACCCAGCTCGCCCACAGCAGCAGCGCGATCAAGCCCGGCGACGGCGTCAGGCCCAGGCCGATCGCCGACGGCAACGACACCCGGAACACCACCGGCGCCAGCGTCGCCAGATAAGCGCGGACCATCCAGCGCTGGTGCCGCAGCACCTGCCCGCGCCAGATCGCCACCAGCCCCACCGACCCGGTGACCAGCCACGCCAGCGCCGTGGCCGCGAACGCCACCCGGATGGAAAGCGGCGCCGGCGAGGTCGCGATCAGCCCGACCGCCCCGACCATCGCCACCACCATCCCCGCGAAATACACCCTCCCCACCCAACGATGCAGCCGCGGCCAACGCCGCCACCGCTGCGTCGCGAACTGCAGCGCCCCCAGCAACAGGCCGACCGCCCCGCCACCGAGATGGCACCACAGCCACCCGCGGCGGGTCATGAACATGGCGTATGCAGGTGAATCTAGCGCCGCATACTTCAAGTAAACGTGGCGGACGAACTCGGCCGAAACCGCGGCCAGCGCGAGCCACAACAATGCCCACGCCACGCGCGTCACAGGCCTGCGTCGGCGCAGTTCGACACCCTCGCGTATCGGATCGACCCGCATGTCCGGCTCCCTCGGCTAGTCCGCTCTGGGGATGAAAACGCTAGCATGCCAACTACACTTTTTCTTGAGCTAGCCATGAAGGCAACGAAAGTCCATCTCGCCCTGCTTGCCTTGCTTGTTTCGGGGGTCGCTGGCGCCTCCGAAAGAAACGACCGTCCCGATTTGTCGCGCCTATTGTCCGATTCTGCGGATTTTTGCGAGAAAACTGGCAGTTTAGACAGGTCGTGCATCGATAGGCTGGACTATTACTTCGGAGTGATTTATGAGATGGACGAAACCGATTTGTCGACCAAGATCGATGAGCGCGCGATATTGGACATCGCGGAACTGCTGAAGAGCGACTACCCAAAGCTGTTCAGAGCGGCACGGATTCTTGGCGCGATGGGAAAGCGGGCAACGGTAGCGTTGCCGAGTTTGCGAGCTGCAGAAGCCGAGGCTGGCGTCGCGAGAGATCTAGACAGCTTGATCGGCAGCGAAGCACTTCAAAAGTCTCTCAGACTTAATATACAGCGGATAGAAGGCAAGCGTTGACTGCCCATATACCGTGTGAATCCAGCACTCACCGGGTTCGCCTGCGCTGCCGAACCATCTGCCGCGCCGCATCCAGCAGCCAGTACCCCATGGCTGCCGCCAGGGGAATCTCGATCACCCGCGAAGTGAGCGCGACGAAGCACACCAGCAGCAATACCGGCGCCACGCGCCACACGGGCTGGTGGAATGGATTCAGATAGTGCCGCTGGAAGCCGCGGACGCACGCGACGATCAGCAACGAAACCTGGGTCATAGTGCACTTTTTACCAGCCTGGCCTTGTCCAAAGGGGCCGACCCATCGGGCGATGCCTGAAGCTGACCGTAGAAGAAGTGCACTCTGACCGCGGTTTTCCGACCCCGGTTTTCCGGGTTCTTCGGGGGCGACTAATTACACAAAATTACGGACTTCATCTTGCGATGTCTCTTACATCAATCCTTGCGTCTTTCCAAACCTGACGGCTACTTGGGTCAGACCTATCTGGAAGTTCATAGGCGTCATCTTCAATTTCAAGATCTCCTATTTCATATCGTTTGGACGGAGGATATTTTGATCCATGAAAGGTACCGCTTACTCGGATGTATTTATAAGCAAAATCATCAAAGGCCTTTTCCTGCCTAGCCTCAGAGCCACGCAGTATAATAACGTTATCCTGCGATAGCGAATGCTTGTAATCCAGGTCGTTGGAGTAAAGGGAGAGTTGGTCTCTATCTATCACCAAAAACCCGCTCACAATTATTTCTTTTCCGTCATACTCATTTGGACTCATGGCCAAATCGCGAATCGTAGGAACACAAATTATATGGCCATTATCTTTTTTCGAACACCTTGATGGCAATGCTTTTTCAACCTCAGAGTTCTGGCACGCAGCCAAGATCGCTGAAATCATCATTCCACCCAGAACTTTCCGCAAACGGCTTTTCATACCATCCACCTCCTCTACCCAACCACACGCATCAGGAAACCGGGGTCGAAGATCACCATCTGTACCTCACTCACGGCCCCAAAGCCCAGCGAAATCGAACGAAAGCTGGCGGTAGTGGCGGATGGAGAGCAGATACACGGTGGAGGATTCTTCCGCCACCGTGTACAGCATCACGTAGTCACCGTGCAGGTAGATGCGCAACGCATCCGGCGCTCCCGCCGGCAATGCGGCCAGTTGCGCCAGCGCCTCGGCCGATTGAGGCGGCGTGTCCAGGTAGAGCCGGCCAATGCGCGGGAAACGCCGCAGGTTCGGGATCACGGTTGCCCGCAATTCGGCGAGCAGGTCGTCGAAGGCCGCAGCGACATCGGCGTCCAGCAGGAACGTTTCGATCGCGTCGAGGCACGCGAGGAAGCTCTCCGTCAGTTCGACGCGATGCAACGGTCAACCCCGCTTCTTGGTAGCCCGTTTGCCGGGGTCTGCGGGATGAGGCGCCTTGGCGGCCGCACGCCGCTGCTGCAGTTGGCCGATGGCCGCGTCGGCCTCTACGGTGCGGCCTGCTGCGATGTCAGCCAAGCCGCGCTTCGCATCGTCGAGCAACAGCAGATGGATGCGCTCGCGCTCGAGCCGGTGGTAGTAGTCCAGCCGGTCGGCGTCGATCAGCGCGACGTAGCTCTCGCCGTTCTTGGTGATGATCTTCTCGGCGCCGGCCTTCGCCTGGTCGGCCAGTTCGGAAAGATTGGCGCGCGCCAGGGTGAAAGGCACCACGTCGTTGACGGAAAAGCCCATGGCCGGCTCCTTTCACTATTGATTACAGGATTCTGTACAGGCTATCACCTGCATGGTGTCGCTGCCAGCGCACACGGAAGCTCATTCGGACAAGCCCAATGCGTGGCGATGGACAAAGCCGTACCAATGCAAGCCGCATCCTCCTCCTGAGCGCTGCGGGCGCTCCAGCCGCCGACCGGATTTCTGCGGCTCCGTCCTTGCCCCGCACTCTTGACCTCCCATACATCCAACCCATCGCATCCTCGCCCCGATTCCAACACCGGAGCGGGGACATGACGAAGTGGATGGGGGCGGCGCTGGCCGCGGCGATGCTGGTGACCGGCTGCGCCCGGGTGGAGGGCGAGAAGTTCGTCGGCCACTGGGTCAACGTGGAGTCCAAGGACGACACGATCGACATCGAGCGCAACGGGGAGTCGTTCATGGTGCGCAACACCACCCCGCGCTTCTTCACCCGCAAGCCCAAGACCGAGAGTTACCCGGCCATCTACAAGGACGGCGTGCTGCAGGTGACCAACGACGGGGAGACGGTGAACTTCGCCATCGATGAGGCCGATGGGCACCTCAACACCGGCAGCGACGAGTACCAGCGCGTGCCGGCCAAGTAATCGTGCGACGTCGAGCCCGGACCACCGGGCTCGCCTGGCCTGCCCGCATCGGAAGGTCCCTGCGGGTAGGGCATGGGTGCCGGCAGTTCGCCGGTTCCCGGGACGCGGCTTCGCTTACTCGCCAGTGGGCCGCTTGGTCCGCGTGGACCGGCGCTTCTCGCTCTCGAGCGCTTTCAGCTTGCGCGTTGCCTCTTCGAAATCGCGCTCTACCGGCGACGGTTCTTCCAACGTGCGCTGCCTGTAGCGGGCGAACTCGGCCTTGGAAAATTCCAATGCCTGTTCGCGGCCGATGCGGCCGGCATGGGTCAACACGTCGCGGTCGCTCAGGCGCAGGAAGTCGTCCAGCTTGGCGATCCATGCGGCCATGGTCATCGGCTTGCGGTTCATGGCCTGCAGCTCGGCGAACTCCAGGTAGGCGGTGACGATGCGGTTCAGTGCCTCCAGCTCCTCCGCGTTCAAGTAGCTCTTGGCGACGACCGCATCGGACGCACGCGGCGCGGCGCCCACCCAGTTGGTCATGCCGCTGTGCGGCTTGCTGGCGTCGGCGCGCTCCATGAGCAGTTCGGCGGCGGTGTGGCCATGGGCCGCCCAGTGCATCTTGTTCTGCACGGTGGCGAAGAAATGCTGGCTTGCTTCGGCCGACGGGTCGTAATCCACGCTGGTGGCGTAGATGTCCAGCACCTTGCGCCAGAACAGCTTCTCCGACGAGCGGATGTCGCGGATGCGGCCCAGCAGTTCTTCGAAATAGCCATCGTCAGGCCCGCGCTTGAGCCGTTCGTCGTCCAGCGCGAAGCCCTTGACCAGGTACTCGGACAGCCGCGCCGTCGCCCACTGACGGAACTGCGTGCCGCGCGCGGAGCGGACCCGGTAGCCGACGGCGAGGATGGCGTCGAGGTTGTAGTGATCGATGGTGCGGCGCACCTGGCGCTCGCCTTCGGCTTGAACTATCCGGAGTTTCCGGACAGTTCGTTCAGCTTCGACTTCTCCCTCTGCATAGATGTTCTGCAAATGTTCGCTGATGGTCTTGACCGAGACCTGATACAGCTCCGCGATCTGCGCCTGCGTCAACCACACCGACTCGCCTTCCAGCCGCACCTGGATCCGCGTCTGCGCATCCTCGCTGCGATACAGGATCAATTCCGAGGTGGGGGCTTCCTTGTCGTCGCTACGCATGCCGGCTCCTGATGCGGTTCGTCAAAACAGCGCGCCCTGGATCGGCGTGCCGGAGGGTGCGGGAAGGATATCGGCTGCAGGCGATCTCGGCGGCCGCTCCGCCCCACCCAACCGCCACGCCAACCCAGAGATCCGCGCCGCGTGCCGGGCCAGCGCAGCGCGCAGCACCGCTTCGCTGGCGGCGATGTGCAGCGCGCGGCGGGCGCGGGTGATGCCGGTGTAGACCAGTTCGCGGCTGAGCACGCGGGCGTCGCGTGCCGGCAACTGCAGCCACACTTCGTCGAACTCGCTGCCCTGGGCCTTGTGCACGGTCATGGCGAAGGCGCTTTCGTGCGCGGGCAGCGCGGCCGGGTGGAAGCCGCGGACCTGGCCGTCGCCGGCGCCGTCGAACCAGGCGACCAAGGTGCCCTGCGCGTCCTTCAGGCAGATGCCGACGTCGCCGTTGAACAGGCCGTGGCGGTAGCTGTTCTCGGTGATCAACAACAGGCGTCCGTGGAACCAGGGCGAGGCGGTGCCGAGGCGGCGTGCGCCGCTGGCGGTCTCGGCCAGCAGTTGTTCGATGCGTGCGTTGAGCCCGCGCGCGCCCTGCGGGCCGGCGCGCACGGCGGTGAGCAGGCGCAGGCGCGCGGCGGCGCGCAGGGCCTGCGCCGGATCGTCGGCGTCGCCGAGCGCGCGCCAATGCGCGAGCAAGGCGTCGCCGCCGACGGCGAGCGCGTCGTCGACGCCGTCATGGAAGTGCACGCCGGCGAGCTGGCCGTCGCGCAGCAGGCGCAGGGCGCCGTCGGCATCGCCGCTGCGCACCGCGTCGGCCAGCGGCGCCAGGGCGAAGTCCTGGGCCTGGCGGTAGCCGCGCAGCAGGTGCACGCGGTGCCCGGCGAGACCGCCGTGGTCGTGCGCGACCGCGCTGTGGCCGAGCAGCGGTTGCAGCGCCTGCGCGTCGTCGGGCTGCAGCGCGTCGCCGGGGCCGGCGGCCTGCAGGATCGCGGCGAGCACGTCGCCGGCTTCCACCGAGGGCAATTGGTCGGCGTCGCCGAGCAGGATCAGTTGCGCGCCGTCGGCCACGGCGTCGACCAGCTTGCACATCAGCGGCAGGTCGACCATGGAGGCTTCGTCGATCACGATCAGGTCGAACGGCAGCGGGTTGTCGGCGTCGTGGCGGAAGCGCGGCAGGTCGGGGATGACGCCGAGCAGGCGATGCAGGGTGCTGGCGCCGGCCGGCAGGGCCTCGGCCAAGGTGGGGTCGACGCCATCGGCGAGGGCGCGCGCCACCGCGGCGCGCAGGCTCTCGGCCATGCGTTCGGCGGCGCGGCCGGTGGGTGCGGCCAGGGCGATGCGCGGCGGTGGCAGGCCGGCGGCGCGTGCCTGGGCGAGGCGCAGCAGCAGCAGGCGGGCGATGGTGGTGGTCTTGCCGGTGCCGGGGCCGCCGGTGACCAGTAGCAGGGCGCGGCGCAGGGCCAGGGCGGCGGCCTGGGCTTGGCGGTCGGATGGGTAGGCGGCGGCCGTACCCTCACCCGCCCTGCGGGCACCCTCTCCCGGGGGGAGAGGGAAGAGCTGGGCGAACAGGGGCGCGAGGGCGGCGAGGTCGCTATGCGGCAGCGGCTGTGCGGCGAGGCGGCGCAGGCCCAGGGCGAGGCGTCGCTCGTACTCGCGGTAGCGGCGCAGGTAGAGCAGGCCGTGTTCGAGTACGAGTGGGCAGTCGGGGCTGGCCGGGTCTTCGGCAGCAGGTTGTGCGACCCAGCGCGAGGCGGCCAGGGCGCGGGTCCAGTCGTCTGCGGAGGGCAGCGCGGGGGCGACGCCGTCGCGGGTGTCGAGCAGGAGGCTGGCGCGAGCGGGGTCGAGGCCGGCGTGGCCGCTGGCCACCGCCAGCGAGGCCAGGGCGGCGCCGGCCAGCACCGGGTCGGGGGTGTCCGGGTCGAGGCGGCTCAGGCTGTGGGCGAAGGCATGGTCCAGCGTGCGCAGGGTGCCGCTGCGGTAGAGGGTGGCGAGGAGATTGGTGGGTTGGCTCACCGGGTGGCTCCGTGGGCGGACGTACCCTCACCCCAACCCCTCTCCCGGGGGGAGAGGGGCTTGAGCGGGCGCGGAGCGACGGTGCAGTGGCCGACGGCTAGGAGGTTGGTGGGTTGGCTCACGGGGTGGCTCCGTGGGCGGACGCGCCCTCACCCCAACCCCTCTCCCGGGGGGAGAGGGGCTCGGGCGGGGCACCGGCGAAGAGGGCGTCGACGCCTTCGATCAGGTCCGGGTCGAAGCGCCAGGCGTGCACGCCTGGCGACGGGTCGCGGGCGGCATCCAGGCCGCGGCAGAACAGGTAGCGCACGCCGCCGAAGTCGCGGGCGTAGTCGTAGGCGCCGCCCAGGCGGAAGCGCAGCCAGCGGTGCAGGGCCACGGTGTAGATCAGCGCCTGCAGGGTGTACTCGCTGTGTGCCATCGCCCGCGCCAGGGCGTCGGGGTCGTAGGCCGGCAAGCGGTTGGACTTGTAGTCGAGCACGTACCAGCGGCCGTCGTGCCGGTAGGTGAGGTCGATCAGGCCGGTCATCAGCCCCTCCAGGCGTTGCCGCGTGCCGAACGCCTGGCGCTCGCCGGCCACACCGAAGCGGTGCAGCAGCGCCAGCAACGCGTCCACGCGCGTCGGGCGCATCGCGAAGTGGAATTCCATTTCGTTGCGCCGCTGCTCCTCCGGCACCGCGGCCAGGCAGGTGCCCTCCGGCAGCGCCACGGTGAGGGTGTTGCCGACCAGGGCGGTGAGCATGGCGGTGCCGTCTTCCAGCTCGTCCTCAGCATAGCCGCCGCGCTGCAGGGCTTCGACGATGGCGGTGGCCTGCCCGGCCGGCGCCGGCTGGCCTGGCTGCCAGCTACGCCAGGCGGCGAAGTCGCAGCGCTCGAACACGTCGTGCATGGCCACGCCGAAACGGTTGCCGACGAAGCGGCGGTCGACCATGTCCACCTCCACCGCGGCGCTGACCGGCTCGCTGGCGGCGGGTTCGTCGCTGCCGCCGCTGCTGGGCACGGTGGCGCTGGCCATCGGGTCGCTGCCGGCGTCGGCATTGGCGAGCTGGGTGAAGCTGTACACCCACCACTCCGGCAGCACGCGCCGCTGCGGCACGCGCGCCGGCGGCACCGGCGGCGCCGGCTCGGGCGGCAGGCGCGGCAACTGCGCCGGCGGCGGGGTGCTGTCGATGGCGATGGCACCGGGCGCGGCGGCGGCCTGCAAGGCGTCGAGGTCGCGCAGCATCGGCGCCAGCGGCGTCCGCTCGTGCTGCGGAAACGCGCCGGTGGCGATCCACAGCGCGTGTTCGGCGCGGGTCAGGCCGACGTAGAGCAGGCGCGCGTCCTCGGCCCGCTGTTCCTGTTTCCACGCGGTTTCGGCCGTCTCCCAGGCCGGGTCGGACTCGCCGCCGCTGCGACCGGTGTTCCACTGCAATAGGCGCCCGCCCTGCGGCGCCGGCACCACGCAGTGGCGACCGGCGCTGCGCTCGCTGCGGCCGATGCCGGCGTACGGCAGGAACACCAGCGGATACTCCAGGCCCTTGCTCTTGTGCAGGGTGACGATCTGCACGCGGCGCGCATCCGACTCCAGCCGCAGTTGCTGCGCTTCGTCGCTGTCGTCGGCATTGGCGATGCGCCGCGCCAGCCAGTCGACCAGGCCATGCGGGCCGAGCGCGCGGGTGTCGGCTTCCTGCAGCAGTTCGGCCAGTTGCAGGTAATTGGTGAGGCGGCGCTCGCCGTCGACCAGCGCCAGCAGGCGTTGCCCGTGCGCGGCACCGAGGTCGCCGATCAGGGCGAGCGGGCCGCCGCGCTGCCAGCGTTCGCGCCAGTCCAGTGCCTGTTGCTGCCAGCGGCGGTGGCGCTCGCCGTCGTGGTCGAGCGCGGCGATGGCGGCGGCGTCCTCGCCGATCAGCACGGTGGCCAGTGCGGCGCGCAGGCGACCGTCGTCGCCGGGGTCGAGCAGCGCCTGCAGCAGCGCCAGCAGTTCCAGCGCCTCCTCGGTGGCGAACAGGCTGCGACGGCCGGCGGCGACCGCAGGAATGCCTGCCGCGGCCAGCGCCTGCTGGATGCGCGTGGCCTCGCCGTGGCTGCGCACCAGCACCGCGATGTCGCCGGCCTGCACGGGGCGGCCGAGCAAGCTCGCGCTGCCGTCGCGCGCATCGGCCAGCCAGCCGCGGATCGCCGCGACGCAGGCGGCGGTGCACAGCTCGCGGGCGCGGCCGGCGCTCCACGGCTTGGGCTTGCCCGGCCCCTTGGCGGTGGCCGGTGGCGGCGGTGGTTCCGGTGCGCGCCAGACGGTCAGCGCCGGGGCCGGCACGCCATCGCGCTGCAGGTCGGCATCGACGCGCTTGCTGCCCGGCTGCACCGGGTGGAAGGCGATGCCTTCGGTGAGGAAGGCCTCGGCGTAGCCGGCCTGCGCGTACAGCGCGTCGATCGCCGCCAGCAGCGCGGGGCGCGAGCGGAAGTTGTGCGCCAGCGGCGGCGCGCGTTCGGCGTCCGCGGCGGCGGCCAGGTAGGTGCGCACGTCGCCGCCGCGGAAGCCGTAGATGGCCTGCTTGGGGTCGCCGATCAGGGCGAGCAGCGGCGGCGTGTCGTCCGCTGTGGACAGCGATGGCGCGAACGCCGCGTCGTCCTGCGCCACGGCGGAGCTAGTCGTCTCCGGGGCGAACACCTTGCGAAAGATCGTCCACTGGCGATCGTCGGTGTCCTGGAATTCGTCGACCAGGGCCACTGCGTACTGCGCGCGCAGCCGCTGCGCCAGGGCGGCACCGTGCGGGCCTTCCAGCGCGCGCGCCACGCCCTCGACCAGGTCGTCGTAGGTCTGCACGCGGCGCTGGCGCTTGAGATAGGCCAGCCGCTCCGCCGCGTCGGCGCGCAATGCGTGCAGCAGGCGGATGCGGCGTTGCGTGCGCCACTGCGCCAGCTGCGCCAATGCGGCCATGTAGCCGTCGATGGCGTGACTCAGCGGCGAAGCCGGGGTGCGCTCGGCGTGCTTCTTGTTGGTGCCGGCGGCCAGGTCGGCGGCGGTGAGCTTGACCAGCTTCGGGTGCGACGGCGCGTCCGCCGATGGCGCCGCGGCGAAGGCATCCAGCCAGTGCCACAGCGCGGTCAGCCAGTCGGGCTTGTAGCTGACCTTGCTCAGCACGCCGGCATCCATCGCCGCGGCGATCGCTTCGAAACAGGCGGTGCCGTGCGTGCGGAACGCCTCGGCCAGCGCCACGCCGGCGCGCTGCGCGGCCTGCTGCAGCACGGCGCCGTCCTCGGCGGCGAAGACAGGGGCGGCCGGCAGCAGGGTCGGATGCCGCACCAGTTCGCGCAGATCGATGGCCATGCCGTCCGGCCCGCCCGGCCACAGCGCCACCAGGTCCTCGGCCATCGCCGGATCGGCGGCGCGTTGCCGCCACAGGTCGGCGGCGACGTCGCGCAGCAGTTCGCGGTCGTCGGTGAGCAGTTGCGGCGCGGCGAAGGCCTGGCCGCTTTCCAGCGCATGCTCGCGCAGCACGCGCGCGCAGAAGCCGTGGATGGTGAAGATGGCAGCGAGGTCGATGTCCTCGGCGGCCTGCTGCAGGCGGCGGCGCAGGGCGGCCGGAGTTTCGGTGCTGGCGGCCAGGTGCGCGGTGAGGATGGCGCGGGTGAGGGCGACGTCCGGGGGGGCTTGTTGCGGGGTTGGGCGCGATGGGTCGGTCGCGATATCCGTCGCGGCTGAAGCCGCTCCTACGAGGCTTCCATCGGCGTCCGGCACCAGCGTCGCAGCCAGCGCCAGGCGCTCGCGGATGCGCCGGCGCAGTTCCTGGGTGGCGGCCTCGGTGAAGGTGACGGCGAGGAGTTGGCCCAGGCGCAGGCCGCGTTCGACCACCAGGCGGGTGAACAAGGTGGCCAGGGTGAAGGTCTTGCCGGTGCCGGCGCTGGCCTCGATCAGGCGCACGCCGTGCAGCGGCAACTGCAGATAGGGGTCGCGGTCGGGTGCGGCGCTCATTCGGCGTCTTCCTGGGTGCCGCGCCAGCGCTGCCAGCTCTCGCTCAGCCGCTCGGGATCGAGTGCGGGGCCGGCGTCGCCCTGTTCGAGCAGGCCGAACACGCGCTGGCTGGTGGCGGCGAACTCGGCGAAGCGCTGCGCATCGGCGAACGGGTCGCGGCCGCGGCCGACCAGGCGCAGTTCGGGGCTGTCCGCCTCGCTCCAGCCGAAGCTGGCCTGCCATTGCGCGGCAGCGTCCTTGATCGCCTTGTCGAGATCGCCGGCGCGCGCGGCCTGGTAGTACTTCCAACTGCTGTACGGCGCGAACGCCAGCGGCGCCTGCCGGCCATGCTGGTACAGCTGCAGCAGTTCGCCCAGTGCCTGCTGCGCCTGGGCGGCGGGCAGCGGCTCGCGGTCCATCGGATGCGGGCCGAGGCTGTCGTCGTGGTCGAAGAAACGCACGTAGGGCGCGCGTTCTCCGGCGGCGCGCAGCAGCAACCATTCCAGCCCGTGGCGGATCGCGCTGCGCCCGCTCAAGGCGCCCACCTGCACGCGCGCCACGCCAGACGCATACCAACCCGGCAGGCGGCCATGCAGCGCGGTGCCGTCGAGGTCCACCTGCAGCCGCGGCGCCAGCGGCGCGTCGTCGCCGCCACGCCACTGCCGGAACGCCTCGGCGTACGGGCGCAACTGGCGCACGCGCTCGTCGAGCTGGCGCCGGCCCAGCGGCCCGGACGGCAGCAACGCGCGGGCGCGCAGGCGTTCGTACAGGGCCTCGGTGTCCTCGCGCAGCACCGCCTCGAACACCTGCTGCTGCAGGCCATACTGATCGAGCCCGCGGCTGGGCGCCAGCAGCGGTTCCAGATCGCTGTCGGCCTGCGCCGGATCGGGCAGGCGCAGGCCCAGGCGCTGGCGCAGGAACTGCCCGGCCGGATCGACCAGCAGCCGGCGCAGATCGTCGATGGACAGTTGCGCGGGCAGCGCATCGTCGGCCGCGGCCGGCAGCGCGTCGATCCATGGCGCCAGCGGCTGGCGCTGGCCGACCAGGCTGTCCACCGCCGGCCGCCACTGCCGTCGGTAGCTGAACCGGCGCGGATCGGCATCCTCGGCACCGGTGGCGCCGAACGCGGCGGCAGCGAACGGCTGCAGCGGATGCCGCACCACCAGCGCCGCGGCGGCGGCCGGGTCGGCGTGGTACTGGGCGGCGCAGGCCAGCAATTCGCCGACCAGCGGCGAGGGTTCGCGCACGCTGCCGTCGCGCGCGTCGGCGCCCAGGTAGCTCAGGTAGAACACCTCCTGCGCCGAGGCGAACAGCTGCAGGAACAGGAAGCGGTCGTCCTCGCGCGTCGAGCGGTCGCCGTGGCGGCGGCGGGTGGTGCCCAGTTCGGCGGTGAGGCGGTTGAGCCCGGCGGCCGGATCGCGGCGCGGGAAGTCGCCATCGTTCATGCCCAGCAGGCAGATGACCCGGAACGGCAGCAGCCGCATTGGCACCATGCGGCCGAAGCTGATGCCGCCGGTGAGCAGCGGCGCGCGCGTGTCCGATTCGCCCAGCACCGCGGCGAAGTGCGCACGCACCACCTCGGCCGGTACCGCCTCGGTGTAGTCGGCACGCGCGGCGTCGCGCGCGAACTGGTCGATCAGCGCGCGCAGGCGCTCCAGCGCGCGCTGCTGGCGCGGTGCCGACGGACTCTGCGGCAGCAGCGCCTCGAGCAGGCCCAGCAGCACTTCGCGCCACTGCGCCGGCGGCATCGGCTCGGCCAGCGCGGCCTGGTGGCGGTCGAGCACGCGCAGCAGGCGCAGCAGCGTGTCCAGCGCGGCCAGCGCGCTGCCTTCCAGTTGCGGCCACGGCGCCACGCCGTCGATGTCGTCCTCGGCGCCGCTGGCGTGGCCGAGCAGCAGCCGGTCCAGGGCGAAGCGCCAGGTGTAGGCGTCGTCGGCCGGCGCCTGGTGGCGCTGCCGGTGCGCCGCATCCAGCCCCCAGCGCGCGCCGGCGGCGTGCAGCCAGGCGCGCAGGCGTTCCAGCCCGGCCTCGTCGAGGCCCGCGGCCTCGGCGATCGGCGCGCTGGCGAGCAGGTCCAGGATCTCGTGCAGGCCGAAGCGTGCGATCGGCAGGCCGAGCAGCGCCAGGAACACTTCGGCCAGGGGCTCGCTGGCCAGCGGGCTGGCGTCGGCCAGTGCATAGGGCAAGGCGTCGTCGCCGGCGTGGCCGCCGAACACCGCGTCCAGGTACGGCACGTAGGGGTCGATGTCCGGCGACAGCACCGCGATCTCGCGCGGCTGCAACGGCGGCTCGAAGCGCGGGTCGTCCAGCAGCGCACGCAGTTGGTCGTGCAGCACCTGCAGTTCGCGCAGGCGGGTGTGGCAGGCGTGCACCTGCAGGCTGGGATCGTGCGGGTCCACCGCGGCCAGCGGTGCCGGCCGCGCCGGCGCGCGGCGATGGAACAGATCGCTCTGCATGCGCCGCAGCAGGCTGTCGCCGAGGCCGCCCTCGGCCAGCGCGCGCCGGCCCGACTCCAGCGGATCGGCATAGACCGCGATCTCGGCCAGCGGATGCACCACCTCGTAGTCGCCGATCAGCGCCATGAAATCGCGCCCGGCCGCGCCCCATGCCTGCAGCAGCGGGTTCTCCTGCACCTGCTCGGCGAACAGGTCCACCGCCCCGCCCTCGCGGCGGCGCTGCCACAGCGTCTGCAGATCACCCCAGTATCCCTGCGCCGGCGTCGGCAGGTAGAAGTGCAGCGTGCCGGCGCGCGCCTGCGTGGCCAGCACGCGCAGCACGTCGGGGGAGATGTTGAGCACGGCGAAGGCGAACAGGCGCCGCGGCAGGCCCTGCGGCAACGGCCCGTCCGGGCGCGCGTAGCGGTCCAGGTACTGGCCGATGCGCCGCGCGCGATAGGCGCGGCCGCTGGCGATGCGCCGCCACAGCCGCGCCTGCGGATCGTCCGGGTCGGCGCCGCCTTCCCAGCGCAGCAGCCAGTCGCGGCGCCAGGCCTGGTACTTCTCGAACACGTTGCTCAGCTCGCCGGCCAGGCTCCACGGCTTGAGCGCATCGCCGTCGGCCAGATAGCCGGCCAGCGGCGCCAGCGCCGCGTCGCTGCCCAGGTCGCCCTGCAGCGCCGCGTACAGGCGCCAGTGCATGGTCGCCATGTCCAGATCGTCGGCCGCGGCGCCGAGATTGCGCTCCAGCGCGCGCGCGACGAATTCGCCGGGGGTCAGGAATTCCAGGTTCGCCGCCACCCCGTGCACTGCGGCCAGGGTGGATTGCAGCCAGCGCCGCATCGCCACCTGCGGGATCAGCACCACCTCCGGCGCCAGCAAGGGCTGCCCCGGCGGCGGCCGGCGCAGTTCTTCGGCGAGCAGGGCGGCCAGGGTATCCAGCGCGTTGGACGGATACAGCCGGAAATCGGGCGCGGACGGGGCAGGCATGTGCCGGGCATTGTGCCGGATGCGGGCAGGTGGTGCTTTCGGGCGCAGCCTTGTGCATCCAAACATCGCGGGTCGCTTCGCGCCGGACCCTCACCCCAACCCCTCTCCCGATGGGAGAGGGGCTAGCCGCTCCCTTCTCCCCTCGGGACCATGGCCCCCTTTTTGGGGGAAGGTGCCCCGAAGGGCCGGATGAGGGTACGGGCGCCAGCCTGGTGCACCCAAACATCGCGTGTCGCTACGCGCCGGACCCTCACCCCAATCCCCCGGGGGGAGAGGGGCTCAAGCGTCAGTACTTCTTCTCGACGTTGAACATCCAGGTCTGGTCGCTGCCGCTGTCGCCGTCGGTCACGCCGCGGTACTCCACGCGCGTGGACAGGCCCTGATCGGTGCTGAACACCACGGCCACGCCCAGCATCAGCCGGTTGCGGTCGTACACGCTCTGCCCGGTGCGATACAGGGTGCCGCCGATGATGTCGGCATACCCCAGCGCGGCATCACCACGGCCCTGGAAGTCGTGCTGGTACTCGAGCCGGAACTGCGGGGTCAGCCGGCCCCAGGTCATCTGCCGGCGCCATTCCAGGCGCAGGCCGAGGTTGCCGGTGGTGGTGGCCACGTCCATGTCCTCGTAGCGCAGCGCGTACGGCGCCATCGCCGCTTCGCTGTAGGCGTCGAGCGTGGCGCGCGCGGCATCCACCCGCGCATACGGGGTGATCTGCCAATCGCCGCGCTGCAGGTCGGCACCGGCCGACAGCGACGCGATCCACTGGTGGCCGCTGCGGTCGCCTTCGGCCAGCGCGCCGTTGTCGGTGACGTAGCGGCGCAGGTCGTAGGACAGCAGCTGATAGCCGACCAGGGTGTCGAAGAACAGCGTCTGGCCCGGGTGATAGCTGGCATACAGCGCCAGCGTGTACGCGGTGGACTTGCTGTGGCTGCCGTCGCGGCCGACGTCGCTGTCGTCGCGACCGAAGCCCACGCCCGCGCCCAGCGCAAAGGCCGAGGAGACGCGGTAATCGGCGCCCAGGCTCAGGCCATCGGTCTGGAAATCCACGCCGGCGCGCTGCGACTGCTTGTCCAGGCTGCCGGAGCGGATCGCGCCGCCCACCCACAGGCCGAGGTCGCCTGCCGCGGTGGCATCGCGTGGTGCCGCCGACGCGGTGTCGGCGCCGCCGTCCATGGCGCCGTCGCGCAGGTCGCGGTTGGCCGGATCGCACGCCTGCGCGTCGAGGTAGCGGTCGCTCTGCAGCGTGCGGTCGCGCTGGCGGCATTGCGAGGTGGCCTGGAAGCTCACGCCGTTGTCGAAGCCGCGCGCACCACGGTGGGTCGCTTCCAGGCGGCGCTGGAAGTTGTCGATCTGCGCCTTTGCAAAGCGCCGGGTGGACTCGGCCTGCGCGTCGATCAGGCCACGCACCTGCGCATCCTGGGTCGGATCCGGGCGTGGCGCGATCACGAACACGATGTTCGCCTCTTCCGAGGTCGCATAGGCGTTGGACAGGGTGAAGCGCACCGTGGCGTTGCCGGAGAAGGCCGGGTTCGGCACGAAGGTGAGCATGAAGCCCGGGCCATCGTCCGCCGCCGCGGTCGGCACCCCGGCGGCCTTGGCCGCTGCCCGGGTGATCGTCGCGGTACCGGCGTTGGCCGGCAGCACGGCAACCACGGCAGCAGCCACGAACGGGCCACCGGTGGCGTCGCGGGTGACGTCCAGGGTCTGCGCCTGCCCGGTCACCGCCGGCACCGTCACCGACACCGCGATGGGGCGGGCGTTGACGGTGATGGTGACCACGGCCGGGGCCGAACTGCCGCCCGCGCCGACGGCGGTGTAGTGCACGCTGTCCACGCCCACGTAGCCGGGCGCCGGCGTGTACACCAGGCGCACGCCATCGACCGTGGCGGTGCCGTGGCTGGGCGCCGTGGCGATGGCGATGCTGTCGATGCTGCCGGTGTCGTTGCCGGTGACCGCCAGGGTCAGCGCGGTATCCACGAGGGTGGCGCCGGTGTCGTTCGCCGCCACCGGTGCCGGCACCGCCGAGGCGATGGTCAGGGTGTAGGCCTGCGTCGCCGAGAAGCCGTTGGCGTCGCTCACCTTGATACTGAAGGCGAAACTGCCGGCCGCGCCCGGCGTGCCGGACAGCACACCCGCCGTGGTGAGGCTCAGCCCGGTCGGCAAGGCGCCGCTGACCACGCTGTAGCTGTACGGCGCGGCGCCGCCGCTGGTGCTCAGGGTCTGGTTGTACGCGGTGCCCGCGGTGCCGGCAGGCAAGGTCGGCTGACTGGGGGTCAGGGTCGGCGCGGCGATGCTCAGCGTGTAGCTGCGGCTGGCCTGGCCGGCCACACCGGCGGTGCTGTCGGTGACCGTGGCGGTGAAGACGAAACTGCCCGCCTGGGTCGGGGTGCCGGACAGTACGCCAGCGGCGCTCAGGCTCAACCCGGCCGGCAGTGCACCGGTGGCGATGCTGTAGCTGTAGGGCGCGGTCCCGCCGGTGGCGCTGAGTGCCTGGCTGTAGGCACTGCCCGCGGTACCGGCCGGCAGTGCCGGCGGGGCCAGGGTCAGCGTCGGCGACGCAACCATCAGGGTGAACGCCTGCGCCGCAGTGAAGGCGTTGGCGTCGGTGACGCGCACGGTGAACGCGAAATTGCCGGCCGTGGTCGGCGTGCCAGACAACACACCACCGGCACTCAGGCTCATCCCGCTCGGCAAGGTACCGGCATTGAGCGTGTAGCTGTACGGCGCAGTACCGCCGCTGGTGCTCAGCGCCTGACTGTAGCTGGCGCCGATCGCCGCTGCCGGCAACGTCGGCGGGGTGATGGCCAGGGTCGGCGAGGCGATGGACAGGGTGTAGGCGTGCGAGCCACCGAAACTACCGGCGTCGGTGACGCCGACGACGAAGGTGAAGCTGCCGGCCACAGTCGGGGTTCCGGCTAGGACACCGGCACTGCTCAGGCTCAGGCCCGCAGGCAGGGCACCGGAGCTGAGCGCGTAGGTGTAGGGCGCCGTCCCGCCGCTGGTGCTCAACGTCTGGCTGTAGGCGGCACCCGCGGTTCCGGACGGCAGCGTGGCCGGAGCGACGGTCAAGGTCGGCGCGACGATCGCCAGCGTATAGCTGCGCGACGCCTGGCCCGGGGTTCCGGAGGTGCTGTCGGTCGCGGTCAGGGTGAAGCTGAAATTGCCGGTCACGGTGGGCGTGCCGCTGAGCGCGCCGCTTGCGCTGTTGACGGTCACGCCCGCCGGCAAGGCACCGGCAGTGACCGCATAGGTGTACGGCGCGATGCCGCCGCTGGCCTGGTTGATCGATGCGCTGTACGCCTGGCTGGCGGTGCCGTTGGGCAGGGTCGTCGCCGGCAGCGTCAGGGTCGGCGACGCCACCGTCAACGTGTAGGCGCGGCTACCGCTGATGGGCGACGCGCCGCTATCGGTCGCGGACACGGTGAAATTGAAATTGCCGGTGCCGCTGGGCGTGCCGGACAGGACGCCGGCGGAACTCAGCAGCATCCCTACCGGCAACGTGCCGGTGGTGATCGCGAAGCCATACGGCGCGGTCCCGCCACTGGCACTCAGGGTCTGGCTGTAGCTGGTGCCGGCGGTGGCCGCCGGCAGCGACGTCGGCGAGATCGTCACGACCGCATCGTCGTTGAGGATCGTGCCGGTCGCGGTGGCGCGGGCGATGGTGGCGTTGCTGGCGCCGGACAGCGTCACCGTGAATGTTTCATCCGGCTCGACCGTAGTATCGCCGTTGACCGTGACCGCCACGTTCTGCGTGGTGGTGCCGGGCGAGAAGGTCAGCGTGCCCGAGCGCGCGACATAGTCGCTGCCGGCGTTGGCGCTGCCGTCGGCGGTCGCATAGTTGACCGTAACGGTCTGGCCGCTGGCGGCGCTGAGGCTGACGGGGAATGTGGCCGTGGTGACGCCGCTGTTGCCTTCGGTGACGCTGACGTCGCCGATCGAGAGCGCCGGCACCGCATCGTCGTTGACGATGGTGCCCTGGCCCTGCCCGTCGGCGACGGTGGCGCCACTGACATTCGTGACGTTGACGAAGAAGGTTTCGTTCGGCTCGTTGAGCGTGTCGCCGATCACCTGCACGGTGAAGGTGGCACTGCTGCTGCCAGCCGGAATGGTCAGCCCGTTCACGCTGGAGGAGATGTAGTCGGTGCCCGCGGTCGCGGTGCCGTTGGCGGTGGCGATGTCGAAGCTGACCCCGCCGCTGCCGGCCGGCTGGCTGAGCGAGACGGTGAAGGTGAACGCGGTGTTGCCGGCATTGCCTTCGTTCTGCGACACGTCGTTGATCGACAGCGCCGGCTGGTCGTCGTTGAGGATGGTGCCGGTGGCGCTGGACGGCGAACCGACGGTGTAACCGCTGCCCGCGTTGAGGCTGATCACCACGGTCTCGTCCGGTTCCACCGTGGTGTCGGGCGTAGGATCGACGGTGATGGTGCCGCTGGTCTGGCCGGCCGCAATCACCAGCGGCGAGTTGACCGCGGCGTAGTCGGTCCCCGAGGTCGCGGTGCCGCCCACGCTGAAGCCGATCGACAGCGCCGACGGCGACGCCTGGCTCAGGGTGACGGTGTAGACGAGGTTGGCGCTGCCATCTTCGGCGACGCTGGCCGGCGACACCGCGATGCTCGCCGAGGGATAGTCGTCGTTGACGATGGTGGCGGTGGCGCTGGACGGGTTGCCGATCGAGTAGCCGGTACCGTTGGCCACCTGGAAGATCACGGTCTCGTCCGGCTCCACCGTGGTGTCGGCGACCGGGGTGACGCTGAAGCTTGCGGACGTCGCGTTGGCCGGCACCACGACGCTGGTGACCGCGCCAGTGTAGTCGGTTCCGCTGGTGGCCGTGCCGCTGCGGGTCAGGTTCACCGTGGTCGCCGAACTATTGGTCGAGCTCAGCGTCACCGTGTAGACGAAGGGCGTGCCGCTGTCCTCGTTGGCGCTGGACGGGGAGACCGTGATGCTGGCGCTGCGCGAGGGGTTGATGGTGATGTTGAAGACGACCTGGTTGTTGTCCTCGTCCAGCAGGTAGAACGAGTCCGAGGTCGCGCCGTCCCCGTTGTTGGTATACGTCACCGTCTGCGTGCCAGAACCGGACTGCTGGCTGAGCACGAAACTGCCGTGCGAAGGCTGCACAAGAGGATCGGTCATGCCACCGTTCGAGGTCCCGTCGCAGTCGCTGACGTCGAACGTCACCGATTGGCCCTGGTTCACGGTCGCGGTTTTAGGCGACGGGCAGTACAAAGCCAGGCAAACCTGCGACGTCGTCATCAACAGCAGCGCCATCAGCCAACGCAACATCCTTCGCACGCCGCTCGATGCGGAGCATTTTGTAGACATATTTCGATTCCCCCAAAACGCGCCACCCCATGGGCGCTGGCAGCCATCCTGGTGCCTCGGACTTCGCGGAACATTGGCCCAGCAAGCATCAGCCATGCGCGTCGCGCGGCCATTGGAACAGCAAATCCGAAGCCGCGTAAAGCAACAAATGCGTCACGTCTGTCTGGTTCAGCAAAATCGTCGCTTGCAAGTCGCCGAAGTCGTGATTTAGTAGTCTGGCGCCAGACACGAGGTCTGGCGCCATCCACTCCGGGGGGAGATCCGCATGAGCGAGTTCTTCATCGGTCAGATCATGCTGACCGGTTTTGCGTTTGCGCCAAAATATTTTGCGCAGTGCAACGGGCAATTGCTGCCGATCAATCAGAACCAGGCCCTGTTCAGTCTGCTCAGCACCCGCTTCGGCGGCGACGGCAAGACCACCTTCGGCTTGCCGGACATGCGCGGACGCACGCCGGTAGGCTATGGGCCATCGGCCGACCCGGCGTGGCAGCCGCCTGCGGTGCCGATGGGCCAGGCCGCCGGCGCGGAGACGGTGACGCTGATAGGCGACAACCTGCCCCCGCATATCCACCTGATGACTTGCAGCAGCGCCAACGGTGACAACCGCATACCGACCGGCCGCCTGTTCGCCAACAACTACATCCCTACTGGAACTCCGCATGCGCTGTACGCTGCGCCAGGCGCAACGGTGCCGTTGGCGCAGTCCACCATCGCCAACAGCGGCGGCGGCCAGGCGCACCCGAACGTGCAGCCGTACACCACGATCAATTTCTGCATCGCGCTGTCTGGCATCTTCCCTTCGCGCAGCTAGGCGCATCCGCATCCGGGCACGCGGCGCACAGTCGTGCGCGTGGTGCCTCATCGACCAGGAAGCATCTCATGGGTACTCCCTTCATCGGCGAAATCCGCATGTTCGGCTTCGGCCGTACGCCCCAGGGCTGGCAGGCGTGCGACGGCTCGCTGCTGCAGATCTCCGAATACGAACCGTTGTATGTGCTGCTCGGCACCGCCTACGGCGGCAATGGCACCAGCACCTTCGCCGTGCCGGATCTGCGCGGTCGCCTGCCGATCCACCAGGGCCAGGGACCGGGCCTGAGCAACTATCCGCTCGCCCAGCGTGCAGGCACCGAGACGGTGACATTGACGGAGCTGCAGATGCCGGCGCACACGCATACCGCGCAGGCCACCACCGCCGCGGCCACCACCACCGCGCCCACCGGGCTGTTGCCGGCCGCAGTCAACGGGAGCCAGTTCTATGCAAGCGACGTCACCGGCGCCACGATGCTGGCGCTGTCGCCACAAAGCACGTCCTTCGCCGGCGGCAACCAACCGCACGACAACGTCATGCCGACGCTGACGGTGCAGTACTGCATCGCCACCACCGGCATCTTCCCGCAACAGGCCTGACCTCTGCGCCGCGCCGACAAGGCTGCGGCACGCATCCGCTCATCGGAGGAATCCGCTCATGACCGAACCCTATATCGGCGAAATCCAGCTGTTCGGCTTCGACTACAACCCGTACGGCTGGGCGTTGTGCAACGGCGCCACCCTGCCGGTCACGCAGAACACCGTGCTGTATTCCCTGCTCGGCGTGGCCTACGGCGGCAATGGCACCACCACGTTCCAACTGCCGAATTTCGTCACGCGCGCCGGCTGCCAGCAGGGCGCGGGGCCGGGCCTGACGCCGCACACGCTGGGCAGCAACTTCGGCTCGGCGTCGGTGAGCCTGCAGAGCACGCAGATCCCGATGCACCAGCACGGGGTCACTGCTGCCTCGCAGCCGGATGGCACGAAGAAAACCGCTTCGCCTGCGAGCGGTGTCGCCCTGTCGACGCTGAACGTGAATACCGAGCGTCCGTTCCTGGCCGTCGCGCCGAACACGCAGTTCTCCCCGACCATGTTGATGCCCACCGGCATCGGCCAGGCGCACGAGAACCGGCAGCCGTATCTGGCGGTGAACTTCTGCATCGCCTTGCAGGGCAACTATCCGGTCTTCAACTGAGGCCGGCGTGATGTCGATCGTCGCCTCGCCCGGCTTTCCGCAACGGGACGCCGGGTGGGCGGCGCCCGCTGCGCTGCAGGCACGCGGCATCGGTCTGCGGCCGGCGCGGTCGGCAGACCTGGACTGGCTGCGCGATCTGTACGCCAGCACGCGCCGCGACGAGTTGGCCGCAGTCCCCTGGCCGGAGCCAGCCAAGCGCGCCTTTCTCGACCAGCAGTTCGCCTTGCAGCATGCGCACTATCTGCAGCACTTTCCCGGCGCGGACTTCCTGATCGTGGAAGACGCGCACGCACGCCTTGGGCGGCTGTATCTGGACCGCAGCGCGGATCCGCACGTCCTGATCGATATCAGCCTGCTGCCGGACTGTCGCGGCCACGGCATCGGCGGCGCGCTGATCGCACAGGCACAGGCGCTCGCGCATGCGGATGGGCGCGCACTGACACTGCACGTGCTGCATGCCAATCCCGCAGCGCAGCGGCTCTACGCGCGGCTGGGCTTCGTCGCTGGCGAGGCCGGCCAGACCCATCTGGCCATGCGCTGGGATGGCACCGGCGCACGGCCGGACGCGCGCGTCAGTTGAACACCGCCTGATACAGGAAGCCGTCGCGTTCGCGCGCCACCGGCACCAGGAAGATCCCGATCTCGCCCAGACGCGGATGGCGCATCTGGTAGGTCTGCTGCGGAAACAGGAACGACGAGCCGTTGCGGAACAGCAGCGAGAACGGCGCACGCCGTGCCGCAGGCGGCGTCGGCAGCGGCCGCGCCTCGACCAGCACGAACGCGACCTCACCTTCGTTCAACTGCGCCGAGAACGTCTCGTTCACGCTTCCGGCGAAGTGTTCCAAGCTCAACAACTCCATCCTTGACTCCAGGTGTGGTTCGGCACGGTCGCCCTGCCGGCATCGTCGCGTGCCGTGACGAACCGCACAAGCGCTGTTCCGGCATTTGTCCACAACCGGGCGTGCGGCGGCGGCGCACCGGGCGCGCCACCGGGCCGGACGCCGACGCGGCGGCATGACACGCTGTTGCATGAACAGGGCGAAGCGGGCGCGCACACCGGCCCGCGCGGTGCCACAATACTGCACGGGCCAGTTCGGTTAAGTTCAGCCGAACGGATCGATCCTATGTTGTATTTTTGTTAAAGGCCGCAATGGCGTCTTCCGAATCCAATCTGGTGCAGTTGTCGGGCGTACGCATCGAGCGCGGCGGCCGCGCGATCCTGCGCGACGTCTCGCTGAGCGTGCCGCGCGGCAGCATCACCGCCGTGCTCGGGCCCTCCGGCAGCGGCAAGTCCACGCTGCTGGCCGCCCTGACCGGCGAACTGGTGCCCGCCGCGGGCACGCTGGAAGTGTTCGGCAAGCCGCTGCCGCGCGGCAGCCGCGCGCTGCGCGAGACCCGCAAGAGCATCGGCGTGCTGCTGCAGGGCAACGGCCTGCTCACCGACCTGAGCGTGGCCGAGAACGTGGCGCTGCCGTTGCGCGCCCATACCCGCCTACCCGAGCCGGTGCTGCAGCGGCTGGTGGCGCTGAAGCTGCACGCGGTGGGCCTGCTGGCCGCCGCCGATGCCTGGCCGCGCGAGCTGTCCGGCGGCATGGCGCGTCGCGTGGCGCTGGCGCGGGCGCTGGCCCTGGATCCGCCGCTGATGATCTACGACGAACCGCTGACCGGCCTGGACCCGATCGCCTCCGGCGTGATCATGAGCCTGATCCAGCGCCTCAACCATACCCTGGGCCTGACCAGCATCATCGTCAGCCACCACGTCCACGAGACCCTGCCGATCTGCGACCAGGCCGTGGCCATCGCCAACGGCGGCGTGGTCTTCGCCGGCACCCCGCAGGCATTGCAGGCCAGCAGCGATCCGCTGCTGCAGCAGTTCCTGCACGGCCGCCCCGACGGCCCGATCCCGTTCGATGCGCCGCAGCGCGCGCGGAGCGCCGCCTGATGGCCATCGTTGCCCCGATCCGTTCCCTGGGCCGCGCCGGGCTGTTCTTCCTGACCGTGCTGCGCGGCTCGCTGCCGACCCGCGACCTGCTGGCCGAGCTGATCCGCGAGATCTACAAGGTCGGCGCGCGCTCGCTGCCGATCATCGCCGTGGGCGGCGCCTTCGTCGGCCTGGTGCTGACCCTGCAGGGCTATCGCACGCTGCAGACCTACGGCGCCTCCGATGCGCTGTCGACCCTGCTCGGGCTGTCGCTGTACCGCGAACTGGCGCCGGTGCTGACCGCGCTGCTGTTCATCGGCCGCGCCGGCAGCTCCATCGCCGCCGAACTGGGCCTGATGCGCGCCACCGACCAGATCAAGGCGCTGGAGCTGATGGCGATCGACCCGGTGGCCAAGGCGGTGGCGCCGCGCTTCTGGGCGGCGGTACTGACCGTGCCGCTGCTGACCGGCATCTTCTGTTCGCTGGCGATCAGTGCCAGCTACTTCGAGGCCGTCGGCGCACTCGGCCTGGACCGCGGCACGTTCTGGTCGGCGCTGTCGAGCAGCGTGGATTTCTGGGACGACTTCGGCGTGGCGATGCTGAAGTCGGCGGTGTTCGGCGGCACGGCGGCGCTGGTGGCGGCCTATGTCGGCTTCCATGCCGAGCCGACCATCGAGGGCACCTCGGTGGCCACCACCCGCGCCGTGGTCAACGCCTCGCTGCTGGTGCTGATGTTCAATTTCGTCATGTCGGCGCTGCTGTTCCGATGAGCGGCGCCAACGCGGGGCCGGCCGGCGACGGCAGGCTCCGCGGCAACATCCCGGTCGCGGCACTGGCGCCGCGGCCACGCTGAATCAACAAGGTAGACACGTTATGGCTCTCCGTGGTCCCCGTCTCGAGTTCGCCGTCGGCGCCTTCCTGCTGCTGGGCCTGGCCTCGCTGCTGGTGCTGGCGCTGGCTTCCACCAACCGCCAGTGGGGCTTCGGCGGCCACCGCTACGACCTCATCGCGCGCTTCTCGCAGATCGGCCAGCTGCGCGCGCAGGCGCCGGTGAAGATCGGCGGCGTCATCATCGGCCAGGTCGCCAAGATCGACCTGGACCCGACCAAGTTCGACTCGGTGGTGACCCTGTCCATCGACGACAAGTACAAGGACCTGCCGGCCGACACCTCGGCGGCGATCCTGACCAGCGGCCTGCTCGGCGAGAGCTATGTCGGCCTGCAGCCCGGCGGCGACCCCGACACGCTCAAGCCCGGCCAGGAAATCGCCTTCACCCAGCCGGCGGTGGACCTGATCCAGCTGGTCGGCAAGTACATGTTCGGCGGCGGCAGCGCCGGCGGCGACAAGAACGCAACACCCGCTGCCGCACCCTCGGCCGACCCCACCACGCCCGCAACGGAACCCAAGCCATGACGATCAAACTGCTTTCCGCCGCTCTCGCCGCCGCGCTGGCCGTGGCCGCGCCCTCCGCCGCCCTGGCCCAGGCCGCCGCGCCGGCCGCCTCCGCCAGCCAGGCCGGTTCGGCCAGCAAGGTGGTGCTGGAGAACAGCACGCGCATCCTGACCACGCTGGAACAGCGCCGCAGCGAGTTCAAGAGCAACCCGACCGCGCTGCGCCAGTTCATCGACAGCGAGATGAACAAGTCCTTCGACCGCGACTACGCCGCCCGCCTGGTGCTGGGCGTGCACGGCCGCGGCGCCTCCGACGCCGACGTCAAGCTGTTCGGCGACGCGATGGCCGACAACCTGATGCAGCGCTACGGCACCTCGCTGCTGACCTTCGAAGGCAAGCCACAGGTGCGGGTGAAGTCGGAAACCCCGCTGCCGGGCGGCCGCGGCGTCAAGGTCTCCACCGAGCTGCTGCGCAGCGGCGGCGACCCGGTGCCGGTGGACTACCTGCTGCGCAACACCGGCGCGGGCTGGAAGATCTTCGACGTCATGGTCGAGGGCGTGTCCTACGTGCAGACCTTCCGCAACCAGTTCGACACCCCGCTGCGCAACAAGTCGATCGCCGAGGTCGCGGCCGAGCTGCGCAACGGCACGCTGCAGGCGGCGCCGGCGGGCAACAGTGGCAAGTGATGCGCCGCAGCTGCGCCGCGACGGCGACACGCTCGCGCTGAGCGGCGTGCTCGACCGTGCCGCGGCCACCGCGTTGTGGCCGGCGGCGCTGCGCGCACTGCCGGGCGCACGCGCGCTGGACCTGCGGGCGGTGTCGCGGGTGGACAGCGCCGGCCTGGCACTGCTCGCCGAACTTGCCGCGCGCCTGCGCGCCCAGGGCCAGGCCGAGGTCGCCATCCATGGCGCCCCGGCCGGCCTGACCGACCTGAGCGCCGCCTACCGGCTGGCCTCGACCCTGGATTTCCACTCTCCCCCTGCGGCGAGCTGACACATGAACGTGCTGCGTATCCTCACTTCCCTCACCCTGGCCGCCGCTCTGGGCGCCTGCGCCGGCGCGCCCAAGCGCACGCCGCCCCCGCCTCCGCCGCCCGTGGCGCAGTCGGCGCCGGCCGCCAGCGACAACGTCGCGCCCACCGATGCGAGTGCCATGGCGGCCACCGCGGACGGCACGGCCGGCATGGACGCCAGCGCCCCGGCAGCATCGAGCGCGCCGGTGGCGGCGCCCCCGGCGAACGCCACGGGCACTGCATCGGCCAACGGCACGCCGACCTCGGCCGAGGACGATTACGCCGCGCTGTACGGCAGCGACCCGTACAACCCGGTCGCCGATCCGACCCTGCCGGCGGGCGTGCCCGCACCGCAGAGCTACGACCCGTGGGAGAAGTTCAACCGCAAGGTGCATGCCTTCAACAACGTGGTCGACCGTGGTGTGGCGCGGCCGCTGGCGCGGGCCTACGTCAACGTGGTGCCGCGGCCGGTGCGGCTGGGCGTAACCAACTTCTTCGACAACCTCAGTTCGCCGCTGACCATGGTCAACCAGTTGCTGCAGGGTCGGCCGCTGCAGGCGGGGCAGACGCTGAGCCGGTTCCTGATCAACAGCACGCTGGGCATCGGCGGCATCTTCGACCCGGCCACCGACGCCAACCTGCCGCGCCGCAGCGAGGACTTCGGCCAGACCCTGGGCGTGTGGGGCTGGCGCCGCTCGCGCTACCTGGAACTGCCGTTGTTCGGCCCGCGCACGGTGCGCGATGCGTTCGGCCTGGTCGGCGACGCGCCGCTGTCGCCGCTGCAGCAGATCGAAGAGGACCGGGTGCGCGTCGGCCTGCAGGGCCTGCAGTTGGTCGATACACGGGCGCAATTGCTGTCACTGGACAGCATGCGCGACCAGGCGCCGGACGAGTACCAGCTAACCCGCGATGCGTGGCTGCAGCGTCGCAACTATCAGATCGAGAGCGACATGCGCGGGCACAAGCGGCAGGACGACGATCTGCCAGCCTATCTGCGCGAAGAAGAAACCAATCCGACGGTGCCGGTGGACGCGATGCCGGTCCCGGAGTGGCGCGGCGGTCGCTAGTCTGGCGCACGACTCACCTGTGAAAAGCCCGGCTTCGGCCGGGTTTTTTTGTGTCTGAGGCTTTTGCTGGTATCGCCTGTGGGCGCAGAGCGATGTGCGGGAATGAGCGCTCGGTTTGCAGTGGGTGATCAAGTGTCGCGGCGTACGTAGGCGAGCAGCCGATGTTGCTGTTGCTGTTGCTGTTGCTGTTGCTGTTGCTGTTGCTGTTGCTGTTGCTCTTGCTGTTGCTGTTGCTGTTGCTGTTGCTCTTGCTGTTGCTGTTGCTCTTGCTGTTGATTTACCGGGGTCCCCTCGGCGCGGCAGCCGCGGCGGGCGAATACCCGAAGGGCGACGCGCAGGATGCGCGTCGTTTTTCGCCGGCACATGGATGTGCCGTCGAAAAATGCCCGTCGTGACTGCGAACCTGGAGCGCGAAGCGCGGAAGGCGCGCTGCGGGGTGTGCTTTCTTTTGGTTACTTTTCTTTGCACAAGCAAAGAAGCGCTTCTCAGCAGCCGAAGGCTGATCAAAGTAACTCGCCGCTAGGCGAAAGCTTTGCTCTTGCACTTGCTGCCACGGTGGCGGCCGCTGAATCGTAGGAGCGGCTTTAGCCGCGACAGACAGAACGGACTCTCGCTGTCGCGGCTAAAGCCGCTCCTACAGATCTTCTCGTCCGATAGACCAACTTCAATCAACAGCAGTAGCAACAGCAAAAGCTCTAAAGGCTTTCGCCCTGACGGGCGAGTTACTTTTCTTTGCTCGCGCAAAGAAAAGGTAACCAAAAGAAAGCGCGCCCTGCCTTCGCGCCCTCCGCGCTACGCGCTCCGGGTCCGCGTCCATCACGGGGATCCGCGGAAGGGGCATCCTGCCCCTGCCGCGGACGGCGTACATCCATGTACGCCGCCCTTCGGGTGTTTCCCCGCGCTGGCCGCCGCTTCGGAAGGGAACCCCGTAAATCAAAAGCCAGAGCAACAACCAAAGCCAAGCAACAGCCGAGGCAACAGCAACAGCGACGGCGACGGCGACGGCGACGGCGACGGCGACCACGTCGATGCTGCAGGCCTTGCGTAGGAGCGGCTTCAGCCGCGACAAGCGACGCTGGAAAACAACCACGTCGGCAACCTCTCCGGCTCGGTCACCAACTAGCTAGACGCCACAACAGCACCTTCTCTGCCAGGCACCGCCTGATGGTCTCAAGCGCAGCGCACCGTTACCCCAGCGCCGCATCGATCGCCGCACGCAGGCGCGGATCCTCGGCGGTGACGTCCGGGGCGAAGCGCGCGCGGACCTGGCCGTCGCGGCCGACCAGAAACTTCTCGAAGTTCCACAGCACGCCCGGCGCCGGATTCGGCTCGATACCATAGCCGGCCAACTTCTCGCGCATCGGACCCTCGCCCTCGGTCTGCGGCTGCGCGGCGATCAGCGCGCGGTACAGCGGATGCGTGTCCTCGCCGGTAACCGCGATCTTTGCGAACATCGGGAAGGTCACGTCGTAGGTGAGCTGGCAGAACTGCTGGATCTCCGCCTCGCTGCCCGGCTCCTGGCCCTTGAAGTCGTTGGCCGGGAAGCCCAGCACTTCCAGCCCCGCAGCCTGCTTCTCGCGGTACAGCGCTTCCAGGCCTGCGTACTGCGCAGTGAGGCCGCACTTGGAAGCGACGTTGACGATCAACAGCACCTTGCCCGCGAACTCGGCCAGGGTGGCCGGCTGGCCATCGATGCGGGTCAGCGGGATGGCGGTCAGCGAATCGGACATGGGGCATTACCTCGGTCGAAAAGGAGCGTCAGCATAGTCGTTGCGGCTACGGCGCAGCGGACGCCCGGGACCCGTCACTCAGCGCCGCGACAGGCGACTGTCCGCTGACCGGATGTCCCACCTTGGCGCACCGCACACTCCATCCACGTTCACGTGACGACACCTCTTAGCCGCGTGCACTCAGCCGGATTCGTCGCCTGTCGCCTCGTCCGCCTCGGCATCGTCCAACGGCAGCGACAGTTCCAGCAACGGCACGGCCTGCGCATCGGCCAGGGTCTCGACGCCGCGCAGGCGACGCTCGATGGTGCGGGTCTTGCGGCTGGCCTCGCCCAGGCTCTTGCCGACGGTGCTGATCTGCTTCTCGGCCTTTTCCAGGATGCCGGCGAACTTGCCGAACTCGCTCTTGACCGCCGCCAGCACGCCCCACACCTCGCTGGAGCGCTTTTCGATGGCGAGCGTGCGGAAGCCCATCTGCAGGCTGTTGAGCAGGGCGGTGATGGTGGTCGGCCCGGCGACGACGATGCGGTGCTCGCGCTGCAGCAGGTCGGCCAAGCCGGGGCGGCGCAGGGTCTCGGCGTACAGGCCCTCGGTAGGCAGGAACATCACCGCGAAATCGGTGGTATGCGGCGGGGCGATGTACTTGTCGCCGATCGACTTGGCCTGCACCCGGATCGCGCGCTCCAGTTGCGCCCCCGTCGCCTGCACCAGTTCCGGATCGCCCTGCTCCTGCGCGTCGAGCAGGCGCTCGTAATCCTCGCGCGGGAACTTGGCGTCGATCGGCAGCCACACCGGCGTGTCTTCGTGGCCGCGGCCGGGCAGGCGCACGGCGAAATCGACCATCTCGTTGCGCTCCGGGCGCACCCGCACGCCACGCGCATACTGCTCCTGGGTCAGGGTCTGCTCGAGGATGTTCTCCAGCTGCACCTCGCCCCAGCCGCCGCGGTTCTTGACGTTGCTCAGCACGCGCTTGAGGTCGCCGACGCCGGTGGCCAGCTGCTGCATCTCGCCCAGGCCGCGCTGGACCTGCTCGAGCCGTTCGGAAACCAGCTTGAACGAGGCATCCAGGCGCGTGTTGAGGGTGGTCTGCAGCTTCTCGTCGACAGTGCCGCGCATCTGTTCGAGCTTGGCCGCGTTGTCGGCCTGCAGTTCCTTCAGCCGCTCCTCCAGGGTGGCGCGCATCTCGCCCATCCGCTGCTCGTTGCGCTGGACCAGGTCGCCCAGGCGCTGGCCGAGTGTGTCGGCGAAGCGCTGCTGCGCGTCCGCGCCTTCCTGGCGGCCCTTGCGCGCGTCCTCGAGCAAGGCCTCGCGCAGCGCGCCCAGCTGCGCGTCGATGCGCGCGATCAGTTCGGCCTGCTGCTGGCCGAACTGGGCCATGCGTGCGTCCTGCTGCTGGCCGAAGGCGTCGAGCTGGCCGCGGATCTCGACCAGGCGCTGGCTCAGCAGCTCGGCCATGCGCTGCTGCGCGGCGCCGGCCTCGACCCGGCCGCGCCGCGCGTCCTCGGTCAGCGCTTCGCGCAGCAGGTCCAGCCGCTGATCGGTGCGAGTGGACAAGTCGGCCAGGTGGCGGGCGAAGCCTTCGCTGCGCGCGTCCTGCTGGCGGGCCAGGCTGTCGAGCTGCTCGCGCAGTTCGCCGCGGCCGCTGCGCTGCTCCTCGCGCAGGGCCGCCTCCAGCGCGGTGTGGTTGCCCCGCCGCAGCAACACGGCCAGCAACAGGGCGATGACGGCGCACAACAGGCCGGCGAGGATCAGGAAATGGGCATCGTTCTGCATGCGGCCAGTGTAGCCGGCCGCGTCTCAATCGCTGCGCCACGCGCCGGCACGCGGAGGAGAGCGGATATACCTTGGTATCGCCGCCATGGCCTCATGCAGGCTGGTGCACACCTGGGCCGCATGCCAAGCTTTGCGCCACCCGCTCCTGGCCCGGCCAGTGAGCGGCACCGCGGCATCCGACCGCGCCAGACCGTCGCGCTCCGCGCGATCCGTTCCCCCCTGACACCGGAGGCGAGCATGGACCCCGATCCGCATCGACGCGGCGTCAGCGCCGCATTCCCCCACCGCTCCCCTCGCCTGGTCGCTGCCCGGCACTGAGCCGGAAGACGCCCGCTGCCCGCACGCTGCGACGTCCTTTCCGGCCACGCGCCGCAAGGAGGTCGTCATGTTCGTGTTCTCGCTGTTTTCCCGTCGTTTCCGCCTGCAGCGCTGCCTGCAGCGCGCGCTGCGCGCCGCGGTCGCCATGCGCCGCACCGAAGCGCTGCGCCATCTGCTCGCCGCCCATGGCGCCCGCGCCTTCGCGCTGGCGCTGTCCGCGCAGTCACCGCGGGTGATGGCCGATGCACTGTCGCTGCTGTCCGTCGCCGACCGCATCCGGGTCCGCGCGCGGCTGCCGCATGCGGCGCAGCGGCGCCTGCACGAGGCCGGGGTGAGTGCCCCGGCGGCGCACTGGCTGCCTGCCGCGCTGGCGTGGCGGCCCGGGGTGCGCTGAGTCGCATCTGTCCGTCGCCACGATGCGAGCTGCCATCTCGCCGCGGCATCATCGGCCCCCGTCCCTGCCCACTCCCTTCCCCGGAGCCGCCATGCGCGCTCCCCTCGCCCACTGGAACGCGCCCTGATGGAAGCCCTGCGCCTGTTCAATCTCGGCTCGCTGCTCGACACCCTGGTGAGCCTCACCGCCGCCTTCGTGCTCGGCGCGATCATCGGCTTCGAGCGCCAGGTGCGCCAGCGCACTGCCGGGCTGCGCACCAACACCCTGGTCGCGGTCGGCGCGGCGATCTTCGTCTCGCTCGGCGACCGCCTGTTCGAGATCCATGGCGGCACCCAGGGCGCGGTGCAGGTGGTGGCTTACGTGGTCTCCGGTATCGGTTTCCTCGGCGCTGGCGCGATCATGAAGGAGGGCGCCAACGTCACCGGGCTCAACACCGCGGCCACGCTGTGGGGATCGGGCGCGGTCGGCGCCTGCGCCGGCGCCGGGCTGGTCGCCGAGGCGGTGCTGGCGGCGATGTTCGTGCTGCTCAGCAACACCCTGCTGCGGCCGATGGTCAACCGCATCAACCGGCATCCGCTGAAGGAATCTTCGCTGGAAGCCACCTACATGTTCTATGCGATCTGCGCGCGCGAGGTGCACGGCGAGGTGCGCGAGCGGCTGATCGAACTGCTGGAGGAGGCGCACTACCCGGCGCGCGAGGTCGAGCAGCATCCGTTCGGGCAGCGGGACGTGGAGATCGCCGCGACGCTGTATGCCACCGCGGTGCGCGCCGAGGAACTGGATGAAGTTGTGCAGCGCCTGGAGGGCGAACCGGGTGTACAACAGGCGTTCTGGAACGCCGGCGCCGAAGCCTGAGCCAGCCATGCCCAACCTCGTCACTTCCATGCCACGCCGCCGATGATCGCCTGGTTCAAGCCGCTGCCGCCGCACCGCCGCCTGCTCGGCCTGGCCGCGCTGGGCCTGGCGCTGGGCGCGATCTTCGTCGCCGACACGGTCACCGACTATGCGGTGGCGGCGGCGCTGTTCTACACCGTGGCGATCCTTGGCGCGGTGCGGCTACTGGCACCGGCCGGGCTTGGCGTACTGGCCGGCATCTGCGTGGTGCTGGTCGTGCTCAGCTTCCATCTCACCCATGCCGGCGCCTACCGGGTCGGCGTGATCAACTCGGCGATCAGCATCGTGGTGGTGGCGATCACCGCCTCCATCGCGGTGCGCATGGAACGGGCCAAGGCCGCCGCGCACGCGGCGCAGGCGCAGTTGCTGCGGCTGGCGCGGGTGCGCAGCCTCGGCAGTCTCACCGCCTCGATCGCGCACGAGGTCAACCAGCCGCTGGCGGCCATCGTCACCAGCGGCAATGCCTGCCAGCGCTGGCTCGACCAGCAGCCGCCGAACCTGGACAAGGCGCGCGCGGCGCTGGCACGCATCCTGGCCGACGCCGAGCGCGCCGGCGAGGTGATCGCGCGGGTGCGCAGCCTGACCCGCGGCGAGGCGCCGCAGCAGCGCGCCTTCGATCTCAACGCCGCGGTCAACGAGGTGATGGCGCTGTCACAGGGCGAACTGGAGCGCAGCGCGGTCAGCGTGCACACCGAACTGTCGGCGCTGCTGCCGCCGGTGTCGGCCGACCCGGTGCAGATCCAGCAGGTGATTGGCAACCTGCTGCTCAATGCGATCGAGGCGATGGCCGCCACGCCGCCGGCACAGCGGACGCTGCGCATCGTCAGCGAACGCGAGGACGCACGCTCGGTGCGGCTGAGCGTGGCCGACAGCGGCGAAGGCCTGTCCGCACAGGCGCAGGCGCACCTGTTCGATGCGTTCTGGACCACCAAGCAGGGCGGCATCGGCATCGGCCTGAGCATCAGCCGCAGCATCGTCGAGGCCGGCGGCGGCCGCATCTGGGCCGAACCGGGGCGACCGTGCGGCGCGGTGTTCCACGTGTGCCTGCCCACCGCCAGCGGAGTGCGGCCATGACCGCCGACGCGAGCGCACGCCCGGTGGTGTACCTGATCGACGACGACGCCTCGATCCGCGCCGCGCTGGAAGACCTGTTCGCCTCGGTGGACCTGCAGGTGCATGCCTTCGCCTCGACCCGCGACTTCCTGGCGCACACACGCGTCGACGCGCCGAGCTGCCTGGTGCTGGACATCCGCATGCCCGGACAGAGCGGCATGGACTTCCACCGCACCATGCACGAGGCCGGGCTGGCGCTGCCGACCATCTTCATCACCGGGCATGGCGACATCCCGATGAGCGTGGAGGCGATGAAGAACGGCGCGATCGAGTTCCTGACCAAGCCGTTCCGCGACCAGGACCTGCTCGATGCGATCGGCCAGGGCATCGCCCGCGACCGCGCGCGCCGCGCCGCCGAGGCCGCGCAGGCCGAACTGCAGGCACGCTGGGCGCGGCTCAGCGCCGGCGAACGCGAGGTGGTGGAACTGGTGGTGCAGGGCCTGCTCAACAAGCAGGTGGCGGCGCAACTGCAGCTCAGCGAGATCACGGTGAAGGTGCGCCGCGGCAATGCGATGCGCAAGCTCGAGGTCGGCTCGCTGGCGGAGCTGGTGCGGCTGGCGGAGCGGCTGGGTCGGTAGAACACGTCCTGGCGCACAGGTATTCGGTAGGAGCGGCTTCAGCCGCGGCAGGCGTCATCGGGAACGCCCGTCGCGGCTGAAGTCGCTCCTACGCGACAGAGAGATACAGCGGTCTCCGCGCGATAAAGCCGGACACGCGCTTCGCATCGACCAGCACAAGCGCCGTGCCATACCACGCCGCAGGCATAGCTTTGCTGCACCGCATTCGGCGACACTGCCGGGCTTGTCACTTCCGCACCCGAGGCCCGCATGTCGTTCCTGTTCCGGCGCAAGTCGCTTGACCTGGTCACCGTCCACGAGGCCGGCCGGCGGCTGGTGCCCTCGCTGAGCTGGCCGCATCTGGTGGCGCTGGGCATCGGCGCGATCGTCGGCACCGGCATCTACACCCTGATCGGGACTGGCGCGCAGTTGGCCGGGCCGGCGGTGCTGGTGTCGTTCGCGGTGGCCGGGGCGATCTGCGCCTGCGCGGCGCTGGCCTACGCGGAGATGGCGACGATGATGCCGGCCGCCGGCAGCGCCTACACCTACAGCTACGTCGCGCTCGGCGAGGCGATCGCCTGGGTGGTGGGCTGGAGCCTGATCCTGGAGTACTCGCTGGTGGTCAGCACGGTGGCGGTGGGCTGGTCGGGTTATTTCGTCGGCTTCCTGCACTGGGCAAGCGCGCAGACCGGGTTCGACATGAGCCTGCCGGCGGCGCTGACCGCCGGGCCGCACGCCGGCGGCATCGTCAACCTGCCGGCGGTGCTGATCACCTTCGCCGTGGCCGGCCTGCTGATGGCCGGCACCAAGGAAAGCGCCACGCTCAACGCGGTGCTGGTGGTGCTGAAGCTGATCGCGCTGGGCATCTTCGTGGCGGTGGCGCTGCCGGCGTTCCAGAGCGCCAACCTGCACCCGTTCATGCCCTATGGCTTCCCCAAGACGGTGAGCGCCGACGGCGCCGTGCACGGAGTGATGGCCGCGGCGGCGATCATCTTCTTCGCCTTCTATGGCTTCGATGCGATCTCCACCGCCGCCGAGGAAACCAAGAACCCCAAGCGCGACCTGGCGATCGGCATCGTCGGCTCGATGATCGGCTGCACCCTGATCTACATCCTGGTGGCGCTGGCCGCGGTCGGCGCGATGCGCTACGACGTGTTCGGCGCAAGCGCCGAGCCACTGGCATTGATCCTGCGCCAGTTGGGCCAGCCCGATGCGGCGGCGGTGATCGGTGCAGTCGCGGTGATCGCGCTGCCGACCGTGCTGCTGGCCTTCCTGTACGGGCAGAGCCGGATCTTCTTCGTGATGTCGCGCGACGGCCTGCTGCCACGCGGGCTGTCCAAGGTCAACGCGCGTACCGGTACGCCGGTGGCGACCACGCTGTTCACCGCGGCGCTGGTGGCGGCGCTGGCCGGCGTGGCGCGGCTGGACGAGATCGCCGCGCTGGCCAATGCCGGCACCCTGGCCGCCTTCATCGCCGTGGCCGCCTGCATGCTGGTCCTGCGCCGCCGCGAACCCGGCCGTGCCCGCACCTTCCGCACGCCGCTGGCGTGGCTGGTCGGGCCGCTGGCGATCGGCGGCTGCCTGTACCTGTTCTGGAGCCTGCCGGATACCACGAAGATCTGGTTCGGGTTGTGGAACGCGCTGGGCGTGGTCGCCTACCTGCTGTACGGCCGCCGCAACAGCCTGCTGCAGCGCGCGCAGACCCCGCGATGAGTCCGCAATTCCAGGCTGCCCTGGCACGCCACATCGGCAGTGCCTATGCGCGCCAGCTGGCGCTGGCCGACGTGCTGGCCGAGCGGCGCTGGCAGGTGGACCTGGGCGAAGGCCGGGTGCACTTCGGCGAGGATCTGTCGTTTCCGTTGCAGTTGCTGGGCACCGCCGCCGAGGCCAGCGCCAGTTGGCTGTGGGCCTGGGCCAACACCGCCAGCAACCTGCCGCCGGCCCTGCTGACCGACGCGATCGCGCTACGCGCGTACGGGGAGCGCGAAGGCATCGAAGAGTTAGTCGAACCATCCTCGGCAGTGGGCGCGGACGCCGGCCACCACATCGCCCTGCTCGCCGGCGCCCTGCGTGGGCGCTGCTACTACCGCGCGCCGTACGATGGCGGCGCGCTGTTCTTCCTGCTCGAGGACGTGCCGGCCGCGGTCTTCGCGCCGTGCGACGACGCCCGCGTGCTGCGCCTGCTCGGCGAATTGCCGATGCAGTTCGAACTCGACCACCGCGCCATGACCGACGGCTTTCTGGCCAAGCAGGGCTTTGCGCTGCAGCGCGAATCCGCGCAGACCGTGGCGACCCGTGGCAACAGCCGCATCGTCCTGGCGTTCGATGCGCAGGGGCGGCTGACCGGCGTGCAGGGGCAACTGGCCCCGGCGCAGGCCACCGCCGCAGCGGTCACGGCGAAGCCGGCGCCTGCCTGGCAATTCTGGAAGCGCAGGCGCTGACTGACGTGGCGGCGCGGCGCATGCTCGCGCCGCCACACCCGGCCGTTACCACCAACGCACGCCTTCGAACGGGTTCCAGCTGACGCTGCCCTTGCGCTGGTCCAGGTAGTAGGCGTAGTTGGCGGCCATGCCGACCAGCAGCGAGTAGGCGATGCCCAGGCCGCGGCCGAGCGCGTCGGGCAGGAACGCCGCGACGATGCCCAGCACCAGCGAGATACCGATCAGCCCCAGCGCCTTGCGCCACATGCCGAGGATGAAGAAGTAGATGAAGCCGAAGAACAGGGCGAAGAAGTTCATGTTGATCTTCAACCGCTCCATGAACGGCAGCGCCTTGAACGCGGCCTTGTACTCGGGCGTGGAGGGGGCGCCGTACCGGTCGAAGAAGTCGAAGCGGAACTGCCACTTGGGGCTGAGCGGGGCGCGTTGCGGAAGATTAGGGGTTTCCATGGCGGGAGCATCCGTGTTGTAAACGTTTTCAGTTTACCTGAATGGGGCGGCGTGCGCCAAATGGGCGCGGGCTGTAGCACCAGTTTGGTGCGGGTACGGGAGTTGGGATTGGTGATTTGGGATTGGCAAAAGCGAGCTCAGCGCGGACCCACTCACCCGCCTGGGGCGGGCTTCCCCCTGTGACAGCCGCCGGTTCATCGCGTCGGGACTGAAGTCCCTCCCACAGGGCCTGCCTGTGCGTGCCGCATCCGCTGGCGAAATGCCCACTTGTAGGAGCGGCTTCAGCCGCGACGCGCGAAGCAACGGCCTCGTTGGCTTTTGTGGCAACCGTCCTTCATCGCGTCGGGACTGAGTCCCTCCCACAAGACTTGCCTGCGCGTGGCGCATCCGCTGGCGAGTACCCACGTGTGGGAGCGGCTTCAGCCGCGACGCGCGGGGCAACGGACTCGCGGATTCTGCGGTAACCACCGGTCAGCGCGTCGGGACTGAAGTTCCTCCCACAGGGGCCGACATACCGCGAACCAACTCCGCGGATTGCAGCGTGCCGCCAAGTCGAGCCGACGGAGAAGACCGCTATTGCGCCCGGAAGCCGCCAAGGCGCTGGCCAAGCGCGATCGCTGCAGCCACATTGCGTGCCGCCGCGCGCAGGGCATCCGCGGCGTCGGCCAGCGCCGCCTCGCGGGTGGAGATCCGCTGCACCGCGCCGAACAACGCGTCGATTCCTTGCGCATGCAGGTCCGCCGCGCCGTCGCCCAGGCCGCCGGCGATGGCCAGCACCGGCACGCCGTGACGTCGCGCGATGCGGGCGAGGCCGACCGGCACCTTGCCCTGCGCGCTCTGCCCGTCCAGGCGGCCCTCGCCGGTGACCAGCAGATCGGCGCCGGCCAGGTGCGCTTCCAGCCCCAGCGCCTGCGCGACGATCTCCACGCCCGGCCGCAGGCGCGCGCCGAGGAAGGCGACCAGGGCCGCGCCGATGCCGCCGCCCGCGCCGGCACCGGGCAGTTGCGCCACCGCCACGCCCAGGGTCCGTTCGATCGCCTCGGCGTAGTGCCGCAAGCCGGCATCGAGCTCGGCGACCATCGTCGGGGTGGCGCCCTTCTGCGGGCCGAACACCGCCGAGGCGCCGCTCGGCCCGGTCAGCGGGTTGTCGACGTCGCAGGCGACCTCGATGGTGCAGTCGCGCAGCCGCGGGTCCAGCCCGTCCAGGTCGATGCGCGCCAGCGCGCCCAGCGCCGCGCCGCCGGCGGCCAAGTCGCGGCCGTGCGCATCCAGCAGGCGCACGCCCAGGGCCTGCGCCATGCCGGCGCCGCCGTCGTTGCTGGCGCTGCCGCCGATGCCGATGAGCAGCCGGCGCGCGCCGGCATCCAGCGCGGCCAGGATCAGTTCGCCGACGCCGCGGGTGCCGGTCAAGCGCGGGTCGCGCACATGCGGCGGCACCAGCATCAGCCCGCTGGCCGCGGCCATCTCGATCAGCGCGGTGTCGCCGTCCTCGCTCAACCCGAACTGCGCCGCCACCGGTTCACCCAGCGGCCCGGTCACCGTGCAGGCGACCCGACGTCCACCGGCGCCGGCCACCAGCGCGTCCACCGTGCCCTCGCCGCCATCGGCGAACGGCAGCAGCACGTACTGTGCGTCCGGGAACACGCTGCGGAAGCCGGCCGCGATCTGCGCCGCGGCCTGCGCCGCCGACAGGCTCTCCTTGAATGCGTCCGGAGCGATGACGATCTTCATGCAGCGGCGGCGGCGAACGCCGGCCGGCGCGCCCGGATCAGGCCGTCACGCAGGCATCGCGGTTCGGCCTGGCGCATGCGCGGCGCGCTAGTCCAGCACGCGGCAGAACACCGCCTTGAGGTAGCGCGATTCCTGCACGTGCGCCATGAACGGATGGTCGGCGCCGGCGCCGGCCACCTTCAGGATCTGGATGGTGCGGCCGGAGAAGTAGGCGGCACGGCGCAGCATGTCCAGGAACTCGTGCTCGGCGACCAGGCCGGTGCAGGAGAAGGTGGCGAACAGGCCACCCGGGGCGACCACGCCCAGCGCCAGCTTGTTCATGTCCAGGTACTTCTTCAGCGCCGGGATCACCTGGTCGCGGTCGCGGGTCATCTTGGCCGGGTCCAGGATCACCACGTCGTACTGGTCGCCGCGGGCGGCGGCATCGCGCAGGTACGGGAAGATGTCGGCCTGCACGAACTTGGGCCGCACGTCGTTGAGGCGCGCGTTGCCCTTGGCGATCTCGATCACATCCTCGTCGATGTCCACGCCGACCACCTCGGTGGCGCCGCGGACCTTGGCGTACACCGCGAAACCACCGGTGTTGCAGCACAGGTCGAGCACGCGCTTGCCCTCCACCTGCTGGCTCAGCCACTGCCGGTTCTCGCGCTGGTCGGCGAAGAAGCCGGTCTTGTGCGCGCTGGCCGGGTCGGCGCGGAAGCGCACGCCGTATTCGCTGATGATCGCCGGCTCCGGGCGCTCGCCGCTGCTGGACACCGGCCGGTAGTCGAAGCTCTCCTGCTTCTGCACGTGCTCCTCGGCGAAGCTGTAGAAGCGCGCGCCGGGGAACTGCGCGCGCAGCGCGGCATAGATCCACTCGCGGTGGCGGAACATGCCGGCGCTGAAGAATTCCACCACCAGCAGGTCGCCATAGCGGTCCACCACCAGGCCGGACAGGCCGTCGCCCTCGGCATGTACCACGCGCCAGGCATCGCTGACCGCGTCCAGCTTGAGCACGTCACGGCGCAGCGACACCGCCTCGGCGATCTTGCGCGCGAACCACGCTTCGTCGACCGCGATGTCGGGGTGGGTCTCGAGGATGCGCACGGCGATGCGCGAGTGGCCGTTGTAGAAGCCGCGGCCGATCCAGTCGCCGTCCACCCCGACCACGTTCACCAGCGCGCCCGGCTTGGGCCTGGCGGCGGGTTTTTCGACCAGTTTCTGGAAGATCCAGGGATGGCTGGAGCGCCAGGCGTTCTTGAGGCGGACTACGGGCAGGGGACTATTCATGAACGCCATTGTAGCCGCCCCGATTGACGGCACCGCCGGCAGCCGCAAGAATGCCCACAGAAGGGGAGTAGCTCCCGACGTTGTCGCCGTCAATTCGAGTCCGCGGGCTCCGGTGCAACGGCAACCGGTCCGCCGGTTGCGAGCGAGACCTTCGCCGCAGTGGCGAAGGCACCCTCTGGACGACATCCGTCGTCTCCGTCCGGAACGCCTCCGCCAACGCGGCCCCGAGGTTCCCTGTTCACTGACGGAAAATTCCCAATGGAAACGATAGGCAACGTGTGGTTGTGGAGCGGTTTCGCGATCGTGGTGGTCGTGGCGCTGCTGGCGGACCTGGTGCTGATGCGCCACGGCGGTCCGCACAAGGTCACCTTCAAGGAAGCGCTGTGGTGGAGCATCGGCTGGATCGCGCTGGCGCTGGCGTTCAACGCCGGCCTGTGGTGGTACCTGCGCGAGACCATCGACGTGGCCACCGGCAACCGCCTGGGGCTTGAGTTCCTGACCGGCTACCTGGTCGAGAAGTCGCTGGCAGTCGACAACATCTTCGTGTTCCTGATGATCATGAGCTACTTCGCCGTGCCGGAGGAGCAGCGCCAGCGCGTGCTGGTGATCGGCGTGCTCGGCGCGATCGTGCTGCGCGCGGTGATGATCTTCGCCGGCTCGGTGCTGCTGACCAAGTTCCACTGGCTGCTGTACGTATTCGGCGCGTTCCTGCTGCTGACCGGCATCAAGATGTGGTTCTCGGCGGGCAAGGAGCCGGACCTGGAAGCCAACCCGGTGCTGCGCTTCATGCGCAAGCATCTGCGCCTGACCCCGCAGTACCACGGCAACGCGCTGAGCGTGACCCAGGAAGGCAAGCGCTGGTTCACCCCGCTGTTCGCGGTGCTGATGCTGATCGCGATCACCGACGTGATCTTCGCGGTGGACAGCATCCCGGCGATCTTCGCGATCACCACCGACCCGTTCATCGTGCTGACCTCCAACGTGTTCGCGGTGCTAGGCCTGCGCGCGATGTTCTTCCTGCTCGCGGGCATGGCCGACCGCTTCCACCTGCTGCCCTACGGCCTGGCGATCGTGCTGGTGTTCATCGGCACCAAGATGCTGATCATCGACCTGTACAAGATCCCGGTGCTGGTGTCGCTGCTGGCGGTGGCGGTGGTGATCGGCGCCACCGTGGTGCTGAGCCTGCTGCGCCCGGCCAAGCCGGCGCACTGACCCGGCACCTGTGCCGCGGCCGCGGATTGTCCCGCGGCCGCGGCCAGTCCCTCCCACCGGCGGCGCCTTGCCTTGGACGCCCGGCGCCGCCATCCAGGGAGCATGGACACCTCTTCGCTCCCCTCGCCCACGCCCGACCCCGATGCGCAGGGCCGCTTCGACCGCGCGCGGATCCTGCGCGCGTTCAATGTCAGCCTGGCCTTCGTGGCGGTGCTGGTGGCGGTGTTCGCCAGCCAGGGCCTGTTCGACTGGCGGCCCTGGGCGGTGGCCCCGCATACGGCAGCGGGCCTGCTCGGCGTGCTCACCGCACCGCTGCTGCACGGCTCGCTCGAGCACCTGGGGGCCAATGCCGGCGCCCTGCTGATTCTGGGCACCCTAGCCGGCAGCGTGTATCCGCGCGCCACCCTGGCCGGGCTGCCCTTGCTGTGGCTGGGCTCGGGCCTGGGCGCCTGGTGGCTCGGCGACCCCGGCAGCCATCACCTGGGCGCCAGCGGCGTCGCCCACGGCCTGCTGTTCCTGGTGTTCGTGCTTGCACTGCTGCGCCGCGACCGCGCGGCGATCGCCGCCAGCATGATCGCCTTCCTGTTCTACGGCGGCATGCTGGTGACGGTGCTGCCGCACGAGGACGGGGTGTCCTGGCAATCGCACCTGGGCGGCGCGGTGGGCGGGGTGGTCGCGGCGCTGCTGCTGCGCCACCGCGATCCGCTGCCGCCACGCAAGCGCTACAGCTGGGAGGACGAGGACGACACCGACGACCTCCTTGTCGCCGACGACGAACTGGAACCGCCAGCACCGACCCAGGTGCCGGTGCTGTGGCAGCCGCCGTCGGCTCCGCGCGGGGTGGTGCTGCGCTTCCCGCCGCGTGGGGAGCGTGACGGGGGCTGAGGTGGGCAAGGCATGCCTGCCATACACATGGGGGCATCCGTAGAAGCGGCTTCAGCCGCGACGCCTTCCCGGGAACGCCCGTCGCGGCTGAAGCCGCTTGTGTCAAATAAGGGTCTATCGTTGCAGGTGAGAGCGGAGTGCGGCAGGCCGTTTAGCCGCAGTGCCAGCAAGCACGAGTAGGAGTCAGCGCCGCCGCACTCCGGTTCTCCTGCCTGACAAGCCCGAACAGTTGCCCGAGTGACGAGCTCGAACTCCACAAGCATGGGCATCGGCAGGAGCGCTCTCGTCCATGAGTCTACTGCGGAGAACGTCTATGCGGCGCCATGTCGGGATCGATGTATCCAAGGCCGAGCTGGTCATTCATGTCCTGCCGGACGAGCAGGCCTGGACCCAGCCCAATACGCCACAGGGGCAGCGTGCGCTGGCCCAACGTCTGGCTGGGATGGACTGCGAGCGGATCGTGCTGGAAGCCAGTGGCGGCTACGAACATGCCGTGCTGCAAGTGTTGCGGCAGGCCGACCTGCCCGTGGTGCGGATGCCTGCCGATCGTCCGCGCAAGCTCGCCCAGGCCTTGGGCCTGCATGCCAAGACCGATGCCCTGGACGCGCGCCTGCTGGCCATCGCCGCCCAGCACATCCCGACCATGCCCACGCCCGTGGCACCCGAGCACCAGCAGTCTCTTCGCGAACTGCTGGACCTGCGTGCCACCCTGGTGAGCCAGCGTGATGTCCATCGGCGGCGCCTGGAGCACATCACCAGCGCCAAGGTGCAACACCGCTGCCGAGAGGTGATCGCCCTGCTGAACCAGCAGATCCAGACGTTGACGCAGGAGATCGAGCGGCAGGGCAAGACCTGCTCAAGCCTACCCAAGGTGCCTGGGCTCGGGACGATCCTGCGCGCGGTTCTGGCCGCGCGGCTGCCAGAGCTGGGCACGCTGCCGCCACGCAAGCTCGCTGCCCTGGTCGGGCTGGCCCCGTTCAATCACGACAGCGGTTGCTGGAAAGGCCAGCGCCGCATCAAAGGCGGACGTGCCGACGTGCGGCGCGTGCTGTACATGGCCACCTGGGCCAGCATCCGCGCCAAATCCCCCTTGGCCAACACTTACGCGCGCCTGCGCGCAGCGGGCAAGCCGGCCAAGGTCGCCATCGTCGCCTGCATGCACAAGTTCCTGCGCTGGCTCAATGCCATCGCGCGCGATCAGGCCTCGTACGCTCCTCCTGTCATCGCAGGTGCATGACAGTTGACTCCTACAGCGGTCGCGCGCCGCAGCATGTCGCCACGGGCGACCCGTCACTGCATCGCGCCGTACACTGACCGGTCCGCCATCGCTGTCCGAGTTCGCATGTCCGTGTCGCCCGCCTGCCGTGTCCGCTCCGCCGCCGCCGTGCTGGCGCTCGCCCTGGCCGCCTGCAGCGGCCCCGCGCTGCGTGCGCCGGCACCTGTCCCGGCCAAGGCGGTGGGCTATCTGCCGGCCGCGGCGGTGCCGGACAGCCTGCAGCTGCTGCCGGCGCCGCCGGCGGCCGGCTCGCCGGGCGAGGCCTTGGACCTGGCGGTCAACCGCGAGGCGCTGGCCCTGCGCGGCAGCGCGCGCTGGCAGCAGGCCGCGCACGATGCCGATCTGAGCTTCCCAAACGGCGCCGGCCAGTTCGCCTGCGCGCTGGGCCTGGCAATCGACGCGCAGCACACCCCGCACCTGTACACCCTGCTGGAGCGCAGCCGCATCGACGCCAGCGCCGCCACCAAGGCGGCCAAGCGCCAGTACCAGCGCCCGCGGCCGTTCCTGCGCAACCAGCAGGCGGTGTGCACCCCGGACGATCTGGACGACCTGCGCCAGAGCGGCTCGTATCCGTCGGGGCATAGCGCCATCGGCTGGGCGTGGGCGCTTACCCTGAGCGAGATCGCGCCCGAGCGCGCCGATGCGCTGATCGCGCGCGGCCGCAACTACGGCGAGAGCCGGCTGGTGTGCAACGTGCACTGGCAGAGCGACGTGCTCGCCGGCCGCTTCATTGGCGCGGCCACGGTGGCGCGGTTGCACGACGACCCGGCCTTCCGCACCGACCTGGCCGCGGCCCGCGGCGAGATCGCCGCCGCGCGCGCCGCCGGGCAAACGCCGACCAGCGACTGCGCCGCGGAGGCCGGCGTCCTGCGGATGCGGCCGGCCAGCGCGCTGTAGGCACGGCGTTCGGCCGCCTGCACCGCCCCCTGTCTTTGGGCAGATGCGAACGGTCCGGGACGGCAGGCTAGACTCGCGCGACTTCTCTCCAAGGACCTGCACCCATGACCCAGTGGTATTTCCTGACCGGCAGCGAACAGACTCGCTCCGGCCCGTTCGACGATGCCGACGCGGTCGCCTTCGCCCGCAACAACCCCACGGCGCTGGCCTGGTGCCAGGGCCAGAGCGGCTGGCTGCCGGTGGCGCAGATCGCCGCGCTGCAGGGCGGCGCGTCCTTCCTGCCGCCGGGCCTGCCGCCGTTGCCCACCGCCGCCAGCCGCGCCGACCAGATCGACTACCGCATCGTCGGCCACGAGATGCAGTTCGTGGAGATCGAGTTGGACCCGGGCGAGAGCGCGGTGGCCGAGGCCGGCGCGCTGATGTTCAAGGACGCGGCGGTGCGGATGGACACCGTGTTCGGCGACGGCTCCAACGCCGACCAGGGTGGGCTGATGGGCAAGCTGCTGTCGGCCGGCAAGCGGCTGGTCACCGGCGAGAGCCTGTTCACCACGGTGTTCACCCACCAGGGCCACGGCAAGGCCAAGGTCGCCTTCGCCGCGCCCTACCCCGGCACGGTGCTGGCGATGAAACTGGACCAGCACGGCGGCCGCCTGATCTGCCAGAAGGACAGCTTCCTGGCCGGCGCGCGCGGGGTCTCGCTGGGCATCCACTTCCAGCGCAAGGTCATGACCGGCCTGTTCGGCGGCGAAGGTTTCATCATGCAGAAGCTCGAGGGCGACGGCTGGGTGTTCGTGCACGCCGGCGGCTGCGTGGTCGAGCGCGAACTGGCCGCCGGCGAGCGGCTGGACGTGGACACCGGCTGCGTGGTCGCGTTCCACGCCTCGGTGGACATGGACGTGCGCCCGGTCACCGGCATCAAGAGCATGTTCTTCGGCGGCGAAGGCATGTTCCTGGCCACCCTCACCGGCCCCGGCAAGGTCTGGCTGCAGTCGCTGCCGTTCTCGCGCCTGGCCGGACGCATGCTCGCCGCCGCACCGCAGGGCGGCGGGCAGAACCGCGGCGAAGGCTCGGTGCTGGGCGACTTCGGCCGGATCCTGGACGGCGACAACAGGTTCTAAGACGGCATGCTTGAGCCCCTCTCCCCCCGGGAGAGGGGTTGGGGTGAGGGTCCGAGGCGCGAAGCGCCTCGCAGACTCGACCTCCGCGCTGTCACTGAAGCGCCCGGACCACCCCCGCATGACCTCCAGTCGTGGGCGGTGCAGGAGGATGCCGCTATGCTCGCGCCGGCTCCTTCCTCCTTTCCGCGACGCTTCCATGACCGTGTTCCGTTCCCCGCGCCTGCTGCTGTCCCTGTCCCTGTTCGGCCTGCTTGCCGCCTGCGGCGGCGAACCCAAGCCGGCCCCGCCGGCCCCGGTGGTGACCGGACCGGCGCCGCTGCCCGCGCCGGCGGCCAAGCCGCTGCGCATCGGCATTGCCCTGGGCGGCGGCGCGGCCAAGGGCTTCGCCCATATCGGCGTGATCAAGATGCTGCAGGCCAACGGCCTGGAGCCGACAGTGGTGTCCGGCACCAGCGCCGGCAGCGTGGTCGGCGCGCTGTACGCCAGCGGCATGCACGCGTTCCAGATGCAGCAGGCGGCGGTGGCGCTGGACGAAAGCAGCATCCGCGACATGCGCCTGTTCTCCGGCGGCCTGGTGCAGGGCCAGGCGCTGCAGGACTACGTCAACGCCCAGCTCAAGGGCAAGCCGATCGAGAAGCTGGCCAAGCCGTTCGCCGCGGTCGCCACGCGGCTGGAAGACGGCGAGCGCACCGTGTTCGTGCGCGGCAACGCCGGCCAGGCGGTGCGCGCGTCCAGCAGCATCCCAGGCGTGTTCGAACCGGTGACCATCGGCAAGTTCCACTACGTGGACGGCGGCGTGGTCAGCCCGGTACCGGTGGACGCGGCGCGCCAGCTCGGCGCCGACTTCGTCATCGCCGTGGACATCTCCAGCAAGGCCAGCGGCAAGAACCCGGGCAGCATGCTCGGCACCGTCAACCAGTCGATCGCGATCATGGGCCAGCGCCTGGGCCAGCAGGAACTGGGCCGCGCCGACATCGTGATCCGGCCCAAGGTCAACGACATCGGCGCGGCCGACTTCGCCCAGCGCAACGCCGCGATCCTGGAAGGCGAGAAGGCCGCGCTGGCGGCGATGCCGCAGATCAAGGCCAAGCTGGCGCAACTGCAGCAACAACGCAGCGACGCCGCCGCCGCGGCGGCAAAGGCCGCGCAACCGGCGCCGCCGCCGTGCGAGCCGCAGTCGCGGCTGGGCCGCCTGCTGCGCCGCGACGACCCCTGCAAGCCCAAGGATTGACCCGCCGCGTCACTAGCAGCATATCGGCTCAGCCTCCCCTCTCCCCTCCGGGAGAGGGCCGGGGGTGAGGGTCCGGCCGCCATGCACCGCTCCGAAGCACACGACGATCCCTCGCCGTCTCATCCAACCTGGCGCTCCTGTCGAGGCCGCAGTCCCTTCCAGCAAGACGCGCTGCGGACCTGATCGCAGCGCCACAGGGTCAGCTTCGCTCAGATCCGCGGCACCGCCGCACTCTGCCGATGTGCGTCCTGTTGCTGCACGGTCTGCTGCACCGCGACCTGCTGCGCCTGGACAAGTGCCTGCTGCCGATCGAACTCGGCAAGCCGCTCGAAGGACTGCGCGACCGGCGTGCGGATCGCCTCTTCGGTGGACATGTGCGCGCGCAGGTGCGCCGGATCCTTCGGATCGCCCTGCACGACGAACACCAGCTCGCCCGGCTGCGCCGTGCGCCCGTGCTCGCTCAACAGCACGTGATCCACTCGCTGCAGACCGTTGCGTGCGGCAAGGTCGGTGACGCTGGCCGCCATGCAGGCGCTGTCCGCATCGGGGCTGCGTCCCAACTGCCGATCCAGCGCCTGGATGCCGGCGGCGCACTGCTGGTACAGCCCATGACGCGGATGGCCTGGCTCGGTGGGATCGGACGTGCGCGCGGCCTGCGCGACCGCCGGACCCACCTGCACCGGATCGGCTTCGGCCAGCGTCTGCGGGCTGCGCAGGATCGGCTGGTGGCGATACGGATCCTCGGGGTGGAACTGTTCGCGCAATTGCTGGCGCTCCAGGCGCAGCGCACGGGTGTCGTCGAGCTCGCGCAGCTGTTGCGGGTCGCGCACCGGCTGGGCGATGGTCTGCTCGCCACCGGACACCCAGTTGGTCCATTGCCCGGTTCGCGCATCGCGCTCGTAATAGAAGCTCTGCGCGCCGATCCGTTCCGGATCGATGATCGGCCGCGCTTCGTGCGCAAGCAGGCGCGCAGCGGTCATGCGCCCGGTGTAGGACATCACGTCGAGTTGCGCGTCGTCGTACTTGCGCACGTCGTTCATGGTGAAACCGGCGCGGCTCAAGCCGAGTGCGGAATTGTCGAGCATCATCGACCAGACCTTTTCCGCCTCGGGCTCACCGCCATGGCGGCGCGCGGCGTCGAGCAGTTCGCGCGGCGTCCAGCCATTGGGGTTGATGTGGTGCTTCTGGAAGGTGGCGTCGTGGACGGCTTCGACATCCTTGACGGGAAGATTCAGAGCCTGCGCGGGTTGGCCATTGTCGAAGTAGCTTCGCCGACTCTCGAAGTCGCTCTTCATCAAATCGATGCCGAATTTGTTCCACTGCCGTTCGCTCATCGCGACGCCGTCACGACGGGCCTGGCTCTCGGCGAACGCGTTTGCCGTGGCGCCGGGTGCGTTATCGTTGCGGACGACACCGAGCGCGAGCAACCCGTAGCCGTCGTTGCCTTGTTTGTTTGCGAGGTAGTTCCAATAAAGCTCTCGATTTCCCTGTTCGGCGTAGTAACCGAGAACTGCGATATCGCGCTTGTCCAGATCACTCATTCCCAGAGCTCCCTTGTCGTTTGCCTACAGAACTACCTGTTCTGCGCCCGATTCCCTTTCACCATGAACTTCTCCAGATAGCTACGCGCTGCATCCTCGATTCTCTTCCAGTCCGGCAATGCCGCGCGCACGTAGCGCACCTCCACGAGCGTACTGACGTCGGGGAGCACGAAGATATGACGGCACTCTGGAAGTTCGGCGTCTTGGCTACGCACCAATTTTCCTTTCTGGTACTCCACACCGGTTTCGGCCACTACATGCGAGGTGCATTTGATGAAGGTGCGAATTTCGCCATGCGCATCCCGTTCGACATACCAATCATCGTGCTCCTCCGCGTTGAACACAGGCGCCGACGACCGGTATCCCTTTGCCTTGTAGTAGGCAAACACTTTCGGAAGATCCGCATAGTAGGGCGTCAGACCATATACCGGGCTTTGCCTGAGACGGCTCTGCAGGTGCTCTGCCGGATTCTCCTTATCCGCGGAATAGCCGGTATAGCGCCTGCGTAGCGCCTCGTGCACGTCCACCCGATCCAAATAGTGATACCCGATATCGACCGTCCGCGTCGACACATCCAGGCGCAGATGCGCGCGTTCGCCCGGTGCGAACGGCCGCAGCGACGGATATTCCAGGTACAGGCCGAAACTGTCGTCGAAGTTCGGCCCCATCTGGTCGCCGAAGTAGTTGGCCGGAATGCGTAGCTTGTACGGACCCAGGCATGCCTCCATCAGTGGCGGCGGTGTCTTGAACGGATCCTGTGGGCCGAGCTGGCGCTGTCTCACGCAGCCCTGGGCGTTGGTGGAGGTGGCCGCCGGCGTGTCGGCAGAGCCGGACTGGGCGCACCCTGCCAGGGGCAGGATGCCGGCAAGCAACAAGCACTGGGCCAAGCGCGTGGCGGGTCGCATCTGCATCCTCCGATGATGGCGGCGGCAGTATAGACGCGCAGTGCCGGCCATCGGCACGCATCGCCACGGTGACGACCGGCGCAGCAATGCCAGGCTGCGCGACGGGCGTCCTTGCCCGTCATGCGCCACGGCTCAGTAGCGCCAGCGCAACGTAACGCTGACGAAGCGCGGTTCGCCGTAGTTCTGGTAATCCAGGTTGGCCCAGTACTTCTTGTTCAGCGCGTTGGTCACCGCCAGGGTCGCGGTCCACTGCGAACTGAGCTGGTAGTTGGCGTTGAAGTGCACCAGCGCGTACGGATCCTGCACTACGGTGACCGGACGCGTGGCGGCGCTGCCGTCGCCGACAGGGCGCTGGATGTTGTAGCCGCGCACGGCGCTCTGCCAGCTCACGCCGCCGCCCAGGCTCAGGCGCTGCCAGGCGCCGGGCAGGCGCACCTGGGTGGACAGCTGCAGGTAGTCCTCCGGCAGGTTGGCGTAGATCGCATCGGTCGGCGCGCGGGTGACCTTGGCGCGGGTGTAGCCGGCGTTGAGCGTCCAGCCCGGGCGCAGTTCGCCGTTGTATTCCACTTCCCAGCCGCGGCTCTTGGTGCCGTCGACGCCGATGTAGGCCGAACTGCCGTCGGGCAGCGAGGCTTCGGGCTGGGTCATGTCGCGCACCGCGTAGTTGTCCTGCTTGGCCTCGAACACCGCCGCGCTGAGCAGTGCGCGGCCGTCGGCCAGCTGCGCCTTGATGCCCGCTTCCAGGTTGGAGCCCTGCACCGGCGCCAGCAGGTTGTTGTCCTTGTCCTTGTAGTTCTGCGGATTGAAGATCTCGGTGTAGCTGGCGTAGGTGGAGATGGCCGGGGTGAGGTCGTAGACCAGGCCGACGTAGGGCGTGACCTCGTCGCTGACCCGGTAGCGGCCGCTGGTGCCGGTGTAGCGGCCGTCGGCGGCGAAGGCCTGGGTGCGGGTCTGCCAGGAACTCAGGCGCGCGCCGGCGATCAACGACAGCGGCTCGGCCAGACGCAGGCGGGTGGAGGCGTACACGCCGCGCTGGGTGGTGCGCGCTTCGCGCCGCGCGCCGGTGCGGGCGGTGGTGATCTGGCCCACATCGCCGCGCCAGTCGTAGACGTTGGGGATGTAGTAGCAGCGCTCGCGGCCGCAGGTGGTCCAGTCGGCCGGATAGCGCAGCGCCAGGGTCGGCGTGGTCGACTGCAGATCCTGCCAGCTGCCGCCGATCACCACGTCGTGGTCGCGGCCGAACAGCGGGAACGTGCCGGACAGGTACACGTCCAGGCCGTCGCGGGTGTCGGTGGTCCGACCGGCGGCCGCGCGCAGATAGATGCCGCTGCCGTCGCGCTTGGGATAGCCGCTGCCGTACACGCGCAGGTTGTTGACCTCGCCTTCGGTGCGCGCCAGGTTGACCTTCAGCAGCCAGTTCTCGCCGAAGCGCTGTTCCAGGTTGGCGAAGGTAGTGTGGGTGTTGCGCTGCCAGCGCGTCCACTTCGGCGCCAGGTTGGTGGACGTGGGCAGGTCGGCGTACGCACCGTCGGCGAAGAAGTACGGCACCGTGCCCCAGGTCGCGCCGACCGGGTCGTTGTCCTGGCGCTGGTAGCCGACGGTGACCGTGGTGGTGTCGGTCAGGTCGCCCTCCAGCACCGCCATGCCGGACATCTTCTGGTCGCTGTAGTGGTCGTAGTAGTAGCCGCGGTCCTGCCAGGCGGCGACGAAGCGGCTGCGGAAGCGGCCGTCGGCGGTCAGCGGCGCCGTGACGTCGGCCTGGGTGCGGCGGAAGTCCCAGGTGCCGAGCGAGGCCGCGAACGCGGCATCGAAGGTCTTGCCCGGGCGCTTGCGCAGCAGGTTGACCGTGGCCGAGGGAATGCCGGCACCGCTGAGCAGGCCGTTGGCGCCGCGGATCACCTCGACGCGGTCGTAGAAGACCATGTCGTATTCCTGGTTGGTGGAGCCGCTGTAGGTGGGCAGGCCGTCGACCTGAAAGTCGGTGATCTGGAAGCCGCGCGCGAAGTACAGCGGGCGCTGGGTGTCGTAGAAGGAGACGTTGACGCCGGTGACGTTGCGCATGACGTCGTTGATGCTGAACAGCGATTCCTCTTCCAGCCGCTGCTGGCCCAGCACGCTCACCGACTGCGGCGTCTCCTGCAGCGTCAGCGGCAGGCGGGTGGTGGTGGACGGCTGCGCGCGCGACGGGCTGCCGCTGACCTCGACCTTGTCCAGCGTGGTCGGCTGCACATCGGCCTCGGCGTCGGCGGCGAGCAGCGGTGCCGAGGCGGCGGAGAGCGCGGACAGCACGGCGAGGGACAGCAGGCGGCGTGGAGCGGAGGAAAGCATGGATCGATCTCGCGAAGTTGGGGCACGGGGCGACACGGTCGCGCCGCGGGTGGCAGGAAAAGGACAGGCGCAGCCGCACGCCACGGCGGGGAACCGGCGTGGCTGGCCCGGCAGGGCTGGCGGAGGGGCTGTGGCCGTGGATGGCCGTCGAAGAACGCAAATGTAAATCGTTAGCAACAACTTAACAAGGGCAGCCACGCGCCGACACACGGCGACACATCCGTGGCAGTCCCGCTAGCCGCGCGGCAGCGGCAGGCCGGCGAAGTCCTTGACCGTGCGCAGCACGAAGCTGGAATTGACGTCGGCGACGCCGGCGGCATTGAGCAATTTGTCCAGCAGGAACGCGGAGAAGTGCGCCAGATCGCGGACGTAGACGTGCAGCAGGTAGTCCATGTCGCCGGTCAGCGCATGGCAGGCGACCACCTCGTCCCAGCCCTGCACGCTGTCGGCGAAATGGGCGATGCCGCTCTGCCCGTGCTTCTCCAACTGCACGCGGACGAAGGCCTGCAGGCCCAGGCCGATCGCCGCCGGCACCAACCGCGCGGCGTAGCCGGCGACCACGCCCTCGGCTTCCAGCCGCTGCACCCGGCGCAGGCAGGCCGAGGGCGACAGATTCACCTGCGCGGCCAGCTCGGCGTTGCTGGCGCGGCCTTCCCGCTGCAGCAGGGCGAGCAGGCGCAGGTCGGTGCGGTCGAAGGTCGGCGATCCGGTCATTTATTGCTCTGCAACATGGCTTACACGCAACAATATTGCGCGCAGCGCGCGGAACCGTGCAACTTCGCAAGCCCATTGCGCGGCTGCACGCCTACCATCGTGGCTATTCCTTTCCGGAGCGTCGACCATGGACACCGCACCGCGCCGCGTCGAACACCAGCAGACCGACAAGGGCTATGTGCCGGTCTACACCACGTCCGTGGTGACCCAGCCATGGGAGCGCTACAGCGCCGACGACCATGCCACCTGGGGCACGCTGTACGCGCGCCAGCGCGAGCTGTTGGTCGGCCGCGCCTGCGACGAGTTCCTGCAGGCGCAGGACGCGATGGGCATGACACCGCAGGCGATCCCGCGCTTCGACGAACTCAACGCGGTGCTGCAGGCGACCACCGGCTGGACCCTGGTCGGCGTCGAAGGGCTGCTGCCGGAACTGGACTTCTTCGACCATCTCGCCAACCGCCGCTTCCCGGTGACCTGGTGGATCCGCCGTCCCGAGCAGATCGACTACATCGCCGAGCCGGACCTGTTCCACGACCTGTTCGGCCACGTGCCGCTGCTGATGAACCCGCTGTTCGCCGACTACATGCAGGCCTATGGCCGCGGCGGAGTGAAGGCGCACGCGATCGGCCCGGACGCGCTGCAGAACCTGACCCGGCTGTACTGGTATACGGTGGAGTTCGGCCTGATCGACACCCCGGACGGCCTGCGCATCTACGGCGCCGGCATCGTCTCCTCCAAGGGCGAATCGCTGTATTCGCTCGAGTCGAACGCGCCCAACCGCATCGGCTTCGACCTTGAGCGGATCATGCGCACCCGCTACCGCATCGACACCTACCAGAAGACCTACTTCGTCATCGACAGCTTCGAGCAGCTGATGCAGGCGACCGCGCCGGACTTCACTCCGATCTACGCGGCGCTGGCCGACCAGGCGCAGTTGCCGGCGGGTCAGGTGCAGGCGCAGGACCGCGTGTTCCATGCCGGCAGCGGCGAAGGCTGGGCGGACGGCGGCGACGTGTGAAGTGCGGCACTGCCCGTCTCCACCTGACCCTGGCGGAGACGGGCGTGGAGCAGGGTCAGTCGGTGCCGTACTTAGGGTTGTAGGGTCCGTACAGCAGACCGCCAGGGTGGCCGGCGGACAGCAGGCGCTGGCTGGCCACGTTGCCGATCTGATGCCCCTGGTCGGTGACCTGGTTGACGACCTGATTGATCGCGGCCGTCACCAACATGCCAAGCAGACCGCCGCCGGCGTTGTTCTGATTTTCGCCGCTGGACGCCTGCGCCTGGCCCTGCCACAGCACTGTCCCGGTGCGCAGATCCACCAGTTTGGCGTTGGCTGACACCACCACCACGCTGTTGATGACCTGATACACGGCACCGTACTTTTCCACGGTGATGTACAGCGCGGCGTCGGCCCCGAAGATTTCCCGCAACTTCTCCGGAGAGACCGCCTGCGCCTCGTCGGCCACCGTGATGCCGTTCTGCTTGAAGGTCTCGTAGACCGGCGCCACCGGCATCACGTAGTAGCCGGCTTCGGCCAAGGGCAGCGTGGTCACCGACAGCACGCTCAGGCTGGCGTTGACGTCCGGGGCGTGGCTGACCGGCGGCAGTACCAGGATCGACCGTGGCTTGCTGGCCTTGTACGCGCTGTAATCGCGGGACATCGGCTGCGTCGCGCAGGCGCTCAGCAACAGGCCGAGCACGGCCACGCAGGCCATTCTTGCGACGTTCTTCATTGCGCGCTCCTCGCGTTGCGGCCGTTCTTCAACAGCAGATCGATGTACGTGGCGGACTCGGGGTACTGCGCCTTCTCGGCGAGGAGCTGCTGCTGGGCTTTGGCGTCGTTGCCGGTTTCGGCGTACAGCATCCCCAGATGCGCCTGCAGTCCAGGCGGCGGCCTGCGGTTGGCGGCCTGCATCACCTGCAGGTCCTTTTCCAGCGCCTGGATCTGCTGCTCCGGGCTTCCGCCCTTGAAGTGGCTATAGACCTGATCCTGGTAGCTGCCCCACTGGTAGAGCGATGCGCTCTGATGGGCGCAGCCGACCAGCGCGAGCATGGCGCAGGCGCCGAGCCAGCGCCGCTTGCGGACGTTGATGGTGTTCATGTGCGAGGGTCCGTTGCAGGTCACTTGACCGGCTTCCATGCGCCGGCGTCGACCGCGGCGGTGAGATTGTTGACAGCCTCCCGGATCGCCAGATCCAGGACCTTGCCGTTGAGGGTGGAGTCGTAGCTGGAGGTGCCGCCGAAGCCGACGATCTCGCGGTTGGACAGGGTGTACTCGCCGCCGCCCTGCACCGAATACACCACTTCGGACGTCGCGCTATCGACCACATTCAGGCTGATCTTCGCATAGGCCTGCTGCTGCTTGCCGCGCCCGAGAATGCCGAACAGCTGCGTATCGCCGGTTTCCTTGCGGCCGAACTCGGTCACGTCGCCGGTAATGACGTAATCGGCGCCCTTGAGTTGCTGCGCCTGCCCCTTGATCTGCGCTTCCTGCTTGATCTCGCCCATGTTGTCGCGATCCAGCACGCGGAAGCGATTGGTCTGTTGCAGGTGGGTGATCAGGATGGTCTTGGCCTGGCTCCCCAGACGATCCGCGCCATCGGAGAACAGGCCGCGCATGAAGGACGAGCGGTTGTCGAACTTGCCGACGGCGATCGGCGCGCGCGCGCCGGCGTAGGGCACGCTGGCCGCCGCCACGGTCTGCGGCCTGACGCTCTGATGGGTTTCGGTCGCGCACGCCGCCATGCCCAACGCAAGCACCAGCCCGATGGCTCCCTTGATCACACTGTCCTTCATCGATTACCCCTTGTTGATACAGCTACGAAAAAAACGAATCGTCACCGGCTGTGTCCTTGTCCAGCGGCGCCACGTGCGGCAGGCGTGCGCGCATCGCGTGCGTACGACGCGGTGCGTGGCATCGGCAGGCAGAGGAAGAAAGGCATAGCGGAAGAGTGATGTCGCTCCATGACCATCCTGCGCAGGGCAGGGAAAGAAAAATCCATGTCGTCCCGCGACGCAGCGGGACCCAGCTAGGTGGTAGATATCGGCGGCCTCACCTGGAACTTTAGGCCAGCCTCCTGCGGGCAGGTTGCGATGCGCGGAAACACGGGCAGCGTTTCCTCGCGTCGTCGCGCAACCGGGCTGGAATGCGGCGGCGTGGCGCTGCGGCAAACGGCACCGCAGCAGAGATCGGCCGGTACACCTCGGCAAATCGGCAATGCGCCGATCCCGGCGTCGCCGATGGCGAACCTACGCTGTGCAGCGAGCGACATCGGTGCGCCACGACGCGGACACCCCGGATTCCCGGACGCTCCCGTCCAACACGTGTTGGCGGCCCTTTGCGTCGGGAGAATCCTCATGCTCATCTATGTCGGCCTGGACGGCGATCAAGCGGATCAGCGCGGCGCCAAGCTGAAGGCCCTGCAATCCCACTTCGGCGAAACCCAGTCGCATGCCTTGACCATGCTCGATGCGACGTCGCTGGCGCCCAGCAACAAGACGCGCGGCAAGCGCCTGGTGATCAATTCGCACGGCAACGTCAACGTCTTTGCCGGGCTGACGCCGGAGGCGTTCCTGCAGCAACTGTTGAACAAGGGGCTGGGCAAGGACTCGTTCGAGGAGATCGTGCTGATGGCGTGCCAGGTCGGCGCACAGAGCCAGACCAACTCCATCGCCAACAACTTCGCCAAGGACCTGAAGCGACTGCTGGTTGGCCACGGCATCCTTGCCAAACTCTACGCGCCGCGCGGCACGCTGACCTACGTCGTGCACACCGAGCAGAAGCTGGGCCAGACGTTCTACGTGGTGGACAGCATGCATATCGCCTGCCCGGAGCGGAACTATCCGCTGGCCGAAGGCCTGCTGTTGGTGCAGTAAGACCGTATGCAAAACGCCCCGCGGGTGCGGGGCGTTTTGCGAACAGCACCTGGGCGCGCCCGCCCGGGCGTCTGCGCGACCTCAGGCCGCCGCAGCCTCGGCCTTGCCCAGCACGCCGGCGACGAAGGCGCGCAGCTCGGCGTGCTTGGCGTTGTCGAAGAAGCACTGCTGGAAACGCGGGCCGCCCACGGCCTGCTTGACCAGTTCCGGGTCCAGCGCGCGCAGGCCGTCCAAATAGGACTTGGCCAGGGCCTGCTTGACCTGGGTCAGGATGCCGGCGTTGGCCTGCTGCGATTCGCGGCGTTCGGCCGGGTAGCCCATGCCGCGCTCGCCGCTGAAGGCCTTCTCGAAGATGTAGCGCACGTTGATCTCCGCGCCCCAGCCGTAGCCCTTGGCGAAGGCCAGCGCCAGCGCGTTGCCGTTGTTGACCTGGGCGAACAGGTAGGCGTCGGTCGGCTCGATGCAGTAGCCGCAGAACACGCCCGGGTGCGCGTTGAGCGACATCATCGCGCCCTGCCCGGTGCCGCAGCCGGCCACCACGAAGTCCACCGCGCCGGCGTTGAGCAGCAGTCCGGCGCAGATGCCCAGGTGGATGTAGGTCAAGCGGTGGTCGGCGTCGCCGTCCATGCCGACGTTGAACACGCTGTGGCCCTGGGCGGCGGCGACGTCGTTGAGCTGCTGCAGGATCACCGGGTTCTTGGCGGCCTGGCTGAACTCGTTCATTAGGGCGATTTTCATGGGGGGTCCTTTGGTGGGGGATTGGGTGGTTGGCAGGGTGGTTTTGGTTGGGATGGGTCGGCGGTGGTCGCACCCCCATCCGCCCTTCGGGCACCTTCCCCCGGTGGGGGAAGGGAGTAGGCCACGCGCTCTGGCTAGCGGGCGAGCCAGCCGCCGTCGACGGGGATCACGGTGCCGTTGACGTAGTCCGAGGCGCTGCTGGCCAGGAACACCGCGGTGCCGCCCAGGTCTTCCGGCACGCCCCAGCGGCCGGCCGGGATGCGGTCCAGGATCGCCTGGTTGCGCGCGGCGTCGGCGCGCAGCTGCGCGGTGTTGTCGGTGGCCATGTAGCCCGGGGCGATGGCGTTGATGTTGACGCCCTTGGCGCCCCACTCGTTGGCCAGCAGGCGGGTGATGCCGGCGATGCCGGACTTGCTGGCGGTGTACGAGGGCACGCGGATGCCGCCCTGGAACGACAGCATCGAGGCGATGTTGATGATCTTGCCGCTGCCCTGGGCGATGAAGTGGCGGCCGGCGGCCTGGCACATGAAGAACGCGGACTTGATGTTGACGTTCATGACGTCGTCCCAGTCCTGCTCGCTGAAGTCCACTGCGTCGGCGCGGCGGATCAGCCCGGCGTTGTTGACCAGGATGTCGAGGCGGCCGAGGCCGGCCAAGGTCTCGTCGAGGATGCGCTGCACCGGCTCGATGCTGATCAGGTTGGCCTCGATGGCGACGAAGCGGCGGCCCAGCGCGGTGACCCTGGCCTCGGTCTCGGTGGGCGCGGCGATGCCGGCGGCGGCGATGTCGGCGCCGGCCTGTGCCAGGGCCAGGGCGATACCTTGGCCGAGGCCGGTGTTGGCGCCGGTGACCAGGGCGACCTTGCCTTCGAGACTGAACGGGTGGGTCATTGCGTGGACTCCTTGAGGGACTGCGGACGACGGGAATGGGAGCGGCGCGCGGGACGGCGGCCTACTTGAGCTGGCAGATGTCCAGCACGTGCATGTCGGTGTAGTCGAGGTTCTCGCCGCCCATCGCCCAGATGAAGGCGTAGTTGGCGGTGCCGGCGCCCATGTGGATCGACCATGGCGGCGACACCACGGCCTCGTTGTTCTGCACCACGATGTGACGCTGCGCGTCCGGCTCGCCCATGAAGTGGTAGACGCGGTCGTTGGCGCCGAGGTCGAAGTAGAAATAGACCTCGCTGCGGCGGTCGTGCAGGTGCGGCGGCATGGTGTTCCACACGCTGCCCGGCTTGAGCACGGTCAGGCCCAGCAGCAACTGCGAGGACTGGCAGGTGGCCGGCACGATGTACTGGTAGATGGTGCGTTCGTTGCTGGTCTCCAGCGCGCCGCGGTCCAGCGCCACCGCCTCGGCGATCGACAGGCGCTTGGTGGCGAAGCGCGCGTGCGCCGGCGTGGAGGCCAGGTAGAACTGCGCCGGGTTGGCCGTGTCGTCGGAGGCGAACACCACCTCGGCGCTGCCCATCGCCACGTACAGGCCGTCCTTCGGGCCCAGCGGATACGCGGTGCCGTCGACGGTGACGGTGCCGCTGCCGGCGCCGACGTTGATCACGCCCAGCTCGCGCCGCTCCAGGAACGGGTGGCCGGCGGCCGACGCCGGCTCGGTCTGCGCCGGCAGCGTCAGCGCCCGCGTGCGCGGGGCCGAGCCGCCGAGCACGAAGCGCTCGTAGTGGGTGTACTTCAGGGTCACCGCGTCGTCCACGAACAGGCCGTCGAGCAGGTACAGGTCGCGCAACTGGTCGTTGCTGGCGCCCTTGATCGCGTCGGGATGGGTGGCGTAGTGGGTCTTGCAGTACAGGGACATGGGCCTCTCCAGTGCAGGCGACGGCATGCGGCAGCCCGCCACGGAAGACAGTCTAGCGGGTCTGGTAAACCGGTGTCATTCCGCAGTGCACGAAGGGCCGGGATTGGGGATTCGGGATTGGGGATAAGAGCGCTGCGGCACTCGCTGACGGCGTGCTAGCCGGGCGGCAATGGCTCGCCCACGTCGATGCGGTTGCCGTCGGGGTCGGCAAAGACGAAGCAGCGCAGGCCGAAATCGGCATCGCGGAGCGCCTTGATGATGCGCACGCCTTGCGCCTGCAGGCTGTCGTACAGGGCCGTGGCGTCGTCGACGATCAGGTGGGCGACGTTGCTGGTGCTGCCGCGGTGGTCGGGGCGCAGGGTCAGGTGCAGTTCGGCGGCGTCCTTCTTCAGGATCACGAAGCCGACCGGGCTGCCGTTCTGGAACACGCTGCGGAAACCCAGACGCTCGGTGTAGAAGGCGACGGCGCGGGCGATCTCGGCGACGGGTACGGTCGGCGCCAGGCGGCCGAAACGGACCGCGGCGGCGGCAGGGACGGGGGACGACATGGCCAAGCTCCTCGCAGGAAGGCCGCGTGGGTCCGCGCGGACGGTGCCGGGACGGAGCGGGCCTTCGATGGGCGGAGCGGTGTCCGCACGGTCGCCGGGCAGTCTACACCGGCCGCGGCGGGCTCAGTCTTCCGGCGGCTGGCAGGAGTCGCGCACGATCAGGTGCGGGCGCACGCTGGCCACCGCCAGCGACGGCGTGCCCTCGGGCTGGATCAGCATCGCCGCGGCGGTGCGGCCGGTGTCGCGGGTGTGCCGACGCACCGAGGTCAGCGACGGCCACAGCCGCGAGGCCAGCGGGCTGTCGTCGTAGCCGATGATCGACAGCTGGCGCGGGATGTTGATGTTGGCGCGCAGCGCGACCTTGTACACGCCGGCGGCCATCTCGTCGTTGCCGGTGAAGATCGCGCTGGGCCGCTGCTTGCCGAGCAGCAGCTTTTCCGCCGCGGCCACGCCCGATTCGAAGGTGTAGCCGGCTTCGACGATGCGCGCCGGCGGCAACTCGATGCCGCGCCGGGTCAGCGCGTCGATGAAGCCGGCGGTGCGCTCGTGGGCGGAGCGGTAGGCGCTGGGGCCGGTGATCAGGGCGATGTCGCGATGGCCCAGCGACAGCAGGTAGTCGGCGGCCTCGGCGGCGCCGTCGCGGTCGTGGGTGACCACCATCTGCGAGGTGTCGTCCAGCGGCAGCGAGGCGATGCGGGTGTAGCGCACGCCGATGCCGGCGAGCATGTCGGCCAGCGCCTGGTCCTCGGAAGCGCGCGGCACCAGGATCACCCCGTGCAGCTTCTGCTGCTGCACGAAGCGGCGCACGCCCTCGATGTAGCCGGGACTGCGGCTGTCGCAGGGGTGCACCACCAGCTCGAAGCTGGAGCCGCGCAGCGCGTCCAGCGCGCCGTACTGCATGTCCACGATGTACTGCGCGGTGGGGTTGTCGTAGACCATGCCGATCAGGAACGAGCGGCGGAACGCCAGCCCGCGCGCCAGCGGGTCCGGCGCGTAGCCGACCTCGCGCATCAGCGCCTCGACCTTCTCGCGGGTGTCTTTGCGCACCAGCGGCGAGTTGTTGATGATCCGCGACACGGTCTTCTTCGACACCCCGGACAGGCGCGCGATGTCGTTGATCGTCGCGGCCTTGCCGTGGGCGGAAGCGGGAGCATCGGCGGGGCGGGGCTTGTTCGGCGCCATGGACGGAAAACCGGACGAAAGAGAGGGGATTCTACTGGGTGTCATGCTCGCTCCAGCGTACGGTCACGGAACCGGCGTAAACGCAGCGCGTCCGCGCCGACCCGACCCGACCTGGCGCCGGTGTCGACGCCAGGCGTCTGCCGTGGCCGGAGCGGCGTGCGTTTCACGCCGGTGGCGCGCCATGACGCGACCCGGCGCCGCCTGCCCGGCTCAGGCGCGCAGCGCGCGCGGCAGCCATAGCGACAGCTCCGGGAAGAACGCCACGATCAGCAGCACGCACAGCGCCGCCAGCCAGAACGGCCAGATGGTGCGCATGCTCTGGGCCACGGTGATCTGCCCGATCGAGGTGCCGATGAACAGCACCGAGCCGACCGGCGGGGTGATCAGGCCGATACCGCCGGCCAGCACCATCACCAGGCCGAAATGGATCGGGTCGATGCCGTAGGCCTTGGCCACCGGCAGGAAGATCGGCGTGCAGATCAGGATCTTCGGCGCCAGGTCCATGAACATGCCCAGCAGCAGCAGCATCACCACGATCATCAGCAGCACCGTGTGCTGGCTGTGGGCGATGGACTGCAGGAAGTGCACCGCCGCCGCCGGCACCTGCAGGTAGGCCAGCAGCCAGCCGAACACCGCCGCGGTGGCGATCACGAACAGGATCACCCCGGTGGTGCGCGCGGCATGCGTCACCGCGCCGAAGAACTCGGCCCAACGCAGCTGCCGGTACAGCAGCGCGGTGACCAGCAACGCGTACACCACCGCGATCGCCGCGCTCTCCACCGCGGTGAAGATGCCGGCGCGGATGCCGACGAAGATCAGCGCGACCAGGCCCAGCCCCGGCAGCGCCCCGACCAGGCGCAGCGCCACCGCGCGCCAGCCCGGGAATGCCTCGGTGCCGTAGCCGCGCGAGCGCGCCACCGCGTAGCCGGTGAGCATCATCGCCGCGGTCATCAACAGCGCAGGGACGATGCCGGCGGCGAACAGGTCGGCGATCGACAGGCCGCCGCCGGCCGCGGCCGAGAACAGGATCAGGTTGTGCGAGGGCGGCACCAGCAGCGCCACCAGCGCCGCGGTCATGCTGACGTTGACCGCGTAGTCGCGGTCGTAGCCGCGGTTGATCATCTGCGGAATCATGGTGCCGCCGACCGCCGAGACGTCGGCGATGGCCGAGCCGGACACGCCGCCGAAGAACAGCGAGGACAGCACGCTGACCTGGCCCAGGCCGCCGCGCATGCGCCCGACCAGCGAGGACGCCAGCGCGATCAGGCGGTCGGAGATGCCGCCGCGCAGCATCAGTTCCCCTGCGAAGATGAACAACGGGATCGCGATCAGCGACGCCGAGCCGCTGCCGGCGGAGATCTGCTGCACCAGCACCACCGCCGGCAGGTCCAGATACAGCAGCGTGGCCAGCGCCGCCGCGCCCAGCGCATACGCCACCGGCACGCCGATCAGCAGCAGCACCACGAACAATCCCAACAGGATGGCAATGGCCATGCTCAGTTCCTCCCCACGGTGGTGCCCGGGCGCAGCACCCGCCAGGCCTGGTACAGCGCGAACACGCTCATCAGCGCGCCGCCGATCGACAGCGGCAGATAGTTGATGCTCTGCGGCATCTGCGCGCCGGCCATCTTGATGTCCAGCCCGTCCAGCAGCAGCACCGCGCCCCACCAGGCGATCACCGCGCCGATCGCCGCCACCAGCAGCGGGCGCAGCAGGTCGATGACGCGGCGCAGGTTGGCGTGCAGCGTTTCGGCCAGCAGGAAGAAGCCGAAATGGCGGCGGGTGTGCACGCCGGCGGCGGCGCCCAGGCTCATCGCCGTGCTCAGCAGCAGCAGCGTCACCGGCTCGGTCCAGCTCGGCGAGTCGTTGAGCACGTAGCGGGTGAACACCTGCCAGCCCTGCACCACCACCAGCCCGAGCAGGGCGGCGGCGGCGATGCCGATGGCGAGGTTGGCGATCCGGTCCAGCAGCCGCTGCAGCGGCGGCACCGGGAGGGCGGGGTCGTGGTCGGTCATCGGCATGGCTCAGGCGAAATCGCGGATGCGGCGGTAGAGGGCTTCGATCTCCGGCTGCTGCCGGTACTCGGTCAGCAGCGGCGCGGCGGCCTTGCGGAAGGCCGGCATGTCGACCTCGTTGATGGCCACGCCGTAGTCGATCACCTGCTGCCGCGCCTGCGCCTCGGAGGCGTCCCACAGCCGGCGCATCACCGTCACCGACTGCCGCGCGGTCTCCAGCACCAGCGCGCGCTCGTCCGGCGCCAGCGCCTCGAAGCTGCGCCTGGACATCACCAGCACGTCCGGCGCGTAGGAGTGATCGCTCTGCGACCAGTAGTGCGCGGCCTCGAAGTGGCGGCTGGACTGGAAACTGCGCATGTTGTTCTCGGCGCCGTCGATCATGTGCGTCTCCATCGCCGAGAAGGTTTCGCCCAGCGACATCGGCGTCGGGTTGGCGCCGAGCATGCGCATCAGCTTGAGGAAGATGTCCGAGTTCGCCACGCGCAGCTTGAGCCCGTGCAGGTCCTTGGGCTGCCGCAGCGGATGCTTGGTGTTGTAGAAGCAGCGCGCGCCGGAGTCGTAGATCGCCAGCCCGACCAGGTCGCGCTGCTCGAAGCTGCGCAGGATGCTGTCGCCGACGTGGCCGTCGATGGCGCGGCGCAGGTGCGCCACCGAGTCGAACACGTACGGCAGGCACAGCGCCTGGGTCAGCGGGAAGGTATTGTTCAGCGCGCCGGAATACACGCGGGTGATGTCGATGGCGCCGAAGCGCGCCATGTCGATCGCCTCCGCCTCGCGGCCGAGCTGGCCGGAGTGGTACTGGCGCAGGCGCAGGCGGCCGCCGGTCTGCTGTTCCAGGGTCTGCCCGAACCAGCGCACCGCCTCCACGGTGGGGTAGTCGGCCACGTGCACGTCGGTGGCGGTGAGCAGGCGGGTGTCGCCGCGCTGCGCCAGCGCGCCCAGGGGCACGCCGGCCGCCGCCGCGGCGGTGATGCCGGCACCGAGGAATCGTCTACGAGTGATCATGCTGCGCCCTCCCGCGCGTCGTGGTCAGCGCGCAGCCTAGGCTGCGACCGCCCTGCAATGCAGTTCGCCGTAGCCATCGAAGCGGATCGTCGCCTGCTGGCCGATGGCGATGTCGTGGATGCCGGTGGCGTTGCCGGTGGCGATCAGCTCGCCGCGGCGCAGCGGCCGCCCGCGCCTGGCCGAGCGCGCCAGCGCGAACGCGAACGCCGCGCGCAGCCCGCCCGGCAGCAGCGTGGCGCCGCCGGTGCCCACGCACTGGCCCTCGATCCAGGTCTCGGCGCGCAGCGCGGTCTCGTCCAGCGTGGTCCAGTCCGGCACCTGCGGCCCCAGCAGCAGGCCGTTGTTGTTGCCGAAATCGGAGATCACCACGCGCGGCCCCAGCTGGTTGATCGTGGCCAGGGGGCTGCTCGCCACCTCGACCCCGACGAACAGCGTCGCCGGCACCTGCGCAGCCTGCTGCGCGGTCCACTGCACCTGGTCGGCGGGCACGTCGGCCTCCAGGCGCAGCACGTACTCGGCCTCGACCGCGCCGAAGCCGCCGTCGAACACCGGGATGTCCGTTGTTCCACCGGTAGCATTCCACAGCGCAGCGGCGAAGATCGGGCCCAGCAGGCGCTCGTCCCCGGAGTGGTCGCGGCGCTCGGGCGCGATGTAGCCGACCTTCCAGCCGACCACGCGGTCCGGCCATTGCGCGATCGCCAGGTCCTGCACGCGATAGGCGGTCTCCAGATCGTCGGGGATGACACCTGGGAAATCGGGCAATGCGCGGCCCTGGCGACGGGCCTGGACGAAGCGGGCCGCGATGTCGGCCAACGCGGGCGGTGGCGTCTGCGACGGGCCGGAAGGAAGGCTCAAGGGCATCTCCGCAAAGAATGTGGGGGATCGGAATTGCTGCGCCGCGCATCGACAGCGCGTTGCGCCGTTGTATATGGTAAACCGGTGTCATTGGCAATGTGCGGTGCGGCAAAGGGCTGGGAATCGGGAATCGGGAATCGGGAATCGGCAACAGCAACAGCAACAGCAACAGCAACAGCAACAGCGATACAGCGTCATGCGTTGGCGCAGGCGGCGCGCACACTGGGGCCATCGTGCCCTCGGCCACGCGCCGCGGGTTTCTTCCATCCACGACGAGATCTCGATGATGTCGGCCCGACTCCTCCCCACCCGCCCACGTCCCGCCGAATCACTGTCCCCATCCTGCGGCAGGCGCCGGCCCCGCTCCGGCATCGCCCTGCTGGCGGCGCTGTGCCTATTGCTGGGCGTCCTCGGCCCGACGGCAGCGGCCGAGCGGCCGGCCAGCGAGAGCGCCGCCGAGGTGGCGGCGCGGTTGCCGCTATGGCCCGGTCCGGCGCCGGGGTCGGCGGCCGGGCCCGAGCAAGCGCACTTGGTCGAGCGCAGCGACGACCCGGCCCTGTCCGATCGCGCGCTCAGCGGCCGCTACCAGCCCTACATGGTGGTGTACCGGCCCAAGCACCCGAACGGCAGCGCGCTGCTGGTGGCGCCTGGCGGCGGCTATGCACGCGTGGTGCTGGACAAGGAAGGCACGGCCTTGGTGCCGATCTTCGCCGAACAGGCCGGCATCACGCTGTTCGTGCTGCGCTACCGTCTGCCCGACGCGGCCGTCGACGGCGCCACGGCGCGCGACCAGCCGCTGGCCGATGCGCAGCGCGCGCTGCGCCTGATCCGCGCGCATGCCGCCGACTATGGGGTGGACCCGCAGCGCATCGGCGCGATCGGCTTCTCCGCTGGCGGCCACGTCGCCGCCAGCCTCGGCACCCGCTACGACGACGTGGTGTATCCGGCGCGCGATGCGATCGACCAGGTCAGCGCGCGCCCGGACTTCCTGTTGTTGCTGTACCCGGTCATCGACATGGGCAGCGGCACCGCGGCGCACACCGGCTCGCGGCTGCGGCTGCTCGGCCGCCACCCGGACGCGGCGACCATGGCCGCCTACTCGCTGCAGAACCGCGTGCACGCCGGCATGCCGCCCACCTTCCTGGTGCAGGCGCAGGACGACCCGGTGGTGTCGGTGGAGAACAGCCTGCTGTTCTACCAGGCGCTGCGCCAGGCGGGGGTGCCGGCCGAGTTGCACCTGTTCGCGCACGGCGGCCATGGCTTCGGTGTCCGCGGTATCGCCGGCCTGCCGCTGGCAGCATGGCCGCAGCTGGCACTGAGCTGGATGCGCAACGTGCAGGACGATCCGCGCGCCCGCGCGCCGATCCCGCCGCCGGCGGGGGGAAAGTGAACCACATGGCCTGCGCGCCGTTGGCTGCCCGGCCAGGCGATCGCGCCGCCACGCCGCACACGCGTCCCCGATCGCCACATCAGGAGTCCGTCCACGCATGACCGCCCGCCCTCGTCTGCCCGCCCCGCATCCCACCGCGCCCGACGACCAGGGCCGGCGCCGCTTCCTGCGCGACGGCGCACTCGGCGCGCTGGCCATCGGTGGCGTGCTGCCCGGCGTCGCGAGCGCATCGGCGCCGACGCCCGCGGCACCGCTGGCACGCACCCGCAGCGGCCGCATCCGCGGCCTGCGCGAGCAGGGCGTGTGCGTGTTCAAGGGCATTCCCTACGGCGCCGACACCGCGCCGCGACGTTTCCAGCCGGCGCTGCAGGAACGGCCCTGGCACGGCGTGCGCGACTGCAGCGCCTACGGCGCATCGGCGCCACAGCGCGGATCCGAGCCGGTCAGCGAGGACTGCCTGTTCCTCAACGTCTGGACGCCCGGCCTGCGCGACGGCGCGAAGCGCCCGATCCTGTTCTACATCCACGGCGGCGCCTACAACAACGGCTCCGGCAGCGACCCGCTGTACGACGGCGTGCGCCTGTGCCAGCGCGGCGACGTGGTGGTGGTCAGCGTCAATCATCGCCTCAACGCCTTCGGCTATCTGTACCTGGCGCCGTTCGGGGGCGAGGCCTATGCCGCCTCGGGCAATGTCGGCCAGCTCGACCTGGTGCAGGCGCTGCAGTGGGTGCGCGCGCATGCGGCCGAGTTCGGCGGCGACGCCGGCAACGTCACCGTGTTCGGCCAGTCCGGCGGCGGCGCCAAGATCGCCACGCTGATGGCGATGCCGGCCGCGCAGGGCCTGTTCCACCGCGCCTGGACCATGAGCGGGCAGCAGGTCACCGCCGCCGGGCCACGTGCCGCCAGCCAGCGCGCGCAGTTGCTGCTGCAGGCCCTGCAGTTGGAACCATCGCAACTGGACGCGCTGCGCACGCTGCCGCTGCAACGCGTGCTCGAGGCCACCCGCATCCGCGATCCATCGCGCGCGGAGGACACCGCGCTGTACCTGGGCCCGGTGCTGGATGCGCAGGTGCTGCACCGCCATCCGTTCTGGCCGGACGCGCCGCCGCAGTCGGCGCGCATCCCGATGGTGATCGGCAACACCCACGACGAGACCCGCGCCTTCCTCGGCCACGATCCGGCCAACTTCGCGCTGACCTGGGACACGCTGCCGGCCAAGCTGGCGCAGGAGCAGTTCGTGGACCTGTCGCCGCAGGTGGTGATCGCCGAGTACCGGCGGCTGTATCCGCACTACACGCCGAGCGAGGTGTTTTTCGCCGCCACCACCGCCGGACGCTCCTGGCGCGGTGCGGTGGAGGAAGCCGAGGCGCGTGCGCGGCAGGGCGCGCCGACCTGGGTCTATCAACTGGACTGGGGCTCGCCGCTGGACGGCGGCAAGTTCGGCGCCTTCCACACCCTGGACATCCCGCTGGTGTTCGACAACATCCGCCAACCCGGATCGCGCACCGGCGATGGCGCCGATGCGCAACGCATGGCCGATGCGATGAGCACAGCGCTGCTGGCCTTCGCCCGCCACGGCGATCCCAACCACGCCGGCCTGCCGCGCTGGGCACCGTATTCGCTGGCGCAGCGCGAAACAATGCTGTTCGATACCGACAGCCGCCTGGCGCACGACCCGCGCGGCGGCGAGCGGCGCCTGTACCAGCAAGTGCCGTTCGTGCAGCGCGGGACGTTGTGAGGCGGCGCGCCGTCCTCCACGGCAGCCGCACGACCGTCTGCTACGAGCCGGAGTACTTCCAGTACAGCCTGGATGTCCGGGTGTCGTAGACCATCACCCCCGCGCCCTTGGTGAACTCGGTCTGCGGACCAAGCTTGCCCGATTCGTCGTAAAAGAAGGTGACCACGAAACGCGAGGACGTTGCCACGGGGAACTTGGGGCAACCTTTTATCAGCGGGGATTCGGGTTCGGCCCACTGTTCCAGCTTGAACTGCCTATCGAGGTCGAAGGGACCGCGCTGCCAATGCCGCAGCGCGGCGGCGGTGGCCCAGTAGGTGTCCGGAATCCTCGCCACATCGACGGCATAGGAATAGAAGAACCCATCGAGGAATCCCACGTCCTCGCAGAATTGCGGTAGCCCGCGCAAGGAGGTGACCTGGGCGAGCCTGCTGCGCTGCAGTTGATCGCGCATCGCGCCGACGGCCTTGTAGTTGTGCCGCATCATGCCGACCATCTGCAACTGCACGATCGCCCCCAAGGGGATCACCAACCACAGCGCGAGTACCCGCAACGGCTTGACCAGACGCATCGATCACCTCGGCGAAGGGCTATGCGCAGCCGCTAGCATTGCATGTCGCGCGAGCCGGGACTACCAACCGGTCTCCTCGGCCAGCACCACCTGGCTGCCGCCGCCGATGCGCGCGCGCTGCAGCAACGCCTCGGCGCGTTGCATCAGCGTGGCCGCAGTATCGGCGGGCGCGGCGAGCAAGGCGCCGACGCTGACGCCGAGCCGTTCGTTGGCCATGTCGGCGTGCGCGATCGCCAGCAGTTCGACCATGTCGCGCAAGGCCGGCGCCACCTGCCGCAGGTGCGCGCCAGTGGCGTCGTACAGCACGAGCGCGAAGCGGTCGGCTTCGATGCGCATGGCCACGTCCATCGGCCGCAGCAGGCATTGCAGCACCTCGGCCACGTCCACCACGGCGCGATCGGCCTCGTGCGCGCCGTAGCGCTGCGCGAAGGCGGCGTATCCATCCAGTTCGACCAGGATCAACGCCAACCCGCGCTGCAGGCGCCGGGTTTCGGCCAGCGCCACCGCCAGGTGCTCCTCGAAGCGGCGGCGATCGCCAAGACCGGTCAGCGCGTCGCGCAAGGCTTCGTCGTCGCGCACGCGGCGCTGCAGAAACCCTTCGCGGCGCGAGTGCTCGCGCAGGTAGCCGCCGACCGCGCCGACCGGCACCGCCGTCCACAGCAGCCACTGCAGGCGCAGGTAGGCATCCCGGGCCGCGCCGTCCAGCAGCAGGTGGCCGGCCGCGGCGCTGATCGCACACAGCAGCAGCGCCACCGCCGCGCTCTGCCACAGCGCCAGGCCCAGCGGAAAGAAACCGGCCACCAGCACCAGGGTCATCACCGCCGCCGCGTAGCGCAGCTCCTGCGGCGGGTAGCCGATGCTCGACAGCACCAGCCCGGTACCGCCGACCAGCAGCAGCAGCGCGGCGCGGCCGGGGCCGTGCGTGTCGGCGCGGTGGATCGCCGCCGCCACCCACAGCAACGCCAGCAGCGTCGCCCCGCGCACCGCGATCGCATAACCCAACAGGCCACCGCCGCCGCGCCAGCCGAAATGCACCGCATCCCAGCCCAGCAGCAGCAGCGCGATCAACACGCCCAGCGAGGCCGCCACGCGCTGCGCGAAGCCCAGCGTGGTGGCGGTGTAATGGCGGTACGCCCGTTCCAGTGGAGGATCGAAACGCAGCGCGGCGAATCCCTTGCGCAGTTGCGCCGCGTAGGCCTCGCCCGGCGGCGTGTCGTGTGGCTCCTGGTAACGCTCGTGCATGCAGTCCCCTGTCGACGGCAGCGCGGCGCGAAGTGCGGAGCGGGTCACATCAGGTCGTGGAACCCGACTCCATTTCGTGCGGACGCTGCGGTGCCCACGTCGAGACCATGAAAAAGCACCGGCGCGCGATTGTCCACTTTCGGGGCGATCGATTGCGTGACAGCGGCACCCTACTGCGCCGCATGGAGCGCACTGTGGCGCCTCAGCGCGGCGGCGGGAACGCCCACACGCTGTGCGGATCGCCGCCCTGCCCACGACGGTACGCCGCGCGCGCCATCTGCCAATAGGCCCAGGCCAATACCAGCGCGCAGGCATCGATCGCCAGCAGGGTGCCGCTGCTCCACGGCGCCACCCAACCGGCGGCGCCGCGCAAGCCGGCCAGCGGTACCAGCGCGGTCAGCACCGCGCAGGCCAGCAGCAGTTCGTAGGCGCCGCGCGCGGTCGGCCGCAGCAGCGCCCAGGCCACGCCGAGCGCGAACACCGCGTAGTACGCGCCGCGCTCCATCCCCGGCGGCAGCAGGCGCGCGGCCACGAACAGCGCCGACACCCCGGCCACGCAGCCCAGGCAGACGCCGGTGGTGAGCCGTGCCATGACGTGGGTACGCAACGGCTGCGCATGCTGCCGGCGCTTGCGCCGCGCTTCCACCCACAGCAGGTTGCCGCTGTAGAACAGGAACGCACCGCCGAGGCCGAGCAGGAAGTACAGCCACTGCAGCGGCCAGCGCCCGTAGTTGCCGAAGTGCAGGGTCTGCAGGCCGCGCAGCGCGGCCACGCCCGGCGACATGGTCTGCGGCGACAGCACCCGCAGCACCTGGCCGTCGGCCGCGCGCAGCGCCACGCCGCCGAGGGTATTGAGCCGGCGCTGGTCCTGGTGGCCGTAGAGCTCCACCTGCGCGTTGGCGTCGCCGGCATCGTGGAAGGACAGGCTCTCCGGCACAAAGCCGGGATTGGCCGCGCGCGCCCGCGCCACCAGCTCGGCCACCGGCAGCATCGGCGCAGGCACATGCGCGGGCTGCACGTGCGGGGCCAGTTCGAAGTCGGGCTGCAGCACCTGCATCAGCTTGCCGTCGAACACCAGATACTGGAACGGCGCCAGCAGCAGCACGCCCAGGGTCAGCACCGCGCCGGACCAGGCAAAGATCACGTGGAACGGCAGCGACAGCATGCCGATGGCGTTGTGCGCGTCCTGCCACAGGCGCTTGACGTTGCGACCGCGGCGCAGCGCGAACAGGTCCTTGAGCAGCACCGGCGCATACAGCACCACGCCGCTGACCAGGGCCAGCCCGTACAGCAGGCAGACCACGCCGAACAGATACGTGCCGAAGGTGCGCGGCAGCCCGGCGGTGAAATGCAGGTCGTACAGGAAATCGACGAAGCCGCTGCGCTGCGGCAGCTGCACCGGTTGCCCATCGGCGCCGGGCTGGAACTGCACCATGCCGCCGAAGGCCTGCTGTGCGGCCGGCCCGAACGCGTACAGCTGCGGCAACGCGCGGCCCTCGCCCGGCAGCATCAGGGTGTAGGACTCGGCCAGCGCCGGATGCCGTGCCAGCACCGCATCGGCCAGCGCCTGCGCGGCCTGTTCCGGCGGCAGCGCAGGCGCCTGCACGTCAGACGGCCGCGGCCACTGCTCCAGGTCGTGGGTGAAGATGTTGATCGCCCCGGCATAGAAGGCGATGAACAAGGCCATGCCGGCGAGCAGGCCCATCCAGCTGTGCGCCGACAGGAACTGGCGCAGGGTCGCGGCCTTCATGGAGTCACCTGCACGAAATGGCTGGCCTTGAGCAGGAACAGCGCCACGTAGCACAGCGCGGTCGCCGCACCCAGCCACAGCCACGCACGCGCGCCGCTGCGGAACACGAAAGCCAGCGACATCGCGCCGACCCACGCCGGGAACACCAGCAACAGCCACGGCAACGTGTGCACCTGCAGATTGCCCGGCCACAGCAGGACGCACAGGCCGATCGCACCCACCGCCAGCGGCAGCCCGAGCACGATCGCCGCCAGCCACCTAGCCCACATCGCCAGCCCCTCGGTGCAATTGCCGCCACGCATCCAGGTACGGCAAGGCCACCGCCGCCAGCATCGTCGCGCTCAATGCGGCGAAGACGCCGGCCCACACGCCCAGCGCGGCGATCGCCGCGCCCAGCGCTGCCACGCACAGCAGCGTGCCGGCCACGCGCAGCGCGCGCGCGTGCCGGCGCCAGGCCGGACGCAGCCGCTGGTGCGCGGTGGCCAGGTAGAACGCCAGCGCCGCCAGCGCGGCGGCCAGCAGATAACCGGCAGTGGCAAAGGCGAGCATCACCAGCGCGCCTCGAAACCGATGCCGACCACGCGCGGCGCGCCCAGGATCGCGACCGGATCGGTGGCCCAGCGGTACTGCAGGTACTGCCGGTCGAGCAGGTTGTTGGCGAAGATCCACGCGCTCCAGTCCAGGTTCTCGTAGCCGAACTTGGCGTTGACCACGGTGCGCGACGCCAGCTGCACGGCGCCGGTGCCGATGTCGGTGTACACGCGGTCGCGGAAGCTGGCATTGAGGTTGGCCAGCCAGCCCTCGGCGAAGCGCCAGTTGGCGCCCAGCGCCGCGGTCCAGTGCGGCGCATAGGCGAACTCGCGGCCGGCGTAGTCGATGACCGAGGCGCCGGCGATGGTGGCGAAGCTGTCGTAGCGGGTGCGCGCATAGCCCAGCGAGCCGTACCAGTCGAAGGCCTCGTTGGGGCGGTGGCTGGCCTCCAGCTCGGCCCCGTACAGATGCGCGCGGCCGGCGTTGACGGTGTTGAAGTCGAAGCTGTTGAGGCCGAAGTAGGCGGTGGTCTGCTTGTCCTTCCAGTCGATGTAATAGGCGTTGGCGTTGAGGGTCAGGCGCCGGTCCAGCCACTGCGAGCGCAGCGCGGCCTCGTAGTTCCAGGTGTATTCCGGGTCGTAGGGGAAGGCCTGGCTGCGCGCGGAGTTGAAGCTGGAGCCGCCGGAGCGGTAGCCGCGCTGCACCACCAGGCTGGCCGACAGGTCCGGGTTCCAGTCGTAGCGCACGCCGAGCTTGGGCAGCAGCGCGTCGAAATCGCGCGTGTTCCAGGCCACCTCGCCGTTGGCCGAGCGCACGATGCCGGCCACGCCCTGGTTGATCGCGACGATAGCCCGATACAACGCGGTGCCGCTGGCGGCGAAGGCGGCCGGATCCGGATAGCGACCGGCGAAGGCGGCGGTGGTGTCGGAGGCCATGGCGTAGCGCTGGCGGTCGTAGCGCAGCCCACCCAGCAGCGAGAACCCGCTGCCCACCTGCCATTGGCCGTCGGCGAACAGCGCGCGGTTGCTGGAGCGGGTCGGGCTGGCGCTGACGTAGTCGACCGGAATCACCGGCAGCGCCTGCGCGTAGCGGGCGGCGATCGCGGTGGCGGTGGCAGCCGGGAAGCCGGCGCTGCGCAGCAGCCCGGCGATGGTGGTAGTCGGCGTGGCGACGTTGTTCAGCAGTTGCGCGTCGTTGTCTTCCACGTGCCGCGCCCAGTACGCGCCGATCAGGCCCTGCACCGCGGCGCCGGCGTAGTGCAGGCGCAGTTCCTGCGAGGCGGTGGTGTCGTCGAGCTGGCGCCGCGCGTAGCCGGCATTGTCCGGGCCATGGTCCATGTCCCACAGGCTGGACGAAGTGACCTTGTTCCAGGCGCTGACCGAGGACAGCGACCAGGCGTCGGAAAGCGCGTAGTCGGCCTGCAGGGTCACGATGTCGCTGTCGCTGCGGGTGCGGTCCGGGGTGTTGTTGGTGGCGTAACGGTGCTCGAGGTAATCGGGCAGGTCGGTGCGCACGTAGGTGTACATGTACGGGCCGGTGCGGTGCGAGCGGGTATAGCCCAGTTGCACTTTCAGCCCGGCGATCGCCGACGGCGTCCACAGCAGCTTGCCGCGGTAGATCGCCGAGACCTGAGCGTCGTCGGCGGCCTGGCGGGTAAGGTTCCAGGTGTAGCCGTCGAAGCTGCGCTGCTCCACCGAGGCGCGGAACGCCAGTTCGTCGGCGACGATCGGGCCGCCGATCGCGCCGGCCAGGCTGCGGTCGGACGGGTCGGAGGCCAGTACCCGCAGCTTGCCCTGCCAGTCCATGGTCGGCTCGGCGGTGCGCAGGACGATCGCGCCGGCCAGGGCGTTCTCGCCCTGCAGGGTGGACTGCGGGCCGCGCAGGACTTCCACCTGCTGCAGGTCCCACAGGCTCAGCGGCGCCCAGCTGATCGCTTTCCATGGCAGGGCGGCGCCGTCCAGATAGATGGTGGCCAGCGGTGCATCGCTGCCGCCATCGATGTTGCGGATGCCGCGGATGCTGAAGCCGGCATCGCCGTAGGTCTGGGCCATGTTGGCGGTGCGGTTGAACACCTCGTAGGCGTTCTGCAGGTTCTCCTGCTCGATGCGCGCTTCGGTGGTGACGGCGACCGAGCTGGTGGTGTCCTGCACGCTGCGGCCGCTTTTCTCGCCGGTGACGACGATCTGGTCGAGGGTGGTGGGATCGGGGGGAGGCGCGGCCTCACCGCCTGCGGCGCGCGTTGTGGGCGCCCAGCCCAGCAGGATGGAGACGACAGACAAGGACACCACCGATCGCGCGACGCGCATGCACCACTCCCCCCGAAAAACGCACGGATGAAGGCATGGCGGCGGCTGTGCCCGGCTGCCGGACCCGGCAGCGCTGGGCGCGGACTTTAGCAGAGCGGGGGCGGGGGCGCTATGGGATTTGGGATGGGTGGCGGGTTTGTTTTGGGCTCTTGGGCTCTTGGGCTCTTGGGCTCTTGGGCTCTTGGCGTCGTAGGCGTCGTAGGCGTCGTAGGCGTCGTAGGAGCGGCTTCAGCCGCGACCGGGCTCTACCGTGAAATCGCGGTCGCGGCTGAAGCCGCTCCTACGGCTCACTTCATCTGATACATCAGTTAGAAGCAAAGGCTTTCGCCCTTGCGGGCGAGTTACTTTTCTTTGCTCGCGCAAAGAAAAGGTAACCAAAAGAAAGCGCGCCCTGCCTTGCGCCCTCCGCGCTGCGCGCTCCGGGTCCGCGTCCATCCCGGGGATCCGCGGAAGGGGCATCCTGCCCCTGCCGCGGACGGCGTACATCCATGTACGCCGCCCTTCGGGTGTTTCCCCGCGATGGCCGCCGCTTCGGAAGGGAACCCGGCAAATCAAAAGCGAGAGCCAAAGCCCAGCAACAGCAACAGCAACGGCAACGGCAACGGCAACGGCAACGGCAACGGCTATGGTCACAGCTGCGGCAACTTATCCTGCCAAACGCAAACGGGCGGGAGGACTGTCGCCCTCCCGCCCGCTGGTGCCGGCAGGTGCTGCCGGCGTGGTGCTACGACTTGCTGCGATCAGTGCCAGTGCAGGTTGAAGGAGACGCCGACGATGCGGGGTTCGTTGTACACGGCCGCCATGTAGTTCTCGATCACGCCCTTGAGGTTCTTCTCGTTGGTGATGTTGCGGGCGAACGCCGCCACTTCCCAGGCGCCGTAGTTGCCGGTGTAGCCCAGCTTGAGGCCGCCTTCGAAGTTGCCATTGGAGGTGAACTCGGTGGAGTCGTACAGCACGAAGCTGGTGTAGCCCTGCTTGTTCCAGTCGGTGGCGACGAAGAAGGCGCCGCCGTCGTTGACCGGGATGTCGTAGCGGGCGGCCAGGTTGACGTTGTACTTGGGCGCGTTCGGCAACGGGTTGCCGTCGATCTGGGCGAAGGTGTTGTTGCCGATGCGGATCGTCGGATCCTTCACCGTACACACCACCACGCCGTTCAGGCCGCACACCTGCGCGTACACGCGCTTGTCCTGGATCTCGCTGTGCAGCAGGCTCAGGCCGGCGGTCAGCGACAGGTTGGGGATCGGGCGCCAGTCCAGGTCCGCTTCCATGCCGTAGGCCTTGGCCTTGTCGGCGTTGAACAGCACGCCGTTGCCGTTGGAGTCGTTGCCGTTGAGCTGGATGTCGTCGACGGTGTAGGTGAAGCCGGTGACGTTCAGGCGCAGGCGGTTGTCGAACAGGTTGGTCTTGATGCCCGCTTCCCACGACAGGATGGTTTCCGAGTCGGCGGTGGTGAAGTCGGAGTTGAACACCGCCGAACGGCCCTGGATGGTCGGGCCGCGGAAGCCGCGGGCGACCTTCGCGTACACGTTGACGTTCGGGTTGATCTCATACATCGCGCTCAGGTCCCAGCTCGGCTGGGTGTCGGCCAGGCGCACGTCGCGGCGGCCCTTGTAGGTGACCACGCCGGCCGCGGTGTCGGCGGTCTTGAGCAGCTTGGTCTCCTTGCTGTCGCGGGTCTGGCGCACGCCGGCGGTCAGGGTCAGCGCGTCGGTGACCTTGTAGGTCAGCTGGCCGAAGCCGGCCCAGGAGGTGTTGCTGTTGTGCAGGCGCACCCAGTTGTTGGGATTGCGTGCGGCGGTCTGCAGGAAGTAAGCGCGCTGGTAGAAATCGGTGGTGTCCTTGCCGTCGAAGTAGAACGCGCCGGCCTGCCACTGCAGCGGGGCGTCGCCTTCGCTGGCCAGGCGTAGTTCCTGGGTGTACTGGTCCAGGTCGCGCACCTGGCCCATCGACTGGCCGTAGCCGTTGGGCACACCGTTGACCGGAAAGTTGGCCGCGGCGCCGCCGTCGGTGTCGCCGCGGCTGTAGCCGGAGGTGGTCTCGTAGGCGCTGATCGAGGTCAGCGACACGCCGCCGAAGTCGTAGATCGCCTTCAGCGAGGCGCCGTGGGTCTTGTACGCCTGCGGGTTGTCGTGGGCTTCGTCGTAGGCCACCTGATCGCGCGGCACGTCGACCTTGTTGGAACCATTGTGCAGGGCGCCACGCAGGAACAGGGTGGAGGTGCCGTCGTAGTCGCGGGTGTGGAACGAACCGAGCAGGGAGAAGTTCTCGCTCGGCTTCAGCAGCAACTGCAGGCGCGCGTTGCGGTCGTCGTAGCCGCCCATCGCGTCCTTCTTCGGGGTGATTGTGCCGTCGGCGCTGGGGCCGGTGTAGGTGTTGTCCACCCAGTTGTCGCGGTGCTGGTACAGCGTGGACACGCGGAACGACAGCACGTCATTGATCGGGCCGCCGATGCCGCCGTCGACCGAGACCGTGTTGTAGCTGCCGTAGCTGGCGGTGACGCGGCCGGTGTAGTCGTCGCTGGGCTTGATGCTGTCGAACTTGACGATGCCGGCGGTGGTGTTGCGGCCGAACAGCGAGCCCTGCGGGCCGCGCAGCACTTCCACCTGGTCCACGTCGTAGACCGGGTTGGACTTCAGCACCACGTGCTCCAGCACCACGTCGTCCTGGATGATCGACACCGGCTGCGAGGCGCCGAGGTAGAAGTCGATGTTGCCCAGGCCGCGGATGTAGAAGCGCGGGAAGATGCGGCCGGTGGTGGTCTCGGCATAGAAGCTGGGCACGCGGCCGGACAGCGCCAGCAGCGTGTCGTCGCCGCCGGCGGTGAAGTCGCGCATCGCCTCGCCCTGCACCACGCCCACCGACACCGGCACTTCCTGCAGGTTCTGCTCGCGGTGCTCGGCGGTGACGATGATGGTGTCCAGCGAGGTCGCCGCATCGCCAGTGCCGGCGGCGTTGGCCGGGCGGGTCTCGCTGCCAGCCAGTGACGGCGCGCTGTCCTGCGCGGCGGCGGCGGCGGCGACCGAGGCCAGCACCAGGGCGGCGCAAGCCTGCGCCAAGCGGGTACGGACCGGCGCGGCGCGCGCGGCCAGCGGCCGCGGGGAGAGAGAGGAGAGCAGCATGTCGGATCCTTGTGAGCGCGCAGAATCGAGTCCGTTCGGCTTGCGCAGCAGCCCGCGACGGCATGCGCCATACGGTGGTGCAGCGCGGCACGATATGTCGTCTGTGTTGCACCGCCATTGCAATGACGGCATATCGGCCACGGCGCAACGATGCATGACCGCCCGACGGCGCGCGAAGCCGCTGCAGCGGACATCTGCCGACGTGCATGCGCCACGCCACATGGTCGGCTCTGCGCGTCACGACGCCGTGCAGACACCCCGGCCACGGCCGATCGACGTGGCGCAGCCAATGCTGCCCCTTGTCGTGCGCCACGCGTCCGGGCCATGCGGCCCACGCCGCCGCGCCGCCCTTGGAGTACCGCATGCGCCGCATCCTGTTCGCTCCCCTGTTGCTGACGTTGGCGGCCTGCGGGCGCGACCCCACCGAACCCGCCGCGCAACCGCCCGGCGCGGCCGAGAGCGCCAAGACCCGGGTCCTGGAAGCCGGCGCCAAGGCACTGCAGGACAGTGGCCCGGCCGCGGTGCTGGACATCCACCTGGTCGGCTTCCATCCGATGCGCGAGCATCCGCACCAGCAGATGGAAGCCCACCACTTCTGCCGCCAGGCCAACGAGGATTTCGCCCAGTGCGCCCTGTTCGACGGCGACACCGCGCAGGCCAACCTCACCGGCGTGGAGTACATCATTTCCGAGCGGCTGTTCCAGCAACTCCCGCCCGATGAGCGCCGCTACTGGCATCCGCACAACGGCGAGATCCTGTCCGGCCAGCTGTCCGCACCCGGCCTGCCGCTGACCGCGGAGAAGGCGCTGATGCGCAGCAAGCTCAACAGCTACGGCAAGACCTGGCACACCTGGCATTCGCGCGACGGCGATGCCGCCGGCGACGCCCTGCCGCTGGGCGAGCCGATGCTGGCCTGGTCGTTCAACCGCGACGGCGAACTGCAACCGGACCTGCAGGCCCGCCGCGATGCCATCGCCCCGCACCGCAGCGCCGAACTGCGTGCCAACCGCCAGGATCTGACGCCGCTGGCCAAGCCGCAGCAGGGCGTGGACCTGCTGCGCGACGCGTTTCCCGCGGCCACGCCGATTCCCGGGGTGGTGGAGGCGGGCACGGAGGAACGGTAGGTACCGGCGGCGCCAGTCAGGCCGAATGATCCGCTTCTGCGCGGCGATATGCCACGTGCTGCAGGGCCTGCAGCGGCGCCGGCATCGGCACGGCGACATGCGCTTCTTCGAGGTTCCAGCCTGCCGGGAAGTCCGCGATCACCTCGGTGGCGGCGCGCGAGCAGCTTTCGTGCGGCGCTTCCAACGGCGGGCCATCGTATTCGAAGCGCAATCGGACTACGCGCCGCGCCCGATCGGCCTCGATCGAGGCTTGCCGCAGTTGCGGGTGCACCTCGCCGAGCAGAGCGCGCTGCAGGCTCAGCAATAACACGGTACGGCTGCCGAGTTCGTCCATCGTGCTTCCCTCGTCTACGCCGGCGACGTCATTGCGTGCAGCGCTGCGCGGCAAACTCGGCCAGGCGTCTGGTGAGCGTTCCTTCCTGCCAGGCGATGTCGAAGATCACCCAGCGATCGTCCTGGCAGCCTAGCACCACCGTGTCCGTCCACTGCTGGCCATCGATGGCCAGGCTGGCATGCACCTGCGCGGTGTCGCCGGTGACCTGGGCGGTCGTCGAGACCAGCGCAGTGGGCTGGTCCGGCCACAGGAAGAACGGGCTCTGGTCGAGCATGTGCGGCTTGACGTCTGCGGGCACCAGTTTGGCGCAGGCCGCCTCGTAGGCGCGCTGCGCCTGCAGCGCCGCGAACAAGTCCCGCCCCAGCAGCTGCCGGACCTGCGCAACGTCTCCGTCGGCGTGCTCGGGCGCGATCGCCCAGGTATAGAACGTCTGGACCGTGCGCGCCGGCGACTCGCCGGCGATGGCGGCGAACGCGCTCAGCCACAGGCTCATCGCACACAGAAAACGAATTCCCCTCATCGATCGCCGACACCTTGAGCCGCCAGGCGCGGCATGGCGATCCTCAACGAGGCGCTGCGCGCCGTCAATGCGAGCGCTCCCCGTGCGCGCCAGCGACCGGCGTGGACGCAGCAACCAGGCGGCCTGGGTAACAGGAGACATCCGATCTGACCCGGACTCCACGCACCTACGTAGGAGCGGCTTCAGCCGCGACGGGCTTTACCGGGAACGCCTACGCGGCTAAAGGGCACCTCGAACAACCTGCCACGACCTGGAGCCAGGGGCAGCATCTGTCGCAACGGCACCAGAGCGGCGCCTGATCGTGGTGGTTGGGAGGCTGAGGTGGCCGCTCGGCCACCTCAGCCGATCACGCCGGCACCATGGCCCGCTCCTGTAGCCGTGCCAGCCGCATCACGTTATGGCTGGCGACCTTCAGCCCGATCACCACCTTTGCCCGCGCCAAGCCGATGCAGCGTACGAACTTGCCGCCTTGTTGGGCCAAGCGCGCAAACGGGTGCTCGCCGAACACCCGATCCTTGGCAATGCGACGGTTCCGGCGCTTTGCTGCCTCGCTCAAGGGCTTGCGTGCCTGCCCTTGATGTTGGATCGCGGGGCGGTAACCACGCTTTTTCAGGTCTGCTTCTCGCGCTGCATCGGCATACCCGCTATCGGCCCATACCGTGCGGCCGGTGTTGTCCGGGTCCAGCACCTGCTCGAAGTGGCGGCTGTCGTGCACGTTGGCCGCGCTCACGTCGTAGCGGCGGATGAAACCCCAGCGGCGGTCCGTGCTGGCGTGCAGCTTGTAGCCGTAGAACGTCACCCCATGCTTCCTGGTCCAGCGTGCCTGCACGTCTTTCTGCGCACGCTTGGCATCACTCCAGTCCTGGCCGACGTCATCGCCCTGCTTGATCTGCGCGTTCTCCTCGCGCGTGTTGCGCTGGATCGGAGCGCTGACGATGCTGGCGTCGATGATCTGACCGCCGCGGGCAATGAACCCAGCACGTTGCAATTGCTCACCGATCGCCGTGCTGATGTCGCCCATCAGATCCTTGGTCTTGAGCCGTTCGCGCCACACCCAGATCGTCTTGGCGTCGGGCACCTTGCCGCTGTGTTCCAGTCCAAGGAATTGCTGGAAGCTGCGCCGATCCAGCACCTGATACTCCAGCGCATCGTCGGAGAGGTTGTACAACTGCTGCAACAGCAGCAGCTTGATCATCATCTGCGTCGGCCAAGCCGGACGGCCGCCGCGCTTGCCGGTACCCAAGGACAGCTTCGCGTCTACGGCGTGAGCAATCCCGGCAAAGTCGATATGCCGTGACAGCAGAGCCAGAGGATCGCCGATCTGCTGCCGCTTGGCTTCGCGTTCGTGGCCGGCAAACAGGCTGATCATCGTGGCGTCCTCGGCGTGTTCTCCAGACCAATGATGCCAAAGGTGGGGTTTTTAGAGGTGCCCTGAAGCCGCTCCTACAAGACCACGACACATTTCACCGAGTCGAAGCAAAAGCACGTACCAGGGCGGTCCTTCAGTCGCTGTCCACCCCAAGCACGCTCAGACGCAGCGGCGGTGCATCCGGGCCGGCCGGCGCATGCGCCAGTCTTCCGGTCACCCGCACCACCTGACCGCTCCCTTCCTCACGCAGATGCGCCGCCTGGTCCGCGGTGACCACCAGCCGCAACTGGCGCACTTGCTCGTGCCGCGGCTGGCGCCCGTCCGTCGACGCCGCCACGCACAGCGGCTGCGGCAGGATCAGCACCTCTTCCTGGGTCGCTGCCGCAGCGGCGTCGGCATGCGTGTGGGCATGCGGCGCGGTGGGCGCCGCGGATTCTATGGGCGACGGCGCCAGGGTGCCGGACAGGGTGACCTGGGTAGGCCCGTACGGCAGACAGTGCCTGGGCGCCGCCATCAGCGCGGGCGCAATACCGATCAGCAGCAGCGAAAACAGCGACAGGGTTCGACTCGGCATCGGAGCACGCGGACGTGGACGGACCTGCGAGCATACCCAAGCACGATGGCGGGCGTGCTGCAGTCGGGCGCCCACCGTCGAGCACCGTGCTGCGCCGCCATCGAGCCGGCGGAGGCCGTCAGGGTTCGCGTTCCACCACCACGTCGGTGAACCGCGGTTCGGCGGCGATCAGCGCATGCAACCGCACAAAGCACGGATCGTCGTCGTGCATCGCATGGCGGCCGAGCAGGCGCTCCCAGAACGAGCGCTCCTTCTCGATCTGCAACATCCAGGTATGGTTGCCGTCGACCTCTTCCTCGGCGTAGGCACCGACAAGGTAGGAGCGCCCCTGGCATTCGGCTTCGGACGCCCAGCCCCAGTCTTCCGGGTCCGGCTCGGACAGCACCATGCTGTCGCCGACACGGACGCGCAGCCAGTCCAGCAGCGAGCTGCCGCGGATCGGATTGATCGGATTCTCCGGCTCGGCGCTCACCTCGAGCAGGCGGGAGCGGAAGTGGATGACAGGATGCATGCGGCAGCTTGACTCTCGAACGATCAGGGGGCGGACGCACGCATCGGCGCGGCTGCGTCATGGCGAGCAGGCGCGGATGGGCGGTCCAGGAAGGTAACGCATGCACGGCCGCCCAGGTGGACAACGGTGCGGCACGTCATGCAACCCGGTGGCGGCCGGCATCGCCGCTACGGCACATGGGCATCTCTCGCAGCGCCCTGCCACCAGGGACCGATACCGTGGTGCAGCGACGGGCCGGACCCATTGCAACACGGGCGCATGACAACTCATCGCATCTGTCGTAGACAGGCACGCGCGCCCAGATACGCCCAGATGCCGAGTGCGACGGCAAGCCAGACGCTGGCGACCTTGCTGCAGGCCGAGGCGAAGAGCAGGTACGGAAACGAGTCGCCGGGAGGACCACCTTGCAACGACGCTGTGCCCCCGCGTTGCCAGAACGTCAGCCACGCCTCGACACCGCACCACAACGGCAGCACCCAACCGGCGGACAGCAGCGCGATCGCGACGGCGAGCAGGCGCTGCTTCATCGCACACCGCCATGCGCCGACGTGGCCACGCGGCAACTAGCGTGGTCGTGCGACGGATCCGCAAGCCGGTTGAGCAGCCACAGGGCGATCGACCGTCGCGGCAGCCCTGCCGTCGTCATGGCGACGCAGCGGCGGTACAGCCTCACGGTGTTTGCTCCGGCTCCGGCTCCAGATCCGGCTCGAAAGGCTGATCGGGCAGACGCTGCCCGCACCATGGACAGAACTGCACACAGATCGCGTCGTTGAGATACCAGGTCGGATCCTCGCCGCGGAACAGCTCGAACCCGATCCGCACCACCCTGTCCGGCTTGGTCACCGCGGCGAACATGCTGCTGCAGCAGTAGCGTGCGACACGCTTGCGCCACACCACACGCTCCGGGAACTGCGCGTCCATCCAGGCGGTTCTCCAGGCCTGGCACGCCGTGCACTGCGCCAGATGCGACAGCGCCGCAAAGGTCGGTGGGTCCGGGAAATGTTCCTCCTCTACCTCGATCATGCACTCCAATGCGATCTCCAGCTCCGGGCGTTCGCCGATCTGATCGCGCAGCGCCGACAGCGTGTGTCGGGTGGTGAAGCAGGTGCCGGAATGGGGCATAAGGGTCAGGTGCAGTCCATTGCGAGGGAGTCGAGCATCACCATGCAACGTTGGCACAGGCGCGCCGTAGAGCCAAGGTCGCGAATAGCGCTCCTTACTCAACCTGTCGCGATCTCACGCCACTCCAGCAATCTGTCTGCCGCCCGTGCGGCCTGTTCTTGCACTCCGGGAAGACCCATACCCTGCTCGCTGAGCTGCAGCAGATGACGAACCAGCGCCGGATGGTCCGCACCTTGCCAGAGCAGACTGCAGATCGGCTCGACATAGCCTTCGTACTCATCGCGCGCCTGCGGTGTTCCAGCGATGCCGATTGGGTCCCAGATGTAGTGCAGCACCTCGCTGACCGCGCGACGCAAGGTCAGCATTTCATCCCGACGGCGTGTCGATGCGACGCGACGCACATCCGCATCGTTCCGCAGAGACCGCAGTAATGCGTCATCTTCGATGTAGAACATCTCGCGACACGGCAACTCGGGCTTTACCGCAATCATCATCAATTGGCCGAGACGCAGATCAGGATCGCGCTGCCATGCCTCCTTCACCGCGGCGAGGACGCCATCGATTCTCTCTGGATCTCGCATGTGTATTCCTTTGTCGCCGACATCCACCAGCGTATACCGGCAGGCCCGATGCAATCGCGTGCAGCCGGGCGGGTCAAGTGGGTATGCTCTTGCCGCACGCAGCGCAGAGCTTCGCGCGCGGCGTTCGCAATGGCTTTCCGCAGACGTGGCACGGGGGGCCGTAGATGGACAGGCGGTGATGCCAGATCACGGCCGGATTGGTCTCGGTCCGCCCGGTCAATTCGTGATAGAGCTGGCGCGCCCGCTGTCCGTATGGCATTGCCAGCGCTTCGTGCAAGGAGATTCCATTCTGCCGCCGGAGCTCCTGAATATCGTAGAGCGACTCGGTCAATGCAGGATCCATGGTTTCCCATTCTGCGTCGTCCAGCATTGCCACCACCTTGTCGCAACGCCAGCAGTATAGATCCTTTGCCATCACGTAGACCTTCATAGAGCAATGTTGATATGGATGAAGCAGAGGCATGACGAGGCAAGATAAGGGCACTCTAGATGCCGCTTGCTCAGCCAGGACTCAATCGGTTTACTACTCCGTTTTGCCCCGCCCAGCCTTGGCGTCAGCTCCCCGCCGCCTGCCACAGGGCATAGCCCAACAGCCCAAAGCCCACCAGCGCGAACCCACCCCAGAAGGCCGCCGTGTCGGCCGAGACCACGCGCGGGGCCAGATAGGCACTGCGCTTGCCGGATTTCCTGCGCTGCTTGCTGCTCCACGGTTCGACGCTGTAGCAGCCGAACGAGAACGCCGGCACCACGATCATGCCGACGACATAGCACAGTCCGTACAGGACGATCTCCAGCATCGGGCGCAGGACGATCTCGGTCAACAGGCGTGCGGGCATGGTGTCAGCTGATCCAAACAGAGTGATGTACGGCGCCGGCCACGCCCCTGCGTTGGGCCTGCATGCGATGCTCGCCCAGCGGCCGGTGGCCGTCAACGGCTCACTGGCTGCCGCTGAGCAGCCGATGCACCAGTTCGAATCCAAGCACCGACATCGACGGATAGCGGGCGTATTCGTCCACCGCCAGCATCCGCACGAAGGTATCGCCTTCGTGCAGTTCCCCGGCGATGTGGAAGGTGAGCAGTTCCCCTGCCTCCTCGGGCAGCGGCGCGTGGCCAATGATCTGCCAGTCGCCGCGCTTGAGCTTCTGAGTGCCGGCAAACAGCAAGCGGATGTCCTGGTTGCTGTCGCGCACCGGCAGCGGCTGTCCAGGCGACGGGCCAAGCGCCGGCATGGATGCATGCCGTTCCAGCACACAAAAGCCGACCACCTGGCGATAGTCGCCCTGCGGCGCCCACAGCACCTGGCATAGCGCATACGTTCCCGTGTCCAACGGGATCGCAAAGACATCGCCTGCCCGGTACTTCACTGCCGTTCCACTACCCTCTGCGTCTGAAACCTGGATCGCCGCAAAGGGGGATCCCTGCAACGTGCCTGATGGCATCTACCTTACAGGCCGAGACTTTTTTCCGCGTGGGCGTCGCAAGTCGAATGACTTGCGGCTGGACCACTGCCCCCTCCTGACGGTAGTGACTGGCAGGCACCACGACGCCCTCGCCTGCCGGTTCGCTCGCCACTGGTTCACCCGCCGTGGACCACACTGTCGCCCCACCTTTGGAGCGACTCTGATGCACAAGACCTGGCTGCTCGCCTTGTTGGCGGTTCCCGCACTGGCTCACGCGGCGTCGGACGAGGACGCGGCGATGTGCCGCAACGGCGGCTTCCCGATGAGCACGGCCGGGTTCTCGCTCGCCAAGGTCGCGGTGCCGCGCCTGTACCTGCTCAACGACGACAACGGCTGCCCGGCCAAGGGCGAGGCCGCGTGCCGGCAGCGCGCCTATGTGGTCAAGGACGACACGGTGATCCTGGCGCAGCGTCAGGGCGGCTTCGTCTGCGCGTTCTACCCCAACAAGGTCGGCGGCAGCGCCGGCTGGGTGGCGGCGTCCAGCGTGCAGGCGCTGCCGACGACGGCCGCACCGAAGCCGCAGGCCTGGGTCGGTCAGTGGCACGACGGCGACAACGCCCTGCAGCTGCTCGCCAACGGCGACGGCACCCTCACCGCCAACGGCGATGCCTACTGGCCCAGCGCCAACCCGAGCCCCGAGGAAAGGCCCGGCGGCCCCAACCTGGGCGCCGTCACCGCACGCGGCTTTCCGGAAGGCAACCGGCTGGAACTGAGCGAGGACGACTGCAAGGTCCGCCTGCAACTGCTCGGCGACCTGCTGGTCGTCTCGGACAACCTGCAGTGCGGCGGCGCCAACGTCAGCTTCAATGGCGTGTACCGGCGCGCGGCGGCGAAGCGCTGAGGCGCAGCCTCCGCGGTTCCCTCGTTTGGCGTGATCCAGGCGGCGATCCGGTGCCGCCTGGGTTCTCGCTAGAAGATCGCGTCCCGCGGCGTGACGCCAGTTTGCGTCACAGACCCACGCTTTGCGCGACAAGCTCCGCGAAAACCCACACATCGCCCTTGTCATACGTCTCCGCAGAGCGAAATTTCAAAGTCATCGCACTCAACGTGACTCTGACTGCTGTTTTGGAATGATTTTTAGGGGACAGCTTCACGGGGTCAGAGCATCAAGCATCAGTGATGCAATGTTTCCCATAGACTCAATGGAGAAGCGAGCCTGCGATGGTGTGAGACCACCAATCCAAGGCCGACCGTGACCAGTGCCTTGCTTATTGCGCAAAGCGTTCAAAGCGCAACCGAGCTCATACGCAGCACGCTCCATACGCTTATTGATAGGTTCACTAGCAATAACTGGATCACTCGGAGTGGCAAGGCCAAGTGCCGTGAAAGCTTGACCCAACAAGGTTGGGAAGTTGGAGGTGCTCGAATATGAACCCCACTTCTGCACTAGCACGTGAGCGGCGGTTGCCTCCAGTAGGTCCTTAGCCGTTCCAGCTAGCAATGGACTGTCCAGCGATCCGCGTCGTGCGCGGTCAGCATATGCTTGCAGGGCCGCCGTAAGGGCTTTGCCCGTCAGGGAATCTAGTACCCTCGGCTGGAGCGAACCGTCAGACGAGAGATCCCAGCCTTGTGCGGCAAAGACCGAGGTGAGGTTAGTGATTGCCTCGGCACCGCAGTAGTTGTTAGAGGTCGGACGGAACCCGCCGTAACCTTGAACGGTTGAAATGAGGCCAACAACAAGCACCTCCCCAGCGGGAGGATTGTTGGATAACGCCCAACTCAAGGTGCCACGTACTCGCTTTGATTTTCCGATTGGCTTACTGCTCAATCTGCCAGGGTCAGCAACCGCGAGTTTGGCTTGATCAATCTGAAACTCGATATCCGAGTGCGTGGGCTCACGCTTATCACTCTGTGAATCATCGACGAGCCGAGCGATCGCTACGACTATAGCATCAGTAAGTGAAGGTCGGTTTGCCATGATAGTTCATCTACCCCCAATTATTGAACGTTCTAAATGCGGCGCAACACAATCCTCCCTGAGTCAGGGGCTTACGTCAATCGTCCACTTATTTGAAATTCCTCCACTTTTCGTGCCTGTTGTCGGCCTCCCCGCCTACGAGTACCTCCAACCCCACCTCCGCAGTTCTCAGTTCCGAATCTCGCGGCAACCTAACGCAGGAAACGGCGCCCGCGCCACTTGACAGAAACTGGGCCTAGAGAATTTTCGTCAGATTGTCCTTCCTAGGGTGACCAACACAGAAAATTTCACTCTGACCTATTTCTCGTTCTTCTGGCGCCACCTAGTCCGCGCGGAGATTAGTTTGCTCAAAGAAGAGGCCGAGCTCCCCTCGCATCTGGCGATATGGAATTGAAACGCACTATAACGAGGCCAGTCTTCGAAACGAGTTTAGGATGCGCCGTGACGCAAGCTCGGCCTCGATCTTCCACAGCCGCGCAAGCGTTTGAACAGATGTCTGGCACTGGGCTGGCTGCAACGGCTCCCCATTCTCAGTGGCGAAAGGTCCATCGGTTTCAGTCAGCACTCGGTCCGGGGGCATCATCGCCGCCAATGCCCGCCCCTTCTGCCCCCGCAGCATGCCGTTGCCCACGGAAAACCAGCATCCCATTTCGATTGCCCGGGCCAATTCGCGTTGGCTGCCAGAGAACCAGTGGAGAATCGCCACGCCATAGCCAGGGTGTCGCTCCAACGCGTCAAGTACTGCCGTTGCGGCATTACGGCTATGTAGGGTGAGGATGCGCCCACCAGCCCGGACACACGAGGCCAGCACATGGTCGAAGATGGCAACCTGTGCCTCCCAACTTGTCCGGTATTCGGTGCCGCCATCCAATCCGACCTCCCCGACATAGCGGGCGAGCGGCAGCAGCGCATCGAACAAGGCGAGCTCTGAGCGCCGTTCTGCCGCCAGCTGGGGATGCAGGCCCAATGCCGTCTTGATGCGGCTGTGCCCTGCGGTTAAGGCTGATGTTTTCTCCCATGCACGAGGTGTGGTGGTAACCGACAGCACATATGCGCCGCTGGACTTTATGGCACTAACTTGCACCGCAGGCTCTGGATACAGGTCCAAATGACAGTGCATATCGATCAGCGGTGCGGCCATTACACGAGATGGTGAGAACCCAGGAAATCCCTGACCTCTATCATCCCACGATGCACCGCTTCCAGGCGCGCCTGACGGTCAACCGCTGCCAATGGCATGGGTCCCGCTTTGGCTACCCATGCGGCCATATCCGTGTCATCCAGCGCCTCAGCAGCCAACATCATAGCCATCAGGTCATCTGAGCCTGAACTGTGCTGGAAAAAGTGCAGCAGGTTTCTGGCATCGGGTGAGTAGACGGTGTTGTCCTGCCATCCTGCAGCGTAGAAGGATGCCCGCCGGATCAAACAGGGCACACATCGACCGCATTGCACCCCCGTGCGCTTCCACTTACCGCACGACACGGTCCGTGACGCCATCGCCGCCAATTGCGGCTGGGACGCGCAGGCCGTCATCATTTCACCCTTTGTCATCTGGGCATAGGGGTTTACCAGCTCCACGTCGATGCCCACCATGTCCATCACGGTCTGGATTTGATGTAGATAGTAAGGATGGGTGGTGCGGGTGCTCAACGCTCCGATGCGTCGGTTTGTCAAAGGCGGATTGATGGCAATCAGGCCATTCTCTGGCACGAAGAGTGTCGTGCGCCCCTGCCCAAGTGAGGCGGCCATCAGTGCGCCCATGGCCAGAAAGTTCAAACTGCGGGTGCGCATCTGCACATCATGGCCACGACCCAGACTCGCCACTGGTGAGGCCGACGTAGCAAACCGCACGACACCTGGCCCAAAGTGAGCCAAGAGTTCCTTCTGTCTGCTGCCATCCAGACGATACGCATGGCTAACCAGCACCGGGTTGCGGCCTCGGCTGCGCAGGTCCAACGCTCCAATGGCGGAATCCAACCCGCCCGAATACAAACATACGCTATCGCAGCCATCCAAAATGATCTTTCGCTGCACCCGATCACGCGGCACAGGCGGGCGCGAGCCCCCGCGCACGAACTGCAAAGTCCACTCATCACCACTAAGAAAGCCCAAAGCTCGCTGGAGAATCGGAATGGCCGGCCGCCAGCGCGTAGGGTCTATCAAAGCTACTTTTAGCTTGATCTCTCGAGCCCAGCCGTCAGGCGCTTTGCCACGATCAGCGAATGTATCAGCTGCAGTTACGGCCAATGACAAGGACAAAAAGTCAAACGCCGTCCGGTTCAAATGGTTTTGCACCCGAGACAATTTGTCCAAGACCGGGCCGCCCACGGTTCCTCCGCCTATATACTGAGGACGCCGCCCATAGAGATGCACAGGTATACGTGATTCGGTGGGTATCGGGAGTTCGTCTGTGTCGGGATGCACGATGATCTGGTTCATGGCTCAAAGCCCTCCCATTCGCTCCAGACTTCCTTGATAGCTTCCAACTGAGCAGCTTGCATATCCGCTTGATTCATCTGGCCAATTTGATCTTGCAGCAACGGTTGCATGTGCTTGTCGGTGGTGGCTTGGACCAGTTCCCACAGTTCCTTCTCCGCCTCCCGAGCGCGATCAGTAGACTCAGCCTTGGTGAAGGCCTCATTGGAGTCGAGAACGATCTGCTCGAAAACGCAAAGCGCCGTATAGACCACCATTAGCTCGACGATGATCTCTTCGGTAATTGCAGCAAAGTCGAAATCTTCCACACCATCCAAACACGTGGCGAGCGCCTCGGTCAGCGCTACGCGAATGCGCTCCGCGTCGCCATTTATCGGAACCAGCGCCTCCACTAGAGCATCAATCAGCTCTCGCGTAGAGTGACCCGCTAGTGCTCCGAGATTGAACGGTGCAGCAGTCGGGTTGGTTCGCAAAGCAGTGAGTGCATCGAACAACCAGGAGCCGGCCTGAGCCATCGCACCAAATCGACGCGGACCATGTTCCGATCCACCAGTCGACGTCTGGGCATATGCTCGCAATCCCTTTCGGAGCGACTCCCCATCGCCAGTGGCAACAAAGCGACCGAGAGAGGTGCGAAAACCCTGAAAGCGATTGGGCTCAGGTTCTGGACCTGGACCTTTCCCATCTACATCGGCCCAAGGCGGTACCAAAGGACTGCGGTTATTGGCACCTTTACTAGACGTAGAAGTCCCCATTTATGCCTCCTCCTTGAACCAATCTGCGTCTTTCACACTGACGGTTAACCAGCCTGGCAACGGCGATGGCAGACTGCGGATGAAGACGGCCAGTTGCGCTGCGGCGCTAGAGTCGGCATCGGCAAGCAGCTTCGCACCCACGAAGCCATCAGGTTTCTTCTTCCAATCGGCGTGGCCACGCATCTGACCGATTAGCTCGCGCATGACATCGCTACGCTCACCTGGTGGGAGCGTTCGCACGGCACCCAACCCCATCGGAGAGGACAATGTCTTAGCCTCACGCAAGCCTGCCAACGCGCTTAGCGCAGCAGCCGATAGCCCGGAGGAACTAGTCCGCAATACAGCCGTCTCACGGCTCAGATACACAAGTGAGCGCAGATCCAGTTTTCCGAGCTTGGGTTCAAGACCAAACCAGTCGAAGATGAAAGCCACGCTCTTCTCCCACTCCTTTGGCGCCTTGGCAACGAACTTCTCGCGATCATTCGACAGCGCTTCAAGCTCAGCTATCAGTGGCGACGCTCCCTTGGATGCACTAGTGATCAGCGAGTAGAGCTGATTGATCGCCTGTTCATCGGCACATCGCTCAAACAAAGCAAATTTCGCGACCATCGCCTCATTGACAGGCATCTTCCTGCGAGCGGCAATCGCAACACGTAATCGCACGGTATTGAGCAACCGCTTGATCAAGCGAGGATTACCGAGCACATGAGTAGACCTAACCAGCAAAGGCGCTAACCGGTCAGCAGTCTCAAAACTACTTCTCAGCTCATCACTAGGGTTTTCGCAGTAAGCCAACGCTTCTTCAACAGTCAAGGGATCTGTTTCCCAACTCCTTCTAAGATTATCTTCAAGCCCCGCCTGAAGATCGCTCCGGTTGGCCTCCGAGACATTGCCAGCGTCTGCAAATAGCATGAATAAGTAAGCTCGAATCTCGGTGATCCCAAGACGGGGGACGCGTACTGGGATCTGGATCAGCTTATCCAGGTAGTCGGTGACATGCCGAGCGCTTGCGCCGTTGAAGTGCTGACTAACCGAATTTCGAACCATGTCTTCGTCAGCCGCCACCACAAAAGCCGACTGCTTCATGAAAAGGAACAAGCGTAGCGCTTCGAGCGTGTGGATGGTCTGCGCGGGAAGACAGCGATCCAGATTGTCCACGAATACGACCATGGGCTTCTTAAGCCCTCGCAGTACCAAAGCGAACTCCTCGCGAAAAGCATCGATCTGCTCGGGGGGGCTCTGCTCCTTGGCAGGCCGAATCACCTTCGCAACCTGCTTTCCACTATTCACTAGCGCTTTGCCATCCTCCTCGTCGGCCTTACCTGCCACGACATCGCCCAACGCACCGATCGCCCGTGACGCCACGCCGAACAAAGGAACACCGAAAGCGGCAGCTGCCAACTCCACCCCAACGCCCAATGCTCGCACCTTATCTACTCGTTTGAGCATGCTCGTGGCCGTTCCACGCAGGCCAGCATCCTCCTTTGCGGCGTCATACAAAGTGCGTGCGATGACATCCATCAGCGCGGCGCGTGCATCATCGTAGCCTTGGTACAACCAAGCATCAAAACGGATGACGATTACCTTATCATTGGCGCTTTCGCAGAGCTTAACTTCGATAAGATTGAGGAGGCTCGACTTACCTGTGCCCCAAGTGCCAAATACGCCCACCGACACCGGGCGCATGGAGGGATTAAGAAGGATCTCTGAAACCACCTCTGCCAGTTCCAGATAGTTTAAATAGTCGTGCCTGGTTTCTATATCTGACCACATTGCAGCCTCCCTTCCTTGCGACGCACGGAAAATCTACCACCCATACAACTGCGTATACGCCTGTTGGCCGCAAAGCCTCCTCACTCCAAGCGATAGCCCGGGTCAAATTGGAATTTCAGATTAACGGATACGGAGAAAACACAATCAACTTCGACGATTCCACTCAGCTGATCTCTTCGCCTTGAGCTTTTAACTTAGAAACTAATGCTTATGTCGCCGGTATTGATTGTTGGTATTAGAACTACGATAGCTACCACCTTTGTGCGAAGAGCCATGGCCCGACGTGTAGTGACCGCCGTGACTGGTCGTGTGGTGTGAACCCGCCGCACGCACACGTGCGTCCGCAGATGCAGCAGCCAGGCACATGGCGAACCCAGCCAGCGCCCCGATGATCGAGACTTTGGTAAACATCGATTTCCCCCTGAGAAAAAGTGGCTTCCTAGTTTCCGTTGCAGATCGGCGCTCTACGCCGCGTATCCCGCAGGCGCGCCCGTCCAATCAGGTCCGATGGAAGTCCGTTCTCCCACAGACGATCCTGTTTTAGCACGACGTCACACTTTTTGGGGAGACAAATGCGGCCGTCCGTCGGGAACATTCCGAGGTGAATGCGCGCCCCGCTAGGCAAGGGCGCGTCTTGATGTGGGCTCGATTAAATCAGGGCACATCCACCACATTGTTTCTCTTCGTCAGTTCTGCGACGTCGCCCTGGGTGACGATACGCAGCCGACCGTTTTTGGCGCTCTTTCCACCGGCCACCACCAACCGCACCAACGCCGTCTTCGGCTCCAGATCGCGCGGCGCCGCCAGCGCCTGGAACGCCGCCCGCGCCACTTCCCGACCCCGCGCATCCTCCAGCACCACAAACCCAGCCGGCGCATCCACATGCCCCAGGCTATGCACGGTGACTTCGATGGCATCGTCCGTCACCCGCACATCCCCACGCCCAATCCCCAGATCCGGCCGTTGCTCGACCGGCACCGCGGCCGGCGTGACCAGCTCGAACTCCATCACCACCGTCTGCCCGGCTGGGAATTCCACGTCCACCGCCCCGCTCTTCTCGAGCGCGAACTCGCGCGTGGCGGCCTTGCCATCGATCTTCCCGTCGCCGTCGCGATCCACACCCGCACGCATGCGCCACTGCCCGGCCGCGACATTCCACCCGGTCATCTGCGCCCGCTGCACCTTGCCGCTGGTGTTGTAGCCGATGACGGTGAAGCGATCCTGCCGCGGCTTCGGTAGCAGCAGCGCCACCTGCACCGCGCCTTCGGGATCGGCGAAGCGCCAACTGACGGTGTGGCCGGGATAGGTCTGGTTGCGCTTGAGGGCGACGCCGCCGAGGCGGGCACGCTGCAGGTTCACGGTTGGCGATTCGACGCGGTCGCTCCACCAGTGGCCTTCGGTGTTCATGTAGAAGGTCTGCAGTTTGTCGCGGGTCTCGGCGCGGTACAGGGTTTCCAGCCAGCGCGGGTCGCCGCTCTGTTCCCAGGCGACGTGGTGGGCGAAGTCCGGCGCGTCGTCGGGGTCGGCGTCGGCCGCGGTCTTGGCCAGGCTGGCGCCCCAGCTGTCGCGCTTGCCGAGTACGTCGAGGAAATTCTCGTTGAGCAGGGACAGGCCGCCGGGGCCGGCCTTGGCGACGCGGTAGTCGATGGCCTTCAGATAACGCGCATCGCCGGTCCAGCGGTAGGCCGCCCAGAAGGTGTGCAGGGTGTCGGGGCCGCCGCTGCCGTCGAACAGGCTGCCGCCGCGGGTCTTGCCGGTGGCCCAGTCGATCTCGTTGGGCAGCGCCCACTGGCCCTTGGCGTCGGTGTAGGCGTGGGCCAGGTAGCCGTCGGCCAGGCCGGTGACGATGCGGCGGCTGTTGGGGTCGGCGTTGTAGCCGCCCAGCAGCAGTGCCGGGTGCAGGATCGGGAACGAATAGGGCTTCTGCCACTGCCAGTTCGGTTCGCGGTAGACCTTGCGCCCGCCGAACCAGTTGCTGGCGAACAGCAGGTGGCCCTGCGGGTTGACCTGGATGATGTTGTCGAACGCCTTCACCGTGCGCATCAGCCGCTCCACCGTCAGCGGGTCGCCCCAGTTGAGGTAGAGCATTTCGCTGTTGATGTTGATGCCGTCTTCGTAGGAATGCAGTTCGTCGGTCTCGATGGTGGAGAGGCCGTCGGTGAACATGCCGTTGCGGTAGTTGGCGTCGGACAGGGCGGTGAGCGAGGCGTTGAGCTTGTCCGGGTCCACGCCCATCAGGGCGACGCCGGGCCATTGCTGGGTGAGGTCGGAATCGTCGGAGATGCCGCCGCCGAAATCGCCATAGTCGACCTGGCGCTCGTCGATCCACCAGTTGATGTAGCGGCGCGTGGCCTTGAGATCTTCCAACTGCCAGAACGCCCAGCCCGGCACGCCCTTGGGCGGCTGCGGCAACTGCACCGGCAGCGGACCCTGGTTGCCGTAGCTGATGTCGGCCCAGTACTGGCGGCCCAGCGCGTTGTCCGGGTCCACCCGCAGCAGGTCGTGGATGTCGGCATCCAGGCGCGCGTACAGGCGCTGGCGCTTGGAGGTGGTGTGTTCCTCGACCAGGAAGCCCCAGTTGTCCTTGACCTGGTTGAAGCGGTCGGCGATGTGCTCGACCTTGGCCTGGTCGCGCGGCTTGAACAGCAGGCGGATCTGCGCGCCGTCCAGCGCGCGCGCGTCGAAGCCGGGCGCGGCGGAGGCGATGCTGAGCATCAGGCTGTCGTCGGTCAGGATGCGGTCGCGCAGGTCCAGCCACAGCGTGCGCGCCTGCCCGGGCGCGACCGAGACCGACACGTCGAGCATGTCGCGGCCGGGCCAGATCGGATCCTTGACGCGGATGTTGAGCGGGATCAGGCCTTTGTGCGTAGCCGGCAGTTGCAGCGCCGGCAGGTCGATGGCGATGCCGTCCAAGCCGTCGTGCATGTTCTCCCAGCCGTAGGACCAGCTGCGCATCAGCGGCTGCGCGGCCGGGGCGTCGCCGAGGTTGGACGGAATGAGCACGTGGACGATGGGCAGCGGCGGCACCGCGGTCTTGTCGTCGGCACGCTTGCGCGAGGGCGCCTTGGTCGGCAGCGCGACCACGGTGCTGCGCTCGTCCGGCGGGTAGCGCCCGGCGATGTAGGCGCGCAGCGCGGCGAGGTTGGCGTAGTCCGGGGCGATGTCGCTGTGCACGGTGTAGCGCAGCGTGGCGCTGGGGTTGGCCGGCTCGGCGCCGGCGCCGACGTCGTAGGCCCAGATCTCCTGGATCGGGGTTTCCTGGGCGACGTTGGTGAAACGCAGGTGGCCGCCGCGGCGGCGTTCGAACTGGTCGACGCTGCGCACGGTGCCCTGGGCGCGCGAGAACAGCGGCGCAGGCGTGGCGCCAACGGCGGCATAGGTGGCCTGGCCGTAGGCGGCGCCACGCAGTTCGATGCGGTTGAACGGTTCGTCGGGCAGGGCCAGGTCCAGCGCCTTGCCGCCTTCGACGTAGACGTTCCAGTCGGGCAACTGGAAGTAATCGTTGCGGCCGGGCAGGCGCGAGCGGTTGTAGACGCCGGGCCAGGTGGTCTCGGCGATGCCGTCGGTCGCCTTCCACATCCATTCCTTCAGGTCCTTGGCGTCGGCGAACTCGACCTTGCGGATGCGCGTGGACGGGGCATCCAGCGCCGGCGGGGCGCGGCAGTGGTCCCAGCCGAAGCGGTGCAGCCAGGCGTTGCGCGCGGCATTCTCGGGCACGGCTTCGGCGCTGCGCGGCTCCTGCTGCCGGGCCAGCGCGGCGACGCCGGCGGCGTCGAGCATGCGGTCGTAGACGCGGATCTCGTCGACATCGCTGCCGCGCAGGAAGTTGTAGCGGCTCTGCACCTGGTGCGGCGCCAGCACGCGCGCGGCCAGACCGAGTTGGTCGAGCGCGGCATCGAAGTCGAGCGAGCCGCCGTCGGCGCAGGCCTGGGTGCAGTCCACGCGCGCGGCTTCCTTGCCGTCCACGTACAGGCGCACGCCGCGGGTCTCGTCCCAGGCGAAGGCCAGGTGGGTCCAGGCGCTGGGCGCAGGCACCTTGTCGAGCTTGAAGGAGACGCGGGTGCGCGCCAGGTTGGCATCGGTGACGAAAGCATCGAAGCCGTGGCCGTTCCAGTCGATGCGCAGCCAGGCCATGTCCCAGCTGGTGTGGTCGGCGTAGCCGACGCGGAAGATCACGAACGGCGCTTCGCCCACCGGGTAGCGCGAGCGCCAGAGGAACGACAACGTGCCGCGCTGGGTGTAGAGGTTGCCGGGGGCGTTCCAGGACAGCACGCCGTCGTCGGCCCATTCGATGGCCTGGCCGGAGACGCCGGTGGGCACCAGGGCGATCTTGTCGCGGAAGTTGGGTGTCGGGTCGCCGTGGGCGACGTCGGCGTCCAGGCCGTGGTCGGCGGAGACGCGGAACAGCAGTTCGGGAGTCGCGGCTGTGGCGATGGTGGGACAGACGAGTCCGCACAGCAGGGTGAGACTGTGGAGCATGCCGCGCAGGCGCATGGGGAGTGCGGTGGAAGACCGAGGCCGGCTGCCGCGGCTGAAGCCGCTCCTGCGAGGAGCCGGTGCGCGCGTAGGAGCGGCTTCAGCCGCGACGATGTGGTCGGCGACGGCGCCACTGCGAATTGCCTGTTTCATCTCGCTCCTTTGCGATCGGCGCGCACCATGCCGGCGCGCGTCGATCTCCCTCCCCGGCCCGCGAGTATGCGGGCAGCGGGGCGTTGCCGATGCCGCAGCGCGGCACCGGCGCACGCAGACATCAAAACTTGTAACGCACCCCGATCGCGTACTGGCGGCCGGTTTCGCTGTAGGTCAGCGGCAGCTGCGCGCCGGTGGCGCTGGTCTGCACCCACTCGTAGTACGGCACGTTGGTCAGGTTCGAGCCTTCCAGGCTGATGTCGATCTTCTCGTCGATCTTGTAGGTCAGCTTGGCGTCGACGACATTGGTGCCGCGCATGCCGTGCATGTCGAAGCCGGTTTCCGTGGCCGGTACCTGGGTCAGGTAGCCGTCGCGGTGGGTCAGCGACACGCGGCCGCTGAAGCGCTCGCCTTCGTAGAACAGCGTGGCGTTGTACGAGTTCTTCGACAGGCCGGTGAGGTCGGTGTTGAACGACAGCGCGCCGGTGCCGGTGACGTACTGGATCTTCGACTGCACGTAGGTGTAGTTGAGCTGGGTGCCGAAGTTGGCCCACTTGCCCGGCAGGAAGCTGAAGGGCTGGATGTAGTTGAACTCGGCGCCCTTCAGCTTGCCGCCCGGGGTGTTGAGCGGCACGCTGAAGACGAAGTCGTCGCTGGCCGCCGCGCCAGTGCCGTCGAGCAGGCTGACCGGCAGGCCGCTGCCGGAGTACGGGGCGATGGTGCGCGCGGTCTGCACGAAGCTGTCGATGTCCTTGTAGAACAGCGCCAGGCCGAGCATCGCGCCTTCCTGCAGGTACCACTCGAAACCGAGGTCGGCGGTCTTGGCGCGGATCGGATCCAGGTTCGGATTGCCGCCGCTGACCGTGCGCGCGCCGCCGGCGACGGCGACGGTCACACCCGGGGTCAGGCTGCCCAGGCCCGGCCGCGTCATCACCTTGGCGGCGCCGAAGCGGATCAGGAAATCCGGGGTGATCTCGGCGACCAGGTTCAGCGACGGCAGGGTGTCGTGGTAGTCGCGCTCGACCGTGGTGTTGATCAGGTTGGAGCCGACCAGGGCGTAGCCGGTGGAGGACTGGTTGGTCTTCACGTAGCGCACGCCGACGTTGCCGGAGAACGGGATCGCGCCGATGTCGAAGGCGAAGTCGCCCATCAACCACGCGCCGCGGTCCTTTTCTTCCACGCTGCGGGTGTTGACCGCGCGCTCGGTCAGCGTCCAGGTGCCGGTGCCGCTGTAGATGCCCAGCGCATCGGCGATGCCGTTGAGGTCGGGCACCGCCCAGTTCGACGGCGAGCCCTCGATGCCCTTGAGCCCGGCCAGCGTCACCAGGTCGACCGGCACGATGCGGTTGCCGGTGGCGAAGGTCGGCACGCTGGTTTCGGAGGCGCGGCGGAACTCCTTGGTGTCGAAGCCGTAGTTCTTGGCCAGCACGCCGCCCTTGAGGATGAAGTTGGTACCCAGGTTCCACTCGAAGTTCAGCGAGCCGGTGTCGAAGCTGTTGTTGGCCGACTGCGGACGCATGCGCACTTCGGCCAGGGTCCAGCCGTTGGCGGCGGTCGGGTCGATGCCGTAGTTGAACACCGGCGAGGTGTAGCTGTTGCGGTAGTCGTAGCTGTACCCGGCGACGTTGTTCTTGTCCATGATGATCGTGGTCTGGATCGGGTTCCGGTGCTTGGAACTGGAGCTGCCGATCTCGCCGGTGATCTTGAAGGTGTCGCTGAAGCGGTGCTCGCCGTTGAGGGTGAGCTGCTTGAAGACCGTGTTCCACTCGTCGTGGCGGTTCTCCGAACGGATGTCGGTGTTGTCGAAGCGGCCGTACAGCAGCGCGCCGGAGGCCGGGTCGACGTAGCCGTCGCGCACGATCATGTCCGGCTTGCCGTTCTGCGAGCGGCCGCGGCTGAAGCTGATCGCCTCGATGTAGTGCTCGTCGCGCTTGGCGTCGATCTTCGAGTACAGGCCGTCCAGCGAGAACTCGGTGCTGTCGTTGGGCTTCCACTGCAGCGAGCCGGTCACGCCCAGGCGGTTCTGCTCGTGCTCCATCTGCGTGTAGCGCGGGATGCGCGGGCTGAACACGTTGGCGCTGTTGGCCGCGGCGAACGGCGAGGCGGCGCTGTAGCCGTTGTTGCTGGGGCCGTTGGCCCAGCGCGTGGTGCCGCTGCCTTCCTCAAGCACCTGGCGCTCGGAATAGGCCACCGACATCAGCGCGCCGAAGGTGCCATCGGCCCAGGTGTTGGCGACCAGCGCGGCGATGCGCGGATCGGCCTTCTGCGACATGCCGTTGTAGGTGGCCTGGCCGTTGGCGGCGAAGGTGAAGCCGTCGTAGTCGAACGGCCGCGCGGTGCGCAGGTCGACCGTGGCGCCCAGCGAGCCCTCCTCGACGTCGGCCGAGGCGGTCTTGCGCACCACCATCTGGGTGAACAGGTCCGAGGCGAACACGTTGAAGTCGAAGCCGCGGCCGCGGTTGGTGCCGCCGCTCTGGTCGCTGGCGCCGACCGTGGTCAGCGCTTCCATGCCGTTGATGCGCACGCGGGTGAAGTCCGGGCCGAGGCCGCGCACGGAGATGTTGCGGCCTTCGCCGGCGTCGCGGGTGATGACCACGCCGGGGATGCGCTGCAGCGATTCGGCCAGGTTGGTGTCGGGGAACTTGCCCACGTCCTCGGCGACGATGGCGTCGACCATGCCCTTTTCGGCGCGCTTGATGTCCAGCGCCTTCTCCACGCTGGCGCGGTAGCCGGTGACGACGACGGTGTCGAGCTCAGTGGTGGCGTCGGCCGAGGCCGTGGCGGGCGTCGCGGACGCCGGCGCCTCCTGCGCCTGCAGCGCACCGGCCTGCAGGGCCAGGCCGATCGACAGCGCGAGCAAGGTAACCGGTGTCTTCCGGCGTTCGGTACGTGATTGCATGTCCTCCCCTCCCAAGGGTTCCATGACGGCGTTGAACTACGGGCGTTGTCGTGAATGACACCGCTAGTCAAAACCAACGTTAACAGTTGCGAAACATTGCAGCATCTTGCAGCGCAACAGAGTGCCCGGCGGCCGCAGGGTCTTTCCAGTCAATGAGATAGCGCACGATCGCGACGCGGGCCGGCGCCGAACCGCGTGCTGCCGCACGAAAATGACACCGCTAGTCACTTTTTCTGGCCGAGGTGCGCGTTTCGCGGCATGCTTGGCGTCCCTTCGGCCGCCCGGACCCGCCCGCCATGATCGTTTCCCGCATCGTCTGCTTCGGCGAACTGCTGCTGCGCCTGGGCGCACCCGGCCACGAACGGCTGCTGCAGACGCCGCGGCTGGAGGTACAGGTGGGCGGCGCCGAGGCCAACGTGGGCGTGGCGCTGGCGCATTTCGGCCATGCCGTGTCCGTGGTCAGCGTGCTGCCGGACAACCCGCTGGGCCAGGCCGCGGCCGGCGAGCTGCGCCGGCACGGGGTGGATACCGGCGGCATCCGCTTCGTGCCCGGGCGCATGGGCCTGTACTTCCTCAGCACCGGCGCCGGGCACCGGCCCAGCGAAGTCACCTACGACCGCGCCGGCTCGGCCTTCGCGCTGGATGCGGGCGACCAGCACGACTGGCCGGCGCTGCTGCAGGGCGCGCAGTGGCTGCATCTGTCCGGGGTGACCCCGGCGCTGGGCGAACGCGGCGCGGCGGCGACGCTGGCCGCCGCGCAGGCGGCACGTGCGGCCGGGGTGCGGGTGTCGTTCGACGGCAACTACCGGCCCAAGCTGTGGGAAGCCTGGCACGGCGATGCGCCGGGCATCCTGCGGCAACTGCTGGACCAGGCGGACGTGCTGTTCGCCGACTACCGCGACCTGGAGGTGGTGCTGGGTCACCGCTATCCGCAGGACAGCGTGCAGGCGCGGGTGGAGGCCGGCGCGCGCGACGCCTTCGCCGCGTTCCCGCAGCTACAGGCGATGGCCTGCACCCAGCGCGTGGCGCATAGCGTGGACCGGCACAGCCTGGGCGCGCTGCTGCTGCGCCGCGACGGCAGCGTCGCGCAGGCGCCGGCCGAGGAGCTGAGCGGCATCGTCGACCGCATCGGCGGCGGCGACGCCTTCGCCGCCGGCGTGCTGCACGGGCTGAGCCGCGGATGGGACGACACCGCCACGATCCGCTTCGGCCTGGCCGCCGGCTGCCTCAAGCACACGCTGCCGGGCGACGTGCTGGCGCTGAGCGAGGCCGAGGTGCAGGCGTGTGTGGGGGCGACGCGGTTCGATGTGAGGCGGTGAGGGGCCGGGAATGGGGAATGGGGATTGGGGATTGGCAAAGGCGCTAGCGCTGCGGGTTCGCGGCGCGGGGCGGTGCCGCGGTATGGAACCGGCCGCATGCCCGACGAGGTTCGGTCAATTCCAGCACCGCGGCTTCGTTTGTCGCGGCTGAAGCCGCTCCTACGGGTGCAGCGCGTGCTCTCGTAGGAGCGGCTTCAGCCGCGACCGGCCATCGCACGTTGGCGATGCGAGGTGCAAAAGAAAACGGCCGACATCGCTACCGGCCGCATCTCTTTCCGGGATTCGGGATCAACGCGACTCCGAATCCTCACTCCCCAATCCCGGCTCCTCAGAGCTCCACGCAATCGAACTTCACGTCCGGGTCGACGTCGGCGTCGTAGTCCACGTCCTGGCGTTCGAAGCCGAACAGCTTGAGGAACTCGTGCTTGTAGCCGGCGTAGTCGGTGAGCTGGAACAGGTTCTCGGTGGTCACCTGCGGCCACAGCGCCTTGCAGGCGTCCTGCACGTCGTCGCGCAGCTCCCAGTCGTCCAGGCGCAGGCGGTTCTCGTCGTCGGTGGCCGAGGGCTGGCCGTCCTCGCGGTACAGGCGCTCGCGGAACAGGCGGTCGGCCTGCTCGATGGTGCCTTCGTGCAGGCCCTTCTCCTTCATGATCTTGTAGACCATGGAGATGTACAGCGGCATCACCGGGATCGCCGCGCTGGCCTGGGTCACCACCGATTTCAGCACCGCCACGTTGGCTGCGCCGCCGTGCTGCTGCAGGCGGGCGTGCAGGCGCTGCGCGGTCTGGTCGAGGTCGACCTTGGCCTTGCCCAGCGCGCCGTGCCAGTAGATCGGCCAGGTGATCTCGGTACCGATGTAGCTGAAGGCCACGGTGCGCGCGCCCGGGGCGAGCACGCCGGCGCCTTCGAGCGCATCGATCCACAGTTCCCAGTCCTGCCCGCCCATCACGGTGACGGTGTCTTCGATCTCCTGCTCGGTGGCCGGCTCGATCGAGGCCTCGATGATCGCGTCCTTGTTGGTGTCGATGGCGGTGGCGGTGTAGGTCTGGCCGATCGGCTTGAGCGCCGAGCGCTTCACTTCGCCGGTGCCCGGCAGCTTGCGCACCGGCGAGGCCAGCGAATACACCACCAGGTCGACCTGGCCGCCCATGTCCTGCTTGATCAGTTCGATGACCTTGGCGCGCGCTTCGTCGGAGAACGCGTCGCCGTTGATCGACTTGCTGTACAGGCCGGCGGCCTTGGCGTGCTTGTCGAAGGCGGCGGCGTTGTACCAGCCGGCTGTACCGGCCTTCTTCTCGCTGCCGGGCTTTTCGAAGAACACGCCGAGCGTGTCGGCGCCGAAGCCGAACGCGGCGGTGATGCGCGAGGCCAGGCCGTAGCCGCTGGACGCGCCGATCACCAGCACGTTCTTTGGCCCATCGTGGCGCACGCCGCGCGCGCGCGTGGCAGCGATCTGCTCGAGCACGTTGCGCTCGCAACCGAGCGGATGCGTGGTGGTGCAGATGAAACCGCGGACTTTCGGATGGATGATCAACGTGAATTCCTCGTCGGCACAATGCCCGCGGCATCTTAATGTCTGCGGCGGGCGCACAGAAGTCCCGGTGGTAGCACACGGCGGGGTATGGAGCGTACTGCGGGCGGGCGCGCGCGTTTGGGTGGTGTCGCGTCGCGGCTGAAGCCGCTCCCACAAAGGCGGTGACGTGGTGGCGGGCGCTGCGCTGGCGCGAGGTGAATCGCGCTGGTCGGCGCACCACGCATCGCGCCTTCGGTTGTCGCGGCTGAAGCCGCTCCTACGGCAGGCTGCGGCACGGCGCGGTGGCATCGTTGTGGGAGGGACTTCAGTCCTGACGCGCTGCCGGTGGACGTCGCAGCGCCACCGCTGTGCACGCATCAGATGATGCGCAAGGTGATCGCCTTGAGCACCGCGCGGGTGCGGTCGCGGGTGCCGAGCTTGTCGAGGATGGTGGAGACGTAGTTCTTCACCGTGCCTTCGGCCAGGAACAGGCTGCGCGCGATCTCCTTGTTCGAGTAGCCGCCGGCGAGCAGGCGCAGGATCGCCACTTCGCGTTCGTTGAAGGTGTCGCGCGGGGCGTCCTCGTCGCGGTAGCGGTAGCGCGCGCGCACCGGGTCGGTGCTGACCGGCTGCAGCAGGGTCTCGCCGGCGGCCACGCGCGCGATCGCCTCGCGCAGGTCCTCCGGCGCGGCGTCCTTGAGCAGGAAGCCCTGCGCGCCGGCGGCGGTGGCGCGCAGCAGCAAGTCCGAGTCGTCGAAGGTGGTGAGCAGCAGCAGCGGCGTGCCATTCCCGCTCGCGCGCAACCGGGTCAAGGCCTCGATACCGTCCACGCCGGGCATGCGGATGTCGCTGAGCACCACGTCTACCGCCTCGGTTGCCAACCGTTCGATCAGCTCGGCGCCATCGCTGACCTCGAACGCGACCGTGATGCCCTGCTGCTGCAGCAGGGCGCGCAGTCCGGCGCGCACCAGCGCCTGGTCGTCGGCCAGCGCGACGGTGATGGATGCGAGCTGGGTCATGCGGGGATCCTGGCGGTCAGGCGCAGCGCGCCGTGCGGTGTGAAACCGATGTCCAGGCAGCCGTGCGCGGCGACGATGCGCTCGCGCATGCCGGACAGGCCGTTGCCTTCGCGCAGGCGCGCGGCGTGCTGGCCGTTGTCCTCGATGCGTAAAAGCAACGACTGGCCATCGCGTGCCAGGCGCACGTGCAGTGTATCGGCGTCGGTGTGCCGGGCGGTGTTGGTCAAGGCTTCCTGCACCACACGCAGCAGGGTCTCGGCCAGGGCCGGATCGGTGACGGTGGCGTCGGCGGCGATGTCCAGCGCCAACGCGGGACGCGGCAGCGGCGCGGCCAGCGCGCGCAGCGCGGTGTGCAGGTCCAGCCCCCGCGTATCGCGCAACGCCTGGACCACACTGCGAATGTCGTCCAGCAGCTCGCTGGACAGTTGCTGGGCGATGCGCACCTCGTTGCGCGCAGCCAGGGCCGGGTCGCCGGCCAGCACGCGCAGGTTGAGCTTCATCGCGGTGAGCTTGTGTCCGGCCACATCGTGCAGTTCGCGTGCCACGCGCAGGCGTTCGGCATCGCGCGCGCTCTCGGCGAGCAGCGCGCGCGTGGCCAGCAGGTCGGCATTGACCAGGGCCAGCGCATCACGCGTGCGCTCGGCGTTGCGCGCGTAGTAGGCGACCAGCGCGGAAAATGCCTGGAAGCTCGCATAGATGGCGACCACCAGCCACTGCCGCTTGACGCCTACCATATCCAGCATCAGGTACAAGCCGACATTGATCGCCAGGCCGAAGGTCAGCACCACCGCCGGCCGCCAGCGCATGGCCGCGTGCGCCACCAGCATGACCAGCAGCACCGGCGCCGTACCGGCGCGCGGCTCCAGGCAGACCAGCCACAACGCCAGCACCGCCTGCACGCAAAGCGCCGCGTCCGGCAGGACCGCGCGTGCCCTGAGCCAGTCGTAGGCGATGAACAGCCCGGCGAAGCCGCCCAGCAGCCACCACCGCAGCGCGCTGCCGTCGGTTTCGAAGCCGAACGACAGCGCGACCGCCACGATCGTGATCAGGCCAGCGATATTGAGCGGCTCGAAGAACTCGCGCAGAGTCGGGTGCATGGGGCGATGCTCGCCCGCCCTCGCGCAACTGGCAATGGGCTGGCGAGAGGTCGTGACTTCCGGCAGGTGGCAACTACCACCGCCGGTCGCCGCGTCGCAGGCTTTGGCCGTGGGGCGGACGCCCAATCGCGTTTGGCAAGCGTCGGGCCGCAGATCGTGACTTCCGGCAGGTCATGGTCATGACGACCGGCCATGCCAGGAATCCGATCGGCGGCGGATGCTAGGAGCGTCCTCCTGCAGACCCGACCGAGTGCCTCGCATGGCAACCACGACGCCCCGCCAATCCATGTCGACCGCATCGCTGGTTGCCGTCCTGCTGGGCTTTCCGCTGGGTTCGTTCCTGCTGTCGTTGCTGTTGCTGCAGCGCCCCGCAATGGAAGCGGCGCACTGGGACGGGCAGGCGGTCGTCTTCTTGCTCGCCGCTTGCTGGTACGCCCTTCAGATCGCGTTGTTGCTCTTGGCGCTGAGGAAAGCGGACTGGTCCTGGCGGGACATCGGCTGGTCATTTGGCAGTCGCGGCACGGCGTGGTTGATCGCGGCATACCTCGGGGTGGCCTTCGCGTTGATCGGCGGTGTGGAGTGGGCATTGGCGCATGGTCCCGCGGCCGATCCGGCGCAACTGTCCGATCTGGCGAACCTGACGCCGCGCACGCTGCAGGCGCGACTGATCTACGTCGTGATGGGCCTGCTGGGCGGCCTGTGCGAAGAGCTGGTGTACCGCGGTTTCGCGTTGCAAGGGTTGCGTCGCCGCGGTGCGGGGATCGTCGTTGCGTGCCTGCTGGCTTCCCTGGCGTTCGTTGCGCAGCACGGGCTGAAGTCGCTCAGCCAGTTTGCGTGGTTCTTCACGTGGGGGCTGGTGTTCTGCGTGCTGTTCTTGATCTGCCGGCGGCTGTGGCCCGGGCTCATCCTGCACTGGTTGGTCATCCTGTCGGCGTTGCCCGCCGTTCTGCCGCATTGATCGAAGGAATCTGCGATGCTGAACCTCGACCTGTCGCACCTGCTGTTCTGGATCGCCTGCGCCGCGTGGTGGGTGGTGGAAGTGTTCATTGGCCGTCGGCGCCGCAGCCAAGACGATCCTGCACGCGATGGCGGCACGCTGCGCATGCTGTGGACGGTGCTGTACGCGGCGATCTTCGTGGCCGTGATGCTGAGCATGCTGGGCGTCGGTCGCTGGCCGTTCGGCTGGCGCCTGCCGCTGCTGTGGATCGGGACGGCGATGGTTGTCGGCGGGCTGGCGTTCCGGCTGTGGGCCATTGCGGTGCTGGGCCGGCAGTTCACCGTGGACGTGGGCATCCAGCCGGGCCATGCACTGATCACTGCCGGCCCCTATCGGTGGCTCCGCCACCCCTCCTACACCGGCGCGCTGCTCGCGTTCTACGGGCTGGCGCTGGGCATGGGCAACGTGCTGTCGCTGCTGGCGATCGTGCTGCCGGTGACCTGGGCATTCCTGCGTCGCATCCGGGTCGAGGAAGCGATGCTGACCCAGGCCTTCCCCGAGGACTACCCGGACTACGCCGCGCACAGCTGGCGGCTGCTGCCGTGGGTGTGGTGAGGCCGCGTCGATGGACACTGTCGACCTGCTGCTGGCCGCCCTGCACCACCTGGCGATGCTGCTGCTGATCGCCGCGCTGGTGGCCGAATGGGCCCTGCTGCGCGCGCCGCTGGCGCACATCCAGTTGACGCGGCTGGTCCGCATCGACGCCATGTACGGCACGGCCGCGCTGCTGATCCTGGCGATCGGCGCGCTGCGCGTGCGCTACGGACTCAAGGGCGCCGACTACTACCTGCACAACCCCTGGTTCTGGGCCAAGCTCGGCACCTTCGCGGCGATCGGCCTGCTCTCGCTGGTGCCGACGCTGCGCCTGCCGCAATGGCGCCGGCAGGCGCGGCGGCAGCCGGACTGGACGCCTCCGCCCACGCAGGTGCGCACGCTGCAGCGCTTGCTCGGGCTGGAACTGGCCCTGGTGGCCTTGCTGGTGGTGCTGGCCGCGGCGATGGCGCGCTATCGGATGTTCTGATTGGTATGACCAATGCGGCACCGCATGTTACTGCGGTGATTGACGTTGCGTGAGACGTGGCGCCTAATGGCCAGACCACGCGCGCACCTTCACGCAATTGGTATGACCAATCCATCCATTGCCGCCAGCGCCGACGCAGCGGCTGAGCCCCCTGCCCGGCTCAGCGACCGGGTCGCCGCCCAGTTGCGCGCACTGATCGCACACCGCGGCCTGCCGGTCGACGCGCGCCTGCCCGCCGAGCGCGCCCTGGCCGCGGAACTGGGCGTGTCCCGCCCGGTGCTGCGCGAGGCCATCGCACAGCTCGCCAGCCAGGGGCTGCTGCGGGCGCGCGTGGGCGGCGGCACCTACGTGCAACGGCCGCCGACCCCGGAGGACCAGGTGGTGGCGCCGCTGCAGCCGTTCCTGCCGCTGCTGCACGCCGACCCGGAGTACCGCTTCGACGTGCTGGAGGCCCGTCATGCGCTGGAAGGCGCCACCGCCTGGCACGCGGCGCTGCGCGCCACCGACGACGACCGCGCGCGCATCGACGCCGCGTTCGAGGCGCTGCTGCAGACCCACGCGCAGGCCGATGCCAACGCCCAGGCGCACGCCGACGCCGACTTCCACCTGGCCATCGCCGAGGCCACCCACAACCGCGTGCTGCTGCAGGTGATGCGCGGCCTGTTCGACCTGCTGCAGGCCAACATCTCGCAGAGCCGGCAGCAGTTGTTCGCCTCGCCGCGCATCTTCGCCGCCCTGCACGCCCAGCACCGCGCGCTGCGCGACGCGATCCTGGCCGGTGACCCGGAACGCGCCCGCGCCGCCGCGCACGCGCACCTGGAATTCGTGCACAGCGCGCTGCGCACGCTCGACGAGGACGATGCGCGCCGCGCGCGTGCCTCGCGCCTGCCCTCTTCTCCCTGACCGCCCTGCCCCGATGATCATTTCCGCCGCCACCGACTATCGTGCCGCCGCCCAGCGCCGGCTGCCGCCGTTCCTGTTCCACTACATCGACGGTGGCGCCTATGCCGAACACACCCTGCGCCGCAACGTGTCCGACCTCAGCGACATCGCCCTGCGCCAGCGGGTGCTGCGCGACATGTCGGCGCTGGACCTGCACACCGAGCTGTTCGGCGAACGCCTGGCCTTGCCGGTGGCGCTGGCGCCGGTGGGCCTGACCGGCATGTACGCGCGCCGCGGCGAGGTGCAGGCGGCCAGGGCGGCGGCGGCCAAGGGCGTGCCGTTCACCCTGTCCACGGTGTCGGTGTGCCCGATCGAGGAAGTGGCGCCGGCGATCGACCGGCCGATGTGGTTCCAGCTGTATGTGCTCAAGGACCGAGGCTTCATGCGCAACGCGCTGGAGCGGGCCAAGGCGGCCGGCGTGAGCACCCTGGTGTTCACCGTGGACATGCCGGTGCCGGGTGCGCGCTACCGCGACGCGCATTCGGGCATGAGCGGCCCCAACGCGCCGCTGCGGCGCATGCTGCAGGCGCTCACGCATCCGCGCTGGGGCTGGGACGTGGGCCTGCACGGGCGTCCGCACGACCTGGGCAACATCTCCACCTACCGCGGCCACCCCACCGGGCTGGCCGACTACATCGGCTGGCTCGGCGCCAACTTCGATCCGTCGATCTCGTGGAAGGACCTGGAGTGGATCCGCGAATTCTGGACCGGGCCGATGCTGATCAAGGGCATCCTCGACCCGGCCGACGCGCGCGATGCGGTGCGGTTCGGCGCCGACGGCATCGTCGTCTCCAACCATGGCGGACGCCAGCTCGACGGCGTGCTGTCCAGCGCGCGGGCACTGCCGGCGATCGCCGATGCGGTGAAGGGCGAGCTGAAGATCCTGGCCGACTCGGGCGTGCGCAGCGGCCTGGACGTGGTGCGCATGCTGGCGCTCGGCGCCGACGCGGTGCTGCTCGGCCGCGCCTTCGTCTACGCGCTGGCTGCGGCCGGCCAGGCTGGCGTGGAACACCTGCTGGGCCTGATCGAGAAGGAGATGCGGGTGGCGATGACCCTGACCGGCGCCAGGTCGATCGCGGCGATTTCGCGCGAGTCGCTGGCGCAGGTGACGCGCGAGGCGATGATCTCGGCGTAAAGCCGGTCGCGGCGGCCCTGGCGCCGCCGCGACCGACCTGCCCTAGCCGGCCTTGCGCCGCGCCGGCGCCTTGCGCGCAGCCGGCTTGGCCTTGGCCGCCGCCGGTTTGGCGCGCGGCGCCTTCTTGGCCTTGCCGGCCGCGCTCTTGGCCGGCTTGCCGCTCTTCTTCGCCGCGGTCTTGCGCACCGGCACGCGCTCGTCCTGTTTGGCCGGCGTGCGCTTCTTGGCCTCCAGGCTCTTCTGCAGCAGCGACATGAAGTCGACCACGTTGGTGGTGGCGTCCTCGTGGTGCGGCGCCTCGGCGTCCTCGTCGACCTGGGTGGTGCCCTCCTGCGCCTTGATCCGCTTCTGGATCACCGCGTGCAGCCGCTCGCGGAATTCGTCGTGGTAGGCATCGGGGTCCCAGCGCCCGGACATTGAGTCGATCAGTTGCGCCGCCATCTCGGTTTCCTTGGCGCTGATCCGGTAGTCGGCGGCCTTGCCGCTGGGCAGCGTGTAGTCGTCCAGGTCCACCAGTTCCTGCGGATAGCGCAGCAGGATCAGCACCAGCGCGTCCTGCAAAGGCATCACCGCCGACAGGTATTCGCGGGTGCGGATCACCACCCGCGCGATGCCGACCTTGCCGGTGCTGCGCAGGGTCTCGCGCAGCAGCACATAGCCCTTCTCGGCCTTCTTGCCCGGCACCAGCACGTAGGGCTTCTCGAAGTAGCGCAGGTCGATCTCGGCGGCGTCGACGAAGGCCTCCACCTCCACCGCCTCGTGGCTCTCCGGCGCGGCCGAGGCGATGTCCTGCTGCTCGACCACCACGTAGTTGCCCTTGCTGTATTCGTAGGCCTTGACGATGTCCTTCCACGGCACTTCCTCGCCGGTGTCGGCATTGACCCGCTCGAAGCGGATCGGGCGCTTGTCGCGCGCGTCCAGCATGCGGAAGTGCAGGTCGACCCGGCGTTCGCCGGACATCAGCGACACCGGCACGTTGAGCAGGCCGAAGGACAGCGTGCCGGTCCAGATCGGGCGCGGCATCAGTGCGGCTCCATGCCGGTCGCCTGCGCCGGCAGGTGGTCCAGCGCCTGCCAGGCGTCCTCGACCACCTGCCGCGCCTGGCCCCAGTCCAGCCGCGAATCGCCGCGCACCAGGTCCCAATGCGCGGCCAATTCGCCATCGGTCTCGGCCTCCGGCCCGCGCGGCCAGCCACGGGCGTGAGTCTGCAGGGCGAAGGCATAGGCCGGGCACAGGTCGCGCCATGGCGTGCGGTGGCGCGCACGGCGCTGGCGGTAGTCGGCCAGGCTGTAGCGGCGGTAGTCCGGCGCATCGTGCGGGCGCGGCGCGGCGCCACGGCGGCGCGGCGGCGGCACGCTCGGCAAGGGATCCAGATGGGCGTTGAACAGCAGCGGGTCGGGGCGGTCGCTGGGGCGCATGGCAGGGCTCCGGGCGGCTCGGCGGGGGGATGCGCAGCAGTAGCGCCCGCCCCGTTAGCGGTTCGTGACCGACGCGTGCAAGGGCCGCGATTCGCAATGGCTTCACTGCCGCGGCGGTGAACTGGACCTCCGCCGCCATTCCTCTGGAGGAACCGGACATGTCCACGCCTACCGACCCGCTGCGCCGCGCGGCCCCCCTCCCCGGCGAACAACGCGGCAAGCGCGAGACGCAGCTCAGCGAAGACCGCGGCGCCGGCGACCGGCCCGAGACCATCGTCGAGCACGAACCACGCACCGGCGAGGATCGCCCTGCCCCGCCGGACACGCCGGCGCATTCCACGCCCGACACCGCGCACGGACGGCATGCCGACGCCAACCAGGACGAAGCGCTGGAAGAAACCTTCCCCGCCAGCGACCCGGTGTCGCCGTTCGTGCCGGCGAAGGCGCCGAAGGCGTCGTAGGACGCCGAGGGCAGCGTCGGCGCGATGCATCACATCGGTAGGAGCGGCTTCAGCCGCGATGGAGCCGGGATTGGGGAATAGGGAATGGGGAATCGCAACAGCGGCTCCCACTCCCACACCGGGGTTCCTACTGTAGGAGCGGCTTCAGCCGCGACCACGCGAGATCGAGAAACGCCCTGTCGCGGCTGAAGCCGCTCCTACACCTTCCCCGCCGCCTCCAGCGCGGCGTACTCGCCGTCGGTGAACAGGCGCGAGCGCACCAGGAAGCGCACGCCCTCGCCGTTCTCCAGCGAGAACATGCCGCCGCGGCCGGGCACCACATCGATGATCAGCTGGGTGTGCTTCCAGTAGGCGAACTGCGACGGGCTGATGTAGAACGGCGCCTGCCCGATCTCGCCCAGCAGCACGTCGCGGTCGCCGACGATGAAGTCGTCCTGCGGATAGCACATGGGCGAGGAACCGTCGCAGCAGCCGCCGGACTGGTGGAACAGCAGCGCGCCGTGCCGCGCCCGCAGCTTGGCGATCAGCTGCAGCGCCGGCAGCGTCGCCAGCACCTGCGGCGGCAGCGCGTTAGCGGGCGCGGACGCGTCCATCAGGCGGCTATGTCCAGCACGATGCGGCCTTCGATCTTGCCGGCGTGCATGCGCGCGAACACGTCGTTGACGTTGTCCAGGGTGTCGGTGGCCACGGTCGCGGCCACCTTGCCCTGCTCGGCGAATTCCAGCGACTCCTGCAGGTCCAGGCGCGTGCCGACGATCGAGCCGCGCACGGTCACGCCGTTGAGCACCATGCCGAAGATATCCAGCGGGAACTGGCCCGGCGGCAGGCCGTTGAGCGAAACCGTGCCGCCGCGGCGGACCATGCCGATGGCCTGCTCGAACGCCTTGGGCGAGACCGCGGTGACCAGCGCGCCGTGCGCACCGCCGATTTCCTTCTTCAGGTACGCCACCGGGTCGGTGGTGCGCGCGTTCACCGTCACCGTCGCACCCAGGCGCGTGGCCAGCGCCAGCTTGGCGTCGTCCACGTCCACCGCGGCCACGTTCAGGCCCATCGCCTTGGCGTACTGCACCGCCATGTGGCCGAGGCCGCCGATGCCGGAGATCACCACCCAGTTGCCGGGCCGGGTGTCGGTCACCTTCAGGCCCTTGTACACGGTGACGCCGGCGCACAGGATCGGTGCGACCTCGACGAAGCCGATGTTCTTCGGCAGGTGGCCGACGTAGTTGGCATTGGCCAGCGCGTACTCGGCGAAACCGCCGTTGACCGAGTAGCCGGTGTTCTGCTGCGTCTCGCACAGGGTTTCCCAGCCGCCCAGGCAATGTTCGCAATGGCCGCAGGCCGAGTACAGCCACGGAATGCCGACACGATCGCCTTCCCTGACGTGGTCCACGCCGGCGCCGACCGCCACCACGTGGCCCACGCCCTCGTGGCCGGGAATGAACGGCGGATTCGGCTTCACCGGCCAGTCGCCTTCGGCCGCGTGCAGGTCGGTGTGGCACACGCCGCAGGCTTCGATCTTGACCAGGATGTCGCCGGCCTGCGGCCGCGGCACCGCCACTTCCTCGATTGCCAGCGGCTTGCCGAATTCCCGCACCACGGCGGCTTTCATCGTCTTGTCCATTGCAACGCTCCTGAGAAAAACGAGTGATGTCACCATCGCGCGACCGGCGACGGATTGCCTTGATCCAGATCAGTTGGCGGCAAGGCGACGACACGCCTGTGCGCGTGCCGCCGCCCTGCCCGCGCGTCAGAAGAAGCCGAGCGCCTTCGGCGAGTAGCTGACCAGCAGGTTCTTGGTCTGCTGGTAGTGGTCGAGCATCATCTTGTGGTTCTCGCGGCCGATGCCCGACTGCTTGTAGCCGCCGAACGCGGCATGCGCCGGATAGGCGTGATAGCAGTTGGTCCACACCCGCCCGGCCTGGATCGCGCGGCCCATGCGGTACAGCCGCGCCGCATCGCGGCTCCACACGCCGGCACCCAGGCCGTACAGCGTGTCGTTGGCGATCGCCAGCGCCTCGGCCTCGTCCTTGAAGGTGGTCACCGACACCACCGGGCCGAAGATCTCCTCCTGGAACACGCGCATCCTGTTGTGGCCCTTGAACACCGTCGGCTTGACGTAGAAGCCGCCGGCGAGCTCGCCATCCAGCGCGTTGCGCTCGCCGCCGATCAGCACCTCGGCGCCTTCCTGCTTGCCGATATCGATGTAGGACAGGATCTTCTCCAACTGCTCGCTGGAGGCCTGCGCACCGACCATGGTGTTGGGATCGAGCGGGTTGCCCTGCTTGATCGCCGCCACGCGCTTGAGCGCCTTCTCCATGAACTTGTCGTAGATCGATTCCTGGATCAGCGCGCGCGACGGGCAGGTGCACACCTCGCCCTGGTTGAAGGCGAACAGCACGAAACCTTCCACCGCCTTGTCGAGGAAATCGTCGTCCTCGGCCATCACGTCGGCGAAGAAGATGTTGGGCGACTTGCCGCCCAGCTCCAGCGTCACCGGGATCAGGTTCTGGCTGGCGTACTGCATGATCAGCCGGCCGGTGGTGGTCTCGCCGGTGAAGGCGATCTTGGCGATGCGCGGGTTGCTGGCCAGCGGCTTGCCCGCCTCCAGGCCGAAGCCGTTGACCACGTTGAGCACGCCCGGCGGCAGCAGGTCGCCGATGACCTCCATCAGCACCAGGATCGAGGCCGGGGTTTGCTCGGCCGGCTTCATCACCACGCAATTGCCCGCGGCCAAGGCAGGCGCCAGCTTCCAGCACGCCATCAGCAGCGGGAAGTTCCACGGGATGATCTGGCCGACCACGCCGAGCGGCTCGTGGAAGTGGTAGGCGATGGTGTCGTGGTCGATCTCCGAGATGCCGCCTTCCTGCGCACGCACCGCGCCGGCGAAGTAGCGGAAGTGGTCCACGCACAGCGGCACGTCGGCATTGAGCGTCTCGCGCACCGGCTTGCCGTTGTCCCAGGTCTCGGCATAGGCCAGCAGCTCCAGATTCTGCTCGATGCGGTCGGCGATCTTCAGCAGCACGTTGCTGCGCTCGGTGCTGGAGGTCTTGCCCCAGGCGTCCTTGGCGGCGTGCGCGGCGTCCAGCGCGGCCTCGATGTCCTCGGCGTTGGAGCGCGCCACCGCGGTGAACACCTTGCCGGTGATCGGCGTGCTGTTGTCGAAGTACTGCCCGCTCTTCGGCTCCACCCACTTGCCGCCGATGAAGTTGCCGTAGCGCGACTTGAAGATGGACTGCGGATCGGTGGCATGCGGCTTGGCGGTGCTGACGGCATTCATCGTGGTGTCTCCTTCGGCGGTCGAGAAGGACAGGGCAGGCCCGTCCGGGTAGCTGCACATGCGCAAGTCCGATGCCAGGTTTTGCGTGCTGCGCCGCGTCACGCGTTCGCACCGCGACACAGCGACGCACCCCGCCCGGTTTTGCTGCGTCGCGCCACGCCTGCCGATTGCGCCGCGCCGGCGGATGTGTTGTTTATCGGAACACCCGTATCACCAGGTGTCGCAATCTGCGACAGCGGAGCCGGACATGGCGCAGCACCCTTCGCAACACCAACTCGGCCAGGCCCGCCGGGCCTTCTTCGAACGCGGCGGCGCGCCGGTCGGGCAGGTGCCCGACACCATCCTGCAGTCGTGGCAGCGCTGCCAGCGCCTGGGCCTGGCCGCGGATGCCAAGCCGGCGATCGAGCCGCTGGAAGCCTCGCGCCTGCGCGCCCTGCGCGAGGCGCACGAGCGGCTGTGGCGGCTGGCCCGCGCCGAGCTGGAAGGCCTGGCGGGCGACGCCGCGGCCACCGGCAGCATCGTGCTGCTCACCGACGAGGCCGGCTGGATCCTCGACGCCGAAGGCAGCCCGCGCTTCCTCGACAAGGCGGGCAGGGTGGCGCTGATGCCCGGCGCCTGCTGGAGCGAACCCCAGGTCGGCACCAACGCGATCGGCACGGCGATCGTCGAAAGCCGCTCGGTGGAAGTGCGCGGTGGCGAGCACTATTTCGCCCCGCACCAGATCCTCAGTTGCGCCGCGGTGCCGATCTTCGATCCCTACGGCCACCTGGCCGGCGTGCTCGACATCTCCGGCGACGCCAGCGTGCAGCACATGCACGCGCTGGCACTGGCGCGGATGGCCGTGGCCAACATCGAACACCGCTATTTCGACGACGGCATTCCCGGCTGCGAACTGCTGCGCGTGCACCACGACCCGGCGCTGCTCGGCACCGCACGCGAAGCGCTGCTGGCCTTCCGCAACGGCCGCCTGGTGGCGGCCAACCAGGCCGGGTTGCGGCTGTTCGGGCTGGAACGCCACGAACTCGGCCGCGCACCCTACGAGGCGCTGTTCGAAGAGCCGCTGTCGCGGCTGCGCCAGCAGGGCAGCGTGTTCGACCTGCAGGGGCGGGCGCTGCACGGACGCATCGACAGCCCGGCCGACGACCGTCCGCGGCGGCGGCCGCAGCAGGCGCCGATCACGGTGACCGCGTCGTCGCGGCCTTCGGCGGCGGCCGCATCCGACGCACCGCTGTTCGACGCCGCCCAGGAGCTGGCGCTGGAACGCGCGCGGCGCGTGCTCGACGCGCAACTGCCGGTGCTGGTGCAGGGCGAGACCGGCACCGGCAAGGAAGTGTTCGCGCGCGAACTGCACCGGCGCAGCGCACGCGCCGGGCGCCCCTTCGTGGCGGTCAACTGCGCGGCGCTGCCGGAAGGGCTGATCGAAGCGGAACTGTTCGGCTACGAGGATGGTGCCTTCACCGGCGCGCGCAAGCACGGCAATCCCGGGCTGTTGCGTCAGGCCGATGGCGGCGTGCTGTTCCTGGACGAGATCGGCGACATGCCGCTGGCGCTGCAGCCGCGGTTGCTGCGTGTGCTGCAGGAGCGCGAACTGCTACCGCTGGGCGGCGGCAAGCCGGTGAAGCTGGATTTCGCGCTGATTTGTGCCACCCACCGCGACCTGGACGCGGCGATGGCCGAGCAGCGCTTCCGCCCCGACCTGTACTACCGCATCGCCCACCACTGCGTGCAGGTGCCGGCGCTGCGTGCGCATCCGGACCGGCGCACGCTGGTCGCCGAACTGTGGACACGGCTTGGCCAGGGCAGGCGCCTGACCGAGGCCGCCCTGGCGACGCTGAGCGCCTATGCGTGGCCGGGCAATCTGCGCCAGCTGGTGGCCTGCCTGCGCACGCTGGTGGCGCTGAGCGAGCCGGGCGCGCTGGTCGATAGCGACGCGTTGCCGGCCTATCTGCCCGGCGTGCGCGCGGCAGAGCAGGGCAGCAACACCGGCACCGCGATGCCGTTGCCCGATGCCGACCTCGACAGTCTCGCGCTCGGCGCCATGCGCCAGGCCCTGGCTGCCTGCAACGGCAACGTCTCGCAGGCCGCACGGCGGCTCGGCATCAGCCGCAGCACGCTGTACCGGCGGCTGCAGTTGGGCACGCACTAAGATCGCGTTTCGCTGCGTGCCGGCTGCGCCGCGCGGTCGTCGACATCGCGTTTCTCGCAGGAGCGGCTTCAGCCGCGACGCGACTCCATCGGTCATGCCAGTCGCGGCTGAAGCCGCTCCTACAGGACAGCAGTGCTTCTTGCCGAGTTGCGACAGATCCTGCAGAACGCCGCGTCACGGTTGACCGTCGCTCTCGCATCCACCGTCTGCTTGAAGCACTACACATCGCCCGCGACTGCCGCGTCCGAACAGGGCCAGCAGCGCGTGGTGGTGCCGGCGATGCTCCAGGTTCTTTCAGGACCAAGGAGCATCATCGGCCTGGCTCATCGCGGCCGTGCCGGTGCCGACGGCGCTGCCACCGCCGTGGACGGCCGCTGCATCGGCCGCAGTGGCGCGCGGGGTTCGCGCCGGAGCTGCCGGCCGGTGGCTTCGGCCTGCGCCTTGAGCGCCGGCGGCGCCGTGGGACTGGACGCGACGAACGCCGCCAGTTGCAGCGCCAGCGGTGGATCCATCAGGCGCAGCAGGCCCAGCGCGTGGCCTTGCCGCACCGGATCGCCCGAGGTGATGTCGGCGTAGAAGAGTTCCACGTACTTGCTCTGCAACGAGCGCGCAAATTCCCTGTTCTTGTCTTCCACGCTGAGCTTCGCCAGCGCCAACTGGCCTGCGGAAATCTTGTCCGCGGCGGCATTGCCGTAGAAGGCCAACACCGCCATCGCCAACGGCGCCAGCATCTTCTCCAGGAGCCGGAACGCACGCTCGGCCGGGGTTTTCCGCGTCTGCAGCGCCTGCTTGAGCCGGGCGACGTCGCTCAGCAACCGGTCGAGCTTGTCTTCCACGACATTCCCTCCGCGACATCGACGCCTGCATGGGCCATCCATGCGGCGCTGCCTTCCCTGCGTCTAAGCGTCGCCGGCGGCGGCTTGTGAAGCGCGCATGCCACGGTGTGTCGCAAGGCCCGCGGACAGGTCAGGGCATGCGCTCCCGGCGCTGCCGCAGCAGGCCTGCCACCGCGTCCGCCTCGTGATCGAGCTGCGCCTGGAACTTGCCGTAGTTGGATAGATGCAGAGACTGGTAGATCCGTCGCTTCGCATCGGCGAACAGCAGCGGCAATGGATCGCCTGCACTCGGGCGCGCCGGCAGCCAGGAAAACAGGTGGGTTGCACGCAGCACGCGCACGACGGTGGCCGGCATGAACACGTGGCGTGCGCGACCGCCACGCATGGCGGCGTCGATCATGCGCAAATGGTCAAGATCCAGATCCGCCACCACCAGATTGCTGCGCCCGACGGTCGGCACATGCAGCAACTCGACAAAGCAGACCTGCCCCGCATCCTGCGGAAGAAAGCCCAGGCGTGCGAAATTGCGGTGGTAGCGGCGACCGCCGCCACGGTACTGCGGCAGCAGGAACGGATGGTGCACGCCGTGCCGCTGCCAGAAGCCGACGCCATCGCGATGGTAGTCCAGCACCTGCACTAACACCGGGCGCGATGCGATGTCGGCCGCGTAGTTCGCATCGAGGCCGACGAACAGGAACTCCGCGTCCCATGGTGCCGCCCCCTGGTAGGGGCGATCACGGAAATGCCGGCACAGCTCCGCGCTGGGATGAAGCTGGTAGATGCTCCCCTCCTAAGGCCAACTCAGTGCGGCAAGTCCCACTGCAACCCGACCGTATAGCTGCGATCCGGCCCCGGCTCGTAGTAACGGCCATTGCCGTCGTTGACGATGACCGAGCCGATGTAGCGGCGGTCGAACGCGTTGTCGATGCGCGCGAAGGTGCGTAGGGTGCCGTGCGCGGTGGTCCAGCGCCGCGCCGCTTCCAGGTTGAGCAGGGCGTAGCCGGGCGCGGCCTCGCTGGCCAGGTCGTTGACCACGGTGTCGCCAGCGGCCACGCCCTCGACCGCGAACTGCCAGGCGCGCGGCTGCCACTGCCAGCGCGCGAACAGTTGCTGCTGCGGCACGCCGGGCAGGCGCGTGCCGGCGGCCACCACCGCGGTGGGCGTCGCGCAGCCGCTGCTGGCGCAGGTCAGGTAGGCCTGGCGCACCGTCGCCTGCAGCCAGGTGTAGGCCAGTTGCAGTTGTGCGCTGTCGCCCAGCGGCAGGGTCAGGCTGGTCTCGGCGCCCTGGCGGCGAGTGCGGCCAATGTTGCGGTAAGTGCTGCGGCCGTTGGTGTTGCTGGCCACCGCCAGTTCGTCGTCGGTGCTGGCGCGGAACAGCGCCGCGTCCCAGCTGGCGCCGGCGGCGTTGCGCCACTTCGCGCCCAGTTCCAGGTTCTGGCTGCGCGCGGCGGCCAGGTCCAGGGCCAGGCCGGCGCCGCCGTCACGGCGGTAGCCCAGCTCGTTGAAGGTCGGGGTCTCGAAGCCGCGCCCGGCCGAGGTGTAGAGCCGCAGGTCGTCGGTGACGCGGAACACCAGCCCGGCCACCGGGGTGGTCGCGGCATAGTCGGTGCGGCCGCTGTCGTCGGGGTTGCGGCCGACGATATAGGCATCGTCCGAACGGAACCGCACCTGGCTGTGGCGCAGGCCGGCGAGCAGCGACCAGCGCGCGGCGAACTGCCACCAGGCCTGGGCGAACTGGTCCACGTTCTCCACCCGGTCCTGCTGGTCGCGGCGCAGCGGCCCCTTCACTCCGAGCGTGCTGCCGACGAAGTTCTCGTAGCCGGTGCGGTGCTGTTGCTGGCGGTCGGCATTGGCGCCGACGGTGAACTGGAACGGGCGTCCGGCCAGCTGGCCCTGCCAGGCCCAGCGCGCGTCAAGGCCGCCGTAGTCGCCATCCAGGTCGATCACGCCGCCGGCGTTGAGCGGGTTGCTCTGCGCGCTCACCGGCACCGAGAGGTATTGGGTGACGTCGCGGCGCCCGGCGTAGCCCATCAGGCGCCAGGTCTGCTGGTCCACCTGCTGGGTGAAGATGGCGCCGGCCTGCACCTGGCGGGTGGACTTGCGGGTATCGAACTGGCTGGCCGCGGCGGTGGCCTGGCGCGGGTCGGCAGCGGCCTGGGCGCGGCTCAGGCCCAGCGGATCCTGCGCATCGGGCGCCTCCAGCGCGTTGAGCAGCAGGTCCAGGCGCCGCCCCGGCGCCAGGTCGATGCCGATCTTGGCGTTGAAGGTGGTGCGCTGGGCGTGGCTGTGGTCGCGGTAGCCGTCGGTGCTGAAATGGGTGGCGGCCAGGTTGTAGTGGACCTCGCCTTGCTGGCCCAGCGCCTGGGCGCTGAGGGCGGCGGTGCCGTGGCTGCCGATCGCGCTGCGCAGCCGCCACGGATCGTCCGGCTGGCCGTCGGCGCTCCACAGCTGCACCACGCCGCCGGAGGAATTGCCGTACAGCGCCGAGAACGGCCCGCGCAGTACCTCGACCCGCTCGCTGCCGAACAGGTTGAAGTTGGACAACTGGCCCTGGCCGTCCGGCATCGTCGCCGGGATGCCGTCCAGCAGCAGGCGCACGCCGCGCACGCCGAACGCCGAGCGCGCGCCGAAGCCGCGGATCGACAGCTGGGTGTCCTGCGCATAGTTCTGGCGATCGCGCGCGAGCAGGCCGGGCACCCCGACCAGCGCCTCGGACGTCTGTATGCCGAGGCGGTCGCTGTCGCCCAGGCCGGTGGTGGTCAGCGACGCCGGCAGGTCGAAATCGGCCACGCCGCCGACGCGGGCGGCCTGGACCTGCAAGGCGGGCAGGGTGGTGGCCGGCTCCTCGCCAGGAGCGGCGTGGACCAGAGACGACAGCGCCAGGGCGCAGGCCCCGCAGAGCAGGGCGGAGGGCAGGGAAGAAGACATGGCCCATCATCGCCCAACTGCCGCCCGGCCGCACCGGCCAAGCGCGGCAGCGTTTGTTAGGATGAGGTGTTTGACCGCGCCGGCTCCGGTCCTTCCGGCCCCCACCTCCGCCACCGAACGAGTACCGCCGTGTCCTTCTTTGCAAACGTGGAACAGGTCCCAGGCGACCCGATCCTGGGCCTGACCGAGGCCTACAACGCCGACTCCCGCCCGACCAAGGTCAACCTGGGCGTGGGCATCTACTACGACGAAAACGGCCGCATTCCGCTGCTGCGCGCCGTGCAGCAGATCGAGCAGCAGCTGGCGCAGGAAGCCAAGCCGCGCGGCTACCTGCCGATCGACGGCCTGCCCGCCTACGACCTGGCCACGCAGAAACTGCTGTTCGGCGCCGAGTCGCCGCTGCTGGCCGCCGGCCGTGTCGCCACCTCGCAGACCGTCGGCGGCAGCGGCGCGCTGCGCGTGGGCGCGGACCTGCTGAAGAAGCTGCTGTCCACCTCGACCATCGCCATCAGCAACCCGAGCTGGGAGAACCACCGCGCGGTGTTCACCGCCGCCGGCTTCGACGTGGTCGACTACACCTATTTCGATCCGGCCAGCCACGGCCTGAACTTCGACGGCATGCTCGCCGACCTGCGCGCGCTCGCCCCCGGCAGCGTGGTGCTGCTGCATGCCTGCTGCCACAACCCGACCGGCGCCGACCTGAGCCAGGCGCAGTGGCGCACCGTGGCCGAGCTGCTGAAGGAACGCAATCTGTTCCCGTTCGTGGACATCGCCTACCAGGGCTTCGACAAGGGCATCGACGCCGACGCCTACGCGGTGCGCCTGCTGGCCGAGGTCGGCATCGACAACTACGTGGTCGCCAGTTCCTACTCCAAGTCGTTCTCGCTGTACGGCGAGCGCGTCGGCGCGCTGTCGGTGGTCTCGGCCAACGCCGCCGAGAGCAAGGCGGTGCAGTCGCAGGTCAAGCGCATCATCCGCACCATCTACTCCAGCCCGTCCACGCACGGCGCTGCGCTGGTCGCCGGGGTGCTCAACAGCCCGGAACTGCGCGCGATGTGGGAGCAGGAGCTGACCGAGATGCGCGAGCGCATCCATGCCCTGCGCGCCGGCATGGTGCAGAAGCTCGCCGCCCTGGGCGCGCCGGAGTTCGGCTTCATCCAGCAGCAGGCCGGCATGTTCTCCTACTCGGGCCTGAGCAAGGCGCAGGTGGACCGGCTGCGCGAGGAGTTCGGCATCTACGCGGTCGGCACCGGCCGCATCTGCGTGGCCGCGCTGAGCCAGAAGAACCTGGACTACGTGACACAAGCCGTGGCGACCGTGCACAAGGGCTGAGTCCCCGCGGTCCCGCACCGAGGCCGGAAGCGCCTGCGCTTCCGGCTTTTTTTGTGCCTGCGGGGCGGCCGCGTCTGCAAGCGCGGAAAGGATCGTGGAACGCCGTTGATCGAAATCTACGGCGCAACCCGCGACAATGGCGGTCCCCTTTCTCACGCAAGGCCGTCCTACCCATGTCGCGAACGTCGCTGACCCGCTTCCTGATCGAAGAACAGCATGCCGGGCGTATCGGCCCGGAACTGCGCCAGCTCATCACGATCGTGTCCCGCGCCTGCAAGCGCATTTCCATCGCGGTCAGCAAGGGCGCCCTGGGCGGCGTGCTCGGCGATGCCGGCACCGGCAACGTGCAGGGTGAGGCGCAGAAGAAGCTGGACGTGCTGAGCAACGACATCCTGCTCGAAGCCAACGCCTGGGGCGGCCACCTCGCCGCCTGCGCCTCGGAAGAAATGGACCACTGCCAGCCGGTGCCCGACAAGTACCCCAGCGGCGATTTCCTGCTGCTGTTCGATCCGCTGGACGGCAGCTCCAACATCGACGTCAACGTCTCGGTCGGCACCATCTTCTCGGTACTGCGCGCGCCCCCAGGCACCGACAAGCCCGGCGATGAACACTTCCTGCAGCCGGGCACCGCGCAGGTCGCCGCCGGCTACTGCATCTACGGCCCCAGCACGATGCTGGTGCTGACCCTGGGCCACGGCACCCACGCCTTCACCCTCGAGCGCGAGGAAGGCAGCTTCCTGCTGACCCAGGCCGACATGCGCATCCCCGAGGACACCGCCGAGTTCGCGATCAACATGTCCAACCAGCGCCACTGGGAAGCGCCGATGCAGCAGTACGTGGCCGACCTGCTGGCCGGCAGCGAGGGCGTGCGCGGCAAGAACTTCAACATGCGCTGGATCGCCAGCATGGTCGCCGACGTGCACCGCATCCTCACCCGCGGCGGCATCTTCATCTATCCCTGGGACAAGAAGGACCCGGGCAAGGCCGGCAAGCTGCGGCTGATGTACGAAGCCAACCCGATGGGCATGCTGGTGGAGCAGGCCGGCGGCGCCGCCAGCACCGGCCGCGCACGCATCCTCGGCCTGCAGCCGGAACAGCTGCACCAGCGCGTGCCGGTGTTCCTGGGCTCGAAGAACGAGGTGGCCGAGGCGGTGCGGTATCACCTGGAACACGACGCGGCGAACGCCTGAGCGACACAGCGGCCGATGGCGCGGGCAGGAAACGACCCAGCCCGCGCCTCGGATTGGATTGGATCGCGCGGTGTGAACTGGCGTTGCTCTGCTCCGCGCAAGGCGTCGCGTCGGCGCTCGCCTGATGCATGGTGGCACCGAGGCACTCCAGGCCAGGCGCGAGCGGAGCGGTGGCTTCGATACACATCGATTGCGTCAGCGGCACCGAAACTTGTGAGACGCTGGGCGACCCCGTCGCGCAGTGAACACCGTCATTCCGTGCAGTTGCGGGCGTTCAAGTATCAGGAGACCGACCATGTTCAAACGATGGCTTGCCGCTCTGTTTGCATTGTTTGTCGCTGCTTCGCCAGTGGCGGCCGACGCGTGGCGGGAGGGAGGTCTCTACGCGACCAGTCGGCCGGAGGGTGGGTATGTGCTGCTCAAGATTCTCAAGCTGGACGCGGATGGCGTGCATGTGCGCGTCTACAGCAACGTCTACCCAGTGCCGCCCAAGGCAGTCGACGCGTCCACGCTGTATCTCGCTGGCGACAATCGACGCGATGACGAGCCACTGGGCATGGGCCACCTTCCGATTTCCAGAGCGTCTTTCGCGGGTTGGGATCTTCATTTCGTTCAACAGTCCTCGGTGACCGAGGAAGAGCTCGAGGGCTACCGGATCTGGCAGGAAGCGCAGGGCGGTTACTTCTAGCGCTGCCGAAGACACGCCGTTGGCAGCCGCCCGCACCGATCCCGACATCCGTACGTGCCCTTATGCAAAGAGACCCGGCCCATCTGCGTCGATCGCGCCGCCATGATGAGTGGGTAGGCGGCGGACGCTGCGCGAAGGCTGGACTGTGCCAGGGTAGCGGCGGTCCGGGGCATGCGCGGAGTGCGCCGATCGCTGCCCGTCGTCAGGTGCACCAGGCCGTACCAGGCAGGAGGAAACCCATGAACCAGACCCTTGTCGTGCTGTTCTTCTTCGCCACCGCACCGGTCGCGCTGATGCCCACCGTCATCGCGCTGTTCACCCGCCATCGCTGGCGAAAGCGCATCGTGCTGATCAACCTGGCGCTGTGGACGCTGTTGTTCTTCGCCGCCCGGAGTTTCACCCTGTACAACTCCAGTCGCTTCGAACTGCCCACCCTGCTGGCGCTGGCAGTGTGGCTTGCCCTGCTTGGCATCGCGATCCGCGGCAATCCAGCGCCGGCCGACACGCGCTAGGCATCAGCCACGGCAGTGCGTGTTCCGCTGACGCATGGCCGCGCGGTTGAAGGCGGGATGGATGCCGGCGTCGCCGATTTCGCCGCCCGCAGGCCTAGTCCGTACGTGCCGCTGCGGGGATGCAGTCCGCTGGCCGACGACATCCACTGCTCGAGGCCGCTTCGCTGCGGCTGCAACCCCACGAAATCGCTGGTAAGGTCGCGCGATGTCCGACACGCATCCCGATTTCATCGAAGTGTTCGAGGGCGCCATGTCCCGCGAGGACTGCGCCGCCATCCTGCGGCGCCTGCGCGGCAGCACCCAACTGCGGCCCGGCGAGGTCGGCAGCGGCGTGTTTCCCGAGCTCAAGCGCAGCCGCGACCTGCGCATCAGCGGCCTGGAGCCGTGGCGCGATGTGGAACAACGGCTGCAGCAGGCGGTGTTCGGCGGATTGCTCGGCTATCTGCGCAAGTACCCGCAGACCCTGATCTCGCCGCTGATGCTGCAGGTGCCCGGTGCCGACGGCCAGCCGCACCGGCTTGGTGCCGAGGACTTCGCCCTGCTCGACGACGCGGCGCTGTCCAACCTCGCGCGCACCTGCCTGCGCCCGGGCGCGATCAACCTGCAGTGGTACGAGGCGGGCGAGGGCGGCTATCCGTATTGGCACTGCGAGCTGTACCCGCGCGACCCCAGCGCCGAGACCCTGCACCGGCACCTGTTGTGGACCCTGTACCTCAACGACGATTTCGACGAAGGCGAGACCGAGTTCCTGTTCCAGCGCCGCAAGATCGCCCCGCGCGCCGGCAGCCTGCTGATTGCCCCGACCGCCTTCACCCACACCCACCGCGGCAACCGTCCGCAGCGCGGCGACAAGTTCATCGCCACGAGCTGGATCCTGTTCCAGTCGGCCCAGGCGCTTTACGGCAGGGAATAGGGAATGGGGAATGGGGATTCGCAAGAGCGGCATGGCGCGGCCGGACGCAGCCTCTGCAACCAAACTGCCAAGAAAGCCGTTTTTACGAATCCCGAATCCCCAATCCCGAATCCCCGCTCAAAACAACACCCCCTGCGGCGACGGCGGGCGCGGCGGTAGCGGTTTGACGAAGTGGCTGCAGTCCAGGCGGCGGCGCGGGGACTCGGCATAGCCCAGCCGCTTGTGCGCCAGGGCGAAGCGCCGCGCCAGCAGGTCCGCGTAGACGCCTTCGCCGCGCATGCGCTTGCCGAAGGTGCTGTCGTAGTCCTTGCCGCCGCGCAGTTGCTGCACCGTGCTCATCACGTGCGCGGCGCGGTCGGGATGGTGCGCCTGCAACCAATCGCGGAACAGCGGCGCCACTTCATGCGGCAGGCGCAGCAGCACGTAGCCGGCGGACTCGGCGCCAGCCTCGCGGGCCGCTTCCAGCACCGCTTCCAGCGCATGGTCGTTGATCCACGGGATCACCGGCGCCACCATCACTCCGACCGGGACACCGGCCTCATGCAGGTTGCGCATCGCGCGCAGCCGCGCGTGCGGCGCCGAGGCGCGCGGCTCCAGCCTGGCCGACAGCCGCGGGTCCAGCGAGGTCACCGAGAAGTGCACGCTGACCAGGTTGTCGCGGGCCAGCGGCGCCAGCAGGTCCAGGTCGCGCTCGACCAGCGCGTTCTTGGTGATCAGCGAGAACGGATGGCGGGTCTCGGCGAAGACCTCGATCAGGCGCCGGGTCAGCTGCAGCTTGCGCTCGATCGGCTGGTAGGCGTCGGTGTTGATGCCCAGCGCGATCGGGCTGGGCACATAGCCGGGCTTGGCCAGCTCGCGGCGCAACAGCTCCGGGGCATTGGTCTTGGCAAACAGCCGCGTCTCGAAGTCCAGCCCCGGCGACAGATTCAGATAGGCGTGGCTGGGGCGGGCGAAGCAGTAGCTGCAGCAACAATTTATGAGCAGGGAGAAGTGTTCGTTTTTTGGCTTTCGACCACTGTGTACTGGGATCTTAGAGGCCGCCAACTTCAACCGTAAGTGGGTTTTGTCGGCTACCACCAATGGGTAACGCAGTCGAAGTAGTGAGAGCTGGCTGCCTAGCTAGCGGTTTGCGCCCCCACACGAACAGGCGGATGATCTTCAAGTGGTCTGCTGGCTGTTCAGCTTCACGGAGAGCGATTGCAACAGGCGCTGTTAGCATTAATACTAACAGCATGAGGAAGAAGAGCTACTCTGCGGAAGCGACCGATGATCTTGCCGATCGAGATGTCAGAAGCTCGCGGACAGTCATCAAAGGCCGAGGTACCACGTTGTACGTGCCTGGTCGATTCGCAGTTACCACTTCCGTCGAGATCGATGACGGCTGGGGATCATCTGAACCCGATGTCGAGTCCCCCGCCCGACCCAAAACGATTGTGGCGGAGGAGACCGCGAGGAGCATCATCAGTCGCAACAGCTCGCCGGACGTAGGATTCTCACAATCTGTGAACCCATACAGGGGCTGTGAGCACGGGTGTGTCTACTGCTTCGCTCGGCCATCACATGCCTACCTGGATCTATCGCCGGGCTTGGATTTCGAAACGCGGATTTTCTCCAAGTCTAACGCCGCGGCATTGCTTCGCGCAGAGATCGCTCGCACGTCCTATGTGTGCTCTCCTATTGCGCTTGGCATCAACACCGACGCCTATCAGCCGGCCGAGCGGCGTTATGGCATTTCGCGGGCATGTCTTGAGGTCCTAGCTGACGCGCGGCATCCGGTCAGCTTTGTCACGAAGGCGGCACTAATCGAGCGCGACATCGATGTGCTGGCCTCAATGGCGCAACACAATCTGGTATCCGTGCACTTCTCGGTGACGACTCTGGACAATCGCTTGGCGGCGAAGATGGAACCGCGTGCAGCCGCCCCGCATGCCCGGCTGCGCGCGATGCAGGCGCTGCATGAGGCCGGCGTCCCTGTGGGCGTCTTGGTTGCGCCAGTAATTCCAATGATCAACGACAGGGAGCTTGAGCACATCTTGGAAGCAGCCCGGGCACACGGCGCGCGCTCAGCTGGATATGTTTTGCTGCGCTTGCCGCATGAGCTTACTCAACTCTGGCGCGAATGGCTCGAGTTGCACTACCCGGACCGAGCCAAGCATGTCATGAGCCTCATCCAACAAATGCGCGGCGGCAAGGACTACGACAGCAGCTTCGGCAAACGCATGGTTGGCGAAGGCCCATTCGCGCAACTCATCGCGCAGCGATTCGCCTCTGCACACCGCCGGCTTGGATTCGGCAGGATGCCAAGGCTAGACACCAGCCAGTTTCGCCCGCCTCGACTGGAAACCCCGCAGCTAGAACTTTTCTGATGGACGCAGCTCCGAGGGATCTCAAGAGTCAGACATGATGCCTCTGCCCCCGACCGCCGCCCCCGCTCCTGCTCCACCTGCAGTGCCAGCAATGTCGCCAGCACCTGCCACGCTGCTGAGGCGTTTGCGTCGGCTTCGGAGTTTTCGACTTGGAGCGGGAATACGGGAACAGTCAGGACTACGCTGCGCCGACTATGTGTCCATGAGGCGTCGGTTCTGTACTCAATCCGACGTGTAGATTCGAAGGGGTCGGCCGTCCCAAGACGCATAGAGGCGATTCCTTCCCCAGTAGGAAACCCAGCCGTCATGGACCTTTCTGAAAGCACGGAAGACTGGGCCCCCGGGCATACCTTCGATCAGTTCACCGGTCAACACAGTCATGTTGGCACCATCGTTCAAGTCCCCAACGGTCTGCACGGACGGGATATGAGCTAACAGTGCGGCAGTGGGCGTCTCTTTGAGCACAACACAAAACGATGCCCTCTCACTGCAGGCCACCAACCGGTCGTAGGCAGCCCCTTCCCTGATGGATTGGAGCAGTGGTTGCAACGATTCCAAAGCAAACGCATGGGCACGTTCTTTCATCGCAATTTGAGAGGCTTCACGGCACCATGCTTGGAGATCCATCTTGTCCGCCAGCGTCAACACCTTTTCACGTGATGCCCAGTCCCTGGTTCCCGGCAGATAACGCGAGGTGGTGATGAACAAGCCGCTGGCGCCTTCCCTTCGCGAATGGGCCTCCAGCGCTGCGACTGCTTCCAAGCCTATGGGGTTAGTTTGGGCATAACGCTTTGCCTGGATGAGGGTCAAGCTCTCCCCCAGCGGGGATTCTTGCCACACACGGACATCTACCCACTCGTCTCCTGACCCGGGGCCAATACGGGTCTTCCAACCTCTTGCCGCAAAGATGCTGCTGATCAGCTCTTCGAATACGCGGTGAGGGAGGCGATGGAAGTCTTCCGGATGTCTCTCGAAATAGGCGTAGATCTCGCCAGAGATGTCTGCGGTGTCCGCTTCAATCAACCGACACGTCCATTTCCACTGCGCCCACTGGTCAAACCTTCGCTGAAGGTCGGATTCGTCATCGATTAGGTAGTAGTGTGCTGTCACCGTGTCCTGGAGCTCCAGATACACCCCAATCTTCTCCAGTTCTTGGTAGAGCTCCTCTGACTCATCCCCTCCCCAATTGAGGCACTGCCCCACCATGCCCTCGGACCACAGCAGTGTGATTGGTTCTCCGTCGCCTGGCTCAGAATCGTAGTGCTTCAACGGATCCTTGTGGCCGGTGTGATGCCAAAAATCGTGCTTTCGCCCCCAGCGCTCAGTAATCGCATGCGCCTGAGCAATAAGGGCCTCCAGGTCCGCGTCTGGGTGAGATGCATCAGGCTCCCCTTTCGTACTCATCGTGAAGCCCATCGTTCCGCGTCCAGGAATTTTGATGATGGTAATGCGTGGGGCTGTGGATCAATCGCTGGTAGACTGAACTTCGCCCGAGTCTCTTCTGCCAACTCGTCCCGCCGCGAGAATCCGTAGTCCGTCAGTGCTGGGTTGGGAGCCAGCACGGTCTCCAAGCAGCCAGCGAGCACGCAGAATAGATCAGCTCGAATCAGTCCCAGCACCACCTCGCCCTCTTGCCAACCGGACCCCATACGGCGATTGAGTTGGGGTGTTCCGCCGTGGGCGTATTTGTGCAGCCATTTGGCTGCCCCGCCCTTCTTGAATCCTTCCACCAGACCCTGGATTGGTGGAAAGATGGGCAGTAGTGCATTTGCCATATCACGCAGCATAGGAACGTCCTCGACGGGGCTGTCCTGCCCGTCCGCGGCCAAGCCCTGGATCGTCTCCAACGGCGCAACATAGGTGAACCAATAGCCGATGGTGGAGGCTTCCAGGATTGGGCGAAGCAAGGCTGCCGCTGATCCGTATTCACCCGACGTCCCCCCGCTTTCAGTAGCGGGGCTCTTTAGAGTCCGGGTTTCATCGTAGCGGCTTTGGCTGCTAGCTGTTGGGCATAGGCGGCCGGGGGCAGGCCGCCCAAGATCTTCTTCGGTCGCTCCTCGTTGTATTCCCGTCGCCAGGTCTCGATCTCGGTGCGGGCGTGCAGCAGCGTCGGGAACCAGTGCTCGTTGAGGCATTCGTCGCGCAGGCGGCCGTTGAAGCTCTCGATGTAGGCGTTCTGGTTCGGCTTGCCTGGCTGGATCAAGCGCAGCTGCACACCGCGCTCGTGGGCCCACGTCACCATCGTCTTGCCGCAGAACTCCTTGCCGTTGTCGGTGCGGATCACCTGCGGCAGACCCCGTGTCAGCGCCAGCCGATCCAGCACCCGGGCCACGCCGTGACCAGAGATGGCCCGCTCCACCTCGATCGCCACTGCCTCGTGCGTGGCATCGTCGACGATGGTCAGGGCCTTGAGCACCCGGCCCTCGGCGGTGCGGTCGAACACGAAGTCCATCGACCAGACCTGGTTGGCGGCTTCAGGCCGAAGCAACGGCTGGCGCTCGCCCAGCAGCACCTTCTTCCGCTTGCGCCGGCGCACCTGCAACCTGGCCTCCTGATACAGCCGTTCCACCCGCTTGTAGTTCACCGGCCACTGCTCCTGCCGCAGTTTCAGATAGATCATCCCGACGCCGTAGCGCTTGTGCCGCTGCGCCAGCGCCAGGATCCGCTCGCGCAGCTCGACGTTGCGATCCGGACGCGGGACGTAGCGCAGCGCGCTGGCGCTCATCCGCACCACGGCCAGAGCCCGTCGCTCCGTGAGCCCGCGCTCCATCAGCTGCCGCACCAGCATCCTGCGCGCCGGTGCGGTCACCACTTTTTTCGCAGGGCATCCTTGATGACGTCGTTCTCGAACAGCTGCTCGGCCAGCAGCTTCTTCAGCCGCGTGTTCTCCGCCTCCAGCTCCTTGAGCCGCTTGGCCTCCGGCACGCTCATGCCGCCGAACTTGCTGCGCCACAGGTAGTAGGACGCCTCGCTGAACCCGTGCCGCCGGCACAGGTCCTTCACCGCCACGCCGGCTTCGGCCTCACGCAGAAAGCCGATGATCTGCTCTTCGGAAAAGCGCTTCTTCACGTCCAATCTCCGTCTCGTTGGGGATTGGACTCCAAATCGCCGTGCTACTCAAAACTGGGGGGACGTCGCACCCACCTCTACCAAGCGTATGAAGGCCGAGTGGTGCTCCAGCGCCAGGTCGATAGCACACCTGGCAAAGTCCACCCGAAGAGAGGTGGGCACAGTCGCGGAAAGCAATGCACGGAAGCGGTAGTTCTGCTCCCGAGATGCGGAACAACGGTATTGAATGACTCGAAGCGATTCGGCGTCCATAGCGAGATGAACAACTGGTCGCCCTAAGCGACCCGGTTGGACTGGGTCATGTTCAAGTTTTCATAATCTGGAAGTCTAGCTCACTCGAACATGCAGAGCTTCAGCCAAATTGATTGCGTTCCGGTGGAAAGGATCTTGATCATCGTGGTCTTTACGCTTCATTTGCCAACGTTCCAACTCGGAGAAGTAGTCATCGGCGCATTGGCGGCTCTACAGTAGTCTCGCCTCTCTTCTCTTTTGGGGAGATTCCCGGCTTTTGCTTCGCCTCCTGTGTTCTTGGAAATAACATGGAAGGTCATGGAAGTGTCATGGAAGTAGCGATCTAATCGGCATACGCCTCACGGTCGGCGCGGCGTGCAGCCCTGATTTCTCGGGAGATGTTCCGAGTCACTGCTGATGCCTCCCTCAATCCATCGAGGTTTATAGGAGTTGGCGCGTGTAAGCGAGGCGCCACGATAGTGCGAACTTTCGGTGATTTTCCGAAGCAGTAGAACAGACCTGAACCGACCCCTCCCATTTCGTCGACTGCATAACGAATTACTAGGTTGTCAGGATCAAGCCCACTAGCGCACGCCGCGAGGTGCGCCTCTCTACCCAGGTCCGAAACGATTCCATGGGTCTCAGCCAAGGATTCACGATACGCCTTGGAGTACACCCAAAGAGGGTAAGCGCGATCTCCAGATTGAACTGACAAGACAGTGACGAGGCAACCTGCTTGGATTAGACATTCCCAGGCTTTCCAGAACCTCCCAATACTTGCCTCAGAATCATTCCCAAAGAGGCCAGCTACCACTCGAATCGGCACGCGCCAAGGCTCACCTTCCCTTTCGGCTACCAGCCAAAGCTGAAGCGCGCCCACGTCCCCTTGATAGCCGAGCTCAAAGTCCTGGCCAGCATATCCGGACTGATCCCACTCTTTATAGGGCATGGTGTCGGGCGGGCATCCGAACCACCTCGCGTAGTCGGTGGCTGTGTATACATGGAGAAGCACGAGGATTGCGTCTTTGATCGCCGACTCGGGCTGATCCAGCTGCATTAGCTGGCCAAGATGTGATCCGTAGTCGGGATGGCGCTCAATGAGGAGGGACGGGAGGTAGGCAAACTCACCGTCCCATCGCTCAATCCTGTACTCGTCTGCATTGGCCTTCTTGCGTCCCGTAGCTGCTATCAGACCTCGAGGAAGTTCGTGGTCAACATCAAAGGAAAGAAGCCGCTTCAGTACCTTCTTGGAACGGAAGTCGGAGCATCCGGTTGTTAGGCGAATCGACTTTGCGCCGGCGGCAGTAAGCTCCCGCTTCGGGCCGTACGCGTATGCCGATAGAGTCATATATCCAGCCAGCAGATCTGGACCATCACTTACCTCGGCGATGGCCTTTGCCGCCTGCATCGACACTTTGAAATATCCAGACATTTCGAATTTTCCCTCGGCCCCTGTGTATCCGATTTTAGCGGAGAGATCGCCGGACTACGTCACCCGCGTGAGCTACTTTGGGGAACTGACAAAACTGGTCCAGCCCATTTTTTCTGCGCTTGCGAGAAGGCCGATCGAGGCTATAAGAAGTGTTCATGTCGAAGCGAAGGAAGTTCGACCTGAGTTCAAGCGCGGTGCGGTTGAGCGGCCAGTCAGCCGGGTATCAGTTGTAGCCGAGTGGCTTGAGGACTGGGGATTCGGGAGAACTTGCTGACCGTTGGAAGCGGGAGGCCCAGAGCGAGGGCCAGGTGGCCTTCAGCGGAACAGACATGCCTCGAGACGGCGAACTGGCGCGCCTGAAGCGCCAGCTGGGCCAAGTGGGATTTTCTGCGAGAAGCGGCGACGCTCTTTGCCAACGGATCATCCTGAGGTTTCAGTTGATCGAACGTTACCGCCAAGAGTTCTCGGTACGACTGATGTGCCACTGCCTGCGGGTGTCGACCAGTGCGACCACGGCTGAGCAGGAGTTTGCCCAGCGCCTGCCAGCCAGTGCCTGCTTGGTCTGATCCACGAGCTGTACGAACAAAGCCGGAGGGCGCTGGGCGTAGCCGCATGCACCTCGAAGTGCACTATCGCATTCCGTCAACCTAATGAGTTGTACAAGTTGGGAAGCCCGAAATGTCTACTCCTGAAGCACGCACGACTTGTACAGTGGTTCTGACACGCCACGGATGGTCGAATGGCCGCTGCAAAGAATATCGCCAATGGAGCCTTGCTGAGCGCGGCCTACTGCGCCGCATTCCTAGTGGCCTGGCGCTGTTCCGTGGATCAATGGTATCTGCCCGCGGGGCTGCGGGTGGCGACGCTGCTGTTCCTGCCGTACCGGTTGTGGCCTTACCTGCTGGCCGGCGACGCAGCCGCCTTGCTGATGATCCGCGTGCCGATGGCTCGGGAGCAAGGCGCCAATCCGCTGTGGGCGTATCTGAGCCCCTTCCTATTGATGCCCTGCGTTGCGCTGATGGTGCATACCGCGCGGCGCCACCTGCCGCGGTTGCTGGACCAGGAATACCTGCTGCTGCCCGTCTCGCTGGTGCTGGCGCTGTGGAGCACGCTTTGCAACATGGCGTTGAACGCCCTGTTCAAGGGTTACACGGCCCTGACGCCACTGGAGGCTTTGACGCGCTACTGGCTAGGCGATTACCTCGGCATGTTGATGTTCTCCCTACCTGCCATCCTGTGGCTGCGGCGTAAGGATCGCGGGGCGGCTCCTCGCAACTTACTCCGGGACGGCATCCTGGGCATGAGCGTGGTCGCGGCCCTGTTCCTGGTGGCGGGTCTGACCGAAGACCGCCTCTCTCACCAGTTGCTGATGTTCTTGATGATCCTTCCCTCGATCGTGCTGACACTGCTGCACGGGTGGCGCGGAGCGGCGATCGGGATCGTCCTGGCCAACGTCGCCATCGGGATCATGCTGCCCGATGCGATGACGCTGGCCGCGTACCACGCCGACGCGTTTCGGGTGCAGGTGCTGCTTGCGGCAGCCGCCACGGGACTCTTCGTGTTCGGCTCGCGCCTTTCCATTGCCTTCGAACGCGCACAGCGCCTCGGACATGCCCGCGAGGAAGCCCTGCAATTCGCGCAGGCCAGTTACTTGCAGGCCGAGCGCGCCCTTCGACAACGCGTGGTCGAATACACCGACATCAATGTGCACGTCAACAAGCTGCGCAGGGACATCGTGGCCTACCTGCGATCTAGGGGCCAGCATGCCGCGGCTATGGAAATGACGCGCACCGGCCTGATCCAGGCAAGGTTGCTCGACGAATACGTCACTGCCCTCTATCCCTTGGGCATCGAGACACAGGGCCTGTACGACATCCTGCAATCGGTTGCGTGCAGCAACCTGTGCAGTACCGAGTTCCAGTGCCGCCTCCAGGGCAATCCCAGGCACTTGTCGCTCGGCCTGCAGCTTGTCGCTTATCGTTGCGTGCTAAACGTGGTCGAGACCCTGCCGCCCGCCCGCAAGCACTTGCTGCGGGGCAGGGTATGGCGGGTAGGATCCAGGCAGGGAATCGCCGTCAACGTGATCGCGGATGCATCCTTGCTCGATCCCGTGCGGCGCGGCAATCCTGATGCGGACTGGGAACTCGCGGCCCGGCTCAAAACGCATGGCGGCACCTGCCGGCGCCGCCATGCCTACAGCCTCAGTTTTCTCGTGTCCGAATCGGTCGGCGAGGGAATCAGTCTGCGGCCCTGATTTCCCAAGCGTTGCCAATACTGCCCGGGACCACGCGCACGACGAAACTCGACGTCTGGTACACCACCGCCCCCTTGGCGCTGGCCGCCTTCGCAGGCAAGGTCACGCGCGTCACATCCGCGCCCATGGGCAGCACCCACACTGTGTCGTTGATCCTGCCCACAGCAGCCCGTACCGTCCCCGGCACATCATTGATCTGCAGGTAGGTCACGCCGTCGCGCTCAAACTCGTAGATGCGCCATGCCGGATCCAGCGCCAGGTTGCGAGCTTTCGGCAAGCTTTCGCCGAGGCCTGCAGCCGCCGCGGGTGATCCGTGGCCGCCATCCGGGCAGCACGCGTGAGCCACGCTGGCGCCAGCCAGCAATACACCAGCCAGCGTGATATGGACCAGCGCGCCCGTCTTCTTCATTTTCATGACTCGTCCTTGTCCCCGTCAGGGGGAGCTTCGCCTGCGTTTCAGGCCAGCCCAAGGTACGTGGTCTGGAATGGGGAACGGTCGACAAGTCCCAAGCGTGAAGCGGTGGTCTAGTGCAGAGTGACCCCTGTGCAAATCGTTGGCAATGCAGGAGGCGGCCTGCCTGTCTCAGGGCTGCTTTGGGGAATCGACGAAGACCACGGGCGTTCCGGCGGCGGACCCGATCGGCAACTGCTGTTGGACACCTGGCGTCACGATGAGCGCCGTTAGCACCTCGTCCTGCACCGAATTGATCTGCACGTACTTCACGCCGTCCTGCGTGAACGTATAGACCTTGAAGTGCGGCGAGAGACTGACGTTCTTGGCGCCTGCATGGACGCGTTCGCCGAGTCCTTGGACAACGTGCCCGACCGGAGGCGGCGGCTCCGCCGCAGTGACACATGTGCTCGCGATCGCTGCAGATAGCATAGCGGCGCGCAAAAGGTAGCGAGGGGCGCGGTCCATGTCCCATCTCCTTGAGGTTCGCATTTGCGGCACCGCCAAGCTACTCCCCGATAGACTCCACCAGCAAGCACCACCCTGGTCACTGCGTCTACGAAACTGGACAAATCGGGGACTCGGTGCAGGCTCAATGCGCAGCGGACTGGCGAAGCGTGATGACCCGATATTGACCATGGTCGCCGTAGCGCGACCCCTTCTTCTCGAAGTCGGCGCAGAGCCGGTCTTCACCGCATGGCACCAGGTCGGCCCGTGCAACGCGATCCAGATACGCGATTTCGGCCCGGCGCTGTTCCGCCTCGGCCAGCGTCGCCTTGGCGCTGTAGAGCACATACCCCACCCCGCACAATCCCATGACGGCCGCCGCCAGCATGGCAATGGAGCCCATCCACATGCGGCGCATGGCCGTGGCTTCCAGGGATTGCTGCGCTTGCGCGTAGCGCTGGGTGGCCTGCTGCAGCGTCTGGTTCGCAGCGGTCAGCGCACGATCGAATCGCTCGGCCGCCGGATCCAGCGCCACCGAGAGCGCCTGTTGCGTCAATTGCGTCAGCCGCGGCAGCGCGTTCTCCACCACGCGATTGACGCTCCGGTCGGCATTGCCGACCGCTCCATTGAGTACCTGCAGCTGCCGGGAGATCTGGTCTTGCAGGCTTTGTTCCCGTACTTGCATCGTTGCGATCAATGCCGCCATGGCCTTGATCGTTTCTTGCAGCGCCTCGTTGGAAGTTCCGCTTTCCGGTAGCGCGTGCGTGCCTGGCGTATCCATCGTGTCCCTCTTGAAAATTCCATTCACCGCAGGATCGGGCTGCGATTACCCGCCGCCACCGCCTCCTCCTCCCCCACCACCGCCGCCGCCACTGCCTCCACCGCCGCCGCCTCCTGCATCACCGCCGCCGCCGCCCCCTCCCGGTGCGCCACCTTGCATCATCGGCCCGCTGGCGAACTGCGGCAGGGTCATTACCATCACCGGGCCACGGCTGGTCTGCACCTCGGCCGAAGTATCCAATCCCAGCGACTGCATCGCCGTGACCTGTTCCGTTGCTTCCTGCATGGCCTTGGCCTCCAGATGCTCATGGCCCTGTTGCAGCAGGGCATGGGTGAGGGGACTGTTCGAGATCCGGTTCAAGGCCTGCTCGATGGCCGCGTCGTTCTTGGAATCGATGGCATGCAGTAGATCGTCCACATCACGGTCGCCAGTGATCTCCTTGCGCTGGGACAACTGGGGATCGTCCGGCTCGCCGGGCCTTTGCCCCGCAGCAGAAGCGGCATCGCGGCGCGCGGTTGCGGGCTGTGGCTCGAACGCCGCATACTCGTTTGGTACAGGCACGTACGCATCCTGCTGATGGGGGACATCGAGGTCTGCGAGGGTATCGCCGTCTCCGCGCTCTCGCCGCTGCTGTCTTTCCTGCTCCAGGCGTTCTTCCTGCTGGAGATCTTTTTCGAGTTGTATCCGTAGCGCACGCATCGTTTGCAGCGTCTCTTCCCAGGTTTCGGCTCTCTGGGGCGCAGGAGTGGCATGCGCATCCTGACCATCCGCTGGCGCATCACGGCGCTGCTCGCGTGCCGTTTCTTCGCCTCCGATCTCGTCACTTGCGCGGCTGGCACCACGCGCCCCTGAGGAGGACGCGTGCGCCAGTACATCGTCAGCCGCATGCATGTCCGATGGCGACACAGAGGGCGCAAGTGTGTGCTGGTCCTCGGTGCGCTCCGCAGGGAGCTGCATGGCTACCGACGCACCCGACGCTGCCTCCGTTACCTGGGCGCGGTGCTCCTGCACTTGCGTTTCCAAGGGCTCGTCACGTCGTTGCAGTGGCGCATCTTTGCGCATGGCCGACGCTTGCGCACTCGGCGGATAGGGAGCAGACGGCACCTGCGCATCAGTGGTTTGCGCGGCTGACGCGTGCGCGATCTCTGGCGCTGCCGGACGCTGCGCATCTTGTGTGCGGCCTTCTTGGCCCCAGTGTTCCTGCGTCGTTTGCTGGGGTATCTCGGCTTCCCGGGGCTGCCGAGACGGCGCCGCCTGCTCGCCGGCGTCTTGGGCGTAGCGTTCCTGTACGTCAAATGACTCCTGAGTGCGCGGCTGGACAGTCTGGAGCTGTCGCTGTTCCTGCCCGCGCTGCTGGGCTTCCTGAGCCCGTCGCTGCTCCTGCGTCGACAGCACGGCATCCTCGGCTTGGTGCCGTTCCCGCCCGCGCTGCTGGATTTCCTGAGTCTGGCGTTCCTGCTGTTCGCGCCCCTGCAACTCCTGGCTTTGCCGATCGAGCGTGGCATGCGCCTCCAGCGCCTGGGCCGCATGCGCTTGTTCCTCGTGGGACGCCTGCGCCAGCGCGTGCTCGCGGGCTTGCCCGGCCTGCTGCTCCTGGACCTGGCGCTCCTGCTGTTCGCGCTCCTGGCGTTGCTGCGCAGCGCTGGCCGCCTGGGTCTGCGCCTGCATGTCGAGCGCATGCTGCGGGCTGGAAGACGAGTTGGAGGACGCGCCGTCCGAGTCGGCCGACCCGTCGGAGGTGCGCGCGGTCGACGCCAGCCGCGGCGTAGGCATGTCCGAGGATGGCTGGACTGGCTGGTGCGCCCGCACCTCTTGCAGTGCCTGCCAGATGTCCTCGGTGCTGGTGACGGCTGCGATGCGATCTACCCCATCGGCGCCGCGCTGGAGGTGGGCGATCGGACTGTCGGCACCGAACACCCCACCGGGGCCGCGCTGCAGCTGCAGCGCGCCATCGCCGGAGAGCCCTTGCGCCTCGCGCGTGCGCTGGGTGGCCAAGTCGATCGCCTCGCGCCACTCGGGCTTCAACTCGGTTCCAACGATACGGTAGCGATAGAGAGTCTCCTCGCGTTGCAGGTCTTGCGGCGACGGAGGTGACTGGGGGAATGCAGCAATGGCCTGGGCATGCTCGACCAGCGCCGACTGCAGCAGGACGCGCGCGGTGTTCAATTCAAGCGCGCGATTGCTATCGGCCGGTGCGCCGTTGCGGGTCCACTGACCATCTGCTTCACGGTGGTACTGCTTGCCATCGGAGGCAGTCAATGCATCGGGATCGGGCAACGAGGCTCGCACAGCCTCCGACATCGGCCACCCCTCTGCTGCCCAGCCACTACGGTGGTAGGCCAGCTCGTAGCGCGCTGCGATTGCTCCAGGGCTGTTGGCGAGATTGCGGGCAACGACGGCCGCCGCCTCGGCCTCCAGTTCCGCCACGCGGGGTGGCAATGCTGTCTCTTCCGCGTAGATGCCGCGATTGTTCTCCCCGGAAACACCGATCTTGGCCAGGCGATGCCATTGGCCATCGGTGGGGTCTCGCTTCCAGCTCGCCGGCGAAAGGCTAGGACGGTCACTGTCGTTGGCTGGCAGGATGCAGGGATCTTCTGGCTTCGGTGCATCCCTCAGGGCCAGCGCCGCTGCGGCGTTGGTCGCAAGGTAGTTCAGTTCGCGCGCCTTGTCGTAGCTGGCAACGATGGACGTAGGAACAGGATTGCTGGCGCCATCGTTGGTGCCGTCGACCATGCCCTGGCGCGACCAGGCGTAGCCGTCGAAGGACCAATGCGTACCGTCGCGGTCGGTCTGTTGATAGATCTGACGGTTGTCGTACAGATCGGCCAGCTTCTCGCCGGCCTTGCTCATGAAGTACGCATCGGCCGCGATCAACACCATGGGGCCGGCGCCAGAGGTGCCCAAGGCATATGCTGCCGTACTGCCGCCGGCCCAGCCGCCAAGATTACGGCCGGCGAAGTGGGTCAGCTCAGATTGGGCGGCAAGCGGATTTTCCTGGCTGTACAGTTCGCCGGCACGGCGCGCAGTGATGGCGGTATCAGCCGCGCTAGCGAGCAAGCCCGCGCCGCGCAGCAATTGGCCAGCGGAGTGGTTACCAGCTAAAAGCTCGGCGGTAGCGAAGCCGCGCACTGAGCGAGGAGCAATTAACGAGTCCGAGTCTGCTGCGATGGAAGCCGATACCGGTGCTGCCGAGGGGGGGGAATGCGGTGCAGCGGCGTTGCTGTTAAATGCTTGGTTGACCCGCGCGCTCGCTGGCGCAGAAAGTGTCAGACGCCCGCCTGACTGTGCCTGTTCGACCGAATCGCCCAGTAACTGCCTGCCGAGCGCCGCATCGCCCTTGACGGTCTTGAAGCCAGGTTGGTTGATAGCATGGATACTGTTGATGAGATTGGACTCGGACTTCAGCACGGCAGGCCACCGCGCCTCGGCCCCCGTCAGCTTGAGTGCCTCATCGATTTGCAATGCGTTGGTTTGTTGGTAGATGGGCAACTTCTTGAAGAAGTCTTTGTTGATCTGGTTGGCCTGCTCCGCCGTCATCCCGATTGGCGTGTTGGTCAAGAGGTCATTGTTCACCATAGCCACTTTCAAAGTGGCACAAAGCTTGTCAACCTCTTTGGAAACCCGTGCAGCTGCGGCTCGATCTCCCGCCAACGCGGCTTGGCCGTCAGTGCTATCCTCGAGAAAAGTCAACTCTTGCTTGAGGCCGTCGGAATACTGGCTGAGAGGACCTCCATTGTGAGGGGAGACGTCAAGCTGCAAGGCCAACTGTTTGTCAGCAGGAAGGTTCAGCAGATTAACATCACCATTTAGATCGAAAAGGCCAAACTTCGAGAGCTTCTTGAGCAAAGCGCTCTCTCGGAATGCTTGCTGCTCGATAAGGTGATGACCCTGAAAAACCGGCTTGTCGTTCTTAGCCACGTCAGAAGTTCCGATTTGGCATATCGCAGAAAATCCAAACCACTAAAAATCTGAGGCATCCTTCCACCACAGACCATCGGAGCTAGGTTTCACTCCGATTCCCGCGCCCCGTATCGCTTCATACATCGTGCGATCACAGATCACACTAGATGGCTTTTCCCCCATCCTGAAGACATGGGAATCCCCGATCAATTCCTCTTTGAAACATAGCTTTGCGCCTCCTGAAAAAGTGATGATCTCCACGTCTTGGTTTGAGGCGTGATCTCGTGCAATTCTCGTTTGAAAATCTGATCTTGATTTGTCCAGTGCAAAAATTGTCCGAACCACGTCACACAGATAGTGCTGCGGCCCCTTCGAGCCGTCTGGCAATACGTAATCACACGGGGCAAATGCGAAGCCATCGGCATCTACCGCTTCGAAAACGCGCTTGAGTCGCTCCGATACCAGCCAGTAGCCGCTGAATCCTCCTTCGAGATCGCGAGGACGCCTTTTGGAATTGCGTGCATGAGCCAGAATGGGCGTTTCCGCCAGTGCAGGAAATCCGCCATCCACGGGCCTAATAATCAGACGTGGAGGTGTCAGAAGGGCGTCTTCGTTGGAAATCTCAACGTCGGTTCCAGGGCCGCCACCGCGGATGTCTGGATCGAGGAGATAAAATTTGCCCTTTTCAGGTCTCTGGGTGTAAGTCATGGGATCACTTCAATAACAATAACGAGGACACTACCAAGCAGCGGCTATCACACACTCGGGTGTATAGAATGCCAGTTGAGGCTGCCGTATGCAGTAGGAAAATTCTGACAGGCTAACTCCAATTTACACCCAGAAGAGATCGACCGCAGCGGGCGCTATGCGCTTGCGCAGCGCTTTGGTGATCGTCTCGCGTCACTGATCCGCCCTAGATGGAGCCGTAGGCGGCCACTCAAGGATACAGTAGAGGAAATGCGACTTCACCGCTAAACGAAATCCACCACCTTTACGGAGGGCAAGCCGAGCATGCCGGCGCGGCAGAAGGATCGTCAGCGGTGTTACTCATAGCAGGCGGCAAGGACTACCTCTCCCCAGAAAACGTGACACGCACGGGCAGCTCAAGTTTTAACGGAAGCTGCCGCTTGTAATAGAAGTATTCGGAACTCTAACGTGCATATAATTCTTCTACTCGTTGTGACCGGGTCATTACTATGGGGCTGGATTGCTATGGTCCCATACTTGCTAAGTCATGGATGGCCGCTGTCCATTGCAGTTACATCTGTCGCCCTTATGAATTTATTTTGGGGCGTTTCCACAATCTACTTGATCGACCTACTGAGTTCTCATTATCGAAAGAACAATGAATTTCTCAGAAAATTCTATCAAGAGCTCCATACAGATCTTCTTGCACTTCTTACTTTTGCGGCGATCCTCGTCGTCGTTTTCAGCTTAGCTAAACCCAGCTATTCTTTCTCCAACATAGATGTTGCCTGCCTGGGAATACCTTTATTCATATATGCGATTGATTCCCTGGCGAAAACCAAAGATCCTGTAGGAATTCTTAAACTTCGCTTAGCTTGGCGCTTGGCCCTCATGATGCCATCTGTGACATTGCTAATCGCCTCTAGCTGGTCTCTGATCCACATATATTCAGGTGAATTTCCGGCCAGCGCTTCTCTCTGGATCCAGTTTTGCATTTTATTCGCAGGCTTCTCCTCCTATGTTGCTGCAAAGCAAGTGCGCTATTTTGTGTTACATCGAAAACTTGGAATCTCCCCTACAATTGAAAGGATATTCAAGAAGTTAAGAGGAGGCAAGCCAGGGATCTATGATCAGACGGCAGCTATGGCAGAGTTATTTCAACGCGAGATGAGGTCAGCCACATCCAAGGCCGCATCCGAGCGTCGTAGAGTCTCCAAGAAGAAGAGGCTAAAGAGGTAACTCAACCTACTAAATCCGCGGTGTAGATTGGCCGCGTCGCCATAAAGCAATCAAGGCCGCTTATCTTGACACTTCTAACAAATGCGCTTGCTTGCCCATTAATAGAGAAAAATCCACTGTCCCTAATGATCTGAGCAATCGCAGCTGCCCGATAGAACGTAAATGTTGCTTGCCAATAGTACGTAATCGAAAACCGACAAGACGCGAGCAAGGCTATCCGAAAAACATCAACACGCAAAATGATTCATCGTTTTTAGTTTCACGGGCCCACGTAGATTGGACCATACATGCCTGTATTGATTAGTAGGTTCCAAATTGCCTTCATCTTCTGCCCTGCCTCTTGGTCGACGAACAAGGACGAACGGCTGCCATGGGGCCGGCCAAGGAAGTAAGGACGCATACTCTCCCAAGTCTCAGCAACCTCGGCACGTTCCCACGCCGCAAGCTCCTTCTCGAGGAGAAGGGGTAACGCGATCGACAAAGGAATCGTGGCCGCACCGCCAGTGCTCTTATCCCAGTGGCAGCGAACGAGTATTGCCGTTGCCTGAGTATTATAGAACTTCACATCCAAGCGCTCCGCAGTGACGGACGCAACCCGGTGACTAGGAAGACTTTTTACAGAATCTATAACTCGTTGCCCATCGTCGTAAGGACAGGTGATGAATCCGTTCTGGAATGTGACCGTGTGGTCTAACCCCATGTAGCCACAGTCACGGCTAGGGTAGGTCACCGGATGGCTACCCACGTGGTAGTTGCTAACGAGCGGGTGCCAAGTTGGATAGGAGCGAATTACTGGTCCTAGTTCGTCGACAATGTCCATCAAACGATCGATGCTTCGCTGACGCTCATCCGCAGTCAAGCCCTTGCAACGAGTGATCAGGTACTCAAAGGCGCTTTCGTACTCTTCCCGCGCCGCTTCATCTGCTCGGAATGCCATTTCATTAGCTCATTTTGGTGAGCCCCCGACGTCCCCCCGCTTTCAGTAGCGGGGCTCTTTAGAGTCCGGGTTTCATCGTAGCGGCTTTGGCTGCTAGCTGTTGGGCATAGGCGGCCGGGGGCAGGCCGCCCAAGATCTTCTTCGGTCGCTCCTCGTTGTATTCCCGTCGCCAGGTCTCGATCTCGGTGCGGGCGTGCAGCAGCGTCGGGAACCAGTGCTCGTTGAGGCATTCGTCGCGCAGGCGGCCGTTGAAGCTCTCGATGTAGGCGTTCTGGTTCGGCTTGCCTGGCTGGATCAAGCGCAGCTGCACACCGCGCTCGTGGGCCCACGTCACCATCGTCTTGCCGCAGAACTCCTTGCCGTTGTCGGTGCGGATCACCTGCGGCAGACCCCGTGTCAGCGCCAGCCGATCCAGCACCCGGGCCACGCCGTGACCAGAGATGGCCCGCTCCACCTCGATCGCCACTGCCTCGTGCGTGGCATCGTCGACGATGGTCAGGGCCTTGAGCACCCGGCCCTCGGCGGTGCGGTCGAACACGAAGTCCATCGACCAGACCTGGTTGGCGGCTTCAGGCCGAAGCAACGGCTGGCGCTCGCCCAGCAGCACCTTCTTCCGCTTGCGCCGGCGCACCTGCAACCTGGCCTCCTGATACAGCCGTTCCACCCGCTTGTAGTTCACCGGCCACTGCTCCTGCCGCAGTTTCAGATAGATCATCCCGACGCCGTAGCGCTTGTGCCGCTGCGCCAGCGCCAGGATCCGCTCGCGCAGCTCGACGTTGCGATCCGGACGCGGGACGTAGCGCAGCGCGCTGGCGCTCATCCGCACCACGGCCAGAGCCCGTCGCTCCGTGAGCCCGCGCTCCATCAGCTGCCGCACCAGCATCCTGCGCGCCGGTGCGGTCACCACTTTTTTCGCAGGGCATCCTTGATGACGTCGTTCTCGAACAGCTGCTCGGCCAGCAGCTTCTTCAGCCGCGTGTTCTCCGCCTCCAGCTCCTTGAGCCGCTTGGCCTCCGGCACGCTCATGCCGCCGAACTTGCTGCGCCACAGGTAGTAGGACGCCTCGCTGAACCCGTGCCGCCGGCACAGGTCCTTCACCGCCACGCCGGCTTCGGCCTCACGCAGAAAGCCGATGATCTGCTCTTCGGAAAAGCGCTTCTTCACGTCCAATCTCCGTCTCGTTGGGGATTGGACTCCAAATCGCCGTGCTACTCAAAACTGGGGGGACGTCGCAGCCAAGATAGAGGTTGCTGATTGAAGCCCGTGTGGGCTGCCATTAGGTAGAAGAATGGCGGCCAGTCATTCATCTGTGGATGCACAATTTTTGCAGCGTCTGTGTAGCCGATTCCTTCGATTAGCTTGAAGAGTTGAGGATCAAGTTGCTGCAGTTCCACTCTTGCCGGGAGGAGCTGCCCCTTGCCGTATTGCACGACCGCTCTTGCGATGGGTGCTAGTTCGTCACTCCTGTTCTTGCTCCTATCCAGTTTGTAGTTTTGCACTAATTGATGGAGCTTCAGAAGTTTGGGCCATAGGCACTCCATGGTCCTCCTCGCGTCCTTCGCAGCATGCTCGATGACAGCAATGTAGCCCTCTAAATCGATATCCTGTTGCGGTGCTGGTTGTATCTTCACTCCTGCGAACGGTTTTTTTGGAATTTCTATTTTTGATTTTTTAGAGCCAGTTCTTTCGTTCAAAGATGCAAAAGTAGATTTCGCCGCGCTCCAATAGCCTAGCTGTGTATACGGCCTTCTTCGAGCTAGTTCCGGATCCTTAAGCCAGGCCAAAAAATCCTGGAGGACTCTTTCCGGAAGAAGATCGAGGTGGTCGATCTTCTTCCCAGTTGACAAAAGGAAGGCAATAAAGCCATCCCTGAATTGCCCTGCTTTTCCTTTACCGGTTGTGCGTTTCTGGGAATAAGAGCAAGCAGCAAACGCTTTGGCCAACTCGACGGCGATCAGGCCAACCGCAAGCCACTGTGTGAGCACAAGCTTCTGGTTGATTTCCAGCCCTGGATCCTTGAACTCTACTTCCAATGCGCCCTTGTCGTGGTGGATCTTCCACCGCTGGTGGGGCTGCTCGGCTTCATCTTGCTGCCCATGGAACCGCGTGGCTGCCGCACCCTTCTTAGGCATTGGAACCTCTCACTCGGGCTGCTAAAAAATGCTTGGTACGAGCTCTCGTAGCTGTATCGAGTGCGATTCCGAGAGCTCGCTCTCATAGATATGCGAGCACTGCAAATACATTTGCTCGGTTGTTTCCCTGTTACTGTGCCCAAGCACGGCTTGGACATACTTGGAGGGGTCCGAGTCTCCACCGTTGCGTCGATGAATGAATGTCGTCAAGGCGAACGTGTGGCGCAGGGCATGGATGGTGATCGCCGCTCGTTGCACACGCTCGATGGCGTCTTTATCTGAATTTTCGGAAAGCAGGCGTCCTAAGAGATGCCGCCGGGCGGATGCCATCTGGCAACTGAATTTTCTTACTGACGCGGGCCTAGCGCGACTGTTCGCCCTTTTTCCACCTAGAAGAAACAGGTGGCCATGTTCGGACTCAATCCAACCAGATCGCAAAGCCTCGTTCATGAGTGGCTTCCTGATGGTTCTGGCGTACTCTCGAAGTACGTTTATCAGCCAAACAGGGAACGGCACATCCCGCTTTTTGTTACCTTTCCCGATAACGCGAATTGCGACGTGTGTGAATGGATCTCGGTTTTTAAGGTCGGCTAGTTGGATTGAGTCCAATCGCAGATCACAGACCTCCTGACGCCGTAGTCCGGTGTGCAAGCACACCTCCGCCATTAGCCTGAGAGAAGAGAGTTCCTGAGCGGGCTGCAACCCGCGGTTGGCGTCCTCAACCACTGGCGTGGGTCCTAAAGTGTCGAAGAGCGCGCTGATCACCCTTGGATCTAGCGCACGCACCAGGCGATCCTGGGGAGCACCTCGTATGACACCGATGTTGCCTGCGAATACCTCTCGTGTTCCTGTTCGCGTCGTCATGGTCGAGCGGCCGAAGCGATGCTTCAGCAGTCCCGAGTCCTGGCAATACTCCAAGAACGAGACCACGCTTGCTCGTCGTCTAGAGACGGTGGCCGGAGAGTAGGCGCGTTCGGTCGCTGGCGAGATTTGCCCAGCCATGGACTCCAAGTAGTCGATCAGAACATCAGGAGAGGAGTCAGCAACCTGTAGGCCGCGAGCATCCAGATAGTTGTGGTAGTCCGCTAGGTCATAGGCGGCTGCTTCGGATGACTTCGCGCTGCCCTTAAGCCGATGCTCTTTTCGGCCGACCAAGTGCTTGGTGACCAGATGGTCGAAGCACGGCTGCACCATCTTTCCGGTCGGCTCCGAGACAAGAAAATGGAAGCCAGCGGGCAGCGGCTTCGCTGCTCGGGACGATGTACCAGGAGCCCGTGGTACGCCATGGCGTACGCGGGCTCGATAGCCGTCAGCTGCCATGCTTCGCACTGGAGTATGTTTTGTTTTTAGACGCAACTACCTATGCGCTTGGTCTATTTTTCTGAACATCTACCACGCGACCATACCGTGCTCGCAGCCGCGGTACGGATTGACCGACTGCGCGAACCCCACGTCCGGCGACTGGTTGCGGCTGATGATGCTGCGCGCGGTCTCCTCGCTCACCTGCGTGCGCAGGCGCGGGGCGGCGAATTCCTCACTGTCGTCGGGATGCCAGCCGTCGTCCTCGGCCTGGCTGACGGTCCGTTCGAAACGGCCCGGCAGGTGGCTGCCGGCGCCGCGGCCCTTGATGGCGGTGCTCATCGGCATAGGCTACGCGGCAGCCGTCTCGGCGGATGCGACGGCACCGGCGGCGGCGCTGAATCTTTCAGGCGACGCAGTCAGCGTGGCGCACCTCCGTCCGTTGCGCACGGCGGCGCAGATCGACGTTCCACGGCAGGCCGGCGGCATGTCGCTCTTCGGCGATGACGCTGCTATTCGCCGAACCGGGGCCTCGTCGCGGGCGCACGCGAACGCCGACGCCTTGGCGTCACCCGGTTGCCGCGAACGCCTGCTGTCATACACCCGCAGTGCAGCGAAGGGTCGCAGAGCCGATGGCTGCCAGCACGTCAGTCAGCAAACCCGCGCGATCCGGCCCGTCGCCAAGGTGCCGGGCCGACATCGCCTTCGCCGCAACCTCCGCGCCACCCTCTAGAATCCGCCGATGCTCGTGATCGCGACTCTGCAGAACACCTGGGACCGGCTGACCGGCATCCCCCACATCGGCGCCTACCTCACCGCCGCCTACCTGCTGTACATCCTGTGGCTGAGCGGCTGGATCGTGCTGCAGAAGCGCGAGCCGGCGGCGACGCTGAGCTGGGTGCTGTCGCTGGCCACCTTGCCCTACCTGGGCTTCGTCATCTACTACCTGCTGGGCCCGCAGAAGGTGAAGCGGCAGCGCCTGCGCCGCGGCCGTTCGCGCTCGGGCATGGAGCACTACAGCAGCGTGTGCCCGCCGGATGCCGACTGCACCGAACTGGCCAAGATCGCCCAGGCCACCACCGGCCTGGCGCCGAGTTCGGCCACTGCGGTGCAGTGGCTGGTCGACGGCGCCGCCACCTACGACGCGATCGTGCGCGACATCGGCGCCGCACAGCATCACGTGCACCTGGAGTACTACATCTTCAATCCCGACCGCACCGGCACGCGCATCCGCGACGCGCTGGTCGAGCGCGCCCGCGCGGGCGTGCGGGTGCGCCTGCTGCTGGATGCGGTCGGCTCCTCACAGGTGCGCAAGCGCTTCCTGCGGCCGCTGCTGGAGGCCGGCGCCGAGGTCGCCTGGTTCCATCCCACCCAGTTGCTGCGGCCGTTCAAGTTCAAGCGGCCCTGGGTCAACCTGCGCACCCACCGCAAGATCGTGGTGATCGATGGCCGCATCGCCTTCACCGGCGGCATCAACGTCACCGACGAGGAGAACGAGGCGCTGCGCGGCGATGCCTACCGCGACCTGCACCTGCGCTGCGAAGGCCACGTGGTGCGCAGCCTGCAGCTGGTGTTCGTGGAGGACTGGCTGTACGCCACCCGCCAGGGCCGCGACGCCTTCGACATGGCGCGGATCTGGCCCAGCGACATGCCCAGCCGCGATGCCGGCAGCATCCAGGCGCAGGTGCTGGTGTCGGGGCCGGATTCGTCCTGGGAGAGTATCCACCGCCTGCAGGTCGCCTCGATCTACGAGGCGCAGCGGCGGGTGTGGCTGGTCACGCCGTATTTCGTGCCGGGAGAGGCCGCGCGCATGGCGCTGACCTCGGCGGCGCTGGGTGGGCTGGACGTGCGCCTGCTGGTGCCCAAGCGCAGCGACTCGCGGCTGGTGACGCTGGCCGCGCGCTCGTACTTCGACGAACTGCTGCAGGCTGGCGTGCGGATCTACGAATACGGCCCGCGCATGCTGCACACCAAGGCGCTGATCACCGACGAGGACCTGTGCCTGGTCGGCAGCGCCAACTTCGACAACCGCAGTTTCCGGCTCAATTTCGAGGTCGCCACGCTGTTCCGCGACCGCGGGCTGACCAAGCAGCTGGCCGAACTGCTGGAAGGTGAGATGGCCGATGCGGTGCGCGTGCGCGACGACCGCAAGCGCTCGCTGTGGCGCTACCGGCTGCCCGAGGCGGTGGCGCGGCTGACCTCGCCGCTGCTGTAGCGCATCTCCGACAACGCGCTTCACCATGGCGCAACCGGACACAGCGTGACACCCTCATGGGAGCGGCTCGGCCGCGACGGGGATGTCCCGGTAACGCCGCTCGCGGCTGAAGCCGCTCCTGCAGTGGGGCTTGCGTCGTGATTGGAGGTGCCCTTGGTCGCGGCGCCCCGCCAGCCGGACCTGCGCCGGCCGCGCACCACGTGGAACCTGCATGCCCGGCGGCGCTACACTGCGCCATCCTTGGGGAGATCGTCATGTACTGGCTCTTTCTGCCGCTCGCGCTGGGTGCTTTCGTTCTGGCGTTCACGACGCCGCACATGTGGTTGCTGGTGGTGAGCCTGCTGGCTGCGCTGGCGTTCCTGCTGGGCTGGGCGCGCGGCTGGTACGTGGCCAAGATCGGCGACGCCAGCCAGCGCGACGCGATGCCGATGATCGACCCGGCCGAACTGCGCCGCCTGCGCGAGCAGGCCGAGGCGCGCCGCGCCGCGGCCGCCGCCAGCGACGACGCCGCGGCGCCGTAACCGACACGCCGGCGATGACCAAGCTCAGCGTCAACGTCAACAAGATCGCGGTGCTGCGCAATTCGCGCGGCGGCGACCTGCCCAGCGTGCTCGAGGCCGCGCGCGCCTGTCTGGACGCCGGTGCGCACGGCATCACTGTGCACCCACGCCCGGACCGGCGCCACATCCATGCCGAGGACGTGCTGGCGCTGTCCGTGCTCACCCGCGACCGCGGCGTCGAATTCAATATCGAAGGCAACCCGTTCGCGCCGCCGCGGCCCGGCTATCCGGGGCTGATCGCGCTGTGCGCGCAGACCCGCCCGGCGCAGGCCACGCTGGTGCCCGACGGCGACGGCCAACTCACCTCCGACCATGGCTTCGATTTCGGCCGCGACAGCGACCGCCTGCGACCGCTGATCGCCGAGCTGAAGGCGCTGGGCTGCCGGGTCAGCCTGTTCGTCGATGCCGACAATCCCGACCTGGCGGTAGCGGCCGAACTCGGCGCGGATCGCATCGAGCTGTACACCGGTCCCTATGCCGCCGCGTGGGACGAGGGCGACAGCGCCGCGGCGGCGCCGTTCGCGGCCGCCGCACGCCGTGCGCAAGCCGCCGGGCTGGGCGTCAACGCCGGCCACGACCTGGCCCAGGCCAACCTCGGCGCGTTCCTGGCGAACGTGCCGCAGGTGCTGGAAGTCTCGATCGGCCATGCATTGATCGGCGAGGCCCTGTACGCCGGGCTCGACGCCACGGTGAAGGCGTATCTGGCGGTGCTGGCGGCGAACCGGTAGCCGCCGGACCCTGGCTTCGCTGCCCTGAGCGCGGCCGCACGGGGCGATCGCAACACAAGGTCCGCGATTCACGTGCTTCGAGGTGCAGGGAGGCGGCCAGAGCGTGCCAAGCACACCACAACACGCGCGCCAGCATCGCTGCGACGCGCGTTACCGTATCGCTCGCTAGTGCGCCTGCACGAAGCCGATGCGTTGGACGTCGGCGTTCTTCGCGGCCGCCAGCACCTTGGCCATCGACGCGTATTCCGCATCCGGGCTGGCATCGATGCGCAGCTCGGGCGGATTGCCGGCGGCTTGCGCCATGGCCTCCTGCAGACGCGGCTGCAGATCGCGCAAGGGCAGCGGCGCGGCGTTCCAGAACAACTGGCCGCTGGCATCCAGGCGCAACTGGATCGGGTCGGGCGGCGGCAAAGGCGTGGACGGCGCCGACGTTCGTTGCGGCAGGTCCATGGTGATCGTGCGCGTCAGCATCGGCGCGGTGACGATGAAGATGATCAACAGCACCAGCATCACATCGACCAGCGGGGTGACATTGATCTCCGCCAGCGGTCCCCGATTCCCTGCAGCACTGAACGCCATGGCCAGCCTCCTGTGGGTGTGGTGTCGCGTCACCAGCCTACACCCGCAACGCAGCGGTGTGCGAGGGGCGGCGAGGGGCGGCGCGGCCCGGGCGGAGAACGGTCACCATCGACAGGCCGGGTATGAACTTGGCCACTGCCAGCACGCGCACGCCCCAGCGCGTAGAGGCGCTCGGTGCGCTTCTCGGCCGCTTGGGCCGAGAGTCGGCCGAGCGCGAACCGCGTCCAGCGAGGCAGGCGGCGCGCCCTGCGACGCGCTCGGCCGCAGGCCGACGCTGGCGGAATGGGCAGGGCAGTCGGCCCCCCACCACGCGCATAAAAAACGCCACCGTTGCCGGTGGCGTTTGCAGTCGCGTCATGACTGAGGTGTTGCGGTGAAACGGATTGCGGTGAAGCTTATTGCTGCACGAAGCCGATCTTCTTCATGTCCGAGTTCTTGGCGGCGGCCAGCACCTTGGCCATCACTTCGTACTCGGAATCCGGATTGGCATCGATGCGCAGTTCCGGCTGGTTGGTCGGATCGCGCTGGACTTCGTTTTCCATCATCTGCGGAAGCGCAGTCACCGCTACCGGGCTGTTGTTCCAGAACACCTGGTTCGACGCATCGATCCGCAGATCGATCGGCGGCGGCGGATCGCGCAACTGCGGCGGCGGGTTGATGACCCGCTGCGGCAGATCCACGTCGATCGGGTACGTCATGATCGGCGCGGTCACGATGAAGATGATCAACAGCACCAGCATCACGTCGACCAGCGGCGTGACGTTGATGTCGGCCATGGGACCACGGCCGCCTCCTGAGCTGAACGCCATGGCTCAGTTCCCCTTCTCTTTGGTCGCAACGAAGCCGACGTCCAGCATGCCCTGACTCTGCGCGATCTTGGTGATCTCGTTGATCGTGCGCATCTTGGTGGTGCGGTCGCCACGCAGGTTGAGCGGCGGCTGCGGGGTCTGCTGTGCAGCGGTCGAGAAGCGCGACTCCAGGGCTTCCTTGGAGATCGGCTCATCGTTCCAGTACAGCGACCCATCCTCCTTGACCGCCAGGGTGATCGGATTCGAACGCTTGTCGTCCTTGTCCGGATCCTGCTTCAAGTTGGCTTGGGGCAGCTCCACCTTGACCTTGTGGGACATCAGCGGTGCCGTGATGATGAAGATGATCAGCAGCACCAGCATCACGTCCACGAGGGGCGTGACGTTGATGTCGGCCATGGGGCCGCCGCTGTTACCACTACTGAAAGCCATAACGGGCTCCGTTAACGTTGCGTGGACGACTTAGCCGGGATCAGCGAACGCGCGAACCGGTGGCGAAGAAGTCGTGCAGGTCGTGAGCGAAGGTGTCGAACTTGGCGATCACCGAGCTGTTGACCTTGCTGAAGAAGTTGAAGGCGAACACGGCCGGGATCGCGACGAACAGACCGATCGCGGTCATGATCAGCGCTTCACCGACCGGGCCGGCGACGGCGTCGATCGAGGCCGAACCGGTGGCACCGATCTTGATCAGCGCGCCGTAGATGCCCCACACGGTACCCAGCAGACCGACGAACGGCGCGGTCGCACCGACGGTCGCCAGCAGGGTCATGCCCGACTGCAGCTTGGTGCTTTCGCGGGTCACGGCCTGACGCAGGGCGCGATCGACGAACTCCGAACGGCTCAGGGTCTCGCCCAGGCCGGTGCCGGTGCCGGCTTCGGCGCGCTGGTGGTGCGCGGCGGCCTGCGCGGCGTCCAGGGCGATCTTCGAGAACGGCTCGGAGGCCGGCTGCTCTTCCATCGCACGGATGGCGTCCTGGGCGTTCGGGGTGTCCCAGAACAGGCTGGTGACGCGGTCGGCCTGGCTCTTCAGACGGGTGGCGCGGAAGATGTTGATGATCGTCCAGTACCAGGACGAGGCGGACATGATGATCAGGGTGATGAGCACCACCCAGGAGACGGCGAAGTCACCCGGCTTGGAGGTCATTTCGGTGATCAGGTGCTCGAAGCCCATCTGCGACAGGGCGTTCGATGCGTTGTTGCCCCCCGCAGCAGCGGCGATGAAAATTTCCTGCAGCATGACGCTTACCTTTGTTGTGTGTGGTGGTGATGAGGGTGGTGCAAAGAGTAGACAGGGCTTGCGGACCGGCGGTGCGCCGGTCCGCGCAACCTTTGTATCAGTTCAGCGCGAAGTTGACCGGGACGCGGACGCGGCCGGCGGTCTTCTGTCCATTGACGACAGCGGCATTGAACCGCCACTTGCGCGCTGCTTCCATGGCGGCGCGGTCCAGGTCGCGGTTGCGGCTGGATTTCTCGACGGCAACGTTCGTGACGTTACCACTGGCGTCGACGTCGATGATCAGGATCACCTCGCCCTGTGCGCCCGACCGGAATGCAGCCGGCGGGTACTTCGGCGGGTTCATGTTCTTCGACGAGATATCGACGCTAGCGCTGATGTCGGAGGGTGCGGCCGGCGGCGCGGGCGGCGACGGCGGCGTGGCGATGTCCGTGTCGCGCGGCGTCGGCTTCGGCGGCGCCAGGTTCTTCACCGGCGGCGGCGGAGTTTCCGGCGGCTTCGGCGGCGGCGGCGGCGGCGGGGGAGGCGGCGGCGGTGCGTCCACCAGGGTGACCATGATGTTGCGTTCCTTCTCCGCCACCGCCTTGGGCGCAACGGCCGGAATCAGCAGCAACATCAGCGCTGCAAGGTGCAGCGCGATTACGAAGGCAATACCGATGATGCGCGGCCAGCTGAGGCCGGAGGCGTCATCTTTGTCGTAATGCCGATGGATGACCAGTTGTTCCGTCATGCGCCAATGACTCGATTAAAGGGGGGCGGATCCCGCGGTGGAGCGGGACCCAAGTTCACGCGGCGATGACACCGCAGGAACCTCCAAGCTTATACCAATCCCTGTTACCTGCACTACTTTCAGCACTGGTAATCGGGGGCTTTTTTTGCGTGCTACTTCAGGTTGATGATCTTCTTGGCGTCTTCCGGCTTTTTGACGCCCTTGGCCAGCGCCTGCTGCGCCGCCTGCTTGGCCTCGGCCACGCGGCCTTCCGAATGCAGCACCTTGGCCAGGTTGAGGTAGGTTTCGCCGTCCTTGGACAGCGGCGCGGCCTTCTGCCAGTTCTCGATCGCCTGCGGCAGCTGGTCGGTGTAGTAGTACGACTGCGCCAGCGCCAGGTAGGTCTGGTAGTCCGGCTTCAGAATGCCCTTCTGCATGCCTTCGTTGATGACCGCGATGACGTCCTTCTCATGGCCGTCGGTGTTGGCGTAGATCGAATACAGCTGCTTGTATTCCTTCTCGTCGGTCAACTGACCGGAGGTACGCAGCTTGTCCATCACCGCCGCGGCCTTGTCCATCTGGTCGGCCTGCATGTACATGCTGGCCAGGTTGAGCTGGGCCTTCTTGTCGTTGGGCGACTTGGCCGCCAGCGCCTCGGCGGCCTTGACCGCCTCGCCGGTCTGGCCGGCCTCGGCGTAGGACGCCATCAGCAGCTGGTTCCAGCTGTCCTTCGGTTCCGGCGACGCGGCGATGGCCTGCTTCAGCGCCGGGATCGCTTCCTGGTAGCGCTGCGCCTGGTACAGGGCCTGGCCTTTGAGGATCAGGTCTTCCGGGCGGGTCGACTTGGTTTCGGCGAGGAACTTGTCCAGCGTGGCCAGGCCTTCGGCGGTCTGGTCGTCCTGCAGCTGCAGCTGCGCCAGCATCAGCATCGACTGGTAGTGGCCGTTGTTGTCCAGGCCGTTGAACTGGATTGCCTGCTTCAGGTACGCCTGCGCGGCCTTGCTGTCGTCGAGGTTGTAGGCGGCCTGCGCGGCCAGCTGCGCGGCGACCGACTTGTCGTACTCGTTGGCGCCGCTGTTGCCCAGGATCTCATCGGCCTGGCTGCGCACCGACGCGTAGTCCTCGCCCTTGTTGTAGGTGTCGATCAGCTTCTGCAGCTTGCTGCCGAGCTTGGACGACGGCTTGCCGTTGGGCTCCTTGCGCTCGGCATTGGGGAACAGCACCGCCGCCTTCTCGCTCTTGGCATTGCGCGAGGAACGGTGGTCGGTGCGATCGCTCTGCGCAGCGGCATCGGTCACCACCGCGCCACCGAGGGCGGCGGCGATCACCAGGGACAACAACGCTTGCTTGCGAATGCGGAATTTCATGGGTCACCTCGGTGGATACCGCCCGGAGCGGCACGGAAGACGGAGCGGCCATTCCTCGGCCGAGCCAGCAAACCTATCAGAAACCTGTACGCCGTGAAAACGTTTTTGGATGCGTTTTCTGTGACAGTGCCGGCGGCCGGCGCAGGGACGACGCCAGGCTCAGCCGCACTTGGGCGTCCTGCCGGCACTGCGCGCCTGCGCATACACCGGTTCCAGCGCGGCGACGTCGCGCTGCAGCTCGCCGATGCGGGCACTGGGATCGGGGTGGGTGGACAGCCACTGCGGCGGACGGTCGCCGCCGGCGGCCATCATGTTCTTCCACAGTTCCACCGCCTGCGCCGGGTCGAAACCGGCCTGCGCCATCAGGCGCTGGCCGACGACGTCGGCTTCGGCTTCCTGCTGGCGCGAGCCGGGCAGCAGGAACAGCGTCTGCGCGGTCATGCCGCCGACCTGGCCGACGGTATCGGCCGCGCCCTGGCCATAGCGGGCGCCAGCCAGCGCGCCGATCACGCTCAGGCCTGCCTGCGCCCCGAGTTGGCGGGTGATGCGTTCTTCGTGATGACGCGAGATGACGTGGCCGATCTCGTGGCCGAGCACGGCGGCGAGCTGGTCCTGGTTCTTGGCCACGCTGAAGATGCCGCTGTTGACCCCGACCTTGCCGCCGGGCAGGGCGAAGGCGTTGGGTTCCTTGTCGTTGAACAGCGCGGTTTCCCAGCCGGTGCCGCGCCATTGGTCGGGCAACTGCGCGACCAGCGCGTTGACCACGCAGCGCACGTAGGCGTTGCGCTTGGGATCGGTATCCAGCTGTTCCTTGGCCTTGGCCTCGGCGAACGCCTGCGCGCCCATCTGGTCGAGTTGTTGTTGCGAGATGCCGCCGACGACCTGGGTGCGCCCGGTTGGCGATGTCGTCGTCGCACACGCTGCCAGCAGCATCGCGAGCGACGCGCCAAGTACCACTTGCTTCATACGGTCCCCCCTCCTGACACGCGTCGCAGTGTGGAGGGCCGTGTCTTAACATTTCGTCAAACAAACCTTCAGGTTGCGCCAAACCAGTACAGCCCGGCGACCGCGATGGCGTTGTTGAGGCCATGCGCGGCGATCGACGCCCACAAGGTGCCGGTGCGCTTGTACAGCCAGGCGAACGCCGCGCCCATGCCGCCGTAGACCAGCCACAGTTGCGCGGTCGCGGCCAGGCTGTTGCCGGTGGTCCCCGGTACTTCGTGCACCAGGGCGAAGGCGGCGCCGCTGAGCAGCATGCCCAACCGCGGCCGGCCTGCGTCCCACAGCCGCCCGAACAGCACGCGGCGGAACAGCAGTTCCTCGTAGGCCGGGGCGATCACCACGGCGAACACGATCAGGAACAGCGGCATCTGCGCCATCGCGTCCTGCATCAACGGCAGGTTGGTCGGCACCGGCTTGATGCCGACCTGCGCCGCCAGCGCGGAAATCGCCGCGCTGCCGACGAACACCCCGACCGCGACCAGCAGCACCCAGCCCCAGGTCGACGGCGTGCGCGCCGCCTGCCGCGAGGCACGCCGCTCGGCGGCGCTGGCCGGGCGGCGCAGGAAGTACAGCAAGAGCGCCGCGGAGAGCGTGCTGACCAGGGCGATCAGCAGTTGCGCCAGCGCGCCCGGCTGGCCGACCCGCTGCGCCACCACCGATGCCAGACGATCGGCGGGGATGCCGTGCGCCTTCAATTCCATCGCCAGTTGGAAGCCGCGGATCACGCCCCAGACCAGGCCGCTCAGCACGCTCACCGCCAGCAGCACCACCGCTGCCAGCAGCACGTCGAGGAAGAACCCGAGGATCGGCCGGCGCGGGCGGGCCGGCGGCGCGGACGGCAACGGCAGCGGGGTGGCGGGCAACGGCGGTGCGGTCATCGCGGTCCTGGACGGAAGCGGGCGGAAGGCGCAGCGGGACGCGCGCCCCGGCGCAGGCCGGGGACGGGCACCGCCACGGTCAGATGTCGAGGTTGGCGACCTTCAGCGCGTTCTCTTCGATGAAGTCGCGGCGCGGCTCGACCACATCGCCCATCAGGGTGCTGAAGATCTGGTCGGCGGCGACCGCGTCCTCGATGCGCACCTGCAACAGGCGGCGCGTGTCCGGGTTCACCGTGGTCTCCCACAGCTGCTCGGCGTTCATTTCGCCCAGGCCCTTGAAGCGCTGGATCTGTCGGCCCTTCTTGGCCTCCTCGAACAGCCAGGCGTGCGCCTGGGCGAAGCTGCTGATGGCCTGGGTCTTGTTGCCGCGCACGATCTGCGCGCCCTCGCGCACCAGCCCGTTCAGCGCCAGCGCGACCTCGCGCAAGGCCCGCAGCTCGCCGCTCTCGAAGGCGGCCATCGGCACCCAGCTGGTGAGCTCTTCGCCCATGTGGCGACGGATCACCTTCAACATCGCCGGCTTCTGCTCGCTGCCGCGCTCGAAGGACAGCGCGTAGCGCGCCGAGCCCAGGCTGCCGCGGTTGAGCACCGCCTGCAGCGCGTCCAGGCTCGGATGCGCTTCGCCCTCGCTCTCCAGCTGGGCGACGTCCAGCGGCGGCAGGTCGATCAGCGCGCTCAGCAGCGCCGGGTCGTAGCGGTGCGCATTGCGCGCCACCGCCTCGTTGGCGCTGGCGAACAGCAGCAGCAGCTTCTCCAGCGCCGCGCCGGTGATCGGCGGCTCGTTGCTGGCCGGGACCAGCGCCGCGCCTTCGACCGCGCTGCTGGCCAGGTAGGCGTTGAGCGCGTTGTCGTCCTTCAGGTACAGCTCCTGCTTGCCCTGCTTGAGCCGGTACAGCGGCGGCAGGCCGATGTAGACGTAGCCGCGCTCGATCAGCTCCGGCATCTGCCGGTAGAAGAAGGTCAGCAGCAGGGTGCGGATGTGCGCGCCGTCGACGTCGGCGTCGGTCATGATGATGATGCGGTGGTAGCGCAGCTTGTCCGGGTTGTACTCGTCGCGGCCGATGCCGGTACCCAGCGCGGTGATCAGCGTGCCGACCTGGTCGGAGGACAGCATGCGGTCGAAGCGCGCGCGCTCGACGTTGAGGATCTTGCCGCGCAGCGGCAGCACCGCCTGGTTCTTGCGGTTGCGGCCCTGCTTGGCCGAACCGCCTGCCGAGTCACCCTCGACGATGAACAGCTCCGACAGCGCCGGATCCTTTTCCTGGCAGTCGGCCAGCTTGCCGGGCAGGCCGGCGATGTCCAGCGCGCCCTTGCGACGGGTCAGGTCTCTTGCCTTGCGCGCGGCTTCGCGAGCGCGGGCGGCATCGACGATCTTGCCGGCGATCGCCTTGGCCTCGTTGGGGTTTTCCTGCAGGAATTCTTCCAGGCGCGCGCCGAAGGCGTTCTCCACCGCCGGGCGCACGTCGGAGCTGACCAGCTTTTCCTTGGTCTGGCTGGAGAAGCTCGGGTCCGGCACCTTCACCGACAGCACCGCGATCATGCCTTCGCGCATGTCGTCGCCGGTCAGGTTGATCTTGGCCTGCTTGGCGATGCCGTTCTGCTCGATGTAGGTGTTGAGCACGCGGGTCAGTGCGCCGCGGAAGCCGGCCAGGTGGGTGCCGCCGTCCTTCTGCGGGATGTTGTTGGTGAAGCAGTACATCGTCTCCTGGTAGGAGTCGGTCCACTGCAGCGCCACGTCCACGGTGATGCCGTTGTGCTCGCCGGTGACCGAGATCACGTTCGGATGCAGCGGGGTCTTCAGCTGCGCCAGGTGCTCGACGAAGCTGCGGATGCCGCCCTCGTAGTGGAAATCGTCGCGCCGGCCCTCGCCGCGCTCGTCGGCGAGCACGATCTTGACCCCGGAATTAAGGAAGGACAGCTCGCGCAGGCGGCGCGCCAGGATGTCGTAGTGGAATTCCACGTTGTTGTGGAAGGCCACCACCGACGGCCAGAAGCGCACGGTGGTGCCGCGCTTGGTGGTCTCGCCCAGCTTGACCAGCGGTGCGACGGCCGCGCCATTGCTGAATTCCTGCTGGTAGTGGAAACCGCCCTGGAACACGTCCAGCAGCAGCTTCTCCGACAGCGCGTTGACCACGCTGACGCCTACGCCGTGCAGGCCGCCGGACACCTTGTAGCTGTTGTCGTCGAACTTGCCGCCGGCGTGCAGCACGGTCATCACCACTTCGGCAGCCGAGACCTCGCGGCCGAGCTTGGCGCTCATCTGCGCGTGCTTGCCGACCGGGATACCGCGGCCGTTGTCAGATACCGAGACCGAACCATCGGCGTGAATGGTCACCGCGACGTGGTCCGCGTGCCCGGCCAGGGCTTCGTCGATGGAGTTGTCGACAACCTCGAACACCATGTGATGCAGGCCGGTGCCGTCATGGACGTCGCCGATGTACATGCCGGGCCGCTTGCGGACCGCCTCCAGCCCTTCCAGGGCGGTAATGCTGTTGGCGTCGTAGTTGCCGTTGCTGGGCGGGGTGTTCTGTTCGTCGGTCATGCGGGTGCCGTAGGCTCCACGAGGCGGCGAAGACAGGCGGGGGCCGGTTCGCGCCGCTGGATAGGGGATTGGCGGGAATTATAGCAGCCCGGGCCGCCGGACCCGTGGCAGCCTAGGAGACGGCCAGGATCTGCCCATGTTCCACGTGGAACCGCGCGATCGGCAGGCCGGCATCGGCCAGCGCCTTCGGGGTTTCGGTGGCGGTGACGAAGACCTGGGCCGGCCCGGCACGCAGCCGCTCCAGCACGCGTGCCTGATGGTGGCGGTCCAGTTCCGAGGCCAGATCGTCCAGGGCGATCACTGGCCACTCGCCGCGCTGCTCGGCATAGTCCTCGGCCTGGGCCAGCAGGCAGGCCAGGGCAGTGAGCTTGGCCTGGCCGCGGGAGAGCGCGTCGCGGCCGGGAATCTCGGCGAAGCTGAGGCTCCAGTCGGCCCGGTGCGGACCGGCCGAGGTATAGCCAAGCTGACGGTCGCGCTCGCGGTTGAGCAGCAGCGCGTCGGCCAGCGACACCTCCTGGCGTCTCCAGCCGGGCGCGAACTGCAAATGTGAGATACCCAGCGCCGGCGCCAGATCCGGGGCGAGGGCGAGCAGGCGCTGGAGCAGGCGGTCCAGGTAGTCCTGGCGACGCGAGGTCAGCGGCTCACCGGATTCGGCCAGCTCGTGGTCCCAGGCATCCAGCGCCGCGCCGCTGCCACCGCTCCTGAGCAGGGCATTGCGCTGCTTGAGCGCGCGGGCATAGCGTCGCCACAAGGACAGGAAATCAGGTTCCACGTGGAACAAGCCCCAGTCGACGAAGCGGCGCCGGGGCTCGCCGCCGCCGCTGACCAGGAGATGGCTCCCTGGCTCGAAGGTGACCACGGCCAGCGCGGCGCACAGCGTACCGAGATGGGCGACGTCCTGGCCGTCGAGGCGACCACGCCATTCCTGACCGCTGTGGCGCAGGCCGGCGCGACGCCGACGAGTCGGAGCTGCGTCACCGGCGTGTTCCTGCCATTCGACGAAGACATCCAACGCCTCCTGGCCTTGGCGAACCAGGCCATCGCGCACGCGGCCACGGAAGCTGCGGCCGTAGGCCATCAGGTGCATCGCCTCGAGCACGGTGGTCTTGCCGGCGCCGTTGTCGCCGGTGATCAGGTTCAGCCCGGGCGCGGGCGCCAGCTCGAGCGTCGCGAACCGGCGCAGGTGATGGAAATCGAGACGGGAGACGTGCATGCGGGGATAGAGGCGAAGGCGCTCGCACCGGGCGCACGCAGATCGGGATTGGGGCAGGGCGGCAGCATACCCAAAATGGTCTGTGGGTGTCGGTGAGCCTCCGCTGTCAGGGCTCGGAGTGCCGTCTCAGTGGACCTATGGAGCCGTCGCGTGCGAGCCAACCCGCGGACTACGCAGATCAGGTCTAGCCGGAGAGCAGAAGGGCGGTCCCAGCGAAGTTAGGTCCTACGCGGATTCTGTGGCTCCCGCTGGGATGCTGTCCTACGGGCGATGGACCGCTACCAGGCTGCACGACGCCCAACGGAGCATCGATCTGGCCAGCCGCAGCGGTAGAGACGCTCATCGCCGCATGTCCCTCGATGGGCAACGTATTCCCGGAAGCGCGCACCAGGCGTCGCGCGCGCGCGAATAAAACCGATCGTCCAACCCCCAAAAAGAAAACCCGGCACAAGGCCGGGTCGCTTTCGCACGTGTTCCACGTGGAACACGAACGCGGAACATCAGAGACGCAGCGGCATCACCACATGACGCGAGCGGGCGCTGCTGGCCTCGCGCACCAGTGCCGACGAGTTGGCGTCACGCAGCTGGATCACCACGAACTCCTCGCGCAGCGCAGACAGTGCATCGAGCAGGTAGTTCACGTTGAAGCCGATCGCCAGGTCGCTGACCTTGGTGTCCGCTTCCACTTCTTCCTGCGCTTCTTCCTGCTCCGGGTTGTGCGCGCTGATCTTCAGCTGGCCCGGCGAGACTTCCACGCGCACGCCGCGGTACTTCTCGTTGGACAGGATCGCCGCACGCTGCAGCGCCGCGCGCAGGGTTTCGCGATCCAGCTTGACCTCGCGGTCCGCCCCGATCGGGATCACCGCTTCGTAATCGGGGAAGCGGCCGTCGATCAGCTTGGAGGTGAAGGTAACATCGTCGCGCTTGACCCGCACGTGCGCACGGCCGACTTCCAGCTCGACTTCGCGCTCGCCGCCTTCCAGCAGCCGCTGCAGCTCGGTCACGCCCTTGCGCGGCACGATGATCTGGCGCTTGGCGCCGCCGGCGTTCTCCAACTCGGTCTCGCACAGTGCCAGGCGGTGGCCGTCGGTGGCCACGCAGCGCAGGGTCTGGTCGCGCAGGTCGAACAGCAGGCCGTTGAGGTAATAACGCACGTCCTGCTGCGCCATCGCGAACGCAGTGCGCTCGATCAGTTCCTTCAACGCCGCTTCCGGCACCACCACGCGTTCGGTGGCTTCCACTTCGTCGACGGACGGGAAGTCGTTGGCCGGCAGCGTAGCCAGGGTGAAGCGGCTGCGCCCGGCCTGCACGGTGATCTTGTCGCCGGACTGGGACACGGTGACCTTGCTGCCGTCGGGCAGGGCACGCACGATCTCGAACAGCTTGCGTGCCGGGATCGTGGTTTCGCCGTCCTGGGCATCGTCGACCGCAATGCGCGAGACCATTTCCACTTCCAGATCGGTACCGGTCAGCGACAGCTGGCCGCCCTGCACCTGCACCAGGAAGTTGGCCAGAACCGGCAAGGTCTGGCGGCGTTCGACCACATTGACGACTTGCGCCAATGGCTTGAGGAAGGCTTCGCGCTGCAGTGTGAAACGCATGTGGTTCCGTGCCCCTATGCTTTAAAAGATGTGGAATAAATCAAAAGCTTGGTGGTGATGGTAGAGCGAAATTCGGTGCAAATGTAGCTCAAGCCACTGAATAAAAAGAGTTTTTAACGCTCCCAATCCCGTGTACTACTGTCCCGGAACTGGTGGGGAAACCTGTGGATAGTTTTGCCGTCGCCGCCGCGTCGCGCTTTATCCACAGTTTCTCCCGGATTTGTCGCGAAGTCATGCACCGATTTATCCGGCGTCCGCTACCCCGGCCACCGCACTACTCGCTGAGCTTGCGGATCAGCTTGTCCCAGTCTTCGCGGAGCTTGCCGTCGGTCTCCATCAGATGCTTGATCTGGCGGCAGGCGTGCAGCACGGTGGTGTGGTCGCGCCCGGCGAACGCGTCGCCGATTTCCGGCAGGCTGTGTTCGGTCAGTTCCTTGGTCAGCGCCATCGCCACCTGCCGCGGCCGCGCCAGCGAACGGGTGCGGCGCTTGGACAGCAGGTCCTTGATCTGCAGGCCGTAGTAGTCGGCCACGGTCTTCTGGATGTTGGGGATGCCGATCGCCTGCTGCTGCGCGCGCAGCAGGTCGCGCAGGGTTTCCTGGGCAAACTCGGTGGTGATCGCACGGCCGGTGAAGTTGGCGCGCGCCGCCAGCGTGTTGAGCGCGCCTTCCAGATCGCGCACGTTCGAGCGCATCTTCTTTGCGATCAGGAACGCCACGTCGTCGGGGATCTCCGCGCCGCGCTCGCGCGCCTTGGCCAGCACGATCGCCGCGCGGGTCTCGAAATCGGGCGGATCGATCGCCACCGACAGGCCCCAGGCCAGGCGCGACTTCAGCCGCGGCTCCAGGCCCTCGACCTCGCGCGGGTAGCGGTCACAGGTCAGGATGATCTGCTGGCGGCCGTCGAACAGCGCGTTGAAGGTGTGGAAGAACTCTTCCTGGGTGCGGTCCTTGCCGGCGAAGAACTGGATGTCGTCGATCAGCAGCGCGTCCACCTGCTGGAACTGGCGCTTGAACTGGTCCATGGTCTTGTCCTGCAGCGCGCGGATCATCGCGCTGAAGAACTGCTCCGAGCGCAGGTACATCACCCGTGCGTTCGGGTTCTGCTCGCGCATGGCGTTGCCGGCGGCGAACATCAGGTGGGTCTTGCCCAGGCCGGTGCCGCCGTACAGCAGCAGTGGGTTGTGCGCGCGGTCGCCGGGCTTCTGCGCGGCCTGCACCGCCGCGGCCAGGCCGAGCTGGTTGCTGCGGCCTTCGACGAAGTTGGCGAAGGTGTAGTGCGAATCGAGATTGCCGGCGAACGGCTCCAGCAACGGCGGCGCCGGGGTCCGCGCCGCCGCGGTTTCGCTGGGCGGTGCGGCGGCCGGTTCCGGCGCGCGCGGACGCGAGCCGACCTGCAGCAGCACCTCGCCGCTGCCGGCGAAATAGGTCAGCAGTTCGCGGATACGCGGCAGATAGCGCTCGCGCACCTGCTCGACGATGAAGGCGTTCGGGGCGTACAGCACCATGCTGTTGTCATGGCGCTGTTCGGCTTGCAGCGGTTTCAACCAAGTGTGAACGTCCTCGGCTGGAAATTCGGCTTCCAGACGTTCCAGGCAACGGGGCCAAGCATCCAT